>NZ_UIHB01000010.1:0-105598 GCF_900476395.1 Xanthomonas euroxanthea
TTGCGGTCGAGGGCCCTGCAGCAAGGACGCGCAGCGTCGAGGGCGTGGTGCCCTCACCGCACCAGACAGTTGGTCGGCAGCTTTATTAAAACCATGCACACCGACCGTCTCGACTGGCTCTTGCCCGCTCACCGTCGCGGGACCCTGAGCGGCATGGATGCCGCGCCAGAGCCTACACGGACGTACTTGCGGCGTGTCCCGCGAGGGTGGGCGGGCAAGGGCCCTGCAGCAAACTCGCAGCGTCAAGAGCGCGGTGCCCTCACCGCACCAGACAGTTGGTCGGCTGCTTTATCGAAAACCATGCACACCGCCCATCTCGACTGGCTCTTGCCCGCTCACCGTCGCGGGACCTTGAGCGGCATGGATCCCGCGCCAGAGCCTACAGGGACGTACTTGCGGCGTGTCCCGCGAGGGTGGGCGGGCAAGGGCCTTGCAGCCAAGCCACAGACCTAACGGCGCCCGTCCGTCAGCAGCGTCCACCCGATGACCGCGAAGACGCTTTGCGAGCGTTCTCAAGTGAACCGCCTGACGCCTTTAGCGCGGCCAATGCGCGGGATCAGATCTCGGTCGGGCCGATGTGGTGCCGCTTGCGGTAGCGGATCGAGGACCACACCGAGGCGGCGATGAAGGCCACGCCGATCAGGCCGGTCAGCACCTCCGGTACGTGGTACACGGTGCCGACCAGCATGATGATCGCCAGCACGCCGATGGCGTAATGGGCGCCGTGCTCCAGGAACACGAACTCGTCCAGGGTGCCCTTGTGCACCAGGTAGACCGTCATCGAGCGCACGAACATCGCGCCGATCGCCAGGCCCAGCATGATGATGACCACATCGCGGGTGATCGCGAACGCGCCGATCACGCCGTCGAACGAGAACGAGGCGTCCAGCACTTCCAGGTACAGGAAGGCGGCAATGCCAGAGCGCTTGGCCGGGCCCATGCCGTCCTCGCCCTCTTCGGCCTCGAACAGCGCGTCCACGCTGCCGACCAGCAGGTACAGCAGGATGCCGCCCAGGCCGGCGAACAGCACGCTCTGGAAGATGGCGTCGGGCAGGAACAGCTTGGTGCCCAGCAAGACCGACACCGCCACGATCACCGACATCGCATCGGCCTTGCCCAGCTTGCCGACCAGCCGTTCCACCGGGCCGAGCCAGTGCAGCTTGCGCTCCTGGTCGAACAGGAAGTTCAGGAACACCAGCAGCAGGAACATGCCGCCGAAGGCGGCGATGGACGGGTAGTTGTCGGTCAGCACCTGGCTGTAGCGGTCCGGCTCCTTCAGCGCCATCTGCATCACCGGCACCAGGCCCATGCCGGTGGCCACCGACACGATCACGATCGGGAACACCAGGCGCATGCCGAACACCGCGATCAGGATGCCGACGGTGAGGAACAGCTTCTGCCAGAACGCGTTCATGTGCTTGAGCACGCCGGCGTTGACCACCGCGTTGTCGAACGACAGCGACACCTCCAGCACGCTCAGCACCAGGCATAGCCACAGGGCCTGCCAGATGCCCATCGCGGAGGTATGACCCCACCAGGCAGCCAGGCCCAGGCAGATCGCTGTGACCAAGAACGACATTCTGAAATCGCGAAACATTGACACTCCCAGGCGGGCCAAGACGACAGCCGGAGCAACGGGCCGGGGCGAGGCCCGGCAGATCCGGCATGCGGTGAGGAGGGGGGACCGCGGCGTGACCCAAGGTCAGGCCGGGCGTGGCTCGCCCATTATAGGGAGTGTCACCGCCATCAGGGTTGCATCGTCCGGATCCGGGCGTACCCCGAAGCCCAGGCTCTGGCACATCGCCAGCATGGTGCGGTTCTCGCGCAGCACCTGGCCTTCGATCTGCTTCAGGCCCAGCCAGCGCGCGTACTCGATCATGATGCGCATCAGCTGCCAGCCGATGCCGTGGCCCTTGAGGTCGGAGCGGATCAGGATGCCGTACTCGCCACGCTCGTAATCGGCGTCGGCATGCAGCCGCACCGCGCCGAGCATGTCGCCGGTCTTGGGGTCGATAGCCACCAGCGCGATCGAGCGCGCGTAATCGAGCTGGGTCAGCCGGGCGATGAATTCGTGGCTGAAATGCTTGACCGACTGGAAGAAGCGCAGCCGCAGGTCTTCGTCGGTGACCCGCGCGAAGAACGCGCGGAACAAGGCGTCGTCCTCCGGGCGCACCGGACGCACCAGCGCATGCGTGCCATCGCCCAGCCCGATCTGGCGCTCCCATTCCTTCGGATACGGGAAGATCGCAAAGCGCGGATGACCGCGGCCCTTGTGCAGCTTGCGCGCCGGCGCCACCGCCACGCGCGCGTCCAGCGCGATCACGCCATCGCGGTCGGCCAGCAACGGGTTGATGTCCAGCTCGGTGATTTCCGGGATGTCGGCGGCCAGCTGCGCCAGCTTGACCAGCACCAGCGCCACCGCGCGCTCGTCGGCCGCTGGCACGTCGCGGTAGGCCTTGAGGATGCGCGAGACCCGCGTGCGCCCGATCAGCTCGTGGGCCAGGCGCAGGTCCAGCGGCGGCAACGCCAGCTCGCGGTCGTTGATCACTTCCACCGCGGTGCCGCCACGGCCGAACACGATGGCCGGGCCGAACACCGGGTCGTCGGCGATGCCGGCGATCAGTTCACGCGCCTTCGGCCGCAGCACGGTGGGCTGCACGATCACCCCCTCGATCACTGCATCCGGCAGCGCAGCGCGCGCCCGCGCCAGGATGCCGGCCGCCGCCTCGCGCACCGCCGCCACGCTGGACAGGTTCAGGCGCACGCCATCCACATCGGACTTGTGCGCGATGTCGCTGGACAGCACCTTCAAGGTCACCGTGCGGCCGACGGCCAACAGCGGGTCGGCCAGCAAGGCGGCCTCGTTGGCGGTGGCGGCCACCTGCAGCGGCACGATCGGGATGCCGTAGGCGGCCAGCAGGCGGTTGGTGGCAACCGGGTCCAGCCAGCGCCGGCCGGCCGCCAGGGCGTCGTCGACCACGGTGCGGGCAATGGCCGCATCCACCACGAAATCTTCCGGCAGGCTGGGCGGGGTCTCCATCAACGCCGCCTGCGCCTCGCGATAGCGCACCAGGTGGGTGAAGCCGCGCACCGCGTCCGATTCGGTCGCATAGGTGGGCACGCGCGCGGCGTTGAGCGCGGCAATCGCCGCATCGTCCTGGCCCAGCCATACCGCGAACACCGGCTTTTCGCGCTGGTAGCGGTTGCGTTGGTCCAGCGCGCGGGTCAGCGCCTTGGCCGCATCGGCCGAGGAGGTGAACGCGGTCGGCACGTTGACCACCAGCAGCGCGTCGTTCTCCGGGTCGTCCAGCAAGGCTTCGATCGCCGCGGCATACCGCGGCCCATCGGCATCGACGATGATGTCCACCGGGTTGCTGCGCGACCAGCCTTGCGGCAACGACTGATCCAGCCGCTCCAGCGTCTTGGCCGACAGCTCGGCCAGGGTGCCGCCGCGCAGCACCAGCTGGTCCACCGCCAGCTGCCCCACCCCGCCGCCATTGCTGAGGATGGCCAGCCGCCGGCCGGGAAAACTGCCGAGCCGGCCCAGCGTCTCGGCGGCGGCAAACAATTCGTCCAGCGCGCCCACCCGCAACAGGCCGGCACGCGCGAATGCGGCGCCATACACCGCATCCGAGCCGGCCAGCGCCTGCGCATGCGTATCGGCATTGGGATTGATGCGGAACTGGCGGCCCGACTTGACCACCACCACCGGCTTGGCGCGCGCGGCGGCGCGGGCGGCCGACATGAACTTGCGCGCATCGCCGATGCGTTCGACGTACAGCAGGATCGCGCGGGTGCGGTAGTCGGTGGCGAAGTAGTCGAGCAGGTCGCCGAAATCCACATCCAGCGTGTCGCCCAGCGACACCACCGCCGAGAACCCCACCGAGCGCGCCACGCCCCATTCCACCAGCGCGGCGGCAATCGCGCTGGATTCGGAGATCAATGCCAGGTCGCCGGCCTGCGGGCAATGCGCGGCGATGCTGGCATTGAGCCGCGCATGCGGGGCGATCACGCCCAGGCAGTGCGGGCCGAGGATGCGCATGCCCTTGGCGCGCGCGGCCGCTTCCATCCGCGCGGCCGGCGAGCCGGGGCCGCTGCCCAGCCCGGCGGTGAGGATGATCGCCGCAGCCACCCCGCGCCGCGCGGCGATGGAGACGATGCGCGGCACGATGCGCGCCGGCGCGGTGATCACCACCAGGTCCGGCACCCACGGCAGATCGGTCAGTCGCGCCACCGTGCGCACGCCGTCGATCTCGGTATAGCGCGGGCTCACCCAGCCGATCTGCCCGGGAAACCCGGCCGCGCGCAGATTGCGCACCACCGCCCGCCCGGCCGAGCGATCGCGCGGGCTGCCGCCGACCACCGCCACGGTGGTGGGACGAAAGACCTGCTGCAGGTGGTAGGTACTCATGGCGAAGAGACGGCGGGGAAAGCGGACACGGTACACGTCGGCCCGAGCGCACGTCATTGATCCCGCGCTGAAGAAGCGCGACGCAGCGCCTGTTATTGTTGTGAACGATTCGCATTTTCGTTAATATCGTGTGGTCAGCCAGCTTCCTGCGCCGCCCCGCGCCCTGCCGCCAGCGACCCACTCGGAACAGGGCCCCCCATGAAACTGCTGACCTTGTCGGCGCTGCTGCTCGCTGCCTCCGCCTCTGCGCACACCCCTTACCTGGCACCCAACACCTTCACGCCCCAACCGGGCCAGACGGTGACCCTGGACGCGGCCTTCGCCGAGACCTTCTTCGTCCCGGAGGCGGCCTTCGACCAGAGCCACTTCCGCATCACCGGGCCCGACGGCCGCGATGTCGCGCCGGCCCGGGTGCAGGCGCTCGACACCCGCACCGTGGTCGAACACACCCTGGGCAAGCAGCCCGGAACCTACCGGGTCAGCACCGGCCTGCGCGTGGGCGCGCAATTCCGCACCTGGGAGCTGGATGGCAAACGGCAGACCGTGCGCGATCCGAACGTACCCATGCCCAAGGGCGCCACGCTGCTCGCCAGCTTCCAGTCGCGCACCCTGGCTGACACCTATCTGAGCATCGGCAAGCCCGATCGCACCGCGCTGGCGCCGCGCAACCGTGGCCTGGAACTGGTGCCGGTCTCCCATCCCAACGACCTGTATGTCGGCGAGCGCTTCGTCTTTACGGTGCAGTACGACGGCGTGCCGCTGGCCGGGCAGACCGTGGACATCAGCGAGGCGGTCTGGACTTCCGACCGCAGCCCGACGCTGGTCAGCCTGACCACCGACGCGGCCGGCCGCGCCACGATGAAGCTTGACCGCGCCGGCACCTGGCTGGCGCTGTCCCGCCACCGCACCCCGGCCCCGGCCGACGCCCCGGTGCGCGAGTACAGCAACAGCACCACGCTCACCTTCCAGGTGCTGGAGCCGTAGCGCCGCGCAACCGCTGCGGCGGTTGCATTGCCCCACTGGCCCGACTTCGCCGGCGCGGTGTCTCCGCCCGGCGTACCGACACGCCTGCAGGCCCAGCCAGCGCCACGGCCCGCCACCGTTTTCCCCCTCAAGAGGCAATCCATGAACACTGGCTCCCTGGCCGGCGCGTGCCTGTGCGCGCTGCTGCTTCCCGCAACCGCACTCGCCCAGTCCGGGCCGCGCCCGCTGCTCGGCGGTCACGGCAACAACGTGCAGGCCTTCATCACCCAGCATGACGACGACCGCGACGGCCGCATCACCGCCGCCGACTTCGCCGCCTTTCGCCGCGCCCGCTTCGACGCCACCGACCGCAACCACGACGGCAGCGTCGACGAGGACGAATACGTGGCCGAATTCCGCCAGCGTCGCCAGCAGGCGCTGGAGCAGGAACGCAGCGCGCAGGCCGCGCACGGCAGGCAGCGCTTTGCCGCACTCGATGCCGATGGCGACGGGCAGGTGGCGCGCGCCGAATTCGACGCCGCCGGTGCGCAGGACTGGGCGCGCGGCCAGGCGGCGCTGACGGCGGCGGCCAAGGCGCCCCCGGGCGACAGGACACAGGCCTTCGATCGCGACGGCGGCCGCCCCGGCATGCCCGACAGCCAGTCGGCCGAGGGCTTCCTGGCGCTGTACGACGAGAACGGCGACGGCAAGGTGGGCCGCAAGGAATACGCCGACCTGCGCGCGGCGCAGTTCGCCAGCGCCGACGGCGACCGCAACGCGGCGCTGTCGCCGGACGAGTACCGGGTGGAGTTCGAAGACCGCCTCAACCGCCGCCTCACCGCGCTCGAGCAGGCCGACGACCGCCAGGTGCATGTGCGTTTCAAGGTGCTCGACACCGACAAGGACCAGCGCATGACCTTCGCCGAATATCAGGCGTCGGGGCTGCGCACCTTCGCCCGCGTCGACCGCAACCACGATGGCGTGGTCGATGCCAGCGATGCCGCGCTGCCGCCGCCGGCGCCTGCGCCTGCGACCGCGCCGGCCACCACGCCGGCCCGGGCCGACTGACCTGCCGCGCGGGCCCTGGCGCCCGTGCCCCCTGGTCCGCCGCTGGCGGGCCCACCCAGCTACGCGACTGCGGTGTTCTGCCGCTTGCAGCCAGGTCCGCGCCGTCCGGCGCTCCTTCCTCTCCCTGACTGTGGACTCCACGATGACCTCGACACCGACCCTGCTGGCCCTGGCGATCGCCACCGGCCTGGCCTTCCCGCTGCATGCCGAACAGGCACCGGCCGACGCCACCACCTTCGACCCGGTCGAAGTGAAGGCCGCGCGCGACAAACGCGCCTCCGGCAACCAGAACGTCACCACCCTCGACACTGCGCAGCTGCAGCAGGAACAGGCCGAGAGCATGGAGGACCTGGTGCGCTACATCCCCGGCGTGAGCATCGCCGACATGGGCCGCTTCGGCGAGAACGGCTTCAACATCCGCGGCCTGGAAGGCGACCGGGTGGCGATGACCATCGACGGCCTGTCGATGGCCGAGGGCGTGGAGACCGCGCGCGACTACGAGTTCTTCCGCGCCGGCCGCGGCGGCGTGGACGTCGATTCGCTCAAGCGGGTGGACATCGTCAAGGGCGCCGATTCCATCAGCGCCGGCAGCGGCGCGCTCGGTGGTGCGGTGGTATTCACCACCAAGGACCCCTACGACTACCTCAAGGCCCAGGGCAACGACAGCCATGTCGGCCTGAAGACCGGCTACACCGGCCACAACGACCAATGGCTGGGCAACCTCACCGTCGCCAACCGCAGCGGCATCGTCGAATCGATGCTGAGCTACACCCGCCGCGAGGGCCACGAGTCCGAGGGCTGGTATTCCAGCACCGGGATCGACACCGGCAGCGCGCGGCGCACGCCCGACCCGATCGACAACGAAAGCGACAACGTGCTGGCCAAACTCGACGTGGTGCCGAACGCACAGCACCGCTTCGGCGTGGTGTACGAGCGCAACCGCGCGCAGAACCGGGTCGACAACCGGAGCCGCGTCAGCGCGCCCAGCTACGCCGAACGCGTTGGCGACGACAGCAACGACCGTGACCGCTACGGCCTGCGCTACCTCTGGAATGCCGACAACGCCCTGTTCGACACCCTGCAGGCGCAGCTGGACCGCCAGCAGACCGACAGCCGTGGCACCACCCGCATCCTGACCCAGAGCGGCAGCTCGAGCACGCCGGCCACCGCCGCCACCACGCGCTGCACGGTGGCGCTGCCGTGCCGCCGGGCCGAAGATCGCGACACCGAGCAGACCCTGGACCGCATCGCGGTCGACTTCGACAAGCAGCTGCATGGCAACGGCTGGTCGCAGGCGCTGCTGTACGGGGCGGCCTGGCAGCGCCGCAGCATCGACTACAGCGCGATCGACTACCGCTGGAACAATGCCGGCACGCTGGACACCGCCACCATCGACCCGGCGCAGGTGCCCAAGACCGATGCCGACAGCTGGAACGTGTACCTGCGCGATCGCATCGGCCTGCTCGACGACCGCCTGCAGCTGACCCTGGGTGCGCGCTACGACCACTATCGCTACGCGCCGACGCTGTCGCCCACCTTCGTCGACAGCACCGGCACGGTGCGCGAGGTGACGTTCTCCTCGCCCACCTGGCAGGCCGGCATCAGCTACGCCTTCACCCCGCAGCAGACGTTGTGGTTCCAGGCCGGGCGCGGCTTCCGTGCCCCGACCACGGCCGAGATGTATGCCCCGACCAGCATCACCGCGCTGACCCGGGTGGACACCGGTGCCACCGTCAACGTCCCCACCGTGGCCGCCAATCCCGCGCTGGAGGCCGAGCGCAGCCTCAACCTGGAACTGGGCTGGCGCTGGGAGAGCGACTGGGCGCGCGTGGGCCTGTCGGTGTTCCGCGACCGCTACGACGACTTCATCCAGAGCGAGACCGTCACCACCGATGCCGGCACGCTCTACCAGACCTGTACCCGCGGCGTGTGCACCACGCGCAACGGCTACGCCTACACCACGCTGCGCAATGTCGGCCAGGTCGAGGTCAAGGGCGTGGAACTGGATGCGCAGTTCAGGCTCGGCGATGCCTGGCTGCTGCGCGCGGCATGGACCCACAACCAGGGCGAGCTGGAAGATGGCCGCCCGCTGGACAGCATCAATCCGGATCGCGGCGTGCTCGGCCTGAGCTGGCAGGGCCTGGACGAGCGCCTGCGTGTCACCGCCAACATCACCCATGCGCTGGCCAAGAAAGCCAAGGACGTCAACGTCGAGAACGACATCTTCGGCGCTGCGGCCGAGCCATTCCTCAGCGATGCCTACAGCGTGGTCGACCTGTTCGGCAGCTACCGTTTCAACGCGCACGTGCGCGTCAATCTCGGCGTCTACAACCTGTTCGACGAGCGTTACTACCAGTGGGCGCGCATCCGCAATGTCACCCGCGGCGATTTCTATCTGTACGGCTATGCCACCGATGACGGCATCGGCCGCTACAGCGAACCGGGCCGAAACCTGCGCGCCACGCTGTATGTGACCTTCTGAGGCGCGATCGCCGCTGCGCCTCGCTGCACGGTGGGCCGTGTAGCGAGGCAGGCTGGACCACCGGTCCGGCCTGGTCCGGCACCGGCCGCGGAGTGCCGAGTGCCGAGACGCAGCGTCAACGACCGGGCGAGGTGCCGCGTTGCGTGCGGCTTCTCGACCGGAGCATGGCGGGGCGCAATTGTTCGCGCGCCCCGCGCACTGCCCGCCGCGCTACAACAAGGTGCCGCTGAGGATCGCGGCGGCAATGCTGAAATAGATCACCAGGCCGGTGACGTCCACCAGGGTCGCCACGAACGGCGCCGAGGCGCTGGCCGGGTCGAAGCCGAGCCGTTGCAGCACGAACGGCAGCATCGAGCCGGACAGCGAGCCGAAGGTGACGATACCGATCAGCGCCGCACCGATGGTCAGCGCCACCATCTGCCAGTGCGGGCCGTAGTCGTACAGGCCGGCGGTCTGCCAGAGGGTGATGCGCACGATCGCCAGGATGCCCAGGATGGCGCCCAGGGTGAGCCCGGTGGGCAGTTCGCGCAGCGCCACCTTCCACCAGTCGCCCAGGCGCAGTTCGCGCAGTGCCAGCGAGCGGATCAGCAGCGAGGTGGCCTGCGAGCCGGAGTTGCCGCCCGAGCTCATGATCAACGGAATGAACAGGGTCAGCACCACCGCCTTGGACAGCTCGTCCTCGAAGTGCTGCATCGCGCTGGCGGTGAGCATTTCGCCCAGGAACAGCACGCTCAGCCAACCGGCGCGCTTCTTGATCATCTGGCCGAAGCCGATCTGCATGTAGGGCTTGTCCAGCGCCTCCATGCCGCCGAACTTGTGCACGTCCTCGGTGGATTCGGCGATCAGCGCGTCCAGCACATCGTCCACGGTGACGATGCCCAGCACATGGCCGTGCGCATCCACCACCGGGATCGCCAGCAGGTCGTGGCGGCGGATCAGCCGGGCGACTTCTTCCTGGTCCAGCGCCGGGTCCACCGTGACCGGCGGGTTGACCTGTGCCACCTCCAGGGTCGGCGCATCCGGCGCGCCGGTGATCAGCCGGCGCATGGTGACCACCTGGGTCAGCACGCGGGTGTGCGGGTCGAGCAGGTAGATCGCATAGACCGTCTCGCGGCTGCGCTCCACCTCGCGGATGTGCTGCAGGGTGCGGCCCACGGTCCAGTCGGCCGGCACCGCCACGAACTCGGTGGTCATCAGCGCGCCGGCGGTATTGGGCGGGTAGCGCATCAAGGCCTGGATCGACAGCCGCGCCTCGGCACTGAGCAGCCACAGCAACCCCTGGCGCTGCTCGGCATCCAGGCCATGGAAGATGTCGGTGGCGCGGTCGTCGGCCATCTGCCCGAGCAGGGAGGCGGCCTGCTCGGCCGGCAGTTGCGCGACCAGGGCGCTGGCGTCGTGCAGCTCGGGTTGTTCGAGCACCTTCACCGCACGCGGCGGCGGCAGCGCGGCCAGCACATGGGCGGCATCGTCCCGGTCGAGGGTGTTGAGGTATTCCACCGCATCGGCCGTATTGAAGTCGGCCATGGGTGCGATCAAGGCATCGACGCCTTGGGCAAGGCGCAGGGTTTCGTTGTACATGGGGTTCGCCTGGTGACGACCGTCGTCGATGACAGCCGGCGAACCTGAAGCCTCAGGCACGCGCCAACTGGGTCATCGACCCGGGTCTAGGGTGACTGTCGCTGGACATGAGAGAGGGCTCCGAGAGTGCGTACCGACCGGTGATCCGGGCGGCGGCGCGGCGCAGTCTGCGCGCCTGGGCTGGCGTGGTCAATGCCCTGCGTGGGCGGCGCTCAGCGCGCGTCCAGCCGCCGGTGCACGGCATGGCTTGAAAGGCGCGATCGGGCCGCCGGGCAGCGGACGCCGCACGCACGCCCTGCGGCAGATCCACAGTGGCGAGCAGCCATCGGGCCGCAGCCGGAACAGGGCGCGGGCGTCGCGCCCTAGGCTGACCCCGGCGTTCGATGGCGATGCCGGCGCCCGCTGGCGGCGATCGCCTGCCGTGTTGCAGGCAGGACACGCTGATCCGGGCCGACAGGCCGCCGCGGGCGGCATAATGCACCTCTCAACGGAGAGTGCGCATGCATAGCGGTGGTCTGGAACTGGCTCTGGTGCTGATGCTGGCCGCCATCGTGGCGGTGCCGGTGTTCAAGCGCTTCGGCCTGGGCGCGGTGCTGGCCTACCTGGTCGCCGGTGTGGTGCTCGGCCCCGATGGCGTGGGCGTGGTGCAGGATGCCGAGCGCATCAGCGGCGCGGCCGAGATCGGCGTGGTGATGCTGTTGTTCGTGATCGGCCTGGAACTGTCGCCGGCACGTTTGAAGGTGATGCGGCATTCGGTGTTCGGTGCTGGCGCCACTCAGGTGGTGGTGACCACGCTGATCCTGGGCGGCCTGCTGATGCTCGGCAACCTGGGCTGGAAAAGCGCGTTGATCGTCGGCGTGGCGCTGGCGTTGTCGTCCACCGCGGTGGGGCTGCAGCTGCTGGCCGAACGCAAGGCGCTCAATAGCGATTACGGGCGCCTGGCATTTGCCATCCTGCTGTTCCAGGACCTGATCGCCATTCCGCTGCTGGCGGCGATTCCACTGCTGGGCGGCAGCAAGAACGCCACCCTGGAATGGCAGGACGTGGCCAAGGCGGTGGCGGCGCTGGCGCTGGTGATCCTGTGCGGGCGCTTCGTGCTGCGCTATCTGTTCAACATGGTGGCACGCACGCGCATGCCGGAAGTGTTCACCGCCAGCGCCTTGCTGGTGGTGCTGGGCACCGCCTGGATCATGCAGGAAGCCGGATTGAGCGCCAGCCTGGGCGCGTTTCTGGCAGGCGTGCTGCTGGCCGATTCGGAATTCCGCCACGAGCTCGAATCGCAGATCGAGCCGTTCGAAGGTTTGCTGCTGGGACTGTTTTTCATCTCGGTCGGCATGGGCATCGACCTGAACCGGGTGGTCGCCGAGCCGTGGCTGATCGCCAGCGGCGTGGCGATCCTGCTAGTGGTGAAGTTCTCGCTGCTGGTCGGGATCGGCAGCGTGGCCAGACTGCCGCTGCGCAGCAGCCTGATGCTGGGCAGCGTGTTGTGGCTGGGCGGCGAATTCGCCTTTGTGGTGTTCAACGAGGCCGATCGCGTCGGCTTGCTGGAGCGCGCCAACCACGACCGGCTGGTGGCCATTGTCGGTGTCTCGATGGCGTTGACGCCGCTGTTGCTGCTCGGCATGCAGCGCATCCTCAACGGGCCGCTGCGGCTGCACGCGCCCACGTCCGATCGCCCGTTCGACGCCATCGATGCGCAAACGCCCAAGGTCCTGGTCGCCGGCATGGGCCGCTTCGGCCAGGTCGTGGCGCGCCTGCTCACCGCGCGGCATGTGCCGTTCGTGGCGCTGGAACACAATCCGGACACCGTGGAGGACTTGCGCCGCTTCGGCAGCCAGTTGTACTACGGCGACCCCACCCGCCCGGAACTGCTGCGCGCCGCCGGTGCCGACCGCATCAAGGTGTTCGTGATCGCGGTGGACGACCCGGAAACCAACATCAAGGCGGTGCGGCTGATCCGCCGCCTGTACCCGCAGGCCACGGTGCTGGCACGTGCACGCAATCGCCAGCATGCCTGGAAGCTGATGGACCTGGGCGCCGAACCGTTCCGCGAGGTATTCGCCTCCAGCCTGGAACTGAGCGAACGCGTGCTGACCTCGCTCGGGCTGGGCGAGGCGGTGGCCAAGGAGCACGTCAAACGGTTCCGCCAGCACGACGAAGAGTTGTTGCATCGCCAGCACCTGGTCTATGACGACGAAGCCAAGGTGATCCAGACCTCGCGCGATGCACGCGCGGACCTGATGCATCTGTTCGAAGCCGACGTCAAGGCCGATGTGGACGGCGAGCCTGCACCCACCACGCTCGATCGCTGAGCCCTTCGTAGGAGCGTGCCTGCGCGCGACGAGGCGTTATCGGTAAAGCCCCGTCGCGCGCGGGCACGCTCCTACGCGGATGTGGTGCATCTTTCGTCAGCGTTAGCTGCGCAGTCGACGCTTGAAGACGACCTGCACGCGAGCATTCGATCGCGTCCAAGTCCTAAGCCGATGCGGATGGCGAACCTGCACCAACCACCCACAATCGCTGCCGTGTTCGTAGGAGCGTGCCTGCGCGCGACCCGGGCGTTACCGATAAAGCCCGTCGCGCGCGGGCACGCTCCTACGTGGAGCTGCGGCGGCTGTATGCCGCTCGCATCCCTCAGCGGCGTGGCGTGCGCGCCGCGGTCTTGCTGGTCGACTTCTTCGCTGCGCGCTTGCCTGCCGCGGTCTTGCCGGCGGTCTTTGCGACCTTGCCGGTTGCGCGTTTGCTCACGGCTTTCTTTGCCGCGCTGCCCGGCGACGTAGCCGCATCCTGCAATGGTCTTGCTGCAGCCGCAGATGCGCGGTTGGCTGGCGCCTTGGTGATCTTCCTGGCCGGTGCCTTGGCAACCTTCTTGACCGTCTTCCCGGTGGCTTTCTTGACCGGCGTGGTGGCGCTGCCACGGGCGTCCGGTGCGCGGCGCGGCGGTGGCTTGCGGCCCGGGGTGAGCGCGCGCCAGGCGTGTCCACCATTCATGGCCAGCAAGGCATCGGCGGCCGAGGGGCCGGCGCTGCCGGCGGCGTAATTGGGGAAGTCGCTGGGCGGTTGTTTCCAGGCATCCAGGATCGGCTGCACGATGCGCCAGGCCCCTTCCACCATGGCCGCGTCCTGGAACAGGCCGGCCTCGCCGTTCATGCAGTCCTGCAGCAGGCGCTCGTAGCCCACCGTGTATTCCTTGGGGAACCAGTCGCGGTAGCGGAAGTCCATTCGCACCGGTGCCAGGCTGACCTGCGCGCCGGGGCGCTTGACGTCGAACTGCAGCGAGATGCCTTCGTCGGGCTGGATATGCAGCACCAGCCAGTCGGGGCCGTAGCCACCCACTTCGGTGCTGCGGAACGGCGCCAGCGGCGCCGGCTTGAAGCGGATCGCGATCTCGGTGGTGCGCTCACGCAGGCGCTTGCCGGTGCGCAGGTAGAACGGCACGCCGGCCCAGCGCCAGGTGTCGACCTGCAGCTTCATCGCTACATAGGTTTCGGTTTCCGAATCGTCCGGCACCGTGTCTTCTTCGCGATACCCCGGCACGGCGCTGCGGTTGACCGCGCCGGAGGCATACTGGCCGCGCACCACGTCTTCGGGCTTGATCGGGCGCACTGCTTCGATCACTTCGGCGCGGCGGCGATGCATCGCCTCGGTGGTGAACGCGGCCGGCGGCTCCATCGCAATCATCGCCAGCAACTGGAACAGGTGATTGGGCACCATGTCGCGCAGGCAGCCGGTGGGATCGTAGAAGCGTCCGCGCCCCTCCACCCCGATGGTTTCGGCGGCGGTGATCTGCACATGATCGATGCGGTCGCGGTTCCATACCGGCTCGAACAGGCCATTGGCGAAACGGAACGCCAGGATGTTCTGCACGGTTTCCTTGCCGAGGAAGTGGTCGATGCGGAACACCTGATCCTCGTGCAGCACCTTGGCGACAGTGGCATTGAGCGCGACGGCGCTGGGCAGATCGTGTCCGAAGGGTTTTTCCACGATCACCCGACGCCAGCCCTCGCCCTCGCGTTGCCGGACCAGCCCAGCTTCGCCCAGGTTGAGCAGTACCGGCTCGAAGAAGCGCGCGGCGGTGGCCAGGTAAAACAGCACATTGCCCTGGGTGCCATAGCGCTTGTGCAGTTTCTCCAGCGCGCCACCCAGGGTTTGATAGGCGCCCAGGTCGGTGAAATCGCCGCGCAGATAATGCATGCGCTCGCGCAGCCACTCCCAGGTGTCGGTATCGAACTCGTCGGTCTGGAATTCGGCATCGCGGCTGCTGAGCAGCTCGGTCATCGACTGGCCCATCATCGTGCGCCACGAGCGCTCGCTTATATCGCCATGATCCATGCCGACGATGGCGAACTGCTCGCCCAGCGCGCCGGAGCGGCGCAGGTTGTATAGCGCCGGCATCACCAGGCGCTTGGTCAGGTCACCGCGTGCACCGAACACCACGATGATGCACGGCGGGGTTGTGGCTTGTTCGTTCATGGATGTGTTTCCTTTTCGCCCATGCGTCCGTGCAGGCGCAATGCCGCATTGACCAGAGCCACGTGGGAATACCCTTGCGGGAAGTTGCCAAGCATGCGTTTGCTGCGCGGGTCGTACTCTTCGGCAAGCAGGCCCACGTCGTTGCACAGCCCGAGCAGACGTTCGAGCAGCATGCGTGCCTGCTCGGTGCGCCCGAGCAATGCATAGTTTTCCACCAGCCAGAAGCTGCAGGCAAGAAAGGTGCCCTCGCCGGCCGGCAGCCCGTCGGCGCTGTCGTCGGCGCGATAGCGTTCGACCAATCCATCGATGGTCAGGTCGCGTGCGATCGCATCGGCGGTGGCGGCGATGCGCGGATCCTCGGCCGGCAGGAATCCCACGATCGGAATCAGCAACAGCGACGCGTCCAGACGGTCGGAACCATAGCTCTGCACGAAATGCCCGTCCGGGTGCACGCCCTTCTCCAGCACTTCTGCGCGGATTTCCTCGGCGATGCGGCCCCAGTGTGCGCGCTTGGCCGCATCGGCATTGGTGATGCCATCGCGCGCGCCGCAATCGAAGGCCAGCCAGGCCATCACCTTGGAATGCACGAAATGACGGCGCTCGTCGCGGATCTCCCAGATGCCTTCGTCGGGCAGGCGCCACAGCGTTTCCAGCGTCTCCAGCACTTTTTCCAGCAAGGATGCCGACGAGCCATCGGCGTCGGACAGCGGTGCCACGCCCTTTTCGCGCGCGTAGTGGAACGCACCGATCAACTCGCCGTAGACGTCGAGCTGGAACTGATCCACCGCCCCGTTGCCGATACGCACCGGGCTGGAGTTTTCATGGCCGGGCAGCCAGTGCGCTTCCCATTCCTGCAGCCGGCGCTCGCCGGCGATGCCGTAGAGCGCCTGCAACTGGTCCGGCGACCCGGCGATGGCACGCTGTACCCAATCGCGGAAGGCCTCTGCCTCGTCGCGATACCCGGCCTGCAGCAGGGCGATCAGCGTGAACACCGAATCGCGCAGCCAGCAGTAGCGGTAATCCCAGTTGCGGGTGCCGCCCAGATGCTCGGGCAACGAGGCCGTCGGCGCAGCGACGATGCCGCCAGTGGGCAGATAGCTGAGCCCTTTCAACACCACCAGCGAGCGACGCACCTGCTCGGTCCAGGGGCCGACATCGGTGCAGCGACGTGCCCAGCCATGCCAGAACGCGGCCGTGCGTTGCAGCGCCTGTTCCGGATCGATCGCCGTTGGCGTGGGCTGATGCGACAGGCCATGGCTCAGCAGGAACCAGGTGCTCTCGCCCTGGCGCAGCGTGAAGTCGGCTTCGGTGCCCATGTCCTCGCCATGCAGCGCCTGCGGCGAGCGCAGGGCGAGCTGGTCGGGCCCGGCGATGGCGCGGATGCCGCCATCGATACGCGTCACCCAGGGCACGGTGCGGCCGTAGTTGAAGCGGAAGGTCAGGCGCATGTGCATCGGCACCTCGCCCTGCACGCAACGCACGATCCGCACCAGGTGCTGGTGGCCGTCGCCTTCCTCGCTGGCGACCATGAAGTCGACCAGTTCCACCGTGCCGGTGTCGGTGCGCATGCGCGTGCACAACACCAGGCTGTCGTCTTCATAGGCACGTTCACTGCGAAAGTCGCCGGCCGGCGACAACGCCCATTGCCCGTGCTGCTCATCGCCCAGCAGGGATGCGAAAAACGCGTCGGAATCGAAACGTGGCAGACACAGCCAGTCGATGGTGCCACGGTGGTCGACCAGGGCCGCGCTGTGGCAATTGCCCAGCATGGCATGGTCCTCGATACGCACGCTCATCGTAGAGGCGCTTCCTTCGTGCGAGTGAAGGCCCAGTCTTGCACGCGCAGTGTCGGGATCAGGTTACGAGAACGCCGGCAGACGCAGCAATGGTGGCACCGTGTGTTCCAGGCGACGGATCAGTGTCGGGTCCATGTAGGCGTAGTCGTCGGGAATCTGCAGACAGGCCACCCGGCAATGGCGCAGATGCGCGGCAAAGCGTTTGCGCAACAGCTGCAGATGGCGACGCTCCATCACCAGCACCAGCTGCGCCTCGTGCAACAGCTCCGGGGTGAGCTGCACGTCCGCATCGGCGGCCAGCCCGGCCGACTGCGTCTGCACGCCCGGCCAGTCGGCGAACACGCGCTCGGCGGTGGGGCTGCGCAGCCGGTTACGGCTGCACACGAACAGCACCCGCAGCGGTGCCCCGCCGCGCTGGCTCAGCGGCCTTCGCGCAGGAAGCGCGCCATCGAGGACACACCCGGCAAGGCGGGCTCGAACTGGCCAGCCACATCGATGAACCCGCGCATGATCGCGATCTCGCGCGGGGTGCGGTTGAGCGCGTCGCGGCGGTCGGCATCGGCGCCGGCCCGCAGCAGGCGCTGCACCAGCAGCGGCAAACCGTGCAGTGCGGCCAGGTGCAGCGGGCCGAAACCGCGCTGATCGGCCACGTCCAGCGAGACGTCTTCATCGAGCAGGCGTTCGACGCCGGCCAGCACCACCTGCTCGTCGCAGGCGGTGCCCGGTTCGGCGCGCGCGCCCAGCAACAGCAGCAGGGGGCTGACCCGGCCACCGGCCAGATACTCCGGGTCGGCGCCGGCCAGCAGCAAGGTATCCAGCAGGGCCAGCAGGCGGCTCTTGTCGCGCGCGGTGAAGCCGTACAGCGCGGCGCAATGCAGCGGCGCCAGGCCCTGGTCGTCGTTGGCGTGCACGTCGGCCGCCGCGGTGAGCAGGCGCGCCACGATATCCGGCAGGCCCAGCGCGCAGGCCAGCATCAGCACGGTGACGCCGCCGGGCAGGCGGTGCTCGATCTGCGCGCCGGCCTGCAGCAACGCGGCCACGATCTCGGTCTGGCGCATGCTCACCGCCGCCGACAACGGCGTGGCGCCGCTATTGGCTGCGCGTTGCGGATCGGCGCCGCGACCGAGCAGATGCGCCACCACGCCGAGATGGCCGCCACCGGCCGCACGCAGCAGCGCGGTGCAGCCCTGCGCATCGATGGCGTCGACCGGCAGGCCGAGATCGATCAGGCGACGCACCGCATCGGTGTCGCCGACCATCGCGGCCGCCGGTACATCCGCCTCGCGCAGGCTGCGGTGCGGCAGCGACCAGATGCGCCAGTCCAGCCAGTCGGCCAGGTCGCGGCGGCCGATCGACAGCGCCACGCCCAATGGGGTCTGCCCGTCGGCAGCGCGCGCTTCCGGTGAGGCGCCCTGCTTGACCAGCAATTTCAGCGATGCCTCGCGGCCCAGCGCGGTGGCCAGGTGCAGCGCAGTCATGCCGTGGCTGTCGCGCGCCTCGCGGTCCACGCCGTGTTCCAGCAACCACTGCTGCAGGCGCAGCCAGCCCAGCCGCACCGCCAGCGACAACGGCGGATCGCCGGCCGCCGACGCGGCGAACGGGTCGGCGCCGCGTTCGAGCAATTCCAGCGCGAACTGTTCCAGCCCGCGCGATGCCGCATCGTGCTGCACGCAGGCGCTGAGCAGCCGTGTCAGCCCGCCCGCACCGGCGGGCGAGACGCCATGGCGCAGCAGCGCCTGCAGTGCCGGCACCGCCTCCACGCCCCGCGAGAGCAGTGCAAACATCGGTACGTCGCCGCAGGCATCGCGCACTTCGGCATCGGCCCCATGGCGCAGCAGCCAGTCCACCGCATCGGCGTTCAAGGCCAGATGCGCGTCGTGCAGCAGGCTGCCAAGTTCTTCCGGGCCGCACAGGCGGGCCAGCGCGACCAGGCCGTCGCGTTGACCGAACTGCAGGCCTTCGCGCAACAACACCAGGGGCGGGCGGTCGGGCAGCAGCGCCACGCCGGGGGTCTCGCCGTGCGCATCGCTGACCGCCGCCGGCAACGGATAGGCGGGGTCGAGCAATTGCACGATCGCCCAGCGCCCGGCTTCGGCGGCCACATCCACCGCGCGCCGGCCGTGCGCATCAGCGCTGTCGGCCGGCACCTGCAGGTCGAGCAGGCGCCGGATCAGGGCTGGCGACACGTTGTCGGCGGCGCAGGCCAGCATCACCGCGTTGCGGCCCTCGCCATCGACGGCCAGCACATCGGCCTTGCGTGCGACCAGGCGTTCGAGCACGCCGCTCCGTGCCTGCCGCGCCGCATCCAGCCACGGCGTGCGGCCGAGCAGGTCGCGCGCTTCCAGATTGGCGCCGGCCGCCAGCAGCGCCTCGACGATGTCGCCGTGCCCGGCCAGTGCGGCTTCGTGCAGGGCACTGCGGCGTTGACGGTCGCGCGCATCCACGCGCGCCTTGTGCTTGAGCAGCAGTTGCACGCCGGCCGGGTCGTCCTCCTCGGTGCCGGCCGCTGCCAGCAGCACCGGCGCGCCGCCGTCCGGTTCGGAGTGGGCGCCGCGTTCCAGCAGGAACTTGGCCAGCCGCCAGTTGCCGACCTGGCAGGCCATCGCCAGCGGCGAGTGACCATCGTGGTTGAGCGCGTCGAGCTCGGCGGCGGCATCGCGCAGCAGCGCGGCCACGCCCGGGTCGGAACTGCGCACCGCATGATGCAGCGGCGTATTGCCGTCGTTGTCGCTGGCGCGCGGGTCCGCGCCGTTGGCCAGCAGCGTCATCACCGCGTCCGGGCGACCGTGCCAGCTGTCGCGCGTGGCGGCCAGCAACGGCGTCATGCCGCGATGCGGCTGGTTGACGTCGACACGGCGCACGATCAGCTCGCGCAGCAGGCGCAGGTCCGGCAGCACCGCGGCCAGCGCAGGCAGGCTGCGTTGGTCGCGCCACTCCGGCAGCGGCATCGCCTGCGGGTCGGCGCCGGCATCGAGCAACTGCAGTGCGCGGTCCACGCGTCCGCTGCGCGCGGCCTCGAACAGCTCGGGCACCAGTTGATGCTGGGCCACCGGCTCCAGCGGACGCGGCTCGGCCGCCGCTTCGGAAAAGAAATCGGCCGCCTGCAAGGCCGCCGGGGCGTCGCTGCGTCCCGGCGCGGCGGTGCGTTGCAACAGCAGATGGGCGGCCGGCAGCAGCACGCTGGCGGCGATCGCCAGACTCCAGCGCAAGCTGCTCGACAGCCAGCCCGGCCAGGCCAGCGCCACCACCAGCGTGCACATCGCCAGCACCAGGGCAGCGGCGAGCAGGCCGCGCCAGGCGTGCAACTCCTGCGTCGCCAGCGCATGCCAGCGCGGGGCCAGGGCGCCGCCATCGCGCTCGACCTCGCCCCACAGCGGCCAGGTCCGCCACAGCCCGAGCAGCGCAGCGCTGACCGCCACACTCAGGGCCAACGCGGCAGCCAGGCTGCCGCTGTCGCGCAGGGCGGTCAGCGGCCAGCTGATCAGGGCGGCCAGCGCCAGCAGGCCCACGCCCCAGACCGTCAGCAGCGGCGGCAGGGCCTGCGCAACCGCGCGCGGCGGACTGGGCAATGCGCGGGTACCGCGCGCCCACGACACCGCCAGCGCGAACGCCGGCTGCGCCAGCCACAGCGCCACCGCGGCAACGCCGCCGCCGATGCCGCCCAGCAACGACAACGCCACGCCGGCCGCCCCGGCCAGCGCTGCGGCCCGCACGCGTGCGGCCCGTGCGGCCTCAGTCATAGTCGCACTCGCCCGCCAGCACCACCGTCTTGGGCAGCTGCAGATAGAAGCCATGCTTGCCAAGTGCGTCGCGCACCGTGGTCACGTCGGCCTGCGCCAGGCGGCGCTCGGGCGTCAACGCCACCTCCAGCACGAACGCGAACGGCGCCAGCTGCGCGTGCACGGCGGCAGGAAGACCGGAGAAGTCGTCGCGCGTGGCGAGATAGACGAAGGTGTCCTGCTTGCGTTGGCTTTTATAGACGTAGGCGTGCATGCGCGCGTGGTCGCGCTCGATCGGCAAGTGTGTCGCAGGATTGTGTCCCAATTGTGCCGATGGCGAAAGCGCGGCAGCACGCGAAAAGTCCTGCCCCGTCAGCGACATGACCGGCACGTTCAGTTGCGCCATCGACGGGAGGCAGACCCGCCATCGATATACTGAGCCCACTTTTTGCCAGCAGACCACCGTGAGCCAAGCGCAGCATCCGTCCCAGATGGCCCCGGTCGCCGTCACCGCCTTTACCTCCACCACCGCGCTCGGCGCCGGGCTCGATGCCCAGGCTGCCGCCCTGACCGCTCGCCGCAGCGGCATGCGTCGCAACGATTTCGGCCCGCAGCCGCTGCGCTGCTGGATCGGCCGCGTGGAGGGCGTGGAAGACGTCGTCCTGCCGCAATCTCTGCAAGGCTGGGACTGCCGCAACAATCGCCTGGCCTGGCTGGCCCTGCAGCAGGACGGCATGGCCGAGGCGGTGCAGGCCGCCGCGCAGCGCTACGGCGCCGAGCGCGTGGCGGTGATCATCGGCACCTCCACCTCCAGCATCGGTGCCAGCGAGGCGGCCTATACGCGCCTGGTCGAAGACGCCGACGGCGCACGCTTCCCCGACGATCTGGATCGCCCGATCGTGCATACCCCGCACTCGCTGGGCGACTTCGTGCAGCACGCCACCGGCCTGCGCGGCCCCAGCGTGACCGTGGCCACCGCCTGTTCGTCCAGCGCCAAGGTGTTCGCCCAGGCCGCGCGCCTGATCGATGCCGGGGTGGTGGATGCCGCCCTGGTCGGCGGCGTGGATACCTTGTGCGGCAGCGTGCTGTTCGGCTTCAACTCGCTGCAGGTGGTGGCGCCGGAGCTGTGCCAGCCGTTCGATGCGCGCCGGGTCGGCCTGAGCCTGGGCGAGGCCGGCGGCTTTGCCCTGCTCGAACGCACCGCTGCCGCACCGCACGCCACCCTGTGGCTGTACGGCTATGGCGAATCCAGCGATGCGCACCATATGTCTGCCCCGCATCCGCAGGGCCTGGGCGCGCAGCTGGCGATGCGCGATGCGCTCGATCGCGCCGGCCTGGACGCCGATGCGGTGGGCTATCTGAACCTGCACGGCACCGCCACCCCAGCCAATGACAGCGTGGAGGCGGCCGCGGTGGCGGCGATCTTCCCCGCCACCCTGCACGCCAGTTCGACCAAGGCCTGGACCGGCCACACCCTGGGCGCGGCCGGCATCGTCGAATCGGTGATCGCGCTGCTGGCGCTGCGCGACGGCGTGCTGCCGGGCACGCTCAACAGCGCCGTGCCCGACCCGGCCTGCGGCCCGCAGATCCGTTTCGACAATGCCCATTCCAAGATCGATTACGCCATGAACAACTCCTTCGGCTTTGGCGGCAACAACTGTTCGCTGCTGTTCGGGCGGGCCCGCTGATGCTGGCTGCCACCATCGAGGGAATCGGCTTCTGGACCCAGGGCCTGCCGAGCTGGGAGGCTGCTGCGGCCTTCGTCCGTGACGGCACGCTGCAGGACACCGGGGCACGCCCGGCGCCGCAGCTGCTGGCCGCCAACGAACGCCGCCGCGCACCGGACACGGTGGCGGTCTCGCTGGAAGCGGCGCTGGCCGCCTGTCACGCCGCCGGCCGCGCGCCGGCCAGCCTGCCGTCGATCTTTACCTCCACCTATGGCGATCTGGCCATCTCCGACTACATGTGCACCACGCTGGCCAGCGACCCATTGGCGATCTCGCCGACCAAGTTCCACAACTCGGTGCATAACGCCGCGGCCGGCTACTGGACCATCGGTGCCGGGGCGATGACCCCGGCCACGGCGATCAGCGCCAGCCTGGGCAGCTTCGCGCAGGGCCTGCTGGAGGCGCTGGTCCAACGCGCCGCCGGCATGGACGCGGTGCTGCTGGCCGGCTACGACGCCCGCTCGGTCGGGCCGCTGGGCCGGGTCGCACCCAGCCAGGGGTTGCTGGGCGGCGCGCTGGTGCTGGGCGCCCCCGGCCAGGCCGGCAAGCCGCAGCTGCGGGCGTGGCTGGACGACGGCACGCCGACACCGGGCGAGGGCCCGTTGTCGCGGCAGGTCGCCGGCAATGCGATGGCGCCGATGCTGCCGTTGTTCGACCTGCTCGCCGCTGGCGGCGAGCGCGTGGCGCTGTACGCCGGCCCGGGCCGGGTGTTGCAGCTGGAGGTCCAGCAGTGAGCCGGCAACCGCTGACCCGCGAGGACACCGCGATCCTGGTGCCGGCCCTGAACGAGTCGCTGCGCATCCGCGAAGTGGTCAACGATGCGCTGACCTATTGCTCGAACGTGATCGTGATCGACGACGGCTCCGATGACGGCACCGCCGACTGCATCGCCGACCTGCCGATCACCCTGATCCGGCATCCGCAGCGCAAGGGCAAGGGCGCCGCGTTGCGCAGCGGGTTTGCGCAGGCGCAGCGGATGGACATGCGCGCCGTGATGACCATGGACGGCGACGGCCAGCACAAGGCGGCCGATTTCCCGCGCCTGTTGGCCGCGGCCAACCGCCACCCCGGCTGTGTCATCGTCGGCGCACGCATGCGCAAGCGCGCCACCCAGCCCACCATCCGCCGCATCGGCAACGATTTCGGCGACTGGGGCATCGCCTGGGCCTGCGGCTTCCAGCTGGTCGACAGCCAGAGCGGCCAGCGCCTGTATCCGGCCTCGGTGTTCACCCTGCCCGACGTGCCCGGCGAAGGCTTCGTGTTCGAAGCGCAGCTGCTGATTTCCGCCGCGCGCCAGGCCGGCGCGCGCGTGGTCGCGGTGCCGATCGAAACCCGCTACGCCGGCACCTCGCCGGGCACCTTCCGCAAGAGCCATTTCCGGCTGGTGCGCGACCTGTGGGAAATCACCTCGCACGTGGTCGTCCAGGCCTGGAGCTACGGGCATATCTGGCGCGAGTACCGCCGCGTGCGCGCCAACCCGGTGCTGATCGACGACGCCGACGGCGAATTTGCTACTGTGCCAGCGGTCACCACCAACAAGCCATCCCCATGAATGCACAGCGTGCCGATGTCGTTATCACCGGTGGTGGCCTGGCCGGCCTGAGCCTGGCGCTGCAGCTGCGCCAGCGCGACCCCGAACTGGCGATCACCGTGCTGGAGCGCCGTGCGCACCCGGTGCGCGAGGCCGCGTTCAAGGTCGGCGAATCCACGGTGGAAATCGGCGCGCATTATTTTGCCGACGTGCTGGGCCTGCGCGAGCACCTGGAGACCGAGCAGATCCGCAAGTTCGGTTTCCGCTTCTTCTTTTCCGACAGGCGCCAGGACATCGACCGCTGCACCGAGCTGGGCGTCAGCCAGATCCTGCCGACGCCGTCGTGGCAGATCGATCGCGGCCGCTTCGAGAATTTCCTCGGCGAGCGCGCCCGCGCGCAGGGCATCACGTTTGTCGACGGCTGCAGCGTCAAGGGCGTGGACCTGGCCGATGACGATGCCGACCACGCCGTGCGCTACGAGCGCGCAGGCGAGGCCGGCACGCTGCGCGCACGCTGGGTGGTGGATGCCAGCGGCCGCGCCGGCCTGCTCAAGCGCAAGCTCGGCCTGGCGCAGGACAACGCGCACGACGCCAATGCAGTGTGGTGGCGCGTGGAAGGCCTGATCGACCCCAATGGCTGGTCGCAGGACAGCAGCTGGCTGCAGCGCTGCACGCCGCCGGATCGCTGGCGCTCGACCAACCACATGTGCGGGCCGGGCTACTGGTTCTGGTTGATTCCGCTCTCCTCCGGCGCGCATTCGCTGGGCATCGTCTGCGATGCGGCCATGCATCCGCTGGACACGATGAACACCCACGACAAGGCGATGACCTGGCTGCGCACGCATCAGCCGCAGGTCGCCGCCACGCTCGACAAGGCCGACTACCGGCTGCAGGACTTCCTGTTCCTGCGCAACTTCTCCTATGGCTGCACGCAGGTGTTCTCGCCGCAGCGCTGGGCGCTGACCGGCGAAGCGGGGTTGTTCCTGGACCCGTTCTATTCGCCCGGCAGCGACTTCATCGCAATTTCCAATACCTACATCTGCGAACTGATCGGCCGCGACCGCGCCGGCAGATCGCTCAGCCCGTATGTCGAGCTGTATCAGCAGCTGTATTTCTCGTTCTACGAAAACACCCTGACCCTGTATCAGGATCAGTACGCCCTGTTCGGCGATGCGCAGGTGATGCCGGTCAAGGTGATCTGGGATTACACCTACTATTGGTCGCTGCTGGCGCCGCTGTTCTGCAGCGGACGGATCGCCGACCTCAGCCTGCTCTCGCGCATGAAGGCGGATTTTTTCTACGCGCGCGACATGAATCTGGCGATGCAGCGCGTGCTGCACGACTGGGGCCAGCACAACACTGCAGAAGGCCTGGCCAGCGACGATGGGCGCCTGCTCGATCAATACCTGATCGGCTGGTTCAACGAACTCAACGGCGCCTTGCACGACACCCTCGACGACGATGCCTTTGCCGCGCGCATCCACCGCAATGTCGCGCAGATGGCGGTGCTGGCGCGCGAGATCCTGCACAAGGCGCGTCAGCGCCATGCCGGACTGCCGGACCATGGACTGGACGCCTTGACCGCCAACGCCGTCGGCGAACCCATCCTCACCGCCGCCTGGTACGCCGACGCAGCGTAAGCTTGAAGACCGTGCCGGCGACGGCGCGTGCGTTTCTGCATTCAGACCTAGCATCTATACTTCGGGCATCTGCACTCACAGGAGGTGAGCCGTGTACCGAAGACTGTTCTATTGGCTTGTTGTGGCAATCGCCGGCGCTATCAGTACGCAGGCTGTGGCGCAAAACATCGTGCAGTACCTCCCCGAACCGCTGCTGATGAACGGCAGCGACCTGGTCCCCGCATGTCGGCGCGCCGCTGAAACCCATTACCTCGCACAAGGCGCCAGCATCTACAACTGGACGGCGTCGTATCACGATCGCGGGGATGGCCTGTATGTCGACGGCCGCCTACGTGCCAATGGCAATACCGTGTCGGTGCATTGCAGCGCCACGCGGGGCGCGCGCGAGCGCGATCTGATCATGAACATCGACGAGACCGGCGGCTAAAGCCGTCTTACGCTGCTGTAGTCCTCTGCAGCAGCGGAGCCTCAACTCATTGAACACGACGGAGTTGCAACCTGACGGCACGTTCAGAAGCGGGTGTACGGGCACGCGCCCACCAAGCGGCGGCCGCAGTCATTTCGATAGCGGCTCTCAGCCCATGCCACCATTGATGCCGATGACCTGGCCGTTGATATAGCCAGCTGACTCCGAACACAGGAACGCAACCAATGCGGCCACTTCGTCGGGCTTGCCGACGCGGCCGGCCGGCACCAGTTGCTTGATCACCTCCGGCGCGAAGCTTTCGCCGACCATCTCGCTTTCGATCACGCCCGGCGCGACCACGTTGACGGCAATGCCGCGGCTGGCCATCTCGCGTGACAGCGATTTGCTGGCGCCGTGCAAGGCGGCCTTGGCCGCGGCGTAGTTGGTCTGCCCGCGATTTCCCAGCACTGCCGCCACCGACGACACGCTGACGATACGGCCCCAGCGCGTACGCGCCATCGGCAGCAGCAACGGCTGGGTGACGTTGAAGAACCCGTGCAACGACACGTCGATGACCCGATGCCACTGTTCGGCGTTCATGCCGGCCATCGGCGCATCGTCGTGGATGCCGGCATTGTTGACCACGATCTGGATCGGGCCGACCTCCAGCAGTCTTGCCAGCGCCGCTGCACTGGCCTGCGCATCGGCCACATCGAATGCCACCGCCTCGGCACTGCCGCCGTCGGCCACGATCGCTGCGACCACCTCGTCGGCGCGGGCGAGATTGCGATTGGCGTGCACGATCACATGGCGACCCTGCGCCGCCAGGTGACGGCTGATCGCACCACCGAGATCGCCGCTGCCGCCGGTGACCAGCGCGCGGCGCTGTGGAATGGATGTGCTCATGGACGCCTCGATGGAAGCCGCAGAAATGACGGCGGGAAGAGCCTCATCCTAACGACTGGCAGCAAGTGCAGGAATAGATCGCCCGCATTGATCGCCCACATTCGGCAGGAGCGTGCTTGGGCGCGATGAGGCTTCAACGGCAACGCTTCATCGCGCGCAAGCGCGCTCCTACGGGGCCCGCCCGGCGACCAGCATCACCGTGGCGCGGCCTTCGGCGAGCAACTGCCCCTGGTGGGTCAGGCGAAAGCTGTATTGCTGGCTGTCGTCGGCCTGCATCAATACCACTGCTTCGCATTCGATCGCAGCAGGAAGGTCGTCCAGATAGGCCAGATGCAACTCCACGCCTCGCAGGGCGACCAGCATGCCCAGGCGCGCTGGCTGGCTGGGATCATGCCCCAGCAAACCGCCATGCACCGCCATCGCCTGCGCACCGTATTCGCACAGGTGCAGCGCGCGCAGGCGGCCATCGGCGCGCAACGGATGCGTGTCGCTGCGATGCGCGTGACTGCGCAGCACGATGCGCTGTGCATCCCAGTCGACCACCTCTTCCCACAGGCACATGCTGCCCTGGTGCGGAATCAAGGCAGCAATCGCGTCACGTCCCTGCATGTGCACCTCCACTTCTTGCGCGCTCCAGCGCCGGCTCGCGCGATACCAGCAAGGCCAGGATGAAATTGAACAACACCCCCAACGCCACCGTGCTGCCGATCGCCCGCAACACCGGGATGCTGGAGGCAGCCAACAACGCGAACACCAGCAAGGTCATCAGGCTGCACACGATCAAGGCATGCAAGGTGCGCAACTGGTCGGCGTGATCGTCGCCGGCATGGTCGAAGAACAATGCGTAATCCAGGCCCAGGCCTGCCGCCAGGATCAGCGCGATCAGGTGGAACAGGTTGAGCTCCACCCCCATGCCGCGCAGGATCGCCAGGATCAGCACCGTGGTCAGTGCCATCGGCAGCAACACGCGCACGATCCGGCGCGGGCTGCGCAACGCGATTGCCACCGTCACCGCCAGCAGCAGCGCAGCCAGCCCCAGCGCGCCGAGCACACGCCCACGATAGGCGGCAACCAGGGATTCGGAGGCATCCTTGAGATCCAGCAATTGCGCGCCACTGCCTTGCACGGCGGCAGCCACCACCGACGGATCGCGCAGGCCGGTCAACGACACCAGCGCGGTGCTGCGATCACCGCGCCCCAGCAGCAGCCCGCCGACCGAGGTCGCCAGCGGCGAGCCGGCCAGGTCCTTCGGCAACAGCGGCGCGGCGCGCTTGGCAGCGTCCAGGTCCTGCAGGAACGGCGCAAACGCATCGCTGCGAAACGGCGTGGCGGCCACTGCACTGTCGGTCAATGCGCGCGCCTGCGTCGCCCCCGGCAACGCGGCCTGACGCGCATGCTGGGTCTTGATGCTGGGCAGATAACGCGCGGCCATGTCGTAACCGGTCAACGCACCGGCGCGCACCAGCGCATCCAGGCGCGGGCGCAACTGCTCGCTGGCCTGCAGCGCGGCCTCGTCGCTGGCGGCAGGCAATGCGAGCACGTAGCGCACGTCGGGGGCGCCCAGTTCCTGGCGCAGGTGCGTGTCCTGCGCCAACGCCTTGGGCGGCACCGGGGTCAGCTTCGACAGATCGTTCTGCCAGAATTGCCCCGGTGCAAATGCGATCACCGCGATGCCGATCAGCGCAATCACCGCCAGACTGATGCGCGGCCGTGGCAGCCGCGCGATGCCACGCCACACCGCGGCGAGGACGCGCGAATCGGCGTAGTCGCGCGGCGCCGGGTCGATCAACGCCGGCAACAGCCACCGGGTGGTGATCGCGGCGGTCGCCAGCCCGGCGATGGTGAACACCGCCAGCTGCCGCAAGCCGTCCACACCGGAAAACAGGAAGGTCACATAGGCAATGCAGGTCGACACCACGCCGGTGGCCAGCGTCGGCCACAGATGGCGCGCGTTGTCGCGCGGATCCAGACCGGGACGCTGATGGCTGAACAGGTGGATCGGGTAATCCTGCACCACGCCGATCAGGGTGAAGCCGAATGCCACGGTGATGCCGTGCACGCCCTCGAACAACACGGCCACCGCGCCCAGACCGGCCAGGCCGGCACTGGCCAACGGCAGCACGCCGAGCACCGGGATCTTCCAGCTGCGGTAGGCGACCAGCAGCAACAGCACCAGCCCCACCGTATCCAGCGTACCGATCCATTGCGCCTCGCCCTGGGTGCGCGCGGTGATTTCCACCGCAAAGGCGCCGGGGCCGGTCAGGACGAGCTGCGTCGAGGTGCCCTGGCTGACCTTGGCAAACGCCGTCCGCACCGCGTCGTAGGCCAGCTGCTGGCCGGTGGGATCGAAGCCGGCTGCGCGCGTCTGCACGATCAGCAGGGCCGAGGTGCCGGCACGGTCGAACCACACCGCGTTGCGCGTCTGCGGCGCCGCGGCCGGCTGCAGGGTTTCGGCCAGATGCAGTACTTCCAGCGTCGGGTCGCGCGGCAACAACGGCTCCACCATCGCAGCGGCAGGTGAGCCCAGATCCTGCACGCGCGACTGCAACGCTGCCTGCAGGGTGTGCGCATCCAGCGGCGCGGCGTCGAAGCTGTCGCTGAGCAGATAGCGATACGGCAGCAGGCGCTCGGGGATCGCATCCAGGCCCGCAGTGCCGCCATTGCCAACCAGCTCGAACAGCCGCGGCTGTGCGGCCAGGGCCTGCTGCAGTGCCTGCGACTGCGCGGCCAGCGTGGCCGGGTCGCTGTTGGACAGCGCCATCAGCAACAGGCGCGAGCCGGGGCCTTCGCCCAGTTCCTCGATCAGCAGTTTCTGCGCCGGCGTGCGCGGGGCGGGCATGAACTTGCGCAGGTCGCCGGTGACCTTGAGCGTCTCGCTCAACCAGAGCCCGGCCACCGCCAGCAAGGCCAGCCACAGCAGCGCCAGGCCGATGCGGTGGTTGGCATTCAACTCAAATGCCATGTATCAGCTCCAGCTGCGTGGCCGAACGTGCACCGGCCGCGCGCGCGGCATCGGGCTGTGCGGGCGCCTTGCTGGCGCCGCTGGCGCGCTGCGTCACGCGCCCGACCCGTGGCACAGCGTGATCAGCGCCGCCGCATCGGTTACGCGTGCGGCCTCGCGCGCGGCACCGGCCAGCAGCGTGCGCTGCACCTCGCCCTTGGCCGGCAGGCTTTCGATGCAGCGCAACTCGTCATTGCGCCCGTACAGCCGCAACTGGCGGACCTGCCTGGCGACAGCGGCGTCCTTGGGCTGCAGGGTCAATGCCCAGGATTGCAGCTGGCCCTGCCCGCTGATGCGGTAGTGCTGCTCCAGCAGCGCGCGGTCGCCGGCCAGCAATGCGCCGAAGCCGGACTTCAAGCCGGCCAGCTCGGGCACGCGGCTGAGCGCAAAACGCCGCGGCGCCTTGCCTTCGCGTTCCAGCACGCCTTGGTCGCCTTGCAACGTGGTGGTCTCGCGATACGGTGCGCTGACCTCGCGCACCAGCGTCTGCGCGTCCGGACGCCGGTAGTGGCCCTGCACGCGCAGCGGCGTCTTCAGCAGGGCCGAGCCGCGCAGTTCGACGAACTCGGTACTGACCGGTGCGGGGCGTGCCAGGCGCTGCAGCACCTGGCCCACGTCCAGCGTCTCAGGCGGTGCGGCGCATAGCGGTGCGGCGCTGAACAGCAGTATCAGCATCCACGGCAGGGTGCGGCACATCGGCATGGTGGGTGTTCCAGAAATCGTAGAAGTTGAACCAGTTGTACGGCGCGTAGCGTGTGTAATGTTCCAGCCTGGCCGCGTAATCGCGCATGAGTACCGCCAGCACCGGTGCACGCTGGCGGCGCGGCACGTCCAGGCCTTCGCTGAAGGTCTCGAACGCCAGCTCGTAATGATTGCCGCCGCGATACAGGCCGAACGCCAGCACCACCGGCACCTTGAGCGCTGCGGCGATCAGCCACGGCGAGGTCGGGAACATCGCGTTGCGGCCGAGGAACATCGCCGGCAAGGCCGGGTCGCCCTCGCGCGGGCGGTCGATCAGCAGCGCGACCAGCGCGCCGGCATCGGTGGCGTCCTTGATCGCCATGACGATCGAGGTCGCATCCATGCCGGCATCGATGATGTTGGCCGCCAGCTGCGGATTCAGCGCGCCCAGCAGCTCGGTCATGGCGCGGTTGTGCGCCTTGTCCAGCACCACCTTGACCTGCACGTCCGGCCGCTCGGTGGCCAGCACGCGCAGCGCATCGAAGCTGCCCAGGTGCGAGCCGAAGATCAGCACGCCGCGGCCGCGGTCCATCTGCGTATGCAGCTGATCCAGCCCGGTGATGTCGACCCGGAAGCGCTGCATCTGCCCGCACAGCATGTACACGCGGTCCAGAATCGTCGAGGCAAAGGTGTGGATATGCCGCGCCACATCGCGCAGCGTGGCCGGGCGGTCCAGCACGTGGGTCAGATAGGCACGCGAGGCGCTGCGCTCGGGCGCACGCACCAGCAGGAAGTACAGCGTGATCGGGTACAGCAGCGCGCGTCCCACCGCGCGCCCGGCGTGCTGGGCGATGCCGCGGATCAGCCACAGCGCGAAACGTCCGCCGCCTTCGGGACGTTGCTTCCACTGGCTGCTCATTGCGCCGCCTCCGCCACCAGTTCGCCGCTGACCAGCAGCTCGTCGGCGCGCTGCACGCGAAAGCGCCAGCGCGGGCCAACGCCGTCCAGCGTGATCGATGCCACCTGCCCCGGCAGCAACGGCCGCACGAACTTCACCTGCGGCAGGCGCGCCGCCGCGCGTGGGCCATGGGCGGCTTCCACCGCCTGCAGCACATGGTCGAGCACGACCACGCCAGGCACCACGGGACGCCCCGGAAAGTGCCCGGGCAGGCAGGGATGATCATGCGGCACGACAAAATCCATAAGCGGGCAACTCAAATCCTGGGTTGAAGCATCGCAGCCACGGCGTCATGTGCCTGCTCGGTCAATTGCTGGCGGTCCGGCGCATCCGGCCCGGTCACCGGGATCGGATCGCCGATACGCACACGGATGATGCCCGGGCGCACCCTGAACACACCCTCCACCGGCAGCACCTTGCCGCAGCCATCCAGCGCCACCGGCACCACCGGCACGCCAGCATCGATAGCGGCCTGCAACAGCCCGGCCTTGAACGGCAACAATGCGCCGCTGCGGCTGCGGGTACCTTCGGGAAACAGACACAACTGCTTGCCCTCGCGCAGCAGCGCCGCTGCCTGCCGGCGCACCATCGCCCCGGCACGCCGGCTGTCGCGGTCCAGGAACAGCATGCCGGTGGCCCGCGCATACCAGTTCACGAACGGCACCTTGAGCATCTCGTCCTTGAGCAGGAACCGCAGCGGCACCGGCAAGGCGTAGAACAACGCGCAGATATCGATGACCGACTGGTGGTTGCTGACGAACAGATAATTCCTGGACCAGTCCACGCGCTCGCGGCCTTCCACGATCACCTTGGCGCCGGCGCCGCGAAACAGCACCGGCGACCACATCCAGGCGCCCATGCGCAGCAGGCGGTCGGCATCGCGCGTGATCGCCAGCAGCACCAGGGCATAGACGATTCCGCCAGCGGTAAACGTCAGCGTGAAGGCCAGTTGCAGCAGATTGAACACGGCCCACGCCAGGCGCGACGGCATCCTTGCCAACGGCATTTTTGTCTTGTCCCCGAAAATGTGCACGTACGTCGCTGCCCTGGCCACGCACTCAGCGCAGCAGATCGCGCCAGAATTCCGGCCCGAGCCGCGCCATCTGGCGCAAGAAGTCTGGCAGATTACGATAGGGGCGCTGTGGAAACCAGCGGCTGCGCAAGAGATATTCGCCCACGAAGAACCCGCCAACCACCCCGTACGCCAGCAGATTGGCGAACAACGACGCGCGCGCGTCGCTGATCGGCAGCGGCGAGGCGTGGCCCAGTTGCGCCAGCACGCCACTGGGTTCGGCGCACAGGCCCAGCACCAGGTTGACCAGGGTCAGCGCGCACAGCAGCAACGCCCAGGCCAGGGTGAGGCGGCGCGTGTAGCGGTATTGCTCCGGGGTGATCGGCATGCCGGCCTGGCGATACAGCCCTTCGACAATGCGGCTGATCAGCGGCGTGCGCCCGCAGCGCAGGCTGCGCCCGAAGAACCAGGCGATCCAGCCGGTGAACACCACCGGCGGCGCGGCCAGCACCAGCATCGCGTACGGCGAGTGCCACAACGCGCTCAGGCCCAGCAAGGTCAGCACGGCCAGCGCCCAGGCCCAGGCGCGGCGCGCGACCATCGGTTCGATCAGCACCATCAGCACCAGCAAGGCCCCGGCGATGACCGCCAGGTCCGGGCGATGGCTGGCGTTGGCCCAATGCGCCAGCGGCGAATACGCCACCGCCAGCAGCACGCCCAGCCCCAGCACCCACGGGGGCGCATCGGCAGGCGCTGCAGTTGGCAGGTCAGACGGTCTTGTTGGCTTGGACATGCGCCGACAATGCGCGCAGCGACGCGAAGATGCGACGGTTCTCGTCATTGTCCGAGCGCAGCTGGAAGCCGTAGCGCTTGCTGATTGCCAGCGCCAGTTCCAGCGCGTCGATCGAATCCAGCCCCAGCCCGGTATTGAACAACGGCGCCTCCGGATCGATGTCGGCGGGCTGGACGTCTTCCAGGTTCAGGCTTTCGACCAGGAGTTCGGCCAGTTCACGTTCGGCAGCGGTTTGCGAGGACATCCAGAGAGCTTCCAGGTGAGGGTCGGGCGACAGGATCAGAGCGAGAAATTTCAGCACAACCACCGCAGCGTCACAGACAACCGTCAGGTCGGCGTGGGCGATTGCGCAACACAGTGTACGTTGCCGTGCCGGCCGATTCCGAGCACTCGCCGCGGCTGCCTTGCGGCCGCATTGTCGATGGCGTCGATCGTTCTGCAACAACGATTCGGCGGCCGGCATACCTGTCCGGGCCGCCGGTCAGGCTATCATGACTGCATGACGCTCGCCCGCTGCAGGTTCGTTCCAGGATGACTTCCACTGCTGTTCGCCCCACCCCGACCGCCATGCCGGCAGCCGGGCCGGCTCCCGGGCCCGAGTGCCCGGATGTCCTGATCATCGGCGGCGGGCCGGCGGGCTGTACGGCGGCGATCGTGCTGGCCCAGCAGGGCTGGCAGGTGACCTTGCTGGAGAAGGCGCAGCATCCGCGCTTCCATATCGGCGAGTCGCTGCTGCCGATGAACGTGCCGATTCTCGAACGCCTGGGCGTGCTGGAGGACGTGCGCGACATCGGCGTGCTCAAGCGCGGGGCGGACTTTCCCAACGACAGCGGCGGCTACAACACCTTTCGTTTTTCGCATGCGCTCGATGCCAAGGCCGATTTCGCCTTCCAGGTGCCACGTGCGCAGTTCGACCAGGTGCTGTTCGAGCGCGCGCGGGCGGTGGGCGTGGATGCGCGCGATCAGGTCAAGGTCGAAGCGGTGGAGTTCGACGGGCAGCAGCCGGTGCTGCAGGCGCAAGGCGTGGCCGGGGTGCAGCGGTTCCGCCCGCGCTATCTGCTCGATGCCAGCGGCCGCGACACCTTCCTGGGCACCCGCTTCAAGCTCAAACGCGCCAATGCCAAACATCAGTCGGCCGCATTGTTCAGCCACTTCCGCGGCGTGGCGCGCCGGCCGGGCGAGGATGCCGGCAACATCAGCATCTACCGCCACGCGCATGGCTGGATGTGGCTGATTCCGTTGCCGGACGACATCATGAGCGTGGGCGCGGTCTGCTACCCGGAATACATGAAGACCCGCAAGGGCGACAGCGAGGGCTTTTTCATGCGCACGCTCGCGCTCAATGCCGAGCTCAACGCGCGCATGCTCGGCGCCGAACGCGTGGCCCCGGTGCATGCCACCGGCAACTACGCCTACGAATGCACGCGCATGTCCGGCCCGCGCTGGTTGATGCTGGGCGATGCCTACACCTTCGTCGACCCGATGTTTTCGTCGGGCGTGTTTCTGGCCATGCACAGCGCCGAACGCGGTGCGGCGATGGTGGACCAGGCCCTGCGCATGCCGCAGCACGAGGCGAAACTGCAGCGCGCCTTGCAGCGCGAACTCAGGCGCGGCGTGGACGAGTTCAAGTGGTTCATCTACCGCTTCACCTCGCCGACCATGCGCGCCCTGTTTGCGCAACCGCAGAACACCTGGCGGATCGAAGAAGCGGTGGTGGCGATGCTGGCCGGCGACGTGTTCGACAGCCCCAGGGTGCGCCTGCGCCTGCGCGCATTCCGCGCCATCTATGCCTTGACCACCTTGTCGATGATACCGCGCGCCTGGCAGTCCTGGCGCCAACGCCGACGTCAGGCCACGCTCGGCTTCGACGGCGAGACCTTGCAACGCGACACGCAACGACGGGACACCCGATGACCGCTTCCCAGGCCCAGACCACGCACAGCGTGCGCCATCCCCGTCTGCAGGTCGACTATGTCGAGCAGACCGACCCGTCCGCACTGCTGGCCGACCCGCAGGTGCTGGCCGTGTTCGGCTTCGGCACCGCGGCGCCACGCCTGGACGACCCGCGCTACCTGCGCGTGCCGCTGCAGCCGTATCAGGCCGAGATGCTGGAAGTGTGGCGCAGCGATGCAGCCGTGCACAGCGGCCGCGATGGCAACATCGCCTGGGCCAGCGACGGCCGCCTGCAGTTCGGCGTGATCGAAATCGACGAGCAGGATGTCGATATCGAAACCGCCGCCGCCAAGGCCTATGCGGAAATCACCGCCTTCGTCACCGGCAGCCAGACGCCGCGCCTGCTGCGTATCTGGAACTATCTGGACGCCATCACCCTGGGCAGTGGCGACCGCGAACGCTACCGGCAGTTCTGCGTGGGCCGTGCGCGCGGCCTGGGCGCCTTCGACACTGCGCAGCTGCCGGCCGCCACCGCGGTGGGCCGCTGCGATGCCGAGCGCATCATCCAGATCTACTGGCTGGCCGCCAGCGACGCCGGCACCCCGCTGGAGAATCCGCGCCAGGTCAGCGCCTACAACTACCCGCGCCAGTACGGCCCGCAGCCGCCGAGTTTCGCGCGCGCCATGCTGCCGCCGGCCGGCAGCGACATGCCGCTGCTGCTGTCGGGCACCGCCGCCGTGGTCGGGCATGCCTCGATGCACACCGGCCAGCTGCTGGCGCAGCTGGAAGAAACCTTCGCCAACTTCGACGCCCTGCTCGGCGCCGCACGCCAGCACGCCCCCGCCCTGCCCACGCAGTTCGGCGCCGGCACCCGCCTGAAGGTCTACGTGCGCGAGCAGGACGACCTGCCCAAGGTCGCCCAGGCACTGGACGCCCGCTTCGGCGATGCGGTGCCGCGCCTGCTGCTGCACGCGGTGATCTGCCGCGACGAGCTGGCGGTGGAGATCGACGGGGTGCATGGGTGAGTCATTGAGCGCATTGCGCTGGTTCGATATCGTCCACACCGCCTTCTTCGTTCACCGTCAACGCGGCTGACCCAGCCTTTGGCGTAGCAGACCACTGCCGCGCCCACGCATTGCCCAGCACATCAGCTCTTGCGAGATCGCTGGCTGTCGCGCGCTTCTGCAACCAGGCGATGTTGTCGTCTATCACCTCGCGCGAGCGCGGGCCGGCAGTTGCCGGCAGCTGCTGGCTGCCACGTCGATACAGCGCCAACGATCGGGCCAGATCCGTCTGGACCACCTGCGCCAGGAAAAATCGCTCACCGGTATCGCGGCGAGGCGAATAAGCCGCCGCCAAGGCCAGGGAGGTTTGCAGGTCTCCGCGCGAGGCCGCCTGCAGCGCCATCGATTCCGCTTCTTTTCGATAGCGCTGCAGTTCCGGCAGAAGCTCCAGCATGTCGCGGCGCCGAAACGCGTTGCCGACCGCGTAGTGCGCAAGCGCCCCCGGATTGCCACCAAGCGCACCTTGTCGCCACAACGCGACCCGCTCGGCCACGGAAACCTGCCGTACACCTTCGCAACGATCCGCAGCTTTGAGCAGTCCCGTCGCCATGCCATCCAGCATCTTGTCCCATGCAGCAAAGTCGGCGTTCGCATTGGGGGTGACGACCTTTCGCTCACGCGCACGCTGTGCGCGCCACACCAACTCGTCGTAAGTGGCGAGTTGCTGCTGGATCACATCGCAGCGATCAAGCTCGATAGCCAAGCGGCATGCGGCCGCTGGATCACCTTGATCCGCGCGACGACTGAGGTCGTCGAAGACTTGGCGCAGCGGCGTATCAGCTGGCGGTAGAGGCGCAGAAGCGACAACAGGCTTGGATTGTCCGGCCGGCATGACAACAGCAGTGGCCGCATGCACAGGATCTGCCTCAACTGCCTGATCCAGGCGATGCCATCGCAGCCACGCCAGACACATCGCCACAATCGCCAATACGACTGCGACACTGATGAGTACTAATCTGCTTGCAGATCCCTTGCGCATGCGGCCACGCCTCCTTGGTGTCCGGCCAGTATCGCTCAGCCGTTGAGCAAACCCAGCACCACATCGCGTGGCAGCTTGCCGGTTTCGTTGCGTGGCAGTGCGGCGAGTTTGCGCAGGCGGCGCGGGAGGAACACCGGGTCGACGCTGACGCGCAGGGCGTCGAGGATCTGCGCCTCGTCCAGGGTCGGGGCGACCACCAGTGCGGCGATGCGCCCGACCGCCTGGCCGGGGTCGGGTGCGAGTTGCACGATGACGCCATCGATCACGCCGGGAATGGCCAGCAGGCGACGGGTGAGATCGGCCAGCGAGGCGCGTTTGCCGGCGATTTCCAGCAGATCGGCCTGCCGGCCGCGCACCTGGAAACGGCCGTCGGCGGCCACGTCCATCATGTCGGCCAACAGCACCGGCGTGGCCAGATGCGGCGCGTGCACCAAGGTGCCTGCCGCCTGCGTTTCCAGGCGGACGCCGGGCAGCGGTGTCCATGCCGCTTCCAGCGCGGTGCGGCGCACGGCGAACACGCAGGTTTCGGTCGAACCGAACATCTCGCGCACCTCGCCGCCAAAGCGCGCCTCGGCGGCAGCGGCCACGTCCTGCGCCAACGGCGCGGTGGCCGAGACGATGCCGACCAGCGGCGGCAACACCACGCCCGATTCCACCAGCGCGCGCAGATGCACCGGCGTGGTCACCAGCACGCGCGGGGCGGGAACATCGGCCAGCGCGCGCGCCACATCGTCCGGGAAGAACGGGCGGCCCGCATGCACCGCAAGCGCGGTCACCATCGGCAGCAGGACCGACAATTCCATGCCGTACATGTGCTGCGGCGGCACCGTGGCGACCACGTGCGGCACCGCGTCGGTGTGCGCCCACAGGCTTTCCAGCGCAACCAGGTCCTGGCGCGTGCTGGTCAGGAAGCTGCCCCAGGTCTTGGGGTTGGGTTGCGGGCTGCCGGTGCTGCCGGAGGTAAAGCCGATGGCCACCAGGGCATCGTCGGCCAGTTGCGGGATCGGGCCCGGGGCCTGCGGCAACTCGGCCGGCAACTGCCAGTAGCGCGGCGGCGCCAGCTCCAGCGCCAGATCGCCTAGGCAGTACGCATCGGCATGCCGCGCCTGCACTTCGCCGACCACGGCCGGTGCGCGCGAGGACGGCAGCAGCGACACCTGGCCGCGCAGCGCGCACGCATAGAACGCGACCATGAAGCGATAGCGGTCTTCGCACAGGTTCACCACGTGGCGACCGTCCGGCAGCTGCTGCGCCAGGCCGTGCACGTGCGCGATGAAGGTGGCCAGGTCGACCGACTGCCCCGCGCGCCAGGCCAGCGGCCGGCCGGGCGCGCCGACGGCCATCGGGTGGGAAACGGCAGGAACAGGCAGGCTGGACATGGGAACCGACAATCGCAAAAGCGCGCTAGCTTGGCCGCCACCTGCGCTGCTGGCAAGTCGGGAGGTTTCCCGCTACGCGGCGGCGGCGGCGGTTCGAAGCTGGCCGAAGGCGTACATGACCCAGGCTCCACGCCGCTGCTGGCGCGGCGCGCGGCGTGGAGTGCATCGCGCCGATGCGCTGGCGTTGGCCGACATGCGCGCACCGCAGCTGGTCGCGTCCGCCAGCGGCGAATGCCTTGCCTCGTCGATGACGCACGCACCGCCCCGCGTCCATGACCTGTGGCCCAAGCCCCCGATGGAAGCGAGCTGCTAGGCTTGTCCGCTCCTTGTTGCGTCCAGTCGTTACCGATGCCCAGATTGTTGCCGCTGTCCTTGTTGTTGCTGGCTGTCACCGCGCACGCGCAGTCCGCCACACCGCTCACCATCGAACAGGTGATGGCCGATCCGGACTGGATCGGGCCGTCGGTGGATCAGGCCTGGTGGCAGTGGGACGGCAAGCAGGTGCAATACCTGCTCAAGCGCGATGGCTCACCGGTGCGCGACACCTACCGCCAGGGCGCCGGCGGCGGCACTGCCGAACGCGTGGCCGACAACGCCCGTGCCGGCCTGGATGCGGATAACCCGAGCTACGATGCGACCCGTCAGCGCATGCTGTTTGCGCGCAATGGCGACATCTTCCTGCGCGACCTGCGCTCCGGCGCGCTGACCCAGCTGACCCGCAGCAACGAGGTCGAATCGCGGCCGCAGTTCGCCAGCGATGGCGGTGCGATCTGGCGCGCGGGCAACAACTGGTACCACTGGCGCGCCGACGCCGGCACCGCGCAGGTTGCGGTGGTCAAGGCCGAGCGCGATCCCAACGCTGCGCCCAAGGCCGACGTGTTGCGCGAGCAGCAGCTGGCCACGCTGGCCACACTGCGGCGCGATCGTGAGCAGCGCGATGCCTTACGCGCGCAGGAAGACGCCTGGCGCCGCGCCGATGCCACCCGTGCGGCGGCACCGGTGTATCTGGGCGATGAGGTGGAGATCGTCGACAGCGCGTTGTCGCCGGACGGCCGCCATCTGCTGGTGGTCACCCAGGCCAAGGGCGCCGAAGAGGGCCAGGCCGGCAAGATGCCCAAGTACGTGACCGAATCCGGTTACGAGGAATTCCAGGAAGTGCGCACCCGCGTCGGTCGCAATGCACCGGTGGCGCATGCGCTGTGGCTGGTGGATGTCAGCGCCGGCACCGCCAGAGCGCTGTCGTTCGACACGCTGCCGGGCATTGCCACCGACCCGCTGGCCGCGCTGCGCAAGGCCGCCAGGAAAGATCCGCTCAAGGGCAACCGCGCCGTGCGTGTGGAAAGCGATGGCGACGGCAGCGGGCCGGCGGTGCATTGGAGCGATGACGGGCGCAATGTGGCGGTGGAGATTCGCGCGGTGGACAACAAGGACCGCTGGATCGCCAGCGTGGACCTGGCCAATGCCACCTTGCAGCCGCGGCATCGCCTGAGCGACAGCGCCTGGATCAACTGGGACTTCAACGATTTCGGCTGGCTGCCCGACAACCGCACGCTGTGGCTGCTGTCGGAAGAATCCGGCTATTCGCAGCTGTACACCGTGGAAGGCAACGGCAAGCCGCGCCAGCGCACGCGCGGCAAGTGGGAAGTGTCGATGCCGGTACCCAGCGCCGACGGCAGCAGCATGTTCTTTCTGTGCAATCAGACATGGCCGGGCGACTACGAGGTGTGCAAGCTGGATCTGCGCAGCGACCAGCTCACCGAAGTCACCGCCTTGAATGGCGTGGAAGGCTTCCGTCTGTCGCCGAACGGGCAGCAATTGCTGGTGCGCTATTCCGGCAGCTACCTGCCACCGCAGCTGGCGGTGGTGCCGGCCGCAGGCGGCCAGGCCACGCTGCTGACCGACACCCGCACCCCCGCCTTCAAGGCGCAGCCGTGGATCGCACCGCAGTACGTGCAGGTGCCGTCGCGGCATGGCGCCGGCACGGTCTGGGGCAAGTACTACGGGCCGCAGAACCCCGAGCCCGGCAAGCAGTATCCGATCGTGATGTTCGTGCATGGCGCCGGCTACCTGCAGAACGTCTCGCAGCGCTACACGCCGTATTTCCGCGAGCAGATGTTCCATAACCTGCTGGTGCAGCAGGGCTACATCGTGCTGGACCTGGACTACCGTGCCTCGGAGGGCTACGGCCGCGACTGGCGCACCGCGATCTACCGCAACATGGGCCATCCGGAGCTGGAAGACTACCTGGACGGGCTGGAGTGGCTGGTAACGCAGAAGCAGGGCGACCGTGCGCGCGCCGGCATCTACGGCGGCTCGTACGGCGGCTTCATGACCTACATGGCGCTATTCCGCAGCCCCGGCACGTTCAAGGCCGGCGCGGCGCTGCGTCCGGTCGGCGACTGGATGCAGTACAACCACGAGTACACCTCCAACATCCTCAACACGCCCGAGCTCGACCCCGACGCGTACAAGACCTCATCGCCGATCAACTACGCCGACGGGTTGCGCGACCATCTGCTGATCGCGCACGGCATGATCGACGACAACGTGTTCTTCAAGGACTCGGTCGACATGACCCAGAAGTTGATGGAGCTGCACAAGGACAACTGGCAGGTGGCGCCGTATCCGCTGGAACGCCACAGCTTTACCCGCGCCGATTCGTGGCTGGACGAATACAAGCGCATCCTCAAGCTGTTCAATGAGCAGGTGAAGCCGTAAGCCATGGCGCTGCGACCGGGCGATGGGTGGTACATCGTCCGGCCGATGGCATGTCGCAGCGGCAGCATCCGCATCCTGCAGCAAGCTGCAGGCCAGCCACGTCGCACGCGTGATGCGCCACTGCGTTACGCATGCCACGCGACACCATGTCGGTACTCACCTCCACGTACGCAACTAGCTCTAAGCTTGGCGCAGGATCGGCAGATCGCTGGCGCAGTGCGCTCCCCTCTGCCGGCCCGCCGCCCGACCGGAGCGCCGCCGGCACCGCAGCGGTCTCCACTTCCGCGGCGTGCAGAAGGTAATCGCGATGGGCCTGTGGGACCGTTTGTTTGGACGCAAGACCCCGGTGGCCACGACGCCCCGAACCGAACCCACCGCAGCGCCGGCGGCTGCAGCCGACGACACCGCGACCGACGTCGAGATCGACCCGGCACTGCAGCCCGCACTGACCCTGTTCCAGCGCGGCGATCAGCTGGGCGCCTACAACGCTGCGCAGGCGCAGCTGCACCTGGGTGCCGACGCGCAACGCCTGTGCGCACTGGCGCTGAGTGCGCTGGACCGCTATCACGAGGCGTATCCGCACTGGCTGGCGCTGTACGAGCTCGAACCCACCGCACACAACGCACTGCAGTTGGCGACCACCTCGGTGATGTGCAACGAGATCGATCGTGGCGAGCAGTGGTTGCTGACCTTCGATGATTTGAACGCGCAGGAGCGTTCGACCTCGCCGGCCACCGCACGCACCAGTTTCCTCACCGCGCTGACCCGCGCCGGTCACGGCGCACACGCGTTGCCGCATCTGGAATGGTTGCGCGAAGCCTACGCCGGAATGTCGATCACCGACAGCCACTTCCTCTACGTGCGCGGGCTGCCCTTCCTCGACGCCTTCCTGGAGCGCAGCACACCGTTGTTGCGCCAGTGCCTGCCGGCCGACGCGCTGCCGGGCTGGTACGCGCAACTGCAGCCAGCGCTGGATCCTCCGGGCCAGGCTGCCGTGGCCGCCCATATCGCCTTGCTGCAATGAGCACGCCGGCACCAGCCTCCCGACCACGAGGCGGCTTCGTCACGCCGCTGGCGTGGGTGTCCTTGTTGCTGGGCGTCGTCAGTGCGATGTCCAACCTGTTGCAGATCGTGATGATCGCGCTGATGCCCGACGCGGCGACGCTGGGCCTGCCCGAAGGGATCACCCTGCCCGCCTCGTTGCAGTGGCTGATCGATCATGCCGTGTCATTGTCGGTCGTAGGCGTGGTGCTGTCGGTCGCCTTCGCATGGTTGAGCTGGGCCTTGCTGCAGCGACGCGAGTGGGCGCGGGTCGGGTTCGTAGCGGTGTTGCTGGTGACCGGGCTGCTCAATGTCGGCGGCCTGGCGTTGATCGGGCCGGTGTTCGAGGGCGTGCAGGCGATGCTGCCGGCCGACGTCCTGCACAGCCCCGAGTGGCCGGAGCTGCAGGCACGCCTGCAGGCAACACGCCAGGCGGCGCTGCTGCTGACGGGCCTGGGCGTGCTGGCGATCGGCTGTCTCCACGCAGCGCTGGCATGGCGGTTGTGCACGCCTGCGGTGCGCGCCGAATTTACGGCCTCGCGCAAGGCATGATCGCTGGTTGAAGTTGGCCTGCGTCCCCAGCCATGCACACCGACCATCCCCGATGGTCCGTGCACGCCGCAGCGGGACCTTGGCCAACCGCCACCCCGCTTCTGTTCTTGCCCATACACACCGACCATCCCGACTGGTCCTTGCCCGCCCGCCGCCGCGGGACCTTGGCCCGACCGCCACCCCCGCTTCTGCTCTTTCCATGTACACCGGCCATCCCGACTGGTCCTTGCCCGCCTACCGTCGCGGGACCTTACGCGGCATGGATGCCGCGTAAGAGCCTACAAGGACGTACTTGCGGCGTGTCCTGCGATGGTGGGCGGGCAAGGGCCCTGCAGCAAACCAGCAGATCAACGCCCTGCTTTTTTTGCTTTTGCTTTTGCTTTTGCTCGTGCTTCTGCCTCGCCCACACGCCCAATCCCAACGGAAAACGCCAGGCGTGAAGCCTGGTGTGGGACGACGCAGCAAAGCCTGGCTGCTCATGCGCCCAATCCCCACACGACGCAGCGCCTCGCCCTGCGACAAACGGGCGCGTTTGCCCGACTGCAAGAAGCGCGACGCAGCGCTTAGAATCGTGGCATGAACGAATTCGACCGTGTACGCGATTATTTGACCGGCCTGCAGGATCGTATCTGCGCTGCTGTGGAAGCCATCGATGGCAGCGCGCGTTTTGCCGAAGACCTATGGCAACGCGAGGAAGGCGGTGGCGGACGCACCCGCATCCTGCGCAATGGCGCGGTGTTCGAGCAGGCCGGCATCGGGTTTTCCGATGTGTCCGGCTCGCGCCTGCCGCCGTCAGCCAGTGCGCATCGGCCCGAGCTGGCCGGGGCGACGTGGCGCGCCTGTGGCGTGTCGCTGGTATTCCATCCGCACAATCCGCATGTCCCCACCACCCACGCCAACGTGCGCTACTTCCGCGCCGAGCGCGATGGCGAAGTGGTGGCGGCCTGGTTCGGTGGCGGCTTCGACCTGACCCCGTTCTATCCGGTCGACGAGGACGTGCTGCACTGGCACCGCACCGCGCAGGCACTGTGCGCGCCGTTCGGCGACGAACGCTATGCCGCGCACAAGCACTGGTGCGACGAATACTTCTTCCTGCGTCACCGCAACGAGACCCGTGGCGTGGGCGGGCTGTTCTTCGACGACCTGGGTCAGGATTTCGAACGTGACTTCGCCTACCAGCGCGCGGTCGGCGACGGCTTCCTGGATGCCTACCTGCCGATCGTCACGCGCCGCAAGGACACGCCCTATGGCGAGCGCGAACGCCAGTTCCAGCTCTACCGCCGCGGCCGCTACGTGGAGTTCAACCTGGTCTACGACCGCGGCACGCTGTTCGGCCTGCAAAGTGGCGGGCGTGCCGAAAGCATCCTGATGAGCCTGCCGCCACAGGTGCGCTGGGAATATGGCTTCACGCCGGAACCGAGTAGCGCCGAGGCGCGGCTGATGGACTATCTGGTACCGCGCGACTGGCTGGGCTGAATCCAGATAAAGAACACGGTACTGATGAAACGCTGTGTTGATTAATTGAATTAATACAGCCCATTTAAATTTGTGATTACCAACGGTACCGATGAATGCGCAATGCGCTGAACCGGTTATGTTGCGTAGCAAAATAATTCGACGCCGAAAATAAAAAGCCCCGCAGACCAGGGGGAGGTCGGCGGGGCCAGGGAACGGAAACTTGGGGAGTAGTTTCCGTTCCGAGATCTGCTCCAGGGGATGGGAGAGATCTGACGACAGGCGTTGCGCCCGTCGAGGGATATAACACCATTTTCTACATTGATGGATCGTGAAGATACCTGTTAAAAAAATGTAGAATTTAGCGGTTATTCATTCCATCGGCGCAGGTCCGATACGCATTATGTCTGGTCTGCGCGTTCAGCATATCGGCGCCACTACTGCATCAATGCGCCTCATCCCAGTTGTCGCCAACCCCCGAGTCAACCACGAGCGGCACGCGTAATTCAGCAGCAGACGACATACGCGCGGTCACTTCGCTCAGCAGCGTGTCGACGAAATCGGTCTCGGCTTCGAACACCAGTTCGTCGTGCACCTGCAGGATCATCAGCGCGCGCTGCGCGTGCTCAGCGATCCAGCCGTCCACGCTGACCATGGCGCGCTTGATGATGTCGGCGGCGGTGCCCTGCATCGGCGCATTGATGGCGGCGCGCTCGGCGCCGGCACGCTGGCCCTGGCTGCCGGCGTTGATGAAATCCAGATACAACCGGCGGCCGAACACCGTCTCCACGTAGCCCTTGTCGCGCGCCTGCTGGCGGGTGGTCTCCATGAAGTCGCGTACGCCCGGGTAACGGCTGAAGTACAGCGCGATGTAGTCCTGCGCCTCGCCTCGGCCGATGCCGAGCTGGCGGGCCAGGCCAAAGGCGCTCATGCCGTACATCAGGCCGAAGTTGATCGCCTTGGCGGCGCGGCGCTCATCATTGCTGACGGTGTCGATGGTGCGGCCGAACACCTCGGCGGCGGTGGCGCGGTGCACGTCGGCACCGGACTCGAACGCGCCCACCAGGCCGGGGTCGCCGGACAGGTGCGCCATGATGCGCAGCTCGATCTGCGAGTAGTCGCAGGCGATCAGCTTGCGCCCGGCCGGGGCGACAAAGGCGCGGCGGATGCGGCGGCCGTCCTCGGTGCGGATCGGGATGTTCTGCAGGTTCGGATCGGACGAGGACAGCCGCCCGGTGGCCGCACCGGCCTGGTGGTAGCTGGTGTGCACGCGTCCGGACTGCGGATGGATCATCTCCGGCAGCTTGTCGGTGTAGGTGCTGCGCAGCTTGGTCAGGCCGCGGTATTCCAGGATCACCCGCGGCAGCTCGTGCTGATCGGCGATGGCCTCCAGCGCCTCTTCGTTGGTCGAGGGCTGGCCCTTGGGCGTCTTGACCACCGCGGGGAGCTTGAGCTCGTCGAACAGCAGTGCCTGCAGCTGCTTGGGCGAATCCAGGTTGAAGCTGCGCCCGGCCAGCTCGGTGGCTTTCTGCTGGGCGGCGAGCATGCGCTTGGACAGGTCCGCGCTCTGGCGGCGCAGTTCGGCCGCGTCCACGCACACGCCGTTGGCCTCGATGCGTGCAAGAACCTCCACCAGCGGCATCTCGATGTCGCGGTAGACCTGCTCCAGGCCGGGTTCTGCGGCCAGCTTGGGGCCGAGCACCTGGTGCAGGCGCAGGGTGATGTCGGCGTCTTCGGCGGCGTAGCGGGTGGCGTCCTCCAGGCTGATCTGGGCGAACGGGATCTGCTTGGCGCCCTTGCCGCAGACGTCCTCGTACTTGACCGTGTCATAGCCCAGGTAGCGCTTGGCCAGGCTGTCCATGTCGTGGCGGGCGCTGCCGGAATTGAGCACGAAGCTTTCCAGCAGGGTGTCGTCGCTGTAGCCGGCCAGTGCGATGCCGTGGCGGCGCATCACATGCAGGTCGTACTTGCCGTGCTGGCCGAGCTTGCGTACCGCAGGGTCGGTGAGCAGCGGTGCCAGCTGCGCCAGCGCCTGGGTGCGGTCGAGCTGGGCCGGGGCACCGGGAAAGTTGTGGCCGAACGGCAGATACGCCGCCTGGCCGGGCTCGGCGGCCACGCTCAGGCCGATCAGGTCGGCCTGCAGCGGATCCAGGCTGTCGGTTTCGGTATCGAAGGCGAACTGGCCGGCGGCGCGCAGGCGCGCGATCCAGCCGTCGAGCTGTTCCTGGGTCAGGATGGTCTCGTACTGGCCGGGTGCCGACAGTGCCGGGTCCACCTCCACCGGGGCGCTGACCGGGCCGGACACGAAGCCGGTGCCGCGGGCGCGGCCGGGTTCGGTGCGGGCGCTGGCGGCGGCGGCGCCGAGCGCCATCGGCTCGGTCGGCAGGCCGGCCTGGGCAGCGGCGCCGCCGAGTTCGCGCAGCGCCTGGGTGAAGCCGTAGCGGGCGTACAGCACCGCCAGCGTCTCGGCGTTGGGCTCGCGCAGGTCCAGCGCGCGCGGGCCACTGGCCAGCGTCACGTCGGTCTTGATGGTGACCAGCTCACGGTTGAGCGGCAGCCGCGGCAATGCGGCGCGCAGGTTCTCGCCGATCTTGCCCTTGATCCTGTCGGCGTTGGCGATCACGCCATCGAGCGACTCGTATTCGGCCAGCCATTTGGCGGCGGTCTTGGGGCCGCACTTTTCCACGCCGGGCACGTTGTCGACGGTGTCGCCCATCAGCGCCAGCAGGTCGACGATCTGGTCGGGGCGCACGCCGAACTTGGCGATCACCGCCTCCTCCGAATCCATGCGGCTGCCGCTCATGGTGTTGACCAGCTCGATGCCGGGACGCACCAGCTGGGCGAAGTCCTTGTCGCCGGTGGAGATGGTCACGCTCAGGCCATCGGCGGCGGCCTGCAGGGCCAGCGTGCCGATCACATCGTCGGCTTCCACGCCATCGATACGCAGGATGTCGATGCCCAGCGCATGCACGATGTCGCACATCGGCTGCACCTGCGCGCGCAGCTCGTCGGGCATCGACGGGCGATTGGCCTTGTAGTCGGCATACAGATCGTCACGGAAGGTCTTGCCCGGCGCATCCACCACGAACGCGACATAGGCCGGGCGCTCCTTCAGGGTGGCGCGCAGCATGTTGACCACGCCGAACAAGGCACCGGTGGGCTCGCCCTGGGCATTGGTCAGCGGCGGAAGCGCGTGGAACGCGCGGTACAGGTAACTGGACCCGTCGATCAGGACTAATCTGCTCATGCGCCAATTCTACGCTGCACGCCCACGCTACACCTTGCCAGCGCATACTGGCCGACGACCTAGAACGGATGACGACAATGATCAGAGCGAGTCTTTTGCTGCTGCCGTTACTGCTGCTCGGCGGCTGCGCCACCAGCGGTGCGGTCGGCGATGTGCCGGCCGGCGCGGATGTGACCAGCAAGACCATGGGCAACGGCGACAAGGTCGACGAGTACCGCGTCAACGGCCAGCTGGAAATGGTGCGGGTGACGCCTGCACGCGGGGCGCCCTACTTCCTGTACGACCGCGATCACGACGGGCATACCGATGCCGAGAGGGACAAGGTCAACAAGGTGTATTGGAAGCTGTATAGCTGGTGATTCGGGATTCGGGATCGAATCGGGAATCGGGAATCGTAGAGGGTCGGTCCATTGGCTCTTCAGTCGCTGGTCCCGGTGACGGCACCTTGTGGCGTTGCGGCGGCGAATTGGTGCGCGGGGTCGGTGCGGGTCAGGCCCGGGGCGGGTGCCGCTGGTGGACAGATCTGCAAACCCCACGCTGTGGCCGGCCGGGCGCTGCCCGCCGACGGCAACGGCGGAGGCCGGCACGGTGAGCCGGAGGCGTTGGCCGGATCGAGCAGGCCGGCAGCGGCACTGGTGGCGTTGATGGAGGCCGGCGGCGTGCCGGCTGCGGTGACGGTCCGGATGCCGGCTGATGCGATGGGCACGCCGGCCACGCTGCCAGACGGGGGCCGAGGTACATCGCCAGGCCGACGATGCGCGTCGCGGGCAGGCCGCCGATCAGCATGGTCAGTGCCTTGGCCCTTGGGCGTTGGGCCTCAGGCCCGACCCCCGACACGCCGCCAGACGGTGCCTCGCCGGCGATCATCGGGCACGCGTCCAGGCCTGTCAGGCGCGCGACATGCAGGGCCACGCTCGAACTTTTGCAGTGGTAGCCACGCTCGGCCGGTGGCACCCGGTCAACCCGGCACGGGCTCTCAGCGTTGCGCAACCGTAGCCGTGTTCGGTGCGCTGGCAGTGGCAGGAGGCGCACTGGCCGGGGTGACCTGCGCCAAGGTCAGGCGTGCGGCACGCAACGGCTCCTCGGCATCGCCGTAGATGCCGGTCAGGATCTGCAAGGCCTGCTGTGCGTGAGCGCGCGCGGCAGCCCGCTGGCCGAGCCTGCGCTCGGCCTCGGACATGCCGCGCAGGATCTCGGCGGTCTGTGGATGCCCCCGGCCCAACACACGCAGGGACGGGGCCAGCAATGCGCGTTGTTCGGCCAATGCGGCATCCACCTGCCCGGCATCCAGCAGCCAGAGGGCATGGTTGCTGCGGTAGGTGATGGTGGCTTGCGCATCGTCGCCGAACACGGTGCGCGCACGCTCCATCGCGGCGCGGTAATGCGGGCCGGCCTCGGCCAGCTTGCCCTGCTGACGCAATGCATGGGCCAGGTTGCCTTCCACCATCAAGGTATCGGCGGCGTTATCGCCATAGAGCTTGCGGGTGACGCGCAGCAGCGCGGCCAGTTCGGTTTCGGCTGCGGCAAAATCGCGCTGCATCAGCAGGAACATGGCCAGGCTGTTGCGCATCGGCACGACCAGCGGGTGGTCGGGACCATGTGCGGCAACCCGCTCGCGCAGCAGGCTGCGCTGCAACGCAATCGCCGGGGTCAGTTGCCCGACGTCGGCCAGAATGCCGGCATAGACATTGCCCGCGTCGATGCGTTGGTCGGCAGTGGTGGACGTGTTGGCCACGGCAGCGACATAGGCGTGCCGGCCCTCCATCAGTGCATCGCGCATGCGGCCCTGGCCGCGCAGCGTCCACGCCAGCCACGCACGCATCTCATTGCCCAGCGCCTGCTGCCTCGCGTTGCCGTGCGCTGCCTGCGCCATGCCCTGGCGTAGCGCCTGTTCGGCCTCGCCCGTCTTGCCGGCGCCAGTCAGCGCCTGTCCGAGCATCGACGCTGCCTGCAATGCCTGCAGGCTGGCAGCGCCCTTGCTGCGCTGCGCCAGTGCATGCGCAGTCCGCAGATGCGCCGCCGCCTGCGGATAGTCGGCAAGCGCGATCAGCGTGCGGCCCAGCGTCAGCTCCACCTGGAGACGCGCGTCCGGCTGGTCGGCCAGCTCGCGCGCGGCACGCTGCGACGCCTGCTGCAACACGCGCAGCATCAGCGTCTTGTCCAGGCCCTGCGCAATGCCCGGATCCACGCTGGACAATACCGAACTCATGAAATCGCCGGTGACCTGCGCGCGTTGCGCATCGCGCGCAGCATGTTGCAGCGACCACAACGTTGCGCCCAGGCCGGCAATCAGCGCAGTGGACACCAGGGCGGCAGCCAACACGCCACTGCGGTGGCGCTGGGCAAACTTGCGCACGCGCAACCAATGGCCGGCCTGCAGGGCGCGTGGCGGATACCCGTCCAGCCAGCGATGCAGGTCGTCCATCAAGGCCGACACCGACGCATAGCGTGCACCAGGCTCCGGCGCCAACGCGCACAACAAGATCGCATCCAGGCCATCGCGTAGTTGCTGCTGCAGTCGCGGATGCGTGGTCGCGCGTGCCGCGCAGATCCGCGCACGCGCGTCGGCCGGTACCGCCGCCACGCGTTGCGATGGTGGCTGCGGCAACCCATCGCGCCCGGCCACCGGCGCCAGCCCGCAGCTCAACTCATAGAACATCGCGCCCAGTGCATAGATGTCGCTACGTGCGTCCACGTCCTGCGCGCCGCGCGCCTGTTCCGGACTCATGTAGCCGGGCGTGCCGCGCCCCTGCGCGAAGCGCATGGCCGGGTTGGCCGCATCGATCGCGATGCCGAAGTCGATCACGCCCGGCATCGGCCGCCCGTCGACGTCGCTGACCAAGACGTTGCCGGGCTTGAGGTCGCGATGGATCACGCCTTTCTGGTGCGCATGCTGCACCGCTTCGCTGACCCGCAGCATCAGCAGCACACGCGCCTGCAGCGACAGCAGATGCGCATCGCACCACCAGGTGATCGGCTCGCCGCGCAGGTATTCCATCACCAGGTACGGGCGGCCGTACGCGTCGGTGCCCACGTCGTGGATCTGCGCGATCGCCGGGTGCACCATCTGCGCCAGCAAGCGACATTCAAACTCGAACAACGCGCGGCCCTGCACATCCAGCGCGTCGGCGGCGACCAGCTTGATCGCCACCTCGCGCTCGTACGCACCGTCGGCGCGATGGCCCAGATATACCTGGCCCATGCCACCGGCACCGATCAGACGGTCGATCGCCCATGCACCGAAGCGGGTACCGGCCGGCAGTTCCGGCAATGGCGCGCGCAATGCCGCCACGGCCTGTTTCAACGGTGCGCGGACGCGTAGTGTGGCCTGCGATTCCACTGCCAGCATCGCCAGCAATGTATCGCGCAGCACCACGTCCTCGCCGGCCTGCGCGCGCGCAAACGCCTGGCGCGCGTCCACCGGCAGCTGGCAGGCCTGATGGAACAAGGCTTCCAATCGCTGCCAGGAGGTGGCGGCACTGCTCATAGCTGCGCCGCCAGCCACACCCGCGCAAAGCGCAGATCGCGCTCCAGCGTCGGCACCGATACCTCCAGTTGCGCGGCCGCCTCGGCCACGCTGAAACCCACCAGTTCGGTCAGCGCGAATGCCTTGGCCTTGCGCTCATCCACGCGCGCCAGCTTGTCGAAGGCATCGGCAACCATCAGCAATGCCTCCGGCCGCGGCGCGCCATCGGACAGGCTGATCGTCAATGTTACCGCCTGCCCGAGCCGCTTGGCGCTGGCCTGCCGCCGCGCCAGATCCACCAACAGATGGCGCATCTGCAGCGCGGCGACCGAATAGAAATGCGCGCGCGACTGAAACCCCTGCTGGCCCTGCTCCAGCCGCATCCACGCCTCATGTACCAGCTCGGTCGCCTGCAAGCCCGCGCGTGCATCGCGCCGCAGCGCCCGCAACGCGGTCTCGCGCAGCGCCGTGTACACCTGCCGCGCCAACGCATCGCCCGCGCCGGGTTCGTCGCGCTGCCAGGCCTGCAACAACTCGGTGATCGGCAGCTCGGACATCGGGCCATCTCGCCTGCGTGAGAACCCAGTATCCCGCATTGGCGATCGGGTGGGCGTTTCAAAACCAAACGGTTTAGCTCGCTCGATCAGCCGGGGCTTGGTACCCAAGCATCCCGCGCAACGGTCAGCCTGCCATGCTGCATTTTCTCCAGCCAGCGCCGTTCCCGACCCCGACCTCGATGCGATGCCGTTGCGATTGGCTTTGCGTTGGCCGCCACCCAAGGCACAGGCAGGGTCCATGCAGCTTTCCAGCGCCGCGGTGCATCGAGGAAGGGGCCGGCCGGTTGGCCTGGATCGGCATCGATCACACCGACGCGTGACGCAGCGCCGGGTTCACGAAACGCGGTGATGGCCTGGCGCCGCTTTTCTCGGTTGGTCAGATGACAGGCCCCGGGGAGCGGGCCGCAGGTAGCACCCGCATGAGCAACACCGGCTATGACAACGCCATCGTCCCGCAGGCCTCCGCATTGGTGGAGGCGCACGCGCCGCTGATGAGCGAGCTGCTGGCCTACATCGAGCAGCATATCGGCGAAGCCGAGCTCGGTACCGAGTCCCTGCAGCAGGCATTCGCGGTGTCGCGTGCGTCGTTGTACCGGCTGTTCCAGTCGCGTGGCGGGGTGGCCCGCCATATCCGCGAGCGGCGCCTGTGCACCGCGCACCGCTATCTGCAGGCCTACCCGGAGTGCAGCCTGACCTGGTTGCTGTACGAAGTGGGCTTTGCATCGGAGCGCCAGTTCCAACGCTGTTTCCAGCAGCGTTTCGGCATGCCGCCGGTGCAGTGGCGCCGCCAGTGCCGTGCCGCGCAGCCGACGCATGCGCCACGCCGCGGGCACGCCATGCCGCTATGGCGCTTCATGCGCGAACTGAGCCCGCACCCGCTCCGGGAAGACGCGCCGGAGCGTACCGGCATGCCGCCGGTGCGCTCCGCAGCCTTGCTGGATCGCGACCTGCTGCATCCCGAAGCGCTACGGCGTCTTGCACACGCCACACGCCTTGCTGCAGCTCGGCCGGAGCCGATGGAACGCTGATCCAATCGGCGTAGGAGCGGTGCCTGCGCGCGATGGGATGTTGCCGGTAACGCTTCGTCGCGCTCGGGCGCGCTCCTACGAAAAGACGTGCCGCCAAGAGGATGTGCGATTTGAGCGCGCGATGCGCTCCCGGTGGTCCTGCGCAGCAAGACGTCCGGCAGTCAGCGGATCACCAGCACCGGAATCGAACTGTGCGTGAGCACTTCCACCGTCTGGCTGCCGAGCAGCACGCGGCGCATGCCGCGGCGGCCGTGCGAGGTCATGATGATCAGATCGCTGTTGCACTCCTTGGCGGTCTGCACGATGCCTTCGGCGGCGAAGCGGTCCAGCACGTGGCGCGAGGTGGCCTTGATATTGGCCGCGGCTGCCAGCTCCAGCGCCGGGCGCAGGATCTTCTCTGCGGCAGCTTCGCGTTCCTTGCGGTACTCCGGACTTGCCTCGTAGCCCACGCTCCAGCCCATCGCGTCGTACATGCCCATCGCCCACGGCTCGGACACGGTGACGATGTCCACCTTGGCACCGGTGGCCTTCGCCAACTCCAGGCCTTGGAACAACCCGCGATGCGACAACTCGGACGCATCGATGGCGATCAGGATACGTTTGTACATGGTGACCTCCTTGGATGACCGGCCTGGCTGCCGGTGGAATTCAGCCTGACAGTCCGCTGCGGCACACGCCTTGATCCGCATCAATGCCGCCACGCGGGTTGCTGCAATACTCAATCGGTTGGCGCTGCATCGGCAGCGTCGCGGCGTGCACGTATACGCGCCGGATTGCCCAGCGCGGTCGCGCCGGCCGGCACATCGCGGGTGACCACTGCGCCGGCGCCGATCACCGCATCATCGCCGATGCACACGCCCGGCAGGATGATCGCACCACCACCGATCCACACGTTGCGCCCGATCCGGATCGGTCGCCCGAACTCCAGCCCGCTGGCGCGTCCTGCCGCGTCGCGCGGATGGTCGGCGGCATAGAACTGCACCGCCGGGCCCACCTGCGTGCCCTCGCCGATGCTGACCTCGCAGACATCCAGGATCACGCAGTTGAAGTTGAGGAACACGCCGGCGCCCAGGCGGATGTTGTAGCCGTAGTCGCAATGAAACGGCGGGCGGATCACCGCGCCTGCACCCACCTCGGCCAAGCGCTCGACCAGCAGCGCGTGCCGGTGGGCAGACGGCTGCGCGGCGCTGGCGTTGTAGCGCGCCATCCAGTCGGCCGCGGCCGTCTGGTCGGCCTGCAGTTGGCCATCGGCAGCGTTGTAGAGCTCGCCTGCCAGCATCTTATGTTTTTCGGTGCGCATCGGGCCGTGGGTCTGTCTGCGTTCGATTCGAACGCAAGGGTGTCACGGATGCCGCAGTGAATGCATCGGGCGATGCACCAATGCTGCCGGCAGTGCCTTCATGCCGATGACACTGTCCGGCCGGATCGGGACACGGCTGCCGCGTACCGAACACACCCCGCGATGCAGGCGATTGCTCGCCCCGCTTACACCACCGTCAGATTCGCGTAGGCCATCACCAGCCACTTGGCGCCGACGTCGTCGAACTGCACCTGCACCCGCGCATGCCCACCGGCGCCTTCATAGTCCACGACCACGCCGCCGCCGAACTTGGGGTGTTGGACATTGGCACCGAGCTTGATCGGTGCGGCTTCGACCACGCCGTGTACCGGTCCGCCGCGCGTCGCGCCCAGCGACGCGGTGCGCGAGACCTGCACTTTCGGGCGTACCTCGTGCAGCAACTCGCGCGGGATTTCGCGCAGGAAGCGCGAGGGCACGTTGTAGTTGTCCTGGCCGTGGATGCGCCGCGATTCGGCGTAGCACAGCACCAGCTTCTGCCGCGCGCGGGTGATGCCCACATAGGCCAGGCGCCGCTCTTCTTCCAGCCGGCCGCTTTCTTCCAGCGAGCGTGCGCTGGGGAACAGGCCATCTTCCAGGCCGACCAGGAACACGATGGGGAATTCCAGGCCCTTGGCCGAATGCAGCGTCATCAGCTGCACGCCTTCTTCGCCGGCCTGCGCCTGGCCTTCGCCGGCTTCCAGCGAGGCATAGGCCAGGAAGGCCACCAGCTCGGTCATGCCCTGGCTGTCTTCATCGTCCGGGCGGGTGAAGCGCGAGGCCACCGACACCAGTTCGTCCAGGTTCTCGGTGCGCGATTCCGAATCCAGCCCGCTGCGGCTTTCCTTGGCCCAATGCTCGCGCAGGCCCGAACGCATCAGCACGTGGTCGATGCGCTCGGCCAGTTCCATCTGTCCGGTTTCGGCATGCAGCTGGCCGACCAGGCTCAGGAACGTGGCCAGCGCATTGCGGGCGCGCGCGGCCAGGGTGTTTTCCTGCGTGCACAGCATCGCCGCTTCCCATAGCGACAAGGCGTTGGCGCGTGCCAGGCGGCGCACTTCATCCAGCGTGCGATCGCCGATGCCGCGTGTCGGCGTGTTGACCGCGCGCTCGAACGCGGCATCGTCGCTGCGGTTGGTGAGCAGGCGCAGGTACGCCAATGCATCCTTGATTTCGGCGCGCTCGAAGAAGCGCATGCCGCCATACACGCGGTACGGCAGCTGCTCGGAAATCAGCGCTTCTTCCAGCGCGCGCGACTGCGCGTTGCTGCGATACAGCACCGCCACTTCGCCGTAACTGCCGCCGTCGCGCACCCACTGCCGTGCGCGCTCGACCACATAGCGCGCCTCGTCGACCTCGTTGTAGGCCGCGTACAGGTCGATCGGATCGCCGTCGCCGGAGTCGGTCCACAGCTGCTTGCCGATGCGGTCCGGGTTGTGCGCGATCACCGCATTGGCCGCGCCCAGGATATTGGCGCTGGAACGGTAGTTCTGCTCCAGCCGCACGGTCTGCGCGCCGGGAAAATCCTTCAGGAAGCGCTGGACGTTCTCGACCTTGGCGCCGCGCCAGCCGTAGATGGCCTGGTCGTCGTCGCCGACCACGAACACATGCCCGGTCTCGCCGGCCAGCACGCGCACGAAGGCGTACTGGATGGCATTGGTGTCCTGGAATTCGTCGACCAGGATCTCGCGGAAGCGCGCACGGTAATGCGCCAGCAAGGCCGGGGTGTCGCGCAGCAGTTCATGCGCGCGCAGCAGCAACTCGGCGAAATCCAGCAGGCCGGAGCGGTCGCAACGTTCCTGGTAGGCCGCGTACACCTGCCGGCGCACCTCGGTCCAGTCGTCGTTGGGCTCGGGCTGGATATGCTGCGGACGGCGGCCTTCGTCCTTCTGCTCGTTGATCCACCAGCTCATCTGCTTGGGCGGATACTTGCCCTCGTCCAGCTCCAGCGCCTGCACCACGCGCTTGACCAGCCGCAGCTGGTCGTCGCTGTCCATGACCTGGAAGCCTTCCGGCAGTCGCGCGTCCTGCCAGTGCAGGCGCAGCAACCGATGCGCCAGCCCATGGAAGGTGCCGATCCACATCCCGCGGCTGCCGTTGCGCAGCTGCAGGTCGGTACGGTGGCGCATTTCGCCGGCGGCCTTGTTGGTGAAGGTCACCGCGAAGATGCCGTGATTGGGCACGCCCTGGACTTCGTTGAGCCAGGCGATGCGATGGATCAGCACGCGCGTCTTGCCGGAGCCGGCGCCGGCCAGCACCAGGTAATGCCCCGGCGGCGCGGAAACGGCCTCGCGCTGGGCGGGGTTTAAATGATCGAGCAAATGAGAGACATCCACCGCCGTATTTTACCGGTTGTGGCGTCGCTGCGGCTGAGATTGCGATGAAGCGGTTGGGAATGCGGCGCTGCGCCCTGCCCTCATCCGCCCTGCCGGGCATCTTCTCCCAATGGGAGAAGGACGTAAGGCCCCTCTCCCGTTGGGGCGAAGAGGCGCCGCTTGCACGCCATTGGCGCGCGTGTCCTGGATCGCCCGCGTCGCAAGACGTGGGCCGCGCCCGAACCCGGGCCCGGGCGCGGAGCGGGGGGGTCGGGGTGAGGGTACGAGGCGAAGCAGTCGGTGCATCACGTCCGAAGGCGCGTGGCGACGCGTTTGTCACTGCAGGCACTGGTAGATGTCTGAGCGCCCTCATCCGGCACTACGCGCCACCTTCTCCCGGCGGGAGAAGGGAGCGACGCCGATCAATCACCGCCCAAGCAGTCCCAACACATCCCGCGCAATCGCCGCTGCCTGCTCACGCAGCTCCGGTACCGCCAGGCTCTCCCACAACGAACCGATCCGCAGGCTGCCGATCACCCGCAGCCGCGGATTGGCGCGCCCATCGGCATCGATCAGGCAGCCATCGGCATCGGTATCCACCCCGATCCCATGCGGCCCGGCGACCGCAATGCCCTGCCCCAGCAGTTGCTGCAGCAGCGGGTTGCGCATCGCCTGCACGCGCATTTCCACGCCGGTGGCGTTGACCAGCGTCTGCACATCCAGCTGCAGCGCATGCCCGGCACTGGCGCCGGCACTGAGCCGCACGCAGGCACCGGCCTGGTACGCCACCTCCAGCCGCGCGCGATGCAGCTGCAATTGCCCGCGCGCGCGCATCGCCTGCAGCTGCGCATGCACCGGCGCAGCGATGCGGTGGCGATGCACATCCCAATAGCGCACCACATGGCGCAGGAAGCGGCGTTGGTCGGCGATCGACAGCGTTTGCCACAAGGCCTGGCTCAGCGGGCGCAGACGCTCCATCACGCTCTGCCAGGGCAGGCCTTGCGCCATCGCAACCCGCGCATGCTGCCGCACGCTGCGCATCCGCGCACGCAGCGGCAGCGCCAGCAACGGCTGCGGATCGAAGTCCGCCGCAACGCAGTGCACCTGTGGCAACGGCAGCAGCCCATGCCGCGACACCACGTGTACCGCCCCACGATGCGCCTGTGCGGCCAGCGTCACCACCGTGTCGGCCATGCTCAGTCCCGAGCCGACGATGCACACCGCCGCCTCCTGCGGCAAAGCGGCGACCGCCTCGGTATCCCAGGCTTCCACCCGCTGCGCTGCCGACAGGCCGGTGGCCCCGCGCAGTGGCAACGGCCGCAACGCATTGCCTACCGCCAGCACCACGCTGGTGGCCTGCAGGGTCTGTCCATCGTCGAGCTGCAACAGCGCGCCATCGGCATCGCATTGCAATGTCTGTACGCGGGCGCCGTGCACGGTGAGCGTCGCCGGACCCTGCGCACGCGCAGCCTGCAGGCGATTGCGCAGGTAAGGCGCGTAGTGCCGACGCCCGACGAAGTGCTGCGGCAGCTGCGCGTCCTCCAGCTCCGGGCAGCAGCTGTGCGCACGCAGGTAATCGACGAAATCCTGTGGCGCCTCCACCAACGCACTCATCCGCGCGGCGGGCACGTTGAGCAGATGTTCCGGCCGCGTGGTGGAGTAGGCCACGCCCTCGCCCAGCACCGCGTGCGGCTCGATCAGCACGATCTGCAGCGGCGCCACGGCCTGACGTAGCAGCTGCAGCGCCACCAGCACACCGGATGCGCCACCGCCAACGATGGCGATCACTGCATCGCCGGGATCACGCAGTTCATTCATCCGGCAATTGTAGGCGATGCGTCGCGTCGCACCGATGACAGTGGCCATGCCAGCCGCAATGGCCGGGGTAGCGCAACGCCGCGCAGGCATGCCGGTCACCTGACGCGCCCACCCGCCAGAGCGATCGCCCGACGCGTCCGTTCGAGCGCGGGCACGCCCGCACCCGGTAAGACCTTGCTGGCCCACGCCTGCACCCAGCATGACGCCTGCCATCGCAGGCACCACCCACGCTCCAACGGGCACTGCACCGCGTGAACCGGGCAACACACGCAAGGTCTACATCAACGCATCGGCCAGGCGTGCAATGCCCTCGCGGCTGCGGCGCCAGGCCGGGCGCGTGCGCCACTGCTCCAGGTCCAGCTGGCGGGCGTTGGCCAGGTAATCCTGCTCAATCACACGCAACCGCTGCACCACGCCCCGGTCGTAGCAGAGCATGCCGATCTCGGCGTTGAGCGCGAACGAGCGGATGTCCAGGTTGATCGAGCCGACCAGTGCGATGTCCTCATCCATGCTCAGGTGCTTGGCATGCAGGAAGTGCGGGCGGTACAGCGCGATCTTGACCCCGCAGCGCAGCAGCTCCTCGAAATACGCCTCCTGCGCCCAGGCCGCCAGGACCTGGTTGTTGCTCTCCGACAGGATCAGCTGCACATCCACGCCGGACACCGCAGCGATGCGCAAGGCGCTGAGCAAGGCTTCGTCGGGAACGAAGTACGGCGTCACCAGCACCACCTTGCGGCGCGCCAGATGGATCACCGCGTTGATCGCATCGCGTGCATTCTCGAACGGATACGCCGGCCCGCTGGGCAGCAACTGCGTGGCGATGTTGGCCTCGCAGACCGGTGCGTCCGGCCACACGTCAAGGCGCTGCCCGGTTTCGGTGAACCAGTCGCTGGCGAATACCGCTTCCAGATGATTGACCACCGGCCCGCGCACGCGCGCCACCAGCTCGCGATTGGGCACGCCATCGATGAAGCCGGCCTCGGCCAGATTCTGCGAGCCGACGAAACCCACCTGGTTGTCGATCACCGCAATCTTGCGATGGTTGCGCAGATCCATGCGCCCGCTGCGGCGCCAGCGCAGGCCGCCGGGCAATACCGCCAGCACGTCCACGCCAGCATCCTGCAGCCGCTTGCGGTAATGGCGCAGACCGCGCTTGGCGCCCACCGCATCCAGCAGCACGCGGCAACGCACGCCGCGCGCACTGGCGCGTTGCAGCGCAGCGACCACTGCATCGCCCACCGCATCGTCGAACATCAGGTAATACAGCAGGTGCACGCGCTTTTGCGCCGTGTCGATCGCCGTGACCAGGGCCTGCAGCGATTGCGCGTAGTCGTCCAGCAACTCCACCGCATTGCCCAGGGTGGGCATGAAATCGCCCTGGCGTTCGATCAGCGGCACCACCTCGGCGCTGCTGGTATCCGCCTGCGGGGTCCAGCGCAAGGCGTGCAGGGGCAGTTGCTGCTCGCGGATCACCTGCGAGGCGGTGGCCTGGCGTTCCACCCGCACCCGCGATAGCCACGGATGCCCGAACAGCAGATACAGCGGCAGGCCGACCACCGGCACGAAGCCGATCAGCAGCAACCAGCTACGCGCTGCACCGGGCGTGGTGCGGGCCGGAATCCACAACAGTGCGGCCAGGCGAATCACCCAGTCCAGCGCCAGCAGCCAGGTCCCTTGCAACCAGTCAGGCAGCATCAGCAATCCGTTCTCAAGAAGGTTCCAATTCTGACCGCCCGGTGTGTGAACGCAACGGGGCGGGCGCGTCGATCGGCACGCAATAGCGAAACGGCCCGCCCTGTGCATCGGCCGGCTGCACGCGCTCGGCGCAGACCTGCCGCAGCGTCTGCACGAATGCCGACTGCGCGCGGGTGGGATGCCAGTCGCTGCGAAGCGTCATGCCGATCTGGCGGCGCAGTTGCGGCCCGGCGCGGCCGATCTCGCACAGCAACCCGGCGCGGCGCTCGAACAGGAACTGGTCGCGCGACATCAGCGTGAGCCAGTCGCCTTCCAGCAGCAGCCCGCGGATGGTCAGTTCCGCGCCGCATTCGATGCGCAGTGCCGGTGGCTCGATCTGCTGATCACGAAACATGCGCTCCCAGCGCGCGCGCACCGGCGTGCCGGTGGTGGCGATCACCCAGGGATAGTCCAGCAGCTGCGCAAACGCATAGGTGCGCCCGGCCAGCGGGTGCCCGCTACGCGCCACGATCACCGGCTCGTCGTCGAACAATGGCTCCTGCAGCACATCGCGCAGCGGCAACGGCTCGCGCAGCGCACCGATCAGCAGATCCAGCCCGCCCTCGCGCAGATGCGCCAGCAATTCGGCATACGGGCCTTCGACCACGTTGACGCTGGCACCGGGATGCGCGCGCGCAAACCGCGCCAGGACCTGCGGCAGCAGGATCGCCCGCGCCAACGGCATCACCCCCAGCGCGATCCGGCCGGCATGCTGCGAGCGCAGCCCGGCAACGTCGTCCAGGCCGGCGCGCAATTCGGCCAGCGCCAGGCGCACCTGCCGCAACAGCCGCGTGGCCACCGGCGTGGCTTGCACGGTCTTGCCGCGACGCACCGTCAGCGGTACCTCGACCACATCGGCCAGCGACTGCACCGCGCGGTAGATCGCCGGCTGCGAGACCCCGGCGCGCGCCGCGGCCAGCGAATAGCTCCCCGCCAGGTCCACCGCGACCAACGCCTGCAGCTGCCCCAGCGAAACCCGTCGCTCCAGGCCGGGGCGCGCCGGCAGCCGCAGCGCCCGCCGTGCCACCCGGATGCCGCGCCCCAGTTGCGCCAACGCCCGCTCGATGCGCGGCACCAGCAGCTGCGTGGCCTCGGTGGCGACCATGCCGCCCGGATGCCGCTCGAACAGGCGCGCACCGAGCTGCTGTTCCAGCCGCGCCACCGCCTGCGTCAATGCCGGCTGCGACAGGTTCACCTGCGGCGCGGCCGCGCTGATGCTGCCCAGCCGATGCACCACGGCCAGGGCGTACAGATGGCGAAGGTTCGGCTCGGGAGTCGGCGGCATGCTCTAACTATAAGCAAAACCAATATGCATACCTCAAATGAATCTTGAGCCAGCAGGCGATCGCTGCACAGACTCGGCGCACTCCTAACGAGGATGGATGGATGAGCCAGGTCGTCACCCGGATCGCGCGCACCCCGCTGGCCATCGTCGACGGGCTTGCGCAGGCCGGCGTGGCCACCGTGCACGAGGCGCAGGGGCGCAGCGGCCTGCTGCATCATCGGCTGCGCCCGATCTACACCGGCTGCCGCATCGCCGGCACCGCCGTCACCGTGTCGATCCCGCCCGGCGACAACTGGATGATGCATGTGGCCATCGAGCAGCTGCAGCCTGGCGATGTGCTGGTGGTCGCGCCAACCAGCGCCTGTTGCGACGGCTACTTCGGCGATCTGCTGGCCACCTCGGCGCAGGCGCGCGGCTGCCGCGGGCTGGTCATCGATGCCGGGGTCCGCGATGTACGCGACCTCACGGCGATGCAGTTTCCCGCCTGGAGCCGCGCGATCTGCGCGCAGGGCACCATCAAGGAGACGCTGGGTTCGGTCAACGTGCCGCTGGTCTGCGCCGACGCGCTGGTGCAACCGGGCGATGTGGTGGTGGCCGACGACGATGGCGTCTGCGTGGTGCCACGCGCCACCGCTGCCGCCGTGCTGGCCGAAGCGCAGGCGCGCGAAGCGCGCGAGCTGCTCAAACGCGAGCGCCTGGCACGCGGCGAACTGGGCCTGGACATCTACGCCATGCGCGAACGCCTGGCGGCCAAGGGCCTGCGCTATGTCTGAGCACGTCCGCGCGATGTGGATGCGCGGCGGCACCTCCAAGGGCGGCTTTTTCCTGGCCGATGAGCTGCCGGGCGAGCGCGCCGCGCGCGATGCCTTCCTGCTGCGCGCCTATGGCTCGCCGGATGTCCGCCAGATCGACGGCATGGGCGGCGCCGACCAGCTGACCTCCAAGGTGGCGGTGGTGTCGCGCTCGGCGCGCGCCGATGCCGACGTGGACTATCTGTTCCTGCAGGTGTCGGTGGAACAGGCACAGGTCAGCGACGCGCAGAACTGCGGCAACATGCTGGCCGGGGTTGCGCCGTTCGCACTGGAACGCGGCCTGTTGCCGGCACGCGATGGCGAGACCGAGGTGCGCATCTTCATGCGCAACACCGGCACGCTGGCCACCGCCAGCGTGCAGACGCCCGGCGGCCAGGTGCGCTACGACGGCGACGCCCGCATCGACGGCGTGCCCGGCACCGCCGCACCGATTGCGCTGGCATTTGCCGACATCGCCGGCTCCTCGTGCGGCGCCTTGCTGCCCACCGGCAACCGTGCCGATCTCCTGGATGGCGTGCAGGTCACGCTGATCGACAACGGCATGCCCTGCGTGGTGCTGCGCGCCAGCGATCTTGGCATCAGTGGCTACGAAGACCGCAGCACGCTCGATGCCGACGACGCGCTGAAAAGCCGCCTGCAATCGCTTCGTCTACAGGCCGGCCCGTTGATGCGGCTGGGCGATGTTGCCGAGGCCACCGTGCCGAAGATGATGCTGGTCGCCGCCCCGCGCCACGGCGGCGCGATCAGCGTGCGCTCGTTCATTCCGCACCGCTGCCATGCCTCGATCGGCGTCCTCGGCGCCGTCACCGTGGCCACCGCCTGCCTGCTGCCCGGTTCGCCCGCCCATGCGCTGGCGCAGCTGCCCGGCGGCAGCACGCAGCAGCTGGAGGTCGAACATCCCAGCGGTGCGAGCAGCTGCGTCATCACCGTAGACACGCACGGCGAGGTGGTGCGTGCCGCGGTGCTGCGCACCGCACGCAAACTGTTCGATGGGCAGCTGTATGGCTGAGCGGATGGATGCGCCAGCGGGCTGGATCGATGGCCATCGCCAATGCCACGCCCGCTCCCTGCGCCTGCCTTGCAGCGTGGCCGGCACCACCTGCGGCAACGACCTGCGGCTGAGCATCCATGCATGGGCCACAACCTGCGTGGGCACCTACAGGTTCCGCGCGCCGTGTGGGTCAGCCTCCCGCGCACGTGGTCGTTTGCTCCCTGATCCCGCTGCCCCGAGAAGACCCCTGCCATGATCATCGACTGCCACGGCCACTACACCACCGCGCCCGCGGCGCATGACACCTTCCGCAAGGCGCAGATCGCGCACTACGACGACCCGGCCCTGCCCGCGCCGGTGTATCCGTCCATCTCCGACGACGCATTGCGCGAAAGCATCGAGCAGCACCAGCTGCGCCTGCTGCGCGAGCGTGGTGCGGACATGACGATTTTCTCGCCACGCGCCAGCACCATGGCGCACCACATCGGCGACGCAGCGGTCAGCCAGGTGTGGACGCGCCACTGCAACGACCTGATCGCGCGGGTGGTGCAGCTGTATCCGCACACCTTCATCGGCGTGTGCCAGCTGCCGCAGTCGCCGGGCGTGCCGATCGCCCAATCGATCGCCGAGCTGGAACGTTGCGTCACCGAACTCGGGTTTGTCGGCTGCAACCTCAATCCCGACCCGTCCGGCGGCCACTGGAACGGCATGCCATTGACCGATCGCGCCTGGTATCCGTTCTTCGAGAAAATGGTCGAGCTCGACGTGCCGGCGATGGTGCATGTGTCGGGCAGCTGCAATGCCAACTTCCACGCCACCGGTGCGCATTATCTCAATGCCGACACCACCGCGTTCATGCAGTTCCTCGAAGGCGACCTGTTCGCCGATTTCCCGGACCTGCGCTTCATCATCCCGCACGGCGGCGGCGCGGTGCCGTATCACTGGGGCCGCTTCCGCGGCCTGGCCGACATGCTCGGCAAGCCGCCGCTGTCCACGCATGTGATGCGCAATGTGTTCTTCGATACATGCGTGTATCACCAGCCCGGCATCGACCTGCTGTTCGAGGTCATCGACATCGACAACATCCTGTTCGGCTCGGAGATGGTCGGCGCGGTGCGCGGCATCGACCCGCAGACCGGCCAGTATTTCGACGACACCAAGCGCTATATCGATGCCTTGGCGATGTCCGACGCCGACAGGCGCAAGGTGTTCGAAGGCAATGCGCGGCGGGTGTATCCGCGGCTGGATGCGCAGTTGCGCGCACGCGGGCTGTAGCGGTGTTCCCTTCTCCCATCGGGAAAAAAGGTGCCCGCAGGGGCGGATGAGGGGCGCCTCGGAGAGCAGTCACCGCCTGCGACGTCAAACGCGTCGCCACGCGCCGTCAGAAGTAAAACACCGACTGCTTCGCCTCGAACTGCAAACTACTAACGGTGCGTGCAATCGGAAAAACGACGTCTCGCTCCCTTCTCCCACCGGGAGAAGGTGCCCCGCAGGGGCGGATGAGGGTAGTGCGAAGCCTCTGGTACTCAAACCACTGCGAGTGGCTTCGCCCCGTCGTACCCTCACCCCAACCCCTCTCCCGGAGGGAGAGGGGTATGCACGCTGGATAAGGGACGTGTAATCGGAAAAATCATCGATACCCGTCAAGAACACCGCGATCGATTTCCACAAACGCAAACACCCGCCTTGCGGCGGGTGTTTGCTTGGATGCAGATCGGTAATCGGTGGATTACTTGATCTTGCCTTCCTTGTACATCACGTGCTTACGCACGACCGGGTCGTATTTCATCATTTCCATCTTCCCCGGAGTGTTCTTCTTGTTCTTGTCCGTGGTGTAGAAGTGGCCGGTAGCGGCCGAGGAAATCATACGAATCTTGTCACGCTTGCCTTTTGCCATGACTGCTTACTCCTCAGACCTTTTCGCCGCGCGCACGCAGCTCTTTCAGAACGGCATCAATCCCGTTCTTGTCGATGGTGCGCAATGCATGCGCGGAGACACGGAGCTTCACCCAACGGTTCTCGCTGGCGACCCAGAAGCGGCGCTCATGCAGGTTGGGCAGGAAGCGACGACGGGTTCTGTTGTTTGCGTGGGAGACGTTGTTACCCGTCTGCACACGCTTGCCGGACACTTGGCATACGCGGGACATTACGCACCTCGATAAATGAATTGCCACCCATAGCCTGGGGAGCGGCGGCCCCGACAGCATCAAGCTGCCACGCAACGTTGGGAATCAAGAACTTACGCTGGGAACAAGCCGGCAACCCCATCGCGCTGGGTGCCGCCATCCGGAGCGATCCGGGCACAGCGAGCCGCGCATTATGCACGGCAAGTCCTTGTGCCGCAAGCACTTAGCCTGCACCACTGTTGTGTGCCGCCTGGCGCCCGGCACCCCTTGCCTATCCATCGCTGACTGAGGCTGCGGCCATTCGGATCCCGGCAGACGCGCCTGCCGGGATCGTGTCACGTCTCAACCAACCGCCTTCGGTGCAAGCCGCCCCGGCCGCTCGCGGTGCAGCCAGCGATACAGCACCGGCAGCACCAGCAAGGTCAGCAGGGTGGACGAGACGATGCCACCGATCACCACCGTGGCCAGCGGGCGCTGCACCTCGGCCCCGGTGCCGACGTTGAAGGCCATCGGCACGAAGCCCAGCGCGGCCACCAGCGCGGTCATCAGCACCGGGCGCAGACGGCTCAGGGCGCCTTCGCGCAGTGCCTGCTCCAGCGACAGGCCCTCGGCCCGCAGGCTGCGCACGAAGGCGATCATCACCAGGCCGTTGAGCACCGCCACCCCCGACAGCGCGATGAAGCCGACGCCGGCGGAGATCGACAAGGCCAGGCCGCGCAGCGCCAAGGCCACCACACCGCCGGTCAGCGCCAGCGGCACGCCGCTGAACACCACCAGCGCATCGCGCAGCGAGCCGAACGACCAGTACAGCAGCGCGAAGATCAGCAGCAAGGTCCCCGGCACCACCCAGGCCAGGCGCTGGCCGGCGGAGATCAGTTGCTCGAAGGTACCGCCGTAGCCGATCCAGTAGCCGGTGGGCAGCACCACCTCGGCCCGCACGCGCTGCTGCACCTCGGCGACGAATCCGCCCAGGTCGCGGTCGCGCACGTTGGCGGTGATCACGATGCGGCGCTTGCCGTCCTCGCGGTTGATCTGGTTGGGCCCGAGCACGGTGTCGACCCTGGCGACTTCGCGCAGCGGCACCGTGGTCGGTTCGCCACTGCGCCAACCGGCCGCGCGACTGGACTCGTCGGCATCGGCGCGCTCGCCATCGCCGCGCAGCGGGATCGGCAGATCGGCCAACGCCGTCGGGTCCTGCCGCAGGCCTTCCGGCAGGCGCACCACGATGTCGAAACGGCGGTCGCCTTCGAACAGCTGCCCGGCCGCCTGCCCACCCACCGCCGCCGCCACCGTGTCCTGCACCACGCCGGGATTGAGCCCGTACCCGGCCAGCGCGGCGCGATCGGGCACCACTGCCAGCATCGGCAGGCCGGTGGCCTGCTCCAGGCTCACGTCGGCCGCACCCGGCACCGTGCTGGCGACTTCCTGTACGCGTTGCCCCAGGGTGACCAGCGTGTCCAGGTCATCTCCGTAGACCTTGATCGCCACGTCCGCACGCACGCCGGAAATCAGCTCGTTCATGCGCATCTGGATCGGCTGGGTGAACTCGTAGTTGTTGCCGGGCAGCTGCTTCACCGCCTGCTCGATCTCGGCCACCAGTTGCGCCTTGGGCTTGCGCGGATCCGGCCATCGTTCGCGCGGATGCATGATCAGGAACGTATCGGCCACCGACGGCGGCATCGGATCGGTGGCCACTTCGGCGGTGCCGAGCTTGCCGAACACATGCGCCACTTCCGGAAACTGCTTGATGCGTTTTTCCAGCGTGGATTGCATGGTGATGGCCTGTTCCAGGCTGGTGCCGGGAATGCGCAAGGCGTGCAGCGCGATATCGCCCTCGTCCAGGTTCGGGATGAACTCGCTGCCCAGGCGCGTGGCCAGGACCGCGCACAGCGCCACCGCCGCCAACGCACCGAGACCGACCCAACGGCCGTGACGCAGCGCGCGATCCAGCAACGGCGCATACACGCCGCGCGCCCAGCGCATCGCGCGGTTTTCGTGCTCGGCCACCTTGCCGCCGAGCAACAAGGCGATCGCCGCCGGCACGAAGGTCAACGACAGCAGCATCGCGCCGGTCAGCGCCAGCACCACGGTGATCGCCATCGGGTGGAACATCTTGCCTTCGATACCGGTGAGCGCGAACACCGGCAGGTACACCGCGGTGATGATGCCCAGACCGAACAGGCTGGGACGGATCACCTCTGCAGTGGCTTCGGCAGTCAACTCGAAACGCTCATCGCGCTCGAGCACCCGCCCCAGGCGCAGCTGCGCCTGGCCGAAGCGGCGCAGGCAGTTCTCCACGATGATCACCGCGCCATCGACGATCAAGCCGAAATCCAGCGCGCCCAGGCTCATCAGGTTGCCGGACACGCCACCGCGCACCATGCCGGTGAGGGTGAACAACATCGCCAGCGGAATCACCGCCGCGGTGATCAGGGCCGCGCGCACGTTGCCCAGCAGCAGGAACAGCACCACGATCACCAGCAACGCGCCTTCGATCAGGTTCTTGGCGACGGTGACGATGGTGCGGTCCACCAGTGCGGTGCGATCGTAGACCGGCACCGCCTGCACGCCGGCCGGCAGACTGGCATTGGCCACTTCCAGCCGCTGCGCTGCGGCCTGCGCCACGGTGCGGCTATTGGCACCGACCAGCATGAACACCGTGCCGAGCACCACTTCGCTGCCGTCCTGGGTGGCCGCACCGGTACGCAACTCGCGGCCCTCGCCGACCTGCGCCACATCGCGCACCCGGATCGGCACACCCTCGCGTCGATCCAGCACGATCGCGCCGATCTGGGCGATGTCATCCACCTGCCCCGGCACCCGCACCAGGAACTGCTGGCCGTTGCGTTCGATATAGCCGGCGCCGATATTGCGATTGTTCGCGTCCACCGCGCGCGCCACATCGTCCAGCGTAAAGCCCAGTGCGACCAGGCGTGCCGGATCCGGGGTGATATGGATCTGCCGCGCATAGCCGCCGATGGTGTTGACCTCGGTCACGCCGGGCACGTTGCGCAACTGTGGGCGCACCACCCAATCCTGCAGGGTGCGTAGATCGGTGGCCGTCCACGCACTGCCATCGGGTTTGCGCGCATTCGGTTTGGCTTCCACCGTGTACATGAAGATCTCGCCCAGGCCGGTGGCGATCGGCCCCAGCTGCGGCTCCAGGTCGGCCGGCAGTTGCGACTTGACCTGCTGCAGCCGCTCGGCCACCTGCTGCCGCGCAAAGTACAGATCCGTGCCATCGGCGAAGACCGCCGTCACCTGCGACAAGCCGTAGCGCGACAACGAGCGCGTGGACTCCAGCCCCGGCAATCCCGCCAGCACCGTCTCCAGCGGGAACGTCACCCGCTGCTCCGACTCCAACGGCGAATACCCCGGCGCGGCCGTATTGACCTGCACCTGCACATTGGTGATGTCGGGCGTGGCATCGATCGGCAAGCGCGAAAAACTCCACGCGCCGATCGCAATCAACACCCCCGTCAACGCCAGCATCAGCCAGCGCTGCGCGATCGCGAACCGGATGATGTCAGTGAGCATGGCGCGCACCTCCGCGCACGCTCGGCGCAACGGCGTGCGCAGCCACGCCGATCAGTGCATGCGTACGCACGCACGGCGCCTGTGCAATCGCAGCGGGCTGCCATCGGCCGGCGGCACTGCAGCCAAGATCCCGACCTCCGCCAATATCGCGATCGCCCCCGGCCTCTGCCGCGCAGACTGTGACGCTGTTGCTGGTGTGATCGCCCGCGCCGCGACCGCGTCGATGCCGTAAAACACGTGTCACTGAAGCATGGAAGGGCTGTTCGCACGCACGTGCGTGCGGCCGAGGAAGAAGCAAGCCGTAAACGCAGCGATCAATGATCATGCGAGGCCCCCGACTTTTCGATGTCGGCCTTGACCAGATAGCTCTGCTCCACCACCACCGCATCCCCCAACGCCAGACCGGACACCACCTGCACCTTCTGCGCATCGCGCGCGCCCAGTGTCACCGGCCGCACCTCGTACACATCGCCCACCCGCACGAACACCACCTCCCAGTCGCGGAACTGCTGCAAGGCCCCCACCGGCACCACCATCGCCGCCGGCTGCTGCGCCACCGTCACCCGCGCCTTCACCGCCGAACCCGGCCGCCACAGGCCATCGCTGTTGCGCAGCACCGCGCGCGCCACCGTGCTCTGACTGGCCGTGGCCGTGCCCGGCAACACGCGCTCCAGCGTGGTCTGCACCACCACGCCATCGCTGATGCGCGTCACCGTCACCGGTGCGCCGGCAGTGATGTGCCCGGCATCGGCGCCGAAGATGTGCAGATCCACCCACAGGCTCGACAGGTCGGCGATTTCGAACAGCGCCTGGCCTTCGCTGGCGTTGCTGCCCAGGCTGGCATTGCGGGCGAGTACGGTGCCGCTGATCGGCGCACTGACCGGATACGTGGTCAGGCTCAGATTGCTCTCCACCGTGGCCAGGACCTGGCCGGCGCGCACCTGGTCGCCGACGTTGACGCGCAGGCTGCGCACCGGCCCGGGAAAGCGCGCGGTGGCCTGCGCCTGCGCACCTTCTGCCGGCGTCAGCAGGCCCTGCACCTCGTGCTGGTCGGCAATGCTGCCGGGACCGACCGGCGCGACCCGGATGCCGACGTCCTGCGCGATCTTCGCCGCGATGGTGGTGCGGCCTTCATAGCTGGGATAGGCCCAGCGACGCGGCCTGCCCTGCACGGTGGCGCGCACTTCCACGTCGAACGAATGCGGCTCGCCGACCGTGCTGTCGGCCAGCAGGCTGCCGTCGTCGCGCGCGCGCAATCGATGCACTTCGTGGACGCCGCCGAGCCGGGTCAAGCGCACTTCGACAGTGCCGGCGCCGGGCGGCAAGGGCTTGCCGTCGCGGTACAGCCAGGCGCGATAGGTCGGCGGCGTGCCGTCTTCGGCAATCGCCAGCTCCACGCTGTCGCCGTCCTGGCGCAGCAGGCGCCCTCCGTGCGCGCCTTTTTCGGCGTCTTCGCCATGTGCGTCGGCCTCGCCCTCGGCACCGGGCGTTGCGTGGTCATGCGATTCTTCGCCGTTGCGGCCGCAGCCGCCCAGCAGCAGCGCCAGCAACAGCGGCGCGATCAGAAAACGTGTCATCGAAGAACATCCTGGTGGGCACCGACGCGCTGCGCCGGGCGAACGAACGAAGAGGGGGTACGCCGGACGCTTTGGCTGCGCGGTGGGCGCGGGCATCACCTGGCGACTGGTGGCTGCCGGCGCGATTGCGAAGGTCGATACCGATCCCGGCGCAGCAGATCCCGGCGCACACGGGCAGGCAGGGCGAAAACGCACAGCGGACGTCGCGCTCATGGCCGCACCTGCGCAGCGTTGTCGACCACGAATGGCTGCCCGGTCAGGCGCTGGATCTCGATCAATGCGCTCTGCGCGTCCAGCGCCGCCGCTAGCTGCTGCTGGCGTGCATCGCTGCGCTGCGCCTGCAACTGCGCCCAGTCCAGATAACTGGTGGCGCCGGCGCGGTAGGCGCGCTCGGCCGCGGCATCGGCACGCGCGAGTGCGGGCAGCACATCGCTGCGCATCCGCGCCACTTCCAGCTGCGCGGCGCGGTAGCGGCCATGCGCGTCGGCCAGCGTGGCGTAGAGCGTCAATGCCTGCGATTGGCGTTCGATCTCCAGCAACGACAGCTCCGCCTCGGCAGCGCGGATCTCCGGTTGTGCGCGCGTCTCGCTGCCCAGGGCCAGCGAAACGCTGCCGAGCACTGCGGTGGCGTCGTTGGCCTGGAGCCGGCGCACGCCCACCTGCCAGTCCAGATCCGGACGCGCCTGGCTGCGTGCCAGCCGCACCCGCGCCTCGCGCACGCGCTGCTCACCGTTCAAGCGCGCCAGTTCGGGGGTGGCATCGAGCAGCTGCGCCAGCACCTCGAAATCGGGAATCGCCGGCAGCTGCAGCGGGTCGCCGGTGACCTCGCCGAAGTCCGGCGTGCGCTGCCCCCACAACACCGCCAGCTGGCGGCGCGCGGCCAGCAGCTCCTGCTGCGCGCGATCGCGCTCCAGTTCCGCGCGCGCCTGCAGGGCCTGGGCGGTCAGCAGCACCGATTCGGGCGAGGCGCCGGCCTGCAGCCGCTGGCGCGCGGCACTGACGGTGCGCTGCCGCTGCGCCAGCGCTTCCAGCGCAACTGCCTGCCGCTGCGCGGCCATGCCGATGGCCAGATAGCGCCGCGCCACTTCGGCCAGCACATCCAGGCGCGCCAGCGCGCGTTGCGGGGCCAGTGCGTCGATGCGTGCCTGGGCCAGGGTGCGGCGTGCGTCCAGCTTGCCGCCGCGTTCCAGCACGCCAGCCAGGGTGACGGTGAGTTCGGCCTGGTCCAGCGCGCGGGTCGGGCCGGTGCCGAACACGTTTTCCAGTTCGGCGCCGATGCGCAACGGCGGACGCAGCGCGTCGCGCTCGGCCTCGGCGGTGAGGACCGCGCGCTGGCCATCGGCCAGGCGCAGGTCTGGGTGCTGCCGGGCGACGCGCGCGATGGCGTCGTCCAGGGTCAGCACGGGTTTGGGCGGTGCGTCCTGCGCCATGGCGCACGGCACGACCGCGAAGACGGCCAGTGCCGTCAGTCGCAACCACATGAGGGTGTCTCCGGAATCGGGATCGATGGACAGGCCGGCAGTTGCCGGCGATGCATCAGGCCGCGATCGGGGGACGCAATCCGGTCTCGCTCAGGTGCGAGCGGTAGTACGCGACCACGGCCACGGGTTGGGCCTGCGCGTGCGTGGACAGCGGCAGCCAGGCCAGCGCCGGCAATACCGCCGGATTCTGGCCGTGGCAGTAGCCGCTATGCATCAGGGCGTGCATCAGGCCGGCCCCGTCGCGCTCGCCGGCATCGCCTTCGTCGGCGCCGTCATGGCCATGCGGCGCGGTGTCTTCCAGGTGCATCTGGTCGTGCGCCAGTGCATGCACATCGCCCAGCGCGCAAGCCACCGGTGCCACCAGCACGCCCATGACCAGCACCGCCAACGCCATCAGGCGCAGCAAGGGGTGCAACAGGCGGGCGCGGCGAAGCAGCATGGGCGCAGCGTATCGGGGCCGGGGCAGTTACACAATCGCATGGGCGGGCGGGCACGCACCGGCGTGGCAGCGTGGTGGGAGCGGACCTGGCCGCGACGCGGTCGGGTCGGGTCGGGTCGGGTCGGGTCGGGTCGGGTCGGGTCGGGGTCGGGGTCGGGGTCGGGGTCGGGGTCGGGGTCGGGGTCGGGGTCGGACCAATGGCATCACGCCGGGATGCCGGCTGCACGCACACAGCGTGTGGATGGCCGGTCGCCGGCAGCGGTCACCTGGATGTTCCAGGCCGCGGCGGTGCCAGGGTCGGGACGGGCGTCGCGGCCGGGTCCGCTCCTACGTGGAGCGGACCGTTGTGCCGGATCAGGGGGCGGCGGCGTTTGGCCTGGCGTCGGCCGGGCGTGACTTGCTCTCGGCGATAAACGCACGCACCTGCTGTTCCAGCACCGGCAAGGTCACCGACCCCTGCTTCAGCACCGCGTCGTGGAAGGCCTTGATGTCGAAGCGGTCGCCCAGTTGTTTCTCAGCCTCGGCACGCAGCTTGACGATGGTGATCTCGCCCAGCTTGTAGCTCAGCGCCTGGCCGGGCCAGGAGATGTAGCGGTCCACCTCGGTGGTGACCTCGTGCTCGCTCAGCGCAGTGCGGTCGCGCAGGTAGGCCAGCGCCTGCTCACGGCTCCAGCCGTCGTGGTGCACGCCGGTGTCGATCACCAGCCGGCAGGCGCGCCACATCTCGTAGGTGAGCCGGCCGAATTCCTCGTACGGGGTCTCGTAGATGCCCATTTCCTGGCCGAGCTTCTCGGTGTACAGCGCCCAGCCTTCGCCATAGGCGGAGATGTAGTTTTCGCGGCGGAACGCCGGCTGGTCGCCCTGCTCCAGCGCCAGCGAGCCCTGCAGCGAATGCCCAGGCGAGGATTCGTGCAGGGTCAGCGCCGGCAGGTTGTACAACGGCCGCGACGGCAGGTTGTAGGTGTTGACCCAGTAAGTGGTGGCACCACCGCGGCCGGCGGTCCAGAACGGGGCGATATCGTCCGGCACCGGCTTGATGGTGAAGCGCCCGCGCGGCAGCGTGCCGATGAACCTGCCGACCTGCCCGTCCACGCGCTTGGAGATCCACGCGGCGCGATCGAGCAGCTCCTGCGGGGTCTTGGCGTAGAACTGCGGGTCGGTGCGCAGGAAGCTCAGGAACTGCGCAAAGCTGCCCTTGAAGCCAACCTGCCGGATGATCGCGTCCATCTGCGCCTGGATGCGCGCCACCTCGTCCAGGCCGATCTGGTGGATCTGCTCCGGGGTCAGTTCCAGCGTGGTGTATTCGCGGATCTGCTGGCGATAGAACGCCTTGCCGTCGGGCAGCGCTTCGGCCGCCAGCGTGGTGCGCGCCTTGGGCATGTACTCGTTGCGGAAAAAGCCCAGCAGCTTGGCGTAGGCCGGCAGTACCGCCGTGCTGAGCGCGGCCTTGGCCTGCTCGCGCAACTGCGCCTGTTCGGCGGCGGGGATCTGCGCCGGCAGCTGCTTAAACGGGGCGTAGAAGCTGGATGCGGTGGGATCCTTGACATCGGCCACGGTGGCGATGGAAACGTCGCGGCCATCCAGCACCGCGCGCGGCACGCTGAACCCGCGCGCCAGGCCGGCGCGCATGTTGGCGGTCTGCTGGTCGAAGTAGCGCGGCACGTCGTTGAGGCGCGCGATATAGGCGCGGTACTCGGCAGCGGTCTTCATCGGCCGCTGCGCCATGAAGCCGAGATTGGACCAGAACGAGCTGTCCGAATTGAACGGCATCTCGTACAGGCGCAGGCGCACCTCGGCGGCAAGGTTTTCCACCTGCGGGCGGTAGATGGCGTAGTTGACCTGGTTGGCGGGCGAGAGCTGTTTCGGGTCGATGCCGTCGAGCTGCTTGAGCACGCCGTCCCATACCGCCAGGCGCGCCTGCTGCGCGGCCGGGCCGACATCAGGCAGATGGGTATTGTCGCCGGTAGTGTCGCTGTCTTCGTCGGCCTGGCCGGTCTCGGCCTGGCGCCAGCTCCATTCTTTTTCGTAGATGGCGCGGAAACGCGCATCGGCGGGGCGCTCGGCGGTCAGCATGGCAGGCGCCACTGGTGCCGGTGCGGCGGCCTGCGCCGAGGTGGCGGCGAAGCTTGCGCCCAGCAGGGCGAGCGAAAGTGCGGCGGCGAGAGGAGATGTCACGTGCGGGCGGCCTGCGTTCGGATCGAACGTTCGATCATGGCAGCCCGGGCGGCAGCTGCCATGGGCCGGAAGTCCCAGCGCGGGGATTGGGGGACGAATGCGCGCGGCCGGACGGGCCGGCCGTTTCAGCCTGCCTTGCGCACCACCACCAGATGCCGCTCGCCCTCCAGGCCGGGCACCTGCAGCGGATGCACCTCGGCCAGCGTCCAGCCGGGGGGCAGCGCGGCGATCTCGTCGTGCGGATAGATGCCCTTCATCGCCAGCAGGCTGCCGCCGGGGCGCAGCAGGTGACCGCCGACCTCAATGATGCCGGCCAGCGTATCCAGCGCCCGCGCGGTGAGGTGGTCGTAGGCGGCCGGTTCGTCCAGCGCTTCGGCGCGCGACTCGGCCACGCGTGCGTTGCCCAGCGCCAGCTGGCGCAGCGCCTCGCGCATGAAGCGCGCCTTCTTGCCGTTGCTTTCCACCAGGGTGACCTGCAGCTGCGGGCGGGTGATCGCCAGCGGGATGCCGGGCAGGCCGGGGCCAGTGCCCAGGTCGGCCAAGGTGCCGCTGGCGATGTAGGGCTGCATGGCCAGCGAATCGAGCAGATGGCGGGTGACCATCTCGCGCGGGTCGCGCACGGCGGTGAGGTTGTAGGTCTTGTTCCAACGCACCAGCAGCGTCAGATAGCGCAACAACGGCGCGGCAAAGTCCGCATCCAGGGATTGGGCCTGCAGGCCATGCGCCAGTGCGGCGGCTACATCGGGGGCAAGTGCGGCATCGTTCATGCCGCGATTATCGCAGCTGGCCGGCGTGCAGGTGCACGCGTACCGCGCATGGTGGCGATACGCGGCGCGTGGGCAGGAAGCTGGCGTACTTGAACCTGCCCAGCACACATCTCCAGGTCTGGCGATGCCGCGGGGCCTGCAGCCACGCCAGAGGCGGCTGCACCGGCGCATGCGCATCCCTGTGGGCAGGATCAACCGCCGCGGTGGCACGCCCCGTGTCCGTCATCTGCCGTCTGCCATCTGCCATCTGCCATCTGCCATCTGCCATCGGTAGATGGTCGATGGTCGATGGTCGATGGTGCGTGCGAGCCTGCGCCGGCAGCCACCGCAGTGCCGCTGCCATCGAACGGACATCCGCCCGTCGCACCATGGTCGCGTCCGCCTGATTGCGTGTTGTGTCCATGTCCTTGATCGCCCCATCCTCCGCATCGCCCCTGCCCGGCCCCGACGACGCCCCTGCCGCCGTGGATCACAGCCGGCGCCGTATTCTCATCGCTGGCGCCGGGCTGGCGGCCGCCGGACTGCTCAGCCCGTTCGCGCGTGCCGGCGGCAGCCCGGACCCGTTCACCCTGGGCGTGGCCGCCGGCGACCCGCTGGCCGACGGCTTCGTCATCTGGACCCGGCTGGCGCCGCGCCCGCTGGAGCCGGATGGACGCGGTGGATTGAGCGCCCCGGTGCAGGTGCGCTGGCAGGTGGCCAGCGACCCGGGCATGCGCCGCATCGTGCGCCAGGGGCAGACCGTGGCCAGCCCGGCCTGGGGCCATGCGGTGCATGTGGAGCTGGCCGGCCTGGCCGCCGATCGCCCGTACTGGTACTGCTTCCAGGCGCTGGGCGCGCGTAGCCCCGTCGGCAGCGCGCGCACCTTGCCGGCGCCGCACCAGTTGCCGGATGCGGCGCGACTGGGCTTTGTGTCGTGTTCGCACTGGGAGCAGGGCTATTTCAGCGCCTACCGCCACCTGGCCGCCGAACAGCCGGACCTGGTGTTCTTCCTCGGCGATTACATCTACGAATACAGCAACCGCGGCGAGGCGGCGAAGAAGATCGTGCGCCCGCACGGCAGCGGCGAGTGCCTGGATCTGGCCGGCTACCGCAACCGCTACGCGTTGTACCGCACCGACCCCGACCTGCAGGCGCTGCACGCCGGCAGCGCCTGCGTGGCGACCTGGGACGACCACGAGGTGCAGAACGATTACGCCAATCGCTGGTCGCAGGACCCTTCGATTGCGGTCGACAGCTTCCTGGCCCGGCGCGCGGCCGCCTACCGCGCCTTTTACGAACACTTCCCGCTGCGCGCAGCCAGCCGCCCGCATGGCGCCAACATGCGCATCTACCGGGCGCTGGACTACGGCCAGCTGGCGCGCTTCTACGTGCTCGATGGGCGCCAGTACCGCAGCGAACAACCCTGCCCGCAGGCCAACGGCTGGCGCGGCGGCCACGTGGTGGACGCCAGCTGCCGCGAACGCACCGACCCACGCCGCAGCATGCTCGGCTGGGAACAGGAGCGCTGGCTGCATGGCGCCTTCGCACGATCGCCGGCGCGCTGGAACGTGATCGCGCAGGATCTGCTGGTGGCACCCCTGAACCAGCATGGCCGCGACGGCGTATTCGGCCACTGGACCGACGGCTGGGACGGCTACCCGGCCACGCGCACCCGCATGCTCGAGGCGATCGCCACCATGCGGTTGCGCAATCCGGTGTTCTGGGGCGGCGACATCCACTCGTACTGGGTGAACGATCTGAAGAAAGATCCGGCCGACCCGGACTCGGCGACGCTGGCCACCGAATTCGTCGGCACCTCGATCACCTCCGACGGCCAGAGCAACGCCGAACTGCACGCCACCATGGCGCTCAATCCGCATGTGCACTACGCCGAAGGCGAAACCCGCGGCTATGTCTCGGTGACGCTGACGCCAGGGCGGATGGAAACCCGCCTGCAAGGCATCTCCGACCGCCGCGACCGCGATGCAACGGTCTCGACGTTGAAACGCTTCGTGGTCGAAGACGGCAAGGCCGGCGCAGTGGAGGCATGAGCCTGCGGTGTGCTGCGGAGCATGGCAACGGCATGCGCCACCCATCCGCCACGGCAGCCCTGCGCCGAGCTTCCACGACAGCGGCAGCACGCGTGAACCGCCATTCCGCGCCCTTGTCACGCACCCCATCACCTGCGTGCTGCGCAACGAGGTGACGGCCTCCATCGTCGCCTGGCCTGCTGCGTCATGCAGCGCCATGGACACGCCCCGGTAAGACAGCGGCGCTATATCTGGATGCCCGCTGCCAGACGCATCGAGGATGCCATGCCCACCGCCGATCCCGCCCGCCGCCGCGTGTTGCAAGGTTTGGGTGCCGGTTTGTTGCTGCCGGCCACTGCCGCTTGGTCCACGCGCAGCCTGGCTGCGCCGTCCGGGCGGCCGCTGATCACCGATGGAGTGCAGAGCGGCGATGTCGTGGATGGCCGGGCCATGCTGTGGAGCCGCTGCGACCGGCCGGCGCGGCTACGGGTGGAATGGGATACGCGCCCGAGCCTGCGGCAGGCGCGTCGCGTGGATGGGCCGGTGGCCTTGCCGGCGCACGATTTCACTGCGCGGGTGGATCTGTGCGCGTTGCCGCGCGATCAGGACATCTTCTACCGGGTGCGTTTCGAAGATGCCGACAACGGCGCCTTGAGCGCGCCGGTGCATGGCCATCTGCGCAGTGCGCCGCAGGCGCGTGGCGATGTGCGCTTTGTCTGGAGCGGCGACACCGTCGGCCAGGGCTTCGGCATCAATCCGGACATCGGCGGCATGCGCATCTACAGCGCGATGCGCGAGCGCAACCCGGACTTCTTCCTGCACAGCGGCGACACCATCTATGCCGACGGCCCCGTCCCGGCCGAGCTGGTCGTCGAAGAAGGCAGGCGCTGGCGCAACCTCACCACCGCGGCCAAGAGCAAGGTGGCCGAAACGCTGGACGAATTCCGCGGCAATTACCGCTACAACCTGCTCGATGAGCATGTGCGCCGCTTCAATGCCGAGGTCGCACAACTCTGGCAATGGGACGATCACGAAACCACCAACAACTGGTCGCCCGGCAAGCAGCTGGACGCGCGCTATCAGGTGCGCGATATCCGGATGCTGGCCGATCGTGCGCGCCAGGCATTCCTGGAATACGCACCGATGCGCGGCGTGCGTGCCGATGGCGACGGTCGCATCTACCGCAAGATCAGTTACGGCCCGCTACTGGATGTGTTCGTGCTGGACATGCGCAGCTATCGCGGCGCCAACAGCGACAACCTGCAACCGCAGCCGGGCGCGGACGCGGCATTTCTCGGCACGCAGCAACTGACCTGGCTGCAGCGCGAACTGGCCGGTTCACGCGCGCAATGGAAGGTGATCGCCGCCGACATGCCGATCGGCCTGCAGGTCCCCGATGGGCAGGACGCAGCGGGCCGCGCGCGCTGGGAGGCGGTCGCCAACGGCGATCCGGGCGTGCCGCGTGGGCGCGAACAGGAGATCGCCACGCTGCTGCGTTTCATCAGCACAGCGCGCATTCGCAACACGCTGTGGCTGACCGCCGATGTGCATTATTGCGCGGCGCATTACTACCACCCGGACCGCGCGGCGTTCCAGCAGTTCGAGCCGTTCTGGGAATTCGTGGCCGGCCCGCTCAATGCCGGCAGCTTCGGCCCCAATGCCCTCGATGCCACGTTCGGGCCGACAGTGATCTTCCAGAAAGCCCCGCCGGCGCCGAACCTGTCGCCGCTGGCAGGATTTCAATTCTTTGGCGAAGTGGAGATCGATGCACGCACCGGCGTGCTGACGGTGACCTTGCGCGATCTGGACGGGGTGGCGCAGTTCCGTCAGCCGATCCTGCCGCATGCCGCGGCGTGGCCGGAACCTGCCTGAGACAGTGGTCGGGCCGCCACGGCACAGATCCACGGTCTGCACGTGCTGCAGCCCGATCAAGACAACGCGCTGGCGCTGCGGTGCAGAGATGCAGTGCGTTGATCGCCGCGCCTAGTCGGCCGGCAATGGATGGAACGCCAGTGCGGCGCGGCAGTCCGGCGCCGCCCACCACTCGTGCAACCGCCAGTGTGCGGCCTGGCCCAGCGCCGGGTCGCACCATTGCAACTGCAATGCGCCGTCGGGTGCCACCGCGTAGGCGAGCCGATGCAGGCCGAACGACAGACCATGCCCGTACGCCTTGAGCAGCGCTTCCTTGGCGCACCACAGGCGGAAAAACAGCGCCTGTTGCGCGTCCGGCTCCAGCCCGGCCAGCAGTGCGATTTCATCGGCATGGAAGAATCGCTGCGCGATCTCCAGCAGCCGCGGGCGCGCGCGGATGCGTTCCAGGTCCACGCCCAGCCGCACGCGGTTGCCCAGGCCGACCAACAGATAATCGCCACTATGGCTCCAGCCGGCGTCCCAATCGGGCAAGGCCGGTTGCAGCGACGGGCGCCCGCGCGCGTCACGCAGCAGCGGTACCCGGGCAGGTTCCAACGCCAGCGCCTGGCCCAGCAACTCGCGCGCCTGTGGCTCGCCGCGCTCGCCATGCCGGTGCGGACGCAGCCACAGTTGCACCGGTCCGATGTGCCAGCTCGCGTACGCTGTCACGCTGCATGCACCAAACACAACGCCCGCGGCGGCGTGTGATCGCGCTCGACAGTCACTTCACGCCTGTCTGCGTTGAATGGCGCCCATGCACTACTTCCGGTGCAATCGAATGAGGAGTTCGGCAACATGGGCATCATCATCTGGTTGATCGTCGGCGGCATCGTGGGTTGGCTGGCCAGCATCATCATGCGTCGCGATGCGCAGCAAGGCATCATCCTCAATATCGTGGTCGGCATCGTCGGCGCGCTGATTGCCGGTTTCCTGTTCGGTGGCGGCATCAATCAGGCCATCACCCTGTGGACCTTCGTGTGGTCGCTGGTGGGTGCGGTAATCCTGCTGGCAATCGTCAACCTGTTTACACGTGGCCGCGTGCGTTAAACGACGTACACGCAACGCTGCAGAAACCAACGCCCGGGCTTGCCCGGGCGTTGCCGTTTCAGCCATCGACCGCAACCCGATCGGCCGGATGGTGAACCCCGTCTTCCACCGGCACGGTGATGTTCAGCGCATACGGATTGACGCCTTCCAGGCAACCGACGTTATAGCCGTATTCGTTGGGGTTGGAGCGCCGCCGGTGATGCGTATAGATCCCGCACACGCCGCAGAAATAATGCGCCGCGGTATGCGTGTTGAACTGATACAGCCGCAGCACGTCTTCGCCCTGCAACACATGCAGGCCATCGAGCGTGACCGAGGCGACGATGGCGCCGCGGCGGCGGCACATCGAACAATCGCAACGGCGCGGATCGAGCAGCCCGTGCGGCAGGTCCAGATCGATCTGCACCGCGCCGCAGTGACAGCTCAGCCGGTGCACCGCCCCGAGCGTGACCTCGCCAACCTTGTGCGTGCTACGCCGCAGATGCCGCTCGCTCATGCGCTGGCCTCGGCAAGCCGCACCCAGGCCGGCGCGTGGTCGCTGGGGCGCTCCCAGGTGCGTGGTTCGCGATCGATGCCCGCTTCCACCGCGCGGGCGCGCAACGCATCCGACACCAGGGTCAGGTCGATGCGCAGCCCCAGGTTGCGGCGGTAGGCGGCCTGGCGGTAATCCCACCAGCTGAAATGGCCGGCATCGTCGTGATGCTGGCGAAACGCATCGTGCAGGCCCAGCGCCAGCAGCTTGTTGAGGGCGCCGCGCTCGGCGGTGGAGGTGAGGATGTGGTTGTCGCTCCACACTTCCGGCGCGTAGACGTCGCGCGCATCCGGGGCGATGTTGAAGTCGCCCAGCACCACCAGCTGCGGGTGGCGTTGCAGTTCCTGCGCGATCCAGTCGTGCACCGCCTCAAGCCAGCGCAGTTTGTAGGCGTACTTGTCGGTGCCCACGTCCTGGCCGTTGACCACATACAGATTGATGATGCGCACGCCATCGACGGTGGCGGCGATCACACGCTGCTGCACGTCATCGAAGCCGGGGATGCCCATCTGCACCTCCAGTGCCGGCGAGCGCGACAGGATCGCCACGCCGTTGTAGGTCTTCTGCCCGCAGAACACGCTGCGGTAGCCCAGCGCGGCCAGGGCCGCATCCGGGAATTTGTGGTCTTCCAGCTTGGTTTCCTGGATGCCCACGACGTCCGGCGCGAAGTCCGCCAGCCACTGTTGCAGGTGCGGCAGGCGCACGTTGAGCGAGTTGACGTTCCAGGAGGCAATCTTCATGGCGCGGACCGTGGTTCAAACCGCCAATGGTACCGCGCCGCCCGCGTGCGCTCAGGGCCATGGCGCGATGCGTACCCCGAGCTGGTTGGCGACCGGGCGTTCGCGCCCCGGGATGCCGGTGTGGATGGGGCGATTGAGTGCGCGCACGCGCCCGTCCACCCGCGCGGCCAGTGTGCTGGAGCCGCCGCCGTCCAGGTTGATGGCGGACGTGGCGCCAAGCTGCTGCAGCACCGTGGTCAGCGCGTCCAGGGTGATGCCGGCGCTATAGCCCGGCTGGCGGCCGTCGGCGACCACCATCCACAGCGTCCTGCGCGCGCGATCCAGTCCCAGCGCGCTGCGCGGCTCGGGGCCGTCGTAATACTCGGCGCGGCTGGCCTCGCGCCGCTGGCGCTTGCCGGCGCGCAGCAGCAGCGGGCCGGCCCCCACCCCCAGGCGGGTGCCCGGCGGGCAGCTGCCATGCACGATGCTGACCGCATTGCGCGCGCTCACGCACAACGCCGCATTGACGCGTGCATCGCTGGTGGCGGCGGCCGAATCCAGATGCCCCGCGTCGATCGCCAGGCCCTCGGCAGTGACGCCCTGCCCTGCCGCCGGCACGAACGCCTTGTCGAACAACTGCCCGCCCTCGAACGGCAGGAAGTAATCGGCATTGATCGCCAGCGCCAGGCCGTGGTCGCGCACGAACGCGGTGGTCGGCTTGGCCTGAAACTCGCCGCCCCCGCTGCGCTCGCCAGGGGTGCCGACCAGTTGCAGCCCGGGGGTGGCAAGATCGATCTCGGCGATATGCAACATCACCGGTTGCGGTGCGCGCATTGCCTGCCGCCAGTAGCGGATGCCCGGCGCCAGCGTGATCGGCGCGCCAGGCGCCGGCACTGGCTGCACCAGCGGTTCGATGCTGACGCGTTCGCGTGCATGGGCCTGATCCAAGGCGGCCAGCACCGCGTCGATGCGTGCAGGTGGCGTGCGCAGCAGCAGCCGTTGGGTGGGCGCGGCCTGCAGCACCTGCGCCAGGCCGGCGCAGCGCGCGCCGCGGCAGGCACTGGCATCGATGCCGACGCGTGCCGGGCCATCGGCATCGTCTGGTACCTGCAAGGCGATGCGATTGTGTTCGGCCGGTTTGCAGCGGCTCGCCGCCGCCAGCACATCGTCCGGCCATTGGCCCCAGCAGTCGCCGCTGACGAGGGTCTCCATCGGCACGAAGGGCGTGGCTGCCGATGGAGTTGCGGCATCGTCGGCACTGGCGCTGCCAGCCAGTGTTGCCAGCACTGCCAGCACTGCCAGCAATGGCGCCGATGCGCCGCGGCGATCAGAACGCATAGTCCACTCCCAGGTAATAGGCGCGGCCGTTGTCGAGCTGCTCGCGCATCAGTTGTCGGTCGGCACCGATCACCCGCGTCAGCCGCGCGTTGGCGAGATTGCGGCCCTGCACGGTCAGGCGCAGTTGCTTGCTGAAGTTCCAGGCCAGCTGCGCGTCGTAACTAGTGATCGCGTCGTAATAGCGGTCGTTGACGCGGTTGTCGGTGGCGGCCGAAAGCAGCTGCTGGCCGGTGTAGTTGGCGCTGACGCGCGCACTGAACCGGCCGATGTCGTACAGCAGCGAGGCATTGGCGCTGCGCCTGGGCGATTCCATCAGACCGGGCAGCGCGCGGCGCGTGCCGTCGGCCATCTGCACATCGGCGGTACGCGGGTCGAGCAGGGTCGCGTTGAACATCGCGCCCAGGTTGGACCAGGCGCCGGGCAGGAAATCGAAGCGTGTGTCGATGGCGGTCAATTCGATGCCCTGCACCTGCGCATCGCCGGTATTGATCGCCTGGGTGGTGGTGACCTGATAGCTGCCGACCAGGCCGCCGGGGTCGCGCTGGGTGTCGGTGCTGGTCAGGCGCACGATTTCATCGCCGATGCGCTTGTGGAACAGTGCCAGCGACAGCTGTGAATCGCGGTCCGGGTACCATTCCAGCGACAGGTCCAGGTTGTCGGCGCGACGGGGGCTTAGCAGCGGGTTGGCGATGCTGCGATTGATGGTCAAGCCGGTGGCATCGACCACCGGGCTGCTGTTCTGGCCGATGTCGGCATAGGTGGGCAGACCGATGGTGCGGCTGCCGGCCACGCGCAGTTTCACTGCCGGGGTGATGTCCCAGGCCAGGTTCGCCGAAGGCAGCAGGAAGCGGCGGTCGCTGTCGGCCGATTGCTGCACGTAGTTGCTGGTGCTGTTCAAGGGCTGCGGCAGCGCGCTGCGTACGGCGCGCTGCAGGTATTCGTTGCGCAGGCCGACCGTGGCCAGCGTGCGCTCGCCATGCCAGGTGCCCATGACATAGGCGGCGCCACTGCGCTCGTCGATGCCGAAATCGCTGATCGCGCTGTTGCGGGCATTGGTGCTGGCCGGCACGTAGGCGCCTGGCGAGGCGGCAGCGAACGCGGCGACCCTTGCCGGATCGATCAACAACAGGCAGCCCACTTCGGCGTAGGGGCAGATGCGCGCATCGTCGGTGCCGATCGTCGCCAGGCTCACGCGGCCGGCCGGATTGCGGCGGGCTTCATCCAGGTTGTAGCGCTGCTGCAGGTCGCGGTACTGCAGGCCGCCACGAAAGCCCCAGCCGCGCGCATCGGCATCGGCGTTCTGGCTGTAGTCCAGCTTGAACGTCGTCGTGTCGGTGCTGCTCTTTTCCACGCGGGTCAAGAAATACTGCTGGGTGTAGCTGGCCGCGTTGCCGTAGTACCCCGGGTCGACCGGGGCGATGCGCGGGCGCGTGTCGTCGCCGAGCGCATACGCAAAGCCCAGCCGCGGGGAAGCGGCGGCGCTGAACACGTCCTCGCGGGTGTCCTGCCGGTACTTGCCGGTGGCGCGGTTGAGCAATGCGTCTACATGCCCTTCCGGATTGAGCCGGAAGCTGCCGCCCAGTTGCGCATAGCGCAGTGTGCGGGTCTGGTCGAAATGGTTGGCATCCACCTGCGCGCTGCCCTGCGCGTAGCGGCCGTTGCGGGCGTCGGTGATCGTGGCATTGCCGACGCGGTTGATCCACTGCGAGCGCCGCTGCTCGTCGTTGCCGTGCTCGAAGGTGCCGGCGCTGAAGGCCAGCCTCACGTCCTGGCCGTCGTCGTATTCGAGCTTGCCGAACACGCTGCGGCGCTGGCGCAGGTTGTCGTAGCTGAGCGGGCGAAAGCGGTCCGGTGCGATCGCCAGGCCGTCCGGATCCAGACCGGGCGTGAGGGTCTGTCGCACACCGTTGGAGTAATAGCTGTAGCTGTCGATGGCGGTATTCAACGACGCCGAATCGCGCCGGAAGTAATCGGCAGACAGCACCACGCCGAAGCGCTGGTCCGGCCCGAAGGTGTCGCTGAAACTGCCCTGCACCTGGCCCGATGGGGTGCTGCCCTGCAGCTGCCGGCGGTTTTCCCAGTCGGCCAGGTTGGCGCGCACGGTGGCAAAGCGGCCGTCGTGATCGAAGGCGCTGCGCGTGCGCAGCGCGGCGATGCCGCCGATGGCATTGCTGTCCATGTCGGCGTTGAAGCTCTTGTAGATGTCCACCTGCTGCGCCAGCGAGGCGGGGATCACGTCCAGCGATTGCACGCGCCGGCTGGTTTCGGTGGACGGCAGCGCCACCCCGTCGATCAGCACGTTGTTGTAGTCGGGGTTGAAGCCGCGCAGGCTCATGAACTGCGCCTCGCCGCGGCCGTTGTTGACCACCATCGACACGCCCGGCACCCGCTGCAGGGCCTCGCCCAGGCCGAAGTCGGGGATCGAGCCGATATCGTCGGCGGCCACGCCGTCGGACACCACGGCGGCCTCGCGCTTGGCGCCGATCGCCTGGCGGATCGACAGGTGCTGGCCGGAGACCTGCACCGCGTCCAGCTGCACCGGGGTGGTGTCGCTGGCCGGCGCGGCGGCATGGGCGCCCAGGCTGGCGTTCACGCACAGGGCCAGCAGGCCGAGGCGGGGACATGGGCGGGTACGCAAACGTGACATGGGATGACCGCAGATGGCAGAGGCCGCCAATTTAATAACTTACTGTGAATTAATTATTTCAGCCGAAGCGGGTAGACTGGCGCGTCCCCCGTGCCACCGCTCGCCATGCCGTCCACTGCTGCTGTCGCATTGCCGCCGCATTCGCCGCATTTCCCCGTCCTGAGCCGCAATGAGCGCGACATGCTCGACCGCCTGCGCCTGGCCGGCGTGCTCACCCGCGCCGACCTCAGCCGCGGCACCGGGCTGACCGTGCAGACGGCGGTGCGCCTGATCGAAGGCCTGCAGGCGCGCGGCATGGTCCACATGGGCAGCGGCGTGGCACGTGCCGGGCGCGGCAAGCCGGGGGTGGCGGTGTCGTTGAATCCGGCGCACGGCCACACCCTGGGCGTGTCCATCGCCACCGATGCGCTGACCCTGGCGCTGGTGGATTTCACCGGCCAGGTGCTGGCGGTCAGCGAGCTGCCGCTGGACGCACGCAGTGCGGATGCGGTGTTGCTGCAGCTGCAGGCCGGCGATGCGGCGCTGCTGGCAGGCCTGGAGCACGCGGCGGGGCCGCGGCTGGGCATCGGGCTGGCGATGAGCGGGTTTTTCACCGGGGAGGACGGGCGCATCAATCCGCCCGAACCGCTGCGTGCGCTTGGCGAGTTCGCGTTGGCGCCCTGGCTGGCGCAGGCCTGCGCGCAGCCGGTGTGGATGGACAACGACGGCAGCGTGGCCGCCGCCGGCGAAGCGATGCTGGGCGTGGGCCGTCGCCACCGCGATTTTGCCTATCTCTATCTCAGCTACGGGTTCGGTGGTGGCCTGGTCATCGACGGCCAGGTCATGCGCGGTGCGCGCGGCAATGCGGGTGAATTCGCCGGCATGCTGCCGGCGCAGAAGCTCGAACGCGCCACGCTGGAATTGCTGCGCGAACTGCTGGCCGCCGACGGCGTGGTGTTTGCCGATGTACGCAGCCTGCTGGCCGCCTACGACCCGCGCTGGCCGGCGATCGAACGCTGGATCGCGCGCAGTGCGCCGGGGGTGTCGTTGATCGTCTCGGCGATCACTGCGGTGTGCGACCCGGAAGCGATCGTGTTCGGCGGCCGCCTGCCGGCCGACCTGGCCCGGCGCCTGATCGCCGCCGTGCAGATCGACAACCTGCCGCGCCGCGGCCAGGCCAGGCCGATGCCAGTGCTGCTGCCGGCCGAGGCACCGGCCGACGCCTGCGCGATCGGGGCAGCCACGCTGCCGCTGAAGGCGCGCTACTTCCGTTAGTGCGCGCGCCGGCAGCGACGCCGCCTGCCGTGCACGCCATGCGTCTTCGCCCTGCCGCTGGCGCTACGGCAGCCTGCCCGGCGCGGAGGCTGCGTCAGCGCGCGCAGCAGCTGGCATGCAGCTCCCGTGCAAGCATCACCACCTGCTGCTCGGTGGCGGCATCCATCTCCTCGAACATCTCCTCGCCGCGCAGCGGGGCGGCAGGTGGCAGCGGATGTCCGAACGGCTGCTGGGCCACCAGTCGCCAGGCATCGCCGTACAGCGGCTCGGCGCTCGCCAGCAGCGGCGAGGACACGAACTGATCCAGCACCGGCATCGCCGCCCGGTTGCCCTGCATCGCCATCGTCTCCAGGTCGGCCAGCACCTGCTCGGCCTCGGCACGATCGGACCGGGAGAGCGGTTGCGGCCTGCCGTCTTCGGCGATGGCGGGTTGGCGCTCCAGCAGCAGGCCGGCGCGTCGACGCAGCAATTCCAGCTGCGCGTCGGTATTGCCGCCGGCGGCAGCCTGACGCAGCAGTTGGTCCACCTGCGCGTACTCGCCTTCGCCCACGTGCTGGCACGCCTTCAGCTGGGCAGCATGGTCGCGTGCGCGTTGCGACACCGCCGCGCGCGCGCCAGGCTCCGCCGGGTCCGCATCGCCAACGAACGGCGCCGGCGGCGCTTCGGCAAGCATGGCGCAGTGGCGATAGGCCTGCGCGCGCGCATACGACGCCGCGGCAAGCGCGCCCGGCGCGGCAGCGGCGCTGCTGCGCCCCGTTCCTGCAGCGCTGGCCTGCAGCGTCGCTTCAGCCTGGAAGTCCTGCCGCGCTCCGGTACCACAGGCTGACAAGGCCAGCGCCTGCGGCACGAGGAGCAGCCATCGGAACGGCGCGCCATTCCCGCTCATTGCCGGATCCGCGGTGCATCCGCCTCGGCGCTGCGCTGGCCCTGCTCCGAGGACGCCAGACCCGCCGCCTGCGCAGAGCGGTCCCGCACCAGCTGGGCGATGGCGCGATCGCGCAGTTCTTCGCGCAGCTGGGCTTCGATCATCCCGCCCACGGTGTCGAGGGTGGCGGTGTGCTTTTCCTCCAGGCGGATCAGGTGATACCCGCCGGGGCCGCGCACGGGGCCGGACACTTCGCCCACCGCCAGCGCACGCACCGGCGCCGCGAAAGGGGTGTCCAGGTACAGGCCGAACATCGACGACAACTGTCCCCCGTCGGCGGCAGTGGCACCATCGTCGGATTCCTCGGCGGCCAGTCGGGCGAAATCGCCTCCACGCGCGATACGACGGCGCAGCATCTGCGCACGCTCCAGGGCCTGCGCCTGACTCAATGGATGACTGCGCCGCGGCGCCGACTCGGGCTGTTCGGCGATGAAGACATGGCTGAGCCGGAATTCGTCGAAGTCGCCCGGCCGTTCGGCAAAACGCCTTGCGATAGCGGCCTGCGACACCGTCACGCTCTGCAACAGGTGGTCGCGCTCGGCCTGCGCAAGCACGGTGTCGGCAGCCTCGCGCAGCAGGGCCGCGGTTTGCGGATCATCGGCAAGGCCTTGGCGCCTTGCGTGTTCGGCCAGGACCGCGCGTTCGATGGACGCAGCGGCGCTGTCCGCATTGTCGCGGCGTGCCTGTTCCGCTGGCGCAGCCTCTTTGCCCGCATCTGCGTCTGCCGGCGACGCAATGGCAGCCTGCGTGATCATGCAGGCAGCGAGCAGCAGCAAGACGCAGCGCCTCGCGCGTGCAGGACCCACAGAAACGTTGAATGACCTGGACATGACATCTCCCTCCGAAACAGCGGCGATTGACGCTTGCCAGCCATCCGGTGCGGCAACCTCGGCCGCACCGGATGCCGTCAAGGCGTTACGGGGCGTAATGCGAAATGCGCCGCCCGTTGATCTTCAGCGTGCGCATGGTCGACTTCGGGTCGTCGGTGGTAATCAGCCCGAACCGCTGCGACATCAGGAAACCGATGTCGCCGCGGTGGTCTGCGGTATCGGATTTGCCCTGGTACGAGGAATACAGTTGCGACAATCGGTAGCAGCACGAACCGTTGTTGCTGATGAACTCGCCGGCACCCGGGCCATCGGGAATGGCCTGAAAGATGGCAATGCGCTTGCCCTCGGCACGCGCTGCGTTCTTCTGGCCCTGCAACAGGCCATCGTCCTGCTTGACGTTGATTTCCAGCGTGTGGGCATAACGCTGCCATTCGACGCGACTGGCCGGCACATCGATCTTCGCCAGCATGTTGGTGGTGTAGACCGGGATGGCATGCACATACCGGGAGTTGCCGACAAAGGCGGCCGGGTGCGGGAACAAGGTGGCGTTGACCTTCATCGCCACGACCTGCTCGGGATGATCGGGAAACGCCTTCAGGGCAGCGGTGTGTACCGCGCGAACGCCATCGGCCGACTTGACGTCGAAGATCAGCGGCAGCTGCATGTTGTTGCGCTTCCAGTACGCAAACAACTCGTCCAGGCTGTACATCTCCCACCCGGTGACGGTGCCACGGTCCGGCGTGAGCAGGTGCAGTCGCTTGATGTTGGCCAACGACAGGCTGCTGACCAGCGGGTTGGCGCCCTGGTTGGTTCTCGGGTTGTACTTGGCACCCCCGACGACGGTGTACACGTCGGTGGTGCGCCCAAGGTTGAAGTCGTGGCTCAGCACCGGCATGCCGTCCTGGGTCACCTTGACGTCCAGCTCGACGCCGTCCATGCACTGCACGTCGGCATTGAGCACGGCGCGGCTGGAGTTTTCCGGAATCGCTGGATCGCCCGAGTATTTGCCCCACAGGCCGCGGTGGGCCAGCACCAGGGTATCGGCGGTGAACTTGTCGTTGAGGATCTCCGCCATCTTGTTGGCAGTATTGCCACAGGATGCCGCAGCAAGTTGCGGCATGGCCGCCAGCACGGCCAGCGCGCCGAGCAGGCGGCAGGCACGGGCCAGGGGATGTGGAACGAGGGTGGTCGGCATGGTCTCTGTGTCCCGGTTCGTAGGTGCAGCAAGGGCAAGGGATGGACGAGAGCCGACAGGTCGACGCAATCGGCGGACTCGCTTGCAGCGCACTCGCCAGCCGGTCGATACCGGGGGTGAGGCCAAGCCGTGCGTGATCAGCGTTCGGCTTGTGCGCCAATTTAGTCACCCTAGATGACTTAATTTCTTCGCTGGTGTTGCGGTTGTTCGCGATCGCGCAGGCATTGCGTGCAAAACGAAGCGGACGATGCGATCGCATCGATGCCACGCGAGGACGCAGCGCTGTCGTGCATGCGCGCGCAGCGCGTCGGACGCCAGCGCACCGAGGTCTGATGGGGCGTGCGCACGGGTCGTCACGATGCTGGATCGCTGCCGGCACCGGCGCGGTGCGCGCGGTCGACCGATAACCCCCGCCCTTCGCGTCAGAAGACGATCGTAGGGACGTGGCAACACAGGCGCTGCCCGCTGCCAGCCTTGGCCAAAACGCAAAACGCCGGCACTAGGCCGGCGTTCTGCGACTGCTCAGTGACTGTACGTCAGTGACCCGACGCGCCGCTGGCACCCAGACCGGTTTCGGCACGGATCTGCTGCGCCTTGAACGCGGCACGTTCGTTGGCGGCCTGCGGGCTGTGATCCAGGATCGAGAACAGCCAGATGCCGACAAAGCCAATGGTCATCGAGAACAGTGCCGGCGAGGTGTACGGGAACGGCGCCGAGCCGGCTGCATTGCCCAGCGTGTCCACCCACACCGACGGCGACAGCACCGTCAGCACCAGCGAGGAGATCAGGCCCAAAAAGCCACCGACCACCGCACCGCGGGTGGTGCAGTTCTTCCACAACAACGACAGGATCAGCACCGGGAAGTTGGCCGAGGCGGCGATGGCGAATGCCAGCGACACCATGAAGGCCACGTTCTGCTTCTCGAACACGATGCCCAGCAGCACCGCGATCACGCCCAGCACCAGGGTGGTGGCGCGCGAGACCTTCAGCTCCGAACCCGGCGCCGGGTTGCCCTTCTTGATCACCGTGGCATACAGGTCATGCGACACCGCCGAGGCACCGGACAGGGTCAGGCCTGCGACCACCGCCAGGATGGTGGCGAAGGCCACCGCCGAGATGAAGCCCATGAACACGTTGCCGCCGACCGCGTTGCCGACCAGCACCGCCGCCATGTTGGCCGCGCCCTTGCCGCCGTGGATGGTGCCGGTGGTGACATCGGCGAACTGCGGGTTGGTCAGCACCAGGGCGATCGCACCGAAGCCGATGATGAAGATCAGGATGTAGAAGTAGCCGATCCAGGTGGTGGCCCACAGCACCGACTTGCGCGCCTGCTTGGCATCGGGAACGGTGAAGAAGCGCATCAGGATATGCGGCAGGCCGGCGGTGCCGAACATCAGCGCCATGCCGAAGGAGATCGCCGAGATCGGATCCTTCACGAAACCGCCCGGCCCCATGATCGACAGGCCCGCCTTGGCCGCGTCCTCGGGCGATGCACCGCCGTTGGCCGCGATCGCCGTCTTCACCCGCACGCCCTCGGCAAACAGCGCCTCGAAGCTGAAGTTGAAGTGCCACATGATCGCCACGGCCATGAAGGTCACGCCGGTCAGCAGCAGCACCGCCTTGATGATCTGCACCCAGGTGGTGGCGGTCATGCCGCCGAACAGCACGTAGACCATCATCAGCACGCCGACCAGGGTCACCGCCACCCAGTAGTCCAGCCCGAACAGCAGCTTGATCAACGCGCCGGCGCCGACCATCTGTGCGATCAGGTAGAACAGCACCACCACCAGCGTGCCCGACGCGGCAAAGCTGCGGATGGCAGTCGGCGCGAAGCGATAGCCGGCCACGTCGGCGAAGGTGTACTTGCCGAGGTTGCGCAGCCGTTCGGCCATCAGGAAGGTCAGGATCGGCCAGCCGACCAGAAAGCCGATCGCATAGATCAGGCCGTCGTAGCCATTGGCCATCACCGCGGCGGTGATACCCAGGAACGAGGCCGCCGACATGAAGTCGCCGGCGATCGCCAGGCCGTTCTGGAAGCCGGTGATGCCGCCGCCGGCGGTGTAGAAGTCGGAGGCCGACTTGGTCTTGGCCGCCGCCCACTTGGTGATCCACAAGGTGCCCAGCACGAAGAAGGCGAACATGCCGATCGCCACCCAGTTGGTGGGCTGCTTGTCGACCTGGCCCATGTCGCCGCCGGCGGCCAGCGCGATGCCGGCCGGCAGCAGCCCGGCCAGGATCAGGAGAAGACGCGAATACTTGCTCATTTGCGGGCGTCCTCGAGGATCTGCGCGGTCAGCTGGTCGTAGGTGTTGTTGGCGCGGCGCACGTAGATGGCGGTGATGGCGATGGTGAACACCATCACCCCGATCGCGATCGGAATCCCGATCGAGGTCACGCCTTCACCCATCGGCTTGGCGAGGAATTCCTTGTCGAAGGCGATCAGGCCGATGTAGCCGTAATAGGCCAGCAACATCAGCACGGTGAGGGTCCAGCCCAGCGTGTTGCGCTGGCGCTTGAGTGCGTGGTACTTCGGATTGGCATCGATCTTGGCGATCAGTGCGTCATTCGAGACGGTCATTGTCTGTCTCCTGGTAGAGCGCTGGTAAAACGACGGTGGCCTTGCCCGCTCCACCGCAGTGGAGCGGGCCGCCAATGGCAAAAACTAGAAGCTGTACTTGGTGGTGAATTGCAGGCGCGAAATGTCGCCGCTGTCGCCGTTCTCGGCTTCGCGGCGGCCGTACATCAGCTCCGCGCCCACATCGACCTTGGGCAGCGGCGAATAGAACACGTTGGCGCGGATGCTCTGCTGCGACTTGCTCGCGAGCGCGCCGGTGTTGGCGATGTCGTGGTCGTAGTTCACGCGCGAATACATGATGGTGCTGCGCAGCTTGGCGTTGTAGTCGTGGCGCCAGGCCACCCAGCCGGCGATCGTGCTGACGGTCTGGATGTTGCCGTCGATGTCGATCTCCACATCCGAGCCGTTGCCCAGGCCCAGGTAGCGCCCCAGGCCCTCGCCGTAGCTGAGCTGGTAACGCAGATCGTTGTTGGCGTTGATGATCCAGCGGCCGCCGCCGGCGATCGCGCCGCCGAAGTCGGTGTCGTTGGTGAGCGCGCTACGCGTGCGGTACTGGCGCGCGATCGCCGACAGGCCGAACGTGCCCCAGGTGCCCTTCCAGTTGTAGCGCGCGGTCAGGTCCGGCATCGCGCCATGGTCCGAGGCCAGGATGGTGTTGCCGCCCTGGTAGGGCGTGGTCAGTGTCTCGGGATTTTCCGCCGACACGCTGAAGGCGCCGCGGGTGTAGCGGATCTGGGTCTGGCGGCTGAACAGCGCGCCGTCGGTCGGCCCGACGATGTCGGCCGCCTCGGGCAGGATCGTGGAATCGATGAAGTTGGACCAGGTCTGGCCGGCCAGCCAGTTGTTCCAGCTCACGTAGGCGTGGCGCAGGGTGCCGCCGTACAGATTGTTGACCTGGTTGGCCAGCGCGTTGCCGAAGAAATCCAGCTCGATGAAGCCGGTGATCTTGTCGCCGTTTTCGGTGACCGTGTCCACGCCCAGGTTGAAGCGCGAGAACTTGGCGTGGAAGTCGGTGTCGGTGCTCGAGGCCTGGCCACCGACCGGCGTCTGGGTCGGGATGTACAGGTAGCGCCCCACCGCGCCTTCGGGCAATGCGCCGTCGGAGGTGCGGGTGGTCATGAAGTCGGCCTTGATGAAGCCACCGTAGCGGAACGTCGTCCCCGCAGCTGCATTGGGTGTGATGCTGGTCAGCTGGATCGGCCGCTTGCCGGCCGGCACCGCCGGCGCGGCAGGTGCCTGCGCCTGTGCGGCACGCACCTCGGTCACCTGGGTCTGCGTCTGCGTGATCTGGCCCTGCTGCTGTTGTTGCGCAGACACCAGCAGCTGGACCTGACGCTCGAGCTCGGCGATGCGCGCTTCCAGCGCCTTTTCCTTGGCGGTCTGCGCGAACGCCACGCCCGGCAGGATGGTGGCCACCAACAAGGCAGCCGCCAGCGGATGGCGCACTAACGGTGCAGTACGGTGTGTCATGGACCCCTCTCCCCGATATGGCCTCGCGCTTGATGGCGATGCTGTGCGGAGCGTGAGGCAGTCCGCGCTTTGCAGCCTATTCGCCTTTGGTCGTAGCTGCAGCGCAGCATTCCACAAGGTGACCGATCGTCGCACCAGGGCCGGCAACGGATTGCGGATCACCGGCTGCGGCAGGTAAGACCAAGGTCTAAGGCCCGGTTGAACGCCGGGACAGAATGGATACGGCACACTGATTGTCTACCGAGGGCAGCCGCAACGTCCTCTTCCGACAAGTTCATCGCAAGTGAGGGTGCCATGGCTGAGGTTTATCCCGTCGATCCCGCGTTCGCCGCCAATGCGCGCATTACGCGCGAGCAGTACGCAACGCTGTATCGCGAATCGATCGAACACCCCGAGCAATTCTGGGGCAAGGCCGCACAGCGGCTGGAATGGTTCAAGCAACCCACCCAGGTGAAGGACGTCAGCTACGCGCTGGAGGATTTCCACATCCGCTGGTTCGGCGATGGCGAGCTCAATGCCAGCGTCAACTGCCTGGACCGCCAGCTGGCCACGCGCGGCGACAAGACCGCGCTGTTGTTCGAGCCCGACAGCCCGGATGCGCAGTCCTATCCGGTCACCTATCGCGAGCTGTACGAGCGCGTCTGCAAGCTCGGCAATGCGCTGCGCAACCTGGGCGTCAAGAAGGGCGACCGGGTCACCATCTACCTGCCGATGATCGTCGATGCCGCCGTGGCCATGCTCGCCTGTGCGCGCATCGGTGCGGTGCACTCGGTGGTGTTCGGCGGGTTTGCGGCCAATTCGATCGCCGACCGCGTGATCGATTGCCAGAGCAAGCTGATCATCACCGCCGACGAAGGCCTGCGCGGCGGCAAGAAGATTCCGCTCAAGGCCAACGTCGATGCAGCGCTGAAACTGCCCGGCACCAACACCGTGGAAACGGTGCTCGTCGTGCGTCACACCGGTGGTGCGGTCGAGATGCAGGCACCGCGCGATCGCTGGTTCCACGATGTGGTCGACGGCCAGCCGGCCGCGTGCGAACCCGAGCGCATGAACGCGGAAGATCCGTTGTTCATCCTCTACACCTCCGGGTCCACCGGCAAGCCCAAGGGCGTGCTGCACACCACCGCCGGCTACCTGCTGTTTGCCAGCTACACGCACGAAGTGGTGTTCGACCTGCGCGAGGACGACATCTACTGGTGCACCGCCGACGTGGGCTGGGTCACCGGCCACAGCTACATCGTCTACGGTCCGCTCGCCAACGGCGCCACCGCGGTGATGTTCGAAGGCGTGCCGAACTATCCGACCGTGTCGCGCTTCTGGGAAGTGATCGACAAGCACAAGGTCAGCATCTTCTACACCGCACCCACCGCGATCCGCGCGCTGATGCGCGATGGCGAGGAGCCGGTCAAGAAGACCTCGCGCAAGAGCCTGCGCCTGCTCGGCAGCGTCGGCGAGCCGATCAATCCGGAAGCCTGGCGCTGGTACTACGAGGTGGTCGGCGACAGCCGCTGCCCGATCGTGGACACCTGGTGGCAGACCGAAACCGGCGGCATCCTGATCTCGCCGCTGGCCGGCGCGGTCGATCTCAAGCCCGGCTCGGCCACCCTGCCGTTCTTCGGCGTGCAGCCGGCACTGGTGGATGCCGAAGGCAAGGTCCTGGAAGGCGCCACCGAAGGCAACCTGGTGCTGCTGGATTCGTGGCCGGGCCAGATGCGCTCGGTGTACGGCGACCACCAGCGCTTCATCGACACCTACTTCCGCACCTATCCGGGCAGCTACTTCACCGGCGACGGTTGCCGCCGCGATGCCGATGGCTATTACTGGATCACCGGCCGCGTGGACGACGTGATCAACGTGTCCGGCCACCGCATCGGCACCGCCGAAGTGGAAAGCGCGCTGGTCTCGCACCCGAAGGTCGCCGAAGCGGCGGTGGTCGGCTTCCCGCACGACGTCAAGGGCCAGGGCATCTATGCCTACGTGACCTTGATCGCCGGCGAAACCCCGAGCGAGGAACTGCACAAGGAACTGGTGACCTGGGTGCGCAAGGAAATCGGCCCGATCGCCTCGCCCGATCATCTGCAGTGGGCACCGGGCCTGCCCAAGACCCGCTCGGGCAAGATCATGCGCCGCATCCTGCGCAAGATCGCCGAAAACGCCCCCGACCAACTCGGCGACACCTCGACCTTGGCCGACCCGTCGGTGGTCGATTCGTTGGTCAATGAGCGGTTGGCGCGCTGAGAGGCGGGGATTGGGCATTCGGGATTGGGGATTGGTGGATGAGGGGCGCGGATTGGGGATTGGAGAGCGGGCATTCGCAGAAGCGGGTTCCCACTCCTTCGCCATTCCCCTCCTCGATCCAGCATCAAGCGGCATTCGGGAAGCGGATGGCGTGCTCAGACCGGCTGTTGCGAACTCCGGTGCACGAATTCCGGCCTCCCTGCGTCCACGAATCCCGACTCCCCAGTCCCGACATCCCATGCTTTTGCGAATCCCGAATCCCCAATCCCCAATCCCGGCCCCTCAATGACCACCCTGCTGATCGCCGACGACCATCCCCTGTTCCGTGAGGCCTTGCGCGGGGCTGTGCAGCGCGTGATGCCGGGCGTGCAGTTGTTCGAGGCCGACACGGTGGATGCGCTGTACACCCTGGCCGATGCGCAACCGGATGCCGATCTGTTGTTGATGGATCTCAACATGCCGGGTGCGCAGGGATTCAGCGCGTTGGTGCACATGCGCTCGCTGCATCCGCAGCTGCCGGTGGTGGTGGTGTCGGCGCGCGAGGAGCCGACGGTGATGCGGCGTGCGATCGACCATGGCGCGTTCGGGTTCATTCCCAAGTCCGCCGATTCGGACACCATCGGCCGCGCCCTGGCGACGGTGCTCGATGGCGAGCGCTGGATCCCGGCAGAGGCGCAGAACCTGCCGCCGACCGACAGCGAAGAACGCGAAGTGGGCCAGCGCCTGCGCGATCTCACCCCGCAACAGTTCCGCGTGCTGCAGATGCTCGGCGCCGGGCGGCTCAACAAGCAGATCGCCTACGATCTGGGCGTGTCCGAGGCCACCATCAAGGCGCATGTCACCGCGATCCTGCGCAAGCTCGGCGTCACCAACCGCACCCAGGCGGTGCTGATGGCCGGCAAGCTCGCCATCGATGCCGACGGCATCGTACTGCCGCCGCCCGAAGACGACTGAGCACGCTGCAGCGACCGGCTGCGCGCACCGTCAGCGCAGACCGATCGCCGCCGCAGGAAACGCTGCCGGTGGCAGCTCCGGTACGCTCGTCAGCGCAGTGGCTGGCCCGTGCAGACCTTCGACGCGCGTTGCGGCGAGGGCGCGTGCCACACCGCGTTGCCGTTTTCGTCCTCGCCTTCATAGATCGCATAGCGCCCATCGTCCTGACGATGCATGGTCGGGCTGAAGGTGAGGAAATCGGTGCGTCCGTCCGGGCCAATGAACTGCATATCGCCTCCACAGGCGATATTGGAATTGGTTTCCGGCCCCAGCGCAGCGCAGGTGACCTGCGAGGTCTCCGCACGCACCACGCGCGTCACGCGCGGCCGGACCAGCCCGCGATCGGCGGCCTCGCAGAAGTAATCGGCAAGCACCGTGCGCATCTCACGCTGCGACGGCATCCAGGACGGGCAGCTGCTGTACGCATCGGCGGTACAGCTTGAGACCACGGCAGCGGGCTGGCTGCGATCGGGCGCAGCAGCGAGGCTGTCTTGCAGTGACAGCAACAGGCAGGCGGCGACAGCCAGCAGGGAAACGTAGGAAGGCATCGGAGCGTGGGGTTGGAGTGCGCAGGGCGTGCGACTGTACGCCATGCGCAGTTGATGCCATGCATGCCCGCGCTGCGGCATCGGCAGGTGCGTGGCATGCTGTGCGCCTGCGGCGCGTCGGTGCGTGCCGGTGCCAGGGGATCCATGCAGCCACTCTCTTTTCCGCGCGGCCCGCTCGGGCTGCTCCTTGCGCTGGCCGCACTCGGCTGCGGCAGTGCGCAGGCCAACGACAGCAGCTTCGGCGACGACAACGGCACCATCCGGCTGTTGCATCAGCCCGATATCAGCATGGACAAGGAAGCGCTGCTGCTCAGCGAGGAGCGCGTGCAAGTGGACTACGTGTTCACCAACCACAGCGCGCGCGCATTGAGCGTGCCGATCGCCTTCCCGATGCCGCCGATGTATTTCGGCATGGCCGATCACAGCGAACTGACCGATTTCAACCTGTGGGTGGACGGCAAACCGGTGACCACCACGCGCAAGCTGGTGGTGTTGCTGGACGATGGCAGCGACATCTCCAAGGCATTCGCCGCCACCGGCTGGAGCACCGACGATATCGCCGCGTTCGCCGAATCGGGCAACGTGCCGACCGGGCGCACGCCGTTGCCGGCGCGCTGGATCGACCGGGACCAGCAACCGCGCTTCACGCTCAGCGAGTACTTCGTCTGGCAACAGGTCTTCCCGGCACGGGGCAGCGTGCAGATCCGGCATGCCTACGCGCCCAGCCTGTCCACCGGCGTGCCGCAGGGCAGCGCGTTCCTGCTGGAGTCGTATGCAAAGCGCACCTGCATCGAACCAGCCACCAAGGCCAGCATGCAGCGGCGCGAGGGTGCGCACGGCATGGGCTGGGCCAACCTGCGTTATGTGCTGACCACCGGCAAGAACTGGAACGGCCCGATCAAGGACTTCCAGCTGACCATCCGCAAGCAGAACGCCAGCGACATCCTCAGCCTGTGCTTCGACGGCGCACTGAAGAAGATCGATCCGCTGACCTTCCAGTTCAGGCAGGCCGACTTCGTGCCGATGCGCGATCTGGAGCTGCTATTCGTGCGCGGCATCGAGTGACCGGCGGGGCCAGCACCCGCTGGCCGAACGCGCGTCTGCCTGCTGCCAGCGCGTTGCAGACGCGCTGCAGATCAGCGCTGATTGATCGCGCAACCGCTTGTGTTCGCCTGGCGACAGGGCGCCGCGTCATCGGTCGGCAATGGTCGGTGCCAGCGGCAAGGATCAGATGACGGCGGCAACGCTCGCAGCCACTGATCGCAGGAACACGCGCAGTCATTGCAGGCACTGTTTCATCGATCTTTCGGATGGTGCTGCGCGCCACGCAGACACGGCGCACTGCTGTTGATCGACACACCACAGTTGCGCAATCGACCCCTGCCAACCGCTGCGAGACTGGCAAGCCCGAGCGCAGCGGCGTGACCGCCTCCACAACCCCGCACCGCGCGACATCGCAGTTGTCGATATCACCATTGACCATCAGCTCATGCCTGGGCAAGGCTCGGGCTTGATGACGCTACTGGAGCTGGCATGGCGCGACGTTTTCCCTGGCTCTGGATCGGGCTGCTGGTTGCCTGTGCATTGATCGCGGTGCTCGCATGGCAGAACAAGCAGCTGCGCGCGCAGCAGCAGATGTTGCAGACCCGCATCAGCGCTCCGTATGACGGCATGTACGTGCCGCGCATCGCGGTCACCGATACCCAGGGCCAACGCCATCTGCTCGGCGTGCCGCAGGGACAGGCGCAGGTGCTGTTCTTCTTCACCACCACCTGCCCGTATTGCCAGCGCTCGGCACCCACCGTGCTGCGTGCGGCAAGGCAGTTGCAGGCCAATCTGCCCGGCCGTCCGCAATTGCTCGGCGTATGCCAGTGCGATGCGGCGCAGGCTGCGCGCTATGCGCATGTGCATGGCTTCGATTTTCCGGTGGTCACGTTGACCGATCGTCGCGCATTGATGCTGTTTCGCGCGCGCAACGTGCCACTGCTGATGGCCATCGATGGGCAGGGGCGCGTGCGCCATTCCCGTCTTGGCGTCTTCGATACCACGGAGCAGGTGCAGGACCTGGTCGCCGCGTTGCGCCGCACGGATGCGCCAGCGGCTTTGGCAACGGTGAAGGAGTGATGCATGAAGAAGCGTTGGGGTACTTTGCGGACGGCGTTGATGGCGGCCACGTTCCTGGCCAGTACCGGTTTCGGTGCGTTCCAGGTCATGGCGGTGGATAACGCACAGCCGAAAACCGAATCGTGTAGTGCGTGGGCCTGCAAAGCCGAGTGTCCGGAGTTTGGCGGCGACCTGGGGCAAGGCAACGTCTGCTACTGCTGCGGCTAGGAGCGGCGAGCGAAACGCCTGTGCAGCTACGTCTTGTTAGCCACGCCAGGTCTGACGGCGGGGTCCCCCCGGACCCCGCCGTTTAGCCGCATCGCTGGATGCTGCAGACCGCGCTCAGCGCAGCGCGCGGTAACTGAAATCACGCAACACCACTGCGCCTTGCTGCGCAGCGTAGATGCCGAGCTGCAGGCTCAGGAAGCCGCCGAACACGTTGTGGTGAAAGCCTGACATTTCCATGCGCGTGGGGTGGCGAATCCACTGCCGGCCATCGTCGAAGCAATAGTCGAAGGTCACCACATGCGCATCGTTGCTCAGACGCAGGCGGATGCGTCGGTGCGTATTGGGCGCGCGTGCCCACACCAGTTCTTCGGAGTATTCGTAGGTCTTGATGGTATCGGGCGTAACGCCGATGCCGACGAAGGCCTTGTGGTTGAACCGCACGTGGCTTGCGCAGCGTTGGTGCCTGTCTTGCGCCCGTCGCACGAGGCCATGCGGCAAGGATTTCGATACAGACCGGGTCCTACGTCGTGCGACGCTGGCGAGCGGGGCGGGCTGACGGCCTACCGTGGCGCTGCACGGCGCACGTATCGGCCTTGTGGCCCGCGATGCTGCACTGCAGCGTGATCTGTTCACTCATGATTGCGATATTCATATGCGAACAGACCGGCATCGGCCGGCTGGTGGATGTCGCGATGCCCAGCTCCTGCTTCCCAGATTCCGTGTGCACCTGCCCCGCGACCGCCCTGCGCGCGGAGTGTGCGGCGTGAGCGTTGCGCGGCAGCGTCTGGGCGGCACCGATGTGCAGCTGTCGGCACTGGGGTTTGGCGCCGCGCCGATCGGCAATCTGTATACCGAGGTCGATGACGGCCAGGCGCTGGCCGCGGTGGCGGCTGCGTACCAGGCCGGCATCCGGCACTTCGACACCGCGCCGTACTACGGCTACGGGCTGAGCGAGACGCGCCTGGGCCGTGGTTTGGCCGGCGTGCCGCGCAGCGCCTACACGCTGTCGACCAAGGTCGGCCGCTGCATCCACGACGACGCGCAGGCCACCGCCGGGCGCGACGGCTTTGCCGTGGCGGGCCGGCGCGCCGAGTTCGACTACAGCGCCGACGGCGTGCGGCGCGCGTTTGCCTCCAGCCTGGAGCGCCTGGGCACCGACTACATCGACGTGCTGCTGCTGCACGACATCGGTGCGCTGACCCACGGCGACAACCACGCCAACGTCCTGCGCCAGGCCTTGGAGGAGGCCTTGCCGGCGATGGCGGAGCTGAAGGCGGCCGGTGCCTGCGGGGCGATCGGGCTGGGGGTCAACGAGCAGGACGTGGCGCTGGAGGTGCTGCCACGCTTTCCGCTCGACTGCGTGATGCTAGCCGGCCGCTACACGCTGCTGGAGCAGCACGGTGCCCGCGCGCTGCTCCAGCAGGCGCAGCAGCGCAACGTGGCGATCCTGTCGGCCGGCCCGTACAGCTCCGGCCTGCTCAGCGACGCACATGGCCCCGGCGCGACCTACAACTATGCCCCGGTCGACACCGCCACCCTGCAGCATGCGCAGCGCCTGTATGCAGCCTGCGCGGCGTTCGGGGTGGATATCGGCGCGGCCGCGTTGCAGTTCCCGCTGGCGCATCCGGCGGTGACCACGGTGGTGGCCGGCATGCGGACGGTGGCCGAGGTGCACTCGGCCGCCACGCGGTTGCAGGCGGCGATTCCGCCTGCGCTGTGGCAGCGCCTGCGCGATGACGGCCTGCTCGACGCGGACCTGCCCACGCCATGAGCCGCATCGACGCGCATCTGCATTTCTGGCAGCTGGCCCGTGGCGATTACCACTGGCTGACGCCCGAACTGGCGCCGCTGTATCGCGACTTCGGCCCCGCCGATATCGGCCAGGCGCTGGACGCTGCCGATATCGATGGCGTGGTGGTGGTGCAGGCCGCCGCGACCGAGGCCGAAACGCGCTACCTGTTCGAGCTGGCGCGCGCCGATGCACGCATTGCCGGCGTGGTGGGCTGGGTCGATTTCGCCGCGCCCGATGCCGCCGCGCGCATCGATGCGCTGGTGCAGGCCGGCGACGGTGTGCTCAAGGGCCTGCGCCCGATGGTGCAGGACATCGCCGATGCGCAGTGGCTGGCCAGTCCCGCGCTGGATGCCGCCTTCGACGCCCTGCTCGCGCACGACCTGGCCTTCGACGCCCTGATCCGCAGCGTGCATGTGCCGGCACTGCAGGCGCGCCTGAAGCGCCATTCGCAGTTGCGCGTGGTCGTCGATCACGGCGGCAAGCCGCAGATCGCCGCGGGCGAATTCGTCGCCTGGGCGGCCGGCATGGCCGCGCTGGCGCAGCATCCCACCGTGCACTGCAAGCTCTCCGGCCTGCTCACCGAAGCAACGCGCGGCGCCGGCGTGGAGGCGCTGGAGCCGTATGTCGCGCATCTGTTCGCACGCTTCGGCCCGCAGCGCATGCTGTGGGGCAGCGACTGGCCGGTGCTGACCCAGCGCGCCGAGTATGCGCAGTGGCTTGAGATCGCACAGCACCTGGTTGCCACACACGCAAACGGCCATGCCAAAGCGGTGTTCGGCGACAACGCACGCACGTTCTATCGTCTGCCACGGCCGGCGGCCCCCACCCACGGAACCTCTTCGGTATGACTGTCTCGATCCCTGCAACTCCCAACGACCGCCTGCATGGCAAGCGCTGCCTGATCACCGCCGCCGGCGCCGGCATCGGCCGCGAAAGCGCGCTGGCCTGCGCGCGTGCCGGTGCGCAGGTGATCGCCACCGATATCGACGCCGCAGCCTTGCAGGCGCTGGCAGCCGAATCCGATGCCATCACCACCCAGCTGCTGGATGTCACCGATGCATCGGCGGTTGCCGACCTGGTCGCCGCGCACGGCCCGTTCGATGTGTTGTTCAACTGTGCCGGCTTCGTGCACCAGGGCAGCATCCTCGATTGCGACGAGCCGGCCTGGCGCCGCTCGTTCTCGATCAACGTCGATGCGATGTACTACACCTGCAAGGCGGTGCTGCCGGGCATGCTCGAGCGCGGCCGCGGCAGCATCATCAACATGTCCTCGGTGGCCTCCAGCATCAAGGGCGTGCCGAACCGCTTCGTCTACGGCGTCACCAAGGCCGCAGTGATCGGCCTGAGCAAGGCCATTGCCGCCGATTACGTGGCCCAGGGCGTGCGCTGCAACGCAATCTGCCCCGGCACCATCAAAACGCCGTCGCTGGGCCAGCGCGTCAAGGCGCTGGGCGGCGACGAACAGGCGGTGTGGAAGAGCTTCACCGACCGCCAGCCGATGGGCCGCCTGGGCGACCCGCGCGAAATCGCGCAGCTGGTGGTGTACCTGGCCTCGGACGAATCGTCGTTCACCACCGGCCAGACCCATATCATCGATGGCGGCTGGTCGAACTGAGTACGACGATGGATCGCGGCGCCGCGCACCACTGCCAGATGCGATGCGTCCCGCTCGTCCGCCTCGGTTTGCGCCCGCCGCCCTTACCCACCCGATGCATGCGCGCCAGCGTTGCTGGCCGCTCCATTCCTCACCTGCAAAGGAAGACTGCATGAAACTCGTACGCGTTGGCGCCCCCGGCCAGGAACGTCCCGGCCTGATCGATGACCAAGGCCGCATCCGCGATCTGAGCGGTGTGATCGACGATGTGGCCGGCGAGCACATCACCAATGCCGGCCTGGACAAACTGCGTGCGCTGGATGTGGCCACGCTGCCGCTGCTCGAAGGCGAGCTGCGCTATGGCGCCGCCGTGGGGCAGATCGGCAAGTTCATCTGCGTGGGCTTGAACTACGCCGACCACGCCGCCGAATCGGGCATGGACGTGCCCAAGATGCCGATCCTGTTCATGAAGGCCACCACCGCGGTGACCGGGCCGAACGACACCGTGATCATCCCGCGCGGCTCGGTCAAGAGCGATTGGGAAGTGGAACTGGGCGTGGTGATCGGCGATGTGGCGCGCGATGTCACGGTGGACGAGGCGCTGAACCATGTCGCCGGCTACGCGGTGATCAACGACCTGTCCGAGCGCGAATTCCAGCTCGAACACGGCGGCCAATGGGTCAAGGGCAAGAGCGCCGACACCTTCGGCCCGATCGGCCCGTGGCTGGTCACCCGCGATGAAATCGCCGACCCGCAGAACCTGTCGATGTGGCTGGAGGTCAACGGCCACCGCTACCAGAACGGCAGCACCCGCACGATGGTGTTCGGCGTGGCCGAACTGGTCAGCCACATCAGCCGCTACATGACACTGATGCCGGGCGATGTGATCAGCACCGGCACCCCGCCGGGCGTGGGCCTGGGCCAGAAGCCGCCGGTGTACCTGAAGCCGGGCGACGTGATGGAGCTGGAGATCGAAGGGCTGGGTCGCCAGCGCCAGCCGGTGGTGGCGCATCCGCGCGATGCGGCTTGAGGCCTCTTTCCTCAGCACCTTTTTCCGCATTGGAAAGAGATAGCGGCCAAGGCAAGTCGTAATACATCCGGCACGATGCAGCCCGAAGCCCCTCTCCCGGCGGGAGAGAGGCTCTGGCGTCCTGCTCCGTTTCCGTCTTACTCCGCGCGTTTCTAATTTTCGCTTCCATCGCCCAGGACTTTCATGCGCACCATCATCGCCCTCGACACCCACGACGTCCGCTTTCCCACCTCGCGCGAGCTCGATGGGTCGGATGCGATGAATCCGGATCCGGATTACTCGGCCGCCTATGTCGTGCTGCGCACCGATGCGCCGGATGACCTGGCCGGCTACGGCCTGGTGTTCACCATCGGCCGCGGCAACGATGTGCAGACCGCCGCGGTGGCCGCACTGGCCGAGCACGTGGTCGGCCTGTCGGTGGACGAGGTCATCGCCGATCTGGGTGCGTTCGCGCGCCGGCTCACCAACGACTCGCAGCTGCGCTGGCTGGGCCCGGAAAAGGGCGTGATGCACATGGCGATCGGCGCGGTGATCAACGCCGCCTGGGATCTGGCCGCGCGCGCGGCGAAAAAACCGCTGTGGCGCTACATCGCCGAACTCACGCCCGAGCAGCTGGTCGACACCATCGACTTCCGCTACCTCACCGACGCACTCACCCGCGACGAAGCGCTGGCGATCCTGCGCGCGGCGCAACCGCAGCGCGCGCAACGCATCGCCACGCTGATCGAACAGGGCTATCCGGCCTACACCACCTCGCCCGGCTGGCTCGGCTACTCGGACGAGAAGCTGGTGCGCTTGGCCAAGGAAGCGGTGGCCGACGGCTTCCGCACCATCAAGCTCAAGGTCGGCGCCAACGTGCAGGACGACATCCGCCGCTGCCGCCTGGCGCGCGAGGCGATCGGCCCGGACATCGCGATGGCGGTGGACGCCAACCAGCGCTGGGACGTGGGCCCGGCGATCGACTGGATGCGCCAGCTGGCCGAATTCGACATCGCCTGGATCGAGGAACCCACCAGTCCGGACGATGTGCTCGGCCACGCCGCGATCCGCCAGGGCATCACGCCGGTACCGGTGTCCACCGGCGAGCACACCCAGAACCGGGTGGTGTTCAAGCAGCTATTGCAGGCCGGCGCGGTGGACCTGATCCAGATCGACGCCGCGCGCGTGGGCGGGGTCAACGAAAACCTCGCCATCCTGCTGCTGGCCGCCAAGTTCAATATCCGCGTGTTCCCGCACGCCGGCGGCGTCGGCCTGTGCGAACTGGTGCAACACCTGGCGATGGCCGACTTCGTCGCCATCACCGGCAAGATGGAAGACCGTGCGATCGAATTCGTCGACCACCTGCACCAGCATTTCCTCGACCCGGTGCGCATCCGGCACGGCCGCTACCTGGCCCCGGAGGCAGCGGGTTTCTCGGCGGAAATGCATGCGTCCTCGATCGCGGAGTTCAGCTATCCGGAAGGACGTTTCTGGGTCGAAGATCTGGCCGGCAACGCCAAGGACTGAGCACGCAGCCCCCTCATCCGCCCTGCGGGCACCTTCTCCCGCGCGCGGGAGAAGGAAGCGGTTGTCCGGCCTAGACTGGAATCCGGACGAAACGGCTCCGCCATCCAGGTGAACGTTTCTGGGTCGTAGATCTGGCCGGCAACGCCAAGGACTGAGCACGCAGCCCCCTCATCCGCCCTGCGGGCACCTTCTCCCGC
>NZ_UIHB01000010.1:105603-340839 GCF_900476395.1 Xanthomonas euroxanthea
CTGCGGGAGAAGGAAGCAGTTGTCCGGCCGGGACTGCGATGCGACCGGAACGGCTTTGCCATTCAGGTGAACGTTTCCGGGTCGTAGATCTGGCCGGCAACGCCAAGGCCTGAGCACGCAACCCCTCATCCGCCCTGCGGGCACCTTCTCCTGCCTGCGGGAGAAGGAAGCGGTTGTCCGGCCTAGACTGGAATCCGGACGGAACGGCTCTGCCATCCAGGTGAACGTTTCCGGGTCGAAGATCTGGCCGGCAACGCCAAGGACTGAGCACGCAGCCCCTCATCCGCCCTGCGGGCACCTTCTCCCGCACCCGGGAGAAGGGCGTGATCGGCGTTGGCTCAGGTGGGGTAGGCGTCTGCGCCATGTCCCCACCGTCGGGCGTCTGCTGCATGCTGCCGGTCAGCCGTTCGCCCGGCCGAAGACGCAGACCCACAAGCGCCCCACCCGGTATTGCCAAGCCGGCCGGACCGCAGCCCCGCCAAGCGACTGCTCCCTTCTCCCGCAAGCGGGAGAAGGTGCCCGAAGGGCGGATGAGGGGCACGGCTAGCGCTGCGCGTCGATCGCCGCACTCAATGCAAAGATCCGCCCCGCCTCGCGCCACTTCTCCCCAGGCGCGCTGCCCGGCAGCGGTTTCTGAAACCGCCACATCAGGTCTTCCCAGGCCTGGATCCGCGGATCGGCCGCATCCCGCGCGGCCTTGGCCGCCGGATCGTAGGTGTCGCCGACCTCCATCAGCATCACCAGCCGATCGCCGCTGCGGAAGATCTCCAGCTCCAGGATGCCGGCCTGCTGCAACGAGGCCACCACTTCCGGCCAGACTTCGCTGGGCCGATGCCAACGCTCGTACTCGGCGATCAACTGCGCATCGTCGTGCAGATCCAGCACGTAGCACAGCCGCCGCGTGCTCATGCGCCCGCCCCAGCAATCACCGGCGCCGCGCGCCGTGCGCGCAACGCGAACAGCAGGATCACCGCAAAGCACCCACCCGGCACCACCATCGCCCAGTGGATACCGGCCAGGTCCGACACCGCACCCATCACTGCCGTCAGCAGCGCACCGCCAATGATCGACATCACCAGCAAGGACGAGCCCAGCTTGCGCGCATCGTCATGCATGCCGTCCAGGCCCAGCGCAAAGATGGTCGGAAACATCACCGACATGAACACGCTTGCCGCCACCAGCGCATACAGGCCGGTCCAACCGGGGAAGGCAATCGCCACCGCACACAAGACCAGATTGATCGTGGCGAAGCTCGCCAGCAACCTGGCCGGCGCCAGATAGCGCAACAACGCGGTGCCGATGAAGCGGCCGGCCATGAACAGCACCAGCGAGATGGTCAGATACGTCGCGGCGCTTTTTTCCGGCGTGCCCGGCACCGCGTCCTGCAGATAGCGGATCAGATAACTCCAGATGCCAACCTGCGCGCCCACGTAGAAGAACTGCGCCACCACCGAAAACACGAACAGCCGGTTGCGCAGCAATTCGCTAAAGCGTGCGCGCCTGGGCGCAGCCTCGCCCGGGCCGGCATCGCCGGTGGGAAAGCGCACCAGCGCGATCAGGATCGCCCACACCACCACCACTGCGCCGATCACCAGGTAAGGCGTCTGCACCGCCGCCGATTCGGTGGCGAAGAACGCCGCGCGCGCGGCCGGCGTCATCGCCGCCAGCTCGGCCGGGGTGTGCTCCACGCCGGAAAAGATGAAGTGCTGCCCGACCAGCACGCCGGTGATCGAGCCCAACGGGTTGAATGCCTGCGCCAGGTTCAACCGCCGCGCCGCGCCTTCTGCCGGGCCGAGCACGGTCACCAGCGGGTTGGCGGTGGTTTCCAGGAACGCCAGGCCGCTGGCGATCACGAACAAGGCCAGCAGGAACAGCCAGTAGGTATGCACCTGCGCGGCCGGATAGAACAGGAACGCGCCGCATGCATACAGCAGCAGGCCCAGCACCACGGCCGCCTTGTAGCTGTAGCGGCGCATGAACATCGCCGCCGGCATCGCGAACACGAAATAGCCCAGGTAGAACGCGCTCTGCACCAGGCCTGCCTGCAGGTCGGTCAGCTCGAAGGCCTTCTTGAACTGCTTGATCAGGATGTCGTTGAGGTTGTTGGCCATGCCCCATAGAAAGAACAGGCTGACGATCAACAACAGGGGAACCATGGCGGTACGCGCCAAGTTGCCGCGCGGTGACGCGGCAATGTCACTGTGATGCATGCGACCGATCCCCTCCCAAGGCTGTGGCGCTTGCGTTGCTGTGCGGCGAGCGTACTGCGCAGGCCAGCACCATGCAAATATAAAAACTTTGTTTATATTTGCACGCGAGAGCCGACCCTCACCGCTGCCCGCGATGCCTGTACCCTGGCGCGCCGCAGCCTTGCCTGGAGCCGCAGACGGATGAGCACCGAACCCGCCAAGTACCGCGCCCCCGCCCTGGACAAGGGCCTGGACATCCTCGAGCTGCTCGCCCGCCAGGCACAGCCGATGAGCATGGGCGCGATCTCGCAGGGCATCGGTCGCTCGCGCGGGGAGATCTTCCGCATGCTGCAGGTGCTGGAGGAGCGCGGCTATCTCACCCGCGACGGCGAAGGCGACTATGTGTTGACCAATCGGCTGTTCATGCTCGGCATGCAGCAGCCGCAGGTGCAGAGCATCAGCGAAGCGGCGTTGCCGGTGATGCGGCGGCTGGCCGATGCGATCTGTCAGCCCTGCCACCTGGTGGCACCGTCCGGCGACCAGATCGTGGTGATCGCGCAGATGGACGTGCCCAGCGACCTGGGCCTGGTGGTGCGCCCGGGCCATCGCCGCCCGCTGACCCATTCCAGTTCCGGGCTGGTGCTGTTCGCGTTCCAGCAGCCGGAGGTGCAGGCGCGCTGGCTGGACATGCTCGACGCCAGCGAGGTGCCGTTCGAGCGTGCGCAGTTCCTGGCGGCCGCCGCGCAGGCGCGCGACGACGGCTATGCCATGCAGCCCAGCGAAGCGGTGGTGGGCGTGGTCGACCTGACCGCACCGATCCTGCAACGCGGCAGCGCGACCTATACGCTGACCGTCCCGTTCATCGCACGCCGCCCGGAGCTGGTCGGCCCGCACGCGGCGCTGCAGGCCTTGTGTGCGGCGACGGCGGAGATCTCCGCAGCGTTGCTGTAGCCGTGGCCCGGGCCGGGCGTTTGTTTGCGTCGGTGCTGGTGGTTCCCCGCTGCGCGCCGCTGGCTGCTGGCTCCTGGCGTCTACCCGCTGCGCGGCTGAGCCTGTGCGTGTAGCGCTGGGTGATTTTTCCGGAGTGCTGCGGCTGCGAGGGCAGCCTGGCCATCGCGCTCCACCCCACTGGTGTGGCGTGCACCCGCTGCGGCGTCGCAGGCCGCGCACATCGCAGTGTTCCGGAAAGCGGCGCATCGCTGCATGTTGCTGATCGCTGCACGCCTGCATCGGCGTCCTGAAAGACAGCGGCAAGCCGGCGCCGGCGCATGTACGCACGTCCAGCCACGAAGTTCCATCGCACTGCTTGCAGCACATCCCACATCAGCGGCTTTTTCCCGCGTTTTTCGCTGTCTGCTTCATCGGAATGGAGACCGTTTTTCAGCATGGCCAAGGCAATCGGGCACCACATCCGACCGGTGGGTGGACCTGCCGTCCGGGCCCTGGCGCCTGGAACAAGGCAAAAACCCGCGTAAATCCCGGGTCGCAATAGCCACGGCTATAAAGATCAGACCGACCTTCGCGTGCAATGCAGGCGCACCGAACGCGGCCATGCGTTGCTACACTGCGCGCCCCCTTGGGGAGTAGCCTGCTTTCGTCCATCGAAAGCGCCTGCATCAACATACTCGGCCATTGCGCCGTGGTGCAGGCAACCAATCGTGGTTTGGCGAGACCAGCGGCATGCGCGCACAACAACGGTTGGCGCGGGCGCATGTCGTTGCGATCGTGCCCAACCCGAGAATGTCGATGTCCCCGTTTTCCATTGTGTTGATCGGTTTTGCGATGTCCACCGATGCGTTTGCCGCAGCGATCGGCAAGGGCGCGGCCATGCGCAAGCCGCAGTGGCGCGATGCGCTACGCGCCGGTTTGATCTTCGGCAGCATCGAGGCGATCACCCCGGTGATCGGCTGGCTGCTGGGGCGCGCCGCGTCCAGCCACCTGCGTGCGTTCGATCACTGGATTGCCTTCGTGCTGCTCGGCGGCCTGGGCCTGCACATGATTGTGGCCGGCCTGCGCAACGAAGCCGACGAGATCGAAGATGCAGCTGCCGACACGCCAAAACGGCACGGCCTGCTCGCCCTGGCCACCACGGGTTTTGCCACCAGCATCGATGCGATGGCGGTCGGCGTGAGCCTGGCGTTTCTGGACGTGCATATCGGCGTGGTGGCGGTGGTGGTCGGGCTGTGCACCTTCAGCATGGTCACCGCAGGCGTCATGCTGGGCCGCGTGCTCGGCAACCTGATCGGCAAGCGCGCCGAGATCCTCGGCGGCGTGATCCTGGTGATCGTCGGCAGCGTCATCCTCTACGAACACCTCAGCGGCGCCGCGTAGCACGCAGCAGTCTGCCGTAGGAGCGCACCCGGGCGCGACAGGCGTTATCGGTAAAGCCCCTCGCGCCCAGGTGCGCTCCTACGACGCAGGGCAGTGCGCCCCGTGCATGACCACCGCAGGCGTCAAGCTGGGCCGCGTATTAGACCGCGTGCTGGGCCGCGCGCTCGGCAACCTGATCGGCAAGCGCGCCGAGATCCTCGGCGGCGTGATCCTGGTGATCGTCGGCAGCGTCATCCTCTACGAACACCTCAGCGGCGCCGCGTAGCACGCAGCAGTCTGCCGTAGGAGCGCACCCGGGCGCGACAGGCGTTATCGGTAAAGCCCCTCGCGCCCAGGTGCGCTCCTACGACGCAGGGCAGTGCGCCCCGTGCATGACCACCGCAGGCGTCAAGCTAGGCCGCGTATTAGACCGCGTGCTGGGCCGCGTGCTCGGCAACTTGATCGGCAAGCGCGCCGAGATCCTCGGCGGCGTGATCCTGGTGATCGTCGGCAGCGTCATCCTCTACGAACACCTCAGCGGTGCCGCGTAGCACGCAGCAGTCTGCCGTAGGAGCGCACCTGGGCGCGACGAGGCGTTATCGGTAAAGCCTCTCGCGCCCGGGTGCGCTCCTACGATGCAGGGCAGTGCGCTCCGCGCGCGTCGGCATCGTGGATGTTTACTCGATGCCGACTGCATCGCCGCATGTCGCGGTGATGGCAGGGATGCACCCGTCAGCGCGTTTTCGCATCGTGATGCGCACTCAGGAACGCGCGTAACGAGGCCGGCTTCACCGGTTTGGTCAGCAGGCGGTACCCACGCTCGCGCGCGAGCTGCTTGAGTTCATCGCGGCCATCGGCGGTGAGCAGCGCGCCGGCAATCGGTGCAGGGGCGGCGGCCTGCAGCGCATCCAGCGTGTCCAGGCCATCGAGCCGGTCGTGCAGGTGGTAATCCACCAGCATCAGGTCCGGTTGCTCGCGCGCGCGTTCCAGCGCCTGATCCACCGTACTGGCGGTGATCACCTCCACCTGCCAGCGACCGAGCAAGGCACGCATGCCGTCGAGGATTTCGCGGTCGTTGTCCACGCACAGCACGCGCAGGCCCGCCAGCGAATCGCCGCTGGGCAGCGCGCGCGCCACCGCCGCCGGCAGCACCGGTGGCAGCGGCACTGCCGCCACGCGCGGCAGCAGGATCGAGAACATGCTGCCGCGGCCGACCTGGCTGCGCGCGCTCAGGTCGTGGTCGAGCAGGCGCGAGATGCGCTGGCAGATCGACAGGCCCAGCCCCAGACCCTGCTCGCCCCAGTCGAACGGCTGCTGATAGCGGCGGAACTCTTCGAAGATCTGCCGCATGTGGTGCTCGGGAATGCCCGGGCCGGTATCCCACACCTGCAGTTCCACCTGGTCGCCGCGGCCGCGCATGCCCAGCACGATGCGGCCCTGGCGCGTGTAGCGCAGCGCATTGGCCAGGAAGTTCTGCATCACCCGGCGCAGCAGACGGCGGTCGCTGCGCACCCACAGCGGGCGGCTGTGCACCTGCAGCTGCAGGCCGCGGCTGGACGCCACCGGCGCGTATTGCGCGGCCAGTTCGTGCATCAGCGCGCTGGCATCGAAGTCCTCGACCGTGGGCCGCAGGCCGCCGGCATCCAGCCGCGAGACGTCGAGCAGGCCATCGAGCAACTCCTCGGCCGCGCGCAGCGAGGCATCCACGCGCTCGGCCAGATGGCGTTGCTCCTCGTTGTTCTGGTGGCTCTCGCGCAAGGCCGAAGCAAACAGCCGCGCGGCATTGAGCGGCTGCAACACGTCGTGGCTGATGGCAGCCAGAAAACGCGTCTTGGATTGCTGGGCCAGCTCGGCCTCGCGCGAGCGATCGGCCACGCGCTGTTCCAGGTTCTCGTTGGCGTCCAGCAGCGCACGTTCGGCACGTTTGTAGTCGGTGATGTCGTTGTAGCTGGTGACATAGCCGCCGCCGGGCAGCGCCTGGCCACGCATCTCGATCACCTTGCCGTCGCTGCGGGTGCGCTCGAACACATGCGGCGAGCCGGCGCGCATATGGCGGATACGGCGATCAATCTGGTCTTCGATATCGCCCTCGCCCAGCTCGCCACGCTCGGCGTTGTAGCGGATCAGGTCGGCCACCGGGCGGCCGACATACAGCATGCCGTCCGGATAGCCGAACAGCTGCTGGTAGCGGCGATTCCACGCGGTCAGGCGCATTTCCGGGTCGACCACGCTGACCGCGGCGCTGATGTTTTCCAGCGTGGTGGACAGGATCTCGCGGTTGAAGCGCAGCTCCTGGCCGGCTTCGTCCAGCACCGCCACCACCTCGCCCAGGTCCATGCCCGAGCCGCGCAACAGGCTGGTCAGCACCAGGCGTGCGGAGGCCGCGCCGATCGAGGCGGCCAGCAGGCGTTCGGTGAACTGCACCCAGGCGCGATCGGCCACCACGGTGGGCTGCAGCTCGCGCTCCAGCAGCACCGCCTGGTCGACGAAGGCGCGGTGCGCATGCCGCTCGCCCACCACGCGCTCGGCCAGGGCCTGCAGGTCGGCCACGCGCACATGCCCGGGCCAGTCGCCGGCCACCGCCGGGCGCTGCGCGTACGGGTCCAGGAATGGCGCGGCGCGCAGGCGCTCGTCCACCCCGGGGCGCCAGCGTGCGGAGACCAGCATCATCGCGCCGACATTGATCAGCAGCGACCAGAACGTGCCATGCGCCAGCGGGTCCCAGCCATGCATGCCGAACAGTTGCTGCGGCTGCAACCAGGCGATGCCGAACGGCCCGTCCACCAGCCAGTCCGGCTGCAGCCAGCCCGCGCGCGTGGCGGCCGGCAGCAGCAGCGTGTAGATCCAGGTCATGAAGCCCAGCACCATGCCGGTCTCCACGCCCTTGCGGCTGGCGCCGCGCCAGTACAGCCCACCGATCACCCCCGGCGCGAACTGCGCCACTGCCGCAAAGGCCATCAGGCCGTAGGCGGCCAAGGTGGTGTCGTTGGCCACGCTGCGGTGGTAGCCGTAGGCGATCAGCGCCAGCAGCAGGATGGCGACGCGGCGGATCCACAACACCCGCGAGGCCACCGCCGCGCGCGCATCGGCGCTGCCACGGCGGCGCAGCAGCACCGGCATCACCAGGTCGTTGCTGACCATCGTGGCCAACGCGATGCTGGCCACGATCACCATGCCGGTGGCGGCGGAAAACCCGCCCACATACGCCACCAGTGCCAGCACGGTATTGCCCTGGCTCAGCGGCAGCGCCAGCACCACCGCATCGTCGACCACCGTACTGCCCTTGCCGAACAAGGCCACGCCGGCCGATGCGATCGGCACCACCATCGCCGAGATGATCACCAGGTAGGCGCCGAACAACCAGCGCGCGCGCCGGATGTCGCCGACGTCGCTGCATTCGACCACCGCCACATGGAACTGGCGCGGCAGGCAGATCACCGCCAGGAAGCTGAGCAAGGTCTGCGAAATGAAGCCCACCGACGGGGTGTGCTCGAACAAGGTGCGCGCCGAGTCGGCGATGGGCACTTGGTGATCGCTCAGCCACACCCAGGCGAACAGCCCCACCGCGACGATGGCGATCAACTTGATCACCGACTCCAGCGCGATCGCCAGCATCATGCCGCGGTGGTGTTCGGTGGCATCGACCTGGCGGGTGCCGAACAAGGTCGCAAACAAGGCCATCAACAGCGCCACGTACAGCGCCGGGTCGGCAAAGATGCCGCGTCCGGCACTGCTATGTCCGGTCAGCACCTCCAAGCTCATCGCCACCGCCTTGTACTGCAGGGCCAGATACGGAACGATGCCGACCAGCGCGATCACCGCCACCAGCGCCGCCAGCCGCCGCGAACGGCCATAGCGCGAGGAAATGAAATCGGCGATGGAAACGGTGTTCTCGGCGCGTGCGATCAGCGCCAGCCGCTCGATGATGCGCCAGCCGAACAGCAGCAACAGCAGCGGGCCCAGGTAGATCGGCAGATAGCCGATGCCGTTGCGCACCGCCGAGCCGACCGCGCCGTAGAAGGTCCACGACGAGCAGTACACCGCCAGCGCCAGGCTGTAGACCGCTGGCCGCAGCCACGGCCGCTCCGGGTACAGCGGACGACGGTCACCCCACCACGCCACGCCGAACAGCAGCGCGGCATAGCCGACGGAAACCAGCAGCAGGATCCAGCTTGAGACCAAGGGGCGTTCCTAGGCGGCGCGAGGCGAGCCTGGGAGTTTACGCAGTGGGGAATCGGGATTGGGGGTTGGGGATTCGTGCCGGACTGGTTGGCGGAGAGTTAAGCGTCAGACGCCCCTCATCCGCCCTGCGGGCACCTTCTCCCGCACGCGGGAGAAGGGAGGGCGGTTGCGGCGTGCGCCGTACGCTTGCCTGAGGAGTGGTGTTGGTGTGGCGATGCATGCGTTTCGTGCTGCCGGGCAGCCGGCCCTTTGAATCAGCCTGTGGCAAGAGGCATTGGGCTAAGGGTCAAGCGCCCCCCATCCGCCCTTCGGGCACCTTCTCCCGCAGGCGGGAGAAGGGAGCGCAGTACCGGCTGACGTTGGATGCCGATGCGGCCAACGTGTATCGCTTCGGTTGCGGTGTGCGCCATGCGCTCGCCTGTCGCATCTCCGGCCCACCCACTCAGGCAGCCGGCAGGGACGTCTGCCGCATGGCGGTACGAGGATGTGCACGGTCGGGCGACGATGCGCCGTTGTCGCGATCAGCCGATGATGCAGCGGCCACCCGGTGGTGGCCCGCCCCCCTCTCCCGCCTGCGGGAGAGGGTGCCCGAAGGGCGGGTGAGGGCCGTCAGCCCGGCAGGCGCACCTGCACCCGATACGTACGGCCGGCGACGATGCCGTGCACACGCTGGTCTGGGCAAGCGGCTCCATCCACGTCAACGTCTACCTGCGTGCGTCCCGGCTCCCGTGTCAGCGTCACCTCGAACTGCGCGCCGCGGAACTGGCGCGTCACCTGCGCGTGCGGCCAGTGCGTGGGTAGCTGCGGGCGGATCGCCAATGCATCGCCCTCGCCGACCAGGCCGAACAAGCCTTCGAGCACGCAGCGATACACCCAGGCCACCGTGCCGGTGTTGAACAGCTGGCTGGACCGCCCGGCCGTGCGCGGATATTGATGCCAGGCGCCGCGATAGTAATTGGGCAACGACACCGGCAGATGGCCGCGCTGCAGCACGTCCTCGCGGGTGGGGCCGGGCAGCATTGCGCGCAGGATCTCCCAGGCGCGGTCGGCTTCGCCAATCTGGTACAGGCTGTACAGGTAGAACGCCACCGCATGGTTGTAGACCGCGCCATTTTCCGCGGCGCCCGGCCACTTCTGCGTCAACCGGCCCACGTCGTCGCGCATATGCGTGTACGCCGGGGCCAGCATCACCGGCCCGTACGGCGTATGCAGCTGTTCGCGCACCGCCTCCAGCAAGGCGTCGCGCTGCGCGGCATCGGCGGTGCCGGCCAGCAGCGCAAAGCTCTGCGGATTGAGATAGATGCGTCCTTCCACATCGTCGGCGATGCCGAAGCGCACGCCGTCGTCGGTGATGCCGCGCGCATACCAGTTGCCGTCCCACAATTCCCGATTGGCATCGGCATTGACCGTCTGCACGGCCTGCGCAAACGTTTCTGCCTGCGCGCTTCGCCCATGCGCTGCACAGATGCCCGACCACAGCCGCAGTGCATACGCGGTGGCCACGGTGAGCCAGCCGGACACACCCTTGCCGCGCCAGCCGACCATGTTCATCGGGTCGTTCCAGTCACCCTGGGCGATGAAACTCAGGCCGCGGGCGTCGCGTGCGTCCAGCAACCATTGCATGGCCGCATCCAGGCGCTCGGCCACGCTCAGCGCCTGCCCGTCCTGCGTGCGGACCACCGCGTCGAGCACGCTGGCATCGCCGGTTTCGGCCAGATAGGCGCTCAGGAAGATCGGCAACCACACGCAGTGGTCGGTATGCGGCACCTGGTTGATGTATTTCAGCTCGGCGCCTTCCACCAGCAGGATGCCGTCCGGCATCGCACCGCTGGGTTCCTGCTGCGAGAGCGCGTGCAGCAACGCCGCGCGTGCGGTGGCCGGCTGCAGGTAGGCCATGCCCATGTGGTCCTGCAGATAGTTGCGCGTCTGCGGATCGGTGGTCAGGCGATTGACGTCGCCGTGATAGAACACCTGCCGCGGCAACCAATGATTGACCAGGTTGTCCAGGGCCGGATCGGGCGTGGCGATCTGCACGCAGCCCTGCCCACCCTGCAGATACTGCGCGTAGTCGCGCGCGGCGGCAGCAAAGCCGGCTTCGGACAGATAGCGCGCACGCAGCGCGGCGATCTCCGCATCGTCCTTGGCCGGCCCGAACGCGAAGCGATACACGCTGGCCGCATCGGCATCCAACGTCAGCCGGTACTGCAACGCGGCGGCCGGGTTCTCGTAGTGCGCCTGGCTATTGCCCAGCTGCTCGGCCTGGATGGCCGAGGGCGCATGCAGGCCACCCTCGCCTTCGAAGGCCGTCTGCTGCGCGTCCCAGGCCACCGGCGGCTGCTCGTGCAGCAGGAAGGTGCAGTCCTTGAAGTCACGCTGGCGGAAATAATCCTGCACCTTCTGATACGGCGTCACGCTACGGCAGACGATGCCGCCCAGCGCCGGCTCGTAGGCACCGCCCTGATGCATCCACGACATATAGCCGATGGGGAAGTACGCATACAGGCTGAGCCGGCGTGTGCGGCCGGACAGGTTATGCACGCGGCACTCCCACAGCTCCACCGCATCGTCAGTGGGCAACGCCACGCACAGCTCCACCACGATGCCGTCATGGCGCACCCGCCAGCGCACATCGTGCTTGCCGGCGGAAAACGCAAACTGCTCCGGCGGCGCGCGCACCGGTTCGTGCGGCACCGAATACAACGCGCCGCTGTCTTCGTCCTTGAGATAGAAGAAACGCCCGGGATGATGCGCGTAGTAGGGCTGCTCGGGCATCATGAAGTTGCGCGCCTCCAGCAGTGGCGCATGGGCGTACTTGGCCGGCTCCGGCTGCATGAACTGCCCGGTGGCGTAACCACGGCAGGTGAGCTGCAGCATCATGCGGCGGTTCCACAGGAATGCGCCCGCGTTCGGCATCGCGGTGGGGCTGTAGAGCGCATACCGCGTGCCGTCGGCGCTGGGCGCCAGCAACGCGGACAGATCGTCGTTGGACGTGGTGCTGGAATCAGCCTGGGAAAGTGCGGACACGGTCAGCGGTGCTCCTGTTCGTCGCGCTTGCGCGCGGCCAGTTCGTGTTGGATGCGGCGCAACAAGCCGTCATCGAGTGGATAGAAACGCATGGTCCAGGCCGCCAGCAGCGCCACCGCGCCCGGGATCACCGTCAGCAGCAGCACGATGCCGGTCAACGACCCGGCCGACTGTGCGCTGTTGGCCACATAGCCCATGCCCGCCAGCACCCAGGCGATGCCGGCCGACGCCAGCGCGCCACCGAGCTTTTGCGAGAAGGTTGCGGCGGCAAAGGTCATCGCGGTGGCGCGCCGGCCGGTGCGCCACTCGGTGTAGTCGGCGCTGTCGGCATACATCGAAAAGGCCAGCGGCGACTTCGGCCCCAGCGCCAGCCCGATCAACATGTTCAACGCGAAGATCGCCCACACCGCATCGGCAGGAATGAAGAACATCAGGCAGCTCAACACGCCCACCATCGCCATCAGCGCGGTCATCAACTGGCGCTTGTCCCAATGCCGTGTCAGCAGCGGCGTGATCGCCGCGCCCACCGCCAAGGACACCGAATAGCCGCCCAGGAACAGCCCGGTCAGCTCCGGCCGCTGCACGTAGTACTTGAGGTAATACACGCCCGCACCGCCGCGCATGACGATGGTGATCATGATGATCAACGACAGCACGAACAGCACGCACCAGGGCTTGTTCTGCAGCAGGTCGGCGATGTCCCGGCGGACCGGCGTGCGCTGTTGCGGCGGTGGCTGCACGCGCTCGCGCGTGGTCAGCGCCACGGTCACGAACAGCGCCACCGCCACCGCGCCGTACAGCATCATCGTGCGCTGCCAGCCCAGCGCATCGTTGCCGGCACCGAGCCACGCCACCAGGTCCAGGGTGCAGTAATTGACCAGCGTGGTGCCGGCGAACGCGGCGATGAAGCGCAGGCTGATCAAGCTGGTGCGCTGGCTGCTGTCGGCGGTGATCACGCCCGACAATGCCGAGTACGGAATGCTCACCACGGTGTAGGCCAGCATCATCACCAGGAAGCTGATCGTGGCCCACCACATGCGCCCGTTCTGGTCCAGCGCAGGCGTGGTGTAGGCCAGCACACCGGTCACCGCCATCGGCACCGCGCCCCACAGCAGATACGGGCGGAACTTGCCCCAGCGGCTGCGCGTGCGATCGGCCAATGCCCCCATCGCCGGATCGGCGATCGCATCGGCGATCTTGGTCAACAGGATCATCGTGCCCACCGCCGCTGCCGGCAGATGCATGGTGTCGGTGTAGAAGATCAGCAAGAACGCGGAGATGTTGGCCCAGTACAGATTCAGGCCCAGATCGCCGGCGCCGTAGCCCAGCTTTTCGCGCCAGCGCAGGCGCGCTGATGCAGGAGACGGTGCAGGCGATGACGTCATCGGCAGACCTTGGAGTGCGTTGAACCCGGCCGAGCGCGCCGTTACGCTGGGCGGCCCGCTCACCTGGCGAGGAGCGCCGACGCTACACCACGCATCGGCTGCCGCCAACGTGAAATCCGGCAAAATGCCGAATCGCTCCGGAGATATAACCTGACGTGATGGACACCGCCGCCCCCGCTACACCCGCGTCCGCTTCGCCCCTGGCCATCGTGGTGATGGGCGTTTCCGGCAGTGGCAAGACCACCATCGCGCAGGCCCTGGCAGCGCATTACGGCTACCGATTTCTGGATGCCGACGATTACCACAGCGTGGCCGCACGCGCGCAGATGGCCGCAGGCCAACCGCTCACCGATGCAATGCGCCTGCCGTGGGTGGAGTTGCTGGCGGCCACCTTGCGCGACTGCGTCCAGGCCGGCGAGTCGGTGGTGCTCGCGTTCTCGGGCTTGCGCGGCACGCATCGTCAATTGCTGCGCCGCAGCGGCATTCCGCTGCGCTTCGTGTTCCTGCACGCGGCCCCGCACGTGATCGCAGCACGCCTGAGCGCGCGCGCCGGCCATTTCATGCCGGCCAGCCTGCTCGACAGCCAGTTGCAGACACTGGAATTGCCGCTGGACGAAGCCGACGTGGTATCGGTGGATGTGGACGCCACGGTGGCGGAGGTGGTGCAGGATGCCATCGCGCAGTTGGCGCTGATCGCGCCCAATGCGGCGCACAGCGTCGCGCCCTCGCCTCAAAGCGCCTGACGTAAAAGATAACGCAGCCCTGCATGGCTGTTTTCTTCTCCCTCCGGGAGAAGCTGCCCCGAAGGGGCGGGCGAGGGTAGCTGCGAAGCCACGCAATCCGGTCTCTCGTGTGGCATCGCCCCGTACCCTCACCCCAACCCCCGCTCCGCGCCCCGGCCGGCGTTTGCGACGCGGGCGCTCCAAGGCACGCGCGCCAGTGGCGCGCAAACAGTGCCTTCTCGCCCCCTGGGGAGAGGGGCGCTGTTCAACACCGTGACCAACCTGACAAGGTGGCGCAAAATTTCCTGGTTACTTTTTGCAGACCATTGATTTGCAGGCAATACGCCGGTCTCGCGGCCAATCATTTTTCCTATCGCGTCTGGTGCAGATAGTGATGAATCATCAGTATTTGTGCGAATACCGAACAGGCTGAACGCAATTTTTGCGAGCTGGTCGTACCAGATGCGACCGGACCCGACCGTTGAATGAATGCAGCGACATGCGTGTGTTGCATGGTCTCGCCGATCGGCCATCTTCACTCGGCAGATCCGGGGGGATCCAGCGCTTCCTTCCATCTATGGACATGCCGTGATGACACATTCAATTCGCCGCTTGCGATTTCGCAGTTTGACGCTCGTTCCCTGCCTGCTTGCCAGCGCAGTGGCTTTCGCCCAGCCCGGCCCCGCAACCGCACAACAGCCGGTGTCGTCCCTGGATACCCAGGCCTTCGCAGGCTCCAGCCAGATCTGGCGCAGCTTCGGCAAAGACCTTCCGTTCGCCAGCCCCACCAGCTGGACCACCGCTGGCGGCGGCTACTTGAACCAGCGCTTCGCGCCGGGCGAGTGGAAGATCAACCGCACCACCGTCAAGGGCCTCGTCCCGGCGTGGACCCTGACCACCACCGGCGACATCTCGGCCACGCCGAGCGTGGAAGGTGGCACGTTGTACGTGCCCGACTGGGGCGGCACGCTGTATAGCGTCGACACCCAGACCGGCAAGCCGAACTGGCAGGCCAAGCTGTCCGACTACACCGGCAATGCCAACTCGGTGACGCGCAACACTCCGGCCATCAGCGCCAACAGCATCATCGTCGGCGACCAGGCCGCCGGTACCGTGCTGGCCATCGACAAGAAGACCGGCAAGCTGCTGTGGAAGACCACCGCCGAAGCCAACCCGCAGGCGCGCATCACCTCCTCGCCGGTGATCTACGGCAACCGCATTTACGTGGGCATTTCCTCCGGCGACTGGGGCAACCTGGATTCGACCCACACCTTTAGTTTCCGTGGCAGCGTGGTGGCCCTGGATCTGAGTACCGGCAAGAAGGTGTGGCAGTTCTACAACGTGCCCGAGGGGTATACCGGCGCATCGGTGTGGGGCCAGGTGGCGATCGATCCGATCAGCCGCCGCCTGTATTTCGGCACCGGCAACAACTACAACATTCCCGCCAGCGTGGGTAACTGCGTCTCCAACGCGCGCTCCTACCGCGGCAGCGAACTCACCGTGCAGGACGAACTGGCGTGCATGGCCCCGGACAACTACGTCGACTCGGTGGTCTCGTTGAATCTGGACACCGGCAAGCTGGTCTGGGCCGACCGTGCACAAGGCTACGACGCCTGGAACCTGTCGTGCATCGTGGCGCCCACCAATGGCCTGTGCCCGAACACCCAGGCAACCAACCTGACCGGTCCTGATTACGACTTCGGCGGTGCCGGCGTACAGCTGTTCACCGTATGGCGCGACGGCAAGCCGCAACAACTGGTCGGCGCAGGGCAGAAGAGCGGCATCTACTGGGCCTTCGACGCCAAGACCGGTGCCAAGGTGTGGTCGACCCAGGTCGGCCCCGGCGGCACCACCGGCGGCGTCGAATGGGGCACTGCGTTCGACCCGTACAAGTCGCAGGTCTATGTGGCCATCAACAACAGCACCAACGCCACCTATACACTGGGACCGGCGAACACCCAGAGCCACAATGGCGGCTCGTGGGCCGCGCTGGATGCCGCCACCGGCAAGATCAAGTGGCAGGTCAAGGTGCCCGGCATCAACCGCGTGAATCCGAACGTCCCGGCCGGTGGCCAGGGCTCGCTGACGGTGTCGCCGAACCTGCTCTACGCCGGGTCGATGGCCGGCAACATGGTCGCCCTGGATGCCGACACCGGCGCCACGCTGTGGAATCACGACGCCACCGGCTCGGTGATCAGCTCGCCGGCCATCGTGGACGGTGCGCTGTACTGGGGCGCCGGCTACGGCCGCTTCAACTTCGGCACGGCGGCGACGGCCAACCAGCTGACCAAGTTCGTGCCGGAGGCCAGCCCGGCCAAGTAAGCCTCAACCCGGGTGATCTGCGTCGAACGCCGCGCAATCACCGCAGGACAACGACGCCACCTTCCGGTGGCGTCGTTGTGTGTCACGCCGCTACAGCCGCGTGACCTGGCACAAGCGGATCTGCCCCGCTTCCAGCCCGTGCGCCTCGGCCGCGCGGCGGCGCAACGCGGTGACCAGCCCGGCGGCATCCAGCACGCCATCGGCGGGCACCTCCACGCTGTGGGCCAGCTGCCCCCACAGCACCGGCCGACCGTCGCAATAGCCCTCGTAGTCGGCGAAGTAATGCAACTGGCGCAACTCAGGTACCGACGTGGACATCGCCCTGGATCTCCGTGCAGCCCAGATGTTCCAACGCGATCTCCAGCCCGAGCAGATAGCTCTGCGCGCAGTAACCGCGCACCGTCGCGATGCGTTGCCCGAAACCCTCCGGCAGGCAACGCTCCGGTCGGTCCACGCTATCGTCGTGGGCCTCCACGAACGGATACGGCAACGCGCCCAGCACACGGTGCAGGCGCGCACTGTCCACGCAGCTGCCCGGATCGATCAACGCGATTTCCATCCGCGCCTGCCCGGCCACGCGCAAGGCATCCAGCAGCTCCTGCTCCGACCCGCAGGCACGCAACGCCACGGTCTTGCCCGCATCGCCGGCGCATTGCACGAGCTGCCGAATGACGGCCCGCGGCAACGGCTGCGGCCCACGCACCAGCGGCAACGATGCCTCCGGACCACGCACGATCATGATCGACATGGCGGCCTCCTCAGGCAGCGGCGCGCAACGGCGCGCACAGGGACGGCAGGCAGCGCGCGGCAATCCCCAGCGACATCGCATAGGCGCGCGGCGCGTCGTGGGGCGTGATCACCACCGCCAGCGGCGCATGCTGCGGATGCAGCCATGGCTCCAGCTCCTGCGCCGCATCGGTATGCAGCTCGATGTAGGGCGTGTGCAGCGCATCCAATGCCGCACGCAATGCCGTCGCATGCACCTGCGCACGCGCGGACGGCGCCAGATCACCCGAATCCAGCAGCACCAGCTCCACCTCGGCATCGCCACCGGCGGCCTGCAAGCCGGCGATCAGGCCGTCGACATCGGCGCACGCCAGCGTGCGCAACGCACGCCCGGCACACTCGGGCAGCTGCAGCGGCGCCAGCTGCGCCGGATCGGCCTGCGGACCTTGCAAAATCAGGATACACATCGTGTTTGGCTCAACGCACCACAGTGCGGGAGTGCCAAGGTAGGCCTGCCGGGCATAAAGGGGCTATTTGCACCCTGGTGCGCCGGCATAAAAAGTGCGTAATGCCTGCGCGATGCCGGTGTGCCGCGCCCGGCGACGCGGCACAGCTTGTAGATAAAACTGCAGCGCTCGACCTGGCGATGCCTCACGCATGGCCGAACATCCCTCGATATCCGCATTGCGCCAAGCCCAAACCTGACACATGCGGCGCCACGCGCACCACGCGATGCACTGGTGCGCGATTGGCTGTTATTTCTCCCGCCGCCAGTTCACCGAGCCCTTGGTCTCCACCGTGCTGGATTCGGCTTCGATATCGAAGCCACGGCTGAGCAGGTATTTCAGCGTTAGGACCGAGCCGCTGCCGACCATCGACACGCCATAGCCGACGTAGAGTTTGGGCGAGAGGTACTTGCCGAAGCCCACCACCGAGCCGACGGTGCTGGATTCGCTCACCCCCGCTTCGTCCAGGCCGAGCTTGGCGCCGATCTGCGAGGCGATCAGGCTGCTGCCGGCCGACAGCGCGGCCGAGGCGGCGCTGACCTGCTGGGTTTCGTCGCTGCTGGCAGTGGACAGGCCGCGGCCGAGCACCAGGTAGGACAGTGCTTCGGATTGCGACATCGCCGGCTCGGACCACACGTCGGCACGCGGCGATTCGGCGCGTCCACTGACGTCGATGCCGGCGGTGACATCGCCGACCTTGCGTTCGGCGCGCAGGCTCACGCGCGGGTCGGAGACGATGTTGTTGTTCCAGGTCAGCTGGCCGCGGCTGATGGTCAGATCCTGGCCATAGGCCTTGTAGCGGCCGCGCACGTCCAGCCCGCCGTTGGCGGTCATCTCGCGGCCCGGGCGCGCGCGGATCTGCATCTGCCCGCTCAGTCCACCCTTCAGGCCGAAGCCGCTCATGTTGACCTTGTCGCCCAGCACGATGGCCAGGTCCATATCCAGCGGCGAGGCCGGCGCTTCTTCCGGATCCACCGGGTCCAGCACCACCACGTCCTCGGACACCGAGGTGCCGCGATCCAGGCGTTCCAGGTCGATATCGGCTTCGGGCACGGTGACCTTGCCGCGCAGTTGCATGGTGTTGTCGGTGATGCCGAACTGCATGTCCGGGTTGGCGATGATGCGCAACTCGCTGGTGTTGTAGGCCAGCACGTTCTGGCCGCGGATATTGAGCAGCAACGGCGTGCTGGTGCCGAACCACGACAGCCCGCCATCGATGTTGAGCGTGCCTTCGCCGGACTTGGCCGATGCGGTGATCTTGGCCGAGCCATCGGGCAGTGCGTCGAAGCGTCCCTTGCCCTCGCTCAGGGTCAGGCCCATCGACGGATATTCGGCCGTGAAGTTGCTCAAGGTGGCATCGCCGCCCAGCAGCGGTTTGTCACGGGTGCCGCGCAGGCTCACATGGCCTTCGACCAGGCCCTTGGGCTGCACCACATCGGCCACCACCAGCTCCAGCCAGTACAGTCGCGACATATTGAGATACAGCTCGCCGTTGAGCGGTGCGTAGGCATCCCAGCCGGTGTTGAACTTGGCATCGACAAAGCCGGCGCCCTGGAAGCCGATACCCAGCTTGGCCTGGATCTGCTGCGGGGTGAAATCGGCCTGCACGCTGAACTGGTCGTAGCGCAGCAACTCGCCGCGGTTGGGATTGCCGGCCACCGCCGCGTAGCGGGTTTCGCCCAGGCGGATGCCGCCTTCGGGCGAGGCGATGCGGAACGAGCCTTCCCAGGCATTGCCGCGCGGCTTGAAGCTGCCATCGAGCGCCAGCTCGCCGCGCAGATAGATCTGCCGCCCCTCCTGCTTGGGCAGCCACGGCTGCACCAGCGACAGCGGCAGTGCATCGCCGTGCACCACCATGCCCTCGCGCGGCCAGTTGGCGCTGGCGCACAGCGCGCCACCGGTGGCTGCGCCCAGGCAGGTGTCCGACAGCGTGAATGCCGCACCGTCGGTGCTGAACTGCGCCGGCTGGCGCAACGCCCACGCATCGCCCTTGGCCGGTGCGATCCGCAGCGTGGCGACCTGGCCCTGCCAGCGCTCGCCGTTGCGACGGACATCGCCCTGCAGCGCGAGGTTGGCCATGCTGTTGGCGATCTCGGCATCCAGGCGCAATGCTTCCACCGCACCGCGTGCCTGCACGCGCACGCTGTCCAGCACCACGCCGGCTTCGATCGCGGTGCCCTGCAAGGCCAGTTGCCCGTCGCTGCCGCGCCACGGCAGGCGCCCACGCAGGCTGATGCTCTGCGCGCTGTAGTCGTTCCAGCGCAGGCCATTGCCGGCGATGTCGGCGGTGATGTCCGGGGCATCGCGCTTGCCGCTGACCTGCAGCTGCCCGCGCACCGTGCCGGTGGCGCCGGGCAGGACATCGTCCAGCTGCAGCGGCTGCAGTTGCGCGGCAATATCGAGCTGGTCGCCGACCTTGCCCTTGGCGTTGATGCGGCTATTGCCCAGCGACAGCTGCAATTCGCCTTCGCCCTGTTCGCCACGCAAGGCGAACTTGCCGTTGGCCGACAGCGCGCGCTGACGCAGCTGGCCGCTCAGGGTCGGGATATCCGCAGTGGCTTCGAAGCCCGGCGATACACCGCCGGCCGGCGCCGGCAACTGGCGGCCCTTGGAAGCGACCTTGCCGGAGAGATTGCCGTTCCAGCCCGGCGCAAAATAGCCCGGGTCGAACTTGGCCAGCTGGGCGGTGACATCCCATTCCAGCTCCGGGGTCCAGCCCACTTCGCCGGTGAGATCCAGCGAGCCGCCCGGGGTCTTGGCCTGCACCTGCTTGAGCTGGGCGCGCTGATCGTTGCCGCGGCTGTCGAACACCAGCGCGGCCTGCTGCCCGTCGCGCTCCAGCGTGGCGCGGCCGATCGCCGCCCATGCCTTCAGGGTGCCGGCCACGCCCAGACGCGCATCGACTAGTTCCACCGGCACCACCGGCGCATCGGGGGTGGCCGGGTCCGGCGTCGGGGTGAAGCGCAGGCCGCTGGCATTGACCGCGAAGCGGAAGCTCGGATTCTGCGTATCGCGGAAATCGGCAGTGCCACGCAACTGCGCGCGGCCTTCGAAGGCATCGATCACCAACGGCTCGACGGTGATGACCTGGTCCAGCAGGCTGATATGCGAGGGCTGCAAGCTGGCGCTCAACTCGCCCTGCTTGACGCTGCCTTGCAGGTCGGCGTTGCCGCCCTTGCCGGAGGCCTGCAGGTTCAGCGCGATCGGTGTGGCCGGGGCGGCATACTGCCCGTTGGTGGCCGGCATCAGCAGCGAGGTATCCAGCGCCTCGGTGACGGCCTTGAAGGTCCAGGTCGGATCATCGCGCCCGGTGAACACCAGGCTGGCCTGCAGCGGCGCCGGCGCGCGGCCGGCGATGGCCACTTCCATCTTGTCCAGATCCCCGCGTGCGACCAGCCCCAGGCTGGCCGGGGTGCGCCCACGCGCGGCCGGCAGCACCGCGGTGGCGGTGAGGTCGGCGCGGTAATCGTCGTTGGGAACGTAGTCGCCGTGCAGGCGGAAGTCGCCCATGTCGGTATCGACCACCAGATTGCGCGTGCGCAGTTCGCCGGTGGCCACTTCCAGCCCGCCCTGCACCTTGTGCAGGACGATCATCGGCTGCTGCAGCTGGGTGATGCGCAGGTTCTCCACGTCGATCTTGTCGGCCTGGATCGCCAGCGGCACGTTGATCTGCGGCAGCGACTCGGGCCAGCTCGGCAGCGTGAACGGCTCATCGCTCTTGCCCAGATTCAAGGTGGCATTGCTGACCTGCACGGCATCCAGTTGCAGCTTGCGCCCGAGCAACGGACGCAGGTCCGGTTCCAGGTACACGCGCTCGGCGGTGAAGTGGATGTCCTGATACCGGAAATCGACATCGCGCAAGGTCAGCGGGCCGGCCACCGGGCCTTCGACCTTGCCGTAGGTGAAGCTGGCACCGACCGGCAGGCGCGCGGTCACCTGCGCCAGCAATACATCGCGCCCGGCCACGGTCTGCAGCAGCCAGTACACCGCGATCAGCGCCAGCAACACCAGCCCCAGCACGGTCAGCCCGGAGCCCACCCAGAACCGGCGGCGGCGGTAGAAACGCGCGCGGCGCGGTGCGGGGGGCGGCGTCGGCGTGCTCACAGGTTGGCCCCGATATCGATATAGAGCTGGAACTGCGAGTCGGGGTCGTTCAGGCCATGCGCGATGTCCACGCGCACCGGGCCCACCGGCGAGCGCCAGCGCAGGCCGAAGCCGATGCCGGTGTGCCAGTCGGGCGTGTCGTCGAACGCGCTGCCGCTATCGACGAACACCGCGCCGCCCCAGGGGCCGCCCTTGAGGTAATGCTCGTATTCGGCGCTGGCGGTGACCACGTTCTTGGCACCGAGCGCGAATTCGTCCGGCTTGGGCGTGCGCGGGCCGACTTCGCGGAAGGCATAGCCGCGGATGCTGTTGGCGCCACCGGCAAAGAAGCGCAGGCTCGGCGGCATCGCCACCAGATCGCTGGTCCAGGTGGTGCCGCCTTCGCCGCGCAGGATCACCCGGCCATTGTCGCCGGCGCCCAGGAACCAGCGCAGCTGGCCATAGAGCTGGCCGAAATTGGTGTCCGAGCCGGCACCTTCGGCACCGCCGCGGATGAAGGCCTGCCCGGACACGCCGCTGCGCGGGAACAGGCGGTCGTCGACATTGACGTAGTTCACTTGCAACTGCGGATAGATCAGCGTGGAGGTTTCATACACCGCGCCTTCGAAGTCGTCACCGCTGCTGAAACGCCAGCGCTCGCGCAAGGCATTGATCGAAGCGATCGCACTCCAGCGCTCGTTGATCTGGCCGCTGCGGCTGCCGGTGAGTTTGACGTTGCGCAGGTCGATGTATTCGGTCTGCTCGTCATAGAGCCTCGCCGAGGCGGTGTACCAGCCATCCAGCCAGCGGAACGCCGGCACGCGGTAGCTGGTGGTCAGGCTCTTGCGGTTCTGCGCGTAATCCAGCTGCGTGTCCATCTTGTGGCCGCGCGAATTGACGTAGCGCCGCTCCACCCCACCACGCACACCGGCGCCGCTCTCGCTGCCGTAGCTCAGGCCCGAGGTGTACACGGTGCGCTTGGCGCGGGTGAGCTTCACATCCACCGGCACCCGGCCCTGGTCGTCGGCTTCTTCCGGCTTGGGCTGGATATCGATGGTGCTGAAGTAATCCAGCTTGGTCAGCGACTCGCGCAGGCGATCCAGCTTGCCTTCGTGGTAGTAGCTGCCCTCGTCCCAATACACCAACGGCTCGAACAGGCCCGGACGGAAGTAGTCGTAGTCAAAGCGCACCTTGCCCATGTCGTAGCGGCGGCCGCTATCCCAGTTCAGATCGATATCGGCGGCGTGCTCGGCGCGCGTCACCGCGACGCGGCGCTGGGTGAAGTCGGCATCGAAGTAGCCACGCTCGGCCAGCCGACGGGTGATGCGCACCTTGCTCGCTTCGTATTGCGGGTGGCTGAAGACCTGGCCTTCGCGCGGTTCGAACTGCTTGAGATCCTGACCCAGGTAGCGGTCCTGCTCGGCCCAGCCGGTGATGGAGATATGCGACTGCCGCACGCGCACCGGCTCGCCGCGCTCCACGGTGATCACTACCGTCACCTTGTCGCCGCTGCGCGGCGCGGCCAGATCGATGGTCGGCGAGTAGTAGCCGAACGGTTCCAGCGCCTCGCGCGTCTGCCGTTCGGCCTGCGCCAGCAGATACTCCAGTCGCGACTCGCCCTGCTCCTTGCCCACGGCCTCATACAGAGACAGGGAGACCTCGATGTTCTCGATCATCTCGGCGTCGGCGTCGTCGTCCAGGCCCTTGATTTCGATCTTGTCGATGGTGGCCCGGGCAACCGCTTGCAGCGGAACGAGCAGAGTGCACAGCAGGGAGAGAGCAAACGCGACTTTAAGCATCTACAAAGGATACCTAGCCTAGGCGTGAAGGGACAAAAAATCTAAACAATCTCGACTATCCGCAGGCGCAGGGGCTGGTTAGAGTCGAACTGTTGTTAACGTTTCGTTGACAGCGATGCCGCGCGGCCTCCCCGGTCGTCGCGCCCCGTTCCATGCCTTTGGAGAGAGAGGTTTCCATGAAGCGCCATTTGTTGGTCAACGCCGTATGCGCCGCCCTGGCCATGCCATCGCTTGCGATGGCCCAGAACCAGGACGCAGTGACTGAATTGAACAAGGTCACCGTGACAGGCTCGTTGATTCCGCGGTCACAGGTCGAAACAGCCACCCCGGTGTTCTCCATCACCGCCCAGGACATCCAGCGCCGCGGCTTCAAGGACGTCTACGATGTGCTGCGCTCGCAGCCGATGGCCACCGGCTCGGTGCAGGATGGCCAGTTCAGTGGCGGCTTCACCGCCGGTGCCAAGTCACTGAGCCTGCTCGGCCTGGATCCGGGCTTCACCCTGGTGCTGATCGACGGCCGGCCGATGGCCGATTACCCGCTGCTCTACAACGGCCAGAGCAACTTCGTCGACCTGGCCAGCGTGCCGGTGGGTATGGTCGAACGCATCGACGTGGCGCCCGGCAACCAGTCCTCGATCTACGGCTCCAGCGCCATTGCCGGCGTGGTCAACATCATCCTGAAGAAGCACGTCGATGGCGTGCAGATGAATTACCGCATGGGCACCTACGACGGCGGTGGCGGCAACAACCAGCGCTTCCAGCTTACCGGCGGCAGCACCCTCGGCAAGGCCGATATCGTCTGGGGCCTGCAGCTCAACAACCAGGATCCGATCTACGGCTCCCAGCGGCGCGATTTCGATTCCACCTCCGACAATCCGGATCCCACCCTGCGCTACGGCTCGCGCATCGCGCTTCACAACACGCCAACCACCTACATCGACCCCGGCGCCGCCAACTGCGATGCACTGGGCCCGCTGTTCAACGGTTCGGTGCAATACGACAACCGCGCCAATCGCGGCAACTTCTGCAGCAGCCGCACCGAGCCAGGGTATGCCAGCATCCTCAACAAGGAGCGCAGCGCCAGTGGCTATGCCAACCTGACCTACGCCTTCAACGACAACACCCAGGGCTACGCGACGCTGCTGCTCAATCGCACCAAGGTGGAGGTCAACAGCGGCCCGCGCTTCTGGCAGACCTCGTCCGACACCGGCGGCTTGTTCTACAACCAGGACAGCCAGCAACTGGAAGGCTACCAGCGCATCTTCGCGCCCGAAGAGACCGGCAACCTGGACTTCAACAACGATCGCCAGACTGCCGACTCCTACAACATCGCCGCCGGCATCAAGGGCGGGCTGGGCGCCAGCAACTGGACCTACGATGCGTACTACGCACGCGCCGAATACCGCATCGACAGCCGCCAGCAATGGCCGTTGGCCGATCGCATCGAAGACTTCTTCCGCGAGCAGTTCCTGGGGCCCCAGCAAGGCGAGTACTACGGCTACCCGATCTATTCGCCCAACGACGCCGACTTCTATCGCGCATTGACGCCGGCGCAATACCGCAGCTTCAACGACGAGATCCGCACCAAGTCCAGGACCTGGACCCAGAACGTCAACCTGCAGCTCACCAACACCGAGTTGTTCAACCTGCCGGCCGGTGCGGTTGGCGTGGCCGGCGTGCTGCAGGCGGGCAACCAGTACTGGGAAAACCCGACCGATCAACGCGTGATCGCCGGCGACTTCTACCAGCTGACCGGCACCCAGGGCAGCGGCAAGCGCGAGAACTGGGCGGCGGCATTCGAGATGCGCCTGCCGATCCTCTCGACGTTGACGGCCAACCTGTCCGGCCGTTTCGACGACTACAAGAACCAGGGCGGCGGTGGCGATTCCAAGTTCACCTACAAGGCCGCGCTGGAATTCCGCCCGATCGATTCGCTGCTGTTCCGCGGCAACTATGCCACCGCGTTCAAGGCACCGGACATGGCGTTTTCCTTCGCTGGCGACAGCGGCTTCTTCCAGGGCGTCAACGATTACTACCGGTGCGCACTCGAAGAGCCCAACGTGCCGATCGCCGACTGCACCTATGGCGGTACCAGTATCCAGGGCCGTCGGTCGGGCAATGCGGACCTGAAGTCGATCACCGCCAAATCCTGGGGCGCCGGCGTGGTGTGGTCGCCGAGCGCACGCTTCAGCATCAACGCCGATTACTACAACATCAAGATCGATGACAAGGTCAGCGACCTGAGCACCGACAACCTGCTGCAGACCGAATCGGCCTGCCGCCTCGGCAGCCTGGATATCAGCTCGCCCACCTGCGTGGATGCACTGTCGCGCATCGATCGCACCGCCGCCGATGCACCGGTACCCAATCGCCTGAGCGACATCCGCATCAACCCGGTCAATATCTCCAACGAGGAAATCTCCGGCGTGCTCAGCAAGGCGACCTACAACCTGGCGACCGAATCCTGGGGCCTGTTCGTTTTCGATGCGCAATACAACCTCACCCTCAAGCACGAAAGCCAGCAGTTCCCGCAGGACCCGGTGCGCGACCTGCTCAGCGAACCATTCTTCTCCTCCGAGTTCCGCAGCATCGTCAATGCCTCGGTGACCTGGCAGAAAGATGCATGGACCACCACGTTGTTCGGTCAACGCAATGGCCGCACGCCCAACTTGGTGGCGCAACAAAGCACCGACGGGTATGCGGTGGAAGGCGCACGCAAGGTCGGGGCGTGGACCACGCTCAATGCCACGCTCGACTATGCGCTCAACGACGACATCTCGCTGACCGCAACGGTCAACAATCTGGCCGACACCCGCCCGCCACGCGACCGCACCTACACCAGCTACCCGTACTACAACATCTTCAACTACACCGGCTACGGCCGCTCCTACATGCTGGAGCTGAACTGGCGTTTCGGCGCACACTGACTGATCCGAGGCGGTAGCGTCCAGCGGCAGCCATGGGGCTGCCGCTGGCGTTTTTGGCCAGCCATTAGGGCAAGCGTTTTTGAATCAAGCGCTCGGGGATCGCCGCTACTGCTATTAAGCGAGTTTGGTGTAGCCGAAAGGTGCGCAGCCCAAGCTGGCGACACGCAGGCACTTCGGCTGCGGGCACGCTGCACGCACCGATGCAGCAGCCTCGCGTCGTCGTGCTGGCCGTTGTCAGCGTGCGTCGGCCTGGATCAGGCCGGCATGCAACAAATCCAGCCGCAGCGGCTCCAGCTGCGTGGCGTAGCGCCGCCACTCGTCCACGTTGCGCACATGCACACCTTCGCGCACCTGCACGCTGCTCAGCGTGGCCGATGCAGCTGCATTGCGGGTGATATCGATCTGACCGGGCTCGATCTCCAGCCCGCAGCGCGCCATCAGCTGCTCAAGGACCGTGGATGGATCACGCACCATCTGCGCATAGTCCACATCGATCACCCGGCCCGGCAATGCCGCGCGCCACTGCGCCATCAACCCGTGATACGCCTGATAGTGACGCGCCAGCGTGTGCAGGTCGTAGCTGTAGGCGTAGGAGTCGCCGAACAATGCGCGGTAATTGGAGAAACACACCGCCATCGGCTCGCGCACCAGATGCACGATCACTGCACCCGGCAAGGCGCGCGCGATCGGGCCGATCGCCACCGCGTTGGCCGGTAGCTTGTCGATGTACCAACGCGCAGATCCGGCGCGCCATTGCGTCTGTTCCAGGTAACGCGCGCCGACCTGCGCGTAGTCCAGCGTCGGCAGCGCCTGCAGCACACGCGCATCCAGCAGGCTACGGCCGGCCTGGTCGGCGCCCCAACGCAGTTGATGGCCAACGTCGTTCAACTCGCCAGCCGACACGATCTGGGAATGATTGCCCAGCATCCGCTCCAGCACCGTGGTGCCCGAGCGCGGCAAGCCGAGCACGAAGATCGGCTGCGGGCCGTGCGCGGCCGGGGCTTGCTGCCCAGCGAACACGCCTTGCTGGGCCAATGCTCCCAGCTGCGTATAGAGCGCAGCTTCTGCATCGGCGTCGTGGCGCAGGCGCGCATGCATCACCGCATTGCCATGCTGCAGCGCGTCCCAGGCAGCCCCGGTCTGGCCGAGGTCTTCCAGTTCCTTGTACAGCGCGAACGCCAGCCCGGCGCGGTCCTCGCTGTCGGGCTTGGCACGTTGCAGTTGCTCACGCAGTTGCTCGACATGGTTGCTGCTGGTGGTCTGACGGCGCAGGCGCGCACGCGTCAACGCCGCGCGGCCATAGCCGGGCTTTTGCGCCAGCGCATGCTCCAGCGCCTGCGCCGCTTCATCGAGGCGACCATTGAATTGCAGCTGCACCGCAAGAAAGAAACGGAAATCCGCACCATCGAATCCGCAGGCCTGCGCGCGCCGCATCATCGCCAGCGCGTCGCCATGTTCGCCCAGCGATTGATGCACATGCGCGAGCAAGGCCAGGGTCGGGCCATCGTTGCACTGCATCACCGACGGATGCCGCAGCAAGGCATGCAGCGCGCGATGCTCGCCGACACGCAGCAAGGCTTGCGCCACGCGGCAACGCATCGCCACGTCGTCACCCAGATCGCCTGCGGCCAGCCGCAACTGCGCCACCGCCTCGCGCATCCTGCCGTTGGCCAGCACGGTGCCGGCCAGCAGCACGCGGGCCGACACGTGCGTGGGCTCCACCTCCAGCAATGCCTGCAGCGCAGACGCGGCCACACCCAGCTCGCGACGTGCCAACGCGGCCTGCGCGGTCTGCCAGTGCACCGCGCCGGCGGACGCGGCCATCAGCTGGACAGATGCTCGATGGCGGCGACGCTGCCGAGGCGGTCGCCGAGCTTCTTCAGCAGGGCCAGACGATTGGCGCGCAATTGCGCGTCTTCGGCGTTGACCATCACCCCGTCAAAGAACGCGTCCACCTGTGGGCGCAACCGCGCCAGGCGTGCGAGCACGGCGACGTAGTCGTGCCGGTGCAGCGCATCGCCGGTATCGCCGATGGCCGCTTCCACCGCTTCGGCCAGGGCTTCTTCGGCCGGTTCGCGCAGCAGCGTGGTGTCGATATCGCCGGGAATCTCGCCCTCGACCTTGCGCAGGATGTTGCGGATGCGCTTGTTGGCTGCGGCCAGGGCTTCGGCTTCGGGCAGTGTGGCGAAGATGCCGATCGCCTCGATGCGGCGGTCGAGGTCGTAGAGGGAGCCGTGGGTCGCGCCCAGGTGCGCTTCTACGAGCCCTGTAGGAGCGCCCTCGGGCGCGACCGAGAACAGTGCGGCGACCGCATTGAAGTGCGTGGAAGCAACGCCCTTGTCTGCGTAGTAGCCGCGCAGGCGGTCCAGGATGAAATCGAAGATTTCAGAAGCGAGCTGCGCGTACTGCGCGGAGTCGATATCAGCAATTTTTTCTTCGTCTTTCAGCGTCGCTTTTCTCACGAGGCGATCCCATGGCAGCAACTTGACCGCAGTCACCAGCGTCGCCTTCAGATCCAGCTCAAACCCACTCTCAATCACCGTCCGCGCCAACCCCAGGGCATTACGCCGCAGCGCAAACGGATCCTTGTTGCCGGTCGGCTTCAGCCCGGCCGCAAAGCCACCGGCCAAGGTATCCAGGCGCTCGGCGATCGCCAGCACCTTGCCCAGTGGTGACAGTGCGATGTCATCGCCGGCAAAACGCGGCTGGTAGGCCTCGTCGATGGCCAGCGAAATCTCGCTCGGTTCACCGGCGGCCTTGGCGTAATGGCGCCCGGCAATGCCCTGCAGTTCCGGGAATTCGTTGACCATGCGCGACTGCAGGTCGTTCTTGGCCAGCTGCGCGGCGCGACGCGCCTGCACCGGATCGGCACCGACCTGCGGCGCGATCGCCTCGGCCAGCGCCGCCACGCGCGCGACCTTGTCGGCCACCGTGCCCAGCTTGGCCTGGTAAGTCACGCTGGCCAGACCGGCGCCCATCGCCTCCAGCCCCTGCTTGAGGTCTTCGTCGAAGAAGAACTTGGCGTCGGCAAAACGTGGACGGATCACCCGCTCGTAGCCCTTGGCGACTTCGGCCACATCCTTGGAGGCGATATTGGCGATGCCGATGAACTGCTCGGTCAACTTGCCGCCGTCGTCCAGCACCGGGAAGAATTTCTGGTTGATCTCCATGGTCTCGATCAGCGCTTCCTGCGGCACCGCCAGGAACGCGCGCTCGAAACTGCACAGCACCGCCGATGGCCATTCGACCAGGTTGACCACCTGTTCCAGGTTGTCGTCGCTGATGCGCGCACTACCGCCGGCCTGCCTGGCGGCAGCTTCGACTTCCTCGACGATGCGTGCGCGGCGTGCGTCGGCATCCACCAGCACATGCGCCGCGCGCAAGGCCTCGATGTAATCGCCCGGCGCCGCCAGCGACACCTCGCCCTGATGCATGAAGCGATGCCCGCGGGTGAGGCGATCGCCACGCACGCCCAGCAGCTCGGCCGGAATCACCGCATCGCCGAACAGCAGCACCAGCCACTGCACCGGCCGCGCGAAGGCGTATTCGTGCGCGCCCCAGCGCATCGGCTTGGGGATCGGCATCGCGGCAATGGCCTCGCGCAGGATCTCCGGCAGCAAGTCGGCAGTGCGCGCGCCCGGCGTCACCGCGCGGTGCACGAAGCGCTCGCCCTTGGCATCGCTGGTGCGCTCCAGCGCGGTCCAGTCGATGCCGGCCTTGGCGGCGAAACCGGCCAGCGCCTTGGTCGGCTTGCCCTCGGCATCCAGCGCGATGGTGAGATACGGGCCCAGCACTTCGGAGCGCTGTTCGGGCTGCTCGGTGGCCACGCCCGGCAACAGCACCGCCAGGCGGCGCGGCGTGGACAGCGGCTTGGCATCGCCACGGGTGACCGCGACGCCGCGCTTTTCCAGACCGGCCAGCACGCCATCGAAGAAAGCCTGCGCCAGACCCGGCAGCGCCTTGACCGGCAGCTCTTCGGTGCCCAGTTCGATCAGCAGGGGAAGTTGTTCGCTCATGTCAGGTGAACCTTGGCTTATGTCCCTTCTGCCATCAACGGACGAAGGTGACTGGAGAATGTCCTTCTCCCGCTAGCGGGAGAAGGTGGCGCGCCGCGCCGGATGAGGGTCGTGCCGAGGCGGCGGAGACGTACTGCCCCCATCCGCCCTGCGGGCACCTTCCCCCGCTGGCGGGGGAAGGACACAGCATCAGCGCTTGACTCCGGGAAAGCCCAGCTTCTCGCGTTGTGCGTAATACGCCTGCGCCACGCCCTGCGCCAGCGCGCGCACGCGCAGGATGTAGCGCTGGCGTTCGGTCACGCTGATCGCGCGGCGCGCATCCAGCAGGTTGAACGCGTGGCTGGCCTTGGTGACCTGCTCGTACGCCGGCAACGGCAGGCCGACCTCGACCAGGTGCTTGGCCTCGGCCTCGCAGGCGTCGAACCGATGGAACAGCTCGGCCACATTGGCATGCTCGAAGTTGTAGGCGCTCTGCTCCACCTCGTTCTGGTGATACACATCGCCATAGCTCACCGGCGTGCCATCCGGGCCGTAGGTCCACACCAGGTCGTAGACGTTGTCGCAGCTCTGCAGGTACATGCACAGCCGTTCCAGCCCGTAGGTGATCTCGCCCAGTACCGGCTTGCACTCCAGTCCGCCGGCCTGCTGGAAGTAGGTGAACTGGGTCACCTCCATGCCGTTGAGCCAGACTTCCCAGCCCAGGCCCCAGGCGCCCAGCGTGGGCGACTCCCAGTTGTCCTCGACAAAGCGCAGGTCATGCACCAGCGGGTCGATGCCCAGCGCCTTGAGCGAGCCCAGGTACAGGTCCTGGATATTGTCCGGGTTGGGCTTCATCGCCACCTGGTACTGGTAGTAGCGCTGCAGGCGGTTGGGATTTTCGCCGTAGCGGCCGTCGGTGGGGCGGCGCGAGGGCTGCACGTAGGCCGCATTCCACGGCTCCGGTCCCAGCGCGCGCAGGAAGGTGGCCGGATGGAACGTGCCTGCTCCCACTTCCAGGTCCAGCGGCTGGATCAGCACGCAGCCTTGCTCGGCCCAGTACTGGTTGAGGGTCTGGATCAGGCCCTGGAAAGTGATTGGAACGCGCCGGGAATCGGACATGCAGCAAAGGCCGTGCGGAAGGGGTGCGCTAGTATACCGGCCGACCCGCAGCGCTTTGCCGCGGAGCACCGCTGCAGGGGAACCTCGAGCATGGAACAGCGGCGTACGGCCGATACTGAAAGCGCAGCGGCACTGTTGCCGCGCGGCCGCCTGATGTTCGACCCGGTGGCCGCCGCCCTGCTTGCAGACGGCATGGTGGTGCCGCACGAACATGAGCGCGTGCAGTTCTCCGCCGCCGGCGTGCGCAATGCCAGCGAGGTGCATCCGCTGGTGCTGCTGGCCAATCTCAAGCTGCATGCCGCGCAGCCGCCGGCCGGCGAACTCGGGCTGGAACGGCTGACCGAATGGCTGGCCACCCGCACCGGCCTGCGCTATCTGCGCATCGACCCGACCCGCATCGATGTGGCCGCGGTCACCGGCGTGGTCTCGCATGCCTACGCACGCCGCCACCGCATCCTGCCGCTGGCGCTGGATGCCGAGCGCGTGCTGATCGCCACCAGCGAGCCGCTGGCGCTGGACTGGCTGGCCGACGTGCAGCACCTGAGCCGGCGCCGCATCGAACTGGCGCTGATCAACCCGCTGGACCTGCACCGCTACACGATGGAGTTCTTCGGCGTGACCCAGTCGGTGCGCGGCGCGCGCGGCGATGTGCGCAGCGCCGAACCCGGTGCCGGCCTGCCCAGTTTCGAGCAGCTGGTGGAACTGGGCCGCGCCGGCGACGTCAATGCCGACGACCACCACATCGTGCATATCGTCGACTGGCTGCTGCAGTACGCCTACGAACAGCGGGCAAGCGACATCCATCTGGAGCCGCGTCGCGAGGCCGGGCGCATGCGTTTCCGCATCGACGGGGTGCTGCACAAGGTGCTGGAAGTGCCGCCCTCGGTGATGACCGCGGTGGTCAGCCGCATCAAGGTGCTCGGCCGCATGGACCTGGCCGAACGCCGCCGCCCGCAGGACGGCCGCATCAAGACCCGGTCGCCGGGCGGGCGCGAGGTGGAAATGCGCCTGTCCACGATGCCCACCGCCTTCGGCGAGAAGTGCGTGATGCGCATCTTCGACCCGGATTCTGCGTTCAAGAGCATCGAGCAACTCGGCTTCAGCCCGGAAGAAGCCGCCGGCTGGAGCGCGCTGGTCGAGCGCCCGCATGGCATCGTGCTGGTCACCGGCCCCACCGGCTCGGGCAAGACCACCACGCTGTATTCCACGCTCAAGCGCCTGGCCACGCCGGATGTGAACGTGTGCAGCGTGGAAGACCCGATCGAAATGATCGCGCCGGAATTCAACCAGATGCAGGTCCAGCAGAACATCGACCTGGATTTCGCCAGCGGTGTGCGCACGCTGCTGCGCCAGGACCCGGACATCATCATGATCGGCGAAATCCGCGACCTGGAAACCGCGCAGATGGCTGTGCAGGCCTCGCTGACCGGGCATCTGGTGCTGTCCACGCTGCACACCAACGACGCCGCCTCGGCGATCACCCGTTTGCTGGACCTGGGCGTGCCGCATTACCTGGTGGCCTCCACGCTCAACGGCGTGCTGGCGCAGCGGCTGGTGCGCACCCTGTGCGTGCACTGCAAACGCCCGCACACGCTCAGCGACGACGACTGGTCGGCGATCCGCGAGCCGGGCGAAGCGCTGCCGGAGGTGCTCAACGTGCACGCGCCGGTCGGCTGCCTGGAATGCCGCCGCACCGGCTACCTGGGCCGTGTCGGCCTGTACGAGCTGCTGCCGGTGACACCGCGCCTGCGCAGCCTGATCCGCGCCGACACCGACCTGGCCAGCTTCAGCCACGCCGCCCGCGGCGAGGGCCTGCGCACGCTGCGTCGCACCGGCCTTGAAAAGGTCGCCGCCGGGCTGACCACGGTGGAAGAGGTGTTGTCGGTCCTGCCGCCGCGGGACTAGGTGGATCGCCTGGGACTTGCACGGTTATCGGCCCAGGCGACCCTCACCCCAACCCCCGCTCCGGGCCCCGGCCCGCGTTTGCGACGCGGGCGCTCCAAGGCACGCGCGCCAGTGGCGCGCAAGCCATGCCCTCTCGCCCCGGCGGGAGAGGCGCTCGCTCCGTTCTCCCACCTTCTCCCTTCTCCCACCGGGAGAAGGTGCCCGAAGGGCGGATGAGGGTACGTCGGCATGCACATGCCGCCATTGGCAGGGGCTCCGCCTCACCATTGACCAGGTACACGGCACGGCCGAGTACAACCAGATCAGCGGCGCACGATCACCACGGCAACCGAATCGGCAACCGACGTGGCACAAACCATCTCAGCCATCACTGCTCTTACATCCACACAGCGCAAGTAGCCAGCTCCCCGCCCCCCAGCCATCAGCACATAGCCATCCGGCATAACCTTAGCTGCATGTATTGGCACGCCAATTGAAAAAAACCGGCGGGAGCTGCCTACAATCGGGCACATCAGTCGCTGCTGGATGCTCGTCCGCATGTCCGCCTTGCCGTTCCTGATCATCGAAACCGGGCATCCCGTGCCGGAGATGAAGCGATACGGCCGCTTTCGGCACTGGATCCGCGTTGCGGCCGGGCTGGCCGAACACGAAACCGTCGCCATCGATGTCGCCAACGGCGGCCGCCTGCCCGACCGCACCGGCTTTGCCGGCACCATCGTCAGTGGCTCGGCCGCCTATGTCACCGACCGCGCCGACTGGAGCGAACGCAGTGCCGCCTGGCTGCGCGATGCCGCCCACCAGGGCATGCCGCTGCTGGGCATCTGCTACGGGCACCAGCTGCTGGCGCACGCGCTGGGCGGCGAGGTCGACTACAACCCGGCCGGGCGCGAGTCCGGCACGATCGCGCTGGAACTGCACCCGCCAGCCGAGCAGGACCCTTTGTTTGCGGGCCTGCCGGCGCATTTCCCGGCGCACGCCACGCACATGCAGACCGTGGTGCGCGCCCCGGACGGGGCCATCGTGCTGGCGCATTCGCGCCAGGACCGCTGCCATGCCTTCCGCTGGGGCCAGGCCACCTGGGGCGTGCAGTTCCACCCCGAGTTCGCCACCCACCACATGCGCGGCTATGTGCAGGCGCGCGCCGAGTGCATCGCCCGCCACGGCCACTGCGCCCGTACGGTCGCCCGGGAGGTCACCGCCGCGCCGATCGCGCGCAAGCTGCTGCGCCGGTTCGTGCATCACGCACGCGGCCTGCAAACAGTGACCACTCATCCCGCCGCACACACGCAAAAGCAGCGATAATCGCGCCACGCCGGATGGTCCGGTGCGTATCGATCCGGAATGGGAATGAGCGAAATCCGCAAGGTGCCGGCGTCTGCCGGCGCAGAATGGCTGTTGACCGGTTTCTCGCTGTTGAAGCGGGCGCCACTGGCGCTTGGCTCGCTGGGGGTGATCTGGAGCGTGGCCGCCACCCTGGTGGTGTCGCTGTCGGTGCTGGTGCCGCTGCTGGGCCCGGCCCTGCAGTTCCTGCTGGTGCTGGCCGGCCCGCTGTTCATGGGCGGCCTGCTGTGGGCGATCCGCGAGGTCGACGAAGGCCGCATCGCCAAGCCGTCGCATCTGCTGCACGGCCTGCAGGACGGCCGCGCGCCGCACCTGCTGGTGTCGCTGCTGCCGCAGCTGATCGCCGGCCTGCTGCTGGGCGTGCTGCTGCTGGTGATGATCGGCGCCAGCGGGCTGCAGCAGCTGTCCGAGGTGATGATCAAGATCAACCAGATCAGCCAGTCCGGCGCGCAGCCGGATCCGGTGCAGATCGAGCAGCTGGCCGCCAGCCTGCCGGCCGGCCGCATCCTGCTGTGGCTGCTGCTGACCATCGCCACCTTCGCGGCGATGACCCTGGCACTGTTCGTGATGCCGCCGCAGGTGATGTTCGACCGCAGCACCGGCGGCCACGCGCTGCGCGAGAGCCTGCGCGCCAGCCTGCACAACCTGCCGGCGATGCTGGTGTTCTTCGTGCTGGCCTTCATCGCCATCTTCGCGATCTATTTCGCGGTGATGATCGTGGCGCTGATCGTCGGCCTGGTCGCCGGCCAGACCGTGGCGATGTGGCTGGCCCAGCTGCTGCTGATGGCGGTGCTGATGCCGGTGTTCGCCGGCTCGGTCTACGCGGCCTGGAAGCAGATGTTCACGCACCAAGGCGCTTCTGCCCAGCCGACGGCGCCCTCACGACCGGATGTGTTTGCGGCCTGAGCCCCTGACCTGCGGATGTGCTTGCCGCCTCAGACCCGCGCCCCGTAGGAGCGCACCAGGGCGCGACGAAGCGTTCGCCGGGAGAGCCCCGGTCGCGCGCGAACGGGGTCGTCACCAGACCATCCCAACCCGTAGGAGCGCACCCGGGCGCGACAAAGCATTCGTCGGGAGAGCCCCGATCGCGCGCGAACGGGGTCGCCGCCAGACCATCCCAACCCGTAGGAGCGCACCTGGGCGCGACGAAGCGTTCGCCAGGAAGCCCCAGTCGCGCCCGGGTGCGCTCCTACGTGGGTGATTGGCGTCTGGGGCGATGCTGGCCCCGTCCGCGCGCTAGGCGCTCTTCGGCCCCACCGCGCGCGAGGCGATGATGCCCAGCTCGTAGAGCAGGCACATCGGGATGGCCAGCATCAGCTGCGAGACCACGTCCGGCGGGGTGAGCACGGCGGCCAGGATGAAGATGCCGACGATGGCATAGCCGCGGCCTTCGCTCAGCTGCTTGGGGCTGACCCAGCCCAGCAGCACCAGGATCACCAGCGCCACCGGCAGCTCGAAGCTGGCACCGAAGGCGAAGAAGATCGCCAGCACGAAATCCAGGTAGGAATTGGCGTCCGGGGTAATGGCGATCACGTCCGGCTTGAACGTGGTCAGGAAGTGGAACACCGCCGGCAGCACCAGGAAATACGCGAACGCGCAGCCGATGTAGAACAGTGCCACCGCCGAGGCCAGCAACGGGAATGCGAGTTTCTTCTCGCGCTGGTACAGGCCCGGCGCCACGAAGGCCCAGGCCTGATACAGCAGCCACGGCACGCTGAAGAACACCGCCACGAAGAAGGTCAGCTTGAGCGGGGCGAAGAACGCGCCGGCCGGGTTCATCGCGATCATCGTCTGCCCCAGCGGCAGCTGCGAAATCAGCGGCGCGGCCAGCCACGAGTAAATCGCGCGGGAAAACGGCAACAGCGCCAGCAGCACCACGCCCAGGCCGATCAGGGCGCGCACCAGGCGTGCGCGCAGCTCGACCAGATGCTCGATCAGACTGCTTTCGGCCTGTGCGTCGTCGAACAGGCTCACGGCCGCTTCTCCTGGAGCTTGCCCGGCTCGGTCGGCTCGATCAGCGCCTCTGGCGTGCCCGGCTCCATTGGCGAGGCAACCGGCGTCTGCGCGCTGGCATTGCCCAGATGCGCTGCATGCGGCGCCGGCACCACCGGGTCATGGGGGGCCGGCACCAATGTCTGATGGGGCGCCGGCGCCATGGGCCGTGCCTGGGCGATGACCGGTACGGCGGCCGCATGTTCAGGCGCATCGGCGGCGCCCGCTGCCGGCGCGGCATTGGCCCCAGCCGACAGGTCCGCATGCGCCAGCTCCAGCGGCGTCGCCACCGGTGTCGTGGTGCTGCGGATATCGATATCGCGCCCGATATCGCGCCCGACCTCGTCGTGCAGCGCGCGGGCGCCCTGCTCCAGATGTTGCTGCTTGTTGCGCAACTGGTCTTCGGCCTCGCGCAGCGAGGCCTGCACGTCCTGCAGGCTGCGCTTGAGCTCTTCGGCCTCCAGCTCGCGTTCCAGCTCCTGCTTGACCGAGTCCCATTGCATGCGCGCGCGGCGCACCCACAATCCGGCGAACCGGGCCGCCTTGGGCAGGCGCTCGGGACCGAGCACCACCAGGGCGACGATCGCAATCAGCGTCAGTTCGCCAACACCTATGTCAAACACCGACGCCGCTCCGGATCAACGCGCGTCGCGATCGCGCTCGGCCTGCGCCTCACGTGCCTGCTCGGCCGTGCGGCTGTCGTCGCCGAGCTTGCCTGCCGGCTTGTCCTCGTCGTGCATGCCTTTCTTGAATTCCTTGACCGCGCTGCCGAGATCCTTGGCACCGCTGGTGAGCCGCTTGGTACCGAACACCAGCAACACGATCACCAGCACGATCAGCCAGTGCCAAATGCTGAAACCGCCCATGATCTGCTCGCTTGCTGAAGAAGAAGGAAGGCGCAGGATACCCCAGCGCACCGCGCAGGGGGATGACAGCGCGTCAGCGGTTGCCGTCCAGCGATTCGGTGCGGATTTCGCCATCGGACACCGGCTGGAAACCCTGCTGCGGCGGTGGCGTGGTGCTGGGCTGCATCGGCACGGTGCTGGCCTCGTTGACCGCAGGCGGCAGTGTGGTGGCCGCCTGTGCCGGTGGCGGCGTTGCCGGACGCGGCGCGCTGGCGCTGTCGTCGGCGCTGCCATCGGTACCGCGATTGGCGCGTGCGGTGTAGGTCGCCTCTTCCAGGCGGTCGCGGAAGGCGATCACGTCGGTGGAGGCACGCTCGTTGGTACGGCCTTCGAAGATCATCCGCGGGGTGGCGCCGCCACCGTAGGCGTTGAGGTCGGCGGCATCGTCGATCTGCAGCACCGCACCGTCCAGCGCCACGCCGGCGAACAGGCCACGGGCGCGCGACCACGACCAGATTTCGGCCTTGAGCTGGCCATCGGTGGCGGCGGCGGCATTGCGGCCGACCGGGCCGGCGGCCACGCCGGCATCGGCACCGAGGGTGAACTTGCCGTTGACGATGTTGTCCAGGCTGCGGTCGTTGCGGAACACCAGCACCACGTCGGAGGACTGCACGCCGGCCTGGAAGCCGATGCTGCCGCCGGTGAGCTTGACGAAGACCGGCTGCGACCAGCTGCCGTCGGCATTCTTCATCGACATCAGGCCGTGCCCGCGCCGGCCGCCGATCACCAACCCGGCCTTGAGCGTATCGGGGATGACCACGATGGCGCGCGCCTCGTCGAGCAGCTTGTCCGGGATGGCCTGCTCGGGAATCTTCATGATCTCGTTGAGCACCCGCACCGCGTTACGCGCGCGCTGGTCCTCTTCCGGGCCGGCGACGGCATGGCCGGCGGCGAAGGTCAGCGACAACAACAGGGCCAGGCGCGACAGACGAGGCATGACAAGCTCCAGGGGATGATCCGTCAAAGATAGCAATGGCGCGACGTTAGTGGTGGCGCAATGAATCGGTGGTGAGCGCAAGCGGGTGCCAGAGGCGGTCAATGGGGGCGATCGATGCGCTGTCCTCGGCAGCACTGCCGCGCTCTGCCAGAATGGCGCGCATGAACACCACCCCCGATACCGCCCTGCTGGTCGTCAATCTCGGCACCCCCGAGTCGCCCACCGCCCCGGCCGTGCGCCGCTACCTGGCCGAGTTCCTCAGCGACCGCCGCGTGGTCGCGATCCCGCCGCTGTTCTGGAAGCCGCTGCTGTACGGGGTGATCCTGCCCATCCGCGGGCCCAAGTCGGCCGAGAAATACGCCAAGGTCTGGCTGCCGGATGGCTCGCCACTGGCTGTGTACACGCGTCGGCTGGCCGAAGGCCTGAAGGAGGTCATGCCGGACTGGCACGTGGAATGGGCCATGCGCTACGGCGCCCCGGCGCTGCGCAAGACGCTGGACGGCCTGCGTGCGCGCGGCATCCGGCGCATCGTGGTGCTGCCGCTGTACCCGCAGTACTCGACCACGACGACCGCATCGATCCAGGACGTGATCGACGCCTGGCGCCCGGGCGCACCGGAGATCGCGGTGGAGGTGATCCAGGAGTATTGCGAAGACGCCGGCTGGGTCGCGGCGATCGCCGATTCGATCCGTGCGCACTGGCAGGCGCACGGGCGCAGCGAGAAGCTGATGTTCTCCTTCCACGGCCTGCCGCAGCGCGTGGCCAATGCCGGCGATCCGTATCCGCAGCAATGCGAGCGCAGCGCGCAGGCCATCGTCGCCGCGCTGGGCCTGGGCGCGGACGAATGGCAGATGGGCTACCAGTCGCGCTTCGGCTCGGAGCGTTGGCTGCAGCCCTACGCCGAACCGACCTTGTGGAAACTGGCCGAAGGCGGCGTGCGCAGCTTCGACCTGGTCTGCCCGGGTTTTGCCACCGATTGCCTGGAAACCCTGGAGGAAGTGGCGCTGGGCTTTGCCGAAACGCTGGCCGAACGCGGCGCCACCCTGAGTTACATCCCCTGCCTCAATGCCAGCCCGGCACATGCGCAGGCACTGGCCGCCGTGGCGCGGCGCGCGTGAGGTTGGAGCCGTTTGCGTGCGACCTGGCGATCGGCCGGGTCACCGGACTGCGCAACCCGGACCGTGGCCCGCGCCGGGTGCTGGCCCTGCATGGGTGGCTGGACAACGCCGCCAGCTTCCTGCCGCTGAGCGCGCACCTGCATGCACAGGACCTGGACCTGGTCCTGCTCGATCTGCCCGGCCACGGCCATAGCGCGTGGTTGCCGGTCGGTGCCGAGTACACGCTCAGCAGCGCGATCGGCATTCTGCTGCAGGTGGCCGATGCGCTGGGCTGGGAGCGCTTCAGCGTGCTCGGCCACTCGCTGGGCGGCGGTGTCGCCAGCCTGCTGGCCGCCGCGGCGCCGGAACGCGTGGAGGCGCTGATCGCGATCGAGGCGCTGGGTGCACTGGCCGAGCCGGTGGAAGGCACCGCCACCCGCCTGCGCGATGCGATTGCCTCGGCACGCACCTTGTCACAGCGGCCGCTGCGCGTGTTTCCGTCGATGGAGATGCCGGTGCGCGCACGCATGATGGCCAACCAGCTCACCGAACCGGCCGCGCGGCTGCTGGTGGAGCGCGGCGCGTGCGCGGTCGAAGGCGGCTACAGCTGGTGCAGCGACCCGCGCCTGACCCTGCCCACGGCCATCCGCATGACCGAAGCGCAGATCGACGTGCTGCTGGCCTCCATCGCCTGCCCGGTCCAGGCCATCTTCGCCACGCCGGCGCAGGTGTACTTCCCCGCTGCCTTGCGCGACCACCGCGTGGCGCTGATGCGCGATGCGCGCCTGCAGTTGTTGCCCGGCACCCACCATGTGCATATGGAAGCACCGGACGCGGTGGCGGCGGTGATCAACGGATTCCTGGCATCGCTGCCGCCGCAGCGCGCGTGATGCAGGTGAGGCAAGCATGCGTCGGCGCGATGCGAATGCGCTGAAGTTCCTGCCGTTTGTTGCCCTGCACGCGACAGCTCACTCAGCCTGCAGCAACCGCCGCAGCTGCGCCTTGAGCTGGCGCCCGTGTTCGTGGAAATAGCTGCGCTCGTCGCGCCAGGCGGGAAAGCGCTGCTCCACCTCGGCCCAGAACGCAGGCGAGTGATTGGCCTGCAGCAGGTGGCAGAGCTCGTGCACCAGCACGTATTCGAACGCGGACGGGCGGCCGAGCACCAGCGCCAGGTCCAGCGCCATCGAGCCATCCGGTGCCAGCGAACCCCACTGCGAGGACATCACCTTCAGCCGCACCCGCGCCGGCGCGCGCGGCAGGCCGGGCAGATAGGTCGGCAACCAGCGTCCGACATCGGCGCGCGCCTGTGCTTCGTAGAATTCCTTCAACGTGCGGCGCAGGCCTGCATCACCTAGACGCGTAGGCACATGGAACTGCGCGCCGTCGTCGGTGACCTCGATACGTGCGTAGCGCCCGTCGTGCCAGCTCAGCGGCAACAAGGCGCCGCGTAACGGCAGCAACCCCGGCACGCCACGCGCCAGCGCCGGAAACGCATCGACCTGCTGATAACGCGACAGCTGCGTGCCCAACCAGTCCAGGTGCGCCAGCAGAAAGCGCTCGCCCGACACCAGGCTTGCGCGCAGCGGCAGGGTCAACCGCGCACCGCGTTCGTCGACGCTGAGCTTGATGCGCCGCGCACGCGGGTCGCGCACGCGCAGGACCGCGATTTCACGCCCGTCCAGTTGCACGCGCACGCAGTCGCGTTCGACAACCTGCGGGGCGGGCGCGATCAGACGGCGGACGGGCTTGAACATGGACACAGGATAGCGCTGCGATGTGTCAGGTGGTGAGATGGCGCGATTGATACATGCGATGTGACGGCGTGTCCTGCGAGCGGTGAGGGCGCCGCGCCATCGACGCTGCGCGTTGGCTGCAGGGCCCTTGCCCGCCCACCATCGTGGGACGCGCTGTGAATCCATCCATGGAGGCTCTTACGCGGCATCCATGCCGCGTAAGAGCCCGCGACGGTGAGCGGGCAAGGACCTGTCGAGATGGTCGGTGTGCATGGCTGCAAGCAGAAGTTGAGGTGCGATGGTCGAGCCACTGTGCCTCGACCGGCTTCCCACCACTCGTCTCACCGCAGACCGAGCAGCAGACAAGCGTTTTGACGCGCAATCTGCAAACGTCGCGTCTGCCCACCGCAAGCCGAGCGCCACGCTTTCAAGAAAGCAGCCGACCCACTGTCTGGTGCGGTGTCCTTGCCGGTTGCGGGACCGTGTGGCGGCATGGATGCCGCCACCGAGCCCCCAGGGATGGGTTCACGGCGTGTCCCGCAAGCGGTGAGGACACCGCGGCCTCGACGCTGCGCGTTGGTGCAGGGCCCTTGCCTGCCCACCATCGCAGGACACGCCGCAAGTACGTCCCTGTAGGCTCTTACGCGGCATCCATGCCGCGTAAGGTCCCGCGACGGTGAGCAGGCAAGGACCTGTCGAGATGGTCGGTGCGCACGGTAAGAGCGGTGTTGGATGCGTCGTTCGCTCATGACGTATCGGCTCCATGTCTGATGGGCGCCGCACGACAGACAGCTCTCACAAGAGCACCGACCAACTGTCTGGTGCGGTGTCCTTACCGGTTGCGGGACCGTGTGGCGGCATGGATGCCGCCACCGAGCCCCCAGGGACGGGTTCACGGCGCGTCCCGCAAGCGGTGAGGGCACCGCGCCCGCGACGCTGCGAGCTGTTGATTTAGGCCTCGGATGATTCAAGCCCTGCATCGTGGCTCGACAACGCCGTAGTTCGAAACCTGGTTACTCGGCCTTGCTCAGCTTCAGCGCGGTTTCCAGCAGCAGGAACAGGCGCCGGATTTCGGCGCTCATCAGTGCGAAGCGCGCGTCGAGTTCGGCGCGCGCGCCGTCGTCTTCGCTGTGTTCGAGCTGGTCCAGTGCGCCATCGAGGAACTTGAGCTTGCGGATCACCAGATCGTCGCCGAGCACGAACGACAGATTGTCGTCCAGCACCAGCGCCAGCTTGGTCACCTGCTTGCCGGCTTCCAGGTGCTTGTCGATCTCGTCGCCGCGCAATTCCTGGTGCTGGCACTTGACCACCGCGCCGCCTTCGATCGGATCCTTCATCTCGCATTCTTCGCCCAGGCTCAGGCCTTCGGGCAGGGGTTCGCCGGCGATCCAGCCGGTGAGGATGGCGCGCGGTGCGACTTCAGCGTTCAACGGCAGTGCCGGGAAGCTGCCGAGCGCGCCGCGGATCTCGCTCATCACGTTCTCGCCGCTCTTGCGGCTGGAGCTGTTGACCGCGATGTAGCCGTGCTGCAGGTCCAGGATGGCATCGGTCCGCGAGCTCTTGACGAAGGCGCGCGGCAACAGCTCATGGATCAGGTCGTCCTTCAGGCGCTTGCGCGCCTTGCCGCCGGGGCGACGGCCTTCCTTCTCCTCGATCTCGGCAACCTTGCGCTCGAGCAGGTCGTTGACCACCGCGCCGGGCAGGATCTTGTCCTCGCCACCGACGGTGAGCCAGAGGAAGTCTTCCAGACGATGCGAGAGCACTTCCTGCTCGTCGCGGCCGAACGGGGAAATGAAACCGCGCGAGCTCATTTCCAGCGGGCCGACCGGCTTGAGCTGCACCTGCGGCAGCAGCGTGTCGATCTCGGAGAAATCCAGCGTGGTCGGGAAACGGAACAGGGTGAGATTACGAAAGAACATGCGTCAGACCGAAGAGGAGGAAGAAACGTGGAGGGTGGGAAGACTGCCGCCGCCGTGGTGGCCGCGTCAGTCGCTGTCGTGTGCGCTGTCGCCTGCGGCGAGCCAGGCGCTGGAATCGAGATCAGGATCGGGCGGTGCTGCATCGCCATTGCGGCCCAGCGCCAGGAAATCGAACAGGGTGCGGTCGGCCAGTTGCTCGGGCCGTACATCGGCCAGCGCGCGGGCGATCTGCTCGACCCGCCCGGGCTGCTCGCGGTCCCATTGCTGCAGCATGCGGCCGACCTGCTGGCGCTGCAGGTTTTCCTGGCTGCCGCACAGGTTGCACGGGATGATCGGGAACTGGCGCGCCTGCGCGTAAGCGGCGATGTCGGCTTCGCGCACATAGGCCAGCGGGCGGATCACCACGTGCTGGCCGTCGTCGCTGCGCAGCTTGGGCGCCATCGCCGCGAGCCGGGCGTGGTGGAACAGGTTCATGAAGAACGTGGCGACGATGTCGTCGCGATGATGGCCGAGCGCGATCTTGGTCACGCCGTGCGCCTGCGCATAGGCATACAGCGCGCCGCGCCGCAGCCGCGAGCACAGCGAACACATGGTCTTGCCGGCCGGGATCACCCGGCTGACCACCGAATAGGTGTCCTGCTCGACGATGGCGAACGGCACGTCCAGTCCGCGCAGATAGGTGGGCAGGACGTGGGCGGGAAAGTCGGGCTGCTTCTGGTCCAGATTGACCGCCACCAGGGTGAACGGCACCGGCGCCTTGCGCTGCAGCTGCAGCAGCATGTCCAGCAAGGTGTAGCTGTCCTTGCCGCCGGACAGGCACACCATGATCTTGTCGCCGGGCGCGATCATGCCGAAGTCTGCAATCGCCTGGCCCACCTGGCGCTGCAGGCGTTTGCCCAGGCGCAGCTGCTCACGCTGCAGCCGCTGGCGCGGGTCGCGCGGCGCGGGGTCGGCCAGGGGTTGCGGCAGCGGCAGGACAGCGGTCATAAGCCGCCCATTGTAGCTGCCCGGCGCGCGGCGGGCCGGCGCCGGGCGTGCGCGGCTGAACGGGTGGTCAGACGCTTGCGGGCGGGGCGTTCGGCGTGCGTCTGGTGGTGCTGCGGCGTCAGCGGGCCCAACGCGGCTGCGGGTGCCGCAGGTGGTCGGGGCAGCGCACATCTCGCAGCGCAGCAAGCCTTTCGGCGCCGGGCTGGGTAAAGTCGGGCAGACCGCTTCACTCGGGATCGGCATGGCATCTCCAGCTTCGCTCCACCGCGCGGCTTTTTTCGGTCGCAGGTGTGGTAGCGCTAACATTTTGTGCGACGTGGGTCAGGCCCTGCGCCCATATGTGTCCCCGGCGCTGATCGAGCGTGCGCGCTGCTGGCGCGGTGGCGGTGCGCATGCACGATTGCCGCGCTGCGTGACTGGCCACTGGTCTGCAACGCCCTTCCTTCTTCCCTCGCCTCTTTGCAGGAGTTCCGCCCCATGAGCAACACCGTCTACATCGGCGCCAAGGAATATTTCCCCGGTATCGGCAAGATCGGCTTCGAAGGCCGCGACTCGGACAATCCGCTGGCCTTCAAGGTCTACGACGCCAACAAGCAGGTCGGCGACAAGACCATGGCCGAGCATCTGCGCTTTGCCGTGGCCTACTGGCACAGCTTCTGCGGCAATGGCGCCGATCCGTTCGGCCCGGGCACGCGCGCGTACCCGTGGGATATCGGCAACACCGCATTGGACCGTGCCGAAGCCAAGGCCGATGCCGCGTTCGAATTCTTCACCAAGCTTGGCGTGCCGTATTACTGCTTCCACGACATCGACCTGTCGCCGGATGCCGACGACATCGGTGAGTACGAGCGCAACCTCAAACACATGGTCGGCATCGCCAAGCAGCGCCAAGCCGACACCGGCGTCAAGCTGCTGTGGGGCACCGCCAACCTGTTCTCGCACCCGCGCTACATGAACGGTGCATCGACCAACCCGGACTTCAACGTGGTGGCGCGTGCGGCGGTGCAGGTCAAGGCCGCGATCGATGCCACCGTCGAGCTGGGTGGCGAAAACTACGTGTTCTGGGGCGGCCGCGAGGGCTACGCCTGCCTGCACAATACCCAGATGAAGCGCGAGCAGGACAACATGGCGCGCTTTCTGACCCTGGCACGCGACTACGGCCGTGCGATCGGCTTCCAAGGCAACTTCCTGATCGAGCCCAAGCCGATGGAGCCGATGAAGCACCAGTACGACTTCGACAGCGCCACGGTGATCGGCTTCCTGCGCCAGCACGGCCTGGACCAGGACTTCAAGCTCAATATCGAAGCCAACCACGCCACGCTGTCGGGCCACAGCTTCGAGCACGACCTGCAGGTGGCAGCCGATGCCGGCCTGCTCGGCAGCATCGATGCCAACCGCGGCAACCCGCAGAACGGCTGGGATACCGACCAGTTCCCGACTGACCTGTACGACACCGTCGGCGCCATGCTGGTGGTGCTGCGCCAGGGCGGGCTGGCACCGGGCGGGCTGAATTTCGATGCCAAGGTGCGCCGCGAGTCGTCCGATCCGCAGGACCTGTTCCTGGCGCATATCGGCGGCATGGACGCGTTCGCACGCGGGCTGGAAGTGGCCAATGCGCTGCTGACCGCTTCGCCGCTGGAGCAGTGGCGCGCCGAGCGTTACGCCAGCTTCGACAGCGGCGCGGGTGCGGAGTTTGCCAACGGCAGCAGCACGCTGGTGGATCTGGCCCAGTACGCGGCCGGCAACGAACCCAAGCAACTCAGCGGCCGCCAGGAAGCCTACGAGAACCTGATCAACCAGTATCTGACGCGTTGATGCCGTGCCGGTGACCGCCTGCACGCGCAGGCGATCACCGGCAGCCTGCGCGCAGAACCGCGTGCAGCGTCAGGGCTGTTCCGCTGCATCCGGCGCCGCCGGTGCGGCCACCGAATCCCGCTTGACCAGCAGGTGCGCGACCACATGATCGACCATCTTCGCCGTGCGCTCCTTGGCGCGTATCGTCTTCAACAGGATGTCCAGCGCGGCGTCGGCCATGGCGGCGATGGGCTGCTGCACGGTGGTGAGTTCGGGCCAGACCGCGGTGGCGGCGGAGGTGTCGTCGAAGCCGACCACCGACAGATCGCGTGGCACATCCAGCCCGCGCCGATGCGCGACCGAGATTGCAGCGGCGGCCATATCGTCGTTGCTGGCGAAGATGGCGCTGGGGCGACGCTTGCGCGCCAGCAGCTTTTCGGCGGCGACCAAGCCGGATTTGTAGGTGTAGTCGCCCGGCTGCACCAGATGCCGATCCAGCCGCAGCCCGGCATCGGCCAGCGCCGCCTGAAAGCCTTCGAAGCGACGCGTGCTGGCCGACAGGTTGGGGTGCCCGGCGATATAGCCGATACGCGTGTGGCCCTGCGCGATCAAATGCTCGGTGATTTCCTTGGCGGCGGCGAATTCGTCGATGCGCACGCAGGCCACATCCGGGCTGAAATGGTTGGAGGCGATCGCCACCACCGGCACCTTGGCGCGGACCAGTTCCAAGACCGCGGCCTTGGATTCGCACAGCGGTGGCGGCAGGATCACCCCGGCCACGCCCTTGGCGAGCTTGCGCGCGGCACGGCGTTCGGCGTCTGCATCCAGGTCGTCCCAGCAATCGATCACCAGCTGGATCGGCGTGCGCGAGGCAACCCGCAACACGCCCAGCAGCAGCTCACGCAGGTAGGCGCCGCTGGGGTCGCTGTAGATCAACGCAATGCGCGTGCTCTGCGCGGCGGCCAGGGCACTGGCCGCCAGGTTGGGCGTGTAGCCCAGCTTGTCGACCGCGCGCAGCACGCGTGCGCGGGTGGCATCGCGCACGCTGCCGTTGTTGTTGACCACGCGCGAGACCGTCATCGGCGAGACCTTCGCCAGCGCCGCCACCTCGTCGATGGTGGTCGCGCGGCTGGTGCGGCGGACCGATTTCCTGACCTTCTCCAAGCGTGGCCTCTTCAAGTGGGTGGCGAACCTGCACGATGCACACAAACCGTTGCGATAACGCAAGCGCTCACTGCGTGCACGACGATGCGACGCATGGTACCGGGAAGCAGGCAGAGCGGCGATACGCCGCCGTGTACGTGGATGTCGATGGAGCAAGCTGCATGAGCGCGCATGCAACGGAGCGTTGCATGGCGTATTGCGGTGCCTTGGCACGTCCATGGTTGCTGGCGGTGCTGCTGCTATCCGGCTTGGTGCTGGCCAGTGCCAATGCGCGCGCCGAAGACGGTTACGATTTATGGTTGCGCTACCACCCGCTGGCCAACGCGGCGCAATTACGCGGCAATGCGAGCGAATTGATCGTCGCCGGCGACTCGCCCACGTTGCAGGCCGCACGCGATGAATTGCAGCGTGGGCTGTCGGGCCTGCTTGGTGCTGCGCCGCCGTCGTCTGCCACGGTCACGCGCGATGGTGCGATCGTGCTGGGTGCGGCCGCTGCGCCGCAGATCGCGGCATTGCACCTGCAGACCACCGGCCTGGGCCGCGACGGCTATCTGATCCGCAGTGTCCGCGTGGACGGGCATCGCGCCACCGCCATCGTCGGCGGCAGTGATGTCGGTGCGCTGTACGGGGCATTCCACCTGCTGCGCCTGCTGCAGACCGGCCAGTCGCTGGCCGCGCTGGACCTGCGCGAGTCGCCGCGGCTGCAGCTGCGCCTGCTCAATCACTGGGACAACCTGGACGGGGTGGTCGAGCGTGGCTATGCCGGTGCGTCCCTGTGGAACTGGCAGACCCTGCCCGGGTATCTGGATCCGCGCTACACCGACTATGCGCGCGCCAATGCATCGCTGGGCATCAACGGCAGCGTGCTCAACAACGTCAATGCCAAGGCCTGGAGCCTGACGCCGCAGTACCTGGACAAGGCGGCGGCACTGGCCCGGGTGTTTCGTCCCTATGGCATCCGCGTGTTTCTCAGCGCGCGCTTCAGCGCGCCGATCGAGATCGGTGGCCTGACGACCGCGGACCCGCTGGATCCGCAGGTACAGCGGTGGTGGCGCGACACCGCCGACGCCATCTACGCGCGCATTCCGGATTTTGGCGGTTTTCTGGTCAAGGCCAATTCCGAAGGCCAGCCCGGCCCGCAGGACTACGGACGCAGCCATGCCGATGGCGCCAATCTGCTGGCCGACGCGCTGGCGCCGCATGGCGGGGTGGTGATGTGGCGCGCATTCGTCTATTCGCATGAGCAGCCGGACGATCGCGCAAAGCAGGCCTACAGCGAGTTCCTGCCGCTGGATGGCCGGTTCCGCGACAACGTGATCGTGCAGGTCAAAAATGGTGCCATCGACTTCCAGCCGCGCGAGCCATTCCATCCGCTGTTCGGCGCGATGCGCAAGACGCCGTTGATGCCGGAATTCCAGATCACCAAGGAGTATCTGGGCTTTTCCACCCACCTGGCCTACCTGGGCACGCTGTTTGCCGAAACCCTGCAGGCCGACACCTACGCGCGCGGCAAGGGCTCGACGGTGGCCAGCAGCGTGGATGGCAGTTTGTTCAAGGATGCCGGCCGCACGCGGCTGACCGGTATCGCCGGGGTGGCCAACATCGGGGCGGACCGCAACTGGAGTGGCTCGATCTTCGACCAGGCCAACTGGTACGCCTACGGGCGGCTGGCGTGGAATCCGCAGGTGTCGCCGCAGGCCATCGCGCAGGACTGGGTGCGTATGACGTTCTCCAATGACACTGCTGTGGTGATGCCCGTGGTGGACATGCTGCTGCGCTCGCGCGAGGCGGTGGTGGACTACATGACCCCGCTCGGCCTGCATCACCTGATGGGGCGCGGCCATCACTACGGCCCGGCGCCGTGGGATGCCGGCAGCGAGCGCCGGGACTGGGACCCGGTCTACTACCACCGCGCCGACCGTCACGGCATCGGCTTCGATCGCAGTGCCGGCGGCAGCAATGCGGTGGCGCAATACGCCAAGCCGGTGGCGCGCGTGTTCGGCGATGTGCAGCGCGTGCCGGAGCGTTACCTGCTGTGGTTCCACCATGTGCCCTGGGAGCACCGCATGGCCTCCGGGCGGCCGCTGTGGGACGAGCTGGTGTGGCACTACGACCACGGCGTGGACGAGGTGCGTGCGATGCGCGCGACCTGGCAGGGCCTGGCCGGCAGGATCGATGCACCGCGTTACCAGCAGGTGGCAAGTTTCCTGGCGATTCAGCAGGACGAAGCGCAGTGGTGGCGCGATGCCAGCATCGCCTACTTCCAAAGTGTGTCCGGGCTGCCGTTGCCTGCCGGCACGGCGCCGCCGGCGCATCCGCTGGCGTATTACCAAGCATTGAAATTTCCGTATGCGCCGGGGAATCCGAAATGAGCGCGCGTACGCTGCTGGCCGTCATGGCAGCGCTGCTGCCGCCCCTGGCGCAGGCGGTCGATGCGCCGCTGCTGCATGCGCTGTTTCAGGAGCATGTGGTGCTGCAGCGCGATGCGCCGATCCGGGTGTGGGGCGATGCGGCCCCGGGCGCGCGCGTGCGCGTGCAACTGGATGCGCAGCAGGTGCAGGCGCGCGCAGACCGGCAGGGCCATTGGGAAGCGCGCCTGCCTGCGCACGCCGCCGGCGGCCCGTACACCTTGAGCGCACGCACCGGCACGGGCGTGACGCAGCAGGTCAACGACGTGCTGATCGGCGATGTGTGGCTGTGCTCGGGCCAATCGAATATGGAATTGCCGGTGCATCGCACGCTGGATTCACGCAGCGAGATCGCCGATGCCGACAACCCGCGCATCCGCATGTTCAAGGTGCCGGCGCAGTCCAGCCCGACACCGCAGCGCAGCTTCGGTGGCGCTGCCGCGTGGCAGCTCACCACGCCGGAGACGGTGAAGGAGTTTTCTGCCGCCTGCTATTACTTCGCACGTGAGTTGCAGAAGACCGTCGATGTGCCGATGGGCCTGATCAATGCTTCCTGGGGCGGCTCGCAACTGCAGGCCTGGATCGGCGAGACAGCCTTGCGCGCCGCCGGCGACGATGGCCCGGCACTGGATGTGCTGGCGCGATACGCCGTCGACCCGGTGGATGCGGCGCCGCGTTGGGCCGCGCTTTGGGAAGCCTGGTGGCAGGCGCACGGCCAGGGCGAGCCCTGGCAAGCGGACGCGCCCGGCGCCTGGCAAACCGCACCGGCGGCATTGGGCGCGTGGGACGACTGGGGCGTGCCGCAGCTGGTCGGCTTCAACGGCATGGTCTGGTACCGCACCAGCGTGGAGCTGACGCAGGCGCAGGCCGCGCAGGACGCCAGCCTGCTGCTCGGGCCGGTGGACGAGCTGGACCAGACCTGGGTCAACGGGCGCGGCGTGGGCAGCAGCTACGGCGCCGATCAGCCGCGCCGCTACCGCTTGCCGCGCGGGCGCCTGCACGCCGGGCGCAACAGCATCGTGCTCAATGTGCTCAACACCTATCGGCGTGGCGGGTTGCTGGGCGATGCGCAATCGCGTGCGCTGCAGTTCGCCGATGGCAGCACGCTGCCGCTGGATGCACCCTGGCAGTACCGCATCGTGCCGCCGCAACTGGGCTCGCCACCGCGCGCGCCATGGTCGTCGGCGGCCGGGCTGACCACCTTGTACAACGGCATGATCGCCCCGCTCGGCCAGCTCGGCCTGCGTGGCGTGCTTTGGTACCAGGGCGAATCCAACGCCGGCGATGCCGCGCATTACCCGGCCTTGCTCACCGCATGGCAGCGCGACTGGCGGCAGCGCTTCGGTGCGCAATTGCCGCTGCTGATCGTGCAACTGGCCAACTATGGCGCGCCGCCCACCCAGCCGGTGGAGAGCGGCTGGGCGCAGCTGCGCGAGGCACAGCGCCGCTTCGTCGCCGACGATGCGCACGCGGGCCTGGCGGTGACGATCGACATCGGCGACCGCTACGACATCCACCCGGCCAACAAGCAGGAACTGGGCCGGCGCCTGGCGCGCGCGGCGCGGCAGGTGGCGTATGGGCAGGCGCTTGCGCCCTCCGGCCCGGTACCGCGCAGCGCGCAACGCGCAGGCGACGGCGTGCGCATCGCCTTCGATGCCGTGGACACCACGTTGCTGAGTTATGGCAACGATGCACCGATCGGTTTCGAGGTCTGTGCCGCCGCCCCCGACACCTGTCGTTATGCCGTCGCCACCGTGCACGACCACGCCATCGCTCTGCGCATTCCTCCCGGCCTGGACCCCACGCGCGTGCGCTACTGCTGGGCCGAAAGCCCGGTCTGCACGCTGTACGACCGCAGCGGCCTGCCGGCCGGCCCGTTCGAACTTCCCATCACTGCCGCCACTTCTCCCTGAGCGAGACCACGATGTCACAGACTCCTGACTCCCCTGCTCCGCTGCAAGGCTCGGCCCGCGATCGCGAGATCGTCGAGGCGCGCGTCATCGTCACCTGCCCCGGGCGCAACTTCGTCACCTTGAAGATCCGCACCCGCTCGGGCATCACCGGGCTGGGCGATGCCACGCTCAACGGCCGTGAGCTGGCGGTGGCAGCGTACCTGCAGGAACACCTGGTGCCGAACCTGATCGGCCGCGATGCCGGCCGCATCGAGGACATCTGGCAGTTCTTCTATCGCGGCGCGTACTGGCGGCGCGGCCCGGTGACGATGAGCGCCATCGCCGCGGTGGACGTGGCGCTGTGGGACATTCTGGGCAAGATGGCCGGCCTGCCGTTGTATCAGCTGCTGGGCGGGCGCTCGCGCGAGGGCGCGCTGGTGTACGGCCATGCCAATGGCCGCGACATCGCCGAAACCAGCGATGAGGTGGGCCGCTTTCGCGAGCGGGGTTTCATCGCGATCCGCGCGCAGTGCGGCGTGCCCGGCATCAAGAAGACCTATGGCATTTCCAGCGGCGGCAAGCCGTACGAGCCGGCCGAAAGCGAACTGCCCACCGAAACGGTGTGGTCCACGCCGCGCTACCTGGGCGTGGTGCCGCAGTTGTTCGAGCAGCTGCGCGCCGACCACGGCGATGAGATCGAGTTGCTGCACGATGCCCACCACCGGCTCACCCCGATCGAAGCCGCGCGCCTGGGCCGCGACCTGGAGCCGTACCGGCTGTTCTGGCTGGAAGATGCCACGCCGGCGGAAAACCAGCGCGCGTTCGAGATCATTCGCCAGCACACGGTGACGCCGCTGGCGGTGGGCGAGGTGTTCAACTCGCTCTGGGATTGCAAGCACCTGATCGAGCAGCAGTTGATCGACTACATCCGCACCACCATCGTCCACGCCGGCGGCATCACCCACGTGCGCCGGCTGGCCGACTTCGCCGCGCTGCATCAGGTGCGCACCGGCTTCCACGGCGCCACCGATCTGTCGCCGGTGTGCATGGGCGCGGCCCTGCACTTCGACACCTGGGTGCCCAACTTCGGCATCCAGGAATACATGTTCCATTCCGACGAGGCCAATGCGGTATTCCCGCACGATTACGTGTTCCGCGATGGACGCCTGCATTGCGGCGAAACACCCGGGCATGGCGTGGACATCGACGAAACCCTGGCCGCTAAGTACCCTTACGTGCCCAAGCAGTTGCCGGTGGCGCGGCTGGAAGACGGCGCGATGTGGGACTGGTGATGCGGTCTAGCGCGGTGCGTCCAGGCGCCCCCCATACAACGCCCTTGCGGCAGCCAAGCGGGCCTGTCCGGCATGCGGAGCCGGCGTCGAGCCTGCGGCGTCTGCGCGCCGCCTGCGTTGCTCTGATGCTGGCTCGCCACGTGGTGTTGAGCGCTGTCATCGCAGTGCTCGCGCCCACGACCGTGCAGGCGCAAGCGCAGGCCGATGTCGCTTTCGATTGGTTCGACTATCGTGGCGACGATACGGTGTTCACCAAACCGCTGCCGGCCGGTCATTACCGCAATCCGGTGCTGGCCGGGTTCTATCCGGACCCCAGCGTGACGCGCGTAGGCGAGCGCTATTACCTGGTCAATTCCACGTTTGCGTATTTCCCGGCGATTCCGGTGTTCGAAAGTACCGATCTTGTGCACTGGACGCAGATCGGCAATGTGGTCGAACGCCGCGAGCAGCTCGACTACGACGGGCTGGGCGTGTCGCGCGGCATGTTCGCTGCCAGCATCCGTCATCATGCCGGACGTTTCTATGTCGTAGGTACATCGGTCGATAGCGGCGGCAATTTCATCGCCAGTGCCAGCAATCCCGCAGGTCCATGGTCGCCACTGACGTGGTTGCCGGGCATCGATGGCATCGACCCGTCGCTGTTCTTCGACACCGACGGCAGCGCGTATCTACTCAACAACGGCCCGCCGCAAGGCACGCCGTTGTACGACGGCCATCGCGCGATCTGGATGCAGCGTTTCGACATCGCCAGCAATCAACCGGTCGGCCCACGCAAGGTGTTGCTCAACGGTGGCGTGGAGCTGGCCAGCAAGCCGATCTGGATCGAAGGCCCGCATCTGTATCAACGCGACGGTTGGTATTACCTCTCGTGTGCCGAAGGCGGCACCGGGCCGCAGCATTCGCAGGTGGTGCTGCGCAGCCGCAACGTGTGGGGGCCGTTCGAGGCCTCGCCGCACAACCCGATCCTGACTCAGCGCGACCTTCCGGCCGAGCGCGCGCATCCGATCAGCAATGCCGGGCATGTGGATCTGGTGGACACACCGGACGGGCAATGGTGGGCGGTGTTCCTGGCCAGCCGCCCGTATGCGGGCGAGCGCTACAACACCGGGCGCGAAACCTTCCTGCTGCCGGTGCACTGGCGTGATGGTTGGCCGTCGATCCTGCCGGCCGGCGAGCCGATTCCGTATCACGCACAGAGCCCGCGCGGCGGCAAGACACCGGCCGATCAAGCCCCGTTGTCGGGCAACTTCACCTGGCGCGACGACTTCGCCGGCACCTCATTACAGCGCGAATGGCTTTATTTACGTGTGCCCAAACATGAAGTGGCCAACCTGCGCACGCGCGCCGGTTGGGTGACGCTGCATGCCAATGCACACGGCCTGGACAGCACCGCCACACCCGCCTTCCTCGCACGTCGCCAGCAGCACACGCGCTTTACCGCAAGCACGGCCTTGGCGGTACCCACGCAGGCCGGCATCAGCGCAGGGCTTGCTGCCTTTCAGAATTCCAACGCGTGGTATGCGCTGGGCGTGCGACGCAACGGCGATGCGCTGGACGTCTTCCTCGACAAGCGCGAGGGCGCAACAACCACCACGCTCGCACGCACACGCATCCCCGCAACCGCACAGTTGCGCCTGCAGATCAGCGGCGACGGTGGGGCGTACAGCTTCGCCTTCGATGCCGATGGGCGCGGCTGGCAATCGCTACGCCGCAACGACGATGCAGGCATGCTCAGCACCACACAGGCCGGCGGTTTCGTCGGCAGCATGATCGGGCCGTTTGCCCAGCTGGAACCGCACCGCACCCAGGAGGACTGACCATGCATTCGCACCCCGCCCACCGCGCCACCACCCCGAGTCGCCCACCTGCGCGCGGCTTACTGCTGGCGATGGCGCTTGCCGCCACCGCCACGCAGGCCGCAACGCCGCCGCCATACCTGGATACCCAGCGCCCGTTCGATGTACGCGCGGCCGACCTGGTGGCGCGCATGACGCTGGAGGAAAAGGCCGCGCAGATGCAGAACGCCACCCCGGCGATCCCGCGCCTGCAGGTGCCCGAATACGATTGGTGGAACGAGGCGCTGCACGGCGTGGCGCGTGCCGGCGGCGCCACCGTGTTTCCGCAGGCGATCGGCCTGGCGGCCACCTTCGATACGCCGTTGATGGCCGAGGTGGCCATCGCCATCGGCGACGAGGCACGCGCCAAGCATCACGCGTTCCTGGCACGCGGCGAGCACAAGCGTTACCAGGGGCTCACCTTCTGGTCGCCCAACATCAACATCTTCCGCGACCCGCGCTGGGGTCGCGGGCAGGAAACCTACGGCGAAGACCCGTTCCTGACCGCGCGCATGGGCGTGACCTTCGTGCTGGGCCTGCAGGCCCAGCAGGGCCCGTACCGCAAGCTCGATGCCACTGCCAAGCACTTTGCGGTGCACAGCGGCCCGGAGGCGGACCGCCATCACTTCGACGTGCATCCCAGCGAACGCGATCTGTATGAGACCTACCTGCCCGCCTTCCAGGCCCTGGTGCAGGAAGGCAAGGTCGCCGCGGTGATGGGCGCCTACAACCGCGTCAACGGCGAATCCGCCTCGGCCAGCACGCGGCTGGAAGGCATCCTGCGCCGCGACTGGGGCTTCGATGGCTATATCGTCAGCGACTGCGCCGCCATCCGCGACATCTGGCAGAACCACAAGATCGTGCCCACGCCCGAGGCCGCCTCCGCGCTCGGCGTCAAGCACGGCACAGACCTGGATTGTGGCGACACCTATGCTGCGTTGCCGGCGGCGGTGCGTGCGGGCCTGATCGACGAAGCCAGCATCGACACCGCGCTCAAGCGGCTGATGACCACGCGCATGCGGCTGGGCATGTTCGACCCGCCGGCCAAGGTGCCGTGGGCGCAGATTCCGCCCTCGGCCAATCAATCGCCGCAGCACGATGCACTGGCGCGCCGCATCGCGCGCAAATCGCTGGTGTTGCTGAAGAACGATGGCCTGCTGCCGCTCAAACCCACGCTCAAGCGCATCGCCGTGATCGGGCCCACCGCCGACGACCCGATGTCGCTGCTGGGCAATTACTACGGCACCCCGGCTGCGCCGGTCACCATCCTGCAGGGCATCCGCGAGGCCGCGCCGCAGGCGCAGGTGGTCTACGCACGCGGCAGCGACCTGGTGGAAGGACGCGAAGACCCCAACGCCGCCGCACCGATCGACACGCGCTATCTGCGCCCGTCGCCAGATGCCAAACAGAACGGCCTCACCGGCGAGTACTTCCGTGGACGTGCGTTGGCCGGCCAGCCGGTGCTGACCCGCATCGACCCGCGCATCGCCTTCCGCTGGGACCGCAATGCACCTACCGATGATGCAGTGGGCCGCGGTGAACTGCAGGCCGAGCGTGCGCTGGCCAAGGACGACTTCAGCGTCCGTTGGCATGGCCAGCTGCTGCCGCCGGTGTCGGGCAGCTACGAGCTGCAGATCGCCGCCGACGATGGCGTGCGTCTGTATCTGGACGGCAAGCTGCTGATCGATCAATGGAGCGACGCGCCGCGCATGCGCGGCGGCAATGCCAGCGTCGCACTGGAAGGCGGCAAGGCCTACGACCTGCGTGTGGAGTATTACGAGGCCACCCGCGATGCCGGCGTGCGCCTGGCCTGGCGCATGCCCGGCGCCAAGCCGCCGCTGCAGGAGGCGGTGGACGCCGCACGCAATGCCGAGGTGGTGGTGTTCGTGGGCGGGCTCACCGGCGATGTCGAAGGCGAGGAGATGGACGTCAACTATCCCGGCTTTGCCGGCGGCGACCGCACCGACACTCGCCTGCCCAAACCACAGCGCGAGTTGCTGCAGGCGCTGCAGGCCACCGGCACGCCGGTGGTGGCGGTGCTGACCACCGGCTCGGCACTGGCCATCGACTGGGCGCAGCAGCATGTGCCCGCCATCCTGCTGGCCTGGTACCCCGGCCAACGCGGCGGCAGCGCGGTGGGCGATGTGCTGTTCGGCCAGGCCAGCCCCGGCGGCCGTTTGCCGATCACCTTCTACCGCGAAGACGAGCGCCTGCCCGCCTTCGACGATTACGCCATGCGCGGCCGCACCTATCGCTACTTTGCCGGCAAGCCGCTGTACCCGTTCGGCCATGGGCTGGCGTACACGCAGTTCGCCTATTCGGATCTGCAGCTGGATCGCAACACCGTGGCCGCCGATGGCTCACTCACGGCCACGGTCATGCTGAAGAACACCGGCCAACGCGCCGGCGATGAAGTGGTGCAGCTCTACCTGCATCCGCTCACGCCGCAACGCGAACGCGCCAACAAGGAACTGCACGGCTTCCAGCGCATCACCCTGCAGCCGGGCGAACAACGCCAGCTGCGCTTCACCATCAAGGCACAAGACGCCCTGCGCATCTACGACGAGCAGCGCAAGGCCTACGCGGTGGACCCAGGCGCCTACGAGGTGCAGATCGGCGCCTCCAGCGCCGATATCCGCAGCAGGCAACGCTTCACCGTCACCGACAAGTAGCGCCCTTCGAAGCCCCTCGCTCTGCGGACGTGGGCAAAGAAACCCTCCGGCCGCGATTGCCCTAAGCCCCTCTCCCCTCGGCAGAGGGGTTGGGGTGAGGGTACGGCGCAGGCGACTCCACCACACATCCCTAATACGCAGACACCACGATGCAAGCCCCACGTCTTTCGCTCGACACCCTTGCCACCCTGCCGCCAGTAGTTTTAACGCCCGCTTATGGCACAGCTGCAACCACCATCGGCATCGTCCATCTAGGCGCAGGCGCCTTCCACCGCGCCCACCAAGCCGTCTACATCGATGACCTGCTCGCAGACGATCCCAGCTGGGCCATCTGCGCCGTCTCCCTGCACAGCCCAAGCGTGCGCGACGCGCTGCGCCCACAGGACGGCCTGTACACCCTCGCCCTGCTCGACGAGCACCCGCAACTGCGCATCATCGGCGCCATCCGCGAGGTGCTGTGCGCCGCTGACGAACAGGCCGCCGTGCTCGCGCGCCTGGCCGATCCCGCCGTGCGGCTGGTCACCCTCACCATCACCGAAAAAGGCTACTGCCTGGCTGGCGACACGCTCGACCTTACGCACCCCGACATCGCGCACGACATCGCCCACCCCGGCACACCGCGCAGCGCCATCGGCTATCTCGTCGCCGGCCTGCACCAGCGCAGGCAGCAGGGTATTGCGCCGTTCACCGTGCTCAGCTGCGACAACCTGCCCGACAACGGCAGCCTGCTGCGCCGCGCGGTGTTGCGGCTCGCCCAGCAACACGATCCAGCGCTTGCGGCGTGGATCGACCAGCACGCCACTTTCCCACGGTCGATGGTCGACAGCATCACCCCCGCCAGCGACGACGCGCTGCGCGCGCAAGTACAAGCGCAAACCGGCCTGCGCGACGCCTGGCCGATCCAACGCGAGCGCTACAGCCAGTGGGTGATCGAAGACCGCTTCTGCAACGGCCGCCCCGCGTTCGAGCGGGCGAGCGTGATCCTCAGCGACGACATCGCCGGCTATGCACGCGCCAAGCTGCGCCTGCTCAACGGTCCGCACTCCGCACTTGCTTATCTCGGCAGCCTGCTCGAATTGGAAACCGTCGCCGATGCCATGCGCCACCGGCCACTGGCCGCCTTCGTCGAAACCCTGATGCGCGAAGACATCGCCCCCACTCTACAACCCATGCAAGGCTTCGATGCGCAGCAGTACGTCGACGCCATCCTGGCCCGCTTCGGCAACCCCGCCATCCGCCACCTGCTCGCCCAGATCGCCTGGGACGGCTCGCAGAAGATCCCGGTACGCCTGCTCGGCGTCATCGGCGATGCACTGGCTGCTGGGCGGCGGATCGACCGGCTCTGCATTCCGGTAGCGGCCTGGCTGCAGTTCGTGTGCAGGCAGGCTGGTCATGGAGCGGCCCTGGTCGACCCGCTGAGCGAAGAGCTAAGCGACATCGGCCGCTCGGCCACCGGCGATGCCGCCCATGACATCGCGGCATTCCTCACCGTGGATGCGGTATTCGCGTCGCTTTCCGGCGATGTGCGTTTTGTGAAGGCGCTAGAACATTCATACGCAGCGCTGTCTCCCGGCAGTCCGGCACACGTGCAAAATGCCCTAATGGAATAGGGCTGAAATTCCTCATTTCAGAAGCCAATCCGGCCCGGGGAATAAGTTTTTTGGCAGGCCTGACTTTGTCCTGCGCATGACGTTGCTACTCCAGCTCGATAAAACGAGCTGATCCATAAGCCGGACAAAATTCGCTGTAACTGCGTCACCCGTTGCCTTTGCTGTGGTAGAAATTGCCAAATTGGGGAAAGGAGCAACGTGGATGGATTTCATTGATCAACTGCGCGTACTTGCGACGCGCATTAGTACAACGCGGGCACTGATTCAGACGGAGGAAGCCACCAAGAATGCGATGGTGATGCCGCTAATCCAGATTCTGGGATACAACGTCTTCGATCCACTCGAAGTCACGCCAGAAATTGTGGCCGATGTGGGAACCAAGAAAGGCGAGAAGGTTGATTACGCGATACTTCGCGATGGCAAACCGATCATTCTTTTCGAATGCAAGAAGGCAGGCGCTGAGCTGAGCATCAACCATGCCAGTCAACTTTTTCGCTACTTCCACGTCACTGCTGCCCGGTTCGGGGTTCTCACCAACGGCTTGGTCTATCGGTTCTTTACCGATCTTGAGCAACCCAACAAGATGGATGAGAAACCGTTCTTCGAGTTCAACGTCTTGGACTTCAAGGAACGCGACGTCGAAGAATTGAAGAAGTTTGCCAAGACGGCGTTCGATCTGGATACGATCCTGACGACTGCCAATGAGTTGAAGTACACGCGCGCCATCCAAACCAAACTGACGGAGTGGATGCATCAACCGACCGAAGAGTTCGTCAAACTGGTTTCAGCAGACCTTGTCGGAGCTCGGCGTTTTACGCCGGCGATCCGCGATCAGTTCACATCGATCACGCGTCGCGCCTTCGATCAGCTGGTTAGCGAGCGGATCAATGAACGGCTTAAAGGCGCCATGGCTCCTGAGGCAATCTCCATCAGCGATCACGCTGGGAGTGTCATTGCAGAGCAACCGGCCGTCGCGACACCGCCATTGCTGGCTGATCCTTTGATCGTCACCACTCCGGAAGAAATCGAAGGGTTTCACATCGTTCGGGCCATTGTGCGCGAAGTGATTCCTGGCAAGCGGGTCTTCATGCGGGATGCCCAAAGCTACTGCGCAGTGCTACTCGACGACAACAACAGAAAACCGATCTGCAGGCTGCGCTTCAACAATCTTCAACGGCTTCGACTTGGTGTCTTCAATCAGGAAAAGGAAGAAGAACAACTCGACCTCGGCTCGATCGACGACATCTACAGCTTTGCAGACAAGATCAAGGCCACTGTCGCATCCTACCTGCCTCAGGAAGCTTGATCAGGGGTTCGTGGAGGCTGGTTGATGCAGCCAATCAACCAGCTTCACTCCTGCTTACCCGAGTTAATCAGGCTGGCCGGTGGACGGAAGGTTCAGCCTCCGATCACCTGCCCAATCCTGAGCAGGTTGCCATTCTCGTCGACAAGCGCAAATTCCCGCATTCCCCAGGGCTTGTCGCCGACAGGATCGAGCCGGGGGATGCCGTGCAGCGGAAGCTCCGCCGCACGCATGGCAGCGTAGACCGCATCGACATCGCAAACCCGGATGTAGCACCCCGCATAGCAGGCAGCAGGATCCAGGTCCGGGTGCGCGAAGAAATGCAGTTCCACCTCGCCACGGGTCAGGATCGCGTAGCCTGCATCGTGCGGATGCGCATCGCCGACAAAGCCAAGCCGCCGGTAGAAGGCGACGGTGCGCTCGATGGAGCGAGCCGGTAGCAGCGGAATCGTACGGTCTGGCACCTGGGCACTGGAAGTCATCGCTTTCTCGTAGTGGGAGAACGAAGTCGCCGTTGGACGCAACGATACGCCATATCCGACAGATCGGTTGAGCGCCGTGCCGTCCTGTCTTGACTCGCTCCAATGGCGAGTCGCAAGATCTCCTTGCTGCGGCACATTCCGCAGCCGGGTTTAGCAGCCTGTAATCACAAGGCGCACCAGCGCCCATTGCACGATGTCGGCGCTTTTCTTTTGCCCGACGTGTCGCGCGGGCAGGCGTGCTCGCTTTACGGCGGGCGGTGCGCGGAGACCGCAAGGTCTGCCGGTTCCTTGTGACCGGTCTGCTAACCGCGCATCGTTCGCCACCCTTGTTTAGCAGCGAGGTGGCGGACTTCCTATCACACAAGGAGTTCGATATGACCCGCCCCAAAGCGACTGCCCATGCACGCTCTGCATCGCCATCCAAGCGCTCTGCTGTCGCACGTACCGGATCAAGGCAAAGTTCGGTGTCCGCCGTGACCGACATGGAGTCGGCGGCAGATCCATCGCCAGCGCCCACCCCACCGTTGCGCAAGCCCGGCTTCCGTATTCCCGAGCGGGTCACCATGAGCTGCCAGCACTACGACGTGCGGCGGGCCGAGGATGTCGTCGGCTGCGCGGTGCCCAAGCTGCGGCTGTCCGGACGTTGGCTGGAGCACTGCGGTTTCGCGGTTGGCGATGCGCTGCAGGTCACGGTGGGACGCGGCGTGCTGTTGATCAGCCGCATGGCACCCGCGCTGGCTGCGGTGAAACCACGCCGAAAGTGACCCGTATGGGCCAAGGGCCCTGATGCGGCGCTTGTGGCACCTGCTCCCTTGCACGGGGGCAGGTGTGCTTGTTGCCCTCGTCCGGATTGGAACAGGAAGCCTGCCCGATCCTGCTTGCGTTGGAGACAGAAGGCTGCCTGTGCCGTCTGCACGCGAGAGCAACATGTCTGTTCTGATACGGGGCAGCGAAGCAAGGCCGCGTTGCGCGTGGGCCGCCAGCGGCACGGAGCGTGTTGCCTGCACCGGCATCTGCAGGGCACCGCGCGACATGACATGCTTGGCCTCATCCACGCCCCACCCACCTCCGGTTAGGCTCACGCGCCGCATGACCATGCGCAAGAAACACGAATTGCCTGAGAAACCCTGCATGCACTGCGGGCGGCCGTTTCGCTGGCGCAAGAAGTGGGAGCGCGTGTGGGACCAGGTGAAGTACTGCTCCGACCGCTGCCGTGGCGAAAGCAAGCGGACGCGTCCGCCTCCGTGACCTGCACGATGTGCGCATTGCCGATCACCACTACGCGCGCCCACCAGCGCCAGACCGTCACACACGGGCGCACTCGCGTAGTGTGGGTGCGCGCTGTGCAGTAACGAACCTCGGCACCGGTTCGATGTCCGCATCGCCACTGGCGCTGGTCGTGGTCGCGGCGATTGGCAAAAACGCGGTGGAAAAGGCCCGGTTGGGTGGGCTACCGTATTCCCGCACCTATGGAGTTTCCCGCATGAAAATGGCTGTCTTCAGCACGCGCCCTTACGACAAGCGCTTTCTCGACGAAGCAAAACTGCGCCTGGGCGTGGAATGTGCAGCCGAGTTCGTTTACTTCGAGGCAACGCTGGATCTGCAGACTGCCGCACTGGCGCAGGGGTGCCAGGTGGTGTGCGTGTTCGTCAACGACCAGCTCGATGCGGCCGTGCTGCAGGCGCTACACGCCAGCGGTGTGCGCGCGGTGCTGCTGCGCTGCGCAGGTTTCAACAATGTGGACCTTGCCGCGGCCACCGCACTTGGCCTGTTCGTGGCACGCGTGCCGGCCTACTCGCCCGAAGCGGTGGCCGAGCACACGCTGGCGCTGGTCATGACGCTCAACCGGCAGACGCACCGCGCCTACAACCGCGTGCGCGAGGGCAACTTCATGCTCAACGGCCTGCTCGGCCGCACCTTGCATGGCAAGACGGTGGGCCTGGTCGGGCTGGGCAAGATCGGGCTGGCGACTGCACGTATTTTCAACGGGATGGGCTGCGAGGTGCTGGGCTTTGACCCCTATCCCACACCCGGCTTCGCTGCAATCGGGCAGCGGGTGGAACTGGAGACGCTGCTTGCACGTGCAGACATCGTCTCGCTGCACTGCCCGCTGACACCGGCCACGCAGCACCTGATCGACGATGCGGCGCTGGCGTCGATGAAGCCGGGGGCGATGCTGGTCAACACCTCGCGCGGTGGATTGGTGGATACCGATGCGGTGATCCGCGCGCTCAAGTCCCGCCAGCTCGGCCATCTGGCCATCGATGTCTACGAGCAGGAAAGCGCCTTGTTCTTTCAGGACCGCTCGGGCGAGATCATCGACGACGAGGCGTTCCAGCGCCTGATGACCTTCCCCAATGTCCTGGTCACCGGGCACCAGGGATTCTTCACCGCCGAGGCGCTGCAGGAGATCTCCGAAATCACCCTGCGCAACCTCGCTGATTTCGCTGCGGGCTCCCCGTGCGCCAATCTTGTTCCGACACCGTAAGCGTCACCTTTCCCGTTCACCACCCGCGCAGGTCCAACCATGTGGCAACAACTCTACGACCCGCTCGGTAACGCCAACCTCTCGGCCTTGCTGGCGGCCTTGCCGGTGCTGTTCTTTTTGCTGGCGCTGACGCTGCTGCGGCTCAAGGGGCTGACCGCCGCGTCGCTGGCGGTGCTGGTCTCGGTGGCGGTGTCGTCGCTGGTGTTCGGCATGCCGATGGCCAGCATCGTGGGCGCCGCGCTGTTGGGCATTGCCAACGGCATCTTCCCGATCGGCTTTATCGTGCTGATGGCGGTGTGGCTGTACAAGCTGGCAATCCGCAGCGGCAAGTTCGAGGTGATCCGCGGCAGCATTGCCACGGTGTCCGAAGACCAGCGCATCCAGGTGTTGCTGATCGCGTTCTGCTTCGGCGGATTTCTGGAAGGCGCTGCGGGGTTTGGCGTGCCGATCGCCATCTGCGCGGCGTTGCTGGTGGAGCTGGGCTTCCGTCCGCTCAAGGCGGCAATGCTGTGCCTGCTGGCCAATGGCGCGGCGGGTGCCTACGGGGCGATCGGCATCCCGGTGCTGGTGGGCGCGCAGCAGGGCGGCGTGCGCCTGGACGAGATGTCGCTGATGCTGATCGCGCTGGTGCAGGTCTGCGCACTGCTCGTGCCGGCGGGGCTGGTGGCGATGCTCGATGGCTGGCGTGGCGTGCGCGAGACCTGGCCGGTGCTGCTGTTTGTCGGCGTGGTGTTCAGCGGCGTGCAGACGGTGACATTGTCCCTGCTGGGTCCGGAACTGGTGGACATTGTCGGCCCGCTGGCCGGCATGGGCGGGCTGGCCCTGTTCATGCGGTTCTGGCGGCCCAGGCGCATCTACCGCGAAGCACAGGCGCCGCCGTGCTCCACCCAGCGCTGGACGCTTGCCCAGGTGCTGAGTGCGTGGTCGCCGTTCTACATCCTGACCGGCGCGATCCTGGTATGGAGCCTGCCTGCGTTCAAGGCACTGTTTGCCGCGGACGGCGCGCTTGCCGCCACGGTCTTGCATCTGCCCATCGGCCTGCTCGATCAACGCGTGCAGGAAGTGCCGCCACTGGTGGCCAGCGTGCGTACCCTGCCTGCGGTGTGGAATGTCGGTTGGCTCAACGCTTCCGGCACGGCGATCCTGATCGCCGCGGTGCTCACGGTGCTGCTGTCGCCGCGTCTGACCCTGCGCTCGGCGACCGGCGAATTGGCCCAATCAGCGAGGGAGATGTGGAGACCGCTGGCCACCGTGTCGCTGGTGATGGCGGTGGCCTATGTCACCAACTATTCCGGCGCATCGTCGAGCATCGGTCTGGCACTGGCGCAGGCCGGTGGCGTGTTTCCGCTGCTGTCGCCGGTCATCGGCTGGATGGGGGTGTTCATCACCGGCTCGGTGGTCAACAGCAATACGCTGTTTGCGCATCTGCAGGCGGTGACGGCGGCACAGATCGGCGTGCCGGCCGCATTGCTGGTGGCGGCCAATACCGCCGGCGGCGTGATGGCCAAGCTGGTCTCGCCGCAGTCGATCGCCATTGCCGCCGCTGCGGTCAAGCTGGTGGGGCAGGAGTCGGCAATTATGCGGACCACCCTGGCCGCCAGCCTGGGATTGCTGGCGTATGTCTGTCTTTGCACGTGGCTGCTGTCGATGCTGCTGCACTGATGCCGGTGGCGGCGTGCGGGCCGGACGAATATCCGCATTGCCCAGGCGTCTTCGGCCTGCTTGCGGATCACTTCGCCTGCCGCACCTGCACGGCACCAGCGGTGCCGAACAGGCGCATCAGCACCACGACGAGCAGCGCAACAAAGCTCAACTCCCACACATAGAACGCGATACCCACGTGGTCGATCATGACCTGGTGGCCGGCCTCGTTCTTGTCGAACCGGGTTGCGCGAAAGGTATCCAGCCCGATCAGGCACGCCGCTACCAACAGCGCCGCCGCCACCTTGTCCACCTTGAAGAGGTAACACAGCCACGCCAGGAAGAACAACGGATTGCTCATCCAGGCCACGCACTGGCCATCGACCACCTGCATCCAGCCAAGCAGCAGGATGACGAAGCCACCCAGGTGATCATTGCCGCCATGCAATGCGGGCAGGCATAGCGCAACGCCGTACAGCAGGGCCGATAACACGGGTAGAAAAATCTTCACGAGCGTCCTTGTCCAGGATGAGGCGAGTGTGCGTGTGCTCTTCCGGAGCTCCGGATCGCATCTGCACGGGCGAGCTTGTCCACTATAGACACTGCGCGCGCAGCTTTCACCGGCGCTCCGGGCCAGCCAGGGGCGGCCATCCCCGCACCCGGTTGCGGCTAATGCGTGCCGGTTCTCTTCGCAGCGCCCGCTCCGCCTGCCCGCTTGGCAGCGCTGCCCTTACGTGCCACGGCCATGTTGTCGACCAGGTTGGGATAGGGCCGGCCCGCTGCCTTGGCGCGCTGTCTGGCCTGCGTCTTCTGCGCTGGAGAAAGCGAACCTGAGCGCGAAGCACGCTTCGGATCCGGCTTGTTCCATGGCGCTGAAGCCTTGCCCTCGCCTTTCTTCGCAGTACTGCGCGTGGAGGCGCTCTTGCTGGCCGCAGGTCGGCGAGCGGCGGTCTTTTTAGTCGCAGTCTTCTTTGCAGGTCTTTTCTTCGCCGTCGCTTTCTTGACTGCGGTCTTCCTTGCTGCGGTCTTCTTTACAGCCGCCTTCTTGGCTGCCGTCGTGCCGGTGGCCTTGCGGGCACCGGTCGACGACCTGGACGTTGATGTCGCCGCGCTACCGGCCACTGCTTTGCCGGCTGCGCCTTTTCTCGCCGAAGGTTTCTTCGCGGAGGGCGTTCCCGTTGTGTTCCTTGCGGCCTTCTTTGCGGCGGTCTTCCTTGCGGTGCGTTTTGCTGCGGTCTGCCCGGCGGTGCGTGTCTTCGTACCACTGGCGCCAGTGGCGGCCGTGTTGCTGGTGCCTGTGCCCTTTCCTGCTTTGGTCTTCGCGCTGGCTGCATCGTGCAGACGCTGGTACAGCCGCGCCGCCCAGCGCTGGCCGGCGTCGCCGCCCCAGAGCAGCCAGGCGATGTAGCCTGCAGATGGAGCACTGCGATCGGCCCAGCCCTTGGCATTCTTGTCCACGCTGTGGCGCGCGAAGTACGCATGCATGCGCCGGATGGTCTGCGTGGACAGCGACGTCTGTGCCGACAGGTCGCGCGCGCGCGCAACGCCGATCGCGGTGCCGCCACGCCCGTGCTGCTCGCGCAAGCGCAGTCCGCGTGCCGCTGCATTGGCAACGTTCCTGGGTGGCAGTGTGGAAATCGCCTGCTTTGCTGGTGTGCGTGGCACGGGTTGCTCCTGTCGCATCGAATTACCGTAGTGTTCGCATGCGCCGTGCTGCTGCATGTGAAGAGGCTGGCAGCCGGGCCTGCGCACGCCACACGCCGATGGAGGCGACTCGGCGATACGCAGGCACGCCACGCGGCGCGCGCTTGCGCGGCAGTCAAGGCGAGCTCTCGCTCAGCATGCACTGGCAAGCGACATCCGCCGCGCCAGGCGCAGGCGCAGGCGCAGATCAGCCTGCTTGGGAAGCTGGATCGCCGTGCATGTGTCGCTACACTGGCCTGCCACGGCTATCGCAAGAGTGCTGCATGCGCCTGTTGAAGACCTCGTTCCACGCGGGCCTGCTCGCTGCCGCAATCGGCATGCTCCCCGCGCTTGCGCAGGCTGCCGACGCAGCGGCGCCGGCAGCCACGTCGGCGCAATCGACACAGTCGCCCCAGTGGCAGGTGCTGAGCCCGCGCAACCAACCGCATGCGCGGCATGAGAACAGCATGGTGGCCATTGGCGATCGCCTGTATCTGGTCGGTGGACGCGATCAGCGCCCGCTGGAGATCTTCGACACCCGCACGCGCCGCTGGTCGCAGGGCAGTGCGCCGCCGCTGATGGTGAGCCACGCGCAGGCGGTGGTGTCGTCGGGCAAGCTGTACGTCGTGGGCGGGTTCACCGGCGACTATCCCGAGGAAGCGTCGCTGAGCAATCTGCTGATCTACGATCCCCGCACCGACCATTGGCAGGTGGGGCCGGAGATTCCCGAGCATCGCCGCCGCGGCGCGGCAGGCGCGGTGGAGCACGACGGCGTGCTGTACCTGGTCGGCGGCAACACGCGCGGCCATATGAGCGGCTATGTGCCATGGCTGGATGCGTTCGACACCAGAACGCAGCAATGGGCGCAGCTGGCCGACGCACCGCGTGCCCGCGATCATTTCCATGCAGTGGTGCTCGACGGGAAACTGTATGCCGCCGGTGGACGCAGGTCGGCGCACGAAAGCGGCAATACCCTGGCGCAAACGATTCCTGACGTCGATGTGTATGACATCCAGCGCGGCACCTGGTCGGTAGCACCGGCTGCGCTGCCGACGCAGCGCGCAGGCACTGCGGCCATCGCACGCAATGGCCGCCTGCTGGTCATCGGTGGCGAGAGCATGCGGCAGGTCAAGGCGCACGACGAGGTGGAAGCCTACGACCCAGCCGCGTCCATCTGGACGACGCTGGCAGCATTGCCGCAAGGGCGGCATGGCACCCAGGTTGCCGCCATCGGCGACGATCTGTACATCGTTGCGGGCAGCGGCAACCGTGGCGGCGGGCCGGAGCTGGATGATGTGTTGGTGTTGGGCGGGGCGGAAGCCACACGCTAAGCGAGGTGGGTTGCATCCGAGCCGGATCGCAGTCTTGGCTCGAAGGGAAAGCGACTTGTCGTACTGGGCGATCGGTCACGCTCCATCGCGGCCAGGGCCGCTCCTACAAGAGCGGCGACTGGATGTGGTGGGCTATCGGGTGCTACCTTGCAAACTCCAGGCCCCGCGCCTTGACGCGCACCCGCGTCAGCATCGCGTGCGAGGTCATGTAGAGGGTGTGGCCGTCGTCGCCGAAGGCGCAATTGGAGATGGCCTCGCCGGTTTCGATGCGGCCCAGCCTGCGGCCGTCGGGGGCGAACACGATGACCCCGCCGGGGCCGGTGGCGAACAGGTGGCCGTCGGCGGAGACCGCCATGCCGTCGGGCAGGCCGGGCGCGTCCTTGGCCACCAGATCGGAGGCGTCGGCGAACACGCGCTTGCCGGTCACCGCACCGTTGGCGTCGAGCGTGTAGGCCATCCAGATCGGGCGCTGCGGATCGGAGTTGGCCACATACAAGGTGCGCTCGTCGGGCGACAGGGCGATGCCGTTGGGAAGGCTGAGGCTGTCGTCCAGCAGGTGCACGCTGCCGTCGGTGTCCAGGCGGTAGATGCCGTTGAAGCGCAGTTCCTTGACCGGCGAGTCGTTCATGCCCTTCAGGCCATACGGCGGGTCGGTGAAGAACACCACGCCATCGCTGCGGCGGACCAGATCATTGGGGCTGTTGAAGCGGTGGCCTTCGAACTGCGTTGCCAGCGGTGTCTTCTTGCGCGTGACCGGGTCGAGCCTGGCGACGATGCGCGTGCCGGAATCGGCCAGCAACACAGTGCCATCGGGTTCGGCATACAACCCATTGGCGCCGGCCTCGCGTAGCGTGGCCTGCTCGGGGCCGCTGTAACCAGACGGCGACAGCAGGACCGACAGGCCCGCCTCCTCGGACCAACGATAAAGCGTGTTTTCCGGCACATCGGTGAACAACAGATAGCCGCCATTGCGCACCCAGGCCGGGCCCTCGGACCAGGTGAAGCCTTCGGTGAGCTTCTCGATGCGCGCGTCGGCCGCAACCACCTTACCGAAGCGCTGGTCGAAGGTTTCCAGGTGCCCGATCGCCGTGAAGCGCGGCGGCGGAGCTTCCTTTTTCGTGCAGGCAGCGACAATGGCCAGCAGCGGAACGGCCAACAGCAGATAGGGCGGTAAGCGCATCGGTCAGTCCAGTAACGAAGTCGGGCCATGATGCCACCATGCGTGTGCAGGTCTGCTGCGCACGCTGGCGACCATGCTAGCGCTCGCCAGCGTGCGCCGGCACCGCCAATATCGCATCCACTGCCGGCTTGGGCTGGTGATTGCGATCAAACAGCAGCGGATAATTGGTACGCCCCGGCACGGGGTAGTCGTTCTTCCATGACATGCCGTCGGTGACGCCCCAGACACTGACGCGGGCGAGCTTGTCGCGCTTGCGCCAGAACAGCGCGAACAATTCGGCATAGCGATCACGCAGTTGCGCCTGCACCTGCGCTGGCAGGCCATCGCGATACGGGTCGAGAAAGCGCTTGAATTCCGGCAGCTGGAACTGCGTGTGTGCAAGGCCGGTGCCGATGACCTGGCCTTCCCTGGTGAGCGGCAACACGTCGATATCCAGCTCGGTGATCATGACCTTGATGCCGAGCGCGGCGTAGGCATCGATGGCGTCTTCGATGTCGCGCAGGCTGGGGTAGTTGAGCCCCCAGTGTCCCTGCATGCCGACGCCGTCGATACGGATGCCGGCCTGCTGCAGCATCCTGACCATGCGCACGATCCCGTCGCGCTTGCTGGGCCGCCAGGCGTTGAAATCGTTGTAGTAGAGCTGCGCATCCGGTGCATACCGCTGGGCAAAGGCGAAGGCGTTACGCACCACGGTGTCGCCGTCGCCGACCCGCTGCACCCAGTTGGTATCGCGGTAACTGCCGTCTTCGTCGATGATCTCGTTGACCACGTCCCAGGCCTGCACCTTGCCGGCATACCGCCCTGCCACCTGCGCGATGTGCGCGCGCATGCGCTCCAGCTGCGCGTCGGCGGTGTTGGGCTTGCCCTGTGCATCGACGAAGAACCAGTCCGGCGTCTGGTTGTGCCAGACCAGCGTATGGCCGATCACGAACAGGTCGTGGCTGCGGCCGTAGGCGACGAAGGCATCGGCAGCGCTGAAGTCGAACACGCCCGGACGTGGCGCAACCACTTCGGCCTTCATCACGTTTTCGGCGGTGACGGCATTGAAGTGGCAGGCGACCAGCGCCGCAGAAGCGGCATCCTTGCCGGAGACGATGTCGGCATTGACGGCGGTGCCGATCAGGAAGCCGTCGGCGTAGGCGCGCCGGAGCGACGTGCTGCGGGTGTCGCAGGCAGCGGAGGCTGGCAGTGCAGTGACGGCGCTGATGACGGCGAACGCAATGCTCAGGCAGGTTGATGCGCGCGTACTGTTTTCTTGCATGACAGGCGTCCTGATCGGATGCGTTTTCTGTTCTCTTCGCGGCTGACCGTGACTGGCAATGCGCGCCAATGCGGGATCGCAGCTTATGCGTTGCCAGGTGCGTGTGAATCCGGCAACCACGCTAGCGAACGCGGGAGCACGTTTGCGTCCATCGCATCTGTTGCGTGCAGGCACCGCATCGCCATCCGCACGCGACAGCTCACCTGCACGTGCCACACAATTGCCGAGCAGCAGCCCCATCACTCCACCACCACCTGCGCACTGGCCGCCTGCAAGCTGTCGGACTCGACATGGACGGTGATCGTGCCCCGCACGCCGGCCTTGCCGCGCACGATCGCCAGACACAGGCCGTTGAAGGCGTTGCGCTGCGGCGCGGCGAACGACTCCAGGTTGGTGGGGTCGCCATTGTCGGTAGCGACGAGTTCGCCCGGGCCCTCGATGCGGAAACGCAGGCGGTCGCCAGCGGTCGGCGCAGGACGTCCGGCGCGATCGAACAGGCGCACGGTGACAAAGCTCAGATCCTGCCCGTCGCCACGGATGCGGCTGCGGTCGGGCATCACCTGCATGCGCGCGGCGCTGCCGGCGGTCTGCACGCGGTCGCTGGCCCAAGGCTTGCCCTGCCTGTACGCCTGCACGCGCAGCTCGCCGGGCTGGTAGACCACATCGTCCCAGCGCAGCCGGTACTGCAGCGGGCCCTTGCGCTTGCGCCCCTGCGAGACGCCATTGACGAACAGCTCGGCCTCGTCGCCGGAGGTGAACACATGCACCGGCGTGACCTGGCCCTCGCGGCCGGGCCAGGTCCAGTGCGGCAGCAGGTGCGCCATCGGCAGGTCGGGGCGCCAGCGTGACTGATACAGCCAGTAGCGGTCCTTGGGAAAACCGGCCAGATCGAAGATGCCGGAGTAGGAACTGCGCGAGCTGTAGTACGGCGTGGGCTCGCCCAGATAATCGAAACCGGTCCAGACGAATTCGCCGGCAACATACCGATGCTGGTCCTGGGCCGCGAACACCTTGTCGGCGCTGGAGCCGAAGTCCACCGCATGCAGTTCGTAGGCGCTGACCTGGTGCGCGACCGAATCGCCGCCGCGCCCATCGCGCACCGGCGCGCTGGTGTCCGGCGTCACCGGAAACAGATACACGCCGCGGCTGCTCAAGGCCGAGGCGGTCTCGCTGCTGAGGATGGCCTTGTGCGGAAACTTCGCATGGAACGCCGGGTATTGCGGTTGCTTGCGAATACGCTCGGTGCCGGCGAACTCCGGTGTGTCGCGGATGCCCTCGCCCTGGTAGTTGAGGCTGATGACATCCAGCGCAGCCGGTAGCGGCATGTCCGGCGAGGCGTAGTTCATCGCCACCGTGGCCGGGCGCGAGGGGTCTTCCTCATGCACGATGGCGTGCAGTGTGCGTGCGATCGCCGCGCCCTGCTCGCCGGTGTATTGCTCGCCGACCTCGTTGCCAACGCTCCACAGCACCACCGAGGGATGATTGCGGTCGCGCCGCAGCATCGCGCGCAGGTCCGGCTCGTGCCACTGCGGGAACACCAGGTGGAAATCCAGCGGGGTCTTCTTCATCTGCCAACTGTCGAACACCTCGTCCACCACCAGCAGGCCCATGCGGTCGGTCAGCTCCAGCAGCTCCGGCGCGGGCGGGTTATGGCTCATGCGGATGGCGTTGGCGCCCATCTGCTGCAGCAGCTGCAGTTGCCGCTCGGCGGCGCGCACATTGAACGCCGCACCCAGCGCGCCGAGGTCGTGATGATTGTTCACGCCGCGAATCGGCACCTGTTCGCCGTTGACCAGCAGGCCCTGCTCGGCATCGAACACGATGCTGCGGATGCCGAACGGCGTTTCGTAGCGATCCACTACATGCCCATCCTGGCGGACCTCGGTCACTGCGACATAGCGATGTGGGCGCTGGGTGGGCGGCGGGCCCCAGAGACGTGGTTGGTCGATCTGCGTGCTGCCCTGCACGCGGGCGCTACCACCCGCGGGAACCGCAACCCGCATGGCGGCAATGCGCGCGACCGGCTCGCCACTGCGCGTACCGCGTGCAGCGTCGAGCACATAGATCGCGGTGCTCACCTGCGCCAGCACCGCACTGCGGGCGGCATTGTCCAGCGTGACTGCCAGCTGCACCTGCGCCCGGTCGGCCGACACCTGCGGCGTGGTCAGCTGCGTGCCCCAGTGCGCGACATGCAGCGGCGCGGTCCTGGTCAGCCATACATTGCGATACAGCCCGCCACCGGGATACCAACGCGCCGAGTCGGGCGGGTTGTCCAGGCGGATCGCCAGCTGGTTGCTGGCGCCAAACACCACGTGCGGGCTCAGGTCCACGCGCCAGGAGCTGTAGCCATACGGCCAGCCGCCGACCAGCTTGCCGTTGAGCCAGACCGTGGCGTAGGCCATCGCGCCATCGAGATCCAGAAACAGCGAACGTCCGCGATCGCTGGCCGGAATGTCCAGCGTCTTGCGGTACCAGCCCACGCCCCAGCTCGGCAGGCGCCCCATGCCGCCGTACGGGCCATCGGCCAGGAACGGCCCGGCGATGGCCCAATCGTGCGGCAGATCCACGCGCTCCCAGCCGCTGTCGTCGAACTGCGGCTGCACGAAGGCCACGCTGCTGCCCGGATGCCCGGGCGGTCGGACATGGCGGTTTGCCGGGTCTGCAATCAACGCATTGGCCGTGGGCAGGATCCACGGCTTGAGCACGCGTGTTGCGCCGGCATCAAGGTGCTGCGCCTGCTCGGGCCGGGCATCGGCCACCTTGCCGTCTTCGCTGCGTAGCACCTGCGGGCGGACGTCGTAATCCAGGAGTTGGCGATTGCCGGGAGGGTCGCCGCGGTGGAAGCGCCATTGCGCGTTGAGCGAGATCCGCTCTTTTGGCAGTTCGGTAGGCGCCGGTGGTGCTGCCAGCGCGGGCATGACGATGAAGATGCAGAGCATCGCCACACGTGCAACACCTGCGCAGCGCCTCAAATCGTGCATCACCGGTGCCTGCCTGCCGGCACGCGTCATGGCGCGGCACTCTTCTGCCGTCTATACACGCACGGCATGTCCGCCCCTCGTGCACACGGGTGGGCATCGCTGCCTGCTGCCTCGCCCACCTTCACAGGTGGTAGGCCCGCTTGGGCAAGCGGTAGGCCAGATCGATCGCCACCTCGACCGCTTCATCCTCATCCAGGCGATGCTCGGCAACCAGCCTGGCGAGAAACGCGCTGTCCACGCGCCGCGCCACATCGTGGCGTGCCGGGATCGACAGGAAGGCGCGGGTGTCGTCGTTGAAACCCACGGTATTGTAGAAGCCGGCACTGGCGAGCGTCTGCTCGCGGAACCGCCACATGCCCTCCGGCGCGTCATGGAACCACCAGGCCGGGCCCAGCAACAGCGACGGGTAATGACCGGCCAGCGGCGCCAGTTCGCGGCTGTAGCTGGTTTCGTCCAGCGTGAACACGATCAGCCGGAAGCGCGGGTCATTGCCGAACCGGTCCAGCAGCGGCTTGAGCGCGTGCACGTAGTCGGTACGCATCGGAATATCGGCGCCCTTGTCGCGCCCGAAGGTCTGGAACAACTGCCGGTTGTGATTGCGGAAGCAGCCCGGATGCAGCTGCATCACCAGGCCATCGTCCAGGCTCATCGCCGCCATCTCGGTCAGCACCTGCGCGCGGAACAGCTCGGCCTGCGCGGGCGTGGCCGCACCGCGCACCACGGTGTCGAACAGGCGCTGCGCCTCGGCCGGCGACAGATCGGCGGTGGCCGCGCTGGGGTGGCCATGGTCGGTGGAGGTTGCGCCGTGTGCGGCAAAGAACGCGCGGCGCTGCCGATGCGCACGCAGATAGCCCTGCCAGCTCAGCACGTCCTCGCCGGTGAGCGCGCCAAACTGCTGCAGCGCGCCGGCAAACTGTTCGTGTTCGGGGTCGACCACCGGGTCCGGCCGGTACGCGGTGAGCACGCGTCCCTTCCAGCCGCTGGCGCGAATGGCCGCGTGGTGCTGCAGCGTGTCCAGCGGCGATTCGGTGGTGGCAATCACCTCGATGTTGAAACGCTCGAACAAGGCCCGCGGGCGAAACGCCGCTGTCTGCAAGGCGGCGGTGATGTGGTCGTAGTAATGATCGGCGGTGCCGGCATCCAGCCGGATGCGCAGGTCGAACACATCATGAAAGACATGGTTTAGCCACAACGCTGACGGCGTACCGCGCAGCAACGTGTAGTGCTCGGCGAACACGCGCCACGCCGCGCGCGGGTCCACCGCCGCGCGCGACCCGTCCGCCCGCGGGATGCCCAATGCGTCCAACGCGATGCCCTGGCTGTAGAGCATGCGGAACACATAATGGTCCGGCACCAGCAGCAACTCGGTGGCATTGGCGAATGGCGCATCGGTGGCGAACCATGCCGGGTCGGTATGGCCGTGCGGGCTGATGATCGGCAGCGCGGCGACCTGCGCATACAGGCGCCGTGCGATCGCGCGCGTGCCGGGGTCGGCGGGCAGCAGGCGGTCGTCGTGCAGGGTCAGGGGCGAAGGCGTGGACATGGCATCAATGCACCAAAAGAGACTGAAAACGAAATCCAGCAACTGCACGCGTCATGGCGCGCGCGTGCCGGGATGGCTGGCAACGTAATCGCGCAGCCAGGTCAGGGCAGGCCGTTCGGTGCCATCGGCACGGATCAGGTACGCCGCCTCCTTGTCGCGCCACAGGCCGGGGCGGAACCCCCACAGCGTGATGCCGCGCACCGCCGGGTGCTCCCAGAACACCGGGAAGACGCGCTGGTAGTCGGCCAGCTGCTGCGCATCGCTGGGGCCGTCCAGATCGAACTCGGTGATGTAGATCGGCAGGCCGGTCGCGGCCAATGTATCGAGATTGGCATGATGCACCGACATCGCCACGTTCGGGGTGGTTTCAAAGGCATGCTCCTGCACGCCGATCGCATCGACCAGCTGCTCGCGCTGCAGCAGCTGCACGATCTGCAGGTACTTCTGCGTGGCCTGGGCGCTGTTGGTGATGCTGTAGTCGTTGATCATCAGCCGCGCACGCGGGAAGTGCTGGCGCGCCAGCCGGAACGACTGCAGCACCCATTCCCAGCCGCTGGCGCCGTTGCCGCCGAGTGCCTGCAGATAATTGCCGCCGCCGGTGTCGTCCTTGCTGGGCGGGTCGTTGAGCGGTTCGTTGACCACTTCCAGCAGGTCGATGTCCGGATACCGCTGCGCAACCGCAGCAAACCACTGCGCGATCTCGCGGCGTTGCTCGGCCGGCGGCAACGACTTGATCCACTCCGGCTGCTGGTTGCCCCACACCATCACATGCATCTGGAACGGCATGCCGTTGGCCTTGGCCAGTTTGTAGGCCGTATCCAGCCCGCTCCAGTCCATCTGGTCGCGCACCGCTTCCACGCTGCCCCACTTGCCGCTGTTTTCCGGGGTGAGCTTGTTCCAGTACTGCGCGAATCCTGGCGCCTGTTGCGGGCTGTAGGCGCTGCCCAGGAACTTGGGCGCGCCGGCGGCCAGCGGTGCGGCCTGCGCCAGGCTTGCGATGTTCGCTGCCAACAACACGCCGGCTGCCAGTGTGCGTAAGTGCATGATGCTCCCCTCAGGACGATGCGGTGGCGGCCGGTGAGGCCGCTGCCGGCAGCTGCGCCGGCTCCAGGCGTGGTACCAGCGCGTGCACCACCGCCAGCGCCAGCAGGTAGGCCGAGCCTGCCATCAGGAACACCGGCACATAACTGCCGGTGGCCTGCAGCAGGAACCCGATGAAGGTGGCGATCAGCATGCCACCGACCGCCCCGGCAAAGCCGCCGATGCCGACCACCGTGGCCACCGCATGCCGCGGAAACATGTCAGAGGGCAGCGTGAACAGGTTGGCCGACCAACCCTGGTGCGCGGCAGTGGCCAGGCCGATCAGGCCGACCGCCAGCCACAGATTATCGGCACGTGCAGCGAACACGATCGGCACCACCGAGACGGCGCAGATCAGCATGGCGGTCTTGCGCGCGCGGTTGACGCTCCAGCCGCGCGCGATGAAGCGCCCGGCGACCCAGCCGCCGGCAATGCTGCCGATGTCGGCCAGCACGAAGATCACGATCAACGGCGCGCCCAGTTGCAACAGGCTCAAACCGTATTCGGCATGCAGGAACTTGGGCAGCCAGAACAGGAAGAACCACCAGATCGGGTCGGTGATGAACTTGCCCAGCACGAACGCCCAGGCCTGCCGGTGCCGCAGCGCCTGCAGCCACGACAGCCGCCGCTGCACCGGCTCGTGCGCATCGCTGCGGATATGCGCCAGCTCTGCCGCCGACAGGCCGGGCTGCTGCTCCGGCGGGTGATAACTGAGCCACCACACCAGCAGCCAGGTGGCGCTGAGCACGCCGGTGAACAGGAAGGCCGCCTGCCAGCCCCAGGCGGTGGCGATCAGCGGTACCAGCAACGGCGCGACGATGGCGCCGATGTTGGAGCCGGAATTGAAGATGCCGGTGGCCAGGGCGCGCTCGCGACGCGGAAACCACTCGGCCACCGTCTTCAACGCGGCGGGGAAGTTGCCAGACTCGCCCAGCCCCAGGAAGAAGCGCGCGATCGCAAAGCCCACCACGCTGGTGGCCAGCGCATGCCCCATCGCCGCCAGGCTCCAGATGCCGATCGCCAGCGCGTAGCCGACGCGCGTGCCGAAGCGGTCGATCACCGCACCGCTGCACAACAGGCCCAGCGCGTAGGCGGCCTGGAAGGCGGTGACGATATAGCCGTACTGGATCTCGTTCCAGCCGATCTGCGTCTGCAGAAACGGCGCCAGCACGCCCAGCACCTGGCGGTCGACATAGTTGATGGTGGTGGCGGCAAGCAGCAGTGCGCACACGCGCCACCGCATGCGGCCCAGGCGCGCCAGCGTGCCGGCGGGCGCAGCGGCGTGCGGCAACTGGCTCATGTGCCCGCGCGCCGCAGCGCTGCTGCGCGCAGCATGCGCGGGGCAATCGCGCAGCGACCACTGCTAGGCACTGCCACATGCCCGGGGTAGCCCGGCCTCTGGCTGCCGCGTTCTTCGGTTCGATTCATCGAGCACTGCACCTGCACGAAGGTGGCCTTGCGCCACGGGTGATAGCGCTACCATTACCACGCTGTCGGGCAAAAACCATCGCGCAGTGCAGCACGCCAGCGCGTGGTGCGCAGCCGGCACGGTTTCTATCAGCGCCGCTGTTGCCCGCCGCCGCGATACCTCGCCGCCTATGCTGCCCTGCAGCGTGATGTTCTGAATTTGGTAGCGCTACCATCCGGCGTCACTGATCGCCCGTTCTTCCCCACCGCACCATCGCCGCGCCGCGCATCGGCAGCGGCACTCCCTGCGCAGGGGCGATGCGTGGGACATCTGCTCACCTGTTAGGGAAGGGATTACGGTGAAGAACAGCTACGCACGAACCGCGTTGTCCTGCGCGTTGGGGTCCATCCTGCTGGGCATGGCCAGCACTGCCGCCTGGGCGCAGTCCAGCGATGCCAGCAGCGCCGCGCCTGCCGCACAACCGCCACCGGCCACCGCTGCCGGCGGCGATGCGGTGACCCAGCTCGACACCGTCACCGTGTCCGGCTACCGACGCAGCATCCAGTTCTCCACCGATGCCAAGCGCGACTCGGTGGGCTTTGCCGACACCGTGTTTGCCGAGGACATCGGCAAGTTCCCGGACATGAATATCGCCGAGTCGCTCAACCGCATCCCCGGTGTGCAGCTCTCGCGCGACGTCAATGGCGAGGGCTTGAACATCGCCATCCGCGGCCTGGGCACCAGCTTCACCAAGACCACGCTCAACGGCGCCAGCATCGCCACCGCCTCGATCGGCCTGAACGCGCAGAACCAGAACCGCGAAGTTGATCTGAACCTGTTTCCCACCGAATTCTTCACCCAGCTCACCGTGAGCAAGACGCCCACCGCCAGCATGCTCGAAGGTGGCGTGTCCGGCGTGGTGGACATGCGCAGCGCGCGGCCGTTCGATCGCCCCGGCGTGCACTTCACCTACCAGGCCCAGGCCGACTGGAACAGCACCAGCGAAAAGACCACCCCGCGCGGCGCCTTCATGGGCAGCTGGACCAACGAGGCAGGCACCTTCGGCGCACTGTTCGGCGTGGCCTCGGTGCGCAGCAAGCTGGGCGTGCGCGGCTTCGAAAGCGTGGGCTGGACCAACCCCGGCCTCACCTACACCCAGTGCGGCCTCACCCCGCCTGCGGGCACGCCGGCCACCAATCAGCCGGCCGCGTGCAACGTCAATGGTGGCGGCAACTGGCGCATCCCCGACCGCGTGCCGGCCACCGCCGGCAGCGGCCTGACCACCGGCGAGACCATCGATGCGGCCTGGCTGCTGGCGCGCAACCCCGACCTGAGCATCGACCAGATCAGCGACGCACTGATTCCGCGGCTGGGCCGCAGCGTGTACATGAATGGCGACCGCGACCGCGATGCCTCGGTGATGTCGCTGGAATGGCGCCCCTCCGACAGCATGCATTTCTACCTGGATACGCTGTATTCGGAAGCCAAGCGCACCACCGAGCGCATCAGCATGAATCTGATCGGCCGCAACGGCAACATGATTCCGCTGGGCATGCAGCTGGACCAGAACAACGTGGTCACCAGCGCCACCTTCGCCAATGCGCAGTACTTCCTGGAAGCGCGCCCGTACCGCGAAGAGGTCAAGTTCTGGAGCGTCAACCCGGGTGCGGAACTGTTGTTCGGCGCGGACCAGGACATCAAGCTCAACGTGCAGGCCAATGCCACGCGCAGCTGGCTGGATCGCGAATCGCCCAGCATCCTGGTCACCTCGCCGTTCACCACCGTCGACTACCGCAATGAGGGCGGCGACCGCCCGTCGATCAGCAGCCCGCTCGATCTCAACGACCCGAACCTGGGCTGGGGCTGGAACGGGGGACGGGTCAATATCCAGAACGAAAAACGCGTGACCGAAACACGTGGCGGACGTGCCGACCTGCAATTCGGCGAAGACAAGCGCAACATCAAGATCGGCGCCGCCTACGACCAGGCCGAGCGCACCATTCGCGGCTTCGACAACAGCATCGCCTGGGAGCAGGTGGTCTGCCGCGGCGGCGGCGGCACCATCTGCAACGGCGGCCCCGGCTCGGCAATTCCGAATGCGGCCCTGGCCGGCTATCTGCGCCCCGGCCCGGACGGCTTCATCACCGCCGATTTCAACCGCTTCCTGGGCGACACCAACTACTACGCGCTACGCGATTCCGCCCCGGAAACCAACTCCGCCAACACCGGTGCCTCGGCCGGCGGCATCCGCGAAAAGAACTGGGGTTTCTACATCGAAACCAACGCCGAAACCGAGGTGTGGAACCGCACGCTGCGCTTCAACGCCGGCGTGCGCTACGTGACCACCGACCAGACCATCACCGGCCCGGTCACCATCAACGGCATCCGCCGCATCCAGGTGCTGGATTCGGACTACAAGGAAACCCTGCCCTCGTTCAACGCCGCCTGGGACGTGGCAGACAACGTGGTGCTGCGCCTGTCCAGCTCGCGCACGCTCACCCGCCCCGATCCCAGCGCGATGCTGCCCAACACCAACTTCAGCGACCCCTCCGCGCAGACCGCAACCCAGGGCAATCCGAACCTGGCGCCGTATCTGTCCACCAACGTGGATTTCGGTGGCGAGTGGTACACCGGCGGCGAAGGCTATGTGGGCCTGACGCTGTTCAACAAGCGCATCAGCGGCTTCACCGTCAACGGCGTGCGGCGCATTCCCTTCAACGACCTGGGCGTGCCGTACGAGAGCCTGCTGCCGATCCAGCAGGCCGGCCTGGACCAGCGCGGCGGCCCGAATGCGGCCACCGTGGATGTGCAGACCCAGGTCAACGCCGACGGCGTGCTCAACATTCGCGGCACCGAGGCAATCTGGGTGCAGCCGCTGGACAAGCTGGTCGACGGCCTGGGCTTCAGCGTGAACTACACCCACGTCACCCAATCCTCCGAAGGCGAAGGCATTCCGGCAGTGGCGGTCGGCGTCGCACCCAACCTGTGGAACGGCACCGTGTACTGGGAAAAGGACGCCGCCTCGGTGCGCCTGTCCTACACCTGGAACGACGACATGGTGATCTCCGGCGCCAACCAGAACGGCATTCCGTATGCGCGCCTCAACGCCGATGCGCGTGGCCAGCTGGACCTGTCGGCCAGCTACGCACTGGACTGGCTGCCGTCCAAGCCGCAGCTCACCCTCAACGTCACCAACCTCACCGACGAACCGTTGCGCACCACCTACGCCTGGCCCAACGCCACCTACGATCTGTACGAGCCCGGCCGCACGGTCATGCTCGGCATCCGCGGCACGTTCTGAGCGTGGTCATCGACACGACCGCACAGAGGCCAGGCGGGTGTGGCCGACCCGTGGAGCGCGCGTGGTCTTGTTGCATGGCCCGCGCACCGCATGCCGCTGCCGCTCCCCTGGCGCGCGCGGTTTTGCCGGACACTTCAGGCGCCATGCCTGCCGCCGCGATCCGGACCGATCGCGGTCGGCGGCATGGCGCGCGCCGCGGCGTTTCCCGCAGCATTCCTCGAGCCCGCCCCGCCTCATGAACGATCCGTCACAACAGCTCTCCCTGCGCGAAAAGATCGGCTACAGCCTGGGCGACCTGGCCGCCAACCTGATCTTCCAGACGCTGGTCACCTTCCTGGCGTTCTTCTACACCGATGTGTTCCGCATCCCGGCGGGCGTGGCCGCTACGCTGATCTTCGTGGTGGGCATGCTTGGCGCGTTCGTGTTCACGCCCATCATCGGCATCCTGGCCGACCGCACCCGCACGCGCTGGGGCAAGTTCCGCCCGTGGATCCTGTGGACGGCAGTGCCGTTCGGTGCGTTGTCGCTGGCCGCGTTCAACACGCCCGCCCTCGGCGAGCAGGGCAAGATCGCCTACGCCTTCGCCACCTACACGCTGCTGATGCTGGTGTACGTGGCCAACAACCTGCCCTATTCGGCATTGAGCGGCGTGCTCACCGGCAGCATGGAGCAGCGCAATAGCCTGTCGGCATATCGCTTCCTGGCAGTGACCTTTGCGCAGTTCATCATCCAGGTGCTGCTGCTGCCGCTGGTGCTGATCCTGGGCAATGGCGACAAGGCGCAGGGCTTTCGCAACACCATGGCGCTGTTCGCCGCCGTCGGCACGCTGTGCTTTTTGATCACCTTTTTCACCACGCGCGAGCGCGTGCTGCCGATCGCCGAACAACGCACCAGCGTGCGCCAGGACCTTACCGACCTGGTCCGCAACAAGCCCTGGCTGGTGATGCTGGCGCTGACCATCCTGGTCTTCATCAATCTCGCCATGAAGGGCGGGATGTACATTTACTACTTCAAGTACTACCTCGATGCGAACGCATTGACGCTGTTTCTGGATCACGCAGGCTTCAATCGCTTTATCGGCGGCATCAACAGTGTGTTGACCGGTGCCGGCATGAGTGCACTGCAGTGGCCGCAGGACGCACCGACATCAGCGTTCAGCGTGTTTAGTGCCGGCGGCATCCTGGCGATGATCGTGGGCATCGGTTTTTCCAAGCGGCTGGCAGACCGCTACGGCAAGCGCAACGTCTTCGGTGGCGCGCTGCTGATCTCCACCGTGTTTCTGCTGGCGTTCTACGTGTACCCGCCGGATGCGATTGGCTGGGTGTTCGCCTCCTATGTGCTGCATGGCTTCTTCTACGGCATCACCATCCCGCTGCTGTGGGCGATGATCGCCGACGTGGCCGACTACTCGGAGTGGAAGAACCACCGCCGCGCCACCGCGATCATCTTCTCGGCGATGTTGTGCGGGCTGAAGATCGGCCTGAGCGTCGGCGGCGCCCTGGTCGCCGGCATCCTGGCCTTCTATGGCTACGACGCCGCCCTGCCGCTGCAAGGCGAAGCAGTGACGAGCGGCATTCGCCTGGCCATCAGCGTGTATGCGTCCATCCCGTTCCTGCTCGGCACCGCGTTGCTGGCGCTGTATGAGATCGACAAGACGCTGGAAACCCGCATCGAACACGAGCTGGGCCTGCGCCGTCAGGCCGCACCACTCGCTTCGCCCTGACTCCCTCCTCCCACCTCATGCACAGGTACGCGCATGTCCGATGAACTGCACACCGTTGCACTGCAGGCGCTGGCGCGCACCGCCATTTCCGCACCGCTGGTCACCCACCTCTACACCGCCGACCCGTCTGCACACGTGTTCGACGGCGCGCTGTACATCTACCCCTCCCACGACATCGATGCCGGCGTTGCCTTCAGCGACGACGGCTCGCACTTCGACATGGCCGACTACCACGTGCTGCGCATGGCGCATCCGCACGCGCCGGTGGAAGACCTGGGGCAGGTGCTGCACGTGCGCGACGTGCCCTGGGCACAGCGCCAGATGTGGGCACCGGATGCCGCGCAGCGCGACGGCAAGACCTACCTGTATTTCCCTGCAAAGCGTGCCGACGGCATCTTCCAGATCGGCGTGGCAGTCGGCGATGGCCCGCAAGGCCCGTTCGTCGCCGAGCCCGAACCCATTGCCGGCACCTACTCGATCGACCCGGCCATCCTGGCCGACGACGACGGCGCGCACTACCTGTACTTCGGCGGCATCTGGGGCGGCCAGCTGCAGCACTACCGCGACAATGTCTACGCGCCGACCCATCAGGAACCTGACGACGCTGCGCCTGCGCTTGGCCCGCGCGTCGCCCGCCTGCGCGAGGACATGACGCAACTGGCAGAACCCACCCGCGAGATCGTCATCCTCGACGAACACGGCGCCCCGCTCCGCGCCGGCGACCACGCCCGCCGCTTCTTCGAAGGCCCCTGGGTGCATCGCCATGCGGGCCGCTACTACCTGTCGTATTCCACCGGCGACACCCACCTGATCTGCTACGCCACCAGCGACTCCCCGTACGGGCCATTCGCCTACCAGGGCGTGCTGCTCGCACCGGTGATTGGCTGGACCACGCATCACTCCATCTGTGCGGTCGAAGGCCAGTGGTATCTGTTCTATCACGACGCTGTCTTGTCGGGCGGGCAGACGCATCTGCGCAGCATCAAGATGGCACCGTTGCAGCATGCTGCCGACGGAAGGATCGCGACGATTTATCCATATGGCGAAGACGCGGTGTCACCCTGGTGAATGTCGTTGCGCTCCTGCTTCCCGGAACGTCCACCAGCGCGTCATGGCTCCACCGCCGGCACTGAACGACACGTCCTGTCACCGCGATGCTTTCAAAGCACGTCGTGATCCTTACTACGGCCGATCGTCGCCCCAGCGCTCAAGTCTTTGATCGAGCATCTCCTGGCGTGCGCGACGCGTCGGCCTCGCTCTTCAACGCGGCCATGACATGTTGGACGTTACCGTCGCCTCACTGGCACGGCAGGCCGGCGTGCGCCAGTGCGGAACTGCATCGCATGGGGTTGCATCCGCACGCATGGCAACTCCGTAGGGCATGTACGTGTTTCTTTTAGGTGGAGATTGTCATGCGACATGGTTCGATGCTGTTGTTACTGACGCTCGCGGCCCACGGAAGTGCCAGCGGCGGTGAGTCGCGTTCCGCCTTGCCGCGCGCAGACAGCGTGGACGTGCCGCGCTTCATGGGCGACTGGTACGTCATCGCGCACATTCCCACCCGGCCCGAGCGCAAGGCCTACGATGCGGTGGAGAGCTATGCGCTGCGCCCAGACGGCCGCATCCAGACCACCTTTACCTTTCGCAAGGGCAGCTTCCAGGCACCGCTCAAGTCCATGCATCCGATCGGCCGGGTGGCGAAGGAGGGCAATGGCGCGCTGTGGAGCATGCAGTTCTTCTGGCCGTTCAAGGCCGAGTACGTGATCGCCTGGCGCGATGCAGACTATTCGCAGACCATCGTGGCACGCAGCAAGCGCGATTACGTCTGGTATATGGCGCGCACGCCGCAGGTCTCCGAGGCCGACTATCAGCAGGCCGTCCAACGTATCGCCGCCATGGGCTACGACGTCTCGCAGCTGCGCCGCGTCCCGCAGTCGCAGCGCTGACGCGGTAAAGCGCCGCTGCGGAAAAAAAACTGCGACCGCGCCCAGCGATGCAGTGACCGCATCGCAGGCGCTTACATGCCGTGCGCGTCAGACGTTCTTGTCATCCACGGAAAATTCCCACCCGTCATTCAAGCCACCCAGCGGCTTGGCTTCGGCTGCCAGCTCTTCCTCGAACGCCGAAATCGCCTTGTACGTTGGGATCATGGTCGGATACACCGTCACGTCCATCGGAAACGCCGTGTTGTCCGGGTAGTGGCAGCAACGCACCTTCTGCTCGAAGCGCAGCAGCGTCACCGAGAACTCCAGTGCCGACTCCTTCGTGGGGAAGACCACGGAGAACGCAATCTCGCGTGGCTTGGATAGATCCACCCCTTGCTGGGCGATGTGCCAGAGAGTGTCGCCGTTGTCGTCGTTGGGATACAGGTCCGGATGTCGTTGCATGAGGGTTTGGATTTTGGCGGCCAATTGGCCGAGGAGGAATTCTAGCGCCTGGCTCTCACCAGGTATTCATATGTGACGTAGCAATGGCGCGCCGCCAGCGGCACTGGAGAGCAGGTACTCAGGCAGAGCAGGAGGCTCGCTGAGCAGCGCGGTTATCGCAGGTAGGGCGGAGGCAGCAAGACCCGTCGTCTGGCCGCCGGCTTCAGCACCCGAATCCAATCAGACGCGCGACTGGAGTCGCGTGGTGACCATGCAACCGCATGCAGGGTGGGCGCCATCCAGAGCAACCGACTGAGCATCAATGCTGATCACAGGCCACTTCAGACAATGGTGAAAACTCCATAGTGGTTGGGGCATGTCCTCCGGTCGCCACTGCTTGTGAGGTCTCTGACCACGCTCCACATCGTGGGCGTGACATCATCCTGCCTTGTTACCAGACCTTTCATCAGCTTGTGGACGATAGGCGCACCGCTGCCTTATCCACAAGGTCGAAATTGTCAGACATTGCGTTGTCGGCGGCGGTGAGCAGGCTCAGGGCCGGCAGGGAACACCGCAGGCGCATCGTGAGGCTCATTTCTCGACGGCCGTGGCCGCGCGGCAATGAGGGGATCGGGTGCGCCGCCCGCTTCCCCGGCGGCGCGCCGCCGTTGTCGCAGCCTCAAGCTGCCTGGCAAGCAGGTGACGCGACCGGGCCGCGGTTGTGTATGCTCGGAGCCGTGGAAACCCTCTTACCCGCCGAGATTGCCGAGCAGATCGCCGAGTTGCGACGCGCCCACCGCGCGTTGGACGAGGAGATCCAGCGCGTGCCCGCGAATCTGGAGGACGAGCTGCAGATGAAGCGCCTGAAGAAGCGCAAGCTGCATCTCAAGGACTGCATCACGCGGCTGGAGATGGAACTGGTGCCTGACGAGCCGGCGTGAGGTCGTGCCTTCAGTTGGGTTCGCTTGTCGACACCGGCGCGCTGATCGCGGCGTCTGCCCGCTCTTGGGGCCAATTCCCCTGCGTAGGAGCGCACCTGGGCGCGATGAGACGTTCCCCTGGAAGGCCCGTCGCGCTCAGGCGTGCTTCTACGGTGCCTGTGAGCAGATTGGCTGGCGGGGCTGCGAATGCGCGACATGTGATTCGCGATGGGGGACGCGGCGTGTCATGGCGGGTGGAGCAAGCGTGGCCTTGGCGTGGCGTTGCGCGCACGTAACCGACTGACTGCGAGTCCGCAGACGTTGACCAACTGTCGCTGCGTTTCCCGCATGCGCCCTTCGGGCACCTCCCCCGCCAGCGGGGGAAGGAAGCGCCAGGGCAAGACAATCAGACTCCTGCGTGCAGCGCTCGGCCAGCACGCAGCAGGATCTTGCCGCGGCGGCCCGGTTCGGCGCTGGCTGCGGCGGCCTTGGCGGCGTCTTCCAGGTCGAACACCGCTTCCACCGGCAGGGCCAGGCGGCCATCGACGGCGGCCTTGAGCAGTTCGCCGATCATGCGGCGCTTGTCCTCGGGCTTGGTGGCGGCCATGGCCTTGGTGCCCCAGAAGCCGCGCACGCTGGCCTGCTTGAAGATCACATCGCCGCTGGAAATCTGCAACGGCTCGCCGGTCATCGAGCCGAACGAGACCAGCTCGCCGCCTTCGGCCAGCAGCCCCATCAGCTCGCCGGCCGCGCTGCCGGCGACCGAGTCGATCGCGCGCACGATGGGTGCGTCGCCGGCCAGCGCGCGGGCGGTGTCCTGCCAGCCTTCCTGCGCGGTGGAGACTGCATTGCCAATGCCCAGCGCCTGCAACTCGTCCACACCGGCATCGCGGCGCACCAGGTTGATCACGTTGATGCCGCGCGCGGCGGCGAGCATGGCTACCGTCTTGCCGACCGCGCCATTGGCGGTGTTCTGCACGATCCAGTCGCCTTTTTTGACCTGCAGGAACTCGATCAGCATCAAGGCGCTCAGCGGCATGGCGATCAGCTGGCAGCCGCGGTCGTCGTCGAGCGCGTCGGGCAGCGGCACCACGCCAGAGGCATCGGCGAGGAAGTACTCCGCCCAGCTTTCATGCACGCCAGCGGCGACCACGCGCTGGCCGATCTGCAGGCCGTCGACACCTTCGCCGAGTGCGTCGATCGCGCCGGCCGCTTCGCTGCCGCCGATGGCGGGCAGCTCGGGCTTGTAGCCGTAATTGCCGCGCACCGTCCACAGGTCGTGGTTGTGGATCGGCGAGCGACGCATGGCGATGCGCACCTGGCCCTTGCCGGGTTGCGGGGTGGGCCGCTGGCCGAGTTCGAGCACCTTGGCGGGGTCGCCGAATTGGGGGTGGATGGCTGCGCGCATGGAGATCTCCTGCCGGGCACGCCAGTGGTCCAACGCACCCGATCGTGATGAAAGGTGGCGCGATGCTATCGGCACGGCCGCAAGCGGAGGATGAAACGGGCGGAACTGTTGTGTGAAGTTGCTGGCGTCAGTGGAGGACGCCAGAAGTGACTCTGGTCTGCTGCAGCGCCGGGGGGTTGCGTGCTGACTGCCCTCATCCGCCCTTCGGGCACCTTCTCCCGGAGGGAGAAGAGAGCGTCGTGCGCACCTGCGCTTCCTTGCTGGTGCGCTGCCGTTGCCCGCATCACCTACCGCAGGGAGACGCTGGCGTCTGTAGCGCCGCCTTACTCGGCCGGCGGCAGCACCACATCCGGCTTGACCGCTTCGGGGCTGACCCGCTCGATGGTGTGGCGCAGTTCGCGGCCGAGGATGAACTTGGCGTCCTTGGCCCACGCATCCAGGCGCTCGTCGAACAGCAGCTTGCTGTTCTCGTCCGGCCACACCAGGCGCAGCTCGCGCAGTTTCTGGATGAAGCTGCGGAACAGGGTCTTGTCGAAGAACTCCGGGGCGGCCGGGGCATACAACAGGCTCAGGCGTTGCGCGGCCTGCTGGCACAGGCTTTCCAGTTCTCCGGCGCCGAGTACGCCGGGGCCGTTCTTCACCAGCACCGAGATGGCGATGTAATAGCGCTCGAAGGCCTGCTGCAGCGAATGGCCGATCGCCCGCAGGCGGAACACTTCATCGGTCTGCCCGGTGTTGCGCGCCAGGATGCCGCCATCGTCGTCGGTGACGTTGAGCAGCAGGCCCTCGCGCACGAACATGTCGATGGTCTGCTCGATGCGTTCGGCAAAGCGGTCCTCGCTCCACGGCAGGAACAGTTCGGCCTGCAGGAACGGATACACCGTGCGGCCCAGGCGGATCAGGCCGGCGCGGCTCATGCGGCGGTTGTTCTGGAAGCAGCAGGCCACCCACGAGGACGCGGTGAACAGGTGCAGCACGTTGTTGCGGAAGTAGCTGAGCAACACCGCGGTGTCGCCGCTGACGCTCAGCACATCGCCCAGCGGATGCGACACGCGCGTGAGCACGTTGATCTCTTCGGCGTGGGTGATGATGCGCGCCGGGGTGTGCGGGGTGACGGTAACGCGGTCCGAGTACGGCATTTCCGCCAGCAGCTTCTTGCACAACTCGATCTGCGCGATCAGGTCGGCCTCGCCCATCGCATGCTTGGGCGTGGACAGCAGCGCCAGCGCCAGCAGGTTGATCGGATTGACGTCGGCGGCGCAGTTGATGCGGGTCTGGATCTGGGTGGACAGCGTGTCCACCGCCGGTGCCAGCCAGGTGGGTTTTTCGTCGTCGGGCAGCGGTTGGCCGTCCCAGTCGGGCGCGTGCCTGGCCAGCACGTCGTTGAGCGCGATCGGCTCGCCGAAGTTCACCACCACCTGGCCGTAGTTCTGCTTGAGCACCTTGGGGATGGACCACAGCAGGCCCCAGATCGATTCCTTCTCCTTCGGCCGGCCGGTGAGCTCGTCCAGGTAGCTGTTGCCTTCCATCAGCTTCTCGTAGCCGATGTAGACCGGCTGGAACAGCACCGGCTTGCGCGGCTGGCGCAGGTAGGCGCGCAAGGTCATCGCGATCATGCCGCCCTTGGGCTGCAGCAGGCGCCCGGTGCGCGAGCGCCCGCCTTCGACGAAGTATTCGATCGAATAGCCGCCGGCCACCAGCTGGGCCACGTATTCGCTCAGCACCGCCGAATACAGCGCGTTGCCCTTGATGGAGCGGCGGATGAAGAACGCACCGCCCTTGCGCAGCAGCGTGCCCACCACCGGCAGGTTGAGGTTGATGCCGGCCACGATGTGCGGCGGCACGATGCCGCGCTCGTACAGCAGGTAGCTCAGCAGCAGGTAATCCATGTGGCTGCGGTGGCTGGGCACGTAGACCACTTCGTGCCCGGGCGCGGCCTGCTTGAGCTTGTCCAGGTGGTGCACCAGCACGCCGGCGTAGATGCGGTTCCACACGTGGGTCAGCAGGAAGCTGGCCGAGCGCACCACCGGGCTGGAATAGTCGGCGGCGATTTCCCAGGCGTAGGCGTGCGCCTTGCGCCAGGCATCGACCGGCTTGGAGTTGTCGCGCTTGGCCTGGGTGGCGATGGCCTCGCGCACCGAGTCGGCGGCCAGCACCTGGTCCACCAGCAGGCGGCGGGTGGACAGGTCCGGCCCGATCACCGCCTCGCGGATGCGCCGGAAGTGGGTGCGCAACACGCGCTGCAGCTTGCGCAGGGTGCGCTCGGGCGGCAGGCCCTCGGCCATGGTCTGGCGCAGCGAGATCGGCGGGGCGAAGCGCACGATGGTGGTGCGGCCGTTGAGCAGCACCGCCAGCAGGCGCCGGAAGCGGCCGACCAGCGCCCAGTTTTCAGAGAACAGCACCGCGAACCAGCCGCTCTGCTTGTCCGGCGCGCGGCCGACGAAGATCGACACCGGCACCAGGTGCACGTCCAGGTCGGCACGCACGCGGTGCGCCTGCAGCAGCTTGGCCAGCGAATCGGAATGGGTCTTGCCGCCGCGCTGCTCGGGGATCAGCGAGTTGCTGCTGCTGCGCCGCGACAGCGCCAGGTAGGCGCGCTTGCGCTGCAGCGGGTCGCCCGGCAGCGGCACCAGCGGCGAGGGCAGCCCCGCTTCGCGGCAGGCCTTGTCCAGGATCAGCGCGCTGGACAGGCCGTAGTCCTCCAGCACATAGACCACCGGCGTGCCGTCGTCGTAGCGGCTCGGTTGGTCCGGTTCGATGGTCAGGCTCAGCCAGGGGTCGGCGAGCCGGCCGAGCAGGCGCGCCCACCACGGGCGCTTGGCGTTGCGGGCGGCGGCGACGGCAGGCGCGATCGACGGCGCAACCTCCGGCGGAACCGGTGTGGCGGTCGGCAATGCGGCGGCCGTGGCGCCGAGATCGGCGGCGGCAGCGCTGGGCGGGGCGGGCTGGCCGTCCGGGAACGGCAGGGGATTCTGGTCTGGCATCACGGTCATTATCGCCCAGCCGGGCGCTGCCCGGTGGCGGCGGGCGTGGCGGGCGCGGCCGCCGGGGTGTCAGGCGTTGCCGCGGCATCGGGTACGGGCGCGGCCGGCGGCGCGGCGTCCAGCAGCGCCTGGACCTCGTCCTGGGTCTGCTGCTGGTACCAGTGGCCGTCGCGCTTGATCAGGGCGATGCTCAGGTCGATGTCGTGCGCGGCCAGCGGATAGCGCAGCCGCACCTGGGCGCGGTCGCCGTCCTGGCTGATCAGGCCGGTGCGCAGCGCATCCAGGCTGCCGTCCAGTGACAGGCCGTAACGCTCCAGCACCTGCTTGGCCGCGGCCCAGAACGGCCCGAGCCGGCGCAGGCTCTCTTCCATCCCCAGCCGCTGCAGATCGGCGTCCGAGCCGATGCCGGTGGCACGGGCGGCGGTCACCAGGTCGGTGATGCTGGCCTTGGCGCGCGCGCGATCGGCCAGCGGCGCGGTGGCGGCCCAGGCGCTCAGGGCATCGACCAGCTGCACGTAGTGGGCGCGTTGCTCGGGCTGGTAGTCGCTGCGGCTGCGCAGGTATTGCACGCCGAACTGGCCCAGCGACTGCGCGGCCTGGCGGATGCCCTGCGCCTGGCCGGCCAGCTGCGCATCGAAGGCCTGCTGCAGCTGGCGCTCGGCGCCGGGCGCGGACAAGCTGCCGAGCAGGCTGCCGACCTCGTTGGGCAACGGCAGCTCGGTCAGCGGCCAACGGCTGGCCCCGCTGCGCCAGGCCGCTTCCAGCCGGGTGTACTGCGCAGGGGTGACCCGGATCCGCGCATAGGCGACCAGGTCGTTGCGCCGCAATGGCAGGGTCATCGACTGCATCGCCGCAGCCGGCTCGGCGCTGGCGCCCGGCAATGCGGCGGTCTTGTCCGTACGCTGGCAGCTGCTGACGCACAGCGCTGCCAGCAGCACCCACGCGATGGACTGGAACCGGCCGGCGCGGACGGTGGATGGCGACATGCGCACGCTGTTCCCCCTGATCGATCGGCGCATCTTGCTGGCTGAACGCACTGGCGGCAAGGCGCGCGACAACCGTGCGCCCGGGTACGGTACAAAATGTTAGGTTTTCGTAGTTCCACGCACGATGTCGTCCGGTGTCCGACATTGACTGCTGTTGTCCCTTGCGGACAAACTTGTCCAGGCGATGTCGCCAAGCCCTTGTGCCACCTGCATTTGGCGCAATGGTGCAGCGCATCATGTAAGCGCTTGCAGTTCCTGCTAGCGTGCGCGCCATCTCGCTCTGAGGTCGCCATCGGTTGGGGCCGATGTCATTCATGTGCATGTGTGACACGAACGTTCTGCGCCAGCGGACCGCGCGCCCCTACCCGGCGCGCGCCGGCAACCGCGTTGTCCTGGAGGTTTTGCCATGAGTCGGCCACGCTCCGAAGGCGGCAGCGTCACCATCAAGGACGTCGCGCGCGAAGCGCAGGTGTCGGTGGCAACGGTCTCGCGCACCATGAACGGGCATCAGCACGTGGCCGAATCGGTGCGCGAACGCGTGCTGCAGGTGGCCCGTGCGCTGCATTACATCCCGCATCACGCCGCGCGCAGCCTCAGCAGCCGGCGCACCCACACCATCGGGGTGGTGCTGCCGGACCTGCATGGCGAATTCTTTTCCGAATTGATCCGCGGCATCGACCAGGTGGCGCGCGAGCAGGGCTACCACCTGCTGGTGTCCAGCTCGCACGGCGACCCGCAGGCGCAGCGCAAGGCGCTGGAACGCCTGCCCGGGCGCGTGGACGGGGTGGTGGTGATGTCGCCCTCGCTGGGCGACTCCGGCGTGCACGAGGATGCCCTGCCCGGCGGCCTGCCTGCGGTGCTGCTCAACTGCGCCGGCACCGCCAGCCAGCGCCCGGTGCTCAACGTGGACAACTACGGCGGCGCGCGGATGATGACGCGGCATCTGCGCGACAGCGGCCACCGCCGCATCGCCTTCATCGCCGGGCCGGCCGACAACTTCGATGCGCACGAGCGTCTGCGCGGCTACCGCGACGAGCTGGCGCTGGATGCCGACGCGCAGCCGTGGGTGCTGCCGGGCAACTTCGACGAAGAGTCCGGCTACCGCGCCGGCCAGACGCTGGCGCAGGACACCCGCCCGGATGCGGTGTTCGCGGCCAACGACATGATGGCGCTGGGCTGCCTGTTCGCGCTCGGCCATGCCGGGCTGAAGGTGCCGCAGGACATCGCGCTGGCCGGCTTCGACGACGTGCCGATGGCGCGCTACGTGCTGCCGGCACTGACCACCATGCGGGTGGATATCGCCGGGCTGGGCGCACGCGCATTGCAGTTGCTGCTGGGCCAGCAACTGGCCGATGCGCCTGCACCGCCCGCCGACGCCGCACCGCCGGCGTTCTCGGAGATGGTGCCCGAACTGATCGTGCGCGCATCCAGCGCGCCGCGTGCGGCGCCTCCCACCTGAGACGCGCCACCGCGCCTTGCCGAACGTGTGTTGCTTGCAGTCCCTGCCGTTGTTGCCAGCTGTCCCGCTTTACGCCGTACCGACGCGCCAGCCACTTCGCTGGTTCGCGCTTTACCCCTGGGAGGGGGAAAGTCATGAAGCATTACCGCACTGTCTCCACCCTGCCGGCGCGCAGCCTGTTGTGCTGCGCCCTTGCCGCCTCGTTGCTGGCCAGCACTCCGGCCATGGCCCAGTCCAGCAACGCCACCTTGCGCGGCCAGGTCGCTTCGGCGCAGGCCGGCACCACCGTGACCGCGACCAATGTCGCCAGCGGCGCCGTACGGCGCGTGCCCACCGGCGCCGACGGCAGCTACGCGCTGGTCGGCCTGCCCCCGGGCACCTACAAGGTGGACGCCGGCCCCGGCAGCGAACAGACCGTGACCCTGTCGGTGGCCTCGTCGGTCACCTTGAACCTGGGCGGCGGCGCGGCGGCGGCGCCTGCCGGCGATGCCACCACGCTGGATGCGGTGCAGGTCACCGCCACCACGCTGCAGGAGGTCAAGACGTCCGAAGTGGGCACCAACGTGTCGCTGAAGCAGATCAGCACCGTGCCGCAGCTGACGCGCAACTTCCTGGAGTTCGCCGACACCGTGCCGGGCATGCAGTTCGAGACCAACTCCAACGGCAATAGCCAGATCCGCGGCGGCGCGCAGGGCAGCTCGGCGGTGAACGTCTACATCGACGGCGTCGGCCAGAAGAGCTACCTGTTCGGCGGTGTGTCCGGGCAGGAGCAGAGCGCGGGCAATCCGTTCCCGCAGCTGGCCATCGGCGAGTACAAGGTCATCACCTCCAACTACAAGGCCGAGTTCGACCAGGTCGGTTCGGCGGCGATCGTGGCCTCGACCAAGTCCGGCGGCAACGAATTCCACGGCGAGATCTTCGGGCGCACCAGCAACACCGATTTCCGCGCGCGCCAGCCCGACGAGCGCGCCGGCGCGCCCAACGCCGACGGCAGCAAGCGCAAGACCCACCAGGACGAATATGGCTTCGCGCTGAGCGGGCCGATCGTGCAGGACAAGGCGCACTTCTTCTTCAGCTACGAAGGCAAGGGCTTCGAGGTCTCGGCCGATCCGGTGGCCGTACCCGACCGCTTCAGCGCGCTCAGCGACGACCTGCCGGCCGGCGTGCAGGGCCGGCTGGGCTCGGTGACCCGCCCGTTCAACGAAGACCTGTACTTCGGCAAGGTCGACTGGGACATCGGCGAAAACGACCGTCTGGAACTCACCGGCAAGTATCGCGACGAGGAAAGCCGCGACAGCGTTGGCGGCCAGACCACCGCGATCGCCTCCAAGATCAACCTCAATACCGAAAAACGCTTCGACCTGCGCTGGCAGCATTACGGCGAGCGCTACGTCAACGAAGCGCGCGTGTCCTACGAGGACGTGCTGTTCAATCCCACCGCCTACACCTTGGGCAGCCAGACCGTGTACACGCGCGGCATCGCCGAAGACGACGTGCTGCTCAACGACGGCGCCACCAGCGGCCTGGCGATCCAGCGCAAGGGCCAGAAGGGTCCCAGCTTCCAGAACGACCTGACCTTCAACAACCTCGAGTGGCACGGCAACCACGTCATCAAGATGGGCGTGAAGTACAAGGAAGTGGAGCTGACCCAGAGCGAGAACTCGGCAGCCAATCCGTCGTTCTATTACGCAGTGAGCGATGGCGTCGGCACCTCGGCCGTTCCCTACCAGGTGCGCTTCAACCTGCCGTTCGCCGGCGCCGCACCGTCGGTGACCACCACCAGCAAGCAGCTGGGCCTGTACATCCAGGACGATTGGGACGTCAACGACAAGCTGCAGTTGAACCTCGGCGTGCGCTGGGATGGCGAAAAGATTCCCTCGTACCTGGACAACGTGACCCCGCCGGAAGTGGTGGCGGCCTTGAACGGCCCCGGCACCGATCCGGCGGTGAGCGCCACCTACGCCGAGCAGCTCGCCAAGGGCGGGGTGAACATCAACGACTACATCAGCAACGGCCGCAATCGCAAGCAGGACAACAACAACTTCGCACCGCGCCTGGGCTTTTCCTACGACTTCCGCGGCGACGAGTCGCTGGTGCTGTTCGGCGGTGCCGGCCGCAGCTACGACCGCAATCTGTTCGACGTGATGGGCCTGGAGCAGATCAAATCCGCGCTGGCGCAGTACACGATCCGCTTTGCCGGACCCACCGACTGCGTCCCGGCGCCGGGCACCTGCACCGCGTTCGATCCGGCGTATGTGAGCAACCCCGACAGCCTGGGCAACCTGGTCGATGCGCGCGTGCGCAACGGCGAGATCAACCTGCTCAACAACGATCTGAAGACGCCGTACGCGGACCAGTATTCATTGGGTCTGCGTACCCAGCTGGGCGAGTGGAACACCTCCGCCACGCTGTCCTATATCCACAGCAAGGACGGCTTCATCTTCACCCTGGGCAACCGCTACGCCAACGGCGATTTCTTCCAGAACGGCGCCCAGGCGTTCGAGCAACGGCCCCAGGGCTTCGGCAACCTGATCATCGGCAACAACGGCGTGGAAACCAAGACCGGCCAGCTGCTGCTGTCAGCGGACAAGGCCTATACGCAGGAAAGCGGCTGGGGCCTGACCGCGGCGTATACCTTCTCGCGTGCACGCGGCAATCGCGGCAACGACGATCGCTACGGCTTCGATGCGGCCACCATCGCCGACTACCCGTTCCTGGACCTCAACGCGGTGCCGCGCCACCGCCTGGTACTGACCGGCATCTACGACCTGTTCTGGGGCATCAGCGGCTCGGCCAAGCTGACCCTGGCCACGGTGCCGCCGCGCAACGAGGCGATCTCCTACGACCAGTACGGCGGCCCCAGTTCGGACAATATCCGCGTGGTGTCGGTGGATGCGCCCGGCGGCAAGTTCATCGCCGGCGGCGACATCTTCGGCACCCGCCAGCTGGACCTGTCGTTGTCCAAGGACATGCATATCACCGACGCGGTCACCGTGCAGGTGCGCGGCGACCTGATCAATGCGCTGAACTTCCGCAACTACGATCAGTACAGCATCGACTGGGGCAGTGCCGGCGTGTACGACCCGCGCGTGCGCATCAACCAGTACGGCGCGATGTCCACCCCGCCACGGACCTTGTTCATGAGCGCACGCATCATCTGGTAACGGCGGCGTTGGCGGCATCCGGCGTCCCGGCGCCGGTGCCACCCCCGCTGCCTAAGCTGCATCGGCCCCACGGCAATGGGGAGGGGCCGCCTGCAGGCTTGTTGCATCGTCCCGATTGCGGTGTGTTGCTGTGGCGCGGCGCGCGATGCGCGCGATGCTGCAGCCAGCACGCTCCCATCGGCGATCGTTTTTTGTTGTGTTTGCCGTCCCTGCTGTCTGTTGCCGCTGTACCCGTTCCATCCACACCAAGCACCAACCTCGACGCGCCAGTCACTTCACTGGTTCGCGCTTTACCCCTGGGAGGGGGAAAGTCATGAAGACTCACCGCACCGTCTCCACCCTGCCGGCACGCAGCCTGTTGTGCTGCGCCCTGGCTGCCTCGTTGTTCGCCACCACCCCGGCCATGGCACAGTCCAGCAACGCCACCTTGCGCGGCCAGGTCGCTTCCGCGCAGAGCGGCAGCGAGGTCGTCGTCACCAATGTCGCCACTGGCTCGGTGCGACGTGCACCGGTCAATGCGAACGGCAACTACACCATCGTCGGCCTGCAACCGGGCACCTACACCGTCGAATCCAACGGCGTCAGCCGCACGGTGACCCTGTCGGTGGCCTCCAGCGCCACCGTCGATCTCGGCACCGAAGCGGCGGCAGCGCCGGCCGGCGATGCGACCACGCTGGACACGGTGACGGTCAGCGCGCCGATGATCCGCGACGTCAAGACATCGGAGGTGGGTAATACGGTTTCGCTGCGGCAGATCCAGCAGCTGCCGCAGGCCACGCGCAACTTCCTGGAGTTCGCCGACACCGTGCCGGGCATGGTGTTCACCATCGACCAGGACGGCAACACCAAGTTGCGTGGCGGTGCGTCCAACGCCAGTTCCAGCAACCTGTACATCGACGGCGTGAGCCAGAAGAGCTATGTCTCCGGTGGCGGTATTGCCGGGCAGGACGAGACCCAGGGCAATCCGTTCCCCCAGCTCGCCATCGGCGAGTACAAGGTGATCACCTCCAACTACAAGGCCGAATACGGCCAGATCAGTGGCGCGGCGATCACCGCGGCCACCAAGTCCGGCACCAACGAGTTCCATGGCGAGGCGTTCTATCGCTTCACCAATCAGGATCTGCGTGAGAAGCGCCCGGACGAAGAAGATGGAAAGGTGGACTCGCAGACCAAGGAATACGGCGTTGCGATCGGCGGCCCGCTGATCCAGGACCGCATGCATTTCTTCTTCGCCTACGAAGGCAAGGACAACGTGGCGCCCAAGAGCGTGCAGCCAAGCGCCGAAGCGGCGCCGTTCGTCGGCCTGCTGCCGTCCAATCTGCGCGACCAGTACGGTGCGTCCAACATGCCGTTCACCGAAGACCTGTACTTCGGCAAGATCGACTTCGAGCCGACCGATAACGACCGCATCGAGCTGGCCACGCAGTACCGCGACGAAACCCAGGTCAGCAACGTCGGCGGCCAGAACGCGCCCGTCCGCGCAGTGGACAAGATCAACAAGGACAAGCGCACCAGCCTGCGTTGGCAGCACAGCGCCGACAGCTGGTTCAACGAAGCCATCCTCACCACCGAGGATTCGCGCAACGTGCCGACACCGCGCGGCATCGGCAACGGCTCCATCTATACCTACATCGACCGGACGCAGGCCGATCCGCGCCAGTGGGTCTTCCTCAACACCGGCGCCGCCAGCGGCGAAGACTTCAAGCTACGTAGCCAGAAGGGCTGGTCGTTCCAGAACGATCTGACCTTCAACGCACTGCAGTGGCATGGCGAGCACACCATCAAGACCGGTGTGACCTATCGCGACATCAAGCTGACGTCGCGCGAGTCCAGTTCGCTCAACCCGCAGTTCAGCTATGAAGTCGGTCAGAACGGTGTTGCGCCGGTTCCCTTCCAGGTGCGCTATATCCGTGCGTTCGACAATCCCGGTCAGGTGCCGGTGGTGGAATCGCCGTCCAAGCAGTACGGCATCTACCTGCAGGACGACTGGGCAGTGAACGACAAGCTGATGCTCAACATCGGCGTGCGTTACGACTATGAGGACACCCCGGCCTACACCGACTTCGTGACCTCGCAGCCGTTCATCAATGCGCTGTATTCGGACGACCCCGACAACCCGGGTCAACCGTGGGCCAACCGTCTGCTGCCCAGCGGCATCAACGTGGCCGACTACATCAGCACCGGCAACAACCGCAAGAATTTCAAGGACGCCTGGGCACCGCGCTTCGGCTTCTCGTATGACTTCTTCGGCGACGAGAGCGCGGTGCTGCATGGCGGCGCCGGTCGCTCCTACGATCGCAACCTGTTCGAGCAGCTCGCACTGGAATCGGTCAAGGCGGCGCTGTCACCGGTGGTGGTGTACTTCAGCGATGCTGCCAGCGGGCAAAGCTGCTTCCGCGACGACCGTGCGTGCACGGCGTGGAACCCGGCATATTTCACCGGCATCGATCAGCTCAATACGATCGATGGCACCAGTGACAGCTCCGAGCTTTTCATGTTCAAGAACAAGCTCAAGACCCCGTACAGCGACCAGTACAGCATCGGTATCAGCAACCAGGTCGGCGACTGGTTGACCGACGTGACCTTCCAGCGCGTGTTGGCCTATGACGGCCTGGTGATGAGCCTGGTCAACCGCTACCCGGATGGTGCGTACTTCGACGCCACCGGCAGCGTGCCCTGGGGCGAGCCGGTGCCGGGCTACCGCAATACGATCCTGGGCTACAACGGTCTGGAGCAGCGCAGCAGCCAGGTGTTGCTGTCGGCCGAAAAGCCCTACACCAAGGAATCGGGCTGGGGCTTGAACCTGTCCTACACCCACACCAGCGCGCGCCAGAACCGCACCATCGACGAGCCGTTCGCGTTCGACAAGGCGACCATTCGCGACTATCCGTTCGTGAAGTCCGATGCCGTGTCGGCGCATCGCTTCGTCGCATCCGGCTCGATCGATGGCCCGTGGGGAGTGACCTTCGGCGCCAAGTTGGTGCTGGCCACGCCCGAGCCGATCAACACGATCGCCTGCTACGGCTTTACCGATCCCGATGGCGGCACCTGCCAGGCCGTGGGCGTGACCCCGCCGGGCAATGGCAAGTTCCTGCTGGGTGGCAAGATCTGGGGCTACCGCACCGTGGACCTGCAGGCCAACAAGGAGTTCACGGTGGTGGGCGACTTCAAGCTCAACGCACGCATCAACGTGCTCAACGCCTTCAACTTCAAGAACTTCACCCAGTACCAGTACAACAGCTTCGGCAGCAACGGACGCCTGCAGCCTGACATCACCGTGGTCGACAACGGCGAAATCAGCTATGTGCCCCGTAGTGTCGTGCTGGAAGTGGGCGCCAAGTTCTGATGCAGCCCAACGCCATCTGTCTGCGCTGTGCAGGCAGATGATCCGGACGGGGCCAGCTGGCCCCGTTCGCTTGTTGGCGGTTTCCACTCTTGTACAGGATCGAACGCCGCATGCTCCCCGCTCCACTCCGCAACATCGTCATCGTCGGCGGCGGCACGGCCGGCTGGATGGCGGCCGCGGCCTTCGCGCGCGTGCTTGGCCCCGGCTTCAAGGTGCAGCTGATCGAATCCGAACAGCTCGGCACCGTTGGCGTTGGCGAGGCCACCGTGCCGCACATCAAGGCCTTCAACAATCTGCTCGGCATCGACGAGGCCGAGTTCGTGCGCCAGACCCAGGGCAGCTTCAAGCTCGGCATCGAGTTCGTCGACTGGCAGCGCCCCGGCACGTCGTACATCCATGGCTTCGGCACCCAGATCGGGCACCCGCTCGGGCTGCTGCCGTTCCACCAGTACTGGATCAAGCAGCGCGCGCGCGGCAAGGCGCAGCCGCTGGGCGCCTACACGCTCAACACCGTGGCTGCGGTGCGCGGCAAGTTCATGACCTCGGCCGGCGATGTGCCGGCCAATTCGCCGCTGGCCAACATCGCCTACGCGTACCACTTCGATGCCACGCAGTACGCGCGCTTCTTGCGCACCTACTCCGAACAGCGCGGCGTCACCCGTATCGAGGGCCTGGTCGAACAGGTGCAGCTGCATGCGGACACCGGCCACGTGCAATCGCTGCAGCTGGCCTCCGGTCAGGTCGTCAGCGGCGATTTGTTCATCGACTGCTCGGGCTTCCGCGGGCTGTTGATCGAAGAAGCCTTGCACACCGGCTACCACGACTTCACCCATTGGCTGCCGTGCGATCGTGCGCTGGCGGTGCCGAGCGAAAACGTCGGCCCGCCCACGCCGTACACGCGCTCCACCGCGCGCGCGGCCGGCTGGCAGTGGCGCATTCCGCTGCAGCACCGCACCGGCAACGGCTATGTGTATTCCAGCGCGCACATCAGCGACGACGAAGCCGCCGCCACCCTGCTCGCCAACCTGGAGGGCACGCCGCTGGCCGACCCGCGCCCGCTGCGCTTCACCACCGGCCGGCGCAAGCAGTTCTGGAACCGCAATGTGGTCGCACTGGGCCTGGCCAGCGGCTTCCTGGAACCGCTGGAATCGACCAGCATCCATCTGATCCAGGCCGGCATTTCGCGGCTGCTGGAGCTGTTTCCGCGCGAGGGCATCAGCCCGGTGCTGGTGCAGCGCTACAACGACCGGCTGGCGTTCGAGTTCGACCGCATCCGCGATTTTTTGGTGCTGCACTACCACGCCACCGAGCGCGACGACAGCGCGTTCTGGCGGCACTGCCGCACGATGCCGATCACCCCGGAGCTGCAGACCACGCTGGACCTGTTTCGCGACAGCGGGCGCTTCTACCGCAATGCCGAGGAGATGTTTGCCGAGATCAGCTGGGTGCAGGTAATGATCGGCCAGGGCATCCTGCCGCAGGGCTATCACCCGCTGGTGGACCAGGTGCCCGATCACGACGCCGAACGCTTCCTGGCCAGCGTGGCGCAGACCATCGGCCACTGCGTGGATGTCATGCCCACCCACCAGCAGTTCATCGATCGCTACTGCAAGGCGGCTGCGCCGCGCTGAGCGACGCCACGGCAGGCGCAATCGCCACATGCACCGATCGGCAGGCAAAAAAAAGGATCGGGCACAAGGCCCGATCCCTTCGAAAACCGGGACAAGCCCGGTGGACAATGAGTGGCACAGCTTCCGACTGACATCGGACGAGGGGCATCGTACGCAGGCTTTAACGTTAAAGCAACACTTTAATTCTATCGCTTTAACTTGTTGATTTTGCTTGCTTAGACATGGCCGGCGCGCGCCGGAGGCTCCGTCAGCGCTGCGCCACCGCCGCTTGAATCTCGGCCTGGATCGCAGCCGCCGCGGCGGCCGGATCGGTGGCCAGGCGGATCGGGCGGCCGACCACGATGGCATCGGCGCCATCGTTGAAGGCCTGCGCCACGCCCACGGTGCGTTGCTGGTCGTCGCCGACCGGGCCGCCGGGGCGGATGCCCGGGCAGACGATCGAAAACCCGGCGCCGGTGGCGCTGCGGATCGGGCCGGCTTCCTGGCCGGAGGCGATCACACCGTCGATGCCGGCCGCCTGTGCGGCCAGCGCGCGCTCCACCACCACCTCCACCGGCTCGCGGTCGATGCCCATCGCGGCCAGGTCCGGGCGCCCCATCGAGGTCAGCACGGTCACCGCCAGCAGGCGCATGTCGCCGTGGTTGGCCTCGGCGGCGGCCTGCAGCATGCCGGCGTGCCAGCCGTGCACGGTGCAATAGCTCACCGGCCACTGCGCCAGGCGGCGGATGGTGCCGGCCACGGTGGCGGGGATGTCGAAGAACTTCAGGTCCACGAACACGCGCTTGTCGCGCCTGGCCAGGGCGTCGAGCACCTGGAAGTACTCGCCGGAGGCCAGCAGTTCCATGCCGATCTTGTAGAAGGACACCGACTCGCCCAGGCGGTCGACCCAGGCGATCGCCTCGTCGTGGCCGGGCACATCCAGCGCGAAGATCAGCCGCTCATGCGCGGCCAGCGGCAGCGGTGCGCGGCTCATCGGGCCACCTCCAGCGCGGCGCGCTTGGCGTCGTGGCGCAGCTGCCAGGGCTTGCCGTAGTCGTTGTTGAACTGCGCCGGCTCCCAGCCGCCGTAACTGGGGTTGGGCAGCATCCACCAGCGCTCGCCGAACCAGTCGTGGTACTGCTGCAGCAATGCGCCCCGCGCCTGGCCGGTGTTGGCGGTGACCTGCACGAAGTCGCCGAGCTGGTCGCCGAACTGCATCAGCACGCGGTACGTCTGCCCGGCCAGCTGGCGCCGGCAGTTCTTCTCGCTGCCGTTCTGCTCGCAGCCCTTGACCACCGTGCCCAGGCCCAGAAACACGCTGTCGTCGGCCACCGGCAGCCCGACGCTGCGCAGGTTGGCCAGCGTGGCGTCCTTGAGGTGCACCGCGCGGTTGGAGATGTAGATCAGGGTGATGCCGCGCGCGTTGGCGGCCTTGGCGAAGTCCACCACGCCCGGGATCGCGGTGGCCTTCTTCTCCGCCACCCACTGGTCCCAGCTCAGCTCGTCGTATTCCTTGCCGTCGCGCAGCAGGCGCGCCTGGTAGGGCGAGTTGTCCAGCACCGTTTCGTCCACGTCCAGCACCACCGCCGGCTTCAGCCCGCTGGCGGCATTGCCGCGCTCCTCGGGCACCAGCGCATCCCAGTTGGGCTGCTTCAGCGCAGCGTCCAGCTTGTCGGCAGCAGCGCGATAGGTCTGCTCGGCCACCGCGCGGTACTCCTCCGAGCGCTGCATCCACAGCACCGCATTGAGGTTGTCGTCGCCGGCCGGTGCGCTGGTGGCTGCAGGCTGCGTGGTGGTCTTGGCGGCGGCGCTGGCGGCCGCATTGGCGGACACGGCGGCGTCCTGCGCGCGCTGGGCCAGCTCCTGGTCGGCGGGCTTGCAGGCGCTCAGGGCCAGCGCGATGCAGGCGAGCAGGGACAAGGGTGCGTAAAGCGAGGGGCGCATGGCATCCACCAGAACAGGAGCGGCAATGAAGACCGCGATTTTAGCGGGTTCGCGCCGCACCGCCCGCTCCCGCTGATGGCAGTGCCGCAGGCGCATGGAAGAAGACATCGCGATCGCGGGGTTCATGGCGATGCGCGAGTGCTGCATGCGCCTGCGCACGCTGCGGGCAACCGACCGCCTCCGCACCTGACCGCCTCTTCGCTCCCGCTGCCGGTGCCGGCATCGCCGGCGGGATCGTGGCCTGAAGAACGCCGATGCAGGAACGGCATATCCTTGTGCGCTGATTGCCCCGGAGTCGCCCCATGACAGAGACACCTTCCCCGCCCGTCCTCGATACCGCCCAGGCCCGCGTGCTCGGCTGCCTGATCGAAAAGGAGGCGACCACGCCGGATGCGTATCCGCTCACGGTCAACGCCGCGCAGGTGGCCGCCAACCAGAAGACCGCACGCGAGCCGGTGCTGAACCTGCAGACCGGCGTGGTGCATCACGCCCTGCGTCAACTCGAAACCCTGGGGTTGGTGCGCCAGCAGTTCTCCTCGCGCGCCGAGCGCTACGAGCACCGGCTGGGCAGCGTGCTGGACCTGACCCGCCAGCAGGTCGCCCTGATCGGTCTGTTGCTGCTGCGCGGCCCGCAGACGCTGGGCGAGCTGTTCGCGCGCAGCGAGCGGCTGACACGCTTCAACGATGCCGACGACGTGCGCCACCATCTGGACCGGCTGATCCAGCGCGGCCTGGCCGTGCAACTGCCGCGCGCCAGCGGCCAGCGCGAAGAGCGTTATGCGCATCTGCTCAGTGGCGAGCTGGATGTGGAGGCGCTGCAGGCTGCGGCCGCGCGCGCTGCCCCCAGCGCCCGCAGCAATGCCGACAGCAGCGAGCTGGAAGCGCGCGTACAAACACTGGAAGCCACGGTCGCCGAGCTGCAGGATGCGCTGGCCGCCGTGCAGGCGCGCCTGGAGGCGGCTGGCGCCTGAGCGCGACGGTCTGCGCCTGGAGACGCCCGCTGCACCTCGCCGCCCACGCCGATCCCAGTGCACGCACCGACCGGCCCGGCTACCGGACGAGGGCCTTGCCGGGCGGTGATGGCGCAGATTGCGCCCCATCCCGCTTACGTCGGCGTATCCACCTCGTCCCAGTCGGCGTCTTCGAAGTGCAGCAGCCAGTTGAGGGCGTAGTGCCGCTCGTAGACCACGCCCGGCACGATGCCGCCCGGCGGCGGTTGCTCGCTCTGGCCGGCCTGGCGCACCGCCCAATGCAGGCGCAAGTGCCGGTCCAGCGCATCCAGCAGTTCGGGCACCGGCCGTAGCGTCAGCGATGGCCGCGTCGCCGTGTCGGCATGCTCCAGCGCGCGCTGGGCGGCCAGGGGCACATCGCACAGGTCGGTCGGCTCCGGCAGCGCCTCGGCCAGCCCCAGGGCCCACTGCAGCACGGCCAGGCTCTCGTAGCGCCAGCCGAAGTTGGCGAGCTGCTGCGGCTCCGGCACGGGTTGGGCAAAAAAGGCGCGCTCCTGCGGCGACAGTGCCGCCGCCACGCCGGGCAGGCGGGCGTCCATCTCTTCCAACGCCGGTGGCGTATCGCCGGCGGCCAGCATCTCCGCGCGCAAGGCCACCGCAAACAAGCCCAGCATGCGCTGCGTCACCGTCGCAGCATCGCGCACCCGTGCTTCGGCCTCGCCAGGCACCGGCGGCAGGCCGGGTGGCACGCGAATGCCTTGCGTGGTCAGCTGCGCAAGTTGCTGCGCACGCCGCTGCAAGGCATCCGGCGGATACGGCACCTGCGCCTGCGCATCGATCGCCGGCTCGCCCTGGCTGATCAGCACCCGCCCGTGTGGATCGCGCACGCTGCCGTCGGCCAGGAAACACACCGCATTGGCTTGCTCGGCCCACTGCGCCAACTCCCCGAACGCCGCATCGTCGACCTCGAACGTGAAGTGCTGACGCACCCGCTGTACATGCCGCATCAGGTGATAGCGCGGCTGGGTCATCTGGCCGTCGCCGGCCTGGTTCACGTAGCCGACAAAACCGTGCAGATGATTGGCCAGTTCCGGATCGGCGTGGTCGCGGTGCTGCACGGCGGCGCGCGGCAGGAAATCCGGCCACGCCGGCTCGCGCAGCGTGGAATAGGCGTTGACCAGCAATGGCATGCACGTGTCCTGGTTGGGGCGACGGACACCACGATGGCGCTCATCGCCAGGCAGCTGCGGTCGGTGCGCGCAGTCTCCTGTGCCAAGTGTGCACCGGAGTTCTTCCGCGCCGTCCAGGCTGCGCTGACGACTGCTCGTTACGTTGTGCCGGCCGCGTTCAGCGGTGAGCGTCGCCGCCAGGGTGCCGCAGGCCTGCCCGGCTGTCCATGTCGACGGGGCCCAGCTCGATCGTGTAATACAGCACCGGATCGGCCTCCTGGCTCAACACGCGCAGGCCTTGCCGCTGCAGCCCGAGTTTTTCCAGCGCGCGGATCGAATCGACATTGCGCGGCGACACGATCGCGCACAGCTGCGACAACCCCAGCACATCGCGCGCATGCGCCAGCACCGCGCGCCCGGCTTCGCTCACAAACCCCTTGCCGCGATGTTCGGGCAGCAGTGCAAAGCCGATATGCGGCACCGGCAAGGTATCGCGGCACAACAAGCCCAATGTGCCGGCAAAGGCGCCTTCGGCGCGCGTCTCCACCGCCCAGTGCGCAAAGCCGTAGCGTTGCTGGTGCGCCTGCGCCCACTCGCGCAGATGATCACGCGCCTGCTCGCGGGTCCGCACACCGCGGTCGTTGATGCCGGCGATGAAACCGGGGTCGTTGACCAATGCCAGCACCGCATCGGCATCGCGCTCGGGGTCGAGCGTGCGCAGGCGCAAACGCGGGGTTTCGATCACGACGGTCACGGCGCACTCCGGCATCAGGGCAACCCAGCCTGCCGTGCAGACGTGTCGCTGGCAAGCCTGCGTAGTACGCAACAACCGCTAGTCGAACAACGCCTGGATCGCCGCCAGGCCCGCGCTGGCGCGCTCCTTCTTGCGCTCGGCATCGGCCACCGGGTCGGCGCCATCGCGCTGCAATTCTTCAGCCGGAATCTCGTCGAAGAAGCGGCTGGGCTTGAGCCGCACATGCTCGCCGAACTTGCGCGTCAACTTGCTGTGGCTCATCCACAGCTGCTCCTTGGCACGGGTGATGCCCACATACAGCAGCCGGCGTTCTTCCTGCAGGTTGCCTTCTTCCAGGCTCACTTCATGCGGCAGCACGCCGTCTTCGCAGCCGACGATGAACACATAACGGAATTCCAGCCCCTTGGACGCGTGCATGGTCATCATGCGCACCTGGTTGCCGCCGTCGTCCTTGTCGTTGCGCGACAACAGCGCCAGCTGCGCGGCCAGGTCGCTGGCACTGGCACCACGCGGGCCGCCTTCGAACCACTCGGCCAGCTCGTCCAGATTGCGCTTGCGGCGCTGGAAGCCGGTGTCGTCCTTGGACTGGTTGCGCAGGTCGTTGAGCAGGCCGGATTTTTCGGCCAGCATGCGCACCAGTTCTCCCGCCGGCAGCGTGGCCGAATGCTCGCGCATATCGCGCAGGATATCGGTGAACGCACTCAGGCCATTGGCCGCACGCGGTGGCAGGTGCTGCAGCGCGCCCATCGACTCGGCCGCGCGCGACATCGGTACCGACTTCGCACTGGCGAGCTCGGCCAACCGCGCCAGCGAGGTCGCCCCGACCTCACGCTTGGGCGACTGCACGGCGCGCAGAAACGCGGCGTCATCGTCGGGATTGACGATCAGCCGCAGCCACGACAGCACGTCCTTGACTTCCTGCCGCTCCAGAAACGCGGTGCCACCGGTCAGGTGATACGGCACGCGCAGCAGCTGCAGCGCCTTTTCCAGCGGCCGCGATTGAAAATTGCCGCGGAACAGGATGCAGAAATCGCTCCACGGCACCTGCTTGGCGGTCCCCAGGAACGAGATCTCGGCGGCAACCTTTTCCGCCTCGTGCTCGCTGTCGCGGCATTCCCACACACGGATGCGCTCACCGTCGGCCTGGTCGCTCCATAGCGTCTTCAGGTGTTCGTGCGGGTTGTGCGCGATCAAGGCATTGGCCGCACGCAGCACGCGGTTGGAGCAGCGGTAGTTCTGTTCCAGCTTGATGATTTCCAGCGCCGGATAATCGCGGCCCATCTGCTGCAGGTTTTCCGGATTGGCGCCACGCCAGGCGTAGATGCTCTGGTCGTCGTCGCCCACGCAGGTGAAGTTGCCGCGTGGCCCGGCCAGCATTTTCAGCAGCCGGTACTGCGCATCGTTGGTGTCCTGGCACTCGTCCACTAGCAGGTAGCCGATGCGCTCGCGCCAGCCCAGTACGATCTCTTCGTTGGCCTCCAGGATCTGCACCGGCAGGCGGATCAGGTCGTCGAAGTCCACCGCGTTGAAGGTGGTCAGCCGCGCCTGATAACGCTCGTACAGGCTGGCGGCTTCCTTTTCGCGATTGCTGCGCGCTGCCGCCATCGCCTGTTCGGGAGACAGGCCGGCGTTCTTGGCGCGCGAGATCAGGTTCTTGGCATCCTCGATCGCATCCGGCTTGGCGCCGTGCATCAGGTCCTTGATCTGGGCGGCGGCATCGTCGGAATCGAAGATCGAAAAGCCGCGCTTCAAGCCGGCAGCGGCGTGCTCGATCTGCAGGAACTTCAACCCCAGCGCGTGGAAGGTGCAGATGGTCAGGCCATCGGCGCCATCGCCACGGATGCGCTTGGCCACACGCTCGCGCATTTCCTTGGCCGACTTGTTGGTGAAGGTGATCGCGGCGATGCGCTTGGCCGGATAGCGGCCGGTGGCGATCAGGTGCGCGATCTTCTCCACGATCACGCGCGTCTTGCCGCTGCCGGCGCCGGCCAGCACCAACAGGGGACCTTCGCAGTGCAGCACTGCGGCGCTTTGCGGGGGATTGAGACCGTGCATAGAGACTTCCAACAGAGCGGGCCATTGTACCGGCGCCGCGTCGGGCAGGCCTGCGCCGCCGGTTCATGCAGATGGCTGTCACCGCCGGCCGCCCGGCCCGGTAAAATCCACCGATGGCCAAGCTCTACTTCTACTACTCGGCAATGAATGCCGGCAAGACCACCACCTTGCTGCAGTCCGCGCACAACTACCGCGAACGCGGCATGCGCACCCTGATCCTCACGCCCAAGCTCGATCACCGCGCCGGCAGCGGCGTGGTGGCCTCGCGGATCGGGCTGCGCGCGGATGGGCGCACCTTCGATCGCAACACCGAGTTGCAGCAGCTGATCGAGCGCGACATCCAGGCCGAAGGCGCGCTGCACTGCGTGCTGGTGGACGAGGCGCAGTTCCTCAATCGCGGCCAGGTCTGGCAGTTGAGCGAGGTGGTCGACCGCCTGCGCATTCCGGTGCTGTGCTACGGGTTGCGCACGGACTTCCGCGGCGAGCTGTTCGAGGGCAGCCAGTTCCTGCTGGCCTGGGCCGACGAGCTGGAGGAGATCAAGACCATCTGCCACAGCGGCAGCAAGGCCACCATGACCGTGCGCGTGGATGCGCAAGGCCACGCGGTGCAGGACGGCCCGCAGGTGGAGATCGGCGGCAACGAGCGCTACGTGTCGGTCAGCCGCGCCGAGTTCAAGAAGATCATGCGTGGCGAAGGGCGCATCGACCCGCTGCAGATCGCATTGCCGCTGCCGCCAGCGGGCGCATAACGCCCACGCCCTGTTGGAAGGGCAGCGCGACGCTGGACGGGTTGCCCGCGGCTGGCAACGCCGATCGTCCACGGACCGGCCATCGACATGGCCGCCGACGCGGGGTGGCATGGCGTGCCAACGTCGTTTCGCACCTGGCAACGCATTGAACCCACGCAACTGCAGCGACACACGGCGGCCGTTACCCGATCCCGCCCGATGGACCTGATGCGCGGCTCGCGATCCTCCAGCTCCCGGATGATTCGGCATTATCGGCCCGGTATTTACGTGCCAGCGGACGGCTAACCCTGGCAGGGCGGCAGCTGAAGAATTCAGCCGGATGCTCTGGCGCGCTGCCTGGTATGCGCCTGTGATGCGTCGCTAAACCCCCGCAGGCATGCGGTCGCCACTGCATCTTCGCTACACATCAACAGGCGTATCGTTGCGGGGCCGTTGCAGCGATCCGCGCGCAACCAGGCGCAACCGCAGTCCTGTAAACTGGCGACCATCCACTTGTCGGGAGGCAATACATGGGTCCGCTTCCTCCCGAGTTACGCGCCGATATCGCGCGTGTTGGCCGGCTATCGTCGGTGCCCGATGTCCTGACCGTTCTCACCCGTCTGACCGGCATGGGGTTCGCCGCCGTCGCGCGCGTGACCGATACGCGCTGGATCACCTGCCAGGTGCGCGACGACCTGGCGTTCGGTCTGGCGCCCGGCGACGAGCTACCGCTGGTCACCACCTTCTGCGACAGCGTGCGCACCCAGGGCAACGCGTTGTGGTTCGGCCATGCCTCCGAGCACCCGGTCTTCCGCGACCACCCCACGCCGCGGCTGTACGGCTTCGAAAGCTATGTCTCGGTGCCGATCAAGTTCGACGATGGCAGCGTGTTCGGCACCTTGTGTGCGCTGGACCCGTTGCCGCGCGTCATGGACGCACCGTTGGTGGAAAAGGTCGAACTGCTGGCGCAACTGCTGGCAGCGCAGATCCAGGCCGAACAACGCGCCGAAGAGAGCGCGCAGGAATCGCTGCGCGCGCGCAGCGAACTGGGGCGTGTCGGCGCCTCGGCCCGGCTGCGCGAAGAGTTCATCGGCATCCTTGGCCACGACCTGCGCAACCCGCTGCAGTCCATGCATGCGGTGGTGGACATGCTGGCGATCGACTCGCTCAACCAGCGCCAGGGTGGCGCGATCCGGTCGATGCAGCGCAGCCTGCGGCGCATGGAAGAGCTGATCGACTTTGCCAGCGATTTCGCACGCGGCATCGAGCGCGACTGGCTGCAGCTGGACTACGGCAACGGCAGCGATCTGCTCGATGCGCTATCGCAGGTCGTCGACGAAACCCGCGCCGCATATCCGAACCAGGTGCTGTCCACGCACGTGGCCATCGACGAACCGGTGCATGGCGATGCGGTGCGCCTGGCGCAGATGTTCGGCAGCCTGATGATCAACGCCGTGGTGCAGGGGCAACAGAGCTCGCTGATCAAGGCGATCGCGGTGACCGAGCAGGGCCGCCTGCGCATCGAGGTCTGCAATCTGGACGGTATCGACCCGCGCCGGCTCGACGTGCTGCACGCCTCCACCCACGTGCACGCCGGCGGACGCCCCTTGCCCGAAGTCGATCTGGGCCTGCACATGGCCGCGCAGATCGCCCGTGCCCATCAAGGCGAGCTGCGCATCATCAGCGGCAAGGACGGCACCTGCTTCCGGGTGGAGCTGGCATGCATGCGTCCGCGTGGACGCATGCAGCTTGTCGCCAAAACGAACCAGGCCTAGCAGACGCGCGGTCGCGCACCGCTTCGGCGTGCGCGTGATGGCAGCAGCAGCGTGCCGGCTCCCCGACCCGGCGCGATCTCGATGCGCCGTTGGCGCAAGGACCGCGGTGGCTGCCGGCCGCGCGTGGCCTTGCGCTAGTAGATCTTGCGCTCGCTCGGCGGCGGCGGCGTCCACTGGTACAGCCAGGTTTCGGTCAGCGGCTTGCCGTTGGCGCGCAGGAACAGCCGGATATCGATCTGCCGGGTGCTGTCATCCGGCGGCACCAGGTCGAACATCGCCCGATAGCCCTTGAGCTCATGCAGCGGACGCGCCGACACGATTTCGGTGCTCCCGCGCGAGACCTGGAGGATGGCCTCGACCTTGGCTTTCGGGTCCTTGGTCAACGCAGCCAGTTCGCCGCCGGCAAAATCCACCGCAAACCGCCACGAGAAATGGCTGCGCTTCTGCCCGACGATGCCGCCCAGGCCGGTGCGCGTGGCCACGCAATGCGCCAGCGGCGAACTGGCCGGCGGATGCGCGCCCCAGTACAGCCGGTACCCCATCAGCAATTCCTGGCCCGGCTGCGGCTTGTCCTGTGGATTCCAGAACGCCACGATGTTGTCGAAGGTCTCGTCCACGGTCGGGATCTCGACCAGCTGTACCGAGCCCTTGCCCCAGCCGCTCTTCGGTTCCACCCACAGGCAGGGGCGTTTCTCGTAGAACACGCCGTCGTCCTGGTAATGGTCGAAGTTGCGATCGCGCTGCAACAGGCCAAACCCGCGCGGATTCTCATCGACGAACATGTTGAAGCGCAGCTGCGGCGGGTTGCACAACGGCCGCCAGATCCATTCGCCGCCGCCGGTCCACATCGCCAAGCCATCGGTGTCGTGGATCTCCGGGCGCCAATCCCAATCCATGCGGTTATCGTTTTCGCCGACCTGATACATGCTGGTGCACGGGCCGATGCCCAGCCGCTCGATGGTCTTGCGCGGGTAGAGCGCGCTGTCGATTTCCATCACCAGCACCTCGCCATTGGTGATGGCGAAGCGATACGCACCGGCAACGCTGGGCGAGTCCAGTAGCCCGTACACCACCACGGTGTTCGAATCGTCTGCCGGCTGCTCCAGGTAGTAGGCGATGAAGTCCGGGAACTCCTCCGGCCCGCCGGTGCCGGTGTCGATCGCCAGCCCGCGTGCCGACTGCCCGTACTGGCCTTCCTTGCCGACTGCGCGGAAATAGCTCGCACCCAGGAAGGCGGAGAAATCGCGGTCGGTGTCCTTGCGTGTATTGAGACGGAAGCCCGCAAAGCCCAGGTCCTTGGGCAACTGCTTGCCGCCCAGGCCACTGCTGCCGTAATCGAACGCCGCCGGGTCGTAGGCCAGTTGCTGCGCCTTGCCATCGACAATGTCGTAGATGTGCACCGGAGTGTGGAAATACAGCCCCAGATGAAAGAACTTGGCCTGGAACTTGCCGTTGCCGTCGGCCCATAGCGCGTGATCCTGGCGGTAGCGGATCGACTGGTATTGATCCCAGTTCAATGCTTCCAGGGGCCCGGGAAGCAGCTGCTTATGGCTCTTGTAGGGCGCCGTGGCCAACGCACGCGCCTGCCCCTTGAGCCAGGCATAGTCGAACGGCTGCGGTTGCCCCAAGCGCCGCAGGCCAACGGCCTTGGCCGCCAGCGCCCACTGCGGCAGCGCCGGCAGACCGAGCGCGGCCAATGCGGCAGCGGCATTCTTCAGGAAATGGCGTCGTTGCATGCGCATCGATCTGATCAGGGAATGGCCGACATCATAGCCACAGCGCGGCACGGAGGTAATGCGCAGGTCAGGGCCCCGCAGACGAAGGCGCGCAGGCATTGATCAGCTGCAGCTCCTGCGCCTTGCTGCACAGGAACTGTTGTTGCGCCTGCTGCGCGTCCGGCCCGGAATAACGCAGCAAGGTCCATTGCTCGTTCGCCTGCATGTGCGCACCCGGGGCCAGCTGCCGATACGGCGCGTGCACTTCCATTTCCAGCAGCCCGCGCTCGGGATGCTGCGGCGGTGCATCCAGATACAACTCCACCTGCCCCTGTTCCGGATGGATCGCCGCCAGCGGCTGATGCGCAAAGCGGATCACCAGGACCTGATCACCGGCGAAGCCCGCCATCCAGCCCGCCGAAGGCTGCAGCAACACCTTGCCACGCTGGACCAGCCCGTCCTTTCGTGCATCGGCACGCAACGCAAACACACCACCGTGGTGCCGATACGTGGGCGCAACCGTGCCAGGCTCGTTCGGTGGTTGCAGGCGAATGTCTGCCGCCTCGGCAACCGGGACGAACACGCGCGTGCCCGCCGCAACCCGCGTGTTGAACCACAGGTCCCAACTGATCGGATCCTTGCGAATATTGCGCGCAGTGGCCTCCACCTCCACGGTATCGGCACGCGTGGATGAAAGCGCGACGCGCTTGCGGAGCTGCACGCCGGTGACCGGACTGGGCACCCCCTCCAACATCAGTTCATCGCCACTACGGGTGACTGCACGTGTGGTTGCCAGCGACAGATACGGATCCGGCGGCCAAACCGCGGTGGCAGCCTTACGTGTGAGGTTGACCTGTTGATGCACCCACCACTGACTCTGCGGCCCCACCCACACATCGTGGCCGAGATACGGGATATCGCCTGCAGTCGCGGACACTTCTGGCGCGGGCTGCTGATCAACCGCCTCGCCGGTCTTCAACACGTTGGGGTGTCCACGCAAATTGAAGGACAGCACGCGCCCACCGAAGGCGGGCGTAGCACTGAGTTCAACAACTCCGTTGTGCAACTGGATGCGCTCAACTCCAGGTTTGGTGCTGGACGCAAGCTCTTCCGCGTATGCGCCTGTTGCCAGCGGCAACGCTGATGCACCCACAAGCATGATCGGCATTAAGTAGCGCAGTGAGGCAGGCATGGACGACTCCAATCACAGGACGTCACGATTGTGGCGCGATGCACGGCAACGCACCATCAAGCAATCGGCCGCTGCTGCTCCAAGCGCGCTGTTTGCTGTTATCCGAGGGCTACTGGCCAGCGGTCGTAACTGATCCAGAGCTGGAGGCTGGTGTTTCGATCAACGTGGGTCAGCTGGCCGGCGTTCAACGCTGGCAGCTGCTGCACCACACCGTCGCGCGTTGACCGATCGTGGCGTGTTTCAGCAAACGTCCACACTGCTTGCAGGTTTCACCCTCGCGCCCATACACCGTGAGTTCCTGCTCGAAATAACCGGGCGCCCCGTCCGGGCTGATGAAATCGCGCAGCGTGGTTCCGCCGCGCTGGATGGCGTAGCCGAGGATGTCTTTCACCGCCGTGGCCAGGCGCCGGTAACGGTCCAATGACACTTTGCCCGCTTCGCGTAATGGGCTGATTCCGGCGCGATGCAGGCTTTCTGCCGCATAGATATTTCCCACGCCGACGACGACCGCCTGATCCATCAGAAAGGTTTTCACTGCCGCGCGCCGGCCACTCGCCAGTGCATGCAGATAATCGCCAGTAAATGCATCCGACAAGGGTTCCGGACCAAGTGCCGCCAACAAATCGTGCACCTGTGCAGCGTGCTGCCACAACAGGCAACCAAACCGGCGCGGATCGTTGAAGCGCAGGATACGGCCATTTTCCAGGCTGATATCCACATGATCATGCGCCCGCGGCGGCGTATCGCCGGGTAACACGCGCAGGCTTCCGGACATTCCAAGATGCAGCAGCGCGCTGCCGCCGGCATCGGTATCGATCAACAGGTATTTGGCGCGACGACGCACGTCGGTGATGGTCGCGCCGGGCAACAGACGTTCGATCTGCTCAGGGATGGGCCAGCGCAGATCGGGCCGCCGCAGGATGACGCCGTGGATGCGTTGGCCGACCAGATGCGGTGCCAGCCCACGCAAGGTGGTTTCGACTTCGGGCAGCTCGGGCATGCACAACTCCAATCGACCAGGCCGGCGGCACGCCGGAGCGGATCAATATGGTGGCCAAACGCGGTAAATCCAGCTTTGCGGTCAGGGCAAGGTGGATGCCGCTGCAGTACCAGGAAGTGGGCCCCCAGCGTCAAGCGCGTGTCCTGGTATCGGTGCCCTGCTCCGATTGCGGCTTGCCGGTCCGAGTTCTGCAGTGACATTCAGACCTTTCGGCCTTGCTAGCGCGTCCTGCTTCAACGCAAGCGCCAGGCGCGAGCCCTGGCACCAGTGCCTGGCTCAGCCTGAGCGTCGAGCCTGCGGATGCGGATCCGCTGGTCCGCGTGCGTCCTCGCGCGGTGTTTTTGGCGGTTACGTTGCGGATTTTGGACAAAAAGAAACCCTCAGTCCTGTTGGACTGAGGGTTTCGGGTAAAGCCCCTGGCGATGACCTACTCTCGCATGGCTTGAGCCACACTACCATCGGCGCAGCTGCGTTTCACTTCCGAGTTCGGGATGGGATCGGGTGGTTCCACAGCGCTAATTTCACCAGGGAGACGGTTGGAGCGTCGCCATCCAAGAAACGGATTAAGGCGCCCAGTCTCGCATAGTTAACTTGTGACGTAGCTTGCGTTTGATGATCTACCAACGTTCGTTGGGACCAAGGCAACTTGAGGTTATATGGTCAAGCCGCACGGATCATTAGTATCAGTTAGCTCAATACATTGCTGTACTTACACACCTGACCTATCAACCACATAGTCTATATGGTTCCTTTAGGGGGCTTGTGCCCCGGGAAGTCTCATCTTGAGGCGCGCTTCCCGCTTAGATGCTTTCAGCGGTTATCGCTTCCGAACATAGCTACCCGGCAATGCCACTGGCGTGACAACCGGAACACCAGAGGTTCGTCCACTCCGGTCCTCTCGTACTAGGAGCAGCCCCTCTCAAACTTCCAACGCCCATGGCAGATAGGGACCGAACTGTCTCACGACGTTCTGAACCCAGCTCGCGTACCACTTTAAATGGCGAACAGCCATACCCTTGGGACCGACTACAGCCCCAGGATGTGATGAGCCGACATCGAGGTGCCAAACACCGCCGTCGATATGAACTCTTGGGCGGTATCAGCCTGTTATCCCCGGAGTACCTTTTATCCGTTGAGCGATGGCCCTTCCATACAGAACCACCGGATCACTAAGACCTACTTTCGTACCTGCTTGATCCGTCGATCTTGCAGTCAAGCACGCTTATGCCTTTGCACACAGTGCGCGATGTCCGACCGCGCTGAGCGTACCTTCGTGCTCCTCCGTTACTCTTTAGGAGGAGACCGCCCCAGTCAAACTACCCACCATACACGGTCCCTGATCCGGATAACGGATCTAGGTTAGAACGTCAAGCACGACAGGGTGGTATTTCAAGGATGGCTCCACTGCAGCTAGCGCCACAGTTTCATAGCCTCCCACCTATCCTACACAGACGAACTCAACGTTCAGTGTAAAGCTATAGTAAAGGTTCACGGGGTCTTTCCGTCTTGCCACGGGAACGCTGCATCTTCACAGCGATTTCAATTTCACTGAGTCTCGGGTGGAGACAGCGCCGCTGTCGTTACGCCATTCGTGCAGGTCGGAACTTACCCGACAAGGAATTTCGCTACCTTAGGACCGTTATAGTTACGGCCGCCGTTTACTGGGGCTTCGATCAAGAGCTTCGCCTTGCGGCTGACCCCATCAATTAACCTTCCAGCACCGGGCAGGCGTCACACCCTATACGTCCACTTTCGTGTTTGCAGAGTGCTGTGTTTTTGATAAACAGTCGCAGCGGCCTGGTTTCTGCGACCCTCTTCAGCTATAGCTCGCATGAGCCACCAAAAAGGGTGCACCTTCTCCCGAAGTTACGGTGCCATGTTGCCTAGTTCCTTCACCCGAGTTCTCTCAAGCGCCTGAGAATTCTCATCCTACCCACCTGTGTCGGTTTACGGTACGGTCTTCGTGAGCTGAAGCTTAGGAGCTTTTCCTGGAAGCGTGGTATCAGTGACTTTGCCATAAAGGCTCGTCTCGGTGCTCGGTCTTAAAGGATCCCGGATTTGCCAAAGATCCAAACCTACCGCCTTTCCCCGGGACAACCAACGCCCGGTACACCTAACCTTCTCCGTCCCTCCATCGCACTCACGCGAGGTGCAGGAATATTAACCTGCTTCCCATCGACTACGGCTTTCGCCCTCGCCTTAGGGACCGACTAACCCTGCGTCGATTAACGTTGCGCAAGGAAACCTTGGGCTTTCGGCGTGCGGGCTTTTCACCCGCATTATCGTTACTCATGTCAGCATTCGCACTTCCGATACCTCCAGCAGACTTCTCAATCCACCTTCGCAGGCTTACGGAACGCTCCTCTACCGCGCATAAAACAAGTTTTATGCACCCCAAGCTTCGGTTCACTGCTTAGCCCCGTTAAATCTTCCGCGCAGACCGACTCGACCAGTGAGCTATTACGCTTTCTTTAAAGGGTGGCTGCTTCTAAGCCAACCTCCTGGCTGTCTATGCCTTTCCACATCGTTTTCCACTTAGCAGTGAATTTGGGACCTTAGCTGTGGGTCTGGGTTGTTTCCCTTTTCACGACGGACGTTAGCACCCGCCGTGTGTCTCCCGGATAGTACGTACTGGTATTCGGAGTTTGCAATGGTTTGGTAAGTCGCGATGACCCCCTAGCCATAACAGTGCTCTACCCCCAGTAGTATTCGTCCGAGGCGCTACCTAAATAGCTTTCGAGGAGAACCAGCTATCTCCGGGTTCGATTAGCTTTTCACTCCTAATCACAGCTCATCCCCGTCTTTTGCAACAGACGTGGGTTCGGGCCTCCAGTACCTGTTACGGCACCTTCACCCTGGCCATGACTAGATCACCCGGTTTCGGGTCTACTGCCCGCGACTATGCGCCCTTATCAGACTCGGTTTCCCTTCGCCTCCCCTATACGGTTAAGCTTGCCACGAACAGTAAGTCGCTGACCCATTATACAAAAGGTACGCAGTCACTCTTGCGAGCTCCTACTGCTTGTACGCACACGGTTTCAGGATCTATTTCACTCCCCTCTCCGGGGTTCTTTTCGCCTTTCCCTCACGGTACTGGTTCACTATCGGTCGGTCAGGAGTATTTAGCCTTGGAGGATGGTCCCCCCATATTCAGACAGGGTTTCACGTGCCCCGCCCTACTCGTCTTCACTGGAGTGGCCCTTTTAAATACAGGGCTATCACCTTCTATGGCCAATCTTTCCAGATTGTTTTTCTAAAGCCATTCCAGCTTAAGGGCTGCTCCCCGTTCGCTCGTCACTACTTAGGGAATCTCGGTTGATTTCTTTTCCTCCGGTTACTTAGATATTTCAGTTCACCGGGTTCGCTTCCAGCAGCTATGAATTCACTGCAGGATACTGCCGAAGCAGTGGGTTTCCCCATTCGGACATTGCCGGATCAAAGCTTGTTGCCAGCTCCCCGACACTTTTCGCAGGCTACCACGTCCTTCATCGCCTCTGACCGCCTAGGCATCCACCGTGTGCGCTTATTCGCTTGACCATATAACCCCAAGTTGCCTCGGGGTCACATGCCGTGTTGTGTGGGGTACAAAGCCACCAACGCGAACATACGACTCAATTATTTAGGGACTCGAAGTCCCCGCCTTAGCCTCAACGACACGTTTAGATAGATATCTCAAACGCTCGCTACGTCACAAGTTATAAAAGAACATGTATCAGCCTCAACGCTGATCCATATAAATTCTTAAGTGTGCACTACATTCAGAGTGGTGGGTCTGGGTAGACTCGAACTACCGACCTCACCCTTATCAGGGGTGCGCTCTAACCACCTGAGCTACAGACCCGAAGTCTTTTCACTCAATATGGTGGAGCCTGTCGGGATCGAACCGACGACCCCCTGCTTGCAAAGCAGGTGCTCTCCCAGCTGAGCTAAGGCCCCAAAAGGGACTTCGCATACCGACCTGTGCCGGTATGAATCTCTGAATGCAGGTAATTTGTGAGGACGCCCGACAGGAACAATGATGTCATGCTCAAAAGGAGGTGATCCAGCCGCACCTTCCGATACGGCTACCTTGTTACGACTTCACCCCAGTCATCGGCCACACCGTGGCAAGCGCCCTCCCGAAGGTTAAGCTACCTGCTTCTGGTGCAACAAACTCCCATGGTGTGACGGGCGGTGTGTACAAGGCCCGGGAACGTATTCACCGCAGCAATGCTGATCTGCGATTACTAGCGATTCCGACTTCATGGAGTCGAGTTGCAGACTCCAATCCGGACTGAGATAGGGTTTCTGGGATTGGCTTACCCTCGCGGGTTTGCAGCCCTCTGTCCCTACCATTGTAGTACGTGTGTAGCCCTGGTCGTAAGGGCCATGATGACTTGACGTCATCCCCACCTTCCTCCGGTTTGTCACCGGCGGTCTCCTTAGAGTTCCCACCATTACGTGCTGGCAACTAAGGACAAGGGTTGCGCTCGTTGCGGGACTTAACCCAACATCTCACGACACGAGCTGACGACAGCCATGCAGCACCTGTCTCACGGTTCCCGAAGGCACCAATCCATCTCTGGAAAGTTCCGTGGATGTCAAGACCAGGTAAGGTTCTTCGCGTTGCATCGAATTAAACCACATACTCCACCGCTTGTGCGGGCCCCCGTCAATTCCTTTGAGTTTCAGTCTTGCGACCGTACTCCCCAGGCGGCGAACTTAACGCGTTAGCTTCGATACTGCGTGCCAAATTGCACCCAACATCCAGTTCGCATCGTTTAGGGCGTGGACTACCAGGGTATCTAATCCTGTTTGCTCCCCACGCTTTCGTGCCTCAGTGTCAGTGTTGGTCCAGGTAGCCGCCTTCGCCACGGATGTTCCTCCCGATCTCTACGCATTTCACTGCTACACCGGGAATTCCGCTACCCTCTACCACACTCTAGTGACCCAGTATCCACTGCAATTCCCAGGTTGAGCCCAGGGCTTTCACAACAGACTTAAACCACCACCTACGCACGCTTTACGCCCAGTAATTCCGAGTAACGCTTGCACCCTTCGTATTACCGCGGCTGCTGGCACGAAGTTAGCCGGTGCTTATTCTTTGGGTACCGTCAGAACAATCGGGTATTAACCGACTGCTTTTCTTTCCCAACAAAAGGGCTTTACAACCCGAAGGCCTTCTTCACCCACGCGGCATGGCTGGATCAGGCTTGCGCCCATTGTCCAATATTCCCCACTGCTGCCTCCCGTAGGAGTCTGGACCGTGTCTCAGTTCCAGTGTGGCTGATCATCCTCTCAGACCAGCTACGGATCGTCGCCTTGGTGGGCCTTTACCCCGCCAACTAGCTAATCCGACATCGGCTCATTCAATCGCGCGAAGCCCGAAGGTCCTCCGCTTTCACCCGTAGGTCGTATGCGGTATTAGCGTAAGTTTCCCTACGTTATCCCCCACGAAAGAGTAGATTCCGATGTATTCCTCACCCGTCCGCCACTCGCCACCCATAAGAGCAAGCTCTTACTGTGCTGCCGTTCGACTTGCATGTGTTAGGCCTGCCGCCAGCGTTCACTCTGAGCCAGGATCAAACTCTTCACTTAAAATTACATGTCCGAAGACAAATACTTTAGCTGCAGAAGTTCAACCACTGACAACTTATCGCTTGCAAAGCAATTAATATGTTGCTTTTTGATTAAACGTCTGCAAGATGGACAATCATCCTTCCTGCAGGCGTCCGCACAAATTACCTGCGCACACTGTCAAAGAACATTGGGAAGTGGCCTCAGCGCCGTTCCCGTCAGCTTCGTCGTTTCCGCCGAAGCGAGCCGCCCATTATAGCGGACTTTTTCTTGCCGTCAACACCTCATTTCGAGGTGGTTGACGCTGCTTCGTTTCGACCCGAAGGTTTTCTGCGAAGCGAGCCGGCCATATTAGCAGGCTTTTCATCTTCGTCAACCCCTCGTGAAGAGGAAGTTGCCGCCGCTGCACCTCAATCTGCCGAAGCATCTTTCCGTGTAGCGAGCCGCCCATCATAGCCGGCTTTTTCGTTTCGTCAACACCTTGTGATGTTTCCGATTCGCCCCGTTCGTTGTCGCGGTGCTTCGAGAAGCGCCGCCGTCCTGAGCGAGGCCGCGCAGTTTATCGAGACTGTGCAGAAGTGCAAGCACTTTTTGACACTGGCATGACAGGCACGTGCTTGCGCCCATGCACGGCCCTGATTTCACGTGCCATGCGGTGTATCGGATCTGCTCCCTCTATCCAGGACATGGCGCAGGATTGACGCGGTGGAGCCGCGCGGCACTTTCCATGCAGGACGAAAAGCACCGTCGATAGAGCAACCACACAAGCTGCCGCGGTATCGATCAACGGCGCGCTCGGTGAAAATGCGGGCACCAGAGATAGAGACCTCACGATGCCTCCTTCCCGCAGCCTGCTTCGCGATCTGTCCCTGCCTGCGATTGCCGCGGGCTTTGTCACGGTACTGGTGGGCTTTGCCAGTTCTGCGGTGATCGTGTTCGAGGCGGCACGTCACCTGGGGGCGGACCAGGCCCAGATCGCCTCGTGGATGTGGGCACTCGGGATCGGCATGGGCGTGACCTGCATCGGCCTGTCGCTGCGTTACCGGGTGCCGGTGGTGACGGCCTGGTCCACGCCGGGCGCGGCGATGCTGATCGGCAGTGCGGCCGGGGTGCCGTTGCGCGAGGCGATCGGGGCGTTTGTGGTGGCGGCGGTGCTTGGCATGCTGGCCGGCTTTTCTGGGCTATTTGAGAAGGCAATCCGGCGCATTCCGATCTCGCTGGCCTCGGGCATGCTGGCCGGGGTGTTGTTGCGCTTCGGGCTGGACCTGTTTGTGGCGATACAGAGCCAGGCGTTGCTGGCGCTGGCGATGCTGGCGGCCTATCTGGCCGGGCGACGCTGGTTTGCACGCTATGCGGTGATTGCGACCTTGCTGGTCGGCTTGGCGATTGCGGCAGGGGGCGGGTTGATGCAGTGGAAGAGCGTGCAGCTTGAACTGGCCCACCCGGTGCTGGTGGTGCCGTCGTTGTCGTGGGCGGCGCTGTTCGGGCTGGCGATTCCATTGTTCGTGGTCACCATGGCCTCGCAGAACGTGCCGGGCGTGGCGGTGATCCGCGCCTCCGGCTACAGCGTGCCGATCTCGCCGACGATCGGCTGGATCGGGGTGGTCAATACGCTGCTGGCGCCGTTCGGTGGCTATGCCTTGAACCTGGCGGCCATCACCGCGGCGATCTGCATGGGCCGCGAGGCGCACGAGGATCCGGCGCGGCGTTACGCCGCTGCGGTAAGCGCGGGCGTGTTCTATGTGCTGATCGGCGTGTTCGGCGCCACCGTGGCGGCGGTGTTTGCGGCCTTCCCGCGCGAGCTGGTGATGGCGATCGCCGGGATTGCCCTGCTGGGTACGATCGGCAACAGCCTGGCGGCGGCCCTGCAGCAGGACAGCGAGCGCGAAGCGGCCTTGATCACCTTCCTGGTGACCGCATCGGGGCTGACGCTGGGCGGGATCGGCGCCTCGTTCTGGGGCCTGGTGGCCGGAGCGGTCACCTTGTTGGTGTTGCGGCGGCGGGCTTAGCGACCGGTCAAACCGCCAGACGGGCGCGCGGTGCGGGCAGTCCTTCGGATTCGGCCATCGACAACCGCTCCTGACCGCGCGCTCGACGCGGACCAGGCCCACGCGGAACACGTTCTGTATCACGCGCAAACTGCGGTTCCTGCGCGCCATCCGCACCCACCTTACGACTGCGCACCACGTTTTACTGCCCACGCTTAGCTGCGGCAGGCCATCTGGTTGTCGACCGGGCTTATTCGGGGTCGCGTAGCTGCAGCAGCCAGTGGGCAGTGACGCCGTTGGGGCTGGGCAGGGGTTCGAGATGGAACTGACGGTAGACCGGCGCGCTGTCCTGCGAGCGCAGCGGCAGGGTGACGTAGGCGGCGCGGCCTTGGCGCAATGCCTCCTCGAGCAGTTCCACCTGGGGCGGGGCGGCGTCGCTGGCCAGCAGGGACAGGATGTCGCAGCCGATCAGGTCGGCCACTTCGGTCTGGCTGAGTTCCGCGAAGGCCGGGTTGACGAACATCAGCCGGTGCGCGGCCGTGGTGCCACGCTCGATGATGGCCACGCCATCGCGCAGGCGCGAGAGCGAGGCTTCGAGCAGGGTGAAATCCTGCTGGAAGCGCTTGCGCTCCATCAGTTCGATCAGCACGCGCAGGCTGCGCGCCGATTCCAGGTGCAGCGGCGACCAGCGCCGCGCGCGACCGCGCACGGTCTCCTGCCAGAGGTCGAAGCTCTTGCGTGGCGACAACCGTGAGTTGGGGATGTCCGCCAGCTTGGCCAGCTGTGGATTGCCGGCCCATTTGACCTGCTGCACCTGCTCGCGGCGGGTCCACAGCAAGGCGCTGCGCGATTGCGGCATCAGCGGCACGAAGATGAAGCCGGCGGCCAGCGGGGCAAGGTCGGCCAGCTCGGGGAACACCTCGCCGATCGCATCCACATGCAGGGCGCCGACCGCATCTTCGCGCAGGGCGTCGTGGTGTTCGGATTCGATGTGGTCGCGGATGCGGCGCAACGCGGCCGCGTCCGGGGTGCTGCCATGCCGGCTGATCTCGCCGCCGTGGAAGATCGCCACCCCATCGGCGTCGACCACGTCCATCAGGTCCGGCGCCATGTCGGCGAGCATTTCCACGGTCATCTGGTCGGCGTCGTTGAAGTCGGTGATCAGCTTCTCGCGCACGGTGAGCAGCACCGATTCCATGTGCGCGCGCGCCACCGCCTGCAATCCGCCGATACGCCCGGCCAGCGCGCGAGTCACCGCATCGGTGGCATCGCGCATGGCATGGCTGGTGAAGTGCGGGCTGTAGTGGTGGCAGGAGATCAGCCCCCATAGCGCATCGTTGACGACGATCGACGACACCAGCGTGGCGGTCACGCCCATGTTGGCCAGGTATTCCAGGTGCACCGGCGAGACGCTGCGCAGGCTGACATCGCTCAGATCCACCGGGGTGCCCAGACGCGGATGCAGCGTGGGCTCGATCGGCGAGGCCCGATAGCCGACATCGGCGATCTGGCGGACGCGGTTGCGCAGGTACAGCGCGCGCGCCTGGGCCGGGATGTCGGTGGCCGGGTAATGCAGGCCGAGATAGGCGTCCAGCTCGGGCTGGCGCGCTTCGGCGATGACGTCGCCGTTCCACTCTTCATCGAAGCGATACACCATCACCCGGTCGAAGCCGATCATGCTGCGCAGCCCCTTGGCGGCGCGCACGGCGGCTTCGGCGATGCCGGGATCGCGCTCGATACTGCGCAACAACGGCAGTGCTTCGCGCAGGGTGACATCCATCAGGCGTGCGTCGCGCGGCTCGATCTCGACCAGCCATTGCTCCGGATACAGATGCCAGGCGGCCACCCACGGGTGGTCGGTGGCGGCCGCGCGCAGGGGGAAGCGCACGTCGGCATGCAGCAGGTGCTGCGCTTGGTCCTCGACCACGAACGGCTGCTCGCCGGGCAGTTCCAGCACCTGGGTGTAGGCCATGCCCAGCAGCTCGGTCAGCGGCACCCCGAGCAGGTCGGCGGCGGTGGTGCTGGCCTGCACGATGCGACCATCGGCCGGCTCGATCACCAGCAAAACGCCGTACGGCTGGATCAGGCCGGGGATATGGATCGGCTCACGCGCACAGACATCCATGTCCAGGGGTTCGGTAGGCTGATTCACGCGCGCGGCTCCGCTGCAAGACAGGTGTGGAAGTGGGCAAACATGCGCTGCGCACCGTCGATGGCGGCCTCGCGCGCGGATGCAGTGTCCAGGCGTTGGTCGAGCACCGCCTGGAAACGGCGCCAGCCGGCCGGATCGTCGTTGGCCAGTTCGAAATACCGCAAGGCGTCGGCCAGCGCCGGCTGCTGCTTGCGCAAGATGCGCGCGATCATCCGCCCACCCAGTTGCGAGCCTTCGATGACGTAGAGCATGCCCCAGCGCGCGGCATCGCTGCCGGCGGCGGGCGCTGCGATGGCCGTCTGCGGTTGCTGGCCCAGCGTGTGCAGGTCCTCGCGCAAGGCCGGTACGCGGCGGCGATACGGCCAGCCACTGCCGGTCAGGGTGCTGAGCCAGTCGCTCAATTGCACTTCGAAGCCGGCCAGCAAGGCGTGGTGCCGGCGCAGGATCAGCGCGTAGGCGGCGCGATCGACCTGCCCCTGCCCCAGCGCCTGCATCAGCGGAACCGTTTCGACCAGGCGATGGGTGTCCTGCGTGGCATGGCGCAACGCGAGCGCGGCCGAGGGCGGAACAGCCAGGGTGTCAGGACACATAGGGAGTCGAAGCGGTGCTGCGGTACGGAGTGCATCAGCCTAGCAGCGACTGCGCAAATCAGATAAAGCGGGCGCGAGCACAAGCTGAATAGGTTGGCATCAGCCTTGGACGGCGGGGGCCACGCCGGCGCCCCGCCCTGCCCGCTTCCAGGCCATGACCCAGCCTGCGGCCAGCAGGAGACCCGCCAGCAACCACGGGGCGCCAGGCAGATGCAGCGGTGCGCCGCGGCCGATGAACCAGGCGAACACATTGGCAAACAGCAACGGACCGGCGATGCCGGCCAGGCTGACCAGGCTGGTCAGCGCGCCTTGCACGCGACCCTGCGCATCGGCGCCGACTTCGCGGGTGATCAGGGCCTGCGCGGCCGGTGCGGCGATCGCCCAGAACGCGCTGATCGGCACGCCGACCAGGAACGCGGCGCCGCTGTCGGCCAGCCCGTAGATGACGAAACCGACCACCCCGCAGCCCAGGCCCAGCAGCAGCGCACGGCGTTCGCCCAGCCAACGCACCAGCCGGCCGACCAGCAGCGCATTGACGATGATGCTGCACACGCCGACGCCGGCCAGCACCCAGCTCACCTCGCGCGGGCCCCAGTGATACTGATACCCGGCGAACAGCACGAAGATGCTGGGGTAGACGTAGTGCGCCAGGTTGGCCAGGAACACCACCGAGGCCAGTCCGAGTACCTGCGGATAACGGCGCAGCAACTTGAGCGCGCCCAGCGGGTTGGCATGGGACCAGTCCAGGCGTGGCGTGCGGCGTTCGGCAGGCAACGATTCGGGTAGTACGAACCAGCCATACAGCACGTTCAACAGCGCCAGCCCGGCGGCAAACCAGAACGGCCAGCGCAGGCCGATGCTGCCCAGCCAGCCGCCGATCAACGGGCCGGCGACAAACCCAATACCGAAGGCCGCGCCAAGCATGCCGAACGCGCCGGCCCGTTTGTCGGCCGGGGTGACGTCGGCGATGTAGGCATTGGCGGTGGAGAAGCTGGCCGAGCACACCCCGGAGATCACCCGCGCCAGCAGCAGCATCGGCAAGGAATGGGCGACCGCCATCAGGATGAAATCCAGGCCCAGCCCCAGGCACGAGAGCAGGATCACCGGGCGGCGGCCGTAGCGGTCGGACAGGGTGCCCTGCAGCGGCGAGCAGACGAACTGGATGGCGGCGAACAGGAAACCGAACCAGCCGATCCAGCCGGCCGCGACGGCGTAGTCGCCCCCGGTGAACTGGCGCACCAGATCCGGCAGCACCGGAATGATCACGCCGAAGGACAGCACGTCGATCAGCACGGTGATGAAGATGAAGATCAGCGCGGCGCGGCGCCGGCCCGTGGCGGGAGCGGAATCGGCGGAGGGAGACATCGCGCAGCCCAGGGTAGCGAGGCGGGAAGTGTAGCTGCGGATGGAGATCGGTTGCCCCGGGGGGCACTGATGGAGTGCGGACCCAAGCGCCGCCTGGCGGCTGGTGCTGAGTGCCTGGATGGCCGCTGGCCCTCATCCGCCCTTCGGGCACCTTCTCCCGCGAGCGGGAGAAGGAGTGGCATGGTGCCGGTGATCGGTTATTCGACGCTGATGGTCTGGCTCAGCGTGTGATGGCGCCGGGGGCGAATTCGATCACGTCCGGGCCGGCATTGGCTGCTGCCAGGGCCGGCATCTTCTTCCGCGAGCGGGAGAAGGAGTGGCGTGGTGCCGGTGATCGGTTATTCGACGCTGATGGTCTGGCCCAGCGTGTGGCTGGCGCCGGGGGCCAGTTCGATCACGTCCGGGCCGGCATCTTCTCCCGCGAGCGGGAGAAGGAATGGCATGGTGCCGGTGATCGGTTATTCGACGCTGATGGTCTGGCTCAGCGTGTGGCTGGCGCCGGGGGCGAGTTCGATCACGTCGGGGCCGGCATTGGCCGCTTCCAGGCAGACGTAGTCACGCCAACCATCGCCCACGTCGGCCATCTTTTTGCCGGCCTCTTCGCCCGGGTTCCAGGCCACCAGCGAGCGGCTGCCCTGGGTGGCGATGACGATGCGGCGGCCGAGCACCGGGTCGGTCAGGGTGTAGCGGCCGCCGGCGTTGGTGTAGATGCGGTCGCTGCGACCGGGGTCGCGCGGATCGCGCAGGCTCCAGTCGCCTTGCTGGCGGTGGGCGGTGGCGTAGTTCTCGTACTTGTCCAGGTAGTCCAGCCCGTCCAGGCCCTGCACGCTGACGGTGAGCGCGTCGCCGACCCGGAAATAGTTGTGCAGTGCCTGGGTGAAGCGCACCGGGGCCGGGCTGGTGTTTTCGGTGATCAGGCGTTGTTCGAGGGTGCGGCCGATGCGCAGGGTCATGCGCAGGCGCAGCGCCAGGTCATCGAAACTGGGCGGGGTCAGCGTGAGCACCAGCGTGCCGTCGTCCTCGCGCCGGCTCTCGGTGAGCTGCCAGGGCACGGTCCGCACGAAGCCGTGCGCGGGGACCTCGCCGGTCTGGTCCTGGCGGCCGAAGTATGGCCAGCACACCGGGGCGCCGCCGCGGATCGGGGTGGGCGGCTGCTTGGCGGTGGGCGACAGCCACATCACGTCCTGCCCGCCCTTGGGCACGAACGACAGCAGCTGGCCGCCGAACAGGCTGATGGCCGCGGTGGAGAACGGGGTGTCGATCAACAGCGAGGGGAAACCGTGGAAATCGCCTGTGCGCAGGCCGGTGAGGTCGGACATGGGAGGTGCCTTCTGGACGATGGGGGATTGGGCAAATGCGGGGTACGCGGCCGGCAGCGTGAACGCGGTGGCGCGGACAGCAGCCGCGCCGGTCGCCGGCGGGGCGGCGCGCAGGGCGGTGAGGATGCGTTGGCCGGGGCGGCCGTCGGCCGGCTGCAGGCCCAGGCGGGTCTGTTCGACCTGGATGGCGCGCCGGCTGGCGGTGCCGATCATGCCGTCGGCCTCGCCGATCAGGTGGCCGCGGGCCAGCAGCAATTGCTGCAGTTCGCGCCGTTCGGGGCGGCCCAGGCCGGGGTCGTCGGTGGGCCAGGCGGCGACCAGGCCGGGGCCGCCGCGCAGGCGATCGGCGAGCAAGGCGATCGACAGCGCATAGCTTTCGGCGGCGTTGTAGGCGTAGATCGCGTCGTAGTTGCGGAACACCAGGAACGCCGGGCCGGTGGCGCCGGCCGGCAGCAACAGGGCGGCCGGGGCATCGGCGGGCAGGCCGCTCGGCGCCAGGGCCTTGCCGTCGCTGCCGAGCAGCCCTGCGTTCTGCCAGGCCTGCAGCGGCTGGCGCCGGGTGCGGCCGGCCTTGCTGGCGTCGAAGCCGGCCGGCAGGCGCACTTCCATGCCCCAGGGACGGGCGCGCTCCCAGCCGGCCTTGACCAGGTAGTTGGCGGTGGAGGCCAGCGCGTCGGGAATGCTGGCGACCAGGTCGCGGCGGCCGTCGCCGTCGCCATCCACCGCGATGCGGGCATAGGTCGAGGGCATGAACTGGGTCTGCCCGAAGGCACCGGCCCAGGAGCCGGTCAAGCCATCCGGCGACAGGTCGCCTTGCTGCAGCAGGCCGAGCAAGGCGAGAAATTCGCCACGGAAGAACGGCTGGCGGCGGCCGGCGCACGACAGCGTGGCCAGCGAGACCAGCAGCGGGCGCTTGCCGGTGACGCGGCCGTAGTCGCTCTCCACGCCCCAGACCGCCACGATGGTGGCCGGATCGACGCCGGTCTGTTCGGACAGACGCGTGAGCAGGTCGCGATGGGTGACCAGCATCGCCCGGCCGTCGGCCACGCGCTGGCTGTCGACCAGGCTGGCGAGGTAGTCCCAGATCGGGGTGGTGAATTCGGGCTGGGCATCGAGCAGCGGCAACACGCTGGGATCGGGCGCCAGGCCGCCGGTGAAACGCTGGAAGTCGGCGGCCTGCACGCCCTTGGCGGCGGCCTGGGTCTGCAGGCCGGCCAGGCAGCGGTCGAATGCCGGATCGGCGCAGGCGATCAGCGGCAGCAGCGCCAACAGCGCGGGCAGGACGCGCCGGGACGGCGTCACGGCGCGGTGGCCGGCGTGTGGACGGAGGTCATGCGGTGGAGCGCTCCTGCGGCAAGTCGAGCCGACGAGGATAGCCAACCTGGCTGGTTGCAGGCGTGCAGGTGGCGATTGTCACGATGTCGCCGCGTCAGCGTGCGCTGCGCTCGCTGGTGGCAACGTGCCGGGGTGCGGGTGCGCACGCTTTCCAGACCGATGCGCGCAGCCAAGACACCGGATGATCCGATGAGGTGATGACCTTCCAGCGAGCGATGTCGCGTGCCGAGGCGAGATGCAGAACCGGCGCGCCTGGTGGATGCGATGCGCCAGCCCAGCGGCGTCGATCGCCGCGCCTAGCTGCCGTCGCCGGTGATGCCGGTCAGCAGCGACAAGGCCGGGCTGGAGGGGCTGGCGTCGGACACACGGCGGGCACGGGCCCTGCGCGGGGCGTCGTGGCGGGGACCGAACCAGATCAGTGCAGTGGCCAGGCAGGCCGGCAGCACGATCGCAAACACCACGATGGCCGCAAGCACCCACTGCCAGAGATTGAAGGTTGCCATGATCGTGTCTGCCCCGCGGCGCGCTCCGCCGAGGCGGCAAGCTTCCGGGATCGGCTGCGAACGTGGCGTCGACAAAGCGTGCCGGTCCGTGCCGTTCGTCTGGCTGAACGGCTTCACGGCCTGCGGCCAGGGCGCAAGACGCGTCCAGGCCTGCGCCTGCTCAGTGCGCGTCGAGGTAATACCACTGGCCGTCTTCGCGCACGAAGCGGCTGTGTTCGGTCATGCGCACCGCACTGCCGCCGCCGATACGGTAGCGGGCCAGAAACGCCACCTCGGCCGTGTCGGTGCCGGTGACGAGGGCGCGTTGCACGGTCAGGCCGAGCCAGGTGGTGCGGCCGCCCTCGTCCAGCGACAACGCGGGTGGGCGCGTGGACGGATGCCAGCTGGCGAGCAGGTACGCCACATCACGGCGGACGTAGGCGCTGTAGCGCGCACGCATCAGGGTCTCGGCATCGGGCGCGGCGGCACCGGCGTGGTACTGGCCGCAGCACTGCGCGTAGGTGGCGGCGCGGCCGCAGGGACAGGGATCGGTGGGTGTGGAGGTCGGCATCGGGCGATTGTGCGGGAATTGGGAATTGGGAATTGGGAATTGGGAGTTGGGAAGTAGGGAAGTAGGGAAGTAGGGAAGTAGGGAAGTAGGGAAGTGAGAAGTGGGGAACGGGGTTTCTGCGCGTTTATGCTGTCGCCCCCGTCGTGCGGAGTGCCGCCTTGCTGGACCTGATTCCCACCGAGTTGCCGTGGCTGCTGTGCATCGCCTTCGTCGCCGGGCTGGTGGATGCGGCGGTCGGCGGCGGTGGCTTGATCCAGCTGCCGGGATTGTTTGCGACCCTGCCGCAGCAGGCGCCGTCGCTGATTCTGGGCACCAACAAGTTCAGTGCGATGTTCGGCACCGCTGCATCGGCCTGGCGCTATGCGCGCAACGTGCGCTTTCCGTGGCGGCCGGTGCTGTACGCCACGGTGGCGGCGTTCACGTTCTCGTTTCTCGGCGCGACCGCAGTCAGCCTGATGCCCAGGCAGGCGGTGCGGCCGCTGATCCTGGCGCTGCTGATCGCGATGCTGATCTACACGCTGATCAAGAAGGACTTCGGTGCGCTGCATCGCCCACGCCAGATCGGCCGGCGCGAACTGGCAACTGCATTGGTGATGGGCGCGGCGATCGGGTTCTACGACGGGTTCTTCGGCCCCGGCACCGGCAGTTTCCTGATCTTCCTGTTCATCCGCTTTTTCGGGCTGGACTTTCTGCGCGCCTCGGCCGCGGCCAAGGTGGTGAACCTGGCCACCAACCTGGCGGCACTGTCGTTCTTCCTGCCCAGCGGCCAGGTGATGCTGGCGACCGGCATTCCGATGGCGGTGGCCAACGTGGCCGGTGCGGTCGCCGGCACACGGATGGCACTACGCGGTGGCACGCCGCTGATCCGCACCTTGTTCCTGGTGCTGGTGATCGTGCTGATCGGCAAGATGGGCTGGGATCTGCTGCACGGCGTTTAGAAATCCACGCTCAGCGTCGCCGACAAGGTGCGCGGCGCGCCTGGATAGTTGGTGGTCTGCGTCACCGGCTGCTCGATGTAGAACCGGTTGGCGACATTGCGCAGCATGAGCGCCAACTGATAACGGCCACCGAAGCGATACGCCGCCGAGGCATCGAAACGCGTGTAGCCGGCAATGCGGTAACTGTTGGCGAGATCGCCTTCGCGCTCGCCCACATGCACCGCGCCGGCGCCCAGGGTCAGGCCGTACAGCGGCCCGCTGGCGACGTGGCAGGTGCTCCATAGGCTGGCACTGAGGCGCGGCACGCCGCGCAGGCGGTTGCCGACCGGGATGACGGTGTCGCGGGTGACCTGCGCGTCCAGATAGCCGGCGCCCAGGATCAAGCGCCAGTTCTGGGTGAGCTCGCCGGTGATGTCCAGTTCCAGCCCGCGCACGCGTTGCTGGCCGGTGACCAGCACGAAGCCGCTGTTGTCCGGATCGTTGCTGGCGACGTTGTCCTTGGTGATCTGGAACGCGGCGGCGGTGGCAAGCACCCGGTTGTCCAACAGCGCGCCCTTCAGGCCGACCTCGTACTGGCGGCCGGTCTCCGGTGGCGCGCTGCCGCCGGAAAACAGCGAGGCGCTGCGTGGGCGAAACGAGGTGGAGGTGTTGGCGTACAGCGACAACTGCGGCACCGCCTTCCACACCACCCCGATGCGCGGCGAGGCGCGTCGGCCGTCCTCGCGGGTGCGCGCGCCGTTGTCGATGGTGGTCTGCTGCACATCGTCCCAGCGCACGCCGGCCAGCACGTCCCAGCGCTCGCCGATGCTGATCTGGTCCTGCAGGTACAGCGCGGCATAGCGCGCATCGACGTCGATGTCGCGGGCCGGCACATAGGTGCCCGGCAAGGCGCCCTGCACCGGAGTGCGCACGCTGATGCGGGCCAGCGGCGCGCGCGCTTCGTCGGTGTGGCGATGCGCATCGACGTACTCGGCACCAGCCAGTACCTGATGGCGCAGCGGGCCGGTGGCAAAACGCGCCAGCGCTTCGGTCTGCGAGGTCGTGGCGCGCACCTGCTGGTCCTGGCGCACGGCGCGGCGCTGCAAAAAGGCGCGGTCGGCGCTGAAACCGGTGAAGTCGGCCACGTTGCGGCCGCTGTCGCCGTCCTGGTGATTGAGGATCTGGCGCAGCGTCAGCCAGTCGGTGGCGTCGTACTCGATGCGGCCGCGTGCCGTGGTCGCGCTGCCGTGATTGCGCGACCACGGCTCGCCGAAGCTGCGCTGTGCCGGCCCACGCACCACCCCGTCGATGGCGACCAGGCCGCGATCGCCCGGGCTGGTCTGGCGGGTGTATTCCAGATCCAGGTCGGCCCGCAGCTGCGCGGACGGCCGCCACGCCAACGAGGGCGAGACGAACACGCGATCGCCATCGGCCTGCGCGTCCCGGAAGCTGCCGGTCTCCTGCGCGGCGGCGCTGAGCCGTGCCGACACGGTCGGGCCCAGCGGGCCGGTGACGCTGGACTGCACGCGGCGCAGGCCGTGTTCGGCCACCTGCACCGATGCATTGCCGCCAAACACCGCGTCCGGGCGCAGCGTGACCAGATTGATCACCCCGCCGGGTTCGCCGCGCCCGTACAGCACCGCCGCCGGGCCCTTGAGCACTTCCACCTGGGCGACATTGGCCAGATCGCGCACGGTCTCGGTGAAGTTCTGCGCCGGGTTGAGCAGGATGCCGTCGACCGCATACGAAGACGCCTCGAAACCGCGGATGACGAAGGTTTCCGAGCGATTGCCCTGGGTGCCGCCGGGCTGCACGTTGGAGACATTGGCCACCACATCCACTAGCCGGGTGAGTTGCTGTTCGTCGATCACCGAGCGCGGCACCACCTGGATCGCCTGCGGAATGCGCTCCACCGGCGTCTGCGTGCGGGTGGCGCCGGCGGCCTTTTCCGGCCGGTACAGGGCGCGCTTTTCGCTGACCACGATGGCATCAAGCAGGCTGGACTCCTGGGCGGAGGCCGGCAATGCAGCAAACAGGGACACGAACAACAGGTGGCGAGGCGCAGGCAGTGGGGTCATCGGGATCTTCAGCGGGGCGATGCGCACACTGGCGAGCACATCCGGGCCGCTAATGATAACGATTCTTATCTGCGCTTGTTGGCTTGCGGTGCCCTGCCCCTCGACGCCTGCGACCGCAATGCGGTGACACAGGCATCCCGGTGTTGCGCTCAGCGCTTTCCGCGCGGCTTGCCCGCAGACCCGCGTGTTGGCGCAGGGCGCGCCTTGGCCACTGCCGTTCTGGCTGGCGCGGGCCTGGCGGCGCCGCGCGCCGCGGTTGCCTTGGTTGCGCCACGCAGCGCCGTGCTGGTGCGTTTGCTCGCTACCGCAGGCCTCGAAGCAGGCGCCTTCGGCGCTGCCGTGGTCGTCGCGGTTTTCCCAGGCTTGGTGGTCGGCTGGACGGATGCGCTCGTGCGCCGGGAGGCCGCCCTGGTGGTTGCCGGCGTCTTGGCGGCTTTGGTCGGGGTTGCCGGCTTGCGCGGCGTGCTCGCGGCAGGCGAGGCACGCCGGGCTGAGGCAGGTTTGGCTGAGGCGGCCTTGGCCGCTGCGGTCTTTGCAGATGCCGACCGGGGTGATCCCGCACGTTCGCTGGACGCCGCAGTTTTCGAAGACGTCGGCGCGGCTTGCACCGCCGGCGCCGATGCCGGCGTGACCTTGCTGGCGCGTTTGCTCGCCTTGGCGGCCAGGTCGTCCTGCGCAGGGGCTTCCTGAAGTGGCACACCCTCATCGCCAGAATCCGCACCGGAGCCGTCTATCTGCGTCTGGCTCTGCGTCGAACGCGCTGCATCCTCGGGCTGCGCAGTAACCACCGCCTGCTCCGTCACCGCTGCACCAGCCTCGTCCCCACGCGAGCGCTCGGGCAACTGGAGTCGCTGCGCCTGCGCGTCGTATTCGATCAACAGCACGCCGGAGTTGTGCCGGCCGCTGATTTCCACGAAGCAGGCACCACCGATGAAGGGCTCCAGCGTCATCACCGATTTCAGCGGTGTGGCCACCACCATCTGGAACCCGAAGTTCTCGAAGATGTTCATTGCCAGCGCGGTGAATTCGTTGTCGGCCTTGTCGAAGGCCTCGTCCAGCACCACGGCGCAATAGCGCGGCAGCTCGCCGTCTTCGCCGCCGAGCTGGTAGCGCAACGCAGCGGCCAGGCAGGTGGTTGCCAGCTTCTGGCGTTGACCGCCGGACTTGCCGGCGCCGCTGCGGTAGATCTCCACCTGCGCGCGGGTCTGTGCGTCCAGTTCGACACCGATGAATTCCACATGCAGGCGCACGTCCAGCACCTGCTCGCGCCAGCGGCGTGCGTCCGGTTCCTGCGCGCCCAGGCGTGCTACCAATGCGCGCAAGGTGGAAAACTGCGCTTCGGCCAGTGCGCGGTCTTCGGTCTGTTGATGCGACAGCACTGCACGCAGCTGTTGCTGGAAGTCCTGCACTTCGCTCAGGCGACGGTCGCTGACCTCGATGGTCAGCAGCGTGCCGCGATTGAACGGCACCTGCTCCAGGCTGGCGTTGACCTCGTCCATGCGCTGCTTGATGCCCTTGTGGGCCTCGGCGGTGTGGCGCTGCAGGGCGAGCAGATTGTTCTTGCTCTGGGTCTGCAGCAGGTCGAAGAAGCGGTGCTCGTGGCGCGGCAGGCCATCGCTTTCCAGCCGGTCCAGCCGCGCGAGGAAATCGTCGGCACTGGCCAGGCTCACGGTGAAATCGCCGCTGTCTTCCGGCCACTGCTGGCAGTACTTGCGGAAGCAATCGAGCAGCTGCGCGCTGAGCCGGCTGTCGCGGCCCTGGCTCTCGGCCAGTTGCTCGGCCAGGCCACGCTCGACCACGCGGAAATGCGCTTCCAGGTTGTCCAGCGACAGCGGGGCCAGCGCCGCCAGGCGTTCGCGCAGGCCCTGCAGCTGGGTGGGCGTGAGCGCGGCGGTGCCGGCACGGCTGGCGCAGGCGGCGTGCTGCTGTTCGAGCCGGACCCGCTCGCGCGCCAGCTGCGCGCGCTCCAGCCGCACGTCCTCGTAGGTGCGCTTGGCCTGGTCGCGCAGGGTGCGTGCGGTCTCGATCGCCTGGCCGAGTGCGCGCAGGCCGCTGTTGCCTTCGCGCAGCTGCTGCAGCTGTTCGTCGATATCGCTCAGGCGCTGCAGCTTGGGGCCGACATCGATCTCGTCCCAGTCGCGCTCCACCAGGGTGTGCGCGGCCAGCTGCCGTTCCTGGTCCTGCTCGCGTTGCCTGCGCAGCGCGGCCACGTCGGCATCGCAACCGGCGATGCGCTGGGCCAGCGTCTGCGCTTCGCGCTCGAACACCTTGAGCTTGTCGCGGTTGTCGTGACCCAGCAACCAGCGCTTGCGGTCGTTGACCGCGTGGCGGTCGTCCTTCTCATAGCGATCGCCCGGATGCTTGACCTGCCCTTCGCGAGTGATGGCGCGGTCGGCATTGCGCAACGCGGCGGCGTTATCGACGCATTCGTAGTCGAAGCGACGCATCAGCTCGTTGCGCAACCACTCGGTGAAGGCATGCTCGCGCAGCTGCAGCTTGCCCGGCAATGCACGCGCATCCGGCGTGCGCGCATGCAGCGCATCGTTGCGGCGTACCCGGAAGTACACCAAGCGCGTGCCGATGTGGGTGCGGTTGACCCACTCGCTGACCTGCGCGTAATGCCGGTCATCCACCAGCAGCGACTGCGCGAAACCGCTCAGCACGCGCTCGATCGCACCGCGCCAGGCTGCCTGGTCCTCGCGCACCTGCACCAGTTCGCCAACGAACGGCAGCGCGGCTTCGGCAATACCGGTGTCCTCGCACAGGCGCGCCCGCAAGGCCTGCATCGGTGCCGGCATGCTCGACGGCGCGCGCTTCAACGCCTCCAGTTCGGCGCGGATCTCGGCAAAGCGTCGCTCGTCGTCGCGGCGCGCACCCATGCGCTCGGCAATCGCCTCATCCAGCGCGCTGGCGTCGTGCTTGCCGTTCTCGAGCACGGTCTGGGCATGCTCTACCTGGGCGGCAAAGCCGCTGGCGCCTGCGGCCAGGGCCGTGCCGAGCTGGCGGCAGGCCTGCTCGATCTGCGCGCGCCGCCGCAGACGCTCGTCGCGCTCGCGTTCGACCCGTGCGCGCTCGCGCTCCAGTTCCTCGATCTGCTCGCCACCGGCGGCGCGTTGTTCGCGTTCCAGCCCGGCCAGTTTCTGTTCGTGATTGTCCAGCGATTCGCGCCGCTGGCCTTCCTCGCCGGCCAATCCGCGGTCCTGGCTGTCGAGCTCCTGCAGGCGCGTCTCCAGCAAGGCCAGACGCTGCTGTTCGCGATAGCTGTCCACACCCAGCTGCAGCTCGCGCAGCTCGCCGACGCTGTGGCGCAAGGCCATCAGTGCCGCATGGTGTTCGCGTGCCGGGCTCAGCGTTTCCACCTGGCGCCGTGCGGTGACCACCGCATGATGGGCGCCATCGAGTTCGGCGAAGTCTTCCACCAGCCGGTCGGCGGCCTCGAACGTGCGCGGCTCGTCCAGCATGAAGCCGCGCAGGAACACGTTGAGATCGCCCAGGTTCTTGGCCGACTGGGTCTTGTGCAGCAACCGCAACGCCATCTCGTTGCCGATGCCCAGCACATGCCGGAAACGCTCCGCGTAGCCGGCGAAGCCGTCGAAATGCGCAACCTCCTCGCCCAGACGCGCCTTGAGCTTGCGCAGATCCAGGTCGAAGCCATCCAGCTCGCTGGCCACATCGAAGCTGCGCGGCGCGACCATGTAATGACGGCGCACATCGGCCGCGGCATTGCCGCTGCCGGCGATCCAGAACAGGCGAATCAGGCTGACCGTCTCGCCATGCGCGTTGCGGTACTCCAGCACCAGCGCAGACCAGGTGGCGCCCTTGCGCAGGTATTGGGTGGCGATTTCGCCCGAGGTGCTGTCCTGCTGATCGGCCCAGGCACCACGCACATACGACACCAGGCTGCGATCGCGCCCACTGCGCTCGGCCTCGCGTGCGGCAGCGTTAAAGTCGACGATGCTGGGCGGGGTCAGCAGTGCCGACATCGCATCCAGCAGGGTCGACTTGCCCGAGCCGGAGCGCCCGACGAACAGGAAGCCCTTCTCGGCGATCGGCACCTCGGTCAAGCCATTGAACGTGCCCCAGTTGTGCACCTGCAACCGCCGCATACGGAACTGCTGCGCGCGCTGCTCGGCAAGCGAATCAGTGAACAGGGACGCGCCCGGCTGCGCCGGCGACAGGTTGGACTGGGAATTCATGGCTCACTCACCAAAACGGGATGACGGGTAACGCTGAAGACGAATCACATCACGCATGTTTGAAGCGGGTGTTGCTGGACAAGCACGGACTGCGGTGGCTGACGGTGATCGGGTAGGTCCCTTCGCGGCCTGGGCCGCTCCTACGCGGCGCGGTGATCTGGATGGACACGGATGCGTGACGAGAGCGGGTGCTGACCGATGCGCGGGAAGCTGATGGCTCCGTGCCGCCCATGAAGAAAGTCACTTGCGCTTGACGGGGCGTGAGAGCTGAGTTTCATCGCGCAATGCATGACGCACGGCTACACACACACTCCAGAGGTCACATCCAGGCATCGCGATCGGCCGTCCCCTCATCCGCCCTTCGGGCACCTTCTCCCGGTGGGAGAAGGGATGGCTGTCCGGGGTGCAGACGCCATCACTCCCACGCAACCTCCCCCTCTCGCAACTCCCGATACGCCACCACCAGGGCCTGCACGTCCTCGGCCGAGAACAACAGCTTCAGCACCGGCGAAACCTCGTAGCGCTCCTCGCTGCCGCGCAGGCGCGACAGCAACTGGTTGTCGCGCATCTTGCCGATCGCCGTCATCACCCGTCGCGCGAATCCCGCGCGGTCGGTGGACACATTCTTCTCGTAGACCGACAAGGCCTCCACCAGCTGTGCCTCGTCCACCACTGCACGCTCGCCGCGCGTATCGGCCTCGGCCAGTTGCTGGCGCAGGAACAGCAGCAGCACCGACTCGATAAAGGTCAGCGGCGCGCTGCGCAGCAAGGTCGGCGATTCCAGCTCGGCGGTATCGGCTTGGCGGGTGAAGGCCACCCCGCCCTCGCGGTCCAGCACCAGTTCCAGGAACAGCTCGCACAACACCTGGCGGATCGGCGCTTCGTTGCGCAACAGCGCAGGCCACAGCGCACCGTGGCGTTGCGCGTCGATGCTGGGGCCGGCCAGCAGCTGGCACAGCGCGCGCCGCGCGTCCAACGGCAGCGTGCCGGTGTCGCCCAGGAACAGCTCGCCTTGCGGCTGTGCAGGCGATATCTCCGTCAGCGGCGTGCGGCCGGCATCGGCCGACGCGCCCGTGTCCTCGTCCGCATCCAGGCGGGTGTCCTCAGACCAGTTCATTGCGTTTCTCCCGGGTGAACCACACCAGCGGAATGCGTGCGCGCCGCAGCGCGCCGTCGCCGCCTTCCCATTGCACCGTTTCCATCTGTCCGTCGATCACCACGCCGTGGCGGGTGCCCAGCGACAGGTAGCCGATCACGCTGCCCAGGCCCTGCACGGCCGGGCGCTGCTGCAGCGCATCGCCGATGGTCAGGCGCGGGCGTTGACCGAGCAGCTCGTGCAGGTCGCGGCGCAGGCTGCGCACGTCGATCTCCGATTGCGCGACCAGGTCGCCCACGCTGTCGAGCGAGATGTCCGCCGCATCGGCGGCCTGCACGCGGCCATCGACCTGGGTCAGGCGCGGGTCGTGCAGGCGCCATTGCGACAGCGACCGAAGGCGTGCAGCGCTCAACGCCTGCGTGTAGCCGGTGGCGGCGGTAGCGTGCAGGCTGTCGCGCAGCTGCAAGGCTTCGCCCTGCGCCTGCCTGAGCAATTGATTGAGCCGGCGCTGTTCCAGATAGCCGCGGCTTTGCACGAAACCGCGCAGGCTGCGCGCGAAGTGCTGCATCACCGTGTGTACCTCGCCGCCGCGCTCCAGCAGCGTGCCGGTCAGCCCGCGCAGGAAGGCGCGCTCGCGCCGGTCCAGCTTGCGGGCGAAGCCGCGTGCCAGCAGCGCATCCAGCGCCTGATCGAGCTGGCTGCTTTGCTGGGTGTCGTTGAGCAGGCTCCAGAACGCCTCGAAGGTGCGCCCGGCCTCGCTCTCGGCGATCACGTCCACGCCGTTGAACAGCTGCTCCAGCACATCGCCGCGCGCGCCTTCGTCGTCGATGATGCGCTCGCGGAACTGGCGGTTGAGCTGTTCGAAATCGTCGCGGACGCGATGGAAATCCTCGGCCAGCTCGTCGGACAGATGGATCAGGTCGCGGGCGCGCTCCAGCGCGCGCTTGCCGTCGAGTGCGGCCACGCGGCCCGACGCCACGCGTTCGATCTCGGCATCGATGCGCGCACGTTCGTCGCGCAGGGCGGCCAGGCGCAGCTCCGGGTCGGCCTCGGTCTGCCCAGCCAGCTGCACCAGCTGCTGGATCACCAGAGACAGGCGGCTTTCGGTGGCGCTGCTGCTGCTCTCGCGCAGGCCGACGATGAAGCGGATGGCCTGGGTGGCCGCGCGCGACAGCTCGTATTCCTCTTCGGCTGCACCTTCGGGCAGGCGGCGTTCCAGCCAGCCCTGTGCCAGCCAATGCGCCAGATAGGCCTGCGCGGTGCGCGGCAACTCGCGCGAGAGTTCGTCGGCGCGCAGCACGTCGAGCTGGCGCTGCAGGCGCTCGTGCAGCACGCCCGCGGGCAGGCGGCGTTCGCCGTCCAGCAACACCGTCTGCAGCAGGCCGATCAGCTCCGGCGCGTGGTCGGCGGCCAGCAGTTTCCACACCGGCTGCTCGCGCAATTGGCGATAGCCGGCGATGCGTGCCTGGTGCTTCATGGCGACGGCAACGGCTGCCTCAACGCTTGCCGCCCACTTCGATGAACTGCAGGAATTCGGCGCGGGTACGCGCGTCTTCGCGGAAGCTGCCCAGCATCTTGGAGGTCACCATGCTGACACCGCGCTTGTGGATGCCGCGGGTGGTCATGCACTCGTGCGCCCCTTCCACCACCACGCCGACGCCGCGCGGCTGCAGCACGTCCTGGATGCACTGGGCGATCTGCGCGGTCATCTTTTCCTGCACCTGGAAGCGCCGCGCATAGCTTTCCACCACACGCGCCAGCTTGCTGATGCCGACCACCTTGCCGCGCGGCAGATAGCCCACGTGCACCTTGCCGATGATCGGCGCCATGTGGTGCTCGCAGTGGCTTTCGTAGGAGATGTCGCGCAGCACGATCAGCTCGTCGTAGCCGGCCACTTCCTCGAAGGTGCGTTCCAGGTATTCGCGCGGTTCCTCGCGGTAGCCGCTGAACCAGTCGCCATAGGCCTCGGCAACCCGGCGCGGGGTATCCAGCAGGCCCTCGCGGGCCGGGTCTTCGCCGGCCCAGCGCAGCAGGGTGCGCACGGCATCTTCGGCCTGGGCCTGGGTGACGGGGGAATCGGGCTGGTCGGACTGGCTCATGCGCAGGTGCACCCAAAGGGGGCGAGCATGGTACCCGAGGACGGGCCGGCCGCCCCAGTGGCGGTTGCGCCGGCTTGCGCGGGTTCAGTGACTATTGATTCATTGTTGAATTGATAGCATCCTATCTATTATGACGAACAGCGTTCTCTCCTCCCGTGCCCAGCTCAGCTCCGGCCTGCTGGTCGCCGCCCGCCAGTGGCAGCGGCTGGCCGACCAGGCATTTGCCGACTTCGGGCTGTCCAGCGCCTGCACCGGGCCGTTGCTGATGATCGGCCGCTCCGGCGGCGGTATCCGCCAGGTGGCGCTGGCCCAGCAACTGGGCATGGAAGGCCCCTCCCTGGTGCGGCTGCTGGACAAGCTGTGCGCGCAGGCATTGGTACGCCGGCAGGCCGACAGCAGCGACCGCCGCGCCAACCAGCTGTGGCTCACCGATGCAGGCCAGGCGCTGGTCGGGCGCATCGAGATCCGCCTGGATGCGCTGCGTGCGGAGGTGTTCGGCACGCTCAGCGAAGCGCAGGTGCAGGTGGTGCTGACCCTGTGGGAGCAGATCGCGCAGGCGCATGCGCGGCTGAGTGGGTCCGACTGAGCCAGTTGTAAGGCGTCGTGCTGCGACGCGTGTAGTGCCTTGCCGATGTCCCTGGCGCGCGCGGCGCCGGGCGTCGTTGTTTTCCTTACCCAGGATGTGCCCGATGTACGGCGAATTCAGTCTCTACGGTGTGTTCGTTCCCACCTTGCTGGCGTTGATGACGCTGGCCTACCTGCTCAACAGCGCCATCGGTGCGCTGCTGTCCCGGGCCGGCGCCTACCGGCACATCTGGCACCCGGCGCTGTTCAACCTGGCGCTGTACATCGCGCTGCTGGGTGGCCTGTTTTCCCTGACCCGTTGGATGCAATCGTGAAAAAGCTGATCAAGACCGCGGGGCCGGCGCTGCTGACCCTGGCGATGGTGGTGGTGGCCGCGGTGGTGCTGCAGCACCTGTGGCGTTATTACATGGAGGCGCCGTGGACGCGCGATGCGCACGTGGGCGCCGATGTGGTGCAGGTGGCGCCGGATGTGTCCGGGCTGGTGGAGCAGGTGGCGGTGGCCGATAACCAGGCGGTGACGCGCGGGCAGTTGCTGTTCGTGGTGGACCGCGCACGCTATGCGATCGCGCTGGAACAGGCGCGCGCCGCGCTGGCCGAGCGCCAGGCCACCTTGAGCCAGTTGCGCCGCGAGATCGCGCGTGACCGCAGCCTGCAGGACCTGGTCGCCGCCGAAGATGCCGAGGTGCGCCGCTCCAACGTGCAAAAGGCGCAGGCGGCGGTGGCCACCGCGCAAGCGGCGGTGGACCTGGCCCAGCTCAATCTGGACCGCACGCAGGTGCGCAGCCCCGCCGACGGCCACATCAGCGACCGCACCGTGCGCGTGGGCGATTACGTCAGTGCCGGGCGCCCGGTGGTAGCGGTGCTGGATACCGGCTCGTTTCGCGTCGATGGCTATTTCGAGGAGACCCGCCTGCAGGGCGTGCATGCCGGCCAGCGCGTGGACGTGCACCTGATGGGCGAGCCGGCCACCTTGCACGGGCATGTGCAGAGCATCGCCGCCGGGATCGAGGACCGTTACCGCAGCGGCAGCGCCGGCGCCTTGCCCAACGTCACCCCGGCGTTCGACTGGGTGCGGCTGGCGCAGCGCATCCCGGTACGCATCGTGCTGGACCAGGTGCCGGCGCATGTGCAGCTGATCGCCGGGCGCACCGCCACCGTGAGCATCCTGCCGGACGCCGTGCGTGACGCTGCCGCCAGCGCGCCTGCCCGCGTGCAGGCCAAGGCCGCGCCATGAACCGCAGCGTCTTGCGTCCTGTGGGATTGGCCGCAGTGCTGAGCGCCCTGAGTGCTTGCAGCACGGTCGGCCCGAACTACGCCGTGCCGGACGATTCGGCCTACCAGCGTCCGGCCGCCAACGCGGCGTTTGTCGACACCGGCAACGCCCAGGTGCAGGCCGGCGCGCCGCTGCCGGCACGCTGGTGGGCGCTGTATCAGGACCCGATGCTGGACCGCCTGATCGAACAGGCCTTGCGCGACAACGTCGAGTTGAAGGTGGCCGGTGCCAACCTGCGCCGCGCCGCCGCGGTGTACGAACAGGCGCTGGACGCGGGCGGTTTCGATTACGAGGTGGAGGCCGGCGTCAGCCGCGCGCAGGTCTCGGCCGAGGCGTTCCTGCAGCAGGAAAAGCTGCCGGTGTTCAACCTGGCCGATGGCAAGCTCGGGGTGTCGTATCAGTTCGATCTGTTCGGCAAGCTGCAACGCGGCGCCGAGGCCGCGCAGGCCGATACGCAGGTCGCCCAGGCCGCGATCGATCTGGCACGCGTCAACGTGGCCGCGCAGGTCGCCGGCAGCTACGTGGAGATCTGCCACGCCAACCACGAGCTGCACGTGGCCGAGCATTCGCTGCAATTGCAGCAGCGCAGCCGCGACATCACCCAGCGCCTGATCGCTGCCGGCCGTGGCACCCCGCCCGATCTGGCCCGCGCCACCGCACAGGTGGCGATGCTGGAAGCGGCGCTACCGCCGCTGCGCGCGCGCCGCCAGGCCGCCGGGTATCAACTGGCCGCGCTGCTCGGCAAGACGCCCGGCGAGGTGCCGGCCGGCGTGGACGGCTGTGCGCACGCGCCGGCCTTGCAGCGACCGATTCCAATCGGCGACGGCCGCGCGCTGCTGGCGCGTCGCCCGGATGTGCGCCAGGCCGAACGCCGGCTGGCGGCGGCCACCGCGCGCATCGGCGTGGCCACCGCCGAGCTGTATCCGGAGATCCGCCTGGGCGGCTCGATCGGTGCCACCGGCCTGCTGGCCGATGTCGGCGAGCCGGCCACGCATGCCTGGTCATTCGGCCCGCTGATCTCCTGGACGCTGCCCTCCAGCGGTGCGCGTGCGCGCGTGCGCGCCACCGAGGCCGGCGCCGACGCGGCGCTGGCGCAGTTCGACCACACCGTGCTGCAGGCGCTGCGCGAAGTGCAGACCAGCTTGTCGCGCTATGCGCAGGACCTGGACCGCCTGCACCTGCTGGAGCAGGCGCAGCAACAGGCCGAGCTGGCGTCGGCGCAGAACCGGCGCCTGTATCAAGGCGGGCGCACGCCGTATCTGTCCAGCCTGGATGCCGAGCGCACGCTCGCCACCGCCGACATGACGCTGGCCAATGCGCAGGCGCAGGTCTCGCAGGATCAACTGCAGCTGTTCCTGGCGCTGGGCGGCGGTTGGGAAGCGACCGCCGGCCGCACCGACGCCACGGCCGCGCGATGAGCGCGCTGCTGCGCGACCGCCAGGCCTGGCTGTTTTCGGCCAAGACCTTCGCCGCCTCGATCGCGGCGTTGTACGTGGGGCTGGCCGGCAATCTGTCGCGGCCGTACTGGGCGATGGCCACGGTCTACATCGTCTCCCAGCCGCTGCTCGGCCCCACCCGCGCCAAGGGCGTGTACCGCGTGCTCGGCACCTTGCTGGCCGGCGCGGCGACCCTGGTGATGCTGCCGAACCTGGTGGAGACGCCGCTGCTGCTCAGTGCGGCGATGGCGTTGTGGCTGTCGGCCTGCCTGTTCCTGGCGCTGCTCAATCGCGGCCCACGTGGCTATGCGTTTCTGCTGGCCGGCTACACCACCGCCTTCATCGGCTTCCCGGCGGTGACCGCGCCGGAAGGCATCTTCGACACCGTGGTGGCGCGCAGCGAGGAGATCATCCTGGGCACGGTGATGGCGGTGCTGTTCGCCGCGCTGGTGTTCCCCGCCTCGGTCAAGCCGATGCTGACCGGGCGCATCGGCAACTGGATGCGCGACGCCGCGCAATGGTGCCGGCAGGTGCTGCAGCGCGGCCCAGCGCAGGCACCGCGCAATCGGCTGGCCGCCGATCTGGTGCAGTTCGAGGCCTTGATCGCCTTCGTGCGCCACGACGACCCACGTCATGCCGGTGCGGTCCCCACGCTGGAACAGCTGCGCGCACGCATGCTGATGTTGCTGCCGGTGCTGTCGTCGATGGCCGATCGGCTGGATGCCTTGCAGCGCGATGGGTCTGCGTTGCCGCTCTCCACCGCCGCGCTGCTGGAGGACGTCGCAGCCTGGGTGGACCAGAGCGAGGACGCACCCAGCGATACAGACGTGGACGCCTTGCGTGCACGCATCGCCGCCCTGCGCCCGGTGGTGGATCAGGACATCGAACATCTGCTGCTGGCGAGCCTGCTGTTGCGGCTGGAAGAGCTGCTCGACCTGTGGCAGGACTGCCGCGCGCTGCAGCAGGCAGTGGTGCACGGCACCGCGATGCCGGTACTGCGGGCCATGCCGGGGACTGCGCGACAGCCTGCAACGGCCCAATCACCCGGGCAAGCCGCGGCGGTGCAGGGCGCACCCGCCACGCGTTCGCGCATGCAAGCGTCATTGCGACAGCGCCTGGGTTGGTCACGATCCGATGCACCCGTACCTGCCAGCAGCAGCCGCCACATCGATTTCGGCATGGTCGCGTTTTCCGCCCTGAGCGCGGGCGTCGCGCTGATGGCGTACTGCGTGCTGTGGATCGGCATCGGCTGGGAAGGCGGCGGCAACGGCGCGATGATGGCCGCGGTGACCGCCGCGTTCTTCGCCGCGCAGGACGACCCGGCGCCGAGCATGCTGTCGTTCCTGGCCTGGGCGGTGGTGGCCAGCGTGGTTGCCGGCATCTATCTGTTCGGCATCTTCCCGGCCATCCACGATTTCCCGATGCTGGTCCTGGTGCTGGCGGCGGTGTTCCTGCCGATCGGCGCATTGCTGCACCGCCCCAAGACCATGCTGATCGCGCTGCCGCTGGTGGTGAACCTCACCGCGCTGCTGAGCCTGCAGAACACCTACAACGCCAATATCCAGAGCTTCGTCAACGCGGCGGTGGCGATGGTGCTGGGCATTGGATTTGCGGTGGTGCTGACGCGGCTGTTCCGCTCGGTGGGTGCCGAATGGAGCGCGCGCCGGCTGGTGCGCCAGGGCTGGCGCACGCTGGCCGAGGCCGCCGACGGCCGCGGCGCACAGGACCGGCAGCACTTTGCCGCCCGCATGCTGGACCTGCTTGGCCTGCTCGCACCACGGCTGGCCCTGACGCCGGAAGGCAGCGACCTGGCCTCGGTGGACATGCTCAACGAAGTGCGCGTGGGCTTGAACATCCTGCAACTGCGCAGCGCGCGGCACGGTTTGCCGCAGCCGAGCATCGAGGCGGTGGACGCGATCCTGGTCGATGTTGCCGCGCACTACCGGCAACAGATCGCGCACAAGCGCCCGCTGCCTGCGCCGGATGCCTTGCGTGCGCGGCTGGATGCCTCGCTGGCGCGCGTCGGCAAGGTGCCGGCGGGTGCGCATCGCGATGAAGCGCTGCTGGGGTTGATCGGGCTGCGTTACAGCTTGTTTGCGCAGACGGCGCCGCACACCCACAGAAACACCGGTACCGCGCCACCCTTGGCCCCTCTCCCCGCGGGGCGATAAGGCACTGCCTGCGCGCCACGGGTGCGCGTGCCCTGGAGCGCCCGCGCGGCTGGCGCGGGCCGGGGCGCGGGGGGTGCGGTGAAGGGACGAGGCGAAGCCACTCGCGGTAAATGACACGAGGCGTCGCACGTCCCCTCATCCGCCCTTCGGGCGCCTTCTCCCGCAGGGAGAAGGAAAATCAACTCCCGCAGGGAGAAGGACGCTCAACGCCCGACGGGAGAAGGGCAGAGCATCAGCGCTTGCGCTGATGCATCGCCGCTTCGTCATCCAGCCAGTTGCTGCCCTTGTTGGTCAGGAAGAACATGTACACCACCAACGACACCGCGATCACCGCCGTTGCGTAGATCACGAACTCGCTGACGTGGCCGGTCTTCAACGAGGCCTGGTACAGCAGCGGCGCGGTGCCGCCAAAGGCGGAGTTGGCCAGCGCATAGCCCAGGCCCACGCCCAGCGCGCGCACATGGGTGGGGAACAGTTCGGCCTTCACCACCGCATTGATCGAGGTGTAGCCGGTCAGGATCACAAAGCCCACGGTGAGGATCGCGAACGCGGTCAGCCAGTCGGTCTGCTTGGGCAGTTCCATCACCAGGAACCAGGTGTAGAGCACCCCGCCGATACCGAAGAACACCAGCAGGCTCTTGCGCCCGACGATGTCCGACAGCCAGCCGCCCACCGGCTGCATCAGCATCAGCACCGTCAGCGCGACCAGGTTGATGATGGTGCCGGCCATCACGTCGCCACCGGCGAACGCGGTCTGGATCATCTTCGGCCCGGTGACCGAATAGGTGTAGAACGCGATGGTGCCGCCGGCGGTGATCAGGAAGCACAGCAGCAGCGGGCGCCACTGGTTGACGAACAGCTCGCGCATCGAGCCCGACGCCTTGGCCTTGCCGGTGCGCGAATCGGCGATGGATTCGGAGCTCAGCGACTCGTCCATGGTCTGGCGCAGCCAGAACACCACCAGCGCACCGATGCCACCCAGGCCGAACGCCACGCGCCAGCCCCACTCGGACACCTGCGGCGCATCGAAGAAATGCAGCATCACCAGCAGCGTGGTCTGCGCCAGCACGTGGCCGCCGACCAGCGTGACGTAATGGAACGAGGACAGGAACCCACGCCGGCCCGGAATGGCCGCCTCGGACATGTAGGTGGCGCTGGTGCCGTACTCGCCGCCGGTGGCAAAGCCCTGCAGCAGGCGCGCCAGCAACAGGATGATCGGCGCGGCGATGCCGATCGTGGCCACCGTGGGCGTCACCGCGATGACGAACGAGCACAGCGCCATCATCGACACCGAGATGGTCAACGCCAGGCGGCGGCCGTAGCGGTCGGCGAAGCGGCCGAAGTACCACGCGCCGATCGGGCGCATCAGGAAGGTCATCGCAAAGATCGCCCACACAAACATCGTGGCGTTCTTGTCTTCCTTGGAGAAGAACTGCGATTCGAAATAGGTGGCAAACACCGAGTAGACGTAGACGTCGTACCACTCGACCAGATTGCCGGCCGACCCCTTGAGCGTGTTGGACACCGAACGGCGAAGGCTACCGGGGGCTGCGCCAGAACCGGCGGCGATCGGAGACGTTGGGGGTGCGCTCATGCAGTCAGAACCTCGTGGGTGGGACACCCGGGAAGTATAGGTGCGTGCTTGTGTGACGCATGTAAGCATTTCGGCGCATATACAGGCGCCGCAACCGGCGTCGGTGCGCGCGCTTCAGCCCGCTCGGAGTCGGCCGCGACGCCCGTGGCCCATCATGGGCGTGACCGCCCTGGATGCCGATCGACGGCTACGGCAACACCTGCCTGAGCGTCTCGATGAACGCGCGCAGCCCGGGCGGAATCTGCCGATGCCCCGGGTAATACAGCACCAGTCCCGGAATCGCCGGACACCACTGCTCCAGCACGCGCACCAGCGTGCCGCGTGCCAGTGCCGCCATCGCCGCGTGCTCGGGCACATAGGCGATGCCAAGGCCGGCCTCGGCGGCTTCGCTCATCATCAGGAGCTGGTCCAGCGTCAGCCGCCCCGGCACATCGATCGCCACCTCCTGGCCGCGCCGCTCGAACTCCCAGCGGTACAGCCTGCCGCTGGGCATGCGATGCCGGATGCAGGCGTGGCGATGCAGATCGTCCGGCGTGTCCGGGTAGCCGGCACGCTGCAGATACGCAGGTGCGGCCACTGCGATGAAACGCGTCTGCCCACCAAAGGGCACTGCAATCATGTCCTGCGGTACCGACTCGCTCAGGCGAATGCCGGCATCGAAGCCGGCCGCCACGATGTCCACCAGCCGCCCTTCGCTCACCAGGTCCACCGACAGCGCCGGATGACGCGCCAGCACCTGCGGCACCACCTGCTGCAACAACAGCCGCACCACCACTTCGGGGGCATTGATGCGCACCGTGCCGGTGGGCCCGCTCCGGAAGGCATCCAGTTCGCCCAGCGCCTGTTCGACGTCCTGCAACGCCGGCACCAACTTGGCGTAGAGCCGTTCGCCTGCTTCGGTCAGCGACACGCTGCGCGTGGTTCGATGCAGCAGGCGCACGCCGAGGTTGCGTTCCAGTGCGCTGATCAGATGGCTGAGCGAGGACGGTGCCAGCCCCAGCTCGGCGGCCGCACGCCGAAAGCTGCGATGCACCGCGACGCTGGTGAACGCGGCCAGGTCATTGAAGGTCGGCTTGGGCATTGGTGGCTATTTCACATCAACTCATTCGGATTCTATGGCATAGACCCATCAATTCCCCGCGCCTAGAGTGGAATTCCCTTCCACGCAAAGGCCACCCCCATGTCCCGGACCTGGCTCATCACAGGCGCATCCTCCGGCTTCGGCCGCGGCCTGGTCGAAACATTGCTGGCGCGCGGCGATCGCGTCGCAGCCACCGTGCGGCGCGCAGAAGCGCTTGCCGATCTGCAGGCCGCGCACAACGACGCATTGACCGTCCTGCAGCTGGATCTGCGCGACAGCGCAGCGGTGCGCGAGACCGTCACCCGGGCCTTCCAGGCCCTGGGCAGGATCGACGTGCTGGTCAGCAACGCCGGCTACGGCACGCTCGGTGCCGCTGAGGCCGCCACCGACGCCCAGGTGCGCGATCTCATCGACACCAATCTCATCGGCTCCATCACGCTGATCCAGGCCGCGCTGCCGCACCTGCGTCGCCAAGGTGGCGGGCACGTGCTGCAGGTGTCGTCCGAAGGCGGCCAGATCGCCTACCCCGGCTTCAGCCTGTATCACGCCAGCAAATGGGGCATCGAAGGCTTCATCGAAGCCGCCACGCAGGAAGTGGCCGGCTTCGGCATCCATTTCACCCTGGCCGAACCCGGCCCGGCACGCACCAACTTCGGCGCCTCGCTGGTCAGGACCGACATCCCGTCCGACTACCTCGGCACACCGGTCGACACACTCGGCCGCGCGCTGGACGACGGCAGCTGGGTCATCGTCGGCGACCCGCAGCGCATGGTCGCGGCCATGATCGCCTGCACCGAGGCATCCCCCCCGCCGTTTCGGCTGGTCATGGGCACGGCGGCCTACCACGCGATCCGCGAAGCGTTGACCACGCGGCTGGCTGCGCTGGAAGACCAGCGCGACATCGCGTTGTCCACCGACAGCCCGGCTGCCGCCGGATGAAGGCAGCGACGCTGCAGCGCGCGCGTTCTGCAGCGTCACCAGCGCCGATCCGCGGCTGGCGCCCCACCCTTCACGGCCCCCATGCCGCCCGGCTTGCCAGAATGCCGGCCGCTTGGGGCCGTCGATGGCAGGGGAACAGGGGTTGGATGCATGACATGGATCATCGTGGCCACGGTCGTCACCACGCTGGTGGTGGGGCTGCTGCTGCTCAACTTCGCCACGCCCGAGAAAAAGCTCGAGCACATCCCCAGCCATTGCTACGACGTGTCCGACCCGCAGTTCAAGCGCGAGATGTCGGTGTTGCTGGGTCCGGCGATCCTGCCCGGCAACAAGATCCAGGTACTGCATAACGGCAGCGAGATCTTCCCGGCGATGCTGGCCGCCATCCGCAGCGCGCAGCGCACCATCACCTTCGAAACCTATATCTACTGGTCGGGCGAGATCGGCCGCGAGTTCAGCCAGGCGCTGTCCGAGCGCGCGCGCGCCGGGGTCAAGGTGCGCGTCACCATCGACTGGGGCGGCAGCCTGAAGATGGATGCGGCGCTGGTCGAGGACATGACCAAGGCCGGGGTGGAAGTGCATCGCTACCGCCCGCTGACCTGGTACAACCTGCACCGCGTCAATAACCGCACCCATCGCAAGCTGCTGGTGATCGACGGCCGCATCGGCTTCACCGGCGGCGTGGGCGTGGCCGACCAGTGGATGGGCGATGCGCAGGACCCGGAGCACTGGCGCGACTCGCATTACCGCATCGAAGGCCCGGTGGTGGCGCAGGTGCAGGCCGCCTTCAACGACAACTGGATCAAGAGCACCGGCCGCGTGCTCAACGGCGCCGAGTACTACCCGGAGCTGGCACCGGCCGGCGACAGCGACGCGCAGCTGTTCGTGGCCTCGCCGGCCGGCGGCAGCGAGAGCATGCACCTGATGTACCTGATCGCCATCGCCGCGGCGCGCAGCTCCATCGACCTGGCCGCGGCCTACTTCGTCCCCGATGCGCTGATCACCCGCTCGCTGCTGGAAGCGCGTGCGCGTGGCGTACGCATCCGCGTGCTGCTGCCGGGCAAGCATATCGATGCAGTCTCGGTGCGGCTGGCCTCCAAGGCCAGCTGGGAGCCGCTGCTGCAGGCCGGCATCGCCATCCACGAATTCCTGCCCACCATGCTGCATACCAAGCTGCTGATCATCGACGGCCTGCTGGTCTCGGTGGGCTCGACCAACTTCGACATCCGCTCGTTCCGCCTCAACGACGAGGCCAGCCTGAATGTCTACGACCGTGACCTGGCCGCGCAGATGACCGAGGTGTTCGAGCGCGACCTGCAACGGGCCGAACCGTACACACTGGAGCGCTGGCGCAAGCGGCCGCTGCGGCAGAAGCTTGGCGAGAAGCTGGTCCTTCCGTTCCGCTCGCAGGTGTGATGCAGCGCGGACGCCGCAAGCAGCTGCGGCGCCCGACAACCCTCACGACAGTGGCGGCAGCACCGCGATCGGCGCAGCCTGCAGCCGCAGCTGGCGCAGCCGCCACCACAGCCCGCCCAGATGCACCAGCGAATACAGCACCAGCGCCGCGGCGATGGCCAGCGTCAGCGGACTGGCCTGCGATCCGGCCGCCGCCGCGCCCGCGCTGAAGGCGCCATCGGCCCAGCGCCAGGCCAGGCGCCCGAGCAGCACCAGCATCAAGCCACCGCCGATCCACGGATTGGGCGTATACCAGCCGCGTCCCTCCACCCATTCGGCATGCGTGTAGCGCAGCGATGCGGCGCCCAGCCCGATGCCGACCAGCGCTCCCGCGGCGATCCCTGGCCGGACCTGCGGCAAGCCATAGACCGCGTATGCCAGCGCCGCCGCGGCAACCACCAGCACCACGGCGCGCAGCGCCGTGCTCACCGGCTTCCAGCGCTGGCGGCCGAAGCTGCGGCGGATGCGCCGGTAGTAGAGGAAGGCGATGGCCGCCATCGACAGATACGGCGTCAGCGGTGCGATGGCAGCAGCGGGCATGGCGATTCCTTTGCGGGGTGAGGTGACCACCGCAGAATGAAACCGCCCCCAGTAGCGAACAAGGTGCCAAGTGTCACTTTCTGCGCGCGCAGGCGGCCTGGCCGGGCCGGGCCGCCACGTCCGGCCATCGCGACGGACCAGAGGCCCTCGCGCAGGACCGCTTTCCCTACCACTGCCAATAAACGCCTCAACCGCACGCCAGCCGTTGCCACACGCGAACCAGAGCCGCACGGGTAGACTTGCCGGCAGAGCTCCCCACCGCAGTGCCATGTCCGCCATCAAGCAAGAAGCCCATACGCTGATCGACACGCTGCCCGAGACGGCAGGATGGGACGACGTGGTTCGCGTCGTGGACACCGCCAGCTTCGAGGCCGCCGTGCTGGAGGGCATGGCCGCAGCGGATCGGGGCGCGGTTGTCGCACCGGCACAGGTGGCGGCACTGTTCGCCAGATGGGGCGTTGATGTTGCGGCGTGACTGGACCGTCCCGGCCGCCAGGCAACTCGCACACGCCCAGGATCACTACCACGCGCTCAGCCCGACCGCCGCCGCCGCGATGGCGCGGCGGGTGCTGGACGCCACCCGCACCCTGGCCGAGCAGCCCGGGCGCGGCCGCGCCGGCCGCGTCGCCGGCACCCGCGAATGGGTGGTCAGGCAAACGCCCTACGTGCTGGTCTACCGCGTGCGCGACGACGCGCTGCAGCTGCTGCACGTCCGCCTGGAGACGCAGGACTGGCTGCCGCGCACCGAGCCGCTGATCGAACGCATCGAACCGTGGATCGCCGCGCTGATCAGCGCCCTGCTGCATGTGCTGATGCTGCTGATCCTGCTGTCGGCCTCCACGCCCACCATGACCCCGCCGCAGGGCTCGGCCAGCGGTGGCCGCACCAAGGTGGATTTCGTCGGCGACACCTCCACGCCCGACCAGCCGGTTCCGTCCCCGACGCCCACCCCGCCGTCGCCAACGCCCGCGCCCGTGCAGCCGCCGCCGGCCGCCTCGCCGGTGCAGTCCACCCTGGTCAAGACCGCCAAGAACCCGATCCCGCCGGCAGGCAACACCCGCCGCGGCGGCCTGGTCGAGCAGCGCCAGACGCAACCGGTGCAGCGCCCCACCCCGCCGCAACCGCCGGCAGAACCCTCGTCGCCGCCGCAGCGCCGCCCCGAAACCTGGACCGGCCGCCCACCGGGCATGCTCGAAGAAGAGGCCGATGCCGCCGAAGACGGCCTGTCCAACACGCCCACCATCAGCGAAGGCCGCCGCCGCGACCGCAGCAACGCCCAACCCAGCATGGATGTGGGCGGGTACCAGGTCTATTACGAAGTGCGCAGCGAAACCCAGCTGCGCAACTGGCGCGACCAGGGCATGAAGGAACTGGCCATCATCCTGCCCGGCACCCAGTACCGCATGGTCTGCCCGTTGGAAGTCGCGCTCAAGCGCGGCTCCAGCAAATGCCGCCTGCTGCCGCCGGACTCGCCGGAGCTGAAAGACATCGGCGATGCCCGCGAGGTCATCAACATGATGGAGGTCTACAAGCAGGGCGAGCCGGTGTGGCGCGGGCCGGGGCCGTATCGGTGAGTGGTGGGGCCAGGTTGGCCCCGGATTCCACTACGGCTGGTGCGGTGATGACTGCTTCGATACCGGGTGTGGTGAAGTTGTCTAAGTGCTTGCACTTCTCTAAAGTGCAAGCAGCCTGATTCCACCGGGAGGGCGACATGCCTTCTTTCACCGTCCGCAATATCCCCGATGAGGTGCATCGCGCGATCCGCGCGAGGGCCGCACTCCACGGCCGCAGCACCGAGGCGGAGATCCGCGCAATCCTTGAATCAGCGGCCAAACCGGCAGACCGGGTCAAACTCGGCTCCCTGCTGGTGGACATTGGCCGCGACGCTGGCCTGACAGCAAAACAGGCCGACGCGTTCGACACCTTACGCGACAAGACCGCAATCAAGCCGATCAGCCTGAAGTGATCCTGCTCGATACCAATGTCATCTCCGAGCTTTGGCGGCCTCAGCCCAACCCGAAGGTCGTTGCCTGGATCGATGCGCAGGCTGTCGAGACACTGTTCCTGTCTGTGGTAACGGTGGCCGAATTGCGTTATGGCATTGCCGTGATGCCCGAGGGCCGCAAGCGATCCACGTTGCATGCACGGTTGGAAAGCGATGTATTGCCACTGTTCAATGGGCGCCTGCTGGCGTTTGATCTGGACGCATCGCACGCATTCGCGACACTCGCATCGAAAGCCAGAGCCGCAGGACTCACACTCGGTCGCGCCGATGCCTACATCGCTGCAACGGCAGCCGCGCAAGGCCTGACCGTTGCCACCCGCGACACGGCACCGTTCGCGGCGATGGCGCTGGACGTCATTGACCCGTGGAGTTGATCCGGAGCGTGCGGTGATAAACCGCCGTTTCGCCCGCCCCCTCCAACGTGCTGCTTTGAAAACAGCAGCCGAACGCGCCGAAGCTGTCTTCGGCGCGTTCGCCGATTACCCGGCGGTTACAGACATCAGCGGCCCTGGTCTTTGCCCAGTTTGGTAGCCAGTGCTCCCTTGAACGGCGCCGGATTGCTGGTCACCAGGCAGTTGTAGGGTTTGTCGCTGTTGAGAACCAGCACGGATGACTGCGGCCCCTTGAAATCCAGCCCGACCGAAAACAGCACATAGGTGTCGGGCAGCGCGCTCGGCCGAAACGCGCCGAAGGCATACTCCCCAGCCACGCCCAACGGCGCCAGCGGTATCGTCACCGTCAGCGGCTGTGTGGCCACAGGCGATGGCAGCGACGAGGACGCGGACATCATCTTGGATTGCACTTCGATGGAGTACTTGGTGGTGACCGCCGAGCCCAGGTACTTGGAAGCTGGTGCAGAAACCTGCTTGCGACATGCCGCAATGTCTTCGGGTTTCTGATCCTGCTGACCGGTCTGCAGCGTGGCAAAGACATGGGTCAGCGTGACCGTGTCCGTCTTGCTGACCGGTGCTGCAACAGCAGCGTCCATGCACAGCGCGGCCACGACGAGTGAAAGGCCACAGGCCGCAAGCGCACCGCGATAGCTGGTTTTACGTTTCATTTCGATCGTTCCCTGGTGTGTGATGCAAGGTGCCGGCAGCGGCTGTTGCGCGGCTGCCGCTTGCGCCTTGAATGGATAATCGCAACGGCACCTGTGCATAACGCCAAGCGGCAGATGATCGATTGCGTACGATGACGCCCTGCGTGTGTGTGGGAAGCACCACACCTACGCCACCCAGCTGGCCACGCCGCTGGTGTGCTCATCGTTGAAGACCAACGCCTCGCAAACCCGGCAAATCGTCTCAACAACCTCGTTGCGTGATGCAGTTTGGAATTCGGGAGCGAACACCGCGCTGTCCATCGCTCACATCGAGCATCAGTCGAGGCAAAGCAACTATTTGAAGCGCTTAGGGACTTGCAACTTCCAGTAACGCCACTGAATTGTGGTCGTCTACTTGAAGAGGCGTGGATTGCAGGAATATCCCAATGCATACATTTGGATGTGGCACAAAATAGATCGCCTGGGCAGCCCTGACGATCCAACTCAGCTATTCATCAACCATGGGAAGCTTGTAGTACGCTGGTATCGTCTGCACGGAAGGAGTATTGATGTACCAGCCTGCCTGGGAAGGCTCAAGACTTCGCGGGCATTCTATTCAAGTGATTGGTTGTATCAGGAGATCACCATGCCACGCATCGTGCTAAACGGGTGGGCCGCAACGCTCGCACTCACTGGGCTTGCGGTGCTCCCGCTTTCATCCTGCGCCAATGCAGATACTGCACGCACCGCTTCGACACAGGAAGACACCATGAAATCAGGAGCCAGCCCAATGCTTGAAGAGATTTATGCATCAAAAAAGCCCGTTCGATTCGAACAGGTCGACGTTAGCAGCATCGTTGCCAAGTACGTTCCTCTGGGAACAACAAAGTTGGTTGTGCTGGAGACGTTCAGCAAATCTCCAACGTCCAAGATTGTTGAAGACACCCCAGGTAGGGTGGTCGTCAGGGACAATAAGGGGCAGGCAATGCTTGATCCAGATGCACGTTCCGTCGTGATGACTTTTTCTTTGGATACCGACGGCAAGGTGACACACGTCGACGCCGTCCACATCAAGAATCAGTAAGCCAACGGAGACTGTCATGGACGAGAAGATTGAAGTTGGATATCGGAACATCGGGTCTGCGCTGGGCAAGGAATACCACCACAAATTCCTTCTCTACACAGATAACGAGGGTAAGCAGCACACCATCAGCGGCTGGACCGGCGATGAGCAACCTGGATTGCCGTATGGCCGCATGCACGTCGAGACTAACCTGCCCTACAACCGGGCCAACCCCGATCATCGCGACAACCCGAATGCGGTTGGACAAAAGCAATATCGCGAAGAGATCACACACGGTGCGGACTTGTCGGGAACCTGGGCACGCATGGTCGCCAATGCCAAGAGCAAGGATGACAAGTATCCCTACGATCCCCAGTTGCAAAACTCCAACACACTGGCCGATAGCGTACTGCGGGATGTACGCCTTCCGGAACCAAAGAACGATGGCGTTTTCGGCCACTGGGCGCCTGCATCGGGACGACAGCTCGACGAATCGATCCAGCCGTCGGTGCCAGGATTAGGTAACTCAGGGCGTACCTTCAGCGCAGGCGGAGCACCACTCGATCCGCATCAGGAAGCGCGGCTACGCGATGACCCATTGTTCAAGCAAGCCTTGGCGGGGCTCGATAAGCTCGGCCCGGATGCAGGCGTCTACACCAATCAGCAAGAAAAGGAACGTATTGCCGGTGCCCTGGCGGTCCAGGCCAAACTCAATCGCCCGCCGCTGCCCGAGATTCAGGACGTTATTCCCAATCACACAAACGGCAATATTTTCGCGACGTACAAAAATCCAGGAAATGACATGGATGTATTACGCACGCACGTGGATAAGGCCGAAGCCGTCAAGCAGCCATTGGCCGAGAACCTGCAGAAACTCGAAGTTGCCAATCAACAGGCCGTGCAGGCGTCTACGCAGGAGGCATCACGCACGGTGGACCAACCAAGTCATGGTGCACTTGGAATGCGGTGAACAGCAATTGGGAATACAGTCGTATCGTCTTGCTCCCGCAGCAAGCCTTCCGCATTGCTGACTGCGCGGACATAGGCGCCGATGTCGAATGTTTGATCGATTGGGACGCGCATGGCAGTGATCGAATCTAAAGCCGGCTTTAGATTGTTCCGGCAGTGAACAGGAACAAGCGGAACCTAGAAAAGATATTAGATTGGCTGCCTGTCAGACATTTACCTGGTTGGAACTGACGCGGGCTTTCGTTTTAGTTACTTGGGGCTGGCGAGGCTGACCCAGCTTCACGCTATGGCTTGCGCTGCTCGTGATACCGGGTGGAGTCGGGGTCGGGTCCGGTTGAGGAGGTGATTCCTGGACAGGCAGATCGGATACGGTGACCTGACCTCGCGATGGCGGCGCACGGTCGGCCGGGAACTGGCTACAGTCTGCGCAGGGCCGTGTGTGCCCGCCTCGTCCACCTGCGTTCCAAAGGATCTGCATGTCCCTGCATCGTCTTGTTCCCCGCCTGGGTCTGGCCATTGGCCTGTTGTGCGCCTGCGCCGCGCACGCCGCCGCACCGGCAGCGGCCCATCGCCTGCTGCGCGTCACGCTGGACGGGGCCAGCGACCAGCCCGTGTCCGGGCGCCTGCTGGTGTTCGCCACGTTGGCCAAGGACGCCCAGGCCGCGGCCAAGGATGGAAAGGACGGCAAGGACGGCAAGGTGGAAGAGGTGGACGTCAGCCCGTTCCGCCCGACGGCGGTGGCCGTGGCGGCGCAGGAGGTGACCGCGCTCGCCCCCGGTGCCAGCGTCGAGATCGACCTGGACAACATCGCCTTCCCCAGCGGGTTTTCCGCGCTGCCGGCCGGCGAGTACCTGTTCCAGGCCGTGCTGGATCCGGACCACAGCTACGGCTACAGCGGCCGCGATGGCGGCGATCTGCTGAGCGAGGTCACCGCGGTGACGCCGGGCAAGGGCAAGCCGTTGCCCACGCTGAAGCTCAGCAGGCAGGTGCCGGTATCGGACGACCCGTGGCAGGTGTCGCCGCGGGCGCCGCAGGCGATCCGCGACGCCATCCCGGAGGCCAGGCTGCATAGCGCGGACGCCTCGCTGGTGAGCCCGGCGCTGAGCGCGTTCTGGGGCCGGCCGGTGTCGCTGCGCGCCCGCGTGCTCACCCCGCCGGGCTACGACGCCAAGGCCGCTGCCCGCTATCCCACCGTGTATGTCACCCACGGCTTCGGCGGCAACTACAACCGCTTTGCCGGCAGCATCGCCGCCGCCTGGAGCGCGATGGCGGCCAAGCAGATGCCGCCGATGATCTGGGTGTTCCTGGACCAGTCCACGCCCACCGGCACCCACGAATTCGCCGACTCGGTCAACAATGGCCCCTGGGGCACCGCACTGACTGAAGAGCTGATCCCCGCGCTGGAGCGCCAGTACAAGATGGACGGCAAGGCCAGCGGCCGGTTCTTGAACGGGCATTCGTCCGGCGGCTGGGCCACGCTGTGGCTGCAGACGCGCTACCCCAAGCTGTTCGGCGGCACCTGGTCCACCTCGCCCGACTCGAGCGACTTCCACGACTTCACCGGGCCGGACCTGTACGCGCCCAATGCCAACGTCTACCGGCGCCCGGACGGCAGCCAGTTCCCGCTGATCCGCGATCAGGGCAAGGTGGTGGCCGACCTGGAGACCTTCGCCAGGCTCGAACGCGTGCTCGGCCCGTACGGCGGCCAGCTCACCTCGTTCGAGTGGGTGTTTTCCCCGCGCGGGCCCGACGGCCGCCCGCTGCCGATGTTCGACCGCGACACCGGCAAGGTGGACCCGGCCGTGGTGGCCTACTGGCGCACGCACTACGACATCGCCGCGCGCGTGTCCGCGCAATGGCCCACGCTCAAGCCGGACCTGGACGGCAAGATCCACCTGATCGTCGGCACCGCCGACACGTTCTACCTGGATGGGGCGGCGCGCAAGTTCCAGGCGGTGCTGGACGGCCTGGGCGCCAAAAGCGACTTCCGCTACCTGGAAGGCCGCAGCCACTTCGACCTGTACAAGGAGGGCGAGGACAGCAACGCCTTGATGAAGAAGATTGCCTGGGAGATGTACGCCGTAGCGCGACCCAAGCAGTAAGCGCGCCCACGCACGGCCGGCGCTGTCGATCGACGGGCCGGCCACCGGCGCGCCAAGGCGCGCCGTGCAACGCTGTCAATCCTCAGGCCGAGCGCTTGGACAACTCCCACTCCAGCTGCTGCCTGAGCACCAGCAGCAGCACCTGCAGGCGGCCACCGCGCACCAGCGCGGCCGGCGTCTGCCCGTCCAGGGCGTTCATGGGCTTGCGGAACCAGCCGATCAGCGCCTCGTTGTTGCCACCGTTCAAGGCCCAGGCGTGGCAGACGATCTCGCCCAGGTTCTCGATACCGGTGCTGCCCAGCAGCTTGAGGTGCTCCGGCGTGAAGGCGAACAGCGTCAGCACCAGCTCGGCATCGGCCGCCTTGCCGTAATCGGCCTCCATCTGCTGGCTGTGCGCGGTGCTGTAGATCAACGCTTGCGCGCGGAAGTCTTCGGCACGCCGCATGCCGGTGAGCAGTGATGCAATGAGGTCGGCGCGTTCCATGGGGCAGTCCAGCGGTGTGATAGCGCGCACGCTATCGACGTTGCTGCCGCCGCTCAATCAGGAGACTCCTGACAGGCGGTATCGGCGTCAGCGGCCGTTATAGTCCGCGCCAGCCGGCGTTGGTGCCTGGCGGCGGCGTTGGCGGCCGATTGCTGCTTGCGCGCGGCCGCCGTAGCGGCGTCACCCATTGGCCGTGCTTGACGTGGACATTGCTAGGATTCGGGCGCGTTACTGGCAGCAGCCCGCGCCTGCAAGGCTGCAGTATTGGAGTGTCATCTCATGAGGAGTTGTCAGATGCCCTGGAAATCCGCCCTCGCCGTGCTTGCCCTGTCCACCGCCGCGCTGCCGGCGCTGGCCCAGTCCGACCGCCAGGTGGTCGAAGACATGCTCACCCGCTCGGCCAATGTCTGCCCCGGCCACAGCACCGACCGCACCGCGCCCACCGTCAAGGCCGTGCCCGTCGGCGCAGTGCGGGTGATGTTGGAACGCGGCCTGGTCATGTGCCCGGACCGCCGCCTGGATGCTGCCGCGCCGGCGGTGTTCTACGGCCGCCTGGGCGTGTTCGCCTGGAACCCGGAAGTGCCCGCCGGCAAGACGGTGATCGTCAAGCAGATCGACACCATGACCCGCAACGAGGAATACCCCGCCGAGACGCTGGTGTGGGACGCCAAGGGCACCGCGCTCAAGCAGCAGACCGTGCCGATGTTCGAGCCCAAGCCGGGTGCGGCGGTGTTGTACAAGGTGCGTTGAGGCTGACGCGATTGCCCGCGGCGCCCGGTCAGACCCTGGCGCCGCGCTGCCCGCTCGCTTCGGCCGCATCGTCCGGACCATCGACACCGAGGCGCTGCTCGTAAATCTCATCGACCACACCGCGCACCGCGCGGGCGGCGTTGAAGATGCTCTCGCCCAGAACCGACAGACTGGTGGCATCCAGCGGCTTGCCGCTGCACACCGCCACCATGTCGCTCTGCGCAGTGATCGTGCGCAGCAGCGAATGGAACTGGTCGATCTGCTGCAGGGTGACGCCGAAGGTGAGGGGCTCTGCTTGCGTCTGCACCGTGGCCATATTGGGAGTTTTCAAAGTCGTCATGGCATCCATCCTCGACATGAGCGGACGAAATATCCGCCGCTCGAATTTATCCCTTTTTCAGATATTTGAAAAGGGGATATAGCTTCAGTGCGGCCTTTCAACGTTGCCGCCATGCCAATCAAGTCGATCCACAAAGACCATTACGACGTCCTGCTGCAGCAATTGCGCGAACTTCGCCTCTCAGCCGGGCTAACGCAGGTCGCCCTGAGCACTGCGCTGGAGCGCCCGCAGTCGTATGTAAGTGATGTTGAGCGCGGCAGTCGCCGGATGGATCTTCTCCAGTTGCGGGACTTCTGCAATGCCTGCGGAACTTCATTGACCAAGTTCGTTACCGAGTTCGAGAAGGAACTGAAGTAGTCCACTGGGCAGTGCGTGGTGCTTCGTTCCTAATTGTTCGGTCCGACCGTCGCTGTAAAACTCCGCGGCTCGCCGGTGATCGGGTCATCGAACGCCAACGTATGCGCGAACAACTGCAGCGGCCGTTCCGGATCATCGGGCCGCTGGTCTTCCAGCTCTGGATAGAAGCGGTCATGCAGGATCGGCGCGCCCAGCGCGGCCATGTGCACGCGCAACTGGTGCTTGCGCCCGGTGACCGGCTCCAATCGATACGTCCACGTGTCTGCGCCGCGTGCGACTACATCGATCACCGTCTCGCTGTTCGGCTCGCCCACACCCTCGCGCATGCGGAAGAACGGCTCGCCCGACTCCAGCTGGCTGCGATGCACATACGGAAACGTCAGCCCCGGCAGCGGTGGTGCGACTGCCAAGTAATGCTTGCGAATACGCCGCTCGCGGAACAGCGCCTGGTAGATGCCGCGCGTGGACGGGTTGGCAGAGAACAACACCAATCCGGCAGTGTCCCGATCGATGCGGTGCAGCGGCACCAATGCGGGATTATCGAAGCGCCGCACCAATCGCGTCAGCAGCGTCTCGCGCACATACGCTCCAGCTGGACCCACGGGCAGGAAATGCGGCTTGCACGCAACCACCAGATGTGCATCCGCATGCACCACCGTCTCGGCAAATGGAATGACCGGCTCGTCCACTACCTCGCGGAAGTACAGAATCTCGGCACCTAAGCTATACGGCGCAGAGACATCAAGCGCGCTGCCTTCGGCATCCAGCACACGCCCACGCGCGAAGCGGTCCTGCCAGATGGCGGCATCCACACCCGGAAAGCACGCGCATAACGCCTCCAACACCGTGGACCAGGGGCCGGACGGGAGCTGGAACTGGCTGGCGGGAAGGCCATCAAGCATCGGGCGTGCTGGAAGCATGACCACAACAAGGCGCACTCATACGAAGAGGGATGGAATCGTACCCTGGCCGCGTTTTCCGTTCTCTCCTGATTTCTGCAAAGGTGAACAGACAAGCCCCAACCGCAACGAGTGACTGTCAGGCGATACGCATAACGCCACGTTAGGCAATGCCGCAGCTCCATACCAAGTAGATGGGGATGCGCTGTTGCTTCAGACACCAACCGGTCTTGGGCGTGCGAAAGACATTTCGGTTCTTCAGTAGTGACTTTTGCCAACAGCCTACCTGCGATTTTTTGTACCGTAAGCGAATTGAAAGCTGTTGTTTGCAGTAAAGTCGCTGTGCCCTACGCCCGATTCGCCGATAGTGCAGATCAAGGAAGCGTTCAATGAGAGCTCAAAGAAGATTCAACAAGAAGATCATGCGTTGCATGTCACTCACCATAGTCGCGCTGAGTGCAGCATGCTCGAATGCTTCGCCACCGGCTGGTGAGACGGTCGGTAACTTTGCAAACAAGTGGGCGTACGCCACAGCCTGCGGTTCTGGCCACTTTCTGAGCGTTGACCTCAATCAGCAGAAGAGCCATGTCACGGGAGAGTGGAGCGAAGGAACCAACGTGCGTGGGGGTGGCGGAAAATTGGAAGGGGATGTGCGTAGCGGAAAGCTCTACGTTCGCTACTGCAGCGATGATGGCGAGGCAGGCTATGAGGCATGCCCCAACTTCTCGGGGGAGGAAGATTACTTCGTTCTTGAAAAGGGGGCCTTGGTTCGCTACCAGAAGTTCGGCAATACATATAAGCGAGATGTCGCCCTGCACCCTGATATCAAGGGCAAGCAAATTCCATCCGAAACCTGTGCGGACACGGAGAGCGACTCATGAGCAGGCTGACAGATCAGGAGTTGCGGGCCACGCTGTACTTTGCTGTCGGCGTTTCATCCGAAAGCGGATATGCCGCTTATCAATTGGAAGTCGCTGGCGACAATCTCAGAACACCGTTGCTAGAGCCGGCCGACAACAGTGGCTACACGATCGGCACCATCCAAACTGACTTGGGACAGCACTATCAGCCGAACACGCCTAACGGAGAGAACGTTCCAAGGGACCTCGTGAATGCCTATCAGCAATGGGCGCATGGGCAGCAGCAAGATCTTGTTCTCAGCCAACAGCAGGTTGATCAGACAATCGCCGATCTTGGCCGTAACGGCCGCGCTATCCGCGTTGATGCCGGTCGGCCTCTCGATGCGGAGGTGAAATCCAAGCTAGACACATTCCTTTCTTCGAACGAAGGCATCAGCTGGGTACATCAACGCGATGTGGCGCAAGTCGACAAGTTGATGGATCGTGCTATCGCGCCCTTGCAGCGGAGTGAGCTCTACCAGAACGCGTCTCTGGACGACCAAGTAAAGTTGGCGACGATGGTTGGGAAAGCCTACAACCAGAACGAAACGCGCACCGCGCCGATGATCCGCAACATTGAGGCAAATCAGTACCATTCGCTCACGGATGTGAGTGCCGCCATTGATGATCTGAATTCAAGGGCGACTGGACGTGGCGACTATCTGGAAGCTGGGCGAGACAAGGCGCTGGAGGGCGCCGACGTGATAAATGCATTGCGCAATGCGGATTCGCGTAGCCCGCTTGCAACAGCATGGACCAATGTGGTGGCCAATCCGCTTGTGGATCCGACAACACTCAATGCGCCGCATGCAGGCCAAAACTTGGCGCACGAATACCATGCGGTGAAAAACCTGTTTCTGCACTACAACCGTGCAGAGGAATTCGTGAGCGCGCTGGATCGTGGCGCTACCTATCAAAATGCTTCAACGGACCGGGCAGACCCAACGCGATTCAATGGTGCCGGCTTTTATGCTGCCGGTAACGACTTGGTGACCTGGGACAAGACAGGTCAGGGTCACGCATTCTTGAATGATGCTTGGAGCGGTGTTGAGCGGCAGAATCTTGCGCGAGTGCGCAACGATGACGGAACCACAGATCTGAACATCAACGAAAATGGTCAGGCGCGTAGATTGCTGCATGTCGATCCACATGCAAATCCATTGCGCGGATCGGAAGAACCAGCGCAGCCAACGCTGCATGATCAGCCGCCCGTGGTGCCTTGGCATGGTTCTTTATTTCCATCACAGGACCCGCTGCATCGCCAAGCCGAAGATGCTGTTCGCCGCCTTGAGCAAGGCCTCGGCCGTGAGTACGACGACAACAGCGCACGGCTGGCAGCAAGTAGCGCGTACTTAGCTAAAGAGAATGGGCTGACAAGAATCGATCATGTCGTGCTGAGCGAGAACTCTAAGTCTGTGCGACAAGGCGAGAACCTGTTCGTTGTAGAGGGGGCGTTGAACGATCCCGCACACAAGATGGCGCACATGAAGACGAACGACGCCATCGCACAGCCGGTTGAACAATCTCTGGCGCAATTGCAGTCCTTAGGTGAGACGCAGCGGCAGCAACAGTCCCAGCAACAAGAGCAGCAGCGCGAACAATCGATCACTCCGCCGCCTCGTATGGTATGAGAAGGCACGAAATAACTTTGGCCCTGAGGTTTCGCGAGGGCATTAATACTCCGACGCACGCGGGCGCGCTGATGGACGCATAAGCGGCCTCAAGCGTTGGAGCAAGAATTTGGTTTCTCACTTTCGAGCGCGTGAGGCTGATGTCTGGTGGGAGATTGCTCGCAACGGCGCAGATGCTCTGCTGACAAAACCTGTTGCAGCGGCTATGGTCGAAGCTGGGACGGGGGTTCTTGCATGGGACGCAGAAAGAAGCAAACCGGGTTTGAAGCATTGGCTGCATTGCCGTGGCCGGCTGGCTTGGTTGCAGGAGTCGCTGCGTATCTTGCGGTGCGCTACGGCATAAGCTGGTGGTTTTCTCACCAAGGCGGAATGCTGTCGCAAGGCTTCACCCAGCAATCGAGCGGAATGTTCGCGCCATTGGCGTGGACGCTGCTCGGCGTCTGCTGGCTTGCTGCGCTGTTCTCCTATCTGGGCACACGCAGCCGGCGACGCTTTCTGGAAACACGCACAAGCCTGGAGAGCCTGGCCGCCGGCGGCTGGCGCCAGTTCGAACTATTGGTGGGTGAAGCATTTCGCCGCCAGGGCTACAGCGTCGAAGAAACAGGCCTGGGCGGCGCCGACGGCGGCATCGACCTGATCCTGCGCAAGGACGGCCGCCGCACGCTGGTGCAATGCAAGCAATGGAAGCGCCAGCAGGTCGGAGTCAGCGTCGTGCGGGAGATGTACGGCCTGCTCGCCCATCACCAAGCCCACGCAGTAAAGATCGCCTGCATCGGCACCTACACGAAGGACGCTGAGCGCTTCGCCGAAGGCAAGCCGATTGAATTGATTGGCGGCGAGCAGTTATTGGACATGATACGAGCGGTGCAAACAACCGCCACAGCGCAACCGGCACCACAAGCAGCACGCGTCGAACCTATCCTTTCTTCAACTGAGTCTGCCATTTCTGGAACCACTGCGACACCAGACTGCCCGCTCTGCGGTAGCGCGCTTGTAGGGAGAATAAACCGGCGCACTAAGGAGAACTTCCTAGGCTGCAGCCAGTTCCCGAAGTGTAGAGGGACCGCGTGAGTAAACCTGACCCCAGCTTTTATCACATGCTTATAGAGTGCATACCGAACGTTGTCAGCTTCGTATTTTTATATTCGCCTTAGCCGCAACTTAAAACACTTCACCCCCAACAAATAATTTAAGCGAATAATTGATGAATATCTGCAGCTACTGTGATAAGAAAAAACCCGCAACGCGCGAGCATATTATTCCCAGCTGGTACTACAAACATGAGCGAGATTCTGAAGACACCGGATTCATGGAAAGAGCAAAGGGTAAGATCGTAAAAACCGAACTCGTAATTCGTGACGTTTGCGAAGATTGCAATAATAATGTGCTTTCGGATCTCGACTCTTACGGAAAGAAGCTATTCTTTGAAAGTTTCATAAATTACGTTTACAAGGATACGAAAACCCAGCTCCACTACAACTATGAACAGCTTGCTCGCTGGCTTTTAAAAATCTCATATAACTCCGCAAGGTCACATGACAGTGATACTGAAATATTGACTCAGTACCGCAGAATAATTACTGGCAGCGAGCCGCTACCAGATCATCTAATGGTAAAAATATTGACGATAGCGCCAGCTGCTGGCGGTATATATAGCGTAACCTCCGCTACCAAGGGTGCCAACGCTGTAAGTCATCCAGATTGGTTTAGAGTCGGTGTTTTTCGCGTCGAAGATTTCGACACGATGTATTGGGCATTCCGTCACGTAACAATTAATTCGTACTCCTTTCTTTTATATGTACCAGATCTATCGATTTCTTCTCGTGCTCTAGAGGAGTTAAAAGCACTGCAACAAGTGGTCAACAAAGAAATAAAATTATCTCCTGCTCTTTCGAGAGCAGGAGTCATTGACGTGCCGACGCCTGAAATCGATTCGATTAGTTACAACATGAATCATCTCGGCAATTTTCCATTTGCTTATGGGCTCATTAAGAATGAGACGATCGAAGCCGCAATGGAGAATAAGATTGGATTAGTAAATTACTGGATCGACCGCACAGATATCGAAAATAAAGACATTTCAAATGCACTGGCGTTTCTGAATGACCTTGTATCCTCTAGGGAGGTATGTATGGGCATGAAAGAACGTATTGAAATTTCTATACACGGCTACGATGACGATGCTCGTGAAATCTACGAGATTCCTGAGGTAGTGACGTTCCTAAAAGCGCTAGATGAAGAATGGCCATATTGGATGCTTTTTCAGCATCCTAATTTTCGGTGGCTTCAAATATTGGCGGTTTGCCTAAGCGAACCAAAAAATAATAAAGCCGGAAAGGTTGAATTTAATCCAGAGCTAATTTCCAAATGCATGCATAAATGGTTTATATCCCTTAATGAAATATGCCATAAGCATGCTATAAGCCTGACAATCAATAAAAGGGTGTCTGCCCAAGCAAACGCAATTATGACTAAAGGACTAGTGGGATAACCAATACAGCGTGATAGTCCTATATCAGACGGACGGAATCAGCGGCGCTGTCAGATACGGGTCACGCTCTGCGTCAATTGAGCTTTAGCTGCTGACGGGGCGGGCTGTTCGTCCATGCCGGTAAAGGAAGTCACCATTCACAGGAAGCGCTACTGCGACGGGGAACATTAGGAACAAGCTAGTTTGGGTGATGGGGTACCAATTCACGCATAGTGCGCTCCTGTTGAACGGCGTCAGATTGATGTCTCCAATGGTGTGGGCCGCGCTTGCATTCAAGCGTTCGTTGCGCGGAAACCTTGACCTCCCATACATCCCCCACCCGCCATCCTCGGCTCCAGACTCAACTGGAGAACACACGATGATGAAGTGGATGGGCACCGCGCTGGCCGCGGCACTGCTGGTGAGCGGTTGCGCCAAGGTGGAGGGCGAGAAGTTCGTCGGCCACTGGGTCAACGTGCAGACGCAGGAAGAGACGATGGACATCGAGCGCAATGGCGAGACCTTCATGGTCCGCAGCACCACGCCGAAGTTCTTCAGCCGCAAGCCCAAGACCGAGAGCTACCCGGCGGTCTACAAGGACGGGGCGCTGCAGGTCACCAACGATGGCGAGACGGTGAACTTTGCCATCGACGCGGCCAACGGCCACCTCAACACCGGTGGCGAGCAGTACCAGCGCGTGCCGGCCAAGTAAGCCCGCCGCTGCCGCCAGCGCCCGCGTGCCGACCTTCCCCGTCGCACGCGGGCGTTTGCGTTTGTGGCCCTGCCGGGCGCGCCGAGGGGCTGCTGGCGCTTGCTGCGTTGAGCAAACGCCGGGCCGGGCGTACCGCCCGTCGCCCGGCCTGGCGCTGCCGCTGCCCTTCCACCCCGCGCAAGCCGTACAGTGCGCAGGCACGCCAGGGTCATGGCGCTGCCCGACCGATCAATCCAGCAATTACGAGGGTGTCATGAGCAAGGGGATGGACCAGAAGAAGAGCCAGAAGAAAGAGCCGACCAAGACGCTGAAGGAAAAGCGCGCGGCCAAGCAGGAAAAGAAGGGCAAGTAAGCCGCCCGGCCTGCAAGACGGCAGACGAGGTCAGGCGCAGGCCTGGCCTCGCGGTGTGACGCCGTGCCAACCTCAATGACCCCGCAGGCGTAATGGGTGCTCAGGGTTCTCACGGATGAAGCGATCGACCTCCGACAGCTTGGCTGGGAGAGCAACGCACGGGTGGCTGCGGTAACTGAAGAACCGAAAGCCAGCGCGATACAACCGCTCGACCTTGCGCCATTGCGCCTGGTTGCGGGCCGGGGGTGCCTTGAACGAACGCCCCATCACGCACAGCGCGTTACCGCAGCCAGGACAGGGGGCCACCTGCTCGCGCGGAGCGATCTTGAAACTTCTGCGGCAACCGAAGCAGGCGTGCGCTAGCCGATAGGCGGCGCCGGTGACGGGCACCTTGGCCACACGCGGCTGACGAGCACCGGCGGCATAACGCAATGCGGTGCGATGGGCTTTGTCGGTGGAACTCATTGACGTGCCTCCGGGCCGACCACGGCTGGCTGACGCTGCACGACATACCGAGTACTGCCATCGCATGACGCAGTGCCGGCCGGATGCGTGGCGGGCAGGATCGCTGCGACCTCGTCAGGCAGAGCCAGTTGCCAATCCAGGTTGGGAAAGGCGGCAGGGAAGCTCGTGCCGTTCGGATTGGCAGAGTGCGCGTAAATACCCGTATCCATCGTGTCCTCACTGAGGTGTGCCCACAGCTGCGCCGCTGCCCCACGTTGCGCCAGACGTGCTTCCAGGTAGCACAGCACACGCACTGTAACCGCGTTGACCGTCTGCCGATGCTCAACACAGGAGTGGCCGCGGCCATTCCAGTCCACATGCGTATGCCACAGGTCGAACCAGCTTTCCGGGTTCAACCGGTCAACCGCTGCACGCGCCTTGGCTTCTGTCCGCGCCCAATAGCGCTCCATCCGTTTGCGGCGACGTCGGTCCATCGTTGCGGTCCTGTTTCGGGAGTTGACTCATGCTTTCAACGGCCAGGCGTTGTTGCAAGCAACGCTGCATGCTGCCATGCCGAGCAGCGGCCCAGCCAGATCAGATGACGGTCTTGAATTGCCTGCTCAATGCGGCGTGCTGGAGGAGGCCCGGATCAAGCCGCCAGCCGCTTGATCCGCGATGGCAGGCCGCCCAGCGCGCGGTGCGCCTGTTCCAGCTCGTAATCGGCTTGCAGGCCCAGCCAGAACCGCTCGGTCGTGCCCAGCGCTGCAGCCAGGCGCACGGCGGTGTCGGCGGTGATGCCGCGCTTGCCCAGGACGATCTCGTTGATGCGACGCGGCGGCACGCCGGTGGCCCGCGCCAGTGCGTTCTGGCTGATGCCCATCGGCTCGAGGAACTCCTCAAGCAGGATTTCGCCGGGGTGGATGTTGGGTAGGACTGTCATGGACAGATGCCTCGTGCTCAGCGGTAAACGACAATGCCGGGACTGGGTTTATGCATCTCCGGCCTTCTTGCCAGCTGCGCCACTGCCCCGGGCACGTGCCATCTTCTTCAACTCTCGCGTAGCGGCGTCGAAATCGCGCTCGACCGCTGAGGGCTCGGCCAGCTTCTGCTGCTTGTGGCGTGCGAATTCCGCCTTACCAAATTCCAGCGCCTGCTCACGGCTGACCCGGCCCGCGTGAGTGAGGACCTCTCGGTCGCTTAGCCGCAAAAAGTCGTCAAGCTTGGCGATCCAGTCGGCCATGGTCATGGGCTTGCGGTTCAGCGCCTGAAGCTCCGCAAATTCCAGATAGGCAGTGACGATGCGATTCAGTGCGTCCAGCTCGTCAGGATTTAGATAGCTTTTTGCGACCGTGGCGTCGGATGCACGCGGCGTAGCGCTAACCCAGTTGGTCATACCGCTGTGCGGTTTGCCTGCGTCGGCGCGCTCCATGATCAGCTCGGCGGCAGTGTGTCCGTGCGCAGCCCAATGCATCTTGTTCTGCACCGTAGCGAAAAAGCGCTGGCTTGCCTCTGCAGAGGCATCGTAGTCGACGCTGGTGGCGTAGATCTCCAGCACCTTGCGCCAGAACATCTCCGAGGAGCGGATGTCGCGAATCTTGCCGAGCAGGTCTTCAAAGTAGCCGTCATCAGGGCCACGCTTGAGGCGTTCGTCATCGATGGCGAAGCCTTTGACCAGATACTCGGTAAGCCGGGCGGTGGCCCATTGCCGGAACTGCGTACCGCGCGGGGCGCGAACGCGGTAGCCGACCGCGAGAATCACGTCGAGATGGTAGTGATCCACTGTCCTGCGGACATTGCGCTCGCCTTCGGTTTGAACTATTCGGATTTTCCGAATAGTTCGTTCAGCTTCAAGTTCACCTTCGGCGAAAATACCGGATAGATGCTCGTTGATGGTCGGGACGGAGACCTGGAATAGCTCAGAGAGTTGCCGCTGCGTCAACCAGACCGAGCCGCCTTCCAACCGCACCTGGACGCGCGTTTGCGCATCGTCGGTGCGATACAGGATCAGCTCGGAAGCAGGGGCATCCTTGTCATCGGTGTTCATGCGGTCTCCAAGCGCGTGATGTCATCAGAATAACGAGCCTTGCAGCGGTGCGACCGGTGCCTCTGGCGAATCCTGTGCGATTTCAGCAGCGGGCCGTATTTGTTCCCCACCCAGCCGCCATGCCAGGCCCGAGATGCGTGCGGCGTGCCGGGCGAGTGCGCTGCGGATGACCGCTTCGCTGCCGGCCAGGTGCAGGGCGCGGCGGGCGCGGGTGATGCCGGTGTAGAGCAGTTCGCGGCTGAGCACGCGGGCGTCGCGGGTGGGCAGTTGCAGCCAGACGGTGTCGAATTCGCTGCCCTGGGCCTTGTGCACGGTCATGGCGAAGGCGCTTTCGTGCGCGGGCAGTGCGGCGGGGTGGAAGCCGCGCACCTGGCCGTCGCCGTCGCCTTCGAACCAGGCGACCAATGGGCCCTGGGCACGGCTCTCTGTGCCTGGGTCACGGCGGTTGGCGGTGCCGGCGGACTGGCCTGGCGGTGAAGACGGGCTTTCGTCCCTGCGCCCCGAAAAGGGACTCGCATCGCTGCGCAGGCAGATGCCGACATCGCCATTGAACAGGCCGTGGCGGTAGCTGTTTTCGGTGATCAGCAGCAGGCGGCCCTGAAACCAGGGCGAGGCGCTGCCGAGGCGGCGGGCGCCGGAGCCGGTTTCGGCCAGCAGTTGTTCGATACGGGCGTTGAGGCCGCGTGCGCCCTGCGGGCCGGCGCGCACGGCGGTGAGCAGGCGCAGGCGCGCGGCATCGCGCAGGGCGGCGGCCGGGTCGTGCGCGTCGGCCAGCGCGCGCCAATGGGCGAGCAGTGCGTCGCGGCCCAGGGTGAGCGGGTCTTCGCCGTCTTCGTGGAAGTGCACGCCGGCCAGCTCGCCGCTGCGCAGCAGCGCCAGGGCGGTGTCGGCGTCGCCGGCGCGCACGGCGTCGGCCAACGGGGCGAGTGCGAAGTCGTGCGCCTGCCGGTAGCCGCGCAGCAGGTGCACGCGGTGGCCGGCCAGGCCGCCGCTGTGGGTGGCGGCGGGCGTGGTGTCAGCGGGCGCGTTGCCGAGCAGCGGTTGCAGCGCCTGTGCATCCTGCGGCTGCAGGGTGTCGCCGGGGCCGGCGGCCTGCAGGATGGCGGCGAGCACGTCGCCGGCTTCCACCGAGGGCAGCTGGTCGGCATCGCCGAGCAGGATCAGCTGGGTGCCGTCGGCCACGGCTTCCACCAGCTTGCACATCAGCGGCAGGTCGACCATGGAGGCTTCGTCGACCACGATCAGGTCGAACGGCAGCGGGTTGTCCGCGTTATGGCGGAAGTTCGGGGAATCTGGAATGACACCGAGCAGGCGGTGGAGGGTGCTGGCGCCGGTGGGGAGGAGGGAGTTCCAGGTGGACGGCTGGCCCTCACCCGCCCTTCGGGCACCCTCTCCCGCTTGCGGGAGAGGAGAAGCGACGGGGTGCGGTGACGGCTTCGCTTGCCCGGGCGCGGCTGCCGCGGGAGTGGGTGCGAGCTGGATGCCGTCGGCGATGGCGCGGGCGACCGCAAAGCGCAGGCTCTCGGCCATGCGCTCGGCGGCGCGGCCGGTGGGCGCGGCCAGGGCGATGCGCGGTGCCGGGGTGTTGGATGCTTGCGCCTGGGCGATGCGCAGCAGCAGCAGGCGGGCGATGGTGGTGGTCTTGCCGGTGCCGGGGCCGCCGGTGACCAGCAGCAGGGTGCGGCGCAGCGCCAGGGCGGCGGCCTGGGCCTGGCGGTCCTGGTTGTGGGATGGGGCCGGTGGGTGCGTGCCGTCTTGGTAGACGGATGGCGCGGGCGGGGCCATGCCCTCTTGGTGGACAGATGGCGCGGGCAGGCCCGTGCCCTCACCCGCCCTTCGGGCACCCTCTCCCGGGGGGAGAGGGGTTGGGTCCACGGGGTGAGTGGCTGGGGTCGGGTTCGGGAATAGCTGTGCGAATAGCGGGGCCAGCGTGGCGGCGTCGAAGGGGGGCGGCGACTGGGCGGCGATGCGTTGCAGGCCCAGCGCCAGGCGGCGCTCGTATTCGCGGTAGCGGCGCAGATAGAGCAGGCCGCGTTCCAGCACCAGCGGGCAGTCGGCGGCGGCGGGATCTTGCGGATTCGGTTGGTCGACCCAGCGCGAGGCGGCCAGGGTGCGTTGCCAGTCGGCGGGGTCCGGCATTACGGGCGATGGGCCCTCGCGCGCGTCCAGCAGCATGGCGGCGCGGGCGGGGTCCAGCCCTGCGTGGCCGCTGGTGACGGCCAGCGAGGCGAGCGCGGCGCCGGCCAGGACCTGGGGGTCGGTGTCCGGGGCCAGGCGTTGCAGGCTTTGCGCGAAGGCCAGATCCAGCGGGCGCAGCGCGTCGGCCTTGATCAGCGCGCTGAAGAGGTTTGGCTGGTTCATGGGGTGGACGCCTGGTGGGCGGAGGCGCCGCGGGCGAGTTGTCGATCGGCACGTTTCTGACCCTGCACGACACCCTCACCACAGTCTCCGCTCCGCATCCCGGCCCGCGCGGCGTGGCGCAGGCATTGCCAGGCACGCGCGCCTTGGCGCGCAAGCGGTGTGTGCTCGCCCCGAGGGGCGCGCGGCTTGCGCACAGCGCTGGGCGGGAGTGCGGTCTGTTGGGTCATGGCTCGGATGCTTCGGCGGCGGACGTACCCTCACCCCAACCCCCGCTCCGCGCCCCAGCCCGCGCCAGCGGCGCGGGCGCTCCAAGGCACGCGCGCCAGTGGCGCGCAACCAGCGCCTTATCGCCCCCGGGGGAGCGGGGCTTTGGTGCGTCAGCGGTAAGGGGCTGTGCGCTAGCGGGCATCGGGCGTGCCTGGGTTGCTGGATGTCGACTCTGGGGCGCTGCCGGCGAACAGGGCATCCAGGGCCTGGACCAGGGCCGGATCGAAGCGCCAGGCGTGGATGCCGGGCGCAACGCAGACGGATGCCGCTTGGATGCCGGGTGCGGCCGCGTCGGACATGGCGTCGCTGGCGACGGCGTCGCGTGCAGGGTCGGAGCCGGAGCCGGAATTGGCCTCGGCATCGCGGGCGCGGTCGGCGCCAGGGTCGGCTGCGGCGTTGCTGTGGGGGTCGGAGCCGGGGTCGGTTGCGGCGCTGCGGGCAGGGTTGAAGCCGGGGTTGGCCTCGGCGCTGCGGGCAGGCTCGAGGCCGGGGCCTGATGCCGGGTTACGGCTGGCGTCCAGGCCGCGGCAGAACAGATAGCGCACGCCGCCGAAGTCGCGGGCGTAGTCGTAGCCATCGCCCAGGCGGAAACGCAGCCAGCGGTGCAGCGCGACGGTGTAGATCAGCGCCTGCAACTCGTACTCGCTGTGCGCCATGGCGCGGGCCAGGGCGTCGGCGTCGTAGCTGGGCAGGCGGTTGGATTTGTAGTCAAGCACGTACCAGCGCCCGTCCACGGTGTAGGTGAGGTCGATCAGGCCGGTCATCAGGCCTTCCAGCCGCTGGCGCGCGCCGAAGGCCTGGCGCTCGCCGACCACGCCAAACCGGTGCAGCAGTGCCAGCAGTGCCTCGACGCGGGTGGGTCGCATGGCGAAGTGGAATTCCATCTCGTTACGGCGCTGCGGCGCGGGCACGGCGGCCAGGGGGGTGCCTTCGGGCAACATCACGGTGAGGGTGTGGCCGATCAGGGCGGTGAGCATGGCCAGGCCGTCGTCCCATTCCTTCTCGACGTAGCCGCCGCGTTGCAGCGCCTCGAGGATGGCGGCGGCCTGCCCTTCGGGTGCGGGTTGGCCGGGCTGCCACGCCTGCCAGGCGGCAAAGTCGCAGCGCTCGAACACGTCGTGCATTACCACGCCGAAGCGGTTGCCGGCAAAGCGCGGGTCGAAGGCGTCGACCTCGGTGGCCACCGCGATCGCCTCGCTGCCGGCGGGCTCGTCGCTGCCGCCGCTGCCGACCACCGTGGCGCTGGCCATCGGGTCGGTGGCGGCGCCGGCATCGGCATTGGCCAGCTGGGTAAAGCTGTAGACCCACCAGTCCGGGGCGATATGCCGCTGCGGGGTGCGCGCGGGCGGCACCTGCGCCTCGACCGGCGGCGGCAGCCGCGGCAGGGTGGCCGGTGGCGTGGACGTGTCCACCACCACCGCGCCCTCGCCGGCCGCGCCCTGCAGCGCGTCGAGCGCGCGCAGCATGCCGGACAGTGCAGTGCGCTCGTGCTGGTGGAACGGGCCGCTGGCGATCCACAGCGCGTGCTCGGCACGGGTCAGGCCGACGTAGAGCAGGCGCGCGTCTTCGGCGCGTTGTTCCTGCTTCCAGGCCGCTTCGGCGACGCTCCAGCTTGGGTCGTCTTTGTCAGTCTTCCAGTGCAGCTGGCGGCCGAGCTCCGGCGCATGCACCACGCAATGGCGGCCGGCGCCCTTGTCGCTGCGGCCGATGCCGATGTACGGCAGGAACACCAGCGGATATTCCAGGCCCTTGCTCTTGTGCAGGGTGACGATCTGCACGCGGCGCGCGTCCGATTCCAGCCGCAGCTGCTGGGCTTCGTCGTTGTCGTCGGCATTGGCGATGCGGCGCGACAGCCAGTCGACCAGGCCGTGCGGGCCGAGTGCGCGGGCGTCGGCCTCCTGCAGCAGTTCGGCCAGCTGCAGGTAGTTGGTGAGGCGGCGCTCGCCATCGCCCAGGGCGAGCAGGCGTTGCCCGTGCGCGGCGCCCAGCTCGCCGATCAAGGCCAGCGGGCCGCCGCGTTGCCAGCGCTCGCGCCAGTCCAGCGCCTGTTGCTGCCAGCGGCGGTGACGCTCGCCATCGTGTGCGAGCGCGGCGATGGCGGCGGCGTCCGCGCCGATCAGCACGGTGGCCAGCGCGGCGCGCAGGCGGCTGTCGTCACCCGGGTCGAGCAAGGCCTGCAGCAAGGCCAGCAGTTCTAGCGCTTCGTCGGTGGCGAACAAGCTCTGTTTGCCTGCGGCCACCGCAGGGATGCCCACCGCGCCCAGCGCCTGTTGCATGCGCGTGGCCTCGCCGTGGCTGCGCACCAGCACGGCGATATCGCCGGCCTGCACCGGGCGCGCGTTGATGGTGGCGGTGCCGTCGCGGCCACCGGCCAGCCAGCCGCGGATCGCCGCCACGCAGGCGGCGGTGGCCAGCTCGCGGGCGCGGCCGGCGCTCCAGGGTTTGGGCTTGCCTTTCGCAGGCGGCGGCGGTTCCGGCGCACGCCACAGCGTCAGCGCCGGGGCGGCGGCGCCATCGCGTTGCAGGTCGGCATCCGCCCGCTTGGTGCCGGGCTGCACCGGGTGGAAGGCGATGCCGTCGGTGAGGAAGGCCTCGGTATAGCCGGCCTGTGCGTACAACGCGTCGATGGCCGCCAGCACGCCGGGGCGCGAGCGGAAGTTGTGGCTCAGCGGCGGGGCGAGTTCGGCAGTGACCGCGGCGGCCAGATAGGTGCGCACATCGCCGCCACGGAAGCCGTAAATGGCCTGCTTGGGGTCGCCGATCAGAAACAGCGCCGGCGCCAGGCCGGCCGCGCGCGCGAGCGGGCCTTCGCCGAACACGTTGGAGAAGATCGCCCACTGGCGGTCGTCGGTGTCCTGAAATTCGTCCACCAGCGCGATGGCGTATTGCGCGCGCAGCCGCGTGACCAGGGTGCCGGCCTGCGCGCCTTCCAGCGCGTGCGCAACGCCATCGACCAGGTCGTCGTAGGTCTGCACGCGGCGCTGGCGCTTGAGCAGTGCCAGCCGCGCGATGGCGTCCTCGCGTAGGGCGTGCAGCAGGCGGATGCGGCGACGTGTGCGCCATTGTTCGACACGCGCCAGCGCGGCGAGATAGCCGTCGATCTCGTGGCTCAGCGGCGAGGCCGGGGTGCGCTCGACGAACTTCTTGTTGGTACCGGCGGCCAGGTCCGCGGCGGTCAGCTTGATCAGCTTGGGATGCGGGGCGGTGTTGACCGATGGCGCGGCGGCGAAGCTGTCGAACCAATGCCACAGCGAGGCCAGCCACTCGGGTTTGTAGCTGACCTTGCTCAGGATGCCGCCGTCGATGGCGGCCATCAGGGTGTCGAAAAACGCGGTGCCATGCGCCTGGAATGCGGCGGCCAGAGCGGTACTGGCGTCCTGCACGGCCTGCAGCAGCGCAGCGGAATCGTCTGGGGTGGTGGCGGCCGCCGGCAGCAGCGTTGGATGGCGCACCAGTGCGCGCAGATCGCTGGCCAATGCCTCCGGGCCGCCCGACCACAGCGCGATCAGGTCTTCGGCCATCGCCGCATCGGCGGCGCGCTGGCGCCACAGGTCGGCGGCGACTTCGCCGAGCAGTTCGCGGTCGTTGGCGAGCAGTTCCGGTGCGGCGAAGGCCTGGCCGCTTTCCAGCGCATGCTCGCGCAGCACGCGCGCGCAGAAGCCGTGGATGGTGAACACCGCGGCCAGGTCGATTTCTTCCACCGCCTGTTGCAGGCGGCGGCGCAAGGCGGCCGGTGTCTCGGTGCCTTTGGCCAGGTGGGTGGCGAGGATGGCGCGGGTGAGCAGGACGTCAGGCGCGTCCTGTAGGAGCGGACCTGGCCGCGACGGGTCGTTGGCGAAGTCGGTCGCGGCCGGGGCCGCTCCTACAAGAGCCGATGCGCCATTGGGCGCCGGTGTTGTGGGCAAGTCGGTCGCGGCCGGGGCCGCTCCTACGGGGGTCTCGGGGACCAGGGTTGCGGCCAGCACCAGGCGCTCGCGGATGCGGCGGCGCAGTTCCTGGGTGGCGGCCTCGGTGAAGGTGACGGCGAGGATCTGGCCGATGCGCAGGCCGCGCTCGACCACCAGCCGGGTGAACAGCGTGGCCAGGGTGAAGGTCTTGCCGGTGCCGGCGCTGGCCTCGATCAGGCGCACGCCATGCAGCGGCAGGTGCAGGTACGGGTCGGTGACGGGGCTGGCGCTCATTCGGCCTCCTCCTGCGCGCCGTGCCAGTGGCGCCAGCTCTCGACCAGGCGCTGCGGATCCAGCGTGGCGTCGGCGTTGCCGCGCTCGAGCAGGTCGTACACGCGGTGGCTGGTGGTGGCGAACTCGGCGAAGCGCTGTGCATCGGCGAACGGGTCGCGGCCGCGGTTGACCAGGCGCAGTTCCGGGCTGTGCGATTCGCTCCAGCCGAAGCTGGACTGCCACTGCCCGGCGGCCTCCTTGATGGCCTTGTCCAGGTCGTCGCCGCGCGCGGCCTGGTGATATTTCCAGCTGCTGTAGGGCGCGAAGGCCAGCGGCGCCTGCAGGCCGTGCCGATATAGCTGCAACAGTGCGGCCAATGCAGTTTGCGCCTGCGCCTGCGACAGCGGTTCGAGGTCGATGGGATGCGGGCCTAACCCGTCTTCGTGTTCGAAGAAGCGCACATACGGCGCATGCTCGCCGGCAGCGCGCAGCAGCAGCCATTCCAGGCCGTGACGGATCGCGCTGCGGCCGCTGAGCGCGCCGACCTGCACCCGCCCCACCCCGCTCGCATACCAGCCGGGCACGCGGCCGTGCACCTCGACATCGCCGATCTGCACCTGCAGCCGGTGCGACTGCGCTGGCGCCTCGCCGCGCCATTGCCGGAATGCCTCGGCATACGGGCGCAATTGCGCCACCCGCTCATCGAGCTGGCGTCGCCCCAGCGGCCCGGACGGCAGCAGCGCACGCGCGCGCAGGCGCTCGTAGAGCCGGCCGGTGTCGCCGGCCAGTGCGGCGTCGAACACATGCTGCTGCAGGCCGTATTGGTCCAGCCCGCGCGTGGGCGCCAGCAGCGGCTCCAGGTCGCTGTCTTCGCTGGCCGGGTCGGGCAAGCGCATGCCGAGGCGATGGCGCAGGAACTGCCCGGCCGGGTCGGAAAACAGGCGGCGCAGGTCGTCGATCGAGACGCTGCCCGGCACTGCGCTGTCGTCGGCCGGCAACGCACCGGCCACCCACGGCGCGAGCGGCTGGCGCTGGCCGACCAGGCTGTCCACCGACGGTCGCCATTGGCGGCGATAACTGAAACGGCGCGGGTCGGCGCCGTGATCGCCCGGCGCACCGAAGGCGGCGGCGGCGAAGGGCTGCAACGGATGCTCCACCACCAGCGTGGCGATCGCCTGCGGCTCGGCGTGGTACTGCGCGGCGCTGCCCAGCAGTTCGCTGACCAGCACCGACGGTTCGCGCGCGCTGCCATCGCGCGCATCGGCGCCGAGATAGCTCAGGTAGAACACCTCCTGCGCAGAGGCGAACAACTGCAGAAACAGGAACCTGTCGTCCTCGCGGGTTGAACGGTCGCCATGCCGGCGGCGCTCGGTGCCCAGCTCGGCCGTGAGGCGATTGAGCCCGGCGGCCGGGTCGCGGCGCGGGAAATCGCCATCGTTCATGCCGAGCAGGCAGATCACGCGGAACGGCAGCAGGCGCATCGGCACCATGCGGCCGAAGCTGATGCCGCCGGTGAGCAGCGGCGCGCGCGTGTCCGACTCGCCCAGCACCGCGGCGAAGTGCGCACGCACCACCTCGGCCGGCACATCGCCTGCGTAATCGGCGCGCACCGCATCGCGGGCGAACTGGTCGATCAGGCTGCGCAAGCGGTCCAGCGCGCGCTGCGCGCGCGGTGCCGACGGCGCCTTCGGAATCAACGCATCCAGCAGGCCGAGCAGACGCTCGCGCCACTCGACTGGCGTCATCGCCTTGGCCAATACCGACTGGTGGCGTTCGAGCACGCCCAGCAAGTGCAACAGCGTGTCCAGTGCGGCCAACGCGCTGCCTTCCAGCTGCGGCCAGGGCGCCACGCCCTCGATATCGTCGTCGGCGCCACTGGCATGGCCGAGCAGCAGCCGGTCCAGCGCGAAGCGCCAGGTGTAGGCATCGTCGCTCGGTGCCTGGTGCTGACGCCGATGCGCCGCATCCAGCCCCCAGCGCGCGCCGGCCGCGTGCAGCCAGCCGCGCAGGCGTTCCAGCCCGGCTTCGTCCAGGCCGGCGGCCTCGGCGATCGGCGCGCTGGCCAGCAGGTCGAGAATCTCGTGCAGGCCGAAGCGTGCGATCGGCAGGCCGAGCAAGGTGAGGAACACCTCGGCCAGCGGCTCGCTGGCCAACGGGCTGGCATCGGCCAGCGCGTACGGCAGCGCGTCGTCGTTGCCGTGGCTGCCGAACACCGCGTCCAGGTACGGCACGTACGGGTCGATGTCCGGCGACAGCACCGCGATCTCGCGTGGCTGCAGTGGCGGGTCGAAGCGTGGGTCGTCGAGCAAGGCGCGCAGCTGGTCGTGCAGCACCTGCAGCTCGCGCAGCCGCGTGTGGCAGGCATGCACCTGCAGGCTGGGGTCGTGCAGATTCACCGTCGGTAATGCGGCAGGCACGCCTGGCGCGCGGCGATGGAACAGGTCGCTCTGCATGCGGCGCAGCAGGCTGTCGCCCAGGCCGCCGTCGGCCAGTGCGCGGCGGCCGGACTCCAGCGGGTCGGCGTAGACGGCGATCTCGGCCAGCGGATGCACCACCTCGTAATCGCCGACCAACGCCATGAAGTCGCGCCCGGCCGCGCCCCAGGCCTGCAGCAGCGGGTTTTCCTGTACCTGCTCGGCAAACAGCTGCACCGCGCCGTCTTCGCGGCGACGTTGCCACAGGGTCTGCAGATCGCCCCAGTACCCTTGCGTGGGCGTGGGCAGATAGAAATGCAGCGTGCCCACGCGCGCCTGCGTGGCCAGCACGCGCAGCACGTCGGGCGAAATATTCAGGATGGCAAAGGCGAACAGGCGCCTGGGCAAGCCCTGCGGCAGCGGGCCATCCGGGCGCGCGTAGCGATCCAGGTACTGGCCGATGCGGCGCGCGCGGTATTGCCGGCCGGCGGCGATGCTGCGCCACAGCCGCGCCTGCGGATCATCGGGGTCGGCGCCGCCTTCCCAGCGCAGCAACCAGTCGCGTCGCCAGGCCTGGTACTTCTCGAACACGTTGCCCAGCTCGCCGGCCAATGCCCAGGGCTTGAGCGCATCGCCATCGGACAGATAACCGGCCAACGGCGCCAATGCCGCATCGCTGCCCAGGTCGGCCTGCAATGCGGCATACAACCGCCACTGTGTGGTGGCCATGTCCAGATCGTCGTCGGCCGGGCCGAGATTGCACTCCAGCGCGCGCGCGACGAATTCGCCGGGGGTGAGGAATTCCAGGTTGGCGGCCACGCCGTGCTCGGCCGCCAGCGTGGACTGCAGCCAGCGCCGCATCGCCACCTGCGGAATCAGCACCACCTCCGGCTGCAGCAACGGCTGCTCCGGCACCGGCCGGCGCAGCTCCTGGGCGAGCAAGGCGGCCAGCGTATCCAGCGCATTTGAGGGATAGAGGCGGAAATCGGGCGCGGAAGTGGCGTGCATGCGTGCGTGCATTGTGCCGGATGCGGCCGTGCTGCGCTGTTTGCCAAGGATCTGCATGCAGCGATCGGTGCCGATGCCCAGGGCTGTCCTGTGACATGGGCAACTGCTCAGCCGCGCGTGGCGATCGACTGCCGACGCGCGGCGGACCCGACCAAACCCGACACCGGCAGGAAAGCAGACAGGCGGACCAGGCTGCACGTTGGCTTCGATGCACTGCGGCCGATGCGCTTGGCGGCCTGTCTACAACTCCCCGTCGACCAATGCGCAGCGCAGCGCCAACGCAGCCATGCAACACATACCGCCGGCGGCATCACAAACGCGATGGGCCGGGGTAGTCGCCCGGCCCATCGCGTTGCTCAGTGCATGACGCTGGAGACGATCAGTATTTCTTTTCCAGATTGATCATCCAGGTCTGATCGTTGTTGCTGTCGCCATCGGTGATGCCGCGGTATTCCAGCCGCGTCGACAGGCCCTGCTCGGTCAGCAACGCCGCGCCGATGCCGACCATCAGGCGGTTGCGGTCGAACGCGCTCTGGCCGGCACGATAGAACGGCCCGCCGTTCAGGTCGGCATAGCTCAGCGTGGCATCGCCGCGGCCCTGGAAGTCGCGCTGGTATTCCACGCGCAACTGCGGGGTCAGCCGGCCCCAGGCCACTTCGCGGCGCCATTCCAGGCGCAGGCCCAGGTTGCCGGTGGTGGTGGCCACGTCCATGTCGTCATAGCGCAGCGCGAACGGCGCCACGCCGTCTTCGACATAGCCATCCAGCGTGGCGCGGGCCACATCCACACGCGCATACGGGGTGATCTGCAACTCGCCACGCTGCAGGTCCGCACCGGTGGAGACCGACGCAATCCACTGCTTGCCGTCGCGGTTGCCCTCGGCCATCGAGCTATCGTCGGTGACGAAGCGGCGCAGGTCGTAGGACAGCAGCTGGTAGCCGACCAGGGTGTCGAAGAAGAACGCCTTGCCCGGATGGAAGCTGGCATACAGCGCCATGGTGTAGGCGGTGGCCTTGGAGTGGCTGCCGTTCCTGCCCACATCGCTGTCGTCGCGGCCCCACCCCAGGCCCGCACCGATCGCCAGCGACTGTGCCACCCGGTAATCGGCGCCCACGCTCAGGCCGTCGGTCTGGAAGTCCACCCCGTTGCTGTTGGACTGCTTGTCCAGGCTGCCCGAGCGGATTGCACCGCCCACCCACAGCCCCAGATCGCCCTGACCCTGCGCGGTGCTGTTGCCGCTGCTGGCCATTGCTGGCGCATCGCGGAAGTCGTTGTCGGCCTCCTGCGTGTCCGGGCTGCACGGCTGCGCACTGATGCCGCGGTCGGCCTGGCGGCAATGCGAGGTCGGCTGGAAGCTCACCGCGTTGCTGAAGGTGCTGCCGCCGCGGTGGGTGGCTTCCAGGCGGCGCTGGAAGTTGTCGATCTGCGCGCGCGCAAAGCGCCGGGTGGACTCGGACTGCGCATCGATCAGGCCACGCACTTCCGCATCCACGCTGGGGTCGCGGCGCGGCGCGATGGTGAACACCACGCTGGCCGGCACCGAGGTGGCGAACGCATTGGACAAGGTGAACTGCACCGTGGCCTGACCGACGAAGGCCGGGTTGGGGGTGAAGGTCAGCATGAACGTGGGCGTCTCGGCCATCGCAGCCGCCGCCGGCGACGGGCCGGAGGCACGCGCAGCCGCCGCGGTGGCGGTGCCGCCAGTCCGGGTGATGGTGGCGGTACCGGCCGAGGCCGGCAGCACCGCGACCACGGCTGCAGCCACGAACGGCCCGCCGGTGGCATTGCGGGTCAGGTCGACCTGCTGCGCTTCGCCGGGCACGGCCGCGGCAGTCACCGACACCGCCACCGGACGTGCATTGACCGCGATGGTCACCGTGACCGGCGCCGACGTACCGCCGCTGCCGGTGACCGTGTAGCTGACCACATCGGTGCCGACGAAACCGGCGGCCGGCGTGTAGACCAGCTCCAGCCCGTTGACCACGGCGGTGCCGTTGGTCGGCGCGGTGGCAATGCCGATCGATGCGATGTTGCCGGTGTCGTTGGCGGTCACCGCCACCGTCACCGCAGCGTCGGACATGGTCGCCGCCACATCCGCCACCGCCACCGGCGCCGCATCGCTCACCGTGAAGCTGTAGGCCTGGGTGGCGCTGGCATTGCCGGCGTCGGCCACCGCGATGGTGAAGGACGAGGTGCCCTGCGTCGTCGGCGTGCCCGACAGCGTGCCGTCGCCGGCCAGCGTCAGGCCAGCCGGCAAGGTGCCGCTGGCGATGCTGTAGCGATAAGGCGCGACGCCACCGCTGGCCGTGAGCACCTGGGTGTACGCGCTGCCGCGCGTCGCCGGTGGCAGGGTGGGCTGCGCCAGCACCAGCGTCGCCGCCGCAATGGTGACCGTATAGCGCTGGCTGGCCTGGGCCGCCGGGCTGGGCGTGCTGTCGGTCGCGGTCAGGGTGAAGTTGAACGTGCCCGACGAAGTCGGCGTGCCGCTGAGACCACCGGTCGCCGCATCGAGGACGATACCGCTCGGCAGGGCGCCGGCTGTCAGTGCATAGCTGTAAGGCGCGATACCGCCGGTCGCGGGCGCGATGGTCGCGGCGTAGACCTGAGCGGCCGTGCCGGCCGGCAAAGTACTTGCCGGCAGGACCAGGTTCGGGCCGTCCACCGTGAAGGTATACGCCTGGGTGGTGCTGGCATTGCCGGCGTCGGCCACCGCGATGGCGAACGAAAAGACGCCTTCAGCGGTCGGCGTGCCTGACAACGTGCCGTTGCCGGACAGGGTCAGACCGGCAGGCAAGCTGCCGTTGGCGACGCTGTAGGTATACGGCGCGACGCCGCCGGACGCCGTCAGCACCTGACTGTAGGGCCTGCCACGCACCGCTGGCGGCAGCGTGGGCTGGCCAGGCACCAGGGTGGCGGCTGCAATCGTCAGCGTGTAATTGCGGCTGGCCTGGGCCGCCGGGCTGGGCGTGCTGTCGCTGGCAGTCAGGGTGAAGGCGAAGTTGCCCGACAAGGTCGGCGTGCCGCTGAGCGCACCGGTCGCAGCATCCAGCACCATGCCGTTCGGCAACGTGCCGGCCGTCAGTGCGTAGCTGTAGGGCGCGGTGCCGCCGGTCGCAGGCGAGATGGTCGCCGCGTACGCCTGCCCGGCCGTGCCTGCCGGCAGGGTGCTGGCCGGCAACGCCAGGTTCGGGCCGGCCACCGTCAGCGCATAGGCCTGCGCAGCGGTAAAGGCGTTCGCATCGGTCGCCGTCACGGTGAAGTTGAAGCTGCCTTCCACTGTTGCGGTGCCGGACAGCGTGCCGTTGCTGGCCAGGGTCAGGCCAGCCGGCAGCGTGCCGCTTCCGAGGCTGTAGGTGTACGGAGCGGTGCCGCCGCTGGCGCTCAGCGTCTGGCTGTAGGCCGTGCCGCGGGTGGCGGCCGGCAGCGTGGTGGGCGCGACCGCGATCACCGGTGCCGCGATGGTCAGCGTGTAGCTGCGGCTGGCCTGCGCCGCCGGGCTGGGCGTGCTGTCGGACACGGTCAGGGTGAAGGTGAACGTGCCTGCCACGGTCGGCGTGCCGCTGAGGCTGCCGGTGGCCGCGTCCACGACAACACCCGCCGGCAATGCGCCGCCAGTCAGTGCATAACTGTAGGGCGCGGTGCCGCCAGTGGCGGGCGTGATCGCCGCAGTGTAAGCCTGCCCGGCCGTGCCTGCCGGCAAGGTGCTGGCCGGCAACGTCAGGTTCGGGCCGGCCACCGTCAGCGCATAGGCCTGCGCAGCGGTGAAGGCGTTCGCATCGGTCGCCGTCACGGTGAAGTTGAAGCTGCCTTCCACTGTTGCGGTGCCGGACAGCGTGCCGTTGCTGGCCAGGGTCAGGCCGGCCGGCAGCGTGCCCGCGCTTAGCGCATAGGTGTACGGCGCAGTGCCGCCGCTGGCGCTCAGCACCTGGCTGTACGCGGTGCCGCGGGTGGCGGCCGGCAGCGTGGTGGGCGCGACCACGATCACCGGTGCCGCGATGGTCAGCGTGTAGCTGCGGCTGGCCTGCGCCGCCGGGCTCGGCGTGCTGTCGGACACGGTCAGGGTGAAGGTGAAGGTGCCTGCCACGGTCGGCGTGCCGCTGAGGCTGCCGGTGGCCGCGTCCACGACAACACCCGCCGGCAGGACGCCGCCGGTCAGTGCATAGCTGTAGGGCGCGGTGCCGCCGCTGGCGGGCGTGATCGTCGCCGCGTACGCCTGCCCGGCCGTACCTGCGAGCAAGGTACTCGCCGGCAGTACAACGTTCGGGCCGGCAACGGTCAGGCTGTAGGCCTGGTTGCCGGTGAAGCTCCCCGCATCGGTCGCGGTCACGGTGAAGTTGAAGCTGCCTTCCACCGTCGCGGTACCCGACAGCGTGCCGTTGCTGGCCAGGGTGAGGCCTGCCGGCAGCGTGCCGCTTGCTAGCGTGTAGGTGTACGGCGCGGTGCCGCCACTGGCGCTCAGCGTCTGGCTGTAGGCCGTGCCGCGGGTGGCGGCCGGCAGCGTGGACGGCGCAACCACGATCGGCGGCGCGGCGATGGTCAGGGAGTAGCTCTGCGTTGCCTGCGATGGCGTGCCGCTGGTGCTGTCGGTGGCGGTCACGTTGAAGCTGAAGCTGCCCGCAGTGCCGGGCGTACCGGTCAGGGCGCCGCTGCTGCCATTGAGCGTGATGCCCGCCGGCAGGGCGCCGGCGGTAACGGCGTAGGTATACGGGGCAATGCCGCCGGTCGCCGGAGTGAGCGCGCTCGAATAGGCCTGGCCCGCCGTGCCGGCCGGCAGGTTGGTCGCCGGCAGGGTCACCGTCGCGCCGGCCACGGTCAGCGTGTAGGCACGGTTGCCGCTGGTGGGGCTGCCGCCGCTATCGGTAGCGGTGGCGGTGAAGTTGAAGCTGCCGGTGGCGGTGGGTGTGCCGGACAGCACGCCGGCAGCGCTCAGGGTCAGCCCGGGCGGCAGCGCACCGGCCGTGACGGCGAAGGTGTACGGCGCGGTGCCGCCGCTGGCGCTCAGGTTCTGGCTGTAGGCGCTGCCGGCGGTGGCTGCCGGCAGCGTGGCCGGCCCGACAATCACCACCACATCGTCGTTGACGATGGTGCCGGTGCCGGTGGCGCGCGCGATGCTGGCGTTGCTGGCACCGGACAGGCCGACGCTGAAGGTCTCGCTGGCCTCGACCGCGGTGTCGCCATTGACGGTGATCGCCACGCCCTGCGCAGTTGTACCCGGCGGAAATGTCAGCGTGCCCGACCGCGCGACGTAGTCGCTCCCTGCGGTGGCGGTGCCGTTGGCGGTGGCGTAATTGACCGACACGGTCTGGCCGCTGGCCGCGCTCAGGCTCACCGTGAACGTGGCCGTGGTGGTGCCGCTATTGCCTTCGTTCACGCTGATATCGTCGATCGACAGCGACGGCACCGCATCGTCGTTGACGATGGTGCCCAGGCCCTGCGCATCGGCCACTGTCGCGCCGGTGACGTTGCTGACGTTGACGAAGAAGGTCTCGTCGGGCTCGCTGAGCGAGTCGCCGTTGACCCGCACGGTGAAGGTGGCGCTGCTGCTGCCGGCGGGGATGGTCTGCCCGGCCAGGCTGGAGGCGACGTAGTCCACGCCGGCAGTGGCAGTGCCGTCGGCAGTGGAGATATCGAAGCTGACGCCGCCGGCGCCGGCCGGCTGGCTCAACGAGACAGTGAAGGTGGCATTGGTGGTGCCGGCGTTGCCTTCGCTCACGGACACGTCGTTGATCGACAGCGCCGGCTGGTCGTCGTTGAGGATGGTGCCGGTGGCGCTGTTGGGCGACCCCACGCTGTAGCCACTGCCCGCAGCCAGGCTGATCACCACGGTCTCGTCCGGTTCGATGGTGGCATCGGCGGTCGGATTGATGGTGATGGTGCCGGTGGTCTGGCCGGCGTTGATCACCAGCGGCGAACTCACGGCCGCGTAGTCGGTGCCTGAGGTCGCGCTGCCACCGACGCTGAAGGCGACCGATACCGCGCTCTGCGCGGCCTGGTCGAGCGAGACGGTGTAGATCAGGTTGGCCGCGCCGTCCTCGGGCACGCTGGACGGAGACACCGTGATCGATGCGGTCGGAAAGTCGTCGTTGACGATGGTGGCGGTGGCGCTGGACGGACTGCCGATGGCATAGCCGCTACCGCTGGCCACGCTGATCACCACCGTCTCGTCGGCCTCCACCGTGGTATCGGCGACCGGGGTGACGGAAAAGGTGGCCGTGGTGGCGTTGGCGGGCACCACGATGCTGCTCGGCGCACCCGTGTAGTCGGTGCCGCTGGTGGCGGTGCCGCTGCGACTAAGGTTTACCGTGGTCGCCGAACTGCTGCTCTGGCTCAGCGTCACCGTGTAGGTGAACGCTGCGCCGCTATTTTCGTTGCGGCTGGCCGGGCTCACCGCGATGCTGGCAGTGCGCGAGGGGTTGACGGTGATGTTGAAGACGATCTGGTTGTTGTCTTCGTCCAACAGATAGAACGAGTCCGATGTCGCACCATCGCCGTTATTGGTATAGGTCACCTGTTCGGTGCTGTCAGGATTCTGACCGGGAAGACTGTATGTGCCATGCGCCGGGGGCACGCCGGGATCGGTCATGCCGATATTGGAAGGCCCGTCGCAATCGCCGACTTCGAAGGACACCGAGCCACCTGAGTTGACGGTGGCGCTTTTCGGAGTCGGGCAGTAGGCAGCCAGGGCGACGTGAGAGGTCGCCAACAGCAACAGCGCCAGCATCCAACGCAGCAGCAGGCGCACGCCACCCGAGGCGGCGAAGGTCGTAGACATAAGTTTTCCCCGAAAAAGCACGCCACCCCAAATGGCGTCGGCAGCGGTCCTGGTGCCTCGGATCAGCGCAACGCAATGCCTAAAGAGGCATGTGATTCAACTATAGCGCTATTTGAACTGGAACTGACTGCCAGTTAAAGAATGAAAAATTAATACTTCATCTCAATTAGGATCTTGGTGGCTTGTGGTATGCAATGTCGGCAGGTATGACTACGTCAGTCTCCGACAGTCGGTCGGCGGCGCACCTACGTGGGGAGAGCTGCATGAGTGAGTTCTTCATCGGCCAGATCATGTTGACCGGTTTCGCATTCGCGCCGAAGTATTTTGCGCAGTGCAACGGGCAATTGCTGCCAGTCAATCAGAACCAGGCCCTGTTCAGTCTGCTCGGCACGCGCTTCGGCGGCGATGGCAGGACCACGTTCGGCTTGCCGGACATGCGTGGGCGCACCCCGATGGGCTATGGGCCGTCGGCGGACCCGAACTGGCAGCCGCCTGCCGCTCCCATGGGCCAGGCGGCAGGCGCGGAGACGGTGACGCTGGTGGCAGACAACCTGCCCCCGCACAGCCACCTGATGGATTGCAGTAGCGCCAACGGCGACAACCGCACACCGACAGGCCGTCTGTTCGCGAACAACAACGTCGCCTCCGGGACTGCGCACGCCTTGTACGCCGCGCCTGGCGCGATGGTGCCGCTGTCCCAGTCCACGATCGCCAACAGCGGCGGCAGCCAGGCGCATCCGAACCTGCAGCCCTATACCGCGATCAATTTCTGCATCGCGCTGTCCGGCATCTTCCCTTCGCGCAGCTAGGCGCCTCCGTATCCGGGGGCGCCGGCGTACGCAGCCTTGCGTACGACGCCCCATCGACCAGGAAGAATTTCATGGGTACTCCCTTCATCGGCGAAATCCGCATGTTCGGTTTTGGCCGCACTCCCCAGGGTTGGCAGGCGTGCGACGGCTCGTTGCTGCAGATTTCCGAATACGAACCGTTGTACGTCCTGCTCGGCACTGTCTACGGTGGCAATGGCACCAGCACGTTCGGCGTGCCGGATCTGCGCGGCCGCCTGCCGATCCACCAGGGCCAGGGACCGGGCCTGAGCAACTACGTGCTCGCCCAGCACGCCGGCACCGAGACGGTGACGTTGACGGACCTGCAGATGCCGGCGCACACGCATACCGCTCAGGCCACCACCACCGCAGCGACGGCGACCGCACCGGCGGGGTTATTGCCGGCGGCGGTCAACGGCAGCACGTTCTACGTGAGCGATGCAACCGGTGGCACCACCTTGGCGATGTCCACGCAGAGCACCTCGTTCGCCGGCGGCAACCAGCCGCACGACAACCTCATGCCGACACTGACGGTGCAGTACTGCATCGCCACCACGGGCATCTTTCCGCAGCAAGCCTGATCCCCGCGCCGCGGCGGCAGGCCGCGGTATGCATCCGCTTCATCGGAGACTCTGTTCATGACCGAACCCTATATCGGCGAAATCCAGCTGTTCGGCTTCGACTACAACCCCTACGGCTGGGCGTTCTGCAATGGCGCCACACTGCCGATCGCGCAGAACACCACGCTGTACTCCCTGCTCGGCGTGGCCTATGGCGGCAACGGTAACAGCACCTTCCAGTTACCGAACTTTTCCGCACGCGCCGGTTGCCAGCAGGGCGCGGGGCCGGGCCTGACCCCGCACTCGCTGGGTAGCAACTTCGGCTCCGCGTCGGAAAGCCTGCTCAGCACGCAGATCCCGATGCACCAGCATGGCGTCAACATACTCTCGCAGCCGGACATGACCAAGAAGACGGGCACGCCAGCCAACGGTGTGGCGCTGTCGTCGCTGAACGTCAACACCGAGCGCCCGTTCCTGGCGGTCGCGCCGGACAAGCAATTCTCCCCGACCATGCTGTTGCCTACCGGCAGCGGACAGGCGCACGAGAACCGCCAGCCCTATCTGGCCGTGAACTTCTGCATCGCGCTGCAGGGCGACTATCCGGCGTTCAACTGAGCGCTGCCGTCACCCGGGCGCGTTGCAGAGGCGGCGATGAAGATGCAGTTCGTAACGAGCGCTACCGCTAATCGGGGCGCGGTGGATCTTGCCCTGCGCCCCGAGCAGCCAGCCGACATCGCGTGGCTGCAGGCGCTTTATGCCAGCACCCGCAGCGACGAGCTGGCACCGGTACCGTGGCCGGAGGCGAGCAAACGTGCCTTTCTTCAGCAGCAATTTGCGCTGCAGCGCGCGCACTACCAGCAACATTTTGAAGGCGGCGACTTTCTGATCGTCCAGGCCAAGGATCTGCGTATCGGGCGCCTGTATCTGCACCGCGCTGCCGCGCAACATACGCTGGTGGATATCAGCCTGCTGCCGGACTGGCGCGGCCAGGGCATCGGCTCGCAACTGCTCGCCTACGCGCAGGCGGTGGCGCGCGAGGCCGGATGCGGATTGTCACTGCACGTGCTGCACGCAAACCCCGCCGCGCAACGACTGTATATCCGCCACGGTTTCGTCGCGGGTATGAGCAACCAGACGCATCTGCAGATGCACTGGCATTTTCCCGAGCACCGCGGTTGAACGCACTCAGTTGAAAACGGCCTGATACAAAAAACCGTCGCGCTCGCGCGCCACCGGCACCAGGAACACGCCGATCTCGCCCAGCCGCGTGTGTCGCAGCTGATAGGTCTGCTGCGGAAACAGGAACGCCGAGCTGTTGCGGAACAGCAGCGAGAAGGGTGCCCGGTGGACGGCATGCGTGGTGGGCAGCGGCCGCGCCTCGACCAGCACGAATGGCACCTCGCCTTCGTTCAATGCGGCAGAGAACGTTTCATTGACGCTGCCTGCAAAGTGCTCCAGGGTCAGTAGATCCATTACGTACTCGTGGTCGGCCGGAACTCCGATCATCCACCTAGGGCATACCTGCCACAACACCCTGCGCTCGCAGATTGCGTTGGGTCATGCATGAGACGGCTTGTTGCATGCATGCCGGCTGCAACGCGTCCGCTGCGGTGCAGACGTCATGCGATAATACTGGACGCACCGGTTCGGTTATGTTCAGCCGTGTGACGGCTACTCTATCGCGTTGGAATTCTGTTAAAGGCTTCGATGACGGCGTCCGCATCCCCTGTCGTGCAGTTGTCCGGTGTCCGCATCGATCGCGGCGGTCGCACGATCCTGCGCGACGTCTCGCTCGACGTGCCACGCGGCAGCATCACCGCCGTGCTCGGTCCGTCCGGCAGCGGCAAATCCACCTTGCTGGCCGCGCTGACCGGCGAGCTGCGTCCGGTCGCCGGCACGGTCACCCTGTTCGGCAACGCGATCCCGCATGGCAACCGTGCACTGCTGGAGATGCGTCGCAATGTCGGCGTGCTGCTGCAGGGCAATGGCCTGCTGACCGACCTGAGCGTGGCCGACAACGTCGCGCTGCCGCTGCGTACCCACACCCGCCTGCCGGCGCCGGTGCTGCAGCGCCTGGTGCAGATGAAGCTGCATGCGGTGGGCCTGCTGGCCGCCGCCGATGCCTGGCCGCGCGAATTGTCCGGCGGCATGGCGCGGCGTGTGGCGCTGGCGCGTGCGCTGGCACTGGACCCGCCGCTGATGATCTACGACGAACCGCTGACCGGGCTGGACCCGATCGCGTCGGGCGTGATCATGAGCCTGATCCAGCGCCTCAACGACAGCCTCGGCCTGACCAGCATCATCGTCAGCCACCACGTGCACGAAACCCTGCCGATCAGCGACCAGGCCGTGGTCATCGCCAATGGCGGCATCGTGTTCGCCGGCACGCCGGAGCAGCTGCAGGACAGCACCGATCCGCTGGTGCAGCAATTCCTGCATGGCCAGCCGGATGGGCCGATCGCCTTCGATGCGGCGCCGCGGCGCGACCGGAGTGCTGCCTGATGGCCATGGTCGAGTCGATCCGCGCCTTCGGCCGCGCCGGGCTGTTTTCGCTGACCGTGCTGCGCGGCTCGGTGCCCACGCGCGATTTCATCGCCGAGCTGGTGCGCGAGATCTACAAGGTCGGCGCGCGGTCGCTGCCGATCATCGCCGTCGGCGGCGCCTTCGTCGGCCTGGTGCTGACCCTGCAGGGCTACCGCACGCTGACCACCTACGGTGCGTCGGATGCGCTGTCCACGCTGCTGGGGCTGTCGCTGTACCGCGAGCTGGCACCGGTGCTGACCGCGCTGCTGTTCATCGGCCGCGCCGGCAGCTCGATCGCCGCCGAGTTGGGCCTGATGCGCGCCACCGACCAGATCAAGGCGCTGGAGCTGATGGCCATCGATCCGGTCGCCAAGGCGGTGGCGCCGCGCTTCTGGGCGGCGGTGCTGACGGTACCGTTGCTGACCGGCGTGTTCTGTTCGCTGGCCATCACCGGCGGCTATTTCGAAGCCGTGCACGTGCTGGGCATCGACAACGGCACATTCTGGTCGGGGTTGAGCAACAGCGTGGACTTCTGGGACGACTTTGGCGTGGCCATGCTCAAGTCGGCGATCTTCGGCGGCACCGCCGCATTGGTCGCCGCCTACGTGGGCTTCCACGCCGAACCGACCATCGAAGGCACCTCGATCGCCACCACCCGCGCCGTGGTGAACGCCTCGCTGCTGGTGCTGATGTTCAACTTCGTCCTTTCTGCAATGTTGTTTAGGTGAGTGGAATAACTATGGCCATGCGTGGACCACGACTAGAATTCGCCGTCGGCGCCTTTCTGCTGCTGACCCTGGCCTCGCTGCTGGTGCTGGCGGTGGCCTCGACCAACCAGCGCTGGGGCTTCGGGTCCAGCCAGTACACGCTGACCGCGCGCTTCAGCCAGATCGGCCAGCTGCGTGCGCAGGCACCGGTGAAGATCGGCGGCGTGACCATCGGCAAGGTGTCCGACATCAGCCTGGATCCGACCAGGTTCGACTCGGTGGTGACCCTGTCGCTGGACAACAAGTACAAGGATCTGCCGGCCGACACCTCGGCCGGCATCTTCACCAGCGGCCTGCTGGGCGAGAGTTATATCGGGTTGCAGCCGGGCGGTGACCCGGAAACGCTCAAGCCGGGCGAAGAAATCGGCTTCACCCAGCCGGCGGTGGACCTGCTGCAGCTGGTCGGCAAGTACATGTTCAGTGGCGGCGGTGATAAATCCGCCGCAGAGGGTCAGGCCGCCCCGCCTGCCCAGCCCGCTTCTCCCTCTACGGAACCGCACCAATGAAAACCACCCTGCTCTCCGCTGTCCTGGCCTCGACCCTGCTGGTGTGCGCACCGGCCACCGTGCTGGCGCAGCCGGCTGCCGCCAGCGCGCCTGCGCAGGGCGCGGCCACCAAGACCGTCATCGACAGCAGCACCCGCATCCTGAGCACGCTTGACCAGCGGCGCGCCGAGTTCCGCAGCAACCCGGCCGCGCTGCGCCAGTACATCAATGGCGAATTGAACAAGGCCTTCGACCGCGACTACTCGGCCCGCCTGGTGCTGGGCGTCAACGGCCGTGGTGCCTCCGATGCGGACGTCAAGCTGTTTGCCGATGCGCTGGCCGACAACCTGATGCAGCGTTACGGCACCGCGTTGCTCAACTTCGAAGGCAAGCCGACCTTCCGCGCCAAGTCCGAGAGCGCCCTGCCGGGCAACCGCGGCGTCAAGGTGTCCACCGACCTGCTGCGCGCCGGCAACGACCCGACCCCGGTCGATTACATGATGCGTAACGTCGGTGGCCAGTGGAAGATCTTCGATGTGATGATCGAAGGCATCTCCTACGTGCAGACCTTCAAGACCCAGTTCGACGCCCCGCTGCGCGAAAAGGGCATTGCCAAGGTCGCCGCAGAGCTGCGTAGCGGCAATCTGCAGGTCGGTCCGGCACCGGCCAATGGCAAGTAACGATTCCGTGCAACGCAATGGCCAGACGCTGGCACTGACCGGCGTGCTCGACCGCGACGCGGTCACGGCGGCCTGGCCGCAGGCGATTGCGCAACTGGACGGCATTCGCACGCTGGACCTGTCGGGTGTACAACGCCTGGACAGTGCCGGCGTTGCAATGCTGGCCGAACTGGCGGCGCGGCTACGCGCCACCGGTGCCGGTCCCGTCACGGTGGTGGGTGAGGCGTCCGGTCTGGACGAATTGCGCGCCGCCTACCGTTTGTCCCCTACTTTCGATTTCCAGGCCTGAGCGCCACCCCATGACCCAGCTTCGCCCCCTTTCCCTGTTGGCTGCCTGCCTGCTGCTTGGTGCCTGCGCCAGCCACGCTCCGAAATCCGCGCCGCCTGCGTCCGCGGCCGAGACTGCCCCGGACGCGACCCCGGCCCCGGTGCGTGACGATGCCGGGGTGACGGCGCAGCCGGCCACTGCCGGCTTTGCCGCCCCGGACGCCCTGCCGACCACCGCCGCAGCAGCCCCGGCCGACCAGACCGGCGCCGATGCCAGCGCCGGGACCGCAGGTGCCGCCACCTCGGCCGAGGACGACTACGCTGCGCTCTACGGCCCCACCACCCCGCAGGCCGGCGCCAACGGTGCACCGGGCCAGCCCGGTGATGCGCCGCCCTACGATCCGTGGGAGCGCTACAACCGCGGCATGCACCGCTTCAACCTGGCCGTGGACCGGGGCGTGGCGCGTCCGTTGGCCACCGGCTATACCAAGGTGGTGCCGCGTCCGGCACGCCTGGGCGTGACCAACTTCTTCGACAACCTCGGCACGCCGCTGACCATGGTCAACCAGCTGCTGCAGGGCCACCCGGTGTATGCGATGCAGTCGCTGGGCCGCTTCGTGATGAATTCCACGCTGGGCGTGGCCGGTCTGTTCGATCCGGCCTCCGCAGCCGGCATTCCGCGCCGCAGCGAGGACTTCGGTCAGACCCTGGGTGTGTGGGGCTGGCGCAATTCGCGCTACTTCGAGTTGCCGCTGTTCGGCCCACGCACGGTGCGCGACACCTTCGGCCTGGGCGGCGACATTCCGCTCTCGCCGTTGCGCCAGGTCGACGACAGCGGCGCGCGCTTCGCCCTGCAGGGCCTGCAGCTGGTGGATACGCGCGCGCAGCTGATGTCGCTGGATTCGCTGCGCGACCAGGCACCGGACGAATACGCACTGACCCGCGATGCATGGATGCAGCGCCGCAACTACCAGATCGTGCGCGACCTGCGCAGCCATCGCCAGAAGGACAACGAGTTGCCCGACTACCTGCGCGAGGACAAGGACAGCACCGTGCCGGTGGATGCAATGCCGATCCCGCAGTGGATTCGTTGATCGATCTAGCATGCGGTTTGGCGTAACTATGAAAGCCCGGGAGCGATCCCGGGCTTTTTATTTTCCGCCACCAGCATGCGAAGTGGCTAGGCTGCCTAGGCGCAGGCTTGCCTCGGGAATCCAGACCGACGGATCGAAGGTGCAGTTGCCAGGTCACTTGCCGGCGCGCAACTCCGGTTCGGGCCTGATAGACGGCGTGCGGTCGATATAGGTGAGATAGTGCTTCCATAGATCGTGCGCGCGCTGATCGTCGAGGTCGACGATGCAGCTCGCCACCTTGGCCGGCAGGACTGTCGCATCGTGCCAGCGCGTTTGCACATTGCCGCACTGAAGATCCCGGTACGTCGTCCACGCCGTCTGTGCGTTGTCGAAAGCGTCGGCGGCAATACCCAATGTGGAAACGGCCCGGTCGCGCGCGGTCGCCAGATAATCATCCAGACGTGCCTGCGCGATGCCGACTTGCTCGTTCCAGCAAGCGTTACTTTCCGGGGTTGTCTGCAGGTCGCGGCAAAGCTCCGCAGCGTGTAACGACGAACTGCCAGGCAGCATCAGGAGGACAAAGAGCAGACGCATCGACAGGGTCCTTGTTGAGTCACCTTCGCGATGCGTGCACCGACACGGTGGATGCAGCTTGCTGCGTCAGGCCACGCGTGCCACTGGCGCGCACGCGTGGCGTCTCGTCCTGGTGGAGAGGAGCTTCAGGCAGCCGATGCCAACGCTGCATCCACCGCCGCACGCAGGCGCGCATCGTCTGCCGGCACGTCGGGGGCGAAGCGGTCGATGACCTGGCCGTCGCGGCCGATCAGGAATTTTTCGAAGTTCCACAGCACGCCCGGTGCGGGGTTGGGTGCGATGCCGTAGCCGGCCAGTTTCTCGCGCATCGGGCCGTCGCCGGTGGCCTGCGGATGTGCGCTGGTCAACTGCTGATACAGCGGATGGATCTCGGCACCGGTGACGGCGATCTTGGAGAACATCGGAAAGGTCACGTCGTAGGTGAGCTGGCAGAACTGCGCGATCTCCGCCTCGCTGCCGGGCTCCTGCCCCTTGAAGTCGTTGGCCGGAAAGCCCAGCACTTCCAGCCCCTGTGCCTGCTTGTCGCGATACAGCGCTTCCAGGCTCTCGTACTGCGGGGTCAGTCCGCACTTGGAGGCGACGTTGACCACCAGCAGCACCTTGCCGCGATAGTCGGCCAGCGTGGCGGGCTCACCGTCGATGCGGGCAACCGGGATGTCGTAAAGCGTCTGGCTCATCGATACGTCCTGGACAGGTAGAGCCGAGAGCATAAACCGCCACGATGGCGCGAGCGAGACGGCTGGCTCATGGCGCTTGCAGTGATCTCCAGCGACGCGCACGGACCAAGCGGCTGATCGACCCGTGCAGGCGCTTCACCACGTTCGCTGACGTCAATCGATGCACAACGCGGCCTGGCCCATGCCGCCGATCACTTCCTGGCGGCAACCGAAGCGGTCGCTGTCGCGCTGGCAGGTGCCGGATGTCGCGGTGCCGGTCGGCACGATGCTGGTGGCCAGGCAATCACCGCTGCAGTCGGAGCTGTCACTGCAGGTCTTGCCAGCATCGGCATACGGCACCACGCAACGCACCGTCTGCATGCGGCCGACCGGGCGCAGTTGCCCGCCCTTTGCCGTGCATTCGGCAGCGTCGGCGGAACCGGCGTGCGGTGGCTGCGGCGTGCCCGCCGCAGCGCCCGGCCTGGTCGCCGGAGGCGTGCTGCATGCGGTCAGCAGCAGCGCGCAGACCACTGCATGGATCCATCGGGTTGCCATGTTGACACTCTCGTCTTGCATCAGGTGGCTGCAAGCATCGCGGTGGCGATGTCTGCGTGGCGTGCTCGCTATCGGCAAGAAGCCATGCCGGAGACCTGTGTTTTGTAGGAGCGGCCCTGGCCGCGATGGGGCGTTATCGGTAATGCCTGGTCGCGCCCGGGTGCGCTCCTACGTCGTGGCTTGTTGGGTCGCCTTGGGCGGCGGATCATTCCTGCTCGTCGTTGCTGTCGTCGTCGCTGCTGCTGGCGGTGTCGTCGTTGCCGGCATCGTCCAGCAGCGCCTGGGAGTGTTCGCTGGCCAGGGTTTCCACGCCGCGCAGGCGGCGTTCGATGGTGCGGGTCTTGCGGCTGGCTTCGCCCAGGCTCTTGCCGACCGTGCTGATCTGCCGCTCGGCCTTTTCGAGGATGCCGGCGAACTTGCCGAACTCGCTCTTCACCGCGCCCAGCACCTGCCAGACCTCACTGGAGCGCTTTTCGATCGCCAGCGTGCGGAAGCCCATCTGCAGGCTGTTGAGCAGGGCGGTGAAGGTGGTCGGGCCGGCCAGCACCACGCGATGTTCGCGCTGCAGCAGGTCGACCAGGCCGGCGCGACGGATCACTTCGGCGTACAGGCCTTCGGTGGGCAGGAACATCACCGCGAAGTCGGTGGTCTGCGGCGGGCAGACGTACTTGTCGCTGATCGACTTGGCCTGGATGCGGATGGCACGTTCCAGCTGCGCCGTCGACGTCTTGATCGCGTCGAGGTCGCCCTTTTCCTGCGCGTCGATCAGGCGTTCGTAATCCTCGCGCGGGAACTTGGCGTCGACCGGCAGCCACACCACCGTGTCGTCGCCACGCCCCGGCAGGCGAATCGCGAAATCCACCGCCTCGGCGCTGTCGGGCCTGACCCGCACGCTGCGCGCGTACTGCTCCATCGTCAGCGTCTGCTCGAGGATGTTCTCCAGCTGCACTTCGCCCCAGCCGCCGCGGTCCTTGACGTTGCTCAGCACACGCTTGAGATCGCCCACGCCGGTAGCCAGCTGCTGCATCTCGCCCAGGCCGCGCTGCACCTGTTCCAGGCGTTCGGAGACGAGCTTGAAGGAGGCATCCAGCCGCGTGTTGAGCGTGGTCTGCAGTTTTTCATCGACGGTGGCGCGCATCAGTTCGAGCTTGCTGGCGTTGTCGTTCTGCAGGTTGGCCAGCTGTTGCTCCAGCGTGGCGCGCATTTCGCCGATGCGCAGCTCGTTGCGCTGGGTGAGTTCGGTCAGGCGTTGGCCCAGGGCCTCGGTGAAGCGCTGCTGCGACTCGCCGGCCTCCTGCCGGCCCTTGCGGGCATCGTCGGCCAGCGCTTCGCGCAGGGCGGCCATATGGGTGTCGGTGCGTGCGATCAGCTCGGTCAGCTGCTGGCCGAACACCTGGATGCGGGTTTCCTGCTGCTGGCCGAAGCCGTCGAGCTGGGTGCGCAATTCGGTCAGCCGCAGGGTGAGCAGTTCGCCGGTGCGTTGTTGCGCCAGGGCGCTTTCTTCGCGCGCCTTGCGTGCGTCTTCGCCGAGTGCGTCGCGCAGCAGGTCCAGGCGCTGGTCGGTGCGCGTGGACAGTTCGGTGAGATTGCGTGCGAAGGTTTCCAGGCGGCCGTCCTGCTGCCGCGCCAGGCCTTCGAGCTGCTCGCGCAATTCGCCGCGGCCGTCGCGTTGCTCGGCACGCAGCGCCAGCTCCAGGCCGCTGGTGGAAGGACGTCGCAGCAGCGCGATCAGCTGCAACACGAGGACTACGACGAGCAGTCCGAGAAGGATCAGGGATTGGGATGACATGCGCGCAGTGTAGCCGGGCCGGTCGCAGGGGCTGCGCCAGTGCGATGCCGGTTGGGCGGCCGGTGCTCAGGGCGCGGGCGCCTGGCACGTTGCGCCTGCGGCAATGCGCATCAAGCGACTCCGACGCGGCTGACGGCGTGGCGAGCCGGGCCGGAGCTGCGCAGTCGCAACGTCGCCGCGGTCAGAACCCCTCCAGCACCAGCTTGCCGCGGGTGCGATGCGATTCCAGTGCGGCGTGGGCGCGGCGCAGGTTGTCGACGGTGATGCGGCCGTAGTGCTCGCCCAGCGTGCTGCGCAGCGTGCCGCTGTCCACCAGCGCGGCGACGCGGTTGAGCAGGTGGTGCTGGGCAATCATGTCGTCGGTGTCGAACAGCGAGCGGGTGAACATGAATTCCCAGTGCAGCGACGCGCTCTTGCGCTTGAGCGGCAGCACATCGAGCGTGGCCGGGTCGTCGATCAGGGCCAGCTGGCCCTGCGGTGCGAGCACCTCGACCAGTTGGGCGAAGTGCTGGTCGGTATGGGTCAGGCTGGCGACATGCTCGACCTGGGCGATGCCGATGCGCTGCAGGCTCTCGCTCAGCGGCTGGGTGTGGTCGATGACATGGTGGGCACCGAGCGCATACACCCAGTCCTGCGTCTGCGGGCGCGAGGCGGTGCCGATCACAGTCAGCTTGGTCAACGTGCGCGCCAGCTGCACCAGGATCGAGCCGACGCCCCCGGCGGCGCCGACCACCAGCAGGGTCTGGCCCTGCCCGCCGCCTTCGGCGATGCGCAGGCGGTCGAACAGCAGCTCCCAGGCGGTGATCGCGGTCAGGGGCAACGCGGCGGCCGAGGCGTCATCGAGCGTGGCCGGCTTGCGCCCGACCAGGCGTTCGTCCACCAGGTGGTATTCGGCATTGGTGCCCGGGCGGTTCAAGGTGCCGGCGTAGTACACCGCATCGCCGGGCTGGAACAGGCTGACCTCGCTGCCCACCGCATCGACCACGCCGCTGGCATCCCAGCCGAGCACGCGCGGTGCGTCGACCGCGGCGTTGGCGCGCACCTTGGTGTCGACCGGATTGACCGAGATGGCATGGATGCGCACGCGCAGGTCGCGCGGGCCGGGCTCGGGCAGCGGCAGGTCGAGCGCGACCAGCGCGCGCGCGTCGTCGATGGGCAGACCGTGCTGGGGATAGGCGATGGCTTTCATGGCGGGCGTCCTGCGGGGAGGGAACTGCATGGTCGGCCGCCGGCATTGCGAGAAAAACCGGCAAACTGCGCAAGCACTTTCACAGCTGGAGTGAAGATGGTCCGCTTCGACGACTTGGCGCTGTTCGTGCGCACGGCGGCACTGGGCAGTTTTTCCAATGCCGCGCGCGAGGCCGACCTGCTGCCCGGCCAGGTCAGCGCGGCAGTGGCGCGGCTGGAGCGGGCCCTGGACCTGCGCCTGTTTGCGCGCTCCACGCGCAGCCTGCGGCTGACCGCGGAGGGAGAGCAGTACCTGCCCTACGCACGCCAGGTGCTGGAGCTGCTGCGCGATGGGCGCGAGCAGGTGCGCGGGCACGACACCGAACTGCAGGGCGTGCTGCAGGTAACCGCCCCGTCGGACCTGGGCCGCAATGTGCTGCTGCCGTGGCTGACCGAGTTCCGCGCCGCGCATCCGCGCCTGCGCCTGCGCCTGCATCTGTCCGACCAGGTGGCGGACCTGTACCGCGCGCCGGTGGATGTGGCGTTCCGGCTGGGGCGTATCGACGATGCGGAGCATGTGGCGCTGCCACTGGCGCCGCACAACCGGCGGGTGCTGGTCGCCGCGCCGTCCTATCTGCAACGGCACGGGCAACCGGCCACGCTGGACGCGCTGCGCGAGCACGCCTGCCTGCTGTATCTGCTGGCCGGGCGCGCCTACGACCGCTGGCAGTTCGAGCTGGAGGGCCGCCGCCACATCGTGCCGGTGCGTGGCGCGATGCTGTGCGACGACGCCGATATCGTGCGGCGCTGGGCAGTGGCAGGCGAAGGCATCGCCTATAAATCCTGGCTGGATGTCTGCACCGACGTGCAGGCCGGGCGTTTGCAGGTGCTGTTCCCGGAGTGCGGCGACCGCCTGCCTCTGCACCTGGTGTGCCCGCATCGCAAGCAGTTTTCGCCGGCGGTGCGGCAGCTGCACGCGCTGTTTGCGCAACGCTGCCAGGCGATGACGGCGCTGTACCCGCTGGCGTCCGATGCGCGTTGACCTGCTGCGCCGGAACAGGGGCGCGATGGATGCACGCGCGCCGCGGCAAGGTCTGCGCGACTGCCGCGCGCGTTGAGGTGCCCGTCACTGCGCGGCTTCTAGCCTGCCTGCATGACAGCCCGCCGCTTCCCGTCGATGCAGTGCTACGGCAATCGCCAGGGCCACTCCGGAGTGGTGGCCTATGCGGTGGCAGACGATGCAATCGCGGTGCGCTTTCGCAGTGGCGAGACCTATGTGTACACCGCCGCCAGTGCCGGCGCCGACGTGGTCGCGACCATGCAGCGCCTGGCCAAGGCCGGGCGCGGCTTGAGCACCTATATCAGCCAGAGCGTGCGCGACGCTTACGCGGGCAAGATGACGTTGTAGGCAAGCGGCAATGGGACAGGTTGCACGCGTCGATCTGTATGGCTGCACGAATGTACACATGCCCATTGCAGCATCCGCTCCGTTGAACGCAGACGCGGCAGCCGTGCTGCTGCAATGATGCATCGACGCACGCGCAAGACGCAGAGCAGTCACTGGCGCAGTCGTCTGCACGCACTCACCACCTCCACCCCCGGGCACATATGCTGGACATCTACGGAAAGCCGACATCGATCAACGTGCGCAAGGTGCTGTGGCTGTGCGAGGAACTGGCGCTGGACTACACGCTGCACGCGTATGGCAGCGGGTTTGCATCGCTGGACACGGAGGCCTTTCGCGCGCTCAACCCCAACGCACTGGTGCCGGTGATCCGCGATGGCGATCTGGTGCTGTGGGAGTCGAACACGATCTGCCGGTATCTGGCCGCGCGTGCAGGGCGCGCCGACCTGTTGCCGACGGCGCCCGCTGCCCGTGCGCTGGTCGAGCAATGGATGGATTGGCAGGCCACCGAACTCAACAACGCCTGGCGTTACGCGTTCATGGCCAGCGTGCGCGGCAGCGCGGCGCATGCCGATCCACAGGCGATTGCGGCGAGCGTGCGCGAGTGGAACCGGCACATGGCCATCCTCGAGGTACAGCTGCAACGCGGCGGCCCGTTCGTGCTCGGAGCCGACTTCACCCTGGCCGATATCGTGTTGGGCTTATCCACGCAGCGCTGGCTTGCCAGCCCGATCGCGCGGCCGGCGTTGCCGGCGGTGGTGGCGTATCACGCCTGCCTGAAGACGCGTGCCGGCTTTCAACGTCATGGCTGCAATGCGCCGTAGACCAGGTGTGCGCAAAAGCGAGCCAGACAGTGCGGCGATGCTGGATTTGCATGCGGATCGCATCGCATTGACCTCAACGTGACCTGCGCATCGCTAGGGTGAGGCTTCGTTCCTGCCAGGCCACCCGATGACCACCGCCACCAACCAAACCCGTCTGTTCGCGCTGGGCCTGTTCGTTTTTCTGGGCAGCTTTGCCGCGATCGTCTGGTACCTGATGCGGCCGTACGGCACGGCGTATTTCTTCCCGGTGCATTTTTTGATCGGCACCGCGTTGCCGTTTTTGTTCTATGCCATTGGTGGAACACGGCTGTGGTTCTGGATCGGCATCGGAGTCACCGCACTGGTGCTGTTGTGGTTCAACTTCTGGGGGCATGACGCCAATGGCGCGGCGCCGCGGGTACTCGATTGGACCCATTTCGCTGCCGGTGCGGTCGGCCTGATCGGCGCGTGGGCGGTGCAGTTGGTCTATCGCAATGTGCGACCACCGCATCGCCCGTCTGTGGAGTGAGCGGGGATTGGGGATTGGGGATTTGGGATTCGCAAAAGCGGGATCGCGGGTGGTGGTCGCTTGGCCGGAGACCGGCCGGCGGCCCGCACCCGGCTGATGCGGTGGGCGCGCGGGCGCGGCCATGCTGGCGCCGACGCATGACCTTGGACCGATAGCTTTGCTGCGGCGCGTTGGGCGACACTCGCGCCTTCTTTTGTTCCCGCGAGGTCCGCATGTCGTCTTGGCTCAGGCGCAAATCCATCGATCAGGTCACCGTGCACGAGGCCGGCCGGCAGCTGGTCCGCAGCCTGAGTTGGCCGCATCTGGTCGCGCTGGGCATCGGCGCGATCGTCGGCACCGGCATCTACACGTTGATCGGCGTGGGCGCGGACAAGGCCGGCCCGGCGGTGCTGCTGTCGTTCGTGGCGGCCGGCATCGTGTGCGCCTGTGCGGCGCTGGCGTATGCGGAAATGGCCACGATGATGCCGGCTGCCGGCAGCGCCTACACCTACAGCTACACCGCGCTTGGCGAGAGCATCGCCTGGGTGGTGGGCTGGAGCCTGGTGCTGGAATACTCGCTGGTGGTGAGCACAGTGGCGGTAGGCTGGTCGGGCTATTTCGTCGGCTTCCTGCAGTGGTTGGGGGTCAACCTGCCGCATGCCCTGGTGGCCGGGCCGCATGCCGGCGGCATCGTCAACCTGCCGGCGGTGGTGATCACCTTCCTGGTCGCCGGCATGCTGATGGCCGGCACCAAGGAAAGCGCCACCCTCAACGCGGTGCTGGTGGTGCTGAAGATCGTGGCGCTGGGCGTGTTCGTGGCGATTGCGTTGCCGGCGTTCGACAGCGCCAACCTGCAGCCGTTCATGCCGTATGGCTTCCCCAAGACCGAAGGTGCCGATGGCGTGGAGCGCGGGGTAATGGCCGCGGCGGCGATCATCTTCTTCGCGTTCTATGGCTTCGATGCGATCTCCACCGCGGCCGAAGAGACCAAGAACCCGAGGCGCGATCTGTCGATCGGCATCGTCGGCTCGATGATCGGCTGCACGCTGATCTATGTGCTGGTGGCGTTGTCGGCGGTGGGCGCGATGAGCTTCACCGTGTTCGGCAAGAGCCCGGAGCCGTTGGCGCTGATCATGCGCGAACTCGGCCACGGCAAGGCGGCGCTGGTCATCGGTGCGGTGGCGATCATCGCGCTGCCGACGGTGTTGCTGGCGTTCCTGTATGGGCAGAGCCGCATCTTCTTCGTGATGTCGCGCGATGGCCTGTTGCCGCGCGGCCTGTCCAAGGTCAATGCCCGCACCGGCACGCCGGTGGCGATCACCCTGTTCACGGCGGTGCTGGTGGCGGCGTTGGCGGGCGTGGCACGCCTGGATGAAATTGCCGCATTGGCCAATGCCGGGACCCTGGCGGCGTTCACTGCGGTGGCGGCGTGCCTGCTGGTGCTGCGCGTGCGCGAGCCCACGCGTGCGCGCTCCTTCCGGACGCCGCTGGCATGGGTGGTGGGTCCGGTGGCGATCCTGGGCTGCCTGTATCTGTTCTGGAGTCTGCCAAGCACGACGCAGGGGTGGTTCCTGGCCTGGAACGCGCTGGGTGTGGTGGTGTATGTCGCCTATGGCCGGCGCAATAGCCGGTTGGCGAAGGTGGGATAGTTCCTCCTCCCAGCGGGAGTGTGCCCTTCTCCCAGCGGGAGAAGGGGCTCGCAGTACGGATGAGGGGCGCCTCGGACACCCGGCAGGTGCCAGCGATGACGAACGCGTCGCCACGCGCCTTCAAGAATGAATCAACACAGGCGAGCTGTGCCCTTGCTTCCAGGCTGCGCGCCGGCCCGCGCTCGCGGTACCGGCGCTTGAATCACGGTGCCGCCGCAGGCGTGGCGCAGAACGAGGCAGGCAATGCCTCTGGTTGCGTGCCCCAGCCCCGGGTCGGCGCCTGCTTGCTTAGTGCAAACGACAGCGTGCCGCCCTGCTGCAGCTGGGCCCAGTCCAGGAACACCTGCCGCTGCGGTTGCCCGTTGAAACGCACGCTGTCTACGTATTGCAGCCCGCGGCCGTCGGCAGCGGGCGCGTCGATACGCAGGCGCTTGCCGTTGCCCAGCGCCAGCGTGACCCGCTTGAAGCGCGGGGCATGCAGCAGGAACTGCCCGCTGCCCGGCACCGCCGGATACAGGCCCAGGGCACTGAACAGGTACCAGGCCGACATCGTGCCGAGGTCGTCGTTGCCGGTGACGCCGTTGGGTGCATTGGTGAACAGCTGCTGGGCGGCGCGCACCACGGTGGCGGTCTTCCACGGCTGGCCGATCAACGTGTACATCCACGGGGCGTGCAGGTCCGGTTCGTTGTTGGGGTTGTAGCGGTACTGGTTGTAGTAGCTATACGGGCCGACCACCCAGTGCGTGCGCGCGGCGTTGAGCGGGTCCTTGAGCAGGTCGTCGTAGGCAAAGAACGCATCCAGGCGTTTGCCGGCCTGCTCGCTGCCATGCATGGCCTGCAGCATGCCGGGGATGTCCTGCTGCACCAGCCACTGGTATTGCCAGGCGGTGCCTTCGTGGAAGCCATGCTGCGAGCGTGGGCTGTAGTGATCGTCCGAGGGGGCATACCAGCTGCCGTCTTCCAGCCGCGGGCGCGGAAAGCCGCTGAAGCCGGTGTCGGCATCGCGCACGCCGGCGTCCCAGACGTTGTGCCAGTTGCCGCCGCGTCTGCGTAGCAGCGCGCTGTCGTCGGTGTGGCCGAGCGCCTGCGCCATCTGCGCCAGCGCGCAATCGGCCAGCGCGTATTCCAGCGTGGCCGAGCCGCCGTGGTGCGGGTCCACGTCCATGCCCTTGGAGGGGAAGGCACGGTCGTATTGCACGTAGCCGTTGGCCAGGTAGCTGGCGTTGCCCGAGCGCCCGGCGTGGCGCGAATTGATGGGCGGCTGGCCGAAGGCGTTCTGGCGCAGCGCGGCGTAGGCCTCGGTTTCACTGCCCTGCAGCGCGCCGAAGCGCCACAGGTCGACCATGAAGGGCGTCACCGGGTCGCCGGTCATGATGTTGGTGTCGTAATTGGCGTACCCCCAGCGCGGCAGCCAGCCGCCTTGCTGGTGGATGGCCAGCAGCGAGCGACCGATGTCGCGCGCGCGCGCCGGCTGCAGCAAGGCCAGCAGCTGGTTCTGCGAGCGATAGGTGTCCCACAGCGAGAAGTACTCGTAGTAGGTCCAGCCCTCGGCATGGTGGATCGCATCGTCAAAGCCGCGATAGCGGCCATCGGCATCGCTTCCGGTCAGCGGCTGCAGCAGCGCGTGATACAGCGCGGTGTAGGCCACCGTGCGATCGTCGGCGCTGGCGCCGGCCAGCTGCATGCCGGCCAGTTCCCTGCGCCAGGCCTGTTGCGCGCGCTGGCGCATCTGCTCCAGGCCCAGCAGCTTGCCGCCCTGCATGCCGTCGGCGCGCAGGTTGTTGCGCGCGCCTTCGGCGTCCACATGCGAGATGGCGCTGACCACGGTCACTGCGCGCGCGGTCTTGTTCTTGCCCAGCGGGAAGCTGAGCCAGGCGCCGTTGGGCTTGAGTTCGCCGCCCATGCCGTGGCGCGCGCCGGGCACGCCGCCGTCTTCGCCCCAGACACCGTGCGCGGTAAACGGGCGGTCGAATTCCAGCCGGAACCAGGTGGTGTATTCGTGGCCGCCGCAGAAACTTTGCGTGGTCAGTTTGCCTTCGACCACGCGGTCGCCGACCACCTGCAGCTGGCTGCCGATCACCACGTGGCGGTCGTTGGCCTGGCCGAGGTTGACCAGCACATGGCCGGTGTCGGCGCCGGGCGCGAAGCTGTAGCGCTCGGCGGCGGCGCGGGTGAGCGCGGTGGCTTCGGCGTCGATGCCGCCGTAGTCGGTCAGCCGCACCTTGTAGTAGCCGGCCTGGCCCACCTCGCCGTCATGGGTGTAGCGCGCGGCATAGCGCTTCTGGTCGAAGGCCTTGGCGTCGCCGGTGTCGAAGTCGCCGCCCGGGCCGATGCGGCCGGTGACCGGCAGCACCGAGACCTGCCCGCCCTGCTCCCAGCAGCCGGCCCCGGACAGAAACGAATGGCCGAAGCCGCGGATGCTGGGGTCGTCGTAGCGCCAGCCGGCGTAGTGCGCACCGATCGGGCTGACCTGGACCAGGCCGAACGGGGCCGAGGCACCGGGGAAGGTATTGCCGTCGTCCTTGCTGCCGATGAAGGTGTTGACCTGCGCCGGATCCTGCGCGGCCAGCGGCGCGCACACCGCCATGCCGAGCAGGCACAGGCCGGCGGCGGCGCGGCGCCAGAACGGCGCCGGAGCGCCCTGCGAAACGGAACGATCGGACCAGACTGCGGAGAGCATGCAAGACACCTCGGAGGAGAGGGCGACCGAAGCCGCAGGTGGGGATCCATGCCGATCGCTGCACCACGCAGCGATCGACGCACAACGACCGCGTTCAAACGGCGACCGGCAGCGCGATTTCGCGCCCGACCTGGCTTGTTTGGATCGATCTAAATTCGATGCGGCCATGGGCCATGTGTCGGCAAAGATTAAGCATTCTCGACCGCTTGCTGCACACCGCGGCGCAGCAAAGTGTGCGGGTGCTGGCAGTTTTGCGGATGTTTTAGACTTTTGAGGCGATCTGTTGCGCGCTGCCAGGTACTGCCATTCTGAAGCGTGTCAGAGGCACTGACGGATGAGTTGGCTCGGGATTGATTCGTCTGCGCTGCGTGCGGTTGGTTGAAGGTGGCGCTCTTGGGCGTGTTGCGCGCGGGGGCCGAACCCTCACCCCAACCCCGCTCCGCGCCCCGGCCCGCGCTAGCAGCGCGGGCGCTCCCAGGCACGCGCGCCAGTGGCGCGCAAGCTGTGCCTTATCGCCCCGGGGGGAGAGGGGCTTCGCGCCTGAGGGGCTCGGTCGCTGAGAGGGTCGCGTCTCTGGGAGCGACTCGGTCTCTTGGGTGAGCGCGCGGCGTGGCCGCGTGGATTGCGCAATCAGCCCATAAAAAAAGCCCGGTCAGTGACCGGGCCTGGCGACGCTGGCGTGGCGGCGGGAGGGGCCGACGCGCCGGTGACGCAGTTGCTTCAGATCCAGCGCATGCCCTCGAACGGGTTCCAGCTGGTGCTGCCCTTCACCTTGTCCAGGTAGTAGGCGTAGTTGGCGATCATGCCGGTCAACAACGACAGCGGCAGCCACAGCACGTTCTGAAACGCGGCCGGCAGGAACGAGGCCACGATGCTCACCACGACGCTGATGCCGATCAGGCTCAACGCCTTGCGCCACAGGCCGATGATGAAGAAATAGATGACGCCGAAGAAGAAGGCATAGAAGTTCATGCCGACCTTGACCTTCTCGCCAAAGCTCAGGGTCTTCAGTGCGTTCTTGTAACTGGGGTCTTTGGGGCCACCGTGACGGTCGAAGAAATCGAAACGGAACTGCCACTTGGGACTGAGCTGGGTGCGATCGAAGGTATCCATTCCAAACCATGTAGTTGAAAACGATTACATGATAGGCGATCGCGTATTCATCGGCACGTTCTTCGGCACCGGTCGGACGCGGAGGGTCAGCCGCCGATCAGCTTCGGCCGTGGCCGCTTGCAGGCCGCAGCGCGCGTTACTCGCGCTGGTCGCTGACACCGGTGCCGCGGCGCGCCCGGCGCAGCGCGTACAGCGAACGGTCGGCGCGATCGACCACTGCCGCCAGCGCCTCGCCGTCGTGGCGCAGGGCGGTGCCCAGGGTGAACTGGATCGGGGCGTCGTCGGTGGCGGCCACGTAGTCGCGCGCCAATGCCGCCAGCTGCGACTGGGTGGGTTGATGCAGCAGCACCAGGAACTCGTCGCCGCCCAGGCGGACCAGACGGTCCTGGGTGCGCAGCGGCTGGTTGAGGAACCAGGCCATCTGCACCAGCACTTCGTCGCCGCGCTGGTGGCCATGGGTGTCGTTGACCAGCTTGAACTTGTCCAGATCCACCACGATGCAGCCCCAGCGCACGCTGGGGTCGCGCTTGTCCAGTTCGTCCAGGAATCGGCGGTTGTAGCAGTTGGTGAGCGGGTCGGTGAACGACCATTCCAGCAGCTGCTTCTCCTGCTGGTACTGGTTGGTGATGTCCTGGGCGTGCGCCAGCACGACGGTGGCGTCGGCCTCCACGTCCAGCACGTTGCGGTACTGCCAGTGGCGCAGGCTGCCATCGCTGGCGACCAGCTCGATCACGCCGGCGTCCTGGCCGTCGAGCACCATCCGCGACAGATAGCCCTGGAAGGCGGCGTGCAGCTCGGGGCGGATGAATTCCAGCAACGAGCGCCCTTCCATGTCGTCCACGCTGCGGCCCAGCGAGCGCGCCGCGGCCGGATTGATGCTGATCAGCCGGCCATCCATCTCGTGGGTGCAGATCAGGCCCAGGCTGTACTGGAACATGTTGCGGAACTTGCGCTCGCTGGCAGCCAGCGCATCCACCGCGCGATGGCGGTCGGTGACGTCCTGGATCGCGCCAATCAGGCGGATGCGCCCATCCACATGCTCCATCGAGCCGGTGCTGTGCACCCACAGCCGCCGGCCGGTGGCGCTGACCAGCGGCAGTTCCAGGTCCCAGGGCGTGCCGTCGCGCACGCAGCTGTCCACCGCCTCGGTGATCACCGCGCGCGCATCCAGCGGATAGAAGCCGATCCCCTCGGCCAGGGTCGGCCGGTAGCCGGGCGGCAGATCGTGCAGCCGGCAGGTCTGGTCCGACCAGGTCAGCACGCCGCTGGCCACATCCACCTCCCAGCCGCCGACACCGGCGACCCGGCCGGTGCGTTCCAGAAACGCTTCGCTCTCGCGCAGGCGTTGCTGCAGCTGTGCGTTGGCAGCTTCGCGCTCCAGCATCAGCCGGCGCTGCTCCAGCCCTTCGGCGGCGACCCTGGCCAGCTGCTGCAAGGCGGCCAGTTGCGCCGGCTCCAGCGCGCGCGGGCGCTGGTCGATCACGCACACCGTGCCCATGCGCAAACCGTCGGACAAGACGATCGGCGCGCCGGCGTAATAACGGATCCCCGGCGCATCGGTGACCAGCGTGTTGTCGCAAAAGCGTGGATCGGCCGGCGCATTGCGTACTTCCATCACCGCATCGTCCTCGATGGCGTGGGTGCAGAACGCGAGCTCGCGTGGGGTTTCACTGGCGCCGGGCAGGCCGATATTGGCCTTCCACCATTGACGATGCTCGTCCACCAACGACACCAGCGCGATCGGCGTGCCGGCAATCGCCTGCGCGGCAGCGGCCAACGCATCGAAGAACGGCTCGGCATCGGTATCGACGATCTGCAACAGCGCCAGACGCGACAGCCGATCGGTTTCGCGGGAAGTGGATGACGCGACGGTGTCGCAGTGGCTCAACGGAATGCTCGCTTGTTCCCCTGACAATCCGCTCAGTCTAGCGGACCGGGCATACCTGCCTGACGCTGGTTTCGTGCGCCGCGACACAGGATGGGGTGTGCGCCGGCGCTGCGGCCTGCCAGGCGGCACCGGCGCGTCGGCGCCCTAGGCGGCGGGGTCGGCGCCGCTGGAGGCGCTGGTGTCGTCCATCTGCAGGGCCAGGTACAGGCGCACGCAGTCGTCGGTGTTGCCCAGGTCCACGCCGCAGAGTCCTGCGATGCGCTGCATGCGGTAATCCAGCGTATTGCGGTGGATGGCCAGTGCCTTGGCGGTGGGCGCCATGCGCATGCCGGCGCCGAACCAGACCGACAAGGTCTTCAACAGGTCGCCGCGCCGGTCCTGTGCCAGCAGTGCCTGCAGCGGCTTGCGCAATTCGTCGGCCTGCCAGGCCCGGCGCAGGTCGTCCACCAGCACCGGCAGGCGATGGTCGTCGTAGAAGAACGCGTCGGCCTGCGGCGCGCGCGCCTTGCCGATGCGCATGGTGGTGCGCGCGATCTGGTGCGACAGCGCCAGCCCGTTGGGCTGCGGGAAGTACTGCCCCAGCGCGAGGCGGATGCGCAGCGGGCTGCTGGCACGCATGCGCTCGAGCAAGGTATGCGCGCGACGGCGTTGTTCGCCCACGTCCCAGTGGCCGCGGCGGTCCAGCGCGGGCTTGAGCACCACCAGTTCGTTGAGCGCAGTGGCGGCGATCAGGTTGCCGCGCTCGGGCGTGGCCAGCAGCGTGTGCAGGCGCTGCAGTTCCACCAGCATGGCATCCAGGTCGAGGGTGCCGCTTTCCACTTCGATCACGGCCGCCACGCGCGGCAGGTCCAGCGCGATGCCGAGCCGTTCGGCCCAGCCGGCCAGTGCCGGGGTCGGTCCGTCGGCGCGGATCAGGCCGAGCGTGACTTCCTCGCGCAGGCGCGCATCGCGGGCCAGCAGGCGCAGCAGGCCGGCCTGTTCCAGCATCGCTTCGGCCGCCATGCGCACCAGTTCGGCCTGTTGCCCGATCCGCTGCGGCTCGCCGGTCAGCCCGACGCAGCCGACGATGCGGCCATCGGCGATCAGCGGCAGGTTGACGCCCGGGCGCACCGCGTCCAGCTGCCGGGCCAGCGCCGCATCGATCTCCACCCGGCCCTGCCTGGACAGCACCAGCAGCGCGCCTTTGTGCAGCTGGCCGAGGCGGGCCGGCTCGCCGCTGGCGATGATGACGCCGGTGTGGTCCATCACATTGACGTTGCCGTCGATGATGGTCATCGCGCGGTCGACGATGGACTGCGCCAGGGTGCGGTCGAGCGTGAGCATGGGCTGGGGTCTGTTGACGGGGTGAGGGAGGCTGCGGTGCCATGGTCGGCATGCACGTCGCCAAGCATGAGGCCAAGGCGCGCAGATGAGCGCGCGTCGCGGCCATGCTGCGGTTGCGCGGCGTCCGGGCCGTGAACCGGGCACGCCACCGGCACGCTGCGCTCATCCGCCTGCACGGCAGTGCGCGTCCGAGGCTGCAGGCAACGACGTGGTTACCTTGTCCTTTCGGCCGACGCGCCGCGCTGCGTGGGCCATGCCCTCATGCGGCAGCCATGCAACGCACGCCGCTCTGCAGCAGCAGGATCTGTGCGAGGCAGCTGCGTGCGGCCATCACTGCAGGTCAGCGCCCCCCGACGTACGCGCCATCGTCTGCCCCACCTGCAATGTCGCCGCCACGTTGCGTGCGGCGATGCGCACGTTGCTGGCGGCTTCGGCCAGCGCCTGCTCCACCGTGCAGGCGCGGTGCACCACCGCAAACATCGCAGCGATGCCGTGCCCATGCAGCCGCGCGGCGCCGTTGCCCAGGCAACCGGCGATGGCGATCACCGGCTTGCCGTGCCGCTGCGCCACCCGCGCCACGCCCACCGGCGTCTTGCCGTGCAGGCTCTGGCTGTCCAGGCGGCCTTCGCCGGTAATGACCAGATCGGCCTGGGCGACCAGCGCATCCAGCCCCAGCGCCTGCGCCACGATGTCCACGCCGGGCCGCAACTGCGCGCCCAGGTACGCCACAAGCGCCGCGCCCAGGCCGCCGGCCGCACCGCCGCCGGGCAGGTCGTGCAGGCGCACACCGAGGTCGCGCTGCAGGAGGTTGGCGTAGTGCTGCAGGTTGGTATCGAGCTGGCGCACCATGCTGGGCGTGGCGCCCTTCTGCGGGCCGAACACCGCCGAGGCACCGGTCGGGCCGATCAGTGGGTTGTCCACATCGCAGGCCACTTCGAAGTGGCAGTCCTGCAGGCGAACGTCCAGGCCGTCGGTCTCGATGCGGGCCAGCGCCGCCAGCGCGCCGCCGCCGGGGCCGATCGCCTCGCCGCGCGCATCCAGCAACCGCACGCCCAGGGCCTGCGCCAGGCCGGCGCCGCCGTCGTTGGTGGCACTGCCGCCGATGCCGATGATGAAGCGCCGCGCGCCGGCATCCAGCGCGGCCAGGATCAACTCGCCCACGCCCGCGGTGCTGGTGCGCAGCGGCGCGCGCTCGGCCGGCGGCACCAGCGCCAGGCCGCTGGCGGCGGCCATTTCGATCACTGCGGTGCGGCCGTCGCCGGTCAGGCCGAAGAACGCCTGCACCGGGGTGCCGAGCGGGCCGCTGACCGTGCAGGCGATCACCCGCCCGCCGGTGGCCGCCACCAGGGCGTCGACCGTGCCTTCGCCGCCATCGGCGACCGGCACCTTGCGGTACTGCCAGTCGGGGAACACCTCGCGGAAGCCGGCCTCGATCTGGGTGGCCACCTCCAGCGCGGACAGGCTTTCCTTGTAGGAATCGGGGGCGATGACGATCTTCATGGGCACACTCGCTTGGAGGAACGCATCACTGGTTCACCGCGCGTGCCGGCACCCGCAGCACCAGCGCCGCGCCCAGCAGCATGGCCCCGGCCAGCACGTACAGCGCCAGCTCGGTGCTATGGGTGGCGTCCTTGATCCAGCCCACCAGGTACGGGCTGACGAAGCCGGCAACCTGGCCGGTGGAGTTGATCAGCGCCAGCCCGCCGGCCGCCGCGGCGGCGGTGAGAAAGCCGTTGGTCAGCGGCCAGAACAGCGGCAAGCCGCTGACCGCGCCCATCGTGGCCAGGGTCATGCCGAACAGGGCCAGCGCCAGGTTGTCGGTGACGCTGGCGGCGATGCACAGCCCCGCCGCGCCCATCAGCAACGGGATCACCAGGTGCCAGCGGCGCTCGCCGCGGCGGTCGGCCGAGCGGCCCATCAGCACCATGAACACCACCGCGGCCAGGTACGGGATGGCGCTCATCAGGCCGATCCGGGTCGGGTCGGTGACACCGCTGCCCTGGATGATCGACGGCAGCCAGAAGTTGATCGCATACACCCCGCTCTGGATGCAGAAGTACACCGTGCCCAGCAGCCATACCGCCGGGTTGCGCAGCACCGCGCCCAGCGAGGTGGAGGCGCCGGCCGGCTTGCCTGCTTCGTCGGCGGCCAGCGCGCGGGTCAGTGCCTGCTTCTCCTGCGGGTCCAGCCAGCTTGCCTGCTGCACGCCATCGCTGAGCAGGAACCACACCCCGATGCCCAGCAGCACCGTGGGCAGGCCCTGCAGCAGGAACATCCATTGCCAGCCGGCCAGACCGCCCTGCCCGGCCGAGAAATGGCTGAGGATCCAGCCCGACAACGGCCCGCCCAGCACCCCGGAGATCGGAATGGCCGACATGAAGACGGTCATGACCCGGCCGTGCTGGGCGCGCGGGAACCAGCGCGTCAGGTACAGCACTATGCCGGGGAAGAAGCCGGCCTCGGCCGCGCCGGTGAGCAGGCGCAGGGTGTAGAAGCCGGCCGGCGTGCGCACGAACATCAGGCAGGTCGACAGCAGGCCCCAGCTGACCATCATGATCGCCACCCAGCGGCGCGCCCCGATGCGCTGCAGGATCAGGTTGCTTGGCACCCCGCAGGCCAGGTAGCCGATGAAGAAGATGCCCGCGCCCAATCCATACACGGTCTCGCTCATGCCCAGGTCGCCCAGCATCTGCAGCTTGGCGAAGCCGACATTGACCCGGTCCAGGTAGTTGAACAGGTAGCAGACGAACAGGAACGGGATCAGCCGCCACAGGATCCTGCGGTAGGTCGGGCCCAGGCCGTCGGAGGGCGGCAGAGGCCGGGGGGCTTGGGTCATCGCACGCTCCAGCAGTGGGTAAGCCCACCGGTGCGCGGTGCGTTGGCACCGACGCCACACAGGGGTCGGCGCATTCTAGTTGGTGCTTTTTCCCGGAAGCATCGTCAGCCTGCTGCCAGTCCATGGCAGATCGGCGCTAGTTTTTGTGCAAATGCCCAGCTTCCCCAGGAGGCACGCGAGGCACATGCCGGACTCGGAGCGCACGCACGACAGACCGCCTCGCCTTTGCGAATCCCGACTCCCGACTGCCCAATCCCAGCACTACTTCCCCACTCCCGATTCCCCATTCCCCGCCGCATACGCCTGCGCCTGCCCCATCACCCGCAGCAGGTTGCCGCCCCAGATGCCGGCGATCTGCGGCTCGGTGTAGCCCTTGCGCAGCAGCCAGGCGGTGATGCGCGGCAGGTCGGAGACGTCTTCCAGGCCGACTACGCCACCGCCGCCGTCCCAGTCCATGCCAATGCCCACGTGTTCGGGTCCGACCACCTTGAGCACATGCTCCAGATGGGCGAAGAAATCCTCCTCGGTGGCGCGCTTGATCGGGTAGCGCGCATCCAGGTCCTTGAGCGCGGCGCTCAGGGCGGTGCCGTCGGCGATCTTGATGTGCTCCCAGCCGCCGTATTGCTCGGTCAGCGCCTTCTCGGCGGCCTTGCGCTCGGGGCTGGCGCCGCTGTCGACCAGGTAGCCGCCATAGGAATTCACCTGAATCACCCCGCCGTGTGCGGCCAGCACCTTCAGCCGCGCGTCGTCGATATTGCGCGGATGGTCGAACACCGCACGCGCGCCGCTGTGCGAGAGCACGATCGGCACCGGCGACAGCGCGATCAACTGGTCGAACACCGCATCGGAGGCATGCGATTGATCGATCACGATGCCCAATGCCTGCGCCTGCTGCACCAGCTGCTTGCCGGCCGGACTCAGGCCCTTCCATTCCGGCCCCTTGGGATCGGTGGCCGAGTCGGCGAACTCGTTGTTGAGAAAATGCACGGTGCTCATCAGGCGCAGGCCTTGCGCGTAATAGAACCGCAGCAGCGTGGGGTCGGCCACCAACGGGCTGGCATTTTCCATGCTGATGTACACCACGCGCTTGCCAGCGGCCTTGATGCGCGCGGCATCGGCCGGCGTGGTGGCGAAGGCGAAGCGCTGCGGTTGCGCGGCCAGCAGCGTGTGGATCTTCAACAACCGCTGCAGGCCGGCATCGCGATCGTCCAAGTGCGCGGCCGCACTACGATCGCCCTGCCCGGTGTAGACCGCCCAGAAGCCGCCATCCAGTGCGCCTTCGACCATGCGCGGGTAATCCACCTGCGACAGCCGGTTGCCGGCGTGCGCCTGCAGGACGTCGAAGTCGGGGCGCTCCAGATTGGCCGGCGTGTCCAGATGCGAATCCAGCGTGACCAGCCGCTGTTGCAGCGCGGTGGCGCGCGCCAGTTCGGCCTTGGAAAACTCCAGCGCGTGGCTGGGTGCGGCCACGGCCAGACTCAGCACGATGGCGGTGCACAGGCGATGCAGGGTCATGGCAGCTCGCAGAAGTTGGGGGTGTATCGATCATAGCCGCGCTGGCCTCAGCCGCTGCACGATCAGGAGGTTCGCCTGCCTGGTCCGGGGCGTCGTCGCCGACCACGCCCCGGCGCTCACTTGCGTTCGAAGAACTCGTGATAGGCCTTGGATTTGCCTTCCGGCGACTTGCCCACCCCATTGCGGATCAGCGTCTTGCCATCTGCAGAGAACGTCCAGAACTCGCCGACGATCACGTCGTCGTCCTTCATCTTGAGGATCTGGTAGGTGTCGGCGCCGGTCTTGCTCACCGCGATCCGGTTGAAGCGCGACTGCTCGTTGAGCGGGCTGGGTTTGCCATCCAGCGTGGTGACGTAATCGACCTTGTACGGCGTGTCCGGGCGGGTGGTGTTGATGGAGTGGTATTCGATGCGGTTGTCGGAGAACTGCACGTTGATGGTCAGCCGCATGCCCTTGGGAAATTTGCCGTCGCTCCAGTTGGATTTGGATTCCACCAGGGTCCAGGCGCCGTCGTGCGGATCGGCCGCCGATGCGGCGAACGTGGCAGTCAACGCCGAGACGGCGAACAGGGCGGCGGTCAGAAAGGTGCGCATGGGCGGTGTCCTTGGATGCTGGGATAGTGGGCGGTGCTGTCGGGTAGCTGCTTGGCGTCGGGCGATCGTCGGAAGCTGGGCATCAGAAGTCGGTGCGCGATTCCAGGTGCTGTTCGACCTGCTCGCGGGTGGTCCACAAGGTGCGGAACTCGCCCTTGGACAGCAGTGGCAGCTGGTCGCTGATGTGCGCCGAACCAGGCTGGCTGGCATTGCCGTAGCTCATCAGGCCCTTGGCCTTGAGCGGCGTGGAAAACTCCACCAGCGAGACCCAGGTTTCGCCGTGCTGCGGCAGGCGTTGGCCATCGGCATTGGGCGGGTTCCAGGTGATCACGTCGAACGCGCCGAGATTGCCGAAACCGCCGCGGCCCGGCACATCGACAGCGCCCAGGTGGAAGCGCGACACCTCGCCGTATGGCCGGTCGATGGCACCGTAGGTCTTCTTGGTGCTGGCGACGGCCTGCTTGAGTTGGCGCAGCGCCAGCGCAGGGTCCTTCAGGCCGCTGGGCGTGGTCAGCGGCGCGTCCAGCGACCACGGCGTGGCATAACCGGCCTGCGAGAGGTAGCGCGCATCGCCGGTGAACAGGCGCGCCCATTCCTCGAACAACAACGCGCCGCGGCTGTCGGCTTCGAAGTGGCGGTCCCAGGCCTTGAGCACGTTGACCGCAGCGACAATGTCCGGATCGGTGCTGTCTGCGGCTGCGGCGTACAGCTGCGGCAACGTGCGATCGGCCGCCAGCGCCTGTGCGGTGCGCTTGAGCGCCACCAGCTGGTCGAAGTCGATGCTGTCGTGCTCGGCCAGCATCTTTACCGAGTTCTGCGCACGCAACGACATCGGCCCCGTTGGGGCGACATAGGCCGGAAATGCGCTTGGGTCCAGCACCCGCGGCCAGCTCGCCAGCCACGGCGGGTCGTTGGTGTTCTGCACGAAACCGCCAGCCGGATTGATCACCTTGGGCAGCTCATCGTAGCTGTGCACATCGCGCCACAGGGTGGCTGCGGTATCGCCCGGCACCAGGCCGCTCCAGTACTTCAAATCGCCTTGCGCATGCCTGGGCAGGATGCCGTTGTCCAGGAACAGCACGTTGCCGGCGTTGTCGGCATAGACGATGTTGAACATCGGCACCTGCAGCTGCTTGAGCGCGCGCTGGAACTGCGCAAAGTCCTGCGCCTTGCCCATGTCCCAGTACTGCTTGAGCATGTCGGGGCGATCCAGGCCAGCCACACGCAGCGCCACGGTGCTGCCGTCGTAGCGTTCGAACACCGGGCCGTGCACCGACTGCCGCACTTCCAGCGTCTGGGTTTTCAGCGCGCCATCGGCCTGACGGATCTTCAGCGTTCTGGTCTCACGCTTGAACGGCAGCACCTTGCCGTCCAGCAGATACCCATCGCCCGACAAGCTGAGTTTGTAGGTAGTCTGGCCCAGCAGCGTGTTCACCGTATTGGTGAAACCCAGCTGCTTGTTGAAACCGAAACGCAGGATCGGCAGGCCGACCTGGGTGGCGCCGTACAGATCCACACCCGGCCCGTTGAGATGCGCTTCGTAGTAGGTGAAAAAGCCGCTGCCCCAGGGCAGGTGCGGGTTGGCCAGCAGCATGGCGTGGCCGTCGCGGGTCTTGCTCGGCATCAGCGCCCAGGCGTTGGACCCATCGCGGGCCTGGCCGTCCTTGGGCGGCTCGCCCAGCACCTTGGCCGGCGAGGCGATGTAGACGTAATTCATCAGCCGGTGCGCGTGCGCCACCACGTCCACGCCGGTGATCGGCAGCACCACCTTGACGTTGGCGTCCAGGGCCTCCGGGTGTGCGGCCGCGTAGTCGTTGATGCCTTGGGCGAATGCGTCCAGGTCGGCACGAAAGCCCGGGGCCTGCTGCCGGTACCACTGCTGCGCGCGTGGGTAGACAGCGTTGCTGACCAGCCAGCGATCCTGTTCGGCGTACTTCTCGCCCCAGTATTCGGCGGCGCGGCCGCGCGCTTCGCCATACAGATGCAGCAGCAGATTGCCATGGCTATGGGTCTGCGCCCAACCGAAGCCGTAGAAAGTGCCGGCTTCGGTCCTGGCATAGACATGCGGCACGCCGTAGCGGTCCCACAGGATCTCGCCGGTGTCCTTGCCGGCGCCGGCAAGCGCCGCCGTCGGAGCGCAGAGCAATGCGATCAACAGCCCTGCGCAGATGGAAGCGCTGCGCGCATGCGCCCGCATCGAAGAAAGTCGCGGCACTGGCTCACTCCTCAAAAGGTGTAGGTCAACTTGGTGTAGTAGGACCCGCCGGTGAAGCCGTACGGCACGCTGGTCACATAGAAACCGCTGCCGGTGCTGGCGACCGCGCCGATGTTCTTCGGGTACTGGTTGAACAGGTTGTTGGCGCCGAGCGTCCAGGTGATGCGCCCGGACAGTGCGTAGGACGCTTCCAGATCGGTGATCCATTTGGCCGGCACGTGCTCATCGTTGGCCGGGTTGTTTTCCAGCACGTCGAAGCTGCCGAAGCGGTTGACGCGCACGTTGAGCGCGAAGTCGCCGATCACCCAATTGCCGCCCAGCAGCAGCTTGCTGCGCGGGGTGCGCGACAGGTAGCCGCGCGAGGCACGGTCGAACAGTTCGTAGCCGGCGCCCAGCGAGTCCAGTGCGCCCGGGTTGTCGGCGATGCGGGTGATGTCGGTGGTGTTGTAGTTGTAGCCCAGGTTCCAGTTGACCCGGCCCCAGTCGCCGGCCTCCATGCGCCAGGTCGCCACCACGTCCACGCCTTCAGTGCGGGTGTCGATGGCGTTGGTGAAGTACTGCGCGCTGTCGACACCGGACACGCCGGCGCGGGTGAGCAGGTCGGTGATCGCCGCTCCGGTGATGTAGCCGGTCATGCCGATGCGGTCGTCCAGATCGATGCGGTAGGCATCCACGGTGAGGCTGAGCGCGCGCGTGGGGTTGTAGGTGAAGCCGATGCTGGCATTGGTGGATTCCTCCGGCTTCAGCGGTTCGGCCCCCAGTGCCAGCGCGGCGGGGGAATCCACCGGCAGCGTCTTGGCCAGGAACAGCTCGCGGTCGCCGTTGTCCAGCGTGCGCCAGCTGCTGTTGGTGGCCGCGTACAGGGCCTGCGCCAGGGCCGGCGCGCGGAAGCCGGTGCTGGCCGCGCCACGCAGCGCGAAGGTCGGGGTGATGGCCCAGCGCGCGGTGAACTTGCCCACCGCGGTGTCGCCGGCCGAATCGTCGAAGCGCTCGTAGCGTCCGGCCAGGCCCAGCGACACGCTGTCGGCCACATCCCAGGTCAGGTCGACATAGGCCGCGCCGCTGTTGCGATTCAGGCTGCCGGCTTCGTCGGGCTGGAAGGTGATCGCGCCCTGCGCGCCGGGCGGCGGCGCCTGCCCGGCGCGCGGATGCCCGGCCGGGAACACGTAGCTGCCGGCTGCGTAGCCCGCCTGCTCGCCGGCCTGGATCTCGTATTTTTCGTAGCGATGCTGCACACCCAACGACACCTGCAGCGGGCGCTCGGCCAGTTGCAGGCCGCGGGTGATGTCCAGGCTGGTGGTCCAGTCGGTGGAGGTCAGCTGGCCGAGATAGAATTCTGTGGGGCTGGTCGGCCCCAGGCTGGCGTTGAGCGTGTGCAGGCCGTCGCGTTCGGAGGCGTTGCTGCCGTAGCTGGTGGCCAGATCCCAATCCCACTGGCCCCACAGGCCCTTGATGCCGGCGGTGAACTCGTAGTCGGTCTCGTCGATGCGCAGGCGCGGGCTGTACCCGTCCGGATAGATCTCCTGCAGGGTGTTGTTGGCGTTGGGATTGCGGAACGACCATTCCAGGTCGCTCAGGCGGCGGCTGTAGGTGGCGTAGGAATACCCACGCAGCTCGCCGCCCAGGCCCAGTTCGGCGTTGTAGGACAGGTTGGCGCCCTTCTGCCAGGGCTGGCCGAAGTTGCGCGTGATCAGGCGGTTGGCGGTGGCCTCGCGCGGGTCCGGCTGGCCGTTGACCGGGTAGTACAGCCGGTAATCGTCGGCCACCGGTACTGCGCGATTGGAGCTCTGCTGGTACCTGGCGTCGGCGGCCAGATAGACGAAGCCGTCGCTGCCCAGCGCCAGCCCCTTGCCGATGCTGGCGCTGCTGCTGTCGCCATCGGCGCGGTCGATGTTCTGGCCCCACAGCAGGTCGGCCTTGCCGCCCTCGGCATCGGACTTGAGCAGGATGTTGATGACGCCGGCGATTGCGTCCGAGCCGTACTGCGCGGCGGCGCCGTCGCGCAGCACCTCGATGTGATCCACCGCCGAGACCGGGATCAGGCTCATGTCCACCGGCACCGAACCGCGCCCGACGATGCCGGCGATGTTGATGCTGGCGGTGCGGTGGCGGCGCTTGCCGTTGACCAGCACCAGGGTGTGATCCGGATTGAGCCCGCGCAGCCCGCCGGTGGCGATCACATACGAGGTGCCGTTGCCGGATTTGGCCGGTGCATTGAACGAGGGCACCAGATCGTTGAGTGCCGCCAGCAGGCCCGGGCGACCGGTCTTTTCCAGTTCCGCCGCGCCGATCACATCGATCGGGGTGGGGCTTTCGGTGACGGTGCGCTGCACGCCGCGTGCGCCGGTGACCACCACCGCATCCAGGTTGCCGACTGCGGCATCGGCTGGCGGTGCAGCGGCTGGTGGCGTCGGTGCGGATGCGTCCACCTGTGCGTAGCCCACGGCGGGATATCCGTGCAACGCGGCCGTCATCGGCTGCGCCGAGGCCAGCGTGATGCGTTCGCCATCGTCTTGGACCACGCTTAATCCGGTGCCGGCCAGCAACTGCCGCAATGCCACGCGCGATTCCAGCGTGCCCTGCACCGCCGGCGTGCGTACCTGCTGCAGGTATTCGCCGGGTGCCACGATCTGCACGCCGGCCTGCCGCGCAAATTCCGGCAACGCCACCACCGCATTGCTCTCGGGGAGCGAGAACGTGCGCCCCTGCGGCGAGGCTGCCAAGGCCGCTCCCGCTGCCATCGTCGCCACGGCCGTGCCGATGGCCTTGCTCAAACGCCTGCTTGCTGCCTGCATCACTACTCTCCGCTGGCGCGCGTGCGCCGCTGTCCGGTCGTCGTCACCGTTGCTGTGTGGCCCCCTGTCTGTTGGATGCGTGGCCGCCGCTTTTCCGCCATCGACATCGCGGGTGGTGACGTGCAGCGGTGCACCTCACTGCGCGAGTGCGCCGCGCAGGTGGATGCCGCCACGGGTGTGTTCGATCTGCAGGCCCATGCTCAGCGCAACGGAGCGTGCGAAGCCTTCCGGATCGTTGGCCGAATACAGGCCGACCACGGTGCGCCGCGCCACCGCGGGGTCGTCGATCAGGATGCGCATGTCGTTGTAGCGGGCGAATTCGGCCGCGGCCTGCGCCAAGGTGTCGCCGTCGAAGGCGATCATTCCCTCGCGCCAGACCAGCAACTGCTGCACGCGCCGTGCTGGCAGCGGCTGCACCTGCACCGCCTGCGTCGGGCTGACCATGGCCAGCATGTTGGCGGCCACCCGCTGCGGTGTGCGCCGGTCGGCCTCCACGTCGACGGTGCCTTCGCGCACGACGACCTTGACCGCATCGTCCTGCCGCCGACGCACGCTGAAACTGGTGCCGACCGCGCGCACTTCCGCGCCGGCCGCCATCACCACGAACGGGCGATGACGGTCCTTGGTCACATCGAACAAGGCCTCGCCACGCAGCAACTGGATCTGGCGACGGTCGGCGCTGAACTCCACCACCACTTCCGAGCCGGAATTCAGCGTCACCGCCGAGCCGTCTGCCAACGGCAGGCGCAACACCTCGCCGATGCGGGTGAGGTGATGGCCGCTGCCGGGCGCGCCGGTGTCGGGGACGGCGGGCTGCAATGCCAGCATGCCGGTAGCCGCAGCGACCACGCAGGCGGCAAGTGCGGCCAGCCACCTGCCGCGTCGATGCGTGCGCCGCGAACACGTCGCTTCCGCGGCAAAGTCCTGCCCCAGCGCGCGCGCACGATCGAAATGCAGATGCACCGCGTGCGCCCGTGCATAGGCGCCGCGATGGCGCACGTCTTCGGCCAACCAGCGGTCGCGCTGCACGCGCTCGGCCGGCGTGAGCGGATCGCGGTCCTCGCGTCCCACCCAGGCGGCGGCAATGTCGTCGATGCTGCGCATGCTCAGCTGCCGCGCTGCGGATCGGCCAGGCGCGTGGCCGGCGCGGCGTGGCCCGCGGCCGGTGCCGATGCGGGCGTGCGGCCCATGCGTGCCATCAGCAGACGCAATCCCTTCACGATGTGTTTTTCCACGGTGTTCTCGCTGATTCCGAGCCGCGCGGCGATCTCGCGCTGCGACAGGCCGTCGACCTTGCGCAGCAGAAACACCTGGCGGCATTTGTCCGGCAGTGCCGCCAGCGCTTCGCCGATGCGGCGCAGCTCCTGACCGGCAATGGCGTGGCGCTCGGGTGAGCGCTCGTCCTGTGTGATGTCCAGGCGCTCGATTTCCGCCACGCTCTCGATCGACACGATCCTGGCGCGGCGCACCTGCTGCAGCAGCACCGACTGCGCAGCGGTGAACAGATAGGCGCGCGGATTGGCGATATGACCCACCTCGCCCAGCCCGGCCAGGATGGCGTAGGTCTCCTGGATGACGTCGTCGCAATCGACGTTGCCGGGGGCGTGCTTGCGCAGCCAGCGCCGCAGCGCCGGCTCGTGCGGCAGGACCTGCGTCGCCAGCCAGGCGGCGCGCTGGGAATCGATGGCCGGCATCTAGGACGCGGCCGCTGACGTGCCCGCACGTCGAAGTGAGGAAGTCATTGCGTTCTCCGGGGGTTCGAGCGAAGGGCCTGCTCTTGAAGTCACGATGCGCCAGCGGCGCAACTCCGCCATGCCCTCCGACGGGTGGCCCGCTGCGATGGCACTACCCGCGCAGCGCGCGCCGGACATCGACGATGTCCGGTCGGATGCGGCCAACGAAATGACCGCTGGCAATGACCTGACTGCCTTGGGTTATGCAGGCGCGCCGCGCACACGGGCGCGCCGCCACGCCAATGGCAACGCGAATGGCAACTCCACGGCGGTGGGCGCCGCCGTGCAGGGCACTGCAGTATCTGGCGGTCCGACCGTGTGGCATCCGGCCACGACGAGCGGCGCCGATGCGCTAGCGAGTACGGTGTTTATGGGGGCCGGGCGTGCTGTGGCGATGTCGATCCGGAGACCGTGACAAAGTCCGCTTCGGGGGCCGATCTGCGCCAGGCGGTGCCGGACATCACCGCAGGGCCGGCGGGTTGGTGATCGGTTGCCGCTGCAACCAGCCGCAGGTCATCGGCGGATGGGCCCGATACGCGCAGGCCGAAGATGGCCTGGCCGGTGGTCCTTCGAGCGGCTGGCAGAAGCGATCGGGCGTGCGCAGTTGGCAGCACGCAACACGCAACACGCAGACGATTTGATCTGGCCTGCACGCAATCCATCGCACGCGCCTGATCAGCGCGCAGCGGTGTTGCGCGTCGTGTTCAGTCGCCCAGTTCGGCCAGGCGCGCGCGCACGCTCTCCACGTCGACGTGCTCGCGCAGGTGCAGCCACTGCCGCGCCCACACCGAGCGCAACACGATCCAGGCACCGAACACGCCCAGACAGGTCGAGCCCAGCGCCAACGTCAACGGATGCAACGGCGAGCCGCTGCCGGTCTGGAACAGATACATGAAGGCCCCGGAAAACAGCAGCCACACGCCGAACACCGGCCAGTTGCTGGCCAGCAGGCTGGCATGGGGCCGCTCGATCTCGCGCAGCAACCGGGTCAGCGCCTTGCGTTCCTCATCGTCCGGTGTCATCGACTGGCCGCTCCACGGATTGATCGCCGCGCTAGATCACGCGGCAGAAAACAGCCTTCAGGTAGCGCGATTCCTGCACGTGCGCCATGAACGGATGGTCCGGACCGGCACCGGCCACCTTCAGGATCTGGATGGTGCGCCCGGAGAAATACGAGGCGCGCCGCAGCATGTCCAGAAACTCCTGCTCGGCCACCAGCCCGGTGCACGAGAAGGTGGCGAACAGGCCGCCGGGCTTGACCACGCCCAGCGCCAGCTTGTTCATGTCCAGGTACTTCTTCAGCGCCGGGATCACCTGCTCGCGGTCGCGGGTCATCTTGGCCGGGTCCAGGATCACCACATCGAACTGCTCGCCGCGGTTGGACGCATCGCGCAGCCACGGGAAGATGTCGGCCTGCACGAACTTGGGCCGCACGTTGTTGAGCTTGGCGTTGCCCTTGGCGATGGCGATCACGTCCTCGTCGATGTCCACGCCCAGCACCTCGGACGCACCGCGCGCGGCCGCATACACCGCAAAGCCGCCGGTGTTGCAGCACAGGTCCAGCACGCTCTTGCCCTCGACTTGGTCGCTCAGCCACTGGCGGTTCTCGCGCTGGTCGGCGAAGAAGCCGGTCTTGTGCGCACCGGCCGGGTCGGCGCGGAACCTGATGCCGTACTCGGTGATCACCGATGCTTCGGTGGTGGTATTGCCGTGGAAATCGAAGCTTTCCTGCTTCTGCACGTGTTCGTCGGCAAAGCTGTGGAAGCGGCAGCCCGGGAACTGCGCGCGCAGCGCCTCGTAGATCCACTCGCGGTGGCGGAACATGCCGGCGGCGAAGAACTCCACCACCACCAGGTCGCCATAGCGGTCCACCACCAGGCCGGACAGGCCGTCGCCTTCGCTGTGCACCACACGCCAGGCATCGGACACCGCGTCGAGCTTGAGCCAGTCGCGGCGCAGGCTCACTGCCGCGGCGATCTTGCGCGAGAACCAGCCCGCATCCACCGGCACCGCCTGGTCGGTTTCCAGGATGCGCACGGCGATGCGCGAGTGGCCGTTATAGAAGCCGCGGCCGACCCACTCCCCGTCCACGCCGACCACATCGACGATGGTGCCGGGTTTGGGCTTGGCGGCGGGCTTTTCCACCAGCTTCTGGAAGATCCACGGGTGGCTGGAGCGCCAGGCATTCTTGAGTCGGACGACGGGGACTGGAGTATTCATCCGCCCATTGTATCCGGCTGGATTGACGTGCCTGCCCTCCGGCACGCAGAATCGGGCGCAGAAGGGGAGTAGCTCCCAGCGTTGTCGCCGTCATGACGAGTCCTGCCAGCCAGGCTCCGGTGCAACGGCAACCGGCCCGGCCGGTTGTGAGCGAGACCTTCGCCGCGCAGGCGAAGGTCCGTCACCCGGAATCCACGATTTCCGTGTCACAAGGCCTCAGCCCACCGGCTGTCCAGGTCGTTTCACTATCGGGATTCTTTTATGCAAACCATTGGCAATGTCTGGTTATGGGGCGGCTTCGCGATCGTGGTGATCGTGGCGCTATTGGTCGATCTGGTGCTGATGCGCCACGGCGGTGCCCACAAGGTCACCTTCAAGGAAGCCACCTGGTGGAGCATCGGCTGGGTGCTGCTGGCGCTGGCCTTCAACGCCGGCCTGTGGTGGTACCTGCAGGGCAGCATGGGCGACGCGGCAGCCGACCGCATCGGGCTGGAGTTCCTGACCGGCTACCTGGTCGAGAAATCGCTGGCGGTCGACAACATCTTCGTGTTCCTGATGGTGATGACCTACTTCGGCGTGCCCGAAGAACAGCGCCAGCGCGTGCTGATCATCGGCGTGCTGGGCGCGATCGTGCTGCGCGCGATCATGATCTTTGCCGGCTCGGTGCTGCTGACCAAGTTCCACTGGCTGCTGTATGTGTTCGGCGCGTTCCTGCTGCTGACCGGCATCAAGATGTGGTTCTCCGCCGGCAAGGAGCCGGATCTGGAAGCCAACCCGGTGCTGCGCTGGATGCGCGGGCATCTGCGCCTGAGCCCGCAATACCACGGCCATGCGCTGAGCGTGATCAAGGACGGCAAGCGCTGGTTCACCCCGTTGTTCGTGGTGCTGATCCTGATTGCGGTGATCGACGTGATCTTTGCGGTGGACAGCATCCCGGCGATCTTCGCGATCACCACCGACCCGTTCATCGTGCTGACCTCCAACGTGTTCGCGGTGCTGGGCCTGCGCGCGATGTTCTTCCTGCTGGCCGGCATGGCCGACCGCTTCCACCTGCTGCCGTATGGGCTGGCAGTGATCCTGGTGTTTATCGGCACCAAGATGATGATCATCGATCTGTACAAGATCCCGGTGCTGGTCTCGCTGGCAGTGGTGATCGTGATCCTGGTCTTCACCATCGTGCTGAGCCTGCTGCGGCCGCCCAAGCCGGCCAGGCACTGAGGGGCTGGGATTCGGGATTCGGGATTCGGGAATCGGGGACGGTAGCGCCGCGTGTGTTGCTGGCATCCGAGCGCACCGACCATCTCGACAGGTCCCTGCGCTCACCGTCGCGGGCCCTTGAGCGGCATGGATGCCGCGCCAGAGCCTGGCTACCCGAGATCCTGGTCGTCACCATCTGCTGAGTTTGGTGCGGCCACCCAAGCCGGCCCCCGCATTGACAGGCTGGGAGTCCGGAGTCTGCAATTGGGATTCGGGAACGGCCGCGCTGCATGCACTGCTCACAACCAAGCGCACCGACCAACTCGACGGGCCCTTGCCTGCTCACCGTCGCGGGACCTTACGCGGCATGGATGCCGCGTAAGAGCCTCCATGGACGGATTCACGGCGTGTCCCGCGATGGTGGGCGGGCAAGGGCCCTGCAGCCAAGCCGCAGATCGTCAGCTCTACGACCGCGGCATCCACACCGTTCAATCCCCTCTCAAGGCCGCCCGGATTCAGGCTCCCACTCGCTGGGGGCGTTCCGGGCCGAACTGGCGAGGGCGTGATGCCGCGCATGTTCGTGTCGCGCCCCGGTCACCTGCATGGTGCCGTGCGGCCGCTGCGCCAACGATCGGCGGCCAAACTGGATTATCCCGTCGTCGGGCCTGCTTATCCCGAGGCGGATAGCTTGTAAAAAATCCGCGCGACGCCATCCGTGAAGGTATGACACCGCCTCCTGTTGCCGCCGCCGACGCCACCGCGCAAGACCGCCTGGATCGTTCCCGGGTGTTGCGTGCCTTCAACTTCAGCCTGGCCGCCGTGCTGCTGCTGGTGGCGGTGTTCACCGCCCAGGGCATGTTCGACTGGCGCGCCTGGGCGGTGGCACCGCTGCAGGCAGACGGCCTGCTCGGCATCCTCACCGCACCGCTGCTGCATGGCTCGCTCGCGCATCTGGGCGCCAATGCCGCCGCGCTACTGATCCTGGGCACGCTGGCCGGCAGCGTGTATCCGCGTGCCACCGCCCTGGCGCTGCCGTTGTTGTGGCTGGGCTCGGGCCTGGGCGCGTGGTTGCTGGGCGAGCCCGGCAGCCGGCATCTTGGCGCCAGCGGCGTCACCCACGGGCTGATGTTCCTGGTGTTCGTGCTGGGCCTGCTGCGCCGCGACCGCCCGGCGATTGCCACCAGCATGATCGCCTTCCTGTTCTATGGCGGCATGTTGTTGACCATCCTGCCGCACGAAGCCGGCGTGTCCTGGCAATCGCATCTGGGCGGCGCGGTGGCCGGCCTGATTGCCGCGTTGCTGCTGCGCCTGCGCGACCCGCAACAGGCCAGGCCGCGCTACAGCTGGGAGGACGAAGACGAGGACGCTGCGTGGGAAGTAAGCAATGGCGAGCACGACGTGCTGGAACCGCCACCGCCGCGCCAGGTACCGGTGCTGTGGCAGCGCCAGGAAGACGGCTCGCACAACGTGGTGCTGCACTTCCCACCGCGCGAGCGCCCACCGGGCAGCTAGTGCCTGCATGGAGCAACGACCCAAACGGCCCCTGTTTCCCGTAGGAGCGTGCCTGCGCGCGACAGGGCATTACCGGGACCGCCCCATCGCGCGCAGGCACGCTCCTACAAAGGCGCTGCCTAGCGCGATGCTTGCCCCTGCAATGCGCGCCGTGCCAGGCCCGGGTCGTCGGCGAAGAAGGCATCGATGCCGGCGTCCAGATAGATCTTGAGCTCGGCCAGTGCACCGGCGTCGTTACGCTCGTTCACCGCGCCGCTGCTGCGGTTTTCGGCAGCCAAGAAGTAGTTCTCCGGGCGGAATGTATACGGCTGCACCTGCAATCCTGCCGCATGCGCGTCGTGCACCAGGCTGGTCGGCGTGCCCAGGCGTTGCTGCGCATCCAGCGGAATGATGCTGCGGATGTCCGGGCCGATCGCATCGGCGTAGCTGGCAACCTGCGTCAACCCCTCGGGCGTGATCATCTGCCCGTAGGTCCGCGGCGCGCTGCCCACGCCCGCATCGGGCAACGCCATCTGCGCGCCGGCCAGCAACTGCAGCAGGCGAATGTTGCTGCTGCGCCCGATATTGCCGCGCAAATAACGCAGGTTGCCGGTCTCGAACGACTGGATCACCACCGGTGCGGTCTGCGTGTAGGCATGCGCACGCAGGCTCGCCAGCACCTTGTCTTCCATCGCCAGATGCAGCCGGCTGAAATAGCTCGGGTGCTTGATCTCCGGAATCAGCCCGATGCTGCGCCCGGTCGCCGCCGATTCGGCTGCGACAAAATCGATGATCTCGTCGAAGGTGACGATCTGAAACTGCCCATCCCAGCGCGTGCCGCGCAACTGCGGCAGACGCTCGCGCGCGCGCAGCGTCTTCAATTCGGCCAGGGTGAAATCCTCGGTGAACCAGCCTTCCATCGCCTGACCATCGATGGTCTTGCGGGTCTTGCGCGCAGCGAACTCCGGGTGACTGGCCACGTCGGTCGTACCGCCGATCTCGTTCTCATGGCGCGCCACCAGCACGCCATCCCTGGTGGACACCAGGTCCGGCTCGACAAAATCGGCGCCATCGACAATCGCTTTGGCATACGCGGCCAAGGTGTGTTCCGGGCGCAGTGCGCTGGCGCCACGGTGCGCAGAGATCAGCACCGTCTTCGCCAACGGCGCCTCTGCCAACGCGGGCCCGCTCATACCGACCATCATTGCCCCCAACAGCCAGATACGGTGGAACTGCATCATGCCTTTCTCCAATGAAAGAGCAGCCATCACCACCACCGCGTCATCGCCAGGCGAGCTCGGTCGATGATCGGGGCGGGATGCACGACCGTACATCCCGCTTCCTCCGCATCGTCGCACCCGCCCGACAATCACTCGCCAGGTGTTGCCAGCCACTCTAAAACCATCCACGTCGATCGCCACCGGAAATCAGTCAGCAGCCACAAGACCCGCTATTACCAATCCCCAATCCCCAATCCCGACTCTCCAATCCCGTCCTCAGAACTTCGCATCCAAGGTCAAAAACACCTGCCGCGGCGCGCTGGCATGGAACGCCAGCTGGCGGCCAGTCGGATCGCTGTTGGCGAACGCGGTGAGGTTGGACGCGTACCGCTTGTCGGTGAGGTTGGTGACGTTGAGCGAGAGCTTGAGCCCCTGCAGCACGCCGGCCTGGCCGAAGTCGTAGCCGGCGCCTGCGTCGAACGAGGTGTAGCCGCCAAAGCCCTGATCGTTGGTGTAGGTGTAGTAGCGCTGGCCGGTGTACTTGCCGCGCAGATTGATGTTCCAGTTGGCGTAGTTGAACGCGATTTCGCTGGCGAACATGCGCTTTGGCGTATCCACCGTGGTCTTGCCGGCGGTCGGAATGGTCACCCCGTTCTGCACATAGTTGTCGTCGTAGGTCGAACGGTTGATCGAGGCCGAGTTGTACCACTGCAGGTAGCTGGTCGGCTTCCAGATCACGGTCAGTTCGCCGCCGCGGCTGCTCACCGAGCCCACGTTGAAGAAGCGTGTGGTGCAGGCCGGCGTGGTGCCCTGCTGGATGCTGGCGCAGGGATTGAGCGAGAGCAGGCGGTTGTCGAAGGTGACGTCGTAGCCGACCAGCGAGGCTTCGAAGCGGTCACGCACGAAGCGATAACCGGCCTCCACGGTGCGCGACTTTTCCGGCTCCAGCGCGCCGATGCTGGCATCGAACGAGGCCTGCGTCACCAGCAACGGACCACCGGCGCCGCCGCCCTGGAACGCGGCGATGTTTTCCGCGTACGAGGCAAACACCTCCTGCCCGTCGGCGATGCGATAACCCAGGCCGACCTGCGGCAGCACCGACTCGCTGGCCTTGATCGAGCCGGTCGCCACCGGTGCTTCCACCGCCAGCCCCGGCGTCTCGCGCGCGGTCATTTCGGTGCTGGGGCTCTTGATGCCCAGATCCACGCTCAGGCGCTCGTCGAGGAACTTGAAGTTGCCCTGCACGTAGAACTGCCGCGTGGTGATGATGTAGTTCTGCGAGAACAGCCGGCGATCCGGATCCTGCAGGAACTTGTCGTCGCTGACCGGCCCGTCGATCCAGTAGAAATTTCGCTCCACATCGTGGTGATTGCGCTCGTACCACAGCCCGGCTTCGAGGTGATGCGCGCCCAGGTTCCAGCCGAGCGACGCGATGCCGCCGGTGCGGTTGATCCAGTAGTTGGTGCTGCGGATCGAGATCGGCAGCGCCTGCGGCGTCCCCGGATTGGATGCCTGGCCCGGCGACCACCAGTGGCCCTGCCCCTTGTTTTCGTGGTGATAGACCTGGGTATGCAGGCTGATCGCATCGTTGGGCTGGAAGTCGCCGGCCACGTAGAACAGATCGTCGTCGCGCAAGGCGCGGCTCTGGTAGTAGGCATCGTCGACATTGTCCACGCCGCCGCTGAAACCGCAGCGCGCCGCATTGCGCGTGGCCGGTGCGCAGTACGCCGCGGCCAACGCCCGGTTCCAGTCCGGTGCGTACAGGTTCCAGTCCCAGCCCAGGCCACGCGCCATGCCGCTCTTGGACAGATACGCATAGTCCGCCTGCGAGGTGCGCGAGGTATCGGCAAATGCGGTCAGCTTGCCGCCATCGAACTGGTACACGCCCTTGGCATTGAACTGCCGCGTGGTGGTCGGCGAGTCCGGGCGCGTCCACATGTCGGCTTCGGCATTGATGCCGGACAGATAGGCCGAAAAGCCGTTGTAGTCGCCGGTATCCACACGCAGGAAGGTACGGCGGTTGGCGTCCGAGCCCACCGTCTGCGACAGCTGCCCGCCGAACACGCTGGACGGATCGGCCGAGTAGTACTGGATGGTGCCGCCCAGGTTGCTGGTGGATGCAGTGCCCAGCGCGCCGATGCCCGAGGCCAGCTCCACGCCGCCGAAGTTTTCCGCAATCAGGGCGCGGCTGATGTTGAGGCCGTTGTAGTTGCCGTAGGCGTTGTCGCCCAGCGGCAGGCCGTCCAGCGTATAGCCCAGGCGCGTGCCGTTGAAGCCGCGCAGGCTGATCGTCTGCGACTCCTCGTTGGCACCGAAGGCATCGTTGGATTGCACGTTCACGCCCGGCATGCGGTTGAGCAGCTTCTGGATGCTGGTACCCGGCGGCAACACCGGGATGTCCTGCTGGGTGATGCGCTGCACCTGACGCGTTTCGCCCTGGCCGATCACCGAGACCGCATCGAGTTGCTGCACGGTCGTGCCGGTGTCGGCAGTCACGTCGGGGTCGGCAGCATGGGCGGCCGGCGACAGCACGAGCGCGGTGAGGACAGCGGCACTTAAGAGATGGATCTTGGGCATGGGCGGCAGGGAACGAGTCAAAAGATGACGGCAAGCGTGCGACAGCTGTCTTGCGTCGATGCGACGGCCAGGTGACAGTGCCGCGACAGTCGCAGCGCATCCCGCGCAAGCGCTGCGCCGCGCTTGCATGCAGATGTCATCTGCGCGTCGTAATCTGCGACCTGATCCATCTGTGTTGTCCGAGGGTTGGTCCATGTCCCATCGCATTGCCCGTGCTTGTTCCCGGACGCTGACCGGCGCCGCCATCGCCGTGTTGGCCTGGGGATGCGGTATCGCCAGCGCGCGGGATAACGTCGCCGCGACAGGCTCGGTGATCGCCACCGATGCACATGGCTACCTGGAAAAGACACACGTGCCCGACAGCCTGCGCCTGGTACCGCCGCCGCCGCAGGACGGCAGCGCCGCGCTCGCCAACGATCAGGCCATCGCCACGTCCATGCTCGCCCTGCGCGGCACACCGCGCTGGGACCTGGCCACACGGGACGCCGCGCTGGGGTTTCCCGCAGCCGCCACCCACTTCAGCTGCGCGCTCGGCATCCAGATCGACCAGGCCCACACCCCGCACCTGCTGCGCCTGCTGGAGCGCAGCATGCGCGATGCCAGTACCAGCACCAGCGCAGCGAAGGCGCGCTACCAACGCCCGCGCCCGTTCATGCGCAACGACCAACCGATGTGCACGCCCGACGACGACGCGGCACTGCGCAAGAACGGCTCCTATCCCTCCGGCCACACTGCCATCGGCTGGAGCTGGGGCCTGATCCTGGCCGAGCTGGCCCCCGCACAACGCGATGCCCTGCTCGCCCGCGGCCGCGCCTTCGGCGACAGCCGCCTGGTCTGCAACGTGCACTGGCAGAGCGATGTCCTGCAGGGCCGCATCATGGGCGCCGCCACCGTCGCCGCGTTGCACGACAATGCCGAGTTCCAGAAGGATCTCACCGCCGCACGTCGCGAGATCGCCAAGGCACGTGCGAAGCAGCCGGTAGCGCTGGCGGAATCGCCAGCCTGCGCGGCGGAGAACGCCGCACTGCAGACCGTGCTGCCTGGGGTGATGTGATTTGTTTCTGCGGCGCGGGCGCGGGTTCTGGGTTTCGATATCACAGCAAGTGACCCTGCCACTCGCGCTTTGCGCCTGTCACCGCTACGGTCCGCAGATCAGAACACCGACAGCGAGCATCTGCATCGGCTCTTCATACGTCGCGGCAAGTAAGTGGTTTATTTGCCGATACAAAAACTCGAAAAGATCTTGCCCAGCAACTCGTCGGCGCTCAGCTTGCCGGTGATCTCGCCGAGGGCTTCCTGTGCCAGACGCAGTTCTTCGGCGGCCAGTTCGAGTTGTTCGAAACCCAGCTCCAGATCCGCCGCATCTGCGTGCTGTTCGGCACGACGCAGTGCGTCGACATGCCGCGTGCGTGCGGAGAATTCACCTTCCACGCTTTCCATTCCATCGCCCAGCGCGAGTTCGCGCAACCGGGCGTGCAACTGCTCCAGTCCCTGCCCGGTCACTGCCGATACTGCGATCGCGTCGCGATCGAGCGCTGCGGGGTCGGCCAGCAGATCGCATTTGTTGTGGATCCACAGCTGACGCGGCACCGCATCGATGGCATCGCCGATCGCATCGCGTGCGGCCTGCGGGTCGCGTGCATCCAGCACCACCAGCGCCAGATCGGCGCGCTGCAGTTCGACACGTGCGCGACGCATGCCCTCGCGCTCGATCGCATCGCCACCCTCGCGCAAGCCGGCGGTGTCGACCAGGGTCAGGTCGAAGCCATCGAGCTGGATGGCTTCCTGCAAGGTGTCGCGGGTGGTGCCGGCGACATTGGTGACGATGGCGCGCTCGCTACCGGCCAGCGCATTGAGCAAGGAACTCTTGCCGGCGTTGGGCGGGCCGATCAGCACCGCATGCAGGCCGTCGCGCAGCTTGCGCCCGCGCTCGGCATCGCGCAGCAACTGCGCAAGCAGGCTGCGAGCCTGGGTCAATCCATCGCGCACCTGCGCCCCGCCCAGCGTGTCCAGCGGCTCGTCGGCAAAGTCGATGGCTGCTTCCACGTGGATGCGCAGCCGGGTGAGGCCGTCGCTGACTGCATCGACACGTTGCGAAAACACACCGTCCAGCGATCTGCGCGCAGCACGTGCCGCGCGCAGATCGCCGGCGGCGATCAGATCGGCGATCGCCTCGGCCTGCGCCAGATCAAGTTTGCCGTTGAGAAAGGCGCGTTCGCTGAACTCGCCCGCGCGCGCCTGGCGCGCGCCCAGGGCAATGCAGCGGCTCACCAGCTGCCGCAACAGCACCGGGCTGCCATGGCCCTGCAACTCCACCACCGCTTCGCCAGTGAAGCTGTGCGGCGCCGGAAACCACAAGGCGATGCCATCGTCGATCACCTCGCCCTGCGCATCGCGAAAGCGTGCGTATCTCGCCTGCCGTGGTTGCAGAGTCGGGACGCCCAACTCGGCGGCGATCTGCGCGGCCTGCGGCCCGGACAGACGCACGATGCCGATGCCTCCGGTTCCGGCGGCGCTGGCGATGGCAACAATGGTCGATGGCGAAGAAGACATAGGCAGATGGTAAGGCGTGTAGTCAAAGACGTGGCTTGCATGCGCCTGCGCGCGCGGCGGCGGTATGGCTGCATTTCACGGATATGCCGTAAGCCTTGCGCACGATGGATCGATCTTCAAGACACCGATCCAGTGTTGCCTGCACGCTGCTTGCGATAGCCGGCCACGCCAACACGCTGGCGCAACGAGGTGCATCGCAAGCGGTGCAACAGCGATGACATCACGACAGCATCCGTGGCATAGCTAAAAAAAAAAACGACATCCGGGCGCACATACAGAAAGCCCGCCTTGCGGCGGGCTCTGTGCAACTGCTTACTTTGCGTTGGCCTGGATGATCTTGCTCGGTTTCTCGCCGTGCTGGCGGATCATCCACCACTGGATCAGCAACCCCAGCCCGCCGTTGACCACCCAGTACAGCACCAGGCCGGCCGGCATGAAGGCCATCATGACGCCGAACACCAGCGGCATGAACTGCATCATCTTGGCCTGCATCGGGTCCATGCCCGGGGTCGGGGTGAGCTTCTGCGTGGCCCACATGATGGCGATGTTGAGCAGCGGCAGGATGAAGTACGGATCGCGCGCGGTCAGGTCCTGGATCCAGCCCAGCCACGGCGCCTGACGCAGTTCCACCGATTCCACCAGCACCCAGTACAACGCGAAGAAGATCGGCATCTGGATCAGCAGCGGCAGGCAGCCGCCCATCGGGTTGATCTTTTCCTTCTTGAACAGCTCCATCGTCGCCTGCTGGTACTTGACGCGATCATCGCCGTAGCGCTCCTTCAGCTGCGCCAGGCGCGGCTGGAAGCGGCGCATCTTGGCACCGGACTTGTACTGCGCAGCAGACAGCGGATACAGCGCCAGGCGCAGCAACACCACCAGCCCGATGATGGCCCAGCCCCAGTTGTGCAGGAAGCTGTGCAGATGGCTCAGCACCCAGAACAGGCCCTGGCCGATGATGGCCATGATCGAGAAGCGGCTGTAGTCGACCACACGGTCCAGCCCCTTCACATCTTCCTTGGCGATCAGGCTGACCAGTTTCGGGCCGACCCACAGGCGTGCCTCGGTGGTGGCGGTCTGACCCGGCGCGACAGTGAAGGCCGGGCCACGCAGTTCGGCCACGTCACGCGGGCCGTCCTGGTTCAGCACATACAGCGAGGCCTGGTCCTTCTGCGGAATCCACGCGGTGAAGAAATGGTGCTGCAGCAGCGCCACCCAGCCGCCGGTGATCTGGCGATTGAGGCCGCCGTCGTCCATGTAGTCCTTGAACGCGCGACGCTCGTAGCCTTCCTGCGGGCTGTACCAGGTCGCCCCGTTGAAGCTGAAGGAATCCGGGTTGGTCATGCCGCGGCTGAGGATGGTCGGCACCCGGCTCAGCTTGCGGAACACGTACCCGTTCCACGGCGCGCCACTCTTGTTGATCACCTCGTCCTTGATCGAGATCGCGTAGCGCCCGCGTTCCAGGGTGAAGGTGCGGCGGATCGACACGCCGTTGGGGCCATTCCACACGAACGGCACCACCAGGGTGTTCTGGCCCTTGGCCAGTGCGAATGCGGTGCCCGGCTGTTCGGCGCGGAAGCCGCCCACGCCAGGAACCGGCGAATGCTCGCTGGCCCAGCCGCTGGTGGCGTTGTAGGGGTGCGCGGCATCTTCGGTCAGCAGGCTGACCGGCGCGGTGCCGTCCTTGGTCTGCGGAAACTGCAGCAATTCGGCATCGAGCACGCTGCGGCCGTCCAGTTTCAGGCGCAGCACGTCCGAGGTCAGGGTGATCACCGGCGCAGCGCCGGCAGCGGCCGGCGTCGCGGCGGTGGTACTGGTCGCCGGCACGGCACCCGGCGCGCCCGCCTGCGGGATGGCCTGTGCCGCCGGCACATTGGCCGCGGTCGCAGCTGCGTCCAGGTCACGCGCGGCCGGCACCGACTGGGTCGCCGCGGCCACCGGCGCATTGGCGGCCGCCTTGTCCTTGCCCCACTCCATCCACAGCAGCGCCGCGACCATCAGCCAGGCAAAAATCAGGAAAACACGGGTCTGGTTCATCGGGCAGCAACTCGCTCAGTCGGAACTGGGTTCCGGCTCTGTCGGGGAAAGGGAGGATGGGTGCATCGTCCTGGCGGGCGGCATTGTGCCGGGCGCGGCAGGCAGGGGCAATGCGCCGGCACGGCGCAGCAGACGCACGAAGGCATCGCGAATCTGTGGATTGGTCGCTTTTGCGGCCGCCGAACGCGCCACAATCACGTAGTCGCCGCCGGCAAGCTCGGGCAGCAGATGGCGCATGGCATCGCGCAGGACGCGTTTGATCCGGTTGCGACCCACCGCACGCGTATCGACCTTGCGCGACACCGCCATGCCCAGGCGCGGCGGCGTATCGCCGGTCCGCCAGTGCAGGCTGAGCAACGGGTCCGAGGTACGACGTGCCGTATCGAAAACGACCGTATATTGCGCACGCGTACGAACCCGCGCAGAGCGAGGAAATCGCCTGCACGGGTTCGATGCGTTCACGTTAGGGACTGCCTCGGCCGCAGGGAGCGGCGCGGCAATCAAGCGCTCAGGCGCTTGCGGCCCTTGGCGCGGCGGCGAGCCAGGATCTTGCGGCCGTCGGCGGTTGCCATACGTGCGCGGAAACCATGGTCGCGTGCTCGCTTGAGGTTGCTGGGTTGGAAAGTACGCTTGGTGGCCATGGGGCCCTCTGCATGAATGGAGACGAATAGAACCGGCAATTCTATAGGGCCACCTGCGTCCGGGTCAACTCCCCGCACACTTTACCGGAGGTGACGGCGGTGGCGCCCTGTGGATGGACCTGTGAATAAGTCTGGGAAAACCCTGCCCTCGGTGCTAGTCTGGCCCATCCTCTTTTCACTACCGGGCTGCGAGCACGGCGCTTTTCTGCGCGCCGCAGCCAGCAACAGATGATCATACTTTG
>NZ_UIHB01000009.1 GCF_900476395.1 Xanthomonas euroxanthea
AGCGTGCGCGCTGCTGGCGCGGTGGCGGTGCGCATGCACGATTGCCGCGCTGCGTGACTGGCCACTGGTCTGCAACGCCCTTCCTTCTTCCCTCGCCTCTTTGCAGGAGTTCCGCCCCATGAGCAACACCGTCTACATCGGCGCCAAGGAATATTTCCCCGGTATCGGCAAGATCGGCTTCGAAGGCCGCGACTCGGACAAACCGCTGGCCTTCAAGGTCTACGACGCCAACAAGCAGGTCGGCGACAAGACCATGGCCGAGCATCTGCGCTTTGCCGTGGCCTACTGGCACAGCTTCTGCGGCAATGGCGCCGATCCGTTCGGCCCGGGCACGCGCGCGTACCCGTGGGATATCGGCAACACCGCATTGGACCGTGCCGAAGCCAAGGCCGATGCCGCGTTCGAATTCTTCACCAAGCTTGGCGTGCCGTATTACTGCTTCCACGACATCGACCTGTCGCCGGATGCCGACGACATCGGTGAGTACGAGCGCAACCTCAAACACATGGTCGGCATCGCCAAGCAGCGCCAAGCCGACACCGGCGTCAAGCTGCTGTGGGGCACCGCCAACCTGTTCTCGCACCCGCGCTACATGAACGGTGCATCGACCAACCCGGACTTCAACGTGGTGGCGCGTGCGGCGGTGCAGGTCAAGGCCGCGATCGATGCCACCGTCGAGCTGGGTGGCGAAAACTACGTGTTCTGGGGCGGCCGCGAGGGCTACGCCTGCCTGCACAATACCCAGATGAAGCGCGAGCAGGACAACATGGCGCGCTTTCTGACCCTGGCACGCGACTACGGCCGTGCGATCGGCTTCCAAGGCAACTTCCTGATCGAGCCCAAGCCGATGGAGCCGATGAAGCACCAGTACGACTTCGACAGCGCCACGGTGATCGGCTTCCTGCGCCAGCACGGCCTGGACCAGGACTTCAAGCTCAATATCGAAGCCAACCACGCCACGCTGTCGGGCCACAGCTTCGAGCACGACCTGCAGGTGGCAGCCGATGCCGGCCTGCTCGGCAGCATCGATGCCAACCGCGGCAACCCGCAGAACGGCTGGGATACCGACCAGTTCCCGACTGACCTGTACGACACCGTCGGCGCCATGCTGGTGGTGCTGCGCCAGGGCGGGCTGGCACCGGGCGGGCTGAATTTCGATGCCAAGGTGCGCCGCGAGTCGTCCGATCCGCAGGACCTGTTCCTGGCGCATATCGGCGGCATGGACGCGTTCGCACGCGGGCTGGAAGTGGCCAATGCGCTGCTGACCGCTTCGCCGCTGGAGCAGTGGCGCGCCGAGCGTTACGCCAGCTTCGACAGCGGCGCGGGTGCGGAGTTTGCCAACGGCAGCAGCACGCTGGTGGATCTGGCCCAGTACGCGGCCGGCAACGAACCCAAGCAACTCAGCGGCCGCCAGGAAGCCTACGAGAACCTGATCAACCAGTATCTGACGCGTTGATGCCGTGCCGGTGACCGCCTGCACGCGCAGGCGATCACCGGCAGCCTGAGCGCAGAACCGCAGCTGGATCTGGCGTTGACCGAGCAGGGCAGCGACGAAGCCGCCGATGCGGTGCGCGAGGAACGCGCCGACATCGCCGTGGTCGCAGGCC
>NZ_UIHB01000008.1 GCF_900476395.1 Xanthomonas euroxanthea
CTGGATGCGGTGCGCGTAGATCCGGCCCAGCCGGAAGTGCTCGAGAAAAAAGGTCGCGCCATGCTGATGGCAGGCTTCGGCACCGCCAGCCCACCGATGGCCGCCGGCGCGATGTTGTTGCTGTTCAAGTTCACCATGGCTTTCTTGATCGGCATCGGGCCGATCTTCATCCTGGCGCTGATCTTCGACCAGACCAAGGACCTGTTCAAGAAGTGGCTGTTCTACGTCATCGGTACGTTGTTCTCAATGTCAATGCTGTCGGTCGTGACGGCCATGGTGCTTAAGTTCACCGCCAAGGTCGCCGCCGCCTACTGGGTGGTCAAGTTCATCCCTCTGGCCAGTGCCGAAGGCCTCTCCAGCCAGGCCCTGCAGCAGGGCGGCATCGGCCTGATCATGACCATGCTCATCATCACCGTCCCCACCATCGCCGCGGCGCTATGGCAGGGCAATATGGGCGCGTTCATGGCCTACTCGGCGTTTGGGACTGCAGCAAGCCCTGGACCGCAGGGACAGCCGGCTGGGTCGTATATGCCATCCCGTATTGAAGCAAACAACAACCAAATAGGTTCTGAGGCGAGCCCGTCAAGTTTGTCTTCAGGACGGGTTTCTGGCCCTCCACATTCTAGCCCCGAAAATCCCCAAGTAGGGACGCGAGGAATCGCCACTCAACGGGATAGCGGCCGCTTGGGCTGATACGTGAACTGACTGTTTTTTGATATGCAATGGCGTTTTAATTTCCTGAGAGAGAAATGCTGAAAATTACGCTACTTGGGTCGTTCATTTGTGCTTTTTGTGGCCATGCTGCCGCCGAAGGAAACTGTCCTCCTGGGCAGTATCCAATTGGCGGCCAAGGAGCCGTCGCTTGCGCACCTATGCCGCAATCAGGCTCCGCCATGCCTCAGGAACCACGCCCGCTTGGTAAGTGGATTAAAACTTGGGGAGCGATTGCTCTTGGCACTATTGATTCCACTCCCTATTATGGAGTGCCGACAGGGGCGTTATCAGAGTCAGAAGCCAAACAACAGTCTTTAGAACGTTGCGCAAAGCTTGGGGCAAACAACTGCCGTGTCACGCTAACTTATCAGAACCAATGTGCCGCTATAGGTGAACCACAACTTGATGGAAAACCAAATCCTGATGGGTTAGTTCAATTTATAGGAAGATCAACTAAAGCAAAAGCATCCGAAGATGCTTTACATCAGTGCGAAAAAAGGAATCCTGGCATGCAGTGCAAGGTTATTTATCAGGAATGCTCAGAACCGGTCTTTAAAAAATATTAGCTATATCACACTAAATTTATCAAGCAAACCGACGCCATCTTTCTGATTTCGAAGCAAGGATTACAATCTAAAGGAGTTGATAGTAGGCGACCCCAAAGAACTTTAGATTAATTATAAATCCATTACTGCGGGCCTTAACGCCCCAGTCTCCAGCATAGACCGGCGGTCACCATGAGATCATTTCTTGCTACAACAATGATCCGTTTACGCTCTGCGTCTTTATGCTCCGACTGGTTATTGGCTGCCCCTAGCTTCACAAAACCCTACTTTATTCAATGCAGCATTCGCATAGATTTTTGCACGGGTCGCCTTATCGCATGCCACCGTGGTTGTGCCGCAGGATGCTTTAGGTGCCGCGCAGCAGATAACTCGCACTTCATAGGAGCGATGCAGTGGTAGAACACTCTTCCTCCATAATGCTGATTTGGTATCGGTCAGCCGAGAGCCTGCGCAATCTCCCAATCGTCGTTGTCTTAACGCTCACGCTCACTGCCAGCCTTCTTGCCTTAGCTCACGCACAACGTTTACCCACTTTCTTGTGCTCGCACACTCTGGAGCCAGAGTGGGGGGCGGCGATGCATATTGCCGTTGCACTACTGCTGACGGCGTAGATTGCACAAAACCTTCGCAAATCAGGATAAACAGACTGCGGAATTACGACAGTTGCACAATACAAGTTTCAACAACGCGTTGATGCTCCTATTAACCGTTGGCGCGGCATGCACCCCTTGGCGATGCCATCTAGTGATGCAACTCCCGGAGTTCGGGCTGATTTTCGGCTTCCTACACATTGCAGGGTATTGCGCAGCCCTAACATCAACCGTAGTGCTCGTCAGCTGGGTGATGGGATCACCGTTGCCGAGCGGTCTGCACGGTGCACAATGGTGACATGAACAGCTATCTGAAGATCAAGATTTTGGGCTACCTTTTCCTCACGTTCCTGGCAGGGTGCAATCCCATGAACGCTGCTTCTGAGAAACACGAAACCGACGCGACGCCCGTCGACGGCGAACCTGTCTATCGCAAGAATCCGAATCCGACGCAAGCGTACCGAATAACGATGACCATCGAGGATGCGCCGGGGCCGTTTGAGTGGATCTCAGGCACGGCCTTCTACCAGATGACTAACCACAAGCAATGTACTCCAATTGAGCCCATTGCCGGGGTGTGGAACAAGCCTGATGAAGATGGCATCCCCATTCACTTTGAGAAGCGCGATGCCTCCATTTACGTCGCGACGATCTATGCCGATGGCATGATTGATGCAGACTACTATGCCAAGGGAGTCTGCCGATGGGAACTCACTAGCATAGATGTTTCGTTAAAGGCTACCGGGAGACACGAAGAAACCAGGTTTCAGCCAGGTTTATACAAAGATAAATTATGGAGCGGCATTCCGGCTACGACCTATTTCTGGTCAGGTGGGTATCCCGAAGATGAGATGAGCGACTACCCCGACTCCGGCCACTCAGACCCAAGTCAATTCAAGGAAGATTTGCGCAAGCAGTTGTTCAAAGTGACTTTGATAGCCAGAAAGGACGCACTATGACTCTGACCGCACAACAATATGCTGCGCTGGCAAGTGATGTTTATAAAAAGCCAGATGAAACGGGCGAAAATAGTCGAACCGCAAATATCGGCGGCGTTCCCTATAAGCGGCTCGAATACGTTGATACTCCGTCCGGCTATCAGGGAACCATCTATCAGCGGATAGATACAGGTGAAATTGTCGTCGCCCATCGCGGCACCGAATTTGATCGTCAACCCAAACAAGATGGCGCCTACGCAGATGGTGGCATGGTTGCAACTCGTCACAATAACCAAGCTGCTGATGCAATTGAACTCACCCGACATGCAATGGAGATAGCTGAGCGGCGAGGCAAGCGTGACGGGCGTACACCGGTAGTCACCGTTACTGGCCACTCCCTCGGCGGCAACCTTGCGCAGGTGAGCGCACACCACTTCGGCATCAAGGGCGAGACTTTCAACGCCTACGGCGCGGTCAGCTTGGACCGGCGCATTCCCGAAGGCGGCACCGATGTCATCAATCACGTGATGGCCGGCGATGCGGTCAGTGCCGCCAGCAGACATTACGGCCAAGTGAAGCTCTATGCCACGCCGCAGGAGATCGCTTTGCTGGAACAGGCCGGTTACAACAACACCCGCAGCGTGCTGGACGCGCGTAATCCTCTTGTGGCCATTCCGCTCGGCGAATCGCACCGCATCCACAATTTCCTGCCGGTCGATGGTGATGGCAAGCCGGATCGATCGGTACTAGAACACCCCGAAGCGCAGCAGTTGGCCCAGCAATATGCACCTTTGATCGACAAGTATCGCGACGATGTTGGGTCGATGCGACTTGGCGCCACTCTCGGTGCACGTAGCATGCAGGCGATGACTCTGGCCGATGGCATTAATTACATGCGCGGCACGCTGGCACCGGGCGCCGGACATACGGAGATAGCAGCGGCGCGTTGGAAGGAGCTGCAAGAGCGGATGCAAACCGAGCACGCACCGATGTATTTCCCGCCAGGTTGGAAGATGCTGTTAGGCAGGTCGCCTGAGCGCTGCGTTGAGCCCACGCCCGCATCGATACCCAACGATCCTCTTTACCAAGCCATCCACAGCAAGCTCCCCGCCGGCACTTCGCCGGCAGAGGCCATGTACGCCACCGTCGAGGCCAAACGCGCTGGCATCCTCGACGTCGGCCAGCTGCGTAGCGTCACCGTGCAGGACGGCAATGCCTGGATCATCGGCAACACGCCGGGATTCCGGGCCAAAGTGGACCTGTCGGCTGACGTGCCGCCGCTGCAGGAGAGCCTGCAAAACTCGCGCGCACTGGACGCGCAGCGATCGCAGGCGGACATGACTCAGCAATCGCCTGCACGTGTAATGTAAGGCCATGATCGAGCGGATCACACCGATGACTGCCCAGTTGCCGACTGTTACGGCAGCTCGGTGCGCGCCGCGTGGGACGCGCTGGTTGCAGCCCCTGGTGGACGCCACGCTCGGCGACTTCGTCTTCTTCAAACTGGTCAACGATTACTTCAACCGGGAAATCCAGGATCTCGGCCTTGAACTGATGAAACGGGCCATGAAGTGGGTCAGCACGATCGCGCTGACAGTGACCACGCTGTGGATCCTGATTCTGGGTTACCGCATCGCCACCGGGCAGTCGCGCGAGAGTGCGATGGCCACCATGGTCAAAGCCGCCAAGGTCGCGGTCATCATCAGCATTGCCTCGGCCCTCGGGGTCAACGGCGCCATGCTGCACCAGACCATGACCCAGAACCTGGACAAGGAAATCCACCGCCTGTTCACCGGCGATGAGGGCACTGCCGCCGATGCCATCGACGAGAACTTGGCGTACACGCAGGTCGCAATGGCCACACTGGATGCGGTGCGCGTAGATCCGGCCCAGCCGGAAGTGCTCGAGAAAAAAGGTCGCGCCATGCTGATGGCAGGCTTCGGCACCGCCAGCCCACCGATGGCCGCCGGCGCGATGTTGTTGCTGTTCAAGTTCACCATGGCTTTCTTGATCGGCATCGGGCCGATCTTCATCCTGGCGCTGATCTTCGACCAGACCAAGGACCTGTTCAAGAAGTGGCTGTTCTACGTCATCGGTACGTTGTTCTCAATGTCAATGCTGTCGGTCGTGACGGCCATGGTGCTTAAGTTCACCGCCAAGGTCGCCGCCGCCTACTGGGTGGTCAAGTTCATCCCTCTGGCCAGTGCCGAAGGCCTCTCCAGCCAGGCCCTGCAGCAGGGCGGCATCGGCCTGATCATGACCATGCTCATCATCACCGTCCCCACCATCGCCGCCGCGCTATGGCAGGGCAATATGGGCACGTTCCTGTCCTACACTGCATTCAACAACACAGCAGCCCCGGGACCTCAGGGCCAGCCCGCTGGGTCGTATATGCCGCAGCAAGTTGGCAGAGATAGCACTAGGCAATCCAGCGAGTTCAATGGC
>NZ_UIHB01000007.1 GCF_900476395.1 Xanthomonas euroxanthea
ACTGTGCTGCCGTTCGACTTGCATGTGTTAGGCCTGCCGCCAGCGTTCACTCTGAGCCAGGATCAAACTCTTCACTTAAAATTACATGTCCGAAGACAAATACTTTAGCTGCAGAAGTTCAACCACTGACAACTTATCGCTTGCAAAGCAATTAATATGTTGCTTTTTGATTAAACGTCTGCAAGATGGACAATCATCCTTCCTGCAGGCGTCCGCACAAATTACCTGCGCACACTGTCAAAGAACATTGGGAAGTGGCCTCAGCGCCGTTCCCGTCAGCTTCGTCGTTTCCGCCGAAGCGAGCCGCCCATTATAGCGGACTTTTTCTTGCCGTCAACACCTCATTTCGAGGTGGTTGACGCTGCTTCGTTTCGACCCGAAGGTTTTCTGCGAAGCGAGCCGGCCATATTAGCAGGCTTTCCATCTTCGTCAACCCCTCGTGAAGAGGAAGTTGCCGCCGCTGCACCTCAATCTGCCGAAGCATCTTTCCGTGTAGCGAGCCGCCCATCATAGCCGGCTTTTTCGTTTCGTCAACACCTTAAATCAAGGCATTTTCGAACCCTTCCGCTCTGGTTCCGCATTTGCGGGGCCGTTGCGTCGGGGGAGGCGAACTATAGGCCCAACCGGGACGTTTGGGAAGGGGTTTGTGAAAAATTTTTCACGATCTCGCTGCCATCTATAGCCGCGCGTCCTTCGTTGTTGCTGCAGCAAGCCGCTGATCCTGCGTCAGCCGTCCGATGCCTCTATATAAAGGTCATCCCGGCGCCGACATGGCTGCCATGCAGCAACCCTCCGCCAGCTCAGGCGCTGACCAGCGCAACGCGGGCGAAATTACGCTTCCCCACCTGGATGACACCTTCGAAGCCCGGCCCGAACTGACGTGCCGGATCTTCGACCACTTCACCATCGATCTTGACCGCACGTTCCTTGAGCTTGCGCGTGGCCTCCGAATTGCTGGGCGTCAGGCCGGCGGCGGTGAGCAGACTTGCGATCCGCAGACCTTCGGCCGGCACGGCCACCTCCTGCAGCGGCAACAGGCTGGTGTCGCCCTGCCCCGTCACCACGGCGTGCCAGCCGGCGATGGCCTGCTCTGCAGTGGCGGCATCGTGGAAGCGCGCGGTGAGTTCGCGCGCCAGACGCAACTTGACCTCGCGCGGGTGCAGGTCACCGGAGGCGACCTGTTCTTTCAGGCGCGCGGCCTCGGCAACACCGATGTCGAAAGACAGCAGATCGATCCAGCGCCAGGTCAGTTCGTCGCCGATCTTCATGGTCTTGGTGACGATGTCGATGGCCGGCTCGTTGATGCCGATGTAGTTGCCCAGCGACTTGGACATCTTGGCCACCCCGTCCAGGCCTTCCAGCAGCGGCATGGTCAGCACGACCTGCGGGGCCTGGCCGTAGTGCTCCTGCAGGCCGCGCCCCATCAGCAGGTTGAACTTCTGGTCGGTCCCGCCCAGTTCGACGTCCGCCTTCAAGGCGACCGAGTCGTAGCCCTGGACCAGCGGATACAGGAACTCGTGGATGGCGATCGGTTGCTGGCCGTTGAAGCGCTTGGCGAAATCGTCGCGCTCGAGCATGCGCGCCACGGTGTGCTGCGCGGACAGCTTGATCATGTCCGCCGCACTCATCTGGCCGAACCACTCGGAGTTGAAGCGCACCTCGGTGCGCTCACGGTCCAGGATCTTGAAGACCTGCTCCTCATAGGTGTGCGCGTTGGCCAGCACATCATCGCGGCTCAGCGGCTTGCGGGTGACGTTCTTGCCGCTCGGGTCACCGATCATTCCGGTGAAGTCGCCGATCAGGAAGATCACCTGATGCCCGAGCTGCTGGAACTGCCGCATTTTGTTGAGCAGCACGGTGTGGCCCAGATGCAGATCCGGCGCGGTGGGATCGAACCCGGCCTTGACCCGCAACGGCACGCCGGATTTCAGGCGCGCTTCGAGCTGATCGAGCTTGAGGATCTCCTCGGCGCCGCGGCCGATGAGTGCGAGGGATTCTTCGATAGTGGCCAACCACAGACTCCAGCGGCGTTTGCCGTCAAAAACGTGAACGATGTTAAACGCGGGTTAATTCCGCGCCAAATGCAAATGTTGAACAGGCTCAATGGTTTGACGCGCTGTTACAGGCTGTCTATGGTACCGGCGATTGGGCCCGCACTTCGAGCCAGCGAGGAATTTGAACGATGCAGAACTCAGAGCAGGGCCGTGCACGCAAGCGGCGCTTTCACGAACGCCTCCACGTCCTCCACGACACTGCCCTGCATCGCAAGCTCAAGGCGCATCTTCCGGCGGCATTCAACGACCAATGGACGCGCCGGCACTGGATCCACGCCAGCCTGTTCGCGACCATCGGTGCGCTGGTGGCCACGATCGTGCCGGGCTTTTCCAATGCCATCGATGCGCCGCTGTCCAGCCATTCCACGCTGGCCCTGCCGTTGCCGCCGTTGGTGCCGGCCCGCAAGCAGCTGGCACCGAGCACCGATTGGGAAATCCTGCAGGTCAAATCGGGGCAGACGCTGAGCACCTTGTTCGGCGAGTTGGGAATCCCGACGGCGGTGATGTACCAGGTGCTGGCGCATCCGGGCACCAAGGAGGCGCTGACCAAGCTGCGTCCGGGCGCCGAGATCGCCTTCGACATGCCGACGCCGGGCGAGCTGCGCGCATTGCGCTTCGACCGCGACGACAGCCACCGCGTGGAGCTGCGCCTGCTGGGCGACAGCGTGCGCGAGAACGTCACCGAGCGCGCCACGACCACGCGCACGGTGGTGGCAAGCGGCGAAATCAGCAGCTCGCTGTACGCCTCGGCCGGCAAGTCGGGGCTGTCGCCGGCGGCGGTGGCGATCATGACCGACGAGATCTTCAAGTACGACATCGACTTCGACAAGGATCTGCAGCCGGGCGATCGCTTCAGCGTGGTGATGGACGAAACCTGGCGCGAGGGCGAGCGCATCAACACCGGCGACATCCTGGCGGCGACCTTCACCACCGGCGGCAAGACCTACACCGGTTTCCGCTTCGAGCGTGCCGGCAAGCCGGCCGAGTATTTCGACATCAACGGCCGGCCATTGAAGAAGAGCTTCATCCGCATGCCGGTGGCCTATAGCCGCATCAGCTCGACCTTTGGCGCGCGCAAGCATCCGGTGCTGGGCACGATGCGCATGCACAAGGGCGTGGACTACGCGGCAGCATCGGGGACGCCGATCATGGCCGCTGGCGATGCACGGGTGGTGTTCGTCGGCACCCAGCGCGGCTACGGCAATGTGGTGATCCTGGACCACGGCAGGAACTTCAGCACGCTGTACGGGCACATGTCGCGCTTCGGCAAGATCAAGGCCGGCCAGCGCATCAACCAGGGCACGGTGATCGGCTATGTCGGCATGACCGGCCTGGCGACCGGCCCGCATCTGCATTACGAATTCCGCGTCGCCGGGCAGCAGCGCAACCCGATGTCGGTGACGATGCCGCCGCCGGAGCCGTTGCAGGGCGCCGAGCTGGCCGCCTTCCGCGCGCAGACGGCGCCGGCGCTGGCGCGTATCGAAGGCATGGAGAAGTTGATCTACGCCGACGCCGGCAAGCCCGCCAAGGGCAAGCCGCGCGGTTGAGTGGGCGCGGCTGGTTTCCCAGCCGCCGCGCTGGCAACCGCCGATCGCACGACTGCGCCTCCGTTCGGGGGCTCTGGCTCACGCGACGCCGCAGCCGGCATCGGGTTGCTGCCAGCACCAAGTGGACACCATGGTGCCGACGCGACAGTCGGCACTACATTTAGGGTGCTTGGCTGGCGAGCGCATCGCCCCTGCTTCCACCGCGATGCGCGCAAGGCCGGTTGACTCTCCCATCCCGGCTGCACAAGCTGCACGACCATCGTGCAACTGGCCCTGGCATGTCTGCTCCGGAACATATTGAATCCCCGCTCTATCTGGGCCTGATGTCGGGCACCAGCGCCGACGGCATCGATGCGGCGCTGGTGCGCTTCACCGACGAGGGCCATCGCCGCTGCGAACTGGTCGCAGGCACCACGGTGGCCTGGGAGCCACAGCTGCGCGAAACGCTGGTGACGTTGGGCCAGGGCGCCGAGGTCATCGCCATCGATGCGCTTGGACACCTAGATGCGCAGGTGGGGCTGGCGTTTGCGGCCGCGGCCAATCAGCTGATCCGCGACAGCGGCATTGCGCGTGGGCGCATTCGCGCGATCGGCTCGCACGGGCAGACCATTCGACATCGCCCCAAGGCCGATCCGGCCTTCACCTGGCAGATCGGCGATGCGAGCCGGATTGCCGAGCACACCGGCATCACCACGGTGGCCGATTTCCGCCGGCGCGATGTGGCTGCCGGCGGCCAGGGCGCACCGCTGATGCCGGCCTTCCATCTGGCCATGCTGGGCGCCGCCGACGAGGACCGTGCGGTGCTGAACCTGGGCGGCATCGGTAACCTGACCTTGATCCCACGCAGTGGCGCGGTGCTGGGCTTTGATACCGGCCCGGCCAATGCGTTGCTGGACAGCTGGTGCCAGCAGCATCGCGGCACGCCGTTCGATGCCGACGGTGCGTTTGCCGCCAGCGGGCGCGTCGATACGGCGCTGCTGCAGGCGCTCTTGGCCGACCCGTGGTTCGCACTGGCACCGCCCAAGAGCACCGGACGCGAGCAGTTCCACCTGGACTGGGCGATGCAGGCGATGCGGTCGCCGGGCAACGCGGCGCCGTCCGCGGCCGATATGCAGGCGACCCTGCTCGAACTCACCGCCGCCAGCGTCGCCGACGCGTTGCTGCGGCTGCAGCCCGATACCCGCCGGGTGCTGGTGTGCGGTGGTGGGGTGCGCAATCCGGTGTTGATGGCGCGCCTGGCGGCGCGACTGCCGGGCGTGGTGGTGGAATCCAGCGCGCGCCATGGGCTGGATCCTGATTATCTGGAGGCAATGGGGTTTGCGTGGTTGGCCGCGGAGTTGCTCGCAGGCCGCGCGGCCAATCTGCCGTCGGTGACCGGGGCGGCGGGGCCGCGGTTGCTGGGGGCGATCCATCCGGCATGAGTGGCCTGGATCGGCTCGCGCTGGATGCCACTACCTCGCTTCCTGATGGTGCCCCGCCCCGAATTCTGCGACGCGACCAGCGCTCAATTGATGAGGGGTAGCGGTGACGTGTTCGGTGAAGCTAGCTTGCTGATGATGCCCGCCTCGTCTGCAACCAACTAGCACTCAATTGAGAGGCTGGCGGGGACGTGCGCAGTTGAGCCGGCGAACGCACAGCAGCCTCGGCCCTTCTCGGCAGCATGCAAGAGCTTCTGACCGAGCCATCCGCATTCGCACGCCGTACTCGCCCCGAGTGAACTTGCGCACCAGGCAGCGCTGCCTGGCCGTTTGCAGTGCTACGGAGTATTCCCCGCCGGCAGCGCCTTGAGCGCGGCGATCGCCTCGGCCAGCACATCGACTTCCGGATGCTGCAGGCCGCCGCTGACGTCGTACTCGCTGGCGAACAGGCCCTGTTCGAGCAGATGCATCACCGTCTGGTGCTGGGTCCAGCCGCGTGCGACGGAGATGCGACGGATCCTGTCCACCAGCAATGGATCGATGTCACGCAGTACCAGATCGGTCATGCCCTTCCTCGTGCGATGCAGTGCCGCGTCGGCATCATCGGCAACCCTGGCGGACGTTTCAATCCGGGCGCCCGTCGCGGGCATCCAGCCGCGGCCACAGCCAGGCCAGCAGGGCCAGCGTGGGAACCACGGTGAGGGCACTGAGGATGAAGAAGGTGCTGTAGGAGGTGGCCTCGACCAGGAACCCGGATACACCGCCGGCGAACTTGCCCGGCAAATTGGCCAGTGACACCAGCAAGGCGTACTGGGTGGCGGTGAAGTTGCGATTGGTCAGCGATGACATGAAGGCCACCAGCACGGTACCGGCAAACCCCTGGAACAGATTGTCGGCACTGAGTGCGGCATAGAACGCCCACAATTTGCCGGGGTTCTGCGCCATCAGCAAAAATGCCAGGTTAGACAGCGCCACGCCCAGGGCGGCGACCAGCAGCATGCGCCGGAAGCCGAACGCAGCCACCGCCGCACCGCCGGCAAACGCGCCGACGATGCCCATCCACACGCCGAACAGCTTGGACACCGTGGCGATGTCGGCCTTGGTGTAGCCCGAATCCAGATAGAACGGCCCGGCCATCACGCCGATCACCTGGTCCGGGAACTTGAACAGGCCGACAAATGCCAGCAGGACGATGCCCAGCGCCAGCCCGTTGCCGGAAAAGAAACTGGAAATGGGCTGCCAGAATGCGCCGGCCACGTCGATGCGGCGCACCACCGTGAGCTGCGGCCGGTCCGGCTCGCGGCATACCAGGGTGGTGATGATCGGCAGCAGCATCAGCGCCGACATGGCCAGGTACGCCGAGGTCCAGTTGAGGTATTCGGCCAGGTACAGCGCGCCGGCGCCACCGAGGATCAGGCCGATCCGGTAGCCCAGGGTGTAGGTCGCCGCCAAGGCGGCCTGCGCCGAGTCCGGGGCGATTTCGATGCGGTAGGCATCCACCACCGAATCCTGCGTGGCGCCCCAGAACGAGGCGAACAGCACCCAGGCGACCAGGCCGGTGACACTCATGTCCGGGCGCGAAAACGCCAGTGCGAACAGGCCGGCGGTGACGCCGAGTTGCGAGACCAGCAGCCAGGAACGCCGACGCCCCAACCACGCGGTGAGCGGAAACGCATAGCGGTCGAGCAGCGGCGCCCACAGGAACTTGAGCAGGTAGAAGAAGCTGGCCAGGCTGATCAGTCCGATGCTGCCCAGATCCAGCCCGACATCGCGCAACCGGGTGGACAGGGTCTGCGAGGCGATCAGCAGGAACGGAAGGCCACTGCCGAAACCCAGCAGGGCCATGGTCGCCGCCGATGGGGTGGCGAAGGCCTGCCGGATACCGCGCAGTCCTTTGTAGTTGGGTGCAGGCGTGGTCATGCGTATGGCCGCTGGGAATGGGGGCTGATCAATGCCGGGCGGGCAGTATCACCGGCCGTTGCGCGGAGCGACCTGCCGGAAACGCATGATTGGCTCCCGGAAGGATCCACGGCCATCTGGCTGCGGCCAGGCACGGCCTGTACGCCCTCGACGTGCATCTCCACGACGCGGCCGGAAACACAACACGGTGAGGCTTGGCCAACCGTCCCGGTGCGCGTCACCGCCGGCTGCGCACCCTTCCTCACTCCGCGTAATCCACGACATACGGCGCGTGGTCGGAAAAGCGCTGCTCGCGGTAGATGGAGCAGGCCTTGACCTTGTCGCGCAGGCCGGGAGTGACCAGTTGGTAGTCGATGCGCCAACCGACGTTGTTGCTGCGCGCCGCACCGCGGTTGCTCCACCAGGTGTAGTCCTGGCCCTGGGGATGCAGCACGCGGTAGGTATCGACCCAGCCGCGGCCGCCGGCGGCATCGGCGTCTTCCAGCGCATCGGCGCACAGGCCGTTGAGCCAGTCGCGCTCGGGCGGCAGGCAGCCGGAATTCTTCTGGTTGGACTTCCAGTTCTTGATGTCCAGCGCCGAGCGCACGATGTTCCAGTCGCCGCACAGCACGTACTGCCGGCCGCTGGCCAGCCATTCATCCAGGATCGGCCGCAGCCATTCCATCACCTGGAACTTGTAGCCCTGGCGCAACTCGCCCGAGGAGCCGGACGGGATATAGAAGGACACCACGCTGAGGTTGCCAAAGCGCGCCTCGATGTAGCGGCCCTCTTCGTCGAACTCGGGCCAGCCCAGCGCGGTGCGCACTTCATCGGGTTCGTGCCTGCTGTAGATGGCCACGCCGCTGTAGCCCTTCTTGGTGCTGGCGTCGCGGAACCAGGCCTTGTAGCCGGTGGGCAGGAATTTGGCACCGGCCAGCTGATGCTCCTGGGCCTTGGTCTCCTGCACGCACAGCACGTCGGCGTCCTGCTCGGCGAACCATTCGAAGAAACCCTTGGTGACGGCCGAGCGCAGGCCGTTGGCGTTGAAACTGATGATGCGCATAAGGGCCGGGAATGGGGAGTTGGGAATGGGGAATCGTAAAGCCTACCCCAGGCGCATGCGGAAGGCTGCCGGCGCACGATGCGTTTACCATTCTCGATTCCCTATTCCCCATTCCCGTCCAATGACCGACCACCGCACCCGTTTCCTGCAGCTGGCCCTGGGCGCCGATGCCCTGCGCTTTGGCGAGTTCACGCTCAAGTCCGGGCGGCTCAGTCCGTATTTCTTCAATGCCGGGCGCTTCGATTCGGGCGCCAAGACCGCGCAGTTGGCGCAGTGCTATGCCGATGCGATCGATGCGGCCGGGGTGGAGTTCGATCTGCTGTTCGGGCCGGCCTACAAGGGCATCCCGCTGGCGACCGCGCTGGCCTGCGCCTACGCCGGGCGCGGGCGCGACCTGCCGCTGGCGTTCAACCGCAAGGAAGCCAAGGACCATGGCGAGGGCGGCAGCCTGATCGGTGCGCCGCTTCAGGGGCGCAAGGTATTGATCGTCGACGACGTGATCACCGCCGGCACCGCGATCCGCGAGGCGCTGGGCATCATCCGTGGCGCCGGCGGCGTTCCGTCCGGGATCGTGGTGGCGCTGGACCGGCAGGAGATCGCCTCCGAGCAGGATCGCCGCTCGGCCGCGCAGGCGGTGGCGGCCGAGGCCGGCATCCCGGTGATCGCGGTGGCCAACCTGGGCGACCTGCTTGCTTTTGCAGCAGGAAACGCCGACCTTGTGGGCTTCCGGGAACCGCTGCTGGCCTATCGTGGCCGTTACGGCACCGACACCACAGGCTGACGGCAGGCGACAGGGGGCTGCGATGATGCCAAGACACACCCGTTTGGCGTTATTCGCCGCCGTTGCGGTGGCCGTGGCCGCCGCACCTGCCATCGCGCAGGACAAGCCGGCCGCGAAGACGCTGTATTGCTGGAACCAGAACGGCGCCCGGGTGTGCAGCGATACGCTGCCGCCGGAGGCGGTGAACCAGGCGCGCGACGAGTTCAACGCCAGGAGCGGCTTGCGCAGCGCCGAGGTGCAGCGCGCCATGAGCAGCGACGAGCGGGCCGCCGCCGCTGCCAGCGAGCAGCAACGCCAGGCCGATCTGGCCGCCGAGCAGATGCGCCAGCGCACCGACCAGGCGATGTTGATGTCCTACCAGAGCGAGGACGACCTGCGCCGGGTGTTCAACGAGCGCATCGCCATCGTCGACAACAACATCCACACCGCGCGCTTCAATGTGACCAGCCTGCGCGAAGGGCTGGCCAGCATGCTGCGCAGCGCCGGCGACCGCGAACTGGCCGGCCAGGCGGTGGCCGACAAGCTGGCCGCCGACATCCAGCAACGCCATCGCGAGTTGCTGGCGCAGCTGCGTCTGCAGACCAGCTTCGAGCAGCAACGGGTGGCGCTGGACGGCGAGATCGCCGACATCCTGCAGCGCTACCGGGCGATGAAGGAACCGCCGGCCGCCACTGCGCCTGCCGGCTGACCGGCCCGCCGTCATTGCCACCCGTGCGGCGCACTGCGGCAGGCGGCATTTCCCGATCCGACGCCCTGCCCGCATAATGGCCGGTCTTACTCCCTGCCCACGAGGCTCTCCCGCATGGCCCGGATCATCGCCATTGCCAACCAGAAAGGCGGCGTCGGCAAGACCACGACCGCGGTCAATCTGGCGGCCGGCCTGGCGCGCGCGCCCAAGCGTGTGTTGCTGGTGGATCTGGACTCGCAGGGCAACGCCACCATGGGCAGCGGCATCGACAAGCGCGATGTGGCCGCCTCGACGTGCGACCTGTTGCTGGGCGAAAACACCGCCGCCGAGATCCGGGTCACCGCGCCGGAAGGCTTCGACCTGCTGCCGGGCAACATCGACCTGACCGCTGCCGAGATCCAGCTGATGGATCAGGGCGAGCGCGAACAGCGGCTCAAGCGCGCACTGGCACCGATCCGCGACGAGTACGACTTCATCCTGATCGACTGCCCGCCGGCGTTGTCGCTGCTGACGCTCAATGCCTTGACCGCGGCCGACTCGATCATCGTGCCGATGCAGTGCGAGTACTACGCACTGGAAGGACTGACCGCGCTGCTGGAAACCATCGAGGCCTTGCGCGCCAACCTCAATCCGGCACTGGAAATCGAAGGCGTGCTGCGCACGATGTTCGACATCCGCAACAACCTGGCCAACGCGGTGTCGGCCGAGCTGACCGAGCATTTCGGCGACAAGGTGTTCCGCACCATCGTGCCGCGCAACGTGCGCCTGGCCGAGGCGCCCAGCCATGGCCAGAGCATCGTCGGTTACGACCGCACCTCGCGCGGTGGCGTGGCCTACCTGGGGCTGGCCAGCGAAATCCTGCGCCGCCAGAACGACCGCAACAAGGCCTACCGGCCCGTGGAGACCGTCTGATGAACAAGCCGATCCCCGCAAAGAAGCGTGGCCTTGGCCGTGGCCTGGAAGCGCTGTTGGGACCGAAGGGCGCGGCCGCCGCGGCGGCGCCGAGCGCGGCCAGCGAGGAAGCGTTGCAGCCGGGCGACAGCCTGCGCCAGTTGCCGGTCAGCCAGCTGCAGCCGGGCAAGTACCAGCCGCGCAAGGAGATGGACGAGGTCAAGCTGGCCGAACTGGCGGAGTCGATCAAGGCGCAGGGGGTGATCCAGCCGATCGTGGCGCGCGAGCTGGCGCCGGGGCAGTTCGAGATCGTGGCCGGCGAACGCCGCTGGCGCGCCTCGCAGCTGGCCGGGCTGAGCGAGGTGCCGGTGGTGGTGCGCGAGCTGGACGACCGCACCGTCATCGCGATGGCGCTGATCGAGAACATCCAGCGCGAAGACCTCAACCCGCTGGAAGAAGCGCAGGCGCTGCAGCGCTTGATCGACGAATTTTCGCTGACCCACGCCGAGGCCGCCGGCGCGGTGGGCCGCTCGCGTGCGTCGGTGTCCAACCTGCTGCGGCTGCTGGAATTGCCGGTGGCCATCCGCGTGCTGCTGGAAACCCGCCGTCTGGAAATGGGCCATGCGCGTGCGCTGCTCACCCTGGCGCCGGAGCTGGCCAGCAAGCTGGCGCAGGAAGCGGCCGACCAGGGTTGGTCGGTGCGTGAGGTCGAACACCGTGCGCAGCAGTTCGCCGCCGGCAAGGTGCCCGGCGCGTTGCGCAAGGGCAAGCCGGCCGCTGCCGCGCCGCAGGCCGATATCGCCTCGCTGGAGACCGAACTGTCCGAATCGCTGGGCACCAAGGTGGTGTTCAACCACGGCCGCGGCGGCAAGGGCAAGCTGGTGATCCACTACACCGACCTGGACACGCTGGACGGCGTGCTCGAACGCCTGCGCGTGCAGCGCAGCTGAGTTCTCCGCGGACCCACCAGGAGCAGTCCCGGCAATGAATCCCGTCAAGGTCGATCGCAAGCACCTGCTGCATCTGACCGACCTGCCGAACGTGGGGCCGGCCTGCGAAAAGGATCTGCAGCGGATCGGCATCCGCGTTGCCGCGCAATTGCGCGGTCGCGATGCCTACGACATGTATGCGCAGCTGTGCCTGTGTACCGGCGTGCTGCACGACCCCTGCGTGATCGACGTGTTCCTGTCGATCACGCGCTTCATGCAGGGCGAGGCGCCGCAGCCGTGGTGGGCGTTCAGCGCCGAACGCAAGGCAACGCTGGCCAGCCAGGCACCGCTCCGGCTGGCGTGAGTGCGCGCACGCGGTCAGGCGCTGCCATCAACAGGAGCAACCCATGAGCACTGAGCACGACCAGATCAGCCCGGGCGGCAGCACGATGATGCTGCACGCGCAGGAAAAGCAGTTCGCGCCGGCACACGGCGGTGACTGCATCGAGCGGATCAACGCACATATCGAGCGGCATCTGGGACCGATCTCGGGCGTTCTGCACGAGATCATCTCCGATGCCGTGCATCTGGACGTGCATGTGGTGCCCGCCACCGAGGACGTTCCCTACCTGCGGCTGGTGACCTCGGGCATGAGCGACCTGCCGATGACCCTGCCCGAAGGGGTGGAAGCGCCGCAGTACATGGAGCTGATGCTGAGCCTGCCCGCCGATTGGCCGCTGGACCAGCGCGACTTCGAAGACCCGCGCCACTACTGGCCGATCCGCCTGCTCAAGACCCTGGCCCGCCTGCCGCACACGTTCGAGACCTGGCTGGGCTTCGGCCACACCATCCCCAATGGCCATCCGGCCGAACCCTACGCACCCGGCGTGCGCTTCGATGGCGCCATCGTGCTGCCGCCGGTGAGCACGCCCGAGGAATTTGCGCGCCTGGTCATCGATGCCGACAAGACCATCGTGTTCATGACGGTGGTGCCGCTGTACCCGGAGGAGATGGCGCTGAAACTGAAGGACGGCAGCGACGCGTTGCTGGATCGCTTCGATGCCAGGGGGATTGGGGACATCATTGCGCTTGATCGCGTCAACGTCGCCAAAAAGCGCTTCGGGCTGTTCTGAGCCCGCTTGCCGCTCGCCTGCCTTCGACATCTCCAGGACCATTGCAATGACCATTCTCGTCACCGGCGCCGCCGGTTTCATCGGGGCCTACACCTGCCGCGCGCTGGCTGCGCGCGGTGAGTCGGTGGTGGGCCTGGACAACTACAACAGCTATTACGACCCGCAGCTCAAGCGCGACCGGGTGGCGGCGTTGTGCCCGGGCATGGACATCCGCACGCTGGACCTGACCGACCGCGACGGCCTGGCCGCGTTGTTCGAGCAGGTCCGGCCCACGCGCGTGGTGCACCTGGCCGCGCAGGCCGGGGTGCGTTACTCGCTGGAAAACCCGTCCGCCTACGTCGACAGCAACCTGGTCGGCTTCGTCAACATGCTCGAGCTGTGCCGGCACCGCGGCGTGCAGCACCTGGTGTATGCGTCGAGCAGTTCGGTCTACGGCGATTCGGCCACCCCGCCGTTTTCCGAGGACCAGCGCGTGGACCAGCCGCGCTCGCTGTATGCGGCGACCAAGGCCGCCAACGAGCTGATGGGCTATACCTATGCGCAGCTGTACGGCCTGCGCGCGACCGGGCTGCGGTTTTTCACCGTGTACGGGCCATGGGGACGGCCGGACATGGCGCCGTTGATCTTCAGCCGCGCGGTGCTGGCGGGGCGGCCGATCGAGGTGTTCAACCACGGCAGGATGCAGCGCGATTTCACCTTCGTCGACGACATCGTGGCCGGCGTGCTGGGCGCGCTGGACACGCCCAGCAGCGAGACGGTGCCGCACCGGGTGTTCAACCTGGGCAACCACACCCCGGTGGAACTGGAATACTTCATCGACGTGATCGCCCAGGCCGCCGGCCGGCCGGCCGAGAAGGTCTACCGGCCGATGCAGCCGGGCGACATGATCCGCACCATGGCCGATACGCAGCGCGCGCAGGCCGCCTTCGGCTTCGAGCCGGCCACCCCGGTCGAGCGCGGCTTGCCACAGGTGGTGGAGTGGTGCCGCCATTATTTCGGCGAGCGCGCCTAGCCGGCACCACCGCGGCGCAGCCGCAATGATGGTGGTAGCGGTCAGGCGATAGCACATCGCCGCGAGTCCGCCCGTAGCGAGGCGCGCATCTGCAGGACGGCGCGCCGGACGTTGAACATTCGCGCCCCACCCTGCACCATCCGGGCCCGGCGCGCGGCGCCTTGCCGGCCACGCGGCCGGCGCTTTGGGGCATGCATACACGCTACAGTCCGCTTTGCGCGCGCTCCACCGCACACAACGCGCGCCTGCTTCATGCCTGACTCAGACAGTCAGGGCACAATGCGCGATCTTTTCGCTCAGCCTTCATCTGGCCACCACGAATCCATGAGCCACCCTCAGCTTTCCGTTGTCGTCCCGGTGTTCAACGAGCGCGATAACGTCGCCGCGCTGGTCGGTGAGATCGTCGCCGCCTTGCGCGGGTTGGTGGCGTTCGAGATCGTCTATGTCGACGACCACTCGCGCGATGACACGCTGGCGGTGCTGCAAGGCCTGAAGACCACCACGCCGGAACTGCGCGTGCTGCATCACGTGACCCAGAGCGGCCAGAGCACGGCGGTGCGCAATGGCGTCAAGGCCGCCCGTGCAAGCTGGATCGCCACGCTCGATGGCGACGGCCAGAACGATCCGGCCGACATTCCCAAGCTGCTGACCGCGCGCGCCAGCGCCGATGCGCAGGTGAAGCTGTTCGCCGGCTGGCGGGTCAACCGCCAGGATTCGGGGTCCAAGCGCTGGGCCAGCAAGTGGGCCAACGCGATCCGCTCGCGCATGCTGCACGACAACACGCCCGATACCGGCTGCGGCATCAAGCTGTTCGAGCGCGAGGCGTTCCTGGACCTGCCCTACTTCGATCATATGCACCGCTATCTGCCGGCATTGATGCAGCGCGCCGGCTGGCGCACGGTGAGCGTGCCGGTGCACCACCGCCATCGCACCGCCGGCGTGTCCAAGTACAACAATCTCAATCGCGCGCTGGTCGGCATCCGCGACCTGCGCGGCGTGGCCTGGCTGATCACCCGCAGCAGGCGCACCGTGGTGCAGGAGCGCTGATGGAACTGCATTGGCTGGACCAGCCACTGACCTGGCTGTACTGGACCGGGCTGCATGTCACCGGCTGGAAGCTGATCGGCTATGTGGGCGCACTGATGTTCGGCGGCCGCTGGCTGGTGCAGTTTGTCGCTTCCAAGCGCGCCGGCAAGCCGGTGATCCCGCGCATGTTCTGGTACATGAGCGTGGTCGGCAGCCTGATGACGCTGAGCTACTTCGTGTTCTCGGCCAAGCAGGATTCGGTGGGCGTGCTGCAGAACCTGTTCCCGGCGTTCACCGCGTTCTACAGCCTGTATCTGGATGTGAAGCATCGCGGGTGGAAGCGCGACCGGGCGGTGCATTGAGCGGGGAATCGGGAATCGGGATTGGGGAATCGCGGTTCGCGGGTGCTGTGACCGGTTGCTGGTGATTGGTGCGCCAGGTCTCTAGGCTTTTGAGGTGGTGCCGGTGGCGCAACTGAGCTGGTGCAGCAGGCTGCATCGGCTCTGCCTTGTGGTGGATAACGCCAGGCGTGCGATATCCGACAGTCAATGGGTTTCTTCGTACACCGCGATGCGCTGGTGACCGACCGGAGATGAGGCGCGCCGCCGATGCCGCGGCTGTTTGCTCATCGGCATGCTGTGCGCATGTCCAGTGCGCTTCTCCATCGTTCCTTGTCCGGGTCGGCGCCGATTGCGGCGCACTGGCATTTGCGGCTGCACACGCATCAGCAGGTGCCGTTGTTTGCCGACTGGCGCTGCGCGCGGGCCGCGGCGGCGAGCCTGGCGGCGGCCGGTCACTGGCAGGGCGCGCAGTTGCTGTGCTGGGTGCTGCTGCCCGATTGCTGGTGTGCGCTGCTGCAGGCACCGGGCAAGGCTGCGCTGCTGCACATGGCTGCCGTTGCGCGGCAGGTCGCCGCCGGGGCGGTCAATCGCGCACGTGGCCGCGGCGGGACGGTGTGGCAGCCGCAGATGCAGGCGTCGGCGCTTGCCCCGCATGACGACCATCGACAGTTCGCGCGCGCGCTGGTGGCGTTGCCGTTACGCGCAGGGCTGGCCGCGCAGATCGGCGGGTATCCGTACTGGGATGCGGTCTGGCTGCTGCACGACCACGCTGCGCACGGCGTCGGGACTGCAGTGCCGGTTGATGGCCCACGCATGCCGGGTCCGGGAGACAGGTGACCGTGATCGCGCGCGTCCGTCCGGCGCGAGCCAGACAGACTGTTGCGTGTCTTCGCCGGTCAGCATTGCGGGATCTGTGCGAGCGACGTCCGCCCGATCAACGTTGACGTCGAGCGCCGTCTGTTCGGGCGACGTCTGACGTCGGTCGCCTACGTCGGTCAAGGCGGGCTGCGCGCTGCGGTGATCGCCGACATCTGCCAGCGCCGAGCACGGTGTGATCGGCCACTGTGGCGGGTTGCGGCGCCGCGACCCGCCCTGCCGGCATGCCGGCAGGGCAGGCGCCCCCGACGCACCGGTCGGTCAAAAGTCCAGTGGATGGTCCGGCAGCAGGGCCTGCAACTGGCTGCGGAACAGCCCGCGAATCCGCTCCAATGCGGCCTCGGTGTCGGCCTCGAATCGCAGCACCAGGATCGGCGTGGTGTTGGAGGCACGCACCAGGCCCCAGCCGTCGGCGAAGTCCGCGCGCAGTCCGTCGATCGTCGACAGCCGCGCCGATTCGAACGGCGATTCCTCGCCGGCCTGGGCACGCTCGACGAAACGCGCGACCAGTGCATGCGCATCACCGTCCACCGGCACCTTGATTTCCGGCGTGGACACGCTTTCGGGCAAGGCCTCCAGCACCTCCGACGGGGTCTGCTCACGCTGGGCCAGGATTTCCAGCAGGCGTGCGGCCGCATAGATGCCGTCGTCGAAGCCGTACCAGCGCTCCTTGAAGAAGAAGTGCCCGCTCATCTCGCCGGCCAGTTCGGCGTCGGTCTCGCGCATCTTGGCCTTGATCAGCGAGTGCCCGGTCTTCCACATCAGCGGGCTGCCGCCATTGCGCAGCACGTGGTCGGACAGCTTTCCGGTGCACTTGACGTCGTAGATCACCAACGCGCCGGGATTGCGCTGCAGCACGTCGGCAGCGAACAGCATCAGCAGACGGTCCGGGAACACCATGGTGCCTTGCTTGGTGACCACGCCCAGACGATCGGCATCGCCATCGAAGGCCACGCCGATATCGGCATCGAAGCGCTGCACCATCTTCACCAGATCGTCGAGGTTATGCGGCTCGCTCGGGTCGGGGTGATGGTTGGGGAAGGTGCCGTCGATCTCGCAGTACAGCGGGATGACCTCGGCACCGATGGCTTCCAGCAGGCGCGGCGCGATCTCGCCGGCCACGCCGTTGCCGGCATCCACCACGACCTTGATCGGGCGGTCCAGCTGCACGTCGTCGGCGATGCGCTGGATGTAGGCGTCGCTGATGTCGCGCTGTTCCAGCTCGCCAGGCGTTGCCGCGGTGTGCAGGCGGCCTTCGTTGATGCGCTGGTGCAGGTCGGCGATCGCCGCCCCGGACAGGGTCTGGCCACCGATGACGATCTTGAAGCCGTTGTAGTCGGGCGGATTGTGGCTGCCGGTGACCGCCACGCAGCTGCCGGCGCGCAGTTCATAGGCGCCGAAATACACCACCGGGGTGGGCGCCAGACCGACATCGATCACCTTGCAGCCGGCGCGACGCAGGCCGTCGATCAGGCCATTGGCAAGCTCCGGGCCCGACAGCCGCCCATCGCGGCCGACCACCACCTCGCGCAGGCCCTGCGCCTGCATCACGCTGCCGATGGCCTGGCCGATCAACGCGGCGACGCCCGGATTGAGGTCCTTGCCGACCACGCCGCGGATGTCGTAGGCGCGGAACATCTCGGTGGCGACCTGCACGGCCGGCACCAGCGCCGGCGGCGCGGGCGGCGCATCTGCGTCCAGCGCGCGCGCCTCGCTGGCGAGGCTGGCGTCGTGCTGCAGGCTCTGGCTGAAGGTGGGTTCGTCGGCGCTCGGCTCGCTGGCCACGCGGCGACGCGGCAAGGCGACGCGGCCACGGCTGGCCAGCACCAACAGCACGGCGATGGCGAGCAGCAGCACGGCCACGATCGCGCAGCCGACGGTGCCCAGACCCAGCGGGCCCTCATCGCGTTGCGGCACCGCGGCGGCCACGCGCAGGCCGCTGTCACCCAATGGCCTGGCCAGGGTCTCGGCGGCATCGGCCAGCGCCACATCGCCTTGCTGGGCGACGTTGTAGCTGCCCTGGCGCAAGGCCAGATAGGCGCTGCCGGGCACTGCGATCGCATCCAGCGGGCCGGTCAGACGCAACAACGGCAGGCGCGCGTACGCCACCGCCGGCTGCGTGCCCAGTGTGACCACCGCTGCCACACCCAGACGGACCTGCTTGGCGTCGCGCACCACATGCACCTGGGCACGTTTGGCCACCAGCGCCGACTCGAGCAGGCTCAGCCGCGCGTAACCGAAGTCCTTGGGATTGTCGTAGGCGGCGGTCAGGTCGCCAGTCAGGACCTGCACGTCCTCGGCGCCCTTGAAGCGCTCGCGGATGGTCGAGGCCGCCGCCAGCGCGTCACCGTTGGCCAGCGCGGCGATGACCTGCGGCTGCTTGAGCAGGGCGTCGAGCTGGCTGGCCTGCTGCGCCATGGCCTGGCTGACGTCCTGCACGGCGCGGTCGCGCGCCTGTTCCAGGTCCTGCGCAACCGCATCCTTGCGCCATTGCGTGTAGCTGCTCCAGCCGAACCAGGCAGCCAGCAGCAACAACACTCCCCCCAACACCGGACCACGCGTACGCACGCTGGACATCGACTGCCTGCGCTCGCTCGTCTTGCTCATGTGACGTCCCCCGTCAGCGCACGCCGGTGTGGCCGAATCCACCCGCTCCCCGCGCGCTGTCGACGAAAGTATCCACCACTTGCAAGCCCACGCGCACGATCGGCAGGATCACCAGCTGTGCGATGCGGTCACCTGGCTCGATGGTAAAGGCGGCGCGACCGCGATTCCATGTGCTGATCAGCAACGGCCCCTGGTAATCGGCATCGATCAGCCCGGTGCCGTTGCCGAGCACGATGCCGTGGCGATGGCCCAGGCCCGAGCGCGGCAGGATCACCGCACACAGCTGCGGGTCGGCCAGATGGATCGCGATGCCACTGGGAATCAGCGCCGCATCGCCGGGCTCCAGCGTCATCGGCGCTTCCAGCGCGGCGCGCAGGTCCATGCCTGCGCTGGCGTCGGTGGCATAGGCCGGCAGCGGCCACAGGTCGCCGAAGCGCGGGTCGAGCAGCTTCACCTGCAAGGACTGGGTCGGGGTGCTCATGCCTGCAATCTCTCCGCGATCAGGGCCAACAGCTGGTCGGCCAGTTCGGTCTTGCTGCTGCTGGGGAAGGCGCGCTCGCCGCCCTGCCAGTAGGCGGTGGCGGCGTTGTTGTCGCTTTCGAAGCCGCCGCCTTCGATCCCCACCTGGTTGGCGATGATCAGGTCCAGCCGCTTGGCGGCCAGCTTGCCACGCGCGTAATGCTCCACGTCGTGCGTCTCGGCGGCAAAACCCACCACCAGCTTCAGCGCGCCGGTCTGCGCGGCGACCTCGGCCAGGATGTCCGGGGTGCGCACCAGTTCCAGGGTCAGCGTCTCGCCGGTCTTCTTGATCTTCTGCGCGACCACCCGCTTGGGGGTGTAGTCGGCCACCGCAGCGGCGCCGATGTAGATGTCGGCCGGGAACGCGCCCAGCACCGCATCGCGCATCTGGGCAGCCGAGCGCACGTCGATCCGCCGCACGCCGGCCGGGGTGGCCTGGTGCACCGGGCCGCTGACCAGCACCACCTCGGCCCCCTGGGCGGCGGCGGCAGCGGCCAGGGCATAGCCCATCTTGCCGCTGCTGCGGTTGCCCACGTAACGCACCGGATCCAGGTCCTCGAAGGTGGGGCCGGCGCTGATCACGATGCGCAGGCCGTCCAGCTGCGCGCTGCTGGGCACGAATGCCGGCGCAGCCGCACTGCTGGAGGCCACCGGCACGGCGCTGTCGGCACCGACACCGCCGGCCAGGGCGGCAATGATCGCCGCCGGCTCGGCCAGCCGGCCGGGTCCGGATTCGCCTTCGGCCAGCGGGCCGTCATCGGGACCGACCACGCGCACGCCGCGTGCGGACAGGGTCGCCACATTCGCCTGCGTGGCCGCGTGCAGCCACATGCGGTGGTTCATCGCCGGGGCCACGGTCAGCGGCGCGGTGGTGGCCAGGCACAGCGTGGTGACCAGATCATCGGCCAGGCCATGCGCCAGCCGCGCCAGCAGGTCGGCGGTGGCCGGGGCGACGATCACCTGATCGGCCCAGCGCGCCAGTTCGATATGTCCCATCGCCTGCTCGGCAGCGCTGTCCCACAACGTGGTGCGGGTGGGCTGCCCGGACAGCGCCTGGAAGCTGAGCGGGGTGACGAATTGTTGCGCGCCGCTGGTCATGGCGACCTGTACAAGTGCGCCGGCGTCGCGCAGGCGACGGACCAGTTCGAGCGATTTGTAAGCGGCAATGCCTCCGCCGACGCACAGCAGCAAGCGCTGTCCGTCCAAGGGGCGGGCCTGAGTGGAGCCGATCACGTCGGAGTCGTCCTACGGTTACAAGGACAACTAGATTAGCCGATGCCCCCGTCCGGCCTGATAGGCGTGAGCGATGAGCACCGGCAATCTCGCCATATGCACATTCACGACTGGCCCACCCACGAACGCCCGCGCGAGAAACTTCTGGCGCGCGGGGCGACTGCCCTGTCCGATGCCGAGCTGCTGGCGATCTTTGTCGGCTCCGGCCTGCGCGGCCAGGACGCCGTCCAGACCGGGCGCAACCTGCTGCTACGCCACGGCCCGCTGCGCGTGCTGCTGGACCACACGGCGCCCGCGCTGGCGCGGCTGCCCGGCCTGGGTCCGGCTTCGGCCTGCAAACTCAGCGCGGGGCTGGAACTGGCACACCGCCACCTGCTGAGCGCGCTGGAACGCGGCGATGCGCTCAGCGACCCGCCCAGCGCCGGCCGCTACTTTTCGCAACGGCTGCGTCCGCGCCCCTATGAGGTGTTCGCGGTGCTGTACCTGGACACCCGCCATCACGCCATCGCCTTCGAGGAAGTGTTCACCGGCACCATCGACGGGGCCGACATCCATCCGCGCGAGGTGGTGCGGCGGGCGCTACTGCACAATGCCGCGGCGGTGATCGTCAAGGGTTATATTGTCAACAACATCGTTTCATTGAAATATTTCCCTTACAATTCAATTGTTTACAAGGGAAATGGATGATCCGGCGTTACATGGCAAGTGTTGCATGCCGACCTGGGACTGCCTGGTCGAGCTGAGCCAGGAACACTAAAGCCTCTCCGTGAGGACCTGGACTGACACACCTAGTGCATCTGCTAGGCGCTTTACCGTTGATAGGCGGCAGTCCTTTCGCCCCTGCTCGATGTGCCCAAGTTGAGTGCGATGCATGCCCAGCACATCTGCAAACGCCTCCTGGCTATAGCCAAGGCTCTGTCGCCTAGACCTGACTTCAAGTCCAAAAATTTCTTGGGTCGTTGGGCTCTGCACATAAAGAGCTTTCGCTTACGTGCACTTTCGGTCTACAGTATTTTCGGTAGCATTCGCCGAGATCCCCCTCATGTTCCTCCATCTCAGATGGCAACTTTCGGAGCAACCCAATCCAACTGAAGGCTGGTATGCAGAGACTGTGATGCCGGTTGATGGCCCGCTCAACAAATGGGAGCTTGATCGACTTACAGAGTATTTCGATGAACTGTTAGGACTGAGACTCGCGACTATATGTGAGGCTCACCTCGCGCCTACACCCGATCCGTTGCTCAGAGAGCTAGAAGAACTCTGCAAACTTACTGGTGGGAAAGTACCGAGTGAGGCTCGCAGGCACACGATCGAGGCTCTACGACTTCACGAGAAGATGGTTCATCTTTTAACCGGCACACACCGCTTAACTCCCATTAATGAAAGACTCATCGATGCCTAAATTTTTACAAGGACGCTCTGCCATCCGAATACGTGCGTGATCTATCTGTAGATCACGCCCCTGTAGCTCAATTGGTAGAGCAGCGGATTTATATCCCGTGAGCGCCAGATAAGCGGCTAGTGCCGGTTCGAGCCCGGCCAGGGGCACCACCCCCTTGGGCGTCGTCGCGACGCCGTATGGCCCCAAGTTTTGGGGCGAAGAACTGGTATGAACACAAAATCTAAAAGCCCAGTCTCGTTGAGTGGCATGCGTGGCCGCGAGAAGGCGGTCTGGGCTGCCGTGTACGCGCGCTATTCGGACGACCCAAGCCTAGGCGTCACGACCGCCAATCAAGCGGTTCCCGGTTTCCGGATCAAGGAACTGGATGGTCCGCAAGAAGAGGTCTGGGTAAAGCCGAACCGCAAATTCATGCTGATCTCCTTCGAGGAATGGAAGGTCTGGTATCCGATCAGTTATAAGATTCAGTACAAGGAGCCGCCCTCTCCTGAGAAGGTCGCTGCCGACTACGAGGCGTTTGTGCGCGGCCGTACCGACTTCTGGTGAAGTTCTTCCTCGATACGGAGTGGGCAGATCCCATTGGGTCTGAACTAGTCAGCATCGGCCTAGTAAGCGAGGACGGGAAGCACCGCTTCTATGCGGAGCGGACACCCTTACCAGAAAGGCCAACCGACTTTGTCCAGCATGTGGTCTACCCACTCCTACAGGGAGGCTCGCGCTCAATGTCAGAAATGGCCATCACTACTGGCCTGCGCTTCTTCCTGGGCGCAGATCAGGGGCCGCTGGTACTCGCAGACTATCATCATGACTTGGTGCTGCTTCGCTATGTTCTTGCCGGCTTTGAATTGCCAGACGAGCAGGCAAGTGCCTGCGGTCCAATTCCCCAAGTACAAGAACAGATTATCTCTGGCGGTCGACTAGACCAAGCGGTTGAATCTCTGTTCGCAAGAAGTACTATCTTGCGCAGTCATCGCCATCACGCTATGTGCGATGCACTTGTTCTTAGAGCCGGCCATTCCCAAGCGACCACTTTTAAAATATTAAGTAAGGATGGACTACTTCGGCTGCAGACTGCAGTAGTGTCGGCATGTTCAAAATCCAAGAGATGAATTAATTAATCAACACTTAAGTATTGATCTTACGCTCGTACGGCAGTCTCATGACCTCATGCACGAAGCGATCGACAGACTCTTCAATTATCTTTCGGAGTTCTTCAGGGTTCGCATCCGGAGTTACGTTCCCCAATAACTCAGTCATGAATTCATGAACTTGCTTTTCTTGATGTCGCCGCTTCAACTCGGCCAACATCAACCTCCAATCTTTCGCAAATTCTTCGTTACTTGGGCGACCATCCTGAACATAACTACTGACGCAGCGGTCAACCTCGTCATTACTGACTTCATTCGTCTCGCCCTCTCCGGTGACAGGGTCAATGCAGTACATTTTCCCAAGCGTGGGGCCGGTCCAGCAATTGGACAACCTGGCCGTGACTTTTATCGCACCGAAAAGAACCAAGACCCCTAACACCTCTCTCGAAGTACCGCTAGCGAAAACCGCAGCAGTATGACCGAAGCGATACTTCTTATCGACCGCTGGTATTTCCATGCATAACCATGGCATAACGGGGAGGTCAAGCTCGCCCTTTCCAAGAATAAATTCAATCGCATGGCGCATTTCGGCCGAGCGAATTCGCTTTGGATTGACGCATGTCGCCAAGAGCGTGAGCAGCATCTTCGCACTCGACCTCTTTTCGTTAGTCTCAAAAGAGAAGCGATGAGAAATCGTGGGCGAAGGCGTTGACTTGGCAACATAGATTGGATCTGAGAGCGTCGCGCCGTTAAATTTCCTGATGTATTGATCTCGCAATCGATCCGCTTCTTCCGTCGTTCTCGCAACTACAGAGATCTCGATTTTACCGTCCTCCAATCTATTTTCTCGAATGGAGGCCTGCTTAAGCTCAAATCTTCCGCCTGGCGCCACGACAAGCGGCTCACCGTCTAAGCAATGTTCTGTAGACAAGGTGGGAGCTCGACCTTTTCGATCAGTCTTAATTCCAAAAAGATTTGATAAGGGTGCCAGCTTTAACGAAAACTCCATATCAATTTCATTTCCGAGCCTTGTATTGCAAATTTCGCAACAGACGTTCCTGGAAGATTTCCTTCCCCCAATGGACGAGAGAATTACGTGCTCTTTAGACCCCTCATTAATTCCAAAAATTTGGGGGCTAGCGCCGTCACAGTAGATGCACTCAATATCAAAGCTTTTCTGCATATCAACTCCCTGTATCTCCATGGCAAATTTCCCCCACCAGATCCTGCGGCTAGAAGCAGCCAAAATTTAATGCCTTCCAGAGAATTCGCTATTCTTGCTCATCCGGCTTCTGGCAAGACTCAACACCAAACTCTAGCCGATTCACGGGTTCATGTCCCTAGTTGCGGTTCGGGAAAAGGATTAGTCTCAGCATGTTGAAAACCACAATCCAACCCCCAGATGGTCCATTGGGGCCAATGTGGTACTCACCTGTCGCAATCACTGCGACAGGACAGCTTTACATTGCACATTGGTGCTTATCGATTGAGCCTAGGCAGGCTAGAACTGAAAAATCCAATTGCTACAGGGAGTTAGCGTATGGCGCGGCAGCATGTAGGGCATAAGGACATCGTCAAGTTCGCCGAGGAACGTGTGAACTTGCCGCGGGACACGGCGAATGAGTTCCGAGCGCAGGCGCGACGACTGCGGGAACGCCTGGAAATTTATCTGAGCGAGCATCCCGACTTCACCTTAAAGCGGATGTTGCTCTCCGGGAGCTTAGCCAAAGGAACGGCCCTGCGCTCATTGAACGATATCGATGTCGCTTGCTACATCAGTGGTGCGGACGCGCCTCATGACGTGGAAAAGCTTTTGGCGTATCTCGCCGAGCGATTGCGCAAGGCTTTTCCCAACTTTAAGCCCGAGCAAGTGCAGCCGCAGACCTACTCGGTCACCGTCTCTTTCGCAGGATCAGGTCTGGACGTCGACATCGTACCGATCCTGTATGACGGTGACTCAGATTGGTACGGAAACCTTGTCAGCCAAGAAGATGGGTCCTTTCTTCGAACCAGCATTCCGAGACACTTGGAATTCGCAAAGAAGCGAAAGCTGGCTCAGCACACACACTTTGTGCAGGCGGTGCGACTCGCAAAATTTTGGGCAAAGCGTCAGAAAACCGAAAGACAGGGCTTCCGATTCAAGTCATTCATGATCGAGATGCTGATGGCAAAGCTTTGCGACGAAGGCGTTGATTTCTCCGATTACCCCGAGGCATTGCAGCACTTCTTCACGTACGTGGCCCGTAGCGATCTCAGAGAGCAAATTGCCTTCAGTGATTATTACTCGTTGTCGAGCGTTGGTGTCTTTTCTGAGCCGGTAACGATCATTGATCCGGTCAATGCAGCCAACAATGTCGCGAAACTTTACACGCGGCAGCAAGCAGACGCGATTGTCGATGCCGCGCTTGATGCAGGTGATGCGATCGACGCAGCACTCGCGGCCCCAAACAAGCAGGAGACCGTGCGCTATTGGCAGAAGGTCTTTGGCCCGTCCTTCCAGGTCTGAGGTGCACATGAGTAGCTACACGTCTTCTGAATCCAGCACCTTCACTGTCACCCACGCACGCCATATGGCGGCCAAGGTCGCTGCCGACCTCAAGCGCATGCAGCGCCTGTACGGCTCGCCGAGCGATGCCAGCATTAAAACCTTTGAGTCTGAGGTCGTGGAGTTATTGAAATCTGGATATCTCGGAACGGTAACCTATGGCTACAAGCGCGACGGCCAATGGATCGAACCTACGCTACGCTACTCTGCAAAAGATATGGCGAACACCGATGGGTTTGGTGACGATCCCGGTAAGGTCCGACCAGGCAAGAATGTTGTCGGCGCAAATTTTTACAGCTATCTGACCTACTCCGCGGCTTGGTGGGCACTCACTGAGACGCAGCGGACGGCTCTCCATTCGTCGCTCCCATGCCAGCGCGGTGTTGCCTCCGAGCCCTCCGTCAGTGGCTATCTCGTGTCCGACCTTACCTATTCAGCAGGCGGCAAATCTCTTGATCGTTCTAGCGTACGGAATTTCGAATGAAGCCCTCCCTTGAAGATCTGTTTGAACAGCGCCAGGTCTACCCAGACCCTGATGCCCGGTTGCGTCTCGGTCGACTTGTCGGTCTAGACGAGCAGAAGTCACGTCTAGCGAAAATCTTAGGATTACTGGTCCATCCCGCAGGGCTGGATAAGTGGGCTAGCAAGCATCATCCGGGCGCATCTGCCTTGCTAGACACCGTGTTGCGGCGACCGCCGCTCGTGATTCTTGCTGGAGATGTTGGTTCCGGGAAGACCGAATTGGCAGAGACCATTGGTGATGCTGTTGCTCGCCAAGAGAAGATCGAGATCACATTGTTCCCACTCAGTCTCGCCACGCGAGGCAAGGGCCAAGTGGGGGAAATGACTCAATTGATCACATCGGCAATTGACTACACGCTAGCCGAGGCCAAGAAGCTCAAAGCCAGCAGCAGCTCTAAGAGCAACGATGGCGTCATCCTTTTTGTAGACGAAGCAGATGCACTTGCTCAGTCGCGCGAATCCACGCAAATGCATCATGAGGATCGCGCTGGCGTGAATGCGTTTATTCGTGGGATCGATCGGCTTGCACAAGCGAAGGTTCCCGCAGCCGTGATCATGTGCACCAACCGTTTGAGTGCTCTAGACCCGGCCTTGCAACGCCGTGCTGCGGACATCCTGACTTTTGGTCGACCAGACGAATCGCAGCGCCGCTATGTTTTGGAAGATCGCCTTGGGCCGCTTGGTCTGACAAAGGCTCAGGTGAACTCGCTGGTTGCTGCCACGGGATCAATCAGTGATAGGGAGGTTGGATTTACCTTCTCAGATCTCACGCAAAGGCTGATCCCTTCGATCGTGCTGGATGCCTATCCTGACAACGCTGTTCAGGGCCAGCGGGCCCTTGAGATCGCACAGCAGATGGTGCCAACCCCTGCATTTCGTGATCAAGTCTGAGGAGTAGCAATGACGCAGGCGAACACTGCTCGGCGAGAGGGCGACGATTTTCAGGCAAGACAATTTTGGCTTAAAGCCGGCCGCTTGCTCGACGACGAAAGCCCAATCGTTCGTGTCGGCTTTGAGTCTGGGCCGCGGAGCTACGACGATATCTGGGTCGAGTACGAGCGAGGCCGTGGCCCACGCACACTCGACGGGCGCATCCTGCTTCGTGAGCACATACAATGTAAGTGGCACCAGATGCCCGGTAGCTATGGCTATCGCCAGCTGATCGATCCCGGGTTCATCAATGCTGAAACCACATCGCTTTTGCAGCGTGCTTACGCCGCTCACATTTCGCACGGGAGCGACGGAGATCCAGTGAAATTCACGTTGCTCACAAACTGGCAGCCGGATCGCAGCGATGCGTTGCGGATCATTATGGGCAGTAGATCAAACTCCATTCGCGTTGAGCGGCTGTTCGACACGAAGACCGATAACAGCAGGACTGGCGAGATCCGCAAAGAGTGGCGCGAACACTTGTCGCTTGACGATGCGGGCTTGCGCCAATTTGCAGGGACACTCGCGTTCGGTGCCGCCAATGATTCGTTAGACGGCTATCGTGACCAGTTGGACATGCTCTTTGGTCTCGTCGGCCTGCGTCGCATTGCCGCGCATGAAAGCGCTTTTCCTTACGACGACCTTGTCTTCAAGTGGCTAGGACAGGGCCGACTTGAGTTTGATCGTGGAAGTTTCAGACACGCTTGCCGCGAAGAAGGCCTACTTGTTGGCAAGGGAACTCCGCGCCCAATCGTCTATGGAGTCAAGTCATTTACTCATCCGGTTGACCGTTTGGAGGATAGGTGTGTCCGTGTATTGGACTTCGTGCCCGATTTCGATGAGCGATACATCCGTGACGAAGCGGATTGGTCGAAAGCGCTATATCCAACATTGAAGTCCTTCCTTTTGCAGACGGCGCAAGAAGTTGACCGGCCGCGTTTAGCGCTTGATGCACACGCAACTCTTGCGTTTGCCGCTGGCTCCGTTCTCAACACAAAGATTGGCCGAATTGTCGAACTTGAGCAGCGATCACCAGCGCGTCAGATTTGGTCCTCCGATGACGCAGAGTTTGATTCTTCTTGGCCGCAGCTAGTGGCAGCGGAGATAGTCATTGATGCGGCGCGTCCGGAGACAGCTGTTGCTGTCGCACCCACTCACGACATTGCCAATGACGTTAAGTCTTATGTTGAAACTTCGCTCCCTCTCGTTGGCAAGTTGCTGGTGTACACGCCCTCCAGTGGAGCGGGCGCAACCTCTGTCTTGAACGGTCGGCATGCCTTCGAATTGGCGCGTTCACTTGCTTCACAGATCAAGGCTCAGGGGGGGTCCGCTACTGGTCAAACAACCCATCTGTTCATCGCAGCGCCAAACGCGTTGACGTTCTTCATTGGGCAACATCAACTTTTAATTGGTCCAGTCCGCCTTTACGAGTTCGACTTTGACGGGGGCCGAAACCGCTCATATCAGCCGTCTTTGACTCTACCTATCAGTTGAGTCGCGTGGCCACCTATGGCTTGTCCAATCTCTTGCGCGGCAACACATTCCACTCATTGAACTAGTTCTTCGAGATTTCCATGAACGATGAAGGCACCAGGCTCATCTCTATCCCGCACTCTTAGGCCTCTTTGTTCAGACGTTCCCTACGTCAACTTTGGTCGCCCCCGTCAACAACGATCTGTCGAGATCTATCTGTTAGTTGACTCTCTGAGCCAAACCTTGGGGCAGCAAAGCTCGGATAGCTTCCGGCAGTCGGCCAAGCGGTCATTACCAGCGCCTGAATTAAGCGGTGCCGAAAAACAGAGCGATGCGCTCTAGTGGGGTCGCTACGTTTCACTCGAACCCGAGGCAGCAGTGAGCGGCGACGTGGAAAAATCCTGTCGACGCAGCAGCGGATTGCCGTACAAGGTCATTGCCATGCTGTTCTTGGCGTCGTCCCCCATTTGCGACTCCACGCGGCGATTGCCGGCGGCATTGGCCCCAAGAATCGTTTCGCCCGCCTCCCAGGCAGCCAGAAACCCCGGCAACCAGTGCGACGGCACGCGGGGGTCCAGTGGCCACGGAGACGCGATCACTGCCAGACTGCCGCGCTCCAGAAGCAGCTTGGGCAAGCCGACGGTGGTACTGGCGACGGGATGTTCGTCCTGCCGCCCGCCACTGCAGACGAACAGCACCGCTACGCCTGCCCCTTCCAGTGCCGTAGCAAGTGCAAGCCCGCTGACCTGAAACTTCGCCTCATCGGAAACGCGCTGAAAAAAGCGATTCTCGTCCGCCAAACTACCGTGGGCCGCCACGATGGCCAGACTCGCGTTGCGCAGCGACTCGGGCACCTGCGCTGCCGTAGACAAGGACACCCCGTAATGCTCAAGGCCATCGCCTACCCGATCGGCCACCGTCGCCAAGGTGGCATTGGCGACGTCGTCGGCCGTCGTAGAGATCCAGGCCGTCGCCGGTCCGTAGGTCTTGCGCGGCGCGTTGATGGCGGCACTGAGCCAAGTCAGTGACGGGGCGACCGCCACGTGTGCGCTTCGCCCAATCGGCTCGTCCGCCACCAGCAGCAGCTGCGGTGGCAATCGTTGCAGCTGGGTGTCGAGAACGAACAGCACGCGGTTGCCGACGCCTGTGGACAAGCCCAGACCCTGCATGCTGTTGTAGAACACATTGGGGTCCCAATCGCGGCCCGCGTCCCGCAGTTGATCTTCATCCAGGCCGTAGTCGTAGGGAAAGCGGTTCATCCAGTGGTGCAGGCGCTGCATCGAGAATGCGTGCGCTTCGCGGGTGACGGTCAATTCGCCTGCTTGAGCGCTTACGCGAACGAGGCGTTCGTCGGCATCCGCGGCGAGCAGTTCGACCCGAATTCCTTGCCGCGAAATGGCTAGCATGGTTTCCGCCGGGTTCTGCACGCGCGCGGGTAGCCACCCGCCCTGTGCCTCCCCGGGCAGCGACAGGGCGTGATCGGTCGTCAACTCTGCGGAGAAACTGGCTAGCGGTGGATCGCCCAGCGTGCCTGCGTCTGCGAGTTGGGCTCGCGCGGCGCGGACGAGCCACTTTACATCGAAGCCCACGTCATCCGCATAGCGCGTGCGTTGAACCGCGTGGGTCAGCGCTAGCAACTGATCTGGCCCTGGCGCCGCGTTGGTGGCCAATCGGACCAGGCCGCTGGTTATCTCGCCCGCCCCGCTGCTGGCGGCTTCGATGCGCGCACGGATCGAAGCGTCGACCGGCGTCTCCAGCGAGGCCAGTTGACCCTGGATCTGAACCGCCATGACGAGGATGGGGCCAAGTTGGTCATTCGCCTCCTGTACGGCCTGGAGGTTGCGATCGGCCACCCGCAGCAACTCAGACCACGCCTCCGGATCCGCGGTGCGAGTCGTGTTGAGGCCGTGGAGTCGCAGCCCGACACGCATGGTCTCGATGCGATGCCCGTTCTTCTCGAAGACGCCCAGCTGCTTGAGAAGCTTCTCGCAACTTTCCAGCACATGCTCGGCCTCGACGAGCAGGCCCGTGTCGCGCAGCGCTCGGACGATTCCCATTGCCTCGTAGTACGCCTGCTCAAGCTCAATGGGCGCCTGCGTCGCGAGGGCGCAGCCAAAATACATCAGGGCGCGGTACTGATTGCTACTGCGGTGGTGGACATCGCCGTAGGCATACCACGCCAACCGCAAGCGCTCGGGCTGGCCGTGGCTGGCGGCTAGTCCTGCCTCGGCCAAGTCGCGCGCCAACTGCGCCTCCCCGCTCAGTACCAGTCGGCTGTTTGCCAAGCGCAAGATCTCCAGGTCGTCATTCTTGCGGGTGGCGTGGGGTGCGATGGCGAAGGCAGCGATTACCGAGACCCGCAACGTGTTCGTGTCGTCCAGAGTCTCTTTCTCGATCATGTAATGGACGACTTGCTTCAGATGCCGCAAGGCCGCGTCCGGCGATACGGTCATCAGGTGCGCGGGCAGCGCCGTCGATGCCAGATCGACGGCGCGACGGGACGAAAGCCATCCCAGAGCGTCGGACATGAATGCATTCATCCGCGCATCGTCGGGCATCGCCGTGTCGATATCCGGCAGTTCGGCGGCTTGCTGCGGAAGTCCCACCAGCTTGAGCAGGACGTACGCCAACAGCGCGACGCCCACCGACCCCGAGACGTCCACCGACAGCACTTCGTCCAGGCGCTCTCGCGAGTCGGTGTCCTCCGGCGTGATCGCCAAGTAGTGCAGCAGGAACACGACCGCGTCCGAAAGCGTCTCCTTTGTCGCATCGTCGTGGGCAAGCAATAGTTGTTCGATCGACCAGAGCACGACGTTGACAGCATTGCGCGTCAACGACGAGGTCGGATCGGTCTGTATCGCAAGCGACAGTGCGTGCAGCGGCAGGTGTCTGGCGCGTGCGTTGAGGGCCATCGCCAGCCGGGACTCGCTCACCAGGTGTGGCCACTGAGCATCCACCGCGGCGGCGAGCTCGACGTAGTTGGGAACCTCGGGCTGGGCGAGCGGCTGGGTAACGAATGTCGCGTAGTCGTCCAACGGAATCGCGGTCGAGCCCATGGACTGAAACGCCACCGAATCGCGGGCCGCCTGCAGCATCCGCCGCAACTGTTGGGCCCGAAGCACCACGGACGCCGGGAAGTGCCGGGCCAGCCAGTCGCTGGTCTGGCGCGCGATGGGCGGTGAGTCGAGCGATTGGCTCAGCTCGAGTGCCAGTTCGTTGGTATCGAGTTCGCACAAGCCGCCGGCACTCGATTCGAGCAGGCGCTTGGCCAGATCCAGATCTTCGGATCCCATCGCCACTGTCGACAGCTTCAATTTCAGGTCGGTCGGCGCGGTGTCGGTGTCGATTGGGCGAAGCAGTTCCAGGGCTCGTGTCGCACGGCCTCCCTTGTACAAGACCTGCACCTTGCACAATTCCTTCGCCGACGCTGCCAGCCAATCCTGAGAGTCGATCTCGGCAAGCACGGAGACGATGTCGCCGCGCTCCACGCGCCCGACCCACTCGTCGAGTCGCCCGATAATCTGGTCATCCACGGCCCGAGGATCATCCCCACCCCAGACTGTGCAATCCATGTCCTCGAACGCTTTGCGGTTGCGCGCGAGGTTGGGCAGATACTCACCCACGTCCAACAGCACGCACACCGATTCGGGCACGCGAGGAATGCATTCTTGGGCGAGGTCGGCCAGTGGCGAGATCCAGCGATCCTCGGGAACCTGCATGCTCTTCGCGCGCGCGATCTCCCACTTCGCGGACCGGTAGCGCGCGGCGTCCACAATCACAACGAAGCTCGCTTTCGGGGCGTTCGCCACCGCGTCCACGACGGCACGCGCATCGAAAGATTCGGCGTGTCGGACAATCAATCGGCGCGACAGAATGTCCAGTTCCTCCGCGTCCATGGCCGTTCCGCGTTTACGAAACATCTGCGCGGCCACGTCGGCCATGACGGTATCTGGCCTGTCGGGCGGCAGCAGCACAACGGCGTGTCGGAACAATTGACCACCCTCGGCATTGACGGCGTTTACCAGGACGAGCAATTGCAACTGCGCCAGGCGGGTCGCGTCATTTGGCCCGGCGAAGACCAGATTGAGGTTTTGCAGCTCGCCGCCTGCAAGCAGGTCAGCCCAAGGGAATTCATCGCCCGTCATCGGGGTTGCCATGCGATCGTCCTTGCGTGCTTATCGAAGATTTGTCGTGGCCCGGCAGCTGGGGTACGAGGTGCAACCCAAAAGCGGGCCATGCCCCGGGCGGGCGCCATGGGCGTCATCGCTTCACCTGGTCTTGGGCCTTGCAACCTGCGTTGCTTGAGCGGAGGAAGTCACTACTCGCGCCACGGCCATACCATATCGTCCGTGCTTCGACGCAAGAAGGTCCGCTGCAGGGAGAGGCCGGACTTATCGGCGCCGTGTTTCCAGCGTGGCCGGTTCGTGGCCCAGTGCCGGCGCCTGCGGGCCCGCTGCGCCTCGTCCAGCGTAGCCATGTCCGCTTCCTCCCGCATCCAGCACAGGGCGCGCCGGTCGGCGCAGTACTCGAATAAGACCCAAGCTGCGAAGGCCGCTTCCGGGTCGTCGCGTCGCCAGTACTCGCGCCACCAATGGCGGGCGCAGGCTTCCAGGTAGCGCAAGCGCGCCGTACCCCGCCGGACCTCCTGGGCCCATGAGCGCGCATGGCCCTCAGGCCATGCGTCGACCACCGGCAGCTCGTTGCCCGCCAGGAAGCCGCGCAGGATCTCCGCACGCTGCTGGCACCAAGGCACCTGCGAGCCCAGGTCGCGCACGATCACCGCCTCGAGCCAGGCCGTACCGCCGTTGAGTTGCGCCGCGAGTGCCAGCTCGTACAGCTGCGCATCGGTATTAGTGTGCTTCGGGTCGAGCAGGGCCTCGCGCAGGGCCATGACCTCGGCCGAGGCCGGGACCCGGAATAGCATGTGCCAAAGCTCGGGCAGCTTCGCCGCGCCCGTCACCCGGGTACGCATGGCGCGGCCCAAGGCGCGCCACACGCTCGCGCCGCGCGCCGGCTGCGCAATGAGCAGCGCTTCGACGATCGCCAGGAACAGCCCCTCGGCCAACCGCACGCGCCGCACGAACTCCGCGCTCAAGGTCTCGTGGCCGTCGATCCACCGCGTGAGAAGGTCGGGAGCGTGCTGCAGGATGGCTTGCCCGTCCTCGCGCGTGACGAACTCCAGATACAAGCTGGCGCCCTCCTTGCGCGCCTTGGCGATGCGCGCGCGTGCCGTCTCGCTCGCGCGCTGGTGCGCTTCCTGCTGCGCTTTTTCATCGAACGCATGATTGAGTGCTTCGGCCGAGTTCGGGTCCTCGGGCGGCATCGGGCGGGCCGAGTACCACGGCGGTCGTTTCGATGCGTCCGTGCGCTCGACGAAGATCTGCGCGCCGGGGTCGGGGGCGTCACGCGGACCGCCGGCGAGGATGGCATCTAGCCGCTCCAGGGCGAAGCGGGCTTCCGAGGAGTCGCTTCCGCGCAACCGCACGGCCTCCAACAAGCGCCACGGCGCCAGGCGCGCGGCGACCTGCTCGAACGGCTGGCCGCGGGTGGCCTCGATGAGCGCGCCGGATGCAGCGTGCGCCGCGAGCGTGTCGCCATCGAGCGTAAAACCCCAGCCCGCATGGTCTAGGTGTGTGCCTAGGCGACGGGGATCGGCGGCGGCCAGCACCATGAACGCCAGACGCACGTCGATCTCGTCGGTCGAGTTCGTCTTCTCCAGCAACCAGTGCCACGCCGTATCGCTCAGCGCCGGCGGCTCGGTGATCAAGAGCACCAAGACGTCCTTCTGCTGCTTGGGCGAGCCGAACCGGTAGCTCTCGATCAACTGATCGACCTGGGCGCTGCTCATCGGGCGCAGGTCATCGGTGATCGTGGTTGGGATGCCCGACAGGTCGGCTTCCACGACCAGCATGGCCTGTGCCAGTGCGTCGAGATCGGTCAGTTCGGTCAGCAGCAGCCGCGTCGCGGCATGGGTCTCCTCACCTTCGCGAGCATTGCGTTCGACCGTTCGCAAGGTGCGGGCCGCCGCAGCCTGCACGGGCCCGTGCAACAGTAGCGCATCGGTCTGGTGCCAAGCGTGCGCTGCGCGTGCCCCCACGGTCGTCGGCGCCCGGGTCGCCAGTTTGCGATGCAAGTCCGCCAGCACCTGCGGCGCGCACCGCGCGAGGACCGCCTGCTGCTCATCGAAGCTATGGTCTTCGCGCGTCGCATAGCGGCCGGTGCGCATATTGTCCAGCGGGAACTCGCGCGCCGCGTCGGCGACGGCCTGGCAGAAGGCGGCGGGCGGCTCGAAAGTCGGGTCGAACCACACGTCATCGCATTTGCGCAGGCGCACGTGCAGCGGCAGGGTCTCGTCCGCCAGCACCGCCGACACGTGTCGGCGCTCCAGCCGGAAGTACAGGCTCCGGCCGGGATCGGCTAGGTAGTGCTCTTCATAGGTAAACGGCCGGCCCATGACCACGTTCAGTGCCACTGCGGCCTCGTTGTCCTCTTCGCGGCCCGACACGTACAGCAGCAACTCGGCCACTCGCCGCGCCAGTTGCGGATGCACGCCGACTTCGGGCACGCGGCTTGCCATGTCCGTCGCGGCCGCCCGCACGCTTGTGGCGACGGGATCGGCATCGACCGGATTGAACAGATACACCCAGCGCAGCTGGTCCCACGCCCGATGGTGGGAGCCGGCGGCCGCGGCGATGGCAGCTAGGCGCAACGCGGGTACCGCCTCGACCAGCGGGTAACCTTCGACCAGGGCGGGCAAGTGGTCTGTCCACTGACCCTCGTCGCGATCGACCAGCACCATCGCCTCGCCCAGCAGCATGAGCGGGCCCGAGGCATCGATGCCGATGCGCTCGATCCATCGCTTGTGCCGGTGCGCCTCGGCTTCCGCCTCCGGCTCGGACTTGGTGCGCAGCTCCACCTCGCGCGAAATGACGCTCAGCCATTGCGCGGCGCGGGCGAAGATGCGCGCGCGCACCGTCGCATTGTCGCGGTCGATGCCACGCAGCGCCTCGACCGCGGTGTGCCGGCTGGCCGCGTGGTTGTAGCGATGCGACAGCTCGATCGCGTCGAGCAAGGCATCGGGCATTTCCGCCGCGAGCGCTTGCACCTCGGCTTGGTGGTTCTCAGCCAGGTTCTGCGTTTGCAGCCACGCCGCCGTGAGGACGCCGAGCAGAGGGCGGGGCGGTCCTGACTCGAGGGCGATGGATACGGCGGCGCGCAGGATTTCCGAGCGCTGGTCCAGGCCGCTGATGGGATCGAGCCACGGCTCGAGCGCGGACTCCAGCGCCTCGCGCGTGGCGTGCGGGTTGGCAGATAGCAACTGCACGGCGGTGGCGCCGAGGGCGTGGTTCACCAGCGAGGGCGTCAGTTGCAGCGTACCGTCCGAAAGCCGAGTGAAGAACGCGGAATCGGCCAGCTCGCTCAGGCGCTGGTAGACCTCTCCCGGCGCCAGGTCCGAGCGTGCGGCTGAATCACTGAGCGCCTTGAGCGAATAGGAACGGATGCCATCCTGAAAGCCGGCGGCCGCCGCGCGCAGCCACTCGGCCCATTCCGGCGCGGAGAACGCCTTGTTTGCCGACGCGCCGGCGGTATCGCTGCCATACTCCCACAACAGCCGATGCAAGGTCACCGCACCGGCGTCGACGAGCCGCTCGCGGAAGCGGATCACCAGGTCGAACAGCCGGGGGATGCGCGCGGTCGTGTAGAGGTCCGGGTGCAAATCCGCGCGGCGCAAGCTGTTCAACGCGAGCATCTGGTCGAATTCGCCGTTGGGCGTTAGGTCGTATCCCTCGACCTCGAAAGCCACGGCAGGATCCACCAGCGATGCGAGACGCCGCAGCTTGACCTCGAAATGCAGCGTGCGCGTGGTCGTGATCGTGCGCACCAGCCCGACGAAGTCCGCGCCCTGCAGGACCTTGAGCAGGCCTTCCCAGTTGGCCTGAGGCTGTTGGCTCATGCCGTCGAAGACCACCAGCAGGACCGGCCCCTCAGCAGGCGGACGCAGCAGCATGCGCTCCAGTCGGGCGCGCCAATACGGCGCATCGCGCACCTGCATCATCTCGAGCAAGCGCTCGGCCAGGAAGGACTTGACCTCGTACGCCGACCCTAGGTCCCGCCCACCTACCGCAGCGGCCGGGATGAGCAAGGTGGCCGGCAAGTGGTTGGCCCGCTCGATCAGCCAATCGGTAACCGCCCAGGTCTTGCCCACCCCGAACAGGCCGGTGGCGCAGGCCGGCGACGCGGTGTCGGCCTGCGCGCTCCACCACTCGTCCAGCTGGCGCAACACCTGCGCGCGGTGGATGTGCCGCTTGGCGCCACCGGACACTACTTGGCCCAAGTGAGATTGCGATTGACGCGGATCGGTCCAGATCGAGCGCAGGCGCGCTAACGACTGGCGGCGAACGACGGCGGTGCCGATGTGCCAGGCGGCCAGATCGCGGCGCAGGCGCTCGATCGCCGCGCCCAAGGGGACCGCCAGCCGGGCGGCTAAAGCACCGGCGACCGGATCGAGCAGCTTGGTCACGAGCGCGGGATTGGAGGCCAGCAGCGCGGCCATGGCGGGCTTGTCGTGGGATTTCCAGTCGACGATCAGAACAGCGATGCCGTAGCCGTTGCCGTGCTTGAACAGCTGGCGCTCGAGCTGCTCGTCGGCCTCGCGCGTCGCGGCAAGGATCCACGCCTCCAGCGCCGGGTCCGCCACGATCGCCTGATCGATCTCGCCCAGCAGGAGCCGGTCATTGAGCGAGGTGTCGTCCCGGTAGCGCTTGCATTCGATGCGCAGGAACCGCTCCTGGCGTCCGGTAGTGCCGGCGTCCGCCCCGTACTGGAAGCCCGACTTGGCCACCGCGATCGAGACCCCGATCAGCTCGCCAATCAGCGCGGCGGTCAGGTGCTCCAATCGCGTTGGCGGTTCGATGGTCTGCACCAGCGCCTTGAGCTGTTCGAGGTCTGCGGTAAGCGCTACTGCCATTCCCTTCCTCCTAAAAGACGGTGCGCGTCGCCAGCACGGTGCCGCCACTCAGTGGGGTCTTTGCACGGACCCGGGCCTCAAGTGTGCGGCACCGGAATCTTACTGACGAAATTCGAGGGCCCGATAGTACTTGGAGAGAGCCGATGGGGCCCAAATTGGCGCGCCCTGCGCCTCGCGGCGGTCCGATGCGTCTTTATCGGCCTGCTTGAGGATGCCGTGGGGCTGGTGTGCGTGATGCCCAGAAGATGTCGACAAACAAGCGTAGTTCCGCTCGCCGCGCTAGGCACCAAGGTGATTACCACCCTACACGCGCCGCCGGCATGTCAAAGTTGGATCTAAGGGGGCGATGCCGCCTAGATGGTCTGCAGTAAGCCTCACGCCGCAATGTCCGCTTTGGGTCGAGGCTGTGTAAAAATTCGTGGCAAGAGGCGACTCTGATCTACCTCCCGCAGCTTAAATGTGGCCGAACTATGCCCGAGGATTAGAGACGGTATGCAAAAGCGTTGTCCAGGAGTCGTATGACGCTATGGAATCTGCTCGGTAGCTTCCAAGATCTAAATCAAGAAAGATTTAGAAAGCGACCTAGCATCATCCCCTTGGGCCCCGAAGAACTCACCTGGATCTAAGCCAGCTTCACGCAGCCGCTTAGCCACCGCCATGATGTTGAATAGCAGAATCTCGTTCTCGGACCGAAGCCCTCTCAACTCAACCTCCATTCGCTTCAGCCTTGCCTCGAGCGCACCTTTTGAACCCGCGGATCGTACAGGCTTTGTAGCCGTGTCTTGGACTGCAGCTATACGCTCCATGAGCCTCTTGTCACGCCAAATAGTCTGACGAGACACGCCGATCGCGCGAGCCAAGCCACTCACAGTGACGGCACCGCCCGTGCCATCAATCTCATGCGCCCAGAGTGCCGCTTCAGCGCGCTCACGCCAATGACTTTGCTCGTTCGAGTTGCTCATTTACGGATCCTGCGATTGGCATTCCTGAGCCTCGGCGCGCTTGTACCCTCGTATATTTCAAGTGCTTGCCTGCAACCTCGCACTACGTCAACAATCATAGCCAGATGCTGGTCGACCTGAGAGTGCTCGCCTAGTTCTTGAAGAATTGAATTATTGATTGCATCAACGTTCGGTTCAAGCTTCCTCAGTAGCATTTCGTTCTTTCTCAGTAAATCCTCAATCGACTTCTTGGCGACTTTGTCATCAGGATCGATATGAAAGCTCTCGCACATCTCGCCCGTCCCGAAGCCCCTCAAGCATGCAGTGCCCTTCCCACAAGGGTTGGTATAAAGATCACTAGAGCAACTACCGTAAGGACTGAAATGTACAGCCCGGAGCTTTTCTTTTAAAAGGAACTCAATTTGATCTTCTGGCACTTCTTTCAACCTGAGCTCTATCATTTTCTTACCCAGAAAATCCTGGACTGGTGCATCTGAATTTATGTACCGGTCTCGCAAGAATTGAGCGCGCTCAGTGGCGGTGCGATAGTCGTACCTCCTCGACTGCCCAGGCGTTCGTCCCATCCAGAGGTCTACAGCAACCTCGGATGGACCCGACCTAAGTACAGCAGTTGTCAGCCATCGCCTGATGTCATGAGGGGAGATACTGACGATCTTTCCATCAGCCCCCTTTATCTGAAGGCGCTCAAAAATTGTCTTTCTATCATCCCCTTTGCTCAAGTAATGGTAAAAATCCTTCCTTAATATAGGTCGAGGAATAATTCCCTTCGAATAAAATTGATTAAACTGTCCCTCCCAGACAACAAAAAGATGCTCACTGAGCTTTTGAGGCATACCTACACGCCCAACTTTCTTTTTAGTGGAATCGCCATAATTATCAAGGCTAGGGTCAATTATTTCGCTAAAGTGAACCTCGAGCCAACGGTTGTAATTCGATCGAAGGATTTCTATAAATTTCCGCACGTCGATGAACGTCGAATGAGCACCGCCTGTGCGTGAGAGCATGTTCGCTCGAAGGCGAGCCCATGAAATTCTCAGCGATCTTCGACCCTCTTCGAACGGCAACTGCTCACCCTCGAATGCACCAAAGGAAAGCAATTCTCCTAAGAAATTCGTGAGCTCTTCTCGAAACCAGAGGCCTGGCTTCTGTATTGTTGAATCTGCTATTTGCGCGTTCGCCATGAGAGATAAGCCACATCCATATAACCTCCCAGACGGTGTTCTTTTCGAGAAATTTGACCAATCCCACTTCGCAATGCGCTCGTCGATCCACATTGCAGCACTTGCAGCTACAGGCCTCGCAACACTCACCATGGAAGCCTGAAACCTTCCTGCAGATGTGAACTCCTTGTTCGATAGATCAAAAGCCTCTTTCAGCTCAGCAATAAGAAAATGCTCATTAGGATCTAATCCTGATATGGCCAACTGACAGATCTGCGCATTCTGAAGTGGCTTCAGTCTCCGGTTATCGATCAGCTTGTCGTAGACAAACTGAAAGCCTCGTCTCTCAATCTCGAGTGCCCTGAGTCTCGCGGAAGCACAGGCCTCCAATAGGTAGGAGTAAGCGTCACTCACTGCCTCATCCCAAAGGTCCGCAAGCGGAACAGCTGCAGGTTCCGGTGTCTTCTCAGTCGGCACTCTTACAAAAGGGAGGCCAGTGTCAGAATCGCGCTCATATGCGTTAATTGGAAGTGCGCAGCACTCTCCGACACGGCTACCGAGCGCAAGCATGAACACCAGGCCCTCTAGCCTAATACGGTCGTAACCATCGCTTGGCTCCAGGCTGGGATTTGAAGCAATCTCGAACCGGGCGGTTGCGATTGCAGTGTGTATGTCACTATGAAACAGTTCCTCTCGTCTCTTAGAGAATTTCTCTGATGTCGGGTCCTCGTAATCACGAATTGGATTCCTGACGCCGTGCCTCCAACTAATTTTGCACTTGAGGAAGCGAACCTCTCTGCCGCCAACCGTTATGGCCATTCGGTTTATGTATGCCGCAAAAGCTACCAAGCCGCCTGCCCTGTTATAGACAGTACTTTCCTTATAATTCCCTCGAAGCCACTCGACTGTTGAATCGAAGACCGATGGACTGAGTGAATTCCATTCACGCTTTTTTTTGACCATAGTACGAGCAAGCATACGAAAAGCGTTCAAACGGCCAATCGCACAGGCGGGCGTAACCCCCCTCATCATCTCGCTGACTAGGTAGCACTTTGCCAGTATCTCAGGAACCCCCAGCAGGGGCGATCCAAGATCTCTACGTCGGGAAGTGTGCTCGCAAAAGATTAACCCCGCCCCCCGGTAGTTCCATGTGCTATCGCCGAAGGTACCAGCAAGCTTTCGCCCGTCCACGAGTTTCACGAAATTATTTCTTGCCACTCGCAAGCATTCGTCTAGGACTCGATCCGAATCGCTTTTCTGGCTATTTGGCATCTTTCGATCTCGCGGCAAGATAGAGAACCAGCTCTTTTGCACCACGGACTGCAGAGTCGAGCTGACTCGGCATCAACCCGGTAGAAGAATCTTTAAGATCCTTTCGCAGATCCAAAAGATCAGATAGTGATGCTGCATGATCCGCAGTTGTGCTAGGCCTGAATTGACCACACCCGTAGCAACTCACCGTTGGATGCAGAGGGCAAATTGAATCCCTGAGGCACGCCCCAAGTTTGGCCACCCGACGGCGCCCCCCTTCTTCATCAAGCTTAGAGATAGTTCGTCCACTCCAAGTCGCTTCAGCAGCCGCTAATTCTGGGCTGGACTGATGAACTTGATTTATGAACGCATGAAATTCGATGCTGTATCTGAAGTAGTGCTTGACCGTCGCGGTTGTTGCGTGATCCAAGGCTTCAGCGACCTCTTCCGCAGAATGCCCCGCTAAGACCAGAGATGTTCCCTTGGTTCTTCTGAGACGGTAAGCACTAATCTCGAGAACTTGCTGCGGACCGAAAAAGATCTTCGCCCTGCTATTTGGAACTGCTAGTTGGGCGGTCAAGCGCACAAGATCATTCGAAATTGCCCCAGAATCCGAGTGAAGAACATAGTCGGATATCCTTTCGTTCGAGATGAAGGTCCTTACACGTGACTTCGACCTTTCTCTCGCAGGGAATAAGGGAAGAGGCGGCGTCGCTGCCGGAGCACCGGTCTCTTTCTGAATTTCTTCTACCGCTTTCAAAATTAGCGCGCATTCGACAGCTGCGGCTTCAATCTGCATCTTGATAGCAAACGCCGTATCGGGAGCCACGTAGCGCTTGACCATATTTGACTTACTCCGCCGAAGCCTGGAGCGCTTACCTTTCACGCTGCATATCATCACATATGCACCACCAACGTCTTCGGAGAAATCAGTCACCCTCATCAATGCTAGTTGGACAGGTCTAAGCCCCCAGTCACGACATAGAAGGAAAGCAGCACTTTGCCTTGCCGTTACACTACTAGTACTGAAAAGCCGGCCCTCGATTGAAGCGAGCTCTTCGCGTGTGAAAGGCCCCGCTACGACATCTCTCATCGTTACGAGAGGGCTATTTTTTCCTGCTATCGGTCGAGCTGACTTTAGGTCTTCCCATCTGACTTCACTAAAACCAGGAAGTGACTCCTCCCATGCCCATTCATAAAGCTGACGCACTCCGGTGATGACATCCAACGTCCCTGTCATGACCGAATTGGATGCCCATTCGAATATTGATTCTTCTACTGATTCCGCACCCATATCACTGTTTACGACTAGCGCAGGAAGCCTCATTGCGAGTTCTACAAGTGGCCGTAGATTCATTCCTGACTGGAGCTTTTCGATCATCAGTCGCCTGACCATCCACTCAACGTAGTCATCAGAGTGAAATCGTACGCTCCAGCGCAGCCTGAGTTTCGTATAGCCGATATGTTCGATATCAAGCCGCTCAGACCAATTCTGAGATCCCTCTTTGTACAGCATTACAACCTGACCAAAGACCGTTGTAATTTTTTTTGGAAAATCTTCCAACTCCAGACCTAGAAGAAGTTCCGCGCGACGAGTCAATGCCCGATGAAATTGCTCCGACTGATCACCGCTCTCAGACATCTTCATTCGCCATCTTTGTTTATGACAATTTTAAGGTTCTCTGAAATGGCCACCCTTGTGTACTTACGGACCATAGGGCTTTCTTGACGCCATCCACCCATGAAGCTGAGGCTTTCAATCTGATCAATGGTCGACACCCCACCATTTCTCATTTCCCTACGTGCTCTGTTTGCACCAGCTACTCGCAAGCTGTGAGGATGGAGCCGCGGAACATGAAGCGCGACTTCAGGCGCAGCTGAGACCACTGAAAGTATTTGATTTATGGCACCCACCGTTAACCTTCTCCCATCCTTATTACTGACAAAGAGTGCGGTCGTTGGCCTACGCGATTTCATCAACTGGTCGCGATATTCCTCGATGTACAAGGTGAGGGCAGCTGCGGTAGAGCTGGTTATCGGAACAGTTCTTCCTCGTGTTTTCATGCTCGCTCGGTCACGCCGCTTGCTGCGAAAACCTGCCCCAGGCGACTTGATTGTTAGCTCAGGATTTTTACTCAAGATCACGTCAGCAACCTCCATCAACACCAACTCGGCACGCCTTGCTAGGACCTCAATTGCGACCCGCACGATGCAATAGTTGCGCACTCTTACTGACATCGAGGAGAACGGATTGGTGTCCGAGAGCGGATGAATCACAGCCAAGATTATTCTTATCTGCTCTTCAGTTAGCTCTTCGGATTGCCCCGGCTCTGGCGATTCATTTTTGTGCGCACGCATCTTCTTAAATAGCTTCTTCTGCTGCGCTTCAAAGCTGGTTCTGAACAGATTTGAGTGCTCCAAGCTCGCGTCGCTAACTTCGCTTGAGTAGTCAATCGCAAATTCGAAGAAGCTCCGCAGCGCCTCAATCTTTCTGTTGATCGTCGAAATCGCGTATGCATGCCCGGAGCCCGTCTTAGTCATCCTTTCAGCAATTTGGCTGAGCTCGAATTCTCTGAACCCGACGCCGCGCCTAAGGCGATCCTCGATATTGAGTGCGGATTCTCGAGCCCACCTGAAGAGGGGCACTAGGTCGCGAAGATATGCGTCTAACGTATTTTCCCTGCGTGTTGGTAGTCCGCTGATCCACAGGTTGGGCAGCAGCAGCGGGATGCCGCCGAGCAAGAGGTACGGCCTCAGGCGCCCTAATGCGTCGCGACCTTGTCTTATCTCGAGAGGTACTTGGCTATTCATGTAACGTCCTGTAACGCCTTGCGACGAATAGTACATAACGGGCACAACCACCCGTCCGGCAATCCGGAACCGTCCGAGGCCGACCGCGCGGTCACCCGGCGTCTGCTGGGCGCATTGGAGCTGGTGGATATCCGCCTGCTGGACCACTTCGTGATCGGCGACGGCCGGCCCGTATCGCTGGCCGAGCGCGGCTGGCTGGGATGACAGCGCGACGCTGACCTGAACCATCGGCCCGACCCCGGGGCGCGCGGTCGGGTAAAATCGCTGGTTTCGTTCCAAGCAGATCCCACGTGAAAGCCCAACTCCGCGCACTGATCGGCCAAGGCATCGAAGCCTTGCGCGCCAACGGCACCCTGCCTGCCGACACCCTGCCGCCGGATTTTGTGGTCGAGCGACCCAAGACGCGCGAGCACGGCGACTTCGCCACCAATGCTGCGATGCTGCTGGCCAAGCCGGCGCGCAGCAATCCGCGCGCACTGGCCCAGGCGCTGGTCGCCGCATTGCCGGCCAGCGACGACGTGGCCAAGGTCGAGATCGCCGGGCCGGGCTTCATCAATTTCCATCTCGCCCCCACCGCCTACCAGCGCGAAGTGGCGCATGTGCTCAAGCAGGGCCACGACTACGGGCGTGGGCTGGCCGGCAACGGCCGCTCGGTGGGCGTGGAATACGTCTCGGCCAACCCGACCGGCCCGCTGCATGTCGGCCATGGCCGCGCGGCGGCGATCGGCGACAGCCTGGCGCGCGTGCTCGATGCCAACGGCTGGAACGTCAAGCGCGAGTTCTACTACAACGATGCCGGCGTGCAGATCGAGAACCTGGCCTTGTCGGTGCAGGCGCGCGCGCAGGGGCTCACCCCCGACAGCGACGGCTGGCCGGAGAACGGTTACCGCGGCGACTACATCGCCGATGTGGCCAATGCCTACCTGGCCGGCGACACCGTCGACCTGGAAGGCCATCTGGTCACCGGCGGCAAGGACCCGGCCGACTTCGACGCGATCCGCCGTTTCGCCGTGGCCTACCTGCGCAACGAGCAGAACCACGACCTAGCCGCGTTCCGCGTCGATTTCGATATCTATTTCCTCGAAAGCTCGCTGTACAAGGACGGCAAGGTCGAAGAGGCCGTGCAGAAGCTGATCGCCTCCGGCCATACCTACGAGGAAGGCGGCGCGTTGTGGTTGAAGTCCACCGACTTCGGCGACGACAAGGACCGGGTGATGCGCAAATCCGACGGCACCTACACCTACTTCGTGCCGGACGTGGCCTACCACCTGACCAAGTGGCAGCGCGGCTACGAGCGCGCGATCACCGAACTGGGCGCGGACCACCACGGCTCGCTGACGCGCGTGCGCGCCGGCCTGCAGGCGCTGGAACTGGGCATCCCGCAGGGCTGGCCGGAGTACGTGCTGCACCAGATGGTCACGGTGATGCGCGGCGGCGAGGAAGTGAAACTGTCCAAGCGTGCCGGCAGCTACGTCACCCTGCGCGACCTGATCGAGGAAACCAGCGCCGATGCGGTGCGCTGGTTCCTGATCGCACGCAAGCCCGACTCGCAGCTCACCTTCGACATCGACCTGGCCCGCCAGCAGAGCAACGACAACCCGGTGTTCTACGTGCAGTACGCGCATGCGCGCGTGTGCAGCGTGCTGCGGCAGGCGCAGGAAAAAGGCTACAAGTACGAGCAGGCGCATGGACTGGCCGAGCTGGCGCGCCTGGACGACGAGCACTCGCTCAACGTCATGGTCGAGCTGTCGCGCTATGCGGAGGTGGTGGAAATCGCCGGCCAGGCGCTGGAGCCGTACCAGATCGCGCAATACCTGCGTGAATTGGCGCACGCCTTCCACACGTGGTATCACAACACCAAACTGCTGGTGGACGATGCCGCAGAGCGCGACGCCAAACTCACCCTCGCCGTCGCCACGCAACAGGTGCTCGCCAACGGCCTGGAACTGCTTGGCGTCAGCGCCCCAGAAAAGATGTAAGTCGGGCCGCATGGCCCGTAACGACGTGATTCGGAGAAGTGGTAGATGGCAGCACGACGCGGTAAGAGTCAGGCGCGACGCAACACCAGCAATGGCACTCCCGGTTGGGTGTGGTTGGTGGCGGGCGCTGCGATTGCGGCAGTGATCTTTCTGGCCGCGCCCAACCTGTTCAAGAAGGACGGCGACGGCTTCCTGCGCGTGGGCCCGCGGGCGAACCCCGACGCCCAGCCCGAGCCGGTGGCCGATGCCGACGTGGATACGCCGGCCGAGCTCCCCAAGCCCGCGCAACCGCCCAAACCGCAAGCCAAGCCGGGCGATGCGCAAACCCAGTACGACTTCTACACCTTGCTGCCCGGCAAGGAAGTGCAGATGTCCGATGCCGAACTGGCGGCCAGTGCGCGCGCCGAGGAAGCCGCACGTGCGCGTGCGGCCCTGGAAGGCAAGCCGGTCGCGCCTGCCCCGGGTGCGAGCGTGGCCGCCGCCACGCCGGCCACCAGCGTGCCGGTGCCGTTGAACGAAACGGCGGCCAGCGCGCCGAAGCCGTTGGCGGAGACCGCCCCGGCACGTCCGGCCGCCACGCCGGCGCCGGCCAGCACAGCCGCGCTCGCCACGCCGGCAGCGACGGCTGCGCCGAAGCCGGCAGCGGCAGCTGCCACCGCGGCAACCCCCGCTGCAGTGACAGACAACACCCGCTACATCCTGCAGGCCGGCTCGTTCGGCGCCTCCGGCGACGCCGAATCGACCAAGGCCAAGCTGGCGATGATGGGCCTGGCCGCACGCGTGGAATCGGCCGATATCAGCGGCAAAACCGTTTACCGCGTGCGCATGGGGCCATATGGCAGCGCCGGCGAACTGGCCGAAGCCAAGCAGAAGCTGACCGGCAGCGGCTTGCCCGCAATTGCGATCAAGGCGCAGTAGCCGCAGTGCTGCAGCGCGCCGCCGGCCTGTGGTTGTGGTGGGGACTGATCGGCGCGGCGCACGCCACCGAGCAGATTCCAGACCGTATCCGGATCGACGGGCAGGACGCGGCGCTGCTAGCCGAACCCCTGTCGCCGGTGCTGGACGACCAGGCCACCTGGCAACGTTTCGTGCCGCATGCGCGGCAGGCGCTGGGCAGTTGCAGTGCGAACTGGCGCGGTTACCGGGCCGATTGGCGCGTGGAAAACGCGCAGCTGCTGCTGGATCGCGTCGTCATCGGCGCCTGTGCCACCGCTCCGCCGGCATTGCCCCTGGATGTGCTGTTTCCCGGACGAACCGCCCCGGTCGCCGCGGACTGGATCGATGGCGAGCTGGTGATTGCTTTGCCAACCGCTGCGAGCGCCGCCGACACCGCGCCAACCGCCGCAGAGGCGCCGTACCTGCTCCTGCATGTGCAACACGGCCGTGTCCTGGCGCGCGAACCGCTCAGTGAGGCCAGCCTGCGCGCGCGGCGCGCCCAGGCCAGCGCGCCCGGCCCTGCCACTGCCCCCTGATCCCTTGCCTGATCCCCCTCGTTCGCAGGAGTTATCCCCCATGTCCAAGACTGTCCTGATCACCGGTGCCACCTCCGGATTCGGCAGCGCCGCCGTGCGCCGGTTTGCCGCCGACGGCTGGAAGATCATCGCCACCGGCCGCCGCGCCGAGCGCCTGGATGCCCTGGCGGCCGACCTGCCCGCCGGCCAGGTGCATACCGCCGCGTTCGACATGCGCGATGCGCAGGCCTTGTCGGCAGCGATCGATGCAGTGCCGGCTGAGTTTGCCGACATCGATGTGCTGGTCAACAACGCCGGGCTGGCGCTGGGCACCGCGCCCGCGCAGCAGGCCGACCTGACGCAGTGGCAGCAGATGATCGACACCAATGTCACCGCGCTGGTCACCCTCACCCACCGCCTGCTGCCGGCGTTGATCGCACGCCGTGGCGCCATCATCAACATCGCCTCGGTCGCGGCGACCTACCCCTATACCGGCGGCAACGTCTACGGCGGCACCAAGGCGTTCGTGCAGCAGTTTTCGCTGGGCCTGCGCGCGGACCTGCACGGCACCGGCGTGCGCGTGACCTCGATCGAACCGGGCATGGCCGAAACCGAATTCACCCTGGTGCGCACCGGCGGCAACCAGGCTGCCTCGGACACGCTGTACCGCGGCGCCACGCCGATGACTGCCGAGGACATCGCCGAGCAGATCTTCTACGTCGCCAGCCTGCCGGCGCACTTGAACATCAATCGGCTGGAAATCATGCCGGTCACGCAGTCGTTCGCCGGTTTCCAGGTGGCGCGCGACGCGCAGTGACGATGGCCTGCAGCGCCGATGCATCTTCCGGGTCGCGATCCGATGCCGTGTCGGCCGGCGCGTGAGCACCGCGCGCCGCATCGAGGCAGCACGACAACGCCGCGCATTGCGCGGCGTTTTGCGCTGCGCGGTCAGCCGCGATCAGCAGCAACCAGCGGCCGCACGCCTGGCCGCAGCACCCTGTCGCGCAGCTGCAGGAACGGGCGCTCCACCACGTAGTGCAACAGCGCACCGCCCAGCACTGCCACCAGGCCATACACCGCAAACGCCAGCACGCCACGCCCCTCCAGCACCGGGCCGAACCAGCCCTGGGTGAGATGGAACACGGCCTTGTGGGTCAGATACAGGCTGTAGGAAATGGCCGCCAGCCACGCCGCACCAGGCACGCGCACGCCGCCAAGCACACCGCGGGTGGCGGTGCCGGCGAGCACCAGCAAGGCCAGTCCCAGTGACAGCACCGGCCAACCCAGCGCATTGCCGACCAGGCCGGTGCGCTCGCGAAACAGCCACATCGCCAGCGCCAGGATCGCCACGCCTGCAAGCAAAAATGCATTGCCGTGTTGCTGCAGCCGTTGCCACAGCGCGGGGCGAACGACCTTGAGCACCGCCAGCACGACACCAGCCAGCAGACCGTCCAGACGGTTCCAGGTCGGGTAATAGAGGTCTTCGATGAACCAGTTGCGCTGCAGGCCGGCGCCGGCGCTGTCCAGGGCGGTGTTGTGCCACCAGATGCCGGCACGCAACGCGATGCCTGCCACCACCACCAGCACGCAGAGCACGACGAACCGCGCGGCCGAGGGCCGCCGCATCAACAACGTCGCCAGCAACGGAAACACCAGATAGAAATGTTCTTCCACGCAGAGCGACCAGGCATGCGAGAACGCGGCATCACGGCCATAGTCGACCAGCAGGTTCAGGGTGAAGCTGACGAACATCCACCACGGCGCCAACCCGGGCGCCTCGCGGAACTGCGGCCACGCCAAGTAGATCGCCAGCACCACCAAGAACGCCGGCAGGATGCGGAACGCGCGGCGCAGGTAGAAATCCCTGAAGTCCAGGCGTTGCCCGCGTGCCAGCGGCCTCAGCACCTGCGTGCCGATCAGGAAGCCGCTCAGCACGAAGAACAGGTCCACGCCCATCCAGCCGTAGCGCGACATCCACGCCCAGTCCGGCCCCAGACCGCCGACCACGAAGGAATGGAACAGCATCACCCAGACGATGGCGATGCCACGCAGCAGATCGAGAGCGGGATAGCGCATGCGGGCGATGCAGGGCCGAGGGAGCCCGATTGTGCCGCATCCCGCCGCTGCGGCGATGCCGGCACCGGCGTTGGCCGCGCTCGCCGGCTCGTGCCGGCAACGCAGACGCGTTCTCGACGTCTGTCAGCAGTGCAGGCCTGCTGCCGTCGACCAGCTAGCGGCGACAGCAACACGCCCTGCACTCCACCGGTGTCGCACCCGGAGACCTTCCGTACAGCCACCAGCCGCATTGCCGCCGCCAAACCGCTGTCGATGCTGTGGCTTCCCCACGGCGTCATCCATCACGCGACAGCCTGCTGCTCGACGCGCGCTCCCTGCGCCAGCGTCACCGTCGGTTCCAGCAATCCCCATGCTTCCAGTTGGTCCACTGCCCGGCCGATTCCGTCCTCCTCGCGGATGCGCTGGCCCAGCGCGCGTGCCGCCGCGCGCATGCCCGGCGCGCTGGCCTGGCCGATGGCATCGGCCAGGGTCTCCGGCTGCAATCCGGCCCGTGCAAGCGCCGGCGGCGCGACGCCGCGCTGGGCCAGGCAATGCGCCCAGAACGGCTGGTCGTAGCCGAACGGCAGCACCACCGACGGAATCCCCGCAGCCAGCGCCGCACCGGTGGTGCCGGCACCGCCGTGATGCACCGCCACCGACACCCGTGGAAACAGCCAATCGTGCGGGGCCTGTTCCAGCTGGAAGAAGCGCCCGGCATCGTCGGACGCATCTTCCCCGGCCGCCAGCCCGCCCCAGCCGCTGGCCAGCAGCGCGCGCTGACCGTTCAGACGCACCGCCGCCTTGACGGTGGCGGTGAGCTGCGCCGCATCGCTACTGATCATGCTGCCGAAACCGATGTACAGCGGCGGCGGGCCCGCCTGCAAAAATGCCTCCAGCGCCGCCGGCGGCTGCCACTGCGGCTGCGGCAACTGCCAGAAGCCGCTGACCTGGGCCCGATCCGGCCAGTCCGGCGGACGTGGGCACAGATGCTCGCTGTAGCCATACACCACGCGCTGCGCACTGCGATCGGGACCGCTCCACGGATACGCCGGCAACCCCAATGCCGGGCGCACGATGCCGTTGAGCGCCGGGCGCATCAGCTGCCAGCCGGCAAAGCGCACCGCATGATGCAGCGCCACACTCACCAGCCCGGGCAGACGCACGGTGGGCATCACCATCAACGGCACGTGGCGCGAGGCGGTCAGCGGCTGCAATTGCGTGAGCACCACCGGCAGCCCGTAGGCCTGGCCCAGGCTGTGCGCCAGCAGGCTCGCGCTGCCGACGCCGAGAATCAGGCCGGCATCGGCACAGGCCGCGCGGCCCTGCGCGGCCCAGTCGCGTGCCCACTCCAGCAGCTGGGCGCGCAAGGTGCCCCAGATGCCGCGCCAGCCACCGCGCATCTCGGCGACATCCGGATGGCCCTGCAACAGCTTCTGGTGGTCGCCGCTGAGCGGGAAGAACTCCAGCCCGTTGGCACGGATCAGCGATTCAAAGTTGGCGCTGGTCAGCACCCGCACCGGGTAACCGCGCTCCTGCAAGCCACGCCCCAGCGCGATGATCGGGCGCACATCGCCATGCGTGCCCAGGGTGGCGATCAGCACCGGGCGGCGTCCCGCGTTGAAGGAAGACTCAGGCATATTCGGCCACCCCGTCGCTGGCGGTGGCGATGCGGCCATCGCGTTGTACGGCTTTCGCAGTGGCCGCGTGCAGCAATGCACTGAGCGTGGCCGAATGCGTGGGCGACAGCATCGAATGGTGGTCGCTGTCGAGCGCATGCAGGTGCAGGTTGCGTACGTACGGGCGCCAGGCCTGCGGCCGGTAATCCACCCACACCGTATCGTCGCCGCCGGAGCTCATGCGCACGCTGGCTTCGACGAACACCACATCCTGGTCCAGCGGCTTGGGGCGATGGCGCCGCGCCAGCTGCAGGTGGTGCTGGGTCATGCCGCCCATGTCGTCCAGCAATGTGGGACGTTGTTCCAGCAGCTGGCGCACCGCGGGCAGGTCGTTCAACCCGTAGTGATCGCACAGCAGGCTGGCCAGTTCGGCCACCGTGGTCGGCATCGGCTGGCCATGGGCCAGATGCAGGCCCAGCGCATGCACCGATGCACGCACGTTTTCCGATTCCGGCAGCGACGCGGCCTGCTCCAGGTGCGGGTAGCTGTCGAGCATCGCCAGCAGTTCGACTTCTTCGCCCAGCGCATGCAGTTCGGCGGTGATGGCATGGGCGATCAAGCCGCCCAGCGACCAGCCAATCAACCGGTACGGCCCCTGCGGCTGCACCGTGCGCAGCCGCGCCAGATAGTCGCGTGCAATCGCCTCGATGCTTTCCGGGCGATGCTGCGGGTCGCTCAAGCCCGGCGACTGCAGGGCATACACCGGCCACTGCGGATCGAGCTGGCCGAGCAAGGTGAGATACGACCAGCCCAGGCCGACCACCGGATGGATGCAGAACAGCGGCGTCGTGCCCGGGCTGCCGGCACGCAGCGGCAACAGCACGCCGAGCGGGTCGTTCGGGGTCTGCACGTTGCGCTTGATCACCTCGGCCAGGCCGGCGATGGTCGGTGCATGGAACAGGCTGCCCAACGGCAGTTCGACACCGAACGCCTGCGGGAAGCGTGCGGCCATTTCCGCCGCGCGCAGCGAGTCGCCGCCGAGCTCGAAGAAGTTGTCTTCCACACCCACCGCCTCGATCCCCAGCACGTCCTGCAGCATCGCCGCCAGCTGGTGTTCGAGCGCGTCGCGCGGCGCCACATGCGCGCGCTGCGGCAGCGCACCCGGCGACGGCAAGGCGCGGCGATCCAGCTTGCCATTGGGTGTCAGCGGCAATGCCTGCAACGGCATCCACAAGGTGGGAATCATCGACGCCGGCAGGCGCTGCTGCAGATGCGCACGCAGCAGCTCGGGCGATGGCGTTGCGCCCTGCTTGCCCACCACATACGCCAGCAACTGCAGCGCATCGTGGTCGCCATCGCGATGACCGACCACCACCGCCTGCGCTACCTGCGAATGCAGCAGCAAGGCGTTTTCGATCTCGGCTGGCTCCACGCGATGGCCGCGGATCTTCAGTTGCGCGTCGGCGCGGCCGATGAATTCCAGCATGCCGTCGCGGCGCTGACGCACGCGGTCGCCGGTGCGGTACATGTTGCTGCCGTCGTTGGCGAACGGGTCACGCACGAACCGCTCGCTGGTCAGCTGGCGCTTGCCGCGATAGCCCTTGGCCACGCCCGCACCGCCGATGTACAACTCGCCGATCGCGCCGGTCGGCAGCGGTTGCCGCTGTGCATCGAGCACATAGACACGCGTATTGAGCAGCGGCCGGCCGATCGGCGGAGCGGCGGCGTCGGTCAGCTGCAACGGCATGATGGTCGACCAGATCGTGGTTTCGGTCGGCCCGTACAACTGGGTCAGGCGCCCGACCCGGCTCAGCAGCTGGGTCGCCAGTTCCGGCACCAGGGCTTCACCACCGACCAGGGCGTGGATACGGTCCAGCGCCAGATCCTGGTTGGCCAGCAGGATGCGCCACAGCGATGGGGTCGCCTGCACCACGCTGATCTGCGCGTGCGCGATCAGCCGCGACAGGCTGCGCGGATCATGGGTGATGCCGGCCGGTGCGATGACCACGCGCGCGCCCACCAGCAACGGCAGATACAGCTCCAGCCCGGCGATATCGAAGGTGATGGTGGTGACTGCCAGCACGCGGTCGCGTGGGCGCAATGCCAGCTCATGCTCCATCGCATGCAGGAAATTGAACAGATTGCGATGGCTGATTTCCACGCCCTTGGGCGCGCCGGTCGAGCCGGAGGTGTACAGCAGGTAGGCAGTCCCGTCCGGCGTGGCCAGCGGCGCGATCGCCGCCGGCAATACCGCCGGGCGCGGATCCAGCCAGACCATGCCACCGAGCAGATAGCGCTCGCACAACGCCGGCTCGCAGACCAGCGCGATGGCGCCGGAATCGTTGAGCATCTGCCGGTTGCGCGCGGCCGGGCTTTCCGGGTCCAGCGGCAGATACGCCGCCCCGCTCCACATCACCGCCAGCAGGGCCACCAGCAAGTGCTCGCTGCGCGGCAACGCGATGGCGACCACATCGCCAGGGCGGACGCCATCGGCCACCCATTGCGCGGCGATGCGCGAGGCCAGTTCGCACAGCGTGGCGTAATCCAGGGTGCGGTTGTCGTATTCCACCACCACCGCTGCCGGCATCAGCTCGGCGCGCTGCAGCATGCCGTGCAGCAACGTGGCCGGTTCCGGCAACGCTGCGACGGTGGCGTTCCAGGTGTGCAACAGGCGGTGGCGTTCCGCATCGCCCAGCACATCGATCTGGCCCAGCGCGCACTCCGGGTCGGCCAATACCGCATCGGCCAGATGGGTCAGGCGGCGGCAATGGTCGGCCAGTTCGTCGCTGTCGTACAACGCCGGATTGGCATCCAGATCGAAGCGCAACGCGGCACCGTCGCCGCGCTCGTAGCAGAAGATGGTCAGATCGTCGGCCGGGCCGTTGGAGAGGTTATGCGGCATCGCATGGGCCTGGCCAAAGCGCAGCGCGTAGTCGAAGGCTTCGATGTTCACCGCCAGGCGTGCGAACTTCTGATCGATCCCGAACATGCCCAGATCGCGGCGCACATCCTCGAAGCGGTATTGCTGGTGGCGCAGCGCATGCCTGACCACCGAGGACACCTTCGCGAACAGGGCATGCACCGGCTGCTGCGGATCCATTTTCAGGCGCAGCGAAATCACGTTCGCCACCAGGCCTGCGGTCTGCCGGTAACGCGCATTGATGCGGCCGGTCACCGGCATGGCCAGCACCAGATCCTCGGTGCCGGTGCAGCGGTAGTAATACGCGGCGATCAGCGAAATCAGCATCTGCGGCAGGCTGGCGCCATAGTCCTTGCCCAGCGCACGCAGCCGCGCCACCTGCTGCGGCGAGAACTGCCCGGTGCCACGCAACAGCCCGGTCGACAGCTGGCTGCCCGGACGTGCCAGGGTTGCCGGCGGTGGCAGATCGGCCAGCTGCTGCATCCAGTAGCTACGGTCGCGCTGAAAGCGATCGGAGTCGCGATACTGCTGCTCGAGTTCGATCAGCGACAGCGCGCTGCCGTATTGCGCAGGCGCCGGCTCGATGTTTTCTGCGTAGGCGTTATACAGCACCGCCATGCGCTGCATCATGATCGAGGCGCAATAGCCATCCATCACCAGATGACTGACGCATTGCACCCACATGTGGTGATCCTCGCCCAGGCGGAATACTGCGCAATGCCATAACGGCCCGTTCTGCAGGTCTTCCGGCTTGCGGATTTCTTCATCGACCCAGTGCTCGGCCGCAGTGCGCGGGGACGGATCTTCGCTGACGTCGAAGTACGGAATCGCGGCGGTGTAGTCGGGCAGGACCACCTGATGCGGCACGCCATCGTGCTCGACGATGCAGAGCCGCAGCGTGTCGAATTCGCGCGTCAGCTGCATGCTGGCGCGGATCAGCAGCTGCGGATCGAGCGGACCGACCATTTCCAGGGCTTCGGACAACATCAAGGTGTTGTCGGTGTGCAACTTGTTGGCGACCCACAGGCCGCGTTGCGCTTTGGTCAGGGGAAACATGAGAGAGGCGTCAGCGTGCATGGCGTGCATCCTTCTTGTATGGCGCGCAGTCGCCCGGTGCGCCATGCCCGCAACGCGGTCACTGGGACGCCGGATCAGCACATGGCCTTGAAAACGTGAGGTAAGAGACACCGACGACCGCCGGCGCAGGCCGGCGATACACGATGGAAACGCACAATGGGAACGCACCACGAAGCGACGTGCAGCGTCGAGACAACGACGTGCACCGGCTTTCTTTAAAGCACTTGTTTTCCCGACAAGTTAAACAAACACTAACAATTAGCCAACGCGATAAACCGTGCAAAAATCACGAAATCCGCGTCGCCTGCAAAAATCATGTGCCGAAGTGTGATTTCAATTAGTGTTCCAGATGCGTACGTCCACAGATGGCGTTTCCCACACGCCGTGCGCTGCGGACCAGACTGCCATGCATCACCCGGCAACGTGGCCAAGGCGTTCTTTGCCGGGAATTTGGCCCTGTTTCGCAACATGCCCGGAACCGCGCGCACCAAGACCACTGCATGCAACGGCATTGACATCAGTGCACTGCGGGCACAACCACTGCGCAGGGCACCGCACTTTTTTGAATGCCGATTGCAACCGCAGCGTCACGCGAGGGTTATCTGACTGTCATTGCCACGCCGCGTCGGCCACGCATGCACAGCCGTGGGATGCGTGGCCAGCTCCTGGCTCGAGCAGATGGCGTGGGGTCTCGCAGGCCGTCGATGGGCGGTACGTCCCCGGCATCGCCAAGGCGCGCAGAAACCACGGCGTCCGGCGATGGCGCCGGTTCAACACCTGAGGCACGTCACATGCCGGCCGCATCGCTGTGCTGCGGCCCACCTCTCCCATGCATTGCGCGCGGAGTGACAACAAAACGGCGCGCCACGGCATCGGCCGCAGCGCGCAGTGCATCAGCCCAACGGTTCGTCGGACAGATAGGTGTACCCGGTCAACCCTGCTTCCAGTGCGTCGCTCAGTTCCTGCGCGCGCTCGGGCGATAGCTGCGCGGCGGCAATGCGCTCGGCATAGGTCGCACGCAGCGTGTCCAGCTGATACCCCACGTAGTCCAGCATCACATCGGTGGTATCGCCACGACGCTGCTGCGCGATGCGATAGCCGTCGCCATCCACGGCCACTTCCACCGCATCGGTATCGCCGAACAGGTTATGGATGTCGCCGAGGATTTCCTGGTAGGCGCCAACCAGGAAAAAGCCGATGCGATAGCTCTGCCCCGGGTTCAACGTGTGCAGCGGCATCGAGCTGTCCAGGCTTTCGTTCTCGACATAGGTCTTGACCATGCCGTCGGAATCGCAGGTCATGTCGGCAATGATGCCGCGCCGCTGCGGCGCTTCGTTCAGGCGCTCGATCGGCACGATCGGAAACACCTGATCGATCGCCCACACATCCGGGATCGACTCGAACACGCTGAAGTTGACGAAGTACTTGTCCACCAGCCGCTCGTTGAGTTCGTCCAGCACCGGGCGATGGCTCTTTTCGTCGAAGCTCAGGCGTGCACGCACGCCGTGCGCGATCGCATAGAACAAGTCGTCGATGCGCGCGCGGTGGGTCAGGTCGATCTGGCCCAGTGCATACGCACTCAAGCCTTCGGCATGGAAATGCTGCGCCTCCTGAAACAGTTCCACCGCCGGGCGCACATCGAGCTCGTCATGGATCTCGCGCAGGTGGCGGATCGCCGCCGGTTCGTCGTCGTGGGCGTCGGGCACGCGGCCTTCCGGTGCCTGCTCCACTTCGGACACGTTGGCGATCAGCACCGCGTGGTGAGCGGTCATGGCGCGGCCGCATTCGGTGACGATGCGCGGCGGGGCCAGGCCGTGCTCTTCGCAGGCGCTGGCCAACGGCTGCACGATGTTGCTGGCGTAGGAGTGCAGGCCGTAGTTGATCGAGCAATAGCTGCGCGAGCGCGTGCCTTCGTAGTCGATACCCAGGCCGCCGCCGACGTCCACGTGGCTGATCCTGGCGCCCAGCCGCGACAACTCCACGAAATAGCGCGTGGCCTCGCGCATGCCGTTGGCGATGTCGCGCACGTTGGAGATCTGCGAGCCCATGTGGAAATGCAGCAGGTTCAGGCTGTCGGCGTACTCGGTGTCGCGCAGCGTCTTCCACAGGTCCAGCACCTGACGCGGCGACAGCCCGAACTTGGCCTTGTCGCCGCCGCTGTTCTGCCACTTGCCCGCGCCCAGCGAGGCCAGGCGCATGCGCACGCCCAGGCCCGGCTTGACGTCCAGCGCGCGCGCCTCTTCCAGCACCAGCTTCAGCTCGGAGGGCTTTTCGATGACGATGAAGGTCTGCAGGCCGAGCTTGCGGCCGATCAGCGCCAGGCGGATGTATTCGCGGTCCTTGTAGCCGTTGCAGACGATCAGCCCGCCCGGACGCGACAGCGCCAGCACCGCCATCAGCTCCGGCTTGCTGCCCGCTTCCAGGCCGAAGCCGTCACCGTGGTGGCTGGCCAGGGTGCCGGCCACGCCGCGATGCTGGTTGACCTTGATCGGGTACACCGCGGTGTAGCCGCCGGCGTAATCCCATTCGGACTGCGCCTGCGCGAACGCCGCCTGCAGCTTGCCCAGGCGCTGGCCCAGGATGTCGGGGAAACGCACCAGCAGCGGCAGCTTGGCGCCGGCCGCGCGCGCGGCGTCCACCACCTCGGGCAACGACACCGACGGACCGTCGCTGGTCGGCGTGACCACTACATGTCCGGCATCGTTCACGTCGAAATACCCGTCGGCCCAATGCGGGATCGAATAGGTCTTGCGGGCTTGGTCGAGGGACCAATCGCTCATTTCGCTGACTCGGCTGGGGCAAAAAGGGCGTGAAGTGTAACGCCTGGCACGCGCAGGGTCCGTTACAATCCGCGCCGACTTCACGCCCTGCTCCTGGTCGGAGCGGGGTTGGCAGGGGGTCGGGACGGCCGCCAGCAGCTTGCTTGCACGCGGCGGCGCCCGCCCCTCATCCGGCGCTTCGCGCCACCTTCTCCCGGCGGGAGAAGCAACAGCCCCCATCTTTAGGACTTTGCATGAGCGCCAACGACAACTGGTACATCGAACACTTCCAGCCGACCGGCTCGGCCATCGGCTTCCGCATCAGCGGCAAGCTGGACGAGGTGCAGTCCCCGTTCCAGAAGATCGAGATCTACCAGACCACCGACTGGGGCAAGCTGATGCTGATCGACGGCGCGGTGATGCTGACCAGCCGCGACAATTTCTTCTACCACGAGATGATCAGCCACCCGGCGCTGTTCACCCACGCCGCGCCCAAGCGCGTGGTGATCATCGGCGGCGGCGACTGCGGCACACTGCGCGAGGTGCTCAAGCACCCGGGCGTGGAAAGCGCCACCCAGTGCGATATCGACGAGCAGGTCACCCGCATGTCGGAGAAGTATTTCCCCGAGCTGTGCGACTCCAACCACGACGCGCGCGCCGAGCTGTTGTTCGACGACGGCGTGGCCTACATGGCCAACTGCCCGGCCGGCAGCGTGGACATCGTGATCGTCGACTCCACCGATCCGGTCGGCCCGGCCGAAGGCCTGTTCAACAAGGCCTTCTACGAGAGCTGCTTCAAGGCACTGAAGGACGACGGCATCCTGGTGCAGCAGTCCGAATCGCCGCTGGCGCTGCTGGAGCTGATCAAGGAAATGCGCACCGAAATGGGCAAGGCCGGCTTCCAGTCGTTCAAGACGCTGCCGTTCCCGCAGCCGTGCTACCCCACCGGCTGGTGGAGCGTGACCATGGCCAGCAAGCAGGCCAACGCCGATTTCGCTTTTCGCCAGGACGCCGCGCAGGCCAAGGGCTTCGAGACGCTGTACTACACCGCGCACCTGCATACCGGCGTGCTGGTCGCACCGCCGTTCGTGGCCAAGGCGCTGGGCGAGTACGCGTAACTGACAGCCCGTTGCGCTGCCGGCAGGTGCGGGTGGCGCGCCGGGAGCCATGGGAGGCGTGGTTCCCGCCGGTTCCGGGCCGCGGCCGCGCCCGCCTGGCGATCGGCGCAGTCGTTTGTCGGTCCTGGCCGTGGCCACGGCCAGGTACCGTGGCGAGCGCCTACAACCGCGCCAGCACCTCGGTTTTCTTGGCGTCGAACTCCTCCTGGGTGACCAGCCCCGCATCCAGCAACTGCCTGAGCTTGCTCAGCACCTGTATCGGATCGTCCGCGGCGGCTGCCGTGCTCGGCGATGCAGACGGCATGCCGCCCTGCGCGCCGGGTGCATGCACCACCACGCCACCGGCCGAGGCGCGCAACTTGTCGAACTCCAGCTGCTGGCGTTTTTCGTAGGCCGATTCTTCCACCTGCTGCGCATAGGCGTAGACCCGCCGGGCCTGTTTCTTGGGCAGGCTGTCGATGGACAGGTAGCCGCCCTGCGTGGTGCGGCACATGATCGTCGCTCCCAGCATCTGCTCGCTCATGTGCACGTCGAGCACCTCGCGCCAGGGGACATCGCGAAACGTCATCCCGAACAGCGTGGGGTGCACCACGATGAATCTGCGAGTGGTCAGCACCACCGCGGCCGGCGACAGGTTCACCACCATTTTCTTCTGCACCGCGATGTACTCGACCTGCTCGTCCCGCGTCAGCAACTCGTTTACCTTGGGCAGGATCTTGCCCACGGCCACCGGGTCCTGCTCGTCGGCCAGGAATTGCGTAAAGACCTCCATACCTTCCTCGTCGTGATCGCCTGCGCCGCAGCGTTGTCCTGTATGACACCACATCCGTGCCTTCGTGGTGCCGATCAGAAACCCGGCCAGCAATGCACAGTGCCGGATCGCTGAGTGCTTCAGGCAGCCCCAACGGGGCAACAAGACGGATGTCGCCATCGCCTTGCTGTGGGCACCACGCTGGTTTTATCGCCGGCGCGAAAGCGGACTCCGGCGCCGGAGCTCAGCACTTCAGCACGATTGATCGTGATGTCTTCGTCGTCGTACTCGTCGGCATGCAGGTCGTTCGTGTGGGGCGCGCTCACACTGACATGCTGGCCGATAGCCACACCGCAGCCTGTACCCAGAGCGGCCACCGACGTCGAAGCCCGCCACGCCGATGGCCACGGCACGCCCTGCGTGCCAAGTCGCCGGCTGCATGCAGTGCGCCGCCCGGATACAGCGACAGGATGAGCCTTAGATGACGCTGCAAGCTGTTGATTCTTCAAACCGTTCCACTCCCGGAACATTTCATTTGTTAAACAAATGTAATTACCATACTTCCAAGTTCTAAAATTCACCGGACCGATCCCTCGCGATCATCGTGAACCTGCCAGACGCGTGATTCCTCCGCGCCGACAAGGTCCGGAGACTTGCCATGCATTACCAGCCGCTGGACACCTCCAGCCTGCAAATCGTCACGCCGGTGTTGCTCAAGCAGGGCACCCGGCTGCTCGAGCCCAACGTCTATCGCACGCATCTGGATGGACAGCTGGCGGTGGTCAAGGACTACAGCCGCTACCGCCGCACGCTGCTGGCGCCGGTCGCGCGGCTGATGGTGCGCCACGAGGCAAAGATGCTGGCCCGCCTGCACGGTTGGCGGCATGCGCCGGCCCTGCTCGGCACGTTGGGTGGTCTGGCGCTGGGCATGGAGTTCATCCCCGGCGACACTCTCAGTGCCAGTGCGGTGGTCGGCCAGGAAGTCTTTCAACAATTGCAGCAGGCACTGCGTCGCCTGCATGCGTTCGGCATCACCCATAACGATCTGCACGGCACCAACGTGGTGGTCAGTGCCGGGGTGCCGGTGTTGATCGATTTCACCTCGGCCTGGCGCTTCCCGCGCTGGTTGCGGCGCGGCACGCTGGCACGCCAGCTGCAGCGCAGCGACGTGGCCAATTTCCAGAAGATGCGCCAGCGCCTGGCCGGGATCGCACCGACCGCCGACGAGGCCGCACGCAGCGCCGAACCGCGCTGGGTGGGCACCCTTCGCGGCGGCTGGAAGCGGCTCTATCGCCGCCTCAAGCGCGGCGCGTAAACAGCTCGGAGCCGCCTGACGAGCATCCGTCAGAGAGGTGCGGACCGCGCGGGGAACCGGCTTGTAGGAGTGGTCCACGCCGCACTTGGCAGCGGCTGCACCGCCTGCCGGTGAGCACAGTCGCTGTGTCAGCGGCTCTCAGCCGCCAACAGCACCATCAGTGCTCCACCGCCGCCGACCCGGCGGGTGCCTTGTAGGCGATCAGGCGCGGCGCGTCGGCGATGAAGCGGTCCAGCACGCCATCGGCAATCTTGACCGGGCCCCCGAAGCGCGTGGCGCCGGGAATCGAGACGATTGCTGCGGCTTCGGCCGCGATCCGCTTGGCATCGGCAAACGCAACGGACGCCTGCGCGTCACCACGATTGGCGGCATCCAGCCCGGCCGCGGTCTGCTGCAGCGCGCGGCCCCAGCCGTCCATCGCTTCCAGCCAGGGACGCGACTGTTCCGCAAAGCCCTTGTCGGCCACGCCCGTACGGATGATCTGCGGCGCAGCCGCGAACGCGTCCGCCGTGCGCGCCAGTTCGGCGATGGCCTGGCTGCGCGCTGCCGCATCGCCGAGCGCAATCGTCTCGCGTACATGGTCGAGCACGGCCTTCAGGCGCGGTGCCTGTTCCTGCCACGGCTGGCTGCCGAAGGTTGGCGCCAGATGCTGGGTATCGAAGAAGGTCAGCAGCGCGGCGGTCACCTGCGCGTCGCCACCGGCCAGGTCGCGCGCGGCCGCGTGCCAGGTGCGCTGGGCGTCGTAGCCGGTGTCGTTCCATGCGAACGCGGTCAGCCCCATCACCGCGACCCGGCTGGGCACTTCCTGATTCATCGGGTTGGAGACGATGCCGGACAACTCCGCCGACAGGCCGGCTTCGCGCCGCGCATACGGGGCCATCAGCAGGCGCCCGGCCGAGGTTTCGAAATCGTTGACCGGGTAGTTGTCCCACAGCAGCGTCTTGCGGCCGAATGCCTTGGTGGCCGCGCGTGCATCGGGAATGGAAATGGCCGGCGGCACCACGTCGGTGCCGGTCCACTGCACCACGATCTTCGGGTCCAGGTGCTTGCGCAGCGCTTCCTTGTACGGGCTTTCCTTGGCGTCGTAGTACTCGGTCGGCACCATGATCAGTTCCGAAGACGCATCGTGGCGGGCCACCAGGTCGGCCTGCACCAGATTGAGCAGGTACGACTGCGCGATGCCGGCCGCCTGCGCGCCGGACGCGCCGAAGGTGGTCTTGTCGCGCTCGCAGTTCCACTTGGTGTATTCGATATCGTCCAGCGCCACGTAGAAGCTACGCACGCCCAGCGCGCGGAAGGCATCGAACTTGCGCAGCAGTGCCTTGGCATCGGCCGGATCGGAGAAGCACACCGTCGGCCCCGGCGAGATCGCATAGACGAAGTCGACGTGATTGCGCTTGGCGGTGGCCGCCAGCTTGCCGAGCGCCTTCAGCGTCGCGGCCGGATACGCCTCGCGCCAGCGGTCGCGCGCATACGGGTCGTCCTTGGGGCTGTAGATGAAGGTATTGGCCTTGCTGCGGGCGAGAAATTCGATGTGCTTGCTGCGGTCGGCCATCGACCATGGCGCGCCGTAGAAGCCTTCGATGGTGCCGCGGATCGGCATCGCCGGATGATCCTGGATCGCCAGGGCCGCAATGGCCGGGCGCTCGACCAGCTGGCGCAGCGTCTGCGCCGCATGGAACAGGCCATCGTTATCGTGGCCGGCCAGCGTGATCAGGCTGCCGGTGCCGCGCGCCACGCTGGCCAGCGTATAGCCCTCCGTGTGGGTGTCCTGCACCGCCTTGCTGCGCGTCAGCGCATCGCGCACCACTGCCGCCTCACCGGTGCCGAGCACGATATGCGGGCGGTCGAGCGTGGCCGGCAGACGCGCCGCAGTGGCGATCTTGGTGACGCCGGCCGTGCCGAGGATGCGGCGCACCAACGCGACCGCCTCCGGATCTGCGCCCGGCGCCACCACCAGCACCACCGACCGACCCAGCGTGACCGTGCCGCCGTCCAGCGTGATCGCGACCGGCGTGGGGAAGATCGCCGGCTGGGTGACCGGCTGCGCCAGTGCGGGGACTGCCGCCGCTGCCAGGCCTGCTGCCAGCCACAGCGAGAGCGGGCGCAAGCCCGACGTTCCAGCGCGTCGCTTCATCCCCGAACTCCGGTATTGAAATGGTATTAGGCCCTAGAGTAGGCAAGTCCTCGCGTGGCGACAAGCAGGCGCGGCCTTTTGGCGTCCTGGCTCGATTTGGGAACGGCAAGCAGGGTGAAGCGCCTCAGGCGGATGCCGAGGCTGGCCTGTGGTGCCGGATCCGGTCTTCGGTATTGAAATGGTATGAGAACGCTGGCTGGCGGCTTATAGCAGCCTAGCTTGAGGAGCGCCCGCGCGACTGCGTCGAGGGCGACCCCGGCTCAGCATTGCGTGCCCACCTCAGCCGTCGACGGCCGCGTGCCACCCTGGAGGACGCAGTGACCGGCGATGCACTGCGCACGCCATGGCACTGCGTCGCCGCACTCAGCCGATCGTCGGTCGCCGACTGGCGCGGTATGGTGTTCCGGCAAGCGGGCGGTTGCCCAGGCTCCAGGCGCACCGTCGCCGACGTCGCTGCCCGCCGGCGCGCTTACAGCGCGTCGCTATCCAGCTCGCCGGTGCGGATCCGCACCACGCTGCCCAGGTCGTAGACGAACACCTTGCCGTCGCCGATCTTGCCGGTCCCGGCCGCGGTCACGATGGCCTCGACCACGCGCTCGGCCTGGTCGTCGGTCACCGCCACTTCGATCTTCACCTTGGGCAGGAAATCGACCACGTACTCGGCGCCGCGATACAGCTCGGTGTGCCCCTTCTGGCGCCCGAACCCCTTGACCTCGGTCACCGTGATGCCCGCCACCCCGCAGCCGGCGAGCGCTTCGCGCACATCGTCGAGCTTGAACGGTTTGACGATGGCCATGATCATTTTCATCGGTGCAGTACCAAGGGCATGACGGGGCGCGCAGCATACCGTGGACGGCCATAACACTCACCCCATGGCGTACCGCCGTCACCGCGGCCGACAGCCGAATGGGACTATCCTTACCGCCTGCCGACTGCCTTGCCGATGTTCCGCGTGTCCCGGCCTGCACTAGGCTTCCTACGGACCTGCGGAGAACACCCATGATCGATTTCAACCAGCTCGACGACCTCGCCCGCCGCCTCAGCGACCTGGTGCCGCCGGGCCTGCGCCAATCGCGCGAAGAACTGCAGAGCACCTTCAAGGGCGCGCTGCAGGCCGGCCTGGGCAAGCTGGACCTGGTCACCCGCGAAGAGTTCGACGTGCAGCGCGCGGTGCTGCTGCGCACGCGCGAGAAACTCGACGCGCTGGAACAGGCCGTGGCCGCGCTGGAAGCCCGCGCGCCCGCGACGCCGCCCGCGGCGGCGCCCACCGCTCCCTGACCAGGGCCTTCCATCATGAGTCTGGCGCTGGTGCACAGCCGTGCCCGCGTGGGGGTGCATGCGCCTGAGGTTCGGGTGGAAGTGCACTTGTCCGGCGGGCTTCCCTCCACCCAGATCGTGGGCCTGCCCGAGGCTGCGGTACGCGAATCGCGCGAACGCGTGCGTGCGGCGCTGCTGTGTGCGCAGTTCGAATTTCCCGCCCGGCGCATCACCATCAACCTGGCCCCGGCCGACTTGCCGAAGGAAGGCGGCCGCTTCGACCTGCCGATCGCCCTCGGCATCCTGGCCGCCAGCGGCCAGATCGATCGCCAAACCCTGGCCGATTACGAATTTCTCGGCGAGCTCGCGCTGACCGGCGAATTACGTGGCGTCGATGGCGTACTGCCGGCCGCCCTGGCTGCCGGGCAGGCCGGCAGACGGCTGATCGTGCCGCTGGCCAACGGCGCCGAAGCAGCCATCGCCGGGCACGTCGAAGCCTTCACCGCGCGCACGCTGCTGGAAGTCTGCGCCGCGCTCAACGGCAGCCAACGGGCACCGGCCGCCGAGGTGGCGGTGCCGGCGCTCGGCGCGCGTGCCCTGCCCGACATGGCCGATGTGCGCGGCCAGCCGCATGCGCGTCGCGCGTTGGAGATCGCCGCCGCCGGTGGCCATCATCTGCTGCTGGTCGGCAGCCCCGGCTGCGGCAAGACCCTGCTCGCCTCGCGCCTGCCCAGCCTGTTGCCCGAAGCCAGCGAAGCCGAGGCACTGGAAACCGCTGCCATCACCTCGGTCAGCGGCCGCGGGCTGGATCTTGCGCGCTGGCGGCAGCGGCCTTACCGGGCCCCGCACCACACCGCCAGCGCGGTCGCGTTGGTCGGTGGTGGCACCCATCCGCGTCCCGGCGAGATCTCGCTGGCCCATCACGGCGTGCTGTTTCTGGACGAGCTCCCGGAGTGGCAGCGGCAGACGCTGGAAGTGTTGCGCGAGCCCCTGGAATCGGGGCTGGTGACGATTTCGCGCGCAGCGCGCAGCGTGGATTTCCCGGCGCGGTTCCAACTGGTTGCTGCCATGAACCCGTGTCCGTGCGGATGGGCCGGCGACGGCAGCGGGCGGTGCCGCTGCAGCAGCGACAGCATCCGCCGCTACCGCAGCCGCATCTCCGGTCCCTTGCTGGACCGGATCGATCTGCATGTCGACGTGCCGCGACTGCCACCGCATGCCTTGCGCAGCGGCAATCCCGGCGAAGACAGCGCCAGCGTGCGTACACGCGTGGTCGTCGCACGCGAACGGCAACTCGCCCGTGCCGGCACACCCAACGCACAACTGGATCAGGCACAGACCGATCATCATTGCCACCTGCAGGGCGACGATCAGGTGCTGCTGGAACGCGCCATCGAACACCTGCAGCTCTCCGCGCGCTCGATGCATCGCATCCTGCGCGTGGCTCGCACCATTGCCGATCTCGACGACAGTGCAGCCATTGCCACCCGGCATCTGACCGAGGCCATCGGCTACCGCAAACTGGATCGTGCGGTGGAGACGGCGAGCGCGGCGTAGTGCGCCGACCCGGGTGCGTCGAGGCGACCGCCCGCCCGCCGCACCCCCCATTCCACGCCGTTGGTTAGGACGCTAAGCACTTCAGCAGGGCAGGACGGTCGACCGCTTCATCGCACCGTCGCTCGCTGCCTGTGCGCCTGCAATGAGCGTGCACGCGCCTTTCTCTGGCGGCACGGCATTGGCCCCATACGTCCAACCGCTCTCTCCGGCGTCGCAACATCCATTTCATGGCAATGCACGTACAACGTCCGCCACACCACTGCGCAGAGGCCGCCATGAGCCGACATCCCGACCTAGTCACCGTCCCGTCCCTGGATCTGAATCGCTATCTGGGCACCTGGTACGAGATCGCACGGCTACCGATTCGCTTCGAGGATGCCGATTGCACCGATGTATCGGCGCACTACTCGCTGCAGGACGATGGCACGGTGCGGGTGCAGAACCGCTGCCTGACCGCCGAAGGCGAGCTGGAAGAGGCCGTCGGCGAGGCGCGCGCCATCGACGACAGTAACGCGCGGCTGGAAGTCACCTTCCTGCCCGAAGGCCTGCGCTGGATTCCGTTCACCAAAGGCGATTACTGGGTGATGCGCATCGATGCGGACTACACCGCCGCGCTGGTCGGCGGTCCCGACCGCAAGTATCTGTGGCTGCTGGCAAGGCTGCCGCAGCTGGACGAAAACATCACCCAGGCCTATCTGGCGCATGCACGCGAGCAGGGCTTCGACCTGGCCCCGTTGATCCACACCCCGCATACCGGGCGACTGACCGAGCAGCCACTTCCCTGAGTGCTGCACACGGCTGCCATCGCAGTCTGCCCGGTGGCCAGAACGCGCGTCCTCGGCCAGCGAATGCTGGTCCGCAGGGGATTGGGTCGCACCGATAGATCGACTGCGGAGCTGGATCAAGAGCGGCTGATCTGCGGCCTGGTTGCAGGGCCCTTGCCTACCCTCGCGCCTACCCACCCTCGCGGGACACGCCGTGACTCCGTTCCCGGAGACTCTTCTGCGGCGTCCATGCCGCACAAGGCCCCGCGGCGGTAGGCGAACAAGGACCACTCAGGATGGTCGCTGTGCCTGGTGCAAGCAGTGCAGGGCTTGGGGTGTCTGGGGTGTGCGCGGCCGGCGTTCCATCGCAAGCCAGGCAGCGGACACCCCCTCAACACGCAACCTACAAACGTCTCATCTGCCCGCCGCACGCCGACTGGCAGGAACGCGGCCGACCGATTTACCGGTGCGGTAGCCCGGCCGGTTACGGAGCCTTTGGCGGCATGGATGCCACCAAGGACCCCTAAGGATGGACGACCTGTCCTGCAAGCGGTGAGGGCACGCACCCTCGGACCTATCCGCGCCTCCGACGCTCCGGCATTGAACGACTGCGCAGACCGGACTGCAGCCCGACTCAACCGTTGAGCGTGCCCAGATCCTTGGCCGCAGCCTGCGCGCCTTCCAGGCTGTCGAAGGCAACACCGGTGTCGCCGACCACGTACTTGGTCAGCTCGCCATCGCGGGTGGTTTCCTGCATCTTGAAGATCGGCACTGCATCGGTGCCGCCGACGCGTTCTTTCTGCGTTGTCATGGTGATTCCTCCAGGGAGAGTGCCTTGCACGGAGCCGGATGGCGCCGCGGCTCCCACGCGGGAGCACAGACGACCCGACCCTAGCGCGCCGTCTAGTGCAGGGGCGTGAATCCATTGACGAGGCCGATTCCCACGGCGCCCGGCACCATCATTTGCAGAAAATCACATCCGCTTCGCCCCGCGGACGCGCGCAACCCACGCGTCTGTCGTACATTCGCGACGTGCAGCCTCATCAGTCCACCGTCACTCTCTCCACCGTCTTGCCGCGGCATGCCCGCGTGCGGTGCAACTACGCCGCGCCGTTCGTGGGGCGATGCATGTCAGCGCTGCCCTGCGCGGGTTGTCGTGCGTGAGCACGCCTCCCCGCAGATGTGGGTGGTGAGGTGAAGCGTCAACGCATCATCAGTGTGACCGTGTTGCTGGTGCTGCTGTGCGCAACGCTTCCGATCAGCCTGTCCTACTACCTGGCATGGCGGCTGGCGCTGGACCGCGAGGAAGGCAAGCTCGCGCAACTCGCGGCATTGTCGATCCGGCGCACCGAAACCGCCTTTGACGAGGCACACGGTGCGCTCTTGAGCATGGGCGCATCGCCGCTGCAGCCGTGTTCCCAACCGCATCTGGCGCAGATGCGCGCGCTGGTGCTGGCCAGTCATTACATCGTCGAACTGGGCTACCTCCAGCAGGGCCGGCTGCGCTGCACCTCGTGGGGCCCATCGCCGGAGGTCGTGGCGCACACCGCTGCCGACTTCGTGGTCAAGCGCGGCATCGCGGTCACCACGCGGTTGCGCCCGCTGGCCAATCCGCACCACCCGCTGATGGCCTTGCAGTTGCGGGACTACAACGTGCTGATCAATCCGACCACGCTGACCGACATCAATCTGCCGCCCGGCCTGCAATTGGCGATTGGCACGCCGGACGGCCAGATACTTAGCAGCACCGGCACCGCCGCCGAGCAGCTGCTGATCGCGCTGCCGACCGCTGCATCCGGCCCCGGGCCGGACGCCCAGGCATTGTCCGGCCGCGACCGCCGCGGCGACTGGGCCGCGGTCGTCACCGAGCCGGTGGCCTATCTGCGCGGGCCGCTGGCTGCTGCACGGCTGCAGGTGGTACCGGTCGGCATCGCGCTGGCGCTGCTGTTGGTCAGCCTGGTGATTTGGGTCTCGCGGCGGCGGTTGTCGCCGCTGGCGCGGCTGGAAATCGCCGTGCAGCGCAACGAGTTCGTGGTGCACTACCAGCCGATCATCGCGCTCGACACCGGCGCCTGCGTCGGTGCCGAGGCGCTGGTGCGCTGGCAGCAACCCGATGGCGTGTTGATCCCGCCCGATGCCTTCATCCCGCTGGCCGAAGAGAGCGGCCTGATCCTGCCGATCACCGATCTGGTGGTGGCCGAAGTCATCCGCGACCTCGGCCCGACCCTGGCGACCGACCCTTCCCTGCACGTGGCCATCAATGTCTCAGCCGACGACATCAAGAGCGGCCGTGTGCAGACCGTGCTGGCCCGGGCGCTGCATGGCACCAACGTGGACAGCGGACAGTTGTGGGTGGAGGCGACCGAACGCAGCCTGATGGACATCGAAGCGGCGCGCACCACCATCACCCACCTGCGCGGTGCCGGCCACACGGTGTCGATCGACGACTTCGGCACCGGTTATTCGAGCCTGCAGTACCTGCAAGGCTTGCCGCTGGATGCGCTGAAGATCGACAAGTCCTTCGTGGACACCATCGGCACCCACTCGGCCACCAGCGCGGTGACCTCGCACATCATCGACATGGCCAAGACGCTGCAGCTGCGCACCATCGCCGAAGGCGTGGAACGGCAGGAGCAGCTGGACTATTTGCGCGCGCACGGCGTGGACCTGGCGCAGGGCTGGCTGTTCTCGCGCGCGCTGCCGGCCACCGGCTTCATCGCCTACCACGCGCTGATGCGCGGCGGCGCGCACTGACCAGCGCCGCTACGGCGTCAACACCGACGTGGAGCCGTGACGGCGAGTCGTCGACCAACCGGGCACGGCGATCCAGGCGCGGCAATCAGCGGGATGCACACACGGCCTGCTCGAATCGCGGCCAAGACGGTTCGCCGGTGCCGAAGGCAGCGAGGTTGCACGCCGACCAGGCGCACGCTCGTGTGGCCGCCAGGCCGGATTGACTGGCCCGACAAGAAAAAGGGCCGCCAGTGGCGGCCCTTTCGATCAGGCGCCTTGCAGGGCACCTTCGCGTTGGCGACGTACCGGCCTGGGCCGGCTCGGGAACGCATGCCGCACGATCCGCCACATCACCTGGCCGAACTGACGCGGCAGCGAGCCGGTGTTGTAGTGCTGGCCGTAGCGCGCACAGATCTGCTTCACCTCGACCGCAATCTGCGCGTAACGGTTGGCCGGCAGGTCCGGGTAGAAGTGATGCTCGATCTGGTGGCTCAGATTGCCCGACAGCACGTTCATCAGCTTGCCGCCGGTGAGGTTCGAAGACCCCCGCAGCTGACGCAGATACCAGTGACCGCGCGACTCGTTGCGGATCGACTCCTTCGGGAACACTTCCGCATCTGCGGTGAAGTGACCGCAGAAGATGATCACGAAGGTCCAGATGCTGCGCAGCACGTTGGCGGCCAGGTTGCCCAGCAGCACGGTCAGGAAGAATGGGCCGGCCAGCGCCGGGAACACGATGTAATCCTTGAGCATCTGGCGGCCGATCTTGCGGCCGACCGGCAGGAACGAGGCGCGTAACTCGGCCGCCTTCATCTTGCCCGCGAACCAGCGGCCCAGGCGCAGGTCCTGGATCGCCACGCCCCATTCGAACAGCAACGCGAACACCACCGCAATGAACGGCTGCAGCAGGTAGAACGGGCGCCAGCGCTGCTCGGGGAAGATGCGCAGCAGCCCGTAGCCGATGTCGTCGTCCATGCCGCGCACATTGGTGTAGGTGTGGTGCTTGAAGTTGTGCGTCTTGCGCCAGTTGTCGCCGGTGGCAACGATGTCCCACTCGTAGGTGTTGCCGTTGAGCTGCGGGTCGCCCATCCAGTCGTACTGGCCGTGCATGACGTTGTGGCCCAGCTCCATGTTCTCCAGGATCTTGGACAGCGTCAGCAGCACCACACCGGCGATCCATGCCGGGATCAGCACGCTGTGCACGAACGCGCCCAGGAACAGCAGCGCGCGTCCGGCCACGCCGGTCCAGCGCACCGCGGCCACGATGCGGCGGATGTAACGCGCATCGGCGGCGCCGACCTGGGCCTGCACGCGGGCGCGGATGGCATCGAGCTCGTCGCCGAAGGACTGTAGTTCGGCAGCGGACAGGGCGCGGTTGTGGACTCGGCTCATGAGGATTCCTTACAGATCCAGGATCAGGTCAGTGCTCGGGGCACTGATGCACAGGCGGACCTGTGCGGTGGGTTCGTTGCTGCGCTCGCCGGTCAATAGGTGGCGCGTGGTGCCGGCCTGGCGCGCGCAGGCGCAGCTGTTGCAGATGCCCATGCGGCAACCGTGCTTCGGCCGCAGGCCTTGCGCTTCCAGCCCCTCCAGCAGCGACTGGCCGCGCGGCAGGGTCAGCGTACGGCCGCTGCGTGACAGCTGGACCTGCACCTCACCGGCTTCGCCGTCGTCCAGCACCGGCACGCTGAAGGCTTCGGCCTGGAACGCGGCCACGCGGCCCTGCAGGCGCGCGCGCGCTGCCTGCACGAAGCCGCCCGGGCCGCAGACCATGACGTGGCGGCTGGAGAGATCGGCGACCTGCTCCAGCGGGTAGCCATCGATGCGCGCAGCCGGCGTGGCGCCTTCGCGGGTGGTCAGCAGGCGCACGCGCAGGCGCGGATGTGCGGCGGCCATCGCCTCGAATTCCTCGACGAAGCAGGCTTCGTCGCGCTGGCGCACCCAGTACAGCAGGTCCACGTCCATCGGCATGCCGGCCTGCGCGGCGGCCTGCAGCAGCGCGCGCATCGGGGTGATGCCCGAGCCGGCCGCCAGCAGCAACAGCGGCGTCGGGGCGGCCGGCAGCAGCATGTCGCCGAAGGCCGGATCCAGCGACACCACCGTCCCGATCGGCGCATCGCCGGCCAGGTAGCGGCTTACCAGCCCGCCCTCGATCGCCTTGACGGTGATCGCCAGGCGGCCATCGGCCAGCACGGTCGGGCTGTAGCTGCGCAGCAGGCGGCGGCCGTCGATCTCCACGCCCAGGCTCACGTGCTGGCCGGCCTGCAGCCCCTGCCAGTGGCCGTTGGGCCGCAGCACCAGGGTCACCGCGTCGCGGCTGGCCGGCGTGCGCGCGACCAGGCGGGCCATTGGCCGTTCCAGGGTCCACAGGGGGTTGAGCCGGGTTGCCCAGAAATCGAACAACTGCGGCGACACCAGCCGGCGCGCCAGGCGCGTCGGCAATGGGGACTTGGACTTGGGGTCGGATGCCAGGTTCATGGATTGCACTATACGCATGCATGCACAGCCGTGTATACAGTTGTATATCGATCAGAGGAGCTATGATTCAGGCCCACGCCCGGCTACCGCCTCATGACCTCCATCGCCCTGCCTTCCAACGACGCGCCGCCGTCACGCAAGCCGGCGATTTCACGTGAGGATCTGATCGCCGCGGCACTGTCGCTGATCGGACCACACCGCAGCCTGTCCACGCTGAGCCTGCGCGAAGTGGCCCGCGAAGCCGGCATCGCGCCCAACAGCTTCTATCGCCAGTTCCGCGACATGGACGAACTGGCGGTGGCCCTGATCGATCTGGCCGGGCGTTCGTTGCGCACCATCATCGGCCAGGCCCGTCAGCGCGCCACCTCCACCGACCGCAGCGTCATCCGGGTATCGGTCGAAGCCTTCATGGAACAGCTGCGCGCCGACGACAAGTTGCTGCACGTGCTGCTGCGCGAAGGTGCGGTGGGCTCGGATGCGTTCAAGCAGGCGGTGGAGCGTGAGCTCAGCTATTTCGAAGACGAGTTGCGGGTGGACCTGATCCGCCTGGCCGCCGCCGACAACGCCAAGCTGCATGCGCCGGCGCTGGTGTCCAAGGCGATCACCCGGCTGGTGTTTGCGATGGGTGCGGTGGCGATGGACTCGCCGCCGGAAAAAGACCCCGAACTGATCGAGCAGATCTCGCAGATGCTGCGCATGATACTCACCGGTGCACGCACCTTGGGCACGCACGGCGGGTGAGCGTGGCCTGACGCTGGAAAGCCACCGGTCTGTCTCGCGTTGACCGGTGACGCATGCTCGCTTCGAGCGATACGCCTGGCTGGTTGCCTACGCATCAAGTCGCACGCATGCGCTGTCGGTGCGTCAATGACCTGCGCGCAATAAGGTGCGCAGTCCGCGTGCATAGCCACGCCAGGTGCATGCAAGCGCCTGTGCATGGATATCGGCACATGCCGCGTTTTGTGCAGACAAGCGAACATGGCGATCGCTGAAACATCGGCAGTGCCTGTTTGTCTTCAAAGCCATCCAACACCCGCAAGGCGATACGGTCGTACGTCTATCTTCTATCGACCAGCCTCATCCATGGCGGCGAATGCACAGTTCAGTCTTGTCGCGGTGGTGCTCACATCCAAGCACACGCGTTTCACTCCTGGCTGGCCAAGGTGGGCCACGTTCGCGATCTGCTCGACAGACGCACCTACAGGCACACGGAGACGACATGAGCAACCACGACACCCCTCTCGACAAGCAGGAACGCAAGGCCGAAGCGCAGGATCTGAACCGCGATCCGATCTCCGGTACACCCGGTTCGCATCCGGTCGGTGTGGGTGTGGGCGGCATCGCAGGCGGCGCTGCTGCCGGTGCGCTGGCCGGCACCGTGTTCGGTCCGCTGGGCACACTGATCGGCGCGGCGGTCGGCGTGGTGGCCGGTGCCGCAGCCGGCAAGGGCGTGGCCGAGCGCCTGGACCCGACGGTGGAAACCGAATACTGGCGTCAGGAGCACCAGAACCGTCCTTACTACAAGGAAGGCACTGATTACGACCGCGATTACGCCACCGTCTACGGCTTTGGCCTGCAGGCGCGCGAAACACGTCCGACCAGCACCTGGGAAGAAACCGAGGCCACGCTGGCTGGCGAATGGCCGCGCAATCGCGGCGAATCGCGCCTGGAATGGGAAGAGGCACGCCTTGCCGCGCGCGATGCCTGGGAGCGTGCCGATCGCACGCATAGCGTCTATCGCGAGGGCGATACGCATTACCAAGGCCGTTTCGACAGCGCGAGCTATCGCGACGCCGAATATTCCTACGACGATTATCGCCCTGCCTATCGTTACGGCATGCAGGCACGTCAGCAATATGTCGGCCGCCAGTGGGACGACCATCTGGAACGCGACCTGGGCGATGGCTGGGACCGTTTCAAGTCCAACTCACGCCTGAGCTGGGAAAAGGCCAAGCATGCCGTGCGCGAAGCGTTCGATTCGGAAAATCACGATCAGGCTGCACGTCGCAACCCGACCGACCCGCGCGTCTAAGGTGTCGCGGCCTGGCACCAGGCCACGCTGATCTGTGAAAAAGAACGGGCCCGATGGGCCCGTTCTTCATTTGTCGAAAACATCGACGGGGACGCTGACCCCGTTGCGTGGACGACTCAGCTGGAGCTGTTTTCCACGGCACGGATGTCGCCACGAAATTCGCGCGCGCCCTGCCCGGGCGATGACACTGCATCGCCCTGTTGCTGCTTGAGCATCTGCTTGCGTGCGGCCACCACTTCCTTGGCCAGGGCGATGCGCCGGCCAACCACCATTTCGGTCAGCCAGTCGATCAGGGTCCGCGTGTATTCCTGCTGGTGTTCCTTGATGCTCAATGCGTGATCGGCACCGGCAATCACCCGCGCGCTCAGCGAGCGCGCATTGACGAAGGCATTGGCATAATTGCGCAATACCGGATGCGGCACGATCACGTCGTGTTGCGCCTCCACCAAAAGCACATCGCCCTTGTAGTCGGCACAGGCCGCCAAGGCGATATTGTCGTCCGGGGTCAGCACGCGCTGCCGGTATTCCATCAATTCCGGATCGGCGTTGAGGCTGACCTTGGGGCGATCCCAATGCTCGTCCTTGTACAGCGCAGGCGAGCGTAACGCCAGCCATTCCACCGGGCGTTCGCGCGTCAGCAAGGCGGACAGGTAGCCACCGTAGCTGAGCCCGACCACGGCGATCGATTGCGGGTCGACATACGGCAGGCCGGCAAGCTGATCGTAGGCCGCCTTGATGTCGTCCAGGTTCTGCGCGCGTGTCACGCTCTGGCGCATGGACGCGTAGCCTTCATGGCCACGCAGGTCGAAGGTCATGCAGATGCAGCCAAGGCCGACCGCTTCGCGCGCGCGCACCAGGCTGTGATGCTGGCTACCGCCCCAGCCATGCACGAACAGCACGGCGGGAATGCCGGTGGGCGTGAGCAGGGTGCCACTGAGTTCGTCCTGGTCGACCGGGATCTGGATGCTGGAAAGTTTGGCTTCCATTACGTGGTGGATACCCTCCTGTATTTGAAGCGCGGACCCGGCCCAGGGCGTTCGGCGCGGTAGTAGATCTGCGCATCTGCGGGCGGTTCGCCCTGATAGATCTCGTGCGTGGATGCATGCACCCAGCGCAGGTTGGCATCGTCCTGAAAGCTGCCAATCGCCGCAAGCTCGGCCGGTGTGGCGCCGCCGACGCGCCAGGATTGCTCCAGCACGCCGCAGACCGCACCGTTCCTCCCATCGTCGCCGCTGACCACATCGTAGTTGCGCCGCGAGATGTGCAACCCAGGATAGGCGGCGGTGATGAATCGATCGTATCTGCAGGCTTGCGCGACCACACGCTGTTGCAGGGGCGGTAGCGCCGTCACGGCCAACGCTTCGAGCGATCCGCGATACACATGCAGCGATGAGCCGCCATAGACGTCCTCGCCCTGCGCATTGCGCACGCTGCATTGGGTGCCGTAATAGGCAATCTGGACGCCGGCAACGCATAGCTCGCCCACGCTATGTGTCACCGGCTGCAGGATATTGCGCTCCAGGACCGCACCATGCGTGCCCAGATAGTCCTCCGGCAAGCTGTCCAGCACCTGCGTCAGTTGCGCTGCATCGGCAATACGCCACTGGCCGTTGCCACCCACGCCGGTCGGGAGCTTGAGTCGCACACCGCCATCCGGCAGCAGGGCCTGCAGCGCACGCAGGGCATCGGTGCGCGAAAACACCGTATAGCCCGCCAACGTGGCCGGAATCAGCGCGGTGGCCAGTGCCTGGTTCCATCCGGGGACGCTGGCTGCCTGCTCGGCAATCAGCGGGTGGCCGATCACCTTGGTTGCGAGAAAGGCATGCGGCACGATGCCGCCCAGCAAGTCCGCAGCGTCATCGATGCCGAGTCCATGCGCCTGTTCCGACGTCAGGGTTTCATCGGGCACATGAAACACGGTCTCGGCAACCACGTGTCCGGAGGCGGCACGATGCCCTGCGCCGCGCACGCCCAGCAGCCGTGCAATTTCGCGACAGACCCACGCATGCGTGGCACGCTCATGACCATCCTCGGGCACCGGCCGCGTGACATGCCCCACGACCTGGCAGTACTGCTTGTGCGCCATCACGTCTCCCCTCGCAGCGTCGAACCGCGTGCCGTTGCTGGCTTTTCAAGCAATTGAAACCCGCGCAGTCGGTGATGCAGCGCTACGCCGGCGACGGAAGAACCCGGCTTACTTCAAGGTCAGATAGAACGCAAACACAATTACAAGGACGACGATCAAGCTGATGGCGACACGTCCCCCACGCAACTCCACCAAGGCATGCCACCACACACGTGCTTCCGAGGTGCCGCTGGCGGCTTGCGGCTTACGACTGCTTTCGCTGTCCTGCATCCTGAGTACTCTCATCTCCATCATGTCATCCGACATCCTAAGCATCAGACGTTACACAAGTGTGGAACGATTCAGAATCTTCCGTAAATTGCGGCATTGCGTGCATGTTTGCCCGGACATCATCGCAACGATCGCCCGATGCACGGTGGCAATGGGACCTTGCCGAACGTGGACCTTTCAAAACAATGCAATCGATTGCTGACGGGTGCTCACCGCTGCGATATGACTTGAATCGCCGATGCACGCTGCAGACGACACGACCTGCATGCGCAGCATGTCACGGCGCAAACGAAGCTGACCAGTTAAGCACGCGCTGCTGCGATTGGGCCAATAGTCGGGTTCGATGATCATCCGTTGACACAGCCACGGTTACCCTGCGTGTCAAGTTTGTTTAACCCGGACCACGCGAAGTCATGAGCAGAGACCCATCCGTCATCGATGTACAGGCCGAAATCGCGCATTGGCAGGCGCGTCACGCGCAGGGCAACCTGGGCGCAGGCAAGTTCAGCGAATTGTCCCCGGTGGTGAAAATGGCCTGCGATATCTATCTGCAGGCACCGCGTTCGAGCGATCAGGAACGTCTGCGCCTGTTTCGCGACCGCCTGGAGCATCACTTCATTTCATCCAGCACGCAGTCCAATTACGAGCAGTTGGCGACCGATTGCTGGCAGCGGTTAGGCAACCGCAATAGTTGAGCAAGACCGTTCCTCATTGGAGAGCATCATGAAAACCCCGTATCAAGTGCAGCAGGAGCTGGAGCGATTGGAGCGGTTGGTTCCGCACATCGTCAGCGACCAGGGCGACCGCGCGGAGGACATCCTAGGCTTCCATGTCGCCAGCTTGCTGGGCAGTGCCCCGGCCAGCGAACACGCGTTGATTCGCGAACGCACCGCACGCATGGCGCGCGTGTGCCGCACCGCGCAGGATACGGTGCGCACGCCGGCCAGATCGTTGGGCCTTGGCGCAGTCGCCCAGCCGCAGCTGGCCTGATCGGCAGGCACCGATCCACGCATCACCGGAGCCGCGTAGCGGCTCCTTTGCATTTCACCGTCGGCAGTGTTGGCCGCCTCTTTCCAGGACCTCCATGAAATCCCTTCTTGTCGCGACATCGCTCCTCGCCATGCTTTCCCTTACCGCCTGCGACCGTCCCGGCGGCGATGCGTCGCGGACTGCGCCGGCAGTGTCCCCCGAACCGACTGCTGCACCGGTCTCCGGGACTGGTGCCACCGAACTGGCCAAGGGCGACGCCGCCGTGCTCGGCGTGTTGGTGGCGCTGGATGAAAACGAGATCGCGCTGGCCAAGCAGGCCATTGCCCAGGATCTGGGCGGTGCGACCGATACGTTCGCCAAGCAGCTGCTGCACGACCACGAAGCCAACCTGGAAAAGAGCAAGGCGCTGGGTGCCACCGACAGCCCCCGTGCCGATGCCATGCGCGCCAAGGGCAAGGCGGCAGTGGACGCACTGGCAAAGACCGCGACCCTGCCCGATGGCAAGGACGCCTACCGCAATGCCTTCATGCGCACGATGGTCAGCGACCACGGCGACACCATCAAGATCATCGATGCCGAACTGCTGCCCGCCGCCGAAAGCGCGCCGGTCAAGCAGCACCTGGAAGAAAGCCGGCGCGTGGTGTCGGCGCACTTCGAGCGGGCCCACGCGGTGTCCTCCTCGCGCTGAGCCTGGCGCACCGTCTGCAAGCATCCAACGCGCCGGCCTGTCCGGCGCGTTGGCGTTTGGGCCTCGCCGATCGAGCGCGCTGTCCACCCGACCGCCATCCTGGCGCCACGCGGCGACCGCCACGCATGCGGCAGCGACTTCACCCTGCAGCAGGCAGCGCTGGCCTATCGTGCCGCATCGATTCGGCGCAGGAGTGTCCCCATGCAGTTGCTCATCACCGGCGGCACCGGCTTCATCGGCCAGGCCTTGTGTCCGGCACTCCTGCAGGCCGGGCACCAGGTCAGCGTGCTGACCCGCAACCCGCGCCGCGCCGGGCGCAGCCTGCCCGGCATTACCGCGGTGGACACGCTGGACGGGGTGCGGGCCGATGCGGTCATCAACCTGGCGGGCGAACCGCTGGCTGCCGGTCGCTGGACTGACGCGCGCAAGCAGCGCTTCCGGGCTTCGCGCCTGGGCATCACCGGCCAGCTGCATGCCTGGATCGCGCAGCAGCCGGCCGAACAGCGCCCGTCGGTACTGATTTCCGGCTCGGCGGTGGGCTATTACGGCGAGCGTGGTGACAGCGTCCTGACCGAGGCAGACCCTGCCGGCGACGATTTCTCCGCGCAGCTGTGCCGCGACTGGGAAGCCGAGGCGGCCAGCATCGCCGCACTCGGCCCGCGCGTGAGCTGGGTGCGCACCGGCATCGTGCTCGACCGCGACGGCGGCGCCCTGGCCCGCATGCTGCCGGCGTTCCGTTTCGGTGGCGGCGGCCCGTTCGGCGATGGCAGGCACTGGATGAGCTGGATCCACCGGGCCGACATGGTGGCCTTGCTGCTGTGGTTGCTGGACCACGGCCAGGGCAGCGCCTACAACGCCACCGCACCGACCCCGGTCACCAATGCCGAATTCGCGCGCACCCTGGCCCACGTGCTGCATCGCCCAGCGCTGCTGGCGTTGCCGGCCGGCCTGCTGCGACTGGGCTTTGGCGAGATGGCCGAGCTGCTGCTGATCAGTCAGCGCGTGCTGCCACAACGCGCCCTGGAGGCCGGCTTCCGCTTCCGCTATGCGCGCCTGGACGAGGCGTTGCGCGCCATCCTGCAGCACTGACCCGCGCGTTGCCCGGGCGGGGCCTTGCGCGCAGGGCGGGCCGCCGGCCGCCCTGCGACGGCCGTTAGCCATGCACTAATATTTGCCTAACGACCATCCCCGACAGTGCTGCCGATCTCGGACTGGCCCCGGGCCCGGCGGAACACCTATGCACCTGCTCCTTGTCGAAGACGACACCATGCTGGCCAACGCGATCTGCGATGGCGTGCGCCAGCAGTCCTGGACCATCGACCACGTCGGCAGCGCCAACGCCGCCAAGACCGTGCTGGTGGACCACCGCTACACCGCGGTGCTGCTGGATATCGGCCTGCCGGGCGAATCCGGGCTGACGGTGATCCGCTTCATGCGCGGCCATTACGACGCCACGCCGGTGATCGCACTGACCGCGCGCGGGCAGCTCACCGACCGCATCCGCGGCCTGGATGCCGGCGCCGACGACTACCTGGTCAAGCCGTTCCAGTTCGACGAGCTGATGGCGCGGCTGCGTGCAATCACCCGGCGCAGCCAGGGCCGCGTGGTACCGCTGCTCACGCAGGGCGATGTCTGCGTCGACCCGAGCAGCCGCAAGGTCACCCGCGACGGCAAGTGGGTGGCGCTGAGCGCGCACGAATACCGGCTGCTGCTGGCGCTGATGGAACGCGCCGGGCGCGTGGTCACCAGGGACCAGCTGGAAGAAGGCGTCTATGGCGGCCCGTGCGAAGGCGGCAGCAACATGATTGCGGTGTACGTGCACCAGCTGCGCCGCAAGCTGGGTGATGCGCTGATCTCCACGGTGTATGGCCAGGGCTACATGGTCGGCAAGGCACCGGAATGAAATCGCTGCAGGCGCGCATGCTGGCGGCGCTGGCCGCAATCGTGTTGCTGAGCTGGTGCACCTCCCTGTGGATCCTGGTCGCCCTGGTCACCCAGGGCCATCACAGCGTGTTCGAGCAGGAACTCAACATCTTCGGCGACCAGCTGATCGGCACCCTGCCCGACGCGCTGGAGCACCGCTTCGATACGCAAGCCGAGCCGCAGGCTGCGCTCGACGCGCGCGCGCCGAGCGGCAATGTGTCCTCGCGCATGAGTTTCAAGCAGACCCTGATTGCGATGGTGCTCAACACCGTGCAACTGGGCGTGCTGGGCCTGCTGGTGTGGTGGGCGGTACGCACCGCGCTCGCGCCGCTGCGCACCATTTCCAGCGCCATTGCGCAGCGCACCGGGCTGGACACCGAACCGGTGCCGCTGGCGCAGGTGCCGGAGGAGATTCGCCCGCTGATCGGCTCCTTCAACTCCCTGCTGGCCCGCGTAGAAAAGACCGTGCAGGCCGAGCGCGATTTCGTGGCCGATGCGGCGCACGAACTGCGCACGCCGCTGTCTGCGCTGCATGCCTATGCCGAGGTCGCGCTGCGTGCGCCCACGCTGGAGGCCAAGGACGCGGCGCTGCAGCAGCTGCTGGAAACCGCACGGCGCAGCAATCGGCTGGCTGCGCAATTGCTGGATCTGGCGCGGCTGGATGCAGGCATCAGTTCGGCGGCGTACCGGCAGGTGGACATGGGCGAGTTGATCTCGCATGTGCTGGACGAATTCAGCGTGCAGGCCGACGCCCGCCACATCACTCTGCAGGTGGAGGCATCGCCGTGCCTGCTGCGTTGCGATGTGGACGCGATAGGCATCCTGATCCGCAATCTGGTCGACAACGCCATCCGCTATGGGCGCCTCCACGGCACGGTGGAAGTGAGTTGCGGCTACTGCCTGCGCGCCGATGCGCTGCATCCGTTCGTGCAGGTCAGCGATGACGGCCCGGGCGTGCCGGAAAGCGCCCACGCGTCCATCTTCGAACGCTTCTACCGGGTCGCCGGCAGCCAGGTGCAAGGCAGCGGGATCGGGCTGTCGCTGGTGGCCGGTATCGCGCGCCTGCACGCGGCGACCATCGAAACCTGCGAAGGCCACCAGGGCCGCGGCCTGTGCGTGCGCGTGGTGTTCGCCGGCGAAGGCGTGCGCCGCACTGGCTGAACGCAGGCGGCGCGCGGCGATCGCCTATCGCCTGTCGTTATCGCCCAAGCCAATAAGTTTCCAACACCCGCTGCCTACAGTGCACTCACCGCATGCATCCAGGATGCCTGGTGATGGTCAACTCGATCCGTTCCACCCCGCTCGTCCCCGCTGCCGTCGCGCTGCTGGCACCGCACGCGGCCGCCAACGACAGCGTCATCCCTGCCGCCGTCACCAACGCGGCACTACGGGAATTCCGCTGTGGCCGCACAGGCACGCGCAATCGCGACATCTGGCGCGCACTGCCGGATATCCGTAGCGCGCGCCAGGCACGCCGGCTGCAGCGCTGGGCCAACGGCGGTGTGTTGTTCACTGCCGCCGCAGTGGTGTTTGCGCTGGCGGTGGCCAGTTATCTGATGCATTGAGCGCGCGGCCCCGCTCGCGCGTGCTTGTCCCTATCTGCTTCCTCTCCAGGTATTTGCCCATGTCGTCGTATTCCCTTGTCCGTTGCTGCGCGCTGCTGGTTGTCGGCGTGACGCTGATCGGTTGTGCCAGTACGCGCCCGATGCCGTACAGCCAGTTGCCATCTTCAAGCTATCTGCGCCCGCACGTTGGCAGCCGCGGTGACCGCATGCCGTACGCCTACCAGGGCGCGGTGGATTGGACACGCTACCGCGCCGCACTGATCGAGCCGGTCAGCATCTATCGCGGTCCCGACGCGCAATTCGAAGACGTGCCCGAGCAGGACAGACGCATGCTCGCCGATTACATGCAGCAGGAGTTCGGCAATGCGATCGGGCAGCGTTGGCAACGCGCGACAGTGGCCGATCGAGACACCTTGCGCGTGCGCATCAGCCTGACCGGTGCCAAACCCAGCAAGCGGGTGCTGGGCACCTTCATGAAGGTGGATCTGGGCGGCGGTTCCTATAACGCGGTGCAGGCCGCACGCGGCAAGGAAGGCGCGTTTTCCGGCTCGGTCAGCTACGCGGTGGAAATCTTCGACGCGCAGAGCAACCGCCTGCTCGCCGCCTAAGTCGAAAAACAGTACCCGAGCGCAATGAACATCAAGGCCAGCCTGGGCGCCTACGACGCTGCGAAGGCGGGTATCCGCAAGGGCGCCGAGCAGTTGGTCAAGGGAATGGATTAGCTGGGATTCGGGATTCGGGATTCGGGATTGGAATCGGGAATCGGGAATCGGGAATCGAGAATCGAGAATCGGATTATCGGAAGCGATGGCTTCTAGTTTCCTTCTCCCACCGGGAGAAGGTGCCCTGCAGGGGCGGATGAGGGTACGGACCAGAGGCCCAATCCAGCCCAGATGTCAGATTCGATTACCTGCCCGATCACAGGAGCACAGCAAGACCGCGGTCGCCGGGTCACCGATCAACCCACGAAAAGGCCGGCGCCGTACGGACAGCGCCGGCCTTTGTCAGTTTGCACGGCCCACGTGTTGTCAGCGGGCCATGCCCTCTTGGCGCTGCAGCCTCAGCGCGTGACCCGCTTGGCCGCCTTCTTGCCGACGGCCTTGCGGGCGGCGGTGGTCTTGGCCACGGCGCGCGTGGCCGGCGTCTTGGTGACCTTGGCGGCCTTCTTCAAGGTGGTCTTGGTCACCGCCTTCTTGAGCGGCACCTTCTTCACTGCAGCCTGCTTGGTGGCGGTCTGCCTGGCCACCGGCGCCTTCTTGGCGGCGGGCTTGACGATGGTCTTGGCGACCGGCTTCTTGACCGGGGCCGACTTGGCCACCGCCTTCTTCGCTGCCGCGCGCGCACCCACCGTGGCCACCGCGCTCTTGCGCGCCGCGCTCTTGGCGGCCGTCTTGGCACTGAGCGCCGCCGCTTCGGCCTTGGCATTGGCCTTGGCGGTCTCCAGCTTCTGCCTGGCGCTGGCCTTGCTGTTGGCCAGTTTCTGTTTGGCAGCATCGGTGGTGGTGCTCAGCTTCTGCTTGGCCGCATCCTTGGTGGAGGCGAGCTTCTGCCTGGCGGCAGCACTGGTGGCGGCCAGTTTGTCCTTGGCGGCCGCTTTGCCCGACACCAGCGAACGCTTGGTCTTGGCCACGCTGCGCTTGACCGCGGTGGCTGCATCGCCGGCTTTGTCGACGACGCGCTGTTCGACCTTGACCACGGCCTTGCGCGCCTTGGCGACGCCGGTCCTGACCTGCGCCGCCGCCGTGCCGGCCGCGTCCTGCACGCTGGCCACCGCGTCGCTGGTGGTGCTGGCGATGGTCTCGCCCAGTTCGGTGGCCGTGCTCTTGACGCTCTCGACAGCGTCGGACAGGGTTGCCGTCACACCATTGCCGTTGTTCATAGACCCTCCTTAAGGGCGTCAGTGCGGAAAACGCGGGCGATGCGCAGCGGCATGCGTATGCTGAACAGGCATCGGATCAAGCGGACGCTACGCCGGGCTCAAGCGGCTGTCAACGCAGCGCCCGCAAGGGATCTGCTGCGCTTTCACCAGGCGTTAAATTGCCCGCTGGCACTCTCGTTCAGCTTGATTTACGCAGCCAGACGCCCTATTCCTCTTCCACCGCGTAACCCGGACTTCGTTGCATGCGCCCGCTGCCTACCTTGCTGACACTTTCCCTGGCCGCTGCCTTCGGCGGTTTTGCCGCCACCGGCATCAATGCCTGGATGGACAACCGCGCCGAGGCCACACCGGCCGGCGCCGCCACCACCTTCAGCCTGCCGGCGGCTGCCGCGTTGCCGGCCGCCGTGGCCGGGCAACCGGTGCCGTCGCTGGCGCCGATGCTGCAACAGGCGATGCCGGCGGTGGTGAGCGTCAACACCAAGCAGGTGGTGCGCGTGCGCAACCCGTTCTTCAACGACCCGATCCTGCGCCGGCTGTTCCCGGAGATTCCGCAGGACCGCATCAATGAATCGCTGGGCTCGGGCGTGATCATCGATGCGCAGAAGGGCTACGTGCTGACCAATCACCATGTCATCGAAAACGCCGACGACGTGCAGGTTACGCTCGGCGACGGGCGCACGGTCAAGGCCGATTTCATCGGCTCCGATGCCGATACCGATATCGCGTTGATCCGCATCAAGGCCGACAAGCTCACCGACATCAAGCTGGCCGACAGCAACGCGCTGCGCGTGGGCGACTTCGTGGTGGCGATCGGCAACCCGTTCGGCTTCACCCAGACCGTCACCTCCGGCATCGTCTCGGCGGTGGGCCGCAGCGGGATTCGCGGGCTGGGCTACCAGAACTTCATCCAGACCGATGCCTCGATCAATCCAGGCAATTCCGGCGGCGCGCTGGTCAACCTGCAGGGCCAGTTGGTGGGCATCAACACCGCCAGCTTCAACCCGCAGGGCAGCATGGCCGGCAACATCGGCCTGGGCCTGGCGATCCCCTCCAACCTGGCGCGCAATGTGGTCGAGCAACTGGTGACCAAGGGCGTGGTCGTGCGCGGCACGCTCGGGCTGGAAACCCAGAACCTCACCCAGCAGATGCTGCAGGGCCTGGGTGTGGATTCGTTGCGCGGCGCCCTGGTGACGCGCGTGTTGCCAGGGTCCGCCGCGGCGGCCGCAGGCGTGCAGCCGGGCGATGTGGTGGTGGCGGCCAACGACCAGCGGGTGGACAGCGCAGAGGCATTGCATAACTATGAAGGCCTGCAGGCGGTCGGTAGCGCGGTAAGGCTGGAGATTCGCCGCGATGGCAAACCGCTCACGCTCACCGCGACACTGAAGGAGCAGGACCGCGCAGTCACCGGCGACATGCTCGACCCACGCCTGGGCGGCGCCACCTTCGTGGATCTGCCCGAATCGCTGCGCCAGTCCGGCATCACCGGCGTCATGGTCAGCGAGGTCAAACGCGGCGGTCGTGCTGCAGCCAATGGTCTGGTCACCGGCGATGTGATCGTGGCCAGCAGCGTGGGCGAGTTTGCCGATCTGGCCAGCTGGCGCGCCAATTTCCAACGCAAGCCGCAGCAACTGGTGGTGCGCATCCTGCGTGGCAATGCGCAATACGACGCGTTGATGCGTTGACATGGCGTGCACTGCCCTCGACCTGCACTAACACCTCCTACACCGCAGCGATGCTATTGCTGCACCACGCCCGCATGCTGTTCGCGGCTGCCATCAATGACCGAAGGAGATATCGCATGAGCCCCACCAATACCGACCAGCTGAAAGAAAACCTGAGCGAAGCCAGCACCCACCTGAAGTCTGCCGCCAGCGCCGCAGGCGAAGCCGTCAAAGGCGCCACCAGTGCTGCCGGCGACGAACTCAAGCTTGGTCGTGCCAACGTCAAGGCAGAGCTCTCCGATACCGCACTGGCCGGTATGGCGGCTGCCGAGTTCGGCGGCGCCGCTGCCAAGGAGCAGCTCGACGTGCTGGTCAGCAAGGGCAACGACCTGCTGGAAAGTGCGACCGATCTGATCCGCGAGCGGCCGCTGGCTGCGTTCGGTGTGGCGTTCGCGACCGGCTGGATCATTGCCAAGCTGGCACGCAGCAACGACAACTAAGTCGTGAGCGATCAGGCCTCCACAGCTGCCGCCTCCGACGCGCCCAACGCGCGGCCGGAAACGCCAGGACTGGACGAAAGCGTACGTGCGGTCGGCGCAGCCGGCCGTGCGACGCTGGGCTCGGCCAAGGACACCAGCCGGGCATTGCGCCGGCTGGTGTCGGCCGATTTACAACTTGCACGCAGTGCCTTCGGGCGCGGACTGGCCTGGGCATGCGTTGCCGTGGTCTTCGGCGCCTCGTCGTGGCTGTTGTTGGCGGGTGCGATCATCGCCCTGCTGCAACGCGCGGGGCTGTCGTGGTTCCAGGCGATGTTTTTCACCGCGTTGGCCAGCCTGTTGGTCACCGGCATCGCGGCGTGGCGCGTGTTCTTCTACTTCGACCACACCGGCTTGAATGCAACACGCCGTCAGCTGGTCAAGCTGGGCATCTTCGATGACAGCAGCGACGACGACGATGCCCATGCATCGGCTGCCACTGGAGCACGTACATGAAGTTTGGCACCTTGCGTCAGCGCGTCGATCGCGCGGAATTCCTGGTGGAAGGGCGCGCACAGGAAACGCGCCTGCATTGGGGAGAACTGCGTGACACCTGGCGTGCCGGATGGTCCCCGTTGCGGATCATGGTGGCCGGGTTCGGCCTGGGTTTTGTCACCGGCCGTAACGAACCGCAGGCGGCGTTGGGCAGTATCGCCAGCAAGCTGGGCGGTATCCCGAAAATCCTGCAGATGATCAGCACGATTTCTGCGCTGTTCACTGCACATCGTGCGCAGGAAGCCTCCGAGCAGGCCGAACGTGCCGCCGACAATGCCGAAGAGGTCGCTGCCGATCCACCGGTGACGGTGGTGCAGGCACCGGTTGATCGCGCCGCATAATGACGACGGTCCCGGGCCATCGCCCGGGATCACGCTGCGCAAGGTGTGCCACCCGGTACACGGCAGAGCCCGCCACTGACATCGTTCGGGCCTGACATCCTGCGCACACCCTCTGTGCGCGGTGTTGACGCGTTCGGCTGATAATGGCGCACCGCTGGCAGCACGCCAGTCTGCTGCCAGGGCGCGCATGACTCTTCCCGTTGATTCAATGGATGCTGCCGTTGCGGCAGATTCGCTTCCGCCGCCACCGGCACCGCGCCCGCGCGCACCGGTCTCGTTGGTGGTGCTGGCCACGCTGGCGGTCGGTTACACCCTGTGGGCGGCACAGACGATCATCCTGCCGGTGATGCTGGCAGCGTTTTTTGCCTTGATCGGCAATCCCATCCTGCGCGGTCTGCGCAAGCTGTATATCCCGCGCTTTCTCGGCGCCTTGATGGTGTTGTGCCTGGGCCTGGCCGCGACCGTGGCGCTGGCTGCGCAGCTGGCCGGGCCGGCAGCCGAGTGGGTGCAGCAGGCGCCCCGACAGATGCGCCAGATTGCGCGCGACGTGCGCGATTTCACCAAGCCGATGATGCAGGCCAACCAGGCCGCGGAAAACTTTGCGCGCGCCGCCGGCGGCGACGGCCAGCGCAGCGTGCAGATCGTGCGCACGCAGATGGACGACCCCTACAAGGCGCTGGTGCGCACGCCGAAACTGGCCGCCTCGGTGCTGGCGGTGGTGCTGCTGACGTTCTTCTTCATGGTCTACGGCGAAAGCCTGCAACGGCATGCGATTGCGTTGCTGCCCAATCGCCAGCAGCAACGCTTCACCACCGAAATCATGCTGGACATCGAGCGCGAGGTCTCGCGCTACGTGCTCACCATTAGCGTGATCAATACGCTGGTCGGGCTGGTCTTTGCCGGCATTCTCTATGTGCTCAAGATTCCGCTGCCCGAAGCGCTGTTGTGGGGCACGGTGGTGGCGCTGCTCAATTTCGCACCGTACGTGGGTCCGTTGATCGGCGTGATGCTGATGCTGCTGATGGGCTTTGTGGAATTCCGCACCACCTTGTCGGCAATGCTGCCGGCGATCCTGTATCTGGCGCTGCACACCATCGAGGGCCAGGTGGTCACTCCGATCGTGCTCGGCCGCCGCATGGCGATCTCGCCGCTGATGCTGATCCTGGCGCTGATGCTGTTCGGCTGGCTGTGGGGCATGATCGGCCTGCTGCTGGCGGTGCCGCTGCTGGTCTGCATCAAGATGGTGCTGAGCCGGGTGGAGGGAATGCAGCGCTGGGCCAGGCTGCTTGAGTAGCCGGGATTCGGGATTCGGGAATCGGGAATCGGGAATCGCAAGAGCAGTGAAGCAGCCCGCCAAAGCGTTGCTCTACCCATTCTCGATTCCCGACTCCCCATTCCCGGCATTACAATCTCGCGATGAGTTTCCCAATCAGCGCCATCACTCTCGACCTCGACGACACGTTGTGGCCCTTTGCGCCGATCGGGGCGCGGATCGACCAGGTGTTGTACGACTGGATGCGCGAGCACAGTCCGGTCACCGCCGAGCGGTTTCCGGTGGAGGCGATGCGCGAACTGCGCGAGCGCAGCTTTGCCGACAACCCGCACCTGCATCACGATCTCAGCGCGCTGCGGCGGCTGACGCTGGAAATGGCACTGCGCGAGAGCGGTGGTGATCTGGCCTTGCTGGAGCCTGCGTATGAGGTCTTCTACGCCGCGCGCAACCAGGTGGAGTGCTACCCGGATGCGCTGGACGCGCTGGCACGCATCGCCGCGCACGTGCCGGTGGCGGCGCTCAGCAACGGCAATGCCGATCTGCAGCGCATCGGGCTGATGCATCACTTCGCGTTTCAGCTGGGCTCGCGCGAGCACGGCAGCGCAAAACCCGACCCGAGCATCTTCCTGGCCGCCTGCGCGCGCCTGGAGGTGCCGCCGGCACAGGTGCTGCATGTGGGCGACCATGTGCGCATGGACGTGCTTGGCGCGCTGGATGCCGGCCTGCGCGCCTGCTGGATCAATCGCGACCGAGCACAGTGGTCACACCCGACCCAGCAGCCGGATCTGGAGTTCGATTCCATGACCGGGCTGGCCGATTGGCTGGACGCGCAGCAACCGCATCCAGGCACCGCACACGCTGGCATCCGCCTTCCCGCCTGAGCCACTTCTGCTCGGCGCATGGCGCCGCCTCCGAGGATTTCCATGTCGCAGCTCACCGGTTTCATCGATCCCAACGCCGCAGCCCTGCCGCTGCATGTGCTCGACCGCGAAGGCTTTGCAGGTTGGTGCGCCGAGCAACCTACGCGCGTGCTGGCGTGGGCGCAGGCGCAGCGTTTCGATGCGGCGCCGGGCAGCGTGCTGTTGCTGCCGGGGGAACACGGGCTGGCCGGCGCGGTGCTGGGCATCGGCGACCGCGCCGATGCCTACGCCTACGCGCACGCACCGATGGCGCTGCCGCCGGCCAGCCGCTGGACGCTGGCCAGCGCGCTGAGCGAGAACGAACAGGCGCTGCTGCACCTGGGCTGGGGCCTGGGCGCGTATCGCTTCTCGCGCTATCGCAAGGTGCCGCGTGCGCCGGCCGAATTGGCTGCCGCACCATCGGCGCAAACCCGTGCCTTGATCGAGGCCTGCCTCCGTGTGCGCGACTGGGTCAATACCCCGACCGAAGACATGGGCCCGCAGCATCTGGAAGAGGCCGCGCGTGCAGTGGCACAACCGCACGGTGCGCAAGTCGAGGCCATCGTCGGTGAGGCATTGCTGGCGCAGAACTTCCCCACCATCCACGCGGTCGGGCGTGCCTCGCACCGGGCCCCGCGGCTGATCACGCTGCAATGGGGCGACGCGGCGCATCCGCATCTGGTGCTGGTCGGCAAGGGCGTGTGCTTCGACACCGGCGGGCTGGACCTGAAACCGGCCGATGGCATGCGCAACATGAAAAAGGATATGGGCGGGGCGGCGCATGCCTTGGCGCTGGCCGGCCTGGTGATGGCGCAGCAGCTGCCGGTGCGGCTGACCCTGTTGATCGCCGCGGTGGAAAACGCCGTCGGCCCGGATGCGTTCCGCCCGGGCGAAGTCATCACCACCCGCGCCGGTGTCACGGTGGAAGTGGACAACACCGATGCCGAAGGCCGCCTGGTGCTGTGCGATGCGCTGAGCTATGCCACCGAGCAGCGCCCCGATCTGATCCTGGATTTCGCAACGCTCACCGGCGCCGCACGCATCGCCCTAGGGCCGGACCTGCCCGCGCTGTTCGCCAACGACGATGCGCTGGCGCAGGCCTGGTTGAACGCCGGCGAGCAGACCCGCGACCCGGTCTGGCGCATGCCGCTATGGCGCCCGTACCTGCGTTACCTCAACAGCCATGTCGCCGACATGGCCAACGCCGGCTCGCGCATGGCTGGCGCGGTCACCGCCGCGCTGTACCTGGAGCGCTTTGTCGCACCGGGCCAGCCGTGGGCGCATCTGGACGTCTACGCCTGGAACGACAGCGACCGCCCCGGCCGCCCGGCCGGCGGCGAGGCACTGGCGTTGCGCTCGGCTTACGCGATGCTCGAGCAGCGTTACGGCGGCTGAGGCCGGCTGACAGCACGGCCTCAACAAGCTCGCCTTCGTCGACGCGTGAAGTGATGTCGACGATGGCAGCGACGTTGATCGGATTAAAGTGCGTGATCAGCCCGCGCTGCATTCACGGCTCGCATCCATGCACACCGACCATTCCGACTGGTCCTTGCCCGCCCACCGTCGCGGGACCTTACGCGGCATGGATGGCCGCGTAAGAGCTTACAAGGACGTACTTGCAGCGTGTCCCGCGAAGGTGGGCGGGCAAGGGGCCTGCAGCAAACCCGCAGATCATCCGCTCCACAACCGATGCATCCACTCTGTTCGATTACCTCTAAAAGGGGAGCGAGCGCTCGAGCTTCAGCATCGTTTGACTATCCCCAAGCTGAGCGGGTCGAGGGCGTAGTGCCTTGAGCACGCTGCGCCATTGCCCGTCATCTGGATCATTCATCGACCGCTTTGGTCGCGGCATCACACACCAGACGCACTGGAGCGTGGACTATGCGCCCACGGGTCGTGCCGGTGCCGCAGGTTGGGCGGGGTGGCGATCACGGCGCCACACGCCTCACCGCATCGACTCTTTGCCGCATTGCCCACCGGAGCCAGCCATGAACTTGCCACCTCCCGCTCCACCCCCGCAGCGCGCACGTGTTGTGGCGCCATTGCTCGGTATCGCCGCGATTGCCGGCGGTATCGCGGTGGCGTTCGCCTGGACCGCCGGCTGGATCGGTGGCGACCGGCTCACTGCCGCGCGCATGACCGACACCATCGAAGCCAGCGGGCCGCCGCATCCGGGCTTTCGCCGCGCGCACACCAAGGGCGTGTGTGTGAGCGGGGAGTTCAAGGCCAGCGGCAAGGCCACCTGGCTGTCGTCGGCACGCATCTTCAGCCAGGCCAGCACGCCGGTGCTCGGGCGCATGTCGATCGGCGGCGGCGACCCGCATGGCGCCGACGGCGCGGCGCGCGTACGCAGCATGGCATTGCTGCTGCGCAGCGACGACGGGCAGGAATGGCGCACCGCGATGAACAGTTTTCCGTTCTTCGTGGTGGCCACGCCGGCCGGTTTTCAGGCCTTGAATGTGGCCTCCAGGCCGGACCCGGCCACCGGCAAGCCCGATCCGGCCAAGCTGGCCGCGTTCGGCAAGCAGTATCCGGAAGCGGCCAAGTTCCAGCAGTGGGCCAAGACCGCGCCGTGGTCCAACAGCTGGGCCAACACCCAATACAACGGGGTGAATGCGTTCCGCGCGATTGCGGCCGATGGACGCGAGCGCTACATCCGCTGGTCGATGCGTCCGCATACGCCGTTCAAGGAGCTCAGCGCCGAGCAGCGCGCGCAGGCCGATGGTGATTTTCTCGCCACCGACCTGGACACGCGCCTGGCGCAGGGTCCGCTGCGCTGGGACATGGTGCTGACCGTGGCCGAGCCGGGCGATGCGGTGGACGATCCCTCGCAGCCATGGCCGGAAAGCCGCAAGCAGATCGTGGCCGGCACGGTGTCGATCGATCATGCGCAGCCGCAGGCCACCGGCCCGTGCCGCGATCTGAATTACGACCCGCTGATCCTGCCCAAGGGCATCGCCGGATCCAACGACCCGATCCTGGCGGCGCGCTCGTCGGTGTATTCGCAATCGTTCAACCGGCGCGAGCATGAGATCGCCAATGGCACAGGCAACGCTGCCACCGGCCAGGGAGCGCACCGATGAGCAGCCATCCCCACTTCAATCTGCCCGCGCGCATCCTGCATTGGTTGATGGCCGCGATGATCCTGACCATGCTGTTCGTCGGCGTGGGCATGGTGGCGTCGGTGACGCAGCGGCCGTGGTTGATCGACCTGCATCGCCCCCTGGGCATTGCGATCCTGGTTCTTGCGGTGCTGCGCCTGATCAACCGCCTGCGTCACCGCCCGCCGCCGCTGCCGGCCGACCTGCCGGCCTGGCAGAAGGCCGCCGCGATCGCCTCGCACTGGCTGCTGTATGCGTTGATGCTGGGGATGCCGTTGATCGGCTGGGCGATGCTGTCGGCCGGTGCGTATCCGATCGTGCTGTGGCCGGGTGCGAACCTGCCGCCGATCGCACCGCACGATCCGGCGCTGTACGCCTGGCTGCGCAGCGCGCATGGCTGGTTGGCGTATCTGTTGTTCGCCACCGTGCTGGGGCATCTGAGCGCGGCGCTGTTCCATGCCTGGGTACGCCGGGATGGCGTGTTTTCCAGCATGGCGCGTGGGGAACGGTCTGCGCGTTGACGGATTGGATGGGTGGGTGTTGGAAGACGTGTTGCGCTGAGTGATTTCACTGCGCGGACGTACCCTCACCCCAACCCCTCTCCCGAAGGGAGAGGGGCCAGGATCTAACGCTGGCGCTTTGTCTTGGCCGCTGGCGCGGGTGCCTGAATGCCCTTGCCGGTCGCGGCCCAGTAGATCCCGCCATACAGATGCTCCAGATAACGCGGGTCGTTGTAGGCCTCGGCCAGATGGCCGAGCGCGGTGGCGAACACGCGGCCGCCTTCGAAGTGGTGGTACCAGGCCACCGGGTGCCGGGTGCCCATGCCCTTGGCAACCTGGCCCGGCCAGATCAGCGTGGGGTCGTAGCTGCTTTCGTCCACCGTCAGCAGCGTGACCAGGTCATCGCTGTACGGCGGATCGTATTCGTACCACTCGTCGGTCCACACCCAGCGCCTGGGCAGGCCGGCGGTGGCCGGGAAGTTGGGGTCCACCACGTCGACCATCGCGGTCTGCATGTACGGATGGGTGCGGAACGAGCGGCCGATCAGATGGTCGTACCACTCCCAGTCGCCACGCTTGATCGCAAACGCCTTGTGCACCGCCACCACGCCGCCGCCGTTGCGCACGTATTTCTGGAAGTTCGCACGTTGCGCCGGATCCAGATCGGTGGCCGGCGTGTTGAGCAGCACGATTGCCGCGTATTGCGATAGATCGCCATCAAAGGCCTTGGCATTCCACGCCCAGACCAGCTCGACATAATGCTTGCGCGCCATCGCTTCGAATTGCGGCTTGGCCACCGGGATGTAGTCGTGGTGATACTGGTTGGGAATTGCCGCCACCAGGATCTTGAACTGCTCGGCGGACGCATTGAATGCGCAGGCCAGCAGCAGACCCAACAGCCACAGAGGTTTCATGCCGTTCGCTCGGAAATCGTTCTGGCCCGGCAGTGTACCTGCGCCTGCACGGCATGCTTTGCGCATGATCTGGAATAGCTGTCCGCTGCGCCGGTGATCGAGTGATGCGTGGCAGTGCATGGCCAATGCCATCCAGCGCTGCGCCCGCTGACAGCGCAACGCGTCTGCCTCACCGGTTCACAGCCAGCCTTTCTGCCGGGCCAGCCGATACGCCTCGATGCGATTGGCCACGCCCAGCTTGCCGATGCATTCGGACAGATAGTTGCGCACCGTACCGTGCGACAACTGCAGCTGCTGCGCGATCTCGCTGGCCGAGCGCCCTTCGCCGGCCAGCCGCAACACGGTGCGCTCGCGTTCGCTCAAGGGGTCGGCTTCCACCCAGGCGTCCAGGGCCAGGTGCGGGTCGATCACCCGGCCGCCGCGCTGCACCTGACGCAGTGCGCTGACCAGTTGTTCGGCCGGCGCGTCCTTGAGCAGATAGGCAGCCACACCGGCATCCAGCGCGCGGCGCAGAAATCCCGGGCGGGCGAAGGTGGTGACGATCATCACCCGCACCGGCAGCGCCTGGCGCTGGATACGCTGGGCCAGTTCCAGGCCGGTCAGGCCGGGCATTTCGATATCGGTGATCAGCACGTCCGGCTGCAGGCGTTGCAGGTCGCGCCAGGCACTTTCGCCGTCGCCTGCGCTGCCGACCACCTCGATATCGTCTTCCAGCCCAAGCAAGGCGACCAATGCGCCACGCAGCAGCGCCTGGTCTTCGGCCAACAACACCCGGATCATCACGCGCGCTCGTATGCAGACAACGGTGGCGCACGATAGCAGCGGTGGCGCCTGCCGTGCATGGGTCGATATGCAGTGGACGTGCGTGCGATCAGCGCGCCGGTGTCACCAGCGGGACCGGCACCGGCGGCTGCGCCGGCGCCGGTGTGGGCTGCGGCAACGGCACGCTGGCGCGCAGGCGCATGCCGCGCGGCAGCGCTTCCACCTCCAGCGCACCGCCCAGGCCGCGCAGGCGTGCGCGCATGCCGTCCAGGCCATTGCCGGGCACGATCACCCCGCCGCGCCCGTCGTCGCTGATGTCCAGCACTGCCTGGTCGCCGTGCGCGCGCAAGCTCACGCGCACGTGTCTGGCCCGCGCATGCCGTTGCACATTGGTGGCCGCCTCGCGCACCACCAGCGCCAGTGCGGTTTCGTGTTCAGGCGGCAATGCCAGCGTCTGCAGGTCGTGTTCCAGCACGATGCCGTCCATGTCCAGCAACACCCGCGCCGACGCCAGTTCGGCCACCAGCCCGGCCGCGCGAATGCCGGTGACCGCGCGCCGCACCTGCGCCAGGGCATCGCGCGAAATCTGCGCCACCGCATCGATCTCGCTGCGCGCCCCCTGCGGATCACGCTCGATCAGACGCGCGGCCAGATCGGATTTGAGCGCCACCAGCGACAAGGTGTGGCCGAGCAGATCGTGCAGATCGCGGCCAATCCGTTCGCGCTCGGCGGTGGCCGCCAGCCGGCGCACTTCGTCCTGCGACAGGCGCAGCAATGCGTCCTTGCGTTCGTTGATGCTGTACACCGCACCGACCCCGGCCATGCCCAGCACCGACACCGGCAACCACACCAGCGATTGCAGGCGCATTCCCAGCCAGTGCGCCCAACCCAGGTAGAGCACGTTCATCACCACCAGCATCGCAAAGTGCCGCCACAGGGCATGCCGTGTGGACGGGCGCAGGCTCAGGCAGGCGAAGACGAAATAGCTGATCCCCGCCGGATACACCGGCAGCAATGCGGCACTGAGCGCACCCATCGCCCAGGCGTAGCGATACAGCGTGCCGCGCGGCGCCAGCAACATCCGCGCGTACAACAGCAGAAACACCGGATACGACAGCACGGTGCACAGCAGCCAGGTGCTGTCGTAGCCACGTGGCGAAAACACCGGCACCACGAACACCCAGCTCGACCACAGCAGATGCACGGCATCCATCCACGGCGACTGGCCCTGCGCCAGCCGTGCGGCAACCTGCGACGTGGCGGCGGGGCGAAGCCAGGCGGGCAGCGACAAGCGCATCGGGATGGGTCCGTGTGAGTGATCGGATTCTGCCACTGCCGGGCCCGGCCGGGCGCCCGATGCGGCAGCTCGCTGCGAACCGGCACGCTCATGCATCTGCGCCGCGCCCGCTCATGGTGATCCTGCACAGCACCGACCCGGGCAATCGCGCAGGCCGACAACAGCAATGAACGCAGCGCATGGCCAATCCGGCAGTATGAGGATGGTGCAGCCTCGCGCGTGCTGCAAAGCCCGGCCAGTTGCCGCTGTCATGGACGGCAGGTGACAGCTGTCACTGGTGGAGGTGCCGCGACGGTCGCATGCTCCGCAGCACCTTGCAGCCGCGTCGATCGCGCTACCGCTCGTCGCCCCACCTGCATTGGTGACTTCCGGCAGCTTGCGGCGCCGCCCGCGTCCGGTCACATTTCGCGCAGCATCCCGTCCCGGTTATCGATGAATACTTCTGCCGATCTGCTCAAGCAACTGCGCATCGACCGCCAGCGTCCTGCCGCCCCCGAACCTGCACGGCGCGGTGGCTGGATCATCGCCGCGGTGGTCATCGTGATCCTGTTGGCGACCGCGGCGTGGTGGTTCACCAGACGCCCAGTGATGAAGGTGCAGACCGCACCGGTGGTGGCGATCAGCGCCGGCAGCAGCAGCGCCTCGGTGCTGGACGCATCCGGCTACGTGGTGGCGCGGCGCATGGCCACGGTGTCGGCGCAGGTTACCGGCAAGGTGCGCGAGGTGATGATCGAGGAAGGCATGCGCGTCGAACAAGGCCAGGTGATGGCCACGCTGGACCCGCTGGACGCCGATGCACAGCGCACGCTGTCGGCATCGCAACTGTCGGCCGCACGCAGCCAGGTCGACAACATGCAGGCGCAGCTGGCGGTGGCCAATGCCGATGCGACGCGGCTGCAATCGCTGGTCGGCGCGCAACTGGTGTCGCGCTCGCAATATGAGCAGGCCACTGCACAACGCGATGCCTTGCGCGCACAGCTGCAGAGTGCGCAACGCAACGTGCGCGTGGCATCGGACCAGTTGGCGATCTCGGCGATCCGCTCGGACTTCAACGTGGTGCGTGCGCCGTTTGCCGGCGTGGTCACCGCCAAGGCCGCCCAGCCCGGCGAAATCGTCTCGCCGCTGTCGGCCGGCGGCGGCTTCACCCGCACCGGCATCGGCACCATCGTGGATATGGAATCGCTGGAGATCGAAGTGGAAGTGGGCGAGTCCTACATCGGCCGCGTGCAGCCGAAGATGCCGGTGGAAGCGGTGCTCAACGCCTACCCGGACTGGAAGATTCCCGGCGAGGTGATCGCCATCATTCCCACCGCCGATCGCGGCAAGGCCACGGTGAAGGTGCGCGTGGCGTTCAAGCTCAAGGACCCGCGCATCGTGCCGGAGATGGGCGTGCGGGTGAGCTTTCTGGAGCGGGCCAACACGAAAGAGGCCAGCAAGCCGCAGGGCGTGCGCGTGCCGGGTGCGGCGCTGGTCGAACGCGACACGCGCACGGTCGCGTTCGTGCTTGGCGAGCGCAACACCGTCAGCGCAAGGACGGTCACTCCCGGCATGGTGATGGGGCAGGACCGCCAGGTGGTATCGGGCTTGAGTGCAGGCGACAGCGTGGTGCTGGATCCGCCGCAAGGCCTGAAAGACGGTGACACGGTGGCCGAAGCGGACGCGGACGCTGCCGAATAACCACAACGGATATTGCAGTCAACAACGCTGGGCAGCAACGCCGCTGCGGCGAGCGCGGCGCCCATAGTGGCAGCCGGCGGCGTATGCGCTCGTTGCGCCTGGATGGCGTTGTGATCGCACACAGCGATGTCGCCATGGCGCCGGGAGCGCGGTCGATCGCGATCCGCATTTGTCATCGGTCATTGCAGAACCACGCTTGGCTCGCCGCCGCCATGCGTCGTCGCCGTTTTCACCCAGCAGTTGCGTCCGTCGTCAGCAAGCCTCGCACCGCCTTGCCGCGTCACCGTCACCGTCATCGCATCGCCGTGTTGCCGTCTCATGCCAGCGCGGTCGCCATGCTGCATCGCGCTTGCCTCTTTCCCTTGCACCGTCAGGAGTCGCCATGACCGCTCTCGTCAGCTTGCGCAACATCACCAAGACCTACCAACGCGGCCCCGAGCAGGTGCAGGTGCTGCACGGCATCGACCTGGACATCGCCAGCGGCGACTTCGTCGCGTTGATGGGTCCGTCCGGTTCGGGCAAGACCACTTTGCTCAACCTGATCGGCGGCCTGGACAGCCCCAGCGGTGGCGAGATCGAGATCCAGGGCGAGCGCATCGACCGCATGAGCGGCGGCCAGCTCGCGACCTGGCGTAGCCATCATGTCGGCTTCGTGTTCCAGTTCTACAACCTGATGCCGATGCTCACCGCGCAAAAGAATGTGGAACTGCCGTTGCTGCTCACCGCGCTCACCGCCGCGCAGCGCAAGCGCAATGCGGAAATCGCGCTGACCCTGGTCGGCCTGCAGGAACGCCGCACCCACAAGCCCAGCGAACTGTCCGGCGGCCAGCAGCAACGCGTGGCGATTGCGCGCGCAATCGTGTCCGATCCCACCTTCCTGATCTGCGACGAACCCACCGGCGATCTGGATCGCCATAACGCCGAGGAGATCCTGCGCCTGCTGCAGGAACTCAATCGCGAACACGGCAAGACCATCGTGATGGTCACCCACGACCCCAAGGCCGCCGAGTACGCCACCCATACCATCCATCTGGACAAGGGCGAGCTGGCCGACGCGCCGCTTGCGCTCTAACGGAGTGATGCCATGAAGTATCTCTCGCTGGTGTGGGCGCAGTTGTTCCGCAGCAAGACGCGCACCTTGTTGACCTTGCTGTCGGTGGTGGCGGCATTCCTGCTGTTCGGCATGCTCGACTCGGTGCGCGTGGCCTTCACCGCCGGCGGCAATGTCAGCGGCGTGAACCGCCTGGTGGTGGCCTCGCGCCTGTCGATCACCCAGTCGCTGCCGATCAGCCTGGAGCCGCAGATCCGCAGCGTGCCGGGCGTGCGCGACGTGACCTCGGCGATGTGGTTCGGCGGGATCTACCGCGACCCGAAGAACTTCTTCCCGAACTTTTCGGTGGCGCCCAATTTCTTCGACGTCTACAGCGAGTACGAGCTGCCCAGGGAGCAACTGAAGGCATTCCAGACCACGCGTACCGGCGCCATCGTCGGCGAGACCCTGGCCAAGGCCAATGGCTGGAAGATCGGCGACACCATCCCGCTGCAGGCCACCATCTTTCCGCGTGGCGGCAGCAACGACTGGCCGCTGCAACTGGTCGGCATCTTCCGCATGAAAGACCGCGCGGTGGCGGCCAACCAGGAGCGCCAGTTGATGATGAACTGGAAGTACTTCGACGAGTCCAACGACTACATCAAGAGCAAGGTCAGCTGGTACACGGTGACGCTGGCCAACGCCGACCAGGCCTCGCGCGTGGCGCAGGCCATCGATGCGTTGTCGGCCAACTCCGATCACGAAACCAAGTCACAGACAGAATCGGCGTTCCAGCAGGCCTTCATCAAGCAGTTCGCCGATATCGGCCTGATCGTCACCTCGATCATGGCCGCGGTGTTCTTCACCTTGCTGCTGCTGACCGGCAACACCATGGCGCAGGCGGTGCGCGAGCGCATTCCGGAACTGGCCACGCTCAAGACGCTGGGCTTTCAGGACCGCACGGTGTTGAGTCTGGTGATGGTCGAATCGGTGCTGTTGATCGGGCTGGGCGGGCTGCTCGGCATGGGCCTGGCAGCGCTGGTGATCCCGCTGGTGGCCGCGCGCAGCGGCGGGGTGATGCCGGTGCAGAGCGTGCCGCTGCAGACCTGGTTGATCGGGCTGGGCCTGATGGCCGGCATCGGCGTCGTGGTGGGTGCGCTGCCGGCGCGACGCGCGCAGCGCTTGAAGATCGTCGATGCCCTCGCCGGCCGCTGACAGGAGCATGCAGATGCAAACCAAATGGAAGAACCATCTCGTCAATCTGCTGTCGGTCGTGGCGCTGGCCGCCGGGCTGGGTGTGTGGATCGCATTGCCCTGGATCGGCGTGCTGGTCATCGCAGCGTTGCTGGCGGTGTGGCTGCTGGCCACACGCAGCGGCCGGCTGTCACTGGCCGCCGCACGCATCGGCATCGCCACGCTGCCGCAACGCTGGGGTGCCAGCTCGGTGATCGTGGTCGGCATCGCCGGTGTGGTCGGCGTGCTGGTGGCGATGCTGGCGATGGGCCAGGGCTTCCAGGCCACGCTCAACAGCACCGGCGACGACACCACCGCCATTGTGTTGCGCGGCGGCTCCCAGGCCGAGACCAACTCGGTGATCACGCGCGAGCTGGTGCCGCTGATCAGCAGCCTGCCCGGCATCGCCGCCGATGCCAGGGGCCGCCCGCTGCTGTCGCCGGAGCTCTCGCAAGTGGTCAACATCGCCTCCAAGTCCGATGGCACCGACGTCAACGCGCAGGTGCGTGGCGTGGGCGAACAGGCCTGGGCGGTGCACGCCAAGGTCAGGCTGGTGCAGGGCCGGCGCTTCACCACCGGCCTGCGCGAGATCGTGGCCGGCAAGGGCGCGTTGAATCAGTTCCGTGGCTTGGAGCTGGGCAGGACGCTCACCCTCGGCAGCCAGCAATGGACCGTGGTCGGCGTGTTCGCCTCCGGCGATGCGCACGATTCGGAGCTGTGGACCGACGCGCAGACGCTGGCCACCACCTACAACCGCAGCGCCTATCAGTCGATCAGCGTACGCACCACCGGCAAGGCCGGTTTCAGCCAGTTCAAGACCGCCATGGCGGCCGACCCGCGGCTCAAACTGGATGTCGAAACCACCCGCGCCTACTACGGCAAACAGGGCGGCGGCTTGAACAGGTTGATCAGCGTGCTGGGCACGGTGATCGGCGCGATCATGGCGGTGGGCGCGGTGTTCGGCGCGCTCAACACCATGTATGCGGCAGTGGCCACGCGGGCGCGCGAGATCGCCACGATGCGCGCGATCGGCTTTCGCGGCACGCCGGTGATCATGGCGCTGATGCTGGAGACCATGCTGCTGGCACTGCTGGGCGGCCTGCTCGGTGGCTTGATCGCCTGGGCCATCTTCAATGGCTACAGCGTGTCCACGCTGGGCAGCAACTTCAGCCAGATCGTGTTCCAGTTCAAGGTCTCACCGGAGCTGTTGTGGAGCGGGCTGAAATGGGCGCTGGGCATTGGCCTGGTCGGCGGGCTATTTCCGGCCTTGCGCGCGGCGCGGTTGCCGATCACGACGGCCTTGCGTGAGGTGTAGCGCGGGCCTTGGCCCGCCGGGAATCGGGAATCGGGAGTGGGGATTCGTGACAGCCAAAGCGGAGCAAGTGCGCTGCTGCGGCTGAACCTAGTGCAGGCTGTCATCGTTTTGTCACTGCAGTGCGGTAGATGCGCGGGCGGGCAGGCCGTAGGCTGCTCGGCCGTTGCATCCATCGATCGTGCCCATGACGCGCCTGATTCTGCTGGCCTGCGCCTGCCTGTGGCTGGCCGGCTGTTCTTCGTCCTCCACCTCGCTCAGCGAACGCCTGGTTGCGCCCGGCGGCACTTCGCCATTGCTGGATGCCGAGCGCATTGCCGCCACCATCGCCACGGTGCCCAACCGCAGCGGGCATGTGGTCACGCGCGACCAGGTGCCGATCTTCTGGCGCGCGATCGACCCCGGCCAGTACGCCATGCACTACCGCTATCTCGGCCAGCGCCACGATCCGGCGCATGCGCTGGATGTGGATTTCAGTTTCAAGGTGCCCACCGCCCCCCCGCCGACGCCGCGCGGCACCGTGGTGCTGTTGCACGGCTGGATGATGGATGGCGATTCGCTGCTGCCGTGGTCGCTGGAACTGGCCCAGGCCGGCTACCGGGTGATCACCATCGACCTGCGCAACCACGGCCATTCCGGCGGTGGCCCGTCCGGCTACGGCACGCGCGAATCCGACGACGTCATCGATGTGCTCGATGCGCTGCAGCCGCGCGGCGAGATCCGCGGCCCGCTGTACCTGTTCGGCATTTCCTACGGCGCCGCCACCGCGCTGTTCACCGCCGACAAGCTCGGGCCGCGCGTGACCGGCGTGGTGGCGATGGAATCCTTCGCCAACGCCGGGCGCGGCATTCGCGACATGGTGCCGCACCTGCTCGCCAGCCAACCGAACGGCTGGCGTGGGCAGGCGGTGGCCGCGTATGCGCGCTGGCGCTATGCCGACCAGGATCTCGATGCGGTAATCGCTGCCGCCGACCGCCAGCTGCAGCTGGATCTGGACCACGTCGATGTCGCGCACGCCCTGGCCGACACCCGCAGCTGCGTGCTGCTGGTGCATGGCGATGCCGATCAGCACATCCCGGTGGCGCATGGACGTGCGCTGGCGCTGGCCAGCCCGCGCGCGCACTACGTCGAGCTGCCCGGCGAAACCCATCTGAGCCTGCCGCTACGACTGGACCTGCTGGGCGGGCCGATCGACCAGTGGCTGGCGCAGACGCAGCAGGATCCGAATCACTGCCCTGCCCCGCAGGCACTGCCGACCTCCACGCTCGCGGTGGCGGCACCGGCGTCGGCGCCGCGCGGCTGAGGGCGGCCGACAAGAACCTTGCGCGGTCGGCAGGCCGGAGCGGACCGCACGCTCTCAGCCTGCGTATACGAAGGACATGCCGATTGCGGGCAGCGACCACGCCCGCATGGCACCGAGCGTAGTGCTCTGCTGGTCGCCCTGCATCCAGACGGGAAGTGGCCGGCGGCAGGCTGCACGGAGCGCGCAACCGCACTGCTGCCCGCCACGCGATGCCGTCGCTGCGCGCTCACCCCGAGCGCGCACCACCGATGCTCACGGCACCGCCACAGCCGGCCGCCGCGACCGCCACACGCTATCGCCGACGAACAGCAGCAGCCCGACCCAGATCGCGGCAAACCCGATCGCGCGCCCCTGATCGAACGGCTCGTGGAAGAACCACACGCCCAGCAGCAACTGCAGGCTCGGCGCGATGTACTGCAGGATGCCCACCAACGACAGCGGAATCCGCCGCACGCCATACGCAAACCCGATCAGCGGCACCGCGGTCAACACGCCGCCGAAGATCAGCAACAGATCGGTGCGCAGGTCCCAGCCGCTCAGGAAGGCACCGCCGTGGCCCTGCTCGCCCCAGCCCGCCAGCAGCAGTGCCGGCACGAACAGATACACGCTTTCCACGCCCAGCCCGGCTACCGGATCCACCGCCACCAGCTTGCGCAGCAGGCCGTAGGCACCGAACGAGAGCGCCAGCCCCAGCGCGATCCACGGCGGTGCACCGGCATCCAGGGTCAGCCACAGCACGCCCACCGCCGCGCATACCACCGCCACCCATTGAATGCGCTGCAGGCGTTCCTTCAGCACCAGCACGCCCAGCAACACGCTCAGCAGCGGATTGATGAAATAGCCCAGGCTGGCCTCGATCACATGCCCGGCGTTGATCGCCCAGATGTACAGGCCCCAGTTGAACGCGATCGCCACGCTGCTGCCGGCCAGCATCCACAGCGCGCGCGGCTGCGTGGCGACAGCGCGCCACCAGCGCAGGCCCGAGGTGGCCAGCAACCACACCACCACCAGCAACGCACTCCAGACGATGCGGTGCGCGATGATCTGCAGCGACGGCACCGCCTTGAGCAGATGCCAGTACAGCGGCACCAGGCCCCAGATCACGAAGGTCGATGCGGTGATCAGCAGTCCGCGGCGTGCCTCGATCGGCGAAACCACCGTCATCGCCGCGCCTTTGCCAGCGTCACCACCAGCACGCCGGACAGGATCACCGCCATCGCACCGATGTCGTGCGCGCTGAAACGCTCATGCCCCAGCCAGGCGCCCAACGCCACCGCAATCACCGGGTTGACGTAGGCGTAGCTGCCTGCCAACGCCGGGCGCACGTGATGCAGCAGCCACACGTAGGCGGTGAACGCCACGATCGAGCCGAACACGCACAGGTAGGCCACGGCCAGCAGCCCCTGCGAGGTCGGCAGGCGCTGTGGGCGTTCGCCGATCAGCAGGCCGGTGCCGACCAGCAACACGCCGCCGCACAGCATCTGCCCGGCGGCGGTCATGAACGGCGACGGCAGGTCGCGTCCGCGCGACCACACCGAGCCCAATGCCCAGCCGATCGGCGCGATCAGCAGCAACACCAGCCCGCCCGGCGAGGCGGTCAGGCTGCTGCCGGCATTGAGCCAGACCACGCCCAGAAAGCCGACCACGATGCCCAGCCATTCGCCACGGCTGGCGTGCTGCCCGCGCACGGCGCCGAACAAGGCCATCCACAGCGGCACCGACGCCACCGCGGTGGCAGCCAGGCCGGACGAGACGCTGCGCTCGGCCAGCACCACCATGCCGTTGCCCAGCAACAGCAGGGCCGCGCCCATCATCGCCACGTTCTTCCACTGCGCACGCGTCGGCGCGGCCACACCACGCCAGCGCAACACCGCATACAACACCGTGCCGGCCACGATGAAACGCGTCCCGGACACCATGGTCAGCGGCAGCGCGCCGCCTTCCAGCGCAAAGCGGATCGCCAGATAGGTCGAGCCCCAGACCACATAGACCAGCAACAAAGCGACAACGACCAGGCCGCTGCGCGCGGGCACAGCAGCATCGTGTGAAGAGGACATCGGAGATTGCCAAGTGCAGCAGAAGCTTCAATTCTAGATCACCTGCCCACGCCAACGGCTACGCCCTCAGGCCCCTGCCGCGTTATGGTGCGCAGTGATCCCCGGCTTGGAGTGCCCATGCAGCGTCACGTCACCTGGTTGACCTTTGCCGCCCTGACCGTGTTATCGGCCAGTGCGTCGGCGCGCGTCCCCGAACCCTGGGAACCGAGCGGGCGCAAACTGCTCGAGGCCGGGCTGGACGGTTCGTTGGCGCCGGAAATCGCGCCCGAACAAACCGAACTCAAGGTCATGCTCTCGGCAAACCGCGCCGGCGCCTACCTGCTCGGCGTCGCCAGCAGCAGCTACCGCACGCACTGGTGCATGCCGGCCGGCAAAAGCGGCCCGCCGGATCTGCAGGCGATCATCGCCGATATCGGCGCGCTGCCGGATGCGCGCCTGGACGAGGCCGCACCCGCATTGATCGTACAGGCGCTGGCCAAGCGCTATCCGTGCCGCAAGTAGCGGGCGGTCGCCAGAAGCAAGCTCGACACACACCATGCAATGGCCGGATGTGGTGCACATGCGCCGCGCGAATCGCTCGCCGCGCCGGCTTGGACGCACCAGGCGTTTGAACACCGCTGGCATTACTTGCGCGCGGCATCGCTGCTGGCGCGGATCGCCTTGAACTCCGAACCGTCCTGCCAGCTCGGCCACTGCCGGCCGTTGGCCAGCGCCACGCCCACGTCGTAGACCAGGGTGGTGTCGGCCGCGTGGCCGCTGGCGTCCCATTGCGGGGTCCAGCGGTCGCAGGGCTGGTGATAGCATTCGGCAAAGTACTTGTCGCGCAGCGCCTTGCCGGCCGCCACGCCGCCTTCGAGCATGTCCAGACCGGGCCCTGCGGTGATCGCCGGCACGCCCATGCGCGCAAAGGCGAAATGGTCGGCGCGGTAGAAGAAGCCCGCTTCCAGATTCGGGTCGGGCGAATAGCTGCGGCCGCGCGCCTTTGCCGCGGTTTCCAGATCGCCTTCCAGCGACACCCGTCCGCGTCCCCACGAGGCGATATCGCGGGTGGGGCCATCGGGGCTGAACATTTCCATGTTGAGCACCGCCACGGTCTTGTCCAACGGCGCCAGCGGATGGGCGGCGTAGTAATTGGCGCCGAGCAGGCCCTTCTCTTCCGCCGTCAACGCGATGAAATACAGCGTGCGCTGCGGCTTGGGGCCGGCGGCAAACACGCGTGCCAGCTCCAGCACGCTGGCCACGCCGGTGGCGTTGTCCACCGCGCCACGCCGCACCGTGTCGCCGCCGGCATCGGCCTTGCCCATGCCGAACGCATCCCAGTGCGCGGAGAAGATCACCGTCTCGTCCGGATGCTGGCTGCCGGTGAGCTTGGCCACCACGTTGTGCGTGACCACGCGCTCGCGCTTGAGCTTGAAGTCCACCGACAGCGTCGCATCGCCCAACGCCATCGGTACGAAATCGCGCTGCTGCGCACGCTGCTTGGCCTGCGCAAAATCCAGCCCGGCGCGCTGGAACAGCGACGCCGCCAATGCCTGCTGCATCCAGCCACGCACCGGTACGTGCTGCGCCTTTGCATCGGCGTCGCTGCGTTCGATATCGAACAACGGCGACAGGCCCGAACTCTGCACCGTCGCCCAGCCGTACGCGGCCGGCGCAGTCTCGTGCACGATCAACACGCCGGCGGCGCCGCGACGCGCGGCCTCTTCGTACTTGTAGGTCCAGCGGCCGTAGTAGGTCACCGCCTTGCCATCGAAGGCGCCCGGCTGGCTGGATTCAAAGTCGGCATCGTTGATCAGCACCACCGCGATCTTGCCGCGCAGGTCTACGCCCTTGTAGTCGTCCCACTGCCGCTCCGGCGCGCTGATGCCGTAGCCCACGAACACCAGCGGTGCATTCTTCAAGCGCACCGCGGCCTGCGGACGCAGGCTCTGCAAGGTCACATCGCTACCATTGACCAGCGCCTGGGTCTTGCCGCCGACACGCAGGCTGGCGTGCACCGGGCCGTCCACCTGCGCGCGTACCAAGGGCACCGCCTGGGTCCAGCCGCCCTGCTCGCCACCCGGCTGCAGGCCGCCGGCCTTGAACTGCTCGACCAGGTAATCGACCGTGCGCTGCTCGCCGGCACTGGCCGGCGCACGGCCCTCGAACTCATCCGATGCCAGCAGGCGCACATGCCGCGACAGCGCTTCGGCATCGATGCCGCCACCGGGCAGATCGTTGGCGGCCTGCGCCACGCCTCCCACGAACAGGCAGGCGGACAACAACAGGATGCGCATCGGATTCACGGCGTGGCCTTGCAACAGATAGATGACACACAGTTTACAAGCGCGCGCCCGCCACGGGACAGCAGACACGCCTTGCATACGCAACCTGCAACCTCTCGCCTGCCGCCGCAGGCCAGGCAACACATTCTCAAGAAAGCAACCTGCAAACGGTCTGGTGCGGTGTCCTCGCCGGTTGCGGGACCGCGTGGCGGCATGGATTCCGCCACCGAGCCTCCACGGACGGGGTCACGGCGTGTCCCGCAAGCGGTGAGGGCGCCGCACGCTCGACTGACTCGGCCTTTGACTGCAGCCACGCGAGGCTACGGCTCGCGACAGCGTTCGCCTGGTGGGGCGTTACCCGCTCCAGGCGCGCTAATTCGTACGCGTCGCGCGGTCCAGCCAGCAGGCCAGGCCCTGCGCGTTGAGTTCGATATCGGTACCCAGCAACTGCGCCACGCGCGCATCGTCCAGGCGGCAGCCGTGCAGGCGGGCGCGCTGCAGATACAGGTCGGTCAGCGCCTCCACCATGCAGCGATGGCGATCGGCGCGCTGCGCGCACGCCAGCGCGATGGCGGTCATCGCATGGATCTGCTCGACCAGCGCCTGCGCCAGCGGTGCCGGCGATTCGACCCGGCCGTAATGGGTGAGATACATCGCCTGCGGCGCGGCCTCCATCAGCCGCGCGATCGACTGCAGCATCGCCTCCGGCTCGAACTGCACCGGCGAGGAGGTCGGCAGGATGAAGGCGCCCTGCGCGCTGTCGAGCTGGCGATACGACAGGCCGAAGGTGTCGCCAGTGAACCAGCTGCGGCTGCGCGCATCCCACACGCACAGATGATGTCGCGCGTGGCCGGGCGTCTCGATGGTGCGCAGCGCGCGCTCGCCCAGCATCACGGTCTGTCCGTCGGCCGCTTCCACCACGCGCTCGGCCGGTACCGGCACGATCGCCCCGTAGCTGCGCGCCATTTCCGCCTCGCCGTACACCGCCGTGGCACCGGCAATCAGCCGGGTCGGATCGATCATGTGCGGCGCGCCGCGCGGATGCACCAGTACCCGCGCATTGGGCAGGTGCTGCAGCAAGGCACCCGCACCGCCTGCGTGATCCAGATGCACATGGGTCAGGATCAGCCAGTCCACCTGCGCAGGCGTCAGCCCGGCCGACTGCAACGCGGCCAGCATCTGCGGCACCGACAGCGAAGTGCCGCAATCGACGAAGGCACCCCGTTGCGCCTCGACGATCAGGTACGCCGCATCGAACTGCACACCGCCAAAGCCGGTGTCGATGGTCTGGATGCTGGAATCAGCAATCGCTGTCATTGCTCCTCCACGGCTATGCGAGAGGCCCCAGTCTAGCCATGGGTTCCACGCATGTCGTTACGCCTCGCGCAACACGCGCATCGCCGCCAGGATCAACTCCGCCTCCACCTGCGCATGCACGCCCGGCAATTGCAGGTCGCTGCCCTGCTCGGCCTGTTTCAGCCGCGCGATCAGCTGGCCCGCATCGCGTGGCGAGGCGAAGCCATCGCTGTGCAGCAGCAATGCGCCGGCGCCATCGGTCAACTTGAAATAGAACTGCCCATCGCTCTCGCGGTACTGCTTGAACACCGGCGGTGCGCTCTTCTCGCCCACCGCCGGCGCGGCCGCATCGCCCTGGCTGGACAGGTCGCGCAGGCCCACCGCAGCACGCAGCTCGGCCAGGAACGGCGTGGCGTAGCGTGCGCGCAGACGTGCGCCACCGGCGCGCAGAATCGCCTCGATCTTGCCCGGCTCGGCCATCAACGCGTCATAGCGCGTGCGCAGCGGAGCGATCTCCTGATCGATCCGCTCGAACAGCTGCTGCTTGGCATCGCCCCAGCCGATGCCATCGGCGAAGGCCTGCGCAAAGGCGGCCGTTTCCTGCGGCGTGGCAAAGGCCTGGTACAACTGGAACAACGCCGACCCCTGCGTGTCCTTGGCCTGGCCCGGTGCGCGCGAATCGGTGAGGATGGAGAACACCAGCTTGCGCAGTTCCTCGCGCGGGGCGAACAGCGGAATCGTGTTGCCGTAGCTCTTGCTCATCTTGCGGCCATCCAGACCCGGCAAGGTCGAGACCTGCTCATCGATCACCGCCTCGGGCAGGGTGAAAAAGTCGCGGCCATACACGTGGTTGAAGCGCTGGGCGAAATCGCGCGCCATCTCGATGTGCTGGATCTGGTCGCGTCCCACCGGCACCTTGTGCGCGTTGAAGATCAGGATGTCTGCGGCCATCAGCACCGGATACATGAACAAGCCGGCGGTCACGCCCGCGTCCTCGTCCTCGCCATCGGCGCGATTCTTGTCCACCGCCGCCTTGTAGGCATGCGCACGGTTGAGGATGCCCTTGCCGGCCACGCAGGTCAGCAGCCACAGCAACTCGGTGGTCTCCGGCACATCGGACTGGCGATAGAACCACACCGTTTCCGGGTCCAGGCCGCAGGCCAGCCAGCTGGCGGCGATCTCCAGCGTGGAGCGTTGCGTCCGCGCCGGGTCCTGCGCCTTGATCAGGCTGTGCAGGTCGGCCAGGAAGTAGAAGCTCTCCGCATCGGCCGCCGCACTGGCCTGGATGGCCGGGCGGATCGCACCGACGTAATTGCCCAGATGCGGGGTGCCGGAGGTGGTGATGCCGGTAAGGACGCGAGTGGTCATCTGCGTAAGGCCAGGGAGTCAGCACGCAAGTTTAGCGGTTCCGCGCCCCTGGCATGAACGAGACGGTGCCTTGTACCTGCCGCTACCAGCAGCGGCGGCAGACGCAAGACGGGCCGCATCAAGCGGCCCGTCCTGTGCAGTTGCGATCACCACGGCGGGTGGGCGCGGTTGCGTGGCACCGTCAGGTGTCGTCGCGCAACGACTTTTCGAAGGCGCGCACCTCGGTCTGGGCGCGGTCGCGATCCCAGCCGTAGCGCTCCTGCAACTTACCCTGCAGATATTCGGCGTTGCCCTCGGCAACCTTGAAATCGTCGTCGGTGAGATCGCCCCACTTGGCCTGCGCCTTGCCCTTGAGCTGGGTCCACTTGCCGGAAATGATGTCAGTGTTCATTGCGTCGACTCCGCTGATGCGGCCGCGATTGACCGTCTGCACAGGTTGCCCACCGCGCCGTTCGCCGCAGATCAAAAGCCGTCAAATCCGCACTCACCGCACTGAACGGTTGCCGACGCTTGCGGTGCAGTTCTACGTATGGCCGCGCCGTCGCATGCCCAGATGCGTCGCCGCGCTGCCCTGCCTTCGCAAGGCATCAGGCAAAAAAAAACGGGCCTTGCGGCCCGTTTTTTCTGCATGCAGCGCTAGATTACTTGCGCGCAGCGTCTTCCACCTTCTCGCCAGCGCCCTGCACGTCCTTGCCGGCACCTGCGACGGTGTTGCAACCCGACAGCATACCGACCGACAACACCGACAGCACCAGCAGCACAATTGCACGCTTCATAACAGACTCCTTCGTGGGTAAAGCGGCGGCTTGCCGCAGATCAATCAAATCAAACAACTAGGATTCAAAACGCAAGGATCAGCACTTACCGTCGCTGCAATTGTCGGCCTTCTTTTCGACCTTCTCGCCTGCACCCTGCATGTCCTTGCCGGCGCCAGCCATGGTGTTGCAGCCAGTCATCACGCCGGCCGAAAACAGGCCCAGTACCATCAGTGTCAGCAGTCGCTTCATCGGTCTTCCTCAGTTCTGCGTTCGGTGCAGACGCACCATCTCTGGCGACAAATCTGACTGCGCGGCCGTGGATTTGATGTGAACGTGGCGTGCTGCGTTCAGCGATCGATCAATCTCGCATCAGTGTCGACTTGCCGAACAGGCTCTCGACCAGATCCACCGCCAGCTCCGCGGTGGCATTGCGGTTGTCCAGCACCGGGTTGAGCTCGACGATGTCCAGCGACCCCATGCGCCCGGTATCGGCGATCATCTCCATCACCAGCTGCGCCTCGCGGTAGTTGGGTCCCCCCGGCACGGTGGTGCCCACGCCTGGCGCGATGCTCGGGTCCAGGAAATCCACATCGAAGCTCACATGCAGATGGGTGTCCTCGCTCATGCCCTGCAAGGCGGTCTCCATGGTGCGCTTCATGCCGGCCTCGTCGATGTAGCGCATGTCGTAGACATCGATGCGGTGCTGCTTGATCAGGCGCTTTTCCTCCGGGTCCACCGAGCGGATGCCGATCTGCCGCACCTGCTCGGGCAGCAGCGCCGGCGCACTGCCGCCCAGGTGGGTCAACGCCTGCGGACCCAGCCCGCACAGGCAGGCCACCGGCATGCCGTGCACATTGCCCGACGGCGTCACCTCGCTGGTATTGAAGTCCGAGTGCGCATCCAGCCACAGCACCCGCAACGGGCGTTGCTGTTCGCGGCAGTACCTGGCCACGGCGGTGATCGAACCGATGCCCAGGCAGTGGTCGCCACCAAGCATGATCGGCATGCGCCCGGCACGCAGCTGCGCATAGCTGGCCTCCATCAGCGCCTGGTTCCAGGCCACCACTTCGTCCAGGTGCCGGTAGCCGGCCTGCGGGGCCTGCCAGGGATTGCGCGGCCCATCCAGATTGCCCAGATCGCGCACCTCCACGCCGCGGCCGATCAAGGCCTCCTGCAACCCGGCGATGCGCAGCGCCTCCGGCCCCATCCGCGCACCACGGTGGCCGGCACCGATGTCGGTGGGAACGCCAATCAGGGAAACCGGCACGTACTGCGTCGCCATGCATTGCTCCAGCATCGAGAAAGCGCTGCAGTCTAGTCGCCGGCCCGCGCGCTGACGCGCGGCAGCGCAGCACGACGCACGCCGTGCGTCCCATCACGCAATCGCATCTGCCACTGCAGCAATCGAAAGTGCGGCCGATAGTGCGTAGCGGGCAGTCGTCGGACCGGTTCGGGCAGCAGGCGCAACACCGCCGCGTCGGCGTGATGCAGCCCGGCGAACCAGCGCCATTGGCCGCGTCCGCTTGGGGCGGCAACGGCGTCCCGACGGCCGCTTCAGGTGACGTGGTTGGGCAGTTTGTGGCGTATTCGCGCTTTGCCGAATGTGCTTGCCTGACCGCACAGTTAAGACATTGAGGGTGCTATGACGATGACAAAACGTGCCGATGCTACTGTTCGCCCGCCAGCGCGGGACCCGGTGTCATCGACAGGGTCCTTCATCGCGCAGCGCGTTTCGTATAGGGGAGGATTTCATGCCGCATAACGCCGTCAACCAGGTCGTCAAGGCTGCCGTGGGCGAGATCGCGCGGGCGACGCATCACTACGATCTGCAGCGCATCGGGCGCGAGTTCGCGCAGACCATCGAGCGCGAGCGGGGCATCCGCCTGTTGATGCTGTCCACCGCCGACGGGCGTGCCATCGCCGAACACTCCAGCCTGGATGTGGACGGTCGCCGTCTGGCGGCCATGGCCAATTCGTTCCTGACCCTGGGCGAGACGCTGGCGCGCGAATCCAGCCTGAGCGAAGCCGACTACGCCACCATCAGTACGCGTGGCGGGCAGCTGGTGCTGATCCGCATTCGCGCCGACAAACCATTGACGCTCACTGCGGTGGGTGGCAGCGACATCAATGCCGCGGCGCTGTTGTTCAACGCGCGCGACTGCGCCGGCCGTCTGGCTGCGGCGCTGGCGCAGCCGGCGAACTGAGCGTTTGGCATCGTTCGTGCTTGTGCCAATGCACCCATTTCTCATCGCTCGTAAGGACGACCCGTGTCAAAACTCAATCTGGAACACCTGCATTCGATCGCCGGCTTCGTCGGCGCCGCCCTGGTCGATAGCGACAGCGGCATGGCGCTGGGCATGACCGGCGGCACCGATCTCAACCTGGAACTTGCCGCGGCCGGCAATACCGAAGTGGTGCGTGCCAAGCGCCGTATCGCCGAGCAGCTCGGTCTGAACGACACCATCGAAGACATCCTGATCACCCTGGCGCGTCAGTACCACCTGCTGCGTCCGCTGGAGAGCAACGGCACCTTGTTCCTGTACGTCGTGCTGGATCGCGCCAAGGCCAATCTGGCCATGGCCCGCCACGAGCTCAAGGCGTTCGAGAAGACCCTGGACTTCGGTTGATGCCACACCGGCGGCGCGCACGCGTCGCCTGCCCGGCCTGCCGGCTTGTCCCGGCAGGCACCGCACTTTCAAAGCGCCGACGCGGCGCCCTGTCATGACCACACCCATTCACGCCATGCGGGTCGCCACGGCCGGCCTGGACCTGCTGCACACCACGCGCCTGAAACTGGCGTGCTCGTTGTTGCTGGCCGAGCGCATCGACGTGCAGCTGGGGCAATGGCCGCAACATACCGCCGAGGTGGTGGTGCTGGGGCTGGAAAGCGCCGACGGCCTGGCCGCCTGGCAGGCCTTGCAGGGGCAACCCGTGCGTGTGCTGGTGGTGTCGCGGACACCGGTCGGCGGCGCGTGGCTCAAGCACGGCGCCACCGTGCGCGAACTCAACGAACAGATGCGCCTGCTGCTGTCGTCCTCCGATCACGCGCAGGTCGCCGAGCCGGCATTGCTGGTCCGCCATTGCCGCGGCGAGTTCGGTACCGCTGCGGTGCTGTTGCGCCATGCACACCTGCAGGTGCGCGTGGATCCGGCCAACGGCTGCGTGCAGCTTCCCGCCGGCATTGCGTTGCCGGAGCTGGTCGCCGCACTGGATCACCCCGGCTGGCAGGTCGTACCGGACACCGCCAATAGCGCATTGACCCAACGTCTTTCGTTCGAGGCGCTGTATTTCGCCCTGCCCGAGCACCTGCGCCCCGCGCTGCCGGCGGTCGAACCCAGCCACGCGTTGCAGCTGCGCCAATGGCCGGAGCTGAGCGCCGAGACCAGTTCGCCGGCGCGGCTGCTGGCCATTGCCCACCTGCATGCGCGTCCGTGGCGCCCGCAGGCGCTGGCCAAGGCTTGCAAGCTACCGCTGCAAACGGTGGAATGCCTGTTCGCCGCGGCACTCGCCAGCGGCCTTGCCCAGACCGCGGAGATTCCCGTGCCTGCAACGCAGCCCCGCCCGGACAGCAGCAACTCCCGGTTTCTCTCCTGGGTCGCACGTCGCTTTGGCCTCTCTCTCTTTCAGGCGCAGTCATGAGTCTTCCGGCCAACAAACTGGTGTTCGTTGGCGGCATGGGCGCCGGCAAGACCACCGCCGTGCGCGCCATTTCCGACGTGGAGCCGGTCAGCACCGAGATGCCGCTCAGCCAGGATGCCTACGGCGACAAGACCTACACCACGGTCGCGCTGGACTACAGCTCGATCGAACTGGAAGACGGCGAGTTGCTGCACGTCTACGGCGTGCCGGGGCAGAAGTACCTGGATTTCATGTGGCCGCTGGTGTGCGACGGCGCCTTGGGCGTGATCGTGCTGGTCAGCGCGCGTGATCCGCAGATGCGCGATGCCACCGTGGCCTTGCTGCGCGAGTTTTCGCAGATCGCACCTGCGGCAAGCCTGGCGGTGGGCATCACCATGACCGACGAAATGCAGGACTTTTTGCTGCCGCCGTTCCGCGACGCGTTGGTGGCCGAAGGCTTCCGCATCCCGGTCATGCGCGTGGATGCGCGCTCGGCCACCCAGATCACGTTCCTGGTGAAGTCGCTGCTGTCCTATCGTTACACCTCGGCAACCAGCTGACCGGCCACGTGCCTGGCGCATGCCGAGGTGGGCGGCGCAAAGACAAGACGAGGCGCGAGACAAAACAAGGAATCCGGTCACGACGGTGCCTGAGGGGCGTCACGCGGGGGATGCCGCCTCTAGGGTGGCGGCGACGCGTCCATCTTCCTTGATGCCAGGCACGCGACGCGAACGTCATACCTTCGAGCGCGCTGCCTGACTTGTTCAGTATGGCGCACGGTCGGAAACCAGGGCATCGGGACATTCCCGACATCGCGCAGGACATACCGGCGATACGGCATGGGCAATAGCGCTGGCGGCCGGTCGCCAGCCGCGCACGCAACCGGCGGTTGCAAGGCAGGTGCGGTACGCGCCCGGCGACGCTTTGGACACACCAGTCGTCCCGCCGTTTCACGCACGCAGCGATGTGCGGCATCAGTGCCGCCATCGGTGGACGCAGCAGATAGACGCAGCAGATACCTGACCCACCGGGATCGGCAATTGCGGGCCGAGGTCCCTGCCGCTGCGCAAGTGCTGATCCAGCACCATGATCGGATAAAGTAGCGCGATGACAATCGAACTGAAGCCCGGCGGTCTACTGATCGCGATCGAAGGCATCGACGGCGCCGGCAAGACCACCCTCGCCCGCAGCCTGGCCACCACGCTGGAAGCGGCCGGCGCGCGCGTGGTGCTCAGCAAGGAACCGACCAATGGCCCCTGGGGCACCCAGCTGCGCCAGTCCGCCGCCACCGGCCGCCTCAGCGCCGACGAAGAAGCCGAGCTGCTGATCCGCGACCGCCACGAACACGTGGACACCCTGATCGCGCCGGCGCTGGCACGCGGCGACATCGTGATCCTGGACCGCTATTTCCCCTCGATGGTCGCCTACCAGGGCGCCGCCGGCCTGCCGCTGGACGACCTGCTGGACCGCAACGCCTTCGCGCCGCGCCCGGACGTGCTGCTGCTGCTCGACCTGCCCCCGCCCACCGGCCTGGCGCGTATCCGCGCCCGCGGCGATGCACCCAATCACTTCGAAACCCAGGACAACCTGGAACGCTGCCGCAGCATCTTTGCCCAGCTGCAGTTGCCGGGAAAGCACGTCGTGGATGCCAGCGCCGATGCGGACAGCGTGCTCCGCCAGGCCCACGCCATCGTCGTTGCCGCACTGGCCGAACGCCTGCGCGTCGACGCCATCGATGCCGACCAGGCCACGCTGGAACTGCTGTCGGCCGGTCGCCCGGCCTGAGTCGCTGCGCGTCCTGCGCGCAGGCAACAGCAACTGGCGCGCTGTGATTGGCGGGCTGCGGGCAGATAGCTGTTTCGGCCGATCGCACCGGACAAGGCGCGGTCTGGAGACGCTGCCCCAACAGCACAGTCAGCCCCGAGCTACATGGACATTTCCGGATAGGACCAAAGAACCTTCGTGGTGCCGGCACCCGGATTCGAACTGGGGACCTACCGCTTACAAGGCGGTTGCTCTACCAACTGAGCTATGCCGGCAAAGGCAGGCGCGTTGCGCGCCGGTGCGCATTCTAGCGCAGCGCGGCGCAATCTAGCGACCGCTGACGCGCCGCACCTGCGGTGCCCTGCAATGTGCCGATCCCAGCCGTGCTGCGCACATCGATCCACCAGCGCGATTGCCCGGTGCCGCTGGGCAGCAACTGCGCCGGAAACCCCGCACCGACCAGGCTGGCCTGCCGTCGCTCGGCACGCTCGCGACTCTGGTACTGCCCCAGGGCGATGGTGTTGTTCTCGCCCTGGGCAATCACGTAATAGTCGCCCATGCCGGCGGCGGCGATGCGCTTGACCAAGGCTTGCGCCGCTGCACGATCGCCGACATTGGGCAGCATCACCCGGAACGTACTGACCCCGGCGTCCTTGTCCTCGCGCACGCGGGTGCGCGTGGCCTGGCCACGCAGGCGTGCCAGCGCGGCATCGGCATCGGCGCGCGCCGCATACGGCCCCAGGCTGGCGCAACGCTCCGGCGCAGCGGCGGGAGTAGGTACCGCTAGCGCTGGTTTGATCGCCACTGCCGCAACCTCGTTCGGTGTTGGAGCGACCTTGGTTGGTGGTGGAACCTGTGCCGACGTCTGCGACGTTGCGACCACCTTCGCGGCGGCCGCAGCAGTCGAAGAAGACGCCGCCGTGGGTTCCGTCGATGTCTCAGTCGATGCCGGTGTCGGTGTCGGTGTCGGTGCAGGTGCAGGTGTCGGTGCAGGTGCAGGTGCAGGTGCAGGTGCATCCGATGGTGCTGTGCCCGCAGCTGCCGGGCCCATGCCTGCCTCGCTCGCCCCGCCTGGCGCTGCTGCCGCAGTGCTCGGCAGCACTTCCAGGCGCGCCACACCGGCCGGCTGCGGCGGTGCCGCCACCGCTGCCGGTGCCGGCTGCAATGCCCACCACAAGGCCACACCGGCATTGAGGACGATCAGGACGACGATGAGTGCGCGGACATACATGCGATGGATTCTAAGCGCGGGCAGTCACAACCGGCGAGCGCTGGTCGGCTCGCTGCCCATGCCAGCCAGTGGGCGCAGTGTACGAGCGCGGCCGATCGATTCCGTCTCCCGGCCGCGCCCACCGCGTGGCCGCACGATCGCATGGCCCGCCGTTCAAGGCGCCGACGCAGACCTTGCCCAGGTCGCCAGCCCGTCCAGCACCAGCGCGGCGCGGAAGCTGGCATCGGGCAACAACGGCAGCAGCGGCGGCGCGCCGCCCCCGTGCACCAGCAGCCGCACCGGCACGCCCAGACTGCGTTGCGCGTGCTGCAGGCTGCGCTCGATCAGCGCCACCGCCGCGCCATCGCAGCCGGAGGTCAGCGCGTCGTCGGTGTCAACGGCCAGCTCGACATAGGTCCCGCCACTGACCGGCAACTGCACCGCGCGCGCATGCAGCGCCTCGCGCATGGTGGTCGGCGAGGCGGCGATGCGGCCGCCGTGGTGCTGCCCGTCGGCGCCGAGTACATCGATGGTCAGCGCGGTGCCCACGCCGGCCACCAGCACCGGTGCGTCGCCGCGTGCGCCCAGCAGCGCCAGGAAGCGATCGACCCCGAAGCGGCCCGGGTCTGCATAGGCGATGCGGATGCCGGCGCACTCGGCCGCGGTCCGCACGATGCGCACCTGTTCGAAACGCTCGCGCAGGCAGCCGAGCATGCGCTGCGTCAACGCCGGCGCAGCCACGCTGGCCACATGCGCGATGCGTCCGGTGGGCAGGGCCGACAACGCGGCCGCGTCCATCGCCTCGGCACCATGCGGCCAGGCCTGCACGTCGCCGGCGCGGTCGCCCTGCAGCGGTGCGTACTTGAACCGCGAATTTCCCAGGTCGAACAACCACTCGCTCATGCAGGTCTCACGCTCACTTCTCCGGAGTGGAACAGCCGTACCGTCTCGCCCAGTTGCACCCGCAACGCGCCGTCGGCCGCCAGGCCAAGCGCAATGCCGTGATGCCGGGTGCCGGCTTCCTCGACCTGCACCGCGCGGCCGCTCAGGACGTCCAGGTCCGCATAGCGGCCCAGGAACGGGGCCAGCCCCTGCGCCTCGAACAGCTCCAGCGCCGGCAGCAGCGCCGACAACACTGCAGCCACCACGGTATCGCGCGACACCGCGTGGCCGGCCAGCGTATCCAGATCCACCCACGGTTGGTCGATCGCAGCGGCCGCTGCCGCCGGCATATGCACGTTCAAACCCAACCCGATCACCGCGCGCGCGTTGCCGGCCATTTCGCCGCCGCCTTCGATCAGCAGGCCGCCCAGCTTGCGCTCGCGCGCCAGCAGATCGTTGGGCCACTTCAACCCGACATGGGCAAAGCCACAACCGCGCAGGGCCTCGGCCACCGCCACGCCCACGGCCAGGCTGAGCCCGGCCAGCTGGCCCAATCCGCCGCTGAAACGGCGCGAGGCCGACAGATAGATGTGCGCACCCAGTGGCGAGGTCCATTGACGCCCACGCCGGCCGCGCCCGCCGGTCTGCCGCTCGGCCAGCAGCACCGCCACGCCCTGCGCCGGCGCCGGGCGCGCCAGCAAGCTGGTATTGGTGGATTCCAGCGTCCAGGCGATCTCCAGCGCCGCCAGGCCTGCCAGCGCATCGGCCGCCATCGCCGCACGAATGCGCGCGTCGTCCAGCAGGTCCAGCGGCGCCGCCAGGCGGTAGCCGTCCCCGGCCCGCCCTTCGATCTCGACCCCGGCCGCGCGCAGGTTCTGGATCCGCTTCCACACCGCCGCACGGGTCAACCCGGCATCGCGCGCCAATGCATCGCCGGATAGCCGGCCGCTCGCAAGTTTGGCCAGCAAGGCGCGGTCATCCACGGCAAGTCCCCAAATCGATCCGCGAAAGTATGCGCCAAGCGTCCGCACCCGCCCAGCCTGGCTTGCGTGAGGGAGTGAAAAGCACGTTATGATCGGCGACTCACGCCGCTTGCCCTGGATGTGGACGATGCGCCGAATCACGGTTTGCCTGCTCCTGTTGTTGGCTCCGCTTGCCGCGCTGGCATCGGATCAGCTGGCCGATGGCGATCATGAGAGCTGCGTCAGCAGCAACTCGGCGGCACGCGGCAGAACCCCCAACGGCGAGCCGGCAACCCCGGCACGTGCTCCCGCGCACAAGCCCGCGCCGGCCACCGGCGGCGGTGGCAGTGACGGCGACGGACTGTTCCCCCGCATGCGCACGATGCCGCGCTGGCATAGCTTCCTGCCGGGCATGTTCCGCTGATCCAGTGGTTGTTGCGCCGGCTGCGCCGGCCGCCGGCCGATATTCCCGATGCCTTATGGCTGCCGGTCAGCCGACGCTGCGCCTGGGTCGCTGCGCTCGATCCGCCCCGCCAGCACCGTCTGCGTGCACTGACCGCGCAGTTCCTGCGGCAAAAAACCATCTCCCCGCTCGACGGGCTGCAGCTGCAACCGCACGATCACGTCCTGCTGGCTGCCACCTGCTGCCTGCCGCTGCTGAACATCGGCGCGGCCGGCTGGCGTGGCTGGTCGCAGCTGATCGTTTACCCGGACGCATTCCGCGTGCAACGCACGCATGTGGATGCGGCCGGAGTGATGCATGCCTGGGACGACACCCTGATTGGCGAGGCCTGGGAGCAAGGGCCGCTGATCGTCAGCTGGGCCGACGTACAGGCCGACCTGGACGACCCGCAGGCCGGCTTCAACGTGATCGTGCATGAGATGGCGCACAAGCTCGACGCACTCGATGGCGCGCTCGACGGCACCCCGCCGCTGCCGCGCGCTGCGCAGCGTGCCTGGGCACGCGATTTCCAGCGCGCCTTCGATACGTTTTGCCAACGCGTCGATGCGGGCGAAGACACCGAGATCGACCCGTATGCCGCCGAGGCACCGGAAGAATTCTTCGCGGTCGTAAGCGAATACCACTTCTCCGCGCCACAGCTGCTGGCGCGCCTCATGCCGGATGTCGCTGCACAGCTGACGCGTTTTTATGGGCCGTCGCCGTTTGCGGCGTCAGCGCAGCGCTGACGGTGCGCTGACATGCCTGCATGCGTTGGGCTGTCGTCGTGCAACGCTGTCGCGCGCATCAATCGCACGCGTTTCAACCGACTGACCACACCAATGCGCGATGCCGCACGCGGCTACACGCGGGACGGATCGACATCGCTCGCGCATTGCCAGGCACTCACACCAACCCAAGATCGCGCGGCCTGGCTCCGGGAAACACCCGTTCCAGCTGCGCAGGCGACAATCCCCACAACCGGCTCAGTACACCGCCGAACAGGCTGCGGTAATTGGTGAGCACCGGATAATCGCGGTTCTGCAGCAGCTGCGCCTGCGCAACTTCTACCTGCTCGCCGGCGATCCGGCCGCCACGCACGCTGCCACCCAGCACCCAATAGGTGGTGCCGTGCCCGTGATCGGTGCCCCTGCTGCCGTTCTCGCGGAAGGTGCGGCCGAACTCGGACAGCACCACCACCACGGTATCCTTCCATGCCGGCCCGAGGGCGTCGGCGTATGCCGCCAGCCCTTCGCCCAGATTGCGCAGATTGTTCGCCAGGCCGCCTTCAACACTGCCCTGATTGGCGTGCGTGTCCCAACCGCCGACATCGACAAAGCCCAGCCGATAACGCTCGCGCATCAGGCTTGCCATGCGCCGGGTTTCGTCGGCGAAGGTGCGCGCACTGGCGGCGCCGCGACCGGCCTGCTCCATCTCTTCGCGCAGCTGCGCGGTGACCTGCTGACGCAGTGCCAGTCCCTCGCGCGCAGCGGCCGCCAGCGGGGTTGCGTCGTACATTTGCGACAGGATCTGTGCCTGACGCGCATCCAGACCGCCCTTGCCGATGCCCCGCAACGACACGTTGGGCAAGTCGCCGCCGCCCTGGAAGGTCAGCGGCAAGGAATCGGTGAAGGCAATCGCCGGCACTCCGCTGAGCACACCCGACAGGCGCGCCATGAAGCCGGAACGATAATCGCGGCGCTGTCGGCCGGATTGCCCGGATTCGATATCGTCCTGGGTTTCGAAGTGACTGCGCGACAGATCGTCGGTACCGGCAAACGGCACGAACGCCAGTTGCCGGCGTTGCCACAGCGGCAGCAGCGCATCGCGCATCACCGGGTTGAGACCCCATTGCGTATCCAACGCAATGGCACTGTCCGGATTGGCCGCATCCGGCCGCGCAATCGCCAGGGTCGGACGCGCCTGATAATAGAAATCGCTGGCATGCGGCACCAGCAGGTTGTTGCTGTCATAGCCGCCACGCAGGAACACCACCAGCATGCGCGCACTGTCGCGTGGTGCAGCAAACAGGCGACCGCTCCAGGGCAGGCTGGCGGCCGCTGCGGAGGCGAGCAGAAATCGACGTCGTTGCATGGCGCACTCCCGTGGCGGTGATCGCTGGTCGGTTGTTGATCAGCGGGTATTGCATCGGCGGCCGTTGAATCGGCGCCCCTTGAATCAGCGATAGTTGAAGTCCGGCGATGACAGCAGGAATCCGTTCCATTCCGCAGGCGAACGCGCCTGGTCCAGCGCCTCACGCGTGCTGCTGGAAAGCGACGGCGCAACCCAGCGATACGATGGGCGCGTGTCGATCCGCGTCAGCGCCGGAAGTGGCGTGTCGTTATCGCCATCGAAGCGAAACAATTGCCTGGGTCCGCCACCCAACGCACGCGCCACCTCGAAGCGGCGTGCCAGCTGCCCGGAGCTGGTCCACGCCTGCGATTGCAGCGACCACCCATCGGGAGTGATGCGCCCGAACACCGGCTCGCCGAGTTGCTGCACCCAGCTCACCATCGGCGCGGCATTGACCACCGGCTGGCCCTCGTACGCCAGCCGCATCGCCGAGACCACAAACCGATTCGGATCCTTGAACTTGCGCGGTTGCGCCTGCGCAAACTCCGCTGAATCCAGCAGGGTCTGCATGACCTTGGCGATATCGCCATCGCTGCGCTGAAAGGTGTTTGCCATGCGCTCGACCAACGCGGCCGGTGGCGTGTCGCTGACAAAGTACTCGGCCAGGCGCTGCGAAATGAAATGGGCGCATGCCGGCTGCCGCACCAGCAACTGCACCGCACGCGCGATCTCATCCAGGCCGCCGGCGGCGATGCGCTGGCCCAGCAAGGTCTTGTCGCCAGGCTGATGACGCGCAGGATTGAATTCGAACAGCCCCTTGCGCACCCCCTGCGGCTGCCCCGGCGCGGTAGCGGCCAGCGGCGGAGCGCCCTCGGCCTTGACCGGCACCAGGCCGGCACCGGTAAGGATCAGCGCCAGCTGCTGCACATCCTGCTGGCTGTAGCCGCCATGCACGCCCAGCGTGTGCAGCTCCATCAGTTCGCGTGCGTAATTTTCGTTGACCTTGCCCTTGGCGTTCTTGGCGTTGTCCAGATACTCCAGCATCGCCGGGCTTTCCAGCGTGGCCATCACCAGGTCGGCGAACTTGCCGGTGGCGTGTGGGCGGATCGCGTTTTCCATGTAATCGGCCGCCATCCATTTCACGCGCCCCTTGTCGGCGTACACGCTGAAATGATTGAGCCAGAACCACACCAGCTGCTCATGCACCTGTTCCGGCGCATACACCGCACGCAGCAGCTGCGCCTGACGCGCCTGGGTCAGCATCTGCCCGCCACGCGCCTGCCACGCCTTGCGCAATGCCGTCTTTTCCTCGCCATCGGGCATGCCTTGCAGGCGGATCTTGTCGGCCTCGTACTGCGTCAGCAAGGCCAGCAAGGGCGTGTGCAATGCATCGAATTGCTGCAGTTGGGCACGGATCGGCGCTGGCAGTGCCGCATCGTCGCCGGCCTGCAATAGCAACCTGCCGTAGCGTTTGGGCCCGAGCCGCTGCAGTTGCGCTGCGCTACCGGCATCCACGCCGTAGGTGGCACGCTGCAGCCAGCGTGTCTGGGTCGGCGTCAGTGCTGGATTGGCAGCACTGCACGACATGGCGAAGACGCAACCCGCGAGAAGCCACGCCAGCTGCCATCGGTGGTGGCGGCGCGTGCCCACCGGATGTGCGCTCAGCCAGTGCATCTGTGCATTGCGCTCGAACATGCGGCTCTCCATCGCAGCGGCCTGCAACCAGCCCAGTATGGTCACGCCAACGCGCGGGGCGTTAAACGGTTGTCGGAGCGCGCTGCGACGTTGACCACCGGTTCATTCCGCCACCCGTGCCGGTCACAGCCCCGGCGGCAGGGTCACGTCGAAGCGGGCACCGCCCAGTTCCTGCGAGCGCACCACCTGCAGTTCGCCGCGGTAGGCCTTGATCAGGTCCTGCACGATCGACATGCCGATGCCGTGGCCTTGCACGCGCTCGTCGCCGCGCACGCCACGCTGCAGGATCTTGGCCACGTCTTCCGGCGCGATGCCGGGGCCATCGTCTTCCACCGACAGGATCAAGCCGGCGCGACGGCTGCCGGTGGTGGGACCGGGCTGGGCGGTCAGCAGCACGCGGCTGCGCGCCCATTTGAAGCCGTTTTCCAGCAGGTTGCCCAGCAATTCCTGCAGGTCGCCCGGCTCCCCATGAAAGCGCGCGTCGGGCGAAATATCGAACTCGCACAACACGCCCTTGACCGAATAGACCTTCTCCAGTCCGCGCACGATTTCTTCGGCGGTCGACTCGATCGGCAGCGGTGCGGCAAACAGCTTGTGCCCGCTGGAGGCCGCGCGAGCGAGCTGGTAGGACACCAGATCATTCATGCGGCGCAACTGCACATCCATTTCCTCGTGCAGGTCGCGCTCGGACTGGCCGCTATCGAGCTGGGTGCGCAACACCGCGATCGGCGTCTTGAGGCTGTGCGCGAGATCGGCCAGCGTGTTGCGCTGGCGATCCAGATTGTCGCGCTCGCTCTCGATGAAGGCGTTGATGCTTTCGGTCAGCGGCTCCAGTTCGCGCGGATGCTGCTCGCTCATGCGCTGGATTTCACCACGCTGCACCTTGGTCAGCTCGTTGATGACCCGCCGCAGCGGACGCAGGCTCCACTGCAGGATGAAGGCCTGCAGCACCAGCAGCACCACGCCGGCACTGCCGAGATAGAACCACACCGCGCCACGGAACACGCGCAGCTGCGCGCCCATCGAGCGCGCATCTTCCATCACGTAGATGGTGTACGGAATCTCGCCGCCGTGTTCGCGCTCGACGTAACTCACGCCCAGGCCGTAGCGGTACAACTGGCCCACGCTGCCGTCGATCTGGGTCATCTCCAACGGGCCGATGAATTCTTCCTGGCGCGGCTCGAGCATGCGCCCGTGCGGAATGTTCGGGCCTTCGGCCGACATCGAGGTCCAGCTTTCGTCCGGGCGCACGACTTCCACGTACAGCCCGCCGCCGGGCACATCGAAACGTGGATCCGGCGGCTGGCCGCCGATGTACAGCGAGCCGTCGCGGACGAAATCGATATTGGCGGCATACGCAGAGGCGTAGTTCTTCAGCCGCTCGCGCAGGTTTTTCTCGGCGGTATCGGCAAACGCCACGTCCAGCGCATACCCCGCCAGGGCCAGGAAGGCCACCAGACTGAGGCTGGCAGCCAGCAGCTGGCGGGCCTGCAGGGAGCGCGGCCGCCAGCGTCTATACCATTTGGAGCGGCCCGGCACCTGATCTTCCTGCTTGCCGATGCGCGGACTCAGCCTTCGGTACGCGGAATGGCGAAACGGTAGCCGCGGCCACGCACGGTCTCGATCGGCTTGAGCTCACCATCGGGATCGAGCTTCTTGCGCAGGCGGCCGATGAACACTTCCAGCACGTTCGAATCGCGATCGAAATCCTGCTGGTAGATGTGCTCGGTCAGATCGGCCTTGGAGACCAGTTCGCCGGCATGCATCATCAGGTACTCGAGCACCTTGTACTCGTAGCTGGTCAGGTCCACGTTGGCGCCATTGACGCTGACCGTCTGCGCTGCCAGATCCAGCGCGACCGGGCCGCATTCCAGGGTCGGCTTGCTCCAGCCTGCGGCGCGCCGCAGCAGCGCATTGACGCGCGCCAGCAACTCTTCCACATGGAACGGCTTGACCAGATAATCGTCGGCGCCCTGCTTGAGGCCTTCGACCTTGTCTTGCCAGCTCGAACGCGCGGTCAGGATCAGCACCGGGAATTTCTTGCCCTCGTCGCGCAGCGCCTTGATCAGCTCCATCCCGGACATCTTGGGCAGGCCAAGGTCGATGATGCCGACATCGAACGGGACTTCGCGGCCCATGTACAGGCCTTCTTCGCCGTCTTGTGCAGCGTCGACAGCAAAGCCTTCACGCTTCAGGCGCGCGGCAAGGGTCTCGCGCAGCGGAGCTTCGTCTTCGACCAAAAGGATACGCATGCACTCTCCCTAGTTACGTTGTCGGCCAATGGCCGGGGAATTTATAAGACTGAACGCAGAACTATCTACGTTTAGTGGTTATCGTCGCGTGGTGGCGCATCCGGCTGAGCCTGGCTGCGCGGTGGCGTAGCCTGCATCTGCTCCGACTCGTACACGGTATGCACGCGGCCATCCTTCATGTACTTGATCCGGTTGAGATTGCCCCCGTCGAACGGCACGCGCTCGGCACTGAGGATCTGTCCACCGGTGGACCGCTGCACCTGCCGGATGGTGTCCGAGAGCGTGCGCCCATTACCGCGCGCGGACGGCGGCAATGGATCGCGTCCCGCATGCGACATCGGATACGCCTGTCCCCATGCCAACGGCGCTGCCATGGCAACCCCAAGGGCAACCAGGACGACATAGCGGGCGCGGCAGGACGGCTGGGTCACAATGAATCCTAGCGGGTTGTTCAGGAACATTCAAAATTCGTGAAGACGGCCACCGGGCACCGCATGGTCGAACCCGAGAATAGACCCAAATTCTTGATTTTTCGGGGTGAATCCCATCTGAACTTTTTAGCTTTGTGTTAACGCTGTTCAGTGAAATGAATCCATCCGGCCGCCGTAGGGCGGTTCAGCGCCGGATTTCGCAGGCGCGCCTGACCGGCGGCATCCCGCTACAAGCCAGACATCCGTATGCCGGTTCAGCTAATGCAAGCTGCAAGCCAGTTCAGGCCACCACGCGCCAGCCCTGGGTGTCGGTGCGCTGCAAGGCCTGCTCGACCAGATCCCAACCGGCACCCGGCCGGTGTGCGCCCTCGCTCAGGACCTGCCGGAACGCGCGTCCGCCCGGCTGGCCATGGAACAGCCCCAGCACGTGCCGGGTCATATGCTTCAGCGCCAGGCCGCGTTCCAGCTGCGACTCGACGTAGGGCCGCAAGGCGCGCAGCAACGCATCGCGCGGCTGCTCCGCACGCTGGTTCAGGGCCGCATCCAGGCGATGCAGCACGTAGGGATCGTGGTAGGCGGCGCGGCCGAGCATGACGCCGTCGGCCTGGTGTAGATGCTCCAGGGCGGCCTCCACCGTCGCAATGCCGCCATTGAGCACCACCGGCAGCGCGGGGCGCTCCTGCTTGAGGCGATAGGCCCAGTCGTAACGCAACGGCGGCACCTCGCGGTTTTCCTTGGGCGATAAGCCCTTGAGCCACGCGTTGCGGGCATGCACCACCACCATCGCCGCGCCGGCTGCGACCACCTGGTCGACGAAGCTGGCGAACACGGCGTAGTCGTCGTCATCGTCCACGCCGAGGCGGCATTTGACCGTGACCGGCAACGTGGTCGCCGTACACATGGCGGCGACACAGTCGGCCACCAGCGCCGGCTCGCGCATCAGGCAGGCACCGAAGCGCCCGGCCTGCACCCGATCGGACGGGCAGCCGCAATTGAGGTTGATCTCGTCGTAGCCCCACTCCTGCGCGATCGCGGCGGCCTGCGCAAGCAGTGCCGGCTCGCTGCCGCCCAGTTGCAACGCCAACGGGTGTTCGACCGGATCGAAGCCGATCAGCCGCGCGCGATCGCCATGGATCACTGCATTGGCGTGCACCATCTCGGTATACAGCCGCGCCGAGGGTGCCAGCAGGCGATGGAAGACCCGGCAATGGCGGTCGGTCCAGTCCATCATCGGGGCGACGGACAGACGCAGGGAGGCGGCGTAGCGATCGGCGGAAGCGGTCATCGACATGTGGCCGCAGCAGGCGGCCATCGGAATGCGGAGCAGGATCAACAGCTTACACGGGCGCGGATGAATCTGCCGCAGCGCGGCATGGCGTCCTGCACGGCTTACTGCCGGAGTCCCCTGCAGGATCATCCGCTCACTGGACTCTGTGATTGCCCCATCTGGGCTGGCCGAGACCACGCAGGACGCACGTTTTATGACGTGCTGGCAGCGCGCTTTGGCGGGTGGCAGCGGGCGGCTTTGTGCCATCGGGAGGAGCGAACAACATCGCGCCGGCGCTGTTCTCGTTCCCGTCGCTTGCCCGGTGCAAGCGTCATCAGGCGGCTCAGGCAGCATCGCTGCAGGATGCGCGGTGTCTGGCGGCGTTCGCCTGGACAGGGCGAACGCAGTGCATCATCGGTGACGCGCGAAGCTCATTGGTCCGGTGCAGCGTAGTTTCCTGCGCCTGGACCGCATCTGTAGTTACTGGTTGCGGAAGCCCACACGCTCTTCGGCACTCAGCGGCTTGCCGAGGGCATGGTACGAAGCGACCAGGGTGATCAGGGCAGTGCCCAGCACGGTGTAGAAGCTCCACGACGTGGCCAGCACGTGTACCTGACCGAACACCAGGGCGACCACGGCAGTGGCGGTGCACAGCACCATGGCCAGCAGGGACATCAGGAAAGGAATGGAGGGATCGAGCTTCATGGTCCGGGGGGTTCCAGTGTGCGATAGCGGAAGCATCGGCGTTCGCAGCGCTTTCTTGAACTGTTTTTTGCGGTTTTCCCGAACAAATTTCAGGCAAGTCAGCGCGCACTCAGACTTCTGTCAAACCCTTGGCGCACAAGCATTTCCACGTCAGGAGACTCCTGACGCAGTGGCGTAAAAATCACCACCTCCGCCAGAGATCCAACGCGCTTGCGGCAGAAAACCGGCGGAGGCAGTGGCTGCACTTTTCGGAGGGTCGTGGAGGCAAATTGAGCAGGTCGGCGAGCCACTAGCTGATCCGGGAGCGACGATTCGCTGCGCTCGGTGCACCATGGCTGACCCCTCCGAACCTGGCGGGGGCGATGGTTGCCCCTCTCGGCAGGTGATGAAGGCAGATTGAGTAAGTCGAGGCGCGGCCAGCCGATCTCAGAGCGAGGATGCGGTGCGCTCGGTGCGCAACGGCTGACCCCCGAACCACGTCGGTGGTCATAGCCGAGCGGGCGTCGCCGGTACGCACCGGTAGTGTCAGCACGCGCGATGGAGTGCTGCAGCGAGGCCGTCGACGCTCCGTGTATCGAGGTGCAGGACTCAGGCGATACCGATCAGCGACTCATCCGACGGCCACCGGGACGGAGCTGCCGTTGCAACCACCGACAGCGCTTCGAAGACGGCCGAGCGCTAGGCGTGCAATCCGCTCGGCTGCGGCCTGCAGGCGACTGGCCTGTGCACCAGGTGCATTGCGGTACGGCACGCTGCAGCAAGCATCGCCGTTGGCTCACGCCGGCATCGGCCGCATGGCGCCTGTGCAGGCTTGCTGACGCCTGGCACCACGCACGCTTGGCATCACGCACGCCTGCCCGGCCACGCATGACAGGCGCGCTCAGCGCGCCGGGGACGTCGCAAACTCGCCGCGTTGCAGCTTGGTCACATCGTTGCCCTGCCCATCCTTGAGGCTGAGGTCCGCGCCCTTGGCGGCCAGGTCCTTGAGCACGTCGGTCCGCTGGAACAGCGCTGCGTACATCGCCGCGGTCTGCCCGGCATTGTTGCGCTGGTCGGGAGCACAGTCGGCCTGCATCAGGCGCTTGGCGATGCCCAGCTCGCCCTTGAAGATCGCCCCCATCAGCGCAGTGTTGCCGCGCTTGTCCTGCGCGCAGGGGTCGGCGCCGGCGCTGAGCAGCTGCTCCACTGCCGGGCGCTGGCCGTGATAGGCCGCCAGGATCAGGGCGGTGTAGCCCTTCTCGTCGCGGGTGTTGAGGTCGTAGTGCGAGCGAATGAACTCGGCCAGCATGTCCTGCCGCCCTTCGCGTGCGGCGTCGAAGAAGTACTCGCGCAGCTGCAGCTTGATCTGCGCCGGGTCGGCGGCGGCAGTCGTGGCGCTGGTGGAGGCAGCTGTGGGCGAGGCAGCGTTGGCAGCCGCAGACAGGGTGCCGAGCATCAGAAACAGCAGGGTGCGCATATGGCTCTCCCGATAGCGAAACGGCACCGCGGCACAGGCCGCGATGCCGTGGGTGGATCAGTCCTGCAGGCTGGAGGCCAGCTGCTTGACCCGGGCCAGGTCGCCCTTGGCGACACGGGTCACGCCGGTGCCGTACTCGGGGTCGGCCTTGTACAGGAACGACAGCAGGATGTGCTTGCTCTCGGTATCGGTGTTGGCCAGCGACTCGCCGAAACTCTGCACCAGATCGGCGCGATCCTTCTTGCTGTAGGACCGATACAACTCACCGGCCTGCTTGAAGTTCTGCTCGCGGGTGATCTTGGCCTGCTGGGTGGTACCCGACAGCGGCAGTTCGCTATAGCGCGCAGCAGTGTCCTGCGGACGCGGTTCCAGGCGGCTCGGCTCGTAGTTCACGCCACTGGTGGTGTGGCCGTGATTGGCCTCGCCATCCTGGTTGCCGTTGTTGACCGCCACACGCGGACGATTCACCGGCAGGCTCAAACCATTGGTGCCGACGCGATACAGCTGGGTATCGGCGTAGGAGAAGATACGGCCCTGCAGCAAACGATCTTCGGACGGCTCGATGCCCGGCACCAGGTTGGCCGGCGCCATCGCGACCTGCTCGGTTTCCTGGAAGAAGTTGTCGACGTTCTTGTTCAACACCATCTGGCCGACCTTCTGCTCCGGCACGTCCGGCCAGATCTTGGTGGCATCCAGCGGATCGAAATCGAACTTGGCCAGGTCTTCCGGCTTGAGCACCTGCACGTACAGGTCCCACTTCGGGTAGTCGCCCTTCTTGATCGCACCGACCAGGTCGTTGGTCAGGTGGCTGTAGTCCTTGGCCTGGACGGCGGCAACCTGCTTGGGATCGAGATTCTTGATGCCCTGCAGCGTCTTCCAGTGGAACTTGACGTAGTGCACTTCACCCTGGGCATTGACCAGCTTGTAGGCATGCACACCGTTGCCATCCATGAAGCGATAGCCAGCCGGGGTGCCTTCGTTGGAATACAGCAGCGTCAGCGTGCGGGTGCTTTCGGGCACGTGCGAGAAGAAATCGAAACGGCGCGAGTCGTCGTCCAGGTTGGTGCGCGGGTCCGGCTTGAAGGCGTGGACCATGTCGGGGAACTTGATCGCATCGCGGATGAAGAAGGTGGGGAAGTTGTTGCCGACCAGATCCCAGTTGCCTTCGCTGGTGTAGAACTTGGTGGCGAAGCCGTGCGGGTCGCGCAAGGTCTCCGGCGAGTGATTGCCGTGCACCACCGAGGAGAAGCGCACGAACACCGGGGTCTTTTCGCCGGCACTGAATACCTTGGCCTTGGTCAGGCTGGACAGATCGGCGGTAGCGGTGAACTCGCCTTTGACGCCGGTGCCGCGTGCATGCACCACGCGCTCGGGGATGCGCTCGCGATCGAAGCGCTGCAGCTTCTGGATCAGCTGCACATCCTGCAGCAGGGTCGGGCCATTGGCGCCGGCGGTCTGCGAGTTCTGGTTGTCACCGACCTTGGCGCCATTGTCGCGGGTCAGAACGGATTGGGCGAAGACCGGCGGGGCGATCAGCGTGGGGGCTAGCAGGGCTAGCACCATGAGGGATCCAGGGCGCATGGCGTCAGCTCGTTTGAGGGAGCTGAATCATGGCCAGCGGACCGAAGCGTGAGAAGTCGTTAGTTATGATCGCTGCGATAGGCGAACATGATGATGACTACAGAGCGTGATATGGATCGCGTTACAAGGCGGTAGCACGTTGAAGATCATGTCGCTTGCGCCTTGCATGCGGTGACCAGGCCTGATTTACAGCGACGCACGCTCTGCGTTGACGACTGCAAAATACTGCAGTGCACACGATTGGCAAACTTGCAAACGGCAATGGCAATGGCAATGGCATGCAGTGAAAGCACGCACAGGAAACCGGGTTCATCGCCCGGTGTAAGCAGGACACCAAGATCCCAGAACAGCTTGTTCGACCCACGCATGCACGCGCGACCCGTGCGTTGATCAGCAGCCATCGCATCGCACTTGGCGATCTCCGCAAGGTTCAAAGACCGCCAGAACCGCCCTGTTCGTCAGGCAAACCGACCTCTGCCCGTCTGCGTGCCAGCTGCGCCGGATCCTCCAGCTCGAACAGGCTGCCGTCCGCCTTGCGCTGGGTACCGTAGCGCTGCGGCTTGCCCGACATGATCAGATTACGATCCACGAACAATGCCATGTCCGCGGTGCTGTAAGACCCGCGCGCCACTGCAACCTCGATGCTCTTCAGGAAGCCATCGCGAAATGTGCGGTCAGTGGAGTGCTGCGCGACCAGGAAACCAGCATGCGCCCCGTCTTCGCCAACCGACGCGACATCGGGGAAGCCGAATTTCTCGATCAATGCAGACAGCGCAGCCTGGTTTTCCCGTTGCGACGCAACCAGACGCATTGCCATGTCTTTCGCTGCGCCTTGGTTGGCCTGTAGCTGTTGCGCCGTGAAAGCACCACGAATCTGCTCGCGGATCTTCTGATCTGCATCGGCCAGTGCCAGCAGCTGTTCGCGGTAAGAGGCGTTCATGCCTGGACCACCTTGCTGCAAATTGCGATCGACTCCGGCAATCGCCCATCCCGCAGTCGTCAGCTGCCATAGCAGTACACCGAGCATCACTGTCTTCATCCGCAATCCTCCCGGATCTGAAAAGGTCACGACATCGCGTCGATAAAGCACGGCAGGGAAAGATACCGCTGCCATCGACATGCCACGCGCATTGACGGGCACGGTCATGCACCGCAAACGCGTGACAGCGGCACTCTGCGAGACGGACGGTTCATCCTCCGTGCAGGACTGGCGCAGGCTTGGCGCCGCTAGCCGATCACCCGCTTGAACGGCGGCAGCGCGTCGATGATGCGTTTGCCGTAGCGGCGCGTCAGCAGGCGCGAGTCGAGGATGATCACGCGGCCGTGGTCGCTGGAGCTGCGGATCAAGCGGCCCGCGAACTGCGTGAGCGTGCGCAGCGCGTGCGGGATGGCGATCAGGTTGAAGGCATTGTGGCCGCGGCTTTCCAGCCATTCGCTCAAGGTCGAGGTCTGCGGGTCGGTCGGCACTGCGAACGGTACCTGGGTGATGACCACGGTGGTGCAGGCATCGCCGGGCAGGTCCAGGCCTTCGCCGAAGGAGTTCAGGCCAAACAGCACCGAGCCCTCGCCGGCGGCGATGCGGCGCAGGTGTTCGGTGATCAGTTGCGACTTGTTGCCCTCGCCCTGCACCAGTACGCGGTTGCGCTGCGCCAGCGGCATCAGGTCGGCGACCTTTTCCATCTTCCAGCGCGAGGTGAACAGCACGATGCTGCCCTTGGACGTCCAGTCGAGTTCGCGCACCAGGTAACGTGCGACTTCCTTCGGGTGGCCTTCGCGGTCGTCGGGGGTGACCGGGAAATTGGGCACGATCAACTCGGCCTGGTTGGGCAGGTCGAACGGTGAGGCCAACGAGGCCATCTCGGCGTGATCGGGCAGGCCGTTGTCGATGGCAAACGATTGGAAATCGCCGCCACCGGTCAAGGTGGCCGAGGTCATCACCACCGAATCCACTTCGTTCCAGATCATCGTGCGCAGCACCTGCGCGGCCGACACCGGCGAGCAATGGCAGATCAGATCGCCATCGCGCGACAGGGTGATCCAGCGGGCCATCGGCGGCTGGCCTTCCTTGTCCTCGCGCCGCCAGCCGCTCCACAGATTGTGTTGCTGCTCGGCCATCTCCAGGGCCAGGCCGAGGCTGCGCTGCAGGCGTTCGCGCGCCGCATCGTCCTGCTTGCCCTTGGCGATCGCACTGTGTGCGGCATGCACCCAGTTGAACAGCGCGCGGGTTTCTTCGCCGAGTTCTTCGATGGCCGGGCCCCACTGCGGCGGCAGCTTGCCATTGGCCGCACGCCACAGGGGATCGCGCTCGCCGGGCTCGGGCTTCCACACGCGTTCGACCTCGGCATGGAAGGCCTTGAGCAGCTTGGACACGCGCGCGGCCACCTCGATCGCCTCGTTGGGCAGCAGGTTGCCGAGCTTGTCCTTGTCCACGGCGCGGTAGGCGGCGGCGATGAGGATCTGCAACCGGCCGGTGCGCTTGGCCATCTCGTCCAATGGCAGGTTGGCCGCGCCCTGGTCGATCGCCACGCCAGCGATATGGTGGCCTTCGTCGAGCACCAGCAGCATGTCGGCGGGCGGGGCGATCAATGGCTGGCCATTCTCGGCATCGCCCAGCGACAGCGACGACAGCAGCAGTGCATGGTTTGTGACCACGATCTGCGCTTCGCGCACGTCGGTGCGCGCCTTCAGCACCGGGCATTGCGCGGCGTAGCTGCAGCGGCGGCCGGCACAGCCGGAGGCCGGCGTGGTGATGCGCAGCCGCAGCGGCACCGAGACCTGTTCGGGCGCATCGTCCAGATCGCCGTTCCAGCTGCGCTCGGCGTAGGCCTTGGCCAGGCGCTTGGCCAGATCCGCGTCGGCCGGGCTGAGCGGGCGGTCGTAGAGCACCTGCTCGTCGTCGAACATGCCTTCCTGGCTGGTTTCGCCCTGCAGCTCGGCGGCGTTGCGCGTGCACAGGTAGCGGGTGCGGCCCTTGGCCAGCGCAACCGTGGCTTCCAGGCCGGTGGCCTTGAGGAAGGCCGGGATGTCGCGCTCCACCAGCTGCGATTGCAGCGCCACGGTGCCGGTGCTGATGACCAGCTTTTTCTTGGTGGCCAGCGCGATCGGCACGCCGGCGGTGAGATAGCCCAGGCTCTTGCCGACGCCGGTAGGCGCCTCGGCAATGCCGATGCCACCGGAGGTGGCCAGCGCGCGCGAGACCAAGCCGATCATCTGGCTCTGCGCCCGCCGGGTGGCGAAGCCGGGCGTGTTGGCCTGCAGCTTGGCGTAAGCCTCGCGGATGCCGGCCTTGATCGGGTCGGTCAGAACACGCTGGGTGGGAACGGGCGCCGACGGCGCGGCCGGTGGGGCAACTTCATTCATCGGGCTATTTTCGCACGGACCGGCGCAGCGCCTGCGACCGGCACGGCGCTCGGCTGAACGTGTTTGCTGGCGCAGGGCGCCGCCGCCACCCTGTTCCCGGGTGCGCACGCTGCACGGCCACCGCATGCCTCGGATCCGATCAGCGCCGGCAGGCACTGGCCACAAGTCCTGACCCGAAGGGTCGCGCAATGGATGCCGACCGAACCACCCTGCGCCACCTGCAACGAGCAGGCAGCGTCGCTTCAGGTTGTCAGTGGCCTTGCGGCCGCCGCGGCCATGCATGGCGCGCCCAGACCAGTCCGATGACCACCATTGCGATGCCCATCAGCAACATGCCGGCGCCCACGCCAGTGGGCCCGAAGCGTTCGTACAGCAGACCGCCGCGATTGACCGCGGCCAGCGCCTGCGGATGCAGCAGCGTCCACCCGCCCTGCCCGGCGCTGACCAGCCCGACCACCACCAGCGCGATGGCTTTGAGCGGAATCATGGGCGCGGGCCGGTGGCGGGCGGCATCCGTTGCAGGCTGCCTGCCAGCGTCCACACCAGCACGCCGATGCCCACGCCTTGCACCGCCATCAGCACGAAGTGGGCGATGCTGACCACCGTGCTGATCTGACGCACATTGCCTTGCTGCAGCAGCAGCATCGGAATCGCCTGGAAGGCAACCTCGGCAAACAGGCAGCCCAGCAGTAGCCAGAGCGCGCCCAGCCCGGCACGCCGCAACGGGCTTTGCGAGGCACGCCACAGCAGAACCAGCCCGAGCAGCAGCGCGATCAGCATCGGCACGCGCGACAGCAGGCTGGTGACCAGGGTCAGCAGGATATCGGTGGCGGTGACGCTGCCCACCTCAGTCGGCACTGACCAGGAGGGCCTCGCGCGCGCGCAGCGCGGCGTACACCGGGTCGGTGTCCGGGCGCACGCCATGCCACAGCGCGAAACTCTCGGCGGCCTGCTCCACCAGCATGCCCAGGCCATCGACGGCGTAGCGGCATTGCGCTGCACGTGCCCAGGCCAGGAAGGCGATGGCGGTGGCGCCGTAGTTGAGATCGACCGCTGCGGTGAGGCTGTTGACCAGACCCAGCGGCATGGCGAACGCACCGGCGTCGCGATCACGCCCGGCTGCGGTGGCATTGACGATCAGTTCGAAGTCGCCCAGGTCGCGCAGGTCTTCGATATAGCGCGAGACCACCCGCCCCGGTTCGCCAAGCGCATCGCACAAGGCATCGGCGCGCTCGGGCGAGCGGTTCACCACCACCATTTCGGTGATGCCCGCTTCCAGCAGCGCCGGCGCCACGCCGCGCGCGGCACCGCCGGCGCCCAGCAGCAGCACACGGCGACCGCGCAGATCCAGCCCGTGGCGGTCGGTGAGATCGCGCACCAAGCCGGCGCCATCGGTGTTGTCGCCCTCCCAGCGGCCGTCGTTGCGCACCAGCGTATTGACCGCACCGGCCAGACGCGCACGCTCGCTCAGGCTGGCCGATAACGCACAGGCGGCCTCCTTCAGCGGCAGGGTCACGTTTGCACCCTTCCCGCCTTCGTCGGCGAAGCGCTCCAGCGCGGCAGCGAATGCTTCCGGCGCTGCGTCGATGGCGGTGTAGTCCAGCGCGATGCCGGTCTGCTTCCCGAAGTCGGCGTGGATGGCCGGCGACAGCGAATGGGCGACGGGGTGACCGAACACGGCATAACGGGATACGGGCATGAAACGCTCTCTGGTTGACTAGACTGTGCGCGACTTGAGACAGGAACACCGCATGCAACTTCGATGGACGCTGCTCGCGCTGGCGGCAAGTTTACTCTGCGTCCCGGCCGCTTCGGGGCTTGCCGAATTCGGCATCGAAGGCATGGGTGTGGTCTCCACGCCGGCCAACGAGGCGCGCGCCACGCTGAGTCCGGACGGGCAACGCATCGTCTGGGCCAGCGACCGCGCCGGCGGTACCGGCGGCTGGGATCTGTGGCAGGCCCGGTTGAGCGGCGGGCGTTGGCAGAACGCCGAAGTGCTGCCGATCAACACCGCGCAGGACGAGACCTCCCCGCTGTTCAGTGCCGATGGCCGCTGGCTGCTGTTTGCCTCCACCCGGCCCGGCGGTACCGGCGGCGCGGACCTGTATCGCGCGCCGGTGGATGCGCAGGGAAGGATCGGCGCGGTGCAATCGCTGGGCGCGCCGATCAACAGCCGCGGCAACGAGCGTTCCCCGACGCTGTCGCTGGACGCCACGCGTCTGGTGTTCGCCAGCGACGGCCACGGCGGCGCCGGCGGCATGGACCTGTTCGTGGCGCGCTGGGACGGGCAGGCCTTTGCGGCGCCGGTGCCGTTGAGCGACATCAACAGCGCTGCCGACGAGCTGGATGCGGCCTGGCTCGGCGATGGACGGGGGCTGGTATGGGCACGCGGCCAGCAGGATGGTCCCAGCCAGTTGGTGCTGGCGACCTGCAACAACGGCCATTACACCGTGGGCCATGCGCTGCCGCTGTCGTTCAACGGGCCGCAGGAACGCACCTTCGGTGCGGTGGTGGACACGGCCAAGCCGGGCGAGTTGCTGGTGACCGGCAGCGCGCGCGCACCGCGTGCGGGGCAGCTGGACATCTACCGGATGAAGGCACCGGCGGCGGAGGGAGATACGAGCTGCCGTTGAGGTGGCTGGATGTGCAGATTCAGGCAAGGAGCGGCCAGCCAGACTATGTCGCGTCGGTCTATGGCGAAGTGCTGATCCGGGCCCTTGGTGCAGGGCGGCTGATCAGCGATAGAACGTCTCGCCCGGTGCGTTTTCACTGCCCGCCTGTTGATCTGAGACCTGGCTGCAGGGCAGCTGAGCTGCTCGGCTGCTGAGCTGCGGCTTTGCCGAGGGGCCCTTGCCCGCCCACCATCGCGGGACACGCCGCGAGTACATCCCTGTAGGCTCTTACGCGGCATCCATGCCGCGTAAGGTCCCGCGACGGTGGGCGGGCAAGGACCAGTCGAGATGGCTGGTGTGCATGGTAAGAGCGGTGCTGGGTGCGCCTCGTTCGGTCATGAAGCATCGGCTCCATGTCTATGCACGCCGCACGACAGACAACCTTTGAGATGAGCGCCGACCAACTCGCTGGTGCGGTGTCCTCGCCGGTTCCGGACCGTGTGGCGGCGTGGATGCCGCCACCGAGACCCGAGGGACGGGTTTACGGCGTGTCCCGCAAGGGGTGAGGGCACCGCGCACTCGATTAGCCAGGCTTTTGACTGCATCCAACAGAAGCGGCCGATTAACTCTCCGGCTGCACTGCGATTCCTCCACGCCGTTCGCACCTGATTGACGCGCGCTCGCTATGGTTTGTCGGCACTCCAACGCCGCAATGCAGCGGTCATGACCTCGCTCAATAGACATCGCGCCGGTAACGCCCCGCCGCGGTCAGCGACTCCAGCCGCGTCTCGCCCAGCAGTTCGCGCAGCGCGGCATCGACCTCACGCGCCATGCTGTCCAGGCTGCCGCAGACATGGATCACCGCACCGCGGTCGATCCAGTGGCGCAAGGTGTCGCCGGCTTCGCGCAAGTGATGCTGCACGTAGCGCTTGTGCGCCTGGTCGCGCGAGAACACCTGATCGAGTTGCTGCAGGTGACCACGCGCCTGCCAGGCCTGCAGTTCGTCGGCGAACAGAGCATCGTGCGCGGCCTGCCGTTCGCCGAACAGCAGCCAGTGCCCGTGCACACCGGCCAGCTCGGCCTCGCGCAGCAGGGCGCGCAAGCCGGCGATACCGGTGCCGTTGCCGATCAACACCATCGGCGCCTGTTCGACGCGATGGAAACCGGGATTGGTGCGCAGCCGCGCGCGTATCTGCATCCCGATGGGTGCGTGGCAGATCAGCCAGCCCGAGCCCAGGCCGGGGCTGCCGTCGGCGGCTGTGGTCAGGCGCACCACCGCGCTCGCCACGCCGTCGGCCGGCACGCTGGCCAGCGAATAGTCGCGGGTCGGCAGCCAGGCGCAGGCATCCAGCCAGGTCTGTGGATCCGGATGCGGCGTTGGCGGGCGCGTGGGCGGCTCCGGCAGCACGCGCTCGGCGACGGCCTGCTGCAGCGGCAGCAGCTGCGCATCCACATGCACCAGCGCGTCGGGCGGCAGCCCCCAGGCGGCCAGGCACGCGCGGACGTGGGTGTAGGCATGCGCCGGCTGCACTTCGAGAATGTCGCCGGCCTGCCATTGCGTGCCGGATGGTGGCAGCAGATCGATCTGCCAGATCGGGGCGCCCTCGCTGCCCGGGTTCAGATGCGTGCGCGTCGACAACGTCCAGTGCAGCAGGGTCGGGCGCGCCAGCGGCACGGCCGCCACCGGCGCGCCGGCAATCTGCGCCAATTGCGCATGCCATTGCGCCAGGGCCTGCGGATCGGTGTTGTCCATCTCCACCGCCGGAAACAGCGGCTGCGCGCCCTGCGCCTGCAGCCACTGCTCGATGCGCCGCGAAAACCCGCAGAACTGCGCGTACTGGCGGTCGCCCAGGGCCAGCACGGCATAGGTCAGCTGCGACAGCGTCATGCGCTGGCGCAACAGCTCGCGCTCGAAGCTGCGCGCGGTATCGGGCGGCTCGCCATCGCCAAAGGTGCTGACCACGAACAAGGCATGCCGGGTGCCCTGCAGATGCTGCGCGCCGAGCTGCGCCAGCGAGCGCACCTGCACCGGCAGACCGGCGGCCTGCAGATGCCCGGCCGCCTGCCAGGCCAGCCGTTCGGCAAACCCGCTCTGGCTGGCGAACCCGATCAGCCAGGGCTCGGCTTGCGAGGCCGCCGGCGCACCGTGCAGGACCTCGCGGGCGGCACGCAGCGCGCGCTTCTTGCGGCGGCGATCCAGATACAGCATCCAGCCGGTCACGAAGAACACCGACATGCCGACACTGGCCAGCATCACCACGATGCGGCCCGGCAGCCCGAAGAAACTGCCCGAATGCAGCGGGAACATGCTGACCAGCAGCTGCTGGCCACGCGGCAGCAGCGCATAGTCCTGGCGACGCAGCAACGCACCGCTGCCCGGCTCGATTTCCAGATTGTCGTAGGCGCGGTCGTGGTCGGGATGGTCGGGCAGGAAGCGCACGCTCAGCGGTTGACCCGCACGCGGCGGGATGCGCAGGTCCAATGCCGTGCTGTGCGTGGCCGGGATGGCATCCAGGGTGCGCTGCACGGCCGCGAAATTCACCGTGGCCGGGCGATGATCGCGCCCGTCGCCGCGTATCGCCGGCTCGGTGCCGAGCAAGGCCACCATGCCGTCGCGGTACCACGGGTAGGACCAGGTCAGCCCGGTCAGCGCCACCAGCAGATACACCAGCAGGCACCAGGTGCCGAACACCGCGTGCAGGCTCCACAGAAAACTGCGCCCCTGTCGTCGCCATTCCACCGCCCACCAGGTGCGCAGGCTCCACCAGCGTCGCGGCCAACGCAGATACAGGCCGGAAGCGCAGAAGAACAACAGGATCAGGGTACTTGCACCGGTCACTGCCTGGCCGCGCTTGCCGGCGGCCAGGTGGCGATGCAGATCCTCGATGAAGGCAAACGCGCCGCTCAACCGCGGAGCGGCGACCTTGTCGCCGGTATATGGGTCGAAATACACCCGGCCGCCCCCCTTGCCGGCCAGGCGTGCGGTGGACGGACGTTTGCCGGTCGGATCGATCAGCATGCGCGTGACTGCCTGCCGTTGATCCAGGTCGAGCCGACGCAGCAGCGCATCCACCGGCAATGGCCGCTCGCCTGCCGCATGCCGCTGCGCCAGCTGTGCGATCGCCGGGTTGGCTAACCGCACGATCTCGTTCTCGAAGGACATCAACGCGCCGGTCAGCCCCATTACCGACAGCACCAGCCCGGCCGTGATGCCGAGCAGCCAGTGCAGTTGGAACAGGACGGTCTTGAGCACGCGCGAACAGCCTGAAACAGTGGGGTCCGCTATTGTAGATGAGAATCGTTATCGCAGTTTGGCTGCGGATTTTCGGGATTCACGCCACTGACGCAATGCGATGCGGCATGGGGATCACCCGATCATTGCCGCATTGCCGGTATCTGCTGGTCCTCTGCAATCACCGTGGCCAAGGCTGGCTGCACAGCACGACCCTCACTCATCCAGGCGCCTGCTGCGCTCTGCACGAAGCCCAGGCCGCGGAAGAACGCGGCCTGCGGAGTCAGTGCGTCTTCATCGCATCAAGCCAGACCTGCAAGCAGCGATTCCTTGCCTGCACGCCGTCACGCCACCGCATCACCGCACTCAGCCTTCCCGCAACCAACGTGCCACCTGGGGGGCGAAGTAGGTCAGCACGCCATCGGCGCCGGCGCGCTTGAATGCCATCAGCGCTTCCAGCACGCAACGACGTTCGTCCAGCCAGCCATTGGCGGCCGCCGCCTTGAGCATCGCGTACTCGCCGCTGACCTGATAGGCGAAGGTGGGCACGCGGAATTCCTGCTTCACCCGCCGCACCACATCCAGATACGGCATGCCCGGCTTGACCATCACCATGTCGGCGCCCTCTTCCAGGTCCAGCGCGATCTCGCGCATCGCCTCGTCGCTGTTGGCCGGATCCATCTGATAGGTGGTCTTGTCGGCCTTGCCGAGATTGCCGGCGCTGCCGACCGCATCGCGGAACGGACCGTAGAACGCCGAGGCGTACTTGGCAGAGTAGGCCATGATGCGCACGTTGAGATGGTCCTGCGCATCCAGCGCGCGGCGGATCGCACCGATGCGGCCATCCATCATGTCCGAGGGCGAGATGATGTCCACACCGGCTTCGGCGTGCGACAGCGATTGCCTGACCAGCGCCTCGACGGTGATCTCGTTGAGCACATAGCCCTTGGCGTCGATGAGGCCGTCCTGGCCGTGCGTGGTGTACGGGTCCAGCGCCACGTCGGTCATGATGCCGAGCTCGGGAAAGCGCGCCTTGAGCGCACGTACCGCACGCTGCGCCAGGCCGTCCGGATTCCAGGCTTCGGCCGCGTCCAGGCTCTTGCCGGCCGGGTCGATCACCGGGAACAGGTCGATCACCGGAATGCCCAGTTCCAGGGCCGCTTCGGCTTCGCGCAGCAAGTCGTCCAGCGACAGACGCTCCACGCCCGGCATCGAGGCGATCGGCGCGCGGCCGGACAATTCATGCACGAACACCGGCCAGATCAGGTCGTCGGTGGTCAGCGTGTTTTCGCGCATCAGGCGCCGCGAAAACGCATCGTGGCGCATGCGGCGGGGACGGTAGTGGGGATGGGCCATCGTGGGCTCCTGTCAGCAGCCGGCAAGTTTACGCCCGCCATCCGCCGCCGGACGCGCTGCGACGCAGTGTCGCAGCGCTGCAACGGGTAGGAGCGCGCCGCGATTCATGCCAGCGTGATTCGCCGGTTCACGGTCGGCTCACCCCATAGGGAACGCGTTCGGATGGCGGAGGTGCCACGCGGCGACCTTCTTCATCGCCAGCCGGGGCAAGGCCCTTCCGGCTTGCGCGACCTGCTTGGGCGCCGCCGCGCGCTAGATCACGCCGCCGCCCAGGCTCAGGCGGATCACCCCGACCACGATCACCAGGCCGTTGAGCAGCAGACCGGTCTTGGCACGCCCGCGATTGCCGGCCGAGGTGAACAGCAGCGCGATCGCGGCAATCAGCGCGCCCACCGCCGCAAACGGGATCAGGAACCAGTTGCCCCAGCCCAGCAACGGGATGAAGGCCAGCACCATCCACAGCAGCGCCACGATGCCCCACAGCAGGCTGATCAATCCCACGTATCACCTCGACGTCTTAGAAGAATGGCCTGAGCTTAGCCCTGTGGCCGCCAAGACGCCGTGGGCAGGTGGTCACCCTGACCAATGGCGGCTTGGCGGCAGCCTCACGTGGGCACGGCTAGGGTGCGGCGAAGTCCGGCGCGATTCAGTCCGGGCGCCGGATCATCGTCATCACTGTCGTCAACAGGGGCCGCATCATGAATAAGCATGTCGTCATCGCCGCTGCGCTCGCCATGCTCCTGGCCGGTTGTGCCAGCAGTTCCAGGGTGATGCTGGGCCAGGCGCGTGCCCCGATCGACCCGGCGCAGGTGCAGGTGTACTCCAATGCACCGGTCGGCTCGGTGGAGATCGCCCAGCTCGAATCCACCAGCGCCGCCGGCTTCGGCACCCAGGGCCAGACCGATGCGGCCGTGCAGCGCCTCAAGCGTGAGGCGGCCAAGCTCGGCGCCAATGGCGTGGTCATCGTCGGCGTGGGCTCGGAACGCTCCGGCGGCGGCCTGTCGGTGGGCGGCGGCAGCTACGGCGGCCGCGTCGGCGGCGGCCTGGGCATCGGCATCCCGACCACCCAGAAGCGCGCGGCCGGCATGGCGATCTGGGTGCCGGCCGGGGCGCAGCAGCGCGCGGCGCCAGAGGTGTCGCCTCCAATGCGCTGAGGCGAGCCTCAACAATTCGAAAGCATTTGCGAAGGCAGTGCTGCAACAGGGCGCGATAGTTGGCCGATTCAAGCTCCATCGTGCCCTGCTGCGTTACGCCGTCTCGAATTGCTTAGCGCTTGCCCTGCTGCGCAGGGATGAACTGCGTCTCCACCGCCTTGGCCAGCTGGTCCGGCGGCAGCAGGCCCTGGTCGAGCAGGAAGTTGTTGAAGGCCAGGCGGTCGAACTTCTTGCCCAGGACCAGTTCGGTGCGCATGCGCAGTTCCAGGATGCGGGTGTAGCCATAGAAATAGCTGCCGGCCTGGCCGGGCGCGCGGACGGTGTAGCGGTCCAGTTCCTGGCGGGTCATCGCCGGCGAGAGGCCGACATCGTCTTCGAGCACCTGGCGTGCGCGTTCGCGGTCGATCAGGCCGAGGTTGAGCATCGGGTCGAGCATGGCGCGGGCGGCGCGCAGCAGGCGAAACTGCAGCGCGATCAGCTGACCGTCGAGTGGCTCGTACGGGACCATTTCGGCTTCGGCATACAGCGCCCAGCCTTCGACGTTGACCGAGTTGAACGCGAACAGGCTGCGCGCCAGCGACACGCCACGTTCGACCATGGCGGTGAACTGCAGCTCATGGCCGGGGCGGCCTTCGTGTGCGCTGAGCGTCCAGGCGGCCGAGCCGAAGTTGAAGTCGTCGTACTGCTCCTTCTTGGCACCATCGGCGGTCGGGTTGCCCAGCGGCAGCACGAACTGGCCCTGCTGGCCGGTATTGCCGATCAGCGGGGCCGGCAGGAAGTGCGGTGCCGGTTGCGCAGCGCTTTCGGCCGCGCTGCCCAGGCGCATCTGCATCGGGCGGTTGGGCACATCGACGATGCGCTGCTGGCGGATGATCGGGTCGATCTGGTCGATCACGCCGCGGTAGTGGGTTTCCAGCTGGTCGTCGGCAATCTTGTTGCCCTTGAGCGCGCGGATCACCTGCACATAATCACTGCCCTGCACGCCCTTGGCCTTGGCCACCAGCGGCGCCAGCTGACGCATCGCCGAGCGGGTTTCCATGAATTCCAGCTGCGCGCGCTGGATCAGCTGCTGCGGGGCGATGTCGATGCCGACCTGCTTGAGCTGGAAGGCATACAGCGGTTCGGGCAGGCGGGTGTCCTTGCGTGCCTTCGGCAGCACCGTGGTGCGGGTCCAGGTGGCGTAATCCTTCAACTGGGTGGACATCGCCTTGAGCGCTTCGTCGGCGCCGGCGATCTTGTACTTGGCGAACAACTCGCCGATGCCGGCGACGTAGGTGTCCACGTTGGCCAGCGCCTGCTCCACTTCGCGCTCGGTCGGCTGCAGCAGGGCCTTGTTGCCAAGCTGTTCCTCGTAGCGCTGGCGGGCCAGCGTGGTGGTCGGCGTCGTGCCCGGCACCAGGCCCACGTAACGCTTGAGGCGATCCAGCGCCTTGGCGCGGCGCTCGGGCACGGTCTGGTCGGACAGCAATCCATTGAGGCCGCTGAAGACCAGCTGCGGCGCGTCGCTCCACGGCAGCAGGTAGCGCTCGTTGAGCTGGCTGCCTTCGATGTTCTGTTCGGCCGCCGCAATCATGATCTGCAGGTCCTGGCGCACGTTGACGTCGCGCTCGGTCGCCAGCTTGGCCTGCAACGCGGTGCGCGCCTTGCTCATCGCATCGCGGTAGCGCGCGGCGTTGTTCGGCCCCAGGTCGATGACCTGGTCGTCGTAGCCGGGCACGCCGAAGAAGCTGGCGTATTCGGGCTGGAACGGCGCCTGCGCGTTCAGCAGGATCTGCGCGTCGCCGTTGCTGGTCTGCACCCAGGCCGGCGTGGCAGGCTGGGCCTGCCCGGGCTGAGCGGTCTGTGCCTGCAATGGCAGCGAAGCACCGAGCGCCAGCGCAACGGCGAGAACAAGTGGTTTCATGGGGTGGATCCGCAAGTTGAGTAGCGCGACCCTACCCATCCGCAGCGGCTGCGGCAATGCGCCTTAGGTCATGGTCGCAGGAGTGCGGCGGCGCTTGCGCACCCGTTACCAGGCTGCAGACGTTGGCGATTGCAGCTTGCCAGGCGCTGCAGCCGGAGCCGGCGGCAGCGATGACATGACAACGTCCTTGTAGGCCAAGTATTGGGGCACGACTGCAGATGACCTCGGCGGTGAGCAACACCACGGCGCGGCCAACATCGCCGCGGGGCCGCGGCGGCCGCCGCTGTACCACTGCAGTGGCCGCGTCCCCTGCAGCCGGCCGCCGGCCGCTCAGGGCATCAGGCAGCGCTGGATGAAGGCCTCCGCGGTCTTGTAGCGATGCAAGGCGGTGCTGCCGGACAACCCATGCTTGGCACCGGGATAGGTCATCAATTCGAAGGCGGTGCCGCGCGCCTGCAACGCGCTCATCAGCGCGGTGGAGTTGGTGAACAGCACGTTGTCGTCGGCCATGCCGTGGATCAGCAGCAGCCTGGCGCGCAGGCCGTCCAGATGGGTGGCGATGCGCGCGTCGCGGTAACCGCCGGCGTTGCTGGCCGGCAGGTCCATGTAACGCTCGGTGTAGTGGGTGTCGTACAGCCCCCAATCGGTGACCGGTGCGCCGGCCACGCCGCAGGCGTAGGCCTCGCTGTGCCTGGCCAGCAGCATCAGCGTCATGTAGCCGCCGTTGGACCAGCCCTGCACGCCGATGCGGGCCGGATCGACCCAGCGCTGCGCCTTGAGCCAGGCCACACCCTGCAACTGATCGTCCACTTCGACTGCGCCCTGCCTGCCGTACAGCGCACCGCCGAAGGCGCGGCCACGCCGCGGCGTGCCGCGGTTGTCCAGCGAGAACACCACATAGCCGCGCTGGGCGAGGTACTGGTCGAACAGCGCATCGCCACGGCTCGGCCAGGCATCGAGCACGGTCTGCGCGGCAGGGCCGCCATACACGTACACCATCACCGGATAGCGCCTGGCCGGGTCGAAGTTGTCCGGCTTGATCAGGCGGTACTGCAGCGGCGTGGTGCCGTCGGCAGCGGTGAGCGTGCCGAATTCCACCGGGCGCTGCGCGTCGCGGTATCTGGCGTAAGGGTGCTGCGGATCGGCCAGGTCGTTCTTCAGCAGCGTGGCGATTTTTTCGCCATTGGCGCGGAACAGCTCGATCTGCGGCGGCGTGGTGGTGTTGGACCAGGTATCGACATACACGCTGGCATTGCCGGCGAAACTGGCCGCGTGCGTGCCGCGGGGCATCGAACGTTTTTCGATCGCACCGCCGGCCAGTGGCACGGCGTAGATGTGGGTCTGGGTCGGCGATTCCTTGCTGGCGGAGAAATACACCGTGCCGGCGTGCTCGTCGACGGCGAGCAACGCATCGACCACCCAGTCGCCGGAGGTCAGCGGGGTGAGCGTGCGCCCGTCTTCCGATGCCACATACAGATGCGCGTAGCCGCTGCGCTCGGAGTTCCAGACAAAGCGGCCGTCCTTGAGAAAGCGCAGATCGTTGTGGAGCGGCACCCAGGTCGGCGAGGTCTCGGTGACCAGCACGCGCTGCCTGCCGCTGGCCAGCGTGGTTTCGATCAACGCAAGGGTTTTCTGGTCGCGCGACTGGCGCTGGAAGGTCAGCCGCTGCGCATCGCGCCAGTCCACCCGCGCCAGGTAGATGTCCGGGTTCTTGCCCAGGTCGACCCACTGTGGCTTGGCTGCCGCACGCGGGGCGATCACGCCGAGCTGCACGGCCACATTGGGCTGGCCTGCCTGCGGATAGCGCTGGTCGATCACCTCGGTGTGGTCGGCGTAGACCTCCGGGCGCTTCTGGATCGGCACAGCCGATTCGTCGATGCGCGCGAAGGCGATCGCCGAATCGTCCGGTGCCCACCAGTAGCCGGTGTGGCGATCCATTTCCTCGTCGGCGACGAACTCGGCCACGCCATTGCCGATGGTCTCGCTGCCGTCGCGGGTCAGTTGCAGCTGTTTGCCGCTGGCCAGGTCGATCACCCACAGGTTGCGCGCGCGCACGAAACTGACGAAGCCGCCCTTGGGCGAGAGCTTGGCATCGGTGGCGAAACCTTCGCCGTGGGTGAGCTGGCGCACTGCGGCGCTGCCGGTCTTGCGCAGGTCGTACAGATACAGCTCGCCGCCGAGCGGAAACAGCAACGCGTGCGCGTCCGGCGCCCATTGGTAATCGACGATGCCGGCGAAGGCGGCGATGCGTTGGCGCTCACGGCGGGCCTTTTCCACATCGCTGAGCGTCTCGGTGCCAGGCAACACGAGCTTGGAGTCAACCAGCAGGCGGGTCTGGCCGCTGGCGATGTCGTACTCCCACAGATCCAGTTGATTGCGGTCGCTGTCCTTGCCGCGCAGGAAGCTCACGCGCGAGCCGTCGGGGGCGACCTTGGGTTTCATCAGCGTCGGGCCGGACAACGGCAACGGGCCGGTGATGGCATCGAGGGTGAGTTTTTCGGCGTGAGCGGTGGGGAGCGTGCTGAGCATGAGGGCAAGGGCGGCGAACAGGGCGCGCATCGAAGATCCTGTCTTGAGATAGCACACAGGATGCGGGCGCGTGGGGTGTTTGAGAAGCGCGGCGATGGCGCGTGTGCGCGATGACGGACTGTGCATGGTTGCGCGCATGTGCGGCAGCGTGGTTCTGGAGTCGTCCTCGCCCTGCCTTGCGCGGCAAAGGTGCGATGGCCCGATGGTCGCAGTTGGCGCGCTGCGGAGGGTGCATGCGTATTTCGTGCTGCGCAGGTTCCGGGGGGGCGGTGGGTCTCGCTCCACTTGCGTACCCTCACCCCCAACCCCTCTCCCGGGGGGGAGAGGGGCTCAAGGCACCGGGTGTGTCGCACGCAGTTGATGCACGCGCATGCCGCTGCTAACTCCTGATGCTGCTTGCCGTTGCTGCCTGCTGTTATTGCTGCGCAGTTGCACCAGTCGCCGCTATCGCCGCATGGGCTGTTACGCAGCCGCGCCTGCCGCTTTGCTTCAGCGCTTGCCGAACAGGTGCTTGCGTTCTTCCTCGCCCAGTGGCTTGCCGGCGTTGGGGTTGACCTGTTCTTTGAGCGCATAGGCGCGCTGGGTGGCCGGACGCGCGGAGATGGCGTCGTGCCAGCGCTTGAGATGCGGGAAGTCGGCGTAATCGGGGCGGATGTCGGCGTAGACCTCGATCCACGGATAGCTGGCCATGTCGGCGATGCCGTACTCGGGGCCGGCCAGGAACGCGGAGGCGGCCAGGCGCTTGTCGAGCACGCCATGCAGGCGACGTACTTCGGTGTTGTAGCGCTCGATCGCGTAGGGAATCTTTTCCGGCGCATAGACGTTGAAGTGGCCCATCTGGCCGCTCATCGGCCCCAGCCCGCCCATCTGCCAGAACAACCATTCCAGCGCGGCGATGCGGCCACGCGCATCGCGCGGCAGGAAGCGGCTGGTCTTCTCGGCCAGGTACAGCAGGATGGCGCCGGATTCGAACACGCTCTGCGCGGGACCGCCGTCGGCCGGTGCGTGGTCGACGATCGCCGGCATCTTGTTGTTGGGCGAAATCTGCAGGAAGGCCGGCTCGAACTGCTCGCCCTTGCCGATGTTGACCGGCCTGAGCGTGTAGTCCAGCCCGGCTTCTTCCAGGAACAAGGTGACCTTGTGGCCGTTGGGGGTGGGCCAGTAGTACAGGTCGATCATCGTGCGCTCCAGTTCGGCAGGGGGGTGGCACGCAGCCGCGCGCCTCGACGACCGATGGTACGACCAAGCCCGCGACCTGCGCGTGCGCTCGCCGTGGTGCTGACTGGAACGATGTGTGACGCGATTGCTCGCGGCCGATGCTGCAGTGCAAGTTGACTTGGTTAAGGCTGCGCTCACAAATGCACGACTGCTTCATCGACCTTCGCCTGTCCCGCCTGGGGCCGGCTTATCTTCACTTGGGGAAGAAATCATCGTGAGAGAGCCACGCACCCTGCCGCGCACGCGGCGTCTGACGTCTGCCCTGCTGTTTGCCTTGTCGACGCCGCTGGCCGCGCAGACCGCACCGCCGCCGCAGTCCGCGTCCACCGTTCCGGGCGCAAGCCAGGCCGATCCGGCCACGCTCGATGCGGTGCAGGTCACCGGTATCCGCGGCAGCCTCACCTCGTCGATGAACGTCAAGCGCGATGCGCAGGGCATCGTCGACGGCATCGTGGCCGAGGACATCGGCAAGTTCCCCGATACCAATCTGGCCGAGTCGCTGCAACGCATCAGCGGCGTGTCGATCGACCGCTCGCTGGGCGAAGGCTCGCGCGTCACCGTGCGCGGCGTCGGCCCGGACTTCAACCTGGTGCTGTTGAACGGCCGCCAGATGCCGGGCGCCAGCATCGAGGAATCCAACGCCTCCAATTCGCGTGCGTTCGACTTCGCCAACCTGGCGTCGGAGTCGATCTCCGGCATCGAGGTGTTCAAGACCAGCCGTGCCAGTACGCCCACCGGCGGCATCGGCGCGACCATCAACATCAAGACCAGCCGGCCGCTGGACAACCCGGGCCTGCATGCCAATGTCGGCCTCAAGGGCGTGCACGACAGCTCCAACGAGAACCTGCCCGGACGTCTGCAGGGCGACTCACTGACACCGGAAATCTCCGGCATTTTCAGCAACACCTCGGCCGATGGACGCTTTGGCGTGTCGCTGAGCGGCAGCTACCAGGAGCGCGACTTCGGCTACAGCCAGGTCGGCGTGCCCAACGGCTGGCGCTCGTTCCGTGGCGATTCCACCGCCTACGGCACCATCCCGCAGCCAGGTACGTCCGGCTCGGAGAACATCGTCAACCGTCCCGGTCCGAATGACATCTATTCGGTGCCGCAGAACCTCAACTACCGCGTGGTCGGCGTGGAGCGCCAGCGCACCAACGGCCAGCTGGTACTGCAGTACAAGCCGCTGGACAACATCACCACCACGTTGGACTACACCTACTCGGAAAACAAGATCCAGCAGCAGCGCAACGAGATGTCGGTGTGGTTCAACTACGGGCCGTCGGCCAGCGCCTGGACCAACGGCCCGGTGGCAGGACCGGTGAGCTATTCGGAAATCGTCAATCCGGCCACTAGCGACCTGGCCACCGCCGGCTCCAATGCGGCCACGCGCAACCAGAACAAGTCGCTGGGCTTCAACGTGGATTGGGCGGTCAACGATCAATTCAAGCTCAACTTCGACATCCACCGCTCCACCGCCGAAGCCGGTGCGGACAGCCCGTTCGGTTCCAGCAATTCACTGGGCGTGTCCGGCTTTTACCGCGGCACCTCGGTGGTGGATTTCAGCAAGGATTTCCCGGTGTTGCAGCAGCAGTTGGGCTTCGGCCTGACCGGGCTGGATCCGTCACGCACGCTGGTCACCGGCTCGGCGTTCCGCAACAGCTACATGAAGTCGGAGATCGACCAGGCGCAGGTCAACGGCGACTTCACCTTCGAAAACTATTCGCAGTTGAAGTTCGGCATCGGCAGCACCGAGGTCAAGAACCGCTCGGCATTTTCCAACGTGCAGCGCGACACCTGGGGCGGTGCCGGCACCGCGGCCGATTATCCGGACGATCTGTGGATTCCAAGCTCGTTCGCGCAGTATTTCGATGCGATCGATGGCAGCGGCAACCCGGCGCAGTTCGATCAACTGTTCCTGTTCGACTTCGAACGCGCCCGCCAGGCCGCCGCGCAGGTGGCCGGCGACGACGCGCTGTACCGCACCTCGCCGGTGTTCACCACCGACCGCCGCGTGACCGAAAAATCCAAGAATGCCTATTTGCAGTGGAACAACAGCTGGGACGATCTGCGCGTGCCGATCAGCCTGGCCGCCGGTGTGCGCTACGAAGAAACCAAGGTGGACGCACAGGCGCTGGTGCCGGTGGCGGTGGGCATCGACTGGGTCGCCAATAACGAGTTGCCGATCCGCCTGGCCGACTCGGCATTTGCCAGCGGCAGCGGCAAGTACGAGTACTGGCTGCCCAGCCTGGACCTGAGCTTCAAGCTCACCGAGGATCTGGTGCTGCGCGGCAGCTACGGCGAAACCATCGGCCGGCCCGGCTGGGGCGATATCCAGGGCGGGCAGACGCTCAACCAGATCGCGCGCCTGGAAGGCGGCACCGGCCAGGAAGGCAATCCCGGCCTCAAGCCGCTGCTCTCGCACAACATCGACCTGTCGCTGGAGTGGTACTACAGCGATGCCAGCTACGCCTCGGTGGGCTTCTTCCGCAAGAACATCGACAACTACATCGGCGTGACCACGCGCAACGATGCCTCGCTGGGCCTGAACACGCCGGTGGGCGGTGCGTACTGGAACGAAGCGCTGGGCAACGGCTGCGCCTCGGCGGACCTGACCTGCATCCGCAACTACATCTTCCGCAACCGCGGCGGTGCGCCGGGTGTGGTGCGCGGGACGGACGACTCCAATGGCAATGCCACCGGTGTGATCAGCGGGCAGCCGGGCGATCCGGTGGCCAACTTCGCCATCACTGCGCCGGCCAACCAGCGCTCGGCCTCGCTGGACGGCTGGGAATTCAACCTGCAGCACATGTTCGGCGACAGCGGCTTCGGCGTGTCGGCCAACTACACCATGGTCGACTCCGGTCTGACCTACAACAACTACGTGATCGGCGAGCAGTTCGCGCTGGAAGGGCTGAGCGATTCGGCCAACGTGGTCGGCTTCTACGATCGGGACAAGTGGCAGGTGCGTGCGGCCTACAACTGGCGCGACGAGTTCCTGGCCGCACGCTTCGACGGCAGCGGCCAGCCCAACCCGGTCTACACCGAAGCCTATGGCCAGCTGGATCTGAGCATCGGCTACCAGTGGACCGAGAACCTGTCGCTGAGCCTGGAGGCGATCAACCTCACCGACGAGGTGCAGCGCCAGCACGGCCGTCACCCGAACCAGATCATCTACGCCACCCAGACCGGCCCGCGCTACATGCTGGGCGTGCGTTACAAGTTCTGGTGATGCAGCGCTGTGGTCATGCAGTGATGTTCTTTTTTTAAGCGCTCCCGGCAGTGAGTCTGCCGGGGCGTTTCGCACGGCTCTCTCGTGGCGTTTCCCGGATGTGTCGCATCCGGGACTTGCCATGCCGAAGCAACTGTCCAAGCATGGGCCACGCGCCCCGCGTGATCTGCCTGCCCCCATGACCAATGCCGTGTTGTTGAACAACCTCGATCACCGCGATCTGCGCGTGATCACCGCGCACGGCGCCGCCTTCGGCGATGACGTGATGTCGGCTACGACCTTTCCGCAGGAATTCCGCCAACTCCAGGCGCAATACCCGATCGTGTTCCATCGCAGCGGCGAGCGCAGTTTTCAGCCGCTGGCGTTGCTGGGCCTGCGCCTGGGCGAGAACCTGTTCCTGGACGGTACGCGCTGGGATGCGCCGTACGTGCCGCTGGCGATCCAGCGGCAACCGTTTCTGATCGGCGAGCAGGCGGACGGACCGATGGTGCACGTGGACCTGGACAGCCCGCGCATCAGCCGCAGCGAAGGCGAGGTGCTGTTTCGCGAACATGGCGGTACCACCGAATTTCTCGACCACATCAGCCAGGTATTGCGCACCTTGCATGATGGCCTGACCGCGAGCGAGGCGTTCGTCGCACGCTTGCTGGGCTACGACCTGCTCGAACCGTTCGTGTTCGAGGCCACGCTGCAGAACGGCCTGGAATGCCGTCTGACCGGGCTCTACGCCGTGCACGAAGAACGCCTGCGCGCGCTCGACGATGCCGCACTGCTCGATCTGCACCGGCATGGCGATCTGGAACCGCTGTACATGGCGGTGGCCTCGATCGCGCAGTTCCGCCACCTGCTCGACCGCCTGCAGCGCCGCCATGCTGGTTGAGCCGCGCGCCATCGAAGAGCGACACGGGCTGGACCCGCAGCAGCTGGATCCGGCCATGCTGCGCTCCACCACGCCGCTGGTCTTGCGCGCGCTGGTGCGCGACTGGCCGCTGGCGCAGGCCGGCGCGAGCTCTGCGCAGGCGGCGGCCGCCTACCTGCGCGGCTTCGATCGCGGCGAGGCGGTGGTGGCGCAGGTCGGCCCGCCGGAGATCGATGGGCGCTTCTTCTACAACGCGGACATGAGTGGCTTCAATTTCCGCCCCGAACGGGTGCCATTGAGCGTGGTGCTGGAGACCTTGCTGCGCGATCTGCACAACCCGCAGCCACCGGCGATCTATGTCGGCTCCACCACACTGGACACCTATTTGCCCGGCCTGCGCGCGCATAACCCGATCGCCCTGCCACAGGCGCAGCCGCTGGCCAGCATCTGGATCGGCAACCGCACCCGCATCGCCGCCCACCAGGACCTGCCCGACAACCTGGCCTGCGTGGTCGCCGGGCGGCGCCGCTTCACATTGTTTCCGCCGCAGCAACTGGCCAACCTGTATATCGGCCCGCTCGATCTCACCCCGGCCGGGCAGCCGGTCAGCCTGGTCGACATCGCCGCGCCGGACCTGCAGCGCTTTCCACGCTATGCGCAGGCGCTGGAACACGCGCTGGTGGCCGAGCTGGAACCGGGCGATGCACTGTTCATTCCCAGCATGTGGTGGCATCACGTCCAGGCGCTGACGCCGTTCAACGTGCTGGTGAATTTCTGGTGGCGGCAGAGCCCGGCCTACATGGATTCGCCGATGAACGCGCTGATGCTGGCGCTGCTCACCATGCGCGACCTGCCAGCGGAGCAACGCGCCATCTGGCAGGACGTGTTCGACCATTACGTGTTCGATGCCGACGCGGACACCGCCGCACACATGCCCGAGTCTGCGCGCGGCGTGCTGGCGCCGATGGACGAGGCCCGTGCCCGCAGCCTGCGCGCGCGCTTGCTGCAACGCCTGAATCGCTGAGGATCTGATGCCATGACCGACACCACGCCTGCGGATCCACAACAGCGCCCGGTGCGCCGCGTCGTCATCGCCGGTGGCGGCACCGCCGGCTGGATGGCCGCCGCCGCGTTATCCAAGGTGCTGGGCCGGCACCTGCAGATCACCCTGGTGGAGTCGGACGAGATCGGCACGGTGGGCGTGGGCGAAGCCACCATCCCCAGCCTGGTCACCTTCCACCGCCTGCTGGAGATCGACGAGGCCGCGTTCATGGCCGCCACCCAGGCCACCATCAAGCTCGGCATCGGCTTCGAGCATTGGCGCGATGTCGACCGGCACTACATCCATTCCTTCGGCCATACCGGCACCGATCACTGGAGCGCCGGCTTCCAGCATTTCTGGTTGAAGGGCCGGCAGCGTGGCGTGGCGCGCGACTTCGGCGACTATTGCCTGGAGCTGCGCGCCGCGCAGGAGGGCCGCTTCGCCCACCTGCCCAACGGCGGCATGAATTACGCCTATCACCTGGATGCCGGACTCTATGCGCGTTTCCTGCGCCGCTTCAGCGAAGGCTTCGGCGTGCAGCGCATCGAAGGCCGCATCGGCAGCGTGGAGACCGATGCGCACAGCGGCTATCTCACCGCGCTGACGCTGGACAACGGCATGCGGGTGGAAGGCGATCTGTTCCTGGATTGCACCGGCTTTGCCGGCCTGCTGATCGGCAAGACGCTGGGCGTGGGCACCGACGACTGGTCGCACTGGCTGTTCGCCGACAGCGCGCTGGCGGTGCAGACCGAATCGGTCGGCGCGCCGGTGCCCTACACCCGCTCGCGTGCCGATCAGGCGGGCTGGATGTGGCGTATCCCGCTGCAGCACCGGGTCGGCAACGGCATCGTGTATTCCAGCCGCTACATGGACCAGGACAGCGCCGCGCAGGTCCTGCAGCGCAATCTCAGCGGCCGCGCACTGAGCCAGCCGCGGGCACTGCGCTTCACGCCCAATCAGCGGCATCGGGTGTGGGAAAAGAACTGCGTGGCGCTGGGGCTGGCCAGCGGCTTTCTGGAGCCGTTGGAATCGACCAACATCCATCTGATCCAGCGCGGCATCATCCGGTTGATGCAGACCTTTCCGCAGGTCATCAACGATGTCGATATCGCCGAATACAACCGCCAGGCCGCCGCCGAAATCACCCATATTCGCGATTTCGTGATCCTGCATTACCACGCCACCGACCGCCGCGACACGCCGTTCTGGCGCGATTGCGCGGCGATGGACATCCCCGACACGCTGCGCCATCGGGTGGAGTTGTTCCGCCAGAGCGGGCGCGTCTTCCATCAGGCCAACGAGCTGTTTGCCGAGAACTCCTGGGTGCAGGTGATGCTGGGCCAGGGCATCACGCCGAAGCAGCATCACCCGGTGGCCGACCTGATGGGCGATGCCGAGCTCCGTCATTTTCTGGAGACCATCCGCACGCGTGTCGATGCTGCCTTGCTGCGGCTGCCGGCGCATGCGGACTTCCTGCGGCGCTATTGCCCGGCACCGCTGCCCGAGCCGGCAACGCGGCTGCCGACCGACACGGCGCTGGTCACCGGGGCGGAATGAATTTCGCGCCCGGCAGGCGCCCCCCTTGGCTTAGACCGCCTCAGCAATGCTAGATTGCGGCTTTGCCAGCCATTGCGGGAACAATGGCCGGCGCTCGCCGCAGCATCTTTTTGCAATCGGGGTAAGGGGAACGCATGTTGGATCTGACACAGGGCCGTATGGCACGCCGGATCGCGCCGGTCATTTTGTTGGTCGGCCTGGCCGCCTGCTCCAGGCAGGACGACAAGGCCGCCACCACCGCGCCTGCCACCGGCGCCACGCCTGCGGCACCGGCCACGGCGGTGTCGCCGCAGGTGCAATCGATGGCTGCCGACCAGTTGCGCGCCTCGGCCACCAAGGCCTTGCAGGACAACCGCATGTACGCCCCGGCCGGCGACAACGCGGTGGAGTACTACCTGGCCCTGCGTGAGAAGCAGCCGCAGGACGCCACCGTCAACAGCGCGCTGACCGACCTGCTGCCGTACACGCTGATCGCCGCCGAACAGGGCATCAGCCGCGAAGAATTCCCCGAGGCGCAGCGCCTGATCGCGCTGATCGAAAAGGTGGACCCGAAGGCACCGGCACTGCCGCGCCTGAAAAGCGGCCTGGACACCGGCATGAAGACCGCCGCCAGCCGCTCCGAGCAGGATGCCGAGCAGGCCAAGAAGCTGGTCGAGGACAAGGCCAAGCAGGCGGCCGAGCAGAAGCGTCTGGCCGAACAGCAAACCCGCGAGGCGGCCGCCGCGCAGCAGATCGCCGCGCAACAGGAAGCCGCCCGCCAGCAGAGCGCCGAGGCCGAACGCCAGGCCGCCGCGCGCCGTCAGGCCGAGACTCCGGCGCCCGCGCCGACCCCGGCGGCCCCGCGCCCGGCGCCGGCAACTGCCGCAGCTGCACCGGCCGCGCAGTCGCTGCGCCCGATCAGCACCCCGGCACCGCGTTACCCACCCGAAGCGCTGCGCGCCGGCACCTCCGGCGAAGTGCTGGTGGAGATCACCGTCGGCACCGATGGCTCGATCACCGCCTCGCGCGTGCTGCGCGCCACCCCGCCGCGCGTGTTCGACCGCGAAGCGCTCAATGCGGTCAAGCGCTGGCGTTTCGAACCGGTGGCCGCACCGGTGACCACGCGGCGCACGCTGTCGTTCAACCCGGGGGGTTGAGTGGGGCGTTGGGCGATCAGGTAGTTCTGCATGCGGCTGAGTGAGTGAGTCCGTTGATTGCTTGGTCGTTGATTCCTTGATTGCTTGGTCGTTGATTGGTTGATTGGTTGATTGGTTGATTGGTTGATTGGTTGATTGTTGGCTCATGGCTCATGGCTCATGGCTGCCGATGATCGATGCACTGCACTCCCGGCGGATGTCGGGCGCCAAACAAAACGCCCGCAGCGATGCGGGCTTTTTGTTAGCTGGTGATCCGTACCCTCATCCGCCCTTCGGGCACCTTCTCCCGAGGGGAGAAGGAACTGCTAGCCCCTCTCGGGAGAGGGGTTGGGGTGAGGTACGGCGACCGAATCGACGTCACGCACTGCGCAGACAACAAAACCGTTCAATCAATCAACATCGACATCGACATGCGTCACCGCGCATTCGTACCGGCAATTTGCACCGTCCTCCGGCGCTGTGCGCCACCGTCTCCCGGCAGGAGAAGGGCATCAGCCGGAAATCGCCAGCCGTTCCTGGTGATAGCGCCTTACCGCCGCGTACCACAGCAGCGCGGCCAGGCCGAAGCCCGCCAGCAGATACACCGCCCAGGTCTGGGCGTCGATCTGCTCGTGGCGGATCACCTTGAGCAGCATCTGGTTCTGCGCCAGGAACGGCACCGCGAAATGCCACAACTGCGTCTTCAACGGATACGCCATCAGCGCATAGCCGGGCAGCATCGGCAGCAGCAACAGCCAGGTCATATGCGCCTGCGCTTCCTTCATGCTCTTGGCGGCGGCGGCCAGATAGGTCAGCAGCGAGGTGCCGATAAACAGCATCGGCACCAGGATGAACAGCATCTGCAGCATCGGCACGACGCCGACATTGAGCTGGCGGCCCAGGTTCGACGTGGACAGCTGCGCGCTCACCTTGAAGGCCAGCAAGGTCAGCAGCAACGACAGCATGCCGATCACGCAGGCGGCGGCGATCTTGCCGCTGACGATCGCGCTGCGCGGCGCCGGCGTGGCCAAGAGGGGTTCCAGCGACTGGCGTTCGCGCTCGCCGGCGGTGGCATCCAGGATCAGCGAGGCGCCGCCCAGGAACGAGGTGATCACCAGCAGCACCGGCAGCAGCATCGCCATCATCTGCCCGCGCTTGGCTTCGGCGGTGGCCAGATCCTGCGCGGCGATTTCCAGCGGCCTGCCCACCTGCGCATCGATGCCGCGCGCCAGCAGGCGCAGTGCACCGACCTGCTGGCTATAGCTGCCGAGCGCGGCCTGCAGGCGCAGGCTCGGCACGTCGGCCTCGCGCCGCGTGCTGTCCTTGATGACCTCCACCAATGCCGGGCGCCCGGCGCGCCAGTCGTCGGCGTAGCTGGCGCTGATGCGCAGTGCCACATCCACATCCTGGTTGCGGATTGCGGCGGTCAGATCGGCCGGCGCATCGACCGCGTTGAGCCCCTGCGCGGCCAGGAACCGCACCAGATTGGGCGCGTTCTCGCGGCCGAGCATGGGAATTTCCAACGGCTTGTCGATCTGGGTACGCACACGGCTTTCGCTCAGTGCCCCCATACCCAGGATCAGGATCGGATACAGCAATGGCGACAGCAGCAAGGCCAGTGCCAGCGTGCGGCGATCGCGACCGATGTCGCGCAGTTCCTTGCGCAGCACCGTCCACAGCGTGGACAACAACGATGTGGTGCTCATGCGTGCAGTCCCTCGTCCGAGCCGATCGCCTTGACGAAGGCGTCTTCCAGATTGTCCTCCCCGGTGGCGGCGCGCAGTTCGTCGGCGCTGCCGCAGGCCACTACCGTGCCCTTGGCAACGATGACGATGCGGTCGCACAGCGCCGCCACCTCCTGCATGATGTGGCTGGAAAAGATCACGCAGCGGCCCTCGGCCCGCAGTTGCTGCAGAAAGCCGCGCATGGCGCGCGTGGTCATCACATCCAGCCCGTTGGTGGGCTCGTCGAGGATGACGTTGCGCGGGTCGTGCACCAGCGCGCGTGCAATCGCGGTCTTGGTGCGCTGGCCCTGGCTGAAACCTTCGGTCTGGCGATCGAGAATGTCGTCCATGTCCAGCGCCGCCGACAGCAGGCGCGTGCGCTCGGCGATGCGCGTGCGCGACATCCCGTGCAGCTCACCGAAGTAGGCGATGTTCTCGCGCGCGGTCAGCCGCTTGTAGACGCCGCGCGCATCCGGCAACACGCCCAGCGCGCGGCGCACGGTCACCGGGTCGCGGGTGGCATCCACGCCATCGACGGTGACGCTGCCCTGGTCGGGCGACATCAGCGTGTAGAGCATGCGCAAGGTGGTGGTCTTGCCGGCACCGTTGGGGCCGAGCAGGCCGGTGATCTGGCCATCGGCGGCACTGAAACTGACCCCATCGACCGCCTTCACCGGCCCGGTCTTGGTCTTGAACGTTTTGTGCAGGTTGTCGACGACGATCATGCGTGCGCCTCCGTGGCGTGGTCGGTGCGGCTCATGGTTCCCATCCGTTGAACGAGGTAAACGCGGGCACGTTGTTGAGGCTGGCCACGCACTGCGCATCCAGTGCCTTGGCATTGGCGGTCTGCAGGAACTGGCCCAGCACCTTGGGCATGCAGCCGAGGCGAAAGACGCCATGGCCCTGCCCCGGCGCCACCAGGTGGCGGCCATTGGGCAGGCCCTGCAGTACACGTTCGGCATAGCGTGGCGGCGTCACCGGATCCAGCTCGCCCGACAGCAACAACACCGGCAGGTTGGACTTGAACGGCGCGGCATCGGCAGCCGGGGCCGGCTTGGTCGGCCAGGCCGTGCAGGGCGCGAAGAACATCTGCGCCACGTCCGCCCCCAGCAAGGTCCCGTCCTTGGCGGCTGGCGGGGTATAGCGTCCGGCGTCCTCGCTGCACAGCACCGACCACTGCATCGGGCGATTCATCTGGTCGGACATATCCGATGCGCTCATCTGCGCCAAGGCCATCAACGAGGCGTAACGGCCCGCCGCCGCCTCGTCCAGCACCAGCGGCAGCAACGAGGCGGTTTCCGGCGCATACGAAAACCCGAATGCCAGGCCGACCACGGTATCGGCCGTCACCTGCTCGTGGTGCAGTTCACCGGTGCGCGGATCGCGGTAATCCGCTGCAACCGGCGCCTGCCGCAGGCGCTCCACCACCTGCCGCAGCTGCGTGCGCGTGTCCACCGGAAAGCGCTTGGCGCAGGCGGGTTCCTTGCGACATTGGCTGGCCTGCAACGCGATCGCATCTTCGAACGTCCGCGCAAATTCGCCGCCGATCACCAGATCGTTCGGCGCCACGCCATCGATCACCAGCGTGCGTGTGTGTTGCGGATAGCGCGCCGCATAGTGCTGTGCCACTCGGGTACCGTAGGAGCCGCCAATCAGGTTGAGCGTTTGCACGCCGAGTGCCGCGCGCACCGCCTCCAGATCGCCAACGGCCTCACTGGTGGTGAAATAGCGTGGATCGGCGTCATTGCGCAGCCCCTGTGCACACTGGCGCGCGTAATCGGTCAGTTGCTCGGCGGTGGCGGCACTGCTGTTTTCCAGCATGAGCGGCTTGCCAGCGGCATCGCGGCACTCCAGCGGATGCGAGCCGCCGGTCCCGCGCTGGTCGACCAGGAAGATATCGCGCTGCTTGCGGACTTCATGCAGACCCATGTCCACGATCGCGGCGACCTGCGTGGCCGATTGCCCCGGCCCACCGGCGATGAAGAACACCGGGTCCGGCGTGCTGCCCGCGCCAGCATCGCTTTCCAGCCAGGCGATCTTCAGGTCGATGCTGCGCCCTGTCGGCGCGGCCGGGTTTTCCGGCACCCGCAGGCTGGCGCACTGTGCTTCGATATTGCCGGCCGCGCTGCCGGAACTCAGCGTGCACGGTGCAAAGTGCAATGCGCCGTAGCGATTGCCGGCGGCGGTGCCGGTCTGCGCCGTTGCAGCACGCGGCCGCACGCTGCCGGGCGCGGCCGGCACAGCCTTGGTCGCGCCAGCTGCGTTTTCAGCCGGCTGGTCCGCCCGCTGACATCCGCTCGCCAGCAGCGCGAGCAGCAGTGCTGTCACCAGTGTGGGTTGCTTGACCATGTTCACCATCTCTCCTGATATCCCTGTCCCCTGACACCGCAGCCGGTCGGGTGTGACCGCCGCGACTACTGCCCGTCTTCGTAAAGAAAGACGTGCTCGATCGATTCCCCGAACAAGCGCGCGATGCGAAACGCCAATGGCAGGCTGGGATCGTACTTGCCGGTCTCCAGTGCATTGATGGTCTGCCGCGACACACCCAACCGCTCGCCCAGCTCGCCTTGCGACCAGCCACTGGCCTCGCGCAGTTCGCGCACGCGACTATTCATTGAAACCGTCGTGCGTTGATGCTTTTGGTTACGCCGTAGATGGCGCACAACATCGGAAACACCCACAACATCGCCACCGTCGCGGGAATGTCGATCAGCCTGGCGGCCTGCAGAAAGCCGCCGGTCATGTACGCGCTGCTGAGCAGGCCGGCGGCAATGGCGATGGACTCCAGCTCGATGCGTCGCTGCATCTCGTCCGAGTCACGCACGTAGCGCGCCACCGCGCGGATCACCAGGGCGACCAGCACCGCCGGCAACAAGGCGATCAGCACGCGCGCCCAGCCCGGACCCACGCGGGCAAGCACCTGGTTCCAGAACAGCATCACCACCACATACATCCCCATCGGCACGCCGAACTCGCGGTGATAGCGTCGCGCCAGGACCGGCCGCGTGCTGTCGCGCAGGCTGCCACGCGACAGCCAGAGCAGCAGCGACAGCAACAGGCACGACACGCCCCCGCCCACGCACAGCCCGGCAAGGTAGGCGCCCAGCGGCAGCAGCCGCCAATGCCCGAGCACCCCCACGGCAAGCAGGCCCGCACCCAGGCAGAGCGCCATCAGCGCGTTGCGATTGCAGCCGGTCATGCGCCGTGCCGCGCAAGTGTCGATGCAGGCAGTGGCAGGCCAGCGCTGCGGATTCCGACTCCGCCGCGCAGCAAGGGCTGCGCCGACCATGCCGGTCTGCATTGCAGTTGCCGATGCCGCTGACGCATTCCCTTCGCCTGTCAAGTCAACTTGACAGGCAAGATGCGCCTGCCATGGCCGGCTGTCAAGCACCCTTTACATGGTCGATCGTGTGCGCCTTTCCCCGCTGCGGCGCGACGATCGCAGGAAGCAGACGCAAGCATTTGCGGCGTGCAGCGCGGGACCCGAGCTGGGTTACGCTCCCCCGATCGAACCTCGGCGGGAGCGCCAATGCGTCTGAAGATCTTGTTGGCAATTGCACTGGGCGGCTGCATGGCGGCCTCTGCCATGGCGCAGGCGCCAGCGCCGCGCACCATCCAGGTGGATCTGGGCAGCGCCGGCGGGCCGGTCGACCGGTTCTACGATCTGTCGATCGGCTCGGACTTTCCCGGCACCTTGATCCGCAGCGACAGCCAGGCGCAGCTGGTGCCAGCGGTGCAGGAGCTGGGGTTTCGCTACATCCGCTTCCACGACGTATTCCATGACGTGCTCGGCACCGTCAAGGAGGTGGACGGCAAACTGGTGTACGACTGGACCAAGCTGGATCAGCTCTACGACGCGCTGCTGGCCAAGCGCATCCGCCCGTTCGTCGAGTTGGGCTTTACGCCCGGCGCGATGAAGACCTCCGAGCAGACGCTGTTCTACTGGAAGGGCAACACCTCGCATCCGGACCCGGCCAAGTGGACCCAGCTGATCGATGCATACGTGCGCCACATCCGGGCGCGCTATGGCGCCGAGGAAGTACGCCAGTGGTACTTCGAAGTGTGGAACGAGCCCAATCTCAAGGATTTCTGGGAAAACGCCGACCAACAGGCCTACTTCGAGCTGTATGCGAACACCGCACGCACGATCAAGGCAATCGATCCGCAGCTGCGCGTCGGCGGCCCGTCCACCGCCGGTGCGGACTGGGTGCCGGAACTGCTGGCCTATGTTGCCAAGAACAAACTGCCGATCGACTTCGTCACCACGCATACCTATGGCGTGGACGGCGGCTTTCTCGATGAAGACGGCAAGCAGGACGTCAAGCTGTCGGCATCGCCGGACGCCATCGTCGGCGATGTGCGCCGGGTGCGCACGCAGATCCAGGCTTCGCCATTTCCGGATCTGCCGCTGTATTTCACCGAGTGGAGCAGCAGCTACACGCCGCGCGATTTCGTCCACGACAGCTACATCAGCGCGCCCTATATCCTGACCAAGCTCAAGCAGGTGCAAGGCCTGGTGCAGGGCATGAGCTACTGGACCTACACCGATCTGTTCGAAGAACCCGGCCCGCCGCCCACGCCCTTCCACGGCGGCTTCGGGTTGATGAATCGCGAGGGCATCCGCAAGCCGGCCTGGTTCGCCTACAAGTACCTGCACGCGCTCAAGGGCCGCGACATTCCGCTGGGCGATGCGCATGCGTTTGCGGCGGTGGATGGCCAGCGCATCGCGGCAGTGGCCTGGGATTGGCAGCAGCCGGTGCAGGCGGTGAGCAATACACCGTTCTATACCAAACAGGTGCCCAGCACCGACAGCGCAGCGCTGGTGTTCCGGCTGGCGCAGGTGCCGGCCGGCAACTACCGGCTGCAGGTGCGCAAGACCGGCTACCGGCGCAACGACCCGCTGTCACTGTACATCGACATGGGCATGCCCAAGGACCTGGCACCGCGGCAGCTGGCGCAGCTGCAGCAGGCCACGCGCGATACGCCCGAACAGGACCGGCGCGTGCGTGTCGGTGCCGATGGCGTGGTGGAGATCCGCGTGCCGATGCGCAGCAACGACGTGGTGCTGATGACCTTGGAGCCTTCGGCGCGCTGAGTGCACGGCAAGCTCTTGCCCCCGTGCACGCGGGCGAGGGCGGACGGCGCGCAGGAACCGCAGTGCGCGCATGGCACGTGCCGGGTCCTGGCGCCGGCCGCATCCGCCTGGCGGCGAACGCGGTGCTTCTTCCGATGGCCGCGCCTACTTCAGATACGTCCTGAGAATGGCGGCGATGTCGTCGACCGCCAGCTCGCGCTCGCTCAGCGCGTCGGGCGCGGCGACGTGATGCTTCAAGTGCTCGCTGAGCAACTCCACCATCAAGCCCTGCGCAGCGCCACGAAACGCCGCCACCTGCGTCAATAACGCCGTGCAGTCCACGTCCTGCGCCAGGGCCTTCTCCAGCCCCTCCACTTGTCCACGGATCCTGCGCACGCGGGCGAGCAGCTTGGATTTGTCCTGATTCAGATGCGCCATTGCCATATACCCCCTGGGGGTACCTGAGATACCATAGGGGGGTATCGTAGCCAGGGCCTCTCCCGATGTCGATCATGCATGCCGCGCCGCACTGCGCGCAGTCGCACACCTTCGCCAGCGCCAACCCGCTGGCCGAGCGCAGCACCCGCAAGGCGGTCATTCTGACCGTGGTGATGATGGTGGCGGAGATCGTCGGCGGCTGGACGCTCAACTCCATGGCCCTGCTCGCCGATGGCTGGCATATGAGCTCGCACGCGCTGGCGCTGGGCCTGGCGCTGTTCGCCTACCGCTTCGCGCGGCGCAATGCAGGCGACCTGCGCTTCAGCTTCGGCACCTGGAAGGTCGAAGTGCTCGGCGGCTACACCAGCGCAATGCTGCTGCTGGGCGTGGCCGGCCTGATGGCGTTCCAGTCGGTGGAACGGCTGTTTTCGCCCAGGCCCATCCAGTACCAGGAAGCCACCGTCATCGCCGTCATCGGCCTGCTGGTCAACCTGATCTGCGCCTGGTGGTTGCGCGACTCGCATGGCCATGCGCATGGCCACCACCACGGGCACGACCACGCGCATGACGGTCATGGTCATGGTCATGGTCATGGTCATGGTCATCACCACGATGGGCATGCCGATCTCAATCTGCGCGCCGCGTATCTGCACGTGGTGGCCGATGCCGCGACCTCGGTCCTGGCGATCGTCGCGCTGCTCGCCGGCATGTACTGGGGCGTGAGGTGGCTGGATCCGATCATGGGCATCGTCGGCGCGGTGCTGGTCACCGTGTGGGCGTGGGGGCTGCTGCGCAGTACCGGCCGGGTGCTGCTGGATGCGGAGATGGATGCGCCGGTGGTGGCGGAAGTGAAGCAGGTCATCGCCGGGCTGCCGCATGCCATCGCCATCGGCGACCTGCATGTCTGGCGCGTGGGCAGCGATCGTTATGCCTGCGTGGTCAGCCTGGTCACTGCGGCCGACATCGATGCGGACCTGGTGCGCGCCGCCTTGCAGATCCACGAAGAACTGGTGCACATCACCGTCGAGTTGCGTCGCCCGCGGGCGGCGCTGGCGGCGGCCTAGCGGCCCGGCAGCGCCAGCTGTGGGCGGGCCTTGCCATCGCCGGGGCAACCGGGTCTGCGCCGGCCTCGCGCGGGAAGCCTCAGGTCTTTGCCGGTGCCGGGCTGACGTACTTCTCGCGGCGGATCTGCGCGTTCGGCAGGCCGGCTGCCTTCAGGGCGTCGATGCAGCTGTCCACCATGTCCGGGTTGCCGCACAGGTAGGCGATATCGCCCTGCGCATCGGGCGCGCATTCGGCCAGCTGCTGCTGCACGTACCCGTGCCGCACATCGGCATGCGGCTGTTCCGGCAGCTCGCGCGAAAAACACGGCATATAGCGGAACTGCGGGTGCGCATCGGCAAACGCGCGGAAGTCGTCGCCGTACAGCAGCTCGGCCGGCGTACGCGCGCCCTGCAGCAGCAGCACCTGCACGCCGCGGGTGGCGATCGCCTCGGCCAGCAGCGGCAGCATCGAGCGGTACGGGGTGACGCCGGTGCCGGTGGCGATCAGCACATAGCGCCGGTTGTGGTCGCCCGGCGGCAGGCAGAAACGTCCATAGGGACCGCTGGCTTGCAACTGGTCGCCGATCTGCAGGCCTTCGAACAGCGCGGTGGCCGAGCCGCCGGGCACGAAGCTCACCGCGATATCCACCGCCTCGCCCGGTCCGAACGCATGGTCGTGGATGGTCGCCAGCGAATAGCTGCGCTTGGTCGGCGTGCCGTCGGCGGCAGTGAAATGGATCTGGATGAACTGCCCGGGCTGGAAATCCAGCGGCTGCCCGTCGTCACGCAGGAACTGGCAGTGGGCCACGGTGGGCGCGATCATGCGCCGGTCGACAAGCTTGAGGGGGAATTGAACGGGCACGAACGTATTTAGGACAGTCTGTGATCGGGGCTTGCCCCCGCGGGCTTCTATAATAACGGCCTGTAACTCGCTGCGCCGTCACGCTGACGCGAAGGAACATCTTGAATTCCCCATCTCCGATCACCGCACCCGCGCTGCGTGTGTGCGATCTGCGCAAGACCTACGACAACGGCACCCAGGCGCTCAAGGGCGTGTCGCTGGACGTGGCGCCAGGCGACTTCTTCGCCCTGCTCGGCCCCAACGGCGCCGGCAAATCCACCCTGATCGGCATCATCAGCTCGCTGGTGAACCTGTCCGCCGGCCAGGTGGAAGTGTTCGGCACCGACCTGGTCGGCCAGCGCAGCGATGCGATGCGCCTGATCGGCCTGGTCCCGCAGGAGGTCAACTTCAACCTGTTCGAAAAGCCCTTCGACATCCTGGTCAACTACGCCGGTTTCTACGGCATGCCGCGCGAGCAGGCTGCCGCGCTGGCCGAAGCGGAGCTGCGCCGCTCGCACCTGTGGGAAAAGGCCCAGGTGATGAGCCGCACGCTGTCCGGCGGCATGAAGCGCCGGCTGATGATCGCCCGCGCCATGATGACCCAGCCGCGCCTGCTGATCCTGGACGAGCCCACCGCCGGCGTGGACATCGAGATCCGCCGCGACATGTGGCGCGTGCTCAAGGAGATCAACGCCGCCGGCACCACCATCATCCTGACCACGCACTACCTGGAAGAAGCCGAGCACCTGTGCCGCAACCTGGCCATCATCAACCACGGCCAGATCGTCACCCAGGGCCCGATGCGCGAGCTGCTGGCCAAGCTCGACGTGGAGGGCTTCCTGTTCGATATCGACGGCGACCTGCCGGCCGAACTGCCGGTGATCGAAGGCACCACGCTCACCGCCATCGACGGCCACACGCTGGACCTGGACATGCCGCGCGCGATGGACCTCAACCGCGTGTTCGCCACGCTCGGCAGTGCCGGCATCCGGGTGCGTTCGATGCGCACCAAGAGCAATCGGCTGGAAGAGCTGTTCGTGCGCCTGACCGGCGACGCCCCGGCACCGGCCGATGCCGCCGCCGCCGCATCCACGCCTGTCGTGCCCCACGGCACGCCGCCAGCGCAGCCGCGCAGCGGAGGCCAGCCATGAACGAGATCCACACCGTGACCGAACCCACCAACGCGCGCCGCAACTGGATTGCGCTGGGCACCATCGTGCGCCGCGAAGTGCAGCGCATCCTGCGCATTTGGGGCCAGACCCTGGTGCCGCCGGCCATCACCATGACGCTGTACTTCTTGATCTTCGGCGGGCTGATCGGCTCGCGCGTGGGCGACATGGGCGGCTACACGTACATGCAGTTCATCGTGCCGGGCCTGGTGATGATGAGCGTGATCCAGAACAGCTACGGCAACATCTCCTCCAGCTTCTTCGGCGCCAAGTTCGGCCGGCATGTGGAAGAGCTGCTGGTCAGCCCGATGCCCAACTGGGTGATCCTGTGGGGTTATGTCTCCGGCGCGGTGCTGCGCGGGGTGATGGTCGGCGCGCTGGTGCTGATCATCGCGATGTTCTTCACCCCGGTGCGCATCCCGCATCCGCTTGTGACCCTGACCACCGTGTTGCTGGGCGCGACCATCTTTTCGCTGGCCGGCTTCGTCAATGCGGTGTACGCCAAGAAGTTCGACGACGTGGCGATCGTGCCGACCTTCATCCTGACCCCACTGACCTATCTGGGCGGCGTGTTCTATTCGGTGAAGCTGCTGCCGCCCTGGGCCGAAGCGGCCACCCACGCCAACCCGATCTTCTACATGGTCAACGCGTTCCGCTATGGCCTGCTCGGCAGCTCGGACGTGCCGATCTGGGTCGCCTACGCACTGATGCTGGGCTTTGTCGCGGTGCTCAGCGCGCTGGCGCTGTGGCTGCTGCGCCGTGGCGTGGGCTTGCGGAGCTGATGACGATGGCGATGCGTATCTTGATCCTCGGCGCCGGCGGTACCGGCGGCTATTTCGGCGGGCGTCTGGCGCAGGCCGGGGTCGATGTCACCTTCCTGGTGCGCGATGCGCGCGCGGCGCAGCTGCAGGCCGATGGCCTGCGCATTCGCAGTCCGCTGGGCGATGCGGAGCTCCCGGTGGCGCATGTCACCGCGCAGGATCTGCCGGCGCTGGTGGCGCAGCGGCCGTTCGACCTGGTGATCCTCAGCTGCAAGGCCTACGACCTGGACAGCGCGGTCGAGGCGATTGCGCCGGCGGTGGGCGAGCACACCACGGTGCTGCCGATCCTCAACGGCCTGCGCCATTACGCCGCGCTGGACGAGCGTTTCGGTGCGGCACGCGTGCTGGGCGGGCTGTGCTTCATCAGCGCCACCAAGGGCGCGCAGGGCGAGATCCTGCACCTGGGCAAGCCGGCGGCGATGACCTTCGGCGAGCGCGATGGCAGCGCGGAGTCGACGCGCGTGCAGGCATTTGCGGCAGCCTGCACGCAGGCCGGCATCGATCATGTGGCCAGCGCGCAGATCGCGCAGGAGCAGTGGATCAAGTACAGCTTCCTCACCGCGCTGGCCGCTGCCACCTGCCTGATGCGTGCGCCGGTCGGGGCGATCGTCGCCACCGACGACGGCCGCGCGTTGATCAACGGCGTGTACAACGAATGCCTGTGGGCCGCCGATGCGGCCGGCCAGCCGATTCCGGAAAGCGCGCGCGCCAAGGCGCTGCAGACGCTGTTGCAGGTGGATTCGCCATTGAAGGCCTCGATGCTGCGCGATCTGGAAGCCGGCCAGGACGTGGAAGCGGCGCAGATCATCGGCGACATGTTGAAACGGGTGCGCGAGACAGGGCGCAACGCGCCGCTGCTGATGGCGGCCAATGTGCATCTGCAGGCGTATCAGGTGTTGCGGCATAGCTGATGGGCATGGCGGGCGTACGCGTCGCCCCCATCCGCCCTTCGGGCACCTTCCCCCGCAAGCGGGAGAAGGCAGTGGCAGCCCCGCTGCATGACTGGACGAGCGGCCTGCGTCGTCCCTACGCCGCTTAGCCGCGGCAAATCCTTCTCCCGCCTGCGGGAGAAGGTGGCGCAAAGCGCCGGATGAGGGCGCAGGGTCGGGGCAGCCCTCGCACCACCACAGCGACCTCCTCGCCCCCACCGCTTACTCCCGCAGATCCCTTCCCTTCTCCCGCCCGCGGGAGAAGGTGGCGCAAAGCGCCGGATGAGGGCGCGCCGGGTCGGTGCAGCCTCACACCGCCACAGCGACCTCCTCGCCACCCCGCCGCCTGCTCACCGCAGATCCTTCTCTTGCCTGCGGGAGAAGGTGGCGCAAAGCGCCGGATGAGGGCGCGCCGGTCGGTGCAGCCCTCGCAATACCACAGCGACCTCCTCGCCACCCCGCCGTTTGCTCCCCACAAATCCTTCTCCCGCCTGCGGGAGAAGGTGGCGCGAAGCGCCGGATGAGGGCGTGCCGGACGGCGCAGCCTTCGCGCCGTCACGACGCCACGCACACGATGCTCTGCAGCCCTCCCTCGCCGTCGTCATCATGAAGCTGCTCAGCCATCTGTTCCGTGCCGGTCACTTCGTGATCCTGGCGTTCTTCGTGCTGTGCGCGGCGGGCCTGGTGACGATGGCCGGGCTGGAGTTGTGGCATGGCTTCACCCCCGGCGGCGACATGGTGGTGCGCGACCGCTTCAACGTGGTGCTGGAAGCCGTCGGTCTGCTCACGGTGGCATTGGTGACGCTGGAGCTGGGCCAGACGATCTTCGAGGAAGAGATCCTGCGCGACGTCAAGGTCAGCGGGCCGACACGCGTGCGCCGCTATCTGTCGCGCTTTTTCGTGGTGATCGTGATCGCACTGGCGATCGAAACCCTGGTGTCGATCTTCGAGCTGATGCACGCCGATCCGGCCAAGCTGCCATATGCCGCGGCGGTTGGCTCGTGTGCGGCATTGCTGCTGATTGCCTGGGGCGTGTTCGTCAAGCTCAATCGCAGCGCCGAAGAGCTGGAACCCGAGGCGATGGCAGAAACCAAGCGCGAAGACCGCGAGGTCGAGGAATAGGCAAGCGCACGCGGCTGCCGGTTACGCAGGCGCATCTTGCGGGGTGCGCATGTGCACCCGGTGCGCCCTGCCATGCGCGCAGGACAGGTGCCTGGCCGGCTGCACCGGCGACGAGAACAGCGCTGGTTGCAGCCTCAGCCCTTGTCCGTCATCGGGAGTGCCGGCACCGAGGTCGGCTTGCCGTCGTCGCCGAGCGCGATCATCACGAAGTGGCCGCGGGTGCACAGCTCGCGCACGCCGCTGAGCAGGTCCTCGGCGATCAGTTCCACTTCCACCTTGATCGAACTGCGCCCCACCGACACCACCCGCGCGATGGTTTCCACCATCTGGCCCTGGCGGATCGGCAGCTTGAAATCCACCTGGTCCGAGCGTGCGGTCACCACCGCACGCCGGGCGTAGCGCGATGCGGCCAGGAATGCGGCCTTGTCCATCCACGCCAGCGCCTGCCCGCCGAACAGCGTGCCCATATGGTTGGTGTGGTTGGGGAACACGATCTCGGCCATGCGGGCTTCGATCGGTGGCTGGGTCTGCAAGCTGTCTGACATGAGGGGTTCCAGTGGAGAGGCGCTGCGTGCCAAGGCGATTGCAGCAGCCTGACACAGACAGGATAGGCGGTCAGCCGCAGCGGCGTACGCCGGAACGCAGCGCAGCCGCCGTTGCCAACCATCGTACCGAGGCGGACACCGCGCTTGCGCATTGCCGCTTTGGGAGGGTCGGCTGATGGCCAATCGCCTGCGTGGCTATCGCATGCATTGCCGCGTGCCCGATAGGTTCGTCACGACGGCGGTCGCGGCCCGGGCCGCTCCTACAAGAGCACCGCGATCGCTTGGCAGCGCGCAGCGATTATCCTTGATGCATGACGTGGCAACCCGCAGGCGCCCGTGCCACCGTAGCTCAGAGACTGTGCTTGACTGCGGTTTCCACCTGCGCCGGCGACTGGAAGCCGGGCAGTCGTGCCACCTCGCTGCCGTCGCGGTATAGCGACAGAGTTGGGGTCTGGCGCAAGCCGAGATCCCGAAAGAAGTCATGACCTACCACTTCCAGCTTGACCTTCAGCAAGGCCACGCCACTGGCGGCATCGCTTTTAGAGAATCTGTCCAGCGACATGTCGAGCATGCGGCAGCCAGGGCAGTCGTCCTTATAGAAATCCACGAGCGCACGCGGGTGGGCTGCCAAAGTGGCTGCGTAGTGTTCAGGCGAGGTGACTGTAATGGTTTGCATCTTGGGGACTATGTTGGCAGTGGGCCAGGACTTGATCAGTCCAGGTAGCGATGATGTTTGCGTCACTTACACCGTGAGGCATCTGCTCGATTGTCAGAACGGGAAAGGGACTGGCGAAGAACTGTGCAATGCGGTGGACCGCGCCGCAATAGTACTCCTCGCCCCACTGTGTTTCGCCAGTACCAAAAACCGCGACGTGTGAGGGCTTTCCCACCAGACTTACCATATCGATGATGAAACGCTTCATTTCCGACGGCGTGCGCCCCCCGTTGTCCGTCCAAGTGCCCAGCATGAACAGGTCATATCGACTTGGTGGAGCTGGGGCATCAGCAAGCGTCTGCATGTCGGTCTCGATCCAATCTAGTGCCAATCCATGCTCTGCGCAGCGAGCGGAGACTAGCCTTGCTACGTCGCGGGTGTTGCCACTAAGCGATGCTACGGCAAGAAGGATCTTCATGACTTGATTTATTCACTATGGCATTACCGGCACTCAAATGAGGCGCTATAACGGCCTTCATTGACAGCTGTAGCGATCATTTCCAATTCCAAAGCAACACAGCAACTCAGATTGGGGCGTCGGTACACCGACGCCCCTCCCATTTACCAGTTAACAACTACCAATCAATGATTGGGTAGCGAACGAAAGTGCTGACATACGTTCTCCAGGCGTCCATTACGGAACCTAGTGTACGAATGCACAAACACACTCTTGGCATGAGCTGTCATGCTGACCTCTTGATCGAACTAAGAGGCGCAACGAACCGGTAGAAATGGAACTACCCATCCTGTCGAAGAGTGACCGAAGGCACTAGGCCTAGCGTCCAACTCTCTGTAGGATGCGTGTTGTCAGCGAGTGCAAATTGTTGACGATGCTCCAAATCTGGTGTAGTGCGAACCGCCTCTTTGGCATCCGCCTATCCCGGGCCTCGGGTGGAAGAATGTGCGTTGGCGCGCACAGTCCACTACCCGGCAGATCTAATCATCTAAGTTGTAAAAGAGCGATCTGGAACCCGCCCACAGTGGCGGGTTCTTTTTTTGCATCTTCTGCTAGAGATCGTCGAAGCCGTTATCCGAGTTGGTCTTCTTGTACGACGCATTGCGCATCTCGAAGAAGTCGGTCTTGGTTTCGGTGAAGTTGTCGGCGTAGGCCTTGATCCACGGCATCACGTTGTCGTTGGCGCCTTCGTACAGCTTCTCGATGCCGAGCATGCCGGCCATCTTGTTGGCGCGGTACTTCACGTAGCGGATCATCTCGTCCACGTCGATGCCGTCGATGCCGTCCAGCACTTCGGCCGTCCACACCGTTTCCAGGTCGATCGCGTGCTCGAAGGCCTTGTGCACGTAGTCGGTGAGCTGGTCGCCCTGCAGCGCCTGGTTCTCGCCGATGATTGCGCGAATCAGCTCGCTGATGAACTTGGAATGGGCCAGCTCATCGCGGTTGATGAAGCTGATGATCTTGCCGGTGCCGGTCATGCGGTTCTGGCGGACCAGATTGTAGAAATACGCAAAGCCGGAATAGAAGTTGATGCCTTCCAGGATCGAGGACTGGATCAGTGCGCGGATCAGCGTTTCGGCCGTCTTGTCGCGCATGAAGTCTTCGTAGGCGCCCATGATCGGCGCATTGCGCTTGATGATGGTCGGATGCGTGCGCGCGATCTCGAACACGCGGTTCTGGTCGGCCAGGCCGGTGATCGAGGCCAGCACGTAGCTGTAGCTCTCGTTATGGATCACTTCCTGCTGGCCGATGATCGCAGCATTGGCATGCGCGGCCGGGTCGGTGATGTATTCGGCGACGTTGTAGATGAAGCGCGTCTGCGGCGAATCCAGCGTGGCCAGCAGGCCGATGATCGAGTCGTAGGCATTCTTCTCGCGCGCCGACAGCTCGTTGTACTGGCGCGCGTCGCCCTTCATGTCCACCTCGTCGGGGATCCAGAAGTTGGTCGACAGCTCCTTGTAGGCCCGATAGAAGGACGGGTACGGGATGTCGTTCCAGTTGAGGATGCCGGAGGTTTCGCCATTGATGATGGCGGTGGAGCGGTTGGGGTGACGCGGCTCCAGGATCTTGATGCGCTCAAGCGGTGTTGCGGACATGGGTCTCTACTCGTGTTTCAGGCGTCGCGCGCGCGTGCAGCGGGGACGACGGCAGCAATCATTCTGGAAGAAAGCCCCCTGCGTGAGGGGGCGCGCCGAAGGCGCGGGGTGTGGGAGCTGGTGAAGCAGGGTCCACGGTTCGCAACGCGAACCGTGGAAGCGAAGCGCGAATGCGCTTCGCTACCGCATGCGCTTTAGCTCGAACACCACTCGCACTCGCTGATGTCGATGTCGTTGGAACGCACGTAGTACGTGGTCTTCAGGCCTTCGCGCCAGGCGGTCATGTGCAGGTCCAGCAAGGTGCTGGCACGGATGGTACTGGGCACGTAGAAGTTGAAGCTGATCGACTGGTCGACGTGGCGCTGGCGACGCGCGTTCTGGCGCACGCTGGCGAACTGGTCGACCTTGTAGGCGCCCTTTTCGTAGTACGGCCAGGTTTCCAGCGACAGGCCCGGAGCGGCGACCGGACGGCGGAAGTCCTTCTTTTCTTCGTAGTAGAACGCGCTGTAGATCGGGTCGATCGAGGCGGTGGAACCGGCGATCTGCGCGGTGCTCATGTTCGGCGCAACCGCCAGCATCCAGGCATTGCGCACGCCATTGACGGCCACCTGCGCGGCCAGCTCCAGCCACTGCGGGCTGTTGTAGTCGCGCGCACGGAAGTACTCGCCGGTGTGCCAGTCGCTGCCGCGGAACACGCTGTAGGTGCCCTTTTCCTTGGCCAGCTCCATGCTTGCCTGCACGGTCAGGTAGTTGATGCGCTCGTACAGCTCGTCGCTGTAGTCCTCGGCTTCCTTGGCATTCCAGTGGATGGACTTCTGCGCCAGCAGATGGTGCCAGCCGAAGGTGCCCAGGCCGATGGCGCGGTACTTCTGGTTGGTGATGGTGGCCTGCGGCACGGGCAGCTGATTCAGGTCGATCACGTTGTCGAGCATGCGCACCTGGATCGGGATCAACCGTTCCAGCACGTCGGCGCCCAGCAGGTCGGCCTGGTCTGCCTGCACGGTGATCGCGCGGCCCAGGTTGATCGAGGACAGGTTGCACACGACGAAGTCGCCGGCCTTCTTGGTGGTGACGATCTGATTGCCGCTGATGATCTCCTGCATCATCCGCGTCGGGCTCATGTTCTGCAGGATCTCGGTGCACAAGTTGGACGAATAGACCATGCCCTCGTGCTTGTTCGGGTTCTTGCGATTGACTTCGTCGCGATAGAACATGAACGGGTTGCCGGTTTCCAGCTGGCTGACCATGATCCGCTTGAAGATCTCGATCGCCTTGACCGTCTTGCGGGTGATGCGCTCGTCGGCAACCACTTCCTCGTACTTGCGACGGAAGCTGCTGTTGGCGTCGCCCTTCTTCTCGTCGTAGAAGTCCTGCAGGTACCAGCCCTTGATCCGCTTCACTTCGTGCGGATCGAACAGATACCAGTCGCCGCGACGCTCGACCGCTTCCATGAACAGGTCGGGGATGCACACCGAGGTGAACACGTCATGCGCGCGCAGGCGCTGGTCGCCGTTGTTCAGGCGCAGATCCAGGAACGCCTCGATGTCGCGGTGGAAGATGTCCAGATAGACCGCGATGGCGCCCTTGCGCTGGCCCAGCTGATCCACCGACACGGCGGTGTTGTTGAGCTGCTTGATCCACGGCACCACGCCGCCGGAGGAATTGGACACGCCGCGGATCGCCGAACCGGACGAACGCACATAGCCCAGGTACGCGCCCACGCCGCCGCCGTGCTTGGACACGCGCGCCACGTCGGTGTTGGAGTCGTAGATGCCCTGCAGGCTGTCGTCGACGGTGTCGATGAAGCAGCTCGACAGCTGGCCGCCGACCTTGCCGGCATTGGCCAGGGTCGGGGTGGCCACGGTCATGTACAGGTTGGACAGCGCCCAGTAGGCCTCGCCGACCAGCTGCATGCGGCGCTCGCGGCTGCCCTTGCCGTTGCCGATCTCGTCCTGCATCAGGTACAGCGCGATGGTCAGCCAACGCTCCTGCGGCAGCTCGAACACGCCGCGCGAGTTGTCGGTGGCCAGGTAGCGCGTGGCCAGCAGGTACAGGCCGTTGTAGGCGAACAGCTTGTCGCGCTCGGGCTCGATCATCTTGCCGGCTTCGATCAGTTCGTCCTTGGAGTAACGGCGCAGGATGTCGTTGGAATAGACATTGCGGTCGGCCAGGCTCTCCTGCAGGCCGACGAACGAGCCGTACTTCTGGCTGGCGTCGTAGAAGCGGTTGCGGCTGGCGCGCTTGTACAGGCGGCGCAGGTACAGACGCGCGGCAAAGTGCTCCCACTCCGGGGTGGTCAGATCGACGCGGGCCTCGGCCTCGCGGATCAGATGGTCGACCAGGTCGTCGGCGTTGACGCTGTCCTTGCGATCGACGAAGCCGAACACCGAGCGCTTGTAGTCGGACACGTCCAGCTGCGGGAATTCGGCATGGATCTGGTCGATGGCGCGATTCAGGCGCTCGGCCTCGAACGGGATCCGGCGGTTGCCGGCTTCCTTGGTGATCCAGGTGGCGACGGCTTGTTCTTCGATGGTCTGTGCGTGCATTGCAATGGCTTGGCGGGGAGGCGGCACGATATCCGACGGGTCGGTCAATTCCGGCGCGCCGCAACCGGGCGCGCTGACACCGGCGGGAACGCTGGTGGGTGTTGCGGTACCGGCGGCGATCGCGGCAAGGGTGTCGTTGGTGGTCATGCGTCCTCCATGCGTAGGCACACGAACCCGGCTGGGGGACGGGTTGCGGCCGGATCCGGACTCCCTGGACAGCGATGGCGGTGCGCAACGACCAGCACGCAGGACACGGGGTCCGCGGCGGCATCGCCTCACCAGCCATCTCCTTACCGGAGATTCCACGGCCGCCACCGCGCGGTGTGCTGTCGCGCAGTGGTCGGTGGCGAAACAACAGCGGCGCAACGAGACCACGCCGCCTGCTCCAGGCGAGGCCCGGATGGCTGTGATCGTTCATCGCTGCCGCCGCGGAGAGGCGTTTGATTGGCAACCTGCTGCAAATCATGCTCTCACTGGTCCGGACGCCTTGGGGCGACCAACCACCGACTCCCCCAAGATAGTGGGGTCACCCGGAGGGGTCAACACCAAATGTAGGAAATTCCCGAAAACCCTTACAGCACAAAGCACTGTCTGACGAACGGTCGGCAAGAGGCTGGGAACCCGTCCAATTGGACTGCGCAGTCAAGGCCTAAACCGGCATTTCCATCGACCAGTTGGGTCCGGTTGGGTTGGCTGCGACACGCATCGATGCTGAAGCCGGTCAGTTGGCCGTGACCGCCTCAAGCGGCACCGCACGCCTGGCGGGCCGCTCCGCCGGCACGCCCAAGCTGGGGAAGCAAACTCGCCAATGCCGAATCCAGGTGTGCGCTGCCGCTCTCTCTATTGGGCGTTGCGGTCGAGGGCCCTGCAGCAAGGACGCGCAGCGTCGAGGGCGTGGTGCCCTCACCGCACCAGACAGTTGGTCGGCAGCTTTATTAAAACCATGCACACCGACCGTCTCGACTGGCTCTTGCCCGCTCACCGTCGCGGGACCCTGAGCGGCATGGATGCCGCGCCGGAGCCTACATGGACGTACTTGCGGCGTGTACTGCGATTGTGGCGGGCAAGGGCCCTGCAGCAAACTCGCAGCGTCAAGAGCGCGGTGCCCTCACCGCACCAGACAGTTGGTCGGCTGCTTTATCGAAAACCATGCACACCGCCCATCTCGACTGGCTCTTGCCCGCTCACCGTCGCGGGACCTTGAGCGGCATGAATGCCGCGCCAGAGCCTACACGGACGTACTTGCGGCGTGTCCCGCGAGGGTGGGCGGGCAAGGGCCCTGCAGCAAAGCCGCAGATCAACCGCTCTACGATTGAGCCATCGCACGGACGACTGCCTCAAAAGACCGACCCTCTCGACTGGTCCTTGCCCGCTCACCGTCGCGGGACCTTACGCGGCATG
>NZ_UIHB01000006.1 GCF_900476395.1 Xanthomonas euroxanthea
TGGTCCCAACGAACGTTGGTAGATCATCAAACGCAAGCTACGTCACAAGTTAACTATGCGAGACTGGGCGCCTTAATCCGTTTCTTGGATGGCGACGCTCCAACCGTCTCCCTGGTGAAATTAGCGCTGTGGAACCACCCGATCCCATCCCGAACTCGGAAGTGAAACGCAGCTGCGCCGATGGTAGTGTGGCTCAAGCCATGCGAGAGTAGGTCATCGCCAGGGGCTTTACCCGAAACCCTCAGTCCAACAGGACTGAGGGTTTCTTTTTGTCCAAAATCCGCAACGTAACCGCCAAAAACACCGCGCGAGGACGCACGCGGACCAGCGGATCCGCATCCGCAGGCTCGACGCTCAGGCTGAGCCAGGCACTGGTGCCAGGGCTCGCGCCTGGCGCTTGCGTTGAAGCAGGACGCGCTAGCAAGGCCGAAAGGTCTGAATGTCACTGCAGAACTCGGACCGGCAAGCCGCAATCGGAGCAGGGCACCGATACCAGGACACGCGCTTGACGCTGGGGGCCCACTTCCTGGTACTGCAGCGCCATCCACCTTGCCCTGATGACCGCAAAGACATCTGTTTATCGATCGATTGGCATATGGTCAAAGAACCGACCAGTCAGTGCGTCGCCAGTGAAAGCACCTGAAAGCACCTGAAAGTACCTAAAAGTACTTAAAAGTACCTGTGATGGTGCTGGCTTCCCGCTTACAGATCGGCACAAGGAGCACCGGTCGCCGGCCAGTGCGGGCAAGTGGGGCCTGGTTGCACTCTAAAGGCGCCAGGCTCCTGGGACCATCAGGAACCCTGGGGACTATCAGGGGCCGTGGGACTATCGGGGCCATGCAATTCATCAAGATCGAAGTGACTGGGCGACTGGCCTATTCTTGGCCGCCATGCTGCTCACCGAGACTGCATCCGATACGCATGTGCTTGGCCACATCACTTATCGCCGTCGCATGAGGCATTAGCAGGGCACAAGCCAACAAAAAACCCCGCGTGAGCGGGGTTTTTTGGTCCAATCGACTGCACTATGACGCCTGCATCGAGGCGAGGATCAGTCGCCCAAGGTCAGCAGGGAGGCATTGCCACCGGCGGCGGTCGTGTTGACGGTGACGACCTTCTCGGTAGCGAAGCGCAGCAGGTAATGTGGACCCCCGGCTTTCGGGCCGGTGCCTGACAGGCCCTGGCCGCCGAAGGGTTGTACGCCGACGACCGCGCCGATCTGGTTACGGTTGACGTAGACATTGCCCACCGCAACGCGTGCGGTGATGCGATCGATGGTCTCGTCGATGCGCGAATGCACGCCCAGGGTCAGGCCATAGCCAGTGGCGTTGATCTGGTCGATGACGGCGTCGAGCTGGTCGGCCTTCCAACGAATGACGTGCAGCACAGGTCCGAAAACCTCGCGCTGCAGCTGCGCCAGCGAGGTCAGCTCGTACGCACGTAGTGCGAAAAAACTCCCGTTAGCGGCGGCCGGATCCAGGGTGGTGGAGCCGATCAGGCGGGCTTCGCGATCCATGCGCGCTGCATGATCATCGAGGATCTTGAGTGCATCTGCATCGATGACGGGACCAACGTCGGTGGACAGGAGCGCAGGATTGCCGATCTTCAATTCCCCCATGGCGCCGGCCAGCATGGTCATGACCTTGTCGGCGATGTCGTCCTGCACGAACAGCACACGGGCCGCCGAGCAGCGTTGGCCGGCGGACATGAAGGCGCTGGAGATCGCGTCCTTGACGACGGCTTCCGGCAACGAGGACGAGTCGGCGATGAAGGCGTTCTGGCCACCGGTTTCGGCAATCAGCACACCGATTGCGGCGTCGCGCGCAGCCAGGGTGCGGTTGATGACGCGTGCGGTCTCGGTGGAGCCAGTGAAGGCAACGCCCGCCACGCGCGGGTCATTGGTCAGCGCCGCGCCGACGGTGGCGCCGTCGCCCGGCAGGAACTGCACGACCGCCTCGGGGATGCCTGCTTCGTGCAGTAGCTTCACTGCGGCGTAGCCGATCAGGTTGGTCTGCTCTGCGGGCTTGGCGATGACGCTGTTGCCGGCGGCCAATGCGGCGGCGACCTGGCCCAGGAAGATGGCGAGCGGGAAGTTCCAGGGACTGATGCAGACGAATACGCCGCGGCCATGCAGCTGCAGTTCGTTGGATTCACCGGTCGGCCCGGGCAGGCGTTCGGGCGCACCGAACTGGGCGCGTGCCTGGCTGGCGTAATAACGCAGGAAGTCGACCGCCTCGCGCACCTCGGCCACGGCGTCGGGCAGGGTCTTGCCGGCCTCCTTGACGCAGATGGCCATGAACTCGGGCATGCGCGCTTCGAGCAGGTCGGCCGCATGCTCCAGGATGGTGGCGCGGCTGGCGGCAGGTGTGCGGTTCCAGGCCGGCTGCGCGGCAGCCGCGGTCGCCAACGCCGTCTGTACGGTGGCAGGATCGGCTGGCTGCCACTGCCCGACCGTGTCGCGGCGGTCTGCCGGGTTGAGCACGGCCTGGCTGGGCGTGCTGATCACCGCGCCGGGCACCAGCGGGCGGGCCTTCCACGGCTTGATGGCGGCATTGAGTTGCTCGGCCAGCTGCCGCAGATCGTTGTCGTTGGCGAGATTGGCGCCCATGGAATTTTTCCTGTGTTGGTTCTGGCTGCGCAGCAGATCGGTCGGCAGCGGAATCTTGGGATGCGGAATGGAGCCGAACGAGGACACTGCTTCGACCGGATCACGGATCAGCTCTTCGATGGCGACGTCCTCGTCGGTGATGCGATTGACGAAGCTGGAATTGGCGCCGTTTTCGAGCAGGCGTCGCACAAGGTACGGCAGCAGATCCTCGTGCGAGCCGACCGGTGCGTACACGCGGCAGGGCAGCCCCAGGCGATCGGCCGGAATCACTTCGGCATACAGGTCATCGCCCATGCCGTGCAGTTTCTGGTGTTCGTACACCTTGCCGCCGGAGATCGCGCGGACCGCCGCGATGGTCTGCGCGTTGTGCGTGGCGAACATCGGGTACAGCGCATCGCTGTGCGCGAACATGCGACGTGCGCAGGCCAGGTACGACACGTCGGTATTCTGCTTGCGGGTAAATACCGGATAGCCGGGGTGACCTTCGATCTGTGCGCGCTTGATCTCCGCGTCCCAGTACGCGCCCTTGACCAGACGCACCGGAATCCGACGGCCGACGCGGCGTGCCAGGTCGGCCAGGAAATCGATCGTGTACGGCGTGCGCTTCTGGTAGGCCTGCACTGCCAGGCCATAGCCCTCCCATCCATCCAGCGACGGGTCGGAGAACGTGGCCTCGATGATGTCCAGCGACAGTTCCAGGCGGTCGGCTTCTTCGGCATCGACGGTGTAGCCGATGCCGTAGGACTTGGCCAGTTGCGCCAGCTCGAGCACGCCCGGGACCAGCTCGGCCATCACGCGCGCACGCTTGGCATGTTCGTAGCGCGGATACAGTGCGGACAATTTGATCGAGATGCTGGGCGCTGCGAATACATCGGTGCCGACGAAACTGCCGCTGCGGCCGATCGCGTGGATGGCATCGCGGTATGCCTGCAAGTAGCGCTGCGCATCCTTCATGGTCAATGCGCCTTCGCCGAGCATGTCGAACGAATAGCGGTAATCGGCGTTGTCGCCCTTGCGCGAGCGCGAGAGGGCTTCACCGATGGTGCGGCCCATGACGAACTGGTGGCCCATGATCTTCATCGCCTGGCGCACGGCCAGGCGAATCACCGGCTCGCCGACGCGGCCGATCAGGCGCTTGAACGCGCCCGGCACGTCGGCGCGGGTGAGGTCGTTGAGCTGCACCAGCTTGCCGGTGAGCATCAGGCCCCAGGTCGATGCGTTGACCAGCACCGAGTCGCTGCCGCCGACGTGCTTCTTCCAGTCCGCATCGCCGAGCTTGTCGCGGATCAGCTTGTCTGCGGTGTCCTGGTCGGGAATGCGCAACAGCGCCTCGGCCACGCACATCAGCAATACGCCTTCTTCGCTGCCCAGGTCGTACTGGCGCATGAAGGCCTCGATCGCGCCCTGGTCCTGCGCACGTGCGCGGACGCGGGTGACCAGGTCGGCGGCAAGCGCCTGCACCTTGGCCTGCTCGGCGGCGGGCAGCCGCGCCTGGTCGAGCAGTTCGCGTACGTGCTCGGTTTCGTCCTTGAGCCATGCGGCGGTGATCGCCGCACGCAATGCGCCGGGTGCGGCAGGCAGCTCGGGCGCCAACAGCGGGCGCGCAACTGAGGGAGAGGCAAGCGGGTCGAGCTGAGCGTTCATGCGTAGGGCGCCTGGGAATCCGTGCTCATTCTAGAGAGCCGCGGGCTCCGCGCACTTGTGTGGAAGCGGCAGCTTTTCCGCCGTTTTGTGCACGTGGCCAGCGCAGGCCCAAGCGGGCTCGATCGTTGCCGGCCACGGGCACGGGGATCGCTGCCGGCATCGGGAAGTGATTGATTTACGCGTGTTTTTAGCTGCACTGCAGCAATTCGATGATTGCCGGAAACGCTTGCCGCCTGCGTTCGCGCGGGTCTACCATCGGGCTGTTCCCGCAGCGCGCTGCGTGTTGCCAATGATCGAAGTACTGCCGTTGATGTCCGAAGGGGTCGGGACGCAGTTGCGGTTGCGGCCTCCGCGGGCATTGTCGGCCAGGCAGTTCTTGCAGTTGTTCGCAGTATTGGCGGGAACGATGTGGGTATTTGCGGGCCTGGGGTGGTGGACCGGCAATGCATTCGCGCCGGTGTTCGCCCTGTTGCACAGTGGTGTGGTGGCGCTGGCGCTACGGCAGTTGTGGCGAAGTGGCGAGCGCGAAGAAGCGATCCGGGTGGGAGACACCGTCGTCGAGGTGTTTGCGTCCGGGAATGCGCCACCAGCGTTTCAGGCACATCCGCATTGGGTGCGGTTATGCATGGAACGCGACGACAGGGTGGTGCTGGTCAGCAGCGGCAAGCAGATCGAGATCGGAAGTTTTCTCGGGCCGGCCGAACGTGTGGAACTGGCAACTACGCTGAAACGCTTGCTCGCGGCCGCCAATGGCCGTCACCGATGACGTAAGGGTCTAGGCAATGACGCAACGCAGCAGCTGGAAGGCGACGTATTCGAAGATGGCTTTGGCGATGGCGGCGCTGCTGGGCGCACCGGCTGCCTGGGCGCAATCGGCCGATCCGAAGGAATGGCAGCTCAACATGGGCCGCGGGGTCACCCAGACCGCGCGCATGGCCTACGAGGCGCACATGGTGGCGCTGTGGGTCTGCGTGGTGATCGGCGCGCTGGTGTTCGGTGCCATGGGCTATGCGATCTTCAAGTTCCGCAAGTCCAAGGGCGCTGTGGCTGCGCAGTTCAGTCACAACACCACGGCCGAGGTGTTGTGGACGGTGATTCCGGTGCTGGTGCTGATTGCGATGGCCTGGCCGGCAACGGCCAAGCTGATCGCGATGTACGACACCCGCGAGTCGGAAATGACCGTCAAGGTCACCGGCTACCAGTGGATGTGGAAATACGAGTATCTGGGCCAGGGCGTGGAATTCACCAGCCGGCTGGCGCGCGAGTCCGACCGCATCCGCCAGAGTGGTGAGCGTCCGACCGCTGCCTCGCAACCGCATTACCTGCTGGATGTGGACAACCGCCTGGTGCTGCCGGTCGGGACCAAGATCCGTTTCGTGATCACCGCCGACGACGTGATCCATGCGTGGTGGGTGCCGGCCCTGGGCTGGAAGCAGGACGCCATCCCCGGCATCGTCAACGAGGCATGGACCAACATCGAGCAGCCGGGCGTGTATCGGGGCCAGTGCGCCGAATTGTGCGGCAAGGACCATGGCTTCATGCCGATCGTGGTGGAGGCGCTGCCCAAGGCTGAATTCCAGCGCTGGCTGGCCGCGCGTCGCAGTGCCAATGCATCGCCTGCTGCACCGGCGGGCGCCCCCGCACCGGCGCCGGCGTCCACCCCTGCAGCAACGCCTGCCGGCGAGGCTGCGCCTGCTCCGGCCGCCGCGCCGACTGCCGCTCTTTAATCGCCCGCAACCGCATCGCTTCGTAGAGGTCGTTCCGTCATGGCGCATACCGCAGTCGATCACCACGGACACCACCAGCCCGGTTTCGTCGAGCGCTGGTTCTTCTCGACCAATCACAAGGACATCGGCACGCTGTACCTGCTGTTTTCCTTCGTGATGTTCATCATCGGCGCGGCGATGAGCGTGGTGATCCGCGCCGAACTCATGCAGCCCGGGCTGCAGTTCGTCAAACCCGAATTCTTCAACCAGATGACCACCGTGCATGCACTGGTGATGATCTTCGGCGGCGTGATGCCGGCCTTCGTCGGCCTGGCCAACTGGATGATTCCGCTGCAGATCGGCGCGCCGGACATGGCGTTGCCGCGCATGAACAACTGGTCCTTCTGGTTGCTGCCGGTGGCCTTCACCCTGCTGCTGCTGACGTTGTTCCTGCCCGGCGGTGCGCCGGCCGGCGGCTGGACGCTGTATCCGCCGCTGTCGCTGCAGGGCGGCTACAACGTGGCCTTCAGCGTGTTTGCAATTCACGTGGCCGGCGTCAGTTCGATCATGGGCGCGATCAACATCATCGCCACCGTGCTCAACATGCGCGCGCCCGGCATCGATCTGTTGAAGATGCCGATCTTCTGCTGGGCCTGGCTGATCACCGCCTTCCTGCTGATCGCGGTGATGCCGGTGCTGGCCGGTGCAGTGACCATGCTGCTGACCGACAAGTTCTTCGGCACCAGCTTCTTCAACGCGGCCGGCGGCGGCGACCCGGTGATGTACCAGCACATCTTCTGGTTCTTCGGGCACCCGGAGGTCTACATCATGATCCTGCCGGCGTTCGGCGTGGTCAGCGAGATCATCCCGACCTTCAGCCGCAAGCCGCTGTTCGGGTATCAGGCGATGGTGTATGCGATCGCGGCGATCGCGTTCCTGAGCTTCATCGTGTGGGCGCACCACATGTTCACCGTGGGCATGCCGCTCGGTGGCGAAATCTACTTCATGTTCGCCACGATGCTGATCTCCATCCCGACCGGGGTGAAGGTGTTCAACTGGGTCAGCACGATGTGGAAGGGCTCGCTGACGTTCGAATCGCCGATGCTGTGGGCAGTGGCCTTCGTGATCCTTTTCAGCATCGGTGGATTCTCGGGCCTGATGCTGGCGATCGTGCCGGCGGATTTCCAGTACCACGACACGTATTTTGTGGTCGCGCATTTCCATTACGTGCTGGTCACCGGAGCGGTGTTCGCGTTGATCGCGGCGGTCTACTACTGGTGGCCGAAATGGACCGGGCGGATGTACAACGAAACCTGGGCCAAGTTCCATTTCTGGTGGACGATGGTGTTCGTCAACCTGCTGTTCTTCCCGCAGCACTTCCTCGGCCTGGCCGGCATGCCGCGGCGGATTCCCGACTACAACGTGGTGTTCGCCGACTGGAACCTGATCAGCTCGATCGGCGCGTTCGGCATGTTCGCCACGCCGTTCCTGATGGCCGGCATCCTGCTCGCCTCGTTACGCAGTGGCGCCAAGGCCGACGCACGGGCCTGGGAAGGCGCCAGGGGACTGGAGTGGACGGTGCCGTCGCCGGCACCGGCGCATACCTTCACCGTGCCACCGGTGATCAAGCCTGGAGATCTTGCGCATGAAGACATCGGTCACTGAGTCGGCGCCGGCAGCGGTGGCGCGCCTGCTCTCGGCTGCCGAACGGCAGGCGCAACAGCGTCGCGCGGTGCGCCGCACGGCGATCACCGTCGGCATCATCGCGCTGCTGATCTACGCGGGTTTCATCGCGTCGGGAGTCATCGGGCGGTGAATGCGCGGGCGCCCGCACCTGCACCGACGGCCGGCTTGTTCAAGCTGCTGGGCGTGGTGCTGGGCGTGTTCGTGCTGACCTTTTCGCTGGTGCCGCTGTATCGCATCGCATGCGAAAAAGTCTTCGGCATCCGCATGGAGCGCGCACCGGGCAGCACGCGTGCCAATGGCGCGGCGATTGCAGGGCCTGGCAAACGCACGGTGCGGGTGGAGTTCGATGCCGGGGTCAATTCCAAGCTGCCGTGGACCTTCCATCCCGAGCAGATGACGATGGATGTGGTGCCGGGCGAACTCAACGAGGCGCTGTATTTTGCGCGCAACGACAGCGCGCGTGCGGTGGTCGGCAGTGCGGTGCCATCGGTCGCACCGGCGCGCGCGTCCGGATACTTCAACAAGACCGAATGTTTCTGTTTTACCGCGCAGACCTTGCAGGCCGGCGAAACGCGCGACATGCCGCTGCGTTTCATCGTCGACCCTGCGCTGCCGCCGGAAGTCACCACGATCACCCTGTCCTACACGTTCTATCGCAACGACACCCTGACCTCGGAGCTGCAGGGCGGTGGCGCATCCAGCGCGCCGCGCGCCGCGCCGTAATTCCTCATCCACACGCAGCACCGACACGGAAGCAACGCCATGGCCGACCACAGTCCCAACGCCGATGCGTATTTCGTCCCGAGCCAGAGCAAGTGGCCCTTTGTCGGGTCGATTGCGATGTTCGTGATGATGATCGGCGTGGCCAGCTGGCTCAACGATGCGGCATGGGGACGCTGGACGTTCTTCGTCGGCATGGCGATGCTGCTGGCGACCTTGTTCATGTGGTTTGGCGATGTCATCCGCGAATCCAATGCCGGGCACTACAACCGCCAGGTGGACGGCTCCTTCCGCATGGGGATGGTGTGGTTCATCTTTTCCGAGGTGATGTTCTTCGGCGCCTTCTTCGGTGCGCTGTTCTACACGCGCGTGCTGACGCTGCCCTGGCTGGGCGGCGAAGGCGATGGCGTGATGACCAACGAACTGCTGTGGAACGGCTATTCCGCTGCATGGCCGACCAATGGTCCCGGCACGATCGGTGGGCAGTTCCAGACCATTCCCGCCTGGGGCCTGCCGCTGATCAATACGCTGATCCTGCTCAGCTCCGGCGTGACCTTGACCATTGCGCACCACGCGCTCAAGGGCGGCCGTCGCGGCGCGCTATTGCTGTGGCTGGGCCTGACCGTGCTGCTGGGCTGCGTGTTCCTGTTCCTGCAGGCGGAGGAATACATCCACGCCTACACCGAGCTCAATCTGACGCTGGGATCTGGCATCTACGGCTCGACCTTCTTCATGCTCACCGGCTTCCACGGCATGCACGTGCTGCTGGGCACGATCATGCTGGCGGTGATGTGGCTGCGTGTCGCGCGCGGGCACTTCACCCGCGACAACCACTTCGCCTTCGAAGCGGCCGCCTGGTACTGGCACTTCGTCGACGTGGTGTGGCTGGCGCTATTCCTGTTCGTGTATGTACTTTGAGAATCGGGAATCGGGAATCGGGAATCGGGAATCGCAAGAGCGAGCCCCTTTCTTGCTTTTACGATTCCCCATTCCCAGCCGCATCAGCGGCCGAGCCCATGCGGCTTGATCCAGCCGGTATAGATGCCCAGGATCACCACGGCGATCAGTGCGACTGAGAGGCCGATGCGCCAGGTCAGTGCGTTGACGGTACGCTTGGTTTCGCCACGGTCGGTGAGCAGGTAGTACAGGCCTGCGCCCAGGTTCCACAGGATCACGATCAGGAAGGCGACAATCAGCAACGTCTTGAGCGAATCGTTCACAACAGCCCCGGTGGTCGTCGGCGTGGTAGCGGCATTGCACGCCTTTTTGCGTCGCTTGTCATGATGCGCAAGCACACGGCGGTGCTGGGATGGTGCCTGGCCGTGCTGGTCAGCGCGGGTTTTGTGGCGCTTGGACAGTGGCAGCTGCAGCGCATGCACGACAAACAGGCGTTGCTGGAACGCGCGGCGCAGGTGCGGCAGACGCCGTTGACCCTGGTGCAGGCCCTGGCCACGCCGCATGCGCTGGCCTGGGTGAGCGGACAGGTGCGGTTTCTGCCGCAGCAGGTGCTGCTGGACAACCAGCTGCATGCCGGGCGCGCCGGTGTGCGGATCTATCAGCTTGCCGCCCCGCAGGGCAGCCCCGTCACGCTGCTGGTCGATCTGGGCTGGCTGCCGTTGCCGGCCAATCGGCAATTGCCGAGGATCACGCCGCTGCAAGGGACCCATACGCTGCAGGGGTTGCTGGGTGCGCCGCCCTCGGCCGGGCTTGCGATGGGGCCGGCGTTGTCGGCTGCCGATGCGCCGCAGACCTGGCTGGCTACGCGTCTGGAGACCACCGCCCTGCGCAGCGCGCTTGGCAGGCGCGACATTTCGTCGCAGGTCCTGCGCCTGGATCCGGCCCTGCCGGTTGGTTACGCACGCGACCTGGAGATGCTGCCGAATACGCTTCCGCCCGCGCGGCACTTGGGTTATGCGGTGCAATGGTTCGGTCTGGCCGCAGCCGTGCTGGTCACCGCGACGCTGCTGACGTGGCGTGCGCGTCGCCGCCGTCGACGCGGGCACTGACGCCTGCGGCATGAGAAAATCGCCGGCATGACCTCCTCCACATCGGCCACGCCGCATTCGGTCAAACGCGGCCGCAGGATGCTGATTGCCCTGGCGGTGCTGTTCTTCGGCTCGATGTTGCTGGCCGGCGTGCTGCGCTTCTCCGGATGGCAGCCGGCATCGATGCGCAATCACGGCGAGTTGCTCCAGCCGCCCGCCGACCTGCGCGGGTTGGTGCCGGTGCGCGCGGACGGGCAGCCGTATGCCTGGACGCCTGCCGAACGCGTGTGGCGGATTGCGCTCGCGCCGCCGGCCCGTTGTACGCAGCAATGCGTGACGCTGGCGGCCGAACTGGACAAGGTGTGGCAACTGCTCGGGCATCGCGCCGACAAGGTGGAGGTGTTGTGGATCGGCACCCCGCCGGCCGGGTTGCCGCCGATGCCGGCCCTGCGTGTGCTGCGCGACGACGCGCGGCTGCGGCAGGGCCTGCCGCGTGCCGACGATGCCGCCGGCGTGCCGGTGTATGTGATCGACCCCAACGGCTTCGTGATCCTGCGCTATGCCCCGGGGTTCGACCCGGCCGGCCTGCGTGCCGATCTGGTCAAGCTGCTGAAACTGATGTGAGCCCGTTTCGATGAATCTGTTTGCGCCACCGGCATTGTTCCGCCACTTCCATCGCATGGCCTGGCTGGCTGCGCTGTTCACTGCGAGCACGATCCTGTTCGGGTCGTTCGTGCGGCTGTCCGATGCCGGCATGAGCTGCCCGGACTGGCCCACCTGCTACGGCCGTGTCACCTGGCCACAGACCAGCGACGAAGCCAACGCGCATGTGGCCAGCAAGATCCGGCCGCTGGAATCGCACAAGGCCTGGCGCGAGCAGGTGCACCGCTTCCTGGCCGGCGCGCTCGGGGTGGAGGTGCTGGTGTTGTCGTTGTTGGCGGTGCGCCGCCGCCGCATGGGCATCGCCCAGGTGGTCGCTGCCGCGGTGCTGGTGGCGTTGTCCATTCCGCTGTACATGTCCGGCTGGCACACGCTGGCGTTCGGCGTGGCGATCGCGGGCGAGGCCATCCTGCTGCTGGCGGCGCTGCGCTGGAGCAATATCGATCTGGCACGTGCGGCGGTGCTGACGCTGGCAGTGGTGATCTTCCAGGCGCTGCTGGGCATGTGGACGGTGACGTTGCTGCTCAAGCCCATCGTGGTGATGGGCCATCTGCTCGGCGGCATGCTGATGTTCTCGCTGCTGGTGTGGATGGCCTGGCGCGCAACCCACTTGCCGATCACGCTGGCGGACGCATCGCGGCTCACCTGGCTGTTGCGCGCGGGCGTGGCGGTGCTGGGCCTGCAGATCGCGCTTGGCGGCTGGGTCAGTGCCAATTACGCGGCGCTGGCCTGTGGCGGCGGCAGCTGGTCGGCCGACAATTTCCCGCGTTGCGTCAGCCAGTGGTGGCCGCCGCACGACTTCCGCGAAGGCTTCACGCTGTGGCGCGGGATCGGAGTGGATTACGAAGGCGGTGTGCTCGATGGCGCAGCGCGTATCGCCATCCAGATGGCGCACCGGTTGTGGGCCATTGCGACGGCGCTGTATCTGTGGTGGCTGGCCTGGCGTCTGTCGCGCTCGCCGGGCATGCGCGTGTGGGCCGGTGCGCTGGCGGTGCTGGTGGCGGTGCAGGTGACGCTGGGCATGCTCAACGTCAAGTTGGCCCTGCCGCTGGAAGTGTCGGTGCTGCATAACGGCGGCGCAGTTGCGCTCCTGTTCGTGCTGGTCTCGCTGCTGGCGCGGCTGCGCGCGCCGGAGTGAGCATGGCCGTCAGCGCACGCGACTACTGGGATCTGACCAAACCCAAGGTGGTGGCACTGATCGTGTTCACCGCCTTGGTGGGCATGTTCCTGGCCATCCCGGATGTCCCGACGTGGCTGCAGGTGCGCACCGGTGCATTGGGCTTTCTGGGCATCTGGCTGGCGGCATCGGCTGCGGCGGCGATCAACCAGTTGCTGGATGCCAAGATCGACGCGCAGATGGCACGCACCTCATGGCGGCCGCTGGTGGTGGGCAAGGTGCGGCCGTGGCAGGTGCTGCTGTTTGCCAGCGTGCTGATCGTGATCTCCATGACCATCCTGGTGGTCTGGGTGAACGTGATCACCGCGGTGCTGACGTTTGCGTCGCTGATCGGTTACGCGGTGATCTACACCGTGTACCTGAAGCGTGCGACCTCGCAGAACATCGTGATCGGCGGCCTGGCCGGTGCCACGCCGCCGATGCTGGGCTGGGCCGCAGTGACCGGCTTGCCGACCAGCGCCGACTGGATCAACGCCTCGCTGCTGGTGCTGATCATCTTCATCTGGACGCCGCCGCATTTCTGGGCGCTGGCGATCTTCCGGCGTGCCGATTACGCCAAGGCGGCGATCCCGATGCTGCCGGTCACCCATGGCGTGCCGCATACGCGCAAGCAGATCCTGGTGTACACGGTGCTGCTGGCGATCGTGACCCTGTTGCCGGTGGTGGTGGGCATGAGCGGGCTGTTCTACCTGGGCGGCGCGGTGGTGCTCAACGTGGTGTTCCTCTGGTACGCCTGGCGCATGCTCGACCCGCCGGACGAGCTGTTCTCGATGAAGATGTTCGGTTACTCCATCGTCTACCTGATGGCGCTGTTCGCGTTTCTGATGGTGGACCACCTGCTGTTGCCGTGGGTGCGCTAGCGGCAGCGAACGCCCGCTGCTGCCATCAAGGCGATCGATAGGGCTGCGGCCGAGGCAGCCGTCAGGCGGATGCGGCCGGTGGCTGGAACCGGCCCATCTCGCTCTTACACGTCAGTTGTGCGCGCGGCTGGGCATCCGGCGCGCAATCGCTACTTAGCGCACTCAAATTCGTGGCGTGCTGGCTGCTCGCTCACGCCGGCTCAGCTCAACCAGCTGGCGCACTCGCTGGTGTTCTTGCTGTCACAGCTGCTCTGCATCTTCTGCTGCAGGCGCGCCAGCACCGCATTGCCGTCCTGGTGATGCTGCTTGCTCCAGGTCTTCAAGGCAGCGCCCAGCGTGGCAAAGCGCTGCCGGGTACGTTGGCGGTAGCCATCGGGTTGCCCGGCCAGTTCGCCGATCACCTGCGTGGCAGCGGCTTCGATGCCGGCGGTGTCGTCCGGGCTGAGCCGGATCAGCCCATCCACGTACATCACGCCCCACTGCACGCGGGTGGCCGGCCCTTGCGCGCTTTCGTACGCCTTCCTGAGCCAGGACAGCGCGGTCTTCTTATCGCCGCGTTGTTCGGCCAGGTCGGCCAGTTCGGGCATGTAGTAGTAAGGCGTCTTGCTGCGCGTCAACTCGGCCAGCAGCAACTGTTCGGCGCCGCTGCGGTCGCCCACCTCGCCGAGCAACGCTGCGGCGGTGCTGATGGTGGACTGGCGTTCCTCATCGGTCCTGGCGGTGTCGGTGGCCCATTGCACGCGTTGCTGCACGGTGTCGACCACGGTCTTGGGCAGCGGCGGTTGCGCGCCCTTGGCCTCGGTCTCGGTGGGCTGACCTTGCGCCAGGCGGGCCAGCTGGATCCGTGCGTACGCGGTGCCGAGCCGGTCGGCGATCGGCAATGCGGGGTCGGCATAGATCTTGTCCAGCGCCAGATTCAGCGCGTTGGACAAGGTGGTGCGCTCGCCGGCATCGCTGCTGGCAGCGGCGACCAGCCGTGCGGGCATGTAGCTCAGCGTGCCGAGATTGGAACGCACCTCTGCCGGGTCGGCCAGCACCGCTTCCAGCAAGCTGCGCGACGCCGCGCTGGCGGCCGGTGGGTGCTTGGCTGCAGTAATCGCTGCCAGGGCGAAGCTGCGTTGCAGGGCCGGTTGCGGCGCCGACCTGGACAGGCGCGTGAGCACATCGACGGCCTGCTCCGGCTTGACCAGCCGGTCGTCGGTGCCCCAGGCGTAGTTGCCGAGCACGGCCCAGTCGTCCGCGCTGAGTTGCTGCGGGCGCTGCAATGCGGTGTCGAGCAGTTGCCTGACGGTGCTGGTGCTCTTGGCGGCCACGCGCAAGACATCGGCCAGACGCGCGTTGTCGGCATCGCCGGCCAGGCGGGTGATCTCGCTGCGATCCGGACGCAGCACGATGATGGTCGGATAGCCCTTGATGCCGAAGCGCTCGCCCCAGGCCTGCGCGCCCTCCGAATCGCCATCCAGATGCACCGCCACGAATTGCTGGGTGCGGGCGATGAAGGTAGGGTCCTTGAACAAGGTGGCTTTCAGGCGATTGCAGGGCGGGCACCAGGCCGCACCCCAGTACAACAGGATCGGCTTGCCGCTTTCCCTGGCCTCGGCGAAGGCATCGTCGACATCGCCCTCGCGCCAGGCAATGCTGGACGCGGGCGCCGGCGTGGTCGCTGCCCCGGTCTGCGCGGGGGCGGCCGGCGTGGCGGGCTTGTTGCAGGCGGTGAGCGTGGCCAGTACCGCCAGCAGCGCGATCAGGGGCGGGGCAAGGCGTCGGAACGGCAGCGTCATGGCAATCACCGATGGGCGTGGCAGGCAGGTGGATCGAACACTCTAGCGAGCGGCACCGTGCCAGCGGCGGAGTGCGTCATGACCGTTGTATATCTGCTTACAACCCGCAACGACACGCAGCCCGAACCGGTGTCGCGCCGGGCGTAGCGGCCTGGCGAATCCGGCGCAGGCAACCCACCGGTGGCAAGCAGCCTTCCTTGGCAGGACACGCAGCGCGGGAGGCGCCGGGTGTCATCGATCAGGCCACCGTCGTGCCGTGGTTGTCAGGTTCAATGCCCGCCGGCATCGGCCGGCGTCTCGCCCGGTGCGGTGCGTGCATAACGCGCGGCCACGAAGGCGCAGACAATCAGCTGCAGCTGGTGATACAGCATGATCGGCAACACGATCGCGCCCAGGCCACCGCCGGCAAACATCACCTTGGCCATCGGCACGCCGGTGGCCAGGCTCTTCTTCGAACCGCAGAAGACGATCGCGATCTCGTCGGCGCGGTTGAAGCGCAGGCGCCGCGCGATGAAGGTGATCGAGAGCATCGCCACCGCCAGCAGCAGCGCGGCCGCACCGAGCACCGCGAGCAAGGCCGGCAACGGCGTCTTCTGCCACAGGCCTTCGTTCACCGATGCGCTGAAGGCGGTGTAGACCACCAGCAGGATGGTGCCCTGGTCGGTGTAACGCAGCACGGCGCGATGCCGTTCGACCCAGCCGCCGATCCACGGGCGCATGAAATGGCCAGCCAGGAACGGCACCAGCAACTGCAGCAGGATCTTGCCGATCGCCTCAGCCGGGTGCGCCATCGCGCCCTGACTGCCGACCAGGGCGCCCATCAGCAACGGTGTGAAGAACACCCCCAGCAGGCTGGAAAGCGAGGCGGCGCAGACAGCCGCCGGCACGTTGCCGCGCGCCATCGAGGTGAAGGCGATCGACGATTGCACCGTGGACGGCAGCGCGCACAGAAACAGCACGCCGATATACAGCTCCGGTGTCAGTGCAAGATGCGCGAGCGGTTTGAACAACAGCCCGAGCAGCGGGAACAGCACGAAGGTGCAGGCCAGGATCAGCAGATGCAGGCGCCAGTGCAGCGCGCCGGCCTTGACCGCCTCGCGCGACAGGCGCGCGCCGTGCAGGAAGAACAGCGCAGCAATCGCCACGTCGGTGACATCGTCCATGATCGCGGCGGCGGTGCCCGAGACCGGCAGGAACGAGGCGAGCGTGACCGTGCACAGCAGCGCGAGGGTGAATGGATCGATGCGCAGCCGCGCCAGCCAGTGTTTGATCATCGTGCGTATTGAGGGGGGGAGCTGTCTGCAGAGTGCCATTGTAGAGGCCCGTGGGCTGCCTGCGAGTCGGTCGCGCCGGCATCGGCCGACACCCGGGACAGGAGTGAAGCAGTCAGCGCGGCGCTCGGCCCGATGGCCAGGATCTTGTTCAGGCAGCCATGAGCGCGTGCCTGCATGGCTGACCGGCTACGTCGGCAACAGGTGGTCTGCTCCGATTGCCCCCACGCGCTACAACGCGGCGAGCGCCTTGAACAGTTCGCGCAACTCGTACTTGTCGGTGTCGTCCAGGCCCTGCGCGCGCTGCTTGTCCTGCAGTTCGTCCAGGCGCTGCCGCAGCAATTGCTTGTCCAGTTGCGCGACCACGTCATGCAGCTCCATCGCCCAGCTGTGTTCGTCGCCGGGCAGTGCCTGGGCGGCCAGTTTCTGCAGGGCCACCAGTTCTTCGCGTTCGGCGAAGTGCTCCAGCAGCGCGCCGGTGCTGATTTCCGGGCGTTGCCGCACCAGCGCCAGCAGCTCCATCAACAGGTCGATGCCGGGCAGGCGCAGGCCGGAAAAATCGTGGTCGCCCTCCAGGCTCATCGCCAGCGACGGCCGCTGCAGCAGGATCGCGATCGAGGCGCGTACCAGGCTGCGTTTTTGCGTGGGCGCGCCCATGCGTGCAGGTGGCCGTCCTTGCGGTGCGGACGCCTGTGTCGCGCTGGTGGCGCCCACGCCGGTCAGGCGCGACAGTTCCTGCTTCATCAGATCGCCGAACGCACCTTCGGGAATCTGTGCCAGCATCGGCTTGGCGCGTTCGGCCAGCCGCGCCTTGCCATCGAGCGTGTGCAGATTGATCTCGCGCGACATCTCGTCGAAGAAGAACTGCGACAGCGGCGTGGCCTGCTTCAGGCGCTGGTCGAAGGCCTGCGCGCCTTCCTTGCGCACGATGGTGTCCGGGTCCTCGCCGTCGGGCAGGAACAGGAAGAACGCCTGGCGGCCGTCCTTCATGCGCGGCAGCACCGATTCCAGCGCACGCCAGCCCGCCTTGCGGCCGGCGTTGTCGCCGTCGAAGCAGAAATACACATCCGGCGCGTTGCGGAACAGCAGTTCGGCATGTTCGGGCGTGGTCGCGGTGCCCAGCGTGGCCACCGCCTGGGTGACGCCGAACTGGAACAGCGAGACCACGTCCATATAGCCTTCCACCACGATCAGCCGCTCGATCTTCTGATTGGCCTGGCGCACCTGCCACAGGCCGTACAACTCGCGGCCCTTGTGGAACAGCGCGGTTTCCGGCGAATTGAGGTACTTCGGCCCCGGGTCGCGGCCGTCGGCCGGCGCGCCCATGATGCGGCCGCCGAAGGCGATCACGCGGCCGCGGCGGTCGAAGATCGGGAACATCACCCGGTCGCGGAACTTGTCGTAGACATGGCCGCGATCGTTCTTGGAAAACAGCCCGGCGCGTTCGAGCACGCTCATGCGGCGCGCATCGGTGCCCAGCGTGTCCTTCAACGCGCTGTAGCCATCGGGGGCGTAACCGATCTGGAAGCGCGCGCGGTTGTCGGCATCCACGCCGCGGCCGTCAAGATAGTCGCGCGCGCGTTCGCTGCCCTCGAGCTGGCGCTGGAAGAACTTGGTCGCCGCTTCCAGTGCCGAATACAGCTCGCGGCTGTCGTCCTGCTGCTGCGGGCTGCGTTGCTGGGTCTCGCGCGGGATGTCCATGCCGGCGCGCTTGGCCAGCTCGTCGACCGCGTCGAGGAATTCGAGGCGGTCGTAATTCATCAGAAAGCTGATCGCGGTGCCATGCGCGCCGCAGCCGAAGCAGTGATAGAACTGCTTGGTCGGCGAGACCGTGAACGAGGCCGAGCGCTCGTCGTGGAACGGGCAGCGCGCCGAATATTCCTTGCCCTGACGCTTGAGCGGCACCCGGCCGCCCACCACCTCGACGATGTCGGTGCGGGCAAGCAGTTCGTCGATGAACGCGTCGGGGATGCGGGCCATCCCGCTAGGATATCCCAGCCGCCGGCGCGCGCCGGTGTCAGTGAGCGACGGGCCTCAGCGAAGCGGAGCCTGCTGCCTGCGTATACGCGGCAGCAGGCTTTGCAGGCGCCATCAACTGCGCGTCGGGGCAGCCGGCGGCTGCGGCGTGGCGCCTGGGTCGGCAGCGACCGGCGGCAGGTTGTCCGTATCCACGCCGGCCTCGCGCAGCTTGCGATGCGAGCGCACGCGCTCGTCGATCACCGCGGTCAGCAGGGCGCCGACAAAGAACACCACCGAGGCGTAGTACATCCACACCAGCAGGATCACCAGGGTGCCCATCGATCCGTATGCGCTGCCAGGGGCGGCCCTGGCGATGTACAGGCCGATGCCGTAGCGACCCAAGGCAAACAGCAGCGCGGTGATCACACCGCCGACAAAGGCCTGCCGCCAGTTGACGGTGCGGTCGGGCAGATAGCGATACAGGAAGGCGAAGGCGAGCGAATACAGCGCCAGGGTGGTGATGTAGCCGATCGCCGGCAGCACCGACGGCAAGCGTGCGAACACCACCTGCAACGCGGTGGTGGCAATCATCGACACGATCAACAAAAAGCCCAGTGCCAGGATCACGCCGAAGGAGAACACGCGCTTCTTCAGCCACGCCATCAGCCCTTCCAGGCGCTGCTTGTCGGTGCGGAAGATCAGGTTCAGCGCGTTCTGCAACTGCGCGAACACCGCAGTGGCACCGATGAACAGCAGCAGCGTGCTCCACAGTCCGGCCAGCGAACCCACGCCGGGTTGATCGGTGGCGTTGCGGATCACCGTATCGGCCACCTCCGCCGCGCTGCCGCCAGCCAGTTGCGCGATCTGCTGCACCAGCGCTTCCTGTGCAGGCGGATACAGCGAGGCGGTCAGCCACAGCAGCAGCACCAGCAGCGGTGCCAGCGACAGCAAGGCGTAGAACGACAGCGACGCGGCCTGCGTCATCACGTCGATCTCGAGAAAGCGATTGAGCAGTGCCATCGGCAGGCTGCGCTGCAGGCGGCTCAGGTGCTTTTGCAGGTGTTCGGTTGAGAGCTTCGTCACCGGCGGGGGAATCCTTGGGCATACCGTTATGTGCGCAGGCGTCGTGAGGCGAAGCCGGCATGCGGAATGCTTCACCCGGACCTGTGCTGGCGAAGGTGTTCTAACAGGGGCCGTTCAAAGATCTGGTGAAAGCGGGCGCTGGATGTTGCGCGTGTGCTGCCGTTGAAACTGCGCTGCAGCCAGCCGCACGCAGGCGGCTGGTTGCGGTGCCCTGGCCATCGGGCACAGGGCGCTGCGCAGGCGAAGACTCAGCCTGCCAGATGCTGCTTGACCAGCGTGGAGACCAGGCCCATGTCGGCCTGACCGGCCAGCTTGGGCTTGAGCGCGCCCATCAACTTGCCGATATCGGCCGGGCTGCTGGCACCGGTCTGCGCGATGGCTGCCTGGATGGCAGCGACGATCTCGGCTTCGCCCATCTTGGCCGGCAGGTAGCGCTCGATCACCGCGATCTCCTCGCGCTCGATCTGCGCCAGGTCTTCGCGTGCGGCGGCTTCGTACTGGGTGACCGAGTCCTTGCGCTGCTTGACCATCTTGTCGAGCACCGCGATCACGGCGGCATCGTCCATCTCGATGCGCTCATCCACTTCCTTCTGCTTGATCGCGGCATTGATCAGCCGGATCACGCCCAGGCTGTGCTTGTCGCCGGACTTCATGGCGGCTTTCATGTCATCGGTGAGCTGTTGCTTGAGGGGCATGGTGTAACTCCTGGGAGGGCGTGTGACAGATGTGCCGATGCGCCATGACGGGCGCAGTGCATCGGCAGGAAGTGGGGCCTGAGCGGCGCGGACGACCGCGGGCACTGCCGGTCGCCTTGACAGCTGCGAAGCGCTCGCCTGGCATAGGACCAATACAAAAAGCCGGCGACGCTTGCGCGTGCCGGCTCTTGGGTTCCACCCGGTGGGCCGCGCCTTCAGCGCATGCCCCTCGGCAGGGAACCGCGTTCGATCAGTACAAGCGCTGGCGCTTGGTGACGTCGCGCGAGGAACGACGCAACTGACGCTTCACAGCAGCGGCAGCCTTGCGCTTGCGCTCCTGGGTCGGCTTTTCATAGAACTCGCGCTTGCGGGTTTCGGCCAGCACGCCGGCCTTTTCGCAGGTGCGCTTGAAACGGCGGAGCGCAAATTCGAAGGGCTCGTTCTCGCGGACTTTAACGCTGGGCATGGGTTCTCCAGATAATGGGATTTCCGTCCGGGAGCCCCGGGCGGGTGCGAGCGGACTCGCGTGACGGAATTTCCGGGTTGCCCCGGCGAGCCGCGCATTATAACGACTTGCAGGCGGCCTGCAAGCCCCCGGCAGCATGTGCGCGTGCAGGCCTGCTAAACCCTGCGCTGGCGCGGGATCGGTGGCGATCGCCCGGCTGCGCAGCAGATCGCCCATGGCCGATCTGCGCAGGGCAAAAGCTGCGAAAATAGGCCACATGTGCCTGCCTGCCGAGTTGCCGTGAAAGTTCTTGGGATCGAATCATCATGCGATGAGACCGGTGTGGCGGTCTACGACACCGCGCTGTCCGGGGTGCCGGCGCTGCGCGCCCACGCGGTCTACAGCCAGATCGCGCTGCATGCCGAATACGGCGGGGTGGTGCCGGAGCTGGCCAGCCGCGACCATGTGCGCAAGCTGCTGCCGCTGATCCGCCAGACCCTGGACGAGGCCGGACTGGGGATCGACGAACTCGATGGGGTGGCCTATACCGCCGGCCCGGGCCTGGTCGGCGCACTCCTTGTCGGTGCGGGCGTGGCGCGATCGCTGGCCTGGGCGCTGGATGTGCCGGCGATCGGCGTGCATCACATGGAAGGCCATCTGCTGGCGCCATTGATGGAAGACGACCCGCCGCAGCCGCCGTTCGTGGCGCTGCTGGTCTCCGGCGGCCACACCCAGCTGGTGTCGGTGAAGGCGCTGGGCGAGTACGCCGTGCTTGGCGAGACGCTGGACGATGCGGCCGGCGAGGCGTTCGACAAGACTGCCAAGATGATGGGCCTGCCGTATCCGGGTGGCCCGCAGCTGGCCGCCCTGGCCGAAACCGGCACCCCGGGGCGCTACAAATTCGCCCGGCCGATGACCGACCGGCCCGGGCTGGATTTCAGTTTCAGCGGGCTCAAGACCCAGGTGCTGCTGGCCTGGCGCGGCAGCGACCAGTCCGACACCACGCGGGCGGATATCGCACGCGGGTTCGAGGATGCGGTGGTGGAGACGCTGGCGATCAAATGCCTGCGCGCGCTGGATGCGGCCGATTGCAACACCCTGGTGGTGGCCGGCGGCGTCGGCGCCAACAAGCGCCTGCGCGCACGCCTGCAGGACGCGGCGCAGCGGCGCGGCGGCCGGGTGTGCTTCCCGCGGCCGGCCCTGTGCACCGATAACGGCGCGATGATCGCCTTCGCCGGCGCGCTGCGGCTGGAGGCCGGCGAGCGCGCCGACGCGGCGGTGCATGTGACGCCGCGTTGGGATATGGCTGGCTTGCCGCCGCTGGCGGCGGGGGAATCGGGAATCGGGAATCGGGAATAGTAAGAGCGCTATTTCGATTCCGTTCGCGCTGCCTTGTTGTTGCTTGTGCTTCTCACCATTCCCTAATCCCCATTCCCGATTCCCGATTCCCGATTCCCCACCTATGGACAAAGTTTTTATCGAAGGCCTGGAAATCGATGCGCTGATCGGCATCTACGACTGGGAGCGGCGCATCCGCCAGACGCTGCGTTTCGATCTGGAAATGGGCTTCGACAACCGCATTCCGGCCGCCAGCGACGATATCGCCGATACCTTGAACTACAAGGCGGTGAGCAAGCGGCTGATCGAATTCGTGCAGGCATCGGACTTCGGGCTGGTCGAGACCCTGGCCGAGCGCTGCGCGGCGATCGTGCTGGACGAATTCGGCGTGCACTGGCTGCGGTTGAAGCTGAGCAAGCCCGGTGCGGTGCGCGGCGCGCAGGCGGTGGGGGTGATCATCGAGCGCGAGCGGGCCCGCTGACGGCCACCGAGTGCTGCATCGGGCGGCGCCTTCGGGCCATGCCGAGCCCCGGAGATCCACCCGGCACCGGACCAGCGGTCCACGACCACGCGACCGATCCACCGCGCCAACGCGTGGTTCAACCGGCCCCTGCAAATCCCGGATCCCGCATTCCAAATCCCGACACTTGCCCCCTCGCGGTCGCGTCAGGCTAGAATTGACGGCCATGTAAACGTTTTCTCAAGGATCTCATGGCTGCTGATCGTATCGAAACCCTGATTGCCCAGATGACCGTCGAAGAGAAGGTCGGACAGTTGGGTGTGTTCGCCGACATGGTGCGGCCGTTCGCACCGGACGTGAATCCCGAAGCCAACGTGCTCAACGCCGACGAGGTGCTGCAGCAGGTGCGCGCGGGTCGGGTCGGCTCGCTGTTCAACGGCGTCGGCGCTGCGCTGGGCGCACAGATCCAGAAGGTGGCGGTGGAAGAAAGCCGCCTGGGCATCCCGGTGATCCTGGCGGCGGATGTGATCCACGGCATGCGCACGGTGTTCCCGATTCCGCTGGGCGAAGCGGCCAGCTTCGAACCCGAACTGGCCGAGCGCACCGCGCGCGCCACCGCGATCGAAGCGACCGCCGCCGGCCTGCACTGGACCTACGCACCGGCCGTGGACATCGCGCGCGACCAGCGCTGGGGCCGTGGCGCGGAAGGCGCCGGCGAAGACGTGGTGCTGGGCGCGGCGTTTGCCGCCGCCCGCGTGCGCGGCTTCCAGGGTGGCGATCTGAAGGCCGACGACTGCCTGCTGGCCACGCCCAAGCACTTCGCCGCCTACGGTGCGGTGGCGGCGGGCATGGAATACAACACCGTGGACATCGCGCCGCAGACCCTGCGCGATGTGCACCTGCCGCCGTTCAAGTCCGCCTTCGATGCCGGCGCATTGACCGTGATGTCCTCGTTCAACGACATCAACGGCGTGCCGGCCAGCGCCAACCACGAATTGCTGACCGAGATCCTGCGCGGTGAATGGCAGTTCCCCGGCGTGGTGATTTCCGATTACACCGCCGACATGGAACTGATTGCGCACGGCTATGCGGCCGATGAGCGCGATGCGACCAAGAAGGCGTTCCTGGCCGGCCTGGATCTGAGCATGCAGAGCGGTTTCTATGCCGCGCACCTGCCGTCGCTGGTGGAAAGTGGCGAGGTGCCGATGGCCACGCTGGATGCCAGCGTCCGCCGCATGCTGCAGCTGAAGGAAGCGATCGGGCTGTTCGACAACCCGTACCGCTCGCTGGATCCGGCACGCGAAGCCGATACCACGCATCTGCCCGCGCACGATGCGCTGTCGCGCGATGCGGCGCGGCGTTCGATCGTGTTGCTGAAGAACGACGGCGACCTGTTGCCGCTGAAGAAAAGCGGCCAGCGCATCGCGCTGATCGGGCCGTTCGTGCAGGACCGCGAGAACATCGAGGGTTGCTGGACGCTGTTCGGCGACAAGGACCGCTATGTGACCCTGGAGCAGGGCGTGCGTGCGGTGGTCGGCAGCGAGCATTTGACGGTGGTGCCGGGCTGCGGCCTGGAAGAGGCGCTGCCGGGTGGTATTTCCGCCGCCATCGATGCGGCGCAGGCCGCCGACGTGGTGGTGCTGGCGCTGGGCGAGCCGCAGCGGTTCAGTGGCGAGGCGCAGTCGCGCACCGAGATCGTGTTGCCGCCGGCGCAGCAGGCATTGGCCGAAGCCATCGCCGCCACCGGCACGCCGATGGTGGTGTTGCTGCGCAATGGCCGCGCGCTGGCCCTGAGCGGTGCAGTGCGCGATGCCGATGCGATTGCAGTGACCTGGTACCTGGGCACGCAGACCGGTACCGGCGTGGCCGATGTGTTGTTCGGCGACTACAACCCGTCCGCGCGTCTGCCGATCAGCTTTCCGCAGGTGACCGGGCAACAGCCGTATTTCTACAACCATCTGCGCACCGGTCGCCCGGAACTGCCGACGCTGTCCGAGTACAAGGCGCGCTGGCGCGAGATGCCCAACGAGCCGCTGTATCCGTTTGGCCATGGCCTGAGTTACACCACCTTTGCCTATGCGCAGCCGCAATTGAGCAGCGCGCAGCTTGGCTGGGACCAGACGCTGACCATCACCACGCGCGTCACCAACACCGGCCGCGTGGCCGGCGAGGAAGTGGTGCAGCTGTATGTGCACGATCGGGTGGCCAGCCGGGTGCGCCCGGTGCGCGAACTCAAGGGCTTCCGCAAGGTGTTGTTGCAGCCTGGCGAAAGCGCGGACGTGACCTTCACCCTGGCGCGCGACGCGCTGGCCTTCACCAATCACAGGAACGTGTTTGGTGCCGAGCCGGGGGTGTTCGATGTATGGGTGTGCGCATCGGCCAAGAGTGGCGAGGCAGTGACGTTCGAGTTGCTGGACGCCTGAGCACACCCGGGCGTGGTGCGCGCGCTTGCGTAGTAAGCAGCGCGTGCGGCTATTGCACCAGATAAACGATGACGGACGTGGCCGAAGGGCGCACCGTCATCGGGTCACGGGTGACGCAGGCGCGTGACCGATCGGTGTTGCCACGGGTGCGTGGATTCTGCGTGCGCCGCGACATGCACCGTACCGGCTCGAACGTGGCCGGCCGCGAAAATCGTGGCCACCGCCAGCACGCGGTTGACGTGTGGCGGTGGCACGATCCCCTGGACGCATTTCCGCGCAATTACGCGTCGTTCTCGACCGCCGCCTTGCTCTTGGGCGTCAGCTTGAGCAGGCGCCCGGTGCTGCCGCTGGCTTCGTCTTCCAGCAACCACAGCGCGCCGTCCGGACCCTGTTCCACTTCACGAATGCGCGCGCCCATGTCGTAGCGGGCCAGCTCACGCGGCTGATCGCCAAGGGACACCTGCACCAGCGCCATCGACGACAAGCCGCCGATGAAGCCGTTGCCGCGCCATGCAGGAAACTGCTTGCCGCTGTAGATCACAAAGCCGGCCGGCGAGATCACCGGAGTCCAGCTGATCTTGGGCGCGGCAAATTCCGGGCGGGTATTGTGGTCCGGGATCGGGGTGCCGTCGTAGTTGTCTCCGTTGGAGACGACCGGGTAACCGTAGTTGGCGCCGCGCTGGATCAGGTTCAGCTCATCGCCGCCAAGCGGACCCATTTCGTGTTCCCACAGGCGCCCCTTGCCGTCGAAGGCCAGGCCGAGAATATTGCGGTGACCCAGCGACCACACCTGCGCGGCAACGCCGCCCTGTGCAGCGAACGGGTTGTCGGCCGGCACGCTGCCGTCATCATTGAGACGGATCAGCTTGCCGAGATTGGCTTGCATGTCCTGGGCCGGGGTGAACTTCTGGCGCTCGCTGGAGCTGATCCACAGCTTGCCATCCGGGCCGAAGGCCAGCCGATGCCCGAAGTGACCGTTGCCGGTGACCTTGGGATCCTGGCGCCAGATCACCTGTAAATCCGACAGCGTGCCGCCGCCAGTGCCATCCAGCGTGAGCTTGGCCCTTGCCACCGCAGCGCCGCGCGTATCGCCCTGCCCGGGTTCGGCGTAGCTGACATAGACCAGGCCATTCTTGGCAAAGCGCGGATGCGCCAGTACATCGCCGAAGCCGCCCTGGCCGCCGTAGGCCACTGCCGGAATGCCGGTAATGGCGCTCTTGCGTTTGGTCTTGAGGTCAAGCCGCATCAACGCACCGCGTTTTTCGCTGACCAGCAGGCTGCCGTCGGGCAGGAAGGTCATCGCCCAGGGCTCGTCAAAATCGGCAACGGTGGTGGCCTGGAACGGCCACTGCGCCTTGGGAATGGCGGCAGCCGGCGCGACGGCAGGCGCAGCACATGCGGCGGTGGTGGTGAACAAGCTGGCCGAGCAGGCCAGGGCAAGCAGACGTCGGACAGACATGAGGTCCTCCAGGGGATGGGCGCAGTGACGTTGCAGCCCTCCCGCAACGTGTCCTGCGTTGGGTTTTCAACACCTTACACGACGCCGTCGGGGCCGCCCTTGTCGTAGATCACTCTCTGCGGAACGCGCTTATCCCGAATCGTTGTTTCACCATGAAGCGAGTTTCGGTAGCTGCATCGCACTAGGGCAGCCCGTCCGGTGCGATCGCGTGCGAAAGGACACGCCCGATGTGGTGAGGCTGACGATGCGTGATGCATCGTGTTGCCAACAGTGAATACACATCCGTCGCCACTGCTGCGCGAGCTGGTGATACAACAACGCCACCTCGACGGTGGCGTTGTTGTGTTCAGGGCTTGGACTTGTTGTCGCCGGCGACGAAGTCTGCCGCATTTTCCCAGGCGCGCTTGACTGCGTGACGCGCCTTGCTCCAACTCAGACCATTGGTGCCGCGGTTGGCTTCCCAGTCGCGGTGCAACTCCGCTTCCACCTGGTCATAGGCGCGCGCGTTTTCGCGGATACGCGCCTCGTGTCCGGCAAGGTAGGCGCCCTCGTAATCCTCGTAGCGGTCCCCTTCGGTGTAATACGATTCTTCGGTGAAGCGTTCGCGCCAATAGTTGGATACATTCTGACTGCGGTCTTCGTCCGGCGCACGGCCTGGAATCTGATACGGCACGTTCATGCTCGTCTCCATGGTGAATGTGCGCCCTAACCTAGGCGGGCGGGTGTTAAATCCGTTGCCAGGGCGGGTGAGGAGGGCATCAAGACATGTCGGCGTCTGGCAACCGCTTGCCGGCCGCGCTGTGTGGCGCGCCGCGTCGTCGATGCCGGACGCGACGCATGCGAGGCTGCCAGTGCATGCGCACGCATCACGTCGCAGCCGATGCGGCCTCATATGGCAGCGGCGTGGCGCCGGCGGCATTCAGGCTGGCCTCTGCGTGCTGCAGCGATGGCTCGTCGGCATCGATGATCACCAGCACGCGCCCTGCCTGGATTTCGTCCTCGAATTGGCGGCGTACCGGGTCGGGCACGGTGGCGCCGATCAACGCAGATGACCAGGTGCCGACCAGAGCCCCTGCCAGCGCCATGACACCTGCCCCGGCAATGGTGAGCCCGATCGGAGGCACGGCGATCGCGACCAGCCCGGCCACCAGGCCCGCAGCGCCACCGGTCGCGGCGCCGCGCGCTGCGGCGGGGAGAAAATCCGTCTTGGCATCCTTGCGCTCGTCGGGAATGCCTTCGAGTTCGATATCCGAACGGGCGATCAATGACAGCGCATCGTTGTCGATGCCGGCGCTGCGTGCGGCCTGCATGACGCGTTGCGCACTCTCGATATCGGGCGTGCTGTAGACACGGCGCAGTTTCATTGCAAGCTCCCATGCAGGTCAGGGCTGCAGCGTTGGACGCGCGCGGTTAGTCGTACGTGAGCGTTGCGCGAGCGTCCTGCGAAAGTGGTTATGCAGGCTTGCGCGGGAACAGGTAGATCACCCAGCCCACCAGCAGCGCCACACCGGCGGCCGCCAGGTTCTGCCAGCTGGCGCTGGCGAGCAGGCCCAGCGACAGCAGCAGCGCGGCGATGGGAATGGCCGGCCCGCCGGGCAGGCGCAAGGTGTCGGTGCGTTGCCGGTAGCGACGCGCCAGCACGATCACTGCCGCGGCCGTGCCGATATAGGCAAACAGCCGGGTGACCATTGACAGCAATGCCAGCTGCGTGAACGAGCCCGACACCGCCAGCGCCAGCGACAGCACGCCCTGGGTCAGCACCGCCGCTGCCGGGGTGTGGAAACGTGGATGCACACGTGCCAGAAATGCCGGGCCGTAGCCGTCTTGCGCCAGCGCGAACAGAAAGCGCGGCCCGAGCATGACCGTGTTGCTGGTGGTGCCGAGGATGGAAATGGTGGCACCGACAGTGAGGATCAGTGCCAGCGCTTCGCCGCCGAAACGGCTTGCGGCATCGGCCAGGGGCGTGGGCGAGGCGGCAAGATTGGGCAGCGTGCCTTGTGCCACGACCTGGACCGCCGCATAGATCAAGGTGACGGTAACGATCATGGTGATCAGCGCAAATGGCACGTCGCGACGCGGGTTGCGGTATTCGCCAGCGGCCGCAGGGATGTTTTCGAAGCCGGCATAGGCGAACAGCAGCAGCAAGGCCGCTTCGCCGAGATTGCCCAGGTCGCGCAGGTCCGGCGTGGTGCCGGCAAAGGCCCACGACCAGTCCACGTAGAACACGCCAATTGCCACGAACAGCAGCAACGGCACCAGCTTGCCGATCACCAGCGCAATGCCGGTACGCGCAGCCGATTTCACCCCGATCACGTTGATGGCGGTGAGCACACCCAAAGAACCGACGACCACCAGCAGGCGCGCCCAGTGATCGGTTGCCACGGTCGGCCAGAACCGCGCGACCGCGTCGGCCAGGCCGTTGCTCAATGCCGCTGCCGAACTGATGCGGGTGAGCCAGATCATCCAGCCGATCTGAAAGCCGACAAACGGGCCGAACGCCTCACGCGTGTACAGATAACTGCCGCCCGGGGTGTCGAAATAGCTCGCCGCCTGCGCGTAGCACAACACCAGCAGTGCCACTGCCAGACCGGCCAGCAGCACTGCCCACAGGCTCATCGGCCCGAGCAGCGCAGCGGTGGCCGCCGGCAGCAGGTAGATGCCGCTGCCGATGACATCGTTGATGGACAAGCCGACGATCTGCCAGCGGCTGACCACGCGGACCAGGCCAGTGGGGTCGGGTGCGGGAGCCGCGCTGCTCATCGGCCCACCTCCTTCAACTCGGGCAACTGCCACTGGGCCTGCAGGCGTGCGTATTCGGCACGCGGCAACAGCACGAACAGTGGTGTGTCGTCGGGCTTCAACCAGGCCAGCAGGCGTTGCATATCGGCCGGCGCCATCGCAGTGCAGCCGGCGGTGAACTGGCCCGGCGTGCGCCACAGATGCGCGAAGATGCAGCTGCCGTGCCCGGGCACCGCATCGGGATTGTGCGCGATCACAAAGCCCTCGCTGTAGCGCGCATCGCCGGGATGTTGCAGGTCCAGGCGCATCCGTTCGCTCGACCCGGCCACTGCGGCCTCCCCGACCTGCGCGGCGTCGACGATACGGTTGTACAGCGGCGAGCTCGGCACATCCATGCAGTAGTGGGTGGCGCTCATCGCCTGGTACGGCATGGCGCTGTCGATCTGTTGGGCGTAACCGAAGGCCGGGCCGATCGCGAATACACCGGCCGGGCTGCGGCCGTCGCCTTCGCGCTTCTGCGGGCCTTGCGTCTGCTTGGGATGCAGGCCATCGCCCCAGGCACTGCCATGCCGCCCGAGCGCGACTGCGAAGCCCGGTGCGGCCGGTTGCCAGTGGCCGCCTACACGGGCGAATGTCTGCAGGCGTGCCTGGGTGCTGTCCCAATCCGGCGTGGTCACCACGACCAGTGCGCGCGCCTGATTCAAGGCGTCGATTGGGCCGGCAGCGACGGCAAGGCTGCTGCAGCTTGCCAGCGCCAGCAGCGCAACGGATCGAAACACGGTGGCAAGGCGCATGCAGGCTCCGGGGGAATGGGTCTGGCAGGGTGAGCTGCGTTGAGTCGATCGGCTGTTGGCGGCGACAGTGCGGTGCCTCGACACTGCATTGCTGACCAACACCTTATCGCTACTGTACCCAGCAACGCAGCTGTGTAGTGCATGCGTGCGCGATGTTCGTGTGCGTGCTTGGCGGGCCTTGGAGCGGCTGAGACCATTGGAGAGTGCGGGTATGCATGGTTTCAGTAGGGCAACCGACGAACTCTCTGGTGCGGTGCCCTGGCCGTTTGCGGGGCCGTGTGGCGGCCTGGATGCCGCCAACGAGCCTCCACGGACGGATTCACGGCGTGTCCTGCGAGCGGCGAGGGCACCGCGCGCTCGACAGACCGACCGACGCGGCTTGGAAATATCCAATGGCGCGTTAGCCCGGCAACAGCTCCAGCACGCGGATGCGGCGGATGCCCAGGCCTGGGGAGTCGTCGATATGGATCCGGGCATCGTCGAAATGCACGCCGCCCTCGGTGGGATCGAACTGCCCGAGTGCAGGCGCATCCAGATCTGCCAGGGTGATGCTGTCGGCCTTGGCCACCGCCAGATGCACTGCCGCGGCCACGCTGATGCTGGATTCGATCATGCAGCCGATCATGCACGGCACGCCGTACACGGCCGCGATATCGGCAATGCGGATCGCATTGGATAGCCCGCCGGTCTTCATCAGCTTGATGTTGACGATATCGGCGGCGCGGCGCTGGATGAGGTCGATCACCTGGACCGGCGAGAACACGCTTTCGTCGGCCATCACCGGCGTGTCGATCCGTGCGCTGACAAACGCCAGCCCGTCGATGTCCGCGGCCCTGACCGGCTGTTCCACCAGTTCCATCACGATGCCGGCGTGTTCCAGCGTGCGCATGGTGCGCACCGCCTGTTTGGGCGTCCAGCCCTGGTTGGCATCCAGGCGCAGCGATGCGCGACCAGCGACCGCGGCATGCATCGCCATGATCCGTTCGACGTCCGAGTCGCTGTCCTTGCCGACCTTGATCTTCAGCGACCGATAGCCGCGTGCGAGCGCCGAGTGCGCCTGCGCCACCATCACCTCGATGCTATCGACGCTGATGGTGATGTCGGTGGTGATGCGCGGCGTGCCGCCGCCAAGCGCCTGGTAGAGCGGGGTGCCGAAGCCCTGCGCCCATAGGTCGTAGAGCGCGATCTCCACCGCCGCCTTGGCGCTGGTGTTGCGCTCCAGCGCGTGTTGCACCAGCACGCATAGCCGGTTGAGATCGGCCACGTCCTGGCCGATCAACGCCGGGCCGATGCAATGGCTGATGGCGGCGATGATGGCGCCGTGCGTATCGCCGGTGATCGGCGCGGTGGCCGGCGCGGCGCCATAGCCGATATGGCCGCTATCGGTCTGCAGCAGCACCACCACGTCCTCGATCGCCTGCACGGTGCGTATCGCAGTCTTGAACGGGGTCTTCAATGGCACGCGCAGCATGCCGAGGCGAAAGCCGGTGATCTTCATGGGGAGCCAATCGGTGCGATGCGTTGGATGCGGGTGATGTGATCGACGAACGGCGTGCCGTCGCTGGCGAGCAGGGGCAGCAGCGGGGTCACCGACACACCGTTCAAGCGCGCGCGCTGCACGTCGCCGGCCACGTCGCGGTAATGGGCACCGGCCACATCATGGATCACCCATGGTGCACCGTGCTCGTGTCCGATCACCAGCATCACATGACCGGGGATATAGATCAGATCGCCGACCTGCAGCCGTGCAAGTTGCTGCAGGCGCTGCGGCAATGGCGCCTGCGTCTGGAACGGAACGCCGAGCAGTGCCGGACTGCGTGCCTGGTCGCCGGTATTGCGTGGCAATGCGATGCCCAGGCTGCGATACACGTCCAGCACGAACCCACTGCAGTCGCGCGCATCGTAGTCGTTGCCCCAGCCATAGCGTTCGCCGAGGAACTTGAACGCCTGCTGCAGCAATGCCGCAGGCGTGGCCGGCAGCGGGCCAAGGCGCACGTCGGCGCCGCGCGGAATCAGCGCCGGCACCAGCTGCAAACGCCCGTCGCTGCCGCGCAGCGGCAACTGCACGACGTAGGCAGCCTGCGGCAGCTGCCCGTTGACCGGCTGTTGCGGCGGCCAGTCGCCGAGCAGCGGCACGCTGGTGCCCATGTCCAGCGTCAGTGCGGAGACGGCCGGCACGTCCGGGGTGTAGGCGCTCTGCACGCGTGCGCCGGCGACCACCAGCCGTGGGCGGCGGCGTGCGTAGTCCAGCACCTCGCGACGCGTGCCCAGGGCAATCCGGTCGGCAGCAATCCAGGCCGCATAGTTGGCCGCCAGCACGAAGTGCCATGCACCATCGGCGCTGGTATGCAGCACCGCCACCGGCGTGCCGGGGTAGAGCGCCGATTCCTGGAAGCGGTCGATATCGTGGTCGTCGGTGGTGCTGAACACGCGCTGCGCGGTGGGGAAGGTGCGCAGTGCCGCACGCTGCACCACCAGCGCAAACCGGGGCGTGACCTGTGCGGGCAGTGCATCCAGTGCCAGGGCCTGGCGCAGCGTCGCAAGGCGCGAGGCATCGATGCTGCGCCCATCGCTGTCGTAGAGCGCACGCGTCGGTGTGGCCGACCGTGCTTCGATGCGCGCGCGCACCTCGGCCGCGGGTAGTACCTCGGCCAGCTGCGACAGGTCGTGCATGGAGCCATCGTCGCGCAGCAAGCGTGCATTGAGGCCGGCAATCTGCGCGGCCGTCATGCGCAGCGTCTGCGCGTTGCGACTGCGCTGGATCCAGTAGTCGGCCGCCAACTGCGCATCGCTGGCCGCAAATGGCGCGGTGTGCGGCGTTGGGGTGGCAGGGTTTGCCGCAACGGCACCGCAGGGCAGGCCGATGACCAGCAGCAACAACGTCAGCAGGCAGCGCGACAATGGCATGAAGAAGACTCTTGAGGGGTGCAGCGACTGGCAAGGCTTTTTACAGGGAATCACGACCGCAGGCGCGCGGACCTGCGCCGACCACGCCGGCTTGTAGTGTACGCATGCGCAAGTATCCCCGGTGCGTGTCGCATGGCGCAGCGGTGCCGTAAGGTCTGTCGGTCTCTGCGCACGTGCAGTCTGCCTGCCACCGGCCGCAGCCGCGTGCTGCACGCCATCGCCCCGCACAGCAGATAATGGCCGCCTCGCATGCGCGGCCCATCGGGGCGCAGGTACAGCGCAGGCCCTTGTCGTTTCGCCAGGAGAATCCGATGTCATCTGCTTCCACGCCATCGCCATCGTCGTGGCTACGCGCCGCGCTGTGTCTGGTGGTGCTGTCATTGGGCGCGTGTGCGCACACGCCGCAGCGCAATCCGCTGGCCCGGTGGGTGCCTTCGCCCAATTACGACGCACGGCGGCCGATCCTGATCGTGCTGCACTTCACCGACCAGCAGTCGGTGCCGCAGAGCCTGGGCACGCTGCGCGGGCGCAATAGCGGCGGTCGGGTCAGTGCGCACTATCTGATTGGCGAAGATGGCACACGCTATCAACTGGTCAGCGACGACCAGCGCGCCTGGCACGGCGGTGCCGGGCGCTGGGGCACCATCACCGACATCAACTCCGCCTCGATCGGCATCGAGCTGGACAACGACGGCAGCGAGCCGTTCGCGCCCGCCCAGATCGACAGCCTGCTGGTGCTGCTGGACGACCTGTGCACCCGCCTGCGCATCCCGCGCACCCAGGTCGTCGGCCACGAAGACGTGGCCCCGACCCGCAAGAACGACCCCGGCCCGCTGTTTCCGTGGAAGCGCCTGGCCGACGCCGGCTTCGGCCGCTGGCCTGCCGCCGATGCCCCCGCCGCGCCGGCAGGTTTCGATCCCTGGCAGGCGCTCGCCTTGCTCGGCTACAGCCTCGACGATCCCGCCGCCACCCTGCAGGCGTTTCATCATCACTACCGCAGCAGCGACGCCCGCACGCTGGATGCCGAGGATGCGCGCATCCTGCATGCGTTGACCGGGCCGCTGCGACTACCCGGCCTGCCGGCTGCGGCAGAACGGCTTGAGAGCGACGGTTCATAGGTGCATCGTGGTCGCAGCCGCCATGCGTCTTCTTGGCGAGCCGATACGGACGCGATACTTCCGGCGCAGTGTTTCCATATGGTTGCAAAGGAGAAACGATGAGGCACATCAAGTCGGCACGGACATTATCTTCTCGGTTTCGGGGCAAGGTCTGTTGCGCCCTGCTGTCGATTGCGTTGGTGCCGTGCGTTGCCACAGCCGCCCAGGTGCACATCTCTTCAGCAACGACCGCCGCACAAGCCGGTCTGGTCAATGTGCAGGACCTCGCGCCGGAAATCGCGGTGGACATGCGTTATGCGGGCAGCAACAACTTCACCGGGCGCGTGGTGCCGGGGTATCTGGCGCCCACCTGCTATTTGCTGCGTCCGGCCGCGGAGGCCCTGGCGCGGGTGGCGCGGTCGCTCAAGCCCCAGGGCTATCGACTGCAGGTGTTCGATTGCTACCGGCCGGTGCGGGCGGTGCAGGCATTCGTGGCCTGGGCTGCGGATCTGCAAGACCAGTCGACCAAGGCGCAGCACTACCCGCGCGTGGACAAACGCGCGCTGCTGGGGGACTACATCGCCGAGACCTCCGGGCATAGCCGCGGCGCAACGCTGGACCTGGGGCTGCTGGACTGCCGGCACGGCCCATGCCAGCCGGTGGAGATGGGCACCGAGTTCGATTTCTTCGATGCGCGTGCGCATACCGATGCGCGCGACATCAGCCCGGTACAGCGTGCCCACCGCCAGCAGTTGTTGCATGCGATGGCGGCGGAGGGATTTGCCAATTATCCGATGGAGTGGTGGCACTTCACGTTCCGCCCCGAGCCGATGCCGGAGACCGCGTTCGATGTGCCGGTCAACTGAATGACGCGCCGCAGGCGGTGACGCGGCACCGCACTATCCCTGTTGTCCATCACTCCAAGCCGCTGCAAGGAATTGCCATGTCCGACCCGGAACGCTTTGTCGATATCGCCTGCCCGTATTGCGGGGAGTGGATCACCCTGACGCTGGATCTGACCGGCGGCGACCAGCATTACATCGAAGATTGCCAGGTGTGCTGCAAGCCGATCTCGGTCAGCGTGCAATGGGATGAAGAAGGCGAAGCGCAGGTGCGTGCGCGCGGGCAGGACGATGCGTGAGCACGGCGTGTCGCGGGATCGGGCAGCTGGATCACCCGGCCCAGCCTCGTTCGCATCACCGCTCGCGCCTGCGGCTTTGGCCGGGATCCATCCACCGCAACCGCTAGACTGATGCGCCTGCTGCCTGGATGGTCACGATGAATCTGCCCCTGCACTTCGGTCTGCTCGGTTCACTGGAGGCTGGCCTGATCGCGTTGGTGCTGGGCGTGCTGGTCTTCGCAGCGGTCGAGCACCTCGGCCGGCGTCTGCACTTCAGCCACGGGCACACGCTGGGCATTGCCTGTCTGCTCGCGGTCGCCATCGGCGGCGGCTACGACATCTGGAATCTCGTCTATACCAGCATCGTGCGGCTGGAGTCGCCGCTCTACGCGCGTCTGGCACTGGCCAGGATCCACGATCCGAATGAATTGGGATCGCGCGTGGTGCTGGAAGTGGCCGGGGCGATCGCGGGCGTCGTGGTGGGTTGGAAACTGTTCAGCTCCGGCAGCTGGGACGACGAGGCGCCGACTACGTAAAACCACGCGCTGAAATGCGGCGTGGTTCGCATATTTCCATGCATTGAATGCGGTGCTTCTGTTTGGCTCACCGATGTCTAACAGACGGCTAGACGCAAACATTCGGCGGGTGGTTAAGAGGATGTTTTGCAGGAAATTGCGGCGGGTTTTACGTTCATTCGGGCTGGGTAAGGTGGGGCCATGTGCGGCGACACCGCGCATTCCCAAGCCAAGGAGACCACCCAATGAAGAATCGCAACCGCACCTCGCTGCTCGCCGCCACCGCCGCTCTTGCCGCCGCCCTGGCGCTGCCGGCCATGGCGCAGAGTACGCAGCAGGATGCCGCCGCGACGTCGGCCCAGTCGGGAAGTTCTGCCACCACTGCAGCGCAGCCTGCGCAATCCGGCGGCGGCCAGACCTGGGCGAGTGTCGACACCGACAGCGACGGCGCCATCAGTACGCAAGAGGCCCAGGTCAACGCCGGGCTTGCGCAGATCTTCAATGACGCCGATTCGGACAAGAACGGCAAACTGACCCCGGATGAATACAAGGCCTTTGTCGTCAAGCAGCAGGGCGGCGCCGCGGCAAGCGGGTCGCAAGGCAACTGAGGGCAACTGAGGGAGGAGTACGCAACGCAGTGAGTTCGTTTGCTGACAGTTCTTTCGATATCAGGAGGCAGCTTCCGCAGTCGCAGTTGTTTGAACAACGGTTCGATCCGCAGCATTGCTGTCAGATGCCCGGCTTGAGCATGTACTTGAGCAAATAGCAGCATGACCAGGTAACAGGATGGACACGCGGGAGCGATCTGCCAGGGTCGCTCCCGTTTTCTTTACGTGCGCCGCGCTACATTCGCCGGCCCGTCTCCTTGGCACATGCCCATGCTGCCGCGCATTGCCGTGTTAATCGGCCTGTCGAACCCATTGTGGGCCCTGGCGGCGCCGCCAGAGTTGCCGCCCGCCAACCCGCCGCGTGCGGGGTCTTCCAGCGCAGGACCGACAGCACCGGTAATGGCGCCGTTGCCGATCGACCCACCGTCGCCTGCCACCACGCCCTTGCTACCGGCCGACGCTGCCGCGCCATCGGCTGCCAAGGGTGGGGCAGAGGCCGCGCTGGTGCCACAAGCCGGCACGCTGGCGCCACGCACCTTCCGCAGCCTGGACAGCGATGCCGATGGTGCATTGACCCCGGCCGAAGCAGGCGCCGACCCCGTCCTGCGCGAGAATTTCGCCGGCTTCGACAGCAATGGCGATGGGCGCCTGTCGCGCGACGAATTTGCCAGCTACCAGCCCGGCCCGGGCGATGCCGCAGGGGATTGATCGCAGCAGCGCTCCAGTGCGCTGCTAAACTGTCGCGATGAGCTCTCTTGCACAGCGCGACGGCCAGGCGATCCAACTGGTCGGCTTCGACGGCGACGATACCCTCTGGAAAAGCGAGGACTATTACCGCACTGCCGAGGCGGATTTCGAAGCGATCCTGGCCGCGTATCTGGATCTGGGCGACAGCCGCATGCAGCAGCATCTGCTGGCGGTGGAACGGCGCAATCTCAAGGTGTTCGGCTACGGCGCCAAGGGCATGACGCTGTCGATGATCGAGACAGCGATCGAACTGACGCAGGCGCGCATCAACGCACGCGACATCCAGCGCATCGTCGAAATCGGCCGGGCCACGCTGCAGCACCCGGTGGAGGTGATTGCCGGCGTGCGCGAGGCGGTCAGCGCGATCGCCGCCGACTATGCGGTGGTGCTGATCACCAAGGGCGACCTGTTCCATCAGGAGCAGAAGATCGAGCAGTCCGGTCTGGCCGATCTGTTTCCGCGCGTGGAGGTGGTGTCCGAAAAGGATCCCCACACCTATGCGCGCGTGCTGGGCGAGTTCGACCTGCCGGCGCAGCGCTTTGTGATGATCGGCAATTCCCTGCGCTCGGACGTGGAGCCGGTGCTGGCCATCGGTGGCTGGGGGATCTACACCCCGTACGCGGTCACCTGGGCGCACGAGCAGGAGCACGGGGTGGCCGCCGACGAACCGCGCATGCGCGAAGTGCCCGACGCCGCCGGCTGGCCGGCGGCAGTGCATGGCCTGGATGCACTGGCCAGGCAGCACGCGCTAAGCTGAGCACCGCGGCACGCGTCTGCGGGTATGGGGAGCGGCCGCGGCCGCTTGGGATGCCTGCTCCGTATCGACTCGCCTTAGGTCGTCGCACCGCCGTGGTAGTGGCTGGATTTTCCACGTCGGCTGCAGGAGCCAGGGGGCGGGCGTGACCGAGGCGCCGGTTTGCAGATGCTATGAATCAACATGCGGGCGTATCGCAGTGCCCGCCAACAGGACGTTCCGGCCACCAGGCGTGCGTGGCCGACCTTGGAGGGATTGCCCATGAACATGTTGTCCGTCATCCATCATGCAGTGCTGGCCGTTGCGCTGGGGCTGCTTGTGGGCGCCACGCCGCTTGCGGCGGCCGAGCTGGAAGAAGAAATCATCAATCCGAGCGAGGTGATCTTTCGCGACGGGCAGCCGTACTACGACGATGCGGGCGACTATGTGCGTCTTCGCACGCGCAAGGTGGGTGGGGAGACCGTGTATTTCCGCACCGTCCGCTTCGACCGAGAGCAAGGCTATGTGGATGCGCACGGCCAGAGCATCGCGACATTGCAGTCCCGCCCGACTGCGGGCGATCGCGCTTCCGCGTTTTCGGCCGATCGATATTCCGATGCCCGCGATGGCGGTGCCTATAGCGGTTATGGCTATGGCCGTGAGCTACGGTTTGGTGCATCGCGCAACCGTCCGTATGGGCAGATCTACTACGGCAACGGCCTGTACGGGCCGGACCCGTACAGCAGCCCGCACAACCGCGATGCGCGTCAGCGTTACATCGGTCCCGGTTACGTGGGCTCCTGCGACCTGAGCGGCTGCCGCGAGGTGCATTCCATCGGCTTTTACGATCTGCGCTGACACGCGTGTGGCCTGACACCGGCGCGTGCATGCGGCATCATCGGGGCATGCCTGCCTTCCGCTCCCCTCGGTTGCGATCGCTGCCACTGCTGGCTGCCCTTCTGGCTCCGGCGCTGGCAATGGCACAGGGCGTACCGGCGCCGGCTGCCGGCATCCCGGCGCAGGAGGCTGCGCCGGCGGTGATGCCCGGCACCGGCGATGCGTGGGTGGACCAGCATCTTGCCGATATGGGCAGCTATGCGCAGCGCTATCCCGACAGTTTCATCGATGAGGTTGCCCGCTATACCGAGACCCCGCGCGGCTATGTGCAGGCGCTGTTGCAGGTGCATGGCTGGCATGCCGGCGACATCTACTTCGCCTGCGCGTGGGCGCACACGGTGCAGCTGTCGTGCCGCGAAAGCGTGCGCGCCTACACGCGCGACCATCATGACGGCTGGGAGGGTGTGATCACGCGGCTGTCGGTGGCACCGGATAACGCGCATCTGCGCGCGCTGCGGCATGCCATCGTCGCCAGCTACGACCGCTGGGAACGGCCGATCACCCTCGACGCAATCCTACGTCGCCAGCTCGGCGATCATGCGCAGCGGCTGGAGGCTGCGCGCGAGGCCAGCGAGGCGGCCGACGCCGCAGCGCAGGCGGGGTTGTAACGCGGCGCAAGGCGCTTCGCTGGAGTCGGGCGTGCTACGGCCGCGGCTGTCTGCGCGGCAACGCGCGGACGCGATGCTGCCGTGCAGCTGGTCGCCGTGGGGCGCGGTCGGCGAGAATGCGGCAACGCCGGCGTTGGCCGGCACTGCCAAGACCAGCCCATGCGCGATACCGTGTTTGTCTCCCCCGATCACATCCGCAGCCTGTTCGCGCAGGCGATGTCGGACATGTATCGCGCCGAGGTGCCGTTGTACGGCGACCTGATGGCGCTGGTGGCGCAGGTCAATGCTGACACCCTGAACGCCGATCCGGCCCTGGCCGCGCGCCTGCAGCGCAATGACGAGCGTGCACGCCTGGATCTGGAACGGCATGGCGCCATCCGGGTCGGCACGGCGCAGGAACTGGCCACGCTGCGGCGGCTGTTTGCGGTGATGGGCATGCATCCGGTGGGGTATTACGACTTGTCGGTAGCGGGCGTGCCGGTGCATTCCACCGCGTTTCGCCCGATCGACGAGGCGGCGCTGTCGGCCAATCCATTCCGCGTGTTTACCTCCTTGCTGCGGCTGGAATTGATCGAAGACGCCGCACTGCGTGCGCAGGCGGCGCAAATCCTGGAGCAGCGGCAGATCTTCACTGCCGCCGCGCTGGAGCTGATCGAGCAGCATGAGCGTCACGGTGGACTGGAGGCGGCGCAGGCACAGCAGTTCGTGGCCGAAGCGCTGGAAACCTTCCGCTGGCATGGCGATGCCACGGTCTCGCTGCCGACCTACCGCGCGTTGAGCCAGGCGCACAAGCTGATCGCCGACGTGGTGAGTTTCCACGGCCCGCATATCAATCACCTGACGCCGCGCACGCTGGATATCGATGCGGCGCAGGCGCAGATGCAGCGCGCCGGTATCGATGCCAAGGCGGTGATCGAGGGGCCGCCGCGTCGGCGTGTGCCGATCCTGCTGCGCCAGACCAGCTTCAAGGCCCTGGAGGAGCCGGTGCGCTTTGTCGGCGACAGTGGGCAGGCCGAGCACGGCACGCATACCGCACGCTTCGGCGAGATCGAACAGCGCGGACTCGCACTGACCCCCAAGGGCCGCGCGCTGTACGACGCGCTTTTGGCGCAGGCCCGCGACAGCGATGGCGCGGGCAGCACCGGCGCCGATTACGCCACGCGCCTGCAGACCGCGTTCGTGGCGTTTCCCGACGACGAAGCCGTGCTGCGTCAGGAAGGCCTGGGCTATTTCCGCTACGCGCTGACCGAGGCCGGACGTGCCGACCCCGCGCAAGTGGCGGCACTGCCGGCAGAAACCGCGATTGCGCTCGGTCTGCTCAGCGCCGATCCGATCATCTATGAAGACTTCCTGCCGGTGAGTGCGGCCGGCATCTTCCAGTCCAATCTCGGCGGCGCCGAGCAACGCGCCTACGCCGCCCATTCGAGCAAGCGCAGCTTCGAACAGGCGCTGGGTGCGCAGGTACACGATGAGTGCGCGTTGTACGCACAGCTGGAACGGGCGTCGCTGCAGGCGTTGCTGGTGTAGCGGTCCCGCTGCGGCGCGTGCGTGTGCAGGCCTGCGATCGCCGGCCCTGTCGCGCGTGGCGTGATCGCGCGGTGCATTGGTCAAAAGCTCGGTGGGTCGAGGGCAACGCACCAGGACGTCGGTCGGTTGTCGGGTCAAAAAAAGCCATCGCTACGCCTGCTTTGGGAACGCCGAGACGGTCGCCGTCGACGTGTTGAAACCTCGCGTCTGCTCTGCCCGTCTTGGGAGGCTGAGTGGGCGCGCCGTTACCGAGCAATGCGCGTCATGCATTGCTTGCACCATGCGCACCGACCATCTCAATGGGTCCTTGCCCGCTCACCGTCGCGGGACCTTACGCGGCATGGATGCCGCGTAAGAGCCTACAGGGACGTACTTGCGGCGTGTCCTGCGATGGTGGGCGGGCAAGGGCCCCGCAGCCAACCCACAGATCAGCCACTCTAGGACTGATCCATCAGTACTGCCCAATCACACCAAGACATCCAAAAATTCGACTCTTAGCATCGTTTGAGTTCAGTCAACGCCGAGCACGTCGAGGGCGAGGTGTCCTCACCACTTGCGGAACACGCCGCAAGCACGTCCATGTAGGCGCGGTGGCGGCATCCATGCCGCCACACGGTCCCGCAAGCGGCGAGGGCACCGCACCTGCCAAGTTGGTCGTGTACCGATGGGAACCAGAAAGCCTGCGCCATCCATATGGCGGTGAGCTAATAAAAAAAGCAGCCCGATCTGTTACCCAAACAAAGACCGCACGCGTCTGGCGGGGTGCGGTCTTTTGAGCAGGCTCAGTGCGCCGAGGTTGCCGGGCGCCGTGCCGCCGCGCGCTCGGCCCGACGTGCACGCGCGCGTGCGCGCCGCGCCTTCCAGCGTTCGCTCAGGCAGGAGAAGATCACGTACAGCGCCGGGGTGCTGAGCAGGGTCAGGCCCTGCGAGAAGATCAGCCCGCCGATCATCGCGATGCCCAGCGGGCGGCGCAGTTCCGAGCCTTCGCCCAGGCCTACCGCCAGCGGGACTGCGGCCAGGATCGCCACCATCGTGGTCATCATGATCGGGCGGAAGCGCACGATCGAGGCTTCGCGCGCAGCCGCGCGCGCATCCATGCCGTGCACGCGCTGCGCCACCAGCGCGAAGTCGATCATCATGATCGCGTTCTTCTTGACGATGCCGATCAGCAGCACCAACGCGATCATCGAGATCACCGACAACTCCGTGTTGGTGAGGAACAACGCCAGCAGCGCGCCGACGCCGGCGGCCGGCAGCGTGGACAGGATGGTCACCGGGTGGATCAGGCTCTCGTACAGCATGCCCAGCACGATGTAGACGGTGAGCACCGCGGCCAGCAGCAACACGCCCATCGAGTTGGGGCTGAGTTGCACGTTGAAGCTGTCGTCGCCGCTGAGGCGGATGCCGTCGGGCATGCGCAAGCCCTCCACGGTGGACTTGATGATCAGGTCCGCCTCGCCGGTGCTCACGCCCGGTGCGAGGTTGTAGCTCAGATCCATCGTAGTGTACTGGTTCTCGTGAACGATCTGCGGCGGCGCCAGCCCGGGCACCTGGGTGGCGACGGAGGTGATCGGCACCATCAGGCCGGCGCGATTGGGCACGAACACCTGATCCAGCGCCTTGGGCGTTGCCGTCTGCGAGGGCAGTGCGTTGACCACCACGCTGTACTGGTTGAGATCCGAATAGATGGTGGAAATGGAGCGCTGGCCGAACGCGCCATACAGCGCGCCATCGATGGCACCGACCGAAATGCCCAGGCGCGCGGCCTTGGCGCGGTCGATCACGATGTTCTGGCGCAGGCCCGAGGTATCCACGTCGGTGCCGACATCGCGCAGGCGCGGATTCTTCTTCAACGCGGCCTGCAGTTTGGGCAACCATTCCTGCAGCTGGGCCAGGTCGTTGCCTTGCAGCGAGACACGGTACTGCGCGCCCTGGCTGGTGCCGCCACCGCCGTCGCTGGGCAGGTCCTGGATCGCGCGCAGACGCAGATCCAGATCCGGGTAACGGTCGGCCTTGGCGCTCAGGCGCGCGACCACTTGCGCGGTGGTCTCGCGGCGGCCTTCGTCGCGCTTCTTCAATTCGATGTTGAACGACGCACTGGAACCCTGGCGACCGGAACCCAGCCGTGCACCGACAGTCTTCACCGCCGGGTCGGCCATCAACATGTCGGTGATGTGGCGCTGGCGGCTGACCATGTCGGCAAACGACACCGTCGCGCTGGAATTGGCGCGGCCCCAGATCAGGCCGGTGTCCTGCGCCGGGAACGAGCCCTTCTTGACCGCACCGCCGAGGAAGACGGTGGCGGCGATCAGCAGCAGCGGCGTCAGCGACAGCAGCAAGGCGTGCCGCAGCGAGAAATCCAGCGCCACCGTGTACACCGCGAGCATGCGCTCGTGCATGCGGTCCAGCCAGGCGCCGAAACGGCTAGGTTTTTCCGGTTCGGTGTGCGCGGACAGAAAGCGGCTGCACAACGCCGGCGTCAAGGTCAGCGACACCAGCATCGACACCACGATCGCCGCCACCAGGGTCACGGTGAACTCGCGGAAGAACGCGCCGATCATGCCGCTGGCAAACAGCATCGGAATGAACACCGCCACCAGCGAGGCAGTGATCGACACGATGGTGAAGCCGATCTCGCGCGCACCGGCCAATGCGGCATCCAGGCGCGGCATGCCTTCGTCCAGATGCCGCATGATGTTTTCGATCACCACGATCGCATCGTCGACCACAAAGCCAATGGCGATCACCAGCGCCAGCAGGCTGAGGTTGTTCAAGGTGAAGCCCAGTACGTACATCACCAGCGCCGAGCCGGCCAGCGACAGCGGCACGGTGACCGCCGCGATCAGCGTCGGGGCCAGGCGGCGCAGAAACAGTGCCATGGTCAGGATCACCATCACCAGGCTGATCATCAGCGTGGCCTGCACCTCGTGCAGCGAGGCGCGGATGGTCGGGGTGCGGTCGAAGTAGGGCGTCAGCGTGGTGCCGGGCTGCAGGTAGGCGCGCAGCTCGGGAATCTGCGCCTTTACCTGGTCCACGGTTTCGACGATGTTGGCGCCGGCGCGGGTGAAGGCATACATCACCACCGCCGGCTTGCCGTCGAACCAGGCCGCCTGGTAGGCGTCCTGCTGGCCGTCGTAGACGGTGGCCACATCGCCCAGCCGCACGATGCGCCCGTTGGACTGGGTGGAGATTGCCAGCTGCGCGAAGTCGGCGGCCTTGGACACCGAATCGTTGGCCACGATCGCCATGGTGGTGTTGCCGTCGGACAGAAACCCGGTCGGCGAAGTGACGTTGGCCGCGCGCACCGCATTGCGCAGGTCGTCCGGGGTCAGGCCCAGCGCATTGAGCGCACGCAGGTCCACGTCCACGCGTACTGCCGGCGTGGAGGCGCCTGCGATGTCGACCGAACTGATGCCGGTGATCTGGCGCAGCCGTTGCGCCAGCAGCGAGTCGGCAACGTTGTAGAGCTCATCGGCCGATTGCGTGTCCGAGGTCAGCGCGATGGCGATGACCGGGTCGTCGTTCGGATTGGCTTTCGAATAGATCGGCGTGCCGAGCCCGGACGGCAGGTCCGACTGCGAGGAGTTGATCGCGGTCTGCACGTCCTGCGCGGCCGAATCGATGTTGCGATTGCTCTGGAACACCAGCACCACCAGGCTGCTGCTCTCCGAACTGGAGGAGCGCATGCGGTCGATGCCGGGCAACTGGCCCAGGTGGCGTTCCAGGGGCGCGGTGACGGTGGAGGCCATGGTGCTGGCATCGGCGCCGGACTGCGTGGCGTGCACGAAGATCACCGGAATCTGGATGTTCGGCAACGCCGCCACGCCCAGCCGCAGGTAGCACATCAATCCGATCACGAACAAACCGATCGCCAGCAGCGCGGTGCCGATCGGGCGCTTGATGAAGGGCGCGGAGATGTTCATGGCCGTGGTGCCGGGAGTCGGGATTCGGGAATCGGGAATCGGGAAAGGCCAGAACCAAAGCCGAAACCAAAGCGACTGCCACGCGTGCGTGCGGGCGGGCGATGCCGCGGGCCAGCGGATCGGTCAGCGATACCGCTACCGGTCCTCATGCCGGGCGCTCCGGGCTTGGAGCCGCAGCTGCATCGCCATGACGTGCGGCGCGGCGCGCGCGCCAGTCGCGCAGCCGCTCGCCGGCACGTTCCATGTACAGGTAGATCACCGGCGTGGTGTACAGCGTCACCAGCTGCGACAGCAGCAGGCCACCGACGATGGCGATGCCGAGCGGACGCCGCAGTTCCGAGCCGATGCCGGTGCCCAGGGCCAACGGCAGCGCGCCCAGCATCGCCGCGGCGGTGGTCATCATGATCGGGCGGAAGCGCAGCAGGCAGGCGCGGCGGATCGCCTCGTGCGCGTTGGCGCCTTCGCGGCGTGCGTCGATGGCGAAGTCGATCATCATGATCGCGTTCTTCTTGACGATGCCGATCAGCAGCACGATGCCGACGATGCCGTCCACCGACAGGCTCAACCCGCACAGCATCAGTGCCAGCAGCGCGCCGACGCCGGCCGGCGGCAGCGTGGAGATGATCGTCAGCGGATGGATGTAGCTCTCGTACAGCACGCCCAGCACGATGTAGATCACCACGATCGAGGCCAGCAGCAGCCAGACGATGTCGGTCTGGCTGCCGGTGAATTCGGCCGCCTTGCCGACGAACTGCGCGTGCACCTGGGTCGGGATCTTCAGGTCCTGGCGCGCCTGCTCGATCGCCGCCACTGCCTGCGACAACGAATGCCCCGGTGCCAGATTGAACGAGATGGTGACCGCCGGCAGCTGCTGCTGGTGGCTGACCACCAGCGGCGTGTTGGTGACCTTGGCCTCGGCCAGTGCGGCCAGCGGAATGATGCTGCCGGCACCGACCACGATGCCGGTGTTCTGCGCGCCCACGCCCGTGGCGGTGGACGAATTGGACGAGGTCAGCTGGCCGAAGCTGGTCGCATTGGTGCCGGTCAGCGCGCCGCTGCCGTTGCTGGCCACCGCCAGCTGGTTCATCAACGCGGTGCTGCTGCGGAATTCCGGCGCCACCTCCAGCACCACCCGGTACTGATTGAGCTCGGTGAAGATGGTGGAGATCTGGCGTTGGCCGAAGGCGTCGTACAGCGTGTCGTCGATGGTCTGCATCGGTACGCCGAGCATGCTGGCCTTGTCGCGGTCGATGCTCAGCTCCAGCGCACGGCCCTGGTTGGCCAGGTTGTTGTCCACGTCGGCCAGCTCGGGCAGCTTGCGCATCGCCTCGGTCATGCGCCCGGCCCAGGTGGCCAGCTCGCTGCTGTCCACGTCCGATATCGAATACTGGTATTCGGTGGCGGCCACGCGGGTGTCCAGGGTGACGTCCTGCACCGGCTTGAGGAACAGCGCCACGCCCGGAATGCCGGCCACCGCCTTTTGCAGGCGCGGCAGCACCTCGTCCAGGCCCTCGCGGTCGCCGCGCGTCTTCAGCACGATCGCCAGCTGTCCCTGGTTGATGGTGGGGTTCATGGTGCCGGCGCCGATGAAGGCGGCCACGCCGGTCACCGCCGGGTCCTTCTGCAGCGCCGCGGCCACCGCCTGGGTGCGCTGCTCCATCTGCGGGAACGCCACGTTCTGGTCGGCCTGCACCACCCCGGTGATCAGGCCGGTGTCCTGCTCGGGCAGCAGGCCCTTGGGGATCGCCACGTACAACACCACGGTCAGCGCCACTGCGCCGATCGCCACCGCCAGGGTCAGCGGCTGGTGCGCCAGCACCCAGTCCAGGCTGCGTTCGTAGGCGCCCACGGTGCGCGTCCACAGGTTGGTCTTGCCGGCGGCGGCGGCGCGTTCGTGCGCGTCCTCGCCTTCGGGCAGGGCGTCGGGCTTCAGCAGGTAGGCGCACATCATCGGCGTCAGCGTCAGCGACACCAGCATCGAGATCACCACCGCAATCGACAGCACCCACGCAAACTCATGGAACAGGCGCCCGGTCACGCCCGGCATCAGCAGCAGCGGCAGGAACACCGCCACCAGCGACACGGTCAGCGACAGCACGGTGAAACCGATCTGCCTGGCGCCTTCTTCGGCCGCTTCCCGCCCGCTCCTGCCCTGTTCGATGTAGCGCACGATGTTCTCGATCATCACGATCGCATCGTCGACCACGAAACCGGTCGCCACCACCAGCGCCATCAGCGACAGGTTGTCCAGCGACATGCCGGCAAACGCCATCACCCCGAAGGTGCCGGCCAGCGACAGCGGCACCGCCACCGAGGGGATGATGGTGGCCCACAGCCGGCGCAGGAACACGAAGATCACCCCCACCACCAGCGCGATGGTCAGCACCAGGGTGAACTTCACCTCGTGCACCGAGGCGCGGATGGTTTCGGTGCGGTCGGAGAACACCTCCAGGTGGACGTCGGCCGGCAGCACCGACTGCAGCTGCGGCAGGATGCCGCGGATCTGCTCCACCGTCTGCACGATGTTGGCGCCGGGCTGGCGTCGGATTTCCAGCAGCACCGCCGGCTTGCCGTCGGCCCAGGCGGCGAGCTGGTCGTTCTCCACGCCGTCGACCACGTTGGCCACATCGGCCAGCCGCACCGGGCGGCCGTTGCTGTAGCTGATGATGGTTTCGCGGTATTGCGCCGCGTCGGTGAGCTGGTCGTTGGTGCCGATGCTGTAGGACTGGGTCTTGCCGTTGAGCGACCCCTTCGGCGCGCTGACATTGGTCTGGGTCAGCGCGCTGCGCAGCGACTCCATGGTCAGGCCCATGTTCGACAGCTGCGCCGGATTGACCTGGATGCGCACCGCCGGGCGCACGTTGCCGGCGATCGACACCAGCCCCACGCCCGGCACCTGCGACAGGCGCTGGGCCAGGATCGCATCGGCATAGCGGTTGACCTCGCGCAGCGGCAGCGAGTCGGAGGTGAGCTTGAGGGTCAGGATCGCCGCGTCGGCCGGATTGACCCGGTTGTAGACCGGTTGATACGGCAATGACGAGGGCAGGGTGGCCTGACGGATCGCCGCCTGCACATCCTGCGCGGCGATGTCGATGTCGCGGTCCATCGAGAACTGCAGGATGATCGTGGACAGGCCTGCCGACGAATCGGAGGTCATCATCTGCAGCCCGGAGATCTGCCCGAACTGGCGCTCCAGCGGCGTGGTCACCAGCGAGGCCATGGTGGTCGCGTTGGCGCCGGGATACTGGGTGGTGACCACCAGGCTAGGTGCATCGATTTCCGGCAGCGCCGAGACCGGCAATTGCCGGTAGCCCAGGATGCCCAGCAGCAGGATGCCCGCCATCAACAACGAGGTGGCGATGGGACGGCGGATGAAGATGGTCGAAAAGCCCACGGGGGGTGTCCTTGCTGAAGACGTCAATCGATGCCGGCGCGCATGGCGCCGATGCGCACCGGCGACGGAAGTCCCGTCGCCGGTGCGCGCGAGTTAGCGCGGACCGCCGCCGCCGCGTCGGCCACCGGCGCCGCCACGGCTCTTGTCCTGCGCGGCCTTGAGTTCGGCCTCGGTCGGCTCCGGCGGGGTTTCGCCGGGCTTGAGCGCACTGACCTTGCTGCCCGGCTTGAGCCGGAACTGGCCTTCGGTGACTACCCGCTCGCCCGGCTTGAGCCCCTTGGTGACCTGCACATGGCTGTCGTCCACTTCCACGCCCTGCACCACGGTGCGCATCTGCGCGGTGTTGTCGCTGCCGACCACGTAGACGTAATCGCCGTCCGGGCCGCGCTGCACGGCCTGGGTCGGCACCACGGTGCCGCCGGAGATGGTGCGCAGCTGCAGGCGCACGTTGACGAACTGGCCCGGCCACAACGCGTTGTCGGTGTTGGCGAAGATCGCACGCGCACCGAAGGTGCCGCTGTCGGCGGCGATGCGGTTGTCGATCACCTCCAGCTTGCCGTCGCCGCTGATCACGTGCGCATCGCCGCGATCCAGCGCCGCCACGTCCAGCGGGGCAGCCGCCTGGCCGCTGCGCACGGCCTGCAACTCGCGCTCGGGCAGGTTGAAGGACACGTAGATCGGGCGGATCTGGGTCAGGGTGACGATGGTGGAGCTGGCGCTGACGATATTGCCCACGTCCACGCCGCGGATGCCGGCAATCCCGTCGATCGGCGCGGTCACGCGGGTGAACTGCAACTGCACCTGCGCCGAGCGCATCTGCGCATCGTTGGCCGCCACCGCCGCCTCGTACTGCGCCACCTGGTTACGCTGGGTATCCAGGTCTGTGCGCGAGACGTACTGCTTGTAGGCCGGGTCGTTGGAGCGCTGGTAGTTCACCCGCGAGGTCGCCAGCAGCGCCTGGTTCTGGCGCTTGGCCGCCAGTGCCTGGTCGTAGCTGGCCTGCAGGGTGCGCGGGTCGATCTGCGCCAGCAGCTCGCCCTTCTTCACTTCCTGGCCTTCCTTGAAGTTGAGGCTCATCAGCTGGCCGCCGACCTGCGGGCTGACCGTGACCGTATTGAGCGCGGTCACCGTGCCCAGCGCGCTGGCGTAGACCGGCACATCCTGGGTGGTGGCGGCCACGACCGTGACCGGCACCGGGCCGCTGTTCTCGGTGCCATTGCCGTCCGGCGCGTCCGCCCGCTTGCCGTGGTTGCCCCCGCCGAACATCCGCATGGCGACGAACACCACGACGAGCACCGCTACGACCAGCAGTGTGATCTTCCAAAAACGCGACATGCGACAACTCCTGATGGCGGGCCGGGCGCTGGTGCGACCGTGGGGCGGCTGTGCGCAGCATATCGTTGCGGTCAGGCAATTGAGCGTTACTGAAGTAACGGCTCGCCGGGCGAAACGACCGCAGCGTTCACGGATGCAGTGCAGCGGCAACGCGCCAGGGCCGATGCGGTTGACCGCAGGACTGAATCGAGCCCCACTGCCGCCCGCCGGGCACGCGCCTGCACTACATTAAGCAACCATCTTCAGAGGATTGCCGATGCGCCACTCCCGCCTGCTGACCAGCGCCTTGCTGCTGGCCCTGCCCACCCTGGCCGCCGCCCAGGCTGCGCCCCGGCCCGAGGTGCAGGCCGCCGCCGCGCCGTTGCAGACCAAGCTGGTGCAGTGGCGCCGCGACTTCCATCAGCACCCGGAACTGTCCAACCGCGAGGAGCGCACCGCCGCCACCGTGGCCGCGCAGCTGCGCAAGCTCGGCCTCAAGCCGCGCACCGGCATCGCCCATCACGGCGTGGTGGCCATCATCAAGGGCGGCAAGCCGGGTCCGAAGATCGCCTTGCGCGCCGACATGGATGCCTTGCCGGTCAAGGAGCAGACCGGCCTGCCGTTCGCCTCCAAGGCCACCGCCGAGTACCGCGGCGAGCAGGTCGGGGTGATGCACGCCTGCGGCCACGACGCCCACACCGCGATCCTGCTCGGGGTGGCCGAGGCGCTGGTGGGCATGCGCGAGCAGCTGCCGGGCGACGTGATGCTGATCTTCCAGCCCTCCGAGGAAGGCGCGCCGGGCAACGAGGAGGGTGGCGCGTCGCTGATGCTCAAGGAAGGCCTGTTTGCCGACTTCAAGCCACAGGCGGTGTTCGGCCTGCATGTGTTCTCCAGCGTGCAGGCCGGCAAGATCGCCGTGCGCAGTGGCCCGCTGATGGCGGCCTCGGACCGCTTCGCGATCAAGATGATCGGCCGCCAGACGCATGGCTCGGCGCCGTGGAACGGCATCGACCCGATCGTGGCCAGTGCCGACATGATCGGCGCTGCGCAGACCGTGGTCAGCCGCCGCGCCAACCTGTCCAAGCAGCCGGCGGTGCTGAGCTTTGGCGCGATCAAGGGCGGCATCCGCTACAACATCATCCCCGACGACGTGGACATGGTCGGCACCATCCGCACCTTCGACGAAGGCATGCGCCAGCAGATCTTCGCCGATCTCAAGACGGTGGCCGAGCACACCGCCGCCGCCCACGGTGCCACCGTCCAGGCGCAGGTACCGGACCAGCCCGGCAATCCGGCCACCGTCAACGACCCGGCGCTGACTGCGAAGATGCTGCCCAGCCTGCAGGCCGTGGTCGGCGCCGACAATGTCTACGAGCCGCCGTTGCAGATGGGCGCCGAAGACTTCTCGTTCTACGCCCAGCAGGTGCCGTCGATGTTCTTCTTCGTCGGCTCCACCGCCAAGGGCATCGACCCGGCCACCGCGCCCAGCAACCATTCGCCGCAGTTCCTGCTCGACGAATCGTCGCTGGATGTGGGCTTGCGGGCGCTGTTGCAGGTGTCGCTGGATTACCTGCATCAGGGGCAGGCGGGCTGAATCGGGAATCGGGAATCGTGTGCAGTTGCACGGTTCCCGTTGACCGGTGGCGATCCATTGGGCGGCGGGCTGCTCGGAGCGGCCTGCTGCTGTCGCCAGCGCGCTCCCGCGTCTGCCATATACCTCACGGCCAGCCCGCCCGGCCTAAAATGGCACGATGAATACCCCAGAAGATTCCACCCTCGGCCGTGAGGTTGCCTACCCCAGCGGCTACGATCCGTCGCTGCTGTTTCCGATTCCGCGCGCGGCCGGGCGCGAGGCGATCGGCCTGCGCGGGGCCTTGCCCTTCATCGGGCGTGACCGCTGGCATGCCTATGAACTGAGCTGGCTCGATGCGCAGGGCAAGCCGTGCGTGGCCACTGCCACCTTGCACGTGCCCTGCGATTCGCCGTCATTGATCGAATCCAAGTCGCTCAAGCTGTATCTCAATTCGCTCAACGCCACCCGCTTCAATAGCGCTGAAGCGGTGCGCACGCGCATCGCCACCGACCTGTCCACGCGCGCCGGTGCCGACGTAGCGGTGGAATTCGGCCTGCCGCCGATCGATGCGGTCGGCGAGGGCGAATCGATCGACACGCTGGACGTCAGCATCGACGACTATGGCCCGCCCAATGCCGCGTATCTGTCGGCGCACGCGCAACCGGTCGCCGAAGAAGTGCTGACCTCGGCCCTGCTCAAATCCAATTGCCCGGTCACCGGTCAACCGGATTGGGCCAGCGTCACGCTGCGCTACCGCGGCGCGCCGATCGACCGCGAAGGCCTGCTGCGCTATCTGGTGAGTTTCCGCGACCACGCCGAGTTTCATGAGCAATGCGTGGAGCGGATCTTCCATGACGTGCTGCTCCGCTGCGCGCCCGAGTGGCTGGTGGTCGAAGCGCGTTACACCCGTCGTGGCGGGCTGGACATCAATCCCTTGCGCAGCTCACCCAGCGTGCCGACACCGCTGTCGATCTTCCGCGACCTGCGCCAGTAATCGCCGCCATTGCAGGATCGCGCCAGCTTCACGGTGGCGCGATCCACGCTTAACAGCGCACCGCGCACCCTTCAGGCATCGTGATGCAAAGGGATTGCGGCAATGAATGTCGACAAGAAAGCAGATTTCTCCAACGTGACCTCCTCGGTCGACAGCACCGCGGAGGTTGCGCCTGCGGCGGATTTTTCCAACGTTCGCACCAGCGTGCAGAGCACCGCGCAACTGGTTGGCGAATCGGTCACTGTGCAGGCGGGCGACAGCCTGTCCAGCATTGCCAAGCGCCATTACGGCGACGGCAACCTGTGGCCGCGTATTTTCGAGGCCAACCGCGAAACGCTCAAGGATCCGGACAAGATCTTTCCTGGCCAGGTCCTGCAATTGCCGCCGAAGGCCTAGGCGCTCCGCGCATCCACTTCTCGAATCCACTTTTCGAAACCCACTTTTAGCTTGATCTTCCGGAGATTGATCCATGCGTACCAAATTCGTTTCCAGCACCCTCGCCATCGCGCTGGCCGGCGTGCTTGCCTTGTCGGGCTGCAGCAAGAAGGCCGATGACGACAGCGTGTCCAAGGATCCGACTTCCGGCGCCGCCACTGAAGCGATGCCGGGCCCGGCCGCAACACCGCCGGCAAGTGACCAGGCCGGCCAGAGCACGGCGACCGGCGCCGCCAGCACCGACAGCGCCGCCACGGCTGGATCGGCAGTCGCGGTCTCCAGCGTGGTGGTCGGTACCGAGGCCGCTGCCGACAAGAGCGTGACACCGTCGGCCAGCATCGGGGCCAAGAGCACCATCATCGTGTCGATCAAGACCGACGGCAGCGCCAGCAACGTGCCGGTGTCGGCCAAGATGACCTACCAGGATGGCCAGGTTGCCGGCGAACAGACCGCCACGCTCAATACCAGCGGAGCCGAGACCACCAACCTGAGCTTCAGCAAGCCCGATGGCTGGCCGGCTGGCACCTATACCGTGCAGGCGATGGTGGATGGCAAGCCGGCCGGTACGCCGCAGACCATTACGGTGAAGTAAGCGCACCGACAGGCAGGCATCTGGCACATCGCCGGCAGCCGACGGCCCGCAAGGCAATTCTTGCGGCTGTTTGATGAGGCGGGAGATGTCGCGCAGCATGCTTGACTCGCTACATGACGCAGCGGGGCGCGATCGCAAGGTCGCGCCCTTTTGCATGGATGGCCTGTTCGTTACAGCTGCATCCATTGCATTGGACGGGTGGCGGGACGGAGCATCCGCCTGTGGTCGCTTTACCCGGGCGCGGCTCAGACGCGACAATGCAATGCTGATCCATTGCCGTGTTCCACGCGCAGGCCGATCGGCGTGCCATCAGCGACCTGCGTCGCGCACGCCAATGCGGTGCCGTGAACATGGCGCTCCTTCCGACCACACGAGCCCTCGCACCTTATGTCGAAGACACCGAAGATCATCTACACGCTCACCGACGAAGCACCGTATCTGGCCACGCAGTCGCTGCTGCCGATCATCGATGCCTACACCGATACCGCCGGCATCGTGGTCGAAACCCGGGATATCTCGCTGGCCGGCCGCATCCTGTCGCTGTTTCCCGAACACCTGACCGACGCGCAGAAGATCGCCGACGACCTCGGTGAGCTGGGCGCGCTGGCCACCACGCCGGAAGCCAACATCATCAAGCTGCCCAACATCAGCGCCTCGGTGCCGCAGCTCAAGGCCGCCATCGCCGAACTGCAGGGCCAGGGCTATGCGCTGCCGGCGTATCCGGACACGCCCAAGGACGATGCCGAAAAGGACATCAAGGCGCGCTACGACAAGGTCAAGGGCAGCGCGGTCAATCCAGTGCTGCGCGAGGGCAACTCCGATCGCCGCGCGCCGCTGTCGGTGAAGAACTACGCACGCAAGCATCCGCACCGCATGGGCAAGTGGAGCAGCGATTCGAAGTCGCACGTGGCCCATATGGACGACGGCGATTTCTTTGGCAGCGAGCAATCCACCACCGTGGCGGCCGCCGGCGCGTTGAAGATCGCGTTCGTCGGTAAGGACGGCAGCAGCAGCGTGTTGAAGGACAAGGTCGCGGTCAAGGCCGGCGAGATCGTCGATGCCGCCGTCTTGAGCAAGCACGCGCTGGCCAGCTTCATCGACGCGCAGATCGCCGATGCCAAGGCCAAGGATGTGCTGTTCTCGGTGCATCTGAAAGCCACCATGATGAAGGTCTCCGACCCGGTGCTGTTCGGCGTGGTGGTCGGCGAGTTCTACAAGGACACGTTGAGCAAGCATGCCGATGCGCTCGCGTCGGTCGGCTTCGATCCCAACAACGGCATCGGCGATCTGTATGCCCGTATCGCCACGCTGCCGGAAGCGCAGCAGGCGCAGATCAAGGCCGATATCCAGGCCGAATACGCGCAGCGTCCGGCCCTGGCGATGGTCAACTCCGACAAGGGCATCACCAACCTGCATGTGCCCAGCGACGTGATCGTCGATGCATCCATGCCGGCAATGATTCGCGACTCCGGTCAGATGTGGAATGCCGAAGGCAAGCTGCAGGACACCAAGGCGGTGATCCCGGATCGCTGCTACGCCGATGTCTACCAGGCGGTGATCGATGACTGCAAGGCGCATGGCGCATTCGATCCGTCCACCATGGGCTCGGTGCCCAACGTCGGCCTGATGGCGCAGAAGGCCGAGGAATACGGCTCGCACGACAAGACCTTCCAGCTTGCCGCCGCCGGCACCGTCAAGGTCACCGACGACACCGGCGCTACTGTCTTCGAACATGCGGTGGAAGCCGGCGACCTGTGGCGCATGTGCCAGGTCAAGGACGCGCCGATCCAGGACTGGGTCAAGCTGGCCGTCGAACGTGCGCGCCTGAGCGAGACGCCTGCGGTGTTCTGGCTGGACAAGGCCCGCGCGCACGATGCGCAGGTCATCGCCAAGGTTGAAACCTATCTGAAGGATCACGACACCAACGGCCTGGATATCCGCATCCTGCCGCCGGTGGAAGCGACCACCTTCTCGCTGGAGCGCATCCGCAAGGGCCAGGACACCATCTCGGTCACCGGCAACGTGCTGCGCGATTACCTCACCGACCTGTTCCCGATCCTGGAGCTGGGCACCAGCGCCAAGATGCTGTCGATCGTGCCGCTGATGGCCGGTGGCGGCCTGTTCGAGACCGGTGCCGGTGGCTCGGCGCCCAAGCACGTGCAGCAGTTCGTCGAACAGAACAGCCTGCGCTGGGATTCGCTGGGCGAATTCCTGGCCCTGGCCGCCTCGCTGGAGCATCTGGGCAACCGTTACGACAACCCGTCGGCCACGGTGCTGGCCAAGGCGCTGGACGTGGCCAACGGCCAGTTCCTGGACAACAACAAGTCGCCAGCGCGCAAGGTCGGTGAACTGGACAACCGCGGCAGCCACTTCTATCTGGCGATGTACTGGGCGCAGGCCCTGGCTGCGCAGACCGAGGACACCGCCCTGCAGGCCAAGTTCGCACCGCTGGCCAAGGCCCTGACCGAGAACGAAGCCACCATCGTGGCCGAGCTCAACGGCGCCCAGGGCAAGCCGGTCGAGATCGGCGGCTACTACCACCCCGATCTGGCCAAGGTCAGCGAGGCGATGCGCCCGAGTAAAACCTTCAACGACGTGCTGGCCACGCTGAAGGCCTGATCCGGCGCACCGCCTGTCGGCGGTGTGTGCAGCGATGCGACAGGCAGGGCCCGCCTCGATGAGAGGCGGGCCTTGCCGTTTCCGGCGTTTGCGTGCAACCGCGAGAACGCGGTCGTTGCGTGCCAGGTCTCGCGACCTAGCAATGCCTTGCCTGCGAGGGGTCCTGCGCCTCGTTGCGAGCGGCCTGGGCATTTGGCCCACTGTGCGCCTGTTCGATTGATCCTTGCTCTCGGCTGCACGCCGCAACATGCGCTGGGTACACTGCGGCCATGAGCCAGCTCCCGTTACCGCCGCAGTCCGAGCGCCGTGCGCTGGCGATCGCCCATGCCGTGTACGAGGCCTTCGAGGACTACCACGCCCGGTTTGCCGAGATCACCGCACGCGCCAAACAGCGCTTCGAAACGCGCGACTGGAGCGGCGCACGTGATGACGCGGTGGCGCGGATCGCGCTGTACGACCAGTACATCAGCGAATGCATGCTGCGCTTGCGTGCGGTGCTGCTGGGGCAGGCGCACGATCGCGCGCTGTGGATGCGCGCACGCGTGCATTACGCCGCGCTGCTGCGCGGGCTGATCGACCAGGAGTTGTACAAGACCTTCTACAACACCCTGACCCGGCGTTACTTCGGCACCCACGGCGTGGATGCGGAGATCGAATTCATCGCGCTGGATATCGAGCCGACCGATGCGATCACGGTGCCGGTTGCGCGGCACACCTATGCGGTCTCGCCCGGCCGGCTGACCGACATGCTGGTGTGCGTGCTCGGCGATTATTCCTTCGACGTTCCGTATGCGCATCGCACCCGCTGTGCAGCGGCGATCGCGGTGCGCCTGCTCGACGATCTCGCGCATTGGGGCGAGCACCCGGTGCGCAGCGTGGAGCTGCTGGAGACGGTGTTCTATCGCGAGCGGCGCGCCTACCTGGTCGGCCGGGTGTTCGGCGAACATCGCTTCTCGCCATGCGTCATCGCCCTGGTCAACAACGACGCCGGCCTGCGTGCCGAAGCGGTGCTGACCAAACGCAGCGACGTCGCGCAATTGTTCAGCAACTCGCGCAGTTACTTCCAGGCCGATCTGGCCACCGTCGGCGACGCGGTGGTGTTCTTGCGCAGCCTGCTTACCCACAAGCCGGTCGACGAGCTGTACACGATGCTCGGGCGCGCCAAGCAGGGCAAGACCGAACGCTATCGCACGTTTTTCAGCCATTTCCAGGCGCATCCCTCCGAGCAGCTGGTGCATGCCGACGGCACGCCCGGCATGGTCATGGTGGTGTTTACGCTGCCCAGCTATCCGCTGGTGTTCAAGCTGATTCGCGACCGCTTCGCCTATCCCAAGACCATGAGCCGCGCGCAGGTGGAGGGCAAGTACGAGCTGGTGTTCCAGCTCGATCGCATCGGCCGCCTGCTGGACGCGCAGCCGTATCGTTTCCTGCGGTTTCCCAAATCACGTTTCTCGCCAGCGTTGCTGGACGAGCTGCAAACCAGCTGTGCGACGAGCCTGAGCGAAGATGGCCAGGACGTGCTGATCGCGCTGTGCTACGTGCAGCGCCGCCTGCGCCCGCTCAATCTCTACCTGCGCGAACAGCTGCCCGAAGCCGCGCATGCGGCCGCGCTGGACTACGGCCAGGCGATCAAGGACATGGCGCGCAACAACATCTTTCCCGGCGACATGCTGCTGAAGAACTTCGGCATCACCCGCCATCAGCGCGCGGTGTTCTACGACTACGACGAGCTGTGCCTGATCACCGAATGCACCTTCCGCGACTGGCCAACCGCCACCACCTACGAAGAACAGATGGCCGCCGAGCCCTGGTTCCATGTCGGCCCGCGCGACGTGTTTCCCGAGCGCTTCGCGCTGTTCATGGGCCTGCCGCCCTCGCAGCTGGAAGCGGTCAAGCACCTGCACCCGGAGTTGTTCGACCCGCAATGGTGGCGCGACCTGCAAACCCGGCTGCGCGAGGATGATTATCCGGACACGCCGCCCTACGCGGACTCGCGTCGTCTGGCGTAGCCGCCCGATGTCGACCTGCATGGCATGGGCCATGCGAAGTGCCTGCCCGTACAAACCCCGTACCCACAAAAAAGCCCCGCAGTGCGGGGCTTTTTTGTATCAAGAACGCCGACCGGATCAGCGCTTCATCGAACTGAAGAACTCGTCGTTGGACTTGGTGGTCTTCATCTTGTCCAGCAGGAATTCCATTGCCGCGATTTCGTCCATCGGGTGCAGCAGCTTGCGCAGGATCCAGATCTTCTGCAGCAGCTCCGGCTCGATCAGCAGATCTTCGCGACGCGTGCCCGAGCGGTTGATGTCGATCGCCGGGTACACGCGCTTTTCGGTGATGCGACGGTTCAGGTGCACTTCGCTGTTGCCGGTGCCCTTGAACTCTTCGTAGATCACCTCGTCCATCTTGCTGCCGGTTTCCACCAGCGCCGTGGCGATGATGGTCAGGGAGCCGCCTTCTTCGACGTTACGGGCCGCACCAAAGAAGCGCTTGGGACGGTGCAGGGCATTGGCGTCCACACCACCGGTGAGCACCTTGCCGGAGCTGGGCACCACGTTGTTGTAGGCGCGTGCCAGGCGGGTGATCGAGTCGAGCAGGATCACCACATCCTTCTTGTGCTCGACCAGGCGCTTGGCGCGCTCGATCACCATCTCGGCAACCTGCACGTGGCGCGCGGCCGGTTCGTCGAAGGTGGAGGAGATGACCTCGCCGCGCACGGTGCGCTGCATTTCGGTCACTTCTTCCGGGCGCTCGTCGATCAGCAGCACGATCATGTGCACTTCGGGATGATTGCTGGTGATGGCCGTGGCCACCTGCTGCATCATCATCGTCTTGCCGGCCTTGGGCGGGGAGACGATCAGCGCGCGCTGGCCCTTGCCCTGCGGCGCCATCAGATCCAGGATGCGGCCGGTGATGTCCTCGGTGGACCCATCGCCACGCTCCAGCCGGAAGCGCCGGCGTGGAAACAGCGGGGTCAGGTTCTCGAACAGCACCTTGTTCTTGCTGGCTTCCAGTGGCTCGCCATTGATGGTGTCGACGATCGACAGCGCGAAATAGCGTTCGCCGTCCTTCGGGAAGCGGATGCGGCCGGACAGGTGATCGCCGGTGCGCAGGTTGAAGCGACGGATCTGGCTGGGCGAGATATAGGTATCGTCCGGGCCGGCCAGGTAGCTGGCTTCTGCGGCACGCAGGAAGCCGAAGCCGTCGGGCAGGATTTCCAGCACACCGTCGGCGGCAACGCCCTCGCCGTGGCGGGTCAGCACCTTGAGCAGGGCAAAGATCACGTCCTGCTTGCGTGCGCGCGCCACGCCTTCCTGGATGTTGAGCTGATCGGCGATATCCAGCAGCTTCTGCGCCGGCATCCGCTTGAGATCGCTTAGCGAATAGACCGGGAAGCCTTCCGGCACCGCCGGGTGCGGGCGCGCGACGAACGGCTCGTTGCTGCCATCCGACGACGGCATGCCGCCGCCACCTTCGTTGCCGAAGCGGTCGCGCCCACGGTCACGGCGGTTGCGGAAGCGGTCACGGCGGTTGCCCTGCTGGTTCTGGCCCTGGCCTTGCGGGTTCTGGCCGCCATTCTGGCCCTGGTCCTGGCCCTGACTTTGCGCCTGGGGCTGACCCTGGTTCTGGCCCTGGCCCCGGTGTTGTGCCTGATTCTGGTTCTGCTGCTGCTGCGCCTGATTGAAGCGCTGCTGCTGCGTCTGGCCACCCTCGCGGGAGTCGCCATGGGTGTTGTCGTTGCCCTGGTTGCCCTGGTTGCCCTGGCTGGCGCTGGGGGCGTTACCGGCGTAGGAGGCGCCATCGCCGGACGTCTGCGCCGGTGCCGGGTCGGCAGCGTGCGACGGTGCCTGCGGGGCACGGGGGGTCTCGGGTGCGGGGCTGGCGGGCAAGGGCAGGTTGGGCTGCTGCGCGCCACCATCGTCGGTGGCAGCGGCGGTCTTGCTCACGCGCGGCTTGCGCACGCGCTTCTCGACAGGAGCGTCGACGCTGCTCCCGGTATCGGAGGAAGGATGATCGGACAAGTGCGTGATTCCTCGCTAAGAGTGCGAGCGCCCGGCTGGGGGGCGAACTTTAGGTGATGGGAGTCTAGAAGAGGTTTCTAGAGGGGTACGTCGGCGCACGAACGTGCTCCGGATCAACTGACACTATCACCGCTGCGCGCAACCGCGCAAGCGCCTGCCTCAGCAGGATTTAACTGCTGGCGCATCACGGGGCGCCCATCGCTGGACGCCCACTCGCTCAGGCGGCCGCGCCGCCCAGGGTCTTGTCGATCATCTGGGTCAGCTGGCCCTTGCCAACCGCACCGATCTGGGTGGCCTGCACCTGCCCGTCCTTGAACAGCAACAGCATCGGGATCGAGCGCACGTGGTACTTGATGGCCAGGGCGCGGTTCTGATCCACATTGACCTTGGCAACCTTCAGTCTGCCCTGGTATGTATCGGCCAGATCGTCCAGCACCGGGGCGATCATCTTGCAGGGTCCGCACCACTCGGCCCAGAAATCCACCAGTACCGGTTCGCCGGATTGCAGTACAGCTGTATCGAAGTCGGCATCGCCGACATGTTGAACCTTGTCGCTCACGTTGGGTCTCCTGGAAACCAAAACGGCCCGCCCGAACGGGCAGGCCGCTACATTGCGTTAAACTGGGGCATTGCGCGACTGAATCAAGTGTCAGTCCTGAAGCCGCGCTGTCCGCCACAACAGCCGCAGTTTGCGACGCTGTCGGCATCGATGCAAGCCGCGCCCGGGCTGCCCAGGGCGCCTCACGAAGACGGAATAATGAGCGACAAACCGCTGACCGATTTGACTTTTTCCACGTTCGACCTGCATCCGGCGCTGATCACCGGGCTGGAGAGCGCCGGGTTCACCCGCTGTACCCCGATCCAGGCGCTGACCCTGCCGGTCGCGCTGCCGGGCGGCGATGTCGCCGGCCAGGCCCAGACCGGCACCGGCAAGACCCTGGCGTTCCTGGTGGCAGTGATGAACCGCCTGCTGATCCGCCCGGCGCTGGCCGACCGCAAGCCGGAAGACCCGCGCGCGCTGATCCTGGCGCCCACCCGCGAGCTGGCGATCCAGATCCACAAGGATGCGGTCAAGTTCGGCGCCGACCTGGGCCTGCGCTTTGCACTGGTCTACGGCGGGGTGGACTACGACAAGCAGCGCGAGCTGCTGCAGCAGGGCGTGGACGTGATCATCGCCACCCCGGGCCGGCTGATCGACTACGTCAAGCAGCACAAGGTGGTCTCGCTGCACGCCTGCGAGATCTGCGTGCTGGACGAAGCCGACCGCATGTTCGACCTGGGCTTCATCAAGGACATCCGCTTCCTGCTGCGGCGCATGCCCGAGCGCGGCACCCGGCAGACCCTGCTGTTCTCGGCCACGCTTAGCCATCGCGTGCTCGAGCTCGCCTACGAGCACATGAACGAGCCGGAAAAGCTGGTGGTCGAAACCGAGACCATCACCGCCGCACGGGTGCGCCAGCGCATCTATTTCCCGTCCGACGAAGAAAAGCAGACCTTGCTGCTGGGCTTGCTGTCGCGTAGCGAAGGCGCGCGCACCATGGTGTTCGTCAATACCAAGGCGTTCGTCGAGCGCGTGGCGCGCACGCTGGAGCGGCATGGCTACCGGGTCGGCGTGTTGTCGGGCGATGTGCCGCAGAAGAAGCGCGAGTCGCTGCTCAACCGCTTCCAGAAGGGCCAGCTCGAGATCCTGGTCGCCACCGACGTGGCTGCGCGCGGCCTGCACATCGATGGCGTCAAGTACGTCTACAACTACGACCTGCCGTTCGATGCGGAAGATTACGTGCACCGCATCGGCCGCACCGCGCGGCTGGGCGAAGAAGGCGATGCGATCAGCTTCGCCTGCGAGCGCTATGCGATGAGCCTGCCGGACATCGAGGCCTATATCGAGCAGAAGATCCCGGTCGAGCCGGTGACCGCCGAGCTGCTGACGCCGCTGCCGCGCACCGCGCGCGCGCCGGTGGAAGGCGAGGAGGCCGATGACGACGCTGGCGACAGCGTGGGTACGATCTTCCGCGAGGCGCGCGAGCAGCGGGCCGCCGAAGAGCAGCGTCGCGGCGGTGGTCGCAGCGGCCCGGGTGGCGCAGCGCGCAGCGGCAGTGGCGGCGGTCGTCGCGACGGCGGCAGTGCCGATGGCAAGCCGCGTCCGCGTCGCAAGCCGCGTGTGGAGGGCGAAGCTCCGGCAGCGGCAGCGCCGGCCGAAACGCCGGTGGTTGCTGCGGCGTCGGTCGAGGCGCCTTCCACCATCGTGGCCGATGCCGAGCGCGCACCACGCAAGCGGCGCCGTCGTCGCAACGGCCGTCCGGTCGAAGGTGCCGAGCCGGCAGTGGCCTCCACACCGGTCGCCGCACCTGCCGCACCGCGCAAGCCCACCCAGGTGGTCGCCAAGCCGGTGCGCAGCGCCGCCAAGCCGTCCGGCAGCCCATCGCTGTTGAGCCGCATCGGCCGTCGCCTGCGCTCGCTGGTGTCCGGCAACTGATCGCCTGCGGCCTGCGTCGCATTGCCGGGCTCCGGCGATGCGACGCAAGCGCTGGCGCTCCGGCATAATCGCTGAATGACCGTTCTGCGTTTCGACAACGTCAGCAAGCACTACGCCGGTGGCCACCAGGCGCTGACCGATGTCAGCTTCGAAGTGGCCGATGGCGAGATGCTGTTCGTGACCGGCCATTCCGGCGCCGGCAAAAGCACCCTGCTCAAATTGATCCATCTCAGCGAGCGGCCCAGCCAGGGCACGGTGCTGCTGGGCGAGCGCAACCTGCTCAAGGTACGCGGCCGGCAGATTCCGCTGCATCGTCGTCAGGTGGGTGCGGTCTACCAGGACCATCGCCTGCTCAACGACCGCAGCATCGCCGAGAACGTGGCCTTGCCGTTGATCCTGCGCGGCACCCGCCGTGCCGAGATCGGCAAGCGCGTGCGTTCGGCGTTGGAGCGGATCGGGCTGGCCCATCGCGAGAAGGCGCTGCCGTCGCAGTTGTCGGCCGGCGAGCAGCAACGCGTGGGCATTGCCCGCGCCATCGTCGGCGAGCCGCGCCTGCTGGTGGCCGATGAGCCCACCGGCAATCTCGACCCGGCACTGGCTGCCGAAATCATGCAGTTGTTCGCCGAGCTGCCGGCACGCGGTACCAGCGTGCTGGTGGTCAGTCACGATCTGGCCCTGCTCAAGCAGATGCGCAAGCGCGTGCTGATCCTGGACCACGGCCGGCTGGTCGACGACATCTCGCCGCAGGATCTGGCCGAATGAGCAAGCCCGCCAATACCGAAGCCGTCGCCCCCTCGCGGTTCGGCGTGTGGATCGACCACCATCTGCACAGCATCGCCTTCAGCCTGGGGCGGGCCATGCGCAAGCCCTGGGCTACCTTGCTGACCATCGTGGTGATGGCGCTGGCGCTGGCCTTGCCGCTGGGGTTGTCGATCGCGCTGGACAACGTCAAGTTGCTGGCCGGCAGCGTGCAGCAGTCGCGCGAGATCAATCTGTTCCTGAAGGTCGAGATCGGTGCCGAGGCCGCGCAGGCGCTGGCCGGTGAACTGCGTGGCCGCCCGGACGTTGCCCAGGTCACGTTGCGCACGCCGGCGCAGGGGCTGGCCGAGCTGCGCGAGAGCGCCAAGCTCGACGAGGCGATCGACGCACTCGGCGACAACCCGCTGCCCACGCTGTTGATCGTCACGCCCACCGAGACGGCCGACGATGCGCAACTGGCCGGCGCACTGCAGGCCTTGCCGCAGGCCGACCAGGTGCAGCACGACGCGCTGTGGCGCAAGCGCCTGGATGGCTGGCTGCATTTCGGCGAGCGGCTGGTGCAGGTGCTGTCGGCACTGCTGGGGATCGGCGCGGTGCTGGTGGTCGGCAATACGGTGCGGCTGGATATCCAGTCGCGGCGCGAGGAAATCGGCGTGCTGCAGTTGCTGGGCGCCAGCGATGGCTTCATCCGGCGCCCGTTCCTGTATCTGGGTGCCTGGTACGGGCTCGGTGCCGGCGCCGTGGCGCTGGCGCTGATCGCCGCCTCCGGGCTGGCGCTGCGCGCGCCGTTGGCGAGCCTGGCCGACAGTTACGGCAGCTCCTTTACCCTGCACGGGCTGGATCTGCTGCATTCTGCGATGGTGCTGGTCGGCACCCTGGTCCTGGGCTGGCTGGGCGCCTGGCTGGTCACCGGTCATTTCCTTCGCCAGACCCGTCCCACCGAGACCTGAGGCCTGCCATGCATCCACCAGATCTCAAGCATCTGATCAGCGACGCGCCGCGCGTGATGGTGGTCGATGGCTCCAAGCTGGTGCGCAAGTTGATCGCCGATGTGCTGCAGCGCGACCTGCCCAACGTGCAGGTGATCGGCTGCTCCAGCATCGCCGAAGCGCGCCAGGCGCTGGAAGCCGGTGCGGTGGATCTGGTCACTACCTCGCTGTCGCTGCCCGACGGTGACGGCCTGACACTGGCGCGCAGCGTGCGCGAGGCGGCCGGCCAGGCCTATGTGCCGGTGATCGTGGTCTCCGGCGATGCGCAGCAGCATCTGGTGGAGCGTCGCTTCACCGAGTACGTCACCGACTACTTCGACAAGGCGCTGGGCCACGAAGCCCTGGCGACCTTCATCCGCGGCTATGTGCAGCCCGAGCCGGTGGTCGGCGCGACCGTGCTGTACATCGAGGACAGCCGGGTGGTGGCCGAGGCGACCAAGCGCATGCTCGAGCGGCAGAGCCTGAAGGTCATCCACGTACTCACCGCCGAGGACGCCTTTGCGCTGCTGACCGCCGAATCGCTGGGCCGCACCGAACGCCGCATCGACGTGGTGCTGACCGACGTCACCCTGAAGGGCGAGCTCAACGGCCGTGACGTGGTCGAGCGCATCCGCATCGATTTCGCCTACGGCAAGCGCCGCCTGCCGGTGCTGGTGATGACCGGCGACACCAATCCGCGCAACCAGTCCGAACTGCTGCGCGCCGGCGCCAACGATCTGGTGCAAAAACCCATCGAAGAACGTCTGCTGGTGACCAAGGTGCTGTTCCAGCTGCGCCTGGCACGGCTCGAGGACCAGGCCGTCACGCTATGACCGAAGTGGCTGAAGTGGAAGCGCGTATCCAGCTGGAACCGTCATGGAAGGCGCGGGTGGGCGATTGGCTGCTGCGCCCGGAGATGCAGGCGCTGTCTGCATTCCTGCGCCAGCGCAAGGCGGCCGGGGCGCGGGTGTTCCCGCCGGGTCCGCAGATCTTTGCCGCCTTCGACGCCACCCCGTTCGAGCAGGTCAAGGTGGTGATCCTGGGCCAGGACCCGTATCACGGCGAAGGCCAGGCGCATGGGCTGTGTTTTTCGGTGCTGCCCGGCGTGCCGGTGCCGCCGTCGCTGCTCAACATCTACAAGGAGATCCAGGACGACCTGGGGATTGCGCGGCCGGACCATGGCTATCTGATGCCGTGGGCGCGCCAGGGCGTGCTGCTGCTCAATGCGGTGCTGACGGTGGAGCAGGGCCGGGCCGGCGCGCACCAGAACAAGGGCTGGGAAGGCTTTACCGACCATGTCGTGGAAACCCTCAACCGCGAGCGCGAAGGCCTGGTGTTCCTGCTCTGGGGCAGCTATGCGCAGTCCAAGGGCAAGGTCATCGACCAGGCGCGCCATCGCGTGTTCAAGGCCCCACATCCGTCGCCGTTGTCGGCGCATCGCGGCTTTCTGGGCTGCCAGCACTTTTCCAAGACCAACGAACACCTGCAGCGCCGCGGGCTGGGCCCGATCGACTGGTCGCTGCCGCCGCGCAACACGCTGGACACCACTTCGGCCAGCGGCTGAACGGCGCTGGCGTCGTTGCATTTCGCGACGTGATTGTCACGGTCTGCGCAGGGCCGCGGTGGTAGCGTAGGGGCCAGAATTCGGAAACTGCGCCGTAGAACGACGGCGATGCCAAAAGCCCGAACGTCCTATAAATGGAACGCTGGGAACTCTTCCTGTACCCGGCAGTCCAATAGTTCGACTGCTAAGATGGTGCCCTATGAACCAGATTACCTCGACTGCCCTTGTGGCAAACAATCTCCCGATTCCCAGTGCGCTCGGTTCGCTGGACGCCTACATCGGTGCCGTGCACCAGATCCCGGTGCTGTCGGTCGATGAGGAACAGAATCTCGCCCGTCGCTTCCGTGACGAGCTGGATCTGGATGCCGCGCGCGAACTGGTCCATTCCCACCTGCGCTTCGTGGTGCACGTCGCTCGCGGCTACAACGGCTACGGCCTGCCGCTGGGCGACCTGATCCAGGAAGGCAATATCGGCCTGATGAAGGCGGTCAAGCGCTTCGACCCGGAAATGGGCGTGCGCCTGGTCAGCTTCGCAGTGCACTGGATCCGTGCCGAGATGCACGAGTTCATCCTGAAGAACTGGCGCATCGTCAAGGTCGCCACGACCAAGGCGCAGCGCAAGCTGTTCTTCAACCTGCGCAAGTCCAAGACCCGCCTGGGCTGGCTCAATGCTTCCGAAGTGACGGCCGTTGCCAAGGACCTGAACGTCTCCGAGCGCGAAGTGATGGAGATGGAGTCGCGTCTGTCCGGTCGCGATATCGGCTTCGATGCCTCGTCCGACGAAGACGACGATCACGGCCCGCCGTCGCCGGTGAGCTACCTGGTGGCCAACGACGAAGATCCGTCGCAGGCCTACGAGCGTCACGACAGCGAAGATAATCAGCTGCAGTTGCTGCGCGAAGGCATGGCCGGCCTGGACACGCGCTCGCGCGACATCGTCAAGCGTCGCTGGCTGGATTCCGACTCCAAGGTGACGCTGCAGGAGCTGGCCGACGAGTACGGCGTGTCGGCCGAGCGTATCCGCCAGATCGAGGCGAACGCGCTGAAGAAGATGAAGGCACTGTTCGTGGCCTGATCCTTCGATCATGCTGCAGGTGTTGCACAAACGGCCCGGTTTTCCGGGCCGTTTGCATGTGGGCTGCCGGTGCTGCGTCGAGTCCGAAGACGCGTGGTGCTTCGTCGTGGTTGTTCGCCGATGATCGACCGCGCGCTGCGCCCACCTGCGCTACTCCGGCAGGCGCGCCACCGGCAGGTGCCAGCCATAGCGGATGGCCATGAAACGCAGCCCGAAACAGACCAGCGCGCCGGTCGCCAGCGACCAGGCCTGCGGCACCGCGAGCACGTGCCCGATTGCGACCAGGCCGCCACCGGCCAGCGCGGCGACGGCGTACAGCTCGGCTTGCAGCACCACCGGCGTACGCGCCACCAGCAGGTCGCGGGCGATGCCGCCGCCGATGCCGCTGAGCATGCCCAGCAAGGTCGCGCTGAGCGGGCTGAGCTGGTAGTCGAGCGCCTTGCTGGTGCCGTAGACCGCAAACAGCGCCAGCCCGGCCGCGTCGAACAGCTGCACCGGGTTGCGCAGCCGTTCCACCGCCGCATGCCAGTAGAACCCGGCCACGCCGGCCAGGCAGGCGACCAGCAGATACTGCGGATGCACCAGCGCCGCTGGCGGGGTGGCGCCGATCAGCACATCGCGCACGATGCCGCCGGACACCGCCGCCGCGCACGACAGCACCAGCACGCCGAACAGATCCAGGCGATTGCGCACCGCCACGGTGGCGCCGCTGAGGGCGAACACGAAGGTACCGAGCAGATCCAGCAGGAACAGGAGAGTGGCCACGATCAGACCGTCGCATCAGGCCGCACAGCATCGCGTACGGCCTGCGGCGCTGTCATCCGTCCTTGCTGCTGGGCGGCGGGTCGTCGGTGGCGCCGCCGAAGATGATGCGCGCGGCACGCTGGTAGCTCCAGTACGCCATCGCCCAGTTCACCAGCACCACGAAGCGGTTGCGGAAGCCGATCAGGAAGTACACATGCGCGGCCAGCCAGAACCACCAGGCCACGATGCCGGAGAGCTTGAGCTTGCCGACATGCACGATGGCGGCCATGCGGCCGATCGTGGCCAGGTTGCCGTAGTCCTGATAGCGGAAGGCCGGTGCAGGCTGGCCGCGATGGCGGGCGCGGATCGCCTTGGCGATGTGCTTGCCCATCTGCTTTGCCGCCGGTGCCACGCCCGGCACCGGGCGGCCGTCCTGCTGGACCGCGGCCAGGTCGCCGCCGACAAAGATCTCCGGGTGGCCGGGCACGCTCAGGTCCGGCTGCACCAGCACGCGGCCGGCGCGGTCCAGCGGCACGCCGAGCGTGCGCGCCAGCGGCGATGCGGCCACGCCGGCGGCCCACACCACCGTGCGTGCAGGCACGAAGGTGTCGCCCAACTGGTAGCCCAGCGCATCGATATGGGTGACCGGAGTGCCGGTGTGCACTTCCACCCCCAGGCGCTCGAGCTGCTTGCGCGCCTTGGCGGTGAGATCGTCCGGGAACGAGGGCAGCACGCGTGGGCCGGCTTCGACCAGGCGCACGCGCGCCTGTTGCGGGTCGATATGGCGGAATTCGTTCTTGAGCGTGTGGCGGGCGATCTCGGCCAGCGTGCCGGCCAGCTCGACGCCGGTCGGGCCGCCGCCGACCACGGCAAAACTCAGCCAGGCTGCGCGTGCGGCCGGGTCGGATTCGGCTTCGGCGCGCTCGAAGGCGAGCAGCAACTTGCGCCGCAGCACCAGCGCGTCGTACAGCGTCTTCAGGCCGGGCGCGTGCTCGGCCCATTGATCGTTGCCGAAGTAGGCATGGGTGGCGCCGGTAGCCAGCAGCAGCATGTCGTAGCCGAGCGCGTTGCCATCGGCGAGCACCACTTCGCGGCGGGCCGGTGCGATTTCGGCAACGTCGCCGAGCAGCACCTCGACGTTGCGCTGTTCGCGCAGGATGTGGCGCAGCGGCGCGGCAATATCCGGTGCCGACAGGCCGGCGGTGGCGACCTGATACAACAGCGGCTGGAACAAATGGTGGTTCTGGCGGTCGATCAGGGTGATGCGGATGCCGGGATCGTCGAGCGCGCGGGTGGCCCATAAGCCGGCAAAACCGCCACCGACCACCACCAGGTGCAGCGGAGCTTGGGAGGGGGAAGTAGTCATCGTCAGGTCTGATGGAATGCGACGCGGGCGCATCAGCATGCCGCATCGGCAATGAACATGACGCCTGAAGGCGTCCCGCCTGCGGCATCATGTCGCATCCCATCGACCTGGTGACCGCATGCCGGCATTACCCCCACCGTTGCCACCACCACCTTCTTCGCCCGCGATGGCAGCGGCTGCCGCGCGGACGCCCGGAAAGCAGGTCAGTGGCGTCACGATCGGGCTGATCGGGCTGGGGGCCTGCGTGGTGCTGTTCGGCATGGTGGTGCTGGGCGCGCTGGGCTGGCTGATCGTCTTCGGCTGGTCGCTGTTCGCCGATCAGGCACGCGCCGCGTTGCAGGACGATGCGGTGGTGCAGGAACAGATCGGCCGGATCCATACGATGCGGGTGGATCTGGTGCGCACCGGTCTGGCGCCGGGCGCCGACGATTTCGTGTTCACGGTGGAGGGCGATCGCGGCCGCGGCCGCGTGCATGCCACCTGGGTCAGCGGCGGGGCCGAGCGCGAGATCCTGAGCGATGGCGTGCTGACCATGCACGATGGCAGCCAATACACGCTGCCATCGGCCGATGCCGACGCCACCGGAACGGACGACGCAAGCGACACCGCCAGCGACACCGACTCTGCCGACACCTTCGAGGAATGACCATGATCGACAATCCCGACAAACGCATCGCCCTGCTGATCGATGCCGACAACGCGCCGGCCGGCAAGATCGACGTGGTGCTGGCCGAAGTGGCGCGCTATGGCGTGGCCAACGTGCGCCGCGCCTACGGCAACTGGAAGAGCCCGCACCTGAAGAACTGGGAAGCGGCGCTGCACGAATATGCGATCCGGCCGATCCAGCAATTTGCCTACAGCTCGGGCAAGAACGCCTCGGACATGGCGATGGTGATCGATGCGATGGACCTGTTGTATGCGCGCAACCTGGATGGCTTTGCGATCGTCTCCAGCGATGCGGACTTCACTCCGCTGGTGATGCGGCTGCTCACCGATGGCATGAAGGTGTATGGCTTCGGCGAAAAGAAAACCCCGGCGCCGTTCGTCAATGCCTGTTCCAAGTTCACCTATGTCGAAGCGCTGGGCGAGCAGGCGGCAGCGGCCAGCGACACCGCCGCCGGCCGCAAGGACGCCACCGCGCTGCGCGGCGACACCCGGCTGGTGCAGATGCTGCGCAATGCGATCGACAGTGCCTGCGAAGACGATGGCTGGGCGCATCTGGGTGCGGTGGGCAAGCAGGTGGCCAACCAGGCCTCGTTCGACCCACGCAACTACGGCTATCGCAAACTCAGCGACCTGGTGCGTGCGATCGGCCTGTTCGAGATCAAGCAGGACGAGCAAGCCCTGTGGGTGCGTGATGCGCCCAAGGGCGGGCGGGCGAAAACAGGGCAGCCAGCGGCCGCTGTCGCTACGCAGGCGACTTCCACAAAGCGCCCGGCGCGCACCACGCCCAAGCCGGCAGCGGGGAAATGACCATGGCTGATGCTGTAACGCCATCGGCTGCAGGCAACGGCCCGATCACGCTATGGGGGCGGCGTAATTCCAGCAATGTGCGCAAGGTGCTGTGGTGCGCCGAAGAAGCCGGGCTGTCGTATACCTCCATCGAAGTCGGCGGTGCGTTTGGTCATAACGACACGCCCGCCTATCACGCGTTGAATCCCAACGGCCTGGTGCCGACGCTGCAGGATGGCGAGTTGGTGCTGTGGGAGTCCAACGCGATCGTGCGTTACCTGGCCGCGCAATATGCGCCGGCCCTGTATCCGCAGGCGCCGGCCGAACGCGCGCTGGGCGATCGCTGGATGGACTGGACCACCTCGACGTTTGCCGGCGTGTTTCGCGACCTGTTCTGGGGCGTGCTGCGCACACCGGAGGCCGAGCGTGATCCTGCGCGCATCGCCGCGGCGCTGACGCGCTCGGGCGAACTGCTGGCACGCGCCGATGCGGCCCTGGCGCAGCAGCCGTATCTGTCCGGCGCGCAGTTTGCGATGGGCGATATTCCGCTCGGCAGCTTCATCTACGCCTGGTTCGAAATGCCGATCGAGCGCCCCGCGCTGCCGCATCTGCAGGCGTGGTATCAGCGCTTGCAGATGCGGCCTGCCTACCAGCGTGGTGTGATGACCGCGCTGACCTGAGTGTCGGGTCTGCGCGCAAGCCAGCGTGGTGCATGGCAGGCAGCACGCGCGCCGCCGACCCCATACGCTGCTGCAAGGCAGTCGGCCCCGTGCACCGCGCGTCCCGGCAGCTCACGTTGCCTGTAGGAGCGCACCTGGGCGCGACGGCATTGCCGGTAACGCCGCGTCGCGCCCGGGTGCGCTCCTACAACGCACGATCCCACCGCGCGGCTTGCTGGCCTCGCGTTGTGTGTAGGAGCGCACCTGGGCGCGAGGGCATTGCCGGTAACGCCGCGTCGCGCCCGGGTGCGCTCCTACGGAGCGTGGGCGCATTGGCTAAAACGTGAGTCTGGTGGCAGCGCGGTGCGCGATACGCCTGCACTAGTACAGATCGATCGGATCCACATCCAGCGACCAGCGCACGCGCCGCGCCTGCGGTAGCGCATGGATCGCCGGCAGCTGCGCGTCCAGCAGACGATGCAGCGCCGAACGCTGTTGCGCGGACAACAGCAACTGGGTGCGCTGAAAACCGGCGCGGCGCGGCATCGGTGCCGGCATCGGGCCGTAGCATTCCACTGCGGCAAACGCGGGCGACTGCGTGGTGGTGTCCGCCGTGGTCAGGCCACGCACCGCCAGCAGGAACTGGTTGGCCGCTGCCACATCCTTGGCTTCGGCGCGGAACAGCGCCAGATGCGCGAATGGCGGAAATCCCGCGGCCTGGCGCTGCTGCAGTTCGGCATCGGCAAAGGCGTGGTAGCCGCCGTTGACCAGGGTCTGCAGCAAGGGGTGTTCGGGGTGGTGGGTCTGCAGCCAGACCTCGCCGGGGCGGTCGGCACGCCCGGCGCGTCCGGCCACCTGGATCAGCTGCTGGGAGAGTTTCTCGGCGGCACGGAAGTCGGCCGAGAACAGGCCTTCGTCGATGCCGACCACCACCACCATGGTCAGCCGTGGCAGGTCATGGCCCTTGGCCAGGATCTGGGTGCCGACCAGGATGCCGGCGGCGCTGCCCAGGCGCGCCAGCTGGGTTTCCAGCGCGTCGCGGCGTTGGGTGGTGCTGCGGTCGATGCGCACCACCGGAAAGTTCGGGAATGCCTCGGTCAGGCGTTCTTCCAGTCGCTCGGTGCCGATGCCTTGCGGCTGCAGCGCCAGGCTGCCGCAGGCCGGGCAGGCCAGCGGTGCGGGCTGGCGCGCGCCGCAGTGGTGGCATTGCAGGCGCCGGCCGCCGGCGTGCACGGTCATCGGGGTCTGGTGCAGCGGCGTGCTGCAGCGTTGGCAGGCGGCGGTCCAGCCGCAGTCGTGGCATAGCAGCACCGGCGCATAGCCGCGGCGGTTCTTGAACACCAGCACCTGCTCGCCGCGCGCCAGGGTGGCGCCAATGCCGGCCAGCACTTCCGGCGACAGGCCGTCCTTGAGCGGGCGCTTGCGCACGTCGAGCACGCGCACGCGCGGCGGACGCGCCTCGCCGGCCCGGCGCGACAGGCGCAGATGCTGGTAGCGGCCGGAATAGGCGTTGTGCAGGCTTTCCAGCGATGGCGTGGCGCTGCCCAGGATCACCGGCACATCCAGCGCCTTGCCGCGCACCAGCGCGAAGTCGCGGGCGTGATAGCGAATGCCGTCCTGCTGCTTGTAGCTGCCGTCGTGTTCTTCGTCGATCACGATCAGCCCGGCATTGGGCAGCGGGGTGAACACCGCCGAGCGCGTGCCGACGATCAGCTTGGCTTCGCCGCGCCAGGCTGCCGCCCACACCCGCGCGCGTTCGCCATCGGACAGCCCCGAATGCAGTGCGTGCACCGGCACGCCCAGGCGGGCGCGGAAGCGGCCGAGCGTCTGCGGGGTCAGGCCGATCTCCGGCACCAGCACCAGCGCCTGGCGACCGGCCGCCAGGCAGTCGGCGATTGCCTGCAGGTAGACCTCGGTCTTGCCGCTGCCGGTGACGCCGTCGAGCAGATAGGTGGCAAAACCGCGCTGCGCACGGATGGCGTCGGCGGCGGCCTGCTGTTCGTCGTTGAGCTGCGGGCCGCTGCCAGGGCGGGGCGGGATGCTGTCGGCCGGCACCGCTACGCGCGCGGCATAGTCGCGTTTGGCCAGGCTGCGTGCGGCCTCGCGCCATTGCGGCAGCAACGGGTCCAGCTGTTCTTCGCCCAGCGCACCGGGCAGCAGCAGGGCGGCCAGCAAGGCGGGGCGGCTGCCGGCACGCAGGCTGGCGGCGCCGGTGCGCCCGGCCTCGGTCAGTTGCCAGGCCCAGGCATGGGTCTCGGCCAGCGGCTCGCCGCGGCGCAACGGGCCGGGCAGGGCGCTGGACTGGGCCTCGCCCAGCGGTGCATGGGTATAGCGCGCCAGCCATTGCAGTGAACGGGCCAGCTCCTCGACCAGCAGCGGGGCGTCGTCGCACCATGCCAGCGCCGCGCGTAGCCCCTCGGCGGAGGCCAACTGCCCGATCTCCACCACCACCCCGACCAGCTCGCGTGGCCCGAACGGCACCCGCACCCGGCAGCCGACCCGCGCCGGGTCGGTCAGCGGGGCCTCGGCCGGGGGCAGATAGTCGAACAGTTGGGGCAGCGGCACCGGCAAGGCGACGCGCAGGGTGGCGACGGTCGAGGACATCCGGCCAGTCTACCGACCCTGTCCAGTACCCGGCACGGGCCTGCCGATGGCGCCGGATCGGTGCGCGGGCTTACGACGTGTTTGTGTGACCGAAGTGATAAATCCGACGTAAACCTATGTGAGGGTTAAGGAAACGGGTTTATCCACACTGCCTGTGGATAAGCCTGTGAATTAGTCTCGTGCTCCACGCTGTGAAGGCGGATTCACTAGCCTCTGCAACCTGTTGGACATTTTTTAGCCAATCGGCTTAAAGCTATCAGGATCAATCACTTAGGCGTGAAACACGAATGCAACAAAGAAAAATCAACAGTTGACAGACGCCTGCGTATCGGCATGTCTGCCGCTGTGCACAACCCGCGTCGATGACGGCGGTCGGCGGCACCGGAGCGCAGCGTAGCCGGGTCGATCTGTCAAGCCATCGGCGGGGGCCGATTGCGTCGGTATCATGCCGGCCGATGCTGGAGTTCTCATGACCGTAGTCCCCGACGCCCCTGTCACCCCTGCCGCGTTGTCAGCGTTTTTGCGTGGTGTCGAACGCCGGGGTCTGGTGCTCGCACAACTGCAATGTGGCGATGGCACGGCGGCCGAGCGGGCCTTGGCGGCCGCGTTGCGGGCGTTCAGCAGCCAGGCGGCGGGTCGCCCGATGGCCGGCTGGCCGATGCGCTTCTGGAGCCTACTGGCAACCGCCCCGCCGCTGCGACGCGAGCCCATGCCGGGGACCTGGTTGCCTCCGTTCACCGCACTGGGGCGGATGCAGACCACCGACCGCCTGGCGCTCCTGCTGCGTATCGTGGCCGGGCTGGAAGAAGAACCCGCCAGCGAGGTGCAAGGCATCGAGGTGGGGGCCTATCGGCAGTCCCTGGCCCGCGCCTGCCCGCGCGATGCGGCCGGCAACCCGGACGCGCAGGCCTGGCGGGTGCTGGCCGAGGCGGCGCAGCAGGAGTTGCGCGACCTCGGCCCGGCCCAGCTGAGCCGGCTGGCACAGCTGCGCGAGTCGGCCCTGGCCGGCATGCCGTTGCAGCCTGCCGCGGCCGCGCCCGTGGCTGCCGCCGCCGAGGCGCGGCGCCCGGCCGCTCCGCGTGTCCGGCCTGCCCGCCAGTGGCACTGGCCGCGGATCGACCGCCGCCACGCCGGCATCGTGCTGGCTGTGCTGGCATTGGCGCTGCTGCTCGCGGCGCTGGGCTGGTGGTGGACGCATCGCCGGCCGGCGCTGCCGCCCGAGCCGGTCTCGCAGGCCCCGGCCGGCGTGCTGCACGTCACCGATGCCGCGCCGGTGCTGGTGGAAGACCTTCCCGCCGCCGACCTGCCGGACGCGGTGGCAAACCCCGGCCTGGATCCGCGCGACCAGGCGATGCTGGCCGACCCGGACCTGGAGCTGGCGCGTTCGGCCGATTTCTATGCCTGGTACGCGGCCGGGCATCCGGTGCCGGCCGACGAATCCGGCGCGCATGCCACTGCCGCCACTGCCCAGCCTGCCGCCGCCGCCCTGGAGACCGTCGATGCCGACAATTAAGTGGTGCGGCCTGCTGGCGTTGGCCGCGGTCGGCATGGCCGCAGCGCAAACCCTGCCGGCGCCGTTGGAAGAAGGCAGCGCGCGCGCGCCGGCGCCCGCGGCCTCCACGCCCGCAACCCCGAGCGCCGCGCAGCAACGCGCGCGCTGGGACGCATTGACGCCTGCGCAGCGGTCCGAGCTGCGCGCCCGCTATGCGGCCTGGAAGGGGCTCACCGCCACCGACCGGGTAGTAGTGCGGCAGGCACGCGAGCGTCTGCATGGCTTGCCCGACGACCAGCAGCGCGCGCTGCGCACGCAGTTCACCGCGATGGATCGCCTGCATCGCGATGGCTGGCGCCTGGGCTCGCAGCTGGGCGCGTTCTATCCGCAGTTGCAGCCCTTGATCGGCTATGTGCCGCCAGCGCAGCGCGACACGTTGCTGGCGGCGCTGCGCAGCCTGGATGCCGGGCAGCTGGAGCAGTTGGCGGTGCTGGCACAACGCACGCCGCCGCAGGAGCGCGATGCCCTGCGCGACGCCCTGCTTGCGCAGGCACCGGCAACGCGCAGCGCCTGGTTGAAGCGCCAGCTGGCGCGCTAAGCGGCAGCGGCGGGACGGCGCCGGTGCACCGGCCCCGCGCTGGCGTCGTTTCCACGCGTGCTCGGTGTCCATCCTCGATGCCGCGCACCGAGGCGGACACGGCGTGGAGGGCATGCAGGGCTGCCGTCTTTGGCAGTGCAGTTGCCCAGGGGGCGATCGTCACGCCGCAGGACATTGACTCCGCTCGTGCCCAGGCATCCGGGTCCGGGGGGCCGGCCACCACGGCCGCCTGACGTGGCGCATCTGCCGCCCCGCGTGTTCCCGGCCTGGCGTGGTCATTCCGGCGACCCAACTGCCCATCCCGGAAGTCCGGGTAAGATAGCGGCCCCACGCGACCCGGTGCCAGCGCCTCCCGGCACGGCCGTAGTCCGCGCAGCGATCGGTTTTCATGTCTGTCTCTTCTGCACCCACCTCCGCGACGCCGCGCTTCGCCGCGGAAGTGCGCACCACCGGCCTGCTCGCATTGCCGCTGGTGCTCGGCCACGTCTCCACCGGCCTGATCGGGTTTGTCGACAACGTCATCGCCGGCCACCACGGCACCGCCACGCTGGCGGCGGTCACCATCGGCACCTCGCTGCTGTGGCTGCCGATGCTGGTGCCGATCGGCACGCTGATCTCGTTGACCGCCTCGGTCTCGCAGCTGCGCGGTGCCGGCCGCGAGCACGAGATCGGCCCGCTGTTCCGCCAGGCCCTGTGGCTGTCGCTGGGACTGGGTGCGGTGATGTTCGCGTTCCTGAGCGCGGTGCCGCCGCTGCTGCCCACCTTCGGGATTGCGCCGGACATCGTGCCGGGCGCGACCGACTTCCTGCACGCGGTGCGCTGGGGCGGGCCGGCGCTGACGTTCTACTTCTGCATGCGCTACCTCAGCGAGGGCATGCACTGGACCCTGCCGACCATGCTGCTGGGCTTTGGCGGCCTGCTGGTGCTGGCGCCGCTCGGCTATGCATTGACCTATGGCAGATTCGGCTTCGCCGAGCACGGTGCGCAAGGCCTGGGCATGGCCTCGGCGATCACCATGTGGGTGCAGGCCAGCGTGTTTGCGCTGTATCTGTGGCGCTCGCGCCGCTTTGCGCATCTGCAGTTGTTCGCCCATCTCGAGGGGCCGCGCTGGCGCGCGATTGGCGACCTGTTGCGCACCGGTCTGCCGATTGGCATCACCGTGCTGATGGAGGGCGGCCTGTTCATCGTCACCGCCCTGTTGATCGGCCGGCTCGGCTCCACCGAAGCGGCCGCGCACCAGATTGCGATCAACGTCGCGCAGCTGTGTTTCATGATTCCGATGGGCGTGGCCGAGGCCACCACCGTGCGGGTCGGGCATGCGGTCGGGCGCGGCGATCCGCTGGGCATGCGGCGCGCGGCCTGGGCCGGCTACGCCATCGTGCTGGGCACCCAGGCCTTGTCGGCCAGCGTGCTGTTGCTGGGCCACGATGCCATCGTGAGCGTCTATACCGATGACGTGGCGGTGGCGGCGCTGGCCTCGGTGCTGCTGCTGTTTGCCGCCACGTTCCAGTTTCCCGATGGCATCCAGGTGCTGTCCAGCGGCGCGCTGCGCGGGCTCAAGGACACCCGCGTGCCGATGTTCCTGGCGATGTTCTCGTACTGGGGTGTCGGCATGCCGATCGGCGCCGGGCTCGGCCTGGGGCTGGGCTGGGGACCGCAAGGCATGTGGATCGGCCTGATCCTGGGCCTGACCGTGGCGTCGGTCCTGATGGGCTTGCGCTTCCGGCAGACCAGCCGGCGACTGACTGCCGGCACGACCCCCTGACTTCCAGCGCATGCCGCGCGCGCCACGCAGCCGGTATGCTGGACACCATTGAATTGCATGCAGCGTCTTTCGACGGAGTTTTCCATGAACCACCCCGTGCGTCGCAGTCCCATCGCCAGTTTCTTCGTCGGCCTTTGGGATGTGATGAATTTCACCCGGCGCCTGATCTTCAACCTGGTGTTCTTCGGTTTTCTGTTCCTGATGCTGCTGCTGTTCGTGGTGGCGATCGCGCGGGGCGACGGCACCAAGCCGCTGGCCGAGCGCACCACCCTGGTGATCAACCCCGAGGGCACGCTGGTCGAGCAGTTCAGCGCCGATCCGGTGAGCCGCTCGCTGGCCAAGGCGGTCGGCGACAAGAGCGCCGAGGAAGTGCAGCTGCGCGATCTGGTGCGGGTGATCGAGGCGGCCGGCAAGGACCGCAAGATCGAGCGGGTGGTGTTGAACCTGGACAAGTTCCAGCCGGCCGGTTTCGCCTCGCAGCGTGAAGTGGCCGCGGCGCTGCAGAAGCTGCGCACCTCCGGCAAGCAGATCGTCGCCTTCAGCGAGAGCATGAGCCAGGGCCAGTACCTGCTCGCCGCGCAGGCCAACGAGGTCTATCTCGACCCGATGGGCAGCGTGCTGCTGGAAGGACTTGGCCGCTACCGGCAGTACTTCCGCGAAGGCCTGCAGGACAAGCTCGGCGTGGACGTGCATCTGTTCCGTGTGGGCGAGTACAAGTCCGCCGCCGAGCCGTACATCCTCGATGCCGCGTCGGCCGACGCCAAGGAAGCGGACTTGTTCTGGATGAACGACGTCTGGCAGCGCTACCTGGCCGATGTCGGCACCGCACGCAAGCTCAGCCCGGCGCAGCTGAGCGCCGGCATCGACACCCTGCCCGAGGGCGTGACCGCCGCCGGTGGCGACCTGGCCAAGTTCGCGCTGCAGCAGAAGCTGGTCGACGGGCTCAAGACCCGCGAGGAAGTCGATGCGCTGCTGACCAAGCGCGGCGTGGCCGACAGCGATGCCGACAGCGGCTTCCGCAACATCGGCTTCAACGACTATCTGAGCCAGCTGCAGGCGCAGCGTTCGGCGATGGACAGCCGCCCGCAGGTGGCCGTGGTGGTGGCCGCCGGCGAGATCAGCGGCGGCGAGCAGCCGGCCGGCCGCATCGGTGGCGAGTCCACCGCCGCGTTGCTGCGCCAGGCGCGCGACGACGACGAGGTCAAGGCGGTGGTGCTACGCGTGGATTCGCCCGGCGGCGAGGTGTTTGCCTCCGAGCAGATCCGCCGCGAGGTGGTCGCGCTCAAGCAGTCCGGCAAGCCGGTGGTGGTGTCGATGGGCGATCTGGCCGCCTCGGGCGGCTACTGGATCAGCATGAACGCCGATCGCATCTATGCCGATCCGTCGACCATCAGCGGCTCGATCGGCATCTTCGGCATGGTGCCCAACCTGACCCGCGCGCTGGACAAGATCGGCGTGCACACCGATGGCGTGGGCACCACGCGGTTTGCCGGCGCCTTCGACATCACCCGTCCGCTGGACCCGGCCGCCGGCCAGGTGATCCAGGCGGTGATCAACAAGGGCTACGCCGACTTCACCGGCAAGGTGGCGCAGGCGCGCCACCAGTCGGTGGACGCCATCGACAAGGTCGCACGCGGCCGTGTGTGGAGCGGTGCGCAGGCCAGGCAGCATGGTCTGGTGGACGCGTTCGGCGGCATGTCCGAAGCGGTGGCCGATGCGGCCAACCGCGCCAAGCTGAGCCGCGGCAAGTTCCGCGTGCGCTACGTGGAAAAGCCGGCCACGCCGTTCTCGCAGTTCATGAGCGGATTTGCCGGCAGCCGCATGGGTGCCTGGATGCTGGGCGATTCGGGCATGGCACGTGCATTGCTGGCGCGCTCGCTGCCGGAAGTGGACACGCAGCTGCGCTTCGTCGAAGACGCCGTGCACGACAGCAAGGCGGGCGGCACCCCGGTCAAGTCGCTGGCGTACTGCTTCTGCGGGTTCTGACGCGGCACGATGCCAGCGTGAGGGATCGACAACGCCGGCCACGTGCCGGCGTTGTCGTGTCAGCGCTCAGGCAACGCCACGATGCGGGCGCGCCAACGACGCAAAAGACAGATGGCAGAACGCATGGCGTCACGGTCGAGCGAACTTATGCGTGTTGGCCGTGCGCACAGGTGCACTGCTCGCCTGGCGCGCAATCGCCTGCGCGCACGTGCATTGCTGCTTGGACACAAACGCGCGCATGTCAGGCAGCAGGCTTCGGTTACTGCGTGGCCGCGTCGATCGCCTTGCGTTGATCGTCTGCGGCCTGGTCGCTTGCTGCCTGCACCGCATGTGCCTTGTTCAACGGCTGCTGGATGTGGTCGCGCAGGGCGGTGGCCTGTGGCTCGGGCTTCTGCTCGGTGGGCGCAGGTTGCGGTCGCTGACACGCGCCCAGCAGCAGCATCAGGCTGGTCGCAAGAATCCAATGCCGTTTCATCGTCGTGACCTCGCTCGGGGTGGCGGTATCCTAACGCCGGGGCCATCGTTGCGCGTCAACTGCGCTGCGGCGGCCGTTTCCTGCGTCTTGAAAGAGGATCACCCACGTGACAACCCATCGTTGGCGGCTGGATGGACAGACCGCGCTCATCACCGGTGCCAGCGCCGGCATTGGCTTTGCCATCGCGCGCGAATTGCTGGGCTTCGGCGCGGATCTGCTGATGGTGGCGCGCGATGCCGATGCCCTGGCACAGGCACGCGACGAGTTGGCCGAGGAATTTCCCGAGCGCGAGCTGCATGGGCTGGCCGCCGATGTGGCCGACGATGAAGAGCGTCGCGCGATTCTGGACTGGGTGGAAGACCACGCCGATGGCCTGCATCTGCTGATCAACAATGCCGGCGGCAACATCACCCGCGCGGCGATCGATTACACCGAGGACCAATGGCGCGGCATCTTCGAAACCAACGTGTTCGCCGCGTTCGAGTTGTCGCGTTATGCGCACCCGTTGCTGACCCGCCACGCAGCATCGGCGATCGTCAACGTCGGCAGCGTCTCCGGCATCACCCATGTGCGCAGCGGCGCGCCGTACGGCATGACCAAGGCCGCGTTGCAGCAGATGACCCGCAACCTGGCGGTGGAATGGGCCGAAGACGGCATCCGCGTCAACGCGGTGGCGCCGTGGTACATCCGCACCCGTCGCACCTCCGGGCCGTTGTCGGACCCGGATTACTACGAGCAGGTCATCGAACGCACCCCGATGCGCCGCATCGGCGAACCGGAAGAAGTGGCCGCCGCCGTCGGCTTCCTCTGCCTGCCGGCAGCCAGCTACATCACCGGCGAATGCATCGCAGTGGATGGTGGCTTCCTGCGCTACGGGTTCTGACACGCCATGCATGCATGGTCACGCGGACAGTGCCCATGCATGGCATCGGAAGATGCGCAGGCAGGCGCCGACCCGTCGCTGCGCCTGCGCCTGCAGTGTTCGTCCGCCGCGTCTGCACGCAACGCAGGCGACAGTGCGGCGGGCTTGCTCGCATGCGGCTCGCTGCACCGCGCAGGTCATCCGGTGATCGCTAACGGTTGCAGTGGCTCGAAAGAATCAGCCCGGCAAGCACTGCACCGGCACACTGGCTGGCATGCGCTGCCACGCCGGCTGCAGCGTCATGGCGTGGCGGACGGATTCGCGCAGCGGCTTTCGTCCAGCACCCGGCGCATCTGCACGTAGCGTTGCTTGCGCTCGGCCGATTGCGCCTCGTCGGAGAAACGCCAGGTGGATTCGGCCTGCTCGGCACGCTGGCGCCAGGCCTCGCACAGGCGCTGGTCCGGCACCGGCGCGCAGCGATCGGTGACCACCTCGCAGGCGCTGCCGCCGCCGGTCGCCGGACCGCCGGCCAGGTTGGTGGTCTGCATCGGCAGGCAGCGCGTGGCCGGCTCGCGGTCTTCGGTGAAATAGCGCCCGTTGTCGTGTGCGGTGCATTCGAACAGGGGCGGGGGTGGCAGCGTGGATGTCGAGGGCGCGGCAGGTGGCGTCGCTGCCACCGGTGCTGGCGTCGCAGCCGGGGCGGAGGCAGGGGCATCGGTCTTTGGGGTGGCCTGCGGCTGCGCAGCGGGCGCTGTACGCGCCGGCGCCGCTGCGCCCGATCCACCCTGCGTGAACGGCACTGCGGCCGGTACCGTCATCAGCTTCTTCTGCTGCTGCATGCCTTTCGGGCACGGCATGTTCTGCACGGTGAGCGCGCCGGCCGGATCGGTGCAGCGGTAGATCGCCACTTCCTGTGCGTTGGCCAACTCGGCGCTCGCCAGCAGTGCCACCCACAGCCAGCGCCTCATGCGCCGCCGCAGTCGCGCTGCAGGCGCGCGTCGATGCCGCGCTGCTCGCGGCTCAGATCCTGGCGTTCGCTCTGCAGGGCGTTGTTGTAGCGGCGGATCAGTTCCCAGCGACGGTCGGCCAGGCGCGCGCAGACTTCCTGTTCGGGCAGGGCATGGCATTCGTCGCGGATCTGCACGTTGCCGTAGGGCACGATCACCGTGCCGCCGTGGCCGCCGCCGTTGTAACCGCCGTGGCCGCCGCCTCCGAAGCTTGCGCTGCCGCGCAGGCTTCCCCCCCGTCCGGAGCTTCCCTGCACCGCGCCCGCCGGGCGTGGGCTGACCGAGATCGGCGGACGCTGGATGCCGCCGCCGCTGACCGGCGGGCCAATGCCATTGCCCACATAGGCCGGGCCCCAGGTGGGCACCCAGCGCGGATTGCCTTCCGGGCTGTCGCTGGTATAGCGCTCGCCCTCTTCGGTGGTGCACTCGTACATCGGCTGCGGCGGCTGCACGGTGATGATGCGCACCTCGCGCGGCGGCTGCGTGGCGACGGCCGCCGGGGCGTCGTCGGCGCGCTGCGGTCGCGGCGGTGGGTCCTGCGGGCGCTGCAGGTCCATTATCTGCTGGCGCCCGCTGCTGCACGGCGCATCCTGCAGGGCGACGGTGCCGGTGCTGCTGACGCAGCGGTAGATCCGCACATTCGGATCCGGTTTGCTGGCGGTGTTGGCCGCCGACGCAGGCAGCGTGGTGGCCAGCAACAGAAGGGTCAGGACGGTACGCATGGCCGCAGTGTGCGCGTCTGCCGGCCTATGGGCAAAGGGGGAGGCGGTGTGCAGGCAGGCGCGCCGACAGGCGGCGCGTGGTCACTGCTCAGTCGCGCAGGATCTGTCCGCTGCGGGCATCGCGGATCTGGGTCGGTTGCGCCAACGCGCCCACCTCGCCATCCACCACCCCGTCGATGCTGGCCAGCAGGGCCGGGTCCAGCGCCTGGCGGCTGCGCGCGGGTGGTTCGCCGGCCAGGTTGGCGCTGGTGGAGACCAACGGGCCGCCCCAGGCCGCACAGAGCGCGGCGACCACCGGATGTGCGCTGATGCGCACCGCCAGCCCGTCGTGCGTGCCCGTGACCCAGCGTGGCGCCTGGGCGGTGATCGGCAGGATCCAGGTATGCGGGCCCGGCCAGCTGGCCAGCACCTCCTGCCTGCGGGCCGGCGCCAGCGCGTCCATATCCACCCACGCGTGCAGCACATCCACGCTGGCAGCGACCACGATCACGCCCTTGTCGACCGGACGACGCTTGATCTCCAGCAGCCGCAGCACCGCGGCCTGCTGGCGCGGGTCGCAGCCCAGTCCCCACACCGCTTCGGTGGGATAGGCGATCACGCCGCCCTGGGTCAGGGTGGCGACGGCGCTGTCCAGGCTGAGCATGTGCTGCATGCGGCGCCCTTAGCCTGCGGCCTTGCTCACGGTCTTCTTGACCACGCGCTTGGTGGCCTTCTTGGCAGCGGCCTTCTTGGCCGGCGCCTTCTTCGCCGCCGTCTTGGTGGCGGTTTTCTTGACCGCGGTTTTCTTGGCGGCGTCCTTGGCCTCCTTGGCCGAATCCTTCACCGCGTTCTTCTTGAGCGTGGCCTTCTTGGCGCCGAAGCCCTTGCGCACCGGCTTGCCGGTATCGGCCAGCAACTGCTGCACTTCTTCGAACGTCAGCGTGGCCGGCTCGCGATCCTTGGGGATCTTGCCATTGAGCTTGCCATCGCTGATGTACGGGCCGAAGCGGCCATTGAGCACCTGGATGTCGCTGCCTTCGAAGTCCTTGATCACGCGGTTGCGCGCGATCTCTTCCTTCTCCTCGATCAGGAACACCGCGCGCGCCAGGTCGATGGTGTACGGGTCGTCTTCCTTCTTCAGCGAGGCATAGACGCTGCCGCGGCGCGCAAACGGGCCGAAGCGGCCGATGCCGACGCTGACGTCCTGGTCCTTGTCCTGGCCCAGCGCGCGCGGCATCTTGAACAGTTCCAGCGCGTCCTCGATGGAGATCGAATAGATGCTCTGGCCCGGCCGCAGCGAGGCGAAGGTGGGTTTCTCCTCGTCTTCGACGGTGCCGATCTGCACCATCGGGCCGAACCGGCCGATGCGCGCGCTGACTTCCTTGCCGCTGACCGGGTCGGTGCCCAGCACGCGCACGCTGCCGGCGTCGGTCTTGTCCAGCGAATCCTTCTTGTCCTCGACCAGTTCCTTGAACGGGCCCCAGAACTTCTCCATCAACGGGATCCACTCTTCCTCGCCGCGCGAGACCGCATCCAGGTCGTCTTCGAGCTTGGCGGTGAAGTCGTAATCCACGTAGCGGGTGAAATGCCCGGACAGGAACTTGGAGACGGCGCGGCCCACGTCGGTGGGACGGAAGCTGCGGCCTTCCATTTCCACGTACTTGCGGAACTGCAGGGTCTGGATGATCGAGGCGTAGGTCGACGGCCGGCCGATGCCGTATTCCTCCAGCGCCTTGACCAGCGCCGCTTCGGTGAAGCGCGGCGGCGGCTGGGTGAAGTGCTGGTCGGTGACGATGCGGTCCAGCGGGATGTTGTCGCCGGCCTTCATCAGCGGCAGCTTGCGGCCTTCGTCCTCGTCCTCGCTGCTCTTGGTGTCCTTGCCTTCTTCGTAGACCGCCAGGAAGCCCGCCACCACCACGGTGGTGCCGCTGGCGCGGAACACGTGCTCGCTGCCGGCCGACAGATCGACGCTGACGGTGTTGAGCGTGGCCGGGATCATCTGGCAGGCCACTGCGCGGCGCCAGATCAACTCGTACAGGCGACGCTCGTCGTCGGACAGGAAGCGCGCCACCTGCGCCGGGGTGCGCAGCGCCGAGGTCGGACGCACCGCCTCATGCGCTTCCTGCGCGTTCTTGGATTTGGTGGTGTAGGCGTTGGGCTGGTCCGGCAACGAGGCGGTGCCGAAGTCGCGCGCGATCACATCGCGGATTTCCGCCAGCGCGTCCTGCGACAGGTTCACCGAGTCGGTACGCATATAGCTGATCAGACCGACCGAGCCTTCGTCGCCCAGCGCCACGCCTTCATACAGTTTCTGCGCCACCTGCATGGTCTTGCGGGTGGTGAAGCCGAGCTTGCGCGAGGCTTCCTGTTGCAGCGTGGAGGTGGTGAATGGCGGGGCAGGGCGGCGCTTGCGCTCCTTGCTGGCCACATCGGTGACGTGCAGCACGCCTTGGGCGGCCTGCTGGATGCGCAGCCGCGCCGCTTCTGCGGTATCGCCGTCGGTGACGGTGAACTGCTCGAACTTCTGCCCGTCCAGCTTGATCAGGCGCGCATTGAACGGCTGCGACGGATGCCGGCAATGCGCATCGATGGACCAGTATTCGCGCGCGATGAAGGCTTCGATCTCTTCCTCGCGCTCCACGATCATGCGCAGCGCCGGCGACTGCACGCGGCCGGCCGACAGCCCGCGCTGCACCTTGCGCCACAGCACTGGCGACAGGTTGAAGCCGACCAGATAGTCGAGCGCGCGGCGGGCCTGCTGCGCATCGACCAGATCGGCCGCGATCGCGCGCGGCTTGAGCATGGCTTCCTTGATCGCGCGCGGGGTGATTTCGGTGAACACCACCCGCTGCATCGTCTTGTCCTTGAGCAGCCCGCGCTCTTTCAGGATCTCGGCGATGTGCCAGCTGATCGCCTCGCCCTCGCGGTCCGGGTCGGTGGCCAGATAGATGTCGTCGGCGCTCTTGGCGGCGCGCGCAATGGCTTCGACATGCTTCTCGTTCTTCTCGATCAGGTCGTAGCGCATCGCAAAGCCATTGTCCGGATCGACCGCGCCCTCCTTGGGGACGAGATCGCGCACGTGCCCATACGAGGCCAGGACGGTGAAGTCCTTGCCGAGGTATTTATTGATCGTCTTGGCCTTGGCAGGCGATTCGACGATGAGCAGGTGCTTGGGCATGGTGGCAAATTCTTTGGGCAGGGCCCGGGGGGCAGGTAGCGTGGCCTAATTGGCCGGTGGAGGGAAGCAGATCGCCTGTTTCCCACACGTCAACGCCCGGGAAACGAGCCCGGGCGTTCAGTTCTCTTATTAGAAAGATCACGGCGGACGCCGCCGTGTCAAGCGGCCAGTGCCGCGAACTGCTAGTTCTGGCTCATTCCGATGGCGGTCAGCAGGAAGGCCAGCGCCACGACCGAGAACACCAGCAGCACCGCATAAATGGCCAGGACCACGATGGTGACCGTATCCAGACCCCTGGATTGCCGCTCCGGGTGATCGGTGAAGGCCCAGCGGTCCACCACCAGGGTGTCGCAGACCTTGTCGTGCGGGGCCTGCTTGCGCGCGGTCATGCCGGCCATGAACGCCGCCACGATCGCGCCGATGCCCAGGGTGAGCACGCTGATCAGCATGTAGGCCAGATAGCGCAGCACGTTGCGCCAGAAACCGACCCGGCCGCCGTTGCTGTCGGCACGCACCAGCTTGATGCCGCAGGCGAGCTTGCCCAGGCTGGCCTGATGCCGGCTGGACTGCATCCAGGCGAAATACAGCGTCGGGATCGCCAGGCCGATGCCATAGGACAGCACCAGGATGGCGGTGCCGAGTGCGCTGCCGTCGTCCAGCGCCGAGCCGGAATCGCCCCGGGTGGTCGCCAGCGCCACGACGAACACCAACGGAATCACGATCAGGTACACCGCAAAGCTGGTGATCAGGCTGTCCAGGATGCTGGCGGCCACGCGCCGCCACAGTCCGGCGTAGACAACCGGGGCCTCATGCAAGGCAACGGTGGCTGCAGGCGCGGCGGCAGAGCCCCAGGCATCCGGAACCGGCACGCCGGCGGATGGATGCGACGAGGTAGAGGCCGGCGTAGGCGCGTTAGCGGTGGTGGTCAGGATCGGGTCTGGGGCCGCTGGAGTTGTGGCCGCGTCTGCCGGCGTGGTGGCCCACGCCACTGGATCGACCGGTGCAGCATCTGCCGGTGCAGCGTGCTCGCGCGCCGGAAGCTGCTGGTGATCGGCCACCGCATGCTGATCGGCAAGGCCGGGTTCGGTCTGCCCAGGCGCAGCGTCTGCAGTGGGGGCGGCAAATGACGCGGCTGCGGCAGGCGTACCGCCCGCCGCGCCGCTGGCCGGGTCAACCGTCGCCTGCGGCGCGCTGCGCGGAACGTCCGGGTCCGCATCGGCGGTCGGCGCGGGAGGCATCGGCACCGCGGTGGCGACGTCCAGCTCGGCCGCGACCTCGCCAAGTGTCACCCACTGCGGCAAGCCTTCGCGCCAGACCAGGCTGGATGCATCGATCAGGCCGTCGGACAGGCGCGCGCGAAGCGTGTCCGTGTCCACCGGCCCCTGGCGCTCGCGTTGTGCGTCGGCGTAGTACCACTGCGTCATTGAAGTCCCCTTGGGTAAAGCGATTGACTAGCCGCGGCAGTCCGGCGGCAGTTGGTCGTCGTCGATCTCGGAGCTGCACTGCCAGGTGCCGGCGTCTGCGTCGAAATCCAGCCACAGCGCCTTGCCGTCGATCCTGGTCATTGTCGGCGCATGCAGCAGCGCCTCGACGCCGCATTCGGTGGTGTCGAAACGGCCGATCTGCACGCTGGTCAGCACCTCGTTTGCATACCGCTCGGGCGCGAGGAAGCCGGCATCGCCATTGACCGGGCAACGGCCTTGCTGGGCGAGAAACCCGGCGATCTGCGGCTTCAAGGGCGCCAGCGCCGTGATCGCCCGGGCGACCTTGCTACGCGCGGTGTAGTCCTGATACGCCGGCAGCGCGATCGCAGCCAGGATGCCGATCACCGCCACCAGCACGAACAGGCCCACCACCGCGCCCAGCACCAGCGCCAGCGGCCAACCCGGCCCGTTGCCGGGCAGGCGCTGCGCTGACGACGGGGACGAACTGGCGGCAGCGGCGTGAACAGCTGCAGGCGGAACCGGCGGCAGCGGCGGCGGCAGCACTGCGGTGCGCATGGCGGTGGAAATCGGGGGGCCGAGCTCGTCGGCGCACGCTGACAGCGGCACCCATCGGGCAAATCCTGCGCGCCAGACCAGGGTGTCCAGTGCGATCGCGTGATCGCGATACAGCGCCAGCAAGGCCTCGCCGGCCACCGGGCCACGCCGATGGCGGTTGCCCTCGGCGTAATACCAACTGCTCATTGCCGTCCCCTCGCACGCTTCCGTTGCGGCTTCCGCTTCAGTGTACGGGTTCAGGCTCGTCCAGGAACATCTGCGTTTCCATCCAGGCATAGGCCGCTTCGGCGCCCGGCTGGTTGAACAGCACCATCAAGACCACCCATTTGAGGTCGTCCAGGTCCAGTTCGTCCTGATCCAGCGCCATGGCGCGGTCCAGCACCAGCTCGCGCTGGTCGGCGTCCAGGATGCGGTGTTGTTCCAGGAACAGCAGAAATCCACGGCAGTCCACATCGAGCTTGTCCAGCTCCGGGCCGTGATAGATGCGTACCGGTCCATCGACATGCGGGCGCGCGACACTGGGCCGCTGCTCGGAGAGCGCGTCCAGCCAGTCGAAGGCTTTGCTGATTTCTGCGGGACTGAAACCGGCCTGGATCAGGCCATTCTGAAGCGAGTCACGGTCGCGGACCAGGTCCGCATCTTCGCTGAAATAATGTTCGAACAGGTACAGCAGTACATCAAGAATGCTCTCTTTCATTGCCCCTCGGCCTGCGTCGCGCGACGCTGTGGAGGTGAAGAAACTAGGGATTGCGGGTATAGCGACCGTGCTCGGCGACCACGTCTCCCTCCAGTTCCATGATGAGCAGCATGGAGGACAGCGCGGCGGCCGTCAATCCGGTGCGTTCGACCAGGGAATCCATAGGGGTTGGGTCGTGGCCCAGCGCCTGCCACAAGCGCTGGTAGTCCGGATCCGAGCGCGCCGTGCCGGCTTGCGGTGGTGTCCTGGCCTGATCAGTGGGGGCGGCCAGGCGCTGGCGCAAGGCGTCTGCCAGTTCGCCCGACAGCAGGCGCAGGCCGTCGATGATCTGGGCCGGCTCCTGCGCCAGGGTGGCGCCCTGCCGGATCAGGTGATGGCAGCCGCGCGCGAGCGGATTGTGCAGCGAGCCGGGCAGGGCGAACACCTCGCGCCCGGCCTCCGCCGCCAGCCGCGCGGTGATCAGCGCACCCGAGCGCATGGCTGCTTCCACCACCAGGGTGCCCAGGGCCAGCCCGGCGATGATCCGGTTGCGGGCCGGGAAGTGTCCCGCGACCGCCCCGGTACCGGGCAGGTACTCGCTGACCACTGCACCACGCGCGGCGATGCGATCGCGCAGGCACTGGTGATGCGCGGGATAGGCCACATCCGTGCCGGTGCCCACCACCGCCACGGTGATGGCGTCGCTGCGGGCAAGCGCGGCCTCGTGCGCGATCGCATCCACGCCGGCGGCCATGCCACTGACGATGGCCAGGCCGGCGCCGGCCAGGCTGGAGGCGAATGCACGGGTGTGGTCGCGGCCGCCGGCGGTGGCGGAGCGGCTGCCGACCACGGCCACGCCCGGGTGCCAGAGCGCGTTCGGGTCGCCGTCCACGAACAGGGCCAGCGGCGGGTTGACGATGTGGCGCAGCAGGGCGGGGTAGTCGGGGTCGTTCAGGCCGATCAGGTGATGGCCGGGCTGCTCGCACCAGTGCAGGGCGGCGTCCAGGACGCGCGCATCGGGCGCCTGCAGGCGAGCCGCCTGCAGATCGTCGCAGCCGGCGGCACGCCAGGCCTCGTGCCCGGCGACCAGTATCTCTGCCGGGCTGCCAAAACAGCGCAGCAGTGTGCTGCGCGGCGGGCTGCGGCCACCCGCCATGAGCAGGATCAGGAATGCGCGCAGGTCGGGAGTCGGAAGAGCCATGCCTCAAGCCTGGACCGCAAACGATGACGGCGCCCTCGGGCGCCGTCGCATTACCGCATCGGAATTTTCGCTTACTGCGCGTCGGGATGCTTGACGAAGTAGCCCAGGCCGGTCGGCTTGACGCTTTCCATCACCAGCGCATAGCTGACCTTGTCGAAGGTGCGGAACACCATCGCGTGCGAGGCGTATTCGTCGGGCAGGCCGACGGTGGAGCCGGCCGGGCCGCTGAAGTCGTCGTCGGTCCGCGAGAAGCGCGAATGCTTGACGCGGTCGCTGACCGTGCGGCCCTTGCGCCAGATCGAGAACACCGTGCCGTTGTTGATGCCTTCGCGGGCGCCGCCGGAGATGGCAATCACATCGCGGGTACCGCCGACGATGAAGGCATCGGAGATGGCCAGCACCCGCAATTCGGTCTGCAGCGCCTGTTCCGACGGCGGATGCGGGATGAACTGCAGGTCGTACGGCTGCGCTTCGACGGCAACGATACGATCGCCGGCGCGCACTTCGCGGCCGCTGTCCTGCAGCAGCAGGGTGGCCGCCTTGGAATTGCCGCCCGCCGCGCTGCGCGTGATGGTGCCGACGTTGACCTGTGCCAGTTCGTAGCCCAGGAACTCGCGGCGCGTGCTCGGCGCGATGTAGTTCTTCCAGATATTGCCGGCGCCCGCGGTGATGTTGCCGGCCGCATCGAGGTCTTCGTTGTGCTTGGGCAGGCTGAACTTCACGGTCGGGCGCACCACCGCAAAGCGCTGGCCCGGCTGTGCATCGTCCAGGCCGACCACATAGGCCACCTGGCCGGTGGTGGCGCGCGCGCGGCCGCCTTCCAGGCCCACCACGTACGGCAGCTGGTCGAAGTCGTCGGTGACGCGCAGGTTCTTCAGGAACGGCTCGACCTCCGCCAGCGGAATCGCGTTGATCGGCGCTTCCTGGCGCGGGCCGGGCTGGACGGTGCCCTTGGCGACGCGATCCAGGTAGGCCAGGCTGATCACGTCGCCGGGGTAGATCAGGTGCGGATTCTGGATCTGCGGGTTGGCCTGCCAGATTTCCGGCCACAACCACGGCTTCTGCAGGAAACGTCCAGCAATGTCCCACAGGGTATCGCCCTTGCGGACCACGTAGGTGTCTGGATGTTCGCCCACCGCTTGCGCGGCAGCGTAGGTCGCGACGGTCAGCATCGCCGCAGCGACGACCGTACGAAGTCGGTTCAACATGAGTGCCTTCTTGCCTGATTCCCCAACAGGTCCGCGCACTATAGTCCAGAAACCGGGGCGTCACGCAAGCATTGCGCTAGAATGACAGCGTCTTGCCGGCGCAGCGCCGGTGTTCCCAGACGGGTAATCCCATGGCTTTGCTCCCTATCCTCGAATTCCCCGACCCGCGGCTGCGCACCAAGGCCGTGCCGGTCGATGCTGCCGAGCTCACCAGCCCGGCATTCCAGACCCTGCTCGACGACATGTTCCAGACCATGTACGAGGCGCCCGGCATCGGCCTGGCCGCCAGTCAGGTGGACGTGCACAAGCGTTTCATGGTGATCGACGTCAGCGAGGAGAAGAATCTCCCGCAGGTGTTCGTCAACCCGGAAATCGTGAGCAGGCAGGGCGAGCAGGTGTATCAGGAAGGCTGCCTGTCGGTACCGGGCATCTATGCCGATGTCGCCCGCGCCGATGCGATCACCGTGCGCTATCTCGACCGCCAGGGCAAGGCGCAGGAACTGAGCACCGATGGCCTGCTGGCGGTGTGCATCCAGCACGAGATGGACCATCTGGACGGCAAGCTGTTCGTCGATTACCTGTCGCCGCTCAAGCGCGAGATGGTGCGCAAGAAGCTGGCCAAGCAGCGTAAACACGTGGCCTGACGGCCGGGATTTGGGACTTGGGAGTCGGGATTCGCAAAGCCGGTTCTCTCACCGATTGCCGAATCCGCCGTTGCGACTCCCCAATCCCCACTCCCGAACCCCCGCCCTATGAGAATCGTATTCGCCGGTACGCCGGATTTTGCCGTCGCCTCGTTGCGCGCCGCCGCGCAGCGGCATGAAGTGGTGGCGGTCTATACCCAGCCGGATCGGCCTGCCGGCCGTGGCCGTGGGTTGACGCCCTCGCCGGTCAAGCTGGAGGCGATCGCGCGCGGCATTCCGGTGTTGCAGCCGCAGACATTACGTTCGCCCGAGGCACTGGCCACGCTGCGCGCGCTCAATGCCGACCTGATGGTGGTGGTGGCCTACGGCCTGATCCTGCCCAAGGCGGTGCTGGCCGCGCCGACCCACGGCTGCTGGAACGTGCATGCCTCGTTGCTGCCGCGCTGGCGTGGAGCCGCGCCGATCCAGCGCGCGATCGAGGCCGGCGATACCGAAACCGGAGTCTGCCTGATGCAGATGGAAGCCGGGCTGGATACCGGCCCGGTGCTGCTGTCGCAGCGCATCGCAATCGGCGAGCAGGAAACCGGCGGGCAGCTGCACGACCGCCTGGCCGCGCTGGGCGCGCAGGTGCTGTCCGATGGCCTGGGCCTGCTGCGTGCCGGCATCCGTCCGGTGGCGCAACCGCAGCCGGACGAGGGCGTGACCTACGCGCACAAGCTGGACAAGGCACAGGCGCGGCTGGACTGGGCGCAGCCGGCGCAGGAACTGGCGCGGCGCGTACGCGCGTTCAATCCATGGCCGGTGGCCGAGGCGCTGCTGGCTGGCGAGCGCGTGCGCCTGCATGGCGCGGTGGCGCTGGAGCTGGCGCATCAGCAGGCGCCGGGCACCCTGCTCGCCGCCAGCAAGCAAGGCATCGACATCGCCTGCGGGCAGGGCGCGCTGCGGGTGCGCGTGCTGCAGCGCGAGGGCGGCAAGGCGATCACCGCTGCCGACTACCTCAACGCACGCCGCGACCTGCCGGCGCTGCGCTGATGCCGGCAGAGACCGCAATGGCGGGCGTGGGCTCGCGTCTGGCCGCGGCACGGGTGCTGACGGCCGTGTTCGACCAGGGCCGCTCGCTCAAGGCCGAACTGGCCGCGACCCTGCCCGGTCTTGATGATCCACGCGACCGCGCGCTGGTGGAGGCGATCTGCTTTGCGGTGCTGCGCCGCCGCCCGGCCTATGACGTGGCATTGCGGCAGTGGCTGGAACGCCCGTTGCCGCCGCGCGATGCCGAACTGAAGGCGCTGCTGATGGCCGGCTTCGCCCAGCTCGACGTGCTGCAGCTGCCCGCGCATGCGGCGTTGTCGGCCACCGTGGACGCGTGCCGCGCGCTGGGCCGGCCGCGTCAGGCCGGCATGGTCAACGCGATCCTGCGGCGCGCCCAGCGCGAGGGGTTTCCGGCGGTGTCCGCCGATGCGGGCTGGCCGTCCTGGCTGCGCAAGCAACTGCGCGCCGATTGGGGCGACCAGGCCGAGACCATTTTCGAGGCAAGCGCGCAGATGGCGCCGATGTGGCTGCGCGTGCAGCGCTCGCGGATCGACCCGGCCGGCTATGTCGCAGGCCTGGCCGCGCTGGGCATCGCCGCCGAAACGGACGCGGTGTTGCCGGATGCGGTGCGTCTGCACGGTGCGGTGCCGGTGAGCCAGTTGCCGGGCTTTGCCGAGGGCGATGTCTCGGTGCAGGACGGCTCCGCGCAGCAGGTCGCCGATGCGCTGGTGCTGGCGCCGTCTGCGCGTGTGCTCGATGCCTGCGCCGCGCCCGGCGGCAAGGCCGCGCATCTGCTGGAGCGCCATCGCGGCCTGCAGCTCACCGCGCTGGATGTGGATGCGCGCCGGCTGGAGCGGGTGCAGCAGACCCTGCAGCGCACCGTGCCGGGCGCGCAGGTGACCTTGCACGCGGCCGATGCGGCCGAGACCGACGCATGGTGGGACGGCCAGCCGTTCGATGCGGTGCTGCTGGATGCGCCGTGTTCGGCCACCGGCGTGGTGCGCCGTCAGCCGGACGTGCTGCTGCATCGCCGTGCCGACGATATCGACGCCTTGTGCGCATTGCAGGCGCGTCTGCTCGATGCCAGCTGGCGCACGCTGCGACCGGGCGGGCAGCTGCTCTACACCACCTGTTCCCTGCTTGCGCGCGAGAACCAGGCGCAGGTGGATGCCTTCCTGCAACGCACTGCCGACGCACGGGCGCAGCCGCTGGGTGCGCAATTCGGGCATGCGGCCGGTGCCGGACGGCAGCGTTTCCCCGGCGAGCGGCACTGCGACGGTTTTTTCTACGCGCTTTTGCTAAAAGCGTCCTGACCGCGCGCCGAACCCGGCGCTCCACCTCCGCACCCACGCCATCCGTCATGCTCAAGACTCGTGCTTCCAAGGATTTCTGGCTGCTGGCCATCACGGCTGTGCTGGTGATCGGCGCCGGCCTGGGACTGCGCGACCCCTGGCCGTCGGACGAGCCGCGGTTTGCGCTGGTCGCCAAGCAGATGGTGATGAGCGGCGATTGGTTGTTCCCGCATCGCGGCAACGAACTGTACTCGGACAAGCCGCCGATGCTGATGTGGCTGCAGGCGCTGTTCTACACGCTGCTGGGCAACTGGCGGGTGGCGTTCCTGCTGCCGTCGCTGCTGGCGGCGCTGGGCACGCTGGCCTGCGTGTACGACCTCGGGCGGCGGCTATGGACGCGGCGCGTGGGGGCCTATGCGGCCTGGATGCTGCTGTTCACGCTGCACTTCACCTTCCAGGCCAAGAAGGCGCAGATCGATCCGCTGGTGGTGTTCTGGATCACCCTGGCCAATTACGGACTGCTGCGCCATCTGCTGCTGGGGCCGGCCTGGCGCTGGTGGACGCTGGGCTGGTTCGCCGCCGGGCTGGGCGTGATCACCAAGGGGGTCGGCATCATCGCCCTGCTGATGCTGATCCCGGCCGGCATTGCGGCGGCGCGCGGCTGGCCGGGCGTGCGCGTGCATGTGCGCGATCGGCGTTTCTGGCTGGGGCCGCTGTTCTTCTTCATCGCGATCCTGTTGTGGTTCGTGCCGATGATGGTGACCGCACTGACTGCCGGCCAGCCCGAGTACCGCGTCTATCTCAACGACATCCTGCTGCGCCAGACCGCCAAGCGTTATGCCAATTCCTGGGATCACGCGCAGCCGGTCTGGTACCACTTCAAGGGCATGGCCACGATGTGGCTGCCGACCATCCTGTTGCTGCCCTGGGCGATCCCGGCCTGGTGGCGCCGGCTCAAGCGACGCGATGCGCGCTATCTGTTGCCGCTGGCCTGGTGGCTGCTGGTGCTGGTGTTCTTCACCATTCCCAGCGGCAAGCGCGATGTGTACATCCTGCCGGCGCTGCCGATGTTCTGCCTGGCCCTGGCGCCGCTGGCGGCAGGCCTGCTGCGCCGTGCCGGGGTGCAGCGGCTGCTGTTCGGATTCGTGGTGCTGCTGACGGTGGCCTTCGTTGCCGGCGGTGCGGCGATGCTGATCGGGCACCCGGGGTTCGAGCAGAAGATCATGGACAGCCGCGGAGTCGGCAGCGAGGCCACCGACCCGCTCGGCTGGCTGCTGCTGGCGGTGGGCCTGTGGGGCGTGGCCAGCCTGTTGCTGCTGCGGGTGCGCCGTTCCGCGCTTGCCGCCGCATCGCTGCTGGGCGCGTGGTGGGTGGCGTTCGGGTTGGTCTGCTATCCGATCTTCAACGATTCCAGTTCGGCGGGCGCGGTGATGCGCGAGGCCGGGCGCCGGATCGGCCCGGATGCGCAGCTCGGGCTGGTGGGCTGGAAGGAGCAGAACCTGCTGATGGCCGACCGCCCCGCGCAGACCTTCGGCTTCAAGGTGCCGTGGGAGCAGCAACTGCAGCGTGCGGTGGCCTGGCAGGCACAAGACCCGGAGCAACGCTGGCTGATGGCGCAGGAGACCGCGCTGCTGGCCTGCGTGGACCGCAGCCGCAGCCAGATGGTGGGCGTGGCCAACCGCCGTCGCTGGTGGCTGGTACCGGCCGATGCCATGCACGGCAGCTGCGTGGCAAGTGCCGAGCAGCGGGCAGTGGAAGCGCAGGAGCAGGGCAACCTGGACACCGAATGAGCCGGCGCAGCACAGGTTCCGGCCACGATCGGCGGCGCGTCAACGCCGCCGCCGGCCGTCGTCTAGCATGGATTCATGCGGGACATCGTTAGCTTGGCCGGCGTTGCTGACGCGTGCCGCCCGATTCACCCCCATTCGCCACCGATGTCTGAATGAATTCCTTGCCCACCCAGCCCGCTGCACTTTCCTCCTCGGCCCCCATTGCATCACCGGCAGGTGTGGGCATTGCCGAACTGGGTGTCTTTGCGTTGACCGCGCTGGTGGTCAACATGCCGAGCGGCTTGCTGCCCTTCGGGCTGTGCCTGCTGCTTGGCTCGCTGGTGGGCTGGCGCAGCCTGCGCGCAGGCGTTGCCATGCGCCCCTGGTCGCTGCGCGCGCTGGGGTGGTTGGCCGCAGCGGTGATCGCGATGTCGCTGCTGTCGATCGTGCTGTTCGAACACGGGCTGCGCGATGTCGACAACCGCTCGCGCTTTCTGGTGCTGCCGTGGGCGGCGGTGTGGGCGTACGCCCTGCAGCCGCGCCAGATCTGGCTATGGCGCGGCGCGTTGGCCGGCGTGTTCGCGGCAATGGTGATCGCCATGTTGCAGGTGATGAACGGGGCCCCCCGCGCCGAAGGCTGGACCAATGCGATCGTGTTTGCCGATATCGCGCTGATGCTGCTGGTGGTGGCGGTGTTCTGCCGTCCGGTCGGCCACGTGCGCTGGCTGGTGGGCGCGGCCATCGCCACGGTGGTGGTGATCGTACTCAGCGGCAGTCGCGGGGTGTGGTTGTCGTTGCTGGTGACCCTGGGCGTGCTGATCTGGGGCGCGCCCTGGCAGAGCGCACGCCTGCGCTTGCTGACCTTCGTCGGCGGTGCGGTGCTGGCGGTGGGCGTGGTGCTCAGCGTGCCGGCCTTGACCGAGCAGATGCGCCTGGGCGAGTTGCAGAGCGACCTGCGGCGCTACGAGGTCGGCGACAGCGACTCGTCTGCCGGTGCCCGTATCGAACGGCTGCACGTGGCCTGGGATACCTTGCGCGCGCATCCGCTGACCGGCATCGGCGTCGGGCGCTTCGACGATGCAATGCGCGAGTTGCCGGTGTGCGCCGGCGACACCTGGCTGCTGCGCTGTCATCTGGGCCATGCGCACAACGATCTGGCCGAGTGGGGCGCCACCCAGGGGGTTCCGGGGCTGTTGCTGTTGTTTGCGGTCTACGGCGTGCCGTTGTGGATCTTCGTGCGGCTGCATCGACGCAGCGGCCAGCGCCAGTTCCGCGGGCCGGCAGCGGCCGGTGTGATGATCGTGGTGAGCTATGCCCTGTGCGGACTGACCCAGTCGATGTTTGCGCACCAGGTGTCGGCCAGCTTCTACACGGCGATGGTCGGTGTGCTGGTCGGCCTGGCAGCGCGCCAGGCGCAGGCATACTCGGTGCGAGCGGCCGACAAGGCCTAGCGAGCGGCCTTGCGGTGGGTGGTGGGCTCGGCCCATCATCGGATAGGTGACTGTTGGCTCGGAGCGCCGACCTGGCGGCGGGCGCAGCCGTCGCGGCGGTCGCATGCGGGTCGCTGCGTTCAGCCGTCGCGGCGATCGTCCACGCGCGGCGGATCCTGCACCGGTTGGTTGTGCTGCAGCAGCCATAACATGATGGTCTTCTGGCGCACGTAGTTGGCGCGGACATAGGCGTAGATCAAGCCGTGCCAGCCATCGCGAAACCCGCCACGCAGCAGGTAGCCGCGCCAGAAGCGCCAGGCCGGTGCCAGCACCAGCTTGCTCCAGGTCGCACGCTTGCCGCGCGCGTAGTCGTGCTCGGCCATCATCTGCGCGTAGCGCTGGGTCTTGGCCAGTTGCTGCGCCAGCGAGCGGTAGGGGTAGTGGATCAGGTCGCCCGCCAGGGTCATGACCGCCCCGTCGACACTGGCCGCTTCGTGGATCTCGCGCTTGCCGCGCCAGCCGCCGCGGCGTCGATCGAACAGGCGCAGCACCCGATCCGGATAGGCATTGCCATGGCGCAGGAACCGGCCGAAATAATCCGACAGCCGTGCGAAGCGATAGCCGGCCGCGCCGGCAAAACCGCCATCGCGCGCGGCAATGATCGATGCCCGCAAGCCATCGCTGACGCGTTCGTCGGCATCCAGGCACAGCACCCAGTCATGGCTGGCCTGCGCCACGCAGAACGCCTTCTGGCTGCGATAGCCATCGAAGGTACGTTGCAGGACGCGTGCGCCATGTGCGGTGGCCAGCGTCACGGTGGCATCGGTGGAGCCGGAGTCCACCACCACGACCTCGTCGCAGAACGCCAGCGAGCGCAGGCAGTCGCGTAGGCGATCGGCCTCGTTGAACGCGATAATGCAGGCGCTGATGCGCGGCCGTTCGTCGGGTGCGGTCGAAGAGGACATGTGATGGCTCAATACCTGCTGTTCGCAACGGAGCGTTACGCGTTGCCTATTCTGGCGCCATTGGCGCAGGCATTACAGGCCCGCGGGCACGCCGTGTCGGCCTGGTTCGAGGGTGGTGCGCGCGGGCTGGTGTTGCCGGATGTGCGCCAGGTCGGCCTGCGCGAGGCGCTGGCATTGCGCCCGCAGGCGGTGTTCAGCGCGGCCAACTGGGTGCCGCCGTTCATTGCCGGTGCCAAGGTGCAGCTGTTCCATGGTTTCAACGTGCAGAAACGCGAAGACAACCGTGGGCACTTCCGCGTGCGTGGACTGTTCGATCTGTATTGCACGCAGGGCCCGGCCACCACGGCGCCGTTTCGCGCACTCGCCGCGCGCGAAGGGCATTTCGCGGTGGTCGAAACCGGCTGGCCCAAGCTCGACCCGGTGTTTCGCGACGATGGCGGACGCGGCGCGGCACTGCGCGCGCCCGCCAACGGGCGGCCGGTGATCCTGTTCGGCTCCACGTTTACCGAGCGCCTGAGCGCCGCGCCCGCGCTCTACGAGCAGATCGCCGCCGATATCGCGCGCGGTGCGCATTACTGGCTGCTGACCCTGCACCCGAAGTGCGCGCCGGAGCTGTTCGATCGCTATCGCGCGCTGGCCGGGCCGCATGCATGCTTTGTCGAACCCGAACAGGTCATGGCCGCGCAGCGTGCGGCCGATGTGCTGGTGTCGGATACCTCATCGATCGTGTCCGAGTTCGTGGTGCAGCACAAACCGGTGGTGACCTTCCGCAACCGCGTGCCGCAGCCGCACATGCTGGACTTCCAGCAGCCCGGGCAATTACCGCAGCAGCTGGCGCGCGCGTTGGCGCCGGATGCGGCGCTGCGCAGTGCGCTGGCCAGTTATGCCGATGCGATCCATCCGTACCGCGACGGGCAATCGTCGGAGCGGGTGATTGCAGCGACCGAGGACTTCATCGCCGGCAAGCTCGGTCCACTGCGGCGCAAGCCGCTGGGCGCAGTGTGGCGCGGCCTGCAGATCCGCCGCGAACTCGGATACTGGGGCCGGTCCCGGCGCTGAAACCGGGGTTTGATCAGTGGCTCCAAGTGGCTGCCTATCAGCAGTCTTCAACCAATCCCCAATCCCGATTCCCGATTCCCGATTCCCAACTCACCAACGCAACTTGCGCCGCGTCAACGCGGCACCCAACCGGGCCTGCAGCGCCTGCGCCTGCGCCAACGGCACAAAGCGCAGGCGCAACCCCGGGCCGGTCGGGCTGGCGCCGGCGGTGTCCAGCCACAGCGTTGCGGTGCCGGACAGGCGATCCAGCGGTGAGCGTTGCAGTTGCAGCGCCTGCAGCTTGTCCAGCTCGGCCAGCCGCCACCAGCGTTTCCACCAGCCGCCGCGCACGGCGACAAACCGCGCATCCACCGCATAGCCCATGCGGTGCACCTGGCGATGCGCCTTGAACGCACTCCACGGCAACCACAGCAGCAACCACGCCGCCTGGTTGCCGAATTGCCAGGCCAGGCCGCCCACCAGCGGCAGCAGCACCAACAGCGTGGGCAGGCTCAATCGCCACCAGCAATGCGTGGCGATCGCCTGCCACTGCGCAGGCGGCCAGGCAATCCCCGGCAGCAGGCGCTGCAACAAGGCATCGCAGCGCTGCGGGTCGGCGATCGGCGCAAGCTCCTTCAATGCGCTGCCTTCGCTGTCGGCGGTGCCGGCCACGGCGGTCTCCACCCGCAACTGGCGACGGCCGAACAGGCGATGCAGGCGGCTTTCGTACAACGTCCACGACTGGATGCGCCGCAGCGCCACACTGCTGCGGATGCGCGTCAGCAGGCCGCGCTCCACGGTCAGGCGGCGCTCGGATTGGCTGAGGTGGAAGCCGTGGTACTGCGCCACCGCCAGGGCCACCGACAAGGCGCGCATCGCGATCAGCACGGCCAGGGTGCCGAGCACCACCAGGGTCGCGGCGACGGCCGTCCCCGGATGGACCTGGCTGACATAGCGGTATGCCAGCTCGCCGTTGTGCTCGACGAAGTTGGACACCGTGCGGCGCGGGATCATCTGGTAGATCACGCCGAAGCTGGCAGCCACCACCACCATGCCGCGATTGGAGATCAGCCCCAGCCGGATCACTTCGCCCATCGGCAGGCGCAGCAAGCTGTTGCTGTCGGCCTCGGGCTGCGGCGTCGTGGCGTCGGCATCATGTGTGCGGCGACGGATCAGGTCTTCCAGCGCCAGCGCCTGGTCCAGCCGCAGCACGCGCATTTCCGCTTCGGGCTTGTGGCCACCGGCCGATTCCAGCCGCACTTCGGCCACCCCGGCCAGCCGGTGCAGCAGCGATTGATGCACCACCACGTTGTGGATGCGCGCGAACGGGATATCGCGCCGGCTGCGTTCCAGCAGCCCGCTGCGGATCGCCACGCCATCGGTACCGATGCGGTAGCGGTAGGTGAAATAGCGCAGCACCGAGATCGCCACCAGCACCGTCATCACCACGCCGGTGGCGATGTGGTCGGCCGAGTCGCGGCTGCCATCGCGGCTGCCGAACAGGATCAACGCCGCCAGCGGAATCAGGAACTGGCGGATCTGCTGCAACAGCACGAACACCCACGACAACGGATGCAGGCGCTGCTCGTCCTGGCCGGGATGTTCGATGGCACTCACAGCGCGTCGTCGTCGTGATCGAGTTGGCGGGCGAGGCGGTCGCGCAGGCGTTCGGCATCGCCCTGATCCAGGCCGGACAACGCCACCGCGTTGAGCCGGCTGCCGGCGGTATGCACCACCAGCGTGGTCAGCCCGGTGGCGCGTTCGATCGGGCCGCGGCGCAGGTCCACGTGCTGCACGCGCGAAATCGGAATGCGCGTGTCGCTCTGCCAGAGATGACCGCGTTGCAGCGCCAGCCCGTGGTGGTCGAGTTTCCAGTGGGTGAGTCGATGCCGCTTGACCGCGAACCACGCACCCAGCAGCGCGGCAACCACGGTCAGGCCCAGCACCAGCGGCCAGTGATGCCAGGCGTGCAACCCCGTGGCGGTCACGCCGGCCGCGATCAGCCCGGCACATCCGCCGCCCAGTGCGCCGTTGACGCCGGCCACATAGGCCCCGCGCTGCGGTAGCGGTTGCCACTGCGTGTGGTCCACGGCCGGACCCTCTGCCGGCGCGGCGGTGACGATGACCTCGGGGTGCGGCGGTGGAGCGTCGTGCACAAGGCTGGCCTGCAGAAGCGGTGCGCAAGCATAGCCGGGCGCCGAGGGCGGGCGCATCCGGCGCAGGCGGCGCTTACTGTGCGGCCAGGATCAGCGCGTCCACATCCAGCGCATGCCCGGCGCGCGCGGCCTTGGTACGCAGGTACTGCTCGTTTTCCGCAGTGATGTCGCCGGTCACCGGGATGCGGTCTTCGACCGCGATACCGGCCGCGCGCAGGCGCTCGGCCTTGGCGGGATTGTTGGTCAGCAGCCGGATCCGGCCGATCCCCAGGCCGCGCAGCATCGCCACCGCACTGCCGTAGCGGCGCTCGTCCGGGCCAAAGCCCAGTTGCGCGTCGGCGTCGATGGTGTCCAGGCCGGCATGCTGGTAGCCGTACGCGCGCATCTTGGCGGCGATGCCGGTGCCGCGGCCTTCCTGGTCCAGGTACAGCAGCACGCCGCCGCCGAGGTCCTTCAGCTTGGCCAGGCCATGCCGCAGCTGGTCGCCGCAATCGCATTTGAGCGAGCCGAACAGATCTCCGGTCAGGCAGGAGGAATGCACGCGCACCGGCACTGCGGCCGACAGGTCGGGCTGGCCGACCACGATCGCCACCTGGTCGCGCTGCGCCACCCCGCCGCGGAACACCACGAACTCGCTCATCCCCAGCCCGCGCAACGGCACCGGCGTGCGGGTGACCAACTCGTAGCCGGCCGCGGCGGATGTGGCGCAACCGCTGGCCAGATCGTCCAGTGCCAGCGACTGGCAGCCGGCGAAGGCGGCCTGGTCGTCCGCGTCGTGCAGCTCCACCGCCAGCATCGCCGGCAGCAGCAGTCCCAGCCGCGCGATCTCCACCGCGCCTGCGTCCAGCGCATCGCCCGCGGTCCACTGCGTCGGGACCGGGGTGTCGCGCAGGTAGGCCAGGGCCGCGAGCTGGTCGTAGTCATGCTCGGCCAGTGCCACGCGTGCGCCCTGCGGTGCGTTTAGGCCCAGCACCTGGGCACGGGTCGGGGTGACGAACAGATAGTGCCGCCGCTGCGCCGCACGTGCGAAGGCCGCATACGACTGCGCGGTGCTGCTGTCCAATGCCAGTACCGCGCGTGCCTGCCCGTTGGCCGCGGTCAGCAGCACCGGGCGGCCGGCGCGCAGCTCGGAGGCGGCGCGCTCGCAGCGGATCGCCGCCGGATCACCGAAGGCCTGTGCGCTGGAGGAGGGGGCGGGGCTGCTCATGCACGACTCCAGATGGGGATTGCCACGGCCGCTTCAAGGCGGACGCCGCCGCGGCCACTGCCTGCCGCATGCAGCCATTGTCGCGTGGTTCGCAATCGCCAGTCGCCACGGCCGGGTGGAACGCTGCATCCAGCGCCCGCCGTTTGAGTTGTACGGCAGGCGTGGATTGGTTGCATGCCGGCTGCGTTGTTCATCGCCGGGCAATGCCTTTTAATCCCAGGACCCCTGCCCGTATCGGATCCCATGTCTCTTATCGACTGCAGCGAAGACCGCCACGCCAGCGCCATCCTGGACATCTTCAACGACGCCATCGCCACCTCCACCGCGTTGTACGACTACAAGCCGCGGCCGCCGGAAAGCATGGTCGGCTGGTTTGCCACCAAGCGTGCAGGCGGCTTTCCGGTGATCGGGGTGGAAGCGGCCGACGGCAGCCTGATGGGCTTTGCCAGCTACGGCACCTTCCGCGCCTGGCCGGCGTTCAAGTACAGCGTCGAGCATTCGGTCTACGTGCACCGCGACCATCGCGGCAAGGGCCTGGGACGCCTCCTGTTGCAGGGTGTGATCGCGGCGGCAGAACAGCGCGGCGTGCATGTGCTGGTCGGCGGCATCGATGCCAGCAATCAGGCCAGCATCGCCTTGCACGAACAATTCGGCTTCACCCACGCCGGCACCGTGCGCGAGGCCGGTTTCAAGTTCGGCCGTTGGCTGGACCTGGCGTTCTATCAGCGCATCCTGGCCACCCCGGCCGATCCGCACGACGATTGAGCCTGCGACGGTGGTTGCCGACGCCGCAACGGCGGCGGCACTTTGCGCAAGCGGATCTGTCTGCAGCCCGCCGCGGTCAGTGCGGATGCCGCTCGGTCGCATATGGATTGGCCTCGCCGCTGCCCGGCGGGCGTAGCGTGTAGCGCTTGTAGGTCCATTGGTATTGCGCCGGGTCGCGCCGGGCGATCTGTTCGATGCCTGCGTTGAGCGCGCTGGCGGCGCGCACCGGGTCGGCGTCGGCCACTGCAGGGTCGGCCGGCTGCACATGCAGCGCAAACTGCAGGTCACCGCCGGCGCGTTCGCACCAGCCATACAGCACGATCGCGCCGGTGCGCTCGGCAAGCCGGTTGACCAGGGTCATGGTCAGGGCGGGGATGCCGAAGAACGGCGCAAACACGCCATCGCCCATTTTCGGCTGCTGGTCGGGCAGGATGCCGACCGCACCGCCGTCCTTGAGCACCTTGAACAACTGCCGCACCGCCGGGCCTTCGGCGCGCACCTGGCGCACGTTGTCGCCGCCACGGGCCAGTTGCAGGAAGCCGTCCACCGTGTCCGATTCCGGCGGGCGGTACACGATGGCGATCGGCCCGCGTTCGGACAGCCACTGGTTGAGCAGCTCCCAGTTGCCGAAGTGCGGCGCGGCCACGATGACGCCGCGCCCGGAGGCCAGCGCCGCGTCGTAGAGTTCCTGGCCATTGCGCTGCAGCCGCGCCAGGTTCTCGGCCGGCGGGCGGGTCCAGGTACGCAGCACTTCCAGCGTCTGCCGCGCGGTCGACCGCAGCACCTGCGCATGCAGCTGCGCGCGCTGGCCGGCATCCAGTTCCGGGTACGCCAGCTCCAGGTTGCGGCGTGTCACGCGGGCCTCGCGTGCATCGAGCTTGCGCCAGCTCCAGGCCAGCGCATCGGCCACACGTTTGAGCAGCGGCCACGGCAGGCGGCCCACGGTGGCGGCGGTGGCGTAGAGCAGGCGGGCACGGACATCGGGTTTCATCTGCGCAATTCTAAACAGCGCGGCCGGCCAAGGCCCGCGCGTGACAGCACGGGCGGCGCTGGGCATGCTGCGCGGCACGGTTTGCTGCCTGAGAGTGCCCATGCTTGCGCTGATCCAACGCGTCACCCGCGCCGCAGTCACGGTCGATGCGCAGACCGTCGGGCAGATCGGTCCCGGGCTGCTGGCGCTGGTCGGGGTCGAGCCCGGCGACAGCGACGCGCAGATCCGGCGCCTGGCCGAGCGCCTGCTCGGCTACCGCGTGTTCGCCGACGACACCGGCAAGATGAACCACTCACTCGCCGACACCGGCGGCGGCCTGCTGCTGGTCAGCCAGTTCACCCTGGCCGCGGACACCCGTTCCGGCAATCGCCCCGGCTTCAGCACGGCGGCGCCGCCTGTGGAGGCTGAACGGGCGTTCAATCAATTGGTGGCGATCTGCCGGCAAAAACATCGCGGCGGGGTGGAAACCGGGCGCTTCGGGGCCCATATGGTTGTCGACCTGGTCAACGATGGCCCGGTGACTTTCCTTCTCAGACCCTAGAAACCCACGTCCACCAGCGGTCCTGTCTTGAATCCGGCAGACCGGGCTTCACGCTGGTATAATGCTAGGTTCTCTTTCCAATCTCAAAGCCGGTGGCGCGAGCACTCATGGCCAACGAACGTCCTGCCCAGCAATCCGACATCAAGCTACTGATCAGCAAGGGCCTGGAACAGGGCTATCTGACCTACGCCGAAGTCAATGACCACCTGCCCGACGACCTGGTCGACCCGGAGCAGATCGAAGACATCATCAGCATGATCAACGGCATGGGCATCGATGTCCATGAAGTTGCGCCCGATGCTGAAACCCTGTTGCTCAACGATGGCAACACCGGCAACCGCGAGGTTGACGACACCGCAGCCGAAGAAGCTGCCGCCGCGCTGACCGCGCTCGACACCGAAGGTGGCCGCACCACCGACCCGGTGCGCATGTACATGCGCGAAATGGGCACGGTCGAGCTGCTGACCCGCGAAGGCGAAATCGCCATCGCCAAGCGTATCGAAGAAGGCCTGAGCCAGGTCCAGGCAGCACTGGGCGTGTTCCCGCTGTCGACCGAAATGCTGCTGGCCGATTACGAAGCGCACAAGGAAGGCAAGAAGCGTCTGGCCGAGATCGTGGTCGGCTTCAACGACCTGATCGAAGAAGCCGACGCCGCCGCTGCCGCGCTGGCCGCCGCCGGCCCCGTCGCCGTGGACGAAGACGCGGTCGATGAAGACGACGACGAAGACGGCGATGACGACGCTGCCGAGGAAGAGGCCGGCCCGACCGGTCCGGACCCGGTGGAAGTGGCCACGCGCATGGAGAACCTGGCCAACGAATACGCCAAGTTCAAGAAGATCTATGCCAAGAACGGCGCCGAGCACAAGCTGGTGGTCAAGGCCCGCGAGGACATGGCCGCCATCTTCACCACGCTCAAGCTGCCGCTGCCGCTGACCGATGCGCTGGTCACCCAGCTGCGTGGCGTGGTCAACGGCATCAAGGACCACGAGCGCAAGGTGCTGCACCTGGCCACCACCGTGGCACGCATGCCGCGCAAGGATTTCATCCGCTCCTGGGAAGGCAACCAGACCAACCTGGAATGGGTGGAAGACGCACTCAAGCGCAAGCAGAAGTGGTCGTCGGCGCTGCGCGACGTCAAGGACCAGATCGTCTCCGAGCAGCAGGGCTCGATCGAGATGGAGAAGGCCAACTACCTGACCCTGGGCGAGATCAAGGAGATCAGCCGCGCGATGGCCTATGGCGAAGCCAAGGCACGCAAGGCCAAGAAGGAAATGGTCGAGGCCAACCTGCGCCTGGTCATCTCCATCGCCAAGAAGTACACCAACCGCGGCTTGCAGTTCCTCGACCTGATCCAGGAAGGCAACATCGGCCTGATGAAGGCCGTGGACAAGTTCGAATACCGTCGCGGTTACAAGTTCTCGACGTATGCAACGTGGTGGATCCGTCAGGCCATCACCCGTTCGATCGCCGATCAGGCGCGCACCATCCGTATTCCGGTGCACATGATCGAAACGATCAACAAGTTGAACCGCATTTCCCGCCAGATGCTCCAGCAGTTCGGCCGCGAGGCCACGCCGGAGGAGCTGGCCAAGGAAATGGACATGCCCGAGGACAAGATCCGCAAGGTGATGAAGATCGCAAAGGAGCCGATCTCGATGGAAACCCCGATCGGCGACGACGAGGATTCGCATCTGGGCGACTTCATCGAGGACACCAACGTGGAGTCCCCGATCGACAACACCACCAACATCAATCTCTCCGAGACGGTGCGTGACGTGCTGGCAGGCCTGACCCCGCGCGAGGCCAAGGTGCTGCGGATGCGCTTCGGTATCGACATGAATACCGATCACACGCTGGAAGAAGTCGGCAAGCAGTTCGACGTCACCCGCGAGCGGATTCGTCAGATAGAGGCCAAGGCGTTGCGCAAGCTGCGTCACCCGAGCCGTTCGGAGCAGCTGCGCTCGTTCCTGGACATCGACTGATCCGGTCGTCGTACCGGTGCAGTGATCACACAACAGCCCCGCACTTGCGGGGCTGTTGCGTTGTGGGACGTATCGCAGGCTATGCTTGTTGGGTGAACGTTTGCCGAACCAAGATGCGTCGGGGATGGCGCAGCTGACGTTCACGCCTCGGCGACGAAGCCAGACAGCGGCGCAACATGAAGCCGATGTTTGTTCCAGGCTCACGTGACGTTCTAGCCGTGGCTTCTAAGTTGATGGACGAATGGAACGAGGCCGTCGTATGAGCAGGCAAAGCCGGTTTGAAACCACCACATACCGCGAGCACGAGATTCGCGTACGCGCCGAGCAGGCGTCCCCTGGCGCCAGGTGGACGCTGTGGGTCGACGTGTATGCATTGGGCGGCAAACGCCAGCCACGCATCAGTGGCCGGGAAGCGGGCTGGGAGACCTACCAGGAAGCCATCGCGCAGGGATTCCGTGCGGGCCGGCAGCTGGTCGATGCGCAGCTTGAGGTGGCTTAGAGGCTGAGATTGGGGAGTGGGGATTCGGAAGTGCTGAGGTGCTGATTGCTGGGTGCCGGTAGCTACCGGATCTTGCACCGCCAATGGTGCGCAGCGCACCCTGACCGCGTCCAGATTCAAGAGCCCGGCTTGCGCCGGGCTTTTTTGTGCGGGCAAGCGCAGGTGGGTGCACGCGCTTGTCCTCATCGACGCCGGATGTCAGCAGACAGCAACGCGCGCGGACAGGTAAACTTTCGCCTCAGCTGGACGGTCCGACATGCCCCGCATCTCGCCACCCACCCTGCTGGGCCTATAGCTCAACGGTTAGAGCAGAGGACTCATAATCCTTTGGTTCCAGGTTCGAATCCTGGTGGGCCCACCAAAAAGCAGTCCAGTGACGTCCGAGTTAGTCCAAGGCTCGCGGGAAACTACTCGAAAATAGCTGTTTTGGGTCTTTTGACTTCCAGTGGTATCCAGTTGCATCCGGCGACATAGTGAGTCGGGCTGTGAGTCGTGGAGCGGCAACGGGTTGCTCCGACTCACAAATATCTGACTCCCCTGCTCACGGATGCCAAGCTTCGCGCGCTCAAACCTAAAGTGGCCGCCTTTCGGGTGGCGGACTCGAACGGCCTCTGCATAGAGGTTCGTCCCACGGCCTCGAAGGCTTGGCGCCACCGCTATCGGTATGCCGGCAAGCCACGCATTGTGACCATCGGCGAATACCCAGCCATGTCGTTGATGCCGGCGCGCGCGGAGCGCGTGCTGACCTCCAGGCCGAAAAGATAGTTCAAGCCGGCGTTGATCTGCATGACCCCCAGGCCGAGCGAGGTGGCCAGGCCGAAGATAGTCCCTAGCGCGGCGGACGTATCCACTGCGTATCCGAGCGGGCCGTGGATGCGATCTCCAATCAGCGGGTAGAGCGCAGATCGCACGCGCAGCGGCAGGTTGTGCCGATACGCGAAGTAGGCCAGGGAAAGTGCGACGACAGCATAGATCGCCCAGGCATGGATGCCCCACTGGAAGAAAGTGATGCGCATCGCCTGGCGCGCCGCCGCCGCCGATTCCGGCACGCCGACCGGCGGAGTGCGTAATGCGTGATGGATTCGGCGACGCCGAAGAACATCAGCCCGATGCCCATGCCTGCAGCGAACAGCATTGCAAACCAAAAGCCATAGTTGCAATCCGGTGGACGGTGGTCCGGCCCCAGCTTGATGCGACCATAACCGCTCACCGCAACCCCGATCACGAATACAGGAATCCGGCGACAGCCAGGATGGTGAACCAGCCGGCATCGTTGGCGGCCCAGGTCTTGGCCGCAGTGAACCAGCGGGTAGCGACTGCTGGCGCAAAGGCAGCTAGTGCAAGCAGGGCGATCACGATTCGGCGCCATGCCGGGAGTTGTTGTTACGGCTGATGCGGTAAGCCCTGCGGGTACACACTGACGCTTCGCAGATTGGATAGCTTTTCACTGTGCGCCACTTCAGCGTCGTCAATGTCGGGCGGGGGCGGGCCGCTCCCGTTACTCCCCCCTCAGCGTGCTGTGTCGGAGTCAGTTCACGCCGACTCGTGCGATCAGCTTGCCACTCACCCCACCCCCGAGGTGCTCCAGGGCCTGAGGCACATCAGCGAAGGCCACGACTTGGTCGATGGGCATCGAGATTTTTCCCTCCGAGAAAAACTTACCGAGGACAGTGACGGCATCTTCTTGTTCTTCGGGGGTACGCACGCTGTGCAGTGCACCGGTGACGGAGATGCCTAGCGTTAGGATCTTGAGCGGCTCGATCCTAGGGAAATCTGCCCCGCCTGCAAAACCAACCAGGACGTATCGCCCGCCGATGGCTATTGCCTCGAGCGCCGGTTCCGCCAGTGGATTGCCAACCGTGTCGTACACGATGTCGGCGCCTTTGCCGTTGGTGATCTTGCGTACTTGTTCGCTCAGTGACTCCGTACCGGTCACGATCACGTGGTCAGCTCCTTGTCGGGTGCAGAATGCGGCTTTATCAGCGCTTCTGACGGTCGCAATCACCCTGAGGCCCAGCGCTTTGCCAAGCTGGATTGCTGTCGAACCTGTGCCACCACTTCCGCCCAGCACCAACAGAGTCTCGCCGACGCCCGCGCGAGCGCGATTGACTAGTCCTACATAGGCTACGTGAAACGTGCCGAGAAACGCCGCGGCCTGCTCGTCCGGCATGTCATCGGCTGCAGGTACCGCTCCATCACTCGGCGAGATGCAGTACTCGGCCAATCCACCCGAACCACTCATGAAATTGGCGCCGCCGATCACACGCGTGCCGACGGGGAAGGGATATCCAGGCCCGGCCACCTCCACGATCCCCACCACTTCCTGGCCTGGCGTCACCGGTGGCTGCGGAGTCAAGAAGTAACGCCCTTCCAGCATCATGCGGTCTGGCAGACCGATGTTCGTCGCCAGTACCTTGAGCAGGGCCTCTCCGGGCCCAGGGCTGGGTATGTCAACGTCAACCAGCTCCAGCACATCGCTGGGTTTTCCGAAGGAGCTCGCCTGCCACGCCTTCATATGCATCTCCAAATTATTAAATGAACAGTGCACGCGCGATTTTGACCACCGTTTCTGCATCGGGGGATGCGCGCTCGCCCACGCGCTCGGCAAACACCTGCGCCGACAGGTCACGGCGCTTGGGCAGGCGGTCCCGCTCTGCAGACGCTAGTGCAGGCCCCATCTCGTCGAAAGTCAGGTCGGTGATGTACACCGGCGAGCCGGGTTGCTGGCGCCAAGAATCGGCGAGACATCCAGCGTAGAAGCCATCAAATCCGGTGTCTTCCACCAAGCGCAAGGCAATTTCCTGATCCTGTGGCCGGTCTGCCGAGACGGGAAGGGCAATGCGCCCCTGCTCACCCTTGCCGCGCCCGTTGATTTCGAAAGACAGCATTCCAATGGAGTTCCACGCCTTGGCGATGGGCCTGCCGAAGTAGTCACGTACCCATTCGCTTTCTGCCTTGTCACCATCAAGTTCAGGATTGACGGGGTCGCGTCCGGGGAAGTAGTTAGAAATATCAATGACCGTTGTCTGCTCGGGCAGGCCCGCTACCAAGTGCCTGATCTTCTCGAAGCCGGGATGGGGCATGGCCAGGATGACCACGTCCACATCCTGGAGCGCTCCTTCTGCTGTTGCGGCATGTGCGCCCGTCTCAAGAATTTCTTCAGCGATGCTGCCAGGGCCGCGGGAGTTTGCGACCTTGACGTCATGCCCCGCTGCGGCGAGTTTCCGGGCTAGGACTCGACCCATGAACCCGGTTCCAAGTATTCCTATCTTCATGGCAATAGAACCTCTTGTTGGTGTTACATCTGTAGTGCGCGACTGATCCTGGTGATCGTGCAGGCGTCTGGATTGACCCCGTGACCGAACCGCTCTGCAAATATCGCGACCGACAAGTCGCGACGTTTGGGAAGCCGGTCGCGCTCGGCCGCAGCGAGTGCAGCACCGATTTCTGGGTAGGTGAGATGGGTGCAATACGCTGGCGAGCCGGGCTGCTGTCGCCAGGAGTGCTCAAGCACGCCTGCGTCGAAGCCATCGAAGCCGGTATCGTTTACCAGTGCCATTGCCACTTGCCGGTCACGGGCACGGTCGGCGGCGACAGGGATGGCGATGCGTCCGGGATGTCCCTGTGGTCGGCCGCACTCGGCAAAAGGCGCCGCAGCGACGGCGTTCCATGCTTTGACAATGGGCCGGCCGAAGAAGTCCTGGACCCACTGGCTCTCGACGGCGCCAGACTCAATCGCAGGATTGACCCGATCCCGTTGGGGGAAGTAGTTCGATGTATCGATCACCGACGTCTGCGCGGGGAGCGGTGTAACGAGGCGTTTCGCCTCGGCAAAGCCGGCGTGTGGCATCGACAGGATCAGAACTTCGACACCGTTCGCAGCTGCCTCGGCGATGGCCGCCTGCGCTCCAGTTGCCAATGCATGCAGATCAACCGTCTCAGGGCCACGCGAATTGGCAACTTTCACGAAGTGTCCAGCCGCAGCCAGCTTCCGCGCGAGCGTCGTACCGATACTGCCCGCGCCCAGAATTCCTATTTTCATATGGTTCTTCTTATCCTCATTGGCGGCATCCTTAGATGCCGATCATTCCGGCGCTGGGTGGGCCAGCCCTTCGAGGGTTTTGCACAGCGACTGGATCTGCGCCTCCGTCAACTGACAGGCTGCTTTGATCTGGCCGTTAACCGCACGGATCTCACGTTCTATCGCTCGGCTGGCGTCAGTAAGGTCGACCAGCACCCGACGTTCGTCGTCCAGGTCACGTGTGCGGGTCACCATGCCAGCGACCTGCAGGCGCTTCAGCAGCGGGGTGAGCGTGCCTGGATCCATTCCAAGGTGGGACCCCAATTCGCCTACGGTCTGTGGGGCACCGTCTAGCAGGTTCAGGATGACCAGGTACTGGGGGAAGGTCAGGCCCAGTGGTTCCAATAGGGGCTTATGCAGCCGCGTCACTCGGCCAGCCGCGCCATAGAGCGCGAACGAGAGCTGCTCACCTACGCTCTGCTGTTTCCGTGCCATAGTTGGCCTGCATTTATTTTGTGCACCATATAACGGTACACGATTTAATGGCAACTTGGCTATTGAGCTCGACGCTCAAAATTGACGTGCCAGCCAACCTCATCAACAACCTCAAGAGGTACAGCCCGGAAATTAGCGTAGCCAAGTGACTGTCAAATAAGCTCACTTGTGCTGCCTCATAATCCTTTGGTTCCAGGTTCGAATCCTGGTGGACCACCACTAGAAAGCAGGCACTTGGACGCGCGCCCAAGTGCCTTTTTTGTGGCTCGGAAACTATCGGGGAACGTCGTGTTCTTCTTCGCTGATCGCGGAGTCGGCGTCTTCTGGATAAGCAATCGCGTGCGCGGTATTCATCGTGCCGCTCCGTTGCGGCGCGCCTGCCTGCGCAGCCAGGTGAGCACATCCACTGCCGGGTCCTCATGCATGCAGACATGCAGCCGGCCCAGCACCACGCTGTGCGCATCGCTGCCGGGCAATATGTCATCAAGGCCAGCGGCTTCGCAGGCGATCAGGACCGGCGGCAGATCGGGTTGCGCGTGGGAATGCAGCATGGCCAGCACATAGCCCTGCATCATCTCGAAGCTGAGGGTGACGCCCGTGCAGACGCGGAACTGTTTGCGCGTGCTCATCGCCGCACCTGCGCATGCAAGGCGTCGACTGCAGCGAGCGCTGCTTCGCAGTCTGCAAACGTGAGGGCGTGGACGGCCTTGCCTGTATTTGCGGGGCGTGCCAACCAGCTCAGCCACGCGGTATGGCTGCATTCGAAGGTATTGGCGATCAGGCCGACATGCTGGGCGATCTGACGCGCCGCAGACGCGGGTGTTTGTTGGGTGTTGTAGAACATGGTGCTGACTCCAGTTCGATGAGCGAACCATCCACCACGCCGCCAAGCAGGGTGGACGACCGAACGGGGTTGGCGGACCGGGTCAGCGCCGGCAGGCTTTGCAGCCTCCCCGTCCGACCGTCCATAAAAACAGACAACGCCGGGCACGAAAAAGCCGCAGAGCATGCTCAATGCGGCTTTCGCCGCTGACAGTCAGGCCGCCAAGCCCGGTCGCCGATGATGCGGCGACGCACGCATCCTCGCTCCAGCTCATGGCGCGTGTCAACGAGAAAGCATTGGAGTTGGCAGAGCTCATTTCGAGAAACTCCGGCACTACGTAGGCGTGCCTGACGCTCTTTCGGGCTGGGCGCCGTAGCCGGCGAGCGAGCACACGCGTTGCAGGTCAAGGCAGGCAACCATGTCGTCCAACCTCTGATGCCAGGCACTGGCCAAAGCGCCCGTCTGCTCGCTAGCGGTTGTCACGCGCACCGCCTGTCTGCTGTCTTGTCCAAGCCACCAAGGTCGTTGAAGGTCCACCACGACGCCCGCCTGGGGCGGGGCTGGTCATTTGACACGGGCGGACTGTACGGTAATATTCCGTACAAATAGGAGCTTGCAATGACCAACGCCGCTGCCCGTCTCGACCTGCGATTGAACCCTGCCGACAAGGCGAGGATTTCCCGTGCCGCCGATCTGCGTGGCGTGCCACTTTCGGCCTTTGTGCGTGATGCGGTCATGCGCGAGGCGGAGAGCGTCATGGCCGCCGAGTTGACAGTGACGTTGTCGGCGGAGGAATCCAAGCGATTCCTGAAAGCCTTGGACGCACCCTTCCAGCCCAATGCCAAGTTGAGGAAGGCGCTCGCCCGCGTCGCGCAGGGCTAAGTGCGTGCTAATCGTTGAGCAACTCCAGCCAGAGCGGCACGACCGCAACGGTTTCAGCTGCGGGGAGTCGACACTGGATGCGTATCTGCGGCGGCAGGCGGTGCAGCATCACCGCGATGGCATCAGCACGACCCATGTCCTGGTGGATGATGAGGTTGCTGGCAACATTCTGGGCTACTACACCTTGTCAGCGGCCCAGCTCTTGCTGACAGCGTTACAGGAGCAGGATCGCAAGCGCCTGCCCAACTACCCGGTGCCCGCGATCCGGATGGGACGCTTGGCGGTTTCATCAGCAGAGCAGGGTAAGGGGCATGGGGATTACCTGCTGGCACATGCGATCGCTCGTTGCTTGAGTCTGCGAGAGCAGTTGGGCGTGCGAGTGCTGCTGGTGGATGCCTTGCATACGAAGGCAGCCGGGTTCTACAAGAGCTACGGATTCCGTGAGGCTGCAGAGAGTGCGCTGACACTGTATCTGCCGTTGGGGACTTCGTAGTCGGGCCCAACGTCGTTGTTGAGACCCTCGGCCGCTGCAATGCGTGGAAGCCGCGATGTGGCAGATCGAAGGTGATGTGCTCCACATTCGTCGGTCTGTCTCAAACCAGCATCGATTGCTGGGCGGCGATACCCGCCGTGGCGCCCTGCCATGATGCAGTGGTGACCGAGGCCATTCCGGGATTGGCGAGGTCGCCTGCGGCGTAGATGCCGGGCATGCTGGTTTCGCGGCGCTCGTCGACCTTGAGCGCGATGCCGGTTGGCGTATCGACCGTGGCCAGGCCCAGCGATTCGTGCAGGCTTGCAGATGGCGTGGTGCGCGGATGCGCAAACAGGATATCGACCGCAACGTCGGAGCCGTCATCGATGCTGATGGTGGCACCGTGGTCCCCGTGACGGGCAATCCCGGTCATCCGGCCATCGGCCACAGGCACGTTGCGGCTTGCCAGATCGGCCCGTAGCTCGGGTGCGATGGCATGGCCATCGGCAAAGACCGTCAGCCTGTCAGTCCAATCGTGGAACAGCCGGACCTGGTGCATCGACTGCGGGCCGGACCAGACCAGGCCCCAATGTTGCGAGGCGACTTCGAAGCCATCGCAGTAAGGGCAGGGTACGATGGATGTCCCCCAGCTTTCGGCATAGCCCGGCACCGCGGGCATCTGGTCGACGACGCCATAGCTCAGGATCAGGCGACGCGCCTTCAGGCTTTCGTGATCGTCGGTGAGCACGCAGAAATCGTCGATAACGCCTGACACCCGCTCGGCCCGCGCATCGATCAGCCTGATCGTTGGGTAGCGCGTCAGTTGCTGCCGGGCCTCGACCAGGATGTCCAGCGGTGGCTTGTGATCGTGGCCGAGCACGCCGTGCGAGTGTCCGGCAAAGCGGTTACGCGGCCGGCCGGTGTCCAGGACAGTGACCTTGCGGCGGGCACGGCCAAGCTGCAGGGCGGCGGCGAGACCTGCAAAGCTGCCGCCGATGATGATGACGTCATCCATAGGAATAGGTTCCGAGCTGTCAATGAAAGAGGCCGCCGGCCTGGCGAAACGCCTGGAGCTGGAAACGCGCCAGCCTGCGGGTTGCCATTTTTGGTACTGGTTAGTATCCTAAATACAGAATTAGGATACTGTCAAGGACTCAAATTCGAGTGGCCCAGAACAGTCAAAGCCGGCGCGGCCGGCCAACCAATGCGGCGCTTGGTCAAACGATCATCGACGCTGCCTATGCGCTTTTTGTGGAACTGGGCTTCCAGGCGACCACATTGGACAAGGTCGCCCAGCGGGCGAAGATCTCCAAGCTCAGCATCTACCGGCACTTCGAGAGCAAGGAGGCGTTGTTCAGCGCGGCCATCGCAGACCGGTGCCACCAATTTGCGCCGCAGATGTTTTCTGAAAGCGTCGACGGCTCGGCTGAAGATCAACTGATGGCCGTTGGATCATCGCTGCTTCGCACCCTGTTGAGCCCGGATGTCCGCAGCGTTGAAGCCATGGTCATGGCCGACAAGACCAACCAGAAGTCCTTGAGCAGGCTCCACTACGAGGGCGGCCCCGCGTATGTCATTGCCCAAATCGCGGCGTTGTTACGTCAGTTGCATGAGCGGGCACTGCTGGACGTGCCCGATCCTCTCGGGTCCGCGCGCTTGTTTGCAGCGCTTTTCAAGGGAGCTGACCTGCTGATCATCGCGCGCTTCGATGCGCGGAAAGCAGAAGACAGCCATGAAATCGAGTCCTACTGCCGGTCGGCTGTCGGAATGTTCGTCGCCGCCCATGGTGGCAGGCGCCACGCGCCTGGATAGCGCTGTGCTCTGCAGCCGGCTCAGCGGTCTGCAGGCGTTTGATTTGAGCTTGGCCGGGAAATCGCCGCGAAATTAGCTGCGCCTGGGCGGTCTTGCCGTCGGCAGCGCATGGTCTTGGTGGTCATCGTTGCCAGTGTCACGCGCCACCTGGCATTCGGCGCCCGTTGCCCAGCGTTTGTGCGCGCGCTATTGCAGGTCGATGGCGCGCCGCCGGCAATCACGCATGCCGCCAGCGCAAGGGACGACGCGTCACTCGCGTCCACCTCCATGCGCGCTGCAGCCCCGCGCAGGAGCATGCCGCTGCGCGCTGCGATATCCCATGAGGCGAGTTCGCATGGCGCAGCGGCAGCTGCCGGCGGTGCATCGACGCGGTGGATGCATCTTGTCAGGTTGCGATCAGGTTGCGGCCGGATAGTCGATGTAACCCTCTGCACCGCCGCCGTAGTAGGTGTCGCGATCCGGAGTGGCGAGCGGGACACCTGTCTGCAGGCGGGCGACGAGGTCCGGGTTTGCAATGAAAGGCTGGCCGAACGCGGCCAGGTCGATCCCCCCCTGGTCGATCAACCGAGTGGCCCATTCCAGGGTCAATTTGCCTGCAAGGATCACGGTGCCGCCGTAGCTGCGCTTGAACGCTGCGAGGAACGTTTCGCTCATGTCGGGAGAGCCGTTTGCGTGGTTGTCGTTCAGATGCACATACGCAAGCCCGCGCTTGGCCAGTTCTTCGGCCAGGTACAGGTAGCTGGCCTCGCTCTCCGCGTATGCGGGCATGTCGAATTGGCGATTGTTCGGTGCAAGGCGGATTCCCACCTTGCGCGAGCCGATGCGCGCTGCCACTGCATCCACGGTCTCGAGGATGAGCCGCGCCCTGTTCTGCAGCGAGCCGCCGTAGGCGTCGACACGGTCGTTGGTGATCGGGTTGAGGAACTGCTCGAAGAGGTAGCCGTTGGCCGCGTGGATCTCGATGCCGTCGAAGCCCGCATCGATCGCGCGTTGGGCCGCCTGTTCGAAATCCCTGACGATGCCCGGCACTTCTTCGGTCTCGAGCGCGCGCGCCGGGCTGGGCTCAGCCGTCCCCCGCGTTCCGTCCTCGCGGTAGATGAATGCAAAGCTCTTGGAGCTGGATGCAACCGGGCGCGTGCTCGCGCTCACCGGATCGGCGCCATTGGGCTGTAGCGAGGTATGCGACATGCGGCCCACATGCCACAGCTGGGCGAAGATCTTGCCCTGCCGCGCATGCACTGCATCGGTCACCACCTTCCAGCCGGCAACCTGCTCCTGCGACCAGATGCCGGGCACATCGATATAGCCCTGGCCTTGCTGCGAGACAGGCGTGCCCTCGCTGACAATCAGGCCTGCGCTCGCGCGTTGGCCGTAATACGTGGCCGTCAATGCGTTCGCAACGTATTCCGGATTGCGGGCGCGGGTCATCGGTGCCATCACGATGCGGTTGCTCAGCCGGGTGTCGCCGAGATCGAAGGGTTGGAAAATCGTTGATGTCATGGGGGGAGGTATTTGGTGGGGAGGGCTAAAGAAGGTATGGTTGACTTCGATGCACATAAAGGTGCCAGGAGTCCCGCCATTGGGGACAACAATTCTCCAACGGAGGTCGGATGATTCCTGTCGAGACACTCAATGGGCTGGTCACCTTCGTCACCGCGGCCCGTTCCAGCACGTTCACCGAGGCGGCCGCGTCGCTGGGGATCTCGCGCTCGGCGGTGGGCAAGGCAATCGCCCGCCTGGAGGCGCGGCTGCGCGTGCGCCTGTTCCATCGCACCACGCGCCGCATCGCGCTCACCGCCGACGGCGAATCCTATTTCGCCGCATGCGCTGCTGCGTTGGAAGAGATCGCCAGTGCAGAAGCCGGCCTGGCCTCGCAGTCGTCATTGCCCACCGGCCGGCTGCGGGTGGACATGCCGTCGTCTTTCGGCCGCCACGTCATGTTGCCGATCCTGCTCCGCATCGGCGCAGCGCATCCCGACCTCCATTACACGCTCTCCTTCAACGACCATCTGATCGACCCGGCCCAGGAAGGCATCGACCTGACGATCCGGTTTGGCGGACTCGAAAGTTCGGGTGGCCTGGTGGCACGCAAGCTGGGACGCCAGCGCCTGGTGTTATGCGCATCACCCGCGTATCTCGCCGCGCACGGCACTCCTCGCACGATCAAGGACCTGCAGGCGCATCGCAGCGTCGTGGGCTTCCGCAATGGCCAGCCTGTCGGCTGGCGGTTTGGCGGCAAGGTGGCCGACCGCGATTTCGTACCTGAAGGAACGCACCAGTTGAATGACGGGGACGCTGTCATCGACGCTGCGATCGGAGGTCTGGGCATCTGCCAGATGCCGATCTCGCTGGTGCGCCCGCACATCCAGTCGGGCAGCTTGCGTCTCGTCCTGGAAGAGTGCACGGGCTATTGCATCGAAATCTACGCGCTCTGGCCGCGCACGCGCCACTTGCGCCCGAAGGTGCGCTACGTGGTGGACGAGTTGGTGCGGCTTGCTGCGATCGGCACCTTCGACTGAGAAAGTCAGCGCAATGCGCGCTGCCGTTCCTGGCCGCTGCGGCGCACGGGTTGAAGCGCGGGCTGCCTAGCCGGCCTGGGCGTCCCAGAACCCCATGAGCTGGGTGATGGCGGCATCCATCGCCTTGAAGCTCATGCCATCCCGGGCGAGCGTGGAGAGCCCGAGCAGGAAGCTGTCGAACACACAGGTCAGTGCGGCGGCGTCGGCGGCCGGCCCGAGGTCTCCGCTGGCGATGGCGCGGTCCACGCAGGCGCGGATGCCGGCGCGGGTGCGGGCGCGCGAGCGCGTCAGCGGTGCGCACAGTGCCGAGAACTCCGGCGACGGCGCGCTCATCACTCCCAGCGTGACCATGCAGCCTTTCGGGTGGCCGCGCTCGCACTGCATCTTGGCCGAGCGGCGCAGCGCGAGTTCCACCGCCTGTTTCGGGCCGAGCGTGGTGTCCCACAAGCAGTGGGTCACCTTTGCGTAGGTCGCCAGGTAGCGGTCCATGCATTCCCTGAAGAGCGCTTCCTTCGAGCCGAACGCGGCATAGAAGCTGGGCGCGGTGATGCCGCCGCCAATCGCGGCCTTGAGCTGGCTCAGCGAGGTGGATTCGTAGCCCTGTTCCCAGAACAGGTGAAGCGCCTGCTCGACCGCGGCGTCGCGGTCAAAGCTGCGCGGCCTTCCCATTTGCGCCATGGCGCCCTCCGATCTCTACATCAAGACTAGTCGATACAGATATCGTTGACAACGCGGTCGCCGCGCGGATATATATATCGAACGATACAGATCATGACGTGGTGTTGCCGGCCGGCAGGTCTCACGACGACGACCTGCTTTTTTTGGCCTAGATATATATCGATCAATATAGATGTAGCGAGCCGTGCAGAAAAATCTCCCTCCCCAACGAAGGACAGCGTGTGACCTCTCCAACTGCATCCACCGCCGGCGCGATTCCGCCGCCATTACCAATCGCCGCCCTGTTGGCGCTGGCCATGACCGGTTTCATCTGCATCGTGACCGAAACCCTTCCGGCAGGGTTGTTGCCGCAACTGTCCGCTGGCCTTGGCATCAGCCCGGCACTGGCCGGGCAGACGGTGACCGCGTACGCGTTGGGTTCGGTGATGGCCGCCATCCCGCTGACCATTGCGACCCAGCAGTGGCGGCGGCGTAACGTGTTGCTGCTCACCATCGTCGGCTTCCTGTTGTTCAACTCGGTCACCGCACTGTCGAGCAACTACAGCCTGACCCTGGCGGCGCGCTTCTTTGCCGGCGCAGCGGCAGGCCTGGCGTGGAGCCTGCTTGCCGGTTATGCGCGGCGCATGGTGCAGCCGGACCAGCAGGGCAGGGCCATGGCGATTGCGATGGTGGGCACGCCGGTTGCGCTCTCCCTCGGCGTGCCGCTGGGCACCTGGATGGGAGGCCTGCTGGGCTGGCGGAGCGCGTTCGCCGCCATGTCCGGATTGACGCTGATCCTGATCGTGTGGGTGCTGCTGAAGGTGCCCGATTACCCGGGCCAGTCGGCAGCGCAGCGGGTGCCGCTGCGCAAGGTGCTTGGCACGCCGGGCGTGCGTCCCGTGCTCGCCACCGTGATGGCGTGGATGCTGGCCCACAACATCCTGTACACCTATGTGGCGCCGTTCGCCGCACACGCCGGGCTGGGACATCGCGTGGACGTGTTGCTGCTGATCTTCGGCGTTGCGGCACTGGCTGGCATCGGCGTGGCGGCAAGGCTGGTGGAGCAGCACCTGCGTGGCACGGTGTTGGTGTCGTTGGCAACGTTCCTCGCGATCTCGGTGGTGCTGGCATTCCTGCAGGACGTGCAGCCTGTGGTCTACGTATGTGTGGCGATATGGGGGCTGACCTTCGGCGGCGCGGCGACCCTGCTGCAGACGGCACTTGCCGACAGCGCAGGCGAAGGCGCCGATGTGGCGCTATCGCTCAATGTGGTGGCGTGGAACAGCGTCATCGCCGGCGGTGGCGTGGTGGGCGGCGTGCTGCTGGACCACTGGGGCGCGCAGACCTTCCCGGTTGCCATGGCCTTGCTGCTGGCCATCGGATGGTTGATTGCATGGCGTGCCAGACGCCATGGGTTTGCCGCGGGCGCACGCTCGCCGGTTGCCGGCCACTAGCGCGCCGTTCCCGGTTTCCTTCCCGGCTGCGTTCGCTTGGCATACCCCGAGCGCAGCCGAGGGCATGTACCGGCGTTTGTGCGCGGATATACGTTTCATATACGATTCGTATATTCCTGACATCGGAGCCTGCATGGGCATCGTCAATATCGATGACGAACTGCACGATCAGCTACGTCGCGCGTGCACGGTGACCAGCCGGTCGATCAATGCGCAGGCCACGTTCTGGATCAAGGTCGGCATGCTGTGCGAGATGCATCCGGAGTTGTCGTTTCAGCAGATCGTGGCGCAGCAGCTGCGTGCGGCGGGCGTGCGGCCGCCATCCTTGAAACCGGCGCGGGCATGATCAAGCAGCCGGCGGAGATTGCGCTGATGGCCAACGCCGGTGCGTTGCTGGCGCGGGTGTTCCATGCGCTGGATCGGCTGCCGCTGGCAGGCCGCAGCACGCTGGAACTCAACGACTTCGTCGAGCGGATGATTGTCGATGAGCTGGACGCGCGGCCGGCCAGCAAGGGGCAGTACGGCTTTCCCTTCGTGCTCAATGCCTCGATCGACGATGTGGTGTGCCACGGCGTGCCATCGGCTGCGGACGTGCTGCGCAACGGGCAGATCGTCAATCTGGATATCACGCTGGAAAAGAACGGCTATCTTGCCGACTCCAGCACGACGTACCTGGTGGGCGAGGTGGCGTATCCGGCGCGGCGGCTGGTGCAGGCCACCTATCAGGCGATGTGGAAGGGGATTGCCGCGGTGCGTCCGGGCGCGCGGCTGGGCGACATCGGTCATGCGATTGCGCGGCATGCGCGCGAGCAGGGCTATAGCGTGGTGAAGGAATATTGCGGGCATGGCATCGGCCGGCAGATGCATGAAGAGCCGCAGATCCTGCACTACGGGCATGCCGGCACGGGGATGCAGCTGCAGGAAGGCATGGTGTTCACCATCGAGCCGATGCTCAACCAGGGCAGAGCGGCGATCCGCGCCGAGCCGGATCAATGGCCGGTGCATACGCGCGACGGCAAGTTGTCGGCGCAGTTCGAGCACACCGTGGCGGTGACGCGTACCGGTGTGCGTGTGCTGACCTTGCGCCCCGGGGAAAAGCCGCTGTGTGCGCTGGGGTGAGCGCGCCGTCCCCCGGCGTGTGGCCTGCGCCCGCTGCCGCCGCTGTGTTCGTTGCTTGCACTGCCGCGGCCAGACTGCGGCAGGTCAGCCAGGTTGCTGCACACTAGGCCGCATCGCTGACGTCTCCCCGTGCGCCGGCACCCTGATCCGGCGGAGCGCTGGTCTTCCATGCAGCCACTTCCTCATAACCCCACGCACGCCGTGCACCCGGCGGCAGCATCCTGGCGACGGCCGCTGGAGTGGTTGCGCCGGCAGTTGCGCGCCAACGATCTGTGGTTCATTGGGCTGGCAGCCGTGGTGGGGCTGATCGCGGCGGCACTGATGGTGGTGCAGGCCGGCATGGCGCATGCGCTGCAGGCCTGGCTGTACGCGCTTGCACCGGGCGAGCGGCTCAGTACCGCCGAATCGATCACCGCCACCCAGTTGCTGGTGTTGCCGTTGGGCGGCCTGCTGGTGGGCCTGGTGGCCTTGCTGGCGCGGCGGCGCAAGCGGCCGCTGGTGGATGCGGTGGAAGCCAATGCCCTGCACGGCGGGCGCATGTCGATGCGCGACAACCTGATCGTTGCGGTGCAGACGCTGCTGTCCAACGGTTTCGGCGCATCGGTGGGGCTGGAGGCGACCTACACGCAGATGGGCGCAGGCGCCGGTTCGCAGCTGGGCCGTGTCCTGCGGGTACGCCGGGCCGACATGCGCACGCTGGTCGGTGCCGGCGCGGCAGGCGCGATCGCCGGTGCGTTCGGGGCGCCGCTGGCCGGTGCGTTCTACGCGTTCGAGATCGTGATCGGCGCCTATACGCCGTCGGCGCTTGCGCCGGTGGCCGCAGCGGCGCTGGCCGGCGCGTTCATGGCCAACGCGCTCGGTGCCGCGCCGTATTCGTTGCCGGCGGCGGTCGCCTATCAATTGCAGCCGCGTGACTATGCGATCTACATCGCGTTGGGGCTGACCTGCGCGTTGATCGGCATCGCGGTGATGCGGCTGGTGGCCGGTATCGAACGCGCCGTGGGGCGGATCGAGCTGCCGATCTGGGGGCGCCCGGTGGTGGGCGGGTTGCTGCTGATTCCGTTGGCGATGTATTCGCCGCAAGTGCTGTCGTCGGGACATGGCGCCCTGCATCTGGACCTGACCAGTAGCAGCACGCTGCAGGTATTGGCCGGTTTGCTGGTGCTCAAATGCATCGCGTCGGGCATCTCGCTGGGTTTCGGCTTCCGTGGCGGCCTGTTCTTCGCTTCGCTGTTCATGGGCTCGCTGGTGGGCAGCCTGTTTGCGGTGTTCCTGAACCTGCTGGTCGGCGCCGCGGCGGTGGACATCACCAGCGCTTCGTTGGTGGGCATGGCCGCGTTGGCGGCGGCCATTGTCGGCGCGCCGATGACGATGGCCATGCTGATCCTGGAAGGCACGCACGACTTTGTACTGGCGAGCGCGGTGATGGTGGCGGTGCTGGTAGCCAACACCGTGGTGCGCCAGGTGTTCGGCTATTCGTTCTCCACCTGGCGCCTGCATCTGCGTGGCGAGAACATCCGCAGTGCACGCGACGTGGGGTGGGTGCGCAATCTGTCGGCTGGCAAGATGATGCGCAAGGACGCCAACCACACTGCGCACGACACCACGGTGAGCGAGTTTCGCCGGCGGTTTCCATTGGGGTCCACGCAGCGCGTGGTGCTGGAAGACGCCGCCGGCCATTACGCCGGTGTGGTGCCGCTGGCGGTGCTGTATGCGGACAACGTGCAGGCCGATGCGCCGGTGAGCGACTACGCCAAGCACCGCGATGCGGCATTGCTGGCAGACACCGACATCGTGGCGGTCATGAAGGTCTTCGACGCTACGCAGGCCGACGAGCTGGCGGTGATCGATGCACAACGCAAGGTGCTGGGCGTGTTGTCGGAAGGCTTCGTGCGCAAGCGCTATGCCGAAGAACTGGAAAAGCGCGAACGCGAACTGATGGGCGAGCGTGTGCTCGGCGACGACTGAGCCACGCGCTGCCGGCAGCGGCTGAAGCGACGGGGCGCATGCTGGCCCGGTAGATCTACCGCGTGCAGACGGTGTCTTACGTAACGCCCTGCGCCCGCGACGCATGCAGCTTGCCATCGCCAGCGGCAGCATGCGATGCCAGCACGCAGCTTCCAGCGGCCTGTGCGTTGATGTTGCTCATGCATTGGCAGCGTTGCTCGGCTCGACGCGCGTGCGCAGCAGCGCGCCGTCGGGTTGTGCAGACCGACCTCAGCGCGTTAGCATGCAGCCTCGTCCAGAGCGATTTCCTCCGACACATGACACCACCCTGACCTAAGGCATCACGCGCTCGCAGTTGCTGCGAAGGTCCAGGTGTTTGACGTTCATGTGTTCGCGCCGTGTGTTTGCCGGTGCGCGGAGTCGTTTCAATGTCCAAAGTTTTCTCGTTGCGCCAGCAATGGCTCGGCAACGTGCGTGGCGATGTGCTCGCCGGCATCGTGGTCGCGCTTGCGCTGATTCCCGAAGCCATCGCGTTTTCGATCATTGCCGGTGTCGACCCCAAGGTCGGGCTCTACGCGGCGTTCTGCATTGCGGTGGTGACTTCCATCGCCGGTGGCCGGCCCGGGATGATTTCTGCCGCCACCGGCGCAATGGCGTTGTTGATGGTGGACCTGGTCAGGGAACACGGGCTGCAGTATCTGCTGGCGGCCACCGTGCTGGCCGGCGTGCTGCAGCTGATCGCGGCGGCATTGCGCCTGGGTGCATTGATGCGCTTTGTCTCGCGCTCGGTGATCACCGGCTTCGTCAATGCGTTGGCGATCCTGATCTTCCTGGCGCAGCTGCCGGAGCTGGTCGGCATGCCATGGCCGGTGCATGCGGTGTGTGCGGCGGGCCTGGCCATCATCTATCTGCTGCCGCGCTTCACCACGGCGATTCCCTCGCCGCTGGTCGCCATCGTGGTGCTGACGGCGGTGTGCGCGTATTGGCACATCGACATCCGCAACGTGGGCGACATGGGCCGTCTGCCCGACAGCCTGCCGGTGTTCCTGCTACCGGACGTGCCGCTGACGTGGGACAGCGTGCGCATCCTGCTGCCGGTGTCGACGACGCTGGCCGTGGTGGGCCTGCTGGAGTCGCTGATGACCGCACAGATTGTCGAAGACCTCACCGACACCCCGTCGCAGCGCAACCGCGAATGCGCAGGCCAGGGACTGGCGAACCTGCTGGCCGGGTGCTTCGGTGGCATGGCCGGCTGCGCGATGATCGGGCAATCGGTGATCAACGTGCGCTCGGGCGGACGCGGGCGCCTGTCGTGCCTGGTGGCCGGCGTCGTCCTGCTGTTGATGGTGGTGTATGGCGCGCCCTGGGTGCGCCAGATTCCGATGGCGGCACTGGTGGCGGTGATGATCATGGTCAGCATCGGCACCTTCAGCTGGGGCTCGCTACGCGATCTGCGCACGCACCCGGGGAGTTCGTCGGTGGTGATGCTGGGCACCGTCGTGGTCACGGTGTGGACGCACGATCTGGCCCGCGGCGTGCTGGCCGGGGTGCTGCTGTCGGCGTTGTTCTTTGCGCGAAAGGTCGGGCGCATGTTGCAGGTGCAGGCCAGCGAGCGTGACGACGGAGTGCGCGTGTATGCGGTGCGCGGCCAGGTGTTCTTTGCATCGGCCGGGCAGTTCGTGGCCAGCTTCGATTTCCCGGGCACGCCGCCCAAGGTGCTGATCGATTTGAGCCACGCGCACTTCTGGGACATCAGCGCGGTGGCGGCGCTGGATCGGGTGGTGCTCAAGTTGCGCGCGCACGGCGCCGAGGTCGAGGTGATCGGCGTGAATCAGGCCAGCGACACGCTGATCGACACCCTAGGAACCCATCGGCGCGATGGCGCGCGCCTGCAGCTGGGGCACTGAGTTCTGCTGCTCGTGCGCGGCCCGCTCGACCACTGGCCCGGCCGTATGGCGCGCATGTTCGTCCAGCAACGCGGACAGGCGACGGTGGCAGTCGCGGAAGGCCAGCGCGGAGGCCGGCATGTCGCAGGCATCGAAGGTGCTGGCCTCGGCTTTCCAGGCGGCGAGCAGGTTTTCCAGGTTGCGGATCAAGCTCGGCATGCGGGTGGCTCCGTGGGCGTTTTCATCAGTACGGCCACAGGCACCGGCCGGATGCGGTGGCGCCCGCTCGGCTCAGGCGTGGCCGGCATGGGCTGCACTGCGATCGTGCAGGACACACGTGCACGTCACATCGGCGGGAGGAGGGTGGCCGTGCGGTCTTTCACCGCTGGAGCTGACCATGAGCAACGACGAAAACGGCAATCGCGGCGTGGACGATCCGACCCCGCCCAATGGCGTCAAGGCGCCGGGCAGGGACACTGCGCCAATCCAGGAAGGGCCTGCGCAGGACAGCGAGATCGATGACGACGATGGCATCGAGGACCCGGTGGAGGAGGATAGCGACCTGGGCGACGAAGACGAAGAGGACGAAGAGGACGACGACCAGTAAGCACGTCGTGGCGTTGTCCGCGCCGTGCATCGGTGACACCCGCATGCCGCCGGTTGCGCGGCATGTGCTGGCTGTCGCGGGCCGGGCTGCCTAGACTTGGGGGCTGCCCATCCTGTGACATCCATGGACACCTCTCTGTCGCCATTACCCAGCATCGCGTTGGGCCAGTACCGCCACTTCAAGGGCGGCCGTTATGACGTGCTCGGCGTCGTGCGCTGCAGCGAAACGCTGGCCCCGCTGGTGCTCTACCGCCCGTTGGACAGCGACGTCGGTCTGTGGGTGCGGCCGTATGCGATGTTCGTCGCGCAGGTCGAGGTGGACGGCGTTGCGCGTCCCCGCTTTGCGCGGGTCGAGTAGGCGCGGCTTGGCCTGCCCGACGCTACAGGGTTGTTTGCGAGTGCGTTGGCAATGACGGCCGCCGCTGCGCCCGTCACCACGCCCGATCGCCGGTATCTGATCGTGCGTGGCCGGCTCTGGCGTACCGCCAACCCGCATCTGCGCGAAGACGTGCGTGCCGGGCTGGTCGGCGCGTTGATGGATGCGCGGCGCGCGGTCAAGGCGGCCAGGCGCGATGACGATGCCGGGCGGCTGGCCACGGCGCGTGCGGCGGTGGACCGTGCCAAGACGGCGCTGGGAGAGCGCGGCCCGGTGTGGTGGAGCGATGGCGCAAAGGACTTCAATCGGCATCTGGTCAAGAACACGCCCTACGCGGACTGGTTTGCGGCGCTTGCCGCGCCCGATGCCTGAGTGCGTGTTGCGGCGGGCCATGCGTGGCGCTGCCTGCAACGACAAGGCCCGGGAATCCCGGGCCTTGTCTGCTGGATCACACGCCCCGCGATGGAGCGCGGCTGGCCAGGCTGCTGCGCTCAGCGCCAGGCGGGCACGGCCGGTGCCCGGCATCGGCAAGGGCCATGCGGACACTCCGGTTCCGGGCGCGCCGTTCGCACCCACCTGACGACTGCTCGCAACATGGCGTCAGCCGCTGTTGATCGACGCGGCGAGAGACGCGCGCAGCCCGCGCTCAGCCCAGGTCGCAATTGCTCGGCTGCGGCCAGGTGGTGGCGGGCAGCATGGCCTTGACGTCGGCCGGTGCGGTGATGCCGATGGTGCTGGCGCCGTAGAGGTCTTCCAGTTCGTCGATGCTGACGATGTAGCTGTCCAGCGAACCGAGGTTGGCGCTGTTGGGAATCAGCCAGCTGATCGCGCGGGTGCCGCCGCCGGGGTTGGCGGTGATGATCGTCTTCCAGAAGAAATCCGGGGTGCGGATGCCGTGGCTGCTCAGGAAGTAATCGTTGGTGGTGTCGCTGTAGATCACGCCGCCGTAGACCTGCACGCTGGCGATGTCGCGGTAACACTCGGCCACGTTTTCCGCGCGCACCCAGATGCCCTGATTGAAGCTGGCCACCTGCGGCACGATGTTGGACATGAGGTTGGCGCGACGGATGTAGGTCGCGTTGTAGTCCATGTGGTTGGAGGTCACCAGGTGGCCGCGATCGTAGCCGGTGCGCACGCTGGCGTAGGAGGCGGTGGAGGTCTGGCCGGCGCAGCCGCTGGGCAGTTCGGTGTCCAGATTGAAGCTGGACGGACGCGCGGCCGAGCCGGTATCGGCCTGCAGTACGTACTCGTAGCGCAACGCGGTGTGGTTGGTGCAGTCGTAGCGCAAGGTGTAGCCGCCCTTGTTGAGGGTGACGACCTGGGCGTTTGCGCTGGCACTGGCAGCGGTGAACAGCAGAACGGCGAAGAAAGTCCGGAAGCGCATGGGCAGTGAATCTCCTGGAAAATCAATCGGACGCACGACGCCATCGCCGGCTGCCGGGGGCAGATCGACGCTCAGCGGAACGCGCGCTGGAAGGGGGATAGTTGGCTCGCTTTTTTAGCGAGCGCGACAGCTATCGCATGCAAATGTTGCTTGGTGGTGACGTAGGCGTGAGGAATGTGCGGTCACGTCAGTTTTTCCGACAAAACTGTGACCGGTCTCGCGCGTTGGGCGGCATACGGGCTGGCAGGCGATAAGCGCGTGGTTATGCCTGGAGCGCAAGAACGCGCCTGCCTAACTGGTCTTTTTGCGATGGCGCACAGCTGCGCCATCAGCAAGACGCGGTCGCTGCTGTCGGACAACCGCCCGCGTGGAGGTCGGGGTATGCCGGCACCCGCGGTCAGATAGACGGCTGCGGGGATGCAGTCGCGAACACCGCGGGGCCGGTCATCGGCGCAAGATGCGCGTGGCTCGCCTTGAAACGGTGCCGGGCCTGCGCTGCGTTCGCCACCGGCGGACACAAAAAACCTCCTTCTGCAGTCCATGCAGAGGGGGCGTCAAAGACGTCGCGAGACGATCCGCTCGGTCGGCTATGCGACCTCTTTTTCCAGCTGCGTTGCGCTGGCAGGCTGCAGCTGGAACAACGAGACCAGCTGGGTCAGGGTGCTGGACTGCTTTTCCATCGCCCGTGCCGCGGCCATGGCCTCTTCCACCAGCGCTGCATTCTGCTGGGTGGTTTCGTCCATCTGGATCACCGTCTGGTTGACCTGTTCGATACCGGCCGACTGTTCGCTGGAGGCGGCGGTGATCTGGCCCATGATGTCGGTGACCCGGTTCACGCTGGCGACGATCTCGGTCATGGTGGTGCCGGCCTTGTGCACCAGCACCGAGCCCTCGGCCACCTTGCCCACCGAGGCGTCGATCAGCTCCTTGATCTCCCTGGCTGCAGCGGACGAGCGCTGGGCGAGCGTGCGCACTTCCGAGGCCACCACTGCAAATCCACGGCCCTGTTCGCCGGCACGCGCCGCTTCCACGGCCGCGTTCAGGGCCAGGATATTGGTCTGGAAGGCGATGCCATCGATGACGGAGATGATCTCGGCGATCTTCTTCGATGAGGTTTCGATGCCCGACATGGTGCCGACTACCTGGCTGACCACCTCGCCGCCCTTCGAAGCCACACTGGCCGCACTGCGTGCCAGCTCGTTGGCCTGCAGCGCATGTTCGGCGTTCTGCCTGACGGTGGAGGTGAGTTCCTCCATCGAGGCGGCGGTCTCTTCCAGACTGGCCGCCTGCTGTTCGGTACGCCGCGACAGGTCCTGATTGCCGGCGGCGATTTCGCCGGCAGCGGTATCGATCTCGGATGAGGAGTGCTGGATGCGCCCGACGATGTCGGTCAGGCGATCCACCGTGGTGTTGGCATCGTCGCGCATGCGCGCAAACACGCCGGCAAAGTCGCCGTGCATGCGCGTGGTCAGGTCGCCGCTCGCAATCGCCTGCAACACCTGCGACACCGCACCCAGGCTCTTGTCCGAGCTGCCCATCAGGTGATTGAGGTCCACCACGATCTGGCGGAAGTCATGCTCGAAGGCGGTTTCGTCGCCACGTGCGCTGAAGTCGCCCGCAGCTGCGGCCGATGCCAGCCGCTTGATCTCGCCGTTGATCGACAGCAGGCTGGCCCGCACATCGTTGATCGATTGACTGATCACCGCCTTCTCGCCCGGCAACGGCTCCAGCTGCTGCGACAGGTCGCCGGCGGCATAGCGTTCGGTCAATGCAACGATCTGCATCGTCACCGCGATATGGCTGGACACCAGCGCATTGCTGGCACGCACCATGCTGCCGAATTCGCCGGGGAATTCCTGCTCGGCGATGCGGTGACTGACCATGCCGGCCTCGTGCCTGTCGCCCATGTCGGTCTGCGCCTGGATCACCCGACGCAGCTGGCGCTGCATGCTGTCCATCGCCTGCAGCAGCTGGCCGACCTCGTCGTTGCGGTCGATCGAGATGCTGTTGTCCAGCTTGCCCGAGGACACCGCATGCGCAATGCCCACCGCACGGTTCAGTGGTTGGGTGATGGCGCGTGCCACGATCCAGCCGAAGGCGATGCACAGCACCGCACCGACCACACCCAGCACCAGCCCGCCGAGGCTTGCCGCCACTGAGCTGTCCACCGCTTCCTGCACGGTGCCGCGGAAGCGTGCATCGGCGCGCTTCTGCATGGCGGTCAGGGTGGTGCGATAGGTCTCCAGTGCCGGCGCCATGGCGCTCATCTGCGCCGTGTCGGGTTCGCGCTGCTCCACGAACGCGGCGGCCACGCCCTGGGCCAGGCCGTAGTAGTCGTCGAACTGCTTGCCCAGCCGGGCAAGCTCCCTGGCATTGGCCGGATCGGCCTTCTGCAGTTTCACGTAGGAAGCGTGGATCTCTTCGGCCACCGGCTTGGTGGCCGCCAGCATGTCGGCATCGCCGGCGGCAGCGGCGCCGTTGAGCCCGTTGATGAGCTTGTCCAGCGCAGCCACGTTGCGTGTCATGGCATCGAGCAGCGGGAAATGCACGTCGCGTACCGCTTCCAGGCGGTCGTTGTTGCGGTGGAACACCAGCGTACTGAAGGCCACATAGCTCGATAGGCAAAGGATCGCCACCGCGGCCGGCATCAGGATTTTCCAGAACAACGGTAGCGACAGGATGCGTCTCATGACGTGAGTCTCGAGCAGGGGGCGGGTCACGGCTTCAGGACGACCTTGACGCTCGGGTCGACTGCGCTGGCACTGATGTAGCCGATGGCGCCCGGCGTGGCGGCGACGGCCTTCTTGACCGCGTCGTCGCCGCTGACACGCTTGGGGCGCTGCGCCTTGCCGGTGAACATCAGCTGCGACCAGTACGACTTCAGCTGCGCCGAATCGCGCGAAGCGACTTTCTTGTAGAACTCATCGCGGGTGGCCACGCCTTCTTCCTGGTCGATCGGCACCGCTGCGCCGCCACCGGGCAGGCTGCTGGATTTGGCCAGGAAGATCTGCGACACCTGCGCGGCGCTGAGGCTGTCCGGGCCGCCCTTGGCCGCCATCACCACCACGACATCGGCATTGGCGCAGAACGCGGTCAGCGACAACGCGGCAAGCAGCGAGACTGCAAAACACTTGGAAATGGTCATGGGGGCTCTCTTAGAACACGAAGTCGACGGAGGCCGACAGCAGGTTGTAGCTGCCGCCCGGACGGAAGCCCGGCTGGATGTTGTTCAACGATCCGAACGAGCCCGCGTTGTTGTTGATGTGGCTGGCCTGCAGCTTGAATGCGACGCTTTCACGCGCGTCCCAACGCAGCGATGCGGTAAAGCTGTGACGGCCGCTCTCGGCCTGCGCCAGTGCGCGCGTCATCACGCCGACCGGATCCTGGCCGGCCGCGATGGTCGGGCCCTTGCGATCGACGTTTGCATAGGTGATCGACGGCGTCAGCGTGCCGAAGCGACCGCCGACACTGAGATAACCGGAGGTGGTCTTGCCGTTGAGCGAGGGCGAGTAATCGGCGCGGATCACTTCGCTGCGGAGGAACCAGTTGCCCGGATCGTAGGCGTAACCCAGGCTGGCAAAGCTGCCGTCCACGCCATAGGTGGTCAGGCGATCGGCCAGTGCGGGATTGATGCGCTGATAGACCGAGAACAGGCGCTCCAGCGACGGTGTATCGAAATCGGTGGTGCCCACGATGTAGGCGGCGCGGAACGTGGACGCACCCGATTCCAGGCCCAGCGCCAGGCCGCGCATGGCGTACACATCGGCCTTCTTCGAATTGATGCGGCCGTAGAAACCCTGCACGCTGACCACACTCTCGCCAGCGTTGATGGTGTACACGCCTTCGACGCCGTCCATCGGCAGCAGGTAGTTGTAGACCTCGTACGGCGGACGCACCCACGGGGTGGCGTAACCGACGCGCTGGTATTCGGACAGCATGTACAACGGCGCAGTGATGCGCCCCAGGCGCGCGGCGAACTGCGGGCCGAACTGATACTTCACGTGGGCCAGGGTGACCTTCGGCGTGTAATCGGCACGCTCGGCGTATTCGCTGGTCACCTGCAGCACGCCGGTGAACTTCTCGGTGAAGTTGGCGTTGACCTGGCCGGCAATGCGCGAGTCCGGGCGTGCCGAGGTGGAGTGACTGGCACCGGCACCTTCCACGGTCTGGATGTCGGGCGTGAAGTCGGCCTGGTCCTCGGTCGAATGCACCACACCCAGCGTGCCGAAGCCGCTGAAGGAAAACATCGCGTCCTGCTGCGCGTAGGCGCAGGTCGACGATGCCAGGGCGATGGCGCCACTGAGAAGCTTGACGGTCAATTTCATTGAAATCTCGGCTGGGTGGGTGATGGACGCAGCACCATTGATGGCGCGCGGGCAAAAACGGAGATGGGCGCCGTGACGCCCTGGAATGCGGTAGCGGCCGTCTGCATCGTTGCTTTAGCAGGATTTTTACAATCGGAATTAGCGGGTTAAGAATCCAACGCGCGCAAAAAAAGCGGGCGATAGTTTTGCTCTATCGAGGCCATTGATTGGCGTGTTTGAAACAGCGAGCACGACTATCTACGGACATAATCGTCCGCGTCGGTGGAACCCGGTGAGTGACACCAGCCACAGCGCGTTTTAGGCGGCAGAAACCGGCATTTGCCACCTTTGCAGCGCGTGCGCGTGCAAAAAAAAAACGCCACGCACTGGCAGGCCAGGCGTGGCGTTGTTGAGTTACTTCGGGAAAACGCGCCAGTTACTTGGCGCTGGTGCGTTGCCGCTTTCGAAAGTCTGGTCGGCTATGCACGCGTCGCCAGATAACGGCTGACGCGGGACTGGAAACGGTTACTGGCGCCTCGTCTGCAACCGGCATGCGACATTTTCATTCCACCAGCTGACGCCGCACCGGATAACGCCACCCGGTGATCGCCGCGTACGGCGAGCGCGCATAGATCCATTGCAGCCGCGCATCGCCATCGGCGCGGAAGGCGGCATCGTCTGCGAGCTTGCGTTCGAACGCGGCGCGCAGGGCGGCGTCGTTGTGCAGCACGCGCTCGGTGAAATCCACCAGCTCGGTGCCGTACAAGCCGCTGTCGGGGCTGCCGGCATTGCGAAAGCGTCCGCTGGCCAGCAGCGAGTCGCTGCTGGCCGGTTCCAGCAACGCGGCCGCCAGCATGCGCATCGGTTGATCGGCGGGCACGCGGACGCTGCCGGCGGGGAAGGCTTCGTCCGCCGCGTCGGTCTGCGCTGTCCGGGCACCGGCCTGGTTCACCACGCGGATCTGCTGCACCCTGAGCTGGCGCGGCTGTTGCAGGCGTTCGTAGGCGATGCCATGCGCCTGCAGCAGTGCGACCACATCGTCGTTGCCGGGCGGGATCCACCAGGCCAGTGGATAGCCTACGGCCTGGGTCTGGCGATAGCCGATCACCGGCATGGTCCAGGTTTCATCACGGCCTTCCCAGCGCAGTTCCTGCCGGCCGGTCACCGGCGAGAACGCGCGGGTATAGGTCACGCCCTTGAACGGCACCTGGGCGATCGGCTGTGGCAGGCGTTCCCAGGCGACCATCAGCTCCTGCGGGCGGGCGGCGCGATCGGCACGCTTGGCCGCATCGATCTTTCTTGCATCGCGGCCAACCACGCGCAGTGCTGCCTCCAGCAGCACATAGTCGCCCAGCACGCGCTGCCGGTACGACTTCAGGCGGTGGTTCTCCACCAGCACGGTGGGGATGCCGGCGAAGTCGCCATACCCGGTGGAATAGCGCGGCCCTTCCGGTGAGTAACGCAGGCCCGAGCGCGGCGCGTCTTCGTCGATGAGGCTGGGATAGATCGCAGGCGCATGGCCCTGGCTGCGCAGCGCGGTGTTCACCGCCGGCGTAAAGCGTTGTTGCAGCCAGTCGGCGGTGGCACGCGAGCGTGCGTAGGTGCCCCAGCCGGCAAAGGTGAAGGTGATGTCGTACTGATGATCCAGCCCGCCGCTGACATGCAGGTCGATGTACAGCGCCGGGTCGAGGGTGTGCAGCAGCGCGATCATCGCGCGGGTTTCCGGCGCTTCCAGGTTGAGGTAGTCGCGGTTGAGATTGATGCCACGGGTGGTGGTGTTCCAGCCCATCTGTTGCGGGCCGCGCAAGGCCGCGCCGATCAGCGGGCCGCGTTGCTCGTGGCCATCGGGATTGAGGATGGGCACGAACACCAGATCCACCTGGTCGAGCAAGGTGTCCTTGCCGCGTTGGGCGATATCGCGCAGCAACATCAGGCCGGCATCCTTGCCATCAATCTCGCCGGCGTGGATGCCGGCCTGCGCCAGCACCACCGGCTTGCCGGGGGCGCCCTTTTGCGCGCGTACCAGCAGCAGGTCGCGGCCCTCGCTGCTCTTGCCGAAGACCTCCAACGACAGCAGCGGCGAGGCGGCGACCAGGCGTTCCAGCCAGGCGCGCGTTTCGTCGTAACTGGGCGTGCTGGCGAAATCGCTGCGCTCCGCCGGCGTGCTCCACGGATCGTCCGGCGTGGCGATCAACGCCTCGCTGGCCCCATGCCAGGCGCGCACCGGCGGGAGTGGTGCACTGGTGTCGATGGACTGCGCGCCCACCTGCGCGGCGGTGAACAGGGTTGCGGCGAGCAGGCCGGCAGCGGCACGCGTGGTGCTGCGGCTGGCGGGCCCTGCGGCGTTGCCGGAAGCGGGTGCGGAAGCGTGCGAGGCAGAGGGGCGCGTATCGGAAGTCATGTGGGACGTACGGGATCTCGATTGAGGGGAGAACGTGGCAAGGCTTGCTGGTCCTGGGTGGTTGCGACGGCAGCGGCAGCGGCGGCGGCGTTCGACGGGCGCGATGCCGCATTGATCTGTTGCAGCGGACTGCGTGGGTCGGAGGGCTGGTCATTCCCTGGGCGAGGGTCGCGCGGTGCAGGGAGTTCCTGCCTCCGGCGCTGCAGCAAGCAGCAGGGCATTTGCGTAATACAGTAACATTTGACGGGCCGCGCTCGCGTCGACGGTCGCGCAGCTGCACTGGGTAGCCTGCTTCCTGTGGTGCTGTCGCCCGAGAGGGGTAACAACGCGCGTTCGCGGCTCCGGCTGGCGCTTGCGCGGCGTCGCCCGGCCCACTGCAAGCGTCGAACGCAATGTGATAACGTATCATTTCGTTAAGCCATTGCCTCGCCATGCTTTCCAGTTCTCAAGCCGCCCCCGCCATCTCGATCAGCAACCTGCACGTGGCCTACCGCGGCCGCGCCGTGCTGCAGGGGCTGGATCTGCAGGTCGCCCCCGGCAGTGTCTACGCCCTGCTGGGTGGTAATGGCGCCGGCAAGTCCTCCACGCTTTCCAGCTTGCTCGGCTTCGTCAAACCCACCTCCGGCAGCCTGCGGATCGATGGCATCGACCCGGTCGCCGACCCTGGCGCCGCGCGTGCGCGGCTGGCCTATCTGCCGGAAAATGTGGCGCTCTACGAGCACCTGAGCGCGCTGGAAAATGCCGACTACCTGCTCGCGCTGGCCGGCCAGCGCCGCAGCCAGGCCGAGATCGGCCAGGCGCTGGCCGCTGCCGGCCTGCAGCGCGAGGCCTGGCGCCAGCGGCTGGCGGGGTTTTCCAAGGGCATGCGCCAGAAGGTGGCGATCGCGGTGGCCACGCTGCGCCAGGTGCCAGTGCTGCTGCTGGACGAGCCCACCTCCGGCCTGGACCCGCGCGCCATCGCCGACTTCAACCGGCTGGTCGGCAGCGTGCGCGAGCGTGGCGGCGCGGTGCTGATGGTCACCCACGACCTGCTCGGCGCAGTGGAGGTGGCGGACCGGATCGGGTTCCTGGAACACGGGCGCATCGCCGGGGACATCGGTGCCGGCGACAGCGGCTTCGACGTGCGCACCTTGCATGCGCGCTTTACGCGCAACCAGGATCAGGCTGCATGAGTGCGGTGCTGTTGGTCGCGCGCGAAGAACTGCGTTACATGGCGCGCAACCGTTCCGCTGCCATCGGTGTGGTGTTGCTGATGCTGCTCACGCTGGTGGCGGCATTGACCGCTGCGCACCATCAGCGCGAGGTGGCCGCGTTCCGCGCGCGCCAGCAACTGGCCGCGCAGCAGGCCTTCGAGGCGCAGCCGGACCGCCACCCGCATCGGGTGGTGCATTACGGCCATTTCATCTATCGCCCGCTGCCTGCATTGGCTGCGTTCGATGCCGGCGTGGACGCGTTCACCGGCAACAGCATGTTCCTGGAAGGCCACCGCCAGAACACCGCCAACTTCGGCGATGTGCGCCAGAGTTCGTTGCTGGTGCGCTTCGGACAACTGACGCCTGCGTTCGTGCTGCAGGTGCTGGCGCCGCTGCTGCTGGTGTTCCTGGGCTATGGCGCGGTGGCGCGCGAACAGGAGACCGGCACCTTGCGTGCGCTGTTGTTGCAGGGTGCCACGCGTGGGCAATTGTTCGGCGGCAAATATCTCGCGCTCGCCGCGGTGGCCGCTGCCTGCCTGTTGCCGGCCTTGGTTGGGCTGGTGCCCATCGCGTTGTTGCCGGGCCAGGCACTACGGGTCGCACTGCTGGTGCTGGCGTATGCGGTCTATCTGCTGGTGTGGTGCGCGCTGGTGCTGTCGGTGTCGATGCTGTGCCGGCGTGGCCGCGATGCGCTGCTGGTGTCGCTGGCGGTGTGGGTGTGGCTGGCCCTGCTGGTGCCGCGCCTGGCACCGGATGTGGCCAGTGCGGCATATCGCCTGCCAACGCGGCTGGAAACCGATGTGGCGATCCAGCGCGACCTGCGCACCCTCGGCGACAGCCACAACCCGGATGACCCGCACTTTGCGCAGTTCAAGCAGCAGACGCTGGCGCGCTATGGCGTGCAGCGGGTGGAAGAGCTGCCGGTGAACTACAAGGGCCTGCTGGCGCTGGAAGGCGAGCGGCTCACCGCGAGCCTGTTCGAGCGCTATGCCGCGCGTGATTCGGCCATCCAGCAGCAACAGAATCTGCTGGTGCGCACGTTCGCCTTGCTGAGCCCCACGGTTGCGCTGCGCGCGTTGTCGATGACGCTGGCGGAAACCGACCTGCGTGCGCACGAGCGGTTTCTCGCCCAGGCCGAGCGTTACCGCTACACGCTGGTGCAGCAGCTCAACCAGCTGCAGGCCGATGCGGTGAGCATGGCCGACGACACCGCGCAGGATGCCGGCGCCGACCAACGCAAACGCATCTCCTCCGCGCATTGGCAGCAGATTCCGGTGTTCGCATTCCAGCCGCCGGCTACGACCGAGGTGCTGCGGGCCGCCGGCGCCGCGCTCGGCCTGGTCGCTGCCTGGCTGCTGGCTGCGCTGTGCCTGCTGGTCGCCGCGGGCCGGCGTGTGGGAGTGGCGCGCTGATGCTGCTGTGGAAATACGAACTGCTGCTGTTGCTGCGCGCACGCGCCGCGCTGGCCGGCTTGCTGTTGCTGGCGGTGCTGACCGTGTGCAGCCTGCTCTCCGGCCAGCATGTCATCGCCGCGCAGCGCGCCAACATCGCGCGCATCGCGGCGCTGCAACAGGAAGATATCGCGGCGGTGCAGGACTATGTGGCCCGCTCCAACGACGCGGGCAGCGCGGCCTACTACAGCTTCCACCCGACCTGGGACCTGCCCACGCCACTGGCATTTGCCGCGGTGGGCATGCGCGATGTCTCGCCGTACATCCTGCGTGTGCGCGCGCTGGGCCTGGAAGCGCAGATCCACGATGGCGACAGCTACAACCCGGAGCTGGCACTGGCCGGGCGCTTCGACTACGCCTTCGTGCTGGTGTTCCTGCTGCCCTTGTTCGTGATCGCACTGCTGTTCGATCTGCGCTCGGGTGAGCGCGAGGCCGGACGCGCGCGCATGCTGGCGGCGCTGCCGGGTGCGGGCACGGCGTTGCTGGTGCGGCGCGTGGTGGTGCGTGCAGCTGCGGTATTGGCCTGTCTGTGCGTGCCGTTTGTGATCGCGGCAAGCGTCAATGCGGTGCCGCTGCAGCAACAACTCGCGGTGTTGGCACTGACCTGCGCCTATCTGCTGTTCTGGGTGTTGCTGTCGGTGCTGGTCGGGCGCATCCATTGGCGCCCGGCCGCGCATGCCACCGCCCTGGCGACCTGCTGGGTGGTGCTGGCTCTGGTGGCGCCGGCGTTGGCGCATGTGGCGATCAACCAGGCGGTGCCGGTCAATCAAGGCAGCGAGATCGCGCGGCTGCAGCGCGAGGCGGTCAACCATGCCTGGGACATTCCACGCCAGGACACCATGCGGGCCTTCTACGCGCAGAACCCGCAGTGGGCGGACTCGGCGCCGCTGACCGGGGCGTTCCACTACAAGTGGTATTTCGCCTTCCACGAAAACGGCGATCAGCAGGTGGCGCCGCAGGTCGCGGCGTATCGCCAGGGCCTGCAGCGCCGCGAAGCGCTGGCGCAGCGCGTGGCCAGTGTGTTGCCACCGGTGGCGTTGCAGGCTGCATTGACGCGCCTGGCAGCCACCGACCTGCGTGCGCAACTGGCGTATCAGGATCGCATCCGCACCTATCACCGTGCGCTGCGGACGTTCTATTACGGCTATCTGTTCCGCGACCGGCCCTTTACGCGCGAGGACTTCGGGCGCGCGCCAGGTTTCGATGCAAGTGCCGATCCCGCGTCATAGCGGCTGCGTTTCACCCCTCAACCTTCGTTGTCTCACGTGCGACCCGGGCCCAGCGTGCCCGGGTGCTTCAGGAGTCCTGCCCGATGTCCACGCCGCGCCGCCGTCTGTCCAACACGCTGCCCTTGCTCGGTGCACTGAGCTGCGCAGGCGTCAGCCCCCTAGCCGCGGCCGCTGAGCCGCAGGCGCGCGATCTGGATACGGTGCAGGTGCGCAGCCAGTACACGCCGTACCGCGCCTTGAGCGTGACCGGCGCCACCAAGACCGATGCGCCGCTGCGCGATTTGCCGATCAGCGCGCGCGTGCTGGACCAGACCCTGCTCGAGGACGCCGGGGTCACCGATCTGGCCGGCGCGCTGGAGCTGGCCAGCGGCATCACCAAGGCCAACAACCTGGGTGGGTTGTGGGACAGCTATTCGATGCGCGGCTTCACCGGCGACCCCAATTTCAGCTCGGACTACATGGTCAACGGCTTCAACGCCAGCCGCGGCTACAACGGCCTGCGCGATGGCGCCAACACGCAGAGCATCGAGGTGATCAAGGGCCCGGCCTCGGCGTTGTACGGGCGCGGCGAGCCGGGCGGGGCGGTCAATATCGTCACCAAGAAGCCCCTGTTCCAGCCGCAGCACAGCGTGGATCTGTCGGCGGGGCGCTTTGACAGTTATCGCGCTGCGCTCGACAGCACCGGCCCGCTGGGCGAGAACCTGGCCTATCGGCTGAATGTCATGCACAAGGATCAGCACAGCTTCCGCGACACCGTCGACAGCGACAACACGCTGCTGGCGCCCTCGCTGCTGTGGATGCCGACGCCCGATACCACGGTGTCCTACGAGCTGGAATTCGTGCGCATCCATGCGCCGTTCGATCGCGGGGTCACCGCCATCGATGGCGATGCCAATCGGCTGCCGGCCGGGCGTTTCCTGGGCGAGCCGCGCGATGGCGATATCGACCTGCATTCCACCGGGCACCAGGTCTTTGTGGTGCATGGCGTGAACCAGACCTGGTCGCTGCAGGGCGGGGCGACCTATCGCGACAGCGGCATGCGCGGGTTTTCCACCGAACCGTGGACGCTGCAGGCCGACGAGCGCACGCTGCGCCGCGAGCGCCGCTACCGCGATTACCAGGGCCGCGACATCGCCGCGCGTGCCGAACTGCTCGGCAGCTTGCAGATGGGTGGCGTCACCCACAACGTGTTGTTCGGCGTGGATGGCAATCGCTTCGACGACAGCCGCTTCCAGCAGCGCGCCCGCTCTGCGGCCACGCCGTACAGCATCGACGTGCTTGCACCGCAGTACGGCGTTGCGCAGCCAGGCCGACTGGCTACGATCACCGACACCGAGGAGCGTCAGCAGGTGTGGGGCGTGTATGCGCAGGACCAGCTCGATCTTGGCGCGCGCTGGAAGGCCTTGCTCGGCCTGCGCTACGACCACTACCAGCAGAATCTCGACAATCAATTGCGCGGCGCCACGCAGCGCGCCTCCGACGGTGTGGTCAGCCCGCGTGCGGGCGTGATCTTCCATGTCGACGCGGCATTGTCGTTGTATGCGAGTGCTGCGGCAGGCTTTCGTCCCAACAGCGGCGTGGGTGCGGACGGGCAGAGTTTTGCGCCGGAGAAAAGCCGCTCGCTGGAAACCGGCCTGAAATACGTGCAGCCCGGCGATGGCCTGGAAGCGACGCTGGCCGCGTTCCGCATCGACAAGAAGAACGTGCTGAGCCTGGATCCGGCCGACACCAGTTTTTCGCTGCCGGTGGGCGAGATGCGCAGCCAGGGCGTGGAGCTGGATCTGCTCGGGCGGCTGACCCCGCGTCTGGCCGCCTCGGTGGGCCTGGCCTATACCGACTCGCAGGTCACGCGCAGCAGCGCAGCCGCCGCCGGCACCGGCCTGGCCGAGGGGCGCCGCTTTCCGAACGTGCCGCGCTTCAGCGGCAATGCCTTCCTCAATTATGAGCAGCCGTTGACCGGCAAGCGCAGTGCGGCGGTGGGCGTGGGCGTGTCGCATACCGGTGAGCGGCTGGGTTCGGTGGATAGCAATACCGACTTCGTGCTGCCTGCATACACCGTGTGGCGCCTGGTCGGCCATTACGACCTGAGCGAGCGCCTGCGCCTGTATGCCAAGGTCGAGAACCTCACCGACCGCCGCTACGCCGCGTTCTCCTACAGCGAGCAGTGGGTGTATCCCGGCGCGCCGCGCAGCTGGACGGTGGGTGTGCGGCTGCGGTTCTGAGCAGCGGTGCGATGCCACGCTGAGCGATGATCGACGCTCCTGCGTGGTCGATGGACCACGCAGGAGCCAGGTGGGCGCGAACGACGGCAGGCCGTCGGACTGGCTGCCACCGCACCGTGCGTGCGCCAGGCTGGTGTCCGCCAGCGGCGTGCGCGTGCAGCGCAGCGTGCGTGATTGGTCGCGCTAGCTGCGCCGCGTGGACGGACGCTTGCTGCGCTTCTTGCCGGGCACCACGGGCGCGGCGTCCTCGCTGGCCAACGCGCCGCCGTTGTGCAGCTGTTCCAGCCACGACAGCGCATCGACATAGCCGAGGAAGTGCTGCAGATAGCCCGGTGAGCACTCGCGCATCAGACTGATGCAGCGGTGCACCAGCACGCTGGAATTGAGCGGGCCGGCGTCCTTGGGGGCGTCCTGCAGCGACTGCCGCACCTGGCTGGCGGTGCGCACCGTGGTCCAGGTGCGACGGAAATCCTCCAGCGCCGGCAGCTCGGGAAACGGCGTGGCGTCGGCCGTGGCGGTCTTTCTGCTGTCCACTTCCATCAACGCGGCATGGCCTGCCATCCGCTCGGCCAGTGCGCCCAGCGCGCTGCGTTGCAGTGGCTGCGCGGCATCGCCGGCCACAGGACGACGCGCCGCTTGCTTGACCGTTGCCGCATACGCATCGACCAGCCTGCCCAGCTTTTCTTCCAGCACCTGGCGCACTGCCTCGGCCTGGGTGCCGGCCCGCGCGGCCAGCGTCTCCATCAGGTGGAACCGCACCGGATCCAGCTGGTCGGCACCCTTGCTGCGCCAGCGCTGCAGGCGCGCGTGCGCGGATGTCGCCTGCGTGCTCATCGCGTGCCTGCGGCCGCTGTGGGCTTGGCGGCAGAAGACGCATGCGACGTGGCAGGGCGCGCGATCGGCGCGATCTCCACGCGGCGGTTCCTGGCGCGGCGTGTTTCGTCGGCATTGGAATCCACCGGCTGCTGCGAGCCGAAGGCCGCGGCGAACACCGACGCGGCCGGCACGCCTTCGGCGATCAATGCACGCGTCACGGTGAGCGCGCGTTGCGCGGAGAGTTCCCAGTTGTCGGCGTAGCGACGGTTGCCGCCCAGCACCGGGCGGTCGTCGGTGAAGCCGCTGACCATCAGGATCTCTTCGCGCGCCGTCAGATACTCGGTCAACGGCGCGGCCAGTGTCTTCAACACCTCGCGGCCTTCCGGCTGCAACTGATCGGAATTGAAGGCGAACAGTACATTGCCGCGGATGCCGATGCGTCCGTCGACCAGGGTCACGCGGCCGGCGGCCAGTGGCGCCGCCAGTGCCTGCTCCAGCGTCTTGCGGCGCTGCGCTTCGGCCTGGCGCTGTCTGACCTCTTCGTCCAGGCGGCTGGACAGCTGCAGCTGCACGCCGATCACCCCGACCAGGATCAGCACGAACGCCCCCAGCAGCACCGACATCAGGTCGCCGAAGGCGGCCCAGATCGGTGTGCCCGATTCGCCGTCGATGTCGATCTCGTCGCTCATGCCGCGCTGGCCTCGTCGCCAGCGGCCTCACCGGCGTCGCTGCGGCCGCGGTCGAGCTGGCGCAGTTCTTCGATGATCTGCTTTTGCGACAGCATGCTGAGGTCGACCACCTCGCGCGCCTGCGCCACGTAATACGCCAGTTGGTCGTCGCTGCGGGCGAGCGAGGCGTCCAGCGCGCTGGCGACGTGCTGCAGGCGCGCGTTGAGCTCGCTGGTAGAACCGCTGAACAGCTGCACCGCCACGCCGAAGGCTTCGCCCAGGCTGGCCACTTCCACCGCGCTGCCGCTGACATGCGCGGCTACCGCGCCGAGCTTGCCGGTCTCGCTGCCGATCTGTTCGGTGAGCTGGGTGCCCACGCGCTGCAGCAGGTCCGCCGAGGTGGTGACCAGCGCATCCACCGCTGCGCGTTGTTCGGTGGAGGCGTGATTGACCGCGTTGAGCAAGGTGTCCAGGGTGGCGAGCAGCTTGCTGCGTTCTTCCAGCATGGCGGTGTCGCGCACCATGCTTTCGGACAGGTTCTGGCGCAGCTCGGCCACCACATCGGCGGCCGCCTTGGGCGCTTCGGAAGCGATCTGCATCAGGCGCGCCACCTCGCTGATGGTGGCGCTGGCCTGTGCCTGCGCCTGCGTGGACAACTCGCTGGCAGTGCTGGCCAGGGTGTCGCAGATCGCCTGTTGTTGCTGGGTGACGCGTTCGCCGGTGCGTTCCCATTGGGTGGTCAGCTCCGCGCTCATCGCGGTGAAGCGCTCGCTCCACAGCGCCAGGCGCTGGGAATCGCGCGCTTCCAGCGCGGCCTGCAGGTCGGTATGCGATTGCTGCAGCGTGCCGACCAGGGCGGCGGCATGCGTGTCGAAGCTGGCGGTGGCGGCCGCCAGCGTGCCCTGGTGCTGGCTCGCCAGGGCGGCGCTGGCGTCGCGTTGCTGCGCCAGCGCATCGTTCCAGGCACTGGCCGTCTCGCTGCTGGACTGATCCATGCGCCTGGACACCGCATCGACCAGGGCGCTGGAGCGTGCGTCGAAGGTGCTGGCGAACTGGCTCAGCGTGCCCTGCAATTCCTGCGTCAGCACCTGATTTGCGCGCTGCTGCTCGGCCACTGCCGCGGTCCAGGTGGCGGCGGCCGCCGCGGTGCTGTTTTCGAAGCCGCTGCTCAGGCCATCGAGTTGTTGCTGCACGGCCTGGTGCACGCCGTCCTGCAGCGCGGTGGTCTGCTGCGCGAGCTGTGCGAGCGTGGCGTGCAACTGCGCGCTCAACGCGGCACCTGCGCGCTGCTGCTCGGCGAGCACCGCTGCCCAGTGGTCGGCAGCGGCGGCGGTGCTGCGGTCAAAGCCGTCATTGAGTGCGTGCAACTGCTGCTGCACCGCGTGGCTCACGCCGTCCTGCACCGCGATGCTGCGCTGATCGATCTGCGCCAACGTGGCCTGCAACTGCTCGGTCAGCGCGAGGTGCGCACGTTCCTGCGCGGCCAATGCGGCCTGCCAGTGGTCGGCGGCCGTCTGCGCACTGTGCTGGAAGCCGTCATTGAGTGCGTGCAGTTGCTGCTGCACGGCGCTGCCGACGCCGTCCTGCACCGCAGTGGCCTGTTGTGCGAGCTGCTCCAGCGTGGTCTGCAGCTGCGTGTCGAGCGCTTGCTGTGCGCGTTCCTGGGCGGCAAGCGCGGTGGTCCAGTGCGCGGCCGCGGCACTGGCGCTGTGCTGGAAGCCGCTGGTGATGCCGTCCAGTTGCTGCTGCACGGCGTGGGTGAGGCGCTCATGCAACGCGGCGGTGTCGCGCGCGATGCTGGTCATGGTCGCTTCCATCGCCGGCTGCAGGGCCGCGCCCACCGCGCGTGCGCTTTCTGCCACGCCGGCCTGCAACGCGTGCTCCATCGCCGTGGCCAGGCGCGCATAGGTCGCCTCGCTCCTGGCGTGGAATTCGGCCTGCTGCGCGGCCAGGCGCTCATCGGCGGCGATGCTCTGCTGCTCGATGCTGCCCATCAGCGTCTGCAGGCGATCGATCAGCGCCGGCATCAGCGCGCTTTGCTGCTGCTGCAACTTGAACACTTCGCCACGCTGGTGCGCGTCCGAGTGCGGATGCAGCTCGGAGGCGATCTTCAGATCCAGCCGCTGCACTGCCTGCAGCCGTTCGCGCCGGCACAGCGCCGACAACAGCCCCAGCATTGCGGAGGTCGCCACGCCGGCGATCGAGGTGCCGAACGCAAACGCCAGGCCTTCCACCGGTGCGGCCAGCGAGCCGCGGATGGCCTGCAGGTCGGTGGCGCTCTGCAATGCAAAGCCGGTGCCCTTGAGCGTGGCCATCATGCCGAGCAGGGTGCCGAGCATGCCCAGCAACACCAGCAGGCCGACCAGGTACGGTGTCAGCACCGGTGCCGGCAACGCCACGCGCTCGCCCTTGATGCGCAGGCGCACCGCATTGCGCAGGCTCGGATGCAGGCGCTCCAGCCACTCGCTCAATGCCGTTGGTGCGGTGGTCAACGCGGCAACGGCATCGTCCAGCGTGGCGCTGGCCTGGCGATAGCGATACAGCTCCAGCGCGCCGGCCACATAGCAGGCGCCGATCACCGCTGCGACACAGGCGCCCAGCGGGTTGGAGCCCAGATAACCGATGCCGACCCAGCAAACCGCCAACAGGCCGACGACAAACACACACAGGTGAACGAGAGTTCTGAACATGAGGTCCCAGTTAGCGGGTACGAAGCGCTGCAAGCAGGCCTTCGATCGGGTGAAAACGGACATCCAGTTCGGCGAGCAACACGCTCTGCATGTCTTTGCGAAACACATCCAGCCAGCCGTCGGAGACCGCGCGTGGCGCGGCGTCGCCGTCGGCTGCCGGGGTTGGCGCCTGCGCGGCATCGCGCAGACGCTCGAAATGCGCACCGAGCAGGGTCGGCACATGGTTCAACAGGGTTTGTTCGCGCGGGCTCAAGGTCAGCTCCATCACCGCATCCACCTCGGCCAGCCGCGCCATCTGCCCGGACTCAAGGGCCAGCATGTCGCGCAGGCGGCCACGCAGGTCGCCGGTGGCGGTGCGCATTGCGCGTTGCATGGCCAGGTAGTGCTGGCGGAACGGGGCATAGTCGGGCGCAGGCGTCGCTGCCGCCGCGTCGCTGCCGGCAGCGGCGGCGCTGCGCGCATCGCGGCGTACGCGCGCGACCACGGCATCCAGGTCGACCACGCTGCTGGTCGCCAACCCGGTGCGCACGCGTGCGCAGGCCTCGACGTCGAGCCGGCGCGTCTCGGGAAGCGCTTCGATCTCGGGCAGCTTGCCATCCAGCGCCTTGGACACGGCGACTGCGCGCGTCCAGTCGATCCATTGGCTGAGCCGGTCGGCGAGCGCATGGTTGGACTGGGCAACGTGGGCATCGGTGAGGCGAGCGAGCAGGCGAATGAACGCCGGGCCCGACAAGGGCGCCCGTGAAGCAGCTTTCGCCATTGGTCCGGTCAAAGACCGCGCATTTTACACGGGAATGTGCGTGGTTCGGCGCCCGGGCCAGGGCCGGGGCGCCTGTGGCCGCGGGCAGGGCTGGCGGCATTCAGCCGCGCTGGTGCTGGCTGAGCCGGCTCCTCTCCACGGCAGGTGCCGGCGGCTGCCTGGCGCCGTGGGGCGCCACGGTGCCAGGCGCACCCAGCGCGGCAGCGGCGGAAATTGCGCAGTGATGTCACCCCGGTCACCCTCTCTAACCAATTCAGGTTTCAATCCCCGGCGGTCTGATCGCGCCGGTTTTGCCAGGTGAACGGGTATAAGCTGCGGGCCGGGAAACCCCCAACGAGGGACGCAATGGACCACTCCGACATGCAAGTGTCCGATCTGCTGGTCCTGGAGCTGCAAGGGTTCCACGATGCCTATGGCCGTGGACCGGACTTCTGGGATGCGTATCAGCGCATCATGGCCATCGCAGCACAGGCTGGCGGCAACATGATCAACCTGGCCAATGAAATGGCCTCGCTGGCGCAAGGGCTTGGCGCGATCGATCGCGCGCAGCTGCTGTAGGACCAGGGTCGCAGGTTGCGGCGGGCCGGTTGTACCGGCAGGCGCCGCGCACGCTTACTTGGCGTTGGCAGCTGCCGGTTTGACGGCGACCGCAGGCGTGGTCTCGGGCTCGCCACGCTTCTTGTCGCGACGCAGCGGGGTATCGCCCAGCCGCTCGATCGCGCCGCCGGATTGCTGGAACGCCTCCAGATCGGCGGCCAGACGCTGCTCGGACAACCGCGGCTTGCCTGGCTGATTGCTCACGGTCATCGACTGACGGCGGGAGTTGTTCATGGCGAAATCCTCATGCGTTGTAGAGCGTCAAGGGAATGCCCCGCCGGCGTTGGTCGTCGTAGGTGGCACGCACGTCGCGGCAATACGGCCCGGACATGACGAAACGCCGGCAGATCGCCGGCCGCGTCTCGTAGATCGAACAACACATGCGCGCCGCGTCGATGGCCACGCACCAGCCTTCCTCGTCACGCGCCATCACGTGCCAGCCTTGCGGCGTCACGCTGGTCAGGTGGTTGGGGATGCGGTCGGATGGATCGACCATGACGGTGAGCCGGCAACAGACGGCATCGCAGCGTTCGCAGAGATTCTTGATGGAAAAGGCCAGATAGAGTGAAGGCGACACCGGAGTCCGGCCGCCCTTGCACCATACACCCTGGGCGTGCCGGGGTGTGAACCGGCCCCTGCCTTGGATGCAGCAGACGGGCATCGCTGCCGCAGTGCCCTGGATGGCCGCGTTGTCGGCACTGCGATGCGTGCATTGCGTATGGGCCTGCGGTGCGGGTGCCGCGCGCGGAGGCATCGGTCGAGGCACTCAATGGTGCGGGTCGTATGCGTGCGTCATCGACGCTGCGACGTTGGCATCGACAGAAGGCAGGCAGGTAAGGAGATAAACGCGCGCCATGCCGATCATAAGGGCGATGTCGAACTGTGTAATGCGCAGACAGACATGACGCACAGGGCGCGTCGATCCACGCATTCTCCGTTGCTCCGTTGCGTCACGGCCTGGATTGCGGGATTCACAGCGATCATCGGCTGCCAGCGTGCAACAGCGCCCGCAACGCGCCGCCTGGCTGGATGCAGCCGAGGTGTCCCTAAACGGTTGCCTTTGTCGTGCCGATGCGAAGATGTTTTTCACCTGTGCCGTCGCCGGACCACCGTAGCGTTGGGTGGTCCGCATCCACGCGACAGGAGAACCCATGACCACCGACCACAACCACGCAGCTGCGCCCGATTCGGCTGGCGATCACGACGACCAACGCAGCGAGAAGGAAAAACAGGACGCCTTGCAGGACGATGCGCTGGAAGAAACCTTTCCGGCCAGCGATCCGGTGTCGCCGTTCGTGCCGGCCAAGCCGCTGGACTGACCAGGCCGCACATCGACGAGCAATGCAAACGGCGCGGTCATCGACCGCGCCGTTTGCGTTTGCAGCGTTTGCCGCGCTGTTGGCGGTTACGGCGTCAACACCACCTTGCGGCAATCGTCCTGCTTCTTGTCGAACAGCTCGTAGCCACGCGCGGCATCGGCCAGCGGCATGCGGTGCGAGATGATCGCGCTGGGCTTGAGGTCGCCATTGCCGATGCATTCCAGCAGGTACGGCATATGCTTCTGCACATGGGTCTGGCCCATCTTGAAGCTCAGGCCCTTGTCGAAGGCATCGCCGAACATGAAGGCATGGATGAAGCCGGCATACACGCCCGGCACGCTGACCACACCGCAGCGGCGCGTTGCGGCAATGCACTGACGAATCGCCACGCCGCTGCTGCCTTCCAGCTTCAGGTTGGTCAGTGCGGTCTCGATCGCGCTGCCTTCGGCCTCGAATCCCACTGCCTCGATGCTGGCGTCCACGCCGCGGCCATCGGTCTGCGACACGATCACATCGGCCGGGTCATCGACCTCGTCGAAGTTGATCGGGATGATGCCGTAGGCCTTGGACGCGAAGTCCAGCCGGTACGCATGCCGGTCCACCATGAAAATGCGCTCGGCGCCCAGCATGCGGCAGCATGCCGCGGCCATCAGGCCCACCGGGCCGGCGCCGAAGATCGCCACTGTCGAGCCCTGCTTGACCCCGGCATCGATGACGGCCTGGTAGCCGGTCGGCAGGATGTCGGACAGGAACAGCACCTGCTCGTCGTGCAATGCATCGGGCACCACCAACGGCCCGACATTGGCCTTGGGCACGCGCACGTACTCGGCCTGCCCGCCGGACAGACCGCCATACAGATGGCTGAAGCCGAACAGCGCCGCCGGTGGGCGCATGTCCTTGTGGTTGAGTGCGGCGCCCTTGCCGGTATTGGTGGTCTCGCAAGCGGAGAACTCCTGCAGCATGCAGTGGAAGCAGCGTCCGCAGGCCACCACGAACGGGATCACCACACGGTCGCCGGGTTTGACCGCGGTGACATCGGGGCCGACGTCTTCGACGATGCCCATGAACTCATGGCCGAGAATATCGCCATGCCGCAGGTCCGGAATCTTGCCGCGGTACAGATGCAGGTCCGAGCCGCAGATGGCGGTGGCGGTGACGCGCAGGATAAGATCGTCGCGTTCGACAAGGGTCGGATCCGGCACGGTTTCGACCCGCACATCGCGTGAGCCGTGGTAGTTGAGGGCAAGCATGGAGATCTCCCGTAAGGCCGTCGGTATGCGGCAACGCCGTGCAGTGTTGGCGGCGCGCCGTTAAGTCCATCAGCACGGCACGTGCGCACGGTGTGGACGCGCCCGATTGGCGACGCGGCGTTGATGCGCGTGTCACGTCTGGATAACCCGCGCACTCGCACTCTCGACTGCCACGCTGGATCGTCCGCAGCTCATGCCTGCAGCGACCATGCGACCCCGACAATCAACGACCGCGCCTTGCGCGATCAATCAAGGAGACAACGATGGGAATTTTCAAGATGCTGACCGCCGGCGCGGTGGGCTACGTGGCGTACAAGGCGTGGCAGCGTCGTCAGGGCGACACCGGTGAAACGGCCAGCCCGACGAACAACGACCGCGACGTTCAACAGCAGTCGCTCGGTGCGCCGGCGAAGGCCGGCAGCACCCCGCCGCATGGTGACCCGCTGCGTGCAGCCACCACGCTGTCCAGCGACCGCAAGCAGGCACTGGGTGCGTTGGTGGTGTTCAACGAGCAGGAGCGCACGCTTGCGCAGCTGGCGGTCGTCAAGGGCCTTGAAGGCGAGACGCTGCAGTTCGCCCGCAAGATGGACGAGGCACACAGCGCAGCGTTGACCGACCTCAGCCGTTTCGCGCCCGATCGCAGCGGCACGCTGGCGCAGGCCGCGTCCAGCCGCGCCGATGGCACCCGCAAGCGCCTGGAAGGCCTGGACGGCAAGGAGTTCGAAACGCAGTACCTGCAGGCCAGCGTGACCAGCCACGAGCAGGCGTTGACGTTGCTGGACGCACAGCTGGCCAGCGAGCCGGGATCGAGCGATCTGGGCAAGGAATTGCAGCGTGCACGCCAGACCATCGCCCAGCATCTGGAACATGCCAAGTCGCTGCGGGCCAAGGCGAACCAGGCGCATTGATCCACCGCGATCGCTGATCGCGCACCGCAGCGTGTGCCGTGAACACGGACAACAGGCAGCTTCGGCTGCCTGTTGCCGTTGTGGGCAAGCGCGACGCGCATCGCGCATGTACGCCGCAGGCTGCAGGTTCAGCGGTTGCCGGGCGACCTCGTCGCAACACGGTCGTCATCACGCGTCAGGCGCCGCCTGATCGAATCCCGCGGCCTGGCGTTGCCACAGGCCATCGAACACGCCACCGTGTCCACGCAGCTGCGCGGGACTGCCATCTTCGACCACGCGGCCGTGTTGCAGCACCACGATGCGATCGAAGCCAATTACCGTGGACAGGCGGTGCGCCACCGCCAGCACCGTGCTATCGCGCATCAGGTGATCCAGCGCGGCCTGGATTTCCGCTTCCGACTCGGTGTCCAGCGCCGAGGTGGCTTCGTCCAGGATCAGGATCGGCGCGTCCTTCAGAAAGGCGCGCGCGATGCCCAGGCGCTGGCGTTGACCCCCGGACAACAGGACCCCGCGTTCGCCGACCTGGGTGTCGTAGCCCTGCGGCAACTGCCGGATGAAGCCATCGCAGAAGGCATGCCGCGCGGCGTCCTGCACCTGTGCATCGCTGGCCTCCGGGCGGCCGTAACGGATGTTGTCGGCAATGCTGCGATTGAACAGCGCGGTCTCCTGCGGCACCACCGCAATCCTTTCGCGCAGGCTGTCCTGGCTGACGCTGCGGATGTCCTGGCCGTCGATCAGCACGCGTCCGGATTGCACATCGTCCAGGCGCTGGATCAAGGCGATCAGGGTGGACTTGCCGGCACCGGAAGGCCCGACGATGCCGACCTTCTGGCCGGCAGGGATATGCAGGGTCAGCCCGTCCAGCACGGCCGCCCGCTGTGGATAGGCAAAGCACACATCTTCGAAACGCACATCGCCCTGGGCCAGCGCCAGCGGTGTGTCCGCATCGACGATGGCATGCGGTTGCAGGATGATCTGCAGCGTGTCGGCGATGGCGCCCAGCTGCTGGGTGGTGTCCACCAGCGTCAGCGCCAGGTCGCGCGAGCCGTGCAGGATGCGGAAGGTCAACGCGCTGACCAGCACCACATCGCCGGCGCTCACCGTGCCGGCGCGCCACAGGCTGATCGCCCAGATCAGCATGCCGCCGGCCATCACCGACAGGCAGATGTCGTGGATCACTCTGGCCTTTTCCACATACATCCAGCTGCGTCGATGGGCGACCGCCTCGTCGCCGATCTGCTCGGCCAGCCGCGCGCTTTCGCGATCGCGCGCCGCAAACGCCTTGATCGTCCACACATTGGACACTGCATCCACCAGCTCGCCGCCCACGCGCGCGGCCTGCGCGGCAAAGCGCTGATGCTTGGCGCGGCCGCGGATGCCGAAGCTGGTGATGATGGCCGCCACCACCGCGATAAAGCCGACCAGGGTGGCGGCCATGCGCCAGTCCACCGTGAGCAGCAGCACGATGGCGCCGATGAAGTCCACGACCGGTGGCACGATCTTCCAGGCCAGCCCGCCGTAGATCTGCCCGGCCGCGCTGCCCAGTGCGGTGATGCGGTTGCCCAGCGCGCCGGCAAGGTGCTCGCTGAAATACCGCATCGGGTGGCCGGTGAGGTGGCGGAACAGATCCACGCGGATGTCCACCACGCTGGCCACCACGGTGCGACAGCCCAGCCAGCCGCCCAGCCGCCACAGCAGGTTTTCGATGGCGATCAGGCCGATGAACACGCCCAGCGGCAGCCAGACCTCGGCCTCGGCCCGTTGGTCGCCTGCCATCGCATCGACCAGCACCTTCATGCCGTACTGCACCGAGACCGCGCAGCCGGCAGCGCCGACGATCAACAGCAGCAAGCCGGCAAAATGCCAGGGCCGCTGGCGAATGTAATGCCATAGAAAACGCGCAGGCGTGTCCGGCAACAGCGCGGGCTGCGCGATGGTGTTCACGTGTCGATGTCGGCCAGCGCCCGCTGCGGTACACGCAGGCCGAAGCGTTCGTGCTCGCGGCGTAACTGCCCGGCCAGCCCGGCGTCCAGCGGGCGCTGACCGTGTTCGTCGGCATAGCCGAACAGGCCGGTGGGGCAATGGCGGTAGTTGTCCCAGCCCGGATAGTCCAGCACCGGATACAGGCAGATCCCCTCCATCGGCACGCCCTGCTGCATGGCCAGTGCCACTTCACTGGCGACGTGCGCAAGCCAGCCGGCGCGTTTGTCGCCTTCGGCACCGGTTTCGGAGAGGATCAGCGGGCGCTGATAGCGTTGCCAGAATTCGCCCATGATCGCCGAGAGCGGGCGGTGGTCGGCGGACGTGCGCGGGATCGGTGCACCGCCCAGGTACCACTGGTTGTCCGCGTAGTAGTTGAGGCCGACGATGTCCAGATACTGCGGCGCGCCGCCCAGCCCGGGCCACTGCCTGCCGCAGATCATGTCCCAGGCCTCGAATTGCGCCACCCGCAGGCGCTCGGCTTCCCGGCGCGGGCCGGGGCGGTCGTTGGCGGCGGCCACATGGATGGCCGGGTCCACCTGCACGAAGCGCGCGCGCGGTTCGACCTGTCGCACCGCGTCGATCGCGGCAATGGTGGCGCGTACCAGCTGGTGCTTGAGCTCGAAGCCGCGCCCGCGCGCCTTCGGATGCATGCGCGCGTGGTCGCCGCCATTCCAGGCCCAGAACGAGATCTCGTTGATCGGCGCGTAGAACGGCACGGCATCGCTTGCGTTCTTGACGCATTGCGCCGCCGCGGCAGCAAAACGCGCGAAACGATCGACGAACTGCGGGCTCCAGATATCCACATCGTCCGGCCAGCCGTAGTGGCACAGATCCCAGATCACCTGGGTACCGGCGGCATTGGCGGCATGCAGCATCGGCAGGAAGCTGGACCAGTCGTACTGCCCTGGCCGTTGCTCGATCAGGTGCCAGCGCAGGCCATCGCGCGCCGTACGCATGCCGTGCGCGGACACGGCGCGATAGTCGTTTTCCGCCCAGCGGTCGTGCCGGGTGCCGGCGATCAGATCCAGCCGGCGGCCATCGCGCCGGCGATGGGTCGAACACTCGAAGCCCGCCATGAAAAAACTGTCGAACACTGTGGGGCTGTGCATCTGGGGTCCTGCTGCATCTTCGCCGCACTGCCGGCGGAACAATGAAATGTGATTGACACGCCACGCCGGCCTGGAACGCCGCTTCGCATCACCGCCGCGCAATTCGGCCGGGTGAGATCCGGCCGCTCAGGCCATCAGTTCGGCGCGGCGTTGGTGCTCGGCGTCTTCGATGCGCTTGAACAAGGCCAGCGCCTGGCCGACGACCTGATCCATGTTGTAGTACTTGTAGGTGCCCAGCCGCCCCAGGAAGGTGACATTGGGCGTCTGGGCGGCCAGCCGTTCGTAGCGCCGGTACAGCTCGGCGTTTTCCGCACGCGGGATCGGATAATACGGGTCGCCATCGGCCGAAGGATACTCGTGGGTGAGGCTGGTCCTGGGATGCTGCTGGCCGGTCAGGTGCTTGTACTCGGTGATGCGCGTGTAGGCGACAGCTTCGGCCGGGTAGTTGACCGTGGCCACCGATTGAACCTGTTCCTGATCCACGGTGCTGTGTTCGAACCTGAGTGAGCGATACGGCAGCTTGCCGTAGCAATGGTCGAAGTATTCGTCCACCGGGCCGCTGTAGACCAGCTGGTCGTAGTCCAGCTCGTCGCGGATCTCGCGGTAGTCGGTATTGAGCATCACCTTGATGTTGGGGTGATCGAGCATGCGTTCGAACATGCGCGTATAGCCGTGCAACGGCATCTGCTGGAAGGTGTCGGTGAAGTAGCGGTCGTCGTCGTTGGTGCGGGTGGGCACGCGCGAGGTCACCGACTTGTCCAGCTGCGACGGATCCAGGCCCCATTGTTTGCGCGTATAGCCCTGGAAGAAGGTTTCGTACAGCTCGCGGCCCACCTGGTTGATCACCACATCCTCGCTGGTCTGGATGTCGGCCACCGGCTCGGCGCGGCTGGCCAGGAACGCGGCAGCGGCGTCCTCGGTGGTGAGCTGCAGGCCGTAGAGCCGGTTCAAGGTGGTCATGTTGATCGGGATCGGCACCTGCTGCTCGCCCACCTGCGCCAGCACGCGGTGCTCGTAGGGCCGCCACTGGGTGAAGCTGGACAGGTAATCCACGATGCGCTGCGCATTGGTGTGGAAGATATGCGGGCCGTAGCGATGGATCAGCACCCCGGCGTCGTCATGGAAGTCGTAGGCATTGCCACCGATATGGGGGCGGCGGTCGACCACCAGCACGCGCTTGCCCAGACCGGCGGCCAGACGCTCGGCCAGCACGCTGCCGGCAAAGCCCGCGCCGATGATCAGGTAGTCGAATCCGCGCCGGGTGCCGCCGAGCACGCGCGTGCTCGCCAGCGGGACGGTGCCCGAGGGTGTCATTGCTTCCACGTGAGTTTCTCCTGCATCAAGGCATGGGTGTGGTCCCAGGACATCTCGCCCAGTACCTGGTCGGCGGTGTCCAGCAGCTGTTCGCGGTCGCTGCCGTCGCGCAGGGCGTCCTCGCAGGCGGCCACGAAGGCCGCAGCGGTGTCGGCAATGCGCACCACGCCGGTGTCGCCATAGGTGCGCACCACATCGTGGATCGGCGTGGACACCACCGGGCAGCCGCCGGCCAGGTATTCGGGCGTCTTGGTCGGGCTGATGAAACGGGTGGAGGCGTTCATTGCGAACGGCATCAGTGCCACCTGCCAACCGGACAGATAGCCGGGCAGCGCGTCATACGTCTTGCCACCGAGATAATGGATGTTGGCGGCCTGCGGCAGGTCGGACGCGGCGATCTTGACCACCGGCCCGATCATCACGAACTGCCACTGCGGCCGCTGCCTGGCGATATCGCGCAGCAGGGCCACGTCGAAGCGCTCGTCGATCACGCCATAGAAGCCCAGGCGCGGGTGCGGGATGGCGGCCTGGTCGGCCGGTTCCTGCTGCGGCTGGCGTGCGGCGGCAAAATGCGCCACGTCCACGCTGCTGGGGAAGGCATGGATGTTGGCGTGCAGTGCACGCTTGGCTTCCCAGATGCTGTAGCCACCGGTGAACACCACGTCGGCGCGTTGCAGCAGTTCGCGCTCGCGCTGTACCAGCTCGGGTGGCGCACCGGCAAATGCCGACAGCTCGTCCATGCAGTCGTAGACGATCGCGCGCGCACGCAGATGCGCACTGAAGCTCAGACTCATCGGCGTGTAGTACCACAGCAGCAGATCGCCCACGCCAAGCTCGGCCAGGTAGCCATCCAGCAACTGGCGCTGCGCCTGCACCGCATCCTCGCCCGTGCACCCGGCCGGCAGGCGTGGCACCAGCACATGCAGGCCGCCTTCTTCGCCGCGTAGCTGCAGCCAGGGTTCGGATTCATCGCAGGCGATGGGCTCTTCCCAGAACAGCACATTGCAGTCGCCGGCAAAGCGCGACATCAGATGCTGCGGGCGTTGGTAGACAAAGCTCCAGCGCAGATGCGACAGGCACAACAGGGTGGTGCGTGCCGGATCGAACTGCGGCGCGCTGTCGGAGGAAACGGCTCGGCGGCTCTTGCCGATGTCGTCGTGGAACTGACCAGCCCAACTCATGGAATGACCTCGCTGAAGAAAAAAGGAATGCGCGCCGCTCAGGCGCGCGATAGACGGTCCGTCGGGACCAGCGTGCGTGCAGGCTCGCTGCGCCGGCGGCCCTCGGCGGCCGGCAACAGGCAGCGCGCCGGCGCGGCTGCGTCGCGCGCAATCTCGGGGTCCGGCACCGGTGCCGGTGTGCGCGACGTGCGCAGGCGCGAGGTGGCATAGCCGGCCGGATGCATGGACTGCCAGCGCCAGGCGTCGCCACACATGCGGTCCAGGTCGTGTTCGGCCTTCCAGCCGAGCAGGCGATGGGCGAGCGTGGCATTGGCGTAGTACACCGCCACATCGCCGCCGCGACGCGGCGCAATGCGCAGCGGTATGCGCCGGCCACTGGCGCGCTCGAACGCGGCAGCCACTTCGCGCACGCTGTAGCCGCGCCCGGTGCCTAGGTTCACCACCAGGCCGGTGCGCTCGCGCTGCAGGTAGTCGATGGCATCCACGTGCGCGCGTGCCAGATCCATCACATGCAGGTAGTCGCGCACGCCGGTGCCGTCGGCAGTGGGGTAGTCGTCGCCAAAGACCTGCAGCGCATCGCGGCGACCGACCGCCACCTGCGCGATATAGGGCATCAGATTGTTCGGTACGCCGCGCGGGTCTTCGCCCAGGTAACCGCTGGGATGCGCACCGACCGGGTTGAAGTAGCGCAGCAGCGCCGCGTCGAATTCCGGCCAGGCCGCGCTGAGGTCGGCGATCATCTCCTCCATCATCAGCTTGGTGCGCCCGTAGGGATTGCTCGCCTTCAGCGGCGCGTCCTCCCGGATCGGGCTGGTGTTGGCGTCGCCATACACGGTGGCCGAGGAACTGAATACCAGCGTGCTCACCTGGGCGGTGCGCATCGCGCGCAGCAGTGCCAGCGTGCCGGTCACGTTGTTGTTGAAGTACAGCAACGGTTCGCGCACCGATTCGCCCACCGCCTTGAGCGCGGCAAAATGCAGCACCGCCTCGATCTTCCTTGCAGCCAGCAGCGTGCCCAGCTCGGGTGCGCGCACATCCATGCGATGGAAGTCCGGGCGAAACCCCATCAGGTGCTGCAGATGGTCGAGCACGCGCTCGGAGGAATTGCTCAAATTATCGACAATGCACACCTGGTGGCCACGCAGTGCCAATTCGACGCAGGTGTGTGAGCCGATATAGCCGGTGCCGCCAGTGACCAGGATTCTCATTGATTGTCTGCCTTGTGGAGGGCGCTCACGCGCCGGCCTCTCAATGGCGCGGATGCACCACGTCGCACGTTTCGATGCGTGTTGCGTGACGTCATCGCGCCGGCAGTGCACTGCTCCTGCGCCACGCATGGGTGACGGGCAGCTCTGGGCGAGAAGAAGGGGGTGTGCATCACGGTCCAACGCCACCCACGGTAGGAGTGCGGCCGTGAGAGCAGGCACAGTGGTGGGTGCGTGCCGCGCGAGTGTGGCCTTGACCGAAACCTCACCGTGACTGTGGGTCGGTGGATGCGCGCGCCGTGTTGCTGGCGGCGCGCAGCGCATCGCCCCGGGCACTGCAAGCGCACGCTGCGGCAACGAAAAAGCCCGCCGGGCTAGGACGCCAGGCGGGCTTGACGGTGCAGTGCGGCGTTGGGCGGGTTACAGCGTGACGGCGCCGCCGGCAATGGTGAGCAAGGTGCCCGAGGTGTAGCTGGCGGTATCGGCTGCCAGCATCACGTACGCCGATGCCAGCTCGACCGGCTGCCCGGGGCGGCCCATCGGTGTCTGGCCGCCGAAGTTTTCCACCGACTCCTCATCCATGCCGGCGGGAATGAACGGCGTCCAGATCGGACCCGGCAATACCGCATTGACGCGGATGTGCTTGTCGGCCAGTACGCCGGCCAGGCCAATGGTCAGGTTGGCCAATGCCCCCTTGGTGGCGGCATACGGCAGGATGTTCGGCGTCGGTTTCTTGGATTGCACCGAGGCGGTGTTGATGATGGAGCCACCGTCGGTCATCAGCGGCACCGACAACTGCACCAGATGGAACACGGCATGCACGTTGGTGTCGAAGGTCTTACGCCACTCCTCCAGCGTGATGTCTTCAAAATTTTCGAAATACTGCTGGTAGCCGGCGTTGTTGACCAGGATGTCCAGGCCGCCGAAGGTGCTGTTGACCTTGTCGATCAACGCAGCGGCCTGGGCGGGGTCGCTGATATCGCAGCCCACCAGCAACGCCTTGACGCCGGCCTTCTCGATCAATGCGCCAATTCTGGCAGCGTCTTCCTGCTCATCGGGAAGATAGGCGATTGCCACATCGGCCCCCTCGCGTGCATACGCAATCGCCACGGCCGCGCCGATGCCGCTGTCGCCGCCGGTGATCAACGCACGTTTGCCGGTGAGCTGCCCGTGGCCGACATAACTGTCTTCGCCATGGTCCGGGCGCGGGTCCATCTTTTCGGTACGCCCGGGGAAACCCTGTTGCTGCGGTTTGAACGGTGGGCGGGGGTAGTTGGGTACGGGCATTGTTGTCTCCTGACGAGATGACGCATCACTGTGATGCAGCAGTGTGCGCACGCAAACGTAAACGCACGGGCTAGGCGATGTCGGCGGCGTGTGTGGTGCCCCCGCCGCTTGCGCGCGCGCCGCTCGCTTCACGCCACCGCGCAGCTTTGTTCACTGCTCTGCAATGCGCACCGGCCTAGCGTGGGCTCATGACCACAACGCAGGAGAACGACGATGGGCAGTGAACCGAAAAAGCCGTGGGGTCCGGACGATGATCAGAAAAAGCCGTTTACGCCGCAGGAACAGCGCAACGAGGATGTGGAGTGGAAGGTCCACGACATGCCCGATGAAGACCGCGATGTGAACAAGGCCGACCCTGAACACGATTACGAACGCCCGGACGGCTCAGAAAAGCGCTGAGTCGCGCGCAATGCTGCAGTTGCGGCGTCCGTCATGCCGGCGCACGCAAGCGCGCGCCGCGTCATGGCGCTGGCGTGGCGGATCCATGCACACTGTCTCTACGCCTGCCGCGTAGGCTAGCGGTCACACCTCGCGATCACGGCTTGCATCCATTGGCCCTGAAGCCGCGGTTGCGCGACGCTGCAACCAGCGTCTCGGCTCGCCTCATCGCCCCTCAACCGCCTCGCCGCCACATCACGGCGCAAGCGAGCTGATCCAGCAGCTCGGTCCAGCCGCGCCCGCGCGCAGGCCGCGCTCCCATCCCCATCAAAGCTTGCGCTGTTTGGCGTTTCGACGCATTCGACGCGTCGACCGACCCCAACCGTGACGCTTGGCACTGGCGTAATCCCGCGTTGCCCTGCGTACTTCGGGCAAACTTCTACGGCGAGCTCGACTCTGGGGAAGCGAGCGCCAGGTGGCCGGACGGCCGTGACAGCGATGTGCGATTTTCGTGGTGGCGTGCAGGCGCGTTTTTCGCGCCGCCGTCACAATTCTCAACTGAACATGTATTAGTCATTGCGGACAGAAGCGCTCATGGACCGTCTTTCCTGCGCCATCATCGACGACGACGTGGAGTTCTGCGATCAGGTGGTTGAGCTAGCCACCGATAGCGGCTTCCGTGCCAAGGGCATCCACACCCTTGGCGAAGCCAGCCGTTGGCTGGACAGCAACTTTCCCGACCTGTTGGTGGTGGATGTTGGCCTGCCCGACGGCAGCGGTTTCGATCTCATCGAACGGCTCGACCCGGATCACACGCCGCAGATCGTGGTGGTCTCGGGCGATTACGCCTACGAAACCCAGGGCCGCGCGCAGCAGTTCGGCGTCAGCGAGTTCCTCACCAAACCGTTCGCGCCCGAACGGCTGGAACGCGTGCTCGGCGGCCTGCGTGAGGCGCAGCAGGGCAACCTGGGCATCATCGGCAACAGCGACAGCATCGTGCTGTTGCGCAAGGACATCGTGCGCGTGGCGCCGACCGATCTGAATGTGCTGGTGACCGGCGAAACCGGCACCGGCAAGGACCTGGTCGCGCGCGCCATCCATCGGGTCTCCGGCCGGCGTGGTCGCTTCGTGCCGGTCAATTGCGGCGCCATTCCCGAGGAACTGTTGGCCAGCCAGCTGTTCGGCCACGAGCGTGGCAGCTTCACCGGTGCCGATCGTCGGCATGCCGGGTTCCTGGAGCAGGCCGCCGATGGCACGCTGTTCCTGGATGAGATCGGCGAGATGCCGACCCGGCTGCAGGTCTACCTGCTGCGCGCGATCGAGTCGCGCAGCTTCATGCGTGTGGGCGGCAGCGAGGAAATTCCGCTGGACGCGCGGGTCGTCGCGGCGACGCACCAGCATGTACAACGCGAGCACGGCGTGCTGCGCGAGGATCTGTTCTACCGGCTCAACGAATACCCGATCCAGGTGCCGCCGCTGCGCGAGCGTCGCGGCGACGCGCGTCTGCTGGGCCTGCGCGTGATTGACGAGCTCAACGTCAAGTACGGCACCCGCAAGCTGCCGACCAAATCGTTGCTGCGTTATCTGGCCTACCACACCTGGCCGGGGAACGTGCGCGAGTTGCGCTCGTTCATTCGCTACCTGTACCTGCGCTCGGACGGCGACCTGTTGAGCGCGCCGGATGTGGTGCAGACCGTGCCGCAGGCCGACGAAGACGGCTTGCTGATTCCGGCGGGGTGGACCATGCGCCAGGCCGAGGACGCCATGATCGAGGCGGCACTGGCGCGCACGCGCTTCAACAAGAAGGCGGCTGCGCGCGAATTGGGGATCAGCGTGCGCACGCTGCACAACCGGCTCAGCGACAAGGACGCATAAGTGAGCGACGCATCGCATGGACGGCGGCGCGAGCTGCTGCATCAGCTGCGCAACCGCCTCAACGTGATGGGTTTTGCGTTGTATGCATTACGCAGCGAGACCTCCAAGCCCATGGAGACCTTGCGTGCCACCCATCAGTCGGCGGTGGAGTTGCTCAACCAGCTCGGCGAGGAAGAGCGCGCCCTGCGCCACGACGGTGCGGTGTCCCCCGACGGCACCGATCAGTAATGCTCGGCCGGTTGGGTCTGGCTGCTGAGCAGCGCGGTGATCGTCCGCGGGTTGTAGGGCTTCATGCAGTACGACAGGTGCGCAAACCGCGGCGGTAGCGTGTAGCGGTCGTAGCCGGAGCAGAATGAAAACGGTACCCCGCGCTGCAGCAGCGCATCGGCCACCGGGAACACCGGTTGGCCACGCACATTGACGTCGAGCAATGCGCCGTCGATGGCCTGTCCGGAGGTCACCAGCGACAGCGCCTCGGGCACATTGCCCACCGGTCCGAGCACGCAGACGCCGGCCTCCAGCAACAGGTCGTTGAGTGATTCGGCCAGCAGGTAATCATCCTCGACCACGAGAATGCGAAGTCCGTTGAGTGGATTGTCCAGCATGGGAATTCCTCGCGCGGTGGCGCGGTCCGGCGACGCGCACGCCATAGTGCGCGCCGTGTCGGTTAAGGCCGCGCGTAAGCAGGCGCTTCCAGACCCATCGCGTGCAGTGCCTGTACCGCTCAGACGCCGCGTAGCGGTAGAGGCAGGTTTACGCCATCATTGACGATTGCGCCTGACACACGGCGCCGTTGATGCGATGGCTGCAATGACAGACGACGACACCTCCTGCGACGACACCGCAGCGGCCACTGCGCCCGATGCCGTGGCGCCACCGCCGTTGTTCATTCTCGGTGTCGGTGCCGACGGCCTGGACGCCACGCGCCTGGCCGAACTGCTCGACGCAGTGGCTGGCGCGCCCAATCTGGTCATCATGCTGTTGCTGCGCGATCGTCACCTGCTCGACGAGTCGCGCCTGCGCGAGTTGCTCGGCCCGCAATCCAGTCTGCTGCTGGCACCTGCAGATGGCGATGCGCTGCATCCCGGACGCATCTACCTGCCGCCCAGCCAGACGCTGGTGACCCTGGAAGAAGGCCGGCTGCGGCTGCGCCCGCTGGAGGACGCCAGCGATCACGGCCTGATCGACAGCTTCTTCGTCTCGATGGCGCATGACCAGGACGGCAACGTGATCGGCGTGATCATGGGGCGCTTGGATGGCGACGGCACGCTGGGCACCGCGGCCATCAAGGAGTGTGGCGGCCTGGCGCTGGCGGTGGACGACCCGTCCTTGCACGGCATGGATCTGCGCAATGCCGGCAACCCGGCCGCCATCAGCGACGACATCCTGCCGCTGCCGCGGGTGGCCGCACGCATCGCCGCACACATGCAGCGCCACCATCGCTTCGGTCATCCGGCACCGGTGGGCGTGCGCAACGGCAGCGAGAACGATCAGCTCAGCCAGGTCGCCAGCATCCTGCGCAATGCCACCGGCCACGATTTCCATGGGTACAAGCGCGCCACGTTCCTGCGCCGCGTGCAGCGCCGCATGCAGGTGGTGCAGGCGGACACGCTGGAGCAGTATCTGGAGCAGCTGCGCAGCCGCTTCGACGAACCGCTGTTGTTGTTCAACGATCTGCTGATCGGCGTGACCCAGTTCTTCCGCGACCGCCGCGAGTTCGAGTTCCTGGAGCAGCAGGTGATTCCGCGCCTGTTCCAGGGCAAGCAGCCGGGCGACCACCTGCGTGTGTGGGTGCTGGGCTGTTCCACCGGCGAAGAGGCGTATTCGCTGGCGATGCTGTTGCGCGAGCATGCGCAGACGCTGGACGTGGCGCCACGCATCCAGATCTTCGCCAGCGACATCGACGGGCGGGCATTGGCCATTGCGCGGGTGGGGCGTTATTCGTCCAGCATCGTCGCCGATGTGGGGCCGGAGCGCCTGCAGCGCTGGTTCGTCAAGGAAGGCGACACCTATGTGGTGAGCAAGCAGCTGCGCGAGTTGTGCGTGTTCTCGCAGCACAGCATCGTCAAGGACCCGCCGTTCTCGCGGCTGGATCTGGTGTCGTGCCGCAACCTGCTGATCTACCTGGATGCCGAGCTGCAGAACCGGGTGATCCCGGTGTTTCACTTTGCGCTCAAGCCGGGCGGCTACCTGTTCCTGGGCAATGCCGAAAACGTCTCGCGGCATGCCAAGTTGTTCGCACCGGTGGAGCGCAGCTTCCGCGTGTTCCAGAAGATCGATGCCGACAGCCGCATGCATGCCCCCTTCCCGTCGTCCGCGCCCGGACTGGACGGCCACGCGCCGGCGGCAAGCCGCCAGCAGCGCAGCGTCAGCAATGCACTGGTGCTTGCCGGCGAGCGCATCGCCGACCGCTACGCGCCGGCCTATGCGGTGCTGGACGAGCATTTCGATGTGCTGCATTTCTCCTCGCAGGCCGGACGCTTCATCCGTCCCGGCGGCGGCGCGCCCAGCCTCAACCTGCTCAACCTCGTTCACCGCGACCTGCGGCTGGAGTTGCGCAGCGCGCTCGGCCGTGCCGAAGCGGACATGACGCCGGTGCAGGCCAAGGGCATCCAGATGCACGAGGATGCGGCGACCCTGGCGGTGGACCTGTTCGTGGAGCCGACCTCGGATTCGGAGGTGCCGCGCGGCTACGTGGTGCTGTTCCAGGAAGTGGAAGCGCGTGAGCTGGCCGAGCTGGCGCCGCCGAAAGACACCGTGTCCGACAACGCACATGTGCAGGCGCTGGAGAACGAGCTGCGCATGACCCGCGAGCGGCTGCAGTCGATGATCGAGGAGCTGGAGAGCACCAACGAAGAGCTCAAGTCCTCCAACGAGGAATACCAGTCGCTCAACGAAGAACTGCAGAGCGCCAACGAAGAACTGGAAACCTCCAAGGAAGAGCTGCAGTCGGTCAACGAGGAAGTCACCACGGTCAACGGCGAGCTGGCCCACCGCGTGCAGGAACTGGCGCATGCCAACAGCGACCTGAAGAACCTGCTGGAAAGCACCCAGATCGCGACCGTGTTCCTGGACAACGAGCTGCGCGTGACCAACTTCACCCCCGCGGTGACCGACATCCTGCCGTTGGTGGAAAGCGATATCCACCGGCCGATCAGCAACATCAAGCTGCATGTGACCTACGACGAACTGCAGGACGATGTACGCCGGGTGATCCGCACGCTGGCGGTGCTGGATCGCGAAGTGGAAAACCCCGCCACCCGTGCCCGCTACATGGTGCGGGTGCTGCCATACCGCACGGTCAACAACTTCATCGGCGGCGCGGTGTTGACCTTCATGGACGTCACCCCGCTGACGCGCGCCGAGCGCGCGTTGCGCAGCAGCGAGCAGCGCCTGCGTACCTTGATGGAGGGGATTCCACAACTTGTGTGGCGTTCGCGCGATGGCGGCCGCTGGACCTGGTCCAGCCCGCAATGGTCCAGCTATACCGGGCAACACGATGGGCAGAGTCTGGAGCTGGGCTGGTTGCAGGCAGTGCATCCGGACGAGCGCGAGCTGACCTTGAATGCCTGGCACGACAGTGCGCGCACCGGCGGGCTGGACGTGGAGCACCGCCTGTTCAATGCAGCCGAGCACCGCTACCGCTGGTTCCATACGCGCAGCGCGCCGGTGCTGGACGAACGTGGCCAGGTGCTGGAGTGGCTGGGAACCTCGACCGAATCGGACAACCTGCGCCGCCTGCAGGATGAGCAGCGCGTGCTGGTCAGCGAATTGCAGCATCGCACCCGCAACCTGATCACCGTGGTGCAGTCGGTCGCCAAGCAGACCGTACAGACCAGCCACAGCATGCCGGAATTCGCCGGCAGGTTCGACGACCGGCTCTCGGCGTTGTCGCGCGTGCAAGGGCTGTTGTCGCAGTCGGACAACGAGCCCACCACCATTGGCGCATTGCTGCGCATGGAGCTGGATGCGCTCGGTGCCGAGCCCGACCAACGGCGCATCGTGGTGGACGGCCCGGCGGTGGCACTGCGCAAGTCCACCGTGCAGACGCTGGCGCTGGCACTGCACGAGCTCGCGACCAATGCACTCAAGCATGGCGCATTGGCGGTAGCGACCGGCACCTTGTCGGTGCGCTGGGAAGTGGTGACCAACGACGACGCCTCGGCGCGCCTGGTGCTGTTGTGGACCGAAGAAGGCGCCAGCCAGCAACGACGCAACGATCGCGACCAGGCAAGCGGATTCGGCCGCCGCCTGATCGAAAAGGCCCTGCCGTACAGCCATGGCGCGCAGACGCGTTACGAGCTCAGCGATACACGCCTGGAATGCGAGATCCAGTTGCCGCTGACCTCGCTGCACGATCCATAGCCGAGCGCACGCGTGCGTGCAGTCTCTGCGCACGCTGGCAGGCGCTACGGTGCCGATGTGCGAATGCAGTGCACATCCACGCACCCGCACGGAAAATCCTGCGCGTGCGTGCAGATGTTTGCGACCAATTCGCACCTCGCAGCGCCGCCGCTGCCGCTGCCGTCATCCAAGACCGTTGCAGGACGCCTGTGTGCGGGATCGAAAAACTTGGCGCGTATTGTGCGTAGCTGCTGCTGTCATCAAGCTGCACAGTGGAGTCAACATGATTACGCGCATCCTTCAGTTGTCAGGCCGCGTTGCGAGCAATGCCTGGGTCGAGATCGGTGTCGGTGCCGATGCCGACATTCTGGTTGCCGACCGTGGCGGCAGACGCGAGGAGCGTGCAACCTTCGGTCGACGTGCGCCGGGACAGCAGCGCTCGATCAATACCCAGGAGCCGGAGTGGCTGGGGCGGGTCGACCTCGCCATCTGGGAAACCCAGCGCTGCCTGATCCCGCTGTGCGGATTCGTCTGCACCGCATCGGCAGATGGCGCCACCTCGGCAACCTGGTTGAGCCAGGACGGGGGTGCGCTGTACGCCGCAGGCCTGCGCAATGTCATGGATATCGGTGGCCGCCTGCAGATGGGGTTCTCGCTGCTGGTCGCGTCCTCGGCCAGCCTGCCGACACAGCGTCCCTTATGCGTCGACGGCGATGCCACGCAGTGGCTGCAGCGCAGTGGCGAGGAGGCGATGCGTCATCTCCTGCCCTGGCGGTTGGAGCGTTGCACCACCGCGGCGGACGTGCGGCCCGAGTGGACCGATGCGCAGGCCCGACAGGCCGCGCCGGTGTGAGGCGTGGTGGCAGGCAGTGGCAACAGGAGGCCCGATGGGCCTCTTTTTTTGTCGTTCGGTAACGCGTTGCCCACGGGGCGGCGTCCCTTGGCGCGCCAGCTACAGTGCGTGGTCGTGGCAGATGATGTGCCCAGGTGCGGCAACAGCCACCTGCAGGACCGTCAACGGAAAGTACGTCGCGCATTAAAAAGCCCGGGTCGCGAACGACCCGGGCTAATCTCAGCAATCGCTGTCGAGGACGATCAGCGCTGGATGTCGCCAGTGGTGGAGCCGGCCCCCGGGCCTGCGCCCAGGTCTGCACCGGTCACCCGATCCAGTTCCGGGTTGGACAGCAGGCGCAGCGACATCGCATCCAGTGCTTCGGTCTGCGTTGCATCCAGCGTGACCGTGGCCGAGCCATCGCCGCCGTCCACCGCGGACTGCAGCTCACGGTCTTCCACCACGTCCCACTGCTCGCCGGCATTCCAGGGGCCGACCGTATCGCCTTCGCCCTGCGACATGTTGTAGTAGACGTCGGTGAAGCGCGGGTCGCCCGGCAGCTTGCCCGGCGGGAAGTTCGGTTCGATCGCGTACAGCGCCTTCTCGAAGGATTTCTGATGCGCCACTTCGCGCGTCATCAAAAAGCGCAGCGCATCGACGATGCCCGGGTCATCGGTGACGGTGATCAGGCGCTCGTAGACCAGCTTGGCGCGGGCTTCGGCAGCGATGTTGGAGCGCATGTCCGAGGTCGGGCAGCCGATCGAATCGACATAGGCCGAGGTCCACGGCACGCCGCTGGAATTGACCAGCGCCGGGCCGCCGCCGTACAGGATCTGCTGGGTGTGGCTGGTGCTGTTCTGGGTCATGGAGCGCATCTCCATGGCCTCTTCCATGCCCTCGGACAACACGGCCTTCGGGCCCTTGTTGAGCATGGCGATGATCGAACCGATGATTTCCAGGTGGCTCAGTTCTTCGGTGGCGATATCGAACAACAGGTCCTTGCGGCCCGGATCGTTTTCGCCCAGTGCCTGGGTGAAGTACCGCATCGCCGCGGCAAGCTCGCCCTGCGGCCCGCCGAACTGCTCGAGCATCAACGTGGCCAGATCCGGATTGGGTTCGGCGACGCGTACGGTGTACATCAAACGCTTGTTATGCATGAACATGGGTCGTGTTTCCTGGCTGGCGCCCGGCGACAACTGCAACGCGGCATGCGCGCAGAAACCTGAGGCTGGCTACGGGTGGGGGTTGCCTGCGGGATGCAGGCAAACGCAGGCGGCAGCGCCGCCTGCGCAGGGCATCAGGCCGCCTTGCTGGGCTTGGATGCCTTCTGATTGCCGCCTTGCTCGGCGAGCAGGGTCAGCTTTTCATCGGTGGCTTTTTCTTCTTCCAGCGTGGACAGCAGCAAGGTGACCGCATCGGTGTAGCCCAGCTGCTTTGCGATCGCTGCAATGGTGCCGTACGAGGCGATCTCGTAATGCTCCACCTTCTGCGCGCCGCCAATCAGCGCCGCATCGCGTACCGGACCTTCCTCGATCTCATCGATCACCTCACGGCTTTCCTCGACCAGACCTTCCATCGCAGCACACTTGATGCGCTTGAGCTTGATGCCGAGCAGTTCGACGATCTGATCGATGCGTTCGATCTGGCCCTGGGTTTCTTCCAGGTGCAGCTTGAAGGCTTCCACCAGCTTGGGTTCGGTTGCCGCGCGTGCCAGACGCGGCAGTGACTTGGTCAACTGCTTTTCTGCGCTGTAGATGTCCGACAGCTCGTGGACGAAAAGCTCTTCAATTGTCTTGATCGCCATGGGCGGCTCCTAGGGGATGAATGGATGGATGAACAATGCGGTGCACCGGGTGTGGGTCTTGCCCTTCGATGCGCGCGAGCCAGCAGTTGCATCGCCTCGACGGCACGCTGCCTGCCATGACGCGTGCCATGCAGCGTTGGGTCGTGCACATGCACGCTGTCTCGCATGGTCGCTACGCTAGCTGTCTGCGTGTTAGCGCAATTGGTGGATGCGGTGATCCCGATGCGATGGCGACCTGTGCCGTACGCTGCGCCGACCACACGCGGTCGCCGATGCGATGGCGCCGCGTGGTGGGGCCTCGCTGCAAGCAACAGGGGCACTTGCTCAAGCTGCGCCGTGCACCGCGCATGGTGAATGCGCTACCTGCCGCATCACGCACCCACCTTGCGCAGAGGGCAGGCCGGCGATTCGCGCCAGTATCGGCACCGTGCAGCATGGACGGGCGGAGGATGCACGTCGTTGCGGACCGATGCGCTACAACCGATGGCTCGTTCTTGCCCCGGAGGCTGCCATGACGCCGTTGGACAAACCGCTACGCCGCGAGCTGCAGATCGGCGAGCAGGCCTACACCTTGATCATCGACCCGCAGGGCTTGAAGCTGGTCGAAAAAGGCCGACGCAACGGAGTGGCCTTGCGCTGGGACGAGCTGGTCAGCGGCGATGCCGCACTGGCCCGCGCGCTGCAGGCCTCGCTCGGCGAGTCCTGACTGCAGCGCGCAGGCAAGGCGACTCAGGCCTGAGGAAACAGCCGCGCCAGCTCGCGGACCGCTGCCGCGGATGCGGCGTGATCCGGCGTGGGATCCGGATTGTTGAAATCGTTGGCACCCTGCGCCTGCACCAGCACGCCATCGCGGCGTGGCACCACGTTGAGATTGTGGCCGCGCCACACCAGCCCGTAGGTCACTTCCGGTTGCGGAATCAGGCGCGCGGTCTGCCCGCGCACCGGGATGACGCTGTCGTCGCCAAGCAAGGCACGCGCCCCGTAGCCGGTGGCATTGACCAGGATCTTTTCGCGCAACTGGCCGAACTGGCGCGGATGCTCGAAGCTGCGCGTCTGCAGCTCGCCGCCGGCCTGCAGAAAGTCGTCCATCAGCAGCCGCGCATAGGCGCTGAGGTTGAAGGTCAACTGGCTGTAGCGACGCACGAACGGCACCGGAAACGGATGCCTGCCGGGCGCGACCGGCTGCGAGCGCGGGCCGAGATCGTCGAGCAGTTCGCGCTCCAGCGGCGGGTAATCCGGCTCGTGCGCTTCGGCCGATGCGCTCGGCTGGTCGAACGGCACATCCGACAGCGCGTAACCATCGCGCCATTCGATCGGCTCGCCCGGCAGGCCCAGCAGGGTCTGGTAGCGGCGGAACGAGATGCGCGCCATCTCTTCCCAGCGGGTCCTGAAATCGGCGCTGGCGTATTCGCTGGTGCACACCCGCGAGTCCGGCGACCACACGCCGGTGGCGTAGAACGAGCGCACGTCCGGCAGGCGCTCGCGCGCATAGATGCGCACGCGCAGGCCCGCGCGTTGCGCCACCAGCGCGGTGGTCAGCCCGATCGCACCGCAGCCGATCACCGCCAGCTCGCGCACATCCGCATCTGCCGCGCGCACCAGCCGCAGCGCGTGCTCGGCCGCGCCCCACGACAGCGACCACCCGCTGCCGCCATGTCCATAGTTGTGCACCACCGTCTTGCGGCCGATGCGCTCGGCCTCGATCCGCGGCCCCTGCGCACGGAACGGGCGGGTGCAGCCGTTGATCGCGATGATGCGATCGACGGACGCACGGATCGGTGCCAGCGGCAGCGCTGCGGCGAACTGCTCGGGCAGGGCGCCCGGTGGCATGGCGGGCAATGGCGAAGACGGCGCAGCGGCCACCTTGCCGGTCGCGGCCCAGCTTCCGGTGGAAGCGGCCGCAAGCGCAAGACCGGCGCTGTGCAGGAAATGACGACGGTGCATGCGACTCCTGAGCGGTGTGGAGGAGATGATCGGGACCACGGCGCCTGCGCAACCGGCCACGCGCCGCGCGCGCCACGCAGCATCGGTAGAAGCCAGGAGCTGCGTCGCCGCGGGCGGCGCCCGGTGGCCGCCGCTTGCGGACCTGGAGCATACCGCGCGCGTCAGCGCCTGCCATCGCCGGCCGGGCCGGGTTTCGCGCCGCGATCCGGGCAATTGGGGCCGCGCTGACGGCCATTCGTCGCCCGGGGCTTTCGTCCGATCGCTTGCCGGCTATGCTCGCCGCGTCCCAACCCGACGAGTCGCCACCCGTGTCTGCCAGCGTCTTCCTGATCGTACGTATCGTGTTCGCCTGGGCCGCGGCGTTGGTGGTGGCCGGGATCATGTGGGCGCAGCTGTTCGGCTCCACCGGCGCGTTCTTCGGGCTGATCTGCGTGGTGCTGCTGACCCTGGCCCTGATGAGCGCGATCACCCATGTGCGGCGGGTGCGCCTGATCGCCGGGCGGCTGGATCACGACACCTTGTCGACCCGCCAGCGGCGTCAAATCGAAGTGCCGCTGGACGTGCAGGCCAGCTTCGCCGTGGTCGAGGAGGCGGTGCGCGTGCTGCCACGCGTGCAGGACATCGAGTGCGCGCCCGGCAGCCTGCTGATCCGCGCCAAGGTGCGCCGCATCGACCCCTACGAAGGACGCCAGCCCTCGCGCTGGAACCTGTTCGCGCGTTTTGCGATCAAGCGCAACCAGGTGCTGGTGACGATCACGCCAGGGCAGGGCACCAGCAGCGTCACCGTGCTGTGCGAGCCCGACGCCGGCGCCTGGGTGGACCTGTTTGCGGTGGACGAAGGCAGCAATTACGAGAACGCCGAGGCGATCAACCGCGCGGTGGTGCGGCGGGTCGGCGAGCAGCGCCGCGACGAACAGGCCGCGGCCGAGCAGTCGGTGATGGAAAAGGAGCTGGCCGTGGCACGCCTGAATCTGCTGCATGCCCAGGTCGAGCCGCACTTTCTCTACAACACGCTGGCCAGTGCGCAGGTACTGGCGCGCACCGACCCGCCGCGCGCCGACATCATGATCGGCCATCTGATCCAGTACCTGCGCAGCTCGCTGCCCAGCGCCGACGGGGCCATCTCCACCCTGGGCGAGGAACTGGAGCGCACCCAGGCCTACCTGGAGATCCTGCGCATCCGCATGGGCACGCGGCTGGCGCTGCAGGTGGAGGTGCCGTACGAGCTGCGCGCGCTGCAACTGCCCTCGATGATGCTGCAGACCCTGGTGGAGAATGCGATCAAGCATGGGCTGGAACCCAAGCCCGGCGGCGGCACGGTGTGGATCCTGGCGCGTCGCATCGACGACCATGCCACGCTGACCGTGGCCGACGATGGCCAGGGCTTCAGCACGCACACGCAAGGTACCGGCATCGGCCTGAAGAACCTGCGCGAGCGGCTGCAGCTGATCTACGCCGGCAGGGCCAGCTTTGCCATCGTGTCCAACTTCCCCAGCGGTGTGGCCGCCACCCTCACCTTGCCGCTGCCCGCGTCCATCATGCCGCCGCCGGTGCCCGCTGCGCAGATTCATGCCACACAGGTGCAGGCATGAGCGCGCTGCGTGCGGTGATCGCCGAAGACGAGGCGCTGCTGCGGCAATCGTTGCTGACCCTGCTGGCGCAGGTGTGCCCGCAACTGCAGATCGTGGGCGAATGCGAGGACGGCGCCAGCGCGCTGGAAACCATCGCCACGCAGCAGCCCGATGTGGTGTTCCTGGATATCCGCATGCCCGGGCTCACCGGCATCGAGGTGGCGCGTGCACTGCGCGAAGTCAGCCCGCGCACCCAGGTGGTGTTCGTCACCGCCTACGATCAGTACGCCATCGATGCGTTCGAACACGGCGCGGTGGACTACCTGCTCAAGCCGATCAGCCGCGAGCGCCTGCAGGCCACCTGGCAGCGCGTGCAACAGCGCGCCGCCGCCGGCCAGCCGGACGGCCAGCTGCTGGAGGCCTTGTTGCAGCGCCTGTCCGCGCGCCCTGCCGCCGCCAGCGCCGCGCCGCCGCTGGCCTGGCTCACCGCCAGCAGCGGCCGCGAAACGCGCCTGATCGCGTTGGACGAGGTGGCGTATTTCCAGGCCGATCAGAAATACACCACGGTGATGACTGCCGCCGGCGAGGCGATCCTGCGCACGCCGCTGCGCGAGTTGCTCGACGTGCTGGACCCGCAGGTGTTCAAGCAGATCCACCGCTCCACCATCGTCAACATGAAGGCGGTCGCCTCGGTGGTGCGCGAGGACACCGGCAAGGGCCGGCTGGCGCTGCGCGGGCGCAGCGAAACGCTCACCGTCAGCCAACCCTTCATGACCCTGTTTCGCGGCATGTAATTCCCCCGATCGCATCGACTGAAAGGATTGCTGATATGCGCCTGATCGCCTCCCTCGTGTATTGCCTGCTGGCATTGGCCGGTTGCCACGACCGCAACGGCACCACCTCCATCACCCGCGCCACCAGCAATGGCCAGGACGTGCTGTTCAGCAAGACCCTGGCCACTGCCACCGATCTCAATGTGCACTGCCTGGCCAGCAGCAGCGGCCGCTGCCATTACCTGGTCTACGAGGACCACTGCGCTGCGTCTGCCGCCGGGCATGCCGCGGGCACGCCGGCCTGCGCACGCAGGACCCTGGACAGCTTTGCGCTGGCACCCGGGCAGGTGCGCGAGCTGCACGGCATCCCGCGTCAGGCGCGCACCTGCGTGGATACCAGCGCGCCCGGCGCCGATTGCCATGGCTGAGCCGGGCGTCTGACGCCGGAACTGGCGCAACGACGCTTCATCCCTGTCGTGAGGCAGGGCGCAACCGGACGCAAGCCTGAATACGCACTGACGATCAGCGGCCGCTTCTGCGATCATTGCCGGCTTGTTGCCGGTTCACGGCGTCCTCACAGTCAGGCTCTCATGTCCGAACAATCGCTACGCCGCGACGTTGGCCCCTTCGCCCTCATGCTTACCGGCCTGGGCTCGATCATCGGTTCCGGCTGGCTGTTCGGCGCCTGGCGCGCCGCCGGCCTGGCCGGCCCCGGTGCGATCTGGGCCTGGATCCTGGGCGCGGCGATCATCACCACCATCGCGCTGTCCTACGCCGAACTGGGCGCGATGTTCCCCGAGTCCGGCGGCATGGTGCGCTACAGCCATTACTCGCACGGCTCGCTGGTGGGCTTCATCGCCGGCTGGGCCAACTGGATCGCGATCGTCTCGGTGATCCCGGTCGAGGCCGAGGCCTCGGTGCAGTACATGGCCTCCTGGCCATGGGCCTGGGCGCAGGGCCTGTATGTGCAGGCACCCGGCGGGGCGGGGGAGTTGTCGGTGCCCGGCCTGCTGATCTCGGCGGTGCTGGTGCTGGTGTATTTCTTCCTCAATTTCTGGAGCGTCAAGCTGTTCGCGCGCTCCAATACCCTGATCACCGTGTTCAAGCTAGTGGTGCCGGCGGCAACCGGCGTGGCCCTGATCGCCAGCGGCTTCCACAGCGAGAACTTCAGCGTCGGCATCCACGGCGATGCGCACGTGATCGACCTGGCCGCGGTGCTCACCGCAGTGGCTACCGCCGGCATTGTCTTCAGCTTCAACGGCTTCCAGAGCCCGGTGAACCTGGCCGGTGAAGCGCGCAACCCGGGGCGCAGCATTCCGTTCGCGGTGCTGGGCTCGATCGCGCTGGCCACGGTGGTCTACGTGATCCTGCAGGTGGCCTACATCGGCGCGGTGCCGCCGGACCTGCTGGCCAAGGCCGGCTGGCACGGCATCGACTTCCGCTCGCCGTTCGCCGAGCTGGCCATCATCGTCAACCTGCATTGGCTGGCGATGCTGCTGTACATCGATGCCTTCGTCAGCCCCAGCGGCACCGGCATCACCTATACCGCCACCACCGCGCGCATGGTCTACGGCATGGAAAAGAACGGCACCATGCCGTCGGTGCTGGGCAAACTGCACCCGGTCTGGGGCGTGCCGCGCATGGCGATGTTCTTCAACCTGGCGGTGTCGTTCGTGTTCCTGTTCTTCTTCCGTGGCTGGGGCACGCTGGCGGCGGTGATCTCGGTGGCGACCATCATCTCCTACCTCACCGGCCCGATCAGCGCGATGGCGCTGCGTCGTCATGCGCCCGAACTGCACCGCCCGCTGCGCATCGCCGCGCTGCCGGTGCTGGCCGGTGTGGCCTTCGTGATGGCCACCGAGCTGCTGTACTGGGCGCGCTGGCCGCTGACCGGCGAGATCATCCTGCTGATGGTCGTGGCGCTGCCGGTGTACTGCTACTACCAGGCCAAGCAGGGCTGGCCGGATCTTGGCCGCAACCTCAAGGGCGCGGCCTGGATGATCTGCTACCTGCCGACGATCGCGTTGCTGTCCTGGGCCGGCAGCAGCGACTTCGGCGGGCATGGCTACCTCAGCTATGGCACCGATCTGGCCGTGGTCGCGGTGGTCGGGGCGGTGTTCTACCTCTGGGGTGTACGCAGCGGTTGGCGTACGCCGTCGGTGGAGAAGGCCGTCGCGCAGGCGTAAGCGCCTGCTTGCTGACAACGGATCGACCGGGCGCCGTCTCCAGGCGCCGCAAACGACGACGGCCGGTGCACTGCACCGGCCGTTCTTGTTGGTCGCTACGCACGCCGGTGCAGCGATTGGCACTGCCTTGGCAGCGCACGCCCTGGAGCGATCAGATATCGAGCCGATCAATCCGCCTGTTTTCGCTCGGCGCGCCGCATTGCCGATGCCCTGCGGCAACCACCGCATCCATCGCTTGACCGCTACGCCAGTGTCGCCGCTGCGCTATGGGTATTGGTATTGGTCACCAGCCGTGGCGCACCATCGAAGCGGTCCAGATCGCGCAACAACTCGGTGTAGCGGCGCAGCCGCCCCATCTCGCGCATGTTGACGATGTCCTCGTGGCGCAATTCGCGCCTGGAACTGACCTCCTGCTTGTAGCGCAGCACTTCCGGGTAGCGACGGGTCATGTCCAGCGCATCGGCCACGCACTCGACCGAGTCGGCATCCGGTGTGAGCCGCGCGCGGCTGTTGAAGGCGCGCAGCCAGCGTTCGAAACCGGCGCTGTGATCGAACAGATCGGCGATGTACCACATGACGAACAGGATCGAGGCCCACGAGGTAAAGATGATCACCACGCGGCTGAAGGTGAGGTGGTAGTCGTTCTGCCACAGCTGATGGGTGATCACGCCCAGCAACACCAGCGAGATCGCCTGCCAGCCGATGATCGAGGCGATCACCCATTGTTTCTTGGCCACTTTGAGCAGATTGAGCTCCTGGTCGAGCTGGTCGTCGGTTTTCTCGCGCCAGTGCGCGACCTGCTCGTCGAAGGGGAGTCGATGGAGTGCGTTGTCCTGCAATAGCAGGCCCAAACCCTGGAACAAAGCGATCATGACAAGCTCCTGACGGATGGCTGGTACGAACGACTTGCTGCGCCCGGCAAAGCGCCGGTGCCCTGGAGCGGCCGGGCAATGGCTGGCAGTGATGCAGGCCGGCGCTCGGACTGCCCTAGTTCTAGCACTTTCGCTGTGCATGGCAATGCCTGCTGCGATCCGATGAGCGGCAAATCCTGCGCACCTGCGCACAAATCGCGGTATTCAGGCGGTTCGCAGCGTTTGCCGGACGACTGCAGCGCCAGTGCGTGGTCATTCTTGCTGCACTGCACACTCGCGCTTGCGTGCATGCATCCGTAATCGAGGAGGGTGCGACCGGCGCGCAATCGATTCCGGCGTGCAGGTCGCGTGAGCGCCGCGCACGCATCCATGCGGCGCAAGGTCCGGCGACAGGCGGGCAAGCGCCCGTCGAGACGGTCGATGCGCATGGGGGGACGAGCAGCGAACACAGAGCCGCCTTTCACCAATCCCGAATCCCGAATCCCCAATCCCAGCCCCTCACGGCCACGACGCGGTCTTGCAGCGGGCTGGGTATGCTCGCATGCATGTCAGCCGTCCTGCGTACCCTCACTGCCCCTGCCGCCAGACAGATCCATCGCTGGGTGCTGGGCGCGTTTCCGCGTGGCCAGAGCTCCATCGACTACGACCAGCCCCTCGGCGATCCCGGCATCTTCGGGCCCGACAGCGTCACCTGGCGGGTGCATTCGGAATTTCCCGGCATGTTGTCCGGCGGATTGTGCGCCTTGATGCTGCAGTTGCTGCATCCACGCGCGTTGGCCGGGGTCTACGACCATTCCAACTTCCGCGCCGACCTGATCGGGCGGCTGCGGCGCACCACCAATTTCGTTGCCGGCACCACCTATGCCCCGCGCGCCGAGGCCGAGCAGTTGATCGCCCGCGTGCGCAGCATCCATGCGCATATCCACGGCCACACCGCCGACGGCGTGCCCTACGACGCCAACGACCCGCAGTTGCTGACCTGGGTGCACGTCACCGAGGCCTACGGTTTTCTGCAGGGTTGCCGACGCTATTGCCGCGACGTGCCGGCAAGCATCGCCGACCGCTACTACGACGAAGCGCGACGTGTCGCCGAAGCGCTGGGCGCGGCCGATGTACCCGCCAGCGAGGCGCAGGTCGATGCCTATTTCGCCACCGTGCGCGGGCAGTTGCGCATGGACACGCGCTCGCGCGAGGTGCTCGACATCCTCACCAGCATCCAGTTGCCGGTGCCGGCGGCCGGGCTGTCGCGCGGCGTGTTCCTCGGTGCCGGTACCGCCCTGTTGCCAGGCTGGGCCAGCGACATGCTCGGCCGCACCACCACCCAGCGCGCACAGGCACATGCGTCGGCACGGTTGCTGCGCAGCCTGTCGCCACTGTTCCGTACTGCGCTACGCGATGGGCTGTCTGCACGCGCGTGCCGTCGCATGCAGCTGCCGCAGGCGATGTTGCTGGAGTGGCCCGGGCAGCGGTGAGTGCGGGTGCCTGCCTGGAGTGCAAGGCAATGGCGTCATGCGGAGGATGGTGCGCCGTGTGGCCGTACCCTCGCCCCATGCACTCCCCCGAGGGGTGAGGGACCGGTCTGCTACCAGATCCGCACCCGCTGCTCGGGCGGCAGATACAACTGCTGGCCCGGCTGCACATCGAATGCCGGATACCAGGCATCGAGGTTGCGCACGGTCTGCGCGCGGAAGCGTCCGGGTGCGTGCACGTCGGTGAGCACGGCGTTGCGTAGCGCCGCGTCGCGGTACTTGCCGCGCCAGGCCTGCGCAAAGCCCAGGAAGAAGCGCTGGTCCGGGCTGAACCCGTCGATGGTCTGCGGCTGCTTGCCCTGCAGCGACAGCTGATAGGCGTCGTAGGCGGTCGCCAGGCCGGCCACATCGGCGATGTTCTCGCCCAGCGTCAGCTTGCCGTTGACGTTCAGATCGTCGAACGGCTTGTAGGCGCTGAACTGCGCTGCGAGCGCATCGCCGGCGGCTGCGAATTTTTTCAGGTCCTGCGGCGTCCACCAGTTGTGCAGCTCGCCATGTTCGTCGAACTGCGCGCCCATGTTGTCGAAGCTGTGGCTGATCTCGTGGCCGATCACCGCGCCGATGGCGCCGTAGTTCACCGCATCGTCGGCTGCCGGGTCGAAGAACGGCGGCTGCAGGATCGCCGCCGGAAACAGCAGGCGGTTTTCCAGCGGCACGTTCAGTGCGTTGACTTCCTGCGGAAGCAGATACCACTCGCGGTGATCCACGGCCTTGCCCAGCTTGGCCAGATTGCGCCGGTACTCGAACAGCTCCGAGCGCTGCACATTGCCCAGCGCATCGTCGCGGCGCACGTCCAGCCCGCTGTAGTCGCGCCAGGTCTCCGGATAACCCACCGCCACGGTCAGCCCGGCAATCTTGGCCTTGGCATGCTGCTTGGTTTCCGGACTCATCCACGCCAGCGCGTCGATGCGCTTGCCGAAGGCGGTGACGATGTTCTTGACCATCTCCTCGGCACGGGTCTTGGTCTGGGCACTGACGTACTTCTGCACATAGCGCTGGCCCACCGCTTCGCCCAAGGCTGCGTTGGTGGCGTCGATGCCGCGCTTCCAGCGCTGGCGTTGTTGCGGCGTGCCTTCCAGCGTGGTGCCGTAGAACGCAAAGCGTTCGTCGGCGAAGGCCTTGGACAGGTACGGCGAGGCGCGGTCCAGGGCGCGAAAGCTCAGGTAATCCTTCCAGGTCTGCAGGGGCTCGGAGCGCACCAGCGCCGACAGGCCGGTCACCGCACCGGGCTGCCAGACGATGAAATCCTGCTGCGCCTTCAGGCCGGCCGCTTCGAAGAACGGCGCCCAATCCAGGCCAGGCGCATTACGCGCGAAATCGGCCTGTTTCCAGGCATTGGCGCCGGCCTGCACGTTGTTGGTCTGTTCGGCGGTGGCGTGCACGCGCGCCATCGCGGTTTCCAGGGCCAGGATGCGCTCGGCCCTGGCTGGCGCGTCGGCGATGCCGGCCAGTTCCAGCAGCTTGACGATGTGCGCGCGGTAGGCCTCGCGCATCTGCGTCATGCGCCCGTCGTCCAGATAGAAGCTGCGGTCCGGCATGCCCAGGCCGCCCTGCACCAGATACGGCACGTAGCGGCCGGGGTGATGCAGATCCTGCGAGATCCACAGGCCGAACAGCCGGTCGGTATAAAAATTGGTGGAGTTGAGCAGGTCCACATCGGCGCGCAGCTGGCCGCCCAGGGTGCGCGCCAGCGCCTGTTTGTCGTCCAGCTGCGCGATGGCGTCCAGTTCCGGTTGCACCGGGCGCACGCCCTTGGCCTCGATCCCGGCTTCATCCATGTAGGCGGCGTAGTAATCGCCGATCTGCTTGTCTTCGCCGGTGACGCGGTCGTTGGCAGCGGCGCCTTCGATGATGTCGCGGCTGTGCTGCTCGGTTTCGATCGCGATGCCGACGAAGCTGTTGAAGCTGGAGCGGTCGTCCGGGATCTGGGTGGTCTTGACCCAGTTGCCGCTGGCGTAGCTGAAGAAGTCGTCGCCCGCCGCCACGCTGCGGTCCATGCCCGCCGCATCGAAACCGAAATCGCCCAGCTTGGGCGTGGTGGGCGTGGCCTTGGCGTGCGTCGTCGTTGCCGGTGAGGCGCCATCGCGGTGGCACGCGGCGGTGCTCAGCAGGGCAGCCGACAGGGCAGCGATCAGGACAGGACGGTGCAGAAGAGCCATGCGGTGCAACTCGGAAACGAAAAACAGACATACCAGTGTAAATTGCCACCGTCGCCACGTCCCCACGCAAGGCAGCGCGCCGCCGCCGTGGCCGCCCTGCGGACACGCGCGGTTCAGCGCCGGCGCTGGTACCAGAAGCCCAGGGCATCGCGGGTCTGCAGCATGCCTCGCCCACGCCACAGGAAGCGCAACAGCAGGCCCAGGTGCTCGCGCTTGGAAAAGCTGCGCAGCTTGCGGTCGGAGGTGTGCACGGTCTGGCGCAGGATCACGAACCGCCCGCAGCGCGCCAGCGCGCGGCTCAATGCCACGTCTTCGCCGGCGTAGTAACGCGTATCGAAGCCGCCGGCGCTGACGAATGCGGCGCGCGTGCAGAACAGGAAGCAGCCCGGTGCGATGCCGCCGAGACGGAACAACCCGCCGAAGATCGCCTGCGCCATGCGCTCGAACCACACGCGCCTGCCCTGCAGATGCACCTGCGCGCCACCGCCGGCGGCGCCGGCATCCAGCGCCGCCAGCGCGGCGCCGACCACCTGCGGGTTCACCAGCGTATCGGCGTCCAGAAACAGCAGGCGATCGCCTTGCGCCTGCTGCGCGCCGGCATTGCGGGTGGCGGCGATATGGCGCAATTGCACCTCCAGCACCTGCGCACCGGCCGCACGCGCGATGGCGGCGGTGGCGTCCTCGCAGGCATCGGCCACCACGATCACCTCGTAGTCCAGCTGCAGGGTCTGCGCACAGGCGTGCAGGCACTGCAGCGTCTGGCCGATCAGCGCGGCCTCGTCATGGGCGGGGATCACGAAGGACAGCATGGCAGGACGCGTCACTCCGATGGCGGTGAGGCCCAGTGTGCGAGCCATGCCGGTGCGATGGCGTGAGCGCACCGGCATCGCCGGGCCACCGCGGCGGCGTGCGCTTCCACGCGCACCGCTCAGCGGCTGAGCGCGCCCATCATTGCTTCCGGATAACGCGTCCCGGACGCGGCCTGCAGCGGGAAGATCGCATCGATGCGTGCGAGCTCGTCCGGCATCAGCGCCACGTCGAGCGCGCCGAGGTTTTCTTCCAGGTAGGCCAGTCGCTTGGTGCCCGGGATCGGCACCAGGTCCTGGCCCTGCGCCAGCACCCAGGCCAGCGCCAGCTGCCCCGGCGTGATGCCCTTGTCGGCGGCGATCGCCTTGACCTGCTCCACCAGCTGCAGGTTGCGGGTGAAGTTCTCGCCCTGGAAACGCGGCGAATGGCGACGGTAATCGTCGGCCTCGAAGTCATCGGGAGAGGCGAATGCGCCAGTCAGGAAACCGCGGCCCAGCGGCGAATACGGAACGAATCCGATCCCCAGCTCGCGCACGGTTTCGAAGACGCCATTGTCCTCGGGCTCGCGCGACCACAGCGAATATTCTGTCTGCACCGCAGTGATGGGATGCACCGCATGCGCGCGGCGGATGGTGGCTGCGGCGGCTTCCGACAGCCCGAGGAAACGCACCTTGCCTTGTTCGACCAGGCGCGACATCGCACCCACCGTGTCTTCGATCGGCACGTTGGGGTCCACGCGGTGCTGGTAGTACAGGTCGATATGCTCCACGCCCAGGCGGCGCAGGCTGGCTTCGCAGGCCGTTTGCACATAGTCCGGGCTGCCATCGATGCCGCGCACCGACGGGTCGTTGGGATCGAGCTTGATGCCGAATTTGGTGGCCAGGAACACCTCGTGCCGGCGCGCGGCGATGGCCTTGCCGACCAGGATTTCGTTGGTGTGCGGGCCGTACATGTCGGCGGTGTCGAGCAGGCTGACGCCGTGATCGAGGGCGCGGTGGATCACCGCGATCGAGGCGGCCTCGTCGCTGCGATTGCCGTAGAACGCGCTCATGCCCATGCAACCGAGGCCGAGCGCAGAAACGGTGGGGCCGGAACGGCCAAGCGTGCGGGTTTGCATGGTGGAGAAAACTCCGTGCGGCAAGGAAGGCAGGAAGAAGGATGCAGCGGCGTGCGTTAGCGCGATGTGGCCCGGGCGACGATGCGCGAGCAGGCCGGCATTGGGCCCGACATCACGCACCGAACGCGCGCTGCGACCGAACAACCCGCACATGTCAGCAGACCAGGGCCCACTGCCATGCACGGGTGTCGTGACGCGGACGCTACCAGCTACCGCGTCAGCCCTTGAGCTTGCCGGCGAACTCGGCCACGCGCTTGCCGAGCAACTTGGCGGTTTCCAGATCGCCGCTGCGTGGCGCTTCTTCCGGCGAGGCATCGGAGGGCGAGATCGCCAGCGCGCCTGCCGAGCCGGCGGTCCAGTTGATGTCCTGCGGACCGTGCGCCTTGGTGTTGGCCGGCAGCAGACCGGTACCGACCCAGACCTGGCCGTGCTGCTGCGACAGCGTCCAGAAATACTGGATGGTGGCGTACTTGTCGCCGTTCACCGAGGCCGAGTTGGTGAAGCCGGCTGCGATCTTGTCCTTCCAGGCCTGCGCAAACCACGGCTTGGAGCTGGCGTCGGCAAACTTCTTGAACTGCCACGCCGGCCCGCCCATGTAGGTGGGGCTGCCGTAGACGATGGCGTCGGCGGCACCGATCGCCTCCCAGGCGTCGTCGGGCAGGTTGCCGTCCTGGTCGATGCGGTACAGCGTGGCCTCGCCGACACTGGCGGCGCCGGCATGCACGGCTTCGGCCAGCTTGGTGGTGTGGCCGTAGCCGCTGAAATAGATGATGGCGATCTTGCTCATGCGCAGTCCTGTGGTCGGGGGGAGCCGATTGTGACCACACATGCCGTGTCAGGTTAATGACCATCGACGGGACGTACTGTTGCCGGGCTCATCAGCGCCCGGGATCGCCCATGCGCTCGACCAGGTAATCGATGAAGCTGCGCACCTTCGGGGCCAGGTGGCTGCGGCTGGTATAGACGGCGAAGATGCCGATCTCTCCCAGCGCGTACTGCGGAAGGATACGCACCAGCCGGCCGGCGGCCAGGTGCTCGTCGGCCAGGAAGTCCGGCTGCATCGCGATGCCCAGGCCGGCCACCGCCGCCGCGCTCAGCACATGCCCGTTGTTGGCACGCAGGTTGCCGTGGAGGCGCACCTCGCTATCGCCCTCGGGCCCATGGAAGCGCACCTCGTCGCCGTTGGGCGAGTAGTGGTACAGCAGGCAGTCGTGGCCGGCCAGGTCGGACGGATGCATCGGGGTGCCGGCACGGGCCAGGTAGGCCGGCGCCGCGCAGGGCACCAGGCGGACCGTGCCCAGGCGCCGGGCGATCAAGGTCGGCGCCGGCTGGCGGGTGATGCGGATGGCCACATCGAAGCCTTCCTCGACCATGTCGACCAGCCGGTCCGACAGCGACAGGTCCAGTTCCACCTGCGGGTAGCGCGCGCAGAAGTCCGGCAGCAGCGCGGCCAGGCGCTCGATGCCGTAACTCACCGGCGCGTTGACGCGCAGCACGCCGGCCGGCTCCAGTGCCTGCGCGCCGACCGTGGCCTCCAGATCGTCCAGGTCGGCCAGCAGTTGCAGACAGCGCTGGTAGTACGCGGTGCCGGCGCTGGTCAGGCTGACCCGTCGGGTGGTGCGATTGAGCAGGCGCGTTCCCAGCCGTTGCTCGAGCGCGGCGACCTGCCGGGTCACGCTGGCGGTGGAACGGTCCAGCGCATCGGCAGCGGCACTGAAGCCGCTGCGTTCGGCCACCGCTGCAAACACGCGCATTGCATCGAGGGTATCCATCGGTATCCGATTGTTGCTTTGAGTGCAATAAATTATCCGAAGTGAAGCTATTTATCAGAAATTTGTAAGTAATAGGCTGTGCAGGTCCTCACTGGAGTCCGTCCAATGTCCACCTCCCTCGCTTCCCCGCGTACCGCTGCCTATGGCGCGGCCTTGTTGCGCATCAGTCTGGGCGCGCTGTTTCTGGTGCATGGCCTGATCAAGTTGCTGGTGTTCACCCCGGCCGGCACCGTGGCCTATTTCCAGTCGCTCGACCTGCCGGGCGCGCTGGCCTACCTCACCATCGCACTGGAGCTCGGCCTGGGCCTGTCCCTGCTGCTGGGCATCTACGCACGCTGGGTCGGGCTGCTGGGGGTGCCGCTGCTGCTGGGTACCATCATCAGCGTGCATGGCGGCAACGGCTTCGGCTTCTCCAATCCGGGCGGCGGCTGGGAATACCCGGCGCTGTGGGCGGTGTTGCTGGTCGTGCAATCGCTGCTTGGCGAGGGCGCGTGGGCGCTGAAGCCGGCGCGTCGAGGCTGATGATCGTTCTTCCGAGGAGTGCGCCATGAGCCGTTTGCCTTCCCTGTACATCTCGCACGGATCGCCGATGACCGCCTTGCAGCCGGGGCAGGTCGGCGAGCGCCTGGCCGAGCTTGCGCAGACCTTGCCGCGGCCGCGCGCGATCGTCGTGGCGTCCGCGCATTGGCTGGGCCGCCGCCCGCTGGTCAGTGGCGCGCTGCAGCCGCCGACCATCCATGACTTCGGCGGTTTTCCGGCACCGCTGTACGAACTGGAGTATCCCGCACCCGGCGAGCCGGCGCTGGCGCAGCAGATCGTGCGCCGGCTGGAGCAGGCCGGCCTGCATCCGCACCTGGACCCGCAGCGCGGCTTCGATCATGGCGTGTGGGTGCCGCTGCGCCTGCTGTATCCGGCCGCCGGGATTCCGGTGGTGTCGGTGTCGATCCAGCCCGAGCTGGGGCCGGCGCACCAGTTTGCGGTCGGCCGCGCGCTGGCACCGCTGCGCGAGGACGGCGTGCTGGTGGTCGGCTCCGGCAGCATCACCCATAACCTGCACGACTTCCGCCACGGTTACAGCGCCGAGCGCGAGGCGCCGTATGTGCGGCCCTTCATCGAGTGGACCGAGCGCAAGCTGGTCCAGGACGACATCGCCGCGCTGCTGGACTATCGCCGGCAGGCGCCGCACGCCGCGCGGGCGCATCCCACCGACGAGCACCTGTTGCCGCTATACGTGGCGATGGGCGCGGCCGGCGGGGACCGGCTCGGTGCACAGCGCATCGATGCCGGCATCGATGCGGGGTTTCTGGCGATGGATATCTACCGGTTCGATGGCGATCCATGCTGATCGCGCGTGCGGGCACGGTCGTCGCCTGAGCCGTGGCGAGCGCGGCACGCCTGCACCGTGGCCGTTATCTACGGTGCAGGCAGCGCGCCGGGCCGGCAGCCACGGGGCACCGCGCAACCGCCGGCACGCGATGGCATGCGGCCTGTTGCTGCCGCTGCAAGCCGGCCCGGTGCGGTGGCGACAACGAGCAAGGCCCGCAGCGATAAGGCTTGGGCTTACGGCGAACCGGCCCGCAGCCATAGGCCGGGTGCCGGCAAGCGCGGCCCCCGGGCGTGAGGCATGGCGCCGACAAGCGCCGGCACTGCAGCCACCAGGTATGGTGCCGATAAGCATCGGCAGCGCAGCGCTCTGAAGCATTCACGATGACGCGCGCTGCAGTCTCATAGGCTGAGACTGCAGCGCGACATGCTGCTCGCGTGAAAATCCTCGACAAACTCGCAGTGCTGGCCGATGCGGCCAAATACGACGCGTCCTGCGCCTCCAGTGGCGCGAACAAGCGCAATTCGCTCGGGACCGGCGGGGTCGGCAGCACCGAGGGCATGGGGATCTGCCACTCGTACACACCCGACGGCCGCTGCGTGTCGCTGTTGAAGATCCTGCTCACCAACTTCTGCGTGTTCGATTGCGCGTATTGCGTCAACCGTGTCTCCAGCAACGTGCGCCGCGCGCGCTTCACGCCGGAAGAAGTGGTCACGCTGACGCTGGACTTCTACAAGCGCAATTACATCGAAGGCCTGTTCCTGTCCAGCGGCATCATCCGCAACTCCGACTACACGATGGAGCAGCTGGTGGAAGTGGCGCGGCAGCTGCGCGAGGTGCATCACTTCGCCGGCTACATCCATCTCAAGACCATTCCCGATGCCGCGCCCGACCTGCTGGCTGCCGCCGGCCGCTATGCCGACCGCCTGAGCATCAACGTGGAACTGCCGACCGAGCAGGGATTGACGCTGCTGGCGCCGGAAAAAAGCGTCGGCGGCATCCGTTCGGCCATGGGCGAGTTGCGCTGGCGCATCGAAGAAAACCAGCTGGAGCGCAAGGCCGAAAAAGTCCGCCGTGCCAAGCCGCCGCGCTTTGCGCCGGCCGGGCAGAGCACGCAGATGATCGTCGGCGCCGACGATGCCAACGACCGCAGCATCCTGGACACCAGCCACAATCTCTACGGCAACTACCGGATGCGTCGGGTGTATTACTCGGCCTTCAGCCCGATCCCGGATGCCTCGTCCAAACTGCCGTTGCAGGCGCCGCCGCTGCAGCGCGAGCACCGGCTGTATCAGGCCGACTGGCTGCTGCGCTTCTACGAATTCAGCGTGGAGGAAATCGCGCCAACCCAGTCCAGCGGCATGCTCGATCTGGACGTGGATCCGAAGCTGGCCTGGGCGCTGCGCAATCCGGAGCGCTTTCCGGTGGACCTGAACGTGGCGCCGCGCGAGATGCTGCTGCGGGTGCCAGGCCTGGGCACCCGCAACGTGGACCGGCTGCTGTTGTCGCGCCGGCATGCGCGCCTGCGGGTGGGCGATCTGGCGCGGTTGCGGGTGCCGATGAAGAAGCTGCTGCCGTTCGTGAGTGTGCTGGACCATCATCCGCGCCAGCGCCTGGACGATCCGGCGCGCTTGCGCGCGCAACTGGCGCCAGCGCCTAGGCAGGCGAGTCTGTTCGATTGAGATCGCAGCTCTCCGCCAGCGTTCGGCGTATCGCCGCTTCGGCTGGCTTCTCCCCTGTTGCCGGCCAAGGCGCCCGAAGGGCGGATAAGGATGGCATCAAGCGCAAAGGCGCCACCGAGCACCAGTGCTTACCCAGGAACACGACGCTGTTGCCAATCCCCAATCCCTCAATCCCCAATCCCGACCACCGCGATGTTCAACGCTGACGTTGCGCCGGGCTGGAGCCTTGACGCATGGCGTGCATTGGCGCGGGCGGGGTGGTGCGCGCAGGTGGAGCCGGACTCCATCGCGTGGAATGGCGGAGCGCAGGGTGGCCTGTTGATGGGGCAGGGGCTGCTGGATCTGCCGGCCGTGGTTGCGCCGCCGCGGGTGTCGGCCGCGTTCCTGCAGATGGCGGGGGCGGTGCTGTGTCATCGCGACCCGCAGCGCCATGCGGTGCTATACCGCTTGTTGTGGCGGGTGGCGAGCGGAGAGCGCGCGCTGCTGGAGCGGGCCACCGATGTCGATGTGCATCGGGTGACGCAGTGGCAAAAGGCGGTGCAGCGCGACACCCACAAGATGAAGGCGTTCGTGCGCTTTCGGCGTTTGCCGGTGGAAGAGGAAGACTTCGTGGCGTGGTTCGAGCCCGAGCACTGGATCGTGGACCGGGTGGCGCCGTTTTTCGCGCGCCGCTTCGCCGGCATGCGCTGGGCGATCCTCACCCCGTATCGCAGCGTGCGCTGGGATGGCGAGGCATTGACGTTCGGCGAGGGCGCCGTGCGCACCCAGGTGCCGGCCGACGATGCGCAGGAGACGCTCTGGCGCACCTATTACGCGCATATCTTCAATCCGGCGCGGCTCAACCCGACCATGATGCGGCAGGAAATGCCGCAGAAATACTGGAAGAACCTGCCCGAGGCGCGCTTGCTGCCGGAGCTGATCCGCGAGGCCGGCGTGCGCGTGCGCGAGATGGCCGAGCGTGCGCCCGAGCCGGTGCGGCGGCGCGTGCCGGTAGCGCCAACGCCGATCCCGGAAGTGGCCACGCAAAGCCTGGCGCAGTTGCGCGTGGCCGCGCGCGATTGCCGGCGCTGCGCATTATGGCAACCGGCAACGCAGACGGTGTTCGGCGAGGGGCCGAGCGACGCGTCGGTGATGGTGATCGGCGAGCAGCCCGGCGACGAAGAGGATCTGAGCGGGCGTCCGTTCGTCGGGCCGGCCGGGCGTTTGTTCAATAGGGCATTGGACGAGATCGGTCTCGATCGCAACACGGTCTACGTGACCAATGCGGTCAAGCATTTCCGTTTCGAGCAACGTGGCAAGCGGCGTCTGCATCGCAACCCGGAACGCTCGCATGTGCAGGCCTGCAGTGGCTGGTTGCAGGCCGAGCGCGCGCAGCTGCGTCCGGCACAGATCGTGTGCCTGGGTGCGACCGCCGCACAGGCGGTGTTGGGAAACAGCTTCCGCCTGATGCAGCAGCGTGGCCAGTGGCTGCGGCTGGACGACGGCACGCCGGTGCTGACCACCGTGCATCCCTCATGGGTACTGCGGCAGGGCTCGGAGGCCGCACGCGAGGAAGGCTACCGCGGATTTGTCGCCGACCTGCGCCAGTTGCTGGATGCAACGAGCGCTGCAGCGCGCGCGGCCCGGACATAAAAAATGCGCGTGCAAGTGCACGCGCACGGTGTCGGAGAATGATGACACCAAGTGGGCCACTGGCGAGCCAGTGGTCCTCACCGCCGCTTCGCGGTGTGGTGGCGCTGCCTGGACCCTGTTTCCAGGCACGCGCGGATTCGCAATTCAACAATGTGCACGTCGTAACGTGCAGCTGATGCGCTGGCGTTGTAGTGCAACGCCAGCGCAGCCAAACACGTCAAGCAAGAACGGCCCGCAGGACTGCTACATGGCCGTCAGGCAGGCGCGGCCAGTGTGCGAAATCGGCATGCACCGCCGGAACGCCCGGCGTCGAGCGCACCGTCCGCGCCTATCGGAGTGCTTGTCATGCCTCATCTCCACGCTTAAACCGCCGGCTTGCGCAAATCGTTGTCGATCCACCGGCGGAACGTGGCTCGGTTCCGCCGATGGAGGCATGTGCATGCAACCGCCTGCTTCACAGCAAGACCCAGTTACGGCATCAACACCTTGTCGACCACATGGATCACGCCATTGCTCTGCATGACATCGGCAATGGTGACGTTGGCGGTGTTGCCCTTGGCATCGGTGATGGTGACCTTCTTGCCGTTGAGCTTGGCGGTCAGTGCCTCGCCCTGCACGGTGGTCAGCGTCGCGCTCCCACCACCGGCCTTGATCTTGGCGATCAACGAGGCAGCGTCGACCTTGCCCGGTACCACGTGGTAGGTCAGCACCTTGGTCAGCGTGGGCTTGGATTCGGGCTTGAGCAGGGTGTCCACCGTGCCGGCCGGCAGTGCGGCGAATGCGGCATTGGTCGGGGCAAAGACGGTGAACGGGCCCGGCCCCTTCAGCGTGTCGACCAGGCCGGCGGCCTTGACCGCGGCGACCAGGGTGGTGTGGTCCTTGGAGTTGACGGCATTGTCGACAATGTCCTTGGTCACCAGCATCGGCGCACCGCCCACGGTCGGGTTCGATGCGGCGTAGGCGGGGGCCATTGCGCTGGTCAGGGCGATGGCAGTGGCGACGGCAAGCGACTGGAATGAGGTCTTCATGAGGCATCGATCCTTTGGGTAGGCGACTGCCCGGTTGGCAATCGTGTGCTCAGATACGCGGGTGGATGCAGCGCGGATGCATCACGCCGTCTTTACACAGGCGTGCGCGATACAGCATTCAGGGCACGCTCCTGCGCGCGACGTCGCACTTGCGCCATGTAGCCTCGCGCCAACGGCGGCCATCCTCGTTGGGGGCGGATGCAGATCATGGTGTTGAAAGTCGCTGTCCGACATCCGCATTCGCGGGCGACATGGCGCACCGAATCACGCACAAGGTCTTAGATGCGTGAAGCGGAAAATTCGACTCACGCACAAAGCTCGTAGATGCATGACGCGGAAAATCGACGGCACGCGTTTTCGCAGACCCACATCGAGGTGGTCGATGCCGACGATGCCGACAATGGCGGCGCAGGCAACTACCCGGTGCACCTCACGCTCGTGGAAGATGCCAGCGGCAAGACGATCGGCCAGCAGATGGTCGGTGCGCAGTGGCCGTATGCCTTCAGGCAGAAGCCCAGGGTGGTCGAGGTGATGGGGAGTCACCTCGCTTCCAGGCTGACACTGCAGGAAGCAACCTTCATCGTCGCGGTCGAGACCACGCGGCAATCGACGCTGCATGCGAAGAAGCACGTTCGCCACGCCTGATCGCGTTGTCGCCGGTGAGCTGCCTGCAAGGCGGCTAACGCAGCAACTGCGCTTTTCGCAGGCGGTGTGCGTGGTCGGCAGTGTTGCCGTTGCTGGCGTTGCAGCGGCCGACCATCGGGTCAGGCAGTGGGCCTGGGCAGGGCACTGCCGCACCATCGGGCCGGCGTCCATCCGCTGGCGTATCCAACGGCACCGGGGCCATACGGATGGGCAACCGCGTGGCATCGACACGGGCGCATGGCAGCTCTGCCGCAGCCTGTGGCGCGCCAGTCAGGGGGCACAGAGGTTTCATCGCCGGGTGCAAACCGGTATGTTTCCGTTGGCACGTGGTGGTGCGTTGCACTCTGCGATGCCGCACGCGCACTGTTTTTTCTTCCGGGTTTTCCATGCATTCGATCGATGTCGTCCTCGCCATGTTGCTGGCGGTCGCGGCCAGCGGTTATCTGATCCGCATCCTGCCGTTCTCCTTGCCCCTGCCGTTGGTCCAGATTGCGCTTGGCGCGGTGGTCTCGGGTGTGTTCGATGCCGGGCATGAGCTGGAACCGGAGCTGTTCTTCCTGCTGTTCCTGCCGCCGCTGCTGTTTCTGGATGGCTGGCGCATTCCCAAACAAGGCCTGTTCCGCGACAAGGCCGCCATCCTCGAGCTGGCGCTGGGGCTGGTGGTGTTCACCGTGGTCGGCGCGGGCCTGCTGATCCATTGGCTGATCCCGGCGATGCCGCTGGCGGTGGCCTTCGCGCTGGCGGCGATCATCTCGCCGACCGATCCGGTGGCGGTGTCCTCGATCGCCTCCAAGGTGCCGATCCCCAAGCGGCTGATGCACATCCTGGAAGGCGAGTCGCTGCTCAACGATGCCTCCGGGCTGGTGTGCTTCCAGTTTGCCGTGGCCGCGGTGCTGACCGGCAGCTTCTCGATCGCCACCGCCTCGCTGACCTTCCTGTGGGTGGCCTTGGCCGGGCTGGCGCTGGGCGTGGCCACCACCTTCGGCCTGAGCCGCATCCAGGCCTGGATCTGGCGCCACTTCGGCGAGGAGCCGGGTTCGGCGATCCTGGTCAATCTGCTTACCCCGTTCGCGGCCTATCTGCTGGCCGAGGCCTTCCATGCCTCCGGCATCCTGGCCGCAGTGGCGGCTGGCGTCACCATGAGCTACGTGGAAATGGCCGGCAACGCGCCGGGCAACATGCGGCTGCAGCGCTCGGCGGTGTGGGACACGGTGCAGTTCACCTTCAACGGCATCATCTTCGTGCTGCTGGGCGAGCAGTTGCCGGGCATCCTGGACGGGGCGGTGCGCAGCGTGCAGGAAGCCGGGCACCTCAATCCGTGGTGGCTGGCGGTGTACGTGGCCACCATCAGCGCCAGCCTGATGGCGCTGCGCTTCGTATGGGTATTCCTGTCGCTGCGCTGGAACATCTTCAAGGCGCAGTGGCGCGGCGAGCAGCATGTCAGCCCGCCGTGGCGCATCGTGGTGGCGGTCTCGCTTGCCGGCGTGCGCGGTGCGATCACCCTGGCCGGCGTGCTCACGCTGCCATTGATGCTGGAAGACGGCTCGCCGTTTCCTGCGCGCCAGCTGGCGATCTTCCTGGCCGCCTCGGTGATCCTGGTGTCGTTGCTGGTGGCCAGCGTGGCCTTGCCTCGGCTGCTGCGCGGGCTGGAGCTGCCCGAAGAGGAAGACGAACAGCTCAAGGAAGACCTGGCGGTGAAGGCCGCCTCGCAGGCCGCGCTGGAAGCGGTGGAAAAACTGCGCCAGCGCCTGGTGGAGGACAGCCGGCATGCCGAGCGCTACAACGCCGCCGCCAACCAGGTCAGCCAGCGCTATCAACGCAAGCTCGGCGCGGTGGACATGGCCGAGACCGATCCGGAAGAGGCCGGCGCATACGAACAGGCGCTGCGCCAGTTCCGCCATGCCGCGCTGGTGGCCGAGCGCAACGAGTTGTTCAAGCTGGCCAGGCGCCGCGAGATTTCCGATGACCTGTCGCGCCGGCTGGTGCGCAACCTGGATCTGATCGAGTCGCGCAAGCGCGCTTGAGCGCGCGGGAATCGGGATTCGGGAATAGGGAGACGCAAAAGCCAGGGCAATGGCCACGGCCATCGTAGGAGCGCACCCGGGCGCGACCGGGCTGTCCCGACACACGTCCAGGCGTGCCGGCTCGGGAATCGGAAATCGCAGCGGCCAGGACGATGACTACGGCTGCGCTGGGAGCGCACCCGGGCGCGAGAGGCGTTCTCTGGACAGCCCCGTCGCGCCCAGGTGCGCTCCTACGACACCGCGCGCGCCACAAGGATGTAAGCATCGCGGCCCTTGAGCCGACGCAATGCGCAACCTGCCGGTCTTATCCGTGTGCAGCGGGCACCAGGCACCAGGCAAACCACGGGTCGGGAGACACCATCCCACCAGACCCCCTCCCATCGTCACGGCACGCGGCCTAACCTGTGGCGCTTATCGTTGCCATGCACAGCCCATGACTCCCATCGTTTCCATCCAGGGATTGAGCAAGACCTACGCCGGCGGTTTCCAGGCGCTCAAGCAGGTGGATCTGGACATCCAGCGCGGCGAGATCTTCGCGCTGCTCGGTCCCAACGGCGCCGGCAAGACCACGCTGATCAGCATCATCTGCGGGCTGATCAACCCCAGCACCGGCACCGTGCTGGCCGACGGCCACGACATCGTGCGCGACTACCGCGCCGCGCGTGCCAGCATCGGCCTGGTGCCGCAGGAGCTGGCCACCGACGCGTTCGAAACCGTGTGGGCCACCGTGCGCTTCAGCCGCGGCCTGTTCGGCAAGCCGGCCAATGCGGCGTATCTGGAAACGGTGCTGCGCGAACTTTCGCTGTGGGACAAGCGCCACAACAAGATCTCCACGCTGTCCGGCGGCATGAAGCGGCGCGTCTTGATTGCCAAGGCGCTGGCGCACGAGCCGCGCATCCTGTTCCTGGACGAGCCCACCGCCGGCGTGGACGTGGAGTTGCGTCACGACATGTGGCAGATGGTGCGGCGGCTGCGCGAGCAGGGCACCACGGTGATCCTGACCACCCATTACATCGAGGAAGCCGAAGACATGGCCGACCGGGTCGGGGTGATCAACCGCGGCGAGCTGGTGCTGGTGGAAGACAAGCACACGCTGATGCGCAAGCTCGGCAAGAAGCAGCTCACGCTGAGCCTGCAGGCGCCGCTGCAGGCCATCCCGGCCGCGCTGGGCGATTTGCCGCTGGAACTGGCGGCCGACGGCAACAGCCTGGTCTACACCTTCGACACCCAGGCCGAGCAGACCGGCATCGGCGCATTGCTGCGCCGGCTCAACGAGCAGGGCATCGACTTCAAGGATCTGCATTCCAGCGAGAGCTCGCTGGAGGAGATCTTCGTCAACCTGGTGCATGGCGCCCGCAACGTGGAGGTGCACGCATGAACCGGCATGCGATCGCGGCGATCTACCGCTTCGAAATGGCGCGCGCCTTCCGCACGCTGACCCAGTCGATCGCCTCGCCGGTGTTGTCGACCTCGCTGTATTTCGTGGTGTTCGGCGCGGCGATCGGCTCGCGCATGGGCGACATCGACGGCATCAGCTACGGCGCCTTCATCATCCCCGGGCTGGTGATGCTGTCGCTGCTCAACGAGAGCATCTCCAATGCCTCGTTCGGCATCTACATGCCGCGCTGGGCCGGCACCATCTACGAGGTGCTGTCGGCGCCGGTGGCGTGGTGGGAGATCGTGATCGGCTATGTGGGCGCGGCGGCGACCAAGTCGGTGTTGCTCGGCTTGCTGATCCTGCTCACCGCGCGGCTGTTCGTGCCTTACGAGATCGCGCATCCGCTGTGGATGCTGGGCTTTCTGGTGCTCACCGCGCTGACCTTCAGCCTGTTCGGTTTCATCATCGGCATCTGGGCCGACGGCTTCGAGAAGCTGCAGGTGATCCCGCTGATGGTGGTGACGCCGCTGACCTTCCTGGGTGGCAGTTTCTACTCGATCAACATGCTGCCGCCGCTGTGGCAGAAGGTCACCTTGTTCAATCCGGTGGTGTACCTGATCAGCGGGTTCCGCTGGAGTTTCTACGGCAAGGCCGACGTGCACATCGCAGTGAGCACCGGCATGACCTTCCTGTTCCTGCTGGTGTGCCTGGGCGTGGTGGCGGCAATCTTCCGCAGCGGTTACCGGCTCAAGGCCTGAGGGGTGGATGCAGTGGGTTTGTCGGCCGCATCCTGGTGGACGCCGTCGGACGTCCAGGTCAAACGCGTCGGAAGTATCAAACGCGAGTGCGCGGTGTCCTCGCCGCTCGCGGGACACGCCGTAAACCCATCCCTGGGGACCGTGTGGCGGCATCCATGCCGCCACACGGTCCCGCAACCGGTGAGGACACCGCACCAGAAAGTCTGCTGGTTGTTTGAAAGCCATGAACACCGACCATCGCGACTGGTCCTTGCCCGCCCACCGTCGCAGGCTCTTACGCGGCATGGATGCCGCGTAAGAGCCTGCATGGACGTACTTGCGGCATGTCCCGCCATGGCGGGCGGGCAAGGACCCTGCAGCCAAGTCGCAGATCAGCTGCGAATGCGCCAGTCATCGCTGCTACACGAACGTCCTTGCAGCGTGTCCCGCGAGGGTGGGCGGGCAAGGGCCCCGCAGCAAACTCGCCGCCCGGCAGCTCTGCAATGGAACAGCGTGAGGTAGTCTGGTCAGCCGCGCTTACTCGGCAGCAGGCTTGGCGTCGCCCTTGGTGTCCAGGAAGTAGGCCACGACCTCGCCCTTGATCTTCATCGTCATCGGGTTGCCGCGACGGTCGCGGGCCTTGCCGACCTGCACCTTGATCCAGCCTTCGCTGACCGAATACTCCTCCACGTTGTCGCGTTCGACACCGTTGAAGCGCACGCCGATGCCGCGGTTGAGGGCGTCGGCATCGTGGAACGGGCTGCGTGCATCGATGGCCAGATGATCGGGAGGGGTATCGCTCATGGGAAAGGCGTCATGGCGGCCGGGATGGCCGTCTTCGGCCGCACAGGATACGGGCCCGCGCTGCGAAGATCAGCCCCGGCACTGCGTGCGCATGCGCCGGGCGGTTTGCGTGCGCGCCGCCAGGCCTCCACACTTCACGCCTGCACTCCTGAGGACCCAGACCGCCATGCCCGATAACAGCGCCGACTACGAAGACGACGAAGGCCTGCAGCCCGAGGGCGACGAAGACGATGTCGACGACCACCCGGCGCGGGTGTGGAATCTGCTGGTGCTGATCAATCCCGGCGACGAAGACACCGCATTGGGTCAGTTCGATACCTGGCGCGAAGCGCAGGCCGACCTGGACGACGACGAGGGCGACGATGCCTGGTTGTGGGCCTTGAAGGATGCGATCGACTGGCGCTCGGGTTTCTTCGTGGACTGGAAGGACACCGACGCGTTCATTGCCGCCATCGACGAACTCAGCGCGCGCTGGAACCTGCGCATCGACTGGGGCGGCGACCTGGATGACGAGGAGTTTGCCAGCGATCTGAGTGTGCCGGACCTGATGGCGGTGGCCTACGATCGTCTGCGCGAGCACGGCTACTCGCTGTGGAACTGGAACACCGGCGGCGACGCCTATGCCGGCTGGATCGCCCTCAGCCGCGACGACGACGCCATGCTGGCGCTGACCTCGCTGCTGGGGGTCGAGGTGCGGCTGGGGAACGAGGCGTTCTGAGAACCGGGAGTGGGGAGTCGGGATTGGGGATTCGCGAGAGCGGTTCCCGGGTGTGTGGGTCTGGCTGGCATTGTCCACGGCCAGGTGATTGCCACGTAGGAGCGTGCCTGCGCGCGACAGGCGTTACCGGGACAGCTCCTCGCGCTCGGCGCGCGCCTACAAAGGCGCGCCGCCAATCAGGTTGCGGCCACCGCCGTTGCGAATCCCCAATCCCCAGCCCCCAATCCCCGCCTCAAGGCGCCTGGCCCCGTGCCTGCGCACGTGCATTGGCGATCAAGGCCTTGAGCAAGACGCGATCGGTGTGACGGGAGATGGCGATGGCACCGAGCGCGATGGCTTCGGTGCGTAGCGGTGCGGGCACGTCGTAGTGCGCGCCGCTGAGTTTGTTCTGGAAGGCGCGGCGGGGAATGCCCAGCCGCGCCGCCATTGCATGCAGCTCGTCCAGCGTATCGCCGAGCAGATGCGCCCAGCGCTGCTCGCGCCACAGATGCACCGCATCGTCGACGTAGACGGCCACCGGCAGGCCCTCAGGCCTTCTTGGTCTTCTTTTTCTTGCTGCCGTCGCTTGCGTCGTCGGCATCGTCCTGCGGCGCGTCGCCTGCGGTTTCGGCAGCGGCGTCTGCGTCGCTGGCGTCGGCGTCAGCATCTGCCTGGGCATCGCTTGCCTCGGCATCTGCGTCTTCGGCTTCGCCGTCGTCGCCCTCGGCGTCGCTGTTCTCGAACTCGGACACCAGCGTGGTCAGGTATTCCTCGGCGGTCTTGCCGTCTTCGGCGGCCAGGTCGTCGATCATCTGCTGCAGCTGGGTGGAGTATTCCAGCGAGATGGTCTTGCCTTCCTTCTCCTGCAGATTGGCCAGGTGCTTGAGCATGGCCAGCATCGGCACCGGATTGTCGGCGCTGCCCATGGTCTGGCCGCCGATCGACAGCAGCCATTCGCTGTCGTTCTGCAAGCCGATCGCCGCCACCACGCGGCCGTCGGCATCCTGCAGCACGGCATGGTTGGCGATCTGCGGCGCCTGGCCCAGACGGACGATCGGGCGCTTGGGTTGGGACTTCTTGCGCTTGTCGCGCTTGGCCTTGGAATTGCGGGACACGGTGTTCTCGACGCTGGGAATGGCCGACCATTCTAGGCGCTTGCGCGCAACCCGGCTCGGGTACCGCCATCGGGCCGGTGAATGCCGGCCTCGCCAGTCCACGCTCCTATGGCCCTCCAGCGTGTCGAAGGCGCCGACGCCGGTATTTCGGGCAGGCTGCAGCGGCCGACACCACGCCTGTGCCCGAGCACGAGCGCGCCGCTGCTGGTCGGGACCGGAATGCAGCCGGAGCGGCCGGCCGCAGGATGCTGGAATTCGGCATGCACCTCAGTCAGGTCTGCACGACAACCTGCCGCCTCCAGCCGTACAGCCGCCAGCAACCGCTAGCCGCCGCCAGGCAATCACCAGGCCAGATGCCCTCAGCCGCCGTCAGCGCCGCTGGGGCGCTTGGCCGACGGCAGTGCGCGGCGAAGCCACGGCAGCTTCGGCAGCCTTGGCCAGGGCCGTGGCCGAGGCCAGCTGGGTGCGCGTGGAGACGCGCGGCGCGGCCGGCGCGGTGCTGCCGACCGTGGTGGTTGCCGCGGGCGGTTTGGCGTTCTCAGCAGCTGCAGGTCCGCCCGCCGCCGCGGTGGGCCCTGCCGCAGGCAGCGCGGCCGGTGTCCCCACCGCCGTGGTGGCCGCAGTCGCCGCGGCACTCAGGTCCGGCACATGGGTGTCGGCATCGTGGGTGGGCTTGCCCAGCGCAATGCCCTGGCCGGCGCCGGCCAGCGCGGCCTGTTCGGCATCCTGGGTCATCACCACGATGCTGATGCGGCGGTTGATCGGGTTCTGCGGGTTGGTCTTGTCGAACAGCACCGACGAGGACAGCCCCACCACGCGCGTCACCTTGGCATCGTCCATGCCGCCGCCCACCAGCGCGCGGCGCGCGGCGTTGGCGCGGTCGGCGCTGAGTTCCCAGTTGGTGTAGCCGGCATCGCTGCTGTAGGCGGTGGTGTCGGTGTGGCCGGTGATGCTGATGTGGTTGGGCACCTGGTTGATGAAGCTGGACAGCTCGCGCAGGATCGCCACGGTGTACGGCTTGAGCTGGTCGCGGCCCATGTCGAACATCGGCCGGTTCTGCTTGTCCACGATCTGGATGCGCAGGCCGTCCGGGGTGAGGTCGAGCAGCAGCTGGTCCTTGAACGGCTCCAGCGCCTGGCTCTTGTCGATGGCTTCCTTCAGGTCCTGCATCAGCGCTTCCAGGCGCTTCTTGTCCTTGGCGCGGCTGTCCTGACTGGTGTCGGCGGCGTTGTCGCGCTTGCGGCCCATTTCGTCCTTCTGCCCCTTGGCCATGTCGGCGGTGCCGCCGAGCTTGATCATCGAGGTGCTGGCGCCGCCGGGGCCGTTCATGCCCGGCGAGGGCGCCGGCGACTTGCCCGACAGCGGGCTGGGATTGCGGAAGTATTCCGAAATCGCCGCGCGCTGCTCCTTGGTGGTGGCGGCCATCAGCCACAGCACCAGGAAGAACGCCATCATCGCGGTCACGAAGTCGGCAAACGCCACCTTCCAGGCGCCGCCGTGATGGCCGCCGCCCTGCACCTTCTTGACCCGTCGGATGACGACGGTGGATTTGCCCTCGGCCATGACCGCGGCCCTACTTGATCGTCTTCAGGTGCGTTTCGAAATCCGCAAAGCTCGGACGCACGTTGGAGGGCAGTGTCTTGCGCGCGAATTCCAGCGCAATCTTCGGGTTGTAGCCACGCAGGCAGGCCAGCAGCGCGGTCTTGACCGCCTCGTACATGCGCCCGTCCTGCTCGGCGCGCGCTTCCATCGCCGCGGCCAGCGGCGCGACGAAGCCATAGGCCAGCAGGATGCCCAGGAAGGTGCCGACCAGGGCGGCGCCGACGTGGTGGCCGATCTCCTCGATCGGCCCGCCGATCGAGCCCATGGTGATCACGATGCCGAGCACGGCCGCCACGATGCCGAAGCCGGGCAGGCCGTCGGACACCTTGCTCAACGCATGCGAGGGCGCCAGCGCCTCGTGGTGATGTTTTTCCAGCTCCAGCTCGAGTAGCGGCTCCAGCTCGTGCGGCTCGATGTTGCTGCCGATCATCAGGCGCAGGCAGTCGGTGATGAAGTCCAGCAGGTGATGGTCGGCAACCACCTTGGGGTAGTTGCCGAAGATGGTGCTGTCCTGCGGTTTTTCGACGTGGTCTTCCAGCGCCATGAAGCCGTCGCGGCGCGCCTTGTTGAGCAGCTCGTAGATCAGGCTCAGCGTGTCCTTGTAGTCGTCGGACTTGTACTGCGGGCCCTTGAACACGCCCATGATGCTGCTGAAGGTTTCCTTGACGATCTTGCCGGGCGTGCTGACCAGAAACGCGCCGAACGCCGCGCCACCGATGATCATCAGCTCGTACGGCTGCCAGAGCGCGCCCAGCTTGCCATGCGACAGCACATAGCCGCCCAGGACACTGACGATGACGACGATGAAGCCGATGATGATGAGCATGGCGCAGCCAGAAGCAAACAGGGTTGCTGTTGTTTCGGCTTGCGCGGCAGATTCTTGAAGCGCACGGCGTGAAGGTGTGCGGTGTAGCTGAACGATCAACTGGCGCAGCGGATCTTCACACGGGAAATGGGCGGCGACAGCGCTGCACGCACCAGGTGGCCCGTGGGCCGCTGCAGCCTGGGATCACGGGGTTTCGCGGTGCAACCGCCATGCCAAGCACTCTCTGCAACACGTGTCCTGACGCAACCCGGCTCAAGTGAGTCGCACCGGGTGGCCGGAATGGATCAACGCCTCGTCGCGTACCGCATGCGTTGGCGATGCGGCAGCGCCTGCCGGTGTGTGCATGCGGGGCGCAGGTGTGCGCCACGGCGTCCGGCACGGAATCCCTGCGTGCCGGACGACACGCGTCGGCTCAGGCCGGTTGCGCCTCGGCACCTTCGCGCTGCAAGGGGTTGGGCAGCGCCTGGCCGTTTTCGGTAAAGCCCAGCGAGACCGAGTTCAGGCAGTGGCGTTCGCCGGTCGGCGGCGGGCCGTCGGGGAAGACGTGGCCCAGGTGGCTGTCGCAGCGCGCACAGACGATCTCGGTGCGGATCATGCCGTAGCTGGTGTCGCGGATCTCGCGCACATGGGCGGCGTCGTAGGGCGCGAAGAAACTCGGCCAGCCGGTGCCGGATTCGAACTTGGCGCTGGAGCGGAACAACGGCAAGCCGCACAGGCGGCAGGTGTAGACGCCGTCGAGCTTGTTGTCCAGGAACACCCCGCAGAATGGCGCTTCGGTGCCATGGTGCAGCAGCACGCGCTGTTCCTCGTCGCTGAGCCCGGCGATCAGGGCGTCGCGCTGGGCGGGGGAGGGAGGGGTCAGGTCGAACTGGCTCATGGGGCTCTCGCATGCGCGCGCTGGCAGGGGTGCCGCGCCTGCACCCGTGATGTGGGCGTTGTCGGCGTGGTTCAAGCGTGCGTGTGACCAAGCCCCTCTTCCGCCGGGGCGCCACGGCACAGCTTGCGCGCCACTGGCGCGCGTGCCTTGGTGCGCCTGCGCCGCTGGCGCAGGCCGGGGCGCAGAGCGGGGTTGGGCTGAGGGTGCGGCGGCGAGGCCATGGCCCCGTACTGATTGCCAGGCGTTGCACGCACCCTCATCCGGCGCTGCGCGCCACCTTCTCCCGCTGGAGAAGGATGCTTTCGCGCCGCTATCACCTCACGAACGCGTTCATCCCGCAGCCAATCTCCCGCATTGCCGCAGTACATCGGCGCCCCCATCCAGACGGTACTCCTCGATCAAGCACGGTGTCCGTCATGGCGATTCCATCTTCGATGCGCGGCCTGCTGCTGTGTGGTCTGTTGCTTGCCGCAGGCGCGGCAACGGCGCAATCGGCCACCAGCACACGCGCGTCCAATACCCTGCAGCCGATCACCAGCCCCACGCCCGCCCAGCCCACGCTGACCGCACCGCGCGCCGTGCAGCCTGCGCCGGGCACGGCTCCGGTGCCCTCGCAGCTCGGCCAGCGCCCGTCCGCGCCCACCATTCCGACCCGTGGCCCGGCACAGACGCCGGTGGCACCGGCCGGCAGCCAGGTTGCGCCGGCCAGCGCGCCGATGGTCTACGACCGCAATGGCCGCTTGCTGCAGGGCATGCAGCCCGCTGGCGCCAACCGGGTGCTGGATACCAAGACCGGGCGCTACTACGACGCGGTTCCGGCCGGCGACGGCATGCGCGTGGTGCGCTGACCCACGCTGTCGCGAATCCCGAATCCCGAATCCCGAATCCCAGCCATCGGCCATCAGCCCTCGATCGGCAACGCCAGGGTCTCCTTGACCTCTTCCATCACGATGTAGCTCTTGGATTCGCGCACATGCGGCATGGTCAGCAAGGTACTGCCGAGCAGCTTGCGATACGACGCCATCTCGCTGATGCGCGCCTTGAGCAGGTAGTCGAAATCGCCCGACACCAGATGGCATTCCAGCACGTTGGGCAGCTTGAGCGCGGCGCGGCGGAACTCCTCGAAGATGTCGCCGGACTTGTAGGCCAGGCTGATTTCCACGAACACCAGCAGGCTGGCCTTGAGATAGTGCGGGTCCAGCCGCGCGTAGTAACCGGTGATGGCGCCATCGCGCTCCAGCCGGCGTACGCGCTCGGTGCAGGGGGTGGTCGACAGACCCACCCGCTCGCCCAGTTCGGTAAAGGAAATCCGCCCCTCCTGCTGCAGGATGCGCAGGATCTTGCGGTCGATCTTGTCCAGCTCGCGGGTGCGGGTCGTCATCGGGTCTGCTTCCACAAGTTTTGACAGGAGGATTCACTGCCAAGGTGCGCTGATTCCAGAAATGGCACTGCCTGGCTAGCAATATACTGCGTCTAACTATCCCCCTCGGCGCCTGGTTGTGGGGGAATACCCTTTCCAGGAGAACGACATGCGGGTGCTCATTCTCGGTAGCGGCGTCATCGGCACCACCACGGCCTGGTATCTGGCGCAGGCCGGTTGCCAGGTCACTGTGGTCGACCGCCAGCCGGCGGCGGCGCTGGAGACCAGCTATGCCAACGCCGGCCAGCTGTCGTTCGGCTACACCTCGCCATGGGCTGCGCCCGGCGTGCCCGGCAAGGCGATGAAGTGGCTGTTCGAGCAGCATGCACCGTTGTCGATCCGGCCCACCCGCGACCTGCGACAACTGGCCTGGCTCAGCCAGATGCTGCGCAACTGCACCGCCGAGCGCTATGCGGTGAACAAGGCGCGCATGGTGCGCATGTCCGACTACAGCCGTGATTGCCTGAACGCATTGCGTGCCAGCACCTGCATCGAATTCGAAGGCCGCCAGCTCGGCACCACCCAGCTGTTCCGCACCCAGCAGCAACTGGATGCCGCCGCGCAGGACATCGAGGTGCTGGCCCAGTACGGCGTGCCCTACGAGCTGCTGACCCCGGCGCAGATCGCGCAGTTCGAACCGGGCCTGGCCGGCGGTGGCGCGCAGATGGCCGGTGCCTTGCGCCTGCCCGAAGACCAGACCGGCGACTGCCGGCTGTTCACCCAGCGCCTGGCCGAACTGGCCACGCAGGCCGGGGTGGAGTTCCGCTACGGGCAGCAGATCGAGCATCTGCAGCACGCAGGCGGGCGCGTCACCGGCGTGCAGATCGATGGCCGCATCGAAACCGCCGACCGCTACGTGCTGGCGTTGGGCAGCTATTCGGCCGACCTGCTGCTCTCGCTCGGCCTGCATCTGCCGGTGTATCCGCTCAAGGGCTACTCGCTGACCATTCCGATCGTGGACGCACAGCGCGCGCCGACCTCCACGGTGCTGGACGAGAGCTACAAGATCGCGCTGACCCGCTTCGACGACCGTATCCGCGTCGGCGGCATGGCCGAGGTGGCCGGCTTCGACCTGTCCTTGAATCCGCGCCGCCGCGCCACGCTGGAGATGGTGGTCAACGACCTGTTTCCCGGCGCCGGCGATCCGGCCCAGGCCGAGTTCTGGACCGGCCTGCGCCCGGCCACGCCGGACGGCACGCCGGTGGTCGGCGCCACGCCGTATGCCAACCTGTTCCTCAATACCGGCCACGGCACCCTGGGCTGGACCATGGCCTGTGGGTCCGGCCGCTACCTGGCCGACCTGATGCAGGGCCGTACGCCCGACATCGATAGCGAAGGCCTGGACATCTTCCGTTACCTGTCGCCACGCAGCGCACGCGCGCAGCAGGAGGCCGCGTAGTGCGTCCTGCGCAAGCGTTGATCGACCTGGACGCACTGCGTCACAACTACCGCCTGGCCAGGCGCCTGGGCAACAGCAAGGCCCTGGCGGTGCTCAAGGCCGATGCCTACGGCCACGGCGCGGTGCGCTGCGCGCAGGCGCTGGACGGCGAGGCCGACGGCTTTGCGGTGGCCTGCATCGAAGAAGCGCTGGAGCTGCGCCAGGCCGGCATCCGCGCGCCGATCCTGCTGCTGGAAGGGTTCTTCGAACACGACGAACTGCGCCTGATCGCCGAGCACGATCTGTGGACGGTGGTGGCCACGCCGCAGCAGGTGCGCGCGCTGGCCGGGTTCCAGAGCCCGCGTCCGTTGCGGGTGTGGCTGAAGCTGGACAGCGGCATGCACCGGCTGGGCCTGTCGCCGGAAGATTTCCGTGCGGCGTGGCTGCGTCTGCGCGGGCTGCCGCAGATCGCCTCGCTGGTGCTGATGACCCATCTGGCGCGCGCCGACGAGCTGGAGTGCAGCCGCACCGACGAACAGGCGGTGGCGTTCGCGCTGACCGCCGGCGGCATGCCTGCGGAAACCAGCCTGCGCAATTCGCCCGGCCTGCTTGGCTGGCCGGCGCTGCGCAACGACTGGTCGCGTCCGGGGCTGATGCTGTACGGCGCAAACCCGTTCCCGCAGGACACCGACATCACCGCGCAGCTGCGTCCGGTGATGACGCTGCGCTCGCGCATCATCTCGGTGCGCGAGCTGCCGGCCGGCGAGCCGGTGGGCTACGGCGCACGTTTCGTCGCCGAACGGCCGACCCGCGTGGGCGTGGTGGCGATGGGCTATGCCGACGGCTATCCGCAGTTTGCCCCCAACGGCACGCCGGTGCTGGTGGATGGACAGGTCTGCCCGCTGATCGGCCGCGTGTCGATGGACATGCTGACCGTGGATCTCACCGGGCATCCGCAGGCCGACATCGGTGCCAGCGTGCAGCTCTGGGGAGATGCGCCGCGTGTCAGTCCGCTGGCAACGCAGTGCAATGTCAGCGCGTATCAGCTGCTGTGCGGACTCAAGCGCGTGCCGCGGGTGTATGTGGGCGAGGCTGCAGTGGGCGAGGGCCTCACGCGGTGAGGTGTGTCCCTTCTCCCATCGGGAGAAGCCGCCCCGAAGGGAAGGATGAGGAGACGTGCGAAGCCACAGGCATTTGGAACGACACGTGGGCTTCGCCCCATACCCTCACCCCAACCCCCGCTCCGCGCCCGGCCCGCGCCAGCAGCGCGGGCACTCCAAGGCGCGCGCCAGTGGCGCGCAGGCAGTGCCTTATCGCCCCGCCGGGAGAGGGGCTCGAAGCAGTCGCCGTACGCCGGAAGTGCGCTACTAACTCCTATGGCGCTGTTAACCCTCATGGCATTGCGGATGCGTAATCGCCTTGCGCTATGAATAAAAACGGCGCGTCGCGACGCGCCGTTCTCACACAAAGCCGAGTTGCTTTTCTGGCGCCGTCAGCACCAACCAATCACAGCCCGGCCGTGCTCCGGTCGCCGCGGAACTGCTTGCGCACCCAGTCGTCGATCATCGCCTTCTCGAAGCGCAGCGGGTCGCTGTCGGTCAGGCGCGGTCCGCTCATCAGAAACGCCGAATCCACCAGCTTGCGTTCGCCCTGGTCGATCACCTGGCCATCGGCGCCGGTCAGCGTGTAGTTGAAGCTCAGGCGCGGCGGGTAGATGTCCTTGACGATGCGCACGTCCTGCATGCGTGGCCCGCGCCAGGGCTCGTACTGGCCGGCGCGGCGGATGTCGGTGATGGTCACGCTCAGGCGCTGGCCGTCGGGGAGTTTGCGCGCGGCGCTCTGCTGGAAATAGCTCGCCAGCTGGGTGACCCAGTCGCCACGCTGTGCTTCCCAGCGGTTGCCGCTGAAGCGCACTTCGGAAAACTGTGCCGGATCGGTCCAGCGGACATCGACCTTGCCGTCGCCGCTCAGCGCGCGAGGCGCCTGTGGATCGGTGACGTTACGAACACGTGCCTGCGCGCCGGTTGCCGCGAGCAGTCCTGCCAGCAACAGGCTGGCGCCGCAAAGGCTGGAACGTTTCATGGAGAGTCTCCAAGCGGAAGGTACGTGGAAGTACCGGGCGTTTCTGCAGTGTGGGGGCGCGTCTGCTTGCCGGCAACGCTTGCCGCGCAAGGCCTGGCAGGTCATTGCCACGCGGTTAATCCGCGGCGTCGGCACCATGACGGCGGGTTCACTGCGCCTGCGCCTGCGCTTCACGGCGCAGCCGGGAAGATCGCCAGCATGGACACCCACTCTTTCCGCACAAAATCAGCCTCTTCGGCGCCGGCACACATGCCGTCGGACGTGCGCCTGCAGTTCATCGACTGGGCGAAGCAGCACGGCCACAACCCCGCTACCGGGGCGGCCGCCTTCGTCGCCCTGCAAAGCGAGGTGGACCTGGACCTGGCAACGCGCACGCTGCGCCTGGCACCGGGGGCCTCGCCGCGCGAGGCCTTGCGCGAGCACCTGGCCGCATTGGCGCGCCAGGGCGATGTGGCGGTGCAGTTTCCGCCGGTCTACGCCTACACCGCCGCCAACGGGCTGGAGTATCGCTACTCGCTGATGCTGGTGATTGCCGAGGATTGCGTGGAGTGGACCGGGCGGGTGTGGCAGGACCTGGATTACCAGGGAATGCTTACCGGCCGGGGCCAGGGTCCGCGTGCCAACTACACCCAACTGGCGCGGATGGCGCTGGAACACGAGCTTGATCAGGAGCGTCCCCGTTATGTCCAGGCATGAACTCGAACTGCAGCTGCCGCTGGGCGCACAGGTCGCCACCGGCGAAGATGGTTTCAGCGAGCGCTGCCGCAGCGAATGCGCCAAGCTCGGCCTGTCGCGGGTGAGGCTGCTGTTGCTCGACGCAGAGTACGCGCGCTCCACCGCCTGGCGCGAAGAAGCGCAGCGCTGGATGGACGAGCAATTGCGCCGCGAAGGCGAGTGGGTGTTCCGCGGCGTGATCGCCGGGATCGTGGTGCTGGCGGCATGCATCGCGCTGTGCGCGGCGCTGTTGTGGTGATCGCCGGGGAACGGGCTGGATGCGTGTGAACCGGGTCGGCTGGCTGTGCACCCGCTGACGACACCGTGCGTGCTTTCATCTGCCCGTCATCCGCCCTGGCATCACCCCTGGATCCCGATTTGAGCACCTCGACCACCCGCCCCGATCTGGCCACCGGCCTCCCGGCAGCATCCGCCGAGCCCTTCCTCGACCCGGGGATGTACCACGAGATCTTCCATAACCTGGATGCAGGGTTTTGCGTCATCGACATGGTGTTCGACGGCGACAAGGCCGTCGATTACGTGTTCCGCATGACCAATGACGCGTTCGAGCGTTACACCGGTCTGTCTGACGTAGTGAACGTGTCCATTCGCGGCATGCTCGCCGACCACGAACAGGAGTGGTTCGACCGCTACGGCCATGTCGCCCGCACCGGTAACCGCATCCACTTCGAAATGCAGGCCAAGGCGCTGCGCCGCTGGTATTCGGTGGATGCGTTCCGGGTCGGTCAGCCGGAGCAGGCGCGGGTGGCGGTGTTGTTCATGGACATCACCGAGCGCAAGCGGGTGGAGCGCGAGCTGGCCGAGAGCGAGGCCCGCTTCAGCGCGCTGGCCGACGGCCTGCCGATGCCGGTCTGGGTGCTGGACGCGCAAGGCGTGGTGCGCTTCGTCAACAGCGCGTATGGCGAATTCTTCGGCATCGACATTTCCAGCGGCACGGTCTCGGCCTGGAGCGAGTTGCTGCATCCGGATGACCTGTCGATCTTCCAGTTCGAACTCGCCGCCGCGCTGGACGAACAGCGCGGCCTGCACGCGCTGGTGCGTGCGCGTCGCCACGACGGACAGTGGCGCTGGATCGAGATGACCGCCACGCCGCGCTACTCGGCCGACGGGCGCTTCATCGGCCTGGCCGGCAGCAGCCCGGACGTGACCGAACAGCGCGAGATCGAACTGGCGCGCGAGCAACTGCTCGAATCCGAGCGCAGTGCGCGCAACGAAGCCGAGAGCATGGCGCGGCTGAAGGACGAATTCCTGGCCACCTTGTCGCACGAGCTGCGCACGCCGCTGACCACCATCCTGGGGTGGAGCGAGCTGTTGCTGCAGCGGGTCGAGGAAGGCCATCCCAACTACAAGGGCCTGTCGGTGATCGCCAGCAGCGCCCGTGCGCAGAAACGCCTGATCTCGGACATGCTCGATCTCAGCAGCATGTTGCTGGGCAAGGTGCAGCTGGAGGTCGAGTCGCTGGACCTGGCCGAGCAGGTGCGCGAAGCCCTGAACACCCAGGAGCTGGCGGCCGAGGGCAAGGACCAGGTGCTGGAGGTGCATGCCCCGTCGACGCCGTGCCTGGTGCTGGGCGATGCCACGCGGCTGCAGCAGGTGTTGTGGAATCTGCTGTCCAATGCGATCAAGTTCACTCCGGCGCATGGCCGCATCGACGTCACCATCGAGCGCGACGACGGCCACGTGCTGGTGTCGGTGCGCGATTCGGGCGACGGTATCGCAGCCGAATTCCTGCCGCATCTGTTCGGCCGGTTCCGCCAGGCCGACGGCACCACCACGCGCCAGCACGGCGGCCTGGGCCTGGGCCTGGCGATCGTGCAGCAGCTGGTGGAAATGCATGGCGGCCAGGTCAGCGCCACCAGTGGCGGGCGCGGCAAGGGCGCCACGTTCACGGTGCGCCTGCCCGAGCATGTGCCCGACCAGGCCAGGCGTCCGCGGCGCGAGCTGCGCCGGCGGCTGATGTCCGAGCAGATCATCGAAGCGCGTGCGCTCAATGGCCTGCGCCTGCTGGCGGTGGAAGATCAGCCGGACATGCTCGACTACCTGCGCCGCCTGCTGGAAGAGCAGGGTGCCGAAGTGGTCACCGCCGGCAGCGCCACCGATGCGCTGGCGTTGATCGATCATCGCGGCCACGCACGCTTCGATCTGATGCTGACCGACATCGGCATGCCGGGCATGGACGGCTACGGGCTGATCCGCACCGTGCGCGACAACCTAGGGCTGGACGCGGCAGCACTGCCGGCGGTGGCCGTGACCGCACTGGCACGCGACGACGATCGCAAGCGCGCGCTGGACTCCGGTTTCCAGGAGCATCTGGCCAAGCCCTACAGCGTCGCCCAGCTGGTCACCGCGGTGCGCGCCGCGCGCGAATCGGTGGAGTGAGACGGAAGGCGGGTCTGATGTCGCGCCGTCGCGGCGACAGATCCGCAACCGGTCGAAGGGGGCTGTTTGCTGCCTCTTTCACAGCATGTGGCCTAGCGTGATGCACTCCCTCGATGGAGATGACGCCATGTCCAGATACGCCCCGCACGTCTATTCGGAACAAGTGCAGATCGCCACGCTCGAACATTGGGTCTCGCTGCTCGGTGGCCAGGAGCGCGTCCGCGTCGAACTCGACGACGGCAGCATGATCAGCGGCACCGTTGCGGTGCGCCCGAGCATCCAGACCTACCTGGACGACCAGCAGCGCGAAGGGCTCAACGGCCAGCTGCGCATCGACCAGCTGGACGCCGCACAGGAGCCGCACTGGATCTGGATGGACCGCATCGTGGCCGTGCATCCGTTGCCATTGGGCAGTGATCCGCAAGCCGCGCCCTGAACGATGCATTGACGATGTGTTTACTTCTCGTCGTGGCGGTGACGGCATGATGGCCGATTGTCGCAACTGTTCAGGATTGCCCGCGCAATGAATGCTCCCGCGTTGAAGCTCGCCCGCTGGCCGCTGTCGCTACTGACCGTCGCCGTCCTCGCCGCCTGCGGCGACACCGCCACGCTTGCCATCGAACAGGGGACCGGGCCGAACCCGCAATTGCCCGAGCCGGTCAAACGCCTGATCCCCACCGTCAAGGTGGCGCCGGTCAAGCGCTGGACCGAGAACGCCAAGCCGATCGCCGCCGACGACCTGCAGGTTGCCGCGTTCGCGCGTGATCTGGACCACCCGCGTTGGATCTATGTGCTGCCGAACGGCGACGTGCTGGTGGCAGAAACCGCCGAGCCGCCAAAACCGGACAGCGCCGAAGGCGGTGGCATTCGCAAGAAGGTGCAGGGCGCGATGATGAGCAAGGCCGGTGCCGTGGTGCCCAGCGCCAACCGCATCACCTTGCTGCGCGATGCCGACGGCGACGGCGTGGCCGAAGTGCGTACCCAGTTCATCAGCGGCCTGTTTTCGCCATTCGGCATGGCCCTGGTCGGCGATCGTTTCTACGTGGCCAATGCCGATGCGCTGGTGAGCTTCCCGTACAAGCCCGGCGAAACGCATATCACCGCCAAGCCGACCTTCGTGGCCAATCTGCCTGGCGGGCTGAATCACCACTGGACCAAGTCGCTGCTGGCCAGTGCCGATGGCAGCAAGCTGTACGTCGGCGTCGGCTCCAACAGCAATGTGGCCGAAAACGGCATGGAGGCCGAACTCAACCGTGCGGCGATCCTGGAGATCGACCCGGCCACCGGCAGCAGCCGCGTGTTTGCCAGCGGCCTGCGCAATCCAGTCGGCACCGCCTGGGAGCCGCAGAGCAAGTCGCTGTGGGTCGTGGTCAACGAGCGCGACGAGATCGGCAGCGATCTGGTGCCCGACTACCTTACGTCGGTGCGCGACGGCGGCTTTTATGGCTGGCCGTACAGCTACTACGGCCAGCACGTGGACGAGCGGGTCAAGCCGCAAAACCCCGAGCTGGTGGCCAAGGCGCTCAAGCCCGATTACGCGTTGGGCCCGCATACCGCTTCGCTCGGTCTGAGCTTTGCCAGCGGAAGCCTGCTGCCGGAGCGCTTCCGGCAGGGCGCCTTCATCGGCCAGCACGGCTCGTGGAACCGCGATCCGCCCAGCGGCTACAAGGTGTTGTTCGTGCCGTTTGCCGACGGCAAGCCCAGTGGCACGCCGATCACCGTGCTGGACGGCTTCCTGGACGCCGAGGGCAATGCGCAGGGGCGCCCGGTGGGCGTGAGCCCGGACAATACCGGCGCGCTGCTGGTGGCCGACGATGTCGGGAACGTGATCTGGCGGGTGACACCGAAGACGCGCTGATCCAGGCCGTCAAACAGGAAAAACCGGGCCCAGGCCCGGTTTTTTCATGCGCGTTCCGCTATCGCGCGCGCTTATTGCGCCGGTGCGCTCAGCGCGGCGATTCGGGCGACGCGCTGAAACGTCGTGCATAGCCGCGCTCCTCGGTGATCCGGCTGATGTCTTCGTCGGCCATCTCCGGTGCGCCATACACCGCATACGCCACACTGCCGTCATCGCGCTCGCCGACCTGATGCAGCCGATAACGCGGCCGGCCCGCGCCGGTGTTTTCGGGGTAATGCATCGGTGGCGGGGTGTCATCCAGATCCATTTCGCTGTTGTCGACCACTCCACCTACGAACAGGGCTCGCATCGCGTCTCTCCGGTATTGGTGTGATTCCAGCCTAGGTGGGCGGATGTTGCGTGCGCATCAATAGTCCGTATAGACATTGGAAGGGCCGCGGTCTGCAGGTCACGCAATCGAACGCCGGTTCAAACCAGCACCAGGGCGGGGGGACAGGCAGTGCTCCCTTACAATGGCAGCCTGTTCCCGACCCGATGATCCGATGGCTGGCCCGCACGATGCCCCGCTTCAAGCCCTGTTTCTGCCCTTTGCCCAGGGCGTGCTGCCGTGGCCCAGCGGCCCGGTGCTGTTCCTGCGCGCGCGCGACGGCTTTCCGCTGCGCGCGCATGCGGCGGCCGATGCACTGACCTGCGAGCAGAGCTTTCGCCCGTTTGCCGAAGCGCTGGAGCGCAATGGCTGGAGCGTGCGCGAAGAGAGCCAGATCGAGGCCGACAGCACCCGTTACGCCCTGGTGCTGGTGCTGCCGCCGCGGCAACGCGAGGAAGCGCGTGCCTTGTTTGCGCGCGCGGTGGCGCTGGCCGCGCCGGGCGGCCGCGTGGTGGCCTGCCAGTCCAACAACGAGGGCGCGCGCTCGGGCGAGGCCGATCTGCGTCAGCTCACCGGCCTGGCCGGCAGCCTGACCAAGCACCATTGCCGCACCTACTGGAGCCCGCCGCTGCCCGCCGACACCGATGCGGCGCTGCAGGCGCGCTGGGCCGCGCTGGATGCGCCGCGCCCGATCCTGAACGGGCGCTTCGTCAGCCGCCCCGGTGTGTTCGCCTGGGACCGCATCGATCCTGCCTCGGCGCTGTTGGTCGAGCATCTGCCGGGCACGCTGGCCGGGCACGGTGCCGACCTGGGCGCGGGCTTCGGCTATCTGTCGGCCGAGGTGCTGGCGCGTTGTCCCAAGGTCACCGGACTGGATCTGTACGAGGCCGAGGCGCGTGCACTCACCCTGGCGCAGCGCAATCTGCAGGCCATCGCGCATCCGGCGCAGCTGCAGTACCACTGGCGCGACGTCACCGCCGGCCTGGCGGCGCAGTACGATTTCATCGTCAGCAACCCGCCGTTCCACACGCCTTCGCGCGCCGATCGCCCGGATATCGGCCAGCGCTTCATCGCCGTGGCCGCGCAGGCGCTGCGCCCGGGTGGGCAGCTGCTGCTGGTCGCCAACCGGCATCTGCCCTACGAATACGTGCTCAACGAAAGTTTCGGGCAGGTGCGCGTGGCCGCCGAACGCGATGGGTTCAAGCTGATTTCCGCCATCCGCGGCCGCGGAGCGCGCGCATGAAGCTGGTCAAGCACATCGCCAATCTCGGCTACGGCAGCCGCAAGCAGGTGACCCAGCTGTTTCGCCAGGGCGCGGTCACCGATGCCGCCGGCGAGGTGCTGTATGCCGACGATCAGGTGGAGCACGATGCGATCCGCATCGATGGCGAGCCGCTGGATCCGCCAGCGGGTCTCAGCCTCTTGCTGCACAAGCCGAGCGGCTACACCTGCTCGACCAAGGACACCGGCCGGCTGATCTACGAACTGCTGCCGGCGCGCTTCCGTTCACGCGCGCCGGTGCTGGCGCCGGTGGGGCGGCTGGACCGCGAGACCAGCGGCCTGTTGCTGATGACCGACGACGGCGCGCTGCTGCACCGGATCATTTCGCCAAAATCGGCGTTGGACAAGGTCTACGACGTCACCCTGGCCGAGGATCTGCGCGGCGACGAAGCGGCGCTGTTTGCCAGCGGCACGCTCCTGCTGGAAGGCGAAACCAAGCCGCTGCTGCCGGCCGAACTGGACGTGCTCGGCCCACGCCAGGCACGCCTGACCCTGCACGAAGGCCGCTATCACCAGGTGCGGCGCATGTTCGCCGCCGCCGGCAATCACGTGGTGGCCTTGCACCGCAGCCGCATCGGTGGCTTGTCGCTGGACGGTCTGCCGTCCGGGCAATGGCGCGCGCTGGCGGCGGAGGATCTTGCGGTGTTGTTCGGCCGCGGCGCGCAGGCCTGAGCCGCGTTGCCGTTGAGTGCGCATGCGCCGATCCCGGCATGCGCGGCACTCCTTAGACGTACTGCATCTTGCGCGACATGCCGCCATCGACGATGAAGTCCTGCCCGGTCACAAAGCCCGACAGCTGCGGCGACAGCAGATAGACCGCCAGCTGCGCGATGTCGTCCGGCGTGCCGACGCGTCCGGCCGGATGCTGGGCATGGTCGCGCCGCGATAACTTGGGTGTGCGCCGGCGCTGCGGCGCGCGCCAGGCGTCGGTGCTGATCCACCCCGGGCTGATGCTGTTGACGCGCACCTGCGGTCCTTCGCTCAGCGCCAAGGCGTGGGTGAAGGCCACCAGCCCGCCCTTGGCGGCGGCATAGGCTTCGCTATGCGGCTCCGATTGCCAGGCGCGGGTGGAGGCGATATTGACGATCGCGCCACCGCCCGGGGCCTGCGCCAAGGCGGGCAAGGCCTGCTTGCTGCACAGGAATGCGCCATGCAGGCTGGCCAGCCTGCGATTCCATTCGTCCCAGTCCAGTTGCGGCAAGGGCGCCACATGCGGATCGGCCACGCCTGCGTTGTTGACCAGGCCATCGAGTCGCCCGAAGCGCTTGAGCGCGGTGGCGATCAGGCGCGCTGCCTGCGGTTCGCGCGCGGCATCGCAGCGCACGAAGGCACTGCGCCGTGGCAACGCCCACTCCTGCAGGCAGGCCTTGCCGGCATCGGCATCCAGGTCGCCGATCACCACGCTGCCGCCGGCGCCCAGCACCGCCTGCGCGATGCCACGGCCGATGCCTTGGGCACCACCGGTGATCACCACCACGCGGTCCTGCAACGGGGAGGGATTCCATGCGGAGACGGCGGGAGTCAGCGGCATCGGGCGCACCATGGCAGTGAGGTCGCGCGCACTGTAACGCGGGCGCCGTGGTGGCCATAGCAACGGATTCCCGCGTGCGGCCCGGGCATGCTGGCGCCTTCTGGTGCCTTACCGCGCCGTCATCGGTGGGCCGAGCTAGGGCGCGCCGGCACGGCGCCACGTGTCTCCGACGCGGCCGTCCGGCACCGCTGGTGCCGCCGCACGCGCTGCGGCGGTCAGTGCTGCGATGCGCTCAACAACCGTTCCCAGCCGTCCTGGCCCAGGCGTTCCAGCGTCTGGATATTGCGTTCGACGATCACGTCCGGGTCCGGGAACGCGGCCACCGCGCGCTCCACGCTGTCTTCGCGCAGCAGGTGCAAGGTGGGGAAGGGCGAGCGGTTGGTGAAGTTGGCCACGTCATCCACCGCCGCGCCTGCGAACTGATAGTCCGGATGGAAGCTGGCCACCTGCAGCACGCCGTCCAGATCCAGCGCGTCCACCGCCGCGTCGGCGTTGTCGAGGAAGTCGTTGTAGTCCAGGAAATCGGTGAGCACGTCCGGATGCACGATCAAGGTGGTGTCGATCTGCTCGGCCGGCGTGTCGCGCAGCAGCACCAGCTCCTCGGCCAGTTGTTCGAGCAGCGCCTCGGGCGTGCTGGCATCGCTGAGCACCAGCCGCACCTGCTCCTTGACGTAGACCGCCTTGGCGAACGGGCACAGGTTCAAGCCGATCACCGCGCGCTCGATCCACTGGCGGGTGGCGGTCAACGGATCAAGCGTGGCAGGCGTGGGCGTCATCGTGGCGGCGGCGTGATGGTGGGCCAGTGTATGCGATCGCTGCCGGCGCGGCCGCCAGTGCCACTGCGGCGCCGCGCCGAGCGGGCGCGGCCGACATGGCGAGCCGAGTGCGGGGAAAACCCGCGGCAGTTGCAGCGCTCACGCGGATACGGCGTCATTGGCGTGCGCCCTTGAGGCCGACATGCGCGCGCAAGAATGCAATCGAGGCCCGCGCAACCGTATCGGCGTGCGGGGTCTTGTGCGGCGAGCCGATCGCATGCGCGCCGGTATCGAAGGCCATCGCGCAGGTGTGTGCCGGCGCGCTGCCGAGCGCGGCGAACATGGCCAGCATCGCCGACACCGAGGCGGTTGGATCCTCCTCGCCGTTGGCAGCGCGGTAATAGCCCAGAAACACCGGGCAGCGCACGCGTGGCCAGGGTGGATCGGCGGCAACCGCGTCGAACAGGCTGCGCAGCGCGCGGAAGCCGTCCGGGTGGATGGTGCTCGACCAGAACGCCAGGGACGCGGCGGTGCGCGGGCGTGGGTCGGTCAAGGGCGTTTGCGCGGCGCAGACCTGATCCAGCAGCGCCGGGTCGGCCGGCCGGATGCCCGGTGACCAGGCAATCACTGCGGCCACCGCATCGGGACGTTGCGCCGCCAGCCACAAGCCCAGCGTGGCGCCCATGGACGAGCCGACGATCGCCACGCGCGCGCCCATGCGCTGCGCCTGCGCCAGCGCATCCAGTGCCGAGGCCTGCAACACCGCCGGCGTCAGCCCCTGCATCGCATCGGCCGCGCTGCGGCCATGCCCTGGCCACCGGTGCACGTACAGGTTGGCAGCCAGCGCATCGGCGATCTGCTCGGGCAGGTCGCCGGCTTCTCCCGGGCTGGCGGTGAACCCGTGCAGGTACAGCAGCGCCAGCGGTGTGCGCGTCTGCGCGCCGGCATGCCAGTGCTGGCGCGCCCCGTTGCCCGGTTTCAGGTCAGCCGGTTGCATGGGGGGCCTGCGCGCCCAGGATGGCCAGCAACTCGTGCGCGTTGATCGGCTTGGACAGATAGCCGGCAACGCCGGCAGCGGTGGCCTCGCGCATCGAATCGGTGCGGGTGTCGGCGGTCAGCACGATGATCGGCGGCAGGGCGGCGATCGCCTCGCGCGCCTCCCGCAGCGCGTCCCAGCCCGAGGTGCCGGGCATGTGCAGGTCGAGGAACACCAGATCCGGCGCCGCTTCGCGGATGCGCTGCACCGCGTTGCTGCCATCGCTGTGAAAGCTCACCCGATGCCCGGCGCGGGTGAGCAGGTTGCCGATCACCAGCCGATTGGTGTCCAAGTCCTCGAACACCAGGCAATGCAGCGGCGGCACCGTTGCGGCATGCTGCTGCAGGGCCTCGCGCAGCGCCGGCGGTCGGCTGCGGTGCGCCGCGGCGGCAGCCAGCTCGAAGGTCCAGCGAAACACGCTGCCGCCGCCGGGATTGTCGCGCACGCTCAGGCTGCCGCCCATCGCGTCGGACACCGACAGCGCAATGTACAAACCCAGGCCGACCCCGCCCTCGGTGCGGTTGAAGCCGGTGCTGAGCTGGGTGAAGGGGGTGAAGATGTAGGCCTTCTGGTCGTCGGCAATGCCGATGCCGGTGTCGGTCACGGTCACCGAAATCGCCCAGCGCTGCTGCACCTGCGTGGCGGCGATCAGCACGTCCACCGACCCACCGGCCGGGGTGAACTTGATCGCATTGATGACCAGGTTGGTGATGACCTGTTCGATACGCCCCTCGTCGCCGATGAGGTCAGGCGTCTGTGCCGCATCGCTGCGCAGTTCCAGCGCCACGCCCTTGGTGGACGCGGCACTTGCACACACCGCTTTGACCGTGGCCAGCACATCGAGCAGGCTCAGCGGCTTGCTGTGCAGCTGCAGCCGGCCACCGTCGATGCTGGCCACGTCGATCACTTCGTTCACGCGGTGGCGCAGCGCGATCGCATTGACCGTCATCGCCTGCATCAGTTCGCGTTGTTGTGCCGACAAGGTATCGCCATCGATCAGCTGCGCGCAGTTGATGACCGCGTTCAACGGTGTGCGCAGTTCGTGATTCATGGTGCTGATGAAGCGGCTCTGCGCATCGCGCGAGGCCAGCGCCTGCAGGGCGATCTCCTGCATCGCGCTGACGATGCGCGCCACCAGCAGCGGCAGTACCACGCTCAGCGCCACCGCATACACGAAGTACGCAGGGCGCGAGAGCCAGTAGCCGGCCGGCGCGGTCAACAGCATCAGCACGAAGGTGCTGAGCAGCACCGGCAGCGTCGCCTTCTGCCCGTAGCGCGCCACCGCGGCGATGGTGATGAAGGGCAGGAAGGCATTCAGCGACATCAGCAGGATGAAGGCCAGATAGGTCTGGATGCCGATGAACAGCAGGTTCATCGCAAACCCGACCGCATCCAGCCACTCGCCCGGCGGGATGAGCCTGCGTCGCACCAGCACCATCCAGACCACCGCCAGCCCCCACAGCATCGCCGCGGTGGGGAACACCGCCTGCGCATCCCTGACCAGCACCGGCTGCGGCCCGTACAGCCAGCCGAAGCACCACAGGGCCACGATGGTCTGCACGATCACCCGGCCGACGCAGGCGCGGTATTCCAGGAACGATTCGAACAGCCGCACCAGCCGGTCGTTGCGCAGTTGCCGGGCGGCCAGAATCAGGCCGGGCGCTGCACGGTTGGATCCACTACGCATCGGGGCCGGTGTCGTCGTTGGGGAGGGTGCGTCGGTAATTCTTGACCAACAGGCCGGCCGCGGTCGCAATGGCGGTGTAGCGCTGCGCAAGCGCGCACCCGAGTTCGCCGCCGTCGACATCGCCGCGCAACTGGTCGCAGGCGTTCAGCAGTTCGGCAGAGCCGGTCAGCGAGAGCGTGTTCTTGAGCGAATGGATCTGCTCCAGCGCCTGCGCCCGGCTGGTGCCGGCCTGGCCGAGCGTGCAGCTGGCGATGGCGCGCTGCACTTCCGCCGCAAACGCATCGGCAAAGGTCGCAGCCGCCACCGGGTCCAGCCCGGCCAGCGTATGCAGCGTCGAGCCGGTTTCGATGCGCGGCTGTGCGTGCGTCATGGCGCACGCCGTCCCGGCAGCGGGCGGCGCCTGCGGCACCGTGGCCAGGTGCGCGCGTTGCAACAGGCTGGAGAGCAGGCCACGCATGCTTGCATCAGCTCCGTAACGCGCCGGCGCGCGCGTGGCCGATGCCCGGGTAACGGGCGGCCGACACACCGCGCCGCGCGGCCCGCCTGCACAGCGCGGCACAACAAGGCGCCGTATCAGCCACAACGCGTGCTCAGTCGCGGAAGTTGTCGAACTGCAACGGTAGCTCGAAATCGGCCTTCTTCAGCAGCGCCATCGCATCCTGCAGGTCGTCGCGCTTCTTGCCGCTCACGCGCAGCTTGTCGCCATTGATCTGCGCCTCGACCTTGAGCTTGGCCTCCTTGAGCTTGGCGACCAGCTGCTTGGCCTGTTTCTGCTCGATGCCCTGCTTGACGGTGACCTTCTGGCGCGCACCGGCCAGGTTGGTCTCCATGTCGCCGAACTCCAGACAGCGCACGTCGATGCCGCGTGCCAGCAGGCGCGCGCGCAGGATGTCGGTCATCTGCTTGACCTGGAAGTCGCTGGGTGCGGACTGGTTGATCGCCTTGCCGTCCTCCAGCTCGAACCTGGCTTCCACGCCCTTGAAATCGAAGCGCGTATCCAGCTCGCGATTGGCCTGGTCCACCGCATTGGTCAGTTCGTGCTTGTCGACTTCGGACACCACGTCGAAGGAAGGCATGCAAAGCTCCTGCTCTCTATAAACAGCCGCCATTCTAGGGCATCGTGTCGTCGCCCCGGTCCACACGCGGTTGGCAGTCTGCGCGCAAGCGCAGCGATAATGGCCCATGCCCACCACCCGCTCTCCGCTTCCCGCCATCACCTGGATGGTGGCCGCCGTGGCCTGCTTCTCGCTGATGGATGCGGGAATGAAGCTGCTGTCGGCGCATTACCCGCCGCTGCAGGTCACCCTGCTGCGTGGCGCCGCCTCGCTGCCGTTCGTGCTGGTGTGGGTATTTGCCACCGCCGGCCCGCGCTCGATCGTGCCGGTGCGCTGGGGCCTGCACCTGCTGCGCGGGGTATTGGGCATGGTGATGATCGGCTGCTTCGTCTACGGCCTGAAGCGCATGCCGTTGTCGACCGCCTACACGCTGTATTTCGTCGCCCCGTTGCTGGTGGCGGCGCTGTCGGTGCCGTTGCTGGGCGAGCGGGTCGGGCCGCGGCGCTGGACGGCGATCGGGATTGGCCTGGTCGGGGTGATCGTGGTGTTGCGCCCGGGCGTGGACGGGCTGATCTCGCTGCCCGGGCTGATGGTGCTGCTGGCGGCCACCGCCTATGCCATCGCCGCCATCAGCGTGAGTCTGCTGACCCGCACCGACACCCCGCAGGCGATGGTGGTGTCGTTCCTGCTGTTCATGGCGGTCGGCGCCGGCCTGCTGGCCATTCCCGACTGGGTGCCGTTGCGGGGCGAGCACGCCTGGCTGATCGCCGGCATGGGCCTGGCTGGCGCACTGGGGCAGATTGCGCTGACCCAGGCCTTCCTGCGCGGCGAGGCCTCGATGATCGCGCCGCTGGAATACACCGGCCTGGTCTGGGTGATCGGCTTGGACTGGCTGCTGTGGCAGACCCTGCCCGATGGCTGGACCTGGACCGGCGCCGGCATCATCGTCGCCAGCGGGCTGTACTTGCTGCGGCGGGAGCGGATACGGCAGGCGGATCGCCCGGCGGCGTTGGATAGGCCGTGATTCGGGATTCGGGATTGGGGATTCGGGATTGGGGATTGGGGAGTCGGGATTGGGGAGTCGGGATTCGCAAAAGTCAGGGCGCCTTGCCGTTGCTCTAACGAATCCCCAATCCCGAATCCCCATGGTTAGAACCTAATGGAATATCGTCCGCAAACATTGACTGGTAGGCTTCACGGCCCCCCAATCGGCCACGCGCGGTGATCCAGTTTCAGCGCCTGCACAAGTCTTATTCCGTTGACGGTCGCCAGGTCGTGGCGCTGCATCCCCTCGACCTGCGGATCGGCCCCGGCGAGGTGTTCGGCATCATCGGCCACTCCGGTGCCGGCAAATCGACGCTGATCCGGCTGATCAACCGGCTGGAAGAACCCAGCGGCGGGCGGCTGCTGATCGGCGAGGAGGACGTCACCGCGCTGGACAGCCAGGGCCTGCGCGCGCTGCGCCGGCGTGTCGGGATGATCTTCCAGCACTTCAACCTGCTGTCCTCGCGCACCGTGGCCGGCAATGTGGCGTTTCCGCTGGAACTGGCCGGTACCCCGCGCGCCGAGGTCGATGCGCGCGTGGCCGAGCTGCTGGCGCGGGTCGGGCTGGAGCAGCACGCCGGCAAGTACCCGGCGCAGCTGTCCGGCGGGCAGAAGCAGCGCGTGGGCATTGCGCGCGCGCTGGCCACCCGGCCGCAGATCCTGCTGTGCGACGAGGCCACCAGCGCGCTGGACCCGCAGACCACCGCCTCGGTGCTGCAGCTGCTGGCCCAGATCAACCGCGAGCTGGGCCTGACCATCGTGCTGATCACCCACGAGATGGACGTGATCCGCCGGGTCTGCGACCGCGTCGCGGTGCTCGATGCCGGCAAGCTGGTGGAAACCGGCCCGGTGACCGAGGTGTTCCTGCATCCGCAGCACCCCACCACCCGGCGCTTCGTGTCCGAGGCCGAACACGTGGACGAGGCCGAGCTGCATCGCGACTTCGCTGCGGTGGGCGGAAGCATCGTGCGGCTGACCTTCCTGGGCAACGGCACCTATGAACCGGTGCTCGGCCGCATCGCCCGCGAGACCGGGGTGGACTACAACATCCTGTCCGGGCGCGTGGACCGCATCAAGGACACCCCGTATGGGCAGCTCATCGTCGCCCTGACCGGCGGCGACCATAACGCGGCACGCGCCGGCTTCGTCGCCGCCGGCGTGCACGTGGAGGATTTGCGCGCATGACCCTGTTGATCGCGACCACCAGCGGGTTTTTCCGCAATCTCGACGCCGGCAAGTGGGGCGACATCGGCCAGGCCACCCTGGACACCCTGCTGATGCTCGCCGGCGCGCTGCCGCTGACGCTGTTGATCGGGCTGCCGTTGGGGGTGGCGCTGTTCCTGTGCGGCGCCCCGCAGCTGCGCCGCCGCCCGGTGCTGTACGGCGCGCTCGCGGCAGTGATCAACCTGCTGCGCTCGGTGCCCTTCATCATCCTGATGATCGCGATGATTCCGCTCACGCTGACGCTGATGGGCACCTCGCTGGGCGTGCGCGGCGCGATCCTGCCGCTGGTGGTCGGTGCCGCGCCGTTCTATGCGCGGCTGGTGGAAACCGCCTTGCGCGAAGTGGACCGCGGGATCATCGAGGCCAGCCAGGCGATGGGCGCCACCACCCGCCAGCTGGTGCTGCGCGTGCTGCTGCCCGAAGCCCGCCCGGGCCTGATCGCCGGTGCCACCGTGACCACCATCGCGCTGATCGGTTTCACCGCGATGGGCGGTGCGATCGGCTCCGGCGGGCTGGGCGATGTCGCGTACCGCGAGGGTTATCTGCGCTCGCATTCGGATGTCGCGCTGATCACCGTGATCGCCCTGCTGGTGCTGGTGCAGCTGCTGCAGATGCTGGGCGACTGGCTGGTGGCGCGCTACAGCCGGCGCTGAGGTCTGCCGCGACCGGGTGCCGCGTGGCGCGGAGGGCCACGCAGGCCACACGCGCTTGCGAATCGCCGCTGCACCCGCGGTCTGCTAGGTTTACCTCTTGCGGCAGTGCCGCATTCCTCCTCCCACGGACCCCTACATGAGCACATTCGCGTTTCGTTCCCTCCTGGCTGCGGCCACGCTGGCCCTGGCTTCCTGTGGCGGTAGCGGCGGCAGTAGCGGCGGCGACACGCTGACGGTGGCCGCCACCGCGGTGCCACACGCCGAAATCCTGGAGGTGGTCGAACCGCTGCTGGCCAAGCAGGGCGTCAAGCTGGACGTGCGCGTGTTCAACGACTACGTGCAGCCCAACGACCAGGTCGTGCAGAAGCAGATCGACGTCAATTACTTCCAGACCGAGCCGTATCTGGATGCCTACAACCGCGACCGCAAGAGCCAGCTGGTGACCGTGGTCGGCGTGCATATCGAACCGTTCGGCGCGTATTCGCGCCGGTTCAAGGCATTGGCCGAACTGCCCAACGGTGCCGACGTGGTGATTCCCAACGACCCGAGCAACAACAGCCGCGCGCTGATCCTGCTGGACAAGGCGGGCGTGATCAAACTCAAGGATCCGAGCAACGCCCTGTCCAGCCAGCGCGACATCGTCGAGAACCCCAAGCAGCTGAAGTTCCGCGAGCTCGATTCGGCGATGCTGCCGCGCGTGCTCGACCAGGTCGACCTGGCGCTGATCAACACCAACTACGCGCTCGACGCCGGCCTCAACCCGACCCGCGACGCGCTGGCGATCGAGAGCAAGGACTCGCCGTACGTGAACTTCCTGGTCTCGCGCCCGGACAACAAGGACGATCCGCGCGTGCAGAAGCTGGCCAAGGCCTTGACCAGCCCGGAAGTGAAGGCGTTCATCGAGCAGAAGTACAAAGGCGCGGTGTTGCCGGCGTTCTGAGAGCGGCTAACAAACCGACTGCGCTCACTGCCAGGCGGGCGCGGTCGCTGCTCGGCGTCGGCATGCACCACGCGGACACGTCGGTTCCGAGCGCGCCGTCCACGGCCACCTGACGGCCGCGCGCTACGTCGTGCTGGTCACTCCTTGCCGCCACCGAGCATCCGATGCCACTTCTCCTCGCCATTCCGCTGGCCGTGATCATCGCCCTGGCGGTACTTGCGGTGCTGTTGCCGTTGTCGCTGGTGCAGCGCTTTCGTGTCGGTACCGCGCGGCGGCAGGCACGTGGCTGGCTGTTGATGATCAATCTGGTCTCGGCCGGCCTGTCCACCGTGTTGTTTGTGATCTTCGTACTGATCGCTGCCGCGTTCTGGCCGGGCGCGATCAGCCACGCCGCCTTCGGCTGGGCCTGCGGGCTGGCGCTGGGCGTGCTGGCGTTGCGCCTGACCCGCTTTGAGCGCACCCAGCAGGGCCTGTTCTACCGGCCCAACCTGTGGCTGGTGCTGGCCCTGACCGCGCTGGTGGTGGTGCGCGTGATCGCGGGCATGGTGCAGGGGTGGCGCAGCACCTGGCAGGGAGCGACCTGGCCAACGGAAGGGTGGCTCAGCCACGCCAGCCTGTTGGGCGCGGCTGGCGTCTTGCTCGGCTACGCGCTGGCCTATGCCACCTTGCTGTGGTGGCGCTGGCGCAGTGCGCGCCTGCGCGGCAGCGTCTACTGGCGGTGAGCTGGCGCGCGTACGTAGCGAATGGCTGTGCTTCACTGGCACTGGCACTGGCACCACCGGCATCATCCGCACCGGCAATCGCAATCGCACTGGTATGGAAGGGCACGGACGCGGGCGGGCTATCCCTCGCACGCAGCGTTCCCACGCAGATCGCGTGCGAGATTCAGCGCTTCGCAATCGATGCAGCACCGCGCTTTCCACGCGCATAAAAAAACGGGCCTTGCGGCCCGTTTTTGTTCGACTGAAACGCCGCTTGCCTGCGCGTGCTTAGAAGCGCGCGCCGACGCCGAAGCCGACGGTCCACGGATCCAGTTCCAGCTCGCTGCCGGTGCCCTGGCCGCCCACGCGCAGTTCCGGACGCGAACGCATGTAGCGGGCGTCGGCACGTGCGAACCAGGTGGAGTTGATGTTCATGTCCACGCCGACGGTGCCGATGACACCCTTGGCGGTGTCCAGGCCCACGTGCTGGCCGGTGGCCGACGCCGCGTCGATCTTCTCGTTGCTGAAGTTCGACTCGTAGTAGCCCACGCCCACGAACGGACGGAACACGTTATCGGCCTGGCCGAAGTGGTACTGGCCGCTGATGGCGATCGGCTGCTGCTCGACGGTGCCGATCTTGCCCACGCCATCGGCGTTGACACGGTGGTTGAACTTGTCGGCGGCGCCCCACAGTTCAACGGCCCAGTTGTCGTTGATGTAGTAGCTGGCGCTCAGCGTCGGCGCCGGGCCGCCATCGACGTCCAGGCCCGGGGCCGGATCGTTCTTCGGCTTGATCAGCGCAACACCGCCGACCACTGCCCAATGCTTTCCGGAGGCGCTGTCGGCGCTGGTGGAAGCCGAGGAGGTATCGCCGGTGTAGGTGGTGTCTTGTGCAAATGCAGACGGGGCAAACGCAAGTGCGGATACGGCAGCCAGGCTCAGGATGGAAATGGCACGCATTGGGGGTCTCCTCAGTATTCTTGTTGGGCCCGTGGAGTGGGCCGCGCCAAAGCTATTCCTGAAAATCTGAATCCACGCCCACCCGTGGCTCGCTAAAATTTCGTTTGTTCAGCAAGTTTCCGGAGAAGGCCGTGGCTGCAATGGGCAAGCTGAAAAAGGCATTCACGCAGATGCGACCGTTGTGATGAAAACCGACGTCTTGCAGGGCCTTCCAGCGCACATTCCTAACGATTGCCGTGTCCTGGTGCTCGGCTCGATGCCCGGCAACGCCTCGTTGCAGGCATCGATGTACTACGCCCATCCGCGCAACCGTTTCTGGCCGCTGATGCAGGCATTGCTGGGCATCGATGCCGGGTTGGCGTATCCGGCCCGGCTGCAGGCGCTGGCCGGCTGCGGGATCGGCCTGTGGGATGTGATCGGCCAATGCGCGCGGCGCGGCAGCCTGGACACGGCCATCGTCGCCAGCAGCATCGTGGTCAACCCACTGGCGGCGCGGCTGGCCACGCTGCCGCAGCTGCGCGCAGTGGCCTGCAATGGCGCGGCCGCCGCGCAGGCATGGCGCCGGCATGTGTGGCCGCTGCTGCCGGGTGCGCTGCGTGCAGTGCCGATGTGGGCGTTGCCATCCACCAGCCCGGCCAATGCGGCATGGTCGCTGCCGCGGCTGTGCGACGCCTGGCAGCCGCTGCGCGACGCGCTGGATTAACGAGGTTGGATCGCCACCCAGCCACTTCACGATCGAGGCATCCGTGGGGCGAAGGGCGCCGTTGGCGCCAGCTGCCCGCATGCGGCCGGTCCAGCCAGCACGTGTGAGCACCGCAGTGCGGCCATGCTGGTGACGGCGCAGCCACCGGCCGGAAGTCATGCCAGCCTCCGGCACGGGCAGGTGCGCCTCGTGCGCAGGCATGCTGCCCCCAACCCATAACGGAAACGACCAGATGGCGATCAAGCACGCACGACCGAGGGCAGCGGGCCTGCTGCTGGGCCTGCTGGTTGCCGGACAGGCCGCCAGCGCCGACGATCTGCACTGCAACGTCAGCAGCGACTACGACCTCACGCTCAATCCGCGCAGCGTGATCCTGATCCGCACCCCGGGTACCTCGGGCACGTCGGATACCTCGGGCGCGCCGCAGCGGCTGGTGCTGCGTCAGGGCGCGTTGTTCGTCGACGACCACTGGGTCGCGTTGAGCGCGGACGATCGCGCCCGGTTGATCCAGTTCGAGCGGCAGACCCGCGAGGTAGTGCCGCTGGCCCAGGAGGTCGGGCGCAAAGCGGCCGATATCGCCGTCACCGCGCTGGGCGAGGTGGCGGCCGGCTTCAGCCGCAGCCCCGAGGCCACGCGCGTGCAACTGGCGGCCGTGCGCGAAAAGATCGACATGCGCCTGAAGCAGAGCTTCGGGAAAAGCCAGCTGACCTCGATCGATATCGATGACGACATCGGCGCGATGGTGGCCGAGCTGCTGCCGCAGCTGATCGGCGATGTCGTCGCCGGCGCGGTGCATTCGGCACTGACCGGAAACGATCTGCAGCTGCGGTCGCTGGAGGGGGTGGAAACGCGCATCGAGCGCCTGATCGAGCCGCAGGCGCGTGCACTGCGACCACGCGCGCAACAACTGTGTGCACGGGTCGAAGCGCTCGACGGCCTGGACAATGCGCTGGCGTATCGTTTGCCCTCGGGCGAGCCACTGCAACTGTTGCGGGTCGATCGCCACGCGTCGAAATGATCCGGCGCCTGCGCCTGCGAACGCTGCGTCCCGCCCGACGCGCGACTTTTTCCACGGCAATGGTTGGCGCTGCGGGCCGCAGCCGGCCACAATAGGGGTTTCCCCATTCTGTTGCCGGAGTTCCCCGTATGGCCGAAATCAAGGAAGCACTTGTCCCCGATATCGGTGACTACAGCGATGTCCCGGTAATCGAGGTGCTGGTGTCGGTCGGCGATACGGTCAGCAAGGACCAGAGCCTGGTCACGCTGGAATCGGACAAGGCCACGATGGAAGTGCCTTCGTCGGTGGCCGGCGTGGTCAAGGAGATCAAGGTCAAGGTCGGCGATTCGCTGTCGCAGGGCGCGCTGGTCGCGCTGATCGAAGTGGCCGATGCAGGCACCGAGACCGCCGCGGCACCTGCACCGGCCGCCGCTCCCGCCGCCCCGGCCAAGGCCGCTGCCGCGCCGGCGCCTGCCGCCAAGGCCGAGCCGGCCGCGCCCGCCGCGTCTTCGGAAGGCGGCCTGGTCGAGGCCCGCGTGCCCGATATCGGCGACTACACCGACATCCCGGTGATCGAGGTGCTGGTCGCCGTCGGCGATACCGTTGCCAAGGACCAGAGCCTGGTCACGCTGGAATCGGACAAGGCCACGATGGAAGTGCCGTCCTCGGCCGCCGGCGTGGTCAAGGAACTCAAGGTCAAGGTCGGCGACACGCTCTCGCAGGGCAACGTGGTGGCGATCATCGCTGCCAGCGATGGCGGCGCCGGTGCGGCGCAATCTCCGGCCAAGCCCAGCACCGACACCGCCGAAACCGCCGGCAAGGTCGAACCGGTCGCGGTGTCCGCGGTGCCGGACAAGCTGGCCCAGCGCGAGATCGCGCAGGTGCAGGGCGCTCGCTCCAGTGGGGCCGCGCAGCCTGCGCAGGGCGGCCAGCCGTCCGCCGGCAGCCCGTCCAGCCCGCCGGTGACCTTCGACGCCGACAGCGTGCTGCCGTCCAAGGTGGCCTACGCCAGCCCGGTGGTGCGCGTGTTCGCCCGCGAGCTCGGCGTGGACCTGAACCAGCTCAAGGGCAGCGAAAAGGGCGGCCGCATCACCCGTGAGGACGTGCAGCGCTTCGTCAAGGCCGCTCTCAGCGGCGGCGCGCCTGCCGCAGCCGGTGCTGCGCCGGCCGGTGGCGGCACGGGGCTGAACCTGCTGGCCTGGCCGAAGGTGGACTTCAGCAAGTTCGGCGAGACCGAGACCCAGCCGCTGTCGCGCATCAAGAAGATTTCCGGTGCCAACCTGGCGCGTAACTGGGCGATGATTCCGCACGTCACCCAGTTCGAATCGGCCGACATCACCGACCTGGAAGCGCTGCGCGTGGCGCTGAACAAGGAAAACGAGAAGGCTGGCATCAAGCTGACCATGCTCGCCTTCCTGGTCAAGGCCAGTGCCGCGGCGTTGAAGAAGTTCCCCGAGTTCAATGCCTCGCTGGATGCGGCCGGCGAAAACCTGACGTTGAAGAAGTACATCAACATCGGCTTCGCCGCCGATACGCCGAACGGCCTGGTCGTGCCGGTGATCCGCGACGTCGACAAGAAGGGCGTGCTGCAGATCGCGCAGGAAAGCGGCGAGCTGGCCAAGAAGGCGCGCGACGGCAAGCTCGGCCCGGCCGACATGAGCGGCGGCTGCTTCTCGATCAGCTCGCTCGGCGGCATCGGTGGTACCGCGTTCACGCCGATCATCAATGCGCCGGAAGTGGCGATCCTGGGCGTGTCCAAGTCGGCGATGCAGCCGGTGTGGAACGGCAAGGAGTTCGCGCCCAAGCTGATGCTGCCGTTGTCGTTGAGCTACGACCACCGCGTCATCGACGGCGCGCTGGCCGCACGCTTCACCACCTACCTCAGCCAGGTGCTGGCCGACATGCGCCGCGTCCTGCTGTGAGAGCAGCGCTGCTGACGCTTGCCCTGCTGGGCGTGCTGCCGTGGACATCGGCGGCGGCACGCCAGTGCGAGAGCACGCTCGGGCGCGGCTGGCCGCCGGCGGTGGGCAACTACGGCACCGCGGTGACCACGCTGCTCGACGCCGGTACCAGGCCGAGCCTGGCGTTGCTGACGCTGCCTACCCGCGGCGTGGAAAGCGGGGTGTCGCTGGTGCCGGGCAAGGATGGTGCCGACTGGACCCTGCGGCATAGCCGCGCCGATGAGCGCGTCTACAGCTGGGTCAGCCAGAGCGACCGCGGCAGCGTGCAGTTCCGCACCGAGCAGACCCCGGAAACGGTGGAGATCCCGATCCCGGCGGCATTGGCAGAACGCCTGGTCAGCCGCTGGAGCGGCGCACTGACGCAACTGGCACCAGTCGGCCGCAGCGCGCCGGTAAGCGAGGGCGAGGTGCTGTCGTTCCAGGTCGATGGCGTGCGTTACAGCGGCACCCGCCCGAGCTGCGGCGCTGGCGAGCTGCTGCTGCAGCAGGCCGCGTTGCTGATCGAAGCCAGCGAAAGCAAGCAAAACAAGCGCGACAAGCGCTGGACCCAAATCGAATCGTCGCTGGATGAACTCCAGCAGACGCTTGCCGGCACGGCCGGTTGAGCCACAGGAGAAGCAAATGGCGGTCATTGAAATCAAGGTTCCCGACATCGGCGATTACAGCGATGTCCCCGTCATCGAAGTGCTGGTCGCCGTCGGCGACAGCGTGGTCAAGGACCAGGGCCTGGTGACGCTGGAGTCGGACAAGGCCACGCTGGAAGTGCCGTCCTCGGCCGCTGGCGTGGTGAAGGAGCTCAAGGTCAAGATTGGCGACACCCTGTCCGAAGGTGCGCTGGTGCTGCTCCTGGAAGCCGAGGGCGAGGCCGCTGCCGCACCCGCCGCGCCGAAGGCCGAGACCAAGGCCGCTGCGCCTGCTGCGGCCCCCGCAGCTGCCGCGCCCGGCAGCAAGCCGCCGGTGACGCCGTCGCATCGCGCCCCGGCCGAACCGGCGCCGTCCAAGCCGGCACTGGCCAGCGGCAAGCCGGCCGATATCGAATGCAAGATGGTGGTGCTCGGCGCCGGCCCTGGCGGCTACACCGCCGCGTTCCGCGCCGCCGACCTGGGCCTGGACACGGTGCTGATCGAGCGCTACGCCAGCCTGGGCGGGGTCTGCCTCAACGTCGGCTGCATCCCGTCCAAGGCGCTGCTGCATGCCGCCGCGGTGATTGACGAAGTGGCGCATGCCGGCGACTTCGGCGTGGACTTCGGCCAGCCCCAGATCACCCTGGACAAGCTGCGCGAGTACAAGGAAAAGGTCGTCGGCAAGCTCACTGGCGGCCTGGCCAGCATGGCCAAGCAGCGCAAGGTGCGTACCGTCACCGGCGTGGCGTCGTTCGTGTCGCCCAACGAGCTGGAGATCGTCGGCGACGACGGCAAGACCCAGCTGCTGCGCTTCGAGCACTGCATCATCGCCGCCGGTTCGCAAGCGGTGAAGCTGCCCAACTTCCCGTGGGACGACAAGCGCGTGATGGATTCCACCGACGCGCTGGAACTGCACGACATCCCCAAGACCCTGCTGGTGGTCGGCGGCGGCATCATCGGCCTGGAAATGGCCACGGTGTACAGCGCGCTCGGCAGCAAGGTCACCGTGGTCGAGTTCATGGACCAGCTGATGCCAGGTGCCGACAAGGACCTGGTCAAGCCGCTGGCCGATCGGCTGAAGAAGCAGGGCGTGGAGGTCCATCTCAAGACCAAGGCCACCGACGTCAAGGCCGACGCCAGCGGCATCACGGTGTCGTTCGAAGCGGCCAGCGAAGACGACAAGCCCGGCCTGCAGGCCACAGCGTTCGACCGCGTGCTGGTGGCCGTGGGCCGCTCGCCCAATGGCAAGAAGATCGGCGCGGAAAAGGCCGGCGTTACCGTCACCGATCGCGGCTTCATTCCGGTCGATCGGCAGATGCGCACCAACGTGCCGCACATCTTCGCCATCGGCGACATCGTCGGTAACCCGATGCTGGCGCACAAGGCCACCCACGAAGGCAAGCTGGCCGCCGAAGTGGCTGCCGGCGAGAAGAAGGAGTGGGTGGCGCGGGTGATCCCGTCGGTGGCCTACACCAACCCGGAAATCGCCTGGGTCGGCGTCACCGAGACCGAGGCCAAAGCCAAGGGCCTGAAGGTCGGCGTGGCCAAGTTCCCATGGGCGGCCAGCGGCCGTGCGATCGGCATCGGCCGCACCGAGGGCTTCACCAAGCTGATCTTCGACGAAGACACCCATCGCATCATCGGTGGTGCCATCGTCGGCGTGCATGCCGGCGACCTGCTGGCCGAGATCGGGTTGGCGATCGAGATGGGCGCCGAAGCCGAAGACATCGGCCACACCATCCATGCGCATCCGACCCTAAGCGAGTCGGTCGGCATGGCCGCCGAGGTCTACGACGGCACCATCACCGACCTGTACATCCCGAAGAAGAAGTAAGCGCCGTTCCGCACGGCCTTGCCGCCGCGTGTGGTGCGGTCGCCGCGGTGGTGAGTCGACGCATGGAGGTCGTGATGGGGCAGGGCGATCTGTGTCCTGAACTGCAGGCGCTGCTGCAGCGCGAACTGGCCAGCGGCAACCGGATCGCCGAGCCGCCGCGGCGGACCGACTGGCCACATCCGGGCTCGGTGTTCGTCTCGCTGAAGCGCGACTTGCGCAGCGACGTGGCGTCGCTGCCGGCATCGGTGCAGCATGCGATCTGCACCGATCCGCACTACGGCTGGCACGACGAGTGCTACTGCACCACGCACCAGCATCTGTTGGTAGCGGGTGCGACCAAGCCGCCCTGAGCGTGTGTCCGCTGCTGCCATGGGTTGCAGTCGCGTCGGTTACTTGCCACGCATCCGTTAAACGACAAAACCCCGCATCGCTGCGGGGTTCTGCATGAAGCTGCTTTTTCGGGTCCCGGGTCCCGGGCCCGGAAGAATCAGAACGCGAACGTCACGCCGGCCACCGGGCCCTTGAACTCCTGCTTCAGGCCGATCAGGCCGTCGCTGCCGCGCTGGTCGACGTCGAGCTTGAACCAGTCGTAGCCGGCGAAGATGCCGAAGTTCTTGGTGAAGCGGTATTCGGCCATCGCGTTGGCACGGCTCAGGTCGCCCGAATAGTCGCCGAAGTCGCCCCAGCTGGTGTTGAGGTACTGGCCCTGCACGTTGAACAGCCAATGCTCGCTCGGCCGTGCGGTGAAGCGGATACCGACCACCGGCGCCACGCCGTCTTCGCTTTCGTCCAGCACGTCGCCGGTGAACACGTCGCCCAGGTCGGCGTATGCGTTCGCCTCGACCTTGGCGTATTCGGCACCGATCTGCAGGCCCAGGCTGAATTCCGGGGTGTCGACCACGGAGTAGTCGTACACCAGGCTCGCCACCTGATACTTGAGCTCGCCCTTGATGAAGCTGCCGCTCGGCACGGTGAAGCCACCGGCGCTGACGTCTTCACCCAGGGTCTCGCGGCGATCCTTGTCGTACTTGAAGTAGTCGAAGATAAGGCGCTGACGGGTGCTCATGCGGAACACACCATCAATGCGCGGCTCCCACTCCTTGCCACCGAAATCGAAATCCTGGTCCAGCGCGATTTCGTTGCCGGCCACCACGGTGTTGCCACGCAAGGTGTTGTCGTTGTCGATGTTCATCGCGCCCAGACGGATCTGGAAGCGGTCATCGGTATCTTCGGCGTGCGCCGGCGCGGCATAGGCGGCAGCCAATACGCACGGGATGGCCAGTGCGAGGAGGTGTTTCATGGGGAGCTCCGATTCTTGGAATGGTCAGGCGATTTGGCCTGTGCCGCGCATCTTCGATAAGACGGCGTCTTCCATAAGTGAAGGAGCTGTCGCATACGCGTGAAGGGCAAGATAGCAATCGGACAAAACGGTCCGCTGCCGCAGGCGCTCCGATGTTAGTCGTGTGCTGCGCAATTAGGGCGCCAACGGTGACGCGATACTACTGGCGTCGCGCGGCGACTGCTCTGATTGGACCGCCGATGGGAAGGTTGCAGGGTGCGACAAAATGCGTAAAAAAGCAGGAGCCCCGGTGGCCCGGGGCTCCCATACGCGACCTGCGGCGGAACCTTTCGACGAGGATGTGCAGGCCTCGGCGGTTATGACCGCCAGTTTGTGGCAAAGTTCCCACCCGCTGTGGCGCCCCCCTGTCTGGTGCGCCGCAGCAACGGATGACCTCTGCCGGTTGTCTCGCAATTTGTCCCATTGCTATACTTTCGCGGCTCGACGAGGCGCATCTGCGCTTCCCACTCATTCACACGTAAGGTAACCGTAGTGCTGAACTCCGTTGACGCGGGTCGGCGGTTGATGCTGCGCGCTGCGGTATATCCGCTTGCCGCCGTAGCTATAACCAGTCTGGGGTTGCTGTTGGTCGGTCCCCGTTACTCTGCCGGTCTGGCATTGACCGGGTTTGCGACGGTGCTGGGCGGTTGGGTGGCGGCACGTACCGCGCTAGGTGGCGGTATTCAGGCAGCCGGCATTGCCATGGTCCGGCTGATTCTGGCGATGGTGTTGAAGTGGGTGTTGGTTTTCGTGGCGCTGGCGCTCGGCTTTGGCCTGTGGCGGCTGCCTCCTCTGGCCTTGTTGGCGGGTATCGCCATCGGGCTGATTTTTCAGGTTCTGGCTCTGGCCAGGCGTTGATTCGAACTTAAAGGGCTCCGGACACATGGCGGGCGAGGCAGCAACACCTACCTCCTATATCCAGCATCACTTGCAGAACCTGATCTATCCGGTTCGCGAGGGTGGCGGCACGTTTTGGACCATCCACGTCGACACCCTGGTCATGGCGGTGTTGATGGGCCTGGTCATGGTCCTGGCGTTCTGGACGGCGACCCGCAATGCCACTGCCGGCGTGCCGGGCAAGTGGCAGGCGTTCGTCGAGATCTGCCTGGAGTTCGTCGACCGCCAGGCCAAGGACACCTATCACGGCAGCAGCAAGCTGGTGACGCCGATCGCGATCACCATCTTCTTCTGGATCCTGTTGATGAACCTCATCAAGATGATCCCGGCCGATTTCATCGCCATCCCGCTGGGCTGGGCCGGTATCCACGCCTGGAAGCCGGTGCCGACCGCCGACGTCAATGCCACCCTGGGCATGTCGATCAGCGTGTTCTTCCTGATGATCGTGTTCTCGCTGCGCTCCAAGGGCGTGGGTGGCATGACCAAGGAATTCCTCACGGCGCCGTTCGGCAAGTGGATGATGCCGTTCAACCTGCTCTTGAACATCGTCGAGTGGCTGAGCAAGCCGATTTCGCTGGCGATGCGACTGTTCGGCAACATGTTCGGCGGCGAGATCGTCTTCCTGCTGATCTGGGTGCTGGGCGGTGCGGGCATCGCCGGCATGGTCGCTGGCGGCGTATTCGGCCTCGGCTGGATGCTGTTCCACCTGTTGGTGATTCCGCTGCAGGCCTTCATTTTCATGATGCTGTCGATCGTGTATCTGAGCCTTGCCGAAGACAGTCACTGAGTTTGCTGCACCCTTCATCTGCTTCATCCCGATTCATCCATCACCCTTAGAAACTTTCGTTCGGAGATCACCATGTACCTCGCCGTCCTGACCAACCTCGCTCAAGTCCAGAGCTCCACCGTCCTCGCCGTCGGCATCATGATCGGCCTGGCCGCGCTGGGTGCCGGCCTCGGTCTGGCCATCATGGCTGGCAAGTTCCTGGAATCTGCCGCGCGCCAGCCGGAACTGATCCCGGTGCTGCAGGTCCGCATGTTCATCACCGCCGGCCTGATCGACGCCGCGTTCATCATCAGCGTCGCTGTCGGCCTGCTGTTCGCCTTCGCCAACCCGCTGGCCCAGGTGTTCATCGAACGTCTGTCGCAGGCTGCCGGCTGATCCAGCGGTAGCAGGATGTGGAGGCAACCGCGTGCGGTTGCCCCCGCGGATGAAGGTCGGAAAGCGTCGCCCCGCGGTGGCGCTTTCACCCCTAAACAGCGATTGAGCGACCCATGGATATCACCCTTACCATCTTTGCCCAGGCGCTGGCCTTCGCCGGTCTGATCTGGATCGTCGCGACCAAGATCTGGCCGCCGCTGCTGCAGGCGATCGAAGAGCGTCAGCAAAAGATCGCTGAAGGTCTGGCTGCGGCCGATCGCAGTCAGAAGGATCTGGCGCAGGCGCAGGAAAAGGTCAACGAAGCACTGAAGGACGCACGCACCAAGGCCAACGAGATCATCGATCAGGCCCATGCGCGCGCCAACCAGATCATCGAAGCGGCCAAGCACGAGGCAATTGCCGAAGCCAACCGCCAGAAGGATCTGGCACAGACCGAGATCGACGCGTCCGCCACGCGTGCCCGCGAGGAACTGCGCAAGCAGGTGTCCGTGCTGGCCGTCAGCGGTGCCGAGAAGCTGCTCAAGCGCGAAATCGATGCCAACGCCCACAAGGCGCTGCTCGACGAGCTGGCGGCGGAGATTTAATCGATGAGTCAGGCCCTCACACTTGCCCGTCCGTACGGCCGCGCCGCGTTTGCGATCGCGCGTGAGGGCGGCAACTTCGCGCCCTGGTCCGATGCGCTGGCGTTTTCGGCGCAGGTGGCCGGCGACCCGCGCGTGGCCGCGCTGCTGCTCAACCCGGCCCTGCGCCAGGATCAGGCAGTGACGTTGCTGGCACCGCCGCAGGCGAGCGAAGACTATCTGCGTTTCCTCGGCCTGCTGGCCGACGCGCAGCGGCTGTCGCTGCTGCCGGAAGTGGCAGGACTGTACGAACAGCTGCGGGCCGACGCCGAACACGTCGTCAAGGCGACGGTGACCTCGGCGGCTGCAATGAGCCAGGCGGAACTGGACACGATCGCTGCTGCGCTGAAGAAGCGTTTCGGCCGCGAGGTGGACATCACCACCGCGGTGGACGCCTCGTTGATCGGCGGCGCGGTGATCGACACCGGCGACGTGGTCATCGACGGCTCGCTGAAGGGCAAGCTTGCGCGTCTGCAAAGCTCGCTCGCCCACTGAATTCACATAAACGCATGGCCCTCGCGGCCGGCACCTAGGACTGAACGATGGCAACCACGCTCAACCCCTCCGAAATCAGCGACCTGATCAAGACCCGCATCGAGGCGGTCAAGCTGTCCGCAGAGTCGCGCAACGAAGGCTCCGTGACCAGCGTGTCCGACGGCATCGTGCGCATCTTCGGCCTGGCCGACGTGATGCAGGGCGAAATGATCGAACTGCCGAACAACACCTTCGCGCTCGCGCTGAACCTGGAGCGCGATTCGGTCGGCGCCGTGGTGCTGGGCGATTACGAAAACCTGCGCGAAGGCGACGTGGCCAAGACCACCGGCCGCATCCTGGAAGTGCCGGTCGGTCCGGAGCTGCTCGGTCGCGTGGTCAACGCGCTGGGCGAGCCGATCGATGGCAAGGGCCCGCTGGGCGCCACCCAGACCGCACCGGTGGAGCGCGTGGCGCCGGGTGTGATCTGGCGCAAGTCGGTCGACCAGCCGGTGCAGACCGGCTACAAGTCGGTCGATGCGATGATTCCGATCGGCCGCGGCCAGCGCGAGCTGGTCATCGGTGACCGTCAGACCGGCAAGACCGCGCTGGCGATCGATGCGGTGATCAACCAGAAGGGCACCGGCATCAAGTGCGTGTACGTGGCGATCGGCCAGAAGGCCTCGACCGTTGCCAACATCGTGCGCAAGCTCGAAGAGAACGGCGCGCTGGCGCACACCGTGGTGGTGGCTGCGACCGCGTCCGAATCGGCCGCGATGCAGTACATCAGCCCGTATGCCGGCTGCACCATGGGCGAGTACTTCATGGACCGCGGCGAAGACGCGCTGATCGTGTACGACGACCTGTCCAAGCAGGCCGTGGCCTACCGCCAGATCTCGCTGCTGCTCAAGCGCCCGCCGGGTCGCGAAGCCTATCCGGGCGACGTGTTCTATCTGCACTCCCGCCTGCTCGAGCGCGCTGCGCGCGTGTCCGAGGAATACGTGGAGAAGTTCACCAACGGTGCGGTGACCGGCAAGACCGGTTCGCTGACCGCGCTGCCGATCATCGAAACGCAGGCCGGCGACGTGTCCGCATTCGTGCCGACCAACGTGATCTCGATCACCGACGGCCAGATCTTCCTGGAAACCGACCTGTTCAACGCCGGCATCCGCCCGGCCGTGAACGCCGGTATCTCGGTGTCGCGCGTCGGTGGTGCGGCCCAGACCAAGATCATCAAGAAGCTGTCCGGCGGCATCCGTATCTCGCTGGCGCAGTACCGCGAGCTGGCGGCGTTCGCGCAGTTCGCCTCGGACCTGGACGAAGCCACCCGCAAGCAGCTCGAGCGCGGTCAGCGCGTTACCGAGCTGATGAAGCAGAAGCAGTACGCGCCGATGTCCATCGCCAACCAGGCGCTGTCGATCTACGCCGTCAACGAGGGTTACCTCGATGAAGTGCCGGTCAACAAGCTGCTGGCGTTCGAAGAAGGCCTGCACGCGCACTTCGCCAACACCCAGGGCGAGCTGATCTCCAAGATCAACGCCACCGGCGGCTGGGACAACGACATCGAAGCTGCCTTCAAGAAGGGCATCGAAGAGTTCAAGACCACGGGCAGCTGGTAAATCCAGCTGCGGGAATCGGGAATCGAGAATAGGGAATCGTCAAAGCGGGTTGGCTGTGCCAATTCCCGATTCACGATTCCCCATTCCCACTAAGCGAGCGAAGCGAGCGAGTATGGCAGGCGGACGCGAAATCAAAACCAAGATCAAGAGCGTGCAGAACACCCGCAAGGTGACGCGCGCGCTCGAAATGGTCTCGGCCTCCAAGATCCGCAAGGCGCAGGACCGCATGAAGACCTCGCGTCCGTACGCGCAGGCGATGAAGCAGGTGATCGGGCATCTGGCGCAGGCCAGCACCGACTACCAGCATCCGTTCCTGGTCGAGCGTGAGCAGGTCAAGCGGGTCGGCTACATCGTGATCTCTTCGGACCGCGGCCTGGCCGGCGGCCTGAACAACAACCTGTTCCGCAAGATGCTGGGCGAAGTGCGCCCATGGCAGGACAAAGGTGCCGAGATCGACGTGGTGACCATCGGACAGAAGGCCTCGGCGTTCTTCCGTCGCATCAAGGTCAACATGGTCGGCAGCGTCACCCATCTGGGTGACAGCCCGCAGATCGAGCAGTTGATCGGCGTGATCAAGGTGATGCTGGATGCCTTCGTCGAGGGCAAGGTGGACCGCGTGTATCTGGTCTACAACCGCTTCGTGAACACGATGACGCAGAAGGCCAGCTTCGATCAGCTGCTGCCGCTGCCGGCCGCCGAGCACAAGGTGGCCCATCACGACTGGGATTACCTGTACGAACCCGATGCCGCGACCGTGCTGGAGCACGTGATGACGCGTTACATCGAGTCGCTGGTGTACCAGGCCGTGCTGGAAAACGTGGCCTCCGAACATGCCGCGCGCATGGTGGCGATGAAGGCCGCCAGCGACAACGCCAACAAGATGATCGGCACCTTGCAACTGGTCTACAACAAAGCGCGCCAGGCGGCGATCACCCAGGAAATTTCGGAAATCGTCAGCGGCGCTGCCGCTGTCTAGCCGGGAATGGAGAATCGGAAAACGGGAATAGGCAAGGCCGTCGGTGCTCTTGATCTTCCCATTCCCCATTCTCGATTCCCCACTCCCGACACAAGAATCGAACAGACATTAGTGGAGTTATCCAAATGAGTCAGGGCAAGATCGTTCAGATCATCGGCGCGGTCGTCGACGTCGAATTCCAGCGCAATGAAGTGCCGAAGGTCTATCACGCGTTGAAGGTCGATGGCACCGAAATCACCCTGGAAGTGCAGCAGCAGCTCGGCGACGGCGTCGTGCGCACCATTGCGCTCGGCTCCACCGACGGCCTGAAGCGCAACCTGCTGGCCACCAACACCGAGCGTGCGATTTCGGTGCCGGTCGGTGCCGGGACGCTGGGCCGCATCATGGACGTGCTGGGTCGGCCGATCGACGAAGCCGGCGACGTGCAGGCATCGGACCATTGGGAAATCCATCGCGCTGCGCCGTCGTATGAAGACCAGTCCTCCAGCACCGAGCTGCTGGAAACCGGCATCAAGGTCATCGACCTGATGTGCCCGTTCGCCAAGGGCGGCAAGGTCGGCCTGTTCGGCGGCGCCGGCGTCGGCAAGACCGTCAACATGATGGAGCTGATCAACAACATCGCCAAGGCGCACTCGGGTCTGTCCGTGTTCGCCGGCGTGGGCGAGCGTACCCGCGAGGGCAACGACTTCTACCACGAGATGAAAGACTCCAACGTGCTGGACAAGGTTGCGATGGTGTACGGCCAGATGAACGAGCCGCCGGGCAACCGTCTGCGCGTGGCGCTGACCGGCCTGACCATGGCCGAGTACTTCCGCGACGAGAAGGACGCCAGCGGCAAGGGCAAGGACGTGCTGCTGTTCGTCGACAACATCTACCGCTACACGCTGGCCGGTACCGAAGTGTCCGCGCTGCTCGGCCGCATGCCGTCGGCAGTGGGCTACCAGCCGACCCTGGCCGAGGAAATGGGCGTGTTGCAGGAGCGCATCACCTCGACCAAGAGCGGTTCGATCACCTCGATCCAGGCCGTCTACGTGCCCGCGGACGACCTGACCGACCCGTCGCCGGCGACCACCTTCGCCCACCTGGATTCCACCGTCACGCTGAGCCGTAACATTGCCTCGCTGGGTATCTACCCGGCGGTGGATCCGCTGGATTCCACCAGCCGCCAGATGGACCCGCTGGTGATCGGCCACGAGCATTACGACACCGCCCAGCGCGTCCAGCAGACCTTGCAGAAGTACAAGGAACTGAAGGACATCATCGCGATCCTGGGCATGGACGAGCTGAGCGAAGAAGACAAGCAGTCGGTGTCGCGCGCACGCAAGATCGAGCGCTTCTTCAGCCAGCCCTTCCACGTGGCCGAAGTGTTCACGGGCTCGCCGGGCAAGTACGTCTCGCTGAAGGACACCATCCGCGGCTTCAAGGCGATCTGCGACGGCGAGTACGACCACCTGCCGGAGCAGGCGTTCTACATGGTCGGCAGCATCGAAGAAGCCGTCGAGAAAGCCAACAAGATGAGCGCCAAGGCCTGATGGATCCCAGCCGCTATGCGGCTGGAATCGGGAATCGGGAATCGGGAATCGTAAAGGCGGGTCATCGGTAGGTCGGAATCGACAGGAAGAGGGAAGCGTGCAGCCAGCCGCTCTTCCCAATCCCGATTCCCGATTCCCGATTCCCGCCTCACTACAGTGAGGCACCATGAGCACTATCCGTTGCGACATCGTCAGCGCCGAGAAGGAAATCTTCCACGGTGAGGCGACGCTGGTCGTGGCCACCGGCGAGCTGGGTGAGCTGGGCATCGCGCCCAAGCACGCGCCGCTGATCACGCGCCTGAAGCCGGGCAAGGTGGTGGTCACCACCGCCAATGGCGAACACCTGGACTTCGCCATTTCCGGCGGCATCCTGGAAGTGCAGCCGCAGGTGGTGACCGTGCTGGTCGACACCGCGGTGCGTGCCCAGGACATCGACGAAGCCGCCGTGCGCAAGGTCAAGGAAGAGGCCGAGCGTCTGCTGGCCAACCGTGGCGACACCGTGGACGTGGCCGATGCGCAGCGTCGGCTGGCCGAAGCGACCGTGCAGCTGCAGGCACTGGAACGGCTGCGTCGCACCCTCAAGCACTAAGCACGCGGGCTCGCGCCCGTTTGCGCGTTACGCGGTACCTGCTGCACCGCCACACCCAGGTGTGGAGTGAAAACGCCGACCCTCGTGTCGGCGTTTTCGTTTCTGGCGCTGCGCATGCGGGGGGCGGCTTGCAGGCTCGGGGACTGCAGGCACACTGCGTGGCTTGTACTGTGCTGCCGGCGGCGCGGCATCTCACCTGCATATCGAGGAACACCCGATGACCCGGACGATCGATGACTTTCGTGGCTACGCGCTGAGCGGCCTGCTGGCCGTGGCGTTGCTGGGGTGTGCGCTGCCGGTACGCAGCCAGCCGCCGCTGGATCCATTGCTGGACCGAATCGTGCAACGCAACGCCATCGGCGATGCGGTGGCGCTGAGCAAATGGGACAGCGGCAAGCCGGTGCTGGACCAGACCCGCGAGGCGGCGGTGCTGCAGAGCGTGCGCGAGCAGGCGCCTGCGCACGGGCTGGATGCCGACGATGCGGCGCGCTTCTTCGCTGCGCAGATCGAGGCCAACAAGTCGGTGCAGTACGCACTGCTGAACCACTGGCGCGAACGTGGGCGCGCGCCGGACACGGCGCGGCCGGATCTGGCGGGCCTGCGCACGCGTCTGGATCAGCTGCAAGGCGAACTGCTCGACGCACTGGCCGATGTCGCGCCGGCACGTGCAGCGCCGCAATGCCCGGCCAATACCGCGCATGCCGCCGCCCGGTATGCGGCGCAATGGCAGCTGGACGCGCTGCATCGCGCGGCGCTGGTCCGCAGCCTGGGCGATTTCTGCCACTGATATGCGTGGTGTCCAGGGCGTGTCATGCACGGCGCAGACCTCGGCGGTGCGGGTGACGGCAACGCCGATCGTGTTTTCTGTCAGTCCAACCCGGCACCGTTGTCGGCGACTGCGCTGACGTCAGCGCGCTCGCTAGCGATACACCACGTGCCGGCCCAGGAAAAACGACACGATCGCCAGGCCACCTTCCACCAGCGGTTTGGCCAGCCAGGCCTGACGCAGGCCAACCAGGTCCACTGTCGCCGACAACAGCCAGGTGCTGATGAGGGTCAGTGCCAGCCACATCAGCGCAAAGCGACGGAAACGCGGCCAGCCCAGGCGTGCACCGCCGTCCTGGGCGAAGGTGTAGCGGCCGTTGAGCCAGAAGCCCAGCACCGCGCCGCTGATCCGCCCGAGCAGGTTGGCCGGCACGGCAGGCATGCCGGCCGCGGTGGCGGCGATGAAGATGCCGCAATCCACCGCCAGCTGCAGGGCGCCAATGATCATGAATTGGCTGCCTTGGCGGAACAGACTCATGCAGGCCGGGTCATCGTGGAGGGGCGCTCATGCTAACGGCAGCGGCGCTTGAAAAGTGTCATCGTCGCGCGTGCTGCAGGCGGGACACGACGCATTGCCGGGACAGCGACTAGAATTTAGCGCTCCCACGTTCTGGAACGCTTCGATGACTCTGCCCTTGCACGTCGTGATCCTGGCCGCGGGCGAGGGCAAGCGCATGCGCTCGTCCCTGCCCAAGGTGCTGCAGCCGCTGGCAGGCCAGCCGATGCTGGCACATGTGATCGCCACCGCGCGGCAGCTGCAGCCGGCAGCGATCCATGTGGTGCACGGGCATGGCGGCGAGCAGGTGCAGGCGGCGTTCGCCGCGCAGGACGACCTGCACTGGGCCGAGCAGCGTCAGCAACTGGGCACCGGGCATGCGGTGCAACAGGCGATGGATGCGATTCCGGATGCGGCGACGGTGCTGGTGCTGTACGGCGATGTGCCGCTGATCCAGTGCCAGGACCTGCTGCAGCTGCTGCACGCACCCGGGCGCATGGCGGTGCTGGTGGCCGATGTGCCCAATCCCACCGGGTACGGCCGCATCCTGCGCGATGCCGAGGGCAAGGTCGCCGCGATCGTCGAGCAGAAGGACGCCAATGACGAGCAGCGCCGCATCCGCACCATCAACACCGGCATCCTCACTGCCGAGTCCACGGCGTTGCGCCGCTGGCTGGGTGGTCTGTCCAACGAGAATGCACAGGGCGAGTTCTATCTCACCGACGTGTTCGCCAGCGCCGCTGCCGATTTCACTCCGGCCGACATGGTGCACGTGGCCGATGCGCAGGACGTGGAAGGCGCCAACGACCCCTGGCAGCTGGCGCAGCTGGAGCGCGCCTGGCAGCTGCGTGCGGCGCGTGCGCTCTGCCTGCAGGGCGTACGCATGGCCGACCCGGCGCGCGTGGAGCAGCGCGGCTCGGTGACGGTAGGCAGCGACGTGCAACTGGACATCGATGTGGTCCTGGAAGGCGATGTGACACTGGGCGATGGCGTGGTGATCGGCCCCTTCGTGCGCTTGCGCGATGTGACGCTGGGCGCCGGCACGCAGGTCCGCGCGCACTGCGACCTGGAAGGCGTGGTGACCGAAGGAGCGGTGCAGATTGGCCCGTTCGCGCGGCTGCGTCCTGGCACCGTGCTGGCCGATGGCGTGCATATCGGCAACTTCGTCGAGACCAAGAAGGTCACAATGGGCGTGGGCAGCAAGGCCAACCATCTGACCTACCTGGGCGATGCGGTGATCGGCAGCAAGGTCAACATCGGCGCCGGCACCATCACCTGCAATTACGACGGGGTGAACAAGTCGCAGACCACCATCGGCGATGGCGCCTTCGTCGGCTCCAACAGCGCGTTGGTGGCACCGATCGAGATCGGCGCAATGGCCACCATCGGTGCGGGCTCGGTGATAACGCGCGATGCGCCGGCCGGCCAGCTCAGCGTGGCGCGCCCGCGGCAGACGGTGATCGAAGGTTGGGAACGCCCGACCAAGAAATAACGTGTTTTCCAGGCGTGTGGCGTGGCTGCACGTCGCTGCAAGGGGCGGGCCGCCGCTCTGCAGCGGTGCCGTGCACAGGCCACGCCCGCCACGACCGATCACGAGGTGCACGATGCAAACGTCACGTTGCGCGTTGCGGGTGACATTACTGCTGACATTGGCGGCACTGCTGCCCATGTCAGCCCATGCGCAGACCTACCGGCTGTATCTGGCGCCGGACGGCAACGATGCGGCCGCGGGCACCAGCGCAACGACCGCGTTGCGGAGCCTGGCGGTTGCCCAGCAACGGCTGCTGGAGCAGCGGCCGGGCGGTGCGGTGGACGTGGTGATTGCCGCAGGCACGTATCTGCGGCAGTCGGTGCAATGGACCTTCACCAACGGGGCGCCCATTCGCTTCATCGCTGCGCCGGATGCGGCCGCGCCACCGTGGTTCGACGGGCGCGGCGGTGCGACCTGGTTCACGCTGAAGGGCGGCGGCGATGCCGCCACCCGGCTGACCTTCGCCGGGTTGAAGGTCAGCAATTACTGGATGGCGATGGACCTGGGCAGCAGCAAGCGCAGCGCCGACGGCAACAGCGGCAACGTTATCCGCAACATGACCTTCGAGCGGATCGGTGGCATCCATGGCAGCAGCAGCGAGGCCGCCTATTCGTTCGCGGCGATCCGCCTGCAGAACTCGCGCGACAACCGCATCGAACGCAATCGCTTTGTGTCCATCGAAAACGACACCCGGACCTCGGGTTTCGTGCACGCGATCTACCTGGCGCGCCACTCCTCCGGCAACCGCATCGAAGGCAATACCTTCACCGAGGTCAACGGCGATGCCGTGCGTACCCGCGATGCCTCCGACAATACCTACGTGGCGACCAACCGTTTCGTCCGGGCAGGCAAGTACGCGGCGTTTTCGGACTGGATCAAGCCCGATGGCGAATGTCCGTCGCAAGGCGGGCAGTTCGTCGACAACACTGTGGGGGCTGGCTATTACGGCGCCATCGCCGCCACCCGCACCAGCGGCGCCGACGATGCCTGTGGTGCGTTGAAACAGCCACGGATCCAGGAGCGCGGGACGCTGCGCGGCGATTGAACGCTGCGATCGCTTGCAACGCGCTAGCCGGCCGCCGCCGCCGGCAGCAGCAAGGTGACGCACAAGCCGCCGTGTTCGCGGTTATGCAGCGAGATGCGCCCGCCGTGCGCTTCGGCGATCTCGCGGGTGAGCGCAAGCCCGAGCCCGGTGCCATTGCGCTTGGTCGAGTAGAACGGCATCAGTGCGTTATGCAGCACGGCCTCGTTCATGCCGTTGCCGCGGTCCAGCACTTCGATCCGCAGCCATTGCGGCACGCGCGTGACGCGGACGGCGACATCGCTGTTGGGCGGCTGCGCTTCGCTGCAGGCCTCGTGCGCGTTCTTGAGCAGGTTGAGCAACGCCTGCTCGATCTGCGCGGCATCGATGCGGCTGGAGACATCGCTCAGTGCGCCTTGCAGCTGGAACGGAATCTGCTGCCGCAAACGCTCCAGGAACGGCGCCCATTCGATGGTCTGCAATTGCGGCTGCGGCAGCTTGGCAAACCGCGCGTAGCCGCGGATGAAACCTTCCAGATGACGGGCGCGTTCTTCGATGGTTTCGAACACCGTGCCAAGCCGGTCGGTGCGTTCGCGGCGCAGCAACTCGGCGCCGGAATGCGCCAGCGAGGCGATCGGTGCGAGCGAGTTGTTCAATTCATGGCTGATCACGCGGATGACCTTTTTCCAGGTCTGCACTTCCTGGCGCCGCAATTCGGTGGTCAAGGTGCGGATCAGCAACAGCTCGTGGCCGCGTCCATTGAGATGGAAACTGCGGCGTGACAGGTGATAGATCTGCTCGTCGTCTTCGTCATCGCCGTCCTCGCGCACCGCGAACAGGCAATCGCCGCCGCGTGCCAACGCATCGCGCAGTTCGCCGGGCATGCGCGCGAGCACGTCGTCCAGGTGCTGACCTTCGAGCTTGCGGCCGTCGTGCAACAGCTTGCGTGCGGCATTGTTGGAGAAACCGATGCGGCGCACGCTATCGCCCCCGGCCACGACCAACAACATCGCCACCGGGGTGTTCTGCAACATGGTGTCGAGCATCAGTTCGCGTTGCACCAGATTGCGCCGCTGCGCGCGCAGTACCTCGCCCAGTTCCGCATGCGCCTGCACCAGTTGCGCCAGTTCGTCGCTGCCGCGCCAGTACACGCCGAAGTTGTATTCGCCATCGCGGTAGCTGCTGGTGGTGCCGGCCAGGGCGCGGAACAGCGAGCGCATCGGTGCAGTGGCGCGTTGCAGGCTCCACCACATCGTCGCCAGCAGCACGATGGCGGAGATCACCGCCACTTCCCAGCCGCGATCCAGCCAGTACGCGGTGAACCAGGGCAGGGCGGCGGCCAGCACCAGCACCGGCAGCAGGCGCAGGAACAGCGAGAAGGTGAAGGAACGTGGCTGCCACATGCTCAGGCTTACTCCTGGCTGATGCCGTAGCGGTCCATGCGCCGGTACAGCGCCTGCCGGCTCAGCCCCAGCTCGGCAGCGGCCTGGGCGATGACGCCCTGCGCGCGCGCCAGCGCCTGCTCGATCCGGGCACGATCTGGCTCGCCGGCGGTCGGCGCGGCCGGGCGCGCTGCGGCCGCGCGCGGCAGGTTTAGATCGCCGGCTTCGATGCGCGCACCTTGCGCGAGCAGGGACGCACGTTGCAGCACGTTGCGCAGCTCGCGCACGTTGCCGGGCCAGGCGTGCCGTTGCAAGGCATCGCGTGCCTGCGTGGACAAGGGTTTTTCGCCGGCCAGGAAGTGCTCGGCCAACGGGCCGATATCGCCAGGGCGCTCGGCCAGGGCCGGCAACGCGATTTCCACCGTGTTGAGGCGGTAGTACAGATCTTCGCGGAAGCTGCCATCGCGGATCATCGCCGGCAGATCGGCGTTGGTGGCGCTGATCACCCGCACCTTGGCATGACGTTCGCGGTTGGAGCCCAGGCGCTCATAACGGCCGGTCTCCAGCACGCGCAGCAGCTTCATCTGCCCGGCCAGCGGCAGGTTGCCGATTTCGTCCAGAAACAGCGTGCCGCCATCGGCGGCTTCGAACTTGCCCTCGCGCGCCTTGTTGGCGCCGGTGTATGCGCCGGCCTCGGCGCCGAACAGCTCGGCTTCGATCAGTTCGCCAGGCAACGCGCCGCAATTGAGCGCAATGAAGGGGCCGTGCCTGGCAGGTGAGTTGGCCTGGATGATCTCGGCGATCTTCTCCTTGCCGCTGCCGTTGGGGCCGGTGATCAGCACCGGCAGGTCCGAGCGTGCGACCTGGCAGGCGAGCGCGATTGCGCGTTCGCTGGCCGGGTCGGCGAACACCGCCCCGCGCAGATCGTAACGCTGGGTCAGTTGCTCGCGACCGCGCCGCTCGCGCGCGCGCCGACGTTCCAGCTCGCGGCGCGCTTCGGACAGCTCCAGCAGGTTGTTGACCGTGGTCAGCAGCTTGGTGTCGTCCCAGGGCTTGGCGATGTAGTCGGCTGCCCCGGCCTTCACCAGGCCCACCGCACTGCCCAGGTGGGTCCAGGCGGTGAGCAGGATCACCGGCAGGTCCGGGTGGCGCTGACGGATCTGGGTGAACAACGCTTCGCCTTCCTCGCCGGAGGTGGTGTCGGCGGTGAAGTTCATGTCCTGGATCACCAGGTCGAACACCTGCTCGTCCAGCAGCGCCAACCCGGCCTGCGGCGAATGCGCGTGCCGCGCCTCGATGTCGTGCAACGAAAACAGCACCTCCAGCGCGGTGGCGACGGCGGTGTTGTCGTCGATGATCAGGATCTGCGGCATCGGGAACCTTGTTGGAGTGCGAGGGCGAACGGACGGACGAGGTAGACAGATCGCATCATCGCAGCAGCAGGCAGGATTGTCGTGCCGGCATCCGGCAGGCCGGGCGCCTCATGCACTGCGTGTCGCAATCGCCGGGGCCACTGCCGCAGCGCGTCGTGCAGGCCACAGCACCGCAAGCTGGCCGAGCAGCAGCACGGTCACCGCACCGGCGGGTAAGTAAAGTGGCGGCAGGGGCACCGCGTCGTAACGGAGCATCAGCCATTGGTTGAGCAGCACTGCCAACAGCATGCCCAGGGCGCTGCCGCTGCCGACGATCAGCAGGTTTTCCGCCTGGAAGTAACGCAGGATATCGCCACGGGTTGCACCAATGGCGCGACGGATGCCGATCTGTCGCGTCCGCTGCTGGACCCAGAAACTGGCCAGTCCTCCGATGCCCAGGGCGGTGACAAACAGCAGACCCGTGGTCGCCGCGAGCAACAGGCCGATCATCGTCGTATCGCGTTGGAAATAGCGTGCGCGTATCTGTGCAAAACTGCGTTGCTTGTCGCCCGGGACCGTCCGCAACGGGCCGGATCCGGCCAGCACGCCGGCCACCTGCGCCAGCACGCGACCGCGGTCCTCCGCCGCGCTGCGCAATAGATAGTGCGTCTGATTGCCGGTGGGGAGTTGCGGCGACAAGGCCACCAGATGATCGAGCTCGGGCTTGCGCAGCCTTGGCCGCAGCAGGTCCTCCACCACGCCGACGACGGTGCTTTGGCTGTCCCATCCGTACAGCGTTTTGCCAACGGCCAGCTGATCTGGCCAGAGTTGCTGCGCCAGCGAGCGGGTGACGATGATCGCGCCCGGCGTGGCACCGGAATACTCGTCCGGTCGAAAATCGCGGCCGGCGATCAGGCGTGCGCCCATGGCCTGCACGAAGCCGGGCGAGCCGGTGTAGTAGCTGGCGTCGACGCAGCCGGCAGCGCCGCTGGATCGCAGTGCGATTGCGCGCTCCAGTGCGCGTTGATCGGCACAGATGCCGCTGTCGTCGGCGCCACCCGACAACGGCAGCGTCGCTCCGATTGCGGTGGCTGCCGTGACCCCGGAAATGCCGCGCAGCGCGATCAGGTCCGCCTGCCATTGCGCTGGCGCATCGGCCTTGGCGTGCAGGCCGCGAACGGTGACCAGCGATACTTCGTCTTCGGGCAAGCCGGTCGCCGTGCGCAGTCTGTCGATCCGGTCGCCGATCAGGAATACCGCATTGGTGACGAATGCACAGGTCAGCGCCACCTGCAGGGCCAACAGCCCGGCGGTGAGGCGGTGGTGCCCCAAGCTGGAAAGAATCGGGCGAAGTGGCAGGCGCATCTCAGAGGTCCTTGACCTGCAGGGCCGGGTTGATGCGGCTGGCCCGCCAGGCCGGCAGCAGTCCTGCAAGCAGTGCGGCGACGATGGCAAGCGCCACGGTGGTCAGCAGCATGGGTGCATCCAGGTGCGCCAGCGCGGCATAGTCGTCGGGGCGCTGGCGCACGCTCCAGAGCCCCACTTCGGCGATCGCGGTCCCCAGCAGGCCGCCCACGACGCCGATCAGTGCTGCTTCGGTGCCGAACTGCAACATCACGTGGCCGCGGCGCGCGCCAAGTGCGCGGCGCACGCCAATCTCGCCACGGCGGCGCAGGAATTTCGCCAGCAACAGCGCAATCACGTTGATCAGGCAGATCCACAGAAACCCCAAGGCCAGCAGCGTCTGCAGGCGCAGGTCGTTGGGCACCATCTGCAGGTGATCCAGCCAGTCCATCAGCGAATACAGTCGGGCCGTCTGCGGTGGCCGCTGAAAGCGCCCGCTGGCGTGTTGGGTCGCAGCATAGTCGTAGAGAAAACGCTCGTATGCGGCCACCTGTTGCGGGGTATCCAGTTGCACCCAGAACTGCAGCCAGCTGGTGGATGGGGTGTGGAGTTGTCTGACGCCGCTGTCGCTGCGCGTCTCCCAACTGCTGATGCTGGTGCCGGCGTCCAGCTCAAGCTCCATCGCGGTCGAGAGCGGCAGAAAGAAATCGTCCTGGTCGCCAAAGGCGCCCTTGCGGCTTGGGTCTGCATAAAAGAGCGGTTGCGGATTCCATTTGCCAACGACGCCAATAACGCGAAGACCGATGCGCTGCTCGCCGACGGCGACGGTCTGGCCGATTGGATTGCGTGAACCGAACAGGGTGTTTGCAAGCTGCTGGCTCAACACGATCACGCGCGCGTGGTTCTGGTCGTCCTGCCCGCTCCAGCCGCGCCCACGTTGCAGCGGGATGCCGAACAGCGCAAAGAACCCTGCAGTGGCATAGCGGCCGTTGAGGTCGAGTGGGGCTGTGGCGGCCGGCACCGGCCAGATCAGCGCTTGCCCGCTCGCCATTGCCGCTTGATGGACGGCCGGCCCTGCACGTAGCAGGGCCATCGCATCTGGCCAGGTCAGATTGTCCGACGGGTCGCCCCATTCCCGCGTGCGTGGAAGGTCCAGGGGCAGCGGATCCAGATGCGGGGTGTAGAGCAGCTGGCTTCTGCCTGGCAACGGATCGCGCGACATGACATGCAGGACCGTCAGCATGGTCATGCTCGCACCGATGCCCAGACCGATTGCCAGTACCACCAGGGTGCTGGCGATCGGGGTGCGCAACAGGCTGCGCCAGGCCAGTTGCAGGCAGTAATGCAACATCACCGGACGTCTTTGCGGGGTTCGATCGGCATCTGTGTCACCTCACGCGCTGCGCGTTGCCACTGCCGGCGGCACCAGCGCGGCGCGCCGGGCGGGCCAGAACACGGCGATCTGGCCCAGCGCCCAGAGCAATAGCGCGCCGATCGGCAGATACAGCACCGGCAGGCGTGGCAACTCGTAGCGGTCCATCAGCCAGATGTTGATGGAGTACGCCAGCAACATGCCGAGCACGATGCCGACCGAGGCCAGCAGGAAGTTCTCGATCTGGAAGTAGCGCAGGATCTGCCCGCGTGTAGCGCCCAGTGCGCGACGGATGCCGATTTGCTTGGTGCGTTGCTGCACCCAGAAGCTGGCCAGGCCGACGATGCCCAGTGCGGTGACGATCAGCAGTGCGATACAGACCGCGCCAAGTAGCCACACCATTGCGCGATCATTCTCGAAATATTCCGTCCGAATGTCGCTGTACGTCTCTTGTTTCAGGACCAGCCGGCTATTGTCTAATTTCATCAGCGCAGCGACGGCAGATTGCAGCACTTCTGCCCGCCGCGTTGGGTCGGTGACACGAATAATGTACTGGCCTGCGGTGTAGTCGATGCGCAGTGGCAGCAACATCGAGTAATTGCTTTGATCAACACCGCCGGCGCTGTTGTTGGTGGGGCGTGCCAGTGTCTGCACGATGCCGATGATGTGGAGTGCGGTATCGCCTGCATAGACTGTCTTTCCCAATGCATTTTGCGAGGGGAATAGCTTGTCGGCCATGCGCTGGGTGATGATCACTGACAGGCCTTTTTGGTCGATGGACCTGTCGTTATTGGCCTGTGCCATATCGATGAATTCGCTTGCGGTGAAGTCACGCCCCGCCACCAGTTGCAGGCCAAGCGTGCCGAGGGTGCCTTCGCTGGCCATGTATTGCGCAGCGCTAAGTGTCTGGCGCTCTTGTTCACGCGTCAGAGAGATGCTGCTGTTCCATGAATAATGAACAAAGGGAATCTGGTTGATGACGATCGCGCTGCGGACACCTGGCAGGCTGCGCAGTGCAGCCAGGTCTTCGCGTGTGCGCGCTTCTGCATTGACCTGGGTGCCGATGCCCCCCAATTGGATGCTGACCAGTTCCGATTCGGCGATGCCGCTGGGTTGCTGCAGCGTCTCGATGCGGTTGCCGATCAAGAACATGGCATTGCAGATGATGGCGCAGGCGAGTGCGATCTCGAGCACGATCAATGCTGACGCGGTCTTGTGACGGCGCAGGGTGGAAATGATGGGGCGGATGTCCATGGGCGGTACCTTCGGATAAGAGGCCGTGCCCGCCGCCGGGCGGCGGGCCTGGTGGTCAGGACGCTTTGAGCTGTAGCGCGGGCGCAACCTGGATGGCACGCCAGGAGGGCAGCAAGCCGGCCAACAGGCTGGCAACGAGCGCCAATGCGAAGGTGAGCAACAACATCTTCGGATCCAGGTGCGCAAGCTTGGCGTAGTCGACAGGTTGTTGGCGCACGACCCACAAACCCAACCATGCCAGCCCAAGCCCTGCCATGCCGCCCGCAAGTCCGATGGTTCCGGCTTCGACCAGGCATTGCGCAAAGATGGCGCCGCGTGAGGCACCCAGGGCACGACGCACGCCGATCTCTCCACTGCGGCGCAGGAACTTGGCGAGTAACAACCCTACGGTATTGAGCAGGCACACCAGCAGGAAGCCCATCGCCAGCCACAGCTGCAGTCGGACGTCGCTCGGGACCACTTCCTTGTAGTCCAGCCACTCCATCACGTTGCGCAGGCGGGTATTGTTCGGACGTTCAAAGCGCCCTGCAGCGCGCTGCTGATCGGAGTAGTTATCCAGGTAGGCTTTGTAGTCGCCGGCCTGCGCTGGGCTGTCAAGCTCCACCCAGTACTGCATCCATGTGCAGGACGCGTTGAGCGCTGTCTGATCGCTGTTGTCGTTTTTACCGTAGCAATTCATACCGCCGTAATGGTCCATCTTCAGATCCATTGCGACGGAGAATGGCAGATACACTTGCTCGCTCGAGCCGTAGCTGTTGGTGACATCATAGAAACGTGGGTTGACTTTCCAGTCATTGAGAACACCAACGATACGAAAGGTGTTCTTGTCCATGCGCAGGTCGCGGCCGATACTATTGCTGCCGTCGAACAGTTTGTCGTTGAGTTCCTTGGTGATCACCGCAACGCGTTCGTGGCCCGCGTCGCTACCGGCCGACCAGCCTTGGCCATACAGGAAAGGCGTTTCGAACATCGGGAAGAAATCTGCCGACGTAAAGCGCACTTCCGATTTGAAGGCAGTCATACCGTTCTTGTCGGGCTCGATCGCCACTCTTCCACCGGTCATCAGCGCTTGCCGTTTTGCACGTTTTTCGCGCAGCAGCGTTTCGGCATCGAAGCGAGTGACCTGGTCGCCAGGCTCTTCTCCCGGCTGGTAGCCTGCCTTGGGGTATGGGTCCACCAAGGCGCTGAACAACCGATCGCTCTTTTGCGGAATCGGATCGCCCGACAGCACATAGAACACCGTCAAGGTGGTCATGCTGGCGCCGATGCCCAGCGCGATCGCAAGCACCATCAGTGCGGTCAGTATCTTGTTGCGGCGGAAGCTGCGTAACGCCAGATTGAAGTAGTAGCCGAACATGGGATGTGCCTCTTATTCGGCCAGGGTGGGGGCGCTGTGGCGCGCGCGCATCAGGGCGGGGTTGCGTTCCAGATCGGTGGCCTGGCCGTCGACGATGTGCACGTTGCGCTGCGCGCGCGCGGCCAGTTCCGGGTCGTGGGTGACCATCACGATGGTGGTGCCCTGGCTGTTGATCTCTTCCAGCAGTTCCATCACCCCGCGTGCCATCTGCGAGTCGAGGTTGCCGGTGGGTTCGTCGGCCAGCAGCAGGCGCGGGCTGCCGGCCAATGCGCGGGCGATGGCGGCACGTTGCTGCTGGCCGCCCGACAGTTCGGTGGGGTAGTGCTTCAGGCGCGAGCCCAGGCCGACCTTGGTCAAGGCCTCTTCGATGCGCTGCTTGCGCTCGGCCGCAGCCATGCCGCGATAACGCAGCGGCACATCGACGTTGTCGAACAGGTTGAGGTCGGGAATCAGGTTGAAGCCCTGGAAGATGAAACCGATCTTGCGGTTGCGCAGGCGCGAACGCGCATCGTCGGACAGATGGCTGACGTCCTCGCCGTCGAGCAGGTACTGCCCGCTGGTGAAGGTCTCCAGCAGCCCGGCCAGGTTGAGGAAGGTGGTCTTGCCCGAGCCCGAAGGGCCGGTGACGGCGACGAATTCGCCTTCGCGCACATGCAGGTCCAGCGAACGCAGTGCATGCGTTTCCACCTGTTCGGTGCGGAAGACCTTGGAGACCGATTGCATCTTGAGCATTGCCGAGTCCTTTGCAAGAGAGGTAGGTGCGAACGAGCTTTAGAGTGGCGACCGCAACGTGGCGCGCGGTCGTCCGGCGTGTGTAAGTCTGAGTAGTGGCCGCTTTCTAGTGGACGGTGACGCGTGGCGCATCGCCAAAGTTGTCTGCACCGGAGACCACCACGCGGTCGCCGACCTGCAGCCCGGACAGCACCTGCACCTCGCCCAGGCTGCTGACACCCATGCGCACCGGTCGGCGCACCGCGGTGTTGCCATCCATCACATAGGCGTAGCTGCCGCCGGATTGTTCGACGAACGGGCCGCGCTCGACCTTGAGCACGTTGCGGCGCGTGTCCATCACCACCCGTGCGCTCATGCGCTGGCTCTGGCGCAGGCCCGGCGGCTGCTTGTCGGCAAAGCGGATGCGTGCGGTGACTTCGCCGTTGACCACTTCCGGCGACACCGCCGAGATGGCGCCGGGGAACGGTTCGCCGCTGCCGCTGGTGAGCTGCGCCGGCATGCCGATGGCCAGGTCGCGCGCAAAACTTTCCGGCACCTTGATCTCGACTTCGAACTTGGACAGATCCACCACGCCCAGGATCGGCGCGTTTGCCGCGACCTGGGTGTGCTGCACCGCCTGCACCTGGCCGACCTGGCCATCGAACGGCGACAGCAGCGTGAGCGCATCGACCTGGCGCTGCACTTCGGCCACCACCGCGCGCTGGCGGTCGGCGAGCAGGCGCTTGTTGCGCGAATCCAGGTCTGCCCCCTGGCTCTTCAGCGACGCATCCCGCTCGGCGTGCTGCAGGTCGATGTCGGTCTTCTTCAAGGTGTCTTGCGCCTTGGCCAGTTCCACCTGCGGCACCGCGCCGCCATCGTAGCCGCGCTGGTAGCGCTCCAGGTCGCGCGCGGCAGCCTGCTTGTCGATCTTGGCCTGGTCGGTGAGCTTGCTGGCGTTGGCGCGGGCCAACGTGGCGTCCAGCCCGGCGCGGCTGGATTCGGCTTCCAGGCCTGCCAGCGTGGCCTGCTCCTGGGCCAGCTTGCTGCGCAGTTCCGGGCTGTCGATGCGCGCCAGCTCCTGGCCCTGCTTGACCACGTCGCCGGCCACCACGCTCAGCGTCACCGTGCCGGCGGAAATGGCGTACAGCACGGGGCTGTTGGCGGCGATGACGCGGCCATCGGCGGCGATGTCGCGCACCAGGTCACCCTGGCTGACGGTGGCGATCCGCACCCGGCTGGCATCGAACGAACGGCTGCCGGCGCTCCACGCGGTGACCGCCCAGCCAATGCCGGCCAGTACCGCGACCACGGCGACGCCGGGCCATAGCCAACGGCGCCAGGGCGCGTGCCGGGCGGGTGTACGGAGAACCTGGTCCTGGGCGGAGGTATCGCGAATCATGGTCGGCTGGCTCGGTGGCGTCACTGCGATAAAGCAGGACGTGTGCCAATCTTCAAGTGATTGAAAGCAATCATCTTTATGGGCTGGCGAGCGGTGTCCGCAGTGTCCGCGGACACCGCTGCGGACAGGTTGTCCGGGCATGGTCATGCAGCGGACAAGAGCGGACACGCTAAAATGCGCGGCTTCGTCCTCAAGGGTTGTCCTATGTGCGGCATTGTCGGAGCGATCGCCGGGCGCGACGTGGTCCCGGTCCTGATCGAGGGACTCAAGCGTCTGGAGTACCGCGGCTACGATTCCTCCGGCATCGCCGTGCTCGATGGCGACCAGGTGCGCCGCGTGCGCCGCACCGGGCGCGTGGCGGAGATGGCGCAGGCGGCGCAGGCCGAGCAGTTCGGCGCGACGCTGGGCATCGGCCACACCCGCTGGGCCACCCATGGCGGCGTCACCGAGGCCAACGCGCACCCGCACATCAGTGCGGGCGTGGCACTGGTGCACAACGGCATCATCGAAAACCACGAGCAGCAGCGCGAGAAGCTGCGCGCGCTCGGCTACACCTTCGAGTCGCAGACCGATACCGAGGTCATCGCGCATCTGATCCATCACCATCTGGGCAGTGCAGGCGACCTGTTGACCGCGCTGCAACGCACCGTCAAGGAACTCACCGGTGCCTATGCGCTGGCGGTGATGAGCCAGGCCGAGCCGGAGCGCTTTGTCTGCGCGCGCATGGGTTGCCCGTTGCTGATCGGCGTGGGCGAGGGCGAGAACTTTGTCGCCTCCGATGTCTCGGCCATCGTGCAGGCCACCCGCCAGGTGATCTTCCTGGAAGAGGGCGACACCGCCGAGTTGCGCCGCGATGGCGTGCGCATTTTCGATGGCAACGACGCGCCGGTCGAGCGCCCGCTGCATCTGTCGGATGTGTCGCTGGCATCGCTGGAACTGGGCCCGTTCCGCCATTTCATGCAGAAGGAAATCCACGAGCAGCCGCGTGCGCTGGCCGATACCATCGAAGCGGCGATCGATGCCAAGGGCTTCCCTGCGTCCCTGTTCGGCCCGACTGCCGAAGCGGTGTTGCGCGACATCGAAGGCGTGCAGATCCTGGCCTGCGGCACCAGCTATTACGCCGGCATGACCGCGCGCTACTGGATCGAGGCGATCGCCGGGCTGCCGTGCAGCGTGGAGATCGCCAGCGAGTACCGCTATCGCGCCGCCTACGCCAACCCGAAACATCTGATCGTCACCATCTCCCAATCCGGTGAAACGCTGGACACGATGGAGGCGCTGAAATACGCCAAATCGCTGGGGCATCTGCACACGCTGTCGATCTGCAACGTGCCCGAAAGCGCCATCCCGCGCGCCAGCGAACTGGTCTGCTACACGCGTGCCGGTGCCGAGATCGGCGTGGCCTCGACCAAGGCGTTCACCACCCAGCTGGCGGTGCTGTTCCAGCTGACCATGGTGCTGGGCAAGTTGCACGGACGCATCGGCGAAGCCGAAGAGGCGGACTATCTGGAGCAACTGCGCTTTCTGCCCGGCAGCGTGCAGCACGCGCTGAATCTGGAGCCGCAGATCATGGCCTGGGCCGAGCGTTTCTCGGTCAAGGAAAACGCACTGTTTCTCGGCCGCGGCCTGCATTACCCGATCGCGCTGGAAGGCGCGCTCAAGCTCAAGGAAATCTCCTATATCCACGCCGAAGCGTATCCGGCCGGCGAGTTGAAGCACGGCCCGCTGGCGCTGGTGGACGCGGCGATGCCGGTGGTGGTGATCGCACCCAATGACCGCCTGCTGGAGAAGGTCAAGTCCAACATGCAGGAGGTGCGTGCACGCGGCGGCGAGCTGTTCGTGTTCGCCGACCAGGACAGCCACTTCAGCGAGTCCGAAGGCGTGCACGTGATCCGCACCCCGCGCCATGCCGGCGTGCTGTCGCCGGTGATCCACACCATCCCGGTGCAGCTGCTGGCGTATCACACCGCACTGGCGCGCGGCACAGATGTGGACAAGCCGCGCAACCTGGCCAAGTCGGTGACGGTGGAGTAGGTAGGCGCAGCTGATCGAAGGGCTGCGCTCGGTGCAACGCGAGCGCAGTCGCCGCCAGCTATGGCAACTAACCGCGTGCATGGCGGTTCTCCACCGCACCTGCAGACGACTGCCCGCCGCGTCTGGCCAACCTCCCCTCGGTTGCGTCCTGGCATCGGGTGACGGTGCGGCGGCATGCGTCGCCATGACCCACAGGTTGAGGGGTCATCGGGTCGTGCCACCGGGTTCAGGGCGCGATCGATGCGGAAGTGATGAAGATTGGCAGACGACCGGTCCGGCTGCCAACGCGATGGCCCAGGTTATGCATACGCTTGCTGCGAGGGTCCCATCACGCAGGAGGACGTATGCACGAGTCTTTCAAACAGGGCGCGCCGGCGGAGTTGTGGCAGGCGTTGGTACGTGAGGCCGGGCAGCGGATCGCACACCCGCTGGACGAATCGCGCGAGCACTATCTGGTGTTCGTGCTGCTGCGCCTGCAGCGCGATGCGCAGCTGGTCTCGCGCACCCAGGCGCTGGCCTGGCTACACGCGCAGGACCAGATCGGCAGTCTGCGGGCGGATGCATTGCGCGACATCGGAGATCAATGCCTGCTGATTGCAGGCCTGTTTCCCGGGATCGCGCAGCGCCGCCGGCTCAGCGTCGACTACTTCATCGAGCTGGGCCGCGGCGCGTATTTCGAAGTGGCCGACACGCGCTACAGCGATGCAGGCCTGTTTGCACAGTTGGCCGGGACCTACCGCGAACTGGTCCGCACACTTGCCGCATTGCGCCCGCCGCGCCAGTGGCAGCGCAGTCACGGCGGACTGCTGCATGCGTAGCTAAGCACCACTTCCGGGGCGGTCCCGACAGATGTGGGGACCGCCCCGACTGCCAAGTGCGCACGATGCGCTCACACTCAGCCCGCAACTGAGCGTTCTAGCCGACTGCGGACCGTTGTCTGATGGATCAAAGCACTGTGCGGTTGATCGCTGTCCGCGCGATCTGACAGTGCCATGTCGCATTGCGTGGGGGACACGCAATGCGACGCTGTTTCCAGGGGAAGGAATCCATGAAAGCGTTTATTGCGGTGGCGGCCTCGGCGCTGAGCGGCGCCGCAATGGCCAGCGATGTCCCGCCCGGCGTCGTGGCGCACGATGGCACCCGCATCTGGGAGCATGGCGCGCGGACACATGCGTGGGCGGTGGTCTCCGCTGGCGCAGCCTGTTCGCGCGCGGCGTTTGGTGGCAAGTACCGGTAGCGTAATGCTTGAAATAGTCGGTGCCCGGGAACTCCGGGCACCTTGCCATGCGGTGTTATGCGTTACGCCAGCGGCGTATTGGAAATGATCTCCACCCAGTAGCCGTCCGGGTCCTTGATGAAGGCCAGGTGCTTCATGCGGCCGTCTTCCAGGCGTTTCTGGTACGGCACGTCGAGGCTGTCGAAGCGCGCGCAGGCGGCGTGGATGTCCGGTACCGAGATGCAGATATGGCCGAAGCCGCGTGGGTCGCTGTTGCCGTCGTGGTAGACCGGGCCGTCCTGGGTTTCGGTGCCGTGGTTGTGGGTGAGCTCGAGCACGCCGGGGATGCCGGCCATCCACAGCCGACGCGCGGCATCGTCGTCGGGGATCGCGGTGCCGTCGGGCAGCAGGGCCAGGAAGTACAGGCTGAACTGCGCATCGGCAAAATGGCGCGCATCCAGAAGGCGGAAGCCCAGCACGCGCGTGTAGAAATCCAGCGAACGCTGCGCATCCTTGACGCGCAGCATGGTGTGGTTGAACACGAAGCCGGCGGTGTCGGCAGGTGCGGCGCTGGCGCCGGGGACGTGTTGCAGGTCGGTCAAGGGCATTGTGGTCTCCTCGGTGGAATGTGGTGGCAGGTCGGGCTGCGCTGGGTACCGATGGTAGCGGGGCAGGGGTTGTCGGTATGTCTGCAGGGTGCGCGTCGGTGATCTGGCACTTGCGCTCTGATCGATCGCGCGCAACAGCACGACTTGCGCTGGTCAAGCGCGTGGCATGGGCCTGCATTGGAATCCCAATGGCCAGGCCCATGCGCACACCGGCTGTCTCAGAACCAGATGCGCACGCCGGCGACGAACCGGCTGTCGCGTGCAGGCGCATCGTCGATCGCAGCGCGGCGGGCGGTGTCACCGAAACTGCGGCTGTGCACCCAGCCGATATAGGGCGCGACGCGGCGGGTGATTTCGTAGCGCAGCCGCAGGCCGACCTCGACCTGCTCCAGGCCGCTGTCGACGCCGCGCCGGTCATCATCGGTGAGGGCGATGCTGGCTTCCACGCGCGGTTGCAGGATCAGCCGGTTGGTGAGCAGCACCTCGTACTCGCCCTCCAGCCGCAAGGCTGCGCGGCTGCCACTGCCGACGTAGAGCGTGGCTTCGGTCTCGAACTTGTAGGGTGCCAGTCCCTGCACGCCGAAGGCGGCCCAGCTGCGATGCTCGCCCGCCCCGATGTCCTGGCGTGCACCGACCAGCAGATCCCACCATGGCGAGATGGCGTGGCCATAGAACGCCTCCACCCATGCGGCCTGCGTGCGCCCGTCCTGCCGCTCGCCTTCGCTGCGCAACCAGAGCCGGTCGATATCGCCACCGATCCAGGCGCGTGCTTCCCAGTCCTGGCCACTGCCGCGCGTGGTGTCGAAGGCTTCCAGCCGATCGAGCAGTACGTAGTGATTGATGCCTGGCGCGTGCATCGCATGGTGCTGCAGGGGTGCGAATGCCGCAGCGATTTCCTCGGCCGTGGGCTCGGGGATCGGCATGCGTGGCACTGCGCTGGCGGTGGGTGATGCCGGTGTTTGCGTCGTTGCTTCGGGATGCGGCGCGTGTTCCATCGCGGCGTGATCCATCGCCCCGTGCTGCGCCTGTCCATGTTGCATCGACGCATGCTCCATGGACGCGTGCTCCATCGCGTCGTGGTCGCTGTCTACCTGTGATCGCAGGGTGGGGTCCAGTTGCGGATTGGCAGAGGTCTGGCGTGTGGCGTGCTGGACATCGGCGTGCTGCATGCCGGCGTGGTGCGTCGATGTCGGCACTGCCGAAACGTCGGCGTGTACCGCGCGTTGCGCAGGCGTGCCGTCAGCAGCGTTTGTCGATGCCGATGCCGATGTGGTGCTGGAGTGCTGCGCGTGGTGCAGATGCGCATGATCCATCTGCATTGCATCTGCGCTCACCTGCGCGGATGACGGCGATGTCTCTGTCGCGATGGACGTCTGCGGCTGGGAAGCCGTCGCCTGCTCAGCCATCTGCATCGCATGCGCGTCATCGGCATGCGCGGATGGCGCCATCACCGCATGCTGATGCTCCTGTGCAGCAGCCGATGCGCTCAGCAGTAGTGCGAGCAGCGCCACGTGTTGCGTATGCAATGCGCTCATGCCTCCACCCGCACTTCGCGCATCATGCCCGCTTCCATGTGGTACAGCAGATGGCAATGGTAGGCCCAGCGGCCCAGCGCATCGGCGCGGACGCGATAGCTGCGGCGCGTGCCGGGCGGCATGTCGATGGTGTGCTTGCGCACCTGGAAATTTCCGTCGGCGTCTTCCAGATCGCTCCACATGCCGTGCAGGTGGATGGGGTGCTGCATCATGGTGTCGTTGACCAGCACGATGCGCAGCCGCTCGCCGTACTGCAGCCGCAAGGGCTCTGCCGAGGCGAAGGCGATGCCGTCGAACGACCAGGCGAATTTCTCCATATGCCCGGTCAGATGCAGTTCGATCTCGCGCCCGGGCTCGCGTCCGTCCGGATCCTCGAACAGGCTGTGCAGGTCGGCGTAGCACAGCACCCGGCGGCCGTTGTCGCGCAGGCCAACGCCGGGGTCGTCCAGGCGCGGCGCGGTGGCATTGCTGCGCATGTCGATCAAGGGATTGCCATCTTCGCTGGCAGGGTGGCGTGGCGTCTTGTCGTGCGCATCCGCCGGGGAAGCGTCATGCGTGTGCAAGGAATGCCCCGCATGCGCGGCCTGCATCCCGGCGGCGCCGTGCATCGGCGGTACCGCATGGTGCATGCCATCGCCGTGCCCCATGTCCTGCACGGTCAAGATCGCGCGCGGGTCCAGCGCCGGTATCGGCGCCTGCAACCCCTGCCGCACCGCCAGCGTGCCGCAGGCGAAGCCGGTGCGGCCCATGTCCTGCGCGAACAACGTAAACGCATCCTGGCCGATGGGTTCGACCAGTACGTCGAAGGTTTCGGCCGCGGCGATGCGCAGCTCGTCCACGCTGACCGGATGCACGTACTGGCCGTCGGCGGCCACCACGGTCATGCGCAGGCCGGGAATGCGGATGTCGAAGTAGGTCATCGACGAGCCGTTGATGAAACGCAGCAGCACCTTCTCGCCGGGTCTGAACACCCCGGTCCAGTTGCCGGCCGGGGCGACGCCATTGAGCAGGTAGGTATAGGTGTTGGCGTTGACGTCGGACAGGTCGGTCGGGGTCATGCGCATGCGTCCCCACATGCCGCGATCGGCCAGCGTTGCGCGCAAGCCGTCGTCGCGCGCATCGCGCAGGAAATCGCCCACCGTGCGCTGCGCGTAGTTGTCGTGGCTGGGCATCTGCTTGAGCCGCCGGAACAGCGCGGCCGGGTCCAGGTCGGTCCAGTCCGAGAGCAGCACCACATGCTCGCGATCGTGCCGATACGGCGGCGGCGCCAGCGGGTCGATGACGATGGCGCCATACAAGCCAGCCTGCTCCTGGAACATCGAATGGCTGTGATACCAGTAAGTGCCGGACTGGCGCAGCGCGAAGCGGTAGTGATACTCCTGGCCCGGCGCGATGCCGTCGAAACTCATCCCCGGCACGCCATCCATGTTGGCCGGCAGCAACAGGCCATGCCAGTGCACCGAGGTGGGTTGGTCGGCCAGCGCATTGCGCACGCGCACGCTGACCGTGTCGCCCTCGCGCCAGCGCAGCGTGGGCGCCGGCAGGCTCTGGTTGACGGTGACGGCGCTGCGCGTGCGCCCGGTGAGGTTGACCGGCATGCGGCCGATCTGCAGCGATTGGCTGCTGCCACGCAACTCGGGCGTCGCCGGGGGGGTGGCACGTGCAGCGCCGCGCCACAGGCCGCCAGTGGCGGCAACGCCGCCCAGGGCAAGGCCTTGCACGAAGCGGCGTCGGCTCAGGCCCCCATTGGAGGGTGGATCGAAAGAAGTTGGATCGAACGACATGACATCTCCACTGCGGCCCACCACTGAAGGCGGGCGCATGCATCGCTGGGAAACCCACGCAACACGCGCGCGGGACCGAGGACGGCCAAGGCCGTCAGCGCTCAGGCGATGGGAGGTCGAACCGGTTGCTCGGGCACCGGGCTGCCGCGCCCTTCGGCCAGGGTGGCAGGCAGCGTATGGCGGCCAGGCAGGCCGGCGGGCACCGCAGGCAGGGTCAGCAGGGCGAGGCTGCAGTGCTGCAGGCAGTCGCAGCTGCCCAGCTTGCAGCAATCGGCCGCGTGCGCGTGCCTGGCCTGGTCCGGGGTATGCGCCGCAGCGGGTGGCTGCGTGTCCTCATGGCACGGCAACGCGGCCGGCATCGCCGCGTGCGCCATCGCTGCGGCCGACGCCGTCCCGGCCGAGGCCATGGCCGGCAGCGCCATGCCCACCGACGCCCAGGCGCCGGTGGCCGTATTGGCAACCAGGCACAGGCACAGCAGCAGGCGGAGCAGGCAACGCAGCACGGGCAGTCAGGGCGGCGGACAGGTGCGGCCAGCATAGCACCGGCGCCCAGCTGTCCGCCCGATGACCCGCCCGCCGTGGCCGCGCGCCAGGCAGCGGTAGAATTGGCGCTTCCTTCGCCGCACAGTCCTGCCATGTCGCAGCGCCAGTGGGTGGCCGCCGCCATCCAGAAGATCGAGGCCGATTTCAACCGTTCGGCCGACACCCATCTGATTCCGATGGACCTGCCGGGCTTTCCGGGCATCGACCTGTATTTCAAGGACGAGTCCAGCCACCCGACCGGCAGCCTCAAGCACCGGCTGGCGCGCTCGCTGTTTTTGTATGCGCTGACCAACGGCTGGCTGCGTGCGGGGCGGCCGGTGATCGAGGCGTCCAGTGGCTCGACCGCCATTTCCGAGGCCTATTTCGCGCGGCTGCTAGGTGTGCCCTTCATCGCGGTGATGCCGGCGTCGACCTCGCCGGAAAAGATCGCTGCGATTCAGTTCCAGGGCGGCCGCTGCCACCTGGTCGAGCGTGCCTGCGATCTGGACAGTGCCTCGCACCAGCTCGCACGCGAGACCGGTGGCCATTTCATGGACCAGTTCACCTACGCCGAGCGCGCCACCGACTGGCGTGCCAACAACAACATCGCCGAATCGATCTTCAAGCAGCTGGCCGAGGAGCCGCATCCGATTCCCGACTGGATCGTCTGCAGCCCCGGCACCGGCGGCACCAGCGCCACGCTGGGCCGCTATGTGCGCTATCGGCGCCATGCCACCCGCATCCTGTGCGCCGACCCGGAAGTGTCGGTGTTCTTCGACGGTTATTGCCGCGCGGTGGACGGGCAGTGCCCCAAGGAGCTGGCCATCACCGGCGGCTCGCGCATCGAAGGCATCGGCCGCCCGCGGGTGGAGTCCAGCTTCATCGCCAGCTGCGTGGACATGATGATCAAGGTGCCCGACGCCCTGAGCCTGGCGGCGATGCGCCATGTCAGCGCCACGCTCGGCCGCCGCGTCGGTGGTTCCACCGGCACCAACTTCGTCGGCGTGCTGCAGGCCGCCCAGCGCATGCGCCAGGCCGGCCGCAGCGGCTCCATCGTTACCATCCTGTGCGATGCCGGCGAGCGCTACGCGCACAGCTACTACGACCCGGCCTGGTACGCGGCGCGCGACATCGACGTCACCGACAGCGATGCGGCCATTGCCATCGCCGTCAATGGCGGCGACTTGCCGGCGCTGCCTTGTGCAGCGCTGGAATGACCGCCATATCCTGCACGCCGCCGGCAAAACCGTTGCGTATCGCAACCTCTGCCAGCGCCTCATCCTGATTCCTGATCCAGTCCACTGCCGGAGCGCCCCATGACCAACCCGCTGCTCGACCTGTCCGGACTGCCGTCCTTCGATGCGATCCGCCCCGAGCACGTGGGCCCGGCGATCGATCAACTGCTGGCCGACGCCGAGGCCGCAGTGAAAGCGGCCGAGCAGGTCAGCCCGGTCAGCTGGGACAGCTTCGTGGTGCCGCTGGACGATGCCACCGAGCGGCTGTGGCGCGCCTGGGGCCAGGTCGGCCATCTGCAGGCGGTGGTCAACACGCCGGAGCTGCGCGAGGCCTACAACAGCAACCTGCCCAAGCTCAGCCGCTTCGGCAGTGCGCTGGCGCAGAACCTGGCGCTGTACGCGCAGTACAAGGCGCTGGCCGACGCGCCGGAAGCGGCGCACTACGACGCCGCGCGGCGCAAGGTGCTGGAAAACGCGCTGCGCGATTTCCGCCTCGGCGGTGCCGAGCTGGATGACGCGTCCAAGGCCCGGTTTGCGCAGGTCCAGGAAGAACTGTCCGCGCTGGCCGCCAAGTTTTCGCAGAACGTGCTCGATGCCACCGATGCATGGTCGTACGTGAGCGAAGACGAAAGCGAGCTGTCCGGCCTGCCCGCCGAAGTGGTCGCCGCGGCACGCGCCGCTGCCGAAAAGGACGGCGTGCCGGGCTGGAAGCTCACCTTGCAGATGCCGTGCTACCTGCCGGTGCAGACTGATGCGGACAATCGCGAACTGCGCGCGCGGCTGTATCGCGCCAACGCCGAGCGCGCCTCCGAGTTCGGCGATGCAGCGCTGGACAACAGCGCCAATATCGATCGTATTCTGGCCCTGCGCGCCGAGCTGGCGCAGCTGCTCGGGTTTGCCAGTTACGCGGAGTATTCGGTCGCCACCAAGATGGCGCAAAGCCCGGACGAAGTGATGGGCTTCCTGCGCGATCTGGCGGTGCGCGCCAAGCCGTATGCGCAACGCGATCGCGCCGAACTCGAAACCTTTGCACGCGATGCGCTGGGCCTGGACGAACTGCAGGCCTGGGATCTGGCCTACGCCAGCGAAAAACTCAAGCAGGCGCGCTACAGCTTCTCCGAGCAGGAGGTGAAGCAGTACTTCACCGAGCCGAAAGTGCTGGCCGGCCTGTTCGATGTGATCCACAGCCTGTATGGCCTGACCGTCAAGCTCGATCGTGCGCCGGTCTGGCATGAGGACGTGCGCTTCTATCGCCTGGAAGATGCGCAGGGCGCGCTGGTCGGCCAGTTCTATCTGGACCTGTACGCGCGCGAAGGCAAGCGGGGCGGCGCGTGGATGGACGATTGCCGCAACCGCCGCGACACCGCCAATGGCGTGCAGACGCCGCTGGTGTATCTGGTGTGCAACTTCGGCCGCGGCAGTGGCGATGCCCCGGCCACGTTCCGGCATGGCGAAGTCACCACGCTGTTCCATGAAATGGGCCACGGCCTGCATCAGTTGCTCACGCGCATCGGCGAACTGGGCGTGGCCGGCATCAACGGCGTGGAATGGGATGCGGTGGAACTGCCCAGCCAGTTCATGGAGAACTTCTGCTGGGAATGGGAGCGCGTGCAGGCGATGACCGCGCACGTGCAGACCGGCGAGCCGCTGCCGCGCAACCTGTTCGATCGGCTGCTGGCCGCGCGTAATTTCCAGAGCGGCATGTTCACCGTGCGCCAGTTGGAATTCGCGTTGTTCGACATGCAGCTGCACAGCAGCTTCGACCCGACCCAGGACAACGTGCTGCAGCTGATCGAGCGCGTGCGCGACGAGGTGGCGGTCAACCGCCCGCCGGCATGGAATCGCTTCCCGCACCAGTTCAGCCACATCTTCGCTGGCGGATACGCGGCCGGTTACTACAGCTACAAGTGGGCCGAAGTGCTCAGCGCCGATGCCTACGCCGCCTTCGAGGAAGCGCCCGAGCAGGTGGCCGACACCGGCGCGCGTTTTCGCCATGAAGTGTTGTCGCGTGGCGGCAGCCGCAGCGCGGCCGACAACTTCCGCGCCTTCCGTGGGCGCGCGCCGAGCATCGATGCGCTGTTGCGGCATAACGGCATGGCCGGCTGAGCCGGGATTGGGGGATCGGGAGCGGGGAGTGCCAAGCGCGCGCTCTCGGCACACTGCCCCTTAATTCCCGGTTCCGCGTGGCGCCCTGCGCCGCGCCTCACACCCGGCCGAACACCAGCGCCGCGTTGGTGCCGCCGAAGCCGAAGCTGTTGGACATCACCGTATTCAACGTGGCGTCCCGGGTCTGCCGCAGGATCGGGAAGCCTTCGGCGCGCGGGTCAAGTTCGTCGATATGCGCCGAGCCGGCCATGAAGCCGTCACGCAGCATCAGCAGGCTGTAGATCGCCTCGTGCACGCTGGCGGCGCCCAGCGAATGGCCGGACAGCGCCTTGGTCGAGGACAGCGGCGGCACGTTGTCGCCGAACACCTCGCGCACCGCGCCCAGTTCGGTGACATCGCCCAGTGGCGTGGAGGTGCCATGGGTGTTGAGGTAGTCGATCGGCTGCGTCAGGCCGTGCATGGCCATGTGCATGCAGCGCACCGCACCTTCGCCGCTGGGCGCGACCATGTCGGCGCCATCGGAGGTCACGCCATAACCGAGCAATTCGGCATGGATGTGCGCGCCGCGCGCGATGGCGTGGTCGTAGTCCTCCAGCACCAGCATGCCACCGCCGCTGCCGATGACGAAGCCGTCGCGCTGCGCATCGTAGGGGCGCGAGGCCACCGCCGGGCGGTCGTTGAAGCCGGTGGACAACGCGCCCATCGCATCGAACATCACGCTCATGGTCCAGTGCAGTTCTTCGCCGCCGCCGGCGAACATCACATCCTGCGCGCCATGCCGGATCAGATCGGCGGCCGCACCAATGCAATGCGCCGAGGTCGCGCAGGCCGCCGACAGCGAATAGCTCAGGCCGCGGATCTTGAACGCGGTTGCCAACGAGGCGGAGACCGACGAGCACATCGTGCGCGGCACCATGTACGGGCCGACCTTGCGCACGCCGCGGCTGCGCAGCAGATCGGCGGTTTCCACCTGCCACTGGCTGGACCCGCCACCGGAGCCGGCAATCAGGCCGGTGCGCAGGTCGCTGACCTGCTCGGCATCCAGTCCGGCATCGGCGATCGCATCGCGCATGGCCAGATAGGCGTAGGCCGAGGCATCGCCCATGAAGCGTTTGAGCTTGCGGTCGATCAGGCTGTCCAGATCCAGCGCCACCGCGCCGCCCACCTGGCTGCGCAGGCCGGCCTCGGCATGATCGGGCAATGCGGTGATGCCCGAGCGGCTCTCGCGCAAGGCGCTGGAGACGGTGTCCAGATCATTGCCCAGACAGGACGTGATGCCCATTCCGGTGACGACGACACGACGCATCAGAAATTCTCCGTTGAGGTGAACATGCCCACGCGCAGGTCGTTGGCCGTGTAGATTTCGCGCCCGTCCACCAGCATGCGTGCATCGCTCTGCGCCATCACCAGCTTGCGGTTGATCACGCGGCTGACATCGATTTCGTAACTGACCAGTTTGGCGCTGGGCAACACCTGGCCGGTGAACTTGACCTCGCCGCAGCCCAGCGCGCGGCCGCGGCCTGCGGCGCCGATCCAGGTGAGGAAGAAGCCGGTCAGCTGCCACATCGCGTCCAGGCCCAGGCAGCCGGGCATCACCGGGTCGTCGATGAAATGGCAGCCGAAGAACCACAGGTCCGGGCGCACGTCGAGTTCGGCGCGGATCACGCCCTTGCCGTGCGCGCCGCCGCTGTCGCTGATCTCGGTGATGCGGTCGAACATCAGCATCGGATCGTTGGGCAGGCGGGCACTGTCGGGCCCGAACAATTCCCCGCGCGCGCTGGCCAGCAGCTGGTCGCGCGAGTACGCACTTTGACGAGTCATGACGAACGTTTCCTGCAAGAAGCGAAAGGCGAGGCGGGCAAGGGTGCATGAGGGCGCGCGGTTCAATCAAACGTTTTATCCGTACGCATGCGTGCTGTTTTCAGCCGCGCGCGCAGTGCGGCAAGCGCGTTGTGCCGACACTAGCGAGCGCAGGCGACGGCCTCCGGCCAAGCGCGGTCAGGCGTGCGTACTCGGGGCGGGACGCTGGGAAAAAGACGCAGCTGCGCGTCCTGCCGACGCTTGCGTCCGTTCGCGCCCGGGCTGACGCCCTGACCCGGCGCAAGGCGTGAGACGCGGCTGATTTATCATTGCCGGTACGCTTTCGGAGAGATGCCAGCTTGATGCGCAAGATCGTGCACGTGGACATGGATGCGTTCTACGCGTCCGTGGAGCAACGTGACGACCCATCGCTGCGCGGCAAGCCGGTGGTGGTGGCCTGGCGCGGTGCGCGCTCGGTGGTGTGCGCGGCCTCGTACGAAGCGCGCACCTATGGCATTCGTTCGGCCATGCCGGCGCTGCGTGCCGAGCGCCTGTGTCCAGATGCGGTGTTCGTGCCGCCGGATTTCGCGCGCTACAAGGCGGTGTCGCGGCAGGTGCGCGAGATCTTTCATCGCCATACCGACCTGGTCGAGCCGCTGTCCCTGGACGAGGCCTATCTGGACGTCACGCAGGCCAAGACCGGCATGCAGCTGGCCACCGAAATCGCGCAGCTGATCCGCACCCAGATCCGCGAGGAAACCCGGCTTACCGCATCGGCCGGCATCGCACCGAACAAGTTCCTGGCCAAGATCGCCTCGGACTGGCGCAAGCCCGATGGGCAGTTCGTCATCGCGCCCAGTCGCGTGGATGCGTTCCTGCTGCCGCTGCCGGTCAACCGCATTCCCGGCGTGGGCAAGGTGATGGATGGCAAGCTGGCGGCGTTGGGCATCGTCACCGTGGCCGATCTGCGGCTGCGCCCCCTGGAAGAACTGCAGGCCCATTTCGGCAGCTTCGGGCAGAGCCTGTACCGGCGCGCGCGCGGCATCGACGAACGCCCGGTCGAGCCGGACCAGGAGGTGCAGTCGGTGTCCTCGGAAGATACCTTCAGCGAGGACATCGCGCTGGAGGCACTGGATCCGCACATCCTGCGCCTGGCCGAAAAGACCTGGCTGGCCACGCGGCGCACCGAGCGTATCGGGCGCACCGTGGTGCTCAAGTTGAAGACTTCCAACTTTCGCATCCTGACCCGCTCGTACACGCCGGATCAGCCACCGGCCTCGCTGGAGGCATTGACGGAGATCGCGCTGGCGCTGACCCGGCGCGTGGAGTTGCCCGACGACACACGCTATCGCCTGGTCGGTGTGGGCTTGAGTGGTTTCAGCGACGCAGAAGCGGGCGCGGTACAAGGCGAGTTGTTCGGCGAGATGCCGCAGGCACAGTGAGTGCGCGTGCCGTACCCGCGTTGCTGCGGGCGTGGCGTGCAGCGTGCAGCGATGACGGCAACCACGCGCGCATGCGCACCTGCATCGGCGCCTGCATCGAACATCTGAGGCGCGCCACGGTGACGCGCCCTGAATCCCGTCGCTCGTACACTGCAGGCCGCTCCCCCAACGAGACTGTGCGCATGTTTCCGTATCCGCTGGTGATCTTCGACCTGGATGGCACGCTGGTGGACAGCGCACCCAATATCGCCGAAGCGCTCAATGCCACCTTGCAGGAACTCGGGCTGCAGCAGTTCAGCGAAGCGACGATCCGCAGCTGGATCGGCGAAGGAGTGCACGTGCTGCTTGCCACCGCCTTGCGCGAAGCCGGCGGCACGCACGATGCCGATACCGAGATGCCGGTGATGATGCGTCACTACCAGGCCAGCCTGCTGCACAACCCGCAGCTCTATCCCGGTGTTGCCGAGGCATTGGCCGGCCTGCGCCAGGCCGGTGCCACGCTGGCGTTGTGCACCAACAAGCCCGCGCGCTTCATCGCGCCGCTGCTGGAGCATCTTGGTATCGCTGCGCATTTCAGCAGCGTGCTCGGTGGCGATTCGCTGCCGCAGCGCAAACCCGATGCGGCGCCGCTGCTGCACCTGGCCAGCCAGTTCCGGCTCACCCCGCAGCAGTGCCTGATGGTCGGCGATTCGGCCACCGATGCGGCGGCGGCAAACGCCGCGGCGATGCCGCTGGCGATGGTGCGTTACGGCTATCTGCGCGGCTTCGATGTGCAGGGCGCCGGGGCGGTGGCGATCATGGATGACATGCGCGAGCTGCTTGCCTTGAAGCAGAACGCGCAAGGGGATCGGCACCGGGTGTAGACAGCGTCCAGCATGGCTTGCAGCAGCAATGCCACGCTCGGCTTGCCGCCCTGGATCAACGTCGCAGGCCTGAGACCGGCAGCGTAAGCCAGCCGGCATGCGCACCTGTCTGCAATGGTGCGCAACGCCTTGCGACAAAGCGCTGCTCTGGTTCCGCCAGTGCCGCATGCCGCTCCGCTAGCGCGTTCGTTCCATTTGAGAATGAATCGCATCCGTGTAGAATGTCCGGACAATTTTGACTGCGTCAGCGCCTGGCAAGCACATCATGCGCCTGCTGCACGCAGCCTCCCCCACGTATCACCTCAAGCCGTCGCCAGAGGTCCATCGCCTGTCGAGAGGTTTGAGAATGTCCGCATCACGCCGGTCATGGATGTCTGCGTCTGCACGTCGTCCCGTGTTGTCCCGCCGTCAGCTGGTGCTGGCCATTGCGCTTGGCTGTGGCAGCGGCATCTGCAGCGCATCGGCCGAAGACGCCGCGGCCGAGCCGCAGTCGCTGGACACCGTGCACGTCACCGCCGCGCAGATCGCCCGCCAGGCCCTGGGGTCATCGGTCATCACCGCCGAGGACATCGAACGGCGTCCGCCGGTCAACGATCTGTCGCAGTTGCTGCGCACCATGCCGGGCGTCAACCTCACCGGCAACAGTGCCTCCGGCCAGTACGGCAACAATCGCCAGATCGATCTACGCGGCATGGGCCCGGAAAACACGCTGATTCTGGTCGATGGCAAACCGGTGGGATCGCGCGATGCGGTGCGCATGGGCCGCAGCGGCGAGCGCAATACGCGCGGCGACACCAACTGGGTACCGGCCGAAGCGGTGGAGCGTATCGAAGTGCTGCGCGGCCCGGCGGCGGCACGTTATGGCTCCGGTGCCTCCGGCGGCGTGGTCAACATCATCACCAAGAAGCCCACCGGCGATCTGACCGGCTCGATGAGCATGTTCGGCCTGGTGCCGCAGCACAGTGCCGAAGGCGGCGGCCAGCGTGCCGGCTTCCAGCTCAGCGGACCGCTGAGCGATACGTTCTCCTTCCGCCTGTATGGAAACCTCAACAAGACCGATCCGGATTCGCTGGAGCTCAATCGCCGCTTTGCCAGCAGTGCCGCCGCGGTGCCGCCGGCCGGGCGCGAGGGCGTGCGCAACAAGGACATCAACGGCCTGCTGCGCTGGGATCCGGTCGAAGGCCAGGTGATCGAACTCGATGCCGGCGTCAGCCGCCAGGGCAATCTGTATGCCGGCGATCGTGCGGTCAGCGCCGATGGCCTGGCCGGTGCCGACCTGGGCGCCTTGTTCGGCAGCGAAACCAACACCATGATCCGCCGCACCGCCTCGCTGACCCATCGCGGCACCTGGGCGCTCGGCACCTCGCGCCTCACCGCCGCCTATGAAGGCACCGACAACACCCGCCTCAACGAAGGCCTGGCCGGCGGGCCGGAAGGCTCCATTGCCGCCAGCCTGCTCAACTCCACCGCCACCCTCGACAATCTCAACATCGACGGCGAGTTCAACATGCCGCTGCAGGCCTGGGCCGAGCAGGTGCTGACGCTGGGCTTCGAGCGCCGCCAGAGCCGCCTCAGCGATGCGTATTCGATGTCGCAGATGGTGAGTGCCGGTGGTGGTTTCCCCGGCCTTCCCGACGGGACGCGCAGCCCGCGCAGCGAGGCCACGCTCAGCGCGGTGTATCTGGAAGACAACATCTACGCCAGCGAGCGGCTGACGCTGACGCCGGGTGTGCGGCTGGATCACCACAGCCAGTTCGGCAACAACCTCAGCCCCAGCCTCAACGTGCAGTACAAGCTCAGCGAAGACTGGTTGCTCAAGGGCGGCATCGCGCGCGCCTTCAAGGCGCCCAACCTGTACCAGTCCAACGCCAATTATCTGTATTACACGCGCGGCAATGGCTGCCCGGTGCTGTTCCCCAATCTCGGCTCGGGCTGTTATATCCAGGGCAACGATGATCTCGATCCGGAGACCAGCATCAACAAGGAAATCGGCGTCGAGTGGGCGCCGCAGACCGGTCACCATGCCTCGCTGACGTACTTCCACAATGCCTACGACGACAAGATCGTCGCCGGGATGGTGCCGGTCGGGGTCACGGTCGACCGGCGCGGGCAGGTGTTCCAGTGGACCAATGCGTCGGAAGCGATCGTGCAGGGGGTGGAAGGCAATCTCACCCTGCCGCTGCTGGGCGAGCAGGGCCGCGTGTTGAAGTGGAATACCAATGTCACCTACATGATCGAGAACAAGAACACCGCCACCGATCAGCCGCTGTCGGTGATCCCGGAATACACGGTCAACACCACGCTGGATTGGCAACCGACCCAGGCCTTGTCGCTGCTGCTCACAGGGACCTTCTACGGCAAGCAGGAATCGGCCACGCAATCGAGCACCAGCGGCGGTGCCATCGCCCCCGACTCGCGCGACCCCTACGACCTGTGGGGCGTCAGCGCGCGTTACCGCATCACCCGCAAGGTCAGCGTGGGCGTCGGTGTGGACAACCTGTTCGACACCCGTCTGTTCCGCGAAGGCACCAACAACACCGGCGGCGCGGCGGGTGCAGCCACCTACAACGAACCCGGTCGTGCGTATTGGGCGAGCCTCAGTTTTGGTTTCTGACAACAATGCGGCAGCGCGCGCGAACGTGGGCACACGACGAGGAGAACATGCAGTGACGCGACATGATTCCTGGTGGCTTGCCTGTGCCGGCGTGCTGATGTGGATCGTCGGCACGGTGCCGGCTTTCTCACAGCCGGACCTGAGCCGCACGATCGGCAGCACTGTCGCCGATCGCCCCAGTGCCTCGTATGTCTTCAGCGCATTGCGCCTGGATTCGGCCGATGGCCAACGCCATTACCGCGTGCGCATTGCCACCCCCAAAGCGGCGCCGCCGGCGGCGGGATATCCGGTGGTGTATCTGCTGGATGGCAATGCGGCATTGATGGAACTGGATGAGCGCCTGCTCGACAGCCTGTCCACCCACGGCGATGCGCCGGTGCTGGTGTTCATCGCCGACGACAGCGCGTTGCGCATCGATGCGCTGGGGCGCAGCCTGGACTACACGCCTGCGCGCTACGGCGACGGGCGGGTGGAAACCGATCCGCTGAATCCGCAGCGCAGGACCGGCGGTGCGGCGGCATTCACGCAGCTGATCGCAACACGTATTCGCCCGCAGGTGGAAGCGCGCGTGGCGGTGGATCGTGAGCGGCAGACGCTCTGGGGCCATTCGTATGGCGGGCTGTTCGTGCTGCAGGTAGTGCTGACGCAGCCGCAGCTGTTCCAGCACTACGTCGCGGTCGATCCGTCGCTGTGGTGGGGCGATGGGTTTGTCGTGCAGCAGGCGCAGCGAGTGGTCGAGCAAGCCCGGGACGCTTCGGCAGACACACAGCAAGCCAGGCGCCGTCTGAAGCTGCTGGCAGGCGAGGGCGGAGCACCGGCGAACCCTGCAAGACCGGATCGTCCGGGGCGGCCGCGTGCAGATCCGCAGGCCGCCCAACGCCTCGTCGTGCTGCTGTCGTCGTTACCCGGCCTCACCGCCGACTATCAACCGCTGCCAGGCCTCAGCCATGGCCAGACGTTGGGCGCATCGCTTGCGCCAACGTTACAAGCTGCAGCGACGCGTTGATGAAGTCAGATCAAGCAAGCGCTCGAAGATAAACCGCTCTCTACATCGACGAGCATGCTGTTGCTGGTCGCAGCGCTGGCGCCATGCGCATGCAGCGGTGACACCTCGGCGCAGGCACTCAATCGTCGCGCGTTTCGCTCTGGTCCGCAGTGTCGTCGTCTGCTTCGCCCATCTCACCGTGCGTGTCGTCGTTGTCGGCACGTGCGTAGTGCACGGTTTCCACCGGTCCGGCGACCGCGCGGCCGCGCACCGGCAACAGCGCGCTCGCCGCTTCGTATTCGGCCAGCAAGGCATGCCGGCGCGCTTCCGGCACGTCCTGCCAATGGCAGTCGGTCAACGCGCCTTCCAGCGAATACAGCAGGTTGAGGCTGGGCTTGAAGCCGGCGCGGCGCACCTTGACGAATGCGCCCACCGCGCCTACCGCCTGCAGATCCTGCTGCGTGCGCAGGCCGACCTGGCGCAGCCACGCTGCACTTTTCGGGCCGATGTTGCGCAGCCGTTCGGTGGTCACGTCAGCGCGCCGACAAAGACCTGCGCAATGGCTTCCAGGCCGCGCTGATCGTCGGCGTCGAAGCGATCCAGCTCCGGGCTGTCCAGATCCAGCACGCCGATCAGCGCATCGCCCTTGACCAGCGGGATCACCAGCTCCGAGCGCGAGGCCGAATCGCAGGCGATATGCCCGGGGAAGGCATCCACGTCGGCAATACGCTGACTCTGCCGGGTGCTGGCGGCCGCGCCGCACACGCCCTTGTCCAGCGGAATGCGCACGCAGGCCGGCAAGCCCTGGAACGGCCCCACCACCAGCTCGCGGCCGTCGTAGAAATAGAAGCCCGCCCAGTTGAGCGACGGTAGCGAATTGAAGATCAGCGCAGCCAGGTTGGCGGCATTGGCGATCCGATCCGGCTCGCCGTGCACCAGTGCCTGGGCCTGGGCGGTGAGCTGGGCGTATTGTTCCGGCTTGCTGCCGGTCAGCGAAGAGGTGGCGAACATGGCCGAAGTTTAGCAGCGGCCGTCCGCAGCGGCATTGCGACTCAGCCGCGCGTTCGGATCCGCACGCTATGCTGCGCGCCCCCACGGCAACCGCGGCGCGGCCGCAGGAACACACGCATGCAGCTTCCGGCGTTGTATGTCACCGGCACCGACACCGGCATCGGCAAGACCATGGCCAGCACCGCGCTGCTGCACGCACTGCGCGCGCAGGGCCGCACGGCGGTGGGCATGAAGCCGGTGGCCAGCGGTTGCGAGAACACACCGCAGGGCTGGCGCAACGAGGACGCGCTGGCGCTGCAGGCCGCCAGCGCCCCGCAACCCGACTACGCCACCCTCAATCCCTATGCCTTGCCGGCACCGCTGGCACCGGAACTGGCCGCCGCCGATGTCGGTGTGACCCTGGCGCTGGAGCCGATCGCCCAGGCCTTCGCGCAACTGCGCGCGCAGGCCGAGGTGGTGGTGGTGGAAGGTGTCGGCGGCTGGGCTGCGCCGTTGAGCGCCGACCTGGACCAGGCCGACCTGGTGCGCGCGCTCACGCTGCCCGTGGTGCTGGTGGTCGGCATCCGGCTGGGCTGCATCAATCACGCGCGCCTGACCGCTGCGGCGATCGCCGCCGACGGGCTGGACTGCATCGGCTGGATCGCCAACGAGATCGACCCGCAGATGGAGCGCATCGAGGAGAACATCGGCATGCTGCACCAGCGCCTGGCGATGCCGTGCTGGGGCCGGATCCGCTGGGCACCCGATGCCGACGCCGCCCGCCAGGCGCAAGGACTGCAGCTGCCAGCCTAGTTAGAGGCGGTCATTGCATGTTCTGCTGTTGCGGACAGGCTCTTCATCGGCCCGGGCTGCGGCCCGCGCGCGTCGCCGTAGAGATCAGGGCCGTGCTTCAGCTCGCCGCGCCTGCACTTCCGGCAAATGGGCGGTACGCCGTCGTTCCCGTGCACCCGGCTCCGGTACGCTGACTGCGGCGGCCCGCATGCCGGCGCTGGATCGAAGACGCCCGCACAGAAAGCAATAAAAAAGCCCGACAGAGGGAGGGATCTGTCGGGCCGGATTGCATGGGGGGAGGGACCCATGCAAAGACGCTGAATGTTGGCGGCCGTTACCTGCGCCGGTTCTTGCCTGTTGCGCCGGCCTGTTCGCTGCCGGTGTCGAACTGCTGCTTTGCAAACTGTCCAAGCTCGCTGGACATCTTCAATCCCATCCCAACCACTTCCTGATTGGCCGAAGCCAGGCGTTCCAGGTTGTCGCGGGCCAGCTGCAGGCCTTTTGGCCAGAGCGTCTGGTAGGCACCCAGGTCGCGTGCCTGCGCAAACTCACCGAAAAACGTGGTGGTTGCGTTGACGTTCTGCTCCAGCGTGTCCAATGCCAACTGGTTGGCACGTGCTGCGACAGAGGCGAACTGACTGGTGAAGCTGTTTTCGAACTGCGCCGACATTGCGAACCCCTCGGGGAAAGCCGTGACCGTTTGTTGCGTTGCAGCATACGCGGATATTGCTGCGATGCAACACGTTTGCTGAAAATTTCCGAAATCGCCTGGAAAATGGCGTGGAATCAATCAATTATCCGTGCCGCAGAAATGGCAAGGCCGCCCGGGAGGCGGCCTTGGGTCACAGACTGCGCTACGTGATCAGCCGCGATAGCGGCAGCCGGAGGTGCAGGTTTCGTGCACCACGATCTCGCTCAACTGCGGCAGCGCCGGCTTGACCTGGTTCCAGATCCAGATCGCCAGCCGCTCGCTGGTCGGGTTTTCCAGCCCCTTGATGTCGTTGAGGTAATGGTGGTCCAGGCGGTCGTAGATCGGTTGGAAGGCGGCCTTGATGTCGCCGAAATCCATGATCCAGCCGGTCTCGGCACCGGGTTCGCCGCTGACGTGCAGCTCGACCCGGAACGAATGCCCGTGCAAACGGGCGCACTTGTGGCCGGGCGGCACATTGGGAAGCCGATGCGCGGCTTCGAGCGTAAAGACTTTGAAGATATCCATGCGCGCCATTGTAAGTGCGCTGGTGCCTGCCGGGCTGCTCCGGTCGCGGCGACACAGCGCCACGGTGCATCGACCTTGCGTGAACCAGAGCAGGCGTTGGCCGCGTCACGCCTGAGCGCCACGCCCGATCCATGCGCTCACATGCGGTCCGGCGCGCCTACCGTTTCGGACCGCCGGCGTGTGTCACCGCGCGTCATATCTCTATGCAGATCTGTAATTTTTGTTAATCGATTGCGCGTGGCCCACTGCAACACCCCCCATTCATGGAGGCCGTGCGTGAAGCGCCCGATGCCTTATCTGCTGTCCGCTGCCGTTCTGTCCGCGCTGATTCCCCTCGCCCATGCCGATGACGCGACACCCGGCGCGGGCAAGACCCTGGCCACCGTCAGCGTCACCGGCTCCAACATCAAGCGCACCGATAGCGAAGGCCCGAACCCGGTGCAGGTGATCGACCGTCAGCAGCTGGAGCAGTCCGGCAAGGTCACCGTCGCCGACGCGCTGCGCGCGATCTCGGCCAACACCGGCAACGCCACCAACGAAACCACCAACAACGGGTGGGCCTCCGGCTCGGCGGGCATCGGCCTGCGCGGGCTGTCGCAGAAGAACACGCTGGTGCTGCTCAACGGACGCCGCCTGGCCAACTACGGCTTTCCTGCCAATGGCCTGGGCGACACCTTCGTCAACCTCAATGCGCTGCCGCTGGTGGCGGTGGAACGCATTGAGGTGCTCAAGGACGGTGCCTCCGCCGTATACGGCTCCGATGCGGTGGCCGGCGTGGTCAACATCATCACCCGGCAGGATTTCCAGGGTGCCGAGCTGGGCTTGAGCGGCGGCAGCTCCGATCAGGGCGGCATGGATACCCAGCGTGCCAAGTTCATCGGCGGCATCGGCGACCTGGACAGCGACGGCTACAACATCCTTTTCAGTTTCGACGCCTACAACCGCGACCGGCTGGATCAGGACCAGCGCGCGCTGACCCGCTCGGGCATCTACACCGACCTGCCCGGCGGGCGCTGGAACGGCTGGTCGGCCAAGGGCGCGCGTTACCTGGTCGGTGGCCGCTCGGTGCCGATGCTGGATGCGCAAGGCAACTGCCCCGCCGGAACGGTGCTCACCGCCAGCGCACCGATCGACGGCCTGGCCGGCGATACCTGCGGCTTCAACCAGGCCCCGTTCACCACGCTGATCCCCTCGACCAAGCGCTATCAGGCCTACACCAACGCCACCTTCCGCCTCAGCGACACCGTCGAAGCCTTCGGCGAGGCGCTCTACAGCGAGGTCAAGGGCGTTTCGATCTTCGGCTCCAGCCCGTACTTCACCCTGGAAGGCGGCCGCTTTGCGTTGAATGCCAGCAGCGGGCTGGCCGAGCCGGTCTCTAATCTGCTGCCGGCCTCCAGCCCGTACAACCCGTACGGCACCGCAGTGCCGATCGAATACACCTTCTTCGACCTGGGCCAGACGGTCAAAACCAATCGCTCGCAGTCCTACCGCTTTCTCGGCGGCGTGCGCGGCAAGACCGAGCGCTGGGATTGGGAAGCGGCGGCGTTCGCCGCGCGCAGCACCGAGCATGAGACCGTCTCCGGCGGTTTCGCCAATCGCTTCACCCTGGCGCAGGCGCTGGCCGACGGCAGCTACAACCTGCTCGACCCGTCCGCCACGCCGCAGTCGGTGATCGACGGCATCAACCTCAGCACGCTGCGCCCTGCGCAATCGACCTTGCGCGGCGTCGATGCCAAGGTGTCCGGCAACCTGTTCGAGCTGCCGGCCGGCAGCGTCGGATTCGCCGCCGGCGCCGAGTGGCGGCAGGAGGAGCTGGTCTCGCGCAATCCCTGGCAGATCGACCAAGGCCTGCAGATCCGCCCTGCCATTGCCGCGGTGGATGGCGAGCGCAGGGTGTCGGCGCTGTATGCCGAGGTCAACCTGCCGCTGCTGCAGTCGCTGGAACTGCAGCTTGCCGGGCGCGGCGATCATTACAGCGATTTTGGCGAGGCGTTTTCGCCCAAGGCCAGCCTGCGCTGGCAACCGCTGGATGCCGTGCTGGTGCGCGCGGCCGCCTCGCGCGGCTTTCGCGCACCTTCGCTGTCGGAGAATGCGGCCAGCACCAACATCTCCTACGGTTCGGTGGTCGACCCGTTCGATCCGGACGTGCCGGGCTCGCGCCAGAACCCGACCTTCTTCACCGTCGGCAACACCGCGCTCGAGCCCGAGCGCACGCGCAGCTACAACCTCGGCGTGGTGCTGTCGCCGTGGGCGGACACCAGCCTGAGCGTGGACTGGTACAAGATCGAGCTGGAGAATCTGGTCGGCACCGGCAACAACGCCACCATCGTGCAGAACAACGACCCGGCCGACGTCATCCGCGACGCGCGCGGCACGCTGGTGGCGGTGTACAACCGCTACCAGAACCTCAGCGAACTGACGACCTCGGGGATCGATGTGGAACTGCGCCAGCGCTGGCGCACCGAAGCAGCTGGCAACTTTGGCCTCAACACCGCCTATACCCACGTGCGCGATTACCGTCGCCCCACCGTGGTCGGTGGCCCGTTGCAGGATTACGCCGGCAGCAATCTCGGCCCGTCGCTGCCACGCAACAAGGCCACCACCACGCTGGACTGGAACCTGGGTACCGTCAGCGCCGCATTGACCTGGTACTACACCGGTGGCTACGACCAGAAGGCCAGCGCCGCGGCCAGTGCGGTGCAGTCGCGCGTGGGCGACTACAACCAGTTCGACCTGTATCTGGGGTACACCGGGATCGACAAGCTCACCCTGTATGCCAAGGTCGAGAACCTGGCCGACAAGCAGCCGCCGGTCGATGCCTCGTTCCCGGGCATTCGCGCCCCTTACGACTTCACCCAGTACGACCTGCGTGGGCGCTACTTCACCGTGGGTCTGGACTATCGATTCTGACCGGCACACGCACGGCCCATGCACGCCCGTGCGATGGTGCGTGCTCCAGCGTGCTGTCTTAACCCAATCGCCGTTCGCCCCCGGACACTCTTCAAGGAACTCCGATGATGTCTTCGCAGCATGCCTGGCTGCTCGCCCTGGCCTTTGTCGCACCTTCCCTCGCCGCCCAACCTGCGGCCCAACCCGTTGCGCTGCCGGGTTACGACGCCGCTGCCGCACAGGCGCAGCGCGCGCTGGAAGCGCGTTTCGACAGCGGCCTGAAGGACGCCGATTATCGTGGCTGGTTGAAGCAATGGGCGTCGGCGCCCAATCCCGTTGGCGCGCCGCACAACCTGGAGAACGCCCGCGATCTGCAAAACCGCTTGCGCGGCTACGGGTGGGACGCGCGCATCGAAACCTTCCAGGTGCTGTGGCCCTCACCCAGGAGCTCGCAGCTGGAACTGCTCGGGGCCAAGCCGTATGTCGCGCGTCTGAAGGAGCCGCCGCTGCCGGGCGACAGCACCTCCACCCAGACCGAGAACGTGCTGCCGCCGTATGTGATCTACGGCGGCAACGGCGATGTCACCGGCGATCTGGTCTACGTCAATTACGGCATCGCCGAAGACTACGAAGCGCTGGCGCGCAACGGCGTGGACGTGCGCGGCAAGATCGTCATTGCCCGCTACGGCAAGGGCTGGCGCGGGCTCAAGCCGCGGCTGGCGCAGGAGCATGGCGCGATCGGCGCGATCATCTATTCCGATCCGCGCGACGACGGGTATTTCCAGGATCGGGCCTATCCGGATGGCCCGGCGCGCAATCAGTGGAGCGTGCAACGCGGCTCGGTCGCCAATTTCGCCATCTATCCCGGCGATCCGCTCACTCCGGGCATCGGCGCCAGCAAGGGCGCCAAACGCCTGAAGATCGACCAGGCCGGCAGCGTGTTGAAGATCCCGACCCTGCCGATCAGTTGGGGCGACGCGCAGCCCTTGCTGGCCGCGCTGGGCGGGCCGGTGGCGCCGGAGGACTGGCGCGGCGCGCTGCCGATCACCTACCGCATCGGCGGCGACGACACCGCGCGCGTGCATCTCAAGGTGGATGCGGACTGGGGCAGCAAGACCATCTACAACGTCATCGCCACCCTGCGTGGCAGCGAGTATCCGGACCAGTGGGTGGTGCGCGGCAATCACCGCGACGGCTGGGTGTTCGGTGCGGCCGATCCGCTCTCGGGCACCACCGCCTTGCTGGCCGAAGCCAAGGCGATCGGCGAGCTGGCCAGGCAGGGGCAGCGCCCCAAGCGCACGCTCGTCTATGCCAGTTGGGATGGCGAGGAGGCCGGCCTGCTCGGCTCCACCGAATGGGCCGAGCAGCACGCCGACGAACTGCGCCGCAAGGCGGTGCTGTACGTCAACACCGACGGCAACGGGCGCGGCTTTCTCAATGCCGGCGGCAGCCATGCGCTGCAGCGCCTGGTCAACGGCGTGGCGGCGGACCTGCGCGATCCCGACAGCGGCGTGAGCGTGCTCGAACGGCAACGCGCCCGCGCCCGTATCGATGCGCTGGCGCCCACCGCCAAGCCGGCGCAGAAGGACATCGCCAGGCAGGTCGCGGCCGGCGGCGACGTGCCGCTCAAGGCGCTGGGCTCGGGCAGCGACTACAGCCCGTTCCTGCAGCATCTGGGGCTGACCACGCTGGATCTGGGCTATGGCGGGCAGGGCGGCGGCAGCGGTGTCTATCACTCGCTGTACGACTCCTACGATTATTTCGCGCGCTATATCGACCCGGATTTCAGCTATCTGCCGCTGTTGTCGCAGACGGTCGGCCGCACGGTGCTGCGCGTGGCCAACGCGCCGGTGTTGCCGCAGCGCTTCGGCGACTTCGCCGACGCGGTGGCCGGCTACGCGCAGGAGCTCAAGCAGCAGGCCGACAGCGACCGCACTGCCGCACGCACCCAGGCCGAGTTGTTGCAGGCCGGCGCCTATGCGGCTGTCGACAACCCGAACCGGCCGCAACGCGCCCCCGAGCCGAAAGCCGCGGTGCCGCAGATCGACTTCGCTGCACTGGATCAGGCCATTGCCCGCCTGCAGGCCAGCGCCAAGCGCTATGACGATGCGCTGGCATCGCGCGGCGGCGCGTTGGATGCACGCGTGCGCGGCAAGCTCAATGCCTCGTTGCAGCGCATCGACCAGACCCTGCTGGCCGAAGGCGGTCTGCCGGGGCGGCCGTGGTACCGGAACCTGATCTACGCCCCCGGCCTGGCCACCGGTTACGAGGTCAAGACCCTGCCCGGCATCCGCGAAGCGCTTGAAGACCGGCGCTGGGAGGATCTGAGCGCCTACATCGTGCAGACCGCCGCGGTGCTGGATCGGTATCGCGAGGCGATCGATCGCAATACGGCGTTGATCGAGGGTTAGGGACGTGACGGACTGCGTCGGGTGTCTACGCGCAGTCCTGTTCGCACCGCATCGCCTGCGCCGTGCCCACAAAAAAAGCCGCCCCGAGGGGCGGCTTTTTCAGTGCAACGCAGACCTGGGCGCCGGTCGTGCCGGCGCACGGGATTTTCAGCGCGTGCCGCCCGGACGCTGACCGCCACGGCCGCCATCGCGACGGCCTGCGCCGGCACCGGCAGCAACACCGGCCTGACGCGGACCGCTGCTGCGCTGGCCACCGGGCTTCTTCGGGCCGGCATGCGCATGCGCCTGACGCGGTGCATCGCCATGCGGACGACGCGCGTGGCTCTTGCGCGGCGCGCGATCGCCGCCCGGCTGCTCGGCACGCCCCGGCGCGCTATTGCCCCAACGGATCGGGGTCTGCGGCTCGTAGCCCGGCACGTCGCGGATTTCCACATCGCGGCCCAGCATGCGCACGATCTGGCGCAGCAGCTTGGCTTCGTCCTGCGCCACCAGCGAGATCGCCTCGCCGGTGGAGCCGTTACGGCCGGTGCGGCCGATGCGGTGCACATAATCCTCGGCCACCATCGGCAGGTCGTAGTTGATGACCTTGGGCAGTTGGTCGATGTCGATGCCGCGCGCGGCGATATCGGTGGCCACCAGCACGGTCACGCGGCCGGCCTTGAAGTCGCTCAGCGCACGCATGCGCTGGCCCTGGCTCTTGTTGCCGTGGATCGCCGCGGTCTTGATGCCGGACTTCTCCAGGAACAGCGCCAGCTTGTCGCTGCCATGCTTGGTGCGGGCGAACACCAGGGTCTGCTCGCGGCTGTCCTGCGCCAGCAGGTGCAGTAGCAGGTCGCGCTTGCGCGCCCCATCGACCGGGTGCACGCGGTGGGTGATGCTCTCGGCCACGGTGTTGCTCGGGGTGACCTGGATCTGCATCGGGTTGCGCATGAACTCCAGCGCCAGCTGCTTGATGTTCTCTTCGAAGGTGGCCGAGAACAGCAGGGTCTGGCGGTCCTGGCGCGGCAGCTTGGTCAGGATGCGCTTGATCGAGGGCAAAAAGCCCATGTCGAGCATGCGGTCGGCTTCGTCCAGGATCAGCACTTCGATGCCGGACAGGTCCACGCTGCGACGCTCGATATGGTCGATCAGCCGGCCCGGGCAGGCGATCAGCAGGTCCACGCCACGACGCAGCGTGTCCAGCTGGTTGCCCATGCCCACGCCGCCGTAGATCACCGCGCTCGGGATGCGCAGGTACTTGCTGTAGCCGCGCAGGCTGTCGTGCACCTGGGTGGCCAGCTCGCGGGTGGGGGTCAGGATCAGCGCGCGCGGCTTGCGCGGGCCGTTGACCGGCTGTGGCGAGGTGCCCAGGTGCTGCAGCAGCGGCAGGCCGAACGCGGCGGTCTTGCCGGTACCGGTCTGTGCGCCGGCCAGCAGGTCATGGCCTGCCAGCACCAGCGGGATCGCCTGCTGCTGGATCGCAGTGGGGGTTTCGTAGCCCTGCTCGGCCAACGCGCGCAGCAGGAAGGGCGCCAGGCCCAGGGATTCAAAAGACATCAGGAAGCTCCAAGTAAAGCGTCGCCACCAGGACAGGCCCGGAGCGCAAACGCATTGCAGATGCAAAAAGGTGAGGCTCGGAGCGTTCCCGTGAACCGCGCTGCGAGATGGTGGAACAACCCAATCAAGGAACGATGGGTTTGTCGGCACCACGAAAGGCGTCGGGTGGGGCGGGCGAGCGGATCGATCGATCCTGGCCTCGCCGGCTGTCCCTAAGGGAAACGGACGGCCGCATGCAGACCGGGCCAGTGTACGCGCGTTTGGCGCGCTGCACAAAAGGCCAGTTCCCCGGTTGGGCTACGGGTCAGTTGTTTCAGGTGCAACCACTCTTGTGGCAGGCCGTACAATCGACCGATCAGCCACAGCATTGGACGGTCATGAAGCTAGGTTCCCTGAAGGAAGGCGGCCGCGATGGCAGCCTGATCGTGGTCGCGCGCGACCTGCGCACCGCGGTTCGCGCCACCGGCATCGCGCCCACGCTGCAACGCGCGCTGGAAGACTGGAGCAATGTCGCGCCGCGCCTGAATGCCTTGTCGGCCTCGCTCAACGAGGGCAGCGCCGATGGCGTGTTCGACCTGGATCTGCAGGCACTGGCCGCACCATTGCCGCGCGCCTACGAATTCGTCGATGGCAGCGCCTACCTGCCGCACGTAGAGCGCGTGCGCCGCGCGCGCAATGCCGAGGTGCCGGAGAGCTTCTACACCGACCCGCTGATGTACCAGGCCACCAGCGCCGGGTTCTACGGCCCGCGCGATGCGATCAAGGTGATCAGCGAAGACCACGGCATCGACCTGGAAGCCGAAATCGTGGTGATCACCGACGATGTGCCAATGGGCGCCTCGCCCGAGCAGGCCGCCGCGCATATCCAGCTGGTCGGCCTGGTCAACGACGTGTCGCTGCGCAACCTGATTCCGGCCGAGCTCGCCAAGGGCTTTGGCTTTCTGCAATCCAAGCCGCGCTCGGCGCTGTCGCCGGTGTTCGTCACCGTCGATGAGCTGGACGAGGCCTGGCGCGACAACAAGGTGCACCTGCCGCTGGTCACCCACGTCAATGGCGCCTGGTTCGGCGCGCCGGAGGCCGGCAACGACATGCAGTTCGACTTCGCCCAGCTGATCGCCCACGCCGCCAGGACCCGGCCGCTGTCGGCCGGCACCATCGTCGGCTCCGGCACCATCGCCAACCAGGACACCACGCTGGGCGCCTCGTGCTTTGCCGAACAGCGCGTGGTGGAAACCCTGCGCGACGGTGCACCGCGCACGCCGTTCCTGTCCTTCGGCGACGTGGTGCGGATCGAGATGGTCGCCGCCGATGGCGCCAGCATCTTCGGTGCGATCGAACAACGCGTCGAACGTCAGCCGCTGCCATGACATCGGCGCGTGTGCACGCACAACAGCGCATGCGAGGCCGGGCATGAGTGCGCCACTGGAATTGTTCTCGTACTGGCGCTCCAGCGCCGCGTACCGCGTGCGCATCGGCCTGCAGCTGAAGGCGCTGGCCTACCTCGCGCATCCGGTGCATCTGGTGCGCGATGGCGGCGAGCAACACGCCCCGGCGTATGCGCAGCTCAACCCGCAGGAATTGGTGCCGACGCTGCGCCACGGCGGCGTGGTGATCGCGCAGTCGCTGGCGATCCTGGAGTATCTGGAAGAGGCGTTCGCGGACACCACGGCCCTGCTGCCGGCTGCGCCGGCCGAGCGCGCCCGCGTGCGCGCCCTGGCGCAGCTCATCGCCTGCGATGTGCATCCGCTCAACAATCTGCGTGTCACCCAGCTGCTGGAGCGCGCGTTCGCGCTGGACGTCGCGCAACGTCAGCACTGGACCCGGCACTGGATGCAGCGCGGGTTCGCCGCGCTGGAAACGCAACTGGCGCGGGATGCGCACACCGGGCGCTTCTGCCATGGCGATACGCCAGGCCTGGCCGATTGCGTGTTGATTCCGCAGCTGTACAACGCGCATCGCTTCGAGGTCGATCTGGCGCCGTATCCGACCTTGCAACGCATCGAGCAGGCCTGCCTGGCGCTGCCGGCCTTCGATGCGGCACGGCCGGAAATGCAGGTGGATGCGGTGGCGTGAGGGCAGGGTATCAAGCCCTCATCCGCCCTGCGGGCACCTTCTCCCGCCGCGCGGGAGAAGGGTATGCCAGGAACCGATGCGCTAGCTTCTGTCCAGGTATTCCCGGAACTGGCTCGCCGCTGGCGCATCAAGCCCCTCATCCGCCCTGCGGGCGCCTTCTCCCGCCGCGCGGGAGAAGGGTATGCCGGGACACCGACGCGCTAGTTTCCGGCCAGCTACTCCTGGGAACTGGCTCGCCGCTGGCGCATCAGGGCCCTCATCCGCCCTGCGGGCACCTTCTCCCGCCGCGCGGGAGAAGGGTATGCCGGGAAGCCGACGCGTCAGCTTCCGGCCAGGCATTCCGGGCGAATGGCTCGCCGCTTTGCACGACCGCTGATCCTGGTGTCGCCATCAATGAGAGGAGAGGCTCGCAACGCCGGTCGAGGTGCTTCGGAGAGCGCCGTAGTGTGAGGGCCTTGGAGAAACGCAGGATGCGCTCTGCAGAAGCGGATGACGTGCTTCGGAGCAGGTGAGGCGCTCTGGAGAAGCCGGATGATGTGCTTCGAAGTAGGTGAGGCGCTCTGGACAAGCCGGATAATGTGCTTTGGAGCAGGTGAGGCGCTTTGGACAAGCCGGATGACGTGCCTCGGAGCAGGTGAGGCGCTCTGGAAAAGCCGGATGATGCGCTTCGGAGCAGGTGAGGCGCCCTGGAGAAGCCGGATGACGTGCTTTGGAACAGGTGACGCTCCAGAGAAGGCAGGTGATGTGCTTTCGAGCGGGTGATGTGCCTGGAGAAGGCAGCAGCCCTGGAAAGGTGCCGCCGACCGCAACGACGCCCGCCCTGAGCCCTTGGGTGACGTTCCGTGTTACCGACGTGTTTCTCCTTCTCCCGCGGGCGGGAGAAGGTGGCGCGCAGCGCCGGATGAGGGTGCCTGCGGCAGCGCCAGCACGCCGGAAAACCCAGCGTCGGCAGCCGTGATCCATCAGTGCTGCCGCATGCCGCGTCTCGCTACCGAATCCATCAGATAAAGCCGTGGCTGATCTTCGGTGCCGCTGCCGTTTCGTAGTCCGCATACGGGTCGTGCTCGCCGGAGCCGCCCTCGGACAGGCGGAACTTCAGCGCCAGCCCGTCGCGCGAGTCGGCCGCGCGCAGCGCTTCCTCCTGCTCGATTTCGCCGGACTTGACCATGCGGAACAGGCACTGGTCGAAGGTCTGCATGCCTTCTTCCAGCGATTCTTCCATCGCCTGCTTGACCTCGTGCACCTGGCCGCGGCGCAGCAGATCGCGGATCATCGGCGTGTTGAGCAGTACCTCGGTCGCCGGCCGGCGGCGTCCGTCCACGCCCTTGACCAGGCGCAGCGACACCACGGCGCGCAGATTCAGCGCCAGGTTCATCAGCACGTTCTTGTGCGCGCTCTCGGGAAAGAAATTGAGGATGCGCTCGATGGTCTGGTCTGCGTTGTTGGAGTGCAGCGTCGCCAGGCACAGGTGGCCGGTCTCGGCGAAGGCGATCGCCGCCTCCATGGTCTCGGCGTCCAGGATCTCGCCGATCAGGATCACGTCCGGCGCCTCGCGCATCGCGTTCTTCAGCGCACTCTGGAAGGCATGCGTGTCCAGGCCCACCTCGCGCTGGTTCACGATCGACATCTTGTGCTTGTGCAGATATTCGATCGGGTCCTCGATGGTGAGGATGTGCCCGGTGGTGGTGCTGTTGCGGTGGTCGATCATCGAGGCCAGCGAGGTCGACTTGCCCGAGCCGGTCGAGCCGACAACCAGCACCAGCCCGCGCGGGGTCATGATGACGTCCTTGAGCACCTGCGGCAGGTTCAGCTCTTCGATGCTGGGAATCCGGCTGCGGATGGCGCGGATCACCATGCCCACCTCGCCACGCTGCTTGAACACGTTCACGCGGAAGCGGCCGGCGTCCTGCAGGGCGATGGCCATGTTGAGTTCCAGCTCGCGCTCGAACTGCGGCACCTGGCCTTCGTCCATCAGCGAGTAGGCGATTTTCTTGACCATTCCCGGCGGCAACCCCGTATTGCCGAGCGGGTAGAGCTTGCCTTCGATCTTGATGTACACCGGCGCGCCGGTGGTCAAGAACATGTCCGAGGCATTCTTCTCGGTCATCAGCTTCAGGAAGTAGCCGATATCCATGCGCAATGGTTCCCCAACAAACAGCAGCGTCTCGTTGCAAGTACGCCGCAGGCTTCCGACAATGGCCGTGCTCGAGACTTCTCGCTACGGCTCCCCTAATGACGGCTAGCTTCGCATACTTGCGGCGATCCCTGTATGGCATCGCCTGTTTCATGGTTCTTTCCTCTCCCGCTGCTGCCCAGGTGGCACCGGAGCTCACCGCCGCCGAACAGGCCGTGCAACGCGCCACCCAGGCCGATGCCGACCAATACGCCCCCGACCTGGTCAACCTGGCCCGCCAGGAACTGATGCAGGCCCAGCAGGCGCAACTGGACAAACGCCAGCGCAAGCAGGTGCCGCAGATCGCCTTGCGCGCAGCGGCCGACGCCGACCTGGCCAAGGCGCGCAGCGAAGAGGCGGTGGTCACCGCCCAGCTGGAACAGCGCCGCAAGGAAGTGGCGCAGCTGCAGAACAGCCTCAACACCGGGGAGGCCGGCCGATGAAATTGCGTCCGCTTCTCTATCTTGGTGTGCTGAGCCTGGCCACGCTGCCGCCGCTGGCGATGGCCGCCAAGGACGACCCGCAGGCCGATGCGCTCAACCGGCGCCTGGCCGCGCTGCAGAACGACCCGCAGACCAACGACCTGGCCCGCTACGAGCGGCTGCAGGCGCAGCAAAGCGTGGCGGCGCTGGCCGAGGCCAAGCGCCGCGACCGCGACGAACTGGTGTTCCTGGCCGACCGCCGGGTCGAAATCGCCGAACTCACCGCCCGCACCGCGCTGGCGCGGCGCGAACTGGATCGGCTGGAGGGCACCCGCAACGACCTGCTGATCGAAGCCAGCCGCCGTGACGCCTCGCGTGCGCGCCAGGAGGCCGAGCGTCTGCGCGTGCAGGCGCAGATCCAGGCCGAGGAGGCCGAGCGCATGCGGCAGGCGGCCGAGCAGGAGACCCTGGCCCGCCAGGACGCCGAGCTGGCGCTGACCAGCGTGGCCGGCAAGCAGACCGCCAAGCTCAATGCGGCCCAGCAAAAGGCCGTGCAACTGGCGCATGAAGAAGCCGAGCTGGTGGCCGGGGCCAAGTTGCCATCCGCCAGGTTCGACAGCCGCGGCGAAGTGTTTTCGCTGGGCAGTGGCGCGTTTGGTGGCAAGGCGGCGCTGTCCGGCGATGCCGCAGGGCAGGCCAAGGCGCTGGCCGAATACCTGAACATCGGCAAGAAGGGCCGGGTCAGCATCGTCGGCTACGACAGCGATGCGGCCACGGCCAAGAAGCGGGCCGAAGCGCTGCGCGACGCGTTGGTGGCTGCCGGCGTGGCCAGCGCGCGTCTGCAGGTCAATGGCACCAAGGCCGCTGCCAGCAAGACGCGCGCTGCCGAGGTCGTTGTCTCGCCGTGATGCAAGTGGTTGGAAGTTAAGGTCTTTTAACCCGGGCATGACGCCTGGTTGAACCGCGGTCACTGATTGGCACAGGGAACGGCAAAAGCGGCCGTTCCGGCCTTGAACCCCCTCCGCGACCGGCGTAGGGTCGTACTCCCGGGCAGCACTCCGCTGCCTGGACGTACGGAGGGCCGGGCCAGTGACGCAAGGGCACGCATCAACGCAATTCGGCGGGCAGCGTGTGGGTTCCGCCAGTGCGCCTGCCATTGTGATCCGTGAGTCTTCCATCCCCAAGCAGCGCCCCGTGCCGCCCGCGGCCGGGGCGTTCTTGTTTTAAGTGTTTCAAGTGAAGGAGGTAACGCCATGTTCGAAGGGCAACCGCAGACCGAAATCGACGCATTGGTCAAGTCCGATCCCGAGTTCAAGCAGCTGTACCAACGCCACAAGCTCTTGAACAAGAAATGCATGGATGCCGAACTCGGGGTGCTCCCCATCGACGACGTGACCTTGGGCCAGATGAAGCGCGAGAAGTTGCAGGCGAAAGAGAAGCTCACCCGGATGTACGACCAGCTCACCCACTGATCCTTCCCCACCGTTAGAACAAGTTCACCGTCGCGGGCGGTGGCGGCCTCCTCGTCGGCTTGCCACCGTCCGCGTCTTTCTATGCGCAACCCGTGGGTCACGCGGTGGGGCAAGATGGCGCCAACGTCCGCTCCGCGGCCGGACAGTCAGGTCATGGCAGCGCGCGTTGGGCCCGCCCGTTCACGGGCCGGCGCGATCGGTTCCAGTCTGAATGAGCATTCCCCAGCTGTTCGTCGGATAATGGGCGGCCAAGCCCCGCGCGACGCAGTGACGATATTCCGATGGCGATCCATTCCTCCGTACTCGAACTGATCGGCAACACGCCGATCGTCAAGGCACAGCACCTGGACACCGGCGTCTGCGAGCTGTTCCTCAAGCTGGAGGCGGCCAACCCCGGCGGATCGATCAAGGACCGCATCGGCCTGTCGATGATCGAAGCGGCCGAACAGCGCGGCGACCTCAGCCCTGGTGCGACCCTGGTCGAAGGCACTGCCGGCAACACCGGCCTGGGTCTGGCACTGGTCGCCCAGCAGAAGGGCTACACGCTGATCCTAGTGGTGCCGGACAAGATGAGCCGCGAGAAGATCTTCAACCTCAAGGCCATGGGCGCCCAGGTGGTGCTCACCCGTTCGGACGTGGCCAAGGGCCACCCGGAGTACTACCAGGACCTGGCCGCCAAGATCGCCGCCGAGACCCCGGGCGCCTACTTCATCAACCAGTTCGGCAACCCGGACAACCCGGCCGCGCACGAATTCGGCACCGGCCCGGAAATCCTGGCGCAGATGGACGGCAAGCTGGACGCGATCGTGTTCGGCTGCGGCAGTTCCGGCACCATGACCGGCCTGTCGCGCGCGTTCGCCACCGCATCGCCGCAGACCGAGCTGGTACTGGCCGACCCGGTCGGCTCCATCCTGACCCAGTACATCGAAGAGGGCACGGTCAGCGAGAAATCCGGCAGCTGGCTGGTCGAAGGCATCGGCGAGGACTTCCTGCCGGATATCTCCGACTTCTCGCGGGTCAAGAAGGCCTATTCGATCACCGACGCGGAAAGCTTCCACACCGCGCGCGAGCTGCTGGCCAAGGAGGGCATCCTGGGCGGCTCGTCCACCGGCACCCTGCTGGCCGCCGCGCTGAAGTACTGCCGCGAGCAGACCACGCCCAAGCGCGTGCTGGTGTTCGTCTGCGATACCGGCAACAAGTACCTGTCCAAGATGTACAACGACTACTGGATGCTGGACAACGGCTTCCTGGAGCGTCCGCAGCACGGCGACCTGCGCGACCTGATCCTGCGCCCGTACAACAAGCGCGACACCGTGGTGGTCGGGCCGAAGGACCTGTTGACCACCGCCTACCAGCGCATGAAGCTGTACGACGTCTCGCAGCTGCCGGTCATCGATGACGGTGAGCTGGTCGGCATCGTCGACGAGAGCGACGTGCTGTTGCATGTGTACGGTGACGAGGCGCGCTTCCGCGACCCGATCTCCACCGCCATGGTCAGCAAGCTCGATCGCCTGGATGTCGCCTCGCCGATCGAAGCGCTGCTTCCGGTGTTCGACCGCGGCCAGGTCGCCATCGTCATGGACGGCAACCAGTTCCTCGGCCTGATCACCCGTATCGACCTGCTGAACTACCTGCGCCGCCGCGTGCAGTGATCGCAGGCAGTGTCGGGTAGCGCCGCGCGCCCGGATGAGACGCGCGGCACCGGCCATTCAGACCTGCTTGCTACAATCCGCCACTTTTTCCGGGAACCTCCATGTCCAATCGCACCCCACCCAGCCACGATGGCGAGCGCGCACTGTCGCTGGCGACGCTGGCGATCCATGGAGGGCAGTCGCCGGATCCCAGCACCGGGGCGGTGATGCCGCCGATCTATGCGACGTCCACCTATGCGCAGTCCAGCCCGGGCGAGCATCAGGGCTTTGAATACTCGCGCACCCACAACCCCACGCGCTTTGCCTATGAGCGCTGCGTCGCGTCGCTGGAAGGCGGCACGCGCGCGTTCGCGTTCGCCTCCGGCATGGCTGCCACCTCCACGGTGATGGAGCTGCTGGATGCCGGTAGCCACGTGGTGGCGATGGACGACCTGTACGGCGGCACCTTCCGCCTGTTCGAGCGCGTGCGTCGCCGCACCGCCGGCCTGGATTTCAGCTTCGTCGACCTGACCGATGCGGCCGCCTTCGAAGCTGCGATCCGCCCCGAGACCAGGATGGTGTGGATCGAGACCCCGACCAACCCGATGCTCAAGCTGGTCGACATCGCCGCCATTGCCGCGATCGCGCGCAAGCACGGCCTGCTGATCGTGGTCGACAACACCTTCGCCTCGCCGATGCTGCAACGCCCGCTCAGCCTGGGCGCCGACATCGTCGTGCACTCGGCCACCAAGTACCTCAATGGCCACTCGGACATGGTCGGCGGCATCGCGGTGGTCGGCGACAACGCCGAACTGGCCGAGCAGCTGGCCTTCCTGCAGAACTCCATCGGCGGCGTGCAGGGGCCCTTCGACAGTTTCCTCGCCCTGCGCGGCCTCAAGACCCTGCCGCTGCGCATGCGCGCGCATTGCGACAACGCGCTGGCGCTGGCGCAGTGGCTGGATACCCACCCCGCGATCGAAAAGGTGATCTACCCCGGCCTGGCCTCGCACCCGCAGCACGCCCTGGCCCAGCGCCAGATGTCCGGCTTCGGCGGCATCGTCTCGATCGTCCTCAAGGGCGGCTTCGACGCGGCCAAGCGTTTCTGCGAGAAGACCGAGCTGTTCACCCTGGCCGAATCCCTGGGCGGTGTAGAAAGCCTGGTAAACCATCCCGCCGTCATGACCCATGCCTCCATCCCGGTGGCCCGCCGCGACCAGCTCGGCATCAGCGACGCGCTGGTGCGGTTGAGCGTGGGGGTTGAGGATGTGGGGGATTTGCGCGGGGATCTGGAACGTGCCCTTGAGGCGTCTCGTTCTTCATGACTGCTTCGCCGCAACGACAGGACGTGTTCGCGTATTGGCGGAGTGGGCTGGCCGGCCTTCGCCTGCAGTCGTGGGTACGCCAACAGTCCTGGTTGCAGCGTATCTATCGCATTTTCCCGCAGCGTTGGCGCGACCGCGTTTCTTCCACGCTGTCCGCCCGCTCTTTGGTTCAAACGCGGTTTCAGCGCACCGCCGCCTGGGAGCTGTGCGCGAAAGGCGCTGACGCTTGCTTGCCGATGGACGCTGATATCTCCGTCACCCGGATTCCATCGGTGGGGATCAACATTGTCGGCTATCTCCGTGGCGAATTCGGGCTGGCGGAGAGCGCAAGGATGTATGCGCGTGCGCTGATCAGCGCACGCGTTCCCGTGTCGTTGTATGACCTGGACATGGGACTTGCGCACTCCTGGGACGACCGGAGCCTGGATGGCCTCATCGACCAGCGCATGCCGCACCAGGTCACCGTCGTCTTCGTCAACCCCGACTACCTCCAAGCCGCGTTCGAGAAGATCGGCCGGGCCCGCATGGACGGGCATTACGTCATTGCGTGCTGGTTCTGGGAACTTGAAGTGATTCCGCCAAGTTGGCTGAGTGCCATTGCGCTGGTGGACGAGATCATTGTGGCCTCACGATTCATCGAGGATGCGTTCCGCAGCGTGACCGACAAACCGATCATGCGACTTCCGCTGCCGCTCTCTGACCAGCCTGATAGCGGTTTGCAGAGACACGACTTCGGGCTGGACCCGGAAACCTTCGTCTTTCTTTTCACGTTTGATTTCCACTCCTTCGTGGCCAGGAAAAATCCCCAGGCCGTGGTCAATGCATTCAGGCATGCGTTTCCCGTCGATCGCAACGATGTGCGTCTGGTCGTGAAGTCAAGCAATGGGCATATGTACCCCGAACAGATGGCGGAACTCCTGAGCCTGGTCGCAGCTGACAAGCGGATCCTGCTGCGGGACGAGGTGATCGACAGGATGCATGTGCGCGCGCTGCAGCGATGCTGTGACGTGTATGTATCGCTGCATCGGGCCGAAGGCTTCGGGTTGGGGCTTGCCGAGTGCATGTCACTCGGTAAGCCGGTCATTGCAACGGGCTGGTCGGGCAACATGGAGTTCATGACGGACAGCAACTCCTGCCTCGTAGACTACGACCTGGTGCCGGTTGCGGGCCGATATCCGGAGTCGGATGGCGCGCGCTGGGCAGAGCCGCGCATCGCATCTGCCGCAGCTGCGATGCGTCGGCTTGCGGACGACCCGTCACAGGCGCGGCGGCTGGGCGAAGCAGCCAGGGACGATATCTGCGCAAGGCTTGCTCCCCGAAGCGTAGCGGAGCACCTGCTGGCAAGGGCTGCGAAGGTGGTCGCGTCAGCGCACTGACGGTGGCTGCTTTTGTCGACCCTGTGATGTAGCGATCTGGTTACCCCGCTTCACCAAAGTAGTGAACACTTTCAGAGGTAGCAACGTTGGACATGATCCGGTCCGTATGGGCCTTCCGATACTTCATCCTGTCGTCGATCAGGAATGACCTGCGTCTGCGCTTCCTGCGCAGCAAACTCGGCGCATTGTGGATGATCATCCACCCGCTCATGCAGGTGCTGATCTTTGCGACGATTCTTTCCGAGGTGCTGGCCGCGAAGCTGCCAGGCGTCAATAACAAGTTTGCTTACGCCCTGTATCTGATGGCCGGAACGCTTTGCTGGACCCTGTTTGCCGAATGCATTGGCAAGTGTGTTTCATTGTTCGTGGATAACGGCAATCTGATGAAGAAGCAGGCCTTCCCGCGGATATGTCTCCCACTCATTGCCGGCGGCACCGTCATGGTGAACAACCTGCTGCTGTTCCTGGCAATCATCATCGTGTTCGCGATTCTGGGGCACACCTTGGGGCCGCAGGCAGCCTGGCTGCCGCTGCTGATGCTGCTGACATTGGCTTTCGCGATGTCGATCGGATTGCTGCTCGGCGTCTTCAATGTCTTCGTGCGTGACATCGGGCAGGTCGTGCCGGTCGTTCTGCAGGCAATGTTCTGGGTGACGCCTATCGTTTACACCATCGATATCCTTCCCGCGCAGACCCAGGAACTCTTCAAGCTCAATCCGCTGTTCCCGCTTGTCAGCGCTTATCAGGGAGTACTTCTTTACGGGCGTTCCCCGGCGTGGATCGAGCTTGTCCCGCTCATGCTGGCGACCCTCGTCCTGTGTGTCCTGTCGTTGGTCGTTTTTCGCCGCGCGAGTGCCGAAATGGTGGATGCCCTATGAGCCCTGTGTTGATGGTTGAGGGGCTGGGGAAGTCCTACCGTGTCTGGGGTAGCGAGTGGCTACGCGCCGCCAGCTGGTTCGGGTTGAAGGTCAAGCCGCGAGAGGAGCACTGGGTTCTGCGGAATGTCGGGTTTTCGGTCGCTCCGGGTGAGTCGATCGGGATCATGGGGCGCAATGGCGCCGGAAAGAGCACATTGCTCAAGCTGATCACCGGTACCTCGCAACCTACCGAAGGACGCATCATCCGGCATGGCCGTATCGCCGCGATTCTCGAGCTCGGCATGGGTTTCAATCCGGACCTGAGTGGCAGGGAGAATGCCAGACATTCTGCCGGGCTGATGGGTTACACATTGGAACAAATCGACAAGGTGTTGCCCGAGATACAGGAGTTTGCCGAGATCGGAGAGTACTTCGATGAGCCGGTACGCACCTACTCAAGCGGTATGCAGGTGCGCGTCGCGTTTGCGGTGGCCACCGCATTTCGGCCCGATGTCCTCATCGTCGACGAAGCATTGTCGGTGGGCGATGCGTATTTTCAGGCGAAGTGCTTCAAGCGCATCCAGTCTTACAAGGACGAGGGCATGACGCTCATCCTCGTCAGTCACGCGGTCGGAGATGTTGTCAAACACTGCGATCGTGCCATTTTGATCAAGGACGGTAGCGTGCATGCCGATGGGCCCTCGCGTGAGGTCTCCAACCTTTATCTGGACGAGTTGTTCGGCAAGAAGCCTGCATCGCTTCAGGCACAGGCCGATGATGCGCCAGGCCAGATGCACGCTGGCGATGAGGATATCTTTCATACGCGCCCTTACTACAATGCCGGTGAACATCGCTGGGGGCAGGGCGGTGCGCGAATACTCGATTATGTCGTTGTCAGCGGCGGGGAGGAGTTTCCTGCTCGCGTAGAGAGCGGTACCAGGACGGTATTTTACGTCAAGATCGCCTTCGATCAGGATTTTGACAGTGTAGTGCCCGGGTTTTTGATTAAAACCCTCGAGGGTCTATTCCTCTACGGCACCAACTCCTTCCTTTCCAGTGAGGGGCGGTCCGGGATTTCGGTAAAAGCGGGACAGGTCATCGTCTGCAAGTTCAGCATGCCTCTCGACCTCAATGAAGCGAACTATCTGGTCTCGCTCGGCATTTCCAGTGGTGACCCGCTTGTGGAATTGACGCCGCTGGATCGTCGTTACGACGCCATCGTGCTGAACGTCGCAAGAGGGATGCAATTCTGGGGGATGATGGACCTCAAGGCCGATTTCGAAATCGTAGAAGCGTTGTCATGACGGCGTCAGGATCTACCATCACATCAGAGAACATCAGTCATGACTGAAACAATGCATATTGGCGCGCGCGTGGCCGCTCTGCCTGAGAAATATCAGCCGATTTTCGGACACCCCGAGCTTTCGGAGGGAAGTTCGCGCGGCTGCGAAGACAGGTTTGTGCTGATTCGCGAATGTGCGCAAAGGCTCCAGGGAGAGCTTGGTCGCCCACTGCGGGTGCTGGATCTCGGCTGCGCCCAGGGATTTTTTTCATTGAGCCTGGCGGCCGAGGGGCATCAGGTCCACGGTGTGGATTTTCTGGATCTCAATGTCGATGTGTGCCAGGCGTTGGCCCAGGAGCACCCGACGTTCGCTGCGTCATTCGAGCACGGGACCGTGGAAGACGTCATCGCGCGGCTTGATCCAGACCAGTACGACCTTGTCCTGGGGCTGAGTGTCTTCCATCATCTGGTGCATTCCCAGGGAATTGCGCGCGTGGCGGGATTATGCCGCAAGCTCTCAGAGGTCACCGACGCCGGGATCTTCGAGCTGGCATTGCGTGAGGAGCCGCTGTACTGGGGGCCTTCTCTGCCGCACGACCCTGCGGAGTTGTTGACCGATTATGCCTTCACCAGATTGTTGTCGAGGCAGGCAACCCATCTGTCTTCGATTTCCAGGCCGCTGTACTTCGCCAGCAGCAAGTTCTGGTACGTGGGCGAGGCTGTCGGCAGGTTCAGTTCCTGGTCGGGCGAGGCGCATGCCTATGGGCGCGGAACGCATCAGTACAGCAGGCGCTATTATTTCGGCGACAAGGTGTTCGTCAAGAAGATGACGATGGGCATCGGTGGGCGCGCCGAAATCAATTGGCAGGAATTCAATAACGAGGTCGAGTTTCTCAGAAATCCTCCTGCATCGTATCCCGTACCACGGCTGATTGCGGCCTTGGACGATGCATCGGATTTGTTCCTCGTCAGGGAGATGTCCGGCGGACGCCTGCTTTCGGAGTTGATCGACGACGGCTCGCCCTACGATCCGGACAAAGTAGTCTCCGAATTGCTTGAGCAATTGGTAATGCTCGAGCGCGTGGGTCTCTATCACAATGACGTGCGTTGCTGGAATGTTCTGATGTCGCAGGAAGGCAAGGCCATTCTGATCGACTACGGCGCCATTTCTGCCGAAGCCACCGATTGCTCCTGGCTGGGCGACTTGTTGCTGTCTTTCCTGATTACGGTCAAGGAGATCCTGCAACGTCGCATTGTTCCGGCCAGTCCCGGTCGCGAGCCGGCTTTGGACTTCATGACGCTTCCTCCTCGTTATCGCAATGCCTTCATCCAGGCATTTGGGGGAGACCAGGCACGCTGGACGTTTGCAGAGCTGCAAGAGTGCCTGGCGCGCTCTGAACCGGTCGCATTGCATGCGCCCGAGTGGACATCGCTTTACAGCCACATGCAACAGGCGTTGCTGAGCTACAACACGCGCCTTGGCGCCCTCTATACGCAGAACGAGCATGACCGTGTTGAGCTCGCGGCACGCGCATCCTTGATTGAGCGCCTGCAGGTAGGTGCTCAGCAGGCCCAGGACAAGCTTGCAACCCTTCAGCTGGAAGCAGAGACGGCCGATAACCGCTACCGCGATCTGGAAAAGGTGAGTAGCGAACTGCAGGAGTGGGCAAAAGATCTGGAAAGGCGCACTGCCGAAGCCGAGGACAGGGAGAAACAGCTCAACAAGGGCCTGGCGGATCGGGAGGCCGAGAATGCAAGGCTCGTCTCGCAGATTTCGGTGCTCGAGTCCGAGCTGGAAGAGCGTCAACGCGTTCGTGAACTGTCGGAACTGCTTGCCGCTGACCTCAGTCGACTGGTCGAAGAGCGCGATGGCATGCAGGTCAGCATGTCGGAGATGGAGCGCGTCAACACGCAGCAGCAGTCAACCATCGACGAACTGCAGGCGAAAATTGTTTCGCTGGTTCAGCGCGTCAATAGGTCGGAGACTGCCGGCGCCGCGGACGCACGCAGGGTGAAAGAGCTGCAGCTGGATCTGTCCCATCGCTTGCAGGCCCTCGAGGACGCACGTAGCCGCATTCGTGAACTTGAGTTGGCAGTGGATATGCTGGAGGGCCAGATCGGAGAGCTTCATACGAGCCGCTCATGGCGTGTGACAGCACCTTTGAGATGGGTCACCATGAAGGTGACCAAGCGTGGCGGACCTCTCGTGGTTCATGCGCCGCAGCGGCTGGAGCGCACAGAGCCTGTGCTTGCGGAGGACGAGGTGGCAACGCCCGCCGATGTGGCCATCGACAAGCAGCTGGCAGCGCTGGATCAGTTGGGTAGCCGGATCAGGAAATCGAAGAAATAAGGACAGGGATTGCCATGTACCGGCAAGGACATCATGAAGGGGAATGTAGGTGAAGAGAGTTATTGTGCTTGGCGCGCAAGTGCCGTTTGTCAGAGGCGGCGCGGAGCTGCTTAACGAAGAGCTAGTCAAGCAAATCAATCTGTGGGGCAAGCAGCGCCAGGTCGTCGCAGAGCTGGTGCAGTTGCCCTATAAGTGGTATCCAGAAACAGAAATTCTGTCTTCCATGCTCGCATGGAGGTTGTTGAATTTGAACGAAAGCAATGGTCAGAAAATCGACTTGTGCATTTGCACCAAGTATCCGACCTATGCCGCCTCGCATGCCAATAAGGCGCTTTGGCTCGTGCATCAGCATCGAGTGCTTTATGACCTGGAACGTACGCGCTTCGATCAGCCCCACCTGACCGCGAAGGATTCGGCGGTGCGTGATGCCCTGCGGGCGTCCGATCGGGAGCTGCTGGCGGAGATCGAGCCTCGGTATACCATTTCTCAAACAGTTACCGATCGGCTGCAGCAATACAGCGGTCTGGGCTCTGAGGTTCTCTATCCGCCGTCGAAGCTGGCGCCATTCATCACCTCGGGAGACTATGGCGACTACGTGCTGTGTATCGGTCGTCTTGAGGTGATGAAGCGTCCCGACCTGCTGATCCGGGCCGCGAAGCATGTCCCCCATGCCAAGGTGGTCATCGCCGGAACCGGTGCCAGCGAGTATGCCCACTCCCTGGCACCGCTGATCCGCGAGCTGGGCCTGACGGATCGCGTCCAGCTTGCAGGTTTCGTGGAAGACGAGAAGCTGCTCGAGCTGATTGCCAACTGCCGTGCGGTCTTCTACTCGCCGGTGGATGAGGACTACGGTTTTGCGACGCTGGAGAGCTTCGCCGCCTACAAGCCGGTCATTACGGTTGACGATAGCGGTGAGGTGGGCAGGATCGTCGAGTCCACCGGCAGCGGTTGGGTCACAAGTCCCACGCCAGAGGCGATCGCTGAAAGCCTGCTCGATTGTTATGCGAAAGAACCGGCGCAACTGCGTGCATTGGCCGAGGCTGGTCAGCACATGAGTACCTCCATTACCTGGGATCGCGTGATAAGCAATCTGGTGGAGAGCCGGCTTTGAGTACGCCGTTTCGCATCGCGATGGTCGGGCCGCATCCTCCGGAGCGCTCAGGCATTGCAGAGTACACGGCAGGTCTGTCGGACCTGCTGCGAGATCAGGGGCTGCAGGTCGATGCGATTGCACATGCCGATCTTGTTCGCCTCGGGATGAACAACACCGTCCACAGACTGCTTGGAGCGGATGCGATCGTTTACCAAATGGGTAACCATCCAGCGTTCCATGGATGGATGCTTCCGTTGATGGCAGCAGCGCCGGGAATCGTGCATCTGCATGACCTTGTATTGCATCATATGGCTGCTGGCGTTCTGAATGAAGAAGGCCGCCTTCTCAATGGCGACTATTTCAATCTTCTGGAAAAGTGGTATTCCGGTACCGATATAAGGAGCGCCAAACTGGCGCTTCGTAGCGGATCGCCCGTCTGGAATCGGGAAGATGTGGTGCGTTTTCCGCTGCATCAAGTGGCCACCAAACTGGCCACTGAGGTAGTGGTGCACTCACGCTATGCAGCCGATCAGATCGGCAAGGACTTTCCCTGGCTCCCCGTGACGGTGGTGCCGCAGTTGTACCCGACGGTCGCTCAGCATCGCATTCGTGACAATCTGCGCACCATCGCGTTGCTGGGCGGTGGGCATACGAATCGTCGCTTCGATTGGATTGTGCAGGCGCTGTCGGAGATCGACTCCGAACTGAATGGGTCGATCACGTTGGAAATCGCTGGTCAGGTAGAAGCAGCCGTACTCGATCAGCTGGAGAGTATTGCAGACCTGCGTAACGTGCAGCTGATCAATCATGGCCATCTGGACGACGATCAGTTCAGTAAGGTATTTGAGCGTGCGGATCTGATGATTGCCCTGCGCCAGCCAACGATGGGCGAGGCGTCGGCTGTCGTATGCAAAGCGATGCAGGCGGGTCTCCCCGTCATCGTATCGGATCACGGTTGGTATGCAGAGCTGCCCGCTTCGGTAAAAAAAGTCGCGCCGGATGCAGAATGCCCGGACGCTCTGGCAGCGTTGCTGCGTCAATTGACGCGCGACCCTGCAACCTATGCCGCTTGGGCCGAAGAGTGTTCCGATGCATCAAGACGGCTGGCGCTTGATCCTTATGCAGCCGCGGAAGGATATGCGCGGCTGCTGAGACGCCATCGGGTTGTTTCCGATTTCAAGGACTGTGTGGCTGATGCGGTCGCAAGCCTGAAGGTCGACATCGATTCTCCGCTTGCCGAGGAGCTGCATCGAATCGACGTGCTGAGCAGCCTGCGCGGAGATCGCTGGGTTAATCCGGCCCTGGCAGCATTGAAGGATCAGGAGCTGGATTCGCATGCGCGTGTGGTTGGGGCAACAGTGGGACCCTATCCCTACAGTGAGCCGTTGCCGGAAGAGGCCTTTCAGGGGCAGGCTGCCGTTGCTGAGCAGGAGGTGCTGGTTGCCGAGCCGTCCAGCATAATCTCGTTGCGTGTCGAATTGACCAACAACAGCGAGTACTCCTGGTTCAGTCCGCTCGGTCACGCATTGCGGCCGTTCGGCATTTATCTCGGACACTTCTGGATTCATGCCGAAACACCGACGGCGGTAGCCGAACAACCTCGCCATTTTATTCACGATGCGGTCGCGCCGATGTCTTCTGCAGTTCACGATCTCACAGTCCGCGCTCCGGCAGTCGCAGGTGACTACTACCTGGAGATTGATCTAGTCCAGGAGTCGGTCTGCTGGTTCAAAAGCCGTGGCTTTTCACCGGCCCGACTTCTCATTCGAGTAGAAGCCGCTCAATAATGAGCGGCGTGCTCATCCACCACAGGTCCTTATCCATGAAAAATAGTATGAAATTTCCTGTTTCCTTCGGCTCCGTCGCCGTCCTGGCGACGGTGATTGCGTTCACCGGCTGCTCGAAAGCCCCGGAGGCAGAACAGCCAGCGAAGGCCGAACCCCAGCAGGCCGCCCAGACCACCGAAGCAGGCGGCATGTCGACTCCGTTGACGCAGGAGCAGGTTGGCGCACGCTACGCCATTGCCTCGGAGCCGGTACTGGTCAACAACGGCGAGCTGGTACGGGTTGCAGTGTCTGTCACCAATTCGGGTAAGGTCGCCATCAACTCAAAGGGCACACTGCCGGTCAATCTCGCCATCTCCCTAGTGGATGATTCCGGCAATGTCTCGAACCGGGACTTCCTGCGCGCTCCGCTTCCTGCCGAGGGCATTCCGGCGGGTGGCTCCGCTGAAGTGGTCGCAGATGTGCCCAGCCAGGCGGTGATCGGGAAAACGCTGCGATTCGGCCTCGTCCAGGAATCGGTGGCGTGGTACAGCGACTTCAAGGTGGATTCGCTCGACTATGGCCCCCTGACTTCGTGCCAGGACCAGGGCAAGGAAACGGTTTGTGGTGCGGGCGGAAAGCCTTTGGCCACGCGCTGAGACTCAATGATCATCGGAACGAGCCGCGTTCAATCCCGGCTCGATTCCGTAACTTATAAGTAACCAAGAGAGGGATGATGAAAACTGCGTTGATTACCGGCATTTCCGGCCAAGACGGTGCCTACCTGGCCCAGCTGTTGTTGGATAAGGGCTACCGCGTGTTCGGCACATACCGCCGTACCAGTTCGGTCAATTTCTGGCGGATCGAAGAGGTGGGAATTGCAAATCACCCTAATTTGCATCTGATCGAGTACGACCTGACCGACCTCGGTTCGAGTATCCGCATGCTCGAGAGCACGGGCGCCACCGAGGTTTACAACCTGGCGGCCCAAAGTTTCGTGGGCGTATCGTTCGACCAGCCGACGACGACCGCGCACATCACCGGCATCGGCCCGGTCCACCTGCTGGAAGCCATTCGGCAGGTGAACAAGGACATCCGGTTTTACCAGGCCTCGACATCGGAAATGTTCGGCAAGGTGCAGGCGGTCCCGCAGATCGAAAGCACGCCGTTCTATCCTCGCAGCCCTTATGGCGTTGCCAAGCTGTACGCGCATTGGATGACGGTCAATTACCGTGAGAGCTATGGCATCTTCGGCTCCAGCGGAATTCTGTTCAATCATGAAAGCCCGCTGCGCGGCCGCGAATTTGTGACGCGCAAGATCACTGACTCGGTGGCCAAGATCAAACTTGGACGCTTGGAATGCCTGGAGCTGGGCAATCTGGATGCCAAGCGCGATTGGGGTTTTGCGCGCGAGTACGTGGAAGGGATGTGGCGCATGCTTCAGGCCGATGAGCCGGATACCTTTGTTCTGGCGACAAATCGCACTGAAACCGTCCGTGATTTTGTCAGCATGGCCTTCAAGGGGGCCGGAATCGACGTCGAATTCCGCGGCAAGGATGCAGATGAAACTGCAGTGGATGTCGCTACCGGCAAGGTGGTGATGCGCATCAATGCGAAATTCCACCGTCCTGCAGAAGTGGATCTGTTGATCGGCGATCCCGAGAAGGCAACGCGCGTCCTCGGCTGGAAGCCTGAAACCACGCTGGAGCAGCTCTGCCAGATGATGGTCGAGGCCGATCTCAAGAGGAACGCGCATGGCTTCTCGTTCTGATCTGAACGGTAAGCGGGTTCTAGTCACTGGCGCGTCCGGTTTCACCGGCCGCTATGTGGCTGATGAACTGAAAAATTTAGGCTGCGAGGTGCTGGGGCTTGGCGGCTCCGATCACTCCGCACCGGACTGGGCTAGCGGCCTGGCCTCTGTCGACCGTCATTATCAAGTCAACCTGCTCGATCAGGATGCCTTGCGTGAGGTGCTGAAGACTACCCGTCCGGACATTATCATTCACTTGGCTGCGCTTGCGTTTGTCGGTCACGGGAGTGCAGATGATTTCTACAACGTAAATTTGATTGGCACGCGTCATTTGCTGCAGGCAGTGGAAGAGGCTGAAATTTCTCTCGAGCGGCTCCTCATCGCCAGCAGTGCCAATGTTTATGGCAACTCCTCGGAAGGGCGTTTGGATGAGTCGGTTGCTCCGGCACCAACAAACGATTACTCCATCAGCAAGCTGAGCATGGAGTACGTGGTTCGGCTTTGGCAGGGTCGGCTGCCTGTCACCGTAGTCCGACCATTCAACTACACGGGTAGGGGGCAGTCGGAAAACTTCCTCATTCCCAAGATTGTCTCGCACTTTGTCCGGCGAGAGCCACGGATCGAGTTGGGAAATCTGGATGTGTCGCGTGACTTCGGTGACGTCAGGGCAGTGGCATCGGCCTATGGCAAGCTGTTGCAATCAGCCGACGCCATCGGTCGTACAGTCAATGTGTGCTCCGGAACGGCTTATTCCCTTCGGGAAGTGATCGACCTGTGCACACAGATCACTGGCCATTCGTTGGAAGTCTCTGTGAACCCGAAGTTTGTGCGTAGCAATGAAGTCAAGATGCTATGCGGCGATAATCGATTGCTGCAGGAGCTCACCGGGAGCTGGACGTCTCCGCCGTTGCGGAAAACCCTGGAATGGATGCTCGAAGAAGGCTGAGTGAAGTTCGGCCTCGCGAAATGCTGGCAGCTGGCTGGCTTCGTGATCCATCTACGCGTATGCGCACGCAGAAGTCTGAGGTGCGGTGACTGATGTGGCCAGACAGCCTACGTCACGTTGGATATGACGTGACGTAGGTTGCTTGGTAGACATGCGATCAATGGTCGATCTGAGATACATGATTCCGCGACGCGTGCTGTCAACCACGTGCAGAGGCGCGCACCTGATACGGGTCAGGTAACGTAAGGCCTGATTGCATTTGCTGGCTTGCCCGCCCGCGGCCAGTGACTGCTAGGGTGTGCGGCCCAACAGCTGCATAGACCTGAGTGAAATGCCCAGAGCGCGCGCATCCGAAGATATTCCAAGCTCGACTGGTGAGGCTGGACGATCGAAGTGCAGTTCGACCCTGACTTCATCGCCAGCCGCCAATTTTGGCAGGGCAATAGTGATCAGTTGCGGCTCTGGAGCCGCTGCTGTGAGGGTTTGGTGCTGCCAGTTGCCACCATTCACACGAATACCAACATCCATGGATTGGCGTCGTGGAGCCCAAAGGCCACCAGCCTGCATGACCAGTCGAGCGCCTGCGTCTGCCGACGTTTCCATCCGCATCAAAAGGCCTGCATCCTCGCCGACGGACCATACTCCGAAGGGTTCATCTGTTGACCAGCCATTTGTCAGAAATGGCCTCAGGTCAGCAGGACCTATCCTATCACCTGCCGAAATAACCGCGGACCTGGTTGAAGCAGCATCCAGGGAGGACTCGGTCTCTCTTGCCGTACAGCCTGGAAGTAACAGGCATAAGACGGAAGCTAGAAGTGCAGCCTTAATGTCGCGATTGATGGCAATCATTTTGAATTCCGTATGCCAGTTGTGCTGAGGCGACGCATATTTCGTTCGGTCAGTCAGTCGACTCGATCGGAGCGAATTTGATCCAATCGAACGCCATGCCGAATCCAGAAGAGTGATTGTCGACCGGAAGCAGGAAGGTGGCCCTGTTGTTGCCATCTTTCAGGAAGGACGAGGGCAATTCTCCATAAAACTCATTGGAAGTGATCCAGCGGACCGGGACCACATGGCCGTTCACTGAAATCGCGAGCTTCTCAGGGTGTATGCCGGGGGCGATGGACATGACCTTTCCCCGAACTCGATAAACCCGGCCAGTTGGTTTTAGCTGGAATTGAAGCCATGGATTCTCAACGACGGTCCACGAGAATGAAGCATGTTCCATACGTCCTTCATGTTGCCACTGGGCATCCTGCCATCCGCGTCCCGGCGCAGGCACGTCCAAATTCCACCAGCGGCCGAAATCCCACCTAAAGCCTGCCTCCCGTTCCCTGTGGCGGAACTGATCGAAAGCCAGAGGCCAGGGAGACGGCGCGAGCATGGCGCGATAGCGCCGCGAAACGGCGTCGTTGCGCAACGAAAGCTCGTCTTTACGCGCATCACTTAGCGGTACAACGCCCTCTTCGGGAATGCGCACGATCTGCGTCCTGCTCTTGTCTGCGCGATACAGAACGCTTTGCGGCGGCGACGTATAGTCTGGTCCATCAATGGCTGGGCCTGAACTGAACTCCCAGTGGTCAGGGTATTCTGCGCATCGGCCGGTGCGGCCTCTTTCATCTGCGTGTTGCCAGTCGTTCTCAGGTTGATTGCAGATCTGTACCACGTCGATCGGCTTGCCGTACAAATAGGTTAGCGCGTTCATCATGTTTTCCCGGAGCATCCACACGCTGTTGATAAGGTGGGAGCCATCGAGAATGAGAAGATCGCGGTCGTTGGCGATATCCGGCAGGCTTACAGCCACGTCCTGGAGGACTTTGCGTTCTGTATCAGAAATCTGTGAGTAGTGATGGAACTGGAACATTTGTGCCGCCATGCCCAGTACGATCAATACGGTGCCGAACACCATTGCCAGGGTTCGACGGGCTCCAGAAAACAGCATGACCAGAGCCACCGTGGCCAATGCTCCGCCTGGAGTCGCGAAGAGGAAGGTGCGTTGACTGATGCTGGTATGCGCGGGTGATGCAAGAAAGGGGAGATAGCCGACGGCGGCAAATGCCACGCCGGTAACGAGCACCCGTAGCGACCAACGCACGCCGATTTGCTTTTCCGGGGGTGGTGCGGAAAAGGGTTCGCGTATGTAGCGGAGCAGAGCCAACGCCATCAACGCAATGGCCGACAGGTACCAGAAGCTGCGGTATTCGACGAAGAGAATCCTTCCGGCGTCGATCCAACCGCCCACTACGCTTCGGCCGATGCCCGTGTAAAACATCACCAGGGCGCGCTCTTTAAGCAGGGCAATGCCACCGGCCTGGCTCTCTAACAGATGCCCTTGGTAGGTCGAGCCAGTCTTGGCAACGTAGTAGATATAGGCTAAGCAAGCCAATATGCCTATGCACCAGACCAGCGAAACATACCAGCGACGGAGGGGAAGTCTGACCGTCTCCACCAATCCGAATCGGCACCAGAGCAACAGCAGAGGCAAGATGGCGTATGCCAATGCCACTTCATAGATCAGCGTTGCAACAACCAACATTGCGGTAGACACAAGCGATACCAGGATCGCCCTGCCCTTGCCCATCAATTGACTTCCATATGCGTGCACTATCCCTGTCACGCCGGCAAATGCCAGCAAGACAGACCAGTTGATATGGAAGGAGCGGAACGACAGCTGCATTGTATCTGCGGGATAAATGACCACCAGCAGCGCCAGCAACACGGCATAGAGCCGCGAGCGCAGCAGCCACCACCCCAGGATTCCGCCGCAAACACCCTTCAACACCAAGGCCAGCATCTGCAACAGATGCATGGCGAAAAAGGAGTTTGGCGATAGTTGGTACGCGATCGCATTCGGCAACAGCATGAGGGGCCGCATGCGGTGGCTGGGAAGCGGCCCACCCTCACCAACCACGTAGAACACGCCGTGGCGAGTGAACAGGTTCAGAAGATCCCATTCCTCGATATGTCCCATCATGTTGAAGCCGAAGGGAAGCCAAAGCAGCATGACGATCGCTGTGGAGCAAGCGATGAACAACATGGTGCGCTGGGAAGCGTCGTTGCGGATTAGGGGATTGGACATTCGATGGCTTGTTTGGTTGCAGTTGCGGCGTAGGTTGGATTTAGACGTGATCGCGACGTCGGTCCCGGTTGAACACCCAGAAATTCATCACGAGAAACACCACGACAGGCACGACGACGGCCGAGAACGCAATGCCCCACGCGTAATGCAAGTGCAGACTGTTCACAGCCACGCCCATCCCGATGATGGACAAGGCGAGGTTGAAGCTGTGCAGCAAAATGAAGCGCAAGCCTTCCGAACTCAGATGACCAGAGGACACGAACGTGAAGCTGCGGTGCGCGACGAAATTGATTGGCACCAACACCAGGTAGCAGAGCGCCGTGGCCATGGTTGGCTGCATGCCAAGCTTTGATACAGCCACCCAGGTAAGCACACTGAAGGCGACGGTACTGGCGCCACCAACGATGCAAAAGCGCAGAAAGCGTGCGGCCAGGGCGCGATGGCGCTGTGATATCACTTCACGGTCTCTTGCTCTTGGCCTACGTTGAGCTGTTGGCCCTTTATGTATTGGGGACGATTGCTGACGTTGAGCAGCACGCGCCCTACGTACTCGCCCACCACGCCCAGCGCGAGTAGCTGGATGCCGCCCATGATCAATACCGCAATGATCAATGACGTCCAGCCGATGACGGTGTGCGGCCAAAGCAGCTTCTGCAGGATCAGCACGATGGCGCACAGAAAGCCGAGGCCGGATGAGACGATTCCTGTCAGCGACGCTACCCGTAATGGTGTGATCGAGAAGCTTGTCGCCATCTGCATCCACAGTGAGATCGACTTGCGCAGGCTGTATCCAGACTTGCCGTCGCTTCGGGCGTGGTGCTCCGCTTCAATGGTGGTGATATTGCTGGTGCTCTGAACGATAAGGCCATCGACATAGACGAAGGGGCCGCCGTAGCGCAATATCTCGTCACGAACTTCGCTGATCAAGCCGCGGAATGGCGAAAGATACAGTCCGCGAGGTTTGGCGAGCAGCCACGACGCCATGCGGTCATTGAACTGGCTGCCGAGGCGCTTCCAGAGAGCGTGCCGCCGGCTTTTGAACTGCACGTAGCAAACATCGGCTCCACTTCGCAGCTCGGCCACGACGCGCCCGATGTCGGACGGCGAGTGCTGCAGATCGTCATCCATGGTGACGATGTAGCGGCCGCGTGCCACACCGAATCCAGCCATCAATGCATTGTGCTGCCCCGCGTTCTTGCGCAGGCGGACTCCCTTCAACCAGGGCCGGGAGGTGCACAGCCCTGTTATGACCTGCCAGGAGTTATCCGGGCTGCAGTCGTACACCAGTACGACTTCGAACTTGTCGGTGAGCGCAGTCAGCGACTCCTCGAGTTTCTCGACAAGCGTGGGCAGGATGGTGGCGCTGCCATAGACCGGGATGACGACGGAAATATCAGGTTGCATCGCTCGTTCCGTAGTATTTGCGAATCAGCCTAGCGATGTATCCGGGAGAGGAATCAATGCCGATGGCGTTTGCATAACGAACAAATGGCGCTGGATCAGGCATGGCACCGCCGCCACGGTCCACAAAGTCGATGCTTGCCTTCTTGCCCAGCGTGGCCTCCAGCATCGAGACCAGCTCGAGCAGGGTGACATTTTCTGGCGGAGCCAGATCCAGCACGGCATTGGTTTCGAGGCGGCGCTCCACCAGATGAAGGGTCACTCGGGCAACATCTTCTACGTCGATCAGGCAGCGCACTGCCTTGACCCAGATGCGTAGCGGCTCCGCATTGCGAATACCACTGGCAAGGTAATTGGACAGGGTGTGTGGATTGTCAGTGCGTCCCACGACTTGAGGCAGGCGCAGGATCAGATACTCGTCGCGTTCCGCAATCAGCCGTTCCATTCTCAGCTTGTGGCGGACGTAATGGGTTTCCGCGCGGTCGGGGTCTGTCACGCTGCACGTGCTGAAGTACACAAACCGGCCTCGCGCCTCGTCCAGAGCCTTGACCAGCAGACGTGCTTCCCTTTCGAATGCCGCCGGATCGGTCTCGGATGAATTGGACACCCCGGAGGCGAATACCGTGGCGTTGAGCTCAGCGAGCCTATCTGCTGCGAAGGATCTGGCCAGCAGGCCATTACCGATGATCACTTAATTACCAATTCCCATTTATCGACGTTGTCCTTGATGCAGCGCTGGACAACTACAAGGCCGCCGACGCCATACGATCGTCCCGGGCCAACACTTGCTTCGGCCGCGGCGTGTCCCCATCAGGCATGCAAGCGGCGAAGAGTGGCGCCGCCACGCTGACGGCGCAGTATACCGTCAGCCGTGGCGGCCATCGTAATCTTGAGAGTAGCCGTTAGCCCAAGGCCTGTTCCAGCTCCGGCAACAGCGTGAACAAATCCCCCACCAACCCGATATCGGCAATCTCGAAGATCGGCGACTCCGGGTCCTTGTTGATCGCCACGATCGTGCCGGCGTCCTTGATGCCGGTCAGATGCTGGATCGCCCCGCTGATGCCGATCGCCACGTACAGCTCGGGGGCGATGATCTTGCCGGTCTGGCCGACCTGCAGTTCGTTGGGCACGTAGCCGGCGTCCACGGCGGCACGCGAGGCGCCCACGGCGGCGCCGAGCTTGTCGGCCAGGCTGTAGATGTGCTGGAAGTTCTCGGCCGAGCCGACGCCGCGGCCGCCGGAGACCACGCGCTTGGCGCTCTGCAGGTCGGGGCGGTCGGAGCTGCCTGCGGCCAGCCCGATGAAGCGGGTGTGGGTCGGCAGCGCGGCATCCACAGCGACGGACTCGATCGTTGCGCTGCCACCGGCTGCCGCTTCCGGCCAGGAGGCGCTGCGCACGGTTGCGACCACGACCTGGTCGGCCGGTGCCTTCACCGTGATGATCGCATTGCCGGCGTAGATCGGGCGCTTGAAGGTGTAGGCATCTTCGACCGCCATCAGGTCCGAGACCTGGTTGACGCCCAGCAGCGCGGCCACCACCGGCATCAGGTCCTTGCCGAAGGTGGTCGAGGGGCCGAACACGTGGGTGTAGCCCTGGCCGGCGAGCTGGGCGATCTGCGGCCCCAGGACCTGCGCGATGGCATGTTCGTTGGCGGCGTTTGCCACCGTCAGTACGCGGGCAACACCCGCCAGCTGCGCGGCCTGCGCCGCAACCGCGGCTGGGTCGGCCGCCAGCACGACGACGTCGATGGCCTCGGCCGACACGGCCAGCGCGGCGCTCAGGGTCTTGGCGGTGGCCGCGTTGAGCTGGCCGTTGAGATGTTCGGCAACGATGAGAACCTTGGCCATTACAGCAACCCCTTCTGCTTGAGTGCGGCCACCAGTTCGGCGGCATCCTTGACCATCACCCCGCGGCTACGCTTGGACGGCGGCGCATAGTGGGTGGTGCTGAGGCTGTCGTGCGCAGCGACGCCAAGATCGGCAAAGGCCAGCGTTTCCAGCGGCTTGCTCTTGGCTTTCATGATGTCCGGCAGCTTGATGAAGCGCGGCTCGTTCAGGCGCAGATCGGTGGTGATCACCGCCGGCAGGTCCACTTCCAGCGTTTCCAGGCCTGCGTCCACCTCGCGGGTCACCGTGGCCTTGCCATCGGCGACCACCAGCTTGCCGGCGAAGGTCGCCTGTGGGCGCCCCCACAACGTAGCGAGCATCTGACCGGTCTGGTTGGCGTCGTCGTCGATCGCCTGCTTGCCCAGGATGACCAGGTCCGGCTGTTCCTTTTCGACCAGCTTGAGCAGGGCGCGCGCGGCGGTCAGCGGCTGGATCGCCGCGTCGGTGACCACGTGGATGGCGCGGTTGGCGCCCATGGCAAGCCCGTTGCGCAGATGCGCGGCCGCATCGGCCGGCGCCAGGGTGGCGACCACCACCTCGGTGGCGATGCCGGCGTCGCGCAGGCGCAGCGCCTCCTCCAGGGCGATTTCGTCGAACGGGTTCGGCGAGAGCTTGACGCCGTCGGTGACCACACCGGAGCCATCGGGCTTGACCTGAATGCGGACGTTGTAGTCCACCACGCGCTTGTAGGCGACGAGGATTTTCATCGTGTACGAGATCCTTCAGCTGTTGCGGGAAGGCCCGGCCGCGGCGGCAGGCTCGGGAGTGGGGCCATTCTAACCGGGCAAGCAGTACCATGCGATGGCGTATGGATGCTGCGGCGCAACAGCTTGGCGCAGTGTTTGGGCAGTGCTTAGGCCCGGTATTGCCCGGACCGTATATCCTGTGTGGTTTGAAAATGCGGCGCCGCGCGCGCGCGACCAGGAGGGGTAGACAGTGGCGACTTGGCTAGTAACCGGCGGGGCCGGCTTTATCGGCGGAAATTTTGTTCTTGAGGCAGTCGCGCGCGGGGTCCGCGTGATCAATCTCGACGCGCTCACCTATGCGGGGAACCTGAACACGCTGGCGTCGCTGGAGGGCAATGCCGACCATGTCTTCGTCAAGGGCGACATCGGTGACGGCGCGCTGGTGACCCGGCTGCTGCAGGAACATCAGCCGGATGCGGTGCTGAACTTCGCTGCCGAAAGCCATGTGGATCGCTCGATCGAAGGCCCCGGCGCGTTCATCCAGACCAACGTGGTCGGCACCTTGGCCTTGCTCGAGGCCGTGCGCGATTACTGGAAAGCGCTGCCGGACGCGCGCCGCGAGGCCTTTCGGTTCCTGCATGTGTCCACCGACGAGGTCTATGGCACGCTGGGCGAGACCGGCAAGTTCACCGAAACCACGCCGTATGCACCCAATTCCCCGTATTCGGCATCCAAGGCGGCCTCCGATCACCTGGTGCGCGCGTTCCACCACACCTACGGGCTGCCGGTGCTGACCACCAACTGCTCGAACAACTACGGCCCCTACCATTTTCCGGAAAAGCTCATTCCGCTGGTGATCGCCAAGGCGCTGGCCGGCGAGCCGTTGCCGGTGTACGGCGATGGCAAGCAGGTGCGCGACTGGTTGTTCGTCAGCGACCACTGCGAGGCGATCCGCACCGTGCTGGCCAAGGGCAAGGTCGGCGAGACCTACAACGTGGGCGGCAACTCCGAGCGCCAGAACATCGAGGTCGTGCAGGCGATCTGTGCGTTGCTGGATCAGCATCGCCCGCGTGCGGATGGCAAGCCGCGCGCAAGCCAGATCACCCATGTCACCGATCGCCCCGGACACGATCGTCGCTACGCGATCGATGCCTCCAAGCTGAAGAACGAGCTGGGCTGGGAGCCGGCATATACCTTCGAGCAGGGCATCGCGCAGACGGTGGCGTGGTACCTGACCAACCAGGCCTGGGTCCAGGGCGTGCTGGATGGCAGCTACCGGCTCGAACGGATCGGCGCCGCGGCCTGACGCGACCCCCTAGCAAGCGCCCGCGCATGTCTGCGTGTGCGGGCCTCAACAGGACACCCTGATGACACAACGTAAAGGCATCATTCTGGCGGGCGGCTCCGGCACGCGCCTGTACCCGATCACCAAGGGCGTCAGCAAGCAGCTGTTGCCGGTGTACGACAAGCCGATGATCTACTACCCGCTGAGCGTGCTGATGCTCGCGGGCATCCGCGACATCCTGATCATCAACACCCCACACGAGCAGGCGCTGTTCCAGTCGCTGCTGGGCGACGGTTCCCAGTGGGGCGTCAATCTCCAGTATGCCGTGCAACCCAGCCCTGACGGCCTGGCGCAGGCCTATCTGATCGGTCGCGAGTTCATCGACGGCAAGCCGAGCTGCCTGGTGCTGGGCGACAATATCTTCCATGGGCATGGTCTGACCGACACCTTGCGCCGCGCCGATGCGCGCGAGCAGGGTGCCACCGTCTTCGGTTACTGGGTCAACGATCCCGAACGCTACGGCGTTGCCGAATTCGATCAGCAAGGCAAGGTCATCGACATTGCCGAAAAGCCGGCAAAGCCCCGTTCCAACTACGCGGTCACCGGCCTGTATTTCTATGACGGCCAGGCCAGCGACTACGCGGCTGCATTGAAGCCCTCGCCGCGCGGCGAGCTGGAGATCACCGATCTCAATCGCTGCTATCTCGAAGCCGGCAACCTGCACCTGGAGCCACTGGGGCGCGGGTATGCATGGCTGGATACCGGGACGCACCAGTCATTGCACGAAGCGGCCAATTTCATCGAGACCATCCAGATGCGCCAGGGTCTGCAGGTGTGCTGCCCGGAGGAAATCGCATTTGGCCAGGGCTGGATCGATGCCGAGCAGCTGGAGCGCCTGGCGGCGCCGTTGTTGAAGAATGACTACGGCAAGTATCTGACTGCATTAGCCAAGCGTGGGGTCGTCCATTGAACGTGATCGAAACGACATTGCCCGGCTGCGTCGTCATCGAGCCTGCGGTCTTCGGCGATGAGCGCGGTCAGTTCTTCGAAACATGGAATGCAGAGCGCTTCGGGCAGCATGGGCTGCCGACGAGTTTTGTGCAAAGTAACGTCTCCACGTCCACCAGGGGCGTGCTGCGCGGTCTGCATTACCAGTGGCCTCGGCCACAGGGCAAACTGGTGAGCGTGCTTGAAGGTGAGGTCTACGACGTTGCGGTGGATATCCGCGCCGGTTCTCCCCACTTCGGGCGTTGGACCGCCGTTTTACTGAGCGCAGAAAACCGACGCCAGGTCTGGATACCTGAAGGCTTTGCACATGGCTTTGCAGTGCTTTCAGAGAAAGCGTTGTTCAGTTATCTGTGCACCGACGTGTACGTCAAGGAAGCAGATGCAGGCGTGCGTTGGAACGATGCGGCGATCGGTATCGATTGGCCGATCAGCGATCCATTGCTGTCGGCCAAGGACGCCAAGGCGCCGTTCCTGGATGAGGTGCCAGCCGACCGACTGCCGGTGTATATGCCGTGACCACGTTGGTGTTTGGTGCGAACGGGCAGGTGGGTGCGGAACTGTTGCGCGCATTGGCCGCCGATGGCTCGGTGCAGGCAACAACACGCAGTGGTCAGCTGCCTGACGGCAGCGCCTGCGAGACGGCGGACTTCGACGCACCGCAAACGCTAACTGCCTTGCTGGACCGGGTTTCCCCGTCGCATGTGGTCAATGCCGCCGCCTATACCGCGGTGGATCGCGCCGAGCAGGATCGCGCCAGCGCATTGCGCGCCAATGCGATCTCGCCTGGCGTCATTGCCGCCTGGTGCGCATCCCGTGACGTACCGCTGGTGCACTACTCGACCGACTACGTCTTCGACGGTCGGGGTACCGCACCGTATCTCGAAGACGCGCCGACCTCGCCGCTGGGTGTGTATGGCGAGACCAAGCTTGCGGGTGAGCAGGCCATCCGTGCTTCCGGCGCGCAGCATCTGATCCTGCGCACGGCATGGGTGTATGCCTCGCATGGCGCGAATTTCCTGCGCACCATGTTGCGTGTCGGTGCCGAGCGCGATGAGCTGCGGGTAGTGGCCGACCAGGTCGGAACACCGACGCCCGCGGCCCTGATCGCCGATGTCACTGCGCAGTTGCTGCGCCAACGCAGACCAGGCACCTCGGGGACATGGCACCTCACGGCTACGGGGCAGACCAGCTGGCATGGCTTTGCCGAGGCGATCTTCCAGGAGGCGGTCAGCGCAGGCCTGTTGCCGCGCGCGCCGCGTGTGGTGCCGATCACGACCGACGACTACCCGACGCCCGCACAGCGGCCGGCATATTCGCGGCTGTCGATCGACAAACTGCAGCGCGATTTCGACATCGTGTTGCCGGACTGGCGAGTCGGCCTGCAGCGCGTGATTGCCGAAATCGCCGCTGCCAGGCACTAGATACGCGACTCTGGCCGGTGGCGATATTTCCGCCGACGCATTCAAGCCGCAAACGCAAACAGCCGGGAATCCCCGGCTGTTTGCTTATGTACTGCAGAATCCCGAAAGCGACCGATCAGGTACGCCCGTAGGTATCTTCGAAACGCACGATGTCGTCTTCGCCCAGATAGCTGCCGGACTGCACTTCGATCAGTTCCAGCGGCAATTTGCCCGGATTGCGCAGGCGATGGGTCACGCCAAGCGGAATATAGGTACTCTGGTTCTCGGTGAGCAACAGCACCTCTTCGCCACGCGTGACTTCTGCGGTGCCGCTGACGACGATCCAGTGTTCGGCGCGGTGGTGATGCATCTGCAGGCTGAGCACGGCACCGGGCTTGACGGTGATGCGCTTGACCTGGTGACGGTGACCCATGTCGATCGAATCGTAAGCACCCCAAGGACGATAGACCTTGCGATGCCAAGTCGCCTCTGAGCGACCGTCGGCCTTGATCCGGCCGACCACATCCTTCACTTCCTGGATGCGATCGCGGTGACCGACCAGAACGGCGTCTGGCGTTTCCACCACAACCACGTCTTCCAGGCCGACCATGGCGATCAGGCGCGAGCCATACGCATAGGTGTTCTTGCAGTCCAGCTGGATGACATCGCCGTGGTGTGCATTGCCCTGGCCGTCCTGTTCGGAGACGTCCAGCAGCGACGACCACGAACCGACATCGTTCCAGCCGGCATCCAGCGGCACCACCACTGCATCGGCAGTCTTTTCCATCACCGCATAGTCGATCGAATCCGATGGGCTGGAGGCGAACGCATCCTTGTCCAGACGGGTGAAGTCGGCATCACGCTTGCCGCCTTCCCACGCCTTCTGGCAGGCATCGGCAATGGCTGGCTGGAACTTGCGCAGTTCTTCCAGGTAGCGCGAGGCACGGAACAGGAACATGCCGCTGTTCCAGTAATACTCGCCGCTGGCCAGATACCCCTGCGCGGTGGCCAGGTCGGGCTTTTCGACGAAGCGCTCGACCGCAGTGGCGCCGGTGCCGGCACCGGCCTTGATGTAGCCATAACCGGTTTCAGGCGCGGTCGGCTTGATGCCGAAGGTGACCAGCTTGCCCTGTTCTGCGGCGGCGGCTGCGACGGTGACTGCCGCCTGGAAAGCAGCCTCGTCACGAATGACATGGTCCGAAGGAAGCACCAGCAGCAGCGGATCACCACCGTTACGGGTGGCTTCCAGCGCAGCGACGGCAATTGCCGGGGCAGTATTGCGGCCCTTGGGCTCGAGCAGGATGGCCGACGGCTTCACGCCCAGCTGCTGCAACTGTTCGGCGGCCATGAAGCGATGCTCCTCGTTGGCCACCACGATGGGGGCGTGTGCCGCCACCGGAGCAGAACGCAACCAGGTGGCCTGCAGCATGCTGTGCTCGCCGACCAGCGGCAGGAACTGCTTGGGATAGGATTCGCGCGACAACGGCCAAAGGCGCGTGCCGGAACCGCCGGACAGAATAATCGGAAGGACATCGCTCATGAGCGGGGGAAACTCCAATGCGTCAAAGTGGGGGACGATGTTAAATCAGCCGCGCAGCAGGTTGGAAATTTCCTGCGTACGCGTTTCCAGCAGTGCGGCGTCGCCGCGCGTTTCCACGTTCAGACGCAGCAGCGGCTCGGTATTGGAGCTGCGCAGGTTGAAGCGCCATTGGCCGAAATCGGCACTGATGCCGTCGGTGTAGTCCAGTTCCGGCGACTGGTCGCCGTAGTGCTCCATCACGCGGGCGACCGCCGCCTTGGCATCGTCCACCTTGAAGTTGATCTCGCCGCTGCAGGGGAATTTCTGCATGCGCGCTTCGACCAGATCCGCCAGCGAACGACCCGACTGCGACACCAGCTCGGCGATCAACAGCCACGGAATCATGCCGGAGTCGGCATAGGCGAACTCACGGAAATAATGGTGCGCGCTCATCTCGCCGCCATAGACGGCATTTTCGCTGCGCATCTTTTCCTTGATGAAGGCATGGCCGCTCTTGCACAACACCGGAATACCGCCGGCGTCCTCGACCATCTCGACGGTGTTCCAGGTCAGGCGCGGGTCGTGCACGACCTTGCCGCCGGGCTGCTTGGCCAGGATCGCCTGCGCCAGCAGGCCGACCAGGTAATAGCCTTCGATGAAGCGGCCGGTGTGATCGAAGAAGAAGCAGCGATCGAAGTCGCCATCCCAGGCAATACCGAAATCGGCGCCGTGTTCCTTGACCGCCCTGGCCGTGGCGTCGCGGTTTTCCGGCAACAATGGGTTGGGAATGCCATTGGGGAAGTTGCCATCGGGTTCGTGGAAGACGCGGACGAACTCGAACGGCAGCTGCGGTGCAAGCAGGTCGACGATCAGGCCGGCGCCGCCGTTGCCGGCGTTGACCACCAACTTGAGCGGCTTGAGCGTGCTGCGGTCCACGTAGCTGAGCAGATGCTCCAGGTAGGCCGTCTTGTCGGTGCGGCTGTGCTCGCTTGCCGTGGGCTCGCCGGGGGCGGCGGTGTCGGCAGCGACGGTGTCGCGAATCGCGAACAGGCCGGTGTCGGAACTGATCGGCCGCGCCTGCTCGCGCACCAGCTTCATGCCGTTGTAGTCCATCGGGTTATGGCTGGCCGTGACCATCACGCCGCCGGCCGCCTTGAGGTGATCGGTCTGGAAATAGACCTCCTCGGTGCCGCACAGGCCGATGTCGATCACTTCGCGGCCGCTGGCGCGCAGGCCGGCCGAGAGCGCTTCCTGCAGGCCGGGGCTGGCCAGGCGCACGTCGTGGCCCAGGACCACCGGTCCTTGCTCCAGCTGCGCCGCCAATGCCACGCCGATGCGGCGCGCCAAGTCCTCGTTGAGTTCATCCGGCACGCGGCCGCGAATGTCGTAGGCCTTGAAGGCGGGTAGCGTCATGGGCAATTCCTGGGGTGGGGGAAATCCCGAGTTTAGCGGCTGCGCCGTGTCTTGGGTGTGGCGGAATTGCGATCGGGGACAGGGAACAGTCAGCGGCTAGAATGGCCGCTTCACATCAGCGAGGCGAGGGCGGTGATGAGCAATGGTGGGCGTGGTGCGGCAGGCGGCAAACGCTATGCCGATGCCGGGGCGGCGCTGGATGGGGTGCTGGCCGATGGCCAGACCCTGGCGGTCGGCGGCTTTGGCTTGTGCGGAATTCCGGAGGCGCTGATTGCGGCGGTGCGCGAGAGCGGGGTCGGCGGATTGACCGTGATTTCCAACAACGCCGGCGTCGATGGATTCGGGCTGGGTCAATTATTGGCCACCCGACAGATCCGCAAGATGATTTCGTCCTACGTGGGCGAAAACAAGGAATTCGAGCGGCAGTATCTGGCCGGCGAACTCGAGCTGGAGTTCAACCCGCAAGGCACGCTGGCCGAGCGTCTGCGCGCGGGCGGTGCGGGAATCCCCGCGTTCTACACCGCAACCGGCTACGGCACCATCGTGGCCCAGGGCAAGGAAACCCGCGAATTCGACGGCAAACAGTACGTGATGGAAACCGCGCTGCAGGCCGATGTCGCGCTGGTCAAGGCCTGGCGTGCGGACACGGCCGGCAATCTGGTGTTCCGCAAGACCGCGCGCAACTTCAACCCGGCCTGTGCCATGGCCGGTCGCGTCTGCGTTGCCGAGGTCGAGGAGATCGTCGAAGTGGGCGCGATCGATCCGGACCAGGTGCATCTGCCCGGCATCTATGTCGACCGGCTGGTGCTCAACGCCACGCCGGAAAAACGCATCGAACAGCGCACCGTGCGCGAAGGACAGCACTGATGGCCTGGACCAGGGACCAGATGGCCGCACGTGCGGCGCGCGAATTGACTGTTGGCGCCTACGTCAACCTGGGCATCGGCCTGCCGACGCTGGTGGCCAATCACATTCCCGATGGCATGGACGTCTGGCTGCAATCGGAAAACGGCCTGCTCGGCATCGGCCCGTTTCCCACCGAGGACGAGGTGGATGCGGACCTGATCAATGCCGGCAAGCAGACGGTGACTGCGCGTGCCGGTGCCAGTTATTTCGGCAGCCACGACTCGTTTGCGATGATCCGCGGCGGGCACATCGATCTGGCGATTCTCGGTGCGATGCAGGTCACCGACCGCGGCGACCTGGCCAACTGGATGGTGCCCGGCAAGATGGTCAAGGGCATGGGTGGCGCAATGGACCTGGTGGCTGGCGTCAAGCGCGTGGTGGTGCTGATGGAACACGTCGCCAAGGACGGCAGCCACAAGATCCTGCCCGAATGCGATCTGCCATTGACCGGCGTCGGCGTGGTGGATCGCATCATCACCGACCTGGCGGTATTGGATGTTACCGATGGCGGGCTGGTGCTGGTGGAGGCGGCCGATGGGGTAGAACTGGAGGAGTTGCGCCAGAAGACCGGCGTGGCACTTCTGACGCCTCAACCGTGAGGCCAGGCCGGATGGCCGTCAGGTCATCCGGCCCGAACCGATCCGCGTCCGGTGAAACGGTCGTCGAGTTGCAGATCCGCCAGCCACGGCGCCTGCCAGCGTCCGGAGCCGACGCACTGCAACGGGATCTGGACCGCGGCTCGATCGAAGTCCAGCAGATGGCTTTCGTCCTGCGCAACCTTGCAAACGTCTGCAATGAACGCCAATGCACCTTCGTGCACCTGTGCGATCGTCGCCCATTGCGCTGGCGACAGCTCCGCACTGGCGTAGACCGCAGTCGGAACGTTGGTGGCGTCTGCAAAATAGGAAAACTGCGGCGAAGGAGCGGTGAGAAGTGTCTCCAGAAGCAGGTCATGGCGCAGGATCGTCGACTGCTCCGGAGCACCTTCGGTACGGCCATCAAAATAGCGGGCGGCGGCCCAGCTCTGGGCAGCGATCTTCGTGGCGCGCCCGTTCAGTGCAAAATACGCGCCACCCAGCGGCTGCCCGGTCAATCGCGCGAGGTTGGCCTGGATGGTGCCGGAGTACCCTATGTCGGCCACCATGGCGGCACCGTCGCCTGCGGTCGCCGTCCAGTAACGCAGGTAGGCCGTCCTTTCAGTTTCGGCGAGCGCCAGCAGGTCATTGATCGCTGGGGCAATGAGTTGCAGCAGTTCGGCATGCATCTCCGGCAGGTAGACATCGCGTTGCATGACCGGGCGCCCCAGGCGACGTTCCAGAACAGCTGCGGCAGCATCTCCCAGGCGCGCCTGTATCAGGCCGCTCAGCGTGCCGGTGTAGGTGCTGTCCAGCAGCACTGCAAGATCATCCGGCGCATGCAGCGAGGGTGTTCCGGTTCCCCGCCGAGATGCCAGCAGATACTTGCCTTGAAGCTGCTGCAGCGAAGGCGAGGTTTGCCTTACTAGCTGAAAACCCTGCTCCAGCAGGTGGCCTTCTCGGCTCAAAAACAGGATTGTTTCGATATTGGCTTGCTTCGCCATGCGGATCAGCCAGGCGAGATAATCGAAGATCAGCGGGCCGATGACCACGTAGCCGAGAGATGCCGGTGAAAGCATCGGCAGCGGCATCAAGGTTTCCGGGTGCCGGTCGGCAAGATCGGCGAACCGGTTGGCCAATAGGCCAAGCCACAACTGGTCCTGCCACCGCGTTGCGTCACCGGACGGTGGTCTGAGCGGGCGCAAGGCGGGGACCACCTCAAACAGCGCGGATGGGCGAAGCACATGCACCGGCGTCAACAGGTTGTGCATCTGTGGACGCTGGACATCTGCATGTTCGTTGTCGCCCACATGCAGCCAGTGCGATGTCTCGATGTTTTCGATGCCTGGCAGTTCCTTCCAGGCGCTGTCAGCATCCTTGCGCCAGCCCGTCTCGCACGACACATACCAGGCAGCTGGCAACGCGCTGACGTCGGCCGGCAGGACCTGCTGCAGCAACGTGCTATCCAGATACATGTCCGAAAGCGCAACCAGGCGGGTGCCACGTTGTTGCAGGTGCGCCGCCGCTGCGATCACGCCTCGCCGTGGTTGCAGCAATCTGGCCTCCAGCGCCACTTCCAGTGCCTGCAAGGCACCGATGGGAAGTCCTCCCGCACCGGGCAGGCCAGACAGCGTGGTGTAGATGCTTGATAGATCGATATCGGCGCCACGTTGATGGCGTGCCTTTGCCTCGGCAAGCTCGCGGAGTTCGAGAAAATTTCCGACCCCGAATCGGTCCGCGACCAGATGGGCAAGATAGGCGCGCGCACCCGCTGGAAACAGGAACGGCCTCACTACCAAGGTATCGAAGATATCCAGCGACACCAGCCGAGCTTGAAGAGAGGACAGGGTCAACCGCGTGGCGATCGGTGTTTCGAACGCCGCCTGCCAGTTGCGTCCACCTTCGCCGCTGAGTGCCAGCGTGCCATCTTGCGGCAATATGCCAATCCGATACTGCTGATGGCGCACAACAGCGACGAAGATGCGCTCCACTGCGTGGTGCAGGGTGCCATCGATCTGACCGTGTTCTTCCGGAAAATCCTTGAGTTCCAGATCCAGCGCGTACAACGGCCGCAGTGCATCCACCTTTGCCCAGAACATCGATCCGGCAGGAAAATCGATGTACTCCGAGGGGCTGATGTCGAATCCAAGTCGCTGGGCAAGCGCGCGACACACGCTGAAATTGCTGAGCCAGGTATGCGCCCACAGCAACACCCGCTCGTAACTCTCGGGATAGAGCATGCCAAGCCGTGGCTCGGCCTGAAACATTCCCAGTTGCCAGGCGATGCGCTCCGGGCTCCCCATCAGGGATGACACCAGGTAACGGCGCCATTGGCCTTGCTCGCTGCCTGTATACAGCGACTTTTTCGTGTGCAGATGGCCAACGACATCCAATGCCAGGACCTGTTCGCGAAATGTCACCAATAGCGGCGCGATGTCACGGCCACGGTTGGGCACGATGCGGATATCGAGCTTGTCCACCCGCGGCAACCTTGAAAAACGGTCTCGCACCTGGACGGCGGCGGCTTCATCCATCACCGATACCAGCAGGTCGTAGCCCACCGGCATGTGCTGGAGTGACTGTGCGAATTCGTCGATCAGGTCGGGATAGAAGACGTGCAGCATCACGCCAGTCTTGAGCCGCAGCTGCGACAGCGGCGCAGGCGCGAGGAAAGGTTCCTGGTCAGACAGGTGATGGACCGCCGGCTGCGTACGCCCGGCCAGTTGCAGCCGCCCCAGCAGGCCGCGTATGCCCAGGGCGCGGATGACCTTGAAGGCCCGTATTGCGACCGCGGCTACGCCGGCGAAACCGCCGCCATGGAGCTCTACCGAGCGACGTGCCGCGGCCAGGAGTTTGGAGAGACTGCCGCTCACGCGGTATGCCGACAGTTGCTCACAGATTCTGGTAGTTCGGGCCCGAACCACCCTCCGGCGTGACCCAGGTGATGATCTCGTACGGGTCCTTGATGTCGCAGGTCTTGCAGTGCACGCAGTTGGCAGCGTTGATCTGCAGGCGCTTGCCGGACGGGCTGCCGGCGTCTGCGACCATTTCGTAGACGTTGGCCGGGCAGAAGCGGGTGCAGGGATTGTCGTATTCCTGCACGCAGCGGGTAGCGCACACGTCGGTATCGAGTACCTTCAGATGCACGGGCTGGTCTTCGTCGTGCTCGGTGGCAGCGAAGTACACCGCCTGCAGCCGGTCGCGCGGAGCGAGCTCGCGCGTGCCGTAGTGGCGCGCGGGTTGCTCGTACTCGCCGATCTTGTGCAATGCCGACCAGTCGGGCTTGTTCTTCAGTGTCCATGGTGAGGCGCCCTTGAGCGCAGTTTCCCAGGCGGCGTTGAGCAGGCCGAACCACAGGCCCTTCTTGAAGCCCGGCTTGATGTTGCGCACCTGCTTGAGCTCGGCCATCGCATCGGAGGCGCGCAACTTGGCGTCGAAGCCTTGTGGCGCCAGCTGCGATTGCACCAGATGTTCGGCGGCCAGCATGCCGCTGCGGATTGCCTGGTGGGTGCCCTTGATCTTGGGCACGTTGAGCAGGCCGGCAGTGTCGCCGATCAACAGGGCGCCGGGCATTTCCACCTTCGGCAGCGACTGCCAGCCGCCGGTGACGATGGCGCGCGCGCCGGCCGAGAGGATGCTGCCGCCTTCCAGCAACGGCTTGATCAGCGCGTGGTTCTTCCATTGCTGAAAGGCTTCCCATGGCTGGTATTGCGGGTCGCTGTAGTCCAGCCCGCTCACATAACCGAGCGCGATCTGGTTGTTGTCCAGGTGATACAGGAAGCTGCCGCCGTAGGTGCGGTTGTCGGCCGGCCAGCCCAGCGTATGCACGATCTTGCCGGGGCTGACGCGCCCCTCCGGTACCTGCCACAGTTCCTTGATGCCGATCGAGTAGCCCTGCGGGTCGGCGTCGGCGGTGAGGTCGAAGCGCTTGAGCAGGCGCTTGGTCAGGTGCCCGCGTGCGCCTTCGGCCAGCACGGTGACCTTGGCACGGATGTCGATGCCGGCGGTGTAACCGGGCTTGTGCGATCCATCCTTGGCCACGCCCATGTCGCCGATACGTACGCCGATGACCTGGTCGTTGTCGTCGTGCAGCGTTTCGGCAGCGGCAAAGCCCGGGTAAATCTCCACGCCCAATGCTTCGGCCTGCGGCGCCAGCCAGGCGCACATTGCGCCCAGGCTGACGATGAAGTTGCCGTGGTTGCGCATGCCCGGCGGCACCACCGGGAACTTGCGCGCGCTGTCCTTGCCGAGGAACCAGAACTCGTCGTCGGTGGCGGCCACGCAGATCGGCGGCGGGTTGTCGCGCCAGCCCGGCAGCAAGGCATCCAGCGGGCCCGGCTCGATCACCGCGCCGGACAGGATATGCGCACCGATGGTGCTGGATTTTTCGATCACGCAGACGCTGATGGCCGGATCCAGCTGCTTGAGCCGGATCGCAAAAGCCAGCCCGGCCGGGCCGGCGCCGACGGTGACGACGTCGTACTCCATCACGTCGCGCTCGACCGTCTCTGGCGCACTTGCGCCGACTCCTGCTTCCGACATTGCTCCGCTCCCGTTGGCTCGATGGCTACCGCGCATTTTCCGGGATTCGATGTGACGGCGGCAAATCGGATCGATTCATCCGTACCGCCCAGCCTCCACGCAGCCGGAGCGTGCTAGCGTTTGAAACATGAAGATTCGGGTTGCATTGCCGCATGCAGAGATCGCCTGGTACCGCGGCTGGTTGCCGCGCGCGCAGGCCGATGCGCTGCTGCAGGTGCTGCTGACGCAGGTGCAGTGGGAGGTGCATCGCATCCGCATGTTCGGGCGGACGGTGGATTCGCCGCGTCTGAGCAGTTGGATCGGCGATGCGGACGCCAGCTACCGCTACTCGGGCACGCAGTTCGCGCCGCAGCCGTGGCTGGAGGTATTGCAGCCTCTACGCGCGCGCCTGCAGGCCGAGACCGGGGCGCCATTCAACAGCGTGCTGGCCAACCGTTACCGCAGCGGCAACGATGCGATGGGCTGGCACAGCGACGACGAGCCGGAGTTGGGCGCGCAGCCGTTGATCGCTTCGCTGAGCCTGGGCGCGACGCGGCGCTTTGCCTTCAGGCATCGCGACGATGGGGCGTTGAAGCAGGCGCTGGAACTGGGGCACGGCGATTTGCTGCTGATGGGAGGCGATACCCAGCGCCACTACAAGCATGCGTTGCCGCGCACCGCAAAACCGGTCGGCGAGCGCATCAATCTGACGTTTCGCCAGATTGCCCCGCGTGGCCCCAAGCGCTAGTCCGGCTGTCGCGGTGACAGCGGACGCGGCAAGCGCTGACTATCCTGCTGGCCATTGAGCAGGGTCCAGCCAACCAGTTCGGTGGTGACCTGCGTCATCGCCTGTTCGAATGCCGCTGCCACTGCCGCCGTGTCGGTGCCGCTGGACGGGCGTGCCACCAGGAAGGTGCGCGAGGCCACCACGCGCTGGTCGGCGGCGTGCAGCAGCTTGGCATTGAGTTCGATGGTGGCCGAGGGCAGCGCCTGGCCGGCGTAATCGGACTCGAAGCGGCGCAGGTCGATCGCCAGCTTGTAGTCGGAGCGGATGCCGGTGCCGATGCGGGCGACCGCGGCGATCTTGCCGGAGTCCTCGAATGCGCGCACTACGCTGTCTTCGAGCATATCGGTGGCCGGCTGCGCCCAGCCTGCGCCGTGGTAGACCTGCAATTCGCTCGGGGTCGGGCGCACGTTGATGCGCGGGCTGTCGATGATGCGCGCCGCGCTCGGCTTGGCCACCGCCAGTTGCCAGGTCACCTGCGGCCAGGACGGATTGGGTGTCACCCGCACGGTCGGCGCGTAGATGGTGGCCGGCTTCTGGTCGCCGCCGGTCAGCAGCGAGCAGCCGCCCAGCGCCAGCAGGGAGACGCACAACACGGGACGCAACAGGCGCATGGCAGTCATTTCGGTTCGAACTCCTTGGGTGCGTCGCGGCCGAGCAGGTAGCGCGCAGGGTTGTTGTCCAGTTTGTCGCTGACCCGGCGCAGGTCGCGGATCAGGCCGCGCAATTCGGTCAGCGTGGGCCCGAGCTGGCCCAGCCCGTCGTTGGCAAAGCTGTTGATGGCCGCGCGGTTCTCGCCAAGGATGTTGTCGGCGTTGCCGGCAGCCGAATCCAGCTTGACCAGGGTGGCATCGAGCTTCTCCAGGATGCCCGGCAGCTGCTGCACCAGGTTCTGGTCCAGCCGCTTGATGGTGCCGTTGGTGGTGGTCAGGGTGGTGTCCAGATTGCGTGCGGCATCGCGCGCGCTGACGATCAGCGCCTGCATGCCTTCGTCGCGATCGGCGATGCCGCCGCTGATCTTTTCCAGGTTCTGCAAGGTGGCAGTGATGCTGGCCACGTTCTTGTCCGAGAGCATCTGGTCCATGCGCTCGACGATGCGGTTGGCGGTATCGGTGATGTTCTGCAGCGCCGACGGCGTGGTCTGGATGATCGGCGCGTCGCTTTTGTCGATGGTGGTCAGCGACGGTGCCTCGGGTGTGCCGCCGGAGAGCTGGATGATCGACGGGCCGGTCAGGCTGGTGATGGCCAGCTTGGCACGCGTATCGCTCTTGATCGGCGTGGTGGAGTTCACCCGCACGTGCGCGACCACCTGGCGCGGGTCGTTCGGCGCCAGCGTCAGCTCGGTGATCGAGCCGACCGCGATGCCGTTGTACTGCACCGGGCTGCCGACCGACAGGCCGGTCACCGCCTCACGGAACACCACCCGGTACTGCTGCCAGGTGCGGTCGGAGGAATACTTTGCGGCCCACAGCCCGAACAGCAGCAGGGCCAGGCCTGCCACGATGGTGAAGGCGCCGATCAGGACGTAATTGGCTTTGGTTTCCATGCTCAGGCGGTCTCGGTGGAGTCGGTCTTGGCCGCGCGCGCGGCGCGGGCGCGCGGACCGTGGAAGTATTCCTGGATCCAGGGGTGGTCGACCTGTTCGATCTCGGCCAGCGGCGCGTTGGCAATCACCTTGTGATCGGCCAGCACCGCGATGCGGTCGCAGATGGCGTACAGCGTATCCAGGTCATGGGTAATCAGGAACACGGTCAGGCCCAATGCCTGCTGCAAGGTGCGGATCAGGCGGTCGAAGGCAGCTGCGCCGATCGGGTCCAGCCCGGCAGTGGGCTCGTCCAGGAACAGCAGCGGCGGATCCAGCGCCAGCGCCCGCGCCAGGCCGGCGCGCTTGCGCATGCCGCCGGACAGCTGCGAGGGCAGTTTGTCCAGCGCATCGGCCGGCAGGCCGGCCAGCTTGATCTTCAGCAGCGCCAGCTCGAAATACCAGCGCTCCGGAAACTCGCCGTGATGCTCCTTCAGCGGCACCTGCACGTTTTCGCCGACGGTCATCGACGAGAACAGCGCGCCGTCCTGGAACAGCACGCCGGTATTGCGGGTGATGTGCTGGCGGTCGGCGAAGCGGCCCGAGCGCGCATCCGCTCCCAGGACCTGGATGCTGCCGGCATCCGGCTCGCGCAGGCCCAGGATGCTGCGCATCAGCACCGACTTGCCGGTGCCCGAGCCGCCGACCACGCCAAGGATCTCGCCGCGCCGCACGTCCAGATCCAGGTCCTCGTGCACGACCTGGCTGCCGAAACGGTTGGTCAGCCCGCGCACGGAAATCGCCAGCTGGTCGTCGTCGGCCTCGGCCTCTGTGCCGGGATTGGGGAGTGGGGATTCGGGATGGGTCACAGCACAGCTCTCCCGGGTGTCAGGGCGCCAGCTGCGCTTCTGCCTTGCACGAATCCCGAATCCCGAATGTCCAATCCCGGCTCCATCACCACCCCATCTTCATGAACCACAGCGCGGCGACCGCGTCGAGGATGATTACCAAGGAAATCGTCTGCACCACCGAGGAGGTGGTGCGCTCGCCCACCGATTGCGCGGTGCCGCTGACCTTCAGGCCTTCCAGGCAGCCGATCAGGCCGATCACCAGCGCAAACAGCGGCGCCTTGGACAGCCCGACCAGGAAATGCCGCAACTGGATGGTGTCGTGCATGCGCGCCAGGTACATCTGCGGCGGAATGTCCAGGTCGAACGCGCCCACGGTGACGCCGCCGGCCAGGCCGGCGATCATCGCGATGAAGGTCAGCAGCGGCAGGGTGAAGATCAGCGCGAGCAGGCGCGGGATCACCAGCAGGTCGATCGGGTCCAGGCCCAGGGTGCGGATCGCGTCCACTTCCTCGCGTGATTTCATCGCACCGATCTGCGCGGTGAAGGCGCTGGCAGTGCGCCCGGCCAGCACGATGGCGGTCAGCAGCACCGCGAACTCGCGCAGAAAGGCGATGGACACCAGCTCCACCACATAAATTTCCGCGCCGAAGTCGCGCAGGATGGTCGAGCCCAGGAACGCGATCACCGCGCCAACCAGATACGACAGCAGCACCACCAGCGGCACCGCATCCAGGCCGACCTGCTCCATGTGGTGCACGGTGGCGGTCAGGCGGAAGCGGCGCGGCTCGTGGATCAGCCGCCCGATCTTGACCAGGTTCTCGCCCAGAAAACTGTTCAGTTCCAGGATGCCCTGGCCGACGCCATGGGTGGTGCGGCCCAGACGGTCCAGCGCGGCGACAAAGCCGTAGTCGCGTTTGGGCTTGGGGCGTTCGTCGTTGAGTTCCTCGATGGTGCACACCAGGGCCTGGTGCTCATCGCGGAAATCGATCGCATCTTCCTTCAGGCCCATGCGGCCGGCGAAGCGCAGCAACTGCAGCACGCCGGCCGAATCCAGTTGGCCGATGCCGCGCGCGTCGATGCGGCGCACCCCGTCGGGCACGGCCTGCAGCTGTTCTGCCTGGGACAGGGCGGTTGCCAGCACCCAACTGCCGGCGAGGCGGAGCTGGGTCTGATCCTGCGAGTCTTGGTCGATGCGGGGAGGTTGCGGTTTGATCATGGGTGGCCTGTCCGTGGCGCCAGCATACCGCGCCCGGCGTGAGCGAATGATGGGGACGCTTCGCACTTGTGGTCCCGGCACAGACGATCGGCACGCCGGCCAGGGGCGCTGCGGCATACACTGGCGGCCTCGCCAGACGGCGTTTCTCCGATCCGACCCGCCACGCATGTCCGCTGCCACCGTCGTCCAACCGTCCGCCAGCGCCACCTATGCCCAGCGCGTCGCCTTTGTTTCGGAAATCGCCGGACGCCTGCATTCCTACGGCACCACCGCGCAGCGTCTGGAGGCCGCCGTGGTCGGACTGTCGCAGAAGCTGGGCCTGGACTGCGAGCCCTGGTCCAATCCCACCGGGATCATCTTGAGCTTCAGCGATCCGACCAAGGCCATCGGCTCCAGCGACATCACCCGGGTGATCCGGCTGGCCCCGGGCGAGAATGACCTGTACAAGCTCAGCGTGGCCGATTACGTGGCCGACAGCGTGGCCAACGGGCGCATGAGCATCGCGCAGGGCCACACCGCGCTGCGGCGGCTGGACCGCGAGGTCGATCGGCGCGGCAAGACCATGCAGGTGCTGGCATTCGGGCTGGCCGCCGCCGGCGTGGCAGGGCTGTGGAAACTGCCCTGGCTGGACATCGCCACCGCCGGTGCGATCGGGATGTCGATCGGCCTGCTGACCCAGTACACCGACAAGCGGCCGGCGACCAAGGAGGCCGGCGAGGCGCTGGCCGGGCTGTTGGCCGGGGTCGTGGCCGCGGTGGTGGCGTCGTTGCTCGGGCCGTTGAACCTCAATACGGTGATCATCGCCTCGCTGGTGGTGCTGCTGCCCGGCATGTCGTTGACCAATGCCTTCAACGAGCTGGCCAGCCAGCACTGGGTCTCGGGCACGGCGCGGCTGGCCGGTGCGGTGACCACGGTGCTCAAGCTCACCGTCGGTGCGGTGATCGCGGTGACGCTGACCCAGGTGGTCGGCCTGCATCCGCAGGTGGCCGCATTGCGCCCGCAGGCCAGCTGGGTGGAATGGGCCTCGCTGCTGGTGACCGCTTATGCATTTGCGGTGTTGTTCAAGGCCAATCGGCGCGATTATTTATGGATCATGGCAGCGGCCATGTCCGGGTATGTCATTGCGCGTTATGCCGGACATGCCTGGGGTGGTCCGGCCGGTGTCTTTGCATCGGCGATGGCATTGACCGCCGCCGGTAATCTGTTCGGGCGGGTGGTGCAAAAACCCGGTGCATTGATCCGTTTGCCCGGCATCATCATGCTGGTTCCGGGCAGTGTCAGCTTGCGTGGCTTTCTGACCCTGGTACAGCAACAGGATGTCAGTGTCGGGCAGGCCGCACTATTGGCGGTGACCAATATCGTGATGGCCTTGATGGCCGGATTGCTGTTCGGCAATCTGTTGATTCCGGCCCGCAAGAATTTATGACAGATAAAAAACGCGCAATAAAAACCCCGGCAATGCCGGGGGTTTTATTGCTGTGAATCAGGCGGCCTTGGACTTCTTGGGCGCGCGTTTGGTGGCGGCCTTGCGCGGGGCGGCCTTCTTGGCCGGAGTCTTCTTGGTGCTGACCTTGCTGATCAGAAAGTCTTCGACTTTCTTGCCGGCGGCGGTCAGTTCGGCCAGCCAGCGCGGCTGCTTGCCGCGGCCGGTCCAGGCTTCCTGGGGGTTGGCGGGGTTGCGATACTTGGGCGGAACCTTGCCCAGCTTGCGGCCGGCGCGCGGGCCCGGCTTGGCAGCGGCAGCAGGACGACCCGGGCCGGCGCTGGTGCCGAACAATTCTTCGATGGAATAACCCTGGGCTTTTGCCGCGCGGGTCAGTTGCGTGCGGACCTTGGCAATCGGAGCGCGCTTGGCAACCACGGTCTGCTGCTTCTTCGCGTTTTTGATCAGGGCACCCAACTGCTTGGCCGACAGGCCGCTAAGATCGATCGACATCACTACTCCGGAGGATGAGAGAGAAAAGAATGCCGGTCCGTGGCAGCGCTGGCCATCATAATGTCAGAAAACCCGGGTGACAAATGCGCCGAAATAATTCGGCGCCTTGTGTTCATCCAATCCAAGTAGTTTCGGCTGATTTGATCAACAACCCAGGCGGGAGAATAACCCGGCCTTATCCAGGTTTTCTGCTGCCTCTGCAGTGCGGGCACAATATTCAAATGTGCCGGCGGCCAATCCGCGTTCGGAGACCACCACCCGATGCGGAATGCCCAGCAGTTCCATATCGGCAAACATGGCGCCCGGGCGCAGGCCGCGATCGTCCAGCACCGCGTCGATCCCCGCGGCGATCAATTCGTCCAGCAATGCCTGGGCGGCGGCAACCACCTGTGCATCCTGCTTGGGGTTGATGATGCAGATCGCCACCTGCCACGGTGCCATCGGTGCGGGCCAGACAATGCCGGCATCGTCATGGTTCTGCTCGATCGCCGCAGCCACGATGCGCGAAATGCCGATGCCGTAGCAGCCCATCTTCATCACCGCGGGCTTGCCGTTCTCGTCGATCACGGTGGCCTGCAGTGCCTGCGCATACTGGTCGCCGAGCTGGAACACATGGCCCACCTCGATCCCGCGCGCCAGACGCAGTTCGCCGCCATCGGCCGCGCGTTCGCCGTCGATGACGTTGCGCACATCGGCAACGGTGTCAGGTTCGGGCAGGTCGCGGCCCCAGTTGACCCCTGCCAGGTGTTCGCCGGGCACGTTGGCACCGACCACGAAATCGGCCATCGCCGCGACATCGCGGTCGGCCACCACGCGCACCGGGCGGGCGGTGTTCACCGGGCCCAGGAAGCCCGGCTCGCAGCCGAGGTGGTCGCGGATCTCGGTCTCGTTGGCCAGGCGGTAGCCGGCCAGGCCGGCGACCTTGCCGAGCTTGATCTCGTTGACGGCGTGATCGCCGCGCACCAGCACCAGCACGAAGCCGGCCTCGGTCATCACCGCCACCGACTTGACCGTGCGCTGCAGCGTGATGCCCAGCAACCCGGCGACGTCTTCGCAGGTCTTCTGGGTGGGCGTTGCGACCTGGCGCATCGCCTCGCCAGCCTCGGCGCGCGGGGCGGGCAGGGCGGCGCTGGCGGTTTCCACGTTGGCGGCGTAATCGGAGCCGGTGGAGAATGCCAGCGAGTCTTCGCCGGAAGCGGCAATGACGTGGAATTCCTGCGAGGCATCGCCGCCGATCGCGCCGGAGTCGGCCTGCACGGCGCGGAATTCCAGCCCCAGCCGGGTGAAGATGCGGGTGTAGGCCGCGCGCATGTTGTCGTATTCGCGCGCCATGTCGGCATCGGTGAGATGGAAGGAGTAGGCGTCCTTCATCAGGAATTCGCGCGCGCGCATCACGCCGAAGCGTGGACGGATCTCATCGCGGAACTTGGTCTGGATCTGGAAGAAGTTCAGCGGCAACTGCTTGTAGCTGTTGATTTCCTGGCGCGCGAATTCGGCCGCGGCCTCTTCGGCGGTCGGGCTGTAGCAGAACTCCTGTTCCTTGCGATCCTTGATCTTGAGCAACTGCCCGCCGAACTTTTCCCAACGGCCGGTGGCATCCCACAGTTCGCGCGGCTGGATGGTGGGGAACAGCACTTCCACCGCCCCGGCGCGGTTCATTTCCTCGCGCACGATGGCCTCGACCTTGCGCAGCACGCGCAGACCCAGTGGCGACCAGGTGTACAGCCCGGAGGCCAGCTTGCGGATCATGCCCGCGCGCAGCATCAGACGGTGGCTGACCAACTCGGCGTCGGCCGGGGTTTCCTTGGTGGTGTGCAGGTGGAACTGGGAAAGACGCATCGGGCTTCGCTTGGGCGGAAAGCCCATAGTTTGCCAGTCTCGCGCCCTGCCGGTCAGTGGCGCCGGCCGATCGGCCGGACGCATGGGCCGGTAGGTGGCCGCTCCCGGGCCGGCTCAGGAGGCCGGAGTGCCGCTCGCTGCCGGCTTGCAATAGGCCTTGGCGGCCGCTTCGGCGAGGTTGCGTTGCGCCACGCGGGCATCCGGGTCCAGCGGGGTGCCGGGCTTGCCATCGGCGCCGGCGCCCATGGTGACCTCGCCCTTGCCGCTGAGCAGCTCCAGGTTGCGGCGTGCAGTCAGGCAGTCGGCCGATTCGGGCGTGGTGGTGTCCGGCGCGGCGATGGCGGCGGTGCCGCTGCGTGCATCGATCCGGCGCGCTTCGTAGCGCTGGCCGGACGGTGGCGGGGTTTCGGTGTAGTGGGTGACGCCCTTGGCGTCCTTCCATTTGTACAGATCGGTCGCGCCGGCGGCGGCGCTGACCAGCATCAACAGGGCGCAAAGCCCGGACGATAGGTGCATGTGGCTTCCCCTGGATGATTCCCGCGGCGATTGCAGCATCCGCGGCCGGCGCTGGCAAGTGAGGCTGCACGCCGCCGGCGCGCTACCGCCGGATGGACCTCAGGCCCTACACTTGCCGGATGGATGAGATGAGACCGCCCCCGCGCTCGCGCACGATCTACCTGCTGCCGAACCTGTTCACCACCGCCGGGCTGTTTTCCGGTTTCTACGCCATCATCGCCGCCGCCAACGGGCAATTCGTCCAGGCCGCCATGGCGGTGTTCGTGGCCGCGGTGATGGACGGGCTGGACGGCCGGGTCGCGCGCCTGACCAATACCAGCAGCGAGTTCGGCGTGCAGTACGACTCGCTGGCCGATCTGGTCAGCTTCGGCATGGCCCCGGCGCTGGTGATGTATCACTGGTCGCTGTCGGCGCTGAAGTACGACAGCAACGTGATGGGCCGGGTCGGCTGGTCGGCCGCGTTTCTGTATGCGGCCTGCGCGGCACTGCGCCTGGCGCGCTTCAACACGCAAGTGGGGGTGGTCGACAAGCGCTGGTTCATCGGCCTGGCCAGCCCGGCCGCCGCCGGCTTGATGATGTCCTTCGTCTGGGCGTTTGCCGACGACAGCCTGGGTTTCGATGGCGAGCAGCTGCGTTACCTGGCGCTGGCGGTCACGGTGGTATCGGCCTTGCTGATGGTCAGCCGGATCCGGTTCTGGAGTTTCAAGGGCGGCGCGCGTGGTCCGCGTGCCGACCGTGTGCCGTTCCTGGCGCTGGCGATCGCCACGGTGGTGATCGCGCTGCTGGTGATCGATCTGGCCCGTTCGCTGCTGGTGATCGGCGTGCTGTATGCACTGTCCGGGCCGGTGATGTGGCTGTGGCGGCGCTGGCGGCGTACGCCCGAGCTGCCATGAGCCAGATGCCATGAGTCAATTGGCCTCCGAGCCGATGTGGTCCGATCTGCAGGTGTCGTATCTGCAGGCGTTGGGACACACCGTCTATCTGGACCGCGACACCGTGGACGCGGCGGCGGTGCCTGAGGAGACGATCGAGCGTGCGCCGGCGGCTGCACCGCCGCGCGTGGAGCGCACGCCACCAATGCCGGCGCCAGCGGTAGCGCCGGCGGTCCGCCGCAGCGCACCGGTGGCGCCGGCCCACGCGCCGGATGCAGTCACGACTGCGCCGGCAGCGCCGCCGCGGCGCAGCCGGGTCGGCATGCCCGATCGCCTGCAGATGGCGTTGCTGCGCGCCTCCGGCTGCAACCCCGGCGATCCGAATACGCAAGCCTTGATGGCGTCCTGGCCGCTGGCCGAGCTGCGCGGCAACCCGGCCGCCAAGCGCGCGCTGTGGCCGCAACTGCGCGCGCTGCGGCGGCGTCGGAACCCGGCATGAGCGCCTTGAACGCGCCGCTGCCCACCTCGCTGCGCGCCATGCGCGAGAGCGATCTGGATGTGGTGATGGACATCGAACATCGGGCCTATCCGTTCCCGTGGACGCGCAGCATCTTTCGCGACTGCCTGCAGGCCGGCTATCCGGGCTGGGTGATGGAGCAGGGCGGGCAGGTCATTGGCTACGGAGTGATCAGCATCGCTGCCGACGAGGCGCACGTGCTCAATGTCTGCATCGCACCGGAGGCGCAATCCCGCGGGCATGGCCGCGTGCTGTTGCGCGCGCTGATCAAGGGTGCCTGCGATCGCGGCGCGCGGCGCGCGTTTCTGGAAGTGCGCCCATCCAATCCGTCGGCGATTGCGCTGTATCACTCCGAAGGCTTCAATGAGATCGGGCGGCGCCCACGCTACTACCCCTCCAACACCGGCCGCGAAGATGCGCTGGTGATGGCGATCGAGTTGTCCTTCGAAGGGTTCTCCTGAGCCTCATCGGCCGAGGCTGATGGAAGCGTTCTCCCGCGTCCGGCTGGTTCTGCCCCGACGCACCTGATACGCGTCGCGCGGTTGCATCTGTGAGGCACGCGTCACCGCCCGAGACACCAGCCCGGCTCCTGCATAGCCGCCAGGCGATTGTGCCGGCGCCTTGCTGTTTCGCCCCAGAAGCGGCGTTGTGGTGACGCACCACGATCAGGTCATCAGGCAACGCACCCGCTGTGCGCCGAGCTGTTGCGCATCGCTGCAATCGATCGCAACAGGGTGAATGTTTTTCCCATTTGCATCGCCCGAGGTGTCGCCTGCGCGGCGCCATCCGGCAGGGCGCACCGGCAGCCGCGACGGTGATCATGCCGCCACGTGCCATCCGTGTTTTCCAGCAGCGCCAATCGACTGTGTCCATGTGCCAGGCGCACTGCGATAGCGATGCAATTGCCGTGCGCGCCGAAAAAAAACATGCATGCATGTGATGGCGGCGGCACACCGTGCTGGAGCTGTGTCGGTCTGCGTTGCGATGCAGAGCATGCTGCGCTGCAGTGTCCTCATGCCTGTCTCTGCGTGTCTTGATTACAGCGTTTTGTCTTCTCCTGGATGTCCCGCAACCGTTTGCGTGACTGCGCGTGCACATCGATGCATCGGCTAGATACAAGCCATTGCGATGCTCCTAGTATCGGCGTCGCGGAACTGAACATTACAGAGATGAAAAGTATGTTCCGCGCCTGCTAGACGAGGGGTGTGCCGCCGCGCGGCGCATCGAACCTATCCGAGGGAGAGATCAAGATGAAGCCGAAATTTTCAACGGCGGCCGCCGCGTCGCTGTTTGTCGGGTCGTTGCTGGTTGTTGGCGTTGCCTGCGCCGATCCTGCACTGGAAGTTGCAACCACTGGTTGGGCAACACAGAACGGAGGGACCAAGGGCGGTTCCAAAGCGGCCGCAGCCAACATCTACACGGTCAAGACTGCCGCCGAGCTGAAGAGCGCGCTGAAAGCCAGCGTGGGCAGCAACGGGCGCATCATCAAGATCAGCGGCATCATCGATATCAGCGAAGGCAAGCCGTACACCACGACCTCGGACATGAAGAGCCGCGCGCGGTTGGACATCCCCACCAAGACCACGCTGATCGGCATCACCAGCAATGCGGAGATCCGCGAAGGCTATTTCTACGTCAAGGCCAACGACGTCATCATCCGCAATCTCACCATCGAAAATCCGTGGGATCCGCAGCCGGTCTGGGACCCGGATGACGGCAGCGCCGGCAACTGGAATGCCGAGTACGACGGCCTGACGGTCGAGGGCGCAACCAATGTGTGGGTGGACCATGTCACCTTCACCGACGGTCGTCGTACCGACGATCAGAACGGCACCGCCAACGGTCGTCCCAAGCAGCATCACGATGGCGCGATGGACGTCAAGAAGGGCGCCAACTTCGTCACCATTTCCTACTCGGCGTTCAAGTCGCACGAGAAGAACGACCTGATCGGTTCCAGCGACAGCGCCTCCAGCACCGACAGCGGCAAGCTCAAGGTGACCATCCACAACACCTTGTTCGAGAACATCTCCGCACGCGCACCGCGGGTGCGCTTCGGGCAGGTGCATCTGTACAACAACTACCACGTCGGCAGCACCAGCAATAAGGTCTACCCGTTCTCGCATGCGCATGGCGTGGGCAAGGAGTCGAAGATCTTCTCCGAGCGCAACGTGTTCGACATCAGTGGAGTGAGCAGCTGCGACAAGATTGCGGCCGACTACGGCGGCAGCGTCTATCGCGATCAAGGCTCACTGCTCAACGGCAAGGCGCTGACGTGCTCGTGGAACAGCAACATCGGCTGGACACCGCCGTACACCTATAGCCTGCTGTCGGCCGACAAGGTCGCTGCGGACGTCAAGGCGAAGGCCGGCGCCGGAAAGCTGTAAGCCTTATCAATGCACCACGCAAATGCAGTGCCCGCAAGACGGGTACTGCAAATGCGTTCGACATCGGTGGTGTGAGCAGCTGCGACAAGATCGCCGGCGACTACAAGGGCAGCGTGTATCGTGACCAGGGTTCGCTGATCAACGGCAAGGCGCTGAATTGCTCGTGGAACAGCAACATCGGCTGGAAGCCGCCGTATACCTACAGCCTGCTGGCCGCCACCAAGGTGGCGGCAGACGTCAAGGCAAAGGCCGGGGCGGGCAAGCTGTAAGGCCCCTGCGGTACGCAACGCCGCGATGCGTGCAGCGTTGCACGTCTTTCCATAACGCCCGCAGCACTGTGGGCGTTGTGCGTTTGCGTAATGTCCTTATCGATGTCTCATTGTCCGGCGACATACGCTGTTTCGACGCCGTGGCGCGTGCGCGCAGCATCACGCGTCTTCAGTTCTCTGCGCAGCCGGGCGCAGGATCCATGCAGGGCCCTTGCCCGCCCACCATTACGCGGCATCGATGCCGCGTAAGGTCCCGCGACGGTTGGCGGGCAAGGACCAGTCGAGATGATCGGTGTGCATGGTTTTCAGTAAAGCAGCCGACCAACTGTCTGGCGTGGTGTCCTTGCCGGTTGCGGGACCGTGTGGCGGCATGGATGCCGCCACCGAGCCCCCAGGGACGGGTTCACGAGCGGTGAGGGCACCGCGCACTCGACGCTGCGCGTTGGCTGCAGGGCCCTTGCCCGCCCACCATCGCAGGACACGCCGCAAGTACGTCCATGTAGGCTCTGGCGCGGCATCCATGCCGCTCAAGGTCCCGCGACGATGGCCGGGCAAGGGCCAGTCGAGACGGTCGGTGTGCATGGAAGAGCAGTGCTGGATGCGCCCTGTTCGATCGTGACGTATCGGCCCCGCGTCTAATGCACACCGCACGACAGACAGCTTTTCAGATGGGCGCCGACCGACTCTCTGGTGCGGTGTTCTTGTCCGTTGCGGGACTGTGTAGCGGCATGGATGCCGCCACCGAGCTCCCAGGGGCGGGTTCACGGCGTGTCCCGCACGCGGTGAGGGCACCGCGCCCTCGACTAACCAGGCTGTTGACCCCGTCTCGGCCAACAGTGATTGGTGGTCCTAGAGCTTGGCGCGTTGCTCGCGCAGGCCGGTCAGCTGCGTGGTCCAGTCGTTCAGGCGCGCGCGTTCCTGCTCGACCACCACGGCCGGTGCGTTCTGCACGAAGGTGGCGTTGCCCAGCTTGCCATTGCACTTGCCGATCTCGGCTTCCACGCGCTTGATTTCCTTGTCCAGGCGCGTGCGTTCGGCATCCATGTCGACCAGGCCTTCCAGCGGCACCAGCAGGGTGAGCTCGCCGACGATGGCCGTGGCCGACGGAGGTGTGTCCTGGCCGGCGTCGAGCCAGTCGATCGCTTCGAGCTTGAGCAGGAACGACAGCTGCGAGGCGAAGCGGCCGACACGGGCGCGATCGTCGGCAGTGCCGGCTTGCAGCAGCAGGCGCACCTGCTTGGACGGCGGTACGTTCAACTCGCTGCGCACACGACGCAGTGCCGACACCATCGACTGCAGCCATTCGACATCCGCCTCTGCGCTGGTGTAGCCCGCAGTGTCGACATCGCCGGCCTGCGGGAATGCCTGCAACGAGATCGTGGCCGCGCTGATGCCCAGGCGCGGTGCGACCTGCTGCCACAGTTCCTCGGTGACGAACGGGGTGAGTGGGTGCAGCAGGCGCAGCAGCGCTTCGAGCACGTACAGCAGTGTGTGGCGCGTGCTGGCGGCTGCCTCGCTGTCCTGGCCGTTGAGCGCGGGCTTGGCCAGTTCGACGAACCAGTCGCAGAACGCATTCCAGGCGAACTCGTACAGCGATTGCGTCAGCAGATCGAAGCGGTAGCTGGCGTAGTGTGCGTGGGTTTCTGCAGTCACCTTGTCCAGGCGCGCCAGAATCCATTGCTCGGCTTCGGTACGCGGCTGCGGCACGCCGGCAAAGCGCGCGCCTTCGGTGTTCATCAGCACAAAGCGCGTGGCGTTCCACAGCTTGTTGCAGAAGTTCTTGTAGCCTTCGGCGCGGCCCAGATCGAACTTGATGTCGCGGCCATGCGTGGCGAGTGCGGCGATGGTGAAGCGCAACGCGTCGGCACCATGGGCGATGATGCCGTCCGGGAACTCCTTGCGCGTGGCTTTTTCGATCTTGTCGGCCATGCGTGGCTGCATCAGCCCGGTGGTGCGCTTGGCAACCAGGTCTTCGATGCTGATGCCGTCGATGATGTCCAGCGGGTCGAGCACGTTGCCCTTGGACTTGGACATCTTCTGGCCCTGCGCATCGCGGATCAGGCCGGTGATATAGACATCGCGGAACGGCACCTGGCCGGTGAAGCTGTCGGTGGCCATGATCATGCGCGCCACCCAGAAGAAGATGATGTCGAAGCCGGTGACCAGCACCGACGACGGCAGATAGCGCGCGAAACCGCGCTCGGCCATCGCGTTCGCGTCCGGCCAGCCCAGCGTGGAGAACGGCCACAGTTGCGAGGAGAACCAGGTTTCCAGCACGTCGCTGTCCTGGTGCAGCGCGACGTCGGCACCCAGGCCGTGTTTCGCGCGCACCTCGGCTTCGTCATGGCCGACATAGCACTTGCCTGCCTCGTCGAACCACGCCGGAATGCGATGCCCCCACCACAGCTGACGGCTGATGCACCAATCCTGGATGTTCTCCATCCAGTGGCGATAGGTATTGATCCAGTTCGGCGGGACGAACTTGACCTGGCCGCTTTCGACCAGCTCCAGGCCGCGCTTGGCCAGCGCGTCCATCTTCACGAACCACTGGTCGGTGAGATACGGCTCGATCACCTGGCCGGTACGGTCGCCGCGCGGCACCTGCAGCTTGTGTGGCTTGGTTTCGACCAGTCGACCTTCGTCCTCCAAATCAGCTAGGACAAGCTTGCGAGCTTCGTAGCGATCAAGGTTCCAGTATTTCTCCGGAATTCCTATATCGAAAGGCAGGGCGTCGCGATCCAGAGTCAGAATTGGGTCACGGGGGTTTTCAGCATCACGACGCTCACGATAGCTAGAAAGACCAATGATCTTTGCTTCTGGCGTGAGGATGTTGATCATCGGCAGGTTGTGCCGCACACCCACCTGGTAATCGTTGAAGTCATGCGCAGGCGTGACCTTGACCACGCCGGTGCCGAAGGCGCGGTCGACATAGTCGTCGGTGATCACCGGCACTTGCCGGCCGGTCAGCGGCAGCACGATGCGGGCGCCGTGCAGCGTGGCATAGCGTGGGTCTTCCGGATGCACCATCACTGCGGTATCGCCCAGCATGGTCTCCGGGCGCGTGGTGGCGACCACCAGGTAATCGCGGGTCTCGCGCAGCGTCTCGGCGCCGTCGGCATCGTGCTCGACGTGCTCGTAGGTCACGCCATCGGCCAGCGGATAGCGGATCGACCACAGGAAGCCGTCTTCCTCGACGTTTTCCACCTCCAGGTCGGAGATCGCGGTCTTCAGCACCGGGTCCCAGTTGACCAGGCGCTGGCCGCGATAGATCAGGCCCTGCTCGTACCAGCGCACGAACGCTTCGTTGACCGCGGCCGACGGCTGCGGGTCCATGGTGAAGGTGCTGCGCGACCAGTCGCTGGAGGTGCCCAGGCGGCGCATCTGGCGCTCGATGGTGTCGCCGGATTCGGCCTTCCACTCCCACACCTTGGCGATGAAGCCCTCGCGCCCCAGCGAGTCGCGCGTTTCGCCCTTGCCTTCCAGCGCCAGGTTGCGCGACACCACCATCTCGGTGGCGATGCCGGCATGGTCGGTGCCCACCTGCCACAGCGTGTCGAAGCCGCGCATGCGGTGATAGCGCACCAATGCATCCATCAGCGTCTGCTGGAACGCATGGCCCATGTGCAGCGTACCGGTCACATTCGGCGGCGGCAGCAGCACCGTATACGGCTCACCCTGGCCGGACGGCACGAAATACCCGGCAGCCTCCCACTGCGCGTACAGGCGCGATTCGAAGGAAGAGGGGTCGTAGCTGGAGGCGAGGGTGGTCATAGTGGGGCGGGGATTCGTTGTTCGGGATTCGGGATTGGTTGCGTCATGGGGCCGGCGAGAACCGCCGGCATCCAGTCATCAACGTCAGTGGTGGTGCCGTGGAGCGAAGGTCGAACGTTTGGGATTAGTCATTGGATGCAGTCCTTGGAGACGCAAAAATCTGCTTTTACGAATCCCCAATCCCAACTCCCCAATCCCCGCCCCTCTCACATGTCGTACTTGGTCAGTTCCAGGCCCAGGGCCTTGTACTGCTTCCAGCGTTCGCGCAGCGGTTCGCGGGCCGCCGGGTCGGCGGGGACGACTTCCAGCACGCGGTCGCAGGCGCCCAGGTAGGGATCGTCGCGCAGGTTGATCACCAGCGGGCGCGAGGGAGCATCGAACTCCGGGGAGGCGATCAGTACCGGCGCCAGCTCGTCTTCCTCGTCGGTGCCGGCAATCTGGTGCGGGATGTAGGCCTCGTCGTCGAATGCCCACAGCAGGTCGTCCAATGCCTCGGCCTGCGCGGCGTCGCGCGCCAGGATCAGCGTGGGCAGGTTGGCGTCGTTGGCCTTGCGCGCCAGCTCGCAGACCAGCCGCAGCGGTTCGTTGAGGAAGCGCGGTTTGGCGATCAGGTAGAAGTCGGCACGGGGCATCAGGGCAGGGATTCGGGAGAGGGGAATCGGGAATGGTCACGGCATCGCCGCGACCTCGAAGGTCGCGGAGGTGACTGAGAGGAAAGGGATTTCACGATTCCCTATTCCCGATTCTCAATTCCCACCTGCGGCGCGGTCCAGCAACCACTGCGTCAACAGCCCCACCGGGCGTCCGGTGGCCATGCCGCGCTTGCCTTCGTCGCTGGCGACGCCGGCGATGTCCAGATGTGCCCAGCGCTGGTTCTCGGTGAAGCGCGACAGGAAGCAGCCGGCGGTGATCGCGCCGCCCCAGCGGCCGCCGATGTTGTAGACGTCGGCGAAGGTGGAATCCAGCAGGCCCTGGTACTCGTCCCACAGCGGCAGGCGCCAGGCGCGGTCGAACACGTGCTCGCCGGCGGCCAGCAGTTCGTTGGCCAGGTCGTCGTGCTTGCTCATCAGGCCGGCGGTCTGGTGACCCAGCGCCACCATGCAGGCGCCGGTCAGCGTGGCCACGTCCACCAGGGCTTCGGGGTTGAAGCGCTCGGCGTAGGTCAGCGCATCGCACAGGATCAGGCGGCCTTCGGCGTCGGTGTTGCCGACCTCGATGGTCTTGCCGGACATGCTGGTGATCACGTCGGAGGGGCGATAGGCATTGCCGTCGATGGCGTTCTCCACCGCCGGCACCACCACCACCAGGTTGATCGGCAGCTCGGCCTTGACCGTGGCCACGAAGGTGCCGATGACGTTGGCGCCGCCGCACATGTCGTACTTCATTTCCTCGATGCCGCCCTGCGTCTTGAGGTTGACGCCGCCGGTGTCGAAGGTGATGCCCTTGCCGACCAGCACATAGGGGCGCGCGTCGCCGCCGCCGTTCCACTTCAGCACGATCAGCCGCGGGCGGTTGGCCGAGCCACGCGCCACCGACAGCAGCGAGCCCATGCCCAGCGACTCCATCTGCGTCTCGTCCAGGATCTCGGCCTCGGCGCCGGGGAACTTGCCGGCGAAGGCGGCCGCGGTCTCGGCCAGGTAGGCCGGGGTGCAATAGTTCGGCGGCAGGTTGCCCAGCTCGCGGGCGAATTCCACGCCCTCGGCGGTGGCCACGCCCACGGCCAGGGCACGGGCGTCGTCGCCGGCGATCGCCAGCGTGGTCAGGCCGGTCTCGTCGACCTTCTTCTTGCCCAGCGTGGCGGTGTAGCGGTAGGCGGCATGGTCGCTGACGATGATCGCCTGGCGGATGTTCCAGGCGCTGTCGCGCGCCTTGACCGGCAATTCGGTCAGGGTGAGCAGGGCGGTGCCGACCGGGCCGGTCTTCAGCGCGCGGGTCGCATCGCCCACCGCCTTGAGGTACGGCGCCACGCCGAACTTGCCGGCCTCGCCCAGGCCCACCACCAGCACGCGCGGGGCGGCAACGCCCGGCAGGTCGTGCAGCAGGCTGGTGGTGCCGGTCTTGGCAGCCACGTCGCCACGTGCCACCAGGGCCGTCAGACGGCCCTGGCTGGCACTGTCCAGCGCCTGGGCGGCGGGCGACAGGGTCTTGTCGGCGAACACGCCAACCACGATGCAGTCGACGGCGGCGCTTGCCGGCGCGTCTTGGTTCAGGGTGAATTGCAGGGCCATTGATCAGATTCCGTAGGCAAATCCGTACAATCGCGGGCTGTTTACGCCAACCGGACTAGGCTGGCGCCGCCGCGAACGAATCCGAGAGTTTAAAACAAGCCCACCCCATGCCGAAGCTCGATCGATACCTGCTTAGCGATTTCACCCAGAGCTTCCTGGCCACCTTGATCGTGCTGCTGGTCGTCAGCGTGGGCGGTGTGCTGGTGGATATCCTCGGCAATATCGCCGATGGCCGCATCCCTGCTCGCTTGCTGCTGTCCCAGGTGGGCCTGCAATTCGTGGCGTACCTGCCGATCATCCTGCCGCTGGCGCTGATGCTGGGGCTGTTATTGGCACTGGCGCGGCTGTACCGCGATTCAGAAATGGCGGTCATCACCGCCATCGGCGTGGGCCCGCGGCGCATGTTGCGGCCGATGTTGATGCTGGTGGTGCCGGTCGTGGTGGTGATCGGGTTGTGCTCGCTGTGGCTGGGCCCCTGGGCCAGCCGCACCGCCGAGACCATGCTGGAGGACGCCAACCGCAGCATCGTGATGGCCGGCCTGGAATCGGGCAAGTTCACGCCGCTGTCCGGCGGCGGGGTGGTCTACCTGACCACGATCTCGGCCGACGGCAAGGGCCTGGGCAAGGTGTTCCTGCAGCGCCAGAAGGACGACCGCATCGACGTGGTCACCGCCGACCGCGGCGCGATGTTCTTCGAAGGCAAGGCCGACCGTTACCTGCGCCTGGAGGACGGCTACCGCATCGAAGGCCCGGCCGCCGGCAACACCCTGGACTACCGTTTGATGAAGTTCGCCAGCAACGACGTGGCCTTGCCCGACCGGGCCCAGGTGCACGATGCCAACGATCCGGAAGTGATGTGGACCACGCAGCTGCTCTCGGACCAGCGCCCGGCGGCGCGCGCGCAGCTGCATGAGCGCCTGGCGCCGCCATTGCTGGCGCTGGCCTTCGCGCTGCTGACCCTGCCGCTGTCGCGCAGCGCGCCGCGGCAACAGCGTTACGGCCGGATCATGCTGGCCTTCCTGGCTTACATGGTGGGCACCAATCTGATGATCGTCGGCACCCAGTGGATCGCCAATGGCAAGACCCCGGCTGCGCTCGGTCTGTGGTGGCTGACCTTGCCGCTGCTGGCGGTGGCGATCTGGGCGTATGCGCGCGATGGCCGCGTGCGTCGGCCGAGGGTGCGCGCATGAGGCTGATGCCGCGGGTGCATGACTGGTACGTCGGGCGTGCGGTGCTGTTCACCGTGTTGCTCACGTGGGCGGTGCTGCTGGGCCTGGACCTGGTCAATGCCTTTGCCAGCGAGGCCAAGAACATCGGCCAGGGTGCCTACACCTTTGGACACGCGATCGCGTATGTGGCCTACACGGTGCCGCGCCGGGCCTACACCTTGTTTCCGACCGCGGCGGTGATCGGCGCCTTGATGGGCCTGGGCCAGCTGGCGGCGACGTCCGAACTCACCGCGCTGCGCGCACTCGGCGTGTCGCGCAAGCGCATGTCGGCTTCGGTGGTGGCGGCCATGGCGCTGCTGACCGCCACCATGGTGATCAGCGGCGAGACCGTGGGGCCGTGGGCACAGAACCAGGCCGATACCCTGAAAACCAGCGCCCGCTACAACAGCGACATGGCAATGGCGCGCTATTCCGGCCTGTGGGCGCGCGAGGGCGACACCTTCCTCAATGCGCTGAGCGGCGAAGAGAAGCTGCTCGACGGCGGCGGCACCGCATTGGATCTGCACGATGTGCGGCTGTATCACCTCGATGCCGGCGGCCGTCTGGCGCAGCTGACCTACGCGGCGTTGGCCGAGAATCGCAACGGGACCTGGACGCTGCGCCAGGTGCGCCGCGATACCTTCCAGGAACGCTCGGTGCAGCGCGAAACCTTCCCCGAGCTGGCGTGGCAGTCGCAGCTCAGCCCGGCAGCGCTGGCGGCCGGGCTGGCCAAGCCGCGCAACCTGTCTGCGCGCGATCTGCAGCAGAGCATCGAATACCGCCGCCGCAACGGCCTGGATGCGCGCGACTACGAAGATCAGTACTGGAGCCGCTGGTTCTACCCGCTCAACGTGCTGGCGCTGTGCATGGCGGCGATCCCGTTCTCGTTCGGTTCGCTGCGCAGCGGCGGGCTGGGCAAGCGCCTGTTCCTGGGCATCCTGTTCGCGCTGGGGTTCTGGCTGCTGCAGCTGTTCTTCGGCCGCATGGCCGGTGCCCTCAAGCTGGACTACCGCATCGCCTATGCGCTGCCGCCGATGGTGATGCTGGGCGTGTCGGTGTGGTTGTTCCGACGGCGCAGCAGCTGACGCGGCTGCGCCGGTTCAGCGTCTTCGGAACCGTGCGCTGCCTGCGCTAACCGGTGGTACCGGTTTGCGCGTGTGGCTGCCAGGGCTTTGCACGGCGGCCGCATTCCAGCACTGCTTGCCGGGGAGGTCGGCAAGCTGCCGGCCCAGGCGTTTCAGCGCTTGGGCGTGCGCTGCAGCCGGGTGCCGCTGGCACGGTCGTGCCAGGCCAGCCGATCGCGGTCCAGCCAGGCCCACCAGAATCCGACGCCAGCCAGGGCCAGCGACAGCGTACCAACGGCATAGCGGATCCATAGTGCGCGCCACGAGGCTTGCGGCCCGACCAGCGACAAGCGCCACGGACGCATGCCCAGGGTCTGGCCACCACGTCGCCAGCTGACGGTGGCGTAGACCCCGGCCGCGATCCAGCAGCACAGCCACAACAGCCATTGCCAGCCGCTGAAGGGGGCAATGTTCTCGCGGGCCGGATGCCCGGCAAGCGTAAATCCCAACGTGAACGCGGCGGAGATCAGCATCCACAGCGCGAGCACCGGCCAGGCGTCGTAGCACATGGCCAGCAGTCGCCAGACCACCAGGGCAGGTGCGCGCGCGCTGCGCGGTGCGGGGGGCGAAGTCATGCTGCGAGCATAGCCGGCGCAGGCGAGCGAGCAACGTCGCGCTGCGGCAATCCCGTGCCAGGCGGGGCCTGGGTGTCGCGCTGAGAGCCACGCGGCGTGTGGCATGTCGAGGCAGTCTGCGTTGCCAAATCCCGCTCCTGGCGGACACGGCGCGCCGCAAAACGCATGCCACGCTCTATGCTGTTGCGATGTCAGCCAGCAGTCCCGCCGAACGCCGCCAACTGGCGCAACACCTGCCGCCGGTGCAGGCCGCCGATGCCGCCGCCATCGAACGCTTTCTGGACCGGTTGTGGGCCGAGCAGGGCGTGGCGCGGCAGACCCTGGACAGTTACCGGCGCGACCTGGAAGGGCTGGCGCGTTGGCGCGACGGTGCCGGCGGCGGCTTGCTGGGTGTCGATCGGGCGGTGTTGTTCGACTATCTGCGCTGGCGCACCGAGGCGCGCTATTCGCCGCGCAGCAATGCCCGGCTGCTGTCGACCCTGCGTGCGTTCTACGGCCTGTGTCTGCGTGATGGCGTGCGCGGCGACGACCCCACTGCATTGCTGGACCCGCCACGCCTGCCGCGCTCGCTGCCCAAGGCGCTGACCGAGACGCAGATCGAGGCGCTGCTGGCTGCGCCCGATATCGCCACGCCGCTGGGCCTGCGCGACCGCGCGATGCTTGAGCTGATGTATGCGGCCGGCCTGCGCGTCAGTGAACTGGTCAACCTGCCGGCGGTGGGGGTCAACCTGCGCCAGGGCGTGCTGCGGGTCACCGGCAAGGGCAGCAAGGAGCGCCTGGTGCCGTTGGGCGAGGAATCCCAGCACTGGCTGGAGCGCTATCTGAGCCAGGCGCGCCCGCTGCTGGCCAGCCACAAGGTGGTGGCAGCGGTGGACGGGCAGGTGCCGTTGTTCATCGATGCGGCGCGGCAGCCGCCCAGTCGCCAGCAGTTCTGGGCGCTGGTCAAACGCTATGCGGCGGTGGCCGGGATCGACCCCGCCACGGTCAGCCCGCACGGGCTGCGGCACAGCTTTGCCACCCATCTGCTCAACCACGGCGCGGACCTGCGCGCGCTGCAGATGCTGCTCGGTCACAGTTCGCTGTCCACCACCCAGATCTATACGCTGGTTGCGCGTCAGCACCTGCAGAAGCTGCATGCCGCCCATCACCCGCGCGGGTGATGGCGGGTGCGCCGCAGGCGAGGCAACGTCCAGAGAAAGAAGAAAGCGTTTCAGCCGCTGTCTGGCTTCATCTGCGCTGTGCGAGAATCCAGGCACCCCATTCCACTGGATGCGTGAATGTATCGTCTTGCCATCGCCGCGCTGCTGGGCGCACTCAGCCTTACCGCCTGCGCGCAATCCTCGCAGCCTGCGGCAAGCAACGCCGGCGCCAAGCCAGCCGCTGCTGCCGCCCCCGCCGCCGCGGGCAACGTGGACCAGCGTGTGAGCGTTGCGCTCAAGGCGCTGGATCCGGATTTCAAGCCGGATTACATCGGCGCAGCGCCGTTTCCCGGTTTCCGCGAAGTGGTGGTCGGCGGGCAGGTGCTGTACGTCAGCGACGACGGCCGTTACCTGATCCAGGCGCAGCCGTTCGACATCCAGAACAAGCAGTTCGCTGCCAGCCCGGGCCTGCTGGCCTACCGCCGCAAGCAGCTGGAGACCGTGCCCAAGGCCGACCGCATCGTGTTTGCGCCGGCAAACCCCAAGTACACCGTGACGGTGTTCACCGACGTGGAATGCGGCTACTGCCGCAAGCTGCACAGCGAGATCGGCGAGCTCAACAAGCAGGGCATCGCGGTGGAATACCTGGCGTTTCCTCGCATGGGCCTGGGCAGCCAGGACCACAAGGAAATGATCGCGGTGTGGTGCGCCGCCGACCGCAAGCAGGCGCTGACCGCGGCCAAGTCCGGGCAGCCGGTCAATGCCAAGGACTGCAAGAACCCGGTGTCGATGGAATACACGCTGGGCCAGCGTCTGGGCGTCAACGGCACCCCGGCGATCTTCGCCCCGGACGGCACCCAGCTCGGCGGCTACCTGCCGCCGGCGCAGCTGCGTGAAGCGCTGGAAAAGCGCGCGGTCACCACCGCCGGTGGCAGCCGCTGACGTCGCCGCCGGCAGCGCCGTGATGCTGCGCTGACGCTGGCCGCCGCGACGGTCGGCGTGATCGATCAACAGGCCGGGATGCGCATGCATTCCGGCCTGTTGCGTTTCAGGACCGGCTGGCAGCAGGGTTTGGGGCTGGCAGCACGGTTTGTTGGGTGAGAGCGGCGATGGACCGGCGTGGCGGCCAGCGCTGCGGACGTCGCCCCCGCGCGCAGATCCGGCCCAAGGCAGGTGTGCGCGCGAATCCGGGTCGGCATCGCCATCCGCCGCTGCCGCTGCCGCATCTGGCCGGAACGTGCCGAATCCGCGCCGGGCGGGGCGAGTCACCACCGCACAGATCGCTGGCCGCCACATCCCGGGTCCGGCGCCGACGCATCAGCTCCGTTACAATCTGCAGCCCCGTTTCTGACACGGTTCCCCGGACATGATGGTCCTCGAGGGCGCTTCCGCCCTTTCGCCGTTCCGCCGCGCTCGGCTCGAAACCCGCCTGCAAGCCCTCGTTCCCGCGCTGCGCATCACCGGCGCCTGGCACGTGTACTTCATCCGCGCCGAGGCCGGGCAAGCGCCCGACCAGGCCACCTTGCAGCGGATCCTGCAGGCCGAAGCCGCCCCCGCTCCGCGGGCCGAGGAGGCTTCCTCGCGTTACGTGGTGCCGCGCCTGGGCACGCTGTCGCCATGGTCGAGCAAGGCCACCGAACTGGTGCGCGGGGCCGGGCAGCCGATCCAGCGCGTGGAGCGTGGCACCCGCATCGATCTGGCCGGCTGGCCGGCCGACGACGCGATGCAGGCCGCCGTGGCCAAGCTGCTGCACGACCCGATGACGCAGTCGCTGCTTGGCTCGGCCGCGGCCGCCGAGGCGCTGTTCAACGTGCCCGATCGCGGGCAGTTGCAGCGCGTGCCACTGGCGGCGCTGGAGCAGGCCAACCGCGACCTGGGCCTGGCCCTGGCGCAGGACGAGATCGACTACCTGCGCGAACGCTTCGCCGAGCTGGGCCGCGACCCGGCCGATGTCGAGCTGATGATGTTCGCCCAGGCCAACTCCGAGCATTGCCGGCACAAGATTTTCAACGCCAGCTGGACCATCGACGGCAAGCCGCAGGAACGCTCGCTGTTCCGCATGATCAAGCACACCCACCAGCAGACCCCGCAGCACACCCTGTCGGCCTACAGCGACAACGCCGCGGTGGTGGAAGGCGTGCCGGCCGCGCGCTATCGGCCGGATCCGGCCAGCGGCGAGTACCGCGCCGAGGCGGTGCTGCCGTCGGCGTTTGCGATCAAGGTGGAAACGCATAACCACCCGACCGCGATCGCGCCATTCCCCGGTGCCGCCACCGGTGCCGGCGGCGAGATCCGCGACGAGGGCGCCACCGGCCGCGGCGGCAAGCCCAAGGCCGGCCTGACCGGGTTCACGGTCTCGCACCTGCGCATCCCGACCCTGCCGCAGCCGTGGGAGGCGCCGCGCGCGCTGAACCCGCGCATGGCCCCGGCGCTGGACATCATGCTCGACGGCCCGCTCGGCGGCGCCGCGTTCAACAACGAATTCGGCCGGCCGAACCTGCTCGGCTATTTCCGCAGCTTCGAGCTTGCCGAAGGGCAGGGCCTGACCCGCGCCTACGACAAGCCGATCATGCTGGCCGGTGGCCTGGGCGCGATCGATCGCAACCAGGTCGAGAAGCTGCGCCTGCAGCCCGGCGATGCGGTGATCGTGCTGGGCGGCCCGGCGATGCTGATCGGCCTGGGCGGCGGTGCGGCCAGTTCGGTGGCCGCCGGCGACAGCGCCGAGGCACTGGATTTCGCCAGCGTGCAGCGCGAGAACCCGGAGATGGAGCGCCGCTGCCAGGAGGTCATCGACCGCTGCGTGGCGCTGGGCACCGACAACCCGATCCGCTGGTTCCATGACGTGGGCGCGGGCGGCCTGTCCAACGCCATTCCCGAGTTGCTGCACGATTCGGGCGTGGGCGGCATCATCGACCTGGGCCGCGTGCTCACCGACGACCCCTCGCTGTCGCCGCTGGAACTGTGGTGCAACGAATCGCAGGAGCGCTACGTGCTGGGCGTACCGCAGGCGCGCCTGGACGAATTCGCCGCGATCTGCGCACGCGAGCGCTGCCCGTTTGCCGCCGTCGGCGTGGCCACGGCCGAGGAGCGGCTGGTGGTTGGCTACGGCGTCCTCGACGCTGGGAATGGGGAATCGGGAATCGGGAATGGTAACGGCGCACTGCCGGTTGCCGATGCCGCTTCTCACCATTCCCCATTCCCCACTCCCGATTCCTCGCTGCCGATCGATTTGCCGATGGACGTCCTCTTCGGCAAGGCGCCGAAGATGCATCGCGATGCGGTGCATCCGCCGGCGCCGCAATGGCCGGTGCTGCAGACCGCCGCGCTGGATCTGCAGCAGGCCGGCCTGCGCGTGCTGGCGCATCCCACGGTGGCGTCCAAGAGCTTTCTGGTCACCATCGGCGACCGCAGCGTGGGTGGCCTGACCGCGCGCGAGCAGATGATCGGGCCGTGGCAGCTGCCGCTGGCCGATTGCGCGATCACCCTGGCCGGCTTCGATACCTTCGCCGGCGAAGCGATGTCGATCGGCGAGCGCACCCCGCTGGCGTTGTTGAACGCCGCCGCGTCGGCGCGCATGGCGGTGGGCGAGGCGATCACCAACTTGTGCGCCGCCCCAGTGCAGACGCTGGACAGCATCAAGCTCTCGGCCAACTGGATGGCCGCGGCCGGTCATGCCGGCGAAGACGCCTTGCTGTACGACGCGGTGCGCGCGATCGGCATGGAGCTGTGCCCGGCGCTCGAACTGAGCGTACCGGTGGGCAAGGACTCGCTGTCGATGCAGGCGCAGTGGGTTGTCGGGAATGGGGAATCGGGAATCGGGAATGGCGAAACGCCGCAGCCCGCCGCTTCCACCATTCCCGATTCCCTACTCCCCATTCCCGGCGAAACGCACAAGAGCGTTTCACCCGTCTCGCTGATCATCAGTGCGTTCGCACCCGTTGGCGATGTGCGCACGCAATTGACGCCGCTGTTGCGTAGCGACGAAGAGAGCGAGTTGTGGTTGATCGGGTTGGGCGGCGGCAAGCAGCGTCTGGGGGGCTCGGTGCTGGCGCAGGTGTATGCCGACGATGCCGCGCTACCGGCATTCGGCGGCGAGGTGCCGGATCTGGACGATGCGCAGCGCCTGCGCAGTTTCTTTAAACTGATCCGCGCCGCGCGCGAGAGTGGCCTGTTGCTGGCGTACCACGACCGCAGCGATGGCGGTGCGTTTGCGGCACTGTGCGAAATGGCGTTCGCCTCGCGCCAGGGCCTGGATATCACGCTCGATGCCTGGGGCGACGATGCGTTCCGCAGCCTGTTCAACGAAGAACTGGGCGCGGTGGTGCAGATCGCCAACGAGGATCGCGCCGCGTTCGCCGATCTGGTCGAGCGGCATGCCTTGACCGAATGCGCGCAGCGTATCGCACGTCCCACCGGCGCGCCGCGCATCCGCGTGAGCGGGCAGGGCCGCGTGCTGGCCGAGTGGCGTTGGGAAGCCTTGTTCGATGCCTGGTGGTCGGTGAGCCACGCCATGCAGAAGTTGCGCGACAACCCGGAAACCGCCGACGAGGAGCGTGCACAGGCGCGCGACTTCCAGGCGCCGGGATTGCGTCCGAAGCTGGTGTTCGATCCGTCCGAAGACGTGGCCGCGCCCTTCGTGGCGACCGGTGCGCGGCCCAAGGTGGCGATCCTGCGCGAGCAGGGCGTCAACGGGCAGATCGAGATGGCCTACAACTTCGAGCGCGCCGGTTTCCGTGCGTTCGACGTGCACATGAGCGACCTGATCGAAGGCCGGGTGGATCTGGCGCAATTCTCGGGGTTTGCGGCCTGCGGCGGCTTCAGCTACGGCGACGTGCTGGGTGCCGGCCGCGGTTGGGCCACCTCGATCCTGGAACGGTCAGCCTTGCGCGATGCGTTCGCCGCGTTCTTCGCACGCAGCGACACCTTCGCGCTGGGCGTGTGCAACGGCTGCCAGATGCTCAGCCAGCTCAAGGACATCATTCCCGGTGCCGAGCATTGGCCGCGGTTCCTGCGCAATCGCAGCGAGCAGTTCGAAGCGCGCACGGCCTTGCTGGAAGTGGTGGAGTCGCCGTCGATCTTCCTGCGCGGCATGGCCGGCTCGCGGATTCCGGTGGCGGTGGCGCATGGCGAAGGCCGCGCCGAGTTCGACACCGTGGTGGATCAGGCCGCTGCACGTGTGGCCCTGCGCTTCATCGATGGCGATGGCGCGGTGGCCTCGCAGTACCCGCTCAATCCGAACGGCTCGCCGGACGGCATCACCGGGCTGACCAGCACCGACGGTCGCGCCACCATTCTGATGCCGCATCCGGAGCGCACCCCGCGCACGGCAAACCTGAGCTGGCACCCGGCCGACTGGGGCGAGGACTCGCCGTGGCTGCGCATGTTCCGCAATGCGCGGGTCTGGTGCGGTTGATGATGTGGCGCGGTACGGCATGAGCTGAAGCGCCGTACCAACGGTGCCATCGGACGGCCGTGTGCAGCGATGCACACGGCCGTTGTCGTTGCTGGTCCTGCAAGAAAGTAAGTAATCAACGCCGGGACATGGTTTGCTTTACGTCACTATAAAAACTACTAGTTATTTACTCGCGGTATACGGTGATGCTGCTTGTGTGATGTCAATCCCAATTGAATCTTTGGTTTTTCAATAGATTCAGACCACGTTTTGAATCATTGATTCATGGCGTTTCTGCAGCACTTTATGTCGCGATTCGTGGGTTCTTTTGCGCGGGTAATCTCCGGCGCAGACGCAGTGCGAGTGCATTTTGGATAAACCTCAGGGGGACCGTGCGATGCAATCGCGCGGTGGTCGGTTTTTACACCAGACCAATGGGGAGTAAGTCGTCGATGAAACCAATGTACTTGGATGCCGGCGGTGGGCAGCATGCCCATTGCCGAACGGGCAGGCTTGCCTGCGATGTGGGGAATCAGCGGTTGAATCGATCGCCGGTGCATGCGCGCGGCAGGCTGGCGGCAGCGATGCTGCTGGCACTTGCCGGCGTGGCCGCAGCTGCCCAGGCCACCACGCATGCCGATGCGCTTGCGCATTGCACCGCGGTCGAGGGCCAGCAACGTTGCGACACCGATGCGGCGACCCGCAACGACGTAGTGCCTGCAACCGCGAGCGCGCAGGTGACCGCAACGCCTGCGGCCGATACCGATGCACCGGGGTTTGCGGATGGGCAGGATGCGTTGGCACTGGGCAATGCAAGCAATGCGCTGGGCGATGGCACCAGTGCGTTCGGTGGCGGAAGCCTGGCGCTGGAGCGCGACGCCACCGCGATCGGGCACAACGTATCGGCTGCCGGGGAATCGGCAACCGCCATTGGCGGCGTGGCAACGGTCTACGACTACGACGCATTCGGTTTTGTCATCGGGCAACGCGAACAGGCCACGCAAGCGTCCGGGGTGGGGGCGACGGCCATCGGCGGTGGTGCACTGGCCGGCGATCCGTTTTCCAGCGCCCTGGGCAGCGGCGCCAGCGCCATCGGCGTGCAGGGCACGGCGGTGGGGTATCGCGCGCAGACCGGCAACGACGGCGCCACCGCGGTGGGCGGTCTGTCCACGGCCAGTGGTTTTCTCTCCACCGCCGGCGGCTACAGTTCGCGTGCCAGCGGAGATACGTCCACCGCCTTCGGTTACCGGGCGCGCAGCGAAGGCAGTAGCAGTATTGCAGTGGGCGATACCGCACTGGCCAGCGGGGTGCAAAGTGTGGTGGTGGGTGGCATCAGCAACTTCGGCTCGATCACCGCCGCCACCGGAACAGGCGGCATCGCGCTCGGCGCAGGTGCGCAGAGCCAGTCCGATTATGCGATTGCCATTGGCTACGATTCCAACATCTTTCCGAATCGGCCTGGCAATACCGATTCCGTGGCGATCGGCCACAGCGCCGGTTCGTTCGCGCCACGCACGGTATCGCTGGGTGGTTTCGCATTGACGATGGGCGATGGCGGCATCGCGATCGGTCACGACAGCACGGCCTACGTGGAAAACAGTATCGCCTTGGGCGCGCGCGCCGCTACGTCGTGGTTCAACGGCAACAACACCGCGATCGGTGCAGATTCCCAGACCAATGGCATCGATGCGCTGGCGATCGGCTATGGCGCGCGCGTGGGCGATTTTGTCGACGATGCCTGGAATCGTTCGGCATCCAGTGCAGTCGCACTGGGCGCACATTCCTACGCGTACCGCAGCAACACGGTGTCGGTGGGCGATGTGCAGGCGGGTTTGATGCGGCAGATCACCAGCGTGGCGGCAGGCACCGAAGCCAACGATGCGGTCAATGTGGCCCAACTCGACAGCGTGCGCGCGATCACCAATCGGCTCGACAGCACGCTGGCCATTGGCAAGACCGATACGGACGAAGCCGCTGCCCATGTCGACGGACTCAATGCGCTGGCCTTGGGGAGCGCCAGCAATGCGATCGGCGACGGCGCCAATGCGCTGGGCTCGGGCAGCCTGGCGCTGGGGCGCGATACCGTGGCTGTCGGCCGCAACGCCAGCGCGGCCGATGCATCGGCCGTTGCAGTGGGCGGCGTGGCGTCCGTGCCGGTGTTCGATGCGGCGGGCTCGATCGTCGGCGCGCAGGAACAGGGTGCCTCGGCCCAGGCGCGCGGCGCGGTGGCGCTGGGCAGCGCGGCCATTGCCCAGCGCAGCTTCGCCACTGCGGTCGGCACGGGTGCAGCGGCCAGTGGCGAGCAATCGATGGCGGCCGGATTCAGCGCCCGTGCGCAGGATGATGTGGCCACTGCGGTGGGCGCCTTTTCGAGCGCCCGCAGTGCGGCGGCGTCGGCCTTCGGCTTCGGTGCGCTGGCCAACGCGAGCATGACCACGGCGGTGGGCTTCAACGCCTCCAGTCTTGGCGAAGGCAGTGTGGCCGTGGGCAGTCTGGCGGTTGCCGCTGGCGAGCGCAGCGTGACGCTCGGCGGCATGTCGCTGATCAGCTCCACGCTCAGGTCGGCAGGTGCCTTCCGGGTCGGTGGCGTTGCCATCGGCGCCGGCGCGCGAAGCGACGGCGATTATGCCGTTGCGCTGGGCTACAACGCCAATGTGTTCTCCAACGACAGCAATGCCGATGCGGTGGCGATCGGCCATAGTGCGGCCTCGTTCGCGCCGCGCACGGTGGCGCTGGGGGCGCTGGCATCTGCCGAGGGCGTTGAGGGGATCAGCATCGGCTACGACGCGCGTGCCGCCTCCAGCAGGAGCATTGCGATCGGCAGCGGCGCCAATACCTCGATCCTCCATGGCGACAATATCGCCCTGGGAACCAACGCCAGGGCGGACGCGCCCGACGCGATCGCGATCGGGCGCAATGCCAGCGTCGGCGTGTTCGTCGGTGAAGCGGGCAGCGCGGCGATGGCACTGGGCGTGCAATCCAATGCGCTGGGCAACAACAGTCTGGCGATGGGCTACAACGCCTTTACTCGGCAAGGGGGCAGTAACGCCGTCGCACTCGGTGCCGATGCCGGTGCCAGTGGTGCCGATTCGGTGGCGTTGGGCGCGGGCTCGCGCAGCTACGAGGCCAACGTGGTGTCGGTGGGTAACGGCAATGGCCGCGGCGGCCCGGCCACGCGTCGCATCGTCAATGTCGGCAGCGGCGCGATTGCCAGTGCCAGCACCGATGCGATCAACGGCGGCCAGCTGTTCCAGTCACTCAGCAACGCTGCCAGCTTCCTCGGCGGTGGCGCGGCGATCGGTGCGCAAGGCGTGTTCGTGGCACCGACCTACGTGATCCAGGGCAGCAGTTACCGCAATGTGGGCGAGGCGCTGACTGCGCTGGACAGCAAGGTCAGCGAGCTGGATGCGCGAGGTGGAGCGGCCACGCCCGGCACTGCCGCACGTTCAAGCGCTGCGCGTGTGGCAGCGGCGCCTTCACCAGTTGCGGACGCCTCGACTGTCGCCACCACGGCGGATGCGACAGACGATGGCCTGCAGGCGACAGCGCTGGCCATCGACGGCATGCCAGAAAGTTCGGCGTCGTCGGTTGCTGCAACGGCGAGCGCGCTGGATGCAGGCAACGCGGTGCAGGGCAGGCCGACTGCGGCGGTGGTCGGCAGCATCACCCCGGCCGCAACGTCCACCGCCGTCGGCACGGCGGCAGTGGCCAACCACGTGACCGGCACGGCGATCGGCGGCAGCGCATATGCGCATGGCCCCAACGACACTGCGATCGGCAGCAATGCACGCGTCAATGCCGATGGCAGCACCGCGGTCGGCGCCAATACGCAGATCGCTGCGGTGGCGACCAATGCGGTGGCGATGGGCGAAGGCGCGCAGGTCAGCGCGGCCTCCGGCACGGCGATCGGCCAGGGTGCACGGGCAAGCGCACAAGGTGCGGTCGCGCTGGGCCAGGGGTCGGTCGCCGATCGCGCCAACACGGTGTCGGTGGGCAGCGTCGGCGGCGAGCGTCAGGTGGCCAATGTGGCCGCCGGCACGCGTGCCACCGATGCGGTCAACAAGGGCCAGCTGGACAACGGCGTCGCTGCGGCCAACAGCTATACCGACAGCCGCTACAGCGCGATGGCCGACAGCTTCGAAACCTACCAGGGCGACATCGAGGACCGTCTGCGCCGGCAGAACCGTCGCCTGGACCGGCAGGGTGCGATGAGCTCGGCGATGTTGAACATGGCCGCCAGCGTCGGCGGCATCGCCACGCAGAACCGCGTCGGTGCCGGCGTCGGTTTCCAGAACGGCGAATCGGCGTTGTCGGTGGGCTACCAGCGTGCGATCAGCCCGCGCGCCACGCTGACGGTGGGCGGCGCGCTCAGTGGTGACGACAGGTCGATCGGCCTGGGCGCCGGCTTCGGCTGGTAACGCAGGCCTTGCCGTTGCAGCGGCGCGCGTATGGCCGCTGCGTGCTCACTCATTTGCTTTGCATTTCATCTTGAAGAGGACGTCATCGTGATTCAGACCCATCGTTCCCGAACGCTCGCCATCGTCTGCAGCGCCGTCCTGTCGCTCGCCAGCGGCATCGCCACCGCGGCCACACCGGATTCCAGCGTACGCACTGCGCAACGTCAGCAGGCCATGCGCGACGCCCCGGTCGACAGCATCATCGTCAACTATCGCAGTGGCCGGGTGAGCGCGCGCAGTGTCGGCACTGCGTCGGTGGCCACGATCGCCGCGGCGGCATCGCGCGCGGCAGTGCGCCTGGTGCCGGCCGCGCGCAGCGGCACGCAAGCCGCGCCGACGCATGTGCGTACGCTGGCGGTGGGCAGTGAGTTGATCAGGTTGCCCGCACAGCTCAGCCGCAGTGACGCCGACCGCCTGGTGCGCGAACTGCAGGCCGATCCTGCAGTGGAGTACGCGCAGATCGACACGCGCATGTATCCGTTGCAGAACAGCGGTGGCAGCCTGCCCGACGACCCGCTGCTGGCGGGCAATCAATGGCATCTCACCGATCCGGTTGGCGGCATCGATGCGCCGGCAGCCTGGGCCACCGCCCAGGGCGAAGGCGTGGTCGTGGCGGTGATCGATACCGGCATCTTGCCGGGGCACCCGGATCTGGCCGGCAACCTGCTGCAGGGCTACGACTTCATCACCAACGCCGACAGGTCGCGACGCGCCACCGACGCGCGTGCGCCGGGCGCGCTGGATTACGGGGATTGGGAAGCAACGGACGGCGAATGCGGCATTTTTTCAGCGGCCCGCGACAGTTCCTGGCACGGCACGCATGTGGCCGGCACGATTGCCGAAGCCACCGGCAACGGCATTGGCGGTGCCGGTGTGGCCTACAAGGCCAAGGTGCTGCCGTTACGCGTGCTGGGTCATTGCGGCGGTTCGTCCTCGGACATCACCGATGCCATCGTGTGGGCGTCGGGCGGCCATGTGGATGGCGTGCCGGACAATCGCAACCCGGCGGAAATCATCAACATGAGCCTGGGCGGCGTTGGCCCCTGCGATTCGGTCACGCAGGCGGCGATCAACGCTGCGGTGTCGCGTGGCACCACCGTGGTGGTGGCGGCCGGCAATGATGGCGCGGACGTGTCCAGTGCCGTGCCGGCCAACTGCGCCAACGTGGTGTCGGTGGCGGCCACCCGCCTGACCGGCGGGTTGGCGTACTACAGCAATTTCGGCAGCTTGATCGATCTGGCTGCGCCTGGCGGCGGCGCGCGCGATCTGGAAACCGACACCTTGTACGACGGCCCGATCGGCAGCTGGATCTGGCAGACCGGTTACACCGGCAAGACCACGCCCACGTCCGGCCAATTCGCCTATCTCGGGCCTGGCTTTGCCGGAACCTCGATGGCCGCGCCGCATGTGGCGGGGACGGCCGCGCTGGTGCAGAGCGCCCTGATCGCCGACGGCAAGCCGCCGCTGACACCCGCGGCACTGGAACGCCTGCTCAAGCGCAGTGCGCGCGCGTTCCCCGTGCAGTTGCCGTTGAGCACGCCGGCCGGTAGCGGCATCGTGGATGCCGGCGCGGCCATCGATCGGGCACTGCGCCGTTGCGCCAGCGGCGACCTGGGCTGCCAGCTGGACGCGCAGACGCTGCGCAACAGCGTGCCCGAGCGCGGTCTGTCCAATGTGGCCGGCGATGCCGGCGTCTTCGCCTTCGAAGCGAATGCGGGTGCGGTGCTGAGCTTCGTCAGCTTCGGCGGCAGCGGGCAGGCGGCGCTGTATGTCGCCATGGGCCGCGCGCCGACCGCAACCGACAACGACGGCATGTCCAGCCGCAGCGGGACCAGCCAGACGGTGCGCTTCACCGCACCGCGTGCCGGAACCTATTTCATCCGGCTCGATGGCAGCAGCTTCGATGGGGTGAGCCTGTTGGCGCGCCAGTGATCCGACACGCGGTGGCGCCAGAGGGCGCTGCCGCCGGTTTCTTGGCGCGATGATGCGGATGAGAGCGGCCGCATTGCGAGGCGTCGTGGCCTGAAGCGTCGGCGCGGGACGCGCTGGCGCGGTTCCTGACCTGTTTCGCGCGCGGTTTTGCGCAACCAAGCCTGCTGGCGTCCTGCCAGCGGGCTTTTTTGTCTGCTGCAGACATCCGTATTCAGCTTTCAAATGTCTCGCGGGACATGATCTAGATCGCTGTTTTCCAAAGAATTATCAAAAAACTAATAAACGCAAGCCGAAGTGTGATGAAAAGCACGCTCAGCTTCGCTTTCTGTCAAAAACTTGACGCCCGATTTGACCGCTGTTAACACTTCGCTCAGTTCTATGGTTGGGTAGCGTTCACTTTTTGACTATCCAGGGTGCCGCTTTCCGCGCACCGCCAGTTGGCCCATGGCGCCAATCACCACGGGGATCGCAGTGGCTGACGGCCTCGCGACGGTGGGTGTTTGTCAAAAAAACCAGTCCCAACATTCAGGAGCAGGGCGTCGATGAATCGGATTTATCGCAAGGTCTGGAACAAATCGTTAGGCGTGTGGGCCGTGGCATCGGAGTTGGCCAGCGGCGACAGCCCGGGCGCAGTGAGCACCGCCGCATTCATCGACCGCCGCCAGAGCCGTTGCCTGGTTGCCGCGATCGCCCTGGCGCTGGGTAGCGCCGGCATCGCCATCCCCCTTTCCGCAGTGGCGCAATCGGTCGAAGTCGGTCGCGGTGCGTCGGCACCTGCCGCCAACGCCACCGCCATCGGCGCCGGGAGTCGCGCCAGCGCGACCGGCGCGCTCGCCACCGGTGCCGACAGCAGCGCCAGCGGCGTCAACAGCAGCGCGATCGGCCGCCAGACCAATGCGATCGGCGAGAACGCAGTGGCCATTGGCTACAACAGCTTCGTGCGCCAGAGCGGCGAAAACGGCGTGGCGCTGGGCGCCAACGCCGGCGTGACCGGTGCCAACTCGGTGGCGCTGGGCGCAGGCTCGCGCACCCACGAGGACGATGTGGTGTCGGTCGGCAGCGGCAATGGCCGCGGTGGCCCGGCCACGCGCCGCATCACCAACGTCAGCGCCGGCGTCAACGCCACCGACGCGGTCAACGTGGCGCAGTTGCGCGACGTGGCCGACGTGGCCGAAGACACCGCCACGTTCTTCAAGGCGACCCCGGGCGAAGACAGCGTCGGCGCCTATGTCGATGGCGACAGCGCGCTGGCTGCCGGCGATGCCGCCAATGCCACGGGCACGGCGACCACTGCGCTGGGAACCGGTGCCAATGCGGTGGCCGACAATGCCACCGCGGTCGGTGCCAATGCGCTCGCCTCCGGGCAGAACAGCGCGGCATTCGGCCATAACGCGCAGGCCAACGGCCCCGGCAGCGTGGCCGTCGGCGGCGCTGCGGTCGACGAAGATGGCGAGCCGTTGGTCACCAACGGCGGCGTGCCGGTCACCACCGGTGCCACCAGTGCCGGCGTCGGCGGAACCGCGGTCGGCGCCAGCGCCAATGCCGATGGCTTCGCGGCCTCGTCGTTCGGCGTCGGCGCGTATGCGGCCGGTGCGCAGTCGTCCGCGTTCGGTGCGGTTGCCAATGCGGCAGGCGATTACGCCACCGCCGTGGGCACGCAGACCAGCGCCAGCGGCACCAGCAGCACCGCAGTCGGTGGTCCGGTCGATTACGTCCCGGGTCTGGGTTTCTTCGTGCAGACCCAGGCCAGCGGCGATGCGTCCACCGCGCTCGGCGCCGGGGCGATCGCATCGGGTACCTACACCACCGCCGTCGGCGTGCTCAGTGAAGCCTCCGGCACCGAAGCCACCGCCGTGGGTTACTTCGCCTATGCACCCGGCGAAGGTGCCACGGCAGTCGGCCCGGAATCCTGGGCCAGCGGCGAGCTGAGCACGGCGCTGGGTTACTACAGCACCGCACGCGGCGCCAACTCGGTTGCGTTGGGCGCCAATTCGATTGCCACGCGCGCCAACACCGTGTCCGTTGGCGCGGCCGGCGATGAGCGCCAGATCACCAATGTCGCCGCCGGTACCGAAGGCAGCGATGCGGTCAATCTCGACCAGCTCACCGCCGTGTCCGACGTTGCTTCCACCACCGCGCGCACGTTCGTGGCCACCGGCGATGGCACCGCGATTGCTGAAGGCATCGACAGTGTTGCGGCCGGTTCCAACGCATCGGCAACGGGTGACTACAGCGCTGCATTCGGTTCGACCAGCCAGGCATCCGCGCAGGGCAGCACCGCGCTCGGCAGCGGCGCCATCGCGACCGGCGAGAATGCAAGCGCGCTCGGTTTCAACAGCAATGCAGTCGCCGACAACGCCACTGCGCTTGGCGCCACCAGCAGCGCGTCGGGCGAGTCCAGCACCGCAGTGGGCGGCGCAAGCCAGGCCACCGCCAGCGGCGCGACCGCACTGGGTTACGAGAGCATCGCCAACGCCGCCGACTCCACTGCGCTGGGGGCGGGCAGTGTGGCCTTCGGCGACACCAGTACGGCCGTGGGCGGTGCAAGCGTCGCGTTCGGCGATGACAGCGCCGCTTTCGGCGCCAATGCCGCCGCCGGCGGTAGCGCATCCACTGCGATCGGCGCAAACAGCAGTGCCTTCGGCGAGCGCACCGTTGCGCTGGGTGGCGCCAGTAACGCGTCGGGCGACGACAGCATTGCGCTCGGTGCGAGCAGCCAGGCCTCCGCGCTGGGCACGACGGCGGTCGGCAGCAATGCCAACGCCAGCATCGCCAATGCCACGGCGGTGGGCTTCAACAGCAGCGCCGGTGACGACTACGCCACCGCGCTCGGCGGCGACAGCAATGCATCGGGATATTTCAGCACCGCCGTCGGCGGCAACAGCATCTCCAACGGACGCTACTCGACAGCGATCGGCTATGAAAGCATCGCCAACGGCGGCTCGGCCACTGCGCTGGGCAGGGCCAGCGTCGCCTGGGGCGATGGCAGCACCGCGATCGGCATCGAGAGTTCGGCCTATGGCTACGACAGCACCGCAGTGGGCCCCAATGCCTTCGCCGCCGACACCGCCTCGGTGGCGATGGGTGCGTTCGCCAACGGGTGGGGCGCGCGTGCCATTGCACTTGGCAGTGAATCTGCCGCGGTAGGCGATGAAAGCGCTGCGCTGGGCTGGGAAGCGCAGGCCGATGGCGCGCAGAGCGTGGCCATCGGTAGCAACGCGCTTGCGTCCGCGCAAAACAGCGTAGCGCTGGGCGCCGGCGCAGTTGCCGATCGCGCCAATACGGTGTCGGTGGGCAGCGTCGGTGGCGAGCGCCAGGTCACCAATGTCGCCGCCGGTACCGAAGGCACCGACGCGGTGAACCTGGACCAGCTCAACGCGGTCGGCGAGACCGCCGAAGCCACTGCGCGCCTGTTTACCGGTACCGGCACCGGCACCGCCGATGCGCAGGGCGAGGACGCCATCGCGGCCGGGTCCAATGCCACCGCCGATGGCGATTACAGCAGCGCGTTCGGCTCCAGCAGCCAGGCCACCGCGATCGGCACGGTCGCCATCGGCAGCGGTGCCAGCGCCACCGCGCAGTACGCCAATGCGGCCGGCTACAACGCCGCCGCCAGCGGATACGGCAGTGTGGCCAGCGGCGCCTTCAGCCAGGCCAGCGGTGATTATGCCGTGGCCGTGGGTGGCGAAAGCGAAGCCGCCGGCGCGCAGAGCACCGCGCTGGGTGCGGCGGCAGGCGCCTATGGCGATGGGTCGCTGGCGGCCGGCACGCTGAGCGTGGCCGATGGCAGCGAAACCACCGCAGTGGGCTATTTCGCCAGCGCCAGTGGCGATTCGGCCACCGCGGTCGGCGCGGAAAGCGTGGCCGATGGCACCAGCGCGGCGGCGTTCGGCTTCGGCGCCGAGGCCACCTCCAACTACTCCACCGCCCTGGGCGGCTATTCCAGCGCGACCGGGTTCAACAGCACCGCGCTGGGCAATTTCAGCACCGCCAGCGGCTCCAGTACCGTGGCCGTGGGTGGCGATGCCACCGCAACCGGCGACTACAGCGTCGCGGCCGGCCAGGGCAGCGTGGCCAGCGGCTACAACAGCGTGTCGGTCGGTGGCGCCTTGCTCGGCCTGCTGCCGACCGAAGCCTCCGGCGACTTCTCCACCGCGCTCGGCGGCGCTGCATGGGCGCCTGGCCTCAACAGCACCGCACTCGGCAATTTCGCCGAATCCACCGGCGAAAGCAGCGTGGCGCTGGGCGCCGATTCGGTGGCCGATCGCGATTTTGCGGTCTCGGTGGGCAGCGCCGGTAACGAGCGTCAGATCACCAACGTGGCCGCCGGTACGCAGGGCACCGATGCGGTGAATCTGGACCAGCTCAACGCCGTGGCCGAAACCGCGCAATCCACCAGCAAGTACTTCCAGGCCAGCGGCAGCGCCGACAGCGATGCCGGCGCCTATGTGGATGGCGACAACGCGCTGGCTGCAGGCGAGGGCGCCAATGCCACCAGCACCGGCACCACGGCGTTGGGCGCAGGCGCGCAGGCGGTGGTCGATAACGCAACGGCGGTCGGCGTGAGCGCACTGGCCAGCGGCATCGGCGCGGCGGCGGTGGGCAACAATGCCCAGGCCACCGGCGAAAACAGCAGCGCGGTCGGCAGCAATGCCCTGGCCAGCGATGTCGGCGCCACCGCAAACGGTGCCGGCGCGCAAGCGGTTTCGACCTATACCACCGCGCTCGGCAGCGAGGCAGTGGCATCGGACAACCAGGCCACGGCGGCCGGTTTCCGCAGCACCGCCTCCAATGTCGGCAGCGCCGCCTTCGGTGGCTACAGCGAATCCAGCGGCCGGTTGTCGTCGGCGCTGGGTTACGGCGCGGTGGCCTCGAGCGACTACAGCACCGCGGTCGGTGCCGCATCGCTGGCCTCCGGTGCAAGCGCGGTCGCCGTGGGCGAGTTCAGCGAAGCCACCGGCGACGAAAGCGTGGCGGTGGGCGGCAGCACGTTCTTCGGCTTCATCCCGGCGCGTGCCACCGGCACCGGCGCTGCTGCATTCGGTGCAGGTGCCTGGGCCACGGCCGACTACACCACCGCGATCGGCTGGAATTCCTATGCCGACGGCGTCAATGCCACCGCGCTGGGTCAGAGCGCGGCGGCACTTGCCGACAACACGCTGGCCCTGGGTGGGGGCAGCCGCGCCGATGCGGTCGGTGCCAGCGTGGTCGGCGTGGATGCATCGGCGACCGGCATCAACAGCACAGGCGTCGGCCGACAGGTCAACGTGATCGGCGAGAACGCGGTGTCGGTGGGCTACAACTCGTTTGTGCGCCAGAGCGCGGTCAACGGTGTGGCCCTGGGTGCCAATGCCGGTGCAACCGGTGCCGATTCGGTGGCACTGGGCTCGGGCTCGCGCAGCGACGAAGCCGACACGGTGTCGATTGGCAGCGGCAATGGCCGCGGCGGCCCGGCCACCCGCCGTATCGTCAATGTCAGCGACGGCCAGGCGGCGACCGATGCGGTCAACAAGGGCCAGCTGGATGCGCTGGCGGCCGATGTGCAGACCACCACCGGCATGGTGCAGACCACCGGCGAAGGGGTGGCCACCGCGACCGGTGATCGCGCCACCGCCGCAGGTGCCGGCGCAACCGCCAGCGGCGCACGCAGCGTGGCGATCGCCTCCGGCAGCCGCGCCTCGGCCACCGGCGCCAGCGCCATGGGCGTGGACAGCAGCGCCAGTGGCGTGAACAGCACCGCGATGGGCCGGCAGACCAATTCCATCGGCGAAAACGGCGTGGCGCTGGGCTACAACTCCTTCGTGCGCCAGAGCGGTGCCAACGCAGTGGCGCTGGGTGCCAATGCCGGTGCCAGCGGTGCCGATTCGGTAGCGCTGGGCTCGGGTTCGCGTACCTACGACGCCAACGTGGTGTCGGTCGGTAGCGGCGATGGCCGCGGCGGCCCGGCCACGCGTCGCATCGTCAATGTCGGCAGCGGCGCGATTGCCAGTGCCAGCACCGATGCAGTCAACGGCGGCCAGTTGTTCCAGTCGTTGAGCAACGCTGCCAGCTTCCTCGGCGGTGGTGCGGCGATCGGTGCGCAAGGCGTGTTCGTCGCGCCGACCTACGTGATCCAGGGTGCCAGCTACAACAACGTCGGTGCGGCATTGACCGCGTTGGACAGCAAGGTCACCGAGCTGGACGCGCGTGGCGGTAGTGCAACGGCCAGTACTGCGGCACGCACGTTGTCGCTGCGCACCGCAGCGGTGCCGGCTGTTGCCACCAGTGCAGTGACTGCATCGAGCAACGCTGTCGCCGATACCGGCGCCAGCGTGCAGGGCACGCCGACCGCAGCGGTGGTCGGCAGCATCACCCCGGCCGCAACGTCCACCGCCGTCGGCACGGCGGCAGTGGCCAACCACGTGACCGGCACGGCGATCGGCGGCAGCGCGTATGCGCATGGCCCCAACGACACTGCGATCGGCAGCAATGCACGCGTCAATGCCGACGGCAGCACCGCGGTCGGCGCCAATACGCAGATTGCCGCGGTGGCGACCAATGCGGTGGCCATGGGCGAAGGCGCGCAGGTCAGCGCGGCCTCCGGCACGGCGATCGGACAGGGTGCACGGGCAAGCGCACAAGGTGCGGTGGCCCTGGGTCAGGGGTCGGTGGCCGATCGTGCCAACACGGTGTCGGTGGGCAGCGTCGGCGGCGAGCGGCAGGTGGCCAATGTGGCCGCCGGCACGCGTGCCACCGACGCGGTCAACAAGGGCCAGCTGGACAACGGCGTCGCTGCGGCCAACAGCTATACCGACAGCCGCTACAGCGCGATGGCCGACAGCTTCGAGACCTACCAGGGCGACATCGAGGACCGTCTGCGCCGGCAGAACCGTCGCCTGGACCGGCAGGGTGCGATGAGCTCGGCGATGTTGAACATGGCCGCCAGCGTCGGTGGCATCGCCACGCAGAACCGCGTCGGTGCCGGCGTCGGTTTCCAGAACGGCGAATCGGCGTTGTCGGTGGGCTACCAGCGTGCGATCAGCCCGCGCGCCACGCTGACGGTGGGCGGCGCACTCAGCGGTGACGACAGTTCGATCGGTGTGGGTGCCGGCTTCGGCTGGTAACCCGCTGGGTGCATGACACGCGCCGGCGCCGGTGTGCGCCGCCGCGCCAGAGCAAGGCCCGAGGGGGCGGGCAAGGACCGTGGCTGGGCCGGCCAACGGATTCGATGGAGTGATGGCCTTACCAGGAGTGGCTGATCAAACGCAGCGAGCTGCACCGCAGTTGCGCAGCAGTTTCGAAAGCCGCTCCCAGCTGATCGACGAAAAACACGAAGAGGACTTCACCGTGATCGACAAGAATTTCCGTCTCTCCCCGCTGACCGGCGCCATCTTGATGATGGCGCTCGGTGCATCGGGCACGCTCGCTGCTGCCCCGCAACTGCTGGTCAAGGAACCGACCCAGGCAGCATCGGCCGGCGCTGCGTTCAGTAGCCGCCTGATCGTGCGCTACAAGGACAACACCGCCGCCGCGACCGATCGCGCCAGCAAGCTGAGCGCGGTGCAGGCCGCCGTCGGCCGTGTCGGTGCGAGCACTGGCGCACGCAGCAGCGCAGCCGCCGCCAAGGCGACGTATGTGCGCAAGCTCGGCATCGGCTCGGACCTGATCAAGCTGTCCAGCACGCTGACCACCGCACAGGTGGACAAGGTCGTGGTCGAGCTCAAGAACGACCCGTCCGTGGCCGACGTGCAGATCGATCGCATGCTGCGCCCGGTCGAGATCAAGAAGAGCGTCGCCACCACCGACGTGACCCCGCAGCTGGTACCCAATGACCCGCTGTACGCGCAGTACCAGTGGCATCTGAGCAACCCCAACGGCGGCATCAATGCGCCGGCCGCATGGGATCTGTCGCAGGGCGCCGGCGTGGTGGTGGCGGTGCTGGATACCGGCATCCTGCCGGGCCATCCGGACTTTGCCGGCAACCTGCTACAGGGTTACGACTTCATTACCGATGCCGAAGTCTCGCGTCGTCCCACCGATGCCCGGGTACCGGGCGCGCTGGATTACGGCGACTGGGAAGAGGCCGACAACGTCTGCTATGACGGCTCGGTGGCACAGGAAAGCTCCTGGCACGGCACCCATGTCTCGGGCACCGTGGCCGAAGCGACCAATAACGGCGTCGGCATGGCCGGCGTGGCGCCGAAGGCGACCATCCTGCCGGTGCGCGTGCTCGGCCGTTGCGGTGGCTACACCTCCGACATCGCCGATGCGATCGTCTGGGCCTCCGGCGGTACGGTTGCTGGCGTGCCCGCCAACACCAACCCGGCCGAGGTGATCAACATGAGCCTGGGCGGCGGCGAGCCGTGCGATTCGGCCACCCAGCTGGCAATCAACGGCGCCGTCTCGCGCGGCACCACCGTGGTGGTGGCGGCCGGCAACAGCGGCGAAGACGCGGCCAACCATTCGCCGGCCAGCTGCAACAACACCATCACCGTGGGTGCCACGCGTATCACCGGCGGCATCACCTACTACTCCAACTACGGCAGCAAGGTGGACCTGTCCGGTCCGGGCGGCGGTGGCAGCGTGGACGGCAATCCGGGCGGCTACATCTGGCAGGCCGGCTATACCGGTGCGACCACGCCGACCTCGGGCACCTATACCTATATGGGACTAGGCGGCACCTCGATGGCATCGCCGCACGTGGCCGGTGTCGTCGCCCTGGTGCAGAGCGCGGCGATCGGCCTGGGCGATGGCCCGCTGACTCCGGCCGCAGTGGAAGCCCTGCTCAAGCAGACCAGCCGCCGCTTCCCGGTGACGCCGCCGGCCAGCACCCCGATCGGCAGCGGCATCGTCGATGCCAAGGCCGCGCTGGAAGCGGTGCTGGTGGAGCCCTGCGATCCGGCCACCGAAAGCTGCGCGCCGACCGCCATTGCCTTGACCAACAAGGCCCCGCTGACCGGCCTGAGTGGTCCCGCCGGCAGCGCCACGCTGTACAGCTTCGAAGCCAAGGCCGGGGCCGTGCTCAGCTTCATGACCTACGGCGGCACCGGCGATGTGTCGGTGTACGTCAGCCATGAAGCCGAACCCAGCGCGACCAGTTACGACGCCAAGTCGACCCGCCCGGGCAACAGCGAAACCGTGCGTTTCACTGCTCCCAAGGCAGGCACCTACTACATCAAGCTGGTGGGCGCTGGCGACTACGCGAAGCTGACGCTCGTTGCACGACAGTAAGTACGCAGATAGTGTGACCGATGCCCCCGGCCAATCACCGGGGGCATCGTTTTTCAGGGCGATTCAGATGCGTGCGGTTGATCGTCGCGGCAAACTGCTACAGTCGGCGCCGGACCAGTGGAGACGAGTGTGAACGCGGTTGCCGTCGATCCAATTGAGCATCGCAGTGCGGAGACGCGCATCGTCGAGGCGCTGCTTGAACGCCGTCGCCTGAAAGACACCGATCTGCTGCGCGCGCGCCAGTTGCAGACCGAATCCGGCATGGGCCTGCTGGCCTTGCTCGGCCGTCTGGGCCTGGTATCCGAACGCGATCATGCCGAGACCTGCGCCGATGTGCTGGGTCTGCCGCTGGTGGATGCCCGCCAGCTCGGCGATACCCCGCCGGAGATGCTGCCGGAAGTGCAGGGGCTGTCGCTACGCTTCCTCAAGCAATTCCATCTGTGCCCGGTCGGCGAACGCGATGGCCGGCTGGAGCTGTGGATCGCCGATCCCTACGACGATTACGCGATCGACGCGGTGCGGCTTGCCACCGGCTGTGCGCTGTTCCTGCAGGTTGGCCTGCGCTCGGAAATCGACGATCTGATCGAGCGCTGGTACGGCCAGGGCCGCAGCGCGATGGGCACCATCGTGGAAACCGCCGATGGCGATGCCAACAGTAGCGACGATATCGAAGCGCTGCGCGACCTGGCGTCCGAGGCGCCGGTGATTCGCCTGGTGAACCTGGTGATCCAGCACGCGGTGGAGCTGCGCGCCTCGGACATCCATATCGAACCGTTCGAAAGCCGGCTCAAGGTGCGTTACCGCGTGGACGGCGTGCTGGTGGAAGGCGAAAGCCCGCCGGCCAAGCTCACCGCCGCGGTCATCAGCCGCATCAAGATCATGGCCAAGCTCAACATCGCCGAACGCCGGCTGCCGCAGGACGGCCGCATCATGCTGCGCGTGCAGGGCAAGGAGCTGGACCTGCGTGTCAGCACCGTGCCCACCGCGCACGGCGAGAGCGTGGTGATGCGTCTGCTCGATCGCGAGACGGTGGTGTTCGACTTCTACAAGCTCGGCTTCACCGAAGAGTTTCTGCCGCAGTTCCGCAAGGTGCTGGAGCAACCGCACGGCATCATGCTGGTGACCGGCCCGACCGGCTCGGGCAAGACCACCACGCTGTACACCGCATTGAGCCAGCTCAATACCTCCGACGTGAAGATCATCACCGTCGAAGACCCGGTGGAATACCAGATCGAAGGCATCAACCAGATCCAGGCCAAACCGCAGATCGGGCTGGATTTCGCCAACGCGCTGCGCAGCATCGTGCGCCAGGATCCGGACATCATCATGATCGGCGAAATGCGCGATCTGGAAACCGCACGCATCGCGATCCAGTCCGCGCTCACCGGCCATCTGGTGCTGTCCACGCTGCACACCAACAATGCGGCCGGCGGCATCACCCGCCTGCTCGACATGGGCGTGGAGGATTATCTGCTCACCTCCACCATCAACGGCATCCTGGCGCAGCGGCTGGTGCGCAAACTCGACCTGGCCAACGCCGAGCGCTATCCGGCATCGCCGGAAGAAGTCGAACGCTTCAACCTGCGCCGGCTGCAGCCGGACGGAGAGATCTACCTGTATCGCCCGCGCGCCTCTGCCGCCGCGCCGACCGGTTACCTCGGCCGCACCACCATCGTCGAATTCCTGGTCATGAACGACGAATTGCGGCGCGCGGTGATGCGTCGCGCCGGCATGGGCGAGATCGAGCAACTGGCCCGCAAGGCCGGCATGCGCACCATGTACGAAGACGGCCTGTCCAAGGCCTTGCGCGGCGAAACCACCATCGAAGAAGTGCTGCGCGTGACGGAGGATGCGTGAGAGTCAAGGGAGCCACAACGAGCATCGGATGCTCAGGATCGGAAGATAACCAAAGCAGCGTCCTGGCACTGCGGTGCGCGCACGCGCAGATGCGCGCAGTCGCGCCAGCACAGCGCAGCACCGTGCGTTGCCCGATTCCCGATTCCCGATTCCCCACTCCCGGCCTTCCAGCCTGATGCCCCTGTACCGCTACAAGGCGCTCGACGCCCACGGCGAAATGCTCGATGGCCAGATGGAAGCGGCCAGCGACGCCGACGTTGCGCTGCGCCTGCAGGAGCAGGGCCACCTGCCGGTGGAAACACGCCTGGCCACCGGCGAAAACGATTCGCCGTCGCTGCGCATGCTGTTGCGCAAGAAGCCGTTCGACAACGCCGCGCTGGTGCAGTTCACCCAGCAGTTGTCCACGCTGATCGGTGCCGGCCAGCCGTTGGATCGCGCGTTGTCGATCCTGATGGATCTGCCCGAAGACGACAAAAGCCGGCGCGTGATCGGCGATGTGCGCGACACCGTGCGTGGCGGCGCGCCGCTGTCCTCGGCGCTGGAACGCCAGCACGGGCTGTTTTCCAAGCTCTACATCAACATGGTGCGCGCCGGCGAAGCCGGCGGCAGCATGCAGGACACGCTGCAACGCCTGGCCGACTACCTGGAGCGCAGCCGCGCGCTGCGCGGCAAGGTGATCAACGCGTTGATCTATCCGGCGATCCTGCTGGCGGTGGTCGGCTGCGCGCTGCTGTTCCTGCTCGGCTATGTGGTGCCGCAGTTCGCGCAGATGTACGAAAGCCTGGATGTGGCCTTGCCGTGGTTCACCCAGGCGGTGTTGAGCGTGGGCCTGTTGGTGCGCGACTGGTGGGTGGTGTTGATCGTGGTGCCGGGCGTACTGGGGCTGTGGCTGGATCGCAAACGCCGCAATGCCGCCTTCCGTGCCGCGCTGGACGAATGGTTGCTGCGGCAGAAAGTGGTGGGCAGCCTGATCGCGCGCCTGGAAACCGCACGGCTGACGCGGACCCTGGGCACCTTGTTGCGCAACGGCGTGCCGCTGCTGGCAGCGATCGGCATTGCGCGCAACGTGATGTCCAACCTGGCATTGGTCGAGGATGTCGATGCCGCCGCCGACGACGTCAAGAACGGCCATGGCCTGGCGATGGCGCTGGCACGCGGCAAGCGCTTCCCGCGGCTGGCCCTGCAGATGATCCAGGTCGGCGAAGAATCGGGCGCGCTGGACACGATGCTGCTCAAGACCGCCGACACCTTCGAGCTGGAAACCGCGCAGGCCATCGACCGCGCGCTGGCCGCGCTGGTGCCGCTGATCACGCTGGTGCTGGCCTCGGTGGTGGGGCTTGTCATCATCTCGGTGCTGGTACCGCTGTATGACCTGACCAATGCCATCGGATAACGTGGCGGTGGATTCACAACAACGTTCCGGCGACCGCGCGACACCCATGCGGGAACCATTGCAATGGCCGCTGTGTCATCTTCTGGCGGCAGCATCTTTCATCGACGTGCAAGGAAATCGTTCATGATCAAGCGCTCCATCACCCGTAGCCCATCGCGTGCAGGCCAGGCCGGCATGAGCCTGCTGGAAATCATCATCGTCATCGTCCTGATCGGCGCGGTGCTGACCCTGGTCGGCAGCCGTGTGCTCGGTGGTGCCGATCGCGGCAAGGCCAATCTGGCCAAGTCGCAGATCCAGACCCTGGCCGGCAAGATCGAGAATTTCCAGCTCGACACCGGCAAGTTGCCGAGCAAGCTCGATGACCTGGTCACCCAGCCCGGCGGCAGCAGCGGCTGGCTTGGCCCGTACGCCAAGCCGGCTGAACTCAACGACCCGTGGGGCCACACCATCGAATACCGCGCGCCCGGCGATGGCCAGCCGTTCGATCTGATCAGCCTGGGCAAGGACGGCCGCCCCGGTGGCAGCAGTTACGACGCGGACATCAAGTACCAATAAGCCGCTCGCCATGCGCGTTGCGTGTCAGCCGTTGCGTCATCCGCATGGAGTGGTCGGCCCTGGTCGTCCCCGCACGCGTGGCAGTTCGTTGCTGGAGATGCTGCTGGTCATCGCCCTGATCGCGATGGCCGGTGTGCTGGCTGCCGCAGCGCTCAACGGCGGGATCGACGGCATGCGCCTGCGCACCGCCGGCAAGGCGATCGCCTCGCAGCTGCGCTATACGCGCACGCAGGCGATCGCCACCGGCACGCCGCAGCGCTTTCTGATCGACCCGCAGCAGCGCCGCTGGGAAGCACCCGGCGGCCACCACGGCGATCTGCCGGCGTCGCTGGAGGTGCGTTTCACCGGTGCGCGGCAGGTGCAGTCGCGGCAGGATCAGGGCGCCATCCAGTTCTTCCCCGATGGCGCCTCCACCGGCGGGCGCATCGATCTGCGCGTCAAGGACGCGACCTGGCGCGTGGACGTGGGCTGGATCACCGGCGAAGTGCGTTCCGGGCAGTTGCGGACGCCGGCGCCATGAAGCGCCAGCGCGGTTACACCCTGATCGAGGTGATCGTCGCCTTTGCGTTACTGGCGCTGGCATTGAGCCTGTTGCTGGGATCGCTGTCCGGTGCCGCGCGTCAGGTGCGTGCGGCCGACGAGAGCACGCGCGCCACCTTGCATGCGCAATCGTTGCTGGCGGCGCAGGGCATGGACAAACCGCTGGTGCCCGAGCAGCAGCAAGGCACGTTCGAGGACGGGCATTTCCGCTGGTCGATGGATGTGCGCCCGTACGCCGAGCCGCGGCGCAATCCGCAGGCGCCGGTATCCCCCGGCGCACACACGCTGCTGCAGCTGACCCTGGTGGTGCGCTGGGGCGAGCAACCCAACCAGGTGTTGCAGTGGCGCACCTTGCGGCTGGTCGCGGCGGCGCAACCGGGCAGCGCGCCATGAGTCGGCCGCGTAGTGCCGGGTTCACCTTGATCGAAGTGTTGCTGGCGACGATGTTGCTGGTGGGCGGGCTGGCATTGGCGTTTGCCACCTTGCGCTCGGCCAGCGCGGTGAGCCAGCGCGGCGAGGCGATCGCCCAGCGCAGCGAGCGCGTGCGTGCGGTGGAGGAATTCCTGCGCCGGCGGCTGGCGGCGGCACTGCCGATCGCGATGGGCATCGACCCGCAGAGTCAGCAGCCGATGCTGTTCATCGGCGAGGCGCAGCGCATGCGGTTTGCCGCCGATGTGCCGGATTACCTGGGCCGCGGCGGGCCGTATCTGCACGATCTGTCGGTGGCCGGCGATGGCGAGCAGCGCACCCTGCGGATCGCATTGACCATGCTGCAATCGGGCAAGCCGATCGAGGAGGGCACCACGCTGCCGCCGGAAACACTTGCCGACGACGTGCAGCAGGTGAGCTTCCGGTATCGCGGCATGGATCCGCAGAGCGGACGCCTCAGCGCGTGGTTGCCGCAGTGGGAATGGCACGACCGTCTGCCGTTGCTGGTGCGCATCGAGATCCGTAGTGGCGGTGCCGCCTGGCCGCCAATGGTGGTGGCCCTGCCGCAATCCAGCAACCCGGGAGCGGGGCAATGAGCGCGATGCGCGGCGCCGCCTTGGTGCTGGTGTTGTGGCTGATTGCGCTGCTCACCGCGATGATCGGCGCATTCGCGCTGACCGCGCGGGTGGAAGCGCTGCAGGGCAGCATGCTGCGCAATGGCGCGCAGGCGCAGGAATACGCGCGCTCCGGACTGGAATACGCATTGTCCCGCCTGCAGAGCACCGACACCCAGGCACGCTGGCTTGCAGACGGCCGGCGCTATCGTTGGCAGATGGACGACGCCACGGTGGAGATCCGCATCACCGACGAAAGCGGCAAGGTGGACTTGAACATGGCCGAGCCCGCGCTGCTGGCCGGCCTGGTGCGCGCGGTCGGTGCCGAACAGGGCCGCGATACGCGCATTGCCGGCGCCATCGTCGACTGGCGCGACGGCGACTCGCTGAGCCAGCCCGGCGGTGGCGCGGAAGATCGCGATTACGCCGATGCCGGGTTGCCGTACGGTGCCAAGGATGGCCCGTTCGAAACGCTGGGCGAGTTGCGCCTGGTGCTGGGCATGGATGGCGAGCTGTATCGCAAGCTGTTGCCCAACCTCACCCTGTACAGCGGCCGCTCGCGTCCCGAGGCGCGCTTTGCGCCCGGGCCGGTGCTGACCGCGATGGGCCTGGATGCGCGGCAACTGCTGGCCCAGCGTGACGCGCCGCCGGGTTTGCCGGGCAGCGAGGCGACGGTCGGTGGGTCGGACACTTATAGTATCGAGAGCCGGGCGCGACTGAGTCAGGGACGCGAGGCCGTGTTGCGGGCAGTCGTCTCCACCAGTGCGTCCGCATTACCTGGGTCGGCGTATACCGTGTTGCGTTGGGAAGAGGGAGCAGCAGTGCAATGACCGCATGGCGGGATACCTTGGGTCGTATCGGCGTACGCGCCATGCCGGGCGCCGGAGGCTTCTGGCGTTGGTGGCAGCAATCGCTGCTGGCCTGGCTGCCGCAGCGCTGGCAATGGCAGTTGGGCCTGTCGCCGTCGCGGCTGCTGTTGCAGCCCGATGGGCAGGCGTTGCAGTTGCTGCGTCAGCGCGACCACAGCAGCGAGGCCATCGCCAGCCTGCCATGGCCGGTGCAGCCGCAGGAGGTCAATGCCTTGCTGCCCACCGCGCTGGAGGGCCTGCCGCGGCATTGGCTGCTGCCGGCCGCGCATGCCTTGCGTCGCCCGTTGCGCCTGCCTGCTGCGGCAGCCGCGCGCCTGCAGGACGTGGCGCGCTTCGAGATCGACCGGCAAACCCCGTTCACCGCCGACCAGGTGTACTTCGATGCGCGCGTGCTGGACGTACGCGAAGACGGCCAGCTCGATGCCGAACTGGTGGTGGTGCCGCGACGCATGATCGATGGCCCCGACGGCGTGCCCGACGCATGGACCAGCGCCTTGTCCGGCATCGATGTCGCCGACGCGCAGGGCCTGCCCTTGGGTGTAAACCTGCTGCCACCGGCGCGCCGGCTGCGGCGCAGCGACCCGATGCAGCGCTGGAACCTGTTGCTCGCGGCCGCCGCACTGGTGTTGCTGGCCGTGGCCGGCTGGCTGCTGCTGGACAACCGCCGCCAGGCCGCCGACGACCTGCGTGCCAAGGTGCAGGCCAACGCCGCGCGTGCGCGCCAGGTCGCCGCCGAACGCCAGCAATTGCTGGATCTGGTCGAAGGTGCAAATTTCTTCCAGCAGCAGCGCGCCACCCGCCCGACCTCGGTGGAAATCTGGGACGAGCTGAGCCGGCGCCTGCCCGGTGGCACCTATCTGGAAAAATTCTCGGTGGAAGGCGGGCAATTGCAGTTGATCGGGTTGAGCAACGAAGCCTCCTCGCTGGTGCGGCGTCTGGAAGGCTCGCCGCTGTGGCGCACGCCCTCGCTGACCGGCGTGCTGCAGAGCGATGCCGGTCGCAACGTCGACCGCTTCACCATCACCGCCGAACTGGCCGGCCCCGATGCCAAGGAGGCGGCCGATGCCACGCAGCGTTAAGCGCGATCGCTGGATCGCTTTGGGCCTGCTGCTGCTGGTGATCGGCGTGGCCTATCTGGTGCTGGTGCACCCCTGGTTCACCCAGCCGATGATCGCCGTGCAGGACGATCTGCAGGCGCTGCGCGAACGCGAGCTGCGCGTGCGCGTGCAGCTGCAGCAGGCGCCGGAAGTCAGCAAGCGGCTGCGCCAGGCGCGCCAGACACTGGAAAGCCGCCCGGGCTTTTTGCCGGAGACTTCGGCCGAACTGGCCTCGGCCGGCCTGGTGCAGCGGCTGGAGCGCGCCGTGGTGGAAGCCAGCCCCGGCAACCGCAGCTGCGCGATCAGCAACCGCTCGCCGCTGCAGCCGGAAAGCAAGGACCGCTTCACCCGCGTCGCGGTGCAGGTGCGCCTGCGCTGTGGCACGCCGGAGCTGGCCTCGGTGCTGTACAGCCTGGAAAACGGCACCCCGCGCCTGTTCGTGGACAATCTCAACGTGATGGCGCAGCGCTACCAACTTTCGCCCAACGAAAGCGGCAACGGCCTGGATATCGCCTTCGAACTGGCCGGCTATCTGCGCCCGGGCGCCAGCGCCGCGCCGTTGAACACCGACGCGGCGCCCGCCGCCCCCGACGCTGCGGAGGCCGGCAATGCGCCTTGACATGATCGGCCTGCGCACCTGGCTGCTGGCTACCGTGGTCGGCTGGGCGCTGCTGGTATGCGTGCTGGCCGTGGCCGGGCTGGGCAAGCGCGTGGAGTTGCTGCCGGACGACCCGGCCCTGGTGCAGCGCCTGCCCACGCTGCCGGCACCAGCCCCGGAACGGCTGGGCGCATTCGAAAAATATTCGGAGATCGCCGCGCATCCGGCCTTCGCCGAAGACCGCCTGCCGCATCCGTTCTTCCTGTCCGGCAACGACGGCAGCGGTGCTGCCTCGACAGTGCGCCTGACCGGCGTGCTGCTGACGGACAACTTCAAGATGGCCACGCTGACGCTGGACCCGCAGGATTCGGTGCGTGTGCAACTGGGCGGCGAGGCGGTCAAGGGCTGGCGCCTGCTCGCCCTGCAGCCGCGCAGCGCAACCATCGAGGGCCCCGGCGGCACCCAGACACTGGAGCTGCATGTGTTCAACGGCCTGGGCGGGCAGCCACCCACCGCCAATGCGGGCGCGCGCGCCGCTGCCGGCGCCATCCCGCCGTTACCCTCGCCCGATGCCGCCGCCGTTGCGCCGACGCAACCGCCGCAGACCCAGCCCGCCGCGCAGCCACAGCAGCCCGGTGGACAGGCACCGCCGACGGTGCCGCCGCAGCGCAGCGATGGCGCCCAGGAAGCCCCACGCCCCTCCGACGATCAGATGCGCGCCATCCGCGAACGTATCGAAGCCCGACGCCGCCAGCTGCAACAGCAGCGCCAGAGCGGCTCTACCCCCGGTCAGACCCAATGAGTGAACGCATGACGCAGCGCCTGTTTCCCGTGTCCCTGCTGATCGGCCTGCTGGCCGGTTGCGCCTCCACGCCGCCGCCGGAGGTGCGCCGCGACGCGCGCCTGGACCCGCAAGTCGGCGCTGCCGGCGCCACCCAGACCAGCGCCGAGCAACGCGCCGAGGGCAATGCCAGCGCCAAGCCCACCCCGGTGATCCGGCGTGGCAGCGGCACCATGATCAACCAGAGCGCCGCCGCCGCGCCGTCGCCCTCGCTGGGCATGGCCAGCAGCGGCAGCGCCACCTTCAACTTCGAAGGCGAATCGGTGCAGGCGGTGGTCAAGGCGATCCTGGGCGACATGCTCGGGCAGAACTACGTCATCGCCCCCGGCGTGCAGGGCACCGTGACCCTGGCGACGCCCAATCCGGTCTCGCCGGCGCAGGCCTTGAACCTGCTGGAAATGGTGCTGGGCTGGAACAACGCGCGCATGGTGTTCAGCGGCGGCCGCTACAACATCGTGCCGGCCGACCAGGCGCTGGCCGGCACCGTCGCGCCCAGCACCGCATCGCCCTCGGCCGCGCGCGGCTTCGAGGTGCGCGTGGTGCCGTTGAAGTTCATCTCCGCCAGCGAAATGAAGAAGGTGCTGGAGCCGTACGCGCGCCCGAACGCCATCGTCGGTACCGACCCCTCGCGCAACGTGATCACGCTGGGCGGCACCCGCGCCGAGCTGGAAAACTACCTGCGCACCGTGCAGATCTTCGACGTGGACTGGCTGTCGGGCATGTCGGTGGGCGTGTTCCCGATCCAGTCCGGCAAGGCCGAAAAGGTCTCGGCCGATCTGGAAAAGGTCTTCGGCGAACAGAGCAAGACGCCCAGCGCCGGCATGTTCCGTTTCATGCCGCTGGAAAACGCCAACGCGGTGCTGGTGATCACCCCGCAGCCGCGCTACCTGGACCAGATCCAGCAATGGCTGGACCGCATCGACAGCGCCGGCGGCGGTGTGCGGCTGTTCTCGTATGAGTTGAAATACATCAAGGCCAAGGACCTGGCCGACCGCCTGTCGGAGGTGTTCGGCGGCCGCGGCAACAACGGCGACTCCAATGCTTCGCTGGCGCCGGGCGCGGAAACCAGCGTGCTGGGTGGGCAGCTGGGCAATCGCGACAGCAGCATGGGCGGCAGCTCCGGCATGACCGGCGGCAGCGTCGGCGAGAGTAGCGATGGCAGCTCCTCCGGCAGCAGCTTCGGTGGCAGCAGCGGCAGTGGCAGCAGCAGCGGTGGGCTGGGCAACGGCAGCCTGCAGCTGTCGCCGCGCAGCAACGGCAATGGCGCGGTGACGCTGGAGGTGGAAGGCGACAAGGTCGGCGTGTCGGCGGTGGCCGAAACCAATACCTTGCTGGTGCGTTCCACCCCGCAGGCATGGACCTCCATCCGCGACGTCATCGAAAAGCTCGACGTGATGCCGATGCAGGTGCATATCGAGGCGCAGGTGGCTGAGGTGAATTTGACGGGCCAGCTGCAGTACGGTGTGAATTGGTACTTCGAAAATGCGGTAACAACTCCGTTCAACGCCAACGGTAATGGTGGCGGTCCTGCACTGCCATCGGCTGCGGGCCGCAATATCTGGGGCGACATAGCGGGAAGCATCACCAACAACGGTGTGGGTTGGACATTCCTGGGGAAAAATGCGGCTGCGGTCATCAGTGCGCTCGATCAGGTCACCAATATTCGCTTGCTGCAGACGCCATCGGTCTTTGTGCGAAACAACGCCGAAGCCACGCTCAATGTGGGTTCGCGCATTCCGATCAATTCCACATCGATCAACACCGGGCTGGGCAGCGACAGCAGCTTCTCGTCGGTGCAGTACATCGATACCGGTGTGATCCTGAAAGTGCGTCCGCGCGTCACCAAGGACGGCATGGTGTTCCTGGATATCGTGCAGGAAATCAGTACGCCTGGTGCGCGTCCTGCTGCGTGTACGGCCGCGACCACCACAACCGTCAATAGCGCCGCCTGCAATGTCGACATCAACACGCGCCGTGTCAAAACCGAAGCCGCGGTGCAGAGTGGCGACACCATGATGTTGGCCGGGCTGATCGACGACAGCACTAGCGATGGAAGTTCCGGGGTGCCGTTTCTCAGCAAGTTGCCGGTTGTCGGTGCGTTGTTCGGTCAGAAGACCAGAGATACGACTCGCCGCGAAGTCATCGTGCTGATCACCCCGTCGATCGTGCGCAACCCGCAGGAAGCGCGCAATCTCACCGACGAGTACGGCCAGAAGTTCAAGGCCATGGAGCCGCTGAAGCCCAGCCAGAAGCCGCAATGAGTGCGGCACTGCCCGTCGTGCTGGTGCCGGTCGGCACCGACGACGAGGCCCTGGATGCGTGCCTGGGCGCACTGGATGCCGCCACGCCCGCTGGCACGCGGGTGTGGCTGGCCGACGACGCGCAGGCCGGCCCGCGTGGCCGCGCGGTGATCGAGCACTGGCTGGCGCGCACGCGGCTGCAGGCGCATCACACACGGCGCCAGCGCATGCTCGGCGAGGTCGCGCATCTGGACGAAATGCTCAGCGCCTGCGGCGATGCCGACGTGGTGGTGCTGGGTGTGGATGCCTGCCCGCTGCCGGGTTGGTTGAATCAACTCGATGCCTGTTTTGCGCGCGATGCGGCGATTGCCACCGCCACCCCGTGGAGCAATGTAGGCGAAGCCTGTGCCTGGCCACGCCTGGGCGAACTCAACCCGATGCCCGAGGTGCCGGAGCGGCTGGCCGCTGCGTGTGCGGCGATGCCGCCGCTGCATCCGGAACTGCCATCGGCGATCGGCCACGCGGTGTTGCTGCGCGGCAGCGCACGGCGCAAGGCCGGCGGCCTGGATGCCAGCAGCTACGGCTCCTGGTATGCGGCACTGGTGGACCTGAGCCTGCGCATGGCGGGGCTGGGATGGCGCAACGTGCTGTGCGACACCGCCTTTGTCGCCTCGCCGCACGAAGGCCGCCCGGCCGATGGCGACATGGATGCACTGGCCACGCGCTGGCCGGCCTGGCACGCCCGCCTGGCCAACTTCCTGATGCACGACCCGCTGCGTGCGCAGCGCGATCAACTCGCGCAGCTGCTCGCCGACCTGCCGCCGCCGGATTCACAACGCAGGCTATTTGACGCGTAGAACAGCTGCCAAAGCGGCATGCTCACCGTCAGGCGGGCGCAGCCGGTGTTCGGTGGACTTGTGCAGTGCAGTTCTTGAGCGCTTTCCTATGCAACCTGACGACTGCTTGCCGTGCGGTGAGTGCAGTGGCTTGTCGGCCGTATGCTGGTAGATGCTATCGGGAGTCCAGGTCAAACGCCGAGGGGGTCGAGGGCGCGGTGCCCTCACCGCTCGCGGGAAACGCCGTGAACCCGTCCCTGGGGGCTCGGTGGCGGCATCCATGCCGCCACACGGTCCCGCAATCGGCGAGGACACCGCACCGGAGAGTGAGTCGGTTGCTTTGTTGAAAACATGCACACCAACCATCTCGACTGGTCCTTGCCCGCCCACCGTCGCGGGACCTTACGCGGCATGGATGCCGCGTAAGAGCCTCCATGGACGGATTCACGGCGTGTCCCGCGATGGTGGGCGGGCAAGGGCCCTGCAGCCAGGCCGCAGTGCAATGACTGACGTGACGTCGTCTTGTTAGCCGCTCAAGAAGCCGAACGCATCGGTGCCTCGGTGCGTACCACCACCTCCAGCGCATCGTGGCGCCAGGATTCGATATCCAGTTCCACCGCGCGGCCGTCTTCGGCGTAGCTGAGCCGCTGCAGCCGGAAGCAGGGCGTGCCGGTGGTGGACTGCAGCAACAGGGCTTGCGCGGCGTCCAGCCCGGCCGGATGCATCGACACCTGCGCGCGGCTCAGGAACAGCCCGAGTTTCCGGTTGAACACGCTCGACAGCGAACCGGCCAGGTCGTGTTCCAGCAGGCCCGGCGCCCAGGCAGCCAGCACCACGTTGGTTTCCAGCAGCACTGCGCGGCGGTCGATCCAGCGCCGGCGCTGCAGCACGAAGACCTCTTCGTACGGTGTCTGCAGCCGTAGCGCCGCCGCGTAGGCAGCGCCCGCCGCCTGGCGGGTGGCACTCAACAGCTCGGTGCGCGGCTTGCGCCCCTGCGCCGCCACGTACTGCATGAAACCGGCGATGCTGGTGGGGTCGTAACGCACGCGCGGTGCGCTGACGAACCAGCCGCGCCGGTTCTCGCGGTAGATGCGTCCCTGCGCTTCCAGTTGCTGCAAGGCCTCACGCAAGGTGATGCGGGTGCAGCCAAAGCGTTCGGCAAGCGCGCGCTCTACCGGCAGGCGCTGGTCCGGCCCCCATTCGCCAGCGGCGATCTGCGCGGAGACGATTTCGGTGATGGCGTGCTGGCGCGGTGCGCTCATGCGGCGATCCGCCGGTGGTGGCTGCAGCGCCTGTGCAAGACAGTTGGGTGAGAGAGGTACATGCGGCGATGGTAAAGAAGAACGCGCCCGCAAACCGCAGGTGGCTCAGGCAACGCCTGCCGGGTTCTGCTGCTGTTGGGCTTTCCAGCTACGCCATCCATACACCGCAAGCCCCACGAAACCGGCGTAGAGCAGGGCGGTGGGGTATAGCCCTTTGCTCAGGAACACGCCTACGTAAATGCAATCGAGCACGATCCAGAGCACCCAGTTGGCGATGCGTTTGCGCGCGGCCCACACGCTGGCGACCAGGCTGAAACTGGCCAGCGCCGCATCCAGCCACGGCAGCGTGGCATCGGTGCGGTGATGCATGTAGGCACCGAGCGCGGCAGCGAACGCCGCGCCGATGCACAGCGATAGCCACAGTTCCGCAACCGGCATCGGCAGCGGGCGAATCCGTGTTTCTGCAGCGGCACCGCGTTGCCAGTGCCACCATCCGTACAGCTGGGCCAGCACGTAGACCCCTTGCAGCAGCATGTCCGAATACAGCTTCCACTGATAGAACAGCCAGGCATACAGCGCCACCGCCACGATGCCGACCGGCCAGCACCAGCGAATGCGCCGCGCGGTCAGCCACACGCCCAGCAGGTTGATCACGACGGCGGTGGATTCGAGCAATGACATGCAATGCCTGATGGAAAGTGGACAGCGGTGGGAGAGGTGCAAGCCGTGCAAAACAGCGGTGCGGTCGGACGTGGATGCTGCGCGGTGCCCCGAATCTGCATGCGATGGAAACGCGATAGCGCTCTCACCGCTGAGTTCCTGCCTTCAACTGGTGCCTGCTGTTTTCAGCCATTGCCTCAAACACGCACAAACACGGCTGACTCGCTTCGACGTCCTTCTCCCGCCTGCGGGGGAAGGTGCCCGAAGGGCGGATGGGGGCAGCAGACCTCAAAAATCCACCTGCACCGTCAGGCGCGCCGTACGCGGCGCACCCGGGAACAGGTATGCATCGCCCTGGTATTCGCCGGCATCGCGCCAGTAGCGCTTGTCGAACACGTTGTCCACGTTCAGGCGCCAGGTGGTGGCCACCCCGCCCAGTGCAGTGGCATAGCGCGCGCCCAGGTTGGCCACGGTGTAGGCCGGCACGCTGGCGTTGCCGAGCCGGTCGGCGAACTTGCGCCCGCTGTATTGCAGGCCTGCCAGCAGCGCCAGGCCGTCGATGCCGGGCACGCTGTAGTCGGCCTGCAGGCTGGCACGCAGCTTGGGTACGTTGATGGCCTGATGGCCTTCGTAGTCGGCAATCCCGGTGTCTTCGGCGCGCGCACGGATCGCCGCGACGCTGGCGAAGATGCGCAACTGCGCGGTGGCCGCGCCATCGGCCGACACCTCCAGGCCGCGGTTGTGCAGGCGGCCCTGTTGCACATAGAGCAAGCCTCCATCGACCTGCGGCTGGGTGAACTGGTAGGCCTGGCGGATGTCGAACAGCGCCGCGCCCAGGCGCAGGCCGTCGAAATCGAATTTTGCGCCGGTTTCCAGCTGGTAGGCATTGGTCGGCGGCAGGATCTCATCGGCGTTGTCGGCAAACCACGGCGCGGTGCCGCCGGCGGCCAGGCTCTTGGCGTAGCTGGCATACAGCGACACGTTCTGTTGCGGCTTGAACAGCAGTGCGGCCTGCGGCAGCAGCGTGTCCTTGCGTGTGCGGCGCTCCAGGACGCCATCGCGATCGAAGCTGCGCTCGTCCAGGTGCACATAGCGCGCGCCCAGCGACAGCTCCCACCGCGGCCCCAGTCCGATCCGGTCGGCGATCACCAGGGCGCGTTGACGGCTGTCCAGGCGGCGCTCTTTCGGGTCCAGGGCGACGTCGGTTTGTGCAAACACCTGCGGGTCGCGGTCGATGCTGCCGCTGCCGACGAATTCGTTGACCGAGCCGAAACGATCGATGGTGCGGCGCAGCCAGTCGCCGCCGATGCTCAGGTGATGATCCAGTGCGCCGGTGAGCACGCGGCCTTCCAGCGTGGCGCGCAGTTGATCGTGCACGCGGGTGTCGTCGGGGTTGCGGTAGTCGTAGACGTCGTACCCGCCTTGCGCGCTGAAAAAGTTCGGTGTGGTGATATCGGCGCAACTGGCCGCGCCGTAACAGCCCCAGGCGAATGCGGAGAAATCGTTGATCACCGAGCGGCTGCGCGCCGCTTCGGCAGTGGCGCGCCAGTCGTCGTTGAACTGGTAGGCGTAACGCAGTTGCGCATTGAGCGCATTCATCTCCACCGGCCGCGACCACGGCTGGTAGCCGAGCAGGCGATGCACATCGATGGCGCGCGGCACCTGGGTGCCGCCCAGCAGTTGATAACCCGGCACCGAGCGTTGCTGGCGATGCTGGTATTCCACGTCCAGCTGCAGCAGCGATTGCGGGGTGATCTTCCAGTCGCCGGCCAGCGACAGGAAATTGCGGTAGCCGTCGGCGTGGTCGACATAGCTGTCGATGTCTTCGCGTGCGGCATTGACGCGCAGGCCCAGGCTGCGTTCAGCGCCGAACCAGTCGCCCAGGTCGGCGGCGACATAGCGCGAACCTTGTTCGTCGGTCCCCAGGGTCACGCTACGCACGTGCTCGGGCCGCTTGGTGCGGTAGTCGATCAACCCGGCCGGTTCGTTGACACCCGATTGCAGCCCGGCCAGACCCTTGAGGAGCTGCACCTGCTGCTTGTTTTCCAGCGCGATGGATTGCTCGCCCACCGCGCTCAGGCCGTTGATGCGGTAGCTGTTGGCGGCGTTGAGCGAATAGCCGCGCACGACGAAATTTTCGTAGTAGCCGATCGGTGCATAGGCCTCGCCCGTGGAGGCATCGGCACGCAATACCTCGCTGAGCACGCGTGCCTGGCGGTCGAGCACTTGCTGGCGATCGATCACCGCGATCGAGGCCGGGGCATCCAGCAGCCGCGTGGCGCCGAAGCCGGTCAACGCGGTGCTGGCCTCGGCGCGTTCGCCACGCACGTTGACCGCATCCAGTTCCACCGCCTCGGCGCCGGGGTCTTGCTGCGCGAGTGCAGGCGTGGCCACGCACAGCGCGAGTGCAAGCGCGAGCGGGCGGCGGTGGGGCAGGGAGACGGGCAGGTACATGCGCAGGACTCGAGAAGGAGAAGAGAGAGCGCTCATGGCAACCGGCGCGCGCGCGCGTGCAGGTGGTCGAGCAGACGCTGGCCATCGGCACTGGCAAACCAGTCCGCATGGCCGAGCAGGTAGCGGTGATAGGCGATGTCGGCGTTGTCGGCCGAGCGGGTGATGCCGGCGAAGTAGTCGATCTCGCTCAGGGCGAAGTCGGCATGCACGATCGGCAGCAAGGCGACCAGCTGCCGCAGCTGCACCGCGCCCAGCGTGCAGTGCCGGCTGTAGCCGTCCAGCAAGGCGTCGAGTTGCTCCAGCTGTGGCTGCGCACGTTGCCCTGCGTCCAGGTTCAACCATGGGATCAGGTTGCGTTCGATCGCCGTGGCCAGGTCGAACATCGCAAAGTTGCGGTCGCACAGGCCGAAGTCGAACACCGCGCCGACCTCGGTGTCGCCATCGTCGTGCGTGCGCCACAGCAGGTTGGAGGCATGCCAGTCGCCGTGCGTCCACAGCGGCGGCAATGCACCGGGCACCGACAATACCGGCCATGCCCGGGCGTGCCAGGGCAGCAAATGGTCGGCCAGGTCGCGGCGCCAGGGCCGGCCCTGGAAATCGGCGGCCAAGCCGGGGCGCGACAGCAATGCCTGTTCCACCGCCCGCAGCGGGTCGGCCTGCGCGAACAGCGCCAGGTTGGCGACCAGGACGCTGCTTCGACGTGGCGGCGCATCGAATCCCTGCGCTGCCAGATGCAGGCGTGCCAGCGCGGCGCCTGCGGCCAACGCATGCGCGGTGCTGGTAAAGGGCGTCCACGACAAGGCGTCCCGATACAGGTCCTGGCCGAGGCCTGCGCGCTGTACTTCATAGACCCAGTGCGCATCGGCCAGGGCGGTGTGGCCGGCGGCATCGTGCAGCACCTCGACCACCGGCGCGCCGGCCCAGCGCAGGTGCGCCATGAAGCCATGTTCTTCGCGCAAGTCGGCGATGCTGCGCACGCTGCGGTGATGCCGCTTGACGATGAGCGTGCCGGTGGCGGTGTCCACGCAGGCGGCAGCGGAAAACGGGCGTGCGCTATGCCAGCGAATCCGTGCGCCATCGCCGGCAGCGCAAACGTGCTGCAGCACGCGATGGATTTCCTCGGCGGTCAACACCGGCCAGTCCGGCAGTGCCAACTCCAGGCTCATGCCGTGCACCTGATGCGAGGTACTCATGCGTGCAGCTCCGGTGCGGCGCATGCCAGTGGTATAGACCAGCCAATCGATGCCGTTGTAGCGGACCCGGCGCGCGCACCGGCGATAACACGGACGGCGCTGCCGGGCCGTCGTTGCAGCGCGCGCGCCATCAGGCGGTTGCGCTGCAGGGAATGAAAAGGCAGCGCAACACCGAAAGGTCGCTGGCCGTCATCTCGACACTGAAGAATGTGGGGTGCGCCGTGGGCGGCGCCTGCGGAAGACCGCTGGGCGGCTCCGGGCGCGCAGTATGCCTGCTGGCGCTGCCAGCCGTCATGTGCGGGCCGGCATCGGCGTGATGGCGTTGCGCGGCCTCGGCACCGGATAATGGACCGATGACTCCTGTCCAGATCGCCGCCGTCGTCGTCACCTACCAGAGCAGCAGCACCATCGATGCGTGCCTGTCGCGGCTGCGCGTGGCAGAGGGCATCAGCGAGATCCGGGTGGTCGACAACGCCTCCAGCGACGACACCCTGGAAGTCGTGCAGCGGCATGCCTTGGCCGATGCGCGCCTGCACTTCATCGCCAACCCGGACAACCCCGGCTTTGCGACGGCCTGCAACCAGGGCGCGCGCGACTCGCAGGCGCCCTGGCTGGTGTTCATCAATCCGGACCTGATGGTCGAGCGCGACACATTGGCGCAGCTGTGCGCACGCGCGGCAGGGCATGCGGCAGTGTTGTTGGGCGTGGAGCAGGTGGACGAGCAGGGGCAGCCGGATGCGGCAGTGCGCCGCCGCGATCCGGATTTTGCCGCGATGCTGCGCGCACCGCGCGCTGCCGCGCAGCTGGCGGTGCCGGCCGATCCTTCTGCGACGTTGCAGGTGGTGGACGCCATCTCCGGCGCCTTGATGCTGATGCAGCGCAGCCTGTTCGACCGGCTCGACGGCTGGGACGGTGCCTACCGCCTGCATGCCGAAGACCTGGACCTGTGCCGGCGGGCGCGTCAGGCCGGCGCGCTGGTGGCGGTGGCCAACGATCTGCAGGTCGTGCACGTGCGTGGCGTGTCCAGCCGGTCGCGGCCATTCTTCGTGGAGTGGCACAAACACCGCGGGCTGTGGCGCTATTTCCGCAAGTTCGAGGCGGGCCGGCGCGGGCCGGTCACCCGGCTTGGCGTATGGCTGGCGATCTGGACCCATGCCGCTGCCCAGGTGCCGAAATTGTTGCGAAAGAGATGAGTTCGCTAGCGTTAAATTTGTGATAAATCAGTGATGGGTGGCGGGGCGTAACTGTGATACGTTTCGCTTCGAAGTGTGATCAATCACTAGCTTCCTGTCCCTTCCGGGTCCCCCATCAGGAATCGTGCAAATGTCCTTACAGAACGACCCGCAATTGCGGGTACGTCAGCCGTGCGCCGCTGCGCTGCAGTCCCGTCCGGTTGTCTCGCCTCCTTCTCTTGTATCCAGCACCCGCCGCGTGCCGGCAGCCGCGCTATCGGCGCTTGCGCTGAGCTATGTGATGGCCGCCGTGCCAGGCACCGCCGTGGCCGGTGCCTGGACCCAGCCGCAGGGCGACACCCTGGTGATCGTCAAGGCGCTGCATAGCGATGGCACCGGCTGGTTCAACGATGCCCATCACCGTGGCGACTTCGGCAACAACGGACGCAGCCGCCAGGACCAGCTCAATGTGTATGTCGAGCATGGTTTGAGCGACAAGCTGAGCTTCATCGGCAATTTCTATTTCACCGAGGTCGGGTTCAACAACGACGAACCGGTGAACGGTGCGCCCGGACGGGCACGCCGCAGCACCACCGGCTTTGCCGATCAGGAAATCGGCCTGCGCTACGCACTGCCAAGCGCGGAGAACGAGGTCTGGCGTAGTTCGGTGCAAGCCTTGGTCAGCATCCCGGCCTATGGTCGTGACAAGACCTATCACCCGAATAATCCCGGACGCGACCCGGCACTCGGTTTGGGCGACTACGGTCTGGAGCTGCGTTACAGCCGCGGCCGTGGTTACACGCTGGGCGGGCGCAACGGCTACGTGGATCTGGGCGGCGCAGTGCGCCTGCGCGGCAGTGCGGCCTCCGACGAACTGCGCGTGGACGCCTCCAGCGGCCTGAGCCTGACCCCGAGCTGGTTGCTGCTTGGCGAAGTCAACGTGATCCAGGGGCTGGGCAACGGGCGTAACGACGCCTTTGTCGTCGGCTCGACGCCTGGTGACTCCGGCTTCGTCGCTACCGGCACCAACTACGACCTCACCAAGCTGCAGCTGTCCACGCTGTACACCGCGCCGGGCGGCAGCCAGTGGCAGGTGGGATATCAGCAGCCAGTGATGGGCCGCAACACCGGCGCTGCAGGTGGGCCATTCGTGGCTGCCTGGTGGCGGTTCTAAGGACGCCACGACAATGACGGTCACCTGCGAAATGGACGCGCTGGGACGGGCACCGGACATCGGCCGCGAACGCGGTCTGTTGGGCCGCGCGCTGGTCACGGCAGGCGTCATCACCGACGAACAACTGCGCTCGGCGCTGGCGTTGCAGCAACGCTGGAACTCGCGCCTGGGCGATGTGATCCTGGCCCAGCGCGGCGTGCCGGCGCAGCGGTTCTACGCCATCGTCGCCGCGCACTTCGGCCTGGAGTTCGTCGACCTGGTGCAGCAGCCGCCGGATCCGGAACTGCTCACCCCCGGCGATCTGGAAAGTTATGCGCAGCGTCTGCTGCTGCCGTGGCGCCGCGAAGACGGCGTGCTGGTGCTGGCCGTGGCCGACCCCGACCCGGCGGTGTTCGCCTGGGCGCGTGCGCACTATGGCGAAGACGTGCGGTTTGTCGGCACCGCCAAGTTCGACATCATCTGGAGCCTGCAGCGCTACGCCGACGAACAGCTCACCGACAACGCGCTGAACCTGCTCGCATCGCATGCGCCGACCTACTCGGCGCGCCAGGTGGTGACACGCGGGCAGAAGCTCACGCTGTGGGCAATTGCCGCGGTGCTGGTGATCGCGATGGTGCTGTTCCCGGTGCCGGCCCTGATCACCGTCAACGTGCTGGTGGCGCTGGGCTTTCTGGCGACCTTCGGACTGAAGCTGTTGCTGGTGTGGTTCGGCTCGCGCCACCGCATCGACATCAAGGTCACCGAGGACGAAGTGGCCGCACTGCGCGATGACGACCTGCCGGTCTATACCGTGCTGGTGCCCATGTACAAGGAGCCGGAAGTCCTGCCGATCCTGGCCAATGCGCTGCGCAAGCTGGATTACCCGATCAGCAAGCTCGACGTGAAGCTGGTACTGGAAGCGGACGATTTCGACACCATCGAGGCCGCCAAGAAACTCGGCCTGGAAGCGTTCTTCGAAATCATCCGGGTGCCGCCGTCGCAGCCCAAGACCAAGCCCAAGGCCTGCAACTACGCGCTGCATTTTGCGCGCGGCGAACTGCTCACCATCTACGACGCCGAAGACAAGCCCGAGCCGGATCAGCTCAAGCGCGTGGTGGCGGCATTCCGCAAGGCGGACAAGGATGTGGTGTGCATCCAGGCGCGCCTGAACTACTACAACGCCGACGAAAACTGGCTGACGCGGATGTTCACGCTGGAGTACACGCTCTGGTTCGACTTCTACCTGCCGGCGCTGGAATACCTGCGCATCCCGATTCCGTTGGGCGGCACCTCCAACCACTTCCGTCTGGATGTGCTGCGCCAGGTGCGCGCGTGGGACCCGTACAACGTCACCGAAGACGCCGATCTGGGCGTGCGGCTGATCCAGAACGGCTACCGCGTCAACGTGGTCAATTCCACCACGTTCGAAGAAGCCAACGTCAGCATTCCCAACTGGATCCGGCAGCGTTCGCGCTGGCTCAAGGGCTATATGCAGACCTGGCTGGTGCACATGCGCGACCCGGTGCATCTGTATCGCAGCACCGGGTTCAAGGGCTTCTGGGGCTTTCAGTTCTTCATCGGTGGCGGCTTCTTCACCGCGTTGGGCGTGCCGGTGCTGTGGGCGCTGTACCTGGTCTGGGCAGTCACCGGGACAAGCGCGTTCGAGCGGTTCTTCCCGCCGTGGCTGGCCACCATTTCGCTGGTCAATCTGTTGTTGGCCAATGCGTTCTTCATCTACATCACGCTGGTGGCCGCCTTCAAACGCGACTACTTCAAGCTGGCGCCCTACGCGCTGACCGTGCCGTTGTACTGGGCGCTGCAGTCGATCGCCGCCTACAAGGGCCTCTGGCAGCTGATCCACAATCCGTTCTATTGGGAGAAGACCACTCATGGCATCAGCAAGCATTCGGAAAACGAGCGCCGCGCCGCACTCGAAGAGTGAGTCGGCAGTTCCGCGCCGGCACAGCGGGCTGCCGGCGTTTCTGGTCGCCGTGGTGGCGCTGTCGCTGCTGAGCCAGCCGTTGCTGCTGCAGTCGGCCGGCTCCGCCGCACCGGCCATCGCACCAGCAGCCGGCTTGCCGGCAACCGGCGTGTTGGCGTGGGCGATCAATCTGGGGCTGGACAGCTGGAATCTGCCGTTCCAGGTCTGGCCGTTCCTGGCGGTCGCTGCCAACGCGCTGTTCCTGTCGCTGCTGTGGCGCGATCTGGCCGGCGTGTTCGGACGTGGCTGGGCCAGCGGGCTGACGGTGCTGGTGGGCTGCAATCCGCTGTTCCTGCTGCCGATCGCCGCAGGCGGAAGCCAGGCGCTGGGCCTGCTGGCGTTCTACGGCCTGTGCCGCACCCTGCGCCGCCTGCAGACACCGGTGGAGGCCTTCACCTATCTGCGTATCGCTGGCTGGTTGTGCATCCTGCTGTGCCTGGATCTGCAGACCCTGGCACTGTCGACGATGGTGGCGCCGTGGCTGCTGCTGGTGATGCCGCCGCAGATGCTGCGCAAGGCGCCGGGCTCGTTCTACCTGGTGTGCTACCTGCCGTTCGCGTTTCTGGTCGGCATGTGGGCCTACGTCAACCTGACCGTGTTCAACGCACCATGGCCGACGCTGTCCAGCATCGGCCAGGGCGCGCATCCGCTGCCGCTGCCGTTGGCCGAGCATGCGCAAGGCTGGTTGCCGGCGGTACGCTGGAGCGTGGCGGCGGTAGTCTGCTTCCCGGTCCTGGCCTTGCTGGCCCGCAGTCGCAGCAGCGCGCTCACGCGCGGCGTGGTGGCCAGTGCCGGCACCGTCCTCTGTGCGGCGGCGTTGGCGTTCGCCTTCGGCTGGGCCGGGTTCGACGCCTTGCTGCTGCTGTGGGTGCCGGCCGCGTTGCTGCTGCGCGCACTGCATGCCGATCAGCGCACCCAGGCCGCCGGCCTGCTGTTGCTGGGCCTGATCGGGGCGGCCTGGGTACAGCCGCAGGGCTGGGGCAGCTGGATGCGTGCGGCGCCTGCCGATGCGCAATCCCTGCTGCAGGGCGAGGCGGTGGTGATGACCGCGCCGGTGTCGTTGCCGACCAGTGGCCCGGCGACGCCGGCAGCGGACGCGGCGCAGTTGCCGCCCACTGCGGCGACCGCCGCAGGCGATGCCGTGACCACGCAGGGCGCTGCCGGCGCCAGTGCGCCCGCTGCGGCTGCCACTGCGGCGATGGTTCAGCCGGGCAAGAACACCGCGGCCATTGGTGCAATGGACTGCGCGCGGAGCACCGCAGCGTCCACCACCGAGGCATCTGCCACATGTTCAAACGCGTTCTGAGCACCGCGTTGCTGGTCGGGGCGTGCATGCTGGCCAACGGCTGCAATGCGGACGCATCGACGTGGATGGGCGCCAACGTCAAGGTCTCGGCCAATGCGCCGTGGCAAAGCGAGGCCGCGGCGCAGTCGCTGGATGCGCTGGCCAAGACCGGCGCCAGCAAGGCGCTGCTGGTGGCGTTTGTGTGGCAGGCCAGCCCGCAGTCAAACGACCCGGTATTGGGCAGCGACAGCAGCGTGGAGGACATGCGCGCCGCGTTGCGGCAGAGCCACCACGCCGGCCTGCAGGCCACGCTCAAGGTGCACGTGTGGATTCCCGGGTATTGGGCCGGCGACACCGCGCCCACCGACCAGGCAGCCTGGTTTGCCGCGTATCAGAACGCGGTGTTGCCATTGGCCAGGCTGGCCGAAGACGAGCACGCCGAAGCACTGGTGATCGGCACCGAACTGCGCAAACTGCAGGACGCGCCGCAGTGGCCCGGCCTGGTGGCGGAGGTGCGCAAGGTCTACCGCGGCAAGCTGCTGTACGTGGCCGACGGCATGGAGCATGCCGAAAGCTTCCGCTACTGGTCGTTGTTCGATGCAGTGGGCACCAGCCTGTATCCGCGCCTGTCCGAAGCGGCCGCCGCCCGCACGGCCGAGATGAACGCCGCCGCGCAGCGCCTGCAGCAACTGGGCCAGCGTGTGGGCAAGCCGGTGTGGGTGGCGGAGCTGGGCCTGCGGTCTGCACGCGGCAGCCTGGCCGCACCCTGGGAAAGCCCGGAACAACGCGCTGCCGCCGTCGATACCCGCCTGCAACTGCAGGTGTTGCAGCAGTGGCGCAAGGTGTTGCAGGCGCACGGGGTGGAAGGCATCGCGCTGTGGTGCTGGTACACCGACCCCAAGGCCGGCGGGCCGGGCGACAGCGACTTCACCGTGCAGGGCAAACCGGCGCAGCAGGTGCTGGCGCGCTGAGCGATGGCGCTGGGCATCGTCCAAGGACATTGCCCAGCGCCATTGCCGAGGTATCGCCAAGGTGACGGCCCGGCGCACTGCCGCCAGCTTGCGTGCCGCCGCCCCCGCGCATCGACCGGCCTGCACGCAGCACGCCCACCGCTGCGGGCATAATCCGGCGGCATGATCATCCATTCGCTGCTCGACACCGACCTGTACAAATTCACCATGATGCAGGCGGTGCTGCATCAGCATCCGGCCGCGCAGGTCGAGTACCGCTTCAAATGCCGCACGCCCGGCGTGGATCTGGCGCAGTTCATCGACGAGATCTCGGGTGAGATCGACGCGCTGTGCCGGCTGCGGCTGCACGAGGACGAGGTGGCCTATCTGCGCGGCCTGCGCTTCATCAAGCCGGATTTCGCCGACTTCCTGGCGCTGTTCCATCTGGACCGCAAATACCTGCAGCTGTCGGCATCGACCACCCATCCGGGCGAGATCGAGCTGACCCTCCGTGGCCCGTGGCTGCACACCATCCTGTTCGAAGTGCCGTTGCTGGCGATCATCAACGAGGTGTGGTTCCGCAATACCTCCGAGCCGGATTTCGAGGAAGGCCGCAGCCGCCTGCGCGAGAAGGTGAGCAGCCTGCGCAGCATGCCGGCCGGCTGCAAGATTGCCGATTACGGCACCCGGCGGCGCTATTCGCGGCATTGGCACGGCGAGTTGCTGCCGTTGCTGCGCGACGGCCTGGGCGCGCAGTTCGTCGGCACCAGCAATGTGTATTTCGCCAAGCATTACGGCCTGACCCCGCTGGGCACGATGGCGCACGAATATCTGCAGGCGTTCCAGGCACTGGGGCCGCGGTTGCGCGACTCGCAGGTGGCTGCGCTGGAGTCGTGGGCGCGCGAGTACCGCGGCGACCTGGGCATCGCCCTGTCCGATGTGGTGGGGCTGGACGCGTTCCTGCGCGACTTCGACCTGTATTTCTGCAAGCTGTTCGACGGCATGCGCCATGATTCGGGCGACCCGTTCGAATGGGGCGAGCGTGTCATCGCCCACCTGCAGGCACACCGCATCGACCCCGCGACCAAGGTGCTGGTGTTCAGCGATGGCCTCAACATCGACAAGGTGATGCGGCTGTACGCGCACTTCCACACGCGCTGCCGGCTGGCGTTCGGCGTTGGCACCAGCCTGACCAACGACCTGGGGCCGACGCCGCTGCAGATCGTGATCAAGATGGTCCGCTGCAACGGGCAGCCGGTGGCCAAGCTCAGCGACTCGCCGGGCAAGAGCATGTGCGAGGACGCCGGTTACCTGCGCTATCTGCGCGATGTGTTCGGCCTGCCGCCGGTACCGGACGCCGGTGACCACGCGCGGCAGTGACTGACGTGCAGCGGCGCATCGAGAAATCGTTGCCGCTCATAGCAGGCAGCCGATCCGCTTGCGTTGAATAGGGTGATTGCAGATAAACGAACGGCGCCTGACGGCGCCGTTCGCATTACACGCAGTGAATCTTGCGGATTACGGGCGCACCTTGGTGGCGCAGACAAACACCGCTGCCTGTTGAATGCGGCTGATCGCCCCCTGGTTCTGCAACTCGCGTGCGTGCTCGTCCATGCAGGTCAGGTAACCCAGGCGGTTGCCAGCGTTCTGCGCCTTGCACAGGCTGTTTTCGGCCGAGATGTTCGCGCCGGGAATCAGCCCGCCGGTCTCCAGCGTCGGCACCAGCGTATTGCAGCTGCCCAGCTTGGCCAGCCCGCGATTGAGCGTCCAGCCGATATCGGCAAACAGCGCCGGGGTCAGGTCGATGTTCAGATGCGCCTGCACTTCCGGCGTATCGAACGGTTCCATCAACGCGTTGGGCTGCAGGTCGGTATCGAAGTGCGAGAACGTCGACCCACCGGCCACCACGCTGGGCGCGTACAGCCGCGTGCGGCCTGCGCTGTCGGTGCCCTGCAGCAGCTCGGGGTCTTCGTACAACGCCGCCACCACTCCGGCGCTGCCCTTCAGCCGCGCGCCATCGGCCTGCGAGACCATGATGGCGGGGATGGTGATGTCGGTGATCGGCGGGGCGGCATTGCCCATCGTCTGCACGCCGGACGCGTTATTGGCCACGATCACGCCCACCGCACCGTTGAGCTGTGCGTTCTTGACCTTGATCGCGAACGCGCAGGTGCCGCGGTCGATCAACGCCACCTTGCCGGCCACCTCGGCCGCATTGACGAACGGCGTTTCGCAGCCATCGCTGGCCGACGCGGCAGCCACGCCGTCATTGACCGTCACCACTGCGCGTGCCGGGAAATTGGCCGCCGTGGCCAGCGGCCCGAAGCTGGCAAAGCCCACCTCGAACTTGCCGGCCGCGCTGGCCGGTGCGCTCACCTGCAACAGGGTGCGCGGATCCAGGATCAGCGCCGCCTCGCGGTTGACGCGCGTGCCGGCCCAGACCGTACGGCCGGGCGTGCGCATCGCTTCGGCACGCAGCGCGTTGGTCATGGCCGGATCGTCGAAGCGCTTGTTCTGCACGTTGTCGAAGGCCTGCGCGGTGTAGACGTCGGTCAGGCCGCTGCCCGAGCCGAGCACGCCGGTGGTCTTGTTGAGGAAGCCGGCCGCACCCAGGCCGTGGCCGATCTCATGCATCACCACGTTGAGGAAGTTGATCTGGCCTTCGGGCGTCTTGCCGTCCAGGCCCAGGTACCAGCCCGAGCCAGCCAGGCAGTCGTCCTTGCCCAGGTCGCCGTTGAATTGCGAAAACACGTCGGCCGGATCGCTGGGATCGGGGACCAGGTCCTGCCCGGCGATCGCATCGCCCAGCGCGGACGGATACAGCGTATTGGGCTTGGAACCGGGGAAGTCGTTGACGATCCAGTTCGGGCCGGCCTGGCCCAGCGTGCCGCCAGTGGCGGTGCAGGTCAGCCGTGCGAACGAGGCATACACCTTGATCTCGACATTGCTCTGCAGCACCGCGCCCCACAGGTCCATCGCGTACTGGTAGGCGATGCGACGCTGCTCGCCAACCGAGCGCCCCGGGTTGCCGCCCAGGGGCGCAGCGCTGGTGGGGTCGTTCAAGCCGACGCTGGTGCCGGCGTCGCCATTGATCAGCGTGACGTTGGCGGCGCTGGCGTGCAGCGGGGCGATGGCGACAGCCACGGCCAGGGACAGCAGCAACAAGGGCTTATTCATGCGGCAGCGCTCCGTGCTCGGCGTGGGCGGGTTGGGTGGCGGCGTCGTCGCCGTGCTCGATGACGATGCGGCCATCGGCTTGACGGGTCGCCATCAATGAGCTCATCTGCGTGGCCGGCAACTTGCGCGCCACGGTGCCGTTGGGCAGGCGTCGCTCGGTCGCGCGTGCGGCAGATTCGGTCTGCGGCACCGCGGTGCGGGCAGCGCTGCTGCGGGCGGCCGAGGCGGCCTGCTGGTCCAGCGCCGCGCTCTCGGCGTCGGTCAGCGGGCGCAGCTTGCCGGTGGCGGGGTCGATGCCGACCTTGGAACTGCTAGTTGCTGCCTCCTGCGCGACGGCCATGGCCGGCAGACAAACGACGCACAACATACCGGACAGCATCCATCCGGGCTTACGAAAGCTCATCATCGTTGGGGTTTCCTTGGGTCCAGCAGGGAAAAGGGACGCCGTGCAGACACCAGCGTCGGGGGAATCCTTCCGTTTCAGTCTGTTCATGACTGAATCATGAATCCGTGATGTGTGTCAATCTTTTGACATGTAGGGTGCTGAATGCGAAACGAGCGCCTGAAACAGTCACCTGCGCACTTGCGCCGAGGGGGATTTCCGGATCGCGCAACGGCAATTGGCAAGCGGACCGGCCAGCGTTTGACGCGAACCGGCCGTGTCGAATGCCTTGCTGGTCCGCCAGTAGCCGGATCACGTCTCCCTTCTCCCCCTTGGGAGAAGGTGCCCCGAAGGGGCGGATGAGGGCACGCGCGGAGCCCGGCGGAGCTTGAGTACAGCGTCGGGTCTATCTGCGCTTCGGCCCGTACCCTCACCCCAACCCGTCTCCCGAGGGGAGAGGGGCCGTAGTCCGCCCAGGCCAGCGGCAGGGCCTGTGCAGGCAGCGCGGATGCACCAACGTGTGCAAGCCGTGCACTGGCGCCTGCTGGCGAGATGCTGATGCCCGGCATCGGCATCGGCATCGGCATCGGCATCGGCATCGGCATCGGCATCGGCGCGCTGCGCGTACGCTGCGCTGGTTGCGCATGCCATTCCATCGCAGCGATTTATAGTGTCAGCAACCCCGCGCACCAGGCTTCCATGCACGCCGTCATCTATCACAATCCCGACTGCGGAACCTCCCGCAACACCCTTGCCCTGATCCGTCATACCGGCATCGAGCCGCAGATCGTCGACTACCTGCAACACCCGCCCACACGCGAAACACTGCAATCCCTGATCGCTGCCGCCGGCATTCCGGTCCGTGAGGCCATGCGTCAGAAAGGCACCCCGTATCTGGAACTCGGGCTCGACGATCCCACGCTGGACGACGCAGCGCTGCTGAGCGCCATGCTCACGCATCCGATCCTGATCAACCGACCCTTCGTGCAAACCGCGCTGGGGACGCGCTTGTGCCGCCCTTCCGAACGGGTGCTGGACCTGCTGCCGCCGGCGACGCACGGCTTCGTCAAGGAAGACGGCGAACGCGTGCTGGACGATGCCGGGCAACGCGTAACGGGCTGATAGACAGATACCCGGAACACGCAGTCATCCCACATCAAGCGCAGTCGCCCTAATTCCCATTCCCGACTCCCGATCCCCGATCCCCGATCCCCGATCCCCAATCCCCAATCCCCAATCCCCAATCCCCAATCCCCAATCCCCAATCCCCAATCCCCATTCCCCATTCCCCATTCCCCATTCCCCATTCCCCATTCCCCAACCTCACCTGCCCCTACCGCACAGGTCCTAGAATCGCCACAACGTTTCCCCGGAGCAGCCAGATGATTCGCGAGATTATCCGCATGGGCGACAAGCGCCTGCTGCGCGTGGCGCCACCAGTGACCAACCTGGGCAGCGCCGAGCTGCGCACGCTGGTGGCCGACATGTTCGAGACCATGGACGATGCGCGCGGCGTCGGCCTGGCCGCACCGCAGATCGCAGTGGATCTGCAGCTGATGGTGTTCGGCTTCGAAGCCAGCGATCGCTATCCCGAGGCGCCGGCAGTGCCGCGCACCGCATTGGCCAATGCACAGATCGAACCGCTGTCGGAGGAGATGGAAAACGGCTGGGAGGGATGCCTGTCCATTCCCGGCCTGCGTGCCGTCATTCCGCGCTATCGCGTCATTCGCTACCGCGGCTTCGCGCCGGACGGCAGCCCGATCGAGCGCGAGGCCGAAGGCTTCCACGCACGCGTGGTGCAGCACGAATACGACCATCTGGTCGGCCGCCTGTACCCCTCGCGGATCGAGAACTTCGCCACCTTCGGTTTCGAGGACGTGCTGTCCTACGACCTGTGATCGCACCGCGGCATCGCATGTGACAAGGGCGCCTTGCGGCGCCCTTGTCGTGCTTACTTGAGCGCCTTGAAGCGCAGACGCTTGGGACCGGCGTCATCGCCCATGCGGCGGCGCTTGTCTTCTTCGTACTCGCGGTAGTTGCCCTGGAAGAACTCCACGTGCGACTCGCCTTCGAACGACAGGATGTGCGTGGCGATGCGATCCAGGAACCAGCGATCATGCGAGATCACGAAGGTATTGCCCGGGAACTCCAGCAATGCATCTTCCAGCGCACGCAGCGTTTCGATGTCCAGGTCGTTGGACGGTTCGTCGAGCAGTAGCACGTTGCCGCCCTGCAGCAGCGTCTTGGCCATGTGCAGACGACCGCGCTCACCACCGGAGAGCGAGCCGACCATCTTCTGCTGGTCCTGGCCCTTGAAGTTGAAGCGGCCGATGTAGGCGCGCGACTGGATCTCCACGCCGTTGATGTTGAGGATGTCCAGGCCGCCTGCGATTTCCTGGAACACGTTGTGGTTGCCCTCCAGCGCATCGCGGCTCTGGTCCACGTACGACAGCTGCACGGTCGGGCCCATCACGATCTCGCCGGAATCGGGTTTTTCCTGGCCGGTGATCATCTTGAACAGGGTCGACTTACCGGCACCGTTGGGGCCGATGATGCCGACGATGGCGCCAGGCGGCACGATCATCGACAGGTTGTCGATCAGCAGGCGGTCGCCGAACTTCTTGGACACGTTCTTGAACTCCATCACCGAGTTGCCCAGGCGCTCGCCCGGCGGGATGAAGATTTCATTGGTTTCGTTGCGGCGCTGATAATCCACCGACTGCAGCTCTTCCAGGCGGGCCAGACGCGCCTTGCCCTTGGTGCGCCCGCCCTTGGCATTCTGGCGCGACCATTCCAGTTCCTTCTGGATCGCCTTCTGGCGTGACTTTTCCTGGTTGTCTTCCTGCTTGAGGCGCTCGTCCTTCTGGGTCAGCCAGTCGGTGTAGTTGCCCTTCCATGGAATGCCGCGGCCGCGGTCCAGCTCCAGGATCCACTCGGCGGCGTTGTCGAGGAAGTAGCGATCATGCGTGACCGCCACCACGGTGCCGGTGTAGCGCGCCAGGAACTGTTCCAGCCACTCCACCGACTCGGCGTCCAGGTGGTTGGTCGGTTCGTCCAGCAGCAGCATGTCCGGCTTCTGCAGCAGCAGGCGGCACAGCGCCACGCGGCGCTTTTCGCCACCGGACAGCTTGCCGACGATGGCGTCCCACGGCGGCAGGCGCAGCGCATCGGCGGCCACGTCCAGCTGGTTCTCCAGGGTGTGCGCGTCACCGGCGGCCAGGATCGCCTCCAGGCGTTCCTGTTCCTTGGCCAGCGCGTCGAAATCGGCGCCTTCCTCGGCATAGGCCAGGTACACCGCATCCAGCGCGGCCTGTGCCTGCAGCACGTCGCCCACGCCTTCCTCGACCGCTTCGCGCACGGTGTGCTCGGGGTTGAGCTGCGGCTCCTGCGCCAGGTAGCCGACCTTGATGCCGGCCTGCGGACGGGCTTCGCCCTCGAAATCGGTATCCACGCCGGCCATGATCTTCAGCACCGTGGACTTGCCGGCGCCGTTCAGGCCCAGCAGGCCGATCTTGGCGCCCGGGAAAAAGCTCAGCGAGATGTCCTTGATGATCTGCCGCTTGGGCGGGACCACCTTGCTGACGCGGTTCATGGTGTAGATGTATTGCGACATGGGTGCTCCGTGGACGCAGGCAGCCCACCGGCCGGGGCCGGAGGCAGCGGAAAAGGGATTGCGCCGATTATACGGGCAAGCGGCCTGGCTCGCGGCGGCGATGCGGCAGCTAAACGGCAGCTTACCTGTCACCTGAATGGGCGTTTTCGCAATCGATTCCAGCAAGAAAGCGTTAAGGCGGTTGGCGCCTTAATGAAATTGCGACATCGCAGACAGGAGCAATCCCATGAACCGCAAACGCATCGTGACTGTTGTGCTTTCCTCCATCTTGGCGCTGGGCTTCGCCGCACCGGCCGCATTTGCCGGGGATTGGGACCGCGACGACCGCCGTGGGCATGACCACGGCCACCGCGATCATCGCGGCGACTGGCGCAATGACCGCCGGGATGACCGCCGCGAATGGCGTGATGACCGCCGCGCAGACCGCCGCGAGTGGCGCCAGGACCGCCGTTACTACAGCAACGGCTACCGCGAGGGCTATCGCGACGCGCGCTATCAGGACCGTCGCTACGACCGCAATCGGGTCTATGTCTACGATCGCCCCAACTACTACCGCGCCGGTCCGCCGCCGCGCCCGTACTGGGCCCGCGGTCAGCGCTACCACGGCCCGGTCTACGTGATCAACGACTACGACCGCTACAACCTGCGCCGCCCGCCGTATGGCTACCGTTGGCAGCGCGACAACACCGGCAATCTGCTGCTTGTGGCCATTGCAACCGGTGTGATCGCCGACCTGGTGCTCAACAACTAAGTTCAGCAGTGGCCTGGCCGGCCTGACCCGGCGAGCGGGCAGGGCCTTACACGAGGGCGCACTCCGGTGCGCCCTCGTCGTTCAAGGGCCGGGCGCGCCAAGGCCCGCGTGGCCCGCGCCGGCGCCGCAATTGGTCACCTGTCCACGCGGGGGCTTACAATCGGCGCCCCTACTGGCAACAGCTGCCCCGGAGCTCTGCATGTTCTCGCGCGACGTCCGACTGGAAACCTACGACCCCGAACTGGCCCAGGCCATCGCTGCCGAAGCCGGCCGCCAGGAGGATCACGTCGAGCTGATCGCCAGCGAAAACTACTGCAGCCCGCTGGTGATGGAAGCCCAGGGCAGCCAGTTGACCAACAAGTACGCCGAAGGCTATCCGGGCAAGCGCTACTACGGCGGTTGCGAGTTCGTCGACATTGCCGAGCAGCTGGCGATCGAGCGCATCAAGCAGGTGTTCGGCGCCGACTATGCGAACGTGCAGCCGCACAGCGGCTCGCAGGCCAACCAGGCAGTGTATCTGGCGTTGCTGCAGCCGGGCGACACCATCCTGGGCATGAGCCTGGCCCACGGCGGTCACCTGACCCACGGCGCCAAGGTCAACGTCTCCGGCAAGCTGTTCAACGCGGTGCAGTACGGTGTCAACGAGCAGGGCCTGATCGATTACGACGAGGTCCAGCGCCTGGCCACCGAGCACACGCCGAAGATGGTCGTGGCCGGCTTCTCGGCGTATTCGCAGAAGATCGACTGGGCGCGCTTCCGCGCCATCGCCGACAGCGTCGGTGCGTATCTGTTCGTGGACATGGCGCATGTGGCCGGCCTGGTCGCCGCCGGTGTGTATCCGAGCCCGCTGGAGCATGCGCACGTGGTCACCTCGACCACCCACAAGACCCTGCGCGGCCCGCGTGGCGGCATCATCGTGGCCAAGGGCGCGAGCGAAGAGTTGCAGAAGAAGCTGCAGTCGATCGTGTTCCCCGGCATCCAGGGCGGCCCGCTGATGCACGTGATCGCGGCCAAGGCGGTGGCGTTCAAGGAGGCGCTGGAGCCGGACTTCAAGACCTACCAGCAGCAGGTGGTCAAGAACGCGCAGGCGATGGCCAACACGCTGATCGCGCGCGGCTACAAGATCGTGTCCGGCGGCACCGAGAATCACCTGATGCTGGTGGACATGATCGGCCGCGACGTTTCCGGCAAGGACGCCGAAGCCGCGCTCGGCAAGGCGCACATCACCGTCAACAAGAACTCGGTGCCCAACGACCCGCGCTCGCCGTTCGTCACCTCCGGCCTGCGCCTGGGCACCCCGGCGATCACCACCCGCGGCTACAAGGAGCAGGACAGCATCGACCTGGCCAACTGGATCGCCGACGTGCTCGACGCCCCCAGCGACGAAGCGGTGCTGGCCAAGGTCCGCGACGCGGTGACGGCGCAGTGCAAGAAGTATCCGGTGTATGGCTGAGATGGGAATGGGGAATAGGGAGACGAGAATGGTAAAAGCAACGCTGCGATAGCTGTGCCGTTCCGATTCCCTATTCCCCTCTCCCTATTCCCGGACGCCTGATGCACTGCCCCTTTTGCCAGCACAACGACACCCGCGTGATCGATTCGCGCGTGTCCGAAGACGGCACGACGATTCGTCGGCGCCGTGAGTGCGAGGCGTGCGGCGAGCGTTTCAGCACCCTGGAAACGATCGAACTCAAGCTGCCGACCGTGGTCAAGAGCGACGGCGGGCGCGAGGCCTTCGATGCGCGCAAGCTGCGCACCAGTTTCGACCGCGCGCTGCAAAAGCGCCCGGTGTCCGAAGAACAGATCGAAGCGGCGGTGCGCGCGGTGGTGCATCAGTTGCGCATGTCCGGCGAACGCGAGGTCGGCTCGCTGCGGGTGGGCGAATACGTGATGGTCGAGCTGCGCAAGCTCGATCATGTGGGCTATGTACGCTTTGCCTCGGTGTACCGCAGCTTTCAGGACGTGGCCGATTTCCGCGAGGAAATCGAAAAGCTCGAGCGCGAGCTGCCGGTCGGCATCGAGCAACTGCCGCTGCTGGAAGCGGCGCTGGAACGCGCCGGCAAGCCCGGCAAGCGGTGAGCGCGATGCGCATCGCCTGCGTGGCCGACACGCCGGAGCTGTTGCCCGCCCTCGCGCAGGCGCATCTGCAGGCCTTCGGCAGCCTGTTGCCGGACTGGAATTTCGATGAGGCCTTGCGCGAGTTGCGCAGCCACAGCCGCGACGGCGTGATCCCAACCACGTGGGTTGCGCTCGATCAGGCACAGTGGCTCGGGTCGGTCAGCCTGCTGGAAAACGACGATGCGCGTATTCGCCAGTGGTCGCCCTGGCTGGCGTCGCTGTACGTGCAGCCGCAGGCGCGCGGGCAGGGCATCGGCGAGGCGCTGGTGACGCACTGCGTGCAGGCCGCCGCGCGCATGGGCGTGCCGGCCTTATATCTGTATTGCCAGCCAGCACTGTCGCCGTACTACCAGCGGCTGGGCTGGCATACGCATGCAGAATTGCTGTTGGGGCCGATGCAGATCGTGGTGATGCAGATCGCGCCGGTGCTGCAGTGCGCGTGACGGCCGACGATCACCGCTGGATGGCCCAGGCATTGCGTCTGGCCGAGCGCGGTGCCTACACCACGCGCCCCAATCCGATGGTTGGCTGCGTGATCGTGCGCGATGGCGTGTGCGTGGGCGAAGGTTTTCATCAACGTGCCGGCGGCCCGCATGCGGAAGTGTTCGCGCTGCGCGCAGCCGGCGCGCTGGCGCGGGGCGCCACCGCCTACGTCACGCTGGAACCGTGCGCGCACTACGGACGCACGCCGCCCTGTGCCCTGGCCTTGATCGATGCCGGAGTGGCGCGTGTGGTCGCGGCGATGGCCGACCCGTTTCCGCAGGTCAACGGTGGCGGGTTCGCGCTGCTGCGCGAGGCCGGGATCGAGGTGCTCAGCGGGGTCCTGCAGGCACAGGCGCGCGCACTCAACCGGGGATTCCTATCGCGGGTGGAGCGCGGGCGGCCGTGGCTGCGGGTCAAGCTCGGCGCCAGCCTGGATGGACGGACTGCGCTGGCCAGCGGTGAATCCAAGTGGATCACCGGCGCCGATGCGCGCGCGGATGTGCAGCGCTGGCGTGCGCGTGCCGGCGCGATCCTCACTGGCGCCGGTACGGTGCTGGCGGACGACCCATCGATGACGGTGCGGCTGGGCGATGACACGCCGTTCGTGCCGCCGCTGCGCGTGGTGCTCGACGCCGGGTTGCGGACGTTGGCATGCAACACCATTCGCCAGGGCGATGCGCCCACGTTGTATCTGCATGGTGAGGATGTGGCCGCGCCGTCGCTGGACGATGCGCAGTTCATTGCGATGCCGTTGCATGCCGGCCGTTTCGAGCTGGGTGCCGTGTTGGCCCTGCTTGCCGAGCGCGGCATCAACGAGGTGCATGTGGAAGCCGGCGCAACAGTGAGCGGTGCGCTGCTGCAGGCCGGGCTGGTCGACGAATTGCTGGTCTACGTGGCGCCGGTACTGCTGGGCGATACCGCCAGGCCGCTGCTGGCCGGGCTAGGCATCGAGACGATGGCACAGCGGTCTGCGTTGCAGCTGCTGGATGTGCGCCAGCTGGGGCAGGATCTGCGTCTGCGTTATGCGCCGGTTGTTGCCGGATGAGCACTGCACCGCTTGCCCGATGCCGCGCGGGCGTGTGGTTGCGCGCATGAAAAAGGCCCCGCATGCGGGGCCTTCGTGCATCTGCGACGCGCCGATCAGAAGCTTGCGCGCACGCCCACCTTGTACTGGTTGGCGTTGTCGACGAACTGCGCTTCGGCAACCAGGCCCCAGGTGCGGGTGAAGTTGACCTGGCCACCCAGGGTGCCGACGAACTCGCCTTCGTCCACGTCGCTGCCGTCGATGTAGCCGGCCTTGATCCAGGCTTCGGTGCGCGGCGAGGGCTTGCCGCGCAGGCCCAGGTTGGCAAAGCCCAGGTTGGTCGAGTCGGACGCGTTGTCGATCGAGCGACCGCGCAGGCGCAGGTCGGATTCGATCTTGGTGCGCAGCACGCTGATGTCGGCGGTGAACTCGACGCGCTCGGTCATTTCCTGGCGGTAGCCGATCCCCAGCGTGGCCTGCTGCAGGGTGCCGTCGATCACGAAGCCGCTGCCGAGGTTGTAATCCTTGGTGGCACGTTCGTAGCTGGCCAGCAGGTAGGCCGGCTGGGCAATCTGCCAGGAACCGCGGATGTAGCCACCGTCGATATCGTCGGACGCGTCGTTGACGTTGATTTCGGTCCGGTTCCAGCCGCCTTCGACGTAGGAATAGCTCAGGCCTTCGGCCGATGCGGCAAACGGTGCGGCGGCCAGCACGGCAGCCAGGATCAGGGTGTTACGCATTGGATGTCTCTCTCCGAATTGATGTCCGTGTCTCCGTCCCGTTGCGGGAGGAAAAAAGCGACGTCTCCCGTCGCGGCGGGTAAATTAACAGATCCTTCACAATCCTGGCTATGGGGGATTTCCCCCCATGACGCAGTGTCCTGCCAGCCGTCGCTGACGCTCAGCCATCGCGCCGATCGGCCCTGTTAGACTTTGCGCACCGGTTCGCCGGTACTCACGAACGTCTTCAGGGCGGGGTGCGATTCCCCACCGGCGGTAGGCATGCGCAAGCATGCGAGCCCGCGAGCGCTTGCACATCGGAGTTGAGCGGATCCACGCGAAACCCGCTGCGCAAGGTCAGCAGATCCGGTGCGATGCCGGGGCCGACGGTATAGTCCGGATGAAAGAAGACGGCCAACGCGCAGCCTCGCGGCTGTGCGCGCGCCTGTTTGCCTTGTGGCGTTTTTCGCTCAACTCCTGCGAGAAACGACTATGTCCCTGCCTCACCCGTCGCGCTGCGTCGCGATCTTCCTCCGCACTGCGTGCGCTCCGTTGTCGTCAACGACGGGGGCATGCTGATGTTTACCGGAATCATTGAAGGCGTCGGCCATCTGGCAGCGCGCCAGCCGCAAGGCGGCGATGTGCGTTTCACCTTCGCCACCGGCAACCTGCCATTCGACGCGGTGCAACTGGGCGAGAGCATCGCGGTCAACGGCGTGTGCCTGACCGTGATTGCGTTCGATGCCGGCAGCTTCCAGGCCGACGCCTCTACCGAAACCCTGTCGCTGACCACGTTGGGCAGCTTGCCGGAAGGCGCGCTGCTGAATCTGGAGCGTGCGATGCGCCCGACCGACCGCCTCGGCGGGCATCTGGTCAGCGGCCATGTCGATGGCCTGGGCCAGGTGCAGTCGGTGCATGGCGATGCACGGGCGCAGCGCTGGCGGTTTGCCGCCCCGTCGTCGGTATTGCGCTATGTCGCCAAGAAGGGCTCGATCTGCGTGGACGGAGTCAGCCTGACCGTCAACGAGGTGGACGAGGACGGCTTCGAGGTCGCGTTGATTCCGCACACGGTGGCCAACACCGCGTTTGCGCGGACGGCGGTCGGCGCGGCAGTGAATCTGGAGATCGATCTGGTGGCGCGCTACGTCGAACGCCTGCTCGGCACGCGGGGTGCGGCATGAATTTCGCACCCGTTCCGGAACTGATCGAGGAACTGCGCGCAGGCCGCATGGTGGTGATCGTCGATGACGAAGACCGCGAGAACGAAGGCGATCTGATCATGGCCGCCGAGCTGGTCAAGCCGTCGGACATCAACTTCATGGTGACCCACGCGCGCGGGCTGGTGTGCCTGTCGCTGACCCGCGAGCGCTGCGCGCAGCTGGGCCTGGCGCCGATGGTGCGCAACAACACCGCGCAGTTCCAGACCAACTTCACCGTCAGCATCGAGGCGGCCGAAGGCGTGACCACTGGCATCTCCGCCTACGACCGTGCGCACACGGTACGCACCGCGGTGCGGCCGGATGCCAGGCCGCAGGACCTGAGCCAGCCGGGGCATATCTTCCCGCTGATCTCCCAGCCCGGCGGGGTGCTGACCCGCGCCGGCCACACCGAAGCGGCCAGCGACCTGCCGATGCTGGCCGGACTGGAACCGGCCGGCGTGCTGGTGGAAGTGCTCAACCCGGACGGCAGCATGGCGCGGCGCCCGCAGCTGGAAGTGTTCGCGCGCGAGCACGGGCTGAAGATGGGTTCGATCGCCGATCTGATCGCCTACCGACTGGCCAACGAGCACACCGTCGAGCGTGTGGACGCGCGCGAGATCAGCACCGAATTCGGCCCGTTCACGCTGGTGACCTACCGCGACCGCATCGCGCACGACCTGCATTTTGCGCTGGTGCGCGGCACGCCCGATCCGGCCACCCCGACGCTGGTGCGCGTGCAGGTGGAAAACCCGCTGGCCGATCTGCTGCACTGGCAGCGCGATGACTTCGGCGTGGCGGCCACCGATGCGCTGCGTGCGATCGCCGCTGAAGGGCAGGGCGTGATGGTGGTGCTGTCGGCGCCGCGCGACAGCGAATCCCTGCTGGCGCGGCTGCGCCAGCAACCGGAAGCGGCCACCAACGCCAAGGACGTCAGCCAGTGGCGGCGTAATGGCGCAGGCGCGCAGATCCTGGCCGAGCTGGGCCTGGGCAAGCTGCGCGTGCTGGGCACGCCGCGCCGTCAGGTGGGCCTGGCCGGGTTCGGGCTGGAGGTGGTGGAGTACCTGGAATGCCATCCCGGCGAAGGCGTGCGTGCGGTGCCGGTCGCCGCGCTGCCCTGACGCAGGGCCGGCGGCCTGGAGTCGGCGCTGCGGTCGTTGCCACACGCGCCGCTGGAACCGTGTCGGTCGAGCGGTTCCTGCGGTGGTTGCGCAACGACCACGCCGGCCTGCGGTTGCGCCAGCCGGTGCTGCGCCCGCGCGCCGCCTGCTGCAGACATGGCCGGGCCTGCTTCGGCGCCCCGGCCGGCACCCATCGGCCGGGCCGGGCCCCGGCAGCTGTTAAACTTGCCGCCCCCTAGAGTTGCCGACCCGCATGACCCACTACGAAGGCGATCTCCGCCCCACCACCGCGCGCTTTGCGATCATCGCCAGCCGCTGGAATGCCCGCATCACCGACGCGCTGGTCACCGGTGCGCGCCAGAGCCTGGCCGGCAACGGCATCGGCGAGGACGCCATCGACGTGGTCCGCGTGCCGGGCGCCTGGGAAATTCCGATCGCGGCCAACCGCCTGGGACAATCCGGCCAGCATGCGGCGATCATCGCGCTGGGCTGCGTGATCCGCGGCGACACCCGCCACTACGAACACGTCGCCGACCTGTGCGCCGAAGGCCTGATGAGCGTGCAGTTGCAGACCGGCGTGCCGGTGCTCAACGGCGTGCTGGCGGTCGAGCGCGTGGAAGATGCCGAGGCGCGTGCCGGCGGCAGCCATGGCAACAAGGGCGAGGAATGCGCGCTTGCGGCATTGGAACTGGTCAATTTGATGGAGTTGTTGCCATGAGCAAGTCCGGTGGACATGCCCGCCACGTCCGTCGCGACGGCATCGATCCGGTGCTGCGTTCGCGCGCGCGTCGGCGTGCCTTGCAGGCGGTGTATGCCTGGCAGATTTCCGGCGGGTTCGCCAAGCAGGTGATCTCCCAGTTTGCGCACGAGCAGGCGCACGAAGTGGCCGATCTGGCCTATTTCGAAAACCTGGTCGAAGGCGTGCTGACCAACCGCGCCGAGCTGGATACCGCGCTGACCCCGTATCTGGATCGCGGCGTGGAAGAGGTCGACGCGATCGAACGTGCGGTGCTGCGCCTGGCGGCCTATGAACTGCTGTATCGCCAGGACGTGCCGTACCGCGTGGTCATCAACGAAGCGATCGAAACCGCCAAGCGCTTCGGCTCCGAGCACGGCCACACCTACGTCAACGGCGTGCTGGATCGCGCCTCGGTGGAGTGGCGCAAGGTGGAATCGGGCACCGGCGGCGCCAGCAGCGCCTGAGGCGCCGCGGGAATGGGGAGTCGGGAATGGGGAATCGTAAGAGCACCGTTTCCGATATCTCCTGACGCGCTTTTGCGATTCCCGATTCCCTTCTCCCGATTCCCGTCCCCATGCCCGAATTCGATCTAATTGCCCGCTTGCGCGCGCGCATTGCGGCGCGTGCGGATGTGCCGTTGGGCATTGGCGACGATGCGGCGCTGCTGCAGCCGCCGCCGGGCGAGCAGCTGGCGATCACCGCCGATACGCTCAATGCGGGCGTGCATTTTCCGCACGAGACGCGCGCCGAGGATCTGGGCTGGAAGACGCTGGCGGTCAATCTGTCCGATCTGGCCGCGATGGGTGCGCAGCCGCGCTGGTGCACCTTGTCGCTGTCGTTGCCGCACGACGATGCCGACTGGGTCGATGCGTTCGCCGATGGCTTCTTTGCACTGGCCGACGCGCACGACATTGCGCTGGTCGGTGGCGACACCACACGCGGACCGTTGTCGTGCGCGGTGACCGCGATCGGCAGCCTGCCGCCGGGTGCGGCGTTGCGTCGCGATGGGGCGCGTGTGGGCGACGATGTGTGGGTGACCGGCGCGCCGGGCGAGGCGGCCGCGGCCTTGTCGCTGTGGCAGGCCGGCCAGCTGGACGTGACCTGTGCGGCGGCCGATCCGGTGCACGAGCAGTGGCGCGTCCGCCTGCTGCGCCCGCAGCCGCGCGTGCAGGCCGGGCTGCGCCTGCGTGGGCTTGCGCATGCCTGTGTGGATGTCTCCGATGGGTTGCTGGCCGATCTGGGGCATCTGTGCGAACGCAGCGGCGTGGGCGCGCAGCTGGCGCTGACGGCGTTGCCGGCGATGCCGCGCAGCGCCGGGATCAGCGCGCTGCAGTGCATCGGCTGGCAACTCGGCGGCGGCGACGACTACGAGCTGTGCTTCACCGCCGCCGTGCAACACCGCGAGGCGGTGCTGCAGGCGATGGACTTCGCCGCAGTCGCGGTGACACGCATCGGCCGGATCGTCGCCACGCCGGGCGTGGTGGTCCACGACGCCGACGGCAAGCCATGGCAGCCGCCGCAGCGCGGGTATCAGCACTTCGTGGGCTGAGCGGTTCGCGCGGGAGGCGTTGCGCGGGCCTGCTGCATTGCAGCCAACCTCTGCGGGTCGGGATCGGCATACGATGGCGCCGGCCGGCTTGCACTTCAGCACGTGTCACGATTGCGGCGCCTACCCTCCCGCCTCCCGATTCCCGATTCCCGATTCCCGCCTCCCGATTCCCGATTCCCGATTCCCGATTCCCGATTCCCGATTCCCGATTCCCGATTCCCGATTCCCGATTCCCGGCCCTTGAGCCATACCGTACCGTCTGGTACGTTCGCGACGTTCTCCCCCGAACCACGGATGCATGGCAGCTGCCGCTGGGCCATCCCGGCCCGGCCTTGCGTGGGAGAAAACCATGAACAAGCCTTGGATCGGAGGCATCGCCGCACTGGCGTTGCTGGTGGCATCGGCGTCGGCAATGGCGGGCGCCTTCAGCAAGACCTATGAACGCATTCCCGGCTGGGATGGCGCGCCGATGGGCGCGCTGGTCCTGGTGCCGCAGGGGCAGGGCAGCGGGCCGTTTCCGCTGGTCGTGATGCCGGCCAGCTGGTCGTTGCCGAACCTGGAATACCTTGGCCGTGCGACCCAACTGGCCAGCGATGGCTACGTGGTCGTCAGCTATACCTCGCGCGGGTTCTGGGATTCGGCCGGGCAGATCGACATCGCCGGCGCCGACACGGTGGAAGACGTCAGCGCGGTGATCGACTGGGCGCTGGCGCATACGCCAGCCAACCAGAACGCGATCGGTGCATCGGGCATCTCGTACGGGGCGGGCATCAGCCTGTTGGCGGCCGGGCGCGATCCGCGCATCAAGGCCGTGGCTGCGCTCAGCGGCTGGGCGGATCTGGAAGCGTCGTTGTATTCCAATCGCACCGTCAGCCAGCAAGGCGTTGGACTCCTGGTCGGTGCCGGCGCGCTGACCGGACGGCCCGGTCCGGATCTGGCGCAGATCAGCACACGGGTTGCCGTTGGCGATTACGACGGCGCAGTGCAGGGCTTCCTGCCGCAGGCCGCGTCGCGCAGCCCGGCAAGCGAGGTGGCTGCGCTCAATGCGCGGGGCACCGCGGTGCTGCTGGGCAATGCCTTCAACGATGGCCTGTTTCCGCCGAATCAGACCATTGCGTTCTTCAACCAGCTGCGCGGGCCCAAGCAATTGCTGCTCAGCCAGGGCGATCACGCCACGGCGGAACTGCCGGGCGCGCTGGGCCTGCCCAACGAGGTCTACACGGCGGCCACGCGCTGGTTCGATCGCCATCTCAAGCAGGTGCGTAACGGGGTGGATGCAGAAGCGCCGGTGCGGCTGTCGCCGCGCGCAGGACAGTGGCTGGAGTACGCGGACTGGGCATCGGTGCAGCAGGGCACCACGCGCCTGGGGCTATCCGCACCGGCCGGGTTGCTCAGCCCCACCGGCGGCTTGATCGGCGGTACCGCCAGCGGATGGCAATCGCGCATCGCCACCGATGTGCCGACCTTGGCCGACTCGGGCGTGGTGCTGGTCAGCGGTCTGTTGCAAGGCATCGGCGTGCCGGTCACCACGTCGATTCCGTTGGTCAATCGCATCGGCGCGGCAGTGTGGGTGGGCGCGCCGTCAAGCACGGTACGCCGGCTGGCCGGCAGTCCCTCGCTGCGCGTGACCGTGGTGCCCAGTCAGTCGAAGGTGAGCCTGTTCGCGTATCTGTACCGCATGGATGCAGTGGGCGTGGCGCAATTGGTCACGCATGCGCCGTATTCGCTGCGCGGGGCCACGCCGGGCCGCGCAGTAACGCTGGATTGGCCGCTGCAAGCGGCTGCTGCGGAGATTCCGGCAGGGCAGCGCCTGGTGCTGGTGATCGACACGCACGACGCGCGTTATACCGATGCCAGCGATGGTGGCGGCACAGTGACGTTTACCTCGCCGGTGGCAACGCCTTCGGTATTGAATGTGCCGCTGCGGTAACGCTGCGCCGAGCTAATGGCGCGGTGAGTTGTCGGCCGCATACACCCGATCAGGTGTACGCGTGGATCAATCGCCCTTTATTGAATGCGTAACGGCAATCCACCCGGACACGACCGACCTGATCGGCGGGATGTCCTTTCCGGCGCCGGCAGTGTTGCAGAGCGCCAGGGCGGTTGCCTGGCTGCAGGGATCAGCGGTAGAGCAGTCGATCTGGCGCTTGGCTGCAGGGCCCTTGCCCGCCCACCATCGCAGGACACGCCGCAAGTACGTCCATGTAGGCTCTTACGCGGCATCCTTGCCGCGTAAGGTCCCGCGACGCTGGGCGGGCAAGGACCAGTCGAGATGGTCGGTACGCAAAGTTAAGAGCAGTGCCGGATGCGCCTTGTTCGATCGTGAAGCATCTGCACACCGCCGCATTACAGGCAGCTTTCAGATGAGCGCCGACCAACTGTCTTGTGCGGTGTCCTTGCCGGTTGCGGGACCGTGTGGCGGCATGGATGCCGCCACCGAGCCCCCAGGGATGGGTTCACGGCATGTCCCGCAAGCGGTGAGGGTACCGCGCCCCTCGACGCACCAAGCTTTTGATTCGAGCATCCGGTTGCGATTAAACAATCACACCGATGCAGGTCTCGGCTGCTTTGTATGTTGTGTATCGAGGGCTTGGAAGGGATGGCTGGATCAGCGGTAGAGCAGTCGATCTGGCGCTTGGCTGCAGTGCCCTTGCCCGCCCACCATCGCAGGACACGCCGCAAGTACGTCCATGTAGGCTCCGGCGCGGCATCCATGCCGCTCAGGGTCCCGCGACGGTGAGCGGGCAAGGACCAGTCGAGATGGTCGATACGCAAAGTAAGAGCAGTGCTGGGTGCGCCTTGTTCAATCGTGAAGCATCGGCTCCACGTCTGATGCACACCGCACGAGAGACAGCTTTCAGATGAGCGCCGACCAACTGTCTGGTGCGGTGTCCTTGCCGGTTGCGGGACCGTGTGGCGGCATGGATGCCGCCACCGAGCCCCCATGGACGGGTTTACGGCGTGTCCCGCAAGCGGTGAGGGCACCGCGCACTCGACGAACTTGGCTTTTGATTGCATCCAACAAGTGATGCCGCGACTCAGGCTGTCGGTTGCGTTTGTGTCTGTCCACGGCGTATCCCGCGAGCAGTGAGGGCACCACCCTCGACCTTGTTTTTCAGGCCAAGAATGCATGCGGTCAAGCCGAGAATGTATGCGCTTCGGCCGCAAATGCCACTGCCAGTGCGCCCTTGCCGACGTTGACCATGCCGGTCAGGCTCATCACGCTTTCGAACAGTTCCACGTTGTGCGTCTGGCAGGCGTTCTGCAAGGCTGCGTAACCGGGAAGCGCGTGCAACTCGGCCAGTTCGCCGCCGTAGCCCACGCACACGGTCGGCGTCATCAAGCCCGCGCGGATCCTGCGCACGGCAAAGCCGAACAGCTTCTCTGCCGACGGCTCGAAGCCCTTCAGCTTGGCCACCGGCTCGGTGATGCCGCGGTAGGCGCGCAGCACCGGCTTGATATCCAGCGCGCTGCCGAGCGCGGCACCGATCAGGCCCACGCTGCGATCGCCCTTGCTGCGCGCACGCGCGCGCAGGTAGTAGAGATCGCGCGGAATCATGTAGCCATAGGTGTGCTCGGCCAGTTGTTCGAGCCGGCTGCGGATTGCCGCCACGCCTTGACCCTGTTCGCGCAGGCGCACCGCTTCCACTGCCGTGATGCCCTGGCCGGCGAACAGGTTGAGGGTATCGATCACGCGCAGCGCGAATGGCGAGGTGTGGCCGGCGGCCTGCCGGATCGGCTTGTAATCGTTGAGGATCGCGAAGCTGGCCTGCATCGCGTTGTCGAAGATCTGGCTGCGCAGCTTGGAGATGGTCAGGCAGAACACATGGTCGTAGTCGATGACCAGCCGTTGCAGGAACAGGTCGCGAATCTGATTGACCGAAAATGGCGTGGTTTCCGCCTCGTGTCCGCGCTCGGCCACATGCGCCTGCAGAAAGCTCAGCGTCGCTTCCTCATCGCGGTGGTCGGCCAGTACCGCTTCGCCGATGCGTACGCTGATCGGCAACACGATGACGTTGTTGCGTTGAATAAAGTCTTGCGGCAAATCGCAGGCACTGTCCACCACGATTCCGATGCGCATCGTCGCCCCCTCCGGCTGTTGCGTTATCTGTGCTTGCGAACGCTATCGCAAAACAGGAGAGGCGAGTAGGGCTGACAGCTCGGTGCTTGTACGCCGAGGGCCGCGTGGTGGAAGCCTGACTGCCGACAGGCAAGCTCGACGCGTACGACGGGCCTGGAGCAAGCAGCCGCGGGGCGGCCAGAAGACGGGCCACGCCTCATGTGGCTCTGCACCATTCGCGTGCACTGCGCCGTCATGCAGATGACCGATACATGCGGTGACGCTGCCATTTGCACTGCGAACTGCGGATCGGCGCACGCTTCGGCTGTCAGCTAGCGCCCGCTATCGCAGATGACGAGCAAGGCCTGCCGCAATTGCTATAGCTCCCGTCACAACCCCGCTGCTAGGGTCCAACGCGACCGCTGCAAGGCGGCTTCTCGACGCTGCCGCACCGGCATCGCCGCGCTGAACCCACACGGAGAGAGTCGACATGCAAAACAGCCAATCCAGCATCCCTACGCAGACCGTCACACAGGCGCCGACCACACGGCGGCGCGCATCGCGCTGGTGGAAGGCTGCGCTCGCCGTAGGTTTGGTGGCCCTGGCGCCAGCGGCGCTGGCCGGTCCCTACAAGATCTTTGGCAACCACTACGCGTGGGTCAACAATTTCAATGATCCCAACAACATCATCCAGGGCACGTTCGGCACCGGTAGTACGCCGGAGCTGACCGTCACCTTCAACTTCGCCGACTACAACCTCTACGGCTACCCGGCGATCGTGCGTGGTTGGCATTACGACTGGAACCCGACCAGCGACACGCTGTTTCCGCGGCAAATTTCCTCATTGAGCAAGATCCCGCTCAAGTTCACCTACAGCGCGGGCGGCACCAATCTCGCGGGCGACTTTGCCTACGACATCTTCTTCCGCTGGGATACCGCCAAGGGCAACCCGCAGCTGGAAGTGATGATCTGGGGCGACCACAACTCCTGGCCGATCGGCACCCTGACTGCCAGCAATGTGATCACCGCAGGCGGGCGCACTTTTGACCTGTGGGAGGGCTTCAACTCCGGTGCCGGCTATTACGTCTACACCTTCATCCCGACCGGCACCGCCGGGCAGGCCACGCTCAAGACCAGCGGCAGTCTCAACGTGGACGCCAAGCCCTTCCTCAACTGGTTGCAGACCAACCGGTCCAAGGATGGGCGCTACAACAACAGCATGTACCTGCACGCAGTCGAAGCCGGTTTCGAAGTGGTGCGCGGCAACGGCTGGGCCAAGGTCAGCGCGACGCTGGATGCACAGTAAGCACGGCGCCCATCGGCCGCATGGCTGAGGGTGCAGCTGGTTTGATCACGGCGTGCAGCACACCACGCGCCGGTTCCCGCATCGCGTGCGCCGGCCTGGCATTCATCGAAGAGGCCGGCCGCGTGAGAACCAACCAGCTGGCAAGGTGCGCGGCGCATGCAGTGCATGCGTCGCGCTCCGGGTGAGGCCATGGTGACCAGGCCGCATGACTTCGCCTGCGCTCTGTTGTTCTGCAACGACATCGCCAAGGGCAATCCGCAGCTGGACGCGATGCGCCGGGGTGCCGGCAATGCGTCTGCGCCGGGCGCTCAATGGCCGCCACGGCACTGCGCTGTATCTACAGCTGGCCAATGCCACGCCGTCTGATATCTACCGCGTACTACATGTGTCGCTGCAACGCTGTGCCGGTCACCTTCGTCTGCGATGCGGATGCACGCGGGAACACGCCGGGGGCACTGCGATGCGGCAGCCGGGCACTGCACTCCTGTGGTTCAGCGCACTGCCGTTGTCGGCGCAGCGTCAGCGCAGGGCGTCGCGCGCCGAGGCGATGGCCGCCATCCACTGCTCGCGTTTGCCGAGCACGAAACGGTGCTCGCCACCCTCATGCAACTGCAGTGCCAGCGATGTGGGTGCCACCGGCAGCAGGCCGAACAGGCGCGTCCAGCGTGGTTGCATTGTTGCGATCTGGGTCAGGTGCACGGTCAGCGACCGGGTCTGTATGTTGTAGGGGTGCGGCTGGAAATGCAGCGCATCGGCGGTCAGGATCAGCCGCCCGCCGACCGCTTCCAGGCCGCGTTGCAGATTGGCCGGCGCCTGGCGCAATACGACGCGGTCGATCGAGCGCAAGCCGCCGCCTTGAAACAGCGAGCTCACTGTGACGCAGCGGCGGCGCAGCGACGCCGTTGCTGCCGCTGCACAGACAGGACGCCGGTGCTGTCGATCAGTGCCGATGAGGAGAAGACAAACATGCGCTAGGCCCGAAGGAGTGCATCAATGCGGCATTTGCCGCCGGGAAGACGCGGCGACACGGCATGACGCCACATCACCGATGTATGCCACGCCGCCGCCGACCAGATACATCAGCAGATCGTGCACGGTGGCGGTGTTGCCGAGCGCGATGTAGGCCGCGCTGCCCGGGCGCAGCCCGAGCCGGTCGGCCAGGTGCATCGCCTGCAGCCCTTCGATCAGGCACCCGATCGCGACCGCCAGCACGCTCGCCCAGCGGGGCGATAACGCAAGCACGCCGCGCAACCCGCAATACACCAGGATCACCGCCAGCACATCGCCCAGGCTGCCGCGCACCCAGGGCCCGCCAAGTGTGCCAGCGCCGATCGCCACTTCGATGACAAACACGGCGAGTGCGATCAGCAGGTAGACCCAGCGCACGCCCGGTGCCATGCGTGTCATTGTGCGAACAGCGCATTGCCGGGGCCGACATGATCGACCGCCGTGATCTGCGCCACGCGGTCGCCGGGCGGATTGCGGTGTTGCTCCCGGTCCGCATCGGAGGTCACCGCGAGGCTGGCGCTCGAGTCCTGCACGGTGCTGCGGCTGGGCGAGGCGGGAACCGACGGGCCTTGCCGGTCGACCCGGCCCGACTGGGCGAGGGCAGCGAATGGCCGCAGCGTCAGCGATGACATCAGGATGCAGCACACACGCATGGGCAATCCTTATGCGGACGATGCCGCCGGCACGCTGCCGGCGGAGAGGGCATGCAGTGTGCCAGCCCGCGCGGCAACCGCGGCTGTCGCAATGTGGCGGTATCGCCCCGGCGGCGCGCGCAAACGCGCGCCGCCTGCGCTCACTTCAGATAGGCGCGCGGCAACGCGCCGGCCGGTTGCATGTAACGGTCGCGCAGCTCGGTCTGGCGTGAACGCATCGGCATGTCGCGACCGCCCAGCCAGACCTGCTCGGCATAGTGGGCGACATCCAGCGGGTCGCCTTCCCACAGCACCAGGTCGGCCTGCTTGCCGACCGCGATGCTGCCGATGCGATCGGCCACGCCGAAGATCTCTGCCGGCACCCGGGTCAGGCCGGCCAGGCCCGCTTCCCACGGCAAGCCGTTGGCCACCGCATTGCCGGCCAGCTGGCGCTGTTTGCGTGCGTTGTGCGAGGCATCGCCGCTCTGGGCAAAGCTGACCTCCACGCCGGCCGCGCGCAGACGTGCGGCGTTTTCCAGCGTGGCGCCGATCTGGTCGAAGGTGGACGGCAGGTCCGCCAACGCGTCCACCAGCACCGGTACGTTGGCCTGCGCCAGCTGCGGTGCGAGCTTCCAGGCCTCGGTGCCGCCGGCAATGGCGATGCGTACCTTTTCGCGCTGCGCCCAACGCAGCAGCTGGCGGATGTCGGCGGCGCGCTCCACCTGCACCACGATGCGGCCCTGCCCGGCCAGGTATTTGGCCAGCACGCTGCGGCCGACCGGGGTCAGCAGCGCGTGCGGCGAATCGGCCGGCACGCGTCCGCGCGCTTCGGCCACCAGTTGGTCGAGCAGCATCCATTGCGCGGCACGCGAGCTGCCGGTCAGATCGGATGCCGCCGCACCGATGCGGATGAACAAGGCATGCGGGCCGACCGGGTCCGGGCTGCCGTCCAGCCGCACCACGCCGCCTTGTCCGGCGATGAAGGCACCGCTGGTGGTCGCGCCCAATGCAGTGAAGCCGATGCCTTCCACGCGCGCCACCGGCACCAGTACCGAGTCGGGGTTGTAGGCCAGGGTGACGTCGAATTCCGGGCGCATCGGCTGGTCGCTGAGCTTGACGCCGCTGTCCACGGTGCTGTCTTCGCCGGAGACTTCCTCGACGCCGATCTCGGTGATGCCGCCGAACAAAGCCGGCGTCAGCGGGCGGCCCCTGGCCTCGACCACGCGGCCATCGGTGGGCACGGCCAGGTTGCGGCCGATCGCGCGGATCACCCCGCCCTGCACCAGCACATCGGTATCGCGCAGCGTGCCTTGTGCGGTGACGGTATGCACGGTGGCGCCACGGATCAGCACCTGCTGGCCGAATGCGGGCAGTGCCAGCACTGCCAGGACCATTGCGGAGATCGCGCGCATACGCGGGCGAACGAAGGTTGCGCGGCTCATCGTGCCACCTCCTGGCCGAGCATGAAGTCCGAGACCGGCTGCAGTGAGCGGTTACGGCGGTCGTAGACCTGCGCGCCGTCGATGTAGACCTGTTCGGCCAGCGCGTAGGAGCTGAAGGGATTGCCGTTCCACACCACCACATCGCCCATCTTGCCCGGCTCCAGTGCGCCGGTCTGCTGCTCGATGCCCAGCGCCTTGGCCGCGTTGCTGGTGAGCCAGCGGATCGCACGTTCGGGCGGGATCTCCATGCCGCTGCGGCGCGCGTTGGCGAGCACCTTGGCCGCTTCCTGGTTCAGGCGCTGGATGCCTTCTTCCGAATCCGAATGCACGATGGCGCAGCTGTTGGCCGGGCGGTCGACCAGCGCGATGTTTTCCTGGATGCCGTCGAAGGCTTCCATCTTGAAGCCCCACCAGTCGGCCCACAGCGCGCCGCAGACGTTGTCCTGCGCCAGCCGGTCGGCCAGCTTGTAGGCTTCCACGCCGTGGTGGAAGGCGGCGATGTGGAAGCCGAATTCCTTGGACAGGTCCAGCATGGTCGCCATCTCGTCGGCGCGGTAGCAGTGGATATGCACGCGGATGTCGCCGTTGATCGCGCCGGCCAGCGTATCGAGCTTGAGATCGCGCTTGCCGCCGGCATCGCCGCTGCTGTCGTTGTCGCCGCCGCGGCTCCACCAGTGGCGCTTCTTTTCGGCCTTCTTCTTCGGTGCGTTCTTCTGCAGATACTCGGCCGCATCGATGAAGGCGGCGCGGTAGCCGGCCACGTTGCCCATGCGGGTGGCGGGGCCGCCCTTCTCGCCGTACACGCGCTTGGGGTTCTCGCCGCAGGCCATCTTCAGGCCCCAGGGCGCACCGGGAAACTTCATGCCCTGGTAGGTCGTGGAGGCCACGTTCTTGAGGGTGACGCCGCGCCCGCCGATCAGGTTGGCCGAGCCCGGCAGGACCTGCAGCGAGGTGACGCCGCCGGCCAGGGCGGTGCCGAAGCCGGGATCCTGCGGCCAGATCGAATGCTCGGCCCACACGTTCGGGGTGACCGGTGCGGTCATCTCGTTGCCATCGCTATGCGCACTGACGCCGGGGCTGGGATACACGCCCAGATGCGAGTGCACGTCGATGATGCCGGGGGTGACCCACTTGCCGGTGCCGTCGATGCGGCGCACATCGGCCGGCGCCTCCAGCCCGCGCCCGACCGCGGCCACCTTGCCGTCGCGCAGCAGTACGTCGGCGTCGTCCAGCCGCTGGCCGGTGCCGGTGAGCACCGTGGCGTGCTGGATCAGCACCGGACCGGACGCGAGCGCGTGGTAGGTGCTGGGATAGGGGTCTTGCACGAAACGCGATGCCGCAGACGCAGGCCCGCACAGCAGCGCCGCGCCAAGGGCGGCGAACAGGATGGAACGCATGGATTTCCCCGGTGTAACGAAAACGTCAGCCGCAAACCTAGCGGCCGGCGGCGTGCTTGCCAAGTGCTGCATCGCCGGTGGCGGCGGCCTCATCACATGCGCATGGGCATGCTATGCCGTATTCGTCAGGGGAAACGTCGATGATCGTCAAATCAGAACGCAACAAACAGGCCGATGTGGTGCTGGCTTTCTGGGAGCTGGCCGGCTCGGCCCGCTGGTTCACCCACAACGATGCGTTCGATGCCAACTTCCGCCAGCATTTCAGCGAACAGCACTTTGCGGCGGCGCGTGGCGAGTATGCGCACTGGATGGAACGCGCGGAGGATGCATTGGCCTTGCTGATCCTGCTCGACCAATTCCCGCGCAACGCGTTCCGCGGCAGCGCGCATGCCTACGCCACCGACGGCCTGGCGCTGTCCTGCGCGCGGCAGGCGCTCGCCAGCGGCTTCGATCAGCAGGTCTCGGCGCAGTTGCGGCTGTTTTTCTATCTGCCGTTCGAGCATGCCGAAGACCTGCAGGCGCAGGCGCGTTCGGTGCAGCTGATCACCGCGCTGGACGATGCGGAAACCACGCGCTGGGCGGTGGAGCACCAGCAGATCATCCAGCGCTTCGGACGCTTCCCGCATCGCAATGCGGTGCTGGGGCGTGAAACCACCGCCGACGAGCAGCGGTTTCTCGACGACGGTGGATTTGCCGGCTGAGGGACGGCGGTTGTGGCCTGCGTGCTTGCACGCCGCTGCGGCCATTCCGCACTGCGCACGTGCGTCTGGGCAGGCGGATCGGGTGCAGTGATCGATGCGGATCGATCGATGACTCACCTGCGCACGATGTCGACCGTCGATCGACATCGTGCAGTCACGCCGTGACATCAATGGCTTGGCGCCGCCGATGCGCGGATGACTTGCACGAGGACGAGCAGCGTTTTCTCTGGATCCCGCCGGTCATGCAGCGCGGCGCCGATACCGATACGGGTATCGGCCATCGTGCTGCAGCTGATCAACAGCCGCCTATCAGGCCTTCCGAACGCCAGTTGGTGCCTTCGCCCAGCAGCAGATAGAAGCCATAGCTCTCGTAGCCGCTTTCCGACAGCACGAAGTCGAGCGTGCCGTTGCCGTCGATATCGCCGAACTGCAGCAGATGCGTGCGCAGTGGCAGGTCTTCGCAATCGTCGCAGCCGCTGGCCGCGCTGCCCTTGCGGAACTGCCAGCGGCTGCCGTCGTGTTCGAAGATCGCAAGCACCACGAGGACGCCGGTCGGGTTGTCCGGGTTGCCGGTTTTGGTCGGGTGATTGGAGGTCAGCACGGCCACACGTCGCTGCGGCTGCCGGGTGTCGGTAAAGACCTGCAGCGCCGCCAGATCCTGCGCACGATCGGCAGTGAATGCCGTCAACGCCTGGGCCAGCGCCGCAGGCTTGACGCTCTTGCGCAGCTGCGCGGTCTCCCCGACCTGGCGCAACAGTTCGGTCTGTTCGGCAGCGGTGGCATTGCGGGTCGCAAAGCGCTTGCCGGGATTGAGATCCACCGACGACAACAACGGCGAATTGGACAGCGTTGCGGTGCCCTTCAAACGCAGTTTTGCGGTGCCGCCGCACATGCTGTTGTCATCGACGGTCAGCGACGCAAGCTGCACGCTGCCGGTGGACACGCCCGCATCGAAGACCTGCAGCGGCTGGCTCAGCAGCGACCTGGGCATGCTGGACTCCTTCGCGACGCCGCGACCCAGCCACACCGGAACGTATTCCAGCGGGTCTTCGGTCGGCTGGCTGTCGTAGGTCTGTACCAGCATGACCGCGCGCGCCGGTTCGGCGGCCTGTGCGGCCAGCGGCAACAGCGCGGCCAGTGCGAGAGCGGGCAGGCGGGTGTGCATTGCAGCAAGTCCTTGTGGGTGGCGATCCATGAAAAAACGGACGCTCCATGGAGCGCCCGTTTCGGGGTGTGCAACGTAGCAAATGCGGCTTAAGAACCTGGCAGGCGATTTTCAGCCGGCTGCTGCCGTCGGGTGTGGACGCCGCGCGGTGACCATCGTGCCTGCGGACTGCATGCAGCTGAAGGGCACCGGCCGTGCCCTCATGACAGTTCGCCGTCTGGCCTCAGTACTTGGCCACACCGTTGTCCACTTCGTCCGACCATGCGTCGATGCCGCCGGTGACGTTGTAGACGTTGCTGAAGCCCAGGCCACGGAAGTGCTCGGCCGCCTGCAGGCTGCGCCCGCCGCGGTGGCACAGGAACGCCAGCGGGGTGTCCTTGGGCAACTGCTCGATGGCGGCGCGCTCGTGCGCATCCAGCGTGCGGAACGGCGCGGCAACCGTAGCCAGGGCGCGTTCGTCGGCCGGGCGCACGTCGACCAGGGTCAGCGTACCGGCCTTCAGGCGGTCGTCGGCATCGCGCACCGACAGCTCCTGCACCGGCTTGGGTGCATTGGGATTGTCGATGGCCAGGCCACGACCACGGATGTCGTCCACCCAGTCGATGGTGATGCCGTCGGCGCGGCGGGCGCTGGCCAGGTCGAACTGCACGCGCAGGCCGTTGGACTCGGCAGCGATGGCGTTCGGGTTGGTCGGCGCCAGCTGGAAGTTGGGCTGGAAGTTGGCATCGATGGCCAGCGTCAGCGAGGCATCCGGCGCATCGGCCAGCGCGCCCTTGAGCATCTCGACCGCGGCCGGGGTGATGGTGATCCTGGGCGGAGTCCGGTCTGGCGCCTGCAGGCCGAGCATGCTGCTCAACTCGCCGCTGTCGGCCATCTGCAGGATGATGTCGCTGCCGCCGATCAACTCGCCGTCCACATACAGCTGCGGAATGGTCGGCCAGTCGCCATAGGCCTTGATGCCTTCGCGGATCTCCTGGTCGGCCAGCACGTTGACGTGGGCATAGTCGATGCCCAGGCCGTCCAGCACGCCGACCGCCTTGGCCGAAAAACCGCACTGCGGCATGCCGGGCTGGCCTTTCATGAAGAGCACCACGCGGCTGGATTGCAGCAGCGTATCGATGCGGGAACGCAGGGCGGGATCGAGGGACATGGCAGCACTTCGGTCAGATCGTGGAGTCCGGGCATTCTACGCCGCATGGCATCATGCGGCATGACCACGCTTCAAACGCTGTATCGCATCCCCTCGCACCCTTACCGCTGGGTCGGCCTGCTGGCCCTCTCGCAGGCAGCGGTGGCGCTGCTGTGGTGGCATCTGGGCTGGGTCTGGGGCGTGCCGGCGTTGCTGCTGTCGCATGCGGCGTTCGTGGTGCCGGTGTTCCTGCCGCGCGCGCGTCTGTACGCGCCGGTGCTGGCGCGCCTGCCGGGCCGCGCCCCGCAGGTATGGCTGACCATCGACGACGGCCCCTCCGACGACACCCCGGCGATGCTGGAGCTGCTGGACGCCTTCGATGCCAAGGCCACCTTCTTCGTGGTCGGCGCACGCGCCGAGCAGCGGCCTGAACTGGTGCGCGAGATCGTGCGTCGCGGGCACGGCATCGGCAACCACAGCCATACCCATCCGCAGGCCTGGTTCTGGGCGCTGGGACCGCATCGCATGGCGCAGGAAATCGGCCAGGCGCAGCGCGTGCTGGCCACCATCACCGGGCAGGCGCCACGGCTGTACCGCTCGGTGGTGGGCATGACCAATCCCTTCGTCGCCTCGCCGCTGCGGGCGCACGGACTGACCCGCGTGGCCTGGAGCGCGCGCGGTTTCGACGGGGTGCGTTGCGAGCCGGATGCCACCGTGGCCCGCATCGTGCGCGACCTGCGCCCCGGCACCATCGTGCTGCTGCACGAGGGCGCCGCGCACGGACACAACCTGACCATCCTGCGCGGCGTGCTGGAAGCGATGCACGCGCGCGGCCTGGCCGGGCGGCGTCCGGACTGAGGTCCTGCGGACCGCGTCGCGATGAGATGACGCGGGCCCACGCAGGGATGATCCATCTTCCGTGTCTGCCGGACCTGCTCCGGGATGGCGCATCGTCTGTAGTGGCGGAGCCGCCCGGAGCCAGCGGCGTCGAAGCCCGGCGCTGATCCACGCACGTATTGACAGCGATTTAACGTGGATCGACCATGCGCCCCCCAGCCAGCAAACGGTGCGCGCCTTTCGAGGGCGCTGCCGGCGCCAGCCTCAAGCCGTCATCGACGGCCATATCCGCTCTTGAGGCTGACCCCATGTCCCATCGCATCGTCTCTGCGCGCGCGTCCGTGCGTGCAGATCTCCCTTCGCCGCAGCTCCCGCTGGCGTCCTCCCTGCTGGCACTGGCCTGCGCATGGCCGTTGGCGGCTGCAGCGCAATCGAGCACGCGCGACCCGGTCGATCTGGACCGCCTGCAGATCCAGGCCCATCGCGGTGCCGCGACCGAAGGCACCGATTCCTACACTGCCGATGTCGCGCGCAGTTCGACCCGGCTGGAGCTGTCGCTGCGCGAGACGCCGCAGTCGGTGGTGGTGGTGACCCGCCAGCAGATCGCCGACCGCAACCTGCAATCGCTGCAGGACGTCACCGACACCGTCGCCGGATTCAACTCGCCAACCTGGGATACCGAGCGCACCTACATCAACGCGCGCGGTTTCGAAGTGGACTACTACCGCATCGACGGCATTCCCACCGACTACACCGGCGATGTGCAGCAGAACATGGCGATCTACGACCGGGTGGAAATCGTCCGCGGCGCCAACGGCCTGACCTCCGGTGCGGGCAACCCGGCGGCATCGATCGACCTGGTGCGCAAGCATGCCGACAGCGACGTGTTCACCGGCCGCGTCGATCTGTCGGCAGGGCGCTGGGACCGCTATCGCGGCACGCTCGACCTGCAATCGCCCTTGAACGCCGCCGGCAACGTGCGTGGACGGGTGGTGGCCAGCTATGAAGACAAGCAGTCGTTCCGCGATTACTACAGCAAGCAATCGTCGCTGTTCTACGGCATCGTCGATGCCGATTTCAGCGACGCCACCCGCGGCTATGCCGGCGTCAACAAGCAGCGCAACGACGGCCGCGGGACCACCTGGGGCGGCGTGCCGGCGTACTTCAGCGACGGCAGCCGCACCGACTTTGCACGCTCGGATTCGTTCACGCCGCGCTGGGCGCGCGGCGTGGCCGACACCACCAATGCCTTCGCCGGCCTGACCCATCGCTTCGACAACGGTGCGCAGCTGCACGTGGAGTACTCGCATCAGCGTTTCGAAGCCGATTGGAAGTCGGTGCTGTTCGGCTACTTCGATTACCCGGACCGCGCTACCGGCCTGGGCCTTGCCACCAACTTTGGCGGGCGCTATCCCACACTCACTGCGCAAAACAGCCTGGATGCCTACCTCAGCGTGCCGCTGACCTGGTGGGGCCGCAACCACGAGCTGATCGCCGGTGCCACCTGGATGAACCGCAACGTGCGCAGCTGGTCCAACGAGCCCGAGCCGTCGCAGTCACTGACGGCCGAAAGCGTCTACGCCTGGACCGGCAGCATGGCGCAGCCGCAATGGACGCCGCTGGTGAAGGGCGAAGAACGCGATGTGCGCCAGGTGGCCGCCTACGCCGCCGGCCGTTTCAGCCTGACCGACGCGCTTACCGCCATCGTCGGCGCGCGCGTCACCGACTGGAAGAACACCGACCAACTGGTGCCGGCCAACACCTACGAGCGCCGTGGCCGCACCACGCCGTACGCCGGCCTGATCCTGGACGTGGACGACCACCATTCGCTCTATGCCAGCTATACCGGCATCTTCAAGCCGCAAAACAACCGCGATCGCGGCGGGCGCTATCTCGCCCCGCTGGAAGGCAACAGCTACGAGGTCGGTGCCAAGGGCGAATACCTCGGCGGCCAGCTCAATGCGGCACTGGCGTTGTTCCGGATCGAGCAGGACAACCTGGCGGTGAACGATCCCGGGCAACTGGTGCCGGGCACCACCACTCAGGCCTTCCTCGCGGCGAAGGGCACGGTCAGCCAGGGCGTGGAGTTCCAGCTCGATGGGCAGCTGTCCGAGCAATGGCGGATTGCATTCGGCTTTGCCCAGTTCGATGCCAATGATGCCAGCGGCGTCGATGTCAATCCGACCAGCCCGCGTCGCGAGGCCACCCTGTTCACCAGCTGGCAGACCGGCCCGTGGCGCGTGGGCGGTGGCCTGAGCTGGCAGTCGGCCATCCATGACTTGATGTCCGCGCCACAGGGCGGCACGCAGCGGCTGAGCCAGGGCAGCGTGGTGCTGGCCAACGCAATGGCGCGCTACGACATCAATCAGGCATGGTCGGCGCAGCTCAACGTGCGCAACCTGTTCGACCGCACCTACTACGCCAACATCGTCTACCAGAGCCAGTTGATCTACGGCGACCCGCGCGATGTGGAGCTGACGCTGTCCTGGAAGTTCTGACCTTGCTCCAGACGACAGGCTTTGACGGTATCCATGCCGCTACCGAGCCTCCACGGACGGGTTCACGGCGTGTCCCGTGAGCGATGAGGGCACCGCGCACTCGGCGAACCAGGCATTTGCCTGCATCCAAACGGCGCGGCAACTCGGTGACTTGGTTGTCCCGAGGTGATTGGTCGGCGCGGATGGATCAGGTGTGGAGCGGCTGCTCTGCGACTTCGCTGCACGGCCCTTGCCCACTCACCATCGCGGGACACGCCGCAAGTACGTCCTTGTAGGCTCTTACGCGGCATCCATGCCGCGTAAGGTCCCGCGACGGTGGGCGGGCAAGGGCCTGTCGGGATGGTCGGTGTGCATGGCTTTCAACAAGGCAACCAGCGGATTCTCTGGGGTGGTGGTGCACCGCCCTCGAACAACGTGGCCCAGGATCATCCGCATGACGTCAACAGCGGCTGTCAACACGGCTGCGCGGCCGGTGCCGGTTGCGGCATGTGCTACGCGTCCACCCCGGTTTCTGCGTGCTGTCCACATCCGTCCGGCGAACGCGCGTTACGTTTCATCAGCCGTTCTAAATCGAGCCAGGCACGTTGTGCACGGCCTCAGCGCGGCTCGGCCACGATCAGCCAGTTGTTGAACGGGGTGTTGCCGTACAACGGCGCAAAGGTGGCACGCAGACCGGCGGCATCCAGCTGCGCCTGCAGGCTGTCGCGGGTGGGATAGCTGCGCGGCATGCGCTGCATCCAGCCGCTCAGATGCGCCAGCACGTCGGTCACGCGGCTGGTGCGGCCACGGCTGCTGGCATCGCCCAACGCGCTGCGGATCACCAGCTTCGCACCCGGCGTCAGCATCTGCGCCACGCTGCGCAGCAGGCTGGCCTGCATGTCGGCCTGCAGATACTGCAGCACATCCAGAATGGTCACGCTGCCGCGGTGTTGCGGCCAGGCCACGCTCAGGTCGACCACGGCGAACTGCGTAGTGCCCAGTGCCGAGCGCTGCGCGATGTGTTGCGCGCGGCGGATCTTGGACGCGTCCACATCCACCCCGTGATACGCCAGTGCCTGGCCGTCGGCGCGCAATGCGTGCGCGAGCAGGCCCAGCCCGCAGCCCAGATCCAGCACCGGCGCGGTGGTGCTGCGCAACTCGGCCAGCACGCCCGGATACAGCGGATCGGTGCGCAGCTTGGCCTGGGTGTAGTAGTAGTCGTAGCGATTGCCCAGCGGATGTGGCGGCAGAAATGCGCGCGCGATTGCCAGCGCCTGCGTGCGGCTCATGGGTTGGGTGGCGGTGCTGTGCAATGTCGTTCCTTGGCAGTGAGGCGTGTCGCGCGGCTAGCTTAGGGCATCGCGCGCTGCAGGCAGTGCCAATACGGTCCAGCGCGCATACATGGCGCCGGAGGGATGCAGGCCATCGTCGACCAGCATGTCGGCAGCAGCGCCGCCATCGCGGCTGGTGGCGGTGATGTCGACAAAGCGTACCGAGCGTGCGGCGCAACGTTCGGCGGCCACGCTGTTGAAGGCATCGATCTGGGCACCGATCAGCGCCGCGTCGCCGCCGTGCGCATGCGCAAACAGGGTCAGCCCCCAGTCCGGAATCGACAGCACGAACACGCGCGGCGCAATACCGCCGGCCAACCCGATTGCACGCAGCAACAACGCATCGAACTGGCTGCGGTACTCGTCCAGCGAGCGCCCGCGGTACTGGTTGTTGACGCCGATCAGCAGGCTCACCAGATCGAACGGCCCCTGCGGCGCAGCGGCTTCCAGACCGGCCTGCAATTCGTCGGTGGTCCAGCCGGTGGTGGCGATGATCTGCGGCGGCGCCACATTCCAGCCGTAGGCACGCAAACCGTCCACCAGTTGCGCCGGCCAGCGCTGCCCGGGGGCGACCCCTTCGCCGATGGTGTAGGAATCGCCGAGCGCCAGATAGCGCAGCGGCGTGCCGGCCACCGCCATCACGCCACGCTGCGCGACTTGAGCGGCACCACCTTGGTCACCGCCTCGGCGCGGCGCGCCAGGGCACGGTCGATGCGTGCGAACACATCGCGCATCACCGCCGCCTCCGGCATCAATGTGACGCGGAAGTGGTGGCGGTAGGGCACGTTGAAGCTGGACCCCGGCACCACCAGCACGCCTTCCTCGTTCATCAGGTCGAGCGCGAACTCGTGGTCGTCGAAGTTGCGCGCGGCCGGCCCGACCACTGCCGGAAATGCATACAGCGCACCGGCCGGCGCCACCAGCGACAGGTGCTCGCTGGCCGCGCAGGCCTCGATCACCGCGCGGCGGGTTTCGTACAGACGGCCGCCCGGCGCACACAGCGCCGAGATGGTGTCGGGCCCGTTGACGGCCGCATCGATGGCGTACTGGCCCGGCACGTTGGCGCACAGCCGCAGCGCGCCGAGCAGGTCCATCGCGTTGCGCAGGTCGTTGATGCGCGACTGCTCGCCCGACAGCAGCGCCCAGCCCACGCGCCAGCCGCAGGCGCGGTGCACCTTGCTCAGGCCGCTGAAGGTGATGCACGGGTGCGCACCGGCCAATGGCGCCACCGGCACGAAGGCGGCGTCGTCGTAGAGCACCTGGTCGTAGATCTCATCGACCATCAGCAGCAGGTTGTGCTTGCTGGCGATGGCCACGATTCGCTCCAGCAACTCACGCGAATAACTGGCACCGCTGGGATTGTTCGGGTTGATCAGCACGATGGCGCGGGTGCGCGAGGACACCAGCGTCTCGATCTCCACCGGGTCCGGCTGGAAGCCGTTTTCCGGCGCGCAGCGGTAGTACACCGGGCGGCCATCGTTGAGGATGGTGGCGGCCGACCACAGCGGATAGTCGGGCGAGGGCACCAGCACTTCGTCGCCGGGATTGAGCAGCGCACGCAGCGACAGGTCGATCAGCTCACTGACGCCGTTGCCGACGAAGATGCGCTCCGGATGCGCATCCGGATGCTGACGCCGCGCATACGCGGTGGCGATCGCCTCGCGCGCCTCCGGCAGCCCTTGCTGATGGGTGTACGGATCGGTGCGGCCCATGTCGTCGGCGATCGCGCGCTGCAGATGCTCCGGCGCACGGAACCCGAACGCGCCTGGATTACCGATATTGAGCTTGATCAGCTTGCGGCCCTGCGCCTCCAGTTCCCGCGCTCGTCGCGCCAGCTCGCCCCGGATTTCGTAGCGGACTTCGGACAGACGCTCGCGGATGGCGAGCGGCTTTTGCGGGGCAGTGGACATGCGACGGGCCGGTTGTAGGCGTGAGACTTGGCATGGTAGCGGAAATAGGGCAGGCGGACATGCTTGCATCGGCAACGATGTCAAGGGGCGGCGCCCTGCTGCTCACTTATTAGTAGGTATTGCCATCAGGGAATGCCCCGATCGGCATCAGTGGCTGCGTCTCAGCCCGCAAGACATCTGATTGAGAAAATAGATCATCAGCGAGGGGTTGGCTGATTGACAGATTCTTAACATCCAAAGATTCTATTCCGTCACTTGAGCCCATCGGCTCTTAGCAAGGATCGCGTTATGTCAGGGGGAAGTGCGTCGCTCTCGTTAGTCGAGGGCGGCTCGTCGGTGCATGACCGACCGGATCTGGGGCTACAGGGACTCGTCCTCCTTGCGCAATTTCATGGCATTGCCGCCGATGCGACGCAGCTGGCGCATGGCTTTGGCCGTGGGGGCGAGCCATTCGACGAGACCACGCTGCTGCTGGCGGCCAAACAACTGGGCTTGAAAGCCAAGGTCGTTGCTCAACCGGCAACGCGCATTGGCATGGCCGCATTGCCGGCTCTGGCATTGGTGCCGGACGGGGATGCGTTCATCGTGGCCAAGGTCGGTGCGGATCAGATCCTGATCCACGATCTGGTGGAAAAGCGGCCGCGCTCCATTTCACCCGCCGAATTCGAAGCGCGTTACCGGGGGCGGTTGTTGCAGGTCGCGTCCCGGGCTTCGGTACTCGGCGACCTGGCCAAGTTCGACTTCAGCTGGTTCATTCCGGCAGTGGTCAAGTACCGCAAGTTGATGATCGAGGTTTTTATCGTCTCGTTCTTCATCCAGCTGTTCGCGCTGATCACGCCACTGTTCTATCAGGTGGTGATGGACAAGGTGCTGGTGCATAACGGCCTGACCACCCTGGATGTCATCGCGATCGGGCTGGTCTCGATGGCGGTGTTCGATGTGCTGCTATCGGGCCTGCGCACCTATGTTTTCGCACACACCACCAGCAAGATCGACGTGGAGTTGGGTGCGCGGCTGTTCCGGCATGTGCTGTCGCTGCCGTTGGCGTACTTCGAGTCGCGGCGGGTCGGGGACACCATCGCGCGTGTCCGCGAGCTGGAGAACATCCGCAACTTCCTGACCGGGCAGGCGCTCACCTCGGTACTGGACCTGTTCTTTACGGTGGTATTTCTATCGGTGATGTTCTGGTACAGCGGCTGGCTGACCTTGATCGTGGTGCTGTCCT
>NZ_UIHB01000005.1 GCF_900476395.1 Xanthomonas euroxanthea
GCAGCAAACCCGCAGCGTCGAGCGCGCGGTGCCCATCAGACATGGAGCCGATACGTTATGAGCGAACGACGCATCCAGCACCGCTCTTACCGTGCACACCGACCCTCTCGACTGGTCCTTGCCCACTCACCGTCGCGGGACCCTGAGCGGCATGGATGCCGCGACGGAGCCTACATGGACGTACTTGCGGCGTGTCCTGCGATGGTGGGCGGGCAAGGACCCTGCAGCAAACCCGCAGCGTCGAGCGCGCGGTGCCCATCAGACATGGAGCCGATACGTTATGAGCGAACGACGCCTCCAGCACCGCTCTTACCGTGCACATCGACCATCTCGATAGGTCCTTGCCCGCTCACCGTCGCGGGACCTTGAGCGGCATGGATGCCGCGCCGGAGCCTACAAGGACGTACTTGCAGCGTGTCCTGCGATGGTGGGCGGGCGAGGGCCCCGCAGCAAACCCGCAGATCCCGCCCGCTCCACAACTGGATCCATCCGCACCATCAGCGCCAGGAACATAGCGCCGAAAGCAACCAAGACGTCACGCAGTGGTTTTTTGTCAGCAGCCCTTAAAGATTTCGCTTTGTCGCCGATATCAAGGCGACGCCAGGACAACCGTTCCGGCGTCTTCCCGCATCTACTGTGCCTGTGCCCATGTCCCAAGGCGATACCTCAGAGCTGGACCACGACGATCACCTTGCCGAAGGTGACGAGCGCTATCTGCTGCGCAACAAACGGCAGATCCGTGGCCTGCTGCGCCAGTTGCTCGACCAGCGCGCCATCGTGACCATGCATGTGGCCGGGCGCGACATGGCCGTGCCCACCGCCGTGCTCGAAGTGGACGAAGACGAGGACTGCGTGATTCTGGACGGCAGCCACAACGAGGCCTCCAACCGCGCCATCCAGGAGGCCAAGTACCTGCTGTGCTACGCACAACTGGAACGGGTCAACATCCGCTTCCGGCTGGAAACGCCCGACCGGCTGGAACGCGACATCCATGTCGCCTTCCGCGCCGACCTGCCCGAGGCGATGTACCACATGCAGCGCCGCGAGTCGTACCGGCTGGAGACGCCGATCACCGACTCGCCCATCTGCATCATTCGCCAGGACGAGGCACAGGGCGGCAATCTCAACCTGCAGTTGCGCGTGATCGACATCAGCAGTGGCGGCCTGGCGGTCTCGCTCACCGACGGCATGCCCTTGCTCGAACCACAACGCACCTACCGCAACTGCACGCTGCAACTGCCCGACACCGCGCCGATCACCCTGCCGCTGACGGTGTGCAGCCAGTACAAGCAGACCCTGCCCAACGGCAGCGAAGGCTTCCGGGTCGGCATGCAGTTCAGCGACCTGCCACGCGGCGCCGACGAGACCATCCAGCGCTACATCTTCCGGGTCGACCGCCAGCGCAATGCGCGCAAGAGCGGCGTGTTCTGAACCCACCCGCACCAGCCTCGGCGCACGGCTAAAGTTGCCCTGCACTGCGCCGATGTTGCTAGGGCAATCCTCATCCGCATGCTTTTTTATAGCTGCAATCCGACACTCAGCCGCAACGCCCGGAGTTTCCATGAACGACAAAAGCACGACCACCGGCACCGGTGGTGAATTCCTCAGCTTCGCCCTTGGCGAAGAACACTACGGCGTGGACATCCTGAAAGTGCAGGAAATCCGCGGCTACGACTCGGTCACCCGTCTGCCCGACGCACCGGACTACATCAAGGGTGTGATCAACCTGCGCGGCACCATCGTGCCGGTGATCGACCTGCGCCTGAAGCTGCGCCTGAAAGAAGCGCGCTACGACGCCTTCACCGTAATGATCGTGCTCAATGTCGAAGACCGCGTCGTCGGCATCGTGGTGGACAGCGTCTCGGACGTGATCCCGCTCAACGACGATCAGATCCGCCCCACCCCCGAATTCGGCGCCTCGGTCGATACCCGCTTCATCTCGGGCATCGGCACCCAGGACGATCGCATGCTGATCCTGCTGGATATCGAGACCCTGCTGGACAGCACCGAGCTCGGTCAGCAGCAGCTGGCCGAAGAAGCGGCCTGATTCAGACCATCTGGTGTCGGGAGCATCCCGACACGAGACGCACAACGAAGTTGAAGTGAGATAGAAATCACGTTTTTCGGATTCAAGTTGAACGGCGGCTAGCCGATAGCTGAATAGAAGCCCGCGTACATAAACGGGTCACCGTTCGACTTTTGATTCTGGAGAATCCCAATGAAGTTCCTGCTCTCGCTCCTCCCCGTCGCTGCTCTCGTGATCGTTGCTCCCACGCTGTCGGCTCAGTCGCAGGAAATGATTCCGCCGGAAATGGCGACCCGTTTCGTCGGCAAGGACGGCATGGTGTGCGGCAAGGTCGAAAAGGCCAAGTACGCCCAGAGCTCGGAAGGTGAACCCACCTTCCTGTACATGGGCGGCATGTTCCCGCGTCACACCTTCTCGGCCCGCATCGACGGCGCCAACCGCGGCAAGTTCAGTTTTGCCCCGGAATCCCTGGAAGGCAAGGACGTCTGTGTGCTCGGCAAGATCCAGCGCGACAGCTCGCGTGCCGAAATCGAAGTCAGCTCGCCGGCCAGCCTGAAGTTGGCCACCATCAAGTAATCGCCTAGCAGATCGCCACGCCCTCGCGCGTGGCGATCTGCTGTTTGCGGTTATGCGCACTGACTTCTACCGGGGAATCGTGTCAATGCAATGGATCAACAATCTCAAATTGATGCCCAAGCTGATGCTGGCGTTCGGCATCGTGCTGCTGATCATGCTGGTGCAGGGAATCATCGCCTACGCGGGCCTGGCCTCGCTCAATAATGTCACCCGCGACCTGGCCGGCAATACCATGTCCAGCGTGCGCGAAGCAGGCGATCTGCGCGGCATGCTCGGCGAATATCGAAATGCGTCCTATCAAAATCTGGTGCGCGCCAGCGACTCGGTCAAGCAGGAAGCCAAGGTCCGCGCCAAGCGGCTCAATGGCGAAATCGAGGCCACGATCAAGGGCTATCCCCGCCTGATCGAGAGCCCGCAGCAAAAGCAGCTGTTTGCCACCTTCGTTGCGGATTGGAAGAAGGCCTCGGCCTCTTACGAAAGCGTCGACGAAATGCTGGAACTGAACCTGCCTGACGACGCCGTCGATACCTTCGTTGGCGAAACCAGCGCACTGCATGCCAAGGCACAGGCATCGTTGGCCGCGTTGATCGCCGAAGACAACAAGTTGGCGCAGGCTGCCAAGAGCAAGGCCGAAAAGGTCCATGCCACCTCGGTCTCGTTGACCGTGCTGGTGCTGCTGATCGGCATCGCCGGTGGCCTGGGCCTGGCATTCCTGTTCGCACGGTCCATCGTCAAGAGCATGCGCGGCGCGGTGTCCACCGCCACCGAAATCGCCAGCGGCAAGCTCGACGGCCAGATCAATGTGCAGGGCCAGGACGAAGTGGGCGAACTGATGCGCTCCATGCACCGGATGCAGCGCGACCTGAAGGAACGCATCGAACGCGACAAGAAGATCGCCGACGAAAACCTGCGTATCCGTACCGCACTGGACAAATCCTCCACCAGCACCTTCATCACCGACACCGATCGGATCATGATCTACGCCAACGAGGCGTTCCAGAAGCTGGTCACGCATTACGAAGGCAGCATCCGTCTGTCCTCGCCCGAGTTTGAGGCCAGCAAGATCATCGGTCAGCACATCAGCTATCTCGGCCTGCCCGAAGCGACCGTGCACAAGGCCATCGCAGCGCTGGAACGCGACGGCATCACCAGCTTCGAGGAGCGTTACGGCGAGTTTGTGATGATGCAGACCGTCACCGTCATCAAGAACGAGCAGGGCGAGAGCACCGGCGATGTCTGTGAATGGCGCGATCGCACCATCGAGGTCCAGGTCGAAGAAGAAGTCGCCCGCATCGTGCGTGCCGCCGCCAGCGGCGACATGAGCGGCCGGGTGGAAACCGATGGCAAGCAGGGCTTCTTCCTGCAGCTGGCCCAGCAGCTCAACGGCTTGCTGGATGCCAACGCCGCCAGCCTGGAGCAGATCTCCGCATTGCTGTCGGCGTTGTCGCGCGGCGACCTGACCGTGCGCATGCGCGGCGAATTCAGTGGCGTGTTCGCGCAGATGCGTGACGATGCCAATGCCACCGCCGAGCAGCTTTCCGACATCGTCGGGCGCATCAAGGTCTCGTCCACCGCGATCAACTCGGCTGCCGGCGAGATTGCCTCCGGCAACAGCGACCTGTCGCATCGTACCGAGCAGCAGGCGGCCAACCTGGAAGAAACCGCCGCCTCGATGGAGGAGCTCACCTCCACGGTCAGGCAGAACGCCGAAAGCGCCCGCCAGGCCAACCAGCTCGCCATCGGCGCCACCGGCGTGGCCTCGCAGGGCGGCGACGTGGTCTCGCAGGTGGTCACCACCATGTCCGGCATCGAGGCCTCGTCCAAGAAGATCGCCGACATCATCTCGGTCATCGACGGCATCGCCTTCCAGACCAACATCCTGGCCTTGAACGCGGCGGTGGAAGCCGCCCGTGCCGGCGAACAGGGCCGCGGCTTTGCCGTGGTCGCCTCGGAAGTGCGTACGCTGGCACAGCGTTCGGCCGGCGCGGCCAAGGAGATCAAGGGTTTGATCGACGACTCCGTGCACAAGGTGGCCGAGGGCTCGGCACTGGTGCGCAAGGCCGGTGCGACCATGGCCGAGATCGTGGCCAGCGTGCAGCGTGTCACCGACATCATGGGCGAGATCTCCGCCGCCTCGCAGGAACAGTCGGCCGGCATCGAGCAGGTCAACCAGACCATCACCCAGATGGACGAGACCACCCAGCAGAACGCCGCCCTGGTGGAAGAAGCCACTGCGGCCGCACGCTCGATGGAAGAGCAGGCCGGCCACCTGGCCGAAGCGGTGTCGGTGTTCAAGCTGGACGAGCCGGCTGCGCCGGCCGCGCCGGCTGCACGCGCCCGCCCGGTCGCCTCGCGCCCGGTTGCGGTGACGCCCGCAACCAAGCCGGCCGCGCGTGCGGCGGCCACGCCATCGCGGACGGCCAAGCCGCAGGCCGCCCTGGCCGACGGCAACTGGCAAGAGTTCTGATCCAAAGGTTGTCCCCGCAAAGCCCCGGCACTGCCGGGGCTTTGCGCATCTGCAGCCAGCGCAGGGCGCAGCGCCGCGCTTTGGCCTCGCCCGCTACCCGCCAACGCGGTTGCAGGCGCCAGATGCGACCCTGCCCCGCAAGACACCGATTAGTGCTTCAGTTGCATGACCACGTGGCCGATATCCAGTCATAGCTCACGACGCTTATGGATATGACGACCACCTCGACTCCCGCTTCAGACACACGCGAATTTGATTTTGGCGACCGCGATTTCAAGCGCGTCTGCGACCTGATCTATCAGCGTGTCGGCATCGCCCTGGCTCCGGCCAAGCGCGACATGGTGTATGGCCGGCTGTCGCGTCGTCTTCGCGTGCTCGGTCTGCGCTCCTTCCGCGACTATCTGGACCAGCTGGAAGCAGGCACCGACGAAGAGGAATGGCAGGCGTTCACCAACGCGCTGACCACCAATCTGACCTCGTTCTTCCGCGAGCCGCACCACTTCGACAAACTGCGCGAAGAACTGCAAAAGCGTGCCTCGCAGGCGCCCTTGAAGATCTGGTCGTGCGCGGCCTCCACCGGTGAGGAGCCCTACTCCATCGCCATCACCGCCTGCGAAGCCTTCGGCACCTTGACCCCGCCGGTCAGCATCGTGGCCACCGACGTCGACACCCAGGTGCTGGAAACCGCCTCGCGCGGCGTCTACGCCATCGACCGCGTCGCCTCGCTGGACGCATCGATCAAGCGCAAGTATTTCCAGCGCGGCAGCGGCCCCAACGAGGGCAAGTGCCGGGTCATACCGGCGTTGCGCCAACTCATCGAATACCGCCAGTTGAATCTGCTGGCGCCGCGTTACGACGTCGGCGGCCCGTACGCGGCGCTGTTCTGTCGCAACGTGATGATCTATTTCGACAAGCCGACCCAGCGCGGCATCCTGTCGCGTCTGGTCAGCCACATGGGCGATGACGGCCTGCTCTACACCGGGCACTCGGAGAATTACCTGCACGCAGCCGACCTGATCCAGCCGTGCGGGCGCACGCTGTATCGGCGTGCGCCGCGCGCCGGAGCCGCCACATGAGCACCGCCGTGCAGGTCGACGATGTCATGCGCTACCGCGACTCGCGGTTCCAGACCATCACCGCCAAGCTGCTGCCCACCCAATACCTGGTGGTGGACGACGACACCGCGTTGACGACCACCTTGGGATCGTGCGTTGCCGCCTGCCTGCGCGACCCGGTCCTGAAGATCGGCGGCATGAATCACTTCCTGTTGCCGGAAGGCCAGGTCGGTGACGGCGCACCCGCGCGCTACGGCAGTTATGCGATGGAGTTGCTGATCAACGACATGCTCAAGCGCGGCGCGCATCGCAAACGCATCGAAGCCAAGGTGTTCGGTGGCGCCAACGTGCTCAAGGGCTTCACCAGCAATCCGGTCGGCACCCGCAATGCCGAGTTCGTGCGCCAGTACCTGCAGGCCGAGCACATTCCCATCATTGCCGAGGATCTGTGCGGCATCCATCCGCGCAAGGTGTGGTTCTTCCCGACGACCGGACGCGTGGTCGTGCAGCGTTTGCCGCATGCACACGAAGCCGAAGTCGCCGCCGCCGAATCGGCCGTGCGCGCCCGTCTGTCCAAAGCACCGGTCACCGGTGGAGTGGAGTTGTTCGAATGACGCTGGAAACCCCTGTGCGTGTATTGATCGTCGACGACTCGGCGGTCGTACGCCAGATGCTGACCGAAATCCTCTCGCGCGATGCCGGTATCGAGGTGATCGGCTCGGCCGCCGACCCGATCCTGGCGCGCGAAAAGATCAAACGCCTCAATCCGGACGTGATCACGCTGGATGTGGAAATGCCGCGCATGGACGGCCTGGTGTTCCTGGAAAACCTCATGCGCCTGCGCCCCACCCCGGTGGTGATGATCTCATCGCTGACCGAGCGGGGCGCCGACACCACCTTGCAGGCCTTGTCGCTGGGCGCGGTGGATTTCGTCTCCAAGCCCAAGATCGACGTCGCACGCGGGCTGGAAGGCTATGCCGAGGAGATCGTCAGCAAGGTCAAGATGGCCTCCAAGGCCAAGGTCAGCGCGCTCAATCGTCCCAGCGCGCCCAAGGTCACCCTGGACATGCAGTCGGCGCCGGTGCCGGGCAGCGCGCTGCGCTTTCGCACCACCGACCGCCTGATCGCCATTGGTGCTTCGGCAGGCGGCACCGAAGCCCTGCGCGTGGTGCTCGAGCACATGCCCGCCGATGCACCGGCGGTGGTGATGACCCAGCATCTGCCGGCCAGCTTCAGCACCGCCTTCGCCGAGCGCCTCAATCGCCATTCGGCGATGTCGGTACGCGAGGCCAGCGACGGCGAGGCGATCCTGCCCGGCCATGCCTACCTGCCGCCCGGCGGCCAGCATCTGCGCATCATCCGCGACGGTGCGCGCTGGCGCTGCCGCATCGACGACGGCCCACCGGTCAATCGCCACAAGCCGGCGGTGGACGTGCTGTTCCGCTCCGTCGCTGCCAACGCCGGCCCGAATGCGGTCGGCGCCATCCTCACCGGCATGGGCGACGACGGAGCACGCGGCCTGCTGGAAATGCTGCAGGCCGGCGCGCCCACGCTGGTGCAGGACGAAGCCAGCAGCGTGGTTTGGGGCATGCCCGGTGCCGCCTATAAACTCGGCGCCGCGCAGGAAGTGGTACCGCTGGACCGCGTGGCCGAGCGCCTGATCGCGCTGTCGGCGCAGGCGCGCTGATCCGGCATGAAGTCCCGCCCCCCGCACCCGACCGAACAGGCGGCGGCTCCCGGCGTCGCGGACGCCGCGTCGCCGACGACGGCGGATGCGCGGGCAGATCACCCGCTCATGCCCGGGACGATCAAGGCCGGCCCGATCACCGCCGGCATGACGAGGCCCGACGAACATCCCGACGCCACGCGCTCGCGCCTGCTGGCCGAAGCGCTGGACGGCAGCAGCAGTGCGATCCTGATCTGCGATCTGCAATCGCGCCTGCTCTATGCCAATGACGGCTTCCAGCGCATGTTCGGCTATACCGAGGCCGAACTGGTCGGCAAGCGTCCCTCGGACGTGCTCACCCGCGCGCAAAGCGACCAGGACGAGGTGGCACGCATCCGCGACCGCGCCGACGCCCTGCAGCAGACCCAGGCCGACCTGCTGGTGTATCGCAAGGACGGCACGCCGCTGTGGATCTCGCTCAACTTCAATCCGATCTACGACGCCAGGCATCTTCCCTCGCATTACGTGGCGGTGCTGACCGACATCACCGACACCAAGATGCATGAGGTGCTGCAGCACCGCGTGCTCGAGGCGCTGGTGCAGGAGCGGCCGCTGATCGAGGTGATGACGCTGATCTGCACCGAGGTCGAACGCATCGCGCCGGACGTGCTGGCCACGGTCATGAGCGCGGACAATCAAGGCTGCCTGCATTCGCTGGCGGCCCCCAGCCTGCCGCCGGAGTATGCCGATGCGGTCAACGGCTTGAAGATCGCGCCGGGCGCAGGCGCCTGCGGCACGGCCGCCTGGCGCGGCCGTGCGGTGATGGTGGAAGACATCGCCACCGACCCGCTGTTCGCGCAATTTCGCGAAGTATTGTTGCCGATGGGCCTGCGCGCCTGCTGGAGCACGCCGATCCGCTCCAACAGCGCACGCGTGCTCGGGACCTTCGCGCTGTACTACCGCAAGGCCCAGCGGGCCGATGCCTGGCACGTACGCCTCACCGATCTGTGCCAGCAGCTGTGCACGCTGGCACTGGAGCGCGAGCAGACCCGCCAACGCGTGCACCAACTCGCGTTCTACGATGCGCTGACCGGCCTGCCCAACCGCATCATGTTCAGCGCACGCGCCGAGCAGGCCCTGACGCAGGCCGAATATGCCGGCGAACCGGCCACGTTGATGTTCATCAACATCGACCGCTTCAAATTGATCAACGACAGCCAGGGCCATGCCGCCGGCGACGGCCTGTTGCGCGACATCGCCCTGCGCATCGGCGAACAGCTGCCCGCCACCGCCATGCTGGCGCGCCTGGCAGGCGACGAATTCGCACTTGCGCTGCCGCAATGCAGTGCCGAGCAGGCCAGTGCCGCCGCAGAACGGGTGCTGGGCACCATTGCCAGGCCGCTGCCGGTCGGGCACATGACCGTGCATCCGTCCGCCAGCATCGGCGTGGCGATGTTTCCCGAGGACGGGCGCGACATCAACATCCTGCTGCGGCATGCCGATCTAGCCATGAACCGCGCCAAGCAGGAAGGCGGCGGACGCTTCCGCTTCTTCAGTTCCGACATGAACCGCATGGCGCAGGAGCGCGTTGCGCTGGAAGCGGAGCTGCGCCAGGCCATCGGCCGCGATCAGCTGCAGCTGCACTATCAACCGCAATTGCACAGCGCCGCGCCGCACGCGCTGTATGGCGTGGAAGCGCTGTTGCGCTGGAATCATCCACAACTGGGCGCCATTTCGCCGGCGCGTTTCCTGCCCGTGGCCGAAGAGCAAGGCATGATGCCGCAGCTCAACGATTGGGTATTGCGCAGCGCCTGCCGGCAGATCGCCGATTGGCGCACGCGTGGTGTGCCGGTGACGCGGGTGTCGGTAAACCTGTCGGCGAGCAGCTTCGAAAGCCCGCGCATGCTCAGCGACCTGCTGCGCCTGATCGCCGAGACGGGCGCGCAGCCCTCCGACCTCACGCTGGAAATGACCGAGAGCGTGATGCTGTCCGGGCAACCGGGCGTGCTGGAGAACCTGCATGCCATCCGCGAAGCCGGTATCTCGTTGTCGCTGGACGACTTCGGCACCGGCTACTCCAGCCTGAGCCACCTGCACCGCCTGCCGATCGACGAACTCAAGCTGGACATGAGCTTCGTGCGCGACATCGAACACAGCGAAGACGCCCGCGCCCTCACCACCTCGGTGCTGCGCATCGGCGAGCATCTGCGCAAGCACGTGGTTGCCGAAGGCGTGGAAAACGAAGCACAGCGCCTGTTCCTTGCCGACCTCGGCTGCGAAGTGCTGCAGGGCTATCTGTTTTCGCGGCCCTTGCCGGCGGCGGCACTGGAAGCCTGGTTGGGTGCGCAGCCTTAGTACGGCTTCGGTGTCCGTGGCAGAGCTCAAAAGCAGGTGTTCTTCAGCTCAGGCTGGAGAATGTCGAGCAGAGAACGCAAAGCATCTGATCTGGTACTTCGGTGCAGGGCCCTTGCCCGCCCACCATCGCGGGACACGCCGTAAGGACGTCCCTGTAGGCTCTGGCGCGGCATCCATGCCGCTCAAGGTCCCGCGACGGTGAGCGGGCAAGGACCAAGTGAGGTGATCGGCGCTCATGGTTGCAAGCAGCGCCAATCGAGATGGTCGTTGCGCATGGTTGCAAGCAACGCATGGTGTCGCTCTGATTCACCAGATCAGCAGCACACCAGTCAGAGCGGTGCCTGTGCCTGAGCGCTGCCTTCAAGCGCGCGCCTGTCCATCCGCGTCGAATCCGATGCCACCGTGCGCTTCAACCACCCCAGCAACTGCGCGGTGACGAACGCCGGATTCTCCAGCGATGCGATATGCCCAGCATCGGGAATCAGCTCGTAGTCGCAACCGATCACCTCGGCCATCAGCCACAATTCTTCGGGCGGCCGCGGAATATCGTCCGCGCCGCCGAGCAGGAACGTGCTGGCCGGATTCAGCGCAGACATCGCCTCCAGGCGATCGGCGCGCCCGAAGATCAGCCGGCCCAACGGCACGATGGAGGCACGCACCTGCTCGGCCGACAGCGCCGCCAGGCGCTGTGCAAACGCCGCCGGCAGCGCGGAATTCAGATCGATGCCGGGACGGAAAAAGATCGGCACGATCGCCTCGATCAACGCAGGCGTCACCTGCCCCGCGGCTTCCATTGCATCGAGCAACCCGAAATAACGCGTTTGCGTGGCCTGCGGCTCGGCCCCCAGGAAGGTATCCAACAACACCAGGCTGCGCACGCGCTCCGGTGCCAGCAGCGCCAGCTCGGCGGCCCACATGCCACCGACCGACAAGCCGACCACCGCGCACTGCGGCAGCTCCAACGCGTCCAGCAATTGCAGCATCTGCCTGGCAAGATCGCCAACCGTCTGCGTGCCTGCCGGCAATGCTGCCGACTGTCCGTGTCCCCACAACTCGGGGACGATGACCCGATAGTGCTGCGACAGCGCCTGGATCTGCGGCTCCCACATGGCCGCATCCCAGAGATAACTGTGGCCGAGCAGAACCGGAAACCCGTGACCGTAGTGTGCGTAGTGCAGCGTTTGACCAGCGATCGTGCAAGTAGGCATTGGAGATCATCACAGCGAGTGGAAGCGGCGCCACTCTAGGCCTCCCGACTTCAGATTTTTGTTGCAATGCGGCAGGTGAGTTAACTGCGATTGCCTTTAACTTCCGGCATTGCTTGGCCAAGACGAAGCCATCGCCCGAATAACGAAAAACGCCCGGCATTGCCGGGCGTTCTCGAACGGGTGATCCAACCGTTGGATCAGGCAGCGACGGTGTCGGCCACGTCCTGATATTCCTGGATCTGATCGAAGTTCATGTAACGGTAGATCTGGTCGCCACTGGTCTTGATCACGCCCACATCGGCCATGTACTCGTCCTTGGTCGGGATGCGACCCAGACGCGAGCAGATCGCGGCCAGTTCCGCCGAACCCAGGTACACGTTGGTGTTGCGGCCGAGACGGTTGGGGAAGTTACGCGTGGAGGTGGAGAACACCGTGGCGCCCTCGCGTGCCTGGGCCTGGTTGCCCATGCACAGCGAGCAGCCCGGCATTTCCATACGCGCACCGGCCGCGCCGAAGGTGCCGTAATGGCCTTCCTTGGTCAGCTCGGAGGCATCCATCTTGGTCGGCGGCGCAACCCACAGGCGGGTCGGGATGTCGCGCTTGCCTTCCAGCAACTTGGCGGCGGCACGGAAGTGACCGATGTTGGTCATGCACGAACCGATGAACACCTCGTCGATCGCCGCGCCGGCCACGTCGGACAGTGTCTTGACGTCGTCCGGGTCGTTCGGGCATGCCACGATCGGCTCGTGGATGTCGGCCAGGTCGATCTCGATGACGGCCGCGTATTCGGCGTCGGCATCGGGCTGCAGCAGCTGCGGGTCGGCCAGCCACTCTTCCATCTTCTTGATGCGGCGGCCCAGCGTGCGCGCATCGGCATAGCCTTCGGCAATCATCCAGCGCAGCAGCGTGATGTTGCTGGTCAGGTATTCGATGATCGGCGCCTTGTCCAGGTGCACGGTGCAACCGGCCGCCGAGCGCTCGGCCGAGGCGTCGGACAGCTCGAACGCCTGCTCCACCTTCAGGTTCGGCAGCCCTTCGATTTCCAGGATGCGGCCGGAGAAGATGTTCTTCTTGCCCTGCTTGGCCACGGTCAGCAGGCCGTCCTTAATTGCGTACAGCGGGATCGCGTTGACCAGATCGCGCAGGGTCACGCCCGGCTGCATCTCACCCTTGAAGCGCACCAGCACGCTCTCGGGCATGTCCAGCGGCATCACGCCGGTGGCAGCGGCGAACGCCACCAGGCCGGAGCCGGCCGGGAACGAGATGCCGATCGGGAAACGCGTATGCGAGTCGCCGCCGGTGCCGACCGTGTCGGGCAGCAGCATGCGATTGAGCCAGCTATGGATCACGCCATCGCCCGGACGCAGCGAGACGCCGCCACGGGTGGAGATGAACTCCGGCAAGGTGTGATGGGTCTTGACGTCCACCGGCTTCGGGTAAGCGGCGGTGTGGCAGAACGACTGCATCACCAGGTCGGCCGAGAAGCCCAGGCAGGCCAGGTCCTTGAGCTCGTCGCGGGTCATCGGGCCGGTGGTGTCCTGCGAGCCCACCGAGGTCATCTTCGGCTCGCAATAGGTGCCCGGGCGCATGCCCTGGCCTTCCGGCAGACCGCAGGCGCGGCCGACCATCTTCTGCGCCAGCGAGAAGCCCTTGCCGGTGTCCGGCGGGTCCATCGGCAGGCGGAACAGGTCCGAGGCCGGCAGGCCCAGGAATTCGCGTGCCTTGGCGGTGAGGCCGCGGCCGACGATCAGCGGAATGCGGCCGCCGGCGCGCACTTCGTCGAACAGCACGTCGGACTTCATCGCGAACTCGGCGATCACCTGCCCGTTCTTCAGTGCCTTGCCGTCGTACGGACGCAGCTCGACCACATCGCCGTGCTCCATCTGCGACACGTCCAGCTCGATCGGCAATGCACCGGCGTCTTCCATCGTGTTGTAGAAGATCGGGGCGATCTTGCTGCCCAGGCACACGCCGCCGAAGCGCTTGTTCGGGATGAACGGAATGTCCTCGCCGGTCCACCACAGCACCGAGTTGGTCGCCGACTTGCGCGAGGAACCGGTACCGACCACATCACCCACGTAGGCGACCAGATGGCCCTTGGCCTTGAGGTCGGCGATGGCCTGGATCGGGCCACGCTTGCCGTCTTCTTCCGGCACGAAGGCCGCGCCGTCGCGGGCGTTCTTCAGCATCGCCAGCGCGTGCAGCGGGATGTCCGGGCGCGTGGTCGCATCCGGGGCCGGCGACAGGTCGTCGGTGTTGGTCTCGCCGGGTACCTTGAACACGGTGACGGTCATGCTTTGCGGCACTTCCGGCTTGCTGGTGAACCACTCGGCCTCGGCCCAGCTCTGCAGCACGGCCTTGGCGTGCGCGTTACCGGCTTCGGCCTTTTCCTGCACGTCGTGGAAGGCGTCGAACACCAGCAAGGTGTGCTTGAGCGCTTCGGCGGCGGTGGCGCCCAGCTCGGGGTTGTCGAGCAGATCGATCAGCGGCTGGATGTTGTAGCCGCCCAGCATGGTGCCGAGCAGCTCGGTCGCACGCGTGGGGCTGATCAGCGCGGTCTTTTCGGTGCCGAACGCCACCGCGGCCAGGTACGAGGCCTTGACCTTGGCGGCGTCATCGACACCGGCCGGGACGCGCTGGCTGAGCAGCTCGACCAGGAATTGTTCTTCGCCCGCCGGCGGAGCCTTCAGCAGCTCGATGACCTCGGCGGTCTGCTGCGCGGTCAGCGGCAGCGGCGGGATACCGAGCGCGGCGCGCTCTGCAACGTGGTGGCGATAGGCTTCCAACATGCGGATTCTCCGAAAGACAACAGTGAATGTGTAAACGCGAAACGTGGATCAGCGTGCGGGTTTGGGGACAACGATCTTCAAACCCTTGAAGTAGTCGCGGAAAAAGCCCTCGTCGCGGGTGATCAACCCGTCGCACTGGAGCATCGCGTGGGCGCCGATCAGGAAATCGGCCACCACCCGCTCGCGCTTGCCGCCGCGCGCGCGGAAGCGCTTGTTCATATGGCCGGCGCGCACCGCCGCCGCTTCCTGGGTGGCTTCGTAACGCACCCCGATCGAGGCCAGGGTTTCCATCAGGTCGACCTGGGTGTCGAGCATGGCCAGCACCTCGGCCACCACCGCATCGCAGACCACCACCTCGTCGCGCGCCAGCGCATCGCCGATGCAGATCTCCGACACCTCGCCGTAGACCGCATCGCCGACCAGGATGTCGAGCAGCACCGAGGAATCCAGGGCAATCATGGGTCGAACGGATCCCCGGGGGCGCGGCCACGGATGGCGCGCATCGCCTCGTCGGTACTGGTCAGCCCGTCGACCAGCTTGAACTTGCCGCGCACCTTGCGCAGCGCCTCGCTGACGTCCTTGCGCAGGATGATGCGCCCGCCGTCGAGCTCGATCTTGAGCGTGGTGCCCTTGGTCAGGCCCAGGGCATCGCGCACGGCCTTGGGCAGCGTGATCTGCCCGCGTTCGGCAACTGTGGCTTCCATGGAGGTGGCCCCGGCAGAAAGTATGCAGTGATTTTACATACTTGACTTGTCGTACTCAAGGCCACATACCCTGTGCTGCAACCGAACGTACACACTGAATTGGTCACACTGTCCCAAACAGACCTAAAGCCTGCTGCCATAGGAGTGATGCATGAGCGATTCCTTTTCCACCCGCACCTCGTTCGAGGTCCACGGCCAGCGCTACGAGTACTACAGCCTGCCCAAGCTGGGCGAGCGCTTCGAGATCGGCCACCTGCCCTATTCGATGAAGATCCTGCTGGAGAATCTGCTCCGGCACGAGGACGGCGGCGTCACCGTCGGCAAGGACCACATCGAAGCGGTCGCCAAGTGGGACCCCAAGGCAGAGCCCGATATCGAAATCGCCTTCATGCCGGCCCGCGTGGTGCTGCAGGACTTTACCGGCGTGCCGTGCGTGGTCGACCTGGCCGCGATGCGCGATGCCGTGGTCAAGCTCGGCGGCAAGGCCGACCAGATCAACCCGCAGATTCCCTCCGAGCTGGTCATCGACCACTCGGTGCAGGTGGATGTGTTTGGCTCGGCTGACGCGCTCGACCTCAACGGCAAGATCGAATTCCAGCGCAACCAGGAGCGCTACGGCTTCCTGCGCTGGGGCCAGAAGGCATTCGAGAACTTCAAGGTGGTGCCGCCCAATACCGGCATCGTCCACCAGGTAAACCTGGAAAACCTGGCACGCGTGGTGATGAGCGCGGACAAGGACGGAACGCGGATCGCCTACCCGGACACCGTGTTCGGCACCGACAGCCACACCACCATGATCAACGGCATCGGCGTGCTGGGCTGGGGCGTGGGCGGTATCGAGGCCGAGGCTGCGATGCTGGGCCAGCCCTCGTCCATGCTGATTCCGCAGGTGGTCGGCTTCAAGCTCAGCGGCAAGCTGCCCGAGGGCGCCACCGCCACCGACCTGGTGCTCACCGTCACCCAGATGCTGCGCAAGGCCGGCGTGGTCGGCAAGTTCGTCGAGTTCTACGGCGAAGGCCTGCAGCACCTGCCGCTGGCCGACCGCGCCACCATCGGCAACATGGCACCGGAATACGGCGCCACCTGCGGCATCTTCCCGGTCGACGAAGAATCGCTGACCTATCTGCGCCTGTCCGGCCGCAGCGAGGAGCAGATCGCCCTGGTCGAAGCCTATGCCAAGGCGCAGGGCCTGTGGCACGACGCCAATACCCCACCGGCCCAGTACAGCGCCACGCTGGAGCTGGACATGGGCGAGGTCAAGCCGTCGCTGGCCGGCCCCAAGCGCCCGCAGGACCGCGTGCTGCTGGAAGACATGCAGTCCAACTTCCGCGAGAGCCTCAAGCCGTTCGTGGACGCGCGCAGCAAGCGCCTGACCGACGTCAAGCAGGAAGACCGCCTGAAGAACGAAGGCGGCGGCGGCACTGCGGTCGGCGCCAAGGCCGCGCAAGCCGAGAGTTCCACCGACAGCGGCGCCGGCTGGCAGCTGCGCGACGGCTCGGTGGTGATCGCCGCGATCACCTCCTGCACCAACACCTCCAATCCGGCAGTGATGCTGGGTGCCGGCCTGCTCGCGCGTAACGCGGCGGCCAAGGGGCTGAAGGCGCAGCCGTGGGTGAAGACCTCGCTCGGGCCGGGCTCGCGCGTGGTCACCGATTACCTGAGCAAGGCCGGCGTGCTCGCCGATCTGGAAAAGCTCGGGTTCTACGTGGTCGGCTACGGCTGCACCACCTGCATCGGCAACTCCGGCCCGCTGCCGGACGATGTGTCTGCGGCGATTGCCAAGGACGATCTGGTGGTGTCTTCGGTGTTGTCGGGCAACCGCAACTTCGAAGGCCGCGTGCATCCCGAAGTGAAGATGAACTACCTCGCCTCGCCGCCGCTGGTGGTGGCGTATGCGATCGCCGGTACCACCGACATCAACCTCACCACCGACCCGCTGGGCACCGGTAGCGACGGGCAGCCGGTGTATCTGCGCGACATCTGGCCGAGCAACAAGGAAATCGGCGACACCATCGCCGCCACCGTCGGCCCGGAGATGTTCAAGCAGAACTATGCCGACGTGTTCAAGGGCGACAGCCGCTGGAACACCATCGCTTCTCCGGATGGTGCGCTGTACGAATGGGACGCGGCCTCGACCTACATCAAGAACCCGCCCTACTTCGATGGCATGACCATGCAGGTGGGCCACGTCGAGGATGTGCATGGTGCACGCATCATGGGCCTGTTCGGCGACTCGATCACCACCGACCACATCTCGCCGGCCGGCAACATCAAGAAGGATTCGCCGGCGGGCCGCTTCCTGCAGGAGCGCGGCGTGCAACCGGCCGACTTCAACAGCTACGGCAGCCGCCGCGGCAACGACGACGTGATGGTGCGTGGCACCTTCGCCAACATCCGCATCAAGAACCTGATGTTCGGCGGCGAAGAAGGCGGCAACACGCTGTACTACGGCAAGGACGGCGCGGCGCCGGAAAAACTGGCCATCTACGATGCGGCAGTGAAGTACAAGGCCGATGGCGTGCCGCTGGTGGTACTGGCCGGCAAGGAATACGGCACCGGTTCCTCGCGCGACTGGGCGGCCAAGGGCACCAACCTGCTCGGCGTCAAGGCAGTGATCGCAGAGAGCTTCGAGCGCATCCATCGCTCCAACCTGGTCGGCATGGGCGTGCTGCCGCTGCAGTTCCTGGAGAACGAAAACGCCCAGACCCTGGGCCTGGATGGTTCGGAGGTGCTGGACATCACCGGCCTGCAGGACGGCGCCAGCCGTCGTGCCACGGTGGATGCGAAGAAGTCCGACGGCAGCGTCAAGCAGTTCCAGGTCAAGGTGCTGCTGCTGACGCCCAAGGAAGTGGAGTACTTCAAGCACGGTGGCCTGCTGCAGTACGTGCTGCGTCAACTGGCTGCCCGCAAGGCGGCCTGATCGCAGCGCGCTGCCCTGTAAGCATGACCCCACTCCCGCCGCCCGGCGGGAGTGGTGTTTTGGGCAACTGGAACCTCGTATTGCCGGACAGGTGAGCAGTCATCGGAGGCGGACGGGCGCTGCACGCAAACGCAGCGCAGCGCAGCGGGGAAATATCTTGCCATCCGATACCCACCGCGCCCACCTGGCGATGCGCGCTCCAGAATCGCGGCATCAGTGCCCGGTCGGCTCCCACTGCGCGTGGTACAGCTGCCAGTCGCCGTCCTGCAAGCGCCAGCCGGTGGTCACCTGGTAGGTCTGTGCCTGCTCGGGCAGCCAGCGCCCGCTGCCGCCGGTCAGCAGCGCGGTGAAACGCACGCGTGCGGTGTCATCGTGCAGTTGCACATCCACCGGCCCCAGGGTCACGCCGATGCGGCGATTGCCCAGCATCTGCAGCTGCATCAATCGCCGCAGGCCGGCTGCGTCCAGTCCTTGGTCGCCGACAAAATCCTCGGCCACCGGCACCATCGCCTCGCCGATGTCGCGCGCTTCGATCGCCTGGTGCATCGTCTCCAGCGTTGCGCGCAGCCGTTGTTCCGGTGCGGCACGCGTGCAACCGACCAGGCCCACGATGCAAATCGCAACCAACCCGACCCGCCACCGCGCTTGAATGCTGCCCTGCATCACGCTTCGCCTTTTCCATCCATGACGGTATGCTGCCAGCTGTTGTAGCGCCGTGGAACACACCGCGTCACGTAGCGAACACCCTGGAGGGGGGCAGATGAATCAGGCACGTCCTTGGTTGCAAAGTTATCCGGCCGGCGTTGCCGCCGAGATCGATCTGGAGCAGTTCCGGACCGTGGCAGAGGTGTTCGCCACCTCGGTCAAGCGGTTCGCCGACCGCCCCGCGTATCACAGCTTCGGCAAGACCCTCACCTATCGCGAAGCTGATCAGCTGGTCGAGCAGTTTGCCGCCTATCTGCTTGGCGAACTGCAGTTGAAGAAAGGCGACCGCGTCGCCCTGATGATGCCCAACTGCCTGCAGTATCCGGTGGCCACCTTCGGCATCCTGCGTGCCGGCCTGACCGTGGTCAACGTCAATCCGCTCTACACCCCGCGCGAGCTGAAGCATCAGCTGATCGACTCCGGCGCCAGCGTGCTGGTGGTGATCGACAACTTCGGCACCACCGTGCAGCAGGTCATCGCCGACACCCCGGTCAAGCAGGTGATCACCACCGGGCTGGGCGACATGCTCGGCTTCCCGAAAGCGGCGCTGGTCAACTTCGTCGTCAAGTACGTCAAGAAGCTGGTGCCCGATTACCGCATCAAGGGCGCGATCCGGTTTCGCGACGCACTGGCGCTGGGCCGCAAGCACAGCGTGCCGACGCTGCAGATCGAGCCCGATGACATCGCCTTCCTGCAGTACACCGGCGGCACCACCGGCGTGGCCAAGGGCGCGATGCTCACCCACCGCAATCTGGTGGCCAACATGCAGCAGGCCCACCAGTGGCTTGCCGGCACCGGCAAGCTGGAAGAAGGCGCCGAGGTGGTGATCACCGCGCTGCCGCTGTACCACATCTTTGCATTGACGGCCAACGGCCTGGTCTTCATGAAGATCGGCGGCTGCAATCACCTGATCAGCAATCCGCGCGACATGCCCGGCTTCGTCAAGGAATTGAAGAAGACCCGCTTCACCGCGTTCACCGGCGTCAATACGCTGTTCAACGGCCTGCTCAATACGCCCGGCTTCGACCAGGTGGATTTCTCCACGTTGAAGATGACCCTTGGCGGCGGCATGGCGGTGCAACGGTCAGTCGCCGAACGCTGGAAAAAGGTCACCGGCCTGACCCTGGTCGAGGCCTACGGCCTGACCGAAACCTCGCCTGCCGCCTGCATCAACCCGATGGACCTGAAGGACTACAACGGCTCGATCGGTCTGCCGATTCCGTCCACCGATGCCTGCATCAAGGACGACGCCGGCGCGATGCTGCCGCTGGGCGAGATCGGCGAGCTGTGCATCAAGGGTCCGCAGGTGATGAAGGGCTACTGGAAGAAGCCGGAAGAAACCGCCAAGGTGATGGATGCCGACGGCTGGCTGCACACCGGCGATATCGCACGGATGGACGAGCAGGGTTTCGTCTACATCGTCGACCGCAAGAAGGACATGATCCTGGTGTCCGGCTTCAACGTCTACCCGAACGAGATCGAGGACGTGATCGCCGAAATGCCCGGGGTGCTGGAAGTGGCCGCTGTCGGCGTGCCGGACGAGAAGTCCGGCGAGATCGTCAAGGCGGTCATCGTGAAGAAAGACCCTGCGCTGACCGCCGATGCGGTCAAGGCGCACTGCCGCGCCAACCTGACCGGCTACAAGCAGCCGCGCGTGATCGAGTTCCGCAAGGAACTGCCGAAAACCAATGTCGGCAAGATCCTGCGCCGCGAACTGCGGGATGCGCCCAAGGGATAATCCCCCGGCGCCACCGCAGATCGACGGCCACCCGGCTGCCATCCCACGCCCGCACTGCCTCCAGGCCTTGCGGGCGTCTGCTTTTGCACGCTTCGGACGGTTCACGCGTCTCAGACGAGTGGTATGCGACCACGGGCATGCCGGAATGATGGCCGGTTTGCACCTGGTTATATCCGCATTTTTGACACCCGCAAATGCAGGCACGCACTTTGCGGTTGATAACACCAGCCAGGGAAGCCCTGCAGGAAACCACAGGCCAATGACCAAACAGATAATTTCAGCACTGGGTAATCCACAATAAACTGCATTTGTTTGCAGACATTCGCTGAAAGATTCAGCACACAGGGCTCACCGGGTAGAAAGGAAGCCCTCAGCGTTCATGGAGATAGTGCCGGTGTAGCATCGATTCGGAGTGGATCGCGCGCGCCCGCCGGCGTCCACTCTCCCATCGCGGGCTTTTCCAGGATCACGCCCATGAATACCGTTGAAAAGATTTCGATCGGCCGCCCCCACTCCACCATTCGGGTCGATGCGTCGGCCGCTGATGGCACCCACTGGTTGTTCATGCATGCCAATGCGCGTTTTGGCATCCGTCCCTGCTGCAGTCCCGAATTGCTGGACGACATATGGGATGTCATGGGATCCATCACCCGCGCCCCGCATGAGCGTCGCAGTGGTGAACTACGCCACTTCGTGCTTGCATCCGACTCCACCGCCTTCAATCTCGGCGGCGATCTGGACCTGTTTGCACGCCTGATCCGCGACCAAAACCGCGAGCAGTTGATGCGCTATGCCACCCGCTGCGTGGAGGGCGTCCATCACCTGCATGTCGGCTTTGGCGGGGACGTGCGCAGCATTGCGCTGCTGCAAGGCGATGCATTGGGAGGTGGATTGGAGATGGCGCTGGCCTGCCACACCATCGTGGCCGAAGAAGGCATCGGGATGGGACTGCCCGAGGTCTTGTTCGGTCTGTTTCCGGGCATGGGCGCGTATTCGTTTCTGTGCCGTCGCGTGTCGCCCCAACTGGCAGAAAAAATCATTCTCGACGGACGCATCTACAGCAGCGAGGAAATGCATGCGATGGGAATCGTGGACGTGCTCGTCCCCAAGGGCCAGGGAGTCGTTGCCACCGAAACGCTGATTCGCCAGCAAAAGCGCATCTCCCACGCCTATCTGGCGATGAACGCCGCACGCAACCTCGCGCAGGCGGTGCCTTACGACGAATTGCTGCGCATTACCGAGGTCTGGGTCGACACTGCCCTGGCACTGAGCGAGAAATCACTGCGCACGATGGACCGTTTGGTCAAGGCACAGAATCGCCGCGCTGGCGCAAGTGCCGCCTGATTTGGTGGATCCAGTACTGGGGGAATCAGGCCCGGCCTATCGCCGGGCTTCACTTAGCCGCGGTCGCCATTCCCGCTGACTCCGCCGTCGGACTTGTTCTGTGCGCGTTGAGCAAGCGCCTCGCGCCCGAGTGTCAACCCCGTCTTCAGCTGCTCCAGCCTCTGGCTCCATTCTGCGCGCAGCTGCGCTTCCGGCAGGCGCATCAACTCACCTCCCTGTTCGGCCAGCGCCACCAGCCCGAGATTGCTGGAAACGCCCTTGACCGCATGAGCATGCTCGCGCAGACGTGCCCAGTCCTGGTCCGCCGCCGCCTTGCCGAGCTGGACAACGCAAGCTGCGGCATCGCTGAGACATTGTTGAATGAACTCGCGTTCGAACTCATTCCCCATCCCCAGTTCCGCCAGCTCGTCGAGCACGGCAGGGTCGAGGACGGCGCCACTCGGCGCCGGGCTGCGGGTAGCGATGGCCGGATCGGCCTGACGCAGTTTCTGGTTGACGGCGATGTCGGCCAGCGTATCCAGCAACTTGATCGCCGCCACCGGCTTGGCCAGGAAGGCATAGGCGCCCGCCTGCTCGCAGCTGCGAATCGACTCGGGCGTGACATCGGCGCTCAACACCACGACCGGGGTGCCCGGCATACCGCCCGCCTGCATCACCCTGAGCTGCTTCAACATGTCCAGACCGCTGACACCGGGCATGTGCAAGTCGACGATGGCCGCGTCGAAGTCTGCCTCGGCCAATGCATCCAGTACGGCCTCGCCGCCGTCAACGCAGGTCACGCGATGGCCTGCTTTCTGCAGCAGCCGCTGCAGAACCAGGCGATTTGCCAGATGATCGTCCGCCACCAGGATATGCATGCTGCGCACGCGGGCACGGTGACGTAGAAACGGATCGGCAAACGCAATCACGTTGCCCGGTATCGTGGACTCCGCCTCATGCAGCACAGGCGATGGCGTTGCTGCGGGCTTGGCGGCCGCCAGGCCAAACGGCAGTTCAAACCAGAACAAGCTGCCGCCCGCGGGATTTTCCTCGAACCCGATCGCGCCCCCCATCGACTGGACCAGCCCCCTGGCGATCGTGGTTCCCAGGCCGCTGCCTTCGAACCGGCGCGCCAGTCCGGTATCTGCCTGTTCAAACGCCTCGAACAAACGCGGACGCATATCGACCGGCACACCGATGCCGGTATCGAGCACCTCAAAACGGAGCAGCAAACCGCCACGGCCGCTGGCCTCGGTGGCCGCCACTTTCAACTGGACACTGCCGTGGTCGGTGAACTTGACCGCGTTGCCGACCAGGTTGAGCAGGATTTGCCGCAGATGTCCCGCGTCCCCGTGCACACGCGAAGGCACGTCGGCAGCCACGGCTGTCTGGTAATGCAGCCCCTTGGCCCTGGCCTGCGGCTCCAGGATCAGACCGATTGCCTGCAGGATGTCCTGCAACGCAAAGTCGGACGTGTTGATCCGCAGCTTGCCGGCTTCGATCGCCGAGATGTCCAGCACCTCCTCTACCAGCGCCAGCAGGCTGCGTGTCGATGCCTGAATGGTCTTCAGGCATTCGCGCTGCTCGCTATCCAGACGCGTCGTTGCCAATACCTCGGTCATGCCGGACAGGCCATTGAGCGGTGTCCGAAACTCGTGACTCATGTTGGCCAGGAAGCGGCTCTTGGCCTCACTGGCACGGCGCGCCTCGGCGGTGGCGCGGGTCAACTGCCGCAGAAGACTGGAGAAATACAACGGAACGGCGGCCAGACCAACGGCAAGCCCGATACCGAGCCGCTGGTTGCGTTGCCAGTAGTCGGTCATCCACAGCGTCGTGGAAAAGCTCACCACCGCCATTCCCACCGCAAGGTACAGATAGCGGTTGCCGTAGCGCAGGCCGTTGCCGACGGTGACCCACATCACCACGACATAGACCCAGGCTAGCGGCTCGCCCATCTGGATCATGCCGGCCGCCATCAAGCCGTAATCGGCCAACATGCCCAGGATGCGACGCGCATCCGAGCGCCCGGGCCGCCACAGCAGCCATCCGAACAACGCAAGTCCGAGACTCAGGCCCGTCAGCACAATGACCAGAACGCCGGTGTGCTGGTGCGGCGGCAGGCTGTGCCGGACACCCGGCAGCAGGACATACGCCAGGATCAGGCTGATCAGCACGATGCGGACGATCGCCTGACCATGTTCGCTGTCGGGTCGATGCATCAACCGCTGCCGGATCCTTCCGAACGGATTCATTGCCTCACACCCCGGGTCGTGCCGATGCGGTCGAGAATTCGCCGCAGATCTGGTCCAGCTGCGCGCGACCGCGCAGCAGCGCATCCACGCAGCGCGGGTCGAACAGGCGACCGCGTTGTGCATACAGATAGGCCAGCGCGGCGTCCATGGTCCATGCCTCCTTGTACGGGCGCGGCGACAGCAGCGCGTCGAAGACGTCGGCCACCGCCACGATGCGCGCTTCCAGCGGGATCGCTTCGCCAACCAGCCCATCCGGGTAACCGGTGCCGTCGTAACGCTCGTGGTGACGCAACGCGATCAAGGCGCCGACCTGGATGAAACGGTTCTGGCTGCCACTGAGCAGCTCGTAGCCGATGCGCGGATGCCGCTTCATGATGCTCATCTCGTCGTCGGTGAGCTTGCCCGGCTTGAGCAACACCGCGTCGGGAATGGCGATCTTGCCCATGTCGTGCAGCGGTGCGGCCATCTCGATGATGCGCACTTCTTCCTCGGACAATCCGAGCTGCTCGGCGATCAGGCCGGCCACGTGCGACATGCGCTCCAGGAAGGCGCTGGTGCCCGAGTCGCGGTACTCGATGGCGCGCGCCAGCCGCGACAACGTCTCGCGTTCGCGCTCTTCGACCTCGTTCATGCTGGCCAGCAGACGCTGCTCCAGCGACAGCGCGCGCTGCTTGACGCTTTCGCTCTGCTGACGCAGCTGCAGCAAATTGGCGCAGCGTGCGCGCAGTTCGCGCGGACGGATCGGCTTGACCAGGAAGTCGATCACGCCCGCCTCCAGCGCGGCCTGGCGGATCGGCTCGTCGCCGACGATGGTGATCAGGATGATCGGGATATCGCGATGGCTTGGCAGCCGGCGCAGACGCCGGGCGAACTCCAGGCCATCCATGCCCGGCATGCGATAGTCGAGCAGCAACAGATCCACCCGTCCGGCCTCGCACCACGCCAACGCGTCGAGCGGATCACCGAAATCGTAGACCTTCAATTCCGGTGCGATGTCCTCGATGACGTGGCGCAGCATCGTCCGCGCAGACATCTGGTCATCGACAATGACGATGTTCAATCCCAGATCCGCCTTTTCCGACCAGCTTCCCGATGTATCCGCCGACGACACGCCGGCAAGATTACCCAAAACATCCTGCATAGCCGTTGCTCCTCTTTCCTGAGAACGGAAAAGCGATGACGCCGGCCGCCGGGCCGACTCCCCCGACGATACGCCATTCGGGGCTCCGCTCTAGCATATGCAGTATCTGTGCCGTCGGCACGCCGACGGCACAAAAAAGATCAGGCTTCCGGACGCATATATGGGAACAGCAGCACATCGCGGATCGAGGTGCTGCCGGTCAGCAGCATCACCAGGCGGTCGATGCCGATACCCAGGCCGCCGGTCGGCGCCATGCCGTACTCCAACGCACGGATGTAGTCGGCGTCGTAATGCATCGCTTCGTCGTCGCCACCGTCCTTGGCCTGCACCTGCGCCTGGAACCGCGCGGCCTGGTCTTCCGGGTCATTGAGCTCGGAGAAGCCGTTGGCCAGCTCCTTGCCGTTGATGAACAGCTCGAAGCGGTCGGTGTACCCCGGCTCGGTATCGCTGGAGCGCGCCAGCGGCGACACTTCGACCGGATGGTCGGTGATGAAGGTCGGCTGCACCAGCGTGTGTTCCACGGTGGCCTCGAAGATTTCCAGCAGCAACTTGCCCCAGCCGTAGGACGGCTTGACCTTGATCTTCAGCCGCTCGCAGTGCGCCAGCAGCGCGTCGCGATCAGTGCAATCGGCCGCGCTGATCTGAGGATTGTGGTGACGAACGGCCTCATCCATGCGCCAGCGCCGGAAAGCCGGCGCCAGATCGATGGCGGCGCCGTCCCAGTTCACCTGGGTGGTACCCAGCACCGACTGCGCGGTGTCGCGGATCACCTGTTCGGTCAGGTCCATGATCTGGTGGTACGTGGCATAGGCCTCGTAGAGCTCGAGCATGGTGAACTCGGGGTTGTGCCGGGTCGACACGCCCTCGTTGCGGAAGTTGCGGTTGATCTCGTAGACGCGCTCCAGGCCACCGACCACCAGCCGCTTAAGGTACAGCTCCGGCGCTACGCGCAGGTACAGGTCCAGGTCCAGCGCGTTGTGGTGGGTGGTGAACGGCTTGGCGGTGGCTCCACCGGGGATGTAATGCATCATCGGCGTTTCCACTTCCAGGAAGCGGCGCGCGTCCAGCCAGGCGCGGATCGCGCGGATGATCCTGGAGCGCTTGATGAAGACCTCGCGCGCCTCCGGGGTGACGATCAGGTCGACGTAGCGCTGGCGATAGCGCTGCTCCACGTCAGACAGGCCATGCCACTTGTCCGGCAACGGACGCAGCGACTTGGTCAGCAGGCGCAGCGCGCTGGCCTTGACCGACAGCTCGCCGGTCTTGGTGCGGGTCAGCCCGCCCTCCACCGCCACGATGTCGCCGACATCCCAACCCTTGAACGCGGTGTAGGCATCGCCGAGCACATTGCCCTGCAGGAACAGCTGCACGCGCCCGGACTCGTCCTGGATCTGCGCAAAGCTGGCCTTGCCCATCACCCGCTTGGCCATCAGGCGGCCGGCCATCCGGACCGTGCGCCCGGTTGCTTCCAGCGCTTCGGAAGTCCAGGTGTCGGCGTCGGCGAATTCGGCCTGCAGGTCGCCGGCGAAGTGTTCGCGCACGAAATCGTTGGGATAGGCGATGCCCTGGCCGCGCAACGCGCCCAGTTTCGCGCGACGCTCGGCGATGAGGCTGTTCTCGTCGGCGGGGATCTGCGGCGCGGGGGTCTGCTCGGTCATGGCGGGAATCGGTCTGCGATAGGTCGGGCGCATGCCCGGTGGAGAATGCGGAACCGGGCGGGCCGGTTCCTGCGTTTTACGGTGTCTCGGTGACAACTGCGCGGCGCAACGGGACTGCGTGGCGATGTGCCGCACTGCAACCGCGCCGCCGATGTCGCAGCGGGCGCGGCGGCCTCGCCGCGCGATCAGGCATCCAGGCGTTTTGAGCCTGCCGCCAGGCCGGCCTTGAGGCTGGCCTCGACGAATTCGTCCAGATCGCCGTCCAGCACTTTCTGCGTATCGCTGCGTTCGATGCCGGTGCGCAGATCCTTGATGCGGCTCTGGTCGAGCACGTAGTTGCGGATCTGGCTGCCCCAGCCGATGTCGGACTTGGTGGCTTCCAGCGCGTCGCGTTCGACGTTGCGCTTCTGCACTTCCAGCTCGTACAGCTTGGCGGCCAGCATCTTCATCGCGTTGTCGCGGTTCTGGTGCTGGCTGCGGCCGGTCTGGCAGGCGACCACGGTGTTGGTCGGGATGTGCGTGATACGCACTGCCGATTCGGTCTTGTTGACGTGCTGGCCACCGGCACCGGAGGAGCGGTACACGTCGGTACGCAGATCGGCCGGATTGATGTCGATCTCGATGTTGTCGTCCACTTCCGGCGACACGAACACCGAGGTGAAGCTGGTATGCCGGCGGTTGTCAGAATCGAACGGCGACTTGCGCACCAGCCGGTGCACGCCGATCTCGGTCTTCAGCCAGCCATAGGCATACTCGCCCTCGATGCGGATCGTGGCCGACTTGATGCCTGCCACTTCGCCGCCGGACACTTCCATCAGCTCGGTCTTCCAGCCGCGCGACTCGGCCCAGCGCAGGTACATGCGCAGCAGGATTTCGGCCCAGTCCTGTGCCTCGGTGCCGCCGGCGCCGGCCTGGATGTCGACGAAGGCATTGGCCCCGTCCATCTGCCCGGAGAACATGCGCTGGAATTCCAGCTTTTCGACATGGGTCTGGTACTTGTCCAGATCGGCGATCACCGCCACCGCGGTGTCTTCGTCCTGCTCGCTCTCGGCCAGTTCCAGCAGATCGGCGGCATCGGCCAGGCCGGCCAGCACGTCGGCGATGCCGATCACGGTCTTTTCCAGCATCGAGCGCTCGCGCCCCAGGGCCTGCGCGCGCTCGGCGTCGTTCCACACGTCGGGGCTCTCGAGCTCCCGGCTGACTTCTTCTAGACGCTCTTTCTTGACGTCGTAGTCAAAGATACCCCCTGAGCGAGAGCACGCGATCGTTGAGATCGGTGATGCGCTGGCGGATCGGATTGGTTTCGATCATGACGGATTTCCGGCAAACAAGCCCGGTAGTTTAGCAAGCGGGCGGCGGCGGCGGAACGCGGTGGCGATCGTGACGGGCCGCAGTTTCGTGCCGGCCATGGACGTCATGGCGACCACTGCAAGCTCAGACCGGAGCAAGGCAGCCAGCAGGCGGTCCAGATGACGAGCGTCTGGGCTCATCTGCCACTGCGAGGCTGGCGCTCGCTCCGGTCGCAAGGCTGACCGCCTGGAACGGTCAGCCCGGCGCGGCCTCGACACGCTGCGGTGTGGGCGCCTGCCCCGCCAACGCCCGTAATGCAGCCAGGTAACGGCGACTGCACGGCAGCACGCCGGCGTCGGCCAGGTGTACGCGGGCGTCGCCGGATTCCAGCGGCTCGATCGCCTGCACGCGTGCCAGCTTCACCAGATAGCTGCGATGGATACGCACGAACACGGCCGGGTCGAGCCTGGCCTCGATCGCGGCCATCGTGCTGCGCAGCGGGTAATCGTGGCCGCGTACATGCAGGTTGACGTAGTTACCCGACGCCTGGATCCACTCGATGTCGGCGGTGGCGACCAGGAAGTCGCGCCCCAGCTTGCGCACCAGAAAGCGTTCCGGACGGTCCAGTGGCTCGACCGGCGGGCCTTCGTCCGGCGCGGCCAGCAGATGCGCCTCGCCCTGCCGACGCCGGCCATACCAGGCCAGCGTGTGGCGTAGCGCCACCAGCAGGGCAAAGGTGCGCAGATCCTTGGACAGCTCGTAAATCCACTGCAACCGCAAGGCGCCGAAATCGTAGTGCGCACCGACCGCCAGATAGACCAGCTTGCGCAGCAGCACCATGCCGCTCACGTGCAGCAGCCACCAGGCAAGTGCGGCCGCAATATAGACAGGAACGCGCCGCCGCCAGACATCGGCATGCAATGGCCAACGCGTGCAGAGCCAGATCAGCGGCGGCAAGAGCAGCAGTGAGACGGTCGCGCTGCTCAACTCCCAGGTCAGCACCTGCCACAGCAGCAGCGGCTGGCCGTCGCGCCGTGCCGCCAGCCATGTGCTGGCGGTGTTGCCCAGCGCGCTGCCATAGAAAACCAGCAGCCAGATCAACGCCACCCAGCGCCTGCCCGCATTGGCATCGCTGTCGGTCTCGCGTTCGATCGCCCCGGACACAGGTGAATTCATCCGCGCATTCTATGCAAACCGCCCGCTGGCCGCCCCCGGTTCGTCCCTGCAGGACCGCAACTGGTCACTCCGGGACGGCATTGCCACCCTTGGCGCAGCTGCCTGGGACCGGCGTTGCCGAGGATGCGGGCATGTCTCCTACCGACACGACCATGACCGAGCGCCGCCACGATATCGACGCCTTGCGCGTCTTCGCCTTCGCACTGCTGATCCTGTACCACGTGGGCATGGCCTACGTGGCCGACTGGGAGTTCCACCTCAAGAGCGTGCACACCGCGCAGTGGCTGCAATGGCCGATGATCGTGCTCAACCGCTGGCGGATGCCCTTGCTGTTCATGATCTCCGGCATCGCCATCGGGCTGTCGCGGCCGCAGGCCACGCCCTGGCGCTTTGCCTTGCGGCGCTGCGGGCGATTGCTGCCACCGTTGTTGTTCGGCATGTTCGTGGTGGTGGCGGTGCAGGCCTATTGCCAGGGCGTGAGCAACGGCAAGGTCAGCCCGGGCTTGGGCAACTTCCTGTTGCGCTACTGGCAGGTGCGGCCGTGGCCGGCCGGCAGTTTCGATGGCTGGCAGCATGGCATCACCTGGAACCACCTGTGGTATCTGGCCTATCTGCTGCCCTATACCGTCGCATTGATGGCGCTGGTATCGCTGACACGCCCGCTGCGGCTGACCGCGTTACCGGGCCTGCCCACTGCGCTGGCCGTGCCGGCCCTGCTGCTGTTGCCGATCCTGTGGGAAGCGTTCTGCGTGCTGTGGGTGATGCCACGCCACCCGCCCACCCACGCGCTGTTTGGCGACTGGTTCGTGCACGCCGAGTCGTTCCCGTTGTTCGTCCTGGGATACCTGCTGGCGCGCAGCGAGCGCTTCTGGCAGTGGGCCGTGCAGCTGCGCTGGCTCACGCTAGGCACCGCGCTTACGGCAATCGGCACCGAACTGGCCATTCGCTATGCCAGCATCCATGGGCAGACTGCGCAACCGGGTGCACCACTTACCGCGCTGCCGTGGGAGGTGATCGAGCACAGCGCACGTGCCGCCTACACCTGGCTGGCGCTGCTGGCGATTCTTGGCTGGGCCAGGCACCGATTGAACCGCCCGTTCCGCTGGCTGCCGTATTGCACGGAGGCGGTGTTCCCGTGGTACATCCTGCACCAGAGCCTGATCATCGTGACGCTGTACTGGCTGATGCCCCTGCATCTGAATGCCTGGCTGGAGCCGACGCTGGTGATCGCCGCCACCGTGATCGGCTGCCTGGCGTTGCACGAGTTTGCGATCCGCCGGGTGCGCTGGTTGCGTCCCTTGTTCGGATTGCGCGCACGCACGCCGCGTTCGGCGAGGAAGGCCGACGTCATGCCGATGACCCCATGAACACCAGGCGCAGGGTGGCGCTGTTTCGCCTGCCACGCACTGGACGGCCCGTCGGCAGCAACGCAAGATGCGCGCCGGACACGCTCTTTCGAAGACACCATGCGCCCTACCCTGCTTGCCGCCACCTTGTTGCTCGCGCCTGTCGCCGCCCTTGCCGATGCGCCGGTGGGCATCGCCTTCGACCACCAGGACTGGACCATCGCCTGCGACAACACCCGCACCTGCCGCGCTGCCGGCTATCAGCCGGATGCAGACGACAGCACGCCGGTGTCGGTGCTGCTGACGCGCAAGGCCGGTGCCGGACAAGCGGTCACCGCCGAGTTGATGCTGGGCCAGTACGACGAGGTCAAGATGCCGGCCTCGCTCAGCTTGCGCATCGACCAGCGCGACCTGGGCAAGCTGGCATTGAATCGCGACAGCGGCACCGCGCCGCTGACCAGCGCGCAGGTGACCGCACTGCTGGCCGCACTGACCCGCAGCAGCAAGATCGTGGCAGTGGGCAACGATGGCCGCCGCTGGCAGCTGTCCGATCGTGGGGCGGCGGCGGTGCTGCTGAAGATGGACGAGTTCCAGGGCCGGCTAGGCACGCGCGGCGCACTGGTGCGCAAGGGCGATCGCGACGAAGCCACGGTGCTGCCGGCCGTGCCGGCACCGCAGGTGCGCGCGGTCAAACTGGCAGCACCGCAAGCGGCCGATGCGCGCCTGGGCACGCTGCCTGCGCTCTATCAAGCACTGCGTGCCAGCTTGCCGGCCGATGAGGAATGCAAGGGACTGCAGGCCGACGATACGGCCGAGCCGCTGTCGATCACCCGGCTCAGCAGCGACAAACTGCTGGTGTCGACCGACTGCTGGATGGGCGCCTACAACGTCGGCACCGGTTTCTGGGTGATCAATGCACGCGCGCCCTTCGCGCCGACGTTGGTGACCACGCACGCCAGCGATATCGACGGTTCCACCATCCTTGAATCGCAGAAGGGCCGTGGCCTGGGCGATTGCTACAGCGAGGCCAGCTGGACCTGGGACGGCCGCCGTTTCGTGCCGACCTCCGAATCCACCTCCGGCCTGTGCAGATTGGTCGCCGCTGGCGGCGCGTGGGAATTGCCGACCTTGGTGACCGAAGTCAAGAAGGCGCCCTGATCGAGGCGAGGACAGTGCGAGCGAGTGCGAGCGTCAGTGTGCGCTTGCACGGTCTTGCAGGACGCTTCGAACTGCAAATCAGACTGCTTTGCGGCCGTCAGGCATGCGGCTCTTAGAGCATGTACTCCCGCATAAATGCCGCCTGTGGTGCGAAGCTCAGTGCAGAGCACGTGCAGAGCGGCTGAGCTGCTGCCTGGCTGCAGGGCCCTTGCCCCGCCCACCATCGCAGGACACGCCGCAAGTACGTCCCTGCAGGCTCTTCCATGTAGGCTCCGGCGCGGCATCCATGCCGCTCAAGGTCCCGCGACGGTGGGCGGGCAAGGACCTCTCCAGATAGTCGGTGTACGTGTTGCAGGCGGAGCACGACGCGTGTGGCTTGGATCACGGCGCGTCCGATCGGCTTCCCGGCACACGCCGAACAACACAGGGCCTTCAAGAAAACACCTGCAGCGTCGTCATCGCGAAGCTTGAAAACAAGATGGTGAAGCGGCCTGCCTTGACCAGGTCGCGGAAACGACATGCCGAGGCGGCAGCGTGGCCGGGGATTGGCGGAGAGCGGCACTCAGGAGGTGCCGCGGCGGCGAGTCAGACAGGATGTCTGACCGAGCCGAGGAGCCGATCCCCGGCCGCGCTGCCGCCCCTTACCGAAGCCAGCGACTGGCAGCCGCGCGCCTGAGAACCCGACGCTCAGCTCCCTCCACGGACGGATTCACGGCGCATCCCGCGAGCGGCGAGGACACCACGCGCCCTCGACCAACGCGGCCTGGATCATCCAGATGACGCCAGGTGCAGCCTACAAGAGATAGAGAGAACGCTGAGCCCGCAGTTCAGCCAGTGACTGTCGCCGGCTCGCAATGTTCGACGATCAACTGCACCGCGGTGCCGCCGCGATAGTCGTCGCTGACCAGGCGGTACGCCAGCCGCACCATGCGTGCCGGCTCGCTGCCGCGCCAGCCATTGAAGTGGATGGCGTTGAGCGGTTCGGCGCGACCCGCGCAGCGCAGGGTGAGCTTGAGATGGCGCTCCTTGAGCAGGCGCCATTGCAGCACTTCGAACCGGCCATCGAACAGCGGCTCGGGAAAACCCTGCCCCCACGGCCCGGCCACGCGCAGTGCCTCGGCATGCAGGTGATCGAGCTCGTGCGCGGCCAGTTCGCCGTCGCTGTGCAATTCGGCATGCAGCAACGAGGCGTCCACCATCGTCTGCACCTGGCGCTGGAATGCCTGCTCGAAGGTCGCCAGTGCGGCCTGCTCCAGGCTCAATCCGGCCGCCATCGCATGCCCGCCGAACTTCTGGATCAGGCCCGGGTGGCGCGCGTCCACCGCAGCCAGCACATCGCGGATATGCAGGCCGGGAATCGAACGTGCCGAGCCGCGCAGCTGGCTGCTGCCCGGCTCGGCCGGCGCCAATGCAATCACCGGGCGATGCAGCCGGTCCTTGAGCTTGGAGGCGACCAGGCCGATGACACCGGGGTGCCAGTCGGCGTCGAACAGGCACGCGGCGATCGGCAATTCGCCATCGGCATCCAGCACCACCTTGGTGACCGCCTGCTCGGCATCGTCGGTCATCAACTGCTGCACCGCGCGACGCTCGGCGTTGATCTCTTCCAGGGTGCCGGCGATCTCGCGCGCCCGGCTCCAGTCTTCGCTGAGCAGCAGTTCGATGCCCAGGGCCATGTCTTCCAGTCGGCCGGCGGCGTTGAGACGTGGCCCCAGTGCAAAACCGATATCGCTGGCGCTCAGGCGCGCCACGTCGCGGCCGCTGGCCTCGATCAGGGCGCGCAGGCCGATGCACCCCTTGCCCTCGCGCAGGCGGCGCAGGCCGGCCGACACCAGCGCACGGTTGTTGGTGTCCAGTGGCACCAGGTCGGCGACCGTGCCGACCGCCACCAGGTCCAGCAATACCGACAGATCCGGCTCGGCGCGTTCGGCAAAGGCGCCGCGCGCGCGCAGCACGCCGCGCAAGGCCATCAGCACGTAGAAGATCACCCCGACCCCGGCCAGGGATTTGCTCGGGAAGCGGTCGTTGGCCAGGTTCGGATCGACGATCGCATCGGCCGGCGGCAACACCTCACCAGGCAGGTGATGATCGGTGACCAGCACCGTCCAGCCACGCGCCTTGGCCGCGGCCACGCCGGCGTGGCAGGCGATGCCGTGATCGACGGTGACCAGCAGATCCGGCTGCAATGCAGCCAGCTCGTCCACCAGCGCAGGCGACAGACCATAGCCATGCACCATGCGATTGGGCACCGCGTGGTGGACATCCAGCGCGCCGAGCATGCGCAAGCCACGTACGCCGACCGCGCAGGCGGTGGCGCCATCGCAGTCGAAATCGCCCACCACCAGGATGCGACGCTGCTGTGCGATCGCATCGGCCAGCAACTCGGCCGCGACGTCGCTGTTGTGCAGCAACTGCGGTGACAGCAACTGCCCCAGACGCGGCTGCGCGCCCTGCGTATCGGTCACGCCGCGCGCGGCATAGATGCGGCGCAGCAGCGGCAACATGGCATCGGGCCAACTGCCGGCCTGCCCGGGTGGGCGCCGGACGATCCGCGGGGTGGAGGTCATTGCGCCAGCTGTGCCCGCGGCTTGCGCCAGAAACGCCAGCGTTGCGCACGCGTCAGCGACACGGTGTCGCCATCCTGGAAATCCAGCACCAGCCGATCCAGTTCGCCACGCGCCATTGCCGCCAGCAACGGCGCCACCGCGTCGTCGCTGAACTGCTGCAGCGAGCGCAGGTGCCGCAGGTCCACCAATGCGTCCACGCGTTGTTCGCCCTGCGCATCGGCGCCCGCCGCCAGCGCCAGCGCACGCAGCAGCGATTCGCGGCTGCGCACCTGACGGTGCGGCGAGCTCACCGCCTGCGGCAGCACGCCGCCGCCCCAGAACCACAGCGAATTGATCGCCGGCTTGCCGCTGGCCACGCGGCCCTCGTTCCAGGGATGCTGATGCAGCAGCACCTGCGCTTCGGTCAGCAAGGCACGCCAGCGCCGGCCGACCTCGCCAGCCGGCAGATGCTCGAACAGGTCATCGCCGATCGCCAGATCCGGCGGCGCGAAGTCGGGCAGCCTGGCATCCGGCGACAGCCGCAGATACCAGCGCGCAGGCGTGGGCGCATCCAGCAGGAAGCCGGCATCGCCGAACATCGGCTTGAGGATCGGCAACAACACCGCTAGGTCCTCGGCGGTGGGGCCGAGCGCCTCGCCGTAGCCCATCAAGCGGGCGCCCTGCATGTCCGGTACCACGTAGGCCGGATCGGCACGCACCCAGGTCGCACCGGCCGCATCGCCGGCATCGAGCTGGCGGGTCAATGCGGCCACCGGCCACTGCGCAGGCGTCAGCGTGAAGTGGCGCTGCAGCTGCGCCACCTCGCCGGGCTCGACGCTTTGCTGGTCGGCGCGCGCCAGCGCACGCGCCACCGGCGTGTCGCCCAACGCACCGGGCAGGCGGCGTCTTTCCGGCAGCAGCAGCGTTGCGGTGGTCATCGGTCGGTGGGGTCGCTCGTTCCCGGCCCGTCAGTCCAGATAGGCAACGCTGACCACTTCGTACTCGCGCTGGCCGGCCGGCGCATCGATGGTGACCGAATCGCCTTCCAGCTTGCCGATCAACGCGCGTGCCAACGGCGAGGAGATCGCGATCATGCCCAGCTTGATGTCCGCCTCCAGATCGCCAACGATCTGGTAGCGCTTCTCTTCGTCGGTCTCGGTGTCGGCCAGCGTCACCGTGGCGCCGAACACGATCTTGTTGCCGGCCGACAGCTTGGTGATGTCGATGATCTCGGCATGCGAGAGTTCGCCTTCCAGCTGCTTGATGCGGCCTTCGATGAAGCTCTGCTGCTCGCGTGCGGCGTGGTATTCGGCATTTTCCTTCAGATCGCCGTGCGCACGTGCTTCGGCGATCGCATTGATCACCGCCGGACGCTTGACCGACTTCAGCTGGTCCAGCTCTTCGCGCAGGCGCTGCGCGCCCTTTGCCGTCATGGGTGCTCTCATGCTTCCAGTTCCTTGTGCAGTTCCTGCAGCGACCAGACAGGGCCGGTGCCGCGGAATTCCAGCGAATGCACCAGCGCCTTGGCGCCGGCAACGGTGGTCGAATAGGTCACGCGATGCTGCAACGCTTCACGCCGGATCGAGAACGAATCGGAGATGGCGGCGCGGCCTTCGGTGGTGTTGACGATATACACGATCTCGCCGTTCTTGATCGAATCGACGATATGCGGGCGCCCTTCGGCGACCTTGTTGACGATCTCGCAGTTCAGCCCGTTCTGCTGCAGCCAGGCGCCGGTACCGCGCGTGGCGACCAGCGTATAGCCGCGCTCCACCAGGGCCTGCGCCACCGGCAGCACGCGCTGCTTGTCCGGATCGCGCACCGACACGAACGCCTTGCCCACCGGCGGTGCCTTGATGCCGCCGGCCTCCTGCGCGCGCGCAAACGCGGCGCTGAAGCTGCGGCCCACGCCCATCACCTCGCCGGTGGAGCGCATCTCCGGCCCGAGGATCGGGTCCACGCCCTGGAACTTGGCGAACGGGAAGATCGCCTCCTTCACCGAGTAATAGCCCGGCACGATTTCCTTGGTGGCGCCCTGCTCGGCCAGCGTCTTGCCGGCCATGCAGCGCGCGGCGATCTTGGCCAGCGGCATGCCGATCGCCTTGGACACGAACGGCACGGTGCGCGAGGCACGCGGGTTCACTTCCAGCAGGAACACCACGTCGTCGCCGGCCTCGTTTACCTGCACCGCGAACTGGGTGTTCATCAGGCCCACCACGTTCAGGCCTTCGGCCAGCATCACCACCTGGCGACGCAGCTCGGCCTGGGTCTTGGGCGAGAGCGAATACGGCGGCAGCGAGCAGGACGAATCGCCCGAATGCACGCCGGCTTCCTCGATGTGTTCCATCAAGCCGCCGATCAGCACGTTGCCATCCTTGTCGGCGATGATGTCCACGTCCACTTCCACCGCGTTGTCGAGGAAGCGGTCCAGCAGCACCGGCGAATCGTTGGAGACCTTGACCGCGTCGCGTACATAGCGCGCCAGATCGGATTCGCCGTAGACGATTTCCATCGCGCGGCCGCCGAGCACGTAGCTCGGACGCACCACCAGCGGGTAGCCGATCTCGCGCGCCAGCACCAGGGCTTCCTCGGCATTGCGGGCAATGCGGTTGGGCGGCTGCTTCAGGCCCAGCTTGTCGACCAGTTGCTGGAAACGCTCGCGGTCTTCGGCCAGGTCGATCGAATCGGGCGAGGTGCCGATCACCGGCACGCCATTGGCTTCCAGCGCGCGCGCCAGCTTCAGCGGGGTCTGGCCGCCGTACTGCACGATCACGCCCTTGGGTTTTTCCAGCTCGACGATTTCCAGCACGTCTTCCAGCGTCAGCGGCTCGAAGTACAGACGGTCGGAGGTGTCATAGTCGGTGGACACGGTCTCCGGGTTGCAGTTGACCATGATGGTTTCAAAGCCGTCATCGCGCAGCGCCAGCGCTGCGTGCACGCAGCAGTAATCGAACTCGATGCCCTGGCCGATGCGGTTGGGGCCACCGCCGAGGATCATGATCTTGTCGCGATCGGTCGGCAGCGCCTCGCACTCGTCCTCGTAGGTCGAATACAGGTACGCGGTGCTGGTTGCGAATTCGGCAGCGCACGAATCCACGCGCTTGTAGACCGGGCGCACCTTGAGCGCGCGACGCAGCGTGCGCACCGATTCTTCGTTGGTGCCGGTCAGCTCGGCCAGGCGCGCATCGGAGAAACCGGCACGCTTGAGCGTGCGCAGACGCGCCGCATCCAGTGCCTGCATGCCGTCATCAGCCAGCTGCTGCTCGTGGCTGATCAGTTCTTCGATCTGATCCAGGAACCAGGGGTCGATGAACGACAGCGCGTAGACATCGGCCACGCTCATGCCGGCGCGGAAGGCATCGGCGACATAGAACAGGCGCTCCGGACCCGGCGCCTTGAGCTCGCGCTTGAGCGCGGCGATATCGTCTTCGCTGCTCAGGTCCAGGCCGGTCGGATCCAGCCCGATCTTGCCGGTTTCCAGCCCACGCAGCGCCTTCTGCAGCGATTCCTGGAAGGTGCGGCCCATCGCCATCACCTCGCCCACCGACTTCATCTGGGTGGTCAGGCGCGCATCGGCCTGCGGGAATTTCTCGAACGCAAAGCGCGGGATCTTGGTGACCACGTAGTCGATCGACGGCTCGAACGAGGCCGGGGTCAGGCCACCGGTGATCTCGTTCTTCAATTCGTCCAGCGTATAGCCCACCGCCAGCTTGGCGGCGACCTTGGCGATCGGAAAGCCGGTGGCCTTGGACGCCAGCGCCGAGGAACGCGACACGCGCGGATTCATCTCGATCACCACCACGCGGCCGGTCGTCGGGCTGATGCCGAACTGCACGTTGGAGCCGCCGGTATCCACGCCGATCTTGCGCAGCACCGCGATCGAGGCATCGCGCAGGCGCTGGTATTCCTTGTCGGTGAGCGTCTGCGCCGGTGCCACGGTGATCGAGTCGCCGGTATGCACGCCCATCGGGTCGAGGTTTTCGATCGCGCAGACGATGATGCAGTTGTCCGCGGTGTCGCGGACCACTTCCATCTCGAACTCCTTCCAGCCCAGCACCGACTCTTCCACCAGCACTTCGGTGGTCGGCGACAGTTCCAGGCCACGGCCGACGATCTCGATCAGCTCTTCGCGGTTGTAGGCGATGCCGCCGCCGCTGCCACCCAGGGTGAAGCTGGGGCGGATGATGGTCGGGTAGCCGACGCGGGTCTGGATATCCAGCGCCTCTTCCAGCGTGTGCGCCACTTCGGCCCGGGGGCAATCCAGGCCGATCTCGCCCATCGCCACGCGGAACAGCTCGCGGTCTTCGGCCATGCGGATGGCTTCGCGCTTGGCGCCGATCAGCTCGACGTTGTACTTCTCCAGCACGCCATGGTCGGCCAGATCCAGCGCGCAGTTCAGCGCGGTCTGCCCGCCCATGGTCGGCAGCAGGGCATCGGGCTTTTCCTTGGCGATGATCTTCTCGACCGTCTGCCAGTTGATCGGCTCGATGTACACCGCATCGGCCATGTCCGGGTCGGTCATGATCGTGGCCGGATTGCTGTTGACCAGCACCACGCGATACCCCTCGTCGCGCAGCGCCTTGCACGCCTGCGCGCCGGAGTAATCGAACTCGCAGGCCTGGCCGATGACGATCGGGCCGGCGCCGATGATCAGGATGGTTTTTAGGTCGGTGCGCTTTGGCATTTCTTTACTCGATTAGGAACATGCGGCGAGCCGCAGGTGCGGAAGAGTGGCCGCGGCGATCGCATCGCGACGCGGCATGATGTTGCATCGACTCCACGAAGCCGAAAGCCGGGGTCATCCGGCGTATCCATAGCCCAGGGCGCGCAGGGTGTTCTGCATCCACTGATGCAGCGCGAACGCGGCGGCGAAGCTGACCAGGAGCAACAGCCAGCCGGTCCCGGAGGTCTTGCCCCAGCGACGCACCTTGTCCGGGTCGGTGTTCTGCATGCGCTGGTGAAAGGATCCTCCTCCAACCACATAGCCGATGCCGAAGACGACACACATCGGCACCAGCAAGGCCAGTTTGATGCCTCCGGGCAGCGTGATCGACGCCACGCCCGCCTGCGCCTGCTGCAGCGGCATCCAGACGCCCCAATAGGCCACGGCGGCGCCCACCAGCAGGATCAGCACACCCATCAACCGAGCGCTCATGCGCGCTTGGCATCCTTGGCCATCAACTCCACAAACCGGTCGAACAGCGGCCCCACATCGCGCGGCCCCGGCGAGGCTTCCGGGTGGCCCTGGAACGAGAACGCCGGCGCGTCGGTCAGCGCGATGCCCTGGTTGGTGCCATCGAACAGCGAACGATGGGTCACCCGCACATTGGCCGGCAGCGTGCTTTCATCCACCGCAAAGCCATGGTTCTGCGAGGTGATCATCACCCGCCCGCCGTCCAGATCCTGCACCGGATGGTTGGCGCCGTGATGGCCGGTGGTCATCTTGACCGTGCTGGCGCCGGCGGCCAGCGCCAGCAGCTGATGGCCCAGGCAGATGCCGAAGGTCGGCACCTTCTGCGCGACCAGCTCCTTGATCGCGGCGATCGCGTAATCGCAGGGCTCCGGGTCGCCCGGGCCATTGGACAGGAACACGCCATCGGGCTGCATCGCCAGCACCTCGGCCACCGGCGTGCGTGCCGGCACCACGGTGACGTCGCAACCACGGTCGGCCAGCATGCGCAGGATGTTGAGCTTGACGCCGTAGTCATAGGCCACGACCTTGTGCTTCAGCTCGGTGCGCACGAACGTGTCGGAGTTCAGATCCAGCGAGCCTTCCTGCCAGCCGTAGCTGGTCTCGGTGGAAACCACCTTGGCCAGGTCCATGCCCTTCAGGCCGGGGAAGCTGCGCGCGGCTTCCAGCGCCTTGTCGACATCGATCTCGCCGGCCATCAGCGCGCCGTTCTGGGCGCCCTTCTGCCGCAGCAGGCGGGTCAGCTTGCGGGTATCGATGCCGGAAATGGCCACCACACCGCGGGCCTGCAGCCACTCCGGCAGTGCGACTTCGCTGCGCCAGCTGCTGGGGCGACGCGGCACATCGCGCACGATCAGGCCGGCGGCCCAGATCTTGCTGGCCTCGTCATCCTGATCGGTAAAGCCGGTATTGCCGATATGCGGATAGGTCAGCGTGACCATCTGGCGGGCGTAGGAGGGATCGGTCAGGACTTCCTGGTAACCGGTCATGGCGGTGTTGAACACCACTTCGCCGACGGAAAGCCCGTTGGCGCCTACGGATTCGCCCTCGAACACGGTGCCGTCTTCGAGGACAAGGATTGCGGGTTGGGTCACGTGGGGGTCTCGCTCTGGCTGCCTGGGACTCCGATGCGCTTCCGGCCAAATTCCGGTTGCAGCAAAGCGCGGACGCGGTGCTGGGGACCGGTCCGACGCTGGTTCGGGCAAGCGAGAATTGTAAAGGCAAGTGCCCCGGCATGCCAGCCTGAAGAACACCGGCTGCCGTGCCGGCATCGCAATGGCGGGATGAAGGCGCCACTGCGATCATTCGCCATTCATGCGCGGCGACGCGCCGGTTACAGCACCAGATCGCGCACGCGATAGCTGCCGGGCGGCTTGCCGAGCAGCCGCTTGGCCGCATGCAGGGCACCACGCGCGAAGATGTCGCGGTTGGTCGCGCGGTGCACCAGTTCCACCCGCTCGCCCAGCCCGGTGAACTGCACCGTGTGCTCGCCGACGATGTCGCCGGCGCGCAGGCTGGCAAAGCGCGGCTGCGCGCCACTGCCGGTGGCCGCCTCCCCCAGCGTCAGTGCGGTCCCGGAGGGTGCGTCCTGCTTGTGCACGTGGTGGGCTTCGACGATGTCGCAATCCCAGCCCGGCAGGCTGCCGGCGGCACGCTCCACCAGCTCGGTCAGCACCGCAACGCCCAGGCTGAAGTTAGACGCCCACACCAGTGGAATCTGCTGCGCGGCCTCCAGCAAGGCGGCGCGCTGCGCCTCATCCAGACCGGTGGTGCCGGACACCAGCGGTTTGCCGCGCTGCACGCACAACGCCAGGATCGGCGCGAAGCCCTGCGGCAGGCTGAAGTCGATCGCCACGTCGAAGCTCGGCGCACCGCCGAGCTCGCTGGCGGCGAAATACGGCACGCCGTCCACCACGCGCTGCGAGGGCGCACGCCCCACCACCGCGCCGACGACATGCAAGGCCTCGTCTTCGGCAGCCAGACGCAGCAAGGCCTTGCCCATCCGCCCGGAGGCGCCGTGGATCAGAACTTTCACAGGAGACGTTGTCATGGCGGCAGGCCTAGCTGGGCGATGGGGTTGTACAAGATAGCTGGGAATCGGGAATCGGGAATCGGGAATCGTAAAAGCTGGAATTGGGGGGTCGGGATTGGGGAGTCGTTAAAGCCGGGAATCGGGAATCGGGATCAGGGACTCGTGAGAGCGGGTGCGGGTGTGCGCGTTTTATGTGCTGTGGCGCTTTGGCTTGGTGGCGTCCGTGGGGTGCGCGTGGTGGTTGGCACACAACGGCGCGAGCGGCCATGGGTCGGTGAGGGCTGCGCCGCTGTACGTTGGCAAGGACGATGAAGACGCATGGCACACGGCCATCATGGCGGCGCCTGGAAGGTGGCGTTTGCCGACTTCGTGACCGCGATTCCCCAATCCCGACTCCCGACTCCCGAATCCCAAATCTCAGCCCTGCAGCTAGCGCGGCTGCGGGCTTTGATTGCGTGCGATGGTGTTGGCGGCTCTCAGTCGCTTGCGCCATGCAGGCGCTTGCTCCAGCTCTCTATTTCGCGGCGTTGCAAGCGGCGTTCGAATAGCGCCCGCCATGACGGCACCAGCGGTAGCTGCAACACTGCGGTGATGGCGGCGGCATCGACATTGCGCGCGTACAACACCTGTTGCAGGCGCGACAGCGGCCATTGCGGGTGCGGTCGCTGCTGCAGCGTCAGCATGTCGCCGGCTGCCACGTCGCCGGGTTGCAGCACGCGGTAATACCAGCCGGTGCGGCCGGTGTCCTGCACGCGGCGCGCCATGTCGCGCAGGCCGAAGCGGTCGGACAGCTTCCAGCACGGCTGACGCAGCTGCGACACTTCCACCACCGCCGTACCCAATGCAAAGCGATCGCCCAGACAGACCTCGGCCTCGGTAAGGCCGACGCTGCTCAGGTTCTCGCCGAACGCGCCGGCCGTCTCCAGCAACGCATGCGCGCCGAGGTCGGCCTGCCAGGCAGCGTAGTGATCGCGCGGATAGTGATGGATCGCCTTGTCCGGCCCGCCGTGCACACGCAGGTCGCCCTGCTCGTCACCGTGCAGCCCGTCCGGACCGACGCGCACAGGCCCGCTCACCGCACGCTTGTCGATGGCGCTGCGGCTACCGGGCCGGGTGAAATCGCGTGCGACCCCGATCGCCACGCGGTCGATGCTGACCGCGAGCGCCGGCGCCTGCACGCCACTGGTCTGCGTGGTCACGCGCCCTGCCCGGGCAACTCGGCCAGCGCCTCGCGCAACACCTCACCCAGGACCTGGATGCCGGCATCGATCCTGTCGCCGGGCACGGTGACGAACGACAGCCGCAAGGTATTGACCTGCGGCAAGGTGGCGTAGAACGGCGCGCCCGGCACGAACGCGACATTGCGCGCGATCGCACGCGCCAGCAGCGCGGTGCCGTCCAGCCCGGGCGGCAGGCTCACCCACAGGAACATGCCGCCTTCGGGGCGATTCCATTGCACCTGGGGTGGGAAATGCCGATCCAGGGCCTCCAGCATCAGGCTGCATTGGCGCGCATACAGCGCGCGGATCTGCGGGATATGCGTGTCCAGGAAGTCGTCCTGCAGCGTCTGGTGGACCACGCGCTGGGTGAACGACGGCGTATGCAGATCGGCCGCCTGCTTGGCCTGGATCAGCTTGCCCAGCACCGCCTCGGGCGCAACCACATAGCCCAGCCGCAAGCCGGGCGCGAGCACCTTGGAGAACGAGCCCATATAGATCACGCCCTCCGGATTGAGCGACAACAGGCTCGGCAGCGGCCGGCCGCTGTAGTACAGCTCGCCATACGGATCGTCTTCGACGATCGGCACGCCCGCCTGCGCCGCGTGCGCCACCAGGGCCTGGCGCCGCGCCAGCGGCAACCGGCGGCCTGTGGGGTTCTGGAAATTCGGCAGGCAGTACAGAAAGCGCGCATCGGCCAGCAATGCAGGGTCCAGCGCCTCCACCACCACCCCGTCCTCGTCCGAGGGCATGCCGATGAAGCTCGGCTGGAACAGCGAAAACGCCTGCAACGCACCCAGGTAGCTTGGCGTTTCCACCAGCACCTTGCTGCCCTCATCGATGAAGACCTTGCCGAGCAGGTCCAGCCCCTGCTGCGAGCCGGTGGTGATCAACACCTGGCTGGGCCGGACGCTGGCGCCGTCGCGGCTCAGGCGTGCGGCCACCCAGTCGCGCAGCGGCGCATAGCCTTCGGTGGGGCCGTATTGCAGTGCGGCCTGCGGCGCATCGCGCAGCACCTGATCGCTGGCCGCGCGCATGCGCTCCACCGGAAAGGTGGCCGGCGACGGCAGCCCGCCGGCGAAGGAAATCACCTCCGGCCGCTCGGTCACCTTGAGGATTTCGCGAATCGCCGAACTGGTCAGCGCCTGCGCACGCCGGGAGATCTGGAAGGAGGTCGTCATGGCCCAAGCATAGCGAAGGCGTATGGCCGGCCCGCTGTGCACTGCAGCGTCGGATGCGCACCTCGGCCAATGACGGGGGTGGTGCCGCACCGACCATCGCCACGCGTGGCGACCTGCTTTCCTGCGTTGCGCTGGCGCTACCGACATTGCCGTGCAGTGCGGTCGATGTCCTCGCGTTGGCGCCTGCCAGCAAGGCGATCGCCACACGTGCATGGCCTTGCACGGAATGTCACCTGTTTCCGCCGACGCAGGCTGCGTGCGCAGGTCGGCTGGGCAGCGAGCCAGATCGGCGCGTGTCGATGACCGGCATCGCGTCGGCGCATCGATGACACCGCCTTGGCAATGCGGCAGCGACAGTGCCGGCGGCGCCTACTCGTACGCCGGGCCGACCCAGGCCGTGCCTTCGCTGCGTTCGATCAAGGTCTTCCAGCGCTTGCGGATCAGCTTGTCGCGCGAGCGGAAGGTCATGCGCACCCCCGGCAAGCCGAGCGTGGCACGTGTCTCGACCATGGCCGAGGCTTCATCGGCGGCGATCTCGATCCTGGTGGCGGGACGTGACCGTGGATGCCTTGCTCGGCACGGTTCGGTGCAACGCCGGACGAGCAGGGAGACCTCCAGACTCCAGTAATCCGCAGCGCTTAGTCATCGCGTAGCCCTTTGCGCCTGTCCGCCTGCAGCGGTGCTGAGCCAGCTGCACCAGCCCAGTGCGCAACGGCGATACACTTGCGGCATCGTTCCGCACAGGAGGTGCTCATGGTCGGTTGTCGCGCGTTGTTGCTCGTCTGCATGCTGGGTGTTGCCCCAGGTGCGTTATCGGCCGCTCCGGATGAGGCCCCGGCATCCTCGCGCGCTTACATCGAGACCAGTTACCTGGCCGCACCGAGGAGCGTTGGTCCATTTACGCTCGCCCGCAGCTCGTACAACCCCGCAGCCAAGGTGTCGGGGGCCGCATTTCATTACACGATGGCTGAGCATCCGGAATTGAATATCGATGTCTTCGTTTATCCGGCCGGGCAGCGCGATCAAGCCGAGGCCATCGAGTACGGCATGGTCGCCTTTCGCAAAGACCTCGCCGCGGCGCGCGCACAAGGCAGCTATTCGCGGCTGGACGAGCTGGACCAAAGCAGGTTCGTATTGACCAGCGATGATGCCCCGAAAAACATCCCGGCCAACGCAGTGGATGCCAAGGTGATCGCAGCCATCGCGGATGCCGAACGCATCGTTGGGGAAAAGTTGCGGCTCAGCGTGGACCTGGCGTCGTCCGGCATGCCGCTGCTGTCCAACGGCTATCTGTTCTACAAGCAGCTTTACTACATCAAGCTGCGGGTATCGGCAGCGCAGCAAGCAACCGCGCAGACCACTTTCGACGCACTCGCCGACCAGGCTGCGCGCGCGCTCGTGCCGGCCATCCAGGTCAGCAATATTGGCGGGTGCGCGGACCAGACCATCTACCTCGACGCCAAGGCCGCGCCAGAGCAGGGCGCCGTTGAGATGGCACGCCAGCTCAAGACCCATATGGACTTCAATTGCCACAGTTCGACCAAGCAGGCAGGCATCGAAGAGCTAGTCGAAACAGTCGAGGTGATCAAGATCACCTACAACGCCGGCGAGTGGAAGTCGCAGTGAGGCAACACACGCGCGATACTGTGGCCCCTGTCTGAGCTCAATGCTGGTATCGCCATGACCCGTGGACCTGTCCGCCTCGACGTCGCTGTCAGTTACGCGCTGCCGCGCGCCGGCCTGCCGTCGGCGGTGAGTTTTCGCAAGTGGGTGGCGGCCGCGCTGAAGGGGCGCATCCGCGAGGCCGATCTGGCGGTGCGCATTGTCGATGAGAAGGAAGGCTGCTCGCTCAACCACCATTACCGTGGCAAGGATTACGCCACCAATGTGCTGAGTTTTCCGGCCGAGTTGCCCGAGGGCCTGCCCAAGGGCATCAAGATGCCGCTGCTCGGCGATCTGGTGATCTGTGCGCCGGTGGTGGCGCGCGAGGCCGCCGAACAAGGCAAGTCGCTGGCCGCCCATTACGCCCATCTGACCGTGCACGGCACCTTGCACCTGCTGGGCTGGGATCACGAGGACGACAAGGAGGCCGACGCGATGGAGCAACTCGAACGCGAGATCCTGGCCGATCTCGGCATCGACGACCCCTATGCGGGAGAGCACTGATGCGGGCCTGTGTCGCCACCGCGGTGCTGTTGCTGGCCTGCTCCGGCGCCTGGGCCCAGACCGCGCCGGTGCGTCCGGACCTGCCGGCCCTGATCGAATGCCGCCAGCGCATCGGCGACTTCAACGCGCTGGCGCCGGTGCTGGCCGACCCGCTCAAGGCGGTTGCGCTGGGCTGGACGCCGCTGGAACAGGCCAACCTGTTCATGACCGAGTACACGCTCAACACGCCGATCACCGTGTTCGGCCACCGCACCACCCATATCGCGTTCTCCGGCGCCAGCGTCATGGCGCTGCTGGACCTGCCCGACCCGCGCCCGCTGGCCAAGCAGCTGAACCTGGAACTGGGCGTGGATAACGCCGACAAGGTCATGTACGGCCGTGAGCTGGTCAGCGAAGACACCACCAACCCCAAGACCGGCGAGGCGATGATCGAATCGATCGTGCTCAGCGTCTCCAACGTGAAGTCGCATCCGGGCAAGACCGTGGTCGGCTGCGGCTACAGCCTGGACCTGCCCTGACGCGGTGCCCGCCCCGCCCCGTCTACAGCGCCTTAGCGGCTTCCTGTTAGACTGCCTGCTATCGCCTGGTTTGCCGGGTGCCGCCCCCCGTCACGATGTCCGAAGACGACAGTAGCCAATCCCAAGAAACACCCGAAAAACGCCGTAGCTGGCTCGAGCGCCTGAGCGCTGCCTTCTCTGGCGAGCCCCATACCCGCGACGAACTGGTCGCGTTGCTGCGGACCGCCGAGCAGGACGGCCTGATCGCCGCAGACACCTTGCGCATGATGGAAGGCGCGATCTCCGTGTCCGAGCTCACCGTGGGCGATGTGATGATCTCGCGCTCGCAGATGGTCTCGCTGCCGGTGGAGGCGCGTTTCATCGACCTGATGAAGCAGGTGGTGGAATCGGGCCATTCGCGCTTCCCGGTGCACGGCGAGAACAAGGACGAAGTGCTCGGCATCCTGCTGGCCAAGGACCTGTTGCGCGGCGTGGTTGCCGACAACGGCCCCGGCAATGTGCGCGAACTGCTGCGCCCGGCGGTGCTGATCCCCGAATCGAAGAAGCTCAACGTCCTGCTCAAGGAATTCCGCCTGTCGCGCAACCACATGGCCATCGTGGTGGACGAGTACGGCGGTGTCGCCGGGCTGGTCACCATCGAGGACGTGCTGGAGCAGATCGTCGGCCAGATCGACGACGAGCACGACGATGCCGAGGAAGAGAATTCGCTGATCGCCATCCAGGCCGACGGCCGCTATGTGGTCGATGCGCTGACGCCGATCGAGGACTTCAACGAGCGCTTTGGCGCCGACTTCCCCGATGACGAGTACGACACCGTCGGCGGCCTGGTCACCGATGCGATCGGGCATCTGCCGGAAACCGGCGAGGAGCTGACGCTGGGGCGCTTTGCGTTCCGCGTGGCCAAGGCCGATGCGCGGCGCGTGCACGCCTTCCACGTGACCATCCTGCCGCCAGACCCGCAGGACGACGCTTGAACCTTTCGCACCGCATGACTGCTGCAGCAACAGGCCGCGGCAGGGTTCGGCGATGGGCGGCGTCCTGCCTGCTGCTGTTGCTTGCACTGCTGGTGGCGCCTGCCGCCGTTGCCCAGGTCGCCGATCAGGCCCCTGCCCAACCGGCTGCGTCGGCACCGCGTGTCGGCGTGGTCACCATGCAGCCGGGCGAGGTGTTCTTCGAGCGCTTCGGTCACGATGCCATCGTGGTGGTCGATCCGGTCACCGGGCAGGCCACCTCCTACAACTTCGGCTTCTTCGATCCCAGCGAGCCGGATTTCGTTCCGCGTTTTGCGCGCGGCGAGATGATGTACTACCTGGTCGCGTTGCCGCTGGACGAAGACCTGCAGCAATATCGCGCGGTCGGCCGCGGCGTCAGCATCCAGTGGCTGGATCTGCCACCGGACCAGGCGCGCGCGCTGGCCGACGGGCTGGCCGTTCGCAGCCGGCCCGAGAACGCGCGCTATCACTACGATTATTTCGTGGCCAACTGCGCCACGATGGTCCGCGACACGCTGGACCGGGCGATGGGCGGCGCATTGAAATCGCAACTGGCCGGGCGCTCGCGTGGCAATACCTACCGCAGCGAGGCAGTACGCCTGGCCTCTCCCGCCCCGTGGATGTGGCTGGGCTTCGACCTGGGCCTGGGGCCGTACGCCGACCGCCCGTTGTCGCGCTGGGAAGAAGCCTTCGTACCGATGCGGCTGGCCGACAGCCTGACCCAGGTGCACAACAGCGCCGGCCGCCCTTTGGTGCAGTCCACGCAGGTGCTGTTGCCGCATCGCATCGCACCGGAGCCGGCCGAACAGCAACGGCACTGGTGGCCATGGTTGCTGACCGGGTTGATCGTCGCCGCCGGCGTGCTGGCGCTCGGTCGCCGGCCGCGCGTGCTCGCCGCTCTCGCCCTGCCGTACTGGCTGCTGTGCGCGATCGGCGGCGGCCTGCTGGTGTATCTGTGGGGCTTCACCGTGCATCAATCGGCCTGGGCCAATCGCAACCTGCTGCTGGTCAACCCGCTGTGCGTGCTGCTGTTGGTCGGCGGCATCGCCCTGCTGCGCGGGCGCCGGCCCGGACGCTGGTTCGACGTGCTGCGCTGGTTGGTCGCCGGCTCGGCCCTGCTGGCCTTGCTGATCCACTGGCTGTCGTTCCAGGCGCAGGACAACCTGCAATGGGTGCTGCTGCTGTTGCCCATCCACACCGCGCTCGCCATCGCCTTGCGGCGGCGTGACTTGTCCGTGCGCACGCGCTGATCCAGGATGCGTCCATGAACCACCACGGCCGCCATCCGGACAACCCCTCCTGCGTCATCACCTGTGCCTATTACGACGGCGAGGGCGAACGCCACGACATCAGCCTGGAGCAGATCAGCGACGTGCTGCAGCGCCCGGATGGGTTCGTCTGGGTGGGGCTGTACGAGCCGCAGGAATCGGTACTGCACAAACTGCAGGACGAGTTCGGCCTGCACGATCTGGCCATCGAGGATGCGCTCAAGGCGCACCAGCGCCCCAAGGCCGAGAGCTACGGCAACTCCCTGTTCGTGGTGGTCAACACCGCGCAGCTGGTCAACGAGCGCATCCGCTACGGCGAGACGCACGCGTTCCTGGGCGCGCGCTTTCTGTTGACGGTGCGCCATGGCGCATCGCTGTCGTATACGCCGGTGCGGCACCGGGTCGAACGCGAACCGGCCATGCTGCGCATGGGCGCCTCGTTTTGCCTGTACGGCGTGCTCGATTTCGTGGTCGACAACTATCTGCCGATCATGGACGAGTTCCGCGACACGCTGGAAGGCCTGGAAAAGGACATCTTTGCCGACAACTACAAGCGCGAAACCGTGGTGCGCCTGTACGAGCTCAAGCGCGAACTCAACAAGATGCGGCTGGTGGTGGCGCCGCTGCAGGACGTGCTCTCGCACCTCAAGCGCAACCCGGGCTCGCTGATCCACGACGAAGTCGGCATCTATCTGCGCGACGTGCTCGATCACGCGGTGCGCATCAATGACGCCATCGACACCTTGCGCGAGATGCTGGGCACCGCGCTGAGCGTCAACCTGTCGATGGTGACCCTGGCCCAGGGCGAAACCGTCAAGCGCCTGGGCGCCTGGGCCGCGCTGCTGGCCGCCCCCACCCTGATCACCAGCTGGTATGGCATGAACTTCACCCACATGCCCGAATTGGACAAGCGCTACGCCTACCCGCTGCTGGTCGCCGGCGTGGTCGCCTCATGCCTGGTGCTGTATCGCCTGTTCAAGCGTGCGCGGTGGCTTTGAGGGCCGCGTTGCGGCCTGGGAATCGGGAATCGGGATTCGGGATTCGGGATTCGGGAATGGGTAGAGCAGGTTTTTCTGACTGCTGAGTGTTGGCTTGGCACAGAGCTGCTGGAGGTTCCCGCACTGCACGTACTGCAAGGCGCGCTGACTCTGTACTGGCTGGTTAGAAGGCGTCGGCATCATCGTGGGCTGCCCGTACCCTCATCCGCCCTTCGGGCACCTTCTCCCGAGGGGAGAAGGAAGGCCTGCTTTTACGAATCCCAAATCCCGAATCACCAATCCCGGCCATCAAGCCACATAGATGGTCTTGATGTTCATGAACTCGTGGATGCCGTGCTCGGCCAGCTCGCGGCCGAATCCCGAGCGCTTGATGCCGCCGAACGGCAGGCGTACGTCGCTCTTGACCACCGAATTGACGAACGCCGCGCCGCACTGCAATTGCTGCGCCACGCGCTCGCCGCGCTTGGCATCGGAAGTCCACACACTGCCTCCCAGGCCGAAGCTAGTGTCGTTGGCCACGCGTACCGCCTCCGCCTCATCGCGCACGCGAATCACCGAGGCCACCGGACCGAAGAATTCTTCCTCGTAGGCCGGCATGCCCGGGGCGACATGATCGAGAATGGTGGCCGGATAGCCGGCATGCGAACCAGGCACCGGTTCGCCGCCCAGCAGCACCTTGGCGCCTTTTCCCACGCTGGCTTGTACCTGCTTGTGCAACTCGTCGCGCAGATCCGCGCGGGCCATGGGCGCCAGTGTGGTGGCCTCCTGCTGCGGGTCGCCGAGCACGCGCTTGGCGGCGGCGGCCACGAAGCGTTCGATGAAGCGATCGGCGATGGCGTCCACCACGATGAAGCGCTTGGCGGCGATGCAGGTCTGCCCGCTGTTGTCGAAACGCGACTGCACGGCTGAAGCGACGGTGTGCTCCAGGTCGGCGTCTTCCAGCACCACGAACGCGTCGCTGCCGCCCAGTTCCATCACGCACTTCTTCAACTGATCGCCCGCATTTGCAGCAAGCGACCGCCCGGCGCGCTCGCTGCCGGTCAGCGTCACCGCGGCAATGCGATCGTCACGCAGCACAGCTGCGGCCTGATCGTTGTCGATATGCAGCACGTCGAACACGCCGGGCGGAATACCGGCGGCATCGAGCACCTGCTTCATCGCATCGGCGCAACGCGGCACATTGCTGGCGTGCTTGAGCAGCGCGACATTGCCGGCCATCAGCCCCGGGGCGAGGAAACGAAACGCCTGCCACAGCGGGAAATTCCACGGCATCACCGCAAACACGCAACCCAGCGGCTCGTAGCGCACATAGCTGGACTGCGCCTCGGTCGGGATGTCGCGCGGTGCCAGATATTCGGCCGCATGCTCGGCGTAATAGGCGCAGGCCTGTGCGCACTTGTCGACCTCGGCCAGCGCCTCGTGTCGCAGCTTGCCCATCTCGGCGGTCATGATGCGCTGCAACTCGTCGCGCCGCCGGGTCAGCTCTTCGCCCACGCGCCGCAACAGCGCGCCGCGCTCTGACAACGGCAGCGCCGCCCACTGCGGGAATGCCTTGGCGGAAGCAGCCAGGCGCGCTTCGATGCCGGCAGCGTCGAGGGTGTGCTGGGTGTGCTCGACCTGGCCATTGGCCGGGTTGACGGTGTCGTAGGACATGACGGTCTCCTGTTACAGGCCCGCCATGCTAGTCGCCGGCAAGTTGCAGCCGCGTCACAACCGCAGCAAATCGCTGCAACGCTGTGTTTACCCACGCCGCGACGCAATGCCGCACCTCCATCGCACCGCTCGCGGATCACTGGCAACCGGAGCAACGCTTCCAGCCACGCTAACGAAAGCGGCCCTGCCCTGTCCCGACCGTCCCACCGCACAAAAATGCTCTAGCATTCGGCACTTGGCAGCTTCATCCATTCACGGAAGACCACCACGATGCGCCGGGATCTGATTGTTCTAGTTGTACTTGGCATCGGCGCCTGCCTGCCGGGGTGCGCCGTTCTGCAGGACATGCTGCACGGCCCGCGTCCGGGTCCGAACGGATTTGTCACCGTGAGCTGCACCAACACGCTGCCCAATCCCAGTCAACCCTGCGAGGAACAGGCACTGCGGGCCTGCTCGGACACTGCCATCCGCCAATTCGTTACCGCGCACTCGTCGCCGAACATGGTCACGATCTATCCGAGCAAGCAGAAATCCAAGGACGACGGAAAGAACAAGGACAAGGATCGCGCCGACGAACAACCCAAGGTCGAGCAACAGGGCTACGACATCAGCGCCGAGTATCAGTGCTACCTGACCAAGCCGCAGCCCTGGGACAGCGGGTACACGCCTCCGGCCAGGTAACAGCGGCCCAACCAACTGCCGTGCCCGGCGTCCGGTGGCCGCATCAGGCGTCCGCAATCGGCGTGCAGCCATCGTGGATGTCGGTGGCGTCGGCGTTCGCAGCCGTCTGGCCGCCGCTGGTGGCGATGCATTCGCCACACTCATATTGGTGCCTGCTCAGGAAGCAGCTTGCAGCGCCAGTTGTGCATCGCGCTGGCGGCGTTGTTCGCTGCGCGCCAGCAGCCACCAGCCGATCGCTGCGGCGATCGACACCGCCAGCACCATCAGCGTGGCAAGCGCGTTGATCTTGGGGCTGATGCCCAGCCGCACCGACGCGAACACCTTGATCGGCAAGGTGGTCGAACTGGGCCCGGCCAGGAAGCTGGCGATCACCACATCGTCCAGCGACAGCGTGAACGCCAGCAGCCAGCCCGATGCCAATGCGGGGGCGATGATCGGCAAGGTGATCAGGAAGAACACCTTCAACGGTGTCGCGCCCAGATCCATCGCCGCTTCTTCCAGCGAGCGATCCAGTTCCTGCAGGCGCGAGGAGATCACCACCGTCACGAACGAGACGGTGAAGGTGACATGCGCCGCCCAGATCGCCACCGCGCCGCGCGGTGCGATGCCGAGCACGCCGCCCATCGAGACCAGCAACAACAGGATCGACAGGCCGATGATCACCTCCGGCATCACCAATGGCGCGGTGATCAGCGCACCGAACAGGGTCTTGCCGGGGAAACGCCGCATGCGCACCATCGCCAGCGCCGCCATCGTGCCCAGCAGCGTCGATGCCCCGGCGGTCCAGAACGCGACTTCCAGGCTGACCCAGGCCGCATCCAGCAGCTGGCGATCGCGCAGCAATTCGCCATACCAGCGCGTGGAAAAGCCGCCCCACACCATCGCCAGCCGCGAGGCGTTGAACGAGTAGACCATCAGCAACAGGATCGGCAGGTACAGAAAGCCGAAGCCCAGCGCGAGCACGCTGCCACCCAGCACGCGACCACCGCGCCAGGCGCGCATCATGTCAGCCGCCCTTCCAGCTCGCGCTGCTGATACCGGTGGAACAGCACGATCGGCACCAGCAACAGCAGCAACATCACCGTGGCCACCGCAGCGGCCACCGGCCAGTCGCGATTGTTGAAGAACTCGCCCCACAGCACGCGGCCGATCATCAAGGTATCCGGCCCGCCCAGCATTTCCGGAATCACGAATTCGCCCACCGCCGGAATCATCACCAGCATGCAGCCGGCCACGATCCCGTTGCGCGAGAGCGGCAAGGTGATGCGCACGAACGCCTGCCACGGCCGCGCGCCCAGATCGTAGGCGGCTTCGAGCAGGCGCCGATCGTGCTTGACCAGGTTGGCGTACAACGGCAGCACCATGAAGGGCAGATAGCAGTACACGATGCCGATATAGGCGGCGAGCGGTGTGTACAGCAACTGCAACGGCTGGCGGATCACTCCCAGCGCCAGCAGCGCCTGATTGAGCAAGCCGTTGCCGTCGAGGATGCCGATCCAGGCGTACACGCGGACCAGGAACGAGGTCCACGACGGCAGCACCACCAGCATCATCGCCACGTTGCGCGTGGCCAGCGGCAGCCGCGCAATGACATAGGCCATCGGGTAGCCGATCAACAGCGCAAGCACGGTCGACAGCGCCGCGATCCGGATCGAACTCGCATACGCCGCCAGGTACTGGCTGTCGTGCAGCAGGACCAGATAGTTGCCCAGATGCAGCTTGACGCTCACCGCGCCATCGGCCGCGATGGCGAACAGCGGCGTGTACGGCGGCATCGCGGTGGCGCGCTCGGCAAAGGAGATCTTCAGCACGATCAGGAACGGGATCGCGAAGAACACCAGCAGCCACAGATACGGTGCGGCGATCACGCCCCAGCGCGCGCCCGGCACTGCTGCGCGGAACAGGCGGCGCCTCATGCGGTGAGCACCACGCCGTCGTCCTCGCCCCAGCTCAGCCACACAGTGTCGCCCCAGGTCAGCGCTTCGCTGGCCCAGCGCTGCCGATTGGCGAAGTTGGCCATCAGTTTGAAGCCACCGGGCAGACGCACGTGGTAGACCGAGTGGCTGCCGAAATAGGCGATGTCCTCAATCACGCCCTGCGCCTTGTTGCAGGGCTGGGCGGGTTCCTCCTTGCCGATGACCAGTTTTTCCGGACGCAGTGCGAACGCCACCGCCTGCCCTTCGAAACCGGTGATGCCATGGCCGACCCGGATACTGGCGTCGAATGCCCGGGCCTTCAGGCTGACGTGGTCCGGTTTGTCCTCGACGATGACCGCATCGATCAGATTGACCGAGCCGATGAATTCGGCGGCGAAGCGGTTGGCCGGTTGTTCGTAGATTTCGTCCGGGGTGCCGACCTGCTGGATCCAGCCCTGGTCCATCAATGCGATGCGGGTGGCCATGGTCATGGCCTCCTCCTGATCATGGGTGACCATGACGCAGGTGACGCCGGAGGTCTCGATGATGTTGACCAGCTCCAGCTGCATCTGCGAGCGCAGCTTCTTGTCCAGTGCGCCCATCGGTTCGTCCAGCAGCAGCAACTTGGGCCGCTTGGCCAGCGAACGCGCCAGCGCCACGCGCTGCTGCTGGCCGCCGGAGAGTTGATGCGGCTTGCGCCTGGCCAGGCTGCCGAGCTGCACCAGCTCCAGCATCTCGCCCACGCGCGCCGCGATTGCTGCCTTGGGCAGGGCTTCCTGCCTCAGTCCAAAGGCGATGTTTTGCTCCACGCTCATATGCGGAAACAGCGCATACGACTGGAACATCATGTTGATCGGGCGCTCGTACGGCGGCAGTGCGTCGATCGGCTGGCCATCGAGGACGATGCGGCCCTTGGTCGGCCGCTCGAAGCCGGCCAGGCAGCGCAGCAAGGTGGACTTGCCGCTGCCCGAGCCGCCCAGCAACGCGAAGATTTCGCCCTTGCGGATCTGCAGGCTGACTTCGTCGACCGCGACGACGCCGTCGAACTCCTTGCGGACCTCGCTGATGCTCAGATAGGCGTTGTCGCCAGCGGAAAGCGGCGCCGCTGCGGCCTGGGTAAGTGCCATGAACCCTCTCGTTTGCGAAGCGTGGCCCGGCAATGACTGTGCACCGCAAGACGCCGGGGCCACCAGTGCCCGGTGCGAATGCCGGCACCGGTCCCCTTCAGTTCGATCGCGTGCTCTGCCACCAGCTGACGCCGACCCGGCATGTCTGATGCGCACCTGCCAGCGCGGGTAGCGCAGCAGGGTGGTGCCGGCAGCGGCAGGGCAGCACCCTGCCAGGACCAGCGTGCCCATGCCCACCGCGACCGGTCGCGATCAGCGTGCCTCCTGCACCGGCGCGCTCCAGCCCAGCCCCAGGCTCTTCTGCAGCGCGACGTAGTTCACCAGCAACTGCACCTGCGCCTGTGCGGCAGCGTCCTGCGCCGACAGCTGCTGGCGTTGCACGTCGAGCAGATCGATCGACGAGGTGGCACCGGCATCGCGGCGTTGCTGCATCAACCCGGCCGAACGCGTGGCCGAGGCTTCGGCCTGCCGCGCCACCACCAGTTGCTTGCGCGCCGAGCCGAAACGCGACAACGCGGAGTTGGCGTCCTGCAACGCCGCCAGCACCGCACCCTCGTAGGCCGCCTCGCGGCCGGCATTGCCGGCACGCGCCTGCTCCACCTGCGCGCGGGTCTTGCCAAAATCAAAGATCGACCAGCGCAGCATCGGCACCGCCAGCGTGGTCAACGCGTCGGAATTGAAATCGCTGGGCGAACCGGCGACCCAGCTCAGGCCGCCCAGCAAGGTCACTTGCGGGAAATAGCCATTCAACGCCTCGCCGATCTGCGCGCTGGAGGCCGCCAGCTCGCGCTCGGCCTTGCGCACATCGGGGCGGCGACGGATCAGGGCGCCGGCATCGTCCACGCGCACCTGCGTGGGTAGCATCGGCAACGGCTGCGGCGCGCGCAACTGCGCATCCAGCGCGCCGGGCGCGCGCCCCACCATCAGCGCCAGCTGGTCCAGCGCTTCCTGCGATTGCATCTCCAGCGGCAGGCGCTGCGCTTCCTGTTGCTGCACCTGCGTGGCGATCTGCTCGACCTGCAGGTCCGAGGCCGCACCACGCGCGCGGCGCTGCTGAGTCAGGCGCAGCGTCTGCCCGATCTTGTCCAGGTTGACATCGGCGATCGCCAGCCGTGCCTGCAGGCCGCGGTAGTTGAGGTACACCTGCCCCACTTCGGCCGCCAGCTGCACCTGCGCATCGGCCAGCTCGGCTTCCGAGGCCTGCGCCTGCGCCAGGGCGCCTTCGGCGGCGCGACGGCGGCGGCCAAAGAAATCCAGCTCCCAGCTGGCATCGAAACCGGCGCTGTAGATCTGGGTCTTTTCCAGATCCAGCGCCTCGCTGCCCTGGGCCGGTGGCTGGCCGTTCTGGCCATTCTGCAAGCCGCCCAGCGTATCGACGATGGTCTGCGGCGGCTCGGCATACACATACACCGCGCTGGCATTGAGCTTGGGCAGGCGCTCGGCACGGCGCTGGCTGGCCAGTGCGCGGTTGGCGCGCAGCCGCGCCTGCGCCGCGCGCAGGTTGGGGCTGTCGGCCAGGGCCTGGGTGACCAGCTGGGTGAGGGTCGGGTCGTGCAACTCCTCCCACCAGTGATTCAGCGGCGCGGCAGCGACCACGTCGGCGCCACTGGCGCGATGCAATGCGGGCGCCTGCATCGCCGCATCGGCCACTGCCGGCGCCTTGGTGTAGTTGGGACCCAGCATGCAGCCGCCGAGCAGGACCACGCTCAACGCCGCGGCCAGCGGCATGCGGATCAGGCGCATGGAATCAGTGCATTGCAAGGTGCGCCCCCTTGGGTAACGGCTTGAGCAAAAAGGCCAGCGGAATCGTGCAGACCACGATCACGCCGAAGATCCAGAACAGATCGCTATAGGTCATCACCAGGGCCTGCTGCTGCACCAGGCGCGCCAGCTGCGCAACCGAGCGAATGGCCGCCTCGCCGCCGGCGCTGCCCTGCATCTGCGCGGTCAGGCCGGAAAGAAAATCCTGCGCGCGCGAGGAATTGGCAGTGATCGCACTGCCGATGGTTTCGGTATGGAAGGTCATGCGGCGCTCCTGGAAGGTGGAGATCAGCGCAAGCCCCACCGAGCCGCCCAGGTTGCGGCCGGCATTGAACAGGCCGGACGCATCGCCGGCCAGCTCCGGCGGCACCGAGGAGATGGCCGCCTGGTTCAGCGACATCATCGCCAGCGCCAGGCCACAGCCCTGCAACAACTGGCCGGCGACAAAATGCATGCCGACGGTGTCGGCGGTCAGCGACAGATTGGCAAAGCAGGCCGCGGCAAAACAGATCAGCCCGGCGATCACCAGGATGCGCACGTCCACCACCTCCAGCAGCTTGGGCATCATCGGCATCAGCAGCACGGTCGGCAGGCCCGACAGCAGCAGCACGTAGCCGGCCTGCTCGGTGTTGTAGCCGGAGATCACCGCCAGGAACTGCGGGATCATGTACATGACGCCGAACAGGATCATGCCCACCGCCATGATCATCACGAACACCGCGCCGAAACTGCGATGCAGCAACAGTGACAGGTGGATCACCGGCGGCCGTTTGCGGAACTGGCCCACGACCAGTGCAGCGAATCCGCTGAGCGCGATCACGCTCAGCGTGTTGATCTCGCTGGATTCGAACCAGCGTTCGCGCTGGCCTTCTTCCAGCACCACGGTGAGCCCGCCCAGGCCGGCGGTCAGGCCGTAGATACCCAGCCAGTCGGCATTGAGCAGGCCGGCCCAATCGCCTTTCTCATGCTTGAGGCCGAGCAGCAGCAAGGCCACCAGGCCGACGCAGATCGGTACGTTGATGAAGAACGCGTAGTGCCAGCTGACGTTTTCGGTGAGCCAGCCGCCGAGCAGCGGGCCGATCACCGGGCCCATGATCACGGTCATGCCGAACAGGGCGGTGCCCATCGTCTGCTGGCTGGGCGGCAGGCGCGTGGCGACGATGGTCAGCGCGGTGGGAATCAGCGCGCCACCGGCCAGGCCCTGCCCCACACGGCCGATGATCATCATCGTCAACGAGGTCGACAGCCCGCACACCACCGAAAACGCGGTGAACATCACCGCGCAGATCAGCAGGAAGTTGCGCAGGCCCAGCGTGCGCACGAACCAGCCGGTCAGCGGGATCATGATGATCTCGGCCACCAGATACGCGGTGGAGATCCAGGTGCCTTCGGTGCCGCTGGCGCCGACCTCGCCCTGGATGGTAGGCAGCGCCGCATTGACGATGGAGATGTCCAGCGTCGCCATGAACGAGCCGATGGTGCCAGCCAGCACCGCCAGCCAGGCGCCCGGCTCGGCCTTCTCGCGTTGCGCGCTGCCGCCGGCACGCGGGCCGGTGGCTGCCGCTGCACTCACTGCGCGCGCTCCTGCGCCTGCACGCGATCGGATTCCTCCTCGGCCCGTTGCTTGGCGTCCTTGGCCGAGCGCGTGTCCACGGTGACCTCGACCGACATGCCCGGCACCAGCACCTTGCGCGCCTCCTCGCCGGCCAGCACGCGGATGCGCACCGGCACGCGCTGCACCACCTTGGTGAAGTTGCCGGTGGCATTTTCCGGCGGCAGCAGTGCGAACTGCGAGCCGGTCCCCGGCGACAGGCTCTCGACCTTGCCGTGCAGCGTGACGCCCGACAAGGCATCGACCTCGATTTCGGCCGGCTGACCGGGACGCATCAGCCCGACCTGGGTTTCCTTGAAGTTGGCGATCAGGTACAGCGATTCCTGCGGCACGATGGTCATGGTGCGGGTACCCGCCCCGAGGAACTGGCCGACCTGCACGGTCTTGTCGCCGACGCGGCCGTGGATGCGGCTGGTCAGCAAGGTGTCTTCCACCGCCACGCGGGCCTGGTCGGCGTCGGCAGTGGCCTGCTTGACGCCGGCCTGGGCCTGTTCCAGTTGCGCGTTACTGGCCAGGATCTGGCTTTGCGCACCCTTGGCCTGCGCCTGCGCGGCCTGGTACTGCGCGCGTGCGCGTTGCAGTTCGTGCTGCAGGCTTTCCTGGTGTTCGTGGGTGTCCGCGCCAGAGGCGGCCAACGGCGCGAAGCGCTTCACTTCGGCCTGGGCAAACGTCAGGCTTGCCGCTGCCGAGCTCACCTGGCTACGTGCCTGCACCAGCGCCGACTCCTGTGCGGAGACATTGGCGGTGGCAGCGGCGATATCGGCCTGGCGCGCGGCGATTGCGGCCTCGGCCTGCTGCAGCGTGGCCTGGTAGGTACGGTCGTCGATCTGCAGCAGCGGCTGGCCGGCCTCCACGATCTGGTTGTCGCTCACCATCACCTTGGTCACGTAGCCGCTGACCCGCGGCGCCACGGCGACCGAATCGGCCTGCAGGTAGGCGTTGTTCGTGTCCTGCATGTAGCGGCCCTTGATCAGGTAATAGGCCAGCCAGATCACCAGCAGCACCACCACCAGCACCCCGACCACGATCAGCGTCCACTTGACCTTGGGATTCTTCAACGGCGAGGGCTTGGGTGGCTCCTGCTCGTCGTGCGCGCCGCTGCCTTGCGCATCCGTGCCCGAAGGCTGGCCATCGTTGGACTGCTGGTCGTGATTGCTCAAGGTGGGGTGTCCTGTGTCGTGGGCGAGGCGCGCGCGACGGGCCGCATCAGCGGTTCGGCGAAGGCGGCGCAACCATACAATTATTTGAACCGCCCGGTACAGATTGCGTGATGACCGCAGTCAGCGTCCGCTCGGACTTCCGGACAGACGCCGGCGGACGCTCCTACAGGAATAAGACAGCGATGGCGGCTGTCAGCGCCCGGTCTTGATCTCGGTCCACAGCCGCGTATACAGCCGGTCCACCTCGGGCGGATTGATCGCATAGGTGAACATCCGGGCGGTCACCTCCGGCGGCGGGTAGATGGTGGGGTCGTTGCGGATCGCCGCGTCCACCAGCGGCGTGGCGGTGCGCACCGGGTTGGCGTAGTGGATGAAGTTGCTGTTGGCCGCGGCCACCTCCGGCTTCAACAGATAATTGATGAAGGCGTAGGCGTTGTCCGGGTGCTTGGCGTCCTTGGGAATGGCCAGCATGTCGAACCACTGCGGCGCGCCTTCCTTGGGGATCGCATAGGCCACCTTGATGCCGTTGCCGGCTTCCACCGCGCGGTCGCGCGCCTGGATGATGTCGCCCGACCAGCCCACCGCCAGGCAGGTGTTGCCGTTGGCCAGCGAGGTCACGTACTGGCTGGAATGAAAGTTCTGCACATACGGGCGGATCGTCTTGATCAGCGCGGCGGCCTTTTCGATGTCGGCCGGTGCGCTGCTGTGCGGATCCAGGCCCAGGTAGTTGAGCGCGATCGGAATCAGGTCCGAGGGCGTGTCCAGCAGGGTCACGCCGCAGTCCTTCAATCTGGACAGGTTTTCCGGCTTGAACACCAGATCCCAGCTGTTGGCGACCTCGGTGCTGCCGAAGATCGCCTTGAGCTTGTCCACGTTGTAGCCGATGCCGGTGGTGCCGATCATATACGGCACGCCATAGGCATTGCCCGGATCCTGCGTGGCGATGCGCCGCATGATGTCCGGGTCCAGATTGGCCAGATTGGGGATCTTGCCCTTGTCCAGCGGCAGGAACACGCCGGCCTGGATCTGCCGGCCGAAGAAGTTCAGCGTTGGCACCACCACGTCATAGTCGCTGCCACCGGCGAGCAGCTTGGTTTCCACCATCTCGTCGCTGTCGAACACGTCGTAGGTGACCTTGATGCCGGTGCTCTTTTCGAACGCGGGAATGGTGTCTTCGGCGATGTAGTCCGAATAATTGTAGACATTGAGCACCTTGGCCTGCGCCTCGGCGTCGCCGGGCGCATTGCGGCCACCGCAGGCGGCCAGCAAGGTGGTGGACAGCGTCAGGGCGAGCAGTCGCAGCGTCATGCGGGTCTCCAGGGCAGCGCGATCAGGGCGGGCCGGTGTACGGCCGGTCGGAGGTCCAGCCTACCCATGGTGTTTGTGTTTGCACAGCGTGGCGTGCGGAATTCCCGCGTGCGCTGCGGCAGGCGGCACGGCCGATGCCGGAATCGCACCGGCCCGCCGTCCTTTGCACATACGTGCGAGACCTTCAGCCTCGGGAGCTGCGCCGGCAGGGCTTACACCGCGCCGACGCCCAGCGCCTGCGCGGTATCGTCCAGCGCCGCCCAAGCCTTGTCGAACAGTTCGTCGACCTGTTCGCGGGTGATGATCAACGGTGGCGACAGCAGCATGGCGTCATGGGTGGCACGCAGGATCAGCCCGCGCCGCAGCGCGAAATCACGGCACAGGGCGCCAACCCGACCGCGCTCGGGAAAGTAGGCGCCGCGCCGGCGTTTGTCCGGCACCAATTCCAGTGCCCCGACCAGCCCGGCGATACGCGCCTCCCCCACCAGCCGGTGTTCGCCCAGCTCGGCCCAGCGCTGCGCCAGATACGGTGCGATGTGGGTGCGCGCGCGTTCCACGATGCCCTCGTCCTGCAGCAGGCGCAGGTTCTCCAGCCCCACCGCCGCGCAGACCGGATGCCCCGCATAGGTGCCGCCATGCGCCAACTCGCCGCCCTGCGCCTTGAGCACACCGGCCACGCGATCGTTGAACATTGCCGCTGCCAACGGGATGTAGCCGGAGGTGATGCCCTTGGCCAGCGTCATCACGTCGGGCTGGAAGCCGAAATACTCCGCGCCGAACCAGGCACCGGTACGCCCGAACCCGCAGATCACCTCGTCGGCCACCAGCAGCACGTCGTAGCGCCGGCAGATGCGTTCGATTTCCGGCCAGTAACTGCGCGGCGGGATGTACACCCCGATCGCGCCCATGATCGGTTCGCCGATGAACGCCGCTACGTGTTCCGGCCCGAGCTGCAGAATCCGGTCTTCCAGCCGACGTGCCGCCAGCAGTCCGTAGGCCTCGGGGTCCATGTCGCCGCCATCGCCGAAGTGATACGGCGGCGCGATGTGGTGGATATCCGGGATCGGCAAGCCGCCCTGCCTGTGCATGCCTTTCATGCCACCCAGGCTGGCACCGGCCATGGTGGTGCCGTGGTAACCGTCGTGACGGCCGATGAAGATGCGTTTTTCCGGCTGCCCCTGCACCGCCCAGAAATGCCGCACCAGGCGCAGGATGGTGTCGTTGGCCTCCGACCCGGAGTTGGCGAAGAACGCGTGATTCAGATCGCCCGGCGCCAGCTCCGCCAGCTTGGCGGCCAGATGGATGGTGGGCTCGGTGGTGCACTGGAAGAAGCTGTTGTAGTAGGCCAGCTGTTCCATCTGCCGCGCTGCGGCCTGCGCCAGCTCGGTGCGCCCGTAGCCCACATTCACGCACCACAGGCCGCCGAACGCATCCAGCAGCTTGTTGCCCTGCGCGTCCCAGACATACACGCCCTCGCCGCGGGTCAGGATGCGCGTGCCCTGCTCGGCCAATGCCGCGTTGTCGTTGAATGGATGCAGGTGATGGGCGGCATCGAGTTGCTGCAGGGTTTTCAACGCGGTGGGGTGCACGGCTTGCTCCGGAAGGTGGCTCACGCCAGTGGCGCGAATGCAGTGGCGTTATAAAAAGCAGCTGGCGCAGAACGCGTCGGACGCCAGCAGTGCACGTGGGTTCGAGCCATTGCCAGACAACCTCCCCTCATCCGCCCTTCGGGCACTTTCTCCCGGTGGGAGAAGGGAACGGTGCGGCACGCTGCGCGACGCGCATAAGCCTTACACATTCAACAACAGGAACTCGCGCTCCCACGAACTGATCACCCGGAAGAAGGTCTCGTATTCCTTCCGTTTCACCGAGATATAGGCGCGCACGAAGCGCTGCCCCAGCATGTCCTGCAAGGCCTCGCAGCCCTCCAGTCCGTCCAGTGCCTCGCCCAGCGAGCGTGGCAGATCGTAGCCCTGCTCCTTACCGTTGCTGCTGATCGGCGCGGTCGGCTCGAGCTTCTCGCGGATGCCGAGCAACCCGCAGGCCAGGGTCGCCGCCATTGCCAGATACGGGTTGGCGTCGGAGCCGGCAAAGCGGCTTTCCACCCGCATGTTCTGTGGTGCATCGATCGGCACGCGCAGCCCGCAGGTGCGATTGTCGAAGCCCCACAGCACATTGCTCGGCGAGACCTCGCCGAACATCAGCCGCCGGTAGGAATTGACGTTGGGCGCCAGCAGCCCCATCGCCATCGGAATGTACTTCTGCAGGCCACCCAGATAATGCGCGAAGGTGTCGCTGAAGCCGCCCTCGCGTTTGCCGCTGAACACGTTCTTGCCGGTGCCGGCATGCAGCAGGCTCTGGTGGATGTGCATCGCACTGCCCGGCTCGGTCTCCATCGGCTTGGCCAGGAACGTCGCATAGACGCCATGCCGCAGCGCGGCCTCGCGCATGGTGCGCTTGAACAGGAACACCTGGTCCGCGCGCGAGAGCGCATCGGCATGGGTGAAGTTGACCTCCAGCTGCGCGGCGCCGGATTCGTGGATCAGCGTATCCACGTCCAGCTCCATCGCATCGCAGTAGTCGTACATCAGGTCCAGGATCGGGTCGAACTCGTTGACCGCATCGATCGAATACGACTGCCGCGCCGTCTCCGGACGCCCCGAGCGCCCTGCCGGTGGCAGCAACGGGAAATCCGGATCGGTGTTCTTCTGCACCAGGAAGAATTCCAGCTCCGGCGCCACCACCGGTTGCAGCCTGGCTTCGGCATACGCCTCCAGCACGCGCCGCAGCACATTGCGCGGGGCAAGCTCATGCGGCTGCCCATCCTTGGTGTAGCAATCGTGGATAACCTGCGCAGTAGGATCGGCCGCCCACGGCACCATGCGCACGGTGGACGCGTCCGGGCGCAGATGCATGTCCGAATCCGATGGCGAGGTCAGCGCGTAATAATCGTCCGGGAAATCGCCGGTAACGGTGGTGGCGAAGATGCCTTCCGGCAGCCGGGTGCCGTAGTCGTGCGAGAACTTGTCGGCCGGAATGATCTTGCCGCGTGCATTGCCGGTGATGTCCGGCACCAGGCACTCGACCTCGGTGATGTGGCGCTCCTTGAGCCAGCGGCGCAGGGCGCTTTCGGGCTGTTTGGGCGTGGACGTGCGCGAACGTGTGCGGATGGACATGCAACCTCACTGACCGCGTCGGGCGGCATATTGGCGACAGGCCTCGCCGAAGGCCTGGAAGATGGCACGGTAGAACGGATGCTGTGTGACACGCCACTCCGGGTGCCACTGCACCGCCAGCAGGAAGCCCGGCCCGGGGCCGCGAAAGGCTTCTATCAGGCCATCCGGCGCGGTCGCCTCGATCAGCAGGCCGTCGGCCAGCCGCGCAATGCCCTGCCCGTGCAGCGAGTTCACCGCCACCTGCGCGCTGTCGCTCATGCCGGCCAGCAGGCCGCCGGCCTGCAGCTGCACCGGATGCGCCGGGCCGTACTGCGTGTCCAGCGGCGCGGCGCGGTCCTCGCGGTGATCGGCCAGACCGGGCACCTCATGCACGCGCTGATGCAGGCGCCCGCCCAGCGCCACGTTGACCTCCTGCAGCCCGCGGCAGATCGCCAGCACCGGCAGGCCGCGCGCCAGTGCCTGCGGGATCAGCCCGAGGCTGGTGGCATCGCGCGCCGGGTCGTGCGGATTGCCCTCCCAGCTCGGCTCGTCGCTGTAGTGATGCGGCTCCACATTGCTCACCGCGCCGGTCAGCAACAGGCCATCCAGGCGATCCAGCCAGACGCCCGCATCCAGCGCCGGCTGCAGGCTCGGCAACAGCACCGGCATTGCGCCGGCCGCGTCCACCACCGCGCGGATGTATTTTTCGCCGGTGGCCAGAAACGGATGCGGCCCTTGCTGGATGCGATCGGTCGGCAACCCGACCAGGGGAACGACAGCCATGCTGGATATTCCGGTTGTACGCGGCAGGGAAACGGGTGCGCTCACCGTCAGGCAGGCGCTGGCAATGTGCTGGCCACAGGGTGGCGCGTGTTTGCAATCGTGCGCGGCATTGCATGCGTCCGATCGCAACGCAACGTCAGCGTGTCTTCGCCACGGGTTGAGGGTGTGTCGTGGATGCCTGCGAACTTACCGCGCAGCCAGCGGCATTGCCAGGGCCGGCACGCGCACGATTGCGAAAGATCACGTGCGCTTTGCTAGTCTGGGCAGCGACCCTGCAGGTGGTGCCCCATGGTTTCCGAGAACTCCGTCGCGTGCTTGCCCGCCACCGATGCCGCCACGCTGGCGCGGATCGATGGCTGCGAGGCGGTCGACCTGCTGTTGCCCGACACCAATGGCGTGCTGCGTGGCAAACGCGTGACAGCCGAGGTCCTGGGCAAGATCTATCGCGATGGGGTGTGCCTGCCGATGTCGCTGATCGCCACCGACATCACCGGCAATACCGTCGAAGAAACCGGGCTGGGCTATGCCATCGGCGATGCCGATCGCATCTGCCGGCCCATTGCAGGCTCGCTGCGCCCGGTGCCGTGGGCACCGCGGCCGATGGCACAGCTGCTGCTGGCGATGCATCAGCCGGACGGCAGCGTGTTCGAGGTTGCACCGCGTGCGGTCCTGCAGCGCGTGCTGCACGGCTTCGCCGCGCTCGGCCTGACACCGGTGATTGCAGTGGAACTGGAGTTCTACCTGTTCGATGCAGTGCCCGATGCACAGGGGCGTCCGCAAACACCGCGCGACCCGCAGACCGGTGCGCGCAGCGACAGTACCCAGGTGTATTCGCTGCAGGACCTGGACGACCAGCGCACGTTCACCGACGCGGTCACCGCCGCCTGCCGGCAGCAAGGCATCCCGGCCGACACCGCCGTGGCCGAATACGCGCCCGGCCAGTTCGAAATCAACCTGCAGCATCGTGCCGATGCGGTGGCCGCCTGCGACGAGGCACTCCTGCTCAAGCGCACCATCAAGGCGATTGCGCAGCAGCAGGGCAAGCTCGCGAGCTTCATGGCCAAGCCGTTTCCCGGCCAGGCCGGCAGCGGCCTGCACCTGCACGTGAGCCTGCTCGATGCCGACGGGCACAACGTGTTTGCCGGCAGCGTCGCTGCACCTGCCGACCGCCTGCGCCATGCCATCGCCGGCCTGCAACGGCACGCGGAGGCCTCGTTGCTGATGTTCGCACCGCACGCCAACAGTTACCGCAGGTTCGTCAGCAACGCCTTCGTGCCACTGGATGCAAGCTGGGGCTTCAACAACCGCACCGTGGCGCTGCGCATCCCGCACAGCGATGCACGCAACACCCGCATCGAACACCGCATCGCCGGCGCCGATGCCAACCCGTACCTGGCCGCCGCCGCCGTGCTTGCCGCCATGCTGGACGGCCTGCAACACCCCGGCGAGCCCACCGAGCCAGTCACCGGCAATGCCTATGCGCAATCGGTGTTCCGGCCGCGCACCTGGCAGGGCGCAGTGGATGCATTCGGCGCCAGCGACTTCGTCGGCGCGCAGTTCGGCAGCCAGTTCCAGCATGTATTCGGCCAGCAGAAACAGCGCGAGCTGCTCGACTACCAGGCGCTGGTGCCGGATCTGGACTACGCCCGGTATCTGCGAACCGTCTGATGGACGGCCCGGGTACGCCCCTGCCGCCTGCCGATCCGCCGGGCAATGGCTATCCCGACAGCTGGTACGCGCGCAGTACGCCGCCCTTGCCGGAACAACCGCGCCTGCAGGGCGCCGCACGTGCCGATGTCTGCATCCTCGGCGCCGGCTATACCGGCCTCACCGCCGCGCTCGCCCTGGCCGAGGCCGGCTACTCCGTCATCGTGCTGGAAGCCAGGCGCATCGGCTGGGGCGCCTCCGGTCGCAACGGCGGCCAGGCCATCGTCGGCTACGGCTGCGAGCAGGACACGCTGGAAGCGCTGGTCGGCGATACCGACGCGCGGCTGCTGTTCGACTTCTCGCGCGACGGCATGCGCCTGCTGCGCGCGCGCATCGCGCGTTATGCCATCGCCTGCGACTGGCGCGACGGTCACGCCCATGTGCCGCTGAAACCGCGCCAGGTGCAGGCCCTGCAGCACGGCATCGTGCGGATGGCCGAGCGCTATGACTACCCGCTGGAATGGTGGGACCGCGCGCGTACCCGGCAGGTGCTCGACAGCCCGCTCTACCTGGGCGCGATGTTCGACCCGGCCAGCGGCCATCTGCATCCGCTGGCCTACGCACTGGGCCTGGCACGCGCAGCGCTGGCGGCCGGCGTGCGCATCCACGAGGCCTCGGCGGTGTCCCGCATGGAACATGGCGCGCGCGTGACGATGCAGACCAACCAGGGCAGCGTCAGCGCCGACTTCGGGGTGATCGCCGGAAACGCCCTGCTGCAGGGCATTTCCACAACGCTGGAACGCCACATCATGCCGGTCGGCACCTATGTCGGCGCGACGCCGCCGCTGGGCGCAGCCCGCGCGCGCGCCCTGATCGCCAACGACATGGCGGTCGCCGACACCAACTGGGCACTGGATTATTACCGGCTCAGCGCCGACCACCGGCTGCTGTTCGGCGGACGCGCCAGCTACTCATCGCGCCCGCCCCCCGGGCTGGATCGGTTGATGACCCGGCGCATGCACACGGTCTTTCCGCAACTGCACGACGTGCCGCTGGAAACGCTGTGGGGCGGTTACGTGGACATCTCGCGCAATCGCGCCCCGCACTGGGGACGGCTGGGGTCCAACGTGTATTTCGCCCAGGGATTCTCCGGGCATGGCGTCGCCGCCACCGGGCTGGCCGGCCAGGTCATCGCCGAGGCCATCGCCGGCCAGAGCCAACGGCTGGACGTGTTCGCGCGCATTCCGCATCGGCCCTTCCCCGGTGGGCGCCTGCTGCGTACCCCGCTGCTGGTGGCCGCGATGAGCTGGTACCGGCTGCGCGATGCATTGTGGTGAGAGGGGCGCGATCTTGGGCACTTTGAGACGCGGCGCTCAAGTTTTGGCGAACCGGGCCGTTAGCCGGTAGGACGGTTCGATCCGCACGGCCAGCCGATGTCCCCAGGTACCCTACATCGCAATAGCGAAAGCGCAGTCCTGCCGCAACGCGTGTTGCTGGTGGAGAACTCGCGCACCTTCACCAGCATGCTGCGCGAAGCCATCGAGCAACGTGTGGAACTGCCGGTCACGGTCGTGTCGACCCTGGCGGAAGCGGCCCGCGTACTGGATGAAGAAGACGGTTGGTTTCTGGTTCTGACCGGCCTGGTGCTGGTGGACGGCGACCGCGACAAGGTCGTGGAATTTTTCCTTTCGCGCAAACTGCCCACCGTGGTGGTCAGCGGCGTCTATGACGAGGACCTGCGCCAGCGCGTGCTGCAGCAGCAGATCATCGATTACGTGCTCAAGAACGCGCCCGGCAGCATCGAGTATCTGGCCTGGCTGGTGCAGCGCCTGGAACGCAACCGCCGCATCGCGGCGCTGGTGGTGGACGATTCCCTGTCTGCACGGACCTATGCAGCCGCGTTGTTGTCCATGTACGGCTACCGCGTGGTGCTGGCGGCCGACGGTGCGGCCGGCCTGCAGGCGATCGAGCGCGATCCCGGTATCCGCCTGACCATCGTCGACCAGGAAATGCCCGGTATGGAAGGGGTGGAGTTCACCCGCCGGCTGCGCGCGATCCGTTCGCGCGACAAGGTCGCGGTGATCGGCATCTCCGGCAACAGCGATTCGTCGCTGATTCCGCGCTTCCTGAAAAATGGCGCCAACGACTTCCTGCGCAAGCCGTTCTCGCGCGAAGAATTCTTCTGCCGCGTATCGCAGAATGTGGACCAGCTGGAACTGATCGGCACGCTGCAGGACCTGGCCACCCGCGACTTCCTCACCGGCCTGCCCAACCGGCGCTATTTCCTGGAACAGAGCCAGCGGGTGATCCCCACCCTGCTGTCGCAGGAGCAGACGGTCACCGCGGCGATGCTGGACATCGACCACTTCAAGCACATCAACGACACCTGGGGCCACGAAGCCGGCGACCAGGCGCTGCGGGCGGTGGCCGCATCGGTCTCCAGCCATGCGCGGCCGCAGGATCTGGTGGCACGTTTCGGCGGCGAGGAATTCTGCCTGCTGGTGCCGGGGCTGGATGCCGCCAACGCCACCAGTTACTTCGAAACCCTGCGCGAGCGCATCAGCGCGCTGCGCGTGCGAATCGGCAATGAAACCCTCAGCATGACGGTGAGCATCGGCGTGTGCATCGCCACCGAAGACGGCCAGTCGCTGCACCACCTGCTGGGCGAAGCGGACAAATACCTGTACCTGGCCAAGGCCGGCGGCCGTAACCAGGTGCGCCTGGCCAGCTGAGACGCGTCGGCTCCGCTGCCGCGCTGGCTAGGTCGAAATCGCCGATGCCGAACGGCGCCGCATCGCACGTGCGGCCATCAACGCCACCAGGCTCAGTACCGCAGCGCCGCCCAGATACTGCCCCACCGCCTGCACGCCGAAGCGTGCGGCCAGCTGCGTGGCCACGTACGGCGCCGGCGCCGCACCGAGAATGCTGGCCAGGTTGAACGACAGCGAGGCACCGGTGTAGCGCACCTCGGTGGGATACAGCTCGGCCAGTAACGTGCCGCAGGGGCCGTAGGTCAGGCCCATGAAGAAGAAGCCCAGCCCCAGAAATGCCAGTACCTGCAGCGGGTGATTGGCCTGGAACAGCGGCGCGAATGCCAACCCGAACGCAATGATCGCAACACTGGCCAGCATCATCGCCAGCGGCGCACCATGCCGGTCGCCAAACCTGGCCGAGAGCGGGATGCCGATCGCGAAAAACACGATGCCGGCCATCTGCAACAACAGGAATTGCTCCTTGTCGTAGCCCAGGGTCTTTGTGCCATAGCCCAGCGCGAACACCGTCATCAGATAGAACAGCACGAAGGTGGCGAACGCGCCCAGCGTGCCGATGATCAGCGCCGACCAGTGCTGCGAGATCACCGTGCCCAAGGGCAGGCGCACACGTGTCTTGTGGTCCAGGGCCTTCTGGAAATCCGGCGTCTCGGTGATGCTCAGGCGCACCCACAGACCGGTCAGCACCAACAGCGCGCTGGCCAGGAACGGCACCCGCCAGCCCCATTGCATGAACTGCGCATCGTCGAGCACCGCGCCCATGCCGAGAAAGGTGCCGGTGGACAGCAGAAAGCCCAGTGGCGCACCCAACTGCGGAAACATGCCGTACCACACGCGCTTGCCCGGCGGTGCATTTTCGGTGGCAAGCAGCACGGCCCCGCCCCACTCGCCCCCCAGACCCAGGCCCTGGCCGAAGCGACACAAGGCCAGCAGCGCTGGGGCGAACACGCCGATCTGGGCGTAGCTGGGCAGCAAGCCGATCGCCACGGTGGACAGGCCCATCGTCAGCAGCGCCGCCACCAGGGTGGCCTTGCGCCCGATCCGGTCGCCGAAGTGGCCGAACACCGCCGAGCCCACCGGCCGCGCGACGAAGGCCACTGCAAACGTCGCCAGCGACTGCAGCATCGCCGCGCTGCCGTCGCCGGCCGGAAAGAACAGGGTGGGAAACACCAGCACCGCGGCGGTGGCGTAGATATAGAAATCGAAAAACTCGATCGTGGTGCCGATCAGACTGGCGAACAGCACGCGCGCAGGCGAATTGATGGGAGCAGCAAGCGGCGCAGCAGCAGTCATCGTTGATCGGCTTCCAGACAAGACGGGACAGCCGATTCTGGCAGATTGCAGCAACGGTTTGCGCAGGCCCACCGGTGGGCAAAAAGTTACAGCCGTGACCTCCGGCCCAGGTGGGCCATGTCAGCCTCAGTTCTGGCAGTGACCGACAGCGCGCGGCGCGTTCTCTTCACCGAGGATTGATCGCGCCGAAAATGCGTCGGTTGCAGAGCGGCGGGTCTGCGACTTGGCTGTAGAGCTCTTGTCTGCTCGCCACGGCAGGACACGCCGCAAGTCCGCTCTGGGTATATCGCTAACTCCCGAAATTCCGCTTATTTTAGGGTGGTCGTCAGACAATGCGGATAGATCACTGACAGAGCGGTTGGTCAGCTATTTGGCTGCAAGGCCCTTACCGGCCCACCATCGCGTGACACGCCGCAAGTACGTCCATGTAGGCTCTGGCGCGGCATCCATGCCGCTCAGGGTCCCGCGACGGTGGGCCGGCAAGGACCAGTCGAGGTGGTCGGTACGTCACGTAGAGCAGTGCTGGGTGCGCCTTGTTCGATCGTGAAGCATCGCCTCCACGTCTGATGCGCACCGCGCGACAGATAGCTCTTCAAACGAGCGCCGACCAACTGTCTGGTGCGGTGTCCTCGCCGGTTGCGGGACCGTGTGGCGGCATGGATGCCGCCACCGAGCCCCCAGGACGGGTTCACGGCGTGTCCCGCACGCGGTGGGCACCTCCTGGGGGCTCGACGCTGCGAGTGTGCTGCAGGGCCCTTGCCCGCCCACCCTCGTAGGACACGCCGCAAGTACGTCCGTGTAGGCTCTTACGCGGCATCCATGCCGCGTAAGGTCCCGCGACGGTGAGCGGACAAGGACCTGTCGAGATGGTCGGTGTGCATGATGAGAGCGGTGCTGGATGCGTCTCGTTCGATCATGAAGCATCGGATGCACGTCTGATGCACGCCGCATTACAGACAGCTTTCAGACGAGCGCCGACCAATTGTCTGGCGCGGTGCCCTCGCCGGTTGCGGGACCGTGTGGCGGCATGGATGTCGCCACCGAGCCTCCACGGATGGATTCACGGCGTATCCCGCAAGCGGTGAGGGCATCGCGCCCTCAACGCTGCGGGTGTGCTGCAGGGCCCTTGCCCGCCCACCATCGCAGGACACGCCGCAAGTACGTCCGTGTAGGCTCTTACGCGGCATCCATGCCGCGTAAGGTCCCGCGACGGTGAGCGGGCAAGGACCTGTCGAGACACTCGGTGTGTTTGGCTGCAAGCAAAGCATGGCCTGCGTTGTTCGGATCAGGTTGCGTCTGATCAAGCTTCCCTTGCAGGTGAAGAGGTTTCAGTCTCCCGCTTTCCTCAGCCGGGAAGTACCAGCAAGTTGCTCAGTCGCCGTGCGGCGCCTGTGCCATTGCACGCTGCGCATGCGCAGCGCGCCCGGCATCCGTCAGCACCGCGAATTGGCGCTCGCCGCGCGCTTCCACCTGGATCCAGCCCGGACCGGGGTGACCGTCCAGGCTGGCGCTGCCCAACCACGCCAGGGTGCGCAGCAGGACGCTCATGCGCACGCCCAGCTGCTTGCACAACCGGGCCAGCGACACGCCCTCCGGCGTGTCGGCCAACGCAACAAGCAACTGCGCGGTGAGCTGTGGATCAGCGGACAAGCACCGCTCCGATGTCGCGCGGCGCCGCATCGGCGGTTTCTACGCGGTGCGGCAGCACGATGACCGGAATCGACTTGGAGGTGGGCGTACGCGCTTCGTCGGCGAAGCTGGACAGCGGCACCAATGCGTTGGTTTCCGGGTAGTACGCTGCCAGGCAGCCGCGCGGGATGTTGTAGTCCACCAGCAGGAAGCGGCGTGCCTCACGATGCACACCGTCCTCGCACAGGCTCTCCAGATCCACCCAGTCGCCGGCCTTCATGTTCAATGCCGCGATGTCCGCGCCATTGATGAAAAGCACGCGGCGCTCGCCGAACACGCCGCGGTAGCGGTCGTCCAGCCCATAGATGGTGGTGTTGTATTGATCGTGCGAGCGCGTGGTGGCCAGCGTAAACACCATCTGCCCGGTGTGGCTGCGGCGTGCGCGGTGGATCGGGTTGTCGGTCGGCACCGCGTGTGGCTTGAACACCGCGCGCTTCTCGGGCGTCACCCACTGGCGATCACGCGCGGTGTTGGACAGACGGAAACCGCCCGGCACGCGCACGCGCTGGTTGAAGTCGGCAAAATCCGGGAAGACCTGTGCGATCAGATCGCGTACGCGGTCGTAGTCGCCCACCAGCCAGCGCCAGCGGATCGCGCTGCGCGCGCCCAGCGTTGCCTCGGCCAGGCGTGCCACGATCGCCGGCTCGGACAGCAGGTCCGGCGAGGCCGGCGGGTTGATGCCGGCCGACAGGTGCACCATGCTCATCGAATCCTCCACCGTCACGCCTTGCGGGCCGGCGTCCTGGATGTCGATTTCGGTACGGCCCAGGCATGGCAGGATCAGCGCATCGCGGCCATGCACCAGATGGCTGCGATTGAGCTTGGTGGTCACATGCACGGTGAGTTCGCAGTTGCGCAGCGCGCGGTGCGTGGCGTCGGTATCCGGCGTGGCCGCGGCAAAGTTGCCGCCCATCGCGAAGAACACCTTGCCGCGCCCGTCCAGCATCGCTTCGATCGCACCAACGGTGTCGAACCCGTCTTCGCGCGGCGGCGCAAACCCGAACAGCGTCTGCAGCTTGTCCAGGAAGGCGGCCGGCGGTTTTTCGTAGATCATCATCGTGCGGTCGCCCTGCACGTTGCTGTGCCCGCGCACCGGGCACACGCCCGCGCCCGGCCGGCCCAGATGGCCGCGCAGCAACAGCAGGTTGGTGATCATGTGGATGGTGGCCACCGAGTGCTTGTGCTGGGTGATGCCCATGCCCCAGCAGGCAATCACGCGCTCGGCATTGAGATAGAGCTCGCCGGCCTTGCGCAGCGCGGCCTCGTCCAGCCCGGACTCTTCGATGATGGTGTCCCAGGATTCGCCATGCACCTCGGCGGCGAAGGCCTCGAAATTGGCGGTGTGGGCGTGGATGAATTCCAGATCCAGCAAACGCGGCGTGCCATCGCGCTGGGCCTGCGCGTCGCGCTCGAGCACATGCTTGATGATGCCCTTGACCGCGGCCAGGTCGCCGCCGATCTTGAGCTGGAAATAATCCGAGGCGATGCGGGTGGAGCCGTTGTGCAGCATCTCCAGCTTGTCCTGCGGGTCGGCGAACTTTTCCAGCCCGCGCTCGCGCAACGGATTGAATGCTGCGATCGCCGCGCCGCGCTTGGAGGCCTGGCGCAACTCGCCGAGCATGCGCGGGTGATTGGTGCCCGGGTTCTGGCCGAAGATGAAGATCGCATCGGCCAGTTCAAAGTCGTGCAGCGACACCGTGCCCTTGCCCACGCCGATCTGCGAACGCAGCGCAGTACCGGACGGCTCGTGGCACATGTTCGAGCAGTCCGGGAAGTTGTTGGTGCCGAACTCGCGCACGAACAACTGATACAGGAAGGCCGCTTCGTTGCTGGTGCGCCCGGAGGTGTAGAAGATCGCCTCGTCCGGCGATGCCAGCCCGTTGAGGTGCCCGGCAATCTGCGCAAACGCCGCGTCCCAGCTTACCGGCACGTAGTGATCGGTGGCGGCGTCGTAACGCATCGGCTGGGTCAGCCGGCCCTGCCCTTCCAGCCAGTAGTCGCTGTATTGCGACAACAGGCTGACGCTGTGCGAGGCAAACAGCTCCGGCCCGGCGCGGCGCGCGGTGGATTCGGCGGCAACGGCCTTGGCGCCGTTCTCGCAGAACTCGAAGGTGGAGGTGTGGTCGCGGTCGGGCCAGGCACAGCCGGGGCAGTCGAAACCGTCCGGCTGGTTGGCATGCAGCAGCGTCTTGGCGCCCTGCACCGCGATGTCCTGTTCCATCAGGTGCTTGGCCACCGAGCGCAGTGCGCCCCAGCCGCCAGCGGGATTGTCGTATTGCTGGATGGTCTTCTTGCTCATGCGGGTTCTCCCACGGCGACGCCCAAGTCCAGGCGCTGCGGATGGCTGTAAACGACACAATCGTGATTGCGGGCAAACCCGATCAGGGTCAGTCCCGCACTGTCGGCCAGGCTGATCGCCAGCGCGGTCGGTGCCGAAATCGCTGCGAGCAGCGGGATCCGGGCCTGCGCGGCTTTCATGGCCATTTCGTAACTGGCGCGGCTGGTCACCACCGCAAACCCATGCGATGCATCCACGCGCGCGCGCGCCAGGGCACCGATCAACTTGTCGAGCGCGTTATGCCGGCCGACATCCTCGCGCACGTAACGCACCACACCCTGCGCATCGGCCCAGCCGGCGGCATGCACCGCGCCGGTCTGTGCGGCGATCGGCTGCTGCGCATGCAGCGCATCCAGTGCCCGCGCCAGGGTCTGCACATCGATCTGCAGCGCGGACTGCAGCACCGGTGGCACACGCAGCACCGCTTCGATCGATTCGTTGCCGCATACCCCGCAACCGCTGCGCCCGTCCAGGTTGCGCCGCCGCTGGTCCAGCGCGGCGGCACGCCCGGGCGGAATCTCGATCTGCAGCGAGGCGCCCTCCAGGAACGTCTCCACCGCCGTCACCCGCAAGTCCTGCGGGTGCTCGACGATGCCTTCGCTCAGCGAGAACCCGAGTGCGAAATCCTCCAGGTCCTCCGGCGTGGCCATCATCACCGCGAACGGCACGCCGTTGTAGTGGAAGGCGACCGGCATTTCGGCCGCCACCATGTCCTGCACCGTGGCGTTGCGGCCGCCGCGGTGGCGGACGACCGTGCGCACCACACTGCCGGCGCGCACGGAACGGGAAGACGAAGTGGTCATCTCATCTCAATGAAACAGCACGAAGGCTTTCTGCAGCGTGACCCAGATGCCCCAGCACATCGGCACGCCGACGGCCAGCCAGGCCAGCGCGACCAGCGCGGGATTGCCGCCATGCCCGATGCGCGCCATCTGCTCCGGCGGCAGGATCGCCTTGCCGCTGCGGTCCACCTTCTCGTGCGCCAGCTGCTTCTCGCGCGCCAGTTCGTCGGGCGTCATGAAGTGACGCGCGGCCACCGGACGCACCAACAGGTTGCAGATCAGACCGAGCACCAACATGCCGGCCAGGATGTACATGGTGGTGTTGTAGACCTGTGACGGCGGGCTGCCGTGGGCCAGCTGGTACTCCCGCATGTAGCCGACGACCACCGGGCCGAGAATGCCGGCGGTGGCCCAGGCGGTCAGCAGGCGGCCGTGGATGGCGCCCACCATCTGGGTGCCGAACAGGTCGGCCAGATACGCCGGGATGGTGGCAAAACCGCCGCCGTACATCGACAGGATGATGCAGAAGATGCCCACGAACAGCGCGATGCCGCCCACGCTGCCGGCCGACGGCGCCGCCGCATACAGGCAGATGCCCAGCACGAAGAACAGCGTGTAGGTGTTCTTGCGGCCGAGCTTGTCGGACATGCTGGCCCAGAAGAAGCGGCCGCCGATGTTGAACAGGCTGAGCAGGCCGGTGAAGCCGGCCGCGATGGCCGCGATGCTGGCCAGCTGCGCCGTATCCAGGCTACCGAAGCCGGCATCCACCCCGATCAGGCGGCCGCCGAACACTTCCTGCAGCATCGGCGAGGACATGCCGATCACGCCGATACCGGCCGACACGTTCAGGCACAGCACGCCCCACAGCAGCCAGAACTGCGGAATGCCCCAGACCTTGCTCACGTGGACGTGGTTGGCGGTGATCATGGCGTTGTTGCTGGCCACCGGCGCGGTCCAGCCAGCCGGGGTCCAGCCGCTCGGCGGCACGCGGTAACCGAACGCGCCGGCCATCATGAAGACGAAGTACAGCGCCGCCATCACCAGGAAGGTTTCCATCACGCCCACCGAGGTCGGCGTGGCGAAGTGGCGCATCAGCGCATCGGCCAGGGGGCTGCCGATCATCGCGCCGCCACCGAAGCCCATGATCGCCATGCCGGTCGCCATGCCGCGGCGGTCCGGGAACCATTTGATCAAGGTCGACACCGGCGAGATGTAGCCCAGGCCCAGACCGATACCGCCGATCACGCCCGAGCCCAGCCACAGCATCCAGATCTGGTGGAAGTGGATGCCGGCCGCCGATATCACCAGCCCGCCGCACCAGCACAGCGCCGAGACCACACCGGCCTTGCGCGGGCCGGCACGTTCCAGCCAGCCGCCCCAGACCGCCGCCGAGCAGCCCAGCAGCACGAAGAACAACGTGTACATCCACTGCAGTTCGCTGATCTTCCAGTCACAGGTGGTGGCGACCATGCGCGCGAACAGGCCCATGTCGGCCGGGCACGCGATCGCTTCGGTGATGCCCAGCGCCTTGGACAGCGGCAGCCAGAACACGCTGAAGCCGTAGGCCATGCCGATACACAGATGGATCGCCAATGCGGCCGGCGGTACCAACCAACGATTGAACCCAGGACGCGCGACGATGCGCTCCTTGGACAGCAGGCCGGCGTCTGCGCCATTGGCGCTCGCCACGGTGGACCCTTGTGTCATTCCCGTTCCCCTAAAAAGTACGATGAAGTGTCCGGAGCGCCTGACACAACGCCTGCACATAGGCGGTGTCAGTGGCCGCGAAAACGATTGATGGCTGCGATCGATTGACGTGTTGCGATAAGGGCAGCGGCGACTACCAGGCCCAACTGGCACTCGTCTGGCGCATCATCGGCGATCGTTGAATCTTTGCAATGCTTCGGCGCGCCCCGCAGCCGCTCAAACACCCGTCCCGGCCCGCGCCACAAGGCGTTCCCAGAGCTTAGCGGCAGACGCTGCGACTAATTGACTAGTCCGTGCGGATCGGCGCATGCGGGTCCGGAAATCGTGGCCGCCGTCGCGCTCTGCGGGGGTGACGGCCGACGCGCGGTGGCCGTAGAGTCGGACGCTCCCCAGCGACGGAGCCCGCCATGCACGACCACCCTCCGCGCGACGACGCGCATGCGTTGCAGGCAGCGGCGCAGCTGGACGCGTTCTGGATGCCGTTCACCGCCAACCGCCAGTTCAAGGCGCGCCCGCGCCTGCTGGCTTCCGCTGCCGGCATGTACTACCGCGATGTCGATGGGCGCCAGATCCTGGACGGCACTGCCGGGCTGTGGTGCTGCAATGCCGGCCATGCACGCGAGCGCATCGTGGCGGCGATCCGCGCGCAGGCCGGCACGCTGGATTTCGCACCGACTTTCCAGATGGGCTCACCGCTGCCGTTCGTACTGGCACAGCGGCTGGCCGCGATCGCCCCGCCCGGCCTGGGCCATGTGTTCTTCACCAACTCCGGCTCGGAGGCGGTCGACAGCGCGATGAAGATCGTGCTCGCCTACCACCGCCTGCGCGGCGAGGGCCAGCGCACCCGCTTCATCGGCCGCGAGAAGGCCTACCACGGGGTCGGCTTCGGCGGCATGTCGATCGGCGGGCTGCCCAACAACCGTAAATGGTTCGGCCCCCTGCTGGCCGGCACCGACCATCTGCGGCACACGCTGGATCTGCAACGCAATGCCTACACGCGCGGGCTGCCGGCGCACGGCGCCGAACTGGCCGACGATCTGGAACGCCTGATCACCCTGCATGACGCCTCCACCATTGCGGCGGTCTTCGTCGAACCGGTGTCCGGCTCGGCCGGGGTGATCCTGCCGCCGGAAGGCTATCTGCAGCGGCTGCGCGCCATCTGCGACCGCCACGGCATCGTGCTGGTGTTCGACGAGGTCATCACCGGCTTCGGCCGGGTCGGCGAGGCGTTTGCGGCGCAACGCTTCGGCGTCACCCCGGACCTGATCACCGCCGCCAAAGGGCTGACCAGCGGCAGCGTGCCGATGGGCGCGGTGCTGGTGGCCGATGCGATCTTTGACGCCTTCATGCACGGCCCGCAGAACGCGATCGAGCTCTTCCACGGCTACACCTATTCCGGCCATCCGCTGGCCTGCGCCGCGGCGATCGCCACGCTGGACACCTACGCCGAGGAGAACCTGTTCGACCGCGCGATCACGCTGGGCCGGCAATGGGAAGATGCGCTGCACGGCCTGCGCGGGCTGCCGCACGTCATCGACATCCGCAATATCGGCCTGATCGGCGCGGTCGAGCTGGCCCCGCGCGACGGCGCGCCGGGCGCACGCGGCTACGAAGTCTTCGAGCGCTGCTTCCATGACGGCGGCCTGCTGGTGCGCGTCACCGGCGATGTCATCGCGCTGTCACCGCCGCTGATCGTCACCCCCGAGCAGATCGGGCAGATGGTCGAAACGCTGGGGAAGATCTTGCGCAGCACTGCCTGACGGCGACGGCACGGGCGCCCGCGTGTACCGTCCGCGCGTAGCCCGGTCAAGCGCGCAAAGCCGGAGCAGGCTCACTACAATGCCGGCCCCGCACTTCCCCGCAGTTGCCGCATGAACATCGTTGTCAAAGAAGAACTCAAGGCCTACATCGACCCGTTGACGCCCGACGAGCACGAGGCGCTGGAGCGCAGCCTGCTGGCCGAGGGCTGCCGCGATGCACTGGTGCTGTGGGGCGATGTGCTGGTGGATGGCCACAACCGCTACGGCATCTGCAAGAAGCACGGCCTGCCGTTCCAGACCGTGCAGAACCCGCGCTTCCAGTCGATGCAGGACGTGCACCTGTGGATGATCGAGCAGCACCTGGGCCGGCGCAGCGTGTCGGACTTCCAGCGTGGCGTGCTGGCGCTGCGCAAGCGCGAGATCCTGGCCGCGCGCCAGCGCAGCCAGCGCGATGCCGACGCCGCGGCGGAAGCGCCGGCGGTTGCCGACGATGACCAGCCCGCCGCCGGCATCGAACACGGCACCGTGCAGACCGCCGCCGACAGCGACAGCCCGCCGTGGGAAGAGACCTCCACCCCGGTCAGCCGCGCCGAGCTGGCGCGCGAGGCCCGCCTGAGCAACAACCAGGTGGTGATGATCGAGCGCATCCACAAACAGGCCGCCCCGGAAGTGGTGCAGGCGGTCAAGGCCGGCGAGATTTCCATCAGCGCCGCCGCTGCCGTGGCCACCCTGTCCGAGGACGAGCAACGCGCCGCCGCGCAGGCCGGCAAGGCCGAGCTCAAACAGGCGGCCAAGCGCGTGCGCGACGCCAAGCGCAAACCCAGGCCCGACGAGGCCGAAGGCGGCGAAGCCGAACGCCGCGATGTGAAAGCCCTGCAACGCCGCGTGACCGAACTGGAAAACGAAAACGCCGCGCTGCAGGCCAAGGTGACCGCGCTGCAATCACAGCTGGAGCGCCTGCGCGGCTGAATACCCGACAGTGCATCACCGTAGGAGCGCACCCGGGCGCGACCGGGCTGTCCCGGTAACGCCATCGCGCTCAGGCGCGCTCCTACAAAACGATCGGCCGCTGCGCGAATGGCGACCACGATCGCTGCAACCACCCGTAGGAGCGCACCCGGGCGCGACCGGATGTCTCGGTAACGCCATCGCGCTCAGGCGCGCTCCTACAAAACGATCGGCCGCTGCGCGAATGGCGGACGCGATCGCTGCAACCACCCGTAGGAGCGCACCCGGGCGCGACCGGGCTGTCCTGGTAACGCCATCGCGCTCGGGCGCGCTCCTACAAAACCGATCTGCCGCTGCGCGAATGGCAACCGCGATCGCTGCAACCACCCGTAGGAGCGCACCCGGGCGCGACACGGCTTTCCCGGTAACGCCATCGCGCTCAGGCGCGCTCCTACCGAACCGATGACGCGCGCCGTGGACATGCCCTGCTCCGGCGACTGGGTACACTTCGGACATGGAACCCAGTCTCAGCACTCCCCGTCCCGTCGATCCCCGTCGTGCCCAGCTGCAGCGCATGAAGCTGTTGGCAGTGGCCCTGCTGCTGGCCATGTTCGCCGGCTTCGTCGTCAGCCACCTGATGGGCGAGCAAGGCGTCTGGGCCTGGGTCTCGGCCTTCTGCGAAGCGGCCACGGTCGGCGCATTGGCCGACTGGTTCGCGGTGGTGGCCTTGTTCCGCCGCCCGATGGGCCTGCCGATCCCGCATACCGCCATCCTGCCGCGCGGCAAGGACCGTCTGGCCGATGGCCTGGCGGTGTTCGTGCGCGACCAGTTCCTCGCCCCGGATGCGTTGATGGACAAACTGCGCGTGTTCGACCCGGCCAGCCGCCTCGGCGAATGGCTGGCCAAACCCGAGCAGGCGCGCATGCTCGCGCAGATGGCGCGCAGCTGGATGCTGCAGGCGCTGGAGCTGCTGGACGAGGCTGCGGTGCGCCGCGCGATCCAGCGCTTCGTGGTCGACCGTCTGCGCAAGTGGAATGCCGCCGCCACCGTCGGCGATATCATGGCGCTGCTCACCACCGATGGCCGGCACCAGAAATTGCTGGACGAGGTGCTGCTGCGCCTGGGCGAGTGGCTGGACCAGGAGCAGGTCAAGACGCGCGCCTCGGCGTTAATCGTGCGCTACGCGCGGCGCGAGTGGCCCAAGCTGGTCGGCACGGTGAACTGGGTCAAGCCGATCGAAGAGATCGGCGACAGCCTGGCCGACCGCATGGCGCGTGCGGCGATCGAGGAGTTGCAGGACATCCTCAAGACGCCCGAGCATCCAATCAGGCTCGACTATGAAGCCTGGCTGCAACGCTACATCGCGCGCCTGCGCGACGAGCCGGCAATGGCCGAGCGCGTGGAAGAACTCAAGCAGCGCGCGATCGAGCATCCGGCCCTGCAGGACTACGTGCAAGGGCTGTGGGGCGAGATCCGCGATGCGCTGCGCAACGACCTGGCGCGTGAGGAATCATCGATGGCCGCGCACATGGAGCGTTCCATGCAATCGCTCGGCCAGGCATTGTCGCAGGATCCCTCGCTGCGTGAAGCGCTCAACCAGCACATGTTGCAGGCAGCCGACAAACTCACCACGCGCTTGCGCGCATCGGTGACCGAGCATATTGCGTCGACGGTGAAAAGTTGGGACGAACGTCACCTCGTCGAACAATTGGAATTGGGTGTCGGACGCGATCTGCAATACATTCGGTTCAATGGAACGCTGGTGGGCGGACTGATCGGTCTCGCCCTTCACGCATTATCGATCTGGCTGGCGTTCTGATGCATTGGCAATGACGTTGATCGCCCACCGGAAGCACGTGCAGACACGGGGAAGACCGCACGCATTCTGATGATCGTCAGGCGCCACCACGAAGCCGACCTCACTGTCGGTCAGCACACCGGGCACGCAACAGGCAAGGCAAAGGGACACAAATGCCGAATGGCCGCTGGGATCTGCGCAGGAAATACGGGCGCCGTGCGTCGATCGGGGCCCTGCTGATTCTCGCCGCAGGTTTGATTGCCGCCATTTTCGCCGGCCTGTCGCTGCAGCGACATAACGACCTCGAGCGCGAGCAGCGTTTCAACTACGTCGTGCGCACGCTGACCCGCAATATCAGCGAGCGCATGTATACCTTCGAACACGGGCTGCGCGGCGCGCGCGGCGCGGTGATCGGCGCCGGCAAGGAGATCATCAGTCGCGACCGCTTCACCCTGTACAGCCGCTCGCGCGATTACACGCGCGAGTTTCCCGGCGTGCTGGGCTACGGCTACATCCATCGCGTCGCGCCCGCCGACGAAGAGGCCTTCCTGCAGGCCGCCCGTGCCGACGGCGCACCGGACATCAAGCGGCGGCCGCTGGAGCCCTGGGACGGCGAGCGCTACATCGTGCTGTATTTCGAGCCGGAGTCCTCGGGCAACCGTCCGATCGGCCTGGACATCGCCTCCGAGCCACGTCGCCGCGCCGCCGCACTGCAGGCCGCGCGCAGCGGCCTGCCGATCATGACCTCGCCGATCTCGCTGTCCGGCTATCGCATTCCCAGCGAGAGCGGATTCCTGGTGCTGCTGGCCGTCTATCGCGAAGGCATGCCGCTGCAGACGCCGCAGCAGCGCATGGCCGCCACCAGCGGCTGGGTGTATGCGCCCTTCAGCGTCGAGCAGATGGTGCAAAGCACCCTGGGCGAGCGCGACGACCTGGCACTGGACCTGTCCGACAGGAACGAGCCCACCCACAATTTCTACCGCAGCGGCACGCCGTCCAGCGACAGCGCACGTCGCCCGCCGGTGATCCAGCAGCTGCAGATCTACGGCCGCACCTGGATCATCACCGCCCACCCCACCGCCAGCTTCCTGGCCTCGCTCAACCAGACCTCGCCATGGCTGATGGGCGGCCTGGTGCTGGGCGTGTCGGTGCTGCTTGCGGCATTGCTGGTGCTGTATTTCAGCAACGGGCTGCGGCGCGAGGAAGTGCTGCGCAAGCAGATGGAGCTGGCGGCGCTGGTCAGCCATTCCAGCGAAGCCATCGTCGCCGAAACCCCGGACGGAGACATCACCCACTGGAATCCCGCTGCCGAGGCGATGTTCGGCTACAGCGCGGACGAGGCGATCGGCCAGAACCTGACGATGCTGCTGTCGCCGCAGCCGTATGCGATTGCCGACATCGCGCACGCCGACGAACACCAGTCGGTCGATGCCTCCGCGGCGCAAAGCATGCGCCATCGCGACGGGCATCTGGTGCATGTACTGGCCAGCAAGGCCCCGATCATCGAACGTAACGACACCCTGAGCGGGCATTCGCATTTCTTCCGCGACATCTCCGAGCGGGTGCGGTCGCACCAGCGCATCGTCGCGCTCAACGCATCGCTCGAACATCAGGTCGCCGAACGCACCAGCGAACTGATGAAGTTCTCCGCGCTGCATCGGGCGATTCTGGCGCATGCCGGCTTTGCCATCATCGCCACCGACTCCGCTGGCTTTGTCACGCTGTTCAATCGGGCCGCGGAAAAGCTGCTGGGCTACAACGCCGACGAGGTGATCGGCCGCCGCAAGGCCGGCCAGTTCATCGAGCCCGAGGAACTGCAGCAGCGCGCGCACATGCTCTCCGAGCAGACCGGCGCGCCGGTGGCGCACACCCTGGAGGCGATCGCCGCGCTGACCAGCCTGGGCCGCAGCGACACCAGCGAATGGACCTACGTCAGCCATGAAGGCCGCCGCCTGCCGGTGCTGCTGACCCTGAGCACGCTGCGCGACGACAACGACCAGGTGATCGGCTACCTGGGCATGGCGGTGGATCTGACCGAACAGAAACTGCACGAGAAACAACTGCGCCTGGCGATGGACGCGGCCAAGAGCGCCAACCAGTCCAAGTCCGATTTCCTGGCCAACATGAGCCATGAGATCCGCACGCCGATGAACGCGATCCTGGGCATGCTGTACCTGCTGCAGCGCAGCGAACTGCCCGCTGCGGCGCAGGACATGGTGACCAAGATCGATCGCTCCGCGCGTTCGTTGCTGGAAATCATCAACGACATCCTGGACTTCTCCAAGATCGAGGCCGGGCGCATCGACCTGGAACGCGCACCGTTCGACCTCAATCAACTGTTTGACAACATCGCCGACCTGATGCGTTCCTCGCTCAGCACCAAACCGGTGGAAATGATCGTCGAACCGCTGCCGCGCGACTGCCGCTGGTTGCTCGGGGATGCGCTGCGCATCAACCAGGTGCTGGTCAACCTGGTCGGCAACGCGATCAAGTTCACCGAGCAGGGCGAAGTGGTGCTGTCGGTACGGCGTTTCCCCAGCGGCGATCCGAACAAGTTCAAGCTGTTGTTCTCGGTGCGCGACACCGGCATCGGCATCTCCAAGGAAAAGCAGAGCCTGATCTTCTCGCCGTTCCTGCAGGCCGACACCTCCACCAGCCGGCGTTACGGCGGCAGCGGCCTGGGCCTGACCATCAGCCGGCGCCTGATCGAGTTGATGGGCGGCGAGCTGGAAGTGGAAAGCGTGCCCGGCCGCGGCAGCGAGTTCTATTTCGTGATCACGCTGGAAAAAGCGGCCCCGCCGCCGGCCCAGCGCGAGCTGCCCGCGCTGCCGCCCGAAGCGATGCCGCGCGTCCTGATCGCCGACGACCACGATGCCGCGCTCAACAACCTGGTGCGCATCGCCACCGAACTCGGCTGGCGCGTGGATGCGGTCGCCAGCGGCCAGGCCGCCTTGCAGGCGATCGAACAGGCCAGCGAGCCCTACGACATCTTCCTGCTCGACTGGCGCATGCCCGATATCGACGGGGTGGCGATCGCGCGGCAGATCCGCGCGCGCGCCGTGCCCGGCCCGCATCCGGTGATCGTCATGGTCACCGCGTACGAGCGCCGCCTGCTTGAACAGCATCCGGAGCAACAGGATCTGGATGCGGTCATGACCAAGCCGGTCACCAGTGCAGCGCTGCACCGGCTGATGGAGCAACTGGTCGACGCACGCCCCGGCGCGCGGCCGGTGACGCCCACCTTCGTGGCGCGCCGCCTCGAAGGTGCGCATCTGCTGCTGGTGGACGACAGCGAGATCAACTGCGAAGTGGCCCAGCGCATTCTCGAGGGCGAAGGCGCCATGGTCACGGTCGCCCACGATGGCGAGCAGGCCGTCAACACGCTCAAGCGCGCCCCGGAGCTGTTCCAGCTGGTGTTGATGGACGTGCAGATGCCGGTGGTCGATGGCTACGAAGCCACGCGGCGGCTGCGGCAGATCCCGGCGCTGGCCAGCCTGCCGGTGATCGCGCTGACCGCCGGCGCCTTTCGCCCGCAACAGGAGAAGGCGCTGGAAGCCGGCATGAACGGTTTCATCGCCAAGCCCTTCAATGTGGAGGAACTGGTCACCGCCATCCGCCATTTCCTGCAGCCCGGCGTGCGGCGCATCCCCTCGCTGCCGCACGAAGCCGACGTCCCTGCCGGCCCCGAATGGGAACATGCCGACCCGGAGGTGCTGGATGCGGCGCGTGCGCGCAGCCTGTGGCGCGAGCGCGAACCGTACGAGCGCTATCTGCTCAAACTGCTGCGCGACAACCCCGACCCGGCCGAGACTGCAGCCGAGCATCTGCGCCGCAATGAGTTGCCGGCGATCGGCGCGCTGGCGCACAAGCTGCGTGGCGCAGCCGGGTCGCTGGCCTTGCCGGCCCTGGCCGGTGCCGCCAGCGATCTGGAGACCCGCATCGAGGAAGGCCACGACATCACCTCGGCGCTGATCGCGCTCAAGGACACCATGCAGCGTACCACCGCCGCGATCCACGCCTTCCTGCAACACGGCAGCAGCGACGAGGCGGCAAGTGACGATGCGGTCGCGCTGGACGCAGACAGCGTGCAGATCCTGGAAGCGGCCCTGGGCAGCGACGATGCCGACAGGATCGACCACGCGCTGCTGATCTGCGCGCCGCGCCTGCCGCGCACCCTGCAGGAAGGACTGCAGCGTGCGGTGGATGATTTCGACTTCCGTCGCGCCGAGGCCACGCTGCGCGACTGGCAAGCCACTCACCCGCACTGACCGGTCGCCACGCAGGTCGCAAGGAGTCTTCATGGCGCATCGTCCCCTGCTGTGTGTCGACGACGAATCCAGCAACCTGGCCACCCTGCGCCAGTTGCTGCGCGACGATTTCCCGCTGGTGTTCGCCAAGTCCGGCCGCGAAGCGCTGGAGGCGGTGCTTCGCCACACGCCGTCGTTGATCCTGCTGGATGTCGAGCTGCCGGACATGGACGGCTATGCGGTGGCGCGCACGCTCAAGCAGCAACCGGCCAGCGCGGCCATCCCGATCCTGTTCGTGACCTCGCGCAACAGCGAGCACGACGAGCGCACAGGCCTGGAAGCGGGCGCGGCCGACTACGTCAGCAAGCCCTACTCGCCCGCCCTGCTCAAGGTCCGCATCGCCACCCAGTTGAAGCTGGCCGAAAACGCGCGGCTGGCCCAGCAGTACCGCGATGCGATCCATCTGCTCGGCACCGCCGGGCAGGGCCAGGATGCCGACACCGGCGCACATATCTGGCGCATGGCCGCCTATGCGCGGGTGCTGGCCGAAGGGATCGGCTGGCCGGCGCAACGGGCGCAGTTGCTGCAGGATGCCGCGCCCCTGCACGACGCCGGCAAGATTGCGGCACCCGGCGGCCTGCTGCACCTGTCCGATACGCTGGACGAACACGAACGCTCGGTGGTGCGCCAGCATCCGCAGGTCGGCCACGCCCTGCTGCGGCACGGTCGCGGGCCGGTGTTTCAGCTGGCTGCGGAGATCGCCCTGCATCACCACGAATGCTGGGACGGCAGCGGCTATCCCACGGGCCTGGTCGGCGATGCCATTCCCGAATCGGCGCGCATCGTGGCGGTGGCCGATGTGTTCGATGCGCTGTGCGGACGGCGCGCCTACAAGGCGCCATGGACGGTGGACGACGCCATGCGCAAGCTCGACAGCATGGCCGGCAAGCAACTGGAGCCGCGCCTGGTGCAGCATTTTCGCGAGGCATTGCCGCAGATCCTGCAGATCATGGACGCCTGGGACGATCCGGCCGCACAGCGTTGATCCACACAATGCGCGCTGCGGCCGCTCCCGGCATCTCGCACCAACAGGGAGCTGTTCTTCTCCGGTCGGGGAGAAAGACGAGCGCCAATGCTTCCCTTCTCCGGTCGGGATAACGGTGCCGGTCGGGAGAAGGATGGGTGCCAATGCTTCCCTTCTCCGGTCGGAAGAAAGGGGCCAGTCGGAAGAAAGATGCGCGCCGGTGCTTCCCTTCTCCCCCCGGGAGAAGGTGGCGCGTAGCGCCGGATGAGGGGACGCCCAGCCTGGCGACCGACCAGTCATCCCGACTCGCCACACCAATCAGCCACCCGCGCCGCCCGGAACAACGCTGACGGCGATCCGGACGCCAGCGCAGCTCCCTCAGCATCCCAAGACAGCCCCGGCGCATCCACCTCCAGACACACGCACTGTTACCCCTGCACGCTTGAACCCCGCTGCGCAGCGGCGGACAATACCCATGTTGCGCCGCACAACACCGTGCGACGCGGGCCGGTCCGATCGCCATCTGCGCGCCACCGCTGCGGCCCCGCAACCGAGAGTCCGATGTCCTCCAGCGTGTCCGAGGCCGGCGTCACGCCGCCGCGTTATCCCGATTACCGCATCATCTCGCTGATCCTGGCCTGCGCCATCTTCATGGAGCAGATGGATGCCACCGTGCTGGCAACCGCGTTGCCGACCCTGGCACGCGATTTCGGCGTTGCCGCGCCGGCAATGAGCATCGCCATGACCAGCTACCTGCTGGCGCTGGCGGTACTGATTCCGGCCAGCGGCGCGATCGCCGACCGCTTTGGCCTGCGCCGCGTGTTCGGCGCGTCGATCTGGGTGTTCGTCGGCGGCTCGATCCTGTGTTCGCTGGCCGACAGCCTGCCCACCATGGTCGCCGCGCGCGTGCTGCAGGGCGCCGGCGGCGCGATGATGGCCCCGCTCGGCCGGCTGATCCTGCTGCGCACCGTCGAACGCCGCCATCTGGTGTCGGCCATGGCCTGGACGCTGGTGCCCGCCTTCATCGGCCCGATGCTCGGCCCGCCGCTGGGCGGATTGTTCGTCTCGTACCTGGATTGGCGCTGGATCTTCTACATCAACGTGCCAATCGGCGTGGCCGGTTTCCTGCTGGTGCGCCGTTTCATCCCGGAAATCCCGACCGAGTCGGCCCCGGCCCGCTTCGATCTGCGCGGTTTCGTGCTGTGCGGCACCGCGTTGGGTTGTCTGTTGTTCGGCCTGGAAATGGTCAGCCAGCAGGACGGCATCGGCACCGCGAGCTGGCTGCTGGCCATCGGCGCCAGCGCAGCGCTGGGGTATCTGTGGCATGCCCGCCACCACCCTGCTCCGCTGCTGGACCTGAGCCTGCTGCGGATCGACTCGTTCCGCTTATCGGTGATTGGCGGTGCGCTGATGCGCATCACCCAGGGCGCGCATCCATTCCTGCTGCCGCTGCTGTTCCAGATCGGCTTCGGCATGAGCGCCGCGCACAGCGGCCGCCTGATCCTGGCCACCGCACTCGGCGCACTGCTGATGCGCAGCATCACCCCGCAGTTGCTGCGCCGCTTCGGCTATCGCAACAGCCTGATCGGCAACGGCGTGCTCGCCAGCCTGGGCTACATGGTGTGTGCGTTGTTCCGGCCCGACTGGCCGCCGGCGCTGATGTTCGGCCTGCTGCTGTGCTGCGGCGCCTTCATGTCGTTCCAGTTCGCCGCCTACAACACCATCGCCTACGAAAACGTGCCCGCATCGCGCATGAGCCGCGCCAGCAGCCTGTACACCACCTTGCAGCAACTGATGCTCTCGGTCGGCGTCTGCGCCGGCGCAATGATCCTCAAGCTGGCGATGCTGGCCGGCGATCATCTGCAACCGCAGCAACGCGATTTCTCGCTGGCGTTCTGCGTGGTGAGCCTGATCTCGCTCAGCGCCACCTGGTGGCACCTGCGTTTCGACAAGGATGCCGGGCAGGAAATGAGCGGGCACCGGGCGTCGAGCGGCTGACACCACCACCGCGCAGCCGGCGGACCTGCGCGAGCGTGACCTGGAATCGGCACGCGTCAGCAGCAAAACGCCGGTGGACAGCCCACCCCGGTCAATTGGATGGCTGCAGCGACGACAGGATCTGGTCGCGACACACCGCAATGATTTCGTCGGCCAGCGGCGAGGCGTTCGGGCACGCCCGCGACAACACGATGGCGCCGATGGCATGCGCCATCATGCCCAGGTTGCTGGCGCGCTCGGCCGCAGCCTGCGCAGTGCCGGGCGCAGCCCCGCTGCGGTCGAGCGTTGCCAACAGGTTCTCGACCCCGGCAGCAAACGCATCGCGCACTTCCTCCGGCTGGCGCGCGGCATCGGCACCCAGCGCAGCCATCGTGCAGCCGGTGGCAGGGCTGTCGCGATGTTCGCGCGACAGATAGGACGTCACGAAATCCGCCTTGTCCACCTGCTCGGTCTGCGCGGCGGTATTGGCCAGGCCGCAGGCCGCCGACTCGGCCATCAGGTCCGCCTTGGAGCGGAACTGCTTGTAGAAGCCACCGTGGGTGAAACCTGCAGCGGCCATCAGATCGGCGATGCCGATCCCTTCATAACCGCGCTCGCGAAACAGCACCGAGGCCGTCTCGACGACGTGCGCCCGATTCGCCTGTGCCTGTGCCTTGGTCACTTTCATCGTTGGGACACTCCGTGGTGATGCGCGCCTGGGAAAGCGAGAGCGTACATTGATGTTGACCGACATCAAAGTATTGACATCTTAGATTTTGATCGTAATCTTTGCCACTTCCTGCTGTCCGAGCCCCGTCAATGACCCACCCTTCGCTGTTCGAACCCTATGCACTGGGCACGCTGACCCTGGCCAACCGCATCGTGATGGCGCCGCTGACCCGTAACCGTGCGGGTGCCGGCCTGGTGCCGAGCGCACTGGCAGCCACCTACTACGCCCAGCGCGCCTCGGCCGGCCTGCTGATTACCGAGGCCACCCAGGTCTCGCCCCAGGCCCAGGGCTACCAGGACACCCCCGGCCTGTACACGCCCGGGCAGATTGCCGCCTGGCGCGCGGTCACCGACGCCGTGCATGCCAACGGCGGGCGCATCTTCGTGCAGCTGTGGCACGTCGGCCGGGTGTCGCATGTCGACCTGCAGCCGGGCGGCGCGGCACCGGTTGCGCCGTCGGCGATCCGCGCGGCGACCAAGGTGTTCGTCAACAACGGCTTTGCCGATGTCTCCGAACCACGCGCGCTGGAGCTGCATGAACTGCCGGGCATCGTCGACGACTTCCGCCAGGCCGCGGCCAATGCGATTGCCGCCGGCTTCGACGGCGTCGAAATCCACGGCGCCAATGGCTACCTGCTGGAGCAGTTCATCAAGGACGGCGCCAACCAGCGCACCGATGCCTATGGCGGCTCGATCGAAAACCGCGCGCGCCTGTTGCTGGAGGTGGTCGCCGCAGTGAGCGAGCAGATTGGCGCCGATCGCACCGGCGTGCGCATCTCGCCGGTATCGCCGGCAAGCGGCATTTCCGGCAGCGATCCGCAGCCGCAATACGACTACATCGCCGAGCAACTCGACGCGCTGGGCATCGTGTACCTGCATGTGGTCGAAGGTGCGACCGGCGGCCCGCGCGATGCGGCCCCGTTCGACTATGCCGCGCTGCGCAGCAAGTTCACCCGCACCTACCTGGCCAACAACGGCTACGACCTGAACCTGGCCAACGCCCAGGTGCGCGCAGGCAACGTCGACCTGGTGGCCTTCGGCCGCCCGTTCATCAGCAACCCCGACCTGGTCCAGCGCCTGCGGACCGGCGCAGCGCTGGCGCCGTTGAATCCGGCCACCCTCTACGGCGGTGGCGCCGAAGGCTATATCGACTACCCGTCCCTCGCCGGCTGAGGCTGTCTCGCCTGGCGTCCTTCATCCACTCTCATCAAGGAATCCTGCATGTCCACGCTTCCCGCTGTCCTCATCACCGGCGCCTCCACCGGCATCGGCGCCGTCTACGCCGAGCGCTTCGCGCAACGCGGCCATGACCTGGTACTGGTCGCACGCGACAAGGCCCGCCTGGATGCGCAGGCTGCGCGTCTGCGCGATGCACATGGCGTCAGCGTCGATGTGCTGCAGGCCGACCTGACCCAGGCCGCCGATCTGGCCGCGGTGGAAACCCGCCTGCGCGAGGATGCGCAGATCGGCATCCTGATCAACAACGCCGGCATGGCGCAGTCCGGCGGCATCCTGCAGCAGGACGCCGAGGCGGTCGACCGCCTGATCGCGCTCAATGTCACCGCGTTGACGCGCCTGTCCGCCGCCGTTGCGCCGCGCTTTGCACAGTCCGGCAGCGGCGCGATCGTCAACCTCGGCTCGGTGGTGGGTTTCGCTCCGGAATTCGGCATGAGCGTCTATGGCGCCACCAAGGCCTTCGTGCTGTTCCTGTCGCAGGGGCTGCACCTGGAGCTGGGCGCCAAGGGCGTCTATGTGCAGGCCGTGCTGCCGGCCGGCACGCGCACCGAGATCTGGGGACGCGCCGGTATCGACGTCAACACGCTCAGCGACCTGATGGACGTGGGCGAACTGGTCGACGCCGCGCTGGTCGGCTTCGATCGCCGCGAGCTGGTCACCATTCCGCCGTTGCACGTGGCCGAACGTTGGGACGCGCTGGATGGCGCGCGCCAGGGCTTGCTGTCCGACATCCGGCAGGCAAACGCCGCCGAACGTTATCAGCCGGCAGCCTGACCGGCCGAACGACGCTGCTGCCCCGCAGCGCTCGCCACGGTGAGCGCTGCGGACCTGCATGGAGACGGCACGCAGCCGCACGCGTGCACGGGTTCGATGGATTTACATGGCCCATGTGGCGATCAGGCGGCAGGGATGAAGGCGGCCGGGGCCCGCGTCGTACCCGGCCACGCATCCCTACAACCACGGCATTGGACTGGAACCAGATGAAAGCACTCACCTTCAAACGCTACGGCAAGGCTCCCGGCATCGGCTTCAGCGAGCTGGCCCGCCCGACGCTGCAGCCCGACGAACTGCTGGTCGAGGTGCATGCCGCGGGCGTGAACCCCATCGACAACATGATTCCCACCGGCATCTTCAAGCCCGTGGTGAAATTTGAGCTGCCCGCCACGCTGGGCAGCGACGTGGCCGGTGTCGTCATCGAGGTTGGCAGCCGCGTCACCCGCTTCAAGCCGGGCGATGCGATTTTCGCCAGCGTGTTCGATCTTGGCCGCGGCACCATCGCCGAGTATGTCGCGGTACCGGAAGACGCCGCAGCGTTGAAGCCGGCCAATCTGGAGTTTGTGCAGGCGGCAGCGCTGCCGATGGTCGCACTCACGTCCTGGCAGGCCCTGAAGGAACGTGCCGGACTGCAGCCCGGCCAGAAGGTGTTCATTCCCGCCGGCTCCGGCGGCATCGGCACCATCGCGATCCAGTTGGCAAAACACCTCGGCGCCACTGTCGGCACCACCACCAGCACCGGCAATGTCGCGCTGGTGAACAGCCTTGGCGCAGACGAGGTGGTCGACTACAGGCAACAGGACTTCGAGACCGTGCTGCGCGGCTACGACATCGCGCTGGGCACCATACGGGGCGATACGATCGAAAAATCGCTCGCCATCCTCAAGCCCGGCGGCAGGATCGTGTCGCTGGTGGGGCCGCTGGACGCGGCCTTCGCGCGTGCGCGCCGGCTCAACGTGGTGCTGAGAGTCGTTTTCGCCATGATGAGCCGCAAAATCATCCGCCTGGCGAACAAGCGCAACGTCGCCTACGGCTTCCTGTTCGTGCGTCCCGATGGCGCGCAACTGGCGAAGATCGGCGAACTGCTCGAAGCCGGACGCATCCGCCCGGTCATCGACAAGGTCTTTGGGTTCGACCAGGCAAAGCAGGCGCTGGAATATCTGGCCCAGGGCCGCGCCAAGGGCAAGGTGGTCGTCAAGATCAAGTAAGACACCGGACGTAAGTCCGTGGGCCATGGGTGCGACAAGAAGACCGTACACGGCGAACCGCGCCGTCGCACTGTTTCAGCAATAGTGCACAACACGTGTCCATGTTTGTAATGCGCACTGAAAATATGCAGTTGATTGCAGCGCACCCCATCTGCGGCGTGTCTGCAGCGCCTTCAGTAAAACAGTCAGCACACTGTCTGGTGCGGTGTCCTCACCGGTTGCGGGACCGTGTGGCGGCATGGATGCCGCCACCGAGCCCCCAGGGACGGGTTCACGGCGTGTCCCGCAAGCGGTGAGGGCACCGCGCCCTCGACGCTGCGAGTTTGCTGCAGGGCCCTTGCCCGCCCACCATCGCGGGACACGCCGCAAGTACGTCCATGTAGGCTCCGGCGCGGCATCCATGCCGCTCAGGGTCCCGCGACGGTAAGCGGGCAAGGGCCAGTGGAGAGGGTCGGTGTGCATGGCAAGAGCAGTGCTGGATGCGCCTGGTTTGAGCTGAGCAGCATCAACCCCCAAAGGCGGCTCTTTGGTGCGAAACGACGACATTTGCCAACAGGAAATGAGGGTGATGACGAAGCACCTGCTCCGCCATCACCTCGCTGCACGTCGTTACATCCCGTGCGCCGCCAGCTGCCCAAGTCGCTGCACCGCCACCGACACGGTCGGGTAGTCCAGCGTCTTCTGCTCGGCCACATCAGCCAGCATCGCCAGGGTGAAGCGCAGGCTGGAATCGTCGCGCGCCAGCCAGTTGGCCACCTTGTCCTCGGCACTGCTGCCGGGCATGGTCAGCACCTGCGCCACCAGTGCACGCTGATGCGCGGCCAGTTCATCGCGCAGCACACCACGTGCCACTGCATGCCAGCGGCCGTTGACCTCCAGCGCGTCGATCTGCTCGAACAACCACGGCAGGCGCAGCGCTTCGCCCAGGCGGAAATGCACCTTGGACACGTCCACCGGCTTGAGCTTACGGGTACGCGCGGTTTCGATGATGTCGAAGGCCGGTTCCAGGTAACGCAACTCGCACAGCTGTTGCGCTAGTTGCGGCGGCAGGCCCTTGTCCTGCCATTCCTGCACGCTGGCTTCGTATTGCGGGCGCTGCGCATCCGACAGCACACCGGAAGCGACCCGGATGTCGTTGAACGGGCCGTGGTAACGCTCCACCGCCGCGGTGATGCCCGGCATCTGGCCCGGACGCAGCAGCAGCCAACGCACGAACGAGCGTTGCAGGCGCCAGATCACTTCCAGTGCATCGATCTGCACCGACTCGGGCACCTTGCCGTCCAGCGCGTCGATCTGCGTCCACAGCGCGCGTGCATCCAGCGTCTCGCGGCTGATGGTATAGGCCTTGGCGACCTCGGCGATGCTGCGGCCGGTGTCTTCCTGCATGCGCATCAGGAAGGTGGCGCCCATGCGGTTGATGGTGGTGTTGGTCACCGCGGTGGCGATGATCTCGCGCTTGAGGCGGTGACGCTCCATCGCATCGGCGTACTTCTTCTGCAGCGGCTGCGGGAAGTAGCGCTGCAGTTCCTTGGACAGATACGGGTCTTCGGGGATATCCGATTCCAGCAGCTGCTGGAACGCCACCAGCTTGGAATACGACAACAGCACCGACAGCTCCGGGCGCGACAAGCCCTGCCCGCGTGCCTTGCGTGCGGACAGTTCGGCATCGGAGGGCAGGAACTCGATCTGGCGATCGAGCAGGCCCTGCAGTTCCAGCGTGCGGATGAAGTGCTGCTTGGAGCCCAGGCGCTTGACGCTCATCCGCTCCATCAGGCTGATCGCCTGGTTCTGGCGGTAGTTGTCCCACAACACCAGGTCGGCCACTTCGTCGGTCATCGATGCGAGCAATGTGTTGCGCGCGTCGTAGGTGAGCTTCTTGGCCTGCACCATGTCGTTGAGCAGGATCTTGATGTTCACCTCGTGGTCGGAGGTGTCCACGCCGGCCGAGTTGTCGATGAAGTCGGTGTTGAGCAGCACCCCGGCCTGCGCGGCCTCGATGCGACCGAGCTGGGTCAGGCCGAGGTTACCGCCCTCGCCCACCACCTTGCAGCGCAATTCGCCGCCATTGACGCGCAGGCCGTTGTTGGCGCGGTCGCCCACATCGGCGTGCGACTCGCTGGACGCCTTGACGTAGGTGCCGATGCCGCCATTCCAGAACAGGTCCACCGGCGCCTTGAGGATGGCGTTCATCAGCTCGTTCGGCGAGAGCTGCTTGACGCTGGATTCCAAGCCCAGCACCTCGCGTACCGGCGCGCTGATGTCGATGGATTTGAGCGTGCGCGGATAGATGCCGCCACCGGCGCTGATCAGTTTGGCCTCGTAGTCGGCCCAGCTGGAACGCGGCAGCTTGAACAGGCGCTCGCGCTCGGCGAACGAAGCGGCGGCATCCGGATTGGGGTCCAGGAAGATATGCCGGTGATCGAACGCGGCCAGCAGCCGGATATGCCTTGAGAGCAGCATGCCGTTGCCGAACACGTCGCCGGACATGTCGCCGATGCCGACCACGCTGAAATCCTGGCTCTGGCAATCGCGCCCCATCGCGCGGAAGTGGCGCTTGACCGACTCCCACGCACCACGCGCGGTGATGCCCATGCCCTTGTGGTCGTAGCCGACCGACCCGCCGGAAGCGAATGCATCGCCCAGCCAGAAGCCGTGGTCCAGCGCCAGCCCGTTGGCGATGTCGGAGAACGTGGCGGTGCCCTTGTCGGCCGCGACCACCAGGTACGGGTCGTCCAGGTCATGGCGTACCACCTGCGGCGGCGGCACGATCTTGCCGCCGACGATGTTGTCGGTGATGTCGAGCAGGCTCTGGATGAACAGCTTGTAGCAGGCGATGCCTTCGGCCTGGATCGCGTCACGGTCGCCGCCCACCGGCGAGCGCTTGACGTAGAAACCGCCCTTGGCGCCGACCGGCACGATGACGGTGTTCTTGACCATCTGCGCCTTGACCAGGCCCAGCACCTCGGTGCGGAAATCCTCGCGCCGGTCCGACCAGCGCAGGCCGCCACGCGCCACCGCGCCAAAGCGCAGGTGCACGCCTTCCACCCGTGGGCTGTAGACGAAGATCTCGCGGTACGGACGCGGCTTGGGCAGGTCCGGCACGATCGAAGAATCCAGCTTGAAGCTGATGCAGTGCCCGTGCTTGCCGCTCTTGTCGGTCTGGTAGTAGTTGGTGCGCAGCGTCGCGTCGATCACGCCAATGAAGCTGCGCAGGATGCGGTCCTCGTCCAGGCTGGAAACGCGGTCCATCAGCTTCAGCAGCGTGGCGCGCGCAGCCTCCTGCTGCGCATCGCGGTCGCTGCCGCGCGCCTGCAGCACCGGCTCCAGCGCCTTGAGCGTGGCCTCGTCGCCAGCTGCCAGCACCGACAGTTCCTCGCGCAGGCGTTCCTGCCCGGCAACGATCTGCGCCTTGGTCTCGCTGCCGGTGGCCGGATCGAAGCGCGCCTCGAACAGTTCCACCAGCAGGCGCGCCAGCAGCGGATAGCGGGTGAACGTCGCCTCGACGTAGGCCTGCGAGAACGGCACCGCGGTCTGCAGCAGATACTTGCAATAGCCGCGCAGCAGCGCGACCTGGCGCCAGTGCAGGCCGGCCGCCAGGATCAGGCGGTTGAAGCCGTCGTTCTCGGCATCGCCGCTCCAGATCCGCTCGAAGGCTTCGCCGAAACCGGCGTCGGCGTTGGCCGCATTGATCCTGCCGGAGGTCGATTCGACCTCGAAATCCTGGATGTAGACCGGCGTCTCGCCGACCTGCAGCCGGTACGGCCGCTCGGAGATCACGCGCAGGCCCAGGTTCTCCATCATCGGCATCGCATCGGACAACGGGATGTCGTCGAGCTGGCGATACAGCTTCAGGCGCAGGCCTTCGCCGGCATCCAGCCGCACGCCGTCGTCGCGACGGATCTCCTGCAGGCTCAGATGCAGGTCATCCGGGCCTTCCAGTGCCGCCAGATGCTCGACGTCGGACACCGCCGATTCGATCGACGAGTCTTCGATATAGCCGGCCGGCAACGCACGCCCGAAGTTGGCGGCCATGCGCAGGCCATTGACCTCGCCATGCCGCGCCACCAGCGCCTCGCGCAGCGCATCGCGCCAGTTGCGCAGCAGATGCGCCAGCCGCGATTCGAGCTCGGTGGTGTTGAACTCCAGCGCCTCGCCACTCTTGGGCCGCACGATCAGGTGCAACTGCGCCAGCGGCGATTCGCCCAGCACCACGCTGGAATCGATGTATTCGCCGTGCAGCGCCTCCTTGAGCAAGGCTTCGATGCGCAGCCGCACATCGGTGTTGAAGCGCTCGCGCGGGATGTACACCAGCGCGGAGATGAAGCGGCTGTACTTGTCGCGGCGCAGGAACATGCGGCTGCGCACGCGCTCCTGCAGGCCGAGGATGCCGATCGCGGTGCGGTACAGCTCTTCCTCGTTGGACTGGAACAGCTCCTCGCGCGGCAATGTCTCCAGGATATGCCGCAGCGCCTTGCCGCTGTGGCTGCTCGGGGTCAGCCCGGACTTGCTCATCACGTATTCGTGGCGCTGCCGCACCAGCGGAATTTCCCACGGGCGGCGGTTGTAGGCGCTGGAGGTGAACAGGCCCAGGAAGCGCTGCTCGCCGACGATGCGGCCCTTGGCATCGAATTCCAGGATGCCGATGTAATCCATGTAGCCGACCCGATGCACGCGCGAGCGCGCATTGGTCTTGGTCAGGATCAGCGCGTCCTTGAGCTTGGCCGAGGTGTTCAGGCCATGCGCCGCCAGCGTGGTCACCGGGCGCGCCGGCGAGGTGTCGCGGCCGCGCATCAGGCCCAGGCCGGTTTCTTCCACCGGCGCCAGCACGTCCTGGCCGTCCTGCTTCTCCACGCGGTACTCGCGGTAGCCGAAGAAGGTGAAGTGGTCGGCGGCCGCCCAGCGCAGGAATTCCTGCGCCTCGTGGCGGCTGATGTCGTCCATCGGCAGGCGGCGGGTGGCCAGGTCATCGGCCAGCATCACCATCTTTTCGCGCATCGACGCCCAGTCGTGCACGATCGCGCGCACTTCGGCCAGCACCTTGCGCACGGCCGCTTCCACCTTGGGCATGTCGTCGGCAGGCTGGCGGTCGATCTCCAGCACCATCAGCGATTCGCTCTTGCCCTCGCCCACCGCGGTCAGCTTGCCGGCCTTGTCGCGCGCGATGCGCAGCACCGGGTGGCCAAGCACGTGCACGCCGATGCCCAGGTCCGACAGCGTCATGCTCACCGAGTCCACCAGGAACGGCATGTCGTCGTTGACGATCTGCAGCAGCGTGTGTGGCGACTCGTAGCCGTGGCTCTTCAGGGTCGGGTTGAACACCCGCACATTGACCGTGCCGGCCTTGCGCGTGCGCGCAAACTCCAGCATGTCGGCCGCCAGGGCCGCCCACTGTTCGGGTGGGTGGTTGGGGAACTCGTCCTCTTCCATGCGCCGGTAGAAGTCGGCTGCAAACAGCTGCACCTCGGACTGGCGGGCAGCCGGGTAGCGCTTGCGCAACGCGGCAAAGACCGGCTCCAGGGTGACCGCCTGCGGCGCGGTGGCAAGCACGGGGACGGCATGTTCGGCGACCGGTGTGACCGACGTCGTGGACGATTTCGAAGCAGCTTTCTTGGCTGTCATGAGAGCGCTGGGATGCTCGGTGGAAAACCTGAATTGTACCGGCGCCGGATGAAGGCGCCTTGCTGCATAGCGCAAATTCCCGGGGCCGGCGCCGGCCCCGGACGCGGCATCCAAGCGCTACCCGACTGTAATTCCTCGGGAGGCGGCCCATTGGCGGCCGCGCATCGGCCTGCCGGACCGCCACAACCGGCAAAGTCGGGCCCGACGCTTGGCGCACAAGGCGCTGTACAGACAGAATTGCGACCGTCAAGCCTGTTTAAAAACTAAACTGGACGGTATAGTCTACCGCCATGACCCCCCGTTCCCACCGTGCTTCCCGGCGCTCGGATTGCGATCGCCGCATCCATGCGGCTGTGCATACGCTGCTTGCCGAGCGTGGCATGCGGCTGAGCATGGATGCCGTGGCCGAGCGTGCCGGTTGTTCCAAGCAGACGCTCTATAGTTACTACGGTTGTAAAGAAAACCTGCTGCGCGATGTCCTTCAGGACCATGTGCATCTGGCCACGGTGCCACTGGGCACCGCCTCCGGCGAGTTGCGCGAGGATCTGCTGGCCTTTGCGCTGGCCCATCTTGACCGCCTGAACCGGCCCGATGTGCTACAGACCTGCCGATTGGTGGAGGCCGAATCGCACCGGTTTCCCGACCAGTCGCAGCAGATCTTCCAGGACGGGGTCGTCGGTATGCAGCAGCGCCTGGCGCAGCGCTTCGAACAGGCGATGCAGGCCGGCCAGCTGCGCCATGACGATCCGCACTGTATGGCCGAACTGCTGTTGAGCATGATCGTCGGTCTGGATTTCGACCGGCAACGCTTTCAGGTACCCCACCGCGCCGGCCTCCCCGCCAGGCAGCAGTGGGCGCAGTTCGCTGTCGACACGTTCCTGCGCGCCTTTGCCGCGGTCGCTGCCACGCCTTCGCTGTCCCCGCTTTCCTTTCTCACTTCAAGACCCTAACGGAGTTCCTCCTGATGATCGCCCCGCTCCGCACATTCGGCCTGGCCTGTGCCATCACCCTGGCGCTGGCTGCCTGCAGCAAGCCCGAACAACAGCAGGCGCCGCCGCCGCCGGAAGTGTCGGTGCTGGAAATGAAGCCGCAGACGCTGCCGCTGGAACGCGACCTGGTCGGCCGCCTGTCGGCATTCCGCTCGGCCGACGTGCGCGCACGCGTGGACGGCGTGGTGCTCAAGCGCCTGTACACCGAGGGCACCGACGTCAAGGAAGGCCAGCCGCTGTTCGAGATCGACCCGGCACCGCTGAAAGCCACGCTGCTGCAGGCGCAGGGCCAGCTGGCCGCCGCCGAGGCGACCTACGCCAATGCCCAGGTCGCCGCCAAGCGCGCACGCAGCCTGGCCCCGCAGCAGTACGTGTCGCGTGCCGACATCGACAACGCCGAAGCCACCGAGCGCTCCTCCCGCGCCAACGTGCAGCAGGCACGCGGCCAGGTCGAGTCCGCCCGCATCCAGCTCGGCTTTGCCAGCGTCACCTCGCCGATCACCGGCCGCGCCGGCATCCAGCGCGTGACCGAAGGTGCACTGGTCGGCTCGGGAGAGGCCACCCTGCTGACCACGGTCGACCAGATCGACCCGCTGTATGTGAACTTTGCGATGAGCAGCGAAGAGCTCGCCGCCCTGCGCCAAGCCCAGAGCAGCGGCAACGTGCAGCTCAGCGGCGATGGCAAGTCCACCATCAACGTGGAACTGGGCAACGGCACGCAGTACCCGCACCCCGGTACGCTGGACGTGTCGGCGGTGACGGTGGACCCGAGCACCGGTGCGGTGTCGCTGCGCGCGACCCTGCCCAACCCGGAACAGGCACTGCTGCCGGGCGCGTTCGTGACCTTCAAGGCCAGCCTGGGCCAGCGCAACAACGCCTACCTGATGCCGCAGCAGGCCGTGCAGCGCGATGCCACCGGCGCCTACGCGCTGGTGCTGGGCAAGGACGGCAAGGTGGTGCGCAAGAATCTCACCGTCGACGGCCAGCAGAAAGGTCAGTGGATCGTCACCGGTGGCGTGACCCCGGGCGATCAGGTGATCGTCGATGGCGTGCAGAAGGCCAAGGAAGGCCAGCCGGCCAAGGGCGTGCCGTGGGATCCGAACAAGCCGGCGCAGGGCGGCCAGCCGGGTGCACCGGGCGCGGCTCCCGCCGCCCAGGGTGGCAACGCACAGGCCGCATCGGCAGCCGACAAGGCCGACGCGGCGGCACCGGCCGCGCAGGAACAGTCCAAGCCAGACGCTGCGGCGCAGCCGGCCGACTCCCAGTCCAAGCAGCAGTAACGGAACCCGGACATGCCTAAGTTTTTTATCGAACACCCTGTCTTTGCCTGGGTGGTGGCGATCCTGATCTCGCTTGCGGGCGTGATCTCGATCCTGAATCTGGGTATCGAGTCGTACCCCACGATCGCCCCGCCGCAGGTCACCGTCACCGCCAACTTCCCCGGCGCCAGCGCCGATACCGCCGAAAAAGCGGTGACCCAGGTCATCGAGCAGCAGCTCACCGGTATCGACCACCTGCTGTACTTCAACTCGTCCTCGGCCGCCAACGGCCGCGTGACCATCACGCTGACCTTCGAAACCGGCACCGACGCGGATATCGCCCAGGTGCAGGTGCAGAACAAGGTGTCGCTGGCCACGCCGCGTCTGCCCTCGGAAGTCACCCAGCAGGGTGTGGTGGTGGCCAAGGCCAACGCCGGCTTCCTGATGGTGGCCGCGTTGCGCTCGGACAACCCGTCGATCAACCGCGACGCGCTCAACGACATCGTCGGCTCGCGCGTGCTCGAGCAGATTTCGCGCGTGCCCGGCGTGGGCAGCACCAACCAGTTCGGCGCCGAGTACGCGATGAACATCTGGCTGAACCCGGAGAAGCTGCAGGGCTACAACCTGTCGGCGACCCAGGTGCTGACCGCGGTGCGTAACCAGAACGTGCAGTTCGCTGCCGGTTCGGTAGGCGCCGACCCGACTCCGGAAGGCATCAGCTTCACCGCCACCGTGTCGGCCGAGGGCCGCTTCAGCTCGCCGGAACAGTTCGAGAACATCATCCTGCGCACCGACAACAACGGTGCCACGGTGCGCTTGAAGGATGTCGCGCGGGTCACCGTGGGGCCGAGCAACTACGGCTTCGACACCCAGTACAACGGCAAGCCCACCGGTGCCTTCGGTATCCAGCTGCTGCCGGGCGCCAACGCCCTGAACGTGTCCGAGGCGGTCGGTGCCAAGCTCGACGAACTGCAGCCGACCTTCCCGCAGGGCGTGACCTGGTTTGCGCCGTACGAATCGACCACCTTCGTGCGCATCTCCATCGAGGAAGTGATCCACACGCTGGTGGAAGCCATCGTGCTGGTGTTCCTGGTGATGCTGCTGTTCCTGCAGAACTTCCGCGCCACCGTGATTCCCACGCTGGTGATTCCGGTCGCGCTGCTGGGCACGTTCTTCGGCATGTACATGATCGGCTTCACCATCAACCAGCTGACGCTGTTTGCGATGGTGCTGGCGATCGGCATCGTGGTCGACGACGCGATCGTGGTGATCGAGAACGTCGAACGCATCATGAGCGAGGAGCACCTGGAGCCGAAGGCGGCCACGCAGAAGGCGATGACCCAGATCACCGGCGCGGTGGTGGCCATCACCGTGGTGCTGGCGGCGGTGTTCATCCCCTCCTCGCTGCAACCCGGCGCCTCGGGCGCGATCTACAAGCAATTCGCGCTGACCATCGCCATGTCGATGGGGTTCTCCGCGTTCCTGGCGTTGAGCTTCACCCCGGCGCTGTGCGGCGCGTTCCTCAAGTCCACCCACTCGACCAAGAAGAACTGGATCTACCGCACCTTCGACAAGTACTACGACAAGCTGGCGCATCGCTATGTCGGCGTGGTCGGGCACACCCTCAAGCGCTCGCCGCCGTGGATGATCGTGTTCGTGGTGCTGGTGGTGCTGTGCGGCTTCCTGTTCACCCGCATGCCGGGCAGCTTCCTGCCGGAAGAAGACCAGGGCTTTGCAGTGGCCATCGTGCAGCTGCCGCCGGGCGCGACCAAGATCCGCACCAACGAGGCGTTCGCGCAGATGCGTGCGGTGCTGGAGAAGCAGCCGGCCGTGGAAGGCATGCTGCAGATCGCCGGCTTCAGCTTCCTGGGCTCGGGCGAAAACGTCGGCATGGGCTTCATCCGGCTCAAGCCGTGGGAAGAGCGCGACGTCACTGCCGAACAGTTGATCCAGCAGCTCAACGGTGCCTTCTACGGCATCAAGGGCGCGCAGATCTTCGTGGTCAACCTGCCCACCGTGCAGGGCCTGGGCCAGTTCGGCGGCTTCGACATGTGGCTGCAGGACCGCTCCGGCGCAGGCCAGCAAGCCTTGACCCAGGCGCGCAACATCGTGCTGGGCAAGGCGGCGGAAAGGCAGGACACCATGGTGGGCGTGCGCCCGAACGGCCTGGAAGACGCACCACAGCTGCAGCTGTCCGTGGACCGTGTGCAGGCGCAGTCGATGGGCCTGGACGTCAGCGATATCTACAGCTCGATCCAGCTGATGCTGGCGCCTGTGTACATCAACGACTACTTCTCCGAAGGCCGCATCAAGCGCGTCAACATCCGTGCCGACGACCAGTTCCGCACCGGCCCCGAGTCGCTGCGCAGCTTCTTCAGCCCCAGTGCGACAGCAGTCGGTGCCGATGGGCAGCCGGGAATGATTCCGCTGAGCAATGTGGTCAAGGCCGATTGGACCTTCGCCTCGCCGGCGTTGAACCGCTACAACGGCTATTCGGCGGTGAACATCGTCGGCAACCCGGCGCCGGGTGGCAGCTCCGGCCAGGCGATGACGGCGATGGAAGAGATCGTCAACAACGATCTGCCGCCGGGCTTCGGCTTCGACTGGAGCGGCATGTCGTACCAGGAAATCATCGCCGGTAATGCGGCCACGCTGTTGCTGGCGTTGTCGGTGGTGGTGGTGTTCCTGTGTCTGGCCGCCCTCTACGAGAGCTGGTCGATTCCGGTGGCGGTGCTGATGGTGGTGCCGATCGGTGTGCTGGGTGCGATCACCTTCTCGATGCTGCGTGGGCTGCCGAACGATCTGTACTTCAAGATCGGCATGATCACCGTGATCGGCCTGGCGGCGAAGAACGCGATCCTGATCGTGGAGTTTGCGGTGGAACAGCGTGCGGCAGGCAAGACGCTGCGCGAGGCGACGCTGGAAGCGGCACACCTGCGCTTCCGCCCGATCCTGATGACCTCGTTCGCCTTCATCCTGGGCGTGCTGCCGCTGGCCATCTCCACCGGTGCCGGCGCCAACTCGCGTCACTCCATCGGTACCGGCGTGATCGGCGGCATGGTGTTCGCCACCGTGCTCGGCGTGATCTTCATCCCGCTGTTCTTCGTGGTGGTGCGCCGCATGCTGGGCGACAAGCTGGACGAACAGTCCAAGGACTACCTCGCGGCACAGGGCGACGCCGGAAGCCATCGTCCGGATCGTTGATCTGGGACATGGCGTAGAACGAAAAGCCCCGGCACTGCCGGGGCTTTTTTTTGGGTTGCGCAACCGTGATATCTCGTAGGAGCGCACCCGGGCGCGACGGGCATGACCGGCAACGCCCGTCGCGCCCGGGTGCGCTCCTACGGGTGGCGGAGTTTGGTGACATGCCGTGCTCGGGCAAGGCCGCACTGCGCGATCCGCAACACCCGCCAGGCACCTGTAGGAGCGCCCCTGGGCGCGATGGGCTCTACCGGTAACGCCCGTCGCGCCCGGGTGCGCTCCTACGGTGGGGTGCGGGGGCCAGTGGAGCCGCGCACCACGCAGCGGCCGGTCATCACCATGCGGCGGATCGGCAGCTGCGGGTTGCCCAGGCGTTCGAGCAGCAGCGACATCGCTGCGCGGCCCATGTCCTCGACCGGCTGCTCGACCACGGTAATGCCGGGCTCGACCAGGTCGGTCCAGCGCTCGTTGTCGAAGCCGGCCAGGGCCAGGTCGTCGGGCAGGCGCAGACCGGCGGTGCGGGCGGCCTTGAGCGCGCCCATCAACAGCAGGCTGTTACTGGTGACAATGGCCTCGGGCCGGTCTGCACCGGCCAGCCATTGGCCGACTTCGGCGATCGCCGCTTCGGCGGTGGGCGCCACTTCGCGGTAGGCCGGCGTCAGCCCCGGCGCCGCCATCGCGGCCAGATAGCCGTTGCGGCGCTCGGTGGCAGTGGTACTGGTGCCGAACAGCCCGCCGATGCGCCGATACCCCTGCGCCTGCAGATGCGCGACCAGCTCCCCCATGGCCGCGGCGTTGTCCAGCACCACGCTGTCGTAGCGGCTGCCGGGGCCGGCGCGGTCCACCAGCACGGTCGGGTAGTCCAGCGCCAGCTCGTGCATGCGCCCGACCGTGCTGCGGGTTGGCGCGAAGATCAGCCCGGTGATGCGTTCTTCCTGCATCAATTGCAGGTACAGCGCCTCGCGCTCGGGGTCTTCGTCGGTGTTACACAGGGTCACGCGCATGCCGGCACGGTAGGCCACCTCCTCCACCGCGCGGATCAGCGCGGTGAAGTACGGGTTGCGGATGTCGGCAACGATCACCCCCAGGATGCCGGACTGCTGGGAGCGCAGGCGCCGCGCCATCAGGTTGGGCCGGTAGCCGGTCTGGCGCACCGCCGCCTCGACCTTTGCCCGTACTTCCTCGCTGACCGGGCCAGTGCCCAGCGCGCGCGAGACCGTCGATTTGGAAACCCCGGCCACGCGGGCCACGTCGTTGATGCTGATACTCACTGGGACCGTTCCCGCTCCATTTGCGCACCTGCAGCCAGGTGCGGTGCCTGATCCGATGCTAACCCGAAAGCACTACGCCGTTTTTGTGCAGCGCACATTGACCTGGAACGTGGGAACGTTCCCACTATACTGCCCAGCCCGTTCCCATCCCGGAGTCCGTCTTGTCCTCTCCGTCGCCAGCCGCCCCCGTCACCCCCGAACTCGTGCGTCTGCGTGCGCATGCCCGCGACAAGGACGATGCCATCGCACAGGCTGCCCAGTTGCTGGTCGCCGCCGGCTGCGTGGCGCCGGGCTACGACGCCAGCATGCGGCGCCGCGAAGGCCTGGCGAACACCTTCCTGGGCCATGGCCTGGCGATCCCGCACGGCGTCGGCGAAGACCGCCACCTGGTGCGCCGCGACGGCATCGCGGTGCTGCAGTTGCCCGAGGGCGTGGAGTGGAACCCGGGCCAGACCACCCGGCTGGTGGTCGGCATCGCCGCCCAGTCCGACACCCACATCACCTTGCTGCGCCGGCTGACCCGCCTGATCCAGGACCCGGCCCAGCTGGAAGCACTGTTCACCACCGACGACCCCGGCGTGATCGTGGCCGCCCTGACCGGCGACCGTGCGCCCGACACCAGCGCCGCACCGGCCACCGACCTGGCCGAAACCTTCGCGTGGACCATCGCCTACCCCAGCGGCCTGCACGCGCGCCCGGCCACCCGCTGGGCCGAGACCGCGCGCGGTTTCTCGGCGCGCGCCCAGGTGCGCGCCGGCGACCAGGCCGCCGATGCCAAGAGCCTGGTCGGGCTGCTGCAGCTCGGCCTGCGTGCCGGCGACAGCATCACCGTCTCGGCCGAAGGCCCCGATGCCGCCGCGCTGCTCAAGCGCCTGCGCGCGGTGATGGACAGCCTGACCGCGCAGGAAAAGGCCGATGCCGAACGCGCCGCGCAACGCCGCGCCGCCCCGGTGGTCGGCTGGACGCCGCCGCAGGCGCAGCCGGCCATCGTCGGCATCGGCGCCAGCCCGGGCGTGGCGATCGGCATCGTGCACCGGCTGCGTGCGGCGCAGACCGAAGTGGCCGATCAACCGGTCGGCCTGGGCGATGGCGGCGCGCTGCTGCACGACGCGCTGACCCGCACCCGCCAGCAGCTGGCGGCGATCCAGGACGACACCCAGCGCCGGCTCGGCGCCTCGGACGCGGCGATCTTCAAGGCCCAGGCGGAGCTGCTCAACGACACCGACCTGATCACCCGCACCTGCCAGCTGATGGTCGAAGGCCACGGCGTGGCGTGGTCGTGGCACCAGGCGGTGGAACAGATCGCCTCGGGCCTGGCCGCGCTGGGCAACCCGGTGCTGGCCGGCCGCGCCGCCGACCTGCGCGATGTCGGCCGCCGCGTGCTGGCCCAGCTCGACCCGGCCGCCGCCGGCGCCGGCCTGACCGACCTGCCGGAGCAGCCCTGCATCCTGCTCGCCGGCGATCTGTCGCCGTCGGACACCGCCAATCTGGACACCGCACGCGTGCTCGGCCTGGCCACCGCGCAAGGCGGGCCGACCTCGCATACCGCGATCCTGTCGCGCACGCTGGGCCTGCCGGCGCTGGTCGCGGCCGGCGGCCAGTTGCTGGATATCGAAGACGGCGTCACCGCCATCATCGACGGCAGCAGCGGGCGGCTGTACATCAACCCGTCCGCACTCGACCTGGACGCAGCACGCACGCATATCGCCGAACAACAGGCCATCCGCGAGCGCGAGGCCGCGCAGCGCGCATTGCCCGCCGAAACCACCGACGGCCACCACATCGACATCGGTGCCAACGTCAACCTGCCCGACCAGGTCGCGATGGCGCTGACCCAGGGCGCCGAAGGCGTCGGCCTGATGCGCACCGAATTCCTGTTCCTGGAAAGCGGCAGCACGCCCAGCGAAGACGAGCAGTACCAGACCTACCTGGCGATGACGCAGGCGCTGGATGGCCGCCCGCTGATCGTGCGTGCGCTGGACATCGGCGGCGACAAGCAGGTGGCGCATCTGGAGCTGCCGCACGAGGAAAACCCGTTCCTGGGGGTGCGCGGCGCGCGCCTGCTGCTGCGCCGCCCCGACCTGCTCGAACCGCAGCTGCGGGCGCTGTACCGCGCCGCCAAGGACGGGGCGCGGCTGTCGATCATGTTCCCGATGATCACCTCGGTGCCGGAGCTGATCACCCTGCGCGCCATCTGCGCGCGCCTCCGCGCCGAACTCGACGCGCCCGAGGTGCCGATCGGCATCATGATCGAAGTGCCCGCCGCCGCCGCGCAGGCCGACGTGCTGGCACGGCATGCGGACTTCTTCTCGATCGGCACCAACGACCTGACCCAGTACGTGCTGGCGATCGACCGCCAGAACCCGGAACTGGCCGCCGAAGCCGACAGCCTGCACCCGGCGGTGCTGCGCATGATCCGCAGCACGATCGAAGGTGCGCGCAAACACGACCGCTGGGTCGGCGTGTGCGGCGGCCTGGCCGGCGATCCGTTCGGCGCCAGCCTGCTGGCCGGCCTGGGCGTGCAGGAACTGTCGATGACGCCCAACGACATCCCGGCGGTCAAGGCCCGCCTGCGTGGCACCGCGCTGAGTAAGCTGCAGCAGCTGGCCGAGCAGGCGCTGAACTGCGAAACCGCAGAGCAGGTGCGCGCCCTGGAAGCGCAGCGCGAGGGCCAGGCATGAACCTGCACGCCATCACCGTCACGCTGAACCCGGCGATCGACCAGACCATCCAGCTGGACAGCCTGCAGCCGGGCGCGGTGCATCGCGCCAGCAGCGTGCGCAACGATGCCGGCGGCAAGGGCATCAACGTGGCCGCGTGCCTGGCCGACTGGGGCAGCCAGGTCGCCGCACTCGGCGTGCTCGGGGTCGGCAATGCCGGCGTGTTCGAGGCGCTGTTCCGCGAGCGCGGCATCACCGATCACTGCCAGCGCGTGGCCGGCGAGACCCGTACCAACCTCAAGCTGGTCGAGGCGCGCAGCAACGACACCACCGACATCAACCTGCCCGGCCTGCGCCTGGGCCAGCCGCACCTGCAGGGCGTGGCCGACCACCTCGCCCCGCTGCTGCGGCCCGGCCTGCCGGTGGTGCTATCGGGCAGCCTGCCGGCCGGCCTGCCGGACGACAGCTGGGCGCAGCTGCAGGCGCAGGCCGGCGCCGCCGGTGCGCGCGTGCTGCTGGACACCAGTGGCGCGCCGCTGGTGGCCGCACTCGGTGCCGCACGCCAGGCGCTGCCCTACGCAGTCAAGCCGAACCGGCACGAGCTGGAAGCCTGGACCGGCCGCCCGCTAACCGACCGCGCCGCCCTCAGCGCCGCCGCGCACGAACTGATCGCCCGCGGCATCCAGCTGGTGGTCATTTCGATGGGCACCGAGGGCGCCCTGTTCGTGCAGCGCGACCAGCGCCTGATCGCGCGTCCGCCGCGCCTGGCGCAGGGCAGCAGCGTGGGCGCCGGTGACGCGATGGTGGCCGGCCTGGCCGCCGCGCTGCTCGACGACTCCACCGATCTGGAACAGTGCGCCCGTCTGGCGACGGCGTTCTCGGTCAGCCGGCTGGAAAGCGGCGATGCGCGCCGGCTGAACCCGCAGCAGGTACGCAAGCTCACCGGCGAGGTCGTCATCGACCAGCTCTCCTAGCAAGGCCGGCGGCGCGCCCGGTGGGAACACCACCGCAATGCGCCCGGGTCTTGCGCAAGACACCACGTATCCCGCCGGCGCTCGCCGGCGACCGAACAACGCAGGAGATTTGCATGTCCTCTTCCATCGTGGTCATCGCCGCTGGCGACCGCAGCACCGAAGCCGTCCTGGCGGCCGAAGCGCTGCGCCGCGCGGCCACTGCCGCCGGGCGCAGCGTGACGATCGAGATCCGCAGCGACCAGGGTGTGCTCGGCGCATTGCCGGGCGACCTGGCCAGCGCCGCCACCCAGGTGCTGGTGATCGGCGACGCCGATGCCGACACCGCCCGCTTCGGCGATGCGCAGCTGCTGCGCCTGAGCCTGGGCGCGGTACTCGACGACCCGGCCGCCGCAGTGCACCAGCTCGCCGCACCGGCAGCTGCAAACGCGTCGGCTGCCGCAGCCAGCGCAAGCGCCGGCAGCAAGCGCATCGTCGCGATCACCTCCTGCCCCACCGGCATCGCGCACACCTTCATGGCCGCCGAGGGCCTGCAGCAGGCAGCCAAGAAGCTCGGCTACCAGATCCGCGTGGAAACACAGGGCTCGGTGGGCGCGCAGGACGCCCTGACCGACGAGGAAATCCGCGCTGCCGACCTGGTGCTGATCGCCGCCGATCGCGAGGTCGACCTGGCCCGCTTCGGCGGCAAGCGCCTGTTCAAGAGCGGCACCAAGCCGGCGATCAACGATGGCCCGGCCTTGATCCAGAAAGCGCTGGCCGAAGCCGGCGTGCACGGCGGCGCGGCGCCGGTCGCAGGCGCCGCCAAGGCCGAAAACACGGGCAACGGCCGCACCGGCGCCTACAAGCACCTGATGACCGGCGTGTCGTTCATGCTGCCCTTCGTCACCGCCGGCGGCCTGCTGATCGCCTTGGCATTCGCGCTCGGCGGCATCTATGCCGGCGACGATGCGCACCAGGGCACGCTGGCCTGGTCGCTGTTCCAGATCGGCGCCAAGGCCGGCTTCACCCTGATGGTGCCCGCGCTGGCCGGCTATATCGCCTACTCCATCGCCGACCGCCCCGGCATCGCGCCGGGCATGATCGGCGGCCTGGTCGCCGCCAACCTCAATGCCGGCTTCCTTGGCGGCATTATTGCGGGCTTCATCGCCGGCTATGGCGTGGCCGCGCTCAACCGCTACATCCGCCTGCCGCGCAACCTGGAAGGGCTCAAGCCGGTGCTGATCCTGCCGGTGCTGGGCACGCTGCTGGTCGGGCTGGCGATGATGTACGTGTTCGGCCAACCGGTGGCCGACCTGCTGGCCTGGCTCACCGCCTGGCTGCGCGGCATGCAGGGCAGCAGCGCGCTGCTGCTGGGCCTGTTGCTCGGCGGCATGATGGCCTTCGACATGGGCGGGCCGGTCAACAAGGCCGCCTACGCTTTTTCGACTGGTCTGATCGCCAGCCAGGTCTATACCCCGATGGCCGCCGCCATGGTCGCCGGCATGACCCCGCCGCTGGGCATCGCGCTGGCCACCTGGGTATTCCGCAACCGCTTCACCGTGGAAGAGCGCGGCTCGGCCACCGCCGCCGGCGTGCTCGGGCTGGCCTTCGTCACCGAAGGCGCCATCCCGTACGCCGCGCGCGACCCGCTGCGCACCATCCCGGCGCTGGTGATCGGCTCGGCCGTGGCCGGCGCGATCTCGATGACTGCCGGTGCCGAGTTGAAGGCACCGCATGGCGGCATCTTCGTGCTGCTGATCCCCAACGCGGTGACCCACCTGCTCAATTACGTGCTGGCCCTGGTGGTCGGCGTGGTGGTCACCGCGGTGGCACTGCGCCTGCTCAAGAAGCCGGTGGCCGACGTGGTCGCCTGACGGTCGGCCACCTCGCCATTGCCGCGTGCCGTCCGCGCATGCGCCACGCCTGATCGCCGCCCCACTCCACCCCTGACTGGTTTCACCGCTGCGCTGCGCACCTTCGTGCGCGGCCAGCGGCTTGCCCATCCCCTAGCTGTCGCGTTCGCCACCTCGGCCACGCCTTCCTTCGTTCGGAGTCCTGCCATGACCGCCCTCGCCCCCCGCCATGCCCGTCCCCGCCTGCTGTGCCTGTCGCTGGCACTGGCGCTGACCCCGCTCGCCCACGCGCAGGATGCCGCCGATGCTTTCAAGCTCAAGCTGGGTTACACCGGCGAAGCGGCATCGATGATCGATGGCGGCCGCAAGAACGGCGATGCCTACGCCGGCCAGCTGATGGTGGGCACCGACGTCGACATGGACCGCCTGTTCGGCTGGGGCGGCGCCACGGTCAAGCTGTACGTCACCAACCGCCACGGCACCAACCTGGCCAACAGCAGCATCGGCAACAGCACCTCGGTGCAGGAAATCTACGGCGGCCAGGGCACGCGCCTGGCCAACTTCACCCTGCTGCAAAAACTCTTCAACGACCGCCTGGAACTGGAAGCCGGCCGCAGCGTGGCCAACATCCACTTCCTCGGCTCGGACCTGTGCCAGTACTTCCAGGGCAACTCGGCCTGCGGCAACCCCACCTTCGTGTTCCGCACCAGCAACTTCACCTACTGGCCGGTGTCCAGCTGGGCTGCGCATGCCACCGCCTGGGTCACGCCCAAGGTCTACGTGCATGTGGGCGCCTACGAGGTGAACCCGGTGCAGGCCCAGGATGGCCAGCACGGCCTGAAGTGGAGCACCGACGACACCACCGGCGTGGTGGTGCCGTACGCGGTCGGCTACAAGAACAAGGGCGGCGACGGCAGCATGGCCGCGATGTACGAACTCGGCGGCTGGCAGGACAACTCCGACTACACCGACCCGCTGCGCGACCGCAACGGCAACCCGGCTGTGCTCAGCGGCCTGGGCTACGAGAACAAGCAGGGCCGCTCGGGCCTGTTCGCCCGCTTCGAACAGCAGGTCACCAACCCGGATCCGTCCGGCGCCCGCGGCCTGACCGTGTTCGGCGCCATCCTCAAGAGCACCGGCGGCCAGGCGATCGAGGACCACTTCGTGCAACTGGGCCTGGTGCAGAAAGGCACCTTCGCCAGCCGCCCGCAGGACAACATTGCGTTTGTGATCACCCAGCAGAAGTACAGCGACGAAGCCATCGAAAACCTGCGCCTGGCGCGCGCCTCCGCAGGCGGCACCGGCACCCCCGCAGACAACCAGATCATGATGGAGCTCAGCTACGGCATCCAGGTCACCAAGCGCCTGCGCATCGCGCCGAACCTGCATTACGTGATCAACCCCGACCAGTTCAACGAACCCACCCGCAGCAACGATCTGAAGAACGCGTTGATTGCGGGGATGCGGATCGATTGGAATCTGTAGGTCCGCGAGGATCGGTGCGTGCGTTGCAGGACACTGCAGCGCACTTACCTAGCTCGGTAGGAGCGCGCCTGAGCGCGATGAGGCATTCCCGATAAAGCCCGGTCGCGCTCAGGCGCGCTCCTACGACGGGTTGCGCTGACCCGCTCGATGCGCCAACACGAAAAAACCGCGCAGCGCGCGGTTTTTTCGTGATCCAAGATCCATGGCCGATCAAGGACGACGCGCCAGCGCCTCCACGTCCTTGGCCTTGGGCAATAGGTCCTGCTTGGTGACGGCGAACGGTCCGATGCTCAGCATCGGCACCGCTACGATCACCGAGGAAATCACCACGATCACCGCGCCGATCATGTGCGTTTCGGCCAGGCCTTCCATCGACTCGCCGCCGTAGATGTACAGCGCCAGCGCCGACAGGAAGAACATCACCGCGGTGATCACCGTGCGCGACAGCGTCTGGTTGATCGAGCGGTTCAGCACTTCCAGCGGTTCCACGCGCAGCGCGCGGAAGTTTTCGCGCACGCGGTCGAACACCACGATGATGTCGTTGATCGCAAAGCCCATCACCGACAACAGGCCGGCCAGCACGGTCAGGTCGAACTCGCGGCCGGTCAGCGACACGAAGGCCACGGTGACCAGCAGGTCGAACAAGGCGGTCAGGCTGGCGACCACCGCGAACTTCCACTCGAAGCGGAAGGCGATGTAGATCAGAAAGCCCACCAGCATGAACACCGTGGCGTACACGCCGTTCAAGGCCAGATCCTTGCCGACCTGCGGGCCGACGAATTCGCCCGGCTGCACGGTGGCGGGGTTCTGCGCGGTGCTGACCGCCTTGCGCACTTCTTCGGCCACTGTGCTGGCGGCATCGTCGCGGTTGTTGTGCTGCTCGCGCGCCTGCAGGCGGATCATCACTTCGTTGCCGCCACGTGCGTTCTGCACCTGGGCGTTCTCGAAGCCGGCCCTGGCCAGCTGCTCGCGCACCTGATCCACGTCCACGGTCTTCTGGAACGAGGTCTGCACCAGCGTGCCGCCGGTGAATTCCAGCGCGTAGTTGAAGCCCTTGCCGACGATGACGCCGACCGAGGCCACCGCGATCACCAGCATCAGGATCAGCACCGGCTTGCGCAGGCGCATGAAGTCGATCCTGGTGTCGTTCGGGATCAGATGAAGCGGAAAAATTTTCATTGAAAGATCTTCCTAAAAAGTCCGCACATGGATGTGCGGGCTCTTGCGAGGGACTCGCATTAAATAGCGACGGTCTTCAGCTTCTTGCGGCGGCCGTAGATCAGCACCGCCAGCGCACGCGACACGGTGATCGCAGTGAACATCGAGGCGAAGATACCGATCATCATGGTCAGCGCGAAGCCCTTCAACGGGCCGGTGCCGAACGCGTACAAGGCCACCGCCACGATCAGGCCGGTGAGGTTGGCGTCCAGGATGGTGCCACCGGCCTTTTCGTAACCGGCGGCAATCGCCGATTTGGCCGGCACGCCCAGGCGCAGCTCCTCGCGGATACGCTCGTTGATCAGCACGTTGGCGTCCACCGACAGGCCCACCGACAGCGCCAGGCCGGCAAAGCCCGGCAGCGTCATGGTGGCACCGAACAGCGACATCACCGCCACCACGATCAGCAGGTTGAACAGCAGCGCCACCGAGGTGATCGCGCCGAACACGCGGTAGTAGATGGTGAAGAACACCAGCGTGAACAGGAACGAGTAGATCACTGCGGTGACGCCGCGCTCCACGTTCTCCGCGCCCAGGCTGGGGCCGATCACGTATTCCTCGACGAAATCCATCGGCGCGGCCAGCGAGCCGGATTTCAGCAGCTTGGCCAGGTTTTCGGCCTCGGTCTTCTCCAGACCGGTGGTCTGGAAGTTCTTGCCGAACACACCCGCAATGCGGGTCGGCGACAAGGCTTCTTCCTTGACCCGAACGCTGCGCACTTCCTTGCCGTCGACCATGGTCACGGTGGGGATGCGCTCGATGTAAACCACCGACATCAGCTTGCCGACGTTGGCGCTGGTGTAATCGAGCATGCGCTGGCCGGCGACGTTGTTGAGCGTCACGGCCACCGCCGGCATGCCGTTCTGGTCGGTGCTGACGCTGGCACTGACCATCTGGTCGCCGGTCACCAGCGCGCGCTTGTTCAGCAGCACCGGTGCGCCGGTATCGCGCACGCGGTAGACCTTGGCTTCCGGCGGGATGCTGCCGCTGCGCACGGCGTCTTCGGCATTGCCTTCGACCACCGCACGGAATTCCAGCGAGGCGGTGGCACCGATCAGGCGCTTGGCCTCGGCGGTGTCCTGCAGGCCGGGCAGTTCGACCACGATGCGGTCTTCGCCCTGGCGCTGGATGGTCGGTTCGGACACGCCAAGCGCGTTGACACGGTTACGCAAGGTGGTGAGGTTCTGCTCGATCGCGCCGCTGGCGATCTGCTTGAGCTCGGCCTCGGGCACCTTCACCGAGATGTTCTGGCCGCTGACGTCATAGGTCAGCGTCGGCTGCGACTTGGCCAGCGCGGTGCGCGCGGCGTCGGCGCTGGCGCCTTCGCTCAGGCTGACCTGGATGCTGTTGTCGCCGCGACGCTCGACCGATCGATAGGCGATACGGCCATCGCGCAGCGTGGTGCGGATATCTTCGGCAAAGCCGTCCAGGCGCTTTTCCAGCGCGGCCTTCTGGTCCACCTGCATGGCGAAGTGCACGCCGCCGACTAGGTCCAGGCCCAGCACCATCGGCCGGCCGCCCAGCTTGGCCAGCCAGTCCGGCACGGTCGAGGCCAGATTCAGCGCCACCGTGTAGTTCTCGCCCAGTTGCTGGCGCAGCACGTCGTTGGCGCGGGTCTGTGCCTGCAGGCTGGGCAGGCGCACCATCAGGCTGTCGCCCTCCTTGGTGACGGCCTTCGGCGTGATGCCGGCGGCCTTGAGGTCGGCGTCGATGCGGCTGCGCAAGGCGTCGTCGAGCTGGGCACCGCGGCTGGCGGTGATCTGCACGGACGGGTCCTTCTGGTAGATGTTGGGCAGCGCGTACAACGCACTGACCGCCAGCACCAGCAGGATCAGGAAATACTTCCAGCGAGGAAATTCGAGCATTGCGACAGTCCCGCGCGACACCATCCCGGCGACGCGCCTAGCAGTGAAAACGACTTCCAGCGGCCAACACAATGACGCCAGCGGTCGTCAGGTGGATGCGGCGGTGCGCGGAGCGGAGCGATGCGCGCCGGTTCGCGGCACCAACTGCGCCCACCTGACAGTGGGCGCAGCAGGTTGGCTGCCGCTTAGTTGGCAGACTTCAGCGTGCCCTTGGGCAGCACGTGGCCCACGGCACTCTTCTGCACGCGGATGCGCACGTTGTCGGCCACTTCCACGGTGATGAAGTTGTCGCCGATGTCGGTGATCACGCCCGCCACGCCGCCGGAGGTGATGACTTCATCGCCGCGCGCCAGCTTGTCCAGCAACGACTTGTGCTCCTTCTGGCGCTTCATCTGCGGGCGGATCATCAGGAAATACATGACCGCGATCAGGATGATCGGCAGCGCGAAGGTGGACAGGCTTCCCATCGGGCCGGGCGCCGGCGCGCCGCCAGTGGCCTGCGCCTGGGCGACGGGGATCAGGAAATCGAGCAGATTCATTCAGTGCGTCCTAGTTTTGGTGCCAGCGCGCCAAGCGGCCCGCTCGCTATTCAGGTACCGCCGGAGCGGAACAGCCGGGAATTATGCCATGCAGGTTCCAAACCGTCCGCGCGGGGCGCGGACGGCCGGTCTCAGCTGGTTTCCCCCGGCAACGGCGGCGTGGTGGCGCCGCGTGCCGCATAGAAGGACCGCCGGAACTGCGCAAAGGTTCCCGCCGCGATCGCCGCGCGCAGGTCGGCCATCAGCTTCTCGTAGTACCAGAGGTTGTGCAGGGTGCCCAGCATCGGCGCCAGCATCTCGTTGCAGCGGTCCAGGTGGCGCAGATACGAACGCGTGTAGCCGCTGCTGCAGGCATGGCAGCCGCAGCCCGGCTCGATGGTGTCCAGGTCGCGCTCGTACCTGGCGTTGCGGATGCGCACGGTACCGAAGGAGGTGAAGTAATGCCCGTTGCGCGCGTTGCGGGTGGGCATCACGCAGTCGAACATGTCCACGCCACGCGCCACGCCTTCGACCAGGTCTTCGGGCCGGCCCACGCCCATCAGGTAGCGCGGGCGCTCGGCCGGCAGGCGCGGATGCAGGTGTTCCAGCATCGCATTGCGCTCGTGCTCCGGCTCGCCCACCGCCAGCCCGCCGATGGCGTAACCGTCGAAACCGATGTCCTGCAGCCCGTCCAGCGAGCGGCTGCGCAGGTCCGGATGCACCCCGCCCTGCACGATGCCGAACAGCGCCGCATCGTTGCCCAACCCGTCATGCGCCTGCCGCGAGCGCTGCGCCCAGCGCAGGCTCAGCTCCATCGAGCGCCGCGCCACCTCCTCGGTGGCCGGGTACGGCGTGCATTCGTCGAAGATCATCACGATGTCCGAATCGAGCACCTTCTGGATCTGCATGCTCTCTTCCGGGCCCAGGAACACCCGTGCGCCGTCGGTCGGCGAGGCGAAGGTGACGCCCTGCTCGGTGATCTTGCGGCGATGGGCCAGCGAAAACACCTGGAACCCGCCCGAATCGGTGAGGATCGGCCCGTCCCAGCGCGCGAACCCGTGCAGCCCGCCGTGGTCGCCGATCACATCCAGGCCCGGACGCAGATACAGGTGGAAGGTATTGCCCAGGATGATCTCCGCACCCAGCGCGCGGATCTGCTCGGGCAGGATGCCCTTGACCGAGCCATAGGTGCCCACCGGCATGAACGCCGGCGTCTCGACGGTGCCGCGCGGAAAGGTCAGGCGCCCACGGCGGGCATGGCCGTCGGTGGCTTGGAGCTGGAACTGGAGTCGGGACATGGAGGGGCCGGGATTGGGGAATCGGGATTGGGGAATCGGAGAAGCGGTTGGCAGGTGGCTGATCGTTCGGCGGATGCCGACTTACGATTCCCCATTCCCGATTCCCGATTCCCTGCTCCACAGCAACATCGCATCGCCATACGAAAAGAAGCGATAGCGCTGTTCGATGGCGTGTTGATAGGCGGCGAAGATGCGCTCGCGGCCGGCGAAGGCCGAGACCATCATTAGCAACGTGCTTTCGGGCAGATGGAAATTGGTGACCATCGCGTCGACGCTGCGGATGCGGTAGCCGGGCAGGATGAAGATCTGGGTTTCGCCGGCAAACGGCAGCAACTCGCCCTCGGGCGCGGCATCTGTGATGCGCCAGGCGCTTTCCAGCGAGCGCACCACCGTGGTTCCCACCGCGATGACGCGGCCGCCACGCGCACGCGTGCGCCGCACCTGCTCGACCAGCGCGGCACCGACATTGAGCCATTCGGTGTGCATCACGTGCTGATCCAGCGCGTCCACGCGCACCGGCTGGAAGGTGCCGGCACCCACGTGCAGGGTGACATGGCCGAACTCCACCCCGCGCTCGCGCAGCCGTGCCAGCAGCGCCTCGTCGAAATGCAGCCCGGCGGTGGGTGCGGCCACCGCACCCACTTCGCGCGCGAACACGGTCTGGTAGCGCTCGCGGTCTTCCACCCCGGGCTCGCGGCGAATGTACGGCGGCAGCGGCAGGCGCCCGGCCTCCAGCAGCCAGTGCTCCAGCGGCGTGGGGATCTCGAAGCGCAGCAGGTAGAACTCGCCGTCGCGGCCCAGCACCTCGGCCTGGCCGCCGGCATCCAGCGCGATCCAGCTGCCGGCCTTGGGCGACTTGCTGGCGCCGATCTGCACGCGCGCCTGCCGCTCGCCCAGCAGGCGCTCGATCAGGATTTCCACCCGCCCGCCGCTGGCCTTCTGCCCGAACAGCCGCGCCGGGATCACCCGGGTATCGTTGAAGATCAGCAGGTCGCCCGGCTGCAGCAACTCGGGCAGATCGCGCACCTGCCGGTCGACCAGCGCCTGCGGCGACGGCGGCACCACCAGCAAGCGGCTGGCCGCCCGCTCGGCCAATGGCGCCTGGGCGATCAGCTCGTCGGGCAGCGAATAGTTGAAATCGGACTTCTTCAAGGCCGCAGGATGTGTTGGCTGAGGAGCCGGATAGTGTAACTGCGGCGGAGAATGGAGATTCGGGAATCGGGAATCGTAAAAGCGGGCCAGTCTGCGCCGTATGAGTTTCGGCCCTCGGATCTGGCTCTTACGATTCCCCATTCCCCACTCCCGATTCCCGCCCCTCACCTCTCGAACTTCGTTGACAAAATGATCGACGTGGTCGTGCGCTCCACGCCGTCGATCGCGCCGATGGCGTCGGTGAGTACGTCCATCTCGTTGACGCCGCCGACCACGCCCAGGGCGATCAGGTCGTAGGCCCCGCTGACCGAATGCAGCAGGCGCACCTGCGGGATGTCGCGCAGCGCCTTGACCACCGCGGGCATCTTCTTGGGCAGCACGGTGATCAGGATGTGCGCGCGGATGCGGCCCTGTTCGTAGGCATCGTGGGTGCGCACGGTGTAGCCGCTGATCACCCCGTCGCGCTCGAGTTTGTCGATCCGGCTCTGCACGGTGGTGCGCGACAGCCCAAGCCGGCGCGCAATCTGCGCGGTGGAGGCGCGCGCGTCCTCGCGCAGCAGCGACAGCAGGCGTTCGTCGGAGGGAGTGATTTTCACTTTTCGCCTAAATGGTTCGTCGATTCGACGAAAATACCCCACTTCCTGCCCGGATTCACGCTGCCAAACGCCGATCTTCTGCCGATAATAGAAAGGGAACGCCACCTTGCAGGAGATGCGCCATGTCCGTCCTCGCCCCGCTCGCCCCGTTGCGCGCCCATGCCGGCCGCCGCCTGACCGATGGCCTGGACGATGCCAGCATCGCGCGCCTGGCCGCCAGCCACCCGGATCTCGCACACGCCATCGACGCGGCCGCTGCCGAGTACGCGCTGGTGCGCGCCGAGGCCGCCGACCTGCTGGACCTGGACGAAGACGCACAGATCGGCGCGGTGCAGGACGGCTTCATCAACTTCTACGCCGACGATGCGGTGACCCCGTACGTGGCGCTGGCCGCGCGCGGCCCCTGGGTGATCACGCTCAAGGGCGCGGTGCTGTACGACGCCGGCGGCTACGGCATGCTCGGCTTCGGCCACACCCCCGCGCCGGTGCTCGAGGCGATGGCGCGTCCGCAGGTGATGGCCAACGTGATGACGCCGAGCCTGGCGCAGCGCCGGCTCGACCGCGCGCTGCGCGCCGAGATCGGGCATACCCGCGGGGGCTGTCCGTTCGCACGCTTCATGTGCCTCAACTCCGGTTCCGAGGCGGTCGGCCTGGCCGCGCGCATCGTCGATACCAATGCCAAGCTGCACACCGACCCGGGCGCGCGCCACGCCGGCGCCAGCATCAAGCGCGTGGTGGTCAAGGGCAGCTTCCATGGCCGTACCGACCGCCCCGGCCTGTATTCCGATTCCAGCCGCAAGACCTACACCAAGTACCTCGCCAGTTATCGCGACGAAGACTCGGTGATCGCGATCGCGCCCTACGACGTGGCGGCGCTGCAGCGCGCCTTCGACGAGGCCGCGCGCAATCACTGGTTCATCGAGGCGGTGTTCCTGGAGCCGGTGATGGGCGAAGGCGACCCGGGCCGCGCATTGCCGGCTGCGTTCTATGCCGCCGCGCGCGAACTGACCCGCCTGCACGGCAGCCTGCTGCTGGTGGATTCGATCCAGGCCGGCCTGCGTGCGCACGGCGTGCTGTCGGTGGTGGACTACCCCGGCTTCGAGCAGCTCGACCCGCCGGACCTGGAGACCTACTCCAAGGCGCTCAACGCCGCGCAATACCCGTTGTCGGTGCTGGCGGTGACCGAACACGCCGCACAGGTGTATCGCAAAGGCACCTACGGCAACACCATGACCACCAATCCGCGTGCGCTGGATGTCGCCTGCGCCACGCTGGCGTTGTTCACCCCGCAGGTGCGCGAGAACATCCGCACCCGTGGTGCGCAGGCAATCGCCAAGCTGCAGGCACTGCAGTCCGAGCTGGGTGGCCTGATCACCAAGGTGCAGGGCACCGGGCTGCTGTTCTCCTGCGAGCTGGCGCCGCAGTTCAAGTGCTATGGCGCCGGTTCCACCGAGGAATGGCTGCGCCACCGCGGCGTCAACGTGATCCATGGCGGCGAGAATTCGCTGCGCTTCACCCCGCACTTTGCGATGGACGAAGACGAGCTGGATCTGCTGGTCGGATTGATCGGGCGTGCGCTGAAGGAAGGTCCGCGCCAGAGCCAGGCTGAGGCGGCCTGAGCGCCACCGATACGCATGGCGAGCAGTCGCAGTCGCTAGCGGGAAGCGGACGGTGCGCAGGAACGTTGGTCACCGAGCGGTACACGCCGGTGCGGAGCACCGGCCGCGCCCACCGGGCAGCCAGTGCGATGGTGGTGTAGACCGCTCGACTTCAAGGCGACGCAGGCAGTGCCTGCGCGCCTGCGGAACAGGCGCGGCCACTCCTGGGCAACCGCCACGCGCCGTCGGCGCTGCGCGCGGCGGGGGTGCTGCCTGGCCCGGTCAGATCGGAACGGCGCTCAGCTTGCGACGCAGGTAATTGGTCACTGCCCGGCGTGGCGACTTGCCGCGCCAGGACGCCCAGCACAGATGCGAGCCCACTGCGACCGTGCCGCCACGGTGGCCGAGCCCGAACCAGGTGCGGTCGGGATGGAACGCGTCGCGCGCCGGGAACACGATGCCGGCAAACTCGCCGGCGTGCGCGTTGTAGAAACGCGTCAACCCGCGCGGGCCGGAAATCATCGGAATCTGCCGATGGTCTTCCAGCGTCTCGGGCGCATGCATGGTGAAGATGTGCTCGATGAAGGCGCGCCAGAACGGATGTCCTGCCTCCGAGCCGAACACCGCATTGCCGATCTTGAACTGCTCGTTGCCGGGCGCGCCCTCTTCGATCGGCAGCACGCATTGCTGTGCCAGCACGTCCGCGCCAAGCGTGCGCAGCAACTTGTAGTCGGTGTCGAAATAGAACCCGCCATAGCTATGCATGTAGGCGCAGCGGGCGATGTCGGCCTTCATCACACCGAAGCGGATCGCTTCGTAGCGATCGGCCAATTCCGGGAAGGCGCGACGCATCAGCGCCGAGTTGTCGGCATCGTCCCAGACATGGCAGGTCCAGCCCGGCAGCAGCCGCTGCAGACGGGCCTGGATTTTGCGCTCTTCCCAAAGCAGGTGCTTGGTCGGCGCAGTGAGATGGAACACGTGGGGAATCATGGGGGCTTCTCGGGGCTGGGGGAGGCAGAACCTCCACCGAAGCACCCGCGTCGAAGCCGGCTACCCGGGTGGAGACCCGGTCGGCCCTAACAGTAGTCCCATTATTAGTGTGACGTAATTCACAATTTTAAATGGTTACGCTTACCGTCGATGTGCAAAATCAATGCAGCACCGAAGTTTGCTCACCGGGTCGTCATCCGGAACGGCAGCCTCATCCAGACCAGCTCGCCTGTGCCGCGTCCCCATCATTCCCAGCATCTGTCGGCGCGTCCTTTCAGAGTCGCACTGCGCGGGCAATCGCGTGGTGCGATGCGTCCGGCCTCTTTCTCCACCAGTCGCTTGCCGCCATCGCTGCCGCGCTCCAGCTCGAACGCATCGTAGAGACGCCCGGTGGCGGTGCGCGACTCGTAACGCAAGGTGTGGGTGTCGATGCGAAGCACCTGGTAGAGCTGGGTGTCCTCGCCGACCGGACGCATGGTCTTGCGCGCCATGTCCGAGAGCCGGTACTGCTTGGGCCCGGCCACCGAGACCACGAACACCGGCGTGGCCTGCCCTGCCGTATCGCCGCGCCTGCCGTAGGTGTGGTCGTGGCCCTGCAGCACCAGATCGACCTTGTGGCGGCGGATCACCGGCAGCACCTGCTCGACCAGTTTCTCGTTCTGGCGATCGGCGCGCGGGGAAAAGAACGGCTGATGGATCAGCACGATCGACCACGGGTGCGGATTGTCGGCCAGTACCTTGTCCAGCCACTGCGCCTGTGCCGGGCCGGTGCCCAGATCCAGAACGGAGGTGCCATCGAGCACGGCGATGCGCACGCCCTGATAGTCGAACCAGTAGCTGGTGCGTGCGGTGGCCGACGGCCCGTTACGCGGCAACGCGAAGGTCACCGGCCAATGCGTGCCAAGCGTGCGCGTGGCCTGTGGGGTGTCCTCGCCCTCTTCGTGATACTCGTGATTGCCCGGCGCCGGCGCCACCGCGGTGCCTTCCAGCAGCCAGCGCCCGGCGTCGAACCACTCGGCCCATTCGTTGTCGTCCTGGCCGTCCTTGCCGCTGACCAGATCGCCGGCGAACAGGGCCAGCCGCGCATCCGGTGCCGAGCGCCAGGCCTGGCGGATCACCCGCGAGACCAGGCTGAGGTTCTTGTTCTGGGTGTCGCCGAAATACAGCAGCGTCAGCGGCGTATCCGCGGTGGCGGCTGTGCGGAAATGATTCCACGCCCCCCAGGTGTGGTTGCCCTGCACGCGGTAGGCATACAGCGTGTCCGGCGTCAGCCCGTCGATATCGGCGCGGTGGTGATGCGAGCTGCCGTTTTCGCTGGTCAGCGTGGTGGTGCTGGCGCGGATGCGGCGCGGCGTGCCCACATCGGGCGAGTCGCCGGCAACCACCAGTTCCAGCCACGGCTGGTCGACGCTGGTATCGGTACGCCAAGCCACCGCGAAACCGGTCGCCGCCGCCTGCGCGGGCGTGGCGACGATGCGGTCCGGAAAGCCATCGGCAACATAGTGGGTGGAGCCGGCCGGCACCTGGGTGTTGGGTTCGGCCGCGCGCTCGGCGGCGAACGATTGCGTGCCCGTCATCGCCACCAGCAACAGCGCGCAAGACAGCACCGCACGTGCGGCGATCATGGCGCGCATTCTTTCAAACGCAGCGTGCGCGCGATATCGCGCCAGTCGAAGGCCGCCACCGCCTGGTCGTCGTGCAAGGCATAGAACACCCCGCCCGGAAAGCGCGCATCGCCGCGTTGATCCAGCCACACGCCGTCGGTGTTGGCGGTCACCCGGCCGGCGAAGGCACCGACATGCGCCAGGCTCTGGCGGTCGAACACCTGGAACACGCTGCGGTCCTTGAACTGATCGGTGGCGATCCAGTAACCGCTGCCGTCCTTGCATGCAAACAGCGTCATGCCTTCGGCCTGCGCCTTGAACAGGCCGCTGCCGACATTGCGCCCGCGATAGCGCCCGTCCATCCCGTATTCGCGCAACTGCGTGCCCACGGCGACATCCTCTTCGGCAATCATCAGGCGCGCATGCGCTTCATCGCCGAACACCGACTCGGCGATCCGTATCGCGCCCGCCTCGGTGGTATCGCCGAAGCTCTGGGTCAGGCGCGCTTGCCAGCCCTGCCCCGCGTCGTCCACCTGATAGCGACGGAAACGCTGACCGAGTTCGGCCAGCGGCGGTGGCTCATCCTTGTTGGCCGGCGACATGTAGTTGTCGCTGACCACCACCTCGTAGCCGCCGTCGTGCTTGCGCACCCACAGGCCATAGGGCTCGCGCAATTCGTCCTGGCCGAAGCTGGTCAGCGGCTTGAAATCCGGCAGCGAAAATACCTGCACGCGGCGGTTGTCGCGCTCGACCACGAACACCAGATCGTCGACCACCGAAATCCCGTTCGGGCGATCCAGCTTGCCCAGGGCCTTGCCCTTGCCGCCGACCACGCGCAGGCGCTTGCCGCTATCGCCATCGAACACCACCAGCGCATGCGTGGCCTTGGCGGTGGCGATCAACCAGCGACTGCCATCGGGCGCACTCCAGCTGGCCGGCGAATCCAGGTTGTCGGCCGGCGTCAGCGCGGTGATGAAGGCTTCCGGCACCACTTCGTGCTCCACCTTGGCCTCGCTGAGCAAGGGGTCCTTCAACAGCGCCTCGTCGGCTTCGCGGTCGGCCGGTGCGCTGGCGCAGGCGGTCAGCGCCAGCGCGGTGGCGAGCAGTGTGGTGTGGAGTACCGTGGTGTGGAGCCGCGTGCGCGTTGCGATCACAGTGCCACCTTCAGGCCGAGCGCATAGGTGCGGCCGTATTCTTCGTTCTGCAGCGTGCGCGAGGGCACGCCCTGGTACAGCTCCAGCGGTTCGTCCAGCAGGTTCTGCGCCTCCAGATACAGGCTGACGTGGCTGTTGAATTGGTAGTTCATGCTGAAATCCAGCTGGGTGTGCGGGGCGACGTAGATATCGTACGCGCGGCTTTGGCCGATGGTGTCCAGGTACTCGCTGCGATACACCGCCGCAACGCGCGCACTGAAACCGTATTTTTCATACCCCAGATGCCCGCTGTAGATGCGCTTGGACGAGCGCGGCAAGGTGAAGTCGTCGCCGGCGCGATCGCTCAGGCCGGGATTGAAATCGCTGTCCAGCACGGTGGCGCTGGCGCCGACCAGCAGGCCATTCCAGCCCTCGGGCAGGAAGTCCAGCGCCTGCTGCCAATTGAATTCGGCGCCGCGCACCTTTGCGGTGTCGCCGTTGATCGAGCGCGTCACCTGCAGGTTGGGGAACTCGGCATCGTTGGTGCTGATGGTCTGCACGATGTAGTCGTCGATCGACTTGTTGAACACGCCCAGCGAGACCAGGCCGGTGCTGCCGATGTATTTTTCGAACGACAGATCCAGGTTCTTTGAGCGATACGGATTGAGATCGGGATTGCCCAGGCTCACCTCTTCGTCGCCGCGATTGATGCTCACGCGCGGGGAGACATCGCCGAACGCAGGCCGCGACAAGGTCTTGTTGGCCGCGAACCGCAGCACCCAGTCGTTGCCGGTGTCGTAACGCAGATGCAGGCCCGGCAGCACATTGGTGTAGCTGCTGGAGGCTTCGCGCGGCGTCACCGTGGCGGTGCGGCCGTTCTCGGCCACGTCGACCTGGTTGCCGGTGGCGTCGAACTGGGTGTTCTCCACCCGCACGCCGGCGATCATGCGAAGCGCACCGATGTCCCAGGTGCCCATCGCATAGGTGGCGAACACATCTTCGGTGGCCCTGTAGTCGTCCTGCAGCGAGACCTGCAGGTTGCTGCCCACATCCTGCGGACGTGCGCTGTACAGAGTGCCGGAGGTGTTCCAGTAACGGCGCATGCCGTCCGAGCCGATGCTTTCGCCCAGCGTGCCGCCGCGGTGTTCCGGTGCGGCGGTGGTCCAGTCGCTCAGATCGATTGCCGGGCCACGACGCAGCTCGTTTTCGTCCACGTTGACATCGCGCTCGCGCCAGCGGCCGAGCACGCCCATCTTCAGGCTGGAATGCTCGCCATCGAAGCGCACGTTGACCTGCGCGCTGCGCTCGCTGTCGTCCACCCGCTTGGGCGCCAGCACGAAGCGGTCGAACACGAAATCGTCGTTGCGCTGCCAGCCATTGTCGGAGAACCCCAGGCGCGGAATGCCGCTGTTCTGATCGACCGTGGCCGACAGATCGTCGCCGGCGTAGTTGAAGCGCGCTTCCATCTCATCGTTCACGCGCTCGGTGGTCTTGGTGTAGCCCAGCTTGTAATCCACCGTGGCCGCGCTCAGACGGTTTTCACCACCCACGCTCAAGGCCATGGTGTCTTCCTTCTTGGTGCGGTAGCGCACGCGCTTGGAAATGGAATCGGCCGGCAGGTCGGCCACGGCATAGGTGCCATCGCCATTGGCGCTGACCTGCCCATCGGCCAGGCCGAAGATGGTGCGCTGGCGCGTTTCGGCATCGTCGAAGCGGCTGTAGAGCGTACGCAGGTAATAGCGGTTGTCGGCGTCCGGGCGCCAGTCCAGGTTGAGGTTGGCGCCCATGCGGGTACGCTCGATGAAGTACTTGCGGCGCTGCACTTCACCGGCGAACAGATCGTCGGCCGCACCGCCGTCGAAGCTGTCGTAGGCCACTTCGGTGTTGTCCGATTCGAATTCGCGGTCCTGGTAGTTCACGCCGACCGCCACACCGAAGGTGCCGTCGAAGATGTCGCTGTAGTTGAACGCGCCCTTGGGGCTGGTCTTGCCCGACAACGACTGGTGGCTGCCTTCGATCGAGCCGCGCAGCGTGCGGCCATCGCGATCGAAGGCAGAGGTGGACTCGACCTGGATCGCACCGCCGATGGAATCGCCCGGCATGTCCGGGGTCGGCGACTTGACCACTTTCAGGCGCTCGGTGGAGTCGGACGGAATCACGTCCAGCGGCGCCGAGCGCGTGCCGTCTTCCGGCGTACCCATGGTCATGCCGTCGATGGTGACGCTGTTGAGCGCCGAATCCAGGCCGCGGATGACCACGAAGCGCCCTTCGCCCTGGTCGCGGGTGACGCTGACGCCGGGCAGGCGCTGCAAGGATTCTGCAACATTCTTGTCGGGATACCGGCCCAGCGCATCGGAGGCGACCGCATCCTGGATCGCATCGGAACCCCGCTTGAGATCGACCGCGCGCACCTGCGATTCAACCTGCGGGCGCACTTCCAGCCGCTCCAGGTCGATGGCTGCCGCACCGGAGGCGCCGGTTGCCGCTGCTGCACCCTCGGCCGCCTGCGCAAGCGGGCTCCACGTGGCTGCCGCCAACGTCAGCGTGATCGCCAGGCACAGCGGAGTCTTGTTCAACACGGGTGCTTCCCCAATCGGTTAAGAATGGGTGGGCACACTATGTCTACGACGTTTCACTGACATGACATCTGCAAGCACGATCACGCCCAATGTGTGGCGACGCTGCCGCTGGCTGCGGCACACTGTGGGTCTCTCCCGCCTGTCGCTGCCCATGAAAATCGTCGAAGTCCGTCACCCCCTCGTCCAGCACAAGATCGGCCTGCTGCGCGATGCTGCCTTGAGCACCAAGGGCTTCCGCGAACTGGTCACCGAGCTGGGCACGCTGCTGGCCTACGAGGCCACCGCCAATCTGGACACCGAGTCGCACGTGCAGCCCGGCTGGGCCGGCCCGGTGACCGTGCAGCGGATTGCCGGCGCGAAAATCACCCTGGTACCGATCCTGCGTGCAGGTCTGGGCATGCTGCCCGGCGTGCTGGCGCTGATCCCGGCCGCGCGCGTGAGCGTGGTCGGCCTGCAACGCGACGAAGAAACCCTGCAGCCGGTGCCCTACTTCGAACGCCTCACCGGCCGCCTGGAAGAACGCGACGCGCTGATCCTAGACCCGATGCTGGCCACCGGCGGCACGCTGATCGCCACCATCGACATGCTCAAGCGCGCCGGCGCGCGGCGGATCAAGGGCATCTTTTTAGTGGCCGCACCGGAAGGCTTGAAAGCCTTGGAAGCCGTGCATCCGGATGTGGAGGTCTACACCGCCGCGATCGACGACCACCTCAACGACAAGGGCTACATCCTGCCCGGCCTGGGCGATGCCGGCGACCGGATCTTCGGCACGCGGGTGGAGTGAGTGTCTGAAGCGACCAAATCAAAAGCTGATGCGCGCTGGACGATTGCCGATCACGCTGGAGCAGCGCTGGTGAGGTAATCGGCGGATTGAAGCCCCTCTCCCCACGGGAGAAGGGTTGGGGTGAGGGTACGGTGTGTCGGTGTTGCTGCCGCTGCCGCACCCTCATCCGGCGCTGCGCGCCACCTTCTCCCGATGGGAGAAGGGAAAATCGCGCTGCCGCCTGGAGCCCGCCGCCTCAGCGCGTGGACGCTTCGATCGCCGCGCTCACATACACAAGCGGCGCGTTCCAGTTGATTGCCACCTCGTTGCTGGCATAACTGCAGGTGTCGTCCAGGTACGACAGCGCCGGCAGCCTGGAGGGATAGGCCACCTTGCAGTCCTTGGCGTCCTGCTGGCCCGGTTGCGGGCCGCCAGCCAGCCAGCCCGGCACCGGCGCGTCGATGCCGTCGGCTTCGGAAGGGCGATGGTGGATATGCAGCGGGCTGCGCAGCCCGACCCCGGTGACGAACGACAGCCCCAACGGATTGCGCCCCAGGATGTAATCCAGCTGCGACTGCGCGGCGTCCAGATACGGCCGCTGCCGGGTCAGCCGATAGCCCTGCATCAACATCATCGCGCGGTTGAGCACGACTGCATTACTGCCCCACACAAAATCGGTGTCGGTCATCGCCAGACGCCAGGGCGAGGCCTGCCACTGTTCGGCAAGCCGCTGTGCCAGACCGGTGATCTCATGCGCGATACGAGCGCGATCTGCATGCGCGGTGAGCCGGTCGCGATGTTCGGCCAGCGACATCCAGGCCAGGCCGCCGACGTTGCTCCAGCCCGGCACGCTGGCCGGCACGTTGCGCGCCATCATTGCGTCGTAGAAGCCGTCCTCGCGCGTGCTCACATACAGCTCGGCCGCGGCCCAGGCGAATTCGTCGTCCACCTGCGCGTCGTCGTAGCCGCCGGTGCGCACATCGTCGGGCTGGCGGTAGATCACATCCGGATGCTGCTGCGCCCACGCCCAGGCACGGCGCGCGGCCTTCAACATGCGTGCCGACGCGCCCGGATACTGCGCGTCGAACGGCGCGTAGACGCGGCTGGCGGCAGCCATCACCGCGGCAAAATCCAGCGTGGCGGCAGTGGCCTTCATCACCACGTAGCGTTGCTGCCTGGCCTGGTCCGGCATCACCAGCCCATCGAACTGCTTGTCGGTGAGCTTGTGGTACACGCCGCCATCGGCCGGGTCCTGCATGGCCAGCATCCATTCCAGGTTCCACCAGGTCTCCTGCAGGATGCCGGGCACGCCGGGGGCGTCGTCGGGGATGGTCAGCGGCTGCGCCTTGAACAGCGCCGGATACTGCTCGTAGGCGGCCAGCAAGGTGTAGGTGCTGATGCCGGAATTGACGATGTACTTGTTGTAGTCGCCGGCGTCGTACCAACCCTTGGGCGCACGGATCACGCTGTCGGCCGGGCGCGTGGCAGACGCAGCAGAAGGATGGATGCGCACATCGGTGTCCGGATGCCCGGCCGCACGTGCATAGCGCCCGGCGAATTGCGCCGGCAGCGCGGTGCTGGCGCGATTGAAGTAGAACGCCTTGAGCGAGGCATCCACGACGGGCTGGTAGGCACCGGCCGCAATCGGGAATGGATCCGACGCCGGCAAACCGGCGATCTTCACCCGATACGTCCCTGGGGCGCGCAGCGCGGAAAAGTCGGCCACGCGTGCCTGTTGCCCCGCTGGTGCCCAGGTGGCCGCCGGCGACAAGCGGCCCTCCAGCACGCGGCGGCCGTTGGCATCCTCGACCGTGAAGCGGTCTGTCGCAGCCGCAGCTGGCGGCGGCAAGCCGACCACCGCCAGCTTGGCCGAGCCCGGCAGATAACCGAGTTGATTGACGTGGATCGCGGCGCCGGCAGCGGCCGTGCTGCCGGGAGCGCCGGTCGTATCGGCCGCGCAGGCGGCGATGGGCGATGCGATCACCATGGCGGTGAGCAGGGTCTGCAAAATGGTCATGCCGCGATGGTCGCCAAATCGATGCACAGCGACAAGTCCAATCCCGACATAGGACACAGCACCAAACCGTATTGCTGCAGGCAGCCAGTGACCTTCCGGCCCCCACTCAGGCCGGTGCAGGCGTGCTGCACATAGTTGCCGAGACAGGGACACGGTTCGCCGCGCCGCGTGTTCGGCGCCTGTGCCGCCTGCGCCGAACCGACAGGCCAGGCCCGCGCCTCAGTACAAGCCGGCTCTCATCGTTGGCCGTGTAATGCCTGCCCCGCCCACGGAGCAGGCCGTGGTACTCACCGTGCAGGTGTCGCCAGCTGGACCTGCGCCTTGCCCACCGGGTTGCGCGGGTCGCTACCGCCGGTGAGCACATTGCTGCGCTTGTCCCACTCCACCGTCTGCAGGTTGCCCCAGACGTGGCTGGAACCGCGGCCGCCCTCGGCGGTGTCGCCGGGCAGCTTGAGCGCATGCCCCATCGCCTGCAGCGCCTTGGCGGTCTGTGGCGAGAACGCGTTGCTCTCGGCCTCGATCACGTCCGGCAGCCACTGGTGGTGATAGCGCGGCAAGGCACTGACCTGCTGTGCGTCCAGGCCGGCGTCGTAGCCCAGGATGCCGAGCAGCACCATGGTGATGATGCGGCTGCCGCCCGGGGTGCCGATCACCGCGACCTTGTCGGCCGATTCCATGAAGGTCGGCGTCATCGAGCTGAGCATGCGCTTGCCCGGCTTGGGGGCGTTGGCCGCGTAGCCCATCACGCCAAAGGCATTGGGCGTGCCCGGCTTGAGCGCGAAGTCGTCCATCTCGTCGTTGAGCAGCACGCCGGTGCCCTTGGGGATCAGCCCCGAGCCGTACAGCAGGTTGACGGTCTGGGTGGCGCCGACGCGGTTGCCTTCGCCATCGATGATGGAAAAGTGCGTGGTCTCGTCGTCTTCCAGCGGGGTCGGATTGCCCGACAGCAGGTCGCTGGGGGTGGCCTTGTCCGGGTTGATCGTGGCGCGCAGGCCTTGCGCGTAATCCTTGCTGGTCAGCACGCGCTGCGGCACCGCCACAAAGTCCGGGTCGCCGAGGAAGAAGGTGCGGTCGCGGTAGGCGCGGCGCATCGCTTCCACCACCAGATGGGTGCGGTGCGCATCGTCGAGCGTGTCCAGCTCCCAGCCTTCCAGAATCTGCAGCATGGCGGCGAGTGCGATACCGCCGGAAGACGGCGGCGGCGCGGTGGTGATCTTCCAGCCGCGGTAATCGAACTGGATCGGCGTGCGCTGCTTGACCCGGTACCCGGCCAGCTCGGCGGCCTTCCACTGCCCGCCGGCCTGCTTGACGCCGGCCAGCAGCTTGCTGGCGGTTTCGCCCTTGTAGAAGCCGTCAAAGCCCTTGTCGCCGAGCAGCTTCAAGGTGTGCGCCAATTCGGGCTGCTTGAAGATGTCGCCTTCGGCGATGGGCTTGCCGCCGCGCAGATAGACCTCGCGCGTGCCGGGATAACGCTCCATCACCTCGCGCCGCGAGGCATAGCCCTTGGCCATGCGCGCGTACACCGGAAAACCTTCGGTGGCGATGCGGATCGCCGGTGCCAGCGACTGCTTCAACGGCAGCCGGCCGTGCCGGGTGGCCAGCTCCACCAGCGCTGCAGGCAGCCCGGGAATGCCGGCCGACCAGGGGCCGTTGACCGAGCGGTCGCGGTCCAGCGCGCCCTGCTTGTCGAGAAACTGGGCCTCGCTGGCCGACTCGGGCGCGGTCTCGCGAGCATCCAGCATCACGTCCTTGCCGGTCTTGGCATCGTGCAACAGGAAGAAGCCGCCGCCGCCCAGGCCCGAGCTGATCGGCTCGACCACCGCCAGGGTGGACGACACCGCGATCGCCGCATCGAACGCATTGCCGCCTTCGCGCAGGATCTGCAGGCCGGCGTCGGTGGCCAGTGCGTGCCCGCTGGCGATCGCCGCACCGGGCGGATGCCCCGCCACCGGCGAGGACGCGGCCGCCGCTGGCCTGGCACCATCGGCCGACCAGGCCGGCGGTGCCAGTACGAAGGCCAGCAGCAACAGGCCGCGCGAAGGAAAACGTCGGGAAAAGATGCTCACGGGGCGGGAGGCTCCTGTTCGTACAGTTCGGGGTGATCGCGCTGCAGCTGCATGAGCTTGGCGAGCAATTGATCGTGGGTTTCCGGGATGTCCGGATCCGGGTCGATGCATTCGACCGGGCACACCACCACGCATTGCGCCTCGTCGAAATGGCCCACGCACTCAGTGCAACGTGCCGGGTCGATCACGTAGATGGTTTCGCCCATCGAGATGGCCTGGTTCGGGCACGCCGGCTCGCAGACATCGCAGTTGACGCAGAGCTCGTTGATCTTCAGCGACATGGCGGCACCACCATGCGATGCGACGCGGCCCGATGCAACGCCAGGCGCTGGAACGCAACGTGCTGCCGGACGCCAACGCGCCCGGCCCGGGGCCAGGCATGGACACCGCCACGCACGCGGTCGGCAACCGGTCCGAGCGGACCGGCCCCAATGGGGTGCGGAATCAGCGGCATGCCGCGATTGCGCACGGCGGCCGGACGCGCCCTCCCGCGCATCCGGCCCGGTACGGCATTACTTGGCTTCAACGAAGGTGTATTCCACGCCCTTGGGCTGGACGATGGCCTGCACGCGGGCATTCTCGGCGGCATCGCCGATGAACAGCACGCGCACGCCCTTCATCGAATCCGGTTGCACGTCCTTGAACGCGGCGTCGATCAGGTCGGCCATCTTGGTCGAAGCCGACGAACCGAAGGCCAGCATGTTGCCCGGCTGCACGCCACGCGCCAGTGCGGTCTTGACGCTTTCCAGCTGACGCTCGTAGCTGCCGGCGAATTCAGCATCGGACTCCGGCGGCAAGTAGTACAGGAACGGGCTGTTGGTGGTGGTGCCCAGGTTCTGGCCGACCACTTCCTGCAGGTACTTCTTCCAGCCGGCGTTGTCGTCCTTGGCCGGCGCCTTCAGCGGCGCGGGAGCCGCGGCGGCGGTCGGTGCCGGCTCTTCCTTCTTGCAGGCGGTGACAGCCAGAGCGGCGATCGAAGCGAGCGCCAGCGCGCGCATGGTGTGTTTCATGAAACTCCTCCCTTTGAAAAGCATGTGGTGATGTGACTGCTAGAGAATCAGGCCTGCGCGCGGGCTTGCCGCACCTGCCGCAGGGCTTCGACGACCGAAGCTGGAACGAAACCGGACACGTCCCCGCCCAGCCGCGCGATTTCGCGCACCAGCGAGGACGAGATGAAGCTGTACTGCTCGGCCGGGGTGAGGAACAGCGTTTCCACCTCCGGGATCAGATGGCGGTTCATGCTGGCCATCTGGAATTCGTATTCGAAGTCGGACACTGCGCGCAGGCCGCGCAGCAGCACGCCGGCACCCATGTCGCGTACGAAGTGGGCCAGCAGCGTGTCGAAGCCGCGCACTTCCACGTTGGCATGCGCGGCCAGTGCTTCCTGGGCCAGCTCCACACGACGTTCCAGCGGCAGGGCCGGGCCCTTGGAGAGGCTGTAGGCCACGCCGACCACCACGCGCTCGAACAACGGCGCGGCGCGGTTCACCAGATCGATATGCCCGTTGGTGATCGGGTCGAAGGTACCGGGATAGACGGCGGTGCGGCTATTGGCCACGCTCATACGGAAACTACCGGGGTCGGATCGCCGTTCAGTGTAGCAGCGGCCCGGCGGTACAGCGCATAGCGCACCTGCTGGGTGGCGCCTTCGCGGTGCAGGTGCCAGCCGGCCGGCACCTGCGGCGGCAGCTCGGCCGGGGCTTCCAGATACAGCCAGGCATCGGCGCTCAGGTGCGCGGGCAGGCGTTCCAGCACGCTGGGCCATAGGCCGGCGGCAAACGGCGGATCGACGAACACGATGCTGGCCTGCGCCACCGGCGCGCGCTCCAGCCAGCGCAATGCGTCTTCCTGCAGCACCTGCACCTGGTCGGCCGCGTCCAGCCGGGTCACGTGCTGGCGCAAGCGCTGCGCCAGGCCGGGGTCGCGCTCGACCAGCGTCGCATGCGCCGCACCCCGCGACACCGCTTCCAGGCCCAGCGCGCCCGAGCCGGCGAACAGGTCCAGCACGCGCGCGCCGGGCAGGCGCGGCATCAGCCAGTTGAACACCGTCTCGCGGACGCGGTCGCTGCTCGGGCGCAGGCCGGGCAGGTCCGGCACCGACAATTTGGTGTTGCGCCAGCGCCCACCGACGATGCGCACCTGCCCTTCCGCGCCGCGTGGCGCCGGCCGTGCGGGGCGGCTCATCGCCACGCGCCGGGGGCGGGCGAACGGAGGCGGGACAGCGGCGGCACGGATGGCGACATGGCTCAGGGCAGGACGGTTGGCCGGCCATGATACCGCCGCGATTGCCGCAACCGCCCTCCCCCGACCGGCATCGACGCAGGCGATCTGGCGCACGCTCGCCTTGAAAAATCCCCACACGGCCTCATCCCCCAGGCCATCGGCCGCGTTGCGGCCTGGGCCACCATGGAGCACGACCCCAATGACCGTTGAAACCGACAAGCAGACGCTTGGCTTCCAGACCGAGGTCAAGCAGCTGCTGCAGCTGATGATCCATTCGTTGTACTCGAACAAGGAAATCTTCCTGCGCGAGCTGGTCTCCAATGCCGCCGACGCCGCCGACAAGCTGCGTTTCGAGGCACTGGTGAAGCCGGAGCTGCTGGAAGGCGGCGGCGAGCTGCGCATCCGCGTGGATTACGACAAGGACGCGCGCACCGTCACCATCGACGACAACGGCATCGGCATGAGCCGCGAGGACGCGGTCTCGCATCTGGGCACGATCGCCAAGTCCGGCACCGCCGACTTCCTCAAGCATCTGAGCGGCGACCAGAAGAAGGACGCCAACCTGATCGGCCAGTTCGGCGTGGGCTTCTACAGCGCCTTCATCGTCGCCGACCAGGTCGATGTCTACTCGCGTCGCGCCGGCCTGCCGGCCAACGAGGGCGTGCACTGGTCCTCGCGTGGCGAGGGCGAGTTCGAAGTGGCCAGCGTCGACAAGCCCGAGCGCGGCACCCGCATCGTGCTGCACCTGAAGGACGGCGAAGACAGCTTTGCCGACGGCTGGACGCTGCGCGGCATCCTCAAGAAGTATTCCGACCACATCGGCCTGCCGATCGAGATGCGCAAGGAGCACCACGGCGAAGCAGCCGACGCGCCGGCCGAGCCCGAATGGGAAGCGGTCAACCGCGCCAGCGCGCTGTGGACGCGGCCCAAGTCCGAAATCAAGGATGAGGAGTATCAGGAGTTCTACAAGCACGTCGCCCACGATGCCGGCAACCCGCTGGCGTGGAGCCACAACAAGGTCGAAGGCAAGCTGGAGTACACCTCGCTGCTGTTCGTACCCGGCCGCGCCCCGTTCGACCTGTATCACCGCGATTCGGCCAAGGGATTGAAGCTGTACGTGCAGCGCGTCTTCATCATGGACCAGGCCGAGCAGTTCCTGCCGCTGTACCTGCGTTTCATCAAGGGCGTGGTGGATTCGTCCGACCTGTCGCTCAACGTGTCGCGCGAGATCCTGCAGTCCGGCCCGGTGGTCGACTCGATGAAGTCGGCGCTGACCAAGCGCTCGCTGGACATGCTGGAGAAGCTGGCCAAGGACAAGCCAGACGACTATGCAACGTTCTGGCGCAACTTCGGCCAGGCGCTGAAGGAAGGCCCGGCCGAGGATTATGCCAACCGCGAAAAGATCGCCGGCCTGCTGCGCTTCTCCTCCACGCATGACACCACTGGCGCGCAGAGCGTGGGCCTGGCCGATTACGTAAGCCGCCTGGCCGAGGGCCAGGACAAGCTGTACTACCTCACCGGCGAAAGCTACGCGCAGATCAAGGACAGCCCGCACCTGGAAGTGTTCCGCAAGAAGGGCATCGAAGTGCTGCTGCTCACCGACCGCATCGACGAGTGGTTGATGAGCTACCTCACCGAATTCGACGGCAAGTCGTTCGTGGACGTGGCCCGCGGTGACCTGGACCTGGGCAAGCTGGATTCGGAGGAAGACAAGAAGGCGCAGGAAGAAGTCGCCAAGTCCAAGGAAGGCCTGGCCTCGCGCATCAAGGCCGCCCTGGGCGACGACGTGGCCGAAGTGCGCGTCTCGCACCGCCTGACCGATTCCCCGGCGATCCTGGCCATCGGCCAGGGCGACCTGGGCCTGCAGATGCGTCAGCTGCTGGAAGCCAGCGGCCAGGCCGTGCCGGAGACCAAGCCGGTATTCGAGTTCAACCCGGCCCACCCGCTGATCGAAAAGCTGGATGCGGAAGCCGACATGGACCGCTTCGGCGATCTGAGCCGGGTGCTGTTCGACCAGGCCGCGCTGGCAGCGGGCGATAGCCTCAAGGACCCGGCCGGCTATGTGAAGCGGTTGAACAAGTTGTTGCTGGAGTTGTCGGCGTAAGGGTTGCGACACCTTTCGTGACACACCAGGACCGGCGCATGCGCCGGTCTTTTTTTTGGGGCCTGTCTCGTGGCGACGATTGGAAGAGCGGCGACAGCGGTATCCAACACCACACCGCCTCGGTAACGGCTCGCACTCCTCCATAACGCAGATGCACATGGGACGATGACGACAGTCTTGCCTAATGCGGCCCTAGGAAAAAATCAGTCGGACGTTTATCGGGTCCTCGTTGTCGGGATCATGGCCGGGTGCGTCGCGATGCCTGCGCGCATCGTGCGCGCTCCGGCCAAAGCGCAGGCAATGTCATTGAAGACCAGCCGCGGCGGCGCTTACGCCGACTCCAACACCCAGCACCCGAACGCCGGCCCGGCCGAGTAGCCGGTTTCCGGTTCGATGCGGATCTGCAGCGTGTCGCGGCCTGCCACCGCTGCGGGCAAGGCGTAGTCCACATCGACGAAGTCGAGGCCGCGGTTGCCATCCAGGCGTTCGTTGGCGATGAGTTCGCCGTCGGCGAGGATGCGGAAGCGGCGGCGGGTTTCGTCGCCCCAGTAGCGTAGGCGCAGGATGCGGGCCTTCGCGGTGTTGCGCAGGGTGAAGGCGATGAAGCCGCCGGTGCGGGCGTCGCGGCCGGCGCGGCGGCGGTAGCTCAGTGCGTAGGAGCTTTCGCTGTGCAGGCCATGCGCTTTTTCGGACGCGTCATCGCCCAGGGCGACGCGGTCCAGTGCGCGCGCGTCCAACGCCTGTTGTTTCGCGTCTGCTGCGGCCTGTTCGACTTGATGCTGCCGCCATGCGGCGGCATCGCGATGCTCCAGGTAGGGCGCGCTGCGGCGATCGAACTGGGCGTAGAACGGCGAGAAGCGCCAGTGCTGGTCGCCGTCGCGGTAGTCGAACGCAGCGTGGCCTGCCGCCGGCTGCAGGCGCTGCAAGACCTCATCGCCGCCGATCAATGCCGGGGCCTTGCCCGACCAGGGTTTTGCCGCATCGCCCAGGTCGGCCGCCAGTACCAGCGGCCCGCGCAGCAGCGAGACCCAGGCCGGGTCGTCCGGCGTGGCTTCCAAGCGCAACGGCATCTGCAACGACAAGGTGAGCGTGTCGCCAGCGCGCCAGCGGCGGGTGATGCGCAGGTAGCCCTCGCTGACGGCGGCATCGACCGGCTGGCCATTGAGCTGCAGCTTCGGCGACTGCGCCCAGCCGGGCACGCGCAGCGCGAGCGTACGTTGCTCGGCCGGCGCGGCATCGATGCGCAGCGAGGCGCTGCCCTGCTCCGGCATCGTGCTGTGCAGGGTCATGTCCAGCCCGGCGGCGTCGCGCACGCTGGAGGGCACATACAGGTTGACGTAAACGCCCTGCCCGTCCTGCCAGTAAATCGAGTCGCCAAACTGGGCATGCGCTTCCATGCCGCTGCCGACGCAGCACCAGAAATCGTCGAACGGCGACGACCAGCCACGCGCTTCGCCGGCCAGCATCGGTGTCATGTAGGTGAACATGCCGGTGCGCGGATGCTGCTGCGCCATCACGTGGTTGAGCAGCGTGCGCTCGTAGTAGTCGAAGAACTCGGCCTGCGGGCCCCACTGGTACAGATGGCGGGTGAGCTTGAGCATGTTGTAGCTGGCGCAGTGCTCGCAGGTCTGCTCGGTGAGAAACTTCGAGATGCTGTCCGGCTGCTGGAAATACTCACGGTCGCCGTTGCCGCCGATCACGTAGGTATGGCGGTCGGTGACGGTGTGCCAGAAGAAGCGCGCCGCCGCGCCCGAGGCGGCATCGCCGGTGACCTCGTACTCGCGTGCCAGGCCGATCAGCTTGGGGATGTTGGTGTTGGAATGCTGGTGCACCAGCTCGTCGCGCTGGGCGATGAGTGGGTCGAGCACGGCGTCGTGGTGCAGGCGCTGCGCCAGCGCCAGCCATTGCGCATCGCCGGTGCGCACATGCAGTTCGACGAAGGATTCGTTGAGGCCGCCGAATTCGCACGACAGCACTTTCTGCAGCTGCGCGTCGTCGAGTGCGGCGAAGACGCCTTGCAGATAGCCGGCCAGGCCCACCGCCACCTGCAGCGCCTGCGCATTGTCGCAATGCGCATGCACGTCGAGCAGGCCGGCAAACAGCTTGTGCCAGGTGTACAGCGGTGCCCAGCTGCCGTTGAGGTAGAACGGGGCCGGGTCGATCTTGCCGCGCTTGAGCTCATCGAACACCGCGCGGCCGCTTTCGATCTTGCCTGCGGCATTCTTGCGGGTGAAGCCGGCCACGTAACCATCGCCTGCGTGTGCCTGGCAACGCGCCAGCTCGCCCACCAGATAGGCTGCGCGTGCGCGGCATTGCGCATCGCCAGTCTGCGCATGCATCAGTGCCAGCGCGCTGAGATAGTGGCCCAGCGTATGCCCGGCGATGGTGTCTGCCTCCCAGCCGCCGTATGCCTTGGCCTTGGGATCGAGCCCTGCGTAGAGTACGAAGTTGTGCAGCAGCCGGTCCGGCTGCAGCCGCATCAGATAGCGACGATTGGTCTGCAGCGCGTCCAGGAACAACGACGGCGTGAGCCGCACCTGCGCCAGCGGCACTGCGCGCACGCTGCCGGGTTGCGCGGCACTGGCCTGCGCCGGAAACCTCAGGAAACCCGCCGCAACCGCCAGGCTGCTCCAGGCCAGAAAACGGCGCCGTGACAGGCTCGGCGCGTGGTCGTCGGGCAACTTGCTTGCATGCATATCTGTCATGAGCTCAGCTTAACTCCTGTCGACGCGCTCAGACCGCGCGCCATTGCGACACACACCTGCGCAACCGCGTACGCCCGCGACCGCACAGACATGCGCGCGACCGATGACATCTGGCCGCACGCACCGGCGACAAACCGCCCGATCAGAACTTCACCGTGGCACGCGCCCAGTAGAACCGACCCAGCAGATCGTAGGTGGCCACATCGGTATTGGCATTGCCGACGTTGTTGGAGTAGTACAGCGGCGGCTGCTTGTTGGCGATATTGTCCACGCCCACTTCGAAACGCGTGTGCCACGGCTCGACGTTGTAGCCGAGCTGCAGGTTGTTGTAGATGTAGGCGCCGATCTTGCGCACTACCATCGGTTCGCTGGAATCGGCCGACAGGCTCTGGTCCGGGTCCGAACTGCCGATGGCGGTGTGCCCCACATAACGGATGCGCCAGGTGGCGCTCCAGTCGCCCAACGCCCAGTTCACCGTGCCCAGCGCACGCCAGCGCGGGAAATTGCCGTAGGCCTGGGTGTAGCGGCCCACGTTGTGGATGGTGACCGAGCTGGGGTCGGTGGTATCGGGCAGCACGTCGTAACGGGTGAGATAGGTGCCGTTGAGCCCGGCGCTGAGATTGCCCCACGCGGTGGGCGGCGCGCGGTAAGTCAGGTTGAAGTCCATGCCCTTGGCCCACAGCTTGCCCAGGTTGACGGTGGGTTCGGCGATGTAGTTGATGGTGCCGTTGCCGTTGCGATGGATCAACGCGCAAAAGGCGCTGGCCGAATTGGCGAAACATTGATTGAGCACGGTCTGCGCCGACACCGTGGTGATGGTGTCTTCCAGATCGATGCGCCACCAGTCCGCGCTCAGCGACAGGCCGTCGATCCACTGCGGGTCGTACACCAGCCCCACGTCGTAGGACTTGCCGGTTTCCGGCTTGAGCTGGTACCCGGCCACCGCCGCGCCTGACACCTTGCCCGACACCTGGCCATCGGATTGCTGGTAGCTGCCGTCGGTGGGCACATTGGCGCAGGCCACGGTGTTGCCACCGGTGTAGCCATTGCACGGGTCGTTGACGGTGGCCGCATCGCCGGCCACGCCGGCGTACAGCTCGTTGATGTTGGGCGCGCGGAACACCTCCGACACCGTGCCGCGGATCAGCAGGTTCTCGATCGGGCGATATTCCAGCGACACCTTGCTGTTGGTCTTGCTGCCGACCGAACTGAAATCGGAAAAGCGCGTGCCCAAGGTGATGTTAAAGGCGTTGATGCCGGGCAAGTCCTTCAATAGCGGGAACAGCGCCTCGGCATAGGCTTCCTTGACGTCGAAACTGCCGGCCAGGGTGGACGAACAGAATTCGATCACCCCGCACAGGCCGTCTTCATCGCCGGTCCATAGCGGGTCCGAGGCGGTGGTCGAGCGCTCCTTACGATACGAGATGCCGGTTGCCAGGCTGACGGTGCCGGCCGGCAGATCGAACAGCGAGCCGTTGGCATTGGCCTCGAATTGCTTGACCGTGTAGACGCTGGTCACGATCGGGTTGACCACCATGCCCTGCAAGGTGGACAGGTTGGCGCTGTCGTTGAGGTTGAAGAAGTTCAGCGGTGTGCAGCCGGCAATCGCCGCGCCTGCGCTGCCGCACTTGACTGCGCCATCGCTGTCCAGGAACGACGGGCCGATGGCCTGGTTGAATGCGACATAGTCGAGAAAGCCGTTGTTGATCGACTTCTGTTTGACCTTGCCATAGTTGAAGGTGGCATCCCACTGCCAGGAGCTGTCGCCGAAGCGGCCGCGCAGGCCGGGGCTGATCTGGAAGTTGTAGGTGTTGTACTGATAGCTGCGATTGCCCAGCACGGTGGCGCGCGTGTTGAGGTCGTTGTAGGAGGTGCCGGTGCTGCGATCGGTGCCGAAGTTCACGCCGAACGGGTTGTAGTAGCTCTGCGCCGACACCAGGATGTTGTCGCCGTTGGCGAAGATCGGGATCGGCGCAATGATCGAGGCGGACTCTGTTTTGCTGAACCAGGTGTTGACGTAGCCTTCGACGTTGTCGCTGAAGCGATAGCTGCCCAGCAAGAACGCATTGGTGCGCTTTTGCGGGGTCTGCAACAGGTTGAACGGCTGGTAGTTGTAGGAGTCGGCGCTGGCGTCGTAACAGTGGAAATCGCCCGGGCCAGCACGACCGCTGACGCCGCTGTTGAGAGTGACCCGCCCGCAGCCGTTGGCCTGCGCCAGCTGCGCGGACTGATCCGAGCCGTCGTTGAAATTCACGGTACCGGTCGGCGTTGCGGACGAGCCCTGCTTCACCGGTTGCCCGTTGGTCAGTGCGAGCGCGTCCCTGGAATAGTCGCGCGCCGCTGCCGAGACCGGATCGATATTGTGATACGACAGCCCGCCGATCAGGCTGCCGCGCTCCCAGGTCTTGCCGGTGGTCAGGGTGAAGTTGCGTCGATTGCCATCGCCTTCGCTGCTGGTGCCGAAGTCGCTGCTGAACTGCACACCGTCGAACTGGCTGCGCAGGATGAAATTGACCACACCGCCGATGGCGTCGGAGCCATAGACCGCAGAGGCGCCGTCGCTGAGCACTTCGATGCGCTCGATCATGCTGGACGGAATCGCGTTGACGTCGTTGTAGGCCAGACGAATACCGTTGACCAGCACCAGCGTGCGTTTGTCGCCCAGGCCGCGCAGCGAAATGGCCGACGCACCGGTGCCGCCGCCGTTGTTGGTGTAAGGGTTGGTGGCGTTGCCGGCGATCGATGGCAGCTCCTGCAGCAGGTCGCCGACCGTGGCCTTGCCGGTGGCGGCGATCTGTTCCTGGCTGACCGTGACCACCGGGTTGGCGGTTTCGGTATCCACGCGGCGCAGACGCGAGCCGGTAACGACCACGCTGTCCAGCGTTTGTGGCGCATCAGCGCTGTTGCCTGCCTGCTGCGCAGACACGGGAGCGGCGGCGCCCGCAGAGAGCGCCAGCAGCAGTGCGGCGCTGAGCATGCTCGGCAGCGGGCGCGTGGTCGTGCCGGTGGTCCGGGAGAGAGGCAACAGCAACATCGGCATGCAGGGCTCCTGAGTCGTATGGCAGACAAACGATGGGCAACACACGCCCGTGCCGGCGGACACCGGCGCAGGGCAAGATGGATGGCAGACGCGCACGCAGCGACATCTCTCGCCACGGCCGTGCTGCAGACACGCAGACAACCTGCGACGCGCACGACCACCCAGGGTCGCGCAGCAGCGCGTGTTGTCGAAAAAGGTGTTGGTTCCGCACCGGAGGCGCCCATGCGCTCCAGTTTCATCAGCTGGTCACAATGTGCCTGTGCGCATGCGCCACGTCTTGTCGCATTTGGCGACAGCGCATGCGGATAACCGCATGGTTCGCAAATGAACCAGCCTGTGTCGATGCGCTCTGCAGCGATGTCGGCAGCTGGACGCTACGCGCAAGACCAATGGTGACGCACCCTGACGATGTATCGCCTGCAACCATCTGCGATGTCGGTCGATCCAGGCATCGCGCGATGCGTCTGCATGCAAGAGTGCACTGAGGGCCGTCAGCGTGCACTGCCCTGCCCGCACTCGTTCAACGGCCGCGGTCTATGCAGTGCCGTCAACCGGTGTGTCGGCAGGCCCGAACCTGGGCTGTCACGGCGTCTGCGTCGGTGTCGCTGCCTGGTCGTGGTTCCAGTCCGGTGTTGGCGCCTGCTGCATCCAGCGCACGAAGAAATCCAGCAGGCGGCGCCTGCCATAGTCGCCGCCGGCACCGTGATCGCCGCCGGGCACCACCAGCAGGTCGAAATCCTTGCCGGCCTTGATCAGGCGATCGGCCACCTGCAAGGTGCTGGCCGGATCGACATTCATGTCCATGTCGCCAGTGACCAGCAGCAGATGCCCTTGCAGCCGCGCGGCATTTTCCACATTCGACGATTCGGCATACCACGGCCCGACCGGCCAGCCCATCCATTGCTCGTTCCACCAGATCTTGTCCATGCGGTTGTCGTGGCAACCGGAATTGGCCACGCCTGCCACATAGAATTCCGGATGGAACAGCAGCGCACCCAATGCGTTCTGGCCACCGGCCGAGGTCCCGTAGACACCGACACCGCCGTCGATGACGTACCAGGGATACTGCGCGGCAGCGGCCTTGTGCCAGGCAATGCGATCCGGCAGGCCGGCATCCTTGAGGTTGCGCCAGGCCACATCGTGGAAGGCGCGCGAGCGATTGTTGGTGCCCATGCCATCGATCTGCGCGACCGCAAATCCCAGCGCGGTCAGCGCTGGCGTGCGGGTGCTGAACGTCTTGGGGACGAAGGACCCCTGCGGGCCGGCGTAGATGTCTTCGATCACGCGATAGCGCTGCTGCGGATCCAGGTGTTGCGGGCGCTGGATCACGCCCCAGATCTCGGTCCTGCCGTCGCGGCCGGTGGTGTGGAACGGCAACGGTGGCTGCCAGCCGGCAGCCTGCAGACGACGCAGGTCGGTGCGCTCCACCGTGTGTGCCAAGCCGCCGTCGGCACTGCGCCGCAACTCCAGCACCGGGCCAAGATCCACGCGCGAGTACAGGTCCAGGTACCATTTGCCATCGGGTGAATAGCGCACCTGGTGATCGGCGGCCGCTGGCGTCAATGCAGTGAGCCCGCTGCCGTCCAGACCGATGCGGTAGGCATGGCGGTAATACGGGTCTTCGCCGGGCTGCATGCCGGAGGCAGTGAAATACAGCTGGCCTGCGGCCTCGTCGAGGTAGTCGAGCTTGCGCACCACCCAGTCGCCCCGCGTGACCTGGCGGATCACTTCGCCGCTGTGGCCGTCGTACAGATAGACATGCTCCCAGCCATCGCGCTCGGAGGCCCACAGGATCTGCGCGCCGTCGGCCAGGTCGCGCCGCGCGTGCTTGCCGCCGTCTTCGTGCTCGCCGCTGAGTTCGGAGTATTCGATGAAGGTGGGCGAGGTTTCCTCGATCAGGGTGCGCGCGGCGGCCGTGCGTGCGTCCACTTCGATGACCCGATACAGCTGGTGCCCGCGTGCGTTGTATTCGAAGGTGAGCCCGCGGCTGTCCTTCCACCAGACCATCTCGCTCAAGCTAAAGGCATTGGGCAGCAGCGTCATCGCCACCGGATGCGCCGCGCGCGTGGCGATGTCGAACAACACCGGCTGCATCACCGGCAAGGCATCGCCGGGCTTGGGATAGACCTGCTGGTGCAGCTTCGGCTGCAGCTGATCGGTTGGCGCCGATTCGATGTAATAGACCATGCGCGGCGGTGGCGCCTTGACCCGATACGCAGCCAGATGCTGCGAGTCCGGCGACCACACCACGCTGTCGAGCGCGTAGTAATCATCGGCACTGCCATCGCGGCTGAGCACGCTGCGCGCGCCACCGCCGACCGGTGCGATGACCAGATTGGCCTGCTCCACCCAGGCGCGCCAGCGGCCATCCGGCGAGAGCCTGGCCTGCCGCTCGCCCTGCTTGAGCGGCAGCCGCATGTCCATCGATTCGGCCTGCAGGTCGCGGTCGGGCACATGCGTGCAGCGATAGCGGGCCAGGTCGCATTGCCAGCCTTGCTTCGCCAGCTGGAAGCCCAGACGCTGCTGTTGCAGCGTGGGTTGTTCCAGCTGCAGATGCGTGGCGTCGATACCTTGCGCACCTGCCTGCGTCAAGGCCGCGGCCAGCCGCGCGTGGTCAAAGGCCAGCGTATTGCGGCCGCTGGCCGCATCCACCAGGCGATACTCGATGGCCGGCGCCTGATCGGCACGTGCAACGCCACGCCGATACAGAAAATGCCCCGCATCGATCCACACCGGCGCAATCGGTTGCCTGTCGACCAGCGACGCGTAGTGATCGGACAGGCCGATCGCCTGCGCGTACTGTGCCGGCGTGGGCGCTGGCGATGCAGCCGCCGCGCTTGCCGACAGCGTCCAGAGTGCAATGCTCAGGCAGCACGCAGCGATGCGGTGCCACCGAAAGGTCTGATGCAGGAGTGGCGTCATGTGTCTATCTGCGGAGATGGCGTGGTTATTGGCTGCGCGTCGTGCACGTCGAGAGGGGAGGACGTGCATTGGCAATGGGGTGCATGCCCGAATCGGCCTGTACACAACGGCCTGCGAAGGCCTCCGTGGTCGATGGCGGCCGCGGTAACGCGACAGGGCTGGCACGGTCATCGCGCCAACGGCCCATTACCCGTACCAGGCCTGCACCTTCACCGCCGCCGTGCTGCCGGGCAATGCCACACGATCGGCATGCGGGCCCTGCGGACGCGCCGGCTTGCCGTCGACGAGCACGCGGGTGAGCTTCTTACCCTTGGGCACGCGCAGGCTCAGCCAGGTGTGCCTGGGTGACCGTTCCGGCAGTTGCACCTCGGCATCGATACGGCGTGCCTCCACGTCAGCGCGCAAGCTCAGCGTGAGCGTGCCCCAGCGTGTGGGCGCCGCGGTGATGCCGACCGCAGCGCCACTGCCCAGCCATGCGCGCGGCAGCGCACGTGCCAGAAACAACTGCTCGCCCGCGCTGTCGTCGCTGACCAGCATCCAGCGCAGCAGCAACGGGATGGTCATCTGCGCGGGGATGCAGAACAACGGCATGCCGCCGGTGATGCCGCTGACCTCGCCGGCCGTCCAGCTGCCGCGGGTATGCACCTGGTAGCGATGCGCGTAGACGAACAGCAGGTACTCTTCGATGCGATCCAGCCGCAGCAGCTGTTGCGCATAGCCGTAGGAAATGAAGCCGAGCAGATCGCGGCTGCCCGGCTCCGGCGGTGCGATATTGGCCACCACGCCGATGCTGGTGCCGCCATGGCCGCGCAGGCAGTCGACCACCAGGTTGGCCAGGTCCTCGGGCAGTACATCGGCCTGCAGCAACTCGGCGTAGGCGCGGTGCGGCCACTGCTGCTCGCTGGGCTTTTCCTGCAGCAACGATTGGCGAAACGTCAGTGTGGTGCCCGGCAACGGGCCGACATACGGCGGCGACAGATCGCGACGCACGTTGGCACGCAGGCTGGCCTCCAGCCGTGTGCGCAACTGCCTGGCGCGACGCTGCCATTGCGTGGCCAGACCGGCATCGCCACCGAGCGTGCTCCAGACCTGGGCGATGTCTTCCCAGCCGCGAATCGTCAGCGCGCTGTTGGCGTAATACGGTTTCCACCACAGCGACGGGTCGGGAAACAGGCAGGCATCGGATTCGTTCCAGCCGTGCAGCAGGCCATGCCCATGCGCGCTGCGCGGCAAGGCCAGCGCCTGGTCGTGCAGCTCGCACAGCAGCTGCGCGGTGGCGGCGATCTTGGGCAGCAGGCGCCGCAACCGCGCAGCATCGCCGGTGTAGCGCAGATAGCGCGCCAGCAGCGACAGGGTCAGCCCGAACTGACCGACCTCCGGCCCGCGCATGTTCGGCAGGCCATCGTCCTGCACGAAGTCGTCGAAGTAGTTGTCCAGTACCGCAGCGGCCTGCGCGAAGCGGCCCCATTCCAGATTGGCGTAGAACGAACTGGTGAAGGTGTCCTGGAAGCCGTCGTACTCGTTGCCGTAGTAGTCGCGCTCCGCCGCACCGTACTTCGGGTAATCGCCACCGGGGCGCACCACCAGCTCGCGCGCAAACGCGAACTGCGCCATGGCGTTCCAGCTGGCATCGGGCAGTTGCGCCTGCACCGTGCCGTCCAGGGCCTGCTGCCAGTACGCGGCGAAATCGAGCACTGCCGCGTAGAACTGTTCGGCAGTGGCCGGCTTGCGCGACGGTGCGAACGCGGGATAGCTGTGGGTGTACTGCACGCCGACGATCTCGCCGCCGCGCACATGCATCGTGCGGTGCCAGGTCTGCACCACGAAGCGATCGCTGGCACGCACATCGGCAAACACCAGCACGTCGTACCAGCTATCGACCTCGCCGTCGCGCCGCATCACCTTGCGCACCGCCGGCATCCAGCCACCCAGCAGACCTTCCTCGCGCCGTTTGATCAACGCCTCTTCGCCCAGCTCGGCGAAGGCGTGTTCCGGCCGCGAGGTGCGGCTGCGGCCGTTGGGCAGGATCGGCATGGTGTCCAGGCCTTCGCGCGTGCCGACGAAGGTGGTCCACGGCCAGCGGCCACCATTGTCCTTGGGGTCGAGCAGCGAGGCCGGCGGCGGCGCGACATCGCGCACCTGCGCCTCGTCCGGGTCGCCATCGCGCAGCAGGCGGTCGGCGAGCAGATCCGCCTCGGCCATCGCCACCTCGGCCAGCGACATCCCGAAGTACGGCTTGCCCTCGGCGGGATAGGCCGGCTCGGTGCGTTTGTCCAGACGTAGCATGCCGCTGTCGGTCCACAGCGTCAGCGCACCCTGCGGGTCGTCGAGATGCTCGTAGACGGTCCAGTCCTGCTGCAGATGCCGAAAGCTGCAAAGTTTGCTGCCGACATGCGCGGCCGACGGCAGTGCTTCAAGACGTGGCAGCGCCGGTGGCGGCAACGTCGCCGGGGTGTGCGGCGTGCCCGGCATTGCGAGCGCGGCACCTGCGCCCACCGCCGCGGTCGCGGCCATGCCCTGACGCAAAAAGGTCCTGCGGTCCATCGTCGCGCCCTCGAGTGATCTCATCCACATCGTGCGCGACTGCGCACCCTGCGTCTTGTGGCGCGTGTCTGGCACGTGTGCGGAAATCCGCACATAACCGCGCACCGGTCGACCAACGATCGCGCCTGCTGCGCTGCCGTGCCGGTTGGCTGGCGCGTGATCGAGCACCGGCAGTGAGGGCGGCAGCAGCGCTGGCGTGCCGACGGAGCGGCTTCCGCGCATCGCCAGCGAGACGCCAACACCAGCCTTGGCGCCATCGACGACACGCATCTGAGCAGACTGCTCCAACCCGCGGGCTGCCGGCTGCCGGATGTCGGCTGCAGTTGGTGACGCCCGGTCATCGCGGCAGCAGTGCAGCGCCTGTCCGTCGCCCCTGCCATTTAGCCACGTGACTTTCTGGCCACGCCGGCATCTGCGCTGGCAGCCACACTGGCTGTACAGACGCAGGCGGCACCGTCGCCAGATCGCCGCGCATCCCAAGCCCACCACAAGGACCGTCATGCAGCCATCCTCACCGCGCATCGCGCACAGTGCTCGCGCTACAGCGCGGTTTTTCGATGCCGGCAGCGCGTCCGCCAGGCGGTTGAAACGTCCGGCGCATTGCTGGCTGTGGCTGGCCTTGATCGCGCCCTGCATCGCGCAGGCGCAGGTGGACCTGTCGCAGCTCGATGCCGAGATGGCCGCGCCGCGCACTCAGGTGCTGGTACTCGGCAGCGTGCACCTGTCGCAGTTGCCCAAGGGCAGCGATATCCGTGCCGCGCGCCTGCAACCGTTGCTGGACCGGCTGGCTGCCTACAAGCCAGACATCATCACCACGGAGGACCTGTCGGGCGAAACCTGCGACCTGATGCGGCGCCATCCTGCGGTCTACCTGCCCGAGGACACCACGACCTATTGCCCCGACACCAGCGAGGCAGCGCGTGCCACCGGGCTGGATGTTCCAACCGCCATCGGCCAAGTCCGCACAGCGCTGCGCACCTGGCCGGCTGCGCCCACGCCGGCACAGCGTCGGCACCTGGCCGCGCTGTTTCTGGCCTCGGGCGAGCGACCATCTGCGCTGGTGCAGTGGCTGCAGCTTGCGCCAGCCGAACAGCGCAGCGGCGATGGCCTGGATGCGGCGCTGGTCGCGCGACTGCGCAGCATGGAACAGCGCCCCAACGAGAGTTACCAGATCGCCGCACGGTTGGCGGCACGCCTTGGCCTGCAACGCGTCTACCCGGCCGACGATCACACCGGCGACAACGTTGACCTGGGCGACCCGGCGGCGTATGGCAAGGCGATCCAGGCCGCCTGGGACAAGGCCGTACCGCGGGCGAGCACCATGCGTGAGCGCGAGGACCAGTTGGCTAGTCAAGGCAAGTTGCTGGAGCTCTATCGCGCGATCAACCTGCCGGCCAGCCAGCAGCTGGCCATCGCGGTGGATTTTCGCGCCGCACTGAGCGAGACCTCGCCGCAACACTACGGCTATCGCTACGTATCCGGCTGGGAGATCCGCAACCTGCGCATGGTGTCCAACGTGCGTGCCAGCTTTGCCGACCAACCCGGTGCACGTGTGCTGGCGGTGGTGGGCGCTACTCACAAGCCCTGGTTCGACAACTGGCTGGGACAGCTGCAGGGCGTGGATATCGTGGATGCGGCGCAGGTGTTGGGTGCCGACGGAAAGTGAGCGACAGTGAGTACAACGGCTTCAGCGTGACGCTCTCAGTCAAAAGCCTGATTGGTCGAGCGCGCGGTGCCCTCGCCGCTCGTGGGACTCGCCGTAAGCCCTTCCCTGGGGGATCGGTCTCGGCATCCATGCCGCCATACGGTCCCGCAACCGGCGAGCACACCGCATCAGAGAGTTGGTCGGTGATTTGGCAAAAATCTGCTTGTTGCTCGGGGTGCATTGGAAGGCTGATCGGAGGCGACGCTCCAAACAACACACGTCATGTTTTGCTCACGACCTTGCGCGCCGACCATCTCGACTGGTCCTTGCCTGCCTACCGTCGCGGGACCTTACGCGGCATGGATGCCGCGTAAGAGCCTCCATGGACGGATTCACGGCGTGTCCCGCGATGGTGGGCGGGCAAGGGCCCGGCAGCCAGGTAACAGATCAGCCGCTCTACGCTTGCGGGCTGCCCGCACGGTCGTAACACCCGCAGACAAGACAACCGCAGTTATCGATACCGGTATGAGCAGCAGCCATCAATTCGCTGACTCCACGAGATGCAGAACGTGAGTCCGGTTTCAGGTGCAGCCAGATGCGGCATTAAGACGAAGGCCATGCACCTAGTGCACCAGATCGACAACCGGCCTCCGTCTAATCCAGGCTCTCAGGTCAGCACATCCAGCAAGCTGCCCAGCATCTCATCGGAGCGCCGTAGCGCAGTGGCGTTGGCCTGGAAATCGTTGCGTGCCGAGAGCCCTTCGACCAAATCGCTGGCCGGTGCCGATGGATCGGCGTTGGCGTCGACCACGCTGGCTGCCACTCCACCATTGAGCTGCGTGCTGGCTGCAACGGCCTGACGCGGACTGCCGTCCACCGGCTGACGCGCCACATTGCTGGCGGCCACCTGCTGGCGCAGTGCGGCGACCTGCATTCCGGAACTGGCGATACTGCTGATGCTCATGATGGCTCCGGTGCAGAACAGAGAAATAACCAATGACGTTTGTTTACCAACCAATCAACACAATCGTTGCCGGCAGTCGCGCCGCACTGCTGTCGTTCTTACGCCCACCGAGGCGCGTGGCGAGCGTGTCTCACGAGTTGGAACCAGCCAACAGGAACCGCAATGACGTGTCCCACCCTCCGATTCCGATCACGCCCACCTCATGGCTGCGCAGTCGCCTCACGCAGGCTCAATAGGTGCCTACCCGCACGCGCAACACCACAGGCACTTCGCCGGCCGCATCCACCCGCCCGAAGTTGAGCCCGTAGTCGGTCTGGTCGCCGTTGAGCTGTCTTTCCACCTGCCAGCGCCCGTCCACATAGCGCCCCTGCTCCACCCGCAACAGTTGTCCATGACGGGTATCGGCCGCCTCGCGGAAAAATTCAATGCGCGCGGCCATGCCGGTGACCAGGAACTCTTCCGGCCCCAGCTGCGCCACCAGCAGCCGACCTGCATGGTCGTCGTTACCCGGCAGGATCGCTGGCGCATCGCCCCATAGCGGCGCGCCGAACGACACCCTGGCCTGCCAGTGGCCGAAACGCAGCGTGCGTTGCGGCGCGCCGGGCTGTTCGGCCACTGCCTGCAGCCGGCCGTCGAAGGCCGCCTGGGCGATCAGGCGCTGCAGCGGCGCCAGCAGCTTGAAGTTGGCCGCGTGCGCTGCAATCGCGGCGCGGTTGGCTGCGCTGTCCGGGTTGCCATCCATGCCAAACACCGAAAACCCGATCCCGCCCTGCCCCAGCACATGGAACAGGTATGGCGCCGTCGCCGCTTCGAAGCCGGTCTCCGACACCCAGGCCGGATTGTCCGGCCGCGCGTACTGGCCGATGACCTTGGTGTATTCGTTGTAGTCGCTGGTGTAGATATCGGTGCCGATGAAGTCGATCGACGGGGTAGCCGCGCGCCATAGCGCGAACACGTTCACCGTCGCACCGCCGGACGGGTAATCCATGCCTGGGTAACGCTTGCCCTTGTAGCGCAGCCAGGTGTTGACGTAGAGCGGCAGCGGATACGCGCGCCTGCCGGCCGCGGCCACCTGTTCGATATACGCCGCCGTTGCATGCGCATTGAAGGCTTCGGCCGCCTCGGCACCGAACAGCTGTTGCCAGCTGCCCTGCGGCTTGCCCAACGCCTGCGCGATCGCGGCAGGCACCGGTTGCGCGAACGCCGCCTCGCCGGCCGGGCCATGGTCGCGCACCGTGCCGATCGCGCCGGGCTCGTTTTCCACCTGCACCAGGATCACCGTGTGGCGGTCGCCATCGACCTTGCGCAGGTGCTGCATCAACGCGGTGAAGGCGCGCGCATCGGCCTGCATGTTGGCGGCCACATGCGGCGACAGCACGTCTACCGGTTCGCCATTGGCATCGCGCATGCGCGGGTACGTGGCGTCGTCGCGCTTGATCCACTCCGGCACGTAATGCATCTGGCCGTTCTTCCAGCTGCCGAACCACAGCAAGGCCACGCGCAGGCCGCGCTTGCGTGCGCCGGCGATCAGTGCATCCACATTGGTGGTGTCGAAATGGCCAGGCGCCGGCTCGAACTGCTCCCAGTACACCGGCGCTTCCACCGTGTTGGCATGCAGCGCGACCACCTCGTCCAGCGCCTTGGGCAGCACGGCCGGCCAGGCACTAGAGTTGTGCAGCTGCGCGGCCAGCACGGTGTACGGCGCGCCATCGACAAACAGCGCATGGCGGCCATTCTGGGTGACGAAGCGCGGCAGCTCTTCTGCACTGGCCAGCAGCGGCACGCTGGCGGCCAACATCGCCAGCGACCACAGCAGGGCCGCGAGGCGGCCACGCGGCTGCGGTATGTTCAGGGCAAACACATGCATCATCGCGCCTCCGACGGTAGTGAATTCCAGTGCGGCGTGGGTTCGTTGCGCAGGTGGCGCACGAAGAAGTCGTACTGGCGACGCTGCACATAGTCGATCGGTCCGCTGGAACGGCCCACCGAATGCTCGCCACCAGGCACGTTGAGCAGCTCGAAGTCCTTGCCGGCCTTGATCAGGGCATCGACCACCTGCGCGGTGGAGGCCGGGTCCACATTGCTGTCCTGCTCGCCGACGATCAGCAGCAGGTCGCCCTGCAACTTGGCGGCATTGACCACGCCCGAGGCCTGCGCATACCCGGCATCCACCGGCCAGCCCATCCACTGCTCGTTCCAGCTGATCTTGTCCATGCGGTTGTCGTAGCAACCGGCGAACGCCACGCCCACCTTGTAGAACTCCGGATGGCGTTCGAGCGCACCCAGCGTGCTCTGCCCACCGGCCGAGGCGCCGTAGATGCCGACCCGGCCGATGTCGTAGGACCGATCCCTGGCGGCCAGCGCACGGTGCCAGGCGATGCGATCGGCAAAGCCGGAATCGCCCAGGTTCTTCCACGCCACATCATGGAAGGCCTTGGAGCGGTTGGCGGTGCCCATGCCGTCGATCATCACCACGATGAAACCCAGATCGGCCTGCGCCTGCATGCCGATCTGCTTGTCGCCACCGGAGTGATATCCAAACGGCCAGAACGTCTTCGGCACGAAGGAGTCGTGCGGGCCGGCGTAGATGTTCTCGATCACCGGATACTGTTTGTGCGGGTCGTAATCGCGTGGGCGCACCACCATGCCCCAGATGTCGGTGCGGCCATCGCGGCCCTTGGCCACGAAGGTCTCCGGCGCGCGCCAGCCGGCGGCCAGCAATTTGTCGATGTTGCCCTGCTCCACCTGCTGCAGCAGCCGGCCATCGATGGCGTGCAGTTCCATCACCGGCGGCAGATCCGGGCGCGAATAGACATCGACGTAATGCCGGCCGTCCTCTGCGATCGCCACATCGTGATCGGCATCGATGTGGGTGAGCCGGGTCAACCTGCGGCCGTCGAAATCCACGCTGTACAACTGCCGGTAGTACGGGTCCCTGCCCGCATCCATGCCGCTGGCGGTGAACCAGATGCGCCGCTGCGCGTCGTCCACGCGCAGCACATCGCGCACGATCCACGGCCCGCGCGTGAGCTGGCGTTTGAACCTGCCGCTGCGGCCATCGACCAGATACAGGTGCCGCCAGCCGTCGCGTTCGGAGATCCACACAATCTCGTTGCCATGCGCGTCCACATCGTGACGAAAGCTGCGGTCTGCATAGACGAAGGTGCGTGCGTCTTCGGCCACGGCCACATGCGCCCGCCCGCTGCGGGCATCCACCGCAATCACGCGCATGTGCTGAAAGCCGCGTTGCACATACTCAAAGCTCACGCTGCGCCCATCCGTCCGCCATTGCAGCGGCGACAAGGAGTACGGCGTGGCAAACAAGGCGTTGTCCACCACCCGCCGCGTGCCATCCACCGCCAGCAGCACCGGCCGTTCCACATCCACCGCATCGCCCGGCTTGGGATACAGCTGGGTGTGCACGAGCGGTTGAAGACGTCCGGCCGGCGCGGCCTCCACGCGGGTGACGCGGCGCGCAGTACCCGGCCGTACCCGATACACCGCCAACCGCTGCGAATCAGGCGACCAGGCGATGCTTTCCGGATCGAAATAATCCTCGGCGCGTCCATCGTCGGTGCGCTGCACGCTTCGGCCATCGGCCACCCGGCGCACGACCAGGTTCCAGCCATCGGCCAGCGCTTCCCATTGCCCGTCGGGCGAACGGCGCGGGGTGGTGTCGGCCGCCACATCCGGGTCGCGTACCACGCCAAAGCCGCGTGGTCGCTGCTGCGACTGCGGTTGCCGGCCGGGGGCATCGGGCGCGCATTGATACGTGGCCAAGCTGCAGCGCCAGGGTGCTTCCCCGATGGCGAACACGATCGCGCCGTCTTCGCGCGCGCCTTCCTGCGAGTACGCAAACCGCTCGAACGGCAACGCCAACGCCGCATATGCGGCGCCGGTGGCGGCCTGCAGCGCCTGCGCCACGCGCTCCTGGTCGAAGGCCGGCTGCTTGTGCCCTGTCGCCACGTCCGCGCGAACGAAGGCGAAACCACCAGGCACGGTCTTGCGGTAGTAGAACGTACCGTCGTCCTGCCATTGCGCCGGCCAGGCGACGTTTTCGGTCAGCGTGCTCCAGTGCGCGCGCAGGCCGAGCGAACGCTGGTAATCGGGCACCGCGGGCTCCGCCTGCGCAGTGGCGGCGAGCAACAGCATGCAGGCGGCCATGGCGCGCGAGACCTGCACTGCCCATGCGGGACGCCGAGCGTCATTCGCCATCGTCTTCTTCCAGCGCCAGCTCGTCGCCGCGCAAGCCGCTGCGCGCGCCCCAGTGATAGATGAAGAACGCGATCACCGCCACGCTCACGGTGTCGAACGGATGCGCGATCCAGCCGTGGCCGCCGAACGTGCCGGCCCAGGACACCGCCATCACCAGCACGAAGAACACGATCAACCACAGCGATGCGCGCACCTGGCGCAGCAGGCGTGCCCTGCCCGCGCGCGAAGGCAGGCGGTACAGCACGTACAGCGCGAACGCGAGCACCTGCAGGCCGAGCAACCACGACAGCGTCGGCCAGGTGGACCAGTACACGATCAAGGCCGCGACCATGAACGACAGCGGCCCCAGCACGGCAAGGCCACGGACGCGAAACGGCCGCGGCAGCTCCGGCGCGCTGCGGCGCAACGCTGCCACCGTGACCGGCGCCACCGCATAGCTCAGCACCAGCGCGGCCGACACCACGCCGATCAAGGTCTCCCACGAGGGGAACGGCAGCGTCCAGAAGATCGACAAGCCCAGGCTCAGCCACAATGCCGGACGCGGAATGCCCGACGCCGGATCCACCCGCGTCAGCACCGGCAGGAACCCGCCGCTACGCGCCCAGCCGTACACCACGCGCGGGGTGGCATTCATGTAGATGTTGCCGGTGCCGCTGGGCGAGACCATCGCATCGCAGATCACCAGCGCCGCCAGCCACGCCATCCCCAATGCCAACGCGATGTCGTGGTACGGCAGCGCAAACACCTTGTCGATGCCGCTCCAGCCCGGCGCCAGTTGCGCGGCCGGGATGCTGCCCAGGAACGCCAGCTGCAGCAGCACATAGATCACCGTGGACAAGGCCACCGACAGGATCAGGGCGATCGGGATATTGCGCTGCGGGTCGCGCACCTCGCTGGCCACCGACACGATCGGCGTCAGCCCCAGGTAGGCAAAGATGATGCCGCCGGCGGAGATCGCCGCCTCCACCCCGGCCATGCCCGACGGTGCGAACCCGTGCACGCTCAGGTTGTCTGCGTTGAAGTGTTTCATCAGCAGCACGATCACCAGGATCGGCACCAGGAACTTGAAGATGCTGACGATGTTGTTGGCCAGCGCGAACGTCTTGACGCTGAAGTAGTTGAGCAGGAAGAACAGCAGCAGCAGGGCCAGCTGCACCAGCCAGCCCCATACGCTGGGATGGGTGCCGTTGGGCTGGTTGAGTAGCGGAAACCACGCCGCCGCATATTGCCGCGCCGCTTCCACCTCGATCGCGATCAGGCTGGAAAACGCGATCAGGGTGATGAAGCCGGTCAACGAGCCCAGCAAGGCGCCATGCGAATACTCCGGGTAGCGCACCACCCCGCCGGCGCGCGGCAGCGCGGCGCCGAGTTCGCAATACACCAGGCCGAGCAGCAACACCGCAATGCCGCCGAGAATCCACGACAGGATGCCGGCCGGTCCGGCGATGGACGAGACATGGCTGGCCGAGAACAACCAGCCCGACCCGAAGATCGAGCCCAGCCCGATGAAGGTCAGGTCGGTCAGGCTCAGTCGCTTGTGGAACTTGCCTTGCGTGGTCGCACCGTGTGTGGTCATAGCTGGCCCCGGACAAATGAAAGCGCGTACTGCGGAAGATGGCGTGGTCGTGCGTGGCGTATGGCGGTCAGTGGTTCTGCGATCGCGCGTCGGTGGTCCTGTACGACGGCAGCAACACAGGTCCGGCAAACGGGTGCAGGCGCATCTGGCCGCACTCAGTCATCGGCAGCCGCCCCTGGCCCTGCATCGGCGGCATCTGCCGTAGTGCCGTCCGCATAGGGCGAGACACCCCCGTCGGCGATGAAGCGGTCGATGCGCGCCTCCAGCACCGGCAATGGCACCGAGCCAGTCTGCAGCACCGCATCGTGGAAATGGCGCAGGTCGAATTTTTCGCCCAGGGCGGCTTCGGCCTTGCGCCGCAGTTCCAGGATCTTCAGCTCGCCCAGGTAATAGGACAACGCCTGCCCCGGCCAGGCGATGTAGCGGTCCACCTCGGTGGTGACTTCATGCTCGCTCAGGGCGGTGTTGTCGCGCAGGTAGGCCTGCGCCTGCGCGCGCGTCCAGCCCTGGTGGTGGATGCCGGTGTCGATCACCAGGCGGCAGGCGCGCCACATCTGGTAGGTCAGATAGCCGAAGCGATCGTAGGGCGTGTCGTACATGCCCATTTCCTGGCCCAGGTACTCCGAATACAGCGCCCAGCCTTCACCGTAGGCAGAGATGTAGGCGTAGCGGCGGAACTCCGGCAGCCCCTGCGCCTCGGCCGCCAGCGGCATCTGCAGCGCGTGGCCGGGCGAGGACTCGTGCAGCGTCAACGCGGTCAGGTTGTACAGCGGCCGCGATGGCAGGTTGTAGGTGTTGACCAGGTAGATGCCGGGGCCGCCACGGCCGCCGGTGTAGAACGGCGCCAGGTCCGGCGGTACCGGCTCGATCGCGAAGCGTCGCCGCGGCAGCCGGCCGATGTAATCGCCCACCTTGGCGTCCACGCGCTTGGCGATCCAGGCGGCCTGCTTGAGCAACTGTTCCGGCGTCTTGGCATAGAACTGCGGGTCGCTGCGCAGGAACTGCAGGAAGGCCGGAAACACCGCCTGCCCGGCCGGCGCCTTGAAGCCGCTGGCGGCGATGGTCTGATCCATCTGCGTGCGCAGCTTGGCCACTTCCTGCAGGCCGATCTGGTGGATCTGCTCGGGGCTGAGATCGAGCGTGGTGAACTCGCGGATCTGCGCGCGGTAGTACGCCTGCCCATCCGGCAGGGCTTCGCCGGCCAGCGTGGTGCGCGCGCGCGGCTGGTATTCGTTGCGGATGAAGTCCAGCAGCTTGGCGTAGGCGGGCAGCACCTGCGCATCGATGGTGTTGACCGCCTGCTGCCGCAATTGCGCCTGCACGTCGGCAGGCAGCGTCGCCGGCATCTGCTTGAACGGTGCGTAGAACGGATTGGCCTCGCCCTTCGCCTGCACCACGTCGGCAATGGACTGGTCGCGCCCGGTCAGGGTCACCCGGGGCTGGCTGAAACCACGCGCCAGGCCGGCACGCATGTTGTCGGTGTGCTCGGCGAAATAGCGCGGGATATCGGCCAGCATCTTCAGATAGCGCTGGCAGTCCTCGCGCGTGCGCAGCTTGGCCTCGGCGCTGAAGCCCAGGTCGCTCCAGAACGCCGAGTCGCTGTTGAACGGCATTTCCCAGGCGCGGAAATGCTGCTGGTCCAGCAGCACCAGCAGCTGCTGCCGGTACACCTGGTAGCTCACCTGATCTTCGGCCGGCAACTGCGCTGCCGGAATCGCATCCAGTTCCTTCAAGGCCTGTCGCCAGTACGCGGTACGCAGGTTCTGGGTGGCCACATCGACCTTGGGCAGATGGTCGGACTGCCTGTCCTGGGTGGCCTGATTGTCTTCATCCACCGCGCCGGACAACTGCGCCTGGCGCCAGCGCCATTCGCGCGTATACAAGGCCTTGAAGCGTGCCGCTGCACTGTCCTGCGTGCTTGCTGCGGGCGCTGCGGCCTGCGCCTGCATTGCGGTGCCGCCCAGGCTGGCGGCAATCAGCACACCCAATGCGCTCGCGCGCCAGACGGTGATGGTGTTCATCCGCGTGCCTCCGGCGCCGCCTTGGCCTGCGCAATCCACTGGCGCACGCGCTGCTGCAGCATCGCCAGCGGCATGGCGCCGCCGCCGAGCACCGCATCGTGGAAGGCGCGCACATCGAAGCGATCGCCGAGTTCTTTTTCCGCCTCCGCACGCAGCGCAAGAATCTGCAGCTGCCCCAGTTTGTAGCCGAGGGCCTGGCCCGGCCAGACGATATAGCGATCGGTTTCGGACTGGATGCTGGGCTCGTCGTCGGACGGATGCGCGTGGAAGAAATCCACCATCTGCTGGCGGTTCCAGCGCTTGTAATGCACGCCGGTGTCGAGCACCAGGCGATTGGCGCGCAACAGCTCGCCCGACAGCCGGCCGTAGTCGTTATAGGGGTCCTTGAAGAAGCCGATCTCCTTGCCCAGGCGCTCGGCATACAGCGCCCAGCCTTCGATATAGGCGTTGTAGCCGGCCTGCTGGCGGAACGGCGGCAATGGCAGCGTCTGCGCAAGCGAGATCTGCAGGTGATGGCCCGGCACGCCCTCGTGATAGGCGGTGGTTTCGATATTGACCAGGGTGCGGCTGGCGAAGTCGCTGGTGTTGACCTTCACGATCGCCGGCTTGGTGCCCTCCGGATTGCTTTGCCAGTATTCGGCGCCGGGCGCGCTGCGCCGGAATGCGGGCATCGCCTGTACCTCCAGCGCGGTCTTGGGCAAGTGGCCGAACAGCTTGGGCAGCTCCGGCTGCATCGCGGCGATGTAATCGCGGTACTGCTGCAGGATCTGCTCGCCGGAGCTGGCGAAGTGGCGTTTGTCGGTGTCCACCGCCTTGCGGAAGCTGGCCAGGTCGGCAAAGCCCTGCGCCTTGGCGATCACCGTCATCTCGCCTTCGATGCGCGCCACTTCCTGCAGGCCGATCTGATGGATCTGCTCCGGCGCCATGTCGGTGGTGGTCTGGGTATGGATGGCATAGCGATAGCGGCGTTCGCCATCGGGCAGCGACCACAGCCCTTCCTGCGCGCGCCCTTGCGCGGCGTATTCGTCGCGCACGAACGCGGCCAGCTTGGCGTAGGCCGGGCGCACCTGCTGCGCGATCGCGGCCAGCAACTGCGCGCGCAGCGCAGCGCGCTGCTCGGCCGGCACCGCGGCATCGAGCTTTTTCAGCGGCGAGGCGAACGGGCTCTGCTCGCCGGTCAGCGCAGCGATCTTGTCGATCTGCTCGGGCAGGCGCTCCAGCAGATACCGCGGCTGCACCAGGCCGTCCTTCGCGCCCTGGCGCGACACCGCGATCACCTGGTCGATCACCGTCGGAATCGTCTGCAGGCGCTTGATGTAGTCCTGATAATCCTTGGCGTTCTCGAACGGAAACGCATCGCCGTAACCGGCCAGCCCCAGCTGGATGCCGCCGATCGGCTCCAGCGGCATCGCGTAGGTCTTCAGGTCGATGCCTTCCAGCGTGTCACGCAGCTGGCCGAGCATCATCTGCAGGCTGAGCTGGCGCTGCTCGTCCAGCGTCTTGCTGTCGATCGCTTCGAATTGCGTGAGCAGCTCGGCGGTGGCGCTGCGTTCGGCCTGCACCGCTTGAAGCGAATAATCGCTCCAACGGTCGTTGTACCGCTTGTCGCCGATGATGCTGGCGAACTCGGGGTTGTGCTGCAGGTGGTATTGCCACTGCTTGTCCAGCAGCGCATCGAAGGCCTTGGCGGCCTGTTCGCCGGTCGGCGCGGCCGTGGCCGCAGCCGATGTCTCCGCGGCAGGCGGCGCCGGCTTGCAGGCAGTGAACAGGGCGGCGGCCAGCAGGCCGATGGCGACAGGACGCAGGTGGTTCATGCAGTGACTCCAGGATGCAATGGCGGCGGTAGGAGCGCGCCTGAGCGCGACGGCTTTTATCGGAAATGCCCGTCGGGCTTTATCGGAAATGCCCGTCGCGCCCGGGTGCGCTCCTACGCGTGCGTGGGCCTGTACAAGCTCATGCAAAGGGGTGGTCGATCGCCGGCGACGGCGGCGTAAACCACTGCGCGCCGGCATCGGTGACATGAAAGTGGTCTTCCAGGCGCACGCCGAACGCGCCGGGCACCACGATCATCGGCTCGTTGCTGGCGCACATGCCCGGCTGCAGCGGCTGCGCATTGCCGCGCACCAGATACGGCGCTTCGTGGATCGCCAGCCCGCAGCCGTGACCGGTGCGATGCGGCAGGCCGGGCAAGCGGTAGTCCGGGCCCAGCCCTGCCGCCTCCAGCACGCTGCGCGCCGCCTGGTCCACTGCTTCGCACGCAACAGCCGGGCGGATCGCTGCAAATGCCGCCGCCTGCGCTGCCTGTTCCAGGTCCCAGATGCGCCGTTGCGCGTCACTGGGCGTGCCGTAGATCCAGGTGCGGGTGATGTCGGAGTGGTAGCCCTGCACGGTGCAGCCGGTGTCGATCAGCACCAGCTCGCCGGCGCGCAGGTGCTGCACGCCGGGAATGCCATGCGGGAATGCGGTGGCATGGCCGAACTGCACGATGCAGAAGCTCGAGCCGTTGTCCGCGCCCAGCGCGCGATGCGCCTCGTCGATGAAGCGCACCAGCTGGTCGGTGCCGATGCCTTCCTGCGCGATGCCGGCGGCCAGCCGCTGTACCAGCAGGGTCATGTCGCAGGCCTGCTGCATCAGTGCCAGCTCGGCCGGCGACTTGCACATGCGGCAGCCATCGATGATGGCCCCGGCATCGCGGATGGCCGTGCCCAGGTGCGCGCGCAGGCCGGTGTGCACGGCAAAGGCGATGCCCGGATCCAGCGCCAGTGCATGCGCATGGCGGTCATCCATCGCCTGCACCACCAGCGCGTACGGGTCCTCGTGTTCTTCCCACAGATACTTGGCGACCGGAACCTGCAGTACCGCATCCAGCGAGCCTTCCTCGAACGCGGGGCAGATCAGCACCGGGTCGCCGTCCAGCGTGAGCAGCAGCGCGACCAGGCGCTCGCTCGCACCCCACGGCACGCCGGTGAAATAACGCAGCGAGGTGCCAGCGCCGATCAACAGCGCATCCACGCCGTGCGCAGTCATCAGGCGGCGCGCGCGTTCCAGGCGCTGTGCGTATTCGTCCACGGCGATCGGCGCGGCGCGTTGTGTCCACGGCGCCAGTTGCGCGCGCGCCTGCTCCAGCGACAGCCCGCCGATCTGGCCGCTCATGTGCCCGCTCCAAGATCGGCGGTGCTCCACTGCCCATCGACCAGACGCGCCACCCCGCCCGGATTGCGCTGGCGCAACTCGGCCGGCAGCAACGCGTCCGGCACCGCGTCGTAGCTGTGCAAGGCGGCGAAGCGGCGGATGGAACCGGGCATGCCCACCGCGGTGAAGCCCGGATGCCCGGTGCTGGGGAATGGCCCGCCGTGATTCTGCGCCGCACTCACCGCCACGCCGGTCGGCATCTTGCTGTTGATCAACCGCCCCACCCGCGCCCGCAGCACCGGTGCGATGGCCTGCCAGTCAGCATCGTCGCTGCCATCGGCCGCGCGATACAAGGTGCCGGTGAGGTTGCCTTCGAATGCCGCGGCAAGCTGCGTCATCTGCGCGAGGTCACGCGCACGCACCAGCAGGCTCACAGGGCCGAAGGCCTCGGTCTGCAGTGCATGCGGATTGGCGAGAAATGCCTGCGCATCCACGCTCAGCAAGGTCGGCGCGTAGCGATAGCCGTCTTCGCCGGTATGTCCACCGGCCAGCAGCGCGGCACCGGCAGCGCGCAGGGCCGCCACACCGCGTTGCACGCCTTCCACCCCGGATTTGGAGAACAGCACCATCGGCAGGGCGGCCTCGAAATGCGCCGTGGTCGCGGCCACGAAGGCATCCCCGGCTTCGCCCTGCGGCACCACCACCACCCCGGGATTGGTGCAGAACTGGCCACTGCCCAGGGTGCACGAGGAGAAGAATTCCTGCGCCAGCGCGGCACCGCGTTCGTCCAGCGCGCCCTGCAGCAGGAACACCGGGTTGACGCTGGACAGCTCGGCATAGAACGGCACGCCGGCCGCATCGGCGGCGGCCTTCAGCGCCAGCCCGCCGGCACGGCTACCGGTAAAGCCGATCGCCCCCAGCCGCGCATCGCCGGCCAGTCGCAGGCCGGTGGCGTTGTCGACGTGATACAGCAACTGCACCGCCGCAGCCGGCAGGCCCGCCGCAAGCAATGCCGTGTGCGCGAGCTGCGCCATGCGCTGGCTGGTGGCCGGATGCAGCGGATGCGCCTTGGCGATCACCGGGTTGCGCGCGGCAATGGCCGAGGCGAAATCGCTGCCGGCAATCGCATTGAAGGCGAACGGGAAATTGTTCGGGCCAAACACCACCACCGGCTTGCCCAACGGCGCCAGATGCGAACGCAGATCGGCAGCGGTGTCGATGATGGGCTGGGTCCAGCTGTAGCTGCGCACCGCCTGGGCGGCCTGACGCAACTGCCCGCTGGTGCGCGGCAGCTCGTTACCACGCAAGCGCGTAGGCGCCGGCAATGCGGTTTCTGCGTGGGCCAGCGCCACCAGGGTGTCGGCATCGGCATCCAGCGCATCTGCGTAGGCGTCCAGGAATGCGGCGATCCGTTCGACCGGTGCCGCGGCAAGTTCCGCCGCAACCGCTTGCGCTGCCGCAATCGCGGTTTCGACATCCTCCGCACCGCTGACCGGAAACTGCGGCCCGATCGCCTCGCCCGTGCTCGGGTCGGCGGCACGGAAGCTGGCGCTCGCCGCGCGGCTGGGTTGCCACCGGCCGGCCAGCAACACCTCGGCCTGCTGGATGGGCGTGGATTGGAGCGTCTCGTTCATTGCGGCACCTTCGGTTGCATGAGGACGGACGCTGCACGCCATGCGGCAGCGGCCGACCAAAAAACGCCGAGGATGCCATGTTGATGCGACACCCTCGGCGACCCGCGTCTCGCTACACCGGCCACCCCATGCGCGCATGACTCCGTGCGCGTCGCGTATCCAGGGACGTGCGGCGAGACCTCATCGTCAGGACAGTGTGGGCGCAGTGGCGATGGCGTGATCGATGACCTTGAGCGCGGCCTCGCGCTCGGCACCGTCGACCACCAGCCGCGGCGCGCGCACGCGCTCGCTGCCCAGGCCCACCTTTTCCTGCACCAGTTTGATCAACTGCACGAACTTGGGCACGGTATCCAGGCGCAGCAGCGGCAGGAACCAGTCGTAGAGTTCCTTGGCCGCCGGGTAGCCGCCATCGCGCGCGAGTTCGAACAGGCGCACCGATTCCTTCGGGTAGGCGTTGACCAGCCCGGCAATCCAGCCCTTGGCGCCCATGCTCAGGCCTTCGACGATGGCATCGTCCATGCCGACCAGCAGCGCCAGGCGGTCGCCCAGCAATTCCTGCAGCGCGGCGAAGCGGCGCACATCGCCCGAGGACTCCTTCACTGCCTGCAGGTTGGGGAATTCGGCGGCCAGCTCGGCAATCTGCGCCGGGCCGAAGTCGGTCTTGTAGGCCACCGGGTTGTTGTACAGGATCACCGGCAGGTCGGTGGCGGCGATCACCGCGCGCACATGCGCGCCCATCTCGCGCCAGTCGGTGGAGTAGACGTAGGGCGGCAACACCATCAGCCCGCCGCAACCGAGCTCCTTGGCCGCCTTGGCCAGCGCCACCGCCTCACCGGTGGCCAGGCTGGCGATGCCCGGCACCACCGGCACGCGGCCGTTCAATGCGCTGATCAGCGTCTTGATCACGGCGATCTTGTCCTCCACGCTCAAGGTGGCCGCTTCGCCCAGCGAACCCAGCGGCACGATCGCGGTGCAGCCGGCGTCCACCAGTTGATTGGCGTGCTTGCCCAGGAAGGCGTGGTCGATCTCGCCGGAGGCGGTGAACGGGGTGGTGATGGCCGGCAACACGCCGTGCCAGAACGCAGCAATACTCATGGATGATTCCCTTGCGAGTCGGAAGTGAACGGGTCGGCCAGCGCCGCGAGGCGGACCGGGAACAACGGCGGCCGGCGGCCGGCGTCGGTGGAAAGCGCGGGCGGGCAGCGCCCCAGTTCGGCCAGCGCTGTGCCGCAGATGCGGCCCTGGCAGGCGCCCATGCCGCAGCGCGAGGCCAGCTTGGCATCGCGTGCATCGTCGAAGTTGTCCAGCGCAGCCAGCGGCACGTCTTCGCAGCGGCATACCAGCGTGTCGGGCCGGGCCAGCGTGCGGATGCGTGGATCAAGAGCGAATTGCTGTTGCACTAATTCGGCAAACGCACGCGCGGCACGCCGCCGCGGCTGCAGCCGCAGCGCGGCGTCCGGTGCGTCGGCAGCCATATGCCCGGCCATCGCACCTTCGACCAGCGCGCAATCGCGCCCGCCGATGCCGCAGGCTTCGCCCGCCGCAAACACCTGGGGCACGCTGGTGCGCAGCAGCGCATCCACCTGCACCTGTTGATGCGCGCCGCATGCGTCCAGCCGGCAGCCGAGCAGCTGTGCAAGCTCGGTGTTCGGCACCAGGCCATAGCCCACCGCCAAGTGATCGCAGGCGATACGGCTGCGACCGGCAGGGCCTTCGATGTCGATCTCGCGCAGTTGCGTGTCGCCGTGCGCGGCAACCACGATGCTGCCGGCGCGATAGGCCACCGCGCGCAATTGCAGGCGCAACGCCACCGCCTGCGCCGCCTTGCCCGGCCAGCGCCACAGCTGCAGCGCAAACTGCCGCAACGCGGCTGCCGACGTCTGTTCGTGAATACCGAGCACCCGTGCGCCATGCCGTTGCAGCGTGGCCGCACTGGCCAGCAGCAGCGGGCCGCTGCCGGCGACGACCACGCGCGTGCCGGCCAGCGGCCAGCCCTGTTTGGCCAGCGCCTGCGCCGCGCCGGCGCCGGTGACGCCGGGCAAGGTCCAGCCGGGGAACGGCAGCAGCAGTTCGCGTGCGCCGGTGGCCAGTACCAGGGCGGCGTAATGCAGTTGCAGGGAACCGTCCGGGCCATCGGCCAACAGCCAGCCCGGCTGCGCCAGCAGGATCTGCGTGCGCGTCAGCAGCGTGATCGACGCAGCGCCCTGCACCTGCTGCAACAGCGTGCGCGCATCGGCGGGCGCGCCATGCAGCAGGTCGCTGCGCCACACCTGCCCGCCGGCACGCGGCTGCATGTCGACCACGCCCACGCGCATGCCATGACTGGCCGCGGCCTGCGCCGCCGCCAGGCCGGCCGGGCCGGCGCCGATCACCAGCACATCGAAATGCTGCACGCGCTCAGCCATCGGTGCGTACCTGCATACCGTCGCGCGCATCCACCAGGCAGGCACGTTGCTGGCCGATGCCGTCGATGCGCACCCGGCATTCGAAACACACGCCCATGCCGCACAACGGCGCGCGCGGCTGGCCGCTGCACGATTGCCGGAACTGCAGCGTCGCCAGCGCCACCGCCGCGGCCACGCTGGCGCCGGCCGGCACTTCGACCGCTTGCGCGTCCACGTGCAGGCGCACCGTCGCGCTCATGCGGCGGCACCGTGCACGGCGCGCGCCGGTGCGTACGGGCTCGGGTCGATGGCTGGCGTGCGCCCGAGCAGGCTGTCCACGATCACCCGGGCGCTCCCCAGCGCCGTGGTGACGCCCAGCCCCTCGTGACCAGCGGCCACCCAGACATCGCGCCGCCCGGGCATCGCCCCGAGATACGGGCGCCCGTCCGGCGTGGCCGGGCGCAGCCCGGTCCACACCCGGATCGCCTGCAATTCACGCAGCACCGGCAGGTACGCGAAGGCGCGCTGCAGCATCTGCTGCAGCACCGGCAGCGACAGCGCGCGATCGTGCTCGCCGAACTGGCGCGAGGAACCGATCAGGATCTGCCCGGTCGGCCGCGGCTGTACATTGAACGCCACGCTGGTGGCGTCGGCGCCATGCGCCGAATCGGCATAGCCCAGCTCCAGCAACTGATGCCGGATCAGCCCCGGATGCCGGTCGGTGATGACCAGATGGCCCTTGCGCGGGCGCAGCGCCAGCTCGGGCAACAGCTGCGGCAAGGCCACGCCGCTGGCGACCAGTACCGGGCCGGCCAACAGCTGGCCATCGTCCAGACGCACCCCCTGCGCCTGCAACTGCTCCGCCCTGCGGCCGGCAAACAGCTGCGCGCCGGCCTTGCAGGCCAGGCTCACTAGATGCCGCGCCACCCGCGGCGGATACACCACGGCCTCGCCGGGCACGCGCATGCCGCCGGCCAGGCCCGGCACCAGGTGCGGCTCCAGCGCATACAACTGGCTGGCAGCGATGGCATCGGCCTGCAGACCGGCCGCCGCCAGCCGCGCGATCTTGGCCGGCACCGCCGCCAGTTCACGCGCATCGCGCGCCACCCACAGCGTGCCGCAGCGGCTGAACTCGGCTTCGCTCAGTTGTGCGAACCGCTCCCACAGGCGCAGCGAGTACGCCGACAACGCCAGCTCGGCCGGGTCGTCGTCCATCGCCACCAGGTGCCCCATCGCCGCGGCGGTGGAACCGCCGCCGATCGGCCCCGGCTCGACGATCGCCACCCGCAGCCCTTCGCCGGCCGCCGCCTCGGCGCAGGCCGCCCCGACGATGCCCGCGCCCACCACGATCAGGTCGTAACTGCGTCGCGTACCGGCAGCGGCCGGCACGTTGCGGGTGTCGGTGGCTGGCGCATCCGCGGCGGCCAGCGACGCATCGGGCAAGCGGGCGGCCGCGGCAGACGCTGCGCCGGCGTGTCCCTCCTGCGCGCGCAGCTGCTCGTCCATCAGGCCACGATGCCCCAGGCGAACGGGTCGGCCGGGTCGATCAGCAGCTGCGTGCGTGCGGTGATGTAGGCCTGCCCGCTGATGCGTGGCGCAATGCCACGCCCGCTGAGGCGATAGCTGCCTTCGAAGGCGCTGCCCAGGATGCCTTGCTGCACCCAGCGCTCGCCTTCGGCCAGCTTGCCGTCGGCGGCCAGGCAGGCCAGCTTGGCGCTGGTGCCGGTACCGCACGGCGAGCGGTCGTAGGCCAGGCCTGGGCACAGCACGAAGTTGCGCGCCACGCCGCTGCCGTCGGGTGCGGCGCCGTTGACTTCGATGTGGTCGATCTCGCCACCGGCCTCGCCGGTGATGCCGGCCGCTTCCAGCGCCAGCCGGATCGCCTCGGTGTAGGCGGTCAGTTCGCGCTGATGCGCCAGCTCCAGCGCACACGGCGCCTGCCCGGTGATGAAGAACCAGTTGCCGCCCCAGGCCACATCGCCGCGTACCGGCCCGTGACCGGGCACGTCCACCTCCACGTCGGTCGCGATGCGATAGCTGTCGACATTGTCCACCGACACCGTGCCGTCTTCGGCCAGTTCCACGCCCACCGTGCCGACCGGCGTCTCGATGCGGTGCCGGCCCGGCGCGATGCGCCCCAGCTCGGCCAGCGTGCGCACCACCCCGATGGTGCCGTGCCCGCACATGCCCAGGTAGCCGACGTTGTTGAAGAAGATCACCCCGGTGCAGGCGCCGGGGTCGCGGGCCGGCAGCAGCAAGGCGCCGACCATGGTGTCCGAGCCGCGCGGTTCGCAGGCGATCGCGCTGCGCCACGGGTCGAAATCACGGCGAAACCGCTCGCGGCATTGCGCCAGATCGCCATCGCCCAGGTCGGGGAAGCCGGAGAGGACCACGCGGGTGGGTTCGCCGGCCGTATGGGAGTCGATGACGTCGATCGTGTGCATGGCTCATGCTCCCACTGCCGGCTGGCAGGCGACTAGCGTCCAATGCGAGTTGCAAATGCGGAAATCCGCACAATCGACAAGCCGATTCACGGCCCCGCGTTTGCGCTAGGATCCATACAGGGCCGCGCCTTTCGTGCAGCCGTCAATCGTGACCTCCACCATGACGCCGATGGACCTCAACCTTCCCGCGCTGGAAATGCAGACGCTGTTCGATGCGCTGCCGGACGTGGTGTTCTTCATCAAGGACAGCGAGGGCCGCTACACCCATTGCAACCTGACGCTGGTGCGCCGGCTCGGACGCAAGCTGCGCAGCGACATCATCGGCAGCTCGCCACTGGAAGTGTTTCCGCTGCCGCTGGGCGGCAGCTACATGATGCAGGACCGCCGCGTGCTGTGTGGCGAGCTCATCGACAACCAGTTGGAGGTGCATCTGTATCCCAACCGCCTGCCCGGCTGGTGCCTGACCTTCAAGCGCCCGCTTTGCGAGGCCAATGAGGTGATCGGCGTGGTCGGCATTTCCCGCGACCTGGGCCAGCCCGACAGCCGCCACTCGGCGTACGAGCGCCTGAGCCAGGTGATGGATCACATGCAGGCCAACTTCGGCGACAACCTGCGCGTGCAGAGCCTGGCCGACCTGGCCGGCCTGTCGGTGGCGCAGCTGGAGCGGCACTTCCGCCGCGTCTTTCAGGTAACCCCGCAGCAATTGCTGACCAAGCTGCGCATCGAATCGGCAATGCGGCTGCTGTACGGCGACGACAGCATCGCCAGCATCGGGCAACGCTGCGGCTTTGCCGACCAGAGCGCGTTCGCGCGTCAGTTCAAGGCAACCGTCGGCATGACCCCGCGCGATTACCGTGCGCTCAAGGGCCAGCTGTAGGCACGCAGACACGCGCCGGCACATCGCTGCCACAAATGCCGAATTCGGCAGCATCGATGGTGCTGTGGCAATGCGGTTTGCCTGGGTGGTTGCGGCGCTGGCGCAGCGCGCATGACGGTGCCCGGCCAAGGCCGCGCTGAAGGGCGCGTCAAGGCGAACCAGGACCCGGATGATAGAATTTCGGGTTTCCCCTACTGCGTTGCCAATGGCCAGCTTTTTCCGCCGTAACAAGCCAACCACGCCCGACAGCGCGCGTACCTCGCGCTATAGCCTGGAAGAACTGGCAGCCGCATTCCCCACCGCGCCCTCCGCTGCCACCCCGGCGTCGCCGGTCGAGGCAATGCCCACCGCCGAACCCGGCGCGGCGGCGACGACGGGATCGCCCACGCCTGCCGCACCCGTGAGCAGCGAACCGGTAGCGCCAACGCCGGCCGCAACGCCGCCCGCCGCCGCCGCACCGGCCGAACAGCATGCGCAGGACATCGCCGCGCGGTCCGGTCAGGCGCAGAGCGTTGCCGCAGTCCCCAGCGCACCCACACCGCCGGCAACACCGGCGCCTTCGGCCCTGCAGGCGCTGCCCGATCCGATGCCCGCTACCACGCCCAGCCCCACCACGGCAGTGGTGGTGCCCCCGGTAGTCGTGCAGCCACAGAGCGCGCCCCTGCCACCGGCAGCTACGCCTGCACCGACGCCGTCGCAACATGCCACGCCCGCCGTCGTTGCGCCTGCCGCCACACCCGCTGCGCCCGCAGCGACGCCGGTCGTCGCCCCGCCGCCCGCGGCCGCCCCCATTGTCGTCGCCCCGGCCGTGATCAGCGCCCCAGTTCCGGCCAGTTCCGACAACGACAGCATCGTCGGCCAGCGCGATGCGCTACCGGCCGCCCCGGCCGGCAAACCGGGCTGGCGCGATCGCCTGCGCAACAGCAGCTTCGCGCGCAGTTTCGGCGGTCTGTTCTCGCGCAACCCCAAGCTCGACGACGACCTGCTCGACGAGATCGAAACCGCGCTGATCACCGCCGACGTCGGCATCGGTGCCACCACCGCCCTGGTCGAAGGGCTGCGCAAGCGCATGAAGTCGCGCGAGTTCGTCGATGCGCAGGCGATGTTCAAGGCCTTGCGCGCCGACCTCATCGCGCTGCTGCAGCCGGTTTCCAAGCCGCTGGTCATCGACCGCGCGGCCAAGCCCTTCGTGGTGCTCACCGTCGGCGTCAACGGCGTCGGCAAGACCACCACCATCGGCAAGCTGGCCAAGCGCTTCAAGGACGACGGCAACAGCCTGATGCTGGCGGCCGGCGACACCTTCCGCGCCGCCGCGGTGGCGCAGCTGCAGGCCTGGGGCGATCGCAACAGCGTGGCCGTGATTGCGCAGGGGCAAAACGCCGACGCCGCCTCGGTGGCGTTCGACGCCCTGCAGGCCGCCAAGGCGCGCGGCACCGAGGTCTTGATCGCCGACACCGCCGGCCGCCTGCATACCCAGACCGGGCTGATGAACGAGCTGGGCAAGATCCGCCGCGTGCTCGGCAAGATCGATGCCGCCGCGCCGCACGAAGTGCTGATGGTCATCGACGGCACCACCGGGCAGAACGCCATTTCGCAGCTGCGCCAGTTCCATGCCGCGGTCGGCGTCACCGGCCTGGTCGTGACCAAGCTCGATGGCACCGCCAAGGGTGGCGTGGTGTTCGCCCTGGCCCGCGAGTTCAATATCCCGATCCGCTTCGCCGGCATCGGCGAACGCCCGGAAGACCTGCGTGTGTTCGACCCGGTCGCCTTTGTCGACGCCCTGTTGCCGGAAGCCTTGGGCAGCTGAGTGGAACGCGCCTGCCCGCATCTGCAGCCGCTGTGCGCACAGGCGCTGCAGGCAGGCTGCACGGTGCGGCAGATGTCGGGCGACTGGTCGCGTGCCAGACGTGTACTGGAGTTTGCCCAACCCCTGCCGGCGGCGTTGCGCAGACAGGCCCGCGCCACTCCCGCGGTGGTCTACTACCATGCACCGGCCGCGCCGCACGGCCCTGGCGCTGAAGGCGTTTTCCGCGAACAGCGCCTGGTCGGACTGGCCTTTCCGCTGCGCTGAGCGGCACCGTCGCAGCACGCCCGCCGCCGGCCCGGCCCCGCCCTGAAGCCCTTGCCCTCCATCGCCAGCAGAGCCCATGCCAGCCGACCACGCCACTGCCACCGCTGACGCTTTCGTCGACCGCCTGCTGCACTGGTTCGACGGCCACGGCCGCCACGATCTGCCCTGGCAGCATCCACGTGCGCCGTACCGGGTGTGGCTGTCGGAAATCATGCTGCAGCAGACCCAGGTCGCGGTGGTCATTCCGTATTTCCAGAAGTTCGTCGCCCGCTTTCCGACCCTGGCCGATCTGGCCGCAGCCGACAACGACAGCGTGATGGCGCATTGGGCCGGGCTGGGCTACTACGCACGCGCACGCAATCTGCACGCGGCCGCCAAACAATGCCTGGCCCTGCACGATGGCGAACTGCCACGCGATGTCGATGCCTTGCTCGCCTTGCCCGGCATCGGCCGCAGCACTGCGGGCGCGATCCTCAGCCAGGCCTGGAACGACCGCTTCGCGATCATGGACGGCAACGTCAAGCGCGTGCTGACGCGCTTCCACGGCATCGCCGGCTATCCCGGCCTGCCGGTGATCGAAAAAGAGTTATGGCAACTGGCGACGACGCATGTGGCGCACGTGCCGGCCGGCCGCCTGGCCGACTACACGCAGGCGCAGATGGATTTCGGCGCCACGCTATGTACGCGCGCCAGACCGGCCTGCGTGCTGTGCCCGCTGCAGGACGCTTGCGCCGCGCGCCGCGATGGCCTGGTGGACGCACTGCCCACGCCCAAGCCCGGCAAGGCGTTGCCCGAGCGCGAAGCCACTGCCTTGCTGCTGGAAAACGCGGACAGGCAGATCCTGCTGCAGCGCCGCCCGCCAACCGGCATCTGGGCCTCGCTGTGGACGCTGCCGCAGGCCGAGACCGATGGCGGCATGCGCGCATGGTTCGCGGCACATATCGACGGCAACTACGACCGCGCCGACGAAATGCCGCTGATCGTGCACACCTTCAGCCACTACCGCCTGCATCTGCAGCCCCTGCGCATCCGCAAGGTCGCGCTGCGCCCGGTGGTACGCGACAATGACGATCTGCGCTGGGTCGCCCACGCCGATCTCGCATCGCTGGGCTTGCCGGCGCCGATCCGCAAACTGCTCGACGCCCTCTAGGCGCGCACTCAAAGGAATCCGCATGTCCCGCACCGTGTTCTGCCAGTACCAGCAATGCGACACCGAAGGCCTGGACTTTGTGCCGTATCCCGGCGAGCTCGGCCAGCGCGTGTTCGCGCACATCGGCAAGAGCGCATGGCAGGCGTGGCTGGCGCATCAGACCATGCTGATCAACGAGAACCGGCTCTCGCCACGCGACCCCAAGCACCGCGCGTTTCTCGAGGCCGAGTTGCAGAAGTTCCTGTTCGAGCGCAATGCCGACAAGCCCGACGGCTATGTCGCGCCGATGCGCGAAGAGTAAGCGCACCAGGATTCGCCGCCGCCCACCGACGACTGCGCTCGTGCCGGGCAGGGCCGGCCGGTGAATCGCATCGGCGTGCATCGCGTGTGCCTTGCGGATCCTGCGCCGTTTACGCAAGCAGGAGGATTGCTCGCTACAACTGGTTGACCGTTCCTGAGCGGGATACGCCTGGCGCAGCGCATCCCCGGCAGTGCAGCGACACTGCACGATCGCCGACCAGCTGCAACCGACATCCGGGCACCGCGATGCCCGGATGCGCGCAGCTCAGCCGACGCCGGTGGGCCCATCCAGCAGCATGCGGATCCGCTTGAGCAGTTCCTTCTGCGTGTACGGCTTGTTGACCACGTCAAATTCCGCACCGCCGACGTCGGTGCGCTCGATGCTGGCATCGGCATAGCCGGTGGTCAGCAGGACCTTGACCCTGGGCAGCATGCGCCGCGCCTCGCGTGCCAGCACCACGCCATTCATGCCGCCGGGCATGATCAGATCGGTAAACACTGCGTCCACCTCCGGATGCTGTTCCAGCACCTCGACCGCCTCGCGTCCGCTGGATGCGGTCAGGATGCGGTAACCGGCATCTTCCAGGAACATCTGCGCCACCACCGCCACATCCGGCTTGTCTTCCACGATCAGGATGGTCTCGCTGCCGCCCTTGTCGATCGCGCGGCCCTTGGCCGCCTGCAGCTCGTTCTCGAACTCGCTGGAAGCGGGAAAGTACAGCCGCACCGTGGTGCCCTCGCCCACTTCGCTGGAGATGCGCACGGTGCCGCCGGATTGCTTGACGAAGCCGTACACCATCGACAGGCCCAGGCCTGTGCCCTGCCCTTCGTCCTTGGTGGTGAAGAACGGCTCCATGACCCGGCTGGCGACATCCGGCGGCATGCCCGAACCGGTATCGCTCACCGCAAGGCTCACATAACGGCCCGGTGCCAGCTGGTGATACATCGCCAGATCGTGGCTGGTGATTTCCACATTCTGCGTCTGCACCGTGACCTGCTTGCGCTCGACCTGCGCCATCGCATCGCGCGCGTTGATCAACACGTTCAACAACGCCACTTCGGCCTGCGTGGTATCGATCTGGCAATTCCACAGCCGCTCGTCCAGCGACTGCTGCATGGTGATGCCGCCGCCCAGCACGCGCTCGGCCATGTTGTTCATGCCCGACACCAGACCGTTGAGGTTCACCACCCGCCCGCGCAACTTCTGCTTGCGCGAAAACGCCAGCAGTTGCTGCGTGAGCGTAGCCGCCTTGGCGGCTGCCGCAGCCGCGTGCTCGGCACTGAAGGCGATGCGCTGCGCGTTGTCGCCGCCCTTGTTGGCCATCATCTGGATCACTTCCAGGTGGCCGGCCATCACCTGCAACAGATTGTTGAAATCGTGCGCAATGCCGCCGGTCAGCTGCCCCAGCGCTTCCATCTTCTGCGCCTGGCGCAAGGCGTCCTCGGCATCGCGGCGACGGCTCACATCCAGCTGCGAGCCGAAGAAATACACCAGACGGCCGCTCTCGTCGAACACTGGTGAGACGAACAGCGCATTCCAGAACGACGAACCGTCCTTGCGGTAATTCAGCACTTCGGTGGCGAATTCGCGCCGGTTTTCGATCGATTCGCGGACATCGTCGATGCTGGAGCGGTCGGTCTCCGGCCCCTGCAGGAAGCGGCAGTTGTTGCCGATGATCTCCTCTGCCGAATACCCGGTCATTTCCAGGAATGCGCGGTTGGCGAACACGATCGGATTGTCCGGCAGATGCGGGTCGGTCACCGTCATCGGCATCCGCGTGGTCTCCACCGCCGCAAAGAAGATATCCGAGCGATGTTTCTCGACCGGAAGACTGCGTGATTCGCCGATGTGAGGCGCTCGTGGCTCTCCGTACCCAGGATCGTTCAAGTGCATGTTCTCCGCGGGGCCATTCCCGTGGCGACAGTCTAGTTGGGGCCGGTGAGCTGATCCCTCACATCCATGAGCCTTTCCCGTACGGCCGCGCCCGCCGACGCAACCCAACCCGCCTGACGCAGCACGTGCCGATGCGGCGCCTGCGTTGACACCACGTCGATGCCCGCCGCAGCGGCCACCAGCAGCCCCGTGCCCGCATCGCCGGCACATCCAGCCATGGTCCGTGCACGGCCCGGTCAACCGACGAAACGCGATGGCGCCCACCGCCGCAGGCACCGGCGTGCAGGCACGCGCGCAGCTGTGAGCCATTGCCTTCGCCGTCGCTTGCTGAAAGCAGGTTAATGGTGGCGCGACAGGCCGTCCGTGGCAGGCAGGCGCATCGGCGGTTTTGCCGTAGCATGCGCAGGCAGCAAGCAGCTCCTGCGCTTCATTCGGCCGTTCTGGCGCCGTTGCGCGCGTCCTTCCAGCCAGCGCAGGTTCTGGCGACCATGCGATGCCACCATGCCGGGCTACCAGACCCAGATTCACGAATTGACCTTCGGGCAACTGACCTACGTCATCCGCGCACTTGCCGATAAACAGCAATACGCCGATCCGGACGAGAGTGCGTCCGATGCGGGCATCTCTTCGGCGCAATGGAGCCTGTTCGGACAGGTCTGGCCTGCGGGTCGACTGCTGGCCGAAGCGATGGCCACGCGCCCGATCGACGGCAAGCGCATTCTCGAACTCGGTTGCGGCCTGGGGCTGGCCAGCCTGGTGTTGCGCAGGCGCGGCGCCGACGTGGTCGCCAGCGACCATCATCCGCTGGCCGAGGTGTTTCTGGCGTACAACGCTGCGCTCAACTCGCTTGACTCGGTGCCGTATCGCCGGCTCGACTGGGACGCCGGCGCGCTGAACATGGGCCAGTTCGACATGATCATCGCCAGCGACGTGCTCTACGAGAGCCGCCACGCCACCATGCTGGCCACCCTGATCCCTGCGTTGGCCAAGCCCTCGTGCGAGATCGTCATCAGCGACCCGGGCCGCGGCAATGCCAACGCGCTCTCGCGCATGCTGGCGGACATCGGGTTTTCGTTGGTCGCCGGCGAGCGCCAGGCCGCCGCCCAGGTGGCCAAGGCGCCGCGCCTGTTCGTCTACCGGCGCAACATGGACAACTGGTGGCCGGCAGGCGGCTAAGCGGCCTGCCGCTTCACTCGACTGCAGGGTTATAGGCAGACAGGGCGATCGGCTTGCGCGGATCGGCCTTGATCTCCTTGTGCTCGCTCATGCGCAGCGCGTCGACATCGGGCGAGTCGTCCGAGTTCATCTCCCAGCCTTCCAGCACACGCTTGTGGAAGAACACCCCGCCACTCGCACGGTCATAGCGGAACGTGATGTAGTCGGTCCAGTGCTGGCCGCAGGCCACGCCATTTTGCACGGTGAAGTAGGCGCCCTTGGCCACCAGGCCGTCTTCGCCATCCAGAAACGGATCGCACTGCCCGCCTTCGTCGGCCTTGAAGATCACCCGCGTATTGCGCCCGGCGATCGCAAAGCCGCCATCGGCGGTCGCCATCACGACCAGCAGGGTCCGCGCCGGCGCCGGGGCGCCGTCTGCCTTGCGTGCATCTTCTGTGGCGGCGCGCAGGGCCACCACATAATCCGGCCGCCCATCTCCGCTCAGATCCGCCTCGGCAAGGCCGATGACCGTTTGCCCGGACGGCAGCAGCCTGGACGCAGCAGCAGGCAGCGTCGCTGCGCCGCACGGCGCAACGGCTGTCAGTGTCAGGGCCAACCACCAGTATCGCGTTGTCATTGCCGTTCCTTCATGTGCATGGGACGCCAGCATACGCGGCGATCCAGCTCGGCCGGCCGGTGGTGCACTGCGCGAGATCGCATCCGCATGGGCGATTGCAGCCCATTGCATCACACCGGCACTCAATCGCGTGGCCGCCGGTTCGATGATGCGAGCACGCCTGCCGCGCTGCCGGCGCCAGACGTCAGACGTCAGCGGCGATATTCCTTCGGGTCCAGAAACTCGGCCAGGCAGGAACCCACACGCAGCGCCTGCTCGCGCGCATCACCGCGGTATTCGCCCTGCCCCGCACCTTCGATCGTGGCGATCGGCGAGGCGCGGTCGCGGTGATACACGAACGCCGTCGACGACCACTGCGTCTGTCCAGGGGCCTGACTTTCCATCGTTTCCACGCGGAACTCACCGCAGTACCCGTGAATCAACGTGCGTCGAAGTGTTTTGTGCGTCATGCGCGGAAGTATCGCCACGTGCAGTTGAAGACGACGTGGAAAAAACCGCCGCGACCCGGCCGGGCGCGAGCAAATGCAGTCCTTCCCTTTACTCCCCCGGCGCACGCTGCCGGGCCTCCTTGAGGACGCAACCGGCAGCACCCGAACGCTGGCGTGACAGCGCAGAGCGACACGGCAATTCGTCCAGCCGCATGCGACAGGTCTGCCGGCAGACGCAGCACATCCACCTGCAGCACTCGCTGCAACGTGGGATCAATAAAAACGGGAAGAGATGCATATCCGGCGACTGCCGGGAAGCCTTGCGATCGAAGGCTTGGAAATGGTGGCCGAGGACGGAATCGAACCGCCGACACGGGGATTTTCAATCCCCTGCTCTACCAACTGAGCTACTCGGCCACTATCGCAACATGCTGCCTGCGTTGCGAGGACGCGCATCATAGCGAGCAGGCGCAGTTTGGGCAAGCCTTGCGATGAACTTTGTTGCGGGCCGGCGCGACACCTGTGCTTTCCTGCACCGGTTCACGCCGCGTGGCGGGCGGCATGGCCTAGCCTGCGCAGGTCCGGAGGAGATTGTCATGCGCCTGCCCCGCCTGCTGTTGTCGTTCGCCTTGCTGCTGCCGCTGGCGGCCGCCGCCCAACCGCCGGTACGCGCAGTGCCGCAACTGGACATCTCCCGCTACGCGGGCCAGTGGCACGAGATCGCGCATCTTCCGGTGTCGTTCCAGAACAAGTGCCGCAGCGACATCACCGCCAGCTACACCTTGCGCGACGATGGCCTGATCGGCGTGCGCAACGGCTGCCGCACCGCCGATGGCGAGCTGGCCCAGGCCGACGGGGTGGCGCGCCCGGTCGCTGGCCAGCCCGGGCAGCTGCAGGTGCGCTTTGCCCCGGAATGGTTGAGCTGGTTGCCGCTGGTGTGGGCCGACTACTGGGTGATCGCCCTCGACCCGGACTATCAATGGGCCATGGTCGGCGAGCCGGATCGCAACTATCTCTGGATCCTGTCGCGCTCGCCGCAGATGCCGCGCGCGCAGTTCGAACAGCTCAAGGCCCGGGCCGCGCAGATGGGCTACGACCTGTCGCCGCTGATCGTGGCTGCGCCGCTGCCCTGACTCCGGTGGCCGGCCCACCGCGCGCCGCGCATCACACGCCGCATTGCACGCGCGCCGGCAGCAAGGCAGCAACCGTACTGCGTAGTATTCTTGGCGCCGCCTCATCCCGCCAAGGACTTCAGTACATGCGTCGCGCCTCCCGTCTCCTGATCGTCTCGCTGGCCTGCGGCCTGCTGCTGAGCGCCTGCGGCGGTGCGGTACGCCGCGTGTCCGAGCCGGCTGCCAGCATCCAGCAATTGACCGTGCGTACCGATGGCTCCTGGTCGGTCGATCTGCGGCTGCAGAACTACAGCAGCATCCCGATGCAGTTCGAGCGCGTGGCGCTGGAGATTTCCGCCGGCGATCAGGTCGCCGGCAAGCTCGACCAGACCGTCGGCATCTCGATCGGCCCGGAAACCGCCGACGTGGTGACCGTCAACGTGCAGCCAACCTCGCTGGGCCGCATCACCGTCGCCGACGTGCTGGCCGGTGGCCGCTCGCTGCCTTACGCGCTCAAGGGCACGGTATGGGCGACGCCGCAGGACAAGAAGCAGCGCGATTTCAGCGTCGAGTCGCGCAACACGCTTAGCCCGGCGCCCGGCCTCAACGGCGTGCTGCGCTGACGCGCACGCCTTCCCGCACTCGTTTGAAGGATCCCGCATGAGCAGCTACACCGCCCCGCTGACCGATTTCCGCTTCGCCCTGCACGATGTGCTCGGCGCGCAAGCCCTGTTTGCCCGGCTCGGCTATGCCGACGCCAGCACCGACATCATCGATGCCGTACTCGAAGAGGCCGGCCGCTTCACCGCGCAGGTGCTGGCGCCGCTCAACAGCATCGGCGACGAAATCGGCTGCGCCTTCGACAAGAGTACCCACGCGGTGACAACCCCGCCCGGCTTCCGCGCCGCCTACGACCAGTTCGTTGGCGCCGGCTGGAACGGGCTGACCGCCGAGACGCAATTCGGCGGCCAGGGCATGCCGCACACGCTGGGCGTGCCGTTGAGCGAAATGATCAACGCCGCCAACCTGGCCTGGGGCAACTTCCCGCTGCTCTCGCATGGCGCGATGGAAGCGCTGCGCCAGCACGGCGAAACCTGGCAGCAGGACGTGTTCCTCAAGCCGCTGATCGACGGCCGCTGGACCGGCACCATGTGCCTGACCGAGCCGCATTGCGGCACCGACCTGGGCCTGCTCAAGACCCGCGCCGAGCCCAACGCCGACGGCAGCTACGCCATCACCGGCACCAAGATCTTCATCACCGCCGGCGAGCACGATCTCACCGACAACATCGTGCATCTGGTGCTGGCCAAATTGCCGGACGCACCGGCCGGCGCCAAGGGCATCTCGCTGTTCGTCACCCCCAAGTTCAAGGTGGACCGCGACGGCAACGTGGGCGAACGCAATGCGCTGCACTGCGGTTCGATCGAGCACAAGATGGGCATCAAGGGCTCGGTGACCTGCGTGATGAACTTCGAAGGCGCGCAGGGCTACCTGGTCGGCCAGCCGCACAAGGGCCTGCAGGCGATGTTTACGATGATGAACACTGCGCGCCTGAGCGTCGGACTGCAGGGCATCGGCCTGTCCGAGCGGGCCTACCAGAACGCGCTGCGCTATACCCGCGAACGTCTGCAGTCGCGCGCGCTCAGCGGCGCCCGGTTTCCCGACAAACCGGCCGACCCGATCATCGTGCACCCGGACGTGCGCCGCATGCTGCTCACCATCAAGTCGCTGACCGAAGGCAGCCGCCTGCTGGCGCTGCATGCCGCCAGCCTGGTCGACGTGGCGCACCGCGGCGCCAGCGAGCAGGAACGCGCCGATGCCGAGACCCTGGTGAGCTTCCTCACCCCGATCTCCAAGGCCTGCCAGACCGAGTGGTCGATCGAGAACACCTACCACGCGCTGCAGTGCTTCGGCGGCCATGGCTACATCCGCGAATACGGCATGGAGCAGCTGGCCCGCGACGCACGCATCACCACCATCTACGAAGGCACCACCGGCATCCAGGCGCTGGATCTAATCGGCCGCAAGACCGCTGCCAGCCAGGCGGCCGGATTGAAGCTGTTCCTGGCCGATGTGGAAAGCTTTGCCAATGCCCAGGAAGGCAACGCAGCGCTGGCCGAGTTCATCAAGCCGCTGCGCGACAAGTGCAGCGAGTGGGCGATGCTGACCCGCGACGTGCTCGATCGCGCCGCGCGCAATCCGGACGAACTCGGTGCCGCCAGCTACGACTACCTGTTTTATTCCGGCTACGTGGTGCTGGCGTACTGGTGGGCACGCAGCGTGGCCGCGGCCGATGCCTCCGCGCACAGCGAGGACTTCAAACGCGCCAAGCGCGAAACCGCACGCTTCTACTTCGCACGCGTGTTGCCACGCACGCTGGCCCATGCCGCCACCATCCGCAGCGGCGCCGCCCCGCTGATGACGCTGGAAGCGGAGCTGTTCGGCGAAGCCTGAGCAAGCGCCCTCCTCGCGGCGGGCTGCCGCCGTCGTAGCAGCGGACCTGGCCGCGACGAGGCGGTACCGATCGGCGAGACGTCGCGCCCGGGTGCGCTCCTACGGCAACCTCACAGGATTCACCGCTGTCGTAGGAGCGGACCTGGCCGCGACGGCGCATTACCGATCAGCGAGATGTCGCGCCCGGGTGCGCTCCTACGGCAAACTCACAGGATTCACCGCTGTCGTAGGAGCGGACCTGGCCGCGACGGGCATTACCGATCGGCGAACATCGCGCCCAGGTGCGCTCCTACGGCTAAACCAGGCTTTCAACGCGCAAGGATTGGGCACGCAGCACGGCGGCATCGCGGCCGGGCGGGCCGTGCTGATCCCTTGATTGCAATAAGCGCGCCACGGCCCGTCGCTGCGATACACAAACTGTCAACGATCGGGTATAAGCTGTTTTCCCGATGGAGACAGACACGCACGCAGGTGATGTGATCGTCCCCGGAGGCTCCTCAGCCCCGGTCACGGGCAGCGCTGTCGCTGCAATCCAGCAACTTCACACCTTGCGCCTGCTTTCGCTCGATGCGCATGGTCGCGTACTGGACTGGATCAACTGGCAGGATGCCGCCTGCCTGTACGCACGCGGTGCGGTGTCCTGGACCCTGGGCGAGCCCTGCATGGAGATCCACGGCGGCATGTCGCGGCTCACCGGCGAGCGCAGCACGCTGGCATTGCATCCCATCATCGCCGCACGCGGGCATGCCCGTTCGCGCGCGCTGGACCCGACGCCGACCCTCAGCAACACCGCCCTGTTCGCGCGCGACTCGCAGTTGTGCATGTATTGCGGCCAGCACTTCAGTCGCCCGCAGCTGACCCGCGATCACGTCATGCCGGTCTCCAAGGGTGGCCGCGACAGCTGGGAGAACGTGGTCACCGCCTGCTTCCAGTGCAACTCGCGCAAGGCCAACCGGACGCCACAGCAGGCGCATATGCCACTGCTGGCCGTGCCTTATCGCCCCAGCTGGATCGAGCACCTGATCCTGTCCAACCGCAACATCCTGTCCGACCAGATGGCGTTCCTGCGCGCGCAGTTGCCCAAGCGCTCGAAACTGTCGCTGTAGGCCGCTACCCGCTGGCTCGACACGACGCTCCGGCTGGATCGACGAGACAGGCGCGGGATCGTCCGACCGATGTGTGGCAACGCGCACCGGCGAGCGCGTCGACTCGACGCAACCCGCAGCACACAGCGCCTCCACGCAATGCGCAGCCCCGACGCTTCCTCGAGCATTCACGGCGACCCGGCCAGCCTGCACATCGCACGGCCACGCAGCCTCGCTGGCCAGTGTCACAGGCCCTTTGACCCGGGTGCGGCGGATTGCCGCACCTGCGCCAAGGATGCAACCGACGCGCCTGCACTGCCGACCGTGCCCAACCGTCACTTCCCGCTGACAGCTGAACCGGTTTGCTTGCCGGGCCTTCGCATGGGGAGGACAATACGGCTTCAGAACATTGACACGATGATGATCGACTCCACCCGCTATCCGCGCCTGTCCCGCATCCAGACCCCCGACGATCTGCGCACTTTCGACGAGGCCGATCTCACCGCGATCGCCGAGGAGCTGCGCGCCTACCTCATCGAATCGGTGGGCAAGAGCGGCGGGCATTTTGCGGCCGGCCTGGGCGTGATCGAACTCACCGTCGCCCTGCACTACCTGTATCAGACCCCGGTCGATCAGTTGGTGTGGGACGTGGGCCACCAGACCTATCCGCACAAGATCCTCACCGGCCGCCGCGACCAGATCCACACGGTCAAGCAGAAGGACGGCGTGGCGCCGTTCCCCAAGCGCGAAGAGAGCATCTACGACACCTTCGGCGTCGGGCATTCCTCGACCTCGATCTCGGCTGCGCTGGGCATGGCGATCGCCGCCCAGCGCAGTGGCGACGAGCGCAAGGTGGTGGCGGTGATCGGCGACGGCGCGATGACCGCCGGCATGGTCTACGAGGCACTCAACCACGCCGGCGGCATGGACCCGGAGCCGAACCTGCTGGTGATCCTCAACGACAACCGCATGTCGATCTCCGAAGCGGTCGGCGGGCTGACCAAGATGCTGGGGCGTGCCAGCGGCAGCCGCACCCTCAATGCCATCCGCGAGGGCGGCAAGAAGATCCTCGGCGACAAGAAGAACAACCCCACCGCGCGCTTCGTGCGGCGCTGGGAAGAACACTGGAAAGGCATGTTCGTGCCGTCCACGCTGTTCGAGGAAATGGGCTTTCACTACACCGGCCCGATCGACGGCCATGACCTGCCCGGCCTGGTCGGCGCACTGAAGACGCTCAAGACCCTCAAGGGCCCGCAGCTGCTGCACGTCATCACCACCAAGGGCAAGGGCTACGAGCTGGCCGAAGGCGACCAGATCGGCTACCACGCCGTCGGTCCGTTCGACCCGAGCAAGGGCCTGGTCGCCAAGACCGGCGCCAAGAAGCCGACCTATACCGATGTCTTCAGCGACTGGGTCTGCGACATGGCCGCGGCCGAACCCAGGCTGCTGGTGATCACCCCGGCGATGCGCGAAGGCTCGGGCCTGGTGCGTTTCAGCAAGGAATATCCGCAGCGCTATTTCGACGTGGCGATCGCCGAGCAGCATGCGGTGACGCTGGCCGCCGGCATGGCCACGCAAGGCGCCAAACCGGTGGTGGCGATCTACTCCACCTTCCTGCAGCGCGGCTACGACCAGCTGGTGCACGACGTGGCAGTACAGAAGCTCGACGTGCTGTTTGCGATCGACCGCGGCGGCGTGGTCGGCCCGGATGGCGCCACCCACGCCGGCAACCTGGATCTGAGCTTCCTGCGCTGCGTCCCGCACATGGTGGTGATGGCGCCGGCCGACGAGGCCGAATGCCGTCAGATGCTGACCACCGGCGTGCGTTACGAAGGCCCGGCGGCCGTGCGCTACCCGCGCGGCACCGGCCCGGGCGTGGCCCTGGATGCCTCGCTGACCACCCTGCCGATCGGCAAGGCGCAGCTGCGTCACAGTGGCACACGCATCGCCCTGCTGGGCTTTGGCGCGAGCGTGGACGCGGCCGAAGCGGTCGGCCGCGAGCTTGGCCTGACCGTGGTCAACATGCGTTTCGTCAAACCGCTCGACAAGGCCATGCTGCTGGAGCTGGCCAGCAGCCACGAAGGCTTCGTCACCATCGAAGACAATGTCGTCGCCGGCGGCGCGGGCTCCGGCGTGGCAGAACTGCTCAACGCCGAAGCGGTCACCCTGCCGATGCTGCACCTGGGCCTGCCGGACAGCTTCCAGCACCACGCCAGCCGCGAAGACCTGCTGGCCGAAGCCGGCATCGACCAGGCCGGCATCCGCGCCGCCGTGCTCAAGCGTTGGCCGCAGTTGATGGCAGGCAAGGCGCCCTCGCGGAATGCGGCTGCAGGCTGAGGCTTGCGCTGGTTGCACGCAGCGGTAGTTGCGGCAGGCGGTTGGAAAATCGCCTGCCGGTCCCGGCAATGCCGTGCGCCGCGTGTTGACGCTGATGGATTGCCGCCGGGCGTAAGCGATCCGCCCGATGAGGCCTCAGATCTGCGGCACTGCACCGGTGCGTGCAAATGCATCCACCAGCCGCACGATGCGCGCCTGCGCCTCGATGTCGCGCAGTTCTGCCTGCAATCTACCCACGCCCGCCGGCACCCCGGTGGCAGCAAGCGCCTGGCGCAACAACGCAGGCAGGTCATCCAGCTTGCGCAGCCACCGCGACGCAGCTGCGCTGTGCAGGCGCGCGGCGTGGTCGAACTGGTCGTAATCCAGCGGAAAGACGATCGACGGCAGCCCTGCGGCCAGGCAGGCATACAGGATGCCGGCACCGCCATGATGGATGACCAGGGCGTAGCGATGCAGCTGCCGTGCGTAGTCCACGTACGGCAGGCGCTGGTAGTTGCCCTGCGTCTGCGCTGGCGGCGCGGCGGTATCGCCATCGCTGAAGTGGAAGATCACCTGCGGGAATTGCACGGCCACCGCACGCAGCACCTGATCCATCCGCTGCTTGACCCACTGCAGGTGCGTGCCCAGCGTCACCAGCACGTGCCGACGACCGGGGACGAACTGCGGCGGCGCCACCGTCGATGGCGGAGTGCACAGCTGCGGCCCGACGAAGCGCACTGCCGCAGGCCAGCGCCGGGCCAGCTCGAACGACGGCAGCCCCAGGGTCAGGATGCAGTGTGGCGAATACACCGCCTCGCTGCGGTCGTTGCGATAGATCGCCGGCAATCCGGCTGCGCGCATCTGACCGCGGTAACACAGGTGCAGGCTCCGTTTGAATCCACGCGTCAGCCGCCGCGCCATGGCATGCCCGATCCGCTGCCATGCCGTGGATGCGGGGAGCAGACCACCGAAATACGCCGGCGGCCCGTCGCCGGTTTCGATCACGCATGGCGACGGCATGCTGGTCCACCAGGCGATGCCCATCGCCTGTGCCGCCAATCCCGCGCTGGGCAAGGTGAAATCGGCGATCACCAGGTCCGGCCTGCGGTCGCGCCAGCGCTGCCGTACCGCATCGCCCACGCGCGCCATCAGGCCAAGCGCCTGGTGCAACTGGCGGCGCAGCCGCAAGGGATTGTGGCCCACCGCATACGGCGGATTGGCGATCTCGCGCAGTTGCCGGTCGGCTTGCGCGTCCAGCACGCTGACGCCGCTCAGCCCGCAGGCATGGATGCGCGCCAGTGCCGCCGGCGTGCTGATGACGTGGACCTCGTGATGCGGCGCCAGCTGCAGGGCGATCGCCAGGATCGGATGCAGATGGCCGCTATACGGGGGTGCGATCAGATCAATGCGCATGGTCCCTCCCCTGCACTGCCTGCTCGATCTGCGCGATAAAGGCCTGGCACTCGGCCAGCACCGTTGCATCGCGCAGATAGTGCAGATGCCCGCATGCCGGCCTCAGATCGGGCGCAGCGCCGAACAGCAGGCGCGAGATCCAGTCGCCACGGCCCTGGACGACGCGCAACTGTCCGAACGTTGCGGGCGCAGTGCACACCGGGCCATAGGCAAACACGGCAAGACGCGCGCGCAACGCCTGCGGCAGCTGCAACGCGGTCAGCAGCTGCAGGCCACAACTGCCGGCCAACAGCACCGTCTTCGGCGCCTGCTCCAGCAGCGCCGCCACGCGCATGCGATCGGCGTCCGCGACGCGTGCGCCGCGTGCGGCCAGATACTGACGCGCGTTGCACACGCTGGCGCGCCACAGCGGTGTGCGCCGGTGCGGTGGGCCAGCGGAGCGATACGGATAATTGCAGTCGATCAGCCGCCGGCCCGCGCCTTGCAGCTGGTGCAGAAACTGCTGTTGTTCCCCGCTCAACGCACAGCGCTCCGGATCGCTTTGCCCGGTGAGAAAGGCGACCTGCACGCTGGCGCCGTCAGTCCGCACGGAAACGTCCATCCGGCAACACGCGGTAACGCCGGGTGCGCCAGCGGATCGTGCGCACCAGCGCAGCATGCAGCAGATGCAGCGGCTGCAGGCACTCCGCGACGACCGACAGCAACGGACGGTGGCGCACCGTACCGGTCACCCGCCATTGCACCAGGCACAGCAGCAGCGCACGCAGCAGCACGGTGCACAGCACGCCGGCCACTGCCGGCCAGGTCGCCTGCACGCAGGCACACACCAGCAAGGCCAGCAGCAACAACGGCGGCAGCCCCTGCAGCAGGCCGATGGTCAGACCCACGCCCACTGTCTGCCGACGCAGCAGGATCGACGCGAACAACATCCAGCGATGCATCTGGCGTGCGTAGCTGGCCAGATCCGGGATCGCAGTGCGCATCGCCACCGGCGCGACGGATTGGTGCAGCCGCCCGCCGCGCTCGCGCACCAACGTGGCAACGGCCAGATCGTCGGTGAGCTGCTCGAGCAACGCGGCAAACCCGCCCCAGGCGCGCAGTTGCTCGGTCCGCGCGGCATAGCACATGCCGTTGATGGTCAGCGGCGCGGCGAACGGCAGCCAGCCCAGATAGGTCAGCGCCGCATTGTTGTTGACGAACTGCGACAACAGCCGGCCTGCCAGCGTGCTGCCGTCCTGGTAGTACGGCAGTGCGGTGACCAGATCGGCATCGGCCAGATCCTGCAGCAAACGTGCGAGCGCGCCGGCGCCCAGTTGTGCATCGTCGTCGAGGATCAGGCTGATCGGCGCCTGCACATGCGCCAGCGCGTGGTCGAGCTTCCACGCCTTGGGATTGATCCCGGCTGGCGCGGCCGGCACCCGCACGCGCGCGATACGTACATGCGGATGCAGCGCCACCAAGGCCTCGGCAACGGCATTTCCCGGGCCATCGTCTGCATCCAGCAACCAGAAAAACTGCGCGTCCGGCAGCGCTTGCAGGTTGGCGGCAAGCACCTGCTGCAAGTGTGCGTCGCCGCCCAGCACGGGCTGCAGGATCGCCACCTCGGCCTGGGGTGCGATGGCGGCGCCCCCCGATGGCAGCGCGCGTGCCCCACGCATCACCCACAGCACCGCAGCCGTCTTGACCATCAGCACCGCCAGATAGGTGGCTGCCACTATCGGAACGACTACGCCCACTGCGCCGCCTGCCAACGCACGAATGCCTCGATGCCCTGTTCCAGACTGACGCTGGGAGGACCGAGGTCGGCGAGCGTGCGTCGTGGATCGAAGGTCTTGGAATAGGCGAACGCGCCCACGCCAAAGCGGGTGATCGGCGGTTCGCCGCGCAGGCGCAGCACGCGATATGCCGCCTCCACCACGCTGGCCATGCGCAGCGCGATGGCGATGCGCACCTCGCGTCGCGGCAGCGGCAGCTGCAGGCGCGTGAGCAGGTCCAGCAACAGCTGCTGCAGATCCACCGGCTGCGCATTGGTGAGGTTGTAGGCCGGCTGCAACTGCGGCGCCGTCGCCGCGCGATAGAGGTAATCGCACAGCGTATCGATGTAGATCAGGTCGCCGATTACCGGCTGCGTCTGGCCGACGAAGCGTGGCAGCGCCCCCTTGCGCGCAGCGGCGATCACGCGCGGGAACAGCACCGTGTCTCCCGGGCCGAACACCGCACGCGGGCGCAGCACGCAGGTGTCGCCCGGATAGTGCTCCAGCAACATTTCGCCAAGGTACTTGGTCTGCGCATAGGTGTTGACGAACGCCGGCCCGATCGGGCTGTCCTCGCTCAGGTCGTATTGATGCGCCTCACGATAGAACACCGAACTGGACGACACATACAGCAGACGCGGGCAGCCGTGACGCTTGCAGAAGTCGATGACATTGGCGGTGGCCTGGACGTTGTGCTGCTGGAATTGCGCACGCGTGCCCCACGGCGAGGCCAAGGCCGCGGCGTGGATCACCACATCCGGCTGCCACTGCAGCGCGAACGGCTGGCTCAGGTCGATGCGATGGTAGTTGGGCAGATCACTGGCACGACGACCGATGCCGTGGATCTCCACACCCGGCTGCCCCTGAAAACGTCGCAGGAAGGAACCACCGACAAAGCCGGATGCGCCGGTCACGAGAATACGCAGGCTCATCGCCACTCCGGTTGATAACGGTCAAGACTGGGTTGGCAATGCGAAGGCAGGATGGCCAACTCGGGATGGGCAAGCGACAGCGCATGCAATTGCTGCACGGTGCGCCGGAACGCGTGCCAATCGTGCATCAACAAACGCGTGGGCCAGGCGGGCCACTGCAGCGTCGCCCAGGTTGCCGACGACCACACCGCATCGGCGCACAGCAACACCTCGCGGTCGTGCTGGTCGCGCAACCACAGGCCCATCTGCCCGGGTACGTGCCCGGGCAAGGGCACCGCCAGCACGCTGCCGTCGTCGAACAGATCGTAGGCCGCGCCCAGGCCCTGCCAGGCGCCGGTCAGCGCGCGCACCGGTGCCTGCTCGGCAAACCGCAGGCGCCGATCGAAATCTTCGGGGAGCAACTGCGGCAACAAGGCACGCCGCAGGCCGCCGACGCGTGAACAGGCACGCAGCTGCTGATAGTCGGCACGCAGGCAGATGAAACGGGCGTTCGGCAGATCGCGCAGGCCGCCGACATGGTCGGCATGGAAGTGCGAGATCAGGCACCAGGCGATCTCCTCCAGCTGCACGCCGCGGCGTGCCAGTTGAGCGCCCAGCGTTTCGTGCGCGGGCAGGCGCACCGGCGTGGTCCAGCGATACAGACGCTCGGGCCAGGGATCGGTTGCGCGGAAGAAATGCGCGGCATACCCGGTGTCGTACAACAGCGCACCCCGTTGCGGATGCCGGATCAGCACGCTCAACGCGGGGAATTCCACCGCATGCCAGTGACCATCCGCACGCACCATGCGCTCGCAGTGGCGGCAATGGCCGATACGCAGCAACTCGAGCGACACGCGCGGCGGCATCAGCGCGCGACCTGGTCGGAGCATGCGCACATGCCCTAGTACCGCAACACCATGCCGCCGATCGCCAGCCCGGCACCGGTGCCGAGCAGCGCGAACAGATCGCCGCGCTGCAGGCGTTGCTCGACCCGGGCGTGATGCAAGGCATGCGGCAGCGATGCGGCGACCTGGTTGCCGGTGTCCTGCAGGATGCGAACCACCTGATCGGGGCGCAGCCCCAGCGCCTGCACCACATGCTCCAGGCCGCCGCCGGAGGCCTGGTGCGGCACCAGGCAGCGCAACGCTGCCGTGGTGGTGCCGGCCTCGCGCAGCAGCTGTTCCCAGAATGCAGGCAGCTGGCGTGCAGCGAACCGGTAGGCGCCACGCCCATCCATGCTGAAGCTGCGCAAGGCATCGGGCGCCTGCTCTTCGCCACGCGGATAGCGCGTGCCGCCGCCGCGGATGCGGCACAGCTCCGCGCCATCGCCGTAGCTGGCCAGGCGGCTGGACAGCAGTGCCGAGCCATCATCGGCGGCGCTGCGCGTCACGACCACCGCAGCCGCCCCATCGCCGAACAAGCCGGCCGTGGCCGGCGTCGACGCATCCAGCCCACCCGATGCCACCTCGCTGGAGACGATCAACACGCGCCGGTAGCGCCCGAGCGCCAACGCATTGGCGGCCATGTCCAGCGCCACCAGAAAGCTCAGGCAGGTCGCGTTGACGTCGAAGGCAGGAATGCCCGAATCGCCCAGCCCGAGCGCGCGCTGGATCAACACCGCCTGGCAGGGAATCGGCTGCTCCATGACGCTGCAGGCCGAGATCAGGCAATCGATCTGATCGGCGTCGATGCCCGCGCTTGCCAGCGCCTGGGCCGCCGCCGCCGCACCCATCGACGAGGCCGTCTCGCCCTCGCCCACGTAATGGCGCCTGGCCACCCCCGAGCGCGCGAAGGTGGTGCCCGCCGGCAGCTGCCAGCGTTGATCCAGCTGTTGCGAGGTCACCTCCGTCGCGGGGACATGGCGCCCGGTGCCCAGGATGCGCAGCGGCAATGCGTTCAACACAGAGGTCTCGTTGGACAAGGCGCGCAGCATACCGTGGCGGACGCGGGCCGAGCCGATCGATTGCCGGATCGCGCAGTGCGCAGCGCCTGCCGGCGAGGACGGCGAGCGCTCAGCCGCTCACCACCTCGTTCCAGCCGACGATCGCCACGCATGCGTGCCCCCGTTTCAGGGCGCTTCCACCGCGTACCCCAGCGCCTGCAAGCGCGCCAGATAGCCATCGGCCGCGGTCAGCCGGCTGATCGGCAGCACGGCGAAGGTGCTGCGATTGCGTTGCAGCGCGGTGGTGGCGATGCCCAGCCAGTGCTCGCGCATGCGCCGTTCCAGATCGTCGATCCCGCGCTTCCTGGCGGCGCCGGAACTGGCCATGGCACTCATGCAGGCCGCTTGCGGATCTTCGCGTGGCAATTGGCGCAGTGCCTCGATATCGCCCACCGACCAGGCGTTGGCGCGCTCGACCATCGTGGGCAGGTCGCGCTCGATGGTGACCAGGATGCTGCGAAAGCACGCGGTGTCGTCCATGCCGCCGGCGCGGAACTCCTTGATGGCCTGGCGTGGGTCGGCGATCTTGTAATCCAGCGCGGTGGGGGTCGGCTTGATCCCGGCGCGCTTGGCGGCACGCTCCACCACCGACCAGATCACCGGCGAGCGCGCCAGGCCGGAACGCTTGATCGCCGCCTGATACAACTCCCCGGCGGCAAGCATCGGGCGCTTGCGCTCCACCCCGCGATCGCTGCCGAGATAACGCGCCTTGGCAACCGACCAGCGTGCATACAGCTCGGCCGGCAGCAGCTCACGCAGCTCGCGGCCGTCTTCGTTCTTCATCGCCTTCATCGCCGAGGGCAGCAGGGTCAGTTTGCCGAAGAATCCCATATCCGCATCGATCTGGACGGTCGGTGCCATCAGCACCTGCTGCGACTGGGCGATGATCGTTTCCACCTCGGTGGACTGCCACTGCAGCCGCTTCGGCAGCGGCGAGACGGTGCCCAGGATCCACAGCACATGATCGCCCTTGCTGACCTTCCACAAGCCCGGGCCGGGCTGCACGCCGCGCACCACCATCGCCTCCAGCTCGACCACGGCCAGCGGCGATGGCGCGGCTGGCTGCGGCGTCGTGCCAGCGCTGGCCGTCGCCAGCAACGACACCAGCATCGCTCCCACGCCGCATACCGCCCGCTGGCCTCGCATCACGTCTCGCCCCCCTATGTGAGACGCGGACACTACGCCAAGCCGGCCCTGGCCGCGTTAGGGAAACGTTCGACACCGCCGTCGTCGCTGGCTCAGCGTGGCTCCAGGCTGGCCAGGTGCGCAGCCAGCGGCGAGGCGCCATCGAGCAGTGCGAAGCCCTCCCAGACGAACCCCGGCGAGACCGTGCAGCCCACCAGGGTGAACTCGCCAAGCGACCGCGCCGCCTGCCAGCACCCCGCCGGCACCACGTGCATCGGCTCGCCGCGCCCGGCGGCATCCAGGATCAGGCGTTGCAGCTGTCCGCTGGCCTCGTCGTAGATCGACAGCTCCAGCGCATCGCCCTGCTGCCAATGCCAGCTTTCTTCCGCATCCACGCGATGCCAGGCGCTGGATTCGCCGGCAGCGAGCAGGAAGCGAATGGCGGTCAGCGCCGGGCGCGGCTGGCCGCCATCGGTCACCTGGCGCGCGGACGCATACACCCGACGGAAATGCCCGCCCTCCGGATGCGGGGCGAGTTCGAGCGAACGGATCAGGGTGGCGGCGGTCGGATGCATGCGTACATGCTAAGCCAGCCAACGCCGCACGTGCATCACGGCAGATGCTTGCCCGCACGCAGGCAGGTGCGGAAGAACACCAACAGGTCCCAGCTGTAGCGTTTGAGCAGACGACGCGGCTCGTTGAGCAGCCGGTACATCCATTCCATATGCAGGCGCCGCACCCAATCCGGCGCGCGCTTGGCGGTGCCGGACAGGAAATCCAGCAACGCACCGACACCGAAGACCAGCGGCACGTTCAAGGCCTGGCCATGATCCAGGATCCAGCGCTCCTGCAGCGGGTTACCGAAGGCCACCAGCAGCACATCGGCACCCGAACGATTGATGCGCTCGGCCAGGCCCTCGCCAGCGGCGGCAAATTCGCCGTAGCCGTCGCACATGCCCACCACCTGCTGGCCCAGGGTGCCGGTCAAGGTCGCGGCAGCGGTCTTGCCCACGCCCGGGCGACCGCCGAGCAGGAAGAACTTGAGCGGCTGCGCCGCTTCGCGACACAGATACGGAATCAGGTCGGTGCCATTGAGGTTGCCGGCAAAGCGGCGGCCGTGGATCAGGCGGGCCGCCAGATCCATGCCGATGCCGTCATTGACGATGCGCACGCTGGGCTCGCGCATGCGCAGCCGCAGTGCCTGGCACTGCACGATGAAATTGGTGTTGGCAAAAAACACCCGGCGTGGTTGCCGGGCGGCCAATGCGTGAAACAACTCCAGTGCAAACGCTTCCTGCGTGGTGGAGAGCACCGGAAACCCGCCAAGCGGAATCACCACGCCTTGCGTGGTGGCGCTGGCGGTTGCTGTCGTCTCCGTATCCACGTGCCGGCCCTGCATCATCGAATCACCAAAGGTCGTAAGGAAACGCGGCCAGCAGCCCGGCCTGCAGTTTTTCCAGGTCGAAGTCGCCGTTGCCACCGAGCTGCAGGCATTCTTCCACGCTGTTGCCGGAGTGCCACTGCATGCGTCCGGTGCCGTTGTAGTAGTCGTCGTACTTGAAACGATCCTCGCCGTTGCCCCAGTCCAGGTACACCGCCGGAATCCCGTAGGCCTCGGCAAGAATCAACCCGTGCAGCGAACTGCTGATCACCAGCTCGGCACCCAGCAGCGCAGTCATGAACGTCGCGGGCTTGACGTTGGGAAACACCAGATGATCGGCGTACGCGCTGTACTTCTCGACCGGCTCGTTGAAATGCGGAACGATGGCGAAGGGGCGCTTGTTCGCCGTTCCCAGCGCATCGGCGGGGAAGAACATCGGCGTCAGCAGACCGGGATCGCCATACACCTCCGGCACCGCGATCCCGCGATCGAGCAGGAACTGCCGCGTCTTCGGGCCACGCACTGCACGCACATCCAGCGTGCTGAAGGTATTGCGCTCGGCGGGAATCTTGCCGTTGATGCCGCTGCCCCAGACGGTGTCGCCGTCCTTGGCAAAATGCAGCACCGAACCGATGGCGATCAGTTTCTTGCTGAGATCGCGCTTCTCGATCAGCGTCTTGTCCTGCAGGGAGAGCACACAGGACACAATCACCTTGGACAGATGATCGCCCATGTTGACGCCGGCATTCTTCGGCTGCCACCAGAACAAGGCACGGCGTTCCGCATGTTCGATCCATTTCTGCAGCAAAGCATTGGCCATAACGAGCAGTCTCCTTCTAAAGTTGGGTGCGCCGCATCAGTGCGAGAGCGCGGCCTCGGAAGAAGCACGCACAGCTGCACCATCTGGCTGCGGGTACAAACGGGTTTCCGGGTACGCACCGGGATTGAGTACGCGGTCGGTGGTGTCGGACCAATTCAGGCATTGGCGGTAACGCACGCGCGGTGCTTCCAGCGCGAGACTGATGGCCGCAATGACCGACTCAGCATTGCCGGGAGTGTAGCCGAAACGCGATTGATACGGCCCCACGACGGCATTCGGACACACCGCAGGCAGGCCGAAGAAATCGTATTGCAACAGCTTCATCGAACTATCGGCCAGATACACCGGCACCTGCTCGGACGCGTAAGGTGCGATCCCGAAACGGGCGTGCTTGATGTAGCCGATGGTCTCGGCGTGCTTCATCTCGCCATAGACCACCACGTTGTCGCCGTAACCGGGGTGCCGGCCCATGCCCGAGCCGATCACATGGAACGTGACCTGCGGGAACGCCTTGCTGGCCACCACGAAGAACTCCGGATCGAACAACATCGAGCCCACCGCGACTGCATGGATGCCCTCGCCATACGGCGACGGATCGCCCAGCTGATCCAGGTTGTGGTCCACCCCGTGACCGACGTGGTACACGTTGTCGCGGCTTGCCACTTCCTCCGCCATTGCCGGCGACACCAGTGCGATCACATCCAGCGTCGGTGCAACCCGGTCGAACTCGCGCTCGATATAGGACGCGACGTTGATCGTGCTCAGGCCATCGGAGGCGCGATAGACCAGCTTGGCTGCCGGATTGACGCGCTTGGCCAGCTCGATGAAGGCCACCGCGATACCGCTTTCGAACACGATCACGTCCGCCTCGCGCATCCAGTCCAGCAACTGGCGCGGCGGGTGCGCGGCATACCACCGGAACATCGCATCCTCGACAGCGCGCAGCCAGGCGCGGCGCGTGTTGAACGGATGCACCGTCGTGCGCCACAGATAGCATTCCACGCCCTTGTGCGAGACCACGGTATTTGCGGTGTCGTCCAGCGGCAGCCGCATATCGCCCTTCATGCGCGACAGCCGGCTATAGCGCAGCGAGAAAAACCGCGTGGTACCGCGTAGCGCGAGCTGATCGGTGATGAAATGGATATTGGCGCGCCGTGGCGTGCGGTAATCGTGGGCGGACAAGACCAGATAGCAAGGCCGGCGAATGCCGGAAGCGGCGGCGGGTGTATCGCTCATGGGCCGTGTCCTATGAATGAGTGGGGGAAAGCATGCACGAACGCAGGCGAAGGCAACGTCGATCTCATTGGCGTGCCTTGGCCTGCTTCAGCAACTTGCGGATATTGAGGATGGCAACCACGTCGCGACGGAACGCCGGCCAGATCGCCAACGCCAGCAGGCAGACCGCCGCCATCGTGGCCGCACCGACGGCCAATTGCTGCCATAGCGGGCCACCGACGGTGATGGAGGCGTAATACGCGCATCCCCCTGCCACGCCATACGCAGTCATCGCGCGCACCGCATTGGTGAACAGCGCGCCCACCGGCGCGTCGGAGATCTTGCCGACCCAGACCAGCGACAACGGCCAGGTCACCAGCAGACCGAACGAATAGCCGATTGCCACGCCCATCGCGCCCCAGCGCGAGCCGACGAAGATGCAGCCGATCAGCACGATGCGGCTCGCCAGCGAGAACAGCAACTGCGCACGCATCAGGCCCCTGGCAAGGAACACCCAGTAGGTTGCATAGGACGCCGTCTGGAAGATACCGCCCAGCGTCAGCACCTGGAACAGGGGCACGGCCTCACGCCACTGCTCGCCGAGCACCAGCACGATCAGCGGCATGGCCAGCGCACAGGCGAAGGCGAACAGCGCCACGATCAGATGCACCATCACCGTCTGCCCGCGCAGCAGGAAGGCGCTGAAGCGTTCGCGGTCGTCCTGCAGCTGCGACAGCACCGGCAACGCCACGCTGGTGGCAGGCGCGTTGATCTGGTTCAGCGGCATCATCAGCAACTGGAACGCGCGGTTGTACAGGCCCAGTGCGTCCGGGCCGGTACGCCAACCGATGATGACCTGGCCGACGTTGCGGCTGGCATAGCCCAGCAGCTGTGCGGCCATCAGGTTCCAGCCGAAGCTCATGAAGTCACGCATCGGCGCCGAGCGCTGATAGCCGCCCGGCAACCAGCGCGCGCAGCTGGCGGCGATGACCAGATTGACCACCGCCTGCACCACCTGCTGCACCACCAGCGCCCAGTATCCCCACCCCAGCAAGGCAGCAGCGACGGCCGCACCCAGGCCCAGCACCTGCGACCCCACATCGCTGAGCGCAACCTGGCCAAACCGCAATCCGCGGCTCAAATGCGCGCGGTACTGCGTGGTCATGCCATTGATCAGGAAGGTCACCGCCAGCGCCTGGGAAATCGTCACCAGCGCCGGTTCTTTGTAGAAGTTGGCAATCACATGGGCGGAGGCGTACACCACCACCGACAGCGACAAGCCAATGCCGCTGTTGATCCAGAACAGGTTGTCGCGTTGCTCGCGGCTGACATGCTTGGCCTGCACGGCAGCGGCAGACAGGCCGAAATCGCGCAGGATCTCGGCCGCACCGACAATGGCGGTGACCATCGCCATCAGGCCGTAGTCGTAAGGCGTCAGCAGACGCGCCAGCAGGATGATGCCGCCGAACTGCACGACCATCTTGGCCGACTGGCCGATCATGGTCACCGCTGCGCCACCGGCAGCGCGCGAACCGAGGCTGCGCTGTGGCGGCGGCGTGGGGGGATTCATCGTCGGGATCTCTGCGGTCACAGCGCGGCGTCTCCATCCTTGCCGAGCGCTTCCAGGTAGGTGCGGTAGTGCAGCTGCCCGATCCGTGGCCAGTCGCGTTGCGATAGATCCGGCGCCGCACCGCGCGGCGCGGCGCGTACCTTGTCCAGCATGCCGGTCAGCAATGCCGCATCGAATTCGCCCTCGTAAAGAAATACCCAGCCCGGGCCGACTTCTTCGGCGATCGCCGCATTGGATTCGCTCCACGGCGCCAGCACCGGGCGTGCCAGCGACAGCGCCAGCAACAAGGTGCCGGAGTTGTGCATCTGCCGGTACGGCAGCACCACCAGCTCGGCCTCGCTGACCTCGCGTGCCAGCACCGGCTCTTCGACATAGGCCAGCAAGGCGCTGATGCGCGGATCCTGCGCGCAGGCATCCTCCACCAGGCTGCGCATCTGCGGCGTGGCCGGGTTGCCGACGATACGCAGCTTCAGGCGCGGATCATCGACCTGACGCATCACCTCCAGCAGCGTCTCCACCCCCTTGTACGGGCGAATCAGGCCGAAGTGCAGCAGCCGCCCCGGCACCGGCGTGCCCTGCGGCATCTGTGCAAACCACTCGCGATAATGGCCGTGCAGGATGGTGTCGGTGAACGGCGGTCGCGGCGGCGTGGTTGCGTTGATGCGGATCCAGCGACGCGTCAGCCGATCGATCCAGCGCAACAGGCCGCGCTCGCGCCAGCCCCGATCCTCGTGCGGCGCCAGGTTGTGCAGGGTGCGCACTACCGGCGTGCCGGTCAGCTGCAGCTTGAGCAACAACAGCGCCGCACACATCTGCTTGGCCAGGGTGCCGACAGAACTGGGATGGCGCAGCAGGTATTCGGGCCAATGCAGATGCAGCACGTCGTAGCGCGACAACAGCGCATCGCGCATCGAAAAGAAGCGCGGCTGCACTGCATCGGGCAGCGACGCATACAGCTGGGTCAGATACGGATTGGTGCTGGCATTGGGCTTTTCGGTAGAGAACAGCACGGTGACCTGTGGCTGCGCGGCCGCCCGCGCAGTCGCTGCCGATGCAGGCGCGCTCATCGCACTGCCTCCTGCGGACGACGGGTGCCCAACGCGGTGTGGTATTCATCGACGTAGCGCCCGACCACATGCTTCCAGTCGTAGCGGCCCACGTAGGCCATGGACGCTGCACGACGCGCGTCGAAATCCACGTCCGCCTGCAGCGCAAGCGCCTGCACCTGGTCTGCGGCCGCATCGATCCTGTCGCGGTTGACGATCACGCCCTGCCCCGATTCGCTGGCAAGGCGCACGAACGGCGGGATGTCGCTGAGGATGGGAATCAGGCCTGCACTCATCGCCTCGACCGCGGCGATGCCGAAGCCTTCGTGGCGCGACAGGCAGACGAAGAACTGCGCCTGCTGCATCAGGCTGCGCAGCTGCTCCTGCGAGGGCGACATGCTGAGCTGCACCTTGTCCTGCAGGCCCCGCTCGGCAATCGCCTTGCGCAGGTCGGCCTCGTTCAGATCGTATTCGCGCCCGGCGATGATCAACCGCCACTGCGGATCGCGCTGCAGCGCCGCCTGCAGCAGCTCCAGGGTTTCGATCAGGCCCTTGTTCACCGACCAGCGGCCGAAATACATCATGGTCCGCCCCGGCGTTGCTGCGCCCTGCCCTGCGTATTTCTCCACGTCCACGCCGTTTTCGATCACCCGCAGACGTGCCGGCGACACCACCTTGGCGAAGAGCTCGCCGTCATTCTCGCTGGTGGCGATCACCCGCGCATATGCCAGTGCCGAGGTGCGGGTGAGCGTCTGAAACCATAGCTGCTTCATCCGCGAGGCATATGCGGTATGGAAAAAGCCGCCGTGCGTGGACACCACCATCGGCTTGCCATGCAGCGGCTTGGTCAGTGCCAGATAGTCGTAGAAAAAATCGATGCCATGCAGGTGGACCAGGTCGGCCGAGCGGATCGCGCCCAGCACCGACGGCGCCAACGGATAACGCGAGGAGCCGCGATACCCGATGCGCCGGATCGGCAAGCCCTGATGCGTCTCCTGCGCCGCAAGCTGCGCACCCGGATCGGTAAACACCCGATCCAGGGTCACGATCTCCACCGTATCGGCGCTGGTGGCCTGATGCTGACGGGCCACATTGAGAACGACTTCTTCCATGCCTCCGATCGAAGGGTGGAATTGGCGGACGACATGCACCACTTTCATTACGCCAATCTCCTGTGCCAGCGACGCAGAGACATCTGCATGTTCGGCCAATCATTCTGGAAGCTCGTCATTTACGTTTCAATCCCAACATCCACGGCGCAACGCGCACCAGCACCGCGCGCATCGGCACGCTGGCAACGATAGCGAATGCACCCAGGCCCATTGCCCAGGCCGGGGTGCCGATCGTGCCAGGTGCGATCACGCCCGTTCGTGCCACCACGCTGGTGAGCACCAGAAACACCAATGTGTGCGTGCACAGGATCAGCAGGGTATTGCCGCCGATCCACTGCAGCCACCGCCACTGCCGAACGAAGTAGGCCACACACAAGGTCATTGCAGTACCCAGCAGGCTGACCAGCAGGAACACCGCAGCGGAATGCCCGAACTGCAGATTGTTCACGTCCACCTGCCCGTTCCATCCGGCCAGCCACCACCACGCTGCCGCCAGCACCGGCAGGGCCAATGTCCAGACCGCGGCCCCGAGCGCGCGCAGTGCATCGGCATGGCGCGACAGCCATCCGCCCACGGCGATGAAGAACAGCGCAACGGGCACTACATCCAGCGCGAACGGGAGCCGCAGATGCAATGACGGAAACCAGCCCGCCCATGCCAATGCGAGCAGCAGACTGGTCGCAGCCAGGGCGGCCGTCGTCAGGCGCGTGCGCAAGGCGATGTAGGCCAGCGTGGTGACGAACAAGGCCGGCAGGAACCACAACGCCGGCAGCACGTACAGGCGCGTGCCGTTGGCCCAGAACAGACCGACGAACGGATCCCACCACGGCAGGACATGCGATGGATGCGGCGCGCGGCTGGTCACTCCCATCAGCAACCAGCAGGCGTAGGCCACCAGGAAAAACGCAAGGTAGGGAACCAGCAACGTGCGCGCCAATTTCCTGATCGTCGCCACCGTCATCGCGCGGTGGCCGAAGCGCTCGCCGACCCAGCCGGACAGCACGAAAAACAGCGGGACATGAAAACTGTAGGCAAACAGTTTGTAGGCGGCCGGCATGCCGTTGGCATGCCCCAATACCACCAGCACGATGGCCAGTGCCTTTGCTGCATCGATCTGCCAATCGCGGGTCAATGCAGGCGCTGGCGCGGCCGTGGCCGCCAGGTCGCCGTGCCCGGCCGGGCTGGAATACGGTGCGGTGGTCATGCCGCAGCGCCAGTCATGCCGCCACCGGGCGGGCACCCAGGGTCCACGGCGCAAAACGCATCAGCACCCAACGCAGCGGCACGCTCGCAAGCAACGCAAACACCGTCACGAACACTGCCCAGCCCAGCCCGGGGCGCGAGGCACCGAATCCGCCGGCCAACGCTGCAACACCGGAAAGCACGAAGAACACCAGCATGTGGGTGCACAAAATCAGCAAGGTATTGCGGCCGATCCACTGTATCCAGGCCCAGCCCTGCACCAGCCGCGCCGCGCAGATCACCATCAATGAGCCGAGCACCGCACCGAGCATGAACCCGGCGTGGCTGCGGCCGAATTCCAGCATGTTGACGTCGATCCGGCCATTGCGATCGGCCAGCCAGGCCACCGGCAAGGCCAGCAGCAGCGTCACCAGCGCACTCACCGGCAAGGAGGTCGGCAGACGTGCGGAAATGTGGACCAGCAAGGCGCCCAGCGCGTAGAAGCACAGCGACACCGGTAGTACGTCCAGGCCGAAGAAAAGTCGCAGCTGCTGGCCCGGAAACCAGCCCATCCAGCACCAGGCCAGGGGCAGCGACGCCACCGCGATCAGCACCGGCGGCATCCAGCGGCGCAGCACGAAATAGCTGAGCACCGTCACCAGCATCACCGGCAGGAACCACAGCGGAGGCTGCACGTACAGATCGGGGCCAATACCGGTGAACATCGCCAAGATCGGCTCCCACCACGGATGGCTGCCCCACCGCGCCGCCTTCTCGCCGATATTGCGCGTCAGCAACCAGTAGGCGTAACCGAGCAGATAGAACGTCACATACGGCAGCAGCAGGCCGCGCGCCTGCTTGCTGATCGTCTGCGCCAACCCGGTGGTCCGCGACGCATAGCCGGATGCCAGCCAGCCGGACACCATGAAGAACAGCGGCACATGAAAGCTGTAGGCAAACAGCGTCATCGCTTGCGGCACGCCCTTGGCGTGGCAGAACACCACCAGCAGAATCGCCAGGGCCTTGGTGGCATCAATGCGCGGGTCGCGGCTGCGCCCGCCGTTGGCAACGTGCACGCCGGCCGCCGATGCAACCGGCTGCGGTGCGTGCGTTGCCGCCACACTCATCGTGCGCCTCCCGCGGGCAGTGGCAATCGTGCCTCATCGTCGGACGGATCCTGGCTGGTCTGCTGCGCGATGCTTGCAGCAGACCAGGTCGGCCGCATGTGCCACAGGCAGCCGCACACGAACCACCACAATGCCGAGGTCTTGATCGAGAAGTAACCGTTGGACACCAGCAAGCTCAGCGCGAACGCAAAGATCGCCAGGTTCTTGAACAGCTGCCCTTCCTTGCTCGGCATCAACAACAGGAACGAATACGACAGCAGGAACGCAAGCACGCCGACGATCGACTGGGATGCGATGAAGTAGGCGATGCCGCTGTCGAAGTAGCGGTACGCCTGCGCAAAATCCAGGCCCATCCATGAGTTGAAGGACAGGTTATTCATCGAATTGACGGTGAAGAAGACCCGGCCCATCGTGTTGTCCTGATAGGCAGTGATCCCGGTGATCCACACCAGCAACCATGCGGTCATGATCACGATCAGGAAAATCAGGAAGGCCAGGCGTTGATCCAGGCGTTTCAGCAGCGGCGACAGCAGCACCATCAGCACGCAGGTGCCCGCCGCAAGCCGCCCATCGGAGGCCACGATCATGAAGCCGATCAGGCCGACCGACAGGAGCAGCATCGCCGGCCGCATCCAGCGCCAGAACACCAGCACGATCGCGGTAAAGAAGCAGATGTAATTGCCCATGGTCACCGGCTCGATGAACATCGAGGAGGCGCGGGGAAGATTGGAACCGGGCAGGAAGTTGCGCTCGCCCGGTCGCGTGGCGCTGACGAACAGGTTGCTGTCTTCGTTCCAGAACCCCTCCGCGCTCATGCCGCGCGCGTTGACGAAGAAGCTCTTCGGGTTGACCAGGTCGCCGTAGACACTGGGCGTCGCCAACTCGAACGCCGCAACCAACGACACGATGATGGTCATGCGCACGAACAGCTTGGGTACCGACCCGGTATAGGCCGAACCAAGCACCACGAACGCAAACACCACCAGCGCGTCGCGGAAGAACTTCGGATCGACCTGCCAGTTCACCAGGAAGCGCACGAACATCAAGGTGACGATCAGGCCCAGGCCGCTGATGATCAAGGCGATGCGCTTGCGGCTCATCGAGCCCAGGCCGAGCAGGAAACACGCGGCATAGACCATGAACTCGACCGCGTAGGTGATCACCGGACGCACGGTGAACACGTTCGCATTGATCAGCGCCAGCACCAGGTTGTAACCGACGCCGACCAGCAGCGTCAGTTCAATCAGCAGGTTGTGCCAGCGAACGCGGGCCTCGTCGCTCATTCGGATCAGCATGCAGACGCCTGCTTGAAAGGGGCGACTGCAATGCAGCCGCCCGCGGCGCTCGGCGCGCCAGGTCGCACACTCCCCGCCATCATCAGTACGCGGTCTTCTGTCCGAGCACACGTACTGCGGTCAGCACGATGATGCGGATATCCAGCCACAGCGACCAGCGACGGATGTAGTCCAGATCGTACTGGATGCGCTTTTTCATCGTGCGCAGCTCCGGGGTTTCGCCACGGAATCCATTGACCTGCGCCCAACCGGTGATGCCCGGCTTGACGTAATGGCGCTGCATGTAGTGATTGATCAGCTTTTCGTAATGGGTGTTGTGTTGCGCCGCGTGCGGACGCGGACCCACGATCGACATGCTGCCACCGAGCACGTTGAAGATCTGCGGCAACTCGTCCAGGCTGCTCCGGCGCAGGAACGCCCCGAAACGGGTGATGCGGCTGTCGTTCTTGGTCGCCTGCTGGATGGTGGTGCCATGATCGTCATGCACACGCATCGAGCGGAACTTGAACATGTAGAACTCGCGACCGCCCAGGCCATGACGACGCTGGCGGAAGAACACCGGACCCGGCGAACTCATCTTCACACCGACCGCAATCGCTGCCATCAGCGGCCATAGGCCCATCAGCGCGATGACAGCCAGGATCTTGTCCTGCAGTGCCTTGGCGACCACGAAGTAGTTGTCGCGGTCCACACCACCCTGGCGCAGGTTGATCACCGGCACATTGCCGATCTGCTCGCCAGACTGGTTCAACAGGCCGAAGTCGAACAGATCTGGCACCAGCTTCACGTTGATCGGATAGCGATCCAGGCGCTGCAGCAGCTGCTTGATGTGGTCACGCTCGCCCAGTGGCAGCGAGATCCACACCTGCTCGACCTGGTTGTCCTGCAGATACTCGATCAGTGCATCCGGATCGCCCAGGCACGGCAGCGACTGACGTTGCTCGGTCACCGCGATGTCGTACGGCGTGCGGAAATAGCCGACCAGGTTCATGCCGACCCAGGGATTGCGACTGAGGTAGTGATTGATCTTCATCACCGGATGGCGCAGACCCACCACCACCACCCGCTGCACGTCCACACCCTGGGTACGCAGGTGATTGAGGAAGCCGCGCAGCACCGTGCGGGCCGCCACCAGCGAGGCCAGGCCACCGACGAACCACAGGCCGATCCAGCCGCGCGACACCTGCTCGCCGACCTGCACGATCAGTGCGTGCACCGCAAACAGCGCGAACACGCCGCCGAACGCGCCGCCCAGCACCATCAGCTCGCTCAACAGCCCGCGACCGCGCCAGCTGCGATACAGCGGAAACAGCGCAAAGCAGATCACCGAATACAACAGCGTGGTGGCGATGGCGACCCGGTACGGTGCCGCAGGCACCCAGGAACCGAAGACGATGCGATAGGCGATCAGCCCGGAAGCCACGACCATGGTGAGGTCGAAGACACGCAGGACCAGGTCGGCTGCAGCCGAATACTTGGACAACAATCGCGGCGAGGATGTCGTGTAAGTCGCGCTACTCAAGTCTGCCAAAAGCATGGGGATGTCCTCCAAACTCGATACGGTGCATGCGGGGGAACATACGAATCGCACGCGAGCTTTCAATCATCTCCGTCGAGCAATCACCGCGGTAATACCTACCGACCCCAGATCGCACGACAGCCCTTTGTTTCAACAGAGACAAACTTTCAAACGAAGGAGCCCGAAACATACGGGATCCAACCTTTTCCACGCTGAATCAGTTGTCACTTCAATTAACCCATCGTTGTGCAACACCACGATGTCAGTCCAACCGCGCCTGCGCTGGCGTGCCTCGCAGGAAGTAGCGCACCAGAGCCACAGCCACGCCCAGGAATACGCCAAAGATGAAGCCCAAGGCGAGGTTCAATTTGAGTTTCGGCGAAGTCTTAGACGTAGGCACGTCTGCGGTGTCGATGATGGTCACGTTGTTGGCGCCGACGTTGCTCGCCACACCGATCTCCTTGTAGCGCTGCAGGAGCGCATCGTAGAGCTGGCGGTTGGTATCGACGTCGCGCTTGAGCATGTTGTAGCGGATGCTGCGGCTCTGCAGGTCCAGCTCATCGTTCCGCAATCCGGCGATGCGCTGGTTGAGCAATTGCTCCTGGTGCACCGACGCGTCGTAGGTCGCCTTGAGCGACTGGCGGATATTGATGACCTCGCCATTGATCTGGCGGCGCGACTCTTCGATCTGCGCCTTCAGGCGCTGCATTTCCGGATAGTCCGGCTTGAAGGTCGACAGCTTCTGCTGATACTCGGTGTTCAGGCGGATCTGCTCGCCGCGCAGGCTCTGGATCAGCGGGTTGCTCAGCACCTGCGGCAGCGACATCGCATCGCCGCTGCTGACCTGACGCCAGGCTGCCTCGGCCTTGATGCGGGTGTCCTGCGCCGATGCCAGCATCGCGTTGAGGTCGCTCAGGTTCTGGGCAGGAAGCGATGGCTTGTCATCGCCCACCGACACGATCTGCTCGTCGGTGGAATAGGTGACCAGATTCTTTTCCGAGTCCTCCACCTTGTCGCGCAACTGCTCCAGACGCTCGGCCAGGAACTTGGTCGCAAACGAAGACGCCTTGATGCGGCGTTCCTGCGTGCTGACGATGAAGACCTTGGTGTAGGTGTTGGCGATCTTGGCCGCCAATACCGGGTCCGGCGAATCGTAATTGACGTAGACCAGGCGCGAATTGAGGATCGGCTCGACCACCAGCCCGGCCAGCAGCGTATCGGTCAGGCTGCGCTCGATGATGGCCTGGCGCGAGTCGACCGACTTGCCGGCTTCCGGATTCTTGGCAGCGGCCTTTTCCAGCGCCTCGTCGACCTGCTGCTTGAACGCCGGCTCCTGGTCGAGCCTGGCCTCGCGGATCACCGCACGGGCCAGCGAACGGCTCTGCAGCAGCTGGTACTGGGTCTGGTAGAAATCGCGATCCTGCGGCGACTCCACCGGCATCAGGTTGTCGACGTTCACCACATTGAGCGAATCACGCTCGATCTGCAGCGTGCTGGTGGCGCGGTATTTTTCCGGCATCAGCAGGGTGACGCCAAAGGCCAGCGCCACGGCCGCGACGGTGATCAGGATGATCAACCAGCGCTGCGACACCAGCGCGCGCCAGTAGTCGAGCAAGCCAACGTCGGCCAGCTCAAGATGCCCATGACGATGAGACGGGGAGGAACGATTGTCTGAATTCATACTCATCGGTAAGCGCGCCACACCATCACAAGGGGGGTCAGTTCCAGCATGGTGCGCAGCCAGACGCGTGCGTCCGAGCGATACACCACAACGATGTCGCCGCCGTAGATCTCAGGGTCCGGGTTGGCCCCCTTCTCGATCTGGGTCAGATCGAATCTGGCGATCATCTTTTGCCCGTTGACGGTGCGGAACACGATGACGTTGCCGCGGCTGGCCACCGTGCTGACACCCTTGGCCTGCGCAATGGCCTGCTGCAGGGTCAGGTTGGCGCCGATCACCGGATAGATCCCCGGCTCGTCGACCGCACCGGTCACCGTCACCCGGCGACCATTGGACTCCTGCACGAACACCGATACCTGCGGCTGCTGCAGGTATCCGGCGGCGTAGCGGTCTGCCACCAGCTTTTCGAGCTCGCCGACACCCAGGCCGGCCGCCTTGACGTCGCCGATCAGCGGCAGCGAGATGTGGCCGTTCTGATCGATGCGGACCTGCCGCTCCAGGTCATCGACCTGGAACACCTTGAACAACAACAGGTCGCCTGGGGCGAGTCGATACTCCGGTTGCACTGCCGACATTGCGAGCGGATCCGGAAGCGGCAGGGAGTCCGCCATCTTCGGACCGGTGCTGCATGCGCCCAGTGCCATCGAGCAGATCAACGCCAGGCTGAGGCCTTGGCAGAATCGTCCGATCAGTTTTTTCATGCGTGTGGCTGGCTGCCTCGGTTGGGTGGGACAGGACCTCGCGCAGCATTCGACCGGCTAACACGCCAGCAAGAACGTACGACAGAGAAATTCATCCCAAGACGCTCGGGATCACGACAGGTGTGACGTGTTGCAGTGCACTATGGCATAGAACCAAGGCATCGCAAGACGCTGCTCGCCATTTTTTTGACGGCGTTGGCCTATTGATTCAAGTTCGTCGTTACACCGTTAACAAAACGTGATCCACGTACTAATCCAGCGCGACTGATTCAGAGCATTTTCGGACACTTAGCCACATTCCGTGACCCAGGTCCATGCGAGCGGGACCGCGATGAAACGGACGCGACCAGTGCTTTCATGCTGCTCTGCAATATGCCGATATGCATATCGTGTCACCCGCATTACACGCCGCCGACCGCATGTTGCGGCGCAACAAAAAAGCCCATGTCCGTGAAGACATGGGCTCTGTGTTTGGTCGGGGTAGCCGGATTCGAACCGACGACCACTAGTCCCCCAGACTAGTGCGCTACCAGGCTGCGCTATACCCCGAAGATGTTGCATCCGCCACGAGGGCGGCCTGCGATTATAGCGGCTTTGTGAAACGTTTTCCTAGCGGCGCAGCAGTTGCAGAACCTCTTCCAGTTCCATGCGCACCTGCTTGATGATCTGGTTGCTCAGTGCCGACTCGCTTTTGGCGCCATCGCCTTCCAGACGCAGACGTGCGCCACCGATGGTGTAGCCCTGCTCGTACAGCAGGCCGCGGATCTGGCGCACCATCAGCACATCGTGGCGCTGGTAGTAGCGCCGGTTGCCGCGCCGCTTGACCGGTTCCAGGCTCGGAAATTCGGTTTCCCAATAGCGCAGCACATGCGGCTTGACGTCGCACAGCTCGCTGACTTCGCCGATGGTGAAGTAGCGCTTGGCCGGAATTGGCGGTAGTTCGCGATTACTGCCCGGATCCAGCATAAGCCTCCACCCGCTCCTTGAGCTTCTGGCCCGGACGGAAAGTCACCACCGTGCGCGCCGAGATCGGAATTTCCTCACCGGTCTTGGGATTGCGACCGGGCCGTTGATTCTTGCGCCGCAGATCGAAGTTGCCGAAACCGGACAGCTTCACCTGACGGCCCTGCTCCAGCGCATCGCGCAGCACATCGAAGAACGCGTCGACAAATTCCTTTGCCTCGCGCTTGTTCAGACCGACCTCGTCGAACAGACGTTCGGCCATCTCCGCTTTCGTCAATGCCATGCCAATCCCCTGGTTACCGCCTCAACTCCGGATCCGGGCGCGGTGCTCGCGCTCGATCACGGCCACCACATCGGCAACGACTGCGTCGACGTCCCGGTCGGTGAGAGTGCGCGAGTTATCCTGCAAAATCAAGCCCATAGCCAGACTCTTGAAACCTGGCTCGACCCCTTGCCCGACATAGCGGTCGAACAGCTGCACCTCGCGCAACAACGGCCCGACCGTGGTGCGCACGCTGGCCGACAGGGCCGCCCAGCTCACCTCTTCCGGCACCAGGAAGGCCAGGTCGCGACGGACCGAAGGGAACCGCGACAGTTCACCGGCACGCGGCAACGCGCGTTGGACCAACGCGGTCAGTTGCAGCTCGAACGCGATCACATCCACGTCGATGTCCAAGGCCTTGGCCAGGCGCGGATGCACCTGCCCGATCCAGCCGATGCAAACGCCGTCGCGATGGATGTCGGCCGAGCGCCCCGGATGCCCGAAGGGCTGGGCGGAGGGCTGGAAGTCCAGCACCGCGCCGCTGGCCGCCGCCAGCGCCATCAGGTCGCCCTTCAGATCGTGGAAGTCCACCTTGCGCGCCGGCTCGCCCCACTGCAGCGCCAGGGCATCGCCACACACGGCTGCGGCGACATGCTGCGACTCCTGCGGGGCAGCGCCAGCCTCGGAGGCGGCAGCGAACACCTTGCCCAGCTCGAACAGGCGCACGCGGCCGGCCTGGCGGGCGGCATTGCGGCCCAGCGTCGCCACCAGGCCCGGCAGCAGGCGCGGACGCATGATCGCAAGCTCGGCACTGAGCGGATTGGCCAGCGGCACCAGGCCGTCGGTCAGCTGCCAGCGCTCCAGCAAGGTGGCATCGACGAAGGCGTAGTTGATGGTTTCCTGCAGCTCGCGCGCCACCAGCTGGCGGCGCACGCTGAGCTCGTCGAGCTGGGTCTCGCTCGGCATCGCAATCCGGCTTGCCCCGCCCGGCAGCGTGGTCGGCACGCGGTCGTAACCGTGGATACGCGCCAGCTCTTCGATCAGATCCTCTTCGATGGCGATATCGAAGCGACGGCTCGGCGCCATCACCTGCCAGCCTTCGGCTACCGCCTCCAGCTGCATGCCGAGCGCGCCCAGAATGCGCACGACCTCGGCATCGTCGATCCGGATACCGAGGACGCGCGCGATCCGCGCACGCCGCAGCAGGATCCGCGCCGGCTGCGGCAGATGCTGCGGCAGTTGCGCATGCACCACCGGGCCCGGCGTGCCACCGGCCAGCTCCAGCACCAGCCGCGTCGCCACTTCGATCGCCTGCGGCGGCAGCGCCGGATCCACACCACGCTCGAAGCGATGACCGGCATCGGTATGCAGCCCGAACTTGCGGCCACGGCCCATGATCGCGGCCGGGTCGAAATACGCCGACTCCAGGAACACGTTGCGCGTGGTCTCGGTGACGCGCGTGTCCAGCCCACCCATCAGGCCGGCCAATGCCACCGGGCGATCGGCATCGGTGATGGTCAGGAAACTGTCGTCCAGCGTGACCTGCCGCCCATCCAGCAACGCCAGCTGCTCGCCTCCGCGCGATCGGCGCACACCGATCGGGCCCTGCAGCGTATCCAGATCGAACGCATGCATCGGCTGGCCAAGCTCCAGCATCACGTACTGGGTGATATCCACCAGCAGCGAAACCGGACGCACGCCGCTGCGGCGCAGCCGCTCAGCCAGCCACACCGGCGTTTTCGCGGCCGGGTCGATGCCTTCGATCACGCGTCCGCAGTAGCGCGGCGCCTCGCTACCGGCATGCAGCTCCACCGCCAGCGTGCGCGTGGACACCGGCGCCACGATACCGGCATCGAAGGCCACCACTTCGCTGGCGCATGCCGCCGCCACGTCGAAGGCGATACCGCGCACGCTGAAGCAATCGGCACGATTGGGCGTGAGCTTGATCTCGATGCTGGCATCGGGCAGCCCCAGATACTCGGCCAGGGCTTGGCCCACCGGCGCATCGTCCGGCAGCTCGAACAGGCCGGACGCGTCGCTGTCCAGACCCAGCTCCTTGGCCGAGCACAGCATGCCGTTGGACGCGACCCCGCGCAGCTTGGCCGCGGTGATGGTCAGTTCGCCGATCTTTGCACCGACCAGCGCCAACGGCGCCACCAGACCGGCACGCGCGTTGGGCGCGCCACACACGATCTGCAGCAGCTCGCCCTGCCCTGCGTCGACGCTGCAGACCTGCAGACGGTCGGCTTCCGGATGACGTACCGCCTCGACGATACGCGCCACCACCACCTGCCCCAGCGCCTGGCCCAACGGCGTGACCTCTTCGACCTCCAGACCGATCGCCGTCAGCGTCGCGGCAAGCTCGTCGCGGCTCGCCTGGATGGGAACGTGGCTGCGCAGCCAATTTTCAGAGAATTTCATGAGGAGCCGGGAATCGGGAATGGAGAATGGGGAATCGCAAAGGCAAGGGCGCCGGGCCTTCGGAATGGGACCTGCAGAGCGCGTGGCTGTTGCGATTCCCCATTCCCAATTCCCGATTCCCGGCCGTCAAGCAAACTGCCGGAGAAAACGCACATCGTTCTCGAAGAACGCGCGCAGGTCGTTGACGCCGTAGCGCAGCATCGCAAAGCGCTCCACGCCCAGGCCGAACGCGAAGCCGGTGTAGCGCTCCGGGTCGATGCCGACGCTGCGCAGCACGTTCGGGTGCACCATGCCGCAGCCGAGCACTTCCAGCCAGCGCGTGCTGCCGTCCGGCTGCTGCCAGGCGATATCCACTTCCGCGCCCGGTTCCACGAACGGGAAATAGCTGGGGCGGAAACGCATTTCGAAGTCGCGCTCGAAGAACGCCCGCACGAACTCGGACAAGGTGCCCTTGAGATCGGCGAAGGTGGAATGCTCGTCCACCAGCAGGCCTTCGACCTGATGGAACATCGGCGAGTGGGTCTGGTCCGAGTCGGAGCGGTACACCTTGCCGGCCGCGATCATGCGCAGCGGCGGTGTGTGTGCATCCATGTAGCGCACCTGCACACCGGAGGTATGGGTGCGCAACAGGCGACCATCGCCGAAATAGAACGTGTCGTGCATCGCGCGCGCCGGATGGTGCGGCGGAAAGTTCAGGGCTTCGAAGTTGTGCCAGTCGTCCTCGATCTCCGGACCATCGGACAACTCATAGCCCAGGCGCGCAAAGATCTCGACGATGCGTTCGAGCGTGCGCGTGACCGGGTGCAATCCGCCCCGTTCACCGCGACGCCCTGGCAAGGTCACATCGATCTGCTCCCCGGCCAGACGCGCGTCCAGTGCAGCATTTTCCAGCGCGTGCTTGCGCTCGGACAATGCAGCGGTCAGCGCATCGCGCGCCAGGTTGATCGCTTCGCCAGCGGCTTTGCGCTGATCGGCTGGCAGCGTGCCGAGCTGCTTGAGCTGGGCGGTGATGCTGCCGCTCTTGCCCAGCAATGCGACGCGCAAGGCTTCCAGTTGGTCCGGCGTCTGTGCGGCGGCGACATCGGCCAGCGCACGCTCGGTCAGGGATTGAATCTCACTCATTGCACTCGCGCCTCAACTGCTCAGCCGAACGGTGTTTCCGGGTGCACCGGAATGCATTGCCACTCAAATCGCGTCCTGGCCGGCATCCACTCAACGATGCCGGCCATCTAAAACGCAAAAGGGGAAGGACTCGCGCCCTTCCCCCTGCATATCTGCTTGCCCTCGCCGGAGGCCTGCACACGAATGCGCAAACCCCGACAAGAAACTACCCTTTCAAAAGTCCGCACATGGATGTGCGGGCTCTTGCAGAGGGACCTGCATTTACGCCGCCAGCGCGCCCTTGGCCTTCTCAGCCAGCGCGGCAAAGCCGGCGGCGTCGTGCACGGCGATATCGGCCAGCACCTTACGGTCCAGGGTGATACCAGCCTTCAGCAGGCCGTTCATGAAACGGCTGTAGCTCAGGCCATTGATGCGGGCAGCCGCGTTGATGCGGGTGATCCACAACGAACGGAACACGCGCTTCTTCTGCTTACGGCCGATATAGGCGTACTGCTGCGCCTTGATGACCGCCTGCTTGGCGACGCGGAAAACCTTGCGACGGGCATTGTAGTAGCCCTTCGCCAGGGTCAGAATTTTCTTGTGGCGGCGGCGCGCCTGCACACCACGCTTTACTCGTGCCATGGTTCAGTCCTCAGAGGTAGGGAAGCATACGGTCAAGACGGCCTGCGTCCTCGGCACGGACGTGATTCGTCTGCCGCAGGTTGCGCTTCCGCTTGGTCGCTTTCTTCGTGAGGATATGGCTACGGTTTGCGTGGCCGCACTTGTACTTGCCGGAGGCGGTCTTGCGGAAACGCTTGGCCGCCGCCCGGTTGGTCTTGATCTTGGGCATTGCAATGTCCTTGATGGTGTTTTGTCACTGACCCGGGCGGCAGTCTTGCGACCACGCTTTCCATCCATGCCCTTGCCTGCTTGTAAGTCCTTGATCGAACACGATCCGGACAGGTCCTGTACCGCTTGCGCGGCGCCCCGGCAAAACCGGGCCGCGCAGTCTACCCGTTGCCGGGAATTCTTGCAAATGGATGCCGTCTCCGGCCAGGCGGGCCCTACCGGGCCCGTCCCGCCGCGGGATCAGATCTTCTTCTTCGGCGCGATCATCATGACCATCTGGCGCCCTTCCAGGCGCGGGCGCGACTCGATGACGATATCGTCGCCCAGGTCGGCCTCGATCCGCGACGCCATCTCGCGCCCCAGCTCCTGGTGGCTCATTTCACGGCCACGGAAGCGGATGTTGACCTTGACCTTGTCGCCCTCTTCCAGGAAGCGGCGCATGTTGCGCAGCTTGATCTGGTAGTCGCCCTCGTCCGTGACCGGACGGAACTTGAGTTCCTTGATCTCGACCTGCTTGGTCTTCTTCTTGGCCTCGTTGGCCTTTTTCTGCTGCTCGAACTTGAACTTGCCGAAATCCATGATCTTGCAGACCGGCGGATCGGCCTGCGGCTGGATTTCAACCAGATCCAGGCCTTCTTCCTCGGCCTTGGCGAGCGCTTCGTCGCGCGACAACACGCCGACCATCTCACCGTCGCTGCCGATCACGCGGACGCGCGGCACACGGATTTCTTGGTTCTTGCGGTTCTGTTTGTTGTCAGGGGTACTGATATTGCAATCTCCCAGGGGAATCGAACCGGCGCATCCGGATCATCCAGACCGGCCGGGGTTGGCTCACGCTGCCTGCTCTGCCTGCAGACGCTCGATGAAGGCCGAAACCGTCATGGTCCCGAGATCCTCTCCCGAACGAGTCCGCACGGCGACGGCACCGTTTTCCTTCTCGCGGTCACCGACGACGAGGAGATAAGGCACGCGTTGCAGCGTATGCTCGCGAATCTTATAACCGATCTTCTCGTTACGCAAATCGGCGTTCACACGGAAGCCTTGATTTGCAAGGGTTTTCCGAACCGAGTCGACATAGTCTGCCTGTGCATCGGTGATATTTGCGACAACGACCTGGACCGGAGCGAGCCAGGAGGGGAAGGCGCCGGCGTGGTGTTCGATCAGAATGCCGATGAAACGCTCCATCGAACCGACGATCGCCCGGTGCAGCATGACCGGATGCTTCTTCTGGCTGTGCTCGTCCACGTACTCGGCGCCGAGGCGGCCCGGCATCATGAAATCGACCTGCATGGTGCCCAGCTGCCAGGTGCGGCCGATGGCGTCCTTGAGGTGGTACTCGATCTTGGGACCGTAGAAGGCGCCCTCGCCCGGCAGCTCCTGCCACTCCACCCCGAACACGCCCAGCGCGCTGCGCAGCGCGGCTTCGGCCTTGTCCCATGTCACGTCGTCGCCCAGGCGCTTTTCCGGGCGCAGCGCGATCTTGATCTCGATATCCTCGAAGCCGAACGCGGTGTAGACCGCCAGTGCCTGCTGATGGAAGGCGGTGACTTCGGCTTCGATCTGCGATTCCAGGCAGAACACATGCCCGTCGTCCTGGGTAAAGCCGCGGACGCGCAGGATGCCGTGCAGCGCGCCGGACGGCTCGTTGCGGTGACAGGCGCCGAACTCGCCGTAGCGGATCGGCAGGTCGCGGTAGCTGTGCAGGCCCTGGTTGAACACCTGCACGTGGCCGGGGCAATTCATCGGCTTGACCGCGTAGGTGCGCTTCTCCGACTCGGTGAAGAACATCGCATCCTGGTAGTTGTCCCAGTGGCCGGACTTCTGCCACAGCGATACGTCCAGGATCTGTGGGCAACGCACTTCGCCGTAGCCGCTGTCGCGGTAGACCTTGCGCATGTACTGCTCGACCACCTGCCACAGCGACCAGCCCTTGGGATGCCAGAACACCAGGCCGGGCGCCTCTTCCTGCAGATGGAACAGGTCCTGCTGCTTGCCGATGCGGCGATGGTCGCGCTTGTCGGCTTCTTCCATGCGCAGGATGTAGGCGTCCAGCTGCTTCTTGTCGGCCCAGGCGGTGCCGTAGATGCGCTGCAGCTGCTCGTTCTTGGCATCGCCGCGCCAGTAGGCGCCGGAAATGCGGGTCAGCTTGAAGGCCTTGAGGAAGCGCGTGTTGGGTACGTGCGGGCCGCGGCACATGTCCACGTATTCCTGGTGGTAGTACAGGCCCATCGCGGTGATGTCCTCGGACATGTCCTCGATCAGGCGCAGCTTGTACTCCTCGCCGCGCTGGGTGAACACTTCGATCACCTCGGCGCGCGGGGTGACCTTCTTGATCACCTCGTAGTCCTGCGCGATCAGCTCCTGCATGCGCTGCTCGATCGCGGCCATGTCTTCGGGCGTGAACGGGCGCTCGCTGTAGATGTCGTAGTAGAAGCCTTCGGCGATGACCGGGCCGATCACCATCTTGACCTCCGGGTACAGCTGCTTGACCGCATGCCCGACCAGATGCGCGCAGGAGTGGCGGATGATCTCCACGCCTTCGGGGTCCTTGGCGGTGATGATGCGCAGGCTGGCATCGTGGTCGATGACGTCGCTGGCATCCACCAGCTGGCCGTCGACCTGGCCGGCGATGGTCGCCTTGGCCAGGCCGGCGCCGATCGACTGGGCGACCTGCATCACCGAGACGGGGGATTCGAATTCGCGGCGGCTGCCGTCGGGGAGCGTGATGTTGATCATGGGCAAGAATGAGGTCTGGGCTGGCTGCAGCGCGATGGCTGCAAGGGAGATCTGCCCGTTGCGGGACAGGCTCGGATAAAGGGGTGGCGAGAGGTGGTGCAGAAACAACGCCGTGCAGGCGCCTTGCCAACTGGCGCGGCCGGGATCAGCGGTGGGCGGTGGTAGTGCTCATGTCGCACGCTGGGCCGGCGCGGGGCGCGGGCCACCTTCTCGCAAGGGGTCTTGAGGAGAATGGTAAACCAATCAGCCCGCCGTTGCGCATGCCGGCACCGGGCCGGCGGGCGCGTGGCATGATGCCGGCCACCTGTGCTGCCAGTACCGACCATGACCATCAAGGGTAAAGCCACCTCGCTGGATATCGCCTACCTGGCCGGCGTGTCGCAGCCGACCGTGTCGCGCGCACTGCGCGGCAGCCCGATGGTCAACGAAGAAACCCGCAAGCGCATCCTGCGCATCGCCAACGAGTTGAACTACAAGGTCGACAAGAACGCCTCGTCGCTACGGCTGCGCAATGCGGGCACGCTGGCGCTGCTGTTCTTCGAAGACCCCACCGCCGACGATTCGCTGATCAACCCGTTCTTCCATTCGATGCTGGGCTCGATCACCCGCGCCTGCGCGCTGCAGGGCTACGACCTGCTGGTGTCGTTCCAGCAGCTGTCCAAGGACTGGCAGGCCGATTACGAAGACAGCAACAAGGCCGACGGCATCATCCTGCTCGGCTACGGCGACTACCAGCAGTCGCGCCAGCGGCTGCAGCTGCTGGTCGAGCAAGGCACCCATTTCGTCCGCTGGGGCGCGGCGCTGCCGGGGCAGCCGGGCATTTCGATCGGCAGCGACAACTATCAGGGCGGGCTGGACATCACCGCGCATCTGCTCGCGCAGGGCTGCCGCCGCATCGCCTTTCTCGGCCACGCGTCCAATCATTACCCCGAGTTCGAAGAGCGCTACCGCGGCTACGTGGCCGCGCTCAAGCAACAGGGTCTGGCTGCCGATCGCGCGCTGCAGTTCGATGCGATCACCACCGAGTCGTCCGGCCATGCCGCGTGCCTGGCGCTGCTCGACAGTGGCCTGGCCTTCGATGCGGTGTGTGCGGCCAGCGACCTGATTGCGATCGGCGCCATGCGCGCCTTGCGCGAGCGCGGCTTGCGGGTGCCGCAGGATGTCGCGGTGAGCGGCTTCGACGATATCGCCCTGGCGGCGTCGGTGGCGCCGGCGTTGTCGACGGTGCAGCAGGACACCAAGCAGGCCGGCACGCTGCTGGTGGAAAGCCTGGTGGCGCTGATCCGCGGCGAAGCGGCGCAAAGCCGCACGATCCCGGTGAAGCTGGCCGTGCGCGACTCCTCGCGTAGCAACGGCCTGCAGCCCCCGCTGGGCTGGAGACCGTCTGGCGCGGAGACCGGCGAGGCGGTGCTTGGCCGGGCCGCTGATGGGGCTGTCAGGCGTTGAATCGGGATTAGGGATTAGGGATTAGGGAATCGGGAATCGCTGGAGCATACGTGGCAGGCTGCGCGGGATCGGCTGCAGCCATCGATGCTTCGTAGGAGCGCACCCGGGCGCGACGGGGCGTTCCCGGTAATGCCCGTCGCGCCCGGGTGCGCTCCTACCTGTTGCGGGCGTCGCGCGCGGCTTGCTCGGCCATCTGCAGATCAAGCTGATTGCGCAAGGCCGGATCGGTGACCGGCGCATCCGAGAGCAGCACGCGCACGCCGTGCGCGGGCACCGCGGCCAGCAGCCGACGTTGCACCCGCACCTGCTCGCCGCTCACCGCATCGCGCCAGGTGCCGGGCTGCAGAAAACGCGTCACTGCGATGGTCGCCGCTGCGTCGCCCTTGTTGAGCAGCACCAACGCCATCTGGTTGGCGCCCGCATGCTGATAGACCCGCAAGAACGCCGCCTGATCCCCGCTTAGCAGCACATCCACCTGTACGCCGCGCTGCAATGCCGGCGTATCGCGACGCAGCCGCGCGATCTGCTGCAGCGGGCCGAAGATCGGGCTTTGCGGTGCGGTGCGGATGCGCTCCTGACCAAAATAGTTGCGGTTGCCTGCATGTTCGGCACGCCCGCGCATGAAGCCGGTTTCCGAGCCGTAGTAGATCACCGGGATGCCGCGCGCGGTAAACAGCCAGTTGTGCACGTCGATAAAACCGGTGTCGCTGGCATCCAGGCGCGCCATGTCGTGGTTGTCGTAGAAGCTCATCAGCTCGTACGGATTGGCATACGGCCCCTGGCGCAGAAACAACGGCGTGGCGAGCTTTTCGAACCCGGCCTGCTCATGGCCGAAGACAGCGGAAAGCTGCTGCTTCAACGGGAAATCCAGCACGCTGACGCCGGCATTGCGCGCCCAGGTATGCCCGGCAATCTTGTTGGCGTCGTAATCGAAGGCCTCGCCGAACATGAAGAACCCGGGACGTTTTTCGCGGATGCGTGCCACGAACGCATGCCAGAAGCGATCAGGCATCCAGCCGATGGTGTCGATACGAAACGCGTCGGCGCCCTGCTCCATCCACTGCAGATACGCGCCGGCCAGGTAATCGAGTACTGCAGGATTGTTTTCGTTGAGATCGGACAGCTCGGCCAGGCCGCCGCCGGTGTTGTAGAACGCGTGCAGCGGAGTGTGCTGCGGATCCAGCTGCGCAGGCGGCAGATTCTGGTGGTCGGCGACCAGGCGACCAGCGGCGTCGTACACCATGCCGAAGCCAGGCTGCGCCACCGGCATGGTATAGGCCGGCGAGCCATGATTGCCCACGATGTCCAGTACCACTTTCAACTGGTGGGCATGCATGGCGCGGGTGAAGCCGGCAAAGTCCAGGCCCGGGCTGGGCAGATGCTCATCGAGCTTGTAGAAGTTCACGCCCCAGTAGCCGTGATAGCCGGTCTTGCCGTGGTCGCTGAGCGTACTGCCGCAGCTGATCGGCTTGCCGCCGGTGAAGGCCTGATCCGGATTGTCGACAATCGGCGTGATCCAGACCGCGCCGAATCCCATGCCGCGGATGTAGTCGGCATGGTCGACGATGCCCTTGAAATCGCCACCCAGATAACCGATGTTGTCGCCGACGCCATCGGCACACGGCGTCGGCACATCGAAGGTGCGATGCGCACCGCCCTGCTCACGTTGATCGTTGCCGGGATCGCCGTTGACGAACCGGTCGGTCACCACGAAATACACCGCGTCGGCGGCAAACGGCTCCAGCGTGCCGTAGTAATCGCCAGGTGCAGCCGCTGCATTCGCCGCGCCTGCACACATCATCACTCCAGCCATCATCACACGCATCACTGCCCTCCCGAGGCCACTGGAACCCGCACCACGCACACGCCGGCAATGAGCAAGCTGGCGCCGCCAATGGCCAGCGCATAGATCGGCTGACCGTCGAGCCAGACGCGCAACACGAAGCCCAGCGCGCTGGCCGCGACCAGCTGCGGAATCACGATGAAGAAATTGAAGATGCCCATGTACACGCCCATCTTGGCGGCGGGCACGCTGTCGGACAGCAGGGCGTAGGGCAGCGACAGGATCGAGGCCCAGGCAAAGCCCACGCCCAGCATCGACAACAACAGCCACTGCGGGTCGTGGATCACCAGCATCGACAGCAGCCCGGCAGCGCCGAGCCACAGATTGCACAGATGGCTCCAGCGCAGGCCGATCGCGCGCACCAACACTGGAATGACCAAGGCCGCCAACGCCGCAAACCCGTTGTAGGCCCCAAACAGCACGCCCACCCAGTTCGCGCCGTCGTTATAGGCGGCCGATGCGGTGTCGTTCGCACCGAAGTGCACCTGGGTGACCGCGGCGGTGGTGTAGATCCACATCGCAAACAGCGCAAACCAGGAGAAGAACTGCACCCAGGCCAGGCGCCGCATCGTCAGCGGCATGCTGCGCACGTCCTGCACGATCGTCACCAACATGCTGGTGGACGGCAGCACGCGCGCCAATGCAAGCAACGCACCGTAGGCGACGCACAGGCCGGCCAGCACGTAGAGCATGCGGTCGCCGTGCTGCCAGGCGATCGCAGCGGCAAGCAGCACACCGATGCCGCACCAGAGCACACCTGCACGTGGCGACGGCAAGCTGCCGGCGATTGCCGCAGTGGCGACAGGCGGATGTGCATCATCGAAGCTTGCCAGCTGCTGCGGGCTGTATTCGCGCGTGCGCAACACCGTCCAGCTGATCGACAGAAACAGCACCGCTGCACCGAGGTAAAAAGCGTAGCGCACGCTGTCGGGCAACTGTCCCGGCGGCGCGGTATTGGCCACGCCCCAGTGGGTGAGCAGCCATGGCAGGAAGCTCGCCACGATTGCACCGATGCCGATGAAGAAGCTTTGCATCGCATAGCCGGCGGGCCGCTGCGCAGGCGGCAGCTGGTCGCCGACCAGGGCGCGGAATGGCTCCATCGAGATGTTGATCGAGGCATCCAGCACCCACAACGTGCCGGCGGCAACCCATAGCATCGGCGCGTTGGGCATCACCAGCAAGGCCAGTGTGGTGAACACCGCGCCGACCATGAAATACGGGCGCCGGCGGCCCCATCGGGTCCAGGTGCGGTCCGACAGGTAGCCGATGATGGGCTGCACGATCAGGCCGGTGAGCGGTGCGGCGATCCACAAGCCGGGCACGTCGTCGACCTGTGCACCCAGGGTCTGGAAGATGCGGCTGGCGTTGGCGTTCTGCAGCGCAAAGCCGAACTGGATGCCGAGAAAGCCGAAGCACATGTTCCAGATCTGCCAGAAACGCAGGCGTGGCTTGGCGGTCATTGCGCAGCCTCCGTGCTCGCCGCAGGCCCGACCAGCAGCGCGCTCACCTGCGCGGTGTTGACCACCCCATCGCGACCGCCGCGGCCGCCGTTGTACTGCGCAAAATGCGCCAGCGCACTCATGTTGAAGCCATCTTCCAGCCGGAACCGGCATGGCTGCCCGGCCACCGCAGTGAAGCCGACCTGCGTGGACAACTGCTCGCCCACGCTATGCGGCATCGCCACGACCTGCGCTTGCGGCGCCTGCCCCGGGCATTCCAGCACCAGCCGCTTGACCGCCGCAGTGACGCCGGTATTGATCGGGCCGTTGGCGTTGCGATAACGCAGCGATACGCGATGCCGGCCCGCATGTGTGGGAGTCCAGGCCCAAACCTGGCTACCCGCGACTTCCTGCAACGGGCCGAGCGTCAACGATGGACTGTGCAGCGACTCCATGCCATCGGCGCGGCGGGTCAGGCTGAGCACATGCAGCCTGCCGTCGTCGCGCAGGTCCCAGTGCCGCGTGGCGTTCAGTGCCTGCCCATCCATGTACAACGTCGCCCCTTCCGGAACCGCGATGCGGTAGCCGTCGCCCTGCCGTTGCGCAACAGGCGCTTCGGGCGTGCCGGGTGCGAACACCTGGTCTGGCTGCGGTGGAACCGTGGTGTCGGCCTTGCGGCCGACCAGATGCACCAGCGTGGTCTGGCCTTGTTGCTCGACCTCCCCCGCCACCAGCAACTCACCTGCATCCGCCGTCGGCCGCTGCAGCACATACCGCCGGGCACTCTGTTCAAGCACGATCTGCTGGCGTTCGCCAAACAACAACGGCAGCAACACCCGCGGCAGTTTCGGAGCGACGCTGCCATCGGCGCCCACGCCGAACACGCCTTCCAGCACGGCGGAGAGATAACCGGCAACCGACCACAACTGCCGCGGCGAATTCACCACCGGACCGCTGCGTGCGCCCTCCTCCACATGCACGGCCAGGCTCTGCATCTCGTAGTTTTCCATGTTGGAGCCGGCCAACGCGCTGCCGCGCATCAACGACTGCAGCTCCAGCGCAATACGCGGCGCATCGTCCAGCTGGCGTGCGGCGCGCAACGCATACGCGCTGACGAAGGGCCAGACGGCACGGTTGTGGTAGATCGGCTGCTCGGCTTCCTGCGGCCACACCACCGGGCTGCCGCCGGCAACCATCGGATACCTGCGCAGTGCGATACGCGCGCGGTCTTTCGGAAATACATCGGCCAGCACGCCGAGCGACACGCCGAGCAGATCGACCTTGGCGTAGCGCACCGGGTGCGCGGCATTGCCCAGGTAGCTCACGTACTGCTTGCTGCGCGCATCCCAGAAGCGCGCAGCGATGGCCTGGCGCAAGGCATCTGCCCACTGGGCGTACTGGTCCGCGCGCGCATCGCCATGCTGGCGCGCCAGTTGCTCGGCCAGACGCAGGGCCTGGTAGTGCAACACGTTGGTGGACAAGGCAAAGGACTCAGCGATGAAACGCACGTCCTTACGCGTCCACCGCGGATAGGTCTGCTCGCGCCAATCCAGGAACGAGGTTTCGCCACGGTAGAGCCCGATCTGCGCATCGAACACCGCGGCACGGTCTTGCGCGATGGTGTCCTGTAATGCACGCCAGACCTCTTCAGCGAATGGCTCATCGTCCAGCAGGCCACGCGCGGCGAGGAACCACACCACACGGTCGCTGCTGATCGGCCAGCTGCCACCGGAGCCGGTGTCCTGCGCAACGAACAATCCCGGCGTCTGCCCATCGCGCGCCGCCGACAGCTTGAAGCGCAGCGCATTGCGCGTACGCTCCGGCTCCAGCCGCGCCAACGCCAGATCGGCGGCGAAGCTGACATCGCGCGTCCATACGTAAGGCCAGCGCTCACCGGTTTCGAAACACGCGCATGCCACCGGCTTGCCGTCATTGAAGGCCGGATCGCGGATCGCATCGACGCGGTCGTCGGCCATTTCCTGCTGGGCCAGGGCAAACAAGGCATCGAACAATGGACTGGCAGTGTGCGTACGCATCGGTTGCGGCCCGATACGACGCTCGCCCTGCGGCCAGCGCAGCACGAACCCACCGTCTTCGAGCGCCTGAGCCTGCGCGCGGCGGCCCTGGAATTCCAGCTCGTCGGCCAATACCGGCGAGCTTGCCGCAACACCCAGCGTTGCAGCCATGCAGATCATCTTCAGCATCGACGCGGCGAGACGGCTTGCACCGTCGGCCTCCCTCCCTCGTTGCACGCGTTGTAGTGCGCGGCACTGGCGTGCCACGGGCGCGGACCCTCCCAGGTGCCGTGGCGCCATGGTAGACGCGCACCCCGGGGTTCGGCACCACTGCATACGTATTCATGGCATTGGCCGCAGTGCAGCATGGCCCATCCACGCCGCGTCATTGCATAGTCGCCACTGACGCAATGGCCGCCTTGGGAGGGGATATGCCGCTGTCTTCACGTCGCGTGCGTTCGACATCGAGCGCCGCAAGCAGTGCGCGCCTGCTTGCCCTGCTGCTGCTCGGCAGCCTTGCCGGCATCGCGCAGGCCGAGCGCATCGCCATCAGCGCGGATTCGCCCGGCAAGGTCCTGCAGGTCACGCTGGAAGTGGATGGCGGCACACCCTACTACCACGTGCAACGCCTGGGCCAGCCGGTGCTGGAGCGCTCGCGCCTGGGCTTCCAGTTACGCGACGGCCGGCTGGACCGCGGCCTGGTCGTCCTCTCGCAGGCGCGCCAGCATCATGACGACACCTGGGAACAACCCTGGGGCGAGACGCGCCTGGTGCGCAACCACTACAACGAACTACGCGTCAGCCTGGGCGAACCCGGTGGCGCGCAGCGCAGGATCGACGTGATCTTCCGCGTGTACGACGGTGGCATCGGCATGCGCTATCACTTCCCCGAACAAGCGGGATTACGCGAAGCCATCATCGACGAGGAAATCACCGAATTCGCCATCGCGCAGCCGTCCGAAGCGTGGTGGATTCCTGCAGGCGAGCCGATCCACTACGAACACCTGTATCAGCGCACGCCGTTGAACCAGGTCGCGCTGGCGCATACGCCACTCACCTTGCGTACCGAGAGCGGGCTGCACGTCGCGCTGCATGAGGCGGCGCTGGTCGATTACGCCGGCATGTGGCTGCGCCGTACCGAAGGCCGGCGCCTGCGCGCGCAATTGTCACCCGCTGCCGAAGGCTGGAAGGTGCGGCGCACGCTGCCCTTCGACACGCCGTGGCGCACGCTGCAGATCGCCGATCAGGCCACCGGCCTGGTGGAATCCAACCTGATCCTCAACCTCAACGCGCCCAACGCCTTGGGCGACGTGAGCTGGGTCAAGCCGTCCAAGTATGTCGGGGTGTGGTGGTCCATGCATCTCAACCAGCAGACCTGGGCAACCGGGCCGACCCACGGCGCCACCACCGCCAACACCAGGCGCTACATCGATTTTGCCGGGGCGCACGGCTTTCGTGGCGTGCTGGTGGAAGGCTGGAATCCGGGCTGGAACGGCGAATGGTTCGGCAACGGCGGCAGTTTCGACTTTACCCGGCCGACGCCGGATTTCGACCTGCCCGCACTGAGCAACTACGCCGCCGGCAAGGGCGTGCATCTGATCGGCCATCATGAAACGGGGTGCGCAGTGGATCATTACGAAGACCAGATCGCCGAAGCGATGGACCTGTACGCCCGCTTCGGCGTGGACTCGGTCAAGACCGGTTATGTCTGCGACGACGGCCAGGTGGAGCGCCGCAACCCGGCAGGCGGTGCGCCGCTGCGCGAATGGCACGACGGCCAATGGATGGCGCGCCATCATCTGCGCGTGGTACGCGAGGCCGCCGAGCGGCATATTGCCGTCAACGCGCACGAGCCGATCAAGGACACTGGCCTGCGCCGTACCTATCCCAACTGGATCTCGCGCGAAGGCGCGCGTGGCATGGAGTACAACGCCTGGGGCCAGCCACCGAACCCGCCCGAGCACGAGGTCAACCTGGTGTTCACCCGCCTGCTTGCCGGGCCGATGGATTACACGCCGGGCATCGTCAGCCTGAAAGGCCGCGACGGCCAGGCGATTCCCAGCACGCTCGCGCGCCAGCTGGCGCTGTACGTGACGCTTTACAGCCCGATCCAGATGGCCGCCGATCTGCCCGAGCATTATCTGCAGCACCGTGACGCCTTCCGCTTCATCGAGGACGTGGCGGTGGACTGGGACCAGACCCGTGCCTTGAATGGCGAAGTCGGCGACTACGTCACCATCGCCCGCAAGGACCGGCATAGCCGTGACTGGTTCCTAGGCAGCATCACCGACGAGCATGGCCGGCTGCTGCAGGTGCCGCTCGGATTTCTTGAGCCCGGCGTGCGTTACACCGCGCAGATCTATCGCGACGGCGACGATGCGGACTATGTCGGCAACCCATTCGCCTTCGTGCGCGAACAACGCCAGGTCAGCAGCGTTGACACGCTGGAACTGCGTCTTGCGCCAGGCGGTGGGCAGGCGATTCGCTTCGTGCCGATGGATGGGAAGCGCTGACTTGGTCGCAACGGCTTGCCGAGGCGGCCTCCAACGCGACCGATGATTGCCTCACGCAGCGGCACTGCAGCGGCTGCGGATCGCGCAATGACGTTGCCTCACGCCGGGCGCACCTCGTACGCGCTGCAGCGGAGCTTGCGTGGAATCGATTTCAGCGCAATCAGCCGGGTTGAATACGTATGCAGTGCCCGTTTGCGTGCAGGTGCCGTGTCTACCATACGTCGCAGTCGTGATGCCGGTTGTGGCGCGCGATGCAATGCATCCAGGCGTCTGCCGGATCGAAAAATCAAAGAACAACATGTACCTGGGAGGGGAAAATGTTGAAGCACAAGCGCTCCGCGCTGAGTATCGCCCTGGCCGTTGCCATGGCACCGACGTTGGCGGCCGCACAATCGGCGGCGCCGGCGCAAGCAACCGACACCGAACAAACTGCTTCCGAAAACACAGCCGGCGCGGTGACCGAGCTGGACAAGGTCCAGGTCACCGGCCTGCGCCGCGCGATCGAGGGCGCCATCTCGGTCAAGCGGGATTCCACCTCGATCGTGGAAGCCATTTCCGCCGAAGACATCGGCCGCCTGCCGGACGTGAGCATCGCCGAATCGCTGGCGCGCCTGCCTGGCCTGGCTGCACAGCGTGTCGCCGGTCGCGCGCAGGTGATCAGCGTGCGCGGGCTCTCGCCGGATTTTTCCACCACCCTGCTCAACGGCCGCGAGGTGGTCAGCACCGGTGACAACCGCAGCGTGGAATTCGACCAATACCCGTCCGAACTGGTCAGCGGCGTTACCGTCTACAAGACGCCTGATGCCGGCCTGGTCGGCCAGGGCTTGTCCGGCACCGTCGACATGCAGACCGCACGCCCGCTCAGCTACAACGAGCGCGTGATCGCCATCGGTGGCCGTTATCAGCGCAACTCGCTGGGCAAGGCCGCCAACGTCGATCCGTACGGCAACCGCTTCAATATCAGTTACATCGACCAGTTCGCCGACCGTACCATCGGCCTGACCATCGGCTACGCCCACACCGACATGCCGATCCAGGAAAACCAGGTGGGCCTGTACGAGCCCTGGCAACCGGTCAATGCACAGCGCCCGCGCCCCGGCGTGGCCGATGGCGTGTACTTTTCCGACGGCATCAAGGCATTGCGCCGCACCGGCAACCAGAAGCGCGACGGCGTCATGGCCACGTTGCAGTACCGCCCGTCCAACGCCTGGACCAGCACGCTCGACGCCTTCCATACCGAAGCCGAGCAGATCGACACCGCCAACCAGTTCGAGCTCAACCTGAGCAACTACAACGGTGGCTATACGCCGGGCTTGAACATCAGCAACGTGCGCGTCAACGACAGCAAGAGCTTCGTCGGCGGCACCGCCAGCGGCGTCTACCCGCTGGTCCGCGGCATGTACAACAAGCGCGAAGACACCATCGACGCGTTTGGCTGGAACAACGAGATCTCCGCCGGCGCGGTCAAGATCGTCGCCGACCTGAACTACTCCAAGGCCACCCGCGACGAATTGAACCTGGAGAACAATCTCCAACGTGCGCCCATGCCGCAGCTGGACACCGTGGGTGTGTCTGTCGTCGGCAACGGTTTCTCGCAGCTGGCGCCGGGCATGAATTATTCCAGTCCCGACGCGCTGTTCCTGACCAACACCATCTATGGTTCCGGCTACGGCAAGGTGCCGCGCGTGGAGGATGTGCTCAAGGGCGCACGCCTGCAGGCCAGCTTCCCGATGCCCGACGCGTTGAGCTGGTTCTCGGATCTGGATGTGGGCGTCAACTACGCCAACCGCGAAAAGCAGAAGAACCAGCCCGAAGGCAACATCACCCTCGGCGCGCAGGGCGAATCCACCATCGCGCCGGACCTGCAGTACGCGCCTGTCAATCTGGGCTTTGCCGGCATCGGCTCCCTGCCCGCCTGGAACGTGCCGGCGGTAGTCTCGCGCTACATGCTGTTCAACCCCAGCGACGACGCCTCGTTCCTGGTATCCAAGGCCTGGACGGTCGAAGAGAAGATCACCACCGCCTGGGTGCGTGCCAATCTCGATACCGAATGGGGCGATGTGGGCGTGCGCGGCAATCTCGGCGTGCAGTTGCAGAGCGCCGATCAGTCCTCGCGCGCGAGCTATTGGGACGCTTCGCAGCCGGTGGGCAGCGAAGTGCGCCCGATCGACGACGGCAAGACCTACCGCGACTGGTTGCCCAGCCTGAACCTTGCGTTCCAGTTCCCGTACGAGCAGACCTTGCGTTTTGCAATGGCAAAGCAGGTTGCACGTCCGCGCGTGGATCAGCTGCGCGCCTCGCTGGAATTCGGTGTCGACACCTCCACCGGCCGCCCCGGCGCCAGCGGCGGTAACCCGATGCTCGATCCCTGGCGCGCGAACGCCATCGATCTTTCCTACGAAAAATATTTTGCCGAGCGCGCCTACGTGGCCGCAGCGTTCTTCTACAAGGACCTGAAGAGCTACATCTACACCCAGAGCCGCGACAACTACGATTTTTCCGCATTGGTCGCCGGTTACGTGCCGCCGCCGGGCTCGGCGCCGGTGCTGACTACCGGTACCTTCAGCGCCCCGTTCAACGGCAAGGGCGGCACGCTGCGCGGCGTCGAACTCACTGCTTCGCTGCCGCTGGATCTGGTCTTCGCTCCCTTGGAAGGTTTCGGCATCCAGGCCAGCGCCACCTTCAACGACAGCGACGTCAAGATTCGCGACCCGGAAAGCGCCTCCAGTGTCGGCGATGGCGAGATCAGCCTGCCCGGCCTGTCCGAACGCGTCTACAACCTCACCGCCTACTACGAGCACAAGGGTTTCGAGGCACGCGTCAGCCAGCGTCGGCGCTCGGACTTCATCGGCGAGATCGGCAACTTCAACGGCAACCGCACGCTGCGCTACGTAGTCGGCGAAAACATCACCGACGCGCAGATCAGCTACAGCTTCAGCGACAGCAGCGACCTCGCCGGCCTGACCCTGCTGCTGCAGGCCAGCAACCTCAGCAACTCGCCCTACCGCACCTACGCCGAAACCAAGGACCGTCCACTGGAATACATCGAATGGGGCCGCACCTTCGTGCTGGGGGTCAACTACAAATTTTGACGGGATGTGAGCTGCAAGCAATGCGCTGATTGCGTCGTTAGTTGTGGCTACATCGTGCCTGTAGCCGCAACGTTACCTGTGGCTGCAGCGTTCCCTGCGTGCCAGTGAGCTGACCGCCCACGGCGCCAGCCCTCTGCACCAGGAGCACCAAAGCCCCTCTCCCACTGGGAGAGGGGTTGGGGTGAGGGTACGGCGCAAGCGCAGCGTGCACCCACGCAGTGCCCAGCGTTGCTCCATGGGCCGTCACTCAGGAGGCGGCGCTGCTGAGCAATAAACAACGATCATCTTTTCGACCGGCCTGGCGCCATCAATCAAAAGAAACCCGCCGACGTGATGTCGGCGGGTTTCTTTTTCCAGGTTTCTTTACCCGAATCTGTATCCACTCTGTATCCACTTCTAAAAAAACGCCCAAGATCAACCGCCGATCAAGGCATTACCGGATGTAAAAGCAGCGCTATTCGCACGGCATCGGCCTGGGGCATCGCGATAGCACCAAGGCTGCCCGCAACACATCCATCCTCGCAGTCGATCACCATCGATCTGTACCTACCAGTCGGACATCCCGGACGTATGCAAGGCATCACCGCGTGCCGCGTCCGAACAGCAGCAGCAAGGGGATCTATGAAAGGCTCGCGCAGCCCGCGTAGCACTGCAGGTAGCCAGCGAACCAAAGAACTCCGAGGTAAAGAAAAGCGAGGCACCCCTTCAGGAATGCCTCGCTACGTAGAAGGCGATCACGCAACCACAGCTACCGGTCACGATGCCACATCAGCCACCTTCGATCGCGCAAACCACCGCATGCCCGGCCAGGCGCAGGTGGCCATGTTCGATGGCTCCGCGCTCCACGCCCGGCACATCGACTTGCTTCCACGCGCCAGCCGGCAGCTCAAGTTCGGCCCTGTGCGCCGACAGATTGAATGCCAGCAACATCACCCGGCCGGCATGCTCGCGCCGGAACATCAACACAGGCTCGGCGGTGTCGTAGAACGTGATCGCACCCTCGCGCAACGCAGGCTCGCCCTTGCGCCACGCCAGGAACTGGCGCACCGCGCTGAGCACGGACAATGGATCGTTCTGCTGCACACTCACCGCGTTCGCACGATGCGCCTCAACCAGCGGCAACCACGGCTTGCCGCTGCTGAAGCCTGCCGACGGCGCGTCCGTCCACGGCATCGGCGTGCGGCAGCCATCGCGGCCCTTGAAGGTTGGCCAGAAGGTGATGCCATACGGATCGCGCAGATCCTCGAATGCCACCTCCGCCTCGCCCAGGCCCAGCTCCTCGCCCTGGTACAGGCAGATCGACCCGCGCAGCGAACACAGCATCGCCACCACCATCCGCGCGAATGCCGGCGACGCATCTACCCCGCCCCAACGCGTCACCGCGCGCACCACATCGTGGTTGGAAATGGCCCAGCACGGCCAGCCCTCCAGCATCGTGGCTTCGAGCCGGCTCACCGTCTCGCGGATATAGGCCGCGCTGTAGTCCTGCACCAGCAGCTCGAAGCTGTAGCCCATATGCAGGCGGCCATGAGAGGTGTACTCGGCAGTGGTCGCCAACGAGTCTTCCGACGAGATCTCGCCAAGACTCACGGCATGCGGATAGACATCCAGCAGCCCGCGCAGGCGCTCCAGGAAGGCCAGATTTTCCGGCTGGGTATTGTTGAAGTAATGGTACTGATACGCGTACGGATTGTCGGCGCTGAACCCACGACCCACCCGCTTGTCGGCCGGCTTGGCCGGATTGTCGCGCAGCTGCGCATCGTGGAAGCAGAAGTTGATCGCATCCAGGCGGAACCCATCCACGCCGCGATCCAGCCAGAAGCGGACGTTATCCAGCGTCGCCTGCTGCACCTCGGCGTTATGGAAATTGAGGTCCGGCTGGTCGACGAGGAAGTTGTGCAGGTAGTACTGCTCGCGCCGCGGCTCCCACTGCCATGCCCCCCCACCGAACAGCGACAACCAGTTGTTGGGGGGCGTCCCGTCCTCACGCGAATCGGCCCACACGTACCAATCCGCCTTTGCGTTGGTCCTGTCCTGCCGGCTCTCCTGGAACCACGCATGCGCGATCGAGGTGTGGCTCAACACCTGGTCGATCATCACCTTCAAGCCGAGGCCATGCGCCTTGCCGAGCAGCCGATCGAAATCGTCCAGCGTCCCAAACAGCGGATCCACTGCACGATAGTCCGCGATGTCGTAGCCGAAGTCGGCCATCGGCGACTTGAAGAACGGCGAAATCCAGATCGCATCCACGCCCAACCCGGCGATGTAGTCGAGTTTGGCGATGATGCCAGGCAGATCGCCCACCCCATCGCCATTGGAATCCAGAAAACTGCGCGGATAAATCTGATAGATGACGGCCCCGCGCCACCATGGTGTCTGCGACATGTACGCCCCTCCCGGGCCATTGCAGGCGCCAGAACATGCGCCCAGCCAAGGCAGCTAGGGTAGCGGCGCCCGTAGCGTACGGCGCATTTGTGCATACGTATTCATGTCGCTAGGCAGCGACGCTTCGATCGCTCAAAAAGCTACATCACAATTCGCAGCATTTCACTATTCACCATGCGGGCATGACATGCAAAAGACGGCAACCCCAAGCGCATCGAAGCGTTGCATGTAAAAATTTCTGTTCAGCAACTGAAACTGGCGGCTTATTGACACTAAAAGCGACCTGTTACGAAGCTGCCAGCAACCGATGCATCACCCGCCCGTTAATCTGCGACGGGTTTTAGACACATTGCGCATACCGACTCGAGCTTATGCGTGATCCTCAAGGCCAGCGTCTTTGGCACGCTTGCGTTTACCTGAGCCCTTTCGGTTCGCATAGAAGTCTTCCAGCCACTGCTCTGGCGTTAGCTGGTCTACGCTTACACCCAGCTTGTCGGCTTTCCGCGACAAAATTTGATGCATGATTTCGATGTTGTCGGTTGAGGATGAAATCACTGAAAGGGCATCATCCATCCCACGCAGGTTGAGCTGGCACACCGCCGAGGCATGGCCTTGCTTGACCAGGAAGCAGCGCGAGCGTTCGTCCAGCGACACCACCACCTGATACTCGGCGTCAGTGAGCTTGAGCCCTTCCATATAGTCGTCGCGGCTGGCGCTGGGATTGGGCAGCAGGACCATGGTCGCCGTCTGTTCGATCAACGCGGCTGCGATGTCGCTCGCCAGTGCGTCTTCCGGGCTCTGCGTGGCGAAGATGCCCAGACCGTTCTGCTTACGGATCGTCTTCTGCTTGTTCTTGGCGAATTCCTTCAGCCCGCCCTTGCCGTCCAGAATCTTCCAGAACTCGTCCATGACATAGATCAATGGACGCCCGTCGATCAGCGCTTCCAGGCGATGCAGCAAATAGTTGATCACCGGCACGCGCACTTCGGCGTTATCGATCACATCGGTGTAGTCGAAACCAATGATCGATGCGCGCGTCAGGTCGACGGTGTCCACCGGATTGTCGAATACCCAGCCCAATGAATTGCCGGCGGTCCAGCGGCGCAGGCGTGCATACAGCCCATCGTCGCCCATGTTGGGCAGGCTCTTGCGGAAATTGCTCATGCTGCGCAGATGCATCGGCGTGTCCAGCATGCCTTCCACTGCGCGATAGATGTCTTCTTCCTCACGCGAGCTGTATTCGGGCTTGCCGCCCAGCACCTTGATCAGCTCGGCCAGGAATTGCGTGTTGGCCTCGTTGCGTTCGCACTGGAACGGATTGAAGCCCGTCGGCGCGCCATTTTCCAGCGCCAGATAGTTGCCGCCGCAGGCGCGCACGAAAATCTCCGCGCCGCGATCCTTGTCGAAAAAGAAGATCGTCGGAACCGGGTCGAACTTCTGCACCTGGCTCAACAGGAAGTTGATCAGCGCCGTCTTACCGGTACCGGACTTGCCAATCACCATGGTGTTGCCGATCGCCTTCTCGCCCAAAGAATTCTCGGCCGGATGCGTAGCATGGAAGTTGAAGTAATACGGTTGACCATTGGTGGTCTGCAGCGTGGTGACGCAATCACCCCACGGATTGCTGTGTTGCTTGCCCTGGGCGAAGTTGTGCAGCGGCGACAGGCCCAGGAAGTTGAGAGAACTCAGATTGGCAATGCGCGTACGGAAGCGCCAGTTGCCCGGCAGCTGCGCGTAGAACGACGAGGCGATCGCTAGGTCTTCCTTGGACGACACGAAGCCGGCATTAGAGAGCTCTGCACGCGTGGTCGCGATTTGCCGGGCGAGTTTTTCCTGGCTGTCGGCGTACACCGCAATGGTGAAGTGATATTCGCCCAGCACGAAGTTGCCCGAGGCCACGTCGTCCATTGCCAGGTCCAGATCGCGGATCTGGCTGGAGGATTTGTCACCAGAGGAAATCATCATGCCCTTGGTACGGTCCAGCACCTTCAAGGCGTCATGACGACCCACCGGGCTAAAGGAGTGGGTAACAACATACTCGAAGTCGAGATACTTCAACCCATTGAGGATGCCCGGATAAGTCCCGTCGGCGTATTCCTTGACATTGAGGATCGCGCCGAAATGATTGATGCCATCCGGCGTGCGGATGACGAAGTCGCCGGTCTTGTTGGCGAACATGTGCTTGCTGACAGGCAGATACGCTGGAACCGGCGCCTGCAGCACAGGGACCGGCTCGTCGATGCGATTCAATAAGTAACCAAGAAACTCTAAGGCCTCAGAAAACACGACACCGTTCTTGGCTTCGTACATACCCAGTCGATAAGGTGAGTAGTCTTTGAGAACTGCCTCGACATTAGTGGCCAGTTCGATCACCTTGGCGATTGCCTGTTCTTCCTCGCCCCGAATCTTGTTCGGATCGCCGGACTTTTCCATCAAACGACGCCCGGTAACCACCGGACGGTAGATCATGCTGAAGTACAACTCGTTCTGCATGATCTTCTGCGACGACAGCGCCGCGTAATACTCATCGGAGAGCGTCTGGTTGAACGACTGATTGAAACGGCTGGAATTACCGATCTTGCGTCGGCGACGAACGTCGTGAACCCAGAACGCCACATTGGCAAAGTCTGGAGCACGCAAAGTCTGTACCAACCGGTTGAAGGTATTGTGCCGTTGCTCAAGTTCGAACTCATCGCGCCCAACGAACGGCAGACCCGCCAGATGCCAGATCAATAGATAGTCCCCACCGGTCGTCTTCAGAACAGAAGGCGCGACATGGGTCGAAATGGAGACGAATTCACTGATCGGACTATCTGGGCTGAACATGGTCTTACCAATTTAAGAAGGAAGCATCACACCAAAACGATCGTGCCAAACGCCAACCCCATGCGGCTTGCGCGCATGGGGTTGGTCGAACGACTTACTTGCTTACTGGCGTTTTCCCGGGGGAGTCTTGCGGTACTCGTTAGGACTGAACACCCACATCCCCGAATAACGCTGAACATTCCGGGCTCGCATACGGAACAACCAGCGCAATCCCAACAACCTGAAGATCATCTCGTCCCGCTTGGCCATCTGTTGCATGGCGAAGATGATGACGGGAATCGTCAACAGATACCAAAGATTGGTGTACATCCCCAACAGCAGGCCGCCACCCGCACCGATGAAGAATGGGATGTAAGGCACTCCCAAAAACATCGCTGGACGAGTGCACCCACGGAAGAGAACGTCTTTATGCATAGGACTGAGCAAGCTGCAGCAATGTCATGGAGACGCTTTTGCAATCTTCAGTACCTTCGCTACCAATCACCATATTGGCGATTTGGCCAGCTGCACCGATCAGGACGCCACCAATCAGGATCGGCGAGACCTCAGCGATACGCTTGTGAGCAAAGGCAATCTGGTAACCGGCAATAATCACCGCAATCGTGACCACGGCGACCGAACCCATGTTCAGCAGCGAATTGACGTTGTTAAGAAAGCCGCATACCTTCGTGTCAGTTTCGGCTAGGCCGCCGGCACTAGGCGTTGCACCGACACCGGACGCAAGCAGCAGCAACGAGGTAAACACGAAAGCCTTCAATGCCTGTTGGCCGATCATCTTGGCGTCAGCGGCCGTCTTCTTGTTAATTTCAAACTTCATATCAATCTCCTTGGGGAACAGGGGGGGCTAATAGCCAATCCTTGGCAGGTTTTCCTTCCTGGTTAAAAAACGAATGCGGCATCTTTTTGCTGTGTCGCAGGCATCGGTTGCGCCGGTGCCATGCTGGCTGGCGCTTGGTTCATTACGGTTGGGGCTTGTTGCACGCCGGCAGGTAGGGCAACACCCCGCCCCTGTCCGGTTGCCTTGACCACATATAGTCCGTCGTCGGCTGTACTGGCCTGGGATACGTGGGGCGATGGCAGTTGTGTCGGCGTGGGCGATGCAATCATAGGGCCCTGCTGTGAAGCTTCTGTGCGCCCGGGATTTGCGAGATCCTGGATCCGACGTGCAACGATCGCATCAGCCAGCTCGACGGCTGCCTGACGCAAGGGTTTTTCGACACGTACCTTGATCGGGCGGTTCGGAATCACGGTGATCGGCTCGGCCCCCGAAGATGCCACCGACTGACGAATGGAGGCATAGATCTTCTGGACATAACCATGCTTGAAGCCGGTTTCGAAGTTGCCCGAGTAGTAGCAACTGAACGACTTGCCCCAGTTGGCACCGGATCGCGAGTGGCACTCGGCCAGGATCCTGGATGCAGCGACCAGGTTGGGACACTTGGCAAATGCCATCTCATAACTGGTCAGCCCGTACTTCTGCAGGTTGTAGCGATTGACCTGACCAAGCCCCAGGGAGAAATTGTAGCCCTTCTGTTCCAGCATCTTGGCCGTGGCTACCGCTTCTTCGAGCCCACGCGGTTCGCGTGCCAGCCGGCCACCGACTACGCCGATGGCGTACGGATTGCGCGAAGACTCCACGCGAACGACGTGCTGCATGACCTCGCCTGGGACGGCAAGTCCAGTACAACCCATCAATTCCATGCCAGGCAGCATAGCGGTCTCCTTGAAACTGGATCGACGTCAATCATTGGCGGCCGTCAGCCGCCACGCAGAGTTCTTGCCGGATCGAAATCGATTCCGGTAATAAAGCGGCGCCCGGCGTGCGCCTTGATGTGCACCACGATATCGATGGTCATACGCAGCAGCCGTTTGATCACCTCGAATTCCAGCCCGGAGCCTTCGTTGGACGCTTTCACCATGAGCGCCAGCTGGTCCCAGGTCTGCTCGACGCTGCCGGCATGGCAACTGGTGATCGAACCAGGATGGCCAGATGCACAGTTACGGATGAAATAAAACGACTCATCGCCACGCAACTCGGCCAGGATGATTCGATCCGGCTTCATGCGCAGGCAGGCCTCCATACAACTCTTGGCAGTCACATTACTCACACTTTGGCCACCTTTAGAATACAAAAGGTGCACCGAATTGGGCTGACTGATGAATAGCTCGCGGGCGTCTTCAATGGTGACCAGGCGTTCCTCGTTCGGAATGTGATTGACCAGCGCCTTCATGAAGGTGGTCTTGCCGCTACCGGTTGCACCGGCGACCACCACATTCTTCTTGTAAAGCACCGCTTTCTTGAAGAACTCGGAGTACTCCTTGTTGCGACGCAACTCGAGCAGTTCACGGTCGTGATCGCTGACATCGGCAGCCTGCTCGAGTACCTGGTCAAAAAACCCGTCGCTTGTGTACTGCTCGAGGGTCTTGGTGTGTTTGGAGGGCAGGCGAATCGTGATCGAGACCTTGCCGGCATCGCAGGCAGGCGGAATGACGAACTGCGCACGCTGGCCCGTCGGGAAGGTCAGAGAGACCACCGGATCGGCGTCAGTGATGCGCTGCCCGGTGTTGCTTTCATTGACGACCGCCGTACAGAACTGCCGGGCCCGATCAAAGGTCAGCGACGGCACATCCATGCGTTGCCAGCCATTGATCGTCTCCAGGTATAGCTCACCGGGACGATTGATGCAGATTTCCGTGACTTCGGGCGAATTCAAATAGTCCAGGATCCCCAGTACGGAGTACTGGTAATCCAGGAAATCATTCGAGATCCGCGCCGTCGGAGAATCGTCGATCGTCATGGCGGTCGTCGCGCTCACTTGGGCAGCACCGCCGAAAAATCGACATCCTTCGCAACGTAGACGTTCAGGACCGTTCCTTGATTGATCGTCAGCGTTGCAGGGCGACGCCCGGATTTCTCTACCGCCTGTTGCGCAAGTTGCTGAACGCTTTGGGCGGTGTTGCTCTCGAACGGCTGCTGCGTGATGACACCGGAACCTACACCGATGGTGGTCGTCTCCGGACCGTACTCCGCAGCCGCGTACTTGAAAGCATCGCTTAAAAGACTGATGAACAACGCCGAAGCGATCTTGTTGCCCCAGTGAGCGTCATACTGGCCAGGATGACCAGCACTGCCGAGCGTGTCGATACCCGGGCCGACCAGAGTGACATCGAGCCCGGTTGGAGTAGTCACGCGATCCCAGACGACCTGCAGGCGCCGGGTCGTGGGTTCGCCTGCACCATACTGACCCAGCATCTTCGAACCCTTCGGCAACAGCAGATTGTGCCCATTGATCGAATAAACCGGTTCGGTAACGATACAGGACGTATAGCCGCCAAAGTCGGAAATGATCCGCGTTTCCAGAATGCAACGGATATAGGTACCGCGCACGAGCAAACCGTCAGGATTGCTGATCGGCTTGGCCAGCGTCACCTGCTCATCCTCTTGAGCTCCAGGCTGTGCGCCAGTCTGACCCGACATCCCGGGAGTGCCCGAAGCATTGCCGCCAGCTGCAGCGGACTGCTCGGCCAGAATGCGTCGTTCCAGCAAGGTCGGAGCGCGCGGACGCTCTGGAGCTTCGGCGGGCATGCTGTCGTTTTCGTCGATAGGCATCGGCGGCAGCGGCGGCAAACTCGGTTGTTGCGCAAGAGGCACCGGAGCCGTCTCGACGGGTGAGGTCATATTTTGCGGAAGTGCAGGCGCGACAACCGTCTCGGCACGCGGCTTCACCGGTGCAGAATCGTCAGAGCCCTGCTTTGCCAACCAGAAAATAGCTAAAAGTAACAAGCCGGCAACCAGTGCGAGAAAAACCAGCGCCTTCCGGTTCAACCGTTTGATGTCGCTGGACCGCAACACAGGCTCAGTCGAATCCAGATCCGGCTCCGCAGCCGCCTGCTGGCGTGCGAAGTACGGATTACTGCGCTCGTCGTACTCGTTCGTTACGGGCTCATCCGATCGGTTGTCCCGGGAGCGCTCATCAGGGCTGTTTGGAATGTTGGAGTTCACTTTTGCTTGTTCCTTCGCAGACCGACGACATTATCGCCATGACGAACTACCAGAAAGGGGTAGGTTCCATGAACGATCAAGGTATTACCCTCAACGGTCGTATTCACGAGAAAGTCCTCGCTATGCTCTTTCTCACGAGCAAATACCGCTGGGAAATTACCTGTGGGAAATCGTGTTAAATCCATATTGATATAAGTGAACTTACCGTCGTCATAGACTCGGCTCGGAATCAACCAGGACTTTTTGCTTCGCGTAGCAAAGTCATAGTCGTAATAGTAGCGACGATCCTTGAGAATCTTCGCATTCAACAGAGGACCATCCTTAGCGGCAGCTGCATCCTCGACATTGTTGAAGCTCGTATCCTTGGGGTAACTGAATACCACTTTGTATTGTACGCCGGCCTGTTTGGCCTGCTCCAGGCGTTGCCAATCGGTCGCAACAACCTTGAGCTCGAGGATATAAGAATGCGTAGCCGTACGAATCATCATATTCGTATCGACGTCGACGTTCTTGGGCTTCAGATAAAAGACGTTTTCACGACGTGTCAGCTCCCAGCCTCCGGTAAAACCGGTGCTGTAGTCAAGAATCTTTTCATTGGGACTGAGTTCGATCTGGGTGGTGATGCCCAGTCCGGTACGCACCTGATAGATACGGTCGGGTGCGTATTCGTATTCTTGTACGACCTGAGCTGCAGCCGAGAATGCGCACAATGCAAGTGGCAACACTGCAGCCAATGCCGCCCTGTAGGGGTTAGAGGGTTTCATCGACCGCTTGCTCCATTGACATTGTTCGGCATCCCTTGGGGTTGGATCGTGGGCTGGGCTTGAGTTTGGCCGGACGGCTGAGGCTGTGCCTGGCCAGGATATCCGGGCTGCTGTTGCACTGGAACGCTACCAGGAGCCGCCTGCATGCCCTGCTGCGCCGGGACACTGGCTGGCGTTGCAGCGCCAGCGGCATTCGGATCAACCATGCCAGGAGTCATCGGCTGCTGATAAGCTGCGGCCTGTGGTGCAGCTTGCGCCTGCGTGCTGATCGCGGACGGCGCGGCAGGCAAGGCCGAGTAATCGTTATCGACACGATAATCGGTCACCCGGAAACCAAGGGGATTTTCCACTCTAAGGCTATCACTCATCTGCAGGTTATCCTGGTAAGCGAACCCCATAGTCGCAATCTTGTTGTCCAGAAGCGTAGTTACAGTAGATGTCTTATCGTAAACATTCCGCTGAAAACGCACCGTCGCACCCGTATACGGCTTACCTTTGCCACCGATAAGGGTGATGCTGAGAATATTGATGCGGATTGCACGCAGCCTTCCATAGGTATTGAAAGGCCTCGTTGGATTATTACCGGCATGCAGCGCGCGATACTCGGCAAGCACATTCGTTGCCGCCATCGCAGCAACCGTATTCCAGTCGCGATCACCGATGGTAGACGCATCGAATGACTCACGGGCCAGGATGAAACGCGCAATATTGCTACGCGCCAATGCCTCGCTGGTGCTGATGGTGCGTCCGCCGTAATTCGCTTCGAGCTTGGCAATGGTGCTGGTGCCAGAATACGCGTCAGCCATTACCAGGTAAGGCACCTTCTCCTTCAGCGGCAACATGTAGTAATAACCGCCGGCCGTCATGACGGTAATGAGCATGGAGACGGTCGCCACCACCCATGCGCGCTTTTCGCTGCGGCGTGCGAGATCGGCGATGCTGACCTCGTAGTTCACCGCTTTCTGGACGGCCGCACCAACCTGGGCGGAACCGTCCTTTTCACTCACTTTCTTACGCAACATGTCGAAATCCGTCACCGTAGGGCCTTGTCAGGCCTGAAACTATCGCCGCGAAGAGCACGGACGCATGGGAGGCTTGAGCCGACTCGCCGACCGAATGCTGGAGAGCATCGGATCAGCAGTCAGCTCTTAGAGTTTGGCTCCAGACGACACCGGCACCGGCTGTACCAACAGCTTGTTGGCGGAGACCGAGACCGACACCCCTTGCGCCGCGTACACCGCGCTCAGCTCGGTTGCGGCTTGCTGCACACTGGTGGTACTGATGTTGGAAACCGGAGCGATCAGGGTGTAATCCGAAGGCAGGTTGTACGACAGCTGCATGTTGGAATCCGCAGCCCACCGTTCCAGCATCGTCTTCAGCGTGCCGTCCATCGGCGTGGCCTGATACGTATAGGAGGTGTAAAGCGGGATCTCAGTGGGCGCTTCGTCAAAGTGATTGACGTGCTTCCAACGTCCACCAAAATCGGGAGCAGGCTTGGTCGCGCACGCGCTGACCAACGCAGCGACCACCAAGACCAGCGACAGCTTGGGCACACACATCGGATTCACTCTGACTTCTCCAACTCATGAGATTTCGTGCTTACGGCGAACAGCACGACGGCCCCGCTCACCGTCAGGTGGCGGAGGGAATTTGCCTTCGATGCAACTTGCGGGCGCACATATCCATCCGAGCCAGCCGAAACAGGCCAACCGGCACCGCACATGCGCGTCAACGAAAAAAAAGAATACGCTGCAGAACCATCCATAGCCTTACTCCTGTGCGGCCCCGTCTGGCGCCGCCCCCCTTTAACAAAAAATCAACATTGCGCAAATTCTGGGTAACTTTGCCCTCAACGTACGCATGAGTCAAGAATCGCCGGCACGTCGCCCCATCTATTTCGTGACCAAAATCACACTTTCACGGAAAGCGTTTTCACGTCCGTCTTCGGCAACAGGCGTGCGGTGAAATATCGATCTTCGTAGTAGCGGATCTTGTCGCACTTCACCGGGTGCGGGATGCCCTCGTACAGGAAGACCTCTTTCTGGTTGCCCATTGCCTTGAGTTCCTGCGGAAGCATCAGGGCACGCCGCTCCTCCGAAACGCTACGGGTAGTCTCCCTGCCGCGGGTGACGTTCTTCTTCTTGATGGTGGTGTAGCCCAACATTTCGGAGTAGTCGTTCGCATCCTGCTGCTCGCGCGGCGCATACAGGATCTGCAGCGCATGGTTGGTGATGATGGTGCGCGACAGATCCTTGCCGTAGGTCGCGTCCAGCTGCGCCATGCTCTGGATGATGGGCAGCAAACGAAGGTTGTAGCCCGCCATGTAGGCAACCGCAGTGGCGATGATGTCGACCTTGCCAATCGAGGTGAATTCGTCCATCAACAGCAGGCATTGGTATTTCAGCTCTGGATTGGACTTCGGCAGCTCGCGCGTGTTGAGGTTGATGATCTGGCTGAAGAGCAGATTGATGATGAGCCGGCTTTCGGCCAGCTTGTTGGGCTGGATGCCGATGTAGATCGTCATCTTCTTCTTGCGCAGATCGGTGAGCAGGAAGTCGTCTGCGCTGGTTGCCGCATCCAGGACCGGGTTGATCCATGCGTTGAGCGGCTCTTTCAGGGTGCCCATGATGGACGCGAATGTCTCATCGGCCTGTGACAGCATGTTGGCAAATGCCGAGCGTGCATTGCTGCTGAGGAACCTGCGCTCGGACAGCGACTTGAGGTACTTCTTGAGGTCTGTGCCATCTCCCGACGACAGGCGGTAGATGCCGCCAAGCGTGGGAGCCCCTGCCCCGCCAGGGAAGCCGAGCGACAACTCCTCGTCCTGGTTTTCGAACAGATACAGGGCGAACGCCATGAAGGCATTACGCGCCTGACTGACCCAGAATTTCTGGTCATCCGACCCGTCCGGATACAGCATCGCGGCGATGCTCATCAGATCCGACACACGAAAGGCGGGGTCGCTGGACACGTAGGTCAGCGGATTCCACCGATGCGTACGACGGTCTTCGGCAAAAGGATTGAAGAGGAACACCTCATGCCCCTGACTGGCGCGCCAGCCACTGGTGAGGTCGAAGTTCTCCTGCTTGATGTCCAGGACCACGACCGATTCCTGGTACTCCAGCAGGTTGGGAATGACCACGCCGACGCCCTTGCCGGAACGCGTTGGCGCAGCGAGGATCACGAACTGTTGCCCGCTCAGCCGTACAAGCTTGCCGTTGAACTTGCCGACGACGATGCCGTTACCACTAGGCTTGAAAAGACCGTGCTTGGAGAGGTCTGCCGCTCCGGCAAAGCGCGCATCACCATGCAGCGCCCGTGCCTTCGGCTTGACCAGGAGCACGACCGTGATGGCCCAGATGATCCCGGGCAGACCAAAGCCGAGAATGCCGGACATCTTGATCTTGGTTGCGTAAGGCGCCACTTCCGGCAAGCCCAGCGCCTTGACGTAGCGGTAGTAGGTATCCCAGGCGTACAGCCCGGTATCGAGCCGCAACAACAGAAGCGTCAGATACCCGGACAGGAAATATCCAACAAGCAATGTCACCAGGGTGGCGACTGCAATTAGTTTGGCTTTGGACACGCGCCCCTACTCCTTGGCTTACTTCTCAACGGCAATTAGCGACGGACGACGGGCTTGTGATCGACCAGATCCGCCTTGCGCCCGCCGCTCTCGCTCTCGACGAGCGAGTCGATCCAGACTCTGGCTTGATCCAGCGACAGGTCCGGCGTAAGCCGGGTTCCGGCATCCGTCACGACGGCATAGGCAACCACAGCGTCAGGCGCGTAAGTATCCTCCCGGGTGATTGCCACGACACGGTACCCGCCCCTGGTCAGCACGGTGTGCTGATACTCGTCCATCGCCAGCCTTCCTTTTCGTCAGCGCGGAGGCGATGCTAAAGCAAGACGTGTGATGGAGAAAGCGGTTTCGGCGAAGCCGGCTCAACAGCGCCTGCTTTCGACGCAAGGCGAGGATCGGGATGCGTCAGTGCTGGAGGAATTCGGTTGACACTTGAAGTGCTTTCAAAGCCACGCGCATGCCTGGCGGTGACAACTCCCCTTGTGGATGAGGTGCCCAGCTATGGATGCGGTGCCCAGCGCCGCGACGAAACAACGTTGAACAGCGGCCCGAGCCTGCCCCCCAGGACACTCGACGCATGGGACGCAAAAGCGCCCGGCCTGCCAGGCCGGCGTGCAGCCGCCCGTGACGCCTAGCCGCTGCACGATGTTCGATTCAACACGCTTGGGGACGCCAAGGATGGAAACGAAAGCGATCGTCGAAGACCTGGCAAAGGACGCACGGACGCTGCGAGCGTAAATGCATGAGCCAACCTGGGATCCGCGGCAGCAGTCGCTGCCGATGTTGAAGCCACTCAAGTCGCCATGCCGTCTGGACTTGGAGTGGTGGGCGGTACAGGGTTCGAACCTGTGACCCCTACCATGTCAAGGTAGTGCTCTACCGCTGAGCTAACCGCCCGTTTCCTGCATCAGCATTGCGCTGTGCAGGGCGCGCATTCTAGCGCAGGGTTTGGATCGCCACAAGCCCTCCCTGCATCCGAACTGCGACGCTGTCGCCCTGCCCTACGCCAGACTGGCAGCTTTCAGTTTCTGGATCTGGTCGCGAATCTGCGCGGCCGCCTCGAACTCCAGGTCCTTGGCGTGCTGGTACATCTGCTGCTCCAGGCTCTTGAGCTTGCCGGCGATCTGGGCAGGCCCCATCGCGCGGTAATCGGGCATTTCCTCCGCCACCTGACGCGACTTCGAGCGTCCCTTGCCCGCCTTCTTCTCGGCGGCATCCTCGCGCGCACCTTCCATGATGTCGGAGATCGGACGCGCCACCGACTTGGGCGTGATGCCATGTTCCAGGTTGTACTCGACCTGCTTCTCGCGGCGACGGTCGGTTTCGTCGATCGCGGCCTGCATCGAGCGCGTCATCTTGTCGGCGTACAGAATGGCCTTGCCGCGCAGGTTGCGCGCGGCGCGGCCAATGGTCTGAATCAACGAACCGGTCGAACGCAGGAAGCCTTCCTTGTCCGCGTCCAGGATCGCCACTAGCGACACTTCCGGCATATCCAGACCTTCGCGCAACAGATTGATGCCGACCAGCACGTCGAACTTGCCCAGGCGCAGGTCGCGGATGATCTCCACGCGCTCCACGGTGTCGATATCCGAATGCAGATAGCGTACGCGGATGCCATGCTCGCCGAGGTACTCGGTGAGGTTCTCGGACATGCGCTTGGTCAGCGTCGTCACCAGCACACGGTCGCCGAGCTTGATGCGCTCATGGATTTCGGACATCAGGTCGTCCACCTGCGTTCCGACCGGGCGAATTTCGACCACCGGATCGATCAGCCCGGTCGGGCGCACCACCAGCTCAGTGATCTCGCCGGCGGACTCACGCAGCTCGTAGGGCCCCGGCGTGGCCGACACATAGATGCTGCGCGGCGAGCGCGCCTCCCATTCCTCGAAACGCAGCGGCCGGTTGTCCAGCGCCGAGGGCAAGCGGAAACCGAACTCCACCAGCGTTTCCTTGCGCGAGCGGTCGCCCTTGTACATCGCGCCGATCTGCGGAATGGTCACATGCGACTCGTCGATGACCAGTAGCGCGTCCGGCGGCAAATAGTCGAACAACGTCGGCGGTGGCTCGCCGGGTGCCTTGCCGGTGAGATGCCGCGAATAGTTTTCGATACCGTTGCAGAAGCCGACTTCGGCCATCATCTCCAGATCGAACTGGGTGCGCTGCGCCAGGCGCTGCGCTTCGACCAGCTTGTTCTGCGAGTACAGCTGCTCCAAGCGCTCCTTCAATTCCTCCTTGATCGTATCCACCGCACTCAGCGTGCGCTCGCGCGTGGTCGCGTAGTGCGTCTTGGGGTACACGGTGTAGCGCTGCAGCTTGCGCAGCGTTTCGCCGGTCAGCGGATCGAACAGGGTCAGCCGCTCGATGTCGCCATCGAACAACTCGATCCGCAGCGCTTCGGTGTCGGATTCGGCCGGGAACACGTCCAGCACTTCGCCACGCACACGGAACGCGCCGCGGGTCAGTTCGAATTCATTGCGGGTGTACTGCAGGTCGGTGAGATGGCGGATCAACTGGCGTTGGTCAATGTGCTCACCCACCGACAGGATCAGGCGCAGAGACAGATAGTCTTCCGGCGCGCCCAGGCCGTAGATCGCCGACACCGTGGCCACTACCAGCGAATCGCGACGCGACAGCAGGGTCTTGGTCGCCGACAGACGCATCTGCTCGATGTGCTCGTTGATCGAACTGTCCTTCTCGATGAAGGTGTCCGACGACGGCACATAAGCCTCGGGCTGGTAGTAGTCGTAGTAGCTGACGAAGTACTCCACCGCGTTGTGCGGAAAGAACGACTTGAACTCGCCGTACAGCTGCGCCGCCAGCGTCTTGTTTGGCGCCATCACCAGGGTGGGCTTCTGCACCTGCTGGATCACGTTGGCAATGGTGTAGGTCTTGCCGGAGCCGGTCACGCCCAACAGGGTCTGCTTGGCCAAGCCGGCCTCGAAGCTGGCAACCAGCTTGTCGATGGCGGCAGGCTGATCGCCGGCTGGGGAGTACGGGGATACGAGCTGAAAACGGTCGGTCATGGAGCGGTGCCCTCACATCGACTACTGAGTATAGCGACGCAGGATGATGGTCGTGTTCGTGCTTTCCCTACTCCGACCCGAGCAGCGGACTGATAGTTGAGCCTGCTCGCTTGCAGGATGCTCAATGTCCACGGAAGGAGCATCGAACGGAATGGAGAGGAGACAGCCTCACTCAGGAATCAGCTTGATAGAAGTCTTGGCAATCATCGCATTGCTGGCTGTGCTTACCTCCATTGCATGGCCATCCTTTGCTGAGCTTCGCCGAACGCATCACGTGCGAGCGATCATGTTCGAACTTAGCGCCACTCTGGCAATGGCCCGCTCAGCGTCCGTCACGCGCGGAGGACCCGTCGCTGTTTGCCCAAAATCTTCGACGCTGGTCTGCCTTGGCGACAGCAACTGGACTGGCGGATGGCTGATCTATTCCGACTCAGATGGCAATCGACACCCTGACGTTAGGAGCGATGTCATCTCGACAAGCTCCCCAAAGATTTCTTCGGAACTCCAGATCTACACAACCGATGGCCGTGGACAAGTACGCTATGGGCCGCTTGGCAGATCACTTGGCAGCAACCTGACCTTTCATATCTGCAGTCGCGGCATCCTCAGGGGCCAAGTCATCGTCAGCACAGCTGGGCGCCCAAGGTCGCTGCTGCCGGCAGCGCAGCAAGCTTGCCCCGTCTGAAAAATTTATCAGACAAGGGGTTGCATAACGCTCCACCGCTCCCTATAATTCACCTCCCCGCCCGAATAGCTCAGCCGGTTAGAGCACTTGACTGTTAATCAGGGGGTCGTTGGTTCGAGTCCAACTTCGGGCGCCAAAAACAAAAAAAGACCTCCTATAGAGGTCTTTTTTTTTTGCTAGAATTTTGACGGCAATACGGTTCGGTTATCAGACATATGGTCAAAGAGTAAAAGTCATGGTAGCCAAGCATCTGGAATACGATAAAGGGCGGCCTGGAATTCCAGGCCGCCCTTTTAGCTTTTATCAATTTACGTGATTCTCAAAAGACTTTACCAACATTGGGTGGCGCCACCCGAACCCGAAGCAGCACGCACACCGAGCTGATTGATCGTTAACGTGCCGCATGTCGAGTCGTTCTGCCCAGAGGTTGGCGTAGCGCTCAACGAAAAGCTTGTAGCTGTGGGCGTGCCTGAGGAAAATGTATAGAAATTTGCAATGTCAGCACTACATGCCCCCATACTTCCACCAACATAAGTCGTATTGATCGTGTAATAACGCTCCATGGTTTGAGCACCCTCTTGAAGACATGCGGCGGCGGCTGAACGACGAGATTTGATAACTGATGATCGATAACTATTGATTGCTATAGCAGCGAGAATGCCAACGATCGCGACTGCAATCATTAACTCCAGCAAGCTGAAACCAGAATTCTTCTGAAAGTAACCCCCAGATGAGTTGCGATTCATATTGCTCATGATTTAGTCCCTAATAATTTCGCGCCAGGATACACGCCCTGTATTGCGATTATCCGCAATATTGACGCCACCCAAACTTCCCTTGGAACCACCAACGACAATTTTCCCCCGCAGAACATTCCCAAGTGTCGGCATGCCCACCCCTAAATTGACCGAACCCACTGGCAATCCACCTACAGTCTCGTCACTAAAACTACCATCACCGTCGAGATCAAAGAAAGACTCTGTACCGCTCGTGCCAGTAAAGGCATCCAGTGCATTGATGTAGCCTGTACCGTCCGCCTGGCATGCACTAGCTGTCGGGATAATGCTGCTAACCAAAAGCGTTCTATTGAACAATTGCGCTTCACTCACAATCCGCTCACCCTCCAAGGTAACAGCACCTCCAGTGACAGCCGCCGGTTTCAGTAAATCGATATACCAACCTCTAGAGCCAGCTGGTAAGATCGAATTGGGCTGAAATGCTCGTACTGGAAATCCATTTTGAGTGCCGGTCACCGTGATTGAGCGGGTAGTCAAAGCTGTTCGAGCAAGCGTTGTATTGCTGGCAGAAGTTGCTGTGTCAACGATCCCATACAAAGATTGTCCACTCTTGTCTGTGAGATCACCGGTCGTCATGAAACGGCCGGTACCAAAGAAAAGCCATGTCTCGTAAGTGCTTGGGTTCAATGCCACTGTCATATCCGCAGTGATTGGCTGCAAGGTACTGCCAGTGCCAACTGGATAAGAAGCAGTAAAAATTGGACTGCCGGTGTTTGCAACACGCCAACCGCCGGATGCTACCCCGGAAAGATCGAACTTCCAAACATTTCCCCTTACATCACCGGCATACACATAATCAACCGTCCCATTGGCATCCGCATCCCATCCCGTTGCGCCGGATAGGCCATTCGGCGCACTAGAAGATCCCACATTAGTATTAATCTGCTTGAGAAGCGTACCGGTTTCCAGATTGTAAACCAGCAGTACAGCCTGATCGTTAGTGCTATTGATACCATTCGCAACTACTAGCGCAGTAGTACCGTCATTGAGCCTGGCGACGAAAGGACGAGATTGAATAAATCCGATATTTGCAGCTTCCGCATCACCACTTGCACCGTAACGCTCCCACTTTACGTTACTTGCAGAAAAATTACTTGGCGTCGTCACATCCAACGCGTAGACACCCTTCCCGCCTTTACCTAGACTTCCTACTAGGATAGTTCTATCAGGTGTCTGAGCTCTTGTCGAAAGAATGACTGGCCCATCGACGAAGTAGCGATGACTGTACGTAGGCGCACTTAAACTACCTAGATCGGCGAAATTAATTGAAGAAGGAATGTATGCAAATTGTTCAACACCGTTAGTCGCATTAAAAGCATGCAACATCCCGTCATTGGCGCCCACATAAACCGTTCCAGTGTCGGACGAGTATGCAGGCGAAGAACTAACGATATCACCCAGGAGGGAGGTCCGATTGCGCAGAGTTCCGCCATTCACCAGTTCTTTACTGCGGTTCCCCGCTATGTACAAAGCATTATCATCACCTGTCACAGCTGGCGCGGATGCACGCGCAAGAGACGCAGCCTGCCCTGCTGTCGGGAATGTGGAACCCGCGACACCATTCCAAGTGAAGATCTTGCGATTACTGGTGGGAATACCTTGGGAAGCACTCCACGTAGGGGTACCAGAAACCGCAGAGTTCACAACCGGATAGGCATTAAGCTCGCCTGTCCAGACGCCCGAAAGATAGCTGGCAGTGAAAACAAGCGTCCCCCCGTCCAAACTGGTTGACGTTGCTGAAACATTGGAAAAAGAGCCTGTACGCTGAGTGATTGTCGAGAGAGCGGCGGTCAGCCCAAGCTTGAATGCGTTCGGATCCGCAGCAGTTAGAAAGGTTCCGCGCCCATTAACTGCCGCATGCCACAAGTCATCGATGCGCGCCAGGATATCATTACCACCGGTATAAGTTGGCTGTGGGTCAGGCCAGCCGATAGTACCAGCCACCAAACGAGCCAAGTCGGTTGCAGGATCAAGAACACCCCGCGCACCAATTGCAATCCCGAAAGTGACCATATGCTGCCAAAATGCCGGATCGGCATTGCTGGTGGGCACAATATTATCCAAATCCGATCGTAAATCGCTCTTCCAGTACGACATTGCGACGTCGGCCAACGTATTCGAATAAGAATCCGAATACGGCGTACTTGCTGTGTAGCCATAGGGAGCCGGCACGCCTCCAGGGCCGCTGTATGTAGTTCCGTTAGTTCCATCTTGGTTGCCCGGATTGACAGCAGTGGCGCCATTCCAGTAACCGTCGGTGGTCATAATTGCGAAATTTTGGCGGCAAGCGTACTGATCTACGCCTGCTTCCGGGCCATAAGGTCCGGTTGAACTAGAACCTTGAAAGTACTGCCCAACTCCGTCTAAAGCATTTAACAAAGGAGTTCCATTGTAGCCGCTAGCATTATACAAGCGGTTATACCAATTCGTTCGCGCAGAGATTGCTGCAGCCCCGCCTGAAGCGGCCTTATCCATGAAAAGGCCCTGATTACCGTCATTGACTGGAATATCGAGATTATTCCGCGACCAAATGGTCCTGAAACCAACCCGCACATTGGCTCCAAGATCACTGAACGCTTGACCAGCGCCAGCCTTGGCTGCTTTGATGCGGGTACGATGATAGGAAAACCAGGTGGCGTAATTAATGGCTTCCTGGGAAGCATTTCTTCCCGTTGGAGTAGCAGCAGTACAATTTATCCAATCGCTACTATCACTCCCGGAAGAACAGCGATTAGTTCGCGCGACTGTGGCCGCGAGTGTATATGTTGCTGAACCGATATTACCGCCCCGTGAAACCTCAACAAGATATGTACTATCAGTAGCAACTACCACCTGACAAGAAACGGTTGATCCTGCACTTGCGGTCTGGGTGCATTCAGCAGCAGAACTCAACGCGTTACTTACCCTCAAAGTTGCTAAGCGGGTCCCAGTTGTAGTGAGTGTAGCAGTAAAAACCCTGTTCGCAGGTACAACAATAGTATAAGAATCAGTTTCGTTTCTGTTAACGGAATTTGAGACGGGATATCCAGTTACGGAGGAAGGAGCAGCAGTAACGACAGGACCAAATTCACTCCGCGTTACCGTGTTTGCATCACTGATCTGATATCGAAAATAGTTATTTGCATTTGAAAGGTAATTTGTCGCAGCATTATTTAAATCCTTAGGCACATAAAACGTCTGGACTCCGCCACAAACCCTTTGATTAGCTCCTGTACCATCGGCGTTACCATTTCTATCAAAATTTGAACAGCTAGCACCATTTGCAAGATCTATAGTTGTACCCGAAGCTCTATTAAAATCTCCATACGCCGCACCGTACGAGGTACCACCCATCATCAATGCGCCGGCAGATGTAATCCAAGGCTGATAGTTAACAGCGGGGTTATAATAGATCGTATTACCGATATAAGCATTATCAGTAATGTCGAGCACAACCTGATTGTTTGATACTGTACAGTTACCACCATTTGTATCACGGCGACAAATCTGAGAAATCTGAGGGTTTGCTAAATCCTCAAATGCCATCGAGCCTGAGTCATCTAAAATGAACATGATGTTCGGCGGAACACGGCTGGCCGTTGTCAGCGGATCGGTGGGCAATGTGATACCGGCATTGGCAGGAAGCGACAGCAGGGTAGCCAGCATAGATAACACAGGCACCATGAGCGCCTTACGCAAGCCATCCAACCTCCGGCGGAATGGACTTTTAGAGATGGTCATGTCGGGCCCCTACTGCTTGATATAGTTTGTCTGCAGGAGTACCTGGGAACGCCCGGCCCCCTCACTGACAGCGGTAATGCGATACCTGGGTGACAAGCACAATGCCGGTATCGGTGAAATACGATCACATGCAGGCCATGTAGGAGCATCGCCCATGTATTCAATGATGTATTGAGGCGCAGTCGTTAAATCTACCGTCAAGGTTGCAGTACGCCAACCGGAACGGCTGGTGGCGAGCCAACGATCCGTATCGGTAGCCAATGGGGTAGCGCAGACCCCATCTACGCATCCACTATTTGGAACACTGATCGTTGTTGCAGCTTTGATACGTCCCTCTGCCTCTCGCATGGCACCTTCTGCTGCTTGAAAACTTCTGCCGCGATCGACGAGATTCGACGCCATTCGCTCTTCAAGCAGCGTACTGCGCAGGACTGCCAAACCCAGCAAAGTCATGATTAACAAAAGCAAAAGCACGACAATGAGTGACACACCGGCCTGAGATCGATAATGGAGAGTGTTCATGCATTGCGATTCCGAAGTGCGATCACATGACTAAGGGTGCGGGTAATGGCCTCGCCGCCAGGGCCGGAACGAGTTGAATCCAGCATTTCCAGGCGAATGCTAACAGCGATAACGGATGACCAGTCGGTTACGGAACTGGCGTCTACATACGTTGACTGCCCTCTGACAAGATACTGCAACTGCATGTTATTGACGCCTTCCAACACTTCGTCGTTACGCTGCGACAAAGCACTCCCGGAATAAACCATTTGCGACTGATATAAAGACCTGGTTCCACGCGCATTCGTACCAATGAACCATCGGGAAGCATGCAGGTTGGCGAGGACGGAGCCAGCTGCAACAAACGCGAACTGCGAGCCGCCACAGATCGGCATCGCCAAACCGGTTGAACAATTCCCTGGGGAAACTCCACTGACCGCATGGACAACATTAGACCCACTCGCTGCGCTGACCTGAAAAATGGCCGACTGTCGCGCATTGCAAGCCACTACGACGTCGCCTGTCGAGATGCCCGCAGCGGCAGCCGTGGTATTAAGAGTAAGCGTGGCCGAAGCAGTATTGTCCAACGCAATGGTTGCGACTTCATAGCCAGAACCCAGAATTTGTAGTGCGTCGGTCCCTGCGATGCGGGTACCGGTTGCTGTGCCGTTTGCTGGAGAACCAGAAGAAAAAGCCCCCTCGACACCCGTTATGCCGGAACTCCACGTGTCGATGTTCGTGTACCAATTCGCAGCCTTATTGTTTACCACGTTGGCGATTGGCACTGTATTTACACATGGATTCCCGGAAGCTTCACGGACATCGCGTGCCATCAATTCGAAAGCTGTCCGCACATTTTCCTGAACGCGCCCCAAGCCCTCAGTGGCGCTATAAGTACGACGATTGGAAAGGAAGATACCAATAGCTGCACCCACTACCAGCAGCCCTAAGATAAGAGCAATCATCAGCTCAATAAGCGTTACGCCACGCATACCCGACCTGCTGGCACGCCTATATTTCCTCAAGCTATTCATAGGCGTGTCTTAATTGAAAATTGCTGGACAGAACTACCGTTTTTTGCCCGACTGTCGTCCCACCTGACTATCGCTTCGCATGCCGTATCGCTGCAGCTAATAGTGCCGCAAGCGGTAGAATTTATGGAGCTTTTTAATCCTTGCAACCAGTTACTGATATCGTTGGAGACCAGACTGGAACCAGTGGGAGCGGTGCAAGAGGTTTGGTTGTAACCCCCTGACGTGGCAACTGCAAGATTTGCGCGCATCGCATCAAAAATGGTGTAAGCCTGTATTACGGCTTGGCTGCGTTCCAGCGAACTCTGACTGTTGCGGAGAGCTGTAGCTTGCATTGCGGCAATACCCAGCATACCGACCCCTAGCACCAGCACTGAAATCATGACCTCAACTAGACCAACGCCTGCCATCGAATTGCGTTTAATAAATTTTTTCATGCCCGCCTCACAGCGTAGTAGGTGCATTGACCGGAGATGCGCAGGTGATATCGCTCGCACCATTACGCACAGCAGCGCGGCTTCCGCTGACGATTACAACAACACGGACATTTTGAGGCGGAGTGCTGGTCGTTAGGCAAGAACTGACAGCCGCAGCGAGCAACGCACCTGTTGCATCACGCGCCAAACCATCAGCTCTAAATTCGACTGCATTGCCGTTACTAACAATTGCAGGACTCGCCTGAATTAGTAGCGGCATCTTCGCTGTGCCGACTCGCAGCACCTCGTTGGTAGCTTTGACCATAATGATCCATTGGTTCCAAGAGCCGCTGGTACAACTGGACGCATTGCTGCTTGGGCACACAAGCACCGTCTGATTACGTCGCACAGCCTCAGACCGCGCCATCTGCAGCGACGCCAACACCTCGTTTGCAGATGCGGTAAGCCGATTACTATTTATCAGCCCTGTAAAACTTGGGATAGCAATTGCCGCCACGATCGCAAGCACAGCCACGGTCACCATCAATTCAACCAGACTGAACCCTAGATGCTGACCTAACTGCACGTCATCCCGCAGGTTGCGTCGCAACGCCGGCATGGTATTTCCTCGCTTCATTCCCCAGCGTAACGCTAGTGGTCGTCGTCAGCATACGCAACGAGTGGCCGATGAGCGGCCCAGATTGGGGAATGAATGGAGCAACTTTCGCTTGATGAACCGGTGCATCATGTTCGCACTATTGCACCTTAGAAAGACTTCAAGCGTATGCCCATTCCTTCTTCCCAAGTACAGCCTCTGGACATCTTATGGCAGGCGCCTGTCATCATCTGGACCCTGCTGGCTGGCGAGGGAGTCGCGGCAGTGCTGGCTCTCGCCCCTACCTTGGACGAAAATCGCTGGGTCTACTTTGGCCTTGCTTCTCTGGCGGTGCAATGGGTAGCGCTACTGACACTCACATGTCTGTATGGATTACGTCATCGATTGGCGGCGCTGAAGCCACTGCACATCGCCACCTTGTCCCTGGGACTTATGCTGGGATGTACCTGGGCGGTGTGCATTGCGACGTGGGCAACATTACATGAAGCGTGGAGTGCTACTCCACGCGAATGGATATTGACTTTCCTCCGTACTACAGGAATTGCGCTCACGGTCGGCATTCTAAGCTTGCTGGCATTCCACAATCACTGGAGGGCAAGGCAGTTGGCGGTACAAGCCCAGCAGGCACAATTGGATGCACTGCGTGCACGAATACGACCGCATTTTCTTTTCAATACACTTAACACAGGAGCTGCTCTTATCCACGGGCATCCCGAAAAAGCGGAGCGCCTGCTACTAGACCTAGCTGACTTGTTTCGTGCAGCACTAGGCACATCGGATCAAATCAGCCTGTACGAAGAACTCGCATTGACACGACGTTACTTGGAAATTGAGGGAATGCGCTTGGGACGACGACTAACCATTGACTGGCAAGTCCCCTCATCACTACCAGACATCCATATCCCACCCTTATCTATTCAGCCTTTACTAGAAAATGCAGTTCGCCATGGCATTGAACCTCGAATCGATGGCGGCTATGTATCCATCAAACTTATTCTGGACCAGAAATGGGCGCGAATTGAAATCACTAACCCACTCCCGCCCAATCAAGAAAACTCAAATCGCGGCCATCAACTTGGTCTGCGCGCAGTGAAAGCCAGACTGGAAACTCCAGATAGCGGCTACGCACGCCTGACAACGCAGCGTACAGATGAGGTCTTCATCAGTACGCTTGAGTTGCCAATCATTAGCCGACCTTGAGTTTTAGGCGGTCTAGGTCACCACCCGATAGCACGGCCGGTAGTCTCCCGAAATCTTCATCCGGCGCTGCTCGACGAAGCCGCGCAGCAGTTCGTCCAGGGCCTGCATGATGTCCGGGTCGCCATTGATCTCGAAGGGGCCGAATTCCTCGATGCGGCGCATGCCGTCTTCCTTCACGTTGCCGGCGACGATGCCGGAGAAGGCACGGCGCAGGTCGGCGGCCAGCGCGGGCGCTGGGCGGCCGTGATGCAGGTCGAGGGCGGCCATGGCCTCGTGGCTGGGTTCGAATGGCTGCTGGTACTCGAGCGGGATGTGCACAGACCAGTTGAAGTAGTACGAATCCTTCTGTTCCTTGCGGTGCGCGCGTACCTGGTGGATGCCTTCGGCCATGCGACGCGCCACGGCAACCGGGTCGCCAACGATGATCTCGTAGCGGGAAGCGACAGCTTCGCCCAGGGTGAGCCGGATGAAGCGGTCGATCTGCTCGAAATACGGCGCGGCAATGGTCGGGCCGGTTAGAATCAGCGGGAACGGCAGGTCGGCGTTCTCCTCGCGCAGCAGGATGCCGAGCAGGTAGAGGATTTCCTCGGCCGTGCCGACGCCCCCCGGAAACACCAGGATGCCGTGTCCGATGCGGACGAAGGCTTCCAGGCGCTTTTCGATGTCCGGCATGATCACCAGGTGGTTGACGATCGGATTCGGCGACTCGGCGGCGATGATGCCCGGCTCGGTCACGCCGATGTAGCGCGTGTGATGCTTGCGCTGCTTGGCGTGCGCGATGGTGGCGCCCTTCATCGGGCCCTTCATCGCGCCCGGCCCGCAGCCGGTGCAGATGTCCAGGCCACGCAGCCCCAGCTCGTAGCCCACCTGCTTGGTGTAGAGGTATTCGTCGCGCGAGATGGAATGGCCGCCCCAGCACACGACCAGGTTCGGGTCCGACGGCTGCAGGATGCGCGCGTTGCGCAGCTGGCCGAACACGGCGTTGGTGATGCCTTCGCTGGTATCAAGATCCCCGCGCTGGGCTTCCAGCTCGATCGCCATGTAGGCCAGGTCGCGCACCACGGCGAACAGCAGCTCGGCCACGCCGCGGATGATCTCGCCATCGACAAAGGCCATCGCCGGTGCGTTGCTCAGATCGATACGGATGCCACGGTCCTGCTGGTTCACCTGGATATCGAAATCCGGATACAGGTCGCGCGCGGCGCGCGGGTCGTCCGACGCGCTGCCGCTGGTGAGCACGGCCAGCGCGCAACGGCGCAACAGCTCGTGCATGCCGCCGCTGGAGGCGTCGCGTAGACGCGCCACTTCCGCCTTGGACAATACGTCCAGGCCACCACGCGGATAGATCCGCGCATCCACCACCGGCAGCGCCCGTGCTGCCGTACTGCTGAGTTCCATAGCTTGCTCCTGTCGTATCTCAGAACTTTAGCGTACTCACCCGCACAAAAGAAAACGGCCGGGAGAACCCGGCCGTTTTTGCAAGCTTCGACACGCTAGCCAGCTTTAGAACTGGTAGCGGAAGCCCAGCTGCAGCGCCCAGCGGGAGATGCCGCGATCGTCGTAGACCGTGGACTGGTCCGGGGTATTGAAGCGGTACACGTACTTGCCGCTGGCCGCATCGACACCACCGTATTCCACGACACCACGCATGCCCGGGAAGCCGTACTCTTCGACACGGCCCCACTTCTTGTTCAGCAGGTTGCCGACGTTCATGACGTCAAGCCAGAGAGAGGCCTTGTTGTCCTTGAAGAAGCCGGGGATCTCCTGCTCGATGTGCAGGTCGAACTGGTTGATCCAGGAGTTGCGCGCGCCGTTGCGCTCGGCCACCTGACCACGGCGGGCAGCCAGATACTCGTTGCCTTCGATGTAGTTCCAGAACGCCTGTTCTTCTCGAGCGGTACCGAACAGCACATCGCCGCGGCCGGCCGGAATATACAACAGGTCGTTCAGGCGGCCGTCGCCATTAGCGTCGTTGTCGAACGCATAGCTATACGGGCGACCATTGCGGCCTTGGTAGATCAGGCCCAACTTGGTCTCGTAGTCGCCGAAGAACGCATGCTTCCAGTTCAAGGTGCCGAGGATGCTGTTCTTCACTTCGTACGCAGCGGTCGAGGCAACATTTTCGTTGGCCTGGAAGACAGCATTGTTGCCCAGCTGCGAACCCGAGGTCGAACTGGTCAGGCCGCTGACTTCGTCGGCGTCGGTGTAGGTGTAGTACAAGCCCCACGACCAGTCGCCGCCATTGAAGGGTTTGTTCAGGCCGACGGTGAAGCTCTCGCTGCCGCCCTTATCGGTTGGACGGGCGATGATGGCATCGTTGAAGCGCCCATCACGCGAGCCGCGCGCATCGACCACCGAGGCGGTGCCGCGCACACAAGCCGCCGGAGCGCCTGCACCGGTCGGATTACGGCCGTCGTCCAGCCAGCAGGCCGGATTCAAGCCTGCAGTATTCCAGTACAGGTTACGACCATCCTGACCCACGCGGCTGGTATTGCCCAGATTGAGCTGCTGGTAGTAGATCGCCTCGTTGACCTTGGTCACCACCGCCTCGGCAGATGCCACGATGCCGTACCAGGGCAGCTCGGTATCGAATGCCAGGTTGGCCTTCCATACCGACGGCTGACCCAGCTTGCTGTCGACGAAATCGACGGACTGCGTAGCGCCATTCAACGAACCATTACCGATCGGCTGGTTATTGATGTCAGGCGTGAAACGAATGCCATTGGTGTTCACCAGTGTCTGGCTGGAGAAGTTGTAATCGGTGTACGCCAGGCCGGTGTTGGAGTACGGGTTGGACAACCACACGGTTGCCGCGGCCCCCTGGAACAGGCCCACGCCGCCGCGCAACTGGGTGGGGCGATCGCTGTCGAAGGTGTAGTTGAAACCGAAGCGCGGCTCGAACAATCCGTTGCCGTCGATGGTCTGGTCGTTGCGGAAACCGAACAGCGTCGACGCGGTTGCATTGTAGGCCGGGCTGTTCTTGACCATCGGCTCGTCATAACGCACACCGAACGTCAGCGTCAGGTTGTTGTTGACGGCCCAGGTGTCCTGCAGGAAGACGCCGACATTGCGCATGCCCCAGTCTGCGGCGATGTCGTCGATGTTTCCGCTGTTGGACCGCGAATAACGATAGTTCAGCGGGCGATTGGCCGCGTAGTCGGCAACCGAGTTGAACGTGTAGGAACCGAAGACGCGCTGGCCGAACAGGTTGAACAGATCGTTGTCTTCGTAGTCGAAGCCGAACTTGACGGTGTGGTCGTTCAAGAACAACGTGCCGGCAAAGAAGGCGTTCCAGGTTTCGGTTCGCAGTTCGTTGGCCTGGGTGCTCTGCTCGGTGCCCAGGTTGACGGTGTTGTTATTGATCCGCACAGCAATGGCCGGCAGCTGCGATGCAGCGGTACGCACTGCCGAGTAATCGCGGTACGACACCTTGGCTTCCGTGGAGAACGTGTCGGTCCAGTCGCTGAACAGCTGCGCCGTATACGTCTTGAGGCTGAAATCGCGAACGTAGTGGAACGAATTCAGCGACAGCGCCTGATTGCCGAAACCGTTGAGGTTGGCAGTGCTCTGCTCGCTCTCGCCATAACGGAACGAGGCGCGATGCTTGTCGGAGATGTTCCAGTCAAGCTTGAAGCCCTTTTCTTCCGAATCCGAATCCAGCGCTGGCAGCGCCAGGGTTCCCGGGTCAAACCCGTAGACGTTACGCGAGATGTCGATGATCCGATCGATGTCGGCCTGCGGGATCTGCACGATGTTGCTCGCGCCAGAACCGATCGGGCCGTAGCCGGAGGCTCCGGTGAACACGCCCTTGCCCTTGTACTTTTCGTAGTTGGCGAAGAAGAACAGCTTGTCCTTGATGACCGGGCCGCCCAGGGTCAGGCCGTAGGTGGTTTCGTTATCGAACAGCTGCGGGCGGATATCGTTCTGGTTCTTGCCCGACCAATCGTTCTCACGGTAGGTGCCGTACACCGAACCGTGGAACTCGTTGGTACCGGACTTGGTGACCGCATTGATCACGCCGCCGGTGGCGCCGGTGATGGTGACGTCGTAGTTGGCGACGTCGACGGAGATTTCGTCAATGACATCCATCGAGAACGGCTGGCGCGGCGTCGGCAAGCCGTTGGATTCCAGGCCGAACGCGTCGTTGGTGCTGATACCGTCGACACGGATCAGGTTGAAGCGCGGATTCTGGCCGCCCACGGAAATTTCATTACGCGCCTTGTCGGTCTGCGCCACGCGCGGATCCAGACGTACGTAGTCCTGCAGGTTACGGTTGATCGAGGGCAGCGATTCGATCTGCTCGCGGGTCACATTGGTACCGGTGCCCATCTTGTTCGCACTGAACAGCGCCGAGCCGTAATCGCCGCCGATGGCCTGCACCGCGCCCAGCGTGGTCACGTCACCGCCCAGGGATGCGTCGACGCTATTGACCTGATTGAGGTTCAGGTACACGCCCTCTTCCGTCTTCGTCCCTTCACCCGACTTGGTGATCGTGATGGTGTACGGCCCGCCCACACGCAGGCCGCGCGCGTTGTAGCGTCCACTGGCATCGGTGGTGGCGCGGCTGACGGTTCCCGATTCGACATGGGTGATCGTCACTTCGGCATTCGGCACCGGCTGACCGCCGCTGCTGGTAACCAGGCCAGCGACGCCGGCAGAGGTGCTCTGAGCGAACACGGGGGCGGCGGCGAGCGCGGCAACAAGGCCAAGCGTCAGCTTGGACATGCGAAGACAACGGGGGTGGGTCATTTCGGTAGCCTCGATACAGGTTGGGCAGTGACAAAAAGGCGCAGTCAGCCCAACCGTTCCCGGGGGTGGGCTGCCGATGATCTGGGGTCCCTCGCCGCGCGGCGGTTGCTGCCGCAACGGTTAACAACAGATTAACACGCTAAGGCCTGATTGTGACGGCGGCGTGACAAAGTTCGCGCAGTGCAACATGAACTTCGCATGTGATGGCGTAAGCGCCAGCTTGCGCAACGTCGCGCGGTATTTGCGACCGGTGTCGCGCTATAGAGCCGTTTTATCGAAAACAGGCCCAATTCGGCCCGAAAGCGCGGCGAGGGCTGTCGGAGGCCCCCTGTTACAGAGGCAGCCCGGCGCCACCCGGCGGCTTGCACCGCTACGCGTCAGTGGCGTGGCTTCAGATTCTCGCTAGGCAGTGTCACAGATCGCTCCCACGCCCTGCCCGCCTATCACCGACGGCTCAGATCGACACCGGTAGCTTGAAATACGTCCCCAGGCCATCCAGGAACATCTGCACCGAAATGGCCACCAGCAACATGCCCATCAGGCGCTCGATCGCGGTCAGTGCGCGATGACCGAGCAGTTTGTACAACAGCGGGGCCGAGGCCAGGATGGTGGAGGCACCGATCCAGGCGATCATCAAGGCCAGGCTCCAATCCCAGAGCCGGGTGGGTTCGTTGCTGCCCATGAGCATGACCGCGGCCATGCCGGACGGGCCGGCCACCAGCGGGATCGCCAGCGGCACGATGAAGGGCTCGCCATCGGGGATCTCGCCCATCAGGCCTTCCGGACGCGGGAAGATCATGCGGATGCCGATCAGGAACAGCACGATGCCGCCGGCGATCGCCACCGACTCCTGGCGCAGGTGCATCAGCTCCAGCGCGTACTTGCCGCCCCACAGAAACGCCATCAGCACGCACAAGGCGATCAGCAACTCGCGCGCGAGCACGAAGCGCTGCCGCTTCGGTGGCAGCGGCTTGAGCACGCTGAGAAACACCGGGATGTTGCCCAGCGGGTCGAGGATCAGGAACAGCAGCAGCGCCGCCGAAAGAATGGTCATGCGGAAGTGCTCCAGATCGCACCGCGGTGCGAAGCACCTGCCATGGACAACAAGGTGACGCAGGCGGACGCATAGCGCGCGGGGTCCACCGCGTCGCCGTCTTCCTGATGGGTAAAGGCGCGCGCGCGCAAGGCGGTGCGCATCGGGCCGGGCTGCAGTCCGCTGATGCGGACCGGGCCAGCGGCGGTTTCGTGATGCAGGCTGGCGAGCAGGCCACGCTGCGCATGCTGGGCAGCGCCGTAGGCGCCCCAATAGGCCTGGCCAACGCGTGCAGGGTCGTCGACGACGAAGACCACCGCCGCATCGGCTTGCTGCCGCAACAGCGGCAAGCAGGCCTGGGTCAACCAGGCGCGCGCGGTGAGGTTGACATGCAGGGTGCGTGCGAAGTCGGCAGGTGCCGCAAGTTCGGCCGGGGTCAGGCCGGCGAAGTCGGCAGCGCAGTGCAGCAGGCCATGCAGGCCACCCAGCTCGGATTGCAGCCGTTGCGCCAGCGCGGCGTAGTCGTCCGGCGTGGCGCCGGCCAGATCCAGCGGATACAACAACGGCTCCGGGCCGAGCTTGGCAACGGCGTCATAGACGCGCTCCAGCGGGCGCAGCTTGCGGCCCAGCAGCACCACGGTCGCATCGGCCGCTGCGCATGCCTGCGCAGCGGCTGCGCCAAGACCGCCCGCTGCGCCGGAGATCAGCACCACGCGCCCGGCAAGCGCCGGCGCGTCGGGCTGGGCCTGCGCCAGGCTCACGGCTGGTAGGCCTCGCTGACAATGCGCTTGAGCTCGCCGGCCTCGAACAGTTCCAGCGTGATGTCGCAACCGCCGATCAACTCGCCGTGGATGAACAATTGCGGGAAGGTCGGCCAGTTGGAATAGCGCGGCAGATTGGCGCGTACTTCGGGCTCTTCGAGCACGTTGACCGTGCGCAGCTGATCGGCGCCGGCAGCGACCAGGGCCTGCACGGCGCGGCTGGAAAAACCGCACATCGGAAATTGCGGGGTGCCTTTCATGAACAGCACGATCGGATGTTGTTCGACTTCGGCCTGGATCCGTTCCATCACCGGCATTGGACTCTCCTGACTGGGAGCGGCAGGCCCGACCGCCGGGTCGGATAGACTTCCGCAAAGGCGCGCATTGTAAGCCCTCGGCGCGACCTGTCGCCGTACTCCCTTCGCTGCCCTTGCCATCATGCCGATCGAACACCTTGCACTGCCCTACTCCCGCGCCGCCCTGGAGCCGCATCTTTCCGCCGCCACCCTGGAGGCGCACCACGGCGTCTGTTACCGCAGCGAGGTCGATCGGCTCAATGCACGCATCGAAGGCAGCGAGTTCGCCGAGCTGACGCTGGAAGACATCATCGCGCAGGCGCAGGGCACGCTGTTCCATCTGGCTGCGCAGGTGTGGAACCACACGTTCTACTGGCAGTGCCTGCGCCCACGTGGCGGCGGCGAGCCGCTGGGCCGGCTGGCCGACCGCATTGCCAAATCATTCGGCGACTTCGTGCACTTCAGGCAGGAATTCAACCGCGTCGCCCTGGGCAGCTTCGGCTCGGGCTGGGTGTGGCTGGTGCAGCGGCCGGATGGCACCTTGGCGATCGTCGCCACGCCGAATGCCTCCACGCCGCTCACCGGCCCGGACACGCCATTGCTCGCCTGCGACCTCTGGGAGCATGCGTACTACCTGGACTATCGGCAGGACCGCGCGCAATACCTGGACGCATTCTGGAAGCTGATCAACTGGGACTTCGTGGCCAGCCGGCTGGGCTAGCCGCTTGCGCCGTTGCAGCAGGTCAACGTCCAATTGACTGGTTGCGACGGCGCACCCGGCGGCATCGCGCACTGCGGTCCAGCTCCGCCACGACCCTGCGCGTGCGCCGGGTCGCAGCGGCGCCAACGCTCATTCTGCGAGTGACCCTTCGCTCAAGCGCGCAAGCACCGGACTGACCTGTGCCTCACGCTGCAGCACGGTGCCTGCGTCGCCCACTGCCTGCGCAAGCGCCTGCGGCGTCTCAGCGCGCAGCGTGGCATGGCCGACCTTGCGGCCCTCGCGCGATTGCTTGCCGTAGTCGTGCCAATGCCCACCGGGCACCGCCAGGAATGCGGCAGCATCCGGCATCGCACCCAGCCAGTTGAGCATGCAGGCATGTCCACGCATCGCGGTGCTGCCGAGCGGCAAACCGAGCACCGCACGCACGTGATTTTCGAACTGCGAGGTCTCGGCGCCTTCGATGGTCCAGTGCCCGGAGTTGTGCACGCGCGGCGCCATCTCGTTGGCGAGCAGTTGGCCATCGCGCACGAACAGCTCGAGCGCGAAGACGCCCACGTAGTCCACGCGCTCGGCGATCGCGCGCGCATGCGCCTCTGCCACCTCCTGCAACCCGGCATCCACATGCGCCGGCGCAAGACTGGCCGAGAGCACACCGTCCACATGCCAGTTTTCGGTCAGCGGCCAGGCACGGAACTCGCCATCGCGCCCACGCACGGCCACCACGCTGACCTCGCGCTCGAACGGTACGAAGGCTTCCACGATCAGGCCGACCTTGGCGGCCTGCGCGCCGAGCGCGTCCCACGCGGCATCGGCATCGGCCGGCGTCTTGATGCGGAACTGGCCCTTGCCGTCGTAACCGAAGCGGCGCGTCTTGAGCACGCACGGCGTGCCGATACGGGCCAACGCGGCATCCAGTCCCGCACGGTCGTCGATGGCGGCGAACGCGGGCACCGGAATGCCGAGCTCGCGGAACAGGGTCTTTTCGCTGAGCCGGTCCTGCGCCACCGCCAACGCGGCAGCACTGGGAAACACCGGCACCTGCGCGGCCAATTGCTGCGCGCTGGCAGCCGGCACGTTTTCGAAATCGAAGGTGATCACATCCACGTGTGCGGCGAATGCGGCAAGCGCGGCGGCATCGTCGAAAGCGCCCGCCTGCAGCGGCGCCACCTGCCCTGCGCAGCCATCGGCGGCCGGGTCGAACACCGCAAACCGCAAGCCCAGCGGCGCGCCGGCCAGGACCAGCATGCGGGCCAACTGGCCGCCGCCCAGAATACCGACCGTGGTCATTGGCGCGGGTCGTCGCTGGCCATGACATCGTCGGTCTGCCTGGCGCGGAACTGCGCCAGTGCCTGACCGATCTGCGCCTGCTCCGGCGCCAGCATCGCAGCGGCGAACAAGGCCGCATTCGCCGCGCCGGCGTTGCCGATCGCAAACGTCGCCACCGGAATCCCGGCCGGCATCTGCACGATCGACAGCAGCGAATCCATGCCGTTGAGCGCCTTGGACTGCACCGGCACACCGAGCACCGGCACCGCCGTCTTGGCCGCCAGCATGCCGGGCAGGTGCGCTGCGCCACCGGCGCCGGCGATGATCGCGCGCAGGCCACGGTCGCCCGCCTGCTCTGCATAGCTGAACAACACGTCCGGTGTGCGGTGCGCCGAGACCACCTTGACTTCGTAAGGCACGCCCAGCGCATCGAGCTTCTGAGCTGCGTGTTGCATGGTTTCCCAATCGGAACGGGAACCCATCACGATGCCGACCAGCGGCGCGGAGTGGTTGGAGGTCATGGCCCTGCCCTGCGGTAAAGACGTATTCTAGCCATCTTCCACGCAAGACAAGACTTCGATGGATCGCAAACTGCTCGACCTGCTGTGCTCGCCCGACACCCGCCAGCCGCTCTCGCTGCTCGACGGCAAGGGCCTGGAGGCACTCAATACCGCCATCGCCGGCGGAACCCTGCAGCGTGCTGACGGCGCGGCGCAGACACAGCCGCTGCGCGAGGCACTGATCACCCGCGACCGCAAGCAGGTCTTCCGCGTCGACGACGGCATTCCGGTGCTGCTGGCCGAAGAAGCGATCGGCACAGCGCAGATCGCCGACTTCCCCGAAAAGTGACGTCTTCCGCAAGCACGGCCGTGCCGAAGGCGCCGCCGGCAGCGCAGGTGGATGCAGATGTGGCGCGCGCACTGGCCGAAGACATCGGCACAGGCGATGTGACTGCAGCGCTGTTGCCCGACCAGGCCGACAGCGCGTACCTGCTGTGCAAGCAGGATGCCGTGATCGCCGGGCGGCCCTGGTTCGACGCCACGCACCGCGCACTCGATCCGCAGGTGCGTATCGACTGGCAGGTACACGAAGGCCAGCACGTTGCCGCCGGCACGGTGCTGGCGCTGCTGCATGGCCGCAGCCGTAGCCTGGTCAGTGCCGAGCGCACCTCGCTCAACTTCCTGCAGACGCTGTCGGCTGCCGCGACCACCACCGCTGCATATGTCGCCGCCGTGGCCGGCACCGGCACGCGCATTCTGGATACGCGCAAGACGCTGCCGGGCCTGCGCGCCGCGCAGAAATACGCCGTGCGTTGCGGTGGCGGCGACAACCACCGCATCGGGCTGTTCGACACGGTGATGCTCAAGGAAAACCATATCCGCGCCGCCGGCTCGTTGAGCGCCGCCGTGCATGCCGCACGTGCGCAGCAACCACAGTTGCCGCTGGTGGTGGAGGTGGAAACCCTGGAGCAGCTGCGCGAGGCCTTGCAGGTCGGGTGTACGCGCATCCTGATCGACGATTTCGACCCGGCACTGCGGCGCGAGGCGGTGCGCATCGTTGCCGCCCTGCCGCGCGACCAACGCATTCCGCTGGAAGTCTCCGGCAGCGTGGATCTGGCCGGCATTGCCGCCATTGCGGCCGATGGCGTGGATTGCATCTCCATCGGCGGGCTCACCAAGCACGTGCACGCCGTCGATCTGTCGCTCAAACTCGGCCCGCCGCCGCACTGATTTCACGCGTGCCCGCAGCCGGCTCTGTCAGCCTGCTGCGATTGTTCTGTGCAGGATCTGCGATGACTGTAAAACCTTGGCCGTGGCTCTGTCTGGTGTTGGCCGCATGGGGCGGCACCGCGGCCGCCGCGGAAGTCTGCGACGTGCCGCCACGCTTCGGCACCAGCCCTGCTGCAATCGCCATCGTGCGCAATGCCTGCAACGAGCATCGCCTGTGGCAACGCCCGTTTATCGATGCCAAGGGGCGTCTGGCCAGCCTGGGCGTCACCGAAGCCGAATCAGGCTATCTCGCCGACCATGGGGTGGTCGCGTGGCAACGCGTGGCAGGCTACTGGCGCGACAGCGGCACGCTCGCATCGATGGGCGGCCGCCCGGGCGCGTCGAGCTGCGCGGCACTGGATGGCACGCGCTATACCGCCAGCGATTGCCGTGCGTTCCTGGTCGACAACCCGTGGTCGGCTGCCTTCATCTCCTGGGTGATGACACAGGCAGGCCTGAGCGGCTTCCATCGCTCTGCACGCCATCTGGATTACATCCGCAGCGCCTACAACGATGGCGCCAGCGGGCCTTACCAGTTCACCGACCCGGCGGTGGAGAAGCCCGCTCCCGGCGATCTGCTGTGCCTGTTGCGCGGGCGCAGTGTCGCGCTTGGCTATGCCGGCCTCAGGGCCGGGCTTGGCGGCAGCGCGCCGATGCCTTGGCAATCGCATTGCGACGTCGTGGTGGCCGCCAACGTCGGTGGCGATCGCACCCTGTATCTGATCGGCGGCAACGTGTTCAACACGGTGATGATGCGCAAGATGCCGCTGGACCGCGCCGGCCGCGTGGTATTGCCGACACCGCAGTCTGACGGCAGCCAGGACCAGAGCGAGGACGGCCTGGGCATCGCCAGCGAGTGCACGCCGGCACACGAAGAACTCTGCGATTTCAATCGACGCGACTGGGCGGCCCTGTTGAAGCTGCGCCCGGATGCGGTGATGACCGCGCCTCCGCCGGTCGAGCCACTGCCTTCGCCAACCACCTTGCCCGCAACGATGCCGCCGGGTTTTCCACGCGTCGTGCCACCGCGTCCGGAAACACAGCCCGCGCCGACCCAGCAGCCCGGGTAAGCAAGGCTCGAAGCCCCTCTCCCGTCGGGAGAGGGGCTGGGGTGAGGGTACGGAAGCGAAGCCCTGGCCAAGGTTCGACCACACTAGGCTTCGCCCGTACCCTCATCCGCCCCTGCGGTGCACCTTCTCCCGCAGGAGAAGGATCAAGGCACCGGCGATTGCCCTAAACACCCAATAAAAAAGCGGGCCGAAGCCCGCTTTTCGTAACGCGTCAAACCGTGGCGATTACTCGGCCGATGCCGGCAGGCCTTCGCCTTCTTCCACTGCCTTGATCGACAGACGGATACGGCCCTGCTTGTCCACTTCCAGCACCTTGACGCGGACCAGATCGCCTTCCTTCAGCTTGTCGCCGACCTTCTCCACGCGCTCGCTGGAAATCTGCGAGACGTGCACCAGGCCGTCCTTGCCCGGCAGGATGGTGACGAATGCACCGAAGTCCATGATCTTGGCGACCTTGCCTTCGTAGATGCGACCCGGCTCCACGTCCGAGGTGATCTGCTCGATGCGCGACTTCGCAGCCTGCGCAGCGATGGCGTTGACCGACGCGATGATGATCGTGCCGTCGTCCTGGATATCAATCTGCGTGCCGGTTTCCTTGGTGATGGCCTGGATGGTCGAGCCACCCTTGCCGATCACTTCGCGGATCTTGTCCGGGTGGATCTTGATGGTCAGCAGGCGCGGGGCGTAATCGCTCAGTTCCTGACGCGGGGTGGTCAGGGCATGCGCCATCTCGCCGAGGATGTGCAGACGGCCGGCCTTGGCCTGCTGCAATGCCTGCTTCATGATCTCTTCGGTGATGCCTTCGATCTTGATGTCCATCTGCAGCGCGGACACGCCTTCGGCAGTACCGGCCACCTTGAAGTCCATGTCGCCGAGGTGATCTTCGTCACCCAGGATGTCCGACAGCACAACGAAGTCGTTGCCTTCCTTGACCAGGCCCATCGCGATACCTGCGACCGGCGCCTTGATCGGCACGCCGGCATCCATCAGCGCCAGCGAGCTGCCGCAGACCGAGGCCATCGAGGACGAACCGTTGGACTCGGTGATTTCCGAGACCACGCGGATGGTGTACGGGAATTCTTCCAGGCTCGGCATCACGGCCAGCACGCCGCGCTTGGCCAGACGGCCGTGGCCGATCTCGCGACGCTTCGGCGCACCGAAACGACCGCACTCGCCCACCGAATACGGAGGGAAGTTGTAATGGAACAGGAAGTTTTCCTTGTACTCGCCCGAGACGGCGTCGATGACCTGACCGTCGCGTGCGGTGCCGAGCGTGGTGATCACGATCGCCTGGGTCTCGCCGCGGGTGAACAGCGCCGAGCCATGGGTACGCGGCAGCACGCCGGCCTTGGCGCTGATCGGACGCACGGTATCCAGTGCACGGCCGTCGATGCGCACCTTGGTGCTCAGCACCGAGCCACGCATGGTCTGGTATTCCAGCTCGCCGAATTCCTTGGACAGATCACCGGCAGCCCAGCCTTCGACGGTGGCGCGCGGTGCCAGCGCACCCAGCACGTCCTTCTTGATCGCCGAAATCGCATCACGGCGCTGCAGCTTGTCGCGCACCTGGAATGCCGACGCGAGCTGATCGCCCACCGCTTCCTTCAGCGCGGCGATCATGCCGTCATTCTTGGCCGGGGCCACCCAGTCGGACGGCTTGGTGCCGGCTTCGACGGTCAGCTCGTTGATGATGTTGATGACCTTCTGCATCTCGCGATGGCCGAACGTCACCGCGCCCAGCATCACTTCTTCCGACAGCAGCTCGGCTTCGGACTCGACCATCAGCACCGCGTTGGCGGTACCGGCCACGACCAGCTCCAGCTGCGAATCCTTCAGCTCGGTCACGGTCGGGTTGAGGATGTATTCGCCATTCTTGTAGCCGACCTTCGCCGCAGCGATCGGGCCGTTGAACGGGGTGCCGGCCAGCGACAGCGCGGCCGATGCGCCGATCAGCGCGGCGATATCGCCGTCGATGTCCGGGTTCATCGACATCACGGTGGCGATGATCTGCACTTCGTTCTTGTAGTCCTCCGGGAACAGCGGGCGGATCGGGCGATCGATCAGGCGCGAGATCAACGTTTCCTTCTCGGTCGCACGTCCTTCGCGCTTGAAGAAGCCGCCCGGGATGCGGCCGCCGGCGTAGAACTTCTCCTGATAATCGACCGTCAGAGGAAAGAAGTCCTGCCCTTCGCGCGCACTCTTGGCGGCGACGGCGGTGACCAGCAGTACGGTGTCGTCGAACTTGACGATGACGGCGCCGCCTGCCTGGCGAGCGATTTCGCCCGTCTCCAGGGTGACGGTGTGCTTGCCGTACTGGAAGGTTTTGGTGATTTTTGCCACGGAGGTTTTTTCCCTTAGGTGTTGCTGTCTTCGTTGGACCGTCGTCGACCCATGCCGAGAACGGGCGGCCGGGAGGCTCCGGCCCATGAACTGCATGCTGCAGATAACGTAATGCGAATGACCAAAACAAAGCCGCGGCGCATCGCTGCGCCGCGGCGGTAGGACTCGATTAGCGGCGCAGGCCGAGCTTCTCGATCAAGGACTTGTAACGCTCGTTGTCCTTCTTCTTCAGGTAGTCGAGCAGGCTGCGGCGGCGGTTGACCATCTGCAGCAGGCCACGACGGCTGTGGTGATCCTTCTTGTGGGTCTTGAAGTGGCCGGTCAGCAGCTCGATGCGCGCGGTCAGCAGGGCGACCTGCACTTCCGGCGAACCGGTGTCCTGGGCGCTGCGCTTGTTGTCTTCAATAACTTTCTGGGTGTCGACGGACATGATGTTTACTCGATAGATGCGTGGTCGACAGGAACGTGCATGACGCACCGCCGGACTCGCCGTTTGCTTGGGATGAGCGCGCTTGGCGCTGAGGTGCCCCGATCGGGGCCGCAAAATTGTAACGTCGTGCGGCCCCGGGAACAAGTTGACTAAACCTTAACAAGACGCCACTTCGTTCAGTCCATTGAACAATCGCTGCGGCGACAAGCGCCCCTCCGCGTCCACCAGGCCTAGCCCGGAGGGGGTTCCGTCGGGTCCGAACACCGCCACCTGGCCGGTCGGAAATGTCGCATCGCGCAGACGCTGGCCCATGCGAAAACGTGCCGCGTGCGCGGCATCGAGCACGATCCGCGCAAAATCGGCCAGTCCGGCCTCGATCGGCAGCAGCAGGTCCTGTGCGTCGGTGCCCGCTTCCAGGGCAGCCGACAGCGCCTCCAGCGTGATCATCTGCGGCGTGCGAAACGGCTCGACCCAGAGCCGGCGCAGCGAGGCGATATGCGCACCGCAGCCGAGCACTTCGCCCAGATCGCGCGCCAGGCTGCGGATATAGGTGCCCGATCCGCAGGTCACGCGCAGTTGCAGCCGCGGCGCGGCGTAGCCGATCACGTCGATCGCCTGCACCTCGACCTCGCGCACCGGCGCCTCGATTGCCTCGCCACGGCGCGCCTTGGCGTACAGCGGCTCGCCGCCCTGCTTGAGCGCGGAATAGATCGGCGCCTGTTGGCGGATGCGCCCGATGAAGGGCATCAGCGCTGCACGCAGCGCGTCTTCGTCCAGTGCGGGCACTGCACGCTCGCGCAGGACCTGACCATCGGCATCGTCGGTATCGGTGGTGACACCCAGCACGACCTCGGCATCGTAGGCCTTGGCAGAACTGAGCAGGAGGCCGGCAATCTTGGTCGCCTCGCCCAGACACAGCGGCAGCAGGCCGGTGGCCAGCGGGTCCAGGCTGCCGGTGTGGCCGCCCTTTTCGGCACGCAACAAGCGACGCGCGGACTGCAAGGCCGTGTTGGAGCTGACTCCAGCCGGCTTGTCGAGCAACAGGATGCCGTGCAACGGGCGATAGACGATGCGGGGTTTCAAGAGATCAGTGCTCGAATCGGGCACCGTGCGCGCCCGTTGAAATCAGGGCCGCTGGTCAACAGGCGGCCGGCCGGCAGCGCTCAGCGCTGCTCGGCGTCCTCGTCGCTGGACGCGGCCTCGGGGCCGACATCGTCCAGGTCACGCAGCAGGTTGTCGATGCGCTCGCCGCGGTCGACCGAATCGTCGTAATGGAAATGCAGCTCGGGCACATGCCGCAGCTTCATCGCGCGCGCCAGCTGCGTGCGCAGCTGACCCGCGATTTCCTTGAGCCCCTTGACCGCTTCGGCCGAGCGCTCCTGCTGCAGCGCGGTGACGAACACCTTGGCATGCGCCAGGTCGCGGCTGATTTCGACGTCGGACACGCTGACCGACGGCAGGCCGTGGTCGCGCACGGCCGCGTGCACGATCGTGCCGAGGTCGCGGCGCACCTGCGCCGAAACGCGGTCGGTGCGATGGAATGATTTGGTTGGCATGGTCGTGGACCTGGTTGATTCGGAGGGCCAGTTGGCACCGAAGCCAAAAACGGACGCGGGCGGCCATGCCGCCCTCGCCTTGCAGAACTTGCGTTACGGAACGACTCCGCTCGACGGAGTCCGGGGCCCGCAGGCCCCGGCAACCGTTACAGCGTGCGGGCGACTTCGATACGCTCGAAGCACTCGATCTGATCGCCGGCCTTGACGTCGTTGTAGGCCTTCACGCCGATACCGCATTCGGTACCGTTGCGCACTTCCTCGACGTTTTCCTTGAAGCGGCGCAACGATTCCAGCTCGCCCTCGAACACCACGACGCTGTCGCGGAGCACGCGGATCGGCTTGCTGCGCTTCACCACGCCTTCGATGATCATGCAGCCTGCAACCGCACCGAACTTGGAGCTGCGGAACACGTCGCGAACCTGCGCGATACCGATGATCTCTTCGCGGATTTCCACGCCGAGCAGACCGGACGCCACCTGCTTCACCTGGTCGATCACGTCATAGATGATCGAGAAGTAACGCAGATCGATGCCGTTGGACTCGACGATCTTGCGCGCCGAGGCATCGGCACGCACGTTGAAGCCGATGATCGTGGCCTTGGAAGCCGCCGCCGAATTCGCATCGGACTCGGTGATGCCGCCCACGCCGGAGTGGATCACGTTGATGCGGATGTCGTCGTTGGACAATGCCACCAGCGACTGCTTCAGCGCTTCCACCGAACCCTGCACGTCGGCCTTGATCACCAGGTTCAGCACCTGCTGGCCTTCGCCCTTGCCCATCTGGGCCAGGATGTCTTCCATGCGGTTGCTGGCCGAGGCGACCAGGCGCGACTCGCGGCGCTTGGTTTCGCGCTGCTGCGCCACGTCCTTGGCCAGACGCTCGTCGTCGACGACCACGAAATCATCACCGGCTTCCGGCACGCCGGACAGGCCGAGCACCTGCACCGGAATCGATGGGCCGGCCGAGGCCGGCTGATGGCCGGTCTCGTCGAACAGCGCACGCACACGGCCGTACTGGATACCGCAGACCAGGTAATCGCCACGCTTCAGCGCGCCCTGCTGCACCAGCACCGTTGCGACCGGGCCACGGCCCTTGTCCAGCGAGGACTCGATGACGGTACCGCTGGCGCGGCCTTCGGCCACCGCCTTGAGTTCCAGCACTTCGGCCTGCAGCGAGATCGCGTCCAGCAACGTGTCCACACCGGTACCGAGCTTGGCCGACACCTCGATGAACTGGGTATCGCCGCCGAACTCTTCGGCCACCACGTTTTCGGCCAGCAATTCATTCTTGACCCGCAGCGGATCCGCGCCGGCCTTGTCGATCTTGTTGACCGCCACGATCAACGGAACGCCCGCCGCCTTGGCATGCGCCACCGCTTCCTTGGTCTGCGGCATCACGCCGTCATCGGCCGCGACCACCAGCACCACGATGTCGGTGATCTTGGCGCCACGGGCACGCATCGAGGTAAACGCGGCATGGCCGGGCGTATCCAGGAAGCTGATGACGCCACGGCCGGTTTCGACGTGGTACGCACCGATGTGCTGGGTGATGCCGCCGGCTTCGCCAGAGGCGATCTTGGTGCGACGGATGTAATCCAGCAACGAGGTCTTGCCGTGATCGACGTGACCCATGATGGTGACCACCGGCGGACGCGAGGTGGTCTCGCCCTGCGCATCCTCGGCATGCGCCAGCAGCGCATCCTCGAAGTCGGCATTGTCGGCACGCACGGCCTTGTGGCCGAGCTCTTCGGTCACCAGCGCGGCGGTGTCATGGTCGATGCTCTGGGTGATGGTCGCCATGACGCCCATCTTGAACAGCGCCTTGACCACGTCGCCGCCCTTGAGCGCAAGCTTCTGCGCCAGGTCGGCCACGGTGATGGTGTCGCCGATCGCCACTTCGCGCACCACCGGTGCGGTCGGACGCTCGAACCCGTGCGGACCGCTGTTGCCCTGGTTGCCGCCACGGCCGTTGTCGTTGCCACGGCGCGAGGACGACGAACCGGGACGACCGGTCGGCTTGCCGCGCACATTGGAGCGGCGCGCACGATCAGCTGCAGACAGATGCAACTGCCCGGCGAAACGCTTGGTCGCATCGTCGTCTTCGACACCGGCCACCATGACGTGCGAACCGCGCGTCTTGTGCTTGGCCGCATTGGAACGATCGTCCGGGCGCGCCGGCGTTGCCGGGCGCGATGCCGGCGACGCGCCAGCCGGACGGGCCGGACGCGGTGCCGACGACGGCGAAGACGGTGCACGCGCGGACGGCGTCGGCGCAGCAGCAACCGGGGCCGGCGCACTGGCAGCCGCAGCGGCTTCCTCGGCAGCCTTGCGCTCGGCTTCTGCGCGGTCCTTGGCGGCCTGCTCTTCTTCACGCTTGCGCTGAATCGCTTCATCGCGCAGACGATCGCTTTCGGCCAGCGCCTGCTGCTCGTCGAGATTGCGCTGACGCGAAGCGGCGAGCTTGGCCAGGATGTCGGCGCGCTCCTCGTCCGGCGTCATCGGCGCAGGGCGACCGCCGCCTTCGTTTTCGGACTTCACGTAGGTGCGCTTCTGCCGCACTTCCACGTTGACCGTGGTCTTGGTGCGGCCGGCGCTGACCGTGACTTCCTGCAGCTTGCGCCGGTTGAGCGTGATCTTCTTGGCTGCTTCGCTCGCCGTTTCGGCGGGCGTGTCGGCCTTGCCATGCGTGCGGCGCAGGAAGCCAAGCAGTTTCATCTTCTCGGTGCTGGTCACGACCTGGTCGGGACCGCTGAACTTCATTCCGGCCTCGGCCAGTTGAACCAGCAGTTTATCGACCGGCGTATTGACCAGTTCGGCAAGCTTGCGGATGGTGGTTTGCTGCGACATTCGGATCCTATGATCTGGTTGGCGCCCCCTCGCCCAGAGCAAGGGAAACGCTGATTCTAAGCCCTGATGGGGTCAGGGCGCGGTTCATTGCCGGCTCATTCGCCGCGCTCCAAACGGGCGATCTCCTCGGCGCGGGCCGCCAGGATCAGCGCCGCGGCGCGCTCCTGGGTCAAGCCCTCGATGCCGAAGTCGACGATCTCGTCCGCTGCCAGGTCGGACAAGTCCTCGCTGGTGCGCACGCCGTGCTCGGCCAGAGCAAAGGCCGTTTCCTCGTCCATCCCCTCCAGCGCCAGCAGGTCCTCGGTGGGCTGAGTTCCTTCCAGGCCTTCTTCTTCTGCCAGCGCGGCGTTGAGCAACGCATCGCGGGCACGGGCGCGCAACTCTTCGACGATGTCTTCGTCGAAGCCTTCCACCGCCAGCAACTCGCCGACCGGCACGTAGGCGATTTCCTCGACCGTATTGAAGCCCTCGGTCACCAGGATCGCTGCGATTTCCTCGTCCACTTCCAGGCGATCCATGAACAACTGGCGCGCGGAGGTCTGCTCGGCTTCGGACTTGGCGGCCACCTGGTCGGCGGTCATTACGTTGAGCTGCCAACCGGTCAGGCGGCTGGCCAGACGCACGTTCTGGCCGCCCTTGCCGATCGCCTGGGCCAGGCGGTCTTCCGCCACGGCCAGATCCATCGAGTGCTTGTCTTCATCGACGATGATCGACTGCACTTCTGCCGGCGCCATCGCGTTGATGACGAAGTTGGCCGGGTTCTCGTTCCACAACACGATGTCCACGCGCTCGCCATTGAGCTCGTTGGACACTGCCTGCACGCGTGAACCACGCATACCGATGCACGCGCCGATCGGATCGGTGCGGGTGTCGTGCGCGATCACTGCGATCTTGGCGCGATCGCCCGGATCGCGGGCGCAGGCCTTGATCTCGACCAGGCCCTGGCCCACTTCCGGCACTTCGAGCTTGAACAGCTCGATCATGAATTCCGGCGCGGCGCGGCTGATGAACAGCTGCGGGCCGCGCGGCTCGGAACGCACTTCGGCCAGATAGCCGCGTACGCGGTCGCCCGGCCGCAACACGTCGCGCGGAATGCCCTTGTCCTTGGGGATGAAGGCTTCGGCATTGCCGCCCAGATCGACAAAGATATTGCCGCGCTCGGCGCGCTTGACCACACCGGTGATCAACTCGCCGACGCGGTCCTTCCAGGCATCGACCACCTGCTGACGCTCGGCTTCGCGCACACGCTGCACGATCACCTGCTTGGCAGCCTGCGCGGCGATGCGGCCGAAGTCCGGGTTTTCGATCTGTTCTTCGATGTAGTCGCCCACATCGACGCCATCAGCCTCGTCGACGGCATCCATCAGGCGCACCTGGCGATCCGGGGATTCCATCACCACATCGTCGGCAACCACTTCCCAGCGGCGATAGGTTTCGTAGTTACCGTCCTTGTGGTCGATGGTCACGCGCGTCAGCACGTCCTGGTCGGGATAGCGCTTCTTCGCTGCGGAAGCCAACGCGGCCTCGATCGCATCGAAGATCACTTCGCGCGGTACGCCCTTTTCGTTGGCCACCGCATCCACTACCAGCAAAAGTTCCTTGCTCATTTCGTCACTCCGCGCGCGGCTTGCCAGCCGCCGACTCGTTGGATGGTTTCTTCTTCTCGTGCCCGGGTTTCTTCGGGCCGGGCTTGTTCGGTTTTTGCGGGGCCAGGCCCAGAGCGACCCAATCCGGCAGAATGCGCGCCTTGTCGATGTTGTCGAAGACGATCTGCACGTCCTTTCCGTCGATGGCGAACACCACCGCCTGTGCTTCGGACTCGATCCGCACGATTTGGCCCTGGAAGCGGCGCCGACCATCCTGCGCCAGCTTCAACACGATCTTGGCGGACTCGCCGGCGTGACGGCCGAACTGCTCCAGCGTGAACAACGGACGGTCCACACCCGGCGAAGACACCTCAAGCGTGTAGTTGCCGGTGATGGGATCTTCGACGTCGAGCTGGGCCGACACTTCACGGCTCACGCGCTCGCAGTCATCGACGTTGATCACACGCTCGGGCTGTTCGGCCAGCGGCACATCGATGTACAGGCGCAATGTGGCGCCACCTGGAGCGGGAAGATATTCCACACCCAGCAGTTCCAAGCCCAGGGACTCAACCGTTGGACTCAGCAGATTCGCGATTTCGGTCGCTTTTTCGCTCACAGACTGCCCTGATAAGATGATTGCCAGTAGAACCCCGGCAACCGGCAGCAAACTTTCCGGTTCCGGAAAAAACAAGGGGCCCGATGGGCCCCTTGCGTGAAAAAAGCCCGACCTCTCAGGGTCGGCGCAAAGACGGGAACATGCGTCTTTGCGATCCAAGAAGCTGAAGTACTGCCCTAAGGCATTGCATTAAAGCAGTACTTCAAAACTTGGTAGCGGGGGCAGGATTTGAACCTGCGACCTTCGGGTTATGAGCCCGACGAGCTGCCAGACTGCTCCACCCCGCAGCAGAAGCGGAATTATGAAGAACTTGAGCGGCAATTGCAAGCCCTAGTTTTTCATCGATTGAAAACCCTGGGGTCTTCAACGTCGCGGCAAATGATAACCGCATTGCAACAAAAACGAAACAACAATCACGACTTTATTGCAGTCATCCATCGACGGCGCGTGTGAGGCACGCGCCGCGACGTCATGCAGGCATGCGTGACTTAGGCAAGGCCTGCGAACGCACGCTGGCACCACACCATGATCGGGCTCCAGGCCAGGCCAAGTGCGAGCAATGCGAGCGCGTTGACCCCGAGCACGGTGCCCAGCACACGATCGTTATTGGCGGGCAACGGCTCGCCCACCGGCTCGTCGAAGTACATGACCTTGATGACACGCAGATAATAGAAGGCGCCGATCACTGCACAGAGCACGCCGACCAGGGCCAGCCACAGCATGTCGCCGTTGACCGCAGCGCCCAGCACCGCCAGCTTGGTCCAGAAACCCAGGAACGGCGGGATACCCGCAAGCGAAGCCATGATGCACAGCACCAGGCCGGCCATCCACGGATTGCGCGCGTTGAGTCCCTTGAAGTCGTCGATGTTCTCGGCTTCGAAGCCATTGCGCGACAACGCGATGATCGCGCCGAACGCGGCGGTGGACATGATGGTGTAGCTCACCGCGTAGAACATGGCCGCGGCATAGCCTTCCTCGCCGCCACCGGCCACGCCCATCAGCAGGAAGCCGATGTGCGAGACGGTCGAGTACGCCAGCATGCGCTTGAGGTTGCTCTGCGCAATTGCCATCAGGTTGCCGATCACCAGCGACACCGCCGACAGGCCGCCGATCAACAGATGCCACTGCGGCGACAGCGGGCCCATGCCGACTTCAAGCAGACGGTAGGCCATGCCGAAGGCGGCGAGCTTGGGCGCGGAGCTGATGAACAAGGCGATCGGTGCGGGCGCGCCCTGGTACACGTCGGGCAACCACATGTGGAACGGCGCGGCGCCCAGCTTGAATGCCACACCGGCGATCATGAAGATGGTGCCGGTCAGCAGCAGGGTGCGCTCGCTGGAACCTTCGATCGCGTCGTGGATGCCGCTCAGGCTGAGCGTGCCGGTGGCGCCATAGACCAGCGACATGCCGTACAGCAGCAGGCCCGAGGCCAGCGAACCGAGCACGAAATACTTCATCGCCGCTTCGGTGGCCAGGCCGTTGTCGCGATTGGAGGCGACCAGCGCATACGAGCACAGCGCGAGCAGCTCCAGGCCCAGGTACACCATCAGCAGGCTGCCCGCCGAGGTCAGCAGCATCATGCCGGCGGTGGCGAACAACACCAGCACCGGGATCTCGCCCTGATAGAGATTGCGCTCGCGCAGGTATGTCCAGCCGTACACCAGGCTCAGACCACTGACCAGCACGATCACCGTCTTCATCACGTCGGCCGCGGTGTCGCGTACGAACATGCCGTGGAAGATCTCGCCCTGCCCGCCCGTGCCGGTCGCCAACAGCGCGAACACCACGGCAAGCACGGCAACGGAGAACAGGTGGGTCCAGACCTTGTTCCGCTGGCTCACGAACAGATCGAGCATCAGCAGTGCAAAGGCGCCGCCGATCAGCACCAGCTCCGGAACAAGCGGAGCCAGGTCAGCGGTGGTCAACGGCGCGAGCGTTGGCGTGGTCATCATCAAATCCTGGAAATCAAAACGTACGGCAAGCTGTTACAGCTTGGTCGCGGCAATCTGGGTAGCCAGCTTGGCGATCGATGGTTCCATCAGATCGGTCAACGGCTTCGGATACAGGCCCAGGGCCAGCACGCCAACGGCGAACACCCCCAGCACGAATGCCTCACGGCCATTGATGTCCTTCAGCTCGGCCACGTGGGCGTTGGCCACCTCGCCAAAGAACACGCGCTTGTAGAGCCACAGCGTGTAGGCGGCAGTGATCACCAGCGTGGTGGCGGCAGCGAAGGCCACCAGCGGATGCTTCTGGAAGCTGGCCAGGATCACCATGAACTCGCCGACGAAGCCACTGGTACCCGGCAGGCCGGCATTGGCCATGAAGAACAGCATGGAGAACGTGGCGAACCACGGCATCACATTGACCACGCCGCCGTAATCGGCGATGCGGCGGGTATGCATGCGGTCGTAGAGCACGCCGATGCAGGAGAACATCGCGCCGGACACGAAGCCGTGCGAAATCATCTGCACCATCGCGCCCTGCAGGCCCAGACGGGCAGCGTCGGTGCTGCCGTACTCGCGCACCAGGGTGAACGCGATGAAGGTGCCGAGGGTGACAAAGCCCATGTGCGCGATGGACGAATACGCCACCAGCTTCTTCATGTCGTCCTGCACCAGGGCCACCAGGCCGACGTAGACGACCGCGATCAGCGACAGCGTAATGACCAGCCATGCGAACTCATGGCTCGCATCCGGCACGATCGGCAGATTGAAGCGCAGGAAGCCGTAGCCACCGATCTTCAACGCGATCGCGGCCAGGATCACCGAGCCGGCGGTGGGCGCCTCCACGTGCGCATCCGGCAGCCAGGTGTGCACCGGGAACATCGGCACCTTGACCGCAAACGCGATCAGGAAGGCGAAGAAGATCCAGGTCTGTTCCTTGGCGGTCAGCTGCAGCGCGTACAGATCGGCCAGCTGGAAGCTGCCGCCCTTCAGGTACAGGTAGACCAGGCCCACCAGCATCAGCACCGAGCCGAGGAAGGTGTACAGGAAGAACTTCATCGCCGCGTAGATACGCCGCGGGCCGCCCCAGACACCGATGATCAGGAACATCGGGATCAGCATGGCTTCGAAGAAGACATAGAACAGCATCGCGTCGGTGGCGGCGAAGATGCCGACCGTGACGCCTTCCAGGATCAGGAAGGCAGCGACGTACTGATTCACGCGCTTGTCGATCGAGCGCCAGGCACCGATCAGGGCCAGCACCGTCACCAGCGTGGTCAGCACGATCAACGCGACCGCGATGCCGTCCACGCCCAGGTTGTAGCCGATGTTGTAGGCCGGGATCCAGGCATGCAGTTCGATGAACTGCATGGCGTCATTGGCCGTGTCGTAGCCCAGCAGCGGCAGACTCAGCACAAAGGTCGCCACCGCCACCGCCAGGGACGCCCAGCGGGCAGTCTCGGCGTTGCGCAACGCGAGGATCAAGGCGCCACCGATAATCGGCAGCCAGATCAAGATAGACAGTAGAGGCCAGTTCGACACGTTTTCTTATTCCGTACAGGTCAACGCCAGAAATGCATCAGTACCGCCAACAAGGCGATCAAACCGATGATCATTGCGAAGGCGTAGTGATAGAGGAAACCGGATTGCGTGCGACGCAGCAGATTTGCAGCCAGGTCGATCAGTCGGGCAGAACCATTGACGACGACACCGTCGACCACATGGGTATCGATGGCACGTGACGCCTTGCCAAGAGCCACGCCACCGCCGGCGAAGCCATTGATCCAGAGCTTGTCGAAGCCGTACTTGTTTTCCAGCAGCCACACGACCGGCGCGAACGCCTTGCGCGACTTGGTCGCCAGTTCCGGCTTCCACAGGTAGAACAGCGCAGCCAGCAACAGGCCGGCAAGCGTCAGGAAGAATGGCGCCGCCATCATGCCGTGCAACGCGAAGGCGACCGGGCCATGGAACTCCTCGGCCAGCGCGCCAACGGTGTCGCGCGCCGGATCGTAGAAGTCGACGATGCCGGTGAAGAACGACACTGCCTGCCCCTTCATCGCATGTGCGGCGTGGTGGCCCTGCCAATCGGTGCCGAACAGCATCGGGCCGATGGTGAAGAAGCCGATCGCCACCGACGGGATCGCCAGCAGGATCAACGGCAGCGTCACCACCCACTTGGATTCGTGCGGCTCATGGGCACCGTGGTGGCCGTGGCCGTGGTCATCGTGGCCATGCGTGTCGTGTGCATGTGCGTCGTGCGCATGGCTGTCGTGTGCGTGGACCTGCGCCTCGGCATCGGTATGCGCGCTGTCATGGTGTCCATGGGCGTCGTGCGCATGGGCATCGCGGAAGCGCTCCTTGCCGTGGAAGGTCAGGAACAGCAGACGGAAGCTGTAGAAGCTGGTCACCAGCACGCCGCCGAGCACGGCCCAGTAACCATAGGTCGCGATCCAGCTATGCGACTCGTGGGCGTGGTGGGCCGCCGCCTCGATGATGGTGTCCTTGGAATAGAAGCCGGAGAAGAACGGCGTACCGACCAGCGCCAGGGTACCGATCACGCTGGTCCAGTAAGTCACCTTCATGTACTTGCGCAGGCCGCCCATCTTGCGCATGTCCTGCTCGTGGTGCATGCCGATGATGACCGAACCGGCCGCCAGGAACAGCAGCGCCTTGAAGAAGGCATGCGTCATCAGGTGGAACACGGCCGCCGAATAGGCCGAGACGCCCAGCGCCACGGTCATGTAGCCGAGCTGGGACAGCGTCGAATACGCGACCACACGCTTGATGTCGTTCTGCACGATGCCGATCAGGCCGGTGAAGAAGGCCGTGGTCGCACCGATGAACAGGATGAAGTTCAACGCGGTTTCCGACAGCTCAAACAGCGGCGACATGCGCGCGACCATGAAGATGCCGGCGGTGACCATCGTGGCGGCATGGATCAGGGCCGAAATCGGCGTCGGGCCTTCCATCGAGTCGGGCAGCCACACGTGCAGCGGCACCTGCGCCGACTTGCCCATCGCACCGATGAACAGGCAGATGCAGATCAGCGTCATCACGCTCCATTCGTGGCCCGCGAACAGCTGCACCTTGGCGCCGGCCATGGTGGTCGCGTTGGCGAACACGGTGGAGTAGTCCAGCGAGCCGAACCACAGCAGCACGCCGGCGATGCCGAGAATGAAACCGAAGTCGCCCACGCGATTGACCAGGAACGCCTTCATGTTGGCGAACACCGCGGTCGGGCGCTTGAACCAGAAGCCGATCAGCAGATACGACACCAGGCCCACCGCTTCCCAGCCGAAGAACAGCTGCAGGAAGTTGTTGCTCATCACCAGCGTGAGCATGGAGAAGGTGAACAACGAGATATAGCTGAAGAAGCGCTGGTAACCCGGGTCTTCTTCCATGTAGCCGATGGTGTAGATGTGCACCAGCAGCGACACGAAGGTCACCACGACCATCATCATCGCGGTCAGGCGATCGACCATGAAGCCCACATGGGCGGAGTAGTTACCGACATCGAAGAAGGTGTACAGGTTCTGGTTGAACGGGCTGGCGCCCTGCTCCACCAGTTGATACAGCGTCAGGCACGACAGCACGCAGCTGACCGCCACACCCAGGATGGTGACGTACTGCGCGCCCTTGCGCCCTACCTGGCGACCGAACAGGCCGGCGATGATGCTGCCGACCAGCGGTGCAAGCACCACCGCAATCAACAGACTCTTGGAGAGAGTGATTTCCATCTACAGGTCAGCCCTTCAACGTATCGACTTCGGCCACATTGATCGTGCGGCGCGTGCGGAACAGAGTCACCAGGATCGCAAGGCCGATCGCAGCCTCCGCGGCGGCAACGGTCAGGATGAAGAACACGAACAACTGACCGGCGGGGTCGCCAAGCTCGCGCGAAAACGCAATGAAGTTGACGTTGACCGACAGCAGCATCAGCTCGATCGACATCAGCAACACGATGACGTTCTTGCGGTTGAGGAAGATGCCGGCCAGCGAGATGCAGAACAGCACCGCGCCCAGTCCAAGCAGGTGGCCCAAGGTAATCAAGACTTCGCCTCCTGTCCGTCGGTCGCATCGAGCGTCGGCGCGACCTGTACCGGCTTTTCAACTGCCATTTTGACCATGCGCAGACGGTCGCCCGCCTTCACCCGCGACTGCTCGCCAGCGTTCTGATGCTTGATGCCGGTGCGCTTGCGCAGGGTCAGCATCACGGCAGCCACCACGGCCACGGTCAGGATCACCGCGGCGAACTCGAACGGCAGCAGGAACTGGGTGTAGAGGGTCTTGGCCAGCCAGGTCAGGTTCGACACATCGGCTGCCTGCGCAGCGGCATTGTCGGCCGGGAACGGCGCGGCACTGCGTGCCTTGACGCCGATCAGGGTGACCATCTGCACCAGCATGGCAACCGCCACGATGACGCCGACCGGCATGTACTTGACCCAGCCTTCGCGCAGGCGGCTGGTGTCGATGTCCAGCATCATCACCACGAACAGGAACAGCACCATCACCGCGCCGACATAGACCAGCACCAGCGTCACGCCGAGGAATTCGGCGCCGACCAGCAACCAGATGCATGCCATCGAGAAGAAGGTGAGGATCAGGCACAACACGGCGTACACCGGGTTGCGCACGCTGATCACCGCACCGGCGGACACGACCGCGACGGCGGAGAAGGCGTAAAAAGCAATAGTGACCCAGTCCATCATGACCTCAACGGAAGGCGGCATCGGCAGCGCGACGCTCGGCGATCTCGGTTTCGAACCGGTCTCCGATGGCCAGCAGCTGCGGCTTGTTGACAATGTTCTCGCCACGCTTCTCGAAGTGGTACTCGAGGATGTGCGTCTCGACGATCGAGTCCACCGGGCAGCTTTCCTCGCAGAAGCCGCAGAAGATGCACTTGAACAGGTCGATGTCGTAGCGCGTGGTGCGGCGCGAGCCGTCCTCGCGCTTGGCCGAGTCGATGGTGATCGCCAGTGCCGGGCACACCGCTTCGCACAGCTTGCAGGCGATGCAGCGCTCTTCGCCGTTGGGATAGCGACGCAGCGCGTGCAGGCCACGGAAACGCGGCGACTGCGGGAACTTCTCCATCGGATACAACACGGTGTACTTGGGCTTGAACGTGTATTTCAACGTCAGCCACAAGCCGCCTAGCAGTTCGAGCAGGAGCAGGCTCTTGAAGTAATGGGTGATCTTGTTCATCGGTTACACGCCCTTCTGGATCACGCCGTAAAACACCATCAACGCCGTCACTGCGATCCACACGATCGTGAGCGGAATGAACACCTTCCAGCCCAGACGCATGATCTGGTCGTAGCGGTAGCGCGGGAAGCTGGCACGGAACCAGATGTAGGCGCTGGCGAAGAAGAACACCTTCATCAGCAGCCATGGCCAACCACCCTTCCACAACCAGTCGATCCACGGCGAGATATCCGCGTTGACCCAACCCTGGATCGGGCTCAGCCAACCGCCGAGGAAGAAGATCGAGATCAGGAAGCTGACCAGGATCATGTTGGCGTACTCGGCCAGGAAGAACAGTGCGAACGCACCGCCCGAATACTCCACCATGTGGCCGGCAACGATTTCCGACTCACCTTCCACCACGTCGAACGGCGCACGGTTGGTTTCGGCAACGCCCGACACCCAGTACACGATGAACAACGGGAACAGCGGAATCAGGAACCAGTCGAAGAAGCCGGAGTTGCCGGCCTGCGCGAATACGATCTGGCTCAGGTTGACGCTACCGGAGGCAATCATCACGCCGACCAGCGCAAAACCCATCGCGATTTCGTAGCTGACCACCTGCGCGGCCGAGCGCATCGCGCCCAGGAACGCGTACTTGGAGTTGGATGCCCAGCCGGCCAGGATGATGCCGTACACGCCCAACGAGGTCATCGCCAGCAGGTAAAGCAGGCCGACGTTGGCATTGGACAGCACCAGCTGCGCATCGAACGGCACCACCGACCAGGCGGCGAAGGCCGGTGCCAGTGTCAGCAGCGGCGCGATGATGAACATCGCCTTGTGCGAGCTGCTCGGCTGCAGGATCTCCTTGAACAGCAGCTTGAACACGTCGGCGAAGGCCTGGAAGATGCCCATGCCCACATACATCGGCCCGTGACGCACATGCATCCAGCCGATCAGCTTGCGCTCCCAGACCACGTAGAAGGCCACCGACACGATCACCGGCACGGCGATCAGCAGGATCTTCAATACGGTCCACAGCACGATGCCGCCATCGCCCAGGCCGACAAACCACTGGTGCAAGGGATCGACCAGGTTCAACAGCAATTCGTTCATGCAGCCACCACCGTTACACGACCGGCACCAAGCGGCGCGGTTGCGCCATGGCCGGATTCGATCCACACCGTGCCCGGTGCGACGCGCTTGTCCAGCACCACCGGCAACGTTGCCTTACCGGCATCGGTGCCGACCTTGACCATCTGGCCGGCGCCGACCTGCAACTGCGCGGCCTGCTCCGGGTGCATCGCCACACACGGGGCGAGATTGAGCGGATGCGACTGCAGCGCAGCGGCGCGGCGCACCACCGCATCGGTGCGATAGATCGCAGCGGTGGCGGCTACCTCCAGCCCGCCACCGCTAACAGCCGGTTGCGCCGAGGCGGCAGGACTGACGCGACGGTTCTGCATGCCGGCACGCAGGCCGACCAGATCGATGAATTCAAACCCGGCCAGACCCAGCTCGCCGCCAAGCGCACGCAATACGCGCCAACCCTCGCGCGCTTCGACCGGCAGGCGACCGGCGGCACGTGCGGTCTGCACGCGGCCATCCAGATTGGTCAGCGATGCGTCGATTTCCGGCAGTGCACCGATCGGCAGGATCACGTCGGCCACGTCGCGCGTCGAGGCGCAGGCGAACTGGCTGAACGCGACTACCTTGGCACCCGCCAGCGCGCTGCGTGCAGCGGCGGCATCGGCGAAATCCAGGCCCGGCTCGATGCCATACAACACATAGGCCTGACGCGGCTGCGCCAGCATGCCGGCGACATCGCGCGCGGTCGGCAACACACCTTGCGCAACCAGGCCGACAGCGTTCGCACCCTGCGGGATCCGGCACAGCGAGGCACCGGTTGCAGCGGCGAAATCGCGTGCGGCAGCACGCAACGAAGCAGCCTGCGGATGATTTTCAGCCAGTGCGCCGACCACGATCACCGCGCGCGTGGCGCCCTTGACCGCATCGCGCAATGCCGCATCGTCCAACGCGCCAGCCAGCTGCGACGGCGCAACGACCGCACGGCTTGCCTGGGTGAAGGCGAAATCGAAATCGACCGGATTGACCGAATGGATCTTCGTCCCGTTCTGGATGCTGGCCTTGCGCAGGCGCGCATGCAGCAACGGCAACTCGTGACGCACGTTGGTGCCGAACAGCACCACCACATCGGCGTGCTCGATCTCGGCCAGCGGCGTGGCAAACGGCTCGCCCACCGCAGCGTCGGAAAAATCGCGATTGAGCAGGCGGTGATCCAGATTGCCGCTGTTCAAGCCTTCGGCAAGACGTGCGAGCAACGCGCCCTCCTCGTTGGAGGTGGACGGATGCACCAGCACACCGAGCTGATCGCCGGCGTTGTCACGCAGGATCTGCGTCGCGGCAGCCAGACCTTCGGTCCAGCTCACTTCGGTCCACTGCCCGTTGACCTTCTTCAGCGGCTTGACCGCGCGGTCTTCGGCGTACAGGCCCTGATGCGAATAACGGTCGCGGTCGGACAGCCAGCACTCGTTGACCGCCTCGTTCTCGCGCGGCACGGTGCGCAGCACTTCGCCGCGACGCACGTGCAGGAACAGGTTCGAGCCCATTGCATCGTGATAGCCGAGCGATTCGCGTGCCATCAGCTCCCACGGGCGGGCACGGAACTGGAACACCTTGTTGGTCAGCGCGCCGACCGGGCACACGTCGATGACGTTGCCGGAGATCTCGGTGGTCAGCGGCTTGCCGTCGTAGGTGCCGATCTGCAGGTTCTCGCCGCGATACATGCCACCCAACTCGTAGGTACCGGCGATGTCCGCGGTGAAACGCACGCAACGGGTGCACTGGATGCAGCGGGTCATTTCGGTGGCGACCAGCGGACCGATGTCCTCGTCCGGCACCACGCGCTTGCGTTCGTTGAAGCGGCTGACCGAACGGCCGTAGCCGAGCGAGACGTCCTGCAGCTCGCACTCGCCGCCCTGATCGCAGATCGGGCAGTCCAGCGGGTGATTGATCAGCAGGAATTCCATCACGCTGCGCTGGTACTTCAGCGCCTTCTCGCTACGCGTGGTGACCTTCATGCCGTCCATCACCGGCGTGGCGCAGGCAGGCGACGGCTTCGGGGATTTTTCGACGTCCACCAGGCACATGCGGCAGTTCGCGGCGATCGGCAGCTTCTCGTGGTAGCAGAAGCGCGGGATCGGGATGCCGGCCTTGTCGGCGGCCTGGATGATCATCGAGCCCTTCGGCACCACCAGCGACTGCCCGTCGATCTCGACGGTGACATGGTCCGGTGGCACGTTCGGGTTCACTGGTTGGGCGCTCATGCGGCCACTCCGACGTGCGTGTCGACGATCGAACGACCGTTGACGATGTAGTACTCGAACTCGTCCCAGAACTGGCGCAGGAAGCCCTGAATCGGCCACGCCGCCGCTTCGCCGAAGGCACAGATGGTGTGTCCTTCGATCTGGCCGGCAACCGTGCGCAGCTGGTGCAGGTCTTCCATCGTGGCCTTGCCGGCGACGATGCGCTCCAGCACCCGATGCATCCAGCCGGTGCCTTCGCGGCACGGGGTGCACTGGCCGCAGGATTCCTTGTGGAAGAACTGCGAGATGCGGCAGGCAAAGCGTACGCAGCAGACGCTGTCATCCAGCACCACGATCGCGCCGGAACCCAGGCCGGTGCCCAGTGCACGCAAGGTGTCGTAGTCCATCTGCAGCCCGGCAACCTGGTCGGCCTTCAGCACCGGCATCGACACGCCGCCAGGCACCACGCCCTTGAGCTTGCGGCCTGGACGCAGGCCGCCGGCCATTTCCAGCAGTTCGTCGAAGGTGGTGCCGAGCGGCACTTCGAAATTGCCGCCCTTCTGCACGCAGCCGGACACCGAGAAGATCTTCGGGCCGCCGTTCTTGGTCTTGCTCAGCCCTAAGAACCACTCCGGGCCGTTGCGAATGATCGCCGGCACCGAGGCGTAGGTCTCGGTATTGTTGATGGTGGTCGGCTTGCCGTACAGGCCGAAGTTCGCCGGGAACGGCGGCTTGTAGCGCGGCTGGCCCTTCTTGCCTTCCAGCGATTCCATCAGCGCGGTTTCTTCGCCGCAGATGTAGGCGCCTGCACCCAGCGCACCGTAGATGTCGATATCCACGCCGCTGCCGAGAATGTTCTTGCCCAGCCAGCCGTTGGCATACGCATCGGCCAGCGCCAGCTCGAAGTTTTCGAACGGCTCATGGTGGAACTCGCCGCGCAGGTAGTTGTAGCCCACGGTCGAGCCGGTGGCGTAGCAGGCGATCGCCATGCCCTCCACCACCGAATGCGGGTTGTAACGCAGGATGTCGCGGTCCTTGCAGGTGCCCGGCTCGGATTCGTCCGAGTTGCACAGGATGTACTTCTGCATCGTGCCCTTGGGCATGAACGACCACTTCAGGCCGGTCGGGAAGCCCGCGCCGCCACGGCCGCGCAGGTTGGATGCCTTGACCATCTCGATGACGTCGGCCGGCGCGATCTTCTCTTCGAGAATCTTGCGCAGCGCGGCGTAGCCACCGGTCTTCAGATAGCTCTCGTACGACCACGGGGTGTCGTAGTGCAGCGTCGTGTAGACGACCTGATGCGGCAACGGCGCCGGACCGACCGGGCCTGAGGGTGCGTGATGATGTGCCATGTCTTACTCCAGCCCGTCCAGCAGCGCGTCGACCTTCTCTTTCGTCAGGTGCTCGTGGTAATGGCCATTGATGACCATCATCGGCGCTGCGGAGCAGGCCGCCAGGCACTCTTCTTCGCGCTTGAGGTAGACGCGGCCATCGGCCGTCGACTGCCCCAGCTTGCAACCCAGTTTCTTTTCCGCATGCGCCAGCAGATCTTCGGCGCCATTGAGCCAGCAGCTGATATTGGTGCAGAACGCCACGTTGTGGCGGCCGACCTTTTCGGTCTCGAACATCGAGTAGAAGCTGGCGACCTCATAGGCCCACACCGGCGGCAGGTCCAGATACTTGGCCACGCCCACGATCAGCTCGTCAGTCAGCCAGCCCTGGTTCTGCTCCTGCGCAGCATGCAGGCCCTGCAGCACGGCCGAACGCTTGCGATCGGGCGGGAACTTGCTCAACCAATGATCGATGTGCGCGCGCGTCTTGTCGCTCAGCACCACCTGCGGATCGACGTCGCGCGCCGCTTCGAAATTACCCGTCGCCTTCATCGGTCAACCTCACCGAAAACCAAATCGTAAGTACCGATCATCGCCACGACGTCGGCCAGCAGATAGCCACGCACCACCGCGTCCATGGACGACAGATGCGCAAAGCCCGGCGCGCGCAGGTGCACGCGGAACGGCTTGTTGGCGCCATCGGACATCAGGTAGCAGCCGAACTCGCCCTTGGGCGCTTCCACCGCGCAGTAGGTTTCGCCGGCCGGCACGCAGTAGCCTTCACTGAACAGCTTGAAGTGATGGATCAGCGCTTCCATGTCGTCCTTCATGCCTTCGCGGCTTGGCGGAGCGACCTTGAAATTGGTGACCATGACCGGGCCCGGATTGGCCTTCAGCCACTTCACGCACTGCTTGATGATGCGGTTGGATTCGCGCATCTCAGCCACGCGCACCAGATAGCGGTCATAGCAATCGCCGTTGGTGCCGACCGGCACGTCGAACTCCACCGCGTCGTACTTGGCGTAGGGCTGCTTCTTGCGCAGGTCCCACTCGATGCCCGAGCCACGCAGCATCGGACCGGTCATGCCCCAGGCACGCGCCAGGTCGGGGCTGATGATGCCGACGTCGACGGTACGCTGCTTCCAGATCCGGTTGTCGGTCAGCAGCGTCTCGTACTCGTCCACACGCGACGGGAACGTATTGGTGAAATCCTCGAGGAAGTCCAGCATCGAGCCTTCGCGCGCTGCATTGAGCTTCTTCAGTGCCCCGCCCTTGTGCCAGCGGGATTCCTTGTACTTGGGCATGCGATCAGGCAGATCGCGATACACGCCACCGGGACGGTAGTAGGCAGCGTGCATGCGCGCGCCACTGACCGCCTCGTAGACGTCCATCAATTCTTCGCGCTCGCGGAACGCGTACAGCATCACCGCCATCGCGCCCAGATCGAGCGCGTTGGACCCCACCCACATCAGGTGGTTCTTGATGCGGGTGATCTCGTCGAACATGGTGCGGATGTAGTGCGCGCGCTCGGGCACCTCGATCCCCATCAGGGATTCGATCGCACGCACATAGGCATGCTCGTTGCACATCATCGACACGTAATCCAGCCGGTCCATGTACGGAACCGACTGGTTGAACGGCTTGGACTCGGCCAGCTTCTCGGTGCCACGGTGCAGCAGGCCGATATGCGGATCGGCACGCACCACGGTCTCGCCGTCCATTTCCAGGATCAGGCGCAGCACGCCGTGCGCCGCAGGATGCTGCGGGCCGAAGTTCATCGTGTAGTTGCGGATTTCCTGCTTGCTTTCGACAGGATTGCTCGCGAAGGCATCGGTTGCCTGGCGGAACTCACTCACTTGGCGGTCTCCGACTTGCCCACTTCACCAGCGGCAGTCTCATAACGGGCATCGTCGCGGATCACGCGCGGCACACCGACGCGCGGCTCGACCGAGGTCACCGGCTCGTACACGACACGCTTGCGCTCGTCGTCGTAACGCACTTCCACGTTGCCGATCAGCGGGAAATCCTTGCGGAACGGATGGCCGACAAATCCGTAGTCGGTCAGGATGCGGCGCAGGTCCGGGTGGCCGTCGAAGACGATGCCGAACAGGTCGAAGGCTTCGCGCTCGAACCAGTTCACGCCAGGCCAGATGTCGGTCAGCGATGCCACCACCGGCACCTGCTCGTCCGGTGCGTAACAACGCACGCGCAGACGCTGGTTGTGCTGGTAGGAGATCAGCTGCGCCACCACCGCAAAACGCTGCTTGGGCATGTGCTGCGGACGGGCGCCGTCGGAACTTTCCTGGCTGGGAAATTCACCCCAGGCGAAACGGCCGACGGCCTTGCCTTCGACGCCGCGACTGAAGCCCTGCGACGACACGTCGGCGGTATCCCACTCGTCGCTGCCGTAGCCCAGGTAATCGACGCCGCACAGATCGCTCAGCTGCTCAAAACCGAGCTCGTCGCGCAGGGCCAGGCAGGTGGCGTGCCAATCGGCCGCAGCGACTTCCAGCGTCACTTCGCCGCGCGGCAATGCCACGGCGATCTGCGCACCGGCGAAACGTGCCGCAAGTCGGTCAGTGAAGGAGGATGCTTGCTCTGCCATGGGGGCTTGGCTGCTCTCAGTAGAAGAAGACGGGTGTCAGCGCGCGATGGTCTGGGTACGCCAGATCTTCTTCTGCAGCTGCAGGATGCCGTAAACCAGCGCCTCGGCGGTCGGCGGGCAACCGGGGACGTAGATGTCCACCGGCACGATGCGATCGCAACCGCGCACCACCGAATACGAATAATGATAGTAGCCGCCGCCATTGGCGCAGCTGCCCATCGAGATGACCCACTTCGGATCCGGCATCTGGTCGTAGACCTTGCGCAGCGCCGGGGCCATCTTGTTGACCAGCGTGCCGGCCACGATCATCACGTCGGACTGGCGCGGCGACGGACGGAACACCACGCCGTAGCGGTCCAAATCCAGGCGCGCCGCACCGGCATGCATCATCTCGACCGCGCAGCAGGCCAAACCGAAGGTCATCGGCCACATCGAGCCGGTGCGCGCCCAGTTCAGCAGCGCATCGACACTGGTGGTCACGTAGCCCTTCTCGAGCAGCGGGTTTTCGCCTTCCGGGCGCAGGATGTCTTCCACCCGGCCTTCCGGCATCGGGTTGGTCATCAGACGATCCAGGGTCTGAATCACTCCCATTCCAGCGCTCCCTTCTTCCACACGTAGATAAAGCCGAGGAACAACATGCCGACGAACAGGCCCATGGTGACCAGCGAACGTGCGCCGATCTCCATGAACACCTGTGTCCACGGCACGATGAAGATGATTTCCAGATCGAACACGATGAACTGGATCGCGATCAGGTAGTAGCGCACGTCGAACTTCATGCGCGCGTCTTCGAAGGCTTCGAAGCCGCACTCGTAAGGCGAGAGCTTGCGCGCATCCGGGGTACGCGGTGCGAGGAATCGACCGATCAGCATCAGCACGATGCCGATACCGGTGGCGACGATCAGAAACAGCAGACTCGGCAAATATTCGGCCAGCACAGCGATTCTCTCTTGCCTCTGCCCGCACGCGCCGCGTGCCGGCATGGGGTATAGGCAGACCCCGCGCGCGACAGGCAATGCGCAGGAACTGCAGCCAAACAATGGTGCCCAAGAGGGGACTCGAACCCCTACGACCTAAGTCGCTACCACCTCAAGGTAGTGCGTCTACCAATTCCGCCACCTGGGCATACGTTGCGCCGCTGGGCATCCCAGTGCGCAGCGTATTGTAACCGGCTTCAGCGTTTTTGTGCTGGTTCTGAAGCGTTTTCTTCGCGTGCCGCAGGCGCTTGCTGCGCCGGTGCGGACTGCGCAGGCGCCGTAGCTGGAGTTGCGGCAGGCGCCGGCTGCGACGGGGCGGTCGGAACTGCGCCGGCGGCCGGTGCCTGCGGCAACGGCTGAGTCAGCTCGCCCGCGGCGGCAGGCGCCGGGGTGGCCGACTGCGACATCACACCCAGGTTCTGGTCGGTGGGACGTGCGCCATGGGTGGCGTACCACGCCATGAACAGGCTGATGCTGAAGAACACCACCGCCAGCCACTTGGTCGACTTGGACAGGAAGTTCGACGCGCCCTGCGAGCCGAACACGGTGCCCGAGGCGCCGGCACCGAAGCCGGAACCAGCTGCCGCACCCGCACCGCGCTGCATCAGGATCAGCGCAATCATCGCCAGCGCGACCAGCACGTAGACCACATTGAGGATCAACATCAGCATTTCGAAATCCGTCCCCGGACAAAACTTAATGGGTTAACAAGCGGCCGCCGCACGGGCGATGGCCAGGAAATCCTCGGCGACCAGCGAGGCGCCTCCGACCAGCCCGCCATCGACGTCGGGCTGCGCAAACAGCTCGCCGGCGTTATCGGGCTTGACACTGCCCCCGTACAGGATGGGCAGAGAATCGGCGATTCTAGCATCCGCCTTCGCGACTTCGCCACGCAGGAAGGCATGGACGGCTTGCGCCTGCTCCGGGCTGGCGGTGCGACCGGTGCCGATGGCCCAGATCGGCTCGTAGGCAAGCACGGCACGGGCAAAGCCTGCGCTGCCCACCAGTGCCAGCACCGGTTCGAGCTGGGCGCGCAACACCGCTTCGGTCTGCTTGGCTTCGCGCTGTTCCAGCGACTCGCCCACGCACAGCACCGGGATCAGCCCGGCGTGCACGGCGGCGGCGAATTTGCGCGCCACCAGCTCGCTGCTCTCACGATGGTACTGACGCCGTTCGGAATGGCCGACCAGCCCGTATTCGGCGCCGACATCGACCAGCATGGTGGCCGAGACTTCACCGGTATAGGCGCCCTTCTCGTTACTGCTGACGTCCTGGGCACCGAAACACAGGTGGTGCTCCTCGAAATCCTCGATCAGATCGCCGAGGTAAGGCAGGGGCGGCAGGATGACGACATCGACACCCTCCAGGGGCATGTGCGCGGCGATCCGGGCCACCAGTTCGGTGGCGAAGGCGCGGCTGCCATGCAGCTTCCAATTTCCGGCAACGATCTTTCGACGCATCAGGCGCAGGTTCCTGAGTGGAAGACAGGCGACAGAATAGCCCATGCCCTGTCGGCAGCCGGCACACTTCTGTCCATTGCCTGTCTCCTCCCTCCTTCAACAGGAACCTGCCATGTCCGTTTCACCTGTCTTTGCATTGGTCACCGGCGCCTCCAGCGGCATCGGCCGCGAGATTGCGCGCGCTTACGCAAGGCGCGGCGTGCCGCTGATCCTGACCGCGCGCCGGGTGGATCGGCTGCAGGCGCTGGCCGAGGAGTTGCGGCCGTTGGTGCAGGTCGAAGTCCTGCCGGCCGATCTGGGCGATGCCGACGCGGCCGAAACACTGGTTGCGCGGATCCAGCGCAATGGCTGGACGGTGGGCACCCTGGTCAACAATGCCGGCTACGGCGTGCCGGACCGCTATCTGCGCAACGACTGGGCCACGCATGCACGCTTCCTGCAGGTGATGGTGGCCGCGGTATGCGAGCTAACCTGGCGGTTGTTGCCGATGATTCGTGCCAGCGGCCAGGGCCGCATCCTCAACGTGGCCTCGTTCGCCGCACTGACGCCGGGTGCCGATGGGCAGACGCTGTACGCGGCCAGCAAGAGTTTCCTGCTGCGCTTCAGCGAATCGCTGTCGCTGGAAAATGCCGACTGCGCGGTCAAGGTCTGCGCGCTGTGCCCCGGCTTTGCCTGGTCGGAATTTCACGATGTCACCGGCACCCGCGAGGCGATGTCCACCCTGCCCCGCTGGGCCTGGCTGCAAGCCGACGACGTGGCCGAGTACGGCATTGCCGCACTAGAACGTGGCCAGGTGCTGGCCGTGCCGGGCTGGCGCTATCGCCTGGTCAGTGCGGTGTTGCGCGTGTTGCCGCATGCGCTTGCATTGCGCGTGATGGCGCGCGGATCGCATCGGGTACGGCCGTTGCGGTGAGGCGGCTGCACATCCGCTGCGGCGTCGCGTCCAGCGCTACGCGCGGCCGGTGTGTGATGCCGTCAGTGATTGACGATGTCGCCATGCATGGCCGCCAGCCGTGCCAGCAACCGGTTCTGCGTGCGGCGTGGAATCCTGCGCTGATCCATCGCCCAGTTCAGGTCCTCCACCAGCGCGTTGAAGTCGCCTTCGCGAATGACCAGGTGCGCATGCGCCTGCTGCATCGACTTGGCGGTATCCGGGCACGGGCCATCGGCGACATGGCAGAACTTCTGCACCAGCCGCTCGTTGAGCATCACGATGTTGACGCGCGCGAAGGTGTCGACGATGCGTGGATCGTCGGCGATGCGCGACAGCATGGTTTCCACCAGCGCCTCGATGCCGGCCTGTCCGCCGAGTTCGTCATAGAGCGTGGGGCGCGGTTGCGTGGTGGCGCAGGCGCCCATCAGCGCCAGCACGCCCAGCAAGGACCAGCGCAGCCGTCGATTCATCAGAACGCCACCTGCAGGGAAAGATAGGGGCCGCGCTGGTCGGCGAGCGTGGCTATGTCGCCAAGCTCGGCCCATGCCGCGGTCAGGGACACATGCTTGCTGGGAAACCAGGCCACGAATCCATCGGCCCATGCCTGCTCGCGGGCGAAGCCGAGGTTATCGGGTTTGTCGCGGTACTCCATGCCGACCACCCATGCCGGCGACAGCACGACGGCGGCGCTGGCCTCGCCGACCAGCCGATAGCTGTTGCGACGATCGCCGCCGAAACCGAGCAAGCCGGTCTGATTGGCGCGGGTTGCGCGCAGCGTGCCGTTGAGCAGCAATTGGTAGCCGCCCGCGCCCTGCAGCAACAAACGGCTGGCGCTGACATACACATCGGTGCCGTGATCGTCGCGCGCGCCGATCGCCAGCGGCAGCGTGCCATCGCGCAGGCGTTTGTACTGCACGCCCACACTGACCTGTGGCGCATGCCCGTAGACCAGATCGCCATAGACCCGCAGCTTGGCGCCGAACACGTCCTGGCCGAGCGCATTCCATGGCAGGCCCAGCCGGTCCTGCAGGGTGCCCAGATCCAGCCGCTGCCGCGCCAGCGACAGTTCCAGCCGGTTGCCGACCGTCAGCGCGGCACCCTGCACGTCGAGCCGGTAATCGCCGCTGTCCACATGGGTGGCAAACAGGACGGTGCCGAGTTCGTCGCGGGTGCCGTAGCCCGACAGCGTGGCCCACGGCACGATGCCGCCCCCGCTGCTGCCTTCGATCATCGACACGCCGCCGGTGGCGAGCAGACGCCCATCACCCGCGATCACCGACGCGGGCGCGATGGCCAGCCCGGCCAGTGCCGCAGCCAGTAGCGTGCGCCGCCACCGGGTCATCGATGCACTCCTGCCTGCGCTGCCGGCGTCGTATCAAGTTGGCGCAGGCACCAGGCGACCAGCGGCACCTCTTCCAACGGCGGCGCGTACAGATAGCCTTGCACCATGTCGCAGCCGTAACCGCGCAGCAGTCCCAGGGACGTGGCGTTTTCCACGCCTTCGGCGATCACGCTCAAACCCAGGTTATGCCCGAGATCGATGGTGCTGCGCACGATGAACGCATCGTCCGTGCCTTCGGCCAGCTGCATGACGAAGCTCTTGTCGATCTTCAATTCGTCCACCGGCATGCGCTTGAGCTGCGCCAACGAGGAATAGCCGGTGCCGAAGTCGTCGATGGACAGCCGCACGCCGACGCTGCGCAGCTGATGCAGCATGTGCAGCGCGGATTCGACATCGCGCATCAAGGCGCTTTCGGTCAGCTCCAGCGTGACCGACTGCGCCGGCACCGCGTGATGCTCCAGACGGCCACGTACGTAATCCGGCAAGCCGGGGTCGGACAGGTCCAGCGCGGAAAGATTGATTGCCATGCCCAGCTCCAGGCCCTGCCGGCGCCACTGCGCCTGGCAGCGCAGCGCCTCGTCCAGCACGAAGCGGGTCAAGGGGTGGATCACGCCGGAGTGCTCGGCCAGTGGAATGAATTCGTCCGGGCCGATCGCCCCGAGCACCGGATGGTGCCAGCGCACCAGCACCTCCACCTGCTCGACGCGATCGTTGCGCAGGCAGATCTTGGGCTGAAAGCGCAAGGTCAGCTCGTTGCCACCGACGGCCTGGCGCAGATCGCCGGTCAGGCGCAGCCGGCGCAGATGCTGCTCGTCCTGGCCCAGGCGATACACGCTGGCACCGATGGTGCTGACATTGCCGCCCTGGCGACGGGCAATGTCGGCGCGCCGCAGCAAGGTGTCCGGGTCGGCGCCGTGTTCGGGGATCAGGGCGATGCCGATGCTGGCTTCCAGCTGGATGCGCGCCTGCGGCAGCGCCAGCGGGCGGCGCAGCTGCAGCAGCAAGCGCTGTGCATCCTGTTGCACGGTGGCGGCATCGGTCTGCGCCACCACCACCATGAACTCGTCGCTGCCCAGCCGCCCGACCAGATTGGGTTCCTGCACCACGTCGGCAAGACGGCGGCCCACCTCGACCAGGACCTGGTCGGCGAAATCGTGGCCCAGGCTGTCGTTGAGTTCCTTGAAGCGTTCCAGATCCAGGATCAGCACCGCGGCGGTGCCGCCGGACGCCACGGTCTGCTCCACCACGTCCTTCAGCCGCTCCAGCAAGCAGATGCGATTGGGCAGACCGGTCAAGGCATCGTGGCGCGCCTGATGCAGGATGTGCTGCTCGCGACTGGCAATCTGCTGCTGCATGCGCGCGAAGCTGTCGGCCAACTCGGCCAGTTCGCGCCCGGATGGTACTTCGACGGCGGTGTGGTAATCGCCGCGCTGGATGCGCCGTGCGGCCTGTACCAGCTGCGCGACCGGCCTGCTGACGCTGCGCGCCAGGAAGATCGCCACGCCCAGCGCCGCAGCCGTGGCCAGACCCGCCAGCAGCAGGATGCGCAACTTGAGCACGCGATAGGGCGCCACCGCGCGATCCAGCGAGGCCTGCAGCGCAACCCGCACATGACTGTCGCCCTGGATCGACTGCAGTTTGACCAGGTAGCGCGACTGGGCCAGGGTCAAGGCGACCGCCGCGCCCTGCGCGCGTTCGGCGGTCGGCAACTGCTGCGCGAACTCTGCACGCGCGGCCGGCTCCAGGGTGGAGGCCAGCACGCGCACCGGCGGGCCATCGGTGAAGAAGGTCGCATCCAGCCCGGTGGTGGAACGGAAATCCTGCGCCAGGCCGTCGCCGGATTCATTGCCGATCGCGATCCAGCCCACCCGGCTCGGTGCCAGCACCTGCACCACCGCCAGCCGCACGATGCGGCTGTCCAAGGCCACCACGCCGACCGCACGCCCATCGCGCTGCGCCTGCTGCAGCAGGGTCTGCACGGCGCGCAGCTGTTCGGCTTGCGGCAGGTCCGCGAGCCCGGTCAGAAACTCCCCGTCCGGGGACAACAGCAGCGCGGTCTGCGCCGACATGCGCGCAGCGTGATTGCGCAATGCCGATTGCATGGTCGGCACATCGCCGCTGGCCACGGCCGCGCGAAAGCCGAAGTCGTCGGCCAGCACCGAGGCCGACTGCATCAGTTGCTCGTCGCGGCGCAGATTGATGCGTTGCCAGACGCGCTCGCCGATCTGCAGTTCTTCGCCCAGTTGCGCCTTGACGCTACGCTCGGTGGCGACCTGCACCGCAATGAAGGTCAGTGCCTGCGTGGCGAGCACGACCAGCACCAACAAGGCCGCGATCCGGGTATGCAGGCGCATGGCCTTCATGGCTTCGGCGTCTTCGGGTCGGCGCGACGGAACTTGTCCTGCAGCGCACGCACGCGCGCATCCGGTGGCGCGACCACGGGCGCGGCGCCGGTGGTCTGCAGGGTCACGCGCCGTTGCATGGCCTGGCGCGCAAGTGCCACCGGCTCGGTGAGCGCGGCGCCCTTGATGCGTGGATGCCAGACCCGCAGCGTGTAGTTTCCTGCCGGCGCATCCAGCTGCACGCGGCCGTCGCTGCCGGTCTTGCCGAAATACGGCGTGTCCACCACCAGGATATAGCCCAGCATCCAGTCGTGGATATTGCAGCCCACCGTCACCAGACCGGCCTGGTCGAAGCGCACCGGTGCGGCGGTGCTGCCCTGGAACAGCGGCAATTCGAAGCGCTTGGCGGGGGAGAACGAATAGACCTGATGGCGAATCTGGTCGTTGTTGGGAAACCGCACCAGGGTGCCGGTGCGCACCGCCAGCACGGCGGGCACGAACTGCGAATTGACCTGGTCCATCTCCACGGTCCGGGGCGCGCCGGCGGCAACCGGACGTGCCGGCTCCAGGCTCACCACCGCATCGACCAGCATGCCGTTGGCATCGACGACGGTCACGCTGATCGGCGTTGCCAATGCGCAGCTTGCGGCGCAGTACGCCAGCACCCCGCAAACCGGGCCGATCCGTTTGAACCACTGCGTCTGCATGCGCCCCCCAAGCCTAGTGCAATCGGCAGCGGGCGCCAGGCGAATCCGACGTCGCGCTAGCGATCAGACTGGGTTATCGGCTGAGGTGAATGCAAGCTTTAACCGGCCGCCAGCAGAATTTTATGAACCAAACTGTGGCGGAGGTCATCGCCGATGCTGCGAGCGCAGCCGCTGGCTGCGCTGTCGCGGCTGCGAACGGATTACTTCAGCTTGATCTCACGCAGACGTTCTTCCAGAAAACCGTGCGCGGTAATCGGCTCGGGGTAGCGGCTCGGATTGTCGGCGGTGATGCACGAAGGCAGCACGTCGATCAGGAAATCCGGATTGGGATGCAGGAAGAACGGCACCGAATAGCGCGGCTTGCGCGCCTGTTCGCCCGGCGGATTGACCACGCGATGGATGGTGGACGGATACACGTGGTTGGTCAGGCGTTGCAGCATGTCGCCGATGTTGACCACGATGGTGTCGGCGTCGGCAGTGAACGGCACCCACTCGCCATCGTTGGAGCGCACTTCCAGCCCGGCCGCGCTGGCACCGACCAGCAAGGTGATGAAATTGATGTCGCCATGCGCGCCGGCACGCACATTGGGAATGTCGTCGCTGGTGATCGGCGGGTAGTGGATCGGCCGCAGGATCGAGTTGCCGTTGTTGGTCTTGTCGACGAAATACTCCTGCGGCAGGCCGATATGCAGCGCCAATGCCGACAGCACGCGCGAGCCCAGGTGATCCAGCTGCTGGTACAGGCGATAGCCGCGCTCACGGAACCCGGGCACCTCTTCCGGCCACAGATTCGGCGCCATCACCGCGCGGTAAGGCGAATCGTCCGGGATTTCGCGGCCGATATGCCAGAACTCCTTCAGATCGAAATGCTTGGAATCCTTGGCGGTTTCCACGCCGAACGCGGTATAGCCGCGCGCACCGCCGCTGCCTTCCACGTGGTAGCGACGCTTGACCTCTTCGGGCAGCGCAAAGAACGCCTTGAACACCTCGTACGCCGCGTCGATGTCGGCCTGCGCGATGCCGTGGTTGCGGATGCCGGCAAAGCCCCACTGCCGATAGGCCGCGCCGAGCTCGGCGACGAAAGCGTCGCGGTCGCTGTCGAAACGGGTGATGTCCAGGGTCGGGATGCGGGCGCTCATACGGATATCTGCAGTTGAAGTCGGGAAGTCGAAAGGAAGGCCTGCCGCTCAGGACAGCAGGCGATACAACAGGTAGAACGTCGCGGCCTTGGCAAAGACCACGCACACAGCAATGATCAGCGACTCACGCCGCGTCACGCACGGCCCCGGAGAGACGGTCGAGCGTGTCCTGCATCAGGCCGGCGTCGTCGGCTTCCACGGTCACGCGCACCACCGGCTCGGTGCCGGACGGACGCAGGAACGCACGTCCCCGGCCATGCACGGCGGCCTGCGCCTGCTGCAGTGCCTGCTGCACGCCGGCGGCCTCCACGATCGCCTTGGCCGCCCCGCCATCCAGCCGCACGTTGACGGTCTTCTGCGGCACCTTGCTCAGGCTGCTCAGGGCCTGGCGCAGGCTCTGCCCATCGCGGCCCAGGGCCTCGAGCACCTGCAGCGCACTGACGATGCCATCGCCGGTGGTGGCGCGATCCAGGCATAGCAGATGGCCGGAGGTTTCGCCACCCAGCGTGCCGCCGCCTTCGACCAGCGCCTGGTGCACATAGCGGTCGCCGACCTTGGCGCGCTGGAACGGGATGTTCCGTGCAGCCAGCGCCTGTTCCAGGCCGTAGTTGGTCATCAGCGTGCCGACCACGGTGCCGGTGAGCCGGCCGCTGGCCTGCCAGGAGCGCGCGAGCACGTAGAGCAGGTCGTCGCCATCGACCGGGTTGCCCTGGTCGTCGGCCATCAGCACGCGGTCGCCATCGCCGTCGAAGGCGATGCCCAGCTGCGCGCCGCTCTCGCGCACCTTGGCGGCGAGATTATCGATATGGGTGGAGCCGACACCGGCGTTGATATTGAGCCCGTCGGGCGCGGCGCCGATGACGACCACGTCCGCACCCAGCTCGCGGAACAGCATCGGCGCAATGTGATAGGTCGCCCCATGCGCGCAGTCCAGCACCATCTTCAGGCCGTGCAGGGTGAACCCGCGCGCCACGCTGGCCTTGCAGAATTCGATGTAACGGCCGATCGCATCGCGGGTGCGGATCGCCTTGCCCAGGCGCTCCGATTCCACGGTGTGGAACGGCTCGTCCAGCGCGGCCTCGATCGCCGCTTCGGTGGCGTCGTCGAGCTTCTCGCCTTCGGCGGAGAAGAACTTGATGCCGTTGTCGTAATGCGGGTTGTGCGAGGCGCTGATCACCACGCCGGCATCGGCGCGCAGCGTGTTGGTCAGGAAGGCGATGGCCGGGGTCGGCATCGGGCCGATCAGCTGCACGTCGGCGCCGGCGGCGACCAGGCCGGCTTCCAATGCGGCTTCGAACATGTAACCGGAAATCCGCGTGTCCTTGCCGATCAGCACCAGCGGACGCTTGCTGCGGCCCTGGGTCAGCACCCGACCGAGCGCATTGCCCAGCCGCAGCACGAAATCGGCCGAGATCACGCCCTGCCCGACCCGGCCACGGATGCCGTCGGTTCCAAAATACTTGCGACTGCTCATGCGTTGCGGTGTTCCTGCCTACGGGTGGACGCACGCGCAGCGGCGCGTGCGACGGGGTCGCGCCAGCGCGCGGCCACTGGCCTCATGCGGCCGCGTCCTGCGGATGCGGCTGACGCATCATCATCGCGGTCAGATCGGCGATGCGGTCGCGCATGTCGCGGCGGTCGCAGATCTGGTCGATGGCACCGTGGTCGAGCAGGAACTCCGACCGCTGGAAGCCTTCCGGCAGGGTCTCGCGCACGGTCTGCTCGATCACGCGCGGGCCGGCGAAACCGATCAACGCATGCGGCTCGGCGATATTGATGTCGCCCAGCATCGCGAACGAGGCCGACACGCCACCGGTGGTGGGATGGGTCAGCACCGAGATGTACGGCAGGCCGGCTTCCCGCAGGCGCCCGAGTGCCGCGGAGGTCTTGGCCATCTGCATCAGCGAGAACAGGCCTTCCTGCATGCGCGCCCCGCCGCTGGCGGAGAAGCATACGAACGGGCAGCCGACTTCCAGCGCCACTTCGGCCGCGCGTGCGAAGCGCTCGCCGACCACCGAGCCCATCGAGCCGCCCATGAAGGCGAAGTCGAATGCGGCGGCGACCAGCGGGTTGCCCTTGAGCGTGCCGCGCATGGCGATCAGCGCGTCGTACTCGCCGCTGCTCTTCTGGCTGGCCTTGATGCGCTCGCCATAGCGCTTCTGGTCCTTGAACTTGAGCACGTCGACCGGGCCCAGCTGGGCGGCGATCTCGGTGGTCGCGGTGTCGGGATCGAACAGCGAGTTCAGGCGCGCGCGCGCGCGGATCGCCATATGGTGGTCGCACTTGGGACACACCTCGAGGTTTTCCTCGAGCTCGGGGCCGTACAGCGCGCTGCCGCAGTTGCTGCACTTCTCCCACAGGCCCTCGGGGACGCTGCGCTTCTTGGCCGGGGTGTTCTCGGTGCGGATGCCGGAGGGCATCAATTTGCTGAGCCAGCTCATGCGTGTATGACAATCCATGCAGGGCGGCCATGTGGGCCGCAGAGGGGCGACAGTCTAACGCGCTGCGGGAAAGCCGAGGTAGCGCGCAGGCTAAATGCGGGCCCGGGTGGCCCGGCCCGCGCTTGCCGCGCGGCCGCTCCAAGGCTGGCGTGCCGGTGGCGCGCCAGGTGTACCCTTCTCGCCCGCAGGCGCAGAGAGGCTGTGGTGTCAGGCCTGGTCGAGCGCCTGCCGCAGCGGGGCCAGGAAAGCCTCGGCGCGTTCGCGGGCACTGCGGACATCGGTGGCTTCGGCCAGCGCGGCGACCAGCGCGCTGCCGACCACCACGCCGTCGGCGTCGACGGCCATGGCGGCGGCGCTGGCGGCGTCCTTGATGCCGAAACCGGCCACCACCGGGGCGCCGGCACGCCGGCGCAGCTGGCGCAGGCGGTCGCTGGCGGCATGGGTGTCGAGCAGGTTCGAGGCGCCGGTGACGCCGGCGAAGCTGACGTAGTACAGATAGCCCTGGGCGCTGCTGCACAGCATGTCCAGGCGCTGCTCGCTGGTGGTCGGCGACGCCAGCGCAATCAGCGCCAGGCCGACCTCGGTGAAGATCACGCGGGTCTCATCCGCCTCTTCGGGCGGCAGATCGACCAGGAGCAGGCCATCCACGCCGGCAGCGACGGCGGCTTCGGCGAAGCGCCGGGGGCCGTGGATCTCGATCGGGTTGAGGTAGCCCATCAGCACCACCGGCGTGGTGGCGTCCTCACGGCGGAACTCGTGCACCGCTTCCAGCACATAGGCCAGGCCGGCACCACGGCCCAGCGCGCGCTCGGAGCTGCGCTGGATGGTGGGGCCGTCGGCCATCGGGTCGGAAAACGGCACGCCGAGTTCGATGACATCGGCACCGGCGCGCACCAGCGCATGCATCACCGGCACGGTGGCTTCCAGCGACGGATCGCCGGCGGTGATGAAGGGGATGAGCGCCTTGCGGCCATCGGCACGCAGACGCTGGAAGGTTTGGTCGATACGACGCATTGAAAGACCTTGCAATTGTTAGAGGCGGTGCGACCGCCTCAATGGATGTCCTGGTACATCGTGGCCGGCAATTCGGTCAATGCCTGGGCCTCGACCTCAAGGTCGAAACTGTCCAGGCAGCAGCCGCAGCCGCTGTTTTCCGAACACGTGCGGATCTGCGGCGCCCAGCGGTCGAGCCAGGCGAACAGCAGGTCCTGTTCGCCCGGCTGGTCGGCTAGCGCGGTCACGGTGACGCGCCGCAGCGGCATCAGACCTGCACGCCTTCGCGTGCGGCGATGGTGTGCACGTCCTTGTCGCCCCTGCCGGACAGGTTGCACAGGATCAGCGCGTCCTTGGGCATCTCGCGCGCGAGCTTGATCGACTGCGCCACTGCATGGCTGGATTCGAGTGCGGCCAGGATGCCTTCGGTATGCGCCAGCAGATGGAAGGCGGCCATCGCTTCGTCGTCGGTGATGCCCTGGTAGACCGCACGCCCGCTGTCGGACAGGAACGAATGCTCTGGGCCCACGCCCGGGTAATCCAGCCCCGCAGAAATCGAATGGGTTTCGGTGATCTGGCCGTCGTCGTCGCAGATCACATAGGTGCGATTGCCATGCAGGACGCCGGGGCGCCCGGCCGCGATCGACGCCGCATGACGGCCGGTTGCGATGCCGTCGCCGGCCGCTTCGGCGCCGTAGATCTTGACACTTGGGTCGTTGAGGAAGGCATGGAACAGGCCGATCGCATTGCTGCCGCCGCCGACGCAGGCGCTGAGCGCATCCGGCAGGCGGCCGAAATCTTCCAGCATCTGCGCGCGCGCTTCGCGGCCGACAATCGCGTTGAAGTCGCGCACCATGCGCGGATACGGATCCGGGCCGGCCACGGTGCCGATGATGTAGAAGGTGTCCTGCACGTTGGTGACCCAGTCGCGCATCGCTTCGTTGAGCGCGTCCTTGAGCGTGGCCGAGCCGGAGGTCACCGGTATCACGGTCGCACCGAGCAGCTTCATGCGGTAGACGTTGATCTTCTGCCGCTCGATGTCGGTGGCACCCATGTAGACCACGCATTCCAGGCCCAGCCGCGCGGCCACCGTGGCGCTGGCCACGCCATGCTGGCCGGCGCCGGTCTCGGCAATGATGCGGGTCTTGCCCATGCGGCTGGCCAGCAAGGCCTGGCCGATGGTGTTGTTGATCTTGTGCGCGCCGGTGTGGTTGAGGTCTTCGCGCTTGAGCAGGATCTGCGCGCCGCCCACTTCGCGGCTCAGGCGCTCGGCGTGATAGATCGGGCTGGGCCGGCCGACGTAGTGCTTGAGATCCTTGTCGTATTCGGCAATGAAGGCCGGATCCTGGCGCGCCTGGTCGTAGGCGGCAGACAGCTCCTGCAAGGGGCCGATCAAGGTCTCGGCGACAAACCGGCCACCGAACTTGCCGAAATGGCCGGCAGCGTCCGGATAGGCGTAAAAGTCACTGATGGGCTGGGCCGACATGGGAATCCTCTGCAGCGATGCGGTCGTACATGAGGCATTACTGTAGCGCAGCCACGGCGTGCGATAAATCGATAAGATTGCCGCAACCTGTGATCTGGACTCACATATGAGCACACTGCTTCCGCCGCTGGCAGCGCTGCGCGCGTTCGAATCCGCCGCACGTCTGCAGAGCGTCAGCCGGGCCGCGCAGGAGCTGCACGTGACCCATGGCGCCATCAGCCGGCACGTGCGCTCGCTGGAACAGGCGCTGGGCACGGCGCTGTTCACCCGCCAGGGCCGCGGCCTGGTGCTCACGCCTGCCGGCGCCAGGCTGCGTGATGCCACCGGCGAAGGCTTTGCGCTGATCGGCGACACCTGGGCAGCGTTGCGGCGCCCCACCAGCGAGGCGCCGCTGGTGCTGGGCTGCTCCGGCAGCCTGCTCGCGCGCTGGGTCATCCCGCGGCTGGGCAGGCTGCAGCGGGATCTGCCGCAGCTGCGCCTGCATTTGTCGGCCAATGAACAGGCGCCCGGTCCGGACCTGGATGGCCTGGATGCGGCCTTGCTGCTGGACACCCCGCCGTGGCCAGGCGAGTGGCAGGTGCACGAGCTGGGCGTGGAGTGGATCGGCCCGGTGCTGAGCCCGCAGCTGGCATCGGCCACCCGGCTCGATGGCAGCGCGGCGACCGCCCTGCTCGACCACGCCTTGCTGCATACCCGCTCGCGCCCGCAGGCCTGGCCGGAATGGGCGCAACGCCACGGTCTGGCACCCGAGGCGCTGGGCTTCGGCACCGAATTCGAACATCTGGTCTATCTGCTGGAGGCGGCCGCGGCCGGCCTGGGCGTGGCGATCGCACCGCAACCGCTGGTTGCCGCGGACCTGGCCGCCGGGCGCCTGCTGGCGCCCTGGGGCTTTACGCCGACGCGCGGCCGCTGGGTGCTGTGCGCCGCAAGGCGCAACCCCGATCCGCGCATCGAACAGCTCGCCGGCTGGTTCCGTCATGCACTTTCAGAGGATCAACAGCACACCATGGATGCCGCAAGCGCCTAATCGGAACTCTCAAATCGTCCCGACCGACGAAACAAGCGGCCAAGCAATCACCGGGAAATCGAAGACCTCAAGAGCAATCAAACCCACGAAGCAGACTGCCTGCCCCGATTCCCCAATCCCGATTCCCGATTCCCGCCCCCCCCCCAACTCACCCCATCTCGTGGCAATCGGCCCGGCGCACTTCTTCGACGAACTTGCGCATCATGTGGCCGTCCTTGATCCCCGGCGCCAGCTCCACGCCGCTGGACACGTCCACGCCCCACGGCAGCGTCGCCACGATCGCATCGAACACGTTGTCGGCGGTGATGCCGCCCGCCAGCAGAAACGGGCGATGCAGGCCGGTCGGCAGCCGCGACCAATCGAAGGTCTTGCCGGTACCGCCACCGGCGCCGGGCGCATGGCTGTCGAACAGGAAACCGGCGGTATTGGGATAGGCGAGCTGCAAGGTCCGCGCGTTGGCGTCCTCGCCGTTCATGCCCGTGCTGCCCATCGGTATGGCCTTGAGATACGGCAGGTTGAAGCTGCGGCAGAACGCGTCGTCTTCCTCGCCATGAAACTGCAGCAAGGTCGGGCGCACGGTACGCACCACTTCGCGCACTTCTTCCTTGGAATTGTTGCGGAACAAGGCCACCACATCGACCATCGGCGCGGTGGCCTGGCGCATTGCGCGCGCCTCGGCCGGCGCCACGCGGCGCGGGCTGCCATGCGCAAAAATGAACCCCACCGCGTCCACACCCAGCTCGCCGGCCAGTCGAATATCACCGGCGCGGGTCATGCCACAGAACTTGATACGGGTGCGGTACAGCGATCGATTCATTGGGTTACCTCAGCGGGCAGATGCCACTCTGCGGAATACAACGGCCCGATGAAGACCAGACCTTGTGGCGGCGCTGTCGGCCCGGCCACCGTGCGGTCGCGACCGGCCAGCAACGTCGCGATCCAGTCGCCCGGTTGTTCCCCGGTTCCGATCAGGATCAGCGAGCCAACAATATTCCGCACCATGTGATGAAGGAATGCATTGGCCTGGACCTGCACCTCCACCACCTCGCCGATGCGTTGCACGCTGATGGCCTGCAGGTTGCGGCGTGCGTGCAAGGCCTGGCATTGCACGCTGCGGAATGCGCTGAAGTCGTTCTCGCCCAATAACGCCTGCGCGGCCGCGTGCATGGCATCGGCATCCAGCGGGCGGCGTTCCCAGCTCAAGGTCTGGCGATACAGCGCCGGGCGTATCTGCCGGTTGAGCAGGCGATACCGGTAACGGCGTGCGCGCGCGGAAAACCGCGCGTGGAAGTCGGCGGCCGCTGGTACGCACCAGCGCACCGCGATCGAAGGCGGCAGGCGCGCGGTGGTGCCCAGCATCCAGCCACGCGGCGCGCGGTGCGCATCGCTGTCGAAATGCACCACCTGGCACTCGCCATGCACGCCGGCATCGGTGCGGCCTGCGCATACCACCTGCACCGGGGCATCGGCCACCGAGGACAGCGCCGCCTGCAGGCTGGCCTGCACGCTCGGCCCACCCTGCTCACCCAACTGCTGCCAGCCCTGGAACTCGCTGCCGTCGTACTCCACGCCCAGCGCGTAACGCATCGGAACCTGCCTGTTGTCGAATCGATGGAGCGTGCGCGGACTAGCCGACGGCGCGCTCGGACCACACCGCCAGCGTGTTACCGCCCGGCTCGCGGAAATGAAACCGGCTGCCGCCGGGAAAATCGAACACCGGCTTGACGATCTCGCCACCGGCAGCGCGTACGCGCTCGCTCATGGGTTCCAGCGCGTCGGCATACAGCACGATCAGCGGACCCGCATCTGCCGACGCTGCCGAAGTGGCGCGATAGAAACCACCGTCCAGACGACCGTCATTGAAGGCCAGATAATCCGGACCATAAGCCTGAAACTGCCAGCCGAACACGGTTTCGAAAAACGCGCGGCTGGCATCCAGATCGAGCGAGGCAAATTCCACGTAATCGATGCGGCGCTCGCGTGCGGCGGCCTGTGCGGCGGCCAGGCTGTCCAGCGCCGGGCTCATGCCAGCCGCTCCAGAAGTTCGGCGGCTTCGGCGCGGGTGGCCTCATCGCCGGTTGCAGCCACCTCCAGCAACAAGCCACGCGCGGTGTCCGTGTCGCCGAGATCCATGTAGGCCACGGCCAGTTCCAGACGATCGCGGCCTGCAGAGACGAACCCCCTGGTGCTCACCGCGCTGGGCGCAGCGGCCGGGGCGATAGGCACCGGGTCGATCTCCGGACTGTCCTGCGTGGCGACCGACGCAAGCGGCACGCCCGGCGCGCGATCGCTACCGGCGCGCGTGGCGTCTACGTCCTGCGGCTGGCCGTACGGAAGCTCCGCAGGCGCGGACCTCACCTGCTCCGGCACCGGTTCCTCAGGCGCAACGAACTCCGGCTGCACCACCGGAGGCGCTGGCGGCGTCGCACGCAGCGAGCGCCAATCCTCGCTGGCAACCACCGACGGCGCTGCGACAGGCTCGGACAGCAGCGGTTCGCGACGCAACACATCGGACAGCGGCTGCTGCGCCTGGTAGGCGCGCTCGTCTTCGCGCAGGTCGGCCTGCTCGAATTCGGTTTCATGCAGCACATCGTGCTCGCTGGGCACGGTGGCCTGTGCATCGTCCTGCAGCGCCACGGCGTCTGCCGCGGCGCCGGCAGGCACGATGTCGAACTGACGCTGCGGCAACGGCGGCAGCGGCGAGGGCTTGCGCCGGCGTGCCGCCAGCCAGGCGACGACCGCCGCGACGAGCAACACCAGCCCGCCGATCAACCACAGTGGAAAACCGCCACCCTGCTGTGCCGCGGCCGGCGTTTCGGACAAGCGCTTCTGCGCGGCCGCCAGGTCGGTGTCCTTCATTGCGATCAAGGCTTGCTGTTGCTGCTTGAGCTTCTCCAGATCGGCCACGCGGGTGCGCAGATCCTGCAATTCCGCATCGCGGGTGGCGATGTCTTCCCTGGCCTGTTGCAACTGTTGGTTGGCCGCCATGTCGCCCTCGCCTTCGGCACTGGTGCCGGACGTGGCGCCGGCCTGGTTGGTCTGACTCGCCACTGCCGGGGCGATCTCGAGCCGCGCGCCGGCACCTGCCGACGTCGCAGCAGCTGCGGCAGGTGCCGGCGTTGCAGCGGCTGCACCGGCCTCGGCCGGCTGCGGAATCGCTGCGCGCGCCTGTCGCCACTGCGCGGCCTGCTCGCGCACCATCACCGCCGCCTCGGCAGCGCCGACCTGCGCCAGCGCATCTTCCTGCGGGGTGCGCAGCACCGCACCCTGCTTCAAGCGATTGATGTTGCCGTCGATGAAGGCATCCGGGTTGGTGCGCAGCAACGCCAGCATGGTCTGGTCGAGCGAATGCCCGTTGGAACGGGCCACGGCGGCAGCGATTTCGGACAAGGTCTGGCCCGAGCGCACCGCCGGCAGCGCATCGCCGGCCGGCGCCGGCGCGGCTGCGCGCGTGCCGGAACGTGTGCCGGGCGCCACTGCGTCGGCAGCCTGCCCGGCGCGTCCGGCAACGGCTGCGGGCGCGGCGGCCGGCTCACGTGCGATGGCATTGCTGGCCCCGGCGCGCGGCGCCTCGATGGAAGGACCGGCGATCGCAGCCGCGGTATTGGGCGCATCGACCAGTGCGGAATACTCGCGCACCAGCCGGCCCTGGCCCCACTCCACCTCGATCAGGAAGTTGATCGCCGGCTGGTCCACTGCCTGGCTGCTGGTCACGCGGATCACCGCACGCCCGCGCGCGTCCTGCGCGAACTGGAACTGCAGGTTGCTGACCAGGCCCTGCGGGCGCTCCAGGCCGACCCGTGCAAACGTGGTGGCCGATGCCAGCGCCACGCGTGCGTTGTCGAGTTCGCCCGGCTCGTTGGAGATGACCGGAATCTCGGCCACCAATGGCTGCCCCGGCCGGGACAGCACCCGGATATCGCCCAGGCCCAACGCCATTGCAGCGCCGCTGCAGGCCATCAGCAGCAGCGCACCTATCCCTTGTATCGGACGCATCGCGCCCCCGCCCCTATGTTTCATGGGCATCAATATAGCCGCTGCATGGGCGAAAAAGTCGGCGCCCCCGTGCAGAGCGCGCATGCCGTGGCGATACCGCGATGCGACACCCATGCAGCAGGCCATCGGCAGCGCGTTGGTAGGAGCGCACTTGTGCGCGATGAGGCTTCACCGGGACAGCTCCATCGCGCACAAGTGCGCTCCTACTGGCTATGGTGGTCAGCCTTCCTGGGCGACCAGCTCGGCCAGCTGCACGGCGTTGAGGGCGGCGCCCTTGCGGATGTTGTCCGACACGATCCACAGGTTCAGGCCGCGCGGATGCGACAGGTCCTCACGGATGCGGCCGACGAACACCGCGTCCTTGCCGGACGCGTGCGTGACCGGGGTCGGGTAGCCGCCAGGCTTGCGCTCGTCCACCACTTCCACGCCGGGCGATGCGGACAGCAGCGCGCGCGCTTCGTCGACGGTGATCTTTTCGCGGGTTTCGATCGCCACCGCTTCAGAGTGCCCGTAGAACACCGGCACGCGCACGGCGGTGGGGTTCACCTGGATGGAGTCATCGCCCAGGATCTTGCGCGTCTCCCAGACCAGCTTCATCTCTTCCTTGGTGTAGCCGTTGTCCTGGAAGTCGTCGATGTGCGGAATCAGGTTGAAGGCGATCTGCACCGGGAAACGCTGCGGGTCGATCTGCTGGAAGCTCAGCAGCTCGCTGGTCTGCTTGCCCAGCTCTTCCATCGCCGAACGCCCGCCGCCGGAGACCGACTGGTAGGTCGCCACATTGATGCGCTCGATGCCGTACTTGCGATGGATCGGGCCGAGCGCGACCAGCATCTGCATGGTCGAGCAATTGGGGTTGGCGACGATGCCGCGCGGACGCTGCTTCAGCGCTTCGGGATTGACCTCCGAGACCACCAGCGGCACGTCGTCGTCGTAACGGAACGCGGAGGAATTATCGATCACCACCGCGCCGGCGGCGGCGAACTTGGGGCCGTACTCCTTGGACACGCTGCCGCCCGCGGAAAACAGCGCGATGTCCACGCCGGTGGGGTCGAAGTCGGCCAGATCCAGCACATCGACCTTGCCGCCATTGAACTCGACCTGCCCGCCGGCCGAGCGCGCCGAGGCCAGCGCGTACAGGGTGGCGACCGGGAAGTTGCGCTCGGCCAGGATGCTCAGCATGGTCTCGCCGACAGCGCCGGTGGCGCCCACGACCGCGACGTTGAAACGACGGTTTTCGTTGCTCATGAGATTGTCTTTATCGAATGGGGAAAGAGGGGAACGCGCTTGCGCAGTGGGTTCGGGGAACCTCCAAAGCTGGCCGCGGAGGTTCCCTATCGTTTGGTCGTGGTGGTTTTGCCGGCGCCGGTGTTGGTCGCTTCGCCATCGCGCACGCCGGCCTGTTTGGCAGCGGCCACCGCATCGGCATTCAGCGCGCTCGGCGGATGGCCGGCATTGGGGCCTTTGCCCAGCGCGGCAATCAGGTTGTCCACCGCCAGCTGCACCATTGCGCGGCGCGTGGCCAGGCTGGCGCTGCCGATATGCGGGGTGAGCACGACGTTGTGCAGGGCCAGTAGTTCAGGACGGACCGCAGGTTCGCCTTCATAGACATCCAGGCCGGCAGCGGCCAGGCGCCCATTGGCGAGCGCATCGGCCAGCGCGATTTCATCGACCAAGCCACCGCGCGCGATGTTCACCAGCGTGGCGCTCGCGCGCATCTTGCCCAGCGCGGCGGCATCGATGATGTGATGCGACTCCTTGGTGTACGGCAGCACCAGGACCAGGTGATCGGACTGCGCCAGCAGCGTGTCGAAGTCCACGTACCGCGCGCCGAGCGCCTGTTCGGTGGCGGCCGGCAGCTGGCTGCGGTTGTGATACAGCACGCGCATGCCAAAGCCGTGCGCGCCACGGCGGGCGATGCCCTGCCCGATCCGGCCCATGCCCAGGATGCCCAGCGTGCTGCCGTGGATATCGGCGCCGAGCATGGTCTTGAACGACCACTGCCCCCACTGCCCGTCGCGCAACCAGCGCTCGGCTTCGGTGATGCGGCGCGCGGTGGCCATCAGGACTGCAAAGCCGAGATCGGCCGTGGTCTCGGTCAGTACATCCGGCGTGTTGCTGGCCAGGATGCCGGCTGCACTGAGTGCGTCCAGATCCAGGTTGTTGTAGCCCACCCCGACATTGGCGATCGCACGCAGCCGCGGCGCGGAGCCGATTTCCGCCGCGCCGATACGCTCGTTGAGGGTGATCAAGGCACCGTCCAGCGATGCCAGCCGCGCGGCCAGGTCGGCCGGCGAATACGCAGTGACGCGCTCGGTGGTGGTCAGCTCGAAATGTTCGCCCAGCTGCGCGACGACATCGTCGAACAGCGGCTGGCTGACCCACACCTTGGGGCGCGTTGCTTCAGACATCGACCTGACCAGGAATACGTGGCGCCACCTCGCCGACATCGCCACACTGGGCGCGATGACGCAAGGCCTGGTCCATCAGCACCAATGCCATCATCGCCTCGGCGATCGGGGTGGCGCGGATGCCGACGCAAGGGTCGTGGCGGCCGGTGGTGATCACATCGACCACGGCGCCATCCGCATCCACGGTCGCGCCGGGCAGGCGCAGACTGGAGGTTGGCTTGAGCACCATCGAGGCGGTGATCGCCTGGCCGGTGGAAATGCCGCCCAGGATGCCGCCGGCATGATTGCTGAGGAAGCCTTCCGGGGTGATCAGGTCGCGGTGCTCGGTGCCCTTCTGCGCGGCGCTGGCGAAGCCGTCGCCGATCTCCACGCCCTTGACCGCGTTGATGCTCATCAGGGCGGCGGCCAGTTCGGCATCGAGCTTGCCGTAAATCGGCTCGCCCCAGCCCGCCGGCACGCCGCCGGCCACCACGTCCACGCGCGCACCGACCGAATCGCCGGACTTGCGCAGCGCGTCCATGTAGGTTTCCAGCTCCGGCACCTGCTCGGCATGCGGCCAGAAGAACGGATTGTCCTCGACCGCATTCCAGTCGAAACCGGTCGGGCGGATCTCGCCCAGCTGCGATAGAAATCCGCGCACCAGCACGCCGTAGCGCTGCCTGAGCCACTTCTTGGCGATCACCCCGGCGGCCACGCGCATGGTGGTCTCGCGCGCGGACGAGCGCCCACCGCCGCGCGGATCGCGGATGCCGTACTTCTGCCAATAGCTGTAGTCCGCGTGCCCGGGACGGAACTGCTGGGCGATGTTGCTGTAGTCCTTGCTGCGCTGATCGGTATTGCGGATCAGCAGGCCGATCGGCGTGCCGGTGGTGCGGCCTTCGTAGACGCCGGACAGGATCTCGATATCGTCGGCTTCGCGGCGTGCCGAGGTGTGCCGGCTCTTGCCGGAGGCACGCCGCTGCAGATCGTGGGTGAAGTCTTCCGGCGCGATCTCCAGGCCCGGCGGGCAACCGTCGACCACGCAGCCGATCGCCGGCCCATGCGACTCGCCGAAGGTGGTGACCGTCAACAGGCGGCCGAAACTGTTACTGCCCATGACGGCATCCTCTCAACATTGCAGCAGGTGGCGTGGCGCGCAGGATGCGCGGCAGGTGACGTGCCGCCACCAGCATCGGTGCCACCGCCAACAGGCCGCTGAACACCAGCGCAAAGACATCCAGCTTAATGCGCCCACTCAGCAGCCAATCGGCGAGCAGGTGCAGCGCAACGCCAGTTCCGACCAGCAGGCCGAGTGCCACAATGAGCGTGCGGCGCCGATGCGCACGCAAGGCCGCATCCGAACTGACCACCACGATCCACGCCGACACCAGGCCGAAAAACGCCATCAGGCCGAAGCCGATCTCCGCCCCCGCCCTCAACAAGCGCTGTGGCAAGGGACCGCCGTACATCGGGTCGAACAGGCGGTACACCACGTCGACCAGGCCGAGCGGAATGCCGACGCCGAAGATGGACACCGGCAGCAGCAACAGCAGATCGCCCAGCTGCGGCCGCGTTGTGGACGACTCAGCGCGCACTGGCCAGCTCGGCGATGCGCGCGCCGTGCGCGATCAGTTCGCGGCATTCGACCGCGAAGATGCCCATCTGCCCGACCTTGAACTCGACCCAGGCCAGATCCACTTCCGGCAGCAGCTTGATCAGATGCTGCTCGGACTCGCCCACTTCGCAGATCAGCAGACCGTCTTCGCTGAGGTGCTGCGGCGCATCGCGCAGGATCTTCAGCACCAGATCCAGGCCATCGTCGCCCGCGCGCAACCCCAGCTCCGGCTCGTAGGAATACTCCTGCGGCAGCGCGTCGGTTTCGTCGTTGGTGACATACGGCGGGTTGGTGACGATCAGGTCGTACTGGCGGCCGCCCAGCCCGGCGAACAGGTCCGATTTGAGCAGGGTGACGTTGTCGGCATGCAGGCGCGCCTTGTTTTCGGCGGCCAGTGCCAGCGCGTCGTCGCTGATGTCCACGCCGTCCACGTCCCACTGCGGGTTGTAGTGGCCCATGGCGATGGCGATACAGCCCGACCCGGTGCACAGGTCCAGCGCGCGGGTGACTTCGCGGCCGCCCAGCCAGGGTTCGAAGCCGGCTTCGATCAACTCGGCGATCGGCGAACGCGGCACCAGCGCGCGCACATCGCTCTTGAAACTGAGCCCGGCGAACCAGGCCTCGCCGGTCAGGTACGCGGCCGGCACGCGCTCGTTGATGCGGCGCTCGAACAAGCCCAGCACCTGCTGCTTTTCCGAACGCAGCAGACGCGCCTGGCCATAGGCCGGGCCCAGATCGTGCGGCAGGTGCAGGCTGTGCAGGACCAGCTGGGTGGCCTCGTCCAGCGCATTGTCGTAGCTATGGCCGAAAGTCAGACCGGCTGCATTGAAACGGCTGGTGCCGTAGCGGATCAGGTCGATGATGGTGTGCAGTTCGTCGGCCGCGGCGGCAGTCATGGCAACAACTAAAGAGGAATCGGCCCACGATTATAGAGGTCGGATCGGTATCATGAGCGTCCGTTGCACTGGAAACCGCCATGTTCAATCGCAATACCGGCATCGTGCTGCTGGTGGCGCTGGCCGCCGGCCTGGGGCTGTTGCTGGGCCAGAAGTTCCTCGGCGCCGCGCCCAGCTCGCCGTGGCCGCCCACCCGGACCATCACCTTCTATCCGCAGCCACGCACCCTGCCGCAGTTCAGCCTGCGCCAGTCCGACGGCACCCAGCTGGTGCCCGGCGAGCTGAAGGGACATTGGACGCTGGTGTTTTTGGGTTTCACCTTCTGCCCGGATGTCTGCCCGACCACGCTGACGGACCTGGCGGTGGCGCAGCAGCAATGGGAAACCATCCCCGACGGCCTGCGCCCGCGCGTGCTGTTCGTGTCGGTGGACCCGCAGCGCGATCCGCCGGCACGCCTGGGCGACTACGCGCATGCCTTCCACAAGGACACCCTGGCCGCCACCGCCGACGTGCCGGCGCTGCAGCGCTTTGCCACCGCGCTGGGCTTCGTGTTCCAGAAGGTGCCGGGCAAGGGCTTTGCGGAAAATCCCAACGACTACAGCATGGATCACTCGGCCGGCATCGCCGTGCTCGACCCGCAGGGCCGCCTGGCCGGGCTGATCCGTCCCCCGCTCGACCCCAAGGCGATCGCCGCCGACCTCCAGCAACTGACCAAGGTAACCGCTCCGTGAGTCTCGTCACTTCCCTGACCTACGTGCTGCCGCACCGGTTGCTGTCCTCGCTGGCGCGCGCGCTGGCCTATTCCGACACGCCATCCACCAAGCAGTGGTTGATCGACACGATCACGCGCAAGTTCGGCGTGGACCTGAGCGAAGCACTGGAGCCGGACCCGCGCGCCTATCCCACCTTCAATGCATTTTTCACCCGCGCGTTGAAGCCGGGCGCACGCGTGCCCGATGCCGACCCTGCGGCGCTGCTGATGCCTGCCGACGGCCGCATCAGCCAGCTCGGCCCGATCGAGAACGGCCGCATCTTCCAGGCCAAGGGGCAGTCGTTCACTGCCGCCGAATTGCTCGGCGACGCCGAAGCCGCGCAGCCGTTCACCGATGGCCTGTTTGCCACCGTCTATCTCTCGCCCAAGGATTACCACCGCGTGCATATGCCGTGGACCGGCACCCTGCGCGAAACCGTGCATGTGCCCGGCCGCCTGTTCAGCGTGGGACCGGATGCGGTGCGCAATGTGCCGCGGCTGTTCGCGCGCAACGAGCGCCTGGTCTGCCACTTCGACACCGACTTCGGCCCGATGGCCTCGGTGATGGTGGGTGCGCTGCTGGTATCGGGCGTGGAAACGGTGTGGAGCGGCGTGGAGATCCCGCGTTATGGCGACCGCGTCACGCGCACCGATTATCGCGGCAAGGGCATCGTGCTGGAGCGGTTTGCGGAGATGGCGCGCTTCAACTACGGCTCGACCGTGATCGTGCTGCTGCCGCCAGGTGTCGCCAAGCTCGAAGGCGGACTTGCTGCAGAGACGGCGGTTCGCCTGGGGCAAGCGCTCGCACGTCGCGAAGTGGGCTGATCACCGCCGCGCGCCTGCGATTGCCCGCTTCGGTTGCAGTGATGCAACAGCGACGCCCTCGTAGGAGCGGGCCTGACCGCGACAGGGCCTTCTCGACGACGTTCACTGCGCAGGCGCATGTTGCCCTCCCAGCCTCCGATGTAGAGCGTCCTCGCCCACGCTGGAACTACCTGGACCGCTTCGTCGCGGCCAGGTCCGCTCCTACAAGGGCGCAGCCCGGCGCAGTGGCCCGATGCGGTAGGCTTGCCTGCGCTGGCCGACGATCGCCGCTGGTCAGCTCGATGGCCTACTCCGATACAGGAGCAATGGGTCCGCGACGAAACGCCGCCGTGACGGTGTCATCGCCGCCAGGCTCGCTCGCTACAAGACCGATGCCCACTCCGGCTCCCAACAAGAACGATGCGGTTGTAGGAGCGGGCCCGACCGCGACGTGGCATTCGCAGTGAGGCTTGGGGCGCTTGCGCCTTTCTGACTCCAGCCTCCGATTCGGAACTGCCTTGCCTGCGCTGGAACTACCCGGACTGCTTCGTCGCGGCCAGGTCCGCTCCTACGGGGCGCCCTACCGCTTCTAACGGAGCGCGGCTCGGCGCCGCTCGCCGAAGCGGCTGGCCAATGCTCTAACCGGCGTGGGACTGCACGCGCTGGTCAGCGATCGCAGCCGGCCAGCTTGATGCTCTGCCCCGGCTTGAGCGCGTACGACGGCGCCTTCAGGCCATTGGCCTTGGCCAGTTCCTTGATTTCGCACTGGTATTTCTGCGCGACGCGGCCGAGCGTGTCGCCCCTGGCGATGGTGTAGCTGCGCGCCTGCCTGGCCTTGGGCTTGGCGATCGCCGGCTGACCGGTGGCCACGGTGGTCGGCACGCCGGCCATCGGGCTGACATCGCCCACCGCCACGCTTGGCACGTATTCCGGAGCGCCGCTGCTGCGCACGATCGCGCTGTTGAGGTCGGCGGTGATCAGCGTGCGCGCCAGGTCCGCGCGCGGGCCGCTGACGCAATAGCGCGTGTACAGGCTGGCGATGCGGTTGGTGGCGTTGATGACGGTGCCGGCCGGAATCCAGCCATCGGATTCGTAGCGCGGGTTGAGGTTGCGCAATGCGCGCATGTAGCCGTCGCGCGTGCCCATGCTGCCCAGGCAGATGGTGAGCTCGTAGATGGTGGTGGACTTGGCCAGCTTCAGCGTGGCCGGCTGCGCGTCGAGCTTGGCGAAGTCCACGCCGTACTGGCGCGGGTGCAGGAAGATCCAGGCCGCCGCGATCACCATCGGCACGTAGTCCTTGGTTTCGGCCGGGAACTGGTTGTAGACGTCCTGCTCCCAGAACCCGCGCCCGCCGCTCTGCGTGAACACGCGCGCGGCGCGGCCTTCGCCGCCGTTATAGGCGGCCAGCGCCAGTTCGATGTTGCGGTTGAGCCCGGCCATGCGCTCGTTGAGGTAGGCGGCGCTGGCTTCGGCGGCGCTGCGTGCATCAAAGCGCGTGTCGAAGCCGGTGCCGTCCGGGCCCAGCCCGAAGCGACGCCCGGTGGCGGGCATGAACTGCATCAACCCAGCCGCACCGGCGCGCGAGCTCGCGTGCACCTTGCCGTTAGATTCCTTGGCCATGATGCCGAACAGCAGCGCCTCGGGCAGGCCGCGTTTCTGCCATTCCGGCCACATCACCCCGCGCAGGTTGCTGTAGTTCTCGTAGCTGGTCAGCAGCGCCGGGCGCATGTCGGTGAGCCAGCGGCGGATGCCGGCCTGCACCGCGGGGTTGTACTGCACCATCTTGTCGAAATCGTGGCGCTGGTCGTTGAGCAACGTGGCCGCACGCGCCGCCTCGGGCACGCCGTTGGCCGCCGGGCCGAGGTGGTCCGGGTCGGCCTGCAGCAGCGTGTCGTCGTCTTCCGGATCCTCGGCGGCCGGGGCCTCGGCATCGGCGCGCGCCTTCAGTAGGCGCTTGTAGGTGGCCAGCTGATTGGCGACCAGGCAGCCGCGCTGCTTGATGCAGGCGTCGATGACGTCTTCCATGTCTTCCAGCGCGGCATCGCCTTCGGCAGTGCCCTTGGGGTCGGAGTTGTTCACCAGCACCAGCGCATCGCGATAACGCTTTTCGGCGGCGGCCATGCGGGCATCGAGCACGGCCGCCTTCTCCGTGTCGCGTTTGGAAATGGCGTGGGCAGCGGGGACGACAGACATCAGCGCCACCACGACCAGAACCGGCCATGGGCGCAAACCAAAATGAGCGAGCGGCATCGTAGGCAGTACAGCGGAAAGGCAGGCAGGGTAGCCGCCGGGGCAACACCGGGGCAAGGCGGTGGAGGCGGCAGGGTCAGTGGGCCGTTAGCTTGGCCGTTGCGCCCGGCGCGTGGAATGCCCGCAGCCACTGGCGGTCAGCGTCTGTCAAACCGGCGGCGTCGAACTGCCTGCTGGCGATTGGCAGCGGACCGGCCGACCAAAGTACGGGGTCGCCCCCGCGCGATTTGGCCAGCCACGTTGCCCGCTAGAATCCGGCTTTTCCCACCGGACCTGCGCAATGGCCTCGTTCCTGCTCGGCAAAGGCGTCACCGACGACATCCCGGTCGTGCTGGAAGGACGCTTCGGTAACCGCCACGGGCTGGTGGCCGGCGCCACCGGCACCGGCAAGACCGTGACCCTGATGACCCTGGCCGAAGGCTTCTCGCGCATGGGCGTACCGGTGTTCCTGGCCGATGTGAAAGGTGATGTCGCCGGCCTGGCGATGGCCGGCGATGGCGCCGCCGGCGTGCTGCAGCGCGCCACGGAGATCGGCATCGCCGACTACGCGCCGGCCGCCAGCCCGGTGGTGTTCTGGGACCTGTACGGCCAGCTCGGGCATCCGGTGCGCACCACCGTCAGTGAGATGGGCCCTACCCTGCTGGCGCGCATCCTGGAACTCAACGATACCCAGTCCGGCGTGCTCGACATCGTGTTCAAGCTGGCCGATGACCGTGGCCTGCTGTTGCTGGACCTGGACGACCTGCGCGCACTGCTCGCACTGGTGGTCCAGGAGCGCAAGGAACTGTCCACCAGCTATGGCCTGGTCTCCAGCCAGTCGGTGGCGGCGATCCAGCGTGCCCTGCTGCGCCTGGCGCAGGACGGCGGCGAGCACTTCTTCGGCGAGCCGGCGCTGGAACTGGCCGACCTGATGCGCGTGGCGCCGGACGGCCGTGGCGTGATCGGCATCCTGGCGGCCAACCAACTGGTCCTCAAGCCGAAACTGTATTCCACCTTCCTGCTGTGGCTGTTGTCGGAACTGTTCGAACGTTTGCCCGAGGTAGGCGATCTGGAACAACCCAAGCTGGTGTTCGTGTTCGACGAAGCGCACCTGCTGTTCGACGACGCGCCGGCCGCACTGGTGCAGCGGATCGAGCAGGTGGTCCGGCTGATCCGCTCAAAGGGCGTGGGCGTGTATGTCTGCTCGCAGTTTCCCGACGACATTCCGGACAACATCCTCGGCCAATTGGGTAATCGCGTGCAGCATGCCTTGCGCGCGTTCACCCCGCGCGACCAGAAGGCGGTCAGGACCGCGGCGCAGACCTTCGTGGCCAATCCCAGGCTCGATGTGGCCACGGCGATCTCCAGCCTCGGCACCGGCGAGGCACTGGTGTCGCCACTGCACGGCAAGGGCGTGCCGGCACCGGTGCAGCAGACCGTGATCGCCCCGCCACGCTGCCGCATGGGTGCCATCAGCGAGACCGAGCGCACGCAGGTGCGCGCCGCCAGCCCGGTCGGCACCCGCTACGACACCGCGATCGACCGTGAATCGGCCGCCGAGCTGCTGGCGCGCCGCGTCGAGCAGGTCGCCGAACATAACGCCGCACCGCCGACGCGCACCAGCGCGGATGACGACGCGCAAGACAGCGGCTTCGGCAAGGCGGTCAAGGACGCGGTGTTCGGCACCAGCCGCCGCCAGGGCATGCTTGAGACGATGGCCAAGCAGACCTCGCGTACGATCGGCAACAGGATCGGCCAGCAGATCGTGCGCGGTATCTTCGGCAGCATCTTCGGTGGGAAGCGCTGATCGCAGTGACAAACAACAAGGACGAACGCTATGCGCAAGACATGGCTCCATTTCGGCGGGGTTGCAGTGATTGTCCTGGCTGCCACCCCGAGCGTCGCACAGAAACAGCAACACAATCCTGACTACGACTACACACCGGGTTCCAACTATGGCCCGATCCAATGGCCATTACGCCGCCAACATTTTCTCGCCGGACATTATGTAGGCAGGCTGCAGGTCGCAGTGGATCGACTCGACTGCCCCACCGCTATTGCAGATTTGCGGTTAGAGGCAATCAAAGGTGACTAGGACAGCCACCGCTACACCCTAAAGTACACGTGCCTGTCCGGGCGGGACCCGGACTATCGCAAGCGTACCGTGACACTGCGCAGCACCTGGTGGATCGACGAGATAGCGGGTAGCTGTCTTGTGCTGGAAAGAGAACCGGATCCAAAGCGCACGATTTCCTCTTATCCACTCTATGGCTTTCGCATCGACGCAAATGGCGACCCCAAGCTCAAGGTTGCCAGCTTGCTATCGCAGGACGGGTCCGACTGTGAGAGCGGTGGAGCATCCGAATACGTCGATAAGCAACTTAAACGCATTCGCTGACTGCAGCATTCCTTCGCTGCCGGCAGCTGAAAAGCTGCCAGCGATCCACACTAACGATGCTCACTGCTTAGCCCAGCACACCATGCAACTTGGCGTATTGCAGCAACATGATGGTCTTGGCATCGGCGATCTCACCGGTAGCGATCATCGCCAGCGCGGAGTCGAGGGACAGTTCCAGCACCTCGATCTCCTCGCCGTCTTCTTCGAGCCCGCCGCCCTCGCCGACCTTGTCGCCGTCGAAGTATTCGCCGACAAAGAAATACAGACGCTCGGTTACCGAGCCCGGGCTCATGAACGCCTCGAACACCTTGCGCACGTTGTCGATCCGGTAGCCGGTTTCCTCTTCGGTTTCCTTGCGGATACAGGTCTGCGGATCGTCCATATCCAGCAGGCCGGCGCAGGCTTCGATCAGCATGCCGTCGGGGTTGCCGTTGAGCAGCGTCGGCAAACGGAACTGGCGGGTGAGCATCACCGTCTGCCTGGCACGGCTATACAGCAGGATGGTGGCGCCATTGCCACGATCGTAGGCCTCGCGCGATAGGGTCTGCCAGCGGCCGTCCTTGCGCTGAAAATCGAACGTGACCTTGCGCAGCACGTACCAATTGTCCGAGAGCACATCGATGCTGCGAATGCGGACCTGCGGGTTGCCGGTGGCGGATGGATTCAAGCGACACTCCTTGTGATGCGAGCGATGGCAGTGCCGGGACGCGGCGCGCCCGGTCGCCCGTACGGGCCGCAAGGATTGCGGCGGGCCACCATGTTACCTACCGCTCAGCCGGCGCGTCAGGCAATGACGCACATAGTGCATCGGCGGCCCGTCGATACACGCATCATGCCATCGGAGACCTGACACGTCCCGATGCAATACCGGCACCGACACCCGCCCAGCGGGGCCAGCAAATATCCAGGCCGTGCCGGCGACATGCCGCCAAGCATTGGCCATTCCAGACTCAGTTGATTCGCCCTGCCCCAATTGCGCGACGGCACGCGCCACCGCACAATCCGTTCACATCACACGCCTGGGGAGCGTCATGGAAGACCGTTTTCGCGCACGCAAGGTGGCCGCGCAGACCGCGCCGGCACCGTTCTGGACCCGCATTCCTGCCATTGCCAGCTATCCGCTGCGCGGCTCGGCGCTTTACGCATTGATTGCACTGACGCTGTGCAGCGCGCTGCTGGTGCTGCCGGGCATCCTGAAACTGGTGATTGCCGGAGTGCTCGGCATGGCCACCTACACCTATGCCTTCGACATCCTGCGCCATACCGCCGACGGGCAAGCCGATGCTCCGCGGCTGGGCTACAACAGCTTCGACAGCGCGGTGCTGCGGCTGATCCTGCTGGCGTTTGCGCTGGGCATCGTCATCGGTGCGGCAGGCGTGCTGGCGGGCAAGCCCGGCCTGACCATCGCGTACCTGGTGGTGCAGTTGCTGCTGCCGGGCATGATGATTGCACTGGCCATCGACGGCAGCCTGCGCCGCGCCCTCAACCCGGCCGTGTCGATCGACATGGCTCTGCGCATCGGCTGGCCGTATCTGGCCGCATACGGTTTGCTGTACGTGATCCAGGGCAGCGCTACCGCAGCGATCTTCATCGCGGTGAAGTCTCTGCCGCCGATCGTGCGCGAGGCGACGATCGTGATTGCCTCGATCTGGAGCCTGTTCGCCAGCTTCCACCTGATGGGTTATCTGGTGTACCAGTACCACGAAGAACTGGGCTACGTTCCCAGCGGCGGCGCGGCGTCCGAGCGCGAAGACCCGGATCAGCGCCTGCTCGACGAAGCAGAACAGTACGTGCGCGATGGCCATTCCGAGGAAGCATTCCAGACACTGCGCGCGGCGGTGCGTTCGCGTGCGGTGAGCCTGGCGGTGCACGAGCTGTATCAGCGCCTGCTGCGTCAACACCGTCGCAACGACGAACTGCGCGAGCACACCCGCCAGTACATCAATCGTCTGCTGCAGGAAAGACAGGAGCGTCGCGCGCTCGGGTTGCAGCGCGAAGCGCTGGATGGCGACTCCACGTTCACCCCGCTGACGCCTGAGCAAGCCACCTTGCTGGCCGAGCGCGCGAAGATGGCCGGGCAGTTCCAGCTGGCGACCGATGGCCTGCTTGCGGCCATTGCCGCATGGCCGCGCGATCGGATGATGCCGGCCTGGTCACTGGACGCGGGCCTGCTGCTGGCCGAACGGTTCGGCCGCGACGAGCGGGCGCGCGAGGTACTGCAAGACGCACTGGCTCACTGCGACGATGATGCACTGCGCGCGAAGCTGGAAGCCGTGCTGAAAGCGGTGGCGATCCAACCGGCCTGAGCAGCCAACAAAGCTTTTTGAGGCGCAGCTCAGATGCTCCACCATCGGTCCGTCGCGCGACGTGTACTGCTTGCAGCCCTACAGACCGACCATCTCGACTGGTCCTTGCCCGCCCACCGTCGCGGGGCCTTACGCGGCATGGATGCCGCGCAAGAGCCTACATGGACGTACTTGCGGCGTGTCGTGCGATGGTGGGCGGGTAAGGGCCCTGCAGCCAGGCTGCAGATCCACCGCTCTGCAACTCATCCATCCGCGCTAGATAATTCTGCTCGAGGCAGAAGACACAACAGCAACCCGGACCTCACGTAGCAGTGTCTTTCAAGTGCAGTCAAATGCCAGGTCAAAAGCTCGGTGAGTCGAGCGCGCGATGCCCTCACCGCTTGCGTTGGCAACACGGATCGCGCAGAAACCACTCATCCGTTTTCGAGCAAAAAGCGCGCCTTGCCGGCCTGTGCCTGCTCGGGGAACTGCTCCAGCAGCTGACGCAGCAAGCGCGTACGCTGCGCGCCGTCCTGCAACTCGCCGTGTCGCAAGGCCAGCACGAACCAGTGCTGCGCCAGCTCATCGCGCGGCACATCCAGCCCAACCTCCTTCAACAGACGTTCGGCATCGGCCAGCAGTCCATTGCGCAGGCAGGTGGCGATCAGCGCCATGCGGGCCGATGGCGCGTAGTCGGTCCCGGCCTTGCTCAGTTCGGCAGCCACCGTCAGCTGGTTGCGCGTCTGTTCGGCGTGATGGGTGTGCAGCTGCAATAGCGTCTGCGCATGTCGCACGCTGTCCTGGCTGCGACCGGCATTGCGCGCGGTGCGGTAGCGCGCGAGCGCCACGTCCAGACAATGCGGCTGCTCGCTGGCCAGCTCCGCCAGCAGGCGCTCGGCTTCCGCGTTTTCCATGCGTCCCAGATGTCGCTGCGCGCGCTCCCAGCGATCGTCCACCAGCACTGCCTCGCTCTCCTCCATAAAGGACTCACGCGTGCGCCGCAGCAGCACCAACGCGACGCCGAGCAACGCGCCACTGATCAGCCCACCGGCATGCGCCTCGAAGGCGACGTCGCCGTTGTCGTTCCAGAACAGGCTGTACAGCTCCCAACCCAGCCACAGCGGCAGCAGCAGGATCGCCGGACCGCGCACGTAGTCGAATACCACGAAGAACCAGTAGAAGAAGCGCACCTTGCGCCGGCCCCAGACCACGCAGAACGCGCCCATCAAGGCGGCGATCGCACCGGAGGCGCCCAGGCCACCGCCCGGCGCTCCCCAGCGCCACCACAGGCTGGCCGCGCTGGCGCCGAACCCGCCGAGCAGATACAGCAGCAGGAACCAGCCGCTGCCGATCGCCCCTTCCAGCAAGGTGCCCAGCGCCAGCAGAAACAGCATGTTGCCCAGCAAATGATCGAAGCTGCCATGCAGGAAGGTGGCCGTCAGCATCCTCGCGGGAGACCACTCGGAGCTGCGCTGCAGATACCGCAGCGTGAACACCCTGGACAGGCGTGCATCGTAGGGGGCGCGCAATGTGCGCCATTCGCTCAAGCGCGCCTGGTCCTCGAACAATGCGCCGCTGCGCAACGCCTGTGCGAAGGCCACGTCGTGCATCGTCAGGTGCGCCAGATACGCAAGGCGTTGGCGCGCCGGCACGCTGTCCAGCCTGGCCCGGCGCGCAGCGCGCAACTTGGTGTCGTCGGTCTGCTGCAGATAGCGCTCGTGGGCTTGCGCCTCCAGTGCACCGAGGCCGGACTCGACGTAGTAGCGCACCGCGTTTTCGACCAGCGCGTCGTCCTTGCGTTGATAGCCCAGGTAGACCACCACATTGACCAACACCAGCAGCAGGGTCACCCAGGGAATGTTCTGGCGCGACCAGGGTTTGTGCAGCGGCATCAACAGCATGACAACGTCCGTGTCCGAGAGAGCGCAAAGCTTCGCCGTGCGACGGCAGATGCGCAAGCCGGCCATGCGCGCTAGCATCGCGGCCCCGCTGTCGGATACACCGCCCATGAGCCGCTGGCGCCCGCCCGCCGAAAAAAGCACCGCACTGATCACGCCCGACGGCCACGCCCGGCTCAAGGCCGAGCTGGAAGAGCTGTGGCGCGTGCGTCGGCCGGAAGTGGTTCGTGCGCTGGCCGCCGCCGCGGCCGAGGGCGACCGCTCGGAGAACGCCGAGTACACCTATCGCAAGAAGCAGCTCGGCGAGATCGACCGCCGCGTGCGCTACCTGAGCAAACGGCTGGAAGCGCTGCGCGTGGTGGATACCGCACCGACCGATCCGCGCGCGGTGTTCTTCGGCGCACAGGTCGAACTGGAGGACGCCGACAGCGGCGAGCTGCTGCACTACCGCATCGTCGGCCCGGACGAAACCGACGCCGGACGCGGCTGGATCAGCATCGACTCGCCCTTGGCACGCGCGCTGCTGAAAAAACGCGTGGACGACGAGTTCGAAGCGCAGTTGCCGTCGGGCAAGCACAGCTTCGTGGTGGTGTCGGTGGATTACGCCACTCAGTAGGCGAGTGATCGCACTCTGCCGACCTGCGTGTAGGAGCGCACTTGTGCGCGATGGGGCGTTATCGATAAGGCCCCATCGCGCACAAGTGCGCTCCTACGGACAGATGTGCAAGGACCAGCGCCCAGTTACACCATCTGCAGATTCAACGGACGTCCCTGCTGGATTGCGACATTGGCCGGCAATGCATCGCCGAACAGATCGTGCTCGTCGCTGTCGGTGATTTCCACATCGACCAGATCCCCCACCTTCAAGCCGCGCTCGCCGCCGTTCTGGATATGTACCAGGCCATCGATCTCCGGTGCGTCCGCGCGCGAGCGCGCCACCGCGATATCGTCTTCGATCAGGTCGACCAGGCATTGCTGCACGCTGCCAATCTTCGCCTCCAGCCGCGCGGCAGAAATTTCCGCCTGCCTGGCCATGAAGCGCGCCAGGCGCTCCTGCTTGAGCTCTTTCGGCACCTGATCCGGCAGCGCGTTGGCGCTGGCGCCTTCCACCGGGGAATAGGCGAACGCACCGACGCGGTCCAGCTGGGCCTGATCCAGAAATTCCAGCAGCGATTCGAACTCGGCATCGGTCTCGCCGGGGAAGCCGACGATGAAGGTGGATCGCACCGTGATCTCCGGGCACATCGCCTTCCAGCGCTGCACGCGCTCGAGGGTTTTTTCCACCGCGCCCGGGCGCTTCATCAGCTTGAGGATGCGCGGGCTGGCGTGCTGGAACGGGATGTCCAGATACGGCAGCAGCTTGCCTTCGGCCATCAGCGGAATCACATCGTCCACGTGCGGGTACGGATACACGTAATGCAGGCGCGTCCACACGCCGAGCTCCGACAAGCCTTCGCACAGCGCCTTCATGCGGGTCTGGTACATGCGGTCGCGCCACGGGCGCTCGGCATACTTCAGATCCACGCCATAGGCCGAGGTGTCCTGCGAGACCACCAGCAATTCCTTGACCCCGCCGCGCACCAGCCGCTCGGCTTCGCGCAGGACCTCATCCACAGGACGCGAGGCCAGGTCGCCGCGCATGGACGGGATGATGCAGAAGCTGCAGCGGTGGTTGCAGCCCTCGGAAATCTTCAGATACGCGTAATGGCGCGGGGTCAGCTTGATGCCGTAGTCGGGCACCAGATCGACGAACGGGTCGTGGCGCGGCGGCAGTGCCGCATGCACCGCCTCCATCACGCTCTGGTAGTCCTGCGGGCCGGACACCGCCAGCACCTGCGGGTAGGCCTCGCGGATCTGTTCCGGGCGCTTGCCCAGGCAGCCGGTGACGATCACCTTGCCGTTGGCGTTCATCGCCTCGCCGATCGCGTCCAGCGACTCGGTCACCGCCGAATCGATGAAACCGCAGGTATTGACCACCACCACGTCGGCAGCGTCGTAGCTGGGCACGATGTCGTAGCCCTCCACGCGCAGCTGGGTGAGGATGCGTTCGGAGTCGACGAGCGCCTTCGGACAGCCAAGGCTGACGAAGCCGACTTTGGGGTTCAGCTGGGACATGAAAGCAGGAGCCTGGGAACGGAGCGGCCTGGGGCCTGAGTGGAGCAATTATAGCGGCGCGCGGGCAGCGCTCTGAACCGCGCGCCGGGCAAGCAATCTCATCTTAGCGAGTCCCTCACCTGCAGCGCCGCCGATCCGGTCGATAATGCGCGCCTTCCCCCTTACCGCAGCAGGAGTTCCCATGGGTCACTGGACCACGCTCGACACCCCCGACGGCCAGGTCGCCGCCTGGCACGCCACCCCGACCACCAGCCCGCGCGGCGGCCTGGTGGTGATCCAGGAAATCTTCGGCGTCAACGACCATATCCGCGCGGTGGCCGACGACTACGCCGCGCGCGGCTACGAAGTGCTGGCGCCGGCCTTCTTCGACCTGGAAGAGAAGGACGTGCAACTGCCCTACGACCAGGAGAGCCTGCAGCGCGGCCTGGCACTGGCCAATGCGGTCGGCCTGGAGCGCGCGGTGGAGGTGGTCAAATCCGCTGCCACCCTGCTCAGCCGCGCCGGCAAGGTCGGCACCGTGGGCTATTGCTGGGGCGGCTCGGTGGCGCTGCTGTCGGCGATCCGCCTGGGGCTGCCCTCGGTGAGCTATTACGGCGGCCGCAACACCCAGCTGCTGGACGAAACCCCGACCGCACCGGTGATGTTCCACTTCGGTGAGCAGGACAGCAGCATTCCGCCCGAGGCGATCCAGGCCCACCGCGAGAAGCTGCCGCAGATGGAGACCTTCGTGTATCCCGCCGGCCACGCCTTCAACCGCAGCATCGACCCAAACCACTACGACGCCGACAGCGCCGAGCGTGCGCTGCAACGCACCCTGGGCTTCTTCGAAGCGCATCTGGGATGAGCGAGGTTGCAGCAGGCATGTCCGAGGCGCGCGACTTTCAGCTCGATGCGCGGCTGGCCGCCGACAGCGTGTTCGTCGCCGACGGACCGCTGTCGCAGGTGCGGCTGATGGACGACAGCCGCTTCCCATGGCTGCTGCTGGTGCCGCGGGTGGCCGATGCCAGCGAGTGGATCGATCTGGACGGCGGCCAGCAGCGCCTGTTGCTGGCCGAGATCAATCAGCTCTCGCAGCTGCTGCGGGTCGAGCCCGGCGTCGCCAAGCTCAATATCGGCGCGCTGGGCAACATCGTGCAGCAGTTGCATGTGCACCTGGTCGGCCGGCATCCGGGCGACGCGGCCTGGCCCGGCCCGGTCTGGGGTAGCGGCAGCGCGCAGCGCTCCGACCCCGATACGCTGCAGCAGCGTGTCGCTGCATGGGCGCAGCGGCTACGATAGGCGCCCGCCTCACAACCACCTTCCCGCATGAAATCCAATGTCGTCGCCGCACTGATCCTGATCCTCGTCGGCCTGCTGTTCCTGGCCAACAACCTGGGCTGGACCAATGTCAGTCTTGGCCGGCTGATCGCCACCTGGTGGCCGGCGGCGTTGGTTGCCTGCGGTGTGGGGATGTTGTTTGGGCGCGGCAAGTAGTCGGGAATCGGGAATCGGGATTGGGGAATCGTGAGAGCGGGCTTCAGGCGCTGTTGATTCCCTGGTTTGCTTTGGTGTCTTCCAAGAGACAGCCCCGATTGCGCGCTGGCGCCGTCTGGCCGCTGATTCGCCAGCCTGTGCCCCTGGCTACCTCTCGGCTTTGCCGACATGACGTTTGTCATCCGCACGTGTTGACTTCCGGCACCTGATCGGCAGGCGCATTGCGCGCAGCATGGCCTCCTACCTACCGAGGACGCCACCATGCACTACCGCCTGATCCCTGCCCTGTTCCTGATCACGCTGGGCACGCTGTTTCTGCTGGACAACCTCGGGCTGGCCCGTCTCGATGTGGGCAACCTGGTGTCGACCTGGTGGCCGGCGTTGCTGATCGCCGCGGGCGTGCGCCACCTGCTGCGCTACCGCGAGCGGGCGGCCGCCACCTGCTGAAGGCGCGGCCGCACCATGGCATCAGGTGCGCGGCAGGGTCACGCCGGTCTGGCCCTGGTACTTGCCGCCGCGGTCCTTGTACGAGGTCTCGCAGACCTCGTCGGACTGGAAGAACAGCATCTGCGCCACGCCTTCGTTGGCGTAGATGCGCGCCGGCAGCGGCGTGGTGTTGCTGAATTCCAGCGTGACGTGGCCTTCCCATTCCGGTTCCAGCGGGGTCACGTTGACGATGATGCCGCAGCGCGCATAGGTGCTCTTGCCCAGGCACACCACCAGGGTGTCGCGCGGGATGCGGAAGTATTCCACCGTCCGCGCCAGCGCAAAGCTGTTCGGCGGGATGATGCACACATCCGATTCGATATCGACAAAGCTGCCCGGGTCGAAGTGCTTGGGGTCGACGATCGTCGAGTTGATGTTGGTGAAGATCTTGAACTCGCGCGAGCAGCGCACGTCGTACCCGTAGCTGGAGGTGCCGAAGCTGACGATGCGCTGGCCGGCGGCATCGTGCTTGATCTGCCCGGGCTCGAACGGCTCGATCATCGCGTGCTGTTCGGCCATGCGCTTGATCCAGCGGTCGCTCTTGATGCTCATGCGGTGTTCCTTGAAGACGGAAGGCGGCAGGCCGAGCGGCCCGCGCGAAAGGCAGCGAATTCTAGCAAGCGGCCGGCACCAGCGGCCGGCCTGCGCGCTACAGCAACGACGCCGAAATCGGGATGCTGGCGCGTGGGCGCTTGCCCAGCTCCTCGGACAGCCGCGCGGCGGCAGCCAGATAGGCCCGCGCTGCCGCCGACTCCGGCGCGGCCACCACGATCGGCTGGCCGGCGTCGCCCTGCTCGCGGATCGCAATCGCCAATGGCAACGACCCGAGCAAGGGCACACCGTACTGCGCGGCCATGCGCTCACCGCCGCCTTCGCCGAACAGGTGCTCGCGGTGACCACAGCTGGAGCAGGTATGCACCGCCATGTTCTCGACGATGCCAAGCACCGGCACCTCGACCTTTTCGAACATCTTCAAGGCCTTGCGCGCGTCCAGCGTGGCGATGTCCTGCGGCGTGGTGACGATCACCGCACCGGCCACCGGGATCTTCTGCGACAAGGTCAGCTGGATGTCGCCGGTGCCCGGCGGCAGGTCGATCAGCAGGTAATCCAGGTCGTCCCACAGTGTGTCGTTGAACAGCTGGGTCAGCGCCGAGGTCGCCATCGGCCCGCGCCAGATCATCGGCGTGTCCTGGTCGACCAGCAAGCCGATCGACATCGCCTCGATGCCGAACGCGCGCAACGGCTCGATCGACTTGTTGTCCGGGCTGTCCGGCCGCCCGCTCAGGCCCAGCATCGCCGGCACGCTCGGCCCATAGATATCCGCGTCCAGCACGCCCACGCGTGCGCCCTGCTGACGCAGGGCCAGTGCCAGATTCACCGCCGTGGTGGATTTGCCCACCCCACCCTTGCCGGAGCCGACCGCGATCACATTGCGGATCCGCGGATGCGGCGCCAACGCGCCCTGCACCGCATGCGCGGGAATTCTGCGTTCGCCGGTCATGCGCATGCGCTCCGGGGGAGATCGATCGCCTTGCTTGAAGCGCGTTGCACCATCGTCGTCATTGTCTGCCTGATTGCTCGTGCTGGCGCCGCAGCGATGGCTGCATCGCCAGCCGCAGCGCTGGAAAGGTCGTCAGTTTACCCAGTCCGGCCATAGGCAGACGCGTTGCAAGCCGTCAGCAGCCAGGCGTGCCGAAGACTCCTGCATGTGTCGACCAATGACAAATTTCACAAATATGGACACATGATTAAGGAATTGTTACGTTCGAATTCCAGTTCAGCCAGCGCTCAGCGAGCGCGACTGTTTCGCCAAATCTCAGCGAGGAATCCGCAAGGTCATGTCGAGTCGTCTTCCGCAACACACCCAGCGTCATCGTTTGAGCACCGCGTTGTTTGCCGTGCTGGCCGCTTCTGCCGGCCACGCCGCCGCGCAGTCGGAAAGCGGGGTCGCGCCCGGCACCACTGATCTGGACAAGGTCACCGTCACCGGCTCGCGCATTGCGCGTACCGGCTTTGTCACGCCCTCGCCGGTCACTGCGATCAGCGCCGAGGAAATCCGCGCCACTGGCGCGACCACCATCAGCGATCTGATGGCGCGCATGCCCGCGCTGGCACCGAGCTACACGCTGGGCAACTCCACCCGCTTCATCGGCACCGCCGGGCTGGGCCTGCTCGACCTGCGCGGCATGGGCGTGGACCGCACATTGGTACTGGTCAACGGCCGCCGCCATGTTGGTTCGAGCCCGGGCTCGACCGCGGTGGACGTCAACACCATTCCGGTGGAATGGGTCGAACGCGTGGAAGTCATCACCGGTGGCGCCTCGGCCGTGTATGGCGCCGATGCGGTGGCCGGCGTGGTCAACTTCATCCTCAAGAAGAACTTCACCGGTTTCGAGACGCGTGCGCAGACCGGCCTGGCCGACGAGGGCAACTACAACCGCTCCTTCGCCAGCTTCTCGGCAGGCACCGACTTTGCGGATGGCCGCGGCAACATCGCGGTGTCCGGCGAATACAGCAAGCAGGACCGCTTCGGTCGCGGCAACCGCGCCATCGGCCGCGAATATCTGGTGTCGGTTCCGAACCCCGCGTTCGACCCGAGCCAACCGCCGAGCGAACGCAATCCGCAGAATGTGCTCAGCGGCCCGGGCGGCAATCATTCCACGTCCTACGGCGGCACCTTCAACCTGGGCACATTCGATTTCCGCAACCCGGCCAGCTATGGCAACCGCTACCTGTTCAACCAGGACGGCAGCTTCCGCCGCAATCGCTACAACGGCCCGGTGGTCAGCAATACCTCGTGCGTGGATTGCGATTTCGTCGATCTGAATGCGGTTGCCGACCTGCAGCCCGGCTTCGATCGCAAGAGCGTCAACACCATGATCAACTTCGAGATCAGCGCGAACCATCGCCTGTTCTTCGAGGGCAAGTACAGCGAGACCGATTCGGAATTCTTCGGCCAGCCGGCATTCGACAGCTCGCTGCGCGTGCGTCGTCAGAATCCGTATGTCAGCCCCGAACTCGGTGCGCTGATGGATTCGCGCGGTGCCACCCAGATCCTGATGAACCGCTTCAACGTCGATGCCGGCCGTCGCGGCGAGAACATCGAGCGCAAGACCTATCGCGCAGTGCTCGGCGCCGAAGGCAATTTCACCGACAACTGGAGCTACGACGTGTCTGCCAACTACGGCAAGACCACGGTCGACCGCCTGAACCTCAACAACCGCATCAATGAGCGCTGGCAAGCCGGTATCGACGCCGCACGCGATGCTAGCGGCAACATCGTCTGCCGCACCACGCTGGATCCGGGCGCGATCAACCCCCACACCAACCGCGTCTATTCGGCACTGGCGCGCGAAGGCTGCGTGCCGTTCAGTGTGTTCGGCAACGGCGCGGTGACCCCGGAAGCAGGGGCGTGGTTCAACACCACCGCGCGCTCGCAGGCCAAGATCCAGCAGACCGTGTTCAGCGCATCGGTGGCCAACAGCAACCTGCTGTCGCTGCCGGCCGGCGACATCGGGTTTGCCGGTGGCGTGGAGTACCGCAAGGAGCAGAGCGAGGAGATCACCGATCCGCTCGCAGCCTCGGGCGTGACCTTCCTCAACGCCATCCCCAATAGCGGTGGCGAGTACACCGTCAAGGAAATCTTCGTCGAGAGCACCATTCCATTGCTCGCCGGCCTGCCGGGGGTGGACCGGTTGGCGCTGGACGTGGCAGGCCGCTATTCGGACTACGACAGCATTGGCTCGACCAAGACCTGGAACGTGGGCCTGGACTGGACCATCATCCCCTCGCTGCGTCTGCGCGGCACGCTGGCACAGGCAGTGCGCGCGCCCAGCATCGGCGAGCTGTACGACTCGCAGAGCGAGAACTTCGCGACTATCAACGATCCCTGCAACTACCTGCCGACCAACACCAACCGCCCGGGCACCGCAGGCGACGTGGCATTGCGCCAGGCCAACTGCAGCGCGCTGGGCGTGCCGGTGGGCTGGATCGACACCTTCACCTCCACCCGCCCCGGCGTCAGCGGCGGCAACCCGGAGCTGAAGCCGGAGCGCGCGCGCAGCCTGTCCTATGGCCTGGTGTGGCAACCGGAGTTCTTCGACGGCTTCGGCATGTCGATCGACTACTGGCGCATCGACCTGCAGGACGCGATCGGCACCGTGACCGCAGAGACCAATGCCACGCGTTGCGTGGACAATCCAGGTGGCATCGACAACAGCTTCTGCGGCTTCGTGCAGCGCGCCCCGCTGGGTGGATTCACCGACCCGCAGGGCCGCATCTATCCCGAGCACAGCATCATCGGCTGGCAGGCGCTCAATGAAAACCTGTCGCGCTCGCGGCGTGTGGGCGTGGATCTGGAAATGGACTACCGCTTCCAGGTCGGCGAAGGCAACACCGTGCTGCGCCTGGTCGGCACCCGTTTGATCCAGTCGCGCGAATGGGTGTTCCAGGACTTCCCGGCCGAGTACGACGAGTACGTGACCTACGTGACCGACCCGCGCTGGCGCGCGCAGTTCCAGACCAAGTACAACTGGAACGAATGGCGCGCCTCGTGGGACATGAACTACGTGGACGGCAACCTGCGCGTGACACCGGAAAGCTACAACAGCAATCCGGGCTCGGCCAGCCCGATCAGGAACGGCTCGTACACCTATCACAACTTCCAGTTCGGCTATCAGTTCCCCGGCTCGAAGATCGACGTCTACCTCGGCATCGACAACGCCTTCGACAAGGATCCGCCGCGTAACTACTTTGGCTCGGACTTCACCTCTGCGCTGTACGACAACGTCGGACGGTTCTTCTATCTGGGGACAACGGTGCGGTTCTGAGGCCTGTTGACGCTGCATCGAAAAGACCCCGTTCGACGGGGTCTTTTTTTTGCGTCATGTTTCAGCTGAAACCATTCAACCAAACGCGACAATCTGTGAAGGGGGCACAGCCCGAATGCCGCATTCGGTTGATTGATTCGATGTCATGCCGCATCGCACGCACTGACAAAAATGAATACTCGTGCAGGTGACGCGTGCCCGCGTCCGCATGCCCGCTGAATTGTGCGCAGATCCGCATATTCGGTGCGGATCTCACCCTTTTCATTAACGAATCATTCAAAGCGCTTGCGACCGAGCCCACAGATTCATTACGTTCGGGTTAAGGCCATCTGACTCTCCGATGACCGCCACTTCTCCCGATACCCAGCTGAAAGGTTAGGAATGAGCAATCAATTTCGTCGCCACGCCCTCAAGCGCACTGCTCTGGCAGTCGTGCTCGGCGCCTGTCTCGCCAACGGTGCAGTCTACGCACAGAGTACGACCGGCAGCATCTACGGTAGCGCTCCCTCGGAAGCCGGTAGCACCATCGTCGTGCAGAGCGACACCGGCCTCAGCCGCACGATCACCATCGACGCCAATGGCCGTTACAACCTCGGCTCGTTGCCGGTCGGCGCCTACACCGTGACCTTGAAGCGTGGCGATCAGGTCGTCGACACTCGCAAGAACGTGCAGTTGCGCGTCGGATCCGGCACTGAGGTCTCGTTTGCAGGCGCAGCCGCCTCTGGCGGAAACGCCGATGCAACCACGCTAGGGGCAATCACCGTCACCGCCGCCAATGCACCGAAGATCGACGTGAGCTCCACCAGCTCGCGCTCGGTGATCACGTCCCAGCAGCTTGCGATCCTGCCTCTTGGCCGTAGCGCGGAAGCAATTGCCTTGCTGGCACCGGGTGCCGTGGCGGGCAGTGGCGCATTCGATAACGGCTCACGCTCGGTCGTTTCGTTCGGCGGCGCCGGCGTCACTGAAAATGCTTACTACATCAACGGATTCAACGTCAGCAACCCGCTTAGCAACCTCGGTGGCGTGAGCTTGCCGTATGGCGCGATCGACCAGCAGGAGACCTACACCGGCGGCTACAGCGCGCGTTACGGTCGCTCGACCGGCGGCGTGATCAATCAGGTCGGCAAGCGTGGTACCAACGAATGGCATTTCGGTGCTCAGGCAGTCTGGGAACCCAAGTCGCTCGCAAGTTCGCCCGAGAACGTGCGCTTCCCCAATAACACCTTGCCAGATGGATTTGAATACACCAATCCGGATCAACCCGGCACACTGTATCGCAGCCGCAAGGACGACGCAGCGACTCGCACGGTCTATAGCGCGTATGCGGGCGGCCCGTTGATCGAAGACAAGCTGTTTGTTTTCGTGGCAGGCGAATCGGACAAGACCGATGGCGTTTCCACCAACTCCAGCGCGGCAAGTGTCCTGGGACGGAACAACTACGCCTATAGCGCGCCAAAGTTTTACGGCAAGATCGACTGGAATATCAACGACAGCAACATTGTGGAATACACCCGCATCGAGAGCACTGATCGTCGCGCTGGGTATTACACCGATTTCGATTACGACACATCAACCGGTGGTGGCCGCAGCGGCACGTTCGCTGATACCTACAAGATCAAGGACCGGTACGATATCTTCAAGTACACCGGTTATCTCACCGACGACCTGACCTTGAACGCCACATGGGGCCGTAGCCGCCAGGACAATCTGCAGAGCAATCCGTACGTTTCCACTCTTCCTTACCTGCAGAATGTTACTAACCAGGACCCTGCGCTGACCGGTGGTACCCCGATCACCAATGACCAGGCAAGCAACCGCATCAAGGCAGCTCTTCCGCAGAACAAGACCCGCAGCCTGCGCCTTGAACTCGAATACCGGCTTGGTGACCACGACCTGACCGCCGGCGTGGATAACATGTACTTCAATGCGTCCAATGAAGGTGTTCAGACGACCGGGCCGGGATACCAGTGGCTGTTTGCGCGTCAGTCCAACCCTGCGGTCGACATCCGCCCGAGCCTTGGTGTCGGCCCTTCCGGCGGCAATGGCTACTACGCACAGCGCCGCATTTTCACCACGACAACAAGCATGGCAGTCGAGCAGAAGGCCTATTACCTGGAAGATCGCTGGCAAGTCACCGACAAGTGGCTGGTATTGCTTGGCATCCGTAACGACAAGTTCACCAACTTCAACAGCGCAGGCGCTCCCTATGTTGACAGTGGTGATCAGTGGGCACCACGTCTGGGCGTGAGCTGGGATGTGTTCGGCGATTCGTCGCTGAAGCTGTACGCCAACCTGGGACGCTACTATCTGGCACTGCCCAATAGCGTTGCGGTGCGCGGTGCATCTGCTTCCACCTATACCGATGAATACTTCGCCTACAGCGGGCTGGACGCAAATGGAGAGCCTACTGGCTTGAGGGCGTTGGGCCCGGGCCCGGTCTCGTCGAATGGCGAATACGGGCAGACGCCCGATCCGAATTCGTTCGCACCGAGCGACTTGAAGTCTCAGTACCAGGATGAGTTCCTGATGGGCTTTGAGAAGACGCTTGGCGAGAAGTGGAACTCGGGTGCAAAGGTGACCTATCGCAAGCTGCAGACCGCGATCGATGACGTCTGCGATACAGGCCGGATAGCAGATAAGCTCGAGGCCGGTGGTATCGATTCCTCGTCCGTTGCCATTCCTGGCTGCGTGATGTTCAACCCTGGCGAAACCAACACCTACAACTTGGCCAATGTCGACGGCTCGGGCCGCACGCAGGTGCGTATGTCTCAGGAGGATTGGGGATTCACCAGCGGTGCCAAGCGTAACTACGTGTCGGTCGACTTGTTCCTGGAACATCCGTTCGACGAAAAGTGGTTCGGCCGCGTCGATTACACCTGGTCGCATCTGTACGGCAACACCGAAGGCCAGGTGAAATCCGATCTGGGACAGGCTGACGTTTCCAAGACGCAGGACTGGGACTCGGCAGAGCTGATGTACTACGCAGGTGGAAGTCTGGCCAATGATCGCCGCCATCAGTTCAAGGCATTCGGTGCCTATCAGTTCACACCGGAATGGATGGCATCTGCCACGGTGCGCGTGTTGTCCGGCACACCAAAATCGTGCCTGGGCTATTTCGGCGAGGGCGAGCAGGATCCGATTGGCTATGAGTCGGCTTACCACTATTGCGCCGGTTCTCCTTCTCGTCCGGGCGACGCAGGCCGCACGCCTTGGCTGACGAATCTGGATCTGGGCGTGACCTATCGCCCGTCGTTTGCCGATCACAAGCTCGCCATCGGGCTGCAGGTCTTCAACGTACTCAACGACCGCGATGCCACACGTACGGAAGCGGTGTACGGGGACGACCGTTACACGGTGTCCAACACCTATGGCATGGGCACCTACTTCAACCCACCGCGCTTCGTCCGTCTCTCTGCGGCTTATGACTTTTAAGCGCAGCGTTCAGAACTAGAACACGCACTTCTCCACGGCCCCGAAAGGGGCCGTTTTTTTTAGTGCGTCCCCTACTGCAGCTGCGTCGGAGCCCGCCTCCCGCCCCTCTACACACCCCGCACCCATGACCTTCGACACCATGCCATCCGGCTGGCGAGGCGTAGAGTGCCGGCCACGGCTCCGGCGACGGAGCTTCCCAATCGACTGCTGCTCCTGGAGCCTTTGTGATTCGAACACCTCATCTATTGACGTTGACCCTGGCCGTGGCGGCCGCGCTCAGTGGTTGCAAGAAATCCGACGACGCTGCGCCGGCGGCCCCGGCCGGCGACGCCGCAACTGCGGCAACCGCTGCGCCTGCGGCGCCCAAGACGCTGACCCTGGACCAGAGCAAGCTGCCGGCCGTGAACCAGTTCACCGCCGCCGATCTGGACCCCAACGGCAATGCCTGCACGGATTTGAATGCCTACGCCAACGCCAAGTTTTTGGCCGCCAACCCGGTGCCGGGCGATCGCACCAGCTGGGGCGCGTTCGAGATGCTCGACGAGCGCTCCAATGCGATCCAGCAGCAGCTGGTCGAACAGGCCGCAGCCGACACCGGCGCCACCGGCGTGGAAAAGATCGTCGGCGACCTGTGGTCCACCGGCATGGACGAGGCCAAGATCAATGCCCAGGGCATCGAGCCGCTGAAGCCGGAACTGGCCGCGATCGACGCCATCAGCGACCAGGCCAAGCTGGTCGACTATCTGCGCAGCAGCGCGGCCAAGGGCAACAACGAGCTGTTCGGCTTCGGCGCCGAGGCGGATTTCAAGAAGTCCAGCCAGAACATCGCCTATGCCATGCAGGGTGGCCTGGGCCTGCCGGACCCGGAGTACTACACCAGCGCCGCCAACAAGGCCAAGCTGGAGGCCTACCAGGCGCACGTGGCCAAGGTGCTGGAACTGTCCGGCGTGGCCGCGGCCGATGCCGCCGCGCAGGCCAAGCAGGTGGTCGCGTTCGAAACCCGTCTGGCCAAGGTCTCCAAGACCAGCACCCAGATGTCGCGCGATGCGTCACTGGCCTACAACCCGATCTCGCCGGCCGAAGCCGACAAGCTGACGCCCAACTGGTCGTGGACGGAGTTCTTCAAGTCGCAGGGCGTCCCCACGCCGGAGATGTTCTCGCTGGCGATCCCGGCCTTCCACCAGGAAGTGAGCAAGATGATCGCCGACACCGATCCGGCGATCTGGCGTGCCTACCTGCGCTTCCACACCGTCGATGGCGCCTCGCCGTTCCTGAGCCAGCCGTTCGTCGATGAGAATTTCGCGTTCTACAACCAGACCCTGCGCGGGCAGAAGCAAATCAAGCCGCGCTGGAAGCGCGTGCTGGCCACCATCAACGGCCAGACCGGCGAAGCGCTGGGCCAGATGTACGTCAAGGTCGCCTTCCCGGCCGATTCCAAGGCCAAGATGGAAACCCTGGTGACCAATCTGCGCACTGCGCTGAAGGCCCGCATCGAAAAGCTGGACTGGATGAGCCCGGAGACCAAGACCAAGGCGATCGCCAAGTGGGAGAGCTTCACGCCCAAGATCGGCTACCCGGAAAAGTGGCGCGAGTGGAACGGCTTGACCACCAGCCGCGACAGCTACCTGGGCAACGTGATGGCCGCGTCCGAGTACAACTACAAGTGGAACCTGTCTAAGATCGGCAAGCCGGTGGACAAGACCGAATGGGGCATGAGCCCGCAGACGGTCAACGCCTACTACAACCCGCTGCAGAACGAGATCGTGTTCCCGGCCGCGATCCTGCAGCCGCCGTTCTTCGACCCGAATGCGCCGGAGGAAATGAACTACGGCGGCATCGGTGCGGTGATCGGGCATGAGATGACCCACGGCTACGACGACCAGGGCAGCCGCTTCGGTGCCGACGGCAACTTCATCGCCGATCCGGGCTGGTGGACGCAGAAGGACCTGGACGCGTTCAAGGCGCGCACCGGCAAGCTGGTCGCGCAGTTCGACGGCTACCGCACCCCGGCCGGCGACAAGGTCAAGGGCGACCTGACCCTGGGCGAAAACATCGCCGACCTGGGCGGCCTCAACACCGCCTACGACGCGATGAAGACCGCCACCGCCGGCAAGGACGATCCCAAGACCGACGGCATCACCCGTGACCAGCGCTTCTTCCTCAACTGGGCCACGGTGTGGCGCCGCAACTTCACTCCGGAAGAGCTGGTGGTGCGCCTGAAGACCGATCCGCATGCCCCGGCCAACTTCCGCGCCATCGGTGCGCCGTCGAACATGCCGGCGTTTGCCGCCGCGTTCTCGTGCAAGGCTGGCGATCCGATGGTGCGCCAGGGCGACAAGCAGGTGGTGATCTGGTAATTGCACGGTAGCTGCAAACAACGGGGGCGGCGATCGAGAGATCGTCGCCCTTTTGTTTTGCGACAGTGGAGCGCGATGCCGCCAAGATCGCGCGCTACGCCTGCAGGTGGCGGATTCAACACGTGCATCGCGCATCGGACGCGGCTTGCTGCAGGTGGCGCAACTTACGCAGGCCGCCTCTCTTTGCGTCTCCCCCTGCCATTTACGCCCTCAGGCGGCCTGCCGCGGCGCACCCTTGTTCCTTTTTCGGGCCATGCCATCGGGCATCGGTGCCCCACCCCTCGTCGCCTTCAAAACAAGTCTCAATAAAGCTCAAGCCTGCGTGCCGGCACGGCAGCGCCCGCCTATCCTCGGCGCTCCTTCCTGCCCATTTCCGCCATGTCCGCCATCAAGACCTCGACACTCGCCCTCAGCCTGCTGATCGCACTGGCCGGCTGCAAGCGCGCCTCCGACGACGGCAGCGCCACGAAGACGCCGGACGCGCTGGCGCCTGCGGCGACCCTCGCCCCATCCAAGTCGGCGCTGGACATCGGCGAACTGGATCCGACAACAAGCGCATGCCAGGACCTGGACAACTTCGTCAACGGAAAATGGCGCAAGGCCAACCCGATACCGGCAGATCGCACCAGTTGGGGCGTCAGCGACATCCTGACTGAACAAAGTGAACTCGTGCAGCGTGAGATCGCTGAAGCCGCAGCCAAGCACGAAGGCGCACAGGCCGATCCGGTGGCCCGCAAGATCGGCATGCTGTATGCGTCGGGCATGGACGAGGCCGCGATCGAGGCTGCGGGTGACCAACCGATCCGTCGGCAACTGGAAGCCATCGCCGCGCTGACCTCCGGCGGGCAGGTCGCCGATTACATCACCGGCCGCTACGCAGAGGGCGACGCGCAGGTCTTCTACTTCGGTGCCGGCGCCGATTTCCACACGGCGGACATGCAGATCGCCTTCGCCACCGAGGGCGGCCTGGGTTTGCCGACCAAGGAGTACTACAGCGCCGCCGAGTACGCGCCCATCCGTGCGGCATATCTGGACTACATCGCCAAGTCGCTCGAACTCACCGGCATTGCCAAAGACCCAGCGCGTGCGCAAGCCAACGACGTGCTTGCGCTGGAAACGCGCCTGGCGGCTGCTACGTTGAGCCGGGTCGAGGCACGTCAACCGCAGAATCAGTATCACTTCGTCAGCCTGGCCGAAGCGGACAAACTGACGCCGCACTTCTCCTGGACGCGCTTCTTCGCCGCCCAGGGCGTGGACGCAGGGTCCGGCTTCTCGCTGTCGCATCCGCGCTTCTTCGCAGAGTTCGACCGCCAGCTCGCCAGCGCTCCGATCGCGCAGTGGCAGGCCTACCTGCGCTTCCATACCATCGACGATGCATCCGGCGACCTCAGCAAGCCCTTCGCCGACAACAACTTTGCGTTCTACGGCAAGACGCTGCACGGGCAACCGGAACAGGAACCCCGCTGGAAGCGCGTGCTGCGCAGGGTCAATACCAGCATGGGCGAAGGCCTGGGCCAGCTGTATGTGGCCAGGATGTTCACCCCCGAAGCCAAGCAGCGCGCCAGCGAGCTGGTGGACAACATTCGCTCTGCGCTCAAGGTGCGTATCGAACACGTCGACTGGATGAGCGCGCAGACCAAGGCCAAGGCCCTGGCCAAGTGGCAAACCTTCCAGCCGAAGATCGGCTACCCCGATACCTGGCGCGACTGGTCCGGGCTGGAGATCGTTCCCGGCGCGTACCACCGCAATCTGCAGGCGGCGGCCACATTCAACTATCGCTACGACATCGCCCAGATCGGCAAGCCGACCGACCGCACCCGTTGGGCGATGACCCCGCAGACCGTCAACGCCTACTACGACCCCAGCGCCAACTCCATCAACTTCCCGGCAGGCATCCTGCAGCCACCGTTCTTCGACCCCAAGGCCGACGATGCCCTCAACTATGGCGGTATCGGTGCAACGATCGGGCATGAAGCCATGCACGGCTTCGACGACCAGGGCAGCCAGTTCGATGGTGCGGGCAACAACGTGAACTGGTGGACGCCACAGGATCGCAAGGTATTCGAGCAGCGGGCCGATGCCCTGGTTCGACAGTTCGATGCCCACGCTCCACTGCCCGACCACCCCGACCGGCACGTCAATGGCAAGCTCACCCTTGGCGAAAACATCGCCGATCTGGGCGGCACCAATGTCGCCTACGACGCGCTACAGGCGGCATTGCGGGCGCATCCCGAGCGGGCGGCCGCCATCGATGGCTACACCCCGGATCAACGCTTTTTCCTGGGGTTTGCGCTCAGCTGGCGCGGGCAGATGCGTGAGAAGCAGCAACTGGTCGATCTGGCAAGCAACCTGCATGCCCCCGACAACCTGCGCGCGAACGCCTCGCCGTCCAACATGCCGCAGTTCGCCCACGCCTTCGCCTGCAAGCCCGGCGATGCGATGGTGCGCCCGGACAAGGACCGCGTGGTGATCTGGTAACCGGCTGCAAGCGCTTCCACCTACCCACCACCGACCGCACAAACCCGCACACGCGGGCCTGTCGCGTTCACGCAAACGCCCAGCAGCGGAGACGAACGGCAGCGGGCACATGCCTGCGCAGCACGCAGCCTTGCTAAACTCCGCCGACTTCAATCTGGCCACCCGTCTTCTCGATGCCCACCATTCGTCCGCTTGCCCTCGCTCTTGGCTTCAGCCTGATCACGCTGCTATCCGCCCCCGACGCCGACGCCGCTCGCAAGAAGAAGGCTGCCCCCAAGGCCCCGGCCGTCTCGGCGGCCTGCACCAACTTCTACGATTACGCCAACGCCGGCTGGCTGAAGGCCAACCCGATGCCGCAGGCGGGTGCCGTCACCGCACTGGGCCAGTTGTCCGAGCGCGCGCTGCAGCAGCAACGCGACTTGCTGGATGCGTCGATGAAGGCACCGCAGGGCAACGTGCAGAAACTGCTCGGCGACTTCTGGGCCAGCGGCCTGGACGAAGCATCCGTCGAAAAGGACGGCTCCAATCCGATCGCTCCGTTGCTGTCGCGCATCGATGCGATCAAGAAGGCCAAGGATGTGCCCGCTTCCATCGCCGCGCTGCACCAGGTCGGCATCCCGGTCGGCTTCAACTTCGGCCCGGACGTGGACCTGAAGGCGCTCGACCGCCACATCGGCTACTTCATGCAGGGCGGCATGGGCCTGCCCGACCCGGCCTTCTACACCCGTACCGATGCCGACACCCAGGCGCTGATGGGCCGCTACCGCGCCTACGTCAAGCAGATCCTGGCGCTCACCGGCACCGCCGCCGACAAGCTCGACGCCGATGCCGCCTCGGTGCTGCAGATCGAGACCGCGCTGGCACGCAGCGCGCAGTCGGTGCAGGGCATCAACAACCCGTTCAACAACTACGCCCCGATCGCCACCAAGGAGCTGACCAAGCAGTACAAGAACCTGCGCCTGGCCGACTTCCTGGAAGCGCAGGGCGTCAAGGACGACCTGGTGTCGATGGCCGACCCGGCCATGTTCAAGCAGCTCGACAGCATGATCGTCAGCATCAAGCCGGAACAGTGGAAGGCCTATCTGCGCTGGCGCGTGGGCGATGCGATGGCGCCGTACCTGTCCAAGAGCTTCCACGATGCCGAGTACCAGTTCCGCGGCCGTCTGCTGCGTGGCGATGCCCTGCCGCCGCAGCGCTGGCAGCAGGTGCTGGACGCGATCAACATCGCCGCCGGCCCGATGCTCGGCCGCGAATACGTGGCGCGCTATCTGAGCAGCGACACGCGCCGCCAGGCCGAAGCCATCGCCGACCAGATGCGCGACGCACAGCTGGCCGCGCTGGAGCGCACCGGCTGGGGCAACGGTGAGGTAGTGGCCGAAGCCAAGGCCAAGCTGTCGGCGATGAAGATCGAAGTCGGCGCGCCGCGTCGCGATCTGGATTACACCGTGCAGCCGATGGGCCGCGGCAGCTTCGGCGGCAACATGCTGATCGCCTCGACCTGGCGCCACCGCGAGGAGATGAAGCGCATCGGCAAGGGCAACGCCGACCGTCGTTGGGACGTGCTGCCGCAGCAGCCGGCAGTGGCCTACGACATCGCGCAGAACCGCCTGATCATCACTGCCGCCGTGCTGCAGCCGCCGGTGCTCACCGCCGGCAGCACGCCGGCCGCGCAGTACGGCGCCTACGGCGCGCTGGTCGCCCACGAAATCACCCGTGCCATTGACGCCAAGGGTTCGCTGGTGGATGCCAAGGGCGAATTGCGCAGCTGGTGGACGCCGGCCGAAAAGACCAGCTGGACCCTGCTGACCGGCAAGGTGGCCGAGCAGTTTGGCGCCTACCCGTATCCGGGTGTGCCCAACGTCAAGGTCAACGGCGCGCAGACCGCCGAAGAAAACCTGGCGGATCTGGCCGGTATCGAACTGGCCTGGCAGGCCTTCAGCAAGGCACAGCCCGCCGCCACCGAGGCCGACAAGCAGGCCTTCTTCACCGCCTGGGCCGGCTTGTGGGCCCAGCAGCTGTCGCCAAACGAAGCGGTGCAGCGCGCCAGCGCCGACATCCGTGCACCGGGCCAGTGGCGCACCAACGGCCCGCTGTCCAACCTGCCCGAGTTCGGTGCGGCGTTCAGCTGCAAGGCCGGCCAGCCGATGCAGCGCGTGGATGCCGAGCAGTTGAAGATCTGGCGCTGATTCAGGCGCCAGGACGTCACTGGCCATCAACGCACGGTGGCAGGCAATGAAAAAGAGCGCGGAATCCGCGCTCTTTTTTTGTCTCCGGCGTTTATCGATCTGCCTACCAGCCTGAAACACCCTGGTCGTAGGAGCGGACCTGGCCGCGACAAGGCTTTACCGGTAAACCGCCGTCGCGGCCAGGTCCGCTCCTACGAGGCGATGCGCTGTCGGCCTCAGCGCACCACGCGCAGCGGCGGCTTGCGCCCCTTGCCACCGCCCTTCCTGCCGCCGCTGCCGCCAAACGGCGACTGCCCGCGCCAGTAACGGATCATCAGCCAGCCGAACAGCATGCCGCCCAGATGCGCGAAGTGGGCCACGCCCGGCTGCCAGCCGGTTGCGCCCAGGAACAGCTCGATCGCACCGAACACGATCACGAAGGTGCGCGCCTTCATCGGGATCGGCGGAAACAGCAACATCACCCGCTGATTCGGAAACAGCATGCCGTAGGCCAGCAACAGGCCGAACACACCGCCCGACGCACCTACCACCGGCGCCCCGCTCTGGGTGAACCAGGCCATCAGCAACTGGCACACGCCGGCACCGGCCACGCACACCAGGTAGTAGGTCAGAAAGCGCTTCTGGCCCCAGGTCTGCTCCAGTGCCGCACCGAACATGAAAAGTGCCAGCATGTTGAAGAACAGATGGTTGAAGCCGCCATGCAGGAACGCATAGGTCAGCAACTGCCACGGCATGAAGCTGGCGCCGGGCGAGAACGCATCGAAGCCGTTGGAGATCGGCCACAGCATCAGCGACGACAGCACCGCATCTGAGGGCAGCACGCCGGCGCCCAGGTCGCCCAGTGCCCATTGCAGCAGGAACAAGCCAATATTGGCGATCAACAACGCTTTGGTGACGGGCGGCAGTTGGGGCATGACGGCATCCTTCGGAATGCCAACCATCATAACGTCAGGCTTATGAAGGTCCCCACACGGCGGCATCCAGCCGCTGCGCGGCACTGGTGCGGCGCACCCGGCCCTGCTCGACCGCCACGCCTTCGGCACGCAGCCGCCGACATTGCTCGCGGTAGCCGGACGAACCGTCCGGCAATGCGATCCGGCCATCGCTGCGCAGCACCCGGTGCCAGGGCAGGTGCGGATCGTCATTGCCGCTGAGCACGCGGGCCACCAGCCGCGCCCGTCCGGGCAGGCCGGCGCGCAGTGCGACCTCGCCATAGCCTGCGACCTGGCCGGAAGGAATTGCGCGAATCGCGGCGAGGATGCGCAATCGCGCCTGTTCGCTGGAGAGCGCCGCGCCGTGGGAGCCGGCGCGCGCAGGTGGGCCGGCAGGGGGAAGCGTCACTGGTTTGCGGGGCTTGGACATCGCGCAAGGATGCCAGCGATGAGGCATGACCGGCTGTGGACGGCAGATCGGCAGTTGATTGACGCGCCGATTGTGCCGGACCCTCACCCCAACCCCTCTCCCGAGGGGAGAGGGGCTTTGATCTGTTCGCTCGCAGGGCCCTGGCCTGCGTCAAGCGCACTTACGTCGGGTGCAGAACTAGCGTGCGGTGTTGCGCGGGGCTGCCACACGTTGTGAAACGCAGGGGCCGACGTCAGTACCGGCATCAGGCAAGGGACTGATGCCCTCTTTGGTCCGGCCACAACAGCCGCATCGATGCACAGTGCATCAGTGCATCAACACAATCTCTTCCGACGAAGTGGGATGGATTGCCACGGTCTCGTCGAAGTCGCGCTTGGTCGCGCCCATCTTTACGGCCACCGCGAACCCCTGCAGCATTTCGTCAGCGCTTTCGCCCAGCAGGTGCACGCCGACCACGCGCTCTTCTTCGCCCACGCAGACCAGCTTGAACAGGCTGCGCTGCGGCGCGTCGGCCAGCGCATGCAACATCGGACGGAAGTTGCTGCGGTAGATGCGTACCGCGCTGCCGTGCCGCGCGCGCGCCTGCTCCTCGGTCAGCCCGACCTGCCCGAGCGGCGGATGCGAGAACACCACGCTCGGCACGCCTTCGTAGTCCATGCGTGCATCCGGCTGCTCGCCGAACAGGCGGTCCATCAACTTGCGACCGGCCGCGATCGCTACCGGCGTCAGCCCGACCTTGCCGCCGACATCGCCGATGGCATGGATGTTCGGCACGCTGGTGGTCTGCCCTTCGTCCACCACCACCTCGCCCTTGTCGCCCAGGCGCACGCCGACCGCTTCCAGACCCAGCCCCGCTGTGTTGGCGCGTCGGCCGGTGGCGAAAAACACTTGGTCGAAGACGTCGTTGCCCTGCTCGCTGGGGTGCGCGGGATGGCCGTGCACGCGCAGCTTGCCGTGTGCATCGCGTTCCAGGCCGGTGGTGGAAAAACCGAAATGCAGGCGCACGCCCAGGTGCCGCAGGTTGTCGGCCAGTTGCAGGGTCAGCTCGGCATCGAAGCGCTCCAGCAGCCGCTCGCCCTGTACGAACAGATGCACGCGACTGCCCAGCGCCTGCAGCAGGCCGGCGATCTCCACCGCGATATAGCCGCCGCCGACGATCGCCACCTGCTCTGGCGCATGACAGAGATTGAAGAAATCGTCGGACACCTCACCGTGCTCGGCACCGTCGATGTCCGGCCGCAGCGGATGCGCACCGGTGGCGATCACGATGTGCTCGGCAGTGACGGGCACGCCATCGCCGCCCATGATGGTATGCCGATCCTGCAGCACGCCGCGCTGCGGAATCATCACCACGCCATCTTCGTTGAGCCGACGCCGATAACTGGCGTGGATGTTGTTGATGTAGCCCTGCCGGTGCGTGACCAGTTCCTGCCAGGCCAATGTCGGTCGCGACACATCGAAACCCAGCGCCCCGGCCAGCTCGATCTTGCCGGCCAGATCGGCCGCCAGCCACATCGCCTTCTTCGGCACGCAGCCGAGATTGACGCAGGTGCCACCTAATTCGTTCGGCTCCATCACTGCCACGCGTGCACCGTGCCTGGCCGCGCGAAACGCAGCGGCCAATCCACCGGAGCCGCCGCCCAGGATCACCAAATCGTAATCGTATCGGGCACTCACGCGAATCGCTCCGCCCGGTAAGGATGCGGGTCCAGCGCAGGTGCGCGGCCCGTGATCAGGTCGGCCATCAGTTGTCCGCTTGCAGTGCTCATGCTGATGCCGAGCATGCCATGCCCGGCTGCGAGCCAGACGTGAGGACGCCCCGGCACCGGCCCCAGCACCGGCACGTCGTCCCAGGTCATCGGCCGCCATCCATACCAGCGCTCGATCACGGCCGGGCCAGCCGGCGCATGCAGATAATCGGCCGCTGCGCGCTCCAGCGCCGCCAGGCGCGTGGGGTTGAGGCGGGTATCGCGTCCGGAGAATTCCATCGTGCTGCCGATACGCAGACGATCGCGCCACGGCACCACGAACACCCAACGGTCCTTCAGCACCACCGGGCGGCGCGGCATCAATGCCGGGGCGGTATAGGTGATCGAATAGCCCTTGCCGGCCTGCACCGGCAAGCGCAACCCCAGCTGCGCCGCCAGCACCGGCGACCACGGGCCGGTTGCGATCACCACCTCACGCGCCTGCCATCGCCCGCGCTCGGTGTGCACGCACGCGCCGCGTGCGTCCGGCACCACCGCGTCGACGCGGCACTGCGCCTGGATCACCGCACCGCGCGCACGCAGCACCCTTGCCAGTTCTGCGGTGTAGCGCTCCGGACGCAGATGCGCATCGCCGGGGAAATGGATCGCACCGGCAATGCCTGCGCGAAATGCCGGGTCCTGGCGCAGATAGTCGGCGCCCTCGATGATCTCGGCCTGGATGCCCCACTGTGCAAGCACGCCGCACTCGTGGCGATACTGCGCAAAGCGGCGCGCGTCGCCGAACACGTAGTCCAGCCCATCGCTGCGAAATTCGCAGTCCAGTGCATAGCGCTCGACCCAGTCGTCGAAGCGGTGTCGCGCATCGCCCAGCAACGCCGCGCGCGCCTGCGCGCTGGCCTGCCAGTGACGCGTATTGCAGCGCTGCGCAAACCGCAGCAACCAGCGCCACAGCGCCGGATCCAGGCGTGGCCGGATATACAGCGGCGCGTCCGGCGTCAGCATCCACTTCAGCGCCTGCGCGATCATGCCCGGCGCTGCCAGCGGCGGCGCATGGCTCGGCGTGATGGTGCCGCAGTTGCCGTACGAAGTTGCCGCACCCACCGCACCGGCATCGAGCACGTGCACCTGCCGCCCCGCCTCGACCAGGGCCAGCGCGGTCGCCAGGCCGATGGCGCCGGCCCCGACCACCACCACATCGACAGGCGCGCCGCTCATGTGCGCACTACCTCACGCGCGCACTGCTGCGACGCATCGGCGGCACGCGCAGATAGGTCACGCTGCGCCATAGCCATTCCACCGGCCCGAAGCGGAACCAGCGCAGCCACAGCTGGCTCAGCACCACCTGCAGCGCAAACAGCACCAGCGCGAACGGCAGTTGCCATACGCGCGGCAGCTGTTCGAAGTAGCCAAGCCCGTAACCGTAGAAGATCCACGTGCACACCAACGACTGCATCAGGTAGTTGGTCAGCGCCATGCGTCCGGCGGGCGCCAGCCATGCCAGGCGCGGCGCCAGGCGTACCACCCACGCCGCATAGCCCAGGCTCATCAGCGGGCCGGCAATCAGCGCCAGCGCGAAGGCACCCGACAGGCGCAGATCCAGGCGCGCCGGATCGATCCACGGCTCCAGCGCGTAGCTCACCGCCATCACGCCCAGCCCGAGCGGCAGCGCACCGTAGCGCAAGCCCCGGAACAGGCGCGGAAAGCGCTCGGGCGCGGCGATTGCACCGCTGCGCACGAACCAGCTGCCCAGCAGGAACATGCCGAGCATCGCCGGGCCGTTGATGCTCAGCCCGGTCATTGCCTGCTGCAGGTCATGCCAGCGCTGCAGCGTGGCCTGCGCATAGCTGCCGCCACCGAAGGCGGCGCGCTGCGCCTGCACGTTGGCTGCCGCCTGTTGCGCTGCGTCGGCCACTGCGGCCTTCCATTCCACTGCAGATGCCGGGTCCAGCTGCGTCAACGTGCCCGCGACGCCGTACAGCAGCATCAACCCGGGCGCGCAGCAGTAGACCAGCACGGCAAACCACGGCAGCGTCACCGTCGGCACCGCGCGCGTGGCCAGCAGCAGCAAGGCGAGCAAGGCGTAGGTCACTAGAATATCGCCAGACCACAGCAGCAGCGCATGCGCCAGCCCGATCGCCAGCAGCGCAACGGTGCGACGCAGATAGGGGCCGACCAACCCGCGCCCAGCCTGCGCGGCGCGCTGCGCCATCACCGCAAACCCCATGCCGAACAGCAGCGAGAACAGCGTGTAGAACTTGCCCTGCACGAACAGGTACACCAGCGCATCGGCAACCCGGTCGGCACCATGCCAATGCGGCTCCACGCCGGTGATCGCCAGATCGAGCGGACCGACGAAGGCTTCGACATTCATCAGCAGGATGCCCAGCAGCGCGAAACCGCGCAGCACATCCAGCACCACCATGCGCTCGCTGGTTGCAACGGGCAGCAGAAGATCGCGCGGGCTCATCGCGGCCCGGACAGCACGCCGCGGCGATCGCGGCGCGCACCATGCAAGCAGCCCGCCGAAATGGCGGGCCGCAGAAACACATCCAGCGAACGCTGGCCGGGCGAACACGACCGGCGCGGGCGAATCGGCATCACCACGCGGTGCATGCCGATGTTGCCGATTGCCCGCATCGGTCCGCCCGCTTCACAGACCGTACAACGGCTGTGCTCAGTGGTGATGGCCGCCTTCGCCATGCACATGCCCGTGGTCGCGCTCTTCCTGGGTGGCTTCACGCACTTCGATGATCTCCACGTCGAAGTGCAGGTCCTTGCCCGCCATCGGGTGATTGAGATCGACGTCGACCACGCTCATGCCGACCTTCTGCACCGTCACCGCGCGCGGGCCGAAGTTGGTCTGCAGCACCACCTGGGTGCCCGGTACCAGCTTGGTGGCGCCGAAGTGCTTCTTGGGCACGCGCTGGCTCAGGCCTTCGCGGTATTCGCCATAGGCTTCGGTGGCCTTGACGTCCACGCCGAAGCTCTCGCCGGCCTCCTTGTCCATCATGGCCGCTTCCAGGCCCGGAATGATGTTGCCGTGGCCGATCATGATCGCCAACGGGTCACGCTCCTTGGAGCTCTCGATCGGCTCCTGGCCGAGCTCGGAAACGGTGTAGTGGAAGCGGACGACGCTGTCTTTTTCGATCTTCATGCCTGGCTCTGGATAGGCTGCCCGGTGGCAGACGGTGGAGGACGGCTTGTCGGCCGCCGGGTGCGCCGCCATCATGGCGACCTTTCGAACCGCCCATTATCCCGGCTCCATGCATATCACGCCAGTTTTCGCCGCCCGTGCCCGCCGCGTGGCGGCCAGTTCGTTGCTGGGCCTGCTCGTGCTGCTGGGCGGTTGCGCACAGGCGCCGGTCCGCCGACCGGCCGCCACCAAGCCGCCGGCACCGCGGGTCTGGCCGCAGGTGCCGCCGTCGAACCCGGCCGCCGCCAACAACATCCTGATGCGTGCGCTGGGCCTGGTCGGCACGCCGTACCGCTTTGGCGGCAACACGCCGGAAACCGGCTTCGACTGCAGCGGGCTGGTCACCTATGTCTACAAGGACGTGCTGGCGCTGGCGCTGCCACGCACCTCGCGTGAACTGGCCGCGGTGCAGGGACCCCGCATCCCGCAGGAGAAACTGACCACCGGCGATCTGGTGTTTTTCGGCTCCAGCGGCAACGTGACCCACGTCGGCATTTATGTCGGTGAAGGCCGCTTCGTGCATGCCCCCACCACTGGCGGTACCGTCCGCTTGGATTTCCTGGATGGCGCCTACTGGCGTGACCATTATTCAGGCTCAAAGCGGGTTTTACCCTGATATGTGACGTGCATCACATTTCATAAAACGGAAATTTAACCTTTTTTGAACGTAACGATTCTTTCACCAAGGCATCATCCCGCATCGACAGCAGAATTGTGATTCCCGCGTGACGAACGACGAACAGATCATCACTGGCGCCGCACCGCTTCCGCCCCGGAAACCGCTCCGCCTGCTATGCGCCACCGCTCTTTGGCTCGCAGCCCTTCCCGCCCTGGCACAGACCGCCAACGGCACCGCATCCGCTCCGCAGACGGCCCCGCCGGACAGCACCGTCGCCGCCGAGAAAGCCGCAACCCGCAGCCGCGCCGACGCCGCTGCCACCGCAACACTGGCCGCCCTGCTTCCGCACCTGGCCGCCAACGACGCCATTCCGCTGATGGACCGTTCGGCGATGTTCGCCGGTGACCTCAGCCGCCTGCTGGCCAATTACGACGTGTCCCAGAGTGCGGCCAACGCCGCCCAGAACGCCGTGGCCGACAGCCGTGTCCAGGTGATCCTGCAACGCGCCATGGCCCTGCTGGGCACCCCGTACGTCTGGGGCGGCGAGTCCACCGAAGGGTTCGACTGCAGCGGCCTGGTCGGCTATGTGTTCAAGACCGCCCTGGGCATCGACCTGCCGCGCGTCTCGCGCGACATCGCACGCGACGAGTCTGCCGAGCTGATCAAGGACCCCAACGCGCTCAAGGCCGGCGATCTGGTGTTCTTCGGCAGGCGCGGCCGCATCGACCATGTGGGCCTGGTGGTCGGCGATGGCAAGTTCCTGCATGCGCCCAGCCGCGGCAAGGATGTGCGGGTGGATTCGCTGGCCAGCGGCTATTGGAGCGAGAAGTTCATCCAGGCACGCCGGGTGCTCTGACCGACTGCGTGGACACTGCGTCGATTGCATGACAGAGGCCGCGGCGATCCCGCGGCCTTTTTGCTGGGTCGTCGTCGTGCGTGGGCGTCCCGCAGGCCCCATGACCGCTGCATGACAGCGGGTGGCATCCATCGCCGGGCCAAGTGGCAGGCAGCGAGCGTCGGGCTACCTGTCGCACCTCGCGCATGGCGGGACCAACGGCGCAGCGCAGCGCGCGCCGCAGGTTACCGCGAGGTGTCGGCCTGGTAATGCGCCATGGTGTCCTCGATGCCCTTGCTCAGCTCCATTACCTTGAGCGCGTATTCGGCCAGGCGCTGGTCTTCCGGGGTACCCGGCTGCCAGGACGGCACTGCCACCGGGGTGATGCCGTCCGGGTCCATCGCCACGAACACGATGATGCAATGCGTGCATAACCGCGAGTCGCCACCCATCGGGCTGCGTGCCCGCACGTCGATGGCAAAGTGCATGCTGGTGCGTCCGGTGTAGACCAGCTTGGCTGATACCGCGACCAGATCGCCGATCCGCACCGGCGCCACGAAGCGAATGCCGCCCACCGCCACGGTGACGCAGTAGTGCCCGCTCCAGCCACTGGCCGCGGCAAAGCCGACCTGGTCGATCCACTTCATCACCACGCCGCCATGCACCTTGCCGCCGAAGTTGACGTCGCTGGGCTCGGCCAGAAAACGAAATGTCAGATCACGCTGTTGGCCAATCACCGCCCGCCCTCGTCAATGGATGAGCTGGCAGTGTGCCATGCGGGTGGGACGCGGGTGCGCACGACCCAAACACCCAATGCATGGTCCGGCAGCGCGGTTGCTTCACCCAGGACGTAGCGCGTCCAGGTTGTCCTGTTTGCGCAGACACAACCAGGGAAAATGCGGCTGCCGCAACTTGAGCATCCGCCGCAGGCGCGCGCCCGGGCCTCGCGGGTCGAACAGGCGCTGCACCGCAAAGCGGTCGAAGCTGGCGTAGGTGTGCTGGTGGTAGTGCGCGGCCAGCGCCGGAACACCCAGCTCGGTGAAGTAGCGCAGGCTGCGCGCGGCGCTTGCATCGGCGGCGTGCGCATCCGCATACAGCGGGCTGTCGAGGATATGCAGCTCGCCGCCGTCGCGCAGTTGGGCGAGCAGGCGGATGACCAATGCCGCGGGGTCGGCGAAATACTGGATGCAGGCCGGGATCACGATGACGTCGAAGAGATCGCGCGGCAGGGCCAGGGTGTGGATGTCGGCGGCGATGAAACTCAGGCGCTGGTCGTGGCCGAACACGCGCGCGGCCTGGGCCAGTTCGGTGCGGTTGACGTCGATGCCGCAGACATCGCGCTGCAGCGACTGCGCCAGCAACTGCGACAGCCAGCCATTGCCGCAGCCCAGTTCGGCAATGGCGCCCTCGCCTGCCTGCGCGCGCAGGTGCCGGACCAGCAAGGCGCTGGACAACGCACGCACCCGCCATTCCAGACTGGCGCCGAGCTTGCCGCCGGGGCGCGGCAGGCTGCGTACCTGTGCATCGGTGTAGAGCCGGCCTTCCTTGCGCCGAACCTCCAGATACTGCTGCTCGAACGGGTCGTCGGCCAACGACCGCTGCACGAACACGCCGTCGACGCTCTCCAGCTCAGGCAACTGCTGCAGGCGATCGCGCAGCGTGGGAGACCCGGCGCGCATCGCTGGCGCTCAGCGCTGCGTCGGAGCGCGATCGGCCAGTGGATCTTCCAGCCCCACGTTGGTCGATGCCGACTCGTAGACCGCCTTGTCTAGCAGGCCGGTCTCCTTGGCCACCAGCACCGGCACCAGCATCTGCCCGGTCACGTTGGTCATGGTGCGCATCATGTCGAGGATGCGGTCGATGGCGTACAGGTAACCGATCACTTCCAGCGGCAGGTTGGCCGCGCTCAACACCACCGTGGCCATGATCACCGCAGTGCCGGGCACGCCGGCCGTGCCGAAGCTGCCGAGCACCGAGGCAATCAACACCACGAAGTACTGGTTGGCGGTCAGCGGCACGCCGGTGTACTGCGCAATGAACACCGCACACAAGGCCGGAAAGATCGCGCCACAGCCGTCCATCTTGATGCTGGCGCCCAGCGGCACCGCGAACGCAGCATAGTCCTTGCTGACACCCAGGTTATGCGTGATCGAACGCATCGCCACCGGCATCGCGGCAAAGCTCGACGAACTGACGAACGCCACCTGCATGCCCGGCGCGGCGCCACGGAAGAACTTCCACGGATTCAGCCCATGCAGCAACAACAGGCTGCTGTAGACCACCACGATATGGATCGCGCAGGCCACATACAGCGCCAGCACGAAATTGCCGAACGGCAGCAGTTTTTCGAAGCCATAGCTGCCGACCAGGCTGGCGATCAGCCCGAAGGTGCCCAGCGGGGTCACCTCCAGCACGAAGCGGGTGACCTGGATCATGATGTCGCTCAGTTGCGCGGTGAGCTTGCGCGCCTCGGCCACGCGCTCGCCGAGCTTGACCATCGCAAAGCCCAGCAGCGCAGCGAAGAAGATCACCGGCAGGATCGATCCGCGCCCGGCCGCCAGCACCGTTTCGCCGGCCGCATTGGTCTTGGTGCCGATGCCGGTCAGCGCAAAGAACGGATTGGACGGCACCACATCCAGCAGCACCTTGATCGGGCTGGGGACATCGCGCGGTTTCCAGGCCGAATCCACGCTCAGGCTGAAATGGCCGGCGCCGGGCTGCATCAGCGTGCCCACCGCCAGGCCCACACCCACCGCCAACGCCGCGGTGATGACGAACCACAGGAAGGTGCGCCCGCCGAGCGCGGCGACGGATTTTTGCCCGTGCAACGAGGAGATCGCATTGATCACCGCGAAGAACACCAGCGGGATCGCGATCATCTTGATCAGGGTGACATACAGGTCACCGAGCGGGCCGAACCACACATCGGCCGCCGGGCCCATGGCCCAGCCGGCCAGCGCGCCGAGCACGAAGCCGGCCACCACGCGTTGCCAGAACGGAATGCGCAACCAGGCCGAGACCAATGTCATGCGTCGAGTCATCCGGGGGGAGAGTGCATGCACCATAGCCCAGGCCCGCGCCGCCCGCGAGGCCACGACTGGAACAGCGGCGTGTCATCTGTGTGACACCAGGCATGCCGGCATAATAGGCGCCGATTCAGCCACGAGTTCGATGCCGATGCGTTACCGCCTGCCTGCCCTCGCCGCCCTGACCACCGTGTGTGTCGCCGCTTGCGCCTCCAGCGCCGGCACCAGCGCATCCGCGCCTGCCGCCGTGCGCCTGGAGGTGCCGCAGGTGGCGCATCCGGCCGGCGAGACGCCGCAATGGTGGTACCGCTCGGGCGCGGCACGCGCGGCCGGCAATGGCGCAATGGCAGGCCGCGCGCGCAACGTGATCCTGTTCCTGGGCGACGGCATGAGCCTGACCACGGTGGCGGCGGCGCGCATCCTGGATGGCCAGCGCAAGGGCGGGCCGGGCGAGGAGAACCTGCTGTCGTGGGAGCAATTCCCGGCCACCGCCTTCAGCAAGACCTACAACACCGATTCGCAGACGCCGGATTCGGCCGGCACCATGACCGCGATCACCACCGGGGTGAAAACGCACATGGGCGCGATCGGCGTCAGCAGCGGCAACCGCAGCGACTGCGCCGACAGCCTGGGCAAGGGTCTGCTCAGCTGGCTGCAGCTGGCCGACAGCGCCGGCATGGCCACCGGCATCGTCACCACCACCCGCCTCACCCACGCCACCCCGGCGGCGACCTATGCGCATTCGCCGGACCGCAACTGGGAAAACGATACCGACCTGCCCGAGTCCGCCCGCACCGCCGGCTGCCAGGACATCGCCCAGCAACTGCTGTCCACCACGCGCTTCGGGCGTGGCCCGCAGGTGGTGCTGGGTGGCGGACGCAGCCAGTTCCAGACCGTGCAGGAACGCGATCCGGAATACGACGACAAGGTCGGGCTGCGCCTGGACGGCCGCGACCTGGTCGCCGAATGGAAACAGGCGCACCCGCAGGGCGCCTATGTCTGGAACGAGCAACAGTTGCAGGCGGCCTCCGGCGCGCCCGCGCTGCTGGGCCTGTTCGAGCCGGATCACATGCAGTTCGACCACGACCGCAATCGCACCGCGCAGGGCGAGCCCAGCCTGACCGAGATGACCCGCACCGCGATCCAGTCGCTGTCGCGCGACCCGAACGGCTTCGTGCTGATGGTCGAAGGCGGCCGTATCGATCACGCCAACCACGCCGGCAATGCCTACCGCGCGCTCGATGAGACCGTGTCGCTGTCCGATGCGGTGCGCGCCGCCGTGCAGACCGCGCCGCCGGACACGCTGATCATCGTCACCGCCGACCATTCGCATACGCTCAACTTCGTCGGCTACCCGGTGCGCGGCAACCCGATCCTGGGCAAGGTGCGCGGCACCGGCGGCGAAGAAGGCGACCGCACCCAACTGGCCACCGACCTGGCCGGCCAGCCCTACACCACGCTGAGCTACGCCAACGGCCCCGGCTACACCGGCGCCAGCAACGCGCAGCCGGCCGGCGCCAAGAAGTACCCGCACGAACCCAGCAGCAGCGAGCCGGCCGCCGGCCGCCCGGACCTGACCCACGTCGACACCGAGGCGCCCAGCTACATGCAGGAATCGCTGGTGCCGACCAAGTCCGAAAGCCATGGCGGCGAAGACGTCGGCATCTGGGCCACCGGCCCGGGCAGCGCGGCCTTCCGCGGCACGCTGGAGGAGAACGTGATCTACCACGTCATCGTCCAGGCCACCCCGCGCCTGCGCGAGCGCCTGTGCAAGGCCGGCACCTGCGACAGCGCCGGCGTGCCGGTGACGTTGCCGCAGTCGGCCACGTTCGAGACCGCGGCCAAGCGCTGATGCGCCGGCTGCGCGCAGCGCGGGCGGCGGCGGCGACTCAGTCGTCGCCGCTCGCACCCGGATGCAGCGTCGCAGCAAGCCACCTGCATCGATGACCGGATTGCTGCCACCGGCACCACCGCCCGGCCCGGTCCTGGTCGCCTACAGCGGCGGCATGGATTCGAGCGTGCTGCTGCATCTGCTGGCAACAACGTCGCGTTATCGCCAGATGGGGGTGCGTGCGGTGCATGTGCATCATGGCCTGCACGCCGATGCCGATGCCTGGGCCGCGCACTGCCAGCGCCAGTGCGACGCCCTGCAGGTCCCCCTGCAGATCGCGCGCGTGCAGGTCGCGCGCGACAGCGGCCTGGGCCTGGAAGCGGCGGCACGCCATGCACGCCACGCCGCGTTTGCCGAGGCACTGGCGCCCGGCGAATGGCTGGCCCTGGCGCATCATCGCGACGATCAGGCCGAAACCTTCCTGCTGCGCACATTGCGCGCTTCCGGCCCGGACGGCTTGGCCGCGATGCGCGCGCAGCGTCCATTCGCGGCCGGCATGCTGTGGCGTCCCTTGCTGGAGCACGCGCGCGCCGCGGTGCTGGCCTATGCGCAGGCACAGGGCCTGCGATGGATCGAAGACCCCAGCAATGCCGATGTCCGCCACGACCGCAACTTCCTGCGCATCCAGCTGATGCCCGTGCTGCAGCAACGTTGGCCGCAGGCTGCCGAGGCACTGGCGCGCAGCGCGCGCTTGAGCGCCGATGCCAGCGACCTGCTGCTGCAGGAGGACAGTGCGCAACTGCCCGGCCTGCTGACCACCACCGGCGCGCTGGATCTGCGGATCCTGCGTGCACAGCCGGCCGCACGTCGGCCGCGGCTGCTGCGCGCCTGGGTGGCTGCAGCGCAGGCGCCACCGCTGCCTGCGCACGGCGTGGCCGCACTGGAACAGGAGATCGACGACGACGCGCCGGATCGGCAAGCCTGCTTTGCCTGGCAACAGGTGCAGGTGCGGCGCTGGCGCCAGTGCCTGTACCTGCTGCATCCGCATGCCGCCTGGCCGGCGTCGTGGCAGGCGTGCTGGGATGGCGCAAGCCCGCTGCCACTGCCGGATGGCGCCTGCCTGCAGTTGCACGGCGCAGCCGGCCTGCGCTTCGCGCAACCGCTGCTGGTGCGCGCACGCCAGGGTGGCGAACGCATCGTGCTGCCGCAGCGCGCGCATTCGCATCGGCTCAAGCACCTGCTGCAGGCGCTGGATCTACCGCCCTGGCAACGCGCGCGCCTGCCGATCCTGTGGGCCGACGGCCAGGTGCTGGCAGCCGGCGACCGCATCCTCTCGGCTGCATTGAGCCACTGGCTGCAGGCCAACGGCGCGTCCTTGCACTGGCGCGACCGAGCCAATGCGAATTGACCCGCCTGCCTGCGCGCCGCACACTTTGGTGATGGTCAAAAAATCCTTGAATGAAACCTCCCCGGTCGCCCGCTTCGAACAGTCGCTGGAAGAACTCGAGCAACTGGTGCAGAAGATGGAAGTCGGCGACCAGAGCCTGGAGCAATCGCTCACGGCCTACGAGCGTGGCATCGGTCTGTACCGCGACTGCCAGCAGGCGCTGGAACAGGCCGAGCTGCGCGTGCGCATGCTGACCGACCCCGCGCGCCCCGATCTGGCCGAAGCCTTCGAACCGCCATCGCAGGACGGCGGCTGAGTGAGTTCGGCGTTGTTTGACCACTGGATCGGCCGTACCGAACGCCGGCTGGAAGCCTGCCTGCCCACTCCGGCGCTGGCGCCGCAACGACTGCACGCGGCGATGCGGCACGCGGTGCTGGGCGGCGGCAAGCGCATGCGCCCGTTGCTGGTGTATGCAACCGGCGCGCTGTTCGGCGCCGACGAGGACAGCCTGGACACGCCCGCCGTGGCGGTGGAACTGATCCACGCCTACTCGCTGGTGCACGACGACTTGCCGGCGATGGACGACGACGCCCTGCGCCGCGGCCAACCCACCGTGCATATCGCCTTCGACGAAGCCACTGCGATCCTGGCCGGCGATGCGTTGCAGACGCGTGCGTTCGAGCTGCTGGCTGCGGCCCCGGTCAGTGCGGAACTGCGGGTCGGCTGGCTGCAGAGCCTGGCCACCGCCGCGGGCGCTGCCGGCATGTGCGGCGGCCAGGCGCTGGATATCGATGCCACCGGCCAGCTGCAATCGCTGCGCGACCTCGAGCGCATGCACGCACTCAAGACCGGCGCGCTGATCCGCGCGGCCGTGCGCATGGGCGCGCTCACCGGTGCTGCCACAGCCGACGATCAGCAGCGCCTGGATGCGTTTGCCGACGCACTGGGGCTGGCGTTCCAGGTCCGCGACGACATCCTCGACGTGGAATCGAGCTCGGCGCAGCTCGGCAAGACCGCCGGCAAGGACGCCGCGCAAGCCAAATCCACCTATCCCGCCCTGCTCGGGATGGACGGCGCCAAGGCCAAGCTGGCCGAACTGGCCACCCGCATGCATGACATCCTGCAACCCTACGGCGCGCCCGGCGACACGCTGGCGACGCTGGGCCGGTTTGCGGTGGACCGCGCGCACTAGAGCAACCGGTGGCCTGGCCACCCTCCCCGGCACGCCGGGTGGACGTGCACCGCCCCCCGTCCCACCTCACTACCTGCGCCGATCAAGCGGTCACACCGCTCCTTGCGCACACCGTGCGCCAGCGCACGGTGCGTTTTTGTCGCGCACCGCCTCGCAGGCAATGTGCTGCGTCACAGAACGTAAATTCTCTTTCCATACGTTTTCACACGCGCATTTCCAGAAATTGGCCGAAAAGTGTGGATGGCCACGCAATTTTCGGGTGAATTGTCGCCATCGGTGTCCGCTTTTGTCGTTTCTTGATCACCAGCAGGCCAAAAACAGCATCAATCGGTTCTCTTGTTGCGTCTGCTCGCTCTGCCTAGGTTGACTTGCCCGCGTCCGCGGACATCCCCCGACCACATGGAGAGTCACTGGTGAAGAACGTTTTTCTCGCATCGTTTGCAGCAGGTACGTTGGCCGTTGTTGGCGTGCTCGGTTCGGCGCAGGCACAGTCCGTGCGCGGACCGGTCCCGTTGACCATTGAACTGGCACCGGTCGCCGATCAGGCCGGGCGACACCAGGGCAAGATCGCAGTGACCGTCACCAATAACGGCAGCCAGATCGCCCGCGTACCGACCTACCAGCTGCCGCTGCAATCGCTGGACAACGGCATCCTGGAAGTGAGCCGCGATGGCGCGCCGGTGACCTATACCGGACGCCTGGTCAAGCGCGGCCTGCCCAAGGCGGCCGACTTCACCATCCTCAAGCCGGGCCAGACCGTGCAGGGCGTGGTCGACCTGGCTGCCGCCTACGACCTGTCCACCAGCGGCAACTACACCATCCGGGTCAGCTCGCCGCTGCAGTACGCCTCGCTGGCCGATGGCAGCCTGCTGAAGACCGCCGATGGCAAGCCCGCGGTGGCCGGCAGCGCGCCATTGACGGTGTGGCTGGACGGCGTCAACCGCGGCGTGCAGCGCCGGATGGCGATCGGTCCCACCGCCGTGGTCAACGGCGTCAATTACCTGAACTGCAGCACCACCCGCACCAGCCAGGCCGGCAGCGCGGTCACGGCGGCCCGCGCCTACTCGCAGAACGCGCGCAGCTACCTCAATGCCGGCAGCACCGGCGCGCGCTACACCACCTGGTTCGGCGCCTACAACGCCTCGCGCTACAGCCGGGTTAGCTCGAACTTCGTCAACATCGACAACGCGCTGGACCAGAACAACGGCCAGATCACCATCAACTGCGATTGCACCGACAGCGCCTACGCGTACGTCTACGCCAATGCGCCGTACGAGATCTACGTCTGCAACGCGTTTTGGAGCGCGCCGACCCAGGGCACCGACTCCAAGGCCGGTACGCTGGTGCACGAGATGAGCCACTTCACCGCGGTGGCCGGCACCCAGGACCGCGTGTATGGCCAGTCTGGTGCGCGCAACCTGGCGATCAGCAACCCGGCCCAGGCGATCACCAATGCCGACAGCCACGAGTACTTCGCCGAGAACACCCCGGCGCAGAACTGATCGCGGCATCGCCTGAAACGACACAGGCCCGGCATCGCTGCCGGGCCTGTGGCATTGCCATTGCGCCGGATTACTTGATCAGGCGCAGCGTGAACGGATAACGGTAATGCTCGCCGTTGTTGGCCTTGACCGCGGCCAGGATGCAGAACACCAGATTGGCGATCCACACCAGCGTCGGCACGAAGAACAGGATGCCGAACGACACGATGGTCAGGATCACCGCAGCCACATAGGCAATGATCACGGTGATCTGGAAATTCAATGCTTCCTTGGCCTGGTCAGTGGCGAACGGCTTGGACGGGCTGGCGTCCTTGCTGACCAGCCAGATCACCAGCGCGCCGATGAAGGACGTCAGGATGCCGAGCAGATGCGCGGCCAGTGCCAGGGTGCGCTCCTCCGACGGCGTGCTGCTGCCGATCGGCGGCGGCGGCGGTGCGGCGTGTGACTCGAATTCGCTCATCATGTCTCCCCATGCATGGTTGTGGTGCGGCGGACTATAGCAACGATTCAGCCAGCCACCAGTGCGGGAAGACATGGTCTCGGCGGCGCATGCCGGCTGCCGCCAAGCACGGCGGCAAAACGTGCGCGCGCCGGGTGAGGGGCGCAGCAGCCTGGTCAGCCGCGCTTAGCTGTCGCCTGCCACCGTCATGCGGTTGAGCAACACCGAACCGATCTTGACGTGCGAGCGCGGATCGACGTCGTTGCCGACCGCTTCGATGCCGGCGAACATCTCGCGCAGATTACCGGCGATGGTCAGCCCGTCGACGGGATAGGCGATCGCGCCGTTCTCGATCCAGAAGCCACCGGCGCCGCGCGAATAGTCGCCGGTCACCGGGTTGACGCCATTGCCCATCAGCTCGGTGACCAGCAGGCCGCGCGACATGCCGGCGATCATCGACGCCAGATCGCCGGCATTGGCGGTGACCTGCAGGTTGTGCACGCCGCCGGCGTTGGCGGTGGTCTGCAGGCCCAGCTTGCGCGCCGAGTAGCTGCCCAGCACATAGCGCTGCAGCACGCCTTCGCTGATCAATGCCGAACGCCGCGTCGCCACGCCTTCGCCGTCGAAGGCGGCCGAGCGCAGGCCGCGCCGCAGGTGCGGCAGCTCTTCGATATTGAACCAGTCCGGGAACAGCTTGCTGCCGACACTGTCGAGCAGGAAGCTGGCGCGGCGATACAGCGCGCCGCCGGAGACCGCGCCGAGCAGATGCCCGACCAGCGAGCGCGCCACTTCCGGCGCAAACAGCACCGGCAGCTGGCCGGTCGGCAGCGAGCGTGGCTGTAGCCGCGCCAGGGTGCGTTCGGCCGCGTGGCGGCCGATCGCTTCCGGCGCCTCCAGGTCTTCGCGCGCCAGCGCGCTGCTGTACCAGCCATCGCGCTGCATGCCGTCGCCCTGGCCGGCGATCAAGGCGCAGCTGATCGAATGATGGGTGCCGCGCTCGCGGCCGATGAAGCCATGCGAGTTGGCGTAGACCGACAAGCTCAGCCCGGTGCTGGCCGAGGCGCCATCGGAGTTGCTGATCCGCGCGTCGGCATCACGCCCGGCGCTCTCGCAGGCCAGCGCCAGGTCCACCGCGGTGTCGGCGTCCAGCGCCCAGGGATGCCAGCTGTCCAGCTCGGGGAAGTCGCGCGCCATCAGCTCCGGGTCGGCTAGGCCGGCGGCGACATCGTCTTCGGTGTAGCGGGCGATCGCGCAGGCCTGGGCGACGGTCGATTCCAGGCTGGAATCCTGCAGATCGGCAGTGCTGGCGCTGCCCTTGCGCTTGCCGAAGTACACGGTGACCGCGATGCCGCGGTCGCGGGTGGATTCCACCGTCTCCACATCGCCCAGGCGCACATTGACGTCCAGGCCGCGCTCTTCGCTGCAGCTCACTTCGGCCTGGGTGGCGCCGGCCGCACGCGCGCGCTCAAGCAGGCGCTGGGCGATGTCGGTGAGCGCGTCCAGGCGCTGCAGGCTGTCGTCGTGGACAGGTGTTTCGGAGGAGAGTGCGTTCAATGCTTTATCCTAGTCTCATGGTGCGAGTGACCTGATTGCGGGTCCTTCCGCAAGAGCCCGGCGATCCATGGCCGGGCTTGTCTAATGATGAATAACTTCTTGTTCTGGATGGATTGCAATGCGCGGACGCGATGAAGAAACCGGTGAATTTCGCGGCGCCAGCCGTAGCCAGCAGCGGCGCGAGGCGCTGGAAATTTTCGACCTGGGCGAAAAGCTGGTGGCACTGACCCCGGCGCAGCTGGCCAAGTTGCCGGTTCCCGAATCGCTGATCCCGCATATCGAAGAGAGCAAGCGCATCACCTCGCATATCGCGCACAAGCGGCAGCTGGCGTTTCTGGCCAAGCACATGCGCCGCGAGGACGACGAAACGCTGGCCGCGATCCGCGATGCGCTGGATGCCAACAGCGACACGGCGCGCCGCGAAGTGGCCGCGATCCACCGCGTCGAGCGCTGGCGCGAACGCCTGCTCGCCGAAGGCGACGTGGCGCTGGCCGAACTGCTGGAAGCCTACCCGGCGGCCGACCGCCAGCAACTGCGTCAACTGGTGCGCAACGCCATCCACGAGCGCGCCAAGAACAAGCCGCCGCGTGCCTACCGCGAGCTGTTCCAGGTATTGCGCGAGTTGTCTCAGGCGCAGGGATTGGAGAGTGGGGATTCGGGATTGGAAGACAGCGAACCGGCGGCGGAAAGCGACGAATGAGGGCCCGACCGGTCCATTCACCCCCGCAACGGCCATCCCGGCCGTTGCCAATCCCGAATCCCGGCTCCCGAATCCCCGCACACACAGCCAATCACCCAAGCGGAACCCACCACACCCCGCAGTCCCCGCTGTTGCGAATCCCGAATCCCGATTCCCAAATCCCCGCATCTCAGGCCTGCGTTCCGCCAACGGTGATGCCGTCGATCAATAGCGACGGCTGGCCGACGCCGACCGGCACGCTCTGCCCGTCCTTGCCGCACACGCCCACGCCTTCGTCCAGCGCCAGGTCATTGCCGATCATGCGCACCTTCTGCATGGTCTCCGGGCCGTTGCCGATCAGCGTGGCGCCCTTCACCGGCGCGATGACCTTGCCGTCTTCGATCAGGTAGGCCTCGGTGGCCGAGAACACGTACTTGCCGCTGGTGATGTCGACCTGGCCGCCACCGAAGTTGACCGCGTAGATGCCCTTTTTCACCGAGCGGATCATCTCCTGCGGATCGTGCTCGCCGGCGCGCATGTAGGTGTTGGTCATGCGTGGCATGGTCAGGTGCGCGAACGATTCGCGACGGCCGTTGCCGGTCGGCGCCACGCCCATCAGGCGCGCGTTGTGGGTGTCCTGCATGTAGCCGACCAGCACGCCGTCCTCGATCAGCGTGGTGCACTGGGTGGACGTACCTTCGTCGTCGATATTGAGCGAGCCGCGCCGGCCGTCCAGGGTGCCGTCATCGACGATGGTCACGCCCGGCGAAGCCACGCGCTCGCCGATGCGGCCGGCGTAGACGCTGGTGCCCTTGCGATTGAAGTCGCCTTCCAGGCCATGCCCCACCGCCTCGTGCAGCAGCACGCCGGGCCAGCCCGGGCCGAGTACCACCGGCATCACGCCGGCCGGCGCGGGAATCGCCTCCAGATTGACCAGCGCCTGACGCAGCGCTTCGCGGGCGAAGCCTTCCGGGCGGCCGTCGGCGAACAGGTCGGCATAGCCGTAACGGCCGCCGCCGCCGGAGTAGCCGGACTCGCGGCGTCCGTTGTGCTCGACGATCACCTGCACGTTCAAGCGCACCAGCGGGCGCACGTCGGCGGCCAGCACGCCGTCGCTGCGCGCGATCAGCACCGTGTCCACACCGCCGGACAGGCTCACCATCACCTGCTTGACGCGCGGGTCGGCCGCGCGCACGTATTGGTCGATACGCCGCAACAACTCGACCTTGGTCGCGCTGTCCATGTCGTCGATCGGGTCAGTGGCCGGGTACAGCGCGCGGCCATTGCCACGCACCAGTGAACGGGTGGATTGCGCACCCCCCTCGCGCGAGATCGCGCGTGCCGATTGCGCCGCCTCCAGCAGGGCGTCGCGCTGGATATCGTCGGAATAGGCGAAGCCGGTCTTCTCCCCGGCAATCGCGCGCACGCCCACGCCTTGTTCGATGGAATGCGCACCGTCCTTGACGATGCCGTCCTCCACGCTCCAGCTCTCGCGTCGCGAATGCTGGAAGTACAGGTCGCCGAAGTCGATGCCCGGGCCCAGCAGGGCGCCGAAGGTGCGGTCGAGATGGCCGGTGTCCAGGCCGGAAGGAAGCAGCAGCCGGGTTTCGGCCAGAGTGAGAGCGTTATCGGTCATGCAGTCAGGATGGGGCCCGCGCGCCAGGGAGACAAGTCGTCCGGCTGAACATGCCGCGCGGCTATCATCGCGGGCCCATCGCTAAGCCGACGCCCGCGCATGAAGCTCATTGCCCACGTCCTGGATGGCCATACGCTGGACATCCGCCCCGCCCCGCACGAGCGCGACTGGATGGACGCCACCGACCAGCGCTATGCCTACCGCTGCCTGCCGCTGGCGATCGCCAATGCGCATGGCTGGGAGCTGCTGTGCCAGGCCGGGTTCGAGGCCAGCTGGGACGGCCGCGATGGCCTGGACGCGATCCGGATCAGTGCCGACGCAGGCGCCGCGGCACCGGCGGTCAGCCACTTCGGCTACGGCGTGCTGACCTTCCACGTGCCCTGCCTGTTTCGTACCGATACCGGCATGGATCTGTTCGTCACCGGGCCGTTGAACCGGCCCAAGGACGGCATCGGCGCCCTGAGCGGGCTGGTCGAAACCTACTGGAGCCCGTACACCTTCACCATGAACTGGAAGTTCACCCGGCCCGGGCAGGTGCGCTTTGCGGCCGGCGAGCCGTTCTGCCATCTGTTCCCGCTGCCGCGCCAGCTGATCGAGCAGGTGCAGCCACAGTGGAAGCCCCTGTCCGAGGCGCCGCAACTGGCGCAGCAGCATGCCGACTGGACTCAGAGCCGCACGCAGTTTCTGCAGGAACTGCCGGATGCGCAGTCGGCCGCCGCGCGCGAGAAATGGCAACGCGGCTATTTCCGTGGCGTCGCCGGTGCCGATCAGGCGCCGGTGCAGGGCCACCGTTCGCGCCTGCGTCTGCCGATGTTCGTACGCGCCGACAGCGACGGCGACAGTCCGCTCGACTGAGTGCATCGCTGCGTCGGCGCGCGGGACGTGCCCGCTGGCGCGCGTGCTGCGTTCGATCCACTTGCGGCAAGGCCTGAGCGCTCGCGACGACCGGCACCGACACTCGCCAGCGCGCCCGCATTCGGACGCGTCAGCGGGGCGACCGACCGGGCGTGCCTGGTGTCGCCGTTGGCGCGCCCGTTGCAGGCGGCTTGCCGGGCGCACGCTCGCGCACGTCGCGTTCCACCACGTCCACCTGTGGATCCTTCCACGGCCCGGTGACGTGATAGGTCTTGGCGCCGATCGCGCCCAGCGGTTTGCCGAGCACCGCATTGGCAGCCGCGCCCACCGCCGCACCGACCGGGCCACCGGCCACCGCGCCCACCACGGTGAGCAGGTTGCCGGCCTTGGGGTTCACGTCCACGGTCTGGTCGAAGGTCTGCGCGCGCAGGTCGGTCTGCCCACGGATGGCGATGTCGGCGGCCGGGCCTTCAATGCGGATCGCATCGGTGCGCGCAAAGCCTTCGCCGAAGCGCACCTGGCCTTCCAGCTTGTTGAAGGCCAGCCCTTTGGAGAAGAAATCGCGGAAGTCGAACATCAGCCGGCGCGGCAGCTGCGCCACGCTGAGCAGGCCGAGCACGCGGCCGGCGCCGGGCTCCACTTCCAGCAGCTGGCCGTTGCGCACCTCGATCTTGAGATTGCCATCCAGCGAACCGAGCGCAAACCCGGTCGGCGAGCCTTGCCAGCCGGCGTTGAGTTCCAGCTGGCCTTCGCCGCCGCGCAGCTGGCCGCCCAGGGTGAGGTTCTGCAGCAGGTTGCCGAGATTGCGGCTGTCCACCCGCGCCGACAGCCGGGTGCTGGCGGAATCGCCCTTGCCGCGCCAGGCGCCGGTCAGGCCGATGTTCTGGTCGTTGGAGCGCAGTTGCAGCTGGTCCACCTGCATGCCGTCGGTCAGCCGGCTGCTGCGCAGGGTGGCCGCGCCCAGGGTCATCTTGCCGACCTGCAGGTCGTCGATATCCAGCGAAAGGGGCGGGATCGAGACCGGGTCGAACTCGGCCACCGCACGGCGGGCCGGCTCCGGCAACGCACCGGCCAGCGGGTCGCCCGGCTCGGGCACGGCCGGTTCGGGCGGTGCGGCCACCGGCTGCCAGTGCACCGTGCTCAGCTTGCCTTGCACGGCGGCGCCATCGGCATTGGGCACGCTGAGCTGGCCGGCCAACGACGGGCCGTCCAGGGTCACCGCCACCGCATCGCGGGTCGGCCGCAGGCGCAGGCGCGTCTGCGGAAACACGCCGCCGATCATCAGCAACCTGTCGGCCTGCACATCCACCTGCTGCAGCGGCACCGCGTCCGTCTTCGGCGTTGCCGGCTGGCCCGGCAGCGGCGGCGTGTCCGGCGCGCTGCTGCCGCGCGCCAGGCTGATCCAGTCGATCGCATCCAGCGAGGCGGTACGGCCGGTGACCACCAGGCCGTTGGCCGGCGGACGCTCGCTGACCGTGTCGGTGCCCATCACCACGCGCACGCCGGTCTGGTTGCCCTGGCTGCTGGCCTTGAGCGCGACCAGCTTGCCGAAGGCCACGTCGATGTCGCCGTCGCCCACCGGCAAGGCCACCTTGACCTGCGTATCCAGCGGCTGCGTGGCCGCCTTGTCCAGCGGCGCAGGCAGATCCAGGGTGGTGCCGACCAGCTCCGAGCGCAGCGTCAGCAGCGCCTGCGGGTCCGCTTGCCCGGGGGTCGGCAGCGGTACGTCCACGCCCACCTGCCAGGGTGCGCTGCCATGCACGTAGGGACGCAGCCATTCCATCTGCGGCGCGCGATCAAACAGTTCCTTGGCGTCCAGGGTGGCGCCGAAGCGCGCCTCGAATGCCTGCGCGGGATCCTGCACGAAGCCACCGGCGCGCAGGGACAACTCGCCGCTGCGGCCCTGGTGCTGCACGCTCAAGCGCTCGGCGGCAAAGCCGGTGTCGCGGTACTCGGCATGCCCGCTGACCTGGTCGAAGGCCAGGTTCCAGCGCGCATCGGCCAGCTTGGCGCCCTGCAGCGCGACCGTGCCCTGCAGGTGGCCGCCGGTGCCATGGGTGCGCAGGGGACGCAGCAAATCGAAGCTCACCGCGGCCGGGCCGGACACCGCCAGATTGCGCAAGGTGTCACCGTAGCGCTGCTCCAGCGGGCTCTTGCGCAGCATGCCCAACAGCTGCGCGGCGTCGGCCTGGGTGGAGGCGCGCACGTAGAGTTCGGACGTGGCGAAGCTGGGAATGCCGGCCTCCAGGCGCGCGATCGGCGCACCGGCCAGCGCGCCCCTGCCCTGCAGGGAAAAGCCGTTGCCGAGGAAGCGCAGGTCGGCCTGCACCTGCTCCATCGCCGGCCAGTCCGGATTGAACGGGATCACGCCATCGCGGATCTGGCCGAACGCCTCGAAACGGCCATCGTTGTTGTCGAACGGCCAGTCGTCCAGATCGCCGCTGACCAGGCCCGTGCCGCCGGTGATCACGCCACCGGCCACCGCCGTGTCCAGCCAGTCAATGGCCGCCTTGCTCATCTTGGAGCGGATCCAGAACTTGCGCGCCACCGGCAGGGCGACATCGTCCAGTTGCGTGGCCAGCTGGATGCGCGGGCGGCTGCCATCGTTCTGGAACCACAGCCCGCCGCGCACGTTGGCGCCGTAGTCCCTGGCCTGTACGCGCAACGCCGGCGTGGCAACCTGCCAGCCGGCACCGTCGCGCCAGCCCACGATGCTGCCGGCCAGCTGCAGCTCGTGCACCACCCCGAAACCGGCCGGCCAGTCGAAGCGCAGCGTGGCATCGGGGGCGGGATCGAGCGCAATCGCCTGCGCGTCGCCATCGATCCTGCCACGCAGGCCGCTGATGCCCGGCGCGCTGCCCACCGGCAGGAAGCCCAGCTCCTCGATCCGGCCCTGCGCCCGCACCGCGCCGCCCTGCTCGCCTGCAATCTGCAGGTCGGCCAGGCGCAACTGTGGTCGGGACAGGCTCAGCCAGCGCCGCAAGCCAGGCGACAGTTGCTCGCTCAGTGCCGCCGCCGCGATCAGGCCGGAAACATCGAGCTGTTTGCCCACCACTGCATAACGCCGCCCGCCGGCAACGCTCAACCCGTCCAGCCGCTGCGGCCTGGCCGCCGCGCCCAGCCGCAGCAGCGGCGCATCCAGCCGCCAACCGCCGTCGATGGTCTGCCAGCGTGCGCGCGCCTGCAGCCGCTCCCATAGCAGCGTGCGGCGCGCGGACTCCCCGGGCAACGCCGCACCGGACAAGCGCAGCTGCCGCAGATCCGCATTCACGGTGACCGCGCTGATGCGGCGCGCGCGCAGCTGCGCCCAGGCCTGCACGCGTCCGCCGCCGCCGTCCACGCGCATGCCGCCGAACTGCAGCAACGCCGCCCAGGCGGCCAGATCGGCCGGGTCGGCTTGCGCATACGCGCTGCCGTCGCCGCTGTCGCGGTCGAATGCGATCACCGTGGTCAGCGGTGCGCGCTGCAGGTCGATCCAGGCGTGGCTGCCGACGTTCACGGTCGAGCCGTTGACGCGCAGGCGCAGGTCGATGCGCGGCAGCGTGGTGTCCACGCCGATCGACGGCGCGGCCACCCGCAGGCGTGCCTCGGCCACCTGGATCTCGCCGAGGCGACGCAGCGCCTCCAACGGGTCCGAACGCCGCCCGGCCGGCAAGCCCTGCACCGACCACACGCCATCGTCGCTACGTTGCAGCGTCAGCGCCAGACCACGCAGACGCACCTCGGTCAGCGAGTGGCCGGGCAACAGGCCGGCATACATCGCCAGCAGGATTTCGGCCTGGCCGACCCGCACCTCGCCATGCGGGCCGATCCGCAGGCCTTCCAGCCGCAGCAGCGGACCGCGCCGGGTCCATTCGGTCTGCAGGCGATCAAAGCCGATCGGCTGGCCGGCGCGCTGGCTCAGCCACGCGGCGATCTGCTGCGGCCGCTGCTCGGCCAACGGCAAGGCCTGGCTGGCCGCACCCACCAGCAACGCGATCGCCACCAGCGCAAGCGCAGTGGCGGTGATCGCATAGCGGCGAAACAGACGGAGACGGCGGCGCAGCGGGGTGGGCATTAACGGCGGGGAATGGTGAATAGGGAATAGGGAATCGCAGGAGCACAAACCGCGCCGCGCGCACGATCATCCATCCGCGCGCGCCGCCATTCTAAAGATGTCACCGGCGCCCCGCAGAGCGCCTTTCGCTCCACCCCCATTCCCGATTCCCGACTCTCCATTCCCGGCCTCACAGCAGCACCACATCGAACTGCTCCTGCAGATACTGGTCGTCGGACTGGAAGCGGATGCTCTTGCCGAGGAATTCCTCCAGCTCGGCCACCGCGGCCGACTCTTCGTCGGTGATGCGGGCGACGACTTTCGAGGAGGCGATCACCAGCAGCCGCGCGGCATCGAACTGGCGTACCGCGCGGGTGATCTCGCGAAAGATCTCGTAGGTCACCGTCTCGGCTGTCTTGATGGTGCCGCGCCCGCTGCACTGGCCGCAGGTTTCCGACAGCTGCCGTTCCAGGCTCTCGACGGTGCGCTTGCGGGTCATCTCGACCAGGCCCAGCGGCGAGAATTCGTACACGGTGGTCTTGGCATGATCGCGCGCCAGCGCCTTTTCCAGCGTGCGCAGCACCTGGCGGCGATGCTCGGCATCGTCCATGTCGATGAAGTCGATGATGATGATCCCGCCCAGGTTGCGCAGCCGCAGCTGCCGCGCCACCGCCTGCGCGGCTTCCAGGTTGGTGCGGAACACGGTTTCCTCGAGATTGCGCTGGCCGACGAACGAACCGGTGTTGACGTCGATGGTGGTCATCGCCTCGGTCTGGTCGATCACCAGATAACCGCCGGATTTGAGCGGTACCTGCTTGTTCAACGCGCGCCCGATCTCGTCCTCGACCCCGTACAGGTCGAAGATCGGCCGGTCGCCGGTGTACAGCTCCAGCCGCTCGGCCAGCACCGGCATGTACTTGGCCACGAAGGCCTGCAGCTGCACGAAGGTCTCGTTGGAGTCGACCTTGACCTTTTCCACGTCGCGGCGGATCAGGTCGCGCACCGCACGCAAGGGCAGGCTCAGGTCTTCGTAGATGATGCTGCACGGCGGTGCTTCGCGGCCGCGCCGCTCGACCACGTTCCAGACCCGCGACAGGTAGGCGATGTCCTCGGCCAGCGCCTCGGCCGGCTGGCCTTCGGCGTTGGTGCGGATGATGTAGCCGAAGCCGCCGTGCTGGGCCGAAACCTCGCTGACGATGGTCTTCAGGCGCAGCCGCTCGGCCTCGTCCTCGATCCGCGCCGACACCCCGACGATCTTGGACTGCGGCAGCAGCACCAGGTAGCGCGAGGGGATGCTGATCTGGGTGGTCAGCCGCGCGCCCTTGGTGCCGATCGGGTCCTTGACCACCTGCACCACGATGTCCTGGCCGTCGCGCAACAGCTCCACGATCGGCACCGAGGCCGCCGGCGGTGGCGGGATCGGCGTCTCCTCGGTATCGACCACGCTGGCCGGCGCCGGCGCCGGACGCACCACGTCGTTGGCATGCAGGAACGCGGCGCGCTCCAGCCCCAGCTCGACAAAGGCCGCCTGCATGCCCGGCATCACCCGCTGCACCTTGCCCTTGTAGATGTTGCCGACCACGCCCCGGCGCCAGCCGCGCTCGATATGCAGCTCCTGCAGCATGCCGTTCTCGATCACCGCGACGCGGGTTTCGCGCGGGGTGACGTTGACCAGGATCTCTTCCGACATCAATGCGCTCCGAGGGCTGTGAGCAACTGCGAGGTGTGAAACAGCGGCAATCCCATCACGCCGGAATAGCTGCCGGACAGATGGCTGATGAAACGTTCGGCGCGACCTTGGATCGCATACGCGCCGGCCTTGCCCATCGGCTCGCCGCACGCCACATAGGCGGCGATCTGTGAGGCATCGAGCGTGGCGAAGGTCACCTCCGACACCACCAGGGCCTGCACCGGCGCGCGTTGTGCGCAGACTAGAACCACGGCCGTGAGTACCTGGTGGGTACGCCCGGACAGCAGGCTCAGCATGGCGATCGCGTCGTCCGCATCGGCCGGCTTGCCGAACACCCGCTCGCCCAGCACCACTTCGGTATCGGAGCCGAGCACGATCGCAGCGGGGTCGCCGGCCTGCACCTGCGCCAGGCCGGCACGCGCCTTGTCCAGCGCAACGCGCTGCACGTACTGCGCAGGCGATTCGTCGGCGGCGCGCAGTTCGGGCACGTCCAGTTGCAGGGTCTGGAAAGGCACATCCAAGCGTTGCAGCAGTTCTTGTCGGCGCGGCGACCGGGAGGCGAGATAGAGCATCCGTCCAGCATACCTGTTGCTCCTCCTCGCCCGCTTGCCGATCCGGGCGGCAGTGGTCGCGTTCGACTCACAACATGTTCATCGAACCCGCAACACGCTTCCCTTACAGACCAGGAGATCTCATGCGTACCACCCTCACACCGTTGTTGCTGGCCCTGTCCATCGCTGCCGGAACCGCCATGACTGCCCACGCCCAGACCACTCCGAGCTACACCATTCCCAACGATGGCACCCTGCTCAACGTGTCGGCCGAGGCGGAGGCCAAGCGCATCCCGGACATCGCCACGCTGTCGGCCGGCGTGGTCACCCAGGCCGCCGACGGCAACGCCGCCATGCGCCAGAACGCCGAGCAGATGAGCAAGGTCATGGCCGCGATCAAGGCCGCCGGCATCGCCGACAAGGACGTGCAGACCACCGGCATCAACCTCAGCCCGCAGTACACCTACAAGGAGAACGAGGCGCCCAGGATCAACGGCTACCAGGCCAGCAACACCGTCAGCCTCAAGGTCCGCGACATCTCGCGGCTGGGCAAGGTCCTGGACGCACTGGTCGCCCAGGGCGCCAACGACATCAACGGCCCCAGCTTCTCGGTCGACCAGCCCGAGCCCGCCTATGACGAAGCGCGCGTGGCCGCCCTGAAGAAGGCCCAGGCCCGCGCCGACACCTACGCCAAGTCGCTGGGCCTGAAGGTGCGCCGCATCGTCAGCATCTCCGAAGGCCGCAGCGGCGGCGGCGTGCGCCCGATGATGATGGCCGCCTCGATGCGCTCGGCCAAGGCCGAGATGGACACCCAGGTCGCCCCGGGCGAGAGCACCTTGTCGATCAACCTGGACGTGACCTTCGAGCTGGGTCGTTGATCCAGCCGCGATCGCGTTCGGTGTGATTTCCAGACTGCCCTCCTCGAGGGCAGTTTTTTTTTGGGGGCACGCCGCAAGTTCCGGTACCTGGCCTTGCGATGCCACCGGTCCTTCGAACCGCACGAGCCTGCGGTGCCGACTCATCTGTGCGGATCGCGGCAACCGGGCGAATCAGCCAGCCGACCTCCGGCGCTTCGAAATCACTTGTGCCCGTGCAAAGGGCGCGGTAAACCTACGCTACCGGATGGTGTCGTGCGTCCGGGTCGCGCTGGTCCTTTCCGCAGTTCCGTTGAGGAGGTGGATGATGGTTCGCACGCAATCCCAGGTTTCTTCCCGATCCACAGGCATCGACAGCTCGCGCGTCCTGGCGATGAGCACGGCGGTGGCCCTGCATCTGCTGGCCGGCGGGCTGTTGTTGATTCCGCTCTCGTACCGGGCGGTTCCGCAGCCGCCCGCACCGAAGGAACGCTGGGTCATGCCCGTCACCATCGCGACGCCACCACCGCCGGTGATCAAGGTCAAGCGGGAGTTCACGCCGAAGGTGCCGCACACACCGCCGACCACGGTCCCGGTGCCGGTGCAGACCCCGGTGATCAGTCAGCCGGCCGTGGTCGAAGACGCAGCGGTCGCCTTACCTGCAGTCACGGACGCAGTCACCGACAGCGCGCCGGCGATTGCCGCACCCAGCGGCCCGGTCGAGGCAGGCCAGTTGCACTACCTGAGCTCGCCCGCGCCCAGTTACCCGGTGGCGGCCTTGCGTGCCGGTCAGCAGGGCACGGTGCTGCTGCGCGTGTTGGTCGGCACCGATGGCCGCCCGGCCGAGGTGAGCGTGCAGACCAGCAGCGGTCATCGTGCACTGGACCTGGCCGCACGCAGCCAGGTGCTGCGCAGCTGGCGCTTCCAGCCGGCGATGCAGAACGGCCAGGCCGTACAGGCATATGGCCTGGTGCCGGTGAGCTTTTCGTTGAACTGATGCGTCATTACCTGCGGCGACTCGGATGCCCGGTCGCCGCACGGTCTGGCGTTGCGCAGCCGGCTGCTGCAAGGCCACGGTTTCAGCTATTGCATGCGCATCGTTGCAGTGCTCCTTGCGTGCACACGACGACGTGCGGTCTCGCGGATCGGGTTCAGGGTGCGCCCGGCTACTTGCCCGCACACCCATCTCGAAAGCGCAGCGGATACGCGCGGATTACCGCCATCGCGCATGCCGCTTACGCGCGGTGATACGGATGATTGGCCAGCATCGCCGCAGCGCGGTACAGCTGCTCGGCGACGATCAGGCGCACCAGCATGTGCGGCAGGGTCAGCGGGCCGATCGACCAGCTTTCGCTGGCGGTTTTCAGCACCTCGGCAGCGTGACCTTCGGGGCCGCCGATCAGGAACGCCAGATCCCGGCCCTGCCCGCGCCAGTGCTCCATGCGCTGGGCCAGCTGCTCCGAACTGAGCGGGCGGCCCGGGATGTCGAGCGCAACCACGTAGGCGTTCTTCGGCAGCGCGGCAAGCACGCGGCGGCCTTCGTCGTCGATCGCGCGTTGCGCATCGCGGCCCTTGCCGCGCAGGCCGGGTTCGATCTCCACCAGCTCCAGCGGCATCCAGTGCGAGAGACGTTTCTGATATTCGGCAAAGCCCTGCGCCACCCAGGCCGGTGCACGCTCGCCGGTAGCGATAAGTCGGCATTTCATGGCCACATGATATCCGCGTCACAGCTTGGGCATCGGAACCGGGGCGATCACAGCGGTGTCATGGTGCGGTTACAGCGGGCTTCTAGCGTCGGCGCACTACCCAGCCCGCAGGAGTCGTTCGATGCCGATTTTCGATCCCGCCCGCCGCCAGGTGCTCAAGGGCAGCGCTGCCGTGATGGCCACCGGTGCGCTTGGCAGTTTGAGCGCGCTGCAATCGCGCCAGGCCCAGGCCGCCAACAGCGCCTCGCCGCCGCTGCAACTGGCACCGGTGCCCAGCCGCTATGGCCCGCTCGCGCCGGTCGCCGACCAGAGCACCGGGCTGCCGTTACTGCAGTTGCCGCGAGGTTTCAGCTACCGCTCGTTCGGCTGGAGCGGCGATCGCATGGACGATGGGCAGCCCTGCCCCGACCGCCATGACGGCATGGCCGTGGTCGGCCTGCGTCGGCCGGACTGGCGCCCGGGCAGCGATCCGCTGCGCGGCCTGGAATACGTGCTGATCCGCAACCACGAACGCGGTGCGGCCACGCCGTTCCGCGCACCGGCGATGTACGACACCGGCCTCGTCAGCGGCACCCAGCTGGCCGGCGGCGGCACCACCACCCTGAGTTACGGCCGCCGCGGCTGGGGCAGCCTGGAGCCGAGCCTGGGCGGTACGCTGGTCAACTGCGCCGGCGGCCCGACGCCATGGGGCACCTGGCTGAGCTGCGAAGAGATCAAGACCAATGCGGTGTCCAGCACCGGCCGCAAGCACGGCTACGTGTTTGAAGTGGACCCGGACAGCCAGCGCACCACCGGCCGGCCGCTGGTCGGACTGGGCCGCTTCAGCCATGAGGCGGTGGCGATCGATCCGCGCACCGGCATCGTCTATCTCACCGAGGACGACCGCAACAAGGCCGGCCTGTATCGCTTCATTCCCAATGACCGCCGTGGGCGGAATGGCTCGCTGGAAAACGGCGGCCGCCTGCAGGCCGCGCGCGTGCGCGGACGTCGCAACGCCGACCTCACCGTCGCCAGCATCGGCCAGCAGTTCCAGCTGGAGTGGGTGGATATCGACGAACCGGATCTGGACAGCATCGCCGCGCCCGCCGGTTTTGCCGACATCGGCGCCAACGACACCCTGAGCGGACCGTTTGCGCAGGCCTGGGCAGACGGGGCGCTACGTATGAGCCGCGGCGAAGGCATCTGGTACAGCTACGGCAAACTCTTCATCGTCGACACCAGCACCGGCGTGGATGCGCAGGGCCGGCGCGGTTACGGCAATGGTGCGGTGTGGGTGCTGGACCTGTTCACCCAGCGCCTGAGTGCACTGTTCGTCAGCGGCAATCAGCTGGCCGCGCACAACCCGGACAACGTCACCGTCAGCGCGCGCGGCGGCGTGGTGCTGTGCGAAGACGGCGGCGAGAGCCCGGACGACTACGGCCCCGGCGCGCGGCTGCTCGGGCTGACCCGCGGCGGCGAATCGTTCTACCTGGCCAAGAACAACGTGCAGCTCACCTCGCAGCAGATCGCCGATGCCGGCAAGACCATCGCTGAAGGCGATTACCGCGATACCGAGTTCTGCGGCGCCTGCTGGGACCCGCTGGCGCGCACCTTGTTCGTCAACATCCAGACGCCTGGCATCACGCTGGCGATCACCGGGCCGTGGGAGCGCGGGCCGTTGTAAGCCCGTGCCCGCACGCCGGCCCGCCCCTGCTGCCGAACGGATCAGCCGTTCGGCAGCGCCCCTGTCACCGGCCGAATCCATGCATGCAGGCGCCTGGCCTGCATGACTGGCAGCATGTCCAACCGAGGCTGCGCACAGCACGCGCACGCACCCGCAGTGGCGCGTGCGCAGCCGGACCACGACCCGGAACCGTGGTCAGAACCAGGGCGCGTCGGGCGCGTCGGACATGGCGCGCTGCAGCTTCAACCAGCGCTTGAGCGATTGCGGATCTTCCAGCTCGCGCAAGCCCCGGTGCGCCTCCATCAGCTCGTCCTCGAGCTCACGCTTGAGCTGGGCCATCAACCGGCCCAGTCGCTCGGGCTTGGGTCGCGCTGCCAGCTCCAGCCCGTATTCGGCGCAAAACTCGTCCGATTGCTGCTGCAGCTGCTGCTGCAACTGCCTGCACTGCCGGTCCAGTTCGCGGTTGTAGTCCTGCAGGCGCGCGGCGCTCATCGCGTCCACGCCTCGTGCGTCCATCAGGCCGATCTCGGCCTGCAGTTCGAGCAGGCCCAGCAGATCGCCGGCCTTGTAGGCCGCATTGAGCCGCTGCATCAGGATGGTGCGCGCAGCGTGGTCGTCGGCGTCCCTTGCGCGGTCCGGATGCAGATTGCCGGCCAGCTTGCGATACAGCTCGCGCACCGGCGGCGGCTCGGCACTCTCCCCCACCGCCTGCTTCTCGGCACGCTTGCGCCGCTGCGTACCGCGTTGCTGGTGTTGCGCGCGCTGCTGCTGCAGACGCTCGCTGACGCGCTCGTAGAGCTCCTCGGGCGACTCGATACCATCCAGCTCGTCGGCATCCAGTCCGTAGGCCTGGCCGAGGATCTGCTTCATCAGCGCATCGGATTCGGCCACTTCCCGGTCGTAGCCGACGGCGCTGTGGCGATCGTAAATCGGGCGTAGTGCCTCGTGGCCGGCCTCGATCAGCGGGGCGGCGATGTCGCACAGCAACTCGGACAGGAGGGCGCGATCGGCCTTGCCCAGCTTGACCGTGGCATGCGCGCGGTCGAGCGCTTCGACCAGCGCAATGTCGGCCGCGCGGCGCTGGTCGAGCAAGGGCTGCAATTGGGTGTGGTAACGCTCGCGCCATTGCGAACGCGCGAGGTGCCAGGCCAGCAGGTCGGCGCGATGCCGTTCCAGGTCGCGCAGCAGGCGGTCGAAGCGCTTGCGTGCCGGCGACAGCGGCGCGCCGGACGGTTGCCCGGCCTGGCTGCGCAGTTGTTGCAGCGCCTGCGCGGCAGGCGCATCGGTCGGGGGTCGGGCATTGCGCGGCATGCCCGGCTCACTCACTCTTCGGGGTCGGCGTCCGCGTCGTCCGGACGCTGGTCGCCCACTGTCCACAGGCGCTCCAGTGCATAGAACTCACGCACGCGCGGCAGCATCACATGCACCACCACATCGCCCAGGTCCACCAGCACCCACTCGGCCTCGCGCTCGCCTTCCACGCCCAGCGGCATGACGTCAAGACGCTTGGCGAACTTGACCACTTCTTCGGCGATCGACTTCACATGGCGGGTCGAGGTACCCGAGGCGACCACCATGTAATCGCAGACGCTGGACTTGCCGCGTACATCGATCTCGACCACGTCCTTGGCTTTCAGCTCCTCCACGGCCTCACGCACGGTGGCCAGCAGGGCCGGCACGGACGGCGGCGGATTCGGGATGGAGGTCTTGATGACTTGGGCTTGGGTGGTCAAAGCGGGTAACTCGATGGAATTGGCGTGAATTATAGGCCGGTCCGGCCGGCTGCGTGTTCAGCGAGTCGGCAGCGCATCGCCGTACAGGCCTTCGTGCACGATGAAGGCCGCCACCGACGCCGGCACCAGCGCCTGCCAGTCGCTGCCGCCGGCGATGCGCGCGCGCACGGCGCTGGCCGATTCGCCGCGCAACGGCTGATGCAGCCGCCACAGGCGACCGGCCGGGGCAGTGCCCAGTTCGCTGGCGCTGGCAGTCCACCTGCCCTGCACCGCCTGGGCAAGCTGAGGCGCCTGGCCCAGATCCAGCGGTGCGCCTGGACGCTCGGCAACGACGAAATGCGCCAGTTCGAACAAGGCCTGCCAGTGATGCCAGCTGCTCAGCCCGACGAAGGCATCGGCACCGAGCAGCCAGGCGATCGGTGTCGTGGGGCCGAGTTCGGCGCGTAGTTCGCGCAAGGTATCGACGGTGTAGGACGGCGCGCCCCCCTGGCCGGCGCGGCGAAGTTCGCGGGTGTCCAGCACCAGCCCGGGTTTGTCGGCCAGCGCCAGCTCCAGCATGCGGGCGCGCTGCGCAGCGGTGGCGCCGGGCGCGGGGCGGTGCGGTGGGTCGGCGGCCGGTACCAGATGCACCCGCGCGCCCAGCTCGTCGCGCGCGGCGCAGGCGATGGCGAGATGGCCCAGGTGGATCGGATCGAAGGTGCCGCCGTAGTAGAGGTGGAGCCGGGAGTCGGGAGTCGGGATTGGTGAATCGGGGTGAGGCCGGGAATCGGGAGTCGGGATTGGGGAATCGGAAGAGCGCGGGTTCGGCGCTGCCGGGTGGGCGTTGGTGGGCGGCGAGGTGGAGGCCGCGCTGCCGGGGGTGGCCGCAGCTGTGGCCTGGCCGGGGGGTGCGCTGCGTGGGCAGACGGGGCGCGCATCCTTGGCGCAGGCGCGGTCTCCGGAGGCGGCATCGCCGGCGTTCACACCAGCAATCTCACCGCGCGGGCTTCGGCCACGGCCACCAGCAGGCGTTCCAGGCCGACCCAGGGGTCGCCGTCGGCGCGGCCCTTGGCCATGCGGTCGACCCGCGAGGCTTCGGCGACGAAGCGCTCCCAGCGACGTGGCTCGGGGTGCCGCTGCAGCGCGCGCTTGAACGGCGCCTGGCGCGATTCCCACAGGCCCTGCGCCTTCATTTCGGCAGCGAGGTTGCCGCCGTTGGCCTGCACTTTGGCCAGGGCCGCGGTACGCAGCAGTTCCTTGATCAGGATCGGCATCAGTGCGGCCACCGCCTCGCCTTCGGCGCGCAGGCCGGCCAGCATGCGGATCACTGCGGCCGGTTGCCCGGAAAACGTGGTTTCGGCCAGACGGAACACGTCGTAGCGCGCGGCATCGGCGACCAGCGATTCCATCGCCTCCAGGTCCAGCACCTTGCCATCGGCCAGCAGCACCAGCTTGTCGATTTCCTGTGCAGCGGCCAGCAGGTTGCCTTCCACCCGCTCGCTCAGGCGCTGCACGGCGGCAGCGTCCGCACGCAGGCCGTGGCTGCGCAGGCGGCGCTCGATCCAGTCGGAGAGCTCGTGCGGCTTGATCGCCCAGGCCACCGCAATGGTGCCGATGCGGCCGACCGCATCGGCCCACTTGCCCTGGTGCGCCTTGCTCCAGTCGTTGGCGGTGATCAACAGCACCACATCCGGCGGCGGGTTGGCGCAGAAGCGGGTGATGACCTCGGCGCCGTCCTTGCCCGGCTTGCCGCTGGGCAGGCGCACTTCCACCAGCCGGCGCGGACTGAACAGGCTGGGCGCGTTGAAGGTCGCATCCAGCTGGTTCCAGTCGAACTCCCGCCCGTCGGCATCGAAGACCTCGCGTTCGCTGATGCCTTCGGCACGCGCCCGTGCGCGCACCGCATCGGCCGCTTCCAGCACCCGCAAGGTTTCCGGGCCGGCGATCAGGTACACCGGCTGCAACGGTTGGTTGGACTGGCCGGCCAGCTGTTCTGGACGAAGTTCCATGACTACGGAAGTTCCATGACTACGAGAACACGCGCGACTGGACCGTTACCGACAAGACCGCGTCGGCGGCGGCCGTCGCGGCATGGTCAGCGCGCGGCAAACGCGACATGCGCCTGGCGCACGCCAGTTCCGGACACCGGGCGCGGCTGCCCGGCAGATGCGCGGACGGGCTGATCACCGGCTGCTCAGTTATTGGACGAGGACGCCGGCGGCAGCGACGCCGGCACGCTCGATTCCGGCGTGGACGGCTGCACGGGCGGCGTGGCGGCCGGCGGCAGCGGCGCGCTCGGCGTGCTTTCCAGGCTCTCGCCACGCTGCACGCGGGCGCGCACCACGCTGTCGATACGGCGCAGGATCGAGGCGGACATGTCCTTGCGCAATTCGTCGGCGAGGATCTCGCGCTCGGTCGCGGTACCGGTGGCGTCCACCGGTGGCGACACGTAGTCGCGCGACAGCTCGATCACCTGCTGCGGCACCAGCACCGAGCCGTTGGCGGTGGTGACGGTGAAGATGGCGGCGTAGCGCAGGCTGTATTCCTGCGCACGGCCCTGGCTGTCGATGGCGATCGGCAGATCGCCCCAACGCTCGGACAACACCTGCACCTGCGCGAAGCCGGTCTTGGCATCTTCGTCGGCCAGGGTGGCGCCGGCAGCCTTGAGGCCACGCCGCAGCAGCTTGGCCAGCTCGCTGTACTGCACCGCGGACTGCACCTTTACCGCGGGCGTATCCGGCGGCAGCGCCAGCGAGTTGCGCAGATGGAAGCCGCAGGCGGTGAGGCTCGAGACGAGCACGAGGGACGCAGCGAAGGCAGTAGGGAATCGAATCATGGGCACAGTCTGGATGAGCGCCCCGGCGGCGGCAACAGGCGGCTAGCCTGCCCGACACCGCGTGAACGGGGCTTGAGAGGGCGCGGCGAAAAAACGCCGCGCCCAGGAATGAAAAACGCGTTGCCACGCGCCGGTGCAGTGAATGACCAGGAGCCACCCCGGCAATCTCGCCTGCACGTCGCCAAGCGCGCCTGAAATGAAGGACAAGGAACCATCGCGGAAACGTCACCCATGCGTCGCAACGCACCAGTGCAGTCAATCGCAGAGACCCCCTGCAGCACCCCCGACCCGCGCAACAGCACGCGCCAGTGCGACACGTTGCCGACAACGCCGCAGCGACCTCGCACCGCGTCGCCACGCCGCTCCGGGACACTGCCCGAACCGGCAATGGCGACCTAGCCGATCAGCGACGATCAACCCGCCACGATATTCACGATCTTGCCCGGCACGATGATGATCTTGCGCACGCTCAGCCCTTCCAGGAACTTGGCCGCGTTCGGCTCGGCCTGGGCCAGCGCTTCGATCTGCTCGCGTCCGGCATCGGCAGCGACCTCGATGGTACCGCGCAGCTTGCCGTTGATCTGCACCGCCAGGGTCAGCGCGTCGCGCACCAGCGCGGCGGCATCGACCTGCGGAAACGCGACATCTTCCAGCAGCGTCTCGTCGCGGCCCAGCACCTGCCATAGGGCGTGGCTGGCGTGCGGGGTGATCGGGTTGAGCAGCAGCACCATCGCTTCCAGGGCTTCCTGGCGCACTGCACGCCCCTGCGCGCTGGCATCGTCGAACTTGGCCAGCGCGTTGGACAGTTCCATCACCGCGGCAATGGCGGTGTTGAAGCTGTGGCGGCGGCCGTAGTCGTCGTCCACCTTGCCGATGGTTTCGTGGGTCTTGCGGCGGATCGCCTTCTGCTCGGCGTTCAGCGCGGCGGCATCCAGTGCAGCGGCGGCGCCCTCGCCCACATGCTTGTGCACCTGCACCCACAGCCGGCGCATGAAGCGCGCCATGCCATCGACGCCGGCCTCGTTCCATTCCAGCGACTGCTCCGGCGGTGCGGCGAACATCGAGAACAGCCGCACGGTGTCGGCGCCGTACTTGGCCACCATCGACTGCGGGTCCACGCCGTTGTTCTTGGACTTGGACATCTTCTCGGTGCCGCCGATGTGCACCGGCTGGCCATCGGCGATCAGTACCGCGCCGGTGACGCGGCCGCGCTCGTCGCGCTGGATCTCCACGTCGGCCGGATTGATCCAGTCCTTGCCGCCGTTGTCGGCATCGCGGTAGAAGGTGTCGGCGATGACCATGCCCTGGGTAAGCAGGTTGGTCACCGGCTCGTCGCTGTCCACCAGCCGCGCGTCGCGCATGAGCTTGTGATAGAAGCGGAAGTACATCAGGTGCAGGATCGCGTGCTCGATGCCGCCCACGTACAGGTCGGCCGGCATCCAGTAGTTGGCACGGCGATCGACCATGTCGCGCGCGTTGGGGCTGGTGTAGCGCGCCACGTACCAGCTCGACTCCATGAAGGTGTCGAAGGTGTCGGTCTCGCGCTCGGCCGGGCCGCCACAGTCCGGGCAGGTGGTCTGGCGCCAGGTCGGGTCGGTCTTGATCGGCGACCCGGTGCCGGAAAATTCCACGTTTTCCGGCAGCACCACCGGCAACTGGTCTTCCGGCACCGGCACCGCGCCGCACTTGGCGCAGTAGATCACCGGGATCGGGCAGCCCCAGTAGCGCTGGCGGCTCACGCCCCAGTCGCGCAGGCGGTAGTTGACCCGACGCTGGCCCTGGCCCTTGCGCTCGAAGCGCTCGGCCAATGCCTCGAAGGCGCCGCCGAAATCCAGGCCGTCGAACTCGGCCGAATTGATCAGCTCCAGCGGGCGGCTTTTGTCGGTGTACCAGTCGCGCCACTGGGTGGCATCCCAGGTTTGCTCTTCTTCGTTGCGCGGCTCGCGCAGCTTGACCACCTGCACGATCGGCAGCGCGTACTTGTTGGCGAACTCGAAATCGCGCTGGTCGTGGCCCGGTACCGCCATCACCGCGCCGGTGCCGTAGCCCATCAGTACGAAGTTGGCCACCCACACCGGCACCTGCTCGCCGCTGATCGGATGCACCGCGGTCAGGCCCGTGGCCATGCCGCGTTTTTCCTGGGTTTCCAGCTCGGCTTCGGAGACGCCGCCGTGCTTGAGCGTTTCCAGCAGCGCCGCCAGTTCCGGATTGGACCTGGCCGCATGCAACGCCAGCGGATGCTCGGCGGCGATCGACACGAAGGTCACGCCCATCAGCGTGTCCGGGCGGGTGGTGAACACGCGCAGCGGATCCAGCGCGGTGCCGTCGGTGTCGCGCACGTCGAACTGGATCTCCAGCCCTTCCGAGCGGCCGATCCAGTTGCGCTGCATGGTCTTGACCGAGTCCGGCCAACCCTCCAGCTGGTCCAGGCCGTCGAGCAGTTCCTGCGCGTAATCGGTGATGCGCAGGAACCACTGCGGAATCTCGCGTTTTTCCACCAGCGCGCCGGAGCGCCAGCCGCGGCCGTCGATGACCTGCTCGTTGGCCAGCACGGTCTGGTCGATCGGGTCCCAGTTCACCACCGCGTTGCGGCGGTAGGCCAGGCCCTTGCGCATCAGCCGGGTGAACATGCGCTGCTCGTGCACGTAGTACTCGGGCGTGCAGGTGGCGAACTCGCGCGACCAGTCGATCGCATAGCCCAGCGACTTGAGCTGGCCGCGCATGTGGTCGATGTTGGCGTAGGTCCACTTGGCCGGCGCGGTCTTGTTCTTGATCGCCGCGTTTTCCGCCGGCAATCCGAACGCATCCCAGCCCATCGGCTGCAGCACGTTGTGGCCGGTCATGCGCTTGTAGCGGCTGACCACATCGGAGATGGTGTAGTTGCGCACATGGCCCATGTGCAGCGCACCGGACGGGTACGGCAGCATCGACAGGCAATAGAACTTCGGTTTGTCCGAAGTTTCGTCGACCTGGAAGGCGCGGGTGGCATCCCAGAACTGCTGGGCGGAGGTTTCGACCTGCTGCGGGTCGTAGGCGTTCGGTTCGACGGTGGACATTGGGAGCGGATGCTCGGGCGGTGCAAAGCGGCACAGGGTACCGCAGTGCAGCAGGTGCTCCAAACGCTCGCCTCAGCCGGCGGCTCTGGCCGGCCAGCGCCAGGCCGCCACGGCCAGCCAGCCGACCCAGGCCAGGAACGCCAGGCGCTGGGCGATCGCCTGCCGCAGCAGGCCCGGCGGGCCGAACGCCAGCACCGCCACCAGCAGCCCCGCCGCCAGGCTAAGCCACGCCAGGAGGCGGGTATTGGATTGGTTGAGCAGCGCGGCGGCGAGCAACAGCATGCCGGGCACGAAGGCCACCGCCCACAGCAGCCAGGCCGTGGCATGGGCCTGGCTGGCGCGCCCGTCCAGATCGGTGGGATCCAGCGGCAGCGCACCCATGCCGACAAAGGCCAGCCCGGCCAGCACGATCAACTGCCCGCCCACCCGCAGGCTCCAACTGGACCTGGCCGGCATGCGCGCCAGCAGGCTGACCCCGGTGGCCATGCCGAGCGCGCCGACCAGCACGAACGCCAGCAGGTTGAAGCCCAACGCATGCGGCACCCCGTTGGCACCGAGTAAGGCCACCGGATGGCTGGCCTGCAGGTAACCGGGCAGCGCCACGCCAAAGCCGGCCACCGCCAGCACGAATACGCTTGCCGCGACCAGGCCCAGGTAGCGCTGGGTGCCATCGATGCGTGTCATTGCCTTGCTCCAACGCCGGGCGCAGGCTGCGCCGCCAGGACGCGGCATTGTCGTGCCGGGCGCGCCTGGCGTGAACCCCTGCCGCCATGACGGCCGGCAGCATGGCGGCCGACCGCGCGCCGGCACGCCTGGCCACCGCCAGCCTTGTGTCGGCCCGGTTTGCCACCATTACCTCCCACTGTTGCCGCAATCACTTCTGGAAGCCCATGTCCGACAAGCCGCACGTATTCGATGCCACCACCGACACCTTCGAGACCGAGGTCCTGCAGAAATCGTTGACGACACCGGTACTGGTGGACTTCTGGGCTACCTGGTGCGGCCCCTGCAAGTCGTTGACGCCGATCCTGGAAAAGCTCGCCGCCGACTACAACGGCGCCTTCGAGCTGGCCAAGGTCGATGTGGACAAGGAGCAGCAGATCGCCGCCGCGTTCCAGATCCGCTCGGTGCCGACGGTGTTCCTGGTCAAGGGCGGCGAGCTGGTCGACGGCTTCCCGGGTGCGATGCCGGAAGGCCAGGTGCGCGAATTCCTCACCCAGCACGGCGTGCTGCCGGCCGAGGCGCAGGTGGTGGAAGACCTGCCGCCGGCCCCGCTCGAGCCGCAGGACCAGGTTGCCGCGCTGCGCGAGGCGATCGCTGCCGAGCCGGACAAGGACGAGCTCAAGCTGGATCTGGCGCTGGCGCTGCTGAAGACCGGCGACACCACCGAGGCCGAACAGTTGATCGACGCCCTGCCCGCCAACCTGGCCACCGACGACCGTGCGGTGCGCGCCAAGGCGCGGCTGGGCTTTGCCAATGTGCTCAAGGACGCGCCGGACGCCGACACCCTGCAGGCCGCCGTCGCCGCCAACGGCGCCGACCTGCGCGCGCGCCATCTGCTTGGCGTGCGCCACCTGCTCGACGGCAATGACGAAGCCGCGCTGGAGCAGTTCCTGGACATGCTGCGGCAGGACCGCGGCTTCGACGACAACCTGCCGCGGCGTAGCCTGATCGATGCGTTCCGGGTGATCGAAGACGAAGACCTGGTCGGCCGCTACCGCCGCAAGATGTCGTCGCTGGTGTTCTAGGCGCCGCGGGCACCACGGCGCCCGGCCTGCAGACCGGCCGGGCGCTGCCATCACCGGCACATGCTCCATACGCATGCGAATGGTATGCTGCGGGTCCGCCCCGCCATGGACCCTGGCCGCATGCGTGCTTCCCTGTTCAAGCTCGGTATCAACCTGTGGCCGCCGTACCTGTTTGCCGGGATCCACGTCACCGCGTTGTCGGCCGACTATCGCCATGCCCGCGTCGAGTTGCGCCAGCGGCCGTGGAATCGCAATTACGTCGGCACCCATTTCGGCGGCAGCCTGTTCGCGATGACCGACCCGTTCTGGATGCTGCTGACCATGCAGAACCTGGGGCGCGACTACTACGTGTGGGACAAGGCCGGCAGCATCGAGTTCGTCAAACCCGGGCGCGGCACGGTGAGCGCGGATTTCGTCATCGACGATAGCGTGCTGGGCGAGTTGCGCGATGCCACCGCCACTGGCGAGAAGTACCTGCGTTGGTTCGAAAACAGCGTGCACAACCGCGATGGCGAGGTCGTGGCACGCGTGCGCAAGCAGCTCTACGTCAAACGCAAGCCGGCGCGCTGACCGGCAGACCGGCGCGCGATTGCAGCGCCGGCGCATGCTGGGCACCGACCGACTCCTTTGGGCAGGCATGGGTCGGCCGGCATTCACGGCGCATACGTCGTCGATGGCGCGCGTTGCGAACCCGCACTTTGCGCCCCTGCGCGCATTGGTCAAGAATCAGGCTTCTTCCCGACTGGCTGCCTTCATGCTGCTGCGCACTGTTGCTTCCGCCTGCCTGCTTGCCCTGGTGTTACCCGCCGCCGCCAACGCGGCCTATCGCAGCCCGCAACAGATCCTGGACGCCTCGCCGGCCAGCGCATGGCGCGTGCTCGACCCCGAGCGCACGCTGTACCTGGAACTGGATGGCGGACGGGTGATCATCGAGCTGGCGCCGCAGTTCGCGCCCGCGCACGTGGGCAACATCCGCACGCTGGCGCACGAACGCTTCTGGGACGGTCTCAGCATCTATCGCTCGCAGGACAACTTCGTGGTGCAGTTCGGCGACCCGGATGGCGAGACGCCGGCCAAGGCCAGGTCGCTGGGCTCGGCCAAGACGCACCTGCCGGCCGAATTCGAACGCACCTCGCAAGGCCTGGACTTCCAGCGCCTGCCCGACAGCGATGGCTGGGCGGCGCAGGTGGGCTTTGTCGACGGCTTCCCGGTCGGGCGCGACAGCGCCAGCGGCAAGACCTGGCTGGCGCACTGCTACGGCACCCTGGGCGCCGGCCGCAACAACGACGAAGACAGCAGCATCGGCGCCGAGCTGTATGTGGTCACCGGGCAGTCGCCGCGCCAGCTGGACCGCAACATCACCGTGGTCGGCCGCGTGGTCAAGGGCATGGAGTTGCTCAGCGTGATCCCGCGCGGGCCGGACCCGATGGGTTTCTACGAAGATCCCGCGCAACGCTCGCCGATCCGTGCCATTCGCCTGGCCAGCGAGGTGCCCATGCCCGAACGCACGCCACTGCAGTTGCTGCGCACCGACAGCCAGACCTTCCGCGATGTGGTCGAAGCGCGCCGCAATCGCAGGGACGATTTCTACAAGCGCCCGGCCGGGCATATCGATCTGTGCAATGTGCCGTTGCCGGTGCGGGCGCCGCCTGCTGGCTAGTTCGGGATCGGGGATTCGGGATTCGTAAAAGCGGGCGCGCTTGTTTTCAGCGGGCGCGCTGGCTGAAGGCGACGCTGCCGAGGATCAGCACCGCGGCCACCAGCATGGTCCAGGTCAACGGCTCGCCCAGCAGCGACCAGGCCAGCAATGCGCCGAACACCGGCACCAGGTAGGTCACCGTGGAGGCGCGTGCCGGGCCGATGCGCTGGATCAGGCGGTAATACATCAGGAACGCCAACCCGGTGCACACCACGCCCAGCGCGGTGGCGCAGGCCCAGGCCACGGCCGGCACCGGCGTGGTCGGCCACTGCAACCAGGCCAACGGCGCCAGCAGCAGCGCACTGCAGCCCAGTGTGGACGCGGCCGATGCGGCCGGCGGCAAGTCGCCCATGTGGCGCTTCACCAGGTTGTAGCCGATGCCATACAGCAGCGACGCGGTGGCACCCGCCAGGGCCGCCGGGCCCACGCTCAACCCGGCCGACTTGCCGGTGGCCAGCACCAGCACGCCGATGAAGCCGACCAGCAAGGCCAGTGCGCGCCGCGTGCCGATCTTCTCGCCGAAGAACAGGAAGGCAATCAAGGCGGTGAACAACACCGTCATCGCATTGCAGATCGCACCGATCGCGGCCGGCGCGTGTTGCGCGCCCCAGGCGAACAGCAGGAACGGCAACGCGGAATTGAGCACGCCGATCGCCGCCAGCATCGGCCAGCGATGCAGCGGGAACCGCGCCCGCGCCAGCCACAGGAACGGCAACAGCACCAATGCCCCGAGCGCCAGGCGGATTTCCACCAGCGCCACGGTGCCGAACTTGGGTGCGGCCACGCGCATGAACAGGAACGAGCAGCCCCAGACGATGCCGAGAAACCCCAGCTCCAGCGGGGTGCGCCATTCGCGTGTGGCAACGCCCGGCTGCGGGGCCGGTTGCGCGCTCATTGCCCCACCTGCGCAGGCTGCCGTGATGTGCTGGAACCGCAGAAGACAACATCAGGCAGACAGACGGACATGGCACGATCATCGCGATGGGGTACTGCAGCATCGGTTGCAGCCGCAGGCGCGACAAGCGCGTAGTATCGAGGCGAGCCACAAATCTCACTCATGCCTCGATGAACCTGCGCCCCACCCTGTTGCCCGCGCTGGGCGTGTTCGCCGCCGCCGCGCGCCACCAGAACTTCGCGCATGCCGCCGAAGAACTGCATCTGACCGCCAGCGCGGTCAGCCATCACGTGCGCAAGCTCGAAGCGCTGCTGGGCGTGACCCTGTTCCAGCGCTTGCCGCGAGGGGTCAAGCTCACCGCGGAGGGGCGCCAATTGGCCGATGCGGCCACCGCTGCGCTGGCCGACATCGCCTCGGTGGCCGGCAACCTGCATCCGCGCGAAGACGCCATCCCGTTGCGTGTGACCACCCTGCGCTCGCTGTCGTACTGCTGGCTGTTGCCGCGGCTGCCGCGCTTCTGTCGCGCGCACCCGCATATCCGCATGGACCTGCAGTCGGACGCGGCATTTTCGCGCTTCGAGGAAGGCGGCCCCGACCTGGGCATCCGCTATGGCCAGGGCGCCTGGCCCGGATTGACCTCGCATCATCTGATGGACGACGAACTGTTTCCGGTGGCTTCGCCGTCGCTGCCGGAGGTCGCCGCGCTGCGCACGCCGGCCCAGATCGCACAATTGCCGCTGCTGAGCGACATGTCGCCACAGGGATGGCGTGACTGGTTCCGTGCCGCGCAGGTGCGCGGCACCACGCTGCCGCCGATGCACACCTTCAACGACAGCACCGACGCCATGCGCGCGGCGGTCTATGGCCTGGGCGCGGTCCTGGCACGCAAGCACATCGCCCAACCGTATCTGCAGCGCTACGAGCTGGTGCGCCTGCCCGGCCCCACCCTCAAGGCGCGCTACGCCTACTACATCGTGCATCCCAGCCATCGCGTGCCTGGACCTGCGGCAATGGCGTTTATCGACTGGCTCAAGCGCGAGGCCCTGGACGAGCGCACCCCGATGCCGGCGCTGCCGGCGGAGCTGGTGGCGTTGCCGGCGCGCGATACGGCGAGTGCGCCGCGTGTGCGTCGGCGATCGCGCAAGGCCTCGGCACACGAGTGACTGGAGCGGGCGCATGCGTCAGCTTCCGCGCTGCGCCGCGTGGACGCGCACACGATCGCGCTGACGATGGCCACGCAGGTCTGCTGCTGCAACCGGTTCGGCCACCTGCACATGGCTGCGATCCATCGCGTGCATCGTCACTACATCCTGCCGGCGATGTTGCGCGCGGCAGGCCAGCCTTTGCTGCATGTCGGGCAGCGGCCCGACGTCAGACGGCCGACCCGCCCGATGTGAATGAGCGCAGGCCGCGAGTGCCCTACACCATCACCTCGTTTTGTCCTGCCGGTGCCTAGGCTTTAGCTCCCCAATCCCTAGGACGTTCCCATGCCCACTCTTCGCATGCGTATCACCGGCACCGACGACGACGCGCGTGCCATCGCCAACCTGCTGCAGAGCATCGAAGGCATCGAGCACGTGGAAGAAGTCGACGATCTGATGCCGCACCTGGACGATGACGATTCCAGCTCGGCCGGCCTGTCCGACGACGAAGGTCCGGGCAGCCACGAATTCGAAGTGGAAGCCGGCAACGAAGCCACCGCGCAGAAGGTGCGCGACGCCGTGCAGGAACTGGCGCTGCGGCTGGATGTGTTTGTCGAATACGAATTCGACGAAGGCTGAGCGGGCGTCGTACCGACTGCGCCGCCCTTGCGCGCAGTCGGCGTGTGGCGATGGTGCACCGAGGCGCTGCGCAACCATCGCAGACGAACGGCTGCACCGCGCGTGACCTGCGAGCGCGCAACGCCTCGCGTCACTGTCTGAAACAAGCGCGTCTCCAACACATGCGCGGCTGGTGCGGCATCGCCGGCCAGCCGCGCGGCCGATCAGGACATCCGGCGCCGCCGCGCACGCCAGCGCCACGCCTGCAGCAGCAGCCAGCCAACGATCAGCCCGACCACCGCCACCGGCAGCAACGCCGCCACTGCGCGAATCACAAAGGCCACGCTGGACGCGAAGACCTGGCCGAACCCGGCGGCCGCCTCGGCGATTTCGCCCCTGCCCTGCTCGCCCCCGGTCCCACGGAAATTGAGCGTCAGCAGCTGGGTGCGCACGCGGCGTTGCTGCTGCGCGGCGTCCTGCTGGGCCTGTTGCGCCTCGGCTTCGATCTCGGCCAGCCGCTTGGACAGGGCCAGCAGATCGGTCACGGCCAGGTCGCGGCGTTGCTGCAGCTCGAGCAGGCGTGCGTGTTCTTTCTGCAGGCGCGCCTGCGCCAGACCGGTGTCGGCGATCTGCTGCGCCAGATCCTCGGCGCGCGTGCTGCGCGCGGCGACATCGCCATGCTGGCCGGCCAGTTGCACCAGCGGCTCGATGCCGTCGGGCACCACACGTACACTGACGCTGCCACTGGGGTCGCGGCCACCGGTCTGCTCGACCGCCAGCAGCGCGCAGTCGCCGAACTGCGCCGACTGGCAGGCAGTGCGAACCGCCACGATGCGTTGGCCGATCTGATCGGCCGGCAACTCGATCCGCACATCGTGCTCATACGCCAGCGCGTTGCCTTGCGCGGCAGGCGGTGCCGGTGCCGCAGCGCCGCCGTCTGCCGCCAGCTCTGCCGACTGCCTGGAACATCCGCTCAGCGCCCAGCCCAGCAGCAACCCGACCGCATACCGCTGCATCGCGCGCCTCATCGGCCGGCTCCGGCGACCGCATGCATGCTCGGCGCGGCCAGCTCCGGCACGCAGCGCAGCTTGACCACCAGAGCGGGCTCGCCGGCACCGGGGTGCATCCCCGCGCTGATGGGCGCACTACCGCACTGCCGGCAGTGGGAATGCTCGATCCGCTGCTGGTCGATGCGCCAGGCCCCCAGCGCCTGGGGCTCGCCCTGCAGGCGTGATTGCCTGCGCATGCCGAACCACGGCAGGCCGCCATGGCCACGGCCCAACGGGCCATTGCCGTGGTGCGCCCCGGTGATCGGCGCATCGGTTTCCAGCTCGAACGCGCTGCGTCCGCAATGACAGCTACCGGCGTGGTGCATGGTGATCCTCCTTGGAAGCGGCCACTCTAAACCAATGGCGGATGCGGACAAGCGCGCACATGCCTATGCTGGCCGATTGCTTCCATCGGGATCCACCATGCGTCAACGTCTGCTCGTCCTCGCCCTGCTCGCCGGCCTCGGCGCCTGCCAGCAACAGCCCCAATCGCCGCGCGCCGGCACCCCGGATGCCAGCGCCCAGGATGCGCAGACGCCGGATGCCCGCTTCGCGGCGCTGTCCAAGCGCGCGCTCGACACCTGGATGCAGCTGTCGCCGGTCACCGCCACCCAGACCGGCGATCACCGCTTCGACACGCAGATCGACGATCTGAGCAGCGCCGGCCGCCAGCGCAGCCTGGATGCCGGCAAGGCATTGCTGTCGGACCTGGATGCCATCGAAGTAGCCAAGCTGTCGCGCGAGAACCAGGTCGATGCGGCCATCTTGCGCAACCAGCTGCAATCGGAAATCTGGAACAGCGAGGTGCTGCAGAGCTGGGCCTGGGACCCGCAGGTCTACAACGGCCTGGCCGGCAGCGCGCTGTATGGCCTGATGGCACGCGACTTCGCGCCGCTGTCCGAGCGCCTGACCTCGGCCACGCAGCGCATGGAGAAGATTCCCGGCATCTTTGCGCAGGCGCGCGAAAACCTGGACCCGGCCCGCGTGCCGAAGATCCATGCCGAAACGGTGGCCAAGCAGAACAAGGGCATCCTGAGCATCGTCGACACCTTCATCGCGCCCAACATCGGCCAGCTCGGCCCGATCGAAGCGGCCCGCGCGCAGGCCGCCATCGACGCTCTGCGCAAGGCCGTGGCCGAGCAGCAGACCTGGCTGGAGACCGTGCTGGTGCCCAATGCCAAGGGCGATTTCCGCGTCGGTGCGCAACTCTACGATCAGAAGCTGAAATTCGCGCTGCTGTCGTCGCTGTCGCGCGGCGAGATCAAGCAGCGCGCCGAGTCCGAGCTCAAGCGCGTGCGCAGCGAGATGTACGGCATCGCCCGCACGGTGCTCAAGGACAAGCCCGGCGCACCGGCACTGCCCGAAACGCCCAACGACGACCAGCAGCAGGCCGCGATTGAGGCGGCGCTGGAACTGGCCTATGCCGACAAGCCGGCACGCGACAAGGTGGTGGACGATGCCAAGGCCGCACTGGCGCAGTCCACCGAGTTCGTACGCCAGAAGGATCTGATGACGCTGCCCGATTCGCCGGTGGACATCATCCTGATGCCGGAGTTCCAGCGCGGCGTGGCGGTGGCGTACTGCGATTCGCCCGGCCCGCTCGACAAGAATCTCAAGACCTTCTATGCGGTCTCGCCGATTCCCGACGACTGGAACGACAAGCAGGTCGATTCGTTCCTGCGCGAGTACAACAGCCGCATGATCCACCTGCTCAGCATCCACGAAGGCACCCCGGGCCATTACCTGGAAGGCTGGCATTCGGCCAAATTCCCCTCCACGCTGCGCGCGGTGCTGCGCTCGGGCATGTTCGCCGAAGGCTGGGCGGTGTACACCGAGCGCATGATGCAGGAACAGGGCTATCTGGATAACGACCCACTGTTCCACCTGGTGCAGCTCAAGTTCTACCTGCGCACCATCGCCAACGCCATCCTCGACCAGGGCGTGCATGTGGACGGCTGGGAGCGCGACAAGGCGATGCACCTGATGACCCACGACACCTTCCAGCAGGAGAGCGAGGCCTCGGGCAAGTGGGTGCGCGCGCAACTGTCGTCGGCGCAGCTGCCGACTTACTTCGTCGGCGTGCAGGAACATCTGGACACGCGCAAGGCGGTGCAGGACAAGCTGGGCGACAAGTTCAACCTGAAGGCATACCACGACCAGATGCTGTCCTACGGCGCCCCGCCGGTGCGCTTTGCACGCGAGCTGATGCTGGATCAGCCGATCGAGTGACCGATGCTTCTCCCGCACAAGGAAGAGCGGTTACTGCGGCGCTCATGCATGTCCCTTCTCCCGCACGCGGGAGAAGGTGACCCGCAGGGGCGGATGAGGGCGCGCGCGAAGCCTCGTGCAGCCCACCTGGCGAGTGGCTTCGCCCGTACCCTCACCCCACCCCCCGCTCCGAGCCCCGGCCCGCGCTTGCAGCGCGGGCGCTCCAGGCCACGCGCGCCAGTGGCGCGCAGGCCGTGCCTTGGCGCCCCGCAGGAGAGGGGTTTGCCAGTGCCGCTGCTGCCGTGGCTGCACATTTCCGCCACCCACTCGACAACCACATCACCCATCGGCCGCAACGAACCCGCCGGTTTGCCGCGCCCACAGGCGTGCATACAGGCCGCCCTGCGCGATCAGTTGCGCATGCGTGCCGGTCTCGACGATGCGTCCGGCATCCATCACCACCAGCCGGTCCATGCGCGCGATGGTGGAGAGGCGGTGCGCAATCGCGATGACGGTCTTGTTGCCCATCAACGCGTCCAGGCTGTCCTGGATCGCCGCTTCCACTTCCGAGTCCAGCGCCGAGGTGGCCTCGTCCAGGATCAGGATCGGCGCATCCTTCAGCAGCACGCGCGCAATGGCGATGCGCTGCCGCTGACCGCCCGACAGCTTGACCCCGCGTTCGCCCACATAGGCATCGAATCCGCGCCGGCCTTCGCCATCGACCAGCGTGTCGATGAAGCCTTCCGCGCGCGCCTTGCGCACCGCTTCCAGCATCTGCGCGTCGCTGGCCTGCGGCCTGCCATACAGCAGGTTGTCGCGGATCGAACGATGCAATAGCGAGGTGTCCTGGGTCACCAGGCCGATCTGCCCGCGCAGGCTTTCCTGGGTGACCTGGGCGATGTCCTGCCCATCGATGAGGATGCGTCCCTGCTCCAGGTCGTACAGACGCAGCAACACGTTGACCAGGGTCGACTTGCCCGCGCCCGATGGGCCGACCAGGCCGATCTTCTCGCCGGCACGCACCTGCAGATCCAGCCCGGCGATCACCCCGCCGCGCTTGCCGTAATGGAAATGGATGTGCTCGAACTGCACCTGGCCCTGGGTCACCTGCAGCGGCACTGCGTCGGGCGCGTCCTGCACCAGCACCGGCTGCGAGATGGTCTGCATGCCGTCCTGCACGCTGCCGATGTCTTCGAAGATGCCGTTGACCGTCCACATGATCCAGCCGGACATGTTGTGGATGCGGATCACCAGGCCGGTCGCCAGCGTGATCGCGCCCACGCTGATCTGGCCGCGGCTCCACAGCCACAACGCCAGCCCGCACGTACCGACGATCAGAAAGCCGTTGGCCACCGCAATGGCGGTATCCATGGTGGTGGTCACGCGGGTCTGCCCGCGATGTTTCACCGCCAGCTCGTCGATCGCATCGCGCACATAGGCCTGTTCGCGGCCGGCGTGAGCAAACAGCTTCAACGTGGAGATATTGGTGTAGCCGTCGACGATGCGCCCGGTGGCCTTGGAGCGCGCATCCGATGCGATCCACGCGCGCGCCTTCATGCGCGGCACGAAGAACGCCATCAACGCGACGTACACCACCAGCCAGATCAGCAGCGGCAGCATCAGCCACGGGTCGGCCTGCGCAAACAACCACAGCGCGCTGCCGGTGTAGACCACGATGTACCAGAGCGCATCGACCATCTGCACCGCCGATTCGCGCAGCGAGGTCCCGGTCTGCATCACCCGGTTGGCGATCCGGCCGGCGAAATCGTTGTTGAAGAAGCCCAGGCTCTGCCGCACCACGTAGTTGTGCATCAGCCAGCGCGAGCGGTTGCTCAGCCCCGGCACGATCGCCTGGTTGACCAACAGGTTGTGCAGGCCGGTGAACAATGGCCGCGCCACCAGCGTGATCGCCGCCATCCAGGTCAACTCGCCGGCATGCCGGCGGAAGAAGTCCGCTCCCGGTCGCTCGGCCAGCATGTCGACGATGCGCCCGAGGAAGTCGAACATCGCCACTTCCACCAGGGCCAGCAGCAATCCGGCGATCAGCGTGGCCAGCAGGATCGGCCACAACGGCCGCAGGTAATGCAGGTAGAACCGCCACACGCTACGTGGCGGCATGTCCCGCTCGATGGGCGGGAAGACATCGATCAGGGATTCGAACCAGCGAAACATCGCAGACACTTTCGGGAAAAACCGGGGCATCAGGCTAGCTGATCGCGCGTCAAGCTGCAGTGGCGCCAGTGCCGGCGCCTGCTTCCACAGACGCAAGCCAGGCGTGCGCTGCATGCGCCGGACAACCGGCTCCCTTGCATCGCTTGCGGCTGCCTGCGCCAGGCATGGCCCGGTGACCACCACAGGTCATGGGGTGTCAGCCAGTGGCTGCACCGTGCCGACCAGCGCGCGTCGGGATCACGCTGGCCAACGTCCTGCGCAGCGACGCTCACTCACGAACACGCGCAAGCAGGCGGTTGACCTCGGCCGGATCGAAATGGCCCGGCTCCAGGCGCCCGCCCAGAGTGGCCAGTTCCTGCACATGCTGGGCATGATCCGGGTCGGCGATGATCTGCAGCAATGCCTGGTAGTGGTCGATCCCTTCGCTGTTTTCCGGCGGGCAGGCGTTGGCGCCGTCCACGCAACGGGCCACACGCAAGCCCGCATCCGGCGGCAGGATCGCCTCGACCTGGACGCGGTGCTGCCAGCCGGCGCCGGCCCCATAGAAATAGTCGAAGCGCTCCAGCTCGCCCACCGCGCTTTCGACGGTGACGCGCGCGGCGTGCTTGAGCCGCGAGCGGTCCGGCACGTCCAGCCCGGACTCGCCATAGCGGCCGCCGCCCAGGTCGAATTCGTACGGATGCGCGCCGTGCCAGCCCATCACCGGTTGCAGCACGCGATGCAGCGTGGCCAGGCGCAGCGCCCCCGCCACCAGCACGCGGCGCCAGATCAACGGCGCGCTCTCCACCAGCGAAACATGCAGCTGATACACCGGCGCAGGTGCGGGCACCGCCTGCTGTGCAGCTTTCTTCTTGGCCTTGCTCATCGTGTTTTGGCTACCTGTTTGCGCTGCAAGTATGCAGCGCCACGCCACTGGCTGCATCGCTGCGCCGCCGGTGCCGCAAGGTGCACCCTGCCGCTATCGGTCCTGCAGGCGCGCGCACGCACCTGCAACGGACCGGCCACATACGCCGGGATGGTGACTCCGCCGCCGCACGGTGCCCGGATGCTGCACGGATGCCCGCAAGCCGCGCGACGCCAGCGCGCGGGGCGCCGTGTATCGCAGCAGGCATCGGGGCGCCTGGATGCGACCACCATCGAAGCGCAGGCGTCAGGCGACAGCAGCGCGTGCCCGCATCGGTGGAATCGATGGCAGCGCCTCAGCGCTGCTGCAGGCTCGGCACCGCATCGGTCACGTTGCGATGGCGCCGCATGATCCAGTTGAACAGCGGCGTGGCCATCAGGGTCGAGAGGATCGCCATCAGCACCAGCACCGAGAACAGGCCCTGTTCGATCACCCCGGCCTGCAGGCCGATATTGATGATGATCAGCTCCATCAGGCCACGTGCATTCATCAGCGAGCCGATCGCCATCGCATCGCGGTTGTTCTCGCCGGTGGCACGCGCCGCGGCCCAGCAGGCCACGCCCTTGCCGATGAACGATGCGGCCAGGATCGCCACACCTGCCAGCATGATCTGCGGCTGCAGCAGCACGCTGAGCTGGGTCTTGAGGCCGGAATAGGTGAAGAACAGCGGCAGCAGCAATACCACCACGAACGGCTGCAGCATCTCGCGCAGTTTTTCGGTCAACGCTCCCCTGGGCAGGCAGACGCCCAGCAGGAAGCCGCCAAACACGGCGTGGATGCCGATCGCATCCATTGCCCACGCGCTGAGGCAGAACAGCATCAACACCACCGCGAGCACACCGTTGCCGAGCGGCTGGTTCGGCACCACGTAGGCGTCCAGGCGGCGCAGCAGATGCCGGCCGACAAAGATCATGAACAATGCATAGGCCACCCCGCCGCCGATGGCCAGATAGGCACTACCCCAACTGCCGCCGAAGCTGGCCAGGACCACGGCAAGAATGCACCACGCCGCCGCATCGTCGAACGCACCTGCAGTCAGTGCCAGCGTGCCCAACGGGCTATTGGTCAGACCGCGCTCGTGGATGATGCGCGCCAGCATCGGGAACGCGGTGATCGCGATGGCCGCCCCCAGGAACAGCGAGGCCTCCATCAACTTGGCCTTTTCCGAAAACAGGCCGCCGACGTTGATCAACCACGGGCACAGGGCAAAGGCCAACGCGAACGGTACCGCGATGCCGGCCATCGACACGCTCATCGCACTGCGATAGCGCGCGCGGAAATGGTCCCCGCGGAAGTCGGTACCGACCAGGAACATGTACAGGCCCACGCCGAACTGCGCGAACACGTACAGCACATCCATGGTCTGCCTGGGAAACAGGGCTGCCTGCGTCGCAGGTGCCAGCACGCCGAACAGCGACGGCCCCAGCATCACCCCGGCGATCATCTCGCCCACCACCTGCGGCTGGCCGATCCGCCTGGCCAGCAGCCCCACCAGACGACAGACCAGCAGGATCGCGGCGGCCTGCAGGAAGAAGTACACCGACATCTGCGGAGTGGTCATGCGTTCGGCGACATCCCTGAGAAGTGCGCGGATCATAACGAGCCGTGTCGGTGGGCGATAGCCATCGTGCAGCTGGCGCGCAGGCCTTGGCGGAGCGAGGCTGGAGTCATCGTCACGGTTGGCCCGGACGACGTGGCCCATGCGCCGAGCCCGGTTGCGCAAGGCCCATGCGCGGTGTGCGCGGCTGCGGCGCCGATGGCGCCCCACCGCCAGGCCATCGGTGCGCACGGCGCCGACGCTGCAGCACAGGCAGCCGGCCACCGCACGCTCGGGGCAGTGGCGATGGCCGCCGCAAGGATCAGCGAAGCATCACTTCTGCGTCGACTGCGCTGCCGCCACCGGCGTCAACACCAGATCCTGGAAATCGAAGCTGAAATCGGTCAGCGGCGACACCGCCTCCATCCGCATCTCGCGCACCGCGCCATCCGGGGTCAGCGCGAAATTGACGAAGGCATCGGCATTCAATGAGCGGTCGTCCCAGCGCACGATGAAGCTGTCGTGCTGCCAATGCTCCAGCGTGCCGATCAATTGCGCGGTCCTGGAAAACTGCAGACGCAGGCGCTTGCCGTCCTGACGGATCACCACATCGCCGTACCACGGGTCGCGATAGGTCGCCGCATAGCTGCGCAACGGCAGCGACGGCGTGGAGCGCGCTGCACGTGCGTCCAGATGCTTCTTCCAGCTGGTGTCCGCATCGCCATCGGCCTTGGCCACGGCCTTGGCATAGGCGGCGGTCCAATCGGTGGCCGGCACCTGCAGGAACGCATCCAGCACCTGCAGGGTCACTGCATTGAAGGCCGCGCCGACTTCCTGGTTGGTCAACACCACCACGCCCAGTTGCTGGTCGGGCACCAGCGTCAGCCGCGACACCATGCCCGGCCAGCCGCCGGTGTGCCAGACCAGCCGATGGCCGCGGTAATCGCTCAGGCTCCAGCCTTCGCCGTAGCCGGAAAAATTGGGCCGTGCTGCCGCCAGCTCCGGCACGGCCGGTTCGGCAATCGCGATCGGCGTGATCATCGACCACATGTCCTGCTGCCGTTTGGCACTGAACAGCGGCGTGCCATCGGGCAGAATGCCGCCGGCCAGTTGCACCTTCATCCACAGCGCCATGTCGTGCGCGCTGGCATAGATGCCGCCGGCACCGGAATTGTTGGACCAGGTCAGCGGCGCGACGGTGCGCAGCTGGGTGAAGTCGTATTTGGCATGGCCCACCGCCGCGTTGTCGCCCGGCTGCAGATGGTCGGCATTGAAGCGCGTGCCGCGCATGCCGACCGGGGCGAAGATGCGTTGCTGCAGGAACGCCGCATAGCTCTGCCCGGAGACCTGCTCGATCACCTTCTGCGCCACCGCGTACAAGATGTTGTCGTAGGCGTAGCGATCGCGGAAACCGCCCTTCAACGGCACCTTGGACAGGCGCTGCACCACCTCGTCGGTGCTGTAGCTGGTGGTCGGCCAGAACAGCAGGTCGCCCGCGCCCAGGCTCAAGCCGCTGCGGTGCGCGAGCAGATCGCGCAGGCGCATCTCGCCGCTGACGTACGGGTCGGACATGCGGAACCACGGCAGGTGATCGACGACCTTGTCATCGAGCGAGAGCTTGCCCTCGTCGGCCAGGATCGACAGCGACGCGGCAGTGAAGGCCTTGGTGTTGGAGGCGATCGCGAACAGCGTATCGGCCTGCACCGGCGCAGGCTTGCCGATCTCGCGCACGCCGTAGCCGCGCTCCAGCACCACCTGCCCATCCTTGACGATGGCCACCGCAATGCCGGGCACATCGAACTGCTCGCGCACGCGCTCCATCTGCGCGTCGAACTGCTGCATGCCGGCGGGAAGCTCGGCCGCCTGCGTCGTCGCCACCACGCTTGCCAGCATCAGCACGCCTCCACTCAGCCATCGGTTCACGGTTACTGTCCCAGGTCCTCGCATGTCGCTCAGATCGATCCGCCCGCACTGTCCAGCGACAGTGGCAGCGGTGCCACCAACACGCCGTTGCCATCGGCATACAGCCAATGGCCGGGCACGAAGGCCACACCGGCAAAATTCACCGGCACATCCACATCGCCCAGATCGCGCCGCTCGGTGCGGCGCGGGCAGGCGCCCAGCGCCAGCACGCCCAGCGGCAGCGTGGCCAGGATCTCCACATCGCGCACGCAGCCGTGGATCAACACGCCGGCCCAGCCATTGGCGACCGCCTGTGCGGCGATCTGGTCGCCGAGCAGGGCATGTTTCAACGAGCCCTGCCCGTCCACCACCAGCACCCGTCCGTCGCCGGGCGTGGCGGCCAGTTCGCGCACGCGCGAGTTGTCCTCGAAACAGCGCACGGTGACGATCGGCCCGGAGAATGCCCCACGTGCGCCGTAGGAGCGGAACACCGGTTCGGCGATGCTCACCTCGGGAAAGCGGTCACACAGATCGGGCGTGGTCCAGGTCATCGCTGCGGTCCGTAAGTGGCGAGCTGCGATGGTAGCGGCATGGCCGCGTCCGCGTAAGCTGCCGAGGAGGCCGCCGATCGCCGCGCCGCTTGGCCGGCTGCGCCTGGATCGCTATCCATCCCTTGCCTGCAGATGGTCCCGGCCAACGGCCGCGCCTGCCTGGGCGTGCGCGCGGACGCTGCGGCAACTGCGGGGCGTCACGGCGAAGCCGGCGGGGCTATCATCGGGGCGGCCTGCAACAGGTGCGTGCACCGGACATGCCAGGCACGCGCTCACGCCAACGTGGAATCCCTCATGACCGATCTGTTCGCCGCCACCCCGCCCGCGCTCGATGGCATCCACGTCGGTATCGGCGGCTGGGTGTATGCGCCGTGGCGGGCGGGGATGTTCTATCCGGAAGGGCTGGTACAACGCCGCGAGCTGGAATACGCAAGCCGCCACCTCACCGCCATCGAGATCAACGGCACCTACTACGGGGCACAGAAGCCGGCGACCTACGCGAAGTGGCGCGAGCAGGTGCCGCCCGGGTTCGTGTTCTCGGCCAAGGCACCGCGCCGCATCACCCAGTCGCGCAAACTGGCCGGCACCCAGGCGCAGGTGGACGACTTCATCGGCGGCATTGTCGAGCTCGGCGACACGCTGGGGCCGCTGGTGTGGCAGTTCGAACAGGGGCACCGGCTGCAGGCCGACGACCTGGACGCGTTCCTGTCGTTGCTGCCCAAGCGCGCCGGCAAGCGCGTGCTGCGCCATGTGCTGGAAATCCGCGACCACGACGCGGTGGATGCCTCGCTGCTGGCACTGGTGCGCCGGCATGGGGTGGCCACGGTGTTCACCGACTCGGACGCGCACCCGTCCTTTGCCGATCTGTCCACCGACTTCGTCTATGCGCGCCTGATGCGCAGCCAGGCGCGCCTGCATGCCGGTTACCCTGCGCCGGCACTGGCGCGCTGGGCCGAGCGCATCCAGGCCTGGCGGCGCGGCGACGATCCGGCGGACCTGCCGCATGTCGACGCGGCCACGCACGTCAAGGTCACCCCACGCGAGGTGTTCGTGTTTTTCATCAGTGCCGCCAAGGAGCGCAATCCGGCTGCGGCAATGGCATTGCTGCAGGCGTTGGGGTCGCGCTAGGCAGCGGCGTTGCGGCGCGTCTTGCGCGACAATGGCGCATGGCCATGACCGACCTGCGCAAGGCGCAACTGCAAATCCATTTCTGCGTCCTGCTCTGGGGCATCACCGCGATCCTGGGCAAGCTGATCACGCTGCCGGCGTTGCCGTTGGTGTGGTGGCGCATGTTGATCGTGGTGGTGGCACTGGCCCTGTTGCCGCGGGTATGGCGCGGGCTGCGCGGCCTGTCCGCGCGCGTGGTGCTGGGCTACTGCGGCATCGGCGCGTTGGTGGCCCTGCACTGGCTGACCTTCTACGGCGCGATCAAGCTGGCCAATGCCTCGGTGGCGGCGACCTGCATCGCGCTGGCGCCGGTGTTCACTGCAGTGATCGAGCCATGGGTGACGCAGCGCCCCTTCCGCCCGCGCGAATTGCTGTTCGGCCTGGCGGTGCTGCCCGGGGTGGCCCTGGTGGTCGGCGGGGTGCCCGATGGCATGCGTGCCGGCGTGGTGGTCGGCGCGATTTCTGCGGTGTTCGTGGGCCTGTTCGGCTCGCTCAACAAGCGCATGGTCGCGCATGCCGACCCGCTCACCGTCACCGCACTGGAACTCGGTGCCGGCACGCTGACCTTGACCGTGCTGGCACCGGCCATGCCGTTGGTGCTGCCGTCGCTGCATGGCGATCTGCTGATCGTTCCCGGCCTGCACGACGGCATCCTGCTGCTGGTGCTGTCGCTGGCCTGCACCCTGCTGCCGTTTGCGCTGGCGCTGGTGGCGCTGCGCCATCTCAGCGCCTACTCGGTGCAGCTGGTGACCAATCTCGAACCGGTCTACGCCATCGTGCTGGCGATCGCCCTGCTCGGCGAGCAACGCGAGTTGACCGTGCAGTTCTATCTCGGCGTGGCGATCATTCTCGGCGCGGTGTTCCTGCATCCAGTGCTGGAACGCCGACGCACGATCGTGCATCCGGAACTGCTCGGCACCGCCGAGGCGAAGAACATCGTCGACTGACGGCACCGCACAAGCAACAACCGTCGTCGTAGGAGCGGCCCAGGCCGCGACCGGCCTTGTCGATAACGCAGCAACGCCCGCACATCACCACGATCACAACCACCCCTACCCCAACGCCACCACCTGGTCGCGCCCGCCCCGCTTGGCCGCATACAGGGCCTGGTCGGCGCGCTTGATCACCGCGTCCGCGCTTTCCTGCGGATGCAGCGTGGCCACGCCGATACTCACCGTTACCGGCAGCGCGATCGTCATCACTGCCACGCTCTGGCGCAGGTACTCGCACTGCACGCGTGCCTGCAGCAGATCCACATCGGGCAGCAGCAGCACGAATTCCTCGCCGCCGTAACGCGCGATGGTGCCGGCACCGGCCACATGCGCGCGCAGCAACGCCGACAGCTCGCGCAGCACCACATCGCCCTGATCGTGCCCGTGCACGTCGTTGACGGTCTTGAAGTGGTCCACGTCCAGCAACGCCACCGATAACGGCTGGCCCGCCGCACGCGTCTGTTCCATGGCCACGCCCAGGGCCGCCGCAAACGCACGTCGATTGGGCAGGCCGGTCAGCGGATCGGTGCGGGTCTGCTCGACCAGATCGGCGTTCAACGCATCCATTTGCGCGTAGTAACTTGCCAGCTGCTGTTCGTACCATTGGCGCTCATGCAGTTGCTGGCGCAGGCGCTTGCCGGCCAGGCGCAGTTCCAGCAGATGTGCGGCCTGCCGCGACAATGCCTGCAGCGCCTGCCGCTGCTCTTCGCGCAGATGCGCCGGGGTCTGGTCGAACACGCACAGCGAGCCCAGCGCCATGCCGCCGCTGGTCACCAACGGCGCGCCGGCATAGAAGCGCACCGCAGAGCTGCCGGTCACCATCGGATTGTCGTGGAAGCGCGGGTCGAGCAAGGTGTCGTCGACCATCATCACTTCGTCCGGGCGCAGGATCGCATGCGCGCAGAACGAGATATCGCGCGACGCTTCGCTACGCGGCGCGCCATGTGCGGACTTGAACCATTGCCGCTGCTCGTCCACCAGCACCACCGCCGCCATCTGCGTCTGGCACAACGTGGACGCGATCATGGTGAGGTCGTCGAAGGCACGCTCGGGCGGCGAATCCAGCACCTCGTACTGACGCAGCGCGGCCAGTCGTTCGGCTTCGTTGTCCGGCAATGTCGGTTTGATCACGCTGCCTGCTCCCCCAGCTGGCTGTCAGCGGCGCAAGTATGACCGAGCCGGTCATGCGCGGCCATTGGGCTGCACATGCGCAGCCGGCGCACCGTGCCGCTATGTGCGGCCCATCGCGCCGGGCCCCATCACCAATCGGTGCGTTGCGGCAGCAATCCGCGCAATTCCGCATCACTGAGGTTGCGCCACTGCCCGGGCTTGAGCGCGGCCAGCTTGATGTTGTCGATGCGCACACGGCGCAGCTGGGTCACGCGGTAGCCGAATTCGGCGGACATCAGGCGGATCTGCCGGTTCAAGCCCTGCTCCAGCACGATGCGGAAGCCGAACTTGGCGATGCGCGCGGTGCGGCACGGCAACGTGGTCTCGTTGTGGATGCGCACGCCGCGCGCCATGCCACGCAGGAATTCGTCGGTGACCGGCTTGTTGACCGCCACCAGATATTCCTTCTGGTGGCGATTTTCCGCGCGCAGGATCTCGTTGACGATGTTGCCGTTGCTGGTCATCAGGATCAGCCCCTCGGACTCCTTGTCGAGCCGGCCGACCGGAAAGATGCGCTGCTCGTGGCCGACGAATTCGACGATGTTGCCCTTGACCGAACTTTCGGTGGTGCAGGTGATGCCCACCGGCTTGTTGAGTGCGATGTAGACATGCTTGCGCCCACCGGGCTTGCTGGCGGCGCGCGTGCGCAGTGGCTGGCCGTCCACCAGCACGGTGTCGTCCTCGCCCACCACCGCACCGGTGCCGGCGGCCACGCCATTGACGGTGACCCGGCGTTCGCCGATCAGGCGATCGGCCTCGCGGCGGGAGCAGAAGCCGGTTTCGGCGATGTATTTGTTGAGTCGGGTCGTCATCGGCCGATTATCGGCGATTTGCAGCGCCCCGCGTGCACCCATGTGCGATCAGGACAACGCCAGCAGCGGCTGCCCGGCGTGCAGCAACTCGTCGAGCGGGCATGGACGATGCAGGCTGAAACCCTGCACCTGGCCCACTCCGGCCTCGTGCAGGCCGGGAATGTCCGCCTCCGACTCCACGCCCTCGGCGACCACTTCGATGCCCAGCGCCAGGCCCACCTGCGCGATCGAATGCACCGCCGCACGGTCCACCGCGTCGTGTGCGTAGTTGCGTACGAAGCCGCAATCGATCTTGAGGACATCCACGGTGAACTGCTTGAGATAGCCGAACGAGGCCAGGCCGCTGCCGAAATCGTCCAGCGCCACATGGCAGCCGCGCGCGCGCACGCTCTGCACGAAGCGCCGCGCGTGCTCCAGATCGCCAATGACGGCGGTCTCGGTGATCTCCATGCACAGCTTGGGCACCAGGCTCGGATAGCGCTCGAACAGGGCGCACACGAAATCGAGAAAATCCGCTTGCGCGATCGACTGCGCAGACAGGTTGACGTGGCACAGATCCAGATTAGCCAAGTGCAGCGGATTGGCCGCCAGCTGCGCGCACAGCGTTTCCAGCACATGCACGTCGACCATGCGCCCCAGGCCGTAGCGTTCCACCGCAGGCAGGAATTCGCCCGGACTCAGCACCCGCCCGTCACCCGCGCGCATGCGCACCAGCACTTCGTACTGCAGGCGTCCCGGATCGCGCAACACCTGGATCTTCTGCGCATACAGCAGCAGGCGGTCCTCGGCGATGGCCTGCTGCACCGCGCTGATCCAGCCGCCGTCGTGGCGGCGCCGCGCCAGCGCCAAATCGTTTTCGCCAAAACAGCGAATCCGGTTGCGCCCCTCTTCCTTGGCTGCGTAACAGGCCAGGTCGGCGGCGGTCATCAAGGCATTGACGTCGCTGGCGCCCTGGCGGATTTCCACCACGCCGAAGCTGCAACCGGGCGTCAGCGGCCGCCCGCCCTGGTGGCTCCATGGCTGACCCAGCACCGCGTGCATGCGCTCGAGCACGGTTTGCGCCTGCGCCAGGTCGGTATTGGCCAGCAGGATCGCGAACTCGTCGCCACCCAGCCGCCCCAGCCAGTCGCCGGGGCGCAGCTGCATGGTGATCACATCGGCGAAGTGGCACAGGAACTTGTCGCCCACCGCATGCCCGAAGGTGTCGTTGACCAGCTTGAAGTGATCCAGGTCGACGAAGCACAGCGCATGGCGGAGCTGCGGCGATTGCGGCGGCTCGATCAGGCGCAGCAGCCGGCGTTCGATCTCGCGGCGGTTGATCAGGCCGGTCAGGGCATCGTGGCGCGCATGGAAGGCGACTTCGTCGGCAAGCTCGTGCGCGTGCGAGACATCCTCGATCACCGCCAGCACCAGGGTCGGCTCTTCCGGGCCGGGTTCCACCAGCGAGGCACTCCAGCGCCCCCACATCACCCCGCCATCGGCGCGCAGGAAGCGTCGCTCGCCGGACTGCAGCAGGGTCGGCCAGTCGACCATGCCGCGGCTGTCCAGCGCGATGTCGTCCGGATGCATCACCTCTGCCAGCGTGCAGGCCTGCAGCTCTTCGGGCCGGTAGCGCAGGATGTCGGCCATCGAGGCATTGGCATCGAGCACGCGGCCACGCAGGTCGAACTTGACCATGCCCAGCGCCGCCTGTTGGAACGCGGTGCGAAAGCGGCCTTCGTGCGAGAGCAGGTAATCGCCGATGCGGCGCATCGCCAGCACGCAGGTGGTCAGCACCAGCAGCAAGGTCGCCAAGCTGCAGATCACCATCATGTCGTGCAGCAGCCGCGCGCAGCGGATCAGCAGCGCCTGGAACTGCGCCGTATCGCTGCGCATGCGGCCATCGAGCAGATGCAGCTCATCGCGCAGGGCCTGCAGCGCGCGCGGATCCGGGCGGCTGGCGGCCTGCACCGAGGCGGCCCGGTCGGCCAGCGCGCTCAGCTGCAACAGGTCGGCATCGGTGTGTTTCCACATCGCGATGGCGTCGCGCAGATACGGAAAGACATGGCCGTAGCGATACAGCCGCACCATTTGCGGCATGTCCTCAGGGGCATTGCGGCCGGCCGCCAGCCCGGCATGGACCGCGCTCCAGTCGATCACCGGTTGCTCGACCGCCTCGCGGGCCGCGCGGTCGCCGAGCGGCACTTCCAGCGCGCGGCAGGCGGCCTGCAGGTCGGCCGGATCGCCGCTCCCCAGGTAGCGCTCCAGCCAGTACACCGACTCCTGCTGGGCATTGGACCAGTGGCTCTGGCCGACGATCCAGGACGTCGCTCCGGACTGGATCTCGATCATCAGCGCAGAGAGCACCGCCATGCTGATGGCCATGCCGATCAACAAGGCCAAGGGAAGCGTCAGCCAGCCGCGCATCAGATGCATGGTCTGCCTACCGCCGGTACCGCCCGCCATCTGCGCCATTGTCACCCTCGAACCCTGCCGCCGCCCCATGCGATTCAGGCGCCCAGTGGGCGCCTGAAGGCAGTAGCGGCCGCAATGGCGCAGTCTGTATGGCAGCGCCTGCTTGACCACGGTCGACGCAGGCACTTCGCCTGGCCGGCAGGACGCTGCCGGCAATCCCCGAGACGTCAGCGCGTGACGCCTGCAGTCCGATATGCATCAACCAACATAACGACCACGGCGCCCCGCAGCGACGGCAGGACCGCCGAACGCTGCCGGGTCCTCAGCGGCGCTTACTCGCCGCGGGGCTTGGGCGGGCCCTTGCGATGCGGCGCGCCGGCACGGTCCATCGGACGGTTCGGGCCATTCGGGCGGCCGGACGGCTTGCCGCCGCGCGGGAAGCGCGGCCTGGACGGCGCTGCAGCCGCCTCGCCGTCTTCCAGCTTGCGCATGTTGAGCTGCTGGCCGGACACCCACACTTTCTTCAGGTGCGTCAGCAGCTCGCGCGGCATGTCGGCCGGCAGGTCCAGGATCGAATAGTCGTCCTGGATGTCGATACGGCCGATGTAACGGCTTTCCAGGCCGGCTTCGTTGGCGATCGCGCCGACGATATTGGCCGGCTTCACGCCGTGGGTGTGGCCCACTTCGATGCGGTAGCTCTCCATGCCGAATTCCGGCTCGCCACGCGGGGCAACCGGGTCGCGACGCGGGCGCTCGGCACCGGCGCCATCATCGGCGAAGGCCGGACGTTCCGCACGCGGCGGGCGTGCCGCGCGCTCACCATCGGCACGCGGGCCACGCTCGAACTTCGGCTCGAAGCGCGGACGCTCGCCGCGATCACCGCGATCGTTGCGCTCGCGCGGAGCGAATTCCTCGCGTGCGCCACGCACCGGCGGGGTCAGCAGAAACGGCGCATCGCCCTGCAGCAGCTTGGCCATCGCCGCGGCGATATCGATCGCCGGCACGTTGTTCTCGCTCTCGTAGCGCTGCAGCAGATCGCGATACATCTCGATCTGGCCGCCGGCCAGGGTCTCGGTGATGCGGGTCATGAACCTTGCCACGCGGGTGTCGTTGACCGCATCCACGCTCGGCAGCTGCATCTCTTCGATCGGCTGGCGGGTGGCGCGCTCGATCGAACGCAGCATGCCCTTCTCGCGCGGGGTGACGAACAGGATCGCGTCGCCATTGCGGCCGGCACGGCCGGTACGGCCGATGCGGTGCACGTAGCTTTCGGTGTCGTACGGGATGTCGTAGTTCAGCACATGGCTGACGCGCTCCACGTCCAGGCCGCGCGCGGCCACGTCGGTGGCGACCAGGATGTCGAGCTTGCCGTCCTTGAGCTGGGCAATGGTCTTCTCGCGGGCGGCCTGCTGCATGTCGCCATTGATGGCCGCCGCGGCCATGCCGCGTGCCTGCAGCTTCTGCGCCAGCTCTTCGGTGGCGGCCTTGGTGCGCGCGAAGATGATCATGCCGTCGAACGGCTCGACCTCCAGGATGCGGGTCAGCGCGTCCAGCTTGTGCAGGCCGCTCACCCACCAGTAGCGCTGGCGGATATTGGCCGAGGTGGTGGTCTTGGCCGCGATGGTGACTTCGGCCGGGTCCTTCAGATAGGTCTGCGCGATGCGGCGGATCGCCGGCGGCATGGTCGCCGAGAACAGCGCCACCTGGCGTTTCTCCGGCAACTTCTTCAGCACCGCTTCGACGTCGTCGATGAAGCCCATGCGCAGCATTTCGTCGGCTTCGTCCAGCACCAGCGTCTTGAGCTGGGACAGGTCCAGCGTGCCGCGATCCAGGTGATCAATCACCCGGCCGGGAGTGCCGACCACCACATGCACGCCGCGCTTGAGCGCGCTCAGCTGCTGCGCGTAGGGCTGGCCGCCGTAGACCGGCAGCACGCGGAAGCCGGGAATGGCTTCGGCATATTTCTGGAACGCCTCGGCGACCTGGATGGCCAGCTCGCGGGTCGGGGCCAGCACCAGCGCCTGCGGCTTGAGCTGGTTGAGGTCGGCGTTGGACAGCACCGGCAGCGCGAACGCGGCGGTCTTGCCGGTGCCGGTCTGCGCCTGGCCGAGCACGTCGCGGCCGGCCAGCAGCGCGGGAATGGTGGCGGCCTGGATCGGCGACGGCGACTCGTAGCCGACGGCGGCAACCGCCTTCATCACAGCGTCTGAGAGGCCGAGGTCTGCAAACAGCAGCGGCGCGGGAGATTCTTGGGTCATTGGGTAACTCCGGAGGCGCCGCACGGAGCCGGCAGGCGCAAAGCAGCATAGTGTGCGCCCTCAGGCCCCCCGCTGTCGAAATTTCCGTGACAGTCCGTTCAGCTTGTGAGGATTCGCCCGCTGCGGCGAATCATCTCCTCGACCCTTGTCATCCACCCACCCCGGCCGGAGCCATGTCCCTGGAAACAGACCTGCACACCCGCTTCAACGCGTTGCTGCAGCAGCACCGCGGCATCGTCCTGAAGGTCGCGGCCAGCTATTGCTGGAACCCGGACGACCGCGCCGAGCTGGCGCAAGACATCACCGTGCAGTTATGGCGCGCGTTCCCCGGCTATGACGCCGGCCGGCGCTTTTCCACCTGGATGTATCGCATTGCCTTGAACGTTGCGATCAGCGATCTGCGCGGTCGCAGCCGCGCGCCGCAGGACCCGCTCCCGCTGGAGGCGGTGGCCGACAGCATCGCCGATCCGCTGGCGCGCGACCCGGCACACGCGCAGCAGGTCGCCGCGCTCCACGGCTTCATCGCCCACCTGCCGCCGCTGGAACGCGCCTTGATGCTGCTGTACCTGGACGCGCACAGCTACCGCGAGATCGGCGAGGTGCTCGGCATCAGCGAGACCAATGTCGCCACGAAACTCAGCCGCCTCAAGGCGCGCATCCGCGCCGAACTCTGACCACCCACTTCGCCCAAGGAACATTCGATGGAACTCGACGACATGCAACGCGCCTGGCACGCGATGGAACACCGCCTGGATCAGCACGGCACGCAGATCGGTCACATCATCGGCCAGGTGCGTGGCCATGCGGCGCGCACCAGCCTGCGCCCGCTGTGGGTGAGCCAGTCCGCGCAATTGCTGTGCGCGGTGGCGCTGCACGTCGTGATCGCGCGCAGCTGGCTTGCCCATACCGATCAGGTTGCGGCGATCATCGGCGGCGTGCTGCTGCAGTTGTGGAGCATTGCGCTGGCGATCTCCGCACTACGGCAGCTGCAGCTGCTGGCGCAACTGGACTTTGCCGGACCGCTGCTGCCGACGCAGCGCGCGCTCGCGCAGTTGCGGCGCTGGCGCACGCGGGTGGCCCCGTGGCTGGGCGTGGCGTTCTGGGTGCTGTGGGTGGCCGTGGCCGACGCCGGCTGGCGCGCACTGACCGGTCTGACCCTGCCGCACGACTGGCTGCTGCTCAATCTGCTGGTGGGCGTGCTCGGCGGCATCGGCACCTGGCTCGGCTATCGACGGCTGCAGCGCAAACGCCATCCGTGGCTGGAGCGCATCGACAACGCGCATGCCGGGCCCGGCGTCGTGCGCGCCGAAAGCATGCTGGACGAGATTGCACGCTTTCGACGCGAATAAGCTTGCCGACGCCGCACCGCGACGCCGGCGTAGCGCTGCTGCACCGACTCCACCTGCCGGGGCTGCGTTCGGCATGGTGGTGTTGCCGGCTGCGACAGGCGGATAATCGCCGTCTTCCTGTCACCGAGCGCACCATGCAATTTCTGGAATTCGACCTGGACGGCGAGTACATCGAACTCAACCAGTTGCTCAAGCTGGCCGGTATTGCCGACAGCGGTGGCCAGGGCAAGGCGATCGTCGCCAGCGGCGCGGTCAGCGTCGATGGCGTGCAGGAACTGCGCAAGACCGCCAAGATCCGCCCCGGCCAGTGCGTGCAACTGGACGATGTGGAGATCCGCGTGCTGGCGCTGGACCCCGATGCGGAGCCGGCAGAATGAGCGTGGTGCAGGTCGGCTGGCGCAACAACGCGCCCTCGGCGGACGATCCGGACCACGATGTCTACATCTTTTCGATCGACGTCGAGTCGGACACGCCGTTCTGGTTCGAGCAGTCGATCCGTGGCGGTCACGCCGAGCGCGGCGGTTGCAGCATGCTGGCCTTGCACGAACTGGAAGGCTGGCCCGGCGGCTGGCGCGCAGACGTGACCAAGGCCGGCTGCGCCTGGGTGATTCCACTGCTGGAAGACGCCTTGCGCAGCGGCGATGCGCGCACCGCGATCGATGCGATTCTTGCGCGGGTCGATGCGCCGGCCTGATGGCTGCGTCCTGATGGCCGCGTCCTGACTGCGGCGCGCCTGATGACAGCACTGATGACAGCCGAGCTGACCGAGCCCGCCCGATTGCCACAAGAACACCTGCAAGCGAGCGGATGACCGCATTGCCCGCCCGCGCGTCGAACACCGTTGCAGGCCACTGCGCATGAGGACCACAGTGCAGCGCTGCACGCACTGCGCCTCCCCGCTCCCACTTCGATACCTCAGACGCTGCGCTGGGTCAGATGCGCCGCAATCGCCTGCTTGAACGGCGCCACCGCATGCGCCGCACGCAAGGCACCGCGTCGCAGCAGGCGGGCCGGCGCACGGTCGTCGGTGTACAGCGCGGCCAGCGCGTTGGTCGCTTCATACAGCGGCCGCGTCGCCAGCCGGTGCGCCCGCTCGTACCCCTGCAGCAGGGCCGCAGCCCCGATGTCGCGTCCGGCTGCAGCAGCGGCACGCACACGCTCGGCCAGGCGTGCCTGGCTCTGCAATCCGAAATTGAAACCATGCGCGGTGACCGGGTGCATGCCCACCGCCGCATCGCCGATCAGCGCGGCACGCTCGGCGATAAAGCATTGTGCATAGGCGGCCACCAGTGGATAGGCATGCCGGCTGCCGTCCTGCTGCATCGGCCCGAGCCGATGCTCGAACGCCTCGGTCACTGCCGCACTGAAGTCCGCCGCCTCCATCGCCAGCAAGGCCTCCACCTGTCGCGGCGGCAGGGTCAGCACCGCACCGGCGCGATTGCCCTGCAGCGGCAACAACGCCAGCGTCTTGCCGTAGCCAAACCACTCCCAGGCGGCATGCCGGTGCGGCAGCGCATGGCGCATCCGGCACACCAGCATGGTTTTGCCGAAATCACGCAGCTGCGCGCCGATGCCGAGCAGGCGCCGGGTACTGGAAAACCGGCTGTCGGCCGCCACCAGCAGGCGCGCCGACACCGTTTCCCCATCGGACAACTGCAGCACCACGCGGCCGCGCTCCTGCTGCACGGCCTGCAGCGTGCAAGAGCAGCGCATCTCCAACGCAGCTTGCGCCTGCACCGCCTGCCAGGCCGCACGACGGATCAGATGATTGGGCACCAGCCAGCCCAGATCGCCGGCACCACGCGCGGAGGCAGCGAAGGTCAATGCGAAGTGCGAATGCCCGTCCATGACACGGGCGTCGCGCAGCGGCGAGATCGCATCGGCGGGAAATTGCTGCCAGATGCCCAATTGCTCCAGCAGTGCACGCGAGGCATGAGTCAGCGCGATCTCGCGCCCGTCGAAGGCCGGCTCGGCCAGCTGCGCGCGTGGCTGCTGGTCGACCAGCATCACCGACAGGCCACTGCCGGCCAGGGAGCGCGCAAAACTCAGGCCAACCGGCCCGGCACCAATGACTGCGATATCCACCGATTGCATGCCGCGCTCCTTTACCACCGAAATCCAGAGAAGCTAACAAGACCTTGCGTGCCGTGGTCAGGTGGATGCGGTCGGTGCAGCGCAATCGGCATGTATGCGTGGCACATGCAGCATCGAGCACGCACGCCTGGCGGTGGGCGCAGCCGTCTTGGTAGCGGCTCTCAGTTTACGGCAGTGGTGCTGGCCGGACTTGATCAGGATCAAGCAGCAACCGAACAGGCGGACCACCGCAGTCGCGGGCGCGCGACTTATTGCTGCGTTTTCTCGGTCACTGTGCCACCGGCTGCGCGCACACCACCTGGCCTGCGTCACCAGCCCAGCAACGCCCGCACCAGTTTGACGATGCCCCAGAACGACACCACCCAGATTGCGCTGCGCAGGTAGGGAATCCCCGCCGCATATGCCGGCACGTACGCCACGCGCGCCCACAGGTACAGCTGCACGCCCAGCGCGGTGTCTGCACTGGTACGGCCGGCAACGCTCACTGCCAGGACGGCGGCCGCGAAGATCGGGAAGGTCTCCAGATAGTTGCGGAATGCGCGATCCAGCCGCGCCGCAATGCCGGTCAACGGCTTGGCATCGCCATCGCGGGCGCTGGCATTCCACTTGGTCCCGCGCTGAGCGGTCATGCTGGCCGAGGCGGCCAGCAGTTGCACCAGACCGAGCACCATGGCCCAGCCCAGCATCTGTAGTTCGATGGTCAGTTCCACGCGGGTCTCCCGATGCGCTGCAAGATCACTTGATCGACGCGCGCAGGCTGTACCCGGCGAGCCGCCAGGTCTTGTCCTCGTCCAGACGGAACGACACCAGCTCGCGCACCGGCTGCTGGGCCTTGGCAAAGCGGGTCGGGAAGCTGATGTTGACGTACAGGCCTTCGGGCACCTGCGCGCCGGCGGCGTATTTGACCCGCGTCACCGAGCCCTGCCCGCGTCCGACCACCGCCCCCAGGCGCGCACGTTCGGCACCGATCTGGCTCACGAAGGCATCGCGCTTGACCGCGGTCTTGGCGACGCTGGAGGCGCCATCCCACAGCGAGGCCACCTGGTTGGCATCGACCATCTGCGCCACCCGCAATGCCGCCTGGGTCATCTCGGTGTTCTGTTTGACCAGCTGCGCCTGCTGCGCCGGGTTGACCGCGGGCGCCGCCGTCGACGCAGCGGCAGCCGGACGTGCAGCGGTCTGCGGCTGTTGGGCCAGGACCAGCGAGGGAGCCAACAGCAGCGCGGCAAGCAGACGAGGACGGAACATGGGGCAGATTGACCTTGTACGGAGCGAACGAATGGGAGCCAACGCGGGCGCGTGGCGGGTGCGGCAGTTTAAGACCTGCGCTGCCTGCAGCGGTGAGCGCGCGACGATCGCAGGAGCCGGGTGTGGGCAATCCGCGCCGGCCCTGGCAACATCAGACTTCGCCGCCGGGCGGAACCGCCGCGACGCCGCGCGGCCGCCATAGCCGCCAGCTGATCCACAGCGCGCGGGCGATGGCCGCGATCAGCGCCACCAGGCTCAGCCACACTGCCAGCGTGGCCGGCCACTGCACCCGGCTGGCCGCCGCAATCACCTGCAGGAGCTCGGCCACGCCGAATCCGGCCAGCACCAGCAACGCCGATGGCAGATACGCCAGCGCAACACCTTTTGTCTTTCCGAGCATGGCGCCCCCGGCTCCGTGATATGCCGCGACCATAGGCAGCCGGCAGTGCGGTGCGCGTGAAGCTCAGCCGTCGCCCTGGGCGGGCCCCGGCGCAGGCTCGGCGGCGGTCGATGCGGCCGGCGCTGCGTCGGCCGCCGCCGCGGCGTCCGGTGCGGCGGTTACCGGCAGCGCGGCGGCATCGGTTTCGGCCAGCGGGCTTTCTTCCGGGCAGGCCGCATCGGGAAACCCGAAGCGCTGCTTCAAGGCCAGGCCGCAGGCGTTGACCGCCTCCAGATCGGCGCCCTCGCCCTTGCACTTGTGATCGAAGGCGACCAGGAACGCGTCCTTGCGGCGCACGAAGGCGTCGCCGCACTTGCGCATCTGGCGGATGCGCTCCAGATCGTCCTGCACCGCGTTGGTGCCATCCAGCCCGTACTCGCGCAGCTCGTCCATCGTCAGCAGGCGCAGGCTGCGATTGGGCACGGTCATCATCAGGTCGGCCACCGCCACCGCCACGCCGTTGCGCTCCAGATAATCCTTGACGTTGCCGTAGACCTCGCGCAACTCGCGATTGAGTTCCGCGCGCGAGGTGGCCTTGGAACTGATCCGCATCATGCGGTGGATGCCGACCTTGCCGGCCACCAGCCGGTTGTCGCCGGCGGCCAGCACGAACACGCAGGCGCTGTGGCAGATCGAGCCTTCGCGCACCCAGATGGTCCAGTTGGATTCGCCGATCACATCGCCGGCGCGGATCGCCGCTTCCACCTGCCCGCCGCTGGAATCCAGGTCCAGGATGCGATGCGGCAACTGCAATTGCCCGGCCACCGTGGCCAGCCGCCACACCAACGCTGCGAAGCCGGCGTTGATCTTGCCGGCATAGCGCACCCGCAGCAGGCCGGTATCGCGGCATGGCGCCAGCGCCGCCTCCACGCTGGCGCGGTCCAGCGCCGGCAGCAGCGTGCCGTCGCCGGCGTCGCTGCTGTAATCGGTAGCGCAACTGATCCAGGCCTTGCCCGCGTCCAGCTCCGCCTGCGGCCAGCCGGCCTCGCCCGCCTGCGCGCGTGGCCGCGGCGGCGGCGCTGCCGGCTCGGGCGTGTCCACCGACACCATGTGGTCACCATCGCCCTGCCCCGCGCCGCCCTGTTGCGTGGCGGCGGCATCGGCCGAGGTACCGGTGCGCTCACAGGCCACCAGCGCCAGCAGGCAGGAAAGGGACAGGCAGAGCAGTTTCAGCATGATGTCAGGCAACGGACCGCGACGGAGATCACCCTCAGTCTATGGCTGAACGGGCCCACCGTTTGACCCTGCCATGAACACACAGGCGCGGTGCAACCCTGTCCGAAAACGGCCAGCCGCAGCTGGAGTGAGCGCATAGACTGGCGCCATGCAGACCGCCACACCCGACCGACTCCAATGCGACCGCGCCCGCCTGGCGCGCGATGCGCGCTTCGACGGGCTGTTCTTCACGGCGGTGCGCAGCACCGGCATCTACTGCCGCCCGGTGTGCCCGGCACCGCCGCCCAAGCCGGGCAACATCAGCTATTACCCCAGCGCGGCGGCAGCCAGTGCCGCCGGCTACCGGCCGTGCCTGCGCTGCCGCCCCGAGCTGTCGCCGCAGGCGCAGCAGCACCTGGGCGAAGAGAGTGTGCAACGCGCATTGGCGATGATTGCCGACGGGGCCCTGCAGGAGCAGCCGGTGCAGACCCTGGCCGATGCGGTGGGCCTGAGCGCGCGCCAGCTGCAGCGGCAGTTCGTGCAGCAGCTCGGTGCCACCCCGATCCAGGTGCACGGCACGCGCCGGCTGCTGCTGGCCAAGCAGCTGCTGACCGAGACCGCATTGCCGGTGACCGAGGTCGCACTGGCGGCCGGCTTCAACAGCCTGCGTCGCTTCAATGCAGCCTTCCTGGAAGGCTGCGGGATGCCGCCATCGGCGCTGCGCAAGCAGCGTGCCGAGGTGCCGGGTGGTGCGTTGACCCTGCGCCTGGGCTATCGCCCGCCGCTGGACCTGCCGGCAATGCTGGCGTTTCTGCAGCGCCGCGCGATTCCCGGTATCGAGCAGGTCGACGCCAGCGGCTACCGGCGTGTGATCGGCACCCCGGGCAACGCGACGCTGATCGAGGTCAGCGCGGCGCCGCAGCGTGCGGAGTTGCTGCTGCGCATCGGCGCGACCGACCCGCGCCAGATCCCGCAGATCGTGCGGCGGGTGCGCCGGCTGTTCGATCTGGATGCAGACCTGCAGGCGGTGCACGCCACGCTGGCGGCCGAGCCGCTGCTGGCCGAGGCGATCGCGCGCCGCCCCGGCCTGCGCGTACCGGGTGGCTGGGACGGCTTCGAAGTGGCCGTGCGCGCCGTGCTGGGCCAGCAGATCAGCGTGGCCGGCGCGGCCACGCTGGCGGCGCGGCTGGTCGATCGGCATGGCGGCCATCACGGGGAGATGCCGCCCGGCCTGGACCGCATCTTTCCGACCCCGGCACAGCTGGCCGAAGCGCCGCTGGAACAGCTCGGCCTGCCGCGTGCACGCGCCGCCACGTTGCGTGCGCTGGCATCGGCGTGTGCGCAAGGGCGGCTGCATTTCGGCGCCGGCCAGCGCCTGCCCGAATTCGTCGCCGCCTGCACGGCCTTGCCCGGCATCGGGCCGTGGACTGCGCACTACATCGCCATGCGTGCGCTCTCGCATCCGGATGCGTTTCCGGCCGGCGACCTGATCCTGCAGCAGGTGCTCGGCACCCCCGAGCGCCTGAGCGAGCGTGCCACCGAAGCGCGCTCGCAGGCCTGGCGACCCTGGCGCGCCTACGCCGTGTTGCACCTTTGGCATCTCGCTGTCGATCGCAAGGACACCTGTTCATGAGCACACTGCAGTACGACACCTTTCCCTCGCCGATCGGCGCACTCAGCGTGGCCGCCGATGCTGCCGGCGTGCACCACATCCTGTTCGCGCAGAACCGCTACGACGCGGTCGGCCGCGCGCGCTGGCAGCATGCCCCGGATGCGCCGCTGGTGCGCGAGGCGCGCGAACAATTGCTCGATTACCTGCATGGCGGGCGGCGCAGCTTCGACCTGCCGTTGGCACCGACCGGCACGCCGTTCCAGCTGCAGGTCTGGCACACGCTGGCGCAGATTCCGTTCGGGCAGACCTGGAGCTATGCGCAACTCGCGCACGCGGTGGGACGCCCGGCCGCCAGCCGCGCGGTCGGCGCCGCCAATGGACGCAATCCACTCCCGATCGTGCTGCCCTGCCATCGCGTGATCGGCGCCAATGGTGCGCTGACCGGCTTCGGCGGCGGCCTGCCGACCAAGCAGGCACTGTTGCAGCTGGAGGGCTGGTCACCGCGCCGGAGCGCGGCGGCCGACGACCTGTTCGCCGCATCCGCCACCGGCACGCGCTGACTTCGCGACGTCATTGCGAGGCCGTAAACTGGCGCGATGATCGATCGACGTCTTGTGTTTGCCGCGCTCGCACTGCTCGCGGCTTGTACCTCCCCCTCCCCTTCGCGTCACGCGCCAGCGCCCGTCGCCGCGGTGCCCGCCCCGGCGCACGCACCGCGCAACGATGCGCCGCACAGCGTGCTGCTGATCTCCATCGACGGCCTGCGCGCGGACATGCTCGATCGCGGCATCACACCGCATCTGTCGCAGCTGGCGCACGACGGCGTGCGTGCGCGCTGGATGACGCCGTCGTACCCGTCGCTGACCTTTCCCAATCACTACACGCTGGTCACCGGCCTGCGACCGGACCACCACGGCATCGTGCACAACAGCATGCGCGATGCGACGCTGGGCGGCTTCTGGTTGAGCAAGCAGGATGCGGTCGGCGATGCGCGCTGGTGGGGCGGCGAGCCGCTGTGGGTGGGCGCGGAAACGCACGGCCTGCATGCCGCGACTTGGTCGTGGCCGGGCAGCGAGGCGGCGATCGGCGGTGTGCGCCCCACGCGGTGGCGCCACTACGAAGAAGGCACCAGCCTGGACGCGCGCGTGGACGAGGTGCTGGGGTGGCTGGCCGCGTCCGGCGCCGACCGCAACCGCCTGGTCACGCTGTACTTCGAACACGTGGACGAAGCCGGCCACGACCACGGCCCGGAATCACGCCAATACGCCGACAGCGTGCGTGCGGTGGATGGCGCGATCGGCCGGCTGCTGGCCGGCATGCAGCGCGACGGCACGCGCGAGCGCACCAACATCGTCGTGGTGTCCGACCACGGCATGGCCGAGGTGCCGCCCGGGCAGGCGATCAGCGTGCAGGACATGGTGCGGCCAGATATCGCCACCGCCGTGACCGAGGGGCAGGTGATCGGCTTTGCGCCATTGCCGGGACAGCAGGCCCGCGCCGAAGCCGGCCTGCTCGGCGCGCATGCGCAGTACGACTGCTGGCGCAAGACGGCGCTGCCCGCACGCTGGCACTACGGCACCCATCCGCGCATTCCGCCGATCGTGTGCCAGATGCACGAAGGCTGGGATGCACTGTTCCCGGACAAGCTGGCCAGGCGCCCGCGCGATCAGATGCGCGGCTCGCACGGCTTCGATCCGGCGCTGCCGTCGATGCGCGCGGTGTTCCTGGCGCAGGGCCCGGATCTGGCGCAGGGCAAGACCTTGCCGGGGTTCGACAACGTCGATGTGTATGCGCTGATGACACGGTTGCTGGGCATTCCTGCCGCGCCCAACGATGGCAATCCCGCCACGCTGCTGCCGGCCTTGCGCGTGCCGCCGGCCGATACGCGCTGAGTGACGCGTCGCGGCGGCGCTGCGTGGATGCGACAATGGCGCCATGTCTGCTCCTGATCCCTCGCCGCGCCGGCTTCGGCTGCGGCCGTTGTTGTCCAGCGAAGGCTGGCGTCGCCGCGCCGCACTGTGGGGTGGCGCCATTGCAGTGGCACTGGTGGCGATCGTGTTCGCCAAGGCCAGCGACGCCGCCTTCCAGGTGTTCCAGCGCATCACCGCGCATTCGATCTGGTGGGCGCTGCTGCTGACGCCGGGCATCTTCGCCCTGCTGGCCTGGCTCACCTCCGGCGCGATGCGGCCTACGCGTGGCAGCGGCATTCCGCAGGTCATCGCGGCGCTGGAATATGACGACGCGGCATTCCGCCAGAGCAATCTGTCGCTGCGGGTGTCGATCGGCAAGCTTGCCCTGACCACCTTGTCGCTGCTCGGTGGCGCCTCGGTCGGCCGCGAAGGCCCCACCGTGCATGTCGGCGCCAGCCTGATGCATGTGTTCGGGCGCTGGTTCGGGTTCCATGATCCGCGCGAGCTCTCGCATTTCCTGCTGGCCGGCGGCGCTGCCGGTATCGCCGCAGCGTTCAACACGCCGCTGGCCGGGGTGGTGTTTGCGATCGAGGAATTGAGCGGGCGCTTCGAACACCGCTTCTCCGGCACCCTGCTGACCGCGGTGATCGTCGGCGGCGTGGTGTCGCTGGGCCTGCTGGGCAACTACACCTACTTCGGCAAGGTGGCGGTGGCCTTGCCGCTGGGCCAGGCCTGGCTGGCGATCGCGCTCTGCGGCTGCGTGGCCGGCCTGCTCGGCGGCATCTTCGCGCGCCTGGTGCTGGCCAGCGTCGGCGGCAAGCCACGCTGGCTGGCGGCGTTGCGCCAGCGCCATCCGGTGCTGCTGGCCGCGCTGTGCGGCGTGGCTCTGGTTGGCCTGGCGCTGGTGTTCGGGCAGGGCGCGTTCGGCACCGGCTACGAGCAGGCGCGCAGCCTGGTGCAGGGCCACGCGGTGGTCGGCCACGAATTCGGGCTGATGAAGCTGCTGGCCAACCTGGTCTCGTACCTGGCCGGCATTCCGGGCGGCCTGTTCTCGCCGGCGCTGGCGGTGGGTGCCGGCATCGGCCACAACCTGTCGGTGCTGATGCCGGGCGTGGACCCGCGCACCTTCGTGCTGCTGGGCATGTGCGCGTATCTGACCGGCGTGACCCAGGCGCCACTGACCTCGGCGGTGATCTCGCTGGAACTGACCGACACCAGCCAGATGCTGCTGCCGATCCTGGCCACCGTGCTGATTGCGCGTGCCATGTCCGGGCTGGTGTGCAGGACGCCGATCTATCGCGGCCTGGCCGAACAGTTGCTGGCGCCGACGCCGACACACCCACCGCAGGCTGCGGCAGCGCCGCACTAAACCAGCGGCGTCGATGCGGGACATAAAAAAACGCGGCGCAAGCGCCGCGTTCTGGTGTCGCGAAGCGGGCTAGGGATCAGCCGGCCTTGGCAACGGTCTTCTTGGCAACAGCCTTCTTGGCCGGCGCCTTGACCACGCCCTTCTTGGCAACCGGGGCAGCTGCACCCACGACGACCTTGCTCACCGCGTGCGAACGCGAATTGCCGTAGCTGGAATTGTAGCGCTTGCCCTTGGCGGTCTTGCGGTCACCCTTACCCATGTTCGTCGACTCCTGAATGTGAATACTGAATACAAAATCCCCGCGCTGAACACGGGTCTGGCGAGGTTTACGCCGGCGGCGCCCTCGCGCAAGGCCGGCAAGCCTACCACGTAGGCCCCTGCCCGCGCAGCCCGGGCTAGTGGACGCAGCTGGCGTCGTGGACGTGGGCGTGCCCGTGATTCAGACGCAGATTGACCAGGTGGGCGATGCCGACCAGCGCGCCGCCGAGCGTCATCACCACGGCATGCGGCAGCACCGCGTGATGCAGCGGGTCGTACAGCAGGCCGGCCCACAGCAACAACAGGCCCGGCAGCAGCAGCGCCAGCGCATGCAGCGCCTTGTGCCGGCGATAGCCCAGTACCAGGCTGAACAGGCCCAGCAGCGTCACGAACACCACGATGGCCCGTTCGACCCCGTCGCCCAGCCAGAACGACAGGCCCAGGGACGGGGCCAGGGCCAGCACCAGCGGCAGCACCGCGCAATGCACGGCGCACAGCAGCGAACCGGTCGCACCGAAGCGGTCGAGCACATGGCGAAGAGACGGTAGAGGCATGACTTCCAGCAGGGGCTCGCGGCGATGTGGAATAATATAACATCTTCCTTGTTCCAGGCCCGCACCACTGCATCGCGCAGCTGAGCGGGTCCCGCCGTCGGCGCAGTGGCCAAGCTGCGCCTTATCGTTGATATAAAGTAACAACCACAGAGTCCGGCCCGCCATGCACCCTCGCCCCGTTTTCTCGTTTCGTCGCTCCACCCTCTCGCTGGCCTTGACCAGCCTGCTGACGCCCGCCCTGGCCATGGCCGCGGACGCGCCGGCGGTTGCCGACCCGCAGACCCCGCCCAGCTCGGACACGCGCCACGACGCCACCGCTTCCAGTGGCCGCCACATCAAGGACCTGGACAAGGTCGTCGTTACCGCCAGCCCGCTGCGCGATGCGGCCGGCGAGCTGAGCCGCCCGGTCGAAGTGCTGGCCGGCGAACGCCTGGACGAAGTGCGCAGTTCCAGCCTGGGCGAAACCGTGGCCAGCCTGCCCGGCGTGCAGAGTTCCAACTTCGGCCCCGGCGTCGGCCGGCCGATCATCCGTGGCCTGGACGGCCCGCGCGTGGCGGTGCTGCGCGACGGCCTGTCCACCCAGGACGTGTCCACGGTCAGCCAGGATCACTCGCCGGCGATCGAGCCGTTCCTGGCCAACCAGATCGAAGTGCTCAAGGGTCCGTCCACGCTGCTGTACGGCTCCGGCGCGATCGGCGGCGTGGTCAACGTGGTCGACGGACGCATTGCCGAAACCCCGGTGGACGGCTTCAGCGGCCGCGCCGAAGTGCGCTTCGACGGCGGCGACAAGGACGGCAACACCGACATGTTCCGCGTCGATGCCGGCAACGGCAGCGGCCTGTCGATCCATGCCGACGGCGTGTACCGCAACCAGAACGATTACGACACCCCGCAAGGACGCCAGGCCAATTCCTGGATCGACTCCAAGGTCGGCTCGGTCGGCGCCTCGCTGTCCGGCGACTGGGGCTTCGTCGGCCTGTCGGCCTCGCGCTTCCGCGACAACTACGGCAACCCCGGCGAGCCGGGCGATCTGTCGATCGGCGAGCGCGGGGTGTCGTTGAAGCTGCAGCAGGACCGCTACGACCTCAAGGGCGGGCTGACCGATCCCTGGGGCGAAGGCAGTGCAGTGCGCTACAGCTTCGGCCACACCGATTACGCGCATACCGAATTCGAAGGCGAAGAAGTGGGCACCGTGTTCACCAAGCGCGCCAACGAAGGCCGCGTGGAGGCCTCCTTCACCTTCGGCGGCGGCTGGCAGACCGCATTCGGCCTGCAGGGCAGCGACACCACCTTCCAGGCAGTGGGCGAAGAATCCTTCGTCCCCAAGACCGACACCCGCTCGCTGGGCGTGTTCGGCGTTGCGCGCAACAGCTGGGACCGCGTCACCGCCGAAATCGGCGCGCGCGTGGACAAGGTCAAGTACACCACCGACATCGGCGTGGACCGCGACTTCACCCCGACCAGCTTCTCGGCCAGCGGCGGTTTCCGCTTCAACGAACAGTGGCGCCTGACCGCCAACCTCGACCATGCCGAGCGCGCGCCGGCCGAGGAGGAGCTGTTCGCCAACGGCCCGCATATCGCCACCCTCGCCTACGAGATCGGCGATGCGGACCTGAAGACCGAGAAGGCCAACCAAGCCGAGCTGGGGCTGAACTTCCAGAACACCTGGGTGGATGCCAAGATCGCTGCGTACTACAACCGCTACAACGACTTCGTCTACATCGTCGATACCGGCGGCCAGTGGTTCAACGAAGAGGACAACGACTTCCTGCCGATCCGCCAGTGGACGCAGAACGATGCGGTTTTCCACGGTTTCGAGGGCGAGGCCACCTTCCATCTGGCCGACAACGACACCGGCGCGTGGGACCTGCGCGTGTTCGGCGACACCGTGCGTGCACGCCTGAAGGATGGCGGCAACCTGCCGCGCATCGCCCCGGGCCGTGTCGGCGCGCAGATGCGCTGGAATGCCGATGCATGGCGCGCCTCACTCGGTGCCACCCGCACCATGAAGCAGGACAAGGTGGCAGTGAACGAAACCCCGACCGACGGCTACACGTTCGTCGATGCGCATCTGGCCTACCACGTGGACCGCGGCAGCAATGCGTGGGAAGTGTTCCTGGACGGCAACAACCTGACCAACCAGGACGCACGCGTGCACACCTCCTTCCTCAAGGACGATGTGTTGCTTCCCGGCCGCAGCGCCTCGTTCGGCGTGCGCATGTTCTTCTGACGGTACCTCTCTCCCGCCGTCATAAGCGAGGCCGCCTTCGGGCGGCCTCGTCATGTGTCAGCTTGCGCAGCCGGCTGGTGGTCGCACGGCAGAAAACAGCTGCATGTGCAGACGGTACGTGATGCGCTTGGCACCGGTTGCGATCGGGCAGGACGCCTTCTTTCCCGGTCCGTGCACCGCTGCGCAGGGCCGGCAACTGCGTTGCCTGGCTGCCGACCAGCCCGCCATCGCGGTCTGCCGCTGATGCGGCGCACAACAGCTTTTGCCCCGGCTTCCATTAGAACGGCAGCACGCACTGCATGCGCGCGTTGCCGTTCCGGCGCGCTCCTGTGCGGCACATCACCTTTCCGGCGCTCGCCCGCGTTTTGCGGGGCTTGCGTCGATCGCTGCGATTGAAGGAGAGCACGCATGACCTCGTCCCTGTCCCGCCACGCCCTGTCATTGACCATCATCGCCCTGCTCAGCCCTGTCGCCTACGCGCAAACCGCGCCTGCGGCACCGCCACAACAGGACGCCACCACGCTGGATGCGGTGATCGTCAGCGGCACCGCGCGCTTCAAGGGCCTGGCCAAGCGCGATGCCAGCTTTTCGATCACCACCGCCAGCCCGGAGCAGATCCAGCAGGCCGTCCCGCAGAGCACCGCGGACCTGTTGAAGATCGTGCCGGGCGTATGGGCCGAGCCCAGCGGTGGCGGCACCGGTGCCAACATCTTCGTGCGCGGCATGCCGTCCGAAGGCGATGCGCCGTTCGTGACCATGCAACTGGATGGCTCGCCGCTGTTTCCGCCGCCAAGCCTGTCGTTTCTGGAAAATTCCACGCTGTTCCGTGTCGACGACACGGTCGAGCGCATGGAGGTGTTGCGTGGCGGTTCCAGCCCGATCTTCTCCAACGGGCAGCCGGGGCTGACGGTCAATTTCATCCAGAAAAAAGGCCAGGACGAACCGGAAGGCAGCGTGCGCCTGACCGGCGGCAACAACGCCCTGCGCCGCATCGATGTGTTCAACAGCGGGCCGATGGGCAATGGCTGGTACTACAGCGTGGGAGGGTTCTTCCGCGAAACCGATGGCGTGCGCGACCCGCAGTTCGCCGCCGACAAGGGCGGCCAGTTCAGCGCCACGCTGAGCAAGCGCTGGGACAGCGGCGAGGTGGCGTTCTACGCGCGGCATACCGACGACAACAACGCCTTCTACACCGCCATTCCGCTGCTGTCGCGCAACAACGGCAACGACCTGTCCAGTTTCCCCGGCTTGAATGCGCAGACCGGCACCCTGCTCGGCCGCGACTTCCGCAATGTCGATCTGCTGGTCGGGCCGAACGGGCAGACCATCCAGCGCGATCTGGCCGATGGGCGCGGCGTCAACATCGATGTGTTCGGCGGCGAATTGAACTGGGAGCGCGGCGACTGGACCATCGCCGACCGCTTCAATGTGATGAGCGGCAGTGCGCCGACCTATGCCCTGTTCACCGGGGATGCGCCGCAGCGGCTGGGTGACTTCATCGCCGGCTATGGCAGCGCTGGCAGCGGCCGCTTCACCAACGGCGGCGGCGCGGTGGATCCGAACCAGCAGGTGCTGGAAGCCGGCTGGTGGTCGGTGGACAAGCGCCTGAACTCGGTCACCAACGACCTGCGCCTGAGCCGCGAACTGTTTGCCGGCAATACGCTCACCGTAGGCACGTACTACGCCAGGTATTCCTCCGCAGATACCTGGTACCTGGGCAACACCATGTTGCTCACAGCGCAGAACAACGCGCGCCGCATCGACGTGGATCTGGCTGACGGGCGCCAGGCCACGCGGCAGGGCTTCACCAGCACTGCGTTCTTCAACCTGCGCGCCAACTACGACGGCGAGAACATTGCCGCCTTCGTCGCCGACGAATGGGAAATCAATGACCAGCTGCGTCTGGACCTGGGCGCACGCTACGAGCGCCAGAGCGTCACCGGTGACGTGCACGACACCGCCACGGTGGACCTGGACGGCAACCCGGCCACGCTGTACGACAACGCCACCTCGCTGGCGCTGGCCAGCACGCGCCGCATCGACCAGGACGACGAGGCGTTCTCGTGGACGGCGGGCCTGAACTTCAAGCTCAACGACAGCAACAGCCTGTTCGCGCGCGTCAACTCGGGGGTAAAGTTTCCCGGCTTCGACAATCTGCGCGATGGCCAGAATCGCGTGCAGGACGTGGATCAGTACGAACTCGGGCTCAAGTCCGGCGCCAGCAGCTACGACCTGTATCTGACCGCGTTCTACAACACCTTCAAGAATTCGCCATTCCAGGCGTTTTTGGCCAATGGCGAGAACTTCACCACCGTTGGGGATTCGCGCGCGCGCGGCCTGGAGGTGGAAGGCGCCATCCGCCCGTTCGGCGGCTTCGAGCTGGCCGGCACCGGGGTGTGGCTGGATGCGAAATACCGCAACTACCGCGAGTTCACCGGCAACCAGGTGATGCGCCAGCCCAAGCGGCAGTTCCGCGTGACGCCCAGCTACTACTGGATGCTGCCGTTCGGCGACCTCAAGCTGTTCGCCACCTACTCCTACATCGGCGATCGCTTCGCCGACCTGGCCAACAGCCAGCGCCTGCCGTCCTACGACATGGTGGATATCGGCGCCAACCTGCATGTGGGCGAGCATTGGGAAGTGACCGCCAGCGGCAGCAACGTCACCGATACGCTGGGGCTGACCGAAGGCAATGTGCGCGTGCCCGGTGCGGCCACCGGCGGCGTGTTCATGGGCCGGCCGATCGCCGGGCGGCAATACCAGATGTCGGTGGCGTATCGCTGGTGATCCGCGCAGAAGGCGTGCACCGGTCGCTGCCCACGCCGCAACGTGCGCCCACCAGCCCGCGCGTGGTGCTGGCGTCTGCCGGCGGCACGCGGGCGGCCACCATGCCTATACCGGCAGCGGGCTGCGCTCTGCAAAATGCCCGCGCCAGTACGGGTAGTACGGATACGGCGGCTCCACCGCGCTCACCGCCTCCAGGCGCGTGCGCTGCTCGGCCGTCAGCGACCAGCCCACCGCACCCAGGTTCTGGCGCAGCTGGGTTTCGTCGCGCGCGCCGATCAGCACCGTGCTGACGGTGGGCCGCTGCAGCAGCCAGTTGATGGCGATCTGCGGCACGCTGCGCCCGGTCTCCTCGGCAATGGCGTCCAGCACATCGACAATGTCGAACAGGCGCTCATCGCTGATCGCCGGGCCCGCAGCGGCCGTCGTATGCAGGCGGCTGGTGTCCGGCAGCGGTTGGCCGCGCCGCAGCTTGCCGGTCAGGCGGCCCCACCCCAGCGGACTCCACACCACTGCGCCCACGCCCTGGTCGATGCCCAGCGGCATCAGCTCCCATTCGTAGTCGCGCCCGGCCAGCGAGTAGTAGGTCTGGTTGGCGACAAAGCGGCTCCAGCCCTGCGCATCGGCCACCGCCAACGACTTCATCAGCTGCCAACCGGCGTAATTGGACGCACCCAGGTAGCGCACCTTGCCGGCGCGGACCAGCCCATCCAGCGTGGACAGGGTTTCTTCCACCGGCGTCATCGCGTCGAAGGCATGCAGCTGCAGCAGATCGATATGGTCGGTGCGCAAGCGCCGCAACGAGGCATCCACCGCACGCAGCAGGCGGAAGCGCGATGCTCCGGCATCGTTGGGCCCATCGCCCAGGCGCAGGCCGGTCTTGGTCGACAGGATCACCTGATCGCGGCGCCCCTGCAGCGCCTGGCCGAGAATCTCTTCGGAGGCACCGTCCGAATACACATCGGCAGTGTCGAACAGGTTCAGGCCCGCCTCCAGGCACAGATCGATCATGCGCTGCGCCTGCGCCACATCGGTATCGCCCCAGGCAGAAAACAGCGGCCCCTTGCCGCCAAAGGTACCGGCACCCAGACCGAGCACCGGCACCTTGAAACCGGACCGGCCGAGAAAACGTGTGTCCATCGCACTACTCCTTGAAACCGAAAGAAAATCCACGCGCAGTGCCGGAGGATCGGCCACTGCGCGACGCCAGCCGCGACGATCCGCTCGCCGGCGACCTGCGCCGATGGCGCCGATCGCGCAGGTCTGCCGGTTGCGCAAGTACTGCGCGCTGCGCCGGCAGGACCGAATCAACCCGCCTGCACGCAGACGCCCGGCGCAGCGGCACGCCGGCGTTGCAGCTGCACGCTCCACAACGCGATCCCCAGGCCCATCGCGCTCAACAACGCGGCGACCCACGGCGTGGCAACCAGGCCGGCATGGGTGGCGATCACCACACCGCCCAGCCAGGCGCCCACGGCATTGCCCAGATTGAACGCGGCGATATTGAGACTGGAGGCCAGGTTCTGGCCGGCACCACGCGCATGCTCGAGCACGCGCAGTTGCAGCGGCGCCACGGTGGCGAAGGCGGCCACGCCCAGCAGCCCGACGAACACCACCATCGCGGTCTTGTTGTGCAGGACCAGGCCCATCGCAGCGAGCACCACCACCAATGCCCCCAGGCTGCCCAGCAAGGCGGCGGTGGGGCGCCGGTCGGCCAGGCGCCCTCCCAGCAGATTGCCGACGATCATGCCGACACCGAAGACCAGCAACACCGGCGACACCGCGGTCTGCGCAAAACCGGTCACCTCCACCAGCAACGGCTGGATATAGGTAAACACCGCGAACACGCCGGCATAGCCCACCACCGTCATCGCCAGCGCCAGCACCACTTGGCCGCGCCCCAGCACCGCCACTTCCTGCCGCCATGACACCGCTGCGGCTGCGCCTGCGTTCGCCGGTACCCACAGCGCCACCGCGGCCGTGGCCAGCACACCGACGCTCGCAACCGCCCAGAACGTCGCCCGCCAGCCCAGCTGCAGGCCCAGCCAGGCGCCGGCCGGCACCCCCAGCAGGGTGGCCACGGTCAGCCCGGCAAACATCAGCGAGATTGCCGAAGCGCGGCGCTCGGCCGGGACCAGCGAGGTCGCCACCACCGCGCCCACGCCGAAGAAGGTGCCGTGCGCCAGCGAGGTCAGCACGCGTGCGACCATCAGGCTGGTGTAGTCCGGCGCCAGCGCGCAGGCCACGTTGCCCAGGGTGAAGATCGCCATCAACCCGACCAGCACCGCCTTGCGCGGCAAGCGCGCACTGGCCAGCGTCAGCACCGGCGCCCCGACGAACACGCCCAGCGCATAGCCGCTGATCAGCAGGCCGGCGGCGCTGAGCGACACGCCCAGGTCGGTGGCCACCTGCTGCAGCAGGCCCATGATCACGAACTCGGTGGTGCCGATGCCGAAGGCACCGATGGTCAGCGCCAGCAGCGCTGGCGGAAAGCGGGAAGAACGCACGGAAGCGGACATGGGCAGGGACCAGGGAAGACGACCCACAGCCTGCGCTCCGGCGTCCTAAGCAAAAACCCCTGCTATCCTGATTCACTATCAACCAATCATTGAGAATCGCATGGACCGCCTCGGCGACATCGCGCTGTTTCTGCGCGTGCTCGATTCCGGCTCGATCACCGCCGGTGCGCGCAGCCTGGACCTGTCGCTGGCGGTCGCCAGCCAGCGCCTGAAGCGGCTGGAACGCGAGCTGGGCGTGCGCCTGCTGCACCGGACCACGCGCCGGCTGCACCCCACCCCCGAGGGCCAGCGCCTGGCCGAGCGCGGCCGCGTGCTGGTGCAGGATCTGGACGCGCTGGCCGACGACCTGCGCGAGAGCGCGCACGCGGTCGGCGGCATCCTGCGCATGACCCTGTCGGCCTCGTTCGGGCGGCAATACGTGTCGCCGCTGCTGCCGGAATTCCAGGCCCGGCATCCGCGCGTGCACATCAGCGCGCATCTGAGCGACGACCTGGTGGACCTGGTCAGGCAAGGCTTCGATCTGGCGATCCGCATCGGCCCGCTGGACGACTCCGGGCTGGTGGCGCGGCGCATCGCCGACAACCGCCGCACCCTCGCCGCCTCGCCCGATTACCTGAAGCGCCATGGCACCCCGCGCACGCCGGACGACCTGGCCGGGCACGCCGGCGTGCTGCTGATGGGCCGCGACGGCCGCCAGGACGTGTGGCGGTTGCAAACGCCGGAGGGTGGCCTGGTACGCGTGCGCATGCAAAGCCGCTTCGAAAGCAACTTCGGCGAGTTGATCCGCGATGCGGCCGTCGCCGGCCAAGGCATCGCGTTGCATTCGTACTGGCACATTGCCGAGGAGCTGCGCGACGGCCGGTTGGTCGAGGTCCTCCCCGACTACCCGCCACCGACCACGCAGATCAACGCGGTGATGCCGGCCCGCCAGCTGCAGCCACCGCGCGTGCGCGCATTCGTGGAGTTTCTGCTGGAACGCCTGGGCGAAGTGCCGCCGTGGGAGCGTGTCGGTTGAACGCAAGTTTGGTGCTTGCGTCGGCCAGTGCTCGCTGGACGCGGAGCGATGCGTGGCTGCGACGTGACGTCTTGGAGAGCAGCCAATCTACGGCTTTGCGGATGGATCAGCTGTAGAGCGGGTGATCTGTGGCTTTACTGCATGGCCCTCGCCCGCCCACCATCGCGGGACACGCCGCAAGTACGTCCGTGCAGGTTCTGGCGCGGCATCCATGCCGCTCACGGTCCCGCGACGGTGGCGGGCAAGGACCTGTCGGGATGGTCGGTGTGCAGGTGCAAGCAGTGCACGCTGCGCGTTGTTCGAAAATCAGGTTGTCCGATACTGATGCGCCGGCTCAACGTCGCAACATTTGATGCACATCCGACGACAAGTGGCCTTTGGTGCGATAACCGACCAACTTTCTGGTGCGGTGCCCTCGCCACTTGCGGGACCCTCGGCGGCATGGATGCCGCCGAGGAGCCTCCAGGGACGGATTCACGGCGTGTCCCGAAGGTGGCGAGGGCACCGCGCATTCGACTCATCGATCAACAAGGCGCGCGTGACCAACACGTCGCCGCTGCCGATATAGAGTTTTTTCGCCGCTCTTAGCCCCCCGCACGCACCAAGCGCTTGTGCAAGCCGCGCCGCTGCGCCTCGCTGAGCAGATGCCCATGCGTGTTCAACAATCCCAGGATCTGCTGATGCGCTTGCGCTGTGCGACGCGCAAGTTCGGCCGTGGCGGCGGCCTCGAGCGCCTTCCAGTCGGCGGGGCGCGTCGGCGCGGGGATGGTCGAACGTTTTGCGGGCATGGGCGAGACGATCACGGAAACAGACGCCCATGATACGGCGCGCGCGTGAGCGCCCTATCAGATCATGGTAGGCCTGTCGTGTTGAGGCGCTGGGCGTGCAAGGACCTGAACGCACGTGTCGGCGCCAACCGGCGCTGCCGTGGCCTGCCGCTGCTGCGGACCTGCCGGCTCCATGACATCCGGTCTTGTACGATCGACGGCATCGCGGCCAGGCCGCCTGGTGCCACTGCCGAGTCCTGCATGTCCGCCTTGACCGAGATGACCGACATCCTGCTGCGCCACGCCCCTGGCGATGGCATGCACGCCACCCGGATTGCCGGGCTGCAGATCATGCGCAGCGCCTCGCCGACGGTGTCGGTGCCCACGGTCTATACGCCGATGCTGTGCCTGGTGGCGCAAGGCCGCAAGCAGGCGATGCTGGGTGCGGCGGCGTATCTCTATCACCCGCAGATGTATCTGGTGGCCTCGGTGGATCTGCCGATCGTCGGTTCGGTGATCGAGGCCAGCGCCGCGCAGCCGTATCTGTGTTTCTGCCTGGATCTGGACACCGCCGTGCTGAGCGACCTGGCCGTCAGCCACCCGGAGCTGGTCGAGCCGCAACGCGATGCGGCGCAGGCCGGGTTGTTGCTCAACCACAGCACGCCGCCATTGCAGGACGCTGCAGTGCGGCTGGCGCGTCTGCTCGATCAACCCCAGGAGATTGCCGCGCTGGCACCGCTGGTGCTGCGCGAAGTGCTCTATCGCCTGATGGCCGATCCGGCCAATGCGGTGGTGCGCCAGATGGCCATTGCCGACAGCCGACTCAACCAGATTTCCAAAGCCATTGTCTGGCTGCGCGAGCATTACGCACAGCGCTTCCGTATCGAGCAGATTGCCGATCTGTCGGCAATGAGCCGCTCCACCTTTCATGCGCATTTCAAGGCGGTCACCTCGATGACGCCGCTGGAATATCGCTCGCATCTGCGCGTGCACGAAGCGCGCCGGCTGATGCTGGCCGAAGCGCTGAATGCCGCTGATGCCGGCTTCCGCGTCGGCTACGAGAGCGCCTCGCAATTCAGTCGCGACTACGCGCGCATTCTCGGCGCGCCGCCCGCACGTGACGCACAACGGTTGCGTGCCGGGGCACAGGCTGCGACACAAGCGGCGTAAGCCTGTCCGCGCGCAGTGGAGCGCAGTCACGCGCCCGCACCAAGCGACATGTATCACCGACGATGACGCGGCAGACCGCACCAGGTCATCGTTGAGCACCGTTCACTCAGCCGCGTACTGCGCCTCGCTGACCTGCTCCAGCCAGGTCACCGGCGAGCCATCCTGCGCTTCGGCGATGGCAATGTGCGACATTGCCACGGTCGCGTTGGCGCCGTGCCAGTGCTTGACGCCCGGCGGAATCCACACGATGTCGCCCGGGCGGATCTGCTGCGCCGGCTTGCCCCATTCCTGCACACGCCCGGCGCCGGCGGTGACGATCAGCGTCTGCCCCAACGGATGGGTGTGCCAGGCGGTGCGCGCGCCCGGCTCGAAGGTGACGGTGGCACCGCCCACCCGCGCCGGCGCATCGGCCTGGAAAGGCGCATCGATGCGCACGGTGCCGGTGAAATAGTCGGCCGGGCCGGCTGCAGATGCGGCGCCGCCGGCCTTGCTCACCCTGATCGCGTGTCGCTCTTCACCTGCGGGCGTGACGGCAGCCATCATCGACAGCGACATCGCGGTTGCAAACAGATTCATGGCCGTGCTCCTCGATTCAAGTGACTGCACTGTAGCGTGCAGGCGCACCGGCATTACCCAGGCAGCAGCGCATGCACCTAGAAACACAGCGCATCAATGCGGCCATGACCCGCCGGGTGTGGAGCCATCACGCACCATCGCGCATGATGCAGCCGCATGAATGGCATGCGGTGGAGTCGGCATTCGCAACCAATGGCGCGGGAAAACCTCAACGATCTGCAGGCCTTCGTCGCCGTGGCGCGCGAAGGCAGCTTCACCCGCGCCGCCGCGCAGCTTGGCGTCTCGCAATCGGCGCTGAGCCATACCGTGCGCGCACTGGAAGCACGTCTGGGCATCCGCCTGTTGACCCGCACCACGCGCAGCGTGTCGATGACCGAAGCCGGCGCACGCCTGTTCGACACCCTGGCTCCGCGGCTGCAGGAGATCGACCACGAACTGTCCGCGCTCACCGAATTCCGCGACACGCCGGCCGGCACCATCCGTATCACCACTACCGGCCACGCCGCCGACGCCTACATCTGGCCAGCGTTGTCGCAGGTGCTGCCCGACTATCCTGACCTCAGGATCGAGATCACCGTCGATTACGGGCTGGCCGATATCGTTGCCCAGCGCTACGACATCGGCATCCGGCTGGGCGATCAGGTCGCCAAGGACATGATCGCGGTGCCGATCAGCCCGATGCAGCGCATGGCGGTGGTGGCGGTGCCGGGCTACTTCGTGCACCACACCATCCCTGCTGCCCCGGCCGACCTGGCCAGGCACAACTGCATCGGCCTGCGCCTGCCCACCCACGGCGGCTTGCTGGTCTGGGACTTCGAAAAGGACGGGCACGAGGTCAAGGTCCGCGTGGACGGGCAATGGACATTCAACGGCAGCAGCGCGGTGCTGCGTGCCGCACTGGCCGGCGGCGGACTCGCGTTCTTGCCGGAAACCATGGTGTTGGAGCACCTCGCCGCCGGCCGGCTACGCCGCGTGCTGGAGGACTGGCGCGCCCCATTCGACGGCTATTACGCCTATTACCCCAGCCGCCGCCAAACCTCAAGCGCACTCAAGGTCGTGATCGACGCATTGCGGCACGATCCGGCGCGCTGACGCGTCCGTGTAGGAGCGTGCCTGCGCGCGACGAGGCCTTATCGGTAAAGCTGCATCGCGCGCGGGCACGCTCCTACAACAGCGTCGGTTGGCGGCAGGTTTGAGGCTGGTGACCGACGCGTTGCGGCACGCTCTGGTGCGTTGGAATGCTCGTGTAGGAGCGTGCCTGCGCGCGACGGGGCCTTATCGGTAAAGCCCCATCGCGCGCGGGCACGCTCCTACAACAGCGTCGGTTGGCGGCAGGTTTGAGACTGGTGACCGACGTACTGCGGCACGCTCTGGTGCGCTGACATGCGTGTGTAGGAGCGTGCCTGCGCGCGACGGGGCTTTATCGGTAAAGCTCCATCGCGCGCGGGCACGCTCCTACAACTACGTCGGTTGGCGGTCAGTTGGATCGCCGGGGTTATTTACCGACCAGCTTCTGCTGCTCCGGGCGGTAACGCTCGCCGACAATCGCCACCGCATCCAGCGCCTGCTGGATGCGCGCAAGATCCTCGCTGTTCAAGGTCAATGCGGCGCCGCCCAGATTTTCTTCCAGGCGATGCCGCTTGGTGGTGCCGGGAAAGTGCAGAGCGAACACCTTGCGCGCGGTCGCCGGCCCGAAGCCATAACTCAGGCCCATGCAGCCCAGGCCCAGCGCGGACACCACCGCCCCCCATCCATCACGCTGCCTGCCCCCGCCGCTAGAACCCGCTCGGCACCTCGCGCTTGCCTGCCGTCGTCACCGCTGGCGATTGCGGCCGATACGCGCGCAGGAACAGCGCCAACGCACTGGCAACATACGCGTGCGGCGTGGCGGCCGGTGCCTGCAATGGGTCGCCACGCAGCGCCGCATTGGCCGGCATCCCGGTCATCAATCCGAAGAAATGCACCGAGGCATCCGGCAGATTGTCGATGACCAGGCTGCCCTGCTCCACTTCGCGCGCCAGCACCGCACGCATCGTGGTGTCGTAGCGTTCGAAGCCCAGCGTCCACATCTCCTCGCGCATCTGGCCGGGCAGTGCCGGCGGCCGCACCAGTCCATACGCGGCATCGCCCAGTGCATTCCTGGCCGCCATGCGCACGACCGCATCGGCGATGGCGAGCAGACGCACGGGCAACGGCCCGCGCATGTTCAACAGCGCCTCCCAGGGATTGGGCGATTGGTGCGCCAGCGCCTCCAGGGTGGTGCGGAACAGCACCTCCTTGGAGGCGAAATGCGCATACACCGTGGCCTTGGACACCATCGCGCGCTCGGCGATGCTGTCCATGCTGGTCCTGTCGAAGCCCTGGCGTGGAAACAGCTCGCCTGCCGCGCGCAGAATCGCACCACGTTTGTCGTGCGGTGCATGCCTGGGTGCTGGCGGTTCGGCAGCGGCGTCATCCACGTGGCTGCCCCGTCGCAGTCGTTGCCACCGCCGGCTCGGCCGATTGCAGCCAACCACCGCCCATCGCCTTGTAGAACGTCGCCAGATTGGTGAAGCGCGACAGCTGCGTGGTGATCAAGCTCTGCTGCGCGCTGTACAGCGCGCGCTGCGCATCCAGCGCCTGCAGGTAGCTGTCCACGCCGCGTTCGAAGCGCGCCTGCGACAGCCGGTAGCTGTCAGCGGTGGCGTCGACCAGAGCCTGTTGCGCCTGCAATTGCCGGCCCAGGGTCTCGCGTTGCGCGAGCGCATCGGAAACCTCGCGGAATGCGCTCTGGATCGCCTTTTCGTATTGCGCCACCTCGATGTCTCGGTTGGCCTTGGCCATGTCCAGGTTGGCGCGGTTACGCCCGGCGTTGAAGATCGGCAGCGTCAGCGTGGGCACGAAGCTCCAGGCGCGGGTGCCGGAATCGAACAGGTTGGACAGGCTACTGCTGGACGAGCCGGTCGATGCGGTCAGGCTGATGCTGGGGAAGAACGCCGCGCGCGCCGCACCGATGTTGGCATTGGCCGCACGCAGGTTGCGCTCGGCCTCGAGGATATCCGGGCGACGCTGCAGCAACTGCGACGGCAAGCCGGCCGGCACGCTGGCCAGCACGTTGCCGTCCACGCTGGCGCCGTCGGGCAAGGCCCGCGGCAACAGCTCCGCCGGCAGCTGCGTGCCGACCAGCAGCACCAGGGCGTTGCGGTCCTGCGCCACCTGCGCGGTATAGCGCTCCACGTCCACGCGCGCGGTTTCCACCGTGGTCTGCGCCTGGCGCAAGGTGAGCTGCGAAGCCACACCCAGCTCGAAACTGCGTTGCTGCAGGCGATAACTGTCGCCCTGGCTGCTCAAGGTGGACTGCGCCAGCTGCAGCAACTGCTGATCGGCCGCCAGCGTCAGATAGGCGGTGGCCACTTCGGCCACCAGGCTGATATGGGCGCTGCGGCGTGCCTCGGCGGTGGACAGGAACTGTTGCAGCGCCTGTTCCTTGAGGCTGCGCACACGCCCGAACAGATCCAGCTCGTACGCACTGACGCCGATGTTGGCGCTGTAGGTCCGGAACACCTGCGGCTGGCCTGGAATGGCCAGCTCCGCCGGCGTGCGCGCGTTATTGGCGGTGCCGGTGCCCTGCACGGCGGGCAGCAGCGCAGCGCGCTCCACCCGGTACTGCGCACGTGCCACCTCGATGTTGAGTGCGGCCACGCGCAGGTCGCGATTGTTCTCCAATGCCAGCGCGATCACCTGCTGTAGCGCCGGGTCGGTGAACACCTGCCGCCAGCCGATGTTGGCGATATCGACCGCCGGCTCGGGGCTGGCGGCAGCGGTGGTATTGGATGCCGTCGCGAGCTCGGTGCCGGCAAAACGCTCGGGCACCGGTGCGTCGGGCCGTGCATAGCGCGGCATCAGGGTGCATCCGGACAGCACGCCGGCCACCGCCATCGCGGTCAATGTCATGCGGATCGGTGTCATCTCAGTGTCCTGCCGGTTGCGGTGCGGGCGAAGTGGGCTGTGCGCGGCGCTTGAACAAGCCGCTGATCAGCACGAAGAACAGCGGCACGAAGAAGATCGCCAGGATCGTGCCGGACAACATGCCGCCGATCACCGCGGTGCCCAAGGCATGCTGTGCGCCTGCACCGGCACCACTGCCGAGCACCAGCGGCACCACGCCCAGGATGAAGGCCAGCGATGTCATCAGGATCGGCCGCAGGCGCATGCGCGCCGCTTCCAGTGCCGCTGCGACCAGGCTCTTGCCGCTTTCGTGCAGTTCCTTAGCAAATTCCACGATCAGGATCGCGTTTTTCGATGCAAGACCAATCGTGGTGAGCAGGCCTACCTGGAAGTACACATCGTTCATTTTCCAGGTCAGCAGTGCGCCCAGCAGCGTGCCGAATACGCCCAGCGGCACCACCAGGATCACCGAGAACGGAATCGCCCAGCTTTCGTACAACGCGGCCAGACACAGGAACACGATCAGGATCGACAGCCCGTACAACAGCCCGGTCTGGCCGGTCGAGGATTTTTCCTGCCGCGACAACCCGGTCCACTCGTAGCCGATGCCCGGCGGCAACTTGGCCGCCGCCGCTTCCACGATCTGCATCGCCTCGCCGCTGGAGGCCGCACCGGGCATCGCCATGCCCAGGATCTCCACCGACGGCACGCTGTTGTAACGCTCCAACCGCGGCGAGCCCGATTGCCAGCTGGCAGTGGCGAAGGCATTGAATGGCACCATCGTGCCGGCGCTGTTGCGCACGAACCAGCGGTCGATGTCCTGCGGATTCATGCGGTACACCGCGTCGGCCTGCAGCATCACCTTCTTGACGCGGCCCTTGTCGATGAAGTCGTTGACGTAGGTGCTGCCCCAGGCGCTGGAGAAGGTGTTGTTGATATCGGCGATCGACACGCCCATGGCCTGCGCCTTGTGCGAATCGATCTCCAGCTTGAACTCGGGCGTGTCTTCCTGCCCATTCGGGCGCACCGCCACCAGCCGCTTGTCCTGCGACAGCTCGGCCAGCAGTTGATCGCGTGCCTGCATCAAGGCGGCGTGGCCGAGGTTGGCGCGGTCCTGCAGCATCAGGTCGAAGCCGGTCGCATTACCCAGCTCGGAGACTGCCGGCGGTGCGAACGCAAACACCTTGGCATCGCGAATGGTGCTGAAGAACGCACCGGCCTTGCCCGCCACGTCGGTGACGCTCTGGCCCTTGCCGGTGCGCTCGTCCCACGGCCGCAACTTGACGAAGGCAAAGCCCACGTTCTGGCCGGTACCGGCAAAGCTGAAACCGGAGACCGCAAAGATGCCGGCGACCGAGTCCTTCTGATCGACCAGGAAGTGATGCTCCACCTGCTTGAGCACCTCGCCGGTGCGCGCATCGGTGGCACCGGGCGGCAATTGCACCAGCACGAACAGCGTGCCCTGGTCCTCGTCCGGCAGGAAGCCCACCGGCAGCTTCATGAAGCCGAACACCACCAGCGCCAGCAACACCGCATAGGCCAGCATGTAGCGCCAGCCCTTGCCCAGCATGTGCCGCACCACGCCCTGGTAGCCGGTGTTGCCGCGATCGAACAGGCGGTTGAACCAGCCGAAGAAGCCGGTGGTCGCCAGACCATGGCCCTTCTCCACCGGCTTGAGCAAGGTGGCGCACAGGGCAGGGGTCAGGATCATCGCCACCAGCACCGACAAGGTCATGGCAGAAACAATCGTGATCGAGAACTGCCGGTAGATCACACCGGTGGAACCGCCGAAGAACGCCATCGGCACGAACACCGCGGCCAGTACCAGAGCCACGCCGACCAGCGCGCCGGAGATCTGGTCCATCGACTTGCGCGTGGCGTCCCTGGGCGACAACTGCTCCTCGCCCATCACGCGTTCGACGTTTTCCACCACCACGATGGCATCGTCCACCAGCAGGCCGATCGCCAGCACCATCGCGAACATGGTCAGCGTGTTGATGGTGAAACCGAACGCCGCCAGCACGCCGAAGGTGCCGAGCAACACCACCGGCACCGCGATGGTCGGTATCAGCGTCGCGCGAAAATTCTGCAGGAACAGGTACATCACCAGAAACACCAGCACCACCGCTTCGATCAGCGTATGCACCACCTGCTCGATGGAGATGCGCACGAACGGCGTGGTGTCGTACGGCTTTTGCACCTTCATGCCGGGCGGGAAGAATTTCTCCTGCTCCTCCAGGCTCTTGTCGATCGCGCGCACCGTATCCAGCGCATTGGCGCCGGTGGCCAGCTTGATCGCCAGACCGGCGGCCGGCTTGCCGTTGTAGCGGCCCACCGTGTTGTAGCTCTCGCTGCCCAGTTCGATGCGTGCCACATCGCGCAGGCGCACCTGCGAGCCATCGGACTGCGTGCGCAGCAGGATGTTCTCGAACTCCCCGGCGGTCTTCAGCCGGGTCTGCGCGGTGATGGTGGCATTGAGCTGCTGGTTGGGCACCGCCGGCAACGCGCCCAGCTGGCCGGCCGACACCTGCGCGTTCTGCGCCTGGATCGCGGTGCGCACATCCACCGGGGTCAGGCTGAAGTTGTTCAACTTGTTCGGGTCCATCCATACCCGCATCGCGTACTGCGAGCCGAACAAGGTGGTGTCGCCCACGCCTTCGACGCGGCTGATGGTTTCCTGCACGTTGGCAGCCACGTAATCGGACAGGTCCGAATCGCTCATGCTGCCGTCTTCGGAAGTGAAGGCCAGCACGTTGAGGAAGTTGGTGGCCGACTTGGTCACCGTCACGCCCTGCTGCTGCACTTCCTGCGGCAACAATGGCGTGGCCAGCGACAACTTGTTCTGCACCTGCACCTGCGCGGTGTCCGGGTCGGTGCCGTTGTCGAAGGTCAGCGTGATGGTCACCGCACCGCTGGATTCGCTGGTGGAGGCCATGTAGCTGAGGTGGTCCAGCCCCTTCATCTTCTGCTCGATGACCTGGGTGACGGTGTCTTCCAGGGTCTGCGCCGAGGCGCCCGGATAGTTGGCGGTGATGGCGACGGCGGGCGGCGCGATGCTGGGGTATTGCGCAATCGGCAAGGTGGCGATGGACAGGATGCCGGCCAGCATCACGATGATGGCCAGCACCCAGGCGAAGATCGGACGATCGATGAAGAAGCGTGCCATGACGTGTGATCCCGCCTCAGTTGGCCGCACGCGGTGCGGTCGGGGCGGAAGGCGTGCCGGCAGCATTGCCAGCACCGGCGGCGGGCTTGCCCTTGGGCTGCCACGGCACGGTCTTGACCTCGATGCCGTCGCGGGCGCGCGAGACGCCCTCGACCACCAGTTGCTCGCCGGCCTTCAGGCCGCTGCGCACCAGCCACTGGTCGCCGACTTCGCGGTCGGTTTCCAGTACGCGCAGTTGCAGCTTGTGATCGGCACCGACCACGAACGCGGTCGGCTTGCCGGCGCCATTGCGCGAGACCGCCTGCTGCGGCACCAGTACGCCCTGCTCCTTGATGCCCTCCTGCAGCACCGCGCGCACATACATGCCCGGCAACAACTCCGCATTCGGGTTCGGGAACACCGCGCGCAGGGTGATCGAGCCGGTGTTCTGGTCGACGGTGACATCGGAAAACGCCAGGTGGCCCTGCAGCGGATAGGTGCTGCCGTCTTCCAGCAGCAGCGACACCTTTGCCGCATCGTCGCCGGCCTTCTCCAGCTCGCCGCGCGCCATCGCCTGCTTCAGGCGGAGCAAGGCCGCGCTGGGCTGGGTGACGTCGATGTAGATCGGGTCCAGTTGCTGGATGGTGGTCAGCGCGGTGGCCTGGTTGGCGGTCACCAAGGCGCCCGGGGTGACGCTGGAGCGGCCGATGCGGCCGGAGATCGGCGCGTCCAGGCGCGCGAAGGCCAGGTTGATGCGCGCGGTTTCCACGCTGGCCTTGCCGGCCGCCACATCGGCCTCGGCCTGGCCCAGTGCAGCGGCGGTGTCGTCGCCGTCCTGCTGGCTGATCGCCTTGATCTGCACCAGTTCGGTGTAGCGCTCGGCCTTGAGCCTGGCGGTGCGCAGGTTGGCCTGCGCCTTGGCCAGGGTGGCCTGGGCGCTGGCATAGCTGGCGCGGTAGGTCGCCGGATCGATCTGGTACAGCGTCTGCCCGGCCTTGACGTCGCCGCCCTCGGTGAACTGGCGCGACTGCACGATGCCGCCCACCTGTGGGCGAACTTCGGCGATCAGGTAGGGAACCGTGCGCCCGGGGAGCTCGGTGGTCAGGGTCACCGGCTGCGGCCTGACGGTCAGCACGCCCATTTCGGGCATGCCCTCCGCCGGCGGCGGTCCGCCCGGCGGGCTGCCGCAGGCACTGAGCAGGAGGGTGGCTGCAACGGCAGAAGCAAGCAGGGGCAGGCGAAACGCAGCATGAGGACGCACGGGAGGTCTCCGACGGAACGCAGGATGATTAAATCTAAACGGTACGGTTCGGTATCCTAATGAGCGCATCCGTGGCCGTCAAGCATTACTGCCCAGTCGGTATACTTAACTACCCAACGGAGTCAGTTGATGCGGGTCAGAACCGAAGGAAAACGCGACGCCATCGTGCAGGCGGCCAGCGAGGTGTTCCTCGAACTGGGCTTCGAAGGCGCCTCGATGTCGCAGATCGCCGCCCGCGTCGGCGGCTCCAAGCGCACGCTCTACGGCTATTTCCCATCCAAGGATGAGCTGTTTGTGGCGTTTGCCAAGGACATGTCCGACCGCTACATCGACCCGCTGCTGGACGCGCTTTCGCAGAGCAACGGCCCGGTCGCCGAGACCCTGCAGCGCTTCGGCGAGGACATCCTCAGCTTCCTGTGCGCGCCCAGCTCGATCACCATCTGGCAAACCATCATCGGCGTGTCGGGGCGGTCGGACGTGGGCGCGTTGTTCTTCAATTCCGGCCCGGAAGAAGGTGTGCAGCGCATGGCCGACTATCTGCAGACGCAGATGGATCGCGGCGTGATCCGCTGCGCCGATGTCCTGATCGCGGCCAGGCAGTTCGGCGGGCTGCTGGAGGCGGAAACCCTGATGCCCTGCCTGTTCGGCGCACTCAAGAACCCCTCGCCCGCGTATCTGCGCGAGGCGACGCAGCGCGCGGTCGCCTTGTTTCTGGCGGGCTATGGCAGCAAGACCGACGCCGCGGCGTGATGCGCGGTGGTGTCTGATACCTGAGTTAAGCGATGCGCCGCTAGCGACCTCACTGATGCGCGTGCATGGCACTCGCACGTTGGGTTTTGTCAGCCGCTCTAAGCGAACCGCCCTGCGTTTTGGCTGGCGATCCTTACTCGGCCACCGCGCACTTGGCGCACAGGCCGTGCACTTCCAGCGTCTGCGCCTGCGGCTGGAAACCCAGCGCCTTGGCGCGCGCTTCCAGTTGCGCCACCACCTCGCGGTCTTCCAGCTCCACCGCGCTGTGGCAGCGGTCGCAGATCAGGAACGGCACCGAGTGCTGGGCGCTGTTGGGGTGGTGGCAGGCGACGAAGGCATTGACCGATTCGAGCTTGTGCACGAAGCCGTTGGCCATCAGGAAATCCAGCGCGCGGTACACCGTGGGCGGGGCGTCGGCACCGACGCCCTTGCCTTCGCGCACCCAGTCCAGCAACTCGTAGGCCTTGACCGGCTTGCCGGCGTCGGCAATCAGCCGCAGCACATTGGCGCGGATCGGCGTCAGCCGCAGGCCGCGCTCGCTGCAGGCACGCTCCACCGCGCGCACGAAGCCGTTGGCATCGTCCACATGGTGATGCGGGGCTGTGCAGGCATGTTCCTGATCGTGCGTTTGGGTGTGCGTATGCTTGGTCATACAGGCTCCGGCGGTCAGCCCGCCCCTATCTTGATGAGTGCGGCATCGATGCGTTTCAAGGCGCCCTCGCGTCCGGCCAGGTACACGGTCTGCGAAATGTCCGGGCTGACCTGGGTGCCGGTGATGGCCACGCGCAGCGGCTGGGCCACCTTGCCCATGCCCAGCTCCAGCGCGGCGGCCGCGTCGTGCAGCGCGGCCGAGACGGTCTCCACGCTCCATTCGCTCTGTGCCGCCAGCAGTTCGCGCGCCTTGCCCAGCGGCACTTCCGCACCCAGCTTGAGGTGCTTCATCACCGCCGCCTCGTCGTAGGTTTCCAGCGGCTGGTACCAGACCACGGCTTTTTCGGCCATGTCCTTCAAGGTCTGCACGCGCTCGCGCAGTGCCACCACCACGTCGGCGGCGGCCGGGCCGGCGGCCACATCGATGCCGAGCCGGGCGAGCTGGTATTCCAGCTGCGGGGCGATGCTGGCCGGGTCGTCGGTCTTGAGGTAATGCTGGTTGACCCAGCCCAACTTGGCCATGTCCAGGCGCGCGGCCTTGGAATTGACGTCCTTGACGTCGAACAGGTCGAGCAATTCCTGGCGACTGAACAACTCCTGGTCGCCGTGCGACCAACCCAGACGTGCCAGGTAGTTGATCAGCGCATGCGGCAGGTAGCCGGCGTCCTTGTACTGCATCACGTCGGCCGCGCCGGTGCGCTTGGACAGCTTGGCGCCCTGCTCGTCCAGGATCATCGGCATGTGCGCGAACTTGGGAACAGTCGCCCCCAGCGCCTCATAGATGTTGATCTGGCGCGGGGTGTTGTTGATGTGGTCATCGCCGCGGATCACCTCGGTGATGCCCATGTCCCAATCGTCCACCACCACCGCGAAGTTGTAGGTGGGGAAGCCGTCCGGGCGGAAGATCACCATGTCGTCGAGCTCGCTGTTGGCAATCTCGATGACGCCCTTGATCAGGTCGTCGAACACCACCGTGCCGCCGACCGGGTTCTTGAAGCGGATGACCCGGTTGGGGTCGTCGCGGTACGGCAGGTTCTGCTCGCGGGCGGCGCCGTTGTAGCGCGGCTTTTCCTGCCGGGCCATGGCGGCCTCGCGCATGGCGTCGAGTTCTTCGCGGGTTTCGTAGGCGTAATAGGCCTTGCCCTGCGCCAGCAGTTGCTCGGCCACCTCCTGGTAGCGGGCCACGCGCTGGGTCTGGTAGATCGGGCCTTCGTCATAGTCCAGGCCCAGCCAGTCCATCGCCTCCAGGATGGCGTCGATCGCGGCCTGGGTGCTGCGCTCACGGTCGGTGTCCTCGATGCGCAGCACGAACTGCCCGCCGCGACGGCGCGCCTCCAGCCAGCAATACAGCGCGGTGCGGGCGCCGCCGATGTGCAGGTAACCGGTGGGGCTGGGGGCAAAGCGGGTGCGGCAGGTCATGGAGCGCTCGGCGAAACGGGGATCGGCCGATTTTACCTTGACCAGCACGGACCTGCCCGCACGCGGCTCAGCGGTTGCGCAACAGGTCGCCGTAGACCACGTCATCGCCGCCGCTGCGCGCCGGGCCGGGCGCGTCGTACAGCACCAGCCAGCTGGGCGTGTCGCCGGCCAGGTGCCCGGGAAGATTGCAGATCGCCTCGGCGCGGTCGCTGTCGGTGCCGTGCGGCAACACCGCCGATTCCAGCAACTCGTGCTGAAAGCGCACCGGTGCCTGGTTGGTGGCCAGCACGGTACGTGCGTCCGGCCATTTGAACAGGCGGATTTCGCCATTCAACACCATGGTCGGGCCGGCCAGCAGGTACAGGTCGTCGCCGGAATAGTGCAGGTCGCGGATGCCCAGCCCGCCCAATTGCAGGAAGTGCTTGCGCAGCAGCGTGCCGTCCTCGTCCAGCGGCGCCAGCCGCAGGTGGTCGCCATGCGCCTGGACGCGGATCTCCAGCAGCGCCGACCAGCCGCGCAGCACCGGCCCGCGCAGGCCCAGCAGCAGGCGCTCGCCGTCCACCACGATGCCTTCGATGTCGAAGCCGTTGTCCTTGCCGGGAATCTTCATGAACGGGCCAACATGCGGATCGTCGGCCAGCAGCTCGGTGAGTTGGTTGTGTTTGGCATCGCCCTTGAGCCGCAGCGCGCGACGGCCATCGGCGGCTTGGCGCACCAGGCGCGGGGTGCCGTCGGCATCGCGCTCGATCGGCAGGCAGGCCAGCAGGCGGCGGTTGGCGTCGAGCTTGAGCTTGGTCAGGCGTTTGGCGTTGTCGGCATCGTCGCGATTGCGCTTGGCGTTCTTGCGCTTGAGCCCATGCGAGCCGACCACCCACAGGTAGCCGTCCGACAGCGCCATGCCTTCCAGGTCCGCCTCCTCGGCCGCCTCGCCGGGCAGGTCCAGCAGCTCGGCCAGCGCAAAACTCTGCCCCTGGCCGAAGCGCAGCGTCTCGCGCTGCACGGGCTCGAGCCTGCGCAGGCGATCCACCGCGCAGGCTTCGTCGCCGGCCACCCACAGCCAGTCGTCGGTAAACGCCGCGCCGGACAGATTGCTGTGCACCAGCGCGCCGGGCGCGAACTCGAGACGGACGCTGTGTGGAATCAGGGTTTTCTTGGCCATGGGAACCTGGTGGGCGGTGCGGGTGACGAATCAGGGAATAGCGCAGAACGCTCGAAGCGTACGCGAGCCGGTCACGGGCAACGGCGGCGCTCGCGCGGCGATGCACGCCGCAGTGGCTGGATGGCCGCGCGTGTCAGTCGAAGGAGGCCAGCGTGGCACGCGTGAGGTGAGCGCCCGATTGACCGACCCAATCGCGGTCGTTGGCGACCTGGGCCTGCGCGCGGCTGGCCTCGAAGGCGGCGAAATCCAGCTCCGCATACGCCCACACGGTACCGCCCTGGGTCTGCGCCAGCACGCCGTCGGCCGGGAAGCCGACATCCATCGGGGCAAACACCGCCGCTTCGCCGGTATTGACGTCCAGCGCCGGGCTCCACGGCGCTTGCCCGGCCGTGACCGATTGCGCGACGAATACGCGGTTTTCCAGCGCGCGCGCCAGGCAACCGACGCGCACCCGCATCGCGCCGGCGGCGGTGTCGGTGCAGCTGGGCACGATCAGCAGCCGCGCGCCGGCCTCGTACTGCGCGCGCACCGGCAGCGGGAACTCGCTGTCGTAGCAGATCGCGATCGCTGCACGCACGCCATCCAGCTCGAACACCTTCACCGTATCGCCCGGCTCGATCAGCCCGGTAGCCTTTTCGAAGCCGGTCAGCTGCAGCTTGTCCTGCCAGCCGTGCCGGCCGTCGGGCGTGAACCAGTCGCTGCGGTTGCGGTAACGGCCCTGGCCCAGATCCAGCAGGAAGCTGCCGGCAACCAGATGCAGCTGATGCCGGCGCGCCAGGCCGGCAAACAGCTCCAGCCACGGCGCACGCAGCGCCTGGATCGCCGCCAGCGACTCGGGCAAGCCGGCAGAAATCTGCGTGCCGAAGGTCGCGCCCAACTCCAGCGACAGGTATTCCGGCAGCACCAGCAGGCGCGCGCCGGCGGCGGCCGCCTCGCCCACCAGCGCGGACTGGCGTGCGGCAAAGGCGGCGAAGTCGGCGGGTTTGCCGATCGGGTATTTGGCGACGGCAATTTTCATCTGGCGGCCTGGTTGCGATGGATCGATGACGTAGGAAGCGAATCGGTCACGGCGGCAATGCCCGCGTCCAAACCCGCAGACTGTGGTCGATCTCGCCGTGTTGCAACTCCGCCCACGCCAGCTGCACGCGCATGTCCGGTTGCGGTGCATAGCCACGTTTGCGCCAGAACACATCGTTGGGTCGATGGTCGGCCGGCTGGCGCGGATCGTCTTGCGCACGTTCCACCGAGCAGAACGCGGTGAGCGCGAAGCGCCCCAGTGCACGCGCATGCGCCTCGCGCCGGTCGAAGAAGGCGTGGCCGATTCCCTGCCCGCGATATTCCGGCAGCAGCACCGATTCGCCGAAATAGAACACGCCGGCCGGATCGATGCCGGCCGCGCGGAACGGCGCATGGAAGGCGTCGCTGTCGTCGAGCAGCGGCAGCCCGGTGGAGGCGCCGATCACCGCATCGCCATCGCGTGCCAGCACGAACACGCTGTCCGGCGAGGCCGCATACGCGGCCAGGTAGCCGCGCTCGTAATCGGCATCGCCGTCATACAGGTACGGCCAGGCGCGAAACACCGCGATGCGCAGTTGCGCCACCGCAGCCAGATGCGGCAGCACCTGCGTGCCGCGCACCGTTTCGACGATCAGGGAGGAGCCGCTCATGCCGGCCATGGTAAGCCAGCCTGGCGCCGCGGCGCTGCCGTGGGTCAGCGCAGCCAGCGGCCGTTGATCGCGGCCGGGGCCACCGGCTGCTGCCACAACAACCACACCGCCGCCTCCTCGCTGGCCAGCAGCACGCCGCGCAGTGCATCGGTGCTGCGCGCCCAGTAGCTGCCGTTGCTCAACCGCTGCCATGGCCCGTAGCCGCGCTGAAGCGCGCTGTCTGCCGGCACGTCCTGCCGCTGTGCCGCCTGCAGGAATCGGCTGCCATCCAGGCGCAGTGCCTGCGCGGTGCCTGGATGCAGGCGCAGGCCGATCACCCCGCGGCGTCCGTCGCGGTGCAAGGGCAAGGCCGACAACGGCGAAGCTTCCCAGGCCTGCGGCAGCGCTGCGGGAAGCAGCGCCACCGTGTCGATCCCGGCGGGCAGCAAGCGCTGCGCCCGCCGGTGCAGCCGTGCGTGAGCGAACATGCCGGCCTCAGCGCAGGCTGTTGCCAAGCTCGTACCAATCGAGCTTGCGGGTCACCCACATGATGCTGGCCAGGATGCCGAACAGCAGCAGCGATCCCATCAGCAGCGCGTTGTCTTCGGAGATCAACAGGCTGTAGAGCACCCCGTACAACGCAGTGAGCATCACCGAGAACCCGGCTGCGCGCGCCCAGCTGCGCAACACCCCGGACAGGTAGAAGAACTGCAGGCCGATACATGCCGCGGCCGACACCAGGTACGCCTGCCAGAACGCGATGTGCTCGGAAAGGCTCAGCAGCAACAGGAAGAAGATCGCCAGCGCCAGCCCCACCAGCAGGTACTGCAGGGGATGGATCGGCAGACGCTTGATCAGCTCGAACAACACGAACGCCACGAAGGTCAGCACCACGAACAGGATGCCGTACTTGCTGGCCCGGTCGGCCTGGGTGTACACGTCCACCGGGTCGACCAGCTGCACTTGCAGCGTATCCAGCGACGACTGGCTGGACTGCAGCTGGGTCTGCGCACCGGTGGCCAGCGAGGACAACGACCAGCTCGCATCGAAACCACGCGCGCCGATGGTCGGCGCATTGGGCAGGAAGCGCCCGCCGAACAGCGGATGCGGCCAGGCCGAGCGCAGCGCGATGTCGTTGTTGTCGGCAATCGGCGCGATCGCCAGGCTGCGGGTGCCGTCCAGCACGAAGGACATCTCCACCAGATTGTCTTCGCCCAGCGTGCCGGCCAGCGCATCGCCCAGCGGCTGCAGATCGGCGTGGATACCGGCCGAGCGCGCCGCCAGGCCGCCTGCCCCGCTCTCCAGCGGCAGTGTGCGCCCGTCCACGCGCAGGCTCGGCGTGCCGACCAGGCCACGCACATCGGAAATACCCACCGCCAGATGCGGCTGGCCATAGCGACGACCGTCCACGGCCGGATAGGCGAAAGGCTCGAACTCGGCCTTGAGCCTGGCCTTCCACGCATACACCTGCACGCGGAACAGGCCGATCCTCCGCTCGGACGGGGTCAACTCGCCGCTCAGGCTGAGCGTGCGCGGGGTCTGCAGCAACTGGCCGTCGCGCTTGCGCCAGACCTTGCGCGGATTGCCCTGCTCGTCGGGCTCGGTGACCTGCACATCCTCGGTAAACGGCAGCACCCGCACCGGCGCGATGAACTGCTGCTCGCCGGCCTTGCTCTGCGCCACCCGCTCCACCGCCTCGTCGCGGTAACGCGCACGGTCCTGCACGGTGCCGCGGATCAACAGCAACGGAATCAGCAGCAACAGGATCAATCCGCCAATGGTGGCGAAGCGCAACAACAGTTTCAGGGATTTCATCGACCATCCTCATTCGGGGAGGTGGCCAGGGTGCGATGCGCCGGTGTCGGGGGTTTGAGGCGAATTTGAAGCGAATGTGAAGTGGGCGATCGGCAGGATCGGCGACCGGCACTGTGACCCAGTTAGGAAATGCAGTGTTCGCCCTGCAAAACTGCAACCAAGGCCCAGGACGTGCTTCCGTTGCATCGCCAAGGTTTCGCATCACCGGCGCGCGCCTGGCCGCCAGGCGCAACGATGCGCGTGCAGTTGCGCATCACGGGGCCATCGCTTTTTTCGAGTCTGTATTGATCACGGCGTTCCAGTGCCGTCGTTTCGTCGCGTCCTCCTTCAACTTGCACGCCGTATCGGCGGTGTCGCACGCGTATGCCCGCCTGCCGGCCGTGGTTCCAGAAGTGCGCACCACTGCATTCCTCTTTCGCCTGGAGTTTGCCTTCCATGAACAAGCAACGTTCACTCAGCCTCTGCCTGCTTGCTGCCCTGAGCCTGTCCTCCGCCGCCGCACAGGCGGCAATGCACGGGATGGGTCTGAAACCCTCGTCATTGATGCAGCCGGTCACGCCCTTGTTCGGCATTGCCAGCGCCGCCAGACCCCTGCCCGCCACGGTGGACCTGACTGCCTGGGCCATCGCGCCAGGCGACCAGGGCCAGGTGGGATCATGTGCGTCATGGGCAACCGCCCACACCCTGACCGGTTGGTACGCCAACGCCAGCAAGCAGGCGCAAACCCGCTTCGCCCCGATGTATCTCTACAGCCAGGTCAACAACGGCGTCGATGAGGGCTCCACGCTGGAAGCGCCGCTGGACGTCGCGCTGGCCCAGGGCATCGATACCGAGCAGCATTACTCGTGGGGCAACTACAACTGGAAGAATCCGCCCACCGCAGCCGACCGCGCCAACGCTGCCAAGAACCCCACGCCGTACCGCAAGTACACCGTGCTGTACTCGGGCGACGGCGATGGCGGGCGGGCCCTGATTGAACAGATCAAACTCGCGCTGGCCTCGTCCACGCCGGTGGTCATCGGCTTCTATGTCCGCCAGGGGTTTGAAGACCTCACGCCGAAGAACCAGGTCGACTACGACATCAAGACGCCGATCCTGGGCGGGCACGCGGTGGTCGCGCTGGGGTATGACAGCGACGGGCTGATCGTCGAAAACAGCTGGGGCACCGAATGGGGCAACAAGGGCTTTGGCAAGCTGTCCTGGTCGGTGGTCGCCAAGGACGTCATGGTGGCCGACGTGGTGCACTAGCACACAGCGGCTGCGCACCGTGATGCGCGGCCGACACGGAGGCGGCATGTGCCCTGGCGCATGCCGCTTCAGTGCACCGCGATGCGGGCGCCATTGGCTCCGGCCTGTGCACATGTGGCATGCATGCGGTCCAGAGCTGCCAACAACCTACTGCGCAGCCGCCAGGCGGGCGCGGACGGCGCGCGGAATCTTCGCGTACCACTGGTCCACTCCGGTTGCTCCGCGCCGTCCGCACCCACCTGACGACTGCTCGCTACGGATTGTCAGCCGCGCCTAGCCGATGGGCAGGCGCAGGGTCGCGATCGCACCGCCACCGTCCCGATTGTCCAGTGTCGCCTCGCCGCCGTGCAGGCGCGCGACTTCGCGCACGAACGGCAGGCCGAGGCCGGAGCTGCGTTGTCCGGTCTGCGGGCGGGCCAGCGAATAGAACCGCTCGAACACCCGTTCCAGTGCGTAGTCCGGCACGCCGCTGCCACGGTCCTGCACCACCAGCTGCACCTGCCCCTTCAGCACCTGTGCACGCAACTGGATGGTGCTGCCCTGCGGTGAGAACGCGATGGCGTTTTCCAGCAGGTTGATCAGCGCCTGGCGCAGCAGGAATCCATCGCCGAGCACGTACTGCCCGCGCGCCGTGTCGGAGCCGGCATCGCTGTCCAGCCGCACGCCGGCCGCTGCCGCGCGCGGCAACACGGCGTCCATTGCCGCCTGCAGCAGGCCGGCCACCGCGACGCGCTCGCGCGTCTGCAACCAGCCGTGCTGTTCCACCTCGGCCAGTGCGAGCAGCTTGTCGATGGTTTCGGTCAGGCGCAGCTCCTGCGCGCGGATGCTGGCGACAAAGTGCTGGCGATCGGCTTCCGGCAGTGGCTCGCTCAACAGTTCGGACGCACCCCGGATTGCCGCCAGCGGGCTCTTCATCTCGTGCGTCAGCGACTGCACGTACTGCTCGACGTAGGCCTTGCCTTCCAGCTTGCGCCGCATGCTTTCCAGCGCCTGGCCCAGGTCGCCGATTTCATCGCCGCGCGGCTCGGGCGGCGGCACCGGCACGCCGGCGCTCACCGCCTGTGCGTAGCGATTGAGCCGGCCGATGCCGCGCATCAGCCACCAGGTCATCCAGATGCCGATCAGCGCGGAAATGCCGATCAGCCAGGCACCGCGCTGCAGGATGTTGCGCTGGCTGGCCTCGATGAACGGGTCGATGCTGCGATTGGGCTGCGCCAGCGTCAGCACGCCGATCAACTTGGCTGGGTCATTCGGCGCGTAGATCGGTGCGGCCACATGCATCACCGTGGCGGTCGGGTCGCCATCGACCTCGGGGCTGGAACGCGCGCCGTATTCGCCGCGCAAGGTGCGATAGACATCGTTCCAGCGCGAGTTGTCGCGGCCTACATCGCGGCCCAGCGAGTCGAACACCACCACGCCACGCGCGTCGGTGACGGTGACGCGGTAGGCCACATCGTTCTTGCGGAACCGCCACACCCAGGCCTTGGGGTCGCGCCGCTGCGCCTGCGCCACGTTGCGCGCAAAGCTGCCGCTGGCGATGGTGCCGGCAGCCAGCTCGCCGCTGGCCATTTCCGCCAGTACGTTTGCCGCGTCCACCAGCGTGGATTCCATCGCCTGGCGCACGCCCGGCTTGACCTCGTTGACGAACACCCGCATCACGAAGAACGCGGCCAGCCCGACGATCAGGAAGAAGCCCAGGAACAACTTGAGACCGAGCCGCATCTCAGGCCCCGGCCCGGAGAACAACGCCACGCCTGCGCTCGCCCATGACTACAGCTCCAGCGCGTAGCCGAGGCCACGATGGGTGCGGATCGGGTCGGCCGGCACGCCGGCCTGGCGCAGCTTGCCGCGCAGCGTCTTGATATGAGTGTCCACGGTGCGGTCTGCGCTGTCGGCGCTGGCGTCCCAGCCGCGGTCCATCAGCTGCGCGCGGCTCAGGATCGCACCGGGGCGCTGCAACAGCGCCGACAGCAGCGCGTACTCGTAGCGGGTCAGCGGCAGCAGCGCATCGCCGTAGCGGATGCGGCTGCCCTCCCGATCGATCGCAAACGCGCCATGCGGCTGCCAGCCCGGCTCCACCACGGCGGCCTGGTTGCGACGACGCAGCCGTGCGCGCACCCGCGCCACCAGCTCGCGCGGGGAGAACGGCTTGGCCATGTAGTCGTCGGCGCCCAGTTCCAGGCCGAGCACGCGGTCGATCTCGTCATTGCGCGCGGTCAGGAAGATCACCGGCACATCGCTGAAACCGCGCAGCGTGCGGCACACCTCGAAGCCGTTGATGTCCGGCAGGCCCACGTCCAGCACCACCACATCGGCCGGGTCGGCACGCAGCCGCGCCAACGCGTCGCGGCCCAGCAGGCAATGCTCGGGCGCATAGCCTTCGCTGCGCAGCGCGTACAGCACGGTATCGGCAATGGCGGCTTCGTCTTCGACGACGAGCACGCGGGCGGGGGACTCGGACATGGCGCGCAGCATAGCCGCATGCTGGCGCGGCCCGTACACTGCCGCGATGAACTATCGCCACGCCTTCCATGCCGGCAACCATGCCGACGTGCTCAAGCACATCGCCTTGCTGGCGCTGATCGACACCCTCAAGCGCAAGGACACCCCGTTCTTCGTGCTCGATACCCACGCCGGACGCGGGCGCTACCAGCTCGGCGGCGAAGAGAGCCGCAAGACCAACGAGGCCGATGCCGGGGTGATGCGGCTGATGGCCGAGTCGACCCTGCCCGAGGTGGTGGAACGCTATCTGCGCGCGGTTCAGGCCGACAACCAGACCATCGCCCGCCCGGCCACGCCCGGCCAGAAGCCGGCGCGCGCCACCGCCGGCATCCAGATCAACCACTATCCCGGTTCGCCGCTGCTGGCGGCGCAGGCACTGCGCGAGCAGGACCGCATGGCGTTCTGCGAATTGCAGCCGGAAGAGGCCGAGGCGCTCAAGCGCCTGTTCGCCAAGGACAGCCGCGTACGCGTGCATGCCGGCGATGGCTACGAGGCGATTCGTGCCTTCGTGCCGCCACGCGCGGGCGAGACCAGGATCGGCCGCGGGCTGGTGCTGATCGACCCGCCGTACGAATCGCAGGATGCCGAGTACCCGCAGGTCATCCACAGCGTGCGCGAGACCCTGGCGCGCTGGCCGCAGGCGATCTGCATGGTGTGGTACCCGATCAAGCTCCGCCGCAGCCTGCAGCCCTTCATGCGCAAGGCTGCCACGCTGCCGGCCAAGTCGGTGCTGGTGGCCGAGCTGCAGGTGCGCCCGGACGACTCGCCGCTGCGCCTGACCGGCAGCGGGCTGTTGATCGTCAATGCGCCGTGGCAGTTCGACCAGATGCTGGCGCCCGCGCTGCCGGTGCTGAAGCAGCATCTCGGCGAGGCCGGTGCTTCGACCCGGCTGGAGTGGCTGCGCCAGGACGCCTGATTCGCCGGCGCCAGACGCCTCCTCGCGCTGGCAAACGCGGCCGCATACTCACGACTGGATCACGGTATCGCTCGGTACAGTGATGAGGGAAGCACTGCCACCCCCTGACGGCCCCCAGCGGCGCACCGGATTCATTCACGGTTGTGCGCTGGGCGGGTGCCAGAATCTTCCGATCTTTAAGGAACACCGGTCATGGCCATTCGCAATCGCATGCCTCCCTGGCATGAAAACTTCAGTCTGCCCAATGGCCGCACGCTTCTGCTCCGCCCGATCCGTCCAGAGGACGGCCCGCCGCTGCAGGGCGCTTTCAGCCTGTTGGGACCGGAGGAAATCCGCGCGCGGTTCGTGCGTTCCTCTGCCGAAATCACCCCGGAGATGGTGCAGCGCCTGACCCATCCCAATCCCAAGAGCGAAATCGTGCTGGTGGCCGCCGAGCAGCTGCCGCCGGGTGAAGCCCTGGTGGGCGCGGTGGCGCGTGCAGCGCTGGTGCCGGGCACCCGCCAGGCCGAGTACACCATTCTGGTCAGCAGCTTCGTCGCCGGCCAGGGACTGGGACGGCAGCTGATGCGCAAGCTGGTCAAGTGGGCGCGGCGCAAATACCTGGATTGCCTGTTCGGCGACGTGCTGCAAAGCAATGTGCCGATGCTGCAACTGGCCGAGTCGCTGGGCTTCAAGCCGCAGCCGCATCCGGATTCGCCGGAGTTGGTGCGCATGGTGCTGGAGCTGGATGCCTGAGGGGCTGGGATTCGGGATTGGGGATTGGGATTCGTGAAGCGGCTTGGGCGGTTGGTCTGCGACTTGGCTGCAGGGCCCTTGCCCGCCCACCATCGCAGGACACGCCGCAAGTACGTCCTTGTAGGCTCTTACGCGGCATCCATGCCGCGTAAGGTCCCGCGACGGTGAGCGGGCAAGGACCTGTCGAGATGGCCGGTGTGTTTGGTAAGAGCAGGCACCGTGGTCTGCTGTTCCGACAAGGAAGCGTCCCCTAACGCTGACCGATCAACGGATACGCCTTTTAAGCAACCAACCAGCCAATGCCCTCGCCGGTTGCGGGACCGTGTGGCGGCATGGATGCCGCCACCGAGCCTCCATGGACGGATTCACGGCGTGTCCCGCGAGCGGTGAGGACGCCGCACCCTCGACTCACCCGGCTTTGATTGTTGATCTGTCACTTGGCTGCAGGGCCCTTGCCCGCCCACCATCGCAGGACACGCCGCAAGTACGTCCTTGTAGGCTCTTACGCGGCATCCATGCCGCGTAAGGTCCCGCGACGGTGAGCGGGCAAGGACCTGTCGGGATGGTCGGTCGGCACAGTGCGAGCAGGCACGGTGCCCTGCTCGGGCAAGGACGTGTCCGCTCGTTCCGCAAGAAAGCCAGGGCAGCGGACCAGCTTTTCAAACAACCGACCAACTGTCTGGTGCGGTGCCCTCACCGATTGCGGGACCGTGTGGCGGCATGGATGCCGCCACCGAGCCCCCAGGGATGGGTTCACGGCGTGTCCCGCAAGCGGTGAGGGCACCGCACCCTCGACCGACTGGGCTTTTGACTGGGCTTTTGACTGGGTTTTTGATTGGGCTTTTGACTGCGCTTACGACTGCAACTGGTCCACCGGCGTGCTGGCCCAGGCGGTGCCCGGTACGAGCAAGTCGATAGCTAAGGCAGGACCGTGCAGCGCGCTTCTGCGCAGGCGGGCCGAGGCCGGCTTTCACGCCGGATGGACCGGGCGTGGTGGGTGCTCTGATAAAATTGCCGGCTGATGCCGTCGCCAACCACCTTCCCCTCTCCGCCGCTGCCCAAGTCCGGCCAGCTCCGCGCCTATTGGCGCGCTCCGTCTTCGCCGACTGCGCTGGCCTGGTCGATCGCACGCGCCGCCGAGGCGCATGCCGGCCCGCTGCTGGTGATCGCACGCGACAACCAGAGCGCGCATCAGATCGAGGCGGATCTGCACGCCTTGCTCGGCGAGCACGCCACGTTGCCGGTGGTGCCGTTTCCCGATTGGGAGACCCTGCCCTACGACCAGTTCAGCCCGCATCCGGAAATCATCAGCCAGCGCCTGGCGGCGCTGCATCGGCTGCCCGCGCTGACCCGTGGGGTGGTGATCGTGCCGGTGCAGACGCTGATGCAGCAGCTGGCACCGCTGAGCTATATCGTCGGCGGCAGTTTCGATCTGAAGGTCGGCCAGCGGCTGGATCTGGATGCGGAAAAACGCCGGCTGGAAAGCGCCGGCTACCGCAATGTGCCGCAGGTGATGGACCCGGGCGATTTCGCGGTGCGCGGCGGCCTGCTCGACGTATTTCCGATGGGCGAAGCCACGCCGTTGCGGATCGAGTTGCTGGACGAGGATATCGACTCCATCCGTGCCTTCGACCCGGAATCGCAGCGCTCGCTGGACAAGGTCGAGGCCGTCAAGCTGCTGCCCGGCCGCGAAGTGCCGATGGACGATGCCAGCGTGGAGCGCGTGCTGGCCTGCCTGCGCGAGCGCTTCGACGTGGACACCCGGCGCAGCGCGCTGTACCACGACCTGAAATCGGGTCTGGCGCCGTCGGGCGTCGAGTACTACCTGCCGATGTTCTTCAGCAAGACCGCCACCTTGTTCGATTATCTGGACAAGCGCGTGTTGCCGCTGGTCGCCACCGGTGTCTCCAATGCGGCCGATACGTTCTGGGCGCAGGCACAGGACCGCTACGAACAGCGCCGCCACGACGTGGAACGCCCGCTGCTGACGCCGGACGAGCTGTATCAATCGCCGGACGCCTTGCGCGAGCGGCTCAACAAGCTGGCGCGCATCGAAGTCTGGGCCAGCGATCATCCGCGCATCGACGAGGCCGCCGCGCTGGGCGACCAGCCCTTGCCGCCGCTGCCGGTGGCGGCAAAGGACGCGCCGGCCGGCCAGGCGCTGTCCTCGTTCCTGGGCCATTATCCCGGCCGCGTGCTGGTGGCCGCCGATACCGCCGGCCGGCGCGAAGCCTTGATGGAAGTGCTGGCCGCCGCGCAGCTGAAGCCGGAGGTCGTTGCCGACCTGCCCGCCTTCCTGGCTGCCACCAAGCTGCGCTTCGGTATCACCGTGGCGCCGCTGGAAGACGGCTTTGCGCTGGACACCCCGCAGATTGCGGTCCTGACCGAGCGCCAGCTGTTTCCCGAGCGCGCCAACCAGCCGCGGCGCAGCCGCCGGGTCGGGCGCGAACCGGAAGCGATCATCCGCGACCTGGGCGAGCTGTCCGAAGGCGCGCCGATCGTGCACGAAGACCACGGTGTGGGCCGCTACCGCGGGCTGATCGTGCTCGATGCCGGTGGCATGCCCGGCGAGTTCCTGGAAATCGAATACGCCAAGGGCGACCGCCTGTACGTGCCGGTGGCGCAGCTGCATCTGATCAGCCGCTATTCCGGCGCCTCGGCCGAGACCGCGCCGCTGCATTCGCTGGGCGGCGAGCAGTGGACCAAGGCCAAGCGCAAGGCGGCCGAAAAGGTCCGCGACGTGGCGGCCGAATTGCTGGAGATCCAGGCGCGCCGGCGCGCACGCGCCGGGCTGGCCTTGCAGGTAGACCGGGCGATGTACGAGCCGTTCGCGGCCGGCTTTCCGTTCGAGGAAACCGGCGACCAGCTGGCGGCCATCGATGCGACCCTGCGCGACCTGGGCAGCAGCCAGCCGATGGACCGCGTGGTCTGCGGCGATGTCGGCTTCGGCAAGACCGAGGTCGCGGTGCGCGCCGCCTTTGCCGCCGCCAGCGCCGGCAAGCAGGTTGCCGTGCTGGTGCCGACAACGCTGCTGGCCGAGCAGCATTACCGCAATTTCCGCGACCGCTTCGCCGACTACCCGATGAAGGTGGAAGTGCTGTCGCGCTTCAAGAGCACCAAGGAAATCAAGGCCGAGCTGGAGAAGGTGGCCAGCGGCGAGATCGACGTGATCATCGGCACGCACCGGCTGCTGCAGCCGGACGTCAAGTTCAAGGACCTGGGCCTGGTCGTGGTCGACGAAGAGCAGCGCTTCGGCGTGCGGCAAAAAGAAGCACTCAAGGCGATGCGCGCCAACGTGCATCTGCTCACGCTCACCGCAACCCCCATCCCGCGCACGCTCAACATGGCCATGGCCGGGCTGCGCGACCTGTCGATCATCGCCACCCCGCCACCGAACCGGCTGGCGGTGCAGACCTTCATCACTGCCTGGGACAACGCGCTGCTGCGCGAGGCCTTCCAGCGCGAGCTCAGTCGCGGCGGGCAGCTGTACTTCCTGCACAACGATGTGGAAAGCATCGTGCGCATGCAGCGCGAGCTGTCCGAGCTGGTGCCGGAAGCGCGCATCGGCATCGCCCACGGGCAGATGCCCGAGCGCGAGCTGGAGCGGGTGATGCTGGATTTCCAGAAGCAGCGCTTCAACGTGTTGCTGTCGACCACGATCATCGAGTCGGGCATCGACATTCCCAACGCCAACACCATCATCATCAACCGCGCCGACCGCTTCGGCCTGGCCCAGCTGCACCAGCTGCGCGGCCGCGTCGGCCGCTCGCATCACCGCGCCTACGCGTACCTGGTGGTGCCGGATCGACGTTCGATGACCTCCGACGCGGCCAAACGCCTGGAAGCGATCGCCTCCATGGACGAGCTCGGCGCCGGCTTCACCCTGGCCACGCACGATCTGGAAATCCGCGGCGCCGGCGAGCTGCTGGGCGAGGACCAGAGCGGGCAGATGGCCGAGGTCGGCTTCAGCCTGTACACCGAGCTGCTGGAACGCGCGGTACGCAGCATCCGCCAGGGCAAGCTGCCGGATCTGGATGCCGGCGAGGAAGTCCGCGGCGCCGAAGTGGAGCTGCATGTGGCCTCGCTGATTCCCGAGGATTACCTGCCGGACGTGCATACGCGGCTGACGCTGTACAAGCGCATCTCCAGCGCACGCGATGCCGATGCATTGCGCGAATTGCAGGTGGAGATGATCGACCGCTTCGGCCTGCTGCCGGACCCGGTCAAGCACCTGTTCGCCATTGCCGAACTCAAGCTGCAGGCCAATGCGCTGGGCGTGCGCAAGCTGGACCTGGGCGAACACGGTGGCCGGCTGGTCTTCGAGGCAAAACCGGCGATCGACCCGATGGCGGTGATCCAGATGATCCAGAAGCAGCCGAAGATCTACACGATGGACGGCCCGGACAAGCTGCGCATCAAGCTGCCGCTGCCGGAAGGCGCGGACCGCTTCAACGCCGCGCGCGGCCTGCTGACGATGCTGGCGCCAAGATGAGACCGCGCTGCGGTCGGCTGCGCCTGCCATGGGCGCCGCGCCCGGCCTGGAAGACGCCAGGACGCGCCGACCGCGTTGCAGGCACTGCGCACAGTGCCGCCGATCCAATGCGGCACCTCCGCTAAAGCCCATGCCCCTTGCGCTGCCGGTGCAGGAGGCAGGCGACCTGTCTGGTGCGTCGTTGCTGCAGCCGCCTTGCACCGCCTCACGCCGCAGGCACTCAAGAAGCCGACGGGAACGCGGCTATCTGTCTTGCGGGACTGTCCAGGACATTGGTGTCCTGAGCCTGCTTGCGACAAAGCTGAGCAATTAATGCCCAGGCAGTGATGGCCTTCTCAAATTCGTCACTGCACTGAATTTGGCCTAAATATTCCTGTCACGCGCCGATACCTGCATGGACCGGCGTGATCTCCGTGTGCAGCACTGCCCACGCAAGCCCACGCCGGAGCGACCTTCTTCCGCGTCATGGCACGCAACCGTGCGCCATCGCATCGCTTGAGGCATCAATGAACACGCCACTGTCCGATCTACCCGCGCCGCTGACGCTTGCCCTGGAAGGCGAGATGACCATCCGTCGCGCTGCCGAACTCAAGCCGCTGCTGCAGCCGGCCTTGCTGCATCCGGGCGGGCTGCATCTGGACCTGGGGGCGGTCAGCGAGATCGACACCACCGGCCTGCAGTTGCTGCTGGCGACCAAGCAGGCGATCCAGGCCGACGGCCGGCCGTTCTCGCTGACCGATTCCAGCCGCGCGGTGGTCGATGTGATCGAACTGCTCGGCCTGCTCGAAGCGCTGTACCCGCATGCGGTTGCGGGTCTCGGCGAACGCATTCACTAAGGGACCGGCGACACGCATGGACATGAACCAGCTGATGCAGACCTTCCTGGCCGAAAGCCGGGACCTGCTCGAAGACATGGAACGTCACCTGCTCGAAGCCGAGCGTGGCGAATCCTCGCCGGATGCGGTCAATGCGATCTTCCGTGCGGCGCACACCATCAAGGGCTCGGGTGGATTGTTCGATCTGCCGCAGCTGGTCGGTTTCACCCACGTCGTGGAAAGCGTGCTGGACCTGGTGCGCGACGATGCACTGACGCTGAGCTCGGAACTGATCGCGCTGCTGCTGGTGTGCTGCGACCACATCCACGCCCTGGTGGAAACCGCAGCCGATCCGGCACACGCCGATGCCGACGCCCTGACTGCAGAGGCCGAGCCCCTGCTGGCGCAACTGCAGACCTACCTGCAGGTCAGCGCCTGCGGTGTCACTGCCACGGCCGTCCAGCACAACACCCCGGAGAAACAGAGCGGTTACTGGCGCATCACGCTGAAATTGTTCGCCGATGCGCTGCGCTACGGCAACTCGCCGCTCAAGCTGATTCGCAACTTGCGCGGGCTGGGCTCGGTCGAGTCGATCAATACCGATGTCAGCGGGCTGCCGAGCTTCGAAGCGCTGGATCCGGAAGCCAATTACCTGGGCTTCCGGATCCTGCTGCGCAGCGATGCCGACCGTGCCGCGATCGAGGACGTGTTCGAGTTCGTACGCGAGGACTGCGACCTGGAGATCATCTCGGTACCGGCACCGATGGACGCCAGCACCGTGCTTGCAGACGAGCCGGTCGTGGCTGCGGCCGCGCCGGTTAGCGGCGTGCTGGCGGCCGTGCCGGCCACAGCGTCGGCACGTCCGCAGCAGGACACCGGCGCACGCAACGCCGACGCGCGCTCGATCCGCGTGGACGCCGACAAGCTCGATCGCATGATCGACCTGGTCGGCGAACTCATCATCGCGGTGGCCGGCACCAATGCCAACGCGCAGCGCACCGGCGATGCACAGTTGCTGGAATCGGCCTCGATCCTGGCCGGCCTGGTGGAAGAGGTGCGCGAAAGCGCCCTGCAACTGCGCATGGTCAAGATCGGCGGCACTTTCAGCCGCTTCCAGCGCGTGGTGCACGACGTGGCGCGCGAACTCGGCAAGGACATCGCGCTGGTCGTGGCCGGCGAAGACACCGAACTGGACAAGTCGGTGGTGGAAAAGATCGGCGACCCGCTCACCCATCTGGTGCGCAACGCCATGGATCACGGCATCGAACCGGCGGAGGTGCGCGTGGCACGCGGCAAGCCCGCACGCGGCACCGTGGGCCTGAATGCCTATCACGATTCCGGCAGCATCGTCATCCAGATCACCGACGACGGTGGCGGCCTGAATCGCGACCGCATCCTGGCCAAGGCGCTGGAACGCGGGCTGATCGAGCCGGGCCGCCAGCTCAGCGACCGCGAGGTATTCGCGATGATCTTCGAGCCGGGGTTTTCCACCGCCGAAAAGGTCACCAACCTGTCCGGCCGCGGCGTGGGCATGGACGTGGTCAAGCGCAACATCACCGCGCTGCGCGGCACCGTGGAGATCGACAGCACCGCAGGCCTGGGCACCACCATTTCGGTGCGGTTGCCGCTGACGCTGGCCATCATCAACGGCTTCCAGGTCGGCGTCGGTAAATCGGTGTTCGTGGTGCCGCTGGACGTGGTGGAGGAATGCGTGGAATTCACGCCCGACTACAGCAGCGACTACATCGACCTGCGTGGCAGCGTGCTGCCGTATGTACGCCTGCGCGCACTGTTCGCGCTCGGCGGCAGGACGCCTGCGCGCGAGAGCATCGTGGTGATCCGCCAGGGCGCGCAGCGTTTCGGGCTGGTCGTGGACACCTTGCTGGGCGAATGGCAGACCGTGATCAAGCCGTTGTCCAGGGTCTTCGCACAGGTCAAGGGCATCAGCGGTTCGAGCATCCTGGGCAGCGGCGATGTCGCGCTGATTCTCGACGTACCCAGCCTGCTGCAGCAATTGCATCCAAACCAGGACGCCCTGGCGGCCTGAGTCACCACACAAGCACTCCCCACATCACCGCCTCGTTCGTTGTTCCCTGACCCCAGGAAGCTGCCGCCATGTCACACCGTCTCCCGATCGCCACGCAGTTGTGGTTCACCGCCGCCCTCGCCCTTGCCTTGCCTGTCGTGGTGGTGGTCGCCGGCTTTGCGCTGACGCTGTCGCACGGCGCCCTGCTCGCCGCCAGCGTCCTGGCCGCACTCGTCAGCGGTGCGTTGCTGCTCCATGCGATCCGCATCGCGGCCGGCTCGCTGGAGCTTGCCACCACCACGCTGGATGCATTCGCGCGTGGCAACTTCGCCGTCGCCCTGCCGCAGCTGCGCGACGAGCAGGCCTGCGAGGTGCTGCGTGCGCTGCGCAAGGTGCAGGGCACCATTGCCCAGGTCAACCAGGAGATCAACCGCGTCTGGCAGGAACACGACGCCGGCGAGATCGACGCGCGCATCGACGTGGCACGCTTCGATGGCGATTTCCGCACCACCGGCGAAGGCATCAACCGCCTGGTCACCAACCATATCGCGGTCGAGAAGCAGCTCATGGCCTGCGTGGCCGAGTTCGGCCGCGGCAACTTCTCCGCCGAGCTGGAACGCCTGCCGGGCAAGAAGGCCCTCATCAACGAGATCGTCGAGCAGATCCGCGGCAACCTCACCGGCATGGTCGCCGAGGTCAACCACATGGCGGCCGAGCACGACGCCGGCGATATCGACGTGGTCATCGACACGCAACGTTTCACCGGCGATTTCCGCCGCATGGCCGAAGGCATCAATGCAATGGTAGCCAGCCACATCGCGGTCAAGAAACAGGCCATCGCCTGCGTGGCCGAGTTCGGCCGCGGCAACTTCACCGCGCAGCTGCCGTTGCTGCCGGGCAAGAAGCGCTTCATCAACGAGACCCTGGAACAGGTGCGCGGCAACCTCACCGGCCTGATCCGCGAGATCAACCACATGTCGGCCGAACACGAAGCCGGCGATATCGATGTGGTCATCGACAGCAGCGGTTTCGACGGCGATTTCCGCAGCATGGCCACCGGCATCAACCAGATGGTGGGCGCGCATATCGCGGTCAAGAAGCTGGCGATGGGTGTGGTGGCCGAATTCGGCCGCGGCAACTTCGAGGCACCGCTGGCGCAGCTGCCGGGCAAGAAGGCCTTCATCAACGACACCGTGGAGCGTGCGCGCGGCAACCTGCGCAGCATTTCCGAGGTGATCCAGGTGATGGGCGCGATGGCCGACGGTGACCTCACCCATACCGTGGAAGGCCGCTACGAAGGCGCCTTCGCCGACATGCAGCGCTACGTCAACACCACCATGAGCCGGCTGACCGAGATCGTCGATGAGGTCAACCGCAACGCCGAGAACCTGGCCAGCGCCTCCGAACAGGTCAGCGCCACCGCACAGGCGCTGGCGCAGGCCGCCAGCGAACAGGCGGCCGGGGTGGAAGAGACCAGCGCCTCGCTGGAACAGATGACCGCCTCCATCGCGCAGAACACCGAGAACGCGCGCGTCACCGACAGCATGGCTGCCAAGGCGGCCAGCGAGGCGGCCGATGGCGGCGACACCGTGCGCGCCACCGTGGTGGCGATGAAGGACATCGCCAAAAAGATCGGCATCATCGACGACATCGCCTACCAGACCAACCTGCTGGCGCTCAATGCCGCCATCGAGGCCGCGCGTGCCGGCGAACATGGCAAGGGCTTTGCGGTGGTGGCGGCGGAAGTGCGCAAGCTGGCCGAGCGCAGCCAGATCGCCGCGCAGGAGATCGGCGAGGTGGCCGGCTCCAGCGTGGACCTGGCCGAAAGCGCCGGCCGCGTGCTCGGCGAGATGGTGCCCTCGATCCGCCGCACCTCCGACCTGGTGCAGGAAATCGCCGCGGCTTCCGAAGAACAGACCGCCGGCGTCAGCCAGATCAACACCGCCGTCGGCCAGTTGAACCAGACCACGCAGTCGGCCGCCGCCAATGCCGAAGAACTGGCCGCCACCTCGGAGGAAATGAGCGCGCAGGCCGAACAACTGCAGCAGTTGATGGGCTTCTTCCGGCTCGGCAATGGCGCGCGCGCGGCGGCATCGCCCAGCAACAAGCCGGGCCCGCGCCGGATCGCACCGCATGGCAGCAGCACCGCAATCAGCGCGCCGCCGCGTCGCAGCAACGTGCGCCAGTTCAGCGCGGTGGCAGCCACCGCCGATGCGATCGACGAATCGCAGTTCGCCAGCTTCTGAGGACACGACGATGCAACCGCACAGCGCAGCCAGCACCATGCCAACCGCCGTCGCGCCGCCATCGACGGCGCCGCAGCAATACCTGACCTTTGTGCTGGGCACGGAGATGTTCGGCCTGGGCATCCTCGGCATCAAGGAAATCATCGAATACCGCATGCCGACCGACGTGCCGATGATGCCGCCGGCCCTGCGCGGGGTGATCAACCTGCGCGGCGCGGTGGTGCCGGTGGTGGATCTGCAGCAGCGCTTCGGCCGCAACGCCAGCGCGATCACCAAGCGCAGCTGCATCGTGATCGTGGAGATCGCCCATGGCCATACGCATCAGGTGCTCGGCCTGTTGGTGGATGCGGTGAGCGAGGTGCTGGAAATCGCGCCCGATGCGATTGCCGACGCGCCCAGTTTTGGCGCCGGCATCGCACGCGAATGCATCCATGCGATGGCCAGGATCGGCGAGCGCTTCGTGATCCTGCTCGACGCCGATGCGGTGCTGGGCAACGACGCCCTCGCCCAGCTGCCTGTCGCCGAGCTGGCAGCCTGACATGTCCAGCCTGCACGCAAGGACTCCCATGCGCCCCACCCTTCTCTCCTGCAGCTGCGCGCTGGACGGCCCGGTACTGGTCGTCGACGACAGCGTGGTCCAGCGCGAACACGCGATGGCGCTGTGCCGCCAGCTCGGTGCCGTCGCCGTCGACGGCGCAGTCGACGGCCACGCCGCGCTGGCTTGGCTGAGCAGTGCAGTGGCCCCGTCGCTGCTGCTGATCGATCTGGAAATGCCGGGCATGGATGGCGTGCAGCTGCTGGATGCGCTGGCACGCGGCAAGTACAGCGTGCCGGTGGTGGTGGTCTCGCAGCGCGGCGGCGCCCTGATCGATGCGGTGATGCAGCTCAGCCGCAGCGCCGGCGTGCGCGTGCTCGGCGGCATCGAAAAGCCGATGCATCTGCAGGACCTGGCCAACGTGCTGGAGTGCGAACCGGGACTGGCCACGAACGCGCCCGCGTTTGCCCAGGCGGCGATCTCGCCGCTGATGTCCAGCGGTGGCGCGGCTGCCTCGCGGCTGGACCGGGCCATGCGCCGCGGCGAAATCCGCGTGGCCTACCAACCCAAGCTCGATCTCAAGGACGGTCGCCTGCGCGGCGTGGAAGCGCTCGCCCGCTGGCGCCGCCCGCAAGGCGACATGATCGGGCCGGACCGCTTCATTCCGCTGGCCGAACGCGAGGGCCTGATCCATGCCCTGACCCAGCAGGTGATCGACATGGCAGTCGCGCAACTGGTGGACTGGCGCGCGGAAGGCCTGGAGCTGAGCCTGGCGCTGAACCTGTCGCCCAACCTGCTCGGCGAGCAGGGCTTTCTCGAACAGCTGTGCGGCAAGCTGGGCGACAACGGCCTGAGCCCTGCCGATCTGGTGCTGGAACTCACCGAAAGCGCCATCGTGGAGCCGGCCAATGCCTTGAGCATGCTGGCGCGCCTGCGCCTGCACGGCTTCGGCCTGTCGATCGACGACTACGGCACGGGGTTTTCCTCGCTGCAGCGCCTGGCCAGCATTCCCTTCACCGAACTCAAATTGGATCGCAGCTTCGTGCATGCCGCACATCGCAGCCGCAGTCAGCGCACCGTGCTCGAATCCACGCTGGAACTGGCCCACCGGCTCGAACTCACCGCCGTGGCCGAAGGGGTGGAAACGCCGGAGGACTGGCGCCTGCTGCGCGAGCTGGGCTGCGACCTGGCACAGGGCTACCTGATGGGCTCGCCGATGCCCGGGCCGATGCTGTCGGAATGGTGGCGCGAACACGCCGTGCGCATCGCACGCCTGTGCGGCAACGCACTGCCCAGCGATGCAGATGTCGCCTGACCATGAGCACAGCCACCGCCATCACCGAACAGGAGTTCGGCCGCTTCCAGCGCTTCATCTTCGAAGCGGCGGGCATCAGCATTTCCACCGGCAAGAAAGCCATGTTGTGCGGCCGGCTGGGCAAGCGCCTGCGCGAACACCAGTTCAGCACCTACACGCAGTACCTGCAGTTGCTGGAAAGCCGCCAGGACCGCGCCGAGATCCAGACCGCGATCGACCTGCTGACCACCAACGAAACCTACTTCTTCCGCGAGCCCAAGCACTTCGAGCTGCTGCGCAAGCTGGCCGGCGAACATCGCGGCGGCCTGCCGTTCCGCTGCTGGAGCGCGGCCAGCTCCAGCGGCGAAGAGGCCTACAGCATGGCGATGGTGCTGGACGACGCCTTGCAGGGACGGCCGTTCGAAGTGGTCGGCAGCGACATCAGCACCCGCGTGCTGGCCAAGGCGCGCACCGGGCATTACGCCCTGCAGCGCATCGACGGCATTCCGCAGCCCTATCTCAAGCGCTATTGCCTGCGTGGCCAGGGCGAATACGACGGCACCTTGCTGGTGGAACGGCGCCTGCGCGACCGGGTCAAGTTCGTGCATGCCAACCTCAATACGGCCTTGCCGATGCTGGGCAGCTTCGATGCGATCTTCCTGCGCAATGTGATGATCTATTTCAATGGCCAGACCAAGCGCGAGGTCATCCTGCGTGTGCTGTCCAACCTCAAATCGGGCGGCTATTTCTGCATCGGTCATTCGGAGAGCCTGAGCGAACTCGACATCGATCTGGTCCAGGTGGCACCCTCGATCTTCCGCAAGGCCTGAGCCAAGGATCCGCCGTGTCGACCGCCTTCAACCGCCCTGCCGCCAGCCCCATTGCCCGCACCGACGCCATCAAGGCCATGGTCGTCGACGACTCGGCGGTGGTGCGCCAGGTGCTGGTGGGCGTGCTCAACGACGCGCCCGACATCGAGGTCATCGCCACCGCGGCCGACCCGCTGCTGGCGATCGAGAAGATGCGCAAGCAATGGCCGGACGTGATCGTGCTGGATGTGGAAATGCCGCGCATGGACGGCATCACCTTTCTGCGCAAGATCATGAGCGAACGCCCCACCCCGGTGGTGATCTGTTCCACGCTCACCGAAAAAGGCGCACGCGTCACCATGGATGCCCTGGCCGCCGGTGCGGTGGCCGTGGTGACCAAACCGCGCCTGGGGCTGAAGCAGTTCCTCACCGACTCGGCCGACGAACTGGTCAATACCGTGCGCAGCGCCGCACGCGCCAACGTCAAGCGGCTGGCCGCACGGGTTGCCGCAGCGCCGCTGGAAGCGGAGGTCAAGCACACCGCCGATGTGATCCTGCCGGCGCAAAGCGGGCGCGCGCTGGCGCAGACCACCGAGCGCATCGTCGCCATCGGCACCTCCACCGGCGGCACCCAGGCGCTTGAAGAAGTGCTGACCGCGTTGCCGCGCGTCTGTCCCGGCATCGTGATCGTGCAGCACATGCCGGAGAAATTCACCGCCGCCTTCGCCGCGCGTCTGAATGGCTTGTGCCAGATCGCAGTGAAAGAGGCCGCCAACAACGACCGGGTGATGCCCGGCCGCGCGCTGATCGCGCCCGGTGGCAAGCATCTGCTGCTGCGCCGCAGTGGCGCGCAATATTTTGTCGAAGTGATGGAAGGCCCGCCGGTCAACCGGCACCGTCCGTCGGTGGATGTGCTGTTCCGCTCGGCCGCGCGTGCGGCCGGCAGCAACGCGCTGGGCATCATCATGACCGGCATGGGCGACGACGGCGCCGCCGGGCTGCTGGAAATGCGCCAGGCCGGCGCGCGCACGGTGGCGCAGGACGAACACACCAGCATCGTGTTCGGCATGCCCAAGGAAGCGATCAAACGCGGCGGCGCCGACCGCATCCTGCCGCTGGGCGCGATGGCGCGCGAGATCGTGACGCAGCTGCAGTAGCGCGCCGCACGCGCAAACGGCGCAATTACAACTGCGACTCCAGCGGCAACCAGCCCATCACCGCCGCCGCGCCACGCCGCCACACGCTCGCGGCCGGCTCTTGCGACCACACCTCGGGCGGTTGCGCCGCATCGTCGTGCCAGCGCAGCGCGCCCTGCTCCAGGGTCACGCGGTAACTCACCGGCGCGCCGATCTTGCGGTTGTAGACCTGCTCCAGCTGCGCGGCCACTGCGCGGTCGTTGAACAGCAGGCCCATCTCGGTATTGAGGTTCATCGAGCGCGGATCCAGATTGAACGAGCCGATGAAGCCGCTGCTGTCGTCCACCACGAACGCCTTGGTGTGCAGGCTGGCCCCGCTGGAGCCGAACAGGCTGCCGTCCGGCTTGCCCATCGGCTTGAGCTCGTGCAGGCGCACGCCTTGCATGAGCAGGGGCACCCGGTAATCGGCATAGCCGCTGTGCACGGCAACCACATCGTTTGCTGCCAGTGAGTTGGTCAACACGCTCACGCGCACATTGCGCCGACGCAATGCGCCGATCCAGCGCATGCCGTCCTCGCCCGGCACGAAGTACGGCGAGATCACCTTCAGTTCGCGCTGCGCATGCGCCATCTCGCCGATCAACACCGGCGTCATCCAGTCCGCCTGCGGCGGTGCGCCCTCGGCCTTTTCCGGCGGGTCGGAAACGATGCGCGCCTGGTCCAGCCACTGCACCTGGCGCTGGCCCTGCGTTAACGCCTGCACGCTGGGTGACTGGCGCAGCCGCTGCACATACGGATGCGCGCGTGCCGACTCCAGGCCCGCATCCAGGCTGCCGCGCAAGGCATCCAGTGCCTGCGGCTTGGCGGTCACCAGCGCAGCCAGCGGCAGGGCATTGGGGCTGTTCCAGTACGCATCGAAGACTTGCTCGGCCTGGCCCACGGCCGGCCCCATCAATGCCGCGTCCATGTCCATGAAATTGGTGTCGCGCGCCGCATCGAAGTATTCATCGCCCACATTGCGGCCACCCACCACCGCCATCCGGCCATCGGCAATCCAGGCCTTGTTGTGCATGCGCCGGTTGATGCTGAACATGCGCAGCACCATCTCCACCCCGCGCATCAGCGTGCCTTCGCGCGCACGGGTGGGATTGAACAGACGGATCTCGATCATCGGGTGGCTGTCCAGCGCCGCCAGCACCGAATCGCTGCCGTGGATGTTCATGTCGTCCAGCAGCAGGCGCACGCGCACGCCGCGATCGGCCGCATGCAGCAGCTCGTTGTGCAGCAGGTTGCCGGTGAAGTCGGCATGCCAGATGTAGTACTGCAGATCCAGGCTGCGCCCGGCCGCACGCGCGGTGAGCGCACGCACCGCGAACGCATCGACATTGTCGGGCAGGATCACCATGCCGGTCTGACCGGCATGTGCCTGCTGCAGCGGCGCCACCACCTGATCGATCGGCGTGGCGATCGCCGTGGCAGGCAGCGTGTGGCTCACCGCACCACGCTGACGATCGGCAAAGCGTCCGTAGCCGTACAGCGACAGCACGCTGCCCAACAGGAGCACCAGTACACCGATGCCCACCCATTTGATGATTTTTCGCCTCGTCACTGCCGCCCCCGTGTTGCAGAGCGCGGCAGTCTAGACGCTGCACCTGCATGTCGATGTGCAGACGCAAGCGCACAAGCGAGCTCGACAAACGCGCAAAAACAGCGGGTTTCCCGGCGCGGACTGTCGCAACAGTCCGCGCCGGATGCGATGCCGCTTACCAGATCGCAACGCGATCCTTGTCGCCACGCACCATCGCATCGCCCGGCTTGCACTGGAACGCCTGCGCAAATGCCGGCATGTTCGACGGCGCACCATTGGCGCGGAAATTGGCCGGCGCATGCGGGTCGGTGTTCAGGCGCACGCGCAATTCGCCGTCGGTGAAGTTGCGGCGCCACACCGTGGCCCAGTTCATGAAGAAGCGCTGGTCCTGCGTATAACCGTCGATGTCCTTGTTGGCGCCGGGCTGTTCCTTCAATGCCATCTGCAGCGCGTCATAGGCCACGGTCAGGCCACCGAGATCGCCGATGTTCTCGCCCAGGGTCAGCTTGCCTTTGACGTTGACGCCAGGAATCGCCTCATAGCCGTCGAACTGCGCCACCAGCTGGTCGGTGCGCTGGGTGAACAGCTTGCGGTCCGCATCGGTCCACCAGGTATCGAAGTTGCCCTTGGCATCGAACTGGCTGCCCGAGTCGTCGTAGCCATGCATCATCTCGTGCCCGATCACCGCGCCGATCCCGCCGTAATTCAATGCCGGGTCGGCCTTGGGGTCGAAGAACGGCGGCTGCAGGATTGCCGCCGGGAACACGATCTCGTTGCGGGTGGCGTTGTAGTACGCATTGACCGTCTGCGGGGTCATATGCCACTCGCGCTTGTCGACCGGCTTGCCGATCTTGTCCAGCATGTAGCGATAGTTGAATGCCTGCGCGGCCTGCATGTTGGCCAGGAATCCGTCACCGCGGGTCTCCAGGCCCGACCAGTCGCGCCACTGATCCGGGTAGCCGATCTTGGGCGTGAAACTGGCCCACTTCTCCAGCGCGCGCTGCTTGGTTTCCGCGCTCATCCAGTCGAGCTGTTCCAGCCGTGCCTTGAGCGCCACCGAGAGGTTCTGCACCAGCTGCTGCATCTGCTGCTTGGACTCGGCCGGGAATGCGGACTGCACGTAGAGCTGGCCCAGTGCCTCGCCCATCGCCTCGTTGACCGCATTCAAGGTGCGCTTCCAGCGCGGCAGCATGTCCTGCTGGCCACGCAGGGTCTTGGCATAGAAATCGAAGTTGGCCTGCTCGAACGGCTTGGCCAGATACGGTGCCGCCTCGTCCACACTGTGGAAACGCAGGTAGGCCTTCCAGGTTTCCACCGGCGTATCGGCCAGCATCGCATCGAGTTCGGTGAAGTAACCCGGCTGGCTCAGCGAGAACGTCCCTGCCGGCACCTTGAGTGCGCTGAAGAACGCCTGCCAGTCGAAATGCGGTGTCACCGCGTTGGCACCGGCCACATCGACCGGGTTGTAGCGCTTGGCCGGGTCGCGCAGTTCGATGCGCGACAGCGAGGCGGCGGCCAGGCGGGTTTCGAACGCCATCACCGCCTTGGCCTGCGTGGCCGCCTGCGCGGCGGGAACGCCGGACAACTCCAGCACGCGCGCGATGTAGGCCACGTACTGCTCACGGATCCTGGCCTGAGCCGGATCGGTGTAATAGCCCTTCTCGGGCAAGCCCAGACCGCCCTGGCCTGCGTAGGCGATCATCTGTTCGGAATGCTTGTAGTCGGCATTGGCGCCGAACGAGAACAGGAAGCCCTGGCCCTTGGCATAGCTGTCGCGCAACCACGCGGCGATGGACGGCGCATCGGTCAGCGCATCGATCGCCTTGAGCTGCGGCTGCAGCGGCGTGATGCCGGCGGCGTCGATCGCCGCTTCGTCCGAGCCGGTGCGCCACAGGTCGGCGATCTTGGCGTCCACCGAGCCGGCCGACAGGTTGCCGCGCGCCAGTTGCTCCACCAACGCGTGCTGGATGGTCAGCGAACGCTCGGCCAGCACCTCGAAACTGCCCCAGCTGGTGCGGTCCGACGGCACCGGGTTGGCCTTGAGCCACTTGGCGTTGACGAAGCCGTTGAGGTCCTGGCACGCGTTGATGGCCGGATCCAGGTCGTTGATGCCGAAGGCCACGATCGGCGCATCGAGCTTGGACACATCGACCCTGGTCGGCGCGGCCGGCGGTGCAGCCGGTGCCGGCCTGGCGGTGTCCTCGGAGCGGCCACACGCCAAGAGCGTCACCGCGATGGCCACTGCAAGCGACAGTGGCGCAAATTTGCTCAACATCTTTCCATTCTCCAAGGCATGCGACCGCGCCATGCGCAGTCAAAAAAGTAGGCAATCAGCGCAGACGCACCAACCACGTCATCATTGCAACGGCACCGCAACGTCCTGACGTCCGCTGCCGCGCCCTATCGAAGAGCACACGTCCCACGACGCACTCCACGTGGCCTGGGCACGTGCATGCCACCGCTGTTGCCGTCGCAGAAACCGCCCCGGCAATCCGGCGCAGCAGCGCCATCGACTGTGGTCATTTGCGCGCGTACAGCGGTGCCATCAACAGGTACACCGGATACGCCAGCACCATCAGCACCAGCGCGACCTCATGCCCGGACGCCGCCTCCGCCCAGGACTCCATCCGTCGCGACGGCCCCCAGAAACCGAACGCCAGCAGCGCCACACCCACGATGCCGACCAGCAGCGCCAGGCCCAGCGCCGAACCGGACACACTGCCCCGGGCCAGCAACGCGAACGCAGCGCCGCCACCGCCCAACAGCAGCCCCAACGTCACCAGATACGCGCGGCAGTAGGTGGCACTCATCTGTTGCCTTTTCCGCTTGCTGGACATCATGTCTCCCCTGCAAGAACCCGCGCATGCGCACCTGCCCGATCCACCAACAGGCGCGCATGCGTGTCGAATCCGCACGCGTCAATCGAGCGCGCGCCGCAAACTCCACGCCACGCTGCGCGCCATGCACGTAGCGCAGCCAGCGGATGCGGCGATTATTTTGCCTTGCCCTGATTGGCCACCGCGTCGGCGGCACGCTTGGCCGCTTCCGGGTCGCCCAGGTAGCGGAAGCTTTGCACCTGCAGGGTGTCGTCCAGCTCGAACAGCAACGGGATGCCGGTCGGGATGTTGAGCTCCAGGATCTGCTCGTTGGAGACATCGTTGAGGTATTTGTACAGCGCACGCAGCGAGTTGCCGTGCGCGGTCACCAGCACGGTCTGCCCAGCCTTCAACTGCGGTGCGATCGCGTCGTGCCAGTACGGCAGCACGCGCACCAGCGTGGTCGCCAGCGACTCGGTACCCGGCAATGCATTGCGATCCAGCGTGGCGTAGCGACGGTCGTGACACGGATGCCCCGGATCGTCGACGTCCATCGCCGGCGGCGGGATGTCGTAGGAACGGCGCCAGATCTTGACCTGTTCTTCGCCGTGCTTGGCCGCCGTCTCGGCCTTGTCCAGCCCCTGCAGGCCACCGTAGTGGCGCTCGTTGAGGCGCCAGCTCTTGGACACCGGCAACCAGTCCTGGTCCAGTTCCTTCAACGCACCCTGCAGCGTATGGATGGCGCGCTTGAGCACCGAGGTGTGCGCCACATCGAACTGCAGCCCTTCGTCCTTCATCAGCTTGCCGGCCGCAGCGGCTTCCTGGCGGCCTTGTTCGGTGAGTTCCACATCCACCCAGCCGGTGAAACGGTTGTCCAGGTTCCATTGGCTCTGGCCATGGCGCAGCAGTACGAGTTTACGGGTCACTACGGTTCTCCGATTGGGGCCGATCAGCCTGCGATTGTAACGGCAGCCAGCGCATCGCAGGCGTGCACGAGACCGCCACGGCCAGCGCGCGATGCTGCGGCCATGCAAACGATCGATCCCGTCTTCGCCGGTTGGGATGGCAGCGTCATCCAGGCGCGACAGTTGCAACAGCAACTGGCACACCGCGTGGTGCTGCAGGACCAGCTCGGCGCAACACCGCAACTGTTCGCCGGCTTCGACGTGGGCTTCGAAGACGACGGCCAGACCACGCGCGCGGCCGCGGTGCTGCTGGATGCAGACACGCTGATGCCGCTGGAAACGCACGTCGCGCGGGTGCCCACGTCGATGCCGTACGTGCCGGGCCTGCTCAGCTTTCGTGAGCTGCCGGCCTTATTGCAGGCGCTGGCACTGTTGTCGCGCCCGCCGGATCTGGTCTTCATCGACGGCCAGGGCATCGCGCATCCGCGCAAGCTCGGCATCGCTGCGCACTTTGGCGTGGTGACCGGCCTGCCCAGCATCGGCGTGGCCAAGCAACGCCTGGCGGGCAGCTTCGTCGCGCCGGGGCCCGAGCGCGGCGACCACAGCCCGATCCTGCTGGGTGGCACGCAGATCGGCTGGGCGCTGCGCAGCAAGCCACGCTGCAATCCGCTGATCGTCTCGCCTGGCCATCGCGTCTCGATGCAGGGCGCGCTCGACTGGACGCTGCGTACGTTGCGCGCCTATCGCCTGCCCGAGCCCACGCGCCTGGCCGATCGGCTGGCCTCGCGGCGCGGCGAAATCGCCCTGCACAGCGCCGCCTCCGGACAGCTGTTCTAGCGCGCGGCGGCCAATCGCGATCAACCGTGCGCGTGCCTGCCTCTGTCGTCTGCAACCGCCCATCTCGGCACGCTCGTTCTGGCCGCCAGCACGCCGCGCAGCGACTGTCTCCGGGACGATCCGTCTTGGTGAAGCGCTCGCCAGGCCGCGCGCGCACATGCAAAGCTGGTGTCCATTCGACTTTGATCAGAGCCGCCGCCATGACCACCTTGATCGCTCCCCGCGTGCATGACATCGGCGGGCTGGAAGTGCGCCGCGCCGTGCCCACGCTGCAGGCGCGCAGCGTCGGCCCGTTCGTGTTCGTCGACCATATTGGCCCGGCAGTGCTGGAGCCCGATCACGGCATCGACGTGCGCCCACATCCGCATATCGGCCTGGCCACGGTGACCTTCCTGTGGTCCGGCGAGATCGGCCACCGCGACAGCCTGGGCTCTGACCAGGTGATCCGCCCCGGCGACGTCAACTGGATGACCGCCGGCCGGGGTATCGCCCATTCCGAGCGCACGCCGGCCCCCGAGCGCGCCCGCACGCATGCGCTGCACGGCATGCAGACCTGGATCGCGCTGCCGCGCTCGGCCGAAGAGACCGCGCCCGCCTTCCATCACCACGCCGCCGCCAGCCTGCCGCAGCAGCGCCGCGCTGGTGTCTGGCTACGCGTGATCGCCGGCCGCGCGTACGGCGAGGAATCGCCGGTACAGGTGTTCAGCGGCACGCTCAACGTCGCGCTGGATCTGCAGCCGGAGGCGGAGATCGACCTGGACACCGGCCACGCCGAACGTGCGCTCTACATCCTGGAAGGCGAGGCGCAGCTGGATGGCACCGACGTGCCCGCGCGCCACCTGATCGTACCCTCGCCCGGCAGCCGCGGGCGCCTGCGCGCCAGGACGCCGCTCAAGGCGATGCTGCTCGGCGGCGAGCCGCTGGATGGGCCGCGCCACCTGTGGTGGAACTTCGTCTCCAGTTCCAGGGAGCGCATCGAGCAGGCCAAGGACGATTGGCAGGCCGGCCGCTTCGGCCGCATTCCCGGCGACGACAAGGAATTCATTCCACTGCCGGAAACCCCGGCGCCCAAGCCGGTCAACTACCCCTGACCGCAGCCGGCAGCCCGGCAGTGCCACGCTGCCAACCCAGGTCTCGCAACGGGAGTGCCCGCGCGCACGACCGATTGCAGCCCAACCTGCGAATTGCGCTTGAGCTTGTAGCCCCACCTGTGGTAGTCATGTCGACATAGATTGGGGGCAGGTTGCGTGCGGGCACAGCCGGGCGGGGAGCGCACGGGCTGATGCCGCGACACGGTCAACAACGCTGTCCCTGCGCAGACATCCAACGCCGGGGAACACTTGAATGAAGTCCGCATCCTGCCTTGTCGGCCTGAGCCTGCTGTTGGCCGCCGCCACCGTTCACGCCCAAACCTCACCGGTCTGCCCACCGTTGCCGCCAGCCTCCGGGCTGCAGTGGAGCGAGCTTTCAGGTGCGGACTATCTGTTCTGCAAGGCCATGACTGCAGACGGTCGCCAGGTGATGGGCGTCATGCTGACCACGCGCGACCCGGCGATGACGCTGGCGCGTGACCGCCGCGCGGAGAAGGGCCAAATCCAGCAGGAAGACTTTTACTGGTACAAGCTCGACCTGGGCGGCCGCGAGCTGCCGGGCATGGAATCGCGCCGCGTCACCGTGGTCGAGCTGGGCAAGAAACGCTATGCACAGCTCTGGATCGACGGCGCCAGCACCGAAGAGCTGGCCTCGATGCAATCGCTGGTGCAGAACATGGATCTGCAGCCCGCCAGCCTGGCCTTGCAGCGCTGACGCAACCGGCAGTGAAGCGCCAGGTCATGCCGACCTGGCGCGGCCCGGCAGGCGCGCCAGCTGCGTACACGCCGTTGCATGCCCGGCGCGCCTGCGCTTTCACATGCCTGCTGCAACCCCCGACACGTCGCCGTCATCCTGCAGTGCCGTATCGGCGCGCACCTCGTCGGTGCGCAGCCGATGGAGCGGGCAGATGTCGGCCACCTCCAGCAGGCGGTCACTCACGCCGCTCTCCTACGCGTGGCGCGAGCGGCCGGCTAAAACCGGCCTTCCTGGAAGTCGACGAAGGCCTGCATCAATTCCTGCTTGGTATTCATCACGAACGGGCCGTGCCGCATCACCGGCTCGTTGAGCGGGCGGCCCGCCACCAGGATCAGCTGCGCGCCGTCGGCACCGGCCCGCAGCGTCAGGCGCTCGCCGCCGCCCAGCACCGCCAGTTCCTGCGCAGGCAGCGCACGCGCGGCATCGCCCTCGCCCACCGTCACCGCACCTTCAAAGGCGTAGGCAAACGTATTGTGGCCGCTGGGCAGCACATAGTCCCAGGACGCCTCCGGTGCCAGTGCGATATCCAGGTACACCGGCTCGGTGGCCGGTTGCACGATCGGGCCGCGCACCTGGCCCACGGCTCCGGCGATCACCTTGACCGTGACACCGGGCGCCGGCTGCGCGACCGGGATGCTGTCCGGTGCGTACTCCTGATACCTGGGGTCGGTCATCTTGTCGCGTGCCGGCAGGTTCACCCACAGCTGGAAACCGCGCATGCGCCCGGATTCCTGCTCGGGCATTTCCGAATGGATCAGCCCGCGGCCGGCGGTCATCCACTGCACGCTGCCCGGGGTCAGCAGGCCTTCGTTGCCGTGGTTGTCCTTGTGGCGCATGCGCCCGTCCAGCATGTAGGTGACCGTCTCGAAGCCGCGGTGCGGGTGGCTTGGAAAACCGCCGATGTAGTCCTCGGCCTTTTCGGTGCCGAACTCGTCGAGCATCAGGAACGGGTCCAGATCCGGCAGCTGCTGGGTGCCGATGACGCGGGTCAGCTTGACCCCGGCGCCGTCGGAGGTCGGCATGCCGCGGATGGTGCGCAGCACATGCGCCGCTGTCGTGGTGGTGGTGCTCATTGCGTGATCCCTGTGCCGTGTGTCGGTGCGCCAATGATGGGTGCGCCTGCTGCAACGCCCAACCACGGCCGCTGCAACCGATCGTTCCAATCGTCGGCCTCCTATGGCGGGCGCTAGCGCATCGTGTACCCGAATACTCTACGACCAAAGTTTTACCCTGCCGCGGAACGCTGCCATTGACCGCAGCCTGGCACGGGGGGACCCTTGGGCGAATCGTTCCTGAGGGGCATGCATGAAAGGGTTCTCGAAGCTGGCCTGGGGCGCGCTGGCGCTGCTGGCCGCGTTCTGTCTGGGTACCGTGGCGCTGCGGCGTGGCGAGCACATCAATGCGCTATGGATCGTGGTGGCGGCGGTGTCGATCTATCTGATCGCCTACCGCTTCTACAGCCTGTTCATCGCCGACAAGGTGATGCAGCTGGACGTGACCCGCGCCACGCCGGCGGTGGCCAACAACGACGGCCTGGACTACGTGCCCACCAACAAGCACGTGCTGTTTGGCCACCATTTCGCCGCGATCGCCGGCGCCGGGCCCCTGGTCGGCCCGGTGCTCGCCGCACAGATGGGCTACCTGCCCGGCCTGCTGTGGCTGGTGGTCGGCGTGGTGTTTGCCGGCGCGGTGCAGGACTTCGTGGTGCTGTTCCTGTCCAGCCGCCGCAACGGCCGCTCGCTGGGCGATCTGGTGCGCGAGGAAATGGGCCAGGTGCCCGGCACCATCGCCCTGTTCGGCGCCTTCTTGATCATGATCATCATCCTGGCGGTGCTGGCGATGGTGGTGGTCAAGGCGCTGGCCGAAAGCCCGTGGGGCATGTTCACCGTCATCGCCACGATGCCGATCGCGCTGATGATGGGCGTGTACATGCGCTACATCCGGGTCGGCAAGATCGGCGAGATTTCGGTGGTCGGCCTGATCCTGTTGCTGGGTGCGATCTGGCTGGGCGGCAAGGTCGCGGCAGATCCGAGCTGGGGCCCGGCATTCACCTTCACCGCCAAGCAGATCACCTGGATGCTGATCGGCTACGGCTTCGTCGCCTCGGTGTTGCCGGTGTGGCTGCTGCTGGCACCGCGCGATTACCTATCCACCTTCCTCAAGATCGGCACGATCCTGGCACTGGCGATCGGCATTGTGGTGGTCATGCCGGACCTGAAGATGCCGGCACTGACCCAGTTCGCGTCCACCGGCGACGGCCCGGTGTGGAAAGGCGGCATCTTCCCGTTCCTGTTCATCACCATCGCCTGCGGCGCGGTCTCCGGCTTCCATGCGTTGATCGCCTCGGGCACCACGCCCAAGCTGCTCGCCAACGAAGGCCACATGCGCTACATCGGCTACGGCGGCATGCTGATGGAATCGTTCGTGGCGGTGATGGCGCTGGTGGCCGCATCGATCATCGAGCCGGGCATCTACTTCGCCATGAACAGCCCGGCCTCGCTGGTCGGCAGCGACACGGTAGCCGTTGCGGCCAAGGTGTCCGAGTGGGGCTTTGCGATCACGCCCGAGGTGCTGGAAGCCACGGCACGCGACATCGGCGAGCACAGCATCCTGGCACGCGCCGGTGGTGCGCCCACCCTGGCGGTGGGCATCGCGCAGATCCTGCACCATCTGCTGCCGGGCGAAGACACCATGGCGTTCTGGTACCACTTCGCGATCCTGTTCGAAGCGCTGTTCATCCTGACCGCAGTGGATGCCGGCACACGTGCGGGCCGCTTCATGCTGCAGGACCTGCTGGGCAACTTCATCCCGGCACTGAAGAAGACCGAATCGTGGACCGCCAACATCATCGCCACGGCCGGCTGCGTGGCGCTGTGGGGCTATCTGCTCTACACCGGCGTGATCGATCCGTTCGGCGGCATCCAGACCCTGTGGCCGTTGTTCGGCATCTCCAACCAGATGCTGGCCGGGATCGCGCTGATGCTGGGCACGGTGGTGCTGTTCAAGATGAAGCGCGACCGCTACGCCTGGGTCACGCTGGTGCCGGCGTTGTGGCTGCTGATCTGCACCACGTATGCGGGGCTGATCAAGATCTTCGACAGCAACCCGGCGCAGGGCTTCCTGGCGCAGGCGCACAAGTACCAGGACGCCATTGCCGGCAACACCATCACCGCGCCGGCCAAGACGGTGGCGCAGATGCAGCAGATCGTCACCAATGCCTACGTCAACACCGGGCTGACGGTGCTGTTCCTGTTCGTGGTGGGATCGATCCTGGTCTACGCGGTCAGGACGATCGTGATTGCGCGCCGCAATCCGCAGCGTAGCGACCGCGAAACCCCGTACGTGGCCTTGCAGCCACACCAGATGGCGGACCTGTAATGGGCACCCAACTCGTTCTTGCCAGCCAGTACCAGGTGCATCGCCGCATCTGGCGGCGCCTGATACAGACCGCCCGCCTGTGCTGCGGCATTCCCGATTACGACAACTATGTGCGTCACATGCTGGAAAAACACCCTGACAAGCCGGTGATGGACTACCCCACCTTCTTCCGCGAGCGCCAGGACGCGCGTTACGGCGGCAAGAGCGGGTTTCGCTGCTGCTGACCGGATGACCGGGCAGGTGGCGAGTCGGGATGCAGCAGGGCGCGATGCGAATCGCGCCCTGCTGCGTTGATGGCTTGGGTTGGCCGCAGGGAGTCCTCTCGCACTCATCAGCGCGGACACACCGCAAGCACGGGCGGCCGATGGATGGCCTTGCCGATGGATCAGTTGTAGGGCGGGTGATCTGCGGCCTGGCTGCAGGGCCCTTGCCCGCCCACGCTGCGGGACACGCCGCAAGGCCGGGCGGCCGATGGACGGCCTTGCGGAAGGAACAGTTGTAGGGCGGGTGATCTGCGGCCTGGTTGCAGGGCCCTTGCCCGCCCACCATCGCGGGACACGCCGCAAGTACGTCCTTGTAGGCTCTGGCGCGGCATCCATGCCGCTCAAGGTCCCGCGACGGTGGGCGGGCAAGGACCAGTAAAGAGGGTCGGTGTGCGTGGTTGCGAGCGGGACATGACGTGCGTTGGTCGGATCAGGGTGCATCCGATCAGCTTTCAGGCGCACGCCGAGCAACAGCCAGACTTCAGTAGAGCAACCCAAGACTTCCCAGCGTCTTGAGGTAAGCCTGGCAACACGCAGGTTTTCAACCGACCACCGACCAACGTCTGGTGCGCTGTCCTCGCCGGTTGCGGGACCGTGTGGCGGCATGGATGCCGCCACCGAACCTACATGGACGTACTTGCGGCGTGTCCCGCGAGCGGTGAGGACACCGCGCCCTCGACTCACCGAGCTGTTGACCTGGACTTTGACCTGAGCGTTTGACTGCACTCAAACCACGCTACGGCTCAACAGCTCTGTTATCGCAAGTCGATTGCACGATCTGGCCGACTGCGGTTGAAGAACGAGCTGGCTGCCACTTCGCCGCCATCGACACCGCATTCAACATCTCTTGTCAGCAGCGCTCAGCCAGCGCGTTTTTGCGCAAGCCCCTCGAACAACGCCGGTAAATCGCGCATATCGTCGAACACCGCCAGCACGCCAAGCCGACGCAAGGTGTCGGCATGCCCCTGCGGGATATGGCTGGCCCCGGTGAAACCCAGCACCTGCATGCCGGCCGCCAACGCGGCAGTCGCACCGGTGGGGCTGTCTTCGATCACCAGGCAGCGCTCCGGCGCAACGCCCAGGGTGCGTGCAGCCATTAGATAGACATCCGGCGCCGGCTTGGGACGCTCCACCATATCGGCAGCGAAGACATTCCCCGCCGCACGTGCGGTGAGCCCCACCCGTTCGACCGAGGCGATCACATTGTGGCGGCGGCTGTTGGAGGCCACCGCCAGCGGCAACGGTATCTGTTCCAATGCGTCGCGCACGCCGGCGATCGGCTGCACCTCGGCCTTGATCAAGGCTTCGCTACGCGCCTGGATCTGGGCCAGCAAGGTCTCCGGCAGCTGCACGGCAAAGTGTTCCTGTACGCGCAGCAATACCTCACGCGTGGTCTGCCCGAACGTTGTCCCGAGCAAATGCTCCAACGCCTCGGCCGGCACGAAGGCCGCCAGCGCCTCGCGCATCACCCGGTCGGCCAGTATCTCGCTGTCGACAAGCACGCCATCGCAGTCGCTGATCAGTAATTCGTAGACCATTGCACCCATCTGTTCGCAAAGCACCATTATGCCGGCCGCGTTGTGACCGTTGGCTGTTGTAGATTGCATCCGCGTGTAAAGCCCATCGTGGTGCATCGGCACCATGCAGACACCACCACGGCGAGCGGCCTCAACGGCCGACACCCAGGCGCCGGCGCATGTCACGAAATCTTACCGCGCGTCGTTTGGGCAGCTGGTAGGATCGGCCCGGCTGCGGAAGGACACACCGCAGTGCCACCAGGAATGCGATCAGGAGAAGGAGATTTCGATGCAACCGCGATTCCCCACCCTGCTCGTTCTTGCGACCTCGTTTTTCGCGGTCTCATGCACCGCCTCGCCCGGTGCCAAGGAGCAAACCACCATGTCAGCTACGCTGCACGACCATACCGTCGCCTTCCGCGACCCCGGCCTGACCGATATCGCCAACGCCATTGCGCACGGTGACGTCGCCCGAATCGGCGCACTCGCACCGACAGTCGACCTCGCCGCACACGGCGATCAGAACGTCACCCTGCTCGAGTGGGCGATCTGGAATGAACAACCCCGCGCCCTGGCCGCATTGCTCGATGCAGGCGCAGACCCGTCGTTGCCGGGCATGGACCAGGAAACGGTCGTGCACATGGCCGCCATGGCGCAGGACGCGGAGTACCTGAAGATCCTGCTGCAGCACAAGGCGCCGATCGACGTGGTCAGCGCACGCGCAGGCTGGACACCGTTGTTCCGCGCCGTGCAGAGCAAGCGCGATGCGCAGATCGCGCTGTTGATCGATGCCGGCGCCGATCTGCAGCGCGTCGACAACACCGGCAACAGCGTACTGCACCTGGCCGCCCAAAGCGGCGCGGCGAGTCCGGCAGTGCTGCAATTGCTCAAGGCCGGCGTGGATCCGACGCTGCGCAACGCACAACAGAAAACCTTTCAGGCGTATTTCTTCACCACCCCCGATCGCCTGCTCAATGCCGCCGGTCAGCAGGTCAGGGCGGACGTGCGCGCATGGTTGAGCGCCCACAACATTCCCGTGGAAAGCAGCCGCTAAGCGGGCTTTTCGCACGACGAACGCAAGGAGCCGCGCATGAGCCCGTCAGATTCCACCCACTCGTCCACGCCATTCGCAGAGTCGATGCGTGGACAGCAACCGCAGCCGGAAGACCGCCAGTTTCCGGCGGTGCTGCAAGACCTCTACGCCACTGCCTCGCAGCGACGCGAAGGCAGCGCTGAAACCTTCGCGCCCCTGCCCAACGGCTGGACGCGCATGGACGACAGCACGCTGCAGCGTGCCGGTATCGACCCCGGCCTGCTGCACGACGCCAAGAGCGGTTTCGATGCCGCGTTCTACCGCAACGACCAGGGCCAGGTGGTGCTCGGCTTCTGCGGCACCGACGAAGGCAAGGACTGGAAGCACAACCTCGGCCAGGGCCTGGGCTTCGACGACGCGCAGTACGCGTCCGCGATCCAGCTCGGCAGCCAGGCCAAGCAGGCGTTCGGCGACCAGGTGGTGATCTCCGGACACTCGCTCGGTGGCGGTCTGGCGGCGGCATCGGCGATGGTCAACGACATCCCCGCCGTGACCTACAACGCCGCCGGCGTCAACGACCGCACGCTGGAACGTCAGGGCCTGGATGCCTCGGCGGCCAAGGACTACGCCAGCAGCGAGTTGATCCGCGGCTACCACGTCCGCAACGAGATCCTCACCCACCTGCAGGAAGACAGCATTCCGCTGAAATGGGCGATGCCCAATGCGGCCGGCCATCAGATCGAGCTGCCGGAACCGGACCCGTTGTCGTTCGGGCAACGCCTGGTGCCAGGCATGATGCTGAAGCACCGCCTGGACCTGCACGGCATGGACTCGGTGATGAAGGCGCAGGACATGCAATCGCCAAGTCAGGCGCAAGGTACCGGCAGCCAGTTGTTCAACGATGCGGTGGTGCGGCTGGACGGCCAGCGCGAGCGCCTGGGCCTGCGCGACGACACCGCGTTTCTCAATACCGCCGCCAGCGTGGCCGCGCGTGCCAGCAGCGACGGTCTGCAGCGGATCGACCACCTGGTGCCCAACCGCGATGGCGACAGCCTGATCGCGGTGCAGGGCCGGATGGACGACCCGGCGCATCTGCGCAGCCATGTGCAGACCGCCTCGGCAGCCAGCGAGCCGGCGCACGGCAATGTCGATCAGTTGCAGCAGCACAACCAGCAGCAGTCGCAGCAGAGCACACAGCAGGAAGCGCAGCGCCGCGGTCTTCAGCAGTAATCGTGGTCGGGCACCGGCGCTGCCGGTGCCCGACTCGATGTGGCCGCCCCCCCTTGGCGAACGGTTGTCGCCTGGAGGCAGCGGGTGCATCCGACACTGCGGCAGAGGCGTGGCAACGCCCGCGCGCGCCCGGCAACACGGTTCGACGGCGCGCCAGGCCCGGTCAGCCCGCGCCTGCCATCGCCCGCAGGGTGATGCCGACCAGATAGGCCAGATACGTGCCGGTTGCGTAGCCCATCGTGCCCAGCAGCACGCCGACCGGCGCCAGGGCCGGGTGGAACGCGGCGGCCACCACCGGCGCCGAGGCCGGTCCACCGATATTGGATTGCGAGCCGATCGCGAAATAAAAGAACGGCACCCGCAACAGGCGGCCCAGGCCCCATAGCAACCCGATATGCACCGCGATCCAGATCAGCCCGAGCAGGAACAGCCATGGCCGGTCCAGCAACGCCAGCAGATCCATCTGCATGCCGATACAGGCGATCAGGAAGTACAGCAGCAGCGAGCCGATCCTGGACGCGCCAGCGCCCTCCAGCGTCCGTGCGCGGGTGAAGCTCAGCAGCAGGCCGATGCTGGTCGCCAGCACCACCACCCAGACGAACGGCGTGTCCAGGCTGAACTGGCTGGACCAGCGCAGGTTGGCCTTGCACCAGGCGGCCAGCGGCGTGGCCAGCGCATGCGCCAGCCCGACCCCGCCGAACGCCACCGCCACGATCACCATCAGATCGGCCAGGCTGGGAATGCGCGCGTGTTCGGCCTGAAACTGCGCCATGCGCGCCTGCAGGGCGTCCAGCGCGCGGGTATCGGCTCCGCTGCGCGCATCGATGCTGCGTGCGCGCCCGGCCAGGAAGATCAGCGCCGCCATCCACACATAACCGACGCCCACATCCACCACCGCAAACTGCCCGAACGTGGTGGCGTCCACGTTGAAGACCTCGCGCATCGCCAGCATGTTGGCCCCGCCGCCGATCCAGCTGCCCGCCAGCGCGGCCATGCCGGCCCAGGTATCGCCGGCCACCGTGGCCGGATGCAGCCAGCCCATCACCCAGAACGCCACCACCGCCCCCAGCATGATGCTCAGCGATGCGCCCAGGTACATGGCGACCAGCTTGGGCCCCAGCCCCAGGATGGCGCGCAGGTCAACGCTCAAGGTGAGCAGGACCAGCGCGGCCGGCAGCAGCACGTCGCGCGCGATCGGGTTGTACAGGCGGGTATTGGCACCGTCGATCAGGCCAACGGTGTTGTAGATGCCTGGGAGCAGGTAACACAGCAGCAGCGCCGGGACGACGGCGTAGAAGCGGCGCCACGGCCCCTGCTCGCGCGAGGAGGTCCAGAACACCGCGCCCAAGGTGGCGGCGATCAGGCCGAAGACGACGATATCGTTTTGGATCAAGGCAGAACCGGCAACGTTCACTGGGGCGACACTCTCGACTGGGAGCCGCCAACGTGCGGATCCCAGCAAGAATGGCCGATCGCCTGCATCCAGTCGACTGGCCATCCTCGCAACCACGGGGGGTGCCTACAAAGTGGCCGGATTTACGCAACCGCAGGTTGCCGGGTGCGCGCGATCCCCCCCGCCTGCCCGGGCGGACGGTCAGCGCCGCCTTTCCCCTGCTTGCAGGGTGCCGTACCGGTCAGCCGTAGCGACGCACCACGCGATCGCCTTCGGCGGTATGCAACACCACGCCGCTGGGCTGACCGGTGGTCAGGCAGTGCAGCTTGGCCATCAATTCGGCATTTTCCAGTGCGCCCTGCTCGCGCAGATAACGCAGCGGCGACCATTGCGGCCGGGTGACCCACCAACCGCCCTGTTCGGGATGAATACGGACAACATAGCGGGACTCGTCCATCAGGGCCTCCGGCCGGTAGATGCAGCGATCGAACGATTGAGGTGGGCAGCGCGGGGAGGCGCAGCGCACCGGCGCTGGGGGTGCCATGGTCCTGCCGGGGATGCCGGCGCGCCCTTACTCAAGGGGCCGCGGGAGAGTGGCCAGGGGCCCCGCGTCCGGCATAGCAAGAATGCTTCTTCGCTTATGCCAATACCGTCGGGCGGACACTGGCATGAAGGTAGGAAAATTCCTACGTGACACCGATCAGGGCGGGCGCTAGATTCGCGCTCGAGCGGCGAACCGACGTCGCAAGTGGCCGTCAACGGGCGCAGACGGCGCGAGGGAATTGGCCGCTCGTAGAAATGCCTCGGGGGAGGGAGGAGTCGCATGCATCTGCTCAGGAAGTTCGAGTTTCCGGTCAAGACCGCAATGGTGGTGGGCTATGTCCTGGTGATCAGGGAAGCGATCGTGCTGTGGTCCTGATGCAGCTCTGCCGCCAGGCTGCCGGATAGCGCGCAGCTGCACCCGTCACGGTGTCTCAATCCGCATCCACCCAGCCACGCTGTTGCGCTGCGACCAGATCGGCGGGCGTGTCCACGTCCAGCGCAAGCGCCGGGGCGCTGACGCAGCCCAAGGTCTGCACGTCCAGGCCGGCGAACAAACCACGCAGGCCGCTGTCGCCCTGCAGCGGCACGTCGGCCCAGGCCGCGTGCGTGACCACTGCGGGAATGCCGCGCACACCGGCATACCCGCTGGTGGCGCACCCGGAGGCGGCACGGTCGGCCTCTTCGAGCAAGGCGCGCAGATGCGGCGCATCCAGCGCGGGCTGATCGCACCCCAGGATCAGGCTGCGCCGCAGCGAGGTATCGTCCTGCACATGCTGGCGCAGCGCCGCCAGGCTGGAGCCCATGCCGGCGGCCCAGTCGGCGTGGCGCAACACCTCCACCTGCAGTCCCTGCAGGACATCGCTCAGCGCGTCGGCATCGGCGCCCAGCACCACCACGCAGCGGCGTGGCCCCGTCTGCAACGCGATGCGTGCAAAACGCCGCAACAACGGTTCACCGTCGCGCAGCAACAATTGTTTGGAACGCCCTAGCCGGCGTCCTGCACCTGCGGCGAGCAGCAGCGCGACGTGATCGCTGCTCATGCGTCAACTGCCATCGCACGAGGCGAACGATGGCACGATTCCGGCGGCATTGGAGACCAGTCAAAACCGGCATCGCGCAAAGTCGCGGATAAAGGGCCGGCAATGACGGGCGACGGCAATCGAGCTGCGTCGCAAGCGACGTCGTCATCGTGATCATGTAGTTCGGTCATGGCGACGTGGCGTGGTTTTGGAGATGCGCCAGCGTAGAGATTCAACTGTGCGCGCGGAGTGACTAAATGCAGCGCAGTCTCCGGCTCCCACTGGATGGCGCCGCCTGCACCCGACCAATGGCGTGGCGGGTATCGCATTGCGATGTCAGCTCGCCGATTGGGGAGACAAGGCCACGGCAGCGCTACGATAAACATCGCAGCGCGTTACTGTCAGCGCGGGATGAGGCAGTCAATCGCGGCCGCGAAAGGCATGCAGTAGAGACATACCCAAAGGGCCTATCAACCATCCGCTTTCCACGACGCCGCACCGCAGCAGAAAACCTCGGCTACGAGCAACAGACCAACGCGATAGCCCACCGCGGATCGAAATCAATGCAGATGCGCGATTGCGCCCTGCTGCCCACTCGCCTGACCGCAAAAGCCTCAGCCGACCAGCGCGGCGGCCTGCCCATCGGCCACCGCCTGGGTGGCTTCGGCAATGATGCCCAATGCAATCGTGTGCGGTGAGGAGTGCCCCATGCGCCAGCCCGCCGGCAGCCGCAATCTGGCCAGGGCCGCATCGTCATACCCGAGCGCACGCAGTGCCTGCAGGCGTGCCTCACGCTTCTGGCGACTGCCCAGAATGCCGATGCAGGCGACCCCGGAGGCAAGTCCACGACAGGCGACCTGCAGATCGCTGTCGCCATCGTGCGCAAGGCTGTACAGCGCGGTGTCCGCATCCAGATGCAGATCCTGCAAGGCCTCGCCCAAGGCACGGCGGTCGTAATGGTCCGCAGCCAGTCCGGGCGGCGGCTCGCCGGGACCATGCGGCCGCAACACGCGCACCTCGATGCCCATCTGGCTGGCGAGTGACACCAGCACCAGCAGCGCAGGATCGGCACCGACCAGCACCAGCCGCAGCGGCGGGCGATGGGTGCGCAGGAATTCGTCGGGACGCAGATCCTGCGTGCTCGCCGGGTAACGGACCGCGCCGGTGGTCCGATCCAGCGCGACATGAAACGGGCGACGATGCTGGCGCGCGTTGCGCCAGCGTGCCAGATGCTCGCCAAGATCCTGTACCGGCCAAACCAGCACGCCGATACGGCCACCGCAGCTGAGCTGGATATCCAACACCTGGCTGCCTTCGCCGTAGTCCAGCCAGCGCGGGGTGCCGTCACGCAAGGCGGCGATGGCTTCGTGCGCCACTGCCGCCTCCACGCACCCGCCCGAGACGTAGCCGGCCACCCGCCCATCGGCACTGATGGCCATCTCGCTGCCCAACGGGCGCGGCGAGGAGCCTTGCACGTCGATCAGCGTGGCGATGGCCACGCGCTGGCCCGCCCGATGCCAGGCGCTGAGCGTCGGCAGCAGGTCATCGTGCAACGCGTAGCTTGGCCATGCCGGCCACGCCGGCTCGGCCGGCGCCGCATGCGTGACCGGGGCCACCATCGCACTCACGCGCGCAACAGCTCGGGCAGATGCGGAAGCAGCTTGTCCAGCGTCACCGGGTACTCACGGACGCGCACACCGGTAGCGTTGTAGACCGCATTGGCGATTGCCGCGGCCACGCCGCAGATGCCCAGCTCGCCGACACCCTTGGCCTTCATCGGCGACGACATCGGGTCGCTCTCTTCGAGAAAGATCACTTCCTGGTGCGGGATGTCTGCATGCACCGGCACTTCGTAACCGGCCAGATCGTGATTGACGAAAAAGCCCAGCCGCTTGTCGACCGCCAGCTCTTCCATCAGGGCCGCGCCCGCGCCCATCGTCATGCCGCCGATGACCTGGCTACGTGCAGACTTGGGATTGAGGATGCGTCCAGCCGCACACACCGCGAGCATGCGTCGGATGCGCACCTCGGCAGTGGCGATATCCACGCCGACTTCGACGAAGTGCGCGCCAAAGGTTGACAGCTGATGCGTCTTGGAGAGGTCGCCGAACTCGATCTTGTCCTCCACCACCAAGGCGCCATTGGCGGCCGCATCGCCCAGCGCGATGCGCTTGCTGCCGGCACGCACATGGCTGTCGGCAAATTCGGCCTTGGCCGGGTCCAGCCCCAGCTGCTTGGCGACGGCCTCGCGCAGCTTCACCGCTGCAGCGTACACACCGGCGGTGGAGCTGTTCGCACCCCACTGCCCACCGGAGCCAGCCGAGGCAGGAAAACTGGAATCGCCCAGCCGCACATCCACCCAGTCCAGCGGCACGCCCATCATTTCTGCGGCGGTCTGCGCAATGATGGTGTAGGAGCCGGTGCCGATATCGGTCATGTCGGTTTCCACCACCACGCGACCGCCCTGCTCCAGGCGCATGCGCGCGCCGGAGGTCATCACCGGCGCATTGCGGAACGCTGCCGCCACGCCCATGCCGACCAGCCAGCGCCCATCGCGGTTGCTGGCCGGCTTGGCCTTGCGCTTGGACCAGTCGAAACGCTTTGCGCCATCTTCCAGGCACTTGACCAACTGACGCTGCGAGAACGGGCGCTGCGGGTTTTCCGGATCCACCTGGGTATCGTTGACGATCCGGAACTTGACCGGATCCATGTCCAGCTTCTCGGCCATTTCGTCCATGGCCACTTCCAGCGCCATCAACCCCGGCGCTTCGCCAGGCGCACGCATCGCATTGCCTTCGGGCAGATCGAGCACGGCCAGGCGTGTGGCAACCAGGCGGTTGGCACCGGCATACAGCAACTGCGTCTGCGCGGCCGCAATCTCAGGCCCGCCCTCAGGCAGGTCGCCTGACCAGCTCTCATGCGCAATCGCGGTGATCTTGCCATCGCGCTGTGCGCCGATACGGATGCGCTGCACGGTGGCCGGGCGGTGCGTGGTGTTGTTGAAGATCAGCGGCCGCGGCAACATCACCTTGACCGGGCGTCCGACCTGGCGTGCGGCCAGCGAGGCCAGCACCGCATCGGCACGCAGGAAGAGCTTGCCGCCGAAGCCGCCACCGATATACGGCGACATCAGACGCACGTTTTCGCGCGGGATACCGAGCGTCCTGGCCAGATCGCCCGTGCTCCAGTCGATCATCTGATTGGAGGTCCACACCCTGAGCTTGTCGCCCTCCCACATGGCGATCGATGCGTGCGGCTCCATCATCGCGTGCGAATGGTCAGGCGTGGTGTATTCGGCATCCAGTTGCACCGGGGCTGCCGCGAAGGCGCTATCGAAATTGCCGACTGCGCTGTTCGGCGCCCCGCCCTCCTTGGTGACCTTGGCGCCATCGCGTGCCTTCTCCAGATCGTAGGCACCGACATGGCGGCCGTAGTCGACCTTGATCAGCTGGCCTGCGGCGCGTGCCTGTTCGAAGGTCTCGGCCACCACCACCGCAATGGCCTGGTGGTAATGCTGGATCTCCGGGCCGCCCAGCAACTTGGCGGTGTTGTATTTGCCTTTCTGCAGCTTGCCTGCATTCTGCGCGGTGACGATGCCGAGCACGCCTGGCGCATTGCGCGCAGCGCTCAGATCGATGCTGCGGATGCTGCCCTTGGAGATGCCGGCACCGACGACATGGCCGTAGGCGGCACGTCCAGGCAGGTCGTGATGCTCGTAGGCATACGGCGCCCGCCCGGTGGTCTTGAGCGGACCGTCGATACGATCGACCGGCTTGCCGACGACCTTGAGCTGGTCGATGGGGTTGGTACTGGCGGGAGTGTCGAATTTCATATCAGGCCCTCGTGTCGGCCAGGATCGCGGTCAAGGTGCGCTCAACCAGCGGCAGCTTGAAGGCATTGTGTTCAGTGGGTTGTGCGCCATCGAGCAGCACGGAGGCAATCGCACGCGCACCCTGGCGCGACTGCGCTTCGGCCGCCTCGCTGCGCCACGGCTTGTGGGCGACACCGCCGACGCCGACACGCACGCTGCCATCGCGTTGCACGACCGCCGCAACCGACACCAGGGCGAATGCGTACGAGGCGCGGTCGCGCACCTTGCGGTAGACATGCGTGCCGCCGAGCGGCTTGGGCAGGCTTACCGCGGTGATCAGTTCGCCGCGTTCCAGGACGGTTTCCAGGTGCGGCGTCTTGCCGGGCGCACGATAGAACTCGGACAGCGGCACCGCACGCGTCTGTCCATCCGGGCGCACGGTTTCGACAACCGCATCGAGGACGCGCATCGCAATGGCCATATCGCTGGGATGGGTGGCGATGCATTCTTCGCTCACGCCGATCACCGCCAACTGCCGGTTGAAGCCGCCGATGGCCGCGCACCCGCTGCCCGGCAGGCGCTTGTTGCACGGCTGATTGGTGTCGTAGAAATACGGGCAACGCGTACGTTGCAACAGGTTGCCCGCCGTGGTGGCGCGGTTGCGCAACTGCCCCGAGGCACCTGCAAGCAACGCGCGCGACAGCACGGCGTAATCGCGACGCACGCGGGCGTCGGCTGCAAGATCGGTATTGCGCACCAGCGCACCGATGCGCAGGCCGCCGTCCGGCGTTTCCTCGATGGTGTCCAGGCTCAGTCCGTTGACGTCGATCAGGTGCGAGGGCGTTTCGATCTGCAGCTTCATCAGATCGAGCAGGTTGGTGCCGCCTGCGATGAATTTGGCACCCGGCTGACGCGCCGCCTTGGCCGCTGCATCGGCGGGCGAGGTCGCGCGCTCGTAGCTAAACGCCTTCATGCGCGCTCTCCGGCAACTTCGTTGATCGCATCGACGATGTTGGAATACGCGCCGCAGCGGCAGATGTTGCCACTCATCCGTTCCTGCAGTTCCGGCGTGGTGAGCCGGGTCTTGCCGGTGAGATCTTCGGTGACATGACTGGGAATGCCGCGCTTGACCTCGTCCAGCACCGCCACTGCCGAACAGATCTGCCCGGGCGTGCAATAGCCGCACTGGTATCCATCGTGCTTGACGAAGGCCGCCTGCATCGGATGCAGCTTGTCCGGCGTGCCAAGGCCTTCGATGGTGGTGATCTTGCCGCCCTGGTGCATCACCGCCAGCGACAGGCAGGAATTCATCCGCTGCCCATCGACGATCACGGTGCAGGCACCACATTGGCCGTGGTCGCAGCCTTTCTTGGTGCCGGTCAGCTGCAGGTGTTCGCGCAGGGCATCCAGCAAGGTGGTGCGATTGTCCAGGGTCAGCGTCACCGGCTTGCCGTTGACTTCGAACGCAACCTGGCTCGATGCATTGGCAGGCTCGACTGCCTGCCGCTGCGACATCGCAGAGGCGGCAGTTGCAGCCATCGATTGGGTTGCGGCAACGCTGGCTGCCGACGCCGTGCCAGCGATCAGTACCTCGCGACGGGTCATCTTGATATCTCTCATGGCTGGCATCTCCAACAATGCTGGCTTATACAGTTCTTAAATAATGTGCAGCGCGGCCGGTCACAATCGCGTGAGCATGCAGCGCGTGTGTGCGGGGGTGAATCGGCGGTATGCCTTGATTCTAGAGCCGCTGCAGGCAGGCATTGGCGGCATGGACGGCATGTGCCTATGAAACGCGCTCATCATTGTTGGCATGCGGTGCGCGCCGGCCTGCGCATCGATCAAGGCGCACCGACAGCGCGCGTGTGTGTGGACAGCGGGTTGCAGCGCTTGCGGTGATGCAAGATGTTTTCTCGACATGCTGGAAGGGATGCCCGCATCCCTGCCAGCTGCGTGGGCGACGACGATCAGAGCCTCTACGCGACGCGCGCTCCGTCATTTTTCCGCTTCACCATGAGCGTCTGGCGCAGCCGGGCGCACTGTGTAGAGAACATCCAGGTAGAGAACATCCGGATGCGAACGATCAACTGCAGCGGCAACCCACGCCTAGCGCGCAGTTGCCAGACGCGCATGGACAGCGTGCAGGCCCTGGCGTCTCGGCGTGGTACATGCCGACTCGGCGCAGCGGCCGCGCCCGCCCGGTGGCAAGCGCGGCAGTTTGCAACTGCTCCTAGAACTCCAGCACGATCTTGCCCAGGTGGCCGCCTGCCTGCTGCAACGCAAACGCGTCGGCGATCTCGTCCAGCGCGAAGGCGCGATCGATCACCGGGCGCAGCGGCAAGGCGTCCAGCGCACGCACCAGCTGCTGCTGATGCGTGCGGCTGCCGACCACCAGCCCTTGCAGGCGCTGCTGCCGGACCATCATTTCCGCGGTCGGCACCGGACCGGCGGCACCGGTCAACACGCCGATCAAGGCGATATGCCCGCCCACCCGTCCAGCACGGATCGATTGCGCCAACGTGCCCGGCCCACCGACCTCGACCACGTGATCCACGCCGCGTCCGTTGGTGATCTCCCGCACCTGCGCCGACCACTCGGCGTGCTGCCGATAGTTGATCACGTGGTCTGCACCCAGCGCGCGCGCCTTGGCCAGCTTTTCGTCGGACGACGATGTCGCAATGACGGTGGCGCCCATCGCCTTGGCAAACTGCAATGCAAAGATCGACACACCGCCGGTGCCGAGCACCAGCACGCTATCGCCGGCCTTGAGTCCGCCATTGACCACCAGGGCGCGCCATGCCGTGACGCCGGCCGTGGTCAAGGTGGCCGCTTCGGCATGGCTGTAGCCGGCCGGCGCATGCGTGAACGCGTGCGCAGCGGCCACGACTGCGGAACGCGCATACCCGTCCACGCCATCGCCAGGCGTGGTGGCAAAACCGGCACGTAGCGGCTCGCCATCCAGCCAGTCGGGAAAGAAGGTGGATACCACATGGTCGCCGACGGCGAACTCATCCACCTCCGGCCCGACGGCCTCGACCACACCGGCGCCGTCGGACATGGGGATGCGGCCATCAGCGGTCGGTGCCTGCCCCGACACCACGCCAAGGTCATGGAAATTCAGCGAGCTTGCGTGCAGCCGCACTCTGATCTGACCGCGTGCCGGCTGCCCGGGGTCTGGCAGCGCAACGGCATGTAATGCGTTCAAACCTGCAGGATGAGCTAAACGAATGGCGCGCATACGGCACTCCCTGTTGTGATCGGCGTTCGGGATAACACGCCGGGCGTTAGCCGCATGCAGTCGAGCTGGCTTTTGGCGCTGCTGTCGGCTGCCGTGTTTCGTCGCATCGTCGAGCACGGTGACAACAGCAGGCTGGACAGCGGCGCGGTTGCACGCCAGCTGAGCGTTCCCGCAGCGCATGAGGCATCAATCACAGATCTGCATTGCACGCCGCGGTGCAAGCGATTCCACGCGGCGCCAACGGCTAGGCTGGCATGGCAATTGCAACCTCCTGCTGTCCAGACAGGTACCTTCCGTGACATCGACCAGCAAGCGACGGCGGCAACGTGCACAACGCATCGCGTTGCACTTTGTGCTGAGCATTTCGTGCCTGCTGCTGCTTGGTTCGGAGTACTGGTCCATCCATGACGAGCGCACCAGCGCGCTGCATGCCGCCGAAGCGCAATCGTTGAATCTCGCCAATTCGCTGGCGCAGCATGCCAGCGACACCATGACCATCGCCGATGCCGTGCTGTCCGGGTTGGTGTCGCGGGTGGAGCACGACCAGGGCTCGGCCAGTGCGCGACTGGTCATGCATGACTTTCTGGTACATGAGGCGCGTCGCTCGGACCGGTTGCACGGCATCTTCATCTATGCGGCCGATGGCACCTGGATGAGTTCGTCACTGAGCAGCACGCCCAGGACACACAACAACGCCGATCGTGCCTATTTCAAATATCACCGCGACCATCGCGACGCCCTGTCGCTGGTCGGGCCACCGGTCCAGAGCCGCTCCGATGGTAGCTGGGTGCTCACGTTGAGCCGGCGCCTCAACACGCCCGGCGGCGAATTTGCAGGCGTTGTCCTGGTCACGCTGCAACTGAAGTATTTCCAGAACTACTACAGCAGCTTCGAGGTCGGCCCGAATGGCACCATCGGCATGACCAATGACGATGGCATCGTGCTGGTGCGCCGGCCCGACAAACCGGGCGTGATCGGCACCTCGATCGCCGGCACCTCGATCTACGTCACCATGCGCGCACGCAGGCACGGCACTGCGACCTATCGTTCGCCGATCGATGGCGTGGAGCGTATTTCCAGTTTCGCGCCGGCGCAGGCGTATCCACTGACTGTCTTGACCGGCGTCTCGGTCGATGACGCATTGGCCAATTGGCGCCAATCCGCGCGCCAGCGGATCATGATCGCCACCTTGGGATGCGTGCTGCTGCTGGGCGTGGGCATCTGGCTGGATCTGCAATTGCGCCGCATGCACCGCAACGAGGAAAAACTCAGCTCCGAAGCCTGGATAGATGCGCTCACCGGCATTGCCAACCGGCGTGCATTCGATCACCGGCTCTCGCGCGCCTTGCAGCAGGCGGTGCATCGACAAGCGCCATTGTCGGTGCTGATGATCGATGTCGATCATTTCAAGCTCTACAACGACACCTACGGCCATGTAAATGGCGACGCCTGCCTGCGCCTGATCGCGGGCGCAATCGCCGGCTGCTCACGGCGCAGCGAAGACATTGCCGCGCGTTACGGCGGCGAAGAGTTCGGCATGATCCTGCCGCAGACAGATGCTGCCGGCGCGTTGCGACTGGCCGATGCAATCCGTAGCGCCGTCGCCGCGCTCGGCCTGATGCACATGTCCAGCCCGACCAGCGCGCACGTCACCGTCAGCGTCGGCGCAGCGACGTTCGAACCGGGCGAAGTGCCACTCAGCCCTGATGCCTTCGTGCATGACGCCGATTCGGCGCTGTATCGCGCCAAGCAGAATGGGCGGAATCGCACATCGGCCTAGCGCAGCGGGCAACACCACTGCGCGCTACGCCGGGTGGGCGCGTCTCGCGCCCGAATCGGCAGGTGCCAGGCGCACGCACCCCTGCTGCGCGGCGCTTGCACCCGCCTGGCGATTGCTTGCGAGGGGGTGTCAGCCATGCCTGGTCGAGATTGGTCAGCGGTGCCGTCGTACCGGCCAGGTCAGCCTGCGCGTGCAGCAGCTTCGAAACCGCCGGCGTGCAGCGATGCCGCCAATGGCCAGCACGCAGAAGGCCCGCACAATGCGGGCCTTCCGGAATGGCAAACAGGCTGGCTGCCGATCAGAACGGGATATCGTCGTCGGCAAAATCGTCCATCGGCGGTGCCGACTGCTGCTGGGCCGGCTGCTGACGACGCGGGGCATAGTCCTGACCGCCGCCCTGACCACCGCCGCCTTGCTGCTGGCGCGGCGCCTGGCTGCGCTGCGGGCGATCGCCGCCCATGCCACCGCCACCGCCTTCGCCACGGCCGCCAAGCATCTGCATCTCGTTGGCGACGATGTCGGTGCTGTACTTCTCCACGCCGTCCTGGCCGGTGTACTTGTCGTAGCGCAGCTCGCCTTCGACGTACACCTGCGAACCCTTGCGCAGGTACTCGCCGGCGATCTCGCCCAGCTTGCCGAAGAACACCACGCGGTGCCACTCGGTGCGCTCCTGGTTGTTGCCCTCGCGGTCCTTGCGCATGCTGGTGGTGGCCAGACTCACGCGCGTGATCGCCATGCCGGCCTGGGTGTACTTGGTGTCGGGATCGTTGCCGAGGTTGCCGACGAGGATGACTTTGTTGATGCCGCGGGCCATAGATGCTTCCGAGATGGTGCGCCGGCGCCGATGGGGCGCGGCGGTGAATGTCTTGGTGCCAATGTTACCGCACCTGCCCTGCCCCGGTGCCTGTAGGTCCCCGCAGCGCCGGGCCGGGGAATGCCGCGCCGGCAGGTCGGAATCCGGGCACTCCCGAACCTGCCCGGCGCTGACGCCGCAAGGGTTTGCGGCTGCCGTGAAGACCTCCGGACACGGCCGACGGGACGGATCTGGCCCAGACACCTATAATCGGCGCACATCACGAACGCCTGCGCATGACCATCGCCGAAGACCTCCCCACCGTCCTGGGCCTGCCCCAGATCCAGTCCCTCGCCGCGCCCGACATGGCCGCGGTCGACGCGCTGATCCGCCGCCGCCTGGCCTCGGACGTCGTGCTGATCAACCAGATCGCCGATCACATCATCTCCGCCGGCGGCAAGCGCCTGCGTCCGATGCTGGTGATGCTGGCCGGTCACGCCGCTGGCGGCTCCGGCCCGGAGCACCACCAGTTGGCGGCGATCATCGAGTTCATCCACACCTCCACCTTGTTGCATGACGACGTGGTGGACGAATCGGACCTGCGCCGCGGGCGCAGCACCGCCAATGCGCTGTGGGGCAATGCACCCAGCGTGCTGGTCGGCGACTTCCTGTATTCGCGCAGCTTCCAGTTGATGGTGGAGCTGGATCGCATGGAAGTCATGCAGATCCTGGCCGACACCACCAACCGCATCGCCGAAGGCGAGGTGCTGCAGCTGCTGCACGTGCACAACCCCGACACCGACGAAGCCGCCTACCTGCGCGTGATCGAGCGCAAGACTGCGGTGCTGTTCGCCGCCGGCACCCGCCTGGGCGCGCTGGCCTCGGGCGCGGACGCGCAGGTGCAGCAGCGCCTGTACGACTACGGCATGCAGTTGGGCTTTGCCTTCCAGATTGCCGATGACGTACTCGACTACGCTGCCGACGCAGCCGACCTGGGCAAGAACCTGGGCGACGACCTGGCCGAAGGCAAGGCGACCCTGCCGCTGATCCACGCCATGGCGCACTCGGATGCGGGCACCCGGGAGCGGCTGCGCCAGATCGTCGAGCAAGGCGATGCAGCCGCGATGCCGGAAGTGTTGGCCGCCATCCACGCCACCGGCGGACTGGACTACAGCCGCCAGCGCGCCGCCGAATACGCAGCCGCCGCCGAACAGGCGCTGGACACCCTGCCCGCCAGCCCGGCGGTCGCCGCATTGCGCGGCCTGGCTCGCTACGCGGTGCAACGCACGCACTGATCCGGGGCTGGACGCCCCGGACGGAAGTGGGCATTTGGGATTGGGGATTCGCAAAATCGGCTGCTTGTGCTTTCACGACTCCCGGCATGCGATAGCGCAACGACGCTCAGCCCAAAGCCCTGAGCACTAGCTCACAGGAAGATTCGAAGAACGGAACCACGCCGTTGCGAATCCCGAATCCCGAATCACCACTCCCGGCTAAAGCCCAGAGCACTAGCTCACAGGAAGATTCGAAGAACGGGACCACGCTGTTGCGAATCCCGAATCCCGAATCACCACTCCCTGCTATCGACCAAACCGCTCATCGAAGAAGTCGCCCAGCATGCGGTATGCACGCGTCGCCGCACGCGGGTTGTACAGGCAGCCCGGCGGGCTGTTGGCATCGGCTTCGGCAAAGCAATGAACGGCCCCACTGAAGTTGACGAACTGCCAGTCCGCGCCGGCCGCAGTCATCTCGGTTTCGAACGCGGCGATGTCCGCCTTGGTCACGCTCTTGTCGTCGGCGCCGTTGAGCACCAGCAGCGGTGTCCTGGCCGAACCGGCGGCCGCCGGGCTGGGTGTGGCGATACCGCCGTGCAGGCTGACCACACCGGCCAGCTGGGCGCCCGCGCGCACCAGTTCCAGCACCGTGGTGCCGCCGAAGCAGAAGCCCACCGCGCCGATCCGCGATGCATCCAGCGGCGCCTTGCCGGCCTGCGCCTTGAGCACATCCACCGCCTTCACCGCGCGGGCGCGCAGCGTCTGCGGGTCCTTCTTCAGGGCACCGGCAAACTGCCCGGCCTCGCTGTCGTTGGCCGGACGCCTGCCCTTGCCGTAGACGTCGGCAACCAGCACCACATAGTCGTCGCCGGCCAGTTGCCTGGCCTTGGTGACTGCCGAATCGTTGACCCCGCGCCAGTTCGGCACCATCACCAGGCCTGGGCGCCTGGCGGCACCGGCATCGTCGTAGACCAGCACGCCGCTGAAGGTGTCCTTGCCGATCGTCCATTCCAGCGGCTTGGCCTGCATCGCAGCGGCGGCGGGCAACGCCAGCGACGCCAGGACACCGAACACCCCAACGCCACGCCATCTCCATTGCTTGTGCATGTGCCTGCTCCCGGGAAGGTCCGGCGAGTGTAGGCGCTGTTGCCGTGCAGGCCGGGTCATCGCCGGCGACGGCAGAGCGGTTGCGTCGGCGGCCTGCAGCCGCGATCGAAAACTCGAGGCGAATGACCGCCATCGACCGGCGCGGTCATTGCAGCGCTACTGCACGCCCAGGCCCGGAATCGCGCTGATCATCGCCGGGTCGAACCCGGTCAGCTGCGCAAAATGGCGGCCGCGCGCGACGTAGTCGCTGTACGCGCCGAAGCTGGGCGCCCCCGGCGACAGCAGCACCACACCGCCCTGCTCGCCCAGGGCCTCGCGTGCCAGCCGCACGGCATGTTCCAGGTCGGCGGCCGCATGCAGGCCGAAGCGGCCGCTCTCGGCCAGCGGGGCCAGCAACGCATGGATCCGCGGCCCGTTCGCTCCCATGGTGACGATTTCCAGCGGCGCTTTCTGCGCCATCTGCGCGGCAAACTCCTGCCAGTCCAGCCCACGATCGTGCCCACCCACCAGCAAGGCCACACGACGCTGCGCAAAGCAGGCAAGCGCCGCAAGTGACGCATGCGGCGTGGTGCTGATCGAGTCGTTGACGTAGCTGATGCCGTCCACGCTGCCAAGCAGCTGCAGGCGATTCGGCAACGGGCGGAAGCTCGCTGCGGCCGGCGCCAGTGGCGCAGCGTCCAGGCCCAAGGCTTCCACCGCGGCCAGCACCGCGCACAGGTTGCGCCGATTGTGTTCGCCCGGCAGCGGCACGTTGGCGGTATCGAACACCGGCTGCTCGGCGCGATACACCACATCGCCGCGCAGGTGCCAGCCATCGGGATGGTTGAACCAGCGCACCTGGCTGTCGGGCAACTGCAGCTGGGTCAGGTGCGGGTCGGCCGCGTTGAGCAAGGCGATGCGCGGGCGGCCTTCGGTGACCAGCGCCAGCTTGTCGCGCACATAGCGCGCTTCATCACCATGCCAGTCCAGATGCTCGGGAAACAGGTTCAGCACCAGCGCCAATTCCGGACGCGCGCCGCTGCGCCCCACTTCACCGGTCTGGTAGCTGGACAGCTCGATCGCCCAATAGCTCGGCGGCGGTTGCGGCGCCAGCACTTCCAGCAAGGGCTGGCCGATGTTGCCGACCAGCGCGGTGCGATGGCCGGCCGCACGCAGCAGATGCGCCAGCAGCGCGGTGGTGGTGCTCTTGCCCTTGGTGCCGGTGACGCAGATGGCGCCAGGCACATAACCGTCAGGCTGCGCATGTTCGGCAAACCACAACGCGGTGCCGCCGATGAATTGCGTGCCGTGCACGGTTGCCGCGGTGTGCGCCTCGGGGCGATACGGGCTGATGCCGGGCGACTTCACCACCACCTCGAACCGGCCCAGCGCCTGCGCGCTGGCATCGGTTTCCACATGCAACGCAGCATCGGCTAGCGTCTCGAGCTCGCGCGCTTCGTCGGCGTTGCAGAACACCGTCAGCGTTTGCGTCGGCAACGCGGCGCGCAGTGCACGATACGCGGCGCGTCCTTCGCGCCCCCAACCCCATAACGCAACCGCCTTGCCCTCAAGCTGCGAAATTCGCACGCACGCGCTCCCACAGCGCCGACGGAATCCGGTGCTCGCCGTCGATGGCCAGCAACGGCTCCAGCTGCAGTTCCTGCTGGTCCAGCTGCGGCTGGATCTCGCGGATGAAACGCAGCACCAGCGCGTCTTCCTTCCATTCGGCACGGCCGGCCAGCACCGCCATTGCCGCCCGCGATTCGCGGCCTTCACCCACGCATTCGAACGGCTTGTGGTCCTGGAATTCCAGCAGCGCATCGTAGCCGCCGGCCTGGCCTGCATCGTCGAGCAGATTGCGCCCGAAGATGTTGACCAGGCGCGTCTTGGGCATGAACGGTGCCAACGCCAGGAACACGAAATGGCACTTCGGGCAGACCCCGCACCAGCGATGCACCGGGCGCTCGCCCATGATGTGGAAGTTGCGGTTGCAGCTGGAAAAATGCGCGTCGTAGTGGTCGGTCTTGGCGAACTGGCGCGCCACCGCCAGCTCCGACAACGGCCGCAGCAACGAGTAATAGCGCAGGTCGGCCGCCACATGCCGCTGTACGTAGTCGCCGAATGCCTGCTCGAACGCCCAGCCCTTGGACCACTGGTGATTGACCTCGCCGGTGCCGGGAATCTGGCTGCCGTAACTGGCCGAACGCTCGTTGGAAAACACCACCTGGTCCACGCCATTGAGCAAGGCGGACAGCACCAGGATGGCCGAGTTCACCGCGGTGACCGGGATATGCCCGTTCCACGCGCCCTGGCGATTGAGCTCGAACAATTCCGGCGCCAGCACGCGGCCGATATTGAGCACCGGCAGACCGGTGCGCTCGGCGCAGGCACGGATCAGCTGCGAGCCGCCGATCCAGCTCACCGTCTGGTCGATGCCGGCGTGCCGCAGGGCTTCGATGCTGACCAGCGAATCCTTGCCGCCGCCGATCGCGACCAGGGCATGCTCGCGCAGGCCCAGCGCCGGCGCATCGGCCGTTGCCGGTGCGGCCACCGGGAAGCGGATCCTGCCGTGCAGGTTCAAGCCATTGCGGTAGGCGAACTCGCCCAGGCCGTGCAGGTAGACACTTTCCACCAGCGCGGCGGTGTCCGCGTCGATGGCGTAACCGTCGATCTGGATGGTCGGCGGTACCGCCGCCTTGAAATAGCTGACGCCGGCGATGAGGTGCAGCAGGCGCAGCGCCTGTTGCACCGCAGCGGCATGCGCGCCGTCCAGCGCAAAGGGTGCACCCGGCACCGCGACGGTCTCGACCAGTTCCGGCCCTTGGTCGAAGGCATACACCAGCGTCGCCACGCCGGTCTGTGCGTCGAGTGCGCAACGCACGAAACGGAAGGTGGAGATCTGGTGTTTGTCGAAAGCGCTCATGGACTACCTGCAGGAACACGTACGCGACGCAGATAACGTCGGCACAGGACATATTCAATCATGGAAAACGGCACCACGGCCCACAGCAACGGCAGGCAACCGAATAGCACCGCCAGCACCAGCACATCCAGGCGTGCGGCCGTTGCGTCGCCAGACACCGCGAAGGCAACTGCGAGATACAGCGCCACCACCGGCACATAGCTCAGCGCGCTCAACAGCACCGTGCGCACCGCCATCCCGCCACTGCGGCGTGCCGGAGCCCGCGCATCGCGTCGACGTTGCCAACGCCCGGCCAGCCATGCGCCGATACCGGCGGCGACCAACGCGGGCAGCGCCCATTTGAAGGTGTCGCTCCACGGCATGCCCAGGCTCAGTTGCTGGAGCGCGGTGGCGAACACGATCGCACCGCCACCGGCCAGCGTACTGAGCGCAACGAACTCAGCCTGCGGGCGCATCGATCACCTCTTCGCGCGGCAATTCGCGCTGGTTGTAAGTGCTGGCCATCGAGTAGCCGTAGGCACCGGCATCGGCCACCAGCATCACATCGCCCGGCGCGGTGGCGGCAGGCAGACGACGGCGCTTGCCGAACACGTCGGAGGATTCGCAGATCGGCCCGACGATATCGAAGCTGCCATCGGCCGGCGCGTCGAGCTGGCTGAGGTTTTCGATGTCGTGCCAGGCGTCGTATAAGGCGGGGCGGATCAGCGTGTTCATGCCCGCATCCAGGCCCACGCGCTGCACACCGTCCTTTTCGATCACCTGGGTCACCTGCGCCAGCAGCACGCCGGCTTCGGCCACCAGGTAGCGGCCCGGCTCGATCGCCAGGCGATAGCCCGGATGCACCGCCTTGACCTCGGCCAGGCCCTTGGCCCACACCTCCAGGTCGAACGGCTCGTCCTCGGCGCTGTAGGGAATCGGCAGGCCGCCACCGATGTCGATGGTCTCCACCGTGCCGATGCGGCGCGCAAAGCCGGCCAGTTCGTCGTACATCATCCGCCAGTGTTCGCCGGTCTCCACGCCACTGCCCAGGTGTGCATGCACGCCGGTGATGGTGACCTCGAGCGTGCGCGCCACTTCCACGAACTCATCCACGCGCGTGGACGACAAGCCGAACTTGGACGCCTTGCCGCCGGTGTTGACCTTCTCGTGATGCCCGTCGCCATGCCCCAGGTCGATGCGCAACCACACGTTGCGGCCACGGAACACCTCCGGCCAGCGCCGCAATGCTTCGACGTTGTCTACGGTGACGGTCACGCCCAGCGCGAATCCGGCTTCGTATTCGGCCTTGGGCGCGAAGCTCGGCGTGAACAGCACGCGCCGCGGCGACAGCTCGGGCAAGGTGTCGAACACGCGGCGCAGCTCGCCGTGCGAGACGCATTCCAGGCCGAACCCGGCCTGTTCCAGCGCCATCAGGATCGCCGGATGCGCATTGGCCTTGATTGCGTAATAACGCTGATCCACCGCCGCGATCTGCGCCAGCGCCTGCGCCCGCGCACGCACCGTGGGCAGGTGATAGACGTAACGCGGCGTGCCGGCCCTGGACAGCGTCAGCAGATGCGCGCGCTCGGCATGCCACCACGACGTGGGCCGCGGGCGCACCGAACCGATGATCTGCCGCCAGCGCGGACCGAACACCTCGCCTTCGCTCACCGGCATCGCGCCGCTGTCGATCAGTTCCGCATGCAGGATCGGCAGCAGGCCATCGGCATCGGCTTCGTCGATGACGAAGGTCAGATTCAGGTCGTTGGACGACTGCGAAATCATGTGCACGCGTTCCTGCCCGAACGTGGCCCACACATCGGAAAGCTTGTGCAGCAGCGAGCGCATGCCGCGCCCGACCAGGGTGATTGCCGCGCAGGGAACAATGATCTTGACCTTGCAGATCTGCGACAGATCAGCCGACAACGCGGCCAGCACGTCGGTGTTGACCAGGTTCTCGCTCGGGTCCAGCGACACGGTGACGTTGGTTTCGGCCGACCCGATCAGGTCCACCGACAGGCCGTGCTTTTTGAACAGCGTAAACACATCGGCCAGGAAGCCGACCTGCTGCCACATGCCGATGCCTTCCATCGACACCAGCACGATGCCGTTGCGGCGGCTGATCGCCTTGACGCCCGGCACCGGCTCGGCATTGCCGTCGATGCTGGTGCCCGGCAGATCGGGGCGCTCGGTATCCAGGATCGCCATCGGCACACCGGAATCGCGGCACGGCTTGATCGAGCGCGGGTGCAGCACCTTGGCGCCGGTGGTGGCGATTTCCTGCGCTTCGTAATAGTCCAGGCGGGTCAGCAGCCGCGCGTCCGGCACTTCCTTGGGATTGGCGCTGAACATGCCGGGCACGTCGGTCCAGATCTCCACGCGGCTGGCGCCGAGCAGTGCACCGAAATACGCCGCCGAGGTATCCGAACCGCCACGCCCCAGGATCGCGGTGCCGCCATCGGCGTGCCGCGAAATGAAGCCCTGGGTGATCAACAGGCGGGTGGGCTGCGCATCGAAACGCGCGCGCCAGTCGGCGTCGGACTGCCATTGGCAGGACACCGACAGGCGCTTGGACCATTCGCTCTGATTGGGCTGCGGCGGCAGCGCCGACAGCCACTGGCGCGCATCCAGCCAGCCCATGTCCAGGCCGCTGGCATGCAGGTACGCCGCACCGATGGTGGAAGACAGCAACTCGCCCTGCCCCAGCACCTCGGCCTGCCAGTCCAGCGTGCGCGCGGCCGCGCGCGCGTCGCCGACCAAGGCATGCAAGGCGGCCAGGCGCTCGCCCAGCACCGCATCTGCATCCAGCTCCAGCTCGGCCAGGAACTGGCGGTGACGCTGCTCCAGCGCGGCCACGCGCTGGGCGCTGTCGGCGGCGCCATCGGCGATCGCGGTGAGTTCGTTGGTCACGCCCGACAATGCAGACACCACCACCAGCACACGGCCACCGGTTTCCTCGGCCCGTTTGCCCGCCAGTTTTCCAATCGTGTCCCAGCGATGACGACGCGACACCGAGGTGCCGCCGAACTTGAGGACGATCCAACGATCGGTAGAGTGGGGAGCTGACATGGAGATAGGCGTTTAGGATGAGGGGGAAAACGCCCGGTACGCCGGGCGGAACCTCCGATTCTACTGCCAATGTCGCCCACATGACCCCGCGTGCGGTCACAGCATGCCGGCGGCCGCTTCCATCACCGCAACGGTTTGCGCTGCGACCATCCACGCGCCTTCCATCGACCGAGATCCATGCCCCATGAGCAAGCACCGCTACCTGCAACTGGATGTCTTCGGCGGCCAGCACGGCAACGGCAATCCGTTGGGCGTGGTGCTCAACGCGCAGGCGTTGTCGTCGGAGCAGATGCAGCAGATCGCCGCGTGGCTGAACCTGTCGGAGACGATTTTTTTCCTGCCGGTCAGCGCGCCCGATGCGGATTACCACATCCGCATCTTCACCCCGCGCGCCGAGTTGCCGTTCGCCGGCCACCCCAGCGTCGGCGCCGCATGGGCGGCGGCAACCCACGGGCTGGTGGCGTTCAAGCCGGACGGCCGGATGCGCCAGCAATGTGCGGCGGGCGTGCTGCCGGTGCAGGTGATCGACCGGCATGGCGCCCTGCTGGTGCGGCTGCAGGCACCGCGTGCGCAAGCGATCGAGACAGGCGCGATCCATGCCGCGGCGTTACGCGATGCCTGCGCGGGTCTGCGCGTGGCCGACCACCCGGCCGCCCTCTGGAACAACGGCCCCGGCTGGTGGCTGCTGGAACTGGCCGACGCGCAGGCGGTACGCCAGGCGAAGCCCGATTTGTCTGCGATCACCCGCCTGACCCAGGCCAGCGCGGCCACCGGCCTGGCCATCTACGCGCCGCAGGCCAATGGCGACGCAGACCTGGTGGTACGCGCCTTCTGCCCCGGCGACGGCATTGCGGAAGATCCGGTCACCGGCAGCGCCAACGCCTGCATTGCTGCGTGCCTGCACGGCCAGGGACGCGTACCGGGCGAGGCGTCGCGCTATGTCGCCAGCCAGGGCCGCGAGGTCGGCCGCGACGGCCGCGTCCACGTGGAGGTGGATCACCAAGGCGAGGTCTGGATCGGCGGAACGACCCGGCAAGTGATCGAAGGCCGCATCGATTGGTAAGCTGCCGCGCCCTGTTCGCGGATCCGCCACCATGACCACCCGCCGCTTCCTGCAACTGGATGTGTTCTCCGCCCGCCCCGGCAGCGGCAACCCGCTGGCAGTGGTGCTGGACGCCGAAGGCCTGGACGATGCCGCGATGCAGGCCATCGCACGCTGGACCAAGCTGCCGGAAACCACCTTCGTGTTTGCGGCGCCGGACGCGCACAGCAGTTATCGGCTGCGGATGTTTTCGCCACAAAAGGAAGTGCCGTTTGCCGGCCACCCCAGCGTGGGCACCGCACATGCGGTGCTGGAGGCCGGCCTGGCCGCGCCCGACGACGGCGTGCTGATCCAGGACGGCATCGCCGGCCAGCTGCCGCTGCGCGTGGAGCAGATCGCAGGCCACCGCAGCATCGCCATCCGCACCCCGCGTGCACGCGTGGCCGAGCAGGTGCAGGCCGACGACCCGCGCCTGCGCGATGCATTGCGCGGCTGGCCCCTCGGCGGGCTGCCGCCCGCCTTGATGGACGGCGGCCGCACCTGGTGGGTGGTGGAACTGGCCAGCGAAGCGGCACTGCGCGGCCTGCAGCCGGCTTGGGAGGCGATCGCCGCGCTGGCCGAATCCACCGGCAGCATGGGCGTGTTCGCCTATGCCGGCGCCGCAGCGCCCGGCGCCTACGATCTGGCGGTGCGCGCCTTCGTCGGCAATGGCCGGCGCTTCGAAGATGCCGCCTCCGGCGCGGCCAATGCGGTGCTTGCCGCCTGGCTGGACAGTCGCAACGCATTGCCCGGCAAGGAACGCCGGTATGTGGTCAGCCAGGGCCGCGAGATCGGCTTCGACGCCCTGCTGGAATTGCGCATCGATGCCAATGGTGACGTGTGGTCGGGCGGCCAGGTGCAGACGGTGATTCGCGGCACGCTGGATTGGGCGTGATCGCCGCCTGATCCTGCGGCTGCGCACGCCTGGGTCGAAACGAACGCTGTGGCCTCCCACAGCGTTTTCGTCATTCAAGCGGCTGATGGAGATCGCCCGAGCACGGCGCGATGCCGCGGCGCTCAGTCGGGACGCACGTCCACGCGCACGCGGATGCGATCGCCCGGGTTGTAGTCGCTACGCGTGTGATAGGTGCGGCCCGCGTATTCGTACGTCACATCGTAGCCATCGACACGATCGCGTTCGCGGCGGTAGGACACCGGCTCGCAGACGCTGACATTGCCCTGGTAGTTGCGGTTATTGGCTTCGTAGATCGAACGGCCTGCCGCGACACCGGCCATGGTGCCGACGGCGGTACCGACCAGGCGGCCATTGCCGCCGCCGACCTGACTGCCGAGCACCGCACCCGCGATCCCGCCGATCACGCTGGCCACCCCACGATTGGACACGCCGGCCTGGCCGTAGCTGCCGCCATCGCGGTAATAGCCATCGTTGCTGGTGTAGTAGCCGTCGGCCGGGCGGTTGTAGCAGCGTTCGCTGCTGCGCTCGTTGTACGTATCGGTGACGATGATCGGGTCCACGCGTACCACCCGCGCGTATTCGTAGCGACCATCCTCGTAGTTGCCACGTCCGTTGTAGCCGCCGTCATAGCGCTGCGCGGTTGCATTGCCTGCAACGGCCAGACCCACCACCAGAGCACCAAGCACGAGAGTTTTCATTGCAGCAGCTTCACAGGGAGGACACGCAGCCGATGCTCGGCCTGCGCCAGTGAAACCGCCCTGAACCGAACCGCTCCTGCAAAGCCCTATTTAGGTCGCCGCCAGCTGCGTACGCCGGCCACCATCGCCGGCGCACGCACAGGCATCACGCCTGGTTGGAAAACTCGCTTTCCAGGCTGATCGGCACCGCGCTCAGCGCCTTGGACACCGGGCAGTTCTTCTTGGCGGCGTCGGCCAGTTCGCGGAACTTGGCTTCGTCGATCCCCGGCACCACGGCGGTGAGCTTGAGGCGGATCTGCGACAGCTGCGGGCCGCCTTCCATCGACAGGTCCACGTCTGCACGCGTGTCCAGCGAGGTCGGCGGAAAACCGGCTTCGCTCAGCTGAGCGGACAGCGCCATGGTGAAGCAGCCGGCATGCGCGGCGGCGATCAGTTCTTCCGGGTTGGTGCCCTTCTCGTCGCCGAAGCGGCTGCTGAAGGCGTAGCGGGTCTTGTCCATCAGCCCGCTCTGCGGTGTGCTGAGCTGGCCCTTGCCGGTCTTGAGGTCGCCTTCCCAGTGAGCGGTGGCGTGACGTGAAATACCCATTGCGATCTCCTGCGATGAAAGGAGCGGTCACGATAGGCGAGTGGATGTTATGGCCTGGTGCCGGGATTCGGGATTCGGGATTCGGGATTCGGGAGTCGGGAGTCGGGAGTCGGGAGTCGGGAATCGTAAGAGCAGGCTGCGCGTGCGCTCTGATCGCAAGGGCTTTGCGAGCGTCTGCGCGACGACGCTCGGCCGGCGGCGGCCGCGACCGCATTGTGGATGCGCGGTCGCGTCGCCGGGCTGGCTCAACCTAGCAGGGTTTCCAGTACGGCCATGCGCACCGCCACGCCGTTGGCGACCTGGCGCAGCACGCACGATTGCGCGCCGTCGGCGACTTCGTCGGTGATTTCCACACCGCGGTTGATCGGGCCCGGATGCAGCACGGCAGCGTCACGGCCGGCGCGTGCCAGGCGCTCGCGGGTGAGTCCGTAGTCGGCGTGATACTGCTCCAGCGACGGCACCAGGCCTTCTTCCATGCGCTCGCGCTGCAGGCGCAGCATCATCAAGGCGTCGGCACCGTCCAGCATGGCGTCGAAGTCCTGGCCGACCACGCAACCGTCCAGCATGTCGTCGTCGGGCAGCAGGCTGGCCGGACCGCAGACGCGGATCTCGCCGGCACCCAGCGTGCGCAGTGCATGCAGGTCTGAGCGCGCCACGCGCGAGTGCTTCACGTCGCCGACAATCACCACCTTGAGCTTGGAAAAATCGGTGCCCTTGGCCTGGCGCAGGGTCAGCATGTCCAGCAGGCCCTGGGTGGGATGCGCACTGCGGCCGTCACCGGCATTGATCAGCGCGGTGCCCTCGCCTGCGGCTGCGGCCAGCGCTTCCACCGCACCGTCGTCGGGATGGCGCACCACAAAGCCGCGCACGCCCATCGCCTCGAGGTTCTTCAAGGTGTCGCGTGCGGTCTCGCCCTTGCGGGTCGAGGAGGTCGAGGCATCGAAATTGAGCACGTCCGCGCCCAGCCGCTGCGCAGCCAGGTGGAACGAGCTGCGCGTGCGCGTGGACGGTTCAAAGAACAGCGTGCACACCGCGGTGCCGGCGAGCACGCTGCGCTTGCCTACGCGCCCCACCGCCGCGTCGCGGATCTGGCCGGCACGATCGAGCAGTTGCAGCAGCGTGGTGCGCGGCAGTCCTTCCAGGGTGAGCAGGTGGCGCAGGCGTCCGTCCGAATCGAGTTGCATGGTGGTCATCGCAGGTCGGGAGTGTCAGGGAAGAAGGGTGGCTTGGTCGGGCGCGGCCAACCAGCGTTCGACGATCACCGCGGCCGCCATCGCGTCCAGCGCCTCGGCATCGCGGCGGCGCTTGCGCCCGTCGGCGCGCTCGCGCGCGAAGCGCTGCGCGGCTTCGACCGAACTGGAGCGCTCGTCGATCAGTACCACCGGCAGCGCATAGCGCTCGCGCAGTTGGCGGGCGAACGCATGTGCGCGCTTGCGTGCCGGTTGATCCTTGTCGTCCAGGGTCAGCGGGTCGCCGACCACCAGGCCGTCGGGGCGCCATTCCTTGTGCACGCGGTCCAGCGCGACCCAGTCCGGGCCATTCGCATGCACAGGGATGACCGCCACTGCACGCGCACCGGCGCCCAATGCAGTACCGACCGCCACGCCGATCCGGCGCGACCCCACGTCGAAGCCCAGCACCGTGCCATCGGGGCGGATCGCGCCCGCCTCAGGCATGCCCGGAATAATCCGTCAGCCGGAACAGATCCACGCCGATGCGCCCGGCAGCGGTCTGCCAGCGATCTTCCAGCGCGGTGGCGAACAGCACATTGGCATCCGACGGCGCGGTCAGCCAGCTGTTCTCGCCCAGTTCGAATTCCAGTTGCCCCGCGCCCCAGCCGGCACAGCCCAGCGCCACCAGCGCATTGCGCGGGCCTTCGCCGGCCGCCATGGCTTCGAGAATGTCGCGCGAGGTGGTCAGGTACACGCCCTGCCCCACTTCCAGGCTGGAATCCCAGTCGCGCGCATCGTCGTGGATGACGAAACCGCGTTCCGGGTGCACCGGCCCGCCGCTGAGCACGACCTGCTCACGCAGGTGGTCGTCGACGGTATCGATGCCCATCTGCGACAGGACCTCGCCCAGGGTGTATTCGGAGGGCCGGTTGACCAGCACGCCCATGGCGCCGTTCTCGTCGTGCTGGCAGATCAGCGCGACGCTACGCGAAAAAGTGGGATCGGACAGCGCCGGAAGCGCGATCAGCAGTTGGTTGGCCAGAGGCGTGGGCAAAACGGACATGGCCGCATTCTAGCCGTTCGCTTCGCCGCGCGCAGAGCCGCTGCCATACTTGCTGCACGCGGACGTCATTGGACTGCCGATGTGACCGATGGACTTGGACCTTGCAGACGCCACCGATGGTCCGGCAGGCAAGGCCGGCCCATTCAGATTGGTGGCGGCTGCGCAGCGGCCCTACAGGCTGTGCCTTACCGCGATCGATCTGCTCCGGTACGGCAGTCGATCTATTCACCCACGCGTCGCTGTTCGGTCGCTGTGGCCGTGCATCGGATTCCCGGCCACAGCGCCGGCCCTTGGTCCACTCACAGCCGGTCCACCTACAACCGGTCCATCAACAACAGGCATCTCATGAGCGGTTATTGCAGCATCGCCCCAGGCCATCCGGTCCATGGCCATTACCACGATCACGAGTACGGCTTTCCGCAACGCGAGGAGTCCGAGCTGTTCGAGCGCCTGGTGCTGGAGATCAATCAGGCCGGGCTGAGCTGGGAAACCATCCTGCGCAAGCGCGGCAACTTCCAGCGCGCCTACGGCGGCTTCGACGTGGACACGGTGGCGGCCTATGGCGAGAGCGACATCGCACGGCTGCTCGGCGATGCCGGCATCATCCGCAACCGCTTGAAGGTGCTGGCGGCCATCCACAACGCGCAGGTCATCCAGCAGCTGCGCACCACGCACGGCAGCTTCGCGCAATGGCTGGACGCGCAGCACCCGCTCGACAAAGCCGCCTGGGTCAAGCTGTTCAAGAAGACCTTCCGCTTCACCGGCGGCGAGATCACTGGCGAATTCCTGATGAGCCTGGGCTACCTGCCCGGCGCGCACCATCCCGAGTGCCCGGTATTTGCGGACATTCAGGCACTGTCGCCGCCCTGGATGCGCAGCGCGTGAGCGACACCCTGCGTGCCGCGTGCGAGGCGCCAGCATTCCGTGCCGCGGCCACACCGCATCACACCTCTCGCCTGCGCTGCTCGCTGAGCATTGGCGGGTTGCTGATTGCCTTCGCCGCGGCAGTGCCGCAGGCAGACGCGCACAAGGTGCCTGGGCTTTCGCTGACGCAGGTGCTGGACCAGTTGCGCCGTGACATTGCCGCCGTGCCGGCCAGCGACCCCACGCCCACAGGTACGCCAGCGGATATAGGAGCGGACGCTGGATTCAGCATCAACGGCCGCGGTGGCGACCAAGCGCTGTACTGGCTACGCATTGATGGACGCAGCTATGCGGCCTACCGCGACGGCGATTATTTCCAGGACACGTTGGCCCTGTCGCGCCCGTTGTCGCCGCTGCCCGCCGAGCGCCACCCAACCCAGGTACTGCAGATCCGCTATCGCTACCAGCACACGCTGGCGGCGCCGCACAAGGCTGCTGCCGAGCGCTTGCCCGAGGAATGCCAAGCGGACGACTGGCTGGCGCAACACCCGGCGATGCGTGCCGCGGTAGACACCCAGTTGCAGCACCTGCGCCTGGATGCGCAAGGCCGGCAACGCTCGCCTGATCCAGATGCACGCTGCCCGACGCCCGCCGAGAGCAGCGACCCCGAGCTGCAGGCGCAATGGCCATGGCATGACGCCGGGCATTACACGTTCGACTTTGTCGCCGATCTTGGCGTGCGCCACGGCAGCGACTGCTACAGCGCCAGCGTGGTGGCGGCGCACTAGATGACGCGGCCTTGCCGCAGCATCCACGATCACTGCACACCCGTCGCGGCATGGTCGGCACATGAGCATCCGCATCGGCATTTCAGGCTGGCGTTATGCACGCTGGCGCGGCACGTTCTACCCGACTGGCCTGGCCCAGCGGCGCGAGTTGGCCTACGCCGGGCGCTGTTTTCCCAGTGTGGAAATCAATGGCTCGTTCTATTCGCTGCAGCGGCCGGAGAGCTACCAGAGCTGGCATGACGAGACGCCGGACGACTTCGTCTTCGCGGTCAAAGGACCGCGGTTTGTCACGCATATGAAGCGGCTGCGCGATTGCGAACAGGCGCTGGCCAACTTCTTTGCATCCGGCGTACTGCGGCTGGGGCCAAAGCTAGGGCCGATCCTGTGGCAATTGCCGCCAAGCCTGCGCTTTGACGCAGCGGTGCTGGATGCATTTCTCTCCAACCTGCCGCACGACACCGAGGCGGCACTCGCCCTGGCGCGCAAACGCGACACCACCTTGATGCATGGGCGCACGGCCTTGAGCGTCGATCGCAAGCGCCCGCTACGGCATGCGCTGGAAATGCGCCATTCCAGCTTCTGCGACCCGTCCTGCATGAAGCTGCTGCGCAAGCACAAGGTGGGCGTGGTGGTGGCCGACACTGCAGGCAAGTTTCCGTACCTGGAGGATGTCACTGCCGACTTTGTCTACCTGCGGCTGCATGGCGACGCGCAGCTGTATGCCAGCGGCTACAGCGACCACGCTCTGGACCGCTGGGGCGAGCGGATCGCGGCCTGGGCCGCAGGCGGTGAGCCCTCCGATGCGCAGCGTGTCGGACCGCGTGCCAGCAAGCGCGCGCGGCGCGACGTGTACTGCTATTTCGACAACGACATGAAGGTGCACGCACCGTTCGATGCGCGCGGCCTGATGCAGCGACTGGACCTGCCCACAGACTGCCCGGCGCGCGAGGAGGTCGTGTAATTCCGCTGCGCGCTCACACGCCCATGTAGCGGTGCGGCCGGTGGTTGAACATCAGCACCAGGCTCAGCATCAGCGCGCCAATGGCCGAATACAGTACCTTGTCCGGCGTCAGCACGAAGAACGCGACTAGCATGAGTATCGCATCGAAACTCATCTGCACCTTGCCCGCACTCCAGCCACGCTCGCGCTGCAGGTACACCGCCAGGATGCCGATGCCGCCCAGGCTGCCGCGGTGGCGGATGAAGAACAGGATGCCCAGGCCCGCCAACGCGCCGCCGACGATCGCCGAAAACAGCGTGCTGATGTGTGCGTAATCGGCCCAGCGCGGCAGCAGGTCGGTGAGCGCACCGCAGGCGCCGACTGCGGCAAAGGTCTTCAAGGTGAACTCCCAGCCCATGCGGCGCACGCTCAGCCAATAGAACGGCAGGTTGACCAGCACGAACACCAGGCCGAAATTCCAGTGCAGCGCGTAGTGCAGCAGGAACGCCACCCCGGCCATGCCACCGATCATCAGGCCGCCCTTGGCGAAGATCGCCAGGCCCAGCGAGGCCACCAGTGTGGCCAGCACCATGCCCTGCACGTCCTCTGCCACCGAGTGGTGAAATGCGTGGTCGTCGGCCGAGGTGCCGGCTGAATCCGGTGGCGGCGTCAACGGACCGGACGTCATCACTGTGCCGTCGTCGGGCAACGGCTCTTGCTCCGGACGGAGATCGGAATCGGGAAGGCTCACGGGCTGGGCACTGCGGTGGGGTGCGGATATTAGACACTATCGGCGCACCTGGTTACATCTGAAACATCACACCGTCCGCGCCGTCCGCTGCGCCCGTGTCGCTGCGGCGCCATCCGCCGCTGGCATCGCGCACCGGACAGCTGCAGTCAGCAACACGCCGCGCCCGGCGCAGGCCATCCTGCTTCCCACCGGCCACGGCAGCACACCTGCAATCGCTCAACGAACCTCGGCGATCTCCACGCCATCCAGGCCCTGGGCAAGGGTCTTGGCGTCGCCGCCCTGCGAGAGCTTGATGCGCAGGCGCACCTCGTTCTGCGAGTCGGCGTAGCGCAGCGCGTCTTCGTAGCTGATTTCGCCGGCCTGGTACAGCTCGAACAGGCTCTGATCGAAGGTGCGCATGCCCAGGTTGGTGGACTCTTTCATGATCTCCTTGAGCTTGTGGATCTCGCCGTCGCGGATGTAGTCCTGCACCAGCGGCGTGCCCAGCATGATCTCCATCGCCACACGCCGGCCGCGACCATCCGGGGTCGGAATCAGCTGCTGCGCGACCACGCCCTTGAGATTGAGCGACAGATCCATCAACAGCTGGTTGCGCCGGTCTTCCGGGAAGAAGTTGATGATGCGGTCCATCGCCTGGTTGGCGTTGTTGGCGTGCAGGGTGCACAGCACCAGGTGGCCGGTTTCGGCAAAGGCCACGGCGTGATCCATGCCCTCGCGGGTGCGCACCTCGCCGATCATGATCACGTCCGGCGCCTGGCGCAGCGTGTTTTTCAGCGCGTTCTCCCAGCTGTCGGTATCGATGCCGACTTCGCGCTGGGTGATGATGCAGCCCTCGTGCTTGTGCACGAATTCGATCGGGTCTTCGATGGTGATGATGTGCCCGGTGGAATTCTGGTTGCGGTAACCGATCATCGCCGCCAGCGAGGTCGACTTGCCGGTACCGGTGGCACCGACGAAGATGATGATCCCGCGCTTGGTCATCGCCAGCGTCTTGATCACCGGCGGCAGGCTCAACTCCTCCACCGTGGGGATGCGCGTTTCGATCCGGCGCAGCACCATGCCGACCTGGTTGCGCTGGTAGAAGCAGCTCACGCGAAAGCGCCCGACCCCGGACACGCCGATGGCGAAATTGCACTCGTGGGTCTTTTCGAATTCTTCGCGCTGCGACGGCGTCATCACGTTCAGCACCAGGTCGCGACTCTGTTGCGCGGTCAGCGGCGTCTGGGTGATCGGACTGATCTTGCCGTGCACCTTGATCGCCGGCGGCATCCCCGAGGTGATGAACAGATCCGACGCCTTCTGGTGCGCCATCAGCTTGAGGAAGGAGGTGAAGTCGATGGTGCTCATGGCGTGCTCCTTCGGAGCCGGGAATGGGAAATCGAGAATCGGGAATCGGGAAAGCCAGCAACCGGGAGCCGGGACCGGTCAGGAAACCTGCTGTTGCGATTCCCCATTCCCGACTCCCTATTCCCGAATCACTCGAAGATCCGCTTGTCCTTGGCGTATTCGCGTGCCTGGTTGCGCGTGATCAGGCTGCGCTTGACCAGGTCCTGCAGATGCTGGTCAAGCGTCTGCATGCCGTATTGCTGGCCGGTCTGGATCGAGGAATACATCTGCGCCACCTTGTCCTCGCGGATCAGGTTACGGATGGCCGGGGTGCCGACCATGATTTCCCAGGCGGCGGTGCGCCCGCCGCCCACTTTCTTGAGCAACGCCTGCGAAATCACCGCACGCAGCGATTCGGACAGCATCGAGCGCACCATCGGCTTTTCGCCGGCCGGGAACACGTCGATGATGCGGTCGATGGTCTTGGCCGCCGAGCTGGTGTGCAGGGTGCCGAACACCAGGTGGCCGGTTTCGGCGGCGGTCAACGCCAGGCGGATGGTTTCCAGGTCGCGCAATTCGCCGACCAGGATGATGTCCGGGTCTTCGCGCAGCGCCGAGCGCAGCGCCTCGTTGAAGCCGTGCGTGTCGCGGTGCACTTCGCGCTGGTTGATCAGGCACTTCTGCGAGGTATGCACGAATTCGATCGGATCCTCGACGGTGAGGATGTGGCCGTATTCGTTCTTGTTGATGTAGTCGATCATGCCGGCGAGCGTGGTCGACTTGCCCGAACCGGTCGGGCCGGTGACCAGGATCAGGCCCTGCGGCTGGTCGATCAGCTGGCGGAAGATCGGCGGGCAGCCCAGGTCCTCCAGCGTCAGCACTTCGGACGGAATGGTACGGAACACCGCACCGGCGCCGCGGTTCTGGTTGAAGGCATTGACGCGGAAGCGCGCCAGCGACGTGATCTCGAACGAGAAGTCGACCTCGAGGAATTCCTCGTAATCGCGACGCTGCTTGTCCGACATGATGTCGTAGACCAGCGCGTGCACCTGCTTGTGGTCCAGGGCCGGAATATTGATGCGACGGACATCGCCATCGACACGGATCATCGGCGGCAAGCCAGCCGACAGATGCAGGTCCGATGCCTTGTTCTTGACAGAAAACGCCAATAGTTCAGCGATATCCATGCGCTGCTTTTCCCCTAGGCTGCGATTGGAAGTTACTCCCCAAGCGGCAGTATAGCGTTCTGGCTGCCGGCGGGAAGCGGCGCGCGCCCGGTTCAGGCCGGCACCATCGGGCGGGCCTGAAGGCGTTGGTTTGGGGCTACGGTGCGGGCACGCTCCTTGCCTGGCCCGGCTCGGGCATCGACTGCCGGCTCGCCACGCCTACGGCCGGTCCCGGCACCGCCGCGCGCCAGTGCAGCGTCATTGGCCGGCCCGATTCGGCAACCCGGCTGGAAGGACGCTGCCGGGGGCGGCACTATAGCGTTCCTTTCCCGCCTGGATTGCCACGTGCCGGCTTCGTCGCTGCAGCAGATTCTCGATGCCATCCACGCCGCCGCGGCTCGGCACGCGCGCGCCGATGTGCGCCTGCTGGCAGTGTCCAAGACCCGGCCGGCGGATGCGGTTGCCGCGCTGGCGGCGCAGGGCCAGCGGGCGTTCGGCGAAAACTACGTGCAGGAAGCGCAAACCAAGATCGCCCAACTGCAGGCGCTGGGCCTGGAGTGGCACCTGATCGGCCACCTGCAATCCAACAAGGCCGAACTGGCCAGCCAGTGGTTCGACTGGGTGCAGACCGTGGACCGCGCCAAGCTGATCGCGCCGCTGGCCAGGCACCGGCCGGCCGATCGCGCACCGTTGAATGTGCTGATCCAGGTCAATATCGACGACGAGGACAGCAAGCACGGCTGCGCGCCGGAGGCGGTCGACGGCCTGGCCGCGGCCATCGCGCTGCAACCGCAGCTGCAATTGCGCGGCCTGATGGCGATCCCCGCGCCGTTTCCCGAGCAGGCGCGCCGCACGGCGGCGTTTACCCGCATGCAGAACCTGTTCGAAGACCTCAAGCGCCGGTATCCGCAGGTGGATACATTGTCGATGGGCATGAGCTCGGACTTTGCCGAAGCGATCGCAGCTGGCGCGACCATGGTGCGGGTGGGAACTGCCTTGTTCGGCGAACGCGCTTCATCGGCTGCCGCAGCGTCCTGAGCATTCCTTCCGGTCAGCCGCGCGCAGCGTCGCTGCGCCCTCTTATCCTGCTCCCTCTTATTTAAGGTGTCGCAATGACTCTGCCCTCCGCCCCCGCGCCCTTGCCTGCTGCCGCTGCGCTCACCGCATTCGTCGGTGGCGGCAACATGGCGCGCAGCCTGATTGCCGGGCTGATCCGGCAAGGCGTCCCCGCTGCCAGCATCCGCGTCGCCGAGCCGGTGGCCGAACTGCGCGATGCGCTGGCGCGCGATTTCGGCGTGCATGCCGTGGAGCAGGCACGCAGCGCGGTGGAGGGCGCAGCCGTCTGGGTGCTGGCGGTCAAGCCGCAGGTGCTGCCGGCGGTATGCGCGCAGCTGGCCGATCTTGCGCAGGCGCAACAGCCGTTGCTGCTGTCCATCGCCGCCGGCATCACCGCGCCGCAGCTGGAGCGCTGGTCCGGCGGCAACCTTGCGGTGGTGCGCGCGATGCCCAATACGCCCGCGCTGCTCGGTGCCGGCGTCACCGGGCTGTATGCCAATTCCCGCGTGTCCGACGAGCAACGCGCGCAGGCAACCGGCTTGCTGGAGAGCGCCGGTGTCACCGTCTGGATCGACGACGAAGCGCAGATGGACGCGGTGACCGCGGTCTCCGGCAGCGGTCCGGCCTATGTGTTCCTGCTGGCCGAAGCGATGGAAGCCGCCGCGCGTGCGCAAGGCCTGCCAGCCGAGACCGCACGCACACTGGTGCTGCAGACCCTGCTCGGTGCCTCGCGCATGCTGACCGAATCGGGCGAAGCACCGGAGCTGCTCCGCCGCCGGGTGACCTCGCCCAACGGCACCACGCAGGCGGCAATCGAGACTTTTCAGGCCGGCCAGTTCGAAGCGCTCACCGCCCAGGCGATTGCCGCAGCGACCGAACGCGGCCGCAGCTTGTCGGCGGCCAATGATTAGTCGGCCGGTGACGGGACATCATCCAAAGCAGGAATGTCTCGCAGCGGCCGGCCGTGCCGCGCGCGGGAGTGCCAAGGCGACTGTGCGGTGGAACCGTCACGACGCGTCGCGCATCGGCGCCTGCCAGGTGCAGGAAAAAACCCGGCGCACGTGACTGGCGCACATGGCAGCAACAGCGCGAACGCAGCGGATCGACGGATCGAACAAGGCCTCGGGTACGCGTACCAACCGCCGGCAACGCCAGACGTCTCCTGCAAGGCGTAGCCACGCAGCAACGCTGATCGCGGCAGCGAACGCCACCGCCGGCAGCACACCGTGAGCGACGCTCGGCACCGAGCGCGCTGCAAAAAAGCACACATGCCTTCGCGCAAAGGACCTGCTGCTGTGCGTCAGACACCGCATCGCCATGCGCATTGCAGCCGCTTCGACAGCGCTTTGGCGGGGGTTTTCTGCCAGCGGTGAACGAATCCCCGTCAAAAGACGCTTTTTTTCGGTTGTTTCATCGTTTGCCTATTGGCGGCGCGCAGCAGTTGCCCTACATTTCGCGTTGCCGACCGGGTCGGCAGACCCAACACCACCAACGATCACGGAACACATAACTCATGGCAAAAACCGCCGCTAAGAAGGCTGCCCCCAAGAAGGCAGTGAAAAAGGTCGCCGCGACCAAGACCGCAAAGCCGGCCAAGGCCGCTGCTGCCAAGTCCGCTGCGCCGAAGCCGATCAAGGAAGCGCTGAGCAAGACCGGCCTGGTCGCGCACATTGCCGAATCCACCCAGCTGGCTCCGAAGGACGTTCGCGCTGTTCTGGCGTCGCTGGAAACGGCCGCCCATTCGTCGCTGAACAAGAAGGGCGCCGGCTCGTTCACCCTGCCGGGCATGCTGAAGCTGACCAGCGTCCACGTGCCGGCCAAGCCGAAGCGCAAGGGCATCAACCCGTTCACCAAGGAAGAGCAGACCTTTGCAGCGAAGCCGGCCAGCTTCAAGGTCAAGGCGCGCCTGCTGAAGAAGTTGAAGGACGCCGCGCTCTAATCGAGCATGCCTCCGGTGCCACGAAGGCGGCCTGCGGGCCGTCTTTTTTTTGCGCACGTGACCGCCCGCCTCACTACCCACATGCCGCTCATCGGCACTTGCCTACCCTGCACGCTGATTCGCAACGCAGCAGGTGCATGTGACCGATCCATCGTCTCCCCGCCCATCCACACCGATGCCATCGGCAGCCCGCAGCCCTGCACGTCGCCTGCGCCGCCTGCTGGTGTCGATTGCACTGCTGTGCGTCCTGGGTGTGGCGGCGCGCTGGGCATGGCAATTGCCGATTGCCGAACAACTGCGCACCAGCTGGGAGCTGTCGCGTATGCCGCCACCGGCGCAGTTATCGGTACCGGTCGAAGGGGTGCAGGCGCGCCGCATCGCCGATACCTTCGGCGCACCGCGCGGTCGCGACCGACGCCATGCCGGCGTGGATATCTTCGCGCCGCGCGGCACGCCGGTGCTGTCCGCAACACGCGGGGTGGTCAGTGCCATCCGCGATCAAGGCCTGGGCGGCAAACAGGTCTGGGTGCTCGGGCCGGCGATGGAACGCCATTACTATGCGCACCTGGACGATTGGGCCGCCGGCCTGGCCGTTGGCGATGTCGTCGAGCCCGGCACACGGCTCGGCATGGTTGGCACCACCGGCAACGCGCGCGGCACGCCGCCGCATCTGCACTATGGTGTCTATGGGCGCAACGGTGCGTACGATCCGCTGCCGCTGCTGCGCAAACCCGTGCCACAGCCGGCACAGTGAGCATGCTGGAACACTGCGTCATGGCCCGCGCTATCGAGGCCGTTGCTGGCTGCGCCTATGGTGGAGTCAGCCCAAGGAACGACGCCCTTTCCATGTCCCGAAAACGCTATCGCATTACGGTCACGCCCATCGAGAGCGATGGCCGCCCCTGCAGCGATCGCTGCACCATCGAATTCGAACAGCGCTCGCGTGCCGACTGGATGCGGTTGCTCGAGGAACTGCACCTGCGACGCGATCTGAGCAGCGACGAATGTGCCGCACTGACCGTCGGTTCGCAGCTGCTGGAAGACCTGGCCGCCCGCCCGCGCGCGCAGCCAAGCGATGCGCTGGAGGCCTTGCGGCCAAAACTGCAGTTGTTGCTGGAGCGCCTGCAGCGCGTGCAGCCGGCTCCCGGCAGCTGAGACCGACGCCGCGGTGATCGCTACACTGCGCACATCGGGGACGGGAGATGCGCCATGCGTGGGTTGGGGATCGTCATGTTTGCAGCGGCCATCGCCGGTTGCAGTTGTCATCGCAGCGCTGACGAAGAAACCGCCGCGGCAGCGTCCTCGCAAGTCATGGCGGCAACCAAGACGCCAGGGGTCGCCACTGAGGGCGATGCGCCCGCACGACCCGCAACCGATGCCAGCCCTGACGATGCCGCCGCGCGCGCCAGCTTCGCCAAAGCAAGCGCAACCGTGCAGCGGTATCTGGGCGCCTTGCCCGGCGCGGCGCGCGGCGATGCCGATGCACTGTGGAGCGGTGGTCGCCCTGCGCCGGTACCGGACGATGCGGCGCTGCGCAGCATCACCAACATCCAGTCGATGCGCATCGACAACGACCCGCCCATCGCACTGGACCACGCGCAGCCCACGCGCCTGATCGAGGTGCCGGTGCGGCTGATCGTGCGCACCGAGGCCGGCACCCAACGCCTGGCCGGCGCCTACCGGCTGCAGCCGCGCAGCGGCAGCGACGACTGTGAGATCTATTCGGCCACCCTGCATCCGGTGTTGCGCTAACCCACGGTTCACCGGCACCGACTAAGGTGATCTCCACCTGTTGCCGGAGTCACCCGATGAAACTGCGTTCGCTTGCCGGATCCCTGCTTGCCCTGGCTCTGGCGCTACCGACGACCGGCGCGTGGGCGACGCCGCAGATCCAGGGGCACCAGATCAGCGTGCAGGGCAGCGACCTGCAGCAGTTCCTGGGTGGTCGCTTCCCGCAGACGCATGATGCGCTGGGCGGCCTGGTCGAGATGACGTTCAGCAATCCGGCGCTGTCGCTGCCGCCGGGCGACCGGCTCAAGATGGCATTCGATCTGGCGCTGGCCACCGCCGGCGGCGCGCCCGCACCGGTCGGCAATGTGACCTTGACCAGCGCACTGCGCTACGACACCGCCAAGCAGGGCTTTTACCTGGATCAGCCCACCATCGATGACTTCCGCCCGGCCAACGCCGGCGCAAGACTCGACCAAAGCACCCGCCAGCTGCTCAATACCTGGCTGGCCGATTACGCGCGCAAGGAGCCGATCTATCGCATCGACCCGGCCATCGCGGCGGTGATGGGCAATGTGCAGGTGGAGTCGGTCGGCATCCAGAACGGCCGCGTCGCGGTCAATTTCAACCAGAACATCGAGCAACTGGTGCCGGCAGCCGCACTGTCCGGGAAATAGGCCCTCGCACCGGTCGCGACGCAGCATGGACGTACGCCGTCATGCCGTTGCGCCAACTCACGCGAACCATGATTGGATCAAGACAAAGGCCCGGCGCCACCACGCCGGGCCTTTGCTTTCATGCCGTCACCATTGCAACGATGCGATCAGGACGCCAGGGCCTTGGCCACCGCGGCGGTGAAGGCCGGGATATCGTCTGGCTTGCGGCTGGTGATCAGCGTCCCGTCGACAACGACTTCTGCATCCTGCCAGCGTGCGCCGGCATTGCGCAGGTCGGTCTTGACCGACGACCACGAGGTGACGTCGCGATCGCGCACCAGATCGCTTTCCACCAGCAGCCACGGGCCGTGGCAGATCGCGGCAACCGGCTTGTCTGCGCTGGCAAAGGCCTGGATGAATGCGATCGCCTTGGCGTCGCCGCGCAAGGTATCGGGGTTGAGCACACCGCCCGGCAGCACCAGCGCATCGTAGGTGTCGACCTTGGCCTGGTCCAGCCGCTGGTCCACCGGCACCGAATCGCCCCAGTCGGTCTTGTCCCAGGCGCGAATCTGCGCGGCGTCACCGGGCGCGATCACATCGACCTTGGCACCCCAGGATTCCAGCAGGCGTTTGGGCTCAGTCAGTTCGGACTGTTCGAAGCCGTCGGTGGCCAGCACGGCGATGGTCTTGCCGGAGAGCGAATAAGACATGGGGGACTCCTTGCTGAAAAGAAGCCCGCACGCTAGTCGTGCAGCTGTTGCACGTGGGTGAACCGATGTGTGCGCCGCGTCAGTGCGGGCAGCCGCACGCGCGTGCTCAGCGCTTGGGCTGAAGCATCGTGCCGGTGCAGTTCTTGGACCCGCAGCGGCATGCCCAGATCTTCTTCAGACGCGGCGTATGCCGCTCGGCCAGCGTGATGCCGTAATTGTAGGTGAGCTCTTCGCCGGCCTTGATCGCGCGTTTGGCCTCGATGAAGATCTTGTCCTTGCTACGGTCGTCGCCTTCGGCCTCTTCAATCACCGCTTCGCAATTGGGATTGCAGCTGTGGTTGATCCAGCGCGCGACATTGCCCTCGTAGTTGGCATCCAGCACGTAGTCGTCGCTGAGCGTGAACAGGAAGGTATGCCCGCTTTCGACATCGCCGGTGTCATCGGCATCCACTTCCGCGTGCGTGCGCAAACGCCCCTTGTACTGGATGATGCGCTCGCCTTTGCGGAGCGCGGCGAGGGCGAACATGCCATTGCCGTGGATACGTGACTTGCGGGCGGCAACTTTGCGCGACATGAAGGGGTCCAGTGATGGGGCCGCTCATTGTGACTGCAGTGCGACGATGCGCCAAGCACAAGCGCACCATCGCTCGCAACGGCGCACGCTTGCCGGCGGCTGAACCGGGCGGTTGGCCCTGCCCGGCCGGAAAGAGTACAATTTCGGTCCGCTTTAAGGTTATCGCCTTCTCATGTTGCGCGTCACCAAACTCACCGATTATGCCACCGTCGTGTTGACCGTCCTGGCAGCGCGCTGCGGGCAGGTGCTCAGCGCCAGCGAACTGGCCGAGCAGGCCGGCCTGGAACCGCCGACCGTGAGCAAGATCCTCAAGCCGCTGTCGCAAGCGGGCCTGGTCGAAGGGCTGCGCGGCGTGCATGGCGGCTACCGCCTGGCGCGCGCGGCCAGCGAGATCACGCTGGTGGAGATCGTCGAGGCGATGGAAGGCCCGCTGGCGATCACCGAATGCAGCCAGGACCACAGCCAGTGCGGCATCGCGCAGACATGCGGGGTGCGCTCCAACTGGCGCCTGATCAACGACGTGGTCGGCGATGCATTGCGTCGCGTCACGCTCGCCCAGATGTTGCAGCCCCTCTCTCTCCCTGGCGACGGCCGTCGGCGTTCCATCGCCGCACGCGTCGCGACCACCTGACCCTGTAGGCAGCCCGATGGCCACCGAACTTGCACCCCCGCAGAATGCCGAAATTATCGAACGGTTGGGCCGACGCTATGACGCCGGCTTCATCACCGAGATCGAATCGGACTCGCTCCCGCCCGGCCTGGACGAGGACGTCATCCGTGCGTTGTCGGCCAAGAAAGACGAGCCGCAATGGATGACCGACTGGCGTCTCGAGGCGTATCGGCACTGGCTGAAGATGCCGATGCCGGAATGGGCGAAATTGAAGGTTTCGCCGATCGATTTCCAGGCATTGAGCTATTACTCCGCGCCCAAGGGCCCGAAGTACGCCTCGCTGGACGACGTGCCCAAGGAGCTGCTCGATACCTACGACAAGCTCGGCGTGCCGTTGCACGAGCGCGCCCGGCTGGCCGGCGTGGCAGTGGATGCGGTGTTCGACTCGGTCTCGGTCGGCACTACCTTCCGTAAGGAACTGGCCGAAAAGGGCGTGATCTTCTGCTCGATGTCCGAGGCCATCAAGGAACACCCGGAGATCGTCAAGCAATATCTGGGCAGCGTGGTGCCGGTCGGCGACAACTATTTCGCCGCGCTCAACTCGGCGGTGTTCTCCGATGGCAGCTTCGTGTTCATCCCGAAGGGCGTGCGTTGCCCGATGGAACTGAGCACCTATTTCCGCATCAACGCCGGCCACACCGGGCAGTTCGAACGCACCTTGATCGTGTGCGAGGACAAGGCCTATGTGTCGTATCTGGAAGGCTGCACCGCGCCGATGCGCGATGAGAACCAGTTGCACGCGGCGGTGGTCGAGCTGGTGACGCTGGAAGATGCCGAAATCAAGTATTCGACCGTGCAGAACTGGTATCCGGGCGACGAGGAAGGCCGTGGCGGCATCTACAACTTCGTCACCAAGCGTGCCGAGTGCCGCGGCGCGCGCAGCAAGGTCACCTGGACCCAGGTCGAAACCGGTTCGGCGATCACCTGGAAGTATCCCTCCTGCGTGCTGCTCGGCGACGATTCGGTCGGCGAGTTCCATTCGGTGGCGCTGACCCATCACCGTCAGCAGGCCGATACCGGCACCAAGATGATCCACATCGGCAAGCGCACCAAGAGCAAGATCGTCAGCAAGGGCATCAGCGCCGGGCGCGGGCAGAACACCTATCGCGGCCTGGTCAAGGTGGACCGCAATGCCGATGGCGCGCGTAACTACACCCAGTGCGATTCGTTGTTGATCGGCAAGCAGTGCGGCGCGCATACCTTCCCCTACATCGAGGTGAAGAACCCGGGCGCCACCGTCGAGCACGAGGCCACCACCTCCAAGATCAGCGACGACCAGCTGTTCTATTGCCGCGCGCGCGGCATCAGCCAGGAAGACGCGGTGTCGCTGATCGTCGACGGCTTCTGCAAGCAGGTGTTCCGCGAGCTGCCGATGGAGTTCGCAGTGGAAGCCAAGAAGCTGCTGGAAGTCTCGCTGGAAGGCAGCGTCGGCTGACGCCGACGGAATCGGGAGTGGGGAATGGAGAATCGGTATTGGTTCTCTTTCCTGCTCCTTGCCGCGCCAACGTCTCGCATTACCCATTCCCTATTCTCGATTCCCTATTCCCATGCTTACGATCAACAACCTCCACGCCAGCATCGCCGGCAAAGACATCCTCAAGGGCCTGTCGCTGGACATCCAGCCGGGCCAGGTGCACGCCATCATGGGGCCCAACGGCGCCGGCAAGTCCACGCTGGGCAATGTGCTGGCCGGGCGCGACGGCTATGAGGTCAGCGCCGGCAGCGTGCAGTTCGAAGGCAAGGACCTGCTCGAGCTGCCGCCGGAAGAACGCGCGGCGGCCGGTCTGTTCCTGGCCTTCCAGTACCCGGTGGAAATCCCCGGCGTCAACAACACCTACTTCCTGCGCGCGGCACTCAATGCACAGCGCAAGGCGCGTGGCGAGGACGAGCTGGACTCGATGCAGTTCCTCAAGCTGGTGCGGCAGAAACTGGCCGTGCTGCATCTGAAGGACGAGTTGCTGCACCGTGGTGTCAACGAAGGGTTCTCCGGTGGCGAGAAGAAGCGCAACGAAATCTTCCAGCTGGCCGTGCTCGAACCCAAGCTCGCCATCCTGGACGAGACCGATTCGGGCCTGGACATCGACGCGCTCAAGAGCGTGGCCGATGGCGTCAACGCGCTGCGCTCGCCGGAGCGTTCGTTCCTGGTGATCACCCACTATCAGCGCCTGCTCGACTACATCACCCCGGACGTGGTGCATGTCCTGGCCGAAGGCCGCATCGTGCAGAGCGGCGGCCCGGAACTGGCGCTGGAGCTGGAAAAGCACGGCTACCACTTCCTCAAGGACCGCGTGGTGCCCGAGGCGGCTGCCTGATGAGCGCCCTGCTGGAATCCCTCGCCCGTGGCTTCAGCGGCAACGATTCGCGCCGCGCCGAGCTCGATGCCGCGCTGCAGACCGGCCTGCCCGGCCCGCGCGCCGAAGCCTGGAAATACACCTCGCTGCGGCAGCTGGAGCGGCGCAGCTTCCAGCCCGCGCCTCTGGTGCCGACGTTGATCGACGCCGCGTTGCTGGACGAGATCCCGTCGCCGCGGCTGGTATTCGTCAACGGCCGCCCGTCCGACGCACTGAGCGACCTGTCGATGCTGCCGGACGGCGTACAGCTGGACACCTTGTCCGCGTCGCTGGCCGCAGGCGACGACGCGCAGCAGTTGCTTGGCCGCCGTTTCGAAGGACGCGACGAAATCTTCGCGCGCCTCAATGCCGCGCTTGCCGACGAAGGCGTGCTGGTGCGCGTGCAGGACGGCGCGCAGATCGAGGCGCCGCTGCACCTGGTCTTCATCGGCGTGGCCGGCGAGCACGACCTGTCCTGGCACCACCGTCACCTGATCGAACTGCGCGCCGGCGCGGCGCTGAACGTGGTCGAGCATCACCTGCATGTCGGCGATGCCGCGCATCTGCACAACAGCCTGATGCATGTCCATCTGGCCCAGGATGCGGTGCTGTCGCATGCGCGCGTGCAGGCCGACAGTGCGCACGCAACGTCGCTGCTGCGCACTGACGCGGTGCTGGCGCGCAATGCGCGCTACCAGCGCGTGGACCTGGAACTGGGTGCCAACCTGTCGCGCCACGAGCTCAACGTGCGCCTGGAAGGCAATAACGCCCAGCTCACCGCCAATGGCGTGCTGCTCGGCAACGGCCGCCGCCATGTCGATACACGCCTGGGTATCGCGCACATCGCCCGCGACACCAGCTGCGAGCTGGTCTGGCGCGGCGTGGGCGCCGATCGCAGCCGGGTGGTCTTCCACGGCGGCATTAACATCCGTCCCGGCGCCGACGGCACCGACGCGCGGCTGTCGAACAAGAACCTGCTGCTGTCGGCCAATGCCGAGATCGATACCCAGCCGGTGCTGGTGATCGATGCCGAGGAAGTGCAGGCCGCGCATGGCGCCACCGTCGGCCAGCTCGACGACAATGCCCTGTTCTATCTGCGCTCGCGCGGCCTGCCGCAGGCCGAGGCGCAGCGTTTGCTGAGCGCCGCGTTCTGCCACGAGCCGCTGCGCATGCTGCCCAGCGCGCTGGGCGCGGTGCTGGCGCTGCAGCTGGATCGCGCACTGACCTCGGCAGGCGTGGCATGAACGCGCCCGCCACCACGCACCTCGCCGCGCCGGACTGGGAGCGCGTGCGCTCGGATTTCCCGTTGCTGATGCGGCAGGTGCATGGCAAGCCGCTGATCTATTTCGACAACGCCAACACCGGGCAGAAGCCGCTGCAGGTCATCGCCGCGACCGACGAGTTCTATCGTCGCCAGAACGCCAACGTGAGCCGCGCAGTGCATGCGCTGGGCACCGAGGCCACCGATGCCTTCGAAGGCGCGCGCAGCAAGCTGGCACGCTTTCTCAACGTACGCGCCGACGAACTGGTGCTGTGCAGCGGCACGACCTTTGCGATCAATCTGGTCGCTTATTCCTGGGCGCTGCCGCGCCTGGGCGCCGGCGATGTGATCCTGATCTCGCGCATGGAGCACCACGCCAACATCGTGCCGTGGCAGCTGGTGGCGCAACGCACCGGCGCCACCATTCGCGTGGCCGAGATCACCCCGGACGGCGCGCTGGATCTGGATGCCTTGCGCAAGGCGATGACGCCGCAGGTCAAGCTGCTGGCGATCACGCATGTGTCCAATGTGCTGGGCACGGTCAATCCGGTGCGCGAGATCTGCCGCGAGGCGCGCAAGCGCGGCATCGTCACCGTGGTGGATGGCTCGCAGGCGGCGCCGCATCGGCGTATCGACGTGGCCGGCATCGGCTGCGATTTCTACGCCATCACCGGCCACAAGATGTGCGGGCCCACCGGCACCGGCGCACTGTGGGCGCGTCGCGAACACCTGCAGGCGATGCCGCCGTTCCTGGGCGGCGGCGAGATGATCAAGGAAGTGAGTTTCGAGGGCACGGTGTTCAATGATGCCCCGCACAAGTTCGAAGCCGGCACGCCCAACATCGCCGGATTCATCGGCCTGGGCTCCGCGGTCGATTACCTGGAGTCGGTCGGCCTGGCGCATGTGGAAGCGCGCGAGGCCGAGCTGCTGGCGCACTTCACCGAGGAGCTGCAGCGCATCGACGGCCTGCGCATCTTCGGCACCACGCCGGACAAGGCCGCGGTGGTGTCGTTCCTGATCGAAGGCGCGCATGCCCACGACCTGGCCACCCTGCTCGACCTGGAAGGCGTCGCGGTGCGCTCGGGCCAGCACTGCGCGCACCCGCTGCTGCAGTACTACGGCGTCGCCGCCACCTGCCGCGCCTCGCTGGCGTTCTACAACACGCATGACGAGATCGAGCGCTTCGTTGCTGCGCTGGTGAAGGTGCGTCGCCTGCTGGGTTGATTGGAATCGGGAATCGGGAATGGAGAATCGACAATACGGCTCTCCCGCAGACTGATGCGGTTCGACACGTGGAATAGCTCATCGAGCGGCGCAACGCTTTTCCCGATTCCCGATTCCCGATTCCCGATTCCCGATTAAACTGCTCCCATGCAGACCACCACCTTCCGTACCGCCACCGTCGACGATATCGACGCCCTCGTGTCACTGGTGACCTCGGCCTATCGCGGTGATGTCAGCCGGGTGGGCTGGACCACCGAGGCCGACTTTCTCGACGGCGCGCGGATCGATCCTGCAGTCCTGCGCGAGGACCTGCTGCGCGATCGCAGCCTGGTGCTGCTGGTCGAACAGGACAGGCGCCTGCTGGCCTGTGCGCATATCGCCGACGACCAGGGTGCCGGCTACTTCGGCATGTTTGCGGTCGACCCCGCGCTGCAGGGCAGCGGGCTGGGCAAGACGCTGCTGGCCGAGGCCGAGCGTATCGCCCACAGCGAGTGGCAGCTGCCGGTAATGCGCATGACGGTGATCGACATTCGCGCCGAGCTGATCGCGTTCTATGAGCGACGCGGCTACCGCCGCACCGGCATCACCAAACCGTTCCCGTATGGCGACGCGCGTTTCGGCGTGCCGCTGCGCCAGGACCTGCGCTTCGAGGTGCTGGAAAAACCGCTCGGCGGCGCAGCGCTGTGAGCGACACCTGGACCTTTGTCTGCGCCAGCGAAGCGCTGCTGCCCGGCGAGCTGCAGACCGTCTGGGACGAGGTAACCGATGCCCCGATCGTGATCTTCAACCTCGACGGCGAGCTGTACGCGCTGGAAGACCGCTGCAGCCATGAAGACTATGAATTGTCGCCGGGCACGTTCGACCCCGTAGAAGGCAGCATCGAGTGCCTGCTGCACAGCGCCCGCTTCGACATCCGCGACGGCCGCCCGCTGTGCGCACCGGCCTACACCGCGGTGCCCAAATTCCCGGTCAAGCGCGAACACGGCGGCATCTGGACCCGCGACGACCGCTGACAACGGCCGCATCCGCGCGCGTTACGGCAGCCGTGAGTGGAGGCCACGCACGGCGCTGATCTGCAGTGGGTCGCTGTCCTGCATGCACACCCCGGAGTCCGCAGCTCCGCGCCCTGCATGGGAATCCCCCTGCCATGTCAGCGAGCGCGGCCGGCTTGGAACGCGGCTGTTGGGCCGGCGAGCAGGCGCAGATACGCGCATCTCTCACGCATCTCTGCCTTGGGACTGCAGCTGCCTGATGCCTCAGGCGGCGCGGTTTGCCCCTTGGCCTGGCAGGCACCAAGAAAGATTGCAAAGAAGAATGATTTGCATTTAAGATCCCAGCCCTTCAGGCCTTCTTAACAACTGGCCTGCCCTGCGATCCCATGCGCCTAGCCCTGCTCGACACGTTTTTCCTGACCTTGCCCCGCATGCGCCTGGCTGCGCAGCGCATGCGTGTGTCCGGACACTGGTCGGGCCGACTGGCCGCCTCGGGCTAGCGGGCGCGCTCCCCGACCTGCCTTCCCATCCCGCATCCGCCGAGCCATCGCCAGGCCGGAGCCTCGCTTTCCTCTTCGAGACGCCTCATGACTCCCAGGATTTCCCCGCTCACCTCGGCCGTGCTGCTGACGCTGTCCGCTCCTGCCTTCGCCCAGCCCGGCGATGCGCCGGCGCCTCCGGGCGCGGTCGATCTGGACGCCATCCGGGTGCAGCAGGAACGTGCGCAAAAGCCGTCCTCGCCCAAGTACACCGAGGTGCTGCGCGACACGCCGCAGACGATCACCGTGGTCACCAAGCAGACCATGGACCAGCAAAACCTGCTGTCGCTGCGCGACGTGCTGAGCACCCTGCCCGGCATCACCTTCGGCGCGGGCGAAGGCGGCGGCGGCTATGGCGACAGCATCAACCTGCGCGGCTTCACCGCCAGCAGCGACATCACCACCGATGGCGTGCGCGACAGCGCGCAGTACAGCCGCAGCGACACCTTCAACCTGGAAGCGGTGGAGCTGATCAACGGCGCCAACTCGGCCATGTCCGGCGCCGGTTCGGTCGGTGGCAACATCAATCTGGTGACCAAGACCGCCGGCCAGGGCGACTTCACCAACGTCGTGGTCGGAGGCGGCAGCGACCGCTATGGCCGGCTGACCGCCGACAGCAATTACGATTTCGACAACGGCACCGCCGTGCGCCTGAACGCGATGGGCCACACCCAGGACGTGCCGGGGCGCGATGAGGAATTCCGGCATCGCTGGGGGTTTGCGCCGTCGGTGGCCTTCGGCCTGGGCTCGGATACCCGCTTCACCCTGAGCTACCTGCACCAGCACGACAACAACCTGCCGCAGTACGGCGTGCCGTTCGCGCTCAGCCCGTTCAACGACGGTCCGCTGCCGGGCGTGGACCCGGAAACCTTCTTCGGCTACCGCAACACCTCGCGTCAGGACATCGACGTGGACATGCTGACCGGCGTGCTGGAAATGGACTTCGACGACACCGTCAAGCTGCGCAGCCTGGCGCGCGTGCAGCGGGTCGACCAGACCACCAACGCCACCGCGCTGCAGGGCACCTGGTGCCTGCCCGACGGCACCGATCCGTACACCGGCCGCGCCTGCGCCGGCCAGCCGGCGGCCAGCTGGAATCCGAACAGCGGCCCGCGCGGCCTGGTGCGCGAGACGGAGAACTTCATCGCGCACAGCCAGACCGACCTGACCGCCACCTTGCACACCGGCGCCATCGAGCACCGCGTGGTCGCTGGCGTGGCCTTCAGCAAGGAAGACTTCGAACTCGATAGCGGCACCACCTTCCGCAATGCCGATGGCTCCACCACCGGCATCACCTATCCGCTGCAGTCCTTCGACAATCCCTACAACGTCTGGACCGGCCCGCAGAACTATTTCCGCACCGGGCGCAGCAAGGGCAGCCTGACCAACCAGGCGGTGTACCTGTTCGATACCTTGCAGTTCAACGAGCAATGGATGCTCAACCTGGGCGGCCGCTACGAGCACAACGAAGGCGACAGCACCACCTATACCGTCAACGCCGCCGGCAACGTCACCGGTGTGAGCCCGGGCTTCCCGGCCGGCAGCGAAGAGGACCTGTTCTCGTATCGCGCCGGCCTGGTCTTCAAGCCGGCCGAGAACGCCAGCCTGTACCTGTCCTACGCCAACAGCAAGACGCCCTCCAAGGCCTCGGTCAACGGCTCGTGCACGCCGATCGCCACTGCCACCGCCGGCGCCAACTGCAATGTCGAGCCGGAGACGGCGGTCAACATCGAACTGGGCGGCAAGTGGGACGTGCTGGACCAGCGCCTGGCACTGACCGCCGCGCTGTTCCGCAACGAGCGCGAAAACTACAAGGTCAACAGCGGCGACCCGCTGATTCCCGAGCAGGTGCTGGACGGCAAGGCGCGCGTGGACGGCATCGCGCTTGGCGCCGCCGGTTACCTGACCGAGCGCTGGTCGATCTTCGCCAACTACACCTTCCTGGACAGCGAAGTGCTGCAGAGCGTGTCCAACCGCACCGAGAGCCTCACCGGCGACCCGGTGGCCGGACGCGAGCTGGTGCAGACCCCGCGCAATGCCGGCAACATCTGGACCACCTACACGCTCAACCAGTGGACCTTCGGCTACGGCGTCACCTACCAGGGCGGCTTCTATCCGAATAATTCCTCGGCGGCCGCCTACATCAAGACCGATGACTACTGGGTGCACCGCGCGATGGTCGGCCTGCGCGTCAACGACTGGCTCAGCCTGCAGTTGAACGTCAACAACCTGTTCGACGAGGAGTACTACACCAGCGTGCGCAACAACCTCACCGTCAACGCCGCAGGGACTGTCACGGCGGGCAATGGCTGGGCAATTCCTGGCGAAGGCCGCTCGGCGGTGTTGAGCGCAACGTTTAGTTTCTAAGCCTCCGGCACGCCGCCCGCACAGTGCGGGCGGCGTGGAGATCTGCCCATGTTGCTGCCCATTCCCGATGTCCTCACCCCCGCACAACTCGGCGAGTTGCGGGCACGGCTGGACGCAGCCGACTGGGCGGACGGCCGCATCACTGCCGGCCATCAGTCCGCGCAGGCCAAGGACAACGCACAACTGCCCGAAGACAGCGCCATTGCACGCGAGGCCGGCGCGCTGGTGCTCGAGGCGCTCGCGCGCAACAGCACGTTCTTTTCGGCGGTGTTGCCGCGGCGCATCTATCCGCCGCTGTTCAACCGCTACAGCGGCGGGCAGTCGTTCGGGTATCACGTCGACAACGCGATCCGTTACGACCGCAGTCGCGGCGGCGCAGATCCCATCCGCACCGATGTCTCCGCCACCTTGTTCCTCAGCGACCCGGACAGCTACGACGGCGGCGAGCTGGTGATCGAAGACACCTACGGCACGCAGTCGGTGAAGCTGCCGGCCGGGCACCTGGTGATCTATCCCGGCACCAGCCTGCATCGGGTAATGCCGGTGACCGGCGGCGCCCGTGTGGCGTGTTTCTTCTGGACGCAAAGCATGTTGCGCGACGATGCGCAGCGGCGCCTGCTGTTCGAACTGGATGTGTCCATCCGGCGGCTGACCCAGGACACCCCCGGCCATCCGTCGCTGATCCAGCTCACCGGCGTGTACCACAACCTGTTGCGGCAATGGGCCGATGTCTGAGCCCACACTGGACCCCACGCAGTTGATCGACCTGCTGCGCACCCACCCCGATCGCGCGATCGCATGTCTGCGCAAGGCCGCCGAGCGCCAGGATCTGGCGGCGCAACTGCTGCTCGCGCAGCTCTACGCCGAGGGCCGCGGCATCCCCGCCGATCCGGCCATGGCCATGCTGTGGTACGAGGTGGCCGCCAATGCCGGGCATGCGGAAGCGATGAACCAGTTGGGGCGTTGCCATGAACTGGGCTTCGGCACCGCGTGCAACGCGGTGCTGGCGGCGCTGTGGTATCGCCGCGCCGCCGAACATGGCCTGGATTGGGGCATGTACAACCTTGCGCATCTGTACGGCTCCGGGCGTGGCGTGCCACAGGACCACGCCCAGGCGCTGGCGCTGTACCGCACGGCCGCCGAACGCGGGCACGCCAAGTCGATGAACTTTGTGGCGCGCTATCTCGACCAGGGCCTGGCCTGCACCGCGGATCCGATCGCTGCGCGCCACTGGTATCGCCGCTCTGCAGAAGCAGGCGATTTTCGCGGCCAGGCCAGTTACGCCACCTTGCTCGCGGATGCCGGCGACCTCGATCAGGCCGAGCGCTGGATGCGCCGTGCGATCGCCGGCGGGCATGCCGGCTTCCTGCAACAGCTCACGCCGTTGCTGGCGGGTGCAACGCACCCACGTCTGCGCGCGTTGCTGAGCGAAGTGACCGCGCGGCAATCGCAGTTGCAGCCGTCGCCGGCAGCGGACGTGGCCTGAGCGGCATGGCCACTTCCAATGACACCCTGGCCACCACGCAGCAACGCCGCGGCTTCTGGCTGCGCATGCTGCATCAATGGCACTGGATCAGTTCGGCGCTGTGCCTGATCGGCATGCTGCTGTTCACCATCACCGGGCTGACCTTGAATCACGCCGCGCGCATTGAAGCCAGCCCCTCGACCGAACACCGCACGCTCACGCTGCCGCCGGCACTGCTCAAGTCTCTGGGCACCCGCGAAGATGGCGACGCCCCGCTGCCACCGCGCGTGGCGCAGTGGCTGGGGCGCGAGCTGGAGATCAGCATCGGCACGCGCAACGGCGAATGGTCGGCCGACGAGGTGTATCTGGCGCTGCCGCGCCCCGGCGGCGATGCGTGGCTGAGCCTGGATCGCAACACCGGCGCGATCGAATACGAGCGTACCGGGCGCGGCGCCATCGCCTATCTCAACGACCTGCACAAGGGCCGTAACGCAGGGCCAGCCTGGGGCTGGTTCATCGACGTGTTCGCCATCGCCTGCCTGGTGTTCTGCATCACCGGGCTGTTCCTGCTGCATCTGCATGCGCGCCAGCGCCGCATGACCTGGCCGCTGGTCGGCCTGGGCCTGCTGATTCCGTTGCTGCTTGCCCTGCTGTTGATCCACTGACCTTTCTACCGGAGACGATCATGCGCGCCACCCTGACCATCGCCCTGAGCGGCCTGCTCTCCATGCCGGCATACGCCGCCACGCTCGACATCAACGTCGAGATCCCCAAGCTCAACGTCGCCGAGTACCACCGCCCCTATGTGGCGATCTGGCTGGAAGGTGCGGACCAGAAGGTCGCCGCCAACCTGGCGGTCTGGTATCAATCCAAGGACACCGCCGAAGGCCATGGCACCAAGTGGCTGCCGGACCTGCGCCAGTGGTGGCGCAAGAGCGGGCGCACCCTGGAGGTGCCGGTCGACGGCGTCACCGGTCCCACCCGTCCGGCCGGCGCGCATGCGCTGTCGTTCTCCGACACCAAGGGCGCATTGACGTCGCTGCCGGCCGGCCAGTACACGCTGGTGGTGGAAGCCGCGCGCGAGGTCGGCGGCCGCGAGCTGGTCAAGGTGCCTTTCACCTGGCCGGCTAAGACGCCGCAGAGCGCCAAGGCCAGCGGCAGCAGCGAACTGGGCGCCGTCAGCCTGGTCGCCAAACCGTGACACCTGGCGTCGGCCGGTGGCGCGGGCCGCTTGCGTCCCTGCCCCGCTGGCGCCCGCTGCAGCCGCTTCAGCAGATCGTCTCCCGCTTTTTTGTCCCACGCATCCAGCCAGCGCAGCGACGCGCGCTGATCAGACACGTGCCCACCGCCCTTATCGTCCTTCAAGGAGTTGTCATGCAACGTTCGCTCGTCCTGGTCGCCCTGCTCGCCGCACTGCCGGTCAGCGCACTCGCCCACAAGGCCTGGTTGCTGCCGTCGCAGACCGTCATCGCCGGCGAGGCCCCGTGGATCACCGTGGATGCGGCGGTCTCCAACGACCTGTTCTACTTCAATCACGTGCCGCTGCGCCTGGACAAGCTGAGCATCACCGCACCCGATGGCAGCGCGCTCACGCCGGAAAATCCGGCCACCGGCAAGTACCGCAGCGTGTTCGACCTGCAGCTCACCCAACCCGGCACCTACAAGCTGAGCATCGTCAACGCCGGCCTGTTCGCCAGCTGGAAGGAAGACGGCAAGCCCAAGCGCTGGCGCGGCGACGAAGCCCGCTTCGCCACCGAGGTGCCGAAGAACGCGCAGGACCTGCAGGTCTCGCAGTCCTTCAATCGCGTGGAAACCTTCGTCACCCGCGGCGCGCCGACCACCACCGTGTTCAAGCCCAGCGGCAAGGGCATCGAGCTGGTGCCGGTGACCCATCCCAACGATCTGGTCGCCGGCGAGGCGGCGCAGTTCACGCTGCAACTGGACGGCAAGCCGGCGGCCGGGCTGGAGATCGAGATCGTGCGCGGCGGTACCCGCTATCGCGATGCGCAGAACGAGATCAAGCTCACCACCGATGCCAAGGGCGGCTTCAGCGTGACCTGGCCGGAGGCCGGCATGTACTGGCTGGAAACCACCACCGAAGACACCAAGACCTCGCTGCCGCAGGCCAAGCAGCGCCGCCTGGGCTATGTCGCCACGCTGGAAGTGCTGCCGCAGTAATCTGCCGGCACGCGGCAGGAGCGCGCACAGCGTGCATCCTGCCGCGCCATCTTCATACGATCCGTCCATGCCCGTACCGTCTTCCTCCGACCACGCCATTGCCACGCTCGGCGGCCGCAGCATGGGCACCACCTGGAGCGTGAAGCTGGTGGCGCCGCGCGGACGCGATCTGCACCCCTTGCATGCGTGCATCCAGGCCGCACTGGACCGCGTGGTTGCGCAGATGAGTACCTGGGAAGCCGATTCGGATATCAGCCGTTACAACCGCGCACCGCCAGGCAGCTGGCACCGCCTGCCCGACGAATTCCACGCGGTGCTGAGCGCCGCACTCGAGATTGCACAGGCCAGCGATAGCGCCTTCGATCCCACCATCGGCCCGATGGTCGAGCTATGGGGTTTCGGCGCTGCCGGCGGGCGTCAGCGGGTGCCGACAGCGGAGGCGATCGCATTGGCCAGCCTGCGCTGCGGCTGGCAGCGCCTGCAGCTGGATGGCAGGCGCGTGCTGCAGCCGGGCGCAGCGGCACTTGATCTGTCCGGCATCGCCAAAGGGTTTGGTGTGGACTGCGTGCATCGTGCCTTGCTGCAGTCGGGGATCGACAGTGCCTTGATCGAGGTCGGCGGCGAATTGTTCGGCTACGGGCGCAAGCCCGATGGCAGCGTATGGCGCGTGCTGGTCGAATCGGCCCCCGACGAAGATGCCGGCACCGCGCTGCCGGCACGCGTGCTGGCACTGGAGGGGCTGGCAGTGGCCACCTCCGGCGATCGCTGGCACCGCTTCGATGCCGATGGCACGCGCTATACGCATACCTTCGACCCACGCAGCGGCACGCCCGTTCCGCATGCCCCCGCGGCGGTCACCGTACTGGCTCCCGATGCGATGCAGGCCGATGCCTGGGCCACCGCGATGACCGTGCTCGGCGTCGATGCCGGTCTTGCCCGTGCACGCAAGGCGGACCTGGCCGTGCGATTTCTGGTGCGCAAGGACGGCATTCTGCTCGAATCCATGAGCCCGGCGTTCGAACGCCACCTGTCCGCGTCATGAGCAGCGCCACCTCACGCGTATGGCTGGGCAATGGGCTGGTTCTGCTGGCGCTTGCCGGCGTCGTCGGCTGGCTGGGCGGCTTGCATGACGGCACATGGTGGAGTGCACCCACGCCGCAGCGCTGGCAACTGGCGGCTCTCGGCCTGGCGCTGTATCTGGGCCTGTGCACGGCCGTGCTGCTGCGTGCGCGCACGCGTGTTGGCGCACAACGCGCAGACGCCAGCGGCGTGTTGATCGTCTGGGCAAGCCAGACCGGATTTGCGCGCGAACTGGCGCAACGCAGCGTTGCCGCGCTGCAATCGGCAGGCGTCGGCGCGCATGCGCTGCCGATCGAGGCCGTCGATCGCGATCAACTCTTACGCGTGCCGCGGCTGTTGTGCATCGTCAGCACCACCGGCGAAGGCGATGCACCCGACCACGCGCAGTCGGCCGAGCGCAGTTGGGTTGCCGACGACGCGCAGGATCTGACTGCCGTGCAGTACGCGGTGCTGGCCCTGGGCGACCGTGGTTACGCGCACTTCTGCGCGTTCGGCCGGCGCCTCGACGATCGCCTGCAGGCGCGCGGCGCCACGCGCCTGTTCGAGCGCATCGAGGTCGATAACGCCGACCCGAACGCACTGCAGCACTGGCAACGCCGTCTGGCGGAACTGGCGCCCGCACTCGCGACGCAGTCGGACTGGAGCCTGCCGACCTACATCGCCTGGCAGCTACGCGAGCGCATCCACGTCAATCCCGGCAGCGCGGGCGCACCGATTTACCGGCTGCGCCTGGTGCCATGCGATGGCGCGTTGCCGCACTGGAGCGCAGGCGATATCGCGGAGATTGCACCGCGTAACACGCCGGACGCGGTGGAGTCCTGGCTGCAGCGCAACCAACGCGATGGCGCGCAGTACATCGACGGCCGCCCCCTGCGCGACTGGCTCGGCGGCGCGCAACTTCCCGTCGATGCCGATGCCGCTCTCGGTATCGATGTGGGTGCCGGTGCCAGTCCCGATGCAGAAGCAGAAGCCGGAGGCGAAAGTGGCCCAGGTGTGGGTACGAATACAGAGGCGGCTGCAGGCATAGCTACAAGGACAGGCCTGAGCTCAGCAATGGACGCAGAAGCAATGGTGCGCCGCCTGGCCGCCCTGCCCCATCGCGACTACTCGCTTGCCTCCATTCCCGAGGAAGGCCATGCCGAACTGCTGGTGCGCGAGCACCGGCACGCCGACGGCAGCCTGGGCCTGGGTAGCGGCTGGCTCTGCGTCCATGCACCGATCGGCGCAGCCATCGCGCTGCGCCTGCGCAGCAACCCCGGCTTCCACCCGCCCGCACCCGAGCAGCCGATGCTGCTGATCGGCAACGGCACCGGCATCGCCGGTCTGCGCGCGCATCTGCGTGCACGCATCGCGACCGGCGCGCGTCGTAACTGGCTGCTGTTCGGCGAACGCAATGCCGCGCACGACGCGCTGTACGCCGACGAGCTGCAGCAGTGGCAGCAGGATGGCTGGATCGAGCGCCTGGAGCTTGTCTACTCGCGCGATCAGCAACAGCCACCACATTACGTCCAACACGCACTGGCCGCCGCTGCCGACCGCTTGCGTCATTGGGTTGATCAAGGCGCCTGCATCTACGTCTGCGGCAGCCTGCGCGGCATGGCACCGGAGCTTGACCGGACCCTGGATGCCATTCTCGGTGCCGAGGTCAGACAGGAACTGCTACGCAACGGCCGCTATCGCCGCGACGTGTATTGAACCCTCGGGTGCAGCGCTGCCAACAGCGATCAACGCAGCGACGACCTGGCAGCCAGGCCAGCGCGCCCGTTGCTGCAATCCGCATCATCGATGCCTGCGGTGGCTGTGTGCTCACGGCATAAGTGAAACGCCCTAGACCGGACTCACCCGGATCGCCAGCAACTCGCCGCCACCATCGAGCACATAGCGGGTGCGCGTGGAGGCACTCAGCCATGCGGTATCGCCGGCAGCCAACGGTGGCAAACCGCTGTCGCGTCCAAAGCTGGCCTGGCCTGCGAGCAGATGGATCGCCCAGGCGCTGCCCGGATCGGCGAAAAACAGCATGGTGCCGACCAGCGGCCGATGCAGCAGTTGGGTCTGCAGCAGATCGCGCCGCCACATCAGATTGAAATCCTGGGTCGGTCCGTCGAGTAGCATCGCATGCACCCTTTCTTCGCCTGCGAATCGGACGCGCTGGTACGGCGGCAGCAATGTGCAGCTGCGATGATTGCCGCCAGCAGCACCGATGCCACCATCGCCTCCAGCATCATGGCCGCCACGCCCAGCGCCACCGCCCTCATTGTCGCTGCCGCTATCGTTTTTGCCGCCAGTGCCGCCGCCAGTCGCAGTAGGAGTAGCAGTACCAATGCCTGCACCTACACCTGCACTTATGTCGCAGCCAGCATCACCAAACTGCAGCCGCATGCCATTGCCATGCAACAGCACCAGCTCGCGATCGATGCCTGGGAATGCGGAAAACACCGCATCCTGTTCGATCTCGGCGATCGACAGGCGTAGCGCCCACGCGTCGGCATCGCCGAGGCACAGGATCTCGCGCGTCCAGCCCAATTGATTGCGCCACCGCTCGCGGCGGTAGTCAGTGGCCGGAATCACCCGGCTGCTCAGGTCTGTGGGCTGCATCGGTGCATTGTGCCTGAAGCGCTGCGGTGGTCCGTCTTCCCCCGGCTCGGCGCGCCAGCGTATCGACCGGGCTCCACGACAGATGCGGGCAATACCATCAGCCAATAATGCTGGGCACGTGCTGGCAACCAGCAATCACCTGCGAGATGCCGCTGAGCAGACAGAGGCCTGCAGTTGAAACGTATGCCCATAGGCTGACGATTGACCAGCGGAGTGGGCTTACCGCCAGGAGCAGAGCGCTACGAGTGGCCCACTGCATCACTCATTTCCGCCGCACCACCGGCGTCCCCGGAATGGCCACGCGCACCAGCCAATCCGCGCCGAGTCCCCAAAACGAAAAACGCCCGGCTGCACGTCCAAGTGCAACACCGGGCGATTCCACGTCCTTGTCGGCTTCCAGCCATCCCCCGGACATCCTGTCCAGTTAGGTTGCGGCCACGCATCCTCGCGTCGAACCGTATCTCGGATCCTTTCCCCTTAACGCCGTCCCACCGGTTTCACCGCCGCCCCCTTGGCAGCCTTCTTGGCGGGAGCCATCGTGGCTCCTACTTCGATCAGGTCGCGATTCCGTTCGACCGTCTTGAGTCCGATGCCCTTGACCAGTGCCAGTTCCTCGGCACTTTTGAAGGGACCGTTTGCCTGACGGTGCTCGACGATTGCCTCAGCTTTTGATCGCCCGACATTCGTCAGCACCTTGTCCAATTCCTCAGCAGACGCGGTGTTGATATCGACCTTGTCGAGTGCATACGCATTCGAGGACAACAGCAACGCCAGTAGCAGGGACTTCAGGACTACGGTAAATGACCTCATTGCAACGCTCCTTGTGGCTTGGGTGATGGTCCTAGCCAGCATTCCTGCCGGCGGAGCCAGTGTCCCGCGCCACATGCAGCAATCCTATCGCCAACGAACTTTTCACACAGCCGGTGAACTGCGCGCCGGCTTGTAGGGAAATACCTACCCCCAGGCACGGGCGTAGAATGTGCCGTTACGCCACGTATTCGGAGCCTCCATGGACAGCGCCAAGATCGACCAATTCATCAGCGACACCTGGGACCGCGAGATCGTCCCGCAATTGGTCGATTACATCCGCATTCCCAATAAATCGCCGATGTTCGACGCCGACTGGGTCGCGCACGGCTACATGGAGCAGGCCGTCACCCTGATGGAAACCTGGGCGCGCGCGCAGGCGATCGACGGCATGCAGGTCGAGGTGGTGCGCCTGGAAGGCCGCACGCCGCTGATCTTCATCGAGATTCCGGCCACCGGCACCGAATCGGGCGACGACACCGTGCTGCTGTACGGCCACCTGGACAAGCAGCCGGAAATGACCGGCTGGGATGCCGACCTCGGTCCGTGGGAGCCGGTGCTGCGCGACGACAAGCTGTACGGGCGCGGCGGCGCCGACGATGGCTATGCGATCTTCGGTTCGCTGGCGGCGGTGCTGGCGCTGCGTACCCAGGGCCTGCCGCATGCGCGCTGCGTGGTGCTGATCGAAGCCTGCGAGGAATCCGGCAGCTACGACCTGCCGGCCTATGTCGATCATCTGGCCGCACGCATCGGCAAGCCGTCGCTGGTGGTGTGCCTGGATTCGGGCTGCGGCAACTATGAGCAACTGTGGTGCACCACCTCGCTGCGCGGGCTGACCGGCGGCAACCTGAGCGTGAAGGTACTGGAGGAAGGCGTGCATTCGGGCGATGCCTCCGGCGTGGTGCCGTCCAGCTTCCGCCTGCTGCGCCAGTTGCTGTCGCGGATCGAGGACGAAGCCAGCGGCCGCATCCTGCTGGACGGACTGCACGTGGACGTGCCGGCCGAACGGCTGGCGCAGGCCAAGGCCGCGGCGGCGACGCTGGATACCGCCATCTTCGACAAGTTCCCGATGGTCGAGGGCCTGGTGCCGATGCATGACGACCTCACCGAGCTGGTGTTGAACCGCACCTGGCGCCCGGCGCTGTCGATCACCGGTGTGGACGGCATGCCGCCGCTGGCGTCGGCCGGCAACGTGCTGCGTCCGCAGACCGCAGTGAAGCTGTCGCTGCGGCTGCCGCCGACCGCCGACGGCAAGGCCTGCGGCGAACTGCTCAAGGAAGCGCTGCTGCGCGATCCGCCCAATGGCGCCCAGGTAACGCTGGAGCTGGAAAAGGCCTCGTCCGGCTGGAATGCGCCGGCGATGGCGCCGTGGCTGGAAAAGGCCATCGACGACGCCAGCCTGGCGTTCTTCGACAAGCCGGCGATGTACATGGGCGAAGGCGGCTCGATCCCGTTCATGGGCATGCTGGGCGAGAAGTTCCCCGGCGCGCAGTTCATGATCACCGGCGTGCTCGGCCCGCATTCCAATGCGCATGGGCCGAACGAGTTCCTGCACATCCCGATGGGCAAGCGGGTGACGGCCTGCGTGTCCAAGGTGATTGCCGAGCATCACGCCGCCTGCCTGCGCGGCGAGACCAGCGGCTCGCCGGTGGCGGCCGACAGCGGCACCCGTCATGGCGGGCATGGCTGCTGCTGATTGATGCCTGGGCCGCCCCGCGCATGTCGGGGCGGCCCAGCGCCTCGCCATGCGCTGCGGCGCGCGCATGGATGCAGCCCCAACGCCATGGCGACAGCCAGCGCGGCACACGTGGTCGCGGCGGCGGCGAATGCTAGTCTGCCGATCCCCCTCCCCTCAGTGCCTGCGATGAACACTCTCTTCGGTAGCGACAGCTGGCTTTACATCATTCTGGTCGGCTTCGTGGTCGGGCTGCTGGCCCGTTTCATCACCCCTGGCACGCAGCGCCTGGGCTGCCTGCTGACCATTGTGCTGGGCATCGCCGGTGCACTGGTCGCCAGCTGGTTCGGCCGCTACATGGGCTGGTACCACGCCGGCGAACCGGCCGGTTTCCTCGGTGCGTTGCTGGGTGCGATCGCGATCCTGGCACTGCTGCGGCTGTTCAGCGGCAGCAAGCGTTGATCGAACCTGCGTCGTTTTCGACCAGGCTGCGCCTCACTTCACGACACAGCATTCACCCATGACGTCATCGTTGACTCCAGATACCGCGCGCGCTGCGCTCCGCCTGCAATGGGCGCAGCGTGCGTTGAACGCCCCTGAGGTCACGCTGCAACGTGCCTCGGTCGATGCGGGATTCCGCAGTTACTGGCGTACCCAAGGATGCGGCGTGGACCGCATCCTGATGGATGCGCCACCTGCACTGGAAAATGTGGCGCCCTGGTTGCGCATGCACGCCCTGCTCGGCCAGCACGGCGTGCGGGTGCCGCAGGTGCTTGCACAGGATCTTGAAACCGGCTTCCTGCTGCTGGAAGACCTGGGCGTGCCGACCCTGGCGCAGGTACTGACCGACGCCAATGCCGACGCGTTGCTGGATGCTGCGATCACTCAGTTATTGCTGCTGCAGCGCATTCCGCCACCTGCCGACAGCGGCGAGTTCGGCGAGGCGCTGCTGCAACGCGATGCCGGCCTGTTCGAAGAATGGTTCCTCGGCCGCCACCTCGGCTTGCAGCTGGACTGCGGCCAGGCCGAGCAACTGCAGTTGGTGCAGCGCCGTTTGATGGACAACGCACTGGCGCAGCCGCGCGTGTTCACCCATCGCGATTTCATGCCGCGCAATCTGATGCCGGTCGGCGACGGGCCGGCGGTGCTGGATTTCCAGGATTGCGTGATCGGCCCGATCGCCTACGACCCGATCAGCCTGTTCAAGGACACCTCGGTGAGCTGGCCGCTGGCGCGCGTGGATGGCTGGCTGGAGCGCTACCACGCACGTGCGGCAGCGGCGGGGCTGCCGGTGCCGCCGCTGGCGCAATTCCTGCGCGATGCGGACTGGATGGGCGTGCAGCGGCACCTGAAGAATCTCGGCATCTTCTCGCGCCTGAGCCATCGCGACGGCAAGCATTGGTATCTGGATAACGTGCCGCGTTTCATCGCCTATCTGGACGAGGTGTTGCCGCGTCATCCCGACCTTGCGCCGCTGGTCGGCCTGCTGGAAAAGCTGGTCAAACCTGCCCTGGCGGCACGCTCCGCACAGGCCGGCGCATGAAGGCGCTGATCTTTGCGGCCGGGTTTGGCGAGCGCATGCGTCCATTGACCGAGCGCACGCCCAAGCCGCTGCTGTCGGTCGGCGGCACACCGCTGATCGTCTGGCATCTGCGCAAGCTGGCCGCACTGGGCGTGGACGAGGTGGTGATCAATACCTCGTGGCTGGCCGACCAATTTCCGCAGGTACTGGGCGATGGCAGCGCGTTCGGGCTGCGGCTGACGTATTCCTTCGAGGGCGCCACCCCGCTGGAAACCGGCGGCGGAATGCTGCATGCATTGCCGTTGCTGGGCGATGCGCCGTTCCTGCTGGTCAACGGCGATATCTGGACCGATTTCGATTTCGCGCGGCTGTCGGCCGCGCCGGCGGGCCTGGCGCAGTTGGTGCTGGTCGATCGCCCCGCCTATGCAGCGCGCGCAGACTTTGCGTTGGATGCCGATGGCAAGGTGCGCGCGGACCTGCCGGCGACGCTCACCTATTCCGGCATCGGCATGTATCGACCGGCACTGCTGCGCGACTGGCCATCGGTCATCGGCCAGCTGCCGGAGCCCAGCGGCGCGGCACCACGGTTTGCGCTGGCGCCAATCCTGCGCGCGCAGATGGCGGCAGGCCTGATCGATGGCATCCACCATGCCGGACGCTGGACCGATGTCGGCACGCCGCAGCGATTGGCAGAGCTGGATGCCCAATTGCTGCGCGACGGCGGCTGACCGCAACCAAGCGCTGCAACCGGCCAGCCGCGCATCGTGCGTTGCTCGAACTACGCACACCAACCATCCTGACGGGCCTTGCATCCAACCCGATGCGCGCCGCTCCTGCTGTTATCCATGCGCACCAACCCTCTCGACGGGTCCTTGCCCGCCACCGTCGCGGGACCCTGAGCGGCATGGATGCCGCGCCGGAGCCTACATGGACGTACTTGCGGCGTGTCCCGCGATGGTGGGCGGGCAAGGGCCTTGCAGCAAACTCGCAGCGCCGAGGGCGCGGCGCCCCCACCGCACCAGACAGTGCGCTGATTGTTTACTGGAAGCCCTGCACATCGCCCCTCTCGACGGGTCCTTGCCCGCTCACCGTCGCGGGACCCTGAGCGGCATGGATGCCGCGCCGGAGCCTACATGGACGTACTTGCGGCGTGTCCCGCGATGGTGGGCGGGCAAGGGCCTTGCAGCAAAGCTACAGACCATCCGCTCTGCAAACTCTGGGCCTCGTGCTTCAAGTGCCTGGACACTGCGGATGGATGTGCTGATAGGAAACGCAAAGCAGCCTGCACCTGAGTAGCAGTGAGCAACGTAATTCTGTAGGCCGCTCTAAGAGCCGCGATCCTCCAGCACCCGCCGCAGGAACGGCACGGTGATGCGGCGCTTGGCAGCCAGCGATTCGCGATCCAGCCGGTCCAGCAATGCCACCAGTCCGGCCAGTTCGCGTTCGCTATGGGTCAGCAGCCAGTCGATTGCTGCCTCGTCCAGCGCCAGCCCGCGCCGTTGCGCACGATCGCGCAACACGGCCGCGCGCCCGGCATCGTCGAGCACCGGCAGGCTGATGCGGATGCACTGCGACAGCCGCGAGCGCAGGTCCGGCAATACCAACGCCAGGCCATCGGGCGTCTGCCGCGCGGTGTACAGCAAGGTGGTGCCGGCAGCGCGCGCGCGGTTGTGGAAATCGAACAGCGCCACTTCGTCGTCGCGCTGCCCGGCAATGCTTTCCACACCGTCCAGTGCGACCAGGCTGCGCCCTTCCAGCGCCTCGAGCGCATCGCGCAACCGGCCAGTGGCCGCGTGCAGGGGCAGGTACGCCGGGGCACGCCCGGCCTGTTCGGCGGCCGCGCACAACGACAACGCCAGATGCGTCTTGCCGGTGCCGGCGGGGCCGGACAGATACAGCCAGTCGTTCACCTGCCCGGCCGCCAATGCCTGCAGCTGCGACAGCAGGCCATCAGGCGCGGCGATGTAACTATCGAATCGCTGATCGGGCGGCGCGCGCAACGCCAGTGGCAACTGCGGAACACTCACGAGCGATCCGTGTCCTTGCTTGGGTCGATGATCACGCTGCGCTCGGGCGTGGACTGCAGCACGATGCCGGCGCGCTCGCCCGCATACAGATCGCTGCGCGTGTATTGCTCATGCGCATAGCGCAGCAGCACATTGGCCACCGCCGCCACCGGCAGCGCCAGCAGCATGCCGAGAAAGCCGAACAACTGGCCGCCCGCCATCACCGCAAAGATCACCGCGACCGGGTGCAGGCCGATCTTGTCGCCGACGATGCGCGGCGTCAGCACATAGCTTTCCAGCAACTGGCCGACGGTGAACACCACGCCGACGCCGATCAGCAACTTCAGGTCGAAGCCCTGCGCCTGCACCACGGCCGCCAGCAGGGCGAGCACGATGCCGGTGGTGGCGCCCAGATACGGAATGAAGCTGATGAAGCCGGCGATGATGCCGATCAACAGGCCCAGATTGAGCCCGATGATGGACAGGCCGGCGGCGTAGATCGCCCCCAGCGCCAGCATCACCAGGAACTGGCCGCGGATGAAGCCGCCCAGCACGTCATTGGATTCAAGTGCGAGCCGGCTCACGGTACCGATGTAGGCACGCGGAATGACCGCGGCCACCCGCTCGACCAGGCGATCCCAGTCGCGCAGGAAGTAGAACGCCAGGATCGGCAGCAACGCCAGGTTGATCACCCAGGTCACCATCGCAAAGCCCGAACGCTGCACGTAGCCGAAGAAGGTCTTGGCGGCGCCGCCGGCCTGTTCCCAGTGACTGCGGATCCAGTCGATCAGGCGCTCCGGGTCCAGCCAGCCCATCAGTTCCACGCCGGTCTTGGCTTCCAGCCACGGAATGGCGGTACTGATCGCCCAGGTCCGCATCTGCGGCAGCGCGTCGATCAGGGTCATGATCTGGCGCTCGATCATCGGCACCAGAATCATCAGCGCCAGCACGAACAGCAGCAGGGCCAGCACGAACACCAACACCACCGCGATATTGCGCGAGCGGCCGGCGCGCTCGATGCGGTCCACCAGCGGATCGCCCAGCCAGGCCAGCAGCAACGCCAGCACGAACGGCGTCAGGATCGGCGACAGCAGCGAGACCACCCACAACACGCCGACAGTCACCGCCACCCATTTCAGGCGACGCAGAAACAGGGCGATTTCGGCTTCGGGAGTCAAGGTCATTTCAGGCGGTACTCGGCGTGCTCGTTTTCGAGAATGATCGGGCCCTCGGTCGGGACCGACACGGGTACCAACGGGCTGTTGTCGCCGAGCATACGGTTGAGGCCGGAAATGCCCGTGAGCAATTCCAGATCCACTTCCATGCGGTCGCCGTTGGCGCTGACCGGGCGGATGCTGCGCACCACCGACACGCCCTGCAGCGCGGCGGAGACGCGCAGATAGTCGTCGGCGCTGCCGATCCCGGTGATCACCGCGCGGTAGACACCGGGCACACCCGAATCCACGCGCTTGGCGTAACGCTTGACCAGGGCATCGGCCGCGCCATCGGCACCGGCGGCCATCGCACGACGCGCATCGCCGTCGCTGCTGGTCCAGCTGGACAGCACGTTGCCGTTGTCGACGAAGACCCAGTCGGCGGTCCAGCCGGCGTCATTGCGGTAGAGCTTGCCGATCAGCTGCATCGGCGGGCTGTACTTGGCCGATGCGCGCGCCACCGCGGCGGTGTCCTTGCGCCAGATCGCGCCGGCCAGCACCTGCTCGGCGGCGGCACCGCCGGGCAGGCCGAGCCGGTAGCCGCGCTCGATTGCCCGGTCCAGCACGCTGCGCGCGGCATTGGCCTGCGCCACGCCGACCAGGCGCGGGCCGCTCCCGTCGTCGATGGCCAGCCACAGCACCGGCTTGGGCCGCGGCAGCGGCCACACCGGCAGCCCCAGTGCGGCGATCAGGCCATCCACGTCCGACTGCCGGAAGCGCGCCACCAGCACGGTGCGGAAGGTCGGCGCACCGGTACGCGAGGTGCCCTGGTCCTGACGGTAGTCGTAGTTTTCGACATAGCCCGGCGCGCCGCGCAGTGCCTGCGGGACGCCTGGGCGGCTCATCACCCCGCGGTCGCCGGAGACCTTGCCCAGCACCGCGCCGAGCGCGCGCGCCAGCGCGCCGGGGCGATCGGACTCGCTCTGGCTGTTGACCGGCACTTCGGCCTCATAGGCGCTTTGCGCCTTGGCGACGTCGCCTTCGGTGCGTAGATCGGCCTGCGCAAAGGCTGGCGCGAGGGGCATGGCGACCACGAGGGCGAGAAAGAAAGCGAGACTGCGGCGCATCGACGGTTCCATGACGTAAGCGTATCCGGGTGAATTGTTGCCCGAATGGGACGCCAGCGCCAACGTGGCTGCTAAAATCGCCGCCTTTACAGCCGAGCCCTCCCCGCCCGTGACCAGCCCAACGCCTTCCAATCCCTCGCCCATGACCTACCGTGAGGCAGGTGTCGACATCGATGCCGGCAATGCGTTGGTCGAACGCATCAAGCCGCTGGTCAAGCGCAGCTTCCGGCCGGAGGTGATGGGCGGCCTGGGTGGTTTTGGCGCCTTGTTCGACCTGTCCGGCAAGTACCGGGAGCCGGTGCTGGTGTCCGGCACCGATGGCGTCGGCACCAAGCTCAAGCTGGCCCAGCAGCTGGGCCGGCACGACACCATCGGCATCGACCTGGTCGGCATGTGCGTCAACGACGTGCTGGTGCAGGGCGCCGAGCCGTTGTTCTTCCTGGATTATTTCGCCACCGGCAAGCTGGACGTGGAGACCGCCGCGGCGGTGGTCGGCGGCATCGCGCGCGGCTGCGAGCTGTCCGGCTGCGCCCTGATCGGCGGCGAAACCGCCGAGATGCCCGACATGTATCCGCCGGGCGAATACGACCTGGCCGGCTTCACCGTCGGGGCGGTGGAAAAATCGCAGCTGCTGGACGGCGCGCAGGTGCGCGCCGGCGACGTGCTGATCGGCATCGCCTCGTCCGGCCCGCATTCCAATGGCTACTCGCTGATCCGCAGGATCTACGAGCGTGCCGGCGCCCCGGCCGAGTTGGTGCTGGACGACGGCGTCAAGCTGATCGACGCGCTGATGGCGCCGACCGCGCTGTACGTCAAGCCGATCCTGGCGCTGCTCAAGTCGCATGGCGACAGCATCCACGCCATGGCCCACATCACCGGCGGCGGGCTGACCGAAAACATCATCCGGGTGATCCCCGACGGCCTGGGCCTGGACATCGACGCCTCCGCCTGGGCGCTGCCGCCGGTGTTCGCCTGGCTGCAGCGCGAAGGCGCGGTGGCCGATGCGGAAATGTGGCGCACCTTCAACTGCGGCATCGGCTTCGTGCTGGTCGCCGCACCCGAGCAGGCCGCCGCGCTGGAACAGGCACTGGAGGCGCAGTCGCTGGCGCACTGGCGCATCGGCCAGGTGGTGCCGGCGCAGGGCGATGAGCGCGTGCGGATCGGTTGACCGAGGAGACCTGCATGGACGCTGCCCCACACGCACTGCCGGCACCGGCCAGCGCTGACGATCTCCAGCACCTAAAACTGCTGTCGATCTTTCACTATGTGCTGGCCGCCATCACCGCCCTGTTTTCGCTCTTCCCGTTGATCCACCTGTTCATGGGCATTGCGATCGTCACCGGGCACCTGCCCATGACACAGGCCAGCACGGATGCACCACCGATGGATCCGCGATTGTTCGGCTGGTTCTTCGTGGTGTTCGCAGGTGTGTTCATTGTCTGCGGCCTGACGCTGGCAGCGTTCATGGCCTACGCCGGCCGCTGCATTGCCCAGCGCAGACGGCACCTGCTGTGCCTGATCGTGGCCGGCATTTCCTGCTCCTTCATGCCGTTCGGTACCGTCGTCGGCGTGTTTACGCTGGTGGTGCTGCTGCGCCCGCAGGTCAAGGCCTTGTTCGCTCCCCCCGCCCCTGCAGCGTGACGCGCACTGCCCCATGACATCAGCGAATCCCACCGCATGAGCCTGCGCCTGGCCGTGCTGGCCTCCGGCCGCGGCAGCAACCTGCAGGCCATCCTCGATGCCATCGACAGCGGCCGGCTGCCGGCCGAGGTCGTGGGCGTGTTTTCCGATCGCCCACAGGCGCCGGCCCTGCACAAGGTCGATGAGGCACTGCGCTGGAGCGCCAGGCCGCGCGACTTCGCCGACCGTGCCGCCTTCGACGCCGCGCTGGGCGATGCGATCGCCGCCGCGCGGCCGGACTGGGTGATCTGCGCCGGCTACATGCGCATCCTCGGCGAGCCGCTGGTGCGTCGCTTTGCCGGGCGCATGCTCAATATCCACCCCTCGCTGCTGCCCAAGTACCGCGGCCTGCACACCCATGCCCGCGCACTGGAAGCCGGCGACGCCGAACATGGCGCCAGCGTGCATCTGGTGGTGCCGGAACTGGATGCCGGCACGGTGATCGCGCAGGCGCGCGTACCGGTACTGCCCGACGACAGCGCCGAACAGCTGGCCGCGCGCGTGCTGGCGCGCGAACACCCGCTGCTGCTGGCCACGCTGGACCTGCTTGCCAGCGGGCGCGTGGACGTACGTGGCGATGGCGTCCACATCGACGGTCAGTGCCTGTTTACGCCATTGCGACTAGAGTCCGCTGACACCGCACTCGGCTGAATGCGGATACGCCCTCCTCATCCTGTCTCGGACATCCTGGCGGCCCCGTGCCTCGCTCTCAGCGCATGAAACCCCTCCCGATCGCCACCGCGCTGTTGACCGCCGTCCTGCTTGTTCCGGCCGGTGCCGGCCGTGCGCAACAGGCCGCTGCCGTGCCTGCGCCAGCTGCCGCCGCTCCGGTCGCGGCGCCGCCGACGGCGCCTGCATCTGCAGCCGCCCTGCCTGCCAGCAGCTGGACGCCGCCGCCACTGCAGCCCTTCGTGGCCACGTACCAGGCGTTCTACCGCGGCAAGGAAGCCGGCGATGCCACCATGCAGGTCAGCAACGGCGAAGGCAGCCAGTGGCGCATCGACATGTCGGTACGCGGCCGCAAGGGCTTTGCCAGCATTCTCGGTCTGAACCTGGAACAGAGCACGGTGTTCCGCGTCGATGGTGACACCTATGTGCCATTGAGCCAGAGCACCGTGCGCAAGGCGATGTTCTTCGGCAAGAAGGTCACCGGCGTCTACAACTGGCAGACCGCCAGCGCCCAGTGGGACGGCGATCTGAAGAAGGAGCGCCAGCAGCCGATTCCGCTGCAGCGCGGCGACCAGAGCGCGCTGTCGCTGAACCTGTCGCTGATGCGCGACGCGCAACCCGGACGCAGCCTGAGCTATCGCTACGTGGATGTCGGCCGGGTGCGCAAATACGACTACAAGGTCGCCGATGCCACCGAGGTGGTGCAGGTCGGCGACCTGAGCTACGACGCGTTGCGCGTGTACCGCGTCAACAGCGGCGACAACGAAACCATCCTCTGGATCGCCAACGGGGTTCCCACGCCGGTGCGCATCCTGCAACGTGACAAAGGTGAGGATCAGGTCGATCTACGCCTGGTCGAATATCAAGGAGCCTGACCCATGCACACCGTTTCCCGCACCTGTTCGCTGATCGCCGCTGCCGCACTGGCCGTAGCCAGCCTGCCCGCGTTCGCCATGCAGCCGTTCCAGGCCGATTATTCGGCCAACTACATGGGCATGCAGGCCAACGGCACCATGACCCTGGCCGCCGCCGGCGCCAACCAGTGGCGCTACACGCTCACCATCCAGAACCAGCTGGCCAACCTGACCCAGAGCACGGTGTTCGAAGAGAGCAACGGCCAGCTGCGCCCGGTCAGCAGCAACGACACCTCGTCGATGATGGTCAAGCGCCGCAACGTCACGGCCAACTACGACTGGAAGACCAGCCAGGCCACCTGGGGCGGCGACATCAAGCCGGACCGCCGGGGGCCGGTGAAGTTGCAGCCCGGCGACATGGATGCCCTGCTGATCAACCTGGCCATCACCCGCGACCTGGCCGCCGGCAAGCCGCTGAACTACCGCATGGTCGACGAAGGCCGCATCAAGCCGATGAGCTACAAGGTGGTCGGCAAGGAAACCATCACCGTCAACGGCAAGCAGGAACAGGCGACCAAGGTGTCGCGCGTGGACGGCGACAAGGAATTGATTGCCTGGGTAGTCAAGGACCTGCCGGTGCCGGCGCGCCTGCTGCAGAAGGAAAAGGGCCAGGACGCGCTGGACCTGACCATCAAGGCGTTGCGCTGAGCGCCAGGCGCGCCTGGTAGGAGCGTGCCCGCGCGCGACGGGGCGTTATCGGTCATGCGCCGTCGCGCGCAGGCACGCTCCTACCAGGTCGTGGGAGCTGCTCGGCAGCCGCCCTCCGACTGCAATAAAAAGCCCGGCTGAAAGCCGGGCTCTTCATTTCGATCAGGCGCGGTGCGGAATCTCCGCAGCAGGCAGAGACACGCTCACCCCTCAGGGCTTTGCCGCGGCCTTGTCGTCGCCGGTGCTGAACACCGTGCGGCAGTCCACGCGAATCTGCTGGTCATTCTTGCGCCAGTAGAACAGGTCGCAATGGCGCTTGCCTTCGACAGTCTTCTTCACCGCCACCGCATAGAACGACTGCGCGATCTCGTCGCGGCTGGCAGTACCGTCGTTGTTCCAGTCCATGTCCTTGAACTCGACGCCCTGGGTGATCGCCATGCCGACCGACCAGGCATAGGCCAGCCACGCCAGGATCAGCACGATCACGCCGAGCAGGATCTTGCGCCGGGTGGTGAACCGCCCGCGCAGGATCATGCGCTGCGCCGGATGGTCGCGCCCAGCGCCCCCAGCTTCTCCTCAATGTTTTCGTAGCCACGGTCCAGGTGGTAGATGCGGTCGATGCTGGTGTCGCCGTCGGCCACCAGGCCGGCCAGGATCAACGACGCCGAGGCGCGCAGGTCGGTCGCCATCACCGGCGCGCCGCTGAGGCGCTCGGCACCGCGCACGATCGCGGTGTGGCCTTCGACCTGGATGTCCGCGCCCAGGCGCAGCAGCTCGTTGACGTGCATGAAGCGGTTTTCGAAGATGGTTTCGTTAATCACGCCCACGCCATCGGCCACGCAGTTGAGCGCCATGAATTGCGCCTGCATGTCGGTGGGAAACGCCGGGTACGGCGCGGTGGTCAGGTTGACCGCGCGCGGGCGCTTGCCGTGCATGTCCAGCGTGATGCTGTCGGCGGTGGTGGTGATGGTCGCGCCGGCTTCGGTGAGCTTGTCCAGCACCGCGTCAAGGGTGTCCGGACGGGCACGCCGCACGGTGACGCTGCCGCCAGTCATCGCCGCGGCGACCAGGAAGGTGCCGGTCTCGATACGATCCGGCAGCACCGCATGGTGCCCGCCGCCCAGGCGCTCGACGCCCTGCACCACGATGCGCGGCGTGCCGGCGCCCTCGATCTGCGCACCGAGCGCGATCAGGCAGTCGGCCAGGTCGGTGACTTCCGGCTCCATCGCCGCGTTTTCCAGCACGGTGGTGCCGTCGGCCAGCACGGCCGCCATCAGCACGTTCTCGGTGCCGGTGACGCTGACCATGTCGAACACGTAGCGGCCACCCTTCAGGCGCCCATTGCTGGTGGCCTTGATGTAGCCGTTTTCCACGCTGATCTCCGCACCCAGCGCCTGCAGGCCCTTGATGTGCTGGTCGACCGGGCGTGAGCCGATCGCGCAGCCGCCGGGCAGCGACACTTCGGCAGTGCCGTAGCGCGCCAGCAGCGGGCCCAGCACCAGGATCGAGGCGCGCATGGTCTTGACCAGCTCATAGGGCGCGACCTGGTGGGTGACCGAGCGCGGGTCGACCAGGATCGAGCGCCCCTTGGCCAGCGTGCCTTCGTCGATGGTCACCTCGGCGCCCAGCTCGCTGAGCAGCTTCACCGTGGTGATCACGTCGTGCAGGTGCGGCACGTTGCTGATCTCCACCGGCGCATCGGCCAGCAGGGTCGCGCACAGGATCGGCAGCACCGCGTTCTTGGCGCCGGAAATATTGACTTCACCATGCAGCGCTTGGCCGCCGGTCACTACGATTTTTGCCATGGGAGCTTGGGGAATCCGAAAAGGGACGTCGGGGGAAATGTAAGGGGTCGCCAGGAGTCGGCCGGCACTTGGCAGTCGGGCGGGGGCGCAGCCCGATCGGCCAGGATCGACTGACGCTCAGCCTTCGTCGGGGGTCAGCGTCTTGAGCTGCAGCGCGTGGATCGCCCCGCCCATCAGCTCGCCCAGGGTCGCGTAGACCATGCGGTGGCGGGCCAGCGGCGCCTTGCCGGCGAATGCGGGGCTGATCACGGTCGCCTCGAAGTGCACGCCGTCGTCGCCGTGCACCTCGACGCGGGCTTCGGGCAAGCCGGATTCGATGAGTTTACGGATGGTTTCGGCGTCCACAGGGCGTTTCCTCATAAAATGAGCGCACATTCTACTCTTCACCCGAGTCCCGCATGGCCGTCTCGCACCTGCCCTCCGCCACCGTCAGCGACGCCAGCCTGGTCGCCAGCGGCCAGCGCGTGCTGGAGATCGAGCGCGAGGCGCTGGCCGGCGTGGGCGCGCGGATCGGCAGCGACTTCGCCGCGGCCTGCCGGCTGGTGCTGGCCTCGCGCGGGCGCGTGGTGGCCACCGGCATGGGCAAGTCCGGGCATATCGCGCGCAAGATCGCCGCCACCCTGGCCTCCACCGGCACGCCGGCGTTCTTTGTCCACCCGGGCGAGGCCGGGCACGGCGACCTGGGCATGATCACCGAGGCCGACATCGTGCTGGCGCTGTCCTATTCGGGCGAATCGGACGAGGTGCGCATGCTGCTGCCGGTGCTCAAGCGCCAGGGCAACCCGATCATTGCCATGACCGGGCGCCCGAGCTCGTCGCTGGCCCAGGCCGCCGACGTGCACCTGGATGTGAGCGTGTCCGCCGAAGCCTGCCCGCTGCATCTGGCGCCCACTTCCAGCACCACCGCCTCGCTGGCGATGGGTGACGCGCTGGCGGTGGCGCTGCTGGACGCGCGCGGCTTCACCGCCGACGACTTCGCGCGCTCGCATCCGGCCGGCAGCCTGGGCCGGCGCCTGCTGCTGCACATCACCGACGTGATGCACGCCGGTGATGACCTGCCGCGCGTGCGCGAGGACGCCAGCCTGAGCGAGGCGTTGATGGAAATGAGCCGCAAGCGCCTGGGCATGACCGCGGTGGTCGATGGCCAGGACCGCCTGATCGGCCTGTTCACCGACGGCGACCTGCGCCGCGCGCTGGACAGCGACATCGACGTGCGCAGCGCCGGCATTGCCCAGGTGATGACGCGCAACCCGCGCACCATCGGCGCCGACCAGCTGGCCGCCGAAGCCGCGCGGCTGATGGAGGATTACAAGATCAACGGTTTGATCGTGGTCGATGCGCAGCAGCGCGCGGTCGGCGCATTGAACATTCACGACCTGTTGCGCGCCAAAGTGGTTTAACAGGTTCAGTTTTCTACCGTTGGAACCCCGTTCTCACCGATCCGTGCCGATGCCCTATTCCCCTTTGCAGCACCTGCCCGCCGACATCACCGACCGCGCCGCGCGTATCCGCCTGGCCTGTTTCGACGTCGACGGCACCCTGACCGATGGCCGCCTGTACTACGACCATGCCGGCAACGAGAGCAAGTCCTTCAATGTGCTCGACGGCCAGGGGCTCAAGCAGCTCGACCATGCCGGCATCCATGTCGCGCTGATCACTGCGCGCGCCAGCCTGTCGGCGGAAAAGCGCGGCCAGGATCTGGGCCTGCACGTGCAGATCGGGGTCAAGAACAAGCGCCTGGCCGTGCTGGCCTTGTGCCAGGAGCACGGCCTGTCGCTGGACCAGGTGCTGTTCATGGGCGACGACCTGCCCGACCTGCCGGCCCTGCTGGCGGTCGGCCTGCCGGTCGCACCCGCCAACGCGCACCCGTGGATCGCCGAGCGCGTGCAGTGGCATACCCGGGCACGTGGCGGCGAAGGTGCCGCGCGCGAGGTCTGCGACGTGGTGCTGGCCGCACAAGGTCAGATCGAGGGCATCATCGAAAGGTTTTCCGCATGAGCTGGAACTGGCGCACCACCCTGGGCGTGGTGTTGTTGGCCGCTGCGGTGGTCTCCGGCTGGTCGGCCTGGCAGCAGCGCGCCCGGCCGGTTGCGGCGGCGGTGGACGATTCGCGCGCCGACTACGTGCTGCGCGATTTCGAACTGATTGCGCTGGACAAGGAAACCGGCAAGGAATCGATGACGCTGCGCGCGCCGGAGATGCATCGCAACCGCGCCGATCGCACCTCCGAGGTCACCACCCCGGTGTTCCTGTTGCCCGACAACACCAATCAACCGTGGACGCTGCGCTCCAAGACCGGCTGGATCAGCCCCAAGGGCGACGAGCTGCGCCTGCGCGGCGATGTCGAGGGCGACAGCCCCACCGGCGGCGCAACCCCGCCGACCACGTTCCGCACCCAGAGCCTGGACGTGTTCCCGCAGCAGAATCTCGCCAAGACCGCTGCCCCGGTGAGCATGAGCCGGCCGGGTATCATGCAGAGCGGGGTCGGCTTCGAGGCCGATCTCAAATCACGCCAGTACAAGCTCCTTTCCCAGGTCAAGACCCGTTATGAACCGAATGCTGCCCGCTAAGCTGGCGTTTGCCGCGCTGCTGCTGCCTGCCCTTGCGATGGCCAAGACCAGCGACCGCAATCAGCCGATGGCGATCGACTCCAATGCCAACGACTGCAACATGCTCGACGACAGCGGCAAGTGCCGCTTCAGCGGCAATGTGGTGATCACCCAGGGCACGCTGGAAATCCACGCCGACACCGCCGACATCTTCCAGAAGAATGGTCAGACCGACCGCGTCGTGCTGACCGGCAAGCAAGCCACGCTCAAGCAGCAGATGGACGACGGCGCGATGATGAACGGCCAGGCCGACAATATCGAGTACCAGGTCGCCAACGAAGTCATCGTGCTGACCGGCAACTACAAGGTCGACTCGCCCAAGGGCACCAATGCCGGCCAGCGCATGGTCTACAACACCAAGACCGGCAACATGCAGAGCGGCGGCGACGGCAGCCGCGTGCGCACCATCATCCAGCCGAAGACCGCGGCGCCGGCGGCCGCAACGCCGGCCGCCAAGCCCGCGGCCAAGCCGCAGGGGAAGAAGTAATGCTGGTCGCCACCGGTCTGCGCAAGAAGTACAAGCAGCGCGAAGTGGTCAAGGAATTCGGCCTCACGCTCGAGGCCGGCGAAGTGGTCGGCCTGCTCGGCCCCAACGGCGCCGGCAAGACCACCTGCTTCTACATGATCGTCGGCCTGGTCGAGGCCGATGCCGGGCGGATCGAGCTGGACGGCCGCGACCTCACCGCCGAGCCGATGTATGCCCGCGCCAAGCTTGGCGTCGGCTATCTGCCGCAGGAGCCCTCGATCTTCCGCAAGCTCACCGTGGCCGACAACATCCGCCTGGTGCTGGAACTGCGCGAAGAGCTGGATGGCGCCGGCCGCGAGAAGGAACTGGTCTCGCTGCTGGAAGAACTGCAGATCACCCACGTGGCCGACCAGCTGGGCGCCAGCCTGTCCGGCGGCGAGCGGCGGCGGTGCGAGATCGCGCGCGCGCTGGCGGCCAAGCCGCGCATGATGCTGCTCGACGAACCCTTCGCCGGCGTCGACCCGATTTCGGTCGGCGAGATCCAGCGCATCATCATCCACCTCAAGGAACGTGGCATCGGCGTGCTGATCACCGATCACAACGTGCGCGAAACCTTGGGAATCTGCGATCGCGCGTATATTCTCGCCGAGGGGGGCGTACTGGCGCAGGGGGCACCAGATGCGCTGCTAGCCAATCCCGACGTCCGTCGCGTGTATCTGGGGGAAACTTTCCGCCTTTGAGCGCGTCGCCGCGCCATCGATTTTCCCAGTCAGTGCCCGCATGAAAGCCCGGCTCCAGACATCGCTAGGACAGCAGTTGGTCATGACGCCGCAGTTGCGTCAGGCGATCAAGCTATTGCAGATGTCCACCACCGAGCTGGAACTGGAAATCGCCGAAGCGGTGGAGACCAATCCGCTGCTAGAATGGGCCGACGAAGCCGCGCATGCGGCCAACGCGCTTCCGGTGGAAGCATCGTCGACCGCCTCCACCGACGACACCCCGCGCGAAGAACCGACGCCGGCCGAGCGCGACGACGACTGGTCGCAGGACGAGCTGCAGTGGACAGGTTCGGGCAGCGGCGGCAGCTTCGACGATGACGAGTCCGGCGATGCCGCCGAGCGCGTGGCCGAAGCCGAAACGCTGGCCGACCATCTGCTGTGGCAGCTGCACCTGTCGCCGCTGTCGCCGCGCGACCGCCAGATCGGCGCGATGCTGATCGATGCGCTGGACGAAGACGGCTACCTGCGCGAACCGCTGTCGGCCATCCTGGAAACGCTGGCGCTGGGCGCGGCGGTGGACGAGGCCGACGTGCTCACCGTGCTGCACCAGATCCAGCGCTTCGACCCGGTCGGCGTGGGTGCGCGCACCCTGGGCGAATGCCTGGCACTGCAGCTGGCCGTGCTCGACCCGGCCACCCCGGGGCGCGAACTGGCGCTGCAGATCGTCGCCGGCCCGCTGGAGCGCCTGCCGCGCAGCGGCGTGGCCGGCCTGGCGCACGAACTCAAGCGCTCCACCGCCGATGTCGACCAGGCGGTCCAGTTGGTGCGCTCGCTGGACCCGCGCCCGGGCAAGCAGATCGGCGACCTGTCGCAGGACACCTATGTGGTGCCGGACTGCGTGATCTGGCGCCAGCGTGGCGTGTGGCGGGCCTCGCTGGCCGGTCGCGCCCAGCCCAAGGTCACCATCCACCGCGGCTACGAGAACCTGATCCGCAGCTGCGGCGAATCCGACGCCGGCTATCTGCGCGGCCAGCTGCAGGAGGCGCGCTGGCTGCTCAAGAGCCTGGAAGCGCGCGGCGAGACCCTGCTGCGGGTGGTGCGCTGCCTGCTGCAGCACCAGGCCGGGTTCCTGGAATTCGGCGCGCAGGCCTTGCGCCCGTTGACCCTGCGCGAGATCGCCGGCGAGCTCGGCCTGCACGAATCCACCATTTCCCGCGCGATCGCCCGCAAGTACGTGCGCACCCCGCGCGGGACCATCGCGCTGCGCTCGTTCTTCGCCTCCGGCATCGACACCGACAGCGGCGGCGAGGCCTCCAGCACCGCCATCCAGGCCATGATCCGGCGCCTGATCGAGGCGGAAAACCCGCGCAAGCCGCTGTCGGACGCCAAGTTGGCCGACCTGCTGAAAACCTCCGGCGTACCAGTGGCGCGGCGCACCGTTGCGAAGTATCGTGAGGCCATGAACATTTCCGCCTCCCACGAACGCGTCCGTATCGTCTGACGTTGCACCTACCGCAACGCCGGCCTGCGCCGGGTTCGTCGGATCACCGGAACGGTTCATTGGCCCACCCGACCAATGGAGGTATCCGATGCGTATCGAGACGTATGGCCACCAGCTTGAAGTGACCCCCGCGCTGCGGGAGTACGTGGCAAGCAAGCTGCAGCGACTGCAGCGCCATTTCGACCAGCACTGTGAAGTCCGGACCCAGCTGGCCGTTCGCAAGCCAGACCATCACGTGGTCGCCACCGTCAACCTTCCCGGTCGTACCCTGCACGCAGATGCCAGCGGCTCCACCATGTACGCGGCCATCGACCTGCTGGTCGACAAGCTCGACCGCCTGGTGCTCAAGCACAAGGAAAAGAAATGTAACCACCATGCACGCGAGGTGCGCGACAATCCCGCATGACGCTTCCCGCTTGATGCCCTCATGCCTTTAACCGATCTGATGGCGGCCGTGCGCACCGTGGTGTCGCCGGCCGCCGATCGCGACACCGTCCTGCATACCGCCGCCGACCTGCTGTCCTGCCGTCAGGCCGGCGCCGACGAGCTCTACGCCAACCTGTGCGAGCGCGAGGCCCTGGGCAGCACTGCCATCGGCCACGGCATCGCCATCCCGCATGGGCGCTGCCCCAATCTCACCGAGCCACGGGGCGCACTGCTGCGGCTGGATACGCCGGTGGCCTTTGGTAGCGATGAGCCGGTGGACCTGATCTTCGCGATGGCGGTGCCTGCGCACTACACCCACCAGCACCTGATGCTGCTGTCGGAGCTGGCCGAACGGTTTTCCGATGCGGAGTTTCGTCAGCAGTTGCGTGCCGCCCCCAACGCCGACGCCTTGATGGCGCTGCTCACCGACGCACCGCCACCACAGGCCAGCGCCGCATGAATACCAGCATCACCGCACGCGAACTGTTCGACCAGCAGCGCGACAAGCTGGCGCTGCGCTGGGTCGCCGGCCAGAAGGGCGAGCACCGCGAGATCGAGGCCGGCAGCAACAATGCGCGCCGCCCGTCGCTGGCCGGCTACCTCAACGTGATCTATCCCAACAAGGTGCAGATCCTGGGTACCGAAGAGCTGGCCTGGCTGGATTCGCTGGATGCGCGCCAGCGCTGGGAGACCATCGAGAAGATCATCCAGGTGCAGCCGCTGGCGCTGGCGATCAGCAAGAACCAGTCCTGCCCGGAAGACCTGCGCGCGGCCGCCGACGAATCCAACACGCCGCTGTGGATCTCGCCCAAGCGCGGCCACGAACTGCTCAATCACCTCTCCTACCACCTGGCGCGCACGCTGGCGCCGCGGGTCACCCTGCACGGCGTGTTCATGGAGATCTATTCGATCGGCGTGCTGATCACCGGCGAAGCCGGCTCGGGCAAGAGCGAACTGGCGCTGGAACTGCTCAGCCGCGGTCACCGCCTGGTGGCCGACGACGCACCGGAGTTCACCCAGATCGCGCCCGACGTGCTCGACGGCACCTGTCCGGAACTGCTGCAGGACCTGCTGGAAGTGCGCGGCCTGGGCGTGTTGAACGTGCGCGACATGTTCGGCGACACCGCGGTGAAGAAGAACAAGTACCTGCGCCTGATCGTGCACCTGACCCGCCCGATGACCGAGCCCACCCCGTCCGGCTACGAACGCCTGACCGGCGATTCCGGCAGCCGGCATGTGCTGGACCTGGACGTGCCGCTGATCACCCTGCCGGTGATGCCCGGCCGCAACCTGGCGGTGCTGACCGAGGCGGCCACGCGGCTGCATATCCTGCGCACCAAGGGCATCGACCCGGCGGCGATGTTCATCGCCCGCCACAGCAACCTGCTGGAGCGACGCACGCCATGAGTACCGCGCCCTCCACGTTGATGATCGTGAGCGGGCTGTCCGGCTCGGGCAAATCGGTCGCGTTGAAGACCTTCGAGGACCTGGACTACTACTGCTCGGACAATCTGCCGGTCGAACTGCTGCCGGACTTCGTCAAGAGCCGCCTGCGTGGCAACCCGCTCGGCGACCAGCGCCTGGCGGTGGGCATCGATGTGCGCAGCCGCAGCGACCTGACCCAGCTGGCGCAATGGCGCCAGGCCGCGCAGGAATACGGCATCGAGGCACGGCTGCTGTTTTTCGAGGCCAGCGACGAGGCGCTGATCAAGCGCTACGCCGATACCCGCCGCCGCCATCCGCTCAGCCATCTCGGCCTGGCCTTGCCGGAAGCGATCACCCGCGAGCGGCAGCTGACCGAACCGCTGCGCGCGCAGGCCGATGCCATCATCGACACCAGCGCGCTCAACGTGCACCAGCTGCGTCGCCGGGTGGTCACCGAGTTTGCGCTCGGCACCAGCGACCGGCTGTCGCTGCTGTTCGAATCGTTCGCCTACAAGCGTGGCGTGCCGGCCGAGGCCGACTTCGTGTTCGATGCGCGCGTCTTGCCCAACCCGCATTGGGACCCGGAGCTGCGCCCGCTGACCGGCCGCGATGCCGGCGTGCGCGACTATCTGGACAAGGAACCGGACGTGGTGCGCTACAGCGCGCAGATCGTGGACCTGCTCGATACCTGGCTGCCGCGGCTGCGCAACGACACCCGCAGCTACGTCACCATCGCCTTCGGCTGCACCGGCGGCAAGCATCGCTCGGTATATCTGGCCGAGCGCATGGCGCGGCATGCGCGCGAGCAGGGCTGGCCGGAAGTGGCGACGTTTCATCGCGAGCAGGATTGAAGGGCCGGGATTCGGGAATCGGGAATCGGCAAAGCGGTGCCGTGCGGCCTGCAAGCATGCGTGTCATCGGTGCAGGTCCGCACACATTCTGATCATGCGCGGCCTGCCACTTGCGAACTGCAGCGCTCGCTTGTGATGCGGGACGCATCGGGAGACTGGCGAGGTCACGGGTCATTGCCGTGCCGGCGGCAGCGCATGTGTTGCAGGCATCGTGCGCGTCACGGTGCGGCGGTCCTAAACGGCTATTCATTTCGCAACACATCGGTGCCGGCAGACGCTATCGCGCGGTCATGCCGACCTGTTAACGTTTCGGCATGGCCTGTGGCATTCTCCTCATTACTCATCCCGGCATCGGCGCGGCGTTGTTGAACGTGGCGACGGGGCTGTTGCGGCAGTTGCCGCTGAAGACCGAAGCGTTCGACGTGCCGCTCGATGCAGACCTGGACGCCTTGCTGCCCCAGGCCTCGTCGGCGATGCGACGGGTCGACAGCGGCGACGGCGTGCTGGTCATGACCGACCTGTACGGCGCCAGCCCCAGCAATCTCGCCAGCCGGTTGGCAAAGCTCGGCACGCCGGTTCGCCGGGTGTCCGCGCTCAGCCTGCCGATGCTGCTGCGGGTGATGAACTACCCCGAACAAGGATTGCAGGAGCTGCCCGCCACCGCGGCGGCAGGCACCCGCAACGGAGCGATCATCGACGATGCTTGAACGCGAACTCATAGTTTCCAACCGACTCGGACTGCATGCGCGGGCAACCGCCAAGCTGGTGCAGACGCTGTCGTCCTACCGCAGCAACGCCACCCTGGCGGCCAAGGGCCGCGAGGTGAACGCCAAGAGCATCATGGGAGTGATGCTGCTGGCCGCAGGCCAAGGCACCAGCGTGGTGGTGCGGCTGGATGGCGAAGACGAAGCGCAGGCCCTGCAGGCGCTGGTGGACCTGTTCGAGCGTCGTTTCGACGAGGACAGCTGAGCATGCGCGGGGTCGGTGCGGGGCTGACCGACAGGGCGCGGCCGCGCCAGGGGCGCACATGAGCCTGCGTCTGCGTGGACACGCCGCCTCGCGCGGCAACGCACTCGGACGCGCGCGCGTGCGCCAGAGCCACACGCTGGAAGTGGCCGAACAACGCGTGCCCGCCAGCCAGGTGGAAACGCAGCTGCAGCGCCTGCATCTGGCGATCGAGGCGGCACGCACCGAGATGCAGCAGCTGCGCGACCGCCTGCATGGCGCGCTTGCGCGCGAAGTCGGCGAATTCCTCGAACTGCATGCGCTGCTGCTCGACGACCCGGAGCTGCTGCAGGGCCTGGACGAGTTGATCCGCACCCACCGCTACAGCGCCGACTACGCCTTGCGCGTGCAGCGCGACCGGCTGGCAGCGGTGTTCGACGGCATGGAGGACGCCTACCTCAAGAGCCGCATGGACGACCTGGATCACGTCATCGGCCGCATCCATGCGTTCCTGCACAAGCGCGCGCCCGACCTCAAGGGCGTGGCCGGCGAGGTCCTGGTCTGCGACAACGTCGCACCCTCGGAGCTGGCGCAGTTGCAGGCGCAAGGGGTGGTCGGCATCGTCACCACCGCCGGCAGCGCGTTGTCGCATAGCGCGATCCTGGCGCGCAGCCTGCACCTGCCGCTGGTGGTGGGGGTAAGCGATGCGGTGCAGCGGATCGACGATGGCGATGTATTGATCGTCGATGCCGGTTCCGGCCAGGTGATCGTCGATCCCAAGCCCGAGCACCTGCGCGACTACCGCGAGCGCCTGCGCGCGCTGGCCAAGGAACAGCGCGAACTGGGCCGGCTGCGCTCCAAGCCCACGCGCACGCGCGACAACGTCGATATCACGCTGCTGGCCAATGCCGAATCGCTGGAGGACGTGGCGAAGGCGCACGCACTCGGCGCCAGTGGCCTTGGCCTGTATCGCACCGAATTCCTGTTCCTGCAGCGCAACGAGCTGCCGGACGAAGAGGAACAGTTCCACACCTACCGCGACACCGTGCTGGGCATGAGCGGGCGACCGGTCACCATCCGCACCCTGGACCTGGGCGCCGACAAGGCCGACCGCACCGGCCTGACCTTGAGCGACGAAGACAACCCGGCGCTGGGTCTGCGCGGGGTGCGGTTGTCGCTGGCCCGGCCTGCGGTGGCGCAAGCGCAGTTGCGCGCGATCCTGCGCGCCTCCGGCTACGGGCCGGTGCGCATCCTGGTGCCGATGGTCAGCGGCCGCGAGGAAGTCCAGCTGCTGCGCCGGCAGATCAAGAAGCTGGCCGCGCAATTGCGCGAGCAAGGCCACGAGATCGCCGAGCACATTCCGCTCGGCGCAATGATCGAAGTGCCGGCTGCGGCGCTGGCGCTGGACTGCTTTATCGACGATATCGATTTCCTGTCGATCGGCACCAACGATCTGGTGCAGTACCTGCTGGCGGTGGATCGCAACAACGAGGCATTGGGCGAGTTGTACTCGCCGCTGCATCCGGCGGTGCTGCGCCTGATCGCGCAGGTGATCGCCACCGGGCGCGCGTTCGGCAAGCCGGTGGCGGTGTGCGGCGAGATCGCCGGCGACCCGCGCTTCGTCCCGATGTTGCTGGCCCTGGGGCTCACCGAGTTCAGCCTGCATCCGGCCACGCTGCTGGAGGTACGCCGTGCGGTGCGCGACATCCACCTGGGCGAGTTGCGCGTGCATGGCGAAAAACTGCTGCGCGCGCGCGACCGCAAGGGGATCGAAAAATGGCTGGCCAACGTCGCGCAGGGCCTGATGCGCTGAGCGATTGCGTCATCGCGCAGGGGATGTTCCTGCGCGTTGCCTCGGCACTGTATGTTTCGTCACCATGCGCAAGCGATAATGCCGTGCTGACTCAGCACCGCGTCTTCCATCGGGACGTGTCCACTCTTGCAGGGAGCCGCGCATGGCCGAAGCCGTCCGCCACGACAAGACCGCGCGACAGCTGCGATTGCTGTCCGATGCGCTGGATAGCGGACGCCTGGGCCCGGTACGCCGGCTGGTCAATACACTGGCGCCGGCGGAGATCGGCAACCTGCTGGAGTCGCTGCCGCCCGGCAAGCGCGAAGTGGTGTGGGGCCTGGTCGACCCGGAAGACGACGGCGAAGTGCTGCTGCATGTCGGCGATGAAGTGCGCGAAAGCCTGCTGGCCGACATGGACACCGACGAGATCGTCGCCGCGGTCGAAGACCTCGACATCGACGATCTGGCCAACCTGGTCGAAGACCTGCCCGACACCGTCATCGACGAAGTGCTCAAGTCGATGGACCGCGAGAACCGCGAGCGGCTCGAGCAGGTGCTGTCGTATCCGGAGGACACCGCCGGCCGCCTGATGAATCCGGACGTGGTGACGGTGCGCGCCGACGTCAATGTCGATGTGGTGCTGCGTTATCTGCGCCTGCGCGGCGAGCTGCCCGACCACACCGATCACCTGTACGTGGTGAGCCGACGCCATCAGTATCTGGGCCGGGTGTCGCTGGCCGCGCTGGTCACGCACGAGGACAGCACGCCGGTCAATCGCCTGATCGACGACGAACAACCGGCGATCGACGTGGGCGATGGCTCCGACGAGGTCGCACGGCGCTTCTCCGACCATGACTGGATCTCCGCGCCGGTGGTGGACGACAACAACATCCTGCTCGGCCGCATCACCATCGACGACGTGGTCGACATCATCCGCGAACAGGCCGAACACCAGGCCATGAGCGCGGCCGGCCTGGACGAGGACGAGGACATGTTCAGCCCGGCGCGGCGCGCATTCCGGCGCCGCCTGATCTGGCTGGGCATCAACCTGTGCACAGCGTTCCTGGCCTCCAGCGTCGTCAGCGAATTCGAAGGCACCATCGCCAAACTGGTGGCCCTGGCGGCGCTGATGCCGATCGTTGCCGGCATGGGCGGCAACGCCGGCACCCAGGTGCTGGCGCTGATGGTCCGCGGCCTGGCGCTGGGCCAGATCGGCTCCTCCAACGTGATGACCTTGCTGAAGAAGGAACTCACCGTCGCGCTGATTAACGGCATGGTGCTGGGGATCGGGCTGGGACTGATCGTGCTGGCGTGGTTCCGCCAGCCGATGCTGTCGCTGGTGATCGGCACCGCGCTGACCTTGAACATGCTCACCGCCGCCTTCGGCGGCGTGCTGGTCCCGGTGACGCTGAAGCGACTGGGCTTCGACCCGGCATTGGCCGGTGGCGTGATCCTGACCACGCTGACCGACGTGATGGGGTTCCTGAGCTTCCTCGGCCTGGCGACGCTGATCCTGCTGCCGTAGCTGCCGTATCCGGTGCTTGCGCAGAACGTCGTGCCGGGCATACAGCGGCAAGGATCGGATGAAGAGTCGGCAAAAATCGCCGCAGCGCGACATGCCAGCACACCTGCATGCGGCGATACTGCGGGTCTGTCATCGGTCAGGGGGTGTGCGTGATCCGTCGTTGTCTTGTTCTTGCGATTCTTGCGCTGCTGCTGGCCGGCTGTTCCAGCATGGCTGAGCGCCACCACGACGGGCGCCGCGGCCATTTCGTCACCCGCACGCTGGAACTGGAAGGACGGCTCTACCGCTATCAGGTGTTCGTGCCGGCCTCCACGGCGCCGCAACCGCGCCCGATCGTGCTGTTCCTGCATGGCTCGGGCGAACGCGGCGACAACGGACGCGATCAGGCCGAGGTCGGCGTTGGTCCCTACCTGAGCGCACACACCGCCGAGTTCCCTGCCCTGGTGGTGCTGCCGCAGGTGCCCGACGACGAGGAGTGGCTGGGCATCAATGCACGCATGGCGATCGCCGCGCTGGATGCGGCCAGTGCCGAATTCGGTGCCGACCCGCAACGCACCTATCTCACCGGCATCTCGATGGGCGGCTATGGCGCCTGGGAAATCGGGCTGATGCAGCCGCAGCGGTTTGCCGCGATCGTGCCGATCTGCGGCGCACTCAAGGCGCCGCGCGACGAGCGTCGTACGCTGTACGTCAGCCTGGTGGCCAAGGAAGCCGATCCGTACACCGCTGCGGTCACCCAGCTCAGGCACGTGCCGATCTGGATGTTCCATGGCGCCAAGGACGACTCGGTGCCACCGCACGACGACCGCGCGCTGTACCGGGCCGCAAAGGGCATCGGCGCCAATGTGCGCTACAGCGAATATCCAGACGGTAACCACAACGCCTGGGACGCGACCTACGCGGACCCGGCGATGTGGGAATGGATGTTCAGGCAACGCCTGCACTGAGCGGGCGGCGCATCGCGCCGATGCGGTCTGCACCCGCTCAGTGGTGATAGCCGGTATCGGCGGTGATCTTGCCGCGGAACACGCGGTACGACCACACCGTATACCCCAGGATCAGCGGCAGCAGCACCACCAGGCCGATCAACGCGAACAACTGCGAAGACGGCGGCGCGGCGGCCTGCCAGATCGTGTAGACCGGCGGCACCAGATACGGCCACATGCCCAGCACCAGGCCGAGAAAGCCGAGCACGAACAGGCCCATCGCCAACAGGAACGGCGGCGTATCCGGCCGCCCCGCTTCGGTGGAACGCCAGAGCGCGAACCCCACCAGGGCGACCAGCACCGGCACCGGCATCAGCCACAGGTAATGGGCATCGCTGAACCAGCGGTCCATCACATGCGACTGCAGCGATGGCAGCCACGCGCTGACCAGGCCGATGAAGATCAACACGCTGATCGTCAATGGCCGGCTCAGCTGGCGCGCGAGCTGTTGCACATGGCCTTCGGTCTTGAGGATCAGCCAGGTGCTGCCGAGCAGGGCGTAGCCGAACACCAGCGCGGCGCCGGTCAGCATCGCGAAGGGACTGAACCAGCCCCAGATGCCGCCGACATAGCGGTCGTTTTCGATCGGCAGGCCCTGCACCAGCGCGCCCAGGATCACGCCCTGCGCAAATGTCGCCAGGATCGAGCCGGCAGCGAAGGCATTGCTCCACAGCCGCCGCGAGCGATGCGCCTTGAAGCGGAACTCGAACGCCACGCCGCGGAACACCAGCGCCATCACCATCAGCAACACCGGCAGGTACAGCGCCGACAGGATCACCGCATACGCCTTGGGAAACGCCGCCAGCAGCCCTGCCCCGCCCAGCACCAGCCAGGTCTCGTTGCCGTCCCAGATCGGCGCGGCGGTGTTCATCATCAGGTCCAGCTGCGCCTCGTCCTTGCGGAACGGCGCCAGGATGCCGATGCCGAGCACGAAGCCATCCAGCACCACGTACATCAGCACCCCGAAGCCGATCACCGCAAACCACGCCACCGGCAATACGCTGCTCATGTCCATCATGCGGCTCCGTCGATCGGTTCATCGGCCGCCGACAGCGGCCGTGCCGGCGTGTGCTCGCCGTGGTCCAGCTGCGGCGCGTCATGCGGGGTCGGCCCGATCTTGCCGATCTTGACCAGGTACCAGATGCCCCAGCCGAACACGAAGGCATAGCCGAGCACGTAGACCGCCAGCGAGATCGCGGTCATCAACGTCGACTGCGGGCCCACCGCATCGGCAGTGCGCAACAGCCCGTACACCACATACGGCTGCCGTCCCATCTCGGTGACGAACCAGCCCGAGACCAGCGCGATGAAGCCACTCGGCAGCATCCAGCGCCAGGCCGCCAGCAGCCAGCGCCACTGCAATAACTTGCCGCGCCACCAGGCGAACGCCGAGACCCAGGCAACCAGCAGCATCAACGAGCCCAGCCCGACCATGATGCGGAAGGCGAAGAACACCGGCATCACTGGCGGGCGATCGGCGGCCGGCACCGAGGTCAACGGCTTGATGCTGCCTTCCAGACTGTGGGTCAGGATCAGGCTGCCCAGGCGCGGGATCGCCACCTCGTAATCGTTGCGCTCGGCCTGCGCGTTGGGCAAGGCGAACAGCACCAGCGGGAAGCCCTTGTCTTGGCCCTCGTCATGCCAGTGCGCTTCCATCGCCGCGATCTTCATCGGCTGGTGCTTGAGCGTGTTCAGGCCATGCATGTCGCCGACGAAGATCTGCAGCGGCACGGTGATTGCCGCGAAGGCCACCGCCAGCTTGAGCATGCGCAGCCCGGCCTCGCGATGCACGCCGCGATGCAGATACCACGCCCCCACCGCGCCGACCACGAAGCAGGTGGTGATGAACGAGCCCAGCGCCATGTGCGCAAGCCGGTACGGGAACGAGGGGTTGAAGATGATCTTCAGCCACGCCACCGGATGCACGATGCCGTCGACCACCTCATAGCCGGCCGGGGTCTGCAGCCAGCTGTTGGACGACAGGATCCAGAACGTGGAAAACAGCGTGCCCAGCGCCACCATGCAGGTCGCCAGGAAATGCAGGCGCTCGGAGATGCGCCCCCAGCCGAACATCATCACGCCCAGGAAACTGGCCTCGAGGAAGAACGCGGTCAGTACTTCGTAGCTCAGCAACGGGCCGATCACGCTGCCGGCGATCCGGCTCAGCTCCGGCCAGTTCGCACCGAACTGGAAGGCCATCACGATGCCGCTGACCACGCCCATGCCGAAGGACACGGCAAAGATCTTCTGCCAGAAGAAATACAGCTCGCGCCACACCGGCAGCCGGGTGCGCAGCCAGCGCCATTCGAGAAATGCCAGCAGGCTGGACAGCCCGATGGTGAATGCGGGAAACAGCACGTGGAATGCGATGACGAATCCGAACTGGATCCGCGATAACAGCAAGGCATCCATGGAGAGTCCTCCAGGAGAATGGGGAAACCGCAGCGCACCGGGTGCAGATCGATCGCCGAGACTCGCTGCGGTGGCCGATCGCGACCTCCTACGCTACCGCATCATGATAGGGACGCTCGAGCGGGTTCCCGATGCGACACGGGGTCGCATCTGCGTCAAACCGTCGCGCCTGTCCTGCTGCCAGATGGTACGCGTTCAAGGCGCTGCGGCATGCTAGGCGGCGCCGCGCGTCCGCCGGGCAAGCTCGCTGACCACGGCGATGAAGACAGTCAGACCGACCATCGACAGGAACTGCGCGCGGGTGTCCACCGACGACGCCAGCAGCACGAAGATCACCGCCAGGATCGCCAGGGCCAGCAGGGTCAGAAACGGGTAACCCCGCATGCGGAACGGCAATACGACGCCGGCGCGGTCGGCGCGTGCGCGCAGGATCAGCTGCGACAGCAGCGAGATCGTCCACACCAGCAGGCAGGTGGCACCGACGATGTTGAGCAGCATCGGCAACACCTTGTTGGGGTACAGCAGTTCCAGCGCGGCGGCGGCAAACCCGAACAGCACGCTGGCGATCACCGCCACCAGCGGCACCTGCTCGCCGCTGGTCCTGCCAAGCACCCGCGGCGCTTCGCCGCGCTGCGCCAGCGAGAAGATCATCCGCGAGGCCCCATACAGGTTGGCGTTGAGCGCCGACAGCAAGGCCACCACGGCGACCAGGGTGATGGCGGTGGCCGCGCCGGGAATGCGCGCCACCTCCAGCACCGCAGCGAACGGCGAGCTGAGCGCTGCGCTGGTCCACGGCACCACCGCCACGATCACGCTGATCGAGCCGATATAGAACACCAGGATGCGCCAGGCCACGGTGCGAATCGTGCGTGCCAGGCTGCGGCCCGGGTCGGCGGTTTCCGCAGCGGCCACCGCCACGATTTCGGTGCCGCCGAAGGCGAACACCACCACCAGCAACGCCGAGCCGATGCCGGCCAATCCCTTCGGCGCGAACCCGCCGTTCTGGGTGAAGTTGGACAGCCCCGGCGACACCACGCCGGGCAACCAGCCGGCCAGCAGGGCCACGCCGATCAGCAGGAACACCACGATCGCCACGACCTTGAGGATGGCGAACCAGAATTCGAACTCGCCGAAATTGCGCACGCCCAGCAGGTTGATCGCGGTGAAGGTGGCCATGAACACCACTGCCAGCAACGGCACCGACAACGCCGGCCAGACCGAGGCGAGCAGGCCCGCCGCGCCGACCGCTTCGGCGGCGATCACCACCACGATCTGCAGCCACCACAACCAGCCCACCGTCGCACCGGCGGTCGGGCCCATCGCATCGGCCGCGTACACCGAGAACGCCCCGCTGGCCGGCTTGGAGGCCGCCATTTCGCCCAGCGCGTTCATCACGATGATCACCAGCGCTCCGGCGATCAGATAGGACACCAGCACTGCCGGCCCCGCCGCATGGATCCCCACGCCCGAGCCCAGAAACAGCCCGGCGCCGATCGCCGTCCCCAGGCCCATCATCATCAACTGCCGCGGTTTCAGCGCATGGCGCAACGCGGGCGTGGCGGACGGAGCGTGCTCAGCAACGGGATCGGTCGGAAGCGGCATGGACGGGCTTGGATGGATGGGATCGCGACACGATACCGCGTCGCGGCGCCTGCCGCGCCTCTTGACGCCGGCCCGGGAGCGGGAGTCGATCAGCCCGGAAGCGCTCTTGCCCGCATCCACCGCACGGGAGCACGGCCTCCCCGTGCGCAACCACCAGTGACCACCGTGGCTGGCCGCAACCGGCGATGCGCGAACCTGCTGCCTCGCACCGACAAAAATCCCCGGACATGCCGGGGATCGGTGCGCGCGCAGGCCGTTGCCGCTTACTCGGCCAGGTTGGTGCCCGCACCGGCGGTGGCGATCACCTTGGCCTTGACCTGTGCGGCCGGGGTGATGCTGTAGGTGTAGCCCAGCGGTTCGGGGAACACCTTGGTGGTGATCCAGTTGGTGGCGTTGGCGTAAGGCTTGCTGCCGTCCGGGGTGCTCCAGGTGATGCCGCTGCCGACGTAGTTGTTGATCAGGTCCCAGTAGCCGATCTCGCTGCTGTCGCGCGAGGTCACCGGGTTCTTGATGTTCTCGAAGTAGTTGGACTCGATCTTGGCCACCCCGCCCATGCGTACGTTGATGCCCGAGGTGGTGACGTTGTTGAAGTAGTTGTTGTAGATGTGGCTCAGCCCGCGACGTTGCAGCGGCACGCGCGATTCGACGTTCTCGAAGCGGTTGTGGTGATAGGTGGTGCGTGCGGCCGAGTTCTTGGTGTCGCTGTCGCTGTATCCGTTGAGCGCGACCTTTTGATAGTTGTAGACGTGGTTGTAGGACACGGTGACGTGATGGGTACCCTTCTTCATGTCGATGCCGCCGTCGAAAGACGCATCGCCGGCACCCGAGCACTTGGTCAACGAGGCGAACACGGTGTTGTGGTCCACCCAGATATTGGACGGCGAGCCGCTGGAATTGCCTTCCAGTGAAATCGAGTCGGCATCCTCGCCGCCCTGCAGCAGGCCGATGGTCATGTTCTGGATGATGACGTTGCTGGAATTGCCAACCACCCATAGCCCGAAGTTGGCCGACGAGCCGTTGGCACCCTTGACGGTGATGTTGCTCTTGTTCTTGATCTGCACCGTCTTGGCCGGCAACTTCCACTGGGCGCAGACGTCCTTGATGGTGCTGAAGTCGAACTTGCCGGTGTAGTTGAGCACCAACCCGCCGCTGCCGGAGTAACTGTCGATGGCCGCCTGCATCGCCTCGAAGGTGGCCACGTTGACCGGTGTCTTGTTGCCGCCGCCGGTGGTGGCGGCACCGTACCCGACCGGGCCGGCAATGGCGCCCGCAGCGCAAGCGGACAGTGCAAGCGCCAGTGCGCCATGGAATGTCTTGATCATCATGCAGCCTCTCCCAAAGAAGTGGAAAAGCGATGCGTGCTGCCTGCGCCGTAGCGACGACAACAGCAAAGCGGTGCGTGGGGGCCGCATTCTTCGCGCGATTTAAAACATAAAACAATTATCCATCACTGAAACTTTGACGCACCACGGTGTTCTTCTGGCAGGACATGCAAAAGAGACAGCGGAAGACACGCGGGACAGGACAGCGCGGTGTCGTGCGCGCTGTTTTCTTATGTAGGCAGATGTGTTTTCCATGCATGCAAACGCAGACTGATGGCGGTTTGCTCACGCGCGCTTTCGACCGCAGTTGCTAGTGGCAACTGCGCTCTCCAAGAATCCATATGCATTTACCGGACGCGACGCGGTGGTAGCTGCACACGACCGCGTGCTGTGAGTCGTCAGAGGTAGTGGTGCGTAGCAGCAGTGCCATCGCACCGGCACGCGGTTTGCGCGGCATTACATGCGCTGTGCTGAAGACGAGGCGTGATCGCGCTTTGGATCACTCGCGACAGTGGGCGAGCGCTGGCGCCATGACAAGTCTATCGGCAAGGTCAGGCCACTTCAGCCCGACCACGTGGTGCCTGAGGGAATGTCCGACCGCAGCGTGGCGATCAGCAGTGGATGCGTGGAGGTAGCGACACGCCGTTGCGGCGCATCTGCGTGTCCCAAGACGACGACTCTTAAAACGTTGCCACACCGACGCTTGCGATGCGCAGGCCGCAGCGCAGGCTGCATCGAGACGCACCGCAGCAGCGCCCGGCAGGCCGGGCACGCTCGGGATCGCGCGGACTCACACGCCCGCCCCACCGGCTCACACCGCGCGGCTGGCCAGCGTGGACGCATGCGCCAGTTCCGCACCGGGCCACGGCGTGTGGTCGTCGAGGAAATTGCCGACCAGGCGCATGCACGCCGGGCGCTCTTCCACATGCGGCATATGGCTGGAATTGGCGAACACATGCCACCGCGCGTCCGGGATCAGGCGCGCGTACGGCTCCACCGTTTCCGGCGTGGCTTCGTCGTACTTGCCCGACAGCACCAGCGTGGGCACGCTGATGCGATGCAGGCGCTCGATGATGCTCCAGTTGCGCAGGCTGCCGACCACGTGGAATTCGGTCGGACCATTCATGGCGTGGTACACGGTCGGGTCGGCATCGATGGCGGCGAAGGTGCGCGCCACGTCGGCAGGCCACGGCAGCACGCGGCAGACGTGCTGGGCGTAGAACACCTGACTTGCGGCGCGATAGGCCGGGGCGTCCAGGGTGCCGGCCGCTTCGTGCGCATCCAGCACCGCCTGGATGTCCTCGGGCAGGCGCGCGCGCAGCCGTAGCGCGGCAGCGCGCCACAGGCCCATCGACGCCGGCGAGTTGGCAATCACCAACGCACGCAGGCCGGCCGGCCGGCGCACCGCATGCTCGGCCGCCAGCATCCCGCCCCAGGACTGCCCCAGCAACGCGTACTGCGACAGCCCCAACTGCGTGATCAGGGCCTGCAACTCGTCCAGAAACAGCCCTACCGTCCAGAAACCGGGGTCGGCATCGGGCAGATGGGTGGACTTGCCGTTGCCGAGCTGGTCGTAATGGATCACCGCGCGGCCGTTGGCGGCCAGGTCCTTGAAGCTGTCCACGTAGTCATGGGTGCAGCCGGGGCCGCCGTGCAGCACGATCAGCGGGCAGGCGTCGCTGCGCAGGTCGCCGGTGATGCGGTACCAGGTGCGGTACCCATGGAATTGGACGTAACCCTCGGTGGACTGCATGACCTACGCCTGCTGACGGCAAGAATGAGCGCCGAGCCTAGCGGGCGAACCGCCGCGCGTTAACTGGCAAAACTCCCAGGTTCGCGCTGCTTTCGGGGACAGACGCCCGACCAAGGCGATGCGATCCAGCTGCGCATGCCGTTGGTGGCCCGGATGCCATCGACCAGCACTGCGATGGCACGCGCCACTCGCAGGTCTTGGCCAGGGCGAACTCGCTATCGTCCGTCGCCTATCGCTGAGGCGTCGGCGCAGCCGCCGAACCAGACGCGCCTACGGCTCCAGCAACCGGTAATGCATGCCACGCACCACGGCCTCGACGCGATTGCGCGCACCCAGCTTGCGTGCTGCCGAGTTCAGATGCAGGTTCACCGTGGCGGTGGAACGGTTGAGCGCAGCGGCGATGCTCTTGGCTGTCAGCCCCCTGGCCGAGTACTGCAGGCATTCGCGCTCGCGGCGGGTCAATGCAATGTGGTGGCAGCGGCGTTCCTGCGGATCGAGCAACTCCTGTGCACGTGCCTGGAAGGCATGCGCCAGCAGCAGGAAGGGCGACAGCTGCGCTTCAGCCAGCCGTGGCGCCTCGGCCGCGACGGCGTCCACCGCGGCGCTGAATGTTGCAAACGCGCCTCCAGGCAGATGCAGCGGCACGGTGACACCGGTTCCCATGCCGCTGTCGCACAGATAGCGCGTGACCTGCCGATGCTGGCTGCCGACGTATTCCACGCCCTCCATGTCGCCATCGTTGCGATAGGACCACACGAATGGCGTGGTACGCCGGGTCGCACGCTGCTGAACCGGGTCATGTTGGTAATACCCGTGCTCGCACCAGACGTGCTGCATATCGCCCGGCGCGTTGCGCTGCATGAAGACCGACGGCGTGATCAAGGCACCTTCCAGACTCAGCGGGACCGGTGCGTAGTCGTAGACCAACGACTGGAAGCCCAGTCCGCAGACATCGGCAAACACCCGATCCAGGCAGGCATTGAGCGTGTGCAGCACCTGCAGATCGCGGCCCAGGCTGGCCAGAGTGTCGAACATGGTGGGTCCTTCGGTGTCGACGTGTGCCGCTGGAGCGCATCCAGCATGGAAAACCTAGCATTTTTACCAATGGATGGGCTTGGCGGCCACATTATGGTCACAATGCCAGGCCGGCAGTTGCACTGCAGCATCGCCGTTCAGACGCTCCACCGCGTCTGCGTCGCGACCCGGCACTCCTTTCAGCGGACACCTGCATGACCGACACACCCCGCCGCGACGACGCGGCTGCGCTGGAACGCTTTGGCTACACCCAGGAACTCAAGCGGCAGCTCACGCTCAAGGACCTGCTGATCTACGGTCTGGTGTCCATGGTACCGACCGCGCCGTTTTCCATTTTCGGCGGCGTGTTCGACATCAGCGCCGGGATGGTGCCGCTGACCTACCTGCTCGGCTTCGTGGCGATGCTGTTCACCGCATTGAGCTACCAGCAGATGTCGCAGGCGTTTCCGGTGGCCGGCTCGGTGTATGCATATGTGGGGCGCGGCCTGAGCAGCGGCATGGGCTTTCTGGCCGGCTGGGCGATCCTGCTGGATTATCTGCTGGTGCCCACGCTGCTCTACGTGGTCGGCGCCAATGCCATGCACAACGTGCTGCCGGCGGTGCCGCAGCCGGCCTGGATCGCCTTCTTCGTGGTGCTCAACACGCTGGTCAACCTGCGCGGCATCGAAACCACCGCGCGTGCCAATCGCGTCTTCCTCTACGCGCAGCTGGTGGTGCTGGCGGTGTTCGTGGTGCTGGCCACCGTGGCGATCCAGCATGGCGTCAATGGTGCGCAGTGGAGCCTGCGCCCCTTCTATAACCCGCAGGCCTTTTCGCCGCAGCTGATCTTCAGCGCCTTGTCGGTAGCAGTGGTGTCGTTCCTGGGCTTCGATGCGATCTCCACGCTGTCGGAAGAGGCCCGTGGCGGCAACCGCGTGGTCGGCCGGGCAACCCTGCTGGCGCTGTTGCTGGTGGCCGGCCTGTTCGTGCTGCAGACCTGGCTGGCCGCGCTGCTGCAACCCACCTTGCAACGCTATCCCAGCGCGCAGGCCTCCAACGATGCCTTCTTCGAGATCGGGCGCCTGATCGCCGGGCCGTGGTTGCAGGTCGTCATTGCGCTCACGGTGGCGATCAGTGCGGCGATCGCCAATTCACTGGTGGCGCAGGCCGCCACCTCGCGGCTGCTGTTCGCCATGGCACGCGACCGCCAGCTGCCCGCCTTCCTGCGCTACATCCATCCACGCACCGGCGTACCGCAGCGCGCCATCCTGCTGGTGGCAGGCTTGAGCATGGTGCTGGGCGAAGTCTTCGTCGGACAGATCGCGCTGCTGTCCTCGCTGTGCAACGTCGGCGCACTGACCGCCTTCATCCTGTTGCACGTGGCGGTGCTGTGGCATTTTCGCGGACGGGGCCGCAGCCTGCTGTTGCATGTTGCGACGCCGTTGATCGGCATCCTCATCCTGGCCTACGTGCTGATCAATGCCGACCGGCATGCGCAACTTGGCGGTACCGCCTGGATGGTGATCGGCCTTGCGGTCCTGGCGTTCTTGAAGGCCAGCGGCCGCTCGACCGACTTCCGCGCCAACGACGCGCTGGAATAACCTGCAGCGCCTTCGCCTACAGGCACTACCCGTGCCGACATCGGGGGAGCGCACGCCACCTTCAGGCCTGCGCGGGTGAGGGCCGCAGGCCTTTCCACATGCGGCCTGCCTGTATCGCCTGACGGCTCGATCCAGGCGTCGCTGCAGATGCAGTGCACGATCGCGTTGCTGCCTGTATGGCGGTGTACGTGGTGCAAACGATTAAGGCGCGCCTGCGCTGCGGCGCCTCCCGCGTTTGCAAGACAAGATGGCTGCGCGTGCACGCGTGGAGCTGCGCAGAACGCGATTATCTTTTTGTGGACTGCCAATCTCTGAACGAGATTTTCAGCACATATTCAGCTTTAAACATTCGCTAGTCTCGTTCGGCGCCAACGATGGCGCCCGCAGGATGTGGCCCCCGCCGCAGCCTGCCGTTCCCTGACGAGAAGGACTACCCATGAATCGCAAGAATGCGTTGTACCTGGCGCTGTTTTCCGCATTTTCCGGCTCCGCACTGGCAGCGCCGCCGACCGAAATGGACGCAGCGCCGGTGAGCACCGCGCCGCAAGCGGCCAAACTCGGTGCGGCGACATTGCAGTCGGCAAGTCTGCGTGGCGGCATCCTGCCCACGCGTGTGGTGCAACTCACTGCGCCCACCAGCACCGAGATCAGTCGCGTGCGTGAGCGCCGCATCGCACAGGTCAAACATGGGCAGCCCTTGCAGATCGGTTTTTCGCGCACGGTCGCCAAGCCCTTGGTCAACCTGGCCACGCTTGACTGGCAGATGGCCAAGGATGGCTCGCGCGTGGCGACCCTGAAGGTCGGCTCCGCGCAGGCGGCCTCGCTGCGTGCGTCGCTGATCCTGCGTGGCGCCGGCGCCACCCCGGGTGATCCGTCCAAGGTGACGCTGCGCTTTGCCGGCGACGACGGCCGGGTGTTCGAACAATCCGGTGCCAGCTTCGCCGCCGGCGGCGATGCGATCGGCTGGTCGCCCACCGTCAGCGGCGAGAACCTGCTGGTGGAACTGTCGCTACCGGCCGGCCAGTATCCGGAGAACTTCAGCCTGAGCATCCCGCAGCTGTCGCATCTGGACATCAGCCCCACCGCCAGCCCACGCGACATGATGACCATTGCCATCGGCGAGAGCGATTCCTGCCAGAACGACGTCGTCTGCCGCGCCAATCCCACCACCGGTTTCACCAATGCCGCAAAGGCAGTGGCGCGCATGGTGTTCACCACCAGCCAGGGCTCGTTCCTGTGCACCGGCACGCTGCTCAACAACACCAACTCGCCCAAGCGCAACCTGTTCTGGACCGCGGCACATTGCATCAGCACGCAGACCGTCGCCAACACACTGCAGACGTACTGGTTCTACGATGCGGCCAGCTGCAACGGCAACACCGCCAGCGCGCAGGCCACCACCTTGACCGGCGGTGCGTTCCTGCGCCACGCCAACACCACGCGTGACACCGCGTTGCTGGAACTGAAGACCGCACCGCCAAGCGGCGCGTTCTACGCGGCATGGAACAGCGCGGCGATCGGCGCAACCGGCACGTCGATCGTCGGCATCCACCACCCCTCCGGCGACGTCAAGAAGTATTCGCTGGGCTCAGTCAATGGATTGAGCACCAGCATCGACGGCAAGAGCCCGCTGTATCGGGTGGTGTGGAACGATGGCGTCACCGAGGGCGGCTCGTCCGGCTCGGGCCTGTTCACCGTCGCCAGCGGTGGCGCGTACCAGCTGCGCGGCGGCCTGTACGGCGGCTACTCGTACTGCACCGCGCAGACCGATCCGGATTACTACTCGCGCTTCTCGGACGTGTATTCCAGCATTTCCACCTACTTCGGCCAGTAAGCGGGTGATGCACGTGGCAGGCGGGGTCTCGCCTGCCACGTGCGACGACGCCTGGCCTGCGCCGAATGCGGTCGATTGTTTGGCCTGCCTGAAGGATCGGTCCAGTTGCCCCGTTCTCTGTGCTTCGATGGTGCTGCGTCGCCCTGGGAACATTATCGAACACGCGCGTCGAGCCGCCTGCAGCACTTCATCTGCAGCGTGCGGATGATGCAGACTTGGCAGATCCTCCTTCACCTGGATCGGCATGCCCGTTCAACGCACTCCTCACCTCGTTGCCGCAGCTGCACTGCTGGCCTTGTCGCTACAGGTCACCGCCAACGCAGCCGGCGCACCAGCCAATCGCGACGACGTCAAGGCATACGCGCTTCAGCTGTGCCTGGACAACAACTACGAACGCAGCGGCAAGTACACTTCCGACCAGCTACGCGACCGCTCGTATCTGCTGACGACCTATGCGCTCGACAATGCCAAGGTCGGCGCCACCGAGCGGCTGCATCGCTTCGTGGCCGAGCAGACGGCGGACTTCCATCGCGCCGAGGTGCCGATGAAGGACGAAGCGCGCCGCGGGCCGTTCAACAGGATCTTTGCGCAATGCATGGCGTTCTATCGTTCGCCCGCGTTGAACGAGTTCATCGCGCACAAGCTCTGACGGCCATTGCGGCAAGCTCACCGTTCGAGCGCGGCGGATGGATCGGCACGACCGATCCAGCGCAGCTCCCCCGCCCGCAGCGTACGGCGCGGCTGCCGCGCTCCGGTCTTCGGGCGCGCAGACATCCGTGCCGGGATTTGCGTGACGCAGTCGCAGGCCCGGCCACCTCGCGATCATCTGACGCAGCGCCGCGCGCCGCCTGGCACATCCTCCCCATGCTTCGACAGGAGCCGTCATGTCCGCATCTTCTCCACGCACTTCCCGCCGCCAGATGCTGCGCCTCGCGCTGGCTGCGGGCACGCTGGGCGTGGCGAGCCCGCTGGGTGCCGCACTCCGGCGCGAGCCGAAGGACGCCATTGCGGCAGCGGACCCGGCATCGCCAGCGCCCTTCCCGGCCAACGGCAGCGTGCTGGTCCTGCTCGGCACCAAGGGCGGCCCCACGCCCTCACCGCTGCGCGCCGCAGCCGCCAATGCGCTGGTCATCGACGGGCAGCCCTATCTGATCGACTGCGGCAACGGCGTTGCACAGCAGCTGGCCAGGGCCGGCATCCGCCTGCCCGCGCTGCGCGACATCTTTCTCACCCACCACCACTCCGACCACAACGCCGACCTGCTCAACGTGGTGTGGCTGGCATGGGCGAGCGGGCTGCAGACGCCGGTGCGGTTGTATGGGCCGCCCGGCATCGCCAGCATGGTGGATGCGTTTGTCGACATGAATGCCATGGACATCGATGCGCGCATCCGCGAAGAAGGCCGCCCGCCGTTCAGGCAGCTGATTCAGGTGCACGAGTTCGACCAACCCGGCATGGTGCTGCAGAACGACCAGGTCACCGTCACCGCCACGCTGGTGGATCACTACACCCTCAAGCCCGCATTCGCGTACCGCTTCGCCACGCGCGAGCGCACGGTGGTGTTCTCCGGCGATACGCGCTACCTGCCCGCACTGGCCGAGTTCGCGAAGGACACCGACATCCTGGTGCATGAGGTGATGTACCTGCCCGCACTGGAAAGGATGCTCAAGACCAACGACAACGCGCCGACCTTGCTCGACCATCTGCTCAAGAGCCACTCCACCAGCGAGGACGTCGGCAGGATCGCAGCGGCAGCCAATGCAAAGATGCTCGTGCTCAATCACTTCGTGCCCGGCGGCGACCCGACGATCACCGATGCCATGTGGAGCGCGGGCGCGCGCAAGCACTACGCCGGGCCGATTGTGGTCGGCAGGGATCTGATGCGGTTGTAGGCGAGCAGCTGGGCACCGTGGTGATGGACTGGCCGCGTGCTGTTGCCAGCGTGGCCCACCTGCGGCTGACGGCACTCCCTCGCGGCGCGATCAGCGATGCGAGATCGAAAACGTCGTGCGGGCAGCATATGAACCACCACGCGGCACTGCATCGCGGTTGGTCGCCTGCCTATGCCACGACCGGGCTGCGCAAGCCCCACACGCGTTCCCCGGCCTTGCAATACGCGTCGATAAACGCCTGCTGCGACGGCATCTGCTCCACCGCGTGCCGGATCGGCTGGGCGATGCCGTCGAGCAGGCGACGCAGATCGTGATCGGAGATCGCGCGCGCCAGTGGGTGATGCTGCGCGGGCACGATGCCCTGCCCCATCAAGACGTGGGTCCAGGAGTCCACGCGGAACAGTTCATCGGCCGCTTGCCAGGCATGTGCGCGCTCACGCCAGGCGCGCAGGCGCAGCGCGAGCGATGCGGGCAGCTCCATCGCGCGGCACTGGCGCCACAGCGGCTCGTCGCGCTGGGTGGCGTGGTAGTGCAGGATGATGAAGTCGCGCACGTGCTCCATCTCGGCGCGGCTGATGTCGTTGAACAGCTCCACCTGCGAGGGCGCGATGCCGTCTGCCGGGAACAGGGTGATCAGCCGCACTACCGCGGCGATGGTGAGATGGATGCTGGTGGATTCCAGCGGTTCGATGAAGCCGCTGGCCAGGCCCAGCGACACCACGTTCCTGTTCCAGGCCTTGCGCCGGCGTCCGGTGCGGAATGGCACCAGCCAGGGATCCTTCAGCGCAGGCGCGGCCACATCGCGCAGCAGCCTGGCATGCGCTTCGTCGTCGGACAGGTGCTTGCTGGAAAACACCAGGCCGTTTCCCACCCGATGCTGCAATGGAATCTGCCAACGCCATCCGGCCTCGTGCGCGATGGCGCGGGTGTACGGCACCGGCGGGCCAAGCGCCTGGGTCTGTACCGCAACGGCGCGATCGCAGGGCAACCAATGGCTCCAGTCTTCGTAACCGGTGTGCAGCGCCTGTTCGATCAGCAGGCCGCGAAAGCCGCTGCAATCGATGAACAGGTCGCCCTCGAGCACCTGCCCGTCTTCCAGCACCAGGCTGGCGACATCGCCACTGTCCGGTTGCAGCGTCACCTGCTGGATCCTGCCCTCGATGCGCCTGACACCGCAGGCCTCGCTGCGCGTGCGCAGGAACCTGGCATACAGCGCGGCATCCAGGTGATAGGCGTAATTGACCGCGGGCTCGCGCAGCAGTGCGAAGCGATCCAGGCGCGATGCCACGGTTTCCAGGCAGTAATCGCCAAAGCTGCCCGGCATGCCGCGGCGCTGGCTTTCCAGCCATAGATGATGGAAGGCGCACACCAGCGTGCTCTGCCCGGTGATGCCGAACGGATGGATGTAGCGCTCGCCCTGGCGGCGCCAATGCTCGAAGGAGATCGACAGCTTGAAGGTGCCGGCCACCGCGCGCAGGAATTCCTGCTCGTCGATCTGCAGGAAGCGATGGAAGCTGCGGATCGGCGGCACCGTGGATTCGCCCACGCCCACGGTGCCGATCTGCTCGGACTCGACCAGGGTGATCTCCAGCAGGTCGCGGAACTGGTGCGACAGCGCGCAGGCGGCGATCCAGCCGGCAGTGCCGCCACCGGCGATGACGACCTTGCGAATCGGGGCCTGGCTCACTGCGCGCTCCTGTGGGGTGGATGTCGGTTGGCCGGCACAGCATCGTGCTCGAACGTGTGGGTGACGCGGAAGTCACGCAGTGACCGCTCGCCTGGGTGGCCCACGCGGATGCCGCACACCGGTTGCGCCGGACGGCGCAGCTGCGCAGTGGTCCGGCCAGTCGCCTGGACGCCGATCGCGCACATCAGCGGTTGAGCTTGCCGATCAACATCGCGCGGAGCTGTCGCGCGAGGATCGGGTCGATCGGGCCCAACGCATGCCGCGCCTGCTCGGGCAGGTGTTCGCCCGCGCGCTCGGCCGGACCGAACACGTAGTAGTCGAACAGGGCGCGCCATGCCGCTTTTTCCGCTGCCGGGCGGTCGCGGATGGACCATAGCGCGTGATACAGCGCCGGCATCGGTGCCGGCAGGTGTGCAGGCACGCTGTTCCACCAGTAGTTGACCAGCACGTTGAATGGCTGCAGCGAGTGCACGTGATGCCACCACATGCCGGGAATGAACAGGGCATCGCCCGGCTCCAGCACGGTGGTGCGCGCCTGCGCCAGCGCCTGGGCGAAGCGTGGATACCGCAGCAGATCCGGGTTGGCGATATCCACCATGCTGACGACCTGCCCGCCCGGCGTGGGATCCAGCGGGCCGGGATACAGGTTGGCCACCTGCGCGGGCGGAAACAGCGTGAAGCGACGTTGCCCCACCGCGCAGCACGCCAGGTTGTTGGGGACATCGTAATGGCAGGAGGCGATGACGCGATTGCCGATCCAGATGCTCGGCTGCACCGCGATGCCGCTGGCGACCACATCCAGATCATTGCCCGCGCGCAAGCCCGGCAGGTTGTCGTCGATCGGCAACGACGCCAGGTAGTAGGTGGGCGGCTGCGGGTCATCGCGATGCGTGACGATCGCCTCCAGCAAGCTGCTCAGGCTGCCACGTTGCACATCGAAATTCAGCGCGCTGCAATCGTCGCTGTAGAACGGGCGGCTGGCGATCTCCGGGCCGCCATGGGAATACTGCAAGGCGCGCCCGCCATCGTGCGCGCGCAGCAGCGCCATCGCCTCGTCGGCGCTGCGCAGCCCGGCCTGCACCAGCGACCAGTCGCGTGCGATGCCACGCAGCACCACCGGCTCGGCCGCCTCGCACAGTGCAGCAAGCGGCGGCGCGTCGGGACGGCAATCGCGGCGCTCGGCGATGGGCGCGATGGAGGAAATGGCTGCGCCGGTCGTCATGCGCTCAGGCGAATGCGGCGGTCGCAGATGCAGCGTGCACCTGCTGCAGGCGGCGCTGCTTTTCGGCCATCAGCCGGCGCACGTTGTGCAGCGAGGCCAGCATCAGGAACGCAGCTTCCAGATGGCCGGCCCGGTGCAATTGCTGCAACGACGACGCATCGAGTGCGGCAAGCCGCTCGCGGTCGATGACGAACAGGCCTTCCAGCGTGGTGGCGTGGGTGGCATCCAGCGTGACATCCAGCTGCACCGGCTGGATCAGCCCCAAGGTGTCGAAGGCGGCCGCCATCGCCTGGCCGGCATCCACACCGTCGCGGATGCCGCGCAGCACATCGATGACATGCTCCAGATACGGGCTGTGGCCACCCTGCGGCAGAAACACCGCCTCGCCTTCATGGCGGCTGACGCGTGGATGCTCCAGATCGACGTGGATCACCGGCGCCTGTGCCAACACGCCATCGATGCGCTGCTCCTGGAAGCCGATCAAAAATGGCCCCTTGGCCACGATGCCCGGCAGATAGCTCGCTGCCCAGCGCCCCTCCTGCAGGAACAGGTTCTCGTCCTGCGCAAAGCCCAGCAGCGCGACCGACTGGTAGCCGCCGGCGGCAGCATCCTTGCGAAAGAACAACGGGTACTCGCGCTGCAGCTCGGCGTACTCGGTGACAAAGGCCGGCACCAGGCCGAGCGCGTCGCCGAACTCGGCACCAAAGCGCAGGATGACGCGCAGATCGTGATGCGCCACGTTGTTGAGCACTGCGTACCGCGTCATCTGAAACTCCCACGGTGCTCCGCGATGGAGCACCGCATTACGAGGAATGCGTCGATCGCGCCGCCCGGTGCCGCGCCTGCCGTGACGAGCATTGCCAAAAAGCGACAGGCCGGCAAGCGGCACAGCAGCATGGGAGCCAGCCCTGCCGCAAGCCGCGTCGCTGCGCCCACTGGGAGGGGAGCTGAGCGCCGCCGGCCTGTCAGAACGCGTAACGCACACCCAGCGTGTAGCGCGGCTGCTGGTCGATCAGGCGGATGATCTGCTTGTCCGAGCGCCCATGCCAACGCACGTCTTCGCCGGTCAGGTTGATCGCCTCAAAGCCCACGGAAAGCTGCTTGCTGAAGCTGTAGCTGACGCTGAGATCCCACTGCTGGTAGGCCTCGACGTAGTACGGATTGCGGTTGGCATTGTCCTGGTTGGCGGCGATCAGGTATTCGTCGCGCCAGTTCCAGGCCAGACGCGCGCTCCAGCCGTATTTTTCGTACATCAGCATCACATTGGCGGTGTCGCTCAGGCCGAGCAGCGCGAACTGGTCGCGATCGATGACGGTATTGTCGAAGCCCACATCGCCTTCGACGATGGTGTAGTTGGCATAGATGCCGAAACCGGTGGTGTCGAAGAAGTACTGCCCGCCCAGTTCCCAGCCGTGGATATTGGCCTTGTTCTGGTTGACCGGACGCGACACATCGAACTGATACAACGGGTCGGAGGCATTGCCGACGATGTCGTAGGCGTTCTCCAGTGCCAGGCTCTGCGCGGAGCTGCCGTTGTAGGCGGCCAGCCCGCCGGTGGCTGCGGCGTTGCGCAGCAAGGCCATCGCCGCAAACAGCGAGGTGTCGTTGGCCGAGCACGCGGCGGCGACGTCGTTGCCCGACGCCCCCACTTGCGCTGCGCAGGCCCCGCTCTGCAGGAACGCCAGCGCTGACTGTGCATCCGGGCCGGAGGTGGGATCGCTCAGCCCGTACAGGGATTCGCGCGAGACCGTATTGCCGATGAAGTTGCTGACGCGCTTGTTCCAGAACGTGGCCGACACGTAGCTGGCATCGGCGAAGTACCACTCCAGCGCCAGGTCGAGGTTGTCCGATTCCAGCGGATCCAGCTGCGGATTCTGCGCGCTGCCGCCGGCCCGGTTGGAGGGATTGATCAGGATCGAGCCATTGGGCGTATTCGGCGTCGGGCCGGCGATCAGGTTGTTGTAGGGCGCACGCGCGATGGTCTGGCCGAACGAGGCGCGCCCCTTCAGCTGATCGGAGATGTCGATGCTGAAGTCCAGATTGGGCAGGATGTAGTTGTAGCTGGTCTTTTCGCTGAAGGGCTGCTGCTCGGTGGAACGCAACAGCTGGAAGTCGTTGTTGGCCTGCCACAGCAGCGCCGTGGGCGTGGCCACCTGCGAGGTGGATTCCACATCGGTACGCTCGTAGCGCAGGCCCAGCCGGGTATTGGTGGTCATGCCGGAGATGTCGCCCTTCAGTTCCAGCTGCACGTAGGCGGCGCGGGTCTTCTCTTCCACCTGGTTATCGGCGCTGTACTGCGGGTTGTAGCGGGTCGTGGCGCCGTACTGGCTGCCACCCCACAGCGCCAGCTGATCGGCATCGCCGCGCCATGCATTGGGCGCGGCGCCGTTGGCGTTGAAGTCCTTGAACATGCCGGTGATGCTCACCGGCCGCAGCAGTGCCTGCATGCCGGGCTCGTTGCCGGCGTTGGCCACGCCCCAGTCGCCCAGCGTGGAGTTGGTGTCGCTGGTAAGCCGGTTCATGGTGGTATTGGCGGTACTCACGCCGAACTGGAAGCGCCCGTCCTCGAAGTCGAAGGTGCCGTCCATGCGGCCTTCCTTGATCTCGGTGACCTGCGATTGATAGAAGATGCGCAGGACCTGCGAGCCGAGTTCGGCGGGGGTGAAGTCCGGGTTGAGCACGCCGTTGGTGCCGGCCACGGAATCGGCCGCGGTGGGATACCAGGTGCGCGCGCCAATCGGCAGCCCGCCATTGAAGCGCAGCTCCTGCCCCCACTGGCCGCCACAGGACGGGCCGTTGCTGCAGTTGTTGGTGCCGGCGAAACTGAAATACGTGGCGCTGCCGCCGGTGACCGGGTCGTTGGGCAGGCTCTTGGTCTTGGAGTTGTGCGCATCGAAGGACAGCTGGAAGCGGTCGTTCACCTGCCAATCGGCATTGAAGCCGAGCGAGCCGAGCGTGTACTTCTGCTCGTTGCGCTGCTGCTCCATGCCGAAGTCCTTGGCACCGTTGGGCACATCGCGCAGGTACACCGGCGTGGCCACCGCCTGGCCGGTGTCGAAGGTCAGATCGGTGAAGCTGTTGGCGCGCTGCAGCCAGATGCCCTGCTCGCCGCGTTCTTCGCGGATCTCGTTGGACGAATAGGTGTAGTCCAGGGTCAGGGTCAGGCTGTCGCTGGGCGCGAACTGCATCACCGCCTGGCCGTTGGTGCGCTCGCGCTGGAAGTCGGCGAAGGCATAGCGCAGGTCGTTGGGCATGCCGTACAACTGGCCGTTCGCCGGGGCGTTGGTCACCACCGCATCCGGACGCAAGGCCGGATCGGTGCCGGTCCAGCGCTGGATGTTCCAGGTGTTTTCGGTGGCCTGCACCGAGCCGCCGTGGCGCTTCTGGTAACTGCCGCTCAAGCCGATACCGAAGGTCTTGTCGGGATTGGTGTAGCTGAAGATGCCGGAGACTTCGGGGGTGAGCGAATCGCCGAACGGCTGCGAACGATCCGACACCATCTTGGCGCCGGCGTTGGCCACCACACCGGAATGGTTGAACGGCTTGTCGGTCTGGATGTTGATGGTGGCGCCGATCCCCCCGCTGGGTGCGGTGGCGCGGCTGGTCTTGTAGACCTCGATCCCGGTGATGGCCTCGGAGGCGAGCTGGGCGAAATTGAACGCACGCGTGCCCACATCCACGCCCCCGATTGGGGTCTGGCCAGGCGCGCCGAATGCATCGGCACCGGGAATCAGGCGGCCGTTGAGGGTGACCGTATTGAACTGCGGGCCAAAGCCGCGTGCCGTGACCTGCGCGCCTTCGCCGTCGCGGCGCTCGATCGAGATGCCGGTGATGCGTTGCAGCGACTCGGCCAGATTGGTGTCGGGAAATTTGCCGATGTCTTCGGCGCTGATTGCATCCACCACGCCGGCAGCGTCGCGCTTGATGCCCATCGACTGGTCCAGGCTGCTGCGGATGCCGGTCACGTTGACCGCATCCAGGGTGGTGGCAGTTTGTGCGCTGGACTGCGGCGGCGACACCTGCTGCGCAGGAGCCTCCTGCGCGAAGGCCGGATTGATCACCAGGATGCCACCGACAAAGGTGAACATGGCCTTCGACTTCACATTGCTCAACGTACGACGCATCGATCTATCCTCGGGTCTGGTCCAACACCCACGGCCGTGGTCGCGGAATGCGACGCGGCGCTTGCCTGGCCACGCACCTTGGACGGCACACGACCTGTCTGCCTGCAGCACTTCATCCGACCCGCCGCCTCGAACGCCGGCAGATCCCCCTTGATGCCAGCCGTGCGTGCCACGTTCCTGACGAACGCGGCCTGCGCCTCGACCTGTACAGCACCTGCGACTGCCTTCCCAATCGGTACGCCTGCGCCCCGCGTGCCATGAGCGCCCCTGCACGCAACCCCGTGCCAGCACGCGATGCAGGACTGATAGCGCTAACACGCGGCGCAGCCTAGTCACGCGTGCCGGGGCTTGTCACCGTGCGTTGCAGCAAACACACAAGGCCACACGCAGGCACGAAACACCGCGCGCGCTTGAGTCCGCAGCCCGGATGCAGACGCAGCGTGGCTGTAAGCGTTACCAGCGGGCGACCGCAAAAATTGCGCCGCAATGGCGTTACCGCATCTCATTGCCGCGCAGCGCGGACACGGCATGGAACCGTTGCGCAAAGCGTCGCGGTGATCGCAACGCGGCAGCCTTCAGTGCCGATGCGCTCGGCGATGCGTGCACCTGGCAGCTGGCGCCGACGCGCATGCATTGCGGCGCGTCTGCGCATGACGTCGGGCCGCACGCCGCCACGAAAAACGGCGCAATCGCTGCAATCGATTGCGTCGTTGGTGGCGGCGAGACGGTGTGCCGCAAGCCTGCAACAGCTGCGCCATTGCAGCGCCGATGCATGCATCGGCAGCCGCTAGCCGATCGTGTTTACCTGGTTGTCGCCACGCTGGGCATCGGGCAATACATGGTCCGGATCCAGCGTCACATGCAGCACTTTCTGCGTGGTCGGCAGCGTCAGCTTGGGCGCGGTGGTCTGCAGCCAGGTTTCCACCGGCACGCGGCGGTCCAGATGGCTGCCGTCGGCCAGATCCACCCGCACGGTCACCGGCATCACCAGTTTCTGGCTGCTGCGCAGCGTGAGTTGCAGGCCCTTGGCAGGATCGTGATCGATGTAATGGGCCTCGCTGATACCCATATCCAGCTGCCAGTTGTTGAGATACCAACCGCGCCACCACCAGGCCAGATTTTCGCCACTCTCGCTTTCCATCAGCCGGAAGAAATCCGATGGCGTGGGGTGCTTGTAGGCCCAGGTTGCGATGTATTTGCGAAAGGCCGGATCGAAGCGTTCCGGCCCGAGGATCTGCTCGCGCAACAGCACCAGCCCCAATGCGCCCTTGAAATAGGTCAGTGGATGGCGGTAGGTCTCGCTGGTGGAATCGGCATTGTCCATCAACGTCGGCGCGCGGGTATCGGCCAGCAACGGCAGGATTTCATCGACCGGGTTGCCGCCCTTGGGCGCATATTCCGAGTCGCGCTTGGGTGCGTACTCGCCCTTGTTGAAGGCATCGGACGCATAGACATCGATGAAGGTATTGAAGCCTTCGTCCATGAATGCATGCCGGCGCTCATTGGAGCCGACGATCATCGGGAACCAGGTGTGGCCGATCTCGTGCGCGGTGATCCAGAACAGCTCCTTGCCGCCATCTTCGAAACCATCGAAGACGATGCCGGGATACTCCATGCCCGCGCCGTAGCCGCCCAGGTTGATCGCGGCCGGCCACGGATACGGGTACCACTGCGAGAAATGTTCGATCGCGCCTTTGACGTATTCGGTGGAACGGTTCCACTTGTCCGCGCCCACGCCTTCCAGCGGGTACACCGACATCGCCAGCGACTGCTTGCCGCCCGGCAACTTGATGCGTGCGGCATCCCATACAAACGCAGGCGAGGCGGCAAACGCCACATCGCGGGTGTTGTCCATATGGAAGCGCCAGGTGCGCGTGCTGCTCCCCGCCGGCCTGGCAGCGCGCGCGCCCACTTCCTCGGGCGTGCGGATCAGCACCGTGCGATCGCTGCCACGCGCCTGTTGCAGGCGTTGTTGTTCGGTGCGGCTGAGCACCTCGGCCGGATTGGTCAGTACGCCGGAGCCGGCCACCAGGAAGCCCTCCGGCACGGTCACCGCATAGTCGAAGTCGCCGTACTCCAGATAGAACTCCGAGCCCAGGTACGGCTGCGTGTCCCAGCCGCGCAGATCGTCGTACACGGCCATGCGCGGATACCACTGCGCAATCTCGTAGATCTCGCCCTGCTTGCTGGCACTGACCGCGGTACGCCCGCCCCAGGTGCCCGGGATCGTGTAGCGGTAGCGGATATGCACGGTCAGCGCCTTGCCCTGCCCCGCCAACGGCTGCGGCAGGTCCACCCGCATGCGGGTGTCGTCGACGACGAAGTGCGCAGGCTGGCGACGCCCGCCGTCGTCGATCTCGACACTGGCGATCTGCATGCCGTCGGTGAACTGGGTCCGGCGCGACGGCCGGCTGGCGGCAGCACGCGCATCGGCGCGGTAGATGTTCTGGTCCAGCTGCAGCCACAGCACGTCCAGCGTGTCCGGGCTGCGGTTGGTGTAGTGGATCGCCGCCTCGCCCGTGAGCGTGTGCGTTGCCGGGTCGATGCTGGCGTCGAGGCTGTAGTCGGCGCGGTTTTGCCAGAACAACGGCCCGGGCACGCCGCTGCCGCTGCGGTAGGCGTTGGGTGCGTCGGGCAGTTGCAGCGGTGCGAACAGGGCCAGCGGATCGAACGCGCTTGCCGGCGCGGTGGCGTTGGTTGCAGGCGCGGCCTGCGCGTTGGCGGTGATGCACGCCAGCGACAGCGCAACGGCGAGCGATCGGCGCAAGGTGGGGAACATGCGTAAGGTCCTGCGGCGGAGGGATCCCCATCCTACGGTCGCCTTCGCCCCTCACGGCACTGCCATTGGTCCCGGTTGCGGCTGTAACCCGGGACGGCGACAGGCGCGCCCCGGGCATGCAAGCGGCGCAGTAGCTGCGGCCCGCGCACGGCCTGCAGATGCCGATCACGCCCGCGGCGCAGCCCGCGCACGCCATCTCAGTCGGCAGCAAGCCGCGACAATCGCAAGGCACCATCCCCACCTTCGGCCAGCGTGTCGCCCGGATTGCTCAACCGGCAGCGGCGCAGCGACAGACAGCCGCAGCCGATGCAGTCGGTGAGCTGGTCGCGCAAGGCCTGCAGCTCGGCGATACGCGCCTCCAGCTGCCCACGCCAACGCGCCGACATGCGTGCCCATTCCGCACGGGTGGGCGTGCGCTGGTCCGGCAGCACCGAGAACGCGTCCAGCACCTGCTGCAACGGCACGCCGAGCCGTTGCGCGACGCGGATCACGGCGATGCGTCGCAGCACATCGCGCGCATAGCGGCGCTGGTTTCCTGCCGTGCGCAGGCTTTGGATCAGGCCTTTGCGCTCGTAAAAATGCAATGCCGACACCGCCACGCCACTACGCCTGGCCACCTCACCCACCGACAACTCACGCTGCATTGCCTTGACCTCAACCTTGGTTGAGGCAGGATGCTGCGCGGCCACGAGCGGTGCAAGCACCGTGCTCATGGTTCTACACACTGCCGTCCTGGATGTTCGATGACTACCGATACCGCCCTATCCGCCGCCTCGCCTGGCGACACCCGCCCCACCTCCATCCTGGCCGCTCCGTATCGCGCGGCGACGCTGGGCATGGTGGCGCTGGTGTCGCTCAACGCCTTCGAATCGCTGGCGGTGGCCGCCGCCATGCCCACCGTTGCGCGCGCATTGAACGGCCTGCCACTATACGCGCTGGCATTTGGCGGCACCTTGGCGACCAGTGTGGTCGGCATGACGGCCGCCGGGCGCTGGAGCGACCGTCGCGGCCCGGGTGGCGCGCTGGCTTACGGCCTGCTGTGCTTCGTGATCGGCCTGCTGGTGGCGGGGCTGGCACCGAGCATGCCCGTGCTGATTGCCGGGCGCCTGCTGCAGGGCCTGGGCGCCGGCGCGTATTCGGTGGCGCTGTACGTGATCGTCGGGCGCCTGTATCCGGACGCCTTGCGGCCGCGCGTGTTTGCCGCGTTTTCGGCCGGCTGGGTGGTGCCCTCGTTGATCGGGCCGGGCATCAGCGGGTTGATCGTGCAGCACGTGGGCTGGCGCTGGGTGTTCCTGTCGGTGCCGCTGCTGGCGATCCCGGCCGGGTTGATGCTGTGGCCGGCGATCCGCGGGCGCAGCTGGTCGAGCGACACCACCGGCGCATCGCATTCCGCGTTGCGCTGGGCGATCGGTGCGGCCCTGGGTGTGCTCGGCGTGTATCTGGGCGGGCAGCTGCACGGCCCGGTCGCGTTGCTGGCGATGCTGCCGGCACTGCTGCTCAGCGTGTGCTGCGCCTGGCGTCTGTTGCCGACCGGCACGCTGCGGCTTGCGCGTGGCCTGCCCAGCGTGATCGCGCTGCGCGGTATCGCAGCCGCGGCCTTCTTCGGGTTCGAGGCGTTCCTGCCGTTGCTGCTGTCGCGCGAACGTGGCCTGTCGCCGCTGCTGGCCGGCGTGGCGCTGAGCGTCGGTGCGCTGGGCTGGTTCAGTGGCTCCTGGTACCAGGGCCATAGCCGCGCCGGCTGGTCGCGCCCACGCCTGCTCAAGACCGGTGCGTGCTTCATGTCGCTGGGCATCGTGATCAGCGCAGGTGCGGTGTGGCCGGTCATCCCGGTGCCGGTGGCGATTGCCGGCTGGGCGCTGACCGGCCTGGGCATGGGCCTGCTGTATCCGAGCCTGTCGGTGTTGACGTTGTCGCTGTCGCCGCCGGCGCAGCAAGGCGCCAACAGTTCGGCGCTGCAGTTGAGCGAGGCGATCGCGGTGGCCGGCATGCTGGCGCTGGCCGGCGCGCTGTTTGCCGCGCTGCTGGCCTCCGCGACCTCGGCCGCGTACCTGAGCGTGTTCGCCCTGGCGTGGCTGCTCGCCGTTGCGGGCTTTTTCGTGGCGCGGCGGGTGTGATGGCTGCGCGGTGTGCGCAAGCTGTCGCCGCAGGCGAGCACTGGTCGCAAGCGCAGGCGCATCGCGGTCGGTCGCTGCGTATCGTGCGCCTTGCCTACACCGCACGTGCGCCCTGCACGATTCGCATGCTCAGCACCACGCGTTGGCAGGGCGCACTGCAGGCCAGCGCATCGCAGCGATCGGGGCGCACGCGGCTTTGCCGATCCTGCCGGGATCGCTGCGATCGCGAGGGAACCACCTCGCCCGCGAACGACTGGTCATTTTTTCACCACCCATCTTGACAGCGTTGCAGGCCGGGGCCTGCGCCCACTTGTCCACAGCCTTGTGCAACTTCCATCCACAGGGGGTGTGGAAAACCTGCGCTGCCCGGCAGGCCGCGCGGGGCTTGCGTGCCACTGCAGCGTGTGTCAGGCGATACTGGGCGACAGCTGTCTCATGCAGCGCGGGCCGTTACGTACCACCCGGCTATGCGGAAGCAGCGCTTTACTCACGACCACATGCAAGGGCGATCACGCCACACGGCAGCGCCACCTCGCAGTGGCGACGCACACCCTTTGCTGCGTCAGTCCACGATCACGTGCGGTACGAAGCGCGAGGTGTCGCGGGTGATCGGGCCATCGTCGTCGCGCATGCCCAGCCCGGCAGGACGATCGGCCACCACCCAGCTGCCGACCAGGGCGTGCCGGCCATCGAATACCGGCAACGGATGGTGCGCCTGCAGGATCGCCGGCCCGTCCACATACGGGCCGTCTGTGTGCGCCGCCTCTCCCTGTGCGCTGACCAGGGAGATATTGGCGCCCTCACGCGACAGCAGTGGCTTGCGCACCCAGCCTGCCGTCGGTGCCTGGCCGGTTTGCGCAAAGCGCGCCGGCAGCAGATTGGGATGGCCCTGATGCCGCTCCCACAACAGCGGCAGAATGCCCTTGTTGCTCAGCACCGATTTCCATGCCGGCTCGATCAGGCGCACACGGTTGGCAATCAATGCCGGGCCGAAGCGTTCTTCCATCATGAATTCCAGCGGGTAGAGCTTGAACAGCGTGTGGATCACCCGGTCCTGCTCATCGGTGAACCAGCCATCGGCGCTCAGGCCGATGTCCTCGATGGCCACTTCCTCGGTGCTGATGCCAACCTGATGCGCGCAGTCGCGCAGGTAGCGCACCGTGGCGCGGTCTTCCAGCGAATCGCGCACCGCGGAAAAATGCATCTGCGCGCCGAGCGCGCCATCGGCCGCCAACGCGCCCAGGGTTTCGCACAGCAGATCCTGGATCAGGTTGTACTGATCGGTGCCCTTGGGAAGCGCACCTGCGGCGATCTGCTGTTCCAGCCACAGCCACTGGAAATACGCCGATTCGTACAGCGAGGTCGGCGTGTCGTAGTTGAGTTCGTACAGCTTGGCCGGGCCGTTGCCGGCATAGGCCAAGTCCATGCGGCCGTACAGATGCGGGTCGCGGTCCTTCCACGAGGTGGCGATCCAGTCCCAGTAGAACGGCGGAATCGCCAGCTGTGTCATCAGCTGTTCCGAGCCCACCACCTCGTCCACCAACTGCATCGCCATGTCGTGCAGTTCCTGCGTGGGCGCTTCGATGTCGTCCTCGATCTGCTGCAGCGTAAACGCGTAGTACGCGCTTTCGTCCCAGTACCGCTCGCCGTCGATGGTGTGGAAGTGGAAACCGAGCGATTCGGCCTGTTCGCGCCAGTCCGGGCGCTCGGCGATTGCGATCCGTTGCATGTCAGCCGCCGTACCCGGAGCTGCGCCCGCCGCTGCCGAACGAACTGCGCGCGGCCGCACTGGAGCCGAAACCCGAGCGCGACACGGTGATCGCCCGCGACGGCATGTCGATGGCGCCGCTGCGCCCGCGCACGGTGCCGACGCGGTTGCTGGCCAGATCGCCATTGGGCTTGTAGTACCCGCCGCTGCGGTAATCGCGGTACAGCGGCATCGCGCCGCCATAGCGGTAACCGCCACCACCGGTCATGTTGCCCAACGCGTAACCCAGCAGGAACCCGCCCATCGGCGGGATCCAGCTCTGCTGGCCCTGCGCCGTCTGCACCGCGGTGCAACTGCCGAACTGCTCGTCGCACTCGTAGCGCGTACTGAAGCGCGGCGCGGCCTGCTGATGCTTGGCCACCGCCTCGTCATAGGCCTTGAGGCATTGCTGGATGTCGGTCTGTTCCTGCTTGATCTGGTAGCAGTCGGAGGCCGACTGCAGTACCACCCCGGTCTCCGGTTCGGAACCGCAGCCGGTGACGAGGGCGGCCGGCAATGCGGCCATCAGGGTGAGCTTGAGGTTGCGTGATCGCTTCATGCCTGCGCTCCGTTACGGCGTGATCGCCGCGGCATTGATCAGCCCGACCGCGATCGACACGCCGGCCGAGAAGATGCCGGCGGCGGTGACGTTGTCGGTGATCTGCCGCGAGATGCGCCCGGCCACCAGGTTGGCCAGCAGGTACGCCACGATCTGGATGCCGCAGGCGACCGCGCCCCAGATCAGCGCATCGACCAGGCTCACCGAATGGGTGATGGCCGAATGCAGCGGCAATGCCACACCGATCAGGTTGCCGGCCAGGGCGGTGGCCGCCGCCACGTTGCCCTGCCGCAGCAGGGTGAAATCCTTGTGCGGGGTGACCAGGGTCACCAGCACCACCGCCACGATCAACACGCCCAGGCCGGTGCCGAAGTAGGAAAGAAACGCGAGAAAACTCTGCAGGTTGATCGGGTTCATGACAGGACCAGGGTAAGTGGAGGACGAGCGCGCACGCTCAGGTGATATCCAGATCGGCAACGGTGACATCGATGCCGACCGCATAGGTGACGCAGAATTCATTGGGGCCGGAATCCTCGCCGGTGACCAGCAGGAATTCCTCACGCTGCAGCTCCGGCACATCGCGGCTGTAGAGCATGGCGTAATGGGTCAGATCGCCATCGCGGCGCGGCGGCTGATAGCGGTACAGCACTTCGTCATAGGCAATCGGCGGAATCCGCGCAGCATCGTCGGTGGACTGCGTGGCGCGTTGCCAGCGCTTGCCGGCGTAGTCGATCTGCGCCGCACCCAGATGCGGATGCTGCATCACGAACTCCTGAAACGCCTGCTTGCTGGGCGGATTGACCGTCTCGCAATACACGAAGGCCTTCATCGCCTCCAGATCGCCGCCCACGGTGGTGACCTGCAGGAACGCGTCATCGTCCAGGTAGAACCGATGCAGGGAATAGCCATCGCCCAGATTGACGTGGCCGTAGCACGGAATGCCTTGATGCCCGCCCGGCAACTCGGCGGTCATGGCCTCCGGTGCCATGCGGTACAACGTGGTATCGATCTCCAGCTGCCCACCCACGCGCAAGCCCAGCGGCAGCGCGTGACCGATGGCGCCGGTGCCGGAGCTGGGCAACGGCGGCGGTTGTGGTTGACCGAACAACTTGCTGAAAAAACTCATCGTCATGCACCTTGTGGCGATGGGGAACGGGACACGGCCGCGGTGCGCAGGGCCTGCCATGCGATGGCAGACACGGGCACGCGCTGCTCGGCCAGGTAATACAGCATGGCACCGGCCGGCACGGCGGTGTGTGCTGGCGGGTTCAAGCGCAGCGCGCCATCGGGCGCGCGCAGGCCCAGCAGCAGGGCGCCACGCTGGCTGAAATCGGCGGCCAGCACGCGGTACTCCAGCGGATCGACATCCGCAGGAACCGCCAGGCCGAACTGGGTCGGACCATCGTCCACCGACAGCAGCTCGGCGGTGATCGCCGCGCTGCCCGGGTCCTGCGCAGCGCGCGCCAGGATCTCGGCAGTCATCGGCCGTGTGCATTCGATCGCCGGATAGTGGCAACCGACCAGCCGCGCCGCGCTGGCCGAAGCGAAGTGCGCCACGATGTGCGCACGCGGCGCATGCGCCATCAGCGCGAACACCGCCGCCAGGGCCTGGTCGTCCGAGGGCGGGTTGACGATCACCCGCGCCGCACCCGCGATGCCCGCACGCAGGTAGACCTCGGTGTGCGTGTACGACTCGGCGGCGATGAAGCGCATGTGGTCAGGCATCGGGTTCTCGGCCACGCCCTCGGCGATCAGCACCACGCCTTCGTCGTCGGTGGCGGTGTCGGACAGCAGCAGCTCCAGCAAGCGCGTGGACGCGGCGCCCTGCCAGCCGATCAGGATGGTGTGCCCGCGCAGATCGGCGTAAGCCATCTTGCCCATGTGGTGGCGCCTCCAGAAGGTGATGAGCACGCCGCTGGTCTTGGCCAGCACCGTGGCGAACAATGCCACTGCGCCCGGCATCAACACGAATGCGGCAATGTAGCGCCCGGCCACCGAGCCCGGCGACAGGTCGCCATAGCCGATGGTGGTGGCCGTGGTCATGTAGTAATACGGGAACGCGTCCAGGCCGACGAGCGTGTGCTCGCCGGCCAGCAGCAGCAATACCCAGCTCAGCCCCATGTGCGCCAGCAATGCCAGCGCCACCATGCCCCAGCTGACGCGGCGCACGTGGCGCCGCACCACCCGCAACAGCTTTCCGACGATGATCATGGCGCGTCCTGTGCCGTGCGGCCGGTCAGCTGTCGCTGCGCGGAACCTGCTGCACGTCGCGCACCTGGCCGATCAGCGGCGCGCTGCCGCCGGCGCTGTCGTGGCCGAGCTGGGCCGGCTTCTTGAAACGTGCCAGCACCGCGGCGGCGTTGGATTCGCCCTCCATCAGGCCGGCCGCGGCGAGGCGCCGATTCAGATCGCCGTCGCCGCTGGATGCCTCCAGCTCTTCGGCCGATTCGATGCGTGCGGAGGTTTCGGCCTGACGCGCCTTGATCCGCTCCAGCGATTCCAGTGCCGAGCCCATCTTGCTGCTGGCGCCGGAATGGCGCGCGGCAATCGCCGCCTGCGCCTTCTGCACCGCGTCGGTGGCCTTGACCGTGTCGATCTGCTGGCGCATGCCGCGCAGCTGGTTTTCGGTCTTCTGGATGGTGGCCTTGAGCGTCACCACCGACTGGTCCAGCGATGTCTTGGAGGCCTTGTCGCCGGCATCCTCGCTTTCCAGCGCGGCCAGTTTGGTCGCCACATCGTGGGCCAGCGATTCGTCGCCCTTGGCCAGCGCACCTTCGATATAGCGCGTGTATTCGGCCATCTTGCCGGCGCGCGCGTCGATCTTCTGCTGGGCGAGCTTGCTCTGCGCCATCAGCTTGGTCAGCTCTTCGCGCGAACGCGTGAGCTGGGCGCCGGCATCGCGCATTTCCTGGTCCAGGATGCGCAGCGCGTTGGCGTCGACCGCCTTCTGGCCGGTTTCGTGTGCAGTGCCACGCAGCAGCGTGATCAGCTTTGAAAAGATACTCATGACAACACGCCTTTAGGAAAAGAACGGCTTGAGAGATTCGGCGGCATCCAGCGTATTGGCCGCCAGGGTCTGGATTTCCTCGTCGATCTGGTCCAGCGTGGACGACGCCGACAGTTCGCCGAAGACCACGTAGCTATCCTTGCCGTCGACCTGCACCAGGCCCAGGTTGGACAAGGGATTGAGCGGGTTGAGCCGCAGGCAGGCGTCGTTGAACGCCGCGCGATCGCTGACCTGGTCGGCGTTGGCCAGCAATGTGGAAACGAACACCTGCGAGCCGGAGGCGGCGACCTGGATCTGCATGTCGCCATGGTCGGCCAGGGTGAGGTTGATGGCCGGTTCCAGCCCGTCGATCAGCTCGACCTCGATCGGCTGGTCGCGGTAGCGCTCGGCCAGCAGGCCGTGCAATTCGACAGTGGTGTACTGCGTCATACGATGTCCTGTCCTTTGGTCATGCGGCGGTGGTGAAGCAACTGCGGTGATGCCGCTGCGGTGATGCAGCAACACGCGTGCAATGGGCGGACATACTACAGACTGTCCGCGACCGGCAGAAAGGGCCGGACGTCAGCCGGTCAGGCCAGCTGCAGGCGGTAGTAGACCACCCGTTCAGTTGGCTCGAAGCCGCACGCCGCATGCGCCGCCTGGGCGCCGCCGTCGTCCAGCTGCGCATCGGAGGCCAGCTCCGTGCAACCCCGATCCCGCGTCCACGCGACCGCCGCCGCCACCAGCGCGCGACCGAGCCCGCGACCGCGCCAGGCCGGACTCACATACCAGCCTTCCAGAAAACCCACCGGCGTGCTTTCGGTGCCATTGACGTAGTCGTGGCGCACCGACACCTCGGCAAACCCCAGCGCCGCATCCGCCTCGTCCACCACCAGCAGATGGCTGGCGTCTGCACGCGCCAGCGCGGCCTGCAGTTCGGCGACGCCATCGTCGGCAACGCTGTCATCGGCATCGGGCCACAAGGCCAGGCGCAAGGCCAGCAAGGCCTGCGCATCGGCACCGACCGCCGCGCGCACCCGCCACCCGCCCGGCGTGCTCACGGATACAGCATCCGCTTGCTCCAGTGGCTGGCCGCATCGGCCTCGTACCGCCAGCGCTCGTGCAGGCGGAACCTGGCGCCGTACCAGAACTCGAACGCCTGCGGCACCACCCGGAACCCGCCCCAGCCATCCGGGCGCGGCACCTCGCGGCCTTCGAAGGTGGCTTCGACCTTGGCGATGGCCGCGTCGAACTCCTCGCGCGAGCCCAGCGTCTGCGACTGCAGCGAGGCCCAGGCACCGATCTGGCTCATGCGCGGGCGCGAGGCGAAGTAGGCATCGGCCTCCTCTGCACCGACCAGCTGCACGCCGCCTTCGATGCGCACCTGGATGCCGGCCTCGCGCAGGCTGCGCCACAGGAACAGCAGCGCGGCCTGCGGATGGGTCTGCAGGTCGCGGCCCTTGGCGCTGTCCAGATGGGTGTAGAACACGAACCCGCGCGCATCGAAGGCCTTGAGCAGCACGGTGCGTGCGCTCGGCCGGCCGTCGACGCTGGCGGTGGCCACGGTCATTGCGCTGGCTTCGAGCTCGGCGCCGGCGTGCGCCTCTGCGTACAGCGCGGTAAAGGTGGCAAGGGCTTCTGCATACAGATCGGTCATGACGGTGCGAGGGCAGCAAGATTGGCGCCTATTGTGGGCGCATCGCGCCTGCTTCGCCTATGCGCGGCGGCCGACAGCGGCGTGCCCGCCGCCAGGGCTGCGGCCGACGCCGGCAAGGCACGTCGGGCGCGTGTTTCCCGGCGTCTTCGCACCACAGACGCCTGCCGCCAGGCGCTCGCCCCGCGGTGCGCGCCGCCGATCCATCGCCAGCCATGGCTGCGGTCGATCTCCCCCCAGCGGGGTGTCGAAGCTGCGGCGCGCAGCCGACGCGCGCCCGCGGAAATGGTTTCAGTCCATGCCGACCGGCCCGATGCACGGGCCTGAATGCTACGATCCCTGCGCATGAACCCCGCTCCCAATCTCGTGATGGTCGGCCCGATGGGCGCCGGAAAAAGCTGCATCGGCCGCCGCCTAGCCGAGCGCTTCGGGCTGGAGTTCGTCGATGTGGATCAGGCCATCGTCGAGCAGGTCGGCAGCAGCATCCCGGCCATTTTCGAACAGCACGGCGAAGCGCGATTCCGGCAGCACGAGGTCCAGACCCTGCAGACGCTGCTGGAGCAGGACAACAAGCTGATTTCCACAGGCGGTGGCGCGGTACTGGACCCGCTCAACCGCCAGCGCATCCGCGCGCGTGGGTTCGTGGTGTACCTGCACGTCAGCGTGCCGGCACAGCTCACCCGGCTGGCACGCGACCGCAACCGGCCGCTGTTGCAACGCGCCGACCGCGAGCAGGTGCTGCACGCGATGGCCGCGCAGCGCACCCCGCTGTACCAGGAGGTCGCCGACCTCAGCCTGGAAACCGATCACTTCTCCCCCGCCGAGGCCACCGCGCAGCTGGTGCTGCGCCTGGCCGCGCAATGGCGCATGTCGAGTACCCCCGCATGACACTCCCCCGTTCTTCGCGCAGCGTCGATGTCGACGGCGCGCAGCCGTACACCATCACCATCGCGCCCGGCCTGCTGGCCGACGGCGCACGCCTGGCCAGCCATGTGCGCGGCCGCCACGTGCTGCTGCTCAGCGACTCGCAGGTGGCCCCGCATTACGCCGCCGGGGTGCGCAAGGCCCTGTTGCAGGCGCGCCCGGACCTGCAGCTGGGCGAGCTGGTGATCGCCGCCGGCGAAGCCTCCAAGACACTGGACAATTTCGGTGCCGCGATTGCGGCGTTGGCCGAACTGGGCGCCACCCGCGACGCCTGCGTGTTCGCGCTCGGCGGCGGCGTGGTCGGCGACCTGGCCGGGTTCGCGGCGGCCTGCTGGATGCGTGGGGTGGACTGCGTGCAACTGCCCACCAGCCTGCTGGCAATGGTGGATTCCTCGGTCGGCGGCAAGACCGCGGTGGACATCCCGCAGGGCAAGAACCTGGTTGGCGCGTTCCATCCGCCGCGCGCGGTGATCGCCGATACCGACACCTTGCACACCCTGCCCGCGCGCGAGCTGCGCGCCGGGCTGGCCGAGGTGATCAAGTACGGCGCCATCCGCGACCCGCTGTTCTTCCAGTGGCTGCATGCCGAACGCCGGGCGTTGCTGGAGGGCGATGCCGACGCCCTCGCACAGGCGATCGCACGCAGTTGCGAGCACAAGGCCGACATCGTGGCGCGCGATCCGCTGGAAAAGGGCGAGCGTGCGCTGCTCAACCTGGGCCACACCTTCGGCCATGCGATCGAGACCGAACAAGGTTACGGCGCGCCCGGCAACGACAACCTCAACCATGGCGAAGCGGTCGCGGTGGGCATGGTGCTGGCCGCGCGGCTGTCGGCTGCGCTGGGCATGAGCGATGCACAGGACACCGAGGCGCTGCGCGCCCTGCTGCGCGACTTCGACCTGCCAACCGACATTCCGCCCGGCCTGTCGCCACAGGCCCTGCTGGGGCGCATGCGGCTGGACAAGAAGAACACCGCCGGCCGCCTGCGGCTGGTGTTGTGGCGCGGCATCGGCAAGGCCGAGGTGGTGCCCGACGTCGACGAGGCAGCAGTGCTGGAGATCCTCGCGGGCTGAGGCCGGCCGGCACGCACGGAACGTTGAATGGCCGCGCCCCGCTGCCGTCGACCGCCCGACCTTCAGCTCTTCGTAGGAGCGCCCCCGGGCGCGATGGGGCCTTCCCGATAAATCCCCATCGCGCCCAGGTGCGCTCCTACGCAGTGCCTGCCTGCCGATCGCCTGCGCAGATAAGGCGGGACGTCGCCCACGCAGGAGCCTGGTGGCACGCGCGGCCCTTGCCGGCGGGTGAGGCCGGCCAGACACGGAATGCTGGACAGCCGCACCCAGCTGCCGTCGGTCGCACGACCCTTAGCTCTTCGTAGGAGCGCCCCTGGGCGCGATGGGGACTTCCCGATAAATCCCCATCGCGCCCAGGTGCGCTCCTACGCAATACCTGCCCGCCGATCGCCTGCGTGGACGAGGCGGAACGCCCATCCGCCACCGCACCGATTGCCACCGCTGCCCGCTGGACCTTCGCACCTGGAGCAACCCGGCGCGCCCACTGCCTCCCAGCCTTCAGCACCGCCCGGCTACAATCGGCGCCATGCGCATCCACTTGCAACACGATCCTGGCGGCAACGCGCCGCTTCGCTACGTCCAGCTGACCCTGCAACCGGATCTGTTCGGCGGCTGGGAGCTGCTGCGCGAGAGCGGCGAGATCGGTGGACGCTCGCAGTTGCGACGCGACCAATACCTGCTGCAGGACGAAGCGGACCGGGCCTTCGACAAGGCGCGCGACACCCACCTCAAACGCGGCTTCCAACTCATCACCGGCGGCGCCGACGCGCCGCTTTGAGGACATCTCTCCCCATGCTCAAGAACGATCGCCTGCTGCGCGCCCTCAACCGCCAGCCCGTGGACCGCACCCCTGTTTGGCTGATGCGCCAGGCCGGCCGCTACCTGCCGGAATACCGCGCCACCCGCGCGCGCGCCGGCAGTTTCCTGGGCATGGCCAAGAACCCCGAGATCGCCTGCGAAGTGACGCTGCAACCGCTGCAACGCTTCCCGCTGGACGCGGCGATCCTGTTCTCCGACATCCTGACCATTCCCGATGCGATGGGCCTGGAGCTGTACTTCGTCGAAGGCGAAGGCCCCAAGTTCCGCCACCCGGTGCGCGATGCGGCCGCGATCCATCGGCTGGGCGTACCGGACATGGAAACCGAGCTGCGTTACGTGATGGATGCGGTGCGCCTGATCCGCCGTGAGCTCGATGGCGCGGTGCCGCTGATCGGCTTCTCCGGCAGCCCGTGGACGCTGGCCTGCTACATGATCGAAGGCGGCGGCAGCAAGGAATACGCGCGCATCAAGGCCATGGCCTTCAATGCGCCGGACGTGCTGCATCACCTGCTCGGTACCGTCACCGATGCGGTGATCGCCTACCTGTCGGCGCAACGCGCGGCCGGCGCGCAGGCACTGCAGGTATTCGACACCTGGGGCGGCGTGCTGTCGCCGGCGATGTACCGCGAGTTTTCGCTGCCCTATCTCACCCGCATCGCGCGCGAGCTGGAACGCGGCGACGGTGCCGAGCGCACCCCGCTGGTGTTGTTCGGCAAGGGCAACGGTGCCTACGTCAGCGAGCTGGCGGCCAGCGGCGCCGAAGCGGTAGGCGTGGACTGGACCATCGCGCTGGCCGACGCCGCCCAGCGCGCCGGCGGCCGCGTCGCGCTGCAGGGCAACCTGGACCCGGCCACCCTGTACGGCTCGCCCGAGGCGATCCGCGCCGAAGTCGGCAAGACCCTGGACAGCTACGCCCAGGGCAATGGCGGCTCGCGCGAAGGCCATGTCTTCAACCTCGGCCACGGCATGTCGCCGGATATGAATCCGGAGCACGTGGGCGTGCTGGTGGACGCGGTGCAGACGCTGAGCAAGCGGTAATCCAAGGCACGGGTCGACAGCGCACCGGTGTGCTGTCGACCGCCGCTCAGCGCGCGCACCCGAGCAGCGCGCGCTGAGCGTGATGACGGGCGGTGGCTGCATCGGCAATAGATCGGCAGCACCGCCGATACTTATGGGATGCTGCCAGGCCGCCCCAGGCATGCGGCACAGTGACGAAGGCAGTCTTCAGCGATAGCAAGGCCAGCCTCCATGCCGTCACCCGCATCAAGCCTGCATCCACTCCAAACACGGCCCTCCCGCCTCGTTCCGTTGAACGTGATCTCGCCACTCCACTGATGTGCGGCAGTGAGCGCCCTGCCGACGTCACTGCGACGTGATGCGCGCCGAGCTCAACCGCAACGCGGTCAATCATCCACGCGCGTGGGCTCCGGTTTCGCAAGGCACCGACAGCGTACCGGCTGCCCATTAACTTGCCGCAGAGAGTCGCCAAGCGGACGCGAGCTTTGCTGCCTTTGCGTCAGGAGCAGCCTGTGCTCGCCTGTTCTGCATGGTCCTTCTGTAACTGCCTTTGCGATTCACCACGACATTCCCCGCACGCCGTTCCAAAACGCGTCTTTACATCGCATACGCTCTAAAGCGGATCGGGTTTCACGTCGATAAGCCCGGCATTGCCGTCGTTTAAACCAATTTTCCCGGACCAAGGAGATTTACTGTTTCTCCACGGTGATGCGGTGCCACTGCAACACATCTCCGGACAGGCAGGCCGCCTGCCGAACCTCGACATCGTCACATTCGTTCAAGCGCTCCACTCATTCGAGAAACAGGGAGAAAAGCATGGCATTTCCAACCGCCGTCAACGACCAGATCACCGACTCCGTCACCCAAGCCAACACCAAGGTACTGGGCGACGCCCCGGCTATCGCCATGGGCAATCTGTACCAGGCCACCGCGCAGGCGCTGGCCAATGCCGCCCACAACGCGACCAACGCACAGCAGCAGAGTTATGTCACTGCGCAGTCGGCCACCACCATGGGCGTGGCCACGCTCTACTCCATCGACACCGCCACCACCGGCGTAGCCACCAAGCAGATTCTAAGCACCGGCGTGCCCGGACTCGTGTCGCGCTAACTCACATCTTTAGGAGAAGAAAATGGCATTTCCGACCGCCGTCAATAACCAGATCACCGATTCCGTTACCCAGGTCAATACCAAGGTGCTGGGCGACGCTCCCGCCATCGCCATGGGCAACCTGTATCAGGCCACCGCGCAGGCGCTGGCCAATGCCGCCCACAACGCGACCAACGCGCAGCAGCAGAGCTACGTCACTGCGCAATCGGCCACCACCATGGGCGTGGCCACCCTGTACTCGATCGACACCGCCAGTACCGGCGTGGTCACCAAGCAGATCCTGGGCGTCTGACGGCCCGGCTAACGCCAAGGACATTCGCCAATGGCATTTCCCACCGCCGTCAACGACCAGATCACCGACTCGGTCACCCAGGCCAACCTGCAGGTGCTGGGAAGCTCCCCTGCCGCAGCCATGGGCAATCTGTACCAGGCCACCGCGCAGGCGCTGGCGAACGCGGCACACAACGCAACACTCGCGCAACAACAGATGTATGTCACCGCACAGGCAGCAACCACCATGGGCGTTTCGCTGCTGTATTCGCTCGATACCGGCGCCACGGGTGCCGCCACCAAGAAGATGTTCGGCTAACCGCTAACGCCGCAGCGTCTTCGTTCTTTTCCTACCTCAAGGAGCTATCACCATGGCCTTTCCGACCGCCGTCAACAGCCAGATCACCGATTCCGTTTCCCAGGTCAACACCAAGGTCCTCGGCGATGCGCCGGCGATTGCAATGGGCAACCTGTTCGTTGCCACCAGCCAGGCGCTGTCCAACGCCGCCCACAACGCCACCAACAATCAGCAGCAGTCCTACGTGACGATGCAGGCGTCGACGACTCAGGGCGTGTCCACGCTGTATTCGATCGATACCGCGTCCGATGGTGTCGCCACCCGGGAAATCCTCAGCGCCGGGTTGACTTAATCGGCCACCAGGCGTCGCTGCTGCCGCACGAGCGGCGCCTGGTTCGATACGCGAAGCCTTTGCAACCACCACGCAGTTCGCTGGCCGAATCGAGAAAGGACGCCTCATGCTGCAACTACGTCATATCCCTACGTCCAACACCCTGGATGTCGTCGTCAGACTGATCCGGGGCCGCACCATCGTGGCGACATTCGCGCCGCATCAAAAGGCAGTGATCAACGTCGAGTTCGACGGCATCCTGCCTGTGATTCCCGGAGCGCAGCCGTTGGTCTATCGCCAGAAGCTGGGCAACATGATCGACGTGCCGCAGGGCAATTTTGCATTCCTGGAACGCGTGCCCGATGGCGTGGCCTTGCAGTACGCGTGCAGACACGAACCACAGAACACCGTGCTGTTCTCGGCGTCGGCTGGCGTTGAACAGCGCAGGCCGTCGTTGGCCTAGGACACTGATGCCAGTGCCCCGTCATGGAGCCAAGCGCGCAGGTCGCAAGCGTCGCCAGCCTGATCGGTACCGCCGCTACAGGTGCAGCGATGGCGATCGGCCAGGCGCCGGCCTTCGCGATGGGGGCGACCTATCTGGCGCTGTCGGATTCCATCGCGCTCGCAATGGAAAACGCGGTCGCCAACCAGCAGCGCGGACAGGTGCTCGCCGATGCAGCTCTCACTCAAATCCTTGCCTTAATCATCCAGAAGGGAGCGACTTCGTCATGATCGACGACAGTAGCGTGAACAGCCAGATCGTCGATGCGGTGAGCAGCATCGTGACGCTGACCACCGGTCAGGCACCGGCACAGGCGCTCGGCATGCTCGATGCCGTGATGCTGGAGACGCTGGGCATGGCAATGCACAACGCCGTCAATCGGCAGCAAGGCGCCGGCATGATCAATGCAGCAGCGATCACCGCCGCCTGCGCCAAGATGATCTCGGCACCGTTCCCGGTTCCGCCGCCACCACCGCCTGCACCACCCGGACCACCACCGACGGTCGCGCCATTGCCAGGTCCTCCCCCCGTACCGCCCCCGCCTGCAGCGCTCATCGCCGCCGCCGCGGCCGAAGCCAAGGTGGCCGTCGACGTGCTGAAGACGCAAGCACAAGGCGCCTCGGCAGATGCCGCGACCGCAACCGCCGACCTCATGGAAGTGCATGCGCTGAGCGTCCCGCCGCCCCTGCCCGCCACTCCCCCCGCTTCCGGTGCCGGCCTCGATCATGCTGCCACTTCTGATGCTCCTGCTGCTGCAGCCGCAACTTCACCCGCAGCTGCAGCTACAGGCACACCCCCTGTCGCTGCTGCATCTGCACCTGCTGCTCCTGTTGCACCTGCATCTGCATCTAGCTCTGCACCTGCACCTGCGCCGCCTGCTCAGTCATAGGCCGTCCGCAGAGATGAGGTCAGCTCCCCCTACCACCAGGCCTCATTGAAAGGCGGCCGATCATTCCATGGGAACCACGATGGAACCGACAAAGGTCAATGCGCAGGTCATCGATGTCATCAACCAGGTGCAGCTGGCGACCATGAGCCCGCAGGTCGTGCTGACCAGCGGAGCCGGCAAAGCCTATCAATCGGTGGCGCAGTCCACCGCCATTGCGGTGCAGGACGCCACCGACGCGCTACGCAATGTCTCCACGATCGCCACCACGGCCGTTGGCGTGGCGATGGCGCAGTACCTGGCCACCGGCGATGACAAGTACGTCACTGCACTCAACCAGGCGCAGGCACTGATGCAGGGCGCCACCGACGACTTTGCCAGGATCGGTTCGGCGGCCGGGCTGGTGCTGAAGAATTTCCCCGCTGGTTGAATCCACAAGGAGTCATGCAATGTCCGTTTCGATCGCAGGCCGCCTCATCTCGATGCCGACGATGCTCTCGACGCTGGGCAGGCAGTGCCTGGCCTTCATCGATGGAGGCACCCAGTGGCTGGCATGGGCGATCCAGTCGCCCGGTGTGCGCTACGACTTTCCCGACGAGAGCAGCTTGCTCGACGAAGTGCAGCAAGGCCTGCATGGCTCGCGCCTGGCCTTGTTGCCGCAGCTGGAGCTGAGGGTCAGCCCGGTCAAGCTGATGACCTTGAGCCCGACCGACCTGGGCACGCTGGCGCAGGCCGAAGCCGGAGACACTGGCTCGGTGGTCAAGGCGCAGCTGCAGCGGATCTTTCGCGACAACGCCCTGTACACCGCAAGCGACCTGGCCGCAGGCCGCAGCCTGCTGACCCAGCTGAAGATCGATGGCGCCGGCGTGTTCCAGTCGCTGGACCTGGAAGAAAGCCTGGCACTCCGCCAGCTGGCCGCCGACGCGCCGCCGGCCAACGTGACGCCGGCACTGCAGCAGGAAGCGGCGGCATTCGCCATCGAGCAGGCGCGCACGCCCCTGGAATTCTGCGATTACTACCGCTTCTACCTGGCCTGCACCGCCACCATCGCCGCTGAGGACGAACGTGCGCATGCGGCGGCCTCGGCACTGCAGACGCTGTTGCCACAGCTGTTCACCACCCTGGATTGCCCGCAGGTCCAGGGCCTGCCCTCGCCCAACGAGGTCGAACGCAGCGTTGCCGAATGGCTGGCACGCGGTCGCCAGATCGGCTTCGCGCGGCTATCGCTGGCGGCCCAGCAGATCGTCCAGCACACCCGTTACCGAGGCGACGGCGGCGACCAGGCGGCCAGCGATGCGATCCGCCTCTATTTGCAGTCTGCGCAGGCATTTCTGGCGGCCAACCGGCCCAGCCGTGGCGTGCTGGGCCAGGATGGCAGCAGCTGCGTGTTCACCATGCAGAACGACGCCCTGGCTGCACTGCTGCAGGTCAACGGCGGCATCATCTCGCTCCGCGACTTCGGTGCCGCACCTGCATCATCCACCACCTCGCAAGACACGGATGCGGAGGCCACGCAGTGAGCGCACCGCCCCCGCCTGCTGCGGCCGGCGACCAGGCCCCGCCTGCGGCCAGCGCCGCCGACGCGGCGCGCGAAGCGGTGCATGCAGGTCGCGCCGCTGCCCTGGCGGCCGCACGCCAGGGCATGGCGCAGGCCGAACACGCACTGGGCGAGAGGCTGCGCGCGCTTGCAGCGCAGCGTCCAACCGAAACCGCACCACTCGCCGCTCCGATGCGGCCATCGCGTGCCGATGCCGTCACCCCGCTCCATTCCGCGTCCACTTCAGGAGATACCAGCATGTCCGACGATACCCAGCCCACGCCCCCGAACCAGACACCAGCCTCCACTGCGCAATCGTCAGGATCCTCGCAGATCGAAGCGGCGCTGAAAGCGGCGCAAGCCCAGATCGATCAGGCGATGGCGGCCAGCAATATGGCAGTGCAGGCGGCGATGCAGGCCGCAACCGCGGCGACTGCCGCAGCTGGCAATGACCAGGCGATCGATAGCGCAAACCAGGCACTGCAGCAGGCCGAACAGGCCGCCGCTGCGGCGGTGGCCGCCGCGCAGCAGCAGACCGAGCAGGCAATGAGCGCCGGCATACCCGACTCGCCGCCGCCGGAAGGATCGCCCCCATCGACGCCGGACCGGAGCTGATGGCATGCCACAGGTCTATGCGGCGGTGTCGGATGGGGGCGGCAATTATCTGATTGCACGCAAACGCCTACTCAATCAGTGGTGGGCGGAATACGCGGCGCCGGTACTGGCGATGGAAGCGCTTGCGCTGGTATGTCAGACCAATGCGGATCCAGCGCAGGATTGGAACACCGCCCGGGTTCGGCTAGGTAACGCATACCAGGCGGCAAACGGGGTCTTGTGCGACGGGATACCCGTCTTTCCCGACGCAGCAAGCGCACTCGATCGTGCAAGAAACGCATGCATCGCCACTCCCGACGGGAAAGTGATCGCCAACAACGCGCTGTTCGCAGTCCAGAATCTCATCGATGTGACGATTGCACGCCGCCCGGCCATTCCGTTTTCTCCGTGCATCAAGGCCGATACCGCCACGCTCGCATCCAGCATCGCCGCTGCCGGCGGCAATCCCCTGCAATGGAACACCCCGCGCGCGCAGGCCGAGGCGATCGCGGCCGCGCTCGATGACTGGGCAGCCGCCCAACCACCAAGCATCGTCAATCAGGCAGCCCAATGGGCATTACCCGGTGGCGGCATCCACGACGGCGAATCTCCCGAGACTGCGGCGCGGCGCGAGTTTGCCGAGGAGACCGGTTTTTCGCTCGACAACTCGAGCGACTTCCCGAGCGATCCGCCCGTGCAACTGACCGACCCGAAACGCAAATCGTTCTGGCTGGCGTGTTTCTCGACCAGGCTTTCTCTGGATGACATTGTGACATCCATCAATCGGGCCACTGTTCCGCGCGCAAGCGGCAATCGACCGACCAGCAGCGCAGTCTGCGATTGGGAAATCGAAGGCGTGCAACGCGTCGAGAAATCGCAACTGCGCGCCTATCTGGGTACCTACCAAGTCCTGTCGCGGGCCGCTGTAAGCAACGCGGCTTACGCCCAGGCACGCATTGACCATCCGGGTTCGCCCACCCCAACCAGTTATGACAGAAGGTGGCAGGCAAGCAGACGCCATGCCATCGATTGGTACGCGCTGATCGCCATGCATCTGCAAGTCACTGTTTGATTACCCGTTCCACCAGCCCTCGCCATACGCGGAGCTTCACCATGACCTTCCACATCGGCTTTGACACCGACCGCTTTCCGGGACTGCCCGCGCTCGCCTGGTTGAAGACACAGACCGGGCTGGCCTGGTGCGGCTATTACCTGGCGCCTGCGCCCAGCCATGCGGATACCGGATGGATGGGATGGCGACCGACGTTGGTCGCCAATGGCTGGGGGCTGGCGCCGATCTATCTTGGCCAACAGAGCGCCGGTCCGGACTCGCATACCGTGACCGCAGACCAGGGCAGCGTAGACGGCGCAAACGCGGCTTTCCTGGCCGATCAAGAGGGCTTTCCCGTTGGTGCGACGGTCTATCTTGACTGGGAAGACGGCGGGGAACCCAGTGACGCTGGAGTCGCCTACATCCGCGCCTGGATCGCGGCACTGGTCGCTGCCGGCTATGCACCGGGCCTATATTGCTCGCACGCACTGGCCGCCAGCCTGGTTGCCGCACTCGCGCCGGGGCCGACGCTGCAGGTCTGGGCCTGGCGCGTCGCCAACGCCAACACCCACACCTACGCCGGCGACATCCAGACGGTGACCGCATCCGATCCGGCCGGCTGCGGTTATGCGCACGCCGCGCTCTGGCAGTGCGAACAGAACGCGGTGCTGTCGCTGCCGGGAACGCCCTGCGATGGTCTGCAGATCGACCTCACTTACTCCGACGCCGCAGATCCAAGCGCTCCCTGAGCAAACGCCCCCTTCCCCTTTGCGAGCCGAGACCACGCCATGAAGGAATCTCCCGAACAAGAACAACTGCGCCGTGCGATCAGCGGCGAGTTGACCAAACGGATCAACGACGCGGCGCGCTATCCCAACGTGCGCTCTGCGGTGATCCAGGCATTGGGCACCATCCAGGATCGGATCGCGGGTCTATGCATCGCGGTGCGCGAGCGATTCATGTTGCGCGACGACCAGCCGCTGGCACGCTTCTACATCAAGGGCGGCAATGCATTCACAGCATGCATGGACCTATTGCAAGGGCAGGACCAGCACCTGTTCGATTCGGGAAGCTCGGATTGGGACACGCAGGTCGCGATCGACCCCTGGCTTCCCACATCCGTGCAGGATGCGCTGCATGCGGAAATTGAGGACATCGTCGTCGATGAGATGAAGAAGGCCGGCGTCCTCATCGCCTTCGAGCTCAGTCTGCTGACGGCCCCCGAATCTCCGCTGTCGGAGCAGCTTTACCCCATTCCACGTGCGCAATGGGGTCCGAACACAGTCGACGTGAGGTGTCTGGTCACCTGTGACGCGCCGCAGACATTACGCCGGGTCTTCGAGCGTGACCGCACCGGCCTGTCCGCCTATACCGGTGTGGAGATCGCCAAGATCGGGGAGCGCGATACCCCATCCCCGCCAGGCATCGTGCTGAACGACGGGATCAAGCCATTCGTGCTCTATCGCCTGGGTTACACCTGGCACGCCAACCTCATGGAAACCTATGTCGACCGGATTGTCACGGAACCGGCAAGTCCACGCGGCATACTGATGGAATTGATCGACGTGAGCCTTCCGCGCCGCGACACGATCGAAGCGATCACGATCTGGTCGGAGATGGAAAACGGACACCTGACCATTGCAACTGCTGGTGGCACGCAGGAGCGTTGGCAATTGCCGTTACCGGACCTGGATTATCATCTGCGCGAGAATCTGCTGATGTTGTGCGAGATCGCAAGCGACCCGCTCGCACTGGGCGCGCATAAGGAAGCCAAGCGACGCGAACGTGTGGCCGCAATCCACGCCTGGTACGCGTCCAGAGCGCAGCTGCAGCATTTTCAAGACGTCCTCGATGTAATGGCGGGCAGACACGTCGGGCAAGCTGGCGACGACGCCACCGCGCTGGTGAACGCGTTAATGGCATCAGTACGTGCGCGCACGTTGGGAGCCGCACCGGACTACGTCAACGGGCAACCGACCGATACAACGCGCACGCGCATCCTTGCCGCACGCTACGGCACCGGCACCCTGCTCACGCTGATGTCGGCGTCCTTCACCTCGCCGGTCGTGCTTTCGGCAGCTTTCAGCGATGATCTGCGGTTGATGAGCATCCTCGGCCAGAGCCCTTATCTGGCGATCGACCGACTGCGTTTTTCCGGCGTGGACATGGCGGCGGTGGCACGGGTGACCCACAAACAGCTACGTGGGCTGGACATTGCCGTATTTGAGCAAGCAGTCGGACGCTGGCTCGGCGAGAATGTCCAGGTCCTGGCCCAACCCCACAACACGCCACGGGTGGGAGGTCTTAGCTACGAGTGCACGCTGGTGGTGTTCGTCAAAAACAAGAAACCGCCGTTCGCAAAAACGGTTGTCGCGTTTCTGACTCTCACGACGGCTACTGCCGCGCAGGCACCCTTCCATTCCAGCCCGTCCGATCAGGGCAATGCATATGCGGCGCTGCTGGACATCGACGGTCAGCGCAAGGCGGCTGCTGCGCTGATCGGAGAGTTCGTGCTGCGTGATCTGCTGTCCAAGCAGCACGAAACCATCAAGACACTGCTACCTAACGCCTAGACCGGTGACGCACCGACTTGGGCACCGGCGTTACGGAACACACGCGGGCTCACCCCAACCAGCCGTCGGAAGCTCTTTTCGAAATGGCTCAGGTCGCCGAAACCGACCTTCAGCGCCACTTCGGTGATGCGCAGCCTGCGCTGCTGATGCAAAAGCTCCTTGGCCTTTTCGATCCGTAGCTGCTGCAGCATCGGTTTGAACGGGGTGCCGAGTTCGTCGCGGAACAGAAAGCCCAGATGCGACTGGCTGACATGCGCCTGCCGGGCCAGATCGCCCAGGGTCAGCGGCTCGGCATAGTGCTCACCCAGATGCACCAGGGCGCGCCGCAGCGCGTCGTGCAGGCTGGCAAGACGCTGGCCGGGGCGATGCGGAAGGCCGGCGATCCAGTCGACCGGCGTTTCCGGCTGCGTAGGCTCAGCCGGAAGATCGGCCGGTTGCGACATCGTCGCGCATGCATCGTGCTGCGCTCCCTGCACCCGGCCTTCCAACAGACGCGGTGCGTGGCGCTGGATGTCGGCGCTGCCGACCGGCCTGCAGGCGGTCATGACCGCCAGACGCAGCACCACCCGCTCCAGCTCCTGGAGGTTTTCCGGCCATGGGTAGTGGGTCAGGGCGTCCATCAACACGTCGGTGACCACCTGACCGTGATCCAGGCCATGCCGATCCAGCACGTGCTCGACGTGAAAGCCGATATCTGCCCGCCGCTTGCGCAACGGGGTAAGTTCGATCGACAGGACATCCAGTTGCGACAGCAGCGCCCGCGAGAAGCGTCCGGCACGTACGAGGCGCGACAGATCAGCGGTCGTGGAGGCGACCACGCGTGGCGAGTCCTCGCCGTCCACGGCGGACCATGGCCCGCCGAGGCCACAAAGCTGCCAGGCCAACTGGCGCTGTAGCGCGTCGTCGAGCTCGTCCACGCCCTGCAGGAACAGCGTTCCCCCGGCCCCGCGCTTGAACCATGCTGCCGGTGCGTCGCCGGGAGCGGCGCAGTCGATCGCAACGAACGGCCCCTCCCGCCAGGGTGCAGCTGCATGCAGCAAAACGGCCACCTTTTCCTTCTCGGTTCCGAACTCGCCGCGCACGATGACCGGCAAGCGACTGTATGCGGCGTGCTCGACAAATTCGTCGATCGTCAAGACCTCTTCGCTCACGCCCACGATCGACAGCGCGCGACCAAACCGGTCTTGCGCGAACGCCCGCGCGGCATCGCGCTTGATCAGGTACGCACAATACTTTGCGATCTGCTGGCACAGCGTCATCGCCTCCGGGGTCATTCGTTCTTGAGCCGGCGTGACATTCAGTGTGCCGAGCACTTGCCGGCCGTGCTGGACGGGAAAACACTGCGTGGGCGGGGGCTGGATTTCTGCCAGAACCGGCCCCGGTGGACCGTGATGCTCCACCGCGACAAACTTACATACCGCGCCGTTCGTGATCGCGCTCTGCGACAGTTGTGCAGCGATCTTTCCCAGCATTTTCTCCAAGGGATCGCCTGGGAAATAGGCGCACTGCACTACATCAAAGACTTGCTTTTCCATGGATGCTTTCGACCTGATCTACTGGCGCGCTCGGAAGGCGGCCAGACCCAAGTCGCGCCATCCCTGACCAGACCGTCGGCAAAGCTCCAAGCGTGCATTCCGCTTTTTCTACGAACGCTCCCCTCGCCCGCCCTCGGTCGATCCACCCTGATGTGAGACAACGCTCGCTTGCGGTGACTGGACGGTGGCAGGCGCAAAACGATTCGCCAGCAAAACAACCGCTTGGTGCAAGCCAGATCTGGCATTAGCACGCCGCCACAGCCCGTTCCCGACGATTCGTAGCATCGGGCTTGTCCGCAATTGGATTGGGTGCGGCGCGTCTCACTCGTTGCCGCTGCGGCGATGCGACGCTGCGACGGGCTCAAGCAATGGCGTCGTCTATAGTGTTGCGACGTTCTGCACGCGCGCGCAGGGATAATGCGCTGTCTTCCCGATGGCGATGCTCATGTCCCAGCCCGTGCCCACCTTGCGCGCCTACGACACCATCAAGCCGCTGCTGTGGCTGGTGTCATTGGCGATCTTCATGCAGATGCTGGATGCGACCATCGTCAATACGGCGTTGCCGTCGATGGCGCGCAGCCTGCACGAAAGCCCGCTGCAGATGCAGTCGGTGGTCTTCAGCTATGCGTTGGCGGTGGCGATGTTCATCCCCGCCTCGGGCTGGATTGCCGACCGCTTCGGCACGCGGCGCACCTTCCTGGCGGCGATCATCGTGTTCACGCTGGGCTCGCTGCTATGCGCGGCCGCGCAACAGCTGCCGCAACTGGTGGCCGCGCGCGTGGTGCAAGGCATCGGTGGGGCGATGCTGCTGCCGGTGGGCCGGCTGGCAGTGCTCAAGACCGTGGCGCGCGCCGACTTCCTGCGCGCAATGAGCTTCATCGCGATCCCGGCGCTGATCGGACCGCTGATTGGCCCCACCTTGGGTGGCTACCTGGTCGAAGTCGCCTCCTGGCATTGGGTGTTCCTGATCAACCTGCCGATTGGCGTGATCGGTTTCATTGCCGCGCTGAAGATCATGCCCGACCACTACGGCGATGCGCGCCAGCGCTTCGATCTGATCGGCTATCTGATGCTGGCGTTCGGCATGGTGGCACTGTCGTTGGCGTTGGACGGCATCTCCGAACTCGGCCTGCGCCACGCCTTCGTCATGCTGCTGGCAATCGGCGGGCTTGCTGCGCTGGCCGGTTACTGGCTGCATGCGGCCAGTACGCCGGCGGCATTGTTTCCGCTGGCCTTGTTCAAGGTGGCCAGCTATCGCATCGGCATCCTGGGCAACCTGTTCGCGCGGGTGGGCAGTGGCTCGATGCCGTTCCTGATTCCGCTGCTGCTGCAGGTCGGCCTGGGCATGAGCCCGATGAATGCCGGGCTGATGATGGTGCCGGTGGCGCTGGCCGGCATGGCCGCCAAGCGGGCCGCCGTGAAGCTGGTCGGCCGCTTCGGCTACCGCCGCGTGTTGATGCTCAATACCGTGCTGGTGGGCCTGGCGATGGCCAGTTTCGCCTTGGTCGATGTCGGCCAGCCGCTATGGCTGCGGCTGCTGCAGCTGGCCTGCTTTGGCGCGGTGAACTCGTTGCAGTTCACCGTCATGAACACCGTCACCCTGCGCGACCTGGATCGCGAGCAGGCCAGCCCCGGCAACAGCTTGTTGTCGATGGTGATGATGCTGGCCACCGGTTTCGGCGCGGCGGCAGCGGGCAGTCTGCTGGCCGCCTTCAACACGCATCTGGGCGACAGCCACGGCGCCACGGCGGCGCTGCATGCGACCTTTCTGTGCGTCGGTGGCATCACCTTGTCCTCGACGCTGATCTTCTGGCAACTGGCCGAGACGCGGCCGCATCCCAGGCAGGTGGAGGAAGTTGCCGAATAGCGATGGCTGGGCGACATCGCCTAGCGCGGCGCGGGTCAATGGCGTGTGCGATCCTGGCCGCGGTACATGGCGCTATATCTGATCACGCGGGCGTTCGCGCTGCAGCGCCTCGGCGATGGTGTCGGCCAGCATGTCGCCGGTCAGCGGCTTGCGCAGGAAACTGTCGAAGCCGGCGTCCTGCGCGGTAGGCTCGGCCTCTTCGTCCGAGCGTGCGGTCACCGCAATCAACGGCATGTCGTAACCGAACACGCGCAGCTGCCGCGCCAGCGCAAAGCCGTCCAGCCCGGGAAGATCCAGGTCCAGCAAGGCCAGGTCGAAGGGGTTGTCGGCCGCTTCGGTCAGCGCGGCCAGCCCGTGCGGTGCATGCACCACCGAGTGCCCCTGCGAACGCAGCAGGCCGACGATGACCTCGGCGATGGTGGGGTCGTCTTCGACCAGCAGGATGCGCTGCGGGGCGACCGCGCCTCCGGTGCGTGCCACCTCGCCGCCGAGCGTGGCGTTGGAGGCAACCCATCGCAGCGGCAGATCGACCACGAAGCGCGTGCCGGCGCCCAACCGGCTGATCACCTCGATATGCCCGCCCATCGCCATCGCCAGTTCCTGGCAGATGGCCAGGCCCAGACCGCTGCCGCCGTAGCGCGAGGTGGTCTTGGCGCCGTCGCCTTGTTCGAAGCGCTGGAACAGGCGTGCTTTCTGATCGGCGTTGATGCCCGGCCCGGTATCGGCCACCTCGAAACGCAGCCCCTGGTACGACCCCAGCGTGGTCAGCTTGAGCCCCACCACCCCGCGCTCGGTGAACTTGATCGCATTGCTGAGCAGGTTAAGCAGGATCTGGCGGATGCGGGTGACATCGCCGCTGGCGGTGATGTCGCCAAGCAGCCCCACTTCCAGGCTGAAACGCAGGCCGCGTTCCTGCGCCAGCGGCGCCATCAAGCCCTCCACCTCGGCCACCAGCTGACGTACCGAGAAGGGCTCCAGGTCCAGTTCCAGGCGCCCGGATTCGATCCGCGCCAGGTCCAGCGCATCGTTGACCAGGCGCAGCAGATGCGCGCCGGCGCGGCGGATCGATTCGGTATAGCTGCGCTGCTTGTTGTCCAGCGAGGTCTTGAGCAACAGCTCGCTCATGCCCAGCACACCGGTCATCGGCGTACGCACCTCATGGCCGAGCGTGGCCAGGAAACGCGTCTTGGCCAACGACGCCTGCTCGGCCAGTTCCTGCTTGTGCACCGCCAGTTGCCAGGCATTCAAGCGCCGCAGGCGGCGGCGATACAACAGCAACGCCGCGGCAACGATGCACAGGGCGAGCACGCCCAGCAGGACCAGCCCCCACGGCGCCAGCCACCACGGCGGCAATACCTGGAAGCGCAGCGTCTGGCTGGCCGACCAGATTCCATCGGCGGTGCGGCCCTGCACTTCCAGCGTGTAGTGCCCTGCGGGCAGTCGCGAAAACAGCCGTTCGCCACTGGGTCCGACATCGATCCAGTCCGGGTCGTAGCCACTCAGCCGGAAGCGGTAACTGTTGGACTCCGAATCGGCCAGGCTGAGCAGGCGCGCGACGATGTGCAGGTCGCGATCGTCGTCCTGCATCGTCAGCGGCTCTTGCCCGGTGATATCCAGGCCACGCTCCCCGCGCCGCAAGCCCACGCGTTCGATGATCAACGGCGGCCGGCGTGTGCTGGGGCGCATCGTGGCCGGATCGAACACCACCACACCGTCGGGCGATGCAGCCACGACCCGCCCGCTGCCGGCCTGCACCAGGGTATTGATCTGCAGCTGCTGGTTGGGGAGCCCGTCGTGCACCCCATACACACGCACCAGTCGGCTGCCGGGATCGATCCGGATCAGGCCGCGCTGGCTGGACACCCAGGCCACGCCCCTGGCATCGACCACCAGCCCGTTGGGCGCCACCATCGGAAACTCCTGCTCTTTTCCGACCGTATCCAGGTGCTTGAGCCGCTTTCCGTCCCACAGATAGCGCCGGATCTCGCCAGCCAAGCCGGTCCAGACCACGCCTCCCTCTCCAAGCCGGAAAAGGTACGTCGGCAGGGACGGCGTGCCGTCGACGGGGACGAAGCGGTCGGCAGCGGGGTCCCAGCGCCGTAGACCGGCGTTATTGCTCAGCCATATCTGACCATCGGGGCCAAGCCGTATGTCCAGGATGGTCAATGGCTCCAGCCCATGGCTGCCATGGACGATGGTCCGCAGCAGTTGCCCCTCCTGGTTGCGGATCTGCAGGCCGTATTCCAGCACCGTCACCCACAGCCGGCCCTGCGCGTCCTCCGCCATCCAGCCCGGTCGGTCCGCGGCACCGTCGGGATCGGGCTCGACATCCTCACGCAACTGCCAGCGTCTGGCCTGCCGGGTCTGCGGGTCATAGCGAATCAATGTTCCTTCGACGGCGATCCAGACCAAGCCGCGCCGGCTTTCGAGCATGGAGTCGGGCGGACGGGCGTCGATGTTGGCCAGGTGGGTCTGCAGTTGGCCGGTCACCGTATCGAGATATTCCAGCACGTGCCGTGAGCCGGCCAGCCAGACGCCGCCCGCAGCCGACGGCGCCGTCGCCAGCACGGACGGGTTGATCAGCGACTGTGGATCGCCGCCGTGGGAGGCCACGACCGCAAAAGTGTCCCAATGCGGCGGCAGGTGCCACAGGCCGCCTTCGAGCGCTGCAAACCACAGCCCGCCCTCCCGATCCTCGTAGGCCGCAATCCAGTTCCGCCGGACCAGGCCGTGCGCCGACAGGCTGTAGACCGGCACGCTGCTGATGTCGGTTCCTGCAGTAGACAGGCCCAGGCCGCCGTCGGTGTCCAGCCAATAGCGCCCGTTGCGATCATGCAGCAGCACACCCATGACCCGCCGCTTGCTCACCGCCTTCTGCCACGGCTGGGGCCGCGCCTGGCCATTGGCGTCCACACCAAACGCATCGCCGACGACATCCGATACCCACAAGGTGGCGCCGTTGCGTTCCATGTACAGCCGATTGACCGCCTGCGTGGTTCCAGGCAGCGGCACCCGCTGGAAGTGCGTGCCGTCCCAGCGAGCCAGCCCGCCATGGGTGCCGATCCACAACGTTCCGTCAGGCGCGACCGCGAACCCGATCACGCTGTCGGACGGCAGGCTGGTCGGGTCGCCTGGCACGTTGGAAAATCGCTGCATGCTGCCGTCGGGACGCCGCCGATACAGCCCGTGGGCGGCCGTGCCAAGCCAGACATCGCCGTTTGGCGTGTGGGCCAGCGCCCACACCGTGATCTCGCGCAGCTCCGGAAACTGCGGGCTCTCCAGCCGCCTGAACGCGCGTGTCTTGGGCTCCAGAAAACCGGCACCGCCGTTCTCGAAACCCATCCACACCCGATTGTCGCGATCGACGCAGATGGTCCAGATCGCGTTGCTGGTCAGCCCTTCTTCCATCCGCCAGATGCGGTAGTTGCGTCCATCGAATCTGGCCAATCCGTCATCGCTGGCGATCCAGAGATAGCCCTGCTGGTCTTCGGCAAGCTCGCTGACGGTGTCCGAGGGCAGCCCGTCGGCAACCGTGATCTGGCTGGGGACCGGCGTCAGCAGCGCGCGCGAGCTCGCCCATGCAGGCTGCAGCGTGGCGCACAGACACAGCGACGCTGCCGCGATCAACCAATAGGAAAAACACAAAAAAAGGCGCACTGGACAGGTTTCACGACAAGTCGCCGCATAGTGCGGGCCACGCGCGGTGCGAGCAAGCCCGAGCGAGCTTGCCACGCCGCGCATCCGTTTTCACCCCAAGGCCGAACCGGCACCTGCACGGGGTCGATCTGGTTTACCGCTGCTGCATGCGCGCCAAGCAGCAACGGTGCGACGGGGCAAGCGACGAGAGCAGCACGTCCTCCATGCTCGGCCCTCCCCATCGCCGCCTGCGCGGCCGCGCGGACTCCCTGACGGGACCGCACCGTTCCGGCTCCACGGAAGGTGGCCTCGGAATGACCTCGGAGCGGCCGACGAAACCGCTGCGCCGCCGCCAGGGGGCCGCGGCGGTGCTCGGAACCCGCGTGTGCCACGCGTATGCTCCGGCGCTGGGCGCGCCGGCCGCATCCAGTTGCCGCGCGCTTGCCACGTTTCGTTAGCCGCCGTGAGTCGCCAGCCGGGCGGCGCGCGCATCGGCGGCATCTGCCAGCACACCTGCCAGTGCCTGTGCCAGCAACTCGCCGGTGACCGGCTTGCGCAGGAAGCCATTGCAGCCGGCAGCCATCGCCTGCGGCTCTGCGTCGGCATCGGCGCGCGCGGTGACCGCGACGATCGGAAAGCGCACGCCGCGCGCGCGCAACTGCGTCACCAGTGCCGCACCGTCGATACCTGGCAGGTCCAGGTCGCACAGGCCCGCGTCGAAGCTGCGGGTACTCAGCTCGGCCAACGCCGCCAGACCATGCAGGACATGGGTGACCTGGTGGCCACGGGTCTGCAGCAGGCCAACGATCACCTGCGCCACGGTCGGGTCGTCTTCGATCAGCAGCAACTGCAATGGCGCCTGGGCCTGCGGCGAGGTTGCGCGGGCAGACGCAGGCACTGCGGGCAGCGCACTCACCCAGCGCAGCGGCAGCTCGACCACAAAGCACGCGCCCTGCCCCAGTTCACTGCTGACCGTCACCGCACCGCCCATCGCCGCCGCCAGTTCGCGGCAGATTGCCAGGCCCAGCCCGCTGCCGCCATGCCGGGCAAGCGTCACTGCGCCTTCGGCCTGCTCGAAGCGCTGGAACAGGCGTCCGCGCTGTTCTGCGCTCATGCCCGGGCCGGTATCGCACACCTCGATCCGGATGCCTTGCCCGGGGCGTTGCGGCGCCACCGCCACACGCAGGCTGACGCTGCCACGCTCGGTGAACTTGACCGCGTTGAACAACAGGTTGAGCAGGATCTGCTGCACCCGGCTGGCATCGCCGTGCAATGCCGGCGGCAGCGCGTCATCCAGCTCGCACGCGAAGGCCAACTGCTTCTGCTCGGCGCTCGGGCGCACCAGCTCGGCCACCTGCCTGATCAGCTGACGCAGGTCGAAGTCGCGATAATCCAGCGGCAGCTTGCCGGCTTCGATCCGCGCCAGATCCAGCGCATCGTTGACCAGCCGCAGCAGATGCTTGCCTGCCGACTGGATCGCGCTGGCATAGCCCTGCTGACGTCCATCCAATGGCGTCTGCAACAGCAACTCGCTCATGCCCAGCACACCGGTCATCGGCGTGCGCACCTCATGCCCAAGGGTCGCCAGAAAGCGCGTCTTGGCCAACGAAGCCTGTTCGGCGAGCTCGCGTTTGTGCTGGGCCAGCTGCCATTGCGCGCGCATGCGCACACGGCGGCGATAGGCGGCCGCAAGCAATGCGCCCAGCAGCAGCACGAGCAGGAAAATGAGCGCGATGCCTGCGTCACTGCGCCACCATGGTGGATTGACCGAGAACCGCAGCGATTGCACCTGCGATGCATTTCCCAGTGGATCGATCCCCTGCATCTCCAGGACATAGTTACCTGGCGGTAGCGAGGAGAACTCGCGCATTCCCGCAGCACCATGTTCCACCCACTCGGTATCAAACCCCGACAGCCGCGTACGGTACCGATTGGCCATCGGGTCGACAAACGAGAGCAGCCGCATATTGATCCGCAACTGGCGATCACTCGGCGCAAGCGAAAAGCCACCGAGGATCGGCAATGCCTGACGGCGGTCGGCACGCTGGATGCTGACCGCCTCCAGGCGCATCTGTGGTGTGAATGACGGTACATCTGGTGCTTTTGTATCGATCAGCAGCGTGTAGCCGTCTGCAGTTCCTCCGACCAGCACCCCGTCACGTGCCATCAGCAGACAGCGGCGACTGAACTCCTGGCTGGTCAATCCGTCGCGCGCATTGAAACTGCGGATCTTGGCGCGCGATGTGCGTGCATCGATGCGCCACAAGCCACGCGGACCGGACATCCATACGCGTCCGAGCTCATCGAGTTCAAGACCATAGGCATCCATTGCCGGAAACCCTTCGGCAGCAGGAATCCGGCGCACCCGCTTCCACGCGGCACCGTCTTTCTGCCAACGCTCCATGCTGCCGGCGCGATAAAGCCACAGGTGACTTTGATCCTCGAAGACAAAGCGCTGGATCGGATCGATCTGCAGGCCGGGCACCGATACAAACCGATGTGACTCGGACTGCCAGACGTACAGGCCGCCGACGGCACTCAGCCACACGTTTCCATCCGGTGCCACGCTCAGCTGACCGGGAATAACCTCTTTCAAGCCATGCGGGTCGGCCTGGGAAATCGTCTCCATCACGCGCCCGGTCACCGGACTTCGCCGCTGGATCACCTGCTCGTAAGCAGTCCACAGCGTGCCGTCGCCAGATTCGCCCAACCAGATAACTGCCTCGGGTGGCCCGTCACCGCTGAAGTGCTCAAGAGCGCCCGTTTCGAGGTCCAGACGCGACAAGTGGTGCTCCTCATTGCCCAGCCAGAGCTTTCCCCGACTGTCCTCCAGGGTCGTTGCAATCTGCAGATCGCGCAGGTCGGGATGCTGGACACCAGTCTGTACGAGTGCTCCGTTAGACGTGTCGTAACGCAGCAACCGCCCACTGCTGTCGAACTGCCAAAGCCCGCCAGATCGATTGGCTGGCGCAAGGCTGCATGCGATGCCCTTGCCCTGGTCGTTGATCTGTTTGAAGGCGGCAGTTCGGCGCCAGTCTTCGCGCAAGTAGGCCAGCCCGCGCCCATGCAAAGGTACCCAGATCCCTCCGTGCGGGCTACGCCAGATCGTCGTCACGTGGCGATTGGAGACCAGGGGCGCATCGCCATTGTTGACCGGCGTCGGCGGGTGATCCGGGCGGGTATGCCACAGGCCTTGCTCGGTGCCCAGCCAGAATTCCCCATCGCCGGCATCGGCCACCGCCCAAGCCCGGTTGCCGGCGGCGAACATCGGTGCCCAGGAGGGCGTGTGCCACGCACCGGACGCGTCCATGTAGCGCAGCCCGGTATCCATGGAGGCCCACAGCCGCTGACCCACCCATTGCAATGCAGTGATGCCGCTGTCGTCACCGTCCGGCCGCACCCGGTGCAATGCGAGACCGTCGTAATACGCCAATCCTCCCAGCGTGCCGATCCACATCCGATCGCGATCGTCCAGCGCAAGCGCATACACCGGACTTGCCGGCAGCGGCTGCTCCATCTTCGACAGGTCGAAGGAGGTGAATTGCCCCGCAGCATCCAGGCGCAAGACGTTGCCGGTGGACAACCCAAACCAGACGTCGTCGCCGCGCCCGGCGATGGCGTAGACGTCACCCAGCGCCAGCTCAGGCACGTCGTCGGGAAGATACGCGGTGAGCTTGCTCCGATCGGCACTGAGCATCGCCACGCCTGCGCCGCCCAACGCCAGCCAGATCCGATCCTGACTGTCGATGTACAGCGCCTGCAAGATATTGCTTCGCAGCGAGTAACGATCGGCAGGGTCGTTTCGCCAGACCTTGAACTCTGCGCCGTCGTACCGGACCAAGCCGTCGGTGGTGGTCATCCACAGATAGCCGGCGCGGTCCTGCGCAATGGCGGTGATCATGGTCGAGGGTAGCCCCTCGGCAGCGCCGACGATGCGGAAGCGCGGAATCGCCGGCACGCCTGCCAGTGCCGGGAGTGCGGTCAGGGCGGCAAGCAGCGCGAACAACAGGTAACGCATGTGGGCATCCTTTCCACGTCCAGCCCGCATGCTCGCAACGGATCGTTGCGAGCGCAAGCCAAGCGCGCTGCAGCGGGATATGTCTAGAATCCGCCCATGACAACCCTCGCCCGCCTGTTGCTGCTTCCCGCCCTGGCCGTGACCAGCCTTGCCGCAACCGCCGCGCCGGTGCGTTACGCGCTGGATCCGGTGCACACACGGGTGCTGTTCGCGGTCGAACACGCCGGCTTTTCCAAGGCACTGGGCACCGTTTCCGGAAGCAGCGGCTCGCTGGTGTTCGACCCGGACGACTGGGCTGCGGCGCGCCTGGACGTCACCGTGCCCCTGCACCGCGCCGACCTGGGCGATGCCAAGTGGAACGAGGCCACGCTGGCACGCAACCTACTCGACGCCGAGCGGTTTCCCGACGCGCATTTCGTCTCCACGCAGGTGGAAGCCAGCGGGCAGAACCACGCCAGGGTCACCGGCAATCTGACCCTGCACGGGGTCACCCGCCCGGTCACCCTGGATGTCACCCTCAATGCGCTCAAGCGCCATCCGCTGCCGCCGTTCCGGCGCACCGCCGGGTTCTCGGCCACGGCCACGCTGAGCCGTGCGGAGTTCGGCATCGACGCGTGGAAATCGATGATCGGCGATGCGGTGGAACTGCGCATCGAAGCCGAAGCCGTGCGCGAAGGCCGCGCCGACGACGACGCGCCGCAGCCGCAGCCACAAAACGCACCCGCCGCCGACACTGCCACCAGCCCGGAATCCTGAGCATGACCCTGAAGAACGTCGAACGTTGGGGCGGTGTCAGCCAGACCCTGCACTGGCTGATCGCACTGCTGATCCTGGTGCTGGGCATCGTCGGCCTCACCATGGGCGAATTGCCCAAGACGCCGAAATACTTCTGGGTCTACACCGCGCACAAATCGGTGGGCCTGACCGTGCTGGCACTGGTGATCGTCCGGCTGGGCTGGCGCCTCTACGCGGGCGCGCCGCCGCCGGTGGCCGGCACCCCGCGCTGGCAGGAACGCATCGCCGGGCTGACGCACTGGCTGCTGTACGCGATGATCTTCGCAATGCCGCTGTCGGGCTGGTTGTACGACTCCACCAGCGGCCTGCGCCCGTTCCGCTGGTTCGGCCTGTTTGCCGTGCCCAAGCTCAGCCCGCCGGACGAACAATTGCGCGCGATTGCGCACTTCATCCACGAGTGGGGCTTCTGGTTGTTGATTGCCGTGGTGCTGGCGCATGCCGGCGCCGCGCTCTACCACCACCTGTTCCAGCGTGACGCCACCCTGGTGCGGATGCTGCCGCGCGGTTGGCTCTCTTCCAAAACTTAAAGGATTCCCCAATGTCGTCCAGGTTGTTCGCCTCTCCCCTGCTGGTCGCCGCGTCCCTGGTGGCCACGTTCGCCGCCGCCCCGGTCCTCGCTGCCGACTACGTGCAGGCGCCCGGCTCGTCGCTGGTGTTTGCCAGCAAGTACGACGGCGAAGTCTTCACCGGCAAGTTCCCCGGTTTCGCCACCACGCTGCATTTCGACCCGGCCAACCTGGCCGGCGCCAAGCTCGATGTGCGCATCCCCCTGGCCAGCGCCGTCAGCGGCAACAACGACCGTGATTCGACCCTGCAGGGCCCGGATTTCTTCAACGTCGCCAAGTTCGCCACCGCGCGCTACCGCGCCGACAAGTTCCGCGCACTCGGCGGCAACCAGTACGCCGCCGACGGCACCCTGGAGCTGCGCGGCGTCAGCAAGCCGGTCACGCTGACCTTCACCTGGACCCCGGGCGCGCAGCCGGTGCTGGCCGGCAAGGCGACGGTCAAGCGCCTGGACTTCGGCGTGGGCGGCGGCGACTGGGCCGATACCAAGACCATCCCCAATGAAACCGCGATCAGTACCAAGGTCGTGTTCAAGGCGAAGTAACGCCACCGGCCGCAACCGGACGCGGCCATTGAACGGCGGACTACCTCGTCGGGTCCGCCGTTTTTTTATGCCTGGGAAGAGGATGACACCGCGCGACAGCTAGGCATCCACCCCGGGTACGGCTGAACGGGCGGCCGACAAAATGAGTTTGTTGGCCCCATCTTGTTAGGTGCAGTCAAAAGCCAAGGTCAAACGCTGAAGCCGGCCAGTTCAGCCGCGGCCGCCTGGTCGCGGAACAGCATCGACAGCTCGAAGTTCAGGCGAAATCGGTCGAGGGCGCGGCGCCCTCACCGTTCGCGGGACACGCCGTGAACCCGTCCCTGGGGCTCGGTGGCGGCATCCATGCCGCCACACTATCCCGCAACCGGCGAAGACACCGCACCAGAAACTTTGCCGATTGCTCTGTTGAAAACCATGCGCACCGACCAGCTCGACTGGTCCTTGTCCGCCCACCGTCGCGGGCTCTTACGCGGCATGGATGTCGCGTAAGAGCCTACATGGACGTCCTTGCGGCGTGTCCCGCGATGGTGGGCGGGCAAGGGCCCGGCAGCCAAGCAGCAGATCGGCCGCCTTGCAGCGAAGGCCCAGATCATCCGCTCCGCACCAGACCGGCGCGACGTCGTTTTCAGCCGCTCAGAATCCACATCTGGCGCGTGCCGAGTGCGCGCAAGCCACATCATCGCGTGCCGGCATCCAACCACTCGCGCAATCGCCGGCTGTCGAACGGCCAGTCCAGCTCGCGCCCATCCGCATCGCGCAGCACCGGCACACGCTCCCCGTAAGCGGCCTCAAGCGCCGCATCGCCGTCGATGAAGACGCTGCTGAACTCGCCAGCGCGTGCCTGCGCCAGCACTTCCACGGCCTGGTCGCACAGGTGGCAGTCGTCGCGCTGGTAAAGGATCAAGGCCATCGGGAGGTCTCATGCTGCGCTGCAGCCGTGCCGCAATCGCCGACCGACTAGAATAGCCGCCTTTACGCTCACCTCTCCGGCAAGCATGGCTGTCAGCACGTTCGACCTGTTCAAGATCGGCATCGGTCCGAGTTCCTCCCACACCGTGGGGCCGATGCGCGCGGCCGAGCGCTTCGTGCATCGCTGGCTGCTCGACGCCGGCCGCCTGCCCGATGCGGTGCGCATCCGCGCCGAAGTCTTCGGCTCGCTGGCCCTGACCGGCCGCGGCCATGGCACCGACAAGGCCGTGCTGCTTGGCCTAGAGGGCCACCGCCCCAACCTGATCGATCCGGACATCATCCCCGCCACGCTGGAGCGCATCCGCGCGAGCAAGCGCATCAACCTGATGGGCCAGCACGCCATCGCCTTCGACGAAAAGCGCGACCTGCCGATGAACAAGCGGCAGAAGCTGCCGTACCACACCAACGGCATGCGCTTTACCGCCTACGACGCCGATGAGGCGGTGATCGCCACGCGCGATTACTACTCGGTCGGTGGCGGTTTTGTGGTCAACCAGGACGATGCCGCCGACGACCGCATCGTGGCCGACGAAACGCCGCTGCCCTACCCCTTCCTCAGTGGCGACGAACTGCTCGCGCAATGCGCGCGCAGTGGCCTGAGCATCGCCGCGCTGATGTTCGAAAACGAAAAGAGCTGGCGCAGCGAGGACGAGATTCGCGCCGGCCTGCGCGAGCTGTGGGCGGCAATGCAGTCCTGCGTGGAGCGCGGCATCCGCCAGGAAGGCACACTGCCCGGCGGCCTGAACGTCTCGCGGCGCGCGCCGGCCTTGTATCGCGAGCTCTCCTCCAAACCGGAAGCGGCGATGCGCGATCCGCTGACCACGCTGGACTGGGTCAACCTGTACGCACTGGCCGTCAACGAAGAAAACGCGGCCGGCGGCCGTGTGGTCACCGCGCCCACCAACGGCGCGGCCGGCATCATCCCGGCGGTGCTGCATTACTTCGACCGTTTCTGCCCCGGCGCGTCCGAGCAGCGCATCTTCGACTTCCTGCTCACCGCTGCGGCCATCGGCATTCTCTACAAAGAGAACGCCTCCATTTCCGGCGCCGAGGTCGGCTGCCAGGGCGAAGTGGGCGTGGCCTGCTCGATGGCGGCCGGTGGCCTGGTCGCCGCGCTGGGCGGCAATCCCGGGCAGATCGAGAATGCCGCGGAGATCGGCATGGAACACAACCTGGGCCTGACCTGCGACCCGATCGGCGGCCTGGTGCAGATCCCGTGCATCGAACGCAACGCGATGGGCGCGGTGAAGGCGATCAACGCCAGCCGCATGGCCATGCGCGGCGACGGCAAGCACAAGGTGTCGCTGGACAAGGTCATCAAGACCATGCGCGACACCGGCCGCGACATGCAGGACAAGTACAAGGAAACCAGCCGCGGCGGGCTGGCGGTGAACGTCATCGAATGCTGAGCCGGGCGCGGCCCTGGGCCGCGCCATGCCTGTCCACCCGGCGCAGCGACGCTGTACGTCCCCACGACATTTCCCCGTGTACCGTCTGATGCTGGATTCCGACGGAGATCGCGATGCGACAGCTTGCCTGCACTCTCGCCCTTGCCCTTGCCTGCGGCCCCCTGATGGCGCAGGAAACCCGCTATGGCCCGCGCCTGGAGGGCTTCGACTATCCCTACCCGGTCAAGACCTTCGCGTTCACCTCGCAACAGCAGCCGCTGGAAATGGCGTACCTGGATGTCGCGCCCACCGGCAAGCCCAACGGACGTACCGCCGTACTGCTGCACGGCAAGAACTTCTGCGCCGCCACCTGGGAGCAGAGCATTGCCGCACTGAGCAAGGCCGGCTACCGCGTCATCGCGCCGGACCAGGTCGGCTTCTGCAAATCCAGCAAACCGGCCGCCTATCAGTTTTCCTTCGCGCAGCTGGCCGACAACACGCAGGCACTGCTGAAGAAGCTGGGCATCGAACGTGCCGTGGTGGTCGGTCATTCAATGGGCGGCATGCTCGCCATCCGCTATGCACTGATGTATCCGCAGGCCACCGAGCACCTGGCATTGGTCGACCCGATCGGACTGGAAGACTGGAAGGCCGAAGGCATTCCGTGGCGCAGCGTCGATGCGTGGTACGACAACGAACTGAAGATCAGTTTCGAACGCATCAAGAAGTATCAGATGGAGGTCTATTACGCCGGCCAATGGAAGCCCGAGTTCGAACGCTGGGCGCGCATGCAGGCCGGCATGTCGCTGGGCAACGGCAGGCAGGCGGTCGCCTGGAACCAGGCGCTGACCTACGACATGGTATTCAACCAACCAGTTGTCTATGAACTGCCCAAGCTCGCCGTGCCCACCACCTTGTTCATCGGCCTCAAGGACCGCACCGCGATCGGCAAGGACACCGCGCCGCCCGAGGTCAAGGCACGGGTCGGCGATTACACCAAGCTGGGCAAGCGGGCAGCGGAGGCGATCCCGAACGCGACGCTGGTTGAGTTCGCCGACCTCGGCCACTCGCCGCAGGTGCAGGACCCGACACGTTTCAATGCCGCGTTGTTGAAGGCGATTGCGCAGTAAGCAGTGCCGACGACAAAGCGATCGGCATGACCAACGCATCTGTGGAAGCTGCAGCGCGCGAACGGGCGAGCTGCAGCTGCGATGCGTTTGCAACGTATAGAACGGACAGCGGACCAGCCGTGCAGCCGATGATGCCATCGACTGCACGCGCACGGGCAGCTGCCCTCAGGCGGAGGCAGCGCCTGTCCGCGTTCTTCCCCTACTACCCAGCCACAATCCGCAACACGTCATCCAGCAACGCGGCCGCAGTCACCTCCGCGCCCGCGCCCGGCCCCTGGATCAGCAGGGGCTGCTGGCGATAGCGATCACTGCTGATGGCCACACGGTTATCGGTGCCGGCGCCACCGGCGAGCGGGTGATCCAGCGCCAGCTCGCGCAAGCCAACGCTGGCGCCATGCGCATCCACGCGGCCGACAAAGCGCAGGCAGCGTCCTGCAGCGCGCGCCTGCTGCCAGCGCGCGCCGACGACCTCATCCAGCGCGTCCAGCTGCGCATCCAATGCGTCAAGCGGCAGCCGCGCAATGCGCGTGGGCACCAGCGATTCCACATGCACCTGGTCGGCTTCCAGCTGCCAGCCCGCCGCGCGCGCCAGGATCAGCAACTTGCGCCGCACGTCCTCGCCTGACAGGTCGATGCGCGGATCCGGCTCGGTATAGCCGGCCGCCATCGCCTCACGCACGCAATCGGAAAACGCACCATTGCCGTCGTAGCGATGGAACAGCCAGGCCAGCGACCCGGACAACACGCCTTCGATCGAATGGATATGGTCGCCGCCCGCCACCAGCGCGCGCACGCTGCTCAACACCGGCAGCCCCGCCCCGACGGTGGCGCTGTCGCCGTAGTGCGCACCACTGGCGTGACGTGCCGCGTGCAGGGCCTGCGCGCGCGACAACGCGGTGCCCTGGCCCAGCTTGTTGGCAGTGACCACGTGCACGCCACGCAGCAGCCATTCCACGTGCCAATCGGCAACGACGTCGCTGGCGGTCGCGTCCACCAGCAGATCGCCGGCACGCAAGGCGGTGGTTTCTGCCCAGGGTTGCAGCACGGCCTGGCCACGCGGTGCGGCGTTGGCCTGTTGCAAGGCCTGCGCGGCGCTGGTACCGCAATCGTGGGCAATCCGCGAATTGGCCAGCCAGTCGAAGCGCGGCAACTGCAGCTGGCGCTCCTGCAGCGCGGTGTAGCGCGCCACGAACGCGCGCCCCACCGTCCCGGTGCCCAGCAGGGCCAGCCGTGGCGTCGGCGTCACCGCTGCCGCCGAAGCGCGGCGCGAAACAGGCAGCACGGTGCTCACGCGTCGACCTGTTTGCGGCTTGCGGTGGTCAGCGTTGCTTCGGCACGCGCCAGGCCGGCGCGCAGGTCGATCAACAGATCCTCGGCCGATTCGATCCCGATCGACAGCCGCAGCAGGCCATCGGAAATCCCGGCGGCAGCGCGTGCTTCGGCAGTCATCGCCGCATGCGTCATCGAGGCCGGATGCGCGATCAGGCTTTCCACACCGCCCAGCGACTCGGCCAGGGTGAAGTAGCGCAGGCCATCGACGAACGCGCGCACCGCAGCTTCGCCACCATCGAGCTCGAAACTCATCATCGCGCCGAAGCCCTTCTGCTGGCGCGCGGCCAGCGCATGACCCGGATGCGCAGCCAGGCCGGGGAAATACACCTGATTGACCACCGCATGTCCGTCCAGCAGCTCGGCGATCGCGTTGGCGTTTTCCTGGTGCACGCGCAGGCGCGCGTCCAGCGTGCGCAGGCCGCGCAAGGTGAGGAAGGCATCGAACGGCGACCCGGTCAGGCCCAGCGCATTGGCCCACCACACCAGTTGCTGGTGAAGCTCGGCATCGCGCGCCACCACCGCACCGCCCACCACGTCGCTATGGCCGTTGATGTACTTGGTGGTGGAATGCAGCACCAGATCCGCGCCGAACTCCAGCGGCTTCTGCAGTGCCGGCGACAGGAAGGTGTTGTCCACCACGGTCAGCGCGCCCACCTTCTTTGCCGCCTCGATGACAAAACGCAGGTCGGTGATGCGCAACAGCGGGTTGGACGGGGTTTCGATCAGCACCAGCCTGGGCGACTGCGCCAGCGCATCGGCCAGCGAACGCGGGTCGGTCAGGTCGGCGGTGACCAACGCGAAGTGGCCCTTCTTGGCCAGCGCATTGAACAGGCGCCAGCTGCCGCCGTAGGCATCGTGCGGCACCACCAGGGTGTCGCCCGGCTGCAGCAACGCATTGAGCACCAGGTTGATCGCGCCCATGCCGGTGGAGGTGATCACCCCGCCGGCGCCACCTTCCAACTCGGCCAGCGCTTCGCCGAGCAGGTCACGGGTCGGGTTGCCGCTGCGGGTGTAGTCGTACTGGCGCTTGTTGCCGAACCCGTCGAAGGAGAAGTTCGACGACAGCACGATCGGCGGCGTCACCGCGCCATAGGCAGTGTCGCGGTCGATGCCGGCGCGGACGGCAGCGGTGGCAGCGGTACAGGGGGCGTCGGCGGGGTCACGAAAGCTCATGCGGTTTCTCCGGTGAGGCGAAGGGCAGTGGCGAGGATCGCGTCGATGCGATCGATTTCTTTCAGGAAGGCGTCGTGGCCGTACGGCGAGCGCAATACGCGCAGGCTGCCGCGCGGCCCCAGCCCTTCGACCAGGCTGACCAGGTCGGCCAGCGGCACCAGGCGGTCGCCCTCCACCGCAACGACGACGGTGGGCACGCGCACCTGCGCCGGGTCGATGCGATGCAGGTCGATGGACTCGGACAGCCGCAGGTAGGCGGTCACCGGTGTGCGCGCGACATACTGCGCGCCGGCGGCATCCAAGTAGTCTTCGGCGGCCACGCGCACGCGGCCATTGATCACTTCCGGCGGCGCGTCGAAGCGCTCGCTGAATTCTTCCGGGGTGCGGTAGCTGAGCATGGCGAACTGCCGTGCCAGTGCCAGCCCATGATTTTCGGCGCATTGCAGCTGGCCCAGCGCCACCGCACGGCGCTGCAGTGCGCGCCAGGCGGCGGCATACGGATGCGCGCGATGCGCACCACTGACCGCAACCAGGGTGCCGACGCGGGCGGCATGGCGGCTGGCGAACTGCAGGCCGACCAGCGCGCCATACGAGTAGCCGACGAAGCCGTGCAACCGCGCGATACCCAGTGCATCCAGCAATGCGGCGATCGCATCGGCCTGGTCGGCGGTATCGATCGGCGCATCCAGCGTGCCGTCGGCGCCGAGAAAATCGAATGACAACAGGCGCCGCGAGGCCGGATCCAGCGCGCGGCCGGCACCGACCAGGCCATCCACCCAGCCCTTCTCGGGGAACAGGCCGCTGGCGGCCAGATGGCGATGCGCGGAAATCCCGCCGGCCACGAACACCACCGGCGCACTGGCGGCGCCGACCAGTTCATAGCGCAGCCGCAGCTCGCGCATGCCGGCATGGCGCATCGGCAGGGCAATGACCAGTTCGCCGCGCACGGCAAGCACGCCGTCATCAGTGGCAGCGGGTATATCGATGTAATCGGGTGTGGACGGCGATGCTGTATTCACGAGGCTCATGGCGATATCCGGGGTGGATCGGCCATCGAGCTTCGCGGGAGCTCGCGTTCGACGTGCGCAAGGCACGATTCGAACCATCTTTCGGCGGACGCGGTGGTCCCCGCAGGATTTGGCACCAAACGCGGGCGCTTGCGCGCTCCGCTGGCTGCCCCGGCATCAAAGGGCCTGTCCCTCCGCCGGTCTCGATGGTGGAGCCAAGATGCCACCGCTTTTTTGCGATGTCAATCTCTTCATGCGGATGGAAAGATATATTTTCATCCGATACCACTCCGGCCTGTGATGGACTGCATACTTGAGGCCCCTTGAGTTGAGCCGACCACGTGCCCCACCACGTGTCTCGCAGCACCCCGACCGCCCTCGCCCGGTCTTTCATCATTGCGGCCCTGGCGTGTATCGCGCCGGCCAACGCGCAGCAGCGCTGGCATTGGCCCGGTGCCGCGAACACGCCTGCGAGCTCGCCAGCGGTCGCAGCTGCGCAGACTGCGGCTGCATCGGCAGACATCGGCCCGTCACTGCAACTGGAGTGGCAGGCCCCGGCTTACCTGGCCTGGGTCAGCAACCCGCTGGCCGGACCCGCACAGGTGCAGCTGAGCGCACCGCCCAGCGAGGACTATCGCGCCGTGCCGGCATTGCCGCTGACGGTGCAACTGGCGGCGCACGAACGCCGGCTGCTCGCCCGGCTGTATCCAGCCAGCAACCAGCGCAGCCTGGCCGGCCTGGGACTCACGCTCGATCTGGTGCCCGGCGATCCGCAGGCCCGCCCGCAGCAGCAGGTGCGCTACCGGCTCCCGTTCCGCGATGCGCCGATACGCGTGGACCAGGGCTTCGGCGGGGCCTTCAGCCATGCCGATGCGCCCAACTGGTATGCGGTGGACTTCGCCTTGCCGCAGGGCACGCCGGTGCTGGCAGCGCGCGAGGGCGTGGTGATGGAAGTGCGGCAGGATGTCATCGAAGGCGGCCCGCAGGACCAGGCCGCCGCCGGCGGCAACCTGGTGCGGGTGCTGCATGCCGACGGCAGCATGGCCATCTATGCCCATCTGGCGCCCGATGGCGTGGCGGTGCGCCCGGGCCAGGTGGTGCGCACCGGCGAGCGCCTGGGCGCCTCTGGCAATACCGGCTACAGCACCGCCCCCCACCTGCATTTCGCGCTCCAGCGCAATGCGGACCTGCGCCTGATCGCGTTGCCGTTCCGGATGCTGGGCCCCCAGGGCGAGTTGCAGTTCCCCTCGCCGGCACCGTGAGTGACGGCCGCCCGGCAAGCGCCGGGCTACCGACCGGGAAGGCCAGGCCAGGGCCACAGAGGCCCGCCGCGGCGAAGCCGCTATAATCACCGGCTTCCTCAGTTTCCGCAGGCGTCCGCCCGGGCGCGCTCAGCCCATGTCCGACGTCTCCAACGAAGCCGCGCGCCGCCGCACCTTCGCCATCATTTCCCACCCCGATGCGGGCAAGACCACGCTGACCGAAAAGCTGCTGCTGTTCGGGGGTGCGATCCAGATGGCCGGCTCGGTCAAGGGCCGCAAGGCCGCCCGTCACGCCACCTCGGACTGGATGGCGCTGGAAAAGGAGCGCGGTATCTCGGTCACCTCCTCGGTGATGCAGTTCCCGTACGAGGGCAAGATCGTCAATCTGCTCGACACCCCCGGCCACGCCGACTTCGGCGAGGACACCTACCGGGTGCTGACCGCCGTGGACTCGGCGCTGATGGTCATCGACGTCGCCAAGGGCGTGGAAGAACGCACCATCAAGCTGATGGAAGTCTGCCGCCTGCGCGACACCCCCATCATGACCTTCATCAACAAGCTCGATCGCGAGGGCAAGAACCCGATCGATCTGCTGGATGAAGTCGAAACCGTGCTTGGCATCCAGTGCGCCCCGGTCACCTGGCCGATCGGCATGGGCCAGCGCCTGAAGGGCGTGGTGCACCTGATCACCGGCGAGGTGCACCTGTACGAACAGGGCCGCAACTTCACCCGCCAGGATTCGACCATCTTCCCGTCGCTGGATGCCCCGGGCCTGGCCGAAAAGATCGGCGCACAGATGCTGGCCGAACTGCGCGACGAACTGGAACTGGTGCAAGGCGCCAGCAATCCGTTCGACCTGCAGGCGTACCGCGCCGGCCAGCAGACGCCGGTGTTCTTCGGCTCGGGCGTCAACAACTTCGGCGTGCAACCGCTGCTGGATTTCTTCATCGAGCACGCACCGCCACCGCAGGCGCGCGACACCACCGGCCGCCGGGTCGAGGCGACCGAGGCCAAGCTCAGCGGCTTCGTCTTCAAGATCCAGGCCAACATGGACCCGCAGCATCGCGACCGCGTGGCCTTCATGCGCGTGTGCTCGGGCAAGTTCACCGCCGGCATGAAGGCATTGCACGTGCGCAGCGGCAAGGACGTCAAGCTGGCCAATGCGCTGACCTTCATGGCCTCCGACCGCGAGATCGCCGCCGAAGCCTGGCCGGGCGATGTCATCGGCATCCACAACCACGGCACCATCTCCATCGGCGACACGTTCACCGAAGGCGAATCGCTGTCGTTCACCGGCATTCCCAACTTCGCACCGGAACTGTTCCGGCGTGCACGCCTGCGCGACCCGCTCAAGCTCAAGCAGTTGCAAAAGGGCCTGGCGCAGCTGTCCGAAGAAGGCGCCACGCAGTTCTTCCGCCCGTTGATGAGCAACGACCTGATCCTGGGCGCGGTGGGTGTGCTGCAGTTCGACGTGGTGGCCTACCGGCTCAAGGACGAATACGGCGTGGATGCGATCTTCGAACCGGTGAGCGTCACCACCGCGCGCTGGGTGCATTGCGACAACGCCAGGAAGCTGGAAGAGTTCCGCGAGAAAAATGCCGGCAATCTGGGGATCGACGCCGCCGGCCAGCTGGTCTATCTCGCCCCGACGCGGGTGAACCTGCAGCTGGCGCAGGAACGCGCGCCGGACGTACGTTTCTCTGCCACGCGCGAGCATGCGCATGCCAGGGCGATCGATTGACCGCGGCTTGAACCAAGGCGCGCAACCGCACCTGCCGGCGATGCGAATTGCTCGCAATTGCGGTACCTTTTTGGCATGAACGCAGACGCCTCCCCCTCGACCGACCTGCGCGACGAGATAGCCAGCGCCGTGACCCACGGCCTGGGTGCCATTGCTGCATTGGCTGGCGGCTCGGTGCTGATCACGCTGGCCGCCATCTATGGCGATGGCTGGCAACTGGCCACCTCCATCGTCTTCAGCGCCACCCTGGTACTGCTGTACGTCGCCTCCACGCTGTTTCATGCCATTCCGCATCCGGGCGCCAAGGCGCGCCTGCAGGTGCTCGATCACTGCGCGATCTATCTGTTGATCGCCGGGACCTATACCCCGTTCACGCTGATCAATCTGCGCGACTCCTGGGGCTGGGGATTGTTTGCCGCGATCTGGACGATTGCCGCCGCCGGGGTGATCTTCAAGCTGTTCTTCACCGGTCGTTTCCGCCTGTTGTCGACGGTGCTGTATCTGGCGATGGGCTGGCTGATCGTCGTGGCGATCCAGCCCTTACTGCGCTCTGTCGATACCTGGTCTCTGTGCTGGCTGCTGGCCGGCGGACTCTTCTATACGCTGGGCACGTATTTCTACCAGCGCGACACCCAGCGCTATTTCCATGCAATCTGGCACCTGTTCGTGCTGGCCGGCAGCGCTTGCCACTTCGTTGCGGTGATTGCGCAGGTCATGTGAGGCACGATCTGCGGCGCGTTCGCGCGCCGTGCACGAGCCATCGCCAACCATGGCCCGCGTGAACAACGTGACCGACACCTCAGCTGCATCTCCTTCCCCCACGCCACGTCGTCGACGCTGGCTTGCCGGGTTCGCCATCGTCGCCGCCATCGTGGTGGTCTTCGTGCTGCTGTTCCAGTGGAACTGGCTACGTGGCCCGGTCGAGCGCCTGGTCAGTGCCAAGACCGGTCGCGAATTCCACCTCGGCTATCTGGATGTAAAGCTGGGACGCACGACCACGGTGCGCGGCAATCGGCTTAGCCTGGCCAATGCAGCATGGTCAAAGCGCGGGCCGATGGCCGAGCTCAACTCGGCCGAGATCGATGTCGAGTTGTGGCCGCTGCTGCGCGGCAAGCTGCGTCTGCCGGAAATCCGTCTGGATCACCCGACCGTCCTTCTGGAAGCCGGCGACGACACCCATCCCGGCAACTGGGTCTTCGATCAGGACGATGGCGATGGCACGATGCCGCGCCTTGGCCGCCTGCTGGTGAACAACGGGCGCCTGCAATACATCGATGCAGCCAATCGCTCGGATGTGGATGTGGCAATCAACAGCCTCGCCCCGCCGAGCAGCGACCAGCGTGCGGCGCCCATCGGCATCGATGGCAAGGGCCGCTGGAAGGGCTATCCCTTCACGCTCAAGGGCAACACCGCCTCGCCGCTGGAGCTGAGTCAGAGCGAGCATCCGTTCCGTATCGATCTGCGCGGCAGCGCCGGCGCCACCCGCACGCACGTGCGCGGCACCTTGACCAACCCGTTCCAGTTCCAGGTCTTCGATCTGCAAATGGCACTCAGCGGTCAGGACATGCAGGATCTGTATCCGCTGACCGGCGTAGCCATGCCGTCGACGCCGCCGTACAAGCTCGATGGTCATCTGCGCCGCAACGGCCAGCTCTGGCGCTACGAAAAGTTCACCGGCACCGCCGGCGATAGCGATCTGTCAGGTACCGCGGAAGTGGACCTGCGCAACAAGCGTCCGTTCCTGCGTGCGGATCTGGCGTCCAAACGCCTGGATTTCGACGACCTGGCAGGCTTCGTCGGCGCACCGCCGAAGACCGGCGCGAACGAGTCGGCAAACGCCGAACAGAAAAAGCAGGCCGCACAACTCGCAGCCAGCGCCCGCGTGCTGCCCAGCACGCCTTATGACCTGTCTAAGCTGCGTGCGATGGATGCGCAGGTGCGCTGGCGCGCGCAGCGCATCAATGCGCCGTCGTGGCCGCTGGACGACATGGACGCCTCACTGACCTTGAAGGACGGTCTGCTGCAGCTGGATCCGCTCAACTTCGGCGTTGCCGGCGGCGACATCCGCTCCACCATCCGCATGGATGCGCGCAACGAGGTGATCAACACGCAGCTCAAGGCCGGCCTTCGCGGCATCCGGCTGGATCAGCTGTTCCCCGACACGACGCTTGCCAAGCAGGCCTCGGGTGCCATCGGCGGCGAGTTCGATCTGCGTGGCCGCGGCAATTCGATCGGCGCGATGCTCGGTACCGCCGACGGCACGATCGGCGTCGGCATGGGCCGTGGGCATGTCGGCAACCTGATCATGGAACTGGCCGGGCTGGATATCGCCGAGTCGCTGAAATATCTGGTCACCAAGGACCGTCAGATTCCGGTGCGCTGCATCTTCGGCGACTTCGGGGTGCAGGACGGCCTGATGCAATCGCGTGCGCTGGCCTTCGACAGCACCGACACCATCATCGTTGGCGAAGGCAGCATCAGCTTGAAGGACGAGACGCTGGACCTGCTGCTGCGCCCGCGCCCGAAGGACCGCAGCATCCTGAGTCTGCGCTCGCCGTTGCGGATCGGCGGCAGCTTCAAGGACCCGACCTTCCGTCCCGACTTCAAGGCGTTGGGCCTGCGTGGCGCGCTTGCAGTCGGCCTGGGCATGATCGCCCCGCCCGCCGCCTTGCTCGCGACCTTCGAACCGGGTCCGGGCACGGATAGCGACTGCGGTGGCAAGTTCGCGAAGTAATCTCGCGGCAAGACCTTAGGCGACCAGCAAATCTGCCAAACGCTGCAGCGATGGTGGCAACGTGTTGAGCGTATGCATTGTCTTTGACGAGTGCACTTCTCAACAGACACACGCAGCGATGGCGAACAGCGTCATCGGTTCTTGCAGTCAGGATGCTCAGGCAAACCTCGGTGAGTCGTGCGCGGCACCTCACCGCTCGCAGGACGCGACGTGAATTCGTCCCTGGAAGCTCGGTGGCGGCATCCCTTCCGCTACTCGGTCCTGCAATCGGCGAGGACACCGCACCAGACAGTTGGCCGGCGCTCTTGTGAAAAGCTGTCTGTAGTGCGGTGTGCATCAGACGTGGAGCCGATCCGTCATGAGCGAACAGGGCCCATCCCGCACTGCTCTTACCCATGCGCACCGACCATCTCGATAGGTCCTTGCCCGCTCACCGTCGCGGGACCTTACGCGGCATGGATGCCGCGTAAGAGCCTACAAGGACGTACTTGCGGCGTGTCCTGCGATGGTGGGCGGGCAAGGGCCCTGCAATAGGCTGCAGATCAAACCCCCTGACACTCATCTCTCTGCCCGCCACACTCATCAAGCCAGCCCGGGCAGAAGCGCCGCTCAATGCAGAACGCAGGGAACCCAGCCGGCACGGCTCTAGCTGGCGATGTAACGCTGCAATTGATCGATATCGTGCTGCTGGCGCTCGATCACCGCCTTGACCAGATCGCCGATGGAAATCACGCCCTGTACGCGCCCGTTGTCCAGCACCGGCAGATGCCGGAAGCGTCCGTCGGTCATCAACTGCATGCAGCGCTCCACCGTGTCCGACGGCAACACCGTCACCACCTGGGTGCTCATGATCTCGGCAACACTGGTGGTCGATGAGGCGCGGTCGCGCAGCACCACCTTGCGCGCGTAATCGCGCTCGGACACGATGCCGACCAGCCGTGGTCCGTCCATCACCAATACCGCACCGATGCCTTTCTCGGCCATCATCCGGATCGCCTCGATCACTGCAGCGTCTGCCGCCACGGCGAACACCTCAACCTGCTTGGTCCCCAATAGCTGTCGTACGGTCTGCATGGCCCGCTCCGCGCTTGGTCTGGTGGTCGCAGACTACTCCCACCACGCCGCGGTGGGTATCGACCAGGTACAGCGGACGCTGCTTGGCCTCGTCATATAACCGGCCCAGGTATTCGCCGATCAGGCCCAGGGCAATCAGCTGGATGCCGCCAAGGAATAGGATCACCGACATCATGGTCGGCCAGCCGGCCACCGGGTCGCCCATCAGCGCCGCCTTGATCACCACCCAGCCACCGAACAGGAATGCCACCAGCGCGGTAAGCAAGCCCAGATAGGTTGCCGCGCGCAGCGGCACGGTGGAAAAACTGGTGATGCCATCCAGCGCGAAGTTCCACAGCCGCCACACCGTGAACTTGCTGCGCCCCGACAGCCGCGGCGCACGCCGATACGGCAGCGCCACCTGGCGAAACCCGACCCAGCCAAACAGCCCCTTCATGAAACGGTGGCGCTCGCGCAGCTGCTGTAAGGCCTCCACCACCCGCGGCGACAGCAGTCTGAAATCCCCGGTATCGGCGGGAATCGGCGTGCGCGACAACTGCCGGATCACCCGATAGAACGCATGCGCCGCGCTGCGCTTCAACCAGCTCTCGCCCTCGCGAAAAATCCGCGTGCCGAAGATGTTGTCGTAACCGGCGCGCCACAGCGCGACGAATTCGGGAATCAGCTCCGGCGGGTCCTGTCCATCGGCATCGAGCAGCACCACCGCACCGGGCAACACATGGTCCAGGCCGGCAGAAATGGCCACTTCCTTGCCGAAATTACGCGACAGCCGCACCGCGCTCACCTGCGGGTCGGCATCGGCAAGCGCCTGCAGCACGCTCCAGGTGCCGTCGCTGCTGCCATCATCGACATACAGCACATGCGTCTGCACGCCATGCAAGCCCGCCAGCACTGCGCACAGGCGCGGATGCAGCTGCGGAATGCTGGTCTCCTCGTTATAGGCCGCAATCACCACCGTCAGGCGGTCTGCTGCCAACGGCAGCTGGGCGGGGCCGGACGTCTGCATGCTCATGGTGCCTGCAGATACGCGGGGCCACCCAGCTGGCGCGCCTGCCGCTGGATCCATGCCGCCCGCCGTTGCACATAGGCGCCGGGACGACGTGCGTCATAGCGGCGTGGCGAAGGCAGTACCGCTGCCAGACGCGCCGATTCGCCCGGCGACAGCCCCGCCGCATCCTTGCCCCAGAACTGCCGGGCAGCGGCCTGCGCGCCGTACACCCCGTCGCCGAACTCGGCAACGTTGAGATACATCTCCAGAATGCGCTGCTTCGGCCACAACAACTCGATCAGCACCGTGTACCAGGCCTCCAGGCCCTTGCGCAGCCAACTGCGGCCCTGCCACAGGAACACGTTCTTGGCGACCTGCTGGCTGATCGTGCTGGCCCCGCGCACGCGTCCGCCGCGCGCATTGTGGTCGCGCGCCTTTTCGATCGCCTGCAGGTCGAAGCCGTGATGCAGCGGAAACTGCTGATCCTCCGCAGCCACCACCGAAATCGGCAGGCTGGCGGCGATCCTGTCGTAGTCGCGCCATTGCTGGTGCAGCGAAAAACGCCAGTCGCCCTCGCCCCAGGCTTCCAGATAGCGCCCCACCATCATGCTGCTGACCGGCGGATCGATCACCCGCAGCACCAGCACCTGCAGCACGCTCGCGGCAGCGAACAGCAGCGGGGCCGCCAACAGCCAGCGCAGCCAACGCCCCGCGCGCCGCGGTGGCGCCACCTGCTTGCCATCCAATGCATCCGTCCCCATTGTTCGCTACGACCTTTCATTCCGATGCTCGTTGCATTATCCGGCAACCGGCGTCCCTTACGTCCGATGTCCCCATGACCGATCACGATCAGCTTTCCCGTTTCCTGCTGCCTGCCGCTGGCGTGCGCGGCGTCCATGTGCGCCTGACCCAGGCCTGGCACGACATCCAGGGGGCGGCCGACTACCCGCCCGCCGCCCGCCAGTTGCTCGGCGAAGCAGCGGTGGCCTCAGCCTTGTTCACCGGACACACCAAGGTCGACGGGCGCCTGTCGGTGCAACTACGCGGCAACCAGACCCTGCGCACCCTGTTCGCCGAATGCACCGCAGCCGGCACCTTGCGCGGCATCGTGCAGCTGGCCGACGGTGCCGATGCGCCCGCCGACCTGCGCGAACTGGGCGAGGCCGCGCTGCTGGCGATCACCATCGAGAACCCCGGCCTGGACCCGCGTGAACCACAGCGCTACCAGAGCCTGGTCGGCATGCAGGCGCCGGACCTGGCCGAAGCCTTCGAAACCTATTTCCATCAGTCCGAGCAGCTGCCGACCCGGCTGCTGCTGGCCGCGGGCCCGGACCAGGCCGCCGGCCTGTTGCTGCAAAAGTTGCCTGGCGACGAAGGCGACAACGATGGCTGGACCCGCATCGGCGCCCTGTTCGACACCCTGGGCGCACCGGAACTGCTCTCGGTCGCCAGCGAGGACCTGCTGCACCGGTTGTTCCACGAGGAAGACACCCAGTTGCTGGGTAGCAAGCCGCTCAGCTTCGGCTGCTCCTGTTCGCGCGAGCGGGTCGCTTCGATGCTGCAATCGCTGGGCGAAGACGAGGCGCGTGCCGCTGCCGAGGCGACCGGCGAGGTCGAGGTCCGCTGCGAGTTCTGCGGGCGTGAGTATCACTTTCCGTTGACCGCGCTGGACGTACTTTTCAGCGGGGCGCAGCCGTCATTGGACGCGCCGGAAAGGTTGCAATAGATAGCGTTGGTGCTGCATTCCGGGGAACGCGGCTACTTGTTAAATAATCATAAACGCCCTAGCATTCTGATTGCCCGCTCTCGGGAACTTAACAACTGCCCCTGGGTCTGAACTCTGGTATGCGACACCTTCTTCGCCTTCCGCTCGCTTTGCTGGTTGCCCTCGCGGCAGCCACGGGTGCGCACGCGCAGTCGGCATCCCAGCAGTTGCGCGAGAGCACCATCCTGCCGGTGTGGAACAAGGGCAGCGGAAAGGTCGAAGCCTTTCTGTACCTGGAGCCCACTGGCGAGCAGAAGGCTGGCGCACGCTGGCACTTCGGTCGCAACTCGCTGGACGCGGCCTTCGGCCTGACCTCCGGCGATTCGCTGGGCCTGATCTGCAACAGCAGCCGCGGCACCAACATCAACGGACTCGCCAGCCACTGTCTGCTTGCAGGCATCGGCGACGACGAGGAAGACAGCGCCGCAGCATCGCGCCGCGTCTCGGCCACGCTGGGCTTCAACCGCGCTGGCGCCCGCGCCGGCGTCACCGCCGGCACTGGCCGCGACACTCTGCCGGCCTGGTTGATCGGCGCCGGCAAGGCACCGCTGACCCGCGTCGAACAGAACGACCTGACCGTATTCGGGCAGAAGAACATTGGCCGCGAAGGCTTCGTCTCGATCGGCGGGACCTATGCGCGCGCGCGCCTGGTGCCGCTGGCCGACGTTTCGCCGGCGATCGCCGACCAGTGGGACAGCAAGACCCTGAGCGTCGGTGGCGGCTACGGCGCCTTCAGCGCCAACGTCATCGGCCGCGTCGTCGATGTTCCCGGCCAGCCGGAAAAGTGGGAAGGTCTGGGCCTGGGCCTGACCTGGCGTACCCCCTGGAGCGGCCAGTTGACGGTCGGCGCCGAGAACGTGATTTCCCGTGGCAAGAACCCGTTTGCGCCGAGCAACGAAAGCAACAGCGACGGTACGATTCCGTACGTCCGGTACGAGCAAGATCTCTAAGTCATTGATTTGAAGTGATTTAACGTGACGCCATCGGCCCGCAGCCGGTGGCGTTTTTCGTTCTGGCCATGTGCCCCACGCCGCCTTTCACGCCTTTCTTCTTTTTCGTTAACGGGACTTTAATTTCTCGCATAACGCATATACCATCGGTTCACCCTGACGTTTTGGATCCGCTTCTTCGGACCCCCCGACAGGCAAACAACCCTTGGCAGTACCCAAGATCACTTGGAGAGAGAGCTAATGAATTGCAAGTCCAACAAGCTGCGCGATGCAGTCGTCCTCGCGCTTGTCGTGGGCGTCGGCGGTACCGGTACCGCCATCGCTCAGGAAGCCGGCGGCACCACCAATCTCGACAAGATCGAGGTGACCGGTTCGCGCATTAAGAGCGCAGACGTTGAAACGTCGCAGCCCGTCCTGACGCTGACCCGTCAGGATATCGACAAGCAGGGCGTCACCTCTGTTGCCGATGTGTTGCAGCGCGTGGCAGCCAACGGCGCGGCGCTGAACCGCACCTTCAACAACGGTGGCGACGGCAGCTCCGGCATTGCGCTTCGCAACCTCGGCAGTGCACGCACCCTGGTGTTGGTCAATGGCCGCCGCTGGACCACAGGCCTGGACGGCAGCGTCGACCTCAACACCATTCCCACTGCAATGGTTGAGCGCATCGACATCCTGAAAGATGGCGCTTCCACGATTTACGGCTCCGATGCCATTGCCGGTGTGGTGAATATCATCACCCGCAAGAACTTCGACGGCGCCGAGGCCGGTGTCAACGTTGGCCAGTACAGCGATGGCGATGGCCAGCGCCAGGCGTACGATTTCACGATCGGCACCACCACTGACCGCGCAAGTTTGTTGCTGGGCGCTTCCTACGTGCAGGAAGAGTCGGTCATGGCGGGCGATCGACAGATCTCTGCTGGCGGTCCTCCGTTCTTCAGTGGTCAGAGCGGTACCGGCTTCCCGGGCTCGTATGTGCGCAATGGCGCGCGTCGCATCCTGATCAATGGCGTCGAAACGCCTTACGTGGCCAACGTCCACGGTTACAACACCGCGCCAGACAACTACCTGCTGACCCCGCAGGAACGCACCTCGCTGTTCGCTCAAGGTAGCTTCAACTTCACCGATAACGTGACGTTCCGTACCGAGGCGATGTACAACGAGCGTAAGTCCGAGCAGCTGCTGGCAGCAATGCCGGTCACCGGCCTGACCTTGAGCGCAGATAGCCTCTACAACCCGTTCGATCAGAACCTGACCGGTGTCAACCGCCGCTTCATCGAAACCGGTGGCCGCTCGTTCAATCAGAACGTCAAGAACTGGCACTTCTACGGTGGCCTGGAAGGTTTCTTCGAATTTGCCGACCATAGCTTCGACTGGGATGTGGGCTATCGCTACGACAAGTCCGATCAGAACGACCTGACCTACGGCCTGTTCAACCTCGCCAACCTCAATAGCGCCTACGGCCCCTCTGAGCTGCGTGGCGGCGTGCCGGTATGCGTTTCCGCGCCCGGCGGTGATGTGATTCCCGGATGTGTTCCGGTCAATCCGCTGGGACCGCGTGGCTCGATCAGCCAGGCGGCGCTGGATTACACTAGCTTCACCGCGCACGATTCGTCCTCCGTCGAGTCCAAGGGCTATACAGCCAATCTCAGCGGCGACATCGTCGATCTCCCGGCTGGCCCGCTTGCCTTCGCTGCCGGCTACGAGTATCGCAAGGAGAGCGGCCAGTTCGATCCGGACGCGTTTATCGCAGCAGGCCTCAGCACCGGCAACGGCGCGCGCCCGACCGCAGGCTCCTACAGCCTGGACGAGTTCTATCTGGAACTCTCGGTCCCGGTTCTGGCAGATCTGCCGGGCGCCCAGCTGCTCGACTTCAGCTTGGCGACTCGTTATTCGGACTACAGCAACTTCGGCGATACCGTCAATAACAAGTTCGGTTTCCGCTGGAAGCCTATCCAGGACTTGATGATTCGCGGTAACTACAGCGAAGGCTTCCGCGCTCCGAGCATTAACAACCTGTTTGCCGGCAACGCCGACTCGTTTGAAACCTACGCCGATCCCTGCTCGATCCAGGCAGGTCAGCTAAGCAATCCGGTCGTGGCCCAGAACTGTGCTGCAGCCGGCGTGCCCGCCAATTTCGTGCAGCCCGGTGCAGGTACCGGCGCCAAGCAGACGCTGGAGCCTTTCACCTACACCTCCAACGAGCAACTGCAGCCGGAAACATCGACCAGCCGCACCCTCGGTTTTGTGTTCAGCCCGAGCTTCGTGCAGGGCCTGAATGTCACCCTGGACTGGTGGCAGATCGAAATCGAAAACGCCATCACGCGTCCGGAAGCACAGTTCATTCTGGACAAGTGCTATGGCGGCAGCGCCGGCGAGCAGGCTGAATATTGCAGTCTGATCACGCGTGACCCCAACTACAGCGATGGTGCCTATACCGTCACCAACATCAACATGCCGCTGTTGAATCTGGCCTCGTACAAGGTTGAAGGCTGGGATCTGGGCATCAACTACCGCTTGCCGGAAACGGCCTTCGGCCAGTTCACCATCAGCTGGGATTCGACCTATCTTTCGAGCTGGGAAACCAAGGCGACTGCAGACTCCGAGCTGGAACAGTTCCAGGGTCGTTACCTGAATCAGGATCCGTACTGGCGCATTCGTTCCAACCTCTATGTCGACTGGTCGTTTGGCGATTTCGGCATCAATTGGGGTCTGCGCTACAAGTCCGGCATGGAAGAAGTCTGCCCGTTGTCGGCGACACTGGCGCAGGCTTACTGCTCCGAGCCTGACCGCGTTACTGCCGATGGCGCATCGCCGCGCAACCACATCGGTGCGACCACGTATCACGACATCCAGGTGCGTTACAGCACTCCTTGGAATGCGACGGTATCGGTTGGTTTGAACAACGCCTTCGACAAGGATCCGCCGGTCGCGTACAGCACCGCGTACAACATGTTTGACCCGCAGTACGACCTGCCGGGCCGCTACATGTACATGCAGTACCGTCAGCGCTTCTGATAGAGCCTGCCGGATGAACACAACTACGGCCCCAAATGGGGCCGTAGTTGTGTTTGAAGTTCAAAAAGGAAGGGTTGGACTCACCCAACGCGTGTTGGTTATCCCGGAATCAACGTCTGGATCACATGCTCGACGTAGGCTTCGAAGTCTTCGCGGGCTTGCTTGGGCTGCTGCAACTGCAGCGAGAGTTGCAGGAAACCGACGTAGGCGGCGTAGGCCAGGCGCGCACGGTGTTGGGCGTCGGTGCGGCTCAGACCGGCTTGGCGGAACGAGGCGATCAGGTAGTCGAGACGGCGCTGCGAGACGCGGTCGATGACCGGACGCACGGCCGGGTGGTCAAGTGCCTTGAGCAGTTCGCTGTAGATGACATGCGGTTTGACTTCGTGCGCGACCAGCTGGAACAGCGCGCGCAAGCGTGCGCTGGGATCCGGGACGTCTTCCAGGCTGCCGAACACTTCCTTCTGTTCGAAGATCTCCCAGCGTTCGAGCGCTGCCTGCAGCAAGGCATCGCGGGAGGGGAAGTGCCAATAGAAGCTGCCCTTGGTCACGCCGAGACGGCGTGCCAGTGGCTCCACTGCGACGGCGCCCACGCCTTGTTCGGCGATCAGGTCCAGTGCGGCCTGCGCCCAATCGTCCGCACTGAGGCGGTTGCCGCGACCGGACGTGGCGCGGGGCGTGGTGAGGCTCGGGTCGGGGATATCGTTCATTGACGCGATTTAACCATACGCTTGCGTCAGTTGCAGTATGCATCACACAACGGACACACAACTGCCACGATTCAATGGCTTAACCGTCCATACCAGGCAGTATTGACAGTGGCCTGGGCAGGTCCATACCATAAGGTATGGTTTCCTCTCCTTCTAGCCTTGCCCACAGTGCGTCCAGCATTCGCATCACTGCTGGCGATACCTCGCTTGCGGTGTCGGAGCGAGGCGCGGGCAATGCAGCGACGGTGCTGCTGGCACATGGGTTTGGACAGACCCGGTACGCCTGGGAAAGCACTGCGGCTCGACTGGCCGACGCTGGCTACCGGGCGCTGGCCTACGACGCGCGCGGTCATGGCGACTCCGGCTTCAACGACGTTGGCCTGCCCTACTCGGCAACGCAATTCACCGATGACTTGATTGTGCTGGCGGGCGAGCAGGCCGCGCCACCGGTGCTGGTCGCCGCATCGATGGGCGGCTTGTTCGGCCTGCTTGCGGAGGCGCGCTGGCCCGGCCTGTTTCGCGCGATCGTCCTGGTCGACATCACGCCGCGCTGGGATACCGCAGGCGTGGAGCGCATCCTGCGTTTCATGACCGCGCATCCGGAGGGTTTCGCATCGCTGGATGCCGCTGCCGACACAATTGCCGCGTATCTGCCGCAACGCCCGCGCAAGACGGCCGAGCAGCTGCAGGCCTTGCTGAGGCAGCGGGCGGACAACAGGTGGCACTGGCATTGGGATCCGCGGCTGGTCGATGAGCTGGCAGGTCAGGACCCGTATGCACAGCAGCAGACCTTGCTGGACGCCGCCGCGCAGGTGCGTTGCCCGCTCCTGCTGATCAGCGGCGGGCGCAGCGATCTGGTCACGCCGGACACCATCAGCGAATTCCTGTCGATCGCGCCGCATGCGCAGCACGTGCATCTGCCCGATGCCACGCACATGTTGGCCGGCGACGACAACACCACGTTTACCGCAACCGTGTTGCATTATCTGGACGCACTGCCCCCGGTTGGCACCATCGCAGCGTCCAACATTACCGAGCATGTCACTGGAGCAAGACCATGAGCATCGTTGCACCGTTTCTCTTCGTCATCCTGGCGGCGGGCATCGCTGCCTATCACCGCATGCGCCTTGCCACCTGGGTTGCGCTGAGCGCCTGTGTGCTTGTGGCCTGCTGGTTGCTGGGGGCCAATCTCACCGCGACCATCGTCGCTGCCGTGCTGGTGGTGCTGGTCTCCGCGCCGGTGCTGTTGCCGTTCCTGCGCAAGCCGCTGCTGACCACGCCGCTGATGGGTTTCTTCCGCAAGGTACTGCCGCCGTTGTCGCAGACCGAACGCATCGCACTGGAAACCGGCTCGGTGGGCTTTGAAGGCGAGCTGTTCACCGGCGACCCGGATTGGCAGAAGCTGCTCAACTACCCCAAGCCGCAATTGACCGCCGAAGAGCAGGCATTTCTGGACGGCCCGGTCGAAGAGCTGTGCAAGATGGTCAACGACTGGGAGATCACCCATGTCCACGCCGATCTGCCGCCGGAGCTGTGGGAGTACATCAAGAAGAACAAGTTCTTCGGCATGATCATTCCCAAGCAGTACGGCGGCCTGGGCTTCAGTGCGCTGGCGCATCACAAGGTGATCCAGAAGCTGTCCTCGATCTCCAGCGTGGTCAGCTCCACCGTCGGCGTGCCCAACTCGCTCGGGCCGGGTGAGCTGTTGCTGCATTACGGCACGCCGGAACAGAAGGACTATTACCTGCCGCGCCTGGCAGTGGGTGCCGAGGTGCCGTGCTTCGGCCTGACCGGCCCGTTCGCCGGCTCCGATGCGACCTCGATCCCCGACTACGGCATCGTCTGCAAGGGCGAGTGGAACGGCGCCAACGTGCTCGGCGTCAAGCTCACCTTCGACAAGCGCTACATCACCCTGGCGCCGGTCGCCTCGCTGATCGGCCTGGCATTCCGCGCCTACGATCCGGATGGCCTGATCGGCGACAAGAAGGACATCGGCATCACCCTGGCGCTGCTGCCGCGCGAGACTCCCGGCGTGGAAATCGGCCGTCGCCATTTCCCGCTCAATTCGCCGTTCCAGAACGGCCCGATCCATGGCGAGGAAGTGTTCATCCCGCTGAGCCAGTTGATTGGCGGCGTGGAAATGGTCGGCAAGGGCTGGAACATGCTCAACGAGTGCCTGGCAGTGGGCCGCTCGATCACCCTGCCCTCCACGGCCAGCGGTGGCGGCAAGTACGCCGCGGTGGTCACCGGTGCGTATGCGCGCATTCGCAAGCAGTTCGGTCTGTCGATCGGCCGCTTCGAAGGCGTGGAAGAAGCGCTCGCACGGATCGGTGGCAAGGCGTATGCGATCAGTGCGTTGTCGCAGGCCACCGCCGCGGCGGTGGACCGTGGCGACGTGCCGTCGGTGCCGTCGGCGATCGCCAAGTACCACTGCACCACCATGGGCCGCGAAGTGGTCAGCGACATGATGGATGTGATCGGCGGCAAGGGCATCATCCTGGGGCCGCGCAACTTCGCCGGCCGTGCCTGGCAGGCGGCGCCGATCGGCGTGACCGTGGAAGGCGCCAACATCATGACCCGCAGCCTGCTGATCTTCGGCCAGGGCGCGATCCTGTGCCATCCGTGGGTGATGAAGGAAATGCAGGCGGCGCAGGATCCGGATACGCGCCGTGGTCTGGAAGCGTTCGACCAGAGCCTGTTCGGGCATATCCGCTTCGGTATCTCCAACGCGGTGCGTTCGTTCTGGTTCGGGCTGACCGGCGCACGCATCGGTGCAGCGCCGGGCGATGCGTACACGCGTCGCTTCTTCCGCAAGCTGGATCGTTATTCCGCCAACCTGGCGTTGATGGCCGACGTGTCGATGCTGATGCTCGGCGGCAAGCTCAAGTTCAAGGAGTCGCTGTCCGGCCGGCTGGGTGATGTGCTGAGCCACATCTACCTGACCAGCGCGATGCTCAAGCGCTATCACGACGAAGGCGCGCCGGCGACCGATCAGCCGCTGCTGGCATGGGCGTTCCATGACAGCGTGCACAAGATCGAAACCGCGCTGTCGGCGGCGCTGCGCAACTTCCCGATCCGGCCGGTGGGCTGGTTGATGTGGCTGCTGATCTTCCCGCTGGGCCGTCGTGCCGAAGCGCCGGGCGACCGCCTGGGGCACCGCGTGGCATCGATCCTGATGACGCCGAACGAAGCGCGCGACCGCCTGGCCCAGGGCGTGTTCCTGACCCCCTGTGCCAACAATCCGGGCGGGCGTATCGCCAGCTATCTGGCCAAGGCCGTGCTGGCCGAGCCGGTGGAGCGCAAGTTCCTCAAGGCGCTCAAGACCAAGGGCATCGAAGCGCTGGGTTTCACCGCACAGCTGGACGAGGCGGTGGCCGAAGGCGTGATCACCGGCGACGAGCGCAGGCAGCTGGAAGAGTTGCGCGAGATGATGATGGACACCATTACCGTGGACGACTTCGAGCCGCACGAGTTGCGAGCGGCCAGCTACTACGACAAGCCGCAGGCCCAGCAACCGCGCGAAGCAGCGTAAGGCGCAGGGCAAGGTGACAGCAGACGACGGCGGGCTTCGGCCCGCCGTCGTCGTGTGTGGAGACCGGCTGGTGTAGAGACCGACCATCTCGCGGCTGCCTGCCTGTCGCCGTGGTCTTCGGCCAGTTCACCGCGCCTGCAGCCTCAGCGTGCTGCCAAGGTAGGAGCGGACCTGGCCGCGATGAGGCATTACCGGTGACGCCCCGTCGCGGCCGGGTTCGCTCCTACAGAAGGCGGGGAAGGCCGCCTCAGCGCGGCAACCACAGCAAGGCCAGGGCAATCAGCGCGGGCAACGCCTGCACGACGAAGATGCGACGGTTGACGCTGCAGGCGCCGTAACAGCCTGCCACGACGACACATCCCAGAAAGAAGCCAAGCACATCGGCCCGGGCCTGCAAAGCACCCCAGAACAGTCCCGCAGCCAGGAAGCCGTTGTACAGCCCCTGGTTGGCTGCCAGCACGCGCGTGGCCTGTGCCTTCTCGAAGGTATTACGAAAGGTCTTCAGGCCCAGCGGCCGCGTCCACAGGACCATCTCCAACACCATGATGTAGACGTGCAGCAGAGCGACACACAGACCAGCGACGATGGCGAACAGGGACATGGCAGACCGGCATGGTGGATGTGGCGGCCAGCATAGCCGCGATTGCGGCCCTGCTACTCGGAACAGGCGGCGGAACCCGGCGCGCCGGCAAGAGACGGGGGATGTGTAGGACCTGCATGCATGATCGGGCGTCGCGGCTGCGGACATCGGCGGCGTGTCCTGCGATGGTTGTTGCGCGGGCACAAGTGCTGCAGCCAAGTTGCAGATCAAGCGCTCTACACCTGATCTATCTGCTCGCCACGCTCGCCCAAAGGCAAACGCGGCTAGTTCAAACAGCGGCATCGCTTAGGTGCAGCCCACCGCCAAGGTCAAAAGCTCAGTCAGCCGAGCACGCAGTGCCCTCTCCGGTTGCGGGACACGCCGTTCATGCCCTGCTTGCCTGTGCGCACCGACCATCTCGACCGGTCCTTGCCCGCCCACCGTCGCGGGACCTTACGCGGCATGGATGCCGCGTAAGAGCCTACGAGGACGTACTTGCGGCGTGTCCCGCGAGGGTGGGCGGGCAAGGGCCCCGCAGCCAGGCCGCGTGTTGACCGCTCCTAGTCGGAGACCTGATTGCCAGTCTCCGCATCGCGCTCTGCGGGCAGTTTGCGCGCCTCGCGCAGCAGGCCGAACGCGCCCAGGGTCATGCACGAGGCCACCAGCAGGCCGACACCGAACACTGCGCTGGAGCCGAAGGCCGACACCAGCTTGTGCACCCAGACGAAGGTGAGATCGCCACCGCGGTAGATCACGGTGTCGATCGCCGCACCGGCCTTGTAGCGCCACTGCCGATCCACCCGCGTGTACAAGGTCTCGCGCGCCGGCTTGGCGAGGGCGAACTCGCTGGAGCGGGTGATCACCTGCACGATCGCAAGCATCATCGGCAACGGCGAGGCCGTCAGCACGGCATAGCCCAGCGTGATCGCCACGCCCGGAATCAGCAGCGCCGGCGCGATGCCGAAACGCGACAACAGCGCGCGCGTCACCAGCAGCTGCAGCACCAGGGTAAGCGCATTGATTGCCAAGTCGATGCTCGCGTAATAGGCGGTGGCCGCCGCCGCGTCGCTGTAAAGCCGCCGTACCAGCGCCGCCTGCTCGTTGTAGAGCAAGGTGCCGACGCCCACACCGAACAACACCATGAAGGCCAGCCAGCGCAGCAACGGCTCGCGCACGATCAACTTGAGCCCGCCCAGCACATCGCCGCCCATCGGCACTTCGCCGGAGCTCAGCTGTCGCTGCTGCTCGCGCGCAACCGCCCACAAGCGCAGGCGCAGCACGCAGACCACGCAGACCGCCAAAAACCCGGCCGACACCAGCATCAGATGCGCGATGCCGATGCGTTCGACCAGGGTGCGGGTGAGGATCGGCCCGAGAAACGCACCCAGCGTTCCGGCCGCACCGATATAACCGTAGTAGCTGCGCGCTTCGGCATTGCTGAAGACGTCGGCCATGAAGCTCCAGAACACCGCCACCGCAAACAGGTTGAAGACGGTCACCCACAAGAAGAACGCCATGCCGCGCCCGGGCACGCCACTGTCGAACAACACATAGAACAGCAGCAGGGTCGCGATGAAGAAGCCATAGACCGCCGGCAGGAACACCCGGCGCGGATAGCGGCTGACCAGCGCGCCGTAGACCGGCTGCAGCAGCACCATGATCAGGAAGGTGCAGGTGAACAGCACCTGCAGGGTGAAGTCCTTGAGCGGCATACCGTGCGCGGCGAAGAAGGCGATCATGCCGGTGGGGAAGATCGCTTCCACATCCGCCGACGCGCTCATCGCCTCGCGCACCGGGCGCAGCACGTAGTAGCCGCTGAGCAGGCAGAAGAAGTACAGGAACGACCATGCCAGCGGCGGCGAGCTGCGCAGCGCCGCGTTCAAACGGCCAGCCGCCGAGCGCGGCGAAGATGGGCTGGTCATAGGGTGAAGCTCGCTCGCATCAACGGGCGCGACAGCAAGGACATGGCAGCGGCGGCACCCCGCGAAACAAGCGCGCAAGTTAGCCGATGCCGCGCTGCATCACCAGCGGCAGCGGGCAGGACGCAGCAAATCGATCGCGGCTGGAGCAGGCACGCTGCTTGCATTTGCTTCCGCACGGGCTCCCAGTGGCGCTGGAAAGGCGCCGCGCAGGCCGATTTATGAACCTAAAATCGTCAATAGGATCAATATGATGCCCATTCATCTTCCGGCAGTTTGTGCTATTGCGAAGCGCAGCGCTAGAATCATCGGAGGCAGCGGAACAGGCGGGACAACCATGACTCAAATGCGCAGGCGCCGACGGTTCCGACCGTTGGCCATCGGGCTGCTCGGGGCGTTATTGCCTCTGGCCCTCTCTTCCACCGCACAGACACCCGCGCCCGCTGCCTCTGCGCTGCAGCCGGCCGCCATCGTGCAGTCGCCCACCGCTCCGCTGCAATACCGTGCATCGCTCCCGGCCAGCCAGGTGCTTGCCCCGGCGGCCGGTTTCGACGTGGCCGCGTTCGAATCGATGGCCAACCAGTTGACCTACGGCAATCGCCTGCCCGGCATGGCGATGGCCATCGTGCAGGGCGGCAAGGTGCTCAGCGCGCGCGGCTACGGCGTCACCGACGTCAATCACCCGCAGCCGGTCGATGCCCACACCGTGTTCCGTCTTGCATCGCTGTCCAAGGCGTTTGCCGGCACCATGGCCGGGTTGCTGGTCAACGACGGCGTGCTGCGTTGGGACAGCAAGGTGGTGGACTACGTCCCCGGCTTCCAGCTCAGCAATAACGTCGCCACCCGGCAACTCACCGTCGCCGAGGTGCTCAGCCACCGCGTCGGGCTGACCCGCAATGCCTACGACAACGATATCGAATCGAACGTCGACTACTACTCGCTCAGCCACAAGCTGGCCGCCGCGCCGCTGCGCTGCGCCCCGGGCGATTGCTATGCATACCAGAACGTGGCCTTCAGCCTGGTCGGGGATGTGGTGTTCGCTGCATCGGGCAGCTTCTACGAGCAGTCGGTGGAGCGCCGCATCTTCAAGCCGCTGGGCATGAACGATGCGAGCATGGGACTGGCCGGTATCCAGGCCAGCCCGCGCTGGGCGCGCCCGCACGTGCGCAGCCGCAACGGCTGGGTGTCGCTGACGCCCAAGCCGACCTACTACCGTCTTGCTCCCGCTGCCGGCGTCAATGCCAGCGCCAGCGATATGGCGCAGTGGCTGCTCGCGCACACCGGCCACCGCACCGACGTGCTGCCTGCGCCGCTGCTGGCGACGCTGCACGCGCCGCTGATCTCCACGCCAGGGGAGATGCGCTCGGGTTGGCGCCACGAGCGTGTGGACGCTGCCAGCTACGCGCTGGGCTGGCGCGTGTTCGACTACGCCGGCCACCAGGTCGTCTTCCATGCCGGCGCGGTGCAGGGCTATCGCGGCCTGGTCGCGCTGCTGCCCGAGCGCGATCTCGGCATCGCGATCATGTGGAACGGCGAGAGCGGCCTGCCCTCCGGCATGTTGCCGACCATTCTGGATCGTGCGCTGGGCCTGCCTGCCAAGCGTTGGCTGGACATCGACGTGGATGGCGACTTCGGCAGCGAGAACATGCTGGCCGAGCGTCCCGATCCTGCCGGCAAGGGTGCCTCGTCCGGCAAGTCGGTGGCATCCCCGCGCTAAGCGGAGCTTGCTACGCTCTCGCACACAGGCGGCTTCGGCCGCCTGTGTTGTTTCTGGCCCGCAGCGGGACCGGGTCGAGTGTTTGGACATCGGTGGCCGGCAGGCTAACCATCGCTCCATCGCCATGGCTACCGATCATGGCCAACGCATGCCTGGACAACCTTGTCGCGTGCGCGCAAAGGAGCTAGCCAAGAAGCGAGCGGACAACTCACCTTCCGCGCGATGCGACCGAGTGCATCTCTCCCGCTTCGCACTGACCGACACATCAGCGCGACACCAAGCGATGGCGGCACTACCGGTCGGGACAGACGATGGCCCGTTGCGCGGGCGGCGCAGCAGCCGAGTCCACCAGCAGCACTGGACCCGGGAAGCGAGTGGCGAGTGGCGAACGGCCATTGGCGCCAGTGCGGCGATAGGCACAGTCACCCGGCCTGACATCCCGCCAAGCGGCGCGCGATGCGTTGGGTGATCGCAATCGGTTTGCGCCACCGCGCGACGGTTATCCAGGTCTGCTGGCGTTATGCCGTGCCACGCGGCCCGAGCAGGTCACCCTGGTACCGGATGGCGATGGACTGCGACTGTCTGCGCGCGATCGGCATTCACCGGATCATGGCCGCCGTGGGCGAGCCAATAAAAAAGCTCCCTCCCCGCTGGGCGTCGGGGAGAGAGCTCGATGTCTACGGCGATCGGGTAATGCAGATCAGATCAGCGGCGCCGGGGTTGCGGGCAGCGCGACCGGAGCGGCCTTCTTCTTGCGAACGGCCGGCTTCTTCTTGGCGACCTTCTTCACAGCAGGCTTCTTGGCGGCAGTCTTCTTGGTGGCGGACTTCTTGGTCGCCTTCTTGGCAACTGCCTTCTTCGCGGTCTTCTTCACTGCCTTCTTGGCGGTCTTCTTGACGGCCTTCTTGGCGGCGGTCTTCTTGATCGCCTTCTTTGCAGTCTTCTTCACTGCCTTCTTGGCGGCAGTCTTCTTGGTTGCCTTCTTTGCAGTCTTCTTCACTGCCTTCTTGGCGGTTGCCTTCTTTGCAGTCTTCTTGACGGCCTTCTTGGCAGCAGTCTTCTTCACTGCCTTCTTGGCGGTTGCCTTTTTGGCGACCTTCTTGACTGCCTTCTTGGCGGCAGTCTTCTTCACTGCCTTCTTGGCAGTGGGTTTCTTTTTCGCAGCTTTTGCAGTGGCCATGTAATTGGCTCCTCGTCAGTGAACTATGGAGGTGAAACGCCCAGTTGAAGCAAACCCCGCAACGGCACGCCGTCGTCGGGAACCGTCCGCAGGTAATGCGCGACGGGACGGATACAGAAACACCCGCATCAGACAGCGACGCGGGTGCGTGATCGGAGCGACTGCTGCTTTCTTGGAGAGAAGCGGACCCAACTCCACCGTGGATAACGCTTTGGTGGACATCGGGAACAAGCGTGTCGGCTTGGTGTCGATTCTGCTCACTCTCTTTCGCAGCAACGTCTGCTGGGCGAAACCTAATCACGCTTTTTTTTACTGTCAACACTCTTTTGCATTTTTTTTTCGACAGCTGGTGGCGATGTGTCCTGTCGAGGTGGTCCCAAGACGCCGCGCGATGGCACGCGCAGCTGCCCTTCGCATGCAGTGGTGCAACGACGTTTTCAAAAAAGCACTTCTTTTGTGCTGTTTTTTTTTTGCGAGGCAAACAAGCGCGATGCTCCCCACTGCACCGACGTCGCGGCGCAGGCGTGGTCGCCGCAGCGTGCGCCGCCTGTCCGCCAGCTGAAAATTTTTTATCCGCCAACCTTGCTCAAGGCGTCGCACAAGCAGAAATGCGCAAACTTCTTGCGCAGTTCTCGCCCCGTATGTGCATCGGCATGCGCTGCCAACGGCATGCGTTGCACACCGTGTCCGAGGTTGGATGCACGCGATGCGGCAACCGTTTTTCACCGGCTGCACGCCCTCTCCTCACGACTGGCTCACGCCAGAAATCCGACACCGCGACAGTCGCGTCGTGCTCGACGATGTGGCGTGCGCATGTTCCCGGCGAGGTCGTCGCTGTCGAACATCGACAAACACCTGGACTGCGATCGACGGCCGTCGCTGGCCGGTTGCACGCCGATCGGCAACGCGCACGCCATCGCCAGGCGGGGACGGCGTGCTGCCACCGCCGCGCAGGCAAAAAAAATGGCCGCTCCAACGAGCGGCCATCCGGATTTTTTGGTGCGACGTGCGAAGCGAGGTCAGTGCGCGTCGTCTTCCAGCAGCTCGGCGTAGTCGTCCGGCGACAGCAGATCGTTGAGCTCTTCCTTGTCGTCGAGTTCGACCACGAAGATCCAGCCATCGCCGTAGGCGTCCTCGTTGATGGTTTCCGGCTTGTCGGTGAGTGCGCTGTTGACCTCGACGACGGTACCGCTGACCGGGCTGTAGACGTCCGAGGCGGCCTTGACCGACTCCACCACCGCTGCGCCATTGCCGACCTGCACGGTGTCGCCGACGCCCGGCAGTTCGACGTAGACCAAGTCGCCCAGCAAGCCCTGCGCATGGTCGGAGATGCCGACGGTCACGCGGCCGCTGCTTTCGACGCGGGCCCACTCGTGGGATTTGAGGAACTTGAGGTCGCCAGGGATCTCGCTCATGGGTGTGCTCCGGGGAAACTGATGGGTTGGGGACAGGTGGCTAGTTTAGACCGCACGACAACACAGGTGCACGCGCGTGCCGGCCGATTGGCGGCGATGGATGCTGCACGCTGCCGGACGTTGACCTGCCCGGCAGCGTTTGACTCACTCGCCAAGGACGCCGGGCTGCGCCTGGCCGTCGCGCACGAACGGAAACTTCACCGCGCGCAACGGCACCTGCTTGCCACGGATGTCCACGCGCAAGTCGTCGATGCTGCCGGCCGGCACGCGCGCGAATGCGATCGCCTTGCCGAGGGTGGGCGAGAACGTGCCGGACAGGATCTCGCCTTCGCCGCTGGCACTGAGCACGGTCTGGCCATGCCGCAGCACGCCCTTCTCATCCATCACCACACCGATCAGCTGACGCGGTGCGCCCTGCGCCTTTTGCGACTCGAGCACGGCGCGACCGACGAAGTCGCGGCCTTCGTCCAGGGCGATCGTCCAGGCCAGCGCTGCCTCGTATGGACTGACCGTGTCGTCCATGTCCTGGCCGTAGAGATTCATGCCGGCTTCCAGGCGCAAGGTATCGCGCGCGCCCAGGCCGGCCGGCTTGACGCCCTGTGCAAGCAGGGCGTTCCAGAACCCCACCGCGGCCTCCTGCGGCAACACGATTTCGAAACCGTCTTCGCCGGTGTAGCCGGTACGCGCCAGGAACAGCTCCACGCCCTCGCGCGAGCGCGTCTGCAGCGCTGCGAAACGGCCGAGCTTGCTGGCCGCTGCGGTATCGGCCGGGTCCACCAGCGCGATGACCTTGGCGCGTGCGTTGGGGCCTTGCACGGCGATCATCGCAAAGTCGCCGCGCTCTTCCACACGCACCTCGAAGCGGGCAGCCTGCTCGCCGATCCACTGCATGTCCTTTTCGCGGGTGGCGGCGTTGACCACCAGGCGGAAGAAGTCCTCGCGCAGGAAGTAGACGATCAGATCGTCGATCACCCCGCCCTGCGGATTGAGCATGCACGTGTACAGCGCCTTGCCGGAGACCTTGAGCTTGTCCACCGAATTGGCGAGCAGGTAGCGCAGGAACGCGCGCACGCGTGGACCGTGCAGGTCGACCACGGTCATGTGGCTGACGTCGAACATGCCGGCATCGCGACGCACCTGGTGGTGCTCGTCCAGCTGCGAGCCGTAGTGGATCGGCATGTCCCAACCGCCGAAGTCGACCATCTTGGCGCCAAGCGCACGATGGGTGTCGTTGAGGATGGTCTTCTGGGTCATGCGCACCGGTCCAAGGGAAAGAGGTCCATTATCGCCGCCCGGCCGCGCTTGGGGGAACGGCGCAGTACGCGGCAGTGCGCGGCCGCGCCCTGTCGGTTGGCCGTGGTGACCAACGCCTTGAACGCCCCCACCTATTGCGTGCGATGAAGCAGTTGTCCGCCTGCCCGCCTGTCCGTCGCGCGCGACCGTCGGCGTCTACGATCGCGGCCACGCAAGTGCCGCGGTGGCTCGCCACCCCGGGGCACCTGGTCTTCATTGCGTCCCACCGCACCGAGCAGGCAGCCGTGGTTTGCGCCGCGCAGACGCCGGCGCGCGTACGCGCTCAGGCGCTGCGCGGCGAGAACATGATGATCGCCATGCCAAGCAGGCAGCAGGCGGCGCCCAGCAGATCCCAACGCGTCGGCGCCACTCCGTCCACCCACCACAGCCACAGCAGTGCGCTGGCGATATAGACCCCGCCATAGGCGGCGTACACCCGCCCGCTGGCATCGGGATGCAGGCTCAACAACCAGACGAAGATGGCCAGGCTCAATGCCGTCGGCAGCAACAACCAGATGCTGCCGCCTTTGCGCAGCCACAGATAAGGAAGGTAGCAACCGACCAGCTCGGCGACCGCGGTGGCGGCGAACAGCAGCAGCGTGCTCGGTGCGAAATTCACGCGCGGCCTGACCTGTCCAGGCCCTGCGTGTCGACATCAGCCTGTTGCTGCGCCGAGAGGTCGGGTGCCCGATCGCTGCGCACCGGCGTGGCAGTGACAGGCGTCGCGGCGCCCGGTTGGTCGGGAATGGATGGAGCGCTGCCTCGTTCGCCGCGCTTGACCTGTTGCCACAGCGCCTCCTGCTCGTGCAGCGATAGCGCGGCCAGCGCGGTGCCATCCGCCTGTGCCTGCGCCTCCATGGCGCGGAAGCGGCGCTCGAACTTGAGATTGGCATGCCGCAGCGCCGCTCCCACGTCGACCTTGGCATGGCGCGCCAGGTTGGCGCAGACGAACAACACATCGCCGAGTTCGTCTTCCAGCCGTGCCTGGTTGTCGGCGACCGCACCACGGGCAAACTCCACGCGCAGCTCTTCGATTTCTTCCTGCAATTTTTCCAGCACCGGCGCCGGGCCAGGCCAATCGAAGCCGACCCGAGCCGCGCGCGATTGCAGCTTGGTGGAGCGCTGCCACTCCGGCAGGCCGCGTGCGATGCCGGCGAGTGCGGAGTCGTCCTGATGGCCCGCTGCGCGACGTTCGGCACGCTTGATCTGCTCCCAGTTGGCGCTCACCGCCTGCGCGTCGTCGGCGCGCTGCTCGGCGAAGACATGCGGATGGCGGCGCACCAGCTTGTCGCTGAGCGTGGCGACCACCTCGGCGAATCCGAATGCGCCCTGCTCGGCGGCCATCTGCGAATGGAAGACCACTTGCAGCAGCAGGTCGCCCAACTCGTCGCGCAGACCCGCAAGGTCGTTACGGTCGATGGCGTCGGCGACTTCGTAGGCTTCCTCGATGGTGTACGGGGCGATGCTGGCGAAGGTCTGCTCCACATCCCACGGGCAGCCATGCTCAGAATCGCGCAGACGCGCCATCAGTTGCAGCAAGCGCTGGATGTCGCCGGTCGGCGGGGACTCAGACATGGTGTCTTCCTGATAGGTGTGGTGCAGCTGAGTGGCGTGCCAAGGCGATGCCGCCGGCACGTGCCGTAGCAGCTGATGGCAGGCGATGGGGAAGCACTGCGCCGGACATGGCGGCGTCGGCACTACGCGCCGCCACCGGAGCCATCCGGCGAGCGCGCAGGCCGCCAGCGCTGCTCACACCAGCCAGCTGCGCCACGGCAGATTGGGATCGCCCAGCGCGATGAAATCGCCATTGAGCAAGGTGTCGCGGCGGTTGTAACGGAACGGTTTGCCGGTGCCGCCGGCCAGCAGCACACCGCCGGCGGCATGCAGCACGCACTGGCCGGCCGCGGTGTCCCACTCGGAGGTGGGGCCGAAGCGCGGATACACGTCCAGGTCGCCCTCGGCGATGCGGCAGAACTTCAACGACGACCCTTGCGCGACCACGTCGATCTGGCCCATGCGCTCCAGCGCGGCGGCGGTGCGCGCGTCGCGATGCGAGCGACTGGCGGCGACCCGCAGCGGCGTGGCCGCCGGCGTGCGCGTATGCAGCATCTCGTCGCGATCGCCATCGCGGCGGTAGGCATTCTCGCCCCGGGCGGCATACCAGACCCGGCCATCGACCGGCGCCTGCACCACGCCGAGCACCGGCGCACCCATGTGGATCAGTGCGATGTTGACGCTGAACTCGCCGTTGCGCTTGACGAACTCGCGGGTACCGTCGAGCGGATCGACCAGCCAGTAGCTGGTCCAGAACTGCCGGTCTTCCCAGGCCACGTGCGCGGATTCCTCCGACAGCACCGGCACATCCGGGGTGACCCGGCGCAAGCCGTCAACGATGACACGATTGGCGGCCAGGTCGGCCTGGGTCAACGGGCTGGCGTCGTCCTTGAGCTCCACCGCGAAATCCTGCGCATAGACATCCATGATCGCCGCCCCCGCCTCGCGGGCAATGGCGATCACGGTTTCGCGCAGTTCCATCGGGATGCGGATCATGGATTGCGCTCCAGCCACTCGCGCGCAATGAACAAGGCGGCCAGCGAACGGCCTTCGGAAAAATCGTCGCGCAGCATCAAGTCGTCCAGACGGGCGATCGGCCAGGGCACCACTTCCATCTCTTCCGGCTCGTCGCCGACCAGGCGCTCGGGATAGAGGTCGCGCGCCAGCACCAACCAGGATTGGTGACTCATATAAGTAGGAGCGAGCGTCATTGCGCGCAACACCTGCACCTGGCGCGCGCCGTAGCCGGCTTCTTCCTTGAGTTCGCGGTCGGCGGCCTGCTCCGGCGTTTCGCCGGCATCGATGCGGCCCTTGACCAGGCCCAGCTCGTAGCGATGCACGCCGGCGGCGTACTCGCGCACCAGCAACACGGTCTGCGCATCCAGCATCGGCACCACCACCACCGCGCCATGGCCCTGGCTGAGTTGACGCTCGTAGAGGCGACGCTCGCCGTTGGAAAACTCCAGATCCAGCTGCTGGCGACGGAACGGCCCGTCACCCAGATCGGTGATCTTGTGGATGGTCGGCAGGCGCGGGCTCATGCGCAGCACGCAGCGGCGGAGCCGACCGATAGAATAGGCGTATGCATCGACATGTTCATGAACCCGAAATCCTAGCAGACCCGGCAGCCTCCCAAGCTGACGAACATTGGCGACAACGCGATCTTCAGGTGCTGTGGCACCCCTGCACGCAGATGCGCGAACACCCGCACACACTGCCACTGGTGCCGATCGCGCGTGGCGATGGTGCGTGGCTGATCGGCCACGACGGTCGCCACTACCTGGACGCGGTCAGCAGTTGGTGGACCAACCTGTTCGGCCATAGCGAGCCGCGCATCGGCGCGGCCATCGCGCGCCAGGCTGGCGAACTGGAGCAGGTGATGCTGGCCGGCTTCACCCATGCGCCCGCCGTGCAGCTGGCCGAGCGCCTGCTGGCGATCGCGCCGCGCCAGGCCGGCCGCGCGCCGTTGTCCAAGGTGTTCTATGCCGACAACGGCTCGGCCGGCGTGGAAGTGGCCTTGAAGATGGCCTTCCATTATTTCCACAACCGCGGCGAGCATCGCCGCACGCGTTTCGTCGCGCTGGAAAACGGCTACCACGGCGAGACCATCGGCGCGCTGTCGGTCGGCGACATTCCGTTGTATCGGCGCGTGTATGCGCCGTTGCTGCTGGAGTCGATCTTTGCGCCCTCGCCCGATGCCTACCTGGCCGAGCCTGGACAGAGCGCGGAGGACTACGCACTGCAGGCGGCCGACGCGCTGCAGGCGGTGTTCGAACGATCGCCCGGGGAAATCTGCGCACTGATCTTGGAGCCGCGCGTGCAGTGCGCAGGCGGCATGCGCATGTATCACCCGGCCTACCTGCGCCGTGCGCGCGAACTGTGCGATGCGCATGGCGCGTTCCTGATCGCCGACGAGATCGCCACCGGCTTCGGCCGCACCGGCAGCCTGTTCGCCTGCGAACAGGCCGGAATCATGCCCGACCTGTTGTGCCTGTCCAAGGGGCTGACCGGCGGATTCCTGCCGTTGTCGGCGGTACTGGCCACGCAGCAGTTGTACGACGCATTCCTGGACGACTCGCGCGAGCGTGCGTTCCTGCATTCGCATAGCTACACCGGCAATCCGCTGGCGTGCGCGGCCGCGTTGGCGACCCTGCAGATCTTTGCAGACGACGACGTGATTGCACGCAACCAGCGCACCGCCGCGCACATGAGCGCGCTTGCGGCGCAGATCGGCGAACACCCCGCGGTGGCGGACGTGCGCCAGGCCGGCATGATCGTGGCCTTCGAACTCACGCAGGGCGGCGACAAGCGCACGCCGTTCCCGTCTGCGGCACGGGTAGGCCTGAAGGCCTATCGCGCCGCACTGGACAAGGGCGTGGTGCTGCGCCCACTCGGCGACGTGCTGTACTGGATGCCGCCGTACTGCGTGGACGACGCGCAACTTGCGCTGTTGGCGGCGACCACCCGCCACGCCATCGAGGAGGCCGTTGCATGCGCCTGACCCGTTCCCATGTGGCACTGCCGCTGCACTGCGACCAGGAGCTGACGCTGCCGGAAGCCTCGGCCAATCACCTGCTGCGCGTGCTGCGGCTGCGCGAGGGCGATGCCTGCGTCCTGTTCAACGGCGACGGCAGCGACTACCACGCACGCATCACCCTGGCCGGCAAACGCGAGGCGCGCGCAGTGGTGGACCGGGTCGAGCCGCTGTGCAACGAATCGCCGTTGTCGATCACCCTGATCCAGGGCATCGCGCGCGGCGAGAAGATGGACCTGATCCTGCAGAAGGCCACCGAGCTGGGGGTGACGGCGGTGGTACCGGTCAACGCCGAGCGCACCGAGGTCAAGCTGGACCCGGCGCGCATGGAAAAACGCCTGGCGCATTGGCGCAGCGTGGTGGTGTCGGCCTGCGAACAATCCGGGCGTGCACGCGTTCCCACGATCGCGGCGCCGCACGGCCTGCAGGAGGCGGCCCGAGCCAGCGACCCGCAGGCGCTACGGCTGACGCTGGACCCGCACGGCGAGCATCGCCTGGGCAGCCTGGCGCTGGGCGCGCAACCGCATGTGATCGTGGCGATCGGCCCGGAAGGCGGCTGGTCGCCGCGCGATCGCACGACCCTCGCCGAGGCCGGTTTCAGCGGCCTGCAACTGGGACCGCGCATCTTGCGCACCGAAACGGCGGGGCTGGCGGCGATTGCGGCGCTGCAGTCGCGGTTCGGGGATCTATAGCGCGGTGTCGTCGTAGGAGCGCACCCGGGCGCGACCGGGCGTTATCGGGCACGCTTCGTCGCGCCCGGGTGCGCTCCTACGGGAATGCGGAGTCGATCGACATTGCCGCCTCCACTGCGTGCTTGTCTTGAAGGCCCCGTCCACCGCGTGCCGGTCCGGTCACCCCGTTGACTCGTAGGAGCGCACCCGGGCGCGACCGGGCGTTATCGGGTGCGCTTCTACGGGAATGCGGAGTCTATCGACATTGCCGCCTCCACTGCGTGCTTGTCTTGAAGGCCCGTCCACCGCGTGCCGGTCCGGCACCCCCGTTGACTCGTAGGAGCGCACCTGGGCGCGACGGGGCGTTATCGGGCACGCTTCGTCGCGCCCGGGTGCGCTCCTACGGGAATGCGGGGTTGATCGGTTTGGTGCAGCCAGACGGCTGCACCTGGAGCTGCGCGGGCGCTCAGCGGCCGTGCTGCAGGAACCAGCTGGCCGCGCCGATTACACCGAGCTGGCCGTGCTCGACGATGCTGACCGGCACCTGCTCCAGCGCCGGACGCAATGGGCCCTTGTCGAGCAGACGTGCGACGAAATCGCTTGCGGCCACGAATGCGGCGATCTGCGGCAGAAAGCCACCCGCCAGATAGACGCCGCTGCGCACGCCGTAGAGCAACATCATGTCGCCGACCACGCTTCCCATGAAGCCGCAAAACGCCTGTAGCGCGTCGCGTGCCAGCATGTCCTCGCCAGCCAGTGCCGCGGCGGTAACGTCGGCCGGGCTGGCGTGCACCACCGGCACGCCACGCAGCGCGGCCAGGGCGGTGTAGAGATTCAACAGGCCCGGGCCGGACAGCAGATGCTCGGTGGCCACGTGCGTGCGCGTGCGACGCAGCTCCTGCAGCAGGGCCACTTCCAGATCGCTGGCTGCCGCAAGCGCGGCGTGGCCGGCCTCGGTCGGCAACACCACCGGGTTGGCGCCATTGGGAATCCACAACGCCGCGCCCAGGCCGGTGCCGGGGCCGAGTATCAGCGCCGGACCCGGCGCGCCCTGCGGCGGGCCGGACAACTGCATGACCTGATTGCCGGCCATGTAGTTGGCCGCATGCGCCACCGCTTCGAAATCGTTGACCAGATGCAACGCCTGCATGCCGAGCTGGCGACGGATCTGCTCCGGCGACAGTACCCACGGCAAATTGGCGGTGATCACGCTGCCGTCTTCCAGCGCATAACCGGCACTGGCGATGACGCCGCGCATCACCGGTGCGCAGCCCAGCTCCGCAAAGAACGCGGCCATGATCTCGGCCAGACCCGGATAATCGGCGCATCGGTACTTGCGATAGTCCAGCACCGTGACCGGTTGGCGTGGATCGACGCCTTCGCACACCAGCGCCAGGCGTACATGCGTCCCGCCAACGTCTGCGGCAACGAAGGTTTCGGGGCGTGGAAAGGCCACCGCTTCCATTGGACTGCTTGCGCTCACGCATTCTCCTGATAAGTGGTCGCGGGCTGGCGTCATCTTCCGTTATCCGACGAACGGTCACGGATAGACAACGTTGTCAGTAATCGCCTTGTAACGCAACCGTGGCGATCACGATTTGAACAGGATGCCGCCAATTTCATCGTCCACTGAAAATCCGCACCCCGGGCAACGATTTCAGCACAAATCGAGACGCCGTATCGGCCTGTGCGCCATTCCCCATAGAAACAGCCGATCGCACCGCAGGCACAGCATTGGTGCGCTGCGCGGTCGCGGCGGCACCCTGCGCGGCATCGCCGGGAAATGCTGCATTGCAGCGCAATCGCAGCAGCTTCAGAGATCTGTGACGATGTGTTGACAACGCTGTCAACGCTACGCGAGACTCGATCCAAATCGGGGTTCTGGCAGGAGGGGCCATGGACTGTTCGGTACTCAAGAACGGGCGACTCCCTCGTCGGCGCATTCCAGATTCGTGAGTGGGCATCGCCCGATGTTCGCTCGCTGAAGTCGCATCCGCTCCACCGCTTCACCACACGGGGGACACCTCCTCTACCACGCGAATCACCTGGACCCGCCTCTCATGGCGCGCGCCAGTGCGGTCACCGCGATCGGTCAGGGCGTGTTGTTTTGCCGGCCACGCCGAGCGCGTGACGCCTTCCAGAGGCGGCGCGCTCACAGCACTAACCAACGAGGTTTAGCCATGCACAGCCGCACCACGACGTTAGCACTCTGTATCACCGCCGCTCTGTACTGCTCCGGCTCTGCAATGGCTGCCGGACAAGACCAACAGGCTCCTGCCGCCACACCGTCGGCGACCACTGAGCTGGACACCATCACCGTCACCGGCTACCGCGCATCGCTGGAGAAGAGCCAGTCGGTCAAGCGCTCGGCCAACTCGATCGTCGATGCGATCAGCGCCGAAGACATCGGCAAGTTCCCGGACATCAACGCCGCCGAATCGCTGTCGCACCTGCCGGGCATCAGCGTCGATCGCCAGTTCGGCGAAGGCGAAAAGGTCAGCATCAACGGCACCGACCCGGCCTTGAACCGCGTGCTGCTCAATGGCCAGACCATCGCCTCTGGCGACTGGGGCGGCAACCCGACCGACACCAGCGGCCGTACCTTCAACTACACCCTGCTGTCGCCGGAAATCATCGGCCTGATGGAGGTCTACAAGACCCCGGAAGCGCGCATCGACGAAGGCTCGATCGGCGGCACCGTGATCGTGCACACACGCAAGCCGCTGGACCTGCCCAAGAACACCATCCGCGGCTCGGTCGGCTACAACTACAACGACCGTTCGGAAGAAGGCAATCCGCGCGGCTCGGCGCTGTGGAGCTGGAAGAACGACGACGAGACCTTCGGCGCGTTGATCTCCGCCACGCATGACAAGCAGGACCTGGCGCGCGCCGGTATCGAATACTTCGGCTACACCACCGGCGAAGGCATTCCGGCCAGCGCCACCATCACCGGCGACGGCAGCGATGTGGCCACCGCCCGCGTGCCGGCCGGCATCAGCAGCGCGTTCTTCCAGCAGACCCGCGAACGCAGCGGCCTGCAGGGTGCGTTGCAGTGGAAGCCCAATGAGCAGAACGAGTTCAACCTGACCGGCCTGTACATCAAGGGCAAGTACAACAACTTCAGCCAGGCGCGGTATGTGTGCCCGGCATGTAATGACGACCGCCAGAAGATCACCAGCGCCAACGTGGAAAACGGCGTAGTGACCTCGGCCACGGTCAGCGATGGCGCCGCCGGGCAACCGTACGCGCAGCTGGATGCGAACTATCGCGAAAGCACCGTCACCACCAAGAGCCTGAACCTGCGTCACGACTGGTCCGGCGAGAAGTGGGTGTTCACCAGCCAGGTCGGCAGCACGCAGGCCACAGGTGGCAAGAACCCCGAATACCTGATGAAGTTCCTGATGCAGGACGGCGGCTACAACTACGCCTTCGACGGCCAGAACACCGCGGTGAACTACGACAACGGCGGCGCCTCGAACTGGGTGTTGCCGGGTAATCCCGCAGGCCTGGCACCGGGCCAGCAAGGGAACATCCCCGGCACCAACACCGGCATCATGCAAGCCGGCGGTATCGCGTACCAGAAGAGCAAGGACGAGGAAAAGTACTTCCAGTGGGACGCCTCGCGCGACCTTGAGTGGGGCCCGTTCACCAAGCTGCAGTTCGGCTACAAGTACATCAACCACAACAATGGCGTGGACGCGCGCGGCAACCGCATCAACTCCACCGACGCGGTCTCGCTGACACAGTTCAACCCGGGCAGCACGCCCAGCAGCCTGTACGACGGCCTGGGCGCCAGCGGCGACCTGACCACCTGGCCGACCGCCAGCCTCAATGCCGTGCGCAACTATCTGTTGTCGCAGCCGCAGGGTCCGTACCGCACCGATTTCGGTGCCTCGTTCCAGGTCAAGGAAATCACCCAGAACGTCTATACGCAGTTGAACTTCGAGTCCGGCCAGTGGCGCGGTAACGTCGGCGTGCGCCTGGTCGACACCACCGACAAGTCCGAGTTCTGGCAGAGCAACGACGGCGGCACTAACTTCGACCGTGTCGCTGAGACCAACGACTATCGCAAGGCACTGCCGAGCTTCAACATCGCCTACGACATCACCGACGACACCGTGCTGCGCTTCTCGGCGGCCAAGGTCATCGCACGTCCGCGCTACGCCGATCTGGCCGGCACCTTCACCATCAACAGCGGTACCGGTGACCTGACCGCCAACGGCGGCAACCCGGATCTGAAGCCGTACGAATCCACCAACTACGATCTGGCAGCCGAGTGGTATTTCGCTCCGTCCAGCATGTTGTCCGGTGAAGTGTTCTACCGCGACATCAGCTCCTACATCGTCAGCACCACCACTTCCCAGCAGCTGAATCCGGCCCCCCCGGCCATTGCCGGTCTGTATCAGGTCACCACGCCGGTCAATGTGTCCGATGCCAAGGTCAAGGGCGTGTCGGTCAACTACCAGCAGACTTTCGGTCTGGGCTTTGGCCTGCAGGCGAACTACACGTTCGCCGAATCCGATTCCAGCTCGGGCTTGAACCTGCCCTACCTGTCGCGCGACACCTACAACGTGATCCCGTACTGGGAACATGGCGACTGGACGGTACGCGTGAACTACAGCTATCGCTCCAAGTACTTCACTCAGATCGGCCGGCTGGAATCGCGTGACTTCGCCGATGCCTACAAGCAGCTGGATCTGAATGCCTCGTACCAGATCACCGATTACATGGGCATCACCTTCGGCGCGACCAACCTGCTCGATTCCACCTACCGGGTCTTCAGCAACACCCGCGATACCCCCACGGCGTTCTACAAGAACGGCCGCGGTTATCAGGCCCAGCTGAACTTCAAGTTCTGATGTAGCACCGGCGCGCCACCGCCCCTCCACGGTGGCGCGCTTTTTTTGGACTTGCCCTGCGCGCTGCGGCGGCAGGTCGTTGCATGCACCAAACAGTGGTACTGGCCACGCCCCTTCGCCGCTGAGGGAGCATGGCCAGTCCCGCTTTTGCCATCCACGCACGGCTGCAGCATTGCCGGCGCGTCTTGCTCAACAGGAGTGCAGTTCCCATGACGACCGATAGCCGCGTGTTTGCGGCTCCATCCCGCCGCCACGCCGGAGCTGTACCCAGGAGTCGCGCGCTCGCGCTCGCTCTGCTGGTGGCATGCCCGGTGCTGTCGTTGCACGCGCAATCGCCCACCGCGCCGACCGCCACCACGCTCAGTCCGGAACAGATCGACCAGCAGTGGCTCAATGCCACCGCCAAGTACGCACCCGAACGCGAACGGCTGGTACGCGAAGCCGAACAGGGCGCGCGCAAAGGCCCGTTCCGCCCCGACTGGGCGGCACTAAAGGCCTATCAATCGCCGGCGTGGTACGACAATGCCAAGTTCGGCATCTTCATTCATTGGGGCGTGTTCTCGGTGCCGGCGTTCGGCAGCGAGTGGTATTCGCGCAACATGTATCTGCAAGGCTCCAAGGAGTTCGCCCATCACGTGGCGACCTACGGGCCGCAGGCGAGCTCCGGCTACAAGGATCTGATTCCAAAGTTCACCGCGCCCAAGTTCGACCCCAATGGCTGGGCCAAGCTGTTCCGTGACTCCGGCGCCCGCTATGTGGTGCCGGTGGCCGAGCACCATGACGGCTTTGCGCTGTACGACTCCAAGTTGTCGGACTGGACCGCGGTCAAGATGGGGCCAAAACGCGATCTGCTGGGCGAGTTGTCCAGGTCGATCCGCGCGCAGGGGCTGCACTTCGGCCTGTCCTCGCACCGCGCCGAGCACAACTGGTTCTTCGACGGCGGGCGCACCTTCGACTCGGACGTCAACGACCCGCGCTATGCCGCGCTGTACGGCCCGGCGCAGGTACGCCTGCCGGGCAAGGACGATGCCGATGTGGCCAACGACTGGACGCCGGTGTCGCAGGCCTGGCTGGATGACTGGCTGGCGCGCACCACCGAGCTGATCGATACCTATCAGCCGGACCTGATCTATTTCGACTGGTGGATTGCCCACCCCACCTTCCGCAGCAGCCTGCCGACCATGCTGGCGTATTACTACAACCAGGGCGCGGCACGCACCGAGGCCGATCGCGGCGTGGTGGTGAACTACAAGCTCGGCGCCTTCCCGGAAGGCGCCGGCACGCTGGACATCGAGCGCGGCCAGCTCACCGGCATCCATCCCACCCACTGGCAGACCGATACCTCGGTCAGCAATGCGTCGTGGGGCTACATCGAGAACGACACCTACAAGTCGCCGACCTTCATCATCCACATGCTGGCCGACGTGGTGGCCAAGAACGGCAACCTGATGCTCAACATCGGCCCGCGGGCCGATGGCTCGATCCCCGATACCGAGCGCGGCATCCTGCTGGCGATCGGCAAGTGGCTCAAGACCAACGGCGGCGCGATCTACGACAGCAAGCCGTGGCGCGTGTACGGCGAAGGCCCGACCGAAGTGGTTGGCGGCACCTTCCAGGACGTCAAGACCAAGCCCTACACCGCCGAAGATTTCCGCTTCACCACACGTGATGGCGCGCTGTATGCGATCGAGCTCGGCTGGCCGGCCGGTGGTCAGGCGGTGATCCGCTCGCTCACGCCGGCCGATGGCGTGCGCGGCGTGACGCTGCTGGCCAACGGCAAAAAAATACCGTTCGAACGACGCGCCGACGGCCTGCACTTGAAATTGCCGGCCAAGCCGGTCGGCGAGAGCGCGTACGTGTTCCGCATCGATCTTTCTTCTTCCTCCACTCCCTGACGGATGCTGTTTTCATGAGCAAGCGATTGACCTGGATCCTGCTGGCGCTGGCGCTGGTCTGCGCGCCGGCCCTGGCCAAAACCCCCACCGCGTTGTTCTATCTGATGAACACGCAGAAATCGACCAACTCGTTCCTGGCCAATGTCGACAAGATCGACGTGGTGGTGCCGACCTGGTACGGCGTTGACCAGAACGGCCTGGTCAACGGCACGCCCAACATGTACCTGTACGACATCGCCAAGCAGAAGAACCTGCGGGTGATGCCGATCCTGTCGATGACTACCGGCCGCGACGGCTTCCACAAGCTGATGCACGACGAAGCCGCCAAGAAGCGCATGATCGAATCGCTGCTGATCCACGGCAAGCAGCACAGGTACTACGGCTTCCAGTTCGATTTCGAGAACATCGCCTGGACCGACCGCGACGCCTATACGCTGATGGTCAAGCAGACCGCCGATGCACTGCACAAGGCCGGCTTCAAGATGTCGGTGGCGGTGGTGCCCAATGCACCGGGCCATGCCGAAGGTGGCCAGTTCTCCAAGTGGATGTGGGAATACTGGCGTGGTGCCTACGACCTGAAGGCGCTGGGCCAGGCCGCGGACCTGGTCAGCATCATGACCTACGACCAGCACACCCGCTGGACCACGCCGGGCCCGGTCGACGGCATGGTGTGGATGAAGAAGCATCTGGACTACGCCATCACCCAGGTGCCGAAGGACAAGCTCTCGCTTGGCATCGCCACCTACGGCTACCGCTGGTACACCGGTAATCCGGTCAAGGAAGACGGCACCGAAGCGTCGAATATTTCGGCCACGTATATCGATGCCGACGAATCCTTCCCGCTGGCGATCGAACAGAACGCCACCGTGCAGTGGGATCCGGTCGAGCAGGAATCGTGGTTCTACTTCTACCGCGACGACATGCGCGAGTGGGTGTTCCGCCCGGACGCACGCAGCTTCAAGGCACGCTACGACCTGGTCAAGCAGTACGGCCTGGAAGGTTTCAGCTGCTGGGTGCTGGGCGCCGAAGACCCGAAGGTGTGGGACGAATTGCCGACTGCGCAGCGCTAAACGCGCCATCGCACCGCTGCAGTGCCTGGCGGGCGCGGGCGGTGTCCGCATCGGAATGCGTCCACTGCAAGCCGATGTGCACACTCCCCGCGCCCGTCCTGCAGCGAACCACACCGATGCGTGGTTCCTGCAAAACAGCGCACGCACCCCGACGAAGCGTGCGCCAGTCCCTGCGTCATCCGGCATGGCTTTGCTACTGTGCGTGGCTGCCGTGTCTCCCCCGCCACACCGGGATGTGATTGCATGATGTCGAACTCCGCACCGAACCTGCGCTCACCATTCTCCAAGCGGCCGTTGCCGGGCAGCGTGTCGTCGCGCCCGCTGTCAGCGCGGCCACGTTCCTGGCGCCTGCTTGCAGTGCCGTTTGCGGCGATGCTGTTGGCAGGGTGTGGCCAGCGCCAGACGGCGACCGCGCCGGCTGCGGACCACCCCCGCACCACCTCGACATTGCCTGCGACCACCGCACCGCTGCCGCTGATTCCCGCCCCGGCCGAAGCCAGGCGCGGCAATGGCAGCTTCCGCGTCGGCACCGGCACGGTGATCTCCATCCCCATCGGCAATGCCGAGGTGCGCCGCAGCGCCGAGTCACTGGCCAGCCTGTTGCAACGCACCCGTGGCCTGACCCTGGAAGTGCGCACCGAAACCACGGCGTCGCCGCACAGCATCCGCCTGGAGCGCACACCGCAGGCGCCGGTGGCGCACAAGGAAGGCTATAGCCTGGACGTGGATGGCAACGGCATCCGCATCGCCGCGCGCGATGGCGCGGGCCTGTTCTATGGCGCGATCAGCGCCTGGCAACTGATGACGCCGGACGCGCGCAAGGGCGATGTCGCCGTGCCGGCGGTGGCGATCCGCGACTGGCCGCGTTTCGGCTGGCGCGGCCAGCATCTGGATGTGGCCCGCCACTTCCACGACGTGGCCACGGTCAAGCATGTGCTCGATGCAATGGCCGCGCACAAGCTCAATGTGCTGCACTGGCACCTCACCGACGACCAGGGCTGGCGCATCGAGATCAAGCGCTATCCCAAGCTCACCGAGGTGGGCGCCTGGCGCACACCGCCGGGCGCCGGCCGGCACGGCACGCCGGAGCGCTATGGCGGTTTCTATACGCAGCAGCAGATCAGCGAGATCGTTGCCTACGCGGCCCGCCTGCATATCACCGTGCTGCCGGAGCTGGACATGCCAGGACACGCGCAGGCGGCGGTGGCAGCGTATCCGGAAGACGTCGGCGTGCCCGGCCAGCGCACCCAGGTTGGCGTGGACTGGGGCGTCAATCCGTACCTGTTCAACACCAGCGAACGCAGCCTGCGCTTCATCACCAACGTGCTGGACGAGGTGCTGACCCTGTTCCCGTCGGCGTATATCCACATCGGTGGCGACGAGGCGGTCAAGGATCAATGGGAAGCCTCGCCTGCGGTACGCGCGCAGATGCGCAAGCTGGGGGTCAAGGACGCGCATGCGATGCAGGGCTGGTTCAACGAACAGCTTGCGGCCTACCTCACCAGTCACGGCCGGCGCATGATCGGCTGGGATGAAATTCTGGAAGGCGGCGTGCCGGCGAGTGCGTCGGTGATGTCGTGGCGTGGCATCGAGGGTGCGGTCACTGCGGCCAAGCAAGGCCACGACGTGGTGCTGGCGCCGGGCGACTGGCTGTATCTGGACAACCTGCAAACCACCCGCAGCGACGAGCCCAACGGCCGCCTGACCGTGCTGCCGTTGTCCAAGGTCTACGCCTTCGACCCGGTGCCGAGCACACTGACTGCCGAGCAGGCCACGCATGTCCTCGGCGCGCAGGGCGCATTGTGGTCCGAATACATTCCATCCAGGTGGCATATCGACCATGCGCTGTTCCCGCGGCTGTCCGCGGTGGCCGAAGTCACCTGGTCGCCTGCGGCTGCGCGCAACTGGAAGGATTTCCTGGCGCGCATGCCGGCCCAGCTGCAGCGCTATAAAGCGTTGGGCATCGACTACAGCGACGGCGCCTTCGCCGCCGATATCGCATTGGAAGGCGGCCCCAACCCGGTGCTGGCCGGTGGCCCGGCCAAGGTGGCACTCGGCACCCAGGCCGGTGCGGGCACGCTGCACTACACCACCGACGGCAGCGATCCCACGCCGGCATCGCCGCGCTACGAGACGCCGTTCACGATCCAGCTGCCGACCACGGTCAAGGCCACCGCCTTCGATGCCGGCGGCACCGCGCTGGCGGCCACGCGCAGCCGCACGTTCGAGCGTGCCGGTCTGTTGCGCGTGGACACCCAGGGCCTGCGCGATTGCGTGCAGACCGGTGCGCTCGGCCTGCGCCTGCCGTTGTTGCCGGAGATGACCGGCGCCGACACGCCGGTCTACAACGTCGACCTGTTCCATGCCTGCCGTCTCTATCCGCAGGCGCGCCTGGATGGCATCGGCGCGATACGCATCGAGGCCGCACGTCTGCCGAACAACTTCGGCCTGGCGCACGAGCAATCCAAGGTGGTGCAGTACCCGGCCAAGACGCGCCGCGGCGAGCTGGAAGTGCGCCTGGGCTGCGAGGGCGAGCTGATCGCCAGCGTGCAATTGCCCAACAGCGCCACGCTGGGCGAACAGTTCACGCTGGAAACCGCACTGCCTGCACGCACCGGCATCCACGATCTGTGCCTGCGCTTCACTGCGCCGATTCGCGGCCCGCTGTATGCCATCGGCGCCGTCCAGTTGATTGAAACCACTGCGCAGGCGCCTCCCGCCGCCACGCGCTGATCCATCCAAGGAGAGTCACCCATGCCCCTGTCCCGCCATCGTTGCATTCCTGCCCCCGCCCGCCTCGGGCTAGCCCTGGCCTTTGCCATCTCGCAGGCCTGGGCGGCTCCGCCCACGGCAATGCCCCTGGACAGCGGCTGGCAGGTGCGGTTGGTGCCGGGCCAGGAACAGGCCAGGACGTATCCGAAAGCGGCGGCCTGGTTGCCGGCGCAGGTGCCGGGCGCGGTGCAGACCGATCTGATCGCCGCCAAGATCGTGCCGGACCCGTTCTATCGCGACAACGAAGGCAAGATCCAGTGGGCGGGCCTGAGCGACTGGCAATACCAGACCCGCTTCAACGTGGATGCGGCCACGCTCAAGCGCGCGCATGTCGAACTGGTGTTCGACGGCCTGGACACCTTTGCCGAAGTCACCCTCAACGGCAAGCCGCTGCTGAGCGCCGACAACATGTTCCGGCAGTGGCGGGTGGATGCCAAACCGCTGCTCAAGCGCGGCGACAACGTGCTCGAGGTCAAGCTGTTCTCGCCGATCAAGAAGATCCAGCCGTGGCTGGCCAAGCAGCCGTACGCGCTGCCGGGCGCCTACGATTCGGCCTTCGGCGACGAGCCCGAATCGCGCCACAGCTCCACCTACGTGCGCAAGGCGCCGTATAGCTATGGCTGGGACTGGGGCCCGCGCATGGTCAACGCCGGCATCTGGAAGGATGTGCGCGTGGAAGCCTGGGATGCGGTGCGCGTGGACGGGCTGCATATCGCCCAGCAACGCGTCGACGCCGACAGCGCGCAATTGCAGGCGCAGCTGGAACTGCAGGCCGGCCGCAGCGGGCCGGTGCAGGTGACGCTGGACGTGCTGGGTCCGGATGGGCAGAAAGTTGGGCAATTCACCCAGCAGGCGGTGGTCGACCCGGGCCAGAACCGCATCGATCTGCCGGTGCGTATCGCCAAGCCCAAGCGCTGGTTCCCGGCCGGCTACGGCGCGCAGGACCGCTACACCTTCGTGGCCAGCGTGCGCGACGCCGATGGCGACAGCCAGCAGATCAAGCGCGTCACCGGCCTGCGCTCGGTGGAGCTGCGCCGCGAAAAGGACACCTGGGGCAAGAGCATGGAGATCGTGATCAACGGCATCCCGATCTTCGCCAAGGGCGCCAACCTGATCCCGCTGGATGCCTTCCCCGCGCGCGTTACTGCCGAGCGTATGCGCAGCACCTTGCAGGATGCGCGCGATGCCAACATGAACATGCTGCGCATGTGGGGCGGCGGGCATTACCAGGACGACCGTTTCTACGAGGTGGCCGACGAGCTGGGCATCATGATCTGGCAGGACTTCATGTTCGGCGGCGCCGTGCCGCCGTACGACGTGGAGTTCCGCGAGAACACCCGGCAAGAAGCAATTGAACAGGTCAAGCGCCTGCGCGACCATCCCAGCATCGTGCTGTGGTGCGGCAACAACGAAGTGCAGACCGGCTGGGAAAACTGGGGCGACCGGGTCAAGTTCAAGCAGTCGGTGGACCCGGAAGAACGCAGCCGCATCGAGCGCGGCATGACCACCTTGTTCGGCACCGTGTTCCGCGAGGTGGTGGCCACCTACGACAGCGACGTGCCGTACTGGTCCACCTCGCCGGGCACCAACTTCGATGGCGCCGCCGACCAGGCCACCGATGGCGACATGCATTACTGGAAGGTCTGGGGCGGCCCCGCGCTGCCGGTGACCGAATATCTCAATGTCACCCCGCGTTTCATGTCCGAGTACGGCCTGCAGTCGTTCCCGGACATGCGCACCGTGCGTGCCTTCGCCGAACCCGGCGACATGGACCCGGAATCGCCGGTGATGCGCGTGCATCAGAAGTTCGACAAGGGCAACGGCAACAAGCGGCTGATGCTGTACATCCGTCGCGAATTCGGCGAGCCCAAGGATTTCGAGAGCTTCGTCTACCTGAGCCAGCTGATGCAGGCCGAGGGCATCAACCTGGCCGCCTCGCATCTGCGCGCCGCGCGCCCGCAGTCGATGGGCTCGTTGTACTGGCAGCTCAACGATGTGTGGCCGGGTGCGTCGTGGTCCAGCGTGGACTACTACGGCCGCTGGAAGGCGCTGCAGTACCACGCCCGCCGCTTCTATGCGCCGGAGCTGATCGCCGCATTGCGTAATGACAACGGCCAGACCGAGGTGTCGCTGGTGTCCGACCGCACCACTCCGCTGGCGGCCCGCTGGCGCATGCGGGTGATGGGCATGGACGGCAAGCTGCTGAGCAAGCGCGAGGAAAAGGCCACCGTCAAGCCGCTCAGCAGCCTGCAGGTGGGCAACTTCAGCGACAAGCAATTGCTGGGCAGTGCCGATCCGAAACGCACTTACGCGGTGTTCGAATTGTTCGATGGCGCCAAGCTACTGTCGCGCGAGGTGGTGTTCTTCGCGCCGGCCAAACAGCTGGCCTTGCCGACCGCGAAGATCGACAGCCAGTGGCGCGCCGATGGCGATGGCTATGCGCTGACGCTGTCCAGCGACACGCTGGCGCGCGAGGTGTGGCTGTCGTTCGGCGACCTGGACGTCAGTGTGGCCGATAACGCCTTCGACCTGCTGCCGGGCGAACCGCTGACGCTGCACGTGTCCAGCAAGCTGTCAATGGCGCAGGTGCAGTCTGCGTTGCAGGTGCGCGACCTGGCATCGACGCTGGCAGGCGCGCCGCCGGAACCGCCGGAGGCAGCAGCGGCGAAATGAGCGGCGAGCTGGCCCTCATCCGCCCTTCGGGCACCTTCTCCCGCCAGGCGGGAGAAGGACTCAATCTCCGTCCATGCATGCGCTTGGTCCGCGTCTGCATCTCACGCGTAGGGCGCCTCCCGCCCGGCGGAAGAAGGACTCGCTGTCCGCTCGTGCATGCGCTTGTTCCGCGGATGCGTTTCGCGCGTATGGCGTCTCCCGCCCGGCGGGAGAAGCACTTGCTGTCCGCTCATGCATGCGCTTGGTCGCGTATGCGTTTCGCGCGTAGGGCGTCTCCCCGCCAGGCGGGAGAAGGACTCGATCTCCGTCCATGCATGCGCTTGGTCCGCGTCTGCGTTTCGCGCGTAGGGCGTCTCCCGCAGATTTGGTTTCCTGTCATACGCACTCTTCGCACCCTTGCATCGCATCCACCTTAGGAAAACGACGTGATCTCCTGCCGTGCGTGCCCTCTCCCAAGGCGCGCCCCTCTCCTCCCTCGCCCGGCCTCGTCCCGCGTTGGGTGTCCTTCTCCCGCGGGCGGGAGAAGGTGCCCCGCAGGGGCGGATGAGGGCCCGCCGCGGTAACAGCAACATCCACCACGGGCGATGGCGCGCATGACGCCGCCACGCCAGATCCTCAACCCGCCGCAGCCCCTGCGGCAACACCAGAACGACGCCGGGCGAATCTCGCCGCTGCGCAGGAGTGAATCGATGTCATCCGTGTTTGTATCGCGTCTTGCCATGGCACTGGGGCTGAGCCTGAGCCTGGGCCTGCCCTGCATCGCGCACGCCGCGCCCGCCGACCGCAGCAGCACGCCGGAGCAGCGCGCCGCCGCGCTGGTGGCGCAGATGAGCCGCGAGGAAAAGGTCGCGCAGGCGATGAACGACGCGCCGGCGATTCCGCGCCTGGGCATCCCCGCCTACGAATGGTGGAGCGAAGGCCTGCACGGCATCGCCCGCAATGGCTACGCCACGGTGTTTCCGCAGGCGATCGGCCTGGCCGCCAGCTGGAACACCGCGTTGATGCAGCAGGTGGGCACGGTGGTGTCGACCGAGGCGCGCGCCAAGTTCAACCAGGCCGGCGGCCCGGGAAAGGACCACAAGCGCTACGCGGGCCTGACCATCTGGTCGCCCAACATCAACATCTTCCGCGACCCGCGCTGGGGCCGTGGCATGGAAACCTACGGCGAGGATCCCTTCCTCACCGGGCAACTGGCGGTGGGCTTCATTCGCGGGTTGCAGGGCGAGGACCTCAATCACCCGCGCACCATCGCCACGCCCAAGCACATCGCCGTGCACAGCGGCCCGGAGCCGGGCCGGCACAGCTTCGACGTGGACGTGTCGCCGCGCGATGTGGAGGCGACCTACACGCCCGCCTTCCGCGCCGCCTTGATCGACGGCCAGGCCGGCTCGGTGATGTGCGCATACAACTCGCTACACGGCACGCCGGCCTGCGCCGCCGACTGGCTGCTCAACGGCCGCGTACGTGGTGACTGGGGCTTCAGGGGCTTCGTGGTGTCCGACTGCGATGCGGTGGACGACATGACCCAGTTCCATTACTTCCGCCCGGACAATGCCGGCTCCTCGGCCGCATCGCTCAAGGCCGGGCACGATCTCAACTGCGGCTACGCGTATCGCGCCCTGGGCACGGCCATCGCACGTGGCGAAGTGGACGAAGCCCTGCTCGACCAGTCATTGGTGCGCCTGTTCGCGGCGCGCTATCGCCTGGGTGAGCTGGAAGCCCCGCGCAAGGATCCGTATGCCAGACTCGGCGCCAAGGACATCGACAACGCGACCAACCGCGCGTTGGCGCTGAAGGCCGCCGCCGAATCGATCGTATTGCTCAAGAACGATGCCGGCACGCTACCGCTGAAACCCGGCACGCGGCTGGCGGTGATCGGCCCGAACGCCGATGCCCTGGCGGCGCTGGAAGCCAACTATCAGGGCACCTCGTCCGAGCCGGTGACGCCCTTGCTCGGCCTGCGCCAGCGCTTCGGCACCCAGCAGGTGAGCTATGCGCAAGGTGCACCGTTGGCCGCCGGCGTGCCGGGCATGATTCCGGAAACCGCGCTGCGCAGCGACGGCAAGCCGGGATTGCGTGGCGAATATTTCGACAACGTCGAGATGACCGGTGCTGCGCGCGTGGTGCGGCAGGACCGTGTGGTGAGTTTCAACTGGGACCAGGTCGCACCCGCCAAGGGCGTGCCGGCCGATCGCTATGCGGTGCGCTGGAGCGGCGAGTTGTTGCCGCCGAGCGCGGGCGACTACACGCTGGCGGTACGGGTGGCGCGCTGCTTCGATTGCGCCGGCCACGATCCGGTGCGGCTGTACATCGACGACAAGCTGGTGGTCGCCGGCAATGCCGAAGACAAGCACGTGCCGGCCGGCATGCACAACGCCGATGGCCGCAGCGTGGAAACCGTGCTGCACTTCGACGACACCCGCCCGCGCAGAATCCGTCTGGAAATGGAGCACCGCGGCCAGGACCAGGGCCTGCGCCTGGAGTGGCTGGCACCGGCGGCGGCGCAACTGGCCGAAGCCGAGCAGGCGGTGGCGCAGGCCGATGCGGTGGTGGCCTTCGTCGGCCTGTCGCCGGATGTGGAAGGCGAGGAACTGCGCATCGACGTGCCCGGCTTCGATGGCGGCGACCGCAACGACATCGCCCTGCCCGCTCCGCAGCAGGCGCTGCTCGAACGCGCCAAGGCCTCCGGCAAGCCGCTGGTGGTGGTGCTGATGAGCGGCAGCGCGGTGGCATTGAACTGGGCCAAGGCCCATGCCGACGCGATCGTGGCGGCGTGGTACCCGGGCCAGTCCGGCGGCACCGCGATCGCGCGCATGCTGGCCGGCGACGACACCCCCGGCGGGCGCCTGCCGGTGACCTTCTATCGCTCCACCAAGGACCTGCCGCCCTACGTCAGCTACGACATGAAGGGCCGCACCTACCGCTACTTCAAGGGCGAGCCGCTGTTTCCGTTCGGCTATGGCTTGAGCTACACCAGCTTTGCCTACAGCGCGCCGCAGCTGTCCACGGCAACCCTGCAAGCTGGCAGTGCGTTGCAGGTGACCGCCACCGTGCGCAACACCGGCACGCGCGCCGGCGATGAGGTGGCGCAGGTGTATCTGCAATATCCGCAGCGCCCGCAGTCGCCGTTGCGCAGCCTGGTCGGCTTCCAGCGTGTGCACCTGCAGCCGGGCGAGCAGCGCACGCTCACCTTCACCCTCGATGCGCGCGCCCTGAGCGATGTGGATCGCAGCGGGCAGCGTGCGGTGGAAGCCGGCGATTACACGCTGTTTGTCGGCGGCGGCCAACCCGGTACCGGCGCGGTCGGCGAGGCGGCAGCGTTTTCGATCTCGGGCCGTTCGCCATTGCCGAAATGAGCGGTGGGGGTGCGTCAGGCAACGGCGTCGGCTATGAGGGCTGGCGCCTGTTGCATAGGGCAGCGGAAGGACGTTGCGGTCAGCGACATTGCCGAGATCAGGCGAGGCGGCACGCCCCGGCTCCACTACCAGGCCGGTCGGCGCCGTGCCGGCCTGCCGATCCCGCCGCACGTTTCCACCGCGATGACCGTGGTTGCACGGCAGGCAGGCGATGTCGTACGACCGCAATAGACGTGACCAGCCACCACCACCATTGCCGCAGGCCACGCATACGGCGCCGAATTGTGCGGACGCACTATGCACATTCGGCGCACACGTTGTATGGTCATCGGGAATTGGTCATGCATAGGTCTCATCATCGGCCGGGCACGTGATGCCGCCGATGGAACGATGTCCGCTGCGTCGACCGCTTGCTGAAATCCAGGGAGTTCCAGCTCATGCACACCCGCCGCGACATCCTTCAGCTGCTCGGCGCCAGCGCGGGCGCCGGCTTGCTGGCCGGCGCACTGCCCGCCTTCGCCGCCGGCACCTCCACGGCCGCCGGCACCTTCGTCAGCAAGCGCCCACCCAAGCCGCAGCGCCGCTTCGTCAGCAAGGCGGTCGAGCAGCAGATCGTGCAGATCAAGGCGCGCATCGCCGATCCCGAGCTGGCCTGGCTGTTCGAGAACTGCTACCCCAACACACTGGACACCACGGTGGAAACCGGCACCCGCAACGGCAAGCCGGACACCTTCGTCATCACCGGCGACATCCACGCGATGTGGCTGCGCGACTCCTCCGCCCAGGTGCATCCCTACGTGCCGCTGGCCAGGCGCGACCCTGCGTTGCGGCGCATGTTCCATGGCCTGATCCAGCGCCAGGCCGCCTGCATCCGGCTCGACCCGTATGCCAACGCCTTCCTGCCCGATGGCCAGACCCAACGCCTGAAGTGGTCGCTCAACGACATCACCGAGATGAAGCCCGGCGTGGGCGAGCGCAAGTGGGAAATCGATTCGCTGTGCTACCCGATCCGCATCGCGCACGAATACTGGCGCGCCACCGGCGATGCCGCCCCGTTCGACGACGACTGGCGCGCGGCAATGCACGTGGTGGTCAGGACCTTCCGCGAGCAGCAGCGCAAGGACAACCGCGGCCCTTACGTGTTCCAGCGGCCCTCGCCGCTGGCGACCGAAACGCTGGTGCTGGAAGGCTACGGCCAGCCGACCCGGCCCAACGGCATGATCCACTCGATGTTCCGCCCCTCCGACGATGCCTGCGTGTATCCGCTGTTCGTGCCGGCCAACCTGTTCGCGGTGGCCTCGCTGCGGCAGCTGGCGACGATGAGCACGGCCTTGCATCGCGATGCCGCGTTCGCCGCCGACTGCACCGCGCTGGCCGACGAGGTGGAAACGGCAACGCGCCAGTTCGGCCAACTGCGCGACAGCGACGGCCAGGCGTACTGGGCGTTCGAAGTGGACGGTTACGGCAACCAGTTGTTCATCGACGACGCCAACGCCCCCGGCCTGCTCAGCCTGGCCTACCTGGGCTGCTGCGACCGCGCCGACCCGGTGTTCCTGCGCACCCGCCAGCTGGCCTGGAGCGAACGCAATCCGTACTTCTCGCGCGGCCGTGCGGCCGAAGGCGTCGGCAGCCCGCACAGCGGCATGGGCACGATCTGGCCGATGTCGATCATCCAGTACGCGCTGGTCAGCGACGACGATGCACAGTTGCGCCAATGCCTGCAGTGGCTGAAGACCACCCATGCCGGCACCGGCTTCATGCACGAAGCCTTCGACAAGGACAACCCGAGCACCTTCACCCGCGACTGGTTCGCCTGGGCCAACACCTTGTTCGGCGAACTGATCATCGACCTGCACCAACGCAAACCCCAGCTGCTGCGCAGTAGCTGATGGTTCGAAGCGCGCGATCTGCCATCCCGGGCAGACACGGCGCAGCGCTTGATGTTCCCTTCTCCCGCCGGGAGAAGGTGCCCGACGGGCGGATGAGGGTGCCCCGGCATCGGCCCGCAAATTCAGAGACCACACCATGGCAACACGACGCGGTTTTCTCCAAGGCGCCATCGCAGCAGCCCTGTTCGGCAGCACCGGCCTGCCCGGGCTTGCCCGCGCGCGCGCCGGCAACTACGCACTGCCTGCCGATGCGCGCGCCCGCGCCGAGCTCACCCGCCATGTCGATGTGTTCATCGGCACCGGCGGCCATGGCCACACCTTTCCCGGTGCGACGCTGCCGTTCGGCATGGTGCAGCTGAGCCCGGACACCTACAACGCGGTCTGGGATTCGTGCTCCGGCTACCACGAGTCCGACGGCTCGATCATGGGCTTTTCGCACACGCATCTGTCCGGCACCGGCATCGGCGACATGCTGGACGTCCTGCTGGTGCCGGCCACCGGCGAGGTCAAGCTGGTGCCGGGCGCACTCGATGCGCCGGACAGCGGCTACCGCTCGCGCTACGACCACGGCGATGAAGCCGCCTCGCCCGGCTACTACCGCGTGCGGCTCAAGGACAGCGGCGTGCATGCCGAGCTCACCGCCACCACGCGCGCCGGCCTGCACCGTTACCACTTCCCCAAGGGCAAGCCGGCGCACGTGCTGCTGGACCTGTGCCACGGCATGCAGGACAAGCCCGGCATCCCCACCCGCGTGAGCGATGCGCAGCTGCGCGTGGTCGATGCACAGACCATCACAGGCGGGCGCCGCGTCCACCAGTGGGCCAAGGGGCGCTACATCTACTTTGCCCTGCGGCTGTCGCGGCCGTTCGCCAGCGTGCAGCTGTACGACGAAGATCAAGCGCTGCCTGCCGGCACGCGCAGCCGCGACGGTAGCCACCTCAAGGCCGCGTTGCACTTTCCCGATGCATCCGACGCACCGCTGCTGATCAAGGTCGGCATCTCCGCCGTCAGCGCCGACAATGCGCTGGCCAACCTGGATGCCGAGCTGCCCGATTTCGACTTCGCCCGCGTGCACGCGCAGGCCGTGGCTGCCTGGGAGAAGGAACTGGCACGCGTGCGCATCGACAGCGATGACGATGCGCAACGCAGCATCTTCTACACCGGCCTGTATCACAGCCTGCTCGCGCCCACCCTCTTCAGCGACGTGGATGGCCGTTACCGTGGCATGGACCTGCAGATCCACACCGCACCCAAGGGCTACAACAACTACAGCACCTACTCGTTGTGGGACACCTACCGCGCCGCGCATCCGCTGCTCACCCTGGTACAACCCGAGCGCGTGCCGGACCTGGTGCAGTGCCTGGTGCGCGGCGCCAACGAATGCCCGGACGGCGTGGGCATCTGGCCGCTGCAAGGCGTGGAAACCGGCTGCATGATCGGCTACCACTCCGCAGTGGTGCTGGCCGAAGCGCATGCCAAGGGCTTCACCGGCATCGACTACACAGCCGCCTGGCCGGCGTACCGCAAGCGCGCGATGGACGACACCACCCACGGCCTGGCGGACTACCGCAAACTCGGTTACATCCCCGCCGACAAGGTGGACGAAGCGGTCAGCCGCACGCTGGAATACGCCTATGACGACTGGGCCTGCGCGCACCTGGCACAGGCCGGCGGTGCCATTGACGATGCACGCGCACTGCGCGAGCGCTCGCGCAACTACCGCAACGTGTTCAATCGCGACAGCGGCTTCGTGCAGGCGCGGCTGGAAGACGGCCGCTGGGCCACCCCGTTCGACCCGCGCGGCATGGGCCACATCAGCAAATGGCGCGACTTCACCGAGTCCAACGCCTGGCAGGCCACCTTCCTCAACCAGCACGACCTGTACGGTTACATGGACCTGTACGGCGGCCGCGACGGCTTCGTGGCCAAGCTCGACGAACTGTTTTCCACCAGTTCCGAGCTGCCGGCCGATGCGCCACCGGATATCGACGGCCTGGTCGGCCAGTACGCGCACGGCAACGAGCCCAGCCATCACGTAGCCTACCTGTTCGCCTACGCGGGCCAGCCGTACAAGACCCAGGCCATGGTGCGCCGGCTGCTGCGCGAGCAGTACCACGATGCGCGCAATGGCCTGTCCGGCAACGAGGATTGCGGGCAGATGAGCGCCTGGTTCGTGCTCAGCGCGCTCGGGTTGTACGCAGTGGACCCGGTCAGCGGCAACTACGTTCTCGGCAGCCCGCTGTTCAAGCGCGCAGAACTGGATGTCGGCAACGGCCGCACGCTGCGCATCGTGGCCAACAACAACAGCGCGCAGAACGTGTATGTGCAGTCGCTGACCTGGAACGGCAAGCCGATCAACCGCAGCTGGATGCGACATGCCGATCTGGCCGCCGGCGGCACGCTGGAATTCACGATGGGCGCCAAGCCGAATCCGGCCTTCGGCGCGAACAAGGAGGATCTACCGCCGTCGTTCGCATAGCGTACTTGCCCGGCATCGCGCCAATCGCAATGGGAGGCCGCCCTTCCCTTTCCCGCAGCGGGAGGCTTGCCTTTCCTTCTCCCGCAAGCGGAAGGCTTGCTTTTCCTTCTCCCGCAAGCGGGAGGCTTGCTTTTCCTTCTCCCGCGAGCGGGAGAAGGTGCCCGAAGGGCGGATGAGGGCCAACACGCAAGCGGCCTCACGCAAAAACCAATCCACCCCCATCGTCACCAGTCACTCGTCACCGCCGGGAATTGCCCATGTTGCGTAGCACCCTCAGCCCCCTCGTCCTCGCCCTCGCGCTGGCACTTCCCGCCGCCGCCAATGCCGCAGACACCCACGCCGACACCTGGCCCAGCTTCGGCACGCAAGGCACGCAGTTCGTGCGCGACGGCAAGCCGTATCAACTGCTCTCCGGCGCCATCCATTTCCAGCGCATCCCGCGCGCCTACTGGAAGGACCGCCTGCAGAAGGCGCGCGCACTGGGCTTGAACACGGTGGAGACCTACGTGTTCTGGAACCTGGTCGAACCGCAGCAAGGCCGGTTCGATTTTTCCGGCAACAACGACGTGGCCGCGTTCGTGCGCGAAGCCGCCGCGCAAGGCCTCAACGTGATCCTGCGTCCCGGCCCCTACACCTGTGCCGAGTGGGAAGCCGGCGGCTACCCGGCCTGGTTGTTCGGCAAGGACAACATCCGCGTGCGCAGCCGCGACCCGCGTTTTCTGGCCGCCAGCCAGGCCTACCTGGATGCGGTGTCCCAACAGGTGCATCCGTTGCTCAACCACAACGGCGGGCCGATCATCGCCGTGCAGGTCGAGAACGAATACGGCTCCTACGACGACGACCATGCCTACATGGCCGACAACCGCGCCATGTACGTCAAGGCCGGCTTCGACGACGCCTTGCTGTTCACCTCCGATGGCGCCGACATGCTCGCCAACGGCACCTTGCCGGACACCCTGGCGGTGGTGAACTTCGCCCCCGGCGAGGCCAAGAGTGCGTTCGACAAACTGATCAAGTTCCGCCCCGGGCAACCGCGCATGGTCGGCGAATACTGGGCCGGCTGGTTCGACCATTGGGGCAAGCCGCACGCCAGCACCGATGCCAAGCAACAGACCGAAGAGCTGGAGTGGATCCTGCGCCAGGGCCACTCGGCCAATCTCTACATGTTCATCGGCGGCACCAGTTTCGGCTTCATGAATGGTGCCAATTTCCAGGGCAACCCCAGCGACCATTACGCCCCGCAGACCACCAGCTACGACTACGACGCCATCCTGGACGAAGCCGGCCGCCCCACGCCCAAGTTCGCGCTGATGCGCGAGGCCATCGCCCGGGTCACCGGCGAGCAGCCGCCGGCGCTGCCGGCACCGATCGACACGGCGGCCCTGCCGGAAACGCCGCTGCGCGAATCCGCCTCGCTGTGGGACAACCTGCCCGCACCGATCGCCATCGACACCCCGCAGCCGATGGAGCACTTCGGCCAGGATTACGGCTACATCCTCTACCGCACCACCGTCACCGGCCCGCGCAAGGGGCCGCTGTACCTGGGCGAGGTGCGCGATGTGGCGCGGGTGTACGTCGATCAGAAGCCGGTCGGCAGTGTCGAACGCCGGCTGCAGCAGGTCTCCACCGATGTGGATATTCCTGCAGGCCAGCACACACTGGATGTCCTGGTTGAAAACAGCGGCCGCATCAACTACGGGCCACGCATGGCCGACGGCCGCGCCGGGCTGGTCGACCCGGTGCTGCTGGACAACCGGCAGCTCACCGGCTGGCAGGCCTTCCCGTTGCCGATGCGCTCGCCCGACAGCATCCGCGGCTGGACCCGCAACGCCATCGCAGGCCCCGCCTTCCATCGCGGCACGCTGCGCATCGGCACACCGGCCGACACCTACCTGGACATGCGCGCCTTCGGCAAGGGCGTGACCTGGGCCAACGGCGTCAACCTGGGCCGCCACTGGGCCATCGGCCCGCAGCGGGCGTTGTATTTCCCGGCCCCGTTCCAGCGCAAGGGCGACAACACCGTGGTGGTGTTCGACCTGGACAGCACCGCCAAGCCCGGCGTGCGCGGCCTGCAGCAGCAGGTGTGGATCACGCCGAAGGAGTAGGGGGCAGACGCATGGCCGGCGGCTGACGCTCGCGCACACCCGCCGGCTTGGCAACCGCAAGCCGCCTGTGCGTGTCCGCCGATGGGCCAAACCAACCGCCAGGCAACCCGCCTGGCGCTCCTGGGGCTGGCCGGCCTTCAGACTACCGCGCGCCCGCCGCTATCTGGAGGTCAACTGCCCGCATAGGGTCTGCTACCTGTGCGGTATCGGACTGATCGCATTCCAGGCAAGATCACCGGCTCACGCCGTTGTGGAAGGCAGTGGCGCATTCCCGTCGTTCCATCGGGCGACGGTCAGTTCGTGAGTTCCAGGAGCGTTTCATGTCGTCGTCCACCGTTACGCAAGACCCTGTCTCCGCGGTTCCGGAGCAGACCCAGCACGCCTTTGCCGAACACGTCCACAGCAAGCCCGCCCCCGGCCAGCCGATCGGCAGCACCGAAGCGGCGCACCTGATGACCTTCCTGAGCCAGACCCACTCGGCCAGGCAGCCGCAGATCCTGCTGCCGCCACAGGAACGCGACGACAGCGCCGCCTGAGCCCAGCCGCGCGCCGGCGACAGCGTGTCTGCGTTGCCAGCGGCCCGGATCACGTGAATGCATCGAGCGCTGCGCGTCGCCCATGCAGACACTGCACAGCGTGTCATCTCGATAACGGCCTGCGCGCGTACGACTGAGTCCCTGCGACACCAGTGCGCAATCTGCGTCGCCGGCGCACCGTGGCCGCGCGCAACCGCTGTGCGATGCCACCCGTCAACGCATCGCCAACCGGCTCCCGGTCGGGAGCCGGTCCGGGCCATCGGCACGTTTGCCCAGCGCCTACAACCCGATCAACCGCGCTCAGCGCGTCGCCGCACCCTTGCCGGTATTGAACAACTGGAACTCGCGGATATGCACCGCATCCGCACTGGACTGGATATTCAGGCGCACCCGCGAGGCGGTCACCGGCGCGAAGTGATCGATCTTCATCCGCCCGATCGCCTGCGCCTTCGCCAGCGGCACCCACTTGCCGTCCTGCCAGGCTTCCACCGCGTATTTCTGCACCAGCTGGCCGTCGTTGATCCACTCCATGCTCAGCGCACTGTCGAAGGTCACCGGCTGCTTGAACTGCAGCTCCAGCACCGCGCTATGCGAACCGGCCGGCGCACTCCAGAACGTCTCGCGATCGCCGTCCACCGCCGCGTCGATGCCGTCGGTCTTCTTGATGCTGCCGGCCACCAGATTCCTGTCTGCGCCGTAGCGCGCCTGCAGCGCCTGGCCAAGTTCCTGCAGGCGTGCGACGTCGGCTTCCGGCAACAGGCCGCGCTTGTCCGGCGCGAGACCCAGCACCAGCTGACCGCCCAGGCCGACGCTCTTTTCCCAGATCTCCACCAGCTCGTCGACACTCTTGACCGTCTGGTCGCTGTTGGGATGCCAGAACCACTGCAGCTTGTGCAGCGGCGTATCCACTTCCACCGGGCGCCAGCGCAGGTAGCCGTGGCGATCAATCACGTTCCAGTTTTCGCCTTCGATGAAGCCGGCCTCGTTGCCCACCCAGCGCACGTCGCCGTACTCGAACAAGGCGGTGTCGGCAAACACCATCGCGTTGGCCTGGTAGGTGCGCAGTTCTTCCATGTACTTGTCGAAGTTGTACACATGACCGGCGCTGCCGGCGCCGTCCAGCCACCATTCGGTGAGCGGGCCGTAATGCGAGGCCAGCTCCACCAACTGCGCAGCGTAGAACTTGTCATAGGCCTTGGAATCGGCATATTTGGGCTCGTGGCGATCCCACGGTGACAGGTACACGCCAAAGCCCATGCCTTCCTTGCGCACCGCATCGCTGGTGAGCTTGACCAGGTCGCCCTTGCCGCCCATCCACGGACTGTTCTTGACCGAATAATTGCTCTCGGCAGTGGGCCACAGCGCAAACCCGTCGTGGTGCTTGGCCACCAGGATCACGTACTTCGCACCGGCCGACTTGGCCGCGCGCGCCCACTGGCCCGGATCCACATTGGTCGGGTTGAAGGTCTTGGCGCTGGCGGTCCCGTCACCCCACTCCTGGTCCAGCCAGGTGTTGGGATTGAAGTGCACGATCACGCCGAATTCCAGATCCTGCCAGGCTACCTGCTGCGGCGAGGGTTTGACCTCGGCAAAGTTTTGCGCGATGGCGGTGGGCAGGGTCAGCGCGGTCAGGCCGAGGGCGGCCAGCCAGCGCAACGGGGAGAGCGGGTGTGATGACATCGCGGGTCCTCGCAGTGGTCGGCGACCGCGGCCGCCTGGGATGACCAGAGCATATGGTATTTAATAGATGATAAATAGGTATCTTTAAAATCCGCACAGGACTGGACCACGATGCATCCGTCACGTCTGTCGACCTGCCTGGTCGCAAGCCTTGCCGCCTTCGCCGTCCACGCCGAACCGCGCATGCCGCCGCCCTCGCCCATTGTGCTCAGCGAGTTCATCGCCGACCCCGCACCGACGCCACAGGCGCACGCCTCCACGCTTCTGGAAACCCGCGCCGGCACGCTGCTGGCCGCCTGGTTCGGCGGCACGCACGAGGGAGCGGCCGATGTCGGTGTCTGGCTCGCGCAGCGCGGCGTGCGGCAATGGCAGCCGCCGCGACGCATCGCCGACGGCGCGCATGCCGGCGCGGATGGCACTGCGTTGCCGGCCTGGAATCCGGTGCTGTTCCAGTCCAGCGCCGGCCCGGTGCAGCTGTACTACAAGCTCGGCCCCAATCCACGGCAGTGGTGGGGCCTGCGCATTACCTCGGATGATGACGGTGCGCACTGGTCGCCACCGCAGCGCCTGCCCGACGGCATCCTCGGCCCGATCAAGAACAAGCCGGTGCAATTGCCGAACGGACGCATCCTTTCGCCCAGCAGCAGCGAAGACCGTGGCTGGCGCGCGCATCTGGAATGGAGCGACGACGACGGCGCGCATTGGCAACGCGGCATGCCGCTCAATGATCCGGCGGTGATCGGCGCGATCCAGCCCAGCCTCCTGCTGCATGCGGACGGGCGCGTGCAGGTGCTCGGGCGCAGCCAGCAGGACAAGGTGTTCAGTACGTTCTCCAACGACGGCGGCCTGCACTGGCAACCGATGCAGCTGCTGGACGTGGAGAATCCCAACGCCGGCACCGACGCGGTGATGCTGCGCGACGGCCGCGCCCTGCTGGTCTACAACCCCGGCATCGCCGGCAAGCACTGGTGGGACGGTCGCGGCACGCTTGCGGTGGCGCTATCAACCGATGGCGTGCACTGGCAACGCGCCCTCACGCTGGAACACAGCGCAAAGGACGAGTTCTCCTATCCGGCGGTGATCCAGACCCGCGATGGGCTGGTCCATATCAGCTACACCTGGAAGCGCCAACGCATCAAGCATGTCGTCCTGGATCCGACACGCCTTGGCAGCGAGGCAGATGACACGAGATCGCCGCAGTCATTGCCGGAAAGTGCGCAGTAGATCGAACGGTCGAGGGCACGGCGCCCTCACCACATACGGGACACGCCTTGAATCCGTCCGTGGGGGCTTCTCGGCGGCATCCCTCATGCTCTGCTTGCAAACACGCACACCGACCATTTCAACTGGTCCTTGCCCGTCCACCGTTGCGGGACCCTGAGCGGCATGGATGCCGCGCCAGAGCCTACAAGGACGTACTTGCGGCGTGTCCCGCGATGGTGGGCGGGCAAGGGCCCTGCAACGAAGCAGCAGATCAAACGCGTTGCGTTCGCTTCTTCCACAGTGCCCCGTCTGAGCTCAACACAACATGCTCCTGAGCGTTGCCGCCGTTTCAACGCAACAAAGCCTGGTTGGTCGAGGGCGCGATGCCCTCACCACTTCCGGGACACGCCGTGAATCCGTCCCTGGAGGCTCCGTGGCGGCATCCATGCCGCCAAGGGTCCCGGAACCGGCAAGGACATCGCGCCTCCTACGTTGGTCGTGCACTGATGGAAGTGCACAAGCAACTCGCCGACCGCCGCTCCTGCGCTTTTCCACGCGTACCGACCATCTCGACTGGTCCTTGCCCGCTCACCGTCGCGGGACCCTGAGCGGCATGGATGCCGCGCCGGAGCCTACACGGACGTACTTGCGGCGTGTCCCGCGATGGTGGGCGGGCAAGGGCCCTGCAACGAAGCAGCAGATCAAACGCGTTGCGTTCGTTTCTTCCACAGTGCCCCGTCTGAGCTCAACACGACATGCTCCTGAGCGTTGCCGCCGTTTCAACGCAACAAAGCCTGATTGGTCGAGGACCTGGCAGCCAAACTACAGATCCCATGCCACGTCTTCACGTCACCTGGAATTGCCGGCCACGGCGTGCAGAGAGGTCCCGGATCACATGCTCCACCATCGGGACACAGCGCCTCACAGCTCCTGCAACAACCCCACAATCCGCCGCACACGCGCCACATCGGTACGCTGGTAATCGCCCCCCAGGTCGGAGATGTACGCATGCGGCGCATGCACCTGCGCCGCAACCGGCCCGCGTGAGGAGGCATGGAACTCGCGCGCCCCCGTGCCGTTACGCAGCGCAAGCACGTTGCTTTCGGACACGCCCGCACCCGGCATGATGCTGATGCGGTCGCCCGCCTGCTGCACCAGCGCTGCGATGGTGTCGATCCCTTCCAGCGCGCTCGCACGTGCACCGGAGGTCAGCACGCGCTCGCACCCCAGCGCGATCGCATCTTCCAGCGCACGCGCCGGATCGGCACTGACGTCGATCGCACGGTGGAAGGTGACACCCAGCGACCCGGCCGCGGCGATCAACACCCGCATCGTGCCCATGTCGACCTGCCCATGCGGATCCAGCGCGCCCAACACCACGCCATCGCAGCCCAGCCGCACGCATTGCTCCACATCGCGCCGCATCACCTCGACCTCCGCCGCATCGAAGACGAAATCGCCCACGCGCGGACGGATCAACACATACAGCGGAATCTGCAACCGCTCACGCACCACCGCCAGCGTGCCGAACGAGGGCGTCAGCCCGCCGCCGTCCAGGCCGCCGCAGAGCTCGACCCGCATCGCACCACCTTCCTGCGCCGCCAATGCCGAACCCACCGAATCGGCGGCCACCTCCAGCCCCGACACGCTCATGCCGCAGGCTCGGTGGTGTAGTGGCTTTCGCCGGGCACCAGCAGATCCTGCCGCTGCGCATCGCAGACCGCATAACTGAAACCCTTCTGGATCGCGAACGCCCCCACCTCGCCGCGCTTGTTCATCGCCAGAAATCCGACCTGCAAGGTGCGGGTGAGTTCGGGCTTGCGCCGGATCAGCCGCATCACCACCTCGCGGCAGGCATCGGCCGGCGACTTGCCCTGGCGCATCATTTCCACCACTGCGAAACTGCCGACATTGCGGATCACCTCTTCGCCGACGCCGGTCGAGGTCGCGCCGCCCACCTCGTTGTCCACGTACAGGCCTGCACCGATGATCGGGCTGTCGCCGACTCGGCCGTGCATCTTCCACGCCATGCCGCTGGTGGTGCACGCGCCGGACAGGTTGCCGTGCGCATCCAGCGCCAGCATGCCGATGGTGTCGTGGTTGTCCTTGCCGCCCGGAAGCTTGGCATCACGCCAGGCGCGGTTTTCGATATTGGCTTCCGGCGAATACTTGGAGGTCTTCAACCACTCTTTCCACGCCGCTTCGGAGCTGGGCGTGAGCAGCTTGGTCTGCGGAAAGCCCTGTTCCAGCGCGAACTGCCGCGCGCCATCGCCAACAAGCATCACATGCGGGGTCTTTTCCATCACCGCGCGTGCCACCGAGATCGCGTGCACCACGTCTTCCAGCGATGCCACCGCGCCGCAATTGCCCAGATGATCCATGATGCAGGCGTCCAGCGTCACCCGCCCATCGCGGTCCGGATAGCCGCCAAGGCCGACCGTGGGATTGCTCGGGTCCGCTTCGGGCACGCGCACGCCCGCTTCCACCGCATCCAGTGCGATACCGCCATTGCCGAGGATGCCCCAGGCTGCCTGGTTGGCGGCAATGCCGAAATCCCAGGTGGAAATCACCCGCGCCGCGCCGCGCGGCAGCGCGGCAACGCGTCCGCCCGTGCCGGCACCGACGGCCGCCTGCGCACGCGCGCCCCACCCGGCCAGGCCGGAAGCGATCGCACCAAGCGTGGCGCTCTTGAGGAAGTGACGACGTTGGATCATCCGGGCGAACTCCATGCAGGAAGAAAACAGGCAGCCGCACTGCGCGGCGACAGCCTTGCATCATGCGGCAGCGCTGCGCGCGGATAAACCGCCTTGCGGCGCTGTGGGCTGCGGATCCGCGCACAACCAGCGCTGCGTCGGGCCTGCTGCATGCGCGCCGCAGCCGGGCCGCCCCCACGATCAGGGGCGAAAAGACTCACCCGCCACAGGCGTCAGCGTCATCGCGCAACCTGCTGGTCAACACATGGTCGCGCCAGACGCCGTTCAATTGCAGATAACGGCGCGCATAGCCTTCGATCTGAAAGCCCAGCCGTTGCAGCACGCGCGCACTGCGCAGATTGTCGGGGACGTATTGCGCCATCACCCGGTGCAGGCCAAGCGGGCCGAACGCAAACGCGATGCCCTGCGTGGCCGCCCACTGGATCAGGCCGCGCCCCTGCTGCTGCGCATCCAGGCCGTAACCCAGATGACAGCCCTGGAAGGCACCGCGCTGGATCTGGGTGAGGCCGACCGTGCCGATCACCTGCGCCTCGCGCAGCAACACCAGTTGCAATTCGCGCTCGCCGGGCACCGCAGTGCGGTAGGCGATGCTCAGCCGACGCCAGCCGTCGGTGGTGTAGAACGCCGGCGGCCGCAGCGGCATCGCAGCGGCCAGATGCGCGCGATTACGGCTGTGGTAGTCAGCCATCGCCGCTGGATCGACGACGGCCAGATCGCACAGCATCACACCGTCGGCGTGCTGGACGGGTGCGAAGACGGGAAGGCTCGTCACGGCCGCGGTCGCGCCGTGCGCGCGGCATGCGTGCTGTGTGGATCAGGCTGATGCATACAGATCACGCCCCCGCTAACGGCCGCCCACAGGCAGCAAGAGATCTCAGGCATCGGCCATGCCGGCACCCACTGCACCCAGCAACGGCGATGCCCGCCTGGCCGTTGCTGCGCCCATCCCGCCCTTCATCGCGACATCGCCGGCAAGCCGGCAGTGTCGTCGTCCGGTAGCGGCGTGTTACGCGGCAATCGCCGCCAGCGCCTGCGCAAGCTGCGCTTCGATCGCGTCCAGGTTCGGCAGCAATGCGCTCTGCTCGCCCAGCAGCACGCGCATGTGCACGCCGTCGGGCAGCGCATCTTCGGACGCATCGGCCAGCAGGCCATCGCGCGGCACCGAGATCAGCTGCGGGAACGAAGCGGTGAGCAAGGCGAAGTACGGCAGCGCCGGATTGCCGCCCAGCGCCTTGAGCACGATCACCTTGTTGTTGACCGCGGTCGGCTCGTCGCCCATGCCGCTCAGACGCGCGAACGACAGCAGCGGCACCTTCCAGCCATACCAGTCGATGCGCCCGACCACCCAGCGCGGCATCTCCGCCATCGGCTCGACCGCCACCCGCGACATCACCTCGGCCACCGTGGCGTTGGGCAGCAGCACGCGCTCGCTACCGGCCTGGATCAGGACGCCGCGGATTTCGTCATTGTTGGCGTAGCTCATCGCACCTGTTCCGATCTTGAGAGGAAGCGCCCGGCTTACGCCGGCCAGCGCTGTGCCAACGCCCGCGCCAACTGCGCAGGGTCGCCGGTCAGAATGCCCTGGCGCGCCAGACGTGCCGCCGCGGCCGGGTCGTAGCAGCCGTCGGCGGATTGACCCGCCAGCCAGCCGCCCTGCTCGGCCAGCGCCAGCGCTGGCTCGACCAGCGCCTCGTTGGCGCCGCTGAGCATCAGTACCGCACTGTCGGCCGGCGGCAACGCGGCCACCAGCCCGGCCGGATCGGTCTGCGCGACGAATGCCAGCGCGCCGGCATGGTGCTGTACGCCGATGTCGTCGGACAGCACATAGACCCTGCCCGGCGTAATCACCTGGCCGGCTTCGCCCAGGTCGACCGGCAACGCCGACACGCGTCCCATCTGCCGCACCAGGTTGCCGTACTGGCCGCCATCCAGGGTCATGCGCACCAGCACGGCGCGCGGAAACTCCGGCGGCAGCGCAGACAACAGGCGACGGATCGCATCCGGGCCGCCGATGCCGGCCAGCACCAGCACCGCACCGGTGGTCGTACCGACCTGATCCAGCTCCACCAGCGACAGCCCGCCGGTCGACAGCGCGTCCATGTTCAATTCGGCGCGCGGGCGCACCACCACCGCGACCTCGTCGACCAGGCCCCAGGTGCTGGAATCGCCCAGCGTCAGGGCCGGTTTGTCGGCCGCCGCTGCGGCCTCGGACGTGCCCGTGCCACGCGCGAACAAGGCATCGCCGGGCACGCTGTCGAACGCGTGCGCGGCTGCCTGCAGATGCTGGTCCAGTTGCAGGTCCGAGTGCTGCCGCGGCGCCAGTTCCAGGCCCGGTTCCGGATGCAGCGACGGCTCGCTCTCGGTGCCTGGCGGCAACACATCGGCATGGCCATGCAGCTTGGCGGCCAGATGGCGCACCCAGCGCTGCGCTTCCCAGCCCTCGCGGCGCACGGTCAGCTCGGCCTCGTCGAAGATCACCGTAACGCCGGGCATGTTGAAGGCCGGCTCCAGGGCTTCGAGCGCGTCTTCGATCGACGGCTCCAGCGCGACCAGCACCGCCACCGGCTCGGCATCGCGCAGCATCTGCACGTCCACCGCCGCCGGTTCGTCTTCCAGCACCACGTGGGCGCCGGCCAGGCCGAGCGCTTCACGCAGGCGCTCGCGCGCCTGCCCGGGCCGGCCCAGCAGGGCGACCGGAGTTCCCATTGCGCCATTAGTCTCGGACACGGGCGATCCCCAGCAGGTCATACACGTTTCGCATCAGATCCAACTCCTGGTAAGGCTTGCCCAGGTAACGCTGCACGCCGATCTCGAAGGCGCGCTGGCGATGCTTCTCGCCGCTGCGCGAGGTGATCATCACGATCGGCACCGCCTTGAAGCGCGGGTCGGCCCGCATCGCGGTCGCCAGCTCGTAGCCGTCCATGCGCGGCATTTCGATGTCCAGCAGCATCAGGTCGGGCACGCGCTCCTGGAGCAGTTCCAGTGCCTCGACACCATCGCGTGCGGTGGTCACATCCAGATTGTGGCGTTCCAGCACGCGGCTGGTGACCTTGCGCATGGTCAGCGAATCGTCCACCACCATCACCAACGGCACCTGGCGCTGCGATTCGGCCGGGGTTTCCGGCGCCGGACGCGCCGGCTGGCTGAGATAGCGACGCACCAGCGGGGCCACGTCCAGGATCACCACCACGCGGCCATCGCCGGTGATGGTGGCACCGTAGATGCCCGGTACCGAGGCGATCTGCAGGCCCACCGGCTTGACCACGATTTCGCGGTTGCCCAGTACCTGGTCGATCGCCACCGCCGCACGCAGGTCGCCCGCACGCACCAGCAGCAACGGCACCTGCGCCTGGCCATCGGCACGCGCGGCGGCCTGGCCGACCAGCGAGCCGAGATCGTGCAGCACGTACTCCTCGCCGGCGTAGTGGTAGCCACCCTCGCCCGACTCGTAGCGGCTGCGCGAGATGCGGCCGATACCGCTGACCGACCCCACCGGCACCGCGAAGGTGGTGTCGCCGATGCGCACGAACACCGCCTGGGTGACCGCCAGCGTCTGCGGCAGGCGCAAGGTGAAGGTCACGCCCTGGCCGCGTACCGAGTGGATGTCCACCGAGCCGCCGAGCTGACGCACTTCATTGCGCACCACGTCCATGCCCACGCCACGGCCGGCCAGCTGGCTGACCTGCTCGGAGGTGCTGAAACCGGAGGCGAAGATCAGCCCGTCCAGCTCGGCCTCGCTGAGCTCCTGGCCGGGTTCGATCAGGCCGCGCTGCTCGCCGCGGCGACGGATCGCCTCGCGATCCAGCCCGGCGCCGTCGTCGGCCACTTCCAGCACGATTTCCGAGCCTTCGCGGCGCAGGCGGATCGCGATGCTGCCCTCTTCCGGCTTGCCCGCGTCCCGCCGTTGCTCCGGCGCTTCCAGGCCATGCGCCACCGAATTGCGCAGCATGTGTTCCAGCGGCGCGACCATGCGATCGAGCACGTTGCGATCCAGTTCGCCCTGGGTGCCTTCCAGCAGCAGATGCACCTGCTTGCCGGTATCGGTCGCGGCCTGGCGGACCACGCGACGCAGGCGCGGCACCAGGCCGTCGAACGGCACCATGCGCGCACGCATCAGGCCGTCCTGCAGCTCGGAGCTGACGCGCGACTGCTGTTGCAGCAGGCCGTCGTATTGACGCGACAGGTCTTCCAGAACGCCCTGCAAGCCGCCCAGGTCGGCCGCCGATTCGTTCAGCGCGCGGCTGAGCTGCTGCAGGGTGGAGAAGCGGTCCAGTTCCAGCGGATCGAAGGTGCGGTCGCCCTGGTCCTGCTCACGCTGATAGCGCGCCACGATCTGTGCTTCGGTTTCCAGATCCAGACGCCGCAGCTGGTCGCGCAGACGGGCGTTGGTGCGATCCAGTTCGCCCATGGCGCCGCGGAAGGCGCCCATCTGCTGTTCCAGCCGCGAACGGTAGATCGCCACTTCGCCGGCGTGGTTGACCAGGCGGTCAAGCAGGTCGGCACGCACGCGCACCTGCTCCTGCTGCACGCGCGGCAGGAAGTCGTCCTCGCTCTGGCCCTCGACCGGCACCGGCGCCGACAGCGGTGCCGGCTCCACCGATGCCCTGGCGATCGCGCGCACATCGGCGTCGCTGGGTTCTGCGGCATTGCGGCCACGGGTGCGGGTTTCGAAGGCGTCCACCAGGTCGGTCGGCATCGCCACGGCGCGGTGCATGCCGGTGCGGGTCAACAGCTGATGCAGGCGATCGAAGCCGCGCTCGAACAGGCGCACGTCGTCGCGGTCGATATCGGTCCGGTTGGCCGCCACTGCTTCGAGCAGCGACTCGATCGCATGGCCGAGATCGCCGATGGCATTGATGCCGGCCATGCGCGCGCCGCCCTTGAGCGTGTGCAGGTCGCGCTGCAGTCCGTTGAGGACCTCGCGGTCTTCCGGCACTTCGCGCATGCGGGCGATCAGACCATCGCAATGGTCCAGCAGGTCGCGGCCTTCCTCGACGAAGATGTCGACCAGTTCGCCATCGAGCTGGTCGAAGTTGAGCGGGCCGGTATCGAAGGCTGCGCCCACAGCGTTGGCAGTGGTCTCGGCCGCCGCGGCGTCTTCCACCGGCGCGCTGAAGGCCACGGCTGCGGCGTCTTCGGGTTCGCTTGGGGAGTCGGTGGGTTCGGCTTGCTTGGTGTGTTCGGTGTGTCCGACTCGTTCGGAGTATTCGGGATACTCGACTTGTTTGGTTCGTTCGACTTGCTCGGGATGCTCGACAGCATCCGTTGCGTTGATAGCCTCGAGCGTCTTGTCTGCGTCTGGATGCTGCGCGTTGACCTCGGCATCGGCATGGGTGTCCGCCTCGGCGTCAGCAGCGACGTCCGAATGCAGCTCCGGCGCAATTTCCGACTGCGGATCGCCGGTCTCTTCGACCTGATCGGCCACCTGCGCCATCTCGAAGGCCTGCACCGACTCGATGGTGTGTTCGGGTAGCGCTTCGGCAGCCTGCTGTGCGTCTGCAGCGTGGTCTGCGTCTGCGGCGTATTCCGCCGCTGCAGTCTGTTCTGCCTCTGTAGCCTGCTCTGCTTCGGCCTGCTCTGCTGCTGGAGTCTGCTCTGCTTCTGCAGCGCGCTCGGCTTCCGCAACGTGCTCGACTTCGTCGGCATGCGCGTACGCGCCCAGATGTTCCTGCTCGCCCGACTCGACATGCGCTTCCGATTGCGCAGCCTCGTCCGTATGCACAGGTTCCTGCAGGTGCTCCTGCTCGCCCGACAGAGCATGTTCTTCGGAAGACGGATGCTGGCCCAACTGTGCGGTGTCTTGCACCTGCAACTGGTCGCCAAGCTGCGCGTCGGCATCCTGCGGCAGCCCGGCATCGCCGTGCTGCGCTGCCTCGTCGGCGGGCGGCTGCGCCTGCGCACCGATAGCCTCGTCGTGCGGGGTGGACACGTGGTCGCGCTGCTCGGTCGACTCGCCATCCAGCGCCGCGCTGTCCTGCGTCCAGTCTTCGGTGGTCGCCGCTTGCGTGTGGTCGGCCAGCGGGGCCTGCGCATGCACCGCTTCCAATGCTTCGATGGTCTCGACAGGCGCCTCGTCCGTGGACGCCGCGTCATCGCTCAATGCCGCTTCGGCATCCTGCGCGCTTGCGTCAGCCTCGCGCTGGTCGTGCTGCTCGTACTCGGCAACATGCTCGCCCGGCGACTGCTGCTTGGCCTCTGCACGCTCGGCAGCAATCTCCCCGGCTTCGGGTGCGGCGAGCGTCTGCGTCTCACCCAACGCGGCTTCCGCTTCGGACAACTCGTCCACGGCCGCGTGCTCGCTTGCTCCGGACACGTCGCCTGCTGGCTCGTGCGACACCGTATCGACACTGCCGGCCTGCTGCAGTCCGGTCGCATCCCAGGCATAGGCGTCGACTACCGGCTCATCGGCCGGCGTGTCGTGCGCATCGGTGCCAAGCGACGCGGCTTCGGCGTCGTCTGTGTGCTGGTGCTGGACAGCATCGCCGTGCAACGCGTCGACGGCCTGCCCGGTGACCGCCTCGGATGTGCGCGCATCCGCGGCCGCCGCCTGCGCGGCCTCGAGCGAATCGGCGCCCTGCTCCTGCTCCGGCGCAGCAACGTCAGCCGCTTGCGCCTCGTCGTGTGGTGCCGGTGCTTCCAGCGCAAGCGCCGAGGTGTCTTCGGCCTCGGCCTCGGCCAGTTCGTCCACCGCAATCGCTGCGTCGGCGTCGGCGGGCGCTGCGGCATCCTGCGCCGCGTCATCGGCGGCATGCACGGGCGCGCCGGTATCGGTCGCATCCGACGGCAGTGCACTGGCGTCCAGATACGGCGACAGGTCCTGCGCACCGGTCAGCTCGACCGCCGACGCGCTGCCGACGGCCATCTCGCCCGGCGCCTCCAGATCCTCCAGTTCGTCCAGGAATGCCTGCGGTGGCCACTGCGCTTCCGGCAGCGTCTCCACCAGCGCGCGCAGGCGCTCGGTCAACGGCGCAAACGACGGAATCAACGGCGCATCGGCGCGCAGGGCGGTCACGGTGGTGGCGATTGCCGCCGCCGTTGCGGCAATGGCGTCGATGCCCTCCTGCGACGGGATCAGCGAGGCGGCGAGCAGACGCTTGACGTAGCTCTCGGCCGGCGTGGTCACCAGCGTGATTTCCGGCACGTCGGTCATCGCAAACGCGCCACTCATGGTGTGCACGGCGCGCAGCAATTCTTCGCTCGCCAACTGCGGCTCGGCCTGGCTGGCCTGCAGCCACGCGTTGACGGTGTCCAGATGGGTGGCGACTTCGGCTTCCAGGATCTCGCGCAGCACGCTGTCCACCGACGCCGGTGTGCCGCCGCTCGCAGCGAACATGCCCGCCGCTGCCGGAACGAAGGCGAGCTCCGCCGCCACCGGCATCGCCGGTGCGGCCACGTAATAGGCCTCTTCGCCTGCGGCCACGCGCTCGGCAACTGCCTGGATGGCCGGCAGGTCGGCGCTGATGCGGCCCTGGTCGCGCAAGGCGGCGTTGAACTGCGGCAGCACCTCGTAGGCCAGCTCGACCATCGCCACCACCGCCGGGCTGGCCGGCCGCGAATTGTCGAGCACGCGATTGAGCATGCTCTCGATCTTCCAGCTGAACTCGCCGAGCACGTGCGCACCGACCAGACGGCCACTGCCCTTCAAGGTGTGGAAGACGCGGCGGATCGGGCGCAGGTTGTCCTGGCTGTGCGGCGCGGCACGCCATACCGGCAGCAGCTGGCCAAGGTTGACCAGTTCTTCGTCGAATTCCTCCAGGAACACGTCGCGGATATCGTCGTCGATATCGCTGTCGCCAAAGCCACCGAAGATGCCGGCATCGGCATCAGCACCGGCCTGGAGCGGTTCGCTCACGGCCGGCCCGGGCGCTGCCTTCGCAGCCCGGGCATCGGCATCGGGTGCCTGCGCTGCCTGCGCTGCCTGCGGACGCTCCACCTCGAACTGCGCGGCGGCTGCGTCGAGCTGGGCCAGGAACGCCGTCGATGCGGCGTCCAGTTCGAACTCACTGACCACCGCCTGCTGCACGCGCGCAGTGCCCTGCCCGGCGGCGTCGTCGGCCGGGGCCGGCTGCGGTTCGGGCACGGATTCGACGAACGGGTCGGCCGGCTCCTGCGGCGCGACGGGTGGCAACGGTGGCGGCGAGAACGCATCGTCGATGCTGGTCTGCACGCGGCCGCTTCCGGCCTGCGCGATGAAATCCAGCGGTGCCTCGGTCTGGTCGGCATCGCCCGGCAACGCGATCTGCTCGATCTGCAGCGGCGCCGGTTCGGCTACCGCCGGCGTGGCGCTGTCGTCCTGCTCCAGCGCACTCAGGTCCACGGTGTAGCTGACCTGCGCGGCATCGGCCGACATGCTGCCGTCCTGCTCGGCCGAGACCGGGTCGAACACGGACGTGGCGATCGGTGCGGCCTGCTCGGTGGTTTCCAGCTGCCAGTCGCCGGGCGCCTGCGCGCCATCGTCGGACAGGTCCAGCGGTGCCACCGTAAACGGCACGTGCGCCTGGCCGGAGACGGTTTCCTCGGCGGCGACCGGGTCGAACGAGAACACCGTATCGGTGGCGGCAGCGCCGGTGTCGTGCACCACGCTGGCGGCAAACGGCGCCTCGACCACGGTTTCGTTGGCCCATTCCAGCGACGGCGTCGGTGCGGCGTCGTTGGCCGCCGCCGGGGCACCGGCTTGCTGTGCGAGCGATGCGGCCAGTGGCTGCGGCTCGGCCACGTGGCCCGGCTGGTCGGCACCGACCGGCAGGTCGGACGGCTGGCCCGAGGGCAGCGGCCAGTAGCGCAGCGTCTCCAGGCTGTTGCGGGTGATGTCCAGGATCTCTTCGCGGCCGGGACGGCGCTCGCGCAGGGCTTCCAGGTAGTACTCCAGGCTGGCCATCGCGTCGGCCAGGGTGTCCAGCTGGCGACCGCTGGGCACGCGCTGCTTGCCGATCAGTTCCAGGTCGACGTAGCGGCGCACGCCTTCCAGATAGTCGGCCGCCTGTGGCAGTTCGAGGATGCGCAGGGCACCGCCGACTTCGCCGAGCAGATGCGGCACATCGGTCAGGCGCGCGTGATCCCAGTTGGTCTCGATGAAGGCGACGAAATGCTCGCGCGCCGCACCGAAATTGGCGATCGCCTCCTGCGCCAGCACGTCCACCGTGCGCCGCACTTCCGACGACGTGGCGCTGTTGCTGGCTTCATTGCCGTCGCCCACATCGGCGCCGAGGCTGGCGACCTGGTCATCCAGCGAGGCATCGACATAGAGCAGCGCGCCGGCGATGTCCAGCAGCACGCCTTCGTCCATCTGCACCTGGCCGTCGACCACCCGCGCCAGCGCATCGCGCTGCTGCACGACCACGTTGCGCGCCACGCCCAGGCCCATCATGCCCAGGGTGTCGGCGACGCTGCCCAGATCCTTGACCTGGGTCTGCAGTTCGGCGATCTCGCCGCCGGTGCGCAGGTGCAGGTCCAGCGCATCCTTGACGCGCAGCAATTCCTCCTTGACCGCGTTGCCGACGGTGTCGAGCAACTCGCGATTGCGTCCGCTCAGACTGCCGCGGGCATGGTCCAGCTCGGCCTCGGTAGCGACGCCGGCCTGCGGATCGAAGGCAAACAGCACGCTCTCGCTGAGGCCCGGCTCGCCACGGGTGGCGCGGATCTCGTTGAGCAGCGGCAGCAGCACGATCGGGATATCGCGGTGACCGTTCTGCAGGCGCTCCAGGTAATCGGGCAGCAGCACGGTGCCGCGCATCAGCATGGCGCAGGCTTCGTCGCGGTCGACCACCTCGCCGACCTGCACGGCCTGGGCCAGCAGCTCCAGCTCTTCGGCCACCATCGCCGGGGCGTACAACTCGACCATGCGCAAGGTGCCCTGCACCTGGTGCAGATAGCCGGCGCAGAAGCGCATCCGACTGGTGTCGGACGGTTCTTCGGCAAAGTACTCGATCTCGTTGCGCGCCTGGCGCAAGGTTTCGTCCAGCTCCGGCTTGACCCAGCCCAGCGCGGCGTGACTCATCGCATCGCGAAGCGCACTCATTGCAGCCCCCTGCCTACGGCCGGGGTACCGCCAAGGCGGCCACCGGTCTGTTCCTGCATCGACGTCATGCGACTACGCGCCATCTGCTGATCCTTTCCCGTTCGGCGTCGTGCTCACGCCGGCAGTTTGAAGTCGGCGACCGAACGGCGCAGATCGGCAGCGAGCTGAGCCAGGTTGCCGATCGACTCGGCCGTCTGCTCCGCACCCTGCGACGTCTGGCTGGTGATCTGACGGATCACGCCCATGGTCTGTGTGATGTCCGTCGCTGCGGCCGACTGCTGGTGCGCGGCGATGGAGATGTTCTTGATCAGGTTGTTCAAGGCATTGGACACGCGCTCGATTTCGGTCAGCGCGGTGCCGGCGTCTTCGGCCAGGCGTGCACCGGATACCACTTCGGAGGTGGTCTGCTCCATCGAGCTGACCGCTTCGTTGGTATCGGCCTGAATGGTCTGCACCAGGCCTTCGATCCGCCGGGTCGCACCGGAGGTGCGTTCGGCCAGGCGCTGCACTTCGTCGGCCACCACCGCGAAACCGCGGCCGGCCTCGCCCGCCGAGGCGGCCTGCACCGCGGCGTTGAGCGCCAGGATGTTGGTCTGCTCGGAAATGTCGTTGATCAGTTCCACGATCGAGCCGATTTCCTGCGAGGATTCGCCCAGGCGCTTGATGCGCTTGGAGGTTTCCTGGATCTGGTCGCGGATCTGGTCCATGCCCTGGATCGTCTCGCGCACCACCCCGGCACCCTCGGCGGCGATCACCACCGAGCGCTGCGCCACTTCGGCCGACTCGGTGGAGTTGCGCGACACCTGTTCGATGCTGGCGGCGATTTCGCTGATGCGCTCGGAGGCGGTGGTGATCTGGTTGGCCTGCTGTCCCGCCGCGTCGGCCAGCTGCATCGCCGTGGCCTGGGTTTCCTGGGTCGACACGGCGACCTTGGCCGAGGTGTCGTTGATGGTGGTCACCAGGTGGCGCAACTCGTCCACGGCGTAGTTGATGGCGTCTGCAATCGCGCCGGTCATGTCCTCGGTCACCGAGGCCTTGACCGTCAGGTCGCCCTCACCGAGCGAGCTGATTTCGTCCAGCAGCCGCATGATCGCCTGCTGGTTGCGGCTGTTGAATTCCACCTGCGCCTGGTAACGCACGTCCTGCTCGCGCGAGCGCACCCGCACCGAGCTCCAGACGAAACCGATGATGGCCAGCAACGCCAGCAGGCCGGACACCACGCCCAGCCAGAAGTTCGGAAACAGGCGCGTGTCGCGCACCGAGCCGAATGCCGAGAACGCATCGAACAGCTTCTTGCTGTCGTCCAGCATCCTGTTCGAACCGGCGGTCAGCGCGGCGGCCGAGGACTGCGCGGCAAACAGGTTGCGCGAGCTGGCCAGGATGGCGTCGACGTCCTTCTTCATCGTCGCCCACTGCGCCTGCGACTGCTCCAGCGCCGACAGCGCGGCCGGGTTGCGCACCGCGGCGATGCCCAGCTCGTCGTTGCCTGCGCGCAGGCCTTCGAGCATCTGCGTGAACACCACCGCGTCGCGCGCCAGCGCATCGCCGGAGGCGGCGGCATTGGCGCCACCGGCGCGCATTTCGGTCACCCGGCGCGCCATGGTGCCGGCGACCACGACCTGCTGCAGCGTGTTGTAGATCTGTGCCGCGGGCGCGCCGCTGACCGTCATCGCGCGCACCACTTCGTTCAACTGCGCCTGCAACTGCGGCACGCTGCCGGAGAAGCGTTCGGCGTTGCCGGACAGGCCGAGCACCGCCGGTTCGCTGGCGATGATCTGGTCGGCGTTCTTGCTCAGCGGCACCCAGGTCGCCTTGAGCTGGGCCATCGCGCTGGCAACCGAGCCTTCCTTGCCGTAGCGGCCATCCAGTTCGCTGACCGTGCTGTCGATGCGGCCCTTGGTCTCCTTGAACGCGGCAAACGCCTTCGGGTCGCCGGACACCGCTTCGCGGCCCTGGTTGGCCAGTTGCTGCGACAGCACCTGCAGATCGGCCGCACCGGTACCGGCACCGGCCAGGCGACTGCCCTGCCAGGTGGCGACGCCGGTATTGGCGCCGAACACGATCATCGACAACACCAGCAAACCAAGCCAGAAGCTGGTGCTGACGCTGCCGAGCTTGTTGGTCTTGCGGGCGTCCGGGGCGGTACTCATGGTTCGACCTCGATCTGTATGACGTGGCGGGGCCGCGGCTTAGGCCGCAGCCTGCCGGAATTCAGGGGTGCGCGACAGCAACGCCAGGGAGAACACACCCCAGTCCTGCGTCTCGTTGCGGAAGGCACGGTCGATGAAGTGGGCGTAGCGGCCTTGTGCCAGCTCGCCGGGTTCGACCGCCTGGGCCTGCTCGAAGCTGCGCTGGCCGTACAGCTCGTCGATGGTCAGCGCGACGTCGCCGCCGCTCTGGCGCATGATCAGCACGCGCTGGCCTTCCTGCAGCACCGTCCGCCGGCCCTCCAGGAACTGCTTCAGATCGATCACCGGGAACAGGTTGCCGCGCAGGTTGCCCACGCCCAGCAGCCAGGGCTGGGCGCCCGGCACCGGCGTGACCGGCGGCATCGGCACGATTTCCGCCACTTCGCGGAAATCCGAGACCAGCCGCCGGGTACCGACGCGATAACCGACGCCGCGCCAGATATCGGCCGAGAACTGGCGTTCCGGCAGCGGCGTGGCGTGCGCAAGGCTACGACGCTCGTAGTCTTCGAGAATGTCGAATGGAGAACGCATCAACGCACCAGTTGTTTGATGCGGGCGATCAGGTCGTCTTCGCGCGGCGGCTTGACGATGTAGTCGCTGGCACCTTGTCGCAACCCCCAGGCCTTGTCGGTTTCCATGCCCTTGGTGCTGACCAGCAGCACCGGGATGTCCTTGGTGGCCTGGTCGCGCGCCAATGCACGCGTTGCCTGGAAGCCACTCATGCCGGGCAGCACCACGTCCATCAGCACCAGATCGGGCGCCTGGCTGCGAATCAGCGCAAGTCCCTCCTCGGCATTGTCGGTGGCGACGACCGTATGGCCTGCTTTTTCCAGCCATTGACTGAAGACTGCCCTGTCGGTGGGCGAGTCCTCGATCAATATAATTCGAGCCATGTTGCCTTTCCCCCTGGTCAGGCGTGGACGTACGTGCGAATCGCGCTCAGTAGTTCTTCACGTGTGAACGGCTTGGTCAGATATTGCTCGGAGCCGACGATGCGGCCGCGTGCCTTGTCGAACAGGCCGTCCTTGGACGACAGCATGATCACCGGCGTCGACTTGAAGAGCTGGTTGCCCTTGATCAACGCGCACGTCTGGTACCCATCCAGGCGCGGCATCATGATGTCGACAAAAATGATCTGAGGTTGCTGGTCGGCAATCTTGGCCAGTGCCTCGAAACCATCGGTCGCCGTCACTACTTCACAGCCTTCCCGCTTCAGCAGCGTTTCGGCGGTGCGGCGAATGGTCTTCGAATCATCGATCACCATCACCTTCAGTCCTGCGAGTTCCCCACCCGCAGCCATGTTTTCAGTCATGCAAATATCCCCGGACGCGCGACGCTTCTTCCCTTCCGGCGTCGCTGCGAAACGACATGTATATCCCAAGACCCGCATTGACTGTCAAGGGTGCGTTGCCGGGGGCCCGCCAGGCGGACGTTCCGACTGTGGACGGCTGCGGGTCGGCCGGCAAGTCGCGCATCCACGACCGGCCGGGCGCGCCATCGCCCACCGCTTGAAGTTACCATCGGCAGCCTGTTCTAAAGGTTTAGCTGCCCATGTCGCTCGACGTCGTCGTGGTGATGGATCCCATCGCCTCCATCAAGATCGCCAAAGACACCACCTTCGCCATGTTGCTGGAAGCGCAGCGGCGTGGTCACCGCCTGCAGTATGTGCGCCCCGGCGGACTCAGCTTGCGCGAGGGACGCGCGGTGGCGCAGGTCGCGCCGCTGAGCGTGCGCGAGGACACGACCGGCTGGTTCACCCTGGGCGAGTTCGCCGAGCTGGCATTCGGTGCCGGCCAGGTGGTGCTGATGCGCAAGGACCCGCCGGTGGATGCGGAGTTCATCTACGACACCCAGGTCCTGAGCGTGGCTCAGCGCGCCGGCGCGCAGGTGGTCAACGACCCGCAGGGCCTGCGCGACTACAACGAGAAGCTGGCCGCGCTGCTGTTTCCGCAGTGCTGCCCGCCGACCCTGGTCAGCCGCGATGCGGCGGCACTGAAGGCCTTCGTGCTCGAACACGGCCAGGCCGTGCTCAAGCCGCTGGACGGCATGGGCGGGCGCTCGATCTTCCGTAGCGGCACCGGCGACCCCAATCTCAACGTGATCCTGGAAACGCTGACCGACGGCAATCGCAAGCTGACCCTGGCGCAGCGCTTCATCCCCGACATCACCGCCGGCGACAAGCGCATCCTGCTGGTCGATGGCGAGCCGGTGGACTACTGCCTGGCCCGCATTCCGCAAGGCGACGAATTCCGCGGCAACCTGGCCGCCGGCGGGCGCGGCGAAGGCCGGCCGCTGTCCGAGCGCGACCGCTGGATCGCCGCGCAGGTGGGTCCGGAAATGCGCCGCCGCGGCATGCGCTTCGTCGGCCTGGACGTGATCGGCGATTACCTGACCGAAGTCAACGTCACCAGCCCCACCTGCGTGCGCGAGCTGGATGCGCAGTTCGGCCTGAACATCGCCGGGCTGCTGTTCGACGCGATCGAGGCCGGCGCGGCGCAATGAGCGCGGCCGCGGCACAGCCGGCTGCCGTGGACGAGCGTCGGCGGCTGACCGCGACGCTGGTGATCTCGCTGCTGCTGCACGGCGCGCTGATCCTGGGCGTGGGGTTTGCGGTCAGCGAAGACGCACCATTGGTGCCGACGCTGGATGTGATCTTCAGCCAGACCAGCACCCCGCTGACGCCCAGGCAGGCCGATTTCCTGGCCCAGGCCAACCAGCAGGGCGGCGGCGATCACGCCACCGCGCAACGCCCGCGCGACAGCCAGCCCGGCGTGGTGCCGCAGGACCGCAGCGGGCTGGCACCGCAGGCGCAGCGTGCGACCACGGTGCAGGCACCGGACCCGACCCAGACCCGCGTGGTCGCCAGTCGCCGCGGCGAGCAGACCGTGCCCACCGCGCAGCCGAACCCGCAGACCGACCCGCTCTCGCCCACCGATGCGCAACGCGTGCAACGCGACGCGGAAATGGCCCGGCTCGCCGCCGAGGTGCATCTGCGCTCGGAGCAATACGCCAAGCGCCCCAACCGCAAGTTCGTCTCGGCCAGTACCCGCGAATACGCCTACGCCAACTACCTGCGTGCCTGGGTGGATCGCGCCGAGCGCGTCGGCAACCTCAACTACCCGGACGAGGCGCGCCGGCGCCGGCTCGGCGGCAAGGTGGTGATCAGCGTGGGCGTGCGCCGCGACGGCAGCGTGGAAAGCAGCCGCGTGCTGATCTCCAGCGGCACCCCGACCCTGGATGCGGCAGCGCTGCGGGTGGTGCAGCTGGCACAGCCGTTCCCGCCGTTGCCCAGGACCAAGGACGACGTAGATATCCTGCAGGTCACCCGCACCTGGCTGTTCCTGCCTGGCGGCGAGCTGCACGACGATCGTTGAGCTGTCGCGCGTCCGATCAGGACGCGTCCTTCTGCGGCATGCCTGCCCGGCAGACGGCGTTGGCGCGTGCGGTGCGTGCGGCCTCAGGTGACCTGCGCCGCTGCGTAGAGCTGATCGGCCAGGTCGATGATGGCGTCGGCATCCTGCACGCGCGCGCGCCAGGCGGCGGGAATTGCCTCGATGCCATGGAACGCACCGGCCAGCTGACCGCAGATGGCCGCGGTGGTGTCGGCATCGTCGCCCAGATTGGCCGCACGCAGCACCGCATCGGCGAACGTGTCGGTGGTGGCGAAGCACCAGAGCGCCGCCGACAGCGCATCGACCACATAGCCGGTGCCGCGGATCCCGGCGGCGGGAACCGCCCGATGGTCGCGCACCGACAACGCACGCAGCGCCGGTGTCGACAGCCCTTCGCAGCGGGCCTGCAACACCTGCTGGCGTTGGCTGCCGAGCAGTGCGGCACGCAACTGGAAGGCGAACAGCCGGCAGGCATCCAGCGCTTCGTCAGCGGCATGCGTGGTGCGCGAGCTGTCGGCGGCGCGCTCGCCCAACTCGGCGGGGCGGTGCGCGTAATACATCGCCACCGGCGCCAGCCGCATCAGCGAGCCATTGCCGGCCGAGCGCGGATCGGTGCTGCCGCTGAAGGCCGGCCCGCCATCGAGATAGCGCTCCAGCGCCTGCCGCACGGTCGCGCCGATATCAAAGCAGGCGCCGGTACTGCTGAGGTAACCGTGCTGGTACCAGTTGCAATAGCGGTTCATCTGGTCGGCGGCGTCGAAGCCTTGCCGATACAGCAGGCTGTGCGCCAAGCACAGGGCCATCGAGGTGTCGTCGGTCCACTGCCCGGCGCGCAGTGCGAACGGGCCGCCGCCGCGCATGTCGTCGATCGGCGTGAAGCTGCCGGGCGCGCAGAATTCCAGTGTGGTGCCCAGCGCATCGCCCACCGCCAGGCCCAGCAGGCAACCGCGGAAACGTGCACGCTGCAACGCGTCGGTCATGGCGCGGCGCCAGCGGCCTTGGCTGCGCGGGCGGCCTGCTGCTCGAGCAGGGTCAGCGCCACGTTGTCGCGCAGGTACGCCGGTTCTACCCGCTCCGGCGCCACGCCTTCGCCGCGCAGCAGCGCCGGCACGGCCAGCGTGAGCAGGTCGGCCGCATGCGGCAACGCGGCGGCATCGATGCTGGTCAACTGCATTGCGAACCGCTGTTGCAGCACTGCATCGGCAGCGGCGAACCCGCTGCCGACACCGGCAAAGCGGTTCAGCGTGTCCGGCACGACGCAGGCCTGCGGTGCGCACACCACTTCCGCTGCCAGCTCCTGCAGTGTGTCGCCATCGCGCGCGAAGACGCCGGCATACACCTCGCCCATGCGCGCATCGATGCAGGCCAGCACCTGCCTCGCCTCGGCGGGCGCGCGCAAGGCCAGCACCTGCAGCGTGGACACCGCCAGCACCGGCAGGTCCAGGCCCAGCGCGATGCCTTGCGCGATGCCGATGGCCAGGCGCACGCCGGTGAACGCGCCCGGGCCACGGCCGACCGCGATCGCATCGAGCTGGCGGCGCGTGATCCCGGCCTCGGCGAGCAGGTGTTCGGCCCACGGCAGCGCCAGTTCGGCATGCCGACGCGGCGCCAGTTCGAAGCGTTCGAGCACGCGGCCGTCGATGTGCAGCGCGACGGAACAGGCTTCGGTGGAGGTCTCGAACGCGAGGACTTTCATGGCAGGACCGCAGGCAGGAAGGGGACGCTCAGGCGTCGCCGAACGGCAGCGCGAGCACGCCATTGTCGCCCACCGGCTCGGCGACGCCAAAGAACGCACGCACATCGCCGATCTCGCGGGTGCGCGCAAACGGCGGCAGCGACGTCATGAAGGTGCGGCCGTAGCCCTTGTTCACCAGCCGTGGGTCGCACAGCACCAGCACGCCGCGATCGGTCTCGCTGCGGATCAGCCGGCCCACGCCCTGCTTGAGCGCGATCACCGCCTGCGGCAGCTGTTCGTCGCGGAACGGGTTGCCGCCGTCACGGCGGATCGCATCCAGGCGCGCTTCGAACACCGGGTCGTCGGGCGCGGCAAACGGCAGCTTGTCGATCACCACCACACTCAGGGCATCGCCAACCACATCCACGCCCTCGCGGAAGCTGGCCGACCCCAGCAGCACGCCGTTGCCGGACGTGCGGAAACGCTGCAGCAAGGTGGCACGCGGCGCTTCGCCCTGCACGAACAATGGCCACGGCGCACCGCGCAGGGCTTCGGCCGCTTCGCGCAGCGCGCGGTGCGAGGCGAACAACAGGAAGGCGCGGCCGTTGGAGGCCTCCAGCACCGGTGTCAACGCCGCGATCAGCGCGGTGCCGAATCCACGTGCGGCAGGATCGGGCAGGTTCGGCGGCAGATAGCACAGCGCCTGGCGCGCCCAGTCGAAGGGACTGGGCTGCAACAAGGTCACCGGATCGCTCAGGCCCAGGCGCTGCGCGATGTGGTCGAACTCGCCGCCCACCGCCAGCGTGGCTGAGGTGAATACCCAGGCCGCATGGGATTTCTCGCGGTGCTCGCGCAGCGGGCCGGACACGTCCAGCGGCGTGCGCTGGCAGCGGAACCCGCGCGGGCTGAGCTCGTACCACAGCACGTCGTTGTCGACGGTGTCCGGCAGCTCCTGGTCGAAATCCGGCACCGGCGCGTCTTCGCCCAGCCAACGCGACAGCCGTGCCAGCGCTTCCTGCGCGCGCGCAGAACAGCCATCGAAGCCGGGCGAGGCCTCGCGCAGCGGCAGTAAGGCCTCGCCCAGGCGCGCCAGCGACGACAGCACCGCATCGAAGCCTTCGCGCACCTGCGGCCTGGCCAGCGCGCGCCATTGCGTGCCGCGCGAGGGCAGGCCTTCCATGCCCGCACGCAGGCCGCGCAAGGCCTCGTCCAGGGCCAGGATCGGTTCCTGCAGGCTGGCCTGCGCACCGGCAACCAGGCGCGCTTCGACCATGCAATCGCGCGCCAGCTCCTGCCACGGCCGCATGCCGAAACTTTCGCCGAAGAAGTTCGCCGCCAGTTCCGGCAGCTGGTGCGCCTCGTCGATGACGAAGGCCTGCGCGCCGGGCAGGATCTCGCCGAAGCCTTCCTGCTTGAGCGCCAGATCGGCCAGCAGCAGATGGTGGTTGACCACCACCAGATCGGCCGCCTGCGCGCGCTGGCGCGCCTGCACCACGAAGCATTCGCCGTAGAACGGGCATTCGGTGCCCAGGCAGTTGTCGACGGTGGAGGTCACCAGCGGCAGCAGCGGCGAGTCGTCCGGCAGGGCTTCCAGCTCGGCCATGTCGCCGAACTGGGTGCGCCCGCTCCAGGCCACGATGCGCTGGAACTGCGAGACCTGCTCGGGCGTGGCAAAGCGCGGTTCGCCGCGCGCCTGCTGGGTGCGGTACTTGCACAGGTAGTTCGCGCGGCCCTTCAGCAGCGCACTGCGCAGGCCGATGCCGAGCGCGGCGCGCACGCGTGGCAGGTCGCGATGGAACAACTGGTCCTGCAGCGCGCGCGTGCCGGTCGACACGATGGTCTTCAGCCCCGACAGCAGCGCCGGCACCAGATAGGCGTAGGTCTTGCCGGTGCCGGTGCCGGCCTCGGCCAACAGCACATCGCGTGCTTCGAACGCTTCTGCAATGGCGCCGGTCAGGCGTAATTGCGCAGCACGCGGCGCGAACGCATCGAGCTGACGCGCAAGCGCCCCGCCCTCGCTAAGCGCCTCGATGCTGGCAGTGGCAAGTTGGGACATGGGACCAAAAGCTGGGGCAAGCGCGACAGCCTAGCGCGTGCGCGGTGATGCCGGGTGGGTTGCGCCTGCGGGCCAGCGACGGCAACCGCCCCCCGCAGCTGGCATATGCCGCACGCCGCACTGCACGGCGCCGCTGGCGGCGGTGCGGGCGACAATGGCGCGTCGCACGGCTGCGCGCGCGACACCGGCTGCAGCACACGCCGCCGCGCTCGCCTTGCGGCAAGCGCAACCGGCATCGCTGCGTGCTTAGTAGCGCTTCACGCCTGGCACCGTGCAGCCGGCAATCTGCGACTTGGCCGAGGCGGCGTTTTCCTTCTCGCCGCGCGCAAGCCGCGACTGTTCGATGGTGGCCCAATGCCGACGGCACAGCGGCCCGGTCTTGGAGCCCAGCTCGATGGCCTGCTTGGCAAACCGCTCGGCGGCGGGCCAATCGGCCTGCAGCACCGCCACTTCGGCACGCTCCTGCAGGATGGCCGGATCACCGGAGACCAGGCCCACGGCCTGATCCAGCGCCGCCGCCGCCCCGGCCAGATCACCGGACTGACGCTTGCTCTTGGCGGTCTCGCGCAGATCGTCCACCTGCGGGTCGCGCAATGGCTGCACCGACAGCTCGGTGTCGTCGACGCCGGCCTCGCGTTCGATCAGCAACAGCCGCTGTGTCGGCGTGGTCGGGTCCACCGGGGTCGGCGGCGGCGGCGGCGGCGCGCTGACGCAGGCGGTCAGTGCGGCAGACACGCCAGCAAGGGCAAGCAGACGGTGCAGTCGGTTCATCGGGTCACTCCAGTCAACGTGCAGGTGGAGCCGCGGCGGGCGCCGGCGCGGGGTCTTCCGGCTTCTTTTCCAGACCGAAGAAGCGACGCCAGCCACCACCGCTGGATTGCTCGGCCGGCGCGGCTGCGTCGCCGGGCACGCCTTCGATCGACGGTGCATTGCCGGCACAGGGGGCGTAGGCCGGCGTGAAGCCGACCACGAACGGGAACTGGCGCGCGCCCGGGCAGCCAGCATCGGTGACGCCGGTGCCGGCCGCATCCACCCACTGCCAGTCCAGGCCCTTGCCGCTGACCTTCAACGGCGCACTCGGCAGCCGCGCGAAGATGCTCGACCACACCCGCATCGCGCCGGTGGCGCCGTACAGGCCGGTCTGCTCGTTCTGGTCATTGCCCATCCAGATCACCGCCAGGTGGTCGCCGGTGTAGCCGGCGTACCAGCTGTCGCGGCCGTCGTTGGAGGTACCGGTCTTGCCGGCCGGCGACAGCCGCCCCAGGCCATCGCCCAGCAACTGCCGTGCGGTGCCGCCGCTGACCACTTGCTGCAGCGCGATGCTGATCAGGTTGGCAGCCACCGAATCGCCCTCCTGCGCCGGCGCCGGGGTCTTGTCGTAGCGCTTGAGCAGCTTGCCCTGCGGATCGAGCACGCCGCGCACCGCATGCAGGGGCTGGATCTCGCCGCCGGCAGCCAGGAACTGATACAGCTGCGCCATGCCGTACGGGCTCTGGTCGGTCGCGCCGAGGATCAACGACGGATTGGTATCGGCCTTGATGCCGGCCAGGACCTGGATCAGCTGGGCGATGCGCTCCGGGCCGACCTGCATGCCCACGCGCACCGTGGCCTGGTTGTAGGAATGCGCCAGCGCATCGATCAGCCGCACCGTGCCGTGGCTGCGGTTGTCGGAGTTGCCAGGCGACCAGGTCTTGCCGCGGCTGAGCTGCACCGTCACCGGCGCATCGTCGACCCAGCTGGACAGCGCCCAGCGGTCCGGCGAGGCCAGCGCCAGCAGGTACACGAACGGCTTGAGCAACGAGCCGACCTGCCGCTGCGCTTCGACCGCGCGGTTGAAGCCCGGCTTGGCCACATCGCGGCTGCCGACCACCGCCAGCACATCGCCGTTATGCACATCGGTCAGCACCAGGCCGGCCTGCAGCGGTGGGCGCTTCTTGTTGTCCAGCCGCTTGATGGTGCCGGTCACCGCGCCTTCGGCATACGCCTGCGCGGACGGCGACATGCCGGTCAGCACGCTCATGCCGGCGCCCTGCAGCACGCCTTCCGGGTAGTCATGCGCCAGCTGGCGCCGCACCAAGTCCACATAGGCCGGGAAGCGATTGGCCGCGACCAGGCCGGGTTCGGTGGGCACGCCCAGCGGCGCGGCCAGTGCGCGCTTGTATTCGGCCGCGTCGATCAGGTTGTTTTCGTGCAGCTTGCCCAGCACGAAATTGCGCCGATCCAGCGCGCGCTCCGGGTTACGCCGCGGGTCGTAGTAGGACGGCCCCTTGACCAGCCCGATCAGCAAGGCGATCTGCTCGGTGGTCATCGAATTGAGCTCGCGGCCGAACCACAGCTCCGCGCCCGAGGACACGCCGTGGATCGCCTGCCCGCCGCGCTGGCCCAGGTAGACCTGGTTGAGATAGGCCTCCAGGATGGTGCGCTTGTCGTAACGCGCCTCCATGATCACCGCGTACAGGATCTCGTTGAACTTGCGGGTGAGGGTCTGTTCCTTGCCGATGCCGAGCAGGCCGCTGCGTGCCAGCTGCTGGGTCAGGGTGCTGGCGCCCTGGCGGACCTGGCCGCCGGAGCGCGCCATGATCCAGGCCGCGCGCACCATGCCGCTCAGGTCGATGCCGTGGTGGCTGTTGAAGTCGCGGTCCTCGACCGCCTGCAGGCCGGTGACCAGCAGCTCGGGCACTTCTTCCATGCGCACCAGGCGGCGTTCTTCCTGTTTCTGCCCGTACAGCGTGGCGATGCGCGCCGGATCCAGCCGCGCACTCTTCAGCGCCTTGCGGTCGCCGGCGTCGCGCAGGCTGGCCACGCGCCCACCGGAGAGGCTGACCTCAACCCGCCGCGCAGGCACGCGCCCGTCCACATCGACATAGCCGCGGCTGGCGATGGTGAAGCGGCTGCCGTCCTGCTGGTAGGTGCCGGCCAGCTTGGCCTGCCCGTCGTCGCGGTAGGAGGCTGCGTCCAGCTCGGTCTTCAGGGTGGCCGCATCCAGCGCATTGCCCGGCGCCAGCACCAACGGCCGCCCGTACACGCGGGTCGGGATCTGCCAGCGCAGCTCGCCGAAACGCTGGGTGACCTGCTTGTTCAGATACACCGTGTAGGGAATCAGGAAACCGAGCGCCAGCGCGAATGCCGCAAAGGCCCAGACAATCAGCCTGCGTTGCCAGCGGGAGCCTTGCTCGGTGGAATCGTCCTCGAAATCGTCGGGAGCGTCGTTGTCGTGGCGTCGGGGCACAGGGATGCGAGAATGTAGAGTCCGGCGAGTCTAGCGCAGCGCTGTCGTGGTTGTGGTCAGCCGGACCCTTTGACTTAAGAGCGGCTAACAAAACCTGCGACGCCTGCCGGCAGGCGGGCACGGACCGCGCTTTGCATCTGCGGGTACCCTTCGTACCCTGCGCCTGCCTTGCGCGGTCCTTGCCCACCGACGACTGCCCGCTGGGTTTTCTTCGTCACGCCATGTCTGGAGTTCCAACGGAATGTCGATGTCCCTGGCCGATGCACGCTATCTGTTCAATCGCGTGCTCGGGCTGATCCACCGCAGCGTGGCAAGCATGCGCACGCGCGGCTGGCGCGCCACCTGGCAGCGCATTCGCGTGCATACGCAGGCGCCGCCGGCGGCGCTCGGCACGCCGTTGTGGTTGCCGGAGGCGGCGCCGTTTGCCGCGTTTGCCGTTCCGCACAGCGCGGTCCCGCGCGTGACGCTGGTGATCCCGGTCTACAACCACATCGCCCACACGCTGGCGTGCCTGCGCGCACTGGCGGCGCATCCGCCGTTGCTGGAGGTGGAGATCATCGTCGTGGACGACGGCAGCAGCGATGCCACGCAGACGCAGCTGCCGCAGGTGCAAGGCCTGCATTACCACCGGCGCGTCAGCAATGGCGGTTTCATTGCCTCCTGCAACGACGGCATCGCACTGGCACGCGGTGACTACGTGGTGCTGCTCAACAACGACACCATCCCGCAGCCCGGCTGGCTGGATCGGCTGATCGACACCTTTGCCCAGCACCCCACCGCCGGCCTGGTCGGCGCGCAGCTGGTGTACCCGGATGGACGCCTGCAGGAATCCGGCGGCGTGGTATTCGCCGATGGCAGCGCGTGGAGTTATGGCCGTTTCGAATCGGCCGACGACCCGCGCTACGCCTATGTGCGTGCGATGGACTATTGCTCCGGTGCGGCGATCGCGTTGCCACGCGCGTTGTTGCAGACGCTGGGCGGGCTGGATCGCCGCTACATGCCGGCGTACTACGAGGACACCGACCTGGCCTTTGCGGTGCGTGCGGCCGGCCACCGGGTGCTGGTGCAGCCGGCCAGCGTGGTGGTGCATGACGAGGGCACCAGCAATGGCACCGACACCCGTACCGGGGTGAAGGCGTATCAGGTGCGCAATCAAGGCGTGTTCGCCGACAAGTGGCAGCAGGCACTGGCAACGCAGTTGCCGGTCGGCACGGTTCCCGGACCTGCGCTGCTGCATCGTGGCCAGCGCCAGGTGCTGATCCTGGACGAATGCGTGCCGCAGCCGGATCGCGACTCCGGCTCGTTGCGGCAGTTCAACCTGATCCGCCTGCTGTGCGAAGAAGGCGCGCACGTGGTGTTCGTGCCGACCCGCCGCGAACACGCCGGACGGCACACGCAGGCACTGCAACAACTGGGCGTGGAAGTCTGGTACGCGCCGTTTCTTGAGGGCATCGGCAGCTGGCTGCGCACGCACGGCCCGCGGTTTGCCGTGGTGCTGCTGGTGCGTCACCACGTTGCGCACGCCTGCCTGCCGCTGCTCAGACGCTACGCCCCGCAGGCGCGCACGCTGTTCGACACCGTCGACCTGCATTACCTGCGCGAGCGCCGCGGCGCCGAGCTGGCCGGCGATGCCAACCTGTTGCGCGCGGCAGAACGCACCCGCCTGCGCGAACTGGAGATCATGGCCGCCACCGACGTCACGCTGCTGGTCTCGGCAGCCGAACAGGCGCAGCTGCAGGCGGACGCACCGCAGATCCGCACCGCCCTGCTCTCCAATCTGCATGAGGTGGCCGGCAGCGGTCACCGCTTCGAGCAACGCCGCGACCTGGTGTTCGTCGGCGGCTTCCGGCATTCCCCGAACGTGGATGCGGTGCAGTGGTTCCTCAGCGCGATCTTTCCGCAGGTGCGCGCGCACCTGCCGGAGGTGATCTTCCATTGCATCGGCGCGGACATGCCCGAGGCATTGAGACTGCTGGCCGACGAATGCCCCGGCGTGCAATTGCACGGGCATGTGCCGGATCTGCTGCCGTTCATGGAGACCGCACGCATCGCGGTGGCGCCGTTGCGCTTCGGCGCAGGCGTCAAGGGCAAGATCAATCTGAGCATGGCGCATGGGCAGCCGGTGGTCGGCACCACCTGCGCGGTGGAAGGCATGCATCTGCGCGACGGCCAGGACGTCTGCGTGGCCGACGACGCCGACGCATTCGCCAATGCAATCGTGCGGCTGTATCGCGATGCGGCGCTGTGGCAGCGCCTGGCCGACAACGGCTTGCATAACGTGGCCCGGCATTTTTCGCTGGATGCGGCACGCGGCACGGTGCGCGAGCTGTTTATTGCAGGGTGAGTGGCCGCCGGGAGTTCGGGCAGGGCGTGCAGGGCGCCGCCGCCGCAGGCGGCCGCGGCGTCAGCGCTGCTCCGCCACCGCCTTGACCCGGCGTGTGAACTCGGCCAATTCCGGCAGCTCCGGATCCAGCTGGTGCGCCTCGTCCTGCGCGCGCCGTGCGAAGGCAGCGTCCTCCTGTCCCAGGCGTTCGCTGCCCACCGCGACCCAGCGCTGCGCTAGCCGGCGACGCGCGCCGGCCAGCGCATCGTCACCGGGCATCAGCGCCTGCCAGGCATCCAGACAGCCGCGCGCGGCACGCAGGCGGTTGTTGCGCAGCTCGTCCTCGAAGCAGCGCTGACTGGCAGGCACCACACGTGCGGCGGCCTGCAGCACGCGTGGATCGCGCGGTGCCAGCGCCTGCGCCGCACGCACCGCGTCGTAGGCACTGGCGCCGGGAGGCGTCATCCATTGCTGTCGCGCTTCGGCATCCGTGACCCGCTGCAGCAGCGCGCGCAGGCGGCGCTCGCGGGTACCGCGCGACAACCCGGTTTCCGGGCTGCGCTGTGCATCGCGTGCACGCGCAATGGCCTGCTCGGCCTGGGCGATCGACGCAGCGCCCGGCAGCAAGGCTTTCGCTTCCTGCAGCGACTGCAGCGCGGCGTCGAACTGGAAGTCCGCCGCCTGCCGGCCGGCTTGCGCGGCATACTCGCCGGCCACCCGCTCAAGCCCACGCCGGGCAGCCGCATCCTCCGGCTCGGCCGCCAGCACTGCGTTGAAATCGCGTGCGGCCGGTGCCAGGCGACCACGCCGCAACAGGCCCTCGGCGCGCTGACGGCGCTGTTCCAGCACGCGGTGGTAGTGGCCCTCGGTCAGCGGGACATCGGCATGCCCGGGGTCATAGCGCTTGGCGGCGGCCAGCAACAGCGCCGCATCGCCGAGCGCATCGCGCGCCAGTGCGTGGCGGGCCTGCGCCAGCAGATCGGTCAATGCGTCCTCGCGCCCTTCCAGCGCGTCGGTACGGTCCGGCGCCAGGGTCAGGATGCGCTGGTACAACGGCAGCGCGCTGTCCGGGCTGCCATCCAGGCGCCCTTGCTGTTGCGCGGACACCGCCTGGGCGAACAAGGCATCCAGGCCGGCCCGACGCGCCTGCAGCGCGCGCAGGCGCAGCGCGACCGGGGCGGTCTGCGCCTGCGGCACCTCCAGCGCGTTCGCCAGCGTCAACGCACGTTGTGCAGCGGCGGCGTCCCCGGCTGCGACCGCCGCACGTGCCTGCACCACGGCGGCGGCACCGGTGCGCGCCAGGCCGGCGCGGGCCTCGCCACGGTCGCTGTCCAGGGCAAGCGCGGCCGCGAACAATTCACGCGCGCCGTTGCCGTCGGCCGCACTGAGGTGGCCGCGTGACAGCGCCGCATCGCCGCGTTGCAGCAGTTGCTGGATGCGCGTGTCCGGCCATAGCCAATCGGCCAGCGGCTTGCGCAGCACGACCGTGGCCAGCAACAGGCAGGCGCACAACACCAGCACCACGCGCCATAGCGCGCGGCTGCGCAATGGCGCCCAGAGGCGGGGCGATCGGGCCCAGCGCGGAAGCGGGAACATGCGGTGGCGTCCGTCCTTGGCGCGACCTGAGGGGGACGCGTTCACCGGGTCATGGTAGCTGTCTGCTGCGAAGACGATGTGGGCTTGGGGGATTCGGGATTCGGGATTCGGGAATCGGGAATCGGGAATCGTCAGGCGAGCACCCCTCGCTTGCTGTGGGTGCGGTCTGTTCCAAAGCGATTGGCGCCGGCGAGCGGCGGCGCACTCAACCGAGTCGCCGCACCTCGTTGACGCCGGGCAGCGCGTCCAGCTTGCCAAGCAGGCTGGACAGCTGGCCGTAATCGCTGACCTTCAGGCGCAGGCGGCGGGGTACGTCGAAAGTTTAACGACCTAGCCGCCATGGAGT
>NZ_UIHB01000004.1 GCF_900476395.1 Xanthomonas euroxanthea
ATCGGGCCCAGCGCGGAAGCGGGAACATGCGGTGGCGTCCGTCCTTGGCGCGACCTGAGGGGGACGCGTTCACCGGGTCATGGTAGCTGTCTGCTGCGAAGACGATGTGGGCTTGGGGGATTCGGGATTCGGGATTCGGGAATCGGGAATCGGGAATCGTCAGGCGAGCACCCCTCGCTTGCTGTGGGTGCGGTCTGTTCCAAAGCGATTGGCGCCGGCGAGCGGCGGCGCACTCAACCGAGTCGCCGCACCTCGTTGACGCCGGGCAGCGCGTCCAGCTTGCCAAGCAGGCTGGACAGCTGGCCGTAATCGCTGACCTTCAGGCGCAGGCGCAGCTGCGCCCTGCCGGTGTCGCGCACGTTGTCGCTGTTGATTTCCAGCACGTGCGCGTCCTCCTGCGCGATCAGGTTGGTGATGTCCTTGAGCAGCCAGCGGCGGTCGACCGCGCGCACCTGCACATCCACCTCGTAGCCGCTGCCGGCCTGGCCCCACTCCACCGGTAACACCCGCTGCGGATGCGCCGCGGCCAGACGCGACAGTGCCGCGCAATCGGTGCGGTGCACGGTGATGCCGCGGCCGCGGGTCAGATAGCCGGCGATCGGCTCGCCCGCCACCGGCTGGCAGCAGCGCGCCAGCTGCACCAGCAGATTGCCCACGCCCTGCACGGTGAACTTGGATTTACCCAAGCCCTCGCGGCGCGCGGTGGGCCGCGGTGGCGCCGGGACCGCGGGCTGCGAGGCGGCCCGTTCGGCCTCCAGCAGGGCGCGGCTGACCTGGTTGGGCCCGGTATCGCCCAGCGCCACCTGGATGTACAGATCGTCGACATTCTCGGCGTGGAACTTGCGCGTGGCCACGCCCAGGTCGGCATGCTGCAGGCCCAGCCGCTTGAGCTCGCGATCGAGCAGGTCCTTGCCGGCCTGTACGTTGCGCGCGCGGTCGAGCTTGTGGAACCACGCGCGCACCTTGTCGCGCGAGCGCCCGCTGGCCAGAAAGCCATTGGACGCCAGCAACCAGTCGCGGCGTGGGTCGGCCTCCTTGGCGGTCATGATCTCCACCCGGTCGCCGCTGCGCAGCCGGTAGGTCAGCGGCACGATGCGGTCGTTGACGCGCGCGCCGCGGCAGCGATGCCCGACCATGGTGTGCACGTGATAGGCGAAATCCAGCGGCGTGGCGCCTTGCGGCAGGTCGATGACCTCGCCCTTGGGGGTCAGTGCATACACGCGGTCTTCGATCAGCTCGGCGTCCAGCGCACCGGCCAGTTCGCCGTGGTCGCCTTCCTGCACCTGCTCCAGCAACTGGCGCATCCACAGGATCTTGCGGTCGAAGGCTTTTTCGCCGCCCTTGCCGCCTTCCTTGTATTTCCAGTGCGCGGCCACGCCAAGCTCGGCCTGCGCGTGCATCTCGTGGGTGCGGATCTGGATTTCGATCGTGCGCCCTTCCGGGCCGACCACCGCGGTATGCAGCGAGCGGTAGTCGTTGGCCTTGGGCCGGGCGATGTAATCGTCGAACTCGCTCGGCACCGGTGCCCACAGCGAGTGCACCGCCCCCAGGGCGGCATAGCAGGCGGCCACGTCATCGACCATCACCCGCACCGCGCGGATGTCGTACAGCTGGTCGAAGGACAGGCGCTTCTTCTGCATCTTTCGCCAGATGCTGTAGATGTGCTTCGGCCGCCCGCTCACCTCTGCGCGCAGGCCCTGCTGGGCCAGCGTCGTCGACAGGGTGCGCTTGACCGCGTCCAGATAGCGCTCGCGCGCCACGCGGGTTTCGTCCACCTCGCGGGCGATGCGGCGGTAGGTCTCCGGCTCCAGATGCCGGAACGCCAGGTCTTCCAGCTCCCACTTTACCTGCCAGATGCCCAGCCGGTTGGCCAGCGGCGCATGGATGTCGCGGGTGAGCTGGGCCAGTGCGCGGCGCTGCTCTTCGCTCAGGCGGTCGGCCACGCGCATGCGCGCCAACTGCCGCGCCAGCAGGATCGGCACCACCCGCAGGTCGTGGATGATGGACAGCAACAGCCGCCGCAGGCCTTCGCTGTTGCGCCCGGCCTCGCGACCGGCGTGCAGGGCCCAGACCTGGTCGGCCGCATCCAGCCCGTCCAGCAGCCCTTCCACCGCCACACGGCGCTCGGCCGGTTGCCACGGCAGGCCGGCGATCGCGCCGCGTAGCGCCGGCAGGTCGAACAACAGTGCCGCAATCAGGGTCGCCTCGTCGGCCGCCAGCAACCCCAACGCGTCCAGCGTGTCGGCGAGCAGCGCCCAGGGCACGTCCTCGCTCGGCGCTGGCAGCTGCTGCCAGGCCTGCGCCAGCGCGTCACGCAGGTCTGGCGCGATCGATGCGAGGGCAGGACGCTGCAGCAAGGCATGCAGGCGCTCGAAAGAGGAACTGGTCACAGCGGTGGACACGGCGATCGGCAACAACAAGGGGCTGACAGCTACGGTAACGTGCGCGTCACCTTCTCCACAACGCGCAGTGCGCCGTGGTCGGCGCAACGGCACGCGCCTGCGCTTATGGTCGGTTCACCCGCCAAGGTCTTGATTCGCAACCGCTGCGGGCCGGGATTGCTGCAGCGCCGCAAGCCGATCAGCACGGTCAATCGGCTTTTTACATGCTTTTTACAACTCGCCCAGACCGCCTGCCTATCCTCCATTGGCGTTGCCGCTGCGTCCTGCCGCGGCCACGTCATTCCAACCAACTGCGAGGTAGCCGATGAAGACCTGGAAGAAGCCTGTCGTTCGTGAAGTCAACTGTGGCGCCGAGATCAACTGCTACGTCTCCGGCGAATTCTGAGCGCACCTGCCGCCCTTCCTCCCGATGCATGACCGGCGATTGCCGGCAGATAGGTAACAGTTCTCCATGCGCATCATCGTTCTGGGATCGGCGGCCGGCGGTGGGCACCCGCAGTGGAATTGCCACACACCCGCCAGCCGGCGGGCATGGCAACAAGCCGACGGTGCCCAACGTCGTACCCAGGCCAGCATCGCCGTCAGCGCCGATGGCCAACGTTGGGTCCTGATCAACGCCTCACCCGATTTCCGTCAACAACTCCTCGCAACGCCCGCGCTCTGGCCGCAACGCGGTCTGCGGCATTCACCGATCGAAGCGGTGTTGCTGACCAGCGGCGAGATCGACCATATCGCCGGGCTGCTGTCGATGCGCGAGAGCCAGGCGTTCTCGCTGCATGCCAGCCGCCGCGTGCTGGACCTGCTGTCGCAGAACCCCATCTTCGATGCAGTCAATCCGGCTTACGTGCAGCGCCAGCCGTTTGCGCTGGAGACGCCACTATCGCTGCTGGGCCTGCAGCTGACGCCCTTCTCGGTGCCCGGCAAGGTGCCGTTGTTCATGGAATCGCGCAGCGGCGGCGACCTGGCCGGCTCCAATGAAGAAACCCTCGGGCTGACCATCGACGATGGCCAGCACCGCGTGCACTACATCCCCGGCTGCGCGGCGATGACCGATGCCTTGCGCGCGCGCCTGCAAGGCGCCGAGCTGGTGTTTTTCGACGGCACGCTGTGGCGCGACGACGAGATGGTGCAACTGGGCATCAGCCAGAAGACCGGCCAGCGCATGGGCCACATGAGCATCGACGGCCCCGACGGCACGATTGCCGCGTTCGCCCCGCTGGAGGTGGCGCGCAAGATCTTCATCCATCTCAACACCACCAATCCCGTGCTCGACATCCATTCGCCGGAGTACGCCAGTGCGCGTGCCAGCGGCTGGGACGTCGCCTACGACGGCCTGGAGATCACCCTGTGACCACCCTGCTCACCCCGGACCAGCTGGAGGCGGACCTGCGCGCCATCGGCGCCCGCCTGTATCACGACCAGCATCCTTTCCACGCGCTGCTGCACGAGGGCAAGCTCGATCGTGGCCAGGTCCAGGCCTGGGCGCTGAACCGCTTCGAGTACCAGCGCTGCATTCCATTGAAGGACGCCGCGATCCTGGCGCGCATGGACGACCCGGCGTTGCGGCGGATCTGGCGGCAACGCATCCTCGATCACGACGGCAACAGCCCCGGCGATGGCGGCATTGCCCGTTGGCTGCACCTGACCGACGCGCTCGGCCTGGACCGCACGCTGGTGGAATCCGGCCGTGCGCTGCTGCCCGGCACCCGGTTCGCGGTGCAGGCCTATCTGCAGTTCGTGCGCGAAAAAAGCCTGCTCGAAGCGATCGCCTCCTCGCTGACCGAGTTGTTCGCCCCCAACATCATCGGCCGGCGCGTGGCCGGCATGCTCAAGCATTACGACTTCGTCTCGCCCGAAGCGCTGGCCTATTTCGAGCATCGCCTGACCGAAGCGCCCCGTGATTCGGATTTTGCGCTGGACTACGTCAAGCAGCACGCCGATACCGTCGAGAAACAGGGCCTGGTCAAGGCCGCGCTGCACTTCAAGTGCTCGGTGCTGTGGGCGCAACTGGACGCATTGCACGTGGCCTACGTCGCCCCGGGCATCGTGTGGCCGGAGGCATTCGTGCCCGACCGCGACGCCAGCCGGGCCGCGGCGTGAGCAGCATCACCCGCGACAGCCAGCCGGCCCTGCGCGCAGGCGTGCGCCTGCAGCACGACCGCGCGCGCGACCAATGGGTGCTGCTGGCGCCGGAACGGGTGGTCGAGCTGGACGAGATCGCACTGGTGGTGGCGCAGCGCTACGACGGTGCGCGCTCGCTGGCGCAGATCGCGCAGGAACTGGCGGGCGAATTCGATGCCGACGCGGCCGATATCGAAGTTGATGTGATCGAACTCACCAACACGCTGCATCAAAAGCGTCTGCTGCGGCTATGACCATCGCCCCGCCACCACTGTCGGTGCTGCTGGAACTGACCCATCGCTGCCCGTTGGCCTGCCCGTATTGCTCCAACCCGATCGCATTGGCGGCGCTGCGCGAGGAAATGGATACTGCCGGCTGGCGCTCGCTGCTGCAGCAGGCTGCCGACATGGGCGTGCTGCAGGCGCATTTTTCCGGTGGCGAACCGATGCTGCGCAAGGACCTGCCCGAGCTGGTGGCGCACGCACGCGCGCTCGGGCTGTACAGCAACCTGATCACCTCCGGCGTAGCCGGCGGCGAGCCGATGCTGGACCAGCTGCAGGCGGCCGGACTGGAGCATGTGCAGCTGAGCGTGCAGGATGTCGACCCGGCCGGTGCCGACCGTATCGCCGGCTATCGCAACAGCCTGGCGAAGAAGCGCGCGTTTGCCGCCGCCGTACGTGCGCGCGGCCTGCCGCTGACGCTCAATGCGGTCTTGCATCGCCATAACGCCGAGCGCGTGCCCGGCATGATCGCGCTGGCGCTGGAGTGGCAGGCCGAACGCATCGAAGTGGCGCACACCCAGTACTACGGCTGGGGCCTGCGCAATCGCGCCGCGCTGATGCCCAGCCGCGCGCAGCTGATGGCCACGATTGACGCGGTGGAAACCGCCCGCCGCGAGCTCGGCGACCGCCTGGCGATCGACTTCGTCACCCCCGATTACTACGCCCGCCAGCCCAAGCCGTGCATGGGCGGCTGGGGCCAGCGCTTCGTCAACATCTCCCCGCGCGGCGACGTGCTGCCCTGCCACGCGGCCGAAACCATCGACGGCATGCGCTTTGACAACCTGCGCGAGCGTTCGCTGGCCGACATCTGGAACAATGGCGAGGCCTTCGTGCGCTTCCGCGGCACCGCGTGGATGCCCGAGGTCTGCCAGGGCTGCCCCAAGCGCGAGATCGACTGGGGCGGCTGCCGCTGCCAGGCGCTGGCGCTCAGTGGCGATGCCGCCACGCTGGACCCGGTCTGCGAACGCTCGCCGCGGCATGCCGAGGTGCGCGCCACCGCCGAACGCGAAGCTGCAGCGCCGGCACCGGAGTTGGTCTACCGCCGTCCCGAGCGTGCGAAAGTGCCCGCGTAGACCTTACGTCGCCGGTGGCGGAGCGCCCCCACACCCTGGTGGTGTCTCCACGCTGTGCGAGGCGGCCTGGGGCTGTCCCGCACGCATCAGCACCTGTGGTCTCAGGCTGCACGCTGCGCTCCAGCGTCTACACTAGCGGCCTCTTCGTCTTCTGGATGGCTTCCATGTCGCTCGCGCGCCGCATTCCATTGCTGGTCTGCCTGACCCTTGCCCTGAACGCCACCCCGGCCCTGGCGCAGCGCGCGGTGCAGGGCGACCTGCAATCGCAGATGAGCGCCGAACAGTTCAAGGCGGCCGGCCTGGACAAGCTCGATGCCGGCGAACTGGCCGCGCTCAACGACTGGCTGCAGGGCAAGGTCGCCAAGGAAGCTGCGGTCGTGGTCGAACAGGCCAAGGAAGCCGGCCGCCAGGAAGTGATCGTCAAGAACCGCGGCTTCTTCGATTTCGGCAGCAAGGAGCCGATCGAGAGCAACATCGTTGGCGAGTTCAAGGGTTTTTCGACCGGGCGCGTCTACACGCTCGCCAATGGCCAGGACTGGGAGCAGACCGACGCCGCCACGTTGTCGGGCGTGCGCAAGACCGCGCCCAAGGTCAAGATCAAGCCGGGTCTGGTCGGCGTGTGGTATCTGCAGATCGAGGGCTACAACACCCAGGCCAAGGTCCGCCGGATCAAGTAAGCCCGACCGGGCACTGCGCGGCCCGCCAGCGGGCTGGCGCACCCACGCCACTGGGAGAACACGCATGCGGTCGATGACACGTTGCAGCCTGGTGTTGCTGGCGTCGCTGGGCTGGTTTGCAGGTGCTGCGCCTGCAGGCGCGGCCCCTGCAGTCGCCCTGTCAGCGCAGCAGTGCGCCGACGCGCCCGAGGTCGGCATCGACCAGGCGCTGGTGTGCTATCACGATGCCATCGAACGCCAGCCGCTGGTCTACCGGCGTGTGGCCACCCGCACGGTGGCCGGCGTCGAGCGGCGCGATTACCTGCTGACCTCGCAGCAATGGTCGCCCGAGGCACTGGTGCAGCCGGCCAGTTGGCAACACGATGTCGCGATCTATGTCCCCACGGATGCGCTGCCGACGCGTGCACTGTTGCTCTCCACCAATGGCACCCGTCATCCAGCCGATGGCGGCGCGCCGCAGCCGTCCAGCGAATTGTCGCCCGAGGCCCTGGCGACGCTGGCAAAGCGCAGCCGCACCGTGGTGATCGCGCTGGGCGATATCCCCAGCCAGGCGCTGACCTATCGCAACGACGGCACGCCGCGCCGCGAGGACGACAGCGTCGCCTACAGCTGGTCGCTGTTTCTGGCATCGCCGCAGCAACGCAAGACCCTGCCGCTGCATGTGCCGATGGCCGCCGCCATCGCGCGCACCATGAGCCTGGCCGAACGCGAGTTGGCGCCGTTGCAGATTCATCGCTTCATCCTCGCCGGTGCCTCCAAGCGTGGCTGGGCGAGCTGGCATGCCACCATTGCCGATGCGCGCGTGGAGGCCGTGGTGCCATTGGTGATCGACATCCTCAATCTGCCGGCGGTGCTCGAGCACATGTACCGGAGCTATGGCGGCAACTGGCCGATCGCATTCAACGCCTATGCCAGGCAGGGCATCACCACGCAGCTGCACACGCCGGCCTTTGCGCAACTGGTGCAACTGCAGGACCCGCTGCATTATCTGCACACGCCGCAGCGCAAACGCCTGGCCGTGCCCAAGTACATCGTCAATGCCAGTGGCGACGATTTTTTCCTGCCGGACAACACGCGGTTCTTCTACAACGCGCTGCCCGGCAGCAAGGCGCTGCGCATGGTGCCCAACAGCGCGCATAACGGCATCCGCGCCTTCATCGTCGACAGCCTGGTGCCCTTCGTGACCCGGCTGCAGCAGCAACGCGCGCTGCCAAAGGTGCGCGATTCGCTGCGCGCAGGCGAACACCCGCAGCTCCGCTTCCACTCCTCCGAGCGCCCTGCGCAGTTGCGCCTGTGGCAGGCGAGCAACCCGGTGGCGCGCGACTTCCGCCATGCCTGCGGCATTCGCTACAGCGCCACGTCGATCACGCCTGCACGCGGCAACACCGTGTCGGTACCGGTACGGATGCCCGAGGCCGGCTGGAGCGCGTACTTCATCGAGGCCACCTACGCGGACGGCTTCGTCGCCACCAGCCAGACCTATGTGCTCGGCAAGCAGCAGTACCCGACGCAGGCACCACCCACCGACGGCGCGGCCTGCAGCACCTTGCCGGGCGCTGCCTCTGCGGCGACTGCGCGCTGAGTGGGCGACTCTTCCGGCAGCTGACAACCAGCTGTCGGTATCGAATGTCGGCATCAAATGTGGATGTGGATGTGGATGTCCATGATGGCCCAGCGTCCAGATGGCGACGAACGCCACCGTCGCAGACCAGGAGTGACCCGCGCGCGCCTTCCGCACTGCGCAATCACTTCCGCGCAGACAGCGCTGAATCGGGCGATCCTGCACTTGAGCCTGCCAACAAGATCGATCCAACCCGACTGAACCATTGACATCGTTGTCACCAACTTCTACACAGGCCGCTACTCGCCGATCGCATTGGCCGACCGGACGAACCCAAAGGACTGCACGTGGCTGCGACTTCGCGTTCTGCTCTCGCTACCGGCCTGCCCACCGCACCGGTTGCCACCGGCTTCATCGCGGCCGACGTCGGTGGCACGCATGTGCGGGTCGGCCACATCGCGCAGGCGGACAACGCTGCAGCCGAGCTGGCGCATTACCGCACCTACCGCTGCGCCGAACACGCCAGTCTGGACGCCATCCTTGCCGACTTCCTGCAGACCGGACGCGATGTCGAAGCCGTGGTGATCGCCAGTGCCGGGGTCGCACTGGACGATGGCAGCTTCATCAGCAACAACCTGCCATGGACGATTTCGCCTGGCCGCATGCGCGCCGCGCTCGCCGTGCCCAGCGTGCACCTGGTCAACGATTTCGAAGCGGTGGCCTACGCCGCCCCCTTGATGGAGCAACGCGCCGCGCTGCAACTGAGCGGGCCGACCCCGCGGCATGCGCGCGCCACCGGCCCGATCCTGGTGGTCGGCCCCGGCACCGGGCTGGGTGCGGCGGTCTGGATCGATGCCAGGCCGCGGCCGATCGTGCTCGCCACCGAAGCCGGCCAGGTCGCCCTGGCCAGCAACGACGAGATGGAACTGCAGGTGCTGCGGATCCTGCTGCGTGGCGAGCGCTATCTGCCACTCGAGCATGTGCTGTCCGGGCCCGGCCTGCTGCACCTGTACAACGCCGCGTGCGAACTGCATGGCGCCACCCCGCGCCATCGGCTGCCGGCCGCGATCACGCATGCCGCGCTGCACGAAGACGATGCGCTGGCACGCGAGTGCCTGCAGATCTTCTGCGCCGTGCTGGGCAGCGCGGTCGGCGACATGGCGCTGGCCTACGGCGCGGCCGGCGGCATCTATCTGGCTGGCGGCTTCTTGCCGACGATCGGGCCGTTCCTGCAGAACAGCGCTTTCCGCGAACGCTTTCTGGCCAAAGGCCGCATGCGCGCGGTGCTCGAACGCATCCCGGTCAAGCTGGTCGAGCACGGGCAACTGGGCGTGCTTGGCGCGGCCAACTGGTATCTGCAACACCACGCTGACCTGTCGTAAGCGATCCACCACGCGCTCGGTCCCGAGCGCGCGTCTGCAAGACCCCGCATCCGGCGAGCAGCAGCCCGCCGTCCTTCCCTGTGCGTGATGAGGAGAGACATCATGAAATACAGCATCACCCTGCTGTCCAGCGCGATCGCGTTGTCGCTGGCATTCACTGCGCAAGCCCAGGACACGGTCGACCGCCAGGCCACCGACCTGGACGCCGTGCAGGTGGTCGGCATCCGTGCCAGCCTGGAAAAGTCGCTCGACACCAAACGCAACAACGCCGGCATTTCCGAAGCGATCACCGCCGAAGACATCGGCAAGTTTCCAAGCACCAACGTGGCCGAGGCGCTGTCGCAGATTCCCGGTGTCACCCTGGACCGGCGCTTCGGCCAGGGCGAGCGCGTCAGCATCGACGGCACCGACCCCAGCCTCAATCTGTCCTTCCTGGACGGCCACCCGGTGGCACAGGCGATCTGGCTCTACGGCGAGCAACCCAGCCGCGGATTCGACTACACCTTGCTGGCGCCGCAGATCCTGGGCCGTGCGGAAATCCTCAAATCCTCCGAAGCACGCCTGACCGAGGGCAGCCTGGGCGGCACGGTGCTGATGCACACCCGGCAGCCGCTGGACCTGGACGTCAACGAGGTGGCCGCATCCATCGGCTACAGCTACAGCGCACAGGCCAGCGAAGGAAAACCGAATGCCGCGCTGCTGTATAGCTGGAAGAACGCGGCCGACACCTTCGGCATCGCGGTATCGGCGCAGCATTACGAAGAGCGCGTCGATCGCCGCGGCATGGAAGTGTTCGGCTATGCGCCGGCCAGCACATTTGCCAATGCCGCAGCCGGCGTGCCCGCCGATGCGGACGTGCCCAACTCGATCAACGCGGCCTGGTTCCAGCAGGATCGCGAGCGCGACAGCGCCGTGGTCAACCTGCAGCTCAAGCCCAGCGAGGCGCTGGAATTCAACCTCAGCGGCCTGTACATCAACGAGAACTTCGACAACTACAACCAGTCGATGTACAGCTTCCTGACCTGGAATGCCGGCACCGTGGCGGCAGTGGACCAACTCGGCGGCCTGCGCAACGGCGTGGTGACCAGCGGGCATTCCGGCGCCAATGCCGACCCGCTCGGCGGCACCGTGATCTACGACAACAATGTGCGCGAATCGGAAGTGACCACCAAGGGCCTGGACCTGCGCGGCGCGTTTCGCGGCGATGGCTGGGGATTGAATGGGCAGCTGGGCCAAAGCAGATCCGAGAACAAGGATCTGTCGCAGTATTTCATCGAACCGTTCTACAACGGCGGCTTCAGCTGGGACACGCGGCGCGGCATCCGCTTCGACGACCCGGCGCGTGCGCGTGATCCGGCCAACTGGGGCTCGGCTGGCGGCTGGTTCGGCAATAACGGCATCTTTTCCACCGAAAGCAAGGATACCTACGGCCAGCTCGACCTGAATCTGCAGTTCGACAGCGTGTTCAATCAACTGCTACTGGGCGTGCGTCATGGCAAGCACGAGGAGCGCTTCGAGCTCAACGTCTATGGCGGCGTGACGCCAGGCACGCTGGCCGATGTGCGCACCATCGGGCTCACCGACCTGCAGGAGTTCCATCCCGACCACGGCCGGCATGTGCAGGCAGGCCGCAACAACGTGCTGGACTGGATCCGCAACAGCCCGGTCGACTACGGCGCGCCAGACCCGGCCAGCTACCTCAACAACACCTGGGCGCTGCAGCAGACCAACAACGCCGCCTATGCCCAGCTGAATTTCTCCGGCGGCGGCCTGCGCGGCAATCTCGGGCTGCGTTATGTGGATTCGAAAACCGAGGGCAGCGGCTTCGTCTACAGCGGCACGCCCACCCTGCAGAACGCCGACAGCCTGTGGCAGACCCGCACGCGCAAGGAGGATTTCCTGCTGCCCTCGCTCACGCTGGCCTACGAGGCCGCCGACGATTGGGTGTTCCGGTTTGCCGCGGCCAAGGTGATCGCCTGGGCGCCGTACAACCAGATGGTCAACAACACCTTCCTCAACGACACCACGTTGACCGGCAGCGGCGGCAATGCCGAGCTGTCTCCGTACGAATCCTGGAACTTCAACCTGTCGGCCGAGTATTACTTTGCCCAGCAGTCGGTGGTGGCGTGGTCGCTGTTCTACAAGAAGATCGACAACTACATCGATACCAGCGCCAGCGTGGAACGCCAGTACAACGCGCTACGCGATACCGCGCCGCAAAGCTGGGCGCAGTTGCTCGGCAGCAACGGTTGCACCGCCGATGGCTACTGCGATTACAGCATCCAGCGGCCACGCAACGCCGGCGATGGCAAGGTCAAGGGCTTCAACATCGCATTCCAGCAGCCGTTCGGCGACAGCGGCTTCGGCCTGACCGCCAACTACACCTACGCCAATGGGCAGAACAACACCGGCGATGCCCTGCCCTATCAGTCGCGCAACAGCGTGGCAGTCAGCCCGTACTACGAAAAGGGCCCGCTCAACGCGCGGCTGACCTACAACTGGCGCGACAGCTACCTGGCCGGCGGTTACGTGGCCGGCGCCGCGCCGGCAAGCGTGGACGACTATGCCGAACTCGGCGCGAGCATCGGCTATGCGTTCAGTCCGAACTGGTCGTTGCAGATCGACGCGCAGAACCTGCTGGACGAGCAATACCTGCAGTATCTCGGCGACACCGACCACCTGGCCGGTCGCTACAGGAGCGGGCGCCGCTATATGGCGAGCCTGCACATGAAGTTCTAGCAGCGGCTGGCAAAACGGCTGCGCTCGCCGCCAGGCAGGCGCGGCCCGTGCTCGGAATCGGCACGTACACCTCGTACACGCCGGCTCCGGGCGCGCCGTCCACGCCCAGCCGGCCACTGCCCACTACGTTTCGTTAGTCGCGTCAAACGCGGCGCTCGGCCTGGGCGGCCGATCGATGCCAGGACCTGCGCTGATGCAGCGCGCTGGTGAGGACGGCAAGCCGCCGTCACCAGCGCGTCCAGCACCACTCAGTTGCGCAACGCCGCCACCCGCTGCGACAACTTCTTCGCCGACACGCCCGACCTGGCGCCCAGCTCCTGCGCGAACACCGACACACGCAATTCCTCCAGGTCCCAGCGTAGCGACTGCCATTCATCACGTTGCTGCAACCCGCGCGCGGCCGCCTGGTCCAATGCATCCACGAACGGCTTGAGTTCGAGCATGCGTGCCTGGTCGCGGGCCGGATCGCGTTTGGCACGCTCGGTCCGCAGGATCATCGCCTTGAGATAGCGCGGATAACTGGCCAGTGCCTCGGCCGGTGTTTCGCGCAGGAAGCCGGCATGCACCAGCGCGCGCAGCTGCTGTTCCATATCGTCCAGGTTGCCGCGCGCCCAGCCCATCAACGGCGCCTCCAGCAGCGGCTTGAGTTCGGCCACGGCGCCAAGGATGCTTTCGGCCAGCGTCAGCCGTTCCATCGCCTCGCCGAACAGGCGCTTGCCGGCCTCGTCGCGGCGCTGCGCAAAGGCACCGGGGTCGCGTATCGCGCCCAGGCCATCGGCCAGCACCGCGTTGAGCGCGGCATCGACCAGATCGCCGCGCAGCCGCTCCTGCGATTCGATCGCCGCGTACAGCAGGCCGGTCTTGGGCGACACCGGCAGTTGCTTGCGCGCCTGCTTGATCTTGTCGGCCAGCGCGATTTCCAGCAGCCGGCGCACGCCGCGCGGATGCGCCTGCGCCGCTTCGTTGCGGTCGGCGAAAATGCGCAGCGCCGCGTCTTCGCCCTGGTCCACCAGCGCCGGATACGCCGGCACGCCGGCCTCGCCGGCCACCTGTTCGGGAATCGGCGTGGACGGAAAATCGCGCAATCCCTCGGCCGCCAGCGCGCGCCCCGCACGTGCGGCGAAGGCCTGGCCGGCACGCTCGCCAAAGCGTGCGCGCAATCCGTCCAGGTCGCGCGACTCGGCCAGTACCTTGCCGTCGTCATCGCGCAGGCGCAGGTTCATCAGCAGATGCGTGTCCAGCGACTCTTCGTCGAAATCCAGCGCCGCCACCTGCGTGCCGGTGGCCTTGGTCAGAAAGCGCGCCAGCTCGCCACGGATAGCGTCGGCCGAGGCAATGCTGTAGGCCTCGTAGAACGCGCGCCCGAAATCCGGCGCCGGCACATAGTTGCGCCGTTGCGCCTTGGGCAGGCTGCGAATCAGGGCCGATGCCTTATCGGCGACGAAGCCCGGCGCCAGCCACGACAGCCGCGCCGGATCCAGCGCATTGAGCAGGTGCAGCGGCACATCCACCGTCACCCCGTCATCGATGGCGCCCGGCTCGAAGCGGTAATGCAAGGGCAGCCGCGCATCGCCCAGCGGGAAATACTTCGGAAACCGGTCGGCCTCGCTGCCTTCGCCCGGCAACAGGTCGTTCAACGTCCAGTGCAGGCTGCGGCGCTTGTCCGGCGGCAAGGTCTTCCACCATGCATCCAGCCCGCTGGCCGAGTGCAGCTCGGCCGGGATGCGATCCAGATACCAGCGCGCCTGCCAGTCTTCGTCGGCGACGATGCCGGCGCGGCGCAGCTTGGCTTCTTCCTCGCGCGCCTGCTCCAGCACCTTGAGGTTGTCGGCGATGAACGCCGCACGCGTATTGATCTCGCCCGTGACCAGGCCCTGGCGCACGAACAGGTCGTGTGCGCCGGCCGGATCGATCTTGCCGAAGTGGACCGGCTTTTTCGGCGCCAGCACCAGGCCGAACAGGCTGATCTGCTCGGATGCCACCACCTGCCCCTGCGCACGCGACCAATGCGGGTCGAAATGCTTGCGTGCCAGCAGATGCCCCAGCTCGGCGATCGCCCAGTCCGGCTCGATCGCGGCATTGGTCATGCCCCAGACTTTTTGCGTATCCAGCAGCGTGGCGGCCAGCATCCACGGCGGCGGCTTGCGTGCCAGTGCCGAGCCGGGAAACGGCACGAACCGGCGCTGCCGCGCGGCGAGAAAATCGCCTTTTTCGGTGCGATGGCCGATCTGCGTCGGCAGGCCGGCCAACAGCGCACGATGCAGGGCCTGATACGCCGCCGCGCGTTCGCGCTCGCTGATGCGTGCCGAGGCCTCGGCAAGGTCGGCACGCTTGCCGGCAGCGGCGGACGTGGCTTGCGTAGGTGGCGCATTCGGATCCGGCTTGCCTTCGCGCGCCAGCCGCGCAGCGCGATGCAACTGCCCGCGCGTCGGCCGGTTGGCGTTGTGCCCGTCCTCGCGCGCAGGCGCGCTGGCACCTGCCAGCAATGGCGCCAACATCGCAGCGGCCGGCTCCTCGCTCCACCCCAGCTCTTCGCACAACAGGCGCAGCTGCCGATGCAGCTCACGCCATTCGCGCATGCGCAGGAACCCGAGGAAATGCCGGTTGCACCAATCGCGCAACTTGGACTGGGTGAGATCCTCGTGCACCTGCCGGTACGCCTCCCACAACCGCAGGATGCCGACGAATTCGGAGCGTGCATCGGCAAACAGCGTGTGCGCATTGTCGGCCGCCTCGCGTGCTTCGGGCGGGCGCTCACGCGGATCCTGGATACCCAGGAACGCGGCGATGATGATCATCTCGCGCAGGCAGCCGTGCTGTTGCGCAGCCACCAGCATGCGCGCCAGCTTGACGTCCACCGGCAGGCGCGCCATCTGCCGGCCGATGGCGGTGAGGCGCCGATTGGCATCGATCGCGCCCAGCTCCAGCAACTGCTGCCAGCCGTCGGCGACTGCGCGTTCGTCCGGCGCTTCCAGGAACGGGAACTCCTCGATCCGCCCCAGCCCCAGTTGCAGCATGCGCAGGATCACGCCCGACAAGGACGAGCGGCGGATTTCCGGGTCGGTGAATGCCGGCCGCGCGGCAAAATCCGCTTCGGCATACAGGCGGTAGCAGATGCCTTCGGCAATGCGGCCGCAGCGGCCCATGCGCTGGTTGGCGCTGGCCTGCGAGATCGGCTCGATATGCAGGCGGTCCAGCTTCTGGCGCGGGCTGTAGCGCTTGATCCGCGCAAAGCCCGGATCCACCACATACCGGATGCGCGGCACCGTCAGCGAGGTTTCGGCCACGTTGGTGGCCAGCACCAGGCGCCGGCGCGGCCCCGGGTTGAACACGCGGTCCTGGTCGGCCGCCGACAGCCGCGCGTACAGCGGCACCACTTCGGTTTCGCGATACTTGCGCCGTTCCAGCGCCTGGTGCGCATCGCGGATCTCGCGCTCGCCGGGCAGGAACATCAGCACGTCGCCACGCGGATCGATGCGGGTGATCTCGTCGATCGCCGCCACGATCGCATCGTTGACGGTGCGCTCGCCATCGCGGCCATTGCCACGCTCGCCGTCGCCGTCGCTGTCGTCGGCCTCGCCTTCGAGCGGCCGGTAGCGCACCTCGACCGGGAAGGTCCGGCCTTCCACGTCGATCACCGGCGCGTTGTCGAAATGCCGGGCGAAGCGCTCGGTGTCGATGGTGGCCGAGGTGACGATCAACTTCAGATCGGAGCGCTTGTGCAGCAGCTGCTTGAGATAGCCGAGCAGGAAATCGATGTTGAGGCTGCGCTCGTGCGCCTCGTCCACGATGATGGTGTCGTAGGCCGACAACCAGCGGTCGCTGGCGATCTCGGCCAGCAGGATGCCGTCGGTCATGAACTTGATCCGCGACTGCTCGCCGACCCGGTCGGTAAAGCGCACCTGGAAGCCCACCGTGGTGCCCAGCGGCGTCTTCAGCTCCTCGGCCACGCGCGCGGCCACCGCCCGCGCGGCGATCCGGCGTGGCTGGGTGCAGCCGATCATGCCGGCCGCGCCGCGCCCGGCCGCCAGACACAGCTTGGGCAGCTGGGTGGTCTTGCCCGAGCCGGTTTCACCGGCGATGACGACGACCTGATGGTCGCGGATCAGCGCGATGATGCGCTCGGCCTCGCGCGCGATCGGCAGTTGCTCGTCCAACGTGATGGCCGGCTGCTGCTCGGCACGCGCCTGGCGTTGCGCCTGCGACGCTGCCAGCGCCTGCTCGAAGGCCTCGCGCACCTGCGGGTTGCCGGGCTTGCCCTGCCAGCGCGACCATAGACCGAGCAACCGGCCACGGTCGCGACTCATCGCGCCATCGACGGCGCGGCGGCGCTCACGCAAGGTGTTGGCAAGGTCGGTGTCGATAGCGCTCATTGATCGAAAAATGTGAAAGATTGAATGACAGCGGATCCTTTAGCCTGTCTATTGTGACCCGATATCTGTTTCCTCAGGAGGACCATTCCCATGTCCAAGAAAAAGAACGCCAACAAGCCCGTCGTCATCAATGAAGCATTGGACGCACTGCCGGTCGCCGCAGCATCGGCACCACACATCGATATCGGGATCAAGGACGGTGATCGCAAGCAGATCTCCGACGGTCTGGCCCGCTACATGGCCGACGCCTTCACCCTGTACCTGAAGACCCACAACTTCCACTGGAATGTCACCGGGTCGATGTTCAACTCGCTGCACACCATGTTCGAGACCCAGTACACCGAGCAGTGGGCGGCGCTGGACGAAGTGGCCGAGCGCATCCGCGCCCTGGGCTACAACGCACCGGGCTCCTACAGCGAGTTCGTCGCCCTGACCTCGATCCCGGAAGAACAGGGGCTGAGCGACAGTGCCGACTGGCGTGAAATGGTGCGCCAGCTGGTCAGCGGCAACGAAGCGGTCTGCCGCACCGCGCGCAAGGTGCTGGGCACCGCCGACGATGCCGGCGACGACCCGACCGTGGACCTGCTGACCCAGCGCCTGCAGACCCACGAGAAGTACGCCTGGATGCTGCGCTCGCTGCTGCAGTAAGCCCTGGGCCTGGTCCCTGCGGGTGTGCCCAAGGTTTCGCTGCGCCGGAACCTTGGGCCCCTGCTCCATCGCCGGCCACACCCCGCGCCTTCGACGCGCCCCTGACTTGGCGGGTTGCGGCCCTCTCCGCGTCGCGGAACACGTCCCCCGGCATTCACCTCGCGGCAATCCCCGACGCACCGTCGCGCAACGCCGCCCGCCTGACACCGGCCAGGGCTTGACCCGCGCGGTATCCTAGGCGGATGTCTTCCCCCGCCCACGAACTGCTCAGCCGCGTCTTCGGTTACGACGACTTCCGCGGCCCACAGCAAGCCATTGTCGAACACGTCGCGGCAGGCAACGATGCCCTGGTGCTGATGCCCACCGGCGGCGGCAAGTCGCTGTGCTACCAGGTGCCGGCGCTGTTGCGCGACGGTATCGGCATTGTGGTCTCGCCGCTGATCGCACTGATGCAGGACCAGGTCGAGGCCTTGCGCCAGCTCGGCGTGCGCGCCGAATTCCTCAATTCCACGCTGGACGCGGAAAACGCCCAGCGGGTCGAACGTGCGTTGCTGTCCGGCGACCTTGACCTGCTCTACGTCGCGCCGGAGCGTCTGCTGACCCAGCGCTTCCTGTCCTTGCTGGAACGCAGCCGCATCGCGCTGTTCGCCATCGACGAGGCGCATTGCGTTTCGCAATGGGGCCACGATTTCCGCCCCGAGTACCGCCAGCTCACCGTCTTGCACGAACGCTGGCCGCATATCCCGCGCATGGCCTTGACCGCCACCGCCGACCCGCCGACCCAGCGCGAGATCGCCGAGCGCCTGGACCTGGTCGACGCGCGCCACTTCGTCAGTTCCTTCGACCGCCCCAACATCCGCTACACCGTGGTGCAGAAGGACAACGCGCGCAAGCAGCTGCAGGAGTTCCTGGGCCGTCACCGCGGCTCGGCCGGCATCGTCTATGCGATGTCGCGGCGCAAGGTCGAAGAGACCGCGCAGTATCTGTGCTCGCAAGGCTTCAACGCCCTGCCCTACCACGCCGGCCTGCCGGCCGAGGTGCGTGCGGAAAACCAGCGCCGCTTCCTGCGCGAGGACGGCATCATCATGGCCGCCACGATCGCCTTCGGCATGGGCATCGACAAGCCGGACGTGCGCTTCGTGGCGCATGTGGATCTGCCCAAGTCGCTTGAAGGCTATTACCAGGAAACCGGCCGCGCCGGCCGCGATGGCGACCCGGCCGAGGCCTGGCTCTGCTACGGCCTGGGCGATGTGGTGCTGCTCAAGCAGATGATCGAACAGGGCGAAGCAGCCGAGGAGCGCAAGCGGCTGGAGCGCGCCAAGCTCGATCACCTGCTCGGCTACTGCGAATCGATGCAATGCCGCCGCCAGGTGTTGCTGGCCGGCTTCGGCGAGACCTATCCCAAGCCCTGCGGCAACTGCGACAACTGCCTGACGCCCGCCGCCGCGTGGGACGCCACCGTGGCCTCGCAGAAGGCGCTCAGCTGCGTGTACCGCAGCGGGCAACGCTTCGGTGTCGGCCACCTGATCGACATCCTGCGCGGCAGCGAGAACGAGCGCATCAAGCAGCTCGGCCACGACCAGCTGAGCACCTACGGCATCGGCCGCGACCTGGACGAGCGCACCTGGCGCGGGGTGTTCCGCCAGCTGGTGGCGGCCAGCCTGCTGGAGGTCGACAGCGAGGGCCATGGCGGCCTGCGCCTGACCGACGCCAGCCGCCAGGTGCTCAAGGGCGAGCGCCAGGTGATGATGCGCCGCGAGAACCCGGCTGCCGGGCGCGAGCGTAGCGCGCAACGCACCGGCCTGCCGGTGCAGCCGCAGGACCTGGTGCTGTTCAACGCCCTGCGCGGCCTGCGCGCGGAGCTGGCCAAGGAGCAGAACGTGCCAGCCTTCGTGATCTTCCACGACAGCACGCTGCGCAATATCGCCGAACAGCGGCCCACCAGCATCGACGCACTCTCGCGTGTCGGCGGTATCGGCGGCGGCAAACTCGCCCGCTATGGGGCGCAGCTGATCGAGATCGTGCGCGAGCAGGGCTGATGCAGCAGCGTGTGCCATCGCGGTGACGGGCCGGCATAAGAATCCGCGCAATCGACAGCGCGCATTCAATCAGCCGTTGCTAGTTTCACAAGGCGATCTGGCACGCGCTGTCAGTCCCTCCTGGTAGAGTCCATCCGATGAAACGCAGCCTGCTTCTCCTGGCCACTCTGTTTGCCGCCGGCAGCGCGCTCGCCCAGGCCGGCGAGCGCAGCGCCGAGCCGGGGTCGGCGCAGTCGCTGGACCTGAGCGTTCCGCAAGCCCCGGTGCAGTACCGCTCCGACCCCGCGTACAGCACCGACCCGCCGGGCACCTTCTATGGCGACAAGAGCGGCCCCAAGCCTGCGCTGACCCGCCCCAGCGCGGCCTCGCTCGCGGCCGAACGCGCCGAACAATGCCAGGGCAAGCTGCATGGCGCGGTCGAAACCGGCATGGGCTACTCCAACCGCGGCGGCAACAGCAACTGGCAGGCGGTCAACCTGAACTCCTGCAAGACCTATTACGACGATGACGGCAAAGCGCATCAGATCGGCGTCAGCATCAGTGTCGGGCGCGGCGAAGGCCCGCTGTTCGGGCCGCGCTACGGCCCCGGCGGCTATGGTCCTGGCCCGTTCGGCTGGTAACCGTACGGCTCCGTCTGCGTTGACAGAGGGTTCACTGCCGCATCGCTGAGAATGTGGCCTGCCTTACGAGACGTGCTCATGTCACAGAACAAGGAACGGCCAGTTGTATTCGTCGTCGAAGACGGCGATGGCACCCGACAACTCAGCTGCCTTGTGCTGGAAAGCTATGGTTTTACCTGCCGCAGCGCCGGCTCGGTCGAAGAGGCCCTGGCCCTGATCGAAAGCGACCCGCGCGTCGATGTGCTGTTTTCCGATATCCATTTCCCGGGCGGCCTGACCGGCGTGGATCTGGCGCTCAAGACCGCGCACGCCCCCTACAACCTGCCCGTGCTGCTCACCTCCGGGCTGGCGGTGGAGTATGTGGAAGAGATCCTGCCGGATGGCGTGGCCTTCCTCGAGAAACCCTATACCCCCGAGCAATTGCTGAGCGCGATCCGCAGCGTGATGGCCAAGCACCGGATACTTCCCACTCCGGTCGCCTGACGTAGAGGGTCGCGACTGGACGGCGACCCACAATCCCGGTATGAAGTGGCGGCCGACGCGATGCGTCGGCAACGGGGATTGATCACGACACGGTTGTGCCAGGGACGCGGCGCCATGCCCGCCTGGCCCGACCATGCCTTACGCCAGGGGACAACATGAAACACCTAGTGACCGCAGCCATGGCCATGGCTGCGTTGAGCGGTTGCGCGACGGTCATGAACGACGCGACCCAGCCCATCCGTGTGGATACCAAGACCGCCGATGGGCACCTCATCGCTGGCGCCGACTGCGCCCTCAGCAACGACAAGGGACGGTTCACCCTGAAGTCCGGACAGACCGTGCAGGTACGCCGGTCCTCGCGCGACCTGGAGGTCAGCTGCGTGCTGCCCGGTCAGCGCAATGCCGCCGGTCGCTCCATCTCGCGCGCCAACATCGGGATCTGGGGCAACATCCTGATCGGCGGCGCGATCGGCGCCATCGTCGATCACAGCAAGGGCACCGGCTACACCTACCCGAGCTGGATCCAGCTGGTATTCGGACAGACGCTGAGCTTCGACCGCCACCGCGAGGACCGCGGCCAGCCGTTACAGGGCGACAACGCACACGTCGCGGCAACCGCCTCCGGCACCGAAAGTGCACCCGGCGAAGCCGTCACGCTGCCGCTGGCAGGCGAGGTCGCCCCGCCTGTGCAGGCAGGCACAGCAGCACCGGCCAGCAAGGTCGCAGCCACGGTTGCGCCTGCGGGCCCGGCGATGTCCACCGAATCGGCCAGCACACGCGCCCAGGGCATCAGCAGCGGCCTGAATTGCGGCACGGTGCAGGCACACAGCGCCACGCGTTTCACCGCCGCCTGCAGTGGCGGCAGTACGGTGCAGATCGACTGCGCCGGCTTCCGCTGCAGCGCGACCTTCCCCTGACCTGACACGGCTGCGCTCGGGGACGAGCGCAGCCCGACAGCTTGACGATCGTCGGGGTTGACCCGACACGCTGTCGGCGCAGTCCCGATTTACGTGCCGCACGCCCCATTTAAACTGCAGCCACCGGACGCGAGGCCTGTTGGGCCGTTCAACTCGCGAGGCGCTGAGCACGCCCCCCGCCGGAACATCGCCGGCATCGCGTGACGCGCCTGGGTCGTGGTTGGTTGGTCGTCCACCAGCGTGGATGCGCGCGCCTTTCAGACGAAGCAGTCAGTCGTGCGCACGCACAGCGGCTCGCTCGAGTGCGCCGTCGAACCATCTGATAGGCATGCGACCACTGCGCCTGCGCTCCAGCGGACGTTACGAGATTCCCGAACCTGCAGCTGGATCCGTGCCGATATCCGCCTTGGCTGAGCTTGCGCGACGCCGTCGGATGCATTGGTTTGCCAGCCTCTCCCTAGCAGGTGGCTGGTCGCTGCTGTTCCTGCGCTTCCGGCTGCAGACCTGTCAGCTTGCCGCCGGCAGGCGAACACGTGCTCGGTCGCGCCTGTATTGCAGCCGCTGCGTCGGCAGGCAGATGCACGCGAGCGCGCTTGCAGCCGTCGCGCGCGCTTGCGGGGCCAGGCGACGCGGCGCGGTTGCGCGCGGCCGCTGCAGCGTATTTCACGCCATCAAGCAGGCCGCTCGCTAGGCTGACGTCAGTGCAGCACTCGGCTGCGAAGATTTTCAGGAAATTTCCATGGGCGACAATTCGTTTCTGTCACCGGCCTTCATCATTCTGGTCGTCGGCGTGATTGCCGTTGTGTTCTGGCTGGTGACGCGCGCCAAGAAAAAACGCAACAAGAAGTAAGCCACGAACCAGGCGACCCCGGCATCGGGATGCGCAACGCAGCTTGCGCTCACCGCGCAATCGCAGTGCATTGCCGAGCGCGCAAGACTCGGCCGACGCGCGTCGCTATTGCCCGGCACGGTCGCTACGTTTTACGTGCGGGCCTGACAGCGCATCAATGCCGCAATGGCCTGAACAACGGCGCCGGGCAGTGACACCGCCATGGTGCGGTTACGCAATGCTTGCTGCATACATGTCGGCAGCAGCGGCATGCCGCCGCATGGCAGCCACGCGCATCCAACACGTGCTGCCCGTCAGAAACGCTCGCCTGTCGGCAGATAGCGCCATTGGCCGATGGCCAGCTTGCCCAGCGACACGCGGCCCACGCGCAGGCGCCGGATGCTGACCACCTCCAGCCCGACCTCACCGCACATGTAACGCAGCTGGCCGGGTTGCACGTGCTTGATCGCAAAGCGCAGACGCTCCTCGTTCTGCCAGCTCACCTTGCACGGCGACAGGCTGCGCTGCTGATACACCAAGCCATGCGCAAGCCGCGCCATGCCATATGGGCGCAGCTCCCCGCGCACCTCCACCAGGAATTCCTGTTCGATGGAGGTGGCGTCGGCGCTGAGCCTGCGCAGGACGCGGCCGTCCTGGCTCAGTACCAGCAAACCGCTCGCCGCGTCCTCCAACGGCAGCGGCGCCTGCAGACGCAGGAAGTGCCGCTTGAGCACACGCATCTCGAGCTGGTCCAGGGCGCTGCGCGTTTCCGCAGTAGCCAGTGCCAGTGCCGCCTCGGCGCTCATGCCTGCCGGTTTGTGCAGCAGCAGCGTGGCAGGCTCGGCAGGTTCGAGCACGGCGTTTTCCGCCAGCGTCACCTGCGCCGCGGTCGCCAGGGCTTGCGGCTCTTCGACCACGACCCCGTCCACACTGACCCAGCCGCCCTCGATGTACTGCTGCGCCTCTCCACGCGAGCAGCCAAACCGCGCGGCCACGCATTTATCGAGACGGATCGGATCGGACATCGGGCGGGCTCGGCTTCAGGGGACGGCAGTGTACGTGCTGGGTCGACGGATGCGTGAGGCCGGCTTCTGCGCTGCCCGACAAAGTGGGAAACTGGGCGCTCACACAGGAGATTGCAGATGTTCATCAAGTTTGGCAGCACCCGGGTCCGCCTCAACCACATCTCCGTCATCAGCGATCCCTTCAACGCAGGCGAAAACTTCGGATCGTATTGCCACTCGGTCCGGGTCGGCCTGCTCTCCGGCGAGGAAATCTTTGCACGCTTCAATACCGAAAGCGGCGCCGAGCAGCTTCATGCCGATGTACTCGCTGCGCTGGAAGGTTGAGCGCAAGACCCATAGTGCCGCCATGCGCGTGACGCCTCACGCGCGATGCGCGCTGCCGCACCAGCAGCCGGCCATGCCGGCTTGCAAGGTGCACGTGGCAAGGCCCGTGTCGCATTGCATCAGAGTAGATCGCATCGCCGGAACACGCCGCTGCACCAGCACCGGCGCTTACCAAAGACAAGCGGATTGCAGGTATCGCGACACATAGCGGATGCGATCCTGTCAAAGCATCCGCTGCGCTCCAGGGGGGCGCCACCTGTCGGCGAAACGTCGGAAAATCGTTCTGCGGTTGGCATGCTTCGATCCAGCGATAGACGCCACAAACACGCAGTGCATGTGCGGATGTCAGGACGCTGCGGACGGCTGTCGGGAAATTTCTTCCGCACGATGAATTCAATCTAAGTCATTTCAGATACGTACCTTTAGCTCGTCGCAATCCGGCCGTTAGCTGGGCAAGACGCTCTGGTGGATGACCCATTCATCGAGCCCCTCAGCTGCACTACCTGGATGCGGTAATGAATACATATCTGCAACGCCTCAATGTCGGCCGTCGCCTGGGCATGGCCTTTGGCATCTTGATCCTATTGTCGGGCCTGCTTGTTGCGACCGGCCTGGTCACCATGTCCAACGCCCGTTTCGAGCTGGATACCATCGTCAACAGCAACATGGAGAAGATCCAGCTGTCCTCGGAAATGCTCGACGCCAATACCAATGTGGCGATCGGCCTGCGCGACATCGTGATGGTGTCCGGCGATGCCGCCAACCGCCGCAGCATGGAGATGATCGAAAAAAACCGTGCACGCTACAAGGAGGCGCATGACGCACTGACGGCCTTGCCGAGCAGCGCCCCTGAAAAGAACGCGCTCCAGCTGCTGCAGGAAAAGCGCGACGTGTCGGTGAAGTTCAACAACCAGATTCTCCAGTACGGCATTCACGACCAGAACCAGCAAGCGCAGGATTTGCTGCAGGGCGACGCCGCCGTGGCGATGGACGCACAGCAGGCGGCCATCCGCGCCAATGCCGAGCTGGAGCGCCGGCTCAGCAAGGAAGCTTATCAAACCGCCGTTGCCTCGATGCATCGTGGCAAGGTCATCCTGGCCAGTGGCGGCATCACCGCGCTGGCCATCAGTGCACTGCTGGCCTGGTTGATCACCCGCAGCCTGACCCAGCCGCTCAGCCAGGCCACACGCACTGCAGAGGCCATTGCAGCCGGCAACCTGCACAACGATGTGCACACCAGCGCCAACGACGAAACCGGCCGCCTGCTCAAGGCCATGGACAAGATGCAGCTGCAGCTGCGTAACCTGATCACCGCGCAAACCGACATGGCCAGGCATCACGACAACGGCCAGATCAGCTTCCGTATCGATGCGGCGGCCTTCCCGGGCGACTACGGGCGCATGGCCAACGACACCAACCTGCTGGTTGCCTCGCATGTGGCAGTGCAGACCGATCTGGCACGCATCATGGGGCGGTATGCCGTTGGCGAACTCTCCGAAGACATGCAGCCGCTGCCCGGCGAAAAGGCCGTTTTCAGCGACACCATGTCGCAGGTCAAGCTCAACCTGTCGGCGATGAATCACCAGATCAAGCATCTCGCCCAGGCCGCGGCCAATGGCGACTTCAGCGCGCGCGGCGATGCCGAGCATTTCCAGTTCGACTTCCGCATCATGGTCGAAAGCCTCAACCACCTGATGTCCACGGCCGACGGCAACCTGCAGTCGCTGTCGTCGTTGCTGCAGTCCATCGCCGCAGGTGACCTCACCGCACGCATGAGTGGTGAATTCCGCGGTGTCTTCGCACAGATGCGCGATGACGCCAACGCCACGGCCAACCAGCTGGCGCAGATCGTCGGCAACATCCAGCAATCGGCCGTGTCGATCAACTCCGCGGCCAGCGAAATCGCCGCCGGCAACCAGGACCTGTCGCAACGGACCGAACAGCAGGCGGCCAATCTCGAAGAAACCGCAGCATCGATGGAAGAACTCACCTCCACCGTCAGGCAGAATGCCGAAAGCGCACGCCAGGCCAATCAGCTGGCGATCGGCGCCGCACGCGTTGCCTCGCAAGGGGGCGAAGTGGTCGGCAAGGTCGTGGACACCATGAGCGGTATCGAGGCCTCGTCCAGGAAGATCGCCGACATCATCAGCGTCATCGACGGCATCGCCTTCCAGACCAATATCCTGGCCTTGAACGCGGCAGTGGAAGCCGCACGTGCCGGCGAACAGGGGCGCGGCTTTGCCGTGGTGGCCTCGGAGGTACGCACGCTCGCGCAGCGTTCCTCCGGCGCCGCCAAGGAGATCAAGGACCTCATCGACGACTCGGTGCAACGCGTGGCCGAGGGCTCGGCATTGGTGCACAGCGCCGGCGAGACCATGGGCGAGGTAGTGGCCAGCGTGCAACGTGTCACCGACATCATGGGCGAGATTTCTGCAGCCTCCCAGGAGCAGTCGGCCGGCATCGAGCAGGTCAACCAGACCATCACGCATATGGACGAAACCACGCAGCAGAACGCCGCACTGGTGGAAGAAGCCACTGCTGCCGCGCGTGCGATGGAAGAGCAGGCGGTGCAGCTCACCGATGCGGTGGCGATCTTCAAGATCGACGCACGGCAGACGCGGCAGCACGCAGCGGCACCGGTCGCACAGCTGCTGAGCAAGGCCCGCCACGCCTGAGCCGGCAGTCGGCACTGCACCATGGCGAGGTCGGTCGCATTGCGCGGCTCGCCTCACGCAACGCGGTAGCACCTTGAGGCGCCCTTCTGCCGCGCGCCGCACCATGCCGGTGCGGCGCGCGGCAGAAGGCACGACAACGCTAGCGCGTATAGAGCCCGGGAAAATAGCGCTCCATCAGCGACTGCGGAGACAGCGGCGGGGTGAAGCCGTAGCGTGCATAAAGGCCGTGCGCATCGCTGGTTGCCAGGCTGAAACGGCGCAGCCCCTGCAGATCGGGGTGCGCCATGACCGCGTCCATCAATTGTTTGCTATAGCCCTTGCCCCGGTGCTCGGGCAACACGAACACATCGCCCAGGTACGCAACGGTTGCGTAGTCGGAAACCACGCGCGCAAAGGCGACCTGCCTGCCCTCCCAGAACCCGCCAAAACACAGCGAATTGGCGATGGAGCGCTGTACCACCGCAAGCGGGATGTCCCTGGCCCAGCTGGTGTGCTGCGCCAGGTAGCGATGGATCAGCGCGATATCGAGCGCGGATGGATCGGTGGAGACATGCAGCGGCGACATGACACTAGCTCCGGGACGGTGAGGCCTCAGGGTAGCGCCTGCGAGGGCAGCAGCAACAATCCACACAGCACCAGCATGAATCCCGCGATCGCCGCATCCAGCACACGCCATGCGCGCGGATCGCGAAAGGCCGGCTGCAGCAGACGCGCGCCATAGCCCAGCCCGGAAAACCACGTGATGCTGGCAAGGCACGCGCCCGACGCGAACGCCCAGCGCAACGGACCCGGGTAACGCGCGGCCAGACTGCCGAGCAGCAGCATCGTGTCCAGATAGACGTGCGGGTTGAGAAAGGTAAAGGCCAGGCACGCCAGCATGGCGCGCTGCCAGCGTTGCGCGCCGGTCTGCGCCGGCGCCAGTGCGCTGGTGCCACGCCAGGCCCTGCGTGCAGCCAGCGCGCCATATGCCGCAAGAAATGCAGCTCCCGCATAGCGAAGCACCTGCAACAACTCCGGCCATTGCGTTACCAGCACGCCAATCCCGGCCACGCCCAGCACGATCAGCGCGATGTCGCCGAACGCGCAGATCGCCACCACCAGACCAACATGCTGGCGCTGCAGTCCCTGCCGCAGCACAAATGCATTCTGCGCACCGATTGCAATGATGAGACCTGCGCTGGCGATGAAGCCAGAGATTGCGGCTTGAAGTAACACGAGCACCTCCCGGATCACAGGCGCCAATGCTGGGCGTTCCGCTGCAATTAGGAAAACTAAATCTTCTGTATCCTGCTTAGAACTTCTAATCCCGCCGAACGTCATGGATCTGCTGCACCCGCAACTGGCTGCATTCGCTGCCGTTCTCGAGGAAGGCAGCTTCGACGCCGCTGCGCGGCGGCTGTCGGTGACGCCGTCGGCAATTTCGCAGCGGGTCAAGGCATTGGAAGACCGGCTCGGCCAGGTACTGGTGATCCGCAAGGCTCCCTGCCGCCCTACTCCGGCCGGCGAGCGCCTGCTGCGCCGCGTGAAGCCGATGCAGGTACTGGAGTCCGAAGCGATTGCCGATTTCCTTCCCGGCGACAGCAGCGCCGGGCATCCGCGCACGCTGGCCATCGCCGTCAATGACGACTCGCTGCAGACCTGGTTCCTGGCGGCCTTGTCGGCGCTGCATCGCGCACATGGTTTTCTGTTCGATGTGCAGATGGACGACCAGGACCACACCCTGGAGTTGTTGCGATCGGGCGCGGTGCTCGGCGCCGTCACTGCCGAGCGCAAGCCGTTGCAGGGCTGCAACGTGCAAGCGCTGGGAGTGATGCGTTATCACGCCATCGCATCGGCCGCATTCGTTGCGACGCACTTCACGCAGGGCTTGAGTGCAGCGGCTCTCGCGCGCGCCCCGATGCTGGTGTTCAACCGAAAGGACACGCTGCAAACCCGCTTCGTCCGCCGCATCACCCGCGTCCAGATGGCGCCGCCGATCCACTACCTGCCAACCTCGACCGGCTTTGTCGAAGCTGCCGCACGCGGACTCGGCTGGTGCCTGGCGCCGGAATCGATGGTCACCCCCGCCGTGCGCGACAGGCAGGTAGTCATCATCGACCCGACACGTTGGCTCGATGTGCCGCTGTACTGGCAGTGCGCGGCAGTGCGCTCGCGCGCCCTGCAGCAACTTGGCCAGGCCTTGCGCAAGGCGGCGGCCGCGAGCCTGCGCTGAGACCGGCCGTGCCGCACGCGAAGCGGGCAGGCAACTCCGAAGCCCGAGGCGCGCAACTGCCGGCAGGATGTCGCACCGAATTGACGTGCAGATACGGTCGCTACCCTGCCCGCGCGCGCTCGGCACAGCCGCGTTGCCCGGCATCGCGCTGCCGCCGCAGCGGCGACCGGGTCGCCGTGCCACGCCGAGCCTGCTAGCCTTTCCGCCTATTCCGTTGTGATTGCCGATCCGTCATGAAAAAAGCCGTTGTTCTGTTGTCCGGGGGCATGGATTCCGCTGCCGTCATCGCGCTTGCGCAGGAGCAGGGGTTTGCCGTGCATGCCCTGAGCGTGCGCTACGGCCAGCGCCATACCTCCGAGCTGGACGCCGCCGCGCGCGTGGCCGCGGCGCAGGGGGTGATCGCGCACAAGGTGGTGGACGTGGACCTGCGCAGCATCGGCGGCTCGGCGCTCACCGACGACATCGACGTGCCCGACGCCGGTGGCGACGGTATTCCGGTCACCTACGTGCCGGCGCGCAACACCATCATGCTGTCGCTGGCGCTGGGCTGGGCCGAGGTGATCGGCGCCAACGACCTGTTCTGCGGCGTCAACGCGGTCGATTATTCCGGTTACCCGGACTGCCGGCCCGAATTCGTGCGCGCCTTCGAAGTGCTGGCCAACCTGGCCACCAAGGCCGGCGTGGAAGGCGCCGGCCTGCGCGTGCATGCACCGCTGCAGTTCCTCAGCAAGGCCGACATCGTGCGTGAAGGCGTGCGCCTGGGCGTGGACTTCGGCCTGACCGTGTCCTGCTACCGCGCCGACGCCGACGGACGCGCCTGCGGCCACTGCGACGCCTGCCGCCTGCGCGCGGCCGGTTTCGCCGACGCCGGGGTCCCGGACCCCACCCACTACGCCATTTCGCCTTGACGCCGGTGTAGGGTAGAATGCGCACCCCGGCGCGCTGCCGGGACAGTGGGCCGTTAGCTCAGTCGGTAGAGCAGAAGACTTTTAATCTTTTGGTCGATGGTTCGAATCCATCACGGCCCACCAATCAGATCAACAACGTGAAGGGCGCCCAGGGCGCTTTTTTTTGTGCCTGCGGACAATCCACCGGCAACTGCGCAGCCATGGAACGTGCTGCACGGCCACGCGGATGGATGGGGTGCAGCGCCTATCGCAGCGCGCGCGGCGGCGCCCAAGCCGGCACCTCCCGCCCGATCACGCTGCGCCGGCCGTCAGGTCCTGGGCCCGGCGCTGGCGGCCGTGTCGTTCCCGCTGATCACCTGGCCCGCGTCTTCTGGACACGCGATTGCACGCGCCGCGTTCGCTGCGCGGCCCCGACGGCGCGCGCCTGCTTGCGCAGCCACGTGAGCACGTCCACCGCCGCGTCCACACGCATGCAGACATGCAGGCGGCCCAGCACGACGCTCTGCGCATCGCTGCCCGGCAAGACCTCATCAAAGCCAGTGGCTTCGCAGGCGATCAGGACAGGCGACGCATCGGGCCGCGCGTCGGAATGCAGCATCGCCAGCACATAGCCCTGCATCGCCTCGACGCTGAGAACCACACCCTCACAGACGCGGAATTGCCTGTTGGCGCTCATCGCTGCATCTCCGAGGGGCCATCGACGCCAACGATCACCGCAACCAGACGACGATAGGCCGACGTAAGCGGGTGAACGGGTGTGCTGGGGCCTTCGCCGCGCGGCGTCAGGTTGAACGAGGCTGCACGGTTCCATTCGAATGCGTTGGCGGCCGGATCGAAATGGAGGACGATCTGGCGCGCAGCAGATGCGGGCATTTCATGGGTGTCGTAAGACATGCTGGATTCCTTTTGTGTTTTGGAATCCGCCACCCAGACGCCAATCGGGGTGGCGGACGGTACGCGGTTGGCGTGCCGGCCAAAAGGAACCGGTGGGCCTTGCGGCCCCCGCGCACCGCCCGCCGTAGAGCTGGCCGGCATGCGCCCACAGTGATGCGGGCGGTAAAAAAGCGCCGTGCATCGATCGATGGGCGCTGGTGCGCCTTTTGGTTCGGGACGCCAATCCCGGTCGCCGAATGGGCGGCGACGCTGGAATACTCGCTCCGCCGCTTGGCGCCTGTCAACGTAAAGACACACCGCCGCGACGACGCGACGGTTGCGACGCAACGCGGCGAAAGCACTGCCCGCCGAGCCAGCAAAACCTGAAACTCCGGCACATCCCGCTGGACGATCGGCTGGGCCGATGCGGTTGCGCCCATATGTCACACGCCCTGGCGGGAGCGAACCGGCGCCGCAGCAAATGCGAATTCACATGCCGCGCCACGTTTCCTATCGTTGTCGGCTCAACGACACGCGAGCGCAACGCCATGAGCAACATCGAAAAAGCCGGCACGTTTCTTCTTGGAGATCGCAGCGTCGCCCGCATCGGCTACGGCGCGATGCAGCTCGCGGGGCCCGGCGTGTTCGGCCCGCCCAAGGATCGCGAAGGCGCGTTGGCGGTGCTGCGCGACGCGATGGCGCACGGCGTCAACCACATCGACACCAGCGATTTCTACGGGCCGCACACCACCAATCAACTGATCCGCGAGGCACTGCATCCCTACCCGCAGGCGCTGACCCTCGTCACCAAGATCGGCGCCGCCCGCGGCGCGGATGGTTCCTGGCTGCCGGCCTTCTCGCCGCAGCAACTGATCGAGGCGGTGCACGACAATCTGCGTAATCTGGGGCTGGAAACACTGGAGGTGGTCAACCTGCGCGTGATGTTCAAGACGCAGGAACCGGCGGAAGGCTCGATTGCCGAACAGCTGGAGACCCTGATCGCGCTGCAGCGCGATGGCCTGGTGCGGCACATCGGCATCAGCAACGTCACCGCGACGCAGGTGGCCGAGGCACGCGCCATGACCGACATCGTCTGCGTGCAGAACATGTACAACGTCGCGCATCGGCACGACGACGCCCTCATCGACGCGCTCGCGCGCGACGGCATCGCCTACGTGCCGTTCTTCCCGCTCGGCGGTTTCTCGCCGTTGCAATCGTCCACGCTCGCCGCTGTTGCCGGGCGCCTGGCCGCAACCCCGATGCAGGTGGCACTGGCCTGGTTGCTGCAGCGCTCGCCCAACATCCTGCTGATTCCGGGGACCTCGTCGGTGGCGCACCTGCGCGCCAATCTGTTCGCGGCGGAACTGAAACTGCCGGCCGATGCCGTCGAAGAATTGAACAGGATCGCCGCGTAAACGCGCACCACTACTGCCTCCCGCCGGGCAGCGCGCCGAGCGCCGGATCGGAGCGACCAACGCAACATCGCCAGTGCTCGCCAGGCGGATGCGGACGGCGCGTCAGCACTCACGGTGGACGCTTGGCAGACGCCGATGCCGGGTATCGGGTACGCCTGCCTGGCGGTACGCGCAGGCGTCGTGTCGCTCGCGCCTAGCGCCCCGGTTCGTCGTTCCACAGCAGCTTGTGCAGCTGCATCTGGAAGCGTACCGGCAGGCGGTCGGCCACGATCCAGTCGGCCAGCTGCCGCGGCGTCACTTCGCTCTTGCTGGGCGAAAACCACACCGTGCAGCGGCGGTCCAGCGCATGGGCCGCGACGATCTCGCGCGCCCATTCGTAATCGGCGCGGCTGCAGATCACGAACTTGATCTGGTCGCGTGCGGTCAGCAGCGGCAGATTTTCCCAGCGATTGCGCAGTTGCTCGCCGGATGCGGGGGTCTTGACGTCGACCACGCGCGAGACGCGCGGATCGACCGCCGACACGTCCAGCGCGCCGGACGTCTCCAGCGAGACATCGAAGCCGGCATCGCACAGTTTCTGCAGCAGCACCAGACAGCGCTTCTGCGCCAGCGGCTCGCCGCCGGTCACACAGACATGGCGCACGCCGTGGCCGGCGACCTCGGCAACGATCGCGTCGATGTCGTGCCATTCACCGCCGTGGAAGGCGTAGGCGGTATCGCAGTAGTGGCAGCGCAGCGGGCAACCGGTCAGACGCACGAACACGGTCGGCCAGCCGGCGGCCTCGGCTTCGCCTTGCAGGGACAGGAAGATTTCGGTGATCTTCAATCGCGGCAACGGCGACTGGACGATCTCGCTGGGGACGGCGGCGGCGTTCATGGGCAAAGTATGCGCCACGCCCGAAGGCGCACGCGCGCGCGGGCTCAGCGCAGTTGCTGGCCGAGACGGATGGACTGCAGACGCTCCTGGGCCACGCGCGCTGCGTCGGAGCCGGGATACTGCGTTGCGACCTGCTGCAAGGTCTGCTGGGCTTCGTCGTTCTTGCCTTCGCCATACTGCGACAGGCCAAGCTTCAACAGGCCGCCAGAGGCCTTGTCATGCGTGGGATAGCGGCTGACCAGATCGCGGAACTGCGCCTCGGCCAGCTGGAAATTTCGGGTGGCGTAATAGCTTTCGCCCAACCAGTACAAGGCATTGGGGGTATAGACGCCGTTTGGGTACAGCTCCAGAAAGCTCAGGAACAACTGCGAGGCATCGTCGTACTTGCCGTTCTTCAATGCATCGAAGGCGACATTGTAGGCAGTGCGTTCGTCGTTGCTGACGGCCATCGTGCCTGGATCGCCATGCACGCTGGGCGGCTTCTCGGAAGTTGCCGCCGCTGCAGGCCGCGCGGCAGGAGCCGGGGCCGGTGTGACGCTGCCGGTGGGCGATGGCAATGGCGGCGTTGCGCCACCTGCCCCTTCCAGCCGGTTCAGGCGTCCGTCCAGATCCAGATACTGGTCCTTGGACTGCTGCTTGAGTTGTTCGTTGTCGTGCTGCAGCTGCTCCACGGTCGCTCGCAAGCCCTGCAGGTCCGAACGCGCCTGCTGCAGCTGATTGAGAAGATCGTTGTTGGCCTGGCTGTTGGCCTGCTGCTGCTCAAGCACGGCAACACGATCAGCGAGACTGGCTCGCTGCGCGTGCGCCGGCGCGGCGACCACAAGGGCCGCCGCGACGAACAGGGATGTCACTCGAAAGCGCATCGCTTCTTACTGAGCCGTGTACACGATTTCAACGCGACGGTTCTGCGACCAGCAGCTTTCGCTGGTTTCGGTGCAGACCGGACGCTCTTCGCCGTAGCTGACCACGGTCAGCTGGCTGGCGGAACCGCCGGCAGCCTGCAACGAGGACGACACGGCGTTGCCGCGGCGCTCGCCCAGACCCATGTTGTACTCGCGCGAACCACGCTCGTCGGCATTGCCCTGCAGGGTGATGCGCGAGGACGGACGGTCACGCAGGTACTTGGCGTGGCACGCCATGATGGCCTGGAATTCCGGCTTCAGGGAGTCCTGATCCAGATCGAAGTAGACAACGCGCTGGCGCAGGCAGGCATCGGTATCCAGGTCGCCCGGGCCATACAGGCCAGAGGTGGACGGGCCGGTGGGAACGGAGGAACCAGCGGTGGTGTCAGTCGCAGGAGGCGGAGTTTCCTTCACCTTCTTCGAACAACCGGCCAGCACGGCAACGGACAACAGGGAGACAAGCAAGACGCGGGTGGACTTGTTCATGGGATACCTATGGAGGCTCTGGGCCAATGAGTGGTTTAACGCAGCGAAATATTAACATTAATGCGCGGTTCGGTAAGGCCCCCATGCGGGTTCTCTCACATCGCCATCGGCCAGGACCAGACGCTGGCGGACGCGAGCGTCGGCGGAGACGGCGTAGAGCACGCCACGGCCACCCTCACGTGCGGCGTACAGCACCATGCTGGCGTTCGGCGCAAAGCTCGGCGACTCGTCCAGCGACCCCGGCGAGAGCGTACTCCAGCTCGGTGAACCCAGGCTGCGATCCATCATGGCGATGCGGTAGCTATTGCCGCTGCCCTGCGCCACGGCGATCTTCTTGCCGTCAAAGGACACGCTGGCGGTGGCGTTGTAGTTGCCCTGGAAGGTCACGCGGTTGGCGCTGCCGCCGCTGGCAGAGACCTGATAGATCTGCGGACGACCGCCGCGATCGGAGGTGAAATAGATGCTGCCACCATCCGGCGCCCAGGTCGGCTCGGTGTCGATGCCGAAGTGGTTGGTCAGCTGGGTCAGCTGCTTGCTGCCCAGGTCCATCACGTAGATTTCCGGGTTGCCGCTGCGCGACAGTGCCAGCGCCAGGCGACGCCCGTCCGGCGAGAACGACGGCGCACCGTTGATGCCACGGAAGCTGGACACCAGTTCACGCGCGCCGGTGGCGATGTCCTGCAGGTAGATCGAGGAATTGCCGCGCTCGAAGCTCACATAGGCCAGCTTCTTGCCGTCCGGGCTCCAGTTCGGCGACAGCAGCGGCTCGGCCGAACGCACGATGGTCTGCGGGTTGTAGCCATCCGAATCGGCCACCATCAATGCATAGCGCATCGCGCCACCCTTGCCGCTGGCGGTCACGTAGGCAATCCGGGTCCAGAACGCGCCGCGCACGCCGGTGATCTTCTCGTAGATCGCATCGGCCATCTGGTGCGAGACATCGCGCATCGCGTTGGCGCGCGCAGTCATCGCCAGGCCGAGCAGGCGCTCGCCCTTGGCCACGTCGAACAGTTCGTACTCCACGCGGTAGGCGCCTTCGCCGGCATCCATGACGCGGCCGACCACGATGTAGTTCTGCTTGAGCGTGCGCCAGGTCTGGAACTGCACCTCGGTGCCACGGGTCGGCTTTTCGACGATCTGCGCAACCGGCAGCGTGCGGAACTGGCCGGAGCGGTCCAGATCGGCGCCGACGACGGCAGACACATCGGTCTGTGGCGCAGTACCGGAACCTTGGTACGGCATGGGCACGACGGTGATCGGTGTCGCCGAGGCGCTACCGCCCACGATATCGATGGTGAGCCCTTGCTGTTGCGCAAGTGCGCTCAGCGGCAACAACAGGGCGGTCAAGGCAGCTAGCCAACGCAGCGGTTTTTTCATGGACGGCTCGGATCGGGCAGGAAAAGTGTGCAAGGGATACCAATCAGCGAGTGAACATACTCGCAATCGTGAACGAGACAGCGTGAAAACGGAGCGAGTGGTCCACCAGCAGGCGCTTGCGTCAGTCTAGAGCGAGCGGGCTTGCGGTTGCGTGCCCACTCGGTTGCCCGGCAGACCTGCACCAGGCAGTGGATCGCTACCGCTTCCCCGCCGAGGCGCAGCGCAGGCTGTGCTGCCGCGCCCCGGCCATCCGTGACCTGTGCTTACTGGTCCTGGGCGGTGAACACAAACGTCAGGTTGCGCTGGAAGACCGACTCGAATCCGCGATACGGCAATGGCTGGGCGCTCAGCACCGCGGCCTCGATCGAGCGCTGGCCGGCCTCGTCGTACGGGCAGCCGGGCGCGACCTTGGCTTCCATCACGCTGCCGCCGGGCAACTGGCGGATGTTGATGGTGCACTTCTGGCCCGGCGGAACCGACGGCGGGCGCACCCACTGCGCCAGCACCTTCTGCTGGATCGCCGCGGCGTACTTGGCCGACAGATCGGTGCTGGTGCCGCCCTGCCCTGCGGTCGGTTGCGCGCTGGCGGCGGCAGCCGACGAGGCCTGCTGCGCGCGCGCGGCGGCGACCTGGCGCAGCTTCTGCTCGGCCAGCGCGGCCTCCTTGGTGGCCTGCTCGCGCTGGCGGCGGATCTCGGCGATCTTCTTCTCGCGCTCGGCATCGGCGGCAGCCTGTTGCGCGGCGGCCTGCTTCTTCTTGGCGTCGGCTTCTTCCTGCTGCTTGGCCAGGCGCAGTTTCTGCTCGGCCTCTTCCTGGCGCTTGCGCTCGGTCAGGTCGATCTGCTCCTGGCGGCGCTTGGCTTCCTGCTCCTGCTTGGCCTTTTCCGCCGACAGTGCCAGCGCATCGACACGGTCCTGGTCGACCTTGTCGGGTTGCGCGACGCGCTCCTGTGCCTGTGCCTGTTGCGGCGTGGGCGCATCCTGCGGACGCGGCTCGGGAATCGGCTGCGGCGGCGGCACGGTATCTTCCGGCGCCGGCTCGGGCAGCGGCGCGGGCGGTGGCGGTGCCTCCACCGGCGTGGCCTTCAGCGCCTGGCGCGCGACGCGTGCTTCGGCCGCGGACACGTCCAGCGAGGCTTCCATGCTGGGATCGCCCGCCGCCGGCTCGACCGAGCGTTCGGGCGACCACAGCCAGCCGGCAATGAACACCAGTGCGACCAGTACGTGCACGACCAGGGCAAGCATGACCGGTCGCAGCCAGCCATCCTCGCGTGCGGTCTGGGTGGGGAGTGCGTCAGCGTGCATCGCTGCCTGCAGTGCCGCCGGAGTCGGAGATCAGGCCGACCTTCTCGACCTTGGCCTGCTTGAGCACGTCGATGGCGTCCATGATCTTTTGATACGGCGCGGCGCGATCGCCGGCCACCACCACGCGCGCGTCCTTGTCCTGCGCCACGATGGCGGCCAGCTGCGCCTGCAGCGCGGCCACGTCCATGGCCTGCGGCTTGCCCTTGGGCAGCTGCAGGGCAAGCTGGCCGTCGGCAGCGACCACCACCACGACCGGATCCTGCTTGCTCTCCAGCGCCTTGGCGCGCGAGCTCGGCAGGTTCACGTCGGTACTCAGGGTCAGCAGCGGTGCGGTCACCATGAAGATGATCAGCAGCACCAGCATCACGTCGATGTACGGCACGACGTTGATGTCGGATTTGAGCTTGCGCTTCTTACGGCGGGAAATACCGGAAATCATCGCGGAACGTTCCTATTGATCCCCCGCACATGGATGTGCGGGCTCTTGCGGCGGACTCGCCCATCCAATCCCTCGCACACGCGGGTGCGAGCTGTCGCGCGTGGCAAGCCTGCCCAGTCCCTGCGCAGCGGGAAACGGGCATGAGCGGCTGCCAAACCGGCCACGTCCGCGCACCGGGGTGTGCGGGCCATGGCAGGAGATTGGCCTACCTGCCGGCTGTCGCAGGGCGCGCGCATCACTCGTCTGCGCCGGCCTGGCGCTGCAGGATCGAGCTGAACTCGTCGGCGAAGGTCTCGTAGCGCACCGACAGCCGTTCCACGCGGGTGGTGAAGCGGTTGTAGGCCCACACCGCGGGAATTGCCACGAACAGACCGATGGCGGTGGCGAACAGGGCTTCGGAAATACCCGGCGCCACGGCCGCGATACCGGCCTGCTCGCCGCTGCTGACCATGTCGTGCATGGTCACCATGATGCCGAACACGGTACCGACCAAGCCGACGTACGGCGCGGTGGAGCCGATGTTGGCCAGCAATTCGAGATTGCGCTCGAGCTGGTCGACTTCGCGGGTGAAGGCGGTGCGCATGGCACGCTGCGCGCCTTCCAGCTGCACCCGCCCGTCCAGCCGGCGGCGGTCACGCAGCCGCGAGAACTCGCGGAAGCCGCTCTCGAACATCGACTCCAGGCCGCCGACGGTGCGGTTGCGGTCGGTGGCAGATGCGTAGAGCTTGGCCAGATCGGCGCCGGACCAGAATCGGTTCTCGAACTCGTCCGCCTCGCGGTTGGCCTGCTTGAAGGCGCGCGCCTTGCGGAAGATGATCACCCAGCTGATGAACGAGCCGATCAGCAGCAGCAACACGATGATCTTGACCGGGATACTCGCCCGCAGGATCAGATCGACATAGTTGATGCTGCTGTTGTGCGCCACGCTGGCGGTCTGTGCCGCAGCGGCGGCAACGTCCTGCGGTAGTGCTTCCACTACCGTGTCCTGCAGGGCCAGGAGCAATGCAATCGACATCCGTTTGTTCCTCAGTAATCGGATTCTGGGGTTTCTAGAGCTTTCAACACGTCATACAGCGCATCGTCCATCCCGCGCGGGCGAAAGTCGCTGGTGCCGAGTGCGGCAATGCGCACCTCGGCGGTCAGCAGCACTTCGCCCTCGCGACGCACCGACTGCGCAAACAGCAGGCTGGCCCGTCTGCATCGCAGCAACACTGCCGACACTGACAGCGCATCGTCGAGCCGGGCCGGCTTGAGGAAATCCAGTTGCATCGAGCGAACCGCAAACACCAGCTCGTGCTGCTGGCGCAGGCGTTCCTGCCCATAACCGGCCGCGCGCATCCATTCGGTGCGCGCACGCTCCATGAAGGCGACGTAGCGCGCATGGTAGACCACCCCGCCGGCGTCGGTATCTTCCCAGTACACGCGTGTCGGCCAACTGAATACTGGCGGAAAATCGGGAGACGGGAATCGGGCGTCGGCGGTCATGGGCACGGAGGGTTGGTCGAGACGGGCCGGGCGAGCGACAAACGGAGCACCATCAGAACAGCTCTCCCGGCTCGCCGATGCCCGGGGCGCGATCGCGCGGCGGCTTCAGGCCCAGGTGCAGATAGGCCTTGGTGGTGACCATGCGGCCGCGCGCGGTGCGGATCAGAAAGCCCTGCTGGATCAGATAGGGCTCGATCACGTCTTCCAGCGTGCCGCGCTCCTCCGACAGCGAGGCGGCCAGCGATTCCACGCCGACCGGGCCGCCGTCGAAGTGTTCGACGATCACCCGCAGCATGCGCCGGTCGAGCTCGTCGAAGCCTTCCGGGTCGACCTTGAGCATCTGCATCGCCGCCTGCGCCACCGGCAGATCGATATGCCCGGCGGCCTTGACCTGGGCAAAGTCGCGCACACGCCGCAGCAGCCGGTTGGCGATACGCGGGGTGCCGCGCGCGCGGCGGGCGATCTCGGCCGCGCCTTCGGGCGTGCAATCGATGCCCAGGATCGCCGCCGAGCGGATCACGATGCGGGTCAGTTCCTGCGGCGAATAGAACTCCAGCCGCTGCACGATGCCGAAGCGGTCGCGCAGCGGCGCGGTCAGCAGGCCGGCACGGGTGGTGGCGCCGATCAGGGTGAACGGCGGCAGGTCGATCTTGATCGAGCGCGCGGCCGGGCCGTCGCCGATCATGATGTCGATCTGGAAATCTTCCATCGCCGGGTATAGCACTTCTTCCACCACCGGCGAGAGGCGATGGATCTCGTCGATGAACAGCACGTCGTGCGGCTGCAGATTGGTCAGCAGCGCGGCCAGGTCGCCGGCCTTTTCGATTACCGGGCCGGAGGTCGAGCGCAGGTTCACGCCCAGCTCGTTGGCGATGACATGGCTGAGCGTGGTCTTGCCCAGGCCGGGCGGGCCGAAGATCAGCACATGGTCCATCGCCTCGCCGCGCGCCCTGGCTGCTTCGATGTAGATCTCCATCTGCTCGCGCACCGGCTGCTGGCCTAGATAGTCGGCCAGGCGCTTGGGCCGGATGCTCGCATCGGCGGCATCGTCTTCGCGGGTGGCATTGCTGGCGATGATGCGGTCCATTGAAAAGCCGGGAATGGGGAATCGAGAATGGGGAATTGAGCGGACAATAGTAGCGGTTACCGGCACCGCTGGTGCCCTTTTCAGCCGCCGCCGAGTGTCTCGGGCCGGCGCAGGCCGTTGCTCTTCCTATTCCCCATTCCCGTCTCCCGATTCCAAAGGCCGCGACGCGGTCGCGGCCTCAGATCTCGACCTGGGCGCCCAGCTCGACCAGGCGGTTGCCGGGGATGCGGAAGAAGCCGGTGGCCGGGGCGGCGTTGCGATGCATCAGCGCGAACAGCTTGTCGCGCCAGATCGGCATGCCGCGGTTGGCGCTGGCCACGATGGTCTCGCGGCTGGCGAAGAAGGTGGTGTCCATCGGGTCGAAATGGATGCCGCCCTGGTCGCAGGAGCGCATCAGTGCCAGCGGCACGTCCGGCGTTTCCATGAAGCCGAAGCGCACATAGACGCGGTAGAACTCGTCGCCGATCGATTCGATCTGCAGGCGCTTGTCCGCCGGCGCGTATGGGATCGGCAAGGTGTCGACGTTGAGGAAGATGTTGCGCTCGTGCAGCACCTTGTTGTGCTTGAGGTTGTGCATCAGCGCATGCGGCACCACCATCGGGTCGGCGGTGAGGAACACCGCCATGCCCGGCACGCGCGCCGGCGGGGCCAGCATCAGGCCCGGCAGGAAGCTGTCGATGCGGATGCCGTCCTTGCGGATTTCCTCGCGCAGCAGCGCGCGGCCGCGGCGCCAGGTACGCATCAGGGTGAACACCACGATGCCCAGCGCCAGCGGGAACCAGGCGCCCTGCAGCAGCTTGGCACCATTGGCGATGACGAAGGCCAGCTCGATGAAGAAGAACACCACGCACAGCGGCAGCACCCAGTTACGCCAGCGCGGCCACAACGAGCGCGCCACCAGCGCCAGCAGCAGGGTGTCGATCAGCATGGTCATCGACACCGAGATGCCGTAGGCCACCGCCAGATTGGTGGAACTGCGGAAGATCAGCACCAGCGCGATCACCATCACCATCAACAGCCAGTTGATGCCGGGCACGTAGATCTGGCCGATGGTGGTGCGCGAGGTGTGCTTGATCAGCATGCGCGGGATGTAGCCCAGCTGCATCGCCTGGCGGGCCACCGAATAGGCGCCGGTGATGACCGCCTGCGACGCGATCACGGCCGCCAGCGTGGCCAGGATGATCATCGGATACAGCGCCCAGCCCGGCACCGCTTCGAAGAACGGGTTCTTCAGCGCGGATGGGTGATTGAGCACCAGCGCGCCCTGCCCCAGGTAATTGAGCAGCAGCATCGGCAGCACGAAGAAATACCAGCCGTGGCGGATCGGCCTGGCGCCGAAGTGGCCCATGTCCGCATACAGCGCCTCGCCGCCGGTCACCGCCAGCACCACCGCGCCGAGGATGAACACCCCGTGCCAGCCATGCTCCATGAAGAAGCGGATCGCCCACCACGGATTGAAGGCCTTCAGCACTTCCGGCGCATCGATGATGTTCCAGGCGCCGATCGCCCCCAGCGACAGGAACCACAGGCAGGTGATCGGCCCGAACACCTTGCCGACCTTTTCGGTGCCGAAGCGCTGCACCATGAACACCACCAGCAGCACGATCACGGTGATCGGCACGATGAAGGGATGCAGGCTGGGCGCGGCGATTTCCAGGCCTTCCACCGCGCCCATCACCGAGATGGCCGGGGTGATCACGCCATCGCCGAAGAACAGCGAGGCGCCGAAGATGCCGAGGATGCCGACCACGTACGCCGAGCGCGAGCCGTTGCGCATGGTGCGCTGGGTCAGCGCCATCAAGGCCATGATGCCGCCCTCGCCCTCGTTGTCGGCGCGCATGATGATGGTCACGTACTTGAGCGTCACCGTGACCATCAGCGCCCAGAACGCCAGTGACAGCACGCCCAGCACGGTGTCGTGGTCGCTGGTCAGCCCGTAGTGCGGCGAGAACGCCTCCTTGAGGGTGTACAGCGGACTGGTGCCGATATCGCCGAAGACGACGCCGATGGCGCCGATGACCAAGGCCATATGGCTATTGGCAGGCGCATGGCCGTGGCCAGCTGCGGAAGTGGGGGTCTGGGACATGAAGTGGGCAGGGTATCGCCAAGTGGCGTGAAGGAGAGGAAGACAGCGCAGCCTAGCGGAGCGCGGCCTGGAGGGCCTTGCGAATGACCGTGGCGACTTCGTCGCCTTCTGCCCCGGCCTCGCGTGCCATGCGTGCGGCCTCGGCCGGCTTGTAACCCAGTTGCTGCAACGCCACCGTGGCTTCGGACACCGCATCCGGGCCGAGCTGGCCGGTGATCGGCGCACCGCTGCTGAAGTCGGCGGCGCGGTCGCGCAGCTCCACCACCATACGCTCGGCGGTCTTCTTGCCGATGCCGGGGATGCGCGTCAGCGCGGTGATGTCGCCGCTGGTGATCAGGCGGGCGAACTCGTCCACGCTGACCCCGGACAGCACCGCCAGCGCGATCTTGGCGCCGATGCCGGTGACCTTCTGCACGTCGCGGAACAGCCTGCGCTCGCCTTCGCGCAGGAATCCGTACAGCGACACGCTGTCTTCCTTCTGCGCGTAGTGGGTGAACAGGATCACGTCGCGGCCGACATCGGGCAGGTCGTAGAAGGTGCTCATCGGCGCCTCCAGCTCGTAGCCCACCCCACCCACGTCGATCACCAGCCACGGCGGCTGCTTGTAGGCCAGGATCCCGCGCAGGCGGCCGATCATTGGGCACCGCCGGGGCGGTGCCGGGATTGGGGAATCGGGAATGGAGAATCGTAAGAGCGCGCGCTGCTCTGGACTCTGCTGTTGCAATTCCCGATTCCCGATTCCCGACTCCCGATTCTCATTTCTTGCGGCTCCAGGCCTGTTGGGTATTGACGCCCAGGCGCTGCGCGGTGGCGCGCACATGGGCGTGGGTGATGGCGACCGCCAGTGCGTCGGCGGCGTCGGCCTGCAGCTTGCCTTTCAGGTTGAGCATGATGCCGACCATGTGCTGGACCTGCACCTTGTCCGCCCCGCCCTTGCCGACCAGCGCCAGCTTGATCTCGGTGGCAGCGTACTCGTGCACCGGCAGGTCGCGCAGCACCACCGCGCAGATCGCCGCCCCGCGCGCGTGGCCGAGCTTGAGCGCGGAATCGGCACTCTTGCCCATGAACACCTTCTCGATCGCCACTTCCTGCGGCCGGTAGGTCTCGATCACCTCGCCCAGCCCGTGCAGCAGGCGCTTGAGCCGCTGGGCGAAGTCGCCCTCGCCCAGCAGCACCAGCGGCGCATGATAGACATGCCGGCTGCGACCGCTCTCATCGACGTCGATGATGCCGAGCCCGGTCCGCTGCGAGCCGGGGTCGATGCCCAGGATGCGGGTCATCGCGCGGCCGGGAATGGGGAGTCGGGAATCGGGAATGGGTAAAGCAGCCTCCTGGCATGCCCGACGCTGCCGGGCAATGCAGGATGCAGCTGTTTCAACTCCCGATTCTCCATTCCCGATTCCCGGCGCTTCAAGCGCCGAGACTCGACTGGTCGACGTTCGAATACACGTCCTGGACGTCGTCCAGGTCTTCGAGCATGTCGAGCAGCTTGCGGACCTGCACGGCGGTGTCGCCGTCGACGGCGATGTCGTTTTCGGCGCGGAAGGTGATTTCGGCGTGGGCCGGCTCCAGGCCGGCGGCGGTCAGCGCCTGCTTGACCTGGGCGAAGGCCTCCGGGGCGGTCAGTACGTCGATGGCGCCATCTTCGGGGTAGACCACCACGTCGTCGGCGCCGGCTTCGATGGCCGCGTCGGTGAGGGTGTCTTCGTCGGTGCCGGCGGCAAAGCTCAGCACGCCCAGGCGCTTGAACATGAAGGCCACCGAGCCGTCGGTGCCCATGTTGCCGCCGCACTTGCTGAAGGCATGGCGCACGTCGGCCACCGCGCGCACGCGGTTGTCGGTCAGGCAGTCCACGATCACCGCCACGCCGCCGGGGGCGTAGCCCTCGTAGCGCACTTCCTCGTATTCCACGCCTTCCAGCTCGCCGGTAGCTTTCTTGATGGCGCGCTCGATCACGTCCTTGGACATGTTCGCCGACAGCCCCTTGTCCACCGCCACGCGCAGGCGCGGATTGTTGGACGGATCGCCACCGCCGCCGCGCGCGGCGACGCTGATCTCGCGAATGATCTTGGTGAACATCTTGCCGCGTTTGGCGTCGGAGGCGTTCTTGCGGCCTTCGATGGAGGGGCCTCTACCCATGGGTGGTTCCGGACTGGCTTGAATGACAGGGCGCGAATTTTACCTGATTGCTCGCCCGCACCGGGGCGGCGGCGTTCAGTGGCCGAACCGGCCGTGGCGCAGGAAGCGCAGCACCTGCTGCGCGGCCTCGGGCGAGCGCAACAGACCGCTGTGGCTGGCCTGCACCACGCAATGGTCGCGCAGCCCCGGCAGGCGGGTTTCAGCCAGCGCCACGGTGCCGTCCGAGCCGCCGTCCAGCGGCGCCAGCCAGCGCCCCACCCCGCGCGCGACGGTGCCGGCGACCTGGCCGATCTCCGCCTCGCCCTCCCAGTGCGCGACACCGTGCTGCAACAAGGCCGCGCTGCGCCCCAGCGCCCAGCGCCCGCCGCGCCGGGCCAGGCCGCGCGCGGCGGCGCTGCCGCACAACGGCGAGCCCAGGCAGACCACGCGGCGCACAGGCAATGCGGGCGCGGCGCGCAGGGCCTGCAGCGCCACCAGCCCGCCCAGGCTGTGACAGACCAGCCACTGCGCGCCGGTCGCCTGCAGGCGTTCGATCAGCCGCGGCACCGCCTGCGCCGGACCGCCGAGCACGCTGGCGTAGCCGAACAGCGCCGGCGCCAGGCCCTCGGCACGCAGCCGACGCGCGAGCGGCAATAGCCAGTGCGCGGTATTCCAGACGCCGTGCACCAGCAGCACGTCGGCGGTTGCGGTCGCACGTCGCGCACCCGCTGGCATCGGCGTGCCGCTCAGTCGGCCGCAATGCGCGGATTGCGGCGCAGGATGAATTCGCGGTCGAGGATCTTGCCGACCGGGAAATCGTACTCGCCCACCTTTTCGAAACCGTAGCGGGCGTAGAAGCGTTGTGCGCCGAAATTCTCCGACCACACGCCGATCCACAGCGTGCGCGGGCCGTCGCGCTCCAGCCATTCCAGCGTGGTCTCGAACAGGCGGCTGCCCCAGCCACTGTTCTGGTAGTCCTTCAACAGATACAGCCGCTTGAGCTCACCGTCGCCGGGACGCACGTCCTGGTGCGGCAGCCCGCAGGGCCCGGCGGCGGCGTGGCCGACCAGCAGGTTGTCCATCTCCAGCAGCCAGATCGCATAGTCCGGATGCGCCAGCACGATGCGTGCGCGCTCGACCGCGTAGGTCTCCTGCAGGAAGCCGTGCAGATCCTCTGGCGAGTACAGATGCCCGAAGGTTTCGGTGAACGTCTGCGCAGCCAGCAGCGACAAGGCTTCGGCATCGTCCGGTGTGGCGCGGCGGATGCGGGTCATGCGGGCGTCTCATGCCGGGGGGACGTGGCAGCTTCGCGCATGCGGCTTCGTTGCCGCAAGCGGGGAATGGGGAATGGGGAATGGGGAATGGGGAATGGGGAAGCGGGAGGCGGGAATCGGGAAAGCATCCGGGATCCGCGTTTCCGGACCGCTCGCAGTGGATTGTCGAGGGCGCGCGAGGAGCGCGGCCCTGCGTCGCGGTTGCGGCAGGGCGCGCCTCGGCTGAGGACACCGCCAGTTCGGCAGATGTGCAGCGCGCCACCGCATCTACGCATGCGACACGCTGGGGGCGCGGCGTATCAGCTACACGGCCACGCGCTGGCATGGCCGTGTGGTGACAGGTCAGGCCTGCTTGGGGCGTACCTGCACGTGCACTTCGGCCAGCTGATCGGCGGCGATCGGCGACGGGGCGTCGGTCATCAGGTCCTGCGCGCCGGTGGTCTTGGGGAACGGGATGACGTCGCGGATCGATTCGGTGCCGGCCATCAATGCAGCGATGCGGTCGATGCCGAAGGCGATGCCGCCGTGTGGCGGGGCGCCGTAGTTCAGCGCATCGAGCAGGAAGCCGAACTTGGCACGCGCCTCCTCGGCGCCGATGCCGAGCAGCTCGAACACCGCGCTCTGCATGTCCGGGCGGTGGATACGGATCGAACCGCCGCCGATCTCGTTGCCGTTGAGCACCATGTCGTAACCACGCGAGACCGCGGTGCGGGCGTTGGCGCGCAGGTCGGCGATGTCGTCCACCGCCGGCGCGGTGAAGGGGTGATGCAGGGCCACGTAACGCTGCGCCTCCTCGTCCCATTCGAACATCGGGAAATCGGTGACCCACAGCGGCGCCCAGCCATCGGCGACCAGATTGAATTCCTTGCCGGCCTTCAGGCGCAGTGCGCCCATGAAGTCGGACACGGTGTTGTAGCGGCCGGCGCCGAAGAACACGATGTCGCCATTGGCCGCACCGACGTGCTTGAGCAGCGCAGCGAAGGCCTCTTCGCCGAAGAACTTGGCGATCGGCGAGCTGACCTCGCCGGTCTCCGACAGCTTGATGTAGGCCAGGCCCTTGGCGCCGTACTTGGCGGCGTGCGCGGCGTAGTCGTCGATCTGCTTGCGGCTCAGCGTGGCGCCACCGGGGATGCGCAGCGCGGCCACGCGGCCGTCGGCGTCATTGGCGGCGGCGGTGAACACCGGGAACTCGCTGGCCTTGACCAGCTCGGCCACGTCGACCAGCTCCAGCCCGATGCGCAGGTCCGGCTTGTCCGAACCATAGCGACGCATCGCCTCGGCCCAGGTCATGCGCGGGAACTGCGCGGCCAGCTCGACCTCCACCACTTCCTTGAAGATGGCGCGGATCATGTCTTCGACGAAATCCTGCACGTCGCGTTCGCGCACGAAGGCAAATTCCATGTCCAGCTGGGTGAATTCCAGCTGGCGGTCGGCGCGCAGCGCTTCGTCGCGGAAGCAGCGTGCGATCTGGTAGTAGCGGTCGAAGCCGGCCACCATCAGGATCTGCTTGAACAGCTGCGGGCTCTGCGGCAAGGCGTAGAACTCGCCCGGATGCATGCGCGCCGGCACCAGGAAGTCGCGTGCGCCTTCCGGGGTGGCCTTGGTCAGGATCGGGGTTTCGATGTCCTGGAAATCGCGTGCGTCCAGGTGCCGGCGCAGCGCCTGCACCAGCTTGATGCGGGTGCGCTGCATGCGCTGCATTTCCGGACGGCGCAAATCCAGGTAACGGTACTTCAGGCGGGTTTCCTCGCCCGGGTTTTCATGCGCGTGGAACGGCAGCGGCGCAGCCTTGTTGAGGATGCTGATGCGGGTGGCGATCACTTCCACCTTGCCGGTGCGCAGCTTGTCGTTGACCGCATGACGCGCACGCACCACGCCTTCGACCTGCAGCACGTCCTCGTAGCCGAGGCTGGCGGCCACCTTGAACAGCTCGGCGCTGGCGTCGTCGCCGGCCACCGGTTCCACCGTCACCTGCACGATGCCTTCGTGGTCACGCAGGTCGATGAAGCACACCCCGCCCAGGTTGCGGGCCACGTCGGTCCAGCCGGCGAGAGTGACGGTTTGGCCGATCAAGGTCTCATCGACCAGGCCGCAGAAGTGGGTACGCATCGAAAGCTCCGCTGAAAACCCGACGCAGGACGGCGCCGGAGAGCCGGATATTCTGGGGCCGGCGGGCGACAGGAGCAAATGCGCAGGCGCTCATGGCCGCTTAAGTCAGCGCCCGGCTGAATAGGCGCCAGACCCTTCCGCACCAAGGACGACACGATGCTGCGCACCGCCCTGCTGCTCTCCGGCTTCGGCCTGATCACCCTGACCGGCCTGCTGACCAGCGCGCCTGTCGCCGCGCAGGACCGTGGCTGGAACGGCCCCAGCATCACCTGCTCCAGCAACGACAACCGTCGCCGTGAGTGCGATACGCCGTTCCGCGGCCGCGCGGTGCTGGTCGAAAACATCTCCGGCACCCGCTGCATCGAAGGCCGCAACTGGGGCAGCGACCGCGGCCGGGTCTGGGTCGACAATGGCTGCCGTGGGCGCTTTGTCGATGGTCGCAACGGCGGCGGCGGCTGGGGCGGCAACACTGGCCCCGGCGGTGGCGGGGTCGCCGGTACGGTGCGCTGCGAGAGCAACGACCAGCGCCAGAAGATCTGTGACACCGGCTGGCGCCGCGCCATGCTGGTGCGCCAACTGTCCAACACGCCCTGCGTGGAAGGCCGCAACTGGCGCCAGGACGGGGGCCGCATCTGGGTGGACGACGGCTGCCGGGGCGAGTTTGCGCAGGCCCGCGGCGGCGGCTGGGGCCGGGGTGACGGCGGCGACGGTGGCCGCGACGACCGCCCGCGCAACGACTACGCCATCACCTGCGCCAGTGACGACCGCCGCCTGCGCACCTGCGGCTGGGATGGCCGCTATGGCCGCCCGGTGCTGACCCGCCAGCTGTCCGCCACCCGTTGCGAGGAAGGCCGCAGCTGGGGGTACGACGCCCGCCGCGCGACGCTGTGGGTCAACGATGGCTGCCGGGCGCGCTTCGAGGCACGTTGAGGCAGCAGGTACGCGCGCCGCTTACGGGTCGGGACAGGGGGATGCGGCTTCAGCACTGCCAGCCGCTGCCCGGCACCGCCCGTCGTTGCGGCGCACTGACCCGGCTCAGGCAGGGTCGGCCGCAGGCTTTGCCGCGGGCTTGCTCTCGGCGGCGGCGGCCGGCTTGGCATCGCCACCGGCGCTGCTGCTCTCGCTGAGGTTTTTCTTCTTCTCGCCCGCCGACTTGAAATCGGTCTCGTACCAGCCGCTACCGGACAGCCGGAACGATGGCGCGGTGATCTGGCGCTTGATCGTGGCCGCCGCGCAGGCCGGACAGGTCTGCGGATCGGGGTCGGCCATCTTCTGCAGGCGGTCGAAGGCGTGGCCGCAGGTGGTGCACTGGAAACCGTAGATGGGCATGGCAGGATCAGCTGAAGACGATGCAGGGGCGCAGATTCTAGACGGATGCGGGCAGGCAGGTGCAGTGGTGCATCTACGCTTGACCACGCGCACGCGTTGCCGGCGAGAGACATCGACCGGTGATCGCTGCGCGCCCGCCCGTGCGCCCGATGGGCGCCCGGCATCGCGGCTCCCATGACAGACGGCAAGACATGGGGGCGTGCGCGCACATGCCGACGGTCACCGGCCTGGACACCGAGTGATGGGGCGGCGTGACCGTGCGAACTGCGCAGGCAGGTGGGGCCGTCATCCGGAACGTCGAACATCCAGGCTTCGCGCCGAACTACAGCCAACCACTTGGTATCGAACGCCGAAAGCCAGCTGGCTTCGGTCAAGCCGCGCGACACGGGCTGCTACACTCGAACAGGTGATCGACGCGCCTCTTCCCCCACGAGGACCGCATCCATGTTGCGGCTGACTGCCTTACTGCTGGGCGTCGCCCTGCTGCTGACCGGCAGCGGGCTGCTCGGCACCCTGCTTGCCGTGCGCGGTGGCCAGGCCGGTTTCGATGCGCGTGCGCTCGGCCTGATCATGTCCGGGTATTTCGCCGGCTTCTTTCTCGGCACCTTCTTCGCACCGCCGCTGATTCGGCGCATCGGGCATATCCGCGCATTCGCGTTCTACGCGGCGCTGGCGGCGATCGCGGTGCTTCTGCATCCGATCTGGTTGAACGCCTGGGGCTGGGGATTGCTGCGGCTGGTCACCGGCGCGGCGCTGGTCGGCCTGTACACGGTGATCGAGAGCTGGCTCAACGCCGAGCCGGACGCGCGCCGGCGCAGCCGGGTGTTTTCGGTCTACATGGCGATCAATCTGTCGGCATTGGCGCTGGGCCAGATCCTGCTCACCGCAGGCGATGCGGGCGCACCGGCGATGTTCACGCTGACGGCGATCCTGATCTGCGCGGCAGTGATGCCGGTGATGACCACGCGCCTGATTCCGCCCGAGGTGCCGCACGTGTCGCGCCTGCGCCTCAAGACGCTGTACGCGTTGGCCCCGGTGGCGACCATCGGCGCGGGATTGTCGGGCCTGGCGATGGGGGCGTTCTGGGGCTTGTTGCCGGTGTACGCCGACCGCATCGGGCTGGATGCCGACGGCGTGGCAATGTTCATGCTCACCGCCATCATCGGCGGTGCAGTGCTGCAGTGGCCGATCGGGCGCATCAGCGATGGCCATGACCGGCGCATCGGCCTGGTCACGATCAGCATGCTGGCGGCCGGCATCGCGATCGCCGCCGCAGTGCCGATGGTGCAGGCACAGACGCAACTGTTGTTCGTGCTGTTCTTCGTGTACGGCGGGTTGGCGTTCTCGCTGTATCCGTTCGCGGTGGCACACATGCTCGATTACCTGCCGCGCGAAGATCTGCTCTCCGGCTGCAGCAGCCTGCTGTTGGTACATGGCGTGGGCGCGGCGATCGGTCCGGCCCTGGCCGGTGGCGCGATGCAGAAATTCGGCCCTGCCGCACTCCCGGTCTATTTCGCGGTGATGCTGCTGGCACTGGCCGGATTTACCCTGGCACGCCTGCTGCGCTTCACGCGCCGCCGCATCCACCCAATCTCCTTCCGCCCGATGCTGCGCACCACCCCATCGGCGTTGGAGTTGATGCCGGAGACGCAGCAGGCCGAAGCACCGCCGCACACCAGGAGCGGCTAACGCCCCTGTTTCGCGGGTATCGGTCGCAGAGCCGATGATCTGCGGCTTGGCTGCGGGGTCCTTGCCCGCCCACGGTCGCGGGACACGCCGCAAGACAGAGCAGCTGATAGAAGGCCGTGTAGATCATCTGTAGAGCCGATGGTCTGCGGCTTGGCCGCGGGGCCCTTGCCCGCCCACGGTCGCGGGACACGCCGCACGACAGAGCAGCTGATAGAAGGCCGTGTAGATCTGCTGTAGAGCCGATGATCTGCGGCTTGGCTGCAGGGTCCTTGCCCGCCCACCATCGCGGGACACGCCGTGAATCCATCCATGGAGGCTCTTACGCGGCATCCATGCCGCGTAAGGTCCCGCGACGGTGAGCGGGCAAGGACCTATCGAGATGGTCGGTGTGCATGGGAAGAGCAGTGCTGGGTGTGCCTTGTTGAATCACGTAGCAGCGGTTCCAGGTCTGATGCACATCGCACGACAGACGGCTTTCCAATGAGCGCCGACCAACTGTCTGGTGCGGCGTCCTTGCCGGTTGCGGGCCCGTGTGGCGGCATGGATGCCGCCACCGAGCCCCCAGGGATAGGTTCACGGCGTGTCCCGCAAGCGGTGAGGGCGCTGCGCCCTCGACGACCTGAGCTTTTGACCCAAGCACTTGACCACCCCTCCAACGACGCGACGATTCGCATCGCCTGTCTTGGAATGAATAGCCTCGGTATGACACGCAGTTTCGGAGGTGTCGTTCAACGACCCAACGCGAAGCATGCAGACGGCGCTAGCCCGCAATCGTCCTTGCGGCAGGGCGTAGTAAAACCATCCAGTGATCCCGACCACACCTTTTGCGCGGTCATCATCACGCAATGCAAGCACGGCAGTCTTTGCAGACCTCCCCGCTTGTTGGATTGTAATGGATTCGACGTCCTCCTCGCGCGTGCGCCATCCGGCCACGCTCGCGTTGCTACTGGTTCCGCTCACCCTGCCCGCCTACGCACAGCAAGCCCCCGATGGCGCAGCGTCTGGCCCGTCCGCGGCCGAACCGGGCAGCGCTGGCGAGCAGGTGTCCACGCTGGATCAGGTGCAGGTGGTCGGCCAGGCGATGACGTATTCCAAGACCAATGTCAGCAAGGAAATGCTGGACCGCCAGTTCGTGCTGGGCAGCGTCAACGATGCGCTCAACGAACTGCCCGGCGTGGTGGTGACCGAGGCCGATGCCTTCGGCTCGTCGGATTGGGGCACCCAGATCAGCATGCGCGGCTTCGTCAGCAATCGCGATACCCAGCAGATCGGCACCACCATCGATGGCGTGCCCAACGGCGGCTCTGCCTATGGCGGCGGCTCCAAGGCCAACCGCTTCATCGACATGCCGGACCTGGAAACGGTGGAAGTCAGCCAGGGCACCGCCGACATCGCCTCGCGCTCCAACGAAGCGTTGGGTGGCACCTTGAACTACCTCACCGGCGACCCGCTGGAAGAGCAGCGCGTGCGCGTGATCGGCGGCATCGGCGACAACCAGGCGCGCAAGTATTACGCGCGCTACGACACCGGCCTGCTCGGCGGCAACACACGCGCCTGGGTCAGCGGCTCGTCGGCACGCAACGACGACTGGATCGACGGCAGCGGCCACACCCGCCGCGACCACCTGGCCGGCAAGTTCGTCAGCGTGTTGGACAAGTGGACGCTCAGCGGCTACGCGTCCTACGACGATGCCGACGAATCCGAGTACACCAGCGTGACGCCCGAACAGTTCGCGCGCGACCCCGAGCACGACCTGCTGACCGGCACGCTCACCGGCATTCCGTACCTGGACCAGAACTATCGCTCCGGCTCGCGCGCGCTGCGCAAGAACACCTTCGGCTATCTGCGCGGCGCCTTCGATGGCGGCAATGGCTTCAAGACCACGCTGACCGGCTACGCGCACCGCATGCAGGGCCGTGGCGACTGGATTCCGCCGTATCTGGTGGATGTCACCAACGACGGCGCCGGCGCAGCGGAATCCGAAGCGCGTGGCGGCAACACCGTGTATGCCGGCAGCGACCTGGGCAAGCTGTATTACCTCACGCCCGGCGGTGCAGCCGCGACGATGCTGGCCGGTTGCGCCGGCAGCGATGCGCTGCCGGCCGAATCCAACCCGGCCTGCTATCCGGCCGGTTCGGTGCCGGTGCAGTCGTATCGCCACAGCCACTACGACAACCACCGCGCCGGCGCGATGGCCGACGTGGAATGGCGCGCGGATCTGGGCGCCATCGACAACACCGTGCGCGCCGGTGCGTGGCTGGAACGTTACGACCGTAGCGTCACCCGCGACTGGCATCGCCTGCTCAACGTCGGCACCAACATCGGCTTCGATCATCAGCCGTACTGGGTGCAGTTCAAGGATGCCTACCAGACCGACGAGCAGATGTATTACGTCGAGGACGTGATGCGCTACGGCGCCTTTGCCTGGCGTGTGGGCGTCAAGCAGTTCTTCGTCGACCAGACCCGCGACCGCCGCATCGGCGATGCGCAGCATGTGGAGTCGGATTCGCATTCGGACCCGCTGCTGTCGGCCGGCCTGACCTGGACCACCCCGGTGCAGGGCCTGGAAGCCTTTGCCGGGTATTCGCAGAACTTCGCCGCGATTCCCTCCGGCGTGCTGGGCGAAACCGACCCGGTCGCGCTGAGCCGGGTGCAACCGGAAACCGCCGACAACGTCGAACTCGGCCTGCGCCTGAGCCGCTGGCCGTTGACCGGCAGCGTGACGCTGTACGACATCCGCTTCGACAACCGCATCGTCTATGTGCCGGCCAACTTCGTCACCGGCATCGACTACCTGGGCGAAACCGATGGCGTGTACGAGAACTTCGGCGGCGTGCATGCGCGCGGCGTGGAAGCGGCGCTCGGCTATGGCTGGGACAACGGCTGGCGCATCAACGGTGCCTATACGTACAACAAGGCCGATTACCTGGGCAGCGGCGATGCCGCGCGCGACACCGCGCTGGAGATCACCCCCGGTGCGCAGGTGATCGGCCAACCGCGCAACACCTTGGTGGTGTCGGCGGACTGGCGCGGCCAGGCGTGGCGCTTCGGTGTGTCCGGGCGCTACCTGGGCAAGCGCTACCTGGACGCCTCCAACCGTGCGGCACTCGATGGCGTGACCACCTTCGATGCCAACCTGGGCGTGGAACTGTCGCAACTGTCGTCGCAGCTCAAGGGCCTGCAGCTGGCGCTCAACGTCAGCAACCTCACCGACAAGCGCTATCTGGAAGGCGTGGACGGCAGCGACAGCGCGTTCATCGGCGCGCCGCGCACGGTCGGGCTGACCGTGACGCTGGATCTCTAGCGTAGAGGGCGCACCGCTGCCCGGCAGGCGATAGGATTTCCAGTGATGGGGAGCGGATCGGGGAAAAGGCACACGACCGATCCGCTCCATGCATCGTCTCCTGCGCACCTGTAAAGGGACGGCATTGGCGCTTGTGCACGCACGCGCCAGAACACACGCACTGACATGTTGGGTACGCTCGGCCCGCTCCAGCGCCGACAGGATTGGCGCGCCAACCAGGTGACACGATGATCGACCTTCCCCGCCGCCGCGTTCTGCAGACCGGGCTTGCCGGCGCCGCCGCCGCGCTGCTGCCGCCCAGCATCGCGCGGGCCGCCGCCATCGCGCCGGACCGCCGCACCGGCACGCTGGAAGATCTGCAGCATGTGGTGATCCTGATGCAGGAAAACCGCGCCTTCGATCATTACTTCGGCGCCCTGCCCGGCGTGCGCGGGTTCGGCGATCGTTTCCCCATTCCCGCGCCGCCGCTGCCGGGCGCGCCCGCGCGCACGGTGTGGCTGCAACCCAGCGACGACGGCCGCCAATGGCTGACGCCGTTTGCGCTGGATACCGCAGCACAATTCGGCTTCATGCGCGTGCAAGGCACGCCGCATAGCTGGGTGGATGCGCAACGCGCCTGGGATCACGGCCGGCTCGGGCACTGGGCCGCGGCCAAGCACGACCACGCACTGGGCTATTACCGGCGCGCGGATATTCCGTTCCAGTACGCGCTTGCCGACGCCTTCACCATCTGCGATGCGTACCACGCCTCGATCCAGACCGGCACCAATTCCAATCGCGTGTTTCTGTGGAGCGGCGGCAACGACCCGCAGGCGCGCGCCGGCGGGCCGGTGATCGGCAACTCGCATGACAACTTTCCGGAACTGGGTGGTTTCGCCGAGCCGTATCGCTGGACGACCTACGTTGAACATCTTCAGAAAGCGGGTGTGTCCTGGCAGATCTATCAGGACATGCGCGACAACTTCACCGACAACCCGCTGGCCGGCTTTGCGCCGTTCCGGCAGGCCTTCACTGCTGCACCCGGGCACGATGCGCAGTTGCGCGCGCGTGGCGTCAGCACACGCGGTGTCGAGCAGCTGCGCGCCGACGTGCTGGGCGGGCGTCTGCCATCGGTGAGTTTCGTCATCGCCGACGCGGCCGGCAGCGAGCATCCGGATCCGTCCAGCCCTGCGCAGGGCGCGGCCTATACCGCGCGTGTGCTGGATGCGCTGACCGCCGATCCGCAGGTGTGGAGCCGCACCGCACTGCTGTTGATGTTCGACGAGAACGACGGCTTCTTCGATCACATGCCGCCGCCGGCGCCACCGTCGCCGGACCCGCGCGCGGCCGGCGGCCTTGCCGGCGCATCGAGCATCGCCACCGACGACGACTACCATCGCCACCCGGCACCGGGCGAACAGAAGGTGGATCTGCCCGAGCTGCGCGGCCGTCCCTATGGCCTGGGCCCGCGCGTGCCGCTGTACGTGATCTCGCCGTGGAGCCGCGGCGGCTGGGTGGATTCGCAGGTGTACGACCACACCTCGGTATTGCGGCTGCTGGAACGCCGCTTCGGCGTGCCCGCACCGGAGATCACACCGTGGCGGCGCGCAGTGTGTGGTGACCTCACCGGTGCATTCGACTTCCGCAATGCCGATGCGCGCCCCTTCGTCGCGGCGTTGCCCGATGTCAGCGCCACCGCAGCGCGCGCGGCAGCCCTGCGCGAACACGCACTGCCGCCGTTGCCGGCCACGTTGCAATCGCCGCAGCAGCCGTTCGGTACACGCCGTTCGCGGGCGCTGCCGTATCGCCCCAGCGTGGAACTGGCTTATCTGCCTGAGCGTGGCGAGGTGAAGCTGCGCATGTCAAACGCTGGCGCGGCGGTGGTCCTGCACGTCTACGACCGCCTCGATCTTGCCGCAATTCCGCGTCGTTATACGGTGGGGAACGGCGCGGCAGTGGATGGCACGTGGGCCACCGGCGATGGCCGTTACGACCTGTGGTTGATCGGCCCCAATGGCTTCCATCGTCACTATTGCGGAAAAAATCTGGGCGCACCATTACTGGTGGCCGAGATCACCCAGGATGCGAACGATCGCGCGGCCGTGTCCCTATCGCTGCGCAATGCCGGCAGCACTGCGGTGCAGGTGGAGCTGCAGCCGGGCGCGTATGCCACCGCGCAACCGCACGAACGCCTGCGCATTGCACCCGGCGCCACCGAACAACGCCGCTGGCAGGCAGCAGCAACCGGCGGCTGGTACGACCTGTGGGTGACGCACGACGGTGCAGCGCAGCGGCTTGCCGGGCGCATCGAAACCGGCGCAGACAGCGTCAGCGACCCGGCCATGGGCGGGCCGGCGCGGCTGCAGCAGGACGAGCCGCTGGTGATCGGCGCGCCGGGTTGAGAAAACTCAGCGCGGCGTGACCGCTGTCAGCGCGCGCCACTCGCGCTGGAACGCGTCGTCGGTGAACCCCGCGCCCGTCATCGCGACCGCGGCAGCAACAGCCTTGAGCGCTGCATCGCGTGCGGCAGCATCGACCGTTGCGCCATTGAGATAGGCGGTCAGCAGCAGCGGCGCCTGGCGTCCTGGCTGCCACAGGATGGCGATGTCGTTGCGGGTGTCGCTGCCGTTGCTGCCGGTCTTGTCGCCGATCTTCCAGCCGCGCGGCAGGCCGGCGCGCAGGCAGGTATCGCCGGTGCGGTTGTCGATCATCCAGTCGGTCAACTGCTTGCGCGAGGCCGGCTGCAGCGCGTTGCCCAGCAGCAGGGTGCGCAAGGTGGCGGCCATTGCCGCCGGGGTGGTGGTGTCGCGCGGGTCGCCCGGGGCGAACCGGTTCATCTCCGGCTCGTGGCGGTCGCTGCGCGTGTGCGCATCGCCGATGCCACGCAGGAAGGCGGTCAGTCCGGCCGGCTCGCCCACCAGCGGAAACAGCAGGTTGGCGGCCGGGTTGTCGCTATGGATCATCGTGGCCCGACACAGCTCGGCCACGCTCAGCGACCCGCCGACATGGCGCTCGGTGACCGGGGCATGTTCAAGCATGTCGGCGGCGCGGATCTTCACCCGTTTCGCCAGGGTCAGCTCGCCCTTGTCCACCCGCTGCAGCACCGCCGCAGCCAATACAAATTTGAAGGTGCTGCACAGCGGGAAGCGCTCGTCCTCACGCTGGCCGATGCGCCTGCCGGTGGCGCTGTCGAGCAGGCAGATGCCCAGGCGACCGCCGCTCCTGCGTTCGATCCCGGCCCATGCCTCTCGCAACTCAACCGCCGCAGACGCCACCAGACTGACGGCACGTAGGGGCCTGGACGCTGCAAGCAGCACACCCGCGCCGGTTGCGCACAGGAATTGTCGACGCTTCAACATGGACCAGCCTCCCGATCAGAGCCCGCAGTATCGGCCCGGGGCGGCCGCCGGAGTATCGCGATGTTTCGATCCCTGGCATGAATTGAACTAATCTCTGCGCATGCCCCGCCCTCGCCTCCCGCTCAACGCCTTGCGCGCCTTCGAGGCCGCCGCACGCCACCAGAACCTGACCCGTGCGGCGAGCGAGCTGTGCGTCAGCCAGGCCGCACTCAGCCACCAGATCAAGGCGCTGGAGCAACAGCTGGGCAGCAGCCTGTTCCATCGGCTACCGCGCGGGGTGGCACTCACCGACGAGGGCGCGGCGCTGGCGCCGGTGCTGGCCGAAGCCTTCGATCGCATTGCCGCCACCCTGGAGCGCTTTGCCGATGGCCACTATCGCGAGGTGCTCAGCGTCGGCGTGGTGGGCACCTTCGCCACCGGCTGGCTGCTGCCGCGCGTGGATGCCTTTCATGCGGCGCATCCGGAGATCGAGCTGCGCCTGTCGACTCACAACAACCGCGTCGACCTGGCCGGCGAAGGCCTGGATCTGGCGATCCGGTTTGGCGATGGCGACTGGCAGGGGCAGATTGCCGAGGCGTTGATGGAGGCGCCGTTTGCGCCGGTGTGTGCGCCGACCATGGCACGTGGCTTGCGCACGCCGACCGATCTGGCGCAACTGCCGTTATTGCGCTCGTATCGCCAGGACGAATGGCCGCAGTGGTTTCGCGCCGCGGGCGTGGCCGAAGTCGCCGCACGCGGAGCGATGTTCGATTCCTCGTTGACCCTGGCCAGCGCCGCGGCGGCCGGTATCGGTGTGGCGTTATTGCCGCTGCCGATGTTTCGCCAGGACCTGGATGCCGGGCGCCTGGTGTGCCCGTTTCCGATCCAGATCGACGCTGGACGTTATTGGCTGACGCGGCTGCGCTCGCGGGCGGAGAGCGAGGCTGGGCGAAGGTTTCTTGCGTGGTTGGTGGAGCAAACGCCGGGGTGACGCTGGATGCGTTCCCGGGCCGGTTGCCTGCGTGCACGCGACGCTGCCTCTCTTGTGAGATGGCTGCGCCGCACCTCACCCAGCCCTTCCATCGAGATGCCTGTCTTCCGTCGTACCCTCACCCCAACCCCTCTCCCGCAGGGAGAGGGGCTTAATCACCAGAGCGGCGGCTTGCTCCCTTCTCCCGCTGGGAGAAGGTGGCGCGTAGCGCCGGATGAGGGTACGGGCGCGAAGCCTACTTCCATCACCTTCGCCCTCTTGCACCAGCGATCAACAGGCACCATCACCAGCCCCATCACCGCGACCGCTGCTACACCCCCTCGATCAGCTCCATCCACGCCGCTTCCGCAGCCACCAGTTGCTGTGCGGTGGCCTCGCGGTCGCGGCCCAGCACCGCCATCTTCTCGCTGTCGGCATAGTTGCCCGGGTTGGCGAGCTCGCGGTCCAGCGCCGCCAACGCCGCTTCCAGTTCGCCGACGCGCTTTTCGGCGCTGGCCAGCTTGTGCGGGTTGACGGCCTTCTTCGGCGGCAGCGGCTTGGTCGGCGGTGGCGGTGTCGGCGCCACTTCGGCCATCTTCTGCTTGGTGCCCTGGGCGGCCGGGCGGCTGCGCAGCCAGGCGGCGTATTCGTCCAGGTCGCCTTCGAACGGCTCGACCACGCCATCGGCCACGCGCCAGAAACTGTCGCAGACCAGGCCGATCAGATGGCGGTCATGCGAGACCATCACGATCGCACCTTCGAAGTCGCTCAACGCTTCGGCCAGTGCCTCGCGCATTTCCAGGTCCAGATGGTTGGTCGGTTCGTCCAGCAGCAGCACGTTCGGCTGCTGCCAGGCGATCAGCGCCAGCGCCAGACGCGCGCGCTCGCCGCCGGAAAAACCATCCACCACCTCGAACGCACGGTCGCCGGCGAAATTCCATTTGCCCAGGAAGTCGCGAAACGCCTGGTTGGCACCATCCGGCGACAGCTCGCGGAAGTGATCCATCGGCGACTGGCCCTCGTGCAGCGACTCCACCGTGTGCTGGGCGAAGTAGCCAATCCGCAGGTCCGGATGCGCACTGCGCTCGCCCGACAGCGGCGCAAGCTCGCCCACCAACGTCTTCACCAGCGTGGACTTACCCGCACCATTGGGCCCCAGCAACCCGATCCGGTCACCCGCCTCCAGCCCGAACCCGACATCGTGCAGCACGGTAATCGCATCGCTGGACCCACGCTTTTGCGATTCCCCATTCCCGATTCCCGGCTCCCGCGGCGCAGCCGCATACCCGCAAGCCGCATGATTCAACCGGATCAGCGAAAACGGCAGCCGATTGGGCTGGGCAAACTGGATGCGGAACTCGCGCTCGGCGCGGACCGCCTCGGTGCCGGCCATCTTGGCCAGGCGCTTCATGCGGCTCTGCGCCTGGGTGGCCTTGCTGGCCTGCGCCTTGAAGCGGTCGATGAAGCTCTGCAGATGCGCGCGCTCGGCCTGTTCCTTGTCGTGGGCGATCTGCTGCTGGCGCAGGTGCTCGATGCGCTGGCGCTCGAAATCGGTGTAGCCGCCGACGTACAGCTTGGCGGTGCCGCCATGCAGGTGCAGGGTGTGGGTGGCCACGTTGTCGAGAAACTCGCGGTCATGCGAAATCAGCAGCAAGGTGCCCGGGTACTTGAGCAGCCATTGCTCCAGCCACAGCACCGCGTCCATGTCCAGGTGGTTGGTCGGTTCGTCCAGCAGCAGCAGGTCGCTGGGCATCATCAACGCGCGCGCCAGGTTCAGGCGCACGCGCCAGCCGCCGGAGAACGAGGACACCGCGCGGTGATGGGTGTCGGCCGGGAAGCCCAGGCCGTGCAGCAGCTTGCCGGCGCGCGCCTCGGCATCGTAGGCGCCGAGTTCGGCCATCTTCTGGTGCGCATTGGCCACCGCTTCCCAGTCCTCGCGCGCGGTGGCTGCGGCCTCTTCCTGCAGGATCGCGGAGACCTCGATGTCGCCACCGAGCACGAACGACAGCGCCGGATCGGGCAGCGACGGGGTTTCCTGCGAGACGCTGGCGGTGCGCACCTTGCCGGGCAGGTCGACATCGCCCTTGTCCGCTTCCAGTTCGCCCTTGACCGCGGCAAACAGGCTCGACTTGCCGGTGCCATTACGGCCAACCACACCGACGCGGTAGCCGGCATGCATGGTCAGGTCGACGTTGGACAACAGCAGACGCTCGCCGCGTCGCATGGAGAAGTTGCGCAGGGAAATCATTGATGGACAGTCCGATAGAACGAAAAGGAATGAGCAGATGAGCAGCACTCCTGCGACGCCATTCTAGCGTTAACGAATAATTAGCGCCTTCGGGCTGGCCGTCGTTCCTTCGCGTCGCCGCGACCAGACCCCGCCCAGCCTTGCTGGTCCTGCCTGGACCCCCGTTCGGAGTTGTCATGAATTACCCGCTGTCCTCGCTCGCAACCGCCGTGGTTGCGGCGCTGCTCGCCTCCCCCGCCTTTGCCCAGAGCGCCACGCCGGCCAGCGCGCCCGCCAACACGCTGGACACCGTCATCGTCACCGGTACCCGGGTGTCCGACCGGACCGTGGCCGAGTCGCAGTCGCCGATCGACATCATCAGCGCCGAGTCGCTGCAGGCCACCGGCACCTCGGAGCTGGCCACCGCACTGGCCCGCGCGCTGCCGTCGCTGAACTTCCCGCGCCCTGCGCTGAGCGACGGCACCAGCGCGATCCGTCCGGCACAGCTGCGCGGCCTGTCGCCGGACCAGGTGCTGGTGCTGGTCAACGGCAAGCGCCGCCACACCTCCTCGCTGCTCAACCTCAACGGCACCATCGGCCGTGGCGCCGCGGCGGTGGATCTGAACACCATTCCGGTGGCGGCGATCGCGCGCGTGGAAGTGCTGCGCGACGGCGCCTCGGCACAATACGGCTCCGATGCCATTGCCGGTGTGGTCAACATCGTGCTCAAGGGCGCGGAAAAGGGCGGCAGCCTGCAGGCCGGCTTCGGCCAGTACTCGGCCGGCGACGGCAGCAACTACGAGCTGTCCGGCGACACCGGCGTGGCGTACGGCAACGAGCGCGGCTGGCTGCATGTGGCCGCCCAGCTCAACCAGCAGGACCCCACCGACCGTGCGCGCGGCTATGCCGGCGCCCCCAGCGCCTCGCAGCCGGCGGTGGGCCAGAAGGCGTTCAAGATCGGCGACCCGGACGTCAACGCGCAGGCGGTGTCGGCCAATACCGAGTTCGCCTTCAGCGACAGCATCACCGGTTACGCCTTTGCCACCGCCAGCAACCGCGACATCACCTCGTTCGCGTTCTTCCGCGCGCCGGGCAGCACCCAGAACATCCTGTCGGTCTATCCGCAGGGCTTCCTGCCGGAAATCCAGACCTACGCCAAGGACCGCTCGCTGGTGGCCGGCGTGCGCGGGTCCACGGCCAGCGGCTGGGACTGGGATGCCAGCTACAACTACGGCTACAACAAGATCGATTTCCACACCCGCAACACGCTCAACGTGAGCCTGGGGCCGACCTCGCCGACCTCTTTCTACGATGGCGCGCTGGAGACCACGCAGAACATCGTCAACCTGGACGTCAAGCGCGGCTTCGACTGGGGCCTGGCGTATCCGGTGACGGTGGCCTTCGGCGCCGAATACCGCAACGAGAAGTGGAACCAGTCGCCGGGCGAAGTGGGCTCGTATTTCCAGGCCGGCACGCTGGCCGGTGGCGCGCAGGGTTTTGGCGGGTTTGCGCCGAGCGTGTCCGGGCAGTATTCGCGTGACAGCTACGCGCTGTATGCGGATCTGGAAGCCGATTTCACCGACAAGTTCTCGGCCGGCCTGGCCGGCCGCTACGAAGACTTCAACGATTTCGGCAGCCAGGCCTCGGGCAAGTTGTCCGGCCGCTATGCGTTCACCGACAGGATCGCGCTGCGCGGCACGGTGGCGTCGGGCTTCCGCGCGCCGTCGCTGGCGCAGCAGTATTTCCAGTCCACCAGCACCACCTTCCTGGCCGGCAATCCGAACCCGTTCGAGATCCGCACCTTCCCGGCCGACAGCACCGTCGCGCGTGCGCTGGGGTCCGAGCCGCTGGATGCCGAGACCTCGCTGTCCTACAGCCTGGGCCTGGTGCTGCAGCCGACCGATGCGCTCTACCTCACCGTGGATGCGTACCAGATCGACGTGGACGACCGCATCGTGCTGTCGTCCAACCTCACTGGCACCGGCGTGCGCAACCTGCTCGAAGCGCAGGGCATCTTCGGCATCAACGGCGGGCGCTACTTCACCAACGCGGTGGACACGCGCACGCGCGGTGTGGACGTGGTCGGCAGCTACCGCTGGCAGCTGGCCGCCAGCAGCGTGGACCTGACCGCCGGCTACAACTATTCGGAGACCGAGGTGCGCAGTGTCGCGGCCAATCCGGCCGCGTTGTCGGCCAACGGGCTGAGCCTGGAGCGCATCGACCGCACCGAACGCGGCCGCATCGAAGAAGGCTTCCCGCGCGACAAGTTCCTGGTCAACGGCAGCTGGAACCTGGAGCACTGGACGCTGGCACTGGGTGCCACGCGCTATGGCAAGTACAGCACGCGTCCGGCCGCGGCGATCAACGACCAGACCTTCGGCGCCAAGTGGGTGGTGGATGCCTCGGCCAGCTACAAGATCGATCGCTGGACGCTGACACTGGGTGCGGACAATCTGCTGGACGAGTACCCGGACGAGAACAATTTCGCCAACTCCACCAGCGGGCAGTTCCCGTACAGCAATCTGTCGCCGTTCGGCTTCAATGGTGCCTACGTGTACGGCCGCATCAACTATCGCTGGTAACCTGGCGGCCTAGCCTGCGGTGTTGCCCGGCATTTAGTGCCCAGGCGCGCTGCACGATTGCATCCTGACGCTCGACCACACGCCCCGGCTTGCCGGGGCGTGTGCGTTTTTGCCCGGCGTGCTTGCGGCGTTTTCCTGATGCAGGCCATCCGGAGGCGGGCATCGATGCGCCGTGAAGAGCCACCGGCGGCCGCAGTGGTATCAACGCGCTTCCACCCTGATGGAGCACCCACCATGGACGCAGCGCAACTCTCACGCGGCCGTCTGATCGACCACCTGCATCTGGTCGTCCACGACCTGGCGGCGAGCCGACGTTTCTACCAGGCCGTGCTCGATGTGCTGGGCATTCCGATCGGTGGCGAAGGCAAGGGATTCTTCTGGGCCGACGAGCTGTTCGTGTCCGATCGCCACACGGTGGCGCAAGGCGTACTCACCGGCCGCCACCATCTGGCCTTCCAGGCGCACGATGTCGCCATGGTGCATGCGTTCCATCAGGCCGCCCTCGCCCACGGCGGCCGCGACAACGGCGCGCCGGGCGTGCGCCCGTATCACCCGAGTTATTACGCAGCATTTGCCCTGGATCCAGATGGCAACAACATCGAAGCGGTGTTCCATGGTCCTGCGCAACGCATCGCCGATGCGGTGCAAATCACGTTCTGATGCAGAAGTTTCATAACTGCTATCGATGTCCATGATGGTGCAAAAAAACCCGTGCAGCAGCAGGTCGGGTGCAAGCGACGCATCACTCTGGTGCAAGCTGGCAACGTTTTCATAAGCATATTTGCGATAACGGTTGCAAGCGCAACATAACCAAAATTTGACATGCGGTTATGCGTGGTCAATGGTTGGAAACGCACCGCAGCTGCCGCAACGGACGCGGCCCGGGAAGGGGGCCCCTGCGATGCATCCGTTCCCCACTCGGAGTTGTCACCGCATGAATTGCAAGACCAGTCCACTCGCAGTTGCCGTTGTTCTTGCACTGTCGTTTTCCGCTTCAAGCGCAGTCGCGCAGTCACAAGCTCCCACCCAGAAAACCCTCGATACCCTGATCGTGACCGGCACGCGCGTGGCCGATCGCACCGTGGCCGAATCGGCATCGCCGATCGACATCATCTCGCCGCAGGCGCTGGAATCGACCGGCACCACCGAGCTGGCGACCGCGCTGTCACGCGCGATCCCCTCGTTGAATTTCCCCCGCCCGGCCATCTCCGACGGCTCGGATGCAGTGCGCCCGGCGCAGCTGCGCGGCCTGTCACCCGACCAGGTGCTGGTGCTGGTCAACGGCAAGCGCTACCACAGCACCGCGTTGATCAACCTCAACGACACCCAGGGCCGTGGTTCGTCGCCGGCCGACCTCAATACCATTCCGATCGCCGCGGTGGAGCGCATCGAAGTGCTGCGCGACGGCGCGTCGGCGCAATACGGCTCCGACGCCATCGCCGGCGTGATCAACATCGTGCTCAAGGGCAGCGGTGAAGGCGGCAGCGTCAATGGCCGCTACGGCAAGTACAGCGCCGGCGACGGCGAGCAGTATCAATTGTCCGGCGATGCCGGTTTCAGCTTCGCCGGCACCGGCAAGGTGCACCTGGCCGCGCAGGCCGGGCACTCGGACCAGACCAACCGCGCACTGCCCTTCCAGGGCCGCGTGGAGCAGCGTTACGGCGACCCGGACATCGACCAGGGCGCCATCTCGTTCAATGGCGAATACAGCCCCACCGATTACCTGACCTTCTACTCGTTCGGCATGGTCAGCCGCCGCGAGGTGCTGTCCAACGGCTACTTCCGCTTTGCCGGCGACAACCGCAACCGCCCGGAAATCTATCCGGACGGCTTCCTGCCGCAGATCTACAACGTCAGCAAGGACGTGTCGTGGGTCGGTGGCTTGAAGACCTCCACCGAAGGCGGCCTGAACATCGATCTGAGCTACAACTACGGCCAGAACAATCTCACCTTCGATGTACGCAACAGCTTGAACAACAGCCTGGGGCTGGCCAGCCCGACCAACTTCCATGCCGGCACGCTGGAAGTGACCCAGAACGTGCTCAATGCCGACTTCACCAAGACCCTGGACTGGGGCCTGGCATATCCGGTCACGCTGGCCTTCGGTGCGGAATGGCGCGGCGAGAAGTTCAACCAGTCGCCCGGCGATGCGGCATCATCGGCCAACGGCGGCATTCCCTCGGCCAGTGGCGCGTTGATCCCGGGCGCACAGGTGTTCCCGGGCTTCAAGCTCTCCGATGCCGGTTACTACAACCGCAACAGCCACTCGGCCTATGTGGACCTGGAAGCGGATCTGACCGACAAGTTCTCCGCCGGCCTGGCCGGCCGCTACGAGAAGTACAGCGACTTCGGCGATACCGCCACCGGCAAGCTGTCGCTGCGCTATGCGTTCACCGACAAGATCGCAGTGCGGGCCACCGCGTCCACCGGCTTCCGCGCGCCGTCGCTGCAGCAGCAGAACTTCCAGTCGATCGCCACCCAGTTCCTCAACGTGGCCCAGCCCAACGGCACGGTCACCGCGATCCCGTTCGAGATCGGCACCTTCCGTACCGACAACCCGGCCGCCATTGCACTGGGCGCCGAGCCGTTGAAGGCCGAGGAATCCAAGAACTACGGGCTTGGCGTGGTGCTGCAGCCGATCGAAAACCTGTACATCACGGTCGATGCATATCGCATCGAGATCGATGACCGCATCGTGCTGTCGGAAAACCTCACCTCCAATGCGGCGCGCAACTACCTTCAGGCCAATGGCTTCCCGGGCATCGGTGGCGGGCGCTACTTCACCAACGCGGTGGACACCAAGACCCAGGGCGTGGATGCGGTCGGCACCTATCGCTGGAACCTGGACGGCGGCAGCGCGGAGCTGACCTCCGGCTACAACTACAACAAGACCGACGTGGAACGGATCGCCGACAACCCGGCAGCGCTGGAAGCGATCGATCCGGGTGCGGTGCGCATCGGCCGCGCCGAACTGGGCCGCATCACCGAAGGCACGCCGCGCGACAAGTTCTTCCTGGGCGGCACCTGGTCGCCGGGCAACTGGTCGTTCACCGGCACCGCCACGCGCTGGGGCGAGTTCAGCACCTTCGGCACCAACGCCGGCAGCGACCAGACCTATGCGGCCAAGTGGACGCTGGACCTGGCCGCGTCCTACAAGTTGAACGACTGGAACTTCACCATCGGCGGCGACAACGTGCTCAACGAATATCCCGACCGCCAGGAAGCCGGCCTGGGCACGCGCACCTACCTGCCGTACAGCAGCGCCTCGCCGTTCGGTTTCAACGGCGCGCTGGTGTATGCCAACGTGAGCTACAAGTGGTAAATCGCCACGTGCCGGTCGGCAACGACCGGCACCTCGATCGCCGCGCCCCACGTCGCTGAGATCAGGCGGCACGCCCGCAGCATCGCTCGCCCTGTCCGATTGTCGCAACAGGGCGAGTTCCCCCCTCATTTCGCAAGGATGCGCCACGCAGCAGACGCTGCGTCGCAGTCCGTTGTCCTTGCCGTGCCCGCCATCCCGCCAGCGCACACGCGCTGCGTGCAGGCGACACGGATCACGCAGTCCGCCGTCCTCTTCCCCCGCACTACACGCAGCGCAGTGCTGCGTCCATCATCCCCCTTGAGTCTCCATTCCCATGCACACCTCCAACGCACTCTCGCTTGCGATCTCGGCCGCGCTCACCGTCTGTACGTTTGCCGCCAGTGCGCAATCGCAGCCTGCCCAGCCGCAGAAAACCCTGGATACGCTGATCGTCACAGGCACGCGCGTCAGCGACCGCACCGTGGCCGAATCCGAATCGCCGATCGACATCATCACCGAGCAGTCGCTGCAGGCCACCGGCGCGACCGACATCGCCACCGCGCTGGGCAAACTGCTGCCCTCGCTGAACTTCCCGCGCCCGGCGATCTCCGACGGCAACGATGCCGCGCGGCCGGCCACGCTGCGCGGGCTGTCGCCGGATGCGGTGCTGGTGCTGGTCGACGGCAAGCGCTATCACACCTCCTCGCTGATCAACTACAACCCCTACGTCGGGCGCGGTTCGGCGCCGGCCGATCTGAACTCGCTGCCGATGTCGGCCATCGCGCGCATCGAGGTGCTGCGCGACGGCGCCTCGGCCCAGTACGGCTCCGATGCCATCGCCGGCGTGGTCAATATCGTGCTCAAGCATGGCGCCGATGCCGGCAGCAATAGCGTGTCGATCAATGGCGGCATCATGGACAAGGGCGATGGCGAGCAGAACGGCATCGACGGCTCGGTCGGCCTGCCCTTCGGCGGCAGCGGCGGCGATACCGCGCCGGGCTGGGTGCGGCTGTCCTGGAACTACCAGAACACCATGAGCACCAACCGCGGCGAAAACACCAACCGCGCCACCACCGTGCCGGGCACGCCCAACCCGGGCGGTGTGCCCTACCAGCGCCACGGCGACCCGGCCTCCACGTTCTACCAGGGGCTGGCCGCCTTCGGCTATGCGTTCTCGCCGAACCTGGAGCTGTACGGCCACCTCAGCATGAGCCGGCGCGAAGTCACCTCCAACGGTTACTACCGCGCAGCTGAAAACACCGCGCGCAACGTGCAGGCGATCTACCCGAACGGCTTCCTGCCGCAGATCTACAACCCCACCAATGACCGCTCGGCGGTGCTGGGCCTGAAGGGCAGCACCGAGAGCGACTGGAATTGGGACATGTCGGCCACCTACGGCAAGAACGACATGAACTTCAACATCCTCAACAGCATCAATACCAACCTGTACTACACCACCGGCAGCTCGCCGACCAACTTCAATTCCGGCGGCTTCGAAACCGAACAGGGCACGATCAACCTGGACGTCAACAAGTCCTTCGACTGGGGCCTGGCGTATCCGGTCAATGTGGCCTTCGGCGCCGAGCATCGCCAGGACCGCTACCAGATCACCGCCGGCTCGCCGGCGTCGTACTTCTTCGATCCCAACACCATCAATCCCGACGACGGTGCCCCATATCCGGGCGGCGCCCAGGTGTTCTCCGGGCTTGAGCCGTCGGTGGCCGGCAAGTTCGGCCGCCACAGCAACGCGGTCTACGCCAACCTGGAAGCGGACATCACCGACAAGCTGTCCGGCGGCATCGCCGGGCGTTACGAAAACTACAGCGACGCCGGCTCCACGCGCTCGGGCAAGCTATCGGCGCGCTACGCCTTCAGCGATACCTTCTCGCTGCGCGGCACCATCTCCAACGGCTTCCGCGCGCCGTCGCTGGCCCAGCAGAACTATGCCTCGGTGGTGACCTTGATCCAGAACGGCGAGCTGGTGCAGGTCGGCACCTACCGCACCTCCGACCCGGTCGCGGTGGCGCTGGGCGCCGGCCCGCTGAGCCCGGAGAAATCGACCAACTACGGCCTGGGCGGCGTGTGGCAGCCGACGGCCAACTTCACCTCCAGCCTGGACGTCTACCAGATCCGCATCTGGGACCAGATCCTGTACTCGGACCAGCTGCAGCTGGCGCAGCCGATCGGCCAGGTGGCCGCGGTGCAGTTCTTCGTCAACGGCGCCACCAGCCGCACCCGTGGCGTGGACTGGATCAACAGCTATCTCGCCGACCTGGGCAGCTACGGCAAGCTCAACCTCAGTGCCAGCGCCAACTACAACAAGACCACGATCCTGGAACTGTCCAACCCCAACTTCGGGCGGGCCAGCCAGGGCCTGCTCACCGATGCCACCCCGCGTACCAAGTACATGGCCGCGGCGGACTGGACGCTGGGCGGCTTTGCACTGAACTTCAACGCCACCCGCTACGGATCGATCAAGCGCATCAGCGATCCGGCCGATGGCAGCCAGGACCAGACCTACGACGCGCGCTGGCTGTTGAACCTGGCCGCCAGCCAGACCTGGAACGCATTCACCTTCACCGTGGGCGCGGACAACCTCACCAACCAGTACCCGACCAAGGCGCAGCTGACCACCGGCTACGACGACCGCGCCGGCGGCCTGCAGTATTCGTCGCTGTCACCGTTCGGTTTCAACGGGCGTTACTGGTACGGCCGGGTCACCTATCGGTTCTAGGCCGCCACGCTCGATCGTAGAGTGCTGATCGAAGTTTCCGACCAGCTCATGTATCACGCAAACACCGCCGATCGCTCGGCGGTGTTTGTCGTTGGAGCCACCGCAACACGCGTGCAGCGGCTGTTTGCCGTCTACCACAATGGTGTGTATCCCGTTGAACGCCGTATTGATGGCCACAGTGCGTCGGCGGGCGTGGTCCACGCGTTGCCGCCATCCGTGCAGCGTCCAGGAGGGTTTGTTGGCTGCTATTGCCCGACGACCTCACCAGGAAGCAAGCAGCGCATCGACGCCGCGCAGGTTGGCGCGATCGTTCCAGCTCAGCGTGTCGCGCTGCTCCAGCCGCAGCGCCGGCAGACGCGCCAGCAGGCAGGCCAGAGCAGCCTCCATCTCGATCAGGGCCAGCCGGTTGCCCAGGCAATGGTGGATGCCGCCGCCGAAGGACAGCGCGCGGCCCTGCTGGCGGCGGATATCCAGCACCTGCGGGTCGGTGAACTGCAGGCTGTCGTGATTGGCCGCGCCCAGCATCAGGTACAGCATGGCGCCCTGCGGAACCGCCACGCCCTCGATCTCGAACTCCTGCAAGGCCGTGCGCGTGGCGATCTGCACCGAGCTGTCGTAGCGCATGCACTCGAGCACCGCATTGGGCAGCAGGCTCGGGGTGTCCTGCAGCAGGCGCAATTGCTGCGGATGCCGATGCAGGGCGACCAGCGCATTGCAGATCATGTTGGAGGTGGTTTCGTGGCCGGCAAAGAACAGCAGGATCACGTTGGAGACGATTTCCTCATCGCTCAGGCGGCGGCCGTTGTCCTCGGCCTGGATGAAGCGCGTGATCAGATCCTCGCCGCCATCGCTGCGGCGTTGCGCGATCACGTCGTGGAAATACGCTGCCAGCTGGTCATAGGCGACACTGGTCGCCTGCAGTTCTTCGGCCGTCATCATCGGATCGAAGACCTTTGCCAGGGCACTGGTCGCATGACTCAGCGCGGTGGCATCGGCCGCATCGATGTCCAGCATCCGGCAGATGATGGCGATCGGCAGCGGGAACGCGAACTCGGTCAGCAGATCGCAGTGGCCGTTTGCCTGGAAAGCGTCGATCAACCCGGCGGCGGTATCGCCGGCCACCTGGCGCATGGACTCCATCTGCCGCGCACCGAAGGCCTGTGTCATCAATCCACGCAACTGGGTGTGCAGCGGCGGGTTGAGCAGCAGGAACATGCGGCTCATGCCCTGAAACAGCGGCAGGTGCACCGCCGCCTCGCCGTAACGCAACCGAATGCTTTGCAGGTAATCGCGGCCGAGCCGGCGATCGCCGAGCAGCCGATCCACCACCGCGTAGCGGCCGGACATCAGCCGCCCGTCCGCCACCTGCACCAGCGGCCCTTCGTCACGCAGCCGTGCGTAGGTCGGATAGGGATCGTGCCGGAATTGGGGTGTTGCGAAATCGCTGAGATGCATGGCCTGGCTCGTAGGGCATCGCCCGCGACAGGGGCGATGAGGGCGTGGGCCTGCCGGACAACGCAGGCACTCCACTGGGGGCTCCGATTGTCGGCCGCCACCGCGCAGCGGCCTTGCGCAGGGGCGAAGCGGTGTCGTCTATGTTGAATCGGCGTGCCGGGCATGCGCCGTGCATCGCAGCCTGCGCCAGCGCGCGCAGGGCGCTGCGCCATGCGCGCGGAGGTCCGATGCATGCGTCCGCGTGCGTGCATGCGCTGCGTGTCGCATCACGTTAATCAAGCGCTGTGTACTATGGGCGTCCGGCCAACCGGACCAGCAACGCGGTCCTGTTCCCCCGCGCCGGACTCCAGCCATGACCACGCAATGCCCGCAGGCGATGCCCGGCGCAGTGCCGTTGGCTGGTCGCGCCCGCGACGCTCTCTCGGACACTCTCACAACGGATTGGAATGCATCACGACACCAGCCTCATCGACATCATCGCCGTCGGCCTCGCGGTCGCTTTCGTGCTGGGCACGCTCGCGCAGAAGGTGAAACTCTCGCCGCTGGTCGGCTATCTGCTGGCCGGAGTCTGCGTCGGGCCATTCACGCCCGGCTTCGTGGCCGACCAGACGATGGCCAACCAGCTGTCCGAGCTGGGCGTGATGCTGCTGATGTTCGGTGTGGGCCTGCACTTCTCGCTCGACGACCTGATGGAAGTGAAATGGATCGCGATTCCGGGCGCGTTGGCGCAGATCGTGGTCGCCACGCTGCTCGGCTGGGCACTGGCCTGGAGCATGGGCTGGCCGTTGATGCATGGCCTGGTGTTCGGCCTGGCGCTGTCGGTGGCCAGTACCGTGGTGCTGCTGCGCGCACTGGAAGAACGCCGCCTGCTGGAAACCCAGCGCGGCCGCATCGCGGTGGGCTGGCTGATCGTCGAAGACCTGGTGATGGTGATCGCGCTGGTGATGTTGCCGGCCCTGGCCGAGGTGCTGGGCGGCGGCGCGCCGGCAGCGTCGCATGACGGCGAATCCACCTCGCTGCTGGCCGCGCTCGGCCTGACGCTGTTCAAGATGGTGGCGTTCGTGGCGGTGATGCTGGTGGTCGGCCGCCGGGTGATTCCGTGGTCGCTGGAAAAGGTCGCCGCCACCGGCTCGCGCGAGCTGTTCACCCTGGCCGTGCTCGGCATCGCGCTGGGCGTGGCGTTCCTGTCGGCCACGCTGTTCGGGGTGTCGTTCGCGCTGGGCGCGTTCTTTGCCGGCATGTTGCTGAAGGAATCCGAGCTCAGCCACAAGGCCGCCAGCGATTCGCTGCCGTTGCGCGATGCATTCGCGGTGTTGTTCTTCGTCTCGGTGGGCATGCTGTTCGACCCGATGATCCTGGTCGAGCATCCGTGGCAGGTGCTGGCCACGTTCCTGACCGTGACCCTGGGCAAGTCGCTGGCCGCGTTCGTGATCGTGCGTGCGTTCGGCCATCCCACCGGTACGGCGCTGACCATTTCCACCAGCCTGGCGCAGATTGGCGAGTTCTCCTTCATCCTGGCCGGGCTGGGCGTGCAGCTGGCGATCCTGCCGGAAACCGGGCGCGACCTGATCCTGGCCGGCGCGCTGCTGTCGATCATCGCCAACCCGTTCCTGTTCTCGTGGCTGGATCGCTGGCAGGCCAGGCAGGCGCAGGACGCCCCGGCCAAGGTGGAGCCGGAGCTGCCGCCCGGCCCGCCGCTGCCGCTGGACGGCCATGCCATCGTGATCGGCTATGGCCGCGTCGGCAGCGCGCTGGCGCAGCTGCTGCGTAGCCGCGGCGTGCCGGTGCTGGTGATCGACGACAACAGCGATCATGTGGCCAAGGCGCATGCGGCCGGCATTCCCGGCATCCGCGGCAGTGCGGCGGCCGACCGCGTGCTGGCAGAAGCCCGCCCGGAGCACGCCAAGATCGCGATCCTGGCGATCCCGCAGCCGCTGGAAGCCGGCGAGGCGCTGGCCAAGCTGCGCGCGATCAACCCCTCGCTGACGCTGCTGGCGCGCGCGCACAGCGACACCGAGGTCAAGCACCTGCTCGAACACGGCGCCGACGGCGCGGTGCTGGCCGAACGCGAGCTGGCCTATTCGCTGGCCGAGATGGTGATGTCCACCCCGCCGTATCGGGCATTGCGCGTACCGGCGTCGTAACCGCAAGGCGGGGTGGCGCAGCGCTGCACGACACGAAAACCCGCCGGCAGCGCCTGCGGGTTTTTTATTGCCCGCAGGTGGTTCAGTGCGAAACGGCTTGCAGCCGTGCATTGATCGAACTGCGACCAGGGCACCGAAAACTGCCCACCAAATCCACTTGATAATCATTCCCATCCGGAGCAGGATGAGCGCCCGTTTCCTTGGCGGCCTCATCCATGACGTTTGCGGTTGGCGTTCTCAACGCAGTGCCGAGCGTGCAGTTGTGCGAGCTGCTGGGCCGCATCGGCTACGGCTTTGTGGTGCTCGATCTGGAACACGTGCTGCGCGCGCCGGACGACCTGGAACACGCCATCCGCGCCTGCGAGCTGTCCGGCTGCGAAGCCTGGGTGCGGGTGCCGGAAGTGGACGAAAAACTGATCGGCCGCGTGCTGGATGCCGGCGCGCGCGGGATCGTGATTCCACGCGCCGAATCGGCCGCGCAACTGGCCGATGCCATCGCCGCGGCACGGTTCCCGCCACTGGGCCGGCGCGGCATCACCGGCGGGCGCGTCACCGGTTTCGGCAATGTCGACCTGCCCACCTACATCGCGCAGGCCAATCGCGATATCCGCATCGTGCCGATGATCGAAAGTGCCGCCGGCATTGCGGCAGTGTCCGAGCTGCTGGCGCTGCCCGGCGTGGCACTGGTGATGGAAGGCGCGCTGGATCTTGCGCTAGACCTGGGCCTGGGCCCGCAACCGACCCATCCACAGGTGTGGGAGCTGCTGCTGCAACTGCATGCGCACTGCGTTGCGGCCAACGTGCCGTTCTGCCCCAATCCGCGCACCGACGCGCAACGCGCGCACTGGCTGCAACAGCCTGACCTGCGCTGGCTGCTGGCCGGCGAAGACCGCGCGCTGATTCAACGCGCACTGCGCGCTCATCTGGCCACTTTCGCCGCCCCTACTCCACCACCCGCCCGCAGGAGCACGCCGTAGATGTCGACGTTCCGTTTCCACGCCCTGACCATCGCCATCGCTGCGGCCACGTGGGCCCTGCCGCCGTTGGCGTTCGCCACCGAGTCGCCGGATGCGGCAGCCACCGATGCGCAGACGCCGATCCGTGCGCTGGACACGATCCAGGTGCAAGGCAGCCTGCTCGGGCGTTCCAGGCCCGACGACGTGCAGCGCTATGCCGGCAGCCGCCAGGTGATCGACCGCGAGCAACTGCGCAATGGCGGCAACCGCTCGCTGGACGATGCCCTGCAGCGCGTGCCGGGCATCAAGATCTTCGACGAGACCGGCACCGGGGCGTTGCCGCAGCTGATGCTGCGCGGCCTGTACGAAAGCCGCAGCGGCCGCGTGCAGGTGCTGGAAGACGGCATTCCGCTGGCACTGGCGCCGTACGGGCAGACCAGCCTGTCGTTGTTTCCGGTGGGGCTGAACCAGATCGACCGCATCGATATCGTGCGCGGTGGCGCGGCCGTGCAGTACGGGCCGAACAATGTCGGCGGGGTGATCAATCTGGTCAGCAAGGAGATCCCCAGCGAGTGGAGTACCACGCTGGCGCACAAGGTCACCGCCGGCGGCCAGGGCCAGTTCCTGCAGGACAGCGCGCTCAGCAGCGGCGGCTACCTCACCGACAACCTCGGCCTGCAGGTCGATGCCAATCGCACTTACGGCGAGTACTGGCGCGCGCACAGCGATACCGATATCAGCAATCTGCGCGTGCGTGCGGAGTGGTGGCTGGACGACACCAAGTTGCTCAAGGCCAGCGTGCAACGCTATCTGGTCGACATGGATCTGGCCGGCGCGCTCAGCCCGGACGATTACCGGCGCGACCCGCGCCAGTCCACGCGCCCGCTGGACAGCTTCGATGGGCGTACCACGCGCGCATCGTTGAGCTACGAGCAATTGTTCGGAGACTGGGGCCCGTTGAAAGATGTCCGGTTGTCCTGGACCAACTTCAGCGCGCGCAGCAGCCGCAACTTCATCGTCGGCATGCGCCAGGCCGCCACCGAAACCTGGCGTTCGGACCTGCCGCCGCAACTGCGCCAGACCGCACCGCGCGACTTCCGCGTGGTCGGCAGCGAGCCGCGCCTGAGCTGGAGCATGGGCGATGCCGGTGGCGTGCGTCAGCAGTGGACCGCCGGCGTGCGTGCGGTGCACGAGGACATCGATTTTTTGGTCGGCAATCTGCGCCTGCGCGATGGCCTGTTCACCAGCGTGCGTGACTGGCAGTTCGAAGACCGTGCCCTGGCCGCATACGTCAGCAATGCGATCACCCTGCCCGACGAACGCCTGACCATCACCCCGGGCCTGCGCTATGAGCGGCTGGATTCGCGCTATTTCAATCGCGCCACCGGCCTGCGTACGCGCAACCAGACCCGCGATGTATTGCCGGGGTTGACGGTGGGTTTCCAGGCCAACGCACACTGGTTCTTCTATGCGGACGGGCAGCGCTCGCTGCGTGCGCCGCAGGTCACCCAGATCATCTTCGGCAACAACCTGGATGCCGAACTGGCGTGGAATTACGAAGCCGGCACGCGCTACCAGCCCAACGACCGCACCCGCATCCAACTCGGTGCCTATCTAATCGATTTCGATCAGCAGATCCAGCTGGACAACACCACGCGCATGTTCCGCAACCTCGGCAAGACCCGCCATCAAGGCGGCGAGCTGGAACTGCAATGGAGCCCGGAAAACCTGCGCGCGCTCACCCTCAACGCCGGTTATGCGTATCTGGATGCCAGCCAGGAATCGGGTGCATTCCGCGGGCTGCGCGTGCCCTACACCTCGCGCAACCAGATCACCCTCGGCGGCAACTACACGCTCGGTCACACCACTGTCGCACTGTCGAGCTACTACTTCAGCAAGGCCTACAGCGATGCGGCAAATACCGTGCAGGAGAACGCGATCGCCTCGGTCGGCGAGTTGCCGTCGTACTGGGTATGGAACACGCAGGTGAGCCATACGCTGTTCGAACGCGATGGGCAAAAATTCAGCGCGTCGCTGGCGATCAACAACCTGTTCGATCGGCAGTACTGGTTCCGCGGTGTGGATACCAGCCCGTGGGGCCGCCAGGCCGCACCGTCACGCACCGTCACCGCCGGGCTGGAGTACACGTTTTAGGCCTGCCACCCGGCACATGCCGTAGCAACCGACGTACAGGGGCGTCGGTCGGCTGACGGCAACGGCGCTCGCGCTGGCGGGCGCCGCAGACAACACGGCGTGCATGACGCACGTCTCCCTGCCGCAGCATGCGGCATGCGATCACCGTATCGCAGGCCACCCACCGCCATCGCGGCGCCAGGCAGCCCGTTTCAGTACCGGTTTTTCCACCGTCCTGTTGAACGAGAGCTGCCATGACTGCGACATCCGCTGCACCGTTGGTGATCCTCACCCATGTCTGCCATCCGGCCATCACCGAAGGCTTCCTGCCGGCCGCGCATGCGCTCGGCCTGCCGGTGTGGCTGCTGACCGATCACCGACTCGATCACCTGAGCCATTTCCGCGAGCACCCCGCGCATGCGCCGCAGCGGGTGATCGAATGCGATGTGTTCAACCCGCTCGGCGTGCTGGATGCGTTGCACGACGCCGATGTGTCACCGCGCGCAGTGTTCAGCAACAGCGATCATCTGCAGACCAGCACGGCGCTGGTCGCAGCGGGTCTTGGCCTGCCCGGCAAGGACTGGCAGGTCTGTTACGCGGCCAAGAACAAGGCGGCGATGCGTCAGCGCCTGCGCGCGCATGGGCTGCCATCACCGTGGTTCTGCACGCTGGCGCCGGGTGCGGCGTTGCCGGCCGGCATTCCGTGGCCGGTGGTGGCCAAGCCGCGCGAGGGCGTGGCCAGTGTGGATGTGCGCCACTGCGCAGACGCCGCGCAGTTGCAGGCCTATCTGGACGATGTGTGGCAGCGCCATCCGCAGCGCACCGTGCTGCTGGAAGGCATGCTGGAAGGGGCGCTGTTCACGCTGGAAACGCTGGGCGACGGCCACACCCTGCAGGCGCTGGGCGGCTTCCAGGTGCGACTGTCGCCGCCGCCGCATTTCGTGGAATGCGAGGCGCAGTGGGATGCCCGCGTGGACACGCCGGTGATTGCGCAGGCGCTGCAACAGCTGCGCAGCTTCGGTGTCGGCTTCGGGTTGTGCCATAGCGAATTCATCCTCACCAATGACGGCCCGGTGCTGGTGGAGATCAACTACCGCAGCATCGGCGACCGCCGCGAATTCCTGCTCGACGACATGTTCGGCAGGCAGTGGTTCACCGCCGCGCTGGCGCCGCATCTGGGCCTGCCGCTGCCGCAGCTGCGCTGCGATCGCACCCATGCCTTGCTGCGTTACTACGTGGCCGAACAGGATGGCGAGCTGGTGGCCGCCAGCGAAGACCGCCGCCACCACGATGCGCACAGCGACGTGCACTACCGGCGCATGCGTGCGCCCGGCGAGCGCATCCGCCTGAGCCATTCCAACAAGGATTACCTGGGTGTGCTGAGCGCCGTGGCCAGCGATGCACAGGCGCTGCAACAGGCGGTGGTGCATGCCGAAGCGGGACTGCAATGGCGGATCGATGGCGCGGAGCTGCGCGCATGAGCAGCGCCGCCGACCAGCGCTACATCGCCACCCGCATCATCGATGCCTGCCTGCGCGAGGACCTGCGCGGGATCGCCTCGCGCGGCAGCGCCGCCACACCCGAGGCAAGCGTGCTGGCGGCATGGACCGACCCCAGCCCGGTGGAGGGCTGGTGGCGCATCGCACACCTGCCCGCTGGCACGCTGTGGTTGCCGATCCATCGGCAGGGCTATCTGCAGGACATCGGTGCCTGCGGCGACAGCTGGATCGTGCAGGGCGCCGATGGCGCGCATGTCGAACGCGGTGCGCAGGCGTGGCTGCAGCGCATCAGCGCGCAACTGGACGTGGAGACCCAACAGCTGCATCGCGCCTATGCCGAGGAAGCCGAGTGCGCGGCCGCCCACCTGGGCCTGGCGCGCCAGGCCTTCGATGCCCAGGCACCTGCGTTGCTCAACGCATTGCAGCATCCGGATGCAGCCGAGCGTGCGTATCGCTGCGATCAACTGGCCAGCTACCGCGACCATCCGTTCTATCCGACCGCACGCGCCAAGGCCGGGCTGGAGGCCTCGGAACTGCGCGATTACGCGCCCGAGTTCGCGCCCAGCTTCGCGCTGCGCTGGCTGGCGATTCCGCGGGCGCAGGTCAGCTGCACCGGCGCCGCGCCGGCCGAGCTGTGGCCGGACTTCGCCACGCTGGGCCTGGCACCCGAACTGGCCGACACGCATGTTGCCTGGCCGGTGCATCCGCTGGTGTGGGCGCGGCTGGAACAGGACGGGTTTGCGCTGCCGGCAGGCAGCCTGCGTGCGCCGCAGGCCTGGCTGGACGTGCGCCCCACCCTTTCGGTGCGCACGCTGGTACCGCTGCAGCATCCGCAGCTGCATCTCAAGTTGCCGATTCCGATGCGCACGCTGGGCGCGCTCAACCTGCGCCTGATCAAGCCGTCCACGCTGTACGACGGTCACTGGCTGGAGCGCGCACTGCGCCGCATCGATGCGCGGGATCCGGCGTTGCGCGGCCGCTGCGTGTTCGTGGACGAATCGCTCGGCGGGCACGTGGGACAGGCGCGTCACCTGGCCTATCTGCTGCGGCGCTACCCACCGCTGGACGACGCCACGCTGGTGCCGGTGGCCGCGCTGTGCGCGCTGCTGCCGGACGGCCGGCCGATGGCGATCCATCTGGCCGAGCGCTTTGCGCACGGCGATGTGCTCGGCTGGTGGCGCGAGTACACCGGGCTGATGCTGGGGGTGCATCTGCGCCTGTGGCTGCGCTACGGCATCGCGCTGGAAGCCAATCAGCAGAACAGCGTGCTGGTGTATGCCGATGGCCGGGCGACGCGGTTGCTGATGAAGGACAACGACGCCGCGCGCATCGCACTGCCGCAACTGCGCGCACAGCTGCCGGATCTGGACGCGTTGGGCCCCCTGCACGATGCGCGCATCGCGGTGGACGAGCCGCATGCCCTGGCGCGGATGTTCTGCACCATCGTGCTGCAGCTGGACCTGCAGGCGGTGCTGGAAGGCCTGGCCGAGTGGCAGCCCGCGCTGCGCGCGCCGCTGTACGCGCAGTTGCAGACGCAGTTTGCAGCGACGCTGGCGCAGCTGGACCGCGACGGCATCGACACCGGCCCCGCACGCCGCCTGCTGGCCGCACCGCGGCTGCCGGTGAAGTACCTGCTCAGTGCCGGCAGCCTGCTCAGCAAACAGCTTACCGGTGCGAGCGACATCAACAAGTTCTACGGCGATAGCGCGCCCAATCCCTTCGGCGCCGCCTTCGCTGGCGCACAGCAGATGCCGCGCCAACAGGCGGGTGCCCCGCGATGAAGCGCATCCTGGGCCCGGTGCTGGCGGCGCACTACCTGGCCGCCTTCACCGCATTGGGCATGCCGTTGTTTCTGCCGCAGGTGCTGGCCGAACTGGCGCCTTCGGCGGCGGTTGGCTGGAGCGGCGTGCTGTACGTATTGCCGACGCTGTGCACCGCGTTGACGGCCGGCACCTGGGGGCGCCTGGCCGACCGCTATGGACGCAAGCGTTCGTTGCTGCGTGCGCAGCTGGGCCTGGCGCTGGGCTTTGCGATCGCCGGCTTTGCGCCGTCGCTGAGCTGGCTGGTGATCGGCCTGATCGTGCAAGGCACCTGCGGCGGCTCGCTGGCAGCGGCCAATGCGTACCTGGCCAGCCAGCCGCAGGCCGGCCCGCTGGCGCGCGCGCTCGACTGGACGCAGTACTCGGCACGCCTGGCGATGGTCAGCGCGCCGGCGTTGCTGGGCCTGGCAGTGGCGCTTGGCCCGGCGCAGTCGCTGTATCGCGCGCTTGCGCTACTGCCGCTGCTGGCGTTCGCGCTGACCTGGCGCCTGCCGGCCGACCGGCCTGCGGTGCGGCCGGCAGCGTCCCCTGCGCGGTCAACACCCTCCGTAGACGCTGCCGCGTCGCTGTCGGCGTCAGCACGGACCGCCACGACGGCCAGCGCCCTGTGGCCTGCGTTGCTGGTCGCGCAGTTCCTGTTCTGCTTCGCGATGGTGGTGACCTTCCCCTACTTCATCCCGTATGCGCTGGCGCGCGGCGCCGGCCACGATGCGCTGGCCGGCCTGCTCTACAGCCTGCCGCATCTGGTCTATCTGGTGGTGCTGCCGTGGTGGCGGCGCGGCGATGGCGAGGCCTGGCTGGTGCCCGGCCTGATGCTGTTTGCGCTGGCCTGCCTGTGGCAGGCGCTGTTGCACGACGCCGCCGCATTGGCAGTGGCGCGGCTGTTGTTCGGCCTGGGCATGTTGTTCGGCCTGCGTGGGCTCAACCGCAGCCTGGCACTGGTCGCCAGCGGGCATGGCGCCGGGCGCCTGTTCGGCCGCTTCGACGCCTGCGGCAAATGGGCCGGCGTGTTCGCCGGTGCCGCTGCCGGCGCGCTGACCCAGGCGGCCGGCCCTGCCACCCCCTTTCTGGCTGCCGCGCTGGCTGCGGCGGCCGCTGCGCTCACCGTCCTGGTGCGCTTCCCTTCGAGGAGATCGACCGATGTCGCCGCACACGATGCATGACCCCTGGTACGACAGCATGGCCGACGCGCAGGCCTGCAGTTGCTGGTTGAACTGCTACCTGCGCGAGTTCGCGATTCCACAGCGCGCCGTGGACTTCGACTATCGCGGACTGGATCGCCCCGGCCCGCGCGTGGCCGAGCAGCGCTGGCTGCGGATCGATCTGGGCGATGCCGGCGCGCTGTGCGTGCGCATTGCCTACGCCGATCGCCTGGGCCGCTGCCGCTTTGCCTCCACGCCGTTTCTCAAGGGTGCCGGCCAACCGTGGCACAGCCTGGACGCGCATGCCCTGGCGCGCTGCCTGCTGCAGGCGCTGGGCAGCACGCAGGCGGTCAATCCGGAACTGCTCGCGCAAAGCGCCAACAGCGTGGCGGTCACCGCTACGTTATTGAGACAGGCGCACCGCACCGCGCCGACCGGCGAGGCGATGATCGACGCCGAACAATCGATGCTGTGGGGGCATGCCCTGCATCCCACGCCCAAGAGCCGCGAAGGCGTCGACCTGGCGCAGGTGCTGGCCTGCGCGCCGGAAGCGCGCGCCGCGTTCCAGCTGTTCTGGTTCCGCATCGACCCACGGCTGCTGCGCATGCAGGGCCGCGATGTGCGTGCGAGCCTGCGCCAGCTCTCCGGCGACGACGACCTGTATCCCTGCCACCCGTGGGAAGCGCAGCGCCTGCTCGACGATCCGTTGCTGCGCACCCTGCAGGGGCGCGGCCTGATCACGCCGGTCGGTGCGCTGGGCGACGCCCTGCGGCCCACCTCGTCGGTGCGCACGCTGTATCACCCGAAGCTGGACTATTTCCTCAAGTGCTCGGTGCATGTGCGCCTGACCAACTGCGTGCGCAAGAACGCCTGGTACGAGCTGGAAAGTGCGGTCGCGCTGACCGAGCTGCTGGCGCCGAGCTGGCGTGCGTTGGCGGCGCAGGTGCCGGGCTTCGATGTGATGCTGGAGCCTGCGGCGACCTCGCTGGAGATCGCCCAGGTCGATCCCGCCCTGCACGACGCCGACCCGCTGGCGGCGCGTGGCCTGTCGGAGAGCTTCGGCATCCTGTATCGGCAGACCCTGACTGCCGCGCAGCGGGCAAGGTGGCAGCCGCAGGTGGCCGCGGCCTTGTTCACCTGCGATGCGCAGGGCAACAGCGTGTGTGCGTCCAGGCTGCAGGCATTGGGTGGCGCGCAGCTGGATCGCCACACCGCCACGCTGCTGTGGTTCCGCGCCTATGCCGGCCTGCTGCTGGATGGCGCATGGAGCGCGCTGTTCCAGCACGGCATTGCGCTGGAACCGCATCTGCAGAACACCGTGATCGGGTTTGCCGAAGGCTGGCCGACGCGGGTGTGGATCCGCGACCTGGAAGGCACCAAGCTGCTCGCGCACCACTGGCCCGCCACGCGCTTGCAGGGCGTGGGCGAACGCGCGCGCCAATCGCTGTACTACACGCCGGAACAGGGCTGGAATCGCGTGGCGTACTGCGCGCTGGTCAACAATCTGGCCGAGGCGATCTTCCACCTGAGCGAAGGCGATGCCGTGCTGGACGCGCGCCTGTGGCAGTGCGTGGGCGAGCTCGCCGCGCGCTGGCAGCAGCGCCATGGCGCGCAGGCCGCACTACAGGGCCTGCTCGAGGGCGCGCCGCTGCCCGGCAAGAACAACCTGGGCACGCGGCTGTGGCAACGCGCCGACCGCCAATCCGACTACACCGCGCTGCCCAACCCGATCCCACGCAGCGCGGCGACACGGCGGGTGGCGGCATGAGCCTGCGCATCGATAGTGACGCAGTGATGCAGGCATTGCCGGGCATCCGCAACCAAAGCGATGGCCCGCTGTGCGCCTACGTCTACGACCTGGCCGCTCTGGATGCGCATGCGGCATGGATGCGCGCGCAGCTGCCCGAAGCGTGCGAGCTGTTCTACGCGGCCAAGGCCAATGCGGAGCCACCGATCCTGCAAACGCTCGCCCCGCACGTGGATGGCTTCGAGGCGGCCTCCGGCGGCGAACTGGCCTGGCTGCATCGGCAACAGCCCCAGGCCGCGTTGTTGTTCGGCGGCCCGGGCAAGCTCGATGCCGAACTGGCCCAGGCCGCCGCACTGCCCGACTGCACCGTGCATGTGGAAAGCCTGGGCGAACTGGAACGCCTGGCTGCGATCGCGGCGCAGGCCGGCCGCTGCGTGCCGGTGTTCCTGCGCATGAACATCGCCGTGCCCGGTGCGCAGAGCACGCGCCTGATGATGGGCGGGCAGCCCTCGCCGTTCGGCCTGGACCCGGACGCTCTGGATGCGGCGATCCAGCGCCTGCGGGCCAGCCCCTCGCTGCGGCTGGAGGGCTTCCATTTCCACCTGATGTCGCACCAGCGCGACGCCGGCGCGCAGCTGCAGCTGATCGCCGCCTACCTGCGCACCGTGCAGCAGTGGCGGCAACGCTATGGGCTCGGCCCGTTGCGGGTGAATGCAGGCGGCGGCTTCGGGGTGGATTATCTGGCGCCGGAATCGTCGTTCGACTGGGCCGGCTTCTGCGCCGGCCTGCCTGGCTTGCTGCGTGAACATGGCCAGGCGCTGCGCCTGCGGCTGGAGCCCGGCCGCTATGTCAGCACCAGCTGCGGCTGGTATCTGATGGACGTGCTGGACCTCAAGCGCAGCCACGGCGCGTGGTTTGCGATCGCCCGCGGCGGCACCCATCACTTCCGCACCCCGGCCGCGCAGGGGCACGATCACCCCTTCCGTGTGCTGCGTGGCGCGCATGCCCCGGTGCTGCGCGACACCCCGGTCACCCTGGTCGGGCAGCTGTGCACGCCGAAGGACGTGCTGGCGCGCAACCAGCACGTCGCCGCGCTGGCACCGGGCGACTGCCTGGCCTTCCCGCTGGCCGGCGCATATGCCTGGAATATTTCGCACCAGCAGTTCCTGATGCATCCGCCGCCGCAGATGGTGTTCCTGCCGGTGGCGGCTCAGGCGGCGGCAACGGCGTCGGTCGAAGGCTGGACCGGCACGCGGATATCTGCACGCAACGCTGCCTCTGCCACTGCTTCCGGGTCGTCAAGGTAGAGGTAATGCAGCGGCGCGGCGCGCAAGACGTAGCCGCTGTGTGGTAACCATTGCGCGAGCAGAAGGTCCAGTGCGTCTTCGATACCGGCATACGCACCGATGTGTCGCAACACCGCATGCGTGCCGCCGTCGAGCTGGCGCAGTTGCAGCGGCGCGGGCGGTGCCAGAGCGGCGTCGAAGACCATGCCGCATTCGAACAGGTGCCGATGCGCCGGCATGTCGCGGTGGTCGCTCAGCGGCAGGCCGATCAAGGACTGCAGTTGCGCGATCGCACCGACCCGCTCGGCCCAGGCCGCGATGCGGCCGAAGCCACGGTCCAGCTCGTCGAAGGCGCCACGCTGGCGCAACACCACCACTTCCAGCGGATCGAGCACCTGCACCAGCACCTGCAGGGGCGCGCCGGACACCTGCGGCGGCACCGAGGGCCTGGCCAGCTGCTGCAGTTTCTGCGCGCGCACGGCGGGCGCGTTGCGCAAGCTGCTCGGGCTGGCCTGCAGCACGGTGCGAAACGCGCGTGCCAGCGCCTGCGGGGTGTGATAGCCCACCGCCAGCGCCACCTCGGTGACCGATGTCGCCTGCTCGCCCAGCAGATGCAGCGCATGACTCAGGCGCAGCCGCGCGATGGTCTGCCCCAGGGTTTCGCCGGCCAGTGCGCGATAGACCCGATGAAAATGATGCGGCGATTGCTGCGCCACTGCCGCCAATGCGGCCAGGTCCGGCAGCGGTTCGCCGGCGCGGATGCTGGCCTGCAGATGGGCGACGACGCGCTCGACGCTGCGCTGGCGGTTGAAGACGACCGAGGTGGCTGCTGGCATGGGCGGTTCCTGATGGGCGGCCCCAGCATCGCGCAGATCGGCACCGCCTGCGGTCCCGATCTTGCGCAGTGGCGGTGGCGCGCCCGGGCGCAGACAACGCGCCGCAGGCGTCCACGTTGAAACGGCCTGGCTGCGGCGCGTGCGCCGGATGCACGTCACCGTCGATAGGCGGTGCGGCCCCGCCAGGAACACCCCGTATGCTCAGCTCGCTTGCAACGCCAGGGACTGGATGCGCCCCAGCGCGGCGCCGTCGGCGCGATCGATGTCGGCCGCCGGCGGGCCCTGCCAGTGGCTGAGGGGTATCCGCGCAACCGCGGATCCTGATGCAGCGGCAGCGCACGCGCAGTTGCCAACTTGATGACGAACAAGGCACAGCGCTGCAGCGTCGAGGCGACCACCACGCCCCATGCGCCGTCGGCGGTGGCCGCGCGCAGTTGCTGCCAGCCCGGTGCAGCGAGCGGGTCGTCGAGCTGGCCACGGCCGCTGCGCTGACCGGTGTCGCCGTCGCGCAGCACGCCGATCTACGCACTCATGCGTCGGACACGCCGGCTTCGGCAAAGGTCGCCATCCCGTTGTGCAAGGCGCAGGCATGGCGCAACAGCGGAATCGCCACCGCTGCGCCGCTGGCCTCGCCCAGGCGTAGATCCAGCTGCAGCAGCGGTTCGGCGTCGAGTGCGCGCAGCAAGGCGGCATGGCCGCGCTCCTGCGAGCGATGCCCGAACAGCAGCCATTCGCGCACGCCGCCATTGAGATGGGTGGCGACCAGCGCTGCGGCGGTGCTGATGAAGCCATCCACCAGCACCGGAATCCCGGCCTGCGCCGCGGCGATGTAGGCGCCGACCAACGCGGCGATCTCGAAGCCGCCCAACCGGCGCAGCCGCTCCAGCGCGGTGGAGGCATCGGCATGCAGGGCCAGCGCACGGGTGATCACGGTGGCCTTGTGGGCGATGCCCTCGGCATCCAGCCCGGTACCGGCACCGGCCATCGCCTGCGGAAACTGCGACAGCAGCGCGCAGCCCAGCGCGGCGGCCGAGGTGGTGTTGCCGATGCCCATTTCGCCACCGACAAACAGCTGCGTGTCGCAACTTCTTGCCTGCGCAACGCTTTCGGCGCCTGCGGCCAGTGCATCGCGCAACTGGGTGGAGGTCATCGCCGGTTGCTCGCAGATGTTGGCGCTGGCCGGCGCGATCCAGGCACGCCGCACCCGCGGCAACTCGCCCGGGTCGTTGACCACGCCCAGGTTCACCACTTCCAGGCGTGCACCGAGTTCGCGCGCCAGCACCGCGATGGCGGCGCCACCCCGGGCGAAATTACGCACCATCTCGCCGGTGACCGCCTGCGGAAACGCAGACACGCCTTCTGCGGCGACCCCGTGGTCGGCGGCATATACCGCGATCCAGACCCGCTGCACGGTGGGGTGTTCGTTGCGCTGCCAGGCCGCCAGTTGCACCGCCAGCTGTTCCAGCCGGCCCAGCGCGCCGGGCGGCTTGGTCAGTTGTTCCTGCCGCGCCAGCGCAGCCGCGCGTACGCGCGCGTCCGGCATCGCGCAGGCACCATGGATCCAATCGCTTGTCACACCACCTCTCCCGTCAGAACCATCGGCACACCTGCCACACCAGCACCACAGGCTCGCACTGTAGCGCCAATGCCTGGTGCAGCCGGCCGGCCTGATCGACAAATCGACGCGTCAGTTCGCCCACCGGCACGCTGCCCTGCCCCACCCGGTTGCTGACCGGCATGAGCTGCCACGACAGTTGCGGCAGGGTGGCGAGCAGGGCTCGCGCCTGCGCCCGAATCTGCCACTGCGTGTCTTCCAGGACCCGCGTCGGTGCCCGGCGCGCGAGGCCGCTCAGCGGCCATCGCCGGTGCACCAGCCGCGCTTACTGCGCGGCTTGATACCGCAGGGTCAGCAGATAATTGCGCCCCGGCTGCGCATACCAGCGTGCGGTTTCGTACTGGCGGTCGAACACGTTGTTGGCAGTGAGCGAGACCTTCCAGTCTGCAGTCACTGCATAGCTCACGCGCAGATCCAGCAAGCCGTAACCGGCCAGGCGCTCGGTGTTGGCCAGATCGTCGAACCGCTTGCCGGAGCCGAACAGGCTCGCGCCGACGCCGAATGCCCCGACGCTGCGGTCCGCATCGATGCGCCCGCTCTGCCGCGCACGCCGCGGCAGCCAGTTGCCTTGATTGATGCCGCCATCGGCTTCCGGCTGCAGCCAGGTCAAGGCGCTGCGCACGGTCCAGCCGGCCAGCTCGGTGTCGTAGCCGGCTTCCACGCCGCGGATGCGCGCCCGGTCGATATTGTTCGGCTGCCCGAACGGATGCGCCGCATCCACCAGCGCCGCGTCGTAGGCGATCAGGTCGTCGATGCGGGTCTGGAACGCGCGCAGCGTCCAGGTGCCCCAGTCGTAGCCACCGCGCAGGCCGAGCTCGGCGCTTCGGGAGGTTTCCGGCCCCAGCAACGGATTGCCGAAATCGGGGTAATACAACTCGTTGAAGGTCGGCGCCTTGAACGCGGTGCCGTAACTGGCGGTCAGGCGCAGATGCTCGGCAACATCCCAGCCCCACAGCAGGCTGCCGGTGGTCTTGCCGCCGAACTGGCTGTTGTCGTTGCGACGCAGGCTGGCCTGCACCGACTGCGTACCGAAACTTTGCTGCCACTGCGCGAATGCGGCGCGGTCGATGCGGCTGTCGGCATCGTAATTGTCGCTGCTGGCGATGGCATCGCGCTGCCAGTCGAAGCCGACCGTGAACAGGCCCGCGCCGGCAGCGATATCGGCCTGCAACGCGCCCTGCTTGCGGCGGGTGTCATAGGTGGACACATACGCACCGTCGTAATACGCATCGCTGAAGTCGGAACTGCTGCCGACGCTGGCGGTGAGCTTGAGCGCATCGGTGGGCGCATAACGCAGGCGGCCGCCGACCGTCTGCTGCACGCCCTTGGACAGGTTGCCGCCGAAGGCCGAGCCGTCGTATTCGTTGCGGCTCTGCGCGCGCAGGCCGTGCACGTCGGCATCCCACTGGCGATTGAAGCGCCAGCCGCCCTGCACGCTCAACGAATCGTTGCGGTAGCCATCGCGATCCGGATCGTAGTCGCTGGAGCTGGTGTCCAGATACGCGTTGATGCCATCGGTTTCGTCATGCACCGCGTTGGCCGAGTACCAGCCACCGCTTTCGCTCGGATCGCCTTCACTGCGCCCGGCCAGGCCCGCGCTGTAGCGGCGCGCATTGTCGCTGCCGGCCGCCGCGCTGAAGGTCGGCACGAAGCGGCCTTGCGGGCGGCGGGTAAAGATCTGGATCACCCCGCCCAGCGCCTCGGAACCGTACAGGCTGGAGAACGGGCCGCGCACGATTTCGATGCGCTCGATCTGCTCGATCGGCACGTCCTGCAACGCCGCGCCGCCCGAGGTGGCCGAGCCGATGCGCACGCCATCGATCAACACCACCACCTGGTCGGATTCGGTGCCGCGCAGGAACAGCGAGGTCGGCTTGCCCGGGCCGCCGTTGTTGGCCAGCGCCACGCCGGCCTCGCCACGCAGCAGGTCCTGCAGTGAATTGACTTGGCGACGCTCGATCTGCGCGCGGTCGATCACCGTGACCGGCGCCAGCGTCTGGTCCTGGGTCTGCGCAGTGCGCGAGGCGGTGACCACGACCTGGTCGAGATCGATGGCAGCCTCGGCGTGGGCCAGGTGGGCCACGCACAGCGACAGCCCTGCGGCCAGCACCGCACGGCGCGGCAAAACGGAAGAAACGGACATCGACTGCTGCTCCTGGAACCGCGCCTACCCGCGCGGGGGCAATGGGGCGGCAGGCAGCAACGGGCCAGGCGTCCAACGCGCAGCGCCAGACGAGCAAGGCCACGCCCACCGCGTGCCGGTTCAATCCCTCAGGCCGGTCTCCGGGCTCGCGAGGGAAGCCTGCGCCTCCGATGCCGCGCCTTCCCATGCGACTGCACAGTGGCGTGTTGCGGCACCTGACCTCGCCCACCGTTGCGGGGGCAGCTCCGGCATTGCAGCTCGCCAAGGCGATCTACGCACCGGATTCCCGTTTAAACCACCGCAACCGCGGCAGTCACCTCAGGGGCGCGCATGGTAGCAGGATTGGCCAGGGGCACCGGCGCGCTCTGGCAACCGGCCAGGCGCCGCGCGTCGGCACGCTCCAAATCCAGCCACGCGTCGGTGGGGTGCTGGAATTTCCCAGGGCATGGAAGCAACACGCCGAGGCGGCAGCGCGGGCGCACCAAGGCGCAGGTGAAGCTGGCGCGCAACCCGTGCATTGGTGCCCAACAGTAACGGGAGCTTCAAATCACGCGTTGCCGGCTTGTTCAAGGTTTCCAGGGCATGGAAGCGACGTGCCGAGGCGGCAGCGTGGCCGGGGATTGGCGGAGAGCGGCACACGGATGTGCCGCGGCGGCGAGTCAGACAGGATGTCTGACCGAGCCGAGGAGCCGGTCCCCGGCCGCGCTGCCGCCCCTACCGAAGCCCGAGAAAGACAGCGTGCTTGGCGGTGCCCGGAGAACCCGTACCTCACCCCAACCCCCGCAAGCGCGCCCCGGCCCGCGCTTGCGGCGCGGGCGCTCCAAGGCACGCGCGCCCATGGCGCACCAGCTGTGCCTCCTCGCCCCGACGGGAGCGGGGCTAGCCGTCTCCGGCTAGCTCGTTCCTTCGCGCACTCCCGCTCAGGTAACGGCTATCAACCTCATGCTCCCTGCAGCGCCTGCTCCAGATCGGCCAGCAGATCGTCGATGTGCTCGATCCCGATCGACAGCCGCACGGTGTCTTCACTGACGCCGGCATGTTCCAGCTCGGCCGGGCCCAGCTGACGGTGCGTGGTCGATGCCGGATGCGTGGCCAGCGACTTCGCATCGCCGATGTTCACCAGCCGCGTGAACAACTGCAGCGCATCCAGAAAACGCGCGCCTGCCGCGCGCCCACCGGGCAGGCCGAAGGTCAGCACGCCCGAGCCATGCCCGCCCAGATACTTCTGCGCCAATGCATGCTCCGGATGATCCGGCAGCGCGGCGTAATTGACCCAGGCAACCCGCGCGTGCTGCTGCAGATAGGTTGCTATTGCCAGCGTGTTGGCATTGATGCGCTCCATCCGTAGCGGCAGCGTTTCGATGCCTTGCAGGATCAGGAACGCATTGAACGGCGACAACGCCGCGCCGGTATTGCGCAGCGGCACCACGCGCGCACGGCCGATGTAGGCGGCATCGCCCAGCGCTTCGGTGTACACCACGCCGTGATAGCTCACGTCCGGCTCGTTGAGGCGTGGAAACCGCTGCTTGTGCGCCGCCCACGGAAAGCGCCCGCTGTCCACGATCGCCCCGCCGATGCTGTTGCCATGGCCGCCCAGATACTTGGTCAGCGAATGCACCACGATGTCGGCACCGAACTCGATCGGCCGCAGCAGCGACGGCGTGGCCACGGTGTTGTCCACGATCAGCGGCACGCCGTGCGCGTGCGCCACTGCCGCCACCGCCTCGATATCGGTGATGTTGCCGCGCGGGTTGCCGATCGACTCGACGAACACCGCCTTGGTGCGTTCGTCGATCAAGCCGGCAAACGCCTGCGGATCGCGATAGTCGGCAAAGCGCGTGCCGATGCCGAACTGCGGCAAGGTATGCGCGAACAGATTGTAGGTGCCGCCATACAACGCACTGGAGGAGACGATGTTGTCGCCGGCCTCGGCAATGGTCTGGATCGCATAGGTCACCGCAGCCTGCCCCGACGCCAGCGCCAACGCGTCGATACCGCCTTCCAGCGCAGCCACGCGCTGCTCCAGCACGGCGTTGGTCGGATTCATGATGCGGCTGTAGATATTGCCCTGCACCTTGAGGTCGAACAGGTCCGCGCCATGCTGGGTATCGTCGAATGCGTAGGCGACGGTCTGGTAGATCGGCACCGCCACCGCCCGCGTAGTGGGATCTGGCTGATAGCCGCCGTGCACGGCGATGGTTTCGGGCTTCCACTGCGGATCGGTCATGGCGCGGCTCGCTCGGACAGGAGTGCCGACCATAGCCGGCCTTGCGCGCGTGTCTGCAAACCAGCGGTGATGACCTTATGCCACCACGTTGTGAGCACAACGATGCGCCGCATGTGCCATCCACATCACGCAAACGGGCACTGCCTGCGCAGTGCCCGTTGCTTGCTTCAAACGCAACCAGCGATGCGGCGCACAACCGATGCCGGCTCTCAGCCCTTGGTGAACACCAGGCGCCCACCTTCGGCACGCACGCGCACGGTGTCGCCACCGAGGTACTGGCCCGACAGGATCTGCTGCGCCAGCGGGTTTTCCACCTGCGACTGGATCGCGCGCTTGAGCGGGCGGGCGCCATACACCGGGTCGAAACCGACATTGCCCAGCAATTCCAGCGCCGCATCGTCCAGGTCCAGCTTGAGGCCGCGCTCGGACAGGCGTTTTTCCAGCCCATGCAACTGGATGCGCGCGATCGACTTGATCTGCGCCTTGTCCAGCGGATGGAACACCACGATGTCGTCCAGCCGGTTGATGAACTCCGGGCGGAAATGCGCCTGCACCACGCCCATCACCGCCGCCTTCATCTGCGTGTAGGCCTCGGCGCTGCCGTCGCCGGACAGTTCCTGGATCTGGTGCGAGCCCAGGTTGGAGGTCATCACGATGACGGTGTTGCGGAAGTCCACCGTGCGGCCCTGGCCATCGGTGAGGCGGCCGTCGTCGAGCACCTGCAGCAGGATGTTGAAGACATCGGCATGCGCCTTTTCCACCTCGTCCAGCAGGATCAGCGAATACGGACGCCGACGCACCGCCTCGGTGAGGTAGCCGCCTTCCTCGTAGCCCACGTAGCCCGGGGGCGCACCGATCAGGCGCGACACCGAATGCTTCTCCATGAACTCGCTCATGTCGATGCGGATCATTGCCTCGGTGCTGTCGAACAGGAAGTCCGCCAGTGCCTTGCACAACTCGGTCTTGCCTACGCCGGTCGGGCCGAGGAACAGGAACGAGCCGCTCGGGCGATTGGGATCGGACAGCCCGGCGCGCGAACGCCGCACCGCGTCGGAAACGACCTTGATCGCCTCGTTCTGTCCGACCACGCGCTGATGCAGTTCCTCTTCCATGCGCAGCAGTTTGTCGCGCTCGCCTTCGAGCATCTTGTTGACCGGAATGCCGGTCCAGCGCGACACCACCTCGGCGATTTCCTCGGCGGTGACGCGGTCCTGCACCAGCTTGAAGTCGTGGTGTTCGACCTCGTTGGCCAGCGCCATCTGTTTTTCCAGCTGCGGCAGCACGCCGTACTGGATCTCGCTCATCTTGGCGTAGTCCTGGCGCCGTTGCGCCGCTTCCAGTTCCAGCTTGGCGTGCTCGATCTGCTCCTTGACCTTGGTGGTGCCCTGCAGTGCGGCCTTTTCCGACTTCCACAACTCGTTGAGGTCGTAGAACTCGCGCTCGAGCTTGTCGATGTCGGTTTCCAGATCGGCCAGGCGCTGACGCGAGGCGTCGTCCTTTTCCTTCTTCAGCATCTCGCGCTGGATCTTGAGCTGGATCAGGCGGCGCTCCAGGCGATCCAGTTCCTCCGGCTTGGAGTCGATCTCCATGCGGATACGCGAGGCTGCCTCGTCCATCAAATCGATGGCCTTGTCCGGCAGCTGGCGGTCGGTGATGTAGCGGTTGGACAGGGTGGCGGCGGCGACGATCGCCGGGTCGGTGATTTCCACGCCGTGGTGCACCGCGTAGCGTTCCTTCAAGCCGCGCAGGATCGCGATGGTGTCCTCCACCGTCGGCTCGCCCACGAACACCTTCTGGAAGCGCCGCTCCAGCGCAGCGTCCTTCTCGATGTACTTGCGGTATTCGTCCAGCGTGGTGGCGCCGATGCAGTGCAGCTCGCCACGCGCCAGCGCCGGCTTGAGCATGTTGCCGGCGTCCATCGCGCCATCGGCCTTGCCGGCGCCGACCATGGTGTGCAGCTCGTCGATGAACAGGATGATCTGGCCCTCGTTCTTGGACAGATCGCTGAGCACCGCCTTCAGGCGTTCTTCGAACTCGCCGCGGAACTTGGCGCCGGCAATCAACGCGCCCATGTCCAGCGACAGCACGCGCTTGCCGCGCAGGCCTTCGGGCACTTCGCCGTTGATGATGCGCTGGGCCAGGCCCTCGACAATGGCGGTCTTGCCCACGCCCGGTTCGCCGATCAGCACCGGGTTGTTCTTGGTGCGCCGCTGCAACACCTGGATGGTGCGGCGGATTTCTTCGTCGCGGCCGATCACCGGATCGAGCTTGCCGCTCTCCGCGCGCGCAGTCAGGTCGATGGTGTATTTTTCCAGCGCCTGGCGTTGTTCCTCGGCGTTTTCCGACTGCACGGTCTCGCCGCCGCGCAGCTTGTCGATGGCCGCTTCGATCTTCTTCTTGTCGCCACCGGCCGCCCGCAGGGCCACACCCAGCGGGCTGGCATCGTCGGCGGCGGCCAGCACGAACCACTCGCTGGCGATGAACGCATCGCCATGTTGCTGGGACAGCTTGTCGGTCTGGTTGAGCAGGCGGTTGAGATCGTTGCCGATCGACAGGTTGCCTTCCTGCCCGGAGACCTTGGGCAGCGTGTCCAGCGCCTCGCCCAGCCGCTCGCGCAGCAGCGGCACGTTGACGCCGGCCTGCGACAGCAGCGGGCGCGTGCTGCCGCCGCTCTGGTCGAGCAGCGCGGCCAGCACGTGCACCGGCTCGATGATGTTGTGGTCGCGGCCCACGGCCAGCGACTGCGCGTCGGCCAGCGCCTGCTGGAACCGCGAGGTGAGCTTGTCCATCCGCATGGGGAGAATCCTCTGAACTGGTGGCCGGCGACGCCGACGATACCGTGCAGATGCGGCTGCCGTGCGGGGTTTCAAGGTGTGGCGGCTGCGCAGGCGCCGATGCGGGGCACCAGGACCGGCTCATATCCGTGGCATGGGCTGCGCGCTACGGGCTCGCACAGGCCTGATCGGCCCAGGCCCACCGGCAAACCGTCAGATGATCCGCCGGAGAGACAAAGGTGCAGGTATCGCGCCACCCTGCTCCACGGCAGGAGTGTCCGCGCCCGCTGGCGCCACCACGTCCGGCGTCCGCAGCAGGCGCGCCAGCACCTGCGCCTGGATTGCCGCCAGGGCCGGCGCGCCGGGTGCACGCGGATGCGGGACCGGCACCGGCAGATCCAGGCCGACCTGGCCGTGTTCGATCAGCACGATGCGATCGGCCAGCGCACTGGCCTCGGCCACGTCGTGGGTCACCAGCACCAGGGTGAAGCCATGCTGCCGCCACAACTGCACGATCAGCTGCTGCATCTCGATGCGCGTCAACGCATCCAGCGCGCCCAGCGGTTCGTCCAGCAGCAACAGCCGCGGCCGATGCACCAGCGCACGCGCCAGGGCCACGCGCTGGCGCTGGCCGCCGGACAGCGTCGCTGGCCAGTCGCCGCCACGCGAGCCCAGCCCCACCGCGTCCAGCGCCGCCTGTGCCTGCGCACGCCCGGCACGCCCCAGGCCCAGCGCCACGTTGTCGATCACGCGCTTCCACGGCAGCAGCCGTGCGTCCTGGAACATCAGCCGCACCGCGTCGCGCTGCGCCGCCAGCGCGGCATGGCCGCTGTCGACGGTGCCGGTATCGGCCGTCTCCAGCCCGGCGATCACCCGCAGCAAGGTGCTCTTGCCGCAGCCGCTGCGCCCGACCACCGCCACACATGCGCCGGGCGCGACGTCCAGGTCGATGCCGCGCAACACGGCGCTATCGCCGTAGCGCTTGCCGATGCCGCGCAAGCGCAGCGGCAGGCCGGTCTCGGTCGCGCTCATCGGCGCAGCTCCGCACGCTGTTGCTGCGCCGGATGCCAGCCCAGCCACCAGGCTTCCAGTCCGCGTGCGGCCAGATCGGCCAGCTTGCCGAGCAGTGCATACAACACGATGGCGACCACCACGATGTCGGTCTGCAGAAACTCGCGCGCGTTGGTCGCCAGATAGCCGATACCGGAACTGGCGGAAATGGTTTCGGCCACGATCAGGGTCAGCCACATCAGCCCCAACGCAAAGCGCAAGCCGACCAGGATCGACGGCAATGCGCCGGGCAACAACACATCGACGAACAGCTGCGGCCCGCGCAAGCCGTAGTTGCGCGCCATCTCGATCAAGGCCGGGTCCACGCTGCGGATGCCGTGGTAGGTATTGAGGTAGATCGGGAAGAACGTGCCCAATGCCACCAGGAACAGCTTGGCGCCCTCGTCGATGCCGAACCACAGGATCACCAGCGGAATCAGCGCCAGATGCGGCACGTTGCGCAGCATCTGCAGGCTGCTGTCGAGCAGGCGCTCGGCCAACCGCGACACGCCGGTCAGCAGGCCCAGCGCAAAGCCGATGCCGCCGCCGATGGCCAGGCCCACGGCCGCACGCCAGCTGCTGATCGCCAGGTGTTGCCACAGCTCGCCACTGCGCACCAAGGTGACTGCCGCGCGCAGCACCGCGTCCGGCGCAGGCAGGATGCGCTGCGGCAACCAGCCGCCGGAGGCCGCGACCTGCCAGGCCACCAGCAAAACCAGCGGCAACACCCAGGGCACCAGCGCATTGCCCAGACGCTGCAGGCGGCTACGCATCGCGCAACCGTGGTGTGGTGGCAGGGTCTCGGCGCGACGGCGCGCATCTGCCCGTTGCCGATGTCCGGCACGCGTCCGCACCTGCGCGTGTGCTGCGGCTTGCGCGCATCACTTGCCCCCCGCCGGCTTGCCCGCCGTTTGCGCGGCCGCCGCCGCGGGCGCACGCCATACCGCCGGCGCCACCAGCACGCGTTTGGGCAACAGGCGCTGCGCGTAGAACAGATCGGCAGTGGCCTGCTGCGCCTTGACGACCTCGGCGCTGAGCGGCTGCACGCTGGCCGGCGGGCGGTGCGTCAGCGTGCGCTCGACCACCGCGGGCGACAGCCCGCTGACCTGCGCCAGCACCTTGATGCTGCCGGCGCGGTCGCGCTCCAGCAAGCCATCGGCCTGGTTGAGCGTGCCCATCACCTGCTGCACGAACGGACCCCAGGCAGTGGCGTAACGCCGCGAGGACAGGAAGAACCCGCCGGTCAGCCCCAACCCTTCGCCGTTGGCGAGCAGGCGTGCGCTGCCATCCAGCGTCAATGCCGAATACCACGGGTCCCAGATCGCCCAGGCATCCACCTGCCCGGCGGCGAACGCCGCACGTGCGTTGGCCGGCGACAGATACAACGGCGTGATGTCGCGCATGCCCAGGCCGGACTTGACCAACAGGCGCAACAACAGGTTGTGCGCACTGGAGCCCTTCTGGAAGGCAACCCGCTTGCCCTTGAGGTCGGCCACACGCCGCAGCGAGCTGTTGGCCGGCACCAGGATGGTCTCGGCCTTGGGCGTGGGCGGCACCCAGCCCACGTACAGCAGGTCGGCACCGGCGGCCTGCGCGAACAGCGGCGGAATGTCACCCGCACCGCCCAGGTCGATGCTGCCCACGTTCAGGGCTTCCAGCAGCTGCGGGCCGGCCGGGAACTCCACCCAGCTGATCCTGGTGCGCGGGAAGCGCTGCTCCAGCAACCGATGCTGCTTGGCCAGCACCAGGCTGGACACCGCCTTTTGATAGCCGATACGCAGCTGCGCCGGCTCGGCGGCCGTTGCGGGTTGCAGCCACGCGATGCCGGACAACAGCAACGCAGCAATCAAAAAGCGGTAGCGCATCGGCGTGTTCCTCATTGCCAGTCGGTGGACGGTTTTTCCCAGAGGTTCACGCCACCCTCGACCGCAAAGCGATCGATCTCGGCCAGCTCGTCCGCACTGAACTCGGTCGTCTGCAAGGCCGCGACGTTTTCAATCAACTGCTCCGGGCGGCTGGCGCCCAGCAATGCCGAGCTCACCCGCCGGTCGCGCAGCACCCAGGCCAAGGCCAGCTGCGCCAGGCTCTGTCCACGCCGCTGCGCGATCGCCTCCAGCCCGCGTGCGCGTTGCAGGTTGTCCTCGGACAGATGTTCCGGCCGCAGCGAGTCGCCACCAGGCCGGTTCACCCGCGCATCGCCGGGCACGCCATTGAGGTACTTGCCGGTCAACAGGCCCTGCGCCAGTGGCGTGAAGGCGATGACCCCGGCGCCGACCTCCTCGGTTGCGTCGAACAATTCGTGCTCGGCCCAGCGATTGAACAGGTTGTAGGCCGGCTGATGGATCAGCAACGGCACCTTCCACTCGCGCAACAACGCGGCGATTTCACGCGTGCGCGCCGCCGAATACGACGACACGCCCACATACAGCGCCTTGCCCTGCTGCACCGCGCTGGCCAGTGCACCGGCGGTCTCTTCCAGCGGCGTGTCCGCATCGAAGCGGTGCGAGTAGAAGATGTCCACGTAGTCCACGCCCAGGCGTTGCAGGCTCTGGTCCAGGCTGGACAGCAGGTACTTGCGCGAACTGCCGCCCTGCCCGTACGGGCCCGGCCACATGTCCCAGCCGGCCTTGGTTGAGAGGATCAATTCGTCGCGATACGGTCTGAAGTCTTCACGCAGCAGGCGGCCGAAGTTGATTTCCGCGCTGCCATACGGCGGGCCGTAGTTGTTGGCCAGATCGAAATGGGTGATGCCCAGGTCGAAGGCGGTACGCAGCAATGCGCGCTGCGTGTCGATCGGCGTGCTGTCGCCGAAGTTGTGCCACAGGCCCAGCGACAGCGCCGGCAGGACAAGGCCGCTGCGGCCGACACGGCGGTAGGCGACACGGTCGTAACGATCGGGATGTGCGAGATAGGTCATCAGGGTATCCGGTGAGTCAGCGTGCGCTGAAGCGATTGACGGGGCGTGCCAGCCCCAGATGATCGCGCAAGGTGCGCCCGGCATATTCACGCCGGAACAGTCCACGCCGCTGCAGCTCGGGCACCACGTGCGTGGCCACATCGGCCAGGCCGCCGGGCAGATGGGGTACCAGCACGTTGAAGCCGTCGGCGGCGCCCTGCTCGAACCAGGCCTGCAGCTCGTCGGCAATCTGCGTGGGCGTGCCGATCAGGCTGTAATGCCCGCGCCCGCCTGCGATGCGCTGGCCGAGCTGGGCAATGCTCAGCTGCTCCTGTCCGGCCAGCTCGGTGAACAACTGCTGGCGACTGCGTTGCCCGGTTTCGGTGAGCGGCAACTCCGGCAACCGGCCATCGGGCGGATAGCCGGACAGGTCGAAATTGCCCAGCATGCGCGACAGCAGCGCGATGCCGACCTCCGGCTCCACCAGCGCCTGGAACTGCTCGAACTTTTCCTGCGCCTCGGCCTGGCTCTGCCCGACCACGATGAACACACCCGGCATCACCTTCAACGCATCGCGCGAACGCCCGAACTGTTCCAGCCGCCCCTTGATGTCGGCATAGAACGCCTGCGCCTTGGCCAGCGACGATTGCGCGGTGAACACCACCTCGGCCGTTTCCGCCGCCAGCGCGCGCCCGGGCTCGGACGAGCCGGCCTGCACCAGCACCGGATGCCCCTGCGGCGCACGCGCGATGTTGAGCGGGCCGCGAACCTGGAAGTGCGCGCCGCGATGATCCAGCACATGCAACCGCGCCGGATCGTAGTGCACTCCGGCGGCGGTATCGGCGATGAAGGCATCGTCGTCCCAGCTGTCCCACAGCCCAGCGACCACCTGCTGGAATTCGCGCGCCCGCGCATAGCGCTCGGCATGCACGTAATGCGCGTCGCGGTTGAAGTTCAATGCTTCGTCGGCGGCATCGGAAGTGACCAGATTCCAGCCGGCACGCCCGCCGGACAGATGATCCAGCGAGGCGAACTTGCGCGCCACGTGGTACGGCTCGTTGTAGCTGGTGGTCATGGTGGCAATCAGGCCGATGCGCTCGCTCACCACTGCCAGCGCGCTGAGCAGCGTGAGCGGCTCGAACAGGCTGGAGCGCGCCATCCGCGATGCCACCGGCCCACCGGCCGCAGCCAGGCTGTCGGCGACGAACACCGCATCGAACCGGGCGGCCTCGGCGATGCGCACCATCTCACGGTAATGATCGAACACCAGCGGATCGGCACTGGCCTGCGGGTGCCGCCACGCGGCCACGTGATGGCCGGTGGCCATCAGGAACGCCCCGAGCGAGAGCTGTCGTGCGGCGCTCATCGCAGTCCACCGCGCGTCGCGCCTGCATGGCTCGGATCACTCTCGAAACACATCACCGACATCGTCAAAAATCCTTGTGCAATTGCAGCCCGACATAACGCTGGTCGTCACGCGGCACCAGCCGGTACACGTTGCCGGTGGCATTGGCCAACAATGGCGCGTACGTGCGGTCGCCGAGGTTGCGGCCGAGCACCGCCACCCGCCAGCCATGCGCATCGTCGGCCAGCGCGATGCTGGCGTTCCAGATCGCATACGGGCCCTGGACGGTCTGCGGGGTCTGGCTGAGGTCGTACTGCACGCTGTCCTGCCAGCTCACGTCGCCGTTGAATTCCAGGGCCAGGCTGCCGCGCAGCGGCACCCGATACCCGGCGCGCAGATTGCCCTTCCAGTCCGGCGAAAACGGCAGCGGCCTGCCGTCGACATTGCAGTTGGCCGCCGCGGCGGCAGGGCAGGCAAACCGCTGGATGCGCGCCTGCGTGTAGGCCAGCGAGCCGGCCAGGCTGAGCCGCTCGGTGGGCCGATACTCCAGGTCCAGCTCCAGGCCCTGCGTGCGCACTTGCCCGGCGTTGATCAGGCGCGTCACCACCTGCCCGGCCACGGTGTCGAAGAAGTTGGCCTGGTAGTTGGCGTACTCGGTATGGAACAGCGCCACGTTCGCACTGAGGCGATCGTCCAGTGCACGCGCCTTCAGGCCCAGTTCCCACGCGTTGGAAGTTTCCGGCTTCAGCGCTGGCGTATCGCGCGGCTGCATGTTGAAGAACACGTTGTAGGCCGGGCCCTTGTAGCCGCGCGAATAGGTGAGGTAACCGGTGGTCTGCGCATCGACGTCGTATTGCAGGCCGATGCGGCCGGACACGCCATTTTCCGCGGTGCTGCCACTGCTTGCCGTAGACGGCTGGATGCCGGTAACCGCGGCTGCGGAGCTGGACACGCGCTGGTGCCGGTAGTCGAGCGTATCGCGGGTAAAGCGTGCGCCCAGCAGCGCCCGCAGGTCCGGGCGCCAATGCCAGGTGGCCTCGCCGAACGCGGCATAGGTTTGCGCGCGGGTGGCGTAATCGGCCACACCCACGGCACTGGCGGTTGGCGTCGTCACCGTGCGGCGATAGGTTTCGTCGTTGCGCGCATGCAGGTAATACAGCCCGGCCACCGCTTCCACCGCGCGATCGCGCGGGGTCTGCAGGCGCAATTCCTGCGAATACTGCGTGTACCCCAGGTCGCCACGGTCGTGCGAGGACGGAAACGCCGCGCTGCGTTGCGCGGTGCGATCGCCGTCCTGGAACTGGGTGTTGTCCCACTGCCGCCACGCGCTGATCGAGGTCAGCAGCGCATCGCCGAGCTGCTGGTCCAGCTGCAGCGAGGCGCCCTTGTTGATGTCGTCCAGATACGTGCGGTAATCGCTGTTGATCTGCCGGTTGTCGGCGCTGGCGACAACCGGTGCCAGCGCCGCGGCGAAGTCCGCACGCGTGCTGGCAACCACCACCCCGCTGGGCGCATTGCTGTGCGATTGCAGGTAGTCGGCGAGCAGCGTCGCGTTCAAGCTGGGGGTCGGGGTCAGGTCCAGCCGCAGCCGCGCGCCGGAGCGTCGGTAGCCGTTGACGGTCTGGCCGTCGGCCGCGTTGCGCACATTGCCGCCGTACTCGGCCCACAACGCCGACACACTGGCCTTGAGCAGCTCCGGCACCAGCGTGCCGCCAACACTGGCACGCACGCGGTCTTCGTCGCCGCCACCGAAGTGCGAATAATCGACATAGCCGCCAAACAGTTCCGGCGCCGGCTTGCTGACGATATTGAGCACGCCGGCCGAGGCGTTCTTGCCGAACAAGGTGCCCTGCGGCCCGCGCAGGACTTCGATGCGCTCGACATCGAGCAGGTCCAGCGTGGCCTGGCCTGGGCGCCCCAGTACCACCCCGTCGATCACCGTGGCCACGCTGGGCTCGACGCCCGGCGAGGTGGAAATGGTGCCCACGCCACGCAGGAACAGCGAGGTGTCCTTGTTGGAGGCACCGGTGCGGAAGGTCAGGCTGGGCACCAGCGCCGGCAGGTCGGCCACGCTATTGCGGTTTTCGCGCTCAAGCGTCTCGCCCTGGACCACCGATACCGCCACCGGCACCTGCTGCAGGGTGGTTTCGCGGCGCGTGGCGGTCACGGTGACCGCACCCAGTGTCTGCGCGGCGCGCTCCGGCGTCGCGGCAGCCTCGCCCACCTCATCGGCCAGCACCGGCGTAACCGCCCACGCCAGACTCCACGCCAAAACTTGCGGCCTGGCCAACCATCTCGAAGCAGCGAGGATCCTTGCAGGGGTCCGGTGTCGCGCGGGCATGTACGTCCTTTCGTGGCGTCGGCTGTCTTGCAGCAGCGTGGGGAACTGCGAGTCGGCGAGCGTTGTGCACGGCGACCCTTGCGCAGCGCAAGCCAAAACGGCGCTGCAATGCGGTAGCGCATGCTGTTTGCAGCTGGCTCAAGCGTCAAATAACCAATGTTCAGATGGTTATTCACTCACGCGTCGCCGCGTGCCGGTCATCCATGCCCGGCGCGCGCCAAGACCCTCGCTGCACGACACCCGGCCAATGGCGATAATGGGCACATGGATGCACCCAAGCCCTGGCACCTCTACCTGCTGCTGTGCCGCAACGGCAGTTATTACGCCGGCATCACCAATGATCTGGAGCGGCGCTTTCAGGCACACCTGCGTGGCACCGGCGCGCGCTATACACGTGCACATCCGCCGCTGGAACTGCTTGCCAGCCATCCATATGCGGACCGCGCCGCCGCCTCGCGCGCGGAGTGGCAGCTCAAGCAACAACCGCGCGCGCGCAAGCTCGCCTGGCTGCTGGCACAACCGCACGGCGGCACCGAGTCACAGCCCGCTGACGCCTCGATCACGCCCGCCTAGCCGCGCGGTTTCTATGGTGTAGCGCTGTCAATCGCGGAGCAGCACATGCACTACCAGCTCTACTACTGGACCGGCCTGCAGGGCCGCGGCGAATTCGTCCGCCTTGCACTGGAAGATGCCGGTGCCGACTACACCGACGTGGCGCGCGTGGAAGGCGATGAGGTGATGAATGCCTTTCTGGAAGGCAACCAGGCCGGCGCGCAGCCGTTTGCGCCGCCCTTCCTCAAGGCTGGCGATACGGTGGTTGCGCAGGTCGCGGCCATCCTGCATGTCATCGGGCCACAACTGCAGCTGGTACCCGACTCGGACGCGCAGCGCATCCAGGCATTGCAGTTGCAGCTGACCATCGCCGACCTGGTGGCCGAGGTGCACGACAGCCATCATCCGATCGCCACCGGCCTGTATTACGAAGATCAGAAAGCCGAGGCGGCCAAGCGCGCCAAGGACCTGCGCGACAACCGCCTGCCCAAGTTCCTGGGCTACTTCGAACAGGTGCTGCAACAGGCCGGCGGCACCCATGTGCTGGGCACGCACTCGTACGTGGACCTGTCGCTGTTCCAGTTGGTCAGCGGATTGGAGTACATGTTCCCCAAGCGCATGAAGACACTATCGGCCGATCTTCCCGGCCTGAAGGCCTTGCAGCAACGCGTGGCCGCGCGCCCGCGCATCGCGGCCTATCTCGCATCCGAACGACGCGTGGCGTTCAATACCAATGGCATCTTCCGCCACTATCCGGAACTGGATGCGGCGTAAGTAATGGCGGCACGTGGCGTAGCGCGTGCCGCCCATCTGCGTTGCTTCATGCCGGAATGTGGCGCGAAGCTGCAACCATGCATGCAAGGCCGCACCGGGCGGCCTTATCCTCGCGCCACCACACGCCGCTTCAACGACCCTGCAGCAACGCTGTGCGGATCCGCTGCAACTGCGCCTTCACGGCAGCCGCCTGCGCCGGCCCCAGCCGCAGCAGCGCCTTTTGACCGACCGACAGCGACTCCAACGCCGGATCAACAAACCGATAACGGCCACGCTCGTCGCGTTGCACCCTGATCGGCTGTGCCGGGTCGGGCGTGCGTAGCAAATGATCGATCACGTCGATCACGCGATCGTTGAAGTAACGGTCCGGCGCGCCCAGGTCGGCATACGCCTGCTGCAACAACGGATAGAAACGTACATAACTGCGCACCAGCGCCTGCGCATCCACCTGGGTGAACGCCGCAACGTACGGCGCATAACGCGCCGCATTGGCCTGGTCGACCACTACACTTCCGGCGGCATCGGACACCGCAAATTCACCTGCCACCGGTTGCAGCACCGAGGCGCGACGGCTGATGCTGGGCTGGGTGAGATTGTCGATCATCACCACAACCCGTTCGATCAAGTGCTTGCGCAACACGATCGACAATGCACCGTCGTCCTGCACCAACGCCAGCAAGGCCTCCCACGCTGCCGCATCGCTTTGACCCAGCGCAGGGATCGCCGCGTCGGCGGCCTCGGCCGAGGGCTGCTGCACTGGATGGCGCGGCCCCGCCGGCGCCGGCGGCGACGGGGTCACCGCCGCTGCCACGGCGCTGGCGGTCTGGCTGATCGGCGCTGGCAAAGCGCCCGGCGCAGTGGGTGACCCGCTGAACAGCCACCAGGCAGCGCCGGCCACCACCGGCACCGCCAGCAGCCACGGCCAACGCGAAGACTTGGATTGCATCATGGAACTCCTTACATCGACACCATCCAGGGTGTGACCATGCCAGATCGCAGTGGTTCCATCGATGTGCAGCGATGCTGCGATCAAGCACTGAATCGAGGGCGCGGCGCCGTCACCGCCTGCGGGCACGCCGTGAATCCGTCCCTGGCGGTGGGGGATTGGTGGCCGCATCCATGCCGCCACACGGTCCCGCAACCGGCAAGGACACCGCACCAGAGAGTTGGTCGGTACTCATCTGAAAGCTGTCTGTCGTGCGGCGCGCATCGGACGTGGAGCCGACGCTTCATGATCGAACAAGACGCATCCAGCACTGCTCTTCCATGCACACCGACCCTCTCGACTGGTCCTTGCCCGCTCACCGTCGCTGGACCCTGAGCGGCATGGATGCCGCGCCGGAGCCTACAAGGACGTACTTGCGGCGTGTCCCGCGATGGTGGGCGGGCAAGGGCCTTGCAACCAAGCGCCAGATCGGCCGCTCTGCCGCTGATCCATCCGCACTTTCCAAGCCCAACCACCCAACCCAGAAAGCAGTCGAGACCGGGAACAGCGTGGTTGTTCAGCCGCGATCGGATGCTTGAATCAAAAGCTCAGTGAATCGAAGGCGCGGTGCCCTCACCGCTCGCGGGACACGCCGTAAACCCATCCCTGGGGGCTCGGTGGCGGCATCCATGCCGCCACACGGTCCCGCAACCGGCAAGGGCACCGCACCAGACAATTGGTCGGCGCTCACCTGAAAAGCCGTCTGTCGTGCGGTATGCATCAGACGTGGAACCGTTGCTCATGATCAAACGAGGCGCTTCCAGCACTGCTCTTCCCATGCACACCGACCATCTCGACTGGTCCTTGCCCGCTCACCGTCGCGGGACCCTGAGCGGCATGGATGCCGCGCCGGAGCCTACAAGGACGTACTTGCGGCGTGTCCCGCGATGGTGGGCGGGCAAGGGCCCGCAGCAAAGCCCCAGATCGCATGCTTTGGCTTTGGCTTTGGCTTTGGCTTTGGCTTTGGCGTTAACTTTGGCTCTGGCTCATCCACATCGCCTGGTCTCGGACCAGGACGACCGGCGTTGCCGCATCAAGCGACGCCCCCGCCCGCCTGAAATCCGCGAGCAGGCGTGCGCACCGCTCTCAGCCTCCGAAATCCAGCCGCGCATTCACCCAGGCCGCCACGATCGCGGCGGCCGCCTGCTCGGCCTGTTTCGCGGGCAGGCGCTTCTCGCGCACCAGCCATGCGGCAGTGTCGGCGCGCACCTTCGGTAGCAACGCGCGCACGGCCTTGCGCTGTGCCGCCGGCCAATCGCTGTCTTCCCCGGTCCAGGCGGCAATCGCCTTGTCCGGATCGTCGCCGTAGCGCTTGCGCAGTGCCGGGGTCAGGTATAGCAACGGCGACACCGACGCGCGTAGCGCGATGATTTTCCACTCCGCGTAACTGGCGTAGCGAATGGTGCCTGCGTCCTTGCCCAGGGCCTGGATCAACCCGTCGAAGCCGGCATCCAGCTGCTTCCAGCTGGCCAATGCAAACAGGCCGCCCGGCGGCTCGCAGATGGGCGCGAACCCGTCGCGGGTGGAGCCATACAGCGAGCCGAACGCCTCATATGCTGGCTCCCCCACTGTAGCGAAGATGAAGCAATGCACGTACGGGCGCTGATCGCGGTCGTCGCGCTCGATCCACATCCGCAACAACGTCAGGATACGTTCCTGCGGCTGCATGGCAGGCACGCCCTCCACGTCGTCGAGCAGGGATGCGGCGAAGTCGTCGACCTTGCGCAGCGCCTTGCGTGCGCTTTCAAACCGCGCATCCGCCAATGCCGCATCCACGCCCGCAGCAGGAACGAACTGATGCAGATACGCCAGCCACGCCGAGGCCAGCGGCGTGTCGTAGCCCTGCAACTGGCGCGCAGCGTCGGCAGGCGCAGTGGGAATCAAGGCGATGATGCGATCCAGCGCCTGTTGCTGCGCAACGAGCGCCTTGGCCAGCACATCGGCCCTGGCCTTCAATGTGCGTTGCAGGCAGTCATCCAGCTTGGCGTCCTGCGCGCAGGCATTGCGCTGCCGCAGCCAGGCGCGTTGCTGATCCCGCACGCCAGCGACCGTGTGCCGCGGCGTGGTGTCCACCAGCGCCCGATAGGACGCGTCGATCTGATCGTCCAGTGTGCCCAGCGCCGGCACCGCGCACAGCCGTTTTTCGACCGCGGTACCTGCCTGCTTGCAATCGAACGACGTCGCCCAGGCGCCGCCGGTGCCAAGCAACAGGGCGCCACCGATGAGCACGCGCAATACACCTGAGCGGGACATCATTGCACCGTGTCCTTGCGTGCAGGCAACAACGAGAGCAGCAGCAGGGTCACCGCCAGCGCGACATAGGCACCGACGAACTGCCAGCTGATCGCGCGCGCCAGGCCTTGCAGCGACCATGGCAGATAGATGCCACCGCGCGGGTCCACCGAATGGATCAGGCCGAACAGCGTCAGCCCGGCGGCCACCAGCAGGAAGACCGCGCCGCGACGCAGCCGGCCATCGATCATCGCCACCACCGTGGCGATCCACAGCATTGCGGTGATGATGAAGCCGTTACCCAGCGCGAAGATCACCGCCAGCTCCGGCAGGCCGTGCCCATCGAGCTTGGTGGTGAGTGCGACCAGCTGCTCCGGCGGGATCCAGCCCGGCGCCTTGATGGTCAGCAGGTACGCCACCGACGGCAGAAAGCCCAGCACCATCGCGCCGGCATGTTGCCTGGGCGTGGCCTGGAACGCCTGCGTGGTGATGTCGATCGACACGTACACGATGATCGGTGCCAGCACCGCCAGCGGCAGCCACTGCACCAACCCGGAGATCACGCCGAGCATGCCGCCGATGCCGACGAACAGGCCGGTCAGCAGCGTGTAACCGGAGCGCGCGCCCATGTGCTTGTAGGCCGGCTGGCCGATGTACGGCGTGGTCTGCGCCACCCCGCCGCAGACGCCGGCGACCAGCGTCGCCAAGGCTTCCACCAGCAGGATGTCGCGGGTGCGGTAGTCATCGCCCGCCGCGCGTGCGCTCTCGCTGACATTGATGCCGCCCACCACCATCAACAAGCCGAATGGCAGCAACAACGGCAGGTATGCCACCGTGGCCGGCAGGCCGTCGATGAAGCCCAGGTTCGGCAGCGGCAACACGATCGTCGGCGGCGTGAACGCAGGCACGGCAAAGCCCGGCGCACCCAGGCCTGCCAGGCCCAGCCCGTAATACAACGCAGTGCCGATCACGAACGCCACCAGCACGCCGGGCAACTTGGTCGGCAGCCGCCCCTTGGCCAGCAGCACGTACAGCAACAGGCCCAGGGTGACGAAGCCGGCCACCGGCGAGCGCAGGGTTTCCAGCAGCGGCAACAGGCCCATCAGCACCAGCGCGATGCCGGCGATCGAACCGAGCAAGGCCGCACGCGGCAGCGCGCGCGTGACCGCCTCGCCGACGAACGACAGCACCAGCTTGAGCAGGCCCATCACCACCAGCGAGGCCATGCCGAGTTTCCAGGTGGCGATGGCGGCCGCCTGCGGGTCCAGCCCCTGCGCCTTGAAGCCGACGAACGCCGGGCCCAGCACCAACAGCGCCATGCCGATGCTGGTCGGCGCATCCAGGCCCAGCGGCATCGCGGTGACGTCGTCGCGCCCGCTGCGTGCGGCCAGCCGCCGCGCCATCAGGGTGTAGAGCAGGTTGCCCACCAGCACGCCGAACGCGGTGCCGGGAAACATGCGCCCGAACACCACCTCGGCCGGGAACTGGAACATCCCGACCAGTGCCATCGCGATAAAGCCGAGGATGGAGAGATTGTCGACGACCAGGCCGAAGAAGCCATTGAGGTCGCCGGCGACGAACCAGCGCGGCGATGCCGCAGTACGCGAGGAAGGGGCCGACATGGGAGCCAGGAAGCGTGGGGATCGGCCGATGGTAGCCGCTGCTCCGCACGTGCGACAGCGGCGCGGTGGATCAGAGCGTGTCGCCGCGATTGCGCCGGTCTGTTCCATGCCAGGCGGCTGCGTGGCAGCAACGGCCCTACTTCATCGCCGCAGCAACCTCGATCCAGCCGACGATGTCGCCACGGTCGGCACTGCGATAGCGCACCTGCACGCGCGTGGCGTCGGCGCTGACATCCAGCGCATCGGCCCGATCGCCCTGCACCAGGTAGCGCTTGGTGCTGGTCGCCGAAGGTGTGGCGTACAGCGGCAGACGCGCCACCTGCACGTGCAACTGCACCGGCATCGGCGCGTCCAGCGTGGTACCGATCGCGCTGGACACCCGCACCCCACGCGCGTCGTAGCGCGGCCATACCGACAGCGGCATGCCATCGTCGCTGCCCGGATCCAGCAAGGTCTGGATCTGCGGCGAAGCGATCGGCTGCTGCGTCGTGGCCACATACAGCCGCCCATCGGCCGCGTAGCGATACACGTCGGCGTACCACATCGGCCCGCTGCGGCAGGAGCTGGTCAAGCTGCGCTGCTGCCTGTCGGGCGTCAGGTTGAACAAGCCTTCGCACTGCACCGCCGGGCGTGTGGGCGGGATCAGCGCACGAAACCGGCGTTGTGCCGGATCGAACACGAACACCAGCACCGCCTCGTTGACCTGGCCGAGCATCGCCGACACCGCCAGGTCAGGATGTCCGTCGAAGTTGTAGTCGTCGCTGTCCACGCCGGCGCCGCCTTCGCCGTCGTCCACATTCGCGTCGAGCCATTGCTCCTTGCCGCCCGGGGCGAACACCACATGCAGGCGTTCGCCGACCAGCGTGGCAGTGGCATGCGTGTGCGCGTCGATCGTCACCTGCACGCTGGCATCGCGTGCCGCGGCCGCGAACGACAGGCCGAAGAGCGCCGTCGACAACCACACGCCGGCTGCGCGCACATGCAGACGGCGCAGATGTTCAAGGCGCATGGCCACCCGGTCTGGCAGCTCACCCAGTACGAAGCTGCCCGCTGTAAAGGCACTGATGTGGCGCATCATTGCACCGCACGCGCAGCATTCGCCGGTGCCGCTGCCCACGCCGCGGTCGCACCGCAGGTACGGCGGCCGCGCCAAGCGGCACCACTCAGAACGACACCTCCACCGCCTGCCGCGACCACAGCACCGACTGGTGCCCGGTGGCCTGCTTCCAGGCCAGGCGGATCGCCTCGATGTCGTTGCGCCGCTGCGGGGTGTCCTCGTGCAGGATCACCAGCACCTTGGTGCCCAGCCGGTTCGGCTCCTTGGCACCGCGAAACAGCCACTGGCCGTAGGCATCGAACACGGTCAGCCCGTCCGGGAAGCGCGGGGTCACTTCCTTGTCCAGGAACGCGCGCCATTGCGTGTCGTCGATGGTGCGGGTCTGCGGGCGATCGGCCGGGCCGGTCTCCTCGCCCACACCGAAGTACAGCTCGCTGCGCACCCAACCGTGCGCCGTCGCCGGCCGCGCCGCATCGCCTTGCAGGCTGGCAGTGGTCGACCCCGGCGCGCCGCCGGGGGTGGTGGCGCAGGCGGACAGCGCCAGCGTGGCGGCAAGCAGGCAGGACGGCAGCAACTTCATCGACTTCTCCACAACGGGTACGGTTACGACGGATCGGGGGCAGGCTCATGCAGGGCCGGCATCAGCTGATGCCGGCGTGCGCGCACTGTGCCATCTCGCACGCGCCTGAACAACGCGATAATATCTCTCTATCCGGATGAATGTGGACGATCCGAACCCCTTTGCGCCCTGCCCGGCCGGATGCCGACCGCGCGGCGCGTTCGCAGTTGCTGTTGCAGGAGAGAGACATGACCCGCCCCACCCTTTCGGCCATCGGCCTGGCCGTCGCCGCCGCGTTGAGCGCCAATGCACAGGCCCAGCAGGCCGCCCCCGGCGCCACCACGCTGGACACCGTGATCGTCACCGGCACCCGCGCCAGCGACCGCACCGTGCTGGAATCGACCGTCCCGGTGGACGTGCTCACGGCCGAGGACATCCGCAAGGCCGGCGTGGTCAATGGCGAGCTCGGTAGCGCGCTGCAGGCATTGCTGCCCTCGTTCAACTTCCCGCGCCAGTCCAACTCCGGCGGCGCCGACCATATCCGCGCCGCGCAGCTGCGCGGCCTCTCGCCCGACCAGGTGCTGGTGCTGGTCAACGGCAAGCGCCGCCACACCTCGGCGCTGGTCAATACCGACAGCAAGATCGGCAAGGGCACCACGCCGGTGGATTTCAATTCCATCCCGATCAATGCGATCAAGCGCATCGAAGTGCTGCGCGACGGTGCCGGCGCGCAATACGGCTCGGATGCGATCGCCGGCGTCATCAACGTGATCCTGGACGACAACCCCGAGCGCGGCGAGCTGGAAGCCAGCTTCGGCGCCTACAACACCGATGTGGAGCCGATCAACCGTCGTGTCACCGATGGCCAGACCAGCTACGCCAGCGCCAAGGTCGGCACGCTGCTCGGCGATGACGGCGGCTTCTTCAAGGTCGGCCTGGAGCTGAAGAATCGCGAAGCGACCAATCGCGCCGGCTTCGACCAGATTCCACCGTTCGAAGAACAGACCCCGGCCAACCTGGCCCTGGCCGGCCGCCGCAACTACGTGCTCGGCGATGGCGCCACCAAGGGCCTGAACGCCTGGCTCAACACCAAGGTCCCCTTCAGCGCCAACGGCGAGTTCTACGCCTTCGGCACCTACAACCAGCGCGACACCGAAGGCGCCAACTACTTCCGTTACCCGGATGGCAGCGCCAACTGGCGCGAGATCTACCCCAACGGCTACCGTCCGATTTCCGAAGGCGAGAATCGCGATCTGCAGATCGTCGCCGGCGCCCGTGGGCAGCTCGGCGACTGGGACTACGACGCCAGCGTCAACTACGGCCGCAACGACTTCACCTACCGGCTGCGCAATTCGCTCAACGCCTCGCTCGGCCCCGGCAGCACCACGCGCTTCAAGACCGGCGATTTCGCCTTCGCGCAGACCGTGGGCAACCTGGATCTAACCCGCGTGTTCGATGCGGCCGGCGCCACCCATACCTTCGGCACCGGCGCCGAATTCCGCCGCGAGCAATACCGCACCCATGCCGGCGACCCGGCCAGCTATGCGGCCGGCCCGTTCACCGATCGCCCCACCGGCTCGCAGGCCGGCGGCGGCCTGAGCCCGCAGGACGAGGCCGACCTGTCGCGCAACGTGGCCAGCGCCTATGCCAACGTGTCCAGCCAGTTCGGCGACAAGTTCTCCACCGACCTGGCCGGCCGCTACGAGCATTACCAGGATTTCGGCAGCCAATGGACCGGCAAGCTGGCCGCGCGCTATGCCTTCGCCCCGGCATTCGCGCTGCGCGGGGCGGTCTCCAACAACGTGCGTGCGCCCTCGCTCAGCCAGATCGGCTACGAAGCCACGTCCACCGGTTATGACGCGGCCGGTCGCCTGACCCAGGGCCGCCTGCTGTCGGTCTACAACCCGATCGCCCGCGCGCTCGGCGCCACCGACCTGAAGCCGGAAAAATCACTCAACTACAGCCTGGGCTTCACCAGCCAGCTGGGCGATCACTTCGACCTGTCGCTGGACTTCTTCCAGATCGACATCGACGACCGCATCGCGCTGTCCGAAGACATCACCGGCACCGCGCTGACGGACTTCGTGCAGCAGAACTTCGGCGTCAGCGGTGTGCAGAGCGCCAGCTACTTCCTCAACGCCGCCGACACCCGCACCCGCGGCGCCGAGCTGGTCGGCAACTGGCGCCAGTACGCCTTCGGCGGCGACCTGCTGCTGACCGGTACCTACAGCTACGCCAAGACCGAGTTGAAGAACGTCATCGGCACCCCGGTGCAGTTGCTCGCGCTGGACCCGGACTACGTGCTGTTCGGCATCGAAGAGAGCAACACGCTCACCGATGCGGCGCCGCGCACACGCGCCGCGCTGGCCGCCAACTGGAACAACGAGCACTGGAACCTGCAGACCCGCATCAACCGCTACGGCAGCGCGACGCGCGTGTTCGACTTCGGCGGCGGCTTCGTGCCACGCCAGACCTACGGCGCGGAATGGCAGCTGGACCTGGAAGCCGAGTACCACCTGGGCACGCAATGGACGCTGGCGATTGGCGGCCAGAACATTCTGGATAACTACTCGGACCGTTCCATCGACGACATCGCCTACTTCGGCAACCTGCCCTACGACGTGCTCTCGCCGATCGGCAGCAACGGCGCGTACTGGTACGGGCGGGTGCGCTACACCTTCTGACGCCGGGATTGGCGGATTGGGGATTGGGGGATTGGCAAGGGCGACTAGGCGCCAATCCCCACTCCCGAATCCCCAATCCCCGCTGTTGCATAACCTGAATATCACATCGCTTTGCGCACACTAGCGCGATGGCAGACGTGCACTCCCCCCTTCCGTCGCCGCCATTGCTGGACGATGCCTGTGCATTGTTTCTGGACGTGGACGGTACCCTCATCGACTTTGCCGACAGCCCCGAGGCTGTGCGGCTCCTGCCCGAGGTCCGCGCGGCCATCGGCCAGCTGAGCGAGCGCCTGCATGGCGCAGTGGCACTGGTCAGCGGACGACCGCTGTCGCAACTGGACGCCCTGTTCGCGCCGTTGCTGCTCCCGGCCGCCGGCCTGCACGGACACGAACTTCGCAGCGACATCGCTGCGCGCGCGGCAATGCCGCAGGACACCTCCGAGTGGCTGCATGGCCTGCACCAACGCGCCGCCGCACTCACGCACCGGCACCCTGGTGTGCTGGTCGAAGACAAAGGCGTCAGCGTCGCGCTGCACTGGCGCGCGCAACCGCTCGCCGGCCCCGAGGTGCTCGCCTTCGCGCAGCAGGAAATCGCCCAGCTTTCCGGCTATCGCCTGCAACCGGGCGACCACGTGGTCGAATTCGTGCCCGAAGGCAGCAACAAGGGCCTGGCGGTCGAACAGCTGATGCAGCACGGCGCATTCGCCGGCCGCACGCCGGTGTTCGTTGGCGATGACCTCACCGACGAATTCGGCTTCGAAGCGGCCAATCGTCTCGGCGGCTGGAGCGTGCTGGTCGGCGATCGCGCCCAGACCAGCGCGCGCTTCAGCGTCGACGGTACCGCCGATGTGCATGCGTGGCTGCAACGCAACGCGCGCCAGGCGTGAGCGCGGCGCGCTTCCCTCTTCTCTTCAAAAGGATCGTTCGCACTCCATGACCGAGCCAAACCTGGATCTGGGCGTCATCGGCAACTGCAGCTTTGGGGCATTGGTCGATCGGCAGGCGCGTGTGGTGTGGAGTTGCCTGCCGGCCTTCGACGGCGACCCGGCATTCTGTTCGCTGCTCTCGCCCAAGGGCGAAGGCGGCGACTTCGCGGTGGAGCTGGAAGACTTCGCCAGCAGCGAGCAACACTACCTACCCAATACCGCCGTGCTGCGTACCGTGTTGCGCGACAGCCACGGCGGCGAAGTGGAAGTCATCGACTTCGCGCCGCGCTGGCGCAACAACGGGCGCTTCTATCGGCCCGTCAGCATCATCCGGCAGATCCGCCCGCTGGCCGGCAACCCGCGCATCATCGTGCGTGCGCGCCCGCTGGCCGACTGGGGTGGCCGCAGCCCGGAGACCACCTGGGGCAGCAACCACATCCGCTGGGTGCTGCCCGAGTTCACCCTGCGCCTGACCACCGATGTGCCGGTCCGCTTCGTGCGCGACGGCCTGCCGTTCGTGCTCAGCCACCCGGTCAACCTGGTGCTGGGCGTGGACGAATCGCTGACCCGCTCGCTCACCGGTTATGTGCAGGAAGCGCAGGAACGTACCGAGGAATACTGGCGCGAATGGGTGCGCTACCTGTCGATTCCCCTGGACTGGCAGGAAGCGGTGATCCGCAGTGCGATCACGCTCAAGCTGTGCCAGTACGAGGACAGCGGCGCCATCATTGCGGCGATGACCACCTCGATCCCGGAGGCGCCCAACACCCCGCGCAACTGGGATTACCGCTATTGCTGGTTGCGCGATGCTGCGTTCGTGGTGCGCGCGCTCAATCGCTTGGGCGCCACGCGCACGATGGAGCAGTTCATCGGCTACATCTTCAACATCGCCACCGCCGACGGCACGCTGCAGCCGCTGTACGGCGTCGGTTTCGAATCGCAGCTGGAAGAGCACGAAGTCGAGACGATGGACGGCTATCGCGGCATGGGCCCGGTACGGCGCGGCAACCTGGCCTGGATCCAGCAGCAGCACGACGTCTATGGCAGCGTGGTGCTGGCATCCACGCAGCTGTTCTTCGATCTGCGCCTGAAGGATCAGGGCGATGCGGATACCTTCCGCCGCCTGGAGCCGCTGGGTGAGCGCGCGTTCGCGCTGCATGACGTGCCCGACGCCGGCCTGTGGGAATTCCGCGGACGCGCCGAAGTGCATACCTACACCGCTGCGATGTGCTGGGCTGCCTGCGACCGGCTGTCCAAGATCGCCGACCGGCTGGTGCTGCCCGAGCGCAGCGTGTACTGGCGCGAGCGCGCCGACACCATCCGCGCACGCGTGCTGAGCGAGGCATGGAGCGAGGAACGTGGTCATTTCACCGATACGCTGGGCGGCCATCGCCTGGATGCATCGCTGTTGCTGCTGGCCGATATCGGCATCGTCGCCAACGACGACAGCCGCTTCGTGCGCACGGTCGAAGCCGTCGGCCGTGTACTCAAGCATGGCGATGCGCTGTACCGCTACATCGCACCGGATGACTTCGGTGAGCCGGAAACCAGCTTCACCATCTGCACGTTCTGGTACATCGACGCGCTGGCCGCGATCGGTCGCAAGGAGGAGGCGCGTGAATTGTTCGAGCGCATCCTCTCGCGCCGCAATCACCTCGGCTTGCTGTCCGAGGATCTATCGTTCGAAGACGGCGAAGCCTGGGGGAACTTCCCCCAGACCTATTCGCATGTGGGTTTGATCATCGCAGCGATGCGCTTGTCGCGCAGCTGGCAGGAGGCGTCATGAGTCGTTTGGTAGTGGTATCCAACCGCGTCGCGGTGCCCGGCGAAAACCGTGCCGGCGGCCTGGCGGTGGGCTTGTTGGCGGCGCTCAAGGAGCGTGGCGGCGTGTGGTTCGGCTGGAGCGGCAAGACCGTGCGCGGCGACAGCGGCGGCATGCACGAGCAGACCGAGGGCGACATCAAGTTCGTCACCATGGACCTCAACAAGCGCGACATCGATTCGTACTACAACGGCTTTGCCAATCGCACGCTGTGGCCGCTGCTGCATTTCCGCCTGGACCTGGTCGACTACGACCGCGCCACCCGCGAAGGCTATATGCGGGTCAATCGGCTGTTCGCCGAAAAGCTGGCGCCGTTGTTGAAGGACAGCGACACCTTGTGGATCCACGACTACCACATGATCCCGCTGGGCGCGATGCTGCGCGAGCTGGGGGTGGGCTGCAAGATGGGCTTCTTCCTGCACGTGCCGATGCCCTCGGCCGACCTGATGCAGGCGATGCCCGATCACGCGCGCCTGTTCAGCACGTTCTACGCCTACGATCTGGTCGGCTTCCAGACCCAGCGCGACGCCGAGCGCTTCAAGGCCTATGTGCGCCTGTTCGGCGGCGGCCGCATCCTGGACGGCGACATCGTCGAGGGTCCGGGCGGGCGTCGCTTCAGTGCCGCGGCCTTCCCGATCGGGATCGATACCGAGTTGATCGCCAACCAGGCCAAGGCCTCGGTCGGCAAGCAGGCCGTGCGCGACCTGCGCGAAAGCCTGCGCGGCCGGCAACTGGCGATCGGCGTGGACCGGCTGGATTATTCCAAAGGCCTGCCGGAACGCTTCCAGGGGTTCGAGCGCTATCTGGAGCGCTACCCGGAGCAGTCCGGCAGCCTGACCTACCTGCAGATCGCGCCGGTGTCGCGCGGCGATGTCAACGAATATCGCCGGTTGCGCGGGCAACTGGAGCAGATCGCAGGCCATATCAACGGCGGGCATGCCGAGCCGGATTGGACGCCGCTACGCTACGTCAATCAGAACTTCAGCCATGCGACCTTGACCGGTTTCTATCGCGCCGCCTCGGTCGGTCTGGTCACGCCGCTGCGCGATGGCATGAATCTGGTCGCCAAGGAATTTGTCGCGGCGCAGGATCCGCAGGATCCCGGCGTGCTGGTGCTGTCGTTGCTGGCCGGTGCCGCCGATGAAATGAAGGAAGCGCTGCTGGTCAATCCGCACGACCTCGACGGCGTGGCCGATGCGATCGCCACCGCCGCAAGCATGCCGTTGGCAACGCGCATCGAGCGGTGGCGGGCGATGATGGATCATCTGCGCAAGAACAATATCAACCACTGGCGCCAGCGGTATTTGCAGGCGCTGGCCGATATCTGACTCGGGATTTGCGCGTTACCAGCAACACGCTACCCGCGCACACCGCGATCAGCACACTCAGGCGCCGCGCACTGCCGGCGCCTTTTTTCTTGCATCGGGAGAAAGTGCCTGAAGGGCGATGAGAATACGTCTGCCGGTGCAAGTGGAGGATGCTCGAGTCGAAAATCCTGGCGTGCACGACTCGCCATTCCCGAATGCCGAATCCCGCCTCATCGCTTGCGTCAATAACAAATTAGAGTTACAGCCGGATGACGCATTTTGTCGCCATGCGCGAATGCCACCAGGACCGCCTGAGATCACCGGCACTCTCCATCCCTGCAGTTTTAAGCACTTCCCGCGCTGCGATGCACGGCCTGAACACTGGTTCCCATTCCGTCACGGACACGAGCGTCGTTGCGGTCTAAAATATTCACATGAGTAGCGCTGAGAACCTGGGAGGGGCTGCGCGTTCATATCCGGACGTTCTTGTTTAGGACGTTTTAGTTAGAGCACGGGCCGCCCTTCGCCAGCCTGTGATCTTTCTCCCTCCACGACTCGCCATCGCCTGCCGGTGCCTGGGTCCTTCCTGACATCTCAAAATGACTGATCAATCCTCAAAACGTGGACTAGGCACCTGGTTGCTGGTGGTCTATGCCGTGGTGATCGCCGTGCTCGGTGCGGTGCTTGCCTACGAGGGCGGCCGCCTGGTCGCCGTCGGTGGTTCCTGGTATTACCTGCTGGCGGGCATCGGCCTGTTCCTGGCCGGCGTGTTGCTGGCATTGGGCAAGCGTGCCGGCCTGTGGCTGTTTGGTGCGACGCTGGCGGCCACCATCGCCTGGGCGCTGTGGGAAGTGGGCCTGGATGGCTGGGGTCTGGTCCCGCGTCTGGCCTGGCTATCGGTGCTGGGACTGGTGCTGCTGCCGTTCTGGGGCGTGGCCCGTCGCCGCATGCAGCCGTTGTCGGGGCTGGGCTATGTGCTGGTGACCGGCGTGCTGCCGATCCTGGGTGCGACGCTGATCCTGTGGCCGTTGCTGGCACCGCGCAACGTCGAACTGGCTGATGCCTCCAAGCTGCCGGCCGAGAACGCGACGCCGTTCAGCCGCGGCAACGTGCCCAGCCCGGACGGCAACGTCGCGGCCAATCACGATGCCAGCAACTGGACCGCGTATGCCGGCTCCAACCTGTCCAACCATTACACCCCCGGCGCGCAGATCACCCCGGAAAACGCCAAGGACCTGAAGGTGGCCTGGGAGTTCCATACCGGCGACCTGAAACCGGCCGGCTCCAAGCTGGGCTACGCCTTCCAGAACACCCCGCTCAAGGTCGGCGACCTGCTCTACATCTGCACCCCGACCCAGAAGGTGATCGCGGTGGAAGCGGCCAACGGCAAGGAGCGCTGGCGCTTCGACCCGCAGACCAATCCGAAGGCGATGGCCGGCGTTGCCGCCACCACCTGCCGCGGCGTGTCGTACTACCAGGCGCCACAAGGCACCGCCGAGTGCCCGACGCGGATCTTCTGGCCGATGGTCGATGGCCGCCTTGGCGCGCTGGACGCGCAGACCGGCAAGCTGTGCACCAGCTTCGGCACCAACGGCTTTGTCGATCTCAACGCCGGCACCGGCAACACCAAGCCGGGCTTCGTCGGCCCGACCTCGCCGCCGGTGGTGATGCGCGGCGTGGTGATCCAGCCCACCGGCCAGGTCCGCGACGGCCAGGAAGGCGATGCGCCGTCGGGCGTGGTGCGCGGCTTCGATGCGCTCACCGGCCAGCTGCGCTGGGCCTGGGACCTGGGCAACCCGGCGATTACCGCCGAGCCGCCGGCCGGGCAGACCTACACCCGTTCGACCCCGAACGTGTGGTCGCTGATGTCCGCCGACGACGAGCTGGGCCTGGTCTATCTGCCAACCGGCAATGCCTCGGGTGATTTCTTCGGCAAGGGCCGCACCCCGCAGGATGAGGAATACACCGCTTCGCTGGTTGCCGTGGATGCGGCCACCGGCAAGGAGCGTTGGCACTTCCGCACCGTCAACCACGACCTGTGGGATTACGACATCGGCCCGCAGCCGAACCTGGTCGATTGGCCGGTGGCCGGTGGCGGTACCCGCCCGGCGGTGATTCAGGCCACCAAGTCCGGCCAGGTGTTCGTGCTGGACCGCGCCACCGGTGCGCCGCTCATGCCGGTCAAGCAGATCGCCGTGCCGCAGGGCACCGATCACGGCGACTGGACCGCGGCCACGCAGCCGATCTCGCCGGGCATGCCCAATACCGTGGGCGCGCCGAGCCGTGACTACGAAACCATTATCGAATCCGATGCCTGGGGCATGACCCCGTTCGACCAGCTGGCCTGCCGCATCCAGTTCAAGCAGCTGCGCTACGAAGGCATGTTCACCCCGCCGACCCTGCAAGGCTCGCTGGCCTTCACCGGCAACCACGGCGGCATCAACTGGGGCGGCGTCTCGGTCGACCTGCAGCGCGGCATCATGGTGATGAACAGCAATCGCCTGCCCTACACCCTGCAGGTCTACACCCGCGAAAAGATGAATGAGCTGGGCGTGGTATCGGTGTTCGACGGCAAGAGCAAGACGCCCGGCTACATGGCGCAGAAGGGTCTGGCCTACGGCGCCCGCAAGGAGCCGTGGATGTCGCCGCTCAACACGCCGTGCGTGGCACCGCCGTGGGGCTACATCTCCGGCGTGGACCTGCGCACCCAGCAGGTGATCTGGCGCCGTCCGCTGGGCACCGGTTACGACCAGGGCCCGATGGGCATCCCGTCCAAGACCAAGTTCGAGATCGGCACGCCCAACAACAGCGGCTCGCTGGCCACCGCCGGCGGCGTGACCTTCATCGGCGCGTCCCTGGATGATTTCATGCGCGGCTTCGACACCCGCACCGGCAAGCAGGTCTGGGAGACCCGCGTGCCGGCTGGCCCGCAGGCCGCGCCGCTGAGCTACACCATCGACGGCAAGCAGTACATCGTGGCCGCAGTGGGCGGACACGACCGCATGGAAACCAAGTCGGGCGACAGCGTGATCGCCTGGGCGCTGCCGGACGAGGCAGGTGCCAAGCCGGCGAAGTAAGCCGGTGTAGCGTCAGCTAATTAGGTATCGATAGACCGGCCATCGTGAGATGGCCGGTTTTTTTTTGGGGATTGGGGATTGGGGAATCGGGAATCGGGAATCGGAAAAGCGTCTTTCTGTCGCTTTGGGCTGGGCTGGGCCTGTGGGTCGCCTGATTCCCCGATTCTCCATTCCGCTCTTCGATGTCTATTCGTGGCGTTTCGCTGATCTGGATCTGCAGGGCACCCTATTCCCTATTCCCGATTCCCGATTCCCGATTCTCCATTCCCGGCTCCCGCGCCTTGATGTGTATTCGTGGCGTGGCGCTGCGGCCAGTCTTGGTCACCGGCACGCGATCAGATGGCGTGGAGTCCAGGTCTACAAAGTGTTGACGGCAGCCATCAATATTTCACGTGGAATTTACAATTTGGAGGCAGGTGTCTAGTGACACCTCACGGCTCTGCGGTGGACCGGACGGCACTGAAACCGCTTCCAAATCAACTACATCGGGGTTTTCAGGAGTACGGGCGACAGATTCCGACGAACGGCAATTTCACGCCGTCATGATTCGGGCTCGGCCGCCGATACCCCATAGCAGCCCATGCAGTGCAGGACAGCGCTCCCCACTCCGAATCACTCCGTTGGACTCAGCCTATGTCGCCCTCATTCGATGCCACTGCCGTCTCCCGCCCGCCTTCCGGCCGGAGCCTCGCGCGTCTCACCAGGGCCACATGGCTGCCCGCGGCTGCACAGCTCGGGCTGCTGGCCTTGCTAGCGCTCCATGCGGCCACGCTGTTGCCCGGCGGCGTATGGGCCGGGTTGGCGCGCCTGCTGCCGGCGCTGCTGGTGCTGGGCGCGGCAAGTGCGGGGCTGTGGTGGTGGTCGCGCCGCCGCAACGTCGCGCAACTGCAACAGGCCGTCGGCACGGTGACGGCCATCGGTGACGGGCACTTCCAGCGCCTGGACCTGCGCAACGCCGCCGGCGAGCTCGCGCCGTTGCTGCATGCGCTGCAGGCGACCCAGGACAAGCTGGCCATCCGCCTGGATGTGATGGAACAGGGCCTGCGCCACGGCCAGTTCGTGATCAAGGCGCTGGACGATATGGACACCATGATCCGCATCGCCGACGACGATGGCCAGGTGCTGTTTGCCAACCGCAAGCTGCTGGCGATGCTCAAGCTGATCGAGCCGGATGTGCAGAGCTTCCGCCCCGGCTTCCATGCCGAAGGATTCGTCGGCGGCAGCATCGGCGACATCTATCCGGACAGCCAGGCCGCAATCGACCGCATGCGTGCATTGACCGCATCCAAGGCGGTGCGCGCGCCGTTCTTCGGCCGCCAGATCGACTTCGTCTACAGCCCGATCATCGCCGCCGACGGCGCCAGGCTGGGCACCATCGCACAGTGGGTGGACGTCACCGCGCAGGTCAACGCCGAGCAGACGCTGATCCAGATCATCGATGCCGCCGCGGCCGGCGATTTCAGCCGGCGCATGCAGATCGACGGCATGGACGGCGTACTGCTGTCGCTGGCCCAGGGCATCAACCGCATCTACGACTCGGTGGAAACCCACCTGGCCGCGTTGGCGCGCGTGATCGCTGCCCTGGCCGACGGCGACCTCACCCAGCGCGTGGACGGCGATGCGCACGGCATCTTTGCGCGCCTGCGCGACGACACCAACCAGACCGTGACCCGTCTGACCGAGATCATCGGCGGTATCCAGATCGCATCGGACACGATCCGCCGCGCGGCGATGGAAATCGCCGCCGGCAACACCGACCTGTCCGAGCGCACCGAGCAGCAGGCCGCCAATCTGGAAGAAACCGCCAGCTCCATGGAGGAACTCACCTCCACCGTGAAGCAGAACGCCGACAGCGCGCTGCAGGCCAACCGGCTGGTGGTGGGCACCGGCGAAGTGGCGCAGAACGGCGGCCAGGTGATGGACGCTGTGGTGTCCACCATGGGCCAGATCAGCACCGCCTCGCGCAAGATCGGCGAGATCATCGGCGTCATCGACGGCATCGCCTTCCAGACCAATATCCTGGCGCTCAACGCCGCGGTGGAAGCCGCCCGCGCTGGCGAGCAGGGCCGGGGCTTTGCGGTGGTCGCCTCGGAGGTGCGCGCCCTGGCGCGGCGCTCGGCCGATGCGGCCAAGGAGATCAAGACGCTGATCGCCGACTCCACCGACAAGGTCGAACTCGGCTCGGGCCTGGTGCACCGCGCCGGGGCGACCATGCGCGAGATCGTCGGCTCGGTCAAACACGTCACCGACATCATGAGCGAGATCACCGCCGCCAGCGCCGAGCAATCCAGCGGCATCGAACAGGTCAACCGCACCGTCGCGCAACTGGACGAAGTCACCCAGCGCAACGCCGCATTGGTGGAAGAAGCCACCGCCGCCGCGCGCAGTCTGGAAGAACAGGCCGTGGACCTGGCCGATGCGGTGTCGATCTTCCGCCTGCAGCCTGCGCACGGCGGCAACCCGAAGGTAGTGCACGCAAGTTTCGGAAACGCCGCCGCGTAAGCCGCCGACACGGAATCACCGTAGGAGCGCACCTGGGCGCGATGAGGCTTTCCCGGTAACGCCCCATCGCGCCCAGGTGCGCTCCTACACCGAGCAGGCATGCCTGTCCGCCACCACAGATCCAACGCACGCGGCCGAACAACACTCCGTATCAACAAGCCATCATAGAAATCAGCGCGCAGTCGTAGGAGCGCACCCGGGCGCGACGAAGCATTACCAGTAAGCCCATCGCGCCCATGTGCGCCCCCACATCGGGCTGCGGCGCTAGTCCAGAAACCGCGCGTGCTGCTCCGGCGCAGGCAGCTGCACGAACGCGTCCGGCCCCAGCACGAACAACGGCATGCTCAGGGCGCGATCCAGGCCAGCGTGGCCATGCGTCCGCTACGACGGTCGCGACGATGCGAGAAGAAGCGTTGCGGCTCGGAAATGGTGCACAGCCCGCCGCCGTGGATGGCGCTGGCCGGCACACCGGCACGCTGCAGGCGCTGACGCGCCAATGCATACAGATCCACCCGCCAATGCCCCGGGCGGGTCGCGACGAACGCGGCGCGTGCCTGCGCATCGTGCGCGACGAAGGCGTTGAACACGTCTTCGCCGATTTCATACACCTGCGGCCCCGCTGCCGGCCCCAGCCAGGCCCTCACCTGCTGTGGCGGCGTGCGCATCGCCGCCACGCTGCGCTCCAGCATGCCGTCGGCCAGGCCGCGCCAGCCGGCATGCGCGGCGGCCACTTCGCTGCCATCCCTGGCCGCGAGCACGACCGGCAGGCAGTCGGCGGTGAGGATCGCCAGCACCACGCCGGGCACCGCGGTCACCGCTGCGTCGGCAACCGGTTCCTGCGCAGCTGGGGCGGCAGTTCCGGCCGCGCCCACCTGCTCGCCGGACGCAGGCGCGGGCGCATCGACGCGCAGCACCTCCACGCCATGCACCTGACGCAGCCACTGCGGGGTGCCGGGCAGTGCCAGCGCCTCGACCAGCAGCGCCCGGTTGCGTTCCACCTGCTCCGGCACGTCGCCCTCGGCACTGTTGCGGTTGCCGAGGTTGAGCGTGTCGAACGGCGCCAGCGAGCCGCCCAGGCCGTAGCGCAGCGTGGTCAGCGCATGGATGCGTGGCGGCGCCGGCCAGTCGGCCGGCAGCACGAAGGGCGCGGCGGCGGCCATGTCAGCGGCGTGCCAGCTCGGCGGCGCGTGCACTGTCTTCACGCAGCGCGCTCATCAGCCGCTGCAGGTCGGCCGGCACCGGCGCGCTGGCGCGCACCGGCTCGCCGCTGACCGGGTGCAGGAACTCCAGGGTTTCGGCATGCAATGCCTGGCGCTTGAAGGTACGCAGCTCGTGCACCAGTTCGTCGCTGGCGCCCTTGGGCAGCTTCAGCGCGCCGCCGTACAGCGGGTCGCCGACGATCGGCGACTTCAGGTGCGCCATGTGCACGCGGATCTGGTGGGTGCGCCCGGTTTCCAGCCGGCATTCCAGCGCGGTATGCGCGCGGAAGCGCTCGCGCAGGCGGTAGTGGGTGACCGCATCGCGGCCGTCGTCGCGTACCGCCATCTTCAGCCGATCGCGCGGATGGCGGTCGATCGGCGCGTTGGCGGTGCCGCCGGAGACCAGCGCGCCCACCACCACCGCCAGGTACTGGCGGTGCACATCGCGTGCGGACAGCTGTTCCACCAGCGCGGTCTGCGCCTGCACGGTGCGCGCCACCACCATCACCCCGCTGGTGTCCTTGTCCAGCCGGTGCACCACGCCGGCGCGCGGCACCGCCGCCAGCGCCGGGTCGCGGAACAGCAAGGCGTTGACCAGGGTGCCGTCCGGGTTGCCGGCACCCGGGTGGACCACCAGCCCGGCCGGCTTGTCGATCACCAGCACCTGGTCGTCTTCGTACAGCACGCTCAGCGGGATGTCCTGCGGCGCGGCATGGGTCTGGGTTTCCAGCACCACCTGCACCTGCACGCTCTCGCCGCCGCGCAAGGTGTCGCGCGGGCGCGCCATTTCCCCGTTCAGCAGCGCATCGCCGGACTTGATCCACTCCGACAGGCGCGAACGCGAGAATTCGGGAAACAGCTCGGCCAGCACCGCGTCGAAACGGCGTCCTGCGGCGTTGTCGGGCACGATGGCCTGGCGGATGGACGGGTCGAGGGGTTCGGCAGATGGGTCGGACATGGACACAGGCACTCGGGCAAAAGCGGGAATTTGGGGGTCCGGGCGGCGGGAGTCAGTCGCCGGACAGGCCACTAGGCTATCATCGCGCTCTCGTTTTCCTGATGCGTCCTGCCCAGACCCATGATCCGACGGTCCACGTTTTCCGCGCCTGCGCGCCTGATTGCCCTCATGCTGGTCATGGCGTTCGTCGTCACCGGCTGCCACCGCGGCGCCAAGGACAAGAATCCCGACGAGGGCATGCCGGTCGAGCAGCTCTACGGCAAGGGCCACGACCTGATGGAGAAAGGCAACTGGGCCGGCGCCGAAGCCAGCTACAAGCGCCTGATCGCCCAGTACCCGTATGGCCCGTACACCGAGCAGGCGATGATCGAAACCGCCTACGCCCAGTACAAGGCCGGCAAGCACGACGACACCGTCTCCAGCGTCGACCGCTTCATCCGGACCTACCCGACCCATCGCAACATTTCGTACCTGTATTACCTGCGCGGGCTGGCCAACAGCAACCGCGACACGGTGTTCCTGCGCCGCGTGTGGTCGCTGGACCCGAGCCGCCGCGACCTGTCCTCGCCGCAGCAGGCCTACAACGACTTCAACACCGTGACCGACCGCTACCCGAACAGCCGCTACGCGCCGGATGCGCGCAAGCGCATGATCGAGCTGCGTGACGTGTTCGCCCAGCATGAACTGGACAACGCGCTGTATTACTTGCGCCGCAATGCCTGGGTGTCGGCGGCCGGTCGCGCCAACTACCTGCTGGAAACCTATCCGCAGAGCGCCTACCAATACGACGCGGTGGCGGTGCTGGCCGAGGCCTACACCCACCTGGGCAACAAGACCCTGGCCGCCGATGCCCGCCGCGTGCTGGAGCTCAACAGCCCGCAGCATCCGTGGCTGACCGGCAATTGGCCGAAGTACCCGTGGGCCATCCGCAAGCTCAACCCGTTCGCCGGCGAGAAGTCCGCCGCCACCGGTCAGCGCAATGCACAGATGAGCCGCGACTGAGCGATCAGCCGCCGGTGTGATGAGAAGGGGCCGCAAGGCCCCTTTTCTTATTGCGGCAATACGGATGCGGCAACGCGCCTGTGGCGATGGCACGGCTGATTGCCGCAGGCGCTTGCGGTGCCTGACGACAGCCAGGCTCAATCGAGCGACAGATCGACCTTTCCCGCACTACGGACGTGCACGCTTGCACGCCACGCGTCCTCGCACCGCCGAGCGCGCTTGCGTTCACCTCGCCAGACCTGGCACCAGGTCACCGAACCGCGCCTGCGCGCTGCCTATACTCGGCCTCGGGAAGATCATTCCCGCTGACGCCCGCCAGGAGGCCGCATGTCCCGCCGCATCGTCCCGTTCATGCTTGGCCTGCTGCTGGCGGCAATGACCACCACCGCCAGCGCGGCTCCCATCGTCTACGGCGTCAACGCCCACGACAGCCGCTCCGCCTACCCGATCGCCCAGGCCGAGGCCCGCTTCAAGCTGCTGGCCGCGCGCAATCTGCGCAGCTACCGCTTCGATGTGGACCCGCGCGATTACGCCACGCTGGATGCGCTGGTCCCGCTGGCGCGCAAGTACGGCATCACGCTGCGCCCGATGGTGTACCCGATGTCGCGCGAGATCGGGTACCAGCTGGCGCGTCGCTATGCGGCCAACATCAAGGTCTGGGAGATCGGCAACGAACAGGATCTGGTGCGCGCCGAGGCCGATGCCCGCATCGCGGCGATGACCACGATGTACCTGGGCATGCGCCAGGCCTCCAACGAACTGGGCGCCGGCCTGCGCTTCAACATCAACATCACCGCCTGCAACAGCGACGACCACAGCGCCAACGCACGCTGCCCGGGTGACCGCAATGGCTCGCTGTGGTTCCTGGCCAAGGCCAAGGCGGCCGGCTTCAACTTCGACCACATCAGCTTCCATTACTACGCCTTCCACCAGGACGCCGGCTACTGGAGCACGTTGTATCTGGGCCAGCTGCGCACCGCCGCGCAGACCTACAAGACGCCGGTGTTCTTCAACGAGCTGAACTGTGCGGAGATCTACACCGGCAATACCACCGGCGGTGCGGAAGGCGACCGCGGCTGCTACGACAGCCTGGCGCAGCTGCTGCGCAACGTGCGCGACAACTACGCCGACGTGGTGTCCGAGGTGAACGTCTACGAATTGCTGGACCAGACCAGCATCGAGGGCGCCGAAGGTCATTTCGGCCTGATGTACGACCTGACGCGGCCCAAGCCGACCCTGGACCTGCTCACCCGCTTCGCCCAGGCGCCGGCCGCCGCGGCAGTGGCTGGCGCACCGGGCTACCGACCGCAATAGCCAATCGGGCTACTGGCCAGAATACCCATTGGTGATCGGGTAACGCCGCTCGCGACCGAACGCACGCCGCGACACCTTCGGCCCGGGCGCGGCCTGGTGGCGCTTCCATTCGTTGAGCCGCACCAGCCGCAGCACGTGTTCCACCGTATCGGCGGCGTAGCCGGCCGCGACGATGTCGTCGCGCGACTGTTCCTGGTCGACGTAGCGATACAGGATCCCGTCCAGCACATCGTAGGGCGGCAGCGAATCCTGGTCGGTCTGGTTGTCGCGCAACTCGGCCGAGGGCGGGCGCGAAATCACCGCCGGCGGAATCACCGGCGCCCCGCCTACGGTATTGCGCCACTTGGCCAGGCCGAACACTTCGGTCTTGTAGAGGTCCTTGAGCGGGGCGTAGCCGCCGCACATGTCGCCGTAGATGGTGGCGTACCCCACCGCGTATTCGCTCTTGTTGCCGGTGGTCAGCAACAGCCCGCCGAACTTGTTGGACAGCGCCATCAGGATCACCCCGCGGCTGCGCGACTGCAGGTTCTCTTCGGTGATGTCCGGCTGGGTGCCTTCGAACATCGGCCCCAGCGCGGCAAGCAGCCCTTCGAACGCCGGCTCGATCGCGATGGTTTCCAGCTTGACGCCCAGCGCGCGGCATTGCTCGTCGGCCAGGTCGTTGGACAGATTGGCCGTGTAGCGCGACGGCAGCCGCACCGCGGTGACGTTGTCGCCGCCCAGCGCGTCGACTGCCATCGCCAGCACCAGCGCCGAATCGATGCCGCCGGACAGGCCCAGCCAGACCTTGCTGAAACCGTTCTTGCGGCAATAGTCCTGCAGCCCGCGCACCACGGCGCGCCAGGCCAGCGCATCCATGCTTTCGTCGCCGTCGTCCACCCACACCACCGGAGTGAAGCTGCGCTCGCCGGCGGCGTAGTCCACCACCAGCCACTGATCGACGAACGCGGCGGCGGCCGGATGCACGGTGCCGTCGCCATCGGCCACCACCGAGGCACCGTCGAACACCAGCGCATCCTGCCCGCCGACCACGTTGAGATAGGCAATCGCCGCCCCGCTCTCACGGGTGCGCTCGGCCAGCAAGGCATCGCGCTGCGCATGCTTGCCGCGCTCGTAGGGCGAGGCGTTGGGCACCAGCACCAGCTCGGCGCCGGCCTGCACGGTCCTGGCCAACGGCTCGACAAACCAAAGGTCCTCGCAGATCACCAAGCCCACCTGCACGCCCTTGACCGTGACCACGCAGTCATCGCCATCCGGGTCCACGTCGAAATAGCGGCGCTCGTCGAATACCGCGTAATTGGGCAGCTCGCGCTTGCGGTACGTCGCTTCGATGCGCCCGTCGCGCAACACGCTGGCGGCGTTGTAGACCACGCTGCCGGCACTCTGCGGCCAGCCGACCACCGCCACGACCCCGCGCGTGCTGGCGGCGATGCGCGCCAGCGCTTCCTCGCAATGGGCCAGAAAACCGGGCCGCAGCAGCAGATCTTCCGGCGGGTAACCGCTGATCGCCAGCTCGGGAAACAGCACGATGTCCGCATCGAACTCATCGCGCGCTGCCGCGATGAAGTCGATGATGCGATCGGTATTGCGCGCCACGGCACCGACCGGAAAGTCGAACTGCGCCATGGCAATGCGGAGCGTCTGGGACATGTCAACGGCCTTGTGCGTGTGTTTTCCGAAGCACGGAAGCGGAAAGGGAGAACGAGCCGCAAGCAGACCTCGCGCGATCATCTCGCAGACGTCGTCGCCACTCGCCAGCACCGCATTATTCCAGAAGCGCAGCACCTGGAAGCCCTCGCGGCGCAGGAAAGCATCGCGCGTGGCATCCGCACCCGGCAGCAGGTGCTGGCTACCGTCGATTTCGACGATCAACGCCCGGGCGAGGCAGACGAAATCGACGATGTAGGGCCCGATGGGGACCTGACGCCGGAATTTGAAGCCGAGCAGACGCCGATCTCGCAACCGATACCAAAGCGCGCGCTCGGCGGCGGTCATCTCACGACGCAGGCGCTTGGCGAATCCGGTCTTGGCGGCGTGGCGCATCGACATTCTCGGAAGGAGGATGGCCACGGTGACCGGTTCCGCCCGGGTGGCGCCATCGGTGTCGATGGCGCTTTGGCGTGGGAGATCGCCGCGCGGGAAGCGCCCTCACCCCTACCCCTCTCCCGCAGGCGGGAGAGGGGATGTCGCTGCCGGCGGGGGCTTGGGCAGCGGCATTTGCCTGACCTCGGTGTGCTCCGTCGATTTGCCGGAGAACGACACACCTAGCGTGCTTGAGAACATGATCGGGCTCTTGCTCCTGCTCCTGCTCCTGCTCCTGCTCTTGCTCCTGCTCTTGCTCCTGCTCTTGCTCTTGCTCCTGCTCCTGCTCTTGCTCTTGCTATTGCTCTTGCTATTGCTCTTGCTATTGCTCTTGCTATTGCTCTTGCTATTGCTCTTGCTCTTGCTATTGCTCTTGCTATTGCTCTTGCTGTTGCTGTTGCTCTTGCTCTTGCTGTTGCTCTTGCTGTTGCTCTTGCTGTTGCTCTTGCTGTTGCTCTTGCTGTTGCTCTTGCTCTTGCTGTTGCTGTTGCTCTTGCTGTTGCTCTTGCTGTTGCTGTTGCTCCCTTCTCCCGCCTGCGGGAGAAGGTGCCCGAAGGGCGGATGAGGGCATGCTTCCAAACACCCACAAAAAAGGCCGCCCGAAGGCGGCCTCTCTGACGCTCACACGCTTGCGCGCGTGGCGTGCTTACTTCACCAGCGCAGCAATCGCCGCACCCAGATCGCCCGGCGAACGGACGGTCTTGACGCCAGCGGCTTCCATCGCCGCGAACTTGCCTTCGGCAGTGCCCTTGCCGCCCGATGCGATCGCACCGGCGTGGCCCATGCGCTTGCCGGCCGGCGCCGAGGCACCGGCGATGAAGCCGACGACCGGCTTCTTCACGAACTGCTTGATGTACTCGGCGCCAGCTTCCTCGGCGTCGCCACCGATTTCGCCGACCATGATGATGCCTTCGGTCTGCGGGTCTTCGTTGAACAGCTTGAGGCAGTCGACGAAGTTCAGGCCGTTGATCGGGTCGCCACCGATACCGATGCAGGTGCTCTGGCCCAGGCCCACTTCGGTGGTCTGCTTGACCGCTTCATAGGTCAGGGTGCCCGAACGCGACACGATGCCGATCTTGCCCGGCTTGTGGATGTGGCCCGGCATGATGCCGATCTTGCACTCGCCCGGGGTGATCACGCCCGGGCAGTTCGGCCCGATCAGCACGGTGTCCGGATGCGAGCGGGTCAGCACGTTCTTGACGCGCAGCATGTCCAGTACCGGGATGCCTTCGGTGATGCAGACGATGACCTTGATGCCGGCCGCAGCCGCTTCCAGGATCGCATCGGCCGCGTACGGCGGCGGCACGTAGATCACCGACGCGTCTGCGCCGGTGGCCTTGACGGCATCGGCCACGGTGTTGAACACCGGCAGGTCGATATGCGTGGTGCCGCCCTTGCCCGGCGTCACGCCGCCGACGACCTGGGTGCCGTACTCGATCATCTGAGTGGCGTGGAAGGTGCCCTGCTGGCCGGTGAAGCCCTGCACGATCACCTTGGTGTTCTTGTTAATCAAAACGGACATGGATAGTTCCTTCGGTGTCGTGAATCAGGCGGCGTTCTTGACAGCTTCGACGACCTTCTTGGCACCGTCGTTGATGTTGTCGGCCGGGATGATGGCCATGCCGCTGTCGCGCAGCAGCTGCTTGCCTTCTTCCACGTTGGTGCCTTCCAGGCGCACCACGACCGGAACCTTGACGCCCACTTCCTTGACCGCCGCGATGATGCCCTCGGCAATCATGTCGCAGCGGACGATGCCGCCGAAGATGTTGACGAAGATGCCTTCGACCTTGTCCGAGGACAGGATCAGCTTGAATGCCTCGATGACGCGCTGCTTGTTGGCGCCGCCGCCCACGTCCAGGAAGTTCGCCGGCTCGCCGCCGTTGAGCTTGATCACGTCCATGGTGGCCATGGCCAGGCCGGCGCCGTTGACCATGCAACCGATGTTGCCGTCCATGGTGACGTAGTTGATGTCCAGCTCCGACGCAGTCACTTCGGTCTCGTCTTCCTGCGTCTTGTCGCGCATGGCGACCAGCTGCTTCTGACGGAACGCGGCGTTGTCGTCGCTGTCGAACTTGCCGTCCAGCGCGTACAGGTTGCCATCGTCCAGGATGGCCAGCGGGTTGATTTCAACCAGCGCCAGGTCCTTTTCGTTGAACAGGCGATACAGGTTCACCATGATGCTGGCGAACTGGCCGGCCTGCTTGGCGGTCAGGCCGAGCTTGAAGCCGAAATCGCGGCCGTGGTAGCCCTGCACGCCTTCGACGAAATCGACATTGAGCGAGTGGATCAGCTCCGGCGTCTCGGCGGCGACCTGCTCGATCTCCACGCCACCCTCGCTGGAGGCGATGTAGGTGATGGTCTTGGTGCCGCGGTCGACCAGAATCGACAGGTACAGCTCCTTGACGATCTCGCCGGCGGTGGTCACCAGCACCAGGTTGATCGGCAGCTCGACGCCGGCGGTCTGGTAAGTGGACATCTTGGTGCCGAGCATCTTGGCCGCTGCGGCCTTCACGTCGTCGGTGGTCTTGCAGAACTTGACGCCGCCAGCCTTACCGCGACCGCCCGCGTGGATCTGCGCCTTCACCATCCAGGGGCCCTTGCCCAGGGAATTGGCGACTTCAACCGCTTCGTCCGGGGTCGCCGCGACCTTGCCGGCCGGAACGGGGATGCCGTACTCGGCAAGCAGCTGTTTTGACTGGTATTCGTGGAAATTCATGCGTCACCGTGGGAAAAGGAAACGACCGCTGCGTGCAACGCAGACCGCCAGGGCGGCACGTCAAGAGACGCGAACGGGCCGCCTATTGTGGCCGACCACGCCGTGCGGCGCAAAAGTCGGCCCGAGTGCCCCGCCGCTGGCGGCGCTTGCGTCCAGCCCGGCACTGTGCGCAAGCGCTGCGTGGGCCGCGCACCTGCCTATACTCGCGGCTTGCGCCCGCGGGGAATCGGTTTGCCATCCAGCCCATCGCTTATCGACCGGATCCAGTCCGCGCCACAGCGCGAGCTGTACTTCTTTTCGCTGTACCGGGTGCTGGTGGCCGGGCTGATCGCCGCACTGGTCTTCAGCCCCCTGTCCGACGCGATCCCCGAGCCCCGCTACCCGCGCCTGGCGGCCGGCGTGGCGATCGGCTACCTGGCGATGGCCATCCCGCTGCTGTTCCGCGGCCGCAACGAGCGCCGCCTGACCGCCACCGTGCTGTGCGCGGTGATCGCCGACATCCTCGCCGCGACGCTAGCCACGCATGCGCTGCCCGGCGCCAGCGCCGGCATCGCGATGATGCTGCTGTTCAATGTCGCCGCCGCCTCGATCCTGCTGCGCCTGCGCTATGGCATGAGCATTGCCGTGCTCGCCAGCGCCGCCACCGTGCTGGAGTACCTGTGGACCGTGCTGGAAGGCGGCGGCGCCACCCGCCCGATCGCCGAACTGGCGATGTTCGCCACCAGCTATGTCGCAGTGGCCTTCATCTGCGAACAGATCGCCTCGCGGGCGCGCCGCAATCAGGTGCTGGCCGAGGAGCGCGGTGCGCAGGTCGCCAATCTCTACGAGATCAACGAGCTGATCATCCGCCGCATGCGCACCGGCGTGCTGGTGGTCGATACGCACAACCGCATCACCCTGGCCAACGAGGCGGCGCTGGCGCTGCTCGGCGATGGCGACCAGCGCAACGCCCCGGTCGACCTGTCGCTGGCCGCGCTCACCCCGGAGCTGGCGCGCCGCCTGCAGCGCTGGCGCAGCGGCTGGCGCCAGGAAGAGGCCCCGCTGCAACTGGGCGCCGACCGCCCGGAAGTCCAGCCGCGCTTCGTGCGCCTGCTCGCCGACAGCGACCTGGTACTGGTGTTCCTGGACGATGCCAGCGTAGTGTCGCGGCGCGCCGAATCGCTCACCCTGTCGGCGATGGGACGCTTTTCGGCCAGCCTGGCGCATGAGATCCGCAACCCGCTGGCGGCGATCAGCTACGCCTCGCAATTGCTGGAAGAATCCCCGGACATCGGCGATGCCGACCGCCGCCTGCTGCAAATCATCCACCAGCAATGCCAGCGCACCAACGGCATCGTCGAAAGCGTGCTTGCGCTGGCCCGGCGCGAACGCGCCAACCCCGACAACCTGGACCTGGCCGCGTTCGTGCGCCGCTTCGTGATCGAGTACCGGCAGACCCTGTCAATGGAAACCGACATCCTGGAAGCGAGCATTCAAGGCGCGTCCGTGCATGCCCTGGTCGACCCCAAGCACCTGCACCAGATCCTGACCGCGCTGGTCCACAACGCACTCAAGTACGGCCGGGTGATGGACGAGCCGGCGCGGGTGAAGCTGCGCGTCGAACGCCTGGAGCGCATGGCGGTGATCGATGTCATCGACCGCGGCCCCGGCATCCCGGAGACGGTGGCCGCACAGCTGTTCCGCCCGTTCTACACCACCTCCGAGCACGGTACCGGGCTCGGCCTGTACATCGCCCAGGAGCTGTGCCGCGCCAACCAGGCGCAACTGGACTATGTGTCGGTGCCGGGCGGCGGCGCCTGCTTCCGGATCCTGTTGCAGGGGCCTAACAGTCTGCTCGGGAAATGAGCGGGATCGTTGCGTCACGCCTGCAGCAAGCCCATGGCGCATCTGCCTGCAACGGCGCTGCATTCGTGTATCTGCGGCCAGCCGCTACGCTTCGTGCGTCCCGCCGCGCCCGTTGTTTGATCATGTGAATCGTTAGGCCCGCACTCGGCCGGCAATTGTCGACTGTCATCGCCCTGGGCTATCGTGCGCCACATGAACGAACCGAAAAGTGCCCTGGTTGTCGATGACGAGCGTGACATTCGCGAACTGCTTGTTCTCACCCTGGGCCGGATGGGCCTGCGCATCAGCACCGCCGCCAACCTGGCCGAAGCGCGCGAGTTGCTGGCCAACAATCCCTACGACCTGTGCCTGACCGACATGCGCTTGCCCGACGGCAACGGCATCGAACTGGTCACCGAAATCGCCAAACACTATCCGCAGACCCCGGTGGCGATGATCACCGCGTTCGGAAGCATGGACCTGGCGGTGGAAGCCTTGAAGGCCGGTGCCTTCGACTTCGTCAGCAAGCCGGTGGACATCAGCGTGCTGCGCGGCCTGGTCAAGCACGCACTGGAATTGAACAACCGCGACCGCCCTGCGCCGCCGGCGCCGCCGCCGGAACAGGCCAGCCGCCTGCTTGGCGATTCCAGCGCGATGGAAAGCCTGCGCGCCACCATCGGCAAGGTGGCGCGCAGCCAGGCGCCGGTCTACATCGTCGGCGAATCGGGCGTGGGCAAGGAGCTGGTCGCCCGCACCATCCACGAACAGGGCGCCCGCGCGGCCGGCCCGTTCGTGCCAGTCAACTGCGGCGCCATCCCCGCCGAACTGATGGAAAGCGAGTTCTTCGGCCACAAGAAGGGCAGCTTCACCGGCGCGCATGCCGACAAGCCCGGCCTGTTCCAGGCCGCGCATGGCGGCACGCTGTTCCTGGACGAAGTGGCCGAACTGCCGCTGCAGATGCAGGTCAAGCTGCTGCGCGCGATCCAGGAAAAATCGGTGCGCCCCGTCGGCGCTTCCAGCGAGTCGCTGGTGGACGTGCGCATTCTCTCGGCCACCCACAAGAACCTGGGCGACCTGGTCTCCGATGGTCGCTTCCGCCACGACCTGTACTACCGCATCAACGTGATCGAACTGCGCGTGCCGCCGCTGCGCGAACGCGGCGGCGACCTGCCGCAGCTGGCCGCGGCGATCATCGCGCGCCTGGCGCACAGCCACGGCCGCCCGATACCGCTACTGACCCAGTCCGCGCTCGATGCGCTGGACCGGTACGGCTTCCCGGGCAACGTGCGCGAGCTGGAAAACATCCTCGAACGCGCCCTGGCCCTGGCCGAAGACGACCAGATCAGCGCCACCGACCTGCGCCTGCCCGCCCACGGCGGCCACCGGCTGGCCGCCACCCCCGGCAGCGCCGCCGTCGAACCGCGCGAAGCCGTGGTCGACATCGACCCCGCCTCGGCCGCCCTGCCCTCCTACATCGAGCAACTGGAACGCGCAGCGATCCAGAAGGCGCTGGAAGAAAACCGCTGGAACAAGACCAAGACCGCCGCGCAGCTGGGCATCACGTTTCGGGCGTTGCGTTACAAGTTGAAGAAGTTGGGGATGGAGTAGAAGGGCCGGGAATGGGGAATCGGGATTGGGGAATCGTAAAAGCGAGTTCGCTGCGTTCGCTCGTCCTGAATGCTTCGTTCTGACCTCTATGTCTTCTTGAGCATTGAAGACGGCATTCATGGCCTGATGCTGTTCTCACCATAAAAAACGGCGCTCCTCTTACGAGGAAGCGCCGTTTTTTTGGCCTTCGCAGCTTTGCCCAGTCTCAAAACCGTCGAGCAAAAGCTTGGGGGGAAAAGGATTACCGCTGTAACCAGCTTCTCCGATTCTCCAATCCCGATTCCCGATTCCCGGCGCTCAGTCCTTGGTTACGCGATTGATCTCGGCCAGACTGGTCACCCCATGCGCGGCCTTGACCAGCGCCGACTGGCGCAGGTCGCGGATGCCGATCTTCTGCGCCGCCTCGGCGATCTGCATCGCGTTGCCGCCTTCCAGCACGATCGCGCCAATCTCGTCGGTCATCGGCATCACCTGGTAGATACCGGTACGGCCCTTGTAGCCTTCGGTGCACTCGTCGCAACCGACCGCCTCATACAGTTCGATACCGGCAGCGAGCTGCTCTGCAGTGAACCCTTCCGCCAGCAACGCATGCTCGGGCAAGGTCGATTTGCGCTTGCAGTTGTTGCACAGGCGCCGCGCCAGACGCTGCGCAATCACCAACGTCACCGATGAGGTGATGTTGTAGGGCGCAATACCCATGTTCATCAAACGCGCGATGGTCTGCGGCGCATCATTGGTGTGCAGCGTGGACAGCACCATGTGACCGGTCTGCGCGGCCTTGATCGCGATCTCGGCCGTTTCCAGGTCGCGGATTTCGCCGACCATGATGATGTCCGGATCCTGGCGCAGAAACGAGCGCAACGCCGCCGCGAACGTCATGCCGCGCTTGTTGTTCTGCTGCACCTGGTTGACGCCAGGCAGGCGGATTTCGACCGGATCCTCGGCGGTGGAAATGTTGCGCGTCTCGTCGTTGAGGATGCCCAACGCCGTATACAGCGACACCGTCTTGCCCGAACCGGTCGGCCCGGTCACCAGCACCATGCCGTACGGCTTGTGGATCGCCTCCAGGAACAGCTTCTGCTGGTCCGCCTCGTAGCCCAGCTTCTCGATGCCCAGCTTGGCCGCGCTGCCGTCCAGGATACGCAGCACCACCTTTTCGCCGAACAGGGTCGGCAAGGTGCTCACGCGGAAGTCGATCTGCTTGGTCTTGGACAGGTTGAGCTTGATGCGCCCGTCCTGCGGCACCCGCTTTTCGGCGATATCCAGCTGCGACATCACCTTCAGACGCGCCGCGATGCGCTGGTTCAGCTTTACCGGTGCCTTGGCCACGTTCTTCAGCAAACCGTCGATCCGCAGCCGCACCCGGTAGTCGTCTTCATAGGGCTCGAAATGGATGTCGGAGGCTCCCCGCCGGATCGCATCCACCAGCACCTTGTTGACGAACTTCACCACCGGCGTGTCGTCGCCCTTGGCATCAACCCCGGAATCCCCGCCGGCGCCCATGTCCTCGTCCCCGGCCGACACGTCCAGGTCGCCCATCCCCTCATCGTCGTCACCGAGCGACGAGCCAAGCGCCGCATTGCTGGCTTGCCATTGCTCCAGGGTACGACGGATCTGGTCCTCATCGACCAGGATCGGCTCGACCACCAGGTTGGTGTGGAACTTGATATCGTCCAGCGCCCTGGTCTGGGTCGGGTTGCTCACCCCCACGAACAACCGGTTGCCGCGCTTGAACAGCGGCAGCACCTGGTACTTCTGGAGCAACTCCTCGCTGACCAGCTTGATGGCATTCTGGCTGGCGTCGAATACCGACACGTCCATCAAAGGCATACCGAACTCGACCGCGTTGGCCGCTGCTAGCTGGGATGCAGTGACCAGTTTTTTTTCTGCGAACCATTGCGGCAAGGGCACCTTAGCCGACGACGCCTGATCCATTGCAGCTCGTGCAGCAACCTCTTCCAAGACGCCGTCTTGGACCAGACGTCTTGCTATCCCAGTGATACCGACTAGGTTTAAGGAGCCTGCGTTCATTATTCCTCGCATTTATCGAGCGATCACGACGAAGCACAATATCATTAAGGGCAGTGACCTTGACCAGACTTGAAACCACGAATAGCGTCGCAGGTAGTACCCGTATTCAGCCAACTCAGCTGAGCACTAGTGCTCGCGGGATTATCAACAATAGTAAGATATTGACCGGTCTGGAGGTTGGTAGCGCCAGTTGTCGCAACAATAACGCCGTCGATAATTGAAAATGGACGAACAAGATTCTTAGTTGGGACCGGGGAAACGACTGGTACACCGTTGAGACCCGCTGAGCAACCAATTAATGTCTGCCGTTCGTCAGCGCAAGCTGCAATAGCCGACCTGTAGGCTTCAAGCTCAACCATTGCTGCAGCAGCTCTGGTTCGGGAAATGTAGTGGTGATACTGCGGTAAGGCTATTACCGCCAGTATTGCGATGATAGCGACAACTATCATCAACTCGATCAAGGTAAAACCCTTGTCCTGCCGCATACATACCTCCCGAACGGCTTCACACACCCTAAATAGAGTTGGAGCGAGAGCTGCACAAAGAAAGAAACTTAATGCCCAGCATCTATAGCATATCAACTCACCTGACTAACCAGCCGCTAGAGAACACTAACCCGCATAGTGGACAGCAAAAAATCAAAAAAAAAAAACTTAAATAATAAGACACGGCCCCGATTGATCCGGGACCGTGTCTAGTCCTCGACCTTAAAATAAGGCCAAGAGCGACAGATTAAGGACAGCCACCCTGACCCGGCTTGAAACCGCGAGTCGCATTACAGGAAGTACCGGTATTTAACCAGGTGATCGTGGCACCGTTAGCGGTAGGAGCGAGAACATAAGTCAAGTTTGCACCACCGCTACTGGCAGTAGCACCAGTTGTAGCCGTAATCACGCCGTTCGTGATACTCGTGATACCAGTCACATTCTTGGTCACTGGGAAGGCAGCGGTCGTGATTGCCGGAATGCCATTAGTATTTGCATCGCAGCCAGTAGCAGTCTGGGTTTCCGCAATGCAAGCACTAACAGCGGAACGGTAACCAGCAAGTTCAGCGGCGGCGCCAGCAGCGCGAGCACGCGAGACATAGTCTTGATACTGCGGAATTGCGATAGCGGCCAAGATCGCGATGATAGCCACGACGATCATCAATTCGATCAATGTAAAGCCTTGCTGCATCTTCTTCATTGTGTATCCCCTAGAGAGATTATTGGAGTTTCGAGACCGCGCCTCGAGCTGTAGAACGGCTTGCCTTATGCGCAGATTGTAGCTAAGCAGGATGTGTGCCAAGTGGAGAACCGTCGCCCCAACATCCTTGTAGCAGATGATGCACTAGTTCCAGACAGCCCTACACCCTTTAGGCACCCGTTCTGCGATGTACTAGTCAGCAAGACCAAGTTGGTCACAACGTGACAAATACGGGCAGTATCGTTTGCGCTTTGAGCCCTCGCCTGACGTCGTAGTGCAATCGTGCTTAGAGTAGCGGAAAGAGGTACCATCGCCGTATTGCTCGCCTGGGGAAGGCGAATTGGGGACTAGACATGGCAGCAATACGAGGCACTCTTAAAGGTAAGCCTAGCGGCACAGTCAACCAGCTATCTACTTTTGTCTGGGAAGGCGCAGATCGCCGCGGCGTGAAGATGAAAGGGGAGCAGAGTGCCCGTAACGTGAACTTGTTACGGGCGGAGTTACGACGCCAGGGCATCACCCCCAGCGTGGTGAAGCCCAAACCAAAGCCACTGTTTGGCGAGGCCGGCAAGAAAATTACGCCAAAGGACATTGCCTTCTTCAGTCGGCAGATGGCAACAATGATGAAGTCAGGGGTGCCGATCGTTGGTGCGTTGGAAATCATTGGAAGCGGACATAAGAACCCACGCATGCGCAACTTGGTTGGACAGGTGAGGACTGACATTGAAGGCGGCTCATCCCTGTACGAATCCTTGAGTAAGCATCCCGTTCAGTTCGACGAACTCTATAGAAACCTCGTAAAGGCAGGCGAAGGCGCGGGCGTCCTTGAAACTGTCCTTGATACCGTTGCGACTTATAAAGAGAATATTGAAGCATTGAAGGGGAAGATAAAAAAAGCACTCTTTTATCCAGCAATGGTCATTGCCGTAGCAATTATCGTCAGCGCAATTCTCTTGGTATTCGTAGTGCCTCAGTTTGAAGATGTATTCAAAGGCTTTGGTGCCGAACTACCAGCGTTCACTCAGTTGATCGTTTCTGCATCACGCTTCATGGTTGCGTACTGGTGGCTAATGCTTTTTGTAAGCATTGGTTGCGTAGCGGGGTTTTTGTACGCATTCAAACGCTCATTGCGACTACAGCACCTCGTGGATAGACTGACCCTTAGAGTGCCTATCATTGGTCAGATCATGCACAACAGCGCGATTGCGCGCTTTTCAAGAACTACAGCAGTTACCTTCAAGGCAGGTGTACCCTTGGTAGAAGGTCTTGGCATAGTCGCCGGGGCGACTGGCAATGCTGTCTATGAAGATGCAGTCTTACGTATGCGAGACGATGTCTCGGTCGGATATCCGGTCAATATGGCCATGAAACAAGTCAATGTATTCCCACATATGGTCATTCAGATGACTGCAATTGGCGAAGAAGCCGGTGCGCTGGACACAATGCTTTTCAAGGTGGCCGAGTATTACGAGCAAGAAGTGAACAATGCTGTAGATGCACTGAGTAGCCTGCTTGAACCTTTGATTATGGTCTTTATCGGAACTCTAGTCGGCGGTATGGTCATCGGCATGTATCTACCAATCTTCAAACTTGCTTCGGTGGTCTAGTCAAGTATGGCATTTCTCGACCAGCATCCCGGCCTCGGCTTTCCCGCCGCGGCCGGACTGGGACTGCTGATCGGCAGCTTCCTGAACGTGGTGATCCTGCGCTTGCCCAAGCGCATGGAGTGGCAGTGGCGGCGCGATGCGCGCGAGATCCTGGAGCTACCGGATATCTACGAGCCGCCGCCGCCGGGAATTGTGGTGGAGCCATCGCACGACCCGGTCACCGGCGACAAGCTCAAGTGGTGGGAGAACATCCCACTCTTCAGCTGGCTGATGCTGCGCGGCAAGTCGCGCTACAGCGGCAAGCCGATCTCCATCCAGTACCCATTGGTCGAGTTGCTCACCTCGATCCTGTGCGTGGCCAGCGTCTGGCGCTTCGGCTTCGGCTGGCAGGGCTTCGGCGCGATCGTGCTGAGCTGCTTCCTGGTTGCCATGTCGGGCATCGACCTGCGCCACAAGCTGCTGCCGGACCAGCTGACCTTGCCGCTGATGTGGCTGGGCCTGGTCGGCTCGATGGACAACCTCTACATGCCAGCCAAACCAGCCCTGCTGGGTGCGGCGGTGGGCTATGTCTCGCTATGGACGGTGTGGTGGCTGTTCAAGCAGCTCACCGGCAAGGAAGGCATGGGCCACGGCGACTTCAAGTTGCTGGCCGCGCTCGGCGCCTGGTGCGGGTTGAAAGGCATCCTGCCGATCATCCTGATCTCCTCGCTGGTCGGCGCCATCCTCGGCTCGATCTGGCTGGTCGCCAAGGGCCGCGACCGCGCCACCCCGATCCCGTTCGGCCCCTACCTGGCCATCGCCGGCTGGGTGGTGTTCTTCTGGGGCAACGATATAGTCGACGGTTACCTGCACTTCGCAGGCCTGCGTTGATCGGGGCACGACGATGAGCGACTTCATCGTCGGCCTCACTGGCGGCATTGCCTCCGGCAAGAGCGCCCTCGCCGCCGAGTTCGAGAGGCTGGGCGTGCCGGTCATTGATGCGGATGTAGTTGCGCGGCAAGTGGTGGCGCCGGGGCCAGTTCTCGACGCCATCGTCGCGCAGTTCGGGGCCGAGGTTTTGCTCACCGACGGAACGCTGGACCGCCAGACCCTGCGCCAGCGCGTCTTTGCAGATACCGCGCAACGACGAGTGCTCGAAGCCATCACCCACCCAGCCATCCGCAGCGAACTGCAGCGCGCAGCGCTGGCTGCACTGGCTCCGTACGCCATTGTCGCCATCCCCTTACTCGCCGAGGCCGGCGGGCGGGCGGGCTATCCCTGGCTCGATCGCATCCTCGTCGTCGACGTGCCGGTCGCCTTGCAACACCAACGCCTGATGCAGCGCGACGCAGCGACGGCCGAGTTGGCCGACCGCATGATTGCTGCGCAAGCGACGCGCGAGCAACGGCTGGCCATTGCCGATGATGTCGTCTGCAATGACGGCGTGTTGGAACAGTTGACGCAGGCGACGCATAGATTGGACGCCGACTATCGGGCACGGTCCGACCGTTAGGCCATCGCGCATCGGTAGTCGCTTATGCACTAGGCATAATAGGTAGATCGCTTTTCCGCTCAGACCTAGTTGCAGTATCTGCTGCAGAGCGCCGAGGGTGCACTGAGGCGATCGCAGAAGCAGCGCAACGCTAGCCCCTAGCGGTCATGCTTGTACGATAAGCTCTTACGGCGCAGGCACGACCACGATGACCTGCAGACATTCTCCAAGGAGTTGGACGCGATGCAGGACCTGCAGATGCGAGCCCCGGGACACGGGAGCAAGTGGTTCGGAATGCTGTTGGCCATCGCGGTGACGTGTGTTTCCGTCATTCCCACGATACAGATTGCTTATGCATATGACTCAGCCGTTTGCAATGCAGGAACGCTCTTATGCGATCAGGGCCAGGCATATCTCAATGCTATAAAGGAAGGAAACGAAGCAATCTGCATTGGCGAAGGAACATTAGCCGCTGTAAATACTCATGCCAGCTTAGTTCTCGACCTAGCCTATGATCAGCGCTACCAAGCAGTCGTTCAGTGCTATAGACCGTTTGATAACTACACCGGTGAATCTCGCTTAGGCGAGAGCTTTTACCACGCAAAATGCACTGCCAGACCGACATTCGCTCCTGCTGGCGGCAGCACTGGCAAAGTCTGCCAGGAGGGCTGCGAATACACGGTAAGCAACAATGGCGGGCTGCCGATCGCCACGCCTAACGGCGCAGTCTGCGCATCCCCTCCCCAGATCGATCCCGGCAAGAACAACGGCTGTTGCGACGCCACCACCGGGCCAACCACAGCTGGCAACCCCGCGAACGTGTTCACCGGGGCCAAACTCGAAACCGCAGTCGATTACCGCGCTCCTGTTGGACATCTGGAGTTCGTACGCTATTACAGCAGCGCAGCTGGCTTGCAGCCCGTTACCGCACTCGGTTCCACGTGGCGGCATAGCTACGCACGTGCGTTGACGGTGGCCGATGCAGCAACCGTGGTCCTGACCCGTCCCAGCGGCAATTTCTACACCTTCAAGAAGTCTGCCAGCGGGACCTGGACGCCCGACTGGGACGTGCGCGAAGTGCTGACCGAACTCCTCGACACCGGCGTGCGGAGCGGCTGGCAAGTCACCACTGCAGACGATACGCAAGAAACCTTCGGCCCCGATGGCAAACTGACCGGCATGGCCTATCCGGATGGCGAGCGACTGACGTTGACCTATGCCGGCACGCAATTGCAGTCGGTGCGGGACCTGCGCGGCCGGCAAATCGTGTTTGCCTACCAAGCCGGCAGGCTCGCCCAGGTCACGCTACCCGATGGTGCAACCCTCGGTTATGGCTATGACACCCAAGGGCGCTTGAGCTCGGTGGCCTTGCAGGCGGCAGGAGCATCGGCCTCCTCGACGGTGGCCAGTTATGGATATGGCGATTCACGCTTTCCGGATGCGCTGACGACACATCGCGATGCACAAGGCCAGGTCTATGCGTCATGGAGCTACGATGCGCAAAAACGTGTGACCCGCAGCGTGCATGGCAATCCGGCAGGAGCGATCGACCAATTCACGATCGCCTATACAGGCACCGCCTCTACCGTCACCACGCCATCAGGAAACACCATCACGCGTACTGGCCTGTCCAAGCTCGGCCAGGCCAAGGTGGTCGCAGTCCAGGGGCTGTGCCCGGAATGCACGAGCGCATCGTTCCAGTCCCGCAGCTATGACGGGAATGGCTATCCCGATCTGGAAGTCGATTTTGCCGGCGTCTCCACCGACTGGGCTTACAACTATCGCGGTCTCCTGACCAGCAAGATCGATGCCGCCAACGATACGGCCGGCCGCAAGCGCACGGTACAAACCGATTGGCACGCCAGCTTGCGTCAACCCGTAGACCGCCGCAGCTATGACGCCGCCAATGCGCTGGTGGCCAGGACAACCTGGGCCTACAACGCCAGAGGCCAGGCACTGACCATCTCGCAACTCGACCCAGCTGGAAGTCCCTCCCGGGTTGTTACGCAACGTTATTGCGAAGAAGCCGATATCGCCACCGGCACCTGTCCGCTGGCGGGCGTACTGCTCTCCAGCGATGGCCCGCGCAGCGATATCGCCGACAGCACGCGCTACAGCTACTACCTCAGCGATGATGCGAGCTGCGCTGCAACACCAACGACCTGTGCGCATCGCAAAGGCGACCTATGGAAAGTCACCAACGCCCTCGGCCGCGTCACCGAATACCTCGCCTACGACGGCGCCGGCCGCCCGCTGTCCATCAAGGACACCAACGGCATCGTCACCGACTACACCTATCACCCGCGCGGTTGGCTGACCGCCAGCAAGGTGCGCGGAAGCGATGCGTCCAGCGAGGCCGATGACCGCATCACCCGCATCGACTACTGGCCCACCGGCCTGGTCAAGCAGGTCACCCAGCCCGATGGCGCGTTTACCGTCTTTACCTACGATGCGGCGCATCGGCTGACCGATATCACCGATAACGCGGGTAATACCGTCCACTACACGCTGGACAACGCCGGCAATCGCGTCAAGGAAGACACCCAGGACGCGGCCGGTACGTTGAAGCGCACGCTCTCGCGCGTTTACAACCAGCTGGGGCAACTGAAGACGCAGGCCACCGCGGCCAGCGACCCCACCGACTTCGAGTACGACGCCAACGGCAACGCCACCAAGGTGACCGATGCGCTGGCAGCCGCAACGCAGAGCGAATACGACCCGCTCAATCGCCTCTCGCGCACGCTGCAGGATGTGGCCGGCATCAAGGCCAACACCACCTTCGACTACGACGCGCTGGACAACCTCACCAAGGTCGCCGACCCCAAGGGCCTGGATACCAAATACGAGTACAACGGCTTTGGCGATCTGGTGAAGCTCACCAGCCCGGATACCGGCGTCACCAGCTACACCTACGACAGCGCCGGCAACCGTGCCACCCAGACAGATGCGCGCGGCAACACCACCGCCTACGGCTACGACGCGCTCAATCGCCTGACCAAGGTCACCTACCCCACCACCAGCCTCAACGTCACCTACACCTACGACGTGACCCAGACGGCCTGCGCGAGCGGGGAGACCTTCTCCATCGGCCGCCTGACCAAGATGCAGGACGGCGGCGCCATCACCCAGTACTGCTACAACCGCTTTGGCGATCTGGTGCGCAAGGTGCAGACCAGCAACGGCAAGGCGCTGGTACTGCGCTACGACTACGCCGTCGGCGGCCAGCTGCGGCGGATGACGTATCCCGACGGGGCGGTGGTCGATTACGTGCGCAACACCCAAGGCCAGACCACCGAGGTCGGCGTGACCCCGGCCGGCGGCAGCCGGCAGGTGCTGCTGGGCAATGCCATCTACTACCCATTCGGCCCGGCTGCCGGTTGGACCTACGGCAATGGCCGCACCCTCGCCCGCCAGTACGATCTGGACTACCGCCCGCAGGCGATCCAGGACACCCGCGCGGGCGGGCTGGAAGTGGGCTTCGGCTTCGACCCGGTTGGTAACCTCACCGCACTGACACCCGCTGGTAATTCCACGCCGGAGATCGGCCTGGACTACGACGCGCTGGGCCGCCTGACCGGCCTCAAGGACGGCAGCACCGGCACCCTGATCGATGGCTACAACTACGACGCTACCGGCAACCGCCTCAGCGCCAAGGTCGGCACGGCCACGCAGGCCTACACCTACCCGGCCGACAGCCATCGCCTCAGCGCGGTGGCCGGCCTGGCACGTACATACGATGCCGCCGGCAACACCACCGCCATCGGCGGCACCGCCCGCCAGTACACCTACGACACCACCGGCCGCATGACCCAGGCCCGCCGCGCCGGCGCGGTGACCATGAACTACCGCTACAACGGCCGTGGCGAGCAGGTGCGCCGCTTCCTCGGCACCACCAACACCTACACGCTCTATGACGAAGTCGGCCACTGGCTGGGCGACTACGACAGCAATGGCGCGCCCAAGCAACAGGCGATCTGGCTGGACGATCTACCGGTCGGCCTGCTGGCCAACGCCAACACGCTGCACTACATCGAACCCGACCACCTGGGCAGTCCGCGTGTGGTCATCGACCCCACCCGCGATGTGGCGGTCTGGACGTGGAGCTTGAAGGGCGAAGCCTTCGGCAACACTGCGCCGAATCAGGATCCTGATGGGGATGGTGCGGCACTGGTGTTGGATATGCGGTTTCCGGGGCAGCGGTACGATGCGGCGAGTGGGTTGAATCAGAACTACTTTCGGGACTATGAACCTAGTACCGGGCGGTATGGGCAGAGTGATCCGATTGGCTTGAGAGGTGGCATCAGCACTTTTGGATACGCATTGCAGACTCCTTTTGTCCACATGGATTTTTATGGCTTGGCAACTTGGAAGGGCTCTACTTTTGGAGTTGGTGTCGGGGCAGGAAAGTTCGGCTTGAACATAGACTTCTATCAAGTCACTTCCCCCTGTCCGGGTGGCGGACTCGCATCTGCCTATGTGATGGCATTCGGAGGCGCAGGTGGATTAGGGGCACCAATTTCAATGGCTGGTTCGCAAGTAGAACTCACCGACTCCAATGATGTGCCAGACCCTGATGTATTCAACGGTCCTTATGCGAAATTCTCTGCAGGATCAGTTTCATTTGGTTTGGGCTATCAGATGTATCAAAAAATATCGATTGGCGGAGCTTGGTGGAACTTCGGCGCTGGAGCTGAAAGCACAGGATGGCATCAGAGCCAAGGCGGATTTGACGCCACTGTTTATGGCGCTGCCGCAGGCAATGCCGTTGTTATCCAGCAGAAAAAATGTTCATGTGAAGCGCAATGAAGCTGACTTATATACTAGCGATGCTTGCAGGTGGATTTTTTCTTGGGCTAGGGGGCCTGATTCGATGGGGATCGTTCTTGGCTGCACCTCAAGCGAAGCCTTTCCGATCAGCATGGGACAAGAGAGGTTTGATAATGGCAATTGCAGGCGCGTCGTGGATGATCCTTGTTACGGTAATTTACGAATCACTTCGCTAGCGTTCTAGTTCTGTATGTCAGTAAAAATGAGCTATTCAATTGCTAATAGAAGTATCTATGTCTAGCCGCTGTGGCGGCTAGACATAGGCAAGACTAATGTCGTCAAACAGTTGACATCCCAAGCAACCAGTAGCAATCTCCGCCTCAAGGAGCGTAGAAACTCCGTGCATAGCGGTACCCACCTCCGTCAAACCGGTGGGTTTTTTGTGCCTGCCTGCAGGTACAAGCCGACGCGATGCCTGCGTCGGGAGGGCGGCTAATACAACACTCCTTCGGGAGGAATACGCCCGCCGACTATGCACGGTTTCTAACCTCCCGACATCCCGTCGCCGGCCGGCGACGGTGCCTGTTCTTCGAAGGAGGCGTCGTCATGGCAAATGTATCGATACTGCAGATGGGTGGGCGTCGTCGCTCCGTGGTGCTGACGGAGGTGAGGCGATGAGCCGGGCGCCCTCTTCGACCGCCAAGCGATCCAAGCCGAACGCCAGACGCGCCGCTACCGCAGAGCAAGCAGCCACGCCGGTGAAAGATGCGCAACCAATGCAGCTGGTGCCCTCGCCCACGTTCGATGTGGACACCCCCGACGTCGACCGCCGCCACAGGTCTCGCGTGGATGATCTGCCGCCGCGGCCACCGCGCAAGGCACGCACGCCCACGCGCTGCACGGTGGGCTATGCGTTCTACGACGCAGAACCGGGCCGGCCGCAGAGCCAGCGGATTCCCAGCGTGCGCTTGCGCGGGCTGTGGCTGGAGCAGCTGGGGTTTGCGGTTGGGTGCAAGCTGCAGATCACTGCGCGTGCGGGCGAGTTGGTGGTGACGGTGGTGGAGCGCTGAGGGGTGTTTTGGATGCAGATGTGTCTGCAAACCCCGGCGTGAGAGCGTCATGGGTAAGGCTGTCGCGCCCGGGTGCGCTCCTACGGAGGTGCGGGGGGTGGTTAGCGGTGGAAGGCGAGTGTTGCGATGACGCCGCGCTGCTGGCCTGGGCGCACGCTGACGCGCCAGCCGTAGAGGTCGCACAGCCGGCTGACGATCGATAGGCCGATGCCGCCGCCTTGCGAGTGGCCGGCGTGGGTGCCGCGGTAGCCGCGCTGGAACAGCTTGGCGGCGTCTTCCTCGCTCAGGCCGGGGCCGGAGTCGATCACTTCCACTGCATCGGCAAGCACGCGTACGCGCACCTGGCCGTCCTGGGTGTACTTGACCGCATTGCCGATCAGGTTGCCCAGCGCCACCGACAGAGCGGATTCGGGCGCGTCGATGACCAGGTCGCGCTCGCCTTCCAGCAGCAGCTCCAGCGGTTTGCCGCCGAGCTGGGCGCGGTGCGCGTCGATCAGTTGTTCGGCCACCTTGGCGACATTGCTGCTGCCCTGCCCGCGCTCGTTGCGCGAGAGCAGCAGCAACGAGCCGATCAAATCGCTGCACTGCAGTTCGGCGCGCTGGATGCGTTGCAGGCGCTGCAGCATCTTCTCGTCGAGATTGGGCTTGGTGAGCAGCAGTTCGGTGGCGCCGCGAATCACCGCCAGCGGGGTGCGCAGTTCGTGGCTGACATCGGCGTTGAATTCGCGGTCGCGCTGCACCACCTCGGTGAGGCGGGCCGAGTAATCGTCCAGCGCTTCGGCGAGCTGGCCCACTTCGTCGTCCGGGAAGTGCGCGGCCAGCGGTTTGGGCTCACTGGTGCCGCCGCGGTAAGCACGCAGGCGCGCGGCCAGGTCCGACACCGGGCGCATCACCTTGGACGCAGACCACCAGCCGATCAGCAGCGAAAAGCCGCTGAACACCAGCACCGAGAGCATCAGCGTGCGCTTGAGCTGGATCTCGCCCTTGAGCGTCTGGGTCATGTCGTAGGCGAGGAAGAACCACTCGCTCGGCGTCTTGCGTACCGCCAGCTTGTACGAATACGCGTTGCCACTGTCGTCCACGCCGGAGATGGTGTGGATGCCGTCGGGCAACTGGTACCACTCCGGCTGTTCCAGCCGCAGCGCATCGAACTTGTCGCTCTTGACCACGCGCCCGCGCATCTGCTGCACCGGCAGATCGGGGTTGCGCAGCGGGTCGGAGTAGAAGCGCTGCGCGAAGGCGTCGATATTGCGGTTCATCACGTCTTCGACCAACTGGTTTTCCACGCGCGAACGTGCCCAGTTGGTGGCGAAGGCGAACAGCGTGGTCAGGCAGAAGCCCAACAACACGAACGACAGGATGATGCGGCTGCGCAGACGCCGCCGGTAACGGCCGCGCTTGCGCGCCGGCCGCGCGCCGTTATTGCTTTCAGGCATCGGGCGAGGCGATGCGATAGCCGATGCCGTGACGGGTCTGGATCATCGGTACGTCGAACGGCTTGTCGACCACCGCGCGCAGACCGTGGATATGCACGCGCAGCGAATCCGAATCCGGCAGCTCCTCGCCCCAGACGCGGGTTTCCAGCTCCTGGCGGGTGACCACGGCCGGCGAGGCCTCCATCAGCGACTGCAGGATCTTCAACGCGGTGGGGTTGAGCTGCAGCAGCTTGCCGCGGCGACGCACTTCCAGCGTATCCAGGTTGTATTCCAGGTCGCCGGTTTCCAGCACGCGGGTGTGCACGCCCTTGCCGCGACGCGACAGCGCATTGAGCCGCACTTCCACTTCCTGCAATGCAAACGGCTTGATCAGGTAGTCGTCTGCACCGGAGTCGAAACCGGCCAGCTTGTTGTCCAGCGAATCGCGCGCGGTGAGCATCAGCACCGGGGTCTGCTTGCGCGCTTCGTTGCGCAGCTTGCGGCACACTTCGATGCCATCCATGCCGGGCAGGTTGAGATCGAGCACGATGGCGTCGAACTCATGCACCACGGCCAGATGCAGCCCGGTCACGCCATCGGCGGCAAAATCCACCGTGTGGCCGCGGTCTTCGAGATAGTCGCCCAGATTGGCGGCGATATCGCTGTTGTCTTCGATTACTAGAATTCGCACTGAAACCTCAATAACTATGGTCGGGGTGGACTTAGGAGCCCGGGTCGGTAGCTTTGTATCTCCGCTGCATGGAGCTCATGTCGCGCTCGCCGCTGTCACGCAAGCGTCTGCGTTCGGCAACGGTTTTGCAGATCGAAGTGGTGTGATGAGAACCCGTCGCCTTTTCACGAGTACAAATCAGGCGACTTTCCTCACCCGCCCTTGTCAAAATTGTGTTGATGAGCTCTTGGTCGTTGTAAACCGCTGCTTTTCGGTCTGGAGTCAACGCCTGCGCATCACCCTGGTCTGCAACTGCAACTTCTATTCTCGTGAGCGCAGAAAGCACCTTAGCGCGATCTTCCTGACTGATCTCGGAGTACTTAGTGCCGCCGTCCAACTCCTTGCGCACTTGGGCGACCTGCTGGGCGACGGGCTTCTTGACGTCTACTTTGGCCGAGGCAGCCTCAGCATCGGCCAGCAGAAGCACAGCTAGAGATGCGGCATAACAGAAAGCCTTGAGCATGATCGTTCCTTGTCCCATCGTCCGTTTAACATTTCCTCACTTTAGACTCGACTTTACTGCTGGAGCAAGCATGCCTAAGTAAAAAGGCCCAAGTGCGACAACGCACTTGGGCCAAAAGTTCATCCCGATCACCGTCACTGCCGAGAGCGGAGCTACGGTCGGGTGAGGCTAGCGAGGAAAGGATTAGATTTTCGTTAAATTTTCGATAACGGCGCGGGTGGCCCGATCAGCGGATCGACTGCTCCAGGTGCTGGATGATCGCCGCCGCCACGTCCACCTCGCAGACCCCTTCCACGCCCTCCAGTCCGGGGGTCGAATTGACCTCGAGCACCAGCGGCCCGCGCGTGGAACGGATCAGGTCCACGCCCGCCACGGCCAGGCCCAGCGCGCGCGCCGAGCGCACCGCGACTTCCTGTTCCTGCTCGGTGGCCTGGGCCACCGCGGCGCTGCCGCCCAGATGCAGGTTGGAACGGAAGTCGCCCTCGGCCGCCTGCCGGCGCATGGCGGCAACGACCCGGTCACCGACCACGAAGCAGCGCAGGTCCGCGCCCTCGGCCTCGCCGATGAACTCCTGCACGATGAAATTGGCGTAGAGCCCGCGCAGCGCCTCGACCACGCCGCGCGAGGCGCTGGCTTTCTCGGTGAGGATCACCCCGGCGCCCTGCGCGCCCTCGTTCAACTTCACCACATGCGGCGGCGGGCCGAGCATCGACAGCAGGTCCTGGGTGTCGTCGGGGTTGTCGCCGAACACGGTCACCGGCATGTCGATGCCTTGCGCGGCCAGCAACTGATGCGCGCGCAGCTTGTCGCGCGAGCGCAGGATGGCATCGGAGGGGTTGGGCGTATAGGTGCCCATGAATTCGAGCTGGCGCAACACCGCGGTGGCATAGCGGGTGACCGAGGCGCCGATGCGCGGGATCACTGCGTCGAACCCGGTGATCGGCTTGCCCTTGTAGTGCAGGCTGAAGCCGTCGGCGGCGATGCGCATGTAGCAGCGCAGCGGGTCGAGGATGCGCACGGTGTGGCCACGCTTGCGCCCGGCCTCGATGAGCCGCCGGGTCGAGTACAGCTTGCTGTTGCGGGAAAGGATGGCGATTTTCATCGCAGCAGGGGTACGGCGCGGCCTGGACATGGTCGGAGTCTGATGACGGAGTGACCCAAGTCCGCAGGTCTGCCGGTCGATTGCACGGGCGGGCAGCGTCCCTGCCCTGCATGCTGCGTTCGACGGGTGTGCGACGGCCCCGAGAATGGGAGGCGGAAGCGACGCAGCAAGGCAGCTGTCACACTGCATGCGTTGCATGACTCCGACGGCTGGATGCTAGCAGGGCGGCTGCGCGGCGCTCAAGCGCACGCGTACATTGGCGCGAATGATGCACGGCGGGGTTGGTCTGGCGACAGCCGCATAGACAACGCAGCCGACCCGCGCGATGCGTACATGTCAGATCCCCGCGGCCGTGCGCCCTGTTTTTCCGTCACTGCGGTCAGAAAATAATCGGCGGCCACGCCCTGCAACAACCGCCCTCACGCCGCCCCCCTGCCGTCGTGACGCAGTTTGCACAGCTGCCCACGCAATGCTTGAGTCCCCTCAATGCCGGCATGCCGGCGCACCCGAGACTCTCAATGCGACGTCCAGCAAGCGCGGCTTACGCCAACCCCTCCCGCATCCGCCAAGGACGCCCGTTTCCGCGCGGCGCCGTCTTCGATGGCAAGGGCACCAATTTTGCATTGTTTTCCGCGCATGCCACCCGCGTGGAATTGTGCCTGTTCGACGAACAGGGCACCGAAGTGCGGGTGGACCTTCCGGAATACACCAACGAGATCTGGCACGGCTACCTGCCCGACGTCAAACCCGGACAGCGCTACGGCTACCGCGTGCATGGCCCGTATGAACCGACCGAAGGCCACCGCTTCAACCACAACAAGCTGTTGATGGACCCGTACGCACGCGAGATGGATGGCGACCTGATCTGGGCGGACGAACTCTACGGGTACACCGTGGGCCACCCGGACGGCGACCTGAGCTTCGACGAGCGCGATAGTGCGCCGTTCATGCCCAAGTGCGTGGTGGTCGAAGACACCTACGACTGGGAAGACGACACACGCCTGCTGACGCCGTGGAACGAGACGGTGATCTACGAGACCCACGTGCGTGGTTACACCATGCGCAACCCGCAGGTACCGGAAGCCGTGCGTGGCACCTTTGCCGGCCTGGCACAGCCGCAGGTACTGCAATACATCAAGGACCTGGGCATCACCGCGGTCGAACTGTTGCCGGTGCATGCGTATCTGGACGACCAGCATCTGCTGGACAAGGACCTGCGCAATTACTGGGGCTACAACACCATCGGCTTCTTCGCGTTGAAGTCGCGTTACCTGTCCAGCGGGCATCGCGATGAATTCCGCGACATGGTCAAGGCCATGCACAAGCAGGGCCTGGAAGTGATCCTGGACGTGGTCTACAACCACACCGCAGAAGGCAGCGAGCTGGGCCCGACGCTGTCGTTCAAGGGCATCGACAACGCCAGCTACTATCGCCTTGCCGAAGACAAGCGTTACTACATCAACGACACCGGCACCGGTAATACACTCAATCTGAGCAACTCGCGGGTGATCCAGTTCGTCAACGATTCGCTGCGCTACTGGGCCAGCGAGATGCATGTGGACGGCTTCCGCTTCGATCTGGCCACGATCCTGGGACGCGAGCCGAGCGGCTTCGACCAGCGCGGCGGCTTCCTGGATGCATGCAACCAGGATCCGTTGCTGTCGGAGGTCAAGTTGATCGCCGAGCCCTGGGACTGCGGCCCCGGCGGCTACCAGGTCGGTCACTTCCCGCCGGGCTGGTCGGAATGGAACGACAAGTTCCGCGACAATGCGCGCGAGTTCTGGAAGGGCGAGGACGGCAAGCTGGCCGAGTTCGCCACCCGCTTCACCGGCTCAGCAGACCTGTTCGATCGTCGCGGCCGCCGCCCGTGGGCATCGGTCAACTTCATCACCGCGCACGATGGATTCACCCTGCGCGACCTAGTGAGCTACAACGAAAAGCACAACATGGCCAACGGCGAGGACAACCGCGACGGCTCGTCCAACGATGGCTCCTGCAACTACGGCGAGGAAGGCGACACCGAGAATGCGGACGTGCTGCAGATCCGCGAGCGGCAGATGAAGAACCTGCTTGCCACGCTGCTGCTCTCGCAGGGCACGCCGATGATGCTCGCCGGCGACGAGCGTGCCCAATCGCAGGGCGGCAACAACAATACCTATTGCCAGGACAACGAGATCACCTGGCTGGACTGGGAAAACGACCCGACCGATGGCCGCCTGACCGACTTCGTCAAGGCGCTGACGCACTTGCGCAAGCGCTATCCGATCCTGTCGCGCGGCCGCTTCCTCAACGGCCAGTACAACGAAGAAGCGGGCCTGCGCGATCTCACCTGGCTCAATCCCGGTGGAACCGAGATGGACGACGCGCACTGGACCGACGCCGGCGCGCGCTCGGTGGGACTGCTGCTGGAAGGCAAGGCACAGACCTCCGGCGTCAAGGAGCTGGCCAACGACGCCACCTTGCTGATCGTCATCAATGCCTACCACGAAGGCGTGACCTTCACCCTGCCCTCGACCGATGAACCGGTGCATTGGAAGCTGGTGCTCTCGACCGACGAAGCCCTGGAAGTGGACATGATGCCGGCAGGCGCCAGCGAATTCCTGGCCCCGCCGCGCAGCGTGTCGGTATTCGAGTGCAAGAACGACCAGTAACCCTGATGCGATAAACCAGACGCGCGGTCTGCCGGAACTCCGGCAGGCCGCGCGTTTTTTTATTGCGTCGACAGAGGCGATGGATGCTCCGGTTTGAACCGGATCTGCACTGCCGGTCGGTAAACACCGCTGCTGTTTTCGTGTGCGGTTACCACTCTGCCGCTGACACCCAGCTGCGCGTCAAGCGCGGGGCAAACCGCAGCGCGCCTGACGACGGCGCGATCGCAGATCAAGCTCCGATTGCTTAGCTGGCGAAAGCGCTTTTTAAGGCGGTATCGATGACACCTATGGCCTGGATCACGGCGACATCGGCAAGCGTGATCACTGCCAGCCTGGATTGCACGATCCGGCAACGCCCGCAATGCAGCGCGGCACTTACAGCGCTAAAACCAAGGTGCAGGAAGGCCGTAATCGCCAGGCGACAGGCGTGCGCGCAGCCAGACCTTGACTCTTCAAGAACTCAGCCCGGATACAGCGGGAATCGCTTGTCCGGATGGTTGGCCTTCCATTCCTTGTAGGAGCTGGTGCCTTCCCATGCCTTGAACGCGCGCGGTGTGCGGCCACGCCCGGACCAGGTCTCGCCGGAATGCGGAATCCAGTACTTGGCGACGACCTCGCCCGTGGACGACAACGGCCCCTTGGACTTGCCGGTCATTGCCAGCGACGCGATCTGGGACTTCTGCTTGGCATTGAAGCGGCTGCCGAACTGGGTCAGCACCTCGACCACCTGGTCGAAGGCTTCCAGCGTCTGGGCGTACTTCAGCTGGGCTTCTTCCTGCTCGAGCTTGCGCAGCTCTTCCAGCAATTGGGCTTTGGCGGCGGCGGCGGATGAAGCGGGCGGAACCTGGCGCATTGGCAAAACTGAGGTTGGAAGGGTCAGCGAGTATTGCTGTTGCGCCGGCTAGCGTAAAGCGGCCGGGCGCGCCCGAGTCTGGCGGCGCTCAGCGATGGCGCAGCAAGGCGTGCTCGCGGGCCATGGTCAGCACCGGCCCGATGCGCCCGGCCCGGATCAGCTCGCGGCAGTGCTTGCCAACGAACTCGACCCTGGGCGCCGAAAACCACTGAACCACCCGATCCAGCTCGCCGGCGTTGATGGACCAGGCATGGCAGACCGCCTCGCCCAGTTCTTCCACGCCCACCAGCCCCAGCTCGCGGATCTGCTCGGAATCCAGCGCGAACATCTCCAGCACCTTGCCCGCATCGTCCGGCGTGCCGTAGTCAAAGCGCATCTGCCCGGCCAATTCGGCGCAATACGCAATAGAGGCTGCGCGCGCGGATTCGGCGCGTCGGATGCCCTTGAGAAGTGCGCCGATAAGTTGAGGGTGCGTGGTGGTCATGGTGCTCGCTCGACGTGCCCGGCACTATGCCCATCGCCGCGCACCCGCTCAATCAGGAGCTTCCTGACCATGGGGAAGGAAATGGCGAAGCAGGTACCAAACCCCGGCCTGTCGTTCCCATACTCGGCGCCCCCCTACGCTGCGTAAGTAACTCACCCACATCCGCCCCGAAATGACCCCACGGGGATTGCGGCAAGCTCCGACGGCATAAGGTGACAGGTGCCGCAAAAAGCACAGCATTTGTATAGAGCTTGAATATACATGTATGCCTTTTCTTCATTCCTTGCGGTAGAGGCCGCTAAGTGTGTGTGCGCTTTTGCACAGCTCCGAAGGTTTACGAGATGGAATTTCTTCAAAGGCACGGCGTTGGTAAGCGCCTGGGCGCCGCATTCGGCGTCCTGATTCTTCTTTCTGCCATGCTTGTTGCAGCAGGCCTGTGGACGATGTCGGTTTCCAAACATCAATTGGACTCGATCGTTCAAGACCGGATGGCGAAGATCCAGGTCGCCAATGAAATGCTGGACGCCAACTCTTCGATCCTGGTAGCGCTCGGGACCTATGCAATGGTCACCAGCGATGCGCTCAACAAAGAGGCTGTCAAGACCATCAGTGACGAACGGGCCCGCTACAACGGGCTACGCGAAAAGCTCAGAGCCCTGGACAGCCTTTCCTTGTCTGAAGGCGGCCGCCGCGTCAGAGTCGCCCTGGACGAACGCCGCACCATCGCTCGCAGCTTCACTGATCAGGTGATGGCCCTGTGCGCCGAAGGGGACCGCATGGGAGCACAAACCCTGCTGAGCGAGAAGGGCAGACCCGCCGTCCTGCTCTGGCAGAAAACACTGCGGGAGTTGGTGTCACGCCAGAACAACAACACCAAGGATGCGTACGCGGAAGCACTGGCCGCCATTGCAGGCGGACGGGCCATGCTCATCACCGGTGGCGCCGTTGTCCTGATCGCAAGCGCTTTGCTGGGCTGGATCATTACCCGCAGCCTCACCACGCCCCTGGCCCGTGCAACACAGGTCGCCAATGCCATTGCGCAAGGGGATCTGACCAGCAACGCGCAAACCAAGGCTCGGGACGAACCGGGGCGTTTGCTTCAGGCAATGCAGGTCATGCAAACGCAAATCCGCAGCCTGATGGCGGCCCAGTCAGACATGGCCAGGCGCCATGACGAAGGCCAGATCAGCTTTCTGATGGATGCCAGCGCACTGCCCGGCGACTACGGCCGCATGGCCGAGGACACCAACGCCCTGGTTGCCTCCCACCTCAGCGTGCAGTCCAACCTCGCACGCATCATGGGCCGCTACGCCATTGGCGACCTGAGTGAAGACATGGAGCAGTTGCCAGGCGAAAAAGCCGTGCTGACGCAGACCATGAATGAGGTCAAGACCAACCTGTCTGCCATGAACCTGGAAATCAAGCAGTTGGCACAAGCTGCTGCCAATGGCGACTTCACCGCACGCGGCGATGCGGAACGGTTCCAGTACGACTTCCGCATCATGGTCGAGAGCCTCAACCTGCTCATGGCCACCGCGGACAGCAACCTGCAATCCCTGTCCTCGCTGCTGCAGTCCATCGCCGCAGGCGACCTAACAGCCCGCATGACCGGCGAGTTCAAGGGCGTCTTCGCGCAGATGCGCGACGATGCCAATACCACTGCTGCACAGCTTGCAGAGATTGTCGGACGCATCCAGCAGTCGGCGGTGTCCATCAATTCGGCAGCCAGCGAGATTGCGGCAGGCAACCAGGACCTGTCCCAGCGCACAGAACAACAGGCGGCCAACCTGGAAGAAACCGCTGCCTCGATGGAAGAGCTGACCTCCACCGTTCGCCAGAACGCCGAACATGCGCGCCAGGCCAATCAGCTGGCGATCGGCGCCGCAGGCGTGGCATCCCAGGGCGGCGAAGTCGTCGGCCAGGTGGTCGCAACCATGAGTGGTATCGAGGCATCGTCCAAGAAGATCGCCGACATCATCTCGGTCATCGACGGTATCGCGTTCCAGACCAACATCCTGGCATTGAATGCCGCCGTGGAAGCGGCGCGGGCCGGCGAGCAAGGCCGCGGCTTTGCCGTGGTCGCCTCGGAAGTACGTACGCTGGCACAGCGTTCGTCCGGCGCGGCCAAGGAGATCAAGGACCTGATCGACGACTCGGTGCAGCGCGTCGTGGAAGGCTCGGCCCTGGTGCGCAGCGCCGGAACCACGATGACCGAAGTGGTCGCCAGCGTGCAGCGCGTGACCGACATCATGGGCGAAATCTCTGCAGCCTCGCAGGAACAGTCGGCCGGCATCGAGCAGGTCAACACCACCGTGACGCAGATGGATGAAGCGACCCAGCAGAACGCCACACTGGTCGAGGAGGCGACCGCTGCAGCCCGCGCGATGGAAGAACAGGCCACGCAGCTGACCGACGCCGTGGCGGTGTTCAAGATCGACAAGGACAACGTTGCGGTCCGCGCGGCTCCTGCCTCGTCAGCCATTGCTGGCTCAAACAGCAACAGGACGCCAACGCCTGTGAAGACACCCGCAAAAATTGTCCCGCACCGTGCACCGCGCAAACTGGAAGCCATCAGCTCCACTGACGGCGCAGGCTGGCAGGAGTTCTGAGTCAATCTAGGTGGGCCCAGATTTTCTGGGCCCACCGGGGTTCTGATTCGCCCCGGCATTGCACAGCAGCAGACGGTGGCAAACGCTTGTCCTGCATTTCCGAGTCCGCTATAAGTTGCCCCTAAGCGGGCTTAACAGCACCGACATAGTGGCCAGGTAGGCTCGCTCCTCAGGGTCAGATGAGGTGCGGGGCTACCGTCTGTGCATCAAAGGGCATAAATGCAAACACTGATAAATGACCTGGAAGTGCTGCTGGCAGCTTGGGATGCGCAGGCAAAAATTTTTGATTCATGCGACATGCCTGCGTCCGCACTTGCCTTTCGAGAATGCCGGCGGCGCTTGAGCCTGGTCTTGGCACCGCATGTTGGCGTTTTCGGCGCACATGCCACGAAGGTCACTACCCCTCCCTGACGGAGCAGGGGTGACCCATGCGCTTGGCCACCAGTCCAGCCCCCGGAGGATGCGGAAGCCTAGGCGCTCAACAGACCACGTCCAGCACCAGCTGCTGGCCCATAGGCGAGCATGGCTTGGCGCGACAAAGGTCAGGCGGTCCTGCGGCCGGGTCGGTGTATTGGATGCAACAAATGCCGACACCCCTGGCAGTGTCGCTGCAAAGCAAACGCAGGTGGCAAATACCGATCTCTGTTGAAAGATCACGATCTCCAGCCGTGCGGGCGCCTCCAGCGCCCGCTACGTCCGCGAATCGAAGAATGGAAAGCCCCATCTACGACAGGGATGGCAATGCGATCAACTCGCGGTTTCCGGCGCGATTACTTCGGCGGGGCGACGGTCTGGGCGTAGGTCCCCAACGTTTCGCCTTTCGCCAGAACATGGCCCGACGCAGCGGCAAGCACCTCGTCCCGGGTCGCACCCGGCTTGACGTCCAGCATGGTGTCCAGCGCCAGGACCTGGAAGTGATAGTGGTGCGGCGGATCGCCCACAGGCGGGTGCGGTCCGTAGTAGCCAACCGAACCACGGCTCGTTGCCCCCTGCAGCACGCCGTCGGGCTCAGTCAGACGCATCTGCTCCTGCACGCCCTCGGGCAGCTGGGTGACCTTGGCGGGAATGTTCCAGGCCACCCAATGGACGAACGGCGTGATGGGCCTGGCATCGGGGTCTTCCATGATCACGACGTAGGAGGTGGCCTTGGCAACCGCTTTCCATGACAGCGCCGGCGAGACGCCATCGGCGTAATCGCTGAAGCGCTTGTCCATCGCAGCGCCGCTGGCAAACGCGGGCGCAGTCACGGTGAGCGTTCCCTTGCCGTTGGTCTCGGGACGAGCCAGGGCGAGCGGCACCCCATTGCCCTGGTTGACCTGTTTCTCGAGCGACGCCGCTGGTGCTGCGCTGGGTTGCCCTGCTGCCGCAGCGCGGGCCGGCGCGCCCGTGGCGGAGATGCGGTAGATGACGCCATTGGCATCGTCCGAGACCAAAAGCGCGCCGTTGGCTGTCTCCGCCAGGCCCACGGGCCGCGCAAAGTGTTTCGTGCCGCCCTCGGTCAGGAAACCGGTCACGAATGGCTCGAAAGCGACCGGCTTGCCGTTTTCGAACTTCAGCCGCACCACCTCGTAGCCGGACGCCGGCTTGCGATTCCACGACCCACGGAAGGTGATGAAGGCATCGCCCTTGTAATCGGCCGGGAAGGATGCGCCCCGGTAGAAGTGGAACTGCATGGCTGCGGCGTGAGCCGTGTAGCCCAGGACCATCGGTTCGCTGATCGCGGCCCACTGCTGCTTGGTCATCTCGCCCTGCGGCGTGCTCTGCGGGTTGACCCCGTCCTTGCCCCAGATGTGGGGCCAGCCATATTGCTTGCCCTTGACGATGTGGTTGAGCTCCTCCGGCTGGACCTCATCGCCCAGGAAATCCATGCCCTGGTCCATGCCCCAGAACTCGCCGGTCGCAGGGTCCCAATCGAAGCCGATGGTGTTGCGCAGGCCACTGGCAAAGATGGTGCGTGACTTCCCATCGGGCGACACGCGCAGCATCGTCGCGTGCTCGGGGTTGGTCTCGTTGCACGCGTTGCAGGTCGAGCCGATGCTCAGATACAGCATGCCGTCCGGGCCGAATGCCATCGTACGATTCGGATGCTGCCCACCGTCCGGTAGATCGCCCACCAGCAACCTGAGTGGTCCCAGGGTTCCGTCTTTCAGAATCGGGGCGACGAACAGCTCCTTGACCGTGACCAGGTAGAGCTGGCCATCGCGAACCGCCAGGCCATGCGCTCCGGATCGGTTGGCCACCACCTTGGCAGGTGCGTCGAGCTTGCCATCGTCGTTGGCGTCCTTCAGCAGCAGGACGTCGCCCTGATCACGCCGGGACACGTAGATGTTGCCGCCCGGCGCCACGGCGATGATGCGGGCATTCTTCAGCCCGGTTGCGAGCGGCTTGATCTGAAAGCCTGCCGGAACTTTCAACCCAGCCATCTGACCAGGACTGGCGTCTACCTTCTCCGGCTTGAATGTGTGCACCTGCGCCGGCACGTCGGTGCCGTCCCCTTGCTGCGCGTGTGCGTGACCTACCAACAATCCGAGCAGTGCTGCGGACAGGATACGGCGCATATGGCTCTCCCGATGCGTGGATAAATCGCTCTCAAGGACTGCCCGATGGATCGGCAGTCGACACGATCTTTTTGCACGAGATGCGTGATGGGAACAGCAAGGAAACGCCTGCGTCACCTTGCTCACGGCCCATGGCCATGGCCCAAGTGAATTAGACGCCGGGCCGGTTGACGCAAGCACAGTCGGTACAGGTCACAATGACGACGATCGGCGCCAGACAGGCAGGTCCTGCGCAAGGAGATTTCGGTGGAGACATCTGTCGTCGTTACATTGGAGGCCGCGTTCGCTGGGTTCACATTCCTGCCCTGGATTGCGTGGGCGCACAACAGCCTCAACCCCACGTTGATTCTTCATGCAGAGCGTGTGGAGTACCGCGTCTTGCGGACCCGTACTCGGTCTTACGCAGATGTTGCCTTGGTCGACTACCGGAAGACCCACGGAACCGAGAACATCGTGCTTGCGTTCCACGGATCGAAGACCACCTTCATTGCGAACACAGGGCTGCTGCGACGGACCAGGGAGGCCATCCACTTGCTCCACCAGCGTGGCTGCCCTCTTTCGGATCGTGCGCGTGCGTTGATTTCTCCAGGCAGCAGCAACGACACCCACAACCCATCGCGCTAACGCACCCGCCCGACGTGCAAGGCTCAGACCACCGCAATGCCGCTGCGTCGCTGCGCCGGCTGACCACAGCGGGCTCAGCGGCAGGTTCGGCGTCGGCAGCGGTCAAACCGCGAAGCGCCCGGTCAGCTCGTCGTGGGCACCACGGTCTGGCGCAGGGGCGGATGCGAGTAAAACGAACCGCGCTGCTGCTATGCAACGCGTTGCATCCCCAAAAACGGCCCAGCTGTGCGTGCCCTCATCCTAGGGCGACGCCCCCACAGCTTGCTCAATCCGCGAAACTCAACACCACGCGACCTTCGATGGCGCCTTGGTGCATGCGGGTAAATACCTCGTTGATGTTTTCGAGCCGGTCGGTCTGGACCGTCGCGGCCACCTTGCCTTGCCCTGCGAAGTTCAGCGACTCTTGCAGACCCAAACGACTGCCGACGATCGATCCTCGCACGGTCACGCCGTTGAGCCCTCCTTCTTCGCATTGACCGCCACAGTGGCGCCCGGTCGCCGGGCGAGATCCAGCTTGGCGTCGTCCACATCGACCGCTGCCACAGTGAGTCACATCGCCTTGGCGTATTGCACGGCCATATGACCCAGCCCGCCGATGCCGGAGATGACGGCCCAGTCTCCGGGCTTGGTGTCGGTCATTTGAGCCCCTTGTGGACCGTCACACCTGCGCAAAGAAGGGGGGGAGCGATCTGAACGACTTCTTAGAAGGTAAGCGTTGGAGCGAAGCCTAACGCCTCACCTCAAAGCCGCTTTGAGTTCAATCAATTTTTCCGTGGCGCGAGCGCTTTCCAGCAGGCTGCACGCCATGCACCTGGATACCCAGGACCCAACGTCAGAAACGACCGGTAAATAAGCATCAGCTCTCCGCATCTTGGACTGACATTTTTTGCGTGACGATGCCCGAATCAATTCGGTTTGCTCCGGCACATACCATCATCCCAGCTTGCTCCAGAGGCCGTTCGATCCGAGTTGATCGAAATCAAGGCAGGCGTGTATGGTGCAATGCATCATGAGACCCGAGGTGGCACCGGCTGGCGTTGCTTTTCGGTGTCGAAGTCGCACCGTGATGGCGAGAAAGAAAAGCTGTTGTGGGGGGCAACAGCGTCATATTTTTTCAAGGAGTGTGGACATGAGGCCTGGTGAAAAATCAGCAGTCGTTACCGGTGCTGCGCAACGCAGTGAGGCTTCTTCGAGCAAGGCTTCAGGCGGATACGACATGCACGCACACACGTCTGCCCATCCCGGACCCGACTTCATCGCCAATGCCCAGCAGACCTTCGGGCTGACTGTCGTGAGCCTTACGGGAGCCCAATGGGAGGGACGCGCTCGGGAGGTCAGTCTTCCTGGAGAACGCGGCCGATTTGGCGTGATGGCACGACATACACCAATGCTGAGCACGCTGCGCGAAGGCATGATCCTCATTTATCCGGAAACGGGCGAGCCGCCTTTCCAGCTCTATGTGTCGGGCGGCTTCGTCGAGGTCCAGCCAACTCACGTCGCCGTTTTGGCTGACCTGGCGCTGCGAAGCGAAGACCGGGACAGGGCGAAGGCCGAAGTTGCGAAAACTGCCGCGAATTCGCCCATGGCAACGTCTCTCACGGACGCTGCCTATGCGCAAACGCACGCCGAGCTCATGCATCACTTTGGGGAAAGCCCACGCGCCAAGCCTTGATGACTGGAACCGCGGCACATCGCCTCAAGCGTTCTCCGCTTGTTGAACAGTCATAAAAGAGGGCCCCGCATGTCAGGTCGCGTCAAAGCAGCATTCAAGTATTTCAATCAAGCCGTGCCGTTCAAACTGCCTCAGGCCCTGGTGACAACGGCCGTGCTTATCGCATTGCTCTTGCTCCCGTGCCCTGAAGGCCTGACGCCCAAGGCCTGGGGGCTGGTCGCCATCTTCCTGACCACCATCATCGCGATCATCCTCAAGGTCATGCCCATCGGGGTGATGGCGATGATGGCCATCGTCATCGTCGCGCTTTCCCAAGTCACGTCAACCAGCTCCAAGGGTGCGATCACTGATGCGCTCAGCAGCTTCTCGAGCCCGCTCATCTGGCTGATCGTGGTTGCGATCCTGATTTCCCGTGGCCTGAAGAAGACGGGCCTGGGGAACCGTATCGGCATGGTGTTCATTGCGCTCCTGGGCAAACGGACACTGGGCATCGGCTACGGCCTGACGATCTGCGAGCTCCTGCTCGCCCCCTTCACCCCCAGCAATACCGCGCGTGGCGGGGGCATTGTTCACCCCATCATGAGGTCTATTGCCAACTCGTTCGATTCCGATCCGGCCAAAGGCACGCAAGGCAAGGTGGGGACCTACCTGGCATTGGTGAACTACCACGCCAATCCCATCACATCGGCAATGTTCCTCACCGCCACAGCACCCAATCCGCTGGTGGTCGATTATGTGGCCAAAGCGACGAACCAACAGCTGCACCTGTCCTGGACGACCTGGGCGCTCTGCATGCTTCTACCGGGGCTGGCCTGTTTGATCATCATGCCTCTGGCCATCTATCTGCTGTCTCCTCCGGAGTTGAAGGCCACCCCTAACGCGGTTGATTTCGCCAAGACCGAATTGAAGGCGATGGGGCCGCTGACGGCGAAAGAAAAAGTGATGATCGGGACCTTTGGTTTGCTGTTGGTCCTTTGGGCGAACGTGCCCGCCATGATTCTCGGCCCCTCATGGACCCTGGATCCCACAGTCGTGGCATTCGTTGGCTTGTTTACGCTGATCATCACCGGCACGCTGGACTGGGACGACGTGCTTTCCGAAAAAAGTGCGTGGGACACGCTGGTGTGGTTTGGCGCGCTGGTGATGATGGCCGAACAGCTCAACAAGCTGGGCGTGGTTGGCTGGTTCACCGAGGCCATGAAGGGCGCCATCATCGCGAGTGGAATGGGATGGAAAGCCATCGCCTGCGTGCTCGTCCTGGCCTTTGTCTTTTCCCATTATCTGTTCGCGAGCACCACCGCCCACATCAGTGCGATGCTGCTTGCGTTCCTGGGCGTGGGTGCACTGCTCATACCGCCGGATTACGTCATCCCCTTCATGCTCATGATGACCGCGTCTTCGGCGATCATGATGACACTGACGCACTATGCCACGGGAACCTCACCCATCATTTTCGGCAGCGGCTACGTCAGCCTGGGCGCCTGGTGGAGGATCGGACTGATCATGTGCCTGCTTGAGCTTCTCATCTTCGCTCTCGTCGGCAGCACCTGGTGGAAAGTCCTTGGCTTCTGGTAGATCTTGGATCGTCCCATGAGCAGCCAGGAACACAGCGCCTGACACGCCACCTGGCAACGGCCAACTGATCGCGCAGCGTGGAGCAGCACCTGCGTATCCCGCACGACCTGCGACAGAAAGGCCGCCAAGAAAACGTCAGGACTCTTGCCTGCATGCCGCGTGGCACACCGCAACCGATGCTGGATAGATGGCATGCGGGCCGGCCGAGCGCGACATCATCAGCGGCGTGGGCAGGATTGATCCCTCGCTTGATACCTCAAGGGGCATCGCTCGGAATTATCAATCGGCCGGAATATCCAGCCAGGTCAGACACTTAAAGACTTGGCGGAAGCTCTGGAGCGGGCGATGGGAATCGAACCCACGTCAGTAGCTTGGGAAGCTACAGCTCTACCATTGAGCTACGCCCGCGTGGCGTTGCGAGAGTGTAGGCGGGTGCGGGTGTCGGGCGCAATGCGCAGACGTGACGAGGGCCGGTTGCCCGGCCCTCGTGTCCTGCAGATCTACCGCGTGGACAGCTGTGCGGCGCGGATCAGAAATTGCCGCTGAAGTTCACGAACAGCGTCGCATCGCGGGCGCTGCGCTGTGCGGTGGTAGTGCTCAGGCCGATATTGCTCTGCAGGCCCCACAGGCCGGTGCGGGCGCCCAGCACGACGGTCGCGTAGTTGCGGTCGAAGTTCTGGCCCGGGACGGTGTACATGCCGACTTCCGGCATCGACTGCAGCCAGGCGCTGGCTTCGGTGCCGTCCTTGAACTCGTGGTCGTAGGTTGCCTGCAGGTATGGCTTGACCATTGCACCGTCCAGGCGCACCTGGAAGCCGATGCGGCCGACCATCGAATCGATGTCCTGATCGGCGTAGCCCAATGCGGTGGAGCTTGCGTTGCCCTCGGTGTAGCCGTCGAGCTTGAGCTTCTGCCAGGTCAGGCCGACCACCGGGCCGTACTTGACGTTGCCTTCGCCCAGCGAATAGCCGGCGTTGACCGCGGCGGTGAGGTTGCTGCCGTCCGGCGAGCCGCTGTGCACGCGCGTGGCTGGCCCGAGCTGCACTTCGCGGTCGACGTCGTAGCTGAGCCAGCTGTAGCTGACCTGGGCATTGACCCAGACCGGGCCGGTATACCAGCCGAAGAAGCCGCCCAGCGTGGTGTCGTCCTGCTTGAAGCTGCCGTTGCGGTTGCCGAAGTCGGCATCCATGCTGCCGAAGCCGGCAAAGCCGCCGAACACCAGGTCGCCGGCAGTCCAGTCCACGCCGAACAGGCCGGCCGGGGCCATGCCGTCGTACAGATCGGCGTGGTCGTAGCGCTGCATGTCGCCACGCACACTGCCCCACCAACGCAGGCCATCGGCGTCCGGCTTGCCGTCCAGATGCCAGGCCACCTGGTCAGCGCGCGCGCGGCCGACCGCCTGCGCCGAATGCGTCAGCACCTGCTGCAGGCGCGGCGCTTCCAGCAGCGAAATGGCGTACTGGCCCAGGATCTGGTGAGTGGCGGTGGTCGGATGGATGCCATCGGCAAACACATAGGTGTTCGGGGCGTTGGCGGCGACCAGGCTGGTCGGGTTGCACGCCGGCAGCGGCACGGCCGGGTTGCAGGCGGTGCTGGTGACATTGCTGAAGCCGTAGGTGCCCGGATCGGCAACCACTTCCTGCAGGATGTGGAAGGTGTCCACCGGGATCACGCGCAAGCCGGCCGAGCGCAGGCCATTGAACAGCGCGGTGTTGTAGGCGGTTGCCGCCGCAGTGCCCTGCGCCATCGCGGCGGCACCGCCGGCGCGGAAGCGCGGGGTGATGCCCACGTCCGGAATGGTCGGCACCATCACGTAGCGCGCGCCGGCGGCCTGCAAGGCGCCGACCGCCCCGACCTGCGCGGTGACCGCATTGCCGATGATGGCCTGCGCCTGGGCCGGCGCAGCTGCAGCGGCGAGCAGATCGTTGGCGCCGCCCCACACGGTGTAGAGCGCGTTCGGATTGGCCTGGCCGCCGTTGGCGCTCAGGTAGGTGTTGACCTGGCTGGTCACCGACGGCGCGGCACCGAGCACGCTGGTCGAATTGGCCTGGATGCGCGCGCCGCCGGCAGCGTAGTTGTCGCCGGTCTGGCCGTTGCCGTTGGGCGCTGCATTGGTGCCGTAATGGTCGGCGACGTATTCGGCCCAGACCCAGCCCGGGTTGGTGGTGAACTTGCCGGTGACTGCGCGCGAGGCGGCCGGCAGCAACGGGTTGTAGTAGCCGCTGTCGGTGAGGCTGTCACCGAAGAACACGGTCTGGTCGAAGGCAGACGCGGCCATGGCCGGGGTGGCCGCAATGGCGATGGCCACGGCCATCAGGGAACGGATCGGGCGAAGAGTTGAAGCCATGGAAGTGCCTGCTCAAGGTAGTGTGGAACTGGACCGGACCTGCTGACGTACGCCGGCGCATGGCACATGGTTTCACCCTCGCCGCCCGCGCTCACGCTGCATTGCCGCATAACGCAAAAACGCGCGCCCTGACGGCACGCGATGCCACAATCATGACATGAACATTCAACTCAACGGCACCCCGCGCGACATTCCCGACGACTTGCTGCTGGCAACCCTGCTGGAGCAGGAAGGTCTTGCACAGCGGCGCGTGGCGGTGGAGGTCAATGGCGAAATCGTGTCGCGCGGGCGGCACGCCACGCACCGTTTGCGTGCCGGCGATGTGGTGGAGATCGTGCACGCATTGGGCGGCGGCTGATGCGGCGCGCAGGCCGGCGCAGCTGCGCGCGATCGGTGATAATTGCCTGATGACCAATACCGCCCCCTCTGATGCGCTGATCATCGCCGGCAAGCCCTACCGTTCGCGCCTGCTGACCGGCACCGGCAAGTTCAAGGATCTGGACGAAACCCGCCTGGCCACCGAAGCGGCCGCCGCGCAGATCGTCACCGTGGCGATTCGCCGGGTGAATATCGGCCAGGACCCGAACGCGCCCAGCCTGCTCGATGTGCTGCCGCCGGATCGCTACACGCTGCTGCCCAACACCGCCGGCTGCTACACCGCTGAAGATGCGGTCCGCACCTGCCGGCTGGCGCGCGAACTGCTAGACGGCCACAACCTGACCAAGCTGGAGGTGCTCGGCGACGAGCGCACGCTGTATCCGGACGTGGTGCAGACGCTCAAGGCCGCCGAGCAGCTGGTCGCCGACGGCTTCGACGTCATGGTCTATACCTCCGACGATCCGATCCTGGCCAAGCGCCTGGAGGAGATCGGCTGCGTGGCGGTGATGCCGCTGGCCGCGCCGATCGGCTCCGGGCTGGGCATCCAGAACAAGTACAACCTGCTGGAAATCATCGAAAACGCCAAGGTGCCGATCATCGTCGACGCCGGCGTGGGCACGGCATCGGATGCGGCGATCGCGATGGAGCTGGGCTGCGACGGTGTATTGATGAATACCGCCATCGCCGGTGCGCGTGATCCGATCCTGATGGCCAGCGCGATGCGCAAGGCGATCGAGGCCGGACGCGAGGCCTTCCTGGCCGGGCGGATTCCGCGCAAGCGGTATGCCTCGGCGTCCAGTCCGGTGGATGGCGTGATTGGATGAGTGGGTGTGCTGCGTTGACATTGCAGTCGATGCGCAATGCTTGGCGGTGTGAGGTGCCGGATGTGGCCGTTGCCAGATCGCGCATTACTGCGAGTGCCCCTCACGCCCTACCCTCACCCCAACCCCTCTCCCAAAGGGAGAGGGGCTTTGTTTTCTGATGTGACCTACTTCATGACTGATCCTTTCACCAGCGACGGCGCCAAGATGCCGCCCAAGCCCTTCACCATCGAAGAGGGGCGCCGGCAGGTGCGCAGCTTCGTGCTGCGCCAGGGCCGCTTTACCCCGGCGCAGCAGCGCGCGTTCGACGAGCTGTGGCCACGCTTCGGCCTGGACTACAGCGGCACGCCGCGCGACCTGGATGCGGCGTTCGGCCGTCCCGCGCCCAAGGTGCTGGAGATCGGGTTTGGCAACGGGGCGGCATTGCGCTTTGCCGCCCAGCAGGACCCCAGCCGCGACTACATCGGCATCGAGGTGCATGCGCCTGGTGTCGGTCGCCTGCTCAATGCGCTGGACGATGACGGCAGCACGCATGTGCGCCTGTACCACCACGATGCGGTGGAAGTGCTCGAGCACGAGATCGCCGATGGCGCGCTGGACGAGGTGCGCATCTACTTCCCCGACCCATGGCACAAGAAGCGCCACAACAAGCGCCGCCTGATCCAGCCGGCGTTCGCGGCGCTGGTGGTGCGCAAGCTGCGCCATGGTGGCCGCCTGCACGCGGCCACCGACTGGGCCGATTACGCCGAACAGATGTGGGACGTGCTCGACGCCACACCGGGCCTGGTCAATCGCGCCGGCCCGCGCGGCCACGTCGAACGCCCCGCCTGGCGCCCGCAGACCCACTTCGAAACCCGCGGCCAGAAGCTCGGCCACGGCGTGTGGGATTTGCTGTATGACCGGGAATCGGAAATCGGGAATCGGGAATCGCAGGAGCAAACGGCGATGCCCCCCGGATAACTCACAGCGTCAGCGCTTTCCCGCTCTGCCAATTCCCTATTCCCGACTCCCCATTCCCGGCCCCCAATGGATACCGCGCTGACACTGACCAACGATATGAAGCTCGTCCTCGGGCTGGTCGGTTTCACGATGGCGATGTTCCTGTTCGAGCGCATTCGCGCCGATGTGGTGGCGTTGATCGTGCTGGTGGTGCTGGGCGTCACCGGGCTGGTGGCGCCGGAAGAACTGTTTGGTGGTTTTTCCGGTAACGCGGTGATGAGCATCATCGCCACCACCATCCTCGGCGCGGGGCTGGAGCGCACCGGTGCGTTGAATCGCCTGGCGACCTGGTTGCTGCGGCGCTCGCACGGCAGCGAACAACGCCTGATGATGATGACGCTGGCCATCTCCGGCCTGAACTCGTCCTTCATGCAGAACCCGTCGGTGATGGCCTTGTACCTGCCGGTCGCCTCGCGGCTGGCCGCGCGCACTGGGCTGACCCTGCAACGCATGCTGCTGCCGATCGCCGCGGCCATCGTGATGGGCGGCGCGCTGACCATGGTGGGCAATTCGCCGCTGATCCTGCTCAACGACCTGCTGGTGTCGGCCAACAACAACCTGCCCTCGGGCATGGCCAGCATCGAGCCGTTGACCATGTTCGCGCCGCTGCCGATCGGCGTGGCCTTGCTGATCGCTGCATTGCTGTACTTCCGTTTCTACGGCGACCGCAAGCTGATCGAGGAAGAACGCCTGATCAACGAAGGCGTCACGCCCTCGCGCACCGAGAGCTATTTCGCCAAGACCTACGGCATCGACGGCGACGTGTTCGAGCTCACCGTCAGCGCCGAAAGCCCGCTGGTCGGCATGACCCTGGGCGAGGCCGAGGCGCTGCACGACGCGCCCTTGCTGCTCGCCTTGAAGACCGGCAACGACACCCGCCTGGCGCCGCCGGCGGACATGCGCATCTGGGTCGGCAGCGTGCTCGGGGCGATGGGGCCGCGCCAGGAAGTGACCGACTTTGCGCAGAACCAGTTCCTGCGCATGTCCTCGCGCCTGCGCAACCTGGGCGATCTGTTCAATCCCAGCCTGGCCGGCATTTCCGAAGCATTGATTCCGCCCAACTCGCGGCTGATCGGCAAGACCGCCGCCGAGTTGCGCCTGCGCAAGCAGAGCGGCATCAGCCTGCTGGCGATCAACCGCGACAAGCAGGTGATCCGCGAGGACGTGCGCAACGTGCCGCTGCGCGGCGGCGACATGCTGGTGTTCCACAGCATCTGGCAGGACCTGGCGCAGGCGGCGGAAAGCCGCGACTTCGTGCCGGTGACCGACTTCCCCAAAGGCGAGCAGCGCCCGCACAAGTTCAAGATCGCCATGGCGATCTTCGCCTTCACCATCCTGATCGCGCTGACCTCGCGGCTGCCGGTGGCGCTGACCTTGATGACCGGCGTGGCCTGCATGCTGGTGAGCGGCGTGCTGCGCATGGACGAGGCCTACGCCTCGATCAACTGGAAGACCATCTTCATGATGGCCGGCCTGATTCCACTGGGCTGGGCAATGGACAGCAGCGGCACCGCGGCCTGGGTGGCCGGCCACACCATCGACCGCCTGCCCGAGGGCATTCCGGTGTGGGCGCTGGAAATCAGCCTGGCGCTGCTGACCACCGCGTTTTCGCTGGTGATCAGCCATGTCGGCGCCACCATCGTGATGGTGCCGATCGCGGTCAATCTGGCATTGGCGGCCAACGGCAACCCGACCGCGTTCGCACTGATCGTGGCGTTGTCGGCGTCCAACAATCTGATGACCGCCTCCAACCCGGTGATCTCGATGGTGGCCGGCCCGGCCAACTATCAGCCACGCGAGCTGTGGCGCGTGGGCGCACCGCTGTCGCTGATCTACGTCGTGGTCATGGTCTCGATGATCAACCTGATGTTCTGGTGGGCAGCGCGCTGAACCGGCGTCGTGGCCGCCGACGGCGATCGCTGCAGATATGCGCGCAGATGGATCGATCATCGATGGTGCGCCGTCAGGCGCATTGCACGCCAGATCGCCAGACACGAGACGCGGCGACGGCGCCACCTGCTGCTTGAAGCTGGCCGACGACTGCTGGCGATGTCCTGCCAGCCGCGCTTTGCTCCAGCCTCGGCACACGGACGTTGTACTGGATCGTGTGACGCCGCCTTAGAGCGGCAACCTAGCCAAGGACCACCTGCGTCCCCTCGATGCGTACCGGCACCGCCAGCAGCGATTGACCGCGGCACGGCCCGCTGATGCATTCGCCGCCACTGAGCTCGAACGCCGCGCCGTGCGCCGCGCAGACCAGGTGGCCTTCCTTGGTCTTGAGGAACTGGCCGGGTGCCCAATCCAGCCGCCTGCCGGCATGCGGGCAGACATTCAACCAGGCGCGCACCTGTGCACCATCGCGATACAGCACCAGCGACTCCGTGCCGCCGTCCCACACCGCTTCGACTTCCAGAAATCCGGCATCGGGAATCTGCGCCAGGTCGGCAAGCGTGGTGGGCGATGGCGAAGACATGCGGTCTGCTGTGGGAGAACGGACTGCGATTGTGGCACGCGCCTGCATCGCGCCGACGCCATGCGATAGCCGCCACGCATGCATCTACTGCGCTCACGAATGCGCGTTCCTGCCGACCGGACGCCCTGCTTCCAGCCCACTGGATGTGATGGACTTAACAAAACAGGCCATTGTTTAACGAAGTTTTCACTCAATGACATGAAACCGCAACGATACTGCGGGCCTGTTTCCTGCCCGGCAGCCCACCGCCATGCCTGCACGTCTCTTCCAATTCGGCAACCTCCACCACCTGTTTGCCCCGCGCAAGCCGCGTCACCCGCTGGTGCGCGTTGCCGCCGGCCTGGCCGGTCTGGTCATCCTTGCCGTGCTGATCTTCTTCAGCGTGTTCGTGGGCGCGGCGATGATCCTGGGCGGCATCGCCTGGAAGCTGCTGAGCAAGTCGAACCGTCGCACGCCGCAACAGACACGCGTGGTCGAAGCCGAGTACCGCGTGGTGCGCAAGCCCGCGTTGCCGTTGTCGCACTGAAGCACCGCGCCACCGCCATCCGGCGCGGTGGGCATTGAATGCTGATATCACTGCGCGCATGAGCTGACCGGCATGCGCGCTTTCGCCTGCGCCGACGCAGACCGTGATCGCACGCACTGCCGGCCAGGCGGCGCGATGCACTCAACGCGCAGCACGGCGGTTCCGTCATGCACGGCCAAACGGCTAGACTCAGCTGCCCCGTTCCCCAAGGATGCGTGCATGACCCACGATGTGATTCCCGCCGCCGACGTCCCGCGCATTCCGGTGGTTGGTGGCGGCAACTTTCCGGTGCACCGCATCTACTGCGTCGGCCGCAACTTCGCCGATCACGCGCGCGAGATGGGCGCCGCAGCGCCTGCCTCCAGGGCCGAACGGGGCCAGCCGACCTTTTTCATGAAGCCTGCCGATGCGATCGTGGTCGGCCACGGCGACCACATTCCGTACCCGCCCGGCACCAAAGAACTGCACCACGAAGTGGAGCTGGTGGTGGCACTGGGCAGCGATGCGCCGGCCGGCGAGTTGCCGGTGGATCAGGCAGAGGGGCTGATCTATGGCTACGGCGTGGGCCTGGACCTGACCCGACGCGATCTGCAGGCCGCCGCCAAGGCCAAGGGCCTGCCGTGGGACATCGCCAAGGGCTTCGATCACTCCGCGCCGATCAGCGAGCTGGTGCATGCCGGCGAAGTGGGTGCGCTGGAGGCATTGAACCTGTCGCTGGAGGTCAACGGCCAGGTGCGTCAGCAGTCGTTGCTGGACCAGATGATCTGGAACGTGCCGGAAATCCTGCATGAGCTCTCCAAACTCTATGCGTTGCGCGCGGGCGATCTGATCTTCATGGGCACGCCTGCCGGTGTCGGCCCGCTGCTGCCGGGTGATCAGTTCAGTGCACGCCTGGAAAACGTCGCCGAGCGCCACGGCATCATCGCGGGCTGACACGCCGCCCGCTACGATCACGCCGCGGCAGTTGGTCCGCGACCGCATCTGGAGTGCGCTATGGGAATGGTCAGCGAATTCAAGCAATTCGCGATGCGTGGCAATGTCATCGACCTGGCGGTCGGTGTGGTCATCGGTGCAGCGTTCGGCAAGATCGTCACCGCGCTGGTGGAAAAGATCATCATGCCGCCGATCGGCTGGGCCATCGGCAATGTGGATTTCTCACGCCTGGCCTGGGTGCTCAAGCCTGCCGGCGTCGATGCCACCGGCAAGGAAATTCCGGCGGTGGCCATCGGCTACGGCGATTTCATCAACACCGTCGTGCAGTTCGTGATCATCGCCTTCGCGATCTTCATGGTGGTCAAGCTGATCAACCGCCTGACCCACCGCAAGCCGGATGCCCCCAAGGGCCCGAGCGAAGAAGTGCTGTTGCTGCGCGAGATTCGCGATTCGTTGAAGAACGACACGCTGAAGACACCAGGCGTGCCGTAAGCGGGCACATCCATTGCGCAACGTCGCGCAGGAGGATGACCTTTCGCACGCAGACGGGGGACCTCGCGCTGATAAGCTCGGGGTCCCCCTTGTCGTTGGAGCCGCCCTGCATGCGTCGCCTCGCTGTTGCCATCTCTGCCCTACTCGCTTGCGCACCCGCGCTCGCCGCACAGACCACCATCGCCGATAGCGCACTGCGCACCGCCGCGCAGCTGCGCGAGCAGGCCTTGGCCGACGACACCGGCTTTGCGGTGGTGGAATCGTTGACCACCGAAGTGGGCCCGCGCATTGCCGGTGGCGAGGCCGATCCGCGCGCGGTGGCCTGGGCCAAGGCCAAGTTCCAGTCACTGGGCTTCGACAAGGTGTGGACCGAGCCGGTGCGCTTTCCCAAGTGGCAGCGGCGCAGCGAACAGGCCGCGGTGATCGGCGCGCATGCGCAGCCCCTGCATATCACCGCCCTGGGCGGCAGCCCGGGTGGCACCGTCGAGGGCGAGGTGGTGCGCTTCGACAACCTGGCCGCACTGCAGGCCGCACCGGCCGGATCGCTGGCCGGCAAGATCGCATTCGTCGATTACCAGATGACCAAGGCGCGCGACGGCAAGGATTATGGCAATGGCGGCGCGGTGCGCAGCAAGGGCCCGTCGGAAGCGATCCGCAAGGGCGCGATCGGCTTCGTGATGCGCTCGGCCGGCACCGACTCGCACCGCGTGCCGCATACGGGCATCACCCGTTTCGACGAAGGCCTGACGCCGGTACCGGCAGCGGCGTTGTCGGTGCCCGATGCCAACCAGCTCGCGCGCCTGGCCGCGCTGGGCAGCACGCGTGTGCGGCTGGCACTGGATTGCGGCTGGGATGGCACGGCGACTTCGTACAACGTGATCGGCGAAATCACCGGACGCAGCAAGCCCAAGGAAGTGGTGGTGATCGGCGGGCACCTGGATTCCTGGGATCTGGGCACCGGCGCGATCGACGATGGCGCCGGCGTGGCGATCACCATGGCCGCGGGCCACCTGATCGGCCAACTCAAGCAGGCGCCCAAGCGCACGATTCGCGTGGTGGCCTTCGCCAACGAGGAGCAGGGCCTGTACGGCGGCAAGGCGTATGCAGCCGCGCACGGCAAGGATGCCAAGGACATGGCGCTGCACCAGATCGGCGCAGAGAGCGACTTCGGTGCCGGGCGCATCTATGCGTTCAACACCGGCTCGGCGGCACCGGAAGACTCGCGCGCCGCGACCAAACAGATTGCCGAGGTGCTCGCGCCGTTGGGCATCGCGTATGTGCCGGACAAGGGCGGCCCCGGCCCGGATGTCGGGCCGATCTCCGCCAAGGGCGGCGCATGGGCATGGCTGGCGCAGGACGGCACCGACTACTTCGACCTGCACCACACCGCCGACGACACCCTGGACAAGATCGACCCCAAGGCGCTGGCGCAGAACGTGGCGGCCTACACGGTATTTGCATACCTGGCGGCCGAGGCCGATGGCGATTTCGGCAGTCGCGCGAAAAGCGTGCAACCGCCGAGCGAGTAACTGCGACGGAAGACGTCGCAGGTGTCTTTGGTGAGGGCGAGCGGCACGGATGACGCGCATGCTGCGCGTTGCCTGTGCCGATACCTCCATCGACAGCGAGTGCCAGCGGCCAGGCACTCGCGGTTGCTGCAGGCCTCGCGCTACCTGCTGCCCCTTCGCTTCCACTCCAGGACGAGCACACACAATGGCGGCCAAGCGCCAACGCAGTGCCAACAACGCAGCGACCTTGCTGGATGTCGCCAAGCACGCCGGGGTCTCGCCGATGACGGCCTCGCGCGTCATCAACCGTCACCCGCATGTCGGCGAGGACATGCGCGTGCGCGTGGAAGCCTCGGTGCAGGCATTGGGGTACCGCCCCAATCTGGCAGGCCGTTCGTTGCGCACCAGCGGCCTGTTGCGCATCGGCGTGCTGTACAGCAATCCCAGCGCGGCCTACCTCAATCAATTCATGCTCGGCCTGCTCGAGCAAAGCAGCCTCAATGGCAGCCAGGTGCTGGTGGAAAAATGCGGTGCCATCCGCAGCCAGCGTGCCGCCACCGAACGCTTGCTGGCAGCCGGCGTGGACGGCGTGATCCTGCCGCCCCCGTTATGCGATTCGCGCCAGACCATCGCCGAACTCGATGCACGCGGCATCCCGGTCGTGGCGGTGGCGAGCGGCGCACCGATGGCGCAGATCAGCTCGGTGCGCATCGACGATTACCAGGCCGCGCGCGCCATCGTCGACCACCTGGTTGAACTGGGCCATCGCCGCATCGCACTGATCAAGGGCGACCCCAAGCACACGCCAAGCGCGTTGCGTGCCAATGGCTATCTCGACAGCCTGCAGGCCGCTGGCCTGCCCGTGGCCGAGGAATTGATGGCAGAGGGTCTGTTCACCTATCACTCCGGCCTGCTCGCCGCGCGCAGCCTGCTCGCACAGGCGCAACCGCCCACCGCCATCTTCTGCAGCAACGACGATATGGCCGCTGCGGCCGTTGCGGTCGCGCACGGCCTGGGCCTGCGCGTACCCGAGGATGTCTCGGTCGCCGGCTTCGACGACACCCCGGTCGCCACCACCATCTGGCCCGAGCTCACCACCGTGCATCAACCGGTCACTGCGATGGGCCGCGCCGCGGTGTCGTTGCTGGCCGATGCGATCCGCCAGCGACGCAAGGGCAATCCCGCGCAGGGCGTGCACCAGGTGATGAAGTACACCGTGGTCAAGCGCGGCTCGACGGCCGGGCCGCCGGCGCGGTAAGTGCTGCATCGATCGGCATCGTGTAACGCCTGCGCCATCACACACAAAAAAACGGCCACATCGCTTCCCGACGATGCGGCCGAATGGGAGGGTGCCTGACGTTGCCGTCAGGCGTACTGCAGCGCCGCAATCAACGGCGACGGGAAGAAAAGCGCAATGACCGCCTGGAGAGTGACAACAGCGAAACATGTGCGACACGGCGCGGGGGTGCGCCATGTCGCACAACGCACAGCCGGATCAGAAGCGCAGACGCAGGCCGGCGTAGTAACGACGCTCGAAGATGTTCTGGTCGTAGTAGTGGTTGGTCCACTGCGCGTAGCGCCGCTCGCTTTCGCCGGTCAGGTTGGTTGCCTGGGCGTACAGGGTCAGGTGGTCGTTGACGTCGTAGCTGAAGGACGCATCGAGATAGCCGACGTCGTCGTTCCAGATCGCCAGCTCGTCGCCCCACGCACCGCTGTTGACCTGGCTGAAGCGCTTGCTGCGCCAGTTGTAGGCCACGCGTGCCTGCAACTTGTCCTTCTGGTACCACAGCACCGCGTTGGCCTGGTGCTTGGAATTGTCGCCGATCGGCAACGTATTGCCTTGGATATCGGTGTTGTCGGTGTCGGCATCGGAGAAGGTGTAGTTGATGTTGGTACCGAAGCCACTCAACCAGCCGGGCAGGAAGTCGAAGGCCTGTTGATAGCCGACTTCAAAGCCCTTGATCTTGCCGCCACCGCCATTGACGATGCGCTCCACCGGGCCGCCCAGCCGCGCCACGCCATCGGCGTCGGGCAACAGTTCGATGTTGGTCACCGTGGTGGGGAACGACTTCACGTCGATCAGGAACGCACCCACGCTGACCAGCGACGCATCGGAGAAATACCATTCCCACGAGGCGTTGTAGTTGGTGGCGCGATACGGATCGAGATCCGGGTTACCGGAGCGGCCATTGAGGAACAGCACCGCATCGGAGGGCAACGCAGGGTTGCGCGGCGGCGTGCCATTGACCGCGTAGAAGCTCACCAGCCCGCGCCCGAGATCGGGCAGGTCCTGGCGCGCCACCGCCTTGTTGTAGGCAAAGCGCAGCTTCTGCGCGTCGGTGATGTCCAGCGACAGGTTGGCGGTGGGCAGCACGTCGGTGTACTGACGGTTCAGGCGATTGGTGCCGATCGCCGGGCTGACACCGTTCCATTCAACGTTGCCGATGAACACGTTGCCGCTGCTCAGGTACTGATCGATCGCCAGCTTGGTCTGCACGATGCGCGCGCCGATGTTGGCCGTCCACGGCACCGCGCTGCCGGTGCCGCCTTCCAGGTTTGCCAGGAAGTACGCCGCGGTGCTCTTTTCGGTGACCTTGTAGGAATCGGCGGCCTGCTGGTAGGCCACGTTGCCCGGGTACAGGCTGTTGAGGTAGCCCACCGGGTCCTTCATGACCTGCGGGTTGATCGCCGGCAGGCCCTGGCTGCCCAGGCCGGTGACCCTGAGCGGATCGAAGTCGTTGAAGTAGGCCCAGTAACCGGGGATCGAATTGAACGGCAGCAGGCGCGCTTCGGAGACGCCGCTGCAGGTGTCCACAATCAGCGGATCCTTGAAGTAGTACAGCGAGCGGTTCGGATCGGCACAGCTGGTCGACACCGGCGACAGGTAGCGATAGGTGTCCAGCTTGACCTCGCGCTCACCGTAACGGATGCCGAACTGGAAGCCGCGCACCACGCCCTCGTCGAACTCGAAGGTGCCATCGGCGCGGAACGCGTCCATCGTCGCTTCGATCTTGTTGCCCTGCGCCCAGGTCGACATCAGTTGCCAGTTGTCCGGGTTGGACACATCGGTGCCGAGGTTGACCGCCGGATAGGTGCCACGGAAGTCCACCGAGGCATCCACCGTCGGCAGGCCATTGGCATTGGCCCATTGCGTCACCCCGCCGGCGCGGGTGATCTGGTCGCCGCGTGTCACCACCGCATCGGCACGCGCTTCGTCGTAGGTGCGCTGCGCATCGCCATGCACCCAGCGGAACGAGGCACGGAAGGGGCCACCATCGTCGAAGCGCAGTTCCAGATTGGTGTTGAGCGCGTCCGAGTCGGCGACGCCGGCCATCGAGTGGGCCTGGAAGCGGTTGTAGCGGAACTGGCCGTATTCCAGCACGCCATTGGAATCGACCACCGATCCGGGCTGCAGCTGGTTGGTGGCCCAACCGGTGTGCAGCTGCGCGGCGACCGAGGTGTCCTGGTCATCGAGCTTGGTGTAGGCCGCATCGGCCAGCACCGTCCACGAATCGTTGATGTTGAACTGGAACGAGCCGTTGATGCCGGTGCGCTGGCGGTCGGTGCTGCGGTTGTCCAGCTCGGTGGCAACCCAGTTGTAGAAATAGTCGCGTGGCAGGTTGGACGGATCGGTATTGCTGCCGATGCGGCCATCGCCGTTGAAATCGAAGCCCACGTTCTGCTCGGTGGATTTCTGCGCGCCATTGGAATACACGCTGGGATGCTTGTTCTCCAGCGTGGCATCGGAGTACGACACCGCCAGCAACGCGCCCCAACGCTCGGTGCGGAAACTGGCCAGGCCCGAGTACAGCTCGTTGAGTTCCTGCACGCGGTCGCCGTAGGAGCCTTCGGCCTGGCCGCTGAAGGTCCAGCCTTCGGGCAGGTCGAACGGGCGCCGTGTCTTGAGCGAAACCGTACCGCTGATGCCGCCATCCAGGTCCGCTGCGGTCGGCGATTTGATCACGTCCACGCCGCTGAACAGCGTCGGCGGGATGTCGACGAAATCCGGCTGCGCGCGGCCGATGTTCGGCTGGCCGTACTGGTCGCCGCCACCGGCGCTCAGGTACAACTCGCCGTTCATGGTGGTCTGCACCTGCGGCATGCCGCGGATATTGAGCTGCGAGCCCTCGCCGGCCGAACGCCGGATCTGCACGCCGGGCACGCGCTGCAGCGAATCGGTGATGGTGACATCGGGCAATTTGCCGATGTCCTCTGCAGAGATCGAGTCGATGATCTGCGCGGCGGTGCGCTTGTTCTCGATGGCCTCGGCCTGCGCGCCGCGCACGCCCTTGACCATGACCTTGTCCAGGTCGGTGACCCCGGCGGCAGCGCTGGCGTCCTGTGCGTTTGCGCTGCCGGCCAGCAGGGTGAGTGCAGCCGCCAGTGCGGCGACCAATGGGGTGTGGCGGGTGTTCGCATGCAGCTTGTTCATGGTCCCCTCCCAGGGATGACGACAATCCACGACCGTTTCGAATGGCATTGCAGCAACGGCAATGCGGTATTGGCTGACGCGCGATCGGCGCATCAGTGCGACCGCCGTGCGGACACGGCGTGGCAACCTGTCGGCGCCGCTACGGAAGCCCGCTGGCGACGCCTGTTGATGGTTCGACATTCCAGCCGCGCACCTGCAGCGTGGCGTTGCGCAGGCTCGCCGCGGACGGGCCGCGAATCTCGACCTCGCGCTGCTCGCCCGGCACCAGGCTGAGGTAGTTGTCGCTGTAGTACGCCGGCAGGATGCGTTGGCCCTGCGCGTCCACCAGGGTCAGCTTGGTGTTGAGCGCAACCTGATGCGAAGCATTGCGCACGGTGGCGCGCAGCACCGGCTCGGCACCCTCCTGCAGTTGCGTGCTGAGCTGCACCGGCACTGCTGCCAGCGCATCCAGGCCACGCATGGCTGCCGCATCGCGCGCCACCCAGTAGAAATTGCGCGAACGCACGACCGCATCGCGATCGAGCAATTGCAGCCGCACAAAGCCCAGCCCGTTGGTGTCCTTGAGCAACGGCGCCAGTTGCAGCACCGGTGCCGAGACCGCAACGGGCGCGGCGTCCACGGCCTGTTCGCGCTGCTGCAGCAATGCGCCATCGCTGCTGTAGACCTCTGCACGCACGCGCAGGCCACGCACCGGGGCGCTGGCATTGTTGACCACCACCACGTCGTGGCCGGGCAGGTTCATCTGCACATGCAGCATCTCTGCCGCATTGCGCACACCGTAGTAGGCCGCATGGGTGTCGTAGTCGTGGCTGTAGATCTGCCACATGTTGCTGGGCCAGGCCGGATGGCTCATCCACAGCAGGCGCCCGCTGTTCTTGGTCCACAGCTGCGCGTTGAAGCCTTCGAAGATGGCGCGATGGGTGTCGTAGTTGAGCAATTGCGCCTTGCGCTCAAAATCTTCCAGGCTGGTGGGCGCACCAAGCTTGTCGGTGAGCGAACGCATGAAGCTGGCGGTGTCGCCGTTACCGGACTGGTGCCAGTCGTGATAGGCCCAGGCATCGCTGATCGGCCACTGGTCCTGCGCCGCCGGGACGGAGGCCTTGAACGACTCCAGGGTGGAGAACGACGGCGTGCCCACTTCCACCGAAAAGCCCTGTGCCAAGGCGTTGAAGTACCCCACCGGCTCGCGGTAGTTGTACGGGCCGCTGCCCTGCAGATTGACCTGGTTGGAACTGCCGGTGTACCAACGCGTGCCATCGAGCTCGGCCACCAGCGCATCCAGGCCTTCGTTGAGGATGGGTGCGGGCACGCCTTCGTTGCGGCCGAACCACAACACGATGGACGGATGGTTGCGGAAGCGCTTGATCACCTCGGCGGCATTGTCCAGGAACAGCGCCGCATCGGCCGGCTCCATGTTGTAGTTCTGGGTGGACTGCCAGAAGTCGTTGAGCACCAGCATGCCGTATTCGTCGGCCAGCTCGAAGAAGCTGGCTTCGGTGTTCTGCCCCACCCAGTTGCGCACCACATTGAAATGCGCATCGCGCTGCAGGCGGAAGTACGGCTCCAGCCGCTCGCGCGAGACGCGCTTGCGCCAGTCGTCCATGCCCCAGTTGCCGCCCTTGACGGCAATGCGTACGCCATTGATGCGGATGGCCAGGTAAGGTGCCAGCGCGTCGTCACTCAGCGGCGTGACCGCCGGCGATGCCTGCGCGCCGGGATAGAACGATTGCGCATCGCCTCCGGGCACGGGGCGGATCGCACTGTGGCGGGCATCGACAATGCGTTCACCACGCTGACGTGCCTTGTTGAAATCCACCAGCACGCGGCGCAGCGCACCGTCCTGGTCGAACAGCGACAGTTCGTAACCGACCTCGCGAATGCCAAAGCGCAGCTGCTGCGTGTCCGATGGCGTACCGGCCACCTCGACGCTGGCCTGCAGGGTATACAACGCAGGCTCGCCATAACCGTTGGGCCACCACAGGCGCGGATTGGCGATGACCAGCTGCGGCGTATCGGCGGCGCTGAGCGTGAGCGTGGTACCACCGGCCGGCACGTTGACCTGCCGCTGGATGCGCACATCGCCGATGGCCAGTTGCAGGGTGCCCTGCACCGCCGCGGCACTGTCGTTGCGCAATGGCACGCTGATTTCAAGCTCGGCACGCCGGTGATCCGGGGCCAGCCGCGTCGTCACCACCCGGGTGTCGCCAAGCGCCAGCGGCCCGGTGGCGTGCAACTGCACGTCCTGCCACAGCCCGGCATTGCGATCGCGTACCGCCGGAATCCAGTCCCAGCCTTCGCTGGCGATGAAGGTCGGCCCATCCAGCGCCTGCACACCGCCGTTCTCGCCCACGCCTGCGGTCATCGACTGCTCGTGCGCGATGCCAGGATGCGGCGGCGGCGAGACACGCACTGCGATGATGTTGCGGCCAGCCTTGAGCTGCTTGCTGACATCGAAGCGGCCGCGTGCGAACGCACCACGCGTACGCCCGACCTGCGTACCGTTGACCCAGACCTCGCCCGCATAGTTGATGCCGTTGAACAGCAGCTCCAGCCGCTTGCCCTGGGCTGCAGCAGGCAGATCGAAACGGCTGCGGTACCACCAGTCCTGCCGGCTCAGCGATTCGGGAATGGCCATGTTGTTGAGACCGATATCCGGATCCGGATACACGCCCCGATCGACCAGCGTGGTGAGCACCGTGCCCGGCACGGTGGCCGCGTGCCAGGCCGCGGCACCGCCGCTGTCATCACCGCGCGACAGGCTGGCGCCCGTGGCCTGCCCCAGCTCCGGCGCAGCAGCCAGTTCCCACGCACCGACCCGCCATGCCGCCGCATCCAGCGGCTGCAACGCGGGCGTCGGTTGTACCGGCTTGGCGACCGGCGCAGAGAAGGCCGCCGCACTGCGCGGCAGCGTTGCCGGCGGCTGCGGCGCGACCTGGCCAGCCATCTGCTTGACCTGGACCTGCCAGGCCGGCGAGGCGTCTTCGAAACGCTGCATGGCCTGATCCGGCGCCTTGGCCGTAAGCTGCGCGATGGCCGGCGCATCCAGTGCAGCGGCGTGCGCGAGGAAACCGGCAATCTCGCCACCGAAGTGCTGCGTATAGGCGGCGGGCTGCTCGCGCGGACCAAACATCAGCACGGGCGCGACCGCGCTCTGGCGTACCGCACCGCTGGCGACCTGACGGCCATTGGCGTACAGCGTCAACCGCCCCGCTTTCGCCACCGCAGCCACCTGCGTCCAGGTCCCCGCAGGCAGCGCCTGCTTGCTGCGCAATACCGTATCTGCGCCCTGCACGAAGGCGAGCCTGCCGTTGTCGATTGCGAAGTAACGCCCGGCCGATTTCGCATCGCCCAGACCGGCGATCAATGCCGGGCCTGCATTCGCGCGCGAGGGACGCACCCAGCCGGACACGCTCCAGTCTGCGTCGGCAGCCAGCAACGGCGCATCGGCGGCAAGCTTCTTGGCCAACCCCATCCCGCCCGCCAGTACGCGGACATCGTAGGGACCGGTCGATCGCACATCGACGGGCGCAGCCTCCACTGCAGCCCAAGCCATGCAACCACATACCACCCACAGCGCTCCACGGCGGAACGCCTTGCGAACCATCAGCATTAGAGGCCTCTCCCAAGCTCTACTGCCAAGCAACGGTACACATCGCGACAACGCAACTGCCAAAACGACGCATAGCCGCCTTGTCATTGCCTCTGCCGTGATGCCGCCCGTGGCTGCCGCCCCTGTTTCAGCGGCCATGGTGCGAGGTAACGTTACCCCAGCTAGATATCGACGACAACCGTTCTGCGTTAGGGTTGGCGCTCCCAGGAGGAGGGACTCATGCGAAACCTGATCCAGTCCGCAGTACCGGCGGCGTGCGCGTTGCTGTATTCGATCGCGTTGCCTGCATCCGCGCAGCGCCTGCAGGTGCAATCGCCCGACGCACGTACGCAGGTGGAATTCACGCTACGCGAGGGCGGCGTGCCGAGCTATCGCGTGCTGTATCGCAACAAAGTTGTGCTCGACAACGCGCCGCTCGGGCTGGACCTGGGCCGGGCCAACACCCTCGGCAAGGCGATGACGCTGCAGGGCAGCACGACCGAAACGCATGACAGCCGATTCGAATTGCCCGTAGGCAAGACACGTCAGGCGCGCGATCACTATCGTCAATTGCGCGTGCAGTTGTCAGACCCCAAACAGCGACGCCTGACGGTGGAATTGCGTGCCTACGACGACGGCGTTGCGCTGCGTTATGTGCTGCCCGACGCCGGTGAGGTGCGGATTCGCAACGAACTCACCAGCTTTGCGTTTCCGCGCGATTACGCATGCTGGACCTTGAACCTGGGGCGCTTTGGAACCAGCCACGAGGGCGAATACGATGCGATCGCCGCATCCAGATTGCGCCCGCACAATCTGCTGGAGTTGCCGCTGGTCTGCCAGACCGATGCCGGCGGCACCACGCTGGCGATTGCCGAGGCAAACCTGCGCGACTATGCCGGCCTGTATCTCACCGGCCGCGAGGACGGCAGCCTGGGCGTAGCGGCGAAATTATCGCCACGCCTGGACGACCCCACGCTGGCGGTCAGCGTCGATGCCAAAGGCCAGGATTTCGCCACGCCATGGCGGGTGATCATGCTGGGTGACAGCCCGGCCAGCCTGATCGAATCCACCCTGATTTCCGCGCTGAACCCGCCGCCTGCCTTCGATGCGAGCTGGGTGCGCGCGGGCAAATCGGCATGGGACTGGTGGTCCGGCGGGCTGGCCGGCGGCGTGGCGCAGCCGGGCATGAATACCGCCACGATCGAGCGCTATATCGATCACGCGCAGCAATTGAAGCTGCAGTACATGCTGATCGACGACGGCTGGTATGTCGGCAGCACCGGCGATGGCCAGTACAACGTCGATGCCGATATCCGCCGGCCGGTGGAGCAGCTCGACCTGCCGGGCCTGGTGGCCTACGCACGGCAGCGCGACGTCGGGCTGTGGCTATGGGCGCATTGGCGCGCGCTCGATGCGCACATGGACGAAGCGCTCGCCTGGTATCAGCAGCTCGGCATCAAGGGTATCAAGGTCGACTTCATGGACCGCGACGACCAGCAGATGGTGGACTTCTACCATCGCCTGCTAGCCAAGGCTGCCGAACACAAACTGCTGGTGGACCTGCATGGCGCCTATCACCCGACCGGCCTGACCCGCACCTACCCCAATTACCTCACGCAGGAAGGCGTGCTCGGCGCCGAGTACAACAAGTGGACCACGCGCATCACCGCAACCCACAACCTCACGCTGCCGTTTACGCGCATGTTGCTCGGCCCGATGGATTACACCCCGGGCGGCTTCCGCAATGTGCGCCCGGCCGAATTCAGGATGCAGCACATCGCGCCGCAGGTGATGACCACCCGCGCGCAGCAACTGGCGATGTATGTGGTGTACGAAAGCCCGTTCGCGGTGGTCGCCGACAGCCCGGAGCAGTTCGAAAACGTGCCGGCCGCGCAGTTCCTGCGCGATGTGCCGGCCAGCTGGGATGAGACACGCGCACTCGACGGCGCCATCGGCGAGCACATCGCGCTGGCGCGGCGCAGCGGCAAGGACTGGTACGTAGGTGCGATGACCAACGAGCAGGCGCGCATGCTGACGTTGCCGTTGACGTTCCTGGGCAAGGGCCGCTGGACCGCCACCATCTACGCCGATGGCCAGGCCCCGACGGACGTACGCATCGACACGCGCCAGCTCACCTCCACCGACAGCCTGCAGCTGCCATTGGCTGCAAACGGCGGGGCTGCCGTGCGACTGCAGAAAAAGTAAGACCAGCCATGCTGATCGCCCCAAGGCAGGCGGATGCCACCCGGTCGCGGCGTGTCGGTGACGCATGGGTACTCCATCGCCACCCATCCCGTGCGGCGGCTGTCGTCGGTGAGCGTGGCGCAGCCGTGCTGCTATACGTTGGCGATGGCCGGTTACGGGTATCCGTATGCATTGACTCCGGCGTCACCTGCACCGGCCTGTCGGCGGAAATGCGTAACGGCGGTTTCTACTTCTGCGGGCCGGGCAGCGCACGTTGAGCTGAGTTGAGTTGGCTTGAGTCGATCGCGCGCACCGTTTTTCAGTGCGCGCGATCGATTACGGCAGGTCCACGCCTGCGCACACGTCCGGGCGCGCGTCCTTGAGCGGGTGCACGCCACTGGCGTCGAACTGCAACGCCGCATGCCCGGGTGCGAACCCAGGCCAGGCCGGCAAGCCCGTGGCATTCGGATTGCCCCGCTGCACGAACGCGGCCCAATAACGTTGCAGGCTCACCGGCGGCTGGCCGATCGGCAGGTCCTTGAACAGGAACGGCAGCTCGGCGCTGTGCGTGACCTGCCCGCCCGGTGCGGCGGTATCGAACACGTAATGCCACACCGGCACGCCGAGTGCGGCTTGGTGTTGGGCGACGGTCACCGCCGGGCAACGGAAGGTCAGGTCGGTGGACAGCTGCATCGCCGCATCGCCCTGACGCGCCGCACGCTGCGCCGCATGCGTGCGCTGCGCCTGCAGCACCGCATCGGCCTGCGCCGGATAGTCGCGCCGCAGCCGCGCCTGCGCACCCTGCTTGCCACCGTATTCCAGCTCCTGCGCCACATAGCCGATCAACAGCGGCACCTTGGCCTGTGCCCCCTCGGCCAGCAACGCGGCCGGCGCACGTGGCAGCACGCGTCCATCGACGACCGCCTGCAGCCAGATGTAGCCATCGTCATCCAGTGCCGGCACGTCGACGCCCTGTCCGGCCTTGATCAGCTGCTCCACCGGCAACGCGCGCAGCTGTGCCAGGCGTGTCGCAGCATCCTCGATGCCTGCGCGCCTGGCGATCTCCACACCCAGCGCGCGATTGTCCTCCAGCGAACGTGCCGGCAATCCGAACCCGGCAGTGCCGCTTTGCTCGATCGCCGCCGAGAACAGGCCACGTGCCAGCGGGCTGAGCATCAGCAAGCCCACGTCCTGGCCGCCGGCCGACTGTCCGGCGATGGTGACCCGCGCAGGATCGCCACCGAATTGCGCGATGTTGTCGCGCACCCACTGCAGTGCGGCGATCTGATCGAGCAAGGCGTAGTTGCCCGCGGCTTGGTTGTCGCCATCGCGCAGTTCCGGCAGCGACAGGAAGCCGAGCGCGCCGAGCCGGTACTGCAGCGTCACCACCAGCACGCCCTGTGCGACCAGGTTGGTCGGCAGGTGGCCGTCGGCGCCGCCGGCCACATTGGCGCCGCCATGAATCCACACGAACACCGGCAGCGGCTTGGCCGGCTGCAGCGTTGGCGTCTGCACCTCGACGTAGAGACAGTCTTCGCTGCCGCGCCTGGCCATCGCATTGTTCCAGCCCAGCGCCGGTTGCACGCATGGGGTGGCGGCCTGAGTGGCATCGCGCACCTCCGACCAGGCCGCCGCCGGTTGCGGCGGCTGCCAGCGCAATGTGCCCAATGGCGGGGCGGCAAACGGAATTGCGCGAAACACCGCACTGCCGTCGTCCTGCCATTGCCCGCGCACCACACCGTGATCGGTGCGCACCTGTGGCGGCGTGGCAGGCGTGGCAGGCGTGGACGCGGCGGCGGCGTGAGCGCCGGCGCTCGCTGCGCAGGCGGTGGCAAGCAGCCAGGCAGACAGGCGCATCACGGCGTTCCGCCCATCACACGGGCACGCCAGGCGGCCTGGAACACCGCGGTGGCCGAGGCCACGTTGAGGCTTTCGACCTTGCCGCTGCCGCGGATCGACAACTGCAGGTCGCAATCGCGCGCGAACTGGCGGTCCATGCCCTCGCTCTCCGCGCCCATCACATACACCAGCCGCTGCGGCAGCGCAGCGGCGAACACGTCCTGGCCGCCTTCCACCAGCGTGGCGGCCACCGCAAAACCGGCCTGACGCAGCTGTGCCATCGCCGTTGCCGTCTCGGGCAGCTGCACCAGCGGCACCGCCTCGGCGCCACCTTCGGCCACGCGCGCGGCTGCACCGGACAGCCCCAGCGTGGCGCCGGCAGGCAGCAACAGGCCGGCCACCCCGAAGTGCGCGGACGAGCGCAAAATCGCGCCGAAGTTGTGCGGGTTGCCCACGCCATCCAGCCACAGTGCCAGCACCGGCCCTGCCGGCAACGCAGCCAGCCAGTCCTGCAACGGTTGCGGGGCGACGCGCAGCACATCGGCCACTACGCCTTCGTGGTGCGTGCTGGCAGCGAGCTTGCTGAGATCGGCCTCCTCGACCACGCGGTAGCCGATGCGCTGGGCCACGCACCAGGCCAGCAAGGCCTTGAACTGCGGAATGCGCGCCTGGCTCAGATACAGCTTGCGCACCGCCTCCGGGCGCGCCTTGAACACCGCCTGCACGGCGTTGATGCCGTACAGCCGCAGCTCGCGCGCATTGCCGCCGGACGACGAAGCCGCGGACTGCGAAGCAGCAGGCGTGTAAGCCGTTGGCGCCTGCTGTGCCGGCGGGCGGCCTGCAGGTGCGCGCGGCGCGGCGCGGCCCCAGGGATTGTGGGCGGCGCCGGAGCTGCCGCCATCGCGCGGCGGTCGTGCGCCCCGTCCATCATGCTGTGTCATCGTCGTATCCAAGGTTCGTGTTGCTTGCCGGGTCTGCAGGCACCGTATCGCCCTTCCACCACCCAGCGGTGTTGGTCATCTGCACGCCGATGCAGCCGGCGGTGCAAACGCATGGCGACGATGGTAAGCCACTGGCATAGCCAGCCGTACACGCGGCAGCGGAAGCATGGCGTTCGAGGCCCCGCAAGGCGCGAGGCAGGGTGACCTCGACGCCGTGCAGAACACGCCCGGGATCGGCACCACTGTCGGTGATGGATCTGCGCGAATCAGCAGCGCGCAGACCCGCTCGGCCGATGCGTTCGCCGTGGCACGCAGACGCGGCTCACACCAGCGCGGCCGGCCGCCCCACCCGCGCGAACACGCGCAAATCGTGCAATCCATCCGGCTTCACGATCGCGCAGCGGCTGACGCCTTCCTCGACGAAGCCGTTGCGCAGCAGCACCCTGGCCGATGCCGGATTGGTGTCGAGCACGGTGGCCTGGACGCGATGGAGCGGCAGGGCCTGCATCGCCCAGGCCACATAAGTGGCCACGATGCGCGTCATCCAGCCACGGCCCCAGTACGCGCTGCCGATCCAGTAGCCCAGCTCGGCCGAAAAGCGCCGCTCACCCTGCCCTGGACGCGCCGCGATCGTGCCGCAGGCCTGGCCGTCGATCTCGATGGCCAGCACCGGGTGTTGCAGATCGACCACGCGTCCGGCCAGGAACGCCTCGCCATCGGCGCGCGTATACGGATGCGGAAACCGATCACTCAATCCGCGCGGTACCAACGGGTCGTTGGCGTGCAGCAACAAGGCGCCCAGGTCGTCCTGGCGCCAGCGGCGCAGCACGAAGCCCTCTCCGTGCAGCATCAATGATTCGTCCATCGCTTCATCCCTGGAGTGGCTGACAAAACGTAACGGGCAGTCGCCAGGTGGATACGGAAGGCGCGCCCGGAACCGGAGTGTACGCGTGGCACATGCCGATTCCAGGCACCGGCTGCGCGCCTGACGGTGAGCGCAGTCGTTTCGTTCGCCGCTCCGGATCGCGCAGCATCGACACCGTCGATGCTGCGCACCCCGGCCGCAAGCCGGCGACTCAGCGCCTGGCGGTCTGCGCCTGCTTGAGCGCGGCGCACAGGCGGATGGTCTCGCCGGTCTGGGCCATGCCACGGTCGGCACCGCTGAGGGTGGCCAGGCGCGGTTTGAAGAACGCATCCAGGCGGTCGGCTTCTTCCACGCTGCAGCCACCGGACGCACCCAGCGCCGGCAACCCGCCGCCATCGAACGAGCCGCTGCGCTGCACGATGCGGTCGAAGTTGGCGGTGAACCACGGCCACATCGACGCGTGCGAGGTCTCGTAACTGTGGCCGCGCGTCAGCAGGCTCTTCATCTCGCCCACCTTGATCGCATCGGTCAGCGCGAAATCACGCACCTGGGTGAGTAGCGCCGGGTCCTGCACCGCACCCAGGGCGGCGATCATGGCGTTGCGCTGCGCCGGGTCGGCGTGCGTGCGCAATGCATCGATCAGGCTCTGTACCGCCGGTGCGCCGCGCTCCTGCGCGGTCACTGCCAGTGCGGTGCCGAGCAGATCCGGATTGGCCTTGGAGAAGTCCAGCGCACCATTGCCGCCGGCCAGGACCGCATCGCCCTGCGCCAGCAGCGCCTTGCGCACCTCCGCGTTCTGCAGGCGCAGCGCGAACAGGCCGGCCAACGCCGAGCGCAAGCTGGTGTCGTCGATCGATTCGCCGCTACGCCGCGTGTAACCCAGCTGGCGCAGACGTGGCAGATAGGCCTGTTCGGCCACCTTGCGCAATGCGCCGCGCTGGGTCTCGCTGGTGGCCTGGTAGCGCCAGATCCACACGAAGCGGTTCAGCAGTGCGGTGGACACATCGGCCGACGCAGACGGCGCCAATTGCTTGAGCGCTGCCAGCACCGCGTCGCTGTCGGCATCGCCATGGCGGTAGGCCGCATCGATCGCATCGGCATAGGCCAGCTGTTCGTTGTCGTCGAGCTGGCCGACCTGCTTGCCCAGTGCGGCCAGCTGCTTCTTCGGCAAGCTGAAGCGGTAATAGCCTGCGCCACGCGCATTCGGGAACACCCAGGTGTTCTTGCCGGCGCCGTCCAGCACGATGCTGCCGCTGGCGCCGTCGAGCATCTGGCAGGCGGTACCGACCTGGTCCTTGCCCTTGCCGTACTTGACGCACACCGGCACGCCCCATTGCTGCGCGGCCGAGCCGGTGGAGCCCAGCGGCAGGTAGCGCTGCTGCTGCAGCCTGACCACGGTCTTGCCGCCTTCGCTGGCGAGCTGGGTCTGCAGGTACGGCACGCCCGGCTGATTGAGGAAGCTGCGGAATGCGGCCTTGAACTCTTCGCCCTTGCCGGCGGCGGCGGCGATCGCATCGACCAGATCGTCGGCGGTGGCGTTGCCGAATTTATGCTTGGCGATGTAGGCGCGCATGCCCTCGCGGAACACATCTTCGCCGACGAAGGCTTCGAACATCGCCAGCACCGCCGCACCCTTCTGGTAGGTGATGCCGTCGAAGGCGGTTTCGATATCGCCGTTGCCGGTGATCGGCTGGCGGATCTTGCGCGCGCTGACCAGGCTGTCGTTGTCCATCGCATGCTGGGCACCGGCGATGCGGTCCAGATTGGCGCGGTATTCCGGGTGCAGCTGCATGGTGATCTTCTGCTGCATCCAGGTGGCAAACGCCTCGTTCAACCACAGGTCGTCCCACCATTCCATGGTGACGGCGTCGCCGGTCCACTGGTGGGCCAGCTCATGGGCATTGGTGTTGAAGGAGCGCTGCACGTTCTCTGCCGGCGAGTCCTTGTCCAGCAGCAGCAGCCAGTCGCGGAAGGTGACAAACCCGGGGTTTTCCATCGCACCGGCGCTGAAGTCCGGGGCGGCGACCAGATCGAGCTTGTCGAACGGATACCCGAAGGCGTAATAGTCCTCCAGCGCGGCGATGATCGCCGGGGTCTGGTCCAGCGCCGGGGTAATGCGCGGACCCTGGCCCTTGGCGGCAATGCCGCGCAACGGGGTCGGATTGGGGCGCTGCGGGGTGGCCGGCATGGCCGGCACGTCCACCACGTCCCACGGGCCGGCGGCGTAGGCAACCAGGTAGGTCGGCAGCGGCACGGTCGGAGCGAAGCTCACCGTCTTCCAGCCTTTGCCGGCCGGCTTGGTCGAGGTGGCGATGGTGTTGGCCAGCGCCTGGTCGTCGGTGGGCACGGTCAGGCTGAGGTCGAACGGGGTCTTGAACGCCGGCTCGTCGAAACCGGGGAACGCATAGCGCGCGCTGATCGGCTCCATCTGCGTCATCGCATAGGCCTGGCCCTGGTACTTCACCTGATACAGGCCCTGCAGCTGCTGGTTGAGCGGCGCGCTGTAGACGATGTCCACGGTGAGCGTCTGCGGCTGCAGCGTGCGGCCGAAATCCAGGCGCACCACGCCGGTCTGCGCATCGGCTTGCACGTAGCGTGCGGTCAGCGCCTTGCCCTTGACCGGCGTGACCGTGACCTTGCTGACCTTCAATTCCTTGCCGTGCAGCCAGAGATGGTCGGAGGCCTGCTTGAGCTGCACGCGGATGCTGCTGCGGCCGCTGAACTCGGCCTGGTCCGGGTCGATCTTGAACGCCAGGCTGTAGCGCTCGGGCACCGCCCAGGCCGGCAGGCGGCCATTGGGGACCGGCTCGCCGGAGGACTGCGCCAGCGCGGTGCCGCAGCACAGCGCAAGGAGAGAGGGAGCAAGCAGGCAGGCAAGACGACGCATTGGCGATTCCGGGCAGGGTAACCGCCGAAGTCGACCATAGCCGGGCATGACTGTCATGTGACCTTAGTCATTGCGCAACGACGCGGCGGCTGCGCAGACACCTACACGGCAGGCACGGGCATGGCACTGCAGCCCGTCAGCAGCCTGCCGTGCTCAGGCGTGCCCGCCTACCGACGGCGTCTGCGCCTCCAGGGTTTCCAGCTCGCGCGCCACCGCTTCGGGCGACTTGGTGAATGGCGCGATCAGGCTGTAGAACGCCGGCACCACGTACAGCGACAGCAAGGTGGACAGCGACACGCCGAAGATCACCACCACGCCGATCGTGGCGCGGCTGGCCGAGCCGGGCCCGCCGGCCACCACCAGCGGAATCGCGCCGACCACGGTGGCGATCGAGGTCATCAGGATCGGACGCAGGCGCACCGATGCCGATTCCACGATCGCCTCATGCACGCTGCGCCCTTCGTCGCGTAACTGATTGGCGAACTCCACGATCAGGATGCCGTTCTTGGCCGCCAGCCCCACCAGCATCACGATGCCGATCTGGCTGAACAGGTTGAGCGTGCCGCCGGTGAGCCACAGGCCGACCAGCGCGCCGAGCACCGCCAGCGGCACGGTGAGCATGATCACCAGCGGATGGGCGAAGCTCTCGAACTGCGCGGCCAGCACCAGGTACACCACCAGCAGGGCCATGCCGAAGGTCAGCAATACCGCGCTGCCGGATTGCTGGTACTCGCGCGATTCGCCCTTCCAGTCCACCTGCGCATACTCGGGCAGTTCCTCGCGCGCGGCCTGCTGCGCCCAGGCAATCGCCTCGCCGAGCGGGTAGCCCGGCGCCAGGCCGGCACTGATGGTGATCGCACGCAGGCGGTTGAAGCGATTGAGGGTACCGGCCTCGGCCACTTCGCTGAGCGTGACCAGGTTGGACAGCGGAATCAGCTCGCCACGCGTGGAGCGCACGCGGATGGCGGTGAGGTCTTCCGGCGCCATGCGGCCCTCGCGCCCGGCCTGCAGCATCACGTCGTACTCCTCGCCGTTGTCCACGAACGTGGTGACGCGGCGCGAGCCCATCATCGCTTCCAGCGCGCCACCGATCGCGGTGACCGGCACGCCCAGGTCGGCCGCACGCAGGCGGTCGATGTTCACGCGCATCTGCGGGCGGGTTTCCTTGTAGTCCGAGTCCGGGCCGACCAGGCCGGGATTGGCTTCCATGCGCTGCAGGATGCGGTCGCGCCACTGCGCGATCTCCGCATAATCCGGCCCGCCCAGCACCAGCTGGAACGGCTGGCCGCGGCTGCGCACCAGGCCGCCACTCACCTGCGTGCGTGCACGCACGCCGCTGAGCACATTGAGTTTCTGCTGCAGCTCGTCGGCCACTTCGGTGGTCGGGCGCGTGCGTTTTTCCCAGTCCTGCAGGAACACGCTGACCCGGCCGGTATGCATTTCCTCGCTGCTGCCGAAGCCTCCGGGCACGCGCGGGTTGGCGCGCACGATCGGCTTGTCCGGGCCCACGTAAGGGCCGAGGATCGCCTCGACCTGATGCATCTGCCCCACGGTGTAATCGAAGCCAGCGCCCTCGGGCCCGTCGATCATGATCTGGAAATTGCCGCGGTCTTCGGCCGGGGCCAGCTCGGAGGGAATCCGGCCCATCAACCACGCGCTGGCCCCCAGCGCCAACAGCATCAGCAGCGCGAAGATCCAGGTGCGATGCACATGCCGCTCCAGCGAGCGCCCGTACGCGCCGGACACCGCCTGCATGCGGCCATCGAACCAGCGATGGAAGCGATTGGGTTTGGCCTGCCCATGCGAGCGCAACAGCTTGGACGACATCATCGGCGTCAGCGTCAGCGCCACGAAGGCCGAGATCGCCACCGCCGCTGCCAATGCCACCGCCAGCTCGCGGAACAGGCGCCCGGTATTGCCTTCCAGAAAGCCCACCGGCAGGAACACCGCCACCAGCACCGCGGTGGTGGCAATCACCGCGAAGGCAACCTGCCCGGTACCGCGCCTGGCGGCCACCAGCGGCGGCTCGCCCAGGTCAATGCGGCGCTGGATGTTTTCCACCACCACGATCGCATCGTCCACCACCAGCCCGATACACAGCACCAGCGCGAGCAAGGTCAGCAGGTTGATCGAAAAATCGAACGCGTACAGCGCGATGAATGCGGCGATCAGACACACCGGCACCGTCACCGCCGGAATCAGCGCCGCGCGTGCACTGCCCAGGAACACCCAGATCACCACCAGCACCAGCACCACCGCTTCGATCAGCGTGTGGTACACGCGCTCCACCGCCGCATCGATAAACGTCGTGGTGTCGAAGGCGACGAAGATGTTGGTGCCCTGCGGCAGCGACTTCTGTACCTCGTCGGCCTGCGCGCGTGCCTCGCGTGCAACGTCCAGCGCGTTGGCGGTGGAGTTGCGCACGATGCCCAGGCCCACATTGGGCACGCCGTTGCTCTGGAAGTAGGCGCGGCGCTCGGCCGAGGTCAGCTCCACCCTGGCCACGTCGCCCAGGCGCACCACATAGCCGCCCTCGCCCTTGCTGAGCGGCAGCTTGGCAAAGTCCTCGGGCTTGAGATAACTGCGCTCCACGCGCAGGGTGAAATCGCGCTGCGCCGATTCGATGCTGCCGGCCGGCAGCTCCACGTTCTCGTTCTGCAGCGCCGCTTCCACATCGGCCACGGTGAGTTCACGCGCGGCCAGTTGATCGCGGTCCAGCCAGATGCGCATCGCATAGCGCTGGCGCCCGCCGATACGCACCTGCGCCACGCCGTCCAGGCTGGAGAAGCGGTCCACTACGTAGCGCTCGGCGTAGTCGGACAGCTGCAGCGTGTCCATCGTGCTGGAGCTCATGTTGAGCCACAGGATGGGGTCGGCGTCGGCCTCGACCTTGGAAATCTCCGGCGGGCGCGCCTGGTCGGGCATGCGGTCGGAGACGCGGCTGACCGCATCGCGCACGTCGTTGGCGGCCGCTTCCACATCGCGCGACTGCACGAATTCGATACTGATGTCGGACGAGCCATTGCGGCTGCGCGCCTCGATGGTCTCGATGCCTTCGATGCCGGCCAGCGCGTCTTCCAGCACCTGGGTGATGCGGCTCTCTACCACCGCCGCCGACGCGCCGGTGTATTCCACATCCACCGACACGATCGGCGGGTCGATCGCCGGCAACTCGCGCAAGGTGAGCCGGGTGAACGACATCACCCCCAGCACGATCAGCAGCAGGCTCATCACCACCGCCATCACCGGGCGGGTAATGGACAGGTCGGAGAGTTTCATCGGGCTGCCTGCGGGCGCGCGGCTGCCGGTGTCGATGCAGGCACGGGCGCGGCCTGGTCGACCACCTTCAGCCCCGGACGCAGCTTGCCGGTGCCGTCCACCACGATGCGCTCACCGGCCTTGACCCCGTCGAGAATTTCCACCTTGCCGTCGCGGCGCTCGCCCAGGCGCACGTCGGCGCGCTCCACGCTGCTGTCGGGCTTGACCCGGAACACGTAGGACTCGCGCCCCACCTGCACCACCGCGATCTCCGGGATCACCACCGCCTGCCGCGCCGGCTGGATCAGCCGCACATCCAGCAACATGCCCGGGCGCAGCCGGCGATCGCCGTTGGGGAAATCCGCCCGCACCGTCACCGAACGGGTGGTCTCGTCGATACGCGAATCGATCGCCGCCACCACGCCTTCGAACTGCTGGCCCGGGTACGCCGCCGCGGTGCCGTTGACGGTATTGCCGAGCTGCACCAGCCCGAACTGCGATTCCGGTACCTGGAAGTCCACGTACATGCGCGCCACATCGTCCAGCGTGGCGATCACCGTGCTGGAGGTGATCAACGAGCCCGGGCTGATCTGGCGGATGCCGAGCACGCCGGAGAACGGCGCACGCACCTCACGGTCGGTGATCTCCGCGCGCATCTGCTGCACGCGCGCCTGCGCCGCGTCGCGCAGCGCGCGTTGCGTATCGACAGTGGACTTGGCCACCAGTTGCTGGCCAACCAGGCTCAACTGGCGCCGGTACAGCTGGTCGGTTTCCTCGAAGGTGGCCTGGGCCGCGGTCAGCGCCGCCTGCTGCGAGTTGCCGCGTAGCCGCAGCAGCAGTTGCCCGGCCTTGACCTCGTCGCCACTGTCGAAGTTGACCTGCTCGACCACATCGCTCACCGCCGCGGTCAGCGCCACCGATTCGCGCGCACGCACGGTGGCGATCGACTGCACGGTCGAGTTCCAGGGCTGGGTGGTCACCGCCTGCACAGAGACCGGGATGGGTTTGGCGGCGGCCGGCGCGGCGGCCTGACGGCTGCAACCGGCCAGCGTGACGGCCAACAAGAGCGCTGCGCCGAAACGCGCGCTGGGTCGAACAAGCATCAGAACATCCTGGCGGGGTACGTCGAAAGTTTAACGACCTAGCCGCCATGGAGTTGACAGAAAGGGCGTGCTTTGCACCATGACCAAAGACCCTTGCTGTCGTCGGCGCGATGCGCTGGTCAGCGTTCCAAGTCGAGGAACTCGAGCACATGGCGCGCCAGCGCCTCCACGTTCTCACCATCGGCGTGAAGATGGATCTCCGGCGCCTCCGGTGCCTCGTAGGGCGAATCGATGCCGGTGAAGTTGGGGATCTGCCCGGCCCGTGCCTTGCGGTACAGCCCCTTCACATCGCGCGCCTCGGCAACCGCCAGCGGCACGTCCACGAATACCTCGACAAATTCCCCGTCGTCGAACCGCTCGCGCGCCAGTTGCCGCTCGGCACGGAACGGCGAGATGAAGCTCACCAGCACGATCAGGCCGGCATCGGCCATCAGCCGCGCCACCTCGGCCACGCGGCGGATGTTTTCCACCCGGTCTTCGTCGGTGAAGCCCAGATCGCGGTTGAGCCCGTGGCGCACGTTGTCGCCGTCCAGGATGAAGGTGTGATAGCCCAGCGCATGCAGGCGCTTGTCGACCAGGTTGGCGACCGTGGATTTGCCCGCGCCCGACAAACCGGTGAACCACAGCACGCGCGGCGCCTGGCCCTTGATGCGCGCACGCGCGGCGCGATCCACATCCAGGTGCTGCCAGTGCACGTTGCCGGCGCGGCGCAGCGCGAACTCCAGCGTGCCGGCGGCCACGGTGGCATTGCTCTGCCGGTCGATCAGGATGAAGCCGCCCAGCACGCGGTTGCGCGCATACGGCGAGAACGCGATCGGCTCGTCCAGCGCCAGATTGCAGTAGCCCACTTCATTGAGCTCCAGCCGCTTGGCGGCCAGCCGCTCCTGCGTGTTCACATCGACCTTGTGCTTGATCTCGCTGATGCTCGCGGTGACGTTACGCGTGCCGATCTTGAGCCAGTACGGGCGGCCCGGCAGCAAGGCGGCATCGTCCATCCACAGCAGATGCGCGGCGAACTGGTCGGCCACTTCCGGCGGGTCGTCGACGGCGGCGATGATGTCGCCGCGGCTGATGTCGATCTCCTCGCGCAAGGTCAACGTGACCGCCTGGCCGGCGCGTGCGCTGTCCACCTCGCCGTTGGCATCCAGCACCGAGGCCACCTGCGTGCGGCGGCCGGACGGCACCACCACCACGGCATCGCCCACGCGCACCTGCCCGGCCGCGATGGTGCCAGCATAGCCACGAAAGTGCTGGTGGGGACGATTGACCCACTGCACCGGCAGCCGGAAGCCGCTGCCGGCTTCCGGCGCCTGCACGTGCACGGTGTCGAGATGCTGCAGCAGATGCGGGCCGCGGTACCAGGGCATCCGCGTCGATGGGCTGGACAGGTTGTCGCCAGCCAGTGCCGACAACGGAATGCATTGCACATCGGCAATGCCCAACTGCGCGGCCAGCGCGCGATAGCCCTCGACGATGTCGGAAAACACCTGTGCGTCGTAGTCCACCAGGTCCATCTTGTTGACCGCCAGCACCACGTGGCCGATGCCCAGCAACGACACGATGTAGCTGTGCCGGCGCGTCTGCGCCAGCAAGCCCTTGCGCGCGTCCACCAGCACCACCGCGACATCGGCAGTGGATGCGCCGGTGGCCATGTTGCGCGTGTACTGCTCGTGCCCGGGGCAGTCGGCGACGATGAACTTGCGCCGGTCGGTATCGAAATAGCGATACGCCACGTCGATGGTGATGCCCTGCTCGCGCTCGGCGGCCAGCCCGTCCATCAACAACGCATAGTCGATCCCTTCGCCCTGCGTGCCATGCCGGCGGCTATCGCTCTGCAGCGCGGCAAGCTGATCGTCGAACAGGCGCTTGCTGTCGTACAGCAACCGCCCGATCAGCGTGCTCTTGCCATCGTCCACGCTGCCGCAGGTGATGAAGCGCAGCAGCGGCTTGGATTCGTGTTGATGCAGGTAGGCGCCGATGGCGCCGGGAATCGGGAGTCGGGAATCGGGAATCGCAAAGGCGTCCTCCTCCGTCGTAACGTCTGCAGCAAACTGCTGTTGCGAATCCCCAATCCCCAATCCCGATTCCCTGCCCATCAAAAATACCCCTCAAGCTTCTTCTGCTCCATCGACGCACCGGGCGCATGGTCGATCATGCGGCCCTGGCGTTCGGAGCTGGTGCTGACCAGCATTTCGGCGATCACCGCTTCCAGCGTGTCTGCGGTCGATTCGATCGCGCCGGTCAGCGGATAGCAGCCCAGCGTGCGGAAGCGCACCGAGCGCAGTTGCGGCGTCTCGCCCGGGTGCAACGGCAGGCGGTCGTCGTCGACCATGATCCAGGCGCCGTCGCGCTCCACCACCGGGCGCGGCGCGGCGAAGTACAGCGGCACCACCGGGATCGCCTCGCGGTAGATGTACAGCCAGATATCCAGCTCGGTCCAGTTGGACAGCGGAAACACCCGCACGCTTTCGCCGGGCCTGGTGCGCGCGTTGTACAGGTTCCACAGCTCCGGGCGCTGATTCTTGGGGTCCCAGCGATGCCGCGCGTTGCGGAACGAGAACACGCGCTCCTTGGCGCGCGATTTCTCCTCGTCGCGGCGCGCCCCGCCGATCGCCGCATCGAAACCGCCCTGCTCCAGCGCCTGCTTCAGGCCCTGGGTCTTCATGATGTCGGTATGTACCGCCGCACCGTGGCTGATCGGGCCGACGTCCTGGGCGATGCCGTCGGGGTTGATGTGCACGCGCAGGTCCACGCCGGTCTCGGCCGCGCGGCGGTCGCGGAAGGCGATCATCTCGCCGAACTTCCAGCGCGTGTCCACATGCAGCAACGGAATCGGTGGCGGCGACGGCGCGAAGGCCTTGAGCAGCAGGTGCAGCAGCACCGAGCTGTCCTTGCCCACCGAATACAGCATCACCGGGGCCCGGAATTCGGCGGCGACCTCGCGCAGGATATGGATGCTTTCGGCCTCGAGCCGATCCAGGTGTGACAGGGGCAACAGGGTCATCGGGGTGTCGTGGGCGTCGGCGGGGCAGACCAGCCGATGGTAGGGCAAGGCGCCGCAGTGTGTGGCGCCGGCCGCCCGCACCCAAATAAGCGGCCGGCATAACGCGATAACGGCTCATCCTTTCTGGCCGCGGCAACGCATCCCTAACATCGCTGGTCTCATCAACCGCCCTGGATCCGAATGACCGCCGCCAGTTCCGCGCTACCGCCCAGCCCCTTGCCCGACGAGCGCAAGGCGCTGCTGGAACGGTTGGTCGACGGCCTGGATGCCGCGTCGCTGTGGTGGCTGTCCGGCTACACCGCCGGCCTGGCGCAGGGCCAGCCGCCGCGCTCGCTGGCGGTGCTGCCGGGCGGGCAGCCGCATGCGCCGGCGCAGGAGAGCCAGCGCCTGACCGTGCTGTACGGCAGCCAGACCGGCAATGCCCGCCGGGAAGCCGAGCAGCTGGTAGCCGAGGCCGAGGCCGCCGGCCTGAGCGTGCGCCTGCTGCGCGCCGACCAGTACCCCACCCGCGAGCTGGCCAGCGAGCGGCTGCTCTACGTGGTCATCAGCACCCAGGGCGAGGGCGACCCACCGGACGATGCGATCGGGCTGGTGGAATTCCTGGCCAGCCGCCGCGCGCCCAAGCTGCCCGAGCTCAAATACGCGGTGCTGGGCCTGGGCGATTCCAGTTACGCGGAATTCTGCGGCATCGCCCGCCGCATCGACGACCGTCTGGCCGAACTTGGCGGCAGCCGCGTGCAGCCACGCGGCGAAGCCGATCTGGATATCGACAGCGTCGCTGCGCCCTGGCGCGCACAAGCGCTCAAGCACGCACGCGAACAGCTCAAGAGCGGCCCGCCATCGGCCACCATCACGCCGTTGCGCAGCAGCGCGGCAGCGCCGGTGTGGTCGCATCAGCAGCCCTTCCCCGCCGAATTGCTGGCCAACCAGATCGTCAGCGGGCGCGACTTCAAGGGCCCGCGGTTCCGCGTCTATGCCGTGCCGAGCAAGCGCGTGCGCCATCTGGAATTTTCGCTGGAAGGCAGCGGGCTGAGCTATGAGCCCGGCGATGCGCTGGGCGTCCGCCATCGCAATCCGCCCGCGCTGGTGGATACGGTGCTGCAGACGCTGCGCCTAGATGGTCATGCCGCGGTCACCGTCGGCGAAGAGACGCTGGCCTTGCACGAGTGGCTGGCCACCCGGCGCGAACTGACCAAGCTGTCGCGGCCGCTGCTGGCCGCCCATGCCGAGCGTGCACGCGCCGACGAGCTGCAGGCGCTGCTCACCCCGACCCAGACCGCCGGCCTGGCGTCACTACTCGCCGATCACCAGCTGATCGACGTGCTGCGACGCTGGCCGGCGGATTGGGACCATGCCGGCCTGCTGGCCGCGCTGCGTCCGCTCACCCCGCGCCTGTACTCGATCGCCTCCAGCCGCAAGCGCGTGGGCGAGGAAGTGCACCTGGTGGTGGACGAACTCACCTACCAGGCGCACGGGCATGCGCACCTGGGCTCGGCCAGCGGCTTTCTTGCCGCACTGCGCGAAGGCGATACCGCGCCGGTCTACATCGAGCCGAACGAGCGCTTCCGGGTGCCGGCCGATACCGATCGCGACATCCTGATGATCGGCCCGGGCACCGGCGTGGCGCCGTTCCGTGGCTTCGTGCAGGAACGCGCCGAAACCGGCGCCAAGGGCCGCAACTGGCTGTTCTTCGGCGCCCAGCATTTCAATACCGATTTCCTCTATCAGGCCGAATGGCAGCAGGCCTTGCAGCGCGGCGAACTGCACGCGCTGGAAGTCGCGTTCTCGCGCGACCAGGCGGAAAAGATCTACGTGCAGCATCGCCTGCGCGCGCGCGGCGCCGAGGTCTATGCCTGGCTGCAGGGCGGCGCGCACCTGTACGTCTGCGGCGCCATCGGCATGGGCAAGGATGTGCACGCCGCCCTGCTCGACATCGTCGCCACCCACGGCGCCCTGGATGCGGAAGCCGCTGCGGCGTATCTCACCCAGCTGCAGGTGGAGGGGCGGTATGCGCGCGATGTCTATTAGGGCCGGGAATCGGGAGTGGGGAATCGGGAATCGGTACAGCCCGCAACTGAATTCTCCCGGCAGATCAAGCCGCTTCTTACGATTCCCCATTCCCGACTCCCGATTCCCATGACCCATTCCGTCGAAGACATCAAATCCGAAAGTCGCCGTCTGCGCGGGTCGCTGGAACAGAGCCTGGCCGATGCGGTGACCGGGGCGTTGCGCGAGGACGATCAGACCCTGATCAAGTACCACGGCAGCTACCAGCAGGACGATCGCGATATCCGCGATGAGCGGCGTCGGCAAAAGCTCGAACCGGCGTATCAGTTCATGATCCGCACGCGTACGCCGGGCGGGGTGATCTCGCCCACGCAATGGCTGGCGCTGGATGACATCGCCACGCGGTACGCCAATCATTCGCTGCGCATCACCACGCGCCAGGCGTTCCAGTTCCATGGCGTGATCAAGCGCGAACTCAAGGCGACCATGCAGGCGATCAATGCCACCTTGATCGACACGCTGGCCGCCTGCGGCGATGTCAATCGCAACGTGCAGGTCGCTGCCAATCCACTGCTGTCGCAGGCGCATGCCACGCTGTATGCCGATGCCGCGCGGGTGTCCGAGCATCTGTTGCCCAATACCCGGGCGTATTACGAAATCTGGCTGGACGAAGAGCGCGTGTCCGGCTCCGGCAACGAAGAAGAACCGATCTACGGCGACCGTTATCTGCCGCGCAAGTTCAAGATCGGTTTCGCCGCGCCGCCGCTCAACGATGTGGACGTGTTCGCCAACGACCTGGGCTTCATCGCGATCCTGCGCGAGGGCGAGTTGCTCGGCTACAACGTCAGCATCGGCGGCGGCATGGGCGCCAGCCACGGCGATGCGGAAACCTGGCCGCGCGTGGCCAATGTCATCGGATTTGTCACCCGCGACCAGTTGCTGGAGGTGGCCACCGCCGTGGTCACCACCCAGCGCGACTTCGGCAACCGTGCGGTGCGCAAGCGCGCGCGCTTCAAGTACACCATCGACGATCATGGCCTGGACATCATCGTGGCCGAGATCGAACGCCGTGCCGGCGTTGCGCTGCAAGCTGCCAGGCCGTTCGCGTTCGAGCACAACGGTGACCGCTACGGCTGGGTCGAGGGCGACGACGGCCTGTCGCATCTGACCCTGGCTTTGCCGGCCGGGCGCATCGCCGATACCGACACCGCCGCACATCTGAGCGGCCTGCGGGCGATTGCGCAATTGAACGTCGGCCAGTTCCGCATGACGCCCAACCAGAACCTGGTCATCGCCGGGGTGCTGGCCAGCGAGCGCGCACGCATCGATGCCCTGGTCGCCCAGTACGGCCTGGATGCCGGCAATCGCGCGCCCACCGCGCTGGCACGCGGCGCAATGGCCTGCGTGGCGCTGCCGACCTGCGGCCTGGCGATGGCCGAGGCCGAACGTTACCTGCCCGACTTCAGCGCGGCGTTGCAGCCGGTGCTGGAACAGCACGGACTGGCCGACACCCCGATCGTGCTGCGCCTGTCCGGCTGCCCGAATGGCTGCTCGCGCCCGTATCTGGCCGAGATCGCGCTGGTGGGAAAGGCACCGGGCCGCTACAACCTGATGCTGGGCGGCGATCGCCGCGGCCAGCGCCTGAACACGCTGTACCGCGAAAACATCACCGAAGCGGACATCCTCGCCGCGCTCGAGCCGCTGCTGGCGCGTTATGCAACCGAACGCGACCAGGCCGGTGACGAAGGCTTTGGCGACTTCCTGCACCGCAGCGGCCTAATCGCGCTGCCGCCCTACCCCACACACCGTCACCTCGACCTGGAACTGCTCGCATGACCGCGCTGCCCGCTGCATCGATCACTGCATCCGCGCTGGACGACCTGGACGCGCTCAACGCGCAGCTGGAGGGCCTGCACGCCGACGAGCGCGTGGCCTGGGCACTGCAGCACGGCCCGCAGGAGGCCGCGCTGTCGTCCAGTTTTGGCGCCCAGTCGGCGGTCACCTTGCACCTGCTCACCCGGCAGCGCCCGGACATTCCGGTGATCCTGGTCGATACCGGCTACCTGTTCCCGGAAACCTACCGGTTTGCCGACGCGCTGGCCGACCGGCTCAACCTCAACCTCAAGGTCTATCGCCCGCTGGTCAGCCGTGCCTGGATGGAGGCGCGCCACGGCCGCCTGTGGGAACAGGGCATGGTCGGCATCGACCAGTACAACAACCTGCGCAAGGTCGAGCCGATGCGCCGCGCCTTGGACGAGCTCAACGTGGGCACCTGGTTCACCGGCCTGCGCCGCAGCCAGTCCGGCGGACGTGCACAGACGCCGATCGTGCAAAAGCGTGGCGAGCGCTACAAGGTCAGCCCGATTGCCGACTGGACCGACCGCGACGTGTGGCAGTACCTGCAGGCGCACGACCTGCCGTATCACCCGCTGTGGGAACAAGGCTACGTGTCCATCGGCGACTTCCACACCACGCGCCGCTGGGAACCGGGCATGCGCGAAGAAGACACGCGCTTCTTCGGGCTGAAGCGCGAGTGCGGCATCCACGAGGACATCTGAGCACCACGCATCGCGCGCTCGTTACGAAGCTTGCATGCACCACCATGCGTCGAGTTTCCCGATGCACCCACCGCCGAGCGCGTCCCTGCCTCGGCGAGTCCACGGTGCATTGAGGTGACGCGCACGTGCTCATGGCGCGGGGGCACGCGGCTGGTTGCGCTGCATCCAGTAGCGATCCAGCAACCACATCAGCACCAACGACACCCCGACCAGCGGGAAGATCAGCCCGCAGATCGCCAGCAGCACCAGCAGACCGCGCAGCGTGCGCGGATCTGCCGGCAATGGCGGCACGCCCAGGCCGCCGACCGGGCGACGTTTCCACCACATCACCGCCGCGCTCACGCACAGCAGCACGATCGCCGCGCACGCCAGCAACAGGATCAGCTGATTGGCCGTGCCGTATTGCTGGCCCAGATGCACGTTGATGCCCCATTCCAGCGCGCGTCCGACCGGCCCGTAATCGCGATAACGCATGTCCAGCAGCACCGCGCCGCTGTACTGATCCAGATGGATCACGCGCTGGTGCTGCAGGTCGGCCGGATACACCGAAGCGGTGTACACGCCGGTGGCGCCACGTGGCGGCGAGACGCTGTAGCCCGGCACGATGCCGAGTGCGTCGAAGCGCGCCATCGCCGCATCCAGCCCGATTGCACCGTGCCCCGGCGCTGCGACATGACCGGTGCCGCCGTGGGCGGCATGTTCCGACTGCACCGCGTGTTCTGACGGGCTTGGCTGTTCCGCGTGTTCCGCGTGTTCCGCGTGGTCCGCGTGGTCCGAGTGGTCCGAGTGGTCCGAGTGGTCCGCATCCGCCAGCGTCACACCCGCCCGCCCGTCATGCAACCCCTCATCCACCCCCACGGCTCCACGCCCAGGCACTACAGATTCCGGCATACGCGCCTGCCGCAACGACCACGCCGGATCGGTCGTCTCGGACAAGCGCTGTTGCGACATCGGCTGCTGCACCCGCAGACCGGCCGGGTAGCCGAAGTCCTGCCCGTTGACCCAGCGATTGACCTGCGCGCCCCACAGCCATGACCACGGCATCCCGGTCAGCGCCAGGAACAGCAACACCGCACCGACGCCCGCGCCGGTGACCGCATGCAGATCGCGCCAGAACAGCCGTTGCGCGGGCTTGCCGCGTACGCTGACCACCCCACCGCGGCGCCCGCGCGGCCACCACAGATAGACGCCGGTGAGCACCAGCACGATCGCCCAGCCGGCCGCCATTTCGATCAACCCGCGCGCGAACGGCCCGACCAGGGCGAGACTGTGTAGCCGGCGAATCGTCCAGGCCAGGGTGCCATGCTCGGGCAGCGTGCCAAGCACGCGTGCGCGGTAGGGGTCGACATACACCACCTGCCGCGCACCGTGCGTATCGACCAGTCCGATCTCGGCGCTGGCGTCGGCGCGGCTGGGCTTGGTGTAACGAAACAGGGTGCCGCCGTACCTGCGCTGCGCCACATCGACCAGGCGTTGCGCAGGCACCCGCGCCTCGCCTACCGGCACGACCTTCAAGCCGTGGTGCACGCTGCGGTCGATCGCATCCTGGTACAGAAACGCCGCACCGGTCAGCGCCAGCCAGACGATGAAGGGCAACACCAGCAAGCCGGCATAGAAATGCCAGCGCCACACCGCGCGATAGAAGCGCCAGCGGCCACCCCGGCGCGGTTCGGTGACGCTGTCATCGACCATGATCGCGCGCATCAGAAGCTCCAGTCCCACGACAGCGACAGCGCACGTCCATCACCAGGCGAATAGCCGGAACTGCCCGTGTCGTACCACGCGTAGACGTAGGCGCGATCGGTGACATTGCGCAGCTGCAGGCTGAGCGCATTGCGCGCATCCACATTCCAGCGCGCGCCCAGATTGAGCAGGGCGTAACCACCGGTGCGGCCCAGCGTATTGCTGCGCTCCAGATAATAATCGCCCTGCGCAGTGCCCCAGGCGCTCAGCTGCACGGCCGCAGTGGGTTGCCACTCCAGCCCGGCGGTGGCCAGCCAGTGCGGCACGTTCTCGATCTCCTTGCCGCGCGTGGCCGGCGCACTCGGGTCGGGCGTGGCGATGCTGGCCTTTTGCCGCGCATACGACATCCAGGCCCGCCAGTGTTCGGCCGGCTGCAGGTTCAGTTGCGCATCCCAGCCGCGGCGCAGCGTGCGCCCGACATTGGCCACATCGCCGGCACCGGCCACGCCATTGACACCCAGGATGGTGGCCACTTCGCCGGAGGCGCGTTGCTCCCAATACGCCAGGCGGCCGTCCATCACCGCCGATGGCGCGAACTTGAAGCCGGCTTCCCAACCGTCGTTGATCGACGGGCCCAGATTGCCGGGCTGGCGCCGGTACGCACCATCGCCGCTGCCGATCTGGAACGTCCGCCCCCAGTTGGCGTACGCACTGCTCTGCCCGGCCAACCGGTAGCTGGCACTGAACTTGGGCTGCTTGATGGTGCCGTAGTCGTAGGTCGGTGCGTGGATGCCGGCACGCACATCGTGCAGCTGCCCATCGACGCGGTCGATGCGATAGCCGGGCACCAGCTGCAGCCGCTCGATCGGCGTCAGCACCGCCTGCACATAGGCGCCGCGCGTGCGCAGGGTGTACTCCCAGTTACGCAGTTGCGCACCCCGCACCCGTGCCACGGTGCGGTAACGCTGCGACTGATTGTCCTGCCATTGCGCGTCCACGCCGGCTTCGAGATTGGCCGCCAGCGCGCCCCAATCCGGCTGCCAGTTGCCGCGCAACAGCAGGCCGCGGTGGGTTTCGTCGGTATCGCGTTCCTGCTGGAGGCCGGCGGCGGAAAAGCGCACCCAACGCCGATTGCGGTAGTCGTTCTGGTAGGCCTTGGCGCTCCACTGCGCAGCGGCACCCAGTGTGCCGTCCGCATGCAACGCGGTCTGCCGCAGCTGGCGTTCGCTGCGGTCGTCCTGCGCATAGCCCGGCGAACTGCGTGGCGCCGCACGCGCAGTGGCTGCATCCAGATAACCCGCCTCCAGCGCATGATTGTCGTAGTACCGCGTGGTGAGCCCGGCCCGGAATGCGCCATCGGGGTCGGTGTAGAACCACTTGCCGGCCACGCTGCGTTTACGCGCGTCGGCATGCTCGCGATAGCCATCGGAGTCGCGCCAGGCCAGCACATAGTTCTGGCTCCACGCGCCCTGTTCGAAACCCTTGCCCAGCTGCACCTCGCGCGCACCGAAACTGCCGGCCGTCACGCTCAGCCGGCCATCGTTGCCGCCGGTACGGGTCAGCACATCCACACTGCCGGCGATCGCATGCAGACCGTAGCGCGCATCGTTGGTACCGCGCACGATCTCGATCGCGCTGATGTCCTGCGGGAATACGGCATCCAGATACGGCATGCCGCCGGCGTTGTCGTTGCTGGGGATGCCGTCGATCAGCAGCTTCACCGCATTGATCCGCCCCTCGCCATTGAAGCCGCGGAACGAGAACCGCCCCGCGTCGGTGCCCATGCGGAACTGGGTGACCTGCACGCCGGGCGCACGCATCAGCAGCTCCCAGCTGTAGTCGACGTGTTGATCATGCAGCAGCTCGCCTCCGATCACATCCACCGAACTCAGCACGCGTGCCGCGCTCGGGCTGCGCTGCGGCTGCGCGTTCACCTGCACCTTGCCCAGGGTCAATGCCGCATCCTGCGCCTGCGCATCGCAGGCAGACCCACACACCAGCGCCAGCGATGGCGCGCACCACAGCGTTTTCAATAATCGCAACCACATGACCACCCCTTTGCCATGCCGGCACGGCAACACCGCCGTGCGCCGCGGCATGACGGCGGGCACAGGCATCACTTCAGGAAGACGGGGCGTCCGTGCAACTGCGTGCAGGCGTGCCAGACGATCGGGCACGCAATCGCTACATCGCAGCGGACGCCCACAATGGGGCCAGACTCACGCGTGCAGCGGCGGCCCACGTGCCCCGAGTGCGGCCCAACGCACCATCGTTGCCGGGCGTGCCTGCCGGTGCACCGGCGCTGGCGCCGGCAGCCGGTGCAGCAGGCACAACACCAACAGCGCCAGCCACGGCAGCAGGCGCGCGGCCAGCACGCAGTAATCGCAGGCTTCGCCGTGGGTGGTGGCGTGTTCGCCGGTGTGCGGCTTGTCTGGCGATGCAGCGGTGGGATGCTGATGCGCGGCTGCCTGTGCCGGCAGGGCCTGATGATCCGCATGCAGCGAACCGCCCGCGTCCAGCACCGGCCCGCTCATGCACATCGGCTCGACCGACGGCGCCTGGCTCCAGCGGCTGATCAGCGGCGCCACCAGCATCAGCAGCACTGCCAGACAGGCAAGCAGATGCAGGCAGGGGTGGCGACGGAGCGAGGGCATTGCGCGAGTGTAAGCCGCCACATGCCGCGGGGGCGATGGCGGCGGCCGGTGCGCGACCGCTTGTCGCACCCGTCGGCACCGCCCACCTTGCCCACCACAAGGGCCGATGGCGGAGTCCACGCCCGCCCCCGAACCGCGCCGACACACAGGGGCAACCGTGGAAGGCCATGCACGGGCGGTTGTCGAGGCCGGTAGTCACAGTTCCGGCAGTGGACATGACCGCGCCTACGTGGCCGGCCCTGGCATGCCCTATGCTTGTACATCACTCCTGTCATCCTGCGCGCGCATGAGCACCGTCCTGTCCGATCAAGCGGCCGAGCCCCTTCCCTGCGCTGCCAAGCCGCCGAGCGAGGCATTGCGCCTGCAGGCGCTGCGCAGCTACGGCATTCTCGACACGCCGCGCGAGGCCGCGTTCGAAGACATCACCAGGCTGGCCTCGATCATCTGCCAGACCCCGATCGCGCTGATCAGCCTGGTGGATGCCGACCGGCAGTGGTTCAAGAGCGAAATCGGCATGGGTGAGCGCGAAACGCCGCTGTTCAAGTCGATGTGTGCGCATGCGTTGCTGGACAGCGACGTGCTGGTGGTCCCGGACACACGCCAGGATGTGCGCTTCGCGCGCAATCCGCTGGTGACCGGCGAGGCACCGCTGCATTTCTATGCCGGTGCCGTGCTCAAGACCAGCGAAGGCCTCCCGCTGGGCACGGTCTGCGTGCTCGACCGGCAGCCGCGCCAACTCAGCGACGAACAGGTCGATGCGCTGCGCGCACTGGCGCGCCAGACCATGGCGCAGCTGGAGCTGCGCCGCGCGCTGCAGGTGGCCGAAGAATCCGACCGCTACCGCAGTCGCCTGATGGCCATCGCCGGGCACGACCTGAAGACCCCATTGCGTACCGCCGCCTATGCCATCGACAAGATGCGCCGGCATGCCAACGTCGATTCCATCCCGACCCTGGTCACCGCGCGCGATGCGATCAATCTGGTGGCACGCAACCTCGACGAGCTGGCCACCCTGGCCGCCGCCAGCGAGACCGCCTCGCCGGATCTGCAGCCGCTGGCACTGGAAGATGTACTGCATGCGGTGCTGGGCGTGTGGCGGCAACCGGCAATCGACAAGTGCCTGGCCTTGCGCCATGTACCCACCTCGCTACGCGTGCGCAGCCATCCCACGCTGCTGACCACCTTGCTCGGCAACCTGATCGGCAATGCGGTCAAGTACACCGAACGCGGGCGCGTGTTGGTCGGCGTCCGGCGTCGCCCCGGCCATGCGGTGGTGGAAATCATCGACAGCGGCATCGGCCTGAACCTGGACCACCCCGAACAGGTGTTCCAGGCCTTCCGCCAGGCCGACCCGCGCAGCGACGGGCTGGGCATCGGCCTGTGGATCGTGCACCGCACCGCCGAAACCCTGGGCTGCGAAGTGGATGTGCGCCCCCGCCCAAGCGGCGGCACCTGCTTTTCGGTGCGCATCCCGCTGGCCTGACAACGGCGCTCGGCAGCGCCGCGCCAGACCGCCGCCACCGCGCAGCAGATAGCGCTGGCTTGCCAGCGCTGCGCAGACCGGCATGCTCCGGTCGATAGCGCAAAAAAAAGGCGGACCCGGGCTCCCGACCCGACTCCGCCGCCAAGCACGCCAGGTCTCTCCCCAGGGACCCGGGTGCGCCGGTCGTTCCCGTGCGCAGCCTCGCGCAACGGTGTTGCGACAGCGCTGGCAACCGCTTGACGACACCGACAAACAGACCGGCCATGCGATGTACCGCATCGCCGGTCCCGCGCCGTCCACCCCTAGACGTTCGAGCGTGTCGCGTCATGGTTGCTACAAGGATTTACGACAGCGCAGCGCCCAACTTGATGCGGCCAGACCACACCGCCGCGGCCACCCTGACACCTGTAGGGAGAATCACTGACAGCGTGCAATCCAGTCAGCGCAGGCGTTTGGCCAGGCCATTGATAACACGATGGTTTTTCTGGAGAGCGGGCGCTGCGGCGCAGCATTGCGATGGCTTTCGCCGATTACCGTCGACCGTCTCAATCCTCCGAATCGGCCCCATCCTGGCGTGCGAACCAGTCCGCCGAATGCACCTCGTCTGCCGCAACCTCCAGCAACTGGCGCAACACCGCCAGCGGAATCTGCACCTGGGCGCCATCGGCCTGCACTGCCACCCAGAGCGACTCGTCCCGGGCATCAGCCAATACCGTCAGTACCGCATGCTCGCGTCCCTCGATGCTTGCCGACAGCTGCAACGCCATGCCGCCATCCTGATCGGGTAACCACAGCCGGCTCAGTGGTGGACGCAGGGGCTCGGTCATCGGTTTCAGCGCCTCACAGTGGCGAACGGGGAGCACGTGCAGTGAACCGGGTCGGTACACCCTGCATGCAGACCGCAGTGTACGAACTGTCGCCATCGATTCCGAACACCGACAGCCAGCATGATGCAGTTGCACAGTTGCTACATGGACGTACTTGCGGCATGTCCCATGCCGGTACGCGCGCAAGCGCCCGCAGCCAACACCGGCAGCCATCGCCTGCGGGGGCGATCGATGCGCGGTGGCGCAACCGGACGCGGCACCACGCCTCAACTCGTCACCGCAGCTGACTGGCAGGCAATGCCCCTGCTTTACCTGCAGCCACCGACAACACCCGGTGGTGCTTGCGCGCGTGCCGGCGTGGGACCTTGAGCGGCATGGATGCCGCGCCAGAGCCTACAAGGACGTACTTGCGGCGTGTCCCATGCCGGTACGCGCGCAAGCGCCTTTCATTGACCGAAGTATTCGTACAAGACCGTGCAAAGGTGGGTGCGGGAATGGCCTGTGCGCGGCACCTTCACTCCTCACGTCCGCTGATAGGCAAGCAATGCTTTCGCTTCTCCTGCAGCCACCGACACCAATCGGTGGTGCTTGCGCGCGTGCCGGTGTGGGACCTTGAGCGGCATGGATGCCGCGCCAGAGCCTACATGGACGTACTTGCGGCGTGTCCCATGCCGGTACGCGCGCAAGCGCTCCTCAATGACGAAGCCCTCTCGCAAACCCCGCAGACGTCGTGAGCAAGCGTGGTCGATGCGCGCTGCAATCTTCGACAGGCGGTTCAGCTGGTAATGGTCTGGGTCAGGGATTCCCAGGTCGGCGGCAATGGCCAGGCCGGGGCCTGGTTGCCGTCCAGCACGCGGCGCAGGTCGCGCTTGTCGATCTGCGGCGCCAGCACATGCACCAGGTCCAACGCGTAGTCGCGCAGCACGCGGTCGCGCGGCAGCACCGCCCAGGCGATGCACTCGGCGATCGGCGCCGGTGCCGGCCAGGCGCGCAGGTCCTCGTCGCTGGCGCTGACCGCCATCTCCGCCACCAGGCCAACGCCGAGGCCGGCGCGCACATAGGTCTTGATCAGGTCCGCATCCAGCGCGGTCAGCGCGATGCTCGGCTCCAGCCCGACCTGCGCGAACGCGCGCTGCAGCGAGGAGCCGGGCCGCGTGGAGGATTCGTAGCTGATCAACGGGTGCTGAGACAGGGCCTGCATGTCCGGCGCGGCACGTGCCTGGTCCAGTGGATGGCCGCGCGGCACGATCACCAGCCGACGCCAGCGATACAGCGGCACCGCGATGCCGGCGCTCGGTTCGCCACCGGCGGTGCTGACCACCGCGATATCCGCATCGCCCTGGCTGAGCAGGTCCAGCGCCGCGCTTTCGGCGGCCTGCTGCAGATGCACGCTGACCTGCGGATAGGCGTGCTTGATCTGCGCCACCGCCGGCGGCAGCACGAAGCGCGCCTGGGTATGGGTGGTGGTCAGGGTCAGCTGGCCCTGGCTCTCGCGGCGCTGGTTGGCCGCATAGGTGCGGATGTTGTTGGCTTCCGACAGCACCGAGCGCGCGCGCTCGATCACTTCCACGCCGGCCGGTGTCACCGCATCCAGGCTGCGCCCCTTGCGCACGAACAGCAGAAAGCCCAGCTCGTCCTCCAGCTGCTTGAGCTGCTTGGACAGACCGGGCTGGGTCGCATGCACGCGCGCGGCCGCGAGCGTGATGTTGAGTTCGGCATCGGCGATGGCGACCAGATAACGAAGTTGGGTCAGCGTCATGGGCTTATATCCAAAAAAGCGCGAGGCGCCACGAGGAACTCGACTGTAGAGGAGTTCTGCAGGCCAGCTTATAACCGAACGCTATTTTCAGGGTGTATGAAGTCATTTCCGACGGCTATATGCCGGCGTTACGGTCTGGCCCTCCCCCTCTCGATGCGCTGTCCGTGCCCTCTGTGTTCCCGCTTCTTGCCGACCTGCGTGGCCGTGCCGTCCTGGTGATCGGCGGCGGCGCCGAGGCCGAGCACGCCACCGCCGCGTTGCTGCAGGCCGGCGCACTGCCGCTGGTGGGCGCACCGGAGCTCAACTCGCAGCTGCGCGCCTGGGCGCAGGCCGGGCGGCTGCGCTGGCTGGTGGGACGGTTCGAGCCGGCATGGCTGGACCTGCCCGATCAACCGGTCTGGCTCACCATCGCCGCCAGCACTGCGCCCGACCTCAACGACGCGCTGCACGCTGCGGCCAGCGCGCGGCGCCTGCTCACCCACGACGCCACGCCCGCCGCTTCGGCGGCGCCACCTGCACGGTCGCCGGCGCCCCGCACCAGGGTCGGCCAGCTTTCCCCCGGCAGCGTGAGCCTGGTCGGTGCCGGCCCCGGCGACCCCGGCCTGCTCACCCGGCATGCCCTGCGTGCGCTGCGCCAGGCCGATGTGCTGCTCTACGATCGCCTGGTCAGCCCGCAGATCCTGCAACTGGCCCGCCGCGACGCCCTGCGCGTGGAAGTCGGCAAGGCCGCCCAGGGCCACAGCACGCGCCAGGAACAGATCCACGCACTGATGCGCGAGCACGCGCGCGCCGGGCGCCGCGTGGTGCGGCTGAAGGGCGGCGACCCATTCGTGTTCGGCCGCGGCGGCGAAGAGCTGGAATTCCTGCGCGCGCACGGCATCGGCTTCCAGGTCATCCCTGGCATCACCGCCGCGGTCGCCTGCGCCGCCTACGCCGGCATTCCGCTCACCCATCGCGACCATGCCCAATCGCTGCGGCTGATCACCGCGCACTGCAAGGATTCGCTGGACACACTGGACTGGCAGGCGCTTGGCCAGGAACGCCAGACCCTGGCCTTCTACATGGGCGTGGCCGGCCTGGAGAGCATCCAGCAGCGCCTGCTGCAGGCAGGTCGCGCGCCGACCACCCCGTTCGCGCTGGTGGAAAACGGCTCGCGCCCGCAGCAACGCGTGATCACCGGCACGCTCGCCAGCCTGGCCGCCACCGCGCAGCAGCACGCGGTGCGTGCGCCAGCCCTGCTGATCCTGGGCGAGGTCGCCGGGCTCGCCGCCAGCCTGCACTGGTTCGGCGCCGCGCCGTTGAGCGCGCCCCCGTCCCCGCACTCACCCATCGCAACGCCCGACGCGCCCACACTCGCCCACGCAGCCTGATTCCGACGGAGACCCCATGGCCCTGTACGACAACATCCTCGACACCATCGGCCGTACCCCGGTGCTCAAACTCCATCGCCTCGCTCCGGAACACGTGACCTTGTACGTCAAGGTCGAGTCGTTCAATCCGGGCGGCTCGGTCAAGGACCGCCTGGCGCTGGCGATCATCCTCGATGCCGAACAGCGCGGCCTGCTCAAGCCCGGCGACACCATTGTCGAGGCCACCTCCGGCAATACCGGCGTGGCGCTGGCGATGGTGGCCGCCGCGCGCGGCTACAAGTTCGTCGCCACGATGGTGGAAACCTTCTCCATCGAACGCCGCAAGCTGATGCGCGCCTATGGTGCCAAGGTGATCCTGACCCCGGCGGCCGAGCGCGGCAGCGGCATGGTGCGCAAGGCCAGGGAACTGGCCGAGCAGCATGGCTGGTTCCTGGCCAGCCAGTTCGCCAACCCGGCCAATCCGGCCTACCACCGCAACACCACCGCCGCGGAAATCCTGCGCGACTTCGCCGGGCTCCGGCTGGACCATTTCGTCACCGGCTGGGGCACCGGTGGCACGCTCACCGGCGTGGGTGAAGTGCTGCGCGTGGCCCGCCCGGAAGTGCGCATCACCGCCACCGAGCCGGCTGGCGCTGCGCTGTTGCAGGGCCAGGACTGGAAGCCGCACAAGATCCAGGGCTGGACCCCGGACTTCGTGCCGGAAGTGCTCAACCGCGAGGTCGCCCACGAGGTGCTGAGCGTGGAAGACACCGACGCGATCACCGTGGCGCGCCGCCTGGCCGCCGAAGAAGGCATCTTCACCGGCATCTCCGGCGGCGCCACTGTCGCCACCGCATTGCGCGTGGCCGAAGGCGCGGCGCCCGGCGCAGTGGTGCTGGCGATGCTGCCCGACACCGGCGAGCGCTATTTCTCCACGCCGCTGTTTGCCGACATCAACGAAGGTTCCGACGACGATTGGCTGGCCGGTCTGCCTTGATCGATCACGTCGTTGGTTTGCACGCACAGGCCGCGCCCATAGCGCGGCCTGTTTGCTTGTGGGTCCACCCAGGCATCGCCCCTGGCCTTCTGCGGTATGCGATTCCGTTTGAAGAAGCGTGTCTGGGTGACGAATTCGGCCGCCACTACAGCGCCTGTTGCGCGCGCGTGCGGCGCCGGCCGTAAGTGCGCGACCGTCGGTGATACGGCCGGTCGGCGATTGAGCCGATCGATCGCATCGGGGTGTTCTCAAGCCTCCGTCAGCGCAACCGCCACAGCCCTTTCCGGCAATCGCAGCAGGTGAGATGAATGGGCGATAGCGTGCCCGTTCCGTAACGCGCGCCCCATCACGCGTTCCTCATGCAAATCCCATAATTATCGCGCTATGAAGATCGAAGTCTGGCAAGGCGACATCACCGAACTCGACGTTGACGTCATCGTCAACGCCGCCAACGAATCACTGCTGGGCGGTGGCGGCGTGGATGGCGCCATCCATCGCGCAGCCGGCCCGCGCCTGCTGCAGGCCTGCGAAGCATTGCCGCAGGTACGTCCGGGTGTGCGCTGCCCCACCGGCGAAATCCGCATCACCGACGGGTTCGACCTCAAGGCGCGGCATGTCTTTCATACCGTCGGCCCGGTCTGGCGCGATGGCAAGCACAACGAGCCGGAACAACTGGCCAACTGCTACTGGCAATCGTTGAAACTGGCCGAGCAGATGATGCTGCACTCGATCGCGTTCCCGGCCATCAGCTGCGGGATCTACGGCTATCCGCTATACCAGGCCGCACGCATCGCCGTTACCGAAACCCGCGACTGGCAGCGCTCGCACAAGGTGCCCAAGCACATCGTGCTGGTGGCCTATAACGAAGCGACGTTCAAGGCCTACCAGCAAGCCCTGGCCGCGCAGGAAACCGCTGCCGCCTGACGCTCGCGATGCAGAAGGTAAGGATGACGAGCGCCGCGAGGCGCTCGTTGCATTTGGGCAGGTACGCAGGCGCAGCGCGGTCCACGCAAACAAGAACGCCGGCATCGCTGCCGGCGTTCTCTTTGCTACGTTCGATCCGGCCGCAAGGCGGCCGACACGGCGATCAACCCTTCCACTTGCCCAGTGCGGCCAGGCCGTTTTCCTTGGCGCGCTCATAGATGATCTGCTGCGCCTTGGCGACGTTGCCGGTCATGTCTTTGGCCCACAGCTTCAGCGCAGCCTGCTGCATCGCACGGCCATACGAGAAGCTCAGCGGCCACGGCAGGTTGCCGAGCTGGTGCATCTCGTTGAGGTGGGCGGTGGACTGCTCGTCGGTCTGGCCGCCAGACAGGAACACGATGCCCGGCAGGATCGCCGGCACGGTCGACTTCAGGCACATCACGGTGGACTCGGCCACTTCCTCCACGCTGGCCTGCTCTTCGCAGCCCTTGCCGGAGATGACCATCGAGGCCTTCAGGATGGTGCCTTCGAGCACGACGTTCTGCTCATACAGTGCGCCGAACAGCGAACGCAGCGTGGCTTCGGTGACTTCGTAGCAGGTCTCGATGTCGTGGTTGCCGTCCATGATCACTTCCGGCTCGACCATCGGCACCAGGCCCTGCTCCTGACACAGTGCGGCGTAACGCGCCAGCGCGTGCGAGTTGGCCTCGATGCAGGTGCCGGACGGGATGTCTTCGCCGATGTTGATGACCGCACGCCACTTGGCGAAGCGTGCGCCCAGCGTGTAGTACTCCTCCAGACGCGCACGCAGGCCGTCAAGGCCTTCGGTGACCAGCTCGCCCGGCATGCCGGCCAGCGGCTGCGCACCCTTGTCGACCTTGATGCCCGGGATGATGCCGTGGGCGGTCATGTACTCGGCGAACGGCACGCCGTCCTTGGTCTTCTGACGGATGGTCTCGTCGAACAGGATGGCGCCGGAGATGTAGTCGCTCAGCTTGGGCGTGGTCAGCAGCAGTTCGCGATAGGCGCGACGGTTTTCTTCGATGTTCTCGATGCCGACGCTGGCAAAACGCTTGGCGATCGTGCTGGTCGATTCGTCGATGGCGATGATGCCCTTGCCCGGGGCGACCATGGCCTGGGCGGTTTCGGCAAGCTGTTCGATGCTCATGTAGTTCCTGTGGCAGCTGCGGGGGAGAAGGAAAGTATAGCGACGAAAGTCGTACACATTCCTTCACGGAATGTCTGCAACCGATTACACATGTGCTGCATGACAGGATGTGTGGCGCTGCTCGCAGCGTGATGCGCGTGCCTCGCGCTATGCGCGCCTGCAGGCGCATCCCGCACCGCAGACCATGTCCCGCACAGCACAACGGCGACCCGCAGGCCGCCGCTGTATTTGCAGGCAACGATGGTGGGCCAGCGCGTGCATCGACCTGCGACGCACGCGCGGCTCAGGCCAGGCGTTACAGCTCGCCCAGGCCGCTGGCGCGGCCGTCCTCGCCCACTTCCAGCAGGCGGAGCGTGTTGGTGGCGCCATGGGTTTCCATGTGCTCGCCGCTGGTGAACACCACGCGGTCGCCCGGTCCCATGCGCTCGTTCTCCACCAGCAGGCGGATCGCCGCACGTGCGGCTTCGCGCGGGGTCAGGCCGCGGCTGTCGAAGCTGATCGGGAACACGCCACGCATCATCGCCATGTGGCGGCGTGCGCCATCGTGACGGGTGAAGGCGTAGATCGGCATGTTGGAACGGAAGCGCGACAGGTAACGCGGCGTGCCGCCGGACTCGGTCAACGCGACCACGCCGGCCAGACCGATGTGTTCGGACAGGAACATGGTCGCCATTGCGATCGCCTGGTCGGCGCGCTGCAGGTTACGTTGCGCCGCTTCGAAGTCGGTGTCGAACTCGAACTGGCGCTCGGCACCCAGACAGATGCGTGCCATCGCTTCCACCGCACGCACCGGATAGGCGCCGGCCGCGGTTTCGGCCGAGAGCATCACCGCGTCGGTGCCGTCGATGACCGCATTGGCCACGTCCAGCACTTCGGCGCGGGTCGGGATCGGGCTTTCCACCATCGACTGCAGCATCTGCGTGGCGGTGATCACCACTTTGTTCTGCGCCAGCGATTCGCGGATGATCTTCTTCTGCAGGCCCGGCAATTCGGCATCGCCGATTTCCACGCCCAGATCGCCACGCGCCACCATCACCACGTCGGAGGCTTCGACGATCTCGACCAGGTTCTCGATCGCTTCGGTGCGCTCGATCTTGGACACCAGCGCGGCATCGCAGCCGTGCTGACGCGCGATACGGCGCGCATCGTTCATGTCCTCGGCGTTGCGGCAGAACGACACCGCGATGAAGTCCACGCCGATCTTGGCGACGATGCCGATCAGCTCCTTGTCGCGCTCGGTCAGCGCGCCCAGCGACAGGCCGCCGCCCTGCTTGTTCAGGCCCTTGCGATCGGACAGCACGCCATCGTTGAGCACGGTGGTGACGATGCGCTGACCCTGCACCTCGGTCACCTGCAGCTGCACCAGGCCATCGTCCAGCAGCAGCACGTCGCCGGCGGCCACGTCCTGCGGCAGGCCGAGGTAGCTGACGCCAACCTGGTGCTGGTCGCCCGCGGGCGCATTGGGGTCGGCCACCAGGTCGAAACGCTCGCCGGTGGTCAGCTTGATCTTGCCTTCGGCAAAGCGTTCGACGCGGATCTTCGGACCCGGCAGGTCGGCCAGGATGCCGACTTCGGCTCCGACGCGGACGGCCGCGGCGCGCACTTCGGCAGCGCGCTTGGCCTGGCCGGACGGGTCGCCGTGGCTGAAGTTGAGGCGCACCACGTTGACGCCGGCCTTGAACAAGGCCTCCAGTACACCGGGCGGATCCGTCGCCGGTCCGAGCGTGGCAAGGATCTTGGTGCGGCGTTGACGTTCTTTCATGATGGCCTCCCTGTAAAAGCCGCGAAACTTAACACACGCGTCACCTACCGAGGATGGCATTGCGGCATAGCCACCCTCGCATTCCGGCATGTCCTGTAGACAGTGCGGGACAGTACGTACGCTTTCCGCAGCGCGCTGGGCGCGCGGCGGGTTGTTGCTGTGGGCTGCCACCCTAACGCGGCAGCGGTGAAGGTCCCACGGTTCGCAGCAGTCAGCAGACGACAGCGAGCGGACGCGGGGGCGCCGACGCTGCACGCCCCTCGCCGCCTGCGCATGCGGCCACGCCCAGGCGAGCGCCGGCCGCGCTCGCCTGGCAATGTGCGCGGCTGCGTGGTCCGTCAGTCCTGTCCATCGATCAGGGCGCGCAACTCGGCAGGGGTGTGTGCGATCGCACCCGCACCTGCGCCCCGCAGCTCGGCTTCGTCGCCGAAGCCCCACAACACGCCGATGCTATGGATGCCGTGATGGTTGGCGCCATCGATATCCATCCGGCGGTCGCCGATCATCACGCAGCCGGTCTTGGCAATGTCCAGGCGTCGCAAGGCTTCGGCAATCAGGTCCGGCTTGAAACGGCGCTCGCCGTCTTCGCTGGCCCCGATCACGTTCTCGAAGCACGCACCAAACGGCAGATGCTCGACGATGCGGCGCGCGTAACGCTCGTTCTTCGAGGTCACCACCGCCAGGCGATGACCGGCGCGCTGCAGGTCGCTGACGACTGCACCGATACCGTCGAACACGCTCAGTTCGGTCCAGCCCACCGCGTCGTAACGCTGGCGATACGCTGCCAGTGTGCGCTGCACCAGCGCCGGATCATCAGGAAAACAGTCGGTGAAGCTGTCGCGCAGCGGCGGGCCGATCCACGCGCGCAGGGTTTGCGGCGAGGGTCGCGGCTGGCCCACCGCGTCGAAGGCATGCACGATGCTGGCGACGATGCCCGGCTCCGAATCGACCAGGGTGCCGTCCAGATCGAAGAACAGCGTGGCTGCACTCACTTGCCGCGCGCCTCGAGTGCCGCCACCGCCGGCAGGGTCTTGCCTTCCAGGAATTCCAGGAACGCGCCGCCGCCGGTGGAGATGTAGGTGACGTCCTTGGCGATGTCGTACTTGTCCACCGCGGCCAGGGTGTCGCCGCCACCGGCGATCGAGAACGCCCTGGAGCTGGCGATCGCACGCGCCAGGGTTTCGGTGCCGTGGCTGAAGGGCTCGAACTCGAACACGCCGACCGGCCCGTTCCACACCACGGTGCCGGCACTGGCGATCAGCTCGGCGTAGCCCGTGGCGGTCTGCGGGCCGATGTCCAGGATCAGATCGTCGGCCTCCACCGCATCGAGCGACTTCACCGTCGCCTCGGCATCGGGCAGGAACTGCTTGGCGACGACCACGTCGGTGGGCAACGGAATCTCCGCGCCGCGCAGCTTGGCATCGGCGACGATCTGGTTGGCGGTGGGAATCAGGTCCGGCTCGCTCAGGGACTTGCCCACCGCATGTCCGGCCGCGGCGATAAAGGTGTTGGCGATGCCGCCGCCGACGATCAGCTGGTCGACCTTGTTGACCAGGTTGGACAGCAGCTCCAGCTTGGTGGACACCTTGCTGCCGGCCACGATCGCCAGCAGCGGCTTGGCCGGGTTGTCCAGTGCCTTGGCCAGCGCATCGAGTTCGGCCATCAGCAGCGGGCCGCCGGCAGCCACCGGCGCGAAGCGGATCACGCCATGGGTGGAGGCCTGCGCGCGATGCGCGGTGCCGAAGGCGTCCATGACGAACACATCGCACAGCGCGGCGTACTTGCGCGCCAGGGTTTCGTCATCCTTGCCCTCGCCGACGTTCATGCGGCAGTTTTCCAGCAGCACCACCTGACCCGGCGCCACCTCCACGCCATCGACCCAGTCGCGCACCAGCGGCACGTCCACGCCCAGCAGCGCGGTCAGGCGCGCGGCCACCGGCGCCAGCGAATCCTCCTCGGTCCAGCTGCCTTCCTTGGGGCGGCCCAGGTGCGAGGTGACCATCACCGCGGCGCCCTTTTCCAGCGCCAGCTGGATGGTGGGCACCGACGCGGTGATGCGCTGCTCGGAGGTGATCTGGCCGTTGTCGATCGGCACGTTGAGATCCTGGCGGATCAGCACGCGCTTGCCGGAGAGATCGAGGTCGGTCATGCGGACGATGGACATGGGGTCAGCTCGCTAGGTCTGGGGAATGGGGAATGGGGATTCGGAAATCGGGATTGGGGAATCAAAAAGCAGCCGGTACACGTGGCGCCGATGTCTGGACGCTGCGCGGATGGGTGGCGTGGGGCAGCCGTTGCACGCTGGCGTTGCGCCCGCGTGCAGGTCGCGGAGATTGCAGCTTGCCTGCCGCGCATGTCGCCGCCCATACGGCTGACGATGCGGGGGATGGTCGGTCGAGGACGACGGGCAATGCGGCTGCCTTGGCGACGGGGGATGCCCATTGTCGGACCTTCGCGCCGCAGCGGCAAACCGCGGTGCGGCGCGCGGGTCGTCAGGGGCTGCGATTGGCCGCCGGGCTGCGCAGCAGACTCACGGCGAAACCACCAACCAGCACGGCGCCGCCGATCAGCAGCCCCCACAGCAACCAACGCTTCCAGTCGCGCGGCGTGGCGGCCGGCTGCAGCGCGGCATCGCCGGCCAGCGGCTGCGCCTGCGCGGCGATGCTGGCCGGCGCCGGTTGCCACTGCGCGCCGCGTTCGCGGCGCAGCGCCTGCAGCATCGAGGCCAGTGGCGCGTCACCGCGTTGCACGCGCGCGCTACCCGCGACCATGGCATACGGCGGCTGCCCCTGGGCGAGGAACATCATCCGCTCCGGCTGGTAGCCCACGCGCAGCGTCGGCCTCGCGGTGCTGCGGCCTTGTGCGGCGAGCAAGCGCCATTGGCGATCACGCACCGGGGCCGACAGCTGTTGCGGCGGGGACGCGGCGGCCTTGCCGGCACCGAGTCGATACGCCAACCACGGCCCGGCGCGGCGCAGCCACGGCGCGTCATCGGCATCACGGCTTTCCACGATCCATTCGACCGCCTCGGCCTGACCGCCGCTGACATCGACCTGGGTGACCGGAAAGCGCCCGGGCAAGGCATACAGCACCGCCTTGTCCTGTGCGGTGCCCGGCAACTCCAGCCACTGCGATTGCAGCGGCGCAGCGACGCCGTCCAGTTCCGCATCGACCGCGCGCAAGGCCGGCAGCGCGCCCGACACCGGCACGATGCGCAGATAGCGCGCGCCCTCGTCCAGCGCGATACGGCGTTGCTGCAGACGCTGCGCCTGGTTGTCCAGCGCCATCACGGTGGCGTCGGCGGCCAGCACGCGCCAGTCGCGCAGATCGTCGCTGCCTTCCACACGCAGCCGCGCCTGCACCGGCGTGTTGCCGTCCCAGTCCAGCCACAGCGCACGCGGACGATCACCCAATGCGCTGGCATCGATCAGCCAGCTGCCACCGGCACCTGCAGCGGCGCCGGTGGCAAAACGGCCTTCCAGCCGCCGCACCGCGCCACTGGCATCGCGTTCGGCGATCAGTTGCAGGTCGCCGTTGGCAGGCGCCGCACCGGCCGGCAGCGCAAACACGGGCAGGCGTTGCCGACGCGGTGCGGCAGCCGGCGCGGCATCCACCGGCAAGAGCGCGGCCGGCATCTCCTCGCCACGCGCATCGATCACCGTGACATCGCGCAGCCCTGCGTCCTGTGCGCTGCGATAGATCGCTGCGTTCAAGCGCAGCTGATACAGGCCGGCGTCCGAGCCGGCCACCTGCAGCGGCCACTGTTGCCGATAGTCCTGGCGCACATCGGCCGCCTGCGCCATCAGCGGCACCAGCAGCAGCCATCCCCATTGCCTCGATTTCATGCCTGTTCCTTGTCGACGCCATCGTCTCCGACGGCCTGCGCATCGGCCACCGGCTGGCGCGGCGGCGCCGGTGCCAGGTAGCCCACCACGGTGCACAACAGGCCATAGGCCATGAACGAGCCGATGCCAAGCAGATTGCCCAGATGCTGGCGGTCGACCAGCACCAGCTTGGCCAGCACCAGGCCCATCAGCAACGCACCACCCAGCCATAGCCCACGCTGACCGCGCCGCGAGCCGATCACCCAGCCCAGCACACCCAGCACGCTCCACACGATGGTCAGGCTGGTCTGCGACAGGGTCGCGCCGATCAACCCGGCGTCCCATGCCACGCCACCCCAGTGATGCACGCTGTGCAGGGTGCTGCCGGTGACCAGGGCCCAGCCCAGGACACCCAGCGCGGTCACCCGCCACCGTTGCACGACCAAGGGCGCGTGCGCAGACCACGCCCACCGCGCCAGCAGGGCCAGCACCGCCAGTTGCGCCAGCTCGGCCGGATTGAGCAAGGGCAGCCACGGCAATGGCGCGGCGCTCACCGGGTCCAGCAGCACGATCAGCCAACCGCTGCCCAGCACCGCGAACACACAGCCCAGCAACGGGTTGCGTGCCCGATCGAAGCCGGCGCCTTGCGGCCACGCCAGCCACGGCCAGCGCAACAGGCCCACTGCCGCCACGCCCAACCAGGGCGCGGCCAGCAAGGCGCAACGCCAGCCATTTGCCAGCATGTACGTATCGGCCAACCACGCCACGCCCAGCGACACCACCAACGGCCACAGCAGCCACCAGATGAACTGCGCGGCTACGGCGCCTGCGCCGTGCTGCCTGCGCAGGCACCACAGCGCGCGCGTGCCTGCCACGGCGAACGCCAACCAGGCCAGCGCCCCCCAATGCGCGAACGGTTGTGTATGCGCATGGCATTGCCACAGCGCCAACGGCGCAGCCAGCGCCAGCCCGGCCATCGCCGTCCACACCAGCGCCGTTGCCGGGCGACGCCGATGCACCTCGGCGGCCAGCCACACGGTGAGCGCGACAAAACCCAGCAGCAGATCCGGCTCGCTGCGCAGATCGCCGGCAAAGCGCAGGATCTCGTGCACGCCGCACAGCGTCCACCAGCCCAGCCCCCACAGATACGCCACCAGCGCGCGGCGCGGCTGCCCTGCATCGCGCAGGAACCAGGCACTGGCCCAGCCGGCCAGTGCAAGCAGCAGGGTGCTCATGCATGTGGCGTTGGCTACCGCCACCGCGTCGTAACGCCAGGCATCCACGCCGAAGGCGACACCCACCGCCGCCAGCAACTGCAATGCCACCCCGCTGAACTGCGAGATCCGACGCCGTTGCCGCAGCCCCAGCCACAGCAGACCGGCACCCTCCAGCGCAAAGACGCTGGCGGTGGCACGCGCCGACAGTGCCAGCGGCACGGCCAGGGTGGCAAAACCGACCGCCAGCATCGCGTGCGCCTGGCCCAGCAGACGCGTGGAGGCACGCCGCAGCAACCAGCCGGCCAGACCCGCGTACAGCGCAGCCACCGCCAACGCGCACAGCGCCAACGGCAAGCGTTCACCATCCAGCAGGCGCGCCTGCAACGCGAAGGCCACCAGCGGGGTGCCGAACAACAGGCTGCCGTCGATGCGCTTGCCCGCACTGCCATCGCCACGGCGCGCGTGCAGGACCGGGATTGCCACATACATGGCGAAGAACAGCAGCAGGAACGGCTCGGTGGTGGCAAATTTCGCCGGGGTGTATTGCAGCGCGCCCCACAGCGTGCCGATGCCGAAGGTGAAGGCGAATCCGAGCAGGTTCAGCACCCGCCACGGACGCGTCCAGGCGATCGCCACGATGCCGGCGTTGAGCACCGCGTAATACGCAAACAGCGCGACATGATTGCCGCTGCCGGTGGACAGCCAGATCGGCGCAAGGAAGCCGGCCAGCACCCCCAGCACCGCCAGCGTGCGCGAATCCTGCACCACCGCCAGCACGCACATGCCGGCAATCAGCACCACGCTGATGCCCATCGCCAGGCCTGCGCCGAGCAGCCCGTACAACTTGAACGCGGCAAACACCGTCAGCAGCAAGCCGCCGATGGCGCCGCCCTGCAACGCCAGCGCAAAGCCGGGCCGCTGCAGCCGCTGCTTCCAGCCCAGGACCAGGCCGGCGAGCGCCAGCACACTGATGCCGGCCAGCCGCAGCTCGATCGGCATGCGCATCCAGCCCTGGTCGCTGGCGTACTTCAACAGCGACGCCACGCCGGCCAGCAACACCAGCATGCCGACCTTGACCGGCACGTTGCCTTCGGTGAACCAGCGCTTCACCGCGCTGGCCGCGCGCGCCAGCGGGCCTGGTCCGGACGGGACGTCGTGCGCTTGCTGCTCGAATTCCGCAGGCGCAGCGGCCAGGGGCGGTGCTTGGACTGCACTGCGCGCCGTAGCAGATGCGGGCACCTGTGCGGGCAATGATGGCGGCATCGGTCTCGGCATCGGCGCGACCGGCGACGGCGCAGCGTGCACATCTGCGGCGGCAGGCCGCTCAGGGGCGCCAGACCCAGACAGGCCGAGGTCGGACGCCTCCTGCGCCCCCCATGTACCGACTGGCGACTGCATTGGGCTGTGCACCGCCGCCGCGTCCGCGCCGCCTGCGCCGCTGGCCTGCCATTGCGCAAGCCGCTGTTCCAGCGCATCCACGCGCCGCCGCAGGCCGGCGATCCACACCAGGGCAATCACCAACCCTACCGGCACCGCAAGCAGCAACAGCACCACCGACACGATCATCGTTTCCAACGCATAACCCCTGAGTCGGCATCCGGCCGAATGCGCGAACCATACAGGCTCAGGACGCGTCTGGGCAGCCAGTCACTGGCTGAAGCGCAGCGACGCGATGCCGTCAGGGACGCCGGCACGCAATGGCTACAGGCATGGACATGCCCCCAAGAAAAACGCCCGGTAGAACCGGGCGTTTGAACATCATTCGCGGTAGCCGCTGTCGTTCTTGTTATGGATGATCCAGATCAGGTTGCCGCCGGTGTCCATCGACTTGCCAGCGAACACCAGACGCCCCTGGCCCTTGTAGGCCATCTCATACCGGTAGCGGTCGCCGCCGAAGAAGAACGGGATGAACGCCTTACCGGTCACGTAGGAGCCCTGATCGTTCGGCTGACCAATCAGGTCGGTGACCTGCTTCATCGGCATGCCGATCTTCAGCTGGGTGAACTTGCTGTCAGGCGCCGGCTTGCCGGTGATCTCGCCTTCGTAATCGTTGATGCCCTTGACCGTTTCGCCATAGCCCGCCTCGACATCGGCCGACTTGATCACCTCGCCATCGGCATTCATCCAGGCCGGCGTACCGGTCTGCTTTTTCGCGGCCCAAGTGGTCGACGGAGCCGACACCGCAATCACCACACCGAGCGCCAATACGCCCGCCAGAAATTTACTCATGAGTTTTGTTCTCTCGATCCATGGAGTTCCCCGATCCTTCGTACACGACACGGGAACGACCGCCGTGCCCGCAAATTAGCGCACGTGGGCCTCGCAAAGTCCACTTCCCGTACTGCCGACGACGCGGTGACGGCATCAGCACACGTCACGTTCCGGCACATACAAAACGAAAGGCCCCGGCATGCCGGGGCCTTCACTCGTCGCCTAGGCGCGAGGTTTACTTCGCGACAACCCGCACCATTTCCAGGCACTTGTTGGAATAGCCCCACTCGTTGTCGTACCAGGACACCAGCTTGACGAAGGTCGAATCCAGCGCGATGCCGGCGTCGGCGTCGAACACCGAGGTGCAGGTTTCGCCGCGGAAGTCGGTGGCCACGACCTTGTCTTCGGTGTAACCCAGCACGCCCTTCAAGGCGCCTTCGCTCTGCGCCTTCACTTCGGCACAGATCTCGGCATAGGTGGCCGGATTTTCCAGCTCGACGGTGAGGTCGACCACCGACACGTCCGAGGTCGGCACGCGGAAGCTCATGCCGGTCAGCTTCTTGTTGAGCTCGGGAATCACCACGCCCACGGCCTTGGCGGCACCGGTGGAGGACGGAATGATGTTCTCCAGGATGCCGCGCCCACCGCGCCAATCCTTGTTCGACGGGCCGTCCACGGTCTTCTGCGTCGCGGTGGCCGCGTGCACGGTGGTCATCAGGCCGCGCTTGATGCCCCACTTGTCGTTGATCACCTTGGCCAGCGGCGCCAGGCAGTTGGTGGTGCACGAGGCGTTGGAGACGATCGCTTCGCCGTTGTAGGTCTTGTCGTTGACGCCGAACACGAACATCGGCGTGTCGTCCTTGGACGGTGCCGAGAGGATCACCTTCTTGGCGCCGGCGTCGATGTGCTTCTGCGCGGTTTCCTTGGTCAGGAACAGGCCGGTGGACTCGATCACCACGTCGGCACCGACCGCATCCCACTTGAGGTTGGCCGGGTCGCGCTCCTGCGTCAGGCGGATCTTGTTGCCGTTGACGATCAGCGTGTTGCCGTCGACCGACACATCGGCCTTGAAGCGGCCATGCACCGAGTCGTACTGCAGCATGTAGGCGAGGTAATCGGGCTCGAGCAGGTCATTGATGGCCACGATCTCGATGTCATTGGCGAAGTTCTGCACCGCAGAGCGCAGCACGTTGCGGCCGATGCGACCGAATCCGTTGATGCCAACCTTGATTGCCATGTTCACTAGCTCCTGCGGCCGCGATGGCGCGGCGGATGGAAAGGGACCGCCATTCTAGCAGCGTCGCACTCCCGCAGCCGTGCTGCAGCCAGCGCTGCGGCATGTGGCGCCAGGACGTTGTGCCGTGGTGCATGCGGGGCGGGAATCGGGAATCGGGAATCGAAAGGTGGGCAGGCTGTGTGGGTGCCGTCAATCGACAAGGTGATGAGCTCGGCGCTGCAAGCACGATGCGGTATGGGCTGACGCCTGCCTGACTTGAGGGCCCGCGACGATCTGAGGTGCGGCACGGACGCGGCAATCGAAAACACGCCTTATTTTCGATATATCCAAATTATTTCAATTACTTAAATTCTACGTCTATACGCTGAAAGGCGTATCGATGCATATGCCGAACAGCAGCATTTCGGCGCTCCGTGGATTTCGATACTGGCCGTGCCTGCTGAGGCACCCATCCATCACAACGGAGATTCCCCCATGCGTCGCACCTTTCTCTCTCTGGTCCTGGCACTGGCCGCCACCCCGGCGCTGGCTGGCGGCGTGATGCACTACACCGACAAGGCCACCTTGCCCACCGATGGCGAAGCGCGCGAAGTCGCTGCGCTGTTCGACACCTGGAACGCGGCACTGGCCACCGGCAACCCGCACAAGGTGGCCGATCTGTACGCGCCGGACGGTGTGTTGTTGCCGACCGTGTCCAACGAGGTGCGCGCCTCGCGCGCGCAGATCGAAAAATACTTCGCGATGTTCCTGACCAAGAAGCCGCAGGGCGTCGTCAACTACCGCACCGTGCGCGTGCTCGATGACGACAGCGCAGTGGATGCCGGCGTCTATACCTTCACGCTGACCGACAAGGACGGCAAGAAGAGCAAGGTGCAGGCGCGTTACACCTTCGTGTACGAAAAGCGCGACGACAAGTGGCTGATCATCAACCACCACAGCTCGGCGATGCCGGAAGTGGATGCGCCCAAGCTCGCCAAGGCCAGGTAAGTGCGCGATCCCTGCCGCCATCCGCTCGCTGCCGGCTCCCCCGCGCATGCAGGCGTCGGAGTTCCTTCCCCGCCGCCGCTGGCGCCAGGCGCCTGGCGTCGCAGCGCAGAAGCGATGCGCCGGTGCGATCACCGGCACGGCGCAGATCGCTGCTGCCGGTGCCGGTCCCTGGTCACCTCCGCGCATGACCTGTCGCGGCAGCGCGCGCAGCGATTGATCAGGATCAAGGCATCCATCGGGCAAAGCCCCAAGACTTCTTCCATCCTCTGCACACAACGGGAATTTCCATGCGCATGCGCTCTACCCTTCTGCTCGCCGGCCTGGCCGCCGCCTTCGCCAGCGTCCCCGCACTGGCTCAATCCAAAGGCGACTGGACCGTTGCCGTCGGTGCCCACCAGGTCGCTCCCAAATCCGATAACGGCCGCCTGGTCGGCGGTACGCTCGAAGCGGACGTCGGCAAGGACATCAAGCCCACCTTCACTGCGGAATACTTCATTGCCGACAACCTGGGCATCGAAGTACTGGCTGCGCTGCCGTTCGAGCACGACATCGCGCTGCGCGGCCTGGGACGTGTCGCCAGCACCAAGCATCTGCCGCCGGTGATTTCGCTGCAGTACCACTTCAACAGCCAGGGCAAGCTCTCGCCGTTCGTTGGCGCGGGCATCAACTACACCCGTTTCTTCAGCACCGACACGCGTGGCGCGCTGGCCGGCAGCGAGCTGGAACTGGACGACTCCTGGGGCCTGGCCCTGCACGCAGGCGTGGACTACAAGCTCAGCGAGCGCGGTGCGCTGCGGGTGAACCTGCGCTGGATCGACATCGATACCGAAGCGCGCCTCGACGGCAACCGCATCGGCACGGTCAACATCGACCCGCTGGTCTACGGCGTGGCCTACGTGCACCGCTTCTGAGCCCGGCAGCGTGCGCGATGCATCTCTGGCACACTTGGCGTCCAGGGACGTGAATCCACCGCCGGAGTTGCGGACAGGTTGGCCACGTCGACCGCCTGTCCGACCTATCCGGGGATTCCATGAGCATGCTGATTCGTACCGCCCTCGCCATCGCACTGGCCGCCTCGGCCGCACCCGCCCTTGCACAATCGGCCGGCCACTGGACCACGGGCTACGGCGCCGGCTATGTCTCGCCCAAGTCCGACAGCGGCAGCTTCGGCGGCACGCGTGCCGAGATCAAGGGCGCCCCGACGCTGTCGTTCACCTACGAATACTTCCTGCGCAACAATCTCGGTATCGAGGTGCATGCCGCGGTAGCGGGCAAGCACGATCTGGAGCTTGAGGGCGTCGGCAAGGTGGGCAGCTACTGGTCGGTACCGCCGAGCGTGCTGTTGCAGTACCACATCAACGGCTACGGCACGGTGTCGCCGTTCGTGGGTGTCGGCATCAACTACACCACGTTTGTCGGCGAGGACGTCGATGACGCCTTCGGCAGCGGCGACCTGCGCTTCGACGACTCGGTGGGCGCCACTGCACATATCGGTGTGGACTACATCTTCAACGAGCGCAGCGGCCTGCGGGTGGATGCGCGCTGGACCGATTCGCGCAGCAATGTCGATTTCAATGGCAGCCGGCTGGGCAAGGCGCGGATCGATCCGCTGACCTATGGCGTCTCGTACCTGGTCTATTTCTAAGCCTGCCGCAGACGCCGCGCTGAGCCGTGGCTGTGGTCGGACCGGGACAGCCATCAAACCGTCCCGGACCGATGCGTACAATTGCCGGATGAAGACCTTCTCCCCTCGCCTCCTCCTTCTTGCCGCAACCGTTGCCGCGGCACTCCAGCCCATCAGCGCCTTCGCCTGGGGGCCGCAAGGCCACCGCCTGGTGGCGCGCATTGCCGAGACCGAGCTGAGCCCGCAGGCGCGGGCACAAGTGGCGCAATTGCTGAAAGGCGACGCCAATCCGACACTGGCCGGTGTCGCCACCTGGGCCGACGAATTGCGCGAGCATGATCCGGACCTGGGCAAGCGCTCCGGCCCGTGGCATTACGTCAATCTCGGCGAGCACGACTGTACGTACGAGCCGCCGCGCGACTGCCCGGACGGCAACTGCGTGATCGCCGCGCTGGATCGGCAGACCGCGCTGCTTGCCGATCGCAGCCAGCCCCTGGACGTGCGTCGGCAGGCCCTGAAGTTCGTGGTGCATTTTGTCGGCGACATCCACCAGCCGATGCATGCCGGCTACGCGCACGACAAGGGCGGCAATGCATTCCAGCTGCAGGTCGCTGGCAAGGGCAGCAACCTGCATGCGCTGTGGGACAGCGGCATGCTCAACGACCGCCAGCTTGATGACGACGCGTATCTGCAACGCCTGCTGGCGTTGCCGGCGACCGCGGCGACATCGCCGGTGCTGCCACCGCCGGCTGCGGCCTGGGCGCAGGCCTCCTGCAGGATCGCGATCACGCCCGGCGTTTATCCGGACAAGCACGTGTTGCCGGACGGCTACATCGCGACCTATCGTCCGGTTGCCGAGACGCAATTGCGCGAGGCTGGCGACCGACTGGCTGCCGTGCTCAACGCGGCGCTGGCCACGCACTGAGATGGAGACGCCGATGCAGCCCGAGGTGCTTGCGTTCTTCCACGCCGACAGCAACACCTTCACCTATGTAGCCGCTGACGCGGCGACCGGGGCGGCAGCGGTGATCGACCCGGCGCTGGACTATGCGGCCGACAGCGGCGCGGTCGGCACGCGCGCCGCGCAGGCGATCGTCGATGCCATCGCCCACCGCGGCTGGCAGGTGCAGTGGCTGCTGGAAACCCATGCGCATGCCGATCACCTGTCTGCCGCGCAGTGGCTGAAACAGCACTGGCCACAGGCACGCATCGGCATCGGCGACGGCATTCGGGACGTGCAGCAGACGCTCGCGCCACACTACGCGCTGCCGGAAGACTTCCGTGCCGATGGCTCGCAGTTCGATCACCTGTTCGCCGATGACGAGCGCTTCGCCCTGGGCACGCTGCAGGTACGTGTCATCGCGGTGCCCGGGCATACCAGCGACAGCATCGCGTATCTGATCGGCGATGCGCTGTTCCCCGGCGATTCGTTGTTCATGCCCGACGCCGGCACCGCGCGCTGCGATTTCCCCGGTGGCGATGCACGGCAACTGTTTGCCTCGATCCAGCGCATGTACGCACTGCCGGAGGACACGCGCGTGTTCGTCTGCCATGACTACGGCCCGGGCGGCCGCGACGTGGCCTACCAGACCAGCATCGGCGAACAGCGGCGCAGCAATATCCATGTGCGCGATGGCGTGGAGGTCGATGCGTTCGTGGCGCAGCGCCAGGCACGCGATGCCACGCTGCCCGAGCCCAGGCTGATCCGGCCGGCATTGCAGACCAATCTGCAGGCCGGCCGCTGTGACGGAGTGGTTCGCTGACGCGTCAGCGTGGCCGCCACGCGGCGCATCGCGCGCAGCCGCTATGATCGGTGCCTGACCCTGCTGGAGCCCCCCATGCGCACGATCGGTTTTTGGCAGCGCGCGTTCTGCGTGCTGATGCTTGCCCTGCCCGTCCTGGCCACGGCGCAGACCGCGCCGGTGACGGTGTTTGCTGCGGCAAGCCTGAAGGAATCCATGGACGAGGCCGCGGCCGCCTACCAGAAGGCGACCGGCACGCCCGTGCGCGTCTCCTACGCCGCCAGCTCTGCACTGGCACGCCAGATCGAGCAAGGCGCACCGGCAGACGTGTTCTTTTCGGCCGACCTGGAATGGATGGACTATCTGCAGCAGCGCGGCCTGGTGCTGCCGGCGCAGCGTCACAACCTGCTCGGCAATACCCTGGTGTTGATCGCCCCGGCCAGCAGCAGGCTGCGCGTGGATCCGCGCCAGCCGGGCGCAATTGCCAGGGCGCTCGGCGAGCGCGGTCGGCTGGCGGTGGGCCAGACCAACAGCGTGCCGGCGGGCAAGTATGCCGCCGCAGCGCTGCGCAAGCTCGGCCACTGGGACGGCGTGAGCAATCGCCTGGCCGAGTCGGAAAGCGTGCGCGCCGCGTTGATGCTGGTCTCGCGCGGGGAGGCGCCGCTGGGCATCGTGTACGGCTCGGATGCACGCGCCGACCCCAAGGTCCGCGTGGTTGCCACCTTCCCCGACGATAGCCACGAGGCCATCGTGTATCCGGTTGCCGCGTTGAAGAACAGCAGCAATGCCGGCACCGCCGCGTTCGTGCAGTGGCTGGGCAGCAAGCCGGCCGGGGCGATCTTCGTGCGCCGTGGTTTTTCGTTGCAGGATTGAGGCGCGCCGTTGTCGATGTTCACCCCGCAGGAGCTGACCGCGATCGGCCTGAGTCTCAAGGTCGCCATCGTTGCAGCCATCGCCAGCCTGCCGCCAGGCATCGCCTGTGGCTGGCTGCTGGCGCGGCGGCGCTTCCCGGGCAAGGCGCTGCTGGATGCCCTGCTGCATTTGCCGCTGGTGATGCCACCGGTGGTGACCGGTTACGCGCTGCTGGTGGTGCTGGGCACGCAGGGGCCGGTCGGCAGCTGGCTGCTGGAGCACCTCGGCATCCAGTTCGCATTCCGCTGGACCGGTGCGGCGCTGGCATGCGCGGTGATGGGGTTCCCGTTGATGGTGCGCGCGATCCGCTTGTCCATCGAAGCGACCGATCGTCGCCTGGAAGCGGCCGCCGCCACGCTCGGCGCGGGCCCGTGGCGGGTGTTCTTCAGCATCACCTTGCCGCTGGCCTGGCCTGGCCTGGTGGCCGGCACGGTGCTGGCGTTCGCCAAGGCCTTGGGCGAATTCGGCGCGACCATCACCTTCGTGTCCAATATTCCTGGCGAAACCCAGACCTTGTCGTCGGCCATCTACGGGCTGATGCAGGTGCCGGGCATGGAATCGGGCGTGTGGCGGCTGGCCGGCGTTGCGTTGGCGATCTCGCTGGCGGCGCTGCTGCTGTCCGAGTGGCTGGTGCGCAGACCGCATCCACGCGAGGACGGCTGATGCTCGATATCGACCTGCACCTGCAGCGCGGCAATTTCCAACGGCATGTCCACATCCAGGACCAGGCCCGTGTGGTGGCCCTGGTCGGCCCCTCCGGCGCGGGCAAGAGCACGGTGCTCAACGCAATCGCCGGGCTGGTGCGGCCGCAGGCCGGGCATATCCGCATCGACGGGCGCTGCCTGTACGACGCCCGGCAAGGCGTGGACCTGCCCACGCACAAGCGCAGGATCGGCTACGTGTTTCAGGATGCGCGGCTGTTTCCGCATCTGGATGTGCGCCGCAACCTGCGTTATGGCCGGCACGCCCGAGGCGCGGCGCCATTCGGCTTCGACGACGTGGTGGCGCTGCTGGGTATAGCGCCGTTGCTGCAACGCCGGCCGCGCAACCTCTCCGGGGGCGAAGCGCAGCGTGTGGCGATCGGCCGCGCCTTGTTGTCGCAACCGGCGATCCTGCTGTTTGACGAGCCCTTGTCGGCGCTGGATCAGGCGCGCCGCGAAGAACTGATTCCCTACCTGCAGCGCGTGCGCGACGAGATCCGCCTGCCGATGTTGTACGTCAGCCACAATCCCGATGAAGTGCAGCGCATCGCCGATAGCGTGCATGTGCTGGAATGAGCGCATCGACGCCGTCGATCGCCCCATCCAATCAGCTGGTGTGTCCATGAAACAGTATCGGAAACATGCATTCCCGGTGGAGCAGGTGCGCCGCTTCCTCGAACCCGGGCCGGTGGTGCTGGTGAGCTCGGCCCACAAGGGCCAACGCGACATCATGACCATGGGCTGGCATATGGTGCTGGAGTTTTCGCCCTCGCTGATCGCCTGCTGCATCGCTCCCGGCAACCACAGTTTCGAACTGGTCCGGCGCAGCAAACAATGCGTGATCAATCTGCCGACCGCCGAGCTGCTCGACACCGTGATCGGCATTGGCAACAGCAGCGGTGCCCAGATGGACAAGTTCGACCACTTCGGGCTGACTGCCGTCCCCGGCCAGCAGGTCGCGGCGCCAGCCATCGCCGAGTGCTACGCCAGTTTCGAATGCCGCCTGCACGACGGGCGGCAGATCAACCGCCACGCCCTCTTCGTCTGGGAAGTGGTGAGCGCGCAGGTGGCCAGGCGGCCTGCGCTGCCCAGGACGGTGCATTACCGCGGCGATGGCCGCTTCATGCTGTCTGGCAAAGAAGTCTCGCGGCGGCGCCTGTTCGCACCTGAAATGCTCTGATGACAGCGATGCGCATGTTCATTGCGCCACCTTGCCCTGCCGCACGCTGACCCTGCCCTGCCGTACTTCGAAGGTGAACGCGAACGACAGCGTCACCGGTACCGGTTCCTCGCTGATCGCGCCGCTGCAGTCGTCAAGCGCCGCCGGCTGCGCCACGCCGGCGGCAAACGTGCACAGTGCGGCCGGCACGAACCGCCATTGCTGCACCGTGGCACGCACTGCCTGCAGCAGATCAGCGTTGTCCGGCAGCAGACCGGCCGCGCATTCGTCGCGATCGGACATGGGGTCGACGCGCTGCACCGCGCCGTCGGCGGCCAGGATCACATGCGCGCATACGGTGGTCGGCGGCAGTGTCTGCCGTGGCGAGTCGGCCGGCAGCACCGGCGCATCGCTGCGCAGTGCGCGCGGCATCCGGAAACGCTGTGCCGGCGCCAGTGTGTAAGACCGGATGGAGCCGCCGCCGTCACCGCCCGACTGCGCGCTCAGCATGCGCTGGTCCACCGAATCTTCGCGCTGGCTGCGCTGCTGTTCCTGCACGCCCTGCGTTGCACATGCGCCGAGCGACAGCGCCAGGGCTGCAGTGCATATCGGAGTAAATCGCATCACGGCTTCTCCTGCATTGCGCAGCCTGCCGAGGCACAACCGGCAAGACGGCTGGACGCTGGTGCATCCGGGCGCGCGGCGCCGGCATCGGCAGCCGTGGACGTTTGCTCCGGCGCATCCAGTTCGAACTTCACCGGCACGCGCACCGTGGAAGCAATCGCCCTGCCATGTGCAGACGCAGGTGTCAGCCGCCAATGACGCGCTGCCTCCAGCACCGCTTGATCGAACACACCGGCCGGCGTGCTCTGCACGATGGCGATGTGCTGCGGTACGCCGCCAGGGTCGACCTCAATCTGCAGTTCGACAAAGCCCTCGATACCGCCGTCGACCGCGGCTGCCGGATACCTCGGCGGTTGCATCGTGGAAAAATCCACCGCGTTGCCCGCCGCCGGCGCCGGGTGTGCCGGCAACGCAATGCGCGCCGGCTGCACGGCCCAGGCAGCGGTGCTGATCGTCGCCGCCAGCAGCAGCACCATCACCACGCGCCAGCGCGCATGCCCGGCAGCTGCGGGTAAACCGCGCAGTGCCGCGATCCGTTGCGCCAACGGAGGCGACGCAGCCCAATGACAGACCAGTTGCGTGCAACCGGCACCAAGCTGGGTCTTGAGCATGGCCGTGGCGTAACTGCGGCGCTTGCCCGGATGTTGCGCCAGCACGGCCGCATCGCAGGCCAGTTCCTGGTCCAGCCGGAACGCACGCCAGGCCAGATGCATCAGCGGGTTGAACCAGCCGATGCAGAGCATCAGCGCTGCCAGCAGATTCGCATGCAGATCGCCGCGCCGCAGATGCATGCGCTCATGCGCCAGGATCAGCGCGCGCTCATCGGCGTCGTAGCGCACGCTGAAATCGGCCGGTACCACGATGCGCGGACGCCAGAGTCCCAGCGATGCAGGAAGGCCGACATCGTGCGTGGCCGACCAGAGCCGGTGGTCGAGCCGGTGCAACGGCCCCAGGCGGCGCAGGAAACGCCGTTGCCGCGTCCACACTCCGAACGCCATCACCACCGCGCCGCCCAGCCACGCTGCCGCCAGCCAGCTTGCCCACGCCTGGCCTTGGCCCTGCACGCTGGAGAGCGCCGGCAGGGCAGTCAGCGCCGGTAACCTCGGCACCGCCACGCCGAGAGACGGGCCTGGCAACACGGCCGCCACCAGGGCCAGCGGGACGCAGGACCAGATCGCATACGCCGCGGTGGCACCCGACAGCTTGCGCAGCGGGCGACGCAGGAACAGGCAGACCAGCAGCGCGACGGTGATGTACAGCGTTGCGCGCGACACCAGGACCCAGGCCTCAGGGTTCATCGTCCAGCTCCTTGATCAGTTGTTTCAGCTCCGCGATATCGGACGCGCTGAGTTTTCCGCGCTCGCTGAAATGCGCCACCAGTGGCGCCACCCGCCCACCGAACAGGCGTTGCAGCAACCCCTCGCTCTGTTGCTGCACCCACTGCTCGCGCGCCAGCACCGGCGAGTAGAGATAGCGCCGCCCTTCTTTCACCGCGCGGATGGCGCCCTTGCCAAGCAGGCGGTTGAGCAGGGTCTTCACCGTCGGCTCGGCCCAGTTGCTGTGGGCAGCCAGCGCGGCGACCACGTCGTCGGCGCTGCGCGGCGCCGCATCCCAGAGCACCTGCATCACCACTGCTTCGGCTTCGCTGATCGGCATGCGATTACATCCGTAATTTTTACCGATTACGCATGTAAAACTTTGACCTGTCAAGCCCGTCCCAACAGCGTTGCGGCAACGGGTGCATCAACCCGGTCTTGTCGGCAGTCCGGGTAACCACCCCGCCATCGCCTCGGCTACCCTGCACCGATGACTGACCATCTGACCGACCTGCCCAGCGCTGTTGCGCACATCCTGCAACGCCTCGACGGCCCGCTACGTGTCGGCGCGCCGCTGGGCATCGGCAAGCCGCACCGGCTATTGAACGCGCTATATGCGCAGCTCAAGCACACGCCCACGCGGCCACTGGCGCTGTATACCGCGTTGTCGCTCAACCCGCCCAAGCCGGGCACGGGGCTGGAGGCGCGCTTTGCGGCCCCGTTCATCGCGCGCCATTTCGGCGAGGATTTCCCGCGTCTTGCCTATGTCGATGACATGCTGCGCGATGCACTGCCGGCGCATGTGCAGGTGGAAGAGTTCTACATGCAGTCCGGCGGGCTGCTGCACTCCACCCAGGCGCAGGCCGATTACACCAGTCTCAACTACACCCACGCTGCTGCCGCAGTGGCGCAGCGTGCACCGAACCTGATCGTGCAGAAAGTGGCGCGCGAACCGGGCGCCACGCGGCTGTCGTTGTCGTGCAACAACGACATCACCCAGGACACGCTGGATGCGGTGCAGGCACTTGGCCTGCCGCGCCCCATGCTGGTGGCGGAAGTGGACACGCAACTGCCGTGGATCGGTGGCACCGCGGCGGTGGAGGAGGCCTTCTTCGACCTGGTCATCGACCTGCCCGGTCCGTCGCCGCGCCTGTTCGGCCTGCCCAGGCAACCGGTGAACAGCGTCGACTACGCCATCGGTCTGTATGCCAGCACGCTGGTCCGCGATGGCGGCACCTTGCAGATCGGCATCGGCACCCTGGCCGATGCGCTGAGCCATGCCTTGGTCTTGCGACACACCGACAACGCCACCTATCGGCGTGTGCTGCATGCGCTGGACCCGGAACTGGAACAACACCCTGCCGTGCGGGCCAGCGGTGGCCTGGCGCCGTTCGAGACCGGCCTGTATGGCTGCAGCGAAATGCTCAATGAAGGTTTCAAGCAGCTGGTGGACTGCGGCGTGATCCGCCGCAAGGTGCACGATGATCTGCCGCTGATGCAGCGCATCGCCGACGGTGGCGCCGACGCGGCCGATCACGCGCGCCTGGCACGCGAAGGCGAGTTTCTGCACGGCGCGTTCTATCTCGGCTCGCCGGATTTTTACCGCTGGCTGCGCGATCTGGACGCGGACACGCGCGATGCCATCGGCATGCGCCGCATCAGCCAGATCAACCAGCTGTATGGCGGCAACGAAACGCTGGAGCGCCTGCAACGCCGCGATGCGCGCTTCTTCAACTCCTGCATGATGGCCACCGCGCTCGGCGCGGCGGTGTCCGACGGGCTGGAAGATGGCCGTGTGGTCTCCGGTGTCGGCGGCCAATACAACTTCGTGGCGATGGCGCATGCCTTGCCGCAGGCGCGCAGCGCGTTGATGCTGCGGGCCACGCGCGATGCCGGTGCGCACGCAGCGAGCAATGTGCGCTGGAACTACGGGCACACCACCATCCCGCGCCATCTGCGCGACCTGTACATCACCGAGTACGGCATCGCCGACCTGCGCCACCAGACCGACCAGGACTGCGTGCTGGCGATGGCCGGCATCTGCGATGCACGCTTCCAGGACGCATTGCTGGCGAGCGCCAAGGCATCGCGCAAGCTACGTGGCGACCCTGCATTGCCTGCGCGTGCACGACGCAACACACCGCAGGCGCTGGAACAGGCGCTGGCGCCGTTCCGTCGCGATGGCAGCCTGCCCGACTACCCGCTCGGCAGCGACTTCAGCGAGGTCGAGCAGCGCGTGCTGCGCGCCCTGACCTGGCTCAAACGCGCAACGGCCGGCAACAGCGCCAAGCTGTTGACCCTCTGCCGCGCACTGCTGTCACGCGATACCGCCGATGCAAGCGGTGCCGCCGCTCTGCAGCGGATGGCACTGGATGCACCACGCAGCAGTGCCGAGCGCGTGCAGGCACGGCTGCTGGCATATGCCTTGCGGAAAACCGCAGTGCACTGAGCCGTCCGTGTCGCGAGACGCGAGGCCATGGCGCGTTTTCCGCAATATGACGCACGACGGCAACACGGCGGAAAGCCTTGCGTCAGATTTGGCCGCGATGATGGCGGGTACCTTCTTTCCGGCCTGGCTGCATGCGCTTGCTCCCCGCTGTTTCGGCGTTGAATCCACGCAATGACCGCAGAACGAAGCCATCGCGCGCGAAGCGAAGCAGCACACGCAGCGCAGCATGCCTTGGCCTGCTGCTGATGGCCGGCGCGACCGCGCACGCCGCTCCCCGCCTCACCGACCTGCAATACATCGGCAGCCATAACAGCTACCACGCCGGCTTCGCCCCCAGCGAAGCGACGCTGCTGCAACAACTGAGTCCGGAGCTGTTCGCGGCGCTGGATTACCGCCATCCGCCGCTGAGGCAACAACTGGACGATGGTGTCCGGCAACTCGAACTGGATGTCTTCGCCGATGCCAACGGCGGCCGCTACGCGCACCCGGCCATCGTCGCGCAGCTCGCCAAGGCCGGCTTGCCACCCGCAGCGCCAAGCGCACCGGCCGGGGTCATGGACAAACCGGGCTTCAAGGTCATGCATGTGCAGGATGTGGACCAGCGCAGTACCTGCCAGCCCTTGATCGCCTGCCTGCAGGAAGTGCGCGCGTGGTCGACGCAGCATCCCGGGCATGTGCCGATCTTCATCCTGCTGGAAACCAAGCAGGCGCCGATGCAACTGGCCTTTCCGACCGTGCAGCCGGAGCCGTTCGATCCGGCGGCGATGGATGCATTGGATGCCGAACTGCGCTCGGTCTTTCGACCCGGCGAGTACCTCAGCCCCGATCAGGTGCGTGGCAGCGCAGCCACGCTCGACGCCGCGGTGCGTGCGCACGGCTGGCCGGCGTTGGACCAGGCGCGCGGCAAGGTGGTGTTCCTGCTGGATCAACGTGCGGCCGGTGCCAGCTACCTGCCCGGGCATCCGTCGCTGCGCGGACGCGTGTGCTTCACCAATGCCGTGCCTGGCCAAGACGATGCCGCGTTCACCGAACTCAACGACGGCCCCGCCGAGACGATCACCCAGCTGGTGAAAGCCGGCTATCTGGTACGCACGCGGACCGACGCAGACCTGAAGGAAGCGCTGCGACACGACACCACCCGCCGCGACCGCATGCTGGCCAGTGGCGCGCAGTTGCTCAGCACCGACTTCCCCGCACACGAGCCGACCGGCAACGGTTATGTGGTGCGTTTCGACGGCGATGCCGTCGCACGCTGCAATCCGCAGCTGGCGCAGGCGCACTGCACGGGCGTCGACCTCAGGCATTGAGTCGCGATCGCGATCGTCGTCGCAATCCCGGCCCCAAGCACAGCGCTGTCGCAAAGGAAGGCGTCGGCGACGCACGCCCGTACCCGCGTCACGAGGGCCGGGCACCCCACGTTCTCCAACCACGCGAGCCAACTGCATGCAGCCCCCCCGCACCATCCATCGCCTGACCTGCGCCATCGCGCTGGCGCTGTCCGCCCCTGCGTTTGCCGAGACGCCGGAGCCTGCCACCACTACGCTGGATTCGGTGAACGTGCAGGCCAAGCACGCCGCCACACCGGGATCGCTCAACGAACAGCGCCTGTCCAGCAGCGTCAACAGCGTGATGAGCAAGCAGCAGATCGATGCGATCCCCTCGGGCGGCATCGCCGATGTGGTCTCGCATATGCCGGGCCTGTCGGCATACAGCGACATGCATCTGGGCCAGGCCACCACCGGCGAAAACGCCTACGTCAGCATTCGCGGCATGGACGCCAGCTACAACGCCTACACGCTCAACGGCTTCGGCATGCCGGAAACCGATTCGTCGACACGTGCGATCTCCTTGAACATGCTGGCGCCGTTCGGCATCCAGTCGGTGCAGGTGTCCAAATCCCCCACGCCCGACATGCCCGGCGATTCGATCGGCGGCGCGATCGACATGCGCACGCCCAATGCCTTCGACTTCGGCCAGGATCTCTACGCCAAGAGCACCGCGCAGGGCCAGTTCAACGCGCTGGCTTCGAAGCTGGGCGGCAAGCACACCGGCGGCACCTTCCAGCAGGAGCTGGCCTGGAAATTCGGCGATGGCCATGCCTTCGGCCTCTACGCATCGGCGTATTACGGCAAGAACAACAACATGGCGCAGGCGCCGGCGCCCAATAGCAAATACCTGCCGGCCGATCCCGCATTGGCCGCTGCAACCGACCTGCGCGATGTCGGGCCGTTGATCAGCACCCGCTACAAGTACAGCCTCTACACCAGCCAGATCGAGCGCTACGGCGGCAATCTCTCGCTGGATTGGCAAGGCGACAACAGCGCGCTGTATGCGCGTGCCATCTACGGCAGCTACGGCGTCACCGGACAACAGGACCAGTCCAGCGCGCGCCTGGAAACCTATCGCAACCAGCCCACCGCGGTGCGCGGCGGCTATTTCAACACGCACGATATCGACGAAAAACTGGCGACGCTGCAGCTGGGAGGCCAGACCACGCTGGAGCGCTTGCGCTTCGACTACGGCAGCTCGGTCGGTCGCGGCACCCGCAGCCGTCCAGACTACGTGTCGGCCAGCCTGTATGGCTTTACGCCCGGCAGCTTCGCCTTCGATCTCAGTAACCCGCGCTATCCCAGCATCGCGCCGAGCACGCCTGCCCTGCAGGACTTCTTCTACAACCTGGATTCCTCGTTGTTGTGGAAGGTGCAGGGGCATGACGCCGGCAGCCACGACAACCGCATCAACGCGCACACCGATATCACCTACCAGGTCGATGGCGATGTGCTGGACAGCGTCAAGCTCGGCCTGTCTGCCGACCACTCCGATCGCGGCGCCTACGATCACCCGTTCTTCCACAAGGACGGCAACTTCGTCACCAACGGGCCGTATTTTGGCGGACCCAATTACGCCTTCCCCACTGCAGGCGGGCCAGCGCTGAGCGCGATCCCGGGCCGCGTCACCTATAACGCCTTCGATGGCCGCTACGCCGGCCCGTTCAAGCTGCTGGACCGCAACTGGATGCTCGCGCAGGCACTGCCCTACAAGTACGTCAACGATCCCAACGGCGCCGGTGTCTATACCGCCAACGACTACAACGCCAACACCACCTCCAGCACCGAGGCGATCTATTCCGGTTATGCGATGGCCGCGCTGCATGTGGGCTCGGTGAGCGTGCTGCCCGGCGTGCGCTACGAGCTGACACGCTATTCGGCACAATCCTGGCAGTCCAGCGGCGACGGCAGCACCGGCAGCTTCGTCGGCACCGGCAGCACCTACGGACAGGTGTTGCCGGGCATCAGCGTCAACTATCGCCCGGATGATCTCACCGTCTACCGCGCCTCGTTGCGCCGCAGTTTCAGCCGCCCGGCATTCGGCCTGATTTCCGGCGAAACGGTGTACACCATCGACGACACCCAGCAGGTGGTGGGCATCTCCAAGCCCAATCCCGACCTGCATCCGAGCAAGGCCGACAACGCCGATCTCTCTGCCGAATTCTACGACCACAGCGGCGGTGTGCTCAGCGCATCGACCTATTACAAGCGCATCACCGGCTTCATCTACACCTCGCAATCGGCCACCAGCAACGACAACACGCTGGGCGGGCTGGTACCGACCGGCACCACCTTCGAAAACGGCGTGCCGGTGACCATGCCGCAGAACGGCGGCACCGCAACCCTCTACGGACTGGAGCTGGCAGCGAACAAACGCCTGCAGGGACTGCCGGGACTGTGGAGCAACGTTGGCGTCAGCGCCAACCTCACGCTGCAGCACAGCCAGGCGGACAGCAAACGCAGCGATCAACCGGAAAAGACCTGGCTGCCGCGTGCACCCGAGCGCATCTACAACCTGGATCTGTTCTACGACGATACGCATCTGCGCACCGACCTGAGCTACAACTACACCGGTCTGCAATTGCTTGGGCTGACCAGCGACCGGCTCAACTATTACCTGCAACCGGTCAAATCGCTGGACTTCACTGCGACCTATCATCTGCCGCACCACGTCGATGTGGGGGTGTCGGCCAAGAACCTGCTCAATGCTGCCACGTTCTACGAAACCCAGGGCAGGTCCAAGCGCTACATGGCCTATGACCCCGGTGCCGACGGCGCCTATGTGCAGACCGGGCGGGTGTACATGCTGACCTTGGGCTACACCTACTGACGGCGGATCGGCAGGCAGCTGCGGCGCGATGTCTGCCGCTGCAGGGACCGGGTTTGCACTTGCTCTCGAATCGATCGCCTGACTGACACCCGGGCGATCGATTGCTGCATCGTGCACGACGAACGCCATCGTCCGGGAAGAAACCCAGCCAGGCGGACACATCGCATCGACAGCTGCGCGGAAGAGAAATCACAGATATCCACGCACGATTCGCATCGAGACCGCGTCGTCAGTCAGTCCCGGTGCAGCCATTTCACACAGACCACGCAGGCGGCTCGGGCAAGGTGCGCACATGCCTCTTTCGGACCTGCTCATGCCACCACGCATCCACGCTCGCGCCTGCTTGCTCGCCCTTGCTCTGGGCACCTCCCTGTCCGCACTGGCGCAAGCGCCGCAGCCCGCCGCCGCACCTGCTGCGGCAGCAACGCCCGCTGCGACCGTCGTGCCGACTGGTCCGCGCTCGGACCTGCATGCGCAGGTGTTGCTGGATCGTGCGCATTTCTCGCCGGGACAGATCGATGGCGAGCGTGGCTCCAATCAACAGCGCGCCGTGTCGGGATTTCAGGCTGCGCACAAGATCAAGGTGACCGGCGAGCTGGATGACGCCACCTGGCAGGCCTTGCAGGCCGACAGCACGCCGGCGCTGGTGCAATACACGCTCACCGATGCCGATGTGGCCGGACCGTTCCAGCCGATTCCGAAGGGACCGGCCGAACAGGCCAAGCTGACGTCACTGGGCTATACCTCTGTGGACGAGGCGCTGGGCGAACGGTTCCATGCCGCGCCGGAGCTGCTGCGCCAACTCAACCCCGGCGTGGACTTGAACAAGGCCGGCGGCGTGATCCAGGTGCCGAACATCGACGGTGTCCCGCCGTTGGCCAAGCCGGCCAAGCTGGTGGTCGACAAGTCCGAATCGACGCTGCGCCTGTTCGATGCCGACGGCAAGGTGTATGCGCAGTTCCCGGTGTCTTCCGGCAGCAAGCACGATCCGCTGCCGATCGGCCGCTGGAAGGTGCTGGGCGTCGCGCGCGATCCGGTGTTCAAGTACAACCCCAAGCTGTTCTGGGACGCGAAGAAGGGGGACCAGAAGGCTACCCTGCCGTCCGGCCCGAACAATCCGGTCGGCCGCGTGTGGATCGATCTGTCCAAACCACATTACGGCCTGCATGGCACGCCGGAACCGGGCCATGTCGGCAAGACCGAATCGCATGGCTGCGTGCGCCTGACCAACTGGGACGTGGTCAACCTGTCCAGCGTGGTTGGCCCGTCCATGCCGGTGGTGATGCAGGAGTAAGCATGAAACTGCTGATGATGCTGGTGGTGGGCGTCTTGCTCGGTGCGGCCGGCTATTGGTGGCTGGAACGCGAGGCCCCGCAGGCAGCGGTGGCACCCACTTCTGCCACTGCGTCTGCGGTGGCAGCGCCGGCCCAAACGGCAAGCACTGGGCTAGCGGCATCCTCCGCTACTGCACCGGCTGCCGCTACACCGGACGTTGCCGCGTCGCCCTCCACCGGAACGGCAGGTGCCGCAGACGCGCCAGCCGTGGCGGCATCCGCGCCCTCGCCTGACGCTGCAAGTGCAGGTAGCGGCTTACTGATTCCGGTGCAAGGCATCAGCAGCGGCCAGCTGCAGAATACGTTTACCGACGCACGCAGCGAAGGCCGCGTGCACGACGCCATCGACATTCTTGCGCCGACCGGCACGCCGGTGATTGCGGTGGCAGACGGTACGGTCGAGAAACTGTTCAACAGCGAACGCGGCGGCCTGACCATTTATCAATTCGACCCGGCCGGCACGTACTGCTACTACTATGCGCACCTGGAGCGCTATGCCGACGGCCTAGCGGAAAAGCAGTCGATCAGGCGTGGCCAGATCATCGGCTATGTCGGCAGCACCGGCAATGCCGATCCTGCCGCGCCGCATCTGCACTTCGAGATCCATCGCCTGGGACCGGAAAAACAATGGTGGAAGGGAGAGGTCTTGAATCCCTATCCCGTGTTGCATGGCGATCAACCCCTGCAGTGATGCACGACGTGGCGATGCAGTCAGAGGCCTGCGCGTGATGCGCAGGCCTTCGCATTCAGATCAACATCCCGCCCGATACCTCGATGCGCTGCGCATTGATCCACCCCGTCCCCGGCGCAAGTAACGCAGCAACCACCGGCCCGATATCGTCCGGCAGTCCTGGCCGTCCCAGCGCCGTGACCGACGACACCATCGCGTTGACCTGTGCGTTATCGCGCACGGTCCCGCCGTTGAAGTCCGTTTCGATCGCACCCGGCGCCAGCGTATTGGCGCGAATGCCACGCGCCCCCAGTTCCTTGGCCAGATAACGGGTGAACACTTCCACGCCGCCTTTCATCATCGCGTAAGCCGATGCACCGGGCAGCGCGAAACGTGCCAGGCCACTGGACACATTGAGGATGCGTCCGCCATCGGCGATCAGCGGCAACAGCGCCTGGGTCAGGAAATACGGCCCCTTGAGATGGAGGTTGACCAGTGCGTCGAACTGCGCCGGCGTGGTGTCGGCGATGGCCGCATGCAACCCGGTGCCCGCGTTGTTGACCAGCGCATCGAACTGCGTGCGGTCCCAACCGGCCAGCACCTGCTTCAACTGCGCGGCGAATGCCGCAAACGACGCGGTGTCGGCAACATCCAGCGGCAATGCCTGCGCGCGGCGGCCGAGCTGGTGGATCTGCGCGACCACCGCAGCCGCCTCATCTGCCTGGCTGCGGTAGGTCAGCACGATATCGCTGCCGTCTGCAGCGAGCGCAAGCGCGGCATTGCGGCCCAGGCCGCGGCTGCCGCCGGTAATCAGGGTGATCGGTGTGGTGGTCGACATGGATGGACTCCGGTGCGTGTTGCATGCGATGTGGAGCGATCAACAAACCAGCCGTGATCGCGAGACGGGCGTGACAGCGCCTGACCGTGCCAAGACTATTGCGCTTGCCGCACCGCATAAATCAGTCCAACCTGATTGCACCGTTCAAGAACCTCGACCAATCGATGGACACCCTGGAGTCGCTGCGCGCCTTCCTGCGCGTGGCTGAGCTCGGCAGCTTTACGCGTGCCGCCGACACGCTGGGGCTACCCAAAGCCAGCGTCTCCACCGCCGTGCAGCGGCTCGAAGCCTCGCTCGGCACGCAACTCCTGCATCGCACGACGCGCCGCGTGCAACTCACCGGCGACGGCACCGCGTTCTACCAGCGCAGCCGCGACCTGCTCGACGACATGGACGAGTTGCAGAGCATGTTTCAGCGCGAACGCAGCCAGCTGCGTGGGCGCCTGCGGGTGGATATGTCCTCCGGCATCGCGCGCACATTCGTGATTCCCGCATTGCCCGGGTTCCTGGCGCAGCACCCGCAGCTGGAAGTGGAAATCAGCGGCACCGACCGGCGCGTGGATGTGGTGCGCGAAGGCTTCGATTGCGTGGTGCGCGTAGGCACGCTCGAAGACACCAACCTGGTCGCACGGCCGCTCGGTGCGTTTCGCATCATTAGCTGCGCCAGTGCCGGCTATCTCGCACGACGGGGCATGCCGCAGCGCCTGGACGATCTGGCACACCACGACCTGGTGCATTACGTGCCGACGCTGGGCCAGCGCTCGCCCGGCTTCGAGTACCACGACGGACACGCCTACCAGCTGCTACCGATGCGCGGGCCGGTCACGGTCAACAACGGCGATGCCTATCTCGCTGCGGCATTGGCGGGCCTGGGCATCATCCAGGCGCCGGCCAGCCCGCTGCGTCCGTATCTGGACAGCGGCGCACTGATCGAAGTGCTTGCCGACCTTGCATCGGAACCGATGCCGGTCACGCTGCTCTACGCGCAGCGTCGCCATCTGCCGCAACGCGTGCGTGCGTTCATGGACTGGGTTGCAGAGGTGATGGCGCCGCATCTGGAGCCGTTGCAGCCCTAGCCCGCCGTGGATGCGATTGCGGCACGTCGGCGCGCGTGCGGAAGCGGCCCTGCAGCACACCAACGCTGGCGGGACAGGCCATCAGCGCCTTGCGCACCAGATCGATTCCACTGAAGCACACCAGTTCCGGCATGCAGCGCAGGCAGTGCAATACGCGCAACAGACCTAGGATCGGCCTGCAGGCTACAGACAAGAAAACAGGCACCTGTTGCGAGGTGCCTGCATCGTTGCAGTGGCAGGCCAGGCGCTGAAAGCGCGCCCGGCCTGGTCAGCGATCAGAACGTGTAGTTGAAGGTCAGCATGCCGTTGCGCGATGCGCCCCATGCGCCATAGCCACCGTTGAACTGCGCGTAGTAGCGCTTGTCGAGCAGGTTGTCGACGTTGAGCTGCACCGAGAACTGCGGCGACAGACGGTAGCGCGCGAAGGCGCTGACCAGTGCGTAGGCGCCTTGCTGGAAGGTGCCGTAGGCCGGGTCCACGTAGTACGAGCGGTTCTGCCAGTTGACGCCGCCGCCCACGGTCAGATCGCTCCACGCACCCTGCGGGGTGTAGCTGTTGAACAGCTTGAGGGTGGTGCGCGGCAGATGCGTGTTGATCGAGGTGCCGTTGTCATCGCGTGCGGTGTAGTGCGAGACGCCGAAGGTGGTGTTCCAACCCTCGGTCACCCGCCCGGACACCTCGAAATCGAAGCCTTCGCTGACCACGCCGTTGGCGGCCTGGTACGCCGATTCACTGCTACCGGGCACGAAGCCGCCGGTGGCCACGCCCAGGTTGTCCTGCTCGATGCGGAACACCGCCAGCGAGGCATTGAGTCTGTCGTCGAACCACGCGGCCTTGACGCCGGCCTCGTAGCCCTTGCCGCTCAACGGATCCAGGTAGCCGCCATTGGCATCGCGCAGCGTCTGCGGATTGAAGATTTCGGTGTAGCTGACGTAGGTCGACCACACGTCGTTGATATCGTAGACCAGGCCGGCGTACGGGGTGACTTCAGTCTGGGTGTCGGAGAACGGCACCAGGCGTTGCGTGGTCGAATCGAAGTTGCGGCCATCGATCTGCCAATCGGTATAGCGCGCACCCACCAGCAGCGTCAGCGGATCGGCCAGCGAGAAGCGTGCAGCCACATAGGCGGCCTTCTGCTTGATGGTGCCGTCGCTCTGCACCGTGCGTGGGCTCCAGTTGGGTTCCGGGTACGCGCCGGTCCAGCCGAAGTAGCTGTCAAGTGCCGCCGGGAAATCGAAGGTGCCGTTATTGACGTACTCGCGGCGGTTGTAGCTGGCGCCGGCGACCAGCTGATGCTCGCGGCCGAACAGCTGGAACGGGCCTTCGGCATAGACGTCGGCACCATCGGCCTTGCGCTCGGTCAGGTAGTTGCCCGAGTACGGCACCACGCCGCCGCCGGTGGCGCGGTCGAACCCGAAGATCGTATAGAACGGATAGAACAGGTGATTGGCCGCTTCGGTCTTCTCGTGGCTCAGATTGGCCTTGAGGGTCCAACCGTTGTCGAAGCTCTGCTGCAGGCTGGCGAAGGTGCGCTGCAGGCGCGTGTCCCAGAACGTCCAGTCGGCTGCCGGGTTGAACGAACGATCGTAGCTCGTGCGGGTGCCATCGCTGTAGAACAGCGGGAAGCCGCCCCAGGTGACATCGTCCGATTCCTTCTTCTGGTACTCGTAACCCACGCTCAGCAAGGTGCTGTCGGTGAGGTCGGCGTCGATGATGGCCGAGCCGATCTTCTTGCGCAGGTTGTAGCGGTCCATGTCCGACTCGCCGTCCTGGTACACGCCGATCACCCGTGCGCGCACGTTGCCGCTGGGGCTGAGCGGCACGGTGACATCGGCCACGCTGCGGGTCTTGTTGAAATCGCCGCCACCCACCGACACTGTGCCGGTGAAGTCGCGGCTGAGCGCATGCTTGCGCACCAGGTTGATCGAGGCCGACGGATTGCCCGAGCCGGTGAGCAGGCCGGTGGCGCCACGCACCACTTCGACGCGGTCGTACAGCGCCACGTCCAGCGCCGAGTCACCGTAGCTCCAGGCCTGCTCCATGTAGGCCGGGATGCCGTCGAACTGGTAGTTGTCGATGTAGAAGCCGCGTGCGTAGAACTCCAGCCGCTCGCTGTCGCTCTGCGCCACCGAGATGCCGGTGACGTTGTTGAGCACGTCGGTGATGCTCTGCAGGTTCTGGTCGTCCATACGGTCGCGGGTGATCACGGTCACCGACTGCGGAATCTCCCGCAATGACAGGTCCATGCGCGTGCCGGCGGTGGTCTTCTCCACCGTGTAGCCCTTGGCCTGTTCCCCCTGCACGATCAGCCGGTCCAGCGTGGTGACCTCGGCATCGGGGGCGGCAGCAGGCGTCTCGGCCAGCACCTGGCCGGCGGCCATGGTGCACAGCGCGGCCAGCAGCGCGCGCGGCAGGACATGGCGGCGCGCGCCCACGGAAGCAAGACGCAATTCGGTACTACGGATCATCGGGGACTCCAACGCAGACGGGCCAGACCACGCGCTGCGAAGACGCCGCGCCGGCAACAGGGGGGGAACGCTGTGCCGGACCACCGGCAGCGCGCCATTTTAATGGGAATGATTCACATTTTAAACAGCCGGATTGACATTTTTTTAGCATCCGCTTGACACAAGCGAGCGCTACCTGGCTGTGGGGCCCGCAGATCGATCTGCATCCCCGCGGTCCGCCATCGCCATAGCGATCCACCAGCGCGGACCCGATCCGGCCGTCCCAAGGAGAGCAGCACGGCCCGTTTCGATGGACTGTCTGTCCAGACCAGGCAACCCCGTGCCGCCACGCATCGGGCACGATCCCAATCCGCCGATGCGGGATGCGCAGTTACAGGCGCTGACAAGGATCCGCGCATCAGCGCTGGCCGACGACGCGCACTGACGCGTGCAATGGGTCCGCTGCACGATGCCCCCCCTTTGCGCACGAGCCCCACAAAAAAAGCCGGCTTTCGCCGGCTTTCTTCAGGCAATACGCAAGGCCTTACAGCGCCTTGGCCGCCGCAACCACATGCTCGGCGGTGATCTTGAAGTACGCGTACAGCTGATCCGCCGGTGCCGAGGCGCCGAAGGTATCGATGCCGACCACGTCGCCATCCAGACCCACGTACTTACGCCAGAAGCCGGTCACGCCCGCTTCCACCGCCACGCGCTTGCGCACCGCATTCGGCAGCACCGACTCGCGATAGGCCGCATCCTGGCGATCGAATACATCGGTCGACGGCATCGACACCACGCGCGTCTTCAGGCCGGCCGCGTCCAGGGTTTGCTTGGCTTCCACCGCCAGCCCGACTTCCGACCCGGTGGCGATCAGGATCACGTCCGGCACGCCGCCTTCGGCCTCGGCCAGCACATAGCCACCGCGTTCGATCAGCTTGAGCTGCTCGTCGCTGCGCGGCTGGTGCTGCAGGTTCTGGCGGCTGAACACCAGGCAGCTCGGGCCGTCCTTGCGGGTGATGGCGGCCTTCCAGCTCACCGCCGATTCCACCGCATCGCCCGGGCGCCACACATCGTTGTTGGGGATGTAGCGCAGCGAGGCCAGGTGCTCCACCGGCTGATGGGTCGGGCCGTCTTCGCCCAGGCCGATCGAGTCGTGCGTGTACACATGGATGGCGTGGGCCGGATTCAGCGCACTCATGCGCACGCCGTTACGCGCGTAATCGCTGAACACCAGGAAGGTGGCGTCGAACGGAATGAAGCCGCCGTGCAGGGCCAGGCCGTTGGCGATGGCGGTCATGCCGAACTCGCGCACGCCGTAGTAGACGTAGTTGGCATTCGGGTCATCGGTGGCCACCGACTTGCTGGCCTTCCACAAGGTCAGGTTGGAATGCGCGAGATCGGCCGAGCCGCCGATCAGTTCCGGCAGCAACGGCGCAAACGCTTCGATCGCCAGCTGCGAGGCCTTGCGCGAGGCGATGGTCTGGCCGTCCTGCTGTGCCTTGGCGATATAGGCATCGGCCTGGGCGATGAAGTCGGCCGGCAGCTCGGCATGCGAGCGGCGGGTCAGCTCGGCAGCTTCGGCCGCATACTGCTTGCCGTACTTGTCGAACAGCTGCTCCCACTCGGCCTGACGCAGCGTGCCGGTGCCGTTGGCGCGCCAGCCAGCATAGATCTCCTCGGGAATCTCGAACGGGCCGTACGGCCATTCCAGCGCCTTGCGTGCGCCCTCGAGTTCTTCCTTGCCCAGCGGTGCGCCATGCGAGGATTCCTTGCCGGCCTTGCTCGGCGCACCGAAGCCGATCTTGGTGCGGCAGCAGATCAGCGTGGGCTTGTCGGTATTGTCCAGCGCAGTCTCGATGGCGGCCTTGATCTTCTCGGCGTCATGTCCGTCCACATCGCGGATCACATGCCAGCCATAGGCCTCGAAACGCTCCGGGGTGTTGTCGCTGAACCAGCCGGCGGTGTTGCCGTCGATGGAGATCTGGTTGTTGTCCCAGAACGCGACCAGCTTGCCCAGGCCCCAGGTACCGGCCAGCGAGGCGGCTTCGTGGGAAATGCCTTCCATCATGCAGCCATCGCCCATGAACACCCAGGTGCGGTGGTCGACGATTTCCAGCTCCGGGCGGTTGTAGCGCTGCGCCAGCAACTTTTCGGCCAGCGCGAACCCGACCGCATTGGCAAAGCCCTGCCCGAGCGGACCGGTGGTGGTCTCCACCCCGGGGGTTTCGCTGCGCTCGGGATGGCCGGCGGTCTTGCTGTGCAGCTGGCGGAACTGCTTGAGCTGCTCGATCGGCAGGTCGTAGCCGGACAGGTGCAGCAGCGCGTACTGCAGCATCGAGCCGTGGCCGTTGGACAGCACGAAACGGTCGCGGTTGAACCACTGCGGGTTGTTCGGGTTGTGCCGGAAGAAATCGTTCCACAGCACTTCGGCAATATCGGCCATGCCCATCGGCATGCCGGGATGGCCGGATTTGGCGGCTTCGACCGCATCGGCGGCGAGAAAACGGATGGCGTTGGCCAGCTGGCGGCGGGTGGGCTGGGTCATGGGCGTCTATGGAAGCGGAGGGGAACACCGCTGGAAGCGGAGACGCTTATTCTCCCACAGAGCGCGTTAGGGGGATGGGGAGTCGGGAATGGAGAATTGGGAATGGGGAATCGGATGCAGTGTTGCAGGTTGGCCGCTATCGCTGCTCGCACCGCAACTCTTCCCCCCGGTGTGGCATGACCTCCCATTACACGTACCGATCGCAACAGCCGGCTTTACCCATTCCCGATTCCCAATTCACTATTCCTCGCCCTTGGCAACCAGGGTCGTCAGCGCCAGATCGCCGGTCACGTTCAACGCCGTCCGGCACATGTCCAGGAAGTGATTGACGCCCAGGATCATGCCGATGCCGACCGGGTTGACCCCGACCATCGCGCAGATCAACGCCACCACCGGCAGCGAGCCGGAGGGCACGCCGGCGGTGCCGATGCCGCCCAGGATGCACACCAGCATCACCATGAACTGCTGGCCCAGGCTCAAGTCCACGTTGAAGAACTGCGCCAGGAAGATCACCGTCACCCCTTCGAACAAGGCGGTGCCGTTCTGGTTGGCGGTCGCGCCCACGGTCAGCACGAAGCGCGACACCCGCGGCGGCAGGCCCATCTCGTCGGCCACGCGCAGGGCGGTCGGCAGGGTGGCGTTGCTGGAGGCGGTGGAGAAGGCCATCATCGTGGCCTCCTGGGTCTGCCGGAAGAAGCCGATCGGCGAGCGCCCGGCGAACTTCACCGCCAGCCCGTAGCTGACCACCATGTGCAGGCCCAGCGCCAGCACCACCACGCCCACGTAAGCGCCCAGACGGATCAACAGATCGAAGCCGAACAGCGCGGCCAGGTTGAACATGAAACAGGCCACCGCATACGGCGCCAGCCGGATCACCAGGCCGATCAGGGTCATCGAGATTTCGAAGATGCCTTCGATGCCGCGCTTGAGCGTGGCCACTTTTTCATCGGCGGTCAGCACCATGCCCACGCCGAACATCACCGCAAAGAACATCAGCGACAGGATCGCACCGTTGCTGGACGCCGCAGCGATCACGTTGCTAGGCACGATCGACAACAGCATGTCCATGCCCTGCGGCTGGGTGCCGGAGCTGGAGATGATTTCGCGGGTGCGCTCGGCGTTCTGCTGGATCAACTGGTTGGCCAGTTGCGGATCCACGCCCGCACCAGGCCTGAGCACATTGACCAACACCAGCCCCAACAACACCGCCACGCCGGACAGCACGATGGTGTAGCCCAGGGTGCGCCACCCCACCCGCCCGAGCGCGCGGATGTCGCCCATTTCGGAAATGCCCATCACCAATGCCGAAAACAGCAACGGCACGATCAGCATGAAGATCAGATTGAGGAAGATCTGCGAGAACGGAGTGGTGACGTACCTGGTCACCATACGCACCCAGTCGGCATCGCTGCCCGCCAGGTAGTAGACCGCCAGACCCAGCAGCAGACCGACGGCGAAGCCAATGCCCATCTTCCAATGCAGGGGCAGGCCCGGGCGGCGCGCGGCGGGGGATGCAGTCATCTGGTCAGGCCTTGATCTGGACACAAGCTCCGGAGCTTAACAAACGCCATCGACGCGGCCACCTACCCGGCCGGCCGCCATGCGCCCGCCCGAGGGTAGGTGTCTCTCACAACATCAGGTGATGCAGGCGTTGGAGCGGGCGAGGCCCCTGCGACCAGCCCGCGGATCAGCCGCGCTGCAAGTGCTCTATCCGCAGTGCCCAGGCCTCATCGGGACGTAACGCGTAAGGCAACGAATCCATAGACCCGGGGCGTATCTAGTCGCGCCGGGATGCGTGAATCAAAAGCCCGATGAGAGTCGAGGGCGCGGTGTCGACGCTTCATGTCGAACGAGGTGCATCCAGCACCGCTCTTCCATGCACACCGACCAACTCGACAGGTCCTTGCCCGCCTACCGTCGCGGGACCTTACGCGGCATGGATGCCGCGTAAGAGCTTACAAGGACGTACTTGCAGCGTGTCCCGCGATGGTGGGCGGGCAAGGGCCCCGCAGCAAACTTGCAGCGGCGAGGGCACCGCACCAGACAATTGGTCGGGGCTCATCTAAAAAGCTGTCTGTCATGCGGCAAGCATCGGACGTGGCGTCGACGCTTCACGTCGAACGAGGTGCATCCAGCACCGCTCTTCCATGCACACCGACCAACTCGACAGGTCCTTGCCTGCCCACCGTCGCGGGACCTTACGCGGCATGGATGCCGCGTAAGAGCCTACAAGGACGTACTTGCGGCGTGTCCCGCGATGGTGGGCGGGCAAGGGCCCCGCAGCAAACTTGCAGCGTCGAGAGCGCGGTGCCCTCACCGCTTGCGGGACACGCCGTGAACCCACCCCTGGGGGACCGTGTGGCGGCATCCATGCCGTCACACGGTCCCGCAACCGGCGAGGACACCGCACCAGGACGTTAGTCGGCTGCTTTATTGAAAGCGTTTCGCTCGGCTTGCAGCGGCAGACGAGACATTTCCATATTTCGTGTCGAAAGCCTGCCTGTTGCTCGGCTTGCGCGGGGAACTGGTCGAACGCAACGTGATTCGAACAGCGAAAGCCATGCCTTGCTTGTAACTGCGCACACCGACCATCTCGACGGGTCCTTGCCCGCCCACCGTCGCGGGACCTTACGCGGCATGGATGCCGCGTAAAAGCTTACAGGGACGTAGTTGCAGCGTGTCCCGCGATGGTGGGCGGGCAAGGGCCCTGCAGCCACGCCGCAGACCAAACGCCTTGCCTTGGAAAACCGCCTTTCTTTAAGTAGCACAGCTTAAAGAACCAGCTGCACCCGCAGTCAGCGTGTCAAAACGAGGCGCAGCACGCTGGCTATCCAGGACCTGTCCACCGCTGCCAATGCAGCGACACCGATCAAGGCGCCGGCGGATACAGCGGCGCCAATACCTCCGGCTCCGCAGCCGTGGCGTGCCGCCAACGCGGTCCCTTGGCGAAGGCCTCGCGCAATGCCGAACGTGCACTGCTCACGTCACCATCGCCGCCCCAGCGGGCGCGCTGCATCTGCGCCACCGCCGCGCGCTGCGCCGGGTCGCTCAACGCGGCCAGCACGCTGTCGATGTCGGAAACGCCGGCCATGCCACATAGCACCGCGGCCACATCGTCCATGCCGCCGGTGTCGAGCGCGCGTCGCAATTCGGCCACACCGTGGGTCACACGCCGGCCGGGCGCAGCTGCATCGCCGGCATTGAGCACCGGCACCCCGTGCGAACCGCCGCGACGCCGTGACAAGGCCCACACCAGGGTGGCAATCCACAGCAGCGCAAAGCCCATCGCCGCAGCGATCCAGCCCCACGGCCGTTGCGTGGCCGCCGGTTGCTGCAGACTCAGCGTGCTGGCCGCAGGCGTGGTCGCCGGGTTACCCGGTGACGGACTGGCTGCCGGCGCGGGCGCCGGCGCCGCAAACGCACCGGTACCAGCCGCCACATCCAGCGTCAGATCCGGCAGCGAGGCCGTCTTGGCCGCCGCCGCGCCCACATCCCACCATGCTACCTGCAAGCCGGGCACCACCAGCGGACCGGCGCGGTTGGGCACGATCGAATAGCGGCGGGTCAGCCGCAGCTGCGGCGAGCCATCCACGAAGCGTTCTTCGTACTGCGCCGGCTCGGCAAACACCTGCGCATCGGGCACGCTCGGGGTCGGCAAATCGGGGAACTGCGCCTGGGTGGCGCCGCGCGCGCTGGCCTCCACCACGATCTGCGCCGCTTCGCCGGCGGTGGCGCGCTGCGGCGTGGTCGTATACCGCAGCTGCAGGCTGCGCAACGGCAACCACGGCTGCGGCGCATTGGCCGGTTGTGCACGGACCTGCAGCGGGATGCTGGCGCTACGCGCGCTCAGCTCGCCATTGCCGCGACCGAAGTAATCGTCGAAGAAGCCCCCGACCGAACGGCCGTTGAAGCGCGCCGACGGCAACACCAGGCGACCGCTGCGCTCGGGCACCAGCAGGTAACGTCGTTCGACCACGTTGTATTGGCGATTGTTGAGCACCTTGACCGAACTAACGTCATCGCCGATGCGCTGCAGCGATGCACCATCGGGCGCTTCCAGATCCAGCTCGCCGGACGCCAGCTGCGTGGCGAAATACAGCCGCACCACCACGCCCACACTTTGCTGCACATAGGGCTGCGGATCGTCCACCTGCGTCTGGACAAACGCATCCTCATTGCCTTGCGCCGCAGCTGCTGCGCCGGGCGCGCTGCTGCCGGCACCGCTTGCCGAAGCGCCCACCTGCAACCGCAACGGTTCGGTGCGCTCGTTACCGACGCGGATCGCCGGTACGATCAGCTCGCCGCTCTTGCGCGGCGTCAGCACCACACCGAACAGCGCGCGCACCGTCACCGACCCATTGGTCACCTGCATCTGCTGGTTGGCGCTCTTGGCCCCCAGGGTGAAATCGTTGCGCAAGGGCGTGTAATCCGGATCGACACCGCGTTGATCGGTTTCGATGTTCAACATCACCACGTCGCCGGCATTGGCGCTGTCGCGGTCCAGCCACGCGCGCGTGACGGCGCCCACCGGTGCACAGGTGAGCAGCATCACGCAGGTCAACATGCCGATCGCCGCGCGGCGCAAATGGTGTGTGCCGATCATCGTCCGTCCCGTTGCCTGCGTTCGTGTTCCAGCCTGAATTTGGTGCGCAACAAACTGCCCGGATCATCCGGCACCCGCCGCAGCCAGGCATCCACCGCCTGGCGCTGTTCGCGTTGCTCCGGCGTCTCGGTCGCCGCCGCTGCGGCGGCCTGCTTGCCATTTGCATCGGCGCTCTTGTCACCGGCCTGCGCCATCGCCTGCTGCATCTTTTGCCGCTGCGCGGCGTCGGCCTGCTGCTGCGCCTTGGCATCGGCCGATTGTGGCGCTGCGTCCTGCTTGCTCTGCTCGCCCTGGCCGTTTTTGGACTGCTGGTTATGCGAGGCTGCGTCCTGCGGTGTCTGCGCAGACGGTTGGTCCTTGCCATCCTGCTTGCCTTGCGAATCCTGCTTGCCTTGACCGTCCTGGCCAGGCGTCGAGTCGTCCTTCGCGTTCTTCCCGGACTGATTCTGGCCGGCGCTGTTCTTGTCGGCCTGCTTCTGGTCCTTGGACTGACCCTTGCCGTCCTGGTCTTTCCCGTCCTTGTTGTTCTGCTGCTGACGCTTGCGCGCCGCATCCACCGCCGCACGATTGGCGATGGCGTCGGGCTGATCCGGGTGTTGCTTGAGCGCGCGATCGTAAGCCGCAATCGCTTCGTCGTACTGGCCCTGCCTGGCCAGCGCATTGCCGAGGTTGTACAGCCCCTCATCGGTGGGCACCTCTTCGAAGGCTTTTTGTGCCGCGGCAAAATCGCCCTTGCGATAGGCCTGCACGCCGGCATCCAGGCGTTGCTGCTGCACCTGGTCGGCGCGTTGCCACAAGGTGCCGTCGGCAGCATGTGCGGGCTGGGCCAGCGGCAACACGCACACCAGGGCCAGGACCGCCACAACCGCACGCCGCCGGAACGCCAGCAGTGTCAGCAGCATCACCGGCAGCAGCAGCCAGTAACCTTCGTCCAGCCAGGTCTTGCCGCCAGTGGATTCGGCGGTTTCATCGGCCAGCGGCTGTTGCGCCGGATCGAGCACGCCCAGCGCACGCAGGTCCGCATCGTCGGCAGTGATACGCGCATAGCGACCACCGCCCTGCCCGGCAAGGTCGCGCAGGCTGCCCTCATCCAGTCGTGTCTGCGCGATCTCACCGGTCATGGTGCGATAGGCGGCGCCGCGCTCGCTCCCCACGCCGAGCGCAGACACGCTGAATCCACGCGAGCGCGCCAGCCGCGCAGAACTCGAGGCCGCACGGTCGGCACTGTCGCTGACCAGCAGGATCTCGCCTTGCTTGAAGCCGGCCTGCAGCAGCAACTGCGTGGCCGCATCGATTGCCGCATCGGCGCGCTTGCCGTCCACCGGCATCACCGATGGCGACAGCGCATCCAGGAACAACGCCACGTTGGCCTTGTCATCGGTCAACGGTGCAACGGTGAAGCTCTCGCCCGCATAGACCAGCAGTGCGACTTCCCCACCGGCCCGCTTGCGCAACAACGTGGCCAACTTGGCACGCGCCTGCAGCAGGCGCGAGGGCGGCAGATCGTTGGCAGTGATGCTGGACGACAGGTCCAGCGCCACCACCAACGGCATGCTGGAGCGATACACCGGCCGCTCGGTCTGCCGCCAGCTCGGCCCGGTCATCGCCAGCACCGCCAGCGTATAGGTCAGCGCAGCCAGCACGAATCCCAGCCATCCACGCCGACTGCCCGACACCAGCAGGGTCGGCAGCAGGTGTGCATCCACACTTTGCCGCCAGACATCGGCATCGCGTCGACGCAGCTGCCACAGCACCGCCGCCGGCACGATCGCCAGCAGCGCCCAGAGCAGACGCGGGCGCAACAGATGCAGCGACTGCAGCCAGCCAGCCAGTTCGGTCAGCGCGTTCATCGCCATCTCCGCGGCAACACGTAGGCGAGCAGCGCAATCATGATCGCAGCGCCCAACGGCCAGTAGTAACGTTCCACGCGCGGCTGCACCGACGGACCGAGCGCCTTGACCGGTTCCAGCCGATCCAGCTCGGCATAGATGCCGGCCAGCTCTTCGGTATCGCGCGCACGGAAGAAGCGCCCACCGGTTTGCGCGGCGATCTTGCGCAAGCCGTCTTCGTCGATATCGTCGTTGCCCGTGGCCGGAATCGGCACACCGAACAACGAATAGCCGCCATTGCCGCCAAAGGCAATCGTGTGCACCCGCACGCCCTGGGCCTTGGCAAGCTCGGCGGCCTTGAGCGGATTGAGCACGCCTGCGGTGTTGACACCATCGGTGAGCAACACCACCACGCGCTGGCCCTGCTTCTGCTCGCGCAGCCGTTTGACCGACAACGCGATCGCATCGCCGATCGCCGTTTCGCGCCCGGCCAATCCCACCACGCTGTCGGCCAGCTGGTCGCGCACGGAGGTCAGGTCGGCGGTCAACGGCGTCAACGCGTACGCCCGCTGACCAAATACCAGCAGACCGACCCGGTCGCCGTCGCGACGATCCAGAAAGTCCGACAACACCGCCTTGGCGGCGGTCAGGCGGTCCACCACCTTGCCGCCGAGCACCATGTCCGGCTCGCTCATGCTGCCGGACAGATCTACCGCCAGCATCATCTGGCGTGCCTCGCGCGGCGGCTGGATCACATCGCCCAATTGTTGCGGGCGCGCCAGCGCAGCGCACAGGAAGAACCAGCCCAGCCACGCCAGCCAGCGCGGCACCCGCAGCACCGGTGCACTCTTAGCCTGCGCAACCGCCTGCAATTGGTCGGGGTAAGGCACGCGCAGTGCAGCCGTATCGGCGCGGCGCTGCGGCCAGAACCACATCAGCAACGGCAGCGGCATCAACCACCATGCCCACGGCCATGCGCAGTGTGCCAGCGCATCCTGCCATTGCGACCACTGCAGCCAGTTCATCGCCGGCCTCGCATCAAACCCAGAAAGCGCTGCCGTGCCAGTGCCTGCACCGTATCCAGATCGGTCACCGTCGGCGTACGTTGAAAACCACCGTCCAGCAGCGCGCGACCCGGTCCCTGCGAAAAGGCCCGCGTCTTACTTTTGCGCCCATCCAGAAACTGCAGCCATGCCTCGCCCTGCAGCCGGTCGGCCTGCGCATCGACGCTGCGCGCTGCGCGCCGCAACAATATCGACAACGCTGCCAGGCGCTGTGCGGAAGTCGTTGCGCGCTGCAGTTCGGCATCGAATGCCGCCAGCCACAGACGCTGCCGCTGACGGCGGCGCCACCACCACCAGCCGACCGTGCCAAGCACCAGCACCACGGCCGTAATCACCAGCCACCAGCCCGGCGCCAGCGGCCACCACGACGGTGACGGCGGCAGATGGACATCGCGCAGCGGCAGCGATTGCGGTGCCATCGTCACAGGCTCCGCGCGGCAGCGCCGCCGCCCAGCCAGGCATCGCTGGCATCGTCGGTGGACAGGCGATGCAGGCGCACGCCGCGTGCCTGCAAGACCGAGGTCAACTGCTCCAGCGGCGCCACGAATTCGGCCTGCCAACGCGCCCGTCCGGCCTGCGTGGACAGATCGATCGCAATACGCTCGCCGCGCACATCGAAGCTCAGTGCTCGGGCCGGTGGCGCCAGCTCCAGGGGGTCGACCAGCACGATCACCACCACCTCATGATGCAGGGCCAGCCCCGACCAGCGCGTGGCAGAAATCCTGCTGGCGCTGCGCGCGTCGGCCAGCACGGTCAGTCGCGCGCCCGGGCGCAGCAGCCGCGCGGCATGGTCCAGTGCCACCTCCAGGCCCGCGTCGCCGGACGGCGGCTGCGCATACCAGCGCGCCAAGGCATCCAGTACCGGCAATACGCCGCGTTGCCCCGAGCGCGGCGCAATCGGCGCCTCGCTGGCAGTGCCGCGCAGGGCGGCGATGCGGTCGCCCTGCCGCTGCGCCAGCCACGCCGCAACCGCACCGGCACGTGCGGCCTGCACCGATTTGTAGCGCACCCGCGTGCCGAAGAAGAGTGCCGGCGAGGTATCGGCCACAATCAGACTCAAGCGTTCGCGCTCGGCCTGAAACAATTTCGTATGCGCACGCCCGGTACGCGCAGTGACGCGCCAGTCGATATGCCGCGCATCGTCACCCGCCACGTACTCGCGCGACTCGGCGTATTCCATCCCGCGCCCGCGCGTTGCCGCGGGCACCGGCCCGACCAGTCCATGGCGGCCACGCCCCGGCTGCCCGCGATGGATCGTGGTGCCGCGCAGCGCGATCAACTCCGCCAGCGTCGGCCGCAGTCCATCGCCGGCGATCGACGACGGCGCGGTGACAGGGGAAGAAGACGGCATCGAAGACATCGGATTCTGGTCAGAGGACGGCATACCTCGGCGACACGCTACCCGATCAGGGCAGCGGAATCTTTTCCAGCAGAGCGGCGACCAGGCGTTCGCCATCCCAGCCTTCGGCAGTGGCCTCGTAGCTGGGCAGCACGCGATGACGCAGCACGTCCGGGGCGATTGCGCGGATATCGTCCGGGGTCACGTAGTCGCGCCCGGCCAGCCATGCACGCGCACGTGCGCAGCGCTCCAGCGCGATCGACCCACGCGGGCTCGCGCCCCAGGCGATCCGCCGCGCCAATGCCGGGTCGTAGCGCTGGGCATCGCGCGACGCGAGCACGATCTCGATCAGGTAGCGCTCCAGCTGCGGAGCCAGATGCACGTCCAGCACGACACGCCGCGCGGCAAAGACATCTTCCAGCGGGATCTTGTCGGGCACCGTTTCGTGCTTTTCCAGGGTATCGCGCGCGGCTTCACGTGCCAGACGCAGGATCTCGGCCTCGGCATCAGCCTGTGGATAGCCGATACGGACATGCATCAGGAAGCGATCCAGCTGCGCCTCGGGCAACGGGAAGGTGCCCTCCTGCTCGATCGGGTTCTGCGTTGCCATCACCAGGAACAGCTGCGGCAGCGCATAGGTGTGCCGCCCGACGGTAACCTGGCGCTCGCCCATCGCTTCCAGCAGCGCCGACTGCACCTTGGCCGGTGCTCGATTGATCTCGTCGGCCAGCAGGATCGGATGGAAGATCGGCCCGGGCATGAACTCGAACCGGCTGTCCTGCGGCCGCCAGATCTCGGTGCCAGTCAGATCGGAAGGCAGCAGATCCGGGGTGAACTGCACCCGCGCGAAATCGGCTTCCAGCCGCGAGGCCAGCGCACGGATCGCGGTGGTCTTGGCCAGACCCGGTGCGCCCTCGACCAGCAAATGGCCATCGGCCAGCAAGGCGATCAGCAACCGTTCGACCAGCGCAGACTGGCCCACGATGCGCTGCGTCAGCGACTCGCGCAGCAAGGTGAATTGACGATGCAACCGGTCCTCGGCGGGCGCGGCAGCGGCTTCTGGGGGCAAGAGCGGCGGTGCGTTCATAGGCCCAGTGTGACCGATTCGAGCGCGATTGGTTCACTGAACGGCTTTGAGTTGTTCACTGAGTGAACCCAAGTATGACGCGCGTCACCCGCATCGCGACTTGGCAGGGAGGCAAGCTAATTGAACCAAAAGCCAGGACAGCAATAAGCTCTCGGGCCTGTTCAAGCTTGAGATCGCAGTAGCTATTTATAGCCGGAGCACGGCAAATCGCGCGCAATGGACAACTACCCACATCCAACACCGAAAAAAAGGCCGCTTTCGCAGCCTTTTATATTTATGCTATCTCAGGGAGTAGCGCTCGCCACACGCAGTACCTTTGGAGTTACGAAAACCAACAATTCGGCCTTCTCCTTGCTTCGCCCACGCTTCTTAAACAAATTTCCAAGGAACGGAATGTCGCCCAAGAATGGAACCTTTGCAATGCTCTCACGATCGGTAAACTCATAAACGCCACCAATGACTACAGTCTCGCCATCCCCAACCAGAACAGCAGTATTAACTTCGCGCCTATTTATTTCAGGGACCGTACCATAGCCCTGAAGCACGATGAACCTGGCAACTTCATCTTTTTTCACATTCATGTTCAAAAACACACGATTATCATTAGTGATCGTAGGTGTAACCTTGAGCTCTAACAACACTTCCTTGAATTGAACATTTGCCTGTGCCTGACCGCCATTGCTCGAGCCACTGATTGTCACATAACCGATTTCACGCCCCTGTTTAATCACGCCCTCACGCTGATTCGCTGTCACGATCCGAGGATTGGAAACAACCTCACCGCGTCCCTCTTCCTGCATTGCCGACAACTCCATGTCGAGAGCAAAGTTCCGCCCCAGCAAGGTGTAAGCAATTGAACCTGCAGTGCTAGTAGTGAATGTCCCAGCAGGCAGATTAAAGTTCAGTCCCGCAGGAACGTTATGTAATCCATCGTTAATAATAGATACATTATTCGTTGTGCTACCGCTGATAACGCTAGTGTTGTCGCCATACTGACGACGCCCGGCGATACCAAAGCGCGCCCCCAAGTCACGGGCAAATGTATCGGTCGCGATCACGATACGGCTCTCGATCAACACCTGATCCACGGGGCGATCGATATGCGAAATCAGCTCGCGCATCTGCGCGACCTTCTTCGGAATATCGCTGATCATCAACGTATTGGTGCGCTCATCGGCAACCAGGCGACCGCGAGGCGACAGGAATCCGTTGTCCTGCTGCCCGCCTTGCCCACCTTGACCACCGCCCTGACCGCCACCAATCCCCTTGGCCTCCGTCAGCGCCTTGAAGATCACCGCTGCGTTGTGGTAATTGATCTGCACGTAATCGGTGATCAGATCCTCGCGATTCTCGATCGCGATGCGGGCGTCTTCCTTGTCCTGCTCGAACTTGGCCAGCTCCGGCTGCGGGGCGACCCACACCACGCCGCCGTCGCGGCGCTTGTCCAGGCCCTTGGCGCGCAGCACGATGTCCAGCGCCTGGTCCCACGGCACGTTCATCAGCCGCAGCGTGACATTGCCCTGCACGGTGTCGGAGGCGACGATATTGAGGTTGGATTCTTCGGCGATCAGCTGCAGCACGGTGCGTACCGGCACGTCCTGGAAGTTGAACGTCACCGGGCGGCCGCTGTAACCGCGCGCAGCGATCTGCGCCGCGGCCTGGGTGACGGCTGCGGCGCTGACGCCACCGACCGCGGGCTGGCCCTTGCGCGGAGTGATTTCGACCACGTATTCGTTGCCGGTCTGGTAGGCCAGCGAATCGAACGCGCCCTTGGTCGACAGCACCAGCTGCGACCCCGAGCCGGACGGCTTGACCTCGACACGTTGCACCGGCGTTGCGAAGTCGGTGACGTTGAGCGGGCGCTGCAGTTCGGCGGGCAACCGCGCGTTGCTGATGTCGACCAGCACGTTGTCGCCCTGCGTACGCAGGTCCGGGCTGGCGCCTTGGCCGTCGAACTGCAGGATCAGACGACCCGTGCCATCCTCGCCCCGTTTGAAATCGATCTTGGACACCGCCAGGCTCGCCGGAGCGGTCTTGGCCGGATCCTGCGCGGGCTGCTTCAGTGCCGCCGCCGCGACCGCGCCACCACTCGCCAGCGCCAGCGCGAACCCCAACGCGCAGGCCCGAAGTGCCACGTGGCGTCGAACCGGACGCAGCCGCTGGGCATTGGAAAACGTCATCGTGCTATCCCCTATCACTTTATTGATCATCCAGCGCGAGCGCGGCCGGCCGTTCAAGCCATCCACCCGCACCGTCCGGCACAAGTTCAATCAGCTCGATGCGGTCTTCGTAGACCCCGGTGACCCGGCCATCGCTCTGTCCCAGATACACACCCGGCCGTACCCGGTAGGTCACCTTGTCCGGTGCCATGACCAGGGCAACCAGGCCCGCGCCGCCACCAATGGTCCCCACCATGTCGAGGGCGTCGAGCGGATAGGCTTCCAGCGGCTCCTTGCGCCGGTTCGGATCCGGACGCGTGCCATTGCCGCCTTCGGCACTGACCCAGGCATCGCTGAACGGGTCGCGCATCGACTGGGCCGCATATTCGAACGTCTCGAACTGCTGCATCACCGGCAATGGCTCCAACGGCGGCGCCGGACGTGCGCGCACCTCGGCAACCCAGGCTTCCAGATTCGGCGCATCGCCCGGGGTGCTGGTCACACCGCGCGTACACGCCGGCAATACAGCCATTAGCGCCACGCAGGACAGGATCTTGAGCAGTCTCATGGTCATTGGCCGCCCTTCTTCGCAGCGTCGGCCGCCGCCTTCTCCTGCTCGGCCATTTCCTCATCGTCCAGATAACGATAGGTCTTGACCGTGCCGGACAGTTCCAGCGCCCCGCGCGGCGTGATGCCGGCCTTGGGATCCTTCGGCTTGAGGTTGATGTCGTGCATGGTCAGGATCACCACGCGCGGCAGCGACGCCACGCCGCTGACGAAGGCACCGAACTGGTGGTAACTGCCCACCATGCGCAAGGCGATCGGCTTTTCGGCGTAGAACTCCTTCGGCGACTCCGGACCCGGCTGGAACAACTCGTTGGACAGGCCGCTGGACAACGCGGTCTGCGAGATGTCGATGATCAGATCCGGCATTTCGGTCTTGCTGGGCAGCTGGCGCAGCATCTGCTGCAGCACCTGCTCCATCTGCGCGAGCTGCTGCTTGAGCGGCTCCAGATTCACCGCACGGCCCTGCTGGGTCTCGAACTCGGTGCGCAGCTGCGTTTCGGTGCCTTCCAGGCTTTCGAGTTCATCGCGCTTGCCGCTGATCAGCAGGAACCAGGCCAGCACCATGATGAACAGGCCGACCACCACGCAGAACACGATGCGTGCCTGCTGCGGCCAGCCGCCGATGTTGTTGAAATCCAGATCGCTGAGCTTGAATGCTTTCTTACTCATGACGCCGCCCCCTCCTGCGGCCGATTGGCTGGCACAGGCGCAGCGGCCGGCGGCGTGGCAGGTGCAGGCGCTGCAGGTGTCGCCGCTGGCGCGCCCGCGGGTGCGGTCCCGGCCGGCGTTGCGCCCGGCGCTTGCGCGTCGACCGGTGCGGTGCCGTTCTTGTCAGCCTCGTTCGGATTGGCCAGCTTGACCTTGAGCGTAAATACGTACGGCAGCGCCGTGGTGTCCGTCGCAGATGCGGCAGGCTGCCCGGTTTTGTCCTGGCTCTTGGCCTCGATGATCGACAGGTCCGGATTGGTCATCCAGCCCGAGCCTTCCAGGTTGCGCATGTAGGCACTGACGCGCGCATTGGACTGCGAGCGACCTTCCAGGGTCAGGATGTCGCCGTCCTGCTTGATGTTGGTCAAGGCCACGCCATCGGGAATGGTGCGCACCAGCGAGTCGAACAGGTGCACCATCTGCGAGCGATTGGCCTGCAGTTCCTCGATCACCTTCTTGCGGGCGAGCAGACGGTCCTTCTTCTTGTCGAGCTCCTTGATCTCTTCGTTCTGCGCCTTGACCTTGTCGATTTCGGTGGTCAGGAACGCATTGCGCTCGGTCTGGCCGCTGATCTGCGCGTCGTAGTAGAACCAGATTAGTGCAGACAGCAGCACTCCGCCCAGCGCGGCGAAGCCCAGCATCGAATAGAACTCGCGCTCGCGCGCCTTCCGGCGCTCGGCGCGCCAGGGCAATAGATTGATTCTTGCCATCAGTCAAAGCTCCTCAGGGCCAGGCCGGTGGCAATCATCAATGCAGGTGCATCCAGCGCCAGCGCATGGGCCTGGACCTTCGGGCCCAGCGTCATCTGCGCAAGCGGGTTGGCGACCACGGTGGTCACGCCGAGCTGCTCTTCCACCATTTCCGGCAAGCGCGACAGCGCCGCGCAACCACCGGCCAGCACGATGCAGTCGACGCGATTGAATTCGCTGCCTGCGTAGAAGAACTGCAGCAAACGGCTGATCTGCTGCACCGTCGCCTCCTTGAACGGCTCCAGCACTTCGACCTCGTAGCTTTCCGGCAAACCGCCCTGACGCTTGGCCAGGCCGGCCTCTTCGTAGGTCAGCCCGTACCGGCGCATCACCTCGTCGGTGAGCTGCTTGCCGCCGAACACCTGCTCGCGGCTATACAGGCTGCGACCGGCGCGCAGCACGCTCAACGTGGTCATGGTCGCGCCGATGTCAACCAGCGCCACCACTGCATCGGCAGCCACCGGCAGCTCGCTGGCGACCAGGGCAAAGGCGTTCTCGACCGCGAAGGCCTCCACGTCCATGACCTTGGCGGTCAGGCCGCCCAGTTCCAACGCAGACTGGCGCAGTTCCACATTCTCCGAACGCGAGGCCGCCAGCAGCACCTGGACCATGTCCGGGCTGTTGGGCATCGGGCCGAGCACCTCGAAGTCGAGATTCACTTCCTCGATCGGGTACGGGATGTAATTGGTGGCTTCCAGTTCGACCTGCGCTTCCAGATCGCTGTCGTCCGGATCGGCCGGCATCGGGATCAGCTTGGTGATCACCGCCGACCCGGCCACCGCGGCTGCTGCATTCTTGGCCTTGCTGCCGGAACGGTTGATGGCGCGGCGGATGGCCTCGCCCACCGCCTCGACTTCGACGATGTTCTTTTCCACGACCGCATTCGGCGGCAACGGCTCTACGGCGTAATGTTCCACGCGGAAACGATTCCCGCTGCGCGACAGCTGCAGGAGCTTGACCGCAGTGGAACTGATATCGACACCAATAAGTGGCGACTGACTCTTGGGTAGAAGCCCCACGGAAACTCCCCTGCCGATGGGCACTTGGACGCAGTCTGCGCCCTCGTATTAATAATCAAATTTTAACAGTAGACAAGCCCTTCACGCGCGAGGCAATGGCCCCGCGACCGTGACCCCAGTGCTGTCTGCTGCGATCCCCAGAGTTCGGCCCCAGCCAAACCCGGCGTCATCTATACTCTGTGACCAAGAAATCTGCAATCGGAATCTCTCTCAACATGCCCCGTATTCGTCGTTGGCTGGGCTGGATCCTGGCCGCGTTCGTGGTGCTCGCCCTGCTTGGCGCTATTGCTGCCGGCGGCTTGTATTACGCCGTTTCCTCCAAGCTGCCGGACGTGCAGTCGCTCAAGCAGGTCGAACTGCAGGAGCCGATGTATGTCTACTCCAGCGATGGCCGCCTGATGGCCGTCTATGGCGAGACCCGGCGCTATCCCATCCAGATGAAGGACGTGCCGCTGCGCCTGAAGCAGGCCTTCCTGGCGACAGAGGATGCGCGCTTCTACGAGCACGGCGGCGTGGATTACAAGGGCATCGCCCGCGCGGTGTGGCTGCTGGCCAGCACCGACGCCAAGCGGGTGCCGGGTGGTTCGACCATCACCCAGCAGGTGGCGCGGCAGTTCTTCCTCAGTTCCGAGTACAGCTACACCCGCAAGCTGGCCGAGATCCTGCTGGCACGCAAGATCGAAAGTGAGCTGAGCAAGGACGAGATCTTCGAGCTGTATCTCAACAAGAGCTTCTTCGGCAACCGCGCCTACGGCGTGGGTGCTGCGGCCGAGTACTACTACGGCAAGAAGATGAGCGAACTGAGCCTGGACGAGATGGCCTCGCTGGCCGGCATCCCCAAGTTCCCGTCCAGCGGCAACCCGATCAGCAATCCGGAGCGTGCCCAGGAACGTCGCGATTACTACGTGCTGCAACGCATGGCCGACCTGGGCTTTGTCAGCCAGGCCGAAGCCGATGCGGCCAAGGCGGTGCCGATGCACGCCAAGCCGCATGAGCCGCCGGTCGAGGTCTACGCCCCGTACGTGGCCGAGCTGGTGCGCCAGGAAATGATCGCCAAGTACGGCGGCGATGTGCTCAACAAGGGTTACCACGTCACCACCACCATCGATGCCACGCTGCAGACCGGCGCCGATGCAGCGGTTGCCGACGGCCTGCGCCTGTACGACCACCGGCATGGCTGGCATGGCGTCGAACAGCATTTCGATGTCCCTGCCGACGCGGATGCAGCGGCACTGGCCAAGCATCTGTCCGGCGTGTTCACCCAGGGCGGCCTGCGCGCGGTGATCGTGGCGCGCACCAATGCCGACGGCGGCGTGACCGTCGTGCAGAGTGACAAGACCGAGCTGACCCTGCCGGCCAGCGCCAGCCGCTGGACCAACAAGACCCCGGCCAAGCTGCTGACGCGCGGCGACCTGACCCGCATCCGTGCCGGCGAAAAGGACGGCGAATGGATCATCGACCAATTGCCGCGCGGCCAGGCCGCACTGGTGTCGCTGGATGCCAACAGCGGCGCGCTGCGCGCGCTGGTCGGCGGTTTCAGCTTCGCCGGCAACAAGTTCAACCGTGCCACCCAGGCACGCCGCCAGCCCGGTTCCAGCTTCAAGCCGTTCGTCTATGCGGCCGCGTTCGAAAAGGGCTTCAACCCCGCCTCGATCGTGCTCGATGCCCCGGTGGTGTTCCGCGACCGCCGCGGCAAGACCTGGTCGCCGCAGAACGACGGCGGCGGCTTCCGCGGCCCGATGCGGCTGCGCGAGGCGTTGGTGCAATCGCGCAACCTGGTGTCGGTGCGCCTGCTGGACGCGATCAGCGTCGATTTCGCACGTAAATACATCAGCCAGTTCGGCTTCCAGGAAGCCGAGCTGCCGCCCAACCTGTCGATGTCACTGGGTACCGCGTCGCTGACGCCATTATCGGTCGCGCGCGGCTATGCGGTGTTCGCCAACGGCGGCTCGCGCGTGGACACCTGGATCGTGGACGAGGTGAAGGACCGCGACGGCAATGTCGTCTTCAAGGAAGTGCCGGCAGTGGCCTGCCGTACCTGCGCGTTGCAGGGCGGCAATGTCGCACCGGTAAGCCAGGTGGTGGACGGTTTCAACTTCGGCGCCCCTGCGCTGCCCAAGTCGATCGAGCCGACCACGGCCACGCCGGCGGAGACCGCCCCGGCAGCCACTGCCGAAACCAAGATCGCGCCGCGCGCCATCGACGAGCGCACTGCCTACCAGCTGGTGTCGATGATGCGCGACGTGGTCCAGCGCGGCACCGGCACCGCGGCCAAGGTGCTGGGGCGCGAGGACGTCGGCGGCAAGACCGGCTCGACCAACGATCACCGTGACGCCTGGTTCTCCGGCTTCGGCGGTCCCTATGCCACCACGGTCTGGGTGGGCCGCGACGACTTCCGCTCGCTCGGCTATCGCGAATACGGCGGCAAGGCCGCATTGCCGATCTGGATCGAGTACATGCGCGTGGCCCTGAAGGACAAGCCGATCGCCGCCAACGACCCGCCCGACGGCATGACCCAGGCCACCATCAATGGCGCGGTGGAATGGGTGAAGAACGAGGACCTGGATCGCCTGCAGGATTACGACTACGGCCTGCAGGAGCAGCAGGACGAGAAGGCGTTCGATATTTTCTGAGTGCCGGGAATCGGGAATCGGGAATCGGGAATCGAGAATGGGGAATCGGAACGGCGCAGGCCGGCCGATTCCCTGGGTTCGGCACGTAGCGGCAGCGATGGTGCAACGCATGCCAGCGCGTGCTTGCGGTCATCGAGCACGGTCCATCGGGCCTGCGCCCTGTGACCTTCGCCACACCGTCATGCCGCTGTTGTAGAGTCGAACCAGGTTCATGAGGGGAGCCCGGTCATGCATCACGCGCGCGAACACGCCGATACGCGAACCCGAGAACGGCGCCACCGCCTGGCGCACGAAGCGGCCCGGTTGATGGCCGAAGGCGGCATCCGCGATTTTCATCAGGCCAAGCTCAAGGCGGCCAGCCGGCTGGGCATCCACGACGACGCATCGCTGCCGCGCAATCGCGAGATCGAAGACGCCCTGCGCGAGCACCAACGCCTGTTCGCCGGACCTGCGCACGGGCTGCGCTTGCGCCGGCGCCGCGAAGCGGCGTTGCGCGCGCTGGAGTTTCTCGGCCCGTTCCAGCCGCGCCTGGCCGGCCCGGTGCTCGATGGCACGGCCGACGCCAATGCGCCGGTGCAGTTGCAGCTGCACAGCGACGATGCCGATGCCGTGCAGCGGTTTCTGGAAGAACACTACATTCCTGCCGAATTGCGGACGCGCCGGCTGCGCCTGGACCGCGAGCGGACTGCCGAGTTTCCGGTCTGGTTGTTCAGTGCCGAGGAACTGACCTTCGACCTGACCGTGCTGCCGTATGACGCCCTGCGCCAGGCGCCATTGTCGCAGCTGGACGAAAAGCCGATGCAGCGCGCCTCGGCCGCCCAGCTGCGTCAGTTGTTGGCAGAAGAGGACGGTAGCGACGCCCTGCCGCGCACGCGCTGATCGCAGCGCGCCATGACGCGTGACCACTGACCACAACGCCAACCCGCAAAAGCAAACGCCCCGCAATGCGGGGCGTTCGTTCAAGCAGAGAACCGCAGGCGTTTAGCGCTTGGCGCTGTCGGTGTAGTCGCGCTTGTCGTAGCCGGTGTAGATCTGGCGCGGACGGCCGATCTTCATTTCCGGGTCGACCTGCTGCTCCAGCCAATGCGACACCCAGCCGGCGGTGCGTGCAATGGCGAACATCACGGTGAACATCTCCACCGGAATATTCAGCGCCTTGTAGATCAGGCCGGAATAGAAGTCGACGTTCGGGTACAGCTTGCGCTGCACGAAATAGTCGTCCTTCAGCGCGGCTTCTTCCAGCTTCACCGCCACTTCCAGCAGCGGATCGTTGACGCCCAGCTCGCCCAGCACCTTGTGGGTCATCTCGCGGATGATCTTGGCGCGTGGGTCGAAGTTCTTGTAGACGCGGTGACCGAAGCCCATCAAACGGAACGAGGAGTTCTTGTCCTTGGCCTTGGCCACGGCGGACTCGACGTTGTCGGCGGTGCCGATCTCTTCCAGCATCTTCAGCACGGCTTCGTTGGCGCCGCCGTGTGCCGGGCCCCACAGCGCGGTGATGCCCGCGGCGACCGAGGCGTACGGATTGGCACCGGTCGAACCGACCAGGCGCACGGTCGAGGTCGAGGCGTTCTGCTCGTGATCGGCATGCAGGATGAACAGCAGATCCAGCGCCTTGGCCACCACCGGATTGATCTCCAGCGGCTCGCTCGGCACTTCGAACATCATGTGCAGGAAGCGGTCGACGTAGTTGAGGTTGTTGCGCGGGTAGCGGATCGGCCAGCCGATCGAATAGCGGTACGCGGCAGCAGCCAGGGTCGGCACCTTGGCGATCAGACGGATGGCGGCCTGACGGCGCTGCTCCGGATCGTTGAGGTCCAGGGTGTCGTGATAGAACGCCGACAGCGAGGCGACCGAACCGGCCAGCATGGCCATCGGATGGGCGTCATGACGGAAGCCACCGAGGAAGTTCTTCAGCGACTCGTGCATCATCGTGTGATGCGTCACTTCGTGGTCGAACTTCTTGAACTCGTCCGCGGTCGGCAGCTCGCCGTTCATCAGCAGGTACGAGACTTCGAGGAAGCTGGACTTCTCGGCCAACTGTTCGATCGGGTAGCCGCGATACAGCAACACGCCGTTGTCGCCATCGATGTAGGTGATGGCCGACTTGCAGCTGGCGGTGGCGGTGAAGCCCGAGTCGTAGGTGAACAGACCGGTTTCTTTGGTCAGCTTTGAGATATCGACGCAATCATTGCCAAGCGTGGGCTTGAGAACCGGCAGAACGACCGACTTGTCGCCGGCGTTGAGCGTGACCTGATCAAGATCGGACACTGTGTACGCTCCTTCAGTGGAAGGCGCCTGTCACCGGATGGGCAGGCACGTGATGGAAGTCCAGGGCATCGCCCCGGATCACGTCATTATCGCACAGCAGCATTTTGGCCGTCGCTTGGACAGAAGTCGTAGACGCCTCTGCCGAAGGCGTGAAAACGAAGTTGCCAAGGCCCCAAAAAACAACGGCCGCGCAATGCGCGGCCGCTGCCGGTACAGCCCGTCCTGCAAGCTCAGCGCGCGTAGCGCTTCTGGAACTTGTCGATCCGGCCGCCGGTGTCGATCACCTTGTGCTTGCCGGTATAGAACGGGTGCGATGCCGAGGAGATATCCACCTTGATCAGCGGGTATTCCTGGCCGTCTTCCCACTTCACGGTCTCTTTCGAGCTCATGGTGGAACGGGTCAGAATCTTGAAATCGGACGTCACGTCGTGGAAGACGACGTCGTTGTAGCTGGGATGAACGTTATCTTTCATGGACTTGGCGCCGGGCTGCCTGGATAAGCCGGGCATTATAGCGGCCTCCAGACGCCCGGCGCAAGATCGCCCTAACCCGCCGCCAGCGCCGCCCCGACCAGACCGTAGAATTGCCGGCGGTCGTACTCCAGCAACAGGTTGGCATTGTCGGGCGCGCCACCCTGCCGGTTCCAGTCCACCAGGGTCATCCCGCGGGTATGCGTACCGGTCAACTCGATATGGACCGGACGCTGCTCCAGCCGCTGGGCACCTTCCGGGTGCAGCGCGAACGCCATCGCCAGTGCATCGGCGGCGTACCAGTACTCGCCGCGGCTGTCTTCGGACCACAGGCGGGTCTTGCGCGAGATTTCCTCGTAGAACCGCGCCTGCGCCGAGTCGGCCGCCAGCCATTGCTCGACATCGCGATGCAGCAGGCCGTGGGCGATGGTGGCTTCCCAGTCGGCCACGTCGAACTGCGGAAAGCCGCGGAACACGATATGCGCCGCTTCCGGGTCGAAGCCGATGTTGAATTCGGCCGCCGCGGTGATGTTGCCGTGCCCGGTCAGCGCCCCGCCCATCACCACCAGCCGCGCCACCCGCTGCGGCAGGGTCGGATCCAGCGTCAGCGCCAGCGCCAGATTGGTCAGCGGACCGAGCGCCACCAGCAGCAGCTCGCCGGCGTATTCGTGCGACAGGCGCAGGATGGCCAGTGCAGCATGCTCGGTCTCGGCAGTACGCCTGGCCGGCGCCAGGCCGACATCGCCGAAACCGTCGATGCCATGCACATGCGCCGCGTCCACCGACGGATGCAGCAGCGGCTGCGGGCAGCCCGCGTAGACCGGCACATCCTCACGCCCGGCAATCTCGCAGACCTTCAAGGCATTGCGCACGGTGTGCTCCAGGCCGACGTTGCCGGCGGCGATGGTCAGGCCAACGACCTCATGCCGGGGGTCGTTGAAGGCCATCAGCAAGGCCAGCGCGTCGTCCACGCCCGGGTCGGTGTCGATCAGCAGCGGTATCTTTTTGGTCATGGGATTGGAGATTCGGGATTCGGGATTCGGGATTCGTCGCCGCATCTTCGCAAGGATCAGCGAGGCGCGCGAATCACCGGGACGCCAAGGCGGCAGCAGCCTTGCCTTTACGATTCCCGATTCCCGATTCCCCAATCCCCGCCACTCAAGCCGCGGCGTAACGCACCGCGCTGCCGATCCAGCGCGCGACCACACGGTCGGCAATCTCCGGCGCGTCGGCCAGCAGCCGCTCGGCAAGCACCTGCACGCGCGGCAGCAACCCGGCATCGCGGGTGAGATCGGCGATGCGGAAGCTGGCCAGGCCGGTCTGGCGGGTGCCCAGCAATTCGCCGGGGCCGCGCAGCTCCAGATCCTTTTCCGCGATCACGAAGCCGTCGTTGGTCTGGCGCATGGTTTCCAGGCGTTGCCGCGCCATCATCGATAGCGGCGCCTGATACAGCAGCACGCAACTGGACGCGGCCGCGCCGCGCCCGACCCGGCCGCGCAACTGGTGCAACTGCGCCAGGCCCAGGCGCTCGGCGTTTTCGATGATCATCAGCGAGGCGTTGGGCACGTCCACGCCGACCTCGATCACCGTGGTGGCGACCAGCAGGTCGGTGCGGCCCTGCTTGAAATCCAGCATGGCTTTCTGTTTTTCGGCCGCTTTCATGCGCCCGTGCACCAGTGCCACACGCACCCCGGGCAATTGCGCGGACAGGGCTTGGAAGGTGACCTCCGCCGCCTGCGCTTCGATCCTTGGCGGGCCGCTGGGCGCGTCCTTGCCGGGCTCCTCGCTTTCTTCGATCAAGGTGCAGACCCAGTAGGCCTGACGCCCTTCGGCGCAGGCGGCGCGGATGCGCTCGACCAGCTCCGGCCGACGCTCGGCACTGAGCACGATGGTCTGTACCGGGGTGCGCCCGGGCGGGAGTTCGTCGATGGCCGAAACATCCAGGTCCGCATAGGTAGACATCGCCAGGGTGCGCGGAATCGGCGTGGCGGTCATCACCAACTGATGCGGCACGCTGCCGGCAGCTGCGCCCTTGTCGCGCAAGGCCAGGCGCTGATGCACGCCGAAGCGGTGCTGCTCGTCGATGATGGCCAGCGCCAGATCGTGGAAGACCACCGCGTCCTGCATCAAGGCATGCGTGCCGACCACCACCTGCGCCTGGCCGGAGGCCACCTCGGCCATCGCCGCGGCGCGCGCCTTGCCGGTGACCTTGCCGGCCAGCCAGACGATGCGCACGCCCAGCGGTTCCAGCCAGCCACGCAGATTGGTGAGGTGCTGCTCGGCCAGCAGCTCGGTCGGCGCGGCCAGTGCGACCTGCTTGCCCTGCTCCACCGCCAGCATCGCCGCCAATGCCGCAACCACGGTCTTGCCGCTGCCGACATCGCCCTGCACCAGCCGCAGCATCGGCGATGGCTTGGCCAGGTCGCGGGCAATCTGTGCGAACACGCGCTGCTGCGCGCCGGTGAGCTGGAACGGCAATGCCGCACGCAGTTGCTGCACCAGGATGCCGTTGCCCGGCAGCAGCGGCGCGCGGAAGCGCTGCAGGGCGATGCGCTGGCGGCGCAGGCTGAGCTGATGCGCCAGCAGTTCTTCGATCGCCAGACGCTGCTGGGCCGGGTGCCCACCGGCGAGCAGTTGCTGCGGGTCGGTGTTCACCGGCGGGCGATGCATGGTCAGCAGCGCGGCGCGCAGCGAGGGCAGTTGTTGGTCCTGCAACCAGTGCGGCGGCAGCAGTTCCAGCGCGGCCTCTTCCGGCAACCGCTCCAGCGCCTGGCCGATGAGCTTGCGCAGCGTGGCCGGGCCCACGCCTTCCAGGACCGGATAGACCGGGTCCAGGCTGTCACCCAGCACGGCATCCTCGCCAGGTGCCAGCACACGGTAGCTGGGATGCACGATTTCCCAGCCATTCTGTCCCGGCTTGGGCGTGCCGAACACCCGCAACCGCGTGCCCGGTGCGAACTGCGCCACCTGCGCGGCGCGGAAATGGAAGAAGCGCAGCACCACGCTGCCGTGCGACTCGTCCGAGACCGCCACGCGCAACACCGGGCGAAAGCGGAAGCCGCGCTCCACCGCGTCCACGCGCACCTCGATCTGCGCCGGCACACCGCTCTGCAACTGCGCGATCGTGGTCAGCCGCGTGCGGTCCTCGTAGCGCAAGGGCAGATGCAGCCACAGATCCTGCAGCGTCAAGATGCCGCGCGCAGCAAATTTCTCGGCCACTTTCGGGCCGACGCCGGGCAGGCTGGCAAGCGAGGCCTGGCCTGCGACGGCCAGGCGCGGGGTGAGGGTCGCTGCGCGCGGCACGGCAGGGCGCTCGGATCAGCCGAGCTGGATCAGTCGAGCACCATCACCGCATCGACCTCGAAGCCGGCGCCCTTGGGCAGGCCGGAGACCTCGATGGTCGAACGCGCGGGGAACGGCGCCTGGAAATACTCCTGCATCACCGCATTGACGGCGGCGAACTGGCCCAGATCGGTGAGGTACAGGCCCAGTCGCACGATCCTGTCGAGCGAGCCACCGGCCGCTTCCGCAACCGCCTTGAGGTTGTCGAACGCGCGGCGTGCCTGCGCGCCGATGTCGCCGGGCACGATCTCGCCGGTGGCCGGGTCCAGCGGGATCTGCCCGGAGAAATACACCGTGTTGCCGGCGCGCACGGCCTGGGAATACGGACCGATGGCGGCAGGCGCCTGATCGGTATGGATGATCTGGGACATGGGAACTCCGTCAACACTGAAAACAAGCGCGCATTGTATCGGCGCATGCGGCAGGGGAGCGACTGGTGAAGGCGCAGGACCGGCTTGGTGACTCAGGTGCGGGCGCCTGACGCGAGCCGGTGGGTTGAAAGCCCCCAAGCCGCGGGGCGAGAAGGCACGGATTGCACGCCACCGGTGCGCCTGCCCGGGAGCGCCCGCATCGCGGGCCGGGCCGTGGCGTGGCGTGGCATGAGGGCTGGGGTGAGGGTACGGAATCGCCCTAGGTGATCGGCGCCGGGTTGAACAGGGCCAGGTCATTGTGCAGGCGATGCTGCTCGGTCCAGGTGCGCTGGCCGCTGGCCACGTCCAGATAGCGCTGGAACAGCTCCCAGCCCAGTTGCTCCAGCGTCTTGGCCCCGGTGGCCACGCCGCCAGCGTCGATATCCATCAGGTCGGACCAGCGCTGCGCCAGCTCGCTGCGGGTGGCGACCTTGATCACCGGTACCATGCCCAGGCCGTACGGGGTGCCGCGCCCGGTCGTGAACACATGCAGGTTCATGCCGGCGGCCACCTGCAGCGTGCCGCAGACAAAATCGCTGGCGGGCGTGGCGCAGTACTGCAATCCACGCCCCTTGACCCGCTCACCGGGCGGCACCACGCCGTTGATCGCCGACGAGCCGGACTTGGCGATCGAGCCCATCGCCTTCTCCACAATGTTGGCCAGCCCGCCCTTCTTGTTGCCCGGCGTGGTATTGGCGCTGCGGTCGGCCTGGCCGCGTGCCAGATAGCCGTCGTACCAGGCCATTTCGCGTACCAGCGCCCTGGCCACGTCCGCATTGGCGGCGCGCGGTACCAACAGATGGATGCCATCGCGCACTTCGGTGTTTTCCGAGAACATCACCGTGGCGCCGGCACGCACCAGCAGGTCGGCGGCCACGCCCAGGCCTGGGTTGGCGGTGACGCCGGAAAACGCGTCGCTGCCGCCGCATTGCATGCCCACCACCAGTTCGCTGGCCGGCACGGCTTCGCGGCGGCGCAGGTCCAGATGGCGCAGCCGTTCCTCGGCCATGGCCATGATCGAACTCACCATGTCGGCAAAGCCCAGGCTGGCTTCCTGCAGGCGATACACGCCACTGTCGTCCTCGGTGGCGTCGTCGGGCAGCAGACGCTCGGGTGCGAGCTTCTCGCAACCTAGGCCCACGATCAGCGCCTGCCCGCCGAAGTTGGGGCTGCGCGCAATATTGCGCAGCGTGCGGATGGGAATGATGGCCTCCGGCGCGGTGATCGCCACGCCACAGCCGTAGACGTGATTGACCGCCACGACATCGTCGACATGTGGATACCTGGGCAGCACCTCGGCGCGGATGCGCTCGACCGCATGCTCAAGCACGCCGACCACGCACTGCACGCTGGTCATGATGCCCAGGATGTTGCGAGTGCCCACGCTGCCATCGCGATTACGGTAGCCCTGGAAGGTGTAGCCCTCCAGCGGCTCGGGCTCCGGCGCCGGATGCAGCGACAGATCCAGCGTGGTCAGCTCGGGGGCCTGCGGCATGTCCAGCAACTGCTCGCTCACCCATGCGCCGCGCAGGATGTCGGCGTTGGCAGTACCGATGACCGCGCCCAGGCGGATCACCGCCGCGCCTTTGCGCAGGTCCACCAGGGCGATCTTGTGGCCCTGCGGAATATGCTCGATGGCAGTGAGACCGTCGGCGAAGGTGGCGCCGGCGGGCGCGCCGCCATCGTTGACGACAATGGCGACATTGTCGCGCGCATGGGCGCGGATGCTGAGCCAGGGCATGGCGTGCTGGGTTGCGGACATCAGGGGGCTACCTTGCAGGACATTGGGGGTGGAGTGCATTAGCGGTCGGGGCTGTCGAACTGGCGCCGGTACTGCAGGATCAACCGGTTTTCATCGACATTGCGCTGGTAGTTGGAGCGAAAGGTGCCGTTGAACCAGATGATGCTGAGGTGCTTGAAGCGCTCGCCCTGGAATTGATAGGTGGTCAGCACGTCGCGCGCCCACTCGCGGCCTTCGCCGGCATAGGTGGCCGGCCGTGCATCGTCGCCGCTGATGTAGCGCGCCATGACGCTGAGGCCGGGGATGCCGATGCTGTCGCCATCGATGCTGTAGCGCAGCTGCCAGCTGCGCTCGCCGCGTTCGAGAAAGTCGTTGATGAAGGTCCAGTTGAAGACGTTGCCATCGGTACCTCCCGGCCAGGGCATCGCGCTGGGTCCGGACAGCTTCTGATAGCCGGCGCCGAATTCATGGCCGCCGCTGCGCCAGGACAGCATGCTGCTGAACATGCGGTTGTCGATCGGGCCGGCGCGCGACTGGCCGACAGCGTCGGTGCGGAAATAGCGCAGATCCACGCGCAGGCGGTCCTTGCCGAACATGTGGGTCTGGATCAGGTTGTAGAGCTGCTGGCGGTAGATGTCCTCCATCAACCCGCCTTGATAACGCAGCTGGGTAGCGGGGGCCAGCGTGTAGGTGGCCGACACCAGATTGAACGCATCCGAATCCGGGGTACCGAGGAAGCGGCGGTTCTTGTTGGTCAGGGTGATCGGCACGCGCGAATCGCCGTCGCGGTACCAGGCGCTGGTAAAGCGGGCCAGCAGCAGGTCGAGCTTCGGGATGTCCTTGGATTCCAGCGTCACGCCCTGAAACGTCTCGGGCATGATGCGGGTGATGCTGGCACGCACCAGCGGCTCGTTGGGAATGAAGCTGCCCCATTTCAATTCGGTCTGCGAGGCGCGCAGCTTGAGCGTGGGCGCCACCCGGACCAGCGCATGCCGGGCGGTGCCGTCGTCGTCGTTGGGCAGCAGGCCGGTGCCGCCTTCGGCGCGTACGCCATCGAGCTTGAAATCGCCGATGCCCAGCAGGTCCAGGCCCGCGCCGACCGGACCGCGGGTGTAGCCGCTCCTGGCATCGACCACGAAGCCCTGCGCCCATTCGGCCCGCTTGCCCTGCCCTTCGCCACTGCGGAAGTCGCGGTTGTAGTAGAAGTTCAGCGCGGTGACCTCGGCGGTGGCGCCCTGCCAGAACCCCTCGTCGGGGTGTTGCGCGCGCGCGCGCCCGGCCGCGCCGACCGCCAGCAGCGCGGCGCCGCTGATTGCCATCATGCGTTTCATTGCTCGGTTCTCCACCTGCGGTGAACGCGCCGCCATGCGCTGCGGCCGGCACTCCGGCAGCAGGCATCGGGACGCCTCAGCGCACCAGGCACGGCCGCTTGTTGTCGAAGGTCCAGTTGGGGATCAGCGCCTGCATGGCGGCCGCATCGTCGCGCACGCCCAGGCCCAGGCTCTGGTAGGTGCGATGCGCGGCCTCCAGCGCGTCCATGTCCAGCTCCACGCCCAGCCCTGGCCTGGCCGGCACCTGGATCTGGCCGCCGGCAATCTGCAACGGAGCGCGGGTGAGGCGCTGGCCGTCCTGCCAGATCCAGTGCGTATCGATGGCGGTGATGCGCCCGGGCGCGGCGGCGGCCACATGGGTGAACATGGCCAGTGAAATGTCGAAGTGGTTGTTGGAATGCGAGCCCCAGGTCAGGCCCCAGTCGCGGCACAGTTGCGCCACCCGCACCGAGCCCTGCAAGGTCCAGAAATGCGGATCGGCCAGCGGGATGTCCACCGACTGCAACTGGATGGCATGGCCCATCTGGCGCCAGTCGGTGGCGATCATGTTGGTGGCGGTGGGCAGGGCGGTGGCACGACGGAACTCGGCCATGACCTCGCGGCCGGAATAGCCCTGCTCGGCACCGCAAGGGTCCTCGGCATAGGCCAGCACGCCATGCATGTCGCGGCACAGCGCGATGGCCTGCTGCAGCGACCACGCCCCATTGGGATCGAGGGTGATGCGCGCCTGCGGAAAGCGCGCGTGCAACGCGTGGATCGCCTCGATCTCGTCCTCGCCGCGCAGCACGCCGCCCTTGAGCTTGAAATCGCGGAAGCCGTACTTCGCATAGGCCGCTTCGGCCAGCTGCACCACCGCCGCAGGCGTCAACGCTTCTTCGTCGCGCAATGCTTCCCACTCATTGCGTGCAGCGCTGCCGTCGCGGTAACTCAGGCCGGTCTTGCGGCGGTCGCCGATGAAGAACAGATAGCCCAGCACGTCCACTGCATCGCGCTGCTGGCCTTCGCCGAGCAGCGCGGCGACCGGCTGGTCCAGGAACTGCCCCAGCAGATCCAGCAGCGCCGCCTCGATGGCGGTCACCGCATGGATGGTGATGCGCAGATCGAAGGTCTGCAGGCCACGCCCGGCGCTGTCGCGGTCGGCAAAGGCGGTGCGCACCTGGTTGAGGATGCGCTGGTAGTCGGCGATGGAGCGGTTGCGGATCAGCGCAGCGGCCTCGTTCAACAAACCGGCGATGGCAGCGCCGCCAGGCACCTCGCCCACGCCGGTGCGTCCGGACGAATCGCGCAACACCAGCACGTTGCGGGTGAAGTACGGCGCATGCGCGCCACTGAGATTGAGCAGCATGCTGTCCTGGCCAGCGACCGGCACCACGCGGATGTCGGTGATGCGCGGTGTGGTGCCGATGTTTGCAGCTGAGGTATGAATGGTCATCAAGAGTCTCCGAAGACGATCAACGCGGTGCGGTGACAGGCGCGGCCGGGCCACCCGGAGGCGCCTTCAGTTCGACGCGCTTGATCTCGCCAACCACGGCCAGATAGGACACCACCGCCAGCAAGGCATTGAGCCCGACGAAGACCAGCGCCCACTCGAAGCTGCCGGTGGTGGAGACGATGTAGCCGATGACAATCGGCGTGGTGATGCCGGCGATGTTGCCGAAGGTGTTGAACAGGCCGCCGGACAGACCGGCGATTTCCTTGGGCGAGGTATCGGCGACCACCGCCCAGCCCAAAGCGCCGATGCCCTTGCCGAAGAAGGCCAGCGCCATCAGCCCCACCACCATCCATTCGGCCTGCACGTAGTTGCAGCCGATCATCGTCACCGACATCAGCATGCCGACCACGATCGGCGTCTTGCGCGAGACGGTAAGCGAATAGCCACGCCGCACCATGCGGTCGGAGACATAACCGCCGAGCACGCCGCCGGCGAAGCCGCACACCGCCGGCAACGAGGCCACGAAGCCGGCTTCCAGGATCGACATGCCGCGTTCTTTCACCAGGTACACCGGGAACCAGGTCAGGAAGAAATAGGTCAGCGTGGTGATGCAGTACTGGCCGATATACACCCCCAGCAGCATGCGGTTGCACAGCAGTTGCTTGGCGTAATGCCATTGCGCGCCCCTGGGCTGGCTGCCTGGCCTGTTGCCCTGCTCCATGTCCACCAGCGCGCCATTGCGCTGGATGTAGTCCAGCTCCTGCGCAGACAGGCGCGGGTGTTCGCGTGGCGCATAGATGGTCTTGCGCCACAGCAACGCCAGCAGCACACCCACGCCGCCCATCACCAGGAAGACATGCTCCCACCCCCAGGCATGCACCAGCCAGCCCATCAGCGGCGCAAACGCCACCGTGGCGAAGTACTGCGCGGAGTTGAAGATGGACGCGGCCAGGCCACGCTCGGCGGTGGGAAACCAGGCCGCGACGATGCGGCTGTTGCCGGGAAACGAGGGTGCTTCGGCAATGCCCACCAGAAAGCGCAGCACGAATAGCGTGGTCACCGCCCAGGCCATCGGCACCCAGCCGATGAAGCCCTGCAGCGCGGTGAACAATGACCAGACCAGCAGCGACAGCCCGTACACGCGGCGCGAGCCGAAGCGATCGAGCAACCAGCCGCCGGGAATCTGCCCGGCCACATACGCCCAGCCGAACGCGGAAAAGATGAAACCCATCTGCAGCGCGTCGATGCCCAGTGCATCCTGGACCGCGGAACCGGCAATGGACAGGGTGGCGCGATCGGCGTAGTTGATCGTGGTCACCACGAACAACATCAGCAGGATCAGGTAACGCCTGCGCGGAACCGCCGCTGCGCCGATTGCCGTGGAACCGACCGTTTTTGAATCGATAGCCATCATCGTTCCTCACCTATGACGATGGAAGCGCACTGCGCTTCGGTACTTCGAGTGGGCCTGCGATTGGCGTGCCGGACCCTCCTCCGGCACGCCTCAGGCAACGTTGCGAGCGGGGCGGTCAGTCGTGGCCCAGTGCGCCGTCCACGCGCCGCCACAGGCCCAGCGGATTGCCGTGCGCCACGGCCGCCGGCAACAGCGCCGCCGGCAAATCCTGGTAGCAGACCGGTCGCAGGAAGCGGTCGATCGCCAGCGTGCCCACCGAGGTGCTGCGGCTGTCGGACGTGGCCGGGAACGGGCCGCCATGCACCATCGCGTGGCAGACCTCCACGCCGGTGGGCCAGTCGTTGACCAGGATGCGGCCGGCCTTGCGCTCCAGCACCGGCAGCAGCGCGGCCGCCAGCTCGGTATCGCCGTCGTCCATGTGCAAGGTGGCGGTGAGCTGGCCCTCCAGTTGTTCGCTCAATGCGCGCAACTGGGTGATGTCCTTGCAGCGCACCAGCAGCGACGAGGCGCCAAACACCTCGGCCTGCAGCGCTTCGTCGGCCAGGAAGGCATCGGCATCGGTACCGAACAACGCCGCCGGGCAACGCCCCGTGTCCGCCGCCGCGCCACGCGCCAGCGTGGCCACTCGCGGATGCGCACCCAACCGTTGCACGCCTTGCGCGTACGCCTGGCCGATGCCTGCGGTGAGCATCGGCGCCGGTGAGACTTCCTGCAGCGTTTGCGTTGCGGAGGCGATGAAGGCATCCAGCGCCGGCGAATCGATTGCCAGCAGCAGGCCGGGATTGGTGCAGAACTGTCCCGCACCCAGGGTGAGCGAGCCGACGAACGCCTTGCCCAGGTCGGACGCGCGTGCCTGCAGCGCCTGCGGCAACAGATACACCGGGTTGATCGCGCTCATCTCCGCATAGACCGGAATCGGTTCGCGACGTGCGGTGGCGATCTGCACCAGCGCCATGCCGCCGGCACGCGAGCCGGTGAAGCCCACCGCCTTGATGCGCGCATCGGCCACCAGCTGCGCGCCAATCTCGATTCCCGCATCGAACAGCAGCGAGAACACCCCTTCCGGCAGGCCGCACTGCGCCACCGCGGCCTGGATCGCGCGGCCGACCAGTTCGGAAGTGCCTGGATGCGCGCCATGCGCCTTGACCACCACCGGGCAGCCGGCCGCCAGGGCCGAAGCGGTATCGCCGCCGGCCACCGAGAACGCCAGCGGAAAGTTGCTGGCGCCGAACACCGCCACCGGCCCCAGCGCGATATGGCGCTGGCGCAGGTCCGCGCGCGGCAACGGCGTGCGCTGCGGCATGGCGGGGTCGATGCGGGCCTGCAGCCAGCTGCCTTCGCGCACCACGTTGGCAAATAACCGCAACTGCCCAACGGTGCGTCCGCGTTCACCTTCCAGGCGTGCGCGTGGCAGGCCGCTTTCGCGCATCGCGCGTTCGATCAGCGTATCGCCCAGCGCCAGGATCTGCTCGGCGATGGTCTCCAGAAAGCCGGCGCGCGCTTCCAGCGATGTGTCGCGATAGATATCGAAGGCCGCGTGCGCCAGCGCACAGGCCTGTTCCAGATCCTGCACGCTTACCGAGCCGAACGCTGGCTGCAACGACGCGCCGCTGGCCGCATCCACGCCATGGAATGGCGCACCGGTGCCTTGCACACAGCGCTGCCCGATCAGCGATTCACCCTGGATGGCATGCATCAGCGGCGCCCTCCGATCAGTTGCTTGAGATGCGCAAATTCGGCCTCGGTCAGGTCGGCCAAGGGCGAGCGCACCGGCCCGGCCGGGCGGCCCACCGCACGCATGCCGGCCTTGACGATGGACACCGCATAGCCGGCACGCCGGTTGCGCAACACCGTGTACGGCAGTACGAAGTCGTTGAGCTCGCGGTAGATGGTGGCGTGGTCGCGGGCGCGCACTGCGGCATAGAACGCCAGCGCCCATTCGGGGAGGAAGTTGAAGATGGCCGACGAATAGGTGGTGACGCCCATTTCCAGATACGGCAGTGCAAAGGTTTCGGCGGTGGGCAGGCCGCCCACGTACAGCAGCCGGTCGCCCAGCCGTGCGTAGATGCGGGTCATGCGATCCACGTCGCCGATGCCGTCCTTGTAGCCCACCAGGTTGGGGCAGCGTTCGGCCACGCGCGCCAGGGTCACATCGTCGAGCCTGGCGTTGGCGCGGCCGTAGACGATCACGCCCAGTGAGGTCGCCTTGCAGACGCGTTCGACATGCTCGGCCACGCCGTCGGCATCGCACTCGGTCAGGTATGGCGGAAACAGCAGGATGCCGTCGGCGTCGCTGCGTTCGGCCGCCTGCGCCATTTCGATCGCGATCGCGGTGCCGTAGCCGGCCGGCGCGATCACCGGCATGCGCCCGGCGGTCTGGGTCACCGCGGCACGCACGGCGCGGTTGACCTCGTCCAGGGTCAGCGAAAACAGCTCGCCGGTCCCGCCTGCGGCGAACAGGCCGGCCGCCGGGTGGGAGGACAGCCAGTCCAGGTTGGCGCGATAGGCCGGCTCGTCAAACGCCAGATCGGCATCGAAATGGGTGACCGGAAACGACAGCAACCCGGCGCCAAGCGCCTGGGCCATTTCGGACGGGGTATATCTGCTGCTCATCGGACAAACGCTCCTAGGCGGGGGATGGGCTGATCCTAGGAACGCAGATCATTGCTGGTCCAAACCAAATTACGTATTGTTTGATATTTAAATTGAATCAATCGCGGCATGGATGGTGCGAAAGTGCTGCAAATCGCTGCTTTGCAACGATTTTTCGTAGCCGTCATCGCGGTGGATGCTAGCGTTCGTTTCAACCGCCTGCGGCGCCTGTGCCGTATTCATCCCGGCCCCGCGCGTCGCGATGTTGCACGTGCAGCATCGATTCGCCCCCACTCCCCACCCAAAGGGACTGCCACCATGTTCGACCTGCCCCAGTTGCGCTGCTTCGTCGCGGTGGCCGACGAACTGCACTTCCGTCGCGCGGCCGAGCGCCTGAACATGACCCAGCCGCCATTGAGCCGCCAGATCCAGCTGCTGGAGCACAGCGTCGGTACCGCATTGCTGGAGCGCAACAGCCGGCATGTGCGGCTCACCCAGGCCGGGCGCAGCCTGCTGGCCGAAGCGCGCGCGATCCTGCGCATGGCCGAGAACGCCGGCCTGCGCGCACGCCGGATCGGCACCGGCGATGCCGGCAGCGTATCGGTGGGCTTCACCGCCGGCGCCAGCTACCGCTTCCTGCCCGAAGCCATCGCGCGCTGGCGCAGGCAGGCACCGGATGTGGACCTGCAGCTCAAGGAAATGGTCAGCCTGGCGCAGCTGGATGCGCTGGACGCAGGGCGGCTGGACATCGGCCTGCTACGCCCGCCGATCCAGCGCCCCGGCCTGCACAGTCGTTGCGTGGCGCGCGAGCCGTTGATCGCCGCGCTGCCCGAGGACTCGCCGCTGGCACAGCGGAGCAGCTTGTGCCTGCAGGACTTCGATGGGCAGCCGCTGGTCAACTACGCCCCGGACGAGGCGCGCTACTTCTACGACCTGCTGGCGCAGCTGTTCGGCAGCCGCGGCATCGCGCCACGCTCGGTGCAATACGTCAGCCAGATCCACTCGGTGCTGGCGCTGGTGCGCGGCGGCATGGGCATGGCGCTGGTACCCGAGGGGGCCAGCGGCCTGCGCTATGCCGGCATCGTGTACCTGCCGCTGCGCGATGAGGCGCCTGCCACGCCGGTGGAATTGCATCTGGTATGGAAGCAGGACAACGACAATCCGGCGCTGCGCCGATTGATTGCCTGAGCACGGCGAACCTGCGCCTGCGCGATTCAAGCAGGACTGCTCGCCGTAGTCACACAGCGACACCTGCTCCAAGAGCTTCGGCGTCGAGGTTGGCCGACACGCGCACGCCGGAGTGTCCTGAGGGCGGGTGCGGTGCATGCCATCCACGTCCAACGAACACCGCGCAGCGCCGTAACAGCGGGCATGACAAGCCGAGCGCAGACATCGCATCGAACAACCGCCAGGCACACGCAGTCCCCGCCGTGGCGGGCAAGCAGCGCTTCCGCCGCGGCGCCTGCAGTACAACTCACGATGCCAGCACTGCGCTGCATCAACCGTTTCACCCGCCCTGCAGGGCGCTACGCCGCAGAGAGAAAAGCGCAGCGCCTTCGCCGCGAACCGATCCGGGAGGCCGGCCCCCGGGCACGCCCCTGGACGCCTACTGCCGCCCCACGCTCTGCACCACATGCAGCCGCCGCAACCGGCGCATCACCTCGGCCAGATGGCGGCGGTCGCGCACCTGGATGTTGAAGCGCAGCACTGCGGCGTTGAAGTCGCGGTCCAGGTAATCCACCCGCTCGATATTGGACTGGCTTTGCGCGATCGCCGCGGCCAGCTGGGCCAGCACGCCGGTGCGGTTTTCCACCTCGACGATCAGGGCGGTGTCGTAGTCGCCACTGACGCTGGAATCCCAGTCGATCGGCACCCAGCGCTCGGGCGACTTGCGCAGCTCGGCCAGGTTCGGGCAATCCAGGCGGTGCACCACGATGCCCTTGCCGGCGGTGTGGTAGCCCATGATTTCGTCGCCGGGAATCGGCTGGCAACAGTTGGCGAAGCTGATCACGCCACGCTCGCTGCCGTCGATCAGGATCTTTTCGTGCGAATGCTTGGAGTGGCCGCCACCGCGCAATTCGGCGTAGGCCATCAGCGCCTGCGCGGCCTGGGTCGGCATCCAGTTGCCCAGCGCCACATCGGCCAGCAGCGCTTCCAGACGTGGATAGCGATGCTCGGTAAGGAAGGCATCCAGGCGCCCCTTGGGCAAGCGTTCCAGCGAGCTGTCCATCGCTTCCAGCGCGCGATCGAGCATGCGGTGGCCGAGCTGCACGGCATCTTCGTGTTCGAGTTGCTTGAGCTGGTGGCGGATCGCGGTACGCGCCTTGCTGCTGACCACGAACTCCAGCCACTGCGGCTTGGGCGTGGCCGAGCGCGCGGTGATGATCTCCACCGCCTGGCCGCTGACCAACTTGGTACGCAGCGGCACCAGTTTCTTGTCCACCCGCGAGGCGACCGCGCGGTTGCCCACGTCGGTGTGCACCGCATAGGCGAAATCCAGCGCGGTGGAGTTGCGCGGCAACGCCAGGATCTTGCCCTTGGGCGTGAACAGATAGACCTCGTCCGGGAACAGGTCGACCTTGACGTTGTCCAGGAACTCCAGCGACGAGCCTGCGGCGCGCTGCGAATCGATCAGCTCCACGATCCAGTCGTGCGCACGGCTCTGCGCGCTGTTGGGCGAGGCCGAGCCGACCTTGTAGGTCCAGTGCGCGGCCACGCCGCGTTCGGCGATCAGGTCCATCTCCTCGGTGCGGATCTGCACCTCGATCGGCGAGCCGTACGGGCCGAACAACACGGTGTGCAGCGACTGATAGCCGTTGGCCTTGGGAATGGCGATGAAATCGCGGAAGCGCCCGTCCAGCGGCTTGAAGGTGGCATGCACTGCGCCCAGCGCGTGATAGCAGTCGGCCACCGAGCGCACCACCAGGCGGAAGCCGAACACATCCATCACCTGGTCGAAGGACTTGTTCTCTTCGTGCATCTTCGAATAGATGCTCCAGGGCGTCTTGATGCGGCTGACCAGGCGATGTTCCAGCCCTTCCTTGGCCAGCCGCTGCGACAGCTGCACTTCCACCTGCGCCATCGATTCGCGCCGCACCACCGGCTGGCTGCGGATATGTTTTTCGATGATGGCGTGACGCCACGGATACAACGCGCGGAAGCCCAGGTTCTGCAGCTCGGACTTGATCAGGCTCATGCCCAGGCGCTGGGCGATCGGCGCGTAGATCTCCAGCGTTTCGCGCGCGATGCGGCCGCGCGCTTCGCTGCTCTGCGCACCCAGGGTGCGCATGTTGTGCAGGCGGTCGGCCAGCTTGATCATGATCACGCGCAGGTCGCGCGACATCGCCAGCAGCATCTTGCGGAAGCTCTCCGCCGCCGCTTCCTGGCGGTCGCGGAACTTGAGCTTGTCCAGCTTGGTGACGCCATCGACCAGCTCGGCCACCGCCTCGCCGAATTCCGAGGCCAGCTCTTCGCGGGTCAGCGGGGTGTCTTCGATGGTGTCGTGCAGGATCGCGGCGATCAGCGATTCCATGTCCAGGCCGAGCTCGGCGAGCACGCCGGCCACCGCAACCGGATGGGTGATGTAGGGCTCGCCCGACTTGCGGGTCTGGCCGGCATGCGCGCTGGCGCCCACTTCCCAGGCACGGCGCAGGATCGGCAACTGCTCCTTGGGAAGGTAGCTGGCCGCGCGTTCGAGGTGCAGGACGTAGTCGGGGATGGCCTGGTCGGAAGACGGAGACGTCACGACGGTCGCCTGGGCAGTGGGGCCTGGGTTCATGCCGGAAGACTATGCCAGCAACGCAGTCACGGCAAACGTTTGCACGCTGTACACAGCAACGCGGGCCTGAAACGGAAACAGCCCGCACGTGGCGGGCTGTTCAGATCGATCGCAGCGATGCGGACGATCAATCGTCGTTCTTGGACATGTCTTCGTCGGCGACGACTTCGGCAGCGGCCCATTCCAGCGCTTCGCGCTCGGCACGCTCGCGCTCGGCCTTCTCGACCTCGTCGATCAGTGCGTTGTCGATCCGGCGTGCGGCGATTTCGCGCAGTGCCATCACGGTGGGCTTGTCGCTGGCGTCGGCATTTTCAATCAACGGCTGCACGCCGTTGGCGAGCTGACGGGCGCGCTTGGACGCCATCATGACCAGCTCGAAACGGTTGTTCACGACTTCCAGGCAATCTTCTACGGTAATGCGGGCCATGCGGGCTCCCGGCGACCAGCAACGGCCGCGCATCGAATGAGGGAAAGGGGGCGGAGTGTACGCCCCGGCCGCCGTCACGGCAACCTGGGCCTATTCAGTTTCCTTTGGAATCAGGGGTTTGAGCCGCTCAGTCCAGCAGGGCCCGGATCAGCTCCGCATGCCGCTGCTGTTGCGCCTGCCGGCGCAGCCGGCTGGCGGTAAAGATCGCACACATCTCCGAGACAGCCGTCTCGAACGTCTCGTTGATGATGACGTAATCGAATTCCTCGAAGTGCAGCATCTCTTCGCGGGCGGCAGCCAGGCGCTGCGCCATCACGTCCTCGCTGTCCTGGCCGCGCTTGCGCATGCGCTCGTCCAGCGCCTGGCGCGATGGCGGCAGGATGAACACGCTGACCGCGTCGGGCACCTTCTGGCGCACCTGGCGCGCGCCCTGCCAGTCGATCTCCAGAAGCACGTCGTGCCCGGCGGCCAGCTGCGGTTCCACCGATTGGCGCGCGGTGCCCTTCCAGTCGCCGTGCACCAGCGCATACTCGAAGAAGTCGCCCGCCTCGATCATGCCCTGGAACTCGTCGGCGGAGACGAAATGGTAGTGCTCGGCATGCCGCTCGCCCGGCCGCGGCGCGCGCGAGGTGAACGAGATCGACAAGGCGATCTTGGGATCACGCGCCAGGGTGGCGTTGACGATGCTGCTCTTGCCGGCGCCGGAAGGGGCCGCAACGATATAGAGAGTGCCGCGCATTTTAGGGAATAGGGAGTCGGGAATAGGGAATGGGGCACCGCGCCAAGCAAGCAGGCCAAGGGTGAATCGTACCTGCTTTGACGATTCCCCATTCCCGATTGCCTATTCCCGGCTATTCGATGTTCTGCACCTGCTCGCGGATCTGGTCGATCAGCACCTTCAGATCCACGGCGGCGTTGGAGGTGCGGCTGTCCACCGACTTGGAGCCGAGCGTATTGGCTTCGCGGTTGAATTCCTGCAGCAGGAAATCCAGGCGGCGGCCGACCGGCTCGCGCTGCCTGAGCACGCGGCGGATCTCGGCGATGTGGCTGGACAGGCGGTCGAGCTCTTCGTCCACGTCCAGCTTCTGCAGCCACAGCACCAGTTCCTGTTCGGCGCGGCCCGGGTCCACCGGATGCGGCAGATCCGCCAGGCGTGCGGCCAGCTTGGCGCGCTGACCTTCGCGGATGACGGGAATCAGCGTGCGTACCTCGGCGGCGATGCGTTCGATCGCATCGACCCGCTCGCTGATCGCATCGGCCAGCTTGCCGCCTTCGCGCTCGCGCGCGGCCACGAAACTGTCCACCACCTCGTCCAGCAATGCCAGGGCCTGGGCCTGCAACGCCGGTGCGTCCACGTCCTGCACCTGCAGCACTCCGGGCAGCTGCAGCAGATCGGTGAAACCCACCTGCAGTTTGGGGAACATCCCGTCAAGGCGGGTGGCCAGGGCGCCCAGTTCCTGCAGCAGCGATTCGTTGACGGCCAGGGTCTGCGCGTTGTCCGGCGCGCGCAGGCGCAGCGCCAGATCCAGCTTGCCGCGGCTGTTTTTCGCCGCCACGCGCTCGCGCAGCAGCGGCTCCAGCGCACGCAGTTCTTCGGGCAGGCGCACGCCCACTTCCAGAAACCGATGGTTGACCGAGCGCAGCTCGCAACCGAGCGTGCCCCAGGGCGTGATGCGTTCGCCACCCGCAAACGCGGTCATGCTTCGAATCATCGTCAGTCCCGTACCTTCAAAGCGCGAATGGTACCCTAGCGGCCCGCGCTGGCTGACCGCCCCGCCACGCGCCGCCCCAGACCCACCTCCCGACTTCCGGACTCATCGCATGACCTTTTCCCGTCCCAGCGGCCGCACGGCCGACCAGCTGCGCCCGGTGCGCATCGAACGCGCCTTCACCCGTCACGCCGAAGGCTCGGTGCTGGTCAGCTTCGGCGACACCCGCGTGCTGTGCACCGCCAGCGTGGAAAACCGCGTGCCCGGGTTCCTGCGCGGCAAGGGCGAAGGCTGGGTGACCGCCGAATACGGCATGCTGCCGCGCTCCACCCATACCCGGTCCGATCGCGAAGCCGCGCGCGGCAAGCAGGGCGGGCGCACGCTGGAAATCCAGCGCCTGATCGGCCGCGCACTGCGCGCCTGCGTGGATCGCAATGCCCTGGGCGAACGCACCATCACCCTGGACTGCGACGTGCTGCAGGCCGATGGCGGCACCCGCACCGCCGCGATCACCGGCGCCTACGTGGCGCTGGCCGATGCGGTGAACCTGCTGCTCAAGCGCGGCGACATCAAGAAGCATCCGCTGATCGGCGCCGTGGCCGCGGTCTCGGTGGGCATCTATCGCGGCGAGCCGGTGCTGGATCTGGATTACCCCGAAGACAGCGACTGCGACACCGACATGAATGTGGTGATGAACGACGGCGGCGGCTTCATCGAGCTGCAGGGCACCGCCGAAGGCCACGCCTTCCGCCGCGACGAACTCAACGCGCTGCTCGCCCTCGCCGAACAAGGCATGAGCGAGCTGTTCGCCCTGCAACGCGCTGCGCTGGCCGGATGAGCCGACGCATTGCCCTGACCACCTTGCTGGTCGCCGACTACGATGCGGCGATCGCCTGGTACACCGGCGCGCTGGGTTTCCAGGTGTTGCAGGACCGCCCGCTGGACGATGGCAAGCGCTGGGTGGTGATCGGCCCGGGCGGCGCACAGGAGGCCGCGCTGCTGCTCGCGCGGCCGGGCGACGACGCCCAGCGCGCGCGCATCGGCGACCAGACCGGTGGGCGGGTGGATCATTTTCTCTACACCGACGACTTCTGGCGCGACCACGCGGCAATGCAGGCGTTCGGCGTGGAATTCCTGGAAACCCCGCGCGAGGAACCGTACGGCACGGTCGTGGTATTCCGCGACCTGTACGGCACCAAGTGGGACCTGCTGGAGCCCAAGCAATGAAACACCTGGTCCTGGCCAGCGGCAACGCCGGCAAGCTGGAAGAGCTGCGCGCCATGCTCGCCGACCTGCCGCTGCGCATCGTGGCGCAAGGCGAGCTCGGTGTGGAGGACGTGCCGGAAACCGGCCTGACCTTCGTCGAGAACGCCTTGATCAAGGCGCGCCATGCCAGCGTGGTCACCGGCCTGCCCGCCCTGGCCGACGACTCCGGCCTGATCGTCGATGCGCTCGGCGGCGCACCCGGCCTGTACAGCGCGCGCTACGCCGGCAGCCCGACCGATGCACAGGCCAACAACGCCAAGTTGCTCGATGCCCTGCGTGAGGTGCCGGCCGAGCGCCGCAGCGCGCGGTTCTACGCGGTGATCGTGCTGCTGCGTCACCCGGAAGATCCGCAACCGCTGATCGCCGAAGGCAGCTGGGAAGGGGTGATCACCACCGAACCGCGCGGCACGGGCGGCTTCGGCTACAACCCGGTGTTTCTGGATCCGGTGCATGGCCTGACCGCTGCGGAAATGGATACCGCGTTGAAGAACCGGCTGAGTCACCGTGCGGTGGCATTGGCCACGTTGCAGCACAAGCTGCACGCCCTGTCGCTGTGAACCATGGCCTGATGCAGTGCCCGACCTGATTCCACCGCCGCTGGCGCTGTACGTGCACCTGCCCTGGTGCGTGCGCAAGTGCCCGTACTGCGACTTCAATTCGCATGCGGCCAAGGGCGTGCTGCCGTTCGAAGACTATGTGGATGCGTTGATCCGCGACCTGGATGCGGACCTGCCGCTGGTGTGGGGTCGCGTGGTGCATTCGGTGTTCTTCGGCGGCGGCACCCCGAGCCTGTTCCCGCCCGAGGCGATCGACCGCTTCCTGCAGGCCGCCGCCGCGCGGCTGCGCTTTGCGCCGAATCTGGAAATCACCCTGGAAACCAATCCAGGCACCGCCGAGCATGGCCGCTTCGATGGCTATCGCGCCGCCGGGGTGAACCGGCTGAGCTTCGGTGTGCAGACCTTCGACGATGTGGCGCTGCAGCGGCTCGGTCGCATCCACGACAGTGCCCAGGCCGAGCGTGCAATCACGCTGGCGCAGGATGCCGGCTACGACAATTTCAATATCGACCTGATGTACGCGCTGCCCGAGCAGACCCTGGCGCAGGCCGAGCACGATCTCGAGCGCGCGTTCGCGTTGCAGCCCACCCATCTGTCGCATTACCAGCTCACGCTGGAGCCGAACACGGTGTTCTTCGCGCGGCCGCCCAAGGGCATTCCCGACGACGATGCGGCCTGGGATATCCAGGAACATTGCCAGCGCCTGCTGGCCGAGGCCGGCTATGCGCAGTATGAGGTGAGCGCCTACGCCAGGCCCGGGCGGCAGTGCGCGCACAACCTCAATTACTGGCGCTTCGGCGATTATCTGGGCATCGGCGCCGGCGCGCACGGCAAGATCAGCTCCGGTGCCGAACAGCATGTGTTGCGACGCTGGAAGCACAAGCACCCGCAGAGTTACCTGGCCAGCGCCGGCAGCACGGCATCGATTGGCGGCGACGAGATCGTGCCGCGCGAGCGGCTGCCGTTCGAATACATGCTCAACCTGTTGCGCCTGCACGAGGGCTTCGCGCTGCGCGACTTCGAAGTCTCCACCGGGCTGGCGGCGTCGGTCATCGAGCTGCCGGTGGCGCGCGCGATTGCGCAAGGCTGGATGACCGCGCAGGACGGACGCGTGGTGCCGACCGAGCTGGGCCGCCGCTTCACCAATGACGTGGTCGAGCTGTTTCTTGCCTAATCACGGCGATCGCGGCGCGGCACGGCAGCCAGCACGCCGCGCCATGATCGGTAGCGCACGCGACAGCACTGGCGCGCAGATCCAGCGAGTCGTGCCATGCGCGCCGTCCGCGCCAGAGTGGCGACCGGATCTTGCCAGGCACGTCTCGCGGCCGCGCGGTCGCTGACCGGTGGAAAAACATGCTACATAACGCACGCCTCGCACCGAGCCCGCCTTCACGGATGTCCACTCCCGCCTTTTCCCTGCAGCACACGCCCAGCGGTCCGATCGCCGATGCGCCGGTTTCCGTGCGCGGGCGGCGCCTGCTTGCCGCGCTGCACGCCCATTGCGTGCAGGCGCTCAGCGGGCCGCTGCGGCTGACCGTCGTGGAGCTGGAGCGTGAGCTGCTGCATCAGGCCGAGCATGCACGCAGCAGCCAGATCCAGGCCGAAGCCTATGCGCAGATGCGCGGCCTGCGCGATCACATCGATCTGTTTCCGCAGGCGTTCCTGCAGCAGCTGGCGCAGGACCTGGCCACGCTGCGCGATCGCCCGTCGCTGACGCCGGCAGCCGACGCATCAGCGCAAGCGCATCCGCAGATGCTCACCCTGGTGGAAGACACCGATATCGACCGCGATATCGTGCTCAGCGAGATTGCGCGCCGCGAGACCTCCCGGCGCGCCGATGCGCTGCAATTGCTGGCGCAGCGATTGGCGGTGATCGGCGCGGTGCCCGAATTCGAACTGGAAGCCGTGCCACTGGGCCCGTACGCCGTGTGCCGCGTGCTGCGCCAGTGCGGCCAAACGTTGGGATTGAGCCTGGATGGGCAGCTGACGCTCTACCGCGTGTTCGAGCGTCAGGTGATCGAACGGTTGAACGATCTGTACGAGCGTGCCAACGGCGCACTGGCGCAGGAAGGCATCCTGCCGGGATTGATCTATCACCCCTATCTGGTCAAACCCACCCAGGTGCAGACCCGGCGCGCCGCGCCTGCATCAGCCACCGCAGCGAAGGATGCTGCGGCCACCAGTGGGCGCGCGATGCCGCCGCGCGGCGGGCGACCTGCAACCGGCTGGAGCGGGCAGTCCGCACCGACGCCGTGGCAGAGCGCCTTGCTGGATCCGCCCGCTGTTCCGATGACACTGGCAACGGCCACCTACGGTGAGCAGGCGACACCAGCACTGAGCGATGCAGTGCTGGCGCTGGGCGGCCTGATGGCGTCGGCGCGGCAGTCGCAGGCGGCCGGCGAGGTCGGCGCAGCGGCGACTCAAGACACTGCACAGCACGGCGCAGCGCCTGCGACAGGCACGCAGGCAACACCTGAGAAAGCATCGGCCCAGCGTGCTTCCACGACCGTGCCCAAAGCCGCCCTCGGCGACGCACTGGCCAGCCTGCAGGGCGCGCTGGCGGCGCAGGCGGCGGCATCGCCGCAGCCTGCCGGCATCGATGCGGTGCAGCGCCAGGTGCTGGCGTTGCTGCGGGCCCAACACGGCCCCGAGGCTGCGCTGTCGCCGCAGGACACCGACACCTTCGATCTGCTCGGCCTGCTCTACGCGCAGATGCAACGCGAGGTCCGCCCGCAGACCCCGGCGCAGGCCCTGCTCGCCAAATTGCAGGTCCCGGTGGTGCGCGCGGCGTTGGCCGATACGCATTTCTTCGTGCGCGACCAGCACCCGGTGCGCGAATTGCTCAACACCGTAGCCGAGTCCGGCGCGGTCTGGCTGGGCGAGGACGATGTCGACCCGCAGCTGCTGCACAAGCTGGGCAGCGCGGTGGACAGGATCGTCACCGACTATCAGGGCGACGAGGCCGTGTTCGCCGCGGCCAATGACGAGATCCAGACGCATCTGCGCACGCTGGCCCGCAAGGCCGAGGTCGCCGAGCGGCGCCATGTGGATGCGGCACGCGGCAAGGAGCGGCTGGAGTCGGCCAAGCAGCAGGCCGAGGCGCGCATCGAGCAACTGTGCGAGCAGAGCGCCCCGCCGCGCTTCGTGCAGGCGCTGCTGCGTCAGGCCTGGTCGGACGTGCTGACGCTGACGCTGCTGCGCCAGGGCGAGCAGTCGCCCGAATGGGACGAGCGTCAGGCGCTGACCACCCGCATTGCCGAAGTCACCTGCCGCAGCAAGGGGCAACCCGCCGACATCGCGCTCGGCACCGAGATCGACACCGCGCTGCTGCAGGTCGGCTACCACCACGATGAAGCGGCGGCGATCGCGCGGCGCCTGTCCACGCCCGGTGGCGAGGACGAGATGACCTCGCGCACCGAACTCACTGCCAGGCTCAAGACGCGCACGCGGCTGGGTGACCAGGGCGACAGCGCGCCGCGCAGGGACATCGCCACCGCGCGTTCGCCAGCCGAGGAGGCGTGCTACGTGCAGCTGCGCAGCCTGCCGTTCGGCAGCTGGTTCGAATTCGTCATCAACCAGCAGGGCGACCTGCGCCGGCAACGGCTGTCCTGGTATAGCCCGATGACCGACAACGCGTTGTTCGTCAATCAGCGCGGACAGAAGGTCGGCGAGCACTCGCTCGATGGCCTGTCGCGGCTGATGGCCGGTGGCCAGGCACGCCTGCTGGTCGAAGAGAAATCGCGCCTGATCGACCGCGCCTGGCATGCCACCGTGCGCACGCTGCGCAGCCTGGCCGGCCAGGCGCCCGCTGCCGAGGCCACCCGATGATCCAGGACACCCGCCGCGCACCGCGCCGCCAGCCGTCCGACCTGGTACCGGTGACCGACATGCTCAGCGAGGCGCAGATCGGCCGGGTGGGTAATGTCTCGGAAACCGGCATGCTGCTGCTGGCCTCGGTTCCGCTGCAGGACGATGCCCTGTACCAATTGCGCTTCAGCCTGCCCGAGCGCATCGGCCGCGCCACCGAGATCGACGTCGGCGTGCATCTGTTGTGGACCGAAGCCGCGCACGCACCCGGACAGGCCTGGGCCGGCTTCCGCTTCCTGACCATGTCCGAGCCGCATCGCCAACGCCTGCGCGCCTGGATCGCCGAAGAACACATGCTGGGCTGAAGGACAGCATCACCACGATTACGGCAAAATCGCGACCTGTCCTTGCATCGCCGATCGAGCCCCGCATGCCCCAGCCGTCCTTGAGCCACCTGTATTCCGACCACCTGCGCACGCTGACCGCGCGCGCCGACGAGGCGCTGCAACGCGGCGGCTTCGACCACCTGGTCGTGCCCAGCGGCAGCCTGCATTACCAGGTGTTCGACGACCGCGATTACCCGTACGCGGTCAATCCGCAGTTCAAGGCCTGGGTGCCGCTGACGCGGGTGCCCGACAGCTGGCTGGTCTACACCCCGGGCAAGCGCCCGACGCTGATCTTCTGCCAGCCATTGGACTATTGGCATGTGGTGCCCGACGCCCCCAGTGGCTGGTGGGTCGAACACTGCGACATCCACATCATCCGCACCCCGGACCAGGCAGTGGCGCTGCTGCCCAGGCAGATCGAACGTTGCGCCATCCTGGGCGAGGCGCAGAGCGCGCTCGGTGCCTATGTGCCGAACAACCCGCAGCCGGTGCTCGATTACCTGGAGTATCAGCGCGCCTTCAAGACGCCCTACGAACTGGCCTTGCTGCGCATCGCCCAGCAACTGGCGGTACGCGGCCATCGCGCGGCCGAAGCGGCCTTCCGCGCCGGCCAGAGTGAGTTCGGCATCCACATGGCCTATTGCGCCGCCGTCGGCCAGGACGCCACCGAGCTGCCGTACGGCAACATCATCGCGCTCAACGAACACGGTGCGGTGCTGCACTACACCGAGCTCGGCCAGCAGCCGCCGCAGCCGCTGCGCAGCTTCCTGATCGATGCCGGCGCTTCGGCCTACGGCTATGCCAGCGACATCACCCGCACCTATGCCGCCGACCCCGGCAGCGAATTCCAGGCGCTGATCGATGCGGTCGATGCCGCGCAGATCCGCATGGGCCAGAACGTGCGCGCCGGGGTGGATTACAAGCAACTGCATGTGGATGCGCACCTGGCCTTGATGGGCATCCTCAAGGACTTCGGCATCCTCACCGTGTCGCCGGAAGCTGCGCTCGCCACCGGCGTCAGCGCCGCGTTCTTCCCGCACGGCCTGGGCCATCTGATCGGCCTGCAGGTGCACGACGTGGCCGGTTTTACGGCCAGTGACCGCGGCGGGCGCATCGAACGCCCGGACGGCCACCCGTATCTGCGCCTGACCCGCGTGCTGGAACCGGGCATGGTGGTCACCATCGAACCGGGCGTGTACTTCATCGACATGCTGCTGGACGAAGTGAAGAAAAACGGCCACGCCGCCAGCGTCGACTGGGCACGCGTTGCGCAGTTCACACCCTACGGCGGCATCCGCATCGAAGACGAGGTGGTATGCACCGATGGCGCCCCTGAAAACCTGACCCGCCCGGTGTTTGCCGCCCCCTGAGTCATTTTGCACAGCACGGAGCATTGCCATGCACGATCCACGTCAACCCTCGCATCCCGACCACCCGATGTACCAGCAGATCCAGCGCGGCGTGCATGCAATCGATGCGGCACATGGACGCGCACCCGACCAGACCAGTGACCGGCTCAGCGCAGCGCTGCTGCCGCTGGCCAAGGAAGGCGGCCTGTCGCGCGTGGACCACGTGCTGATGAGCGAGGCCAACCACCGCGGCGTGCACGGCGGCGAAAACGTGTTCGTGGTGCAGGGCGATCCGGCCAACCCGGCGCATCTGCGCGCGCACATGAAGACCGAGCAGGCATTGCGCACCCCGGAAGAGCAGTCGTTCGCGCGCGCGCAGCAGCTTTCCGCATCGAGCGAGCAGGTCCAGCAGCCCGAGCGCACCCAGACACCGCAGCTCAGTCAATAGCACGCCTCGCAACAGACGGCCCGGCGCGGCGCCGGGCAGAGCGTGTCTTGAGTAACAACGCCGGCGCAATCGCACGTGCCGGGCAATCGGAACACCACCTGTAGTGCGCGCGTTGCATTGCAGCGCAATGCAACGATCCGCGTCAGATCCGCTCACCATCGGCGTTGCCGCGCCCTGCGCCCAACGCGTCGCGATCCGCCATCTCCGCTTCGATCTCCTCGGCGCTGCGTGCCAAGGCATCGGTCAGCACCCGATGGCCGTCGGCGGTGATCAGCACATTGTCTTCGGTGCGGATGCCGATGCCGCGCCACCTGGCCTCCACCGTGGTGTCGTCGGCGGAGATATAGAGCCCCGGCTCGATGGTGAACACCATGCCGGGCTCGAGCAGACGCGAGTCACCGGCCAGCCGGTAGTCACCCACATCGTGCACATCCAGCCCCAGCCAGTGGCCGGTCTTGTGGCGATAGAAGCGTTTGTAATGGCCATCGGCGATATTGCGCTCCAGCTTGCCCTTGAGCAGGCCCAACTGCAGCAGTCCTTCGGTCAGGGTCTGCACCGCGGCCAGATGCCCGGCTTCGTAGGCCACGCCGGGGCGCGCCTGTGCAAGTGCGGCAGCCTGCGCCGCGCCGACCAGATCATGCAGCGCGCGTTGCGCGGGGGTAAAACGGCCGTTGACCGGGAAGGTGCGGGTGATATCGGCCGCGTAGCCGCGGTATTCGGCACCGGCATCGATCAGCACCAGCTCGCCATCGCGGCTGCGCGCATTGTTGGCGCGGTAATGCAGCACGCAGGCATTGCTGCCGGTGCCCACGATGCTGCCATACGCCGGCCATGCATCGGCGGCGCGAAACGCGCGCTCCACCTCGGCCTGCAGTTCGTACTCATGCATGCCCGGCCGCGCCATCCGCATGGCGGCGCGATGGGCGCGCACGCTGATGTCGGCAGCGTGTTGCATCAACGCGATCTCGTCGCGCGACTTGAACAGCCGCTGCTCGTGCAGCAGATGCCCGAGCTCGAGGAATTCGTGCGGCGGCTGCGCGCCGTGGCGCACCTGCTCGCGCACGCGCTTGAGCCAGCCGATCAGCTTGAGATCGAAATCCACGTCGCGCCCGAAGTGGTAATAGACGCGGCTGCGCCCCTCCAGCAGGCCCGGCAGGATCTCGTCGACATCGTCGATGGGATACGCATCGTCCATGCCGTAGCGCTCCACCGCGCCTTCCTGGCCCTCGCGCGGGCCATCCCAGGCTTCGCGCTCGGCATCGCGCTCGCGGCAGAACAGGATCGCCTCGCCATGCTTGCGGCCCGGCACCAGCACCAGCACCGCCTCCGGCTCGGGAAAGCCGCTCAGGTACCAGAAATCCGAATCCTGCCGGTACGGGTAGTGGGTGTCGTGGCTGCGCACCCGCTCGGGTGCGGCCGGCAGGATCAGGATGGCCTGATCGCCGGCCATCTGCATCAGTTGCTTGCGCCGACGCGCGTACTCGGCCGCGCCGATCCCGGTGAGCTTCTTCATGGCGCAGACGCGGTCAGTTCAACCGTTGGCGGAAGCGCGGCCCCATGACGCAGTCGCCATGCAGCAACAGCACCGCCACGCGCACGAACTCTTCGATCTCGGCCAGGGCGGTGTCGTCCTCATCGGCCGCATCGAAATCGTCGCTGGACGCCTGCGCCAGCCGCGCCAGGTCCTGCAGCGCCTCCTCCCCCTCTTCGGTCAGTGCCGGGCGCTGCTGCGCCGCCAGGCCGAAGCCGCCCAGAAAGGCGCGACACCAGTCGAACAAGGCATCGGTACGCGCCGCCAGCGGTGCACCGTCGTCGATCAACAGCAGCTCGAAGGCGAAATCGCGGTCTTCCAGCTGCGCCACCGTGGCCTGACGCATCTGGTCCAGCGCCCCTCCCTGCCTGGGCGCCACCTGCGCGGTGTCGGCCAGGATGCGCGCCAGCCAGTCGCCGCTGTCGGCACCCCCGCCGGAAAGCCACCCGCACAATCCACCATGCAACTCCGCTGCGGAGGAAGCCAGCTCCAGCTGGCGACTTTCGTTTTGCACGGCGGTTACATCGGGCAGATCCATCGGGTCATCCAGGCTGAGAGCGGAAGGTACCGGCACGGGCGCCGGCGATGTGACTCCCCAGTGTATCAAGGCACCCAGCATCGGCCGCCAGCGGTACGTTCCATGCAGCGTTCCACGCACATGACGCCGGCTGGGGCGAAGCCCGTGGCAGCCCTTGTCGGGATTGGCCCGACGGCAGGTGAGCGGGCGGCAACCGGGCGCTTGACCGGCGCGCGCGCGCGCCCCTATCGTGAGCAGATGGACAACGCCGCTGCCCTCGCCCAGATCCGCGCACTTGCCGCCCGTGTGGAGGCCCTGGTCGAGCGTAGCCAGCGGTTGACCGACGAGAACCGCAGCCTGCGCCATCAGCAGGAACAGCTGATCGGCGAGCGCGCGCAGCTGCTGACCAAGAACGAGCAGGCGCGCTCGCGCGTGGAAGCCATGATCGTCCGCCTGAAATCCCTGGAGCAGCACACGTGAGCACCAACGAGCCGGTCAGCGTGCGCATCCTGGATCGTGAATACACGGTTGGCGTCACTGCCGAGGAACGCGAGAGCCTCACCGCCGCGGCGCGCCTGCTGGATCTGCGCATGCGCGAGATTCGTGGCAGCAATCGCATGGCGGCGGTAGATCGTGTGGCGGTGTTGGCCGCACTCAATCTGGCGCACGAATTGCAACAGCTGCGCGATCAGCAAGCGCTCTACGACCGTGAATTGGCCAATACGCTGGACAGCTTGAATCGCCGCCTGGACAGCGTCTCCGACACACCGCGTTGAGGTGCGGTTCGCACTGTCGTCGCAAATATGAACTTTCAATTGCGCCGGCCGACGAATGGGCTAGCCATCGCGCAGCAGAGGTCTATACTTCACCTGCGTTCTCTGCTGTAAACGACAGCGTGCAAAACATTCGCCTTGTCCCTTAATTACGACCACGGGGGCGCGACGAAGCCGGGAGTGCAAGTCCGCCTTGTAGCGGGAAGCCCGATGGCCTCACAACGTCCCCACTTGAACCCCGGGTTCAAGGTCGTTTCGCCCGCATCGTTCACGGCGGAGAATGCAAATCTGAAACGGCGCCTTCGGGCGCCGTTTCTTTTTGTGTGCCTGAAACATGCGGCATGTGCACGCAGCGTGGCTGCGCCACTGCTGCGATCACTGCGCCCGGACATGATGCGCGCATGTGCAACGCGCAACCCGGCCACCGCTTCACGCACATGCGCTCAGCGACAGGCCAGAGCCGTGCAGGAGCTGGAAATCCGGCGATACACACGCACTAGGCAGGCGCACCCACGCCATCGACAATATCGGCCCGCCTATCGCTGCGAGACACCATGACCGACGACCGAGACGCCTTGCGCCAGCAGTTGCGCGCGCTGCGCCGCAGCCTGCCGGCGACGCAGCGACTGGCGGCCGCCGATGCGCTGGCCGAGCGCCTGCTGGCGCTGCCGTTTGCGCCGCAGACCGGTGCGGTGGCCGGGTACTGGGCGATGGATGGCGAAATCGCGCTGCACCGTTGGCAACTGAGTCTGCCGGCCGGCGTGCGTTACTGCCTGCCGGTGCTGGACGGGCGCGTGTTGCGCTTTGCGCCGTGGCGGCCGGGCCAGGGCCTGGTCAGCAATCGCTACGGCATCCCCGAGCCGGACGTGGAACGCGCCGACCTGCTGGCAGCCGAGGAGATGGCGCTGGTGGTCACGCCGCTGACCGGTTTCGATGCGCAGTGCCGGCGGCTGGGCATGGGGGGCGGCTGGTATGATCGCAGCTTCGCGTTCCGGCATCGCCAGACGCCGCCGCCCTGGCTGGTCGGCGCCGGCTTCGCCACGCAGCAGTTGCCCACCTTGCCCACCGAATCCTGGGACGTGGCAGTGGATGCGATCTGCACCGAACACGCCACCTTCCTGAAGGACGACGCCGTTTCCGTATGACTGCCCGCAAGCGCTACTGGTTGATGAAGTCCGAGCCGGACACGTTTTCCATCGATGATCTGGAGCGTGTCGGCACCGAGCCGTGGAACGGCGTGCGCAATTACCAGGCACGCAACTTCATGCGCGACGGCATGCATGTCGGCGACGGAGTGTTCTTCTACCACTCCAACTGCAAGGTGCCGGGCATCGTGGGCATCGCCAAGGTCGCCAGCGACGCGTATCCGGACGACACCCAGTTCGATCCCAAGTCCGACTACCACGACCCCAAGGCCACCCGCGAAGATCCGCGCTGGATGCTGGTGGACGTGGCCTTCGAACGCAAACTCAAGCGCACGATCGCACTGGACGAGATCAAGCTGCAGGCCGATGCGCTGGGTGAAGGCTTCCCGCTGATCGCCCGCGGCAACCGCCTGTCGATCCTGCCGGTGACCGCCGCGCAGTGGAAATTGCTGCTGGCGATGGAATAGCCGGGATTCGGGGATTGGGATTGGCCCACTGCCCGCCCGCGTTGCACCGCTTTGACGAATCCCGAATCCCGAATCCCCAATCACTAATCCCGAGCTCTTACCCATGTCCGAAGCAAAACGCCTGGCCGCCGAAAAAGCGATCGATTACGTGGAAGACGGCATGATCGTCGGCGTCGGTACCGGCTCGACGGTGGCCTACTTCATCGATGCCCTGGGCCGCATCAGCCATCGCATCAAGGGCGCGGTGTCCAGCTCCGAGCAGAGCAGCGCGCAACTCCGGCGCCATGGCATCGAGGTGCTGGACCTCAACCACACCGGCAATCTGTCGCTGTATGTGGATGGCGCCGACGAGTGCGACCCCAACCGCTGCCTGATCAAGGGCGGCGGCGCGGCGTTGACGCGCGAGAAGATCATCGCCGAGGCCAGCGAGCGCTTCATCTGCATCGTCGACCCGAGCAAGCAGGTGCCGGTGCTGGGCAAGTTCCCGCTGCCGGTGGAAGTGATTCCGATGGCGCGCAGCCTGGTGGCCCGGCAGATCCTGGCGCTCACCGGCGGCCAGCCGGTATGGCGCGATGGCGTGGTCACCGATAACGGCAACGTGGTGCTGGACGTGCACAACCTGCAGATCACCGACCCGGTGGCGCTGGAGCGCAGCGTGAACCAGATCCCCGGCGTGGTCTGCGTGGGCCTGTTCGCGCGTCGCCCGGCCGATGTGGTGATCGTCGGCGGCGAGCCGCCACGGGTGATCTGAGCGATCGCACACGGGCACGCGCACACGCATTTCCGGCCCGCATTGCGAAGTAATGGCGAGCGGGCCCTGATTGCACGCAATGATCCGCTCAACACGCCATAGCCGCTTGACGCACGCGGCCGCTTGGCAGATGGTGCGGCATCCCCGCCCGCTGGTATGCCGTATGCGCCGTCTTCGCCTCCTCGCCCTTGCGTCCTTGATCCTGCTCGGCGGCTGCGCCAGCAGCGGCGGCAGCTGGGTGGAATTGGCCGGTACCCGCTACCAGGTGGAGCTGGCGCAGAACGATGCCGATCGCGCCAAGGGCCTGATGTTTCGCGATGCGATGGCGGACGATCACGGCATGCTGTTCGTCCACGACCGCCAGGAGCCGCTGGCGTACTGGATGAAGAACACCAAGATCGCGCTGGACATCCTGTATTTCGACGATGAGCGCCGGCTGGTCTCGCAGCAGCGCGACGTGCCGCCCTGCTCGGCCGGCGATGCCTGCCCGCCCTACCCCAGCAAGCGCCCGGCCCGTTACGTGCTGGAACTCAACGCCGGCCAGGCCGCCAGGATCAACCTGCAGGACGGCGCCACATTGACCCTGAGCCCGGACATCCCAAAGCTCAAGTAAATCTCACACGGCAGGCCCTTGCTGTCAGGAAGTACCGGACTTGAACCACGCGCCAGTTGCCGACACTCTTGGCAGCATGGTCGACATGCTCCCACTTCCCCATTGGACCGCACTCGCCAGCCTGGACGACGACGCAGTGCCGTTGATGTCCACCGCGCTGCTGATCGCGCGCGACGAGTATCCGCAGCTGGACGCCGAGCTGTACGACACGCTGGTGCAAAGCCACGTCGAGCATCTGCGCCGCGAGGTGGAGACGATCGACCTGTGGCCGTTGAAGATGGCCGCGGTCAATCGCTACCTGTTCGACGAGCTGGGCTATTCGGGCAATCACGACGAGTACTACGACCCGCGCAACAGCTACCTCAACCAGGTCTTCGAGCGCCGCCTGGGCAACCCGATCTCGCTGGCGATGGTGCAGATCGAAGTCGCGCGCCGGTTGGGCATTCCGCTGGCGGGCGTGTCGTTTCCCGGGCATTTCCTGGTGCGTTTGCCGGTGGACGACGGCGTGCTGGTCATGGACCCGTTCAACGGCGGCCGCCCGCTGGGCGTGGACGAGCTGCGCGAGCGTGCGCGCCCACATCTGGGGGGCGAGATTCCCGACGACCGCGCCCTGGCGCAGATCCTCGACCCCGCGCCGCACCGCGCGATCCTGATCCGCATCCTGCGCAATCTGCACGGCGTCTACGCCGATGCCGAGCACTGGGACCGCGCCGCGCGCAGCGCCGACCGCATCCTGAAGCTGGTGCCGGACCAGCCCGAGGCGTTACGCGATCGCGGCATGGCCTATCTGCATCTGGGCCACCGCAACGGCGCACGCCACGACTTATCGCGCTACCTGCAGCTCAATCCCGGCGCGCAGGATGCGACCAATCTGCATGAGCACCTGGTCGAGCTGAGCAGTCAGCGCGCGCGCGCGCACTGAAACCACAGCTTGCCGCGTCGTCATCAGCGCCCGCCCGAATGGAGGCAGGCGATGTTGTGGCGCGCAAAACGCACCAATCCAGCTGAACGGGCAGCGCCTCAGTCGATCTCGACCATCTCGAAATCGTCCTTGGTCACGCCGCAATCGGGGCAGGTCCAGGTGTCGGGAACGTCCTGCCAGGCGGTGCCCGGGGCGATGCCTTCTTCGGGGATGCCGTCGGCCTCGTGGTAGAGAAACCCGCAGACGACGCACATCCAGGTGCGGTAGGTGGTCGTGGATGTCTCGCTCATCGGATAATCGCGGTCACGCAACGGTGGGACTGCATTGTCCCATCCCACCCACCGCTTCCGGAAGCGCTGCCATGCCCGACCTGCACAACGCCCGCGGCGTCTACCTCATCACACCCGACGAGCCCGACACCGCGCGCCTGCTCGCGCGCACCTTGCCGCTGCTGCCCGCTGTCGCCTGGCTGCAGTACCGCAACAAGCAGGCCAGCGCGGCGCTGCGCCTGGAACAGGCCAGTGCGCTGCACGAGGCCTGCGCCGCGCACGCCGTGCCGTTGATCATCAACGACGATGCGCAGCTGGCATTGCAGGTGGGCGCGCAGGGCGTGCACCTGGGCGAAGACGATGGCGAGGTGGCGGCCGCGCGTGCGCTGTTGGGCGAACAGGCCATCATCGGAGTGTCGTGCTATGACGAGATCGCGCGTGCGGACGCAGCGGTCGCGGCCGGTGCCAGCTACGTGGCCTTCGGTGCGTTCTTCCCCACCACCACCAAGGTGACGACACGTCGCGCAACGCCTGCGTTGCTACAGCAAGCTGGAGCGCTGGGAGTACCACGGGTGGCGATTGGCGGCATCGCGGCTGCGCAGGTGCCCGCGTTGGTGGCTGCGGGCGCCGAGTTGATTGCGGTGGTCAGCGGCGTCTATGCCGCGCCGGATCCGCTCGCGGCAGTACAGGCCTATCGGGCCGGGTTTGCACGGTAGAGTGGCTGGTAGGTAACAGACAACAGATAATAGATAACAGATAACAGATAACAGAGGTTACCGGCGACACGCCCACGCGAAGACACAAGAAACCGAGATTCGAGTCGAAGCGTCGTTTATCAAATGCAGTCACAAGCTGAGTGCGTCGAGTGCGCGGCGCCCTCACCGCTCGCGGGACACGCCGTGCATCCGTCCCTGGAGGCTCCGTGGCGGCATCCATGCCGCCAAGGGTCCCGCAATCGGTGAGGACACCGCACCAGACAGTTGGTCGGCGCTCTTGTGAAAAGCTGTCTCTCGTGCGGTATGCATTAAGACGTGAAGCCGTTGCTCCACGATCCAACGAGGCGCATCCAGCACCGCTCTTACCGTGCACACCGACCATCTCGATTGGTCCTTGCCCGCTCACCGTCGCAGGACCCTGAGCGGCATGGATGCCGCGCCGGAGCCTACATGGACGTACTTGCGGCGCGTCCCGCGATGGTGGGCGTGCAAGGGCCGTGCAGCCAACTCGCAGCGTCGTGTTCGCGGTGCCCTCACCGCTCGCGGGACGCGCCATGCATCCGTCTCTGGAGGCTGCGTGGCGGCATCCAGGCCGCCAGGAGTCCCGCAATCGATGAGGACACCGCACCAGGCAATTGGTCGGTGATCAGGCAAACCCTGCGTGTTGCGAGACCTACATTGAGACGCTGAGAAAGTTGGGAGCTTATTTATAAGCTTGCCTGTTACTCGAACTGCGATGGGGGATTTTCAGACGCAACGTGGTCCAAACAATGCACGCCCAGCCCTGCTCGCAACCACGCACACCGACCATCTCGACAGGCCCTTGCCCGCCCACCGTCGCGGGACCTTACGCGGCATGGATGCCGCGTAAGAGCTTACAGGGACGTACTTGCAGCGTGTCCCGCGACGGTGGGCGGGCAAGGGCCCTGCAGCCAAGCCGCAGATCAACCGCTCTACACCTGCCGCGCGTCGTACGTCAGATGATTGAAGCGGCTTGAGCGCCAGCACCCAAACGCCAAAAACAAGGCAGCGACGCGTGCCATCACGCGTCGCTGCCGGCGCTAACCTTATTACCTGCCTCGATCAGAAGTCGTAGCTCAATGTCACCCGGCCCGAGCGCGGTGCCTGATAGGCCACGACCTGGTCCCAGAGCGGGTTGGTGGTGTTGTCGGGCAGCTGCGAGAACGGGTAGATGTTGGTTGCAGTCTGCTCGTTGGTGATGTTGAACACGTCGAAACGCAGTGCCAGCTTGCCGGCGGCGAATGCCGGCTTGTAGGTCACGCCCATGTCGAGCTGCGCGATCCAGCCCAGCCGTCCCTGCGAGCCGGGAGGCGATGCCACGCCGGTGCCGGTTTCCGGGTTGTAGCAGTAGTGGTAAGGACCGCCGGTGATCGCGCTGCCACCGTAGCCGGCCGGATCGGTGCCGGTGTAGTTGTCGCCGTAGTAGTTGCCCAGGCAATTGTGTGGTGCGCCCGAGATCAGGCTGAAGTTGGCCGACGCCCCCCATTGCGGAGTGAACTGGTAGAAGCCGAATAACTTGAGCTGATGGCGGTGATCGTTGGATTGATCGCCGTTGAAGTGTTCCATCAGCGCCGCGTGGTCCCAGCTCTGCGTGGTGGAGACCGAGGCCTGGCCCTGATAGCTGCCCAAGGCGCCACCGGTGCGCCACAGGTCCGAACGCACCTGGCCTTCGGTGGTGCCGTAGCTATGCGACCAGACGTAGTTGACCTTGGCGTACCACTTGCCGTCGAACGGACGTTCCAGGTTGAACTCGACTGCCGAGTAGTTGCGCTTGAACTTCGGGAAACCGGCCGCTTCGCGGCTCACCGATACCTCATGGAACTGGCCATCGGTACCGATCACGCCCCAGGTATTGGTCTGGCCGGGGTTGATCAGCGATGCGCCGGCAACCTGCGAGAAATCAATGGTCACGCCCTGCGCGGCCGCAGCGGCGATCAATGCGGTATTGGAGACGTCGTAGTTCTGATCGTCGATACCCGCATTGAGGCGCCGATGCGTGCCGCGCACGCCCAGCACCCAGCCGGTCTCCAGCTGCTTGGTGAAACCGAGGATGACTTCGTCCTGGTTCTCGCCCTCGATGTCCTTGACCACTGCAGTGCGCACATCGGCGATGCGGCCGAAGCGCGAGTTGGCCGACACCGCCGACCCCAGCTGCTGCGCCAGGACCGGCGTGCCATCGGCATTGATGCCGCTATAGGTGAAGTAGGTATCGGTGGTGGTGGCCGGGGTGAACAGGCTCACTGCCGACAGCGGCAGGCCAAGGTAATAACGGCCGACGTTGCCGAATACCTTCAGGCTGGAATCGCCGTTGACGTCCCAGCTGAAACCCAGGCGCGGCGCCCAGGCGTTATCCACTTCGATGTACGGGTCGCCGAACGGGGTGTAGTTGGTGAATTCGTCCTTGCGCAGGCCGATGCTCAACAACAGGTTGTCGGTGACCTGCCACTTGTCTTCGATGTAGTAGGCGCGCTGCTTGGCCTCGTAGGAGTATAGGCTGGTGTTGATGTTGCGCACCACGTAGTAGCCGCTGGACCCATTGACCGGATCGACCAGGCCCGGGCTCGGCGCGCCGATGCCGCCGGCTTCGTTGGCCGATTGGCTGACCAGTCCGCCCGTCCGCACGCCATTGGGATCGTTGGTCTGGCCGTAGGTCCACGCAAAGCCGGGGCCTGACAGCACCGAACCCACATCGATACCTTCGGACTTCTGGTTGTCGATACCGAAGTTGAGCGTGTGGTGGCCGATACGCCATTCCAGATTCAGGCGCTGATTGTCTTTCTTGTATTCGCGGTCCGGTGAACTGACCGAGGTGACCAGCTGATTGCCGATGCGCGGGGTGCCGCCGGTGTAGGCCGGATTCTGCAACGCAGCGCTGTTGATGACCGGGCCGCCGGCCGCGTCGTAGTTGAAGGGCGTCAGCTCGTCGGGCGTCTTCATCTTGCCGTACAGCGCGGTCACGGTGAGGTTGTCGCTGAGATAGCCGGTGTACTTGCCGGTGAACAAGGTCGGGCCGGTCTTCCAGGTGGATTCGTCGGTGAAATAGCTGCCGCGCTGGCGATTGACATAGTCGTAGCGGTAGATCGACCCGTTGGTCTCCGCCTCGTCGCTGGCGCCGGTCACCTCGATCAGGTGGTTGTCGGTGATGTTCCAGTCCACCTTGGCGTACCAGCGTTTCTGCTTGTAGTCGTAATCGGTGAGGCCGCCGGTGCGTCCGTTGTCGGTGTCGCGATTGGTGCCGACGCGTACGCCGTCCGAATCCACCTGCTCGGCAGCCAGGAAGAAGAACAGCTTGTCCTGGATGATCGGTCCGCCGACATAGGCGCTGTAGGTGGTCTGGTTGGCTTCGGCCTCGCTGGCCGGCTGGTACAGGCCATTGGCCGCGCGCGCATAGCGGTAGGCGGCGTTGTTGATCGCGCTGCCCTGGCTGTCCGGGCGCCAGTAGATATCGCGCTGGTTGGCACGCAGGCCATTGGGTTCCCAGATGACGGCGGCGCCGAACTTCCACTCGTTGGTGCCGCGCTTGCCGATCTGGTTGATTACGCCGCCATTGGCGCGGCCGTACTGCGCGCCATAGCCGCCGGTGAAGATTTCCTGCTGGTCGATGGCGCCGTACGGCAGGGTCAGACCACCCAGGTTGTTGCTGATGGTGGTGGTATTGAAACCATTGAGGTAATAGGCGTTTTCGCTGGCGGCCGAGCCGCCGAAGCTGGGCAGCGAGCCACCGAGCGGGCCATTGTCGAAGCCGCCGCTGTTGACCACCACGCCCGGTGCGAGCAAAGCAATCGCCTCGGCGGTGCGGCCCAGCGGCAGCTGCTGCAGCTGCTCGGCGGTGACCACGGTGCGGGTGTCCACGCTGCTGACGTCGATGGTGGTCAGGCCCGCGGCGGTGACGGTGACGCTGTCCAGGGTCTGCATGCCGCTCCCCGAAGCGGCAGCGAACGAGACGTCGGTGTTGGCGCCGACGGTGATCGCGACGTTTTCGCGGGTTTCCACCACCGCGCCATCGCGCTTGACCGTGACCTTGTAGGTGCCCAGCGGCAGATTGCCGGCGGTGTACCGGCCGCGTGCATCCACCGGCACTTCGCGGCTGAAACCGCTGTTGTTTTCCACTAGCACGCTGGTGCCGCTGCTCTGTCCCACGCTGCCGACGATGCTGCCGCTGGTGGACTGCGCGTGGACGCTCCCCATGGCCACGACCAGCGCCAACGCCAAGGCACGCTTCTGGATACTACGGTTCATGTTTTCTCCCCAAGTCTGGAACTGTCGGCAACGCGACAAAAATGAACGGCGCCAATGGCTACCGGAATCACACTCTCTGAACATCTGCCGCAGCAGACCAATGACCACCGGTCATTTGCTCATGCCAAACCGTCGATACCCTTGCGTTCGATCATAGGCAGCCGGATCGCCCTACCCGTGCGCTCCGACGGGTAGGCAGGCATCTGGTGGGTAGGCGGACGGGGGCCGCAAGCCTGACAATGGCGGGTGCGCCGCCCGCAGTCGGGCAGCGCCGCCCCCAATCGGTACCACTCAAGGATCTGCGCGCATGAACCACACCCGCTCCCACGCCCTGTTCGCCCAGGCGCAGACGCTGCTGCCCGGCGGCGTCAACTCACCGGTGCGTGCATTCAAGTCGGTCGGCGGCGAGCCGTTCTTCGTGGCACGCGCCGATGGCCCGTATCTGTATGACGTGGACGACAACCGCTACATCGATTACGTGGGCTCGTGGGGGCCGATGATTGCCGGCCACAATCACCCCGCGGTACGCGAAGCGGTGGAGCGCGCGATCCGCGATGGCCTGTCGTTCGGCGCGCCGTGTGCGGCCGAGGTCACCATGGCCGAGACGATCCATCGGCTGGTGCCGTCCTGCGAGATGGTGCGCATGGTCAATTCCGGCACCGAAGCCACGCTGTCGGCGGTGCGCCTGGCGCGCGGCGCCACCGGGCGCAGCCGCATCATCAAGTTCGAGGGCTGTTATCACGGCCATGGCGACTCGTTCCTGGTCAAGGCCGGCAGCGGCATGCTGACCCTGGGCGTACCGACCTCGCCGGGCGTGCCGCCCGGCCTGAGCGAGCTGACCGCCACCCTCTCCTTCAACGACTTCGAAGGCGCCACCGCCATGTTCGACGAGATCGGCGCCGACGTGGCCGCGGTGATCATCGAGCCGGTGGTCGGCAACGCCAACTGCATTCCGCCGCAGGCCGGTTACCTGCAGCACCTGCGCACGCTGTGCACGCGGCACGGCGCGCTGCTGATCTTCGACGAGGTGATGACCGGTTTCCGCGTCGCGCTGGGCGGTGCGCAGGCGCACTACGGAGTGACCCCGGACCTGAGCACCTTCGGCAAGATCATCGGCGGCGGCATGCCGGTGGGCGCCTACGGGGGCCGGCGCGACTTGATGGAGCAGATCGCGCCGGCTGGCCCGATCTACCAGGCCGGCACCTTGTCGGGTAACCCGGTCGCGATGGCAGCCGGCCTGGCGATGCTGGAGCTGGTGCAGGAGCCGGGCTTCCACGCCCGCCTGAGCGAGGCCACCAGCGTGTTGTGCGAGGGACTGGAAGATGCCGCGCGCGCCGCCGGCGTTGCCGTCACCACCAACCAGGTCGGCGGCATGTTCGGCTTGTTCTTCACCGACGACATCGTGGAGAACTACGCGCAAGCCACCGCCTGCGACATCACCACCTTCAACCGTTTCTTCCACGCGATGCTGCAGCGGGGCGTGTATCTGGCGCCGTCGGCGTACGAGGCCGGCTTCATGTCCAGCGCGCACGATGCGGCGGTGATCGATGCCACGCTGGCCGCCGCGCGCGAGGCGTTTGCGGAAGTGGCGCACTGAGGCGCATCCAGGCGTGGCGTTGCCGGCGATGGGCCCGGCAACGCTGACCTTTGTGGTGCGTTGAAGGCGAGGTGTCATCGCCTGCGTCGCGGTGGCCGCTGGTGACGCTGGCCGCGCAGGACGCCCGGCATCGGTGCGGGCCTGAGACGCCTCTTAGGCCCGCGCCGACGCTGAACAGGCGCGGCGCCGGCGCTGCAACCGGCTCGATGGCGTCCAGACGGGCCCGGCCGTTCCTAGCAATGGCGCACACCCTGCGCCACCGCAGGCTCCATTCAGGCGGCGGCGTAGCGACAGGCTTTGCTTTTGTCTTGTGGCTGTCATACCTTTCTGAAAGGTGTCCATGGACGGGCATGGGTGGGGACCCTCGAAGCAGCCGATGGACGTTGTCGCCGGTCACGGTGACGCCTGTGCATCGCCGCTGTTTCATCACGATCTGCAGCGTGTCGAGCCGGCGCGCTGCCGACGCTTGCCAGGGCCGCCCTCGCCTCATGCTCAAGCCTGTTGCGTTGCTCACGCCGCGCCCCTCACCGCCGCGCGATTCCGCTCTTCCCGATTGGCTGCTCGCCAGCAAGCTGGAGCCGCCGCTGCCGCGTCCCGGTGCGGTGGTGCGCAGCACCTTGCTGGCGGCGCTGGATCAGGCACAAGCCCGGCCGCTCACCCTGCTGCTGGCGCCGCCCGGATTCGGCAAGACCACACTGCTGGCGCAGTGGCATGCGCAGCTGCGCGCGCGCGACCACGCCGTGGCCTGGCTGTCGCTGGACGAAGAGGACACCGATGCCACGCGCTTCCTTGGCCACCTGGCGTTGGCGCTTCAGCACGCAGGCGCCGATCCGGCACTGTGTGCGGCGGTGCTGCACAACCGCGACCAGGATCCGCGCGAGGCGGTGACGGTGCTGCTCCGCGCGCTACGCACTGCGCCCCGGCGCATCAGCATGATCCTCGACGATTACGACCGGCTCGGCAGCGGCATCGTCGACGAGCTGGTGCTGCGCCTGGTCGAGCACGGCGGCGGACGTCTGCACCTGTTGCTGGCGACCCGGCGCGTACCGGCACTGCCGCTGGCGCGGCTGGACCTGCAGGCGCAGCTCAGCCGTCTTGGCAGCGCGCAGCTGGCACTGGATGAGCCCGAAGCGCAGGCGTTGCTGGGCCCCCAGGTGCCGGCGCCGGTCGTGGACGAATTGCTGCGCTACACCGAAGGCTGGCCGGTGGCGCTGCATCTGGCGCGCTTGTGGCTGGAAGGCGGCGCGCAGCGTCAACAGGAGGTGGCCGCGCGCTTCTCCGGCCGCAGCGCGCAGATTGCCGCGTATCTGGCCGAGCAGGTGGTCAACGACCTGGATGCCGACACGCGCGACCTGCTGTTGCGGACCAGCCCCCTGGAGCGCGTCAACGCAGCGCTGGCCGATGCGGTGCGTCAGTGCGACGACAGCGGCCGGCTGCTGGCGCGCCTGGAACATTTCCACGGCCTGCTGGTGCCCATGGATGGCGAGCGCGAGTGGTTCCGCTATCACCCCTTGTTTGCCGACTTCCTGCAGCAACTGCTCGATCGCGAACACCCCGGTCAGGCCACCCAACTGCATCAACGGGCCGCACGCTGGTTTGGCGATCATCGGTACCTGGCCGACGCGGTGCGGCACGCATCGCGTGCCGATTGCAGCGACCTGGCCGCCAGCTACATCGCGCGCGCCGGTACCTGGCAACTAGTGCTGACCCACGGCACGCACGCGGTACGCGCTCTGCTGCGGCATTTCGAACACCGCACCATCCGCGACACCCCGGCGCTGAATCTCACCCAGGCACATCTGCACGCGAAGCTCGGCGAATTCAGCCATGCGCGCCTGCTGCTGGAACGCTTCCGCGACTTTCCGGCTGCGCTGCGCGAGCCCTTGCAACGCGACTACACGGTGGTGGTGGCGCTGTTGCGCGATCGCCTCGACGAGATCTGCGGCAATCCGCATGGTCTGACCCAGATCGCCGCGCAAGCCTCCGCGCTGGACGAGGACGACCACCTGGGCCGCGGCATGCTGCTGTGCATCTGTGCCACCACCGCCATTGCGCAGGGTGCCTTTGCAACTGCCGAACGCTACGCCCTGAACGCACGCGATGCGATGCAGCGCGGCGGCAGCGAACCAGGCGGGGGCCAGGCGCTGCTGGCGCTGGGCCAGAGTTTTTTCTATCGCGGACAGCTCGGTGACGCCGAAGCCTGTTACCGGCAGGCCCTGCACTGGTGCGCCCGCTCCCCGCAGCTGGATCGCGTGCTGGAGGCCGCCGGCCAGTGCCTGCTCGCACAACTGCACTACGAACGCGGCCACCACGACGATGCGGCCGACCTGCTGCATCCGGCACTGGAATTGCTGGAACAGCACGATGGCGGCATGGACGTGCTGGCCGCCGCCTACGACACCGCGCTGGGATTGGAGCGTGTGCGCGACCACAGCGGGCGTAGTGCCTTGGCGCTGCTCGAACACGTCGAGCAGATCGCGCACGGGCGCAAGCTGACGCGCCTGTCGGAACTGGCTGCAGCATGGCGTTTGATGCTGTTGCTGGAGCATCCGGGCAATGCCGCCATCGATGTGCTGATTGCACGCACCGGCGGCGAATCCGGATTGGCGCATACGCTGCGCTCGCCCCACCGCTGGCGCGACCGCGCGGCGATGGGCTTTGCGCTGGCACGCTGGCATCGGCTGGCCGGACGCAGCAGCGCCGCGCTGACCATCCTGGGCCAGATCGAACAGGCCTGCCTGGCCAACGACAACCTGTGCCACCTCGCGCGCACCCGCGCGCGCATCGCCCTGGTGCTGCAGCAACGCGGCGAACTGGTCGCGGCGCTACCGCACCTGTATAGCGCGCTCGACCATGTGGCACTGACGCAAAGCTGGCAGGCGATCGTCGAACTCGGACTGCCGGCCAAGGCGATGCTGCGCTCGCTGCGCCAGCACGACCCGCATACCGTCGGCGGCACCACACGCGCACTCACCATCCAGGCCCTGCTCGAACGCCTCAGCGGCGACGAGGACCCGGCCGGCGACATCTTCAGCGAGCGCGAGCTGGAAGTGCTCGCGCAACTGGCACGTGGGTATTCCAACAAGCAGATCGCACGCTGTTTGCATCTGTCGGAAAACACGGTCAAGTTCCATTTGAAGAATCTCTATCGCAAGCTGGATGCACGCAGCCGCGAAAGCGCGCTGGCGCAGGCCTTGCAACGCGGGTTGTTGCGCGCAGCCGATCCACCAGGCAATTCGGAAACGGTGCCGGGCTGACCTCCAGCTACGGCGCTGACGCGCGGCAAGACGCCACTTCGGGCGGCCGGAGGCGGTGATGACACCTGCACGCTGCGGCAAGCTGGTCTATCTCGGCATCCAGAAGCGGCCCGGTCACGACAACACATGGAGCCTGCCACAACAGCGCGCCTTCCTTTACGCGCAGTTCTCCGCGCACCGTCTACGACGGTCGCTGGCGCTGCCGTCCGCTCCGCTCACGATTGCCTGGAGCACGCGGCGTGACCGCGTGCCAGCTCCCTCGCCTATCGCTCCTGCCGCGGCCATGCACCTGCGGCAGCTGATACCTCATCCAAAACTCAGCGTGCCCTTCATCATCGCCCAGTGGCCGGGGAACGAGCAGAAGAAGGTGTAGTCGCCGCCCTTGCTCAACTTGCTGGTGGGAAAGCTCACCGTGGTGATCTCGCCGCCGCCGATGACCTTGGTGTGTGCGATCACGCGCGCGTCGGCCTTGGGCAGATAACTGTCGGCGATGGTGGAGCGTATGCCGGCATTGGCCACTGCCTGGAAGTCGGCGGACTTGGTCAGCACCCAGTTGTGGCCCATCACCGTGGCAGCCATCTTGCCGGAGTGCTTGAGCGTCAGGTCCACCTGCGTGCAGTCGGGCGCCAGCTTGATCGCGCTCTGGTCGAACTTCATCTGGTCGTTGCCGGTGATGGTCACCGCGCAGGTGCGCGCCCATGCCGACGGTGCCAGCAGCACCAATCCAATCACGGCAACTGTCGAAAACACTTTCAAAGGAACACTCCTGCAATAAGGGATGCGCGACGCCCAGCGCGCCTGGTCACACCAGCGCATCTGCAAGCGCCGATGTTGCCAGAGTAACGCCTCATGCGTAGCGGAAAAAAGCATCCATCGGATCATGTACATCGGCCGTGGCCTCCGGCAGCGGCAGCGGGCCGCGCTTGCCGGCAATCACCTGCACGAAGGCCTGCTTGAAGCGCGCCATCTCCGCATCGGTGCCGACAGTGATCCGCGACCAGGTCGGCCACACCGGCCAGCTGCGTCCGATGAACACGCCATGGGTGGCCATGTCGTCCTTGAAGCCGGCGGCCGGCCGCTTCACGTCGACCATGAAGCAGTTGCTCTCGGAGGTGGTGCAGGCATAGCCCTGCTTGGCGAGAAACGCTATTACGTCCTTGCGTGTGGCCGCGGTGCGTGCGCGCCGCTGCGGCACCAGCGCGGGATCGCGCAGGCTGGCCAGGCCTGCGGCAGCCGCGGTCACCGGCAGGCTGTTGACGCTGTAGAACATCAGCTTGGCCAGCAGGTCCGGGCGTGCGGCCGCGTAGCCCAGGCGGATGCCGGCCATGCCGTAGAGTTTGGAGAAGGTGCGCAGCACCACCACGTCTTCGCCCGCGGCAACCATGTCGACCACGCTGCTGGTGCTCTGCGCAAAGTGGATATAGGCCTCGTCGACCACCAGCACGCTGCCCTTGGGCTTGTGCGCCAGTGCATAGTCCAGGTCCTTGCGCGCGGTGACCGAGCCGGTGGGGTTGTTGGGATTGCAGATGTAGATCACGCCGGGGCTGGCGTCGGCGGCGCACATCGCCTGCACATCGTGCGAGAAGTCCTTGCGCAACGGCACCTTGATCAGTTTTGCGCCATTGCGGCTGGCGGCGCGCCAACCGGATTCGTAGGTGGGATCGGCAGTGACGAGCGCGGCGCTGGGCGAGGTGAACGCCAGCATTGTGTAGTCCAGCGGTTCGGTCGAACCGGCGTAGGCCATCAGGTGGTTGACCGGCAGCTTGAGCTCGGCGGCCAGGGTATCCATCAATTCCATCTGCACATCGCGCAGGTAGCGCCCACCTTGCGGCGCGATCTGCGCGATGGCCTTGACCGCAGCAGCCGACGGGCCATCGGGAAACTCGTTGGAGCCGATCATCACCGGCGACAACGCACCGGCCGCTGTCGGCGCGATCGCGGCGGAGCGTTCGGCGGCACCGGCCAGCAGCGGCAGCGCACTCGCACCGGCGGCGCCGGCAAACAGCGCGGAGTCGCGGAGAAACATGCGGCGCGAAAGAGCAGTTTTCATGACAACCTCCAGCAGGACGACAGCACGGATTCAAGGACGAACGGCGACCACTTCGATTTCCACCCGATACAACGGATTGCCGAGCGCGGCGATCTGGAAGGCCGAGCGCGCCGGCAGATTGGGCTGCTCCTTGGTGCCGAAGAACTGGCGGTACCCTTCCATGAAACCGTTGAAATCCATCTTGCCGCCCATGGCCGGATCACCGACCAGAAACACCTGCATCTTCACCACATCGCCCATGCCCAGGCCGAGCGTCGCGAGTTGCTGCTTGATCTGGTTCAACACGCTCACCGTCTGCGCCTTGGTGTCGCCATAGGCGGCGATCGAGTCCTTGGGCGCACTGGCATCCACCACCGCCGGCACCTTGCCACTGACGTAGACGGTGGCCTTGCCGGCGGGAATCTCCACGGCGGCAGCAATGGGGAAATCGCTGTTGGGTATCTTGTGGCGGACCACGTCGGCCGCATGCGCAGCGGCGAGGCCTGCAGACCACAGCAGGGCAGCAGTGAGAACGGTGGTCACTGGACGGAACATGGCAACTCCTTGCATGAGAGAGAAAGGGAGAATCAGTGGCGCAGCAATTTGACGTCGTCGACGGTGACGCGCTCGGCGTGATCGTTGCCGAAGTGCGTGCGCACATAACTCACCACCTCGGCCACCTGGCGGTCGTTGAGCATGGCGCCGAAGCCGGGCATGCCCGCATGGCCGTCGAGCACCATCATGGTGACGTAGGGGCCGGCGGCCAGCTTCGGGTTGCCGGCAAGTGCGGGATATTCGCCCGCGCCCTGCGCACCGCGCCCGCCCGGCATGTGGCAGCCCTGGCAGATCGCCTGATAGACGTCCTGGCCGGATGCCTTGGCAAAGCCCTGCTGCGGAAACAGCTGGGTGGCATCGGAGCTCTGCGCCCGCGCGTCGTATGTGCCTGGCGGCACCAGCAACGCAGCCATCGCAACGACAAAGCTGGCCGCGGCCAACCGTGATAACAGGCTCATGCGCGACCTCCTCCGGCCAGCACTTTGCGATGCAGACGGCCCACGACATCGTGCGCGGACAAGATCGCGCCTTCCTGCCAGGCCGGGATATAGGAGACGTGTTCACCGGCCAGCGCCAGGCGCCCGTCGATCTGGCACAGCGGCGTGTAGTGTTCGGCACGCGCCTGCTCGCTCCACATGCCGAAACAGCCGTGCGTGAACGGCACGCGGTGCCAGCCGACCGAAATGCCGTTCTCGAACTCGCGCGGATACTGCGGATGCAGTTGTGTGCCGTATTCGACCGCCTTGCGCACGCGCTGCTCCGGGGACATCGAGGTGAACTGGTAGGCATCCAGTCCCCACACATACGCACCGAGCAGCACGCCCTTGCCGGGGCTGTGATAGTTGGTGCTGGGATAGCTGATCAAGGTGATCGGCAGATCGGTGTAGCTGATGCCGCCGTAGATGGCCTCGTCCTCTTCCCAGAAGCGGCGCTTGAATTGCAGGCCCACTTTCACCGATGCCGCATACGGCACCTGGCCGATCGCGGTGGTCATCGCGTCACTGGCGGTGACCGGAATGCGGCTGAGCACCGACAACGGAATCGTGCAGATACACCAATCGGCGCTGGCGATGCGTTCTTCGCCGCCGTGCGCGGCGTCCTGCCAGGACACGCGCACACCGTTGCCATCCTGATCGATCCTGGTGACCTTGGCGTTGTAGGTGATGGCATCGCCGAGCCGGGACGCGAATGCCTTGCCGATCTGGTCCATGCCGCCCACCGGCTGGAACATGGTGGTCTGCATTTCGTAGTTGTTGCCGGCCGCCAGCGTGGTCCACAGACGCGAGTGCAACACGTCCTGCACGCTGAAGGGATCGGAGAACTCGGGCTTGCCCGACAGGCCGCCGCCGGGATAACGCGCAAAACCGCGCCGCTCGCTGCTGTCCTTGCCCTTGACGTAGCCGAACTTCTGGTCGAGCGCGCCCCAGGTGCGCAGGGATTCCAGCAGCACTTCCTGGTCTTCGCGGCTCACGGTGGTGTCCAGCGCCTGCTGCTGGGTGCACTTGGCCAGCAACTCGGACACGTGCCCCTTGTAATCGGCATCGATGGCGCGAAAGCGCTGCGGTTTGCCGCCGAAGCCATGCTGGCTATGCAACAGCGCGTTGTAGTTGACCTGGTTGAACGCCTCCAACGCCACACCGAATTGTTTGCAGTAACCCAGCACCGCCTTGTGGTGATGCGGGATGCGCCACGGCCCGGGGTTGAGGTACAGCCCGTCGTCGAACTGGCAATGTTGCATCGCCCCGCCGAGTTCGGTGTAGCGGTCGCCGCCGCGCAGCGTCCAGTTACGCCCGCCGGGGCGGTCGTTGTATTCCAGCAACTGCACGCGGTACCCCGCCTTGCGCAGTTCGAAGGCCGCCGCCATGCCGGCCAGCCCCGCCCCCAGGATCAGCACCGAGGCGCCTTTCGGGTCGCCATCCAGCTGCAGCGGTCCCTTGAAATCGGATTCGGCCGCCATGCCCAGGCTGCTCATCGCCTGATACATCATCGCGCCGCCAGCGGTCATGCCGATGCGCGCCAGCAGTTGCCGCCGTGTCATCGCCCCAGAGTGATTGCCTTGCATCAACGCTTAGTCCTTGCATGTCATGGATCGAGTCCGACGGACACCACCGATGGCGCGGCCGGCAACGCTGCCGGCCGCATCACTGCCTCAGAATTTGTAGGCCAGGCTGGCGAACAGCTGGCGCGGTGCGATCAACTGGTACGAACCGGAACTTTCGTTCGGGAACACCGCGCCGATCGCATCGTCCTTGTCGAACAGGTTGTAGACCGACAACTGCAGCCGCCCACCGGCCAGAAACCCGGCATCCTCGCCCTGATAGCCGACGCTGCCGTTGACGATGAAGGTGGCATCGACCTGGTCGGTATTGAGCGTGTCGCCGTAGCGCTTGCCGGTGTATTTGGTGTCGAGGTTGGCGAAGAAATGCTCGCCCTCCCAACCGCCGTTGAGGCTGAACATCACCTTGGGCGAGTCCGGCACGTCGTTGCCTTCCACCTGCACCAGGCTGCCGCTGACCGGGCCGAAATAGTTGTCCTGGAACTCGGACTTGTTCCAGGTCAGCGATGCCCCCAGCCGCCAGCCCGGTATCGGCTTCCACATACCGGACACTTCCGCCCCGTAGGTCTGCACGTCGCCGACGTTGGCGTAGACGGTGGGCGCGACCACCAGCGGGTCCGGGTCGGTCAGCGCGATGATGCGGTTCTCGTAATCGATCTTGTAGGCGGCGATGTAGCCGCTCCACTGGCTGGATTCGGCGCGGATGCCGATATCGATATTGGTGGACTCCTCCGGCGCAATATCCGGATTGAACGCCCCCGAGGTTAGCGCCAGCCGTGGTGCCGAGCTGAAGTTTTCCGCGTAGTTGGCGAACACCTGCACGCCCTCGGCAAGCTGGAAGCTGGCGCCGACCTGGGGCTGGAACCAGTCGCTGTTCTTGATGGTGACGTCGCGGCGCACGCCGACATTGAAATCATCGAGATTGGCGATGCCGTTGTAATCGCGTTTGACATCCAGCCCCTTGGCGCCGAATTCCATGGTGAGCCGGTCATCGAGCAGGCGCAGCGTGTCCTTGATGTAAAGCTGCTTCACCTCGGTGGAGAAGTGATTGTCGTAATAGACCACGATCGGCAGCGAGCCCTTCAGCAGCGCGCCGGTGGCCGGGTCCAGGTTGTACAGCGGGCGCACCTGATCGAAATCGTAGTTTTCGTACCACGCGCCGACTTCGAGCTTGTTGTGCTCGGTCTCCCATGACACTGCACTGGTTACGCCGTAGCGATCCCCGCCCATGATTTCCTCGCGCCGGGTCATCGCACCGACGCGGATGACATTGCCGTTGGCATCGACGATCTGCGGGTCGTTGATGGCGATATCGGTGCGACCCGGCGTGCCGGCGATGGCGTCGTTGTACAGGCCGGTGGCCGTGCTCGGTGGCGTGCCGCCGACGCCATAACCATGCTTGTTTTCGTAGTAGCCGGTGAAGGTGACACCGATCGCATCGTTGAACAGGAAATCGCCGTGCAGGCTGAGCAGCGAATCGCGGCGGCCGTTCTGCCATTCACTGTAATGCTCGGCATCCACTTCCGGATTGCCGGTGATGCGTTCATGCAGATCCCACGACACCGACCCGTCGGAGTTGTAGGACTGCACGTCGTAGTCCTTGCGGTTGTTGTAGATCCAGCCCAGGGTCAGGCTGCCCACGTCCCAGGCCTGGCGGATCTTGGCTTCGAAGTGATCGCTCTTCTGCGTGGCCGGCTCCATGTCCCACACCCCGCCCTGCGTGCGCGAGGCAGACAGATACGCGCTGGGGCCGCCGTCCCACCAGTCCGGCGTATCCAGGCGCACGAAGCTGCGCACCAGATCGTCCGAGCCGATGGTCTGGGTGAGGTTGCCGCTCCAGCTGTCGCCGCCCTTCGGTGGCAGGCTGGTGTAACGGATCGCGCCGCCCAATGCGTGGTACGAAGGCTGGGTGACATCGCCGGAGCCGGCCGACACGGTGACGTCGAGCAGGTTCTCGCTGGACACGTAACGGGTGATCGGGCCGCCTTCGCGGGTGTCGAAGGTTTCGATCGGGATGCCGTCCAGGGTCACGCCAATCTGGTTGGCGGAAAAGCCGCGGATGGTCATCGAGTCGCCGAACTCGTACAGCCCGAACGGATCGGTGGTCTGGACATTCACGCCCGGCAGGCTCGCCAGTAGCTGCTGCGGTGCCACGCCGGGCACCTGTGCCTGGATGTCGTCGACGGAGATGGAGGCGGTGGTGCGCGTGGAGCCGGTGCCGACCACGCTGACCGCGTCCAGCGTGCGTGCTTCCTGTGCCAGGACCGGCAGGCTGTGGGCGCCAGCCAGCACCAAGGTCATCGAAGCCAGCGTGCGACCACGCGTGGCGGTGGTGAGAATGGCGGCAACCGACGCCGCCAGTTGATCGGTGTTCAAGCGCTTGCGCATGCAATCGACCCCCTGGATGGTGTGACGTGCTGAGTGACCGGGCCCGCTCCCCAAGACCGGCTGACACCGCGGATGCGGCATGCATCGACCATACCCAGCACAGTTCCGCTGCACGCGCCGCGCGGAGGGTAGGGGCGGCGCGGGTGGGTAGGTAGCGACCGGATTCAACGATCTGAATAGGGACTGCCCCACCCACCTGCCGGCATCCGGACATACCAGGTCTTGCGCACTTGCCATGCCGCGCCGAATCGACAACGCTGCGCAGCCGCATCCCGAGTCCACCCATGCCGCCTGCCGCACCGTCCCTGTTACTGCTCGATTTCGACGGCGTGCTGGCCAGCTATTCGCGGCCGCGTCGTCTGGCTGCGCTTGCCAGTGCGGCGGGATGCACGCCGCAACGTGTGCAACAGGTCTTGTTCGAGCAGGGCCTGGAGCGCGCCTACGATGCCGGCGTGATCGACACGTCGGCCTATCTGGCGCAGCTCGGCGAGGGGCTTGGCTGCGTGATCGATCGCGCCACCTGGATCGATGCGCGCGTGGCGGCATGCCGCGCCGAGCCGGCGGTAGTGGCGCAGGTACTGGCGGTGTCGGCAACGACCGAGGTGGCGGTGCTCACCAACAACGGGCCGTTGATGGCGGAAGCGATCGAGCGGATCGTGCCAGCGCTGTTTCCGCTATTGCAGGGCCGCGTGCTGTGCAGCGGCGCCCTCGGCGGCCGCAAGCCGGAGCTGCCGGTGTATCAGCGCTCGCTCGCCCGGCTCGATGCGGCCGCGTCACGCACGTTGTTTATCGACGACCTGTTCGTCAACGTCCGCGGCGCACGTGCCGCCGGCCTGCATGCGGACACGGTGCGCGATGCGCGCGGCTTGCGGCGGGTGTTGAAGCGGTATGGGCTGGGGTGAAGGGCCGGGATTGGGGATTGGGGATTGGGGATTGGGGATTGGGGATTGGGGAATCGGGAATCGGGAATCGTTGAGCATCGCGGAACACCGATCACCCTCACGGATTACGCAAGACGCTGCTCGCAGCATTGAACGCGTCGGCGTCCACGATCAGGGACAGCGTTGGCGCCTTGAGTCGGTGTTGGGTTAACGGCGAACGCAGAAGCGAGCCCGTCGGGAGAGGGGTTGGGGTGAGGGCACGGTAGAGCGATAAAACTCAAACCTCCATGCCCCCCGCCGTTATCCAATCGCTGCTGCAAGAGGGCCGCATCGCGCGCTACGCAATCCACATCAGCTACGCACCGCGGTCTTCATGCAGATCCTGCAACTGCCGCGCAGGTACGTGCGGCAGCAACACCACGTGCCCTGACAGGGCCTGGCGCAAATCGGGAAACACAACGACCTGCGCCTCCTCCCCAACCGCGCTCACCGGCACAGCGCCGCCCGCAATGGCGCAAGGAAGCGCAGAGGTCGATCACTTCTGCGCGGCGTACTCGGCAACGGCCAGGCGCAGGCGCGCCAAGCCATCGGCCAACTCGGCATCGGTCAGATTCAGTGCCGGCACGAAGCGCAGCACATCCGGCCCCGCCTGCAACAGCAACACGCCATGGTTGGCGGCGAAATCCAGGATCGCGCCGGCCTGCCCGGCACGCGCCGGCGCCAGTACCGCGCCCAGCATCAGGCCGCGTCCGCGGATCTGCGCGAACAGGCCGAACTCGGCGTTAAGCGCCTCCAGGCCGGCACGCAGCGCCGCCGATTGACGCTCCACATTCTCGGCGATCTGCGGCGAAGCCAGCTTGCGCAGCGCCACCCGCGCCACCGCCGCGGCCAGCGGATTACCGCCGAAGGTGGTGCCGTGCGCGCCGAACTGCATGGTTTCGGCCACCTTGGGGCCGGCCAGCATTGCGCCGATCGGGAAGCCGCCACCCAGCGCCTTGGCCAGCGTCACGATGTCCGGCGTCACCTGCTCCTGCCAATGCGCGAACAGCGTGCCGGTACGGCCCATGCCGCACTGGATCTCGTCCAGCACCAGCAGCGCATCGTGCTGGTCGCACAGCGCGCGCACGCGGCTCAGGAAACCCGGCGCGGCTGGCATCACCCCACCCTCGCCCTGGATCGGCTCGACCATCACCGCGGCCACATCGCCCGAGGCCATGGCCGCCTCCAGCGCCGCCACGTCGTTGAAGTCCACATAGCGAAACCCGCCGGGCAGCGGCTCGTAGCCTTCCTGGTACTTGGGCTGCGCGGTCGCGGTGACCGCAGCCAGGGTGCGCCCGTGGAAGCTGCCGCGGAAGGTCACGATGACGCGCTTGTCGGCCGCGCGGCCGTGACTGCTGGCCCACTTGCGTACCAGCTTGATCGCCGCCTCGTTGGCCTCGGTCCCCGAGTTGCACAGGAACACCTTGTGCGCGAAGCGCGAAGCGGTCACCAGCTCTTCGGCCAGCTGCAGCGGCGGTGCGCTGAAGAACACGTTGCTGGTGTGCCACAGCTTGCCGGCCTGTTCGGTCAGCGCGGCCATCAGATCCGGATCGTTGTGCCCCAGCCCGTTGACCGCGATGCCGGCGGACAGATCCACATACTCGCGGCCCTGGTCGTCCCACACGCGACTGCCCTGGCCACGCTCCAGCACCACCTGGCGCGGGCGGTACACCGGCAGGTAGTAATGCGCGAGGGACAGGGGCGAATCGGCAGCGGTGCTCATGATGGTGGGTCGCGGAAGCGGAGGGAGAACGCGCATTCTCGCGCATTCGCCGGCCTGCGGCACAATGCGCGGATGCGCCCTTTCTCCGATCCCCAGCTCACTCCCGCCACCGACCACGGCTGGCGCCGGCAATGGTTCGACATCATCTACCGGCACGACACCCGTCCGTCGCGCAATTTCGACCTGATGCTGGTAGTGGCGATCCTCACCAGCGTGATGGTGATCATGATCGACAGCGTGCCGCGCATCCATTCGCATTCGGCGCACTGGCTGGTGCCGCTGGAATGGGCGTTCACGGTCCTGTTCACGGTCGAATACGGGTTGCGCCTGGCGGTGGTGCGGCGCCCGCTGCATTACGCGCTCAGCGTGTGGGGCGTGATCGATCTGCTGTCGATCCTGCCCAGCTACCTGTCGTTCTTCGTACCGGGTGCGCAGACGCTGCTGGTGGTACGCGTGCTGCGCATCCTGCGCCTGTTCCGCATCCTCAAGCTCACCCGCTACATCGAGGAAAGCGGGCAACTGGTGGACGCGCTCTGGCGCAGCCGGCGCAAGGTACTGGTGTTCCTGTTCAGCGTGCTCACCATCACCGTGATTGCCGGCGCCACGATGTATGTGATCGAAGGCCCGCAACACGGGTTCACCAGCATTCCGACCAGCATGTACTGGGCCATCGTGACCATGGCCACGGTGGGCTTCGGCGACCTGGTGCCGCAGACCACGCTGGGCCGCTTCGTCACCTCGGCCCTGATCCTGATCGGCTACAGCATCATCGCCGTGCCCACCGGCATCTACACCGCCGAACTGGCCAGCACGCTGCGCGAAGGCGGCCACGCCGGCAAGCGCGATACCCGCAACTGCCCGCGGTGCGGGCTGGAAGGCCACGCGCCGGATGCACGTTATTGCCGGCAATGTGCCGAGCCACTGCCGGAGAGTTCCAACGGCTGACGCGGTGCTGCGGACTTGACGCGACCACTGCGGCCACCGAGCAGTGGCCGCAGATAGAGCAGCTGATAGACAGCCTTGTAGATCAGCTGTAGCGCCGATGATCTGCGACTTTGCTGCAGGTCCTTGCCCGCCCACCATCGCAGGACACGCCGCAAGTACGTCCTTGTAGGCTCTGGCGCGGCATCCATGCCGCTCAAGGTCCCGCGACGGTGAGCGGGCAAGGACCAGTCGGGATAGTCGGTGCGCAAGGTAAGAGCAGTGCTGGATGCGCCTCGTTCGATCATGACGCATCGGCTCCATGGCTAGGCAAACCGCACGACAGACAGTTTTCAGATGAGCGCCGACCAACCGTCTGGTGCGGTGTCCTCGCCGGTTGCGGGACCGTGTGGCGGCATGGATGCCGCCACCGAGCCCCAGGGACGGGTTCACGGCGTGTCCCGCAGCCGGTGAGGGCACCGCGCCCTCGACCAGTTCTGCTTGAGACCATCTAACAACGCTGAAGGTCAGGATTTCAGCATCTTTGAGGCTTGCACAATTATCTGCTCGATGCGCTTAGGCAATGCGACACAGATGCATGCGCAGCATCAATGCGACATGCGATTGCTCATGTCGATCAGATCGTTGTAGCTGGCCAGCACGGCCTGGCGCGTGCCGCCCGGGGGGAGCGAGCCACTTTCCAGCAGCATCTGCTCGCTCTTGTTCAATGGTGTCTTGGTGCGGATACGCTCGACCAGTCGTCCCGACTCGCGTGCCAGCTTGTCGGCAGAACGTTCCATGTGGCCCCACATCGCATCGCCCTGGCCGACCTTGGCCTTCTGCGCCTCTTCCAGAATGCCCTGGTAGCGTGCGAGCTGGGATTGCGCTGCGGCAAGATCCGGCGTGTCGCTGTCGAGCACCTGCACCAGCTGCTTGCCTTCGCCGATGATCTTCAGGTGATACCAGGAGGCACTGCGGCCCTCTTCCTTTTCGATCGCATCGATCTGCGCCTGGCGACGCATGTCTTCGTTGCGTTCGAGTCCGGCATTCATGGCTTCGCCGGCCTCGAAGAACGCGTGATAGGCCTGCATCAACGGCGCGTGCAGCGCCTTCATGCCCTTGCCGTCATCGCGCAGATAATCCTCGCGGTCGTAGTAGCGCACCGCTTCGCCGATACGCTCGTTGAGCGTGGTGAAGCGTTCCTGATAGGTCTTGGCCACCGGATCGAGCTGGGGGTTGGCGGGCGTTTGCGCCAGTGCCGCGGTCATCGGCGCCCCGCATTCGTCCACGTGATGCGACAGCACCGTGCCCGGTGCATGGATACCGCTCTCCTTGCCGGTCGGGCCGGCCTCGGGGTCCTGCATCCAGCCGATGTATTGCTGGTAGCTCTCATGGATCGGCTGCTCGACACCGTTGAAGCACGTGATGTAGGCATTGATCTTGTCGGCGCCTTCCACTGCGGCGGCGGGCGCGTTTTTCTGGCAGCCGGCAAGCAGTGCGGCGAACGCGATCGCCGCGGCGAGCGGCGCATAACGAAGTTGATGGGTCATCTTGCGTTCCATTGATAGGTTGAAAAGAAGGTGGCGCCGCAGCGTGCGGCCGAAAGGCATCCGGCGCAGCCGGTCGCCCGGCACGCGCGCGATGGCTGGAAACAGCAGTGATTACTGACGATTGCTTTGGAACACCAGCGCGTTGTAGGTGTTGAGTAACTTGCGCGGCGAGCCTTCGGGCGCCAGCGAGGGGCTATCCAGCCAGCCCTGCTCCATCTTGCTGTAAGGCGTTTTTTCGACCACGCGCTTCACCCGCGCCTTGGCTTGTCTGCGGAAGGTTTCTGCAGCGGTTTCAAAGCTGTTCCAGTCCAGCTTGCCCGGCTCCTGGTCGGCCACCTTGGCGTGCGCTTCATCGGAGAGACGGTTGAAGCCGTCCAGCAGCGCGTTGGCACGCGCCACGTCGAACTGCTCCTCTTCCAGCGTATCGGCGATCTGCTTGGCGTCGAGCATCATCGCCAGCCGGTAATACTCGCGCGTGCGGCCTTCGCCCTGCTCCAGCGTCTTGAGCTTTTCGCGTTGCGCCGCGTCGTTTTGCACGTCCAGTTCGGCGCTGAAGGCGGTGCTGGCATCGGCGTAGGTGGACAGTGCCTCCATCAGCTGCGGGTGCAGCTGCTTGCCCTTGGCAAACTGATCGTCCTCGTAATCCTGGCGGGTGTAGTAATCGGCCACTGCGTGACTGATCGGCTGCAGTGCCTTCAATGCCGCGCGATAGTCGCTTGCTGCCTTGTCCAGCGCCGGCAGCGCTGGCTTCGCCGCAGCGGCCGCGCTGACCGGTGCGTCGCACTGCTGCATGTCGCCATCGTCGATATCGTACGGGCCGGTCATGCCGGACTCGTCACCGGTCGGGCCGGCGAACGGGTCCTGCATCCAGCCGGTGTAGTACTTGGCGCCGGCGTGCACCTTCGCGTTGACGCGGTTGAAGCAGTCGATATAGGCGCCGAGCTTGGCGGTCACGCCTTGCAGGGAATCCAGCTGTCCTCCGGTCGTTTTGGTATCGGCACCGTCGGCACCGGTTGCAGGCTGCTGCGACTTGCCGCCACAGGCGGCCACCAGGGCGGACACGCAGACCGCCAGAACAAGCACACGAAACTTCGGAGACACGCGCGGTACATCCTTGTTGGAAACGTTTTCAGCTACACACGATAGCAAACCCGACTGTGAACTGGGTGTGCTCGCCCCAGGTCCGGCCGCAGCCGGGCCTCCACGGCGCGACTGCTGGCGGGGCGCACCTACGCCTTGAAGCGCGGCAGCTGCGCGCGCCGAGGCTCGGTCGCGCTCCGTCTCCCGCCCACGAGCGCGGGCCGCGATGTTGGCCGCGCTCAGTCGAGAAACAGATCCGGCAACAGCGCACGCGACGGGTCGACCGCATAACCACTCAGGTCGGTGATGCCGGCCTGGGCCAGGACATCGTCGTCGATCAGGAACTGGCCATGGAATCCAGCCGCCTTGCGCGTCAGCACTGCATGCGCCGCGTCGGCCATGATCTCCGGCCGGCGACACGCGGCCGCGTCCACGCCGTCGATCATGTTGATCGCATCGGTGGCGATCACGGTGCGCGGCCACAGCGCATTGATCGCCACGCCTTGCGGGCCGAACTCGGCTGCCAGCCCCAGGGTCACCAGGCTCATGCCCATCTTTGCCAGGGTGTAGCCGGTATGCGCGCCCCACCACGCCGGGTTCAAGGACGGTGGCGGCGCCAGCGTGAGGATGTGCGGATTGGGCGCCTGCAACAGATGCGGCAGGCACGCCTGTGCGCACAGAAAACTGCCGCGTGCGTTGACCTGCTGCATCAGATCGAAGCGCTTCATCGGCGTGTCCAACGCACCACGCAACCAGATCGCACTGGCATTGTTGACCAGGATATCGATACCTCCGAAGGCATCGACCGTGGCGGCCACGGCCGCACGCACCTGGTCGTCGTCGCGGATATCGCATTTGAGTGCCAGCGCCTGCCCACCGGCCGCCGTCACCGCCGCGGCCGCGCTATGGATGGTGCCGGGCAACTTGGGATTGGCCACCGCCGATTTGGCCGCAATCGCCACATTGGCCCCATCCCGCGCCGCCCGCAACGCAATCGCCAAGCCAATCCCGCGCGAGGCACCGGTGATGAAGAGGGTTTTGCCGTTTAGGGTCATGGGAATCGGGAGTCGAGAATGGGGAATCGCAAAAGCTTAGCGCCTTGTACGTCCAGCAGCCGACGCACGATCAGCTGCCGCGATGCGCCCTACCGATTCCCTGCTCCCGATTCCCGATTCCCGGCACTTCAGGGCTTCGGCCCCTGCCCCTCGTTGTCTTCCCAGTGCAGCACGCGGCGGGTCACGAAGCGATAGACCGGTTTGCCGGTGGCGAACCACAGCTTGCGTACCCAGGAGGTGCGCTTGAGCACGCGGCGTTCCACCGGGGTGATCGCGGCCGGGCAATACATGCGCTTGTGCTTGAGCAGGTGGCGCAGGTCTTCGCGGGCAAGCAGGCGCATCCAGCGCGCACGGGGGTTGCCGCGTACCGCCAGCTGGAAATCGATCACCGCCGGGCTGCCGTCGTCCTGCACCAGCCAGTTGGCCTCCTTGGCCAGATCGTTATGCGCCACGCCGCGCCGATGCAACTGCTGCAACAACCTGCGCGCGCAGCGGAAGTAGGCCAGATCGCCACGCGGCGGGCGCCGGTACATCGCATCGCCGGCCAGATAGCTGCGATCCAGATGGCGCCCGTCCCAGCGCAACAGCCGCGGCGTGCGTGGCAAGCCATCCAGCTGGCGCAGGGCCAACGCTTCTCGCCGCGCCAGCCACCAGGCCACTCCGCGCAACAGCCACGGCGCCACGCTCAGGTCGCGCCGCACGAACAGGCGGTCGGCCTCGCGGATCAACAGGATGCGCCCGAAGGTATCGGACTTCAGCGGCAGATTAGCGGCGGGATCGTCACTCATCCCCCATTGTAGGCGGGGCGCCCGCATCGCCACAGCGCGCGTTGCCCCTGCGGTCTTGTCCGCTCGCAACCTGAGGTGAAGCGGCCGGGCCGATGTGATGACGGCGAAGTCACCTCGTCGCCATGCCCACCTATAATCGTGGGATGAATTCATGGATCGACGCCACGCTGGAGTGGATCGGACACCACCCCACCCTGGCTGGCGTGGCGATCTTTGCCATCGCATTTTCCGATGCGGTGATCGTGCTCGGCGCCATCGTGCCTGCACTGCCGTTGCTGTTCGCCATCGGCGTGCTGATCGGGCTGGGCCAGATCAACGGGCCGTATGCGGTGGCCTGCGCCGCCCTTGGCGCCTTCGCCGGCGATACGCTGAGCTTCTGGGTCGGCCACCGGTGGGGTCACCAGTTGCACACCTACTGGCCGTTCCGCCGCTACCCTCAGTTGCTGGAGCGTGGCGAGTTGCTGTTTCGGCGCAATGCCTTCAAGAGCATCCTGATCGCCCGTTACGTGGGCGCGGTGCGGCCGTTCGTGCCGGCCATCGCCGGCATGTCGCACATGCCGTTCAAGCGCTATCTGGTCGCCAGCGGCCTGGCCTGCATCTCGTGGGCGCTGCTGTTCCTGGTGCCCGGCTGGGTGCTGGGCACTGCCTACGACGCGGTGGCCGCGGTGGCCGGCCGCCTGTTCGTGGTGGTCACCTTGCTGGCCGCAGTGATCGGCCTGGCCTGGGCGATGGTGCTGTACTCCTACCGTTGGTCGGCCGGCCATCTGGATGCCCTGCTGGCGCGGCTGCTGGAGTGGTCGCATCGGCATCCGGTCCTGGGTAACTGGTCGGTCAGCGTGTTCGACCCGCGCCGCCGCGAGTCGGTGCCGCTGGCGATGATGGCGTTGATGCTGTTGCTGCTGGGCTGGGGCTGGTTCGTGTTGCTGATGGTGGTGCTGGCGCATGGCGAGCCGCTGCGCGTGGACCTGGCCGTACACGACCTGATGCTGGCGCTGCGCAACCCGCTGGCCGACTACCCGATGGTGGCGCTGGCCTCGCTGGGCGACTGGCAGGTGCTGCTGCCGGCGATCGCGGCGGCGATGGGCTACCTAGCCTGGCGGCGCCGCTGGATGGCGGTGACGCATTGGGTGATCGCGCTGGCCTTCGGCCTGGCGTTGACCCAGTTGCTGGGCGCCACCGTGCAGGTGGTGCGCCCGCCGGCGGCCAGCAGCGGTTTCGGGTTTCCGTCGGTGGCGGTCACCATGGCCACGATCGGCTTTGGTTTCTTCGCGCTGCTGATCGCGCGCGAGCTGCCGGGCCGGCGCCGGGTGTGGCCGTATCTGGTCAGTGGCGCAATGGTGTCGCTGATCGGCTTCGCGCGCCTGTACCTGGGCGCACACTGGCTCAGCGACGTGGTCGGCGGCATGCTGTTCGGCATCTTCTGGCTGCTGGTGCTGGGCATCGCCTATCGCCGCCGGGCCACCCGCGCGTTCTGGGTCAAGCCGGTCTCGTGGATCTTCTACGGTGTGTTCCTGACCTGCGCGATCGTGTTCGCGCCGCGCAATCTGGACACCAAACTGGCCAAGTTCGAACCGCCGCCGCCGTTGCTGATGGAATTGCCCGCCAATGACTGGTGGAACGGCCAGTGGCGCCTGCTGCCCGCACGCCGCAATGAATTCGACGACGACCAGCGCTGGCCGCTGGACGTGCAGCTAGCCGGCCCGCTGGCACCGCTGCAGCGCCAGCTGGAAGCACGCGGCTGGCGGGTGCAACCGCAGGCCGGCTGGGAACAGGCGCTGCACCTGCTGGATGTCAGCGGCCGCCCGGACGAGGTGCCGATTCTGCCGGCCACGCTGGACACGCAGGTCGAAGCCCTGCTGATGGTGCGTCACGCGGCGCCCGGTCATGTGCATGTGTTGCGCCTGTGGCCGGCGGCCGCGCGCCTGCAGCCCGGCGCCCAACCCTTGTGGGTGGGCAGCACCCAGACCCTGCGCTACAGCCGGCACTTCAGCCTGATCGGCCTGTGGTATCCGCTGCGCGGGGTCGACCCGGCACTGAGCGCGCTGCGCCAGGCACTGGACCCCCTGCCGCATCGCCTGGAACAACGTCGACGCTCGCAGGTGCCCGTGATCCTGATCGACAGCAGGTCGGGAAATGCGCTGCGGCCGGAGGACAAGGACAACGCTGCACCGCAGGCGGAAACCACCGCATCCCACCCGGCGGCATCGGCGTCGGCACACCAGCGCCGTTGATCGATCGGGCTACAGCGGCGATCGACCAGCGACCGCGCGCGCAGTACTGGAGATAAGAGCTACCTGCAGCGTGTCCCGCGCTGGCAGGCGGGCAAAGGGCCCCTGCAGCCAAGCCGCAGATCAGCCGCTCTACAACCGACGCATCTGCACCGTTCGTTTACCTCTCAAGCTAGCTGAAAGCGTGCGCTTCAGCGCCGCTTGGATGCGCACAAGCCGCATTGGTCGAGGCGCGATGCACTCACCACAACACGCCATCCACCGGCTGCATCGGTTCCGGCGCCTGTTCGCCGATTGCCTGCAACGCGTCGATTTCCACCGTGCGGCACATGCTGTCCAGCGGCAGGTCGTGGATGGTATTGGCGAACGGGTCGACCAATTCATCGCCGATCTTGAGCACCGCCAGGAACATCAGGCCAGCCACGGTCGACCCCACCGGCGTTGCGTATTGCAGCGTCTCCACCAGGCCGATCGGCAGCAGGACGCAGAACAGCCGCGTGAACAGGTTTGGATAGAACCGGTATTGATACGGCAACGGCGTATTCTTCAGGCGCTCCATGCCGCCCTGCGCGTTGGCGATATCCACCAGGATGCGCTCGACACTGGCTTGTTGAATGCTGTCGATCCAGCCATCGCGACGTGCCTGCTCGACGTTGCGTCCGGTGGCGTCGAGCAGGCCGTTGGCGACATTGGTGCGCGTGATCACCGCGGCCACTTCGTCGGCATGCAGGCGCGGCTCCAGCGCCATCGCCACCGGGAGCCGCCGTAGCTGGCACCGCAACGCATTGACGTAGGCGATCTGGCGCAACGCAATGCTGCGGCCCAGCGCTGCCGCTTCCGGCGCGGACAGGATGCTGATGCTCAAACGCACCAGATTGCGCGATGCATTGATCATCTGGCCCCACAGCACCCGCCCTTCCCACCAGCGCTGGTAGGTCGAGTTGGCACGAAAGCCCAGGAACAACGCCAGCGCCGAACCGAAGATGGTCAACGGCAATGCAGGCGCGCGGAACGGCAGCACGTAGTAGATGATCGTGATCAACACGTCCCATACGAACAACACCGCCAGGGTCCGCCAGACCTGACTGAATACATCCGCCACACGCGGTTTGACATCGATGATCAAGGCACACTCCGTGGATCGATAACGAGTGACGCCAATGCGCGCATCCACTGCAGGGATGCCATCGGGAGCGCACTCAAGCGTGGCGAGTGTGCCGTTGCAGGGGTGCAAGCGCGGTGATGGGTCACGCGCGCCGTTGTCTTAGTGTCACGGCATCCAGGCGAGCAACTGGTCCAGGCGCCGGTGCGGATCGTCCTGCTGCAACAGCGACAGACGCTGCTGCTCGGTCAATGGCAACAGTTCGGCCAGCCGCCAGCCGACCCATGCCGCCTGGTCCAGCAGCTCAGGCCCGGCGGAGGCAAATTCGCCGCCGACCTGTTCGAGCAGGCGCTCGAGCACGGTTGCCAGCAGGCCATGCTCGGGTCGCAGTTCGTCGTCGCTGTCGGGTTCGCACCAGCTCACCTCGCCGACCACCAGCCCGTTGTCACGAATGCGCGAACGCCGTACATGAAAGCGACGCGTGCCGCGCAGGCGCAACACCAGCACGCCGTCGGCGCCGACATCGAAATCCTCGATACGCACTTCGGTGCCGAATGCAGCCGGCGTTGCCGGCACGCCGACCTCGGTGCCATCCAGGATCAGGCACACACCGAAGCTGCTGCCCGTGCGGCCGCTCTCGCGCACCAGATCCAGGTAGCGGCGCTCGAACACGCGCAGGCCCATCGCCGCACCTGGCAACAGCACGCTGTGCAACGGAAACAATGGCAGGGCGCTGGTGTCGGCGGTGGTCGTGAGGTCGGTCATCGGGACAATTGCGCCAGAAAGCGACGCGGCGCGCCATCGAAACCGCCATTGGACATGAACACCACATGGTCGCCCGGCTGCGCAATCTCGCCCAGGGTCTGCAGCAGTGCTTCCACGTCATGCGCCACATGCGCATCACCGCGCACCTGCGCGATGATCGGTGCGGCATCCCAGGCCAGTTCGGGCCGATGCAGGAACACCACCGCATCGGCATCGCGCAACGACGGCGCCAACGCCTGCGCATGCGCGCCCGCCCGCATCGAATTGCTGCGCGGCTCCATCGCCACCAGCACGCGTGCCGCGCCGACCTTCGCACGCAGGCCCTGCAAGGTGGTCGCGATCGCGGTGGGGTGATGGGCGAAGTCGTCGTACACGGTGATGTCGCCTGCCTGCCCCAGCAGCTCCAACCGCCGCTTGACGCTCTGAAAGCGCGCCAGCGCCGGCATCACCGTCGCCGGATCCACGCCCACCGCATGCACGGCCGCCAATGCTGCCAACCCATTGAGCACGTTATGCCGCCCGACCAGCGGCCACTGCACCTGGCCGATCTCCACCCCACGCTGCAGCACCGCGAACGCGCTGCCGTCTGCGGCGATCAAGCGTGCGCTCCAGTCGAGCGCCGCATCGAAACCGAAGCGCTCCACCGGCGTCCAGCAGCCCATCGCCAGCACCTCGGCCAGGCGCGCATCCTCGCCGTTGACGATCAGCCGCCCGCGCGCCGGCACCGTGCGCACCAGATGGTGGAACTGGCGCTGGATCGCGGCCACGTCCGGAAAGATATCGGCGTGGTCGTACTCGAGATTGTTGAGGATCGCCACCAGCGGCCGGTAGTGCACGAACTTGCTGCGCTTGTCGAAAAAGGCGGTGTCGTATTCGTCGGCTTCCACCACGAACTCGCGCCCCTGGCCCAGCCGGGCCGACACGCCGAAGTCTTCGGCCACGCCACCGATCAGAAAACCCGGTGCGCGCCCGGCGGCGTCCAGCAGATAGCTCAGGATGGTGGTGGTGGTGGTCTTGCCGTGGGTGCCGGCAACGGCCAGGGTGTCGCGGCCCGGCAACACCTGCTCGGCCAGCCACTGCGCACCGGAGCTATAGCGACGGCCCGCGTCGAGCACCGCTTCCACTGCCGGGTTGCCGCGCGACAAGGCATTGCCGATGACGACATCGCTTGCATCTGCCGAGATATTGGACGGCGCGTAGCCTTGTGCCAGCGCGATGCCAAGGGTTTCCAGCTGGGTGGACATCGGCGGATAGATGGCCTGGTCACTGCCCTCTACCTGCCAGCCCAGTTCGCGCGCAAGGGCGGCGACACCGCCCATGAAGGTCCCGGCAATGCCGAGGATGTGGAGTTTGGTCATGGGCCGCATTGTCGCCGATCGCCGGAGTTGCGGGCCATTCCACGCAACCGCCGACCGTGTTGTCAGGAAACCCCTACCGCATTGTCAGGAATTTCCCGATATGAGAACTGCGTCACATCCATCACTATGCTGAACGCCAGTCGCAGCACCCCTTTGGTCCTACTCCCCAAGAGGCCAAATCCCCAGGGAGCTCATGCTGTGGGGCTCTGAGCAAGCTCATTACTGGCGTTATTCTGCCCCGGTCGTCTTGTACGCCCGGGGTTTTTCTCTTGCGCAATCAATGGGTTGTGACGCCACGCCGGCCGCCAGCGCATCTGTGCGGGCCAGGCGTACTGCCCGGCCCATCCACCCCGGCTCAGCGACCGAGCGCGGTGCCGATACGCTCCAGCACTTCATCCAGCGTGCCCACCCCGTCCACGCGTGCCAGCTTGCCGCGCTGTTCGTAGAAACCGATCACCGGCGCCGTGGAATCGGTATAGACCTGCAGGCGCTTGCGCACCGACTCGGGATTGTCGTCCTCGCGGCCCTCGGCCTTGGCGCGGCCGGCAATGCGCTCGACCAGCAATTCGCTGGCCACATCCAGCTGCACCACCGCATCCAGCGGCTGACCGATCTTGCCGAGCAGGTCGTCCAGCGCATTGGCCTGCGCCACGTTGCGCGGATAGCCGTCGAGAATGAAGCCCTTGGCGACATCGGCCTGACCAAGCCGCGCCTCCAGCATGCCGAGCAGGATCTCGTCGGAAACCAGATCGCCGCGTGCCATCACTTCCTTGGCCTTCAGGCCCAGCGGTGAGCCGGCGGCCACTTCGGCACGCAGCAGATCGCCGGTGGAAATATGCGGGATCCCAAACTTGTCTTTGAGACGTGTCGCCTGGGTGCCCTTGCCCGAACCGGGCGGTCCCAACAGAACCAATCGCATCAGTGGACTCCACTTTCGAATAAAAACGCGTTGCGGTTGGCGGCGTTAGACTCAGGTCTTCGCCAGCGCTGACCGTATGGTCGTGCAGCTTACCGCATCCGGGGAATGTCCCGGCACTGTCCCCTGCGCCATCGCCCATGTAAGGAGCCCGTCCCCCATGTCCACTGGCAACTTGCTGTACGCCCAATCCGGCGGCGTCACTGCCGTCATCAACGCCACCGCCGCCGGTGTGATCACCGAGGCGCGCGCACGCAAGGTCAAGGTACTGGCCGCACGCAACGGCATCCTGGGCGCCTTGCGCGAGGAGCTGATCGACACCTCGAAGGAGTCTGCCGCCACGATCGCCGCACTGGCGCAGACTCCGGGCGGCGCGTTCGGCTCGTGCCGCTACAAGCTCAAGTCGCTGGAAGAAGACAGTGCCAAATACGAGCGCCTGCTCGAGGTGCTGCGCGCGCACGACGTGCGCTGGTTCCTCTACAACGGCGGCAACGACTCGGCCGACACCGCGTGGAAGGTCTCGCAGCTGGCCAAGGCCTATGGTTACCCGCTGCACTGCATCGGCGTGCCCAAGACCATCGACAACGATCTGGCGGTGACCGACACCTGCCCCGGCTTCGGCTCGGCGGCCAAGTACACCGCGGTGTCGGTCCGCGAGGCCGCACTGGATGTCGCCGCCATGGCCGACACCTCCACCAAGGTCTTCATCTATGAGGCGATGGGCCGCCACGCCGGCTGGCTCGCCGCCGCCGCAGGCCTGGCCGGCCAGGGCCCGGACGATGCACCGCAGATCATCCTGCTGCCCGAGCGTGCCTACGACCAGGCCGCCTTCCTGGCCAAGGTCAAGCAGGTGGTGAACAAGGTGGGCTGGTGCGTGGTGGTCGCCAGCGAAGGCATCCAGGACGCGCAGGGCCGTTTCGTCGCCGATGCCGGCGGCGCGACCGACTCGTTCGGCCATGCGCAACTCGGCGGCGTGGCCTCCTTCCTGGCCGCGCAGGTCAAGCAGGGGCTCGGCTACAAGGTGCACTGGACGCTGCCCGATTACCTGCAGCGTTCCGCACGCCACCTGGCCTCCAAGACCGACTGGGAACAGGCCCAGGCCGTGGGCAAGGCCGCCGTGCAATACGCACTCAAGGGCATGAACGCAGTGATCCCGGTGATCGAACGCGTCAGCGACGCGCCGTACCGCTGGAAGATCGTGCCCGCCCCGCTGCACAAGGTGGCCAACCACGAAAAGAAGATGCCGCCCAGCTTCCTGCGCAAGGACGGCTTCGGCATCACCGATAAGGCGCGCCGCTACTTCGCCCCATTGATCAAGGGCGAAGCGCCGCTGGCCTACGGCAGCGACGGCCTGCCCAAGTACGTGACGTTGAAGAATGTGGCGGTGGCGAAGAAATTGCCGGTGTGGGAGGGCTGACAGGGGGAGCATAGCCTCCAGCCCGGGCGCCCGCGGCACCGCTGGCGCTTCGGCGGCGCAGGGGTGCAACCGACTCCGGCGTTGAAGCCAAGGGCGTGTGTGGATTGCCGTCCGATCCGGTTGAGTCCGTGCCGCACCCGCTGCCTACTGACCGGGGCTGGCAAAGGAAAGGGCTACGCAGGCAAATGCCGCGATCGACTGTAGGGATTTTCCTACACAAACGGGCAGAGCAAGCCGGGCCGCGCCCGAACGGCTCCCCCCAGGAGTACAGCCTGACCTCATTAGTAGAATTTTGGTTAAGTGTGTGCCACAGTTCGCACCAAACCTGCCTCATCGCGCATAAGGATCATGGCCCAGCAGGCAATCATCTCCAGTCTTCCCCGGTGGTCAGCCAGTGCCGCCAGGAAGGCCGTGTCCGGACGAAACGGCCTCACTCACTCGCGACGAGCGCATGATTTATAAAGCCGCATTGTCCCGCTGAACGCGCATCTGGCCATTCATTGCTGTTTCTGTTGCTGCTGTTTCCGCCACCCTTCTGTACCGAAAAGATCGACGAGACTCGCCATGACCGCACGCTCCCGCCGCCTCCGACCCCAACTTTCACGTCTTGCCGCCGGCTTGCTGCTGGCTGCAGGGATGCTCATCGGACCTGCCAATGCGCAAGTGATCGTCAACGATACGATCGGGGTGGCAAAAAACGCGGCCGAATATGCGGAACAGGCCAAGCGGTGGGCCGAGACGGCCAGGCAGTATCAGCAGGAGTTGGATCATTACAAACAGCAACTCATCAGTTTGACGAGCTTGAACTTTCTTCGCCCCCCCCTGGACGATAAGTTCGTCTTGCGGGAACCAGGCTATGGCCTTGAGTTCGCCTGCCCGGGAGCACAAGCCAGCGGCATTGCGGGCATTCTCGACCAGATCAAGTCCATCGCACCCACGATGAGTGGGAATATGGCGGAGGAGCAGCTGAAAGTCTGCGCCCGCATTGTCATGGCGCAAAATGCCCAGTACAACGAATCGGTCACCATGCTCAAGCGCTTGGTGCAACGTAACACCGAATTCGAGGCCATTGAGCGCCAGCGCGGTAGAGTGGGTACTAAACAGGGCGCATTGGCAGCCAACGATAACGAAGTAAAGCGTTTCACGGCACGTAATGCGCTCGAAATGAGTCATTGGGAAGCCAAGATGAAAGCCTACGACGTCTATATTGCGGGACTCAAGGATGACCAGACCCTGCTGGCCAAGCGCGCGCTGGAAGGCGACAAGGGCAATTTACTGGGGCAGGTCGTGCAAGCAGCAGCATTGAAGATTGCGCTGTCCAATTGAATTAGCGGGCAACCAAAGCCCAGATCACGACGCACAGGCAAACAGCAATGGACGTTTTTTTTCATGGCGCGGCAAGCTGGCTAAAGCCCCTCGCGGACGCCAACCTCGGTGACTTCGTCTTCTTCAAATTGGTCAACGATTACTTCAACCGGGAAATCCAGGATTTCGGCCTTGAACTGATGAAACGGGCCATGAAGTGGGTCAGCACGATCGCGCTGACAGTGACCACGCTGTGGATCCTGATTCTGGGTTACCGCATCGCCACCGGGCAGTCGCGCGAGAGTGCGATGGCCACCATGGTCAAAGCCGCCAAGGTCGCGGTCATCATCAGCATTGCCTCGGCCCTCGGGGTCAACGGCGCCATGCTGCACCAGACCATGACCCAGAACCTGGACAAGGAAATCCACCTCCTGTTCACCGGCGATGAGGGCACTGCCGCCGATGCCATCGACGAGAACTTGGCGTACACGCAGGTCGCAATGGCCACACTGGATGCGGTGCGCGTAGATCCGGCCCAGCCGGAAGTGCTCGAGAAAAAAGGTCGCGCCATGCTGATGGCAGGCTTCGGCACCGCCAGCCCACCGATGGCCGCCGGCGCGATGTTGTTGCTGTTCAAGTTCACCATGGCTTTCTTGATCGGCATCGGGCCGATCTTCATCCTGGCGCTGATCTTCGACCAGACCAAGGACCTGTTCAAGAAGTGGCTGTTCTACGTCATCGGTACGTTGTTCTCAATGTCAATGCTGTCGGTCGTGACGGCCATGGTGCTTAAGTTCACCGCCAAGGTCGCCGCCGCCTACTGGGTGGTCAAGTTCATCCCTCTGGCCAGTGCCGAAGGCCTCTCCAGCCAGGCCCTGCAGCAGGGCGGCATCGGCCTGATCATGACCATGCTCATCATCACCGTCCCCACCATCGCCGCCGCGCTATGGCAGGGCAATATGGGCACGTTCCTGTCCTACACTGCATTCAACAACACAGCAGCCCCGGGACCTCAGGGCCAGCCCGCTGGGTCGTATATGCCGCAGCAAGTTGGCAGAGATAGCACTAGGCAATCCAGCGAGTTCAATGGCGCGAACGGAACTAATGCAAATGCTGCGCGAATTCCAGAACAGAATACACCTTCTCCACAGGTTGGATACCGCGGTTTAGCAGGCACCAAAGATACTAATGTTAGCTGACTAGCACGGGTCTAACAGACTATGAGAATTTCGATCTTTCTAGTTTTTTTATCGTTTCTTTTTTCTGCGACTGCTCAAGCAGAGCAAGGCTGCCCTCCTGGCCAATACCCTATCGGTGGACAAGGCGTTGCTGCGTGCGCACCTATCCCCGGAGGGAATACTCAAAACACAATCGAGCCCCGCCCGCTTGGCAAGTGGATAAAGACTTGGGGGTCCGTTGCAATAGGGTCACTTGGCTTAGAAAGAAATCTCGGCGTAACCACTGGAAAATTATCCAAGAAGGAAGCTGAAAGCGATGCTCTAGCTCGCTGCGCAAAGCACGGCGAAAAAGATTGCAAAATTGGACTGACGTACAGAAACCAATGTATAGCTATTGGGGAGCCACAGATTAACGGCAAACCAAACTTAGTCGGGAATGTACAATTCTTTACCGACCAGACGATCGAGCAAGCCTCAGCTTCGGCGCAAAACGCATGTGAAAGAAGAAATCCAGCAAACCAATGCAAAGTAATTTACACAGCTTGCTCAGAGCCAATATTTAAATCTTATTAAACCTATCTCCTATGAACTGATAAGCCAGTTCTCGACTGCTGCGGATCCTCCAAACTCGTGTTATCGAGTCAGCGCAGCGTCAGAAGCATCCCTTGCGCGTCAAAGCCATGCATCTTCTCGCACGCAATGCCTGCAGTCAGCAGAAGCATCTTCAATGACCCCCAAGATCGTCGGCCGTTTTGCTTTCTTCCTCCTGCTATTCTTCTTTGCAGGATGCAAGCCCATGGATGCCCCATCCCCACAAGCTGACACAACGCGCAGTCGCTCCGATCCGATCTATCAGAAGAATCCGCATCCTACTCAGGCATATCGCATTACTTTGACGATCGAAGATGCGCCAGGGCCGTTCGAGTGGATCTCGGGCACAGCTTTCTACCAAATGACCAACCACAAGCAATGCACGCCTATCGAGTCCATTGCTGGTGTGTGGAGCAAGTCTGATGAGGATGGAATACCTATTCACTTTGAGAAGCTAGATGCATCCACATATACTGGGGTGATATATGCCGATGGCATGGTTGATGCGGACTATTATGGCAAAGGCGTGTGCACATTTGAGCTAAATGGGGTTGGCATCTCGCTAAAGGCGACCGGGAAAAACGAGGAAACACGGTTTCAGCCAGTTTTATTCAAGAACGAAATTTACAGTTCAACCCCCAAGATTACTTATTTCTGGAAAGGCCGTTACCCCAAAGAAGATGTTGACAACTTTCCCGATGGTGGGCGTCTTGCAGAAGATCAATTTAATGATAGCGCAAGAAAAAACATCTTTAGGGTGACATTGAGCACGAGAAAGGCAACGCCATGAGCATAACAAGCCAGCAGTATGCAGCGCTCTCGGACGATGTCTATAAGCCACCAAGGGAGACGGGGCCTAACAGCACACCTGAAAATATTGGTGGCATTTCTTATCGCCGTATGGAATACGTCGATAGCCCCTCGGGTTACCAAGGCATCATTTATCAGCGCGTTGATACAAACGAAATAATTGTCGCTCACCGCGGCACCGAGACTGAGCGGGAGCTCAAGCAAGATGGTGTCCACACCGATGGCGGCATGGTCGCCATCCGTCACAACCGCCAGGCAGCCGAAGCACTTGAGTTGACCAAACATGCATTGGTCTATGCACAAAAACTCGATAAGGACGGCGAGGTGGTTGACGTCACCGTCACCGGCCACTCCCTTGGTGGCGACTTGGCCCAAGTTACCGCTCATCACTATGACCTCAAGGGCGAGACCTTCAATGCATACGGCGCGGTCAGCCTTGATCGCCGTATTCCAGAGGGCGGCACCAATGTCATCAATCACGTGATGGCTGGCGATGCGGTCAGTGCCGCCAGCAAACACTACGGCCAAGTCAGGATCTACGCCGCGCCGCAGGAAATCACCGCCCTTCAGAAGGCAGGTTATGCCAACGACCGAAACGTGCTGGATGACCGCAGTCCGCTTGTCGCCATGGAGCTGGGCGAGTCGCATCGCATGCATAACTTTCTGCCTTTTGACGGCAACGGCAAGCCGGATCGCTCAGTGCTGGAAGATCCTAGGTCGCAGCAACTGGCGCAGCAGTGCGCGCCGATGATCGAAATGTATCGCGACGATGTGGCGCTCTCTCGCGGCGGCCTGACGCTGGCATCGCGCCACCTGCAGTCCATGAGCGTGGTCGATGGTATCAATCACCTGCGCGGCACGCTGGCCCCCGGTGCCGGTGCAGCGGAGATGGCAGCCGAGCGTTGGAGGGAAACGCAGCAGCGCATGGAGCGCGAAGACAAGCCAGTCTACGTAGCCCCTGGCTGGAAGCTGCCGCTCGGCACTACTCCCGAGCGCCGCGTAGATCCGGGCGCGGCGGCTCTGTCCAATGATCCGTTGTACCGTTCCATCCACAGCAAGTTGCCGCAGGGCACGTCCGACGCCGTAGCACTGCATGCCACTGTGGAATCCAAGCGCGCAGGCATCGTCAACGTCGACCAGCTGCGCAGCGTGACGGTGCAAGACGGCAATGCCTGGATCGTCAGTAACACGCCGGGCTTCCGGGCCAAGGTCGATCTGGCAGCCGAGGTACCGCCCGTGCAGGAAAGTCTGCGCCAGTCACAGGCGCTAGACAGCCAGCGATCCCAGGAGATGGCCCAGCCCTCGCCTGCACGTGTACTCTGAGAACCATTGTCCTTGCAGCAGGGAGCGCGATGCGTACGCAAGCCGTCACCGCACTAGCCTGCTTTTCGTCCGGCTCTAGATCTGAAAAGTGCGGCCTTGAGCTGATGGGGCGGGCGATGAAGTGGGTCAGCACGATCGCGCTGACGGTAACCACGCTCTGGATCCTGATTCTGGGCTATCGCATCGCCACCGGGCAATCGCGCGAGAGTGCGATGGCCACCATGATCAAGGCGGCCAAAGTCGCCATCATCATCAGCGTGGCCTCGGTGGTCGGGGCCAACGGGGCCAACGGGGCCAACGGGGCCATGCTGCACCAGACGATGACCCAGAACCTGGACAAGAAAATCCACGGTCTGTTCACCGGTGACGACGACAGCACCGCTGAGGATGCCATCGACGACAACCTGGCCTACACCCAGATCGCCTTGGCGGCGCTGGATGCCGTCCGGGTGGATGCCAGCGAGCCGGAGATGCTGGAGAAAAAAGGCAGGGCCGTGATGCTGGCGGGCTTCGGCACCGCTAGCCCACCGATGGCCGCTGGCACGATGCTGCTGCTGTTCAAGTTCACCATGGCCTTCTTGATCGGCGTCGGGCCGATCTTCATCCTGGCGCTGGTCTTCGACCAGACCAAGGACCTGTTCAAGAGGTGGCTGTTCTACCTCATCGGCACCTTGTTCTCGATGGCTATGCTGTCGGTGGTCACGGCCATGGTGCTCAAGTTCACCGCGAAGGTGGCCGCGGCCTACTGGGCGGTCAAGTTCATTAAATTCGGCGATGCCGAAGGCTTGTCCAGCCAGGCCCTGCAGCAAGGCGGCATCGGCCTGATCATGACCATGCTCATCGTCACCGTCCCCACCATCGCCGCCGCGCTATGGCAGGGCAATATGGGCACGTTCATGGCCTACTCGGCGTTTGGGACTGCAGCAAGCCCTGGACCCCAGGGGCAGCCAGCTGGGTCGTATATGCCGCAGCAAGTTGGTAGAAACTCCCATCAAATTAATGATCGTGATTCCGTGACAGCCCCGCAACAACAGGGACGCGCCATTGGATCAACAACAAATTCAGAACCAATACAAGTCTCGGGCTCGCGGGGTAACGCCATCAGGAATGATGGAAACAATAGCTAAATGCGGCCCAACATGTGCAACGATTATGAATAAAATATATTATAGATTTTTATCAATTTTACTCTTAGCCACTGGATGGACTGCGATGGCTGAGCAAGGGTGTCCCCCAGGACAATATCCAATCGGGGGCCAAGGCGTCGCGGCGTGTGCACCAATCCCGCAAGGAGGCTCTAGCCAACAAGAATCTCAACCACTCGGCAGGTGGATTAAAACTTGGGGAGCGATATCTCTCGATAAATCCAGTGTGGGGGCTCTGGGAGTATCAACTGGAAAGCTTTCTAAATCTGAAGCTGAGCAGGATGCTATTGCGGGTTGTGTGAAGGCCGGCGGGAAAGAGTGCAAGAAATGGAATTCCTATAAAAATCAATGCGCAGCCGTGGCCGAGCCCTATCAGAATGGTCATTCATCAGCAGGGACCATTCACTTCAGGACAGGAGCGTCACCAGAAAAAATAAAGGTAGAGGTTGAAAATATTTGTTCAGCAGAGAATAAAAATCAATGCAGAGCGATATACCAAGCTTGCTCAGAGCCAATTTTTGAAAGTTACTAGCACTTCTTTCGAAAAAATTATTTCCGCATAAAGCCATGTGAAATATCGCTAAAAAGGCGCCTCATTAACAAACCTACGCCCTTGTAAAACCGGCACCCAGTTCTTAACTCGGGTGGAAGGAGTGATTATGAGGTGGCCCTGTTAGTACACAACGATCCCTTCACGCTCTGCAAGCTAAGCGTACCGATTGCCGGCTTCCCGTCGATCCGGCCACATGGAGTTTTAAGGACATCAATACATGTTGTTTAAATGGAGCGTTAGCTCAGACATTTACATATGCCTGCATCTATTGCTTGTCAGTATCGTAGCCCGAAAAATCCAGCCTAACGTCGCACGTACTAGTTGGCATCTATTGCATGCATGCCATTTAACTTCCTAAGTGAGCGTAGGCTCACCTGTATCGCATTGGTCGATAGATTAGCTCTTGAGTATCCATGCCCCCCGCCCAATTTGGGGCACCTCCCTTGCGCGATGTCAGGGAGGGGAGCGCGAGTCGCCCTCATGTGTGCCTAAACTGCGTGTCTTCTAGCGCGCAATGCGTAGGCAACAGAAGCATCTCCAATGACCCCCAAGAATTTCGTCCGTTTCGCTTTCCTCTTCATGCCCTTCTTCTTTGCAGGATGCAAGCCCATGAATGCCCCCAGCGAACCCTCGTCCCCCTACAACGTCGACACCGATCCGGTCTATCAGAAGAACCCGCATCCGGTGCAGGCGTATCGCATCACCATGATGATTGAAGATGCGCCAGGGCCCTTTGACTGGATCTCAGGCACGGCGTTTTACGAAATGACCAACCGCGATGCCTGCACGCCTTTTGATCGTTCGCTGGGCATGTCGACAAAGCAAAAAGAGGATGCAATTCCCATACACTTCGAGAAGCGTGATGCATCCACCTATGTGACGATGATCTATGCCGATGGCATGGTCGATGTAGACTCCTACGGCAAGGGTATGTGCGCATTTGAACTCAATGGAGTTGGCATCTCATTGAAAGCCACTGGAAAGAAAGAGGAAACACGATTTCAGCCAGTCCTCTTTAAGAGCGAGATTCATAGCTCAGCACCCAAGATCACCTATTTCTGGAAAGGTCGTTACCCCAAGGAAGATATGGAAAACTTCCCGGATGGCGGTCGACTTTCTGTCGATCAATTCAATGATGACGCGCGAAACAATATCTTCAAAGTCACATTGGCTGCAGAGAGGCTTCAGTTATAAGCCTCACAGGCGGGCTCAGCGCGATTGCAGGGAAAAAAATAAAATTACACTAGAAGCAGAATGTAAAACTGTTTATACAGCCTGCTCTGAACCAGTTTACAAAGAAGTTGGCCTTTGGCGCATGCTCTTAATAGGAAGGTAAGATTTACATTAATTTCGTCCGTGCGTCAGGCCTTGGGAAACGAAAAACCCCATTTCCCGGATGTCGCAGCAAATGACAGGTACGCACGCCTGCGGCGTCAGCGGCACCTACTAATTGTAAGCGGCTGACAAAAGCGGCAGGCACCTGCCAGGTGAATGCGTATGGCGAGTACTGGGCATGCAAGTTATGTATGCCACTCGCGGACACCAGCCGCATCCGTCTGACGGCTGTGAAGCAGGCCTCCTCGCCGCGCCTATTGACAGGCCTTGCCTTCCATCGTCTGCTGCGCAGCGAACATCGGCACCTGCGGGATCTTTCCTGCAGCGGCCTGTTGCTTCGCATCTTCCAGGTAGATGCGCGACTGGCCTTGGCCGTCGAGCTGCGGCTTGGCCTCCACCGGCTTGCGCCAGACGCGCACCACCGCCTGCTGCGCGGGGCAGGCTGCGCTGGGGACGCGGATCACATCGTTGAAGATCCAGCCAGACGCCACGCTGGGCGTGGCCTTGGCGAAATCCACGAAGCGTGCACGCGGCTGGCAGGTGGGACTGCTGCGCACCACCGACAACGTATACGGCTGCGCGGCATTGCCGGTGAACACGCCTTCCAGGCGCGCGCAGGCCTCGGGAATCTGGCGCAGGGTGTGCACGGCGCCGACCGCTTGCGCGGTGCCGGCTGGACGCTGCTTCAATTCCGGCGTCGGTTCGGCAGCGAGCACTTGGGCGCTGAGCAAGACTGCAGCGATCGTCACGGCATATTTTGCGGCATGGTTCGACATCGTCACTCCTGGATCGGCTCGATCACGTTGGCCGCAGGCTGTCATGCCGCAACTGAACGACGTGCCAAAGCCGCAGTGGTGGCAGCGGCGCAAGCCGCGGCGCATACTCGCCCGCAATCCGGCCACCTGAACATCGCGACGCGCATCACGGTCCCCATGGCCGTCGAGTCCGTATTCGCCACTCCACTCGCTGCGTGCATCGCCCTTGGTTCGTCCGACCGGACGACATCCATTCTCTGGGAGGGGTCATGCTGGAACACTACGGGTTACTACTTGCGCTGGGGTGTGCAGTCCTGGCAATCGTCTATGGCGGTGTGTCGGCACGCTGGGTGATCGCGCAGCCGAGCGGCAATGCACGCATGCAGGAGATCGCCGCCGCAATCCAGGAAGGCGCACGCGCGTATCTCAATCGGCAATACCTCACCATTTCGATTGCCGGCGGCGTGCTGTTCGTCCTGGTCGGGCTGTTCCTGAGTTGGTACACCGCCGTCGGGTTTGCGATCGGCGCGGTGCTGTCGGGGCTGGCCGGCTATATCGGCATGAACGTGTCGGTCCGTGCCAACGTCCGTACGGCCGAGGCCGCGCGGCATGGCATCGGCCCTGCGATGGATGTGGCGTTCCGTGGCGGTGCCATCACCGGCATGCTGGTGGTCGGCCTGGGACTGCTCGGCGTCGCCGGTTACTACGCGCTGTTGCAAGCGGTGGGACTGCCGCTGGAGCGCAACCTGCATGCACTGGTGGGGCTGGCATTCGGCTCGTCGCTGATTTCGATCTTCGCGCGCCTGGGTGGCGGTATTTTCACCAAGGGTGCGGACGTGGGCGCGGACCTGGTCGGCAAGGTGGAAGCCGGTATCCCCGAGGACGATCCACGCAATCCGGCGGTGATCGCTGACAACGTGGGCGACAATGTCGGCGACTGCGCCGGCATGGCGGCGGATCTGTTCGAAACCTATGCAGTCACCGTGATCGCCACGATGCTGCTGGGCAGCCTGACGCTGGCCGAAACCGGGCCGCAGGCGGTGCTGTACCCGCTGGTGCTGGGTGGTGTCTCCATCATCGCTTCGATCGTGGGCGCCTCGTTCGTCAAGGTCAAAGCAGGCGGCTCGATCATGGGTGCGCTCTACAAGGGCGTGATCGTCTCCGGCGTGCTGGCCGCACTGGCCTACTGGCCGATCACCCAGTCGCTGATGCGCGACAACACGCATGGCGCCACCGCGTTGTATGCCTGCGCCTTGATCGGCCTGGTGCTCACCGGCCTGATCGTCTGGATCACCGAGTACTACACCGGCACCCAGTACAAGCCGGTGCAGCACGTTGCCGCCGCAAGCACCACCGGCCACGGCACCAACATCATTGCCGGGCTTGGCGTCTCGATGAAATCCACTGCGCTGCCGGTCATTGCGGTGTGCGCGGCAATCTGGGGCGCGTTTCATTTTGGCGGCTTGTACGGCATCGCGACCGCAGCGACTGCAATGCTGTCGATGGCCGGCATGATCGTGGCGCTGGATGCATACGGGCCGATTACCGACAACGCCGGCGGCATCGCCGAAATGGCCGAGTTGCCGCCGGAAGTACGCAACATCACCGATCCGCTGGATGCGGTGGGAAACACCACCAAGGCGGTCACCAAGGGCTATGCGATCGGCTCGGCCGCGCTGGCCGCGCTGGTGCTGTTTGCCGACTACACGCACAACCTGCAGGCGGCCAATCCCGGCCAGGTATTCGCCTTCGACCTGTCCGACCACACCGTGATCATCGGTTTGTTGATCGGCGGCTTGATCCCGTATCTGTTCGGTGCGATGGCGATGGAAGCGGTGGGACGCGCGGCAGGCGCGGTGGTGGAAGAAGTGCGTCGCCAGTTCCGCGAGATCCCCGGGATCATGGCCGGCACCGCCAGGCCGCAATACGACCGCGCGGTCGACATGCTGACCCGCTCGGCGATCCGCGAAATGATCCTGCCCTCGCTACTGCCGGTGGTGGTGCCGGTGGTGGTCGGGCTGCTGCTGGGGCCGCGGGCACTGGGCGGATTGTTGATCGGCACGATCGTGACCGGCCTGTTCCTGGCGATTTCGATGACCACCGGTGGCGGGGCCTGGGACAACGCCAAGAAGTACATCGAAGACGGCCACTTCGGCGGCAAGGGCAGCGAAGCGCACAAGGCCGCCATCACCGGCGATACGGTAGGCGACCCGTACAAGGACACCGCCGGGCCGGCGATCAATCCGCTAATCAAGATCATCAATATCGTGGCCTTGCTGCTGGTACCGCTGCTTTGAGGGCGACGTGCCGCAAGCCGCGGGCTGACCGAAGGTGACGAGGCGGGGCCCGGAACGCGCCGACGCACGCCCCGGGTCCCATACGCCGCGCCAGGCCCGACGACTGGCTGCGGCGCTTACCTGACCACCGCGGACAAGCCTCATCGGCCTGCGGCCTGCGATGCTGGCGTGCTGCATAGCTCGATCGCCCAAGCCGCGCCTGCCCGCTGCTGCCCGGACGCAGTCACTGCACCAGGCAGCCCGCACCGCAACAGCCTGCGGTGCGGCCGGTCCTCAAAGGCAACCGATCAGGCCGTCATAGATCGGCGGCGCGCCACCGGGCAGTGGCTCGAACAGCGGATTATTCACCGACAGGGTGCGATACATCTCGTCCAGGCGCGTCCCGGCCTTCAGTGGCGCCGTGCAGCGCCAGACCCGGCTGTCCGAGCGCAGATACCCGCTTTGGGGGTCGACGCTGACCTCGCTGGCGCCGAAGGTCCAGATGCAGCTGCGCACCACCCCGCTCACCCGATGCACCGAGCAACGGAAGCGCAGCGGCTGGTAGTCGCTGAATTCGCCGCCGCAAAAGGTATCGCCGCAGATCTGGTCGAAGTCGTGCTCCAGGCGCTGTTCCAGATCGACAAAGGCCTCCCAGCCCTCGCCGTTGGCGGGCCAGTCCACCGCGTCGACGAAGACCGGCGGTGACGCAGGCGTCGCCGCACCAGCGAGCTGGGCGGCACCGCAGAGCAGCAGCACAACAAGCAAACGCACAGGCTTGAACATGGCAGTTCCCGAGCAGTGGAGGAGCCTGCAGCGTGCGCCGCGCCGCGCGCCGTGTGGATCGGAGAGCTCCCCGGGATGAATGCGGGCTATGCCGCGTGTGGCGGTCAGAACATTGCCCATTCAGTGTCGCTGCACCGCAACAGCCGAACGCGTAGAATCGCGCTCCACACACTAGATGACGTCTCGGGAGTTACGCGCATGGGTCTTGAACTGGTCACCTCCGGCAAGAATCTGCCGGAAGAAATCAACGTCGTCATCGAAATTCCAAAGGATTCGGAGCCGGTCAAGTACGAAGTGGACAAGGCCAGCGGCGCGATCTTCGTCGACCGCATCCTGTCCACTCCGATGCGTTACCCCTGCAACTACGGCTATGTGCCCAACACCCTATGTGGCGACGGCGACCCGGCCGACGTGCTGGTGGTGCTGCCGCTGCCGTTGGTGCCCGGCTCGGTGGTGCGTTGCCGTCCGGTCGGCGTGCTGCGCATGAGCGATGAGGCCGGTAGCGACGAGAAGATCCTGGCGGTGCCGATCGAGAAGATCTTCTCCGGCTACGCGCATATCGAGGATATCGACCAGGTGTCCAGCCACTGGATGGAGCGCATCGGTCATTTCTTCGAGCATTACAAGGACTTGGAGAAGGGCAAGTGGGTCAAGCTGGATGGTTGGGGCGGCGCGGCCGAGGCCAAGCGCATCCTGGTGGAGTCGGTGGAACGCTATAATTCCGACGCACCCTGATTCAACGACCGTGATGCAGCCCCGCAACCGCGGGGCGATCGGGATCACGCTTTTGGCGTGATCCCGGTGACCGCCAGCGGCAGATTGGGTACATTGCCGACAGCGTTTGGCCGGTGTCTGCCACCGGTGACTCTTGGGGAAGTGTCTTGCGTATTCTGTTTGTTGGGGACGAAGCCAGTCTTCCGTCCGAACTGAGCGACTACGTCGCTGATCTGGGTGATCAATGGCAGGTGCAGCAGGTGGCCGATGGTAATTCGGCCATCGAAGCGGCTGCGTTGTCGCCGTTCGATGCGGTCATCGTCGCCCCCGTCTTGCCCGATCTTACTTCCGCCACGCTGCTGGGGCAGATCCGTACACTGCGGCCGGACACCATCCGCATCGCCTTGATCGATGCCCGGGATGGCCAGCGCACGCCGCCGGCGCGCATCATTGGCGTGGCGCACCGCTTCCTGCCGATGCCGCTGGCCCCGGAAGTCCTGCTCGAAGCCATCACCAGCCTGGAAGAACTGCGCGATCTGCTCAGCAATCCGCGTTTGCGCGCTGCGATCGGCCGGATCGAAAAACTGCCGTCGCCACCGCACCTGTATCTGAGCCTGATGCATGCCCTGGAAGAGGACGAAGGCACCGATGCGGCCGATATCGCCAAGCTGATCGCCGGCGATCCGGCGATTGCGGCCAAGGTACTGCAGCTGTGCAATTCGGCGTTCTTCTCCGGCGGCCGCAGCATCACCGATCTGCGCACGGCAGTGACCCGCCTGGGCGTGGCCACGCTGCGCGACCTGGTCCTAGCCAGCGAAGTGTTCTCGGTGCAGACCCTGACCCCGGCCGAGCGCAACGCGATGCAGCGCCGCGCCCTGCTCTCTTCGCGCCTGGCGGCCAAGGTGTTGCCGCCGACCAGCGCAGAACTCGGCTCCACCGCCGCGCTGCTGGCCGACATCGGCCTACTGCTGCCCGGTGTGCGCGACGAGCGCGAACCGGCCCTGGAAGGTGGCGACGATCGCCTGGGCCACACCGAGGCCGGCGCGTACCTGCTCGGCCTGTGGGGCCTGCCGATGCCGATCATCGAAGCGGTGGCCTTCCATCGCCACCCGCAGCGCTCCAGCCTGCGCAGTTTCTGGGTGACCGGCGCGGTGCATGTGGCGACCGCATTGGCCAGCGGCGAAACCGTGGACGAAGAGTACCTGTCCAAGGTCGGCGTGCTCACCCGCCTGCCGGCCTGGCGCGAACAGGCCGATACCTTGCTGGGGCTTGCCGAGGCCTGAGAGCAGCACCAGGTTGATGCAACAGGAAAGGCGCGACGTGGTCGCGCCTTTTTTCTTTGGCTGTTTGCGAAACGCCCACGCTGACATGGCGCAATGCGACTTGTCTGCGCACGCATCGCGGCGCTTGCGATCTGCACAGATATCGCAACATGACGCGCGCGGCAACGTGCAGCAAACCATCAAGCACGCTTGTCATCCCAGCGCGCGCAGCAGCTGATCAGGCAGGCAGGGACACAACGCACATGGCAGCGATAATGTTTGCCAGGCCTTGTTCCTTACTCGATCTCCGGAAACAAAAAAAACGGGCCTTTCGGCCCGTTTTTTCTTTACGACACTTCGATGATCAGAAGCGCTGGTTGTACTGCACAAACAGGAAGCGGTCGTAGTCGAGCATCGGATCGATCGCAGCGGTGCTGCTGTTGGTGATCGAGTAGGTGATCGGCGGCTGCTTGTTCCAGATGTTGCGGGCACCAACGGTCACGCTGCCATCCCACGGAGCCTGCCAGGTAACCGAGACGTCCTGGTAGGAGATCGAGCCCTTCTTGTTGGAACCGGTGCCACCGGCCCAGCCCGGATTCGGCGTCTGGTAGTTCGGGTTGTTGCACTCGATACCTGCGGCTGCATCCCAGCAGTAATCACGGAAACCGCCGTAGTAGCGCAGGTTCCAGTTGGCCGACAATGCACCCAGCGACCAGTCCAGACCCAAGGTGGCACGCACGCGCGGGAAGTTCCAGTAGCCAGCCGAGTTGGCCCATTCGGCACCTGCTTCGGCCTGCGACTTGTAGGTCGCCAGGTAGTTGGTGTCCAGGTTGACGGCGAACTTGCCGTAGGCGGTTTCGGGCATGCGGTAACGCACGCCGAAGTTGTAGCCTTCGGTTTCCAGACGACCCAGGTTGACGTTGCCGCGGCTCAGCGTGGTGACCTGGCCGGTGACCGCATCGCGACCGTAGTCGGCGCAGTAGCTGGCCAGGCTGTTGAGGTAGCAGTTGTTCAACACATCATTGGCCGTCAGCGACGTAATGATGTTGGAGATCGAAATGCGGTACCAGTCCAGCGAGAAGTCCAGGCCCTGCACCCAATGCGGGCTGTACACCATGCCCACGGTGCGGGTGATGCTGTATTCCGGCTCGAGCTCGTCGTTACCCACGCCCGAGTTGAACGGCGCGTTGCCCTGCACATCGCGACGCGTCACCGGGTTGCCCGCGGTATCGGTCTGACGGAAACCTGCCGGCAGGCCTTCCCCGGCGCAGCGTGCTGCCACGCCTGCATTGCCCAGCGAGCCAAAGGTCGCATCGCACGGATCGGTGAAGGTATCGAACGTCTGCGAACCGCCGCCGAAGGTGTCCGACAGCGTCGGCGCACGGAAACCGGTGCCGTAGGTACCACGCACCAGCAGGTCGTCGATCGGCTTCCAGGTGAAGCTGAACTTGCTGTTGGTGGTGTCGCCGAAGCGGCTGTAGTTGCTGTAACGCGCGGCCACGTCGAACGACAGTTCCTTGGCGCCCGGCAGATCCTTCAACACCGGGATCAGCAGCTCCAGGTAGGCTTCGTTGGTCTGGTAGCGACCTTCGGTTGCCTGTGCAGCCAGGTCGGTGGTGTAACCGGCGCTGGACAGCTGATCCGGATAGTCGTAACCGCTGATTTCGCGGTGTTCGACGCCTGCGGCGAAGCCCAGTTCACCAGCCGGCAGGTCGAACAGGCCGCCGGTGACGTTGGCGGTCCACTGCTTGCTCAGGCTCTGCTGCGTGGACTGACCCAGCGCATTGATGTACTGCAGCGCGTTGGGCGTGGAGGCCGACGGGCCGCCCAGGATGTTGAACGGGGTGCACTGGCCCAGCGCATTGCTGGTACCCAGCGCGATCGGGGCCGCTGCGGTACCGCACTGCACCTGACCCTGCGCATTGAGGAACGACGGGCCCAGTGCCTTCTGCAGCGCCAGCAGGTTGATGTTGCCGCGCGAAACCTGCGTCACATCGTACTTGTTGTAGTTGAAGCCCACGTCCCAGTTCCAGCCGTGGCTGCCAACGTCGAACACGCCTTCCAGCGCCGCATCGAAGTGCAGGGTCTTGACGTTGCTTTCGGTGGTGCGCGGCAGTTCAACCGTGCGACGGAACCAGCTGTTGATGTCCTGGCCGATCGGGTTGTAGTAGCTGGCACCGCTGATCGCCACCGGGAACTGCGGCTGCGAAGAAGCCTGCAGCGGGTAGCCGGCAATCTGACGGTTCGAGTCGCGCTCGGAGTACATCGCCGTCGACTTGAAGGTGATGCTGTCGGTGATGTTGTAGCTGCCGGTGGTGAAGATCGATTTGTTGCGGCTGGACTGCTGCAACATCATCTGGTCGACGGAGTTGTAGTAGTCGTCGGTGGTGATGTCGTTGTGGTAGTTGGCGATGTTGCGCGAATCGGCGCCCACGCCACGGCCGTCGAACGAACCGGTGTGGTTGAGGATGTAGGTGTCGCCATTGGCGGTGAAGCGGCCCCACGGACCGGTCGCGCTCAGGCTGTCTTCGATATGGTTCGGGCCGGCCGAGTAACGGGTCAGCGCGCGATCCTTGGCCCACACCGGATCTTCGTTGGTGTAGTTGGCACCGAACACCAGCGAGGAGCGGTCGGTGGTGGTGCCGGCGGTGAAGGAGTACTGCTCCTTGGAACCGTCGCCACGGCCGTTCTGGCCGAAGTAGGCCGACGCTTCGGCACCGTCGTAGTTCTGGCGCAGGATGATGTTGACCACACCGGCCACGGCGTCGGAACCGTAGATCGCCGAGGCGCCGTCCTTGAGGACTTCGATGCGCTCGATCAGCGAGCTGGGAATGGTGGACATGTCGGTCAGGCCGTTCAGGCTGCTGGTCCAACGCTTGCCGTTCACCAATACCAGGGTGCGGTTTTCATTCAGGTTGTACAGATTGACGTACTGGCCGCCCTGCTCCGAATCGGACGTCAGCACTGCAGCCTTGCTGTAGGACTGCGTACCGGCAATCGACAGGTTCTGCAGGATGTCACCAACGCTGACCAGGCCCGACTTCTGGATGTCCTGCTGGGAGACGGTGAACACCGGCTGTGCGGTTTCGACGTCGACCGAGCGGATGCGCGAGCCGGTGATTTCGATGCGGTCCAGCGTCGTGGTCGACGGGGCGGACTGCTCTTGTGCATTGGCGGCAAAAGCCGGCGTCAACGCGATCGCAATACCGGCGGGCAACAGGCCCAGCCGCACTGCGGAGGTGCGAAGGTTCATCAATCTCTCCAGGGTTCGTTAGTGGCGCGTTAAGCGCCCCTGTGCAAATTACGATTGCGTGAACATCGTCGCTTTGCGCGTCACGTTCCGTGGCTTTGCCGAATCTGGCGGATTTGTCGTTTGGTCCCGGTAATGCGATGCGGAGACTCCGAAACGCGCACGAAACGCACGCGCGAAGCTGCAGCAATTGTCGAAGCCGCTTGCGGCCGCAACCTCACCGATCATCATCGAGGTATCGCGCAGCAGATCGGAGGCGCGCTCCAGGCGCAGACGCGCCGACAGGGCCTGCGGGCTTTCCTCGTACAGGCTCTGGAACGTCTTGGACACATACCAGCTGGAGAAGTTGGTCAGCTGCGCCAGCTCGGCGATGCGCACCACGCGGTCACTGTTGCCTTCCAGATACAGCCGGGCGCGTTGCATGCGACCGAACACCTGACGGCGACGGCTGCGCGAACGGCCCGGGCAGCGCTGCTCCTGCGCGATGAAGTCGCGCTGCATCGCGGCCAGGTGCAGCAACAGGGGGCGTGCCGACGCACTGCCGCTCTGTGCGGCCGCGTTGCGCCACAAGCGCAGTGCAATCCGCAGATCGCCACGTGACAGCTGGCTGCGCCCCGGATACAACGTGGCGTCGGTCAGTTCGGCCAGGGATTGCAGGCTGTCGCCATCGAGGCTGACGCCGACACAGAGCGCGCTGCGGTCGGCCTGTACGGTGGGATGCGATTCCTTGTCGAAGGCGATCCAGTCGCCGGCGCGCAGACGGAAACGCCCTTCCTTGGACTCCACCCAGGCGCGGCCGCGCAACTGCACCCACAGTGTGAAGGTGGCGGCGGCAGTGCGGATACTGCCCAGGCGCGAGACGGCCAGACAGGTCGTCGACGTTGGCTCGCTGGTGCCGTCCAGTGAGAGTGCGAGCCCGCGATCTGCGGTGATGACCTGTTGCATGGTGGCAGCCCCCTGTACAAAAGAGGGCGTAGTGTTTTGCCGAATCTGGCGTGAGTCAGGAAGTTCCGACGAAGGTCTGCCGAAATTGCGACGAAGTCTTTCCGAAGAACTTACGAGGCGATTTTTCTCAGCACGATCAACAGGTTGGATACCACACCCAGGGGCGTCGCCAGGCGTTCCGGCAACGGCATGAAGGCGATCGAACTGCCATCTTCTTCCGCCAATGCCACATACAGCGCGCCGCTGCGCTGATCCACGCTGAAGCCGTTGATGGTGGTGTACTTGGCCGCATCCAGGCACCGCCCGGCACCGGCGCGCAGGTCGCTGTCGTGGGTGGCACAGGTGTCGGTGGACGACAGGTAATGCAACTGGCCTCGCGCACCGGGCGCCCAGCTGCGGTAACGCCAGCGCGATGGCTGCTGCGGATCGACTTGCTGCAAGGTGTCGGCCGCCAGCGACGGGGCGACCTGCCATAACCCGCCGCCGGTCAGGCGCGTCAGCAATACCTGGCCACTGACGCGATCCAGCCGCAACTGCGAAACGTCCTGCAGCGACGCCAGCGCGCGCCAGGGAGAGCTGCGTCTGTCGTAGAGCGTGGCAAAGGTGCGCCCGTCATCCGCTGCAGCCACGACCAGCAACCGGTCGGGATCGGGAAGATGGATCGCCTGCAACGGTCGCGCCTGCGGCACCGGCAACCGCAGCACCCTGCCCGTGCCTGGGGTCACTTCGAACAAGGCCGCATGCCCTTGCGCATCGCTGCCGCTGACCAGCACGCGTTGCGAATCGGCCGACCAGTCGGCGGCCTGGCGCGCATCCGGCCGCAGGCCTTCGATCAGGCGCACCGAGCCAGGTTTGCCGACATCGCCCCACCACAGGCCGTACGCACCGGAGCGGTTGGAGGCAAAGATCAGCTGGTGCCCGTCCGGCGCGATCATCGGCTGGTCGTCGCGCCCGCTGGAGGGAAACAGCCGGCGGCGGATGTAGCCGCCATTCATGGGGTCGTGAATGACCTGATACACGCCAAATTGCGGTTTACGCTGCACGAACACCAGATGGCCATGCGCCACATCCGGCGCCTGCGCATCGTCCACACCAAGGTCATGCAGGCTGCGGTCGACCAGATCGAGCCGGTAGAGCCGCGCCTCGCTGTCCACACGACGCCCGAAGATCAGGCCGCTGCCGTCGGGCAACCAGCTCCAGCCGCGGACATCCGCGTTGTCATGGGTCAGCCGTTCGGCGGTTCCGCCGCTTGCCGGAATGCGCCACAGGTCGCCAAGCTGCGGATTGCGCAGAAACACGATCCAGTGGCCGTCCGGCGAATAGCGCGGCGTGTAGTCGAAGTCGCTCGGCTGCGCGCTGTAGCTCAGCGGCTGCCATTGACCGGTTTCCAGATCCAGCCGCCGCATGTGCGGCGCCCCGTGCGCGCCGGTCATGCTGCCGAACAGCAACGCACGGCCGTCTGGCGACCAGCTGAAACTCAGCATGTCCGCGCCGTCGCAGCGCGCCACCTCGCGTGCGGCAGCCGGGCCGCTGGCGGCGGCAATCATGACGCGGCAGCCACCATCGGGCGCCTGCCGCGAGAAGGCGATCTCGCGCCCGTCCGGCGACCAAGCCGGCAGCCGATCGGAGATGCCGGCCGCCGGCGTATCGAGCACGCGCGGATAAGCGTTGTTGGTGGTCTTGACCAGGATCGAGGTGCCTGCGCGATCGCTGGTCAGCGAGGCGTAGGCCACCATCGCCCCGTCCGGCGACAGGCTGGGCGTGAGATCGAAACCGCCGCCTGCAGTGATGATCTGATACGGGCGCTTGGGGCTGCCCAGCACTGCCGAGGCCGCCGCGGTATCGCTGGCTGGCGCACGCATCCACAGCGTCCGTGCCGCCAGCCCCAGCACCACCAGCAAGGTCACGCCGGCCACTGCCAGTGCCATCCAGCGGCGCCGCTGCGCGGCCGCCGGTGCGGACCGAACCAACGGCAGCGGCTGCCGGGGTGCCGCGTCACGCTCCAGGGCGGCAGCGGCCGCGATGCCGGCCGTGGGATCGCGATCCTCAAGTGCCGTGCTCGATACCGTTGCCACCGATGGCCCCGCGACGGCATCGGCGGAGCTATCCGAGCGTTGCTCCCACGCCACCGGCGCCAGCAGGCGATAGCCGGTCTTGGCGATGGTCTCGATATGCTCGAAGCGCTGGCTGCCGTTGCTGGCCAACGCCTTGCGCAGTTGCGTGACCGCCTGGGTCACCACGTCGTTGGTCGGCAAGGTGTCGGGCCAGACCTCGGCCAGCAACTGCTCGCGGGTCACCACCTGACCCGGCTGCCGCGCCAGCGTCAGCAACACCGCCAGGGATTTCGGTGCCAGACGCGCGGCGCGCCGGGCGCCGGGCGCATGCACTTCGCGCGAGGCAACATCGACCACGCACTGGCCGACACGCAACCGGCCCGATGGCATCGCATTAGTGTGAGGAACACTCATCGGCAAGAACACGCACCGGCATGCAAGGACTACAAAGAACGCATCACGCACTTCGCGCGAAGCGCCAAATTCAGCAAAGGACCACAACCAACTGTGTCATGCATCCATTTGGTGCAAATTTTACTCTATGCCCCGTTGCTTCCCTACGACAGGTGGCGACGTCAGGCTCTCTCTCTCTCGCCGACGAATTCAAATAATTACGATGTCCCCTTCGCGCCTCTGGCGCGATTTTTTTATCTGCGATTCAGAAAAATGCGCTGAAATGCTTGCCGGCTGTAACCGCTTGCAATGCAGTCGCAGCGCGGCACTTGCGCACCACGCTGCGATCTGCCTAAGCCGAAGCTGAATTTTTCTTAAGCGAACTATCGGCCCGCTGCAACGCAACATTGCTGGCGCGTGTCAGGTGGCGCGATACACCTGCGCACCCTGCGCCAGGAACTGCGCCGACTTTTCCTCCATTCCCGCCGACAAGGCATGCGCTTCGCCCATACCGTGCTCGGCCGCGTAATCGCGCACGTCCTGGGTAATCTTCATCGAGCAGAAATGCGGCCCGCACATCGAGCAGAAGTGCGCCAGCTTGTGCGCGTCCTTGGGCAGGGTTTCGTCGTGGAACTCCTTGGCCTTTTCCGGATCCAGCCCGAGATGGAACTGGTCATCCCAGCGGAATTCGAAACGCGCCTTGCTCAAGGCGTTGTCGCGCACTTGCGCACCGGGATGGCCCTTGGCCAGGTCCGCGGCATGCGCGGCGATCTTGTAGGCCATGATGCCGTCGCGTACGTCCTGCCGGTTGGGCAGGCCCAGATGCTCCTTGGGCGTGACATAGCAAAGCATCGCGGTGCCGAACCAGCCAATCATCGCCGCGCCGATCGCGCTGGTGATGTGGTCGTAGCCGGGCGCGATATCGGTGGTCAGCGGCCCCAGCGTGTAGAACGGCGCCTCGCCGCATTCGCGCAGCTGCTTGTCCATGTTTTCCTTGATCAACTGCATCGGCACATGCCCCGGGCCTTCGATCATGGTCTGCACATCGTGCTTCCAGGCGATCCTGGTCAGCTCGCCCAGCGTTTCCAGCTCGCCGAACTGCGCTGCGTCGTTGGCATCGGCAATGCAGCCCGGGCGTAAGCCATCGCCCAGCGAAAACGCCACGTCATAGGCCTTCATGATCTGGCAGATGTCTTCGAAATGCGTGTAGAGAAAGTTTTCCTTGTGGTGGGCCAGGCACCACTTGGCCAGGATCGACCCGCCGCGCGAGACGATGCCGGTGACCCGTTTGGCAGTCAGCGGCACATAGCGCAGCAGCACACCGGCATGGATGGTGAAGTAGTCCACGCCCTGCTCGGCCTGTTCGATCAAGGTGTCGCGGAAGATCTCCCAGGTCAGCTCTTCTGCGCGCCCGTCGACCTTTTCCAGCGCCTGATAGATCGGCACCGTGCCGATCGGCACCGGCGAGTTGCGGATGATCCATTCGCGGGTCTCGTGGATGTGCTTGCCGGTGGACAGGTCCATCACCGTGTCGCCGCCCCAGCGGATCGACCACACCAGCTTTTCGACCTCTTCTGCAATCCCGGACGACACCGCGCTGTTGCCGATGTTGGCGTTGATCTTGGTCAGGAAATTGCGACCGATGATCATCGGCTCGCTTTCCGGGTGATTGATGTTGTTGGGCAGGATCGCGCGGCCGCGGGCGATTTCCTCGCGGACGAATTCCGGCGTGATGCGGTGCTGGATCGCAGCGCCGAAGGCCTCGCCCGGATGCTGCTTGCACAGGATCGCGTCGGTCACCGCCTCCAGGCGCTGGTTTTCGCGGATCGCCACGAACTCCATTTCCGGGGTGATGATGCCGCGCCGCGCGTAATGCATCTGGGTGACATTGGCACCGTCGCGTGCCACGCGCGGCAGGCGCCGCGCAGGAAAACGCACGGCATCCAGGCGCGCATCGTGCTCGCGACCGCGGCCGAAGCTGGAACTCAGGCCGTCCAGCGCCACGGTGTCGTCGCGCTCGGCAATCCAGCGCGCGCGCAGCGGCGCCAGACCGGCGGCAAGATCGATCGCCGCGCGCGGGTCGGTATATGGCCCGGAGGTGTCATAGACACTGAGCGGTGCATTGTCCTCACCGCCGAACAAGGTGGGGGTGCGGGTCAATACGATCTCGCGCATCGGCACCTGCAGGTCGGCGCGCGAGCCCTGCACGAAGATCTTGCGGGACCCTGGAATCGGCTGGGTCACAGCCTCGGACAGCGACTGGGCTTGTTGCTGCAAAACGGTAGGCGCGGCATTCATGGCGTTCGTCCTGTGTGCTGGAAAACCAGCACCCACGGCGCTGGCTCTGCGAAGGAGTCGCAGGCGGACGAAGCGGCGGCGCTCAATGGCGATGCGCCCGTGCACGGCACGGACCATCGCATCTAACGAAGCTTCCCTACGCCGGTATCAGCCGGATCAGGTTCGAAGGGACTATCTCAACCGCAGCGCACTGCGGTACCCCCACTTCGGCGGCGATTAAACCACATCGCACCCTGCGCGGCTAAAAAATATCGCCAGCTGTCGGCACCGCGCTCGGCGATGAGATGCACGTTTGGTGCAGGCCGTTGCGTGCAGCGGCCGCGCTCGCCTGGCGATGACCAACGCAGTGTTGTCACGTTCGGCAGCGACCGCTGTCCGTGTATAGCAGCACACGCGCAGCGTCGCTGCGGCACTACAGGAGCGCCCTCGCACTGCACGCCTCGCACTGCAACACAACGCGCATTCGCGAACAGCGCGTCTGCCAACGCGTTCGATTCGGCCTGGGCCATCCCGAGACGCTGCAGCCACACGTAGACGCCCAGCGCTTCTGATCGCACCCATGAGCCGCCGGTCCGCTGCCTGGACACGCCGGTTGTCACAACGACCACTTTGGGGAAGTCGTTGTCCACGTGCCAGGACTGCCACGTCACCGGCCGCCTGGCACGCAGCAGCGCGGTGGTGCCATGCACGGACATTTCCACGGCACATCACACCGCTAGCCTGCAGTCACCACAACAAGAAAACCTGCTCTCTCTCCCTGCCGCCGATCTTCGGCGGCTTTTTTTTGATCCACTTGCCACAGCTATCGCCGGTTCGTTATCTTTCTGTGAAACAGGGGAATGGACGACGCAGATGCAAGGGATGCACCGGTTTGGCTGGGCAGCGATGCTGCTGATGGGGGTTTTTTCAGGGACTGCGCAAGCCGCGTCCCCGCCGCCTGTAGAGGCCTTCGTCGAATCCGGCCCGATCTCCTCGCCGGCGATGTCGCCCGATGGGAAGCATCTGGCGGTCAGCGCGGACCTGGGCGATGGCAACTACGCGCTGGTGGTCTACCGCATTGCCGGCATGCAGTCCACCACGATGCTGCGCCTGCCGCGCTATGAATTGCCGGTGCGCATTGCCTGGGTCAGCGACCGCCGGCTGGTGATCGGCAAGGGGCGCAAACTCGGCTCGCTGGAAGAGCCCATGCCGATGGGCGAGATCATCGCCACCGATCTGGATGGCAGCAATCAGCGCTATGTGTACGGCTACCTGCAAAGCACCCGCAACGCGGGGCTGGAGCGCGGGTTCGGCTATATCGAGGGCCTGCCGAGTCGCCGCAACGGGCACTTCTACATGCGACGCCTGTCGCTGGACTCGCGCCACTCGATGCTCTACGACGTCGACGCCAGCACTACTACCCATCGCCTGATGGCAGACGTCGACGTCCCCGATCTGCGCTTCGTGCTCGACCACGATGGTGTGGCGCAATACGCGTACGGCACCGACGACAACGATAACCCGTTGCTGTTCCGCCGATCGGGCAATGGCTGGTCGCCGATGTCCCAGGTCCAGGCCAACTGGCGACCGATCGCATTTGCACGGCAGCCGGGCCGCGTCTACGGCTGGTATAGCGAGGCCGGGGGCCCTGCAGTCCTGGTGGCCAGCGATCCCGACGGCCACCAGCGCAGCGTGCTCGCGTCGGACCCGTTCTACAGCGTGGACGATCTGCAGTGGGGTCCGGCGCCGCAGACGCCATTTGCTGCACGACTTGGGCCAGGGCGGCCGACGCTGCGCTATTTCGAGCAGGACACTGCCGAAGCGCAACTGCACCGGAGCCTGAGCCAGACCCTGGCCGGCCAGTACGTGGACTTCGTCAATTTCACCGAGGACGGCAGCGGCCTGCTGCTACGGGCCTATAGCGACCGCGATGCAGGTGCCTGGTACATCTTCGACCGGCCGAGCAACACGCTGAAACTTGTCATCAAGGCACGCAGTGCATTGCCGGCGGCGCAGATGAACGAGCGTCGCATGGTGACGTTTCAGGCCAGCGACGGGCTGATCCTGGACGGCGTGCTCACCGTCCCCGGCACCGCCGCACGCGGTGAACGGCTGCCGATGATCCTGCTGCCGCACGGTGGCCCGCATGCAGATGGCGATGGCTGGGCCTTCGATACCGACGCCCAGTTCCTGGCCAGCCGCGGCTATCTGGTGCTGCAGGTCAACTATCGCGGCGGCCTGGGGCGTGGCAACCGGTTCGAGCGCGCCGGGTATCGCCGATGGGGCGAGCGTATCCAGGACGATCTGGTCGACGGCGTTCGCTGGGCAGTGGGCCAGGGACTCGCCGATCAGACGCGCATCTGCAGCTATGGCGCCAGCTTCGGCGCGTATGCCGCCATGATGGTGCAGGTCAAGGCGCCGGAGTTGTTCCGCTGCGCGGTGGGCGTGGCCGGCATCTACGACCTGCAGATGATGTACAGCAAGGGCGACATCAATCGCAGCGACTACGGGCTGAATTATCTGGAGCGCGCCATTGGCCGTGATACGGCTGAACTGGCGGCGCACTCCCCGGTGATGCTGGCTGATCGCATCAAGGTGCCGGTGCTGCTCGTGCACGGCGAAGAGGACGAGCGAGCTCCCTTCGCACAGGCCAAGAGCCTGCGCGCGGCATTGACGCGCAGCGGCAACGCGCCGCAATGGATGTCCGTTCCCAAGGAGGGACACGGTTTCTACAAGGAGGCCAACCAGATCACGTTCTATCGCACCCTGGAACGTTTTCTTGCCGAGCAGTTGGGTGGCAACACTGCGACGGCGACATCCAGTGCCGTATCCGCCGCGCCGCAGTGACGCGGCGCGCTAGTCCAGCGTATAGCCCACCCGCAAACCGCCCCAGTGCCTGCGGCCGACGTAGATCGGCACCGACAGGTCGAACATGATCTGGCCGGTGTCGCGGCGGTAGACCTGCAGGCGATACGGGTCGGTGTGCGCGCCCACGCTGCGGCCGACGCGGTCGGTGAACTTGCGCTTGGTGCGGTTGCCGACCAGATCGCGCTTGGGATCGCCGGTCAGCGGCTGGGTGAAGCGCAGGTTGTGCGTGGGCACATAGCCGTCGGGATTGGCGCAGATCGCGAACACGATCCAGGGATGCGCATCCAGCAGCGGCTCCTGCAAGGCGGGTAACACCTCGTCGCAAAGCGCATCGAAGTCGGTGCTGAACTTGGCGGGCTCCACGCCGGCAATCGGCGTGTAGGTGCGTGCGAACAGCGCCGCTTCGTCGATCTGGCCGCGTGCGATGGCCTGCGCCAGGGCGGTGCCGATGCGAGCGGCGGCGGCCACGGCGAGTTCCTTGACGCGCGCGTGGCGGGGAACTGCCAGCGGATCGGCCGGCAGACGGAACAGGCCCACGCAGTCGCGCAGCGTCTCGGTACCGCGCTCCAGCGCCTCGCTGCGTTCGGCCACATGCGCGGCATGCTGCAGGTTGCTGCGCCCCAGCGCCACCACGCCATCGACGGCACGTTCGATGCCGCGAATCTCGCCGTCCTGCGCCTGGATCCGCCCGGCCACCGTGGTCATCGCGCTGCTGGCCTGGCCGAGCACGCGGGTGATGCCATCGAGCACCGCTTCGGTGCCGCGCGCCGAGGCCGCGCCCTCGCCCACCGCGGCGCTGGTTTCGGCCAGGATCGCGCGCACGTCGCGCGCTGCCGCTGCCGCCCGTTCGGCCAGGCGGCGGATCTCGGTGGCGACCACCGCAAAGCCGCGCCCGGCATCGCCGGCGTGCGCCGCTTCGATGCTGGCGTTGATCGACAGGATGTTGGTCTGGAACGCCACCGAGTCGATGACTTCGATGACCTCGCCGGCACGCGCCGCACGACGTTCCACCTCGTGCATGGCCTGGCCCAGCGCATGTGCGGCAGCGACGCCCTGGCGTGCGCTTTCGTCGGCGCTGGCGGCCAGCGCAATCACCTGCGCCAGATCGGCGTTGACGTCCTGCAGGCTCGCAGCAAGGCGCTCCACCGCGGTGCGCGCGCCATCCAGCGCGTCGGTCTGCGCCTGCGACTGACGTACCATCTCGTCGTTTTCGGCCACCAGCGGCGGCACTTCGGCAGCGATCTGCACCGACAACGCCACTGCCTGGCGGATCGCTTCGGCCAGATTGCCGAAGCCGGCCTGCAGCCGGCGCCCCATGTCGGTCTCGGACAAACCGGGCGGCAGCAACAGCTCCAGCTCGCACCCGGCCAGTGCCTGGGCGGTGCGCTCGAGTACGGTGCGGTCTTCATGTTCGGCCTGCAGGCGCGCCACCAATGGCTGCAGCAGCGGCGAGATCGGCACCGGCCGGCTGTCTTCGGCCAGGCGGGTGGCTTCGCGCAGCAGGATCGCGGTTTCCACATGCGGCAGCGACAGCATCCAGCCCCCGTGCTCGCGGTCGCGCACATAGCGCACGCGCCGGGCCGGGTCGTCGCCGGGGGCGGCCCATACGCCGTCTTCGCCGGCCAGATCGGCTGCACTCAATCCCCACACCACCGACACCGGCGCGCCCTGCAGCTCGCTGGCGGTCTTGCCCAGGACGTCCAGGCCTGCGCGGTTGCAGGCCACCACGCAGGCCTCGGCCGATAGCCGCAGCAGCGCGACCGGTGCATCGGGGAGCAGCGCCGCCTGCGTTTGCGACGGCGAACCGGGCTGTTGCATCGAGCTCATGGGCGTTCCTAATCCATCACCATCATTAGCGGCGCGCCGCGGCTGCAATTGAGCGGCGCCATGCATCTGCAGGCGCCTGCTCAGTAACCGGCGGCCTGCCCGTCCTTGCGGCTTTCCGAGGCGCCGTAATACACCCCGCTGGCCGGATCACGCGCGATCGCCTGATATCCGCCATACGGGCCATCGGCAAAGATCACCCGGTGGCCCTTGCGCATCAGCGCGCGAATGGTGTCGTAGGAGAAGCCGGTTTCCAGATTGACCTCGCCGCCATCGCTCATCGCGGTGGCCTGGCCGGTCGGCTCGGTGGAGCCTTCGTGCTGGATGCGCGGCGCGTCACCGGCTTCCTGCAGATTCATGTGGAAGTCCACCAGGTTCATCACGATCTGCACGTGACCCTGCGGCTGCATCGCCCCGCCCATCACCCCGAAGCTCAGCCACGGCTTGCCGTCCTTGGTGACGAAAGCGGGAATGATGGTCTGGAACGGCCGCTTGCCCGGCGCGTAGCCGTTGGGGTGATCCTTCTTCAGCACGAACATCTCGCCACGGTCCTGCAGGATGAAGCCCAGCCCCGGCGGGGCCATGCCGCTGCCCATGCCGCGGTAATTGGACTGGATCAACGACACCATCATGCCGTCGGCATCGGCCACGGTCATGTAGATCGTGTCGCCCTCTTCCAGCTGCTTGGGCGTGCCCGGCTGCACCTCCTTGAGCGCCTTGTCCATGGAGATCAGCGCGCGACGCTGCGCGGCGTAATCCTTGGAGATCAGCCTGGCCAGCGGTGCCGGCTGGAACGCCGGGTCGGCATAGAAGCGCGCGCGGTCGGCGAAGGCCAGCTTCTTGGCTTCGGTGAACAGGTGCACGTGCTCGGCCGAGCCGTACGGGATCTTGGAGAAGTCGTAGCCCTCCAGGATGTTGAGCATCTGCAGCGCGGCAATGCCCTGGCTGTTGGGCGGCAACTCCCAGACATCAACGCCACGGTAGTTGGTGGACACCGGCTCCACCCACTCGCCGGTGTGGCTGGCCAGATCCTCGTAGCTCAGGTAGCCGCCATTGGCCTTGAAATAGGCGCCGATGGTGCGGGCGATATCGCCTTTGTAGAACGCGTCGCGGCCGCCGTCGGCGATCTGCTGCAAGGTGTTGGCCAGGTTGGGGTTCTTCCACAGCTCGCCCTTGCGCGGGGCATGGCCGTCAATGGTGAACTGCTCCTTGAAGCCGGGGTATTGCGACAGGCGCGGCACCGAGCGGTCCCAGTAATAGGCGATGGTTTCGGCCACCGGATGGCCTTCGCGGGCATAACGGATGGCCGGGGCCAGGTTCTGCGCCATCGGCTTGCGCCCGAAGCGCTCATGCAACGCGAACCAGCCATCCACCGCGCCCGGCACCGACACCGGCAGCGGGCCGGTCGGCGGAATGTCCTTCAACCCACGGCGCTGGAACTCGGCCAGGGTCAGCGACTTCGGCGAGCGGCCCGAGCCGTTGTAGCCGTAGAGCTTGCTGGTCTTGGGATCCCAGACGATGGCGAACAGATCCCCGCCCACGCCGTTGCCGGTCGGCTCCATCAGCCCCAGCGCGGCATTGGCGGCGATCGCCGCATCCACCGCCGAGCCGCCGCCCTTCATCACATCCAGCGCGATCTGGGTGACCAACGGCTGCGAGGTCGCCGCCATTGCGTGCGGGGCGATGACTTCCGAGCGGGTGGCAAACGGCTGCCCGGTGATCCGGTCGGCAGCACTCAGAGGTGGCGCAAGCAGCGCCAAGGCAGACACCAACAACACAGCTACGCGACGCATGACAGACGATCCCCGAAACACCACATGTGAGTGGTCAACCATACCAGCGGGTCGGGCCACATCGTTCGGCACGCACTGCCTGTCAGCACAAATGCCGCGCATTTAGTGACGCGTAGCGCCTGCCGCTGGCCCGTACCGATCCGGTTTCAACAGCAACCATGCTGCTGCCACGCGGTTTTGCGCGATACAGCGCCCATTGACGCGGCCGTTTCACGCGCAAGGGTTGACACCCCACCAGCAGCGATGGTTATCTCGGTCTCATGCCGCACCGCCACACCACCTCGAACGCCCCAGTGTCCGCGCCCATCGGCGCGTCGGCAGCGTCGCTTCTCGTGCTCGTACTTATTACCTCGCCAACCGGTGCGGGACGGGACTTCGTGTAGGCAACAGACACACAAGGCTTCGATCAGACCCCGCACCGGCAACGGCGCGGGGTTTCGCGTTTCAGGGACCACCAAAAGTTTCGAATGACATGAACGACATCACTACCATCGCCGCAATGCCCATCACGCGTGCCCACCGGCGCGCTGGTGATTGCGCGTGCATGCGCAGTGCCATCGTCCATCCCCATTTTGCCTGGCCGGCCAGTGTCTGCACTGCCGGCTGATTTCTTTCCCACTGCCAAACCCCGCAAGGACTACTCCATGAGCAACGACACCCAACCGAAAATCGCGATCATCGGCTACGGCAGCCAGGGCCGCGCACATGCGCTGAACCTGCGCGATTCCGGCTTCGACGTCACCGTCGGCCTGCGTGCCGGTGGCCCGACCGAATCCAAGGCCCAGGCCGATGGCTTCACCGTGGTGGCGCCGGCCGAGGCGGTGAAGAGTGCCGACCTGGTCGCGATCCTGACCCCGGACATGGTGCAGAAGAAGCTCTACGAGGAAGTCATCGCCCCGAACATGAAACAGGGCGCCTGCCTGCTGTTCGCGCATGGCCTGAACGTGCATTTCGACATGATCACCCCGCGCGCCGACCTGGACGTGGTGCTGGTCGCGCCGAAGGGCCCGGGCGCGCTGGTACGTCGCGAGTATGAAATCGGTCGCGGCGTGCCGTGCATCTACGCGGTCTACCAGGACACCAGCGGCAAGGCCGAGCAGTTCGCGCTGACCTATGCCGGCGGCCTGGGCGGGGCGCGTGCCAACATCATCAAGACCACCTTCAAGGAAGAGACCGAGACCGATCTGTTCGGCGAGCAGGCAGTGCTGTGCGGCGGCGCCTCGTCGCTGGTGCAGGCCGGTTTCGAAGTATTGGTGGAAGCCGGTTACCAGCCGGAGATCGCGTATTACGAAGTGCTGCACGAACTGAAGTTGATCGTGGACCTGTTTTACGAAGGCGGCATCACCCGCATGCTGGAATTCGTGTCCGAAACGGCGCAATACGGTGACTATGTCAGCGGCCCGCGCGTGATCGACGCCAGCACCAAGGCGCGCATGAAGGACGTGCTGACCGACATCCAGAACGGCACCTTCACCAAGAACTGGGTGGCCGAATACGAAGCGGGCCTGCCGAACTACACCAAGTTCAAGCAGGCCGATCTGGAGCACCCGATCGAGGAAGTGGGCAAGAAGCTGCGCGCCAAGATGGTGTGGCTCAACGGGCAGCAACAAGCCGCCGCCGCACCCGCGAATCAACAAGCGGCGTAATGCCGCCGCACCCCCACCGCTAACACCGAAGGTCCGCAACGCATGAACACCTCCGCACACAGCACGCCCCGCAACGGCGCGCGCTGGCTGACGCAGGCCCTGGAAGCCGAAGGCGTGGAAACGCTGTTCGGTTATCCGGGCGGCACCATCATGCCGTTCTACGACGCCCTGGTGGATTCCAGGCTCAAGCACATCCTGGTCCGTCACGAACAGGGCGCCGCCCTGGCCGCCAACGGCTACGCCCGTGCCAGCGGCCGGGTCGGCGTGTGCGTGGCCACCTCCGGCCCGGGCGCGTCCAATCTGGTCACCGGCATCGCCGATGCGATGCTCGATTCGGTCCCGATGGTGTGCCTGACCGGCCAGGTCGCCACGCCGCTGCTGGGCACCGATGCGTTCCAGGAACTGGATGTGTTCGGCATGACCATGCCGATCGTCAAGCACAGCTTCCTGGTGCGGCGCGTGGAGGATCTTCCGGGCATGGTGCGCGAAGCGTTCCGCATCGCGCGCGAGGGGCGTCCCGGGCCGGTGCTGATCGACCTGCCCAAGGACGTGCAGATTGCCGACGCGTCGCATCTGCCCGATCACGTGCCGGCGGCGGTGTTGCCGCCCCCGGCGCCGGAAGATGCAAAACTGGCGCAGGCCCTGGCGGCCATCGCCAGCGCCGAACGCCCGGTGGTGTACGGCGGTGGCGGGATCGCGCTGGCCGGCGCGGTGGAGGCGTTCCGGCGCTTTGTCGAAGCCACCGGCATCCCCACCGCGCTGACCTTGCGCGGCCTGGGCGCGTTGCCGCATGCGCATCCGGATTATCTGGGGATGCTGGGCATGCATGGCACGCGTGCGGCCAACATGGCGATCCAGGAATGCGATCTGTTGGTCGTCGTCGGCGCGCGCTTCGACGACCGTGCCACTGGCAAGCTGAGCGAATTCGCACCCTTCGCACGCGTCATCCACCTGGATGCCGACGCCTATGAAATTTCCAAGCTGCGCACGGCCGACATCGCCGTGCCCGGCGATGTGGCGGTCAGTCTGAAGGCATTGAGCGCAGCACGTGGCAATTGCCAGGCATGGCGTACGCGCTGCTTTGCCAACCGCGAGAAATTCGGCGCGCGTTACGACGCGCCCGGTACCGATATCTACGCGCCGGCGTTGCTCAAGCGCCTGAGCGAAGTGGCCCCGGCCGACACCATCATCGCCTGCGACGTGGGCCAGCATCAGATGTGGGTGGCCCAGCATTGCCGCTTCAACGATCCGCGCAACCACCTCACCAGCGGGGCGCTCGGCACGATGGGCTTCGGCCTGCCGGCAGCGATGGGCGCGCAGTTCGCCTGCCCCGACCGCACCGTGGTGCTGGTCTCCGGTGACGGCAGCTTCATGATGAACGTGCAGGAGCTGGTGACGATCGCGCGCTGCAAGCTGCCGGTCAAAATCGTGTTGCTGGACAACAGTTCGCTGGGCATGGTGCGGCAGTGGCAGGAGCTGTTCTTTGCCGAGCGCTACAGCGAAATCGACCTGTCCGACAATCCGGATTTTGCGGCGTTGGCGCAGGTCTTCGGCATCCCGGCCAGGCGCATCATCGCGCGCGGCGACGTGGACGCGGCGCTGGCCGAATTGCTGGCGCAACCCGGCCCCGGCCTGCTGCACGTGGCCATCGACGCACGCGCCAATGTGTGGCCACTGGTGCCGCCCAACAACGCCAACAGCACCATGCTGGACAGCAATCCCGCACACGCGGCCAAGGAGACATCGCATGCGTTACCGGCTTGATCTGGTGCTGACGCCGGCCGAAGGCGCCCTGGTGCGCGTGCTCGGCATGACCGAGCGACGCGGCTTTCGCCCCTGTGCCATCCAGGGCGCCTGCGCACCGGACGATGCCGGCCGCTGGCATCTGCAACTGGACGTGGACAGCACGCGCCCGCCGGAGACGCTGCGCCTGCAGCTGGAAAAAGTGTACGACTGCGAGTCGGTGGTGATCACCGCGCTGGACTCGGTCGAGGTTGCGGCATGAACGCCCAGACCTCGCGCGACCAGCAAATCGCCATCCGGAGGTGTCTTCTTCCGGATCGGCCGTGCGCGTGCCGCAATGCCTGATTCCGGCCGCCCCTCCCCGCAGGAGCCAGACGTAGGCGACGTGGCCGTCAGCGTGGCCGACGTCCTGGCCGCGCAGGCCCGCCTGCGCAAGTATCTGTCGCCCACGCCACTGCATTACGCCGAGCGCTTCGGTGTGTGGTTGAAGCTGGAAAACCTGCAGCGCACCGGCTCCTACAAGGTGCGCGGCGCATTGAACGCGTTGCTGGCGGGCCTGGAACGCGGCGACGAGCGCCCGGTGATCTGCGCCTCGGCCGGCAACCATGCGCAGGGCGTGGCGTGGTCGGCATATCGGTTGGGCGTGCAGGCCATCACGGTGATGCCCTACGGCGCGCCGCAGACCAAGATCGCCGGCGTCGCCCACTGGGGTGCCACCGTCCGCCAGCATGGCAACAGCTACGACGAAGCGTTTGCGTTCGCGCGTGAGCTGGCCGAGCAGAACGGCTACCGCTTTCTGTCCGCCTTCGACGACCCGGACGTGATCGCCGGGCAAGGCACGGTCGGCATCGAACTGGCTGCGCATGCCCCTGACGTGGTGATCGTGCCGATTGGCGGCGGCGGGCTGGCCTCCGGTGTGGCGCTGGCACTGAAATCGCAAGGTGTGCGCATCGTCGGCGCGCAGGTGGAGGGCGTCGATTCGATGGCCCGTGCCGTGCGCGGCGACTTCCGCGAAATCACTCCGGTCCCCACGCTGGCCGATGGCGTGAAGGTCAAGATTCCCGGTTTTCTGACCCGCCGCTTGTGCTCGAGCCTGCTTGACGATGTGGTGATCGTGCGCGAGGCCGAATTGCGCGAAACCCTTGTGCGCCTGGCGCTGGAGGAACACGTCATCGCCGAGGGCGCTGGCGCGCTGGCACTGGCTGCCGGTCGTCGCGTTTCAGGCAAACGCAAGTGCGCGGTGGTCTCTGGCGGTAATATCGACGCAACTGTTCTGGCCACACTCTTGTCCGAGGTGCGGCCGCGGCCGCCACGCAAGCCGCGTCGTCGCAATACCGAGCGGCTGCGCAACGAACGCAGCGCCAAGTCACTTCCCGAAACACCCGTCCTTTCCCGCCCATCCGCAGTCGCTTCAACGCCTGTCACCGCCATCGCCGTAGAGGAGTCATCCTGGTGAACACGACCGTATCCAACCAGACCCCGCGTATCCGAATTTTCGACACCACCCTGCGCGACGGCGAGCAATCCCCCGGTTGCAGCATGACGCCCCAGCAAAAGCTGGTGATGGCGCGCGCGCTGGACGAGCTCGGCGTGGACATCATCGAAACCGGTTTCCCGGCCAGTTCGCATTCCGACCGCGAGGCGGTGGCGATGATCGGCCGCGAGTTGCGTCGCCCCACGCTGGCGGTGCTGTCGCGCTGCCTGCAGGCCGATATCGAAACTTCCGCACGTGCACTGGAAGCGGCCGCCAATCCGCGCCTGCATGTCTTCCTGTCCACCAGCCCGCTGCATCGCGAGCACAAGCTGCGCATGAGCCGCGAGCAGGTGCTGGAATCGGTGCACAGGCATGTGACGCTGGCGCGCGGCTATATCGACGATGTCGAGTTCTCCGCCGAGGACGCCACGCGCACCGAAGAGGATTTCCTGGCAGAGGTAGCGCGCGTGGCGATCGCCGCCGGTGCCACCACGATCAATCTGCCGGACACCGTGGGCTTCACCACGCCGGAAGAAATCCGCGGCATGTTCTCGCGCCTGATCGCCAGCGTGGAAGGTGCCGACAGCGTCATCTTCAGTGCGCACTGCCACAACGATCTGGGCCTGGCGGTGGCCAATTCGCTGGCGGCGATCGAAGGCGGCGCACGCCAGGTCGAATGCACCATCAACGGCATCGGCGAGCGCGCCGGCAATTGTGCGCTGGAAGAAATCACCATGGCACTGAAGGTGCGCGGTGCGTTCTACAACATCGATACCGACATCAATACCCCACGCATCGTCTCCACCTCGCAGTTGCTGCAGCGCCTGGTCGGCATGCCGGTGCAGCGCAACAAGGCGGTGGTGGGCGGCAATGCGTTCGCGCACGAGTCGGGCATCCACCAGCACGGCATGCTGCGCCATCGCGGCACCTACGAAATCATGCGTCCGGAAGACGTGGGCTGGGAGTCCTCGCAGATGGTGCTGGGCCGCCACAGCGGCCGTGCGGCAGTGGAGCAGCGCCTGCGTGCCCTGGGATATCTGCTGGAGGAAGAAGAGGTCAAACTGGTCTTCGAACAGTTCAAGGCATTGTGCGAAAAGCAGCGCGTGGTCACTGACGCGGACCTGCAGGCATTGATGCAGGATGCCACCGTGCAGGAAGGCTACCGCCTGGCGTCGATGACCATCAGCGATGTCGGCAGCCGTGCCAATGCGCTGGTGGAATTGTCCGATCCGGAAGGCAACCGCGTGGCCGAAACCGCGCAGGGCAATGGTCCGGTGGACGCGCTATTCGGCGCGTTGGCCTCGGCCACCGGTGTGAAGCTGGAGCTGGACAGCTACCAGGTGCACAGCGTGGGCATCGGCGCGGACGCACGTGGCGAAGCCAGCCTGAGCGTGCGCCACGACGGCGTGGAATACGAAGGCACCGGCACCAGCAAGGACATCATCGAAGCCAGCGCACTGGCCTGGCTGGACGTGGCCAACCGCCTGTTGCGTCAGCGCGAGCGCGGCGTGGTCGCGGGCAAGACGGCTGCGGTGGCGTAATAACGGTAGTTTGCTAGACGATGAAGACCTGACGGCCGGCAGCGTGATCTGCTGGCCGTTTTGGTTTTGGTGTTCCAACTTTCTTGCAAGTGCGTCGGGCTGCTGCGGGCGCGTGCACTCGTACCGACACAGAACAACCTCGCACACGAGATCTGCCGGTTTTGTGCGAATGCTTCGGTCTGCTGCGGGCGCTTGCACGTGTACCGGCGTGGGACACGCCGCAAGTACGTCCATGTAGGCTCTGGCGCGGCATCCATGCCGCTCAAGGTCCCACACCGGCACCCGCGCAAGCACCACCAATTGCTATCGGTTGCGGAAAGAAATGCGGAGGGCATGTTGAGCTGGAGGTCCTTCGGAGCGTCCATCCTGGCGACGTGAGCAGATAAATGGCTTACCGATTACATCGGCTGGGAAGTCTGCAGGCATCAACACGTGCTTGAAGCATTGCTTGCCGATCAGCGATAGCAATGGTGGAAGCGTGGTGTCGCGTCCGGGGGCGGGACCGTGTGGCGGCATGGATGCCGCCACCGAGCCTCCAGGGACGGATTCACGGCGTGTCCCGACACTGGATGCGGCGCCGCGCCGCCGACCAACTCCGCACACCGACCGGCCTTGTGTACGACATCTGGCGTTCCATGCGAGTGCTCCGGTCTCCTGCGGGCGCTTGCACACGTACCGGCGTGGGACACGCCGCAAGTACGTCCGTGTAGGCTCTGGCGCGGCATCCATGCCGCTCAAGGTCCCACGCCGGCACGCGCGCAAGCACCACCAATTGCTGTCGCCAGCTGAGGACCTGGATGCGGCATCGCGCTACTGACCAACACCCGCATGCCGGCCACTCCTGCGCACCACAACGCTTCAGGAATGCGGGCGCTGTTACAGCGCGGCCACCACTGCGTCCCCCATTGCCACGGTGCCGACCTTGGTCGTGCCTTCCGACCAGATATCGGCGGTGCGCAGGCCCTGGTCGAGCACCTTGCCGACAGCCTGCTCGATGGCGTCCGCTGCAGCCGATTGCGCGAAGGTGTAGCGCAACATCATTGCCACCGACAGGATGGTGGCCAACGGATTGGCAATCCGCTTGCCTGCGATGTCCGGCGCGGAGCCATGACATGGCTCGTACATGCCCTTGTTGTTGGCATCCAGCGAGGCCGAAGGCAGCATGCCGATCGAGCCGGTGAGCATCGACGCCTGATCGGACAGGATGTCGCCGAACATGTTGTCGGTCACGATCACATCGAACTGCTTGGGCGCGCGCACCAACTGCATCGCCGCGTTGTCCACGTACATGTGCGACAGCGCAATGTCCGGATAGTCCTTGGCCACCTCTTCGACGACCGCGCGCCACAGCTGGCTCGATGCCAGGACGTTGGCCTTGTCGACCGAGCACAACTTCTTGCCGCGCAGGCGTGCCATCTCGAAGCCGGCCTTGGCGATGCGGCGGATCTCGCTTTCGCTGTAGGGCAGCGTGTCGTAGGCCTGACGCTCGCCATTTTCCAGCGTGCGCGTGCCACGCGGCTGACCGAAATAGATGCCGCCGGTGAGCTCGCGCAGGATCAACAGATCCAGCCCCGACACTACCTCAGGCTTGAGCGTGGAGGCATCGGCCAGCTGCGGATACAGCAGCGCCGGACGCAGGTTGGCGAACAACCCGAGCTGCGAGCGGATCTTGAGCAGGCCGCGCTCCGGGCGCAGCGATGGATCGATGGTGTCCCATTGCGGGCCACCCACCGCACCCAGCAGCACCGCGTCGGCGGCGCGTGCGCGCTCCAGCGTTTCGTCGGCCAGCGGGCTGCCGTACTTGTCGTAGGCCGCACCGCCCAGTTCGTCATGTACCAGGCTGACACCCAGCCCATGCTGCGCATCGATGCGCGTCAGCACCTTGACCGCTTCGGCCATGATCTCCGGGCCAATGCCGTCGCCGGGAAGAATCAGAATCTGCTTGCTCATGCAATCCTCGTCAGTGAAATCAACACAGCGCAGCACGTCCTGACGCAACCGGGGCGTTGGCACGTGCCGGCGGAATTACTGCAGCGCGCCGAACAGCCACGGTTGACGCGCGCGATGCCCTTGCTCGAAGCGGCCGATCGCATCGGCGTCCTGCAGGGTCAGACCGATGTCGTCCAGCCCGTTGAGCAGGCAGTGCTTGCGGAACGCATCGATCTCGAAGCCGTATTCCACGCCATCGGGGCGGCGCACGCGCTGTGCGGCCAGATCCACGGTGAGTCGGTAGCCCTCGGTGGCCAGGCATTGCGCGAACAGGGCGTCCACTTCTGCTTCGGCCAGCACGATCGGCAGCAGGCCGTTCTTGAAACTGTTGTTGAAGAAGATGTCGGCAAAGCTGGGCGCGATCACCGCGCGGAAGCCGTATTCGTCCAGCGCCCACGGCGCGTGTTCGCGCGAGGAACCGCAGCCGAAGTTCTCGCGTGCCAGCAGGACGCTGGCGCCCTGGTAGCGCGGGAAATTGAGCACGAACTCCGGGTTGAGCGGGCGCTGGCTGTTGTCGCGGCCAGGCTCGCCGACGTCCAGGTAGCGCCATTCGTCGAACAGGTTCGGCCCGAAGCCGGTGCGCTTGATCGACTTGAGGAATTGCTTGGGAATGATCTGGTCGGTATCGACATTGGCGCGATCCAGCGGCGCCACCAGTCCGGTGTGTTGGGTGAAAGGGGTCATTGAAAGGCCGGGAATTGGGAGTAGAGAATGGGGAATTGGCAGAGCGGAGACGGGACGGATGTTGCGATTCTCTATTCCCGATTCTCGATTCCCTGCAACGCACGCACATCAACAAAATGCCCGCTGACCGCCGCTGCTGCGGCCATGGCCGGGCTGACCAGATGGGTGCGGCCGCCGGCGCCCTGGCGGCCTTCGAAGTTGCGGTTGGAGGTGGAGGCGCAGTGTTCGCCGCTGCCCAGCTTGTCCGGGTTCATCGCCAGACACATCGAACACCCCGGCTCGCGCCATTCGAAGCCGGCGTCCAGGAACACCTTGTCCAGGCCTTCGGCTTCGGCCTGCGCCTTGACCAGGCCCGAGCCCGGGACCACCAACGCCTGCTTGATGGTGGCAGCGACCTTGCGGCCCCGGGCCACCGCAGCGGCCGCGCGCAGATCCTCGATGCGCGAGTTGGTGCACGAGCCGATGAACACGCGATCCAGGCGGATCTCGGTGATCGGCTGGTTTGCCCGCAAACCCATGTATTTCAGCGCGCGCTCGATCGAATCGCGCCGGGTCGGATCCTGTTCGGTTGCCGGGTCCGGCACCTGCTGGTCGACCGCCAGCACCATTTCCGGCGAGGTGCCCCAGCTGACCTGCGGCTTGATGTCTTCGGCACGCAGCTCCACCACGGTGTCGAAGTGCGCGTCAGCATCGGAAACCAGCGTGCGCCACAGTGCGACGGCGGCCTCCCAGTCGGCGCCCCTGGGCGCAAACGGGCGGCCCTGCACATAGGCAATGGTCTTTTCGTCCACCGCCACCATGCCCACGCGCGCACCGGCTTCGATGGACATGTTGCAGATGGTCATGCGCCCTTCCATCGACAGGGCGCGGATCGCGCTGCCGGCAAATTCCAGCGCATGGCCATTGCCGCCGGCGGTGCCGATCCTGCCGATCACCGCCAGCACGATGTCCTTGGCAGTCACCCCGAACGGCAGCGTGCCCTCCACCCGCACCTGCATGTTCTTCATCTTCTTGGCGATCAGGCATTGCGTGGCCAGCACATGCTCGACCTCGGAAGTGCCGATGCCGTGCGCCAGCGCGCCGAACGCGCCATGCGTGGAGGTGTGCGAATCGCCGCAGACCACGGTCATGCCCGGCAGGGTGGCGCCCTGCTCGGGGCCGACCACATGCACGATGCCCTGGCGCGCATCGTTCATCTTGAACTCGAGGATGCCGAAATCGTCGCAGTTCTCGTCCAGCGTCTGCACCTGCAGGCGCGAGACTTCATCGGAGATCGATTCCAGCCCGCCCTGGCGCTCGGCCCGCGTGGTCGGCACGTTGTGATCGGGCGTGGCGATGTTGGCATCGATGCGCCACGGCTTGCGCCCGGCCAGGCGCAAGCCTTCGAACGCCTGCGGCGAAGTCACTTCATGCAGGATGTGGCGATCAATGTAGATCAGCGACGAACCATCGTCGCGGCGCGTGACCTCGTGCAGGTCCCACAGCTTGTCGTACAGCGTCTTGGCAGTCATTGCGGCGATCCGGTTGGCGGATGGTGGAGTGCCCACCTGGCTGCGTTCGATGCTAGGAGCTTGCCTTCGATAACGCAAATTCATATTGTTTATTCAACAAATGAAATTTGGGAATGGCAATGGACCTGGCAAGCCTCAGCGCCTTCGTGGCGATTGCCGAAAGCGGCAGCTTTTCGGCCGCCGGCGAGGCCCTGCACCTCACCCAGCCGGCGGTGAGCAAACGCATCGCCTTGCTGGAAGCACAACTGTCGGCGCGGCTGTTCGACCGCCTGGGCCGCCAGGTGGTGCTGACCGAGGCCGGCCAGGCCTTGCTGCCGCGTGCGCAACGCATCCTGGCCGAGCTGCAGGACACCCGCCGCGTGCTGGAGCATCTTGGCGCGGCGGTCGGCGGGCGGCTGAGCCTGGCCACCAGCCATCATGTCGGCCTGCATCGCCTGCCCGCCCTGCTGCGCCGCTTCGCCGCAGAGCATCCACACGCAGCGCTGGACATCCAGTTCCTGGATTCGGAGCTGGCCTATGCCGCGGTGCTGCGCGGCGAGGTGGAGCTGGCGGTCACCACGCTGGCACCGGACACGCGTGCGCCACTGCGCGCGCAACCGATCTGGCATGACCGCCTGCAGTTCGTGGTGGCGCCCGATCACCCGCTGGCCGCGTTGCGCGCGGTGTCGCTGGAGGATGTGGTGGCGCATCCGGCGGTGCTGCCGGATCCGGGCACGTTCACCCATCGCATCGTCGCCGGTCTGTTCGCCGGGCATGGGCTGGTGCCGAGCCTGCGCATGACCACCAACTATCTGGAAACGATCAAGATGCTGGTGTCGGTCGGCCTAGCGTGGAGCGTATTGCCGGAACGCATGATCGATCACCAGATCGTGGCGCTGCCGCTGGCCGATGTGATGCTGTCACGCGAGCTGGGCTGCGTGACCCATGGCGGGCGCACCTTGTCGCGCGCCGCGCAGGCGTTTGTTGCCTTGTTGAACGCGCAGGCGGACCAGTTGCAGGAGTAAGCGCGGCAGCGCCATGCCCCTGGCAACGCGACAGGCTTACTGATCCACCAAGCGGTCGCGCCCCAGCCGCTTGGCCTGGTACAGGCGGCGGTCTGCCAGTGCCAGCAGTTCGCGGCGGCTCGGTGCTTCATCGCTCATCGCCATGCCCATGCTGGCGGTGCAGCGCACCGTCGTGCCCTGCGTCTCGATGCCGATCGCCGCCAGCCGCTGGCGCATGCGCTCGAACAGCGCGCGTGCCTGTGCAACGTCCACCCCCACTGCCGCGAGCAGAAACTCTTCGCCACCGTGGCGCGCGGCGAAGCACTGCGCCTGATCCTGCTCGTTGAATGCTTCGCCGATCGCGCGCAGCACCGCATCGCCGACCTCATGGCCGTACTCGTCGTTGATGCGCTTGAAATGGTCGATATCCATCAGCACCAACGCCAGCGAGGGACCACCGGCGCGCGCATCATCGAACCATTGCTGCAGGACGCGCTCGGCCTCGCGCCGATTCGGCAAGGCGGTCAGCACGTCGTGGCTGGCGCGGTATTCGAGCTGGCGCATCAGGGCTTCGCGCTCCTGGCTGGCCTGCTGCAGCGCGAGGTTCTTGTCGCTCAACTCACGGGTGCGTGCGTCGATCACCGTATTGAGTTGGCGCTGACGACGGCGGTAGCTGGCGGTGCGCCACAGATAGAGCCCGTAGATCAGGCTGCCCAGCCCGAGGATGCCCAGGGCGATCACTTCGCCACGCCGCCACCACGGCGGCGCCAGTGCGATCACCAGGCTGGATTCGCCCACCAGCGCGGTCTGCCGCCAGTCCACCGGCAGCGACATCGCCTGGACGCGGAAACGGAAACGGCCCGGCGGCAGATTGGTGTAGACCGCTTCGCTGGCGCTGTCGGCGTCCACCCAGTCCGGGTCGAAGCCTTCCAGCCGGTAGCGGTAGCGCACCTTGTCCGGGCCACGATAATTCAGCCCCGCATAGACAATGGCGATGCGCCGGGTCTCCGCGCCGAAGCGATGCAAGCCATTGAGCGGCTGCACCGTGCCGTCGACCAGCAGCCGCTCGAACACGATCGGCACGCGATGGCCTTGCAAGGTGCCCACGCGCGCCGGATCGATCACGCCCAGGCCCGCAGCGGTGGGAAACAGCAACTGCCCGGACTGGGTCATCCAGCCTGCCGGCGCGCTGCTGCCATTGCCCTGATTGCCGGGCATGCCGTCGCTGCGATCCACCACCTCCACACTCAACTGCTCGCGCGTGCCGGCATCGAGCTGGTCGAAGTCGCTGCGCGCGATGCGGAACACGCCGTGGTTGCTCGACAACCAGAAATAACCGCGGCCGTCGTCGATCACCCGGAACACCTTGTCGCGCGGCAGCCCGACCCGGTGGTCGTAGACGCGGAAGGTCTCTCCACTCAGGCGCAGCAGGCCGCGATCGCTGGCGATCCACAGGTCGCCATTGGTATCGCGCAGGAAGTCGAACGCGTTCTGCCCGGGGAAATCCTGCTCGCCCAGCCATGCGCGTGTACTGCCATTTGCCGACAGCGCAGTCATGCCACGATCGGTGCCGATCCACACATTGCCCTGCGTATCGCGATACAGCACCTGCACCGAGCCATCGGGTACGCCGTCGGCGGCGGTGAAGCGGCGTGCCTTGCCATCGCGCCAGCGCACCAGCCCGGCGGTGGTGCCGATCCACAGCGTCTGGCCATCGGGCAACACCGCGCGTACCGACAGCGACGGCAGGCCGTCGGCCGCACCAATGCGTGCCAGCACGCGCCCTTGCGCATCCAGGCGCACCACACCCTGGCTGTACGTGCCGGCCCAGACGCCGCCATCGCCGGCATCGGCCAGGGCCAGCACCGATTGCTCCAGCACGCGGCCGCCCTCGTTCGGCACCACCGACACGCGGCTGATCCGGTTGTTGTGCCAGCGGTCCAGGCCCACCGCGCTGCCCACCCACACGGTGCCGTTGCCGGTCTGCAGCACCGTGCGCACGTAGTCCGAGGCCAGGCCGTCTTCGTGGGTGACGCCATGCGCGGCGCCTTCGGCAATGCGGAACAGGCCGTGCGTGCTGCCGACCCAGATCAGGCCCTCGGCGTCTTCCAGCAACGCCGGGCTGGCGACGCCCGAAATGGCGATCTGTTCATCCGGCGTACCCGCGCCGCCATGCACCACCAGCGTGCCCGACGGCAGGCTCATCCACAGATGTCCGCGCCGATCCAGCAGCAATGCATCCACCCGCTGGCCTTGCCGGAAACGCTGCAGTCCGCCACCGCGGCTCCACCACCACACGCCGTCGTCGCCAGCGACCAGCAGGCCGCCCTGACGATCGCTGGCCAGCCGTCGCACCGGTGCGGCGCGCATGCCATGTGCCTTGCCCCAGGCCTCGGCCACAATGCCATCGCGGGGCAGACGATAGAGCCCGACTTCGGTGCCCACCCATAAATCGCCATCGGCATCGGCCGCCAGCGCGGTGATGCGCGCGCGCGGCAGGCCGGCCTGGCGCCCGACGTCCACCACCCGCCCGTCCGGCTCGATGCGGTACAGCGTCTGCGGCGTGCCCACCCACAATGCGCCACCGGCGCAGCGCAGCAGTGCACTGACTGCCAGGTGCCGCGCCGAAGCATCACCCAGCTGCTGCCAATGGCCATCCTGGTAGTGGTAGACCCCATCGAAGGCGGTGCCGAACAACATCCCGCCGGCGCTGTCGCGTGTCACCACGAACACGCCCCCCAGCTCGACGCCCGGTGTGTTCTGACGGTCATACACGGTGAAGTCGCGGCCGTTGAAGCGCGCCACACCTTCCCAGGTGCCCAGCCAGATCAAGCCATCGGCGCCCTGCGCCACCGCGTGCACCAGATTGTGCGGCAGGCCGTCGTCCATGCTCCAGCGCGTGACGGTGTGGTACGCGGTATGGGTCGGCGGCTGGGCGCCGGCCGGCCAGACGCCGAACAGCACGCAGGCCAGCAATGCCCATCGCCACAGCAGCCCGGTCCGCCGCACGCATGTGCTGCGGACGCAGCCCGTCTGCGCATGCGCCCCGACCCTGTCCACGCTCCCCATCCCCTCGTTGTGCTGCCAAAGGGGCTGCCGACGTGCGCCGACAGACCGTTAGCCAATCTATCACCGGGGGTTTTTCAACGCGCTAGGTGGATTCCCCACACCGATGGGATGCACCATGACACCGGGAGGCATTCAGCCGAAACAATTACCGGACATAACCAAGCTGGTGCGCAGCTAACGCCTGGGCGCGGCCGTTCCTGAGCGCTTGCCTGCATTCCACCGGCAGCGAGTATAAATATAGAACCCGATGGTCTAGTATTGGCAGCATGTCCAGCTCGCCCCCCCTCAAGTCCAAGGCCAGGAGCAACGGCCCCGGACGGCCCAAGGATCTTGGGAAACGCGCCGCCATTCTTGGCGCTGCCCGCACCATGTTCATGGAGCAGGGGTATGCCGGGGTCAGCATGGATGGCATCGCCGCCCAGGCGGGCGTGTCCAAGCTCACCGTCTATAGCCATTTTGGCGACAAGGAGAGCCTGTTTTCCGAGGCGATCCGTGCGCAATGCCAGCATATGATGCCGGACGACCTGTTCGATCATGCTCCCGAGGGCGCGCTGCGCGATCAGCTGATCGAAATCGCCGATGCCTTCTTCGCCATGGTCAGCACCGAGTCGGCCATTGCCACCCACCGCATGATGATGGCGCCCGGTACGGGCGACGTGCATGTACGCGAGATGTTCTGGGATGCCGGCCCCAAGCGAACCCAACGGGCGCTGGCCGATTTCCTGTCCGCACGCGTGGCCGACGGGCAGCTGAAGATCGACGATGTGGCACGCGCCGCGTCCCAGTTCTTCTGCCTGCTCAAGGGCGAGCTGTATGCGCTGATGATGTGCGGCCTGCACGGCCAGCCCACCCGCGCGCAGGTGGACGAGCACTTGCAGGCCAGCGTGGATTTCTTCTTGAGGGCGTATGCGCCGCGCTGACCGCCCCCGGCCTTTGGTGGCGATGACTTCCGGCACTGCGTCGTTTGCCGGCGCGCAGCGATGCTAGATGCGCCAGTTGCCCCGTGCACCGGTAAAATGCCTGCCCCACCGCGTTGGATAACCGCACCATGACGATCGATTTCTCCCAGGCCCGCGAAAAGATGGTCGAACAGCAGATCCGGCCGTGGGACGTGCTGGACCTGCGCGTGCTCGACGTGCTGGCGCGCCTGCCGCGCGAGGCCTTCGTGCCCGAGGCCTACAAGACCCTGGCCTATGTCGATGTGGAAATTCCGCTGTCGGCCGGCCACAAGATGATGAAGCCGGTGGTGGAAGGCCGCATGTTGCAGGCACTGGACCTGCAGCCGGGCGAAGACGTGCTGGAAATCGGCACCGGCAGCGGGTTTTCCACCGCCTGCCTGGCCGCGCTCGCCCGCGAAGTGCTGAGCCTGGAGATCGATCCGGCCCTGGCCGCCGCTGCCCGCGCCAATCTGGACAGCAGCGGCCTGGGCAGCAACGTGCGGATTGAAACCGCCGACGTGTTCGGCTGGCAGAGCGAGCGCCGCTTCGATGCCATCTGCGTGACCGGCGCGGTCGATACGCTGCCGACGCAATGGCTGCAATGGCTGCGGCCGAACGGGCGCCTGTTCGTGGTCCGCGGTCACGAACCGGTGATGGAAGCGGTCCTGGTCCGTGGCGACGTCAACGCTCCGCGCATCGAATCGTTGTTCGAAACCGACCTTGCCTATCTCCAGGGCGCCGCACCGACGCCCCGATTCCAATTCTGATTCTGATTCCCAAGGAAGCTTCCCCGATGATCCGCCGATCCCTCGTCCTGGCGCTGGCCGCCGCCCTGTCTCCGATGGCCGCGAACGCCACCGATCTGCTGCAGGTCTACGAAATGGCCCGCAACGGCGATCCGCAGCTGGCAGTGGCCGAGTCCACCCGCTTGGTCAATCGGGAGGGCGAAGTGCAGGCGCGTGCGGCGTTGTTGCCGCAGTTGGACGGCACCGCCGGGTACACCCAGTCGCACCGCGAGTTGGAAGGTGTGGATGGGCGCTCGACCACCAAGCAGCGTCAGTACGCGATCCAGGGCAGCCAGACCATCTTCAACTGGGCGCAGTTCGCCAATCTGCGTGCGCAACGCGAAGTGGCCAAGGCAGCCGACTTCACATTGGAATCGGCCAACAACGACCTGATCACCCGCACCTCGGCGGCATATTTCCAGGTCCTGGTCGGCATCGAATCGCTGGCGGCGGCAGAGACCAACGAAGCGGCCGCCAAGAAGCAGTTCGATTACGCCGACAAGCGGCTGGAAGTGGGCCTGGCCCCGATCACCGACGTGCATGAAGCGCGTGCCCAGTACGACCAGGCGCGTGCCGACACGATCAATGCGCGCAACACCTTGAAGGATTACTACCAGGCCTTGACCGAACTCACCGGCCAGCCGGTCACGTCCTTGCGCGCACTTCCCGAAGACTTCCGCCCCGAAGTCCCGGCGGCGTACAGCAATGTCGATCAATTGGTGGCCACTGCCATCGCCGACAACCCGGCGCTGAAGTCGCAGCAGTTGCAGGTCAGCGCGGCTGAGGCACAGGTCAATGCCGCACGTGCGGGCCATTACCCGACCTTGAACCTTGGTGCCAATGTCGGCCGCAGCAACAGCTGGGGAGGCGCAGGCACCATCGATCAGGCCGCAGGCAACTTCACCACGCAGGGTCGCGATATCGACACCGACTCGATCGGCCTTACGCTGTCGATTCCGATCTTTGCCGGCGGTGCTACCCAGTCGGCCGTGCGCCAGGCGTTGTCACGCCGCGATATCCAGCAGGACACCTACGAGCAGCAGAAGCGCGCGCTGGACCGCAATACGCGCAATGCCTACCAGACCGTGGTTGCCGGCATCAGCGAAGTGGAAGCCCGTCGCCTGGCCGTGGTCTCCGCGCAGGCCGCATACGACGCCTCGCAGGTCGGCCTGGAAGTCGGCACGCGCACCGTGCTGGACGTGGTACAGAACCAGCGCACCCTGTTCCAGGCGCAGCTGAACTATGCACAGTCGCGCTACACCTTCCTGCAGAACCGCCTGCTGCTGGGCCAGGCGATCGGCAAGCTCAACATCACCGACCTGCAGGATGTGAACCGGCTGCTGTCGCAGGATGCCGAGTCCAAGCTGCAGGGCAGTGGCTCGCTGCAATAAGAAGATCTCGGCATGATTGAAGAGGCGGGCACAGGCCCGCCTTTTTTGTGCGTGATGCGATGTGAAGCGATCGCATGTCGGCCGATCATCCGCGGCTTGGCTGCGGAGCCGCCTTGCCCGCCCATCATCACGGAACAGGCCGGGAGTCCGTGGCGGCATCCATGCCGCACAAGGCCTTGCGACGCTGGCTGACAAGGATCATCAAGGAGGGTCGGCGTGCCTGCTCCAGGGGCCCTGCACACTGCGACGCAGCCGCAGTGACATCCTCAGGACGCGGCACCCTCGCTCACCACCGGCGGCAGGTGCGGCGCGATCTGCACCAGCGTCCTCGCCACCGCGCCCTTGCCGTTGGCGACCAGTGCCAGCCCTGCCGCGGCCATCGCCTCACGCTGGACAGGGTCGCCGAGCAGGCGCGCCAGATCGTGGTACACGCTGTCGGCATCTTCGCAGATGGTCACCGCCTCGGCCTCGCGCATGCGCCGCGAAATCTCCGAGAAATTGTGCAGATGCGGGCCGGTGACGGCCGGCGTGCCGACTGCCGCCGGCTCGAGCAGGTTGTGCCCGCCGATCGGCTGCAGACTGCCGCCGACGAAGGCCACCTGTGCACAGGCGTAGAAACTCATCAGCTCGCCCAGGGTATCGATGACAAACACCTTGTCGCGCGCGCGCGGCCATTGCTGGCTTTTACGCGTGGACACGGCCCAGCCACGCTCGCGCGCCACGGCCTCGACCTTGGGAAAGCGCTCCGGGTGGCGCGGCGCCCATAACATCAGCAGATCCGGAAACCGCAGCAGCAGGCGCGCATGGATGTCGGCCACGGCCGCCTCCTCGCCTTCGTGCGTGCTGGCGGCAATCCACACCGGCCGCGTGGCCGGCACGTGCGTGTGGAACTGCGTGACCAGGGCCTGCAGCTGCGCAGGCGCGGCGATATCGAATTTGAGATTGCCCAGCGCGATCACCTGGTCGGGCCGCGCACCCAGCGTGACGAAGCGTTCGGCATCGTCGTGCGACTGCGCCGCCACGCAGGTGACGGTGCGCAGCGCGCGGCTGATCAACGGTGCCAGCAGGCGATAGCCACGCAGCGAGCGCGCCGACAGCCGCGCGTTGAGGATGTACACCGGAATCCCGCGGTCGCGGCAGCCGAACAACATGTTCGGCCACAGCTCGGTTTCCAGGATCAACGCCAGGCGCGGGCGGAAATGCTCCAGGAAGCGACCGACGCTGCCGGGCACGTCGTAGGGCAGATACACGTGGTCCACTGCATCGCCCCAGACCGCGCGCACGCGCTCGGAGCCGGTGGGGGTAATGGTGGTGATGACCCAACGGATATCCGGGCGCTGCGCACGCAGGGCGTTGACTAGCGGCGCGGCGGCATTGACCTCGCCCACCGACACCGCATGCACCCACACGCGCGGGCGACCGCAGGCGTGCGTGTAGGAGGCATAGCGCTCGTTCCAGCGGTTGAAGTATTCGCGGACGCGAAAACCGCGCCACACCAGGTGGTACACCGTCACCGGCAGCAACAGGTACAACAGCGCCGAGTACAGTCCGCGCAACAGCCATTCGATCGGGTCTTTCCGCATCGGTGCAGGATACGGGAGCGTTGCGGCGTGCGCATGTGCACGCTGCCGCGCGCGCATGATCCCTTAGAATTGGCCCATGTCCGAGCCCGCCAACGTCGCTGTCCGCCCTTCCCTGCGCAATCCCAGGCACTGGCCGATGTACCTGGCCCTTGCCGTCATGGTGATCGCCGGACGCCTGCCCTGGATGCTGCAGCGTGCGCTGGGGCGTGGCGTGGGCTGGATCGCGATGCGCCTGGCCGGCACGCGCCGGCGTGCTGCCGAGGTCAACCTCAAGCTGTGTTTTCCCGAACAGGACGATGCCTGGCGGGCGCGGCTGTTGCGCGACAGTTTCGATGCGCTGGGCGTGGGCCTGTTCGAATTCGCGCGCGCCTGGTGGGGCAGCATCGATGCGATCCGCCCCGGCGTGCAGGTCGAAGGGCTGGAACACCTGCAGCGCCTGCAGGAACAAAAACGCGGCGTGTTGCTGGTCTCCGGCCACTTCATGACGCTGGAGATGTGCGGGCGGCTGCTATGCGATTACGTACCGCTGGCCGGCATGTACCGCAAGCATCGCAACCCGGTGTTCGAGTGGGCGGTCAAGCGCGGGCGGTTGCGCTATGCCACGCACATGTTCGCCAACGAGGATCTGCGCGCCACCATCAAGCACCTCAAGCGCGGCGGTTTCCTGTGGTACGCGCCGGATCAGGACATGCGCGGCAAGGACACCGTGTTCGTGCCGTTCTTCGGGCATCCGGCCTCCACCATCACCGCCACCCATCAGCTGGCGCGGCTGACCGGTTGCGCGGTGGTGCCGTACTTCCATCGGCGCGAAGGTGGCCGCTACCTCCTCAAGATCGCACCGCCGCTGGCAGACATCCCCTCCGACGATGTGATCGCCGATACCACGCAGGTCAATGCGGCGATCGAGGACATGGTGCGCGAGGCGCCGGACCAGTACCTGTGGATCCATCGGCGCTTCAAACGCCAGCCGGGTGGGCGCAGCGATTTTTATCGTTGATATCGCGTATCTGGATGCAGGCGGCGTGTGCCGCCGCAGCACCGCAAGATGCAGGGAGAATCAGCGCGGCGGCGGCTGATCTGCGTCGTCGTTGAGCAAGGCACCGGCATACAGGCCGGCCAGCATCAGGCTCAGCCCGCCCCAGAAGCTGGAATAGAACGCCAGATGCGTGTTGAGCGGGAACACCGTGGCCACCAGCGCGATCATCGCCGGGCGTGCCTGCTCGCGCGCGGCCAGGCTGGAATAGCGCCACGCGCGCCAGGCCTGCGCCGCACCGGCCAGCCACAGCAGCAACCCGATCACCCCGGTTTCGGCCAGGATTTCCAGCACGATCTGGTGCGCATGGAAGGCCGGCCCATCGCCCCAGGCCGGCGCCTGCGCGGGTGCCGGATTGCAGGCCGGATACGCCTGCCGGAAGCCGCGGGCGCCCACCCCATTGAGTGGATGCGCGTGGATCATGCACAGCGCTGCGCCCCAGATCTGCGCACGCCCGGACAAGGCCTGGTCGACGCCCTGCTGGTCATCGCTGAAGGCCAGCGCGGTGCGCTGGATCCGCTCGCGCGCCTGCGGCGCCACCGCCACCACCCCGGCCGCCAGCAGCGCGCCGACCACCGCCACCGCAAGCAGGCGGCGGCCACCCAGCAACTGCCAGCCGGACAGCAGCACGATCACGCCGTAGGTGATCCACGAGGCCCGCGACCCCGCCAGCACCAGCACCACGCCGACCGCCGCAGCAGCGCCCGCCCACGCCCAGGCATTGCGCCGCCCCAGTGCCAGCAGCAGGAAGGGCGACAGGCTTGCAAGCGTCTGACCGAACTTGAGGTTGCACGGCCCCAGCACGCCGCTGAGGCGGTCGACCAGGGCCAGCTCCTGCGGCGTGCACAGGCCATGCCCGCTGATCAGCTGCTTGATCTGATCCAGGCCGAAGAACAACGGGCTGCTGCCGAACACGGCCTGCAGCAGCGCATCCAGTGTCCACACCCCGCCGATCACCGCCAGGCCGGTGAAGGTGCGCCGACGCCGCTGCGCATTGGCCACCGCGATCGCGCACAACCACATGAACGGCAGATAGCGCAGATCGGTGGCCGACTTGCGCAGCGCGCGCCCCACGTCCACCGCATCGAACGCCGACAGCATCTGCGGCAACCAGTACGCGAAGAACAGCACGCTGGTCAGCGCCCAGGCCGCACCACTGAGCAGCCGGGTGCCGCCACGGAAGCGCGCATGCAGCAGGCGGTAGGCCGCAAACAGCGCACCCAGCGACAACACCGTCTCGGCCAGCCCGGGTGTGGGCCATAGCGCCACGAACAGGAGCACCCACAGCGGCGCCCAGCGACCGGCATCGGGGGTCAGCGCGGACGCAGGTGGGATGGCCTCAGCGGCGGAGTTCGTCATAGACCTTCAGGGTGGCCGCTTGCATGGCCTGCAACGTATAGGGGAGCACGGCGGGCGGTGTCGGCGCCTGCCGCAGCAACTGCAGCGCCTGGGTGCGCAAGGCATGGGCATCGAAGGCCGGCACGGCGCCGCCGGGTTGCAACTCGGCCAGCAGCTCGCCGACGCCGCCGTGCGCCCAACCCAGCACTGGCCGGCCCACCGACAGGGCCTCCACCACGGTGCGGCCGAAGGCCTCGGGCTTGCGCGACAGCTGCAGCACCAGATCGCTGGCGGCATAGGCCTCGGCGATGCGTGCGGTGGGTTCGGTGAAGGCGACCGCCTCGGCCACGCCCAGTCTGGCGGCCTCGGCTTCCAGCTCGCGCAGATAGGCATCACGGCCCGGCTCGCGCGCGCCTGGCAGCCACAACCAGGCCGGCACGCCGGCAGCGCGCACGTCGGCGAGCAATTGCAGGCCGTCGACGTGCCCTTTCAGGCGCGTGCCGCGCCCGGGCAGCAGCAGCAGTGGTGCATCGGCCGGCAAGTCGGGCAGCACGGTCTGTGCCCAGCTGCGCGCGCGGCGGTCCGGCTGCGGGCGACGCGGAAACTGGGCGATATCGACACCGCGCGGGATCGTGCGCAGGCGCGCGGTGTCGGTCTGCGGATAGTGCGTGCAGACGTACTCGCGCACTGTCTGCGAGACGCAGATCACCCGCTCGCCATAGGTCATCACCGCGCTGTAGCGGCTGGGCGAGTTGAGCCCGTGCACGGTGGTGACGAAGCGCGGCCGGGTGGCCTGCGGCATGCCGCGCAACGCGTACCAGCCCAGCCAGGCCGGCAGGCGCGAACGTGCATGCACGATGTCGGCCCCCAGTTCGGCGAACAGCCGGCGCAGGCCGACCACGTGACGCAAGGTCAGCAGCGACTTGCGCCCGATGTCCAGCGTGAGATGTTCGCCGCCCGCCTCCAGCAGCGGCTGGACCAGGCGGCCGCCGGCCGAGACCACCACCGCGCGGTGGCCGGCGCGCACCAGCGCAGCGGCGATTTCCAGGGTGGAGCGCTCGACGCCGCCGGACTGCAGCGCCGGCAGCAGTTGCACCACGGTCAGGCGGTGCATCCGGCCAGGATCAGTCGGCGAGCACGAACAGCGCGCCGCAATACGGGCACTTGGCTTCGCAGTTGGGCTCGTCTTCGATCGGCAGATACACGCGCGGATGCGAGTTCCACAACGCCATCTGCGGCGTCGGGCAGCTCAGCGGCAGATCGCCGCGATGCACGGTGTAGCGCGATTCGGCATTGGCGGGCGCGGTGGCGGTCTGGCTCATGGCGGCACGATCGTAGAGACAAGGCAGAGCGCGGATTCTAGCAGCCTGCGTGGTGATCGGCCCATTGACCGGCCACACCGGTTCGGGTGGTGATGCTCTCAACAGCCGCCCCGGGCGCTGCCAGCGTCGGGGAGCAATGCGGCAGCCCTGGCTGGCCTGGCCTTGCTGGGCCGGCAGCGCCAGGCAGCCATACCCGGACATCGCGCTTATCATCGCCGGACAATGGCGCACCGCCCCGGCGTGCGCGTGCCAGGCTCGCCTGCCTCGGCAGGCCGGACCTGCCCTGCGGCATCGCACCCAAGGAGACATCGCCACGTGACCTCGTCTGTTGTGTTGCTGCATCCGCGTGACCTGTGGTTCCGGCTGGTCGTTGCCCTGGGCGTCGCTGCGCCGTTGTCGGTGAGTGCGGCGACCGGGTTGTCGACCTCGTTTGAAGCCGGCCAGCCGTTGCCGGTGAGCGCGGCGGCGGGCGATGTGCAGATTGCCATCGGCACCGGTCCGGCCGCGCCGTATGCGGCCAAGCCGAACGCCGGCTACAGCGGTGCGCATGCCCTGCGGTACGACAGTCGTGGCGCAGGTGGGCGGCGCACCTTGTTGACCGGCGAGATCCCGATCGGTGCCGATACCACGCTGTCCTGGCTGGTATTGCCCGAGAGCGTGGGTGGCGAGCATGTGGCATCGACCTATGTGTCGCTGGACCTGCTGCTGGACGACGGCACACGCGTGTCGGCCAGTGCTGCGCGGGATCAACATGGCGTCGCGCTCGGTGCGCGGGCGCAAGGCGAGTCGAAGACGCTGTATCCGCAGCAATGGGCGCGCAAGGCGGTGCGGCTGGGTGACGTGGCCGGTCTGCGTGGGCGCCATGTGCGTGCGATCGAGCTGGAAGTTGCACCGCCGGCAGGCGCGCCCGGTGCCGGCTGGATCGACGATATCGCCATTGCCGAGGTACCGCTCACGCCGGCAACGCGTCCGTCGGATTGGGTGCTGACCACACGCGGCACGCAGTCCAATGGCACGTTCTCGCGCGGCAACAATTTCCCGGCAACAGCGGTGCCGCATGGCTTCAACTTCTGGACGCCGGTGACCGATGCGGGCGCGCTGACCTGGCTGTATCGCTGGAACGAACACAACGATGCGGACAATCGCCCGCGCCTGCAGGCGTTGTCGCTCAGCCATCAGCCCAGCCCGTGGATGGGCGACCGCCAGACCTTTCAGGTGATGCCGTCGCTGGCGGCCGGCGTGCCGCCAGCCGATCGTCGACAGCGTGCGCTGGCGTTTTCGCATGCCAATGAAACCGCCCGCCCCTATCGCTACGCAGTGCAGCTGGACAACGGGATCCAGGCCGAGATCGCGCCGACCGACCATGCCGCGTTGTTCCGCTTTCGCTTTCCGGCGCAGGGCGATGCCAATCTGGTGTTCGACAATGTGGACGCGCGCGGCGGGCTGCGGCTGGATGCGGCGACACAGACACTCTCCGGCTATACCGATGTACGTAGCGGGCTGTCGACCGGCGCCACGCGCATGTATGTCCATGCCAGCTTCGATACGCCGTGGGAAACCAGCGGCCTGAGCGACACCGGCCGGCCCACCGGCTGGATCAAGTTCGATCCAGGCAGCACCCGGCAGGTGCAGATGCGCATTGCCACCTCGCTGATCTCGCTCGAGCAGGCCAGGCACAACCTGGCACTGGAAATCGCACCACAGACAACATTCGAGCAGGTCGCCGCGCGGGCGCAGCAAGCCTGGGATGCGGTGCTGGGACGCCTGGAGGTGCCCGACGCCACCGCCGACCAGAAGACCACGCTGTATTCCAACCTGTACCGGCTGCACCTGTATCCCAACTCCGGCCATGAGAACGTCGGCAGCGCCAGCGCACCGGACTGGCGTTACGCCAGCCAGAGCAGCTGGTCGGACGACAACATCGATGGCAGCGCGGTGCGCAGCTTTGCGCCGATCCGCGATGGCCGGGTCTATGTCAACAACGGCTTGTGGGACACCTTTCGCACCGCGTGGCCGGCGTACGCCTTGTTCGCGCCCGACGATGCCGGTGCGCTGGTGCAAGGCTTTCTGGAGCAATCGCGCGCGGGCGGCTGGGTGGCGCGCTGGTCGTCGCCCGGGTATGCCGATCTGATGGTCGGCACCAGTTCCGACGTGGCCTTTGCCGATGCCTGGCGCAAGGGCGTGCAGGGCTTCGATCCGCTCGAGGCGTATGTTGCCGCACGCAAGAACGCCACCGTGGTGGCGCCCGACAGGCATGTCGGCCGCAAGGGCATGGCCCGTTCGACCTTTCGCGGTTATGCCGATACCGACACGCACGAAGGCATGTCGTGGTCGATGGAGGGCGCGCTCAACGATTTCGGTATCGCCAACATGGCCGAGGCGCTGGCCGGGCAGGCAAAGACGGCCACGGCGCGCGAGCGTTACACGACCGAGGCGGTATATTTTCGTCAGCGCGCGGCGGGCTATTCGGCGTTGTTCAATCCGGCGATCGGTTTTTTCCAGGGCCGCACACCGGACGGCCATTGGCGCGTGGACGCGGCACGGTACGACCCGCGCGTGTGGGGCCACGATTACACCGAGTCCAGCGGCTGGACGTTTGCATTCACCGCACCGCACGACGGTGAAGGCCTGGCGGCGTTGTATGGAGGACGCGCGGGCCTGGCAGCGAAACTGGATACGTTCTTTGCCACCCCCGAGACCGCCGAGGCCAGGTTCGCCGGCTCCTACGGCACCACCATTCACGAGATGACCGAAGCGCGCGATGTGCGGATGGGCATGTATGCGCACAGCAACCAGACCGCGCACCATATCCCGTGGATGTATCTGTACGCCGGGCAGCCGTGGAAGACGCAACGCATCACCCGCGAGATCCTGGCACGCCTGTACCTGGGCAGCGAGATCGGCCAGGGCTATCCCGGTGATGAGGACAACGGCGAAATGTCGGCGTGGTATCTGTTCGCGGCACTGGGCCTGTATCCGTTGCGCATGGGCACGCCGGAATACGTGATCGGCTCACCGCTGTTCAAGCATGCCAGCGTGCGGTTGCCCGATGGCGGGACGCTGACGGTCAATGCGCCGCAGAATTCGCCGCAGAACGTGTACGTGCAATCGCTCAAGGTCAACGGAAAGCCCTGGCGCAAGACCTGGTTGCCGCATGCGGACATCGCCAGGGGCGCGACGCTGGACTTCGTGATGGGGCCTGCACCCTCGCGCTGGGGCACCGGGCCGAACGATGCGCCACCGTCGCTGACCGCTGCGGGCAAGCGCCCTGCCCCGTTACGTGATGTGCTCGGAGACACGGCGCGCATCACGCTGGCCGATGGTGGCGAGGTCGCTGCCCTGCATGACGACGATGCGGGAACCGTCGCTGCAGTTGCATCGACATCGACGCTGACGCTCAGTGGCATGGCGCGCGGCACGCCCACGCTCTACACACTGACCAACGGCAACGCGGCCATTGCGGCCAGTGGCTGGACGTTGGAAGCGCGTACGGCCGATGGTGCGTGGACGGTGGTCGATCAGCGCCGTGAGGAAGCGTTCGACTGGCCGTTGCAGACGCGGCCGTTTCGTATTGCCACACCTGGTGCGTATACCGACTATCGGCTGCGATTCAGTGCGCCTGCGAAAGTGCAGCTGGCGGAGATCGAGTTGCTGGGAGCGGAACCTGCGGTGCGTTGAGGCGCCGGTCTCGCAGCGCTGATTGTGCTGCTTTCTGCAGGCAGGCGACTGCAGGATGCAGGCACCCGCTCAGCGGTCGGCAGATTTGCACGAGGGATGCGGGAGCGAGGTCACACTGCAATGTCAGCAGCGCTGGTGAGCCTAACCCCCACCCACCCCCCGCTCCGCGCGCCGGCCCGCGCTTGCGGCGCGGGCGCTTCAAGGCACGCGTGCCAGTGGCGCGCAAGCAGTGCCTTGTCGCCCCGATGGGAGAGGGGCGTTGGCGCGGCACGTGGGGTGCCGCTAACGGATCGGTCTTTGATGTTTCCCGGTGGGGGGATCTCAATCGCTATTTTTTTCGCTGGCGGTCTTCTCGGCATCGCGCTGCCGGCGGATCTGCGCATCCACCGCCGCGATCGCGGTCATGTTCATCACCCGGCGCGAGGTGGCGCTGGTGGTGAGGATGTGCACCGGCTTGGAGATGCCCATCAGGATCGGGCCGATCGCCACGCCGTCGGTGAACACGCGTACCAGGTTGTAGGCGATGTTGGCCGCTTCGAGGTTCGGCAGCACGAACAGGTTGGCGCGGCCCTTGAGCGTGCTGTTGGGCATGATCTGCTTGCGCAGTGCTTCGTCCCAGGCGGTGTCGCCCTGCATTTCGCCATCGATGTTGAGCTCGGGCTTGCGCTTGAGCAGGGCCTCGCGCACCTGGCGCATCTTCAGCGCATCGCGCGAGTCGTGGCTGCCGAAGTTGGAGTGCGACAGCAGCGCGATGTTGGGTTCGATGCCGAACAATTTCAGGCGGTACGCGGCCTGCAGCGTCGCTTCGACCACCTGCTCCACGGTCGGGTCTTCCTGCACATGCGTGTCCAGGAAGAAGAACACGCCCAGCTGGTTGATCACGCCGGTCATCGCCGAGGTGGAGCTCACCCGCGGTTCCAGCGGAATCACGCTGCGTGCGTAGCCCAGCTTCTTGTGGAAGCGGCCGACCACGCCGGACAGCATCGCATCGGCTTCGCCACGCGCCACCATCACCGCGGCGATCAGGGTCGGACGCGAGCGCATGAGCTCCTTGGCGGCAGTGACGGTCACGCCGCGACGCTCGGTGAGCGCGTGGTAGTACTGCCAGTATTCGTTGAAGCGGGGATCGTCGAGGATGTTGGTGATCTCGAAATCCACACCGGCGGTCAGGCGCAGGCCCATGCGTTCGATACGCGCTTCGATCACGTCCGGGCGGCCGATCAGGATCGGGAAGGCCAGGCCTTCGTCGACCACGTTCTGCACCGCGCGCAGCACCACTTCCTCTTCGCCTTCGGCATACACCACGCGCTGCTTGTCGGCGCGCGCACGGTCGTAGACCGGCTTCATCATCAGGCTGGTGCGGTAGACGAACTGGCCGAGCTTGTCGCGGTAGGCCTCCATGTCGGCGATCGGGCGCGTGGCCACGCCCGAATCCATCGCCGCCTGCGCAACGGCGGACGACAGCTCCACCAGCAGGCGCGGGTCCAGCGGACGCGGAATCAGGTATTCCGGGCCGAAACTCGGGGTTTCGCCGCCGTAGGCCGCGCCCAGGTCGGAGGCCTCGCGCCGTGCCATCGCCGCGATCGCCTTGACGCAGGCGATCTTCATTTCTTCGTTGATGCCGGTGGCGCCCACGTCCAGCGCACCGCGGAACAGGTACGGGAAGCACAGCACGTTATTGATCTGGTTCGGGTAGTCCGAGCGGCCGGTGCCGATGATGCAGTCCGGGCGCACCGCCTTGGCCGCTTCCGGGGTGATTTCCGGGTTGGGATTGGCCAGCGCGAAGATCACCGGCTGGCGCGCCATCGTGGCGACCATTTCCGGCTTGAGGATGCCGGCCGCCGACAGGCCCAGGAAGATGTCCGCGCCCTCGACGATCTCGGCCAGGGTGCGCTTGTCGGTGTCGCGCGCGTAGCGCTGCTTGTCCGGGTCCAGGTCGGTGCGGCCGGTGTGGATCACGCCATCGCGGTCCAGCGCCAGGATGTTCTCCGGCTTCAGGCCCAGAGAGACCAGCATGTTGACGCAGGAGATGCCGGCCGCGCCCATGCCGGTGGTGGCCAGCTTGACCTCTTCGATCTTCTTGCCGGTGACTACCAGCGCGTTGAGCACGGCGGCGCCGACGATGATCGCGGTGCCGTGCTGGTCGTCATGGAACACCGGGATGTTCATGCGCTCGCGCAGCTTGCGCTCGACGATGAAGCACTCCGGCGCCTTGATGTCTTCCAGGTTGATGCCGCCGAAGGTCGGCTCCAGACTGGCGATGATGTCGACCAGCTTGTCCGGGTCGTTCTCGTTGATCTCGATGTCGAACACGTCGATGCCGGCGAACTTCTGGAACAGCACGCCCTTGCCTTCCATCACCGGCTTGGACGCCAGCGGGCCGATGTTGCCCAGGCCCAGCACCGCGGTGCCGTTGGTGATCACCGCCACCAGATTGCCGCGCGCGGTCAGCTCGCTGGCCTGGGTGGGTTCTTCGACGATCGCCTCGCAGGCGAAGGCCACGCCCGGCGAATACGCCAGCGACAGGTCGCGCTGGGTCAGCATCGGCTTGGTCGCGGTGACCTTGATCTTGCCGGCCGGCTGCTGGCGGTGGTAGTCGAGGGCGGCCTGTTTGAAGTCGTCGTTGGACATCGGCGTTGTGGGTCTCGAAGGCGCAGGAGGGCTGAATTCTACCCCCCTGCCTGAACATGGGCCTGTCGCGCAGCTGTCGCGGCGGCAGGAAGATCGCATGCCACAACGCGGCATGCATTGCGGCCAGTGCTGGCTGGATGTGGAAACGGCCCTGCATCCCGCCGGCAGCGCCGACGGAATGCAGGGCCGTAGGAAGCATCAGCGCGCGCTGATCGGGGCGACGACGTCGGTCGAGGCCACCGGTGCCTGCAGCGGCGGCGAGCCGCCATCCAGCACCAGCTTGAGCTGATCGCGGTCCAGCGCATTTTCCCAGCGCGACACCACCACCGTGGCGACCGCGTTGCCGATGAAGTTGGTCAGCGAGCGGCACTCGCTCATGAAGCGGTCCACGCCCAGGATCAGCGCCATGCCGGCCACCGGCACGTCCGGCACCACCGACAGCGTGGCGGCCAGGGTGATGAAGCCGGCGCCGGTCACGCCGGCCGCACCCTTGGAGCTGAGCATCGCCACCGCCAGCAGGGTGATCTGCTGGCCCAGGGTCAGGTCCACGTTGGTGGCCTGGGCGATGAACAAGGCGGCCAGGGTCATGTAGATGTTGGTGCCATCCAGATTGAACGAGTAGCCGGTCGGCACCACCAGGCCCACCACCGACTTCTCGCAGCCGGCCTTTTCCATCTTCTCCATCAGCGATGGCAGCGCCGACTCCGATGAAGAGGTGCCCAGCACCAGCAGCAACTCGGCCTTGAGATAGCGGATCAGCTTGAGCACCGAAAAGCCGCACAGACGGCAGACGATGCCCAGGATCACCAGCACGAAGAACAGCGAGGTCAGGTAAAACGAGCCCACCAGCCAGGCCAGGTTGACCAGCGATTCCACCCCGTACTTGCCGATGGTGAAGGCGATCGCACCGAATGCACCGATCGGCGCGGCCTTCATCAGCATGTGCACCAGGCGGAACACCGGCGCGGTCAGCGCTTCCAGGAAGCTCAGCACCGGCTGGCCACGCTCGCCGACCAGGGCCAGCGCGATCCCGAACAGCACCGCCACGAACAGCACCTGCAGGATGTTGCCATCGACGAACGCGCTGACCAGCGTGGCCGGGATGATGTCCATCAGGAAGCCGACCAGGCTCAGCTCGTGGGACTTCTGCACGTAGGTGTTGACCGCGCTCTGGTCCAGCTCGGCCGGGTTGATGTTCATGCCGGCGCCGGGCTGCACCACGTGCGCCACGATCATGCCCACGATCAACGCCAGCGTGGAGAAGAACAGGAAGTAGGTCATCGACTTGGCGAAGACCCGGCCCACCGTCTTGAGGTGGGTCATACCGGCGATGCCGGTGACGATGGTCAGGAAGATCACCGGGGCGATGATCATCTTCACCAGCTTGATGAAGGCATCGCCCAGCGGCTTGAGGCTTTCGGCGAAGGCCGGCTCGAAGTGGCCCAGCAGGGCACCCAGGACGATCGCCACCACCACCTGGAAATACAGCTGACGGTAAAAGGGGACGGGCGCCGGCAAGGGGCCGGCAGGCTTGCTGATGTGCATGACACCACTCCGAGGGAACATAGAGGGGGCCTGAGCAGGCACCCGGTGCGGGCATTCTGGCCGTACGTCGCAGCCCGGGCCGATAGCCCATTGGTACTACGCACTGTCGCCGCGCTGAACGTCGCCTTACACTTCAGCGGCGTCGCCACCGGCCGTTAATTCCATTTAACGCAGACACCGATTGTTGTGTCGTTGGCCGTCCGGAACCTGCGCGCTTGCTGAAGCTGTTCAGTGCGACCGCCATGGCAGGACGCCCGGCCCTTTCTCCTTGCCGAAGACCACACCTATGCGCCTCAATCCGCTCGTTCTCGCGTTGGCCATCGCCGCCGCGCCCGCAGCCGCCAATGCGGCCACCTCGCTGGAAAACTGGCCCACCAAGTACACCTTCGGCGATGGCACCGAGCTCGGCCTGACCGGCAACTACGCCTACGACGACAACAACTTCTCCGGCGACGACCGCCTGGAAGACCGCACCGACTTCCGCCGCAAGGAGTTCGGCGCCACCCTCAGGAAGAAGGGCGTCTACGACGCCATGGTGTATTTCGACTTCGAAGCCAAGCTGTGGCTGGACGTGTTCTTCCGCGTCGAGACCAAGGCCGTGTTCGGCCAGGATTACGGTCGCGTGCGGCTGGGCTACATGAAGGTGCCGGTGGGCCTGGAAGCGGTGCAGAGCTCGCGTGCGGGCAGCTTCATGGAACTGGGCCTGCCGGTCCAGGCGGTGTTCCAGGGCCGTCGTACCGGCGTGGAATGGACGCTGGAGCGCCAGCAGTATCTGCTGCAGGCCGGCGCGTACGGCGGCAAGGATCTGCAGGGCGACAACCCGGGCACCACCCAGGCCGTGCATGCCGCCTGGACCCCGTTCAAGGCCGAAGGCAATGTGCTGCACCTGGGCCTGGCCGGCTCGGTGGAAAACCCGCGTGGCTTCAGCGACGGCCGCGGCGTGTCGTTCAGCCCGCGCGTGCGCCTGCGTGCCCGCCCGGAAGCCGGCCTGACCGACGTGCGCCTGATCGACACCGGCACCATTCTCGACGTGGACCACGTGATCCGCGCCGGCGTGGAAGCGGTGTGGATCCACGGCCCGTTCTCGCTGCAGAGCGAAGCGCTGCGCGCCGAGGTGGCACGTAACGACAACCAGCCGCATTACATCGCGCAGGGCCAGTACCTCTATGGCACCTGGACGCTGACCGGCGAGTCGCGCAGCTATGCCGGCGGCGTACCGGGCAACATCAAGCCGGCGCACGACTACGGCGCGGTCGAGCTGACCGCCCGCTACAGCCGCCTGGACCTGGAAGACAACCGCGTCAGCGGCGGCCGCCAGCACGACACCACCATCGGCGCCAACTGGTACCTCACCAGCCACTTCAAGTTCCAGGCCAACTACAGCTGGGTGGATGCCACGCGCAACGGCGTGCATGAAACCCCGCACGTGATGGAGCTGCGCGCGCAGGTGCAGTTCTGAGCGTGATGGCGCACAGCTAACCCGGGCCTGGTCGGCCGCGCGCTGCCTTCGCTTCGACGCGCCAAGGCGGCAACCCACACCAGCGCACGTGCCCCTGCGGCCGCCTCCTTTCGGGGATGCGGCCGCAGGCGTTTGTGGCTGCGGCGGTGTCGGCGCCTGGCGCAGGCCCGGTGCCGATAGCTGCACGATGCAGCGGCGCACCGCCATACTTGTCGGCATGTACGCCTCGCAACGCCGCCGTCTGCTGCTCACCCTGACCATCGTGCTGGGCGGCATGCTGGTGGCGATGGTGGCGGCCGGGCACTTCGTCGAACAGAACGCCCTGCACGAGGAAAGCGCCACCGTACGGCGTCAGCTGCGCCTGTACGCGCAGGCCCTGCAGCAACGCGTCGATCGCTATCGCACCCTGCCGCAGATCCTGGCACTGGACCCGGAACTGCGCGCGGCCGTCTCCGGGCCGTTATCGGCCGCGCAGGTGGAACGGCTCAATCGCAAACTCGAGCGCGCCAACAACGTCACCCAGTCCTCCACGCTGACGCTCATCAACCGCGACGGCCTGGCATTGGCTGCCAGCAACTGGCGCGGGGCGCGCAGCAACGTGGGCGTGGACTACGCCTTCCGCCCGTATTACCAGCAGGCATTGTCCAACGGCAGCGGCAGTTTCTACGGCATCGGCATGACCACCAGCGAGCCGGGTTACTTCCTGTCGCAGGCCATCGTCGATGCCGGCGGCCAGGTGCAGGGCGTGGTGGTGATCAAGATCGCGCTGGCCGCGCTGGAACGCGAGTGGCTGCAGACCCCGGACATCGTGCTGGCCTCCGACGCGCACCAGGTGGTGTTCCTGGCCAGCCGCCCGCAGTGGCGCTACCGCATGCTGGCGCCGCTGAGCCTGCGCGACCGCAGCGAATTGCGCAGCACCCGCCAATACGCCGACCAGGGCCTGCTGCCGCTGCGGCGCCGGCTGATCGAGCAGACCGGCAACGGTGGCGTGCTGGCCGAGGTCAGCGACCCACCGCTCGCCGGCCCGGTGCTGTGGCAGACCCTGGAGGTGCCCGAAAGCGGCTGGCGCCTGCATCTGCTGCACGACACCCGCGCCAGCGCGGCGGCCGGTCGCGCCGCTGCGATCGCCGCCGCCGGTGCATGGTTGGCGCTGGCCTTGCTGTGGTTGTTCGTGCAGCAGCGGCGGCGCCTGTCCGCCCTGCGCCAGCGCAGCCGGCACGAGCTGGAAACGCTGCTGCAACAACATGCCGAAGAGCTGCGCACCGCGCAGGATGGCGTGGTCACCGCCGCGCAACAGGCCAATGCCGGCCTGAGCCGCAGCCTGGAACACCTGCCGCAGGGCGTGGTGGTGATCGACGAGGCGCTCAAGCTGGTGGCGTGGAATTCGCGCTATGTGGAACTGTTCCGCTTCCCGCCGGAACTGCTCAAGATCGGCCGCCCGATCGAAGACCTGTTCCGCTTCAACGCACGCCGCGGCCTGCTCGGACCGGGGCCGATCGAAGCGGCGATCGAGCGCCGCCTGAACCATTTGCGCAGCGGCAAGCCGCATATGCGCGAGAGCGAGAAGGAAGACGGCACGGTGCTGGAAATCCGCGGCAATCCGCTGCCCGATGGCGGATTCGTCACCAGCTATGCCGACATCACCAGCTACAAGAACGCCGCACGCGAACTGCGCTCGCTGGCCGATGCGCTGGAACACCGCGTGGCCGAACGGACCCGCGACCTGGCCGCGGCCAAGCGCGAGGCCGAGAGCGCCAACCGCTACAAGACCCGCTTCGTCGCCTCGGCCGTGCACGACCTGCTGCAACCGCTCAACGCCGCACGCATGTTCGTCTCGGTGCTGCGCGGGCAGGTGCGCGAGGCCGGCAGCGCGCGCGTGGTCGACAACATCGAAGGCGCGCTCGCCGCGCAGGACGCCATCCTCAACAGCCTGCTGGACATCTCGCGGCTGGAGGCCGGCAGCCTGAAGACCCGGGTGCGCGACTTCGCCATCGCCCCGCTGCTGGAAACCCTGGCCCGCGAGTTCGGCATCCTTGCCGAAGACCGCGGCCTGGTGCTGGACTGGGTGCCCACCTCGGCGGTGGTGTTGAGCGACGAGAACCTGCTGCGGCGCATCCTGCAGAACTTCCTGTCCAACGCCATCCGCTACACGCCGCGTGGGCGCGTGCTGATCGGCTGCCGTCGTCGCGGCGGCTGGCTGCGCATCGAAGTGCATGACCAGGGACCCGGCATTCCCGAGGCCTTGCAGGACGAGATCTTCGAAGAATTCCGGCGCCTGGACGACGGCGTGGCCAACGACCGCGGCGCCGGTCTGGGCCTGGCGATCGTCGAGCGCATCGGCCGCCTGCTCGGCCACCGCATCAGCCTGCGTTCCACCCTGGGCAGCGGCAGTGTGTTTTCGGTGACCGTGCCGCTGGGCGAGCGCGCCTCCATCGCCAGGCAGTTGCCACCGCCCATCGCCAGCGCTGAAACCGCCAATGACCCGATCCTGCACGGCTGCCGCGTGTGGTGCGTGGACGATGACCCGCGCGTGTGCGAGGCCAGCCGCGCGCTGCTGCAACGCTGGGAATGCCGCGTGGACTTTGCCGGCGGCCCCGACGAGGCATTGGCCGCCGCCAACGCCGACGAGGTGCCGGAGCTGCTGTTGCTGGACGTGCGCATGGGCGAGCACTACGGCCCGATATTGCTGCCGCAATTGGTGGCGCGCTGGCAACGCGAACCGCGCGTCATCCTGGTCACCGCCGAACCCGACCCGGCGCTGCGTGAACATGCGCTCGACCTGGGCTGGGGGTTCCTGGCCAAGCCGGTGCGGCCGCCGGCGCTGCGTGCCCTGATGACGCAGATGCTGTTGCGGCGCGGGTGAGCTGCACCGTCGCGCAGCATCGACAGGCAACAACGGGCTGCGTTGGGTGTGTCGCGACGCTTCCGGCCTGCTTGCCGCCGAGAGGCCGCATGATGGCGCGCCGTGCTGCACGCGTCCCATGCGGCGATTTCCTGGCCCTGCGCGGTCTGGCGAGTTTCGCCGGATCGTTTCAGCGTACCGAAGTGCGTGCTGCCTCAAGCGCGCGTTGGCGATGGCGCTACAGTGCGTGTGTCCATTGCTGCCCACGTCTGCATCGTGCACAGCTCACCTGCCGATGTTTCTCCCCCGGAAACTTGTGGAGCCCTCATGTTCAGGCCTGCCTCCGTGATGTTGACCGCGTTGCTCGCCGCAGGTTGCGCGGCGGATATGCCCGTGCAGGCGTCCACGCCATCGGCGACCGTGCCGCCCTCCGGCCCGGTGCGCGCTGACATGGACCCGTACACCTTGCAGACCCTGGACCGCGTGCTGCACCAGGCATCCACGCATCGCGGCGTGAGTCCGGGGCATCTGATCAAGCTGCTCTCGGCGGAATTTCTCGGCACGCCGTATCAGGCCAACATGCTGCAGGGCTCGGCCACCGTGCCGGAGCGGCTGATCATCGACTTCAGGGGCCTGGATTGCTTCACCTATCTGGACTATGTCGAAGCGGCGCGCCACGCCCATTCGCAGCAGGATTTCGTCGATCGCGTGGTCCTCACCCGCTACGTCGATGGCGTCATCGGCTTCACCTCGCGCAAGCACTTCTTTTCGGACTGGGTGGCACGTTCCTACCCGCTTGCCGACGACATCACCGCAACGCTCAGCCCCAGGGCCGTGAGCGTGGACAAGACACTCAACCTCAAGGCCGACGGCAGCAACTATCTGCCCGGATTGCCGCTGGTGCAGCGGTCCATCACCTACATCCCCGCCGCCGATGTGGACAGCACGGTGGTCCGGCAACTGCGCACCGGCGACTATGTGGGCAGGTACTCGCCGGCGCCCGGGCTGGATGTCAGCCATGTCGGCATCTTCGTCATGACCGACCGGGGCCCGGTGTTGCGCAATGCCTCATCGCGCCCGGAAAACGGAAAGGTCGTGGACTCGCCGTTCATGGAGTACGTCGCCCGCACGCAGGGCATCGTCGTCTACAGGGCCAGGCCCTGATCCCGGTCGCGATGCGGGCAACCGCCAGTCCGGCGGCAGGCATCGTCTCGATCCGCTCCGCCGGTGCATTGCCGGAGCCACACCGTGTCGGTGTGCGTGGGCGAGCCCTCACCCATCTCTCGCTGCAGCGCGCACTGGGTGAACGTGCGATGCCAACGCAGCGTGCGGATCTGCACGATCGCCGCTGAGCGATCGCGTGGAGGTCGGCGCGACGCCGGCACTCGCGCACCAGCCGGCAGCGTGCCCGGCACCCGGGCGACTGCACCTGCTACACTATCGAGAACGATTCCCATTTGACTTTGCCTAGCGGAGCATGTCGCGTGCTCCGTCAGCGCCCTGGAGTTCTTACTCGATGAAGCTTTCCGCCCATGGATCGGCCGGCATGCCGTTCGTTGCCACCCTCTGCCTGTTCGCCTCCGCCACCGCTTCGGCCCAATCGGACGTCACCGACACGCTCGACACCGTGGTGGTGGCCGCCTCGCGCTCCAACATGACCGTGGCCGAGTCGCCGCAGACGGTGCTGATCATCGACAAGGCGCAGATCCAGCAGCAGTTGACGATCTCCAGCAATTCGTCCGACGTGCTCGCCAACCTGATTCCCTCGTACACGCCCAGCCGCGGCAAGATGAACGGCAGCGGCGAAACCCTGCGCGGGCGCACGCCGTTGATCCTGATCGACGGCGTGCCGCAGTCCAACCCGATCCGCCCCACCGGGCGCGAAGCGCACACCATCGACTACGCAATGGTCGAGCGCATCGAAGTCATCCAGGGCGCCAATGCCATCAACGGGCTGGGTGCCACCGGCGGCACCATCAACATCATCACCCGGCGCCCGCAGGACGGCTCGCTGAATCAGCACGTCGACGTGCAGGCCACCGCGCCCACCTCGGAAACGCGTGCGGAAACCACCAGCGGCGAGACGCGTTACCGTGTGGATGGCCGCGCGGACAAGCTCGATTACCTGTTCTCGGCCAGCTACAGCGACCAGGGCCTGTATGTGGACGGACAGGGCCGGCCGATCGGCGCCGACAACACCCAGGGCGACCTGATGACGTCCAAGAGCTACGACGTGCTGGCCAAGCTCGGCTACGCGCTCACCGACACGCAGCGCCTGAGCGTCAGCGTCAACCGCTACCGCATCAAGAACGACAACGACTACATCGGCATCCCCGGCAACCGTGCGCAGGGCCTGCCCACCACCTCGGTGCGCGGCACCCCGCAAGGCACCGCGCCCTGGAACGATGTGCTGACCTCCAGCCTGTCGTACACCCACGACGATCTGGCCGGCATGCAGCTGAGCGCGATCGTGTTCAACCAGGAGTTCGAAGGGCTGTTCGGCGCCGACAACTCGTCCACGTTCCAGGATCCGCGCATTGCACCGGTCGGCACGCTGTACGACCAATCGCGTTCGGTCGCTTCCAAGTGGGGCAGCAAGATCAGCCTGACCAGGGACGACCTGCTCGACAACCGGCTCAAGCTCACCGGCGGCGTCGACCTGCTGGCCGACACCGGCAAGCAGGATCTCTACGGCACCGGGCGTACCTATGTGCCCGAATCGGACTACCGCAACCTGTCGCTGTTCGTGCAGGGCGAATACAAGCTGCTGCCCGAGCTGACCCTGCATGCCGGCGTGCGCCGCGAAGAAGCCGAGTTGAAGATCGACAGCTACCAGACGCTGTGGCGCTACAACCGCGTCGCTGTCGAAGGCGGCACGCTCGACTTCAACCAGACCCTCTACAACGCCGGCCTGGTCTACACGCCGCTCGAAGGTGTGAGCTTTTTCACCAGCTATTCCGAAGGCTTCGGCATGCCGGACGTGGGCCGCGTGCTGCGCGCGATCAACACGCCGGGCACACGCGTTGCCAGCCTGAGCACGCTGGAGCCGATCCTGACCAAGAGCGTGGAAGCGGGCACCCGCCTCACGCGTGGCGCCTTCGATGCGGACCTGAGCTACTTCCAGTCCAACTCGGACCTGGGCACGCGCGTGGTGCCGATCAACGGCGCCTTCATGATGAGCCGCGAAAAGACCCGCGTGCAGGGCGTGGACGCCAGCCTGGGCTATCGCCTGGATGCGGCGCATCGGCTGCGCCTGTCCTACGCCTACACCCGTGGCCGCTACGACAGCGACAACGACGGGCAGCTGGACGCACGCCTGGACGGGCTCAACGTGGCGCCCAACCGCGTGATTGCCTCGTGGTCGGCGCAGTGGACGCCGAAGCTCTCCTCGTTCGTGCAGGCCCAGCATGCCTTCAGCCAGTCCTTCGACGAGGCCGACAAGCGCTTCAGCGGCTACACGCTGGTGGATGCGACGTTCAATTACGCGCTGCCGCGTGGCGCAGTGCGCATGGGCGTGTCCAACCTGTTCGACAAGCAGTACATCACCTATTACTCGCAATCGGCCCTGGTCGAACCGCTGCGCTACTTTGCCGGGCGTGGCCGCACCATTACGCTGGGGTATTCGCTGGATTTCTGATGGCGTGGCGTGATTGCCGGCAGCGCGCGACCGATACGCCCGCGCAAGCGTGCTGCTGCGCCTGCAGGTCGAGCCGTAGCGCCGTTTAGATGCAGTCAGCAGCCACGTTAGTCGAGTGCGCGGTGCCCTCGCCGCCCCAGACAGTTGGTCGGCTGCTTTACTGAAACCATGCGCACCGACCATCTCGACTGGTCCTTGCCCGCTCACCGTCGCGGGACCTTGAGCGGCATGGATGCCGCGCCAGAGCCTACACGGACGTACTTGCGGCGTGTCCCGCGAGGGTGGGCGGGCAAGGACCCTGCAGCCAACTGACAGCGTCGAGGGCGCGGTGCCCTCAACGGTTGCGGGACACGCCGTGAATCCATCCATGGAGGCTCGGTGGCGGCATCCATGCCGCCACACGGTCCCGCGACCGGCGAGGACGCCGCACCAGATAGGTTGCTGGCTGCTTTATTGAAAACCATGCACACCGACCATCTCGACTGGTCCTTGCCCGCCCACCATCGCGGGACCCTGAGCGGCATGGATGCCGCGCCAGAGCCTACACGGACGTACTTGCGGCGTGTCCTGCGATGGTGGGCGGGCAAGGGCCCTGCAGCAAACTCGCAGCGTCGAGGGCGCGGTGCCTCACCGCTTGCGGGACACGCCGTAAACCCGTCCCTGGGGGTTCGGTGGCGTCATCCATGCCGCCACACGGTCCCGCAACCGGCAAGGACATCACAACAAAAAGTTAGTCGGTTGCCTTGCTTAAAAAACCATACGCACCGACCATCTCGACTGGTCCTTGCCCGCTCACCGTCGCGGGACATTGAGCGGCATGGATGCCGCGCCAGAGCCTACACGGATGTACTTGCGGCGTGTCCCGCGAGGGTGGGCGGGCAAGGGCCCTGCAGCGCAGTCGCGGATATCAGCATCTTGGTCGCTCAATCGCCACCCCAGAAAGGCGCATCTGCGCCCGCTACGCGCGTGTTCGTTGGCGCCCTGCAATCGACGCGGCAGCGCCCCACGCACATCGAATCGAACGCTGCGATGCATGCATGCGGCTGCGGCTGCGGCTACGCGACGATGCTGCGTTGACGATCCGGAGGATCGGGCAAGGATGCCGGATCACCAGGCTCACGCCGACCCGGCGGCCCGCGGCACAGTGCATTGCACGACGCACAACGCCACTATCGGGAGACACACCGCATGAGTCAGACACTGTCGCTGGACCACTATCGCCTGCTTGGCCGCTCCGGGCTGCGCGTCTCGCCGCTGTCGCTGGGCACCATGACCTTCGGCGAAGCCTGGGGCTGGGGCGCGGATGCGGGCGAAGCCAGGCGCATCTTCGATGCCTATGCAGACCGCGGCGGCAATTTCATCGACACCGCGGTCAACTACACCAACGGCGGCGCCGAGCGCATTCTCGGCACGCTGATCAAGGACCGCCGCGAGCGCTTCGTGCTGGCGACCAAGTTCACCATGGCGCGCGATGCGGACAACATCAATTCCGGCGGCAATCATCGCCTCAACCTGATCCGCTCGGTCGAGACCAGCCTGCGACAGCTCGACACCGACCGCATCGACCTGCTGTATCTGCACGCCTGGGATTTCACCACCTCGCCGGAGGAAGTGATGCGCGGGCTGGAGCATCTGGTGCAGTCGGGCAAGGTGCTCTACCTCGGCATCTGCAACACCCCGGCCTGGCGCGTGGCGCAGTTGCAGACATTGGCCGATCTGCGTGGCTGGTCGTCGCTGGTGGCGCTGCAGATCGAATACAGCCTGGTCGAACGCAGCGTCGAACACGAATTGCTGCCGATGGCACGCGAACTGGGCCTGGGCGTATTGCCCTGGTCGCCGCTGGGCGGCGGCATCCTGACCGGCAAATACAGCCGCGCCGATCTCTCCGACGACAACGCGGCAGAGGTCTCGACCAGCCGCAAGGGCGTGATCGCCTCGACCGGGCATCTCAACGCACGCTCGCTGGAGATCGCCGATGTGGTCGGTGCGATCGCCGAGGAACTGGGCGCCTCGCGCGCGCAAGTTGCGCTGGCCTGGACCTTGCGCAACCCGGCGGTGGTCTCGCCGGTGATGGGCGCGCGCACGCTGCAGCAGGCCGAGGACAACTTCGGCGCGCTGGAGATCGTGTTCAGCGACGACCAGCTGGCGCGGCTGGATCAGGTCAGCGGCCTGTCGCCGATCTTCCCGGAGCGCTTCATCGGCCGGCCGATGGCGCAGCAGCTCATCTATGGCAGGCACACGCTAGAGCTGCGCAACTGAGCAAACGGCAGGCGCAGGCGCACAGTCACCACCGCCGTCGCTGCAATGCGCCTGGTCGCTGCAAACCCGCGCCGACCGCGATCCGCAGCGCCGCTGGCCGGCAACGATCAGCCCTCGCCTTCGGGCTCCAGCGCCTTGACCAGCACCGCCGCCTGCGTGCGGCTGTAGCAGTCCAGCTTCTTCAGGATGGCGGTGACATGCACCTTGACGGTGTTCTCGGCCAGCCCCAGTTCGTGCGCGATCTGCTTGTTGAGCAGGCCGTCGGCCAGGCTCAGCAGCACGCGGAATTGTTGCGGGGTGAGCTGGGCCAGCTTGGAGGCCAGCTGCGCATCGGCCTCCGAGCGCTCGGCGGTCATCGGCGGGAACCAGGTGCCGCCCTCCAGCACGCTGGCCACCGCAGTGCCGATCGATTCGGCCGGAGTGGATTTGGGAATGAAGCCGGCCGCGCCGAACTGCTGCGCGCGCCGGATCACGCGTGGGTGATCGTTGGAGGAGATCACCACCACCGGGATATCCGGATGCTCGCCCCGCACATGCAACAGCGCCGAGAAGCCGCGTGCGCCCGGCATCGCCAGGTCCAGCAGCACCAGCTCGGCCTGTGGGTGCGAGCGCAGCATCGCGCTCAGCGTGGCGGCGCTGGAAGCCTCCACCACATCGGCCTGCGGCAGGGTCTGCTGCAGCACATGGATCACGGCGGCACGGAACAGCGGGTGGTCGTCGGCGACGAGAATGGTGAGATCGGCCATCCCCCAAGTCTGGCACATGGCCGTGTGGGTTTCCCGCGCCCGGGCGTCCACCGCCACCCCGTTGCGCAGGCGTCAGGCCTGCCGGCAGCCAGCGTGTGCGTTGTGAGCGCCGCTGCCACGTCCCGCAGACGCAAGGCCCGTAGCGCGCGCCGCGCTGGCGCACAGCCGTGCTCGCGGGTCGTCAGCGCCCGCCCTGGCGCGGCGGCTGCGTGCTGGCGCGCCAGGCGTCCAGAAACTGCCGGCGCTTGAGCTTGTCCAGATACACCAGCAGGCCCGGGCCCAGCGGGATCGGGCGGAACGGCGGCTGCGCCGAGCCGCCACGCCCGCCGGCGGCCGGCAGGATCGGCATCAAGCGCGCCTCGCGCGAAAGCACCTGCTGGCCGCGCGGCGACAGCAGGTAGTCCAGGAACCGGCGCGCCTCCGGCGCATGCGGCGCGGTCCTGGGGATCACCGCCGTACGCAAGGCCACCAGCGTGTAGTCCTGCGGCTGCACGATGCCCAGCGGCGCGCCGGCGTCGATCCGCGTCTGCGCATAGGAGCCCAGCACGTTGTAGGCCAGCAGCAGCTCGCCCCGGCTGACGCGGTCGAGCAAGGTGCCGGTGCGTTCTTCCAGCCTGACCTGGTTGGCCCCCAACGCGGCCAGCAGCGCACCGGCGATGCTGCCGACCTGCCCGTCCTGGGTGGCGAACAGATAACCCACCCCGCTGCGCTCAACATCATAGGTGCCGACCCGGCCGCGCAGCGGCGCGTCGGGTGCGCGCAACAGGGCCAGCAGCTGCCGGCGTGTACGCGGCACGCGTGAGGCCGCCAGCTTGCGCGTGTTGTAGACGATCGCCACCGGCTCGTAACTGATGCCGAATACCTCGTGCCGCCACTGCGCCCACGCCGGCAACGCCTCGGTCTGCGCGGAGCGATGCGCCAACGCATGACCATCGTTGACCAGCTTGGTCTGCAGATCCATGCTGGCGCTGATCAGCATGTCGGCGGCAGGTGTGGCCTTGCCTGGATGCAGATAGCGGTCATAGATATCCCAGGCGATCACGTCCTCGTAGATCACCTGGGTGCCCGGATGCAGGCGCTGGTAGTCCTGGATGACCGCGCCGAACACTTCCAGATCGGTGGAGCCCTGCACGCGCAATTGCGCCTGCACCGGGCCATGCGCGGGAAACACCCGTACATCGCCGGGCGCGGCGCTGGCAGCGCCATGTGCCAGCAACACCGCCAACAGCAACAGCCTGCGCATCACCGCGTCCCTCCAGGAAAATGCAACGAGGCGATCAGCCCGCCGCCGACGCGGTTGCTCAGATCGATGCGCCCGCCGTGCGCTTCGACCACGCGCTTGACGATGGCCAGCCCCAGCCCCGCGCCGCCGGCCGGTGCCTCCGGCCCGCGGACGAAACGCTCGAACACGCGCTCGGCTTCGGCGGCGGGAATGCCGGGGCCGTGATCGGCGATGGTCAGCACGTGATGGCTGCCGTCGCTGGTGAGCGCCACCTGCAATGGTGCGCCGGCGCCGTATTTGCAGGCGTTGTCGATCAGGTTCTTCAGCGCCTCGCGCAGCAGCAAGGCATCGCCACGCAGCAGCGCCGGCTGCGGGTCGATCGCCAGGTGCACGCGCGGGGCGCCGTCGCCACGCGGCAAGGCCTCGTGCAAGGCCTGATGCAGCACCTCGGCCAGATCCACGGTGGCAAAGCGTTGCAGGTTGGCGCGATGGATCACGCTGGCGTCGCTGAGCAATTGATTGAGCAGCCGGCTCATGTGGCTGGCATTGCGCTCGATCGCCACCAGGCTGCGTTGCATCTCGCGCGGGTCGTCGTCGTCCATCGCCAGTTGCGCCTGCGCGCGCAAGGCAGCCAGCGGCGTGCGCATCTGGTGCGCGGCTTCGGCCATGAAGGCGCGCAGGGTTTCGTTGCTGGACGACAGCCGCGCCATGAAGCGATTGAGCGCGGTCACCATCAACTGCATCTCCTGCGGTGCCGGCGCGCTCAGCGGCTTCAGGTCGGAGGGCTCGCGCCGCGACAGATCGCGCTCGATGCGCTGCAACGGGCGCAGGGCGCGATACACGCCCAGCCACACCAGGCCCAGGGCGAGCAGCGACAGCACGCCGATCGCCACCAGCGCGTTGAGCACCACATCGCGTGCCACCGCATCGCGCGCGCGCCGGGTCTGACCGACCTGCACGCGCACCTCGCCCTGCCCGGAGGCCGATGCCACCCGATGCATCACCACCGCAAAACGCACCGGCTCGCCGCTGTAGTCGGCATCGAACAGCACCGGCCGCTCGTCGCCGGGCGCGCGCGCCGGCAACGGCAGCCTGTCCTCGCCGGTGATGGTGCGGCCTTGCGCATCGAACACGCGGTAGAACACGCGGTCTTCCGGTGCCATGCCGAGCAGGTCCAGCGAGGCGTACGGCAGATCCACCTGCCAGTCGCCGCCGACCAGCGCCACGCTGTCGATGATCGACAGCGCCGAGGACACCAGCAGATGATCGTAGGAACGGTTGGCGGCGCGCTCGCCGTAATCGCGGGCGGCAAAGAACAGCACCACCGCGCCCAGCAACGACAGGCTGCCCAGGTACAGCAGCAGGGTGCGCCGGATCGACGGTGCCACCATCCGCGGCTCAGCCATCGAGGCCGGGCTCCACCGGCGCATGCGGATCGGCTTCCTCGAGTTTGTAGCCGGCCCCGCGCACGGTGACGATGCGCAACGGCGCGCCCGCCAGCTTGCGACGCAGGCGGCCGACATACAGCTCGATCGCATTGGGCCCGGCATCGTCGTCGAAGCCGAACAAGCCGTTGCCGATCTCGTCCTTGCCCACCACCTGGCCCAGGCGTCCGATCAGGATCTCGAACAGGCGGTACTCGCGGTTGGGCAACTCGATCGGCGCCCCGTCCAGCACTAGCGTGTGCGCGGCGTTGTCGAACACGAACCCGCCGATCTGCACCACTTCGCTGGCCTGCCCGCGATTGCGCCGCAGCAGCACCCGGCAACGCGCCTCGAACTCGCGGAAATCGAACGGCTTGCCCAGGTAATCGTCGGCGCCGACATCCAGCGCCTGCACGCGGTCCTCGATGCCGTCGCGCGCGGTCAGCATCAGCACCGGCGTGGTATCGCCACGCTCGCGCATCCCGGCCAGCACACGCAGTCCATCCAGCTTGGGCAGGCCGATATCCAGCACCACCAGATCGAAGCTCTGATAGCGCAGCACGCTCGCCGCCGCCAGGCCATCGGACTGCCAATCCACCGCATGCCCGCTACGGCGCATGCGCCGCACGATGGCATCGGCGAGATCGGCGTTGTCTTCGACTAGCAGCAGGCGCATTGGGTGGGAATCGGGAATGGGGAATCGGGAATCGGAACAGCAGTTGTCCGCGGCCGGAAGGTAACAGCCCTCGCGGACAAAAGCTCTTAACGCTCTTGCGATTCCCCATTCCCGACTCCCCATTCCCGCGCCAACGACAGGTCCATGACAGCTTCGCCGGACTAGGCTGCTGCCAACGCGCCGCAGCGTGCTTGTGCGGTGCATCGCTGAACGTGATTCACACATGTACCTGGGAGGGTCTGTGAGCAACGACACCTTGCGTCTGCGCGTCTTCACCGCCTGTGCTGCGCTGTGCCTGGCACCGGCGGCGCAGGCGGCCGAGGGCGACGGTCCGGTCACCGCCGAGGTGGGTGGGCGCGTGCACTGGGACTTCACCATGTTCGACAACGACGAACGTGGCACCCCCGAGCGCAACGACACCCAGTTCCGCCGCGCGTGGCTGGATGTGGCGGGCAAGTTCTACGGCTTCACCTACAAGGCCGAAGCGGAATTTGCCGGCCTGCAATACGAGTCCGGCAGCCGCGGCATCCTGGCGCGCGATGTGTATGTCGCCAAGAAATTTTCCGCCGGTACGCTGACCGTGGGCCAGTTCAAGCAGTACTTCTCGCTGGACGACCGCACCGGCTCCAACTACGGCCCGTTCCTGGAACGCGGATATGCGGCCACCACGCTGGCGCCGATCTACCGCAAGGCGATCTCCTGGCAGGCCAATCGTCCCGATGCAACCTGGTCCACGGCGGCCTACAGCCTGGAAAGCATCGACAACTCCTCCACCAAGGGCGGCGCGCTCGGCACCCGGCTGACCTTCGCACCGGAGATGGGCGAGGCGCGGCTGCGCCACCTGGGCGTGTCGCTGGCGCACGAGCGCTATTCGCATCCGGGCAGCGGCGGCGCGGCGCCCCTGCTGATCCGCCCACGCCCGGAAAACGATCTGGCCAACAACAGCCGCATCACCCTGGCGCGCTTTGCCGATGGCCGCGATACCGATTTCGACAAATGGTCGTTGGAGTACGCCGAAGTGCTGGGCCCATGGTCGTGGCAGAGCGAATTCAGCGGTGGCCTGCTCGACGACGGCTCCCAGCATGCCAAGGTGTTGGCCAGCTACGGCCTGGTCAGCTGGTTCGTCACCGGCGAGTCGCGCGGCTACGACCGCAAGACCGGCCGTTTCAGCCGCATCAACACGCCCAACCGTCCCTCCGGCGCGTTCGAGCTGGCCCTGCGTTACGACTACATGCGCGGCGACCAGCACCTGGATGGCCAACCCGATTTCATCAACGCCAGCACGCAGTCGTGGACGCTGGGCGGCAACTGGTACTTCAAGCCGAACCTGCGCGTGATGCTCAATGTGATCGACAGCCGCAACCGCGACCGCAGGGTCGATGCGGTGGTCGATCACACGCTGGCGGTGACCGGCCGGTTCCAGTACGACTTCTGATGACGTGCATGCGCGCACCGGCATTCAAGGCGATTGGCAGCACCGGGCGCGTTGCGCCGCGCAAGCGCACCGTTGCCGTCACTGCTGCTCCGGCGCATCGAAAGCCGTGGCCGGTGCGACACACGACGATGCGCTCAGCCGGCGCTAATGCTCCGCATCCACGGCATCGCCGCTGCATGCGCAGCGCAGCGGCGCGCTCCACTCTCCCCCTGTTGTATGCCTCGAAGGATGTGCCCGCATGCTGACCGCGCTCGGTTTCGGAATGGTGATCACCTTCATGTACCTGATCATGAGCAAGCGGCTGTCGCCGCTGGTGGCTCTGATCACGGTGCCGATCGTGTTCGCGCTGCTGGGCGGCTTCGGCACCGGCATCAACGAGATGATGCTCGACGGCATCAAGAAGATCGCGCCCACCGGCGTGATGCTGATGTTCGCCATCCTCTACTTCGGGGTGATGATCGACGCCGGCCTGTTCGATCCGCTGGTCGGCCGCATCCTGCGCCTGGTCAAGGGCGATCCGCTGAAGATCGTGATGGGTACGGCGATCCTGGCGATGCTGATCTCGCTCGACGGCGATGGCTCCACCACCTACATGATCACCGTGTCGGCGATGCTGCCGCTGTACCAGCGCCTGGGCATGAACGCGCTCAACCTCACCTGCGTGACCATCCTGGCCAGCGGCGTGATGAACCTGACCCCGTGGGGCGGCCCCACCGCGCGCGCCGCCACCGCCCTGCATGTGGATCCGGCCGACGTGTTCGTGCCGCTGGTGCCGGCGATGGCGATGGCGATCGCCGGCATCCTCACGCTGGCCTGGTATCTGGGCATGCGCGAACGGCGCCGCCTGGGCGTGGTGCGCCTGCCGGCCGACGGCAACTGGCTGGACACCAGCATCCCGGAAGAAAGCGATGCGCTGCCGCGGGTGGAAGACACCGAGGACATGAAGCGGCCCAAGCTGCTGTGGGTGAACCTGCTGCTGACCCTGGCGCTGATGGCCGCGCTGGTGGTGGGCGTGCTGCCGATGCCGGTGCTGTTCATGATCGGCTTTGCGCTGGCGCTGATGATCAACTATCCCAACCTGGCCGAGCAGCGCCGCCGCCTGGTCAATCATGCCGGCAATGTGCTGTCGGTGGTGTCGCTGATCTTCGCCGCCGGCATCTTCACCGGCATCCTGTCCAACACCGGCATGGTCGAAGCGATGTCGCGCAGCTTCCTGGCGGTGATCCCGGACAGCTGGGGCCCGTATCTGGCGGTGATCACCGCGATCGTCAGCATGCCGTTCACGTTCTTCATGTCCAACGACGCGTTCTACTTCGGCGTGCTGCCGATCCTGTCCGAGGCCGCCGGCCACTACGGCATCACCCCGGTGGAAATGGCCCGCGCCTCGCTGGCCGGGCAACCGGTGCATCTGCTCAGCCCGCTGGTGCCATCGACCTACCTGCTGGTCGGCCTGGCCAAGGTCGACTTCGCCGACCATCAGCGCTTCACGCTGAAGTGGGCAGTGCTGATTTCCCTGCTGATGCTGGCGGGCGGGCTGGTGTTTGGCCTGTTTCCGTTGGCGCGCTGACGCCCGCCGGGAATGGGGAATCGGGAGTGGGGAATCGTAAGGGCGGCGCTGTGCTGTCGTGTCGATTACTGACTTCCACATGGAAACCCAGAGACCGCAAAGGCGGCTCCTGCGCTACCGATTCCCCACTCCCGATTCCCCATTCCCAAACTCCGAAGGAGTTCAAGCAATGACACTTCGCATCGCATACGTCACCAGCGGCATGGGCAGCGTGGGTACCGCGATCTGCCAGAAGCTGGCGCGCAGCGGGCATACCGTGGTCGCCGGTTGCGGGCCCAATTCGCCGCGCAAGACCTCCTGGTTGCGCGAGCAACGCGAGCAGGGCTTCGAGTTCGTCGCCTCCGAGGGCAATGCCGCCGATTGGGATTCCACCGTGGCCGCCTTCGCCAAGGTCAAGGCCGAGGTCGGCGAAATCGATGTGCTGGTCAACAACGCCGGCGGTAGCCGCGACACCTTGTTCCGGCAGATGAGCCGCGACGACTGGAACGTGGTGATCGCCAGCAACCTGCACTCGCTGTTCAACATCACCAAGCAGGTGGTCGACGGCATGACCGCGCGCGGTTGGGGACGCATCGTCAACATCGGCTCGGTCAGTGCGCACAAGGGCCAGATCGGGCAGATCAATTTCGCCACCGCCAAGGCGGCGATGCATGGTTTCAGCCGCGCCCTGGCGCAGGAAGTCGCCTCGCGTGGGGTCACCGTCAACACCATCTCGCCGGGCTATATCGCCAGCGCCTCGATCAGCAGTTTCCCACCCGACGTGCTCGACCGCCTGGCCACCTCGGTGCCGATCCGCCGGCTCGGCAAACCGGCCGAAGTCGCCGGGCTGTGCGCCTGGCTCGCCTCCGATGAAGCCGCTTACGTGACCGGCGCCGATTACGCGGTCAACGGTGGCCTGTACATGGGCTGAGAGACGCCACGAAGACGGCAGGCGGTCTTCAGGTGCGTGCTGACAGCGCGCACGCACCGGCCGGTGAGTGGTACATGCCGGTTCCGAACACCGACCGCCGCCAGGCGGGGCGCACCGTCATTGTCATGGGCGCGCTGAAGCTGCACCGCTCCAAGCATCTCCGCTCCAAGCATCACCAGATGCAGCCTCACCACACAGCAGCCTCACGCTCGTCGTGGCCGCGGTGATGCACGCCGCGCCTGCCCTGCGCTTGCATGCGGGTGCGTGATGGCGCCTGACCAGCACGCGCAAGCGACCGCCACTGCGTCGATCAACCCGCCTCCAGTGCGAACTGATTACACTCGGGTTTTTCCGCACTGCGCTGACATGGCCAAACCTTCAGAACGCGCCACGCCGGGGCCCCGCCCGCAGATGGCCGACATCGCCCGCATGGCGGGGGTTTCCGAATCCACCGTGTCGCGCGCCCTGGCCGGCAGCCCGGTGGTGGCCGAGCGGACGCGTGCCTATATCAAGCAGATTGCCGCCGATGCCGGCTACCAGGTCGATCCGATCGCGCGCAGCCTGCGTGCCAAACGCTCCAATACGGTGAGCGTGGCCGTGCCGATGATGCATGCACTGGACCAGCCGCTGTCGGACCCCTTCATGATGACGATGCTGGCACTGCTGGCCGAGGAACTGACCGGGCGCGGCTACAGCATGCTGCTGTCCAAGCTGGACCGGCATCAGGACGGATGGGTGGAACAACTCGCACGCGGCAGCCGCTCCGATGGCGTGATCGTGCTGGGGCAAAGCTCCGAGCATGCCGCGCTGGACGAAGCCGCACGCGATGGCCTGCCGATGGCCGTGTGGGGCAGCCGCATCGATGGGCAGTCGTACATCAGCGTGGGCAGCGACAATTTCCAGGGCGGCGCGCTGGCCACCGACCATCTGATCGCCAGCGGCCGTCGCCGCATTGCCTTCCTGGGCGATGACCAACTGCCCGAGGTTGCGCCGCGCTTTGCCGGCTATCGCCATGCGCTGCAGCGGCACGGGCTGGACTTCGATACGCGGCTGCACGCGCGCAGCCACTTCCTCAGCGAAGACGCCTACCGCCTCACCCGCGCCATGCTCAAGAAGACCGATCCGCCGGACGGGCTGTTCGCCGCCTCCGATGTGATTGCGGTCGGTGCGATCCGCGCCCTGGTCGAAGCCGGGCACCGGGTGCCGCAGGACATCTCGCTGGTGGGCTTCGACGATATTCCGCTGGCCGCCTACAGCCAGCCACCGTTGACCACGGTGCGGCAGGACCTGGGCCTGGCCGCACGCCTGCTGGTGGACCGGCTGCTGGCGCTGATCGGCGGCGAAGCGGTGGAGTCGGTGGAGATGCCGGTGAAGCTGGTGGTGCGTGAGTCGGCCTGAGGCTGGGATTGGGGATTGGGGAATCGGGAATCGGGAATCGTAGGAGCGTGTGCCGGCGGCGGGGTGCACGCAATCGGTTGCTGCTGCCACGTTGCTTTTCTTAGTGCCGCAGTGCGGCACCGCCCCGGCGGGCTAGGCCGCCACGGCGCTGGGCTTGCGGACGCGTACGCATAGCATCGCCACTGCGGCGGCCAGCATCAGCGCGCCGGCCAGGCGGATCACGTTGCGCGGGTCGCCATGCAACAGCCACGCGTAGTACAGCGGCAGGGTGACGATCTGGATCAGCATCGGCAGCACGATGAACAGGTTGAACAGGCCCATGTACACACCGGTGCGCTCGGGCGGAATGCTGTCGGCCAGCATCAGGTACGGGTTGCCCATCATGCTGGCCCAGGCCAGGCCGATGCCGATCATCGGCAGCAACATCAGCCAGCGGTCCTGGATGCCCGGCAACACCCACATGCCGACCCCGGCCGCGACCAGGCAGGCCGCGTGCGTGTACTTGGGGCCGATGCGGCGCACCACCGGCACCATCGCAAACGCGGCCAGAAACGCGATGAAGTTGTAGAACCCGCCGATCTGCCCATTGACCAGGCCGGCCTCGCGGAAGCCATGCGAGTTGGCGTCGGTGGTGCCGAACAAGCTGGTCGACAGCGACAGCACGATGTATTGCCAGTAGCAGAAGATCGCATACCACTGGAACAGCATCACCGGCGCGAGCTGGCGCATGGTCGGCGGCATCGCGCGCAGGGCGCCGTAGATCTCGCGCACGGTGGCGCCCAGGCCGGCACCGGTCTGGCGCATCCGCGCGATCTCTGCCGGCGCGATCGCCGGCTCGCGCACGCTGCGCGCGGTGAGCAGGATCGAGGCCGCAGAGAACCCCGCACCGATCACGAACGCGGCGATGGTGACGTAGGGAATATGGTGCGCGTTGGCGGCGTCCTGGTTCATGCCCATCCACACCAGCAACGGCGGGGTGAGATAGGCCAGCGTCTGCGCAAGCCCGGTGAACGCGCTTTGGGTCAGATACCCCAGCGGCCGCTGCGGTGGCGCCAGCACATCGCTGACCAAGGCGCGGTAGGGCTCCATTGCCACGTTGTTGGCCGCATCCAGGATCCACAGCAGGCATACCGCCATCCACAACGCGGTGCTGAACGGCATCGCCAGCAGGCACAGGCTGCACACCAGCGCGCCCAGCACCATGTACGGCATACGCCGGCCCCAGCGGGTCACCGAGCGGTCGCTCCACGCACCGACGAACGGTTGCAGCACCAGCCCGGTGATCGGCCCGGCCAGCCACAGGTACGGCAGGCTGGCGTGATCGGCGCCCAGATAGTTGTAGATCGGGCTCATGTTGCTCTGCTGCAGGCCGAAGCTGTATTGCACGCCGAAGAAGCCGGCGTTGAGCGCCAGGATGCGCGCGAAGGAGAACGGGGTGGCGGTCGACGACATGCAAGGCCCTGGGCATCGGTGCGGCTCCCAGTGGCCGCAGCGCACTGTACCCTGCCGCCTCTGCAATCGATTGTAACGCTGCGCCGCAGCACGCCTTCGCTTTCAAACACACAAGCTCGCAGGCGCTGAAACGATGCTGCAGCGCAAGATTGCAATCGATTGTATTGCAGCGTATTACTGCGCTCGCACTGCAGGCCACACGGCCACTCCCTGGGAGGGGACGATGCAGGCGTCGGCCTACCACCATCCGTGAAAGAGAGAACCGCAATGCCCACCTTGCACACCCTGCGCCTGCATGCCCTGGCCTGCGCGGTCGTTTCCTGCCTGTGCGCGCCCGCCACGCTGGCGCAGGACGCGGCCACCGCCACACCCGTCACGCCGCCGGCCGCCGACAGCGCCGCGGTCAACCTGGATTCGGTGTTCGTCACCGGCACCTCCACCGCCACCACCAAGTTGAAGTCCAGCGTGTCGGTCAGCACCGTCGGCGCCGAGGCGATCGAACAATCGGCGCCGCGCAGCACCGCCGAAATCTTCCGCAACATTCCCGGCATCCGCTCCGAATCCAGCGGTGGTGAGGGCAACGCCAACATCGCCGTGCGTGGCCTGCCGGTTGCCTCCGGCGGCGCCAAGTTCCTGCAGCTGCAGGAAGACGGCCTGCCGGTGATGGAATTCGGCGATATCGCCTTCGGCAACGCGGACATCTTCCTGCGCTCGGATTTCACCCTGGACCGCATCGAAGCCATCCGCGGCGGCTCGGCATCGACGTTCACCAGCAATGCGCCCGGCGGCATCATCAACTTCATCAGCAAGACCGGCGACACTGCAGGTGGCAGCGTCGGCGTGAGCCGCGGCCTGGACTACGACAACACCCGCGTTGACTTCGACTACGGTGCGCCGTTCGCCGAACACTGGCAGTTCAACATCGGCGGCTTCTTCCGCCAGGGCGATGGCGTGCGCGATGCCGGATACACCACCGACAAGGGCGGCCAGCTCAAGGCCAACCTGACCCGGCTGTTCGAGAACGGCTACGTACGTGTCTACGGCAAATACCTCAACGATCGCGCCGCCGGTTATCTGCCGGTGCCGACCTCCGTGCGTGGCCGCGACGGTTCGCCGGACCTGGGTGGTTTTGCCGGCTTCGATCCGGGCAATGACACCTTGTACAGCCGCAATTTCCGCAGCGATGTCGGCCTGGACGGCAACAATCGGCCGCGCCGCACCGACCTGGGCGACGGCATGCATCCGATCTCGCGCACCATCGGCGCCGAGGCCTGGTTCGACCTGGGCAACGGCTGGAACCTGAGCGAGAAGTTCCGCATCGCCGACAACAGCGGCCGCTTCGTCAGCCCGTTCCCGGCCGAGGTTACCGATGCCGCCACGCTCGCCGCCTCCATCGGCGGCGCCGGCGCGCAACTGGTGCAGGCCAGCGGCCCGGACGCCGGCCAGGCCTACACCGGCAACGCGATCCGCACGCATCTGTTCAACGTGGCGATCAACGACCTGGGCAACGTCACCAACGACCTCAGCGTCTCGCGCGAGTTCGGCAGCGACGGCCGCACGCTCAACCTGCGCATGGGCTATTACAGCTCGCGCCAGACCATCGACATGGACTGGACCTGGAACTCCTACGTGCAGAGCCTGGGCCGCGATTCGCGCCTGCTCAACGTGGTCGATGCCGGTGGCGTGTCGCGCTCGCAAAACGGTTTGTACGCGTACGGCACTCCGTTCTGGGGCGATTGCTGCAACACGCGCAGCTACGACGTGCGCTACGACGTCAACGCACCCTATCTCGCGCTCACCTTCGACAGCGGCAAGTTCAGCATCGACGGCAGCCTGCGTTACGACATGGGCGATGCACGCGGCAACTATGCCGGCACCGCGATCGCACAGAACCTGGACGTCAACGGCGACGGCGTGATCCAGCCGGTGGAACAGCGCGTGGCCACGGTCGACACCGCCAACGCGCGGCCGGTGGATTACGACTGGAATTACCTGTCGTATTCGCTGGGCAGCAATTACCTGATCAACGACGACCTGGGCGCGTTCGCGCGTATCAGCCGCGGCGCACGCGCCAATGCCGACCGCCTGCTGTTCGGCGTGATCCGCGACGATGGCTCGGTTTCCTCCGACGAAGGCGTCAACGTGGTCCGCCAGGCCGAAGCCGGCCTGAAGTGGCGCCGCGACGGGCTGAGCCTGTTCGCCACCGCGTTCTCGGCGCACACCGAGGAACAGAACTTCGAGGTCACCAGCCAGCGCTTCTTCAACCGCAGCTACGAAGCGCACGGCGTGGAGCTGGAAGCCAGTTACCGCCATGAAGGCTTCACCGTCAACGGCGGCCTGACCTGGACCGATGCGGAGATCTCCAGGGACCAGATCACCCCGGAAAACACCGGCAACGTGCCGCGTCGCCAGGCCGATGTGGTGTGGCAGCTCACCCCCAGCTACCGCGGCGACGGTTACCAGTTCGGCGTCAACCTGATCGGCACCACCGATGCCTACACCCAGGATTCCAATCAGCTGAAGATGCCCGGCTATACGCAGGTGAACCTGTTCGGCGACTACCGCGTCACCGACGCACTCACCGTCGCGCTCAACGTCAACAACCTGTTCAACACCTTCGGCCTGACCGAGGCCGAGGAAGCCAGCATCCCGGCCAACGGCATCATCCGCGCGCGTTCGATTGCCGGCCGCACCACCAGCATCAGCCTGCGCTACGACTTCTAAGGACCCCTCGCCGGGTTCGTCCCGGCGCCTGCCAATGAGCACCTCCCCCACCGATCTCACTGCAGTGCGCGCGGCCTTTGCCGCGCCGCTGGACCCGCAGCGTGCGAGCACGCTGTTGCCACGCTTCGACCGGCACGCGCCGCGCCTGCTGGATGCCCTGCACACCCTGTACGGCGCACGCCCCGACACGGCGGCCTGGCTGACGCAGTGGATGGCTGCGTTGGGCAGCCTCGCACAGCAGCGCCCGCAACCGCTGCAACAGCTCGACACCACGCGCCAGCCCGGCTGGTTCGGCGAGCAGCACATGCTGGGCTACAGCGCGTACGTGGACCGCTTCGCCGGCACGCTGCAGGGCGTGGCCGAACGCGTGCCATATCTGCAGGAACTGGGTGTGCGCTATCTGCACCTGCTGCCGTTCCTGCGCGCGCGCGCCGGCGATAACGATGGTGGCTTTGCGGTCAGCGATTATGGCCAGGTGGAGCCGAGCCTGGGCAGCAACGATGATCTCGTCGCGCTGACCACACGCCTGCGCGAGGCCGGCATCAGCCTGTGCGCCGATTTCGTGCTCAACCATACCGCCGACGATCACGCCTGGGCGCAGGCGGCGCGGGCCGGCGATGCGCGCTATCTCGACTACTACCATCACTTCGCCGATCGCACGCAGCCCGATCAGTACGAAGCCACGCTGGGGCAGGTCTTCCCGCATACCGCACCCGGCAATTTCACCTGGGTGGATGCCACCAGCCAGTGGATGTGGACCACCTTCTATCCCTATCAGTGGGATCTGAACTGGAGCAACCCGGCGGTGTTCGGCGAGATGGCGCTGGCGATGCTGCAGCTGGCCAACCTGGGCGTGGAAGCCTTCCGGCTGGATTCCACCGCCTACCTGTGGAAGCGCCCTGGTACCGACTGCATGAATCAGCCCGAGGCGCACACCTTGCTGGTGGCGCTGCGCGCAGTCACCGATATCGTGGCGCCGTCGGTGGTGATGAAGGCCGAGGCCATCGTACCGATGACGCAATTGCCGCCCTACTTCGGCAGTGGCGCGGACCAGGGCCACGAGTGTCACCTGGCCTATCACAGCACGCTGATGGCGGCCGGCTGGTCGGCGCTGGCATTGCAACGCGGCGACATCCTGCACGATGTCATCGCGCATAGCCCGCCGCTGCCGGCCAACTGTGCATGGCTGAGCTATGTGCGCTGCCACGACGACATCGGCTGGAACGTGTTGCAGCACGAAGCGGCGGGAAATGCCGCGCAGCCGCCATTCGCGCTGCGCGATGTCGCGCGCTTCTATGCCAACCAGATGCCGGGCAGCTACGCGCGTGGTGAGAGCTTCCAGAGCAGTGGCGACGGCGTGCACGGCACCAATGGCATGGCCGCGGCACTGGCCGGGATCCAGGCCGCACAGGCATCGGGCGATACGGCGGCGTTGCGCATGGCGGTGGATCGGCTGGTGTTGCTCTATGCCATCGCGCTGGCGATGCCGGGCGTGCCGTTGATCTACATGGGCGACGAACTCGCCCTGCCCAACGACGGCAGCTACCGCGACGATCCGCAGCGTCGGCACGAAGGCCGCTGGCTGCATCGCCCGGCAATGGATTGGCAGCGTGCAGCACAGCGCGAGGTTGCAGCCAGCGTGAGCGGCACGGTGTATCGCCGGTTGCGTGGATTGATCCGGCAACGTGCCGCGCTTCCCGCACTGGCTGCATCTCAGGCACTGGGCAGCATTGCACTGGGCGATTCACGTCTGTTTGCGTTGACCCGTGGCGATGACTTTGTGGCCGTGCACAACTTCGGTGAGCAACCGCTGACGGTGGAGCTTGCCGCACTTGGGGGCGGCCGGTGGACGATGTTGGCGGATGGCAGCGAGGCGGCTACCGAATCGCTGGGCGATGTCATGCCGTTGGTGCTGCCGGCTTATGCGGTGCGCTGGCTGGAGCGCATTGCTTGAAAGATATGGTGCAGCTTCGCAGCGCTTCTGCGGGGCGGACGATCTGCGGCCAGAGCGGACGATCTGTGACTGGCTGCAGGGCCCTTGCCCACCTAACCATCGCGGGACACGCCGCAAGTACGTCCGTGTAGGCTCTTACGCGGCATCCATGCCGCGTGAGAGCCCGCGACGGTAGGCGGGCAAGAGCCAATCTGGATGGTCGGTGCGCTTGATTACAAACACCGGATTGCATCGGGCTGTCGGATGCCGCTGCATTCGGATGCCGCTGCATTTTGAAGGCGCACGATAAAATCGCTAAGAACTCCTGCGCTCAGCGTCGGAAGGATGCGGCCGCAGCTCGGCACCGGTGTATCCCACGCGTACACGCCGGTTGCTCCGCACCTTCCGCGCCCCGCCGACGAATGATCGCTACGCTTTGTTCGCCGCTCCAGATCAAACGCCGCACTGTCTTTCCGGTGGCCGTCCTTGCGCCACCATGGGACAACCGAAGAATCAGCGCTTCGACAATTCGAGCAACGCCTCGGCAGCCTTCTCCGACGAAGCCGGGTTCTGGCCGGTGACCAGCATGCCGTCGGTGACCACGTGCACGCCCCAGTCGGCGCCCTTCTCGTAGCGGCCGCCGAGCTCGGTCAGCACGTCTTCGACCAGGAACGGCACGATCTTGGTCAGGCCCACGCCCTCTTCTTCGCCATTGGTGAAGCCGGTGACGCGGCGGCCGTTGACCAGCGGCTTGCCATCGCTGCCCTTGACGCGGCGCAGCGCGCCCGGTGCGTGGCACACCAGGCCATGCGGCTTGTTGGCCACGGCGAACGCTTCGATCAGCGCGATCGAATCCGCGTCTTCGGCCAGATCCCACAACGGACCATGGCCGCCCGGGTAGAACACCGCATCGAAGTCCTCGGCCTTCACGTCTGCCAGGCGATGCGTACTTGCCAGGGCCTTTTGCGCGTCGGCGTCCTGCTTGAAGCGCTTGGTCGCTTCGGTCTGCGCGTCGGGCTCGTCGCTCTTGGGATCCAGCGGCGGTTGGCCGCCCTTGGGCGAGACCAGGGTGATGTCGGCGCCGGCATCCTTGAACACGTAGTACGGCGCGGCGAACTCTTCCAGCCAGAAGCCGGTCTTCTTGCCGGTATCGCCGAGCTGGTCGTGGGACGTGAGCACCATCAGGATCTTCATCGCATTGCCTCGTATCAGGGCCCGTCTCGGGCGAGGCAATCAGTGTCCGGATCAGCCCGTTGCAACATCGTGTAGAACGCGTCTGCGCGACGCATTCGGTTCAGCGCCACGTGGGGCGGCGATGCAATCAAGGCGGGCGGCTGCGCCGCCCAGCATCCACGAGTGAGGTGCGACTAGCGGCAGCGCGCTGCGCGCTTGCACCCTGCACGGCGCCTGTTCGCAAGCTGGCGTAACGACGCTCAGACATTCATCGCCGGCGGCTGCAGCTGATCCATGCGGATGCGGTTGGCGAACAACGAAAACGCCAGCATGCCGGCCAGCCCGCTGACCCGGCTCACCCACGGCGGCAACCAGCGCGGTGCGACCAGCACGCCGCTGTCGAACAAGGGCGCAAGGCGCGCCACATCGCCCAGCGCCATCTTGCCGGCGAACAGGTAGCGGCATAGCTGCAGCTGGTCGCGCTGCAAGGCATGCCGGAAGAACGTATGCACCGCGACCAGCCCGCGCAGGTACACCGTGTCCTTGGTGAAGGCGCCGCCGCCGGAGGTCGGCACGCCGCGGAATACCCGCTGCGCCGAGGAGAAGCTCTCCGCCGCGCTCTGCCCGCCTGCAGTGAAATAGCGGAATACCTCAATGAAATCCGCGCCCGAGCGCGCCATCGCAATCGCCTCGATGCGCAGGCTGATGCGCTTCATGCGTTCGATGTCGATGCTGCCGGTGATCTGCTCGGCAAAGGTCGCCAGGCCTTCCTGCGTGGCGGTGGTGCGCGGCGAGGAAATGCCCAGGCTGGGCAGGTGCAGCTGCGCGCGCCCGTTGAGCGCGGTGAGCGAATGCACCAGGGCCTCGTGATGGAACAGCTGCGCACGGTCGTAATCGCTGAAGGTGGCGCCCGTGCGCAGGCGGATGCGGTGTGCACCTGCGGCCGCCTTGGCCAGCAGATCCGGATCCAGCGTGACGGTGATGACGCGCCCTTCGAAGAACGCGTCCAGATCGTTCTGCAGCTGCATGCGCAAGGCGGTGGCCGACACCGGCACCTGCTCTTCGGGCGCCAGCAGCTCGCGGTCCAGCTCCTGCGCAATCTGGATGAAATGCCGCGCCGCCTCGCGCGTGCTCGGGCCGTTGCCCGGCATCGGGTCGTCGGGCACGCCGAACAGCTGCGCCGAGTAATCGCTGACTGCGGAAGTGCCCAGCGACTCCAGCAGGCCGGCGGCCAGATCCCAGCTATGGGTCGAATCGATCAGGTAGGCGCCGATCGGATGGTGCGGGTCGGCCGCCCTGGCGATCGCGGACAGTTCGCGCCGGGTGTCGCCAAAGTCCAGCGCCGGGTACCCCACCTGCGGCAGCTCCGGTTGCCCGCGCGCCACGCTCTGCAGGAACGGCTCCTGCAGCGAGCGCGGCCAGCTCGCCAGGGCGAGCAGGCGCACGCCACGCACGGCCTTGACCAGGCGCGCATCCAGCGCCGCGTGGTGGACGATGTCCGGCGGGCCCTTGCGCGATGGCATGTTCAGCGTCGCCCGGTGCGATCGACGCTGGCGGGCCGCCGGCCCGATCCCTTGCCCCGGTTGTTCTGTGCCAGGCGCGTGGCGAGCTTTTCGGCCGCCGCGGCCACTTCCACGCGCAGCTTCATGTAGTTGGCCACCCGTTCCGGGTCCAGCGTATCGGCCTCGATCGCCGCACGCACCGCACAACCGGGCTCGGCGATATGCGCGCAATCGTTGAAACGGCACTGCGCCGCCAGCGCTTCCACATCGGAGAAGCCACCCTCGGCCAGATCCTCTTCGCCGGTGGGCTTGAGCTCGCGCATGCCGGGCGTGTCGATCAGGCAGGCACCGGACGGCAACGGAATCAACGCGCGATGGGTGGTGGTATGCCGGCCGCGCGAATCGTTCTCGCGCACCGCATTGGTCTTCATCTTCTGCGACCCGAGCAGGGTATTGGTCAGCGTCGACTTGCCCGCGCCCGACGAGCCCACCAGCACCGCGGTACGGCCATCGCCCAGCCATGGTCGCAGCGCTGCCACGCTGTCCGGATCCTTGGCGTTGACCGCGCGCAGCGGGATGTTCTGCGCTTCCAGCTCCTCCAGCACCGCCAATGCGTCCTCGGCGTATTCGGTCTGGTCGGCCTTGGTCAGCACCACCACCGGCTCGGCACCGCCGCCGCCGACCAGCAGCAGATAGCGTTCGATGCGGCGCGGATTGAAGTCCGCATCCAGCCCGCACACGATGAACACCGTATCGATGTTGGCCGCGATCACCTGCTGGTGGTAATGCTCGCCGGCCGCACCGCGCTTGATCGAGGTGCGCCGCGGCAGCAAGGCCACGATGCGCTTGCCCTCCATCAGCACCCAATCGCCCACCGACGCCCGCTCATGGCTGGGAAACCGCGGCCGCTGCCACTCCGGCAACGACTCGGCCTTGAGGCCGACCTCCGGCGTATCCGCCACCACATAGCCGGTGCGGTGCTGTTCCACCACCCGCGCCGGCAGCGCCTGCGGATGCGTGGCGAACAGTGCCTGCCAGGCCGGGTCTTCGGCAGGGCCAGGCCAGGGCCAGCCGATGGATTGGAGGGTGGGGTAGTTGGGGGAGATGGGGCTCATGGGGCGATTCTACGCCCACTGCTATTTGCGACATCCACCACGTGCAATGCCACGTGGATTTTTGCCAGACCCCGCAAAAGCCATGACGGCTTTTGCGGGGAAAGGATTCAGCACCAATTGATCGTCAGACTGCAGCGATCATGAGATGCGGCTGATTGCCGCGTTCGCTCCAGGACTGCGCAAAAACCTCCTGCCCAGCTTCGCCCTGTGCCATCGCACCGATCAACTGACTCAACTCCGCCCCACCGACCAGACTGTCAACCTGGTCTGCGGTGAGTTCGCTCCAGTTCTGGTCGTATAAGCGGTCGACACGATTGGTCGCTTCCGTGTACCAATCTTTGAACGTCAAGCTACCTGACTGGTCAGTCAACGTTGCGACCATGTCATCGCCAGCTCGGGCGAAGCTGAATTGATCGAACCCGGCTCCGTTCAACTGCAATATATCTTCGCCATAGGCATCGACATTCACGATGGTGTCGTGGCCTTGGCCAGCGGTGTAGCCATAAAAGTCATCGCCATCGCCGCCAACCAGCGTGTCGTCTCCACCGTTGCCGTCCAACTCATCAGCACCATCACCACCGTACAAAACGTCGCGGCCGGCACCGCCAGAGATCGTGTCATAGTCCCCAAGACCGCTCAGCACGTTGTCTTGTGCATTCCCTGTCAACCAATTGCGGAACTCATTACCGGTACCGTTTATGGCGTCACCGAGCAGAATCAGCGACTCCAGATCTTGCGTCAAAATAAAATCGATACTGGCAGCTACCGTGTCGCCATTGCGATAAGGGTGTTCGCCCATCGCGGGAATCCCAGGCGCTCCTGGCGCACCGACGGAAGAGCTCGTCACGTTGCGCGACAACTGCACGGCCATTGACATCGGAATCGAAGGCGCCTCCCCCTCGGTTTCGATGATGACATCTCCAACACTGTCGACATAGTAAAGATCGTCGCCACCACCGCCCTCCATGCGATCATCACCCGCACCACCGATAAGGGTGTCGTTGCCCCATGCACCGATCAAGGTGTCATTCCCTGCAGCACCGTCCATCCAGTCGGCTTGGTAAGAGTAATCGTCCACAGCCGCTGCGGTCAGGATATTGGCTCCGGCATTACCCTGCAGGGTATTGGAGTCTCCATTGCCAGTCCCGTTGAGATCGGCAGTCCCATCAAGGATCAACTGCTGCAAGTTTATGCCCAGCGTGTAGTCGATACCGCTGATTACCGTATTGATATCTGTTCGCCAAAAATCTTCCAATCCGCTGTTGTATCCATTATCGAAGATCGAGTCACCAGCATCATCCACCACGTACGTATCGCTTCCCCTGCCGCCACGCATCATATCCGCGCCGGCGCCACCGTCGAGTAGATCGTCACCGCTTTCGCCTTCCAATTGGTCGTTACCCTCCAATCCAGATAGCCGATCATTGCCGATGCTTCCACGCAGGATGTCGCTGCCCGTAGTTCCATTCAGGGCTAGGTCCGGGCTCACGGCATTGGCATGCAGCCATGCGGAATCCCATACAGTTCCGTTGGCGAAGGTCACTGACTCGATCGCTGCCATGCCGCTTTCGCCGAAAAATCCAACGATGGTGAGCGGCGACTGCCCCTCCACATACATCTGCAAGTCATAGCCCAGCTTGTAGAGGGTAAGATCGCCAGGAGATAGGTCAGCATTGAAAACTATCCGGTCTGTTCCGCCGCGGTCTTGTATTGCCTGGATTCCGTAGCCCTTGCCGAACACGTAGGTATCCCCGGCAGTGCCACCAGAAATGTGTACATCACCTGGCCCGAGGTCGAACCAGGTGGCTCCCGCCATTTCATAATTATAATCGCGCCCAGTACTCTGAATGCCGATGACGTAGCCGCCAGTAGCATAGAAATTGGTATAGCTAGAACCGCCAATGGTGACTTCGATAGGCTCGAGAGGTGCGCCAAGTTTCTCCACAATCTCGTCTTGGCCCCAAATGCTGCCATCGGCGAAGTGCAACGCATTGATCGGGCCGCCACTGCCCCATTGCTCGGCTGTCAGAAAGTGTCCCAACACCATCAACCGGTCGGTGTATCCCTCGATATCGATTACCAAGGCATCCCCCGAACGCGCGAGGCGAATGTTTTCCGTGGTGATTCCTTCACCAAGCTCAATCAAATCATGGTCGGGTTCCGCTGTTCGCCAATTACTAATGAAATCAAGCCCAGAGCCAATGCCGAAGCGATAAATATCGTTCCCGGTATCGCCACTAAGGATATCCGAACCACTGCCTCCCACCAAAATATCGTTACCTGCACCACCCGACAAGCTGTCATTTCCGGCACCACCATAGATGGTGTCGTCGTTCTCCAACCCTTGGACAATATCGTTACCCAAACCGGAATCGATAAATTCATCCTTTGGATAAAAAATTATAATATTGTCGTTACGGTGCGATCCCCGCATGGATTGATATAATATTTCTTGCACATCCCAAACAGTGCCATCGGCGAATATGACCTGCTCGATAGGATCAAGCGTAGGGATCCCAGGGGATCGTATGTCGTAAAATCCTCCCAATGTAATTGAGTCACTGGTCCCCTCAATGATGAGTTGCAAAGAACCCCCATAAATATCATTGTTATAAACGACAATATCTTCCTTCAGTACACTGGCATCAAACCTAACACTCCCGCGCCAACCAGGCGATCCCAGGATGAAGTCGCTACCGCCACCACGGCCAAACTCGTAGATATCTGCCCCCGCACCTCCATAGAGCACGTCATTACCGGCTCCGCCGTTCAGAATATCCGCGCCTAGTCCTCCATAGAGTGAGTCATTGCCTGCACCACCTATCAGAATGTCATCACCGCCATTTCCGTAAATATAGTCATCACCTTCCCCGCCATCCAGATAATCGTTATACCACACCCCCATCTGCCAATAATAATAAATGTGGAGAAAATCCCCTATCAAAGTATCCTGACCATTGCCACCATAAATTGTATCGTCCCCCAGCATTCCAACTAGAAGATCATCACCGTCATACCCGTAAATCTCATCGTTCCACGAATTTCCTTCGATCTCATCCGCGCCGCGCCACAACATCTCTGGCAAAAGCTCGCTGCCGTCGGCCAGCAAGATTCGTGCGGTCGGCCCACTCGCGCCGGCGTACCCCTCAATGGTGAGGCTCTGACCGGTCTCGGTAACGGTCATTATCAGAGCGCCGTTCTTTAGCGCGTAATACATATCCGCTGGATTGACGATATCAACTAGTTGTACTTGCCGAACATCGGCAGCAGGATCGAAGGTAATGGTGTCGTTGCCGTAGCCAGTGCCGTAGCGGAAAACGTCGGAGCCCGCTCCGCCGGACAGATGGTCGTCGCCGGCTCCGCCGTCGAGAAGATCGTTGCCATCGCCACCTTCGAGCAGGTCGTTTCCGCCCCCTCCGAATACAAGATCGTTGCCGATTCCGCCATTGAGCGAATCATTGCCATCTTGGCCGTAAATTCTGTCGTTACCAGCCTCGCCATACAGTTCGTCGTCTTGGCCGCTGCCTTGCAACTCGTCATCGCCCGCAGTACCACCACCAAGTAAGCTCAGAGCATCAGCCCGATCCATCGTCGAACCATCGCCAAAGACGATCCGGTGCCCGCCACTGTCGCGTGCAAGAAAGCCTTCCAGGCGAAGCGATTGGTCTGTACCGAATGTCATCACCAGTGCGCTACCGCTCCGCCGGAACGTTGCCTGATTCCTAGAAAGGCCGGTGAGCGTGATGGTGTCGCTTCCCGCCGATTGGCTACCCAAACCAATCACCTCATCATGACCATCACCGGCCTTGATAAGATAAGTATCGTTTCCTTCTGCACCGACAAGGGTGTCGTTGCCGGTGCCACCATCGAGTTGATCGTCACCCCGACCGCCGTCGAGGTAGTCATCACCTGCATCGCCAGCGATCTTGTCGTTGCCAGAGTAAATACCAAACTGATCGTCACCGTACAAAATGTCGCTGCCTTCGCCGCCGACGGTCTGGTCATTGCCGGCGCCGCCTATGACAATGTCATCGCCTTTATCGCCAGATAGCGTGTCATCTCCATCGCTGCCTTCAAGATAGTCGTTGCCGTTTCCTCCATTGACCTGATCATTTCCTTCCGCAGCGGTCACGGTGTCGTTGCCATCTCCCCCATTTATTAAATCGTTGCCGCCACCACCATAAATGCTATCGTTGCCATCACCTGCATCTACATAATCGTCGCCTTCGTCTCCATCAATCACGTCATTTCCAAGACCGCCTCTGATTGAGTCATTTCCAAGCTCGCCATCGATAACATCATCACCTTGATTTCCGTCAATATTGTCATCACCATCTCCTCCAACCAAAGTATCTTCCCCACTGCCTCCGCTTAAACGATCATTACCAGCCCCGCCGTAAATGAAATCCCGGCCTTCGTCGCCGATTAAGTTATCGTCGCCATCCTCTCCAAATAACCTATCGTCGCCTGTGCCGCCTATCAACGTATCGCCCCCCCCACCCCCTTGCAGTTCGTCATCATCAGCGTCTCCCAAGAGAGTGTCGTTTCCCGCTTGACCTTGCAGAAGATCTTTTCCCGATCCTCCGCTGAGATAGTCGTCGCCAGCGTTACCTTGAATCTCGTCGTTGCCTGCCTCGCCATATATCCGGTCATTCCCATGGAATTGAAGAGCTAGGTCGCTACCGGACGCGTCTCCCAGCAATAGATCATCCCCATCGCCGCCACGTATGACATCATCACCTCCGAGACCGATAATCGTGTCAACGCCTGACCCACCATCGATGACGTCATTACCATGCTGGGACTCATCAATTCCGACGGCATCACCCAAGATGTAGTCTGCACCGTCCCCTCCTAAAAGAGTATCGTTACCGCTATCGCCATAGATTCGGTCGTTACCCGCACCTCCATCAATGTAGTCGTTCCCTGGCAATCCCGCAGACACATAGGAGTATGTCAGGCCGTAGTCGACACGGTCTCCTTGAAGGATGTCGTCGCCTTCTCCTCCACTAATGACATCATTGCCACCCTGGCCAAATATTCGATCCTCGCCAGTACCACCTAGAATAATATCGTTTCCTGACGTATTGGCCCTGTCTGAAATTTGAGTGGCCATGAAGCTCCAGATACCATCAGCGGAAGAAAAATCGTCTCCGAAAATAAGATCATCGCCATCTTCCCCATCAATATAGTCATGATCGCTTCCACCGAGAAGCAGGTCGTTTTGCGCCCCTCCCAGGAGGGTATCATTACCTTCACCACCGTAAGCAACGTCGGAACCATCGCCGCCGTCAATGTCATCATTCCCGCTCGGTAGAATATTTGGATTCGTTTCCACCCAAGGATCCTGGCCGTTTGTATAATAAGCTCTCACGGAAAAATTAAAGATATTCTGTGTTGCATCTGAGCCGACGGGAGTATTTCCTGAGACTTCGCTTAACCATCCATTTCCTACCGATATAATCCCTGTTCGAGCTGCAGACTCACTATACCAAGCGTCACGCTCGCTTGAGCCCAGCTCATCTTTTGGCTTGCGCCATGCCATGAGCATTGACGATCCAATCAATATATCGTCACCCAAGCCGCCAAGGAGCCGATTGGCTCCTGGCCCACCAAGGATTAGATCATTCCCATGGCCGCCATCTATCCAATCATCACCATATCCACCGGCAATTCCATCATTCCCGCCCAAACCAGAAATAATGTCATTCCCGCTTCTGACTTCGTCTGGACCTCCATCACGGCCGACCAAATCGTCATCGTTTGTCTGGGAGACCGGATTCTCCGGGCTCCCGGGCTGGCCCAGTCCCGGCAGGGTAATATTTAGAACGCCGTTTGACCAATTCTTGACGACGATGCGGCCGCCGCTTTCACGATGCGTGATGATTAGTGTCGATTTATCACCATTCGGAACGGATTGCAGACGAAAGACGCCATCATGGGTCTCCCACCCAAGACCATCGCGCGAGACCGTGTTTACCGAAAGGTCTCCGATAGCAACGCCTTCAAACGTAATTTTCCCTATGCCATCAGTATCAATGATCGTATCTTCAGTGATTTCATCTAGATCACGGACTCTGAATTCATACGTATCAAATCCCTTTCCGCCCTGTAATAAGTCCGATCCGCGCCCGCCGTGCAAATGATCATCTCCCAAGCCTCCATTGAGGGTATCTGGGCCCGCATATCCAACCAAAAAGTCGTCCCCATCACCCCCACTTAACTTATCGATGAGGTCACCACCGTATAAGGTATCGTTTCCCGACCCGCCTATCAGTGTACTGGAATAACTTTTATCATACTGCGCGCTCAGCTGATCATCCTGCTGAGTTCCAAAAGCGAGATAGTCGTTCAGTCCAGGTAGGTAGGCGCTACCTCCATTTTTGATTTGAAAGACTATCGATTGATACGCATCCTCTCGCATATCTTCAGGTTCTTTCGCGAAATCAAAGAAGTATTCCGCAACGTCGTCGGCGACATTCCCACCTAATACCCCTGCGATTGAACCGATAACGGCGATCCCTGCAAGTACTGGCCAGGAAGCGACGCCCGAGGCAACCGCTACACCGGTAAGTACTCCGGTAACGACCGCATTAACCCAAGAACCGGCGTAAACAGCCATAGCTGCTGTCAGATCACCTTGCGCCGCTTTTGTAATGACGTCTAATTCATCAAGCCCCTTAGATGCAAATTTGAAAAACTTCTCAGAGCCACCACCAAGCGCTATTCGTGTACCCTCCTTGTCTAACGCACTTATAACTCCGGACGCAAAATCCTTTAACGCTACGGCAGGATCTTTTTCTTTATCTAACAAGTCGAGCTGACGGCTTGCGTCAGCTATCATTCCTTCGGTCCACGAATTTAATATTGCATTACCGTCTGCGGCAAATCTATCGGCGTAGGATTTCAATAGCTCTATATTCTGCTCAAGTGTTTCAGAGTAGAGATTAAAGAGCGTAGTGGGTTCTACATTGGAATCGCCGTGTAATGCTTTTGCATCCGCGAAAGCTGACTCGATGTTGCCGGCAAGCGCTGCAGATATTTCGGTGAGAAACATCGCATATCTGTCATTTTCATCTTGATTCATAAGAAATTCCTTTTTTATTTAATTACCGAGGATAATTTCGGAAATTGATTTAATGGCAATGGGAATTCACAACATTGATTAGAACTAGTTAGACTCCAATCGCGCCATGTGTTTGTGAGCATCTTTAAATGTAAAAAGATCCAATTTTCATCGCACCTTCTGCAGTCCAGAGCACATTCAAGGGTTTACATTTCAACTCTTGATGCAACGTGACGATTGACGATGAATTTTGGGAAATCCATTCCCCCTATCGCCCGACGCTCCACGTCCACAAATCGCCCCTCCCCCAGCCAGACCTGCTCCTTCCATTTCATCTTTACTTGCAGCCAGACATACGCATCATGACCCAGGCCAAACCGACGAGCATCAGCAGTTTCATAACTTCATCTCTCTCTCAAAGATTCCGAGCCATGCATTCGTAAGGGACTCAATAAATAGTCAATCACACGCCGCTTTCCAGTTTTAACCTCAGCACTCAAGCTCATCCCGGCACTCATCCGCACCTTGACCCCATCGATCGCCAGCGTGCTGCCGTTCAATTTGATGCGTGCAGGAAACACCAGGCCCAGCTTTTCGTCGTGCGCGGCATCATGCGAGACGCTGGCGACCGTGCCGGTCAGGTAGCCGTAGCGGGTATAGGGGAAACTGTCGACCTTGACGGTGACCGGTTGGCCGGGACGCATGAAGCCGATGTCCTTGTTCAGGACGGTGACCTCTACTTCCAAGGCTTCTTCGGCAGGCACGACGACCAGTAACGGCTGTGCGGGCGTCACCACACCGCCCACGGTGTGCACGGCCAGCTGCTGGATAGTGCCGTCCACGGGCGCGTGCAGGGCCATCAGCTTGTCGCGCTGGCCGGTCTTGGCAACGTCCTGGGTCAGTTGGCCGGCT
>NZ_UIHB01000003.1 GCF_900476395.1 Xanthomonas euroxanthea
CTCACTGCGCAGCAGCTGCAGGGCTTCGACGCGGTGGTGCACCTGGCGGCGATCTCCAACGATGCGATGGGTAAGCGTTTCGAGCTGGTCACCGATGCGATCAACTGCCGCGCCAGCGTGGCGGTGGCGCAGGCGGCCGCGCAGGCCGGCGTGGGGCACTTCGTGTTCGCCTCCAGCTGCAGCGTGTACGGCGCCGCCGCCGATGGCACGCCACGGTCGGAAACCAGCGCCATCGCACCGCTGACGGCGTATGCGCATTCCAAGATCGATACCGAGCGTGCGCTCGCACAGCTGGACACCGACATGGTGATCACCTGCCTGCGCTTTGCCACCGCCTGCGGTGCCTCACCGCGTCTGCGGCTGGATCTGGTGCTCAACGATTTCGTCGCCGGCGCGGTGGCCAACGGCACCGTGGAGGTGTTGTCCGATGGCTCGCCCTGGCGGCCGTTGATCCATGTGCGCGACATGGCGCGCGCCATCGACTGGGCAGTGAGCCGTACACCCGCGGCCGGCGGGCAGTTCCTGTTCGTCAATGCCGGGTCGGAGCGATGGAACGTGCAGATCCGCGATCTGGCCCATGCAGTCGGCGTGGCGATTCCCAGTGCGCACGTTGCAATCTCCACCAGCGCGCCGACCGACAACCGCTCCTATCGCGTGGACTTCTCCCTGTTCGAACGCCTGGCGCCGGAACATCAGCCGCAGGAAACCCTGCGTTCGACCATCACCGAGCTGCGCGACGACCTGCAGCGCGCCGGGTTCAACGATGGCGACTTCCGCCAGCGGTCGGACTTCATTCGTCTGCGCATCCTGCAGCAGCTGGTCGACACGGGCGCCCTGGCACCGGATCTGAGGGTGGCGGCATGATCTTCCACCCCACCCCGCTGGCAGGCGCGTTCGTGATCGAGCCGCAGCAGCGTGGCGATGAACGCGGCTGGTTCGCACGCGTGTTCTGCACCCAGGAGATGGCGCAGGCCGGCCTGGTCGATCAGTTCGTGCAGGTCAACAACTCGTTCAATGCGCAGGCCGGCACCCTGCGCGGCATGCATTACCAACTGCCGCCCGCCGCCGAGGTCAAGATCGTGCGCTGCATCCGTGGTGCACTATGGGATGCGATCGTGGACCTGCGCCCGGATTCACGCACGTATCTGCAGTGGTACGGCATTGAATTGACTGCCGACAATCGCCTGGCCCTCTACGTGCCGCGCGGCTTTGCGCATGGCTTCATCACCCTGCAGCCGCAGACCGAGGCGTTGTATTTCGCCAGTGCGATGTACACGCCGCAGGCCGAGCGCGGCTTGCGCTGGAACGATCCGCGCCTGGGCGTGCAGTGGCCGCTCGAACCACAGCTGGTGTCCGACAAGGATGCCGCCTGGCCGGACTTCAACGAACACCAACACGGCATCCCCACCCTTGCCGGACTCACCCAGCGGGAGCGCGCATGAACATCGATCGTCTATTGCAGGCCCGTGCTGTCGAAGGCCGCCCATTGCGTGTCGGCCTGTACGGCGCCGGCTTCATGGCACGCGGCATCGTCAACCAGATCGCGCACTCGGTGCCGGGCATGCAGGTGTCGGCGATCTGCAACCGCAGCGTGGACAAGGCACTGGAGGCCTACCGCCAGGCCGGCCAGCACGCGCGCGTGGTGGATGGCGCCGGCGAGTTGAAGCGCCAGATCGCTGCCGGCATTCCTGCGGTGACCGACGACCCCGCACTGTTGTACGAATGCGATGGGCTGGATTGCCTGATCGATGCCACCGGGGCCATCGACTACGGCGCGCGCATCAGCCTGGGCGCCATCGCCCATGGCCGCCACATGGTCACGATGAATGCCGAACTCGACGGCACCGTCGGCCCGCTGCTCAAACGCAAGGCCGACGCGGCCGGGGTGATCTTCAGCGCCTGCGATGGCGACCAGCCCGGCGTGCAGATGAACCTGTACCGGTTCGTACGCTCGATCGGTCTGACGCCGCTGCTGTGCGGCAACATCAAGGGCCTGCAGGACCCGTATCGCACACCGGCCACACAGGCCGGTTTCGCCGCGAAGTGGGGCCAGGACCCGCATATGGTCACCAGTTTTGCCGACGGCACCAAGATCAGCTTCGAGCAGGCGATCGTGGCCAATGGCACCGGCATGTCGATCCTGCAGCGCGGCATGACCGGCCATGAGCATCGCGCACATGTCGACGAACTGACCCGGCGCTACGACATCGAGGCCCTGCGTGCGGTCGGCGGGGCGGTGGATTACGTGGTCGGCGCCCTGCCCTCGCCCGGCGTGTTCGTGCTGGCCAGCCACGACGATGCCAGGCAGCAGCATTACCTCAATCTCTACAAGCTCGGCGAAGGCCCGCTGTACAGCTTCTACACGCCGTACCACCTGTGCCACTTCGAGGTGCCGCTGTCGGTGGCGCGGGTGGTGCTGCTGGGCGATGCAGTGCTGCAACCCCTGGGCGCGCCGTTGGTGGAAGTGATTGCCACCGCCAAGCGCGACCTGGCCATCGGCGAAACCATCGACGGGCTCGGCGGCTACATGAGCTACGGCCAGTGTGAGCGCGCCGACGTCACCGCAAACGCAAGGCTGCTGCCGATGGGCGTGGCCGAAGGCTGTGTGCTCCGCCATGCGGTGCCCAAGGACCAGGTGCTGACCTACGACGATGTGCAGTTGCCGGCCAATCGCCTGATCGATCGCCTGCGTGCCGAGCAGGCCAGCGTCTTCGCCGACGCTGCGGAACTGGCTGCCTGAGCGCGCAGACAGCGGCCTGCGGCCGCGTGCCGATGCCGCAGCCGACGGCCGCGCTGCCTGCCCGTCCCACCATCGGCGTGCTGCAGGCCGGGCGTGCGCTGGCCGCCACGATGGTGGTGCTCAGCCACAGCGTGCTGCCCACCACGCACCTGGTGCAGCCGTTACCGGCATGGCTGGCCGCAGCGCTGGCGCACGGCTACCTGGGCGTGGATTTCTTCTTCGTGCTGTCGGGCTTCATCATCTACTACGTCAACCATGCCGGTGCGGGCACGCCGGGCTGGAGCCGCGATTACGCCGGCAGCCGTCTCAGCCGCATCTATCTGCCGTACTGGCCGGTGGGGATCGCGCTGGCGCTGGCCTATACGTTGCGGCCCAGCCTGGATGATGGCGACACCGGCTGGTCATGGCTTGCCACGCTGACCCTGCTGCCGGTCGGCGGGCAGTCCGCATTGGGCGTGGCGTGGACGCTGGGTTACGAGCTGGTGTTCTACGCACTGGCGTGGCTGTTCTTCCGCAGCGGGCATCCGCTGCGCTGCGCGCTGCTCTGGGCGAGCCTGACGCTGCTGCATGCCGCCGTTGGCGCGCCGTTCGCGCAGCCGGTGGAGCTGTCCTGGCGGGCGTTGCTGCTGCATCCCATCACGCTGGAATTCGTGTTCGGCATGCTGGCGGCACGCGCGGTCTTGAGCGCTGCACCGTGGATGGTGTGGGTCAGCCATGCAGTTGCGGTGGTCGCGTCCGCGTGCTTCGTGCTCGATGGCATGCAACGCGTGCATTCGCCGCTGTTCGGCCTGGCGATCGCCGGAGCAGTGGTCGGCCTAGTGCGCGCGGAGTGGCGTGGCTGGCTACGTATCGGCCCGGTGCTGCTGTTGCTCGGCAATGCGTCGTATGCGATCTACCTGGTGCACATGCCGCTGATGTCGCTGGTGGCACGCACCACGCGGCGGATGGGGCCGCTGGCCACCTGGCCGGTGAACCTGCTGCTCAGCGTGGGCGCCGCACTGCTGCTCGGCGTGCTCTATCACCTGTGCTACGAGCGCATCGCGTTGCGGCATGCGCGCCGCCTTCTGCGTTGAAACGTCACGATGCCGCCGCGCGTGGATTGGCGCTCGCGGCGGTCCGCAGATCGCGCTCAGCCCACTGCCTGCTCCAGCACCCTGCCGACGCGATCGTCGCACTGCGCTGCCGCCTCGGATAAGGCAGCGCCCACCAGCAGCAGGGTCGGCAAACCGGGCAGCATTGCCGCAGCGGTAATCCCCAGCTCGCCCAGCGTGGTGAGCCGGCGTTGCTGCTCGGGCCGGGTGGCGGCCTGCACGATGGCCGCCGGCGTGCTGGCCGGCAGATGCACCAGCAAGGCGCTGGCCAAGGCCTCGGCACGCCGCAGGCCCATGTAGATGCCCAGCGTCGTGCCGCTGGCGGCCAGTGCGCCCCAGTTCGGTTCGCCGTGATCGTGCGTATGCGCGGTGACGAAGGTGATGCCATGGCAATGGCTGCGATGGGTCAGCGACACCTCCAGCGCGGATGCCGCGGCGAATGCGGCACTGACGCCGTTGATGATCTGCACGCCCACACCGGCGCGGCGCAGGAAGCTGATCTCCTCGCCGGCGCGCCCGAACAGCAGCGCATCGCCGCCTTTGACGCGCACCACGCGCAAGCCCTGCAAGGCGTAGCGTCGCATCAGTCGGCAGATGAAATCCTGCGGCGTCGAGCGGCAACCGCCACGCTTGCCGACCCGGATCACCCGCGCCTGTGGCGCGAGGTCGACGATCTGCGGGTTGGCCAGATCGTCCAGCAGCACCACTTGCGCGGCCGCCAGCGCCTTGACCGCCTTGACGGTGAGCAGGTCCAGATCGCCGGGGCCGGCGGACAACAACACCACATCACGTACGCAGGAAGGAAGGACTGACATGAGAAGGTCTCGCAGGATGTGGAGGTCAGGAATGCCGCTCAGGCGTGCCGTGGTTGCCGGCACAGCCGGGTGAGTTGCGGGACACAGGAGCCGCAGACCGTGCCGCAGCCCAGGCGTTGCTTGAGCTGGGGCAGATCGGCACCGTCGTCGATGGCGGCATGGATCGCAGCAGTCGAGACCTGCATGCAGCTGCAGACGATCGGGTCGCTGGGCGCGCCCTGCGTCTGCGCAAATACCGCCAGCCGCGGACCACGCCACGGCAGGCCCGCCAATGCGGTGCGCAGTAATGCCTGGTTGGCCTCGCTGGGCTGCGCCGCGGTGAGCAGCAGGCCGTCGATATGGCTGTGGCCATCCTGCATGCGCCAGCCCACACGACGCATCAGCCCGCGGCGCAGGTCGCGGTACTCCAGCACGTCGGCGCCGGCCGGCAGCTGCAGTGCCGCAACCAGACGGTCGAGCCAGCCGGCATCCGGGGCGCGCTCGCAGGCCGCATGCAAAACTGCCCAGTGCCCGCCGGCCCCCGCCAGCGGCTCGGCATGCAGCCGCAGCGATGCATAGCCGCAATCGCGCAACAGCGGCTGCAGCGCCTGTTGCAGGGCCAGCGCATCGCCGCGCCGCGCCGCCAGCAGATGCCAGCCGAACACCGCCTTCTCCACCCGCACCGCCGCATGCTTGAGCTCGGGCTGCTGCGAGCGCGCGTCCACCGCCGGGCTGCTGACTTCGTTGATGCCGCCGCTGGACAGGTGCTGCCCGCTCCAATGCATCGCGGCGAACACGGTGCCCGAGCGCAGCTCGTCGGAGAGTTCCAGCGGCAGCACCAGCGCACCGCGCTTGCTGGCGATCTGCACCAGCTCGCCAGCGACCAGGCCGCGTCGCGTCGCATCGTCCGGATGCATGCGCAAGGCCGGTTCGGGGCTATGCGCAAACGCCGCCGGTACGCGTCCGCTGCGCGACATGCCATGCCATTGGTCGCGCAGCCGTCCGGTCAGCAGCCGCATCGGGAAACGTGCCGAGGTCGGCTCGGCCACCTTGCGATACGGCGTGGCGTGGAAGCGCGCGCGCCCGTTGCCGGTGGCGAACACGCCATCGGTATAGCGCCGTGCCTGCCCGTGTGCGGCGCCGGCAGGGAATGGCCACTGCTGCGGCCCGCCATCCAGCAGCGGGTAGTCCAGCCCGCCGATATCCAGGTCACGGCCCACCGTCAACGCGCGATGCTCGTCGAAGATCTGCGCGGCGCTGTCGAACCCGAACAGGCCTGCGCCGCTCGCTGGTGCAAGACGCGCCTCGAGCCGGCGCGCCACTTCACTGGCGATCCACCAGTCCGCGCGCGCCTGGCCCGGCGCGTCCACCGCCTTGCGCACGCGGGTGATGCGACGCTCGGAGTTGGTCACGCTGCCGTCCTTCTCGCCCCAGCTGGTGGCCGGCAACAGCACGTCCGCATATGGCACGGTGTCGGTGCCGGAGAACGCGTCCTGCACGATCACCAGCTCGGCCTGTTCCAGTGCGGCGCGAATGCCATCCACCTCCGGCATCGAATGCACGGGGTTGGTACACACGATCCACACCGCCTTCAGGCTGCCGGCACGCAGGCGCTCGAACAACTGCACGGCCGGTGTGCCGGCCGTGGCACTCAGCCGGCCGGCCGGCAGATGCCACAGGCGTTCCAGTTCCGCACGGTCCTCGGCATTGCCGATCTCGCGATGCGCCGCCAGCATCGTCGCCATGCCGCCGACCTCGCGCCCACCCATCGCATTGGGCTGGCCGGTCAGCGAAAACGGGCCCGCCCCCGGCTTGCCGATCTGCCCGGTCGCCAGATGCAGGTTGATCAGCGCCAGGTTCTTGTCGGTGCCCTGCGCGGACTGATTCAGGCCCATGCAGTACAGCGACAAGGCCGCCGGGCTGCGCCCGAACCACTCGGCCGCCTGCACCAGGTCCTCATGCGAGATACCGCAGATCTCGGCGCTCATGCGCGGGGTGTATTCGCGCAGCAGGTGCTTGAGTGCGTCGAAGTCCTCGGTATGGGCCGCAACGAAACGCGCATCCACCAGACCCTCCCAGATCAGGTGATGCAGCATGCCGTTGAACAGCGCAACGTCGGTTCCGGGCTCGATTGCCAGGTGCAGGTCGGCCATGGCCGCGGTGTCGGTGCGACGCGGGTCGATCACGATCCAGCGAATCCCGGGATTGCGCGCGCGTGCATCTTCCAGGCGGTGAAACAGCACCGGATGCGCATACGCCATGTTGCTGCCGGCAAACAGCACGGTCTGCGCCAGCTCCAGATCCTCGTAGCAGGTCGGCGGACCGTCGGCGCCCAGCGCGAGCTTGTAGGCGGTGACCGCGCTGGACATGCACAGGCGCGAATTGGTGTCGATGTTGTTGGTGCCGAGCAGGCCCTTGGCGAGCTTGTTGAAGATGTAATAGTCCTCGGTCAACAACTGGCCCGAGAGATAGAACGCCACCGCATCCGGGCCATGCTGCTCGATGATCGCCGCCAGCTTGCCGGTGACGTGGTCGAGCGCCTGATCCCAGCTCACTACCGCCCGCGGCGCCTGCCGATGACGACGCAGTTCGGGCGCGAGTACCCGCCCCTGGGTGCTGGCGACGGTCTGCGGCAAGGCCAGGCCCTTGCTGCACAAGCGGCCATGATTGGCCGGATGCAGCGGGTCGCCTTCGATCCCGACGATGCGTTCGCCAGTGGCATCGTGCTCGCTGTGGATCAGCACCCCGCAGCCCACGCCGCAGTAGCAGCAGGTCGAACGCGTGATGCGATGCATCGGCGAGGATGGCTGCGGCGGCACCGCCTCACCGGTCAAGGCTCGCTGCTGGCCGTCGCTCATGCGGCTGGCTCGGCGATGGCATCCGGCAGCGATACCGGCTGCAACACGATCCACACCGCATCGGCCTCCACCTTGACCGGGTAGCGCGGCGCGCAGCCCACATCCGGTGCACAGGCCTGGCCGCTCTGCAGGGCGATCGCCCAGCCGTGCAACGGGCAGGTCACCGTTTCGCCGGCCACGATGCCTTGCGACAACGGCCCGCCCTTGTGCGGGCAGCGGTCGCGCAACGCAAACACCTGGTCGCTGGCGGTGCGGAACAAGGCGATCGGTGCAATGCCGTCGACTTCGAGCACGCGCGCGCCCAATGCAGGCAGGTCCTGCAGCGCGCACACGCGGATCCAGGCGGTCTGCTGCATGTTCATTCCTCCACCGTCGCGGCCGGCGCGGCGATGCGCAGCGGTTGGTACTCCTGCCGACGTTCGCCGGCGATACGCGCCTTCCACGGGTCGACCAGGCCTTCCAGCGAATACAGCAGGCGCTCGTACAAGGCACGCCGGTTGGCCGCGTCGTCCACCACTTGTGCGCGGATGTAATCCAGCCCCACCCGTGCGATGTAGTGCACGGTGCGATCCAGGTAATACGCCTGCTCGCGATACAGCTGCAAAAACGCACCGGTGTATTCGCGCACGTCCTCGGCGGTGCTCACCTTGACCAGGAAGCGGGCCACCTCGGTCTTGATGCCGCCATTGCCACCGACGTGCAGCTCCCACCCCGAGTCCACCGCGATGATGCCGACATCCTTGATGCCGGATTCGGCGCAGTTGCGCGGGCAACCGGACACCGCCAGCTTCACCTTGTGCGGGCTCCACATATTGGCCAGCATGGTTTCCAGGTCGATGCCCATCTGCGTGCTGTTCTGGGTGCCGAAACGGCAGAACTCGCTGCCCACGCAGGTCTTCACCGTGCGGATCGACTTGCCGTAGGCGTGGCCGGAGGGCATGCCCAGATCGCGCCACACATCCACCAGGTCTTCCTTCCGGACCCCGAGCAGATCGATACGCTGGCCACCGGTCACCTTGACCATCGGCACGGCGTACTTGTCGGCGACATCGGCAATACGGCGCAGCTCGCCCGCATTGGTCACCCCGCCCTTCATCTGCGGAATCACCGAGAAGGTGCCGTCCTTCTGGATGTTGGCGTGCGCACGCTCGTTGATGAAGCGCGACTGCGGATCGTCGATGGCCTCGTGCGGCCAGCTCGACAACATGTAGTAGTTGATCGCCGGCCGGCAGGTCGCGCAACCATTGGGCGTGCGCCATTCCATGAAGGCGTAGGCCTGCGCATGGGTCAGCAACCTGTGCTCGCGAATGGCGCGACGCACCTCGCCATGGCTCAGATCGGTGCAGGCGCAGACGGCCTTGGTTTTCGGCGTTTCCTGGAAGTTGGAACCCAGGCAGTTCATCAGGATCTGCTCGACCAGCCCCGTGCACGAGCCGCAGGAACTGGCCGCCTTGGTGTGCTTCTTCACCTCATCGACGGTGAACAGCCCCTGCTCGCTGATGGCCTTGACAATCGTGCCCTTGCACACGCCGTTGCAGCCGCAGACCTCGTCGCTGTCGGCCATCGCACTGGCGCGGTCCTGCCCGCCGGTGCCGGCATCTCCGAGTGCGCTCTCGCCGAAGATCAACTGGTCGCGCTGCGCCTGGATCGGCGTGCCGTCCTTGAGCAGCTTGAAGTACCAGCCGCCATCGCTGGTGTCGCCGTACAGGCAGGCGCCGACCAGCACATCGTCGCGGATCACCAGCTTCTTGTAGACCCCGCCGGCCGGATCGGACAGCACGATCTCCTCGCAGCCATCGCCGCCCATGAAATCGCCGGCCGAAAACAGGTCGATCCCGGTGACCTTGAGCTTGGTCGAGGCCACCGAACCGCGGTAGATGCCGATGCCGAACTGCGCCAGGTGGTTCGCGCACACCTTGGCCTGCTCGAACAACGGTGCCACCAGGCCATACGCAATGCCACGGTGGTTTGCGCACTCGCCCACCGCATACACGCGCGGATCGAAGCTCTGCAGACTGTCGTTGACCACGATGCCGCGCGAGCAATGGATGCCGGCTTCCTCGGCCAGGCGCGTATTCGGGCGGATGCCCGCCGCCATCACCACCAGGTCGGCCGGGATCTCGCTGCCATCGGCAAACTTCACCCCGACCACCTCGCCCTGCGCATTGCCCAGCAAGGCACTGGTTGCGGTACTCAGCTTGAACTCCAGCCCGCGCGCGCGCAGCGCCTGCTGCAGCAGGTTGCCGGCCACCGGGTCGAGCTGGCGCTCCAGCAACCACCCGGCCAGATGCACCACGGTCACGTCCATCCCGCGCAGCTTCAAGCCATTGGCCGCTTCCAGGCCGAGCAGGCCGCCACCGATCACCACCGCATGCTGCTTGCTGCGCGCGGTCTCGATCATCGTGCGCGTGTCCTGGATATCGCGGTAGCCGATCACACCGTTCAAATCGTTGCCGGGGATCGGCAACACGAACGGCACCGAACCGGTGGCGATTAACAAGCGGTCGTAGTCGGCCTCTGTGCCATCGGCGGCGATCACGCGGCGACGCACCCGATCGATGCGCGTGACTTCCTTGTTCAAGTGCAACTGGATGCCGTTGTCCCGATACCACTGCAATGGATTGAGCACGATGTCGTCGAACTCCTGCTCGCCGGCCAGCACCGGCGACAGCAGGATGCGGTTGTAGTTGGGGTGCGGCTCGGCCCCGAACACGGTGATCTGGTACATGCCCGGCATCAGCTTGAGCAGTTCCTCCACGGTGCGGATGCCGGCCATGCCATTGCCGATGACGACGAGTCTGGGTTGCTTCATTGCCTGGTTTCCTGTCGACATGTCAGACCCGCGCCGCGCCGGCGCTGGACCATTCGCTACGCCACTGCGTCTTGACCCCGGCCAGCAACGCCCAACCACCGAGTGCGAACGCAGCGAACACCCACATGCCGATCGCGTAGCTGCCGGTGTGCTGCTTGAGCACGCCCAGGCCCGCAGCCAGCGCAAACCCGCCGATGCCGCCGGCCATGCCGATCAAGCCGGTCATCACGCCGATGTCCTGCGCAAACCGCTGCGGTACCAGCTGGAACACCGCGCCATTGCCGGCGCCCAGGCACAACAAGGTCAGCACGAACAAGGCCAGCGTCACCATCGCACCGCCCGCACCGACACCTGCGATGCCCACCAGCGCAGCCACCAGGAGATAGACGGTGAGCAAGGCACGCGTGCCACCAACGCGGTCCGCAATCACACCGCCCAACGGACGCATCACCGACCCCGCCAATACGCAGGCAGCCGTCGCCCAGCCCGCAGTGCGCGCATCGAAGCCGAACTGGTCGTGGAAGTAGCCCGGCAACGCGCTGGCAAACCCGGAGAAACCGCCAAAGGTCACCGAATAGAAAAACATGAAACGCCAGGCATCGCGGTTGCCCACCAGCACGCGGCCGTAGTCGGACCAGCGCTTGCGTGCGACCGGTGCAGGCGCCTCCTTCGCAATCAAGACAAACACGATCAGCGTCAGCAGCAACGGGATGCATGCCAGTCCGAATACATTCTGGTAACCGAACGCCAACGCCAGCATCGGTGCGAACAACGCCGCCAATACGGTGCCGGAATTGCCCGCACCGGCAATGCCCATCGCCGTGCCCTGATGCTCGGGCGGATACCAGCGCGAGGCCAGCGGCAGCGCAACCGCGAACGAGGCGCCGGCAATGCCGAGCAACACGCCCAGCAGCAACACCTGCCCCATGCTGTGCACGCCGAACTGCCAGGCACCAAACAACGACGCGATCACCGCAAGCTGTGCGGCAACGCCCGCACGCTTGGCGCCGATACGATCGGCCAGCATGCCCAGCGCCAGCCGCAACACGGCGCCGCACAGGATCGGCACCGCCACCATCAGGGCGCGCTGCTGCGTATCCAGTCCCAGCGATTGCGCAATCGGCACCTGCAGCGGACCGAGCAGATACCACACCATGAAGCTCAGGTCGAAATACAGGAAGGATGCGAACAAGGTGGGCGTGTGCCCGGATCGCCAGAACGAGCGCTGCATAGAGACCTCTTCGAATGCGATGGCCAAAAAAAAACGGCGCCCCTCCGGTAAAACCGGAAGGACGCCGTTGTCCTGGATGCGTGCGGATCGCCGTTGATCCGCTGCATCGTGTGTGTGTTGTTGCAGGTACGCCGTTGCACCTGCACGTGAGTGCCAAGCAATCAACGTGCCAACTTGCGCACCCGGGCATCATGCCGCTGCAAGTCACTGGAAAATGGTGGCTTTCTTGCAATGCCTGCAGTTCGCCAACGATCTGTCGAGGAACGGATGCAGCGTGCCGTTCCCGGCTTTCGTGCGCCGATGCACCAATAGCGTGCGTCGGTTGGTGCGCGCCCTGCCCCATCGCATGGCTAAGAGCGCCGAATACATCTGGTGCACTACAAGGGCGCGGTGTCCTTATTAGATGCAGTCAAATGTTCAGGTCAAAGCTTGGCTAGTCGAGGGCGCGATGCCCTCACCGCTTGCGGGACATGCCGTGAATCCATCCCTGGACGCTCGGTGGCGGCCTCCATGCCGCCACACGGTCCCGCAACCGGCGAGGACACCGCGCCAGACAGTTGGTCGGCGCTTAGTTGAAAAGCTGTCTGTATTGTGGCGTGCATCAGACATGGAGCCGATGCTTCATGATCGAACGAGGCGCATCCAGCACTGCTCTTGCCATGCACACCGACCCTCTCCACTGGCCCTTGCCCGCTCACCGTCGCGGGACCCTGAGCGGCATGGATGCCGCGCCGGAGCCTACAAGGACGTACTTGCGCGTGTCCCGCGATGGTGAGCGGGCAAGGGCCCTGCAACCAAGCGGCAGACCACATGCCTCGCGCCGTTGCCATTGCAGTTGCCGTTGTAATTTTTTGCCGCTGCTTCCGCTTCCGCCCGATCCAATGCATCCAGCCAATGCACTCCGGCCTGGCTAACCGCACGACCCTCATGTCAGCCACGCTCAGCGCGAATCGAACAACCGATTGCTGCGGTGATCGCCCTCCGGCACGGCCACGCCGATGCGTGCGGCCGCGCGCCGATAGCTGTCCAGTCGATGGATGTCGCGCAGCCGCGCGATGTCGTCTTCTTGGATGTCATGCCAACCCCAGCGTTGAAACTGGGTCAGGAACCACTCGCCGTCCGATAGCCATGGCATGTTGACCGCGCCATCGCGGTGAAAGGCCAGCGCCGTCCCATCGTTCGCATATGCCTTCGCATCGGCATCGGCCTCGGCATCCAGGCAGGCCGCCAGATGCGCAGCCGACACACCGATATGCTGCGGCTCGGCCAGCCACTGCGCACATTGCGCGCGATTTGCCGGGTCCGCATCCAGCCAGCGGCAGGCCTCCAGCACGCAGGCGGTCAGGCGTTCGGTCAACTCGGGTTGCAGCGCGGCGAATTCGCGCCGGCAGGCCAGCACTTTTTCCGGATGGCCAGCCCACAGCTCGCCACTGCGGATCACGCGTCGACCGCTGCCCTGCGCCTGCGCAACCGCCGCCCATGGCTCACCGGAGCAATAGCCATCGACCAGGCCACTGGCCAAGGCGTCCGGCATCTGCGGCGGCGGGATGCTGAGCACGTCCACTTCGCGCATCGGGTCCACGCCGCGTGCGGCCAGCCAGTAGTACAGCCATAACGCATGCGTGCCGGTGGGGAAGGTCTGCGCGAACACGGCGCGGCGACCCAGGCTGGCCAGCGCCTGTGGCAAGGTCTGCCCGTCGGCCAAGGCCTGTGCGAGCGCAGGTGCCAACGTGATCGCCTGGCCGTTGTGGTTGAGCGTCAGCAACAGCGCCATCGGGCACTGCGGCCCGGCAATGCCCAGGTCGATCGCATAGACCAGGCTGGCCAGGGTGTGCGCTGCATCGACCTCGCCCGCCAGCAGACGGTCGCGTACGCCGGCCCAGGACGCCTGCCGTTGCAAGTGCAACTGCAGCCCATGCACGTGATCCAGGCCCAGTCGTTGCGCCGCGACCAGGGGCGCGCAATCGATCAGCGGCATGTAGGCCACGCGCAGTACGGGGAGGTCGGCTTGGCTCATGTGGTCATCCCAGCAACTCGGCCATGGCCACGATGCGTCGCGCCACTTCGGCCAGTTTGACGCCCTGCTTCATCGCCTGCTGGCGCAGCGCCGCGTAGGCGTCGGCCTCGCTCAGGCCGCGTTTTTCCATCAACAGGCCCTTGGCGCGATCGATCAGCTTGCGGTCCTGCAGCGCCTGCTGCACATCGTCCAGGCGCTTGCGCATGCTGCTTTCCTGCGCAAACCGCGCAAGCGCCACCTGCACGATCGGCGCCAACCGCGCCGGCGCCAGGCCATCGACCACATAGGCAGTGACACCAGCGCCGACGGCCGCATGGATCAAGGCATCGTCGCCATCGCCGGAAAACATCACCACCGGGCGCGGCGCGTGGGCATGCAGCATCGACAGTTGCTCCAGGGTGTCGCGCGAGGGCGAGTCGACATCGATCACCACCACGTCCGGCTGCTGACTCTGTACCGCATGCAGCAAGGCACCGACCGATGCCACATCGTCGAGCACCGTGTAGCCGGCGCGCGTCAATGCCTGACGCAGTTCGCCGATCGGCTTTTCGGTATCGTTGACCAGCAGGACACGCATTGGCGGCAGCGAGGCGTGGACGTGGCCTGATGGTGCCATGCAACATGCCGTCGATGCGAGCCATCCTTTCGGAGTACGTCTGATGCCGTTGTTCCCGTTGTTCGCAAACCTGCAGGCGCGCGCCGTGCTGGTCATCGGCGGTGGCGAAGTCGCCACGCGCAAGGTGCTGGCGCTGCTCAAGGCCGGTGCGCACATCCGCCTGTACGCGCATGCGCTCTCGCCCGAACTGGCAGAGCTGATGCAGGCCGGCCGTTTCGAACAATTGGGCGGCCAGTTCGATCCCGCCTGGATCGATGACGTGTGGCTGGTGGTCGCCGCCACCGACGATGGCGCGTTGAATCAACGTGTCGCCGCTGCCGCCGGTGCGCGTCAGCGCCTGGTCAACGTGGTGGACGATGCGGAGCTGTCGACCTATCAGGTGCCGGCCATCGTGGACCGCGATCCGCTGGTCATCGCCATTTCCTCCGCCGGTGCCGCACCGATGCTGGCACGCCGCCTGCGCGAACGGCTTGAGCGCGAACTGGATGTCTCGGTCGGTCGCTTCGCCGGCCTGTTTGCGCGTCACCGCGAGCGCATCCGCAGCCAGTTCCCCGACATGAACCGGCGCCGGCGCTGGTTCGACCGCGTCATCGACGGCAACGTGCCGCTGCTGCTGCAGGCCGGCAACGACGACGCGGCCGAAAGCGCCTTCATCGCCGCACTGGACGATGCCGGCGCGGTGCCGGCACGTGGCAGCGTGCAACTGGTCGGCACCGGCCCGGGCGATCCCGGCCTGCTCACCCTCAAGGCGCTGCGCGCGATGAATCTGGCCGACGTCCTGCTGATCGGCGACGACATCCCCGAGGCAGTGCTGGAACTGGCAAGGCGTGATGCCTCACGCCGCGGCTTGCCGCACGATGCCGCGGCACAGCACGATGTCTTGCTGGAACTGGCCACCGAAGGCCTGCACGTGGTCGCATTGCGCAGCGGCGCCGGTTACAGCGATACCGATGCTGCCGCAATCCAGGCCGCGCTGCAGGCACGTGGCCTGGCGTGCGAGCGTGTGCCCGGCATTGCTGCGCGGCTTGAAGCCGGCGCATAAGCGGTGCGCGCGCGCGGCCACCGCCACCTCAGGCTTTCGGAAAGCGCTTGCGCGCACTGTCGCGCACATCGATATCGAAGGTCACCTGCAACGCCGTCTGTTCGGCGTGGCCAGCACCGGCATCGAAGCTGAAGCGCAGTCCCTCGCGGCTGGGCAATTGCCTTGCATGGTCCTCCAATGCATCGCGCGGCACCGACAACTGCCAATGGTCGGTGGCGCAGTTGCAGGCCGCGTGACCGCCGGTCAGGCTCACGCTGTGGCGCACCAGTCGCGCGCCCTGCCCGCTCGGCAAGCGGCTCAGATTCTCAACACTACGCCCGGCAAGCAACTCGGCCAATTCGGCTTCGTCGATGCGAAAGCGCAGCTGCTGACCTTCAATCTGGATTTTCATGGATGAGCTGACTCCACTGCTCGGGCGTATTGCAATTGACGAACGCGGCGCGTTCGCTGGCGGTGACAGCCACGCGATGGCACTGCAATGCGGTCTGCAGGGCGCGCAGTGAGCGTGACGGCCCGGCGCCGGCCATCAGCGCAGCGAGTGCCTCACGCACAGCGGCATCCAGGTACAGCCGCATCGGCAACATCTGGTCTTCGAAGGCAACGCAGCGCTGATGTGGCGGGGCCAGCAGCCGCTCCAGCAATGCCCTGGACAGCAGTGGCATGTCGACCGGGACCACCACCAGCGTCACTGCATCGGCCAGCCGATCGATGACGCTGGCCAGGCCGCCAAGCGGCCCCAGGTCCGGCTGCACGTCGGCAATCCCGGCATAGCCCGGGCGATCGCCGCTGATCACCACATCGCGCGCGCCGGCATCACGCAGCAAGGCCTGCATGTGCTCCAGCAATGGACGGCCGTGCCACTGCAGCAGCGCCTTGTCCTGCCCCATCCGAGAGGACCGGCCACCGGCCAGCACCACACCCGTCCAGGCAGGCGTGGCGCTCATGCCGCCTGCCCGCCGGCACCACATCGCGCCACGTGCCGGCGCACGCTCATGGCACAAGCGCCGGTGCGGCCGGCTGCAGATGGCCCAGCCCGAACACTTGCGCCGTCGTCGCGGGCGCGGCGCCCGCGTCCTGCGGTTCCAGCACTGCCCAGACATTGGCCTGCAGCAACGGCGCCACGCGGAACGACTCCTGCTGCGGCAGGATCTGCACGCAGAGCACGCCGGCAGCGCTGCAGGTCAAGCGTGCGCGCAGGTGCTGCCGCCAGAGTGGCCGTGCCTGCATCGGCGTCTCCAGCGCAACCTGCAAGCCGCGCTCGGCCGGCATGCCAAGCAAGCCGCGCAACGCCGGCTCGACGAAAAAACGCAGCCCGGCGGCGCTGGCCATTGGATTGCCCGGCAGGCCGACATACAGCACGCCGTCCTCGAAGCGCGCCAGCAACACCGGCTTGCCTGGCCGCACCGCAACCTTGTGGAACAGCACCGCCGCGCCATGCCGTGCCAAGGCATCCGGCACGAAATCGTAGCGACCGCGCGACACCGCGCCCGTGCTCAGAATCACATCGGCGCCCGCATTGCGCGCCTGCGCAAGCGCCGGATCGAAGCCGGCAGCGTCATCGCCCACCTGTCCATGCCACACGACTTCGGCACCGGCTGCACGCAGCTGGCTGAGCAGATAGCTGCTGGTGCCATCGCGGATCTGACCAGGCTGCAGCAGCTGCGCCGGATCGCCGACCAGTTCGCGGCCGGTCGCAATCAGGGCCACACGCGGACGCCGCACCACCTGCACACGCGCACACCCCAGCGCGGCCAACAGCATCAGGTGGGCGGCGCGCAGCACGGTGCCGGCCGCGATCACGCGATCGTGCAAAGCCACATCTTCTCCGCGTCGCCGAATGTGCTGGCCGGCGTGAAGATCGGTGCGCAGACGGATGCGGATGGGCCGTGGGCCATCATGCGCCAGCACGTCCACCTGCTCGATCGGCACCACTGCATCGGCACCCGCAGGCAAGCCGGCACCGGTCATGATTTCCCAAGCGTGGGCAGCCGCGATGCCATCGGCATCTTCACCTGCGGCAACGCTGCCGCCGATGACGTGTTCGCTGCCGGCGGTTGCACCGCGGCCGGCGGTGGACAACGCAAATCCATCCATCGCACTGTTGTCGAACACCGGCAGCTCGGCCGGACTCGACAAGGCCTGCGCAAGCACCCGTCCCTCGGCATCGGCACTGTCCACCCACTCGCCGGCAAGCACGGCGATCTGCTGGTGGACAATCGCAAGTGCGTCGGCGTAGCTGATCATGAGCAAGGCACGGTCGAGCGATGGATGACCTGGCTAGGATACCGGCCCCCGGCGCGGCCGGTACAGGTATGGCGGTTGCGGCATCGCTGCGTCCTGCTGCACGCACATGCCTGTCTGGCCGATGGCGCGCGTCGCTTGAAGCCGCTAGAACGCCATGCCCACATGGCACCTCGCACTATTGCACGCCGTTCCCCACGGTAGCCGTTCCGCATGCAACCCGTCGACCTTGTGGGCTGGCTCGCCAGTACCATCCTGATTGCCACCTTGATCCGCCAGATCTACAAGCAATGGCGCTCGGACGCAGCGCACGGCGTGTCGCGCTGGCTGTTCATCGGCCAGATCAGCGCCTCGGTGCTGTTCATCCTCTACAGCTACCTGGTCGGCAATGCAGTGTTTATCGTCAGCAACGTACTGATCCTGCTGACCGCCCTCACCGGGCATGTGCTGCACCGGATCAAGCAGCGTCGGATGGAGCGTCGCCATGCCAGCGGGACCGGCTAACCCTGCCGCATTATTCAGCGCGTTTCTTCGCCCGCTTGCGCGGCTTGGCGGGTGCGGTTGACGTGCTGGTGGCGGGCGGCGTTGGCGTCTTCTTCGTCCCGATCTTGGGCGCCGTCTTCGCGGTCGGCTTGCGCACCGCAGCTGCCTTTGCGACGGGCCGTTTACGCGGCTTGGACACAGCCTTGGCCTGCGGTGCCGGCCCGGCTACCACGTCCGGCACACGCACGCTGATCCATGTCGGCGCGTGATCGCTGGCTTTTTCCAATGCACGGACCCACTTGTCCACGCCGGCGTCCTGCAGTCCGGGCGCCAGGGTGCGATTGAGCAGCAAGTGATCGATGCGCAGGCCGCGATCACGCGCAAAATGCTGGCGAAAATAGTCCCAGAAGGTATAGATCGGCGTCTGGCCGTGGACGGCAAGCAGGCTGTCGGTCCAGCCCTGGTCGAGCAGGGTCCGATACGCCTGGCGGCTCTCCGGCTGCAGCAATGCATCCTTGCGCCAGCCTTTGGGATCGTAGATGTCGGCATCGGTCGGCACCACGTTGAAGTCGCCGATCAGTGCGACCGGGTGTGGCAGGTCCACCAGCGTCCTGGCATGCCGGATCAGGCGTTGAAACCATGCCAGCTTGTAGTCGAACTTCGGCCCGGGCTGCGGATTGCCGTTGGGTAGATACAGGCAGGCCACCACGACCCCGTGAATTGCCGCTTCGAGATAACGGCTCTGCGTATCGCCACGGTCCCATGGCAGCCCCCGACGGATTTCCACCGGATCGGCGCCACGCGCCAGCAATGCCACGCCGTTCCACGACTTCTCGCCCTGCCAGATCACGCCGTATCCGGCATTACGGATCGCCTGTTCCGGAAAGGCGTCCTGCGTGGCTTTCAGTTCCTGCAAGCCGACGATGTCCGGTTGCTCGCGCTGCAACCAGTCCAGCAAATGCGGCAGACGGCTAGTGATGCCATTGACGTTGAAGGTCGCGATCTTGCGGGTGGTGGCGGGCATGGGCGAACGGCCAGATGAGCGGAATGGAACAGCATTGCCGGCCTGGCATTAAGCAGATGCTCAAGCGGAGTGAAGCTCCGTCGCGTGCTGGCATAGGTGCCCACGCCTAGCAGACGATCAGCCTGTGGCACCGGTCTTGACCGACACCCTCGAAACCTTGACCGCCCGTTGCAACGGCAACCGGGCGGTCAGTCACTTGCCGGCAATACGCACAGGCCTCAGCGTCCAGCACCCTTGGTGCCGGCCTGCAGGGCCTTGGCTGCCGCCAGATGGTCGGCGACATGGCTACGCGTGGTCTGCAGATGCGTCAGCACCTGCGGCGTTTTGGCAGCGGGAATCAGCTGCTTGTCCAGCGCTGACAATGCATCGGTGTGGTCCTTGACCATCGCCGTGACGTAGGCGGCCTCGAATGCTTTGGCGTCGAGCTTCTGCAGCGTCGCCAGTTCGGTCTTGCCCTTGCTCATCTGCGCCTTGGCACTGGCAGCAGACACATCCGGCGACCATTTGGCCAGCTTCTGATTGTTCTCGGTGTGCTCCTTGACCATCTGCATCGCATAGTCGCGCACGCCGCCTTGCACCTGCTTCTGCAACGCGAGATTGGCCGCGTTGATTTCGCTGGTATTGATGGCGCTCAAGGTGCCCAGCGCCTCGCGCTCCTTCGCGTTCGGCATGCTGTTGGCCGCCTGTTGCTCGGGGGCGGCCGGCATGTCGGCCTGCGTTGCAGTCTGCGCATGCGCAGCGACGGTGACGCCCAAATACAGGGCCAGCGCTGCAAACATCGGGTGACGTGCTTTCATGAGAATCTCCACGCTAGAGGATGTGCCTCCATGCTGGATCTCCTCGCGTGACCCGATCGTCGAACCGGTGTCGACGATCGGAGAAAAAACCTTGCTGCAACGCACCGCACTTCACCTCAAGTGAAGGTCACGAAGTTCTTCTACGGCGTCGTCGGCTGCAGTGCGGTGCGCCAATGGATCCCGTGGCGATCGCGTATGGTTGGGATCGTCGGACTGCTTGCAATCCTCGGCAGCCCGACACCCGCGTTGCGATCGAACGCAGGACGCACACGCGCCGCGGGCTCGAGCCTCCACCGGTTCCGCGTGGCGGCCTGACGCTGTGCTGGCAGTAATTGCATGCCGATACGGCGACCGGCGCAGGCACCGCTGCGGGCAAGCCGGCGCTACAGTCATGCCGCGCCGGCTTGCTGCCGGTCGATGCTGGAGATGCGCGGATCGGGCGTAGGCCAATCTAGCTCACCGCAACGCCCACGCATCGAGGACTGCGGGCTCAGGCGCCGGGATCCGCAGGTCCAAGCTGATTGGCCGCTAGGATGTCGTCGATCCGCTTGACGATTTGCGCCGCCTGCTCCTGCGAGCCCGCGGCAGCGGTGATCTTCTCTGCACGTGCGTGGAAGACATCCCAGAAGTCGTCCGGATGCTGGCGACGCATATCAGGCAATGCATCGGCAAGTTGTTTCAGTTGCGCGTCGATATCAGGTGTCATTGAGGGTCTCCTTGTACGACCACGCTACCGCCGTGCTGGTGAGCCTGATGCCAACATGGCAATCCCGTGCATCGCATGCCCTGCGTTTGCGCGACAATGGCGCCATGAGCAGCCACGACATCTCCCCTGCAAACGCCCGCCTGCGCGCCCTGCAAGGTGCCTTGCTGGTCGATATCCGGCAGCTGCACGAGCGTGCCGGCGGCCAGGCCGAAGGCGCGTTGGCCATTGCGCAACGCGATCTGGAAACCGCACCCGCACAGCACCTGTCGGAGCAGGCGCGCGAGATCGTGCTGATCTGCCAGAGTGGCAAGCGCTCGGCACACACGGCGGAGATCCTGCGCGCACAGGGCTATACGCAGGTGTCTTCGGTGCTCGGTGGCACCACCGCATGGACGAGCGCCGGCCTCCCCCTGGTGCGCCCGACCCTGCCGCCCGACGAGCAGGATTTTCTCGAGCGGTATTCGCGCCATCTGCGCCTGCCGCAGGTCGGTCTTGAAGGACAGCAGCGCCTGGCGCGTTCGCGCGTGTTGCTCGTCGGTGCAGGCGGGCTCGGCTCGCCTGCGGCGTTCTATCTCGCCGCCGCCGGCGTCGGCCAGCTGCGGATCGTCGATGACGATGTCGTGGACCGCAGCAATCTGCAGCGCCAGATCCTGCATGTCGAGGACAGCGTCGGCATTGCCAAGGTTAGCTCGGCCGCACAGCGCATTGCCGCGCTCAATCCACGCGTGCAGGTCCAAGCGCGGCAGGCGCGCGTGACTGCCGACAATGTCGACGCCTTGCTCGAGGACGTGGATGTCGTGGTCGACGGAGCCGATAATTTTCCTGCGCGTTATTTACTCAACGACGCCTGCGTCAAACTCGGCAAGCCGCTGGTCTACGGCGCGGTACAGCAGTTCGAAGGGCAACTGAGCGTGTTCGATGCCGGCCGCAAGCGCGGCCAGGCACCGTGCTATCGCTGCCTGTTTCCCGAGCCACCGCCAGCCGAATTCGCGCCCAGCTGCGCCGAAGCCGGCGTGCTGGGCGTGCTGCCCGGCGTGATCGGCCTGCTGCAGGCCACCGAGGCAATCAAGTTGCTGCTCGGTATCGGCGACACACTCACCGGACGCTTGCTCAGCTTCGATGCGCTGGCGATGCGGTTCCGCGAGATCCGCCTGCCGCCCGACCCGCAGTGCCCGGTCTGCGCACCTGGCGTCGCATTCGCCGGTTATGCCGATTACGCCGCGTTCTGCGGCAGCGCAATCGGCTGATAGCGGCGGCCGAACGGACATCGGCGGCATTGGTTGCCGCCGATCCCCCGTGCGCCGGCTTGCTGGGTAAACAGTCGTTCCCTCAGCGTCGCCGACACCATGTAACGCACCGTTGGCGGATGCGTGCGAACGGCGCGGAAGCAACCGCATGGACCAGAAACCGGGGCACCTGCCGCATCGTGCAGCGGCCGCGCCCGCTGGCGTCAGGCACGGTATTTCCTGCTGGCGGCGCCTGGTTCACCAAGGGATCACAGCGCGTAGGGAATCACCCGCACGATCTCGCCCGCCTCGAAGCGCCGCGCCTGTTCCGGCAGCACGATCAGGGCATTGCTGTCGGCCGCGCCACGTAACAGATGCGATGCATCGCCGCGGTGCGGCAACGCGCTCAGACGTCCGTCTTCGCCGCACTCCAGGCGCCCGCGCAGGAACTCCAGGCGCTCGTGGCGTTTTTCCCATGGGCTTGCCAGCGCCGCATGCCAAGACGGACGCGGCTCGCTACGTCCCTGCAGGCCATCCAGCAACGGCACGCCGTAGGCGATCAACGTCGCCAGCACCGAGACCGGGTTGCCCGGCAGGCCCAGCAGCAGGCAGCGCCCAATCTGGCCCAGCACCGCCGGCATGCCCGGGCGCATGCGCACGCGCCAGAAGTGGATGCGGCCCAGTTCGCCGATCAGTTGCGGCAGATAATCCTTCTCTCCCGCCGAGACGCCGCCGCAGGTGATCACCACGTCGAAGGCCGCAGCCGCATCTTCCAGCATCGTGCGGATACGCTGTGGATCGTCGGGCAGGGTCGGCCAGGCGGTCGGCGCATAGCCCAGTGCCCGCAGCTGCGCCATCAGCATGTCGCGGTTGCTGTTGTAGATCTGTCCCGGCCCCAACGGCATGCCCGGCTCCACCAGCTCATCGCCGGTGGCCAGCACCGCAATGGTCGGCCGCGGCGCCACTGCAAGCCGCGACAGGCCCAGCGCAGCCGCCAGTCCAATCCGGGCAGGCGTCAACACCTGCCCGCTCTGTATCACCAGGTCGCCCGCGCGCACGTCGCTACCGGCCTGGCGTACCGCCGCACCCAAGGCAGGCACCGTGCGGAAGCGCACCACGCCATCGCGCTCCTGCGCATCTTCCTTCGGGATCACGGTATCGGCGCCATCGGGCAGCGGCGCACCGGTGGTGATGCGCAGGCACTGGCCCGCGCTCAGCGTGCCGGTCCAGCGCTCGCCGGCGAATTGTTCACCGACCAGTTGCAATGACGCATCGCCAGCAGCAGCATCGGCATGCCGCAACGCAAAGCCATCCATCGCGCTGTTGGCGGAGGGCGGCAATGCAAGCGGCGCAATCAGATCGGCAGCGCAGATGCGCCCATCGGCACGCGAGGTGGCGATGTTTTCGTCAGGCGGACGGCTGTTGGCTGCGACAGCCTGCAGGATCTGCAATGCCTGCGCATAGGGAATGCGGGAAGGATAGTCGGTCATGGCACGCAGGATACCAGTGCGACACGACGGCCCGGAGCGCCCGGCACCGCGCGTGCAGGTGCCGCAAGCAGGTCAATGCCACTACCCCCCGATGTGGTACGCGCCGCATCGCCATGGCAAGAAAGGGTCCGGCACTCACTCCACCTGACGATCGCGCGCCACGCGTGGCTGGTGCCTGCCGCCCTGCCGGCACCCGCACATGCCCTAAGTGCCCTGCTTACTTGCCCTTGACGTGCTTCATCAACCGTCTTTTGCGCGCCACCTGCCGGTCGGTGAGCGTGTTCTTCTTGCCCTCGTACGGATTGGCACCCTCGCGGAAGATGAAACGCACCGGCGTGCCGACCAGCTTGAAGCGCTTGCGGAAGAAGTTTTCCAGATAGCGCTTGTAGGACTCCGGCAGCACCTTCAGGCGCGTGCCATGCACGATGAAGGTCGGCGGATTTGCGCCACCCGGATGCACGTAACGCAGCTTGGAGACATGGCCACGGATGCTCGGCGGCGGATTGGTCTCGTAGGCGATTTCCAGCGCCTGGTTGACTTCGCTGGTGCTGAACTCGTGCGTGGCCGACGCGTGTGCGCGATGGATCGCCTGGAACAACTCGCGCATGCCCGAGCCGTGCAGCGCGGAAATCCGCACCGCCTCGGCCCAGCTGACGAAGCCCAGCTTGCGCGACAGCAGGTCTTCGGCCTGCGCACGCTGGTAGTCGCTCTGCCCGTCCCATTTGTTGATCGCCACCACCAGGGCACGACCGGCATCAAGGATCGCCCCCAGGATGGTCGCGTCCTGATCGGTGACGCCTTCGCCGGCATCGAGCATCAGCACCGCGACCTGGCATTGCTCGATCGCCTGTAGCGTCTTGAACGCGCTGAATTTCTCCACCGCTTCCTCGACCTTGCCACGGCGACGCAGGCCGGCCGTGTCGATCAAGCGGTACTGGCGCCCGTCGCGGTCCATGTCAACGGCGATCGAATCGCGCGTGGTGCCCGGCACTTCCGAGGCGATCATGCGCTCCTCGCCGAGCAGGCGATTGACCAGCGTCGACTTGCCCACGTTCGGGCGGCCGACAAAGGCGATGCGTACACGTGCCGGGTCGGTGTCCAGCAACTCGCCGGCACCTTCCTCGGGCAGGCGTGCGCCGACTTCCTCGAGCAACTCGTCGATGCCCTGCCGATGCGCGGCAGACAGCGCCACCACGTCGGAGAAGCCGTAGCGCGCGAATTCCGAGCGCACGGTCTCCTCGTCGGTGCCGTCGATCTTGTTGATGACCAGCACGGTCGGCCGTGCCAGCTTGCGCAGCCAGGCCAGGATCTCGTCGTCGAGCGAGGACGCACCTTCGCGGCCGTCGACCACGAACAGCACCAGATCGGCTTCGCCGGCAGCGGCGCGGGCCTGCCGCGCGGTGGCGCCGGCCAGGCCTTCCTCATCGCCGGCAATACCGCCGGTATCGACGACGATGAACGGACGCTCCTCGTCGAGACGGCAGACCCCGTAGTTACGGTCGCGGGTGACGCCGGGCTGGTCGTGGACCAGCGCATCACGGGTGCGCGTCAGCGCATTGAAAATGGTGGACTTGCCGACATTGGGCCGTCCGACCAGGGCGACCAGGGGCAGCATCGCGAAGTCCTTATTGTGCCAACCGGAAGGCGGTGATATCGCCATCGGTGTTTTGTACCAACAGAATGCCATCCACGACGATCGGCTGCGCCAGCAGCGTGTCGCGTCCAGCGCGAGCGCGCGCGGCCAGTGCACCATCGCTGAGCTTCAGCCAGTGCAGATAGCCTTTGTAATCGCCGACCACGGCGTAATCGCCCTGGATGGCCACACCGGTCAGGGAGCGACGTGCCAGCGCGGCCTGCGACCACATCGCCGCGCCGCTGCTCTTGTCCAGGCCCCACACCGAGCCGGCGTTGTCGGACACCACCACCACCGCGGACGACACGCCGACGCCACCGGCGCCGCCGTGATCGCGCGTCCACAGCGGACGACCGCTCGGGCCTTCCAGTGCGAGAGTCTCGTTCTTGAAGCTGGTCGCATACAGCGTGGTGCCGTCGAGTACCGGCGCGCCGTCCACATCGGACATGCGCTCCAGCTCGGTGCGGCCTTCCGGCACACCAATCGCCTGTTCCCACAACGGGCGGCCGTCCTGCAACGCCAGCGCGCTCAAGGTACCGCTATCGTTGCCGACGAACAGCACACCCGGGCCGGTCACGATCGGTGCATTGCCGCGCACCGACAGGGTCGGGCCTTCTTCGGCATGGAACCAGCGACGTTCGCCGGTGGCTGCGTCGAAGGCAGTGACGCGACCATCGTTGCTGCGCACCAACACCAGGTTCTGTGCAATGGCCGGTGCAGCGATGACTTCGTTCGGCACCTTGGCCCGCCACTTTTCGGTGCCATCGGCCTGGTTCAACGCAATCACGTCGCCAGACAGCGTGCCGATCACCACCAGGCCATCGCCGACGCCGGGGCCACCGGACAGGCGCTGCTTGAACTTGCGATCGTTGCGCTCTTCCTTCTTGGGCTTGTATTCCCACACGCGCTTGCCGGTCTGCAGGTCCAGTGCCTGCACGCCCCCGGTGATCGCCGAGGCGTACACCTTGCCATCGGCCACCGCCGGACGCTGGCGCACGCCGATATGGCCTTCGCCCTTGCCCACGCCGGTGGACCAGATCTTGTCGACCTTGACCGACGGCTCGAACTTGACCAGCTCGGCAGGTTCCTGCGCTTTCTTGGCGGCAGCGTCCTTCCCTGCAAACCAGCCCTTGACGGTGCTGCAACCGGCCAGCGACACGCCCATCAGGGCGATCAATGCAATGCGCTTGTACATATCAACCTGCTTCATCAAATCGGCTCCGCCGGATCGGGCACCTTGCCGCCCACATCCATCAGCTTGGTTTCCAGCAAACGGCGCTGCGGCGAGGCCACGTCCACCGTGGTCAGGGCCTTGGCGTAGAGCGCACGCGCTTGATCCGGCTTGCCCTGCACCACCAGCGCATCGGCGCGGATCTCCAGGCTGGTGTGATCCTGCGCATCGGCCAGCAGCGTGATCGCTTCGTCCGGCTTGCCGCTTTCGGTCAGCACGCGCGCCAGGCGCTGCTGCACGATCTGCTTGAGCTCGCCTTCGGCGGGCACGTCGCGCAAGGTCTTGATCGCCTCGGCATGCTTGCCGGCATCCACCTGGGCCTTGGCCAGACGCAATGCAGCCAGCTCGGCGTAGATTCCACCCTTGCCGTCATCAAGCGCCACGATGTCCTTGGCCGCCTTGTCCAGGTCCTTGCCCTGGATGGACTTCACCACCGCCTCGTAACGGGTATTGGCTTCCACCGATTGAGTGGCGGTGTGCTTCTGCCACCACTGCCAGCCCAGGATCAGGGCCAGGCCCAGTACGACGCCGCCAATCAGCCCTGCGCCATTCTTTCTCAACCAGGAACGAACGCGTTCGCCTTGTTCGTGTTCGTCCAGCAGATCGTCGATCGCCATGCGTACTCTCGCTCCGTCATCCCGGAGGCGCGGAACATCAATAGGGAGAAATGAAAAACCGCAGTCCGCTTCACTCGGAAGCAGGTACCACGGAGCCGTCGGAGGATACCGCAAAACGGGCGACGTTAGCGCGCTGGAACGGTCTCACGTCGACGATACTGCCGCCTTGCTGAACCTCTACCGCCGACGCGTTGCCCAGCACGACCCGGCCCACCTGCCCGGGCGAATAACTGCGACGCTCGCCGGCACGCACCAGTGCTTTTTCGACCGCGCTGCCATCGGGCGCCAGAATCTGCACCCAGCTGTCGCCACTGAAGCTCAACGACAGACTGCCGCCAGTGGCGGACGCCGCTGCAGGCGTCTCGACCTCCGGCGTGGCGCGCGGCACTGGCGTCATCGAGGCGATGTACGGGGCCGGCTGCTCGCGCGGCGCGCCGGCCGCCTGTGTTGCAGCGTTGGCCGGGGTACCGGCCCTGGGCGTTTCGGGCATGCTGTCCAGCGACACCGTGCTGGGCACCGTGCCATCCAGGTGCGAGCGGGTCGCATACCACACCGGCACCGCGAACACGCCGGTGATCACCACATACATCGCCTTGCGCGCCGTACTTTCCAGGATGCGCCGCGCCCGCGGCGTATGCGTATGACTGACCAGCTTGACCGGCTCGATCGGCGCAATGGTGGCCTGCTTCAGCAATGGCTCCAGGTCCACATGCAGCAGGCGCGCATAGCTGCGCAACTGACCACGCACAAAGACCGGCGCGCCCAGGCGCTGCCATTCTTCCTGCTCCAGCGAGCGCACCACATGCGCCGGCATGCGCAGCTTGCCGGCGACTTCGTCCACGCTCAGACCTGCCGCTTCGCGCGCGTCGCGCAAATGCTGTCCGCAGCCCTTTTCCTGCTCGAAAGGGTTCGGATTGGAATCACTGATCACAATGCATTGGCCCCGGAGTTGGCGGTCGCTGCGTCAGGAAATTCCCTGACCAACCGCTGTTGGTAACGGCTGGCAGCTACCTTGTCGCCCAGCCCTTGCTCAATCTGAATGGCGAGTTGTAACACGGAAGCGGTTGCCGGTGCAGCCGCAAGCCGTCGTTCGATAAAGGCGCGCGCTTCGAAATAATTGCGACGTGTCGCTTCCGAACGCGCCATCGACTCGAGTGCGTACGGATTGACTGGATCCAGTTCCAGCGCTTTCCGCAAGTCACTGGCTGCACGTTCCGGCTGCCCCGCCTTGAGCGCGCAACCGCCTGCATTGCCCAATGCAGAGGCGGGCGAGGCGTAGTTTCTGTCGGTCAGGGCGCGATCGAACCAGAGCAAGGCTTCGGCCGGCGAGCCGTTCGCGCACAACCATGCGCCGTAATTGTTCAAGACATCGCCACGCTGGGGTGCAAGTTCCGCAGCCCGGCGGTAAGAGGCACCGGAGCCGGAAACATCGCCCTTGGCACCCTGAATCAGCGCGAGCAACCCAATGGCATCCACCGATTGGGGATCTTTCTTCAAGGCTGCACGGACCTGTTCCTCGGCAGCGGCATAGTCGCCTATCTGCAGCCGGTTATTGGCCAGACCGAGCTTCTCCTGCACCGCCAGACGATTCTTGGTTGCGTTGCTGTCGCGGAACGAGTGCACCTGCGCGACCTCCTCGACCGTCTGGACCGAGCCCGCCTTTGCATTGCGACCACCGCAGCCGACCACGCTCAGCGCGATCGCCACGGCCGCCATGACGGCAAGATCACGCTGCCGCATCTCGACCGGCCTGCCCTTCCAGGGTGCGCAGGAAGTCCGCCTGCCGACGGGTGCGGTCCATGACCTGCCCCTTGAGCTGCCCACAGGCGGCGTCGATGTCGTCACCGCGGGTACGGCGCACCATCGTCAGCACTTGCGCATCGAGCAGGATCTTCTGGAAGGCGCGGATCTCGGTCTCGCCCGAGCGCTCATAACGCGTGCCCGGGAATGGATTGAACGGGATCAGATTGACCTTGCCGGCGTCCTTGGACTGCACCGCATTGTCGAACTGCCGCATCAACCGGGCCAGCTGGCGCGCATGCTCGGGCTGGTCGTTGATGCCCTTCATCAACGTGTACTCGAAGGTGACCGAATCGCGCTTCTTGTTGCCGCGCAGATAGCGCGCGCACGACTCCATCAGCTCGGCGATCGGGTACTTCTTGTTCAACGGCACCAGGCTTTCGCGCAGCGTGTCGTTGGCGGCATGCAAGGAGACCGCCAGCGAGACATCGCTTTCGGTCGAGAGCCGGTCGATCATCGGCACCAGGCCCGAGGTCGACAGCGTCACCCGCTTGCTGGCCAGGCCGTAGCCCAGGTCGTCGCGCATCACGCTCATCGCACGCACGACGTTGTCAAAATTCATCAACGGCTCGCCCATGCCCATCATCACCACATTGGTGAGGCGGCGCTGCTGGTGCGGCACGTTGCCCAGATGGCGCGCGGCCACCCACACCTGCCCGACGATCTCGGCAGTGGTGAGGTTGCGGTTGAAGCCCTGGGTGGCGGTCGAACAGAAGGTGCAGTTCAGGCCGCAGCCGACCTGGGACGACACGCATAGCGTGCCGCGCCCCTTGTCGGGGATGTAGACGGTTTCGATCGCGTTCTTGCCGTCGGTGCCCATGGCCAGCAGCCATTTGTGGGTCCCGTCGGTGGACGGCTTGTCGAACACGACATTCGGGACGAGGACCTCGGCATGCTGGTGCAACTTCGCACGCAGCGCCTTGCCGAGGTCCGTCATCTGGTCGAAATCGGTGACGTAGCGATGGTGGATCCACTTCATCACCTGATGGGCACGGTAGCGCGCTTCGCCGAGCGTGTCGGCGAAGAAGCGCTCCAGTCCCTCGCGGTCGAGGTCGAGCAGGTTCTGCTTGCGCAGTTCCGGGGCACGGACGGGAACGTCCTGCAGCACGGAGGGGATCACGACCTCATTCACGATTCGACTCTCTCGGCCTCAGCGCGAGACCACTTCGGTGGCGGCAAAGAAATACGCGACTTCGTTGGCAGCGTTCTCGACCGAATCCGAGCCGTGGGCGGCGTTGGCATCGATCGAGTCGGCGAAGTCGGCGCGGATGGTGCCCGGCGCGGCGTCCTTGGGATTGGTCGCGCCCAGCAGGTCACGGTGTGCGGCAACGGCGTTCTCGCCTTCCAGTGCCTGGATCATCACCGGGCCGGAGATCATGAACTCGACCAGCGCGTTGAAGAACGGACGCTCGCGGTGCACGGCATAAAAGCCTTCGGCTTCGCGACGCGACAGCTGCTTGTACTTGGATGCCACGATCTTCAGGCCGGCCTTTTCGAAACGGCTGTAGATTTCGCCGATGACGTTCTTGGCAACGGCGTCGGGCTTGATGATGGACAGGGTGCGCTCCAGCGCCATGGGAAGATCTCCGTTGGGCGGGCCACTGAAGGCCCGAGATTATCATGAAAAAAACCCGCGTCAAAACGCGGGCTTAGGCTTCTTTGCGATGGTCAATTCTATCTCTTCATCGCTGCATTTGCACACCGCCCCCTGAATCGTGCTGCGCTGCCGCATGACCGGCGCGGCGGCCAGCCCGTAGACTCAAACAATCGTTTGATTGAGTTTCCTCCCGCGCATGCCCAAGCCCGCCCACTTCTCCACCAAGGACCGCATCCTCGGCGCGGCCGAGGAGCTGTTCGCCCAGCATGGCTTCGCCGGGACCTCGCTGCGCCAGCTGACCACCCAGGCCGACGTCAATATCGCCGCGGTCAACTACCACTTCGGTTCCAAGGAAAACCTGGTCAACGAGGTGTTCCGCCGCCGCATGGACGAGATGACCGCAGCGCGCCTGCAGCAACTGGAGGCGGCCAGGAAGTCGCAGCCAGGCGAGCTCACCGCGGTACTCGCGGCCTTCGTCGAGCCGGCCCTGGCGATGGCCCAGGACCGCCAGAGCGGCGGCGCGTTCGTGCGCGTGATTGCGCGCGCCTACGCCGAAAAGAACGACAACTTGCGCAAGTTCCTGTCCGACCACTACGGGCATGTGCTGCGCGAATTCGGCAAGGCCATCGCTGCCTGCGTGCCGGGCCTGAGCAAGGAGGAGCTTTACTGGCGCCTGGATTTCCTCGCCGGTGCGCTCACCTATGCCATGGCCGATTTCGGCCTCATCAAGCGGCCGGCCGGCGTCAGCGAGGCCGACCACCGCGCGCGCGCCGCGCGCGAACTGATCCGTTTTGCAGAACCGGGTTTCCGTACCCATTCCACACCGTAGTCGCTCACACCAAAGGCTCATCGCTATGTCCAATCCGTTGCTAGTCCGTCGTGCTGCCGTGCTCGGTGCCGGCGTCATGGGCGCGCAGATCGCCGCGCATCTCACCAACGCCGGTGTCGACACCGTGCTGTTCGACCTGCCTGCCAAGGAGGGTCCTGCCGACGGCATCGTGCTCAAGGCCATCGCCAACCTCGGCAAGCTCAGCCCTGCCCCGCTCGCCAGCAAGGCGCTGGCCGAGGCGATCACCCCGGCCAACTACGAGAGCGGCCTGGAGCAGTTGCGCGATTGCGACCTGATCATCGAGGCGATCGCCGAGCGCATGGACTGGAAGCAGGACCTGTACAAGAAGATCGCCCCGTTCGTGGCCGAGCACGCCGTGCTGGCCTCCAATACCTCGGGCCTGGGCATCAACAAGCTCTCCGACGTACTGCCCGAGCAATTGCGCCACCGCTTCTGCGGCGTGCATTTCTTCAACCCGCCGCGCTACATGCACCTGGCCGAGCTGATTCCCGCAAGGGGCACCGACAAGGCCGCGCTGGAAGGCCTGGAGAGCTTCCTGGTCACCACGCTGGGCAAGGGCGTGGTGTATGCGAAGGACACCCCGAACTTCATCGGTAACCGCATCGGCGTATTCTCGATCCTGTCCACCATCCACCACACCGCCGAGTTCGGTCTGGGCTTCGACGAAGTCGATGCGCTGACCGGCCCGCTGGTCGGGCGCCCGAAGTCGGCGACCTACCGCACCTCGGACGTGGTCGGCCTGGACACCATGGCGCACGTGATCAAGACCATGGGCGACACCCTGCCCGACGATCCGTGGCATCAATATTTCAAATCGCCCAAGTGGCTGGATGCGCTGATCGGCAAGGGCGCGCTCGGCCAGAAGGTCGGTGCCGGCATCTTCCGCAAGGTCGGCAAGGACATCGTGGTGCTGGACCTGCAGAAGCAGGATTACAGGACCGCCGACCGCAGCGCCGCGCCGGAAGTGGTCGAGATCCTCAAGATCAAGAACCCGGCCGAGAAGTTCGCCAAATTGCGCGAGAGCCAGCACCCGCAGGCGCAGTTCCTGTGGGCCACGTTCCGCGACCTGTTCCACTACAGCGCCTACCACCTGGCCGATATTGCCGAGACCGCGCGCGACGTGGACCTGGCGATCCGCTGGGGCTACGGCTGGTCGCTCGGCCCGTTCGAGACCTGGCAGGCCGCCGGCTGGAAGCAGGTGGCGCAGTGGATTGCCGAAGACATCTCCAACGGCAAGAGCATGAGCAGCGCACCGCTGCCGAACTGGGTGTTCGACGGCCGCGACGGCGTGCATGCAGCCGAGGGCTCTTACAGCCCGGCACGCGATGCCAAGCTGCCGCGTTCGGCGTTGCCGGTATACAAGCGCCAGCGCTTCCCCGACCCGTTGCTGGGCGAGCAGTTCTCGCCGGGCGAGATGGTGTTCGAAAACGACGGCGTGCGCATGTGGCACGACGGTGACGACATCGCCGTGGTCAGCTTCAAGACCAAGATGAACACCGTCTCCGATCACGTGCTCAATGGTCTGCAGGAGGTCGTCGGCCGCGCCGAGAAGGACTTCGCCGGGCTGGTGATCTGGCAGCAGAAAGAGCCCTTCTCCGCCGGCGCCGATCTGGCCGGTGCGCTGGGTCTGCTGCAGGCTGGTAAGGTCGATGCGTTCGAAGCGCTGGTCGCCAACTTCCAGGCCACCAGCCAGCGCATCAAGTATGCGCAGGTGCCGGTGATTTCGGCGGTGCGCGGGCTGGCGCTGGGCGGCGGCTGCGAGTTCCAGATGCATAGCGCCAAGACCGTGGCCTCGCTGGAAAGTTACATCGGCCTGGTCGAAGCCGGCGTCGGCCTGCTGCCGGCCGGCGGCGGGCTGAAGGAAATCGCCGCGCGTGCCTCGGTGGCGGCAGGTCCGGGCGGCGATGTGTTCGCCGAGCTGAAGAAGACCTTCGAAACCATCGCGATGGCCAAGGTCTCCAATTCGGCGGTCAATGCCAAGGAGCTGGGCCTGCTGCGGGCCACCGACAAGGTGGTGTTCAACGGCTTCGAGGCCTTGCACATCGCCAAGGCCGAAGCGCGCGCACTGGCCGAGGGCGGCTACCGCGCTCCGCTGCCGGCACGCCGCATCCAGGTCGCCGGCGACGTCGGCATCGCCACCTTCAAGATGCTGCTGGTCAACATGCTGGAAGGCCGTTTCATCAGCGAATACGACTATGAAATCGCCACCCGCATCGCCACGGTGATGTGCGGCGGCGAGGTCGATCGCGGCGCGCTGGTCGACGAAGAATGGCTGCTCAAGCTGGAGCGCAAGCACTTCGTCGAACTGGCCCAGCAGGAAAAGACCCAGGCACGGATTGGGCACATGCTCAAGACGGGTAAGCCACTCAGGAACTGAGAATCGGGAGTGGGGAATCGGGAATGGGTAAAAGCCCAACCGACTCCCCGCTTCTCCCCACTATTCTGCCGGGTAATGAAAATGGCGAACTCAGGCGAATCCGCACTTGCGATTCCCGACTCCCCATTCTCGATTCCCGGCTATCGGAGATAGCCATGAGCAAGCAGATTCAAGAAGCCTACATCGTCGCCGCCACGCGTACGCCGGTGGGCAAGGCGCCCAAGGGCGTGTTCCGCAATACCCGTCCCGACGACATGCTGGCGCACGTCTTGCGCGCAGTGGTGGCGCAGGCGCCGGGCATCGACCTGTCGCGCATCGACGACGCCATCATCGGCTGCGCAATGCCCGAGGGCGAGCAAGGCATGAACGTGGCGCGCATCGGCGTGTTGCTCGCCGGCCTGCCCAACACCGTGGCCGGCCAGACCATCAATCGCTTCTGCTCGTCCGGTATCCAGGCGGTGGCGATGGCCGCCGACCAGATCCGCCTGGGCAATGCCGACCTGATGCTGGCCGGCGGTACCGAGTCGATGTCGATGGTGCCGATGATGGGCAACAAGGTCGCCATGTCGCCAAACGTGTTCGCCGACGACCATGTCGCCATCGCCTACGGCATGGGCATCACCGCCGAGAAGGTCGCCGAGGAATGGAAGGTCTCGCGCGAGGATCAGGATGCGTTTGCACTCGCTTCGCACCAGAAGGCGATTGCCGCCATTGCCGCCGGCGAGTTCCGCGACGAGATCACTCCGTACGAGATCCTCTCGCACCAGCCCGACCTAGCCGGTAATGTCATCGCACTGCGCAAGCGCCTGGTGGACACCGACGAAGGCCCGCGCCCGGACAGCTCGCTGGAAGGCCTGGCCAAGCTGCGCCCGGTGTTCCGCAATGGCCAGTTCGGCGGCAGCGTCACCGCCGGCAACTCCTCGCAGATGAGCGATGGCGCCGGTGCGGTGCTGCTGGCCTCGGAACAGGCGATCAAGGATTACGGCCTGACCCCGTTGGCGCGTTTTGTCAGCTTCTCGGTGGCCGGCGTGCGCCCGGAAGTGATGGGTATCGGCCCGATCGCGGCGATCCCCAAGGCGCTCAAGCAGGCCGGCCTGACCAAGGACCAGCTCGACTGGATCGAGCTCAACGAAGCCTTCGCCGCGCAGGCACTGGCGGTGATCCGCGACAGCGAACTGGATCCGTCCAAGGTCAACCCGCTCGGCGGCGCCATCGCCCTGGGCCACCCGCTGGGCGCCACCGGTGCGATCCGTGCCGCCACCCTGGTGCACGGCCTGCGCCGTCGCCAGCAGAAGTACGGCATGGTCACCATGTGCATCGGCACCGGCATGGGTGCGGCCGGCATCATCGAAGCGCTGTAAGTCACCAATCGCGAGATCGGCTGCCAAGCCGATCTCGCAACGCTGACGCGGCTGTCAGTCAACCAAGGCGTGCGCAAGCACGCCTTCTTTATGCGCCAGTGCGGGCGGTCGTCAGCGGATGCAAGCGGCACCATGCATCCGTTGCACGCCCGACAGGCACGCCGGCCAAGCGTCGCATTTGAGCAGGGCTCATGATCTGCGCATTGACTGCCGCCCGGCGGCATCTGCGGCAAGAACGCCCAGAACGTGCCAGCCGTTCGATAGCCAGCGTGGCGCGCACGCAATGCCACCGCATCCCAGTCTTCGCTTCTCGCGAGCGCACGGCAGACCCAAGCCTAACGCGCCACCAGCCACTGACCGGTACGCGCACCGGCAAACACCAGCGCCAGTCCGGCCACCAGCGTGATGGCCAGATACACGCCGATCATCGCGGACCGATCCGTGCGTGCAAACACCAGGCATTCCATCATCAGCGACGAGAACGTGGTCAGCCCGCCGATCACGCCGACGATCAGCAAGGCCCGTAGCGGCCAGCTCGACGGGCCGCGCGCATCCAGCCAGACCAGCAGCACGCCGGCGACGAACGAACCGAGCAGATTCACCGTCAACGTGCCCCACGGAAATCCGTTGCCGAAGCGCTGCAGCAATGACGCGCCAATGGCAAAGCGCAGGCCGGAACCCAGCGCACCGCCGGTCATCGCCAACAGCAATTGCTGCCACCACACCGGTGCGTTCATGCGCGCACTCGGCAGGCGGCCGAAGGGGTTTTCAACGAAGTGTCGTGCATGGTCAGCAGCATCCAGTTCCTGAGCGAGAAAAGATGCCGGGGCACAGACCTGCCGCCCCGGCGGGGGTGGGCAGGCATCATCAGCGCGCAGACTGCGTGCGGTTCAAGGAGGAATGCCATCTCCTGCACGGCCGATTATGCCGTGGGCTTGCCGACCTTGTCAGCCCGCGCCTGTTCGCGCGCGGCGCGCAGACGGTCGAGCTTTTCCTTGAGCTTGATCTCCAGTCCGCGCGGCACCGGGTTGTAGTAGACCCGCTCGCCCATCGCATCCGGAAAGCCGGTCTGGTCCAGCGCGATCCCGCCTTCGGCATCGTGGTCGTACTGATAGTCCTGCCCGTAGCCGAGCGTCTTCATCAGCTTGGTCGGCGCATTGCGCAGATGCAGCGGCACCTCCTGCGTGCCGGTGGCGCGCACCTCGGCCTTGGCCTGGTTGAAGGCGGCATAGCCGGCATTGGACTTGGCGGTGCTGGCCAGATACAGCACCAGCTGCGCGAACGCCAGTTCGCCTTCGGGGCTGCCCAGACGCTCGTAGATGTCCCAGGCTTCCAGCGCCATGCTCTGCGCGCGCGGATCGGCCAGGCCGATGTCCTCGATCGCCATGCGGGTCAGCCGCCGCGCCAGATAGGCCGGGTCGCAGCCGCCGTCGAGCATGCGCGTGAGCCAGTACAGCGCGGCATCGGGATTGGAACTGCGCACCGATTTGTGCAGCGCCGAGATCTGGTCGTAGAACTGCTCGCCGTTCTTGTCGAACCGACGCGTGCGGTCGGCCAGCACCTGCAGCAGCGTCTGCGGGGTGATCTGGCCACCCTCGCCGCCTGCCAGTTCCGCGGCAATCTCCAGCAGGGTCAACGCGCGGCGCACGTCGCCGTCGGCGGCGCTGGCAATTTCCAGCAGCGAGGCATCGCTGACCTGGAGCGTTTCCTGCCCCAGCCCGCGCTCTGGATCATGCAGGGCACGTTGCAAGGCCTCGACGATGTCCTGCGGCGAAACGCCCTCCAGCACGTGCACGCGACAGCGCGACAACAATGCCGAATTCAATTCGAACGAGGGATTTTCGGTCGTCGCACCCACGAACAGGATCGTGCCGCGCTCGATATGCGGCAGGAAGGCATCCTGCTGCGCCTTGTTGAAGCGGTGCACCTCATCGACGAACAACACCGTGCGGCGGCCGCTGGCGAAACGCTGCGCGGCCTCGGCCAGGACCTGCCGCACCTCCGGCAAACCCGACAACACCGCCGAGATCGCCTTGAATTCGGCATCGGCGTAATGCGCCAGCAGCAGCGCCAGGGTGGTCTTGCCGCAGCCGGGCGGGCCCCACAGGATCATCGAATGCACGCGACCGGATTCCACCGCGCGTCGCAATGCGCTGTCGGGGGCGAGCAGTCGCTTCTGCCCGACCATCTCGTCAAGGGTGCGCGGACGCATGCGCTCGGCCAGCGGGCGCAGATGCTCGCCGTCTACGCTGAGCAGATCGGCTTCGGGAGCGATGGGGAGCTTGGTTCGTGCCACGCGGCATTGTATCGCGTCAGCCAGCGACCTTCTGCGAAGAACGCCATTGGCTGAGTGGATGCTGCAGGCGACGGCTTACTGCGCGTCGCCGACCACGTCCACGCCCTTGCCCGGCGTGTAGCGGAAGGTGTCGGCAGCGAATGCCGGATTGCGCTTCCAGCCGCTGAAGCTGATCGCAGTGCGCTGGCCGACCGCATCCACCACTTCCATCCTGGCCAGGCCATCCTTGCCGAACCCCAGCGAGGCCATCTGGAAGCTGGCCTCGGTGTCGACCTTGGGCGTCAGCGACAGCCACTGCAGTCCGTCACGTGGCGCCGCCTCTTCGCTGACGTCGTACTGCTTGTCCAGGCGCGCCGGGTCGATCAACGCGACCAGGGGGCTGTTCTGTTCTTCGCTGCCCTGCGCGCGCACGGTCACCTGCTCCAGATCCGGGTCGAACACCCAGACCTTCTTGCCGTCGGCCACGATCAACTGCCGGTAGGGCTTGGCGTACTCCCAACGAAACTGGCGCGGCGCCGACAATGCCACCCGCCCGCTCGCGCGCTCCTTGACCCGACCATTGGCATCGGAAACCTGCTGGCTGAACTGCCCGTCCAGGCCTTTGAGGCCGCGCGTGAACGTATCCAGCTCCTGGCGCGCGCCGGCGAACGCGGTGCCGGCGAACAGAGCGGTGGCGAGGACGGCATAACGGAGCTGGCGATGCATCGCAGTTTCCAAAAAAGGGAATGCGGGAATTCTGATACTTCGTAGATGAATGGGCGAGCGCTATCGCGTGATGCGTTCAGACCACGGCGACGGCCGGTCAGTCCATTCCCTGTGCGGTCTGCACCCTGGACAGATCGCCATACACGATCTGCCCGCGAAAACCGCGCCGTACCTGCTGGTAGAGCTCGCGAAACGCGCGGTAATCCTGCGGCTGACACAGCGCCTGCGGCCCACGCACTGCAGCGCGCTGCAACCGGTGCACCGCCGTCACCGTCTGGCCCTGGCGCGTCCACTCGACGGCATACTCGCCAGCGGCATTGCGAAAGCGGCTGCTGCGCGGGATCGCGATGATCGGCACCGTCGCCGGAAAGCTCACCACATAGGTCTCTTCGCGCACGCTGTCGTTGCAGTAGAACGGGGTCAGGTTGTCTTCGGCCGAGGTGGTCGTGTAGATGCCACGAGTGGATTCGGCGCCGGGCATATCCGGCAAGGTCATGCCGCCGACCACCGAAAAATCCACTGCGTCGTCGGCCTGGAACGCGTAGCGATAGTTGAACGGCGCATCCAGGTCCAGCGGGTCGCCCTGGATCAGCAGATCGCCGGTGCCATCGAAGCCGGACTGCGCAATGATCGACTCCTCGATGCGATTGCGGTTCTGCGCATTGAGCTGCACGAACATCGCCCGCAGCCCCACCTCGCCGGTCTGCCCGCTGTCGAGCGTGGTCAGGCCGTGCAGCCCGCCCTGCGGGGTAAAGCGGTACTCGGTACGCGCGACGTAGCGGTTGACCTTGCGGTCGTTGGGCGGGGTATGCGTGACCTTGCCGTCCAGCGTATGCACCACCGGCGCGCCGAGATCGCCGGCCGGCAACTGGCCGAAACGCGCATAGGGATTGGTCGAATCCACATACAGGTCGAACGCCGGGATGTAGGTGATGGCGTGGTTGAAGCGCCCAAGCACCGGAATCGGCGGCAGTGTCGGCCCACCTTCGGCACCGATCAGCACCGGCGTGCTGGCGATGCCCTTGGCCGCCAGCAAGGCTTCCAGGATCACGGTGTGGTCCTTGCAGTCGCCATAGTGGTTGGCCAGGATGCTGTCGGCGCCATTGGGCTCCAGCCCGCCGTTGCCCAGGTACACCGCCACGTAGCGGATATTGCGCGCCACCCACGCGTACAACGCGGCGGCCTGCGCGCGCGGCGCGTCGATACCGCGGGTCACTTCGTCGGCCAGCGCCTGGATCGCCGGCGTCACCGCGGCGGCGCGGCCGCCCTTGACGTGATAGGCCAGGCCCATCTGTGACCAGCTGTCGAAGGTGCTGGCCATCAGGGTGGGGCTGAATTCCCAGGTCGCCGCACTCCAGTTCTGGTTCTTCATCGGCGTGGTGCGCTGATAGCGCCACTCCCAGCGCGCCTGGTCGCCGCGCACCACCGGCCTGGTCCCGCCCTGCAGCCCGCGCACCGACAAATGCATCGGCAATGCCTTCGGCGCCACCAGGGTGACCACTGCATCGTCGTATTGCGCGAACACGCTGAAGGTTTCCCACAGGCTGAAGTACCCGGGGAAGTACGGCGTGTTCTGCGCCCGCCGCACGCGATAGACGATGCGCGCACCCGGCGCCAGATTCGGGAACACCACCACCTTGACCTTGCGGTCGGCATACATCGCCGCCGCGGCACTGGAATAGCTTTCCTGGGTGTAGATCTTGTCGGGCGCCACGTCCTGGCGCAGTCCTTCGGCGGTGACGGTATAGGCCTGCAGCACCTCCAGGGTCTCCATCTTCTCGCTGTAGCTCAGCCGCACCTGGCTGAACTGCTCCACTGCCGATTTGGTCTTCAGCAGGATCTCGTACTCGTCGGTTTCAACGCTGCTGGCGTCGGCACGCACTTCGTAGTCGGCGCGGTAGCGCACGAAGCTGTAGTTGGTGTCGGCCTGCGCGCGCGCCGCAGCGGCAGCAGGGGCAGGCTGTTGCTGGGCCTGGGCCTGGGCCAGCAACGGCAATGGGATCAGCAGCAGGAGCAGCAACACGGAACGACGCAGCATGGGCCTTGAATCGCGGCGGACCGGAGCGGCCCTCGTGCAACAGGGTAGCCGGTGCACGCCGCAGCGTCAGGCACCGGTCTCCAAGATCACCGCATCCCTGCGCGCGAGCATGCACAGGCAGCCCGGATCAGCGCGCAATCCGCTGCCACCGGCAGGCGGATTCCACCGCGTTGCCGGCCGCCGGTTACTTGGGCGGCGGCGGCGCCAGCACGGTGCGGTCGCCATTGTGCTCGGGTTGGCTGACCACGCCGGCCGCTTCCATCGCTTCGATCAGGCGTGCGGCGCGGTTGTAGCCGATCTTCAAGCGCCGCTGCACGCCGGAGATCGAGGCACGCCGGGTTTCGGTGACGATACGCAAGGCTTCGTCGTACAAGGGGTCGGACTCGTCGCCGCCACCACCGCTGCTCTCGGGCAAGCCGGTCGCACCGACTACGGTGCCGTCGCCCATGATCTGCACTTCGTCCAGCACGCCGTCGACATACGACACCGGCCCGCTGGCCTTGAGATGCTCGACCACCCGATGCACTTCCTCGTCGCTGACGAAGGCGCCATGCACGCGGTCCGGCAGCGCCGTGCCCGGCGGCAGGTACAGCATGTCGCCGTTGCCCAGCAGCGCTTCGGCGCCGGACTGATCCAGGATGGTGCGCGAGTCGATCTTGGAGCTGACCTGGAACGCCACGCGGGTCGGGATATTGGCCTTGATCAGGCCGGTGATCACGTCCACCGACGGCCGCTGCGTGGCCAGGATCAGATGGATGCCGGCCGCACGCGCCTTCTGTGCCAGGCGCGCGATCAGCTCTTCGACCTTCTTGCCGACGATCATCATCATGTCGGCGAATTCATCGATGAAGATCACGATGAACGGCAGTGTTTCCAACGGCCGCGGCGCTTCGCCCAGTTCGGGGTTGGGCTTGAACAGCGGGTCCATCATCGGCTGACCGGCGTCGATGGCGTCCTTGATCTTCTTGTTGAAGCCGGCCAGGTTGCGCACGCCCACCGCGCTCATCAGCTTGTAGCGGCGCTCCATCTCGGCCACGCACCAGCGCAGGCCGTTGGCGGCCTCCTTCATGTCGGTAACCACCGGTGCCAGCAGATGCGGGATGCCCTGGTAGACGCTCAGTTCCAGCATCTTCGGGTCGATCATCAGCATCCGCAGTTCCTTGTGCGAAGCCTTGAACAGCAGGCTCAGCACCATCGCGTTGACCGCCACCGACTTGCCCGAGCCGGTGGTACCGGCCACCAGCAAATGCGGCATGCGCGCCAGGTCGGCGACGGTCGGGCGTCCGGCGATGTCCTTGCCCAGGGCAAGCGTCAGCGGGCTGGCCGACTTGTCGTATTCCTTGGAGCGCAGCAACTCGGACAGGAAGATCATCTCGCGGCTGACATTGGGGATCTCCAGGCCGATCACCGACTTGCCCGGGATCACATCCACCACGCGCACCGACTTGACCGACAGCCCGCGCGCGATGTCCTTGTCCAGCGAGCTGATCTGGCTGACCTTGATGCCCGGCGCCGGCTCGATCTCGAAACGGGTGATCACCGGGCCCGGATAGGCCCCGACCACCTGCGCCTCGATGCGGAAGTCCTTGAGCTTGAACTCGATCTGCCGCGACAACGTCTCCAGCGTCTCTTCCGAATAGCCCTTGGCCTGCGGCTTGGGGTCGTCCAGCAGCGCGAGCGGCGGCAGGTCGGAACCGTCGGTGCTGACGCCCTGGAACATCGGGATCTGGGTATCGCGCTTGGCGCGCTCGCTCTTTTCCACCACCGGTGCCGGCGGCGGCTCGATCTTGACCGGCTCGCGCTTGGCCTGCTTGACCGCATCGACCTTGCGCACTTCCTCGCGCTCTTCGCGCATCACACGGGTCTGCTGCCACTCGCTGGCCTGGTGGGTCTTGCGCTGCATCAACGGGCCCAGCGCCAGCACCCAGGTGCCGATGCGCTCCATCACCGCAAACCACGACAGGCCGGTGGCCAGGGTGATCGACACCAGCAGCAGCACCAGCACGAACAGGTTGGCACCCAGCGCCCCGAACCCGGCGCTCAGCGAATTGCTGACCAAGCGCCCGAGGATCCCGCCGGCCCCGGCCACATCGCCGTTGAACAGGCGCAGATGCAGGAAGCCGGTCGAGGCGATCAAGAACCCGACCATGCCGACCAGCCGCAATGCCGGCCCCAGATCGGCTTCGGCCTGCCCTTCCTTGTCCATGCCGAACAAGGCGATCCAGGCCACCGCACCCAGCACCACCGGCAGCAGGAAGGCCACATAACCGAACAGCTGCAGCAGTACGTCGGCCGTCCAGGCGCCGACGCGGCCGCCCATGTTGTGCACCGGCGCGACCACGCTGCCGGTCTGCGACCAGCCGGGATCGGCGCTCGAATAGGTGAACAGGCTGGCCAGCAGATACAGCAGCAGCGGCGCCACCGCGATCAATGCCAGATCGCGCCAGAGCTTTTGCCGACGCGGATTGTCCGCCACCGCTGTCTTGCGCGAGGACGTCTTGCCCTCAGCGGGCTTGCTGCGTTCGGGAACCTGCTTTGCCACCTGTAGCCAGACCTTAGAAAAATGCTGTTAGTGGTTGATAATAAACGACCGAGCCCGCGGTTTCAGCTGTTGTATGAGCGTCGCCTGCCCGGGCACGCGCCGGTCAACAAAAAACGCCGCACGAGGCGGCGTCGATTACGCGTACGGGGTGGACCATGCCATCTGCGGTTCAAGCAGTTCCATCGCGCCGCCTTGATTCACCGGGTGGGGACCGCCACTCTATGCCGCCACAGGGGCGCGAATTCAGTCGCCTGCCCTGCCAATTCCTAGACCGCGAGTATACATGAGCGCCTCTTCTGCCAGTCCCGCCAAGCATTCCCGCCTGCTGATCCTGGGCTCCGGCCCGGCCGGCTGGACCGCCGCGGTCTACGCCGCCCGCGCCAACCTCAAGCCGGTGGTGATCACCGGCCTGCAGCAAGGCGGCCAGCTGATGACCACCACCGAAGTCGACAATTGGCCGGGCGACCCCCACGGCCTGATGGGCCCGGACCTGATGAGCCGCATGCAGGCCCATGCCGAGCGCTTCGAGACCGAGGTGATCTTCGACCACATCCACACCGCCGACCTGTCGCAGCGCCCATTCCGGCTGATCGGCGACGGTGCCGAGTACACCTGCGACGCACTGATCATCTCCACCGGCGCCACCGCCAAGTACCTGGGCATCCCCAGCGAGGAAGCCTTCAAGGGCCGCGGTGTGTCTGCCTGCGCCACCTGCGACGGGTTCTTCTACAAGGACCAGGACGTGGTAGTGGTCGGCGGCGGCAACACGGCAGTCGAGGAAGCGCTGTACCTGTCCAACATCGCCCGCAAGGTCTACCTGGTCCACCGCCGCGACACCCTGCGCGCCGAAAAGATCATGCAGGACAAGCTGTTCGCCAAGGTCGCCGCCGGCAAGATCGAGACCGTCTGGCACCACGCCATCGATGAAGTGCTGGGCAACGATGCCGGCGTCACCGGCGTGCGGGTCAAGTCCACCCTCGACGGCAGCACCCGCGAGATCGTCGCACACGGCTTCTTCGTCGCCATCGGCCATCACCCCAATACCCAGCTGTTCGACGGCCAGCTGGCGATGAACAACGGCTACCTGGAGATCCGCTCCGGCCTCAACGGGGCAGCGACCGAGACCTCGGTGGCCGGCGTGTTCGCTGCCGGCGACGTTGCCGACCAGCACTACCGCCAGGCGATCACCTCGGCCGGTTTCGGCTGCATGGCCGCACTGGATGCCGAGCGCTATCTCGACAAGAGCGCCTGAGGTGGCCGCTGACCGCCGGCCGCGCCGCGCGGGCAGCGCCGATGCCGGCGGGCCGGGCGCATGAGCGTCACCGCCCGCTGGTGCCGCCGGCTGGACGAGCTCCCGGCCGGTGCCTGGGACGCGCTGCACGACGGCGCGCACCCGTTCATTTCCTATGCCTTCCTGGAGGGCCTTGAACGGGAGGGCTGCCTGCGCCCCGACTGGGGCTGGAATCCGCTGCACCTGACGCTATGGGACGGCGACACGCTGGTCGCTGCGGCGCCGGGGTACCTGAAGAACAACTCGCACGGCGAGTTCGTATTCGACCACGCCTGGGCGCATGCGTATGCGCGTTATGGCCAGGAGTACTTCCCCAAGTGGCTGTGCGGGGTTCCCTACTCGCCGGTGACCGGCCCGCGCCTGCTGGGGGCACCGCGATGGCGCCCGCAGTTGCTCGCGGCGATGCGCGAGCTGGTGGAGCGCAGCGGGCTGTCGTCGGCGCATGTGAACTTCTACCCGGCCGACGAAGATGCGGCCTTCGATAGCGACTGGCTGGAGCGCAACGACCTGCAGTACCACTGGCATAACGCCAGCGACTGGAGCGACTTCGAAACCTTCCTGGCCGCGATGGACCACAAACGGCGCAAGAACATCCGCCAGGAGCGCGCCAAGGTGCAGCGGGCCGGTGTGCAGCTGCGCGTGGTCCATGGCGATGAAGCCAGCGACGCCGACCTGGAAGCGATGTATGGCTTCTATCTCAAGACCTTCAACGAATACGGCAACTCGCCTGCGCTGACGCCGGAATTCCTGCGTCATCTGGCCCGGCACCTGCCGCGCCAGCTGGTGATGTTTCTGGCCGAGCTGGACGGGCGCCCGATCGCCGGCGCGCTGTGCCTGCGCGGGCGCGACACGCTGTACGGGCGTTACTGGGGCGGCGAAGCCCTGCCTGGGTTGCATTTTGAAACCTGCTACTACCAGGGCATCGACTACTGCCTGCGCGAAGGCCTGACCCGCTTCGAGCCGGGCGCGCAGGGCGAGCACAAGATCGCACGCGGCTTTCTGCCCACCCTGGTCCGCAGCCGTCACTGGATTGCCGACCCCGGCTTTCGCGAGCCGCTGGCGCACTGGTGCGCCGACGAACGCCAGGCGGTCGCCCGGCACGCACGCGAGCTGTCCGAGCACAGCCCGTTCCGCGATTGAACCCGCGCGGCAGCCAGGCCGGCTGCACCCGCCCTGATCGCAGGCAGGCCTCCTGCAGGCGACACGCGACGCGCCCCGTCCAAGGACAGTCGTCAGCCCGGTAAGAACTGCACGCCCGGCAGCGCGTGCTCGTGCACGCATGCCGCGGCGCGTATCGAGGACGCAGTGCAGCGTGCCGGGGACTGCGTGCCCGGGTGCGCCATGGACGACAGGCTCTACACTGCGCGCATGTCCCGCACCCTTCCCTACCTGCTTGCGACCGACCCGGCCGCGCCCTTCCCGCCGGCCGAACAGGCGCTGCGCGAGCCGGACGGCCTGCTTGCCATCGGCGGCGATCTGTCGCCGCAACGCCTGCTCAAGGCCTATGCCGGTGGCGTGTTCCCCTGGTTCTCGGACGGCCAGCCGATCCTGTGGTGGAGCCCGGACCCGCGCATGGTGTTTCGTACCGATGGCGTACGCCTGTCCTCGCGCTTCCGGCGCCAGTTGCGCAGCAGCCGCTGGATGCTGCGCGCCGATACCGCCTTCGCACAAGTAATCGCGGCCTGCGCGTCGATTCCGCGCGCCGGCCAGGACGGCACCTGGATCACCACCACGATGCAGCAGGCCTACCTCGAACTGCATCGGCTGGGCCATGCGCATTCGCTGGAAGTGTTCGATGGCCCACGCCTGGTCGGCGGTATCTACGGAGTGGCGATCGGCCAGATGTTCTTCGGCGAGAGCATGTTCAGTGCCGTCAGCGGCGGCTCCAAGGTGGCGCTGGCGGCGCTGGCCGCGCACCTGCACGCCTGCGGTTGGCCATTGCTCGATGCGCAGGTGGAAAATCCGCACCTGATACGCCTGGGCGCGCAGCGCCTGCCACGTGCAGACTTCCTGCAGCAGGTACGGCTGCAGGTCGGCCAGACTGCGCTGCCGGGCAGCTGGTCCGAACGCTACGGCGAGCGGCCTGCCAGCGCGCTTGCTGAAGTCCGCTTAACATAAAATTTGCACCGCGGGGAGATGGAGCGTAAAATGCTGTCCCTTACGGCCCTCCCGGGCCAGCCGTGATTGCACAGGATTACATGTCGAAAGACGACTCCATTGAATTCGAAGGCAGCGTCAGCGAGACGCTCCCCAACACCACGTTCCGGGTCAAGCTGGAAAACGGGCATGAAATCATCGCCCACATCTCCGGCCGCATGCGCAAGAACTACATCCGCATCCTGACCGGCGACCGGGTCAAAGTTGAGATGACTCCGTACGACCTGACCAAGGGTCGTATTACCTACCGCATGAAGTAAGCGGTTCTGGTGTGAGACGCGAGGCGGCCAATGGCCGCTTTTTGTCGTGGCCGGGATCTGTGTATTTGGCAGGCATGGCTGGCCGATGTCGTCGGCTTGCCCTGCATTCGCTGGTGTCATTGGCGTTTGTGCCCAGCCGATCCATTGCCTCGGTTCCGAGGCGTGCGGTTGTCGCTGGTGGTTTGCCGCTCCTCCGCGATCGCTGCGGCTGTGCGTCCCTCCCGCTGTGCGTCTCCAGGGACATAAAAAAACCGCTCCTTCGAGCGGTTTTTTCACTTCAGGACTGCAGGGCGATCAGTCGACGGTCGCCGGCAGCAGACGCTCCGGTTCCGGATGCGCCTCCACCACCAGCTCGCCATCCTTGACGTCGATATTGACCCGACCGCCTTCCACCAGCTTGCCGAACAACAGCTCGTCGGCCAGCGGGCGCTTGATCTTCTCCTGGATCACCCGCGACATCGGGCGCGCACCCATCAGCGGATCGAAGCCGTGCTGGGCCAGCCAGTCGCGCGCAGTCGGCGTGGCCGACAACGACACGTGCTTTTCCTGCAGCAACATTTCCAGCTCGATGATGAACTTGTCCACCACGCGCAGGATGTGGTCAAAGCCCAGCGGCTGGAACTGCACGATCGCATCCAGGCGGTTGCGGAACTCGGGCGTGAACCCGCGACGGATCGATTCCATCGCATCGGTGGAGTGATCCTGCTTGGTGAAGCCGATCGACCGCCGCGAGGCCTGGGTGGCGCCGGCATTGGTCGTCATCACCAGGATCACGTTCTTGAAGTTCGCCTCGCGACCATTGGTGTCGGTGAGGATGCCGCGATCCATGACCTGCAACAGGATGTTGAAGATGTCCGGATGCGCCTTCTCCACCTCGTCCAGCAGCAGCACGCAGTGCGGCGTCTTGACGATCTTCTCGGTCAGCAGGCCACCTTGGTCGAAACCGACATAGCCAGGAGGCGCGCCGATCAGGCGGCTGATCGAATGCGCTTCCATGTATTCGGACATGTCGAAGCGCACCAGCTCGATCCCCAATTGCAGCGCGAGCTGCTTGGTGACCTCGGTCTTGCCGACACCGGTGGGACCGGCAAACAGGAAGTTGCCGATCGGCTTCTCCGGATTGGCCAGGCCCGAGCGCGCGAGCTTGATCGAGCCGGCCAGCGTCTCGATCGCCGGGTTCTGGCCGAAGATCACCATCTTCAGATTGCGCTCCAGATGCTGCAGCACGTCCTTGTCGGTCGCGCTGACCTGCTTGGCCGGAATCCGCGCCATCTTGGCGACGATGGTCTCGATCTCCTCGATATCGATCAGCTCCTTGCGCTTGCCCTCGGGCAGCAGGCGCTGACGCGCACCGGCTTCGTCGATCACATCGATCGCCTTGTCCGGCAGCAGACGGTCGCCGATATGCTTGACCGACAGGTCCACGGCGGCCTGCAGCGCATCGTCGGCATAGGTCACGCCGTGGTGCGCTTCGTACTTGGGCTTGAGGCCCTGCAGGATTTCGAAGGTCTCGCCCACGGTCGGCTCGACGATGTCGATCTTCTGGAAGCGACGCGCCAGCGCACGGTCCTTTTCGAAGATGCCGCGGTATTCCTGGAACGTGGTCGAACCGATGCAGCGCAGCTCGCCCGACGACAGCGCAGGCTTGATTAGATTGGAGGCATCCATCGTGCCGCCCGACGCCGAACCGGCACCGATGATGGTGTGGATCTCGTCGATGAACAGCACCGCATTGGGCACCTTCTTCAGCGCCGCCAGCACGCCCTTGAGGCGCTTCTCGAAGTCGCCGCGGTACTTGGTGCCAGCCACCAGCGCGCCCAGGTCCAGCGAGAAGATCACTGCGTCGGCCAGCACTTCCGGCACGTCGTTGTCGACGATGCGCTTGGCCAGCCCTTCGGCGATCGCGGTCTTGCCGACACCGGCCTCGCCCACGTACAGCGGGTTGTTCTTGCGGCGGCGGCACAGCACCTGGATGGTGCGCTCGATTTCGTCGCCACGGCCGACCAGCGGGTCGATCTTGCCGTTGCGGGCCTGCTCGTTGAGATTGGTGGCGAACTCGGCCAGCGCATCGCCCTTGGCCTCGCCCTCCCCGCCCTCGCTCTTGGGCTCGCCATCGGAGGTGGACGGCTGCTCGCCGTCCTCGCCCAGCTTGGCGATGCCATGCGAGAGGTAGTTGACGATATCCAGACGCGTGATGTCCTGCTGATTCAGGAAATACACCGCGTGCGAATCCTTCTCGCCGAAGATCGCCACCAGCACATTGGCGCCGGTGACTTCCTTCTTGCCCGAGGATTGCACGTGATAGACCGCACGCTGCAGCACGCGCTGGAAGCCCAGCGTTGGCTGGGTGTCGCGGCCATCGTCTTCGGCCAGGCGCGAGACCGAGGCCTCGATCGCCTGCTCCAGATCATTGTGCAGACGCACCTGGTCAGCGCCGCAGGCCTTGAGGACGGCCTGGGCGGACGGGTTGTCCAGCAGCGAGAGCAGCAGGTGCTCGACGGTCATGAACTCGTGACGCGCCTCGCGTGCTCGCTTGTAGCACTGGCCGATGGTTTGCTCTAGGTCTTTGCTGAACATTGGTAACTCCGAACGGCTGTTGCCAACAATATGCGGCTTTTGTTGGGATTTACCACAACCCTATCGGATAGGCATGTTCAGACGGCGTTAGCATGTGATTGCAGCCACAGTGTTGCGCTGCTGGAATGATCCGAACGACCGGTCAGGCCTGTTCCATCGTGCACAGCAGCGGATGCTGGTTCATGCGCGAGAATTCGTTGACCTGGGCGACCTTGGACTCGGCGACTTCGCGGCTGTAGACCCCGCAAACGCCACGTCCGCGGGTATGGACATGCAGCATGACCTGCGTGGCCCGCTCCAGATCGAGGTTGAAAAACTGCTGCAGCACCGTCACCACGAAGTCCATCGGGGTGTAGTCGTCGTTCAGCAGAAGCACCTGATAACGCGGCGGTGGCGCCACTTCAGGCTTGCTGGCTTCGACCGTGAGGCCGTGATCGTGTTCGTGTGAGGTCTTACGAGGCATCCGGGCATTATACGGTTCATCGCCGCACGCATTGGACGATTTACGCCGCGCCCCGCACAATTTGTCTCCGATTCCATGGCTGGCCCTTGATGACCGATTCCCTGACCGCGCCCTTGCTGGCGCCGTCGTTCACCACCGACTTGTCCAGCTCCATGCGCGAAGCAGGGTCCAACGGCCGCCTGGGCCGGCGTCACGCGCTGCCCCTCGCCGGCAAGGCGAGCAACCCTTCGATCGAGCAGGACCAGCAGCGATGAGCGCCTCCGGACAACGCTGGCATCCGGATGTCACCGTGGCCACCGTGGTGGTACGCGACGGGCGCTTTTTGCAGGTCGAAGAGCACATCGGTGACCGGCTGCTGTTGAACCAGCCTGCCGGACACCTGGAACCGGACGAAAGCCTGCTCGACGCGGCGGTGCGCGAGACCCTGGAAGAGACCGGCTGGGATGTGCGCCCGACCCACTTCATCGGCACCTACCAGTGGGTCGCCCCGAGCGGCCAGTGCTTCCTGCGGTTTGCGTTTGTCGCCGAGGCCCTGACCCACCATCCCGAGCGCAGCCTGGACACCGGCGTGGTGCGCGCCTTGTGGATGACGCCGGAAGAATTGCGCAGCGCCACCGAGCGGATGCGCAGCCCGTTGGTGTGGGAGGTGGTGGCTGATTACCTGGCCGGCCAGCGCCATCCGTTGGCATTGGTGCGGCACGTCGCATGAGTACGCCGCGCATCGTGGTCGGGGTCTCCGGCGGCGTGGATTCGTCGGTGGCGGCCTGGCGGCTGGCCCAGCAAGGCGAGTCGCTCGCCGGACTGTTCATGCAGAACTGGGCCGACGATGGCAGCGGCGATTGCCGCGCCGAGGACGACCGCCGCGATGCGGTGGCGGTGTGCGGGGTGCTGGGCATTGCGTTCCATTTCCGCGATTTTTCCGGCGAATACTGGAGCGGCGTGTTCGAGCACTTCCTGGCCGAATACGCGGCCGGGCGCACGCCCAACCCCGATGTGCTGTGCAATCGCGAGGTCAAGTTCAAGCATTTCCTGGATGCGGCCCAGGCGCTGGGCGCCGAGCGCATCGCCACCGGCCACTACGCCCGGGTGGCGCACAGCGGCGGGCGCTGGCGCCTGCTGCGCGGCGCCGACCGCGGCAAGGACCAGAGTTATTTCCTGCATCAGCTGGGACAGGCCCAGCTGGCCGCGACGCTGTTTCCGATCGGCGACCTGGAAAAGAGCACGCTGCGCCGGATCGCCCAGGATGCCGGCCTGCCGACGCATGCCAAGAAGGATTCCACCGGCATCTGCTTCATCGGCGAGCGCGATTTCCGCGAGTTCCTGGGCCGTTACCTGCCCGCGCGCACCGGCGAGATCCGCGACCCGCAGGGGCAACGCATCGCCGAGCATCCGGGAGTGTTCTATTTCACCCTGGGGCAGCGCGAAGGCCTGAACATCGGCGGCGTGCGTGGACGCGCCGCCGCGCCGTGGTACGTGGTCGGCAAGGATGTGGCGAGCAATGTGCTGTATGTGGACCAGGACCGTGACAGCCCGCTGCTGCAATCACGCTGGCTGCAGTCCGAGCAGGCCCATTGGGTCACCGGCGCGCCGCCGGCGCGCAGCTTCGCTTGCACCGCACAGACCCGTTACCGGCAGCCCGACGAGCCGTGCACGGTGCAGGTGCAGGACGATGGCAGCGTGCAGGTGCGTTTCGAGCGGCCGCAGCGGGCGGTAACGCCCGGGCAGTCGCTGGTGTTGTACGACGGCGAGGAATGCCTGGGCGGCGCGGTCATTGCCGCCACCGATGCGCCGCTGGAACGCCAATTGGCGGGATCTTCTTTTTCACCTGAGGTAGTGGCTTGATGAGTTCTTCCATGGATCACCGCGTGCTGGCGCTTGCCGGTGTCGCCCAGGCCTTGCAACAGGTGCGGCGGATCGCCGAAACCGGGCATTCGGAGGCTGCGACGGTGCGTACCGCCATGGACAGCGTGTTCCGGGTGGATGCGGCCTCGCCGGAGGCCGTGTACGGCTCGCCAGCGGACCTGGCACCGGGCCTGCGGCTGCTGCATAACTATTTCCACAATCAGGGCCAGGACGAGTTCCTGCCGCGGCTGGCGTTGGCGGTGCTGCAGCTGGAGCGCCGCTTCGTGCGCGACACCACCACCGTCGCCACGGTCTCCAAGGGCATCGAGGCGGCCGCGCGTCAGGCACAGAGCCTGGGCGACAGCGGCCATCCGGACGTATTGAATTCGCTCGGCGGGCTGTATGCGCAGACCATCAGCCACCTGCGCCCTAAGGTCATGGTGCAGGGCAATCCGCATTACCTGGGCCAGGCCGGCGTGGTCGCGGAAATCCGCGCGTTGCTGCTGGCCGCTGTCCGCTCGGCGGTGTTGTGGCGGCAGATGGGTGGCAGCCTGTGGGATTTCCTGTTCGCCAAGCGCGCAATGATCGAGGCGGTGGACCGCGCGCTGCGCTAATCACCTGACAATTCGGGTTGCCACATGCGCCAGCGGTCGCTGGCGCGTGTCAACATCGGTTGAACGGGCGAGACGATGTGGCGATCGTCGCTAAAGACACAGGGGGGACGGCCGATACAGCAACCGTGACTCTGCCGAGAACGCCCATGTATTCACGTCCACTTATCCGTCTGGCCGCCCCTTTGGCCCTGACCTTGCTGTTTCCCTTCGCTGTCGGATTCGACTGGCCCGCTTCGGTGCGCTGGGCGATCCTGGCGACCATGACGCTCAGCTGGCTCGGTTTCGCTGCCTGGGTGACCTACTCCCAGTTCCGGCGTAATCCGGACCAGACCCGCATCCTGCGCGAGCAGGACCAGCTGCTCAACGAACTGCGTACGTTCGTCAGCAACGAAGTCGACGGTTCGCGCTCGGAAGTCGAGCGTGCCCGCGAACTGATCCGCCAGGCCGTGTCCGGTCTTGGTGGCAGCTTCGAAGCGATGAATCGCAAGTCGCGCCAGCAAAGCCAGGCATTGGCCCGCATCGTCGACCGTGCCGGTGACGACGGCAGCGCCGGTGTCGACGTCGCCCGCTTTGCCCAGCACGCCAGCTCCCGGATGGAGCAGCTGGTGGAAGCGCTGGAACAGGTGAGCGGCCAAAGTACCAACACGGTGCACCACATCGATGAGATGGCCCAGCACCTGGATGGCATCTTCGCGCTGCTGGAAGACGTCAAGTCGATCGCCGACCAGACCAACCTGCTGGCCCTGAACGCCGCCATCGAAGCAGCCCGTGCCGGTGAAGCCGGTCGCGGCTTCGCGGTGGTCGCCGACGAGGTGCGCAATCTGTCCGAGCGTTCCACCACCTTCAACGAACAGATCCGCAAGCTGGCGCACAGCTCCAAGGAATCGATCGCCAAGGTCCGTGAAACGGTCTCGCAGCTGGCCTCGCGTCACATGGATCGCTCCCGCGAAGCCCGCCATGAATCGGCGGCGATGCTGGAGAATGTCGCGCAGATCAACGCCTCGTTGGGCGACGGCATGCGCGAAATCTCCGAATGCGCGCGTTCCATCGACGGTAGCGTGGCCGAAGCGGTGCGTGCCCTGCAGTTCGAGGACATCGCCACGCAGACGCTGAGCGGTATCCATACCCACCTGGATCGTCTCACCGCGATCAACCGTGAAGCGGTGGCGCTGCAGGAACTGCTGCATCGCAACGGCGGCGTGTACGACAGCGATCTGGTCGCCGCGCTGCAGAAGGTGTCCACCCGCCTGCGCGACATGCGTGTGGAGTGGGAGCGCCCGCCGCACAAGCCGGTGGCGCAGCAAGGCATGGGTGCCGGTACGGTCGAACTGTTCTAAGACCGCTGCCACGCACTGCCTGATTCCGACATTCCCCGGCCTTCCGGGGATTTGTCGTTCCGCAACAACCTGGTATTCCGCTCATGACGCTACTTGCCCCGCCCACCGATGCATCCACCGCCGTGCTCGAATCAGCCGCGCTGGCGGCTGCACATGCCCAGCGCATTGCACAAAGCGACGCTGCCCGGCCTGCGCTGCGCAGCGTGCGCATGCCGGCCGCGCTGGAACGGCTGGAGCATGCCGCCCGTGCGGAAGTGCAGGCAATGCAGAACCCCCGCCGCAGCTGCAGCGAAGAAGACCTGCTGTTTGCGACCGTGGCCTGGGATCTGGGTCTGGATGGCGCCGCTGTCGGCGTGTCTGGAGCCTGACATCTGTGCAACGGCGGGGCGTGCCTCGGCAGGCGCCCCGCCGGTTGTTTCCACTGCCCGACCTGTGGCGCTGGTACGCCAGGCCGTGCCACCAGGCGTGGGCCCGAGCATGGGCGACCATTCGATTGCAGCACCCGGGTGACCTCTCCCCTGCCCGTCTGCTCGACGACCTCTAAGAATCCCACGAAACAATGTCCCGCTTCGCTCGGCTGATCTACGGCCTGGCTGCAGGACTCTTCCCCCCGCCCCCGTCGCGAGACACGCCGCGAATCCATCGCTCGAGGCTCTTATGCGGTATCCGTGCCGCAGGTTTCGAGGTAGTGAGCGGGCTGCACCGAGACGGCCCTGCTGCTCGAAGCTGCCGCATGTGCCTTCGGTAGTTTGGCGTGTGATAGCTCAGGTGTAGAGCGCCTGGCGCTGTGGCTTGGCTGCAGGGCCCTTGTCTGCCCACCATTGCGGGACACGCCATGACTCCGTTCCTGAAGTCGCTTAAGCGACATCCATGCCGCACAAGGTCCCCCGCGGTGGTGAGCAAGCTGCACCGGCACGACGCAGCTCCTGCTCTGAATTGCAGCGTGTGCCTTTCCGGAAGTCCGATAGGTGAGGTTTAGAGCGCCTAGCTTTGCAGCTTGGCTGCAGGGTCCTTGCCCGCCTGCCATCGCGGGACACGCCGTAAATCCGTCCATGGAGGCTCTGGCGCGGCAGCCATGCCGCTCAAGGTCCCGCGACGGCAGGCGGACAAGGACCAGTCGGGATGGTCGGTGTGCATGGCTGCAAGCGGTGCATGACGTCCGCTCTCCGGATAGCCGGGAGTTAGGGCATCTGCCCAACGAAAGCCGAGCAGCGGGCAGGCTTTTAAAGTAACCGACCAACTCTTGGTGCGGCGTCCCGCCGGTTGACGGACCCTTGGCGGCATGGATGCCGCCAAGGAGCCTCCGCGGACGGATTCACGGCGTGTCCCGCAAGTGACGAAGGCATCGCGCCCTCGACTCATCGAGCTTTTGACTTGCGTATGCGGACAGTCAGACGATTGAACAGCCGGACGACGCCAGGCGCTGCGACAGGTTGCGTCAGCCGGCGATGACCAGGCGTGCACCGAGGCGCATGCCGGCTTCGGCCTCGCGCAGCCACTGCGCCATGTCGCGCGGCGACAGCGGCCGTGAATAGAAGTAGCCCTGGATTTCGTCGCAGCCCTGCTGGCGCAGCAGTGCATCTTCCTGCACCGTCTCCACCCCTTCGGCCACCACCTGCATGCCGAGCGCATGGCCCAGATGCACGATGGCCTGGGTCACTTCGGCGGTGTTGGCGTCGTCGAGCATCCCTTGTACGAAGCTGCGGTCGATCTTCAGGCGCTGCACCGGGAAGCGGTTGAGGTAATGCAGGTTGGAGAAGCCGGTACCGAAGTCGTCCACCGCCAACAGCACGCCATTCTGTTCGAACAGCTCGAAGCAGCGGCGCAGCGCATCCGAATCACGGATCAATGCCGATTCGGTCAATTCCAGTTCCAGGCGCGAGGGCGACCAGCCGTTGTCGCGGCAGATTTCCAGCACGCGCTCGGCAAAGCCGCGCTCGCGCAGCTGCACCGCGGACACATTGACGGCGATGCGGCTGAAATTGAGCCCGGCGCGATCCCAGACCACGGCCTGGCGGCAGGCTTCGCCGATCACCCATTCGCCCAGGCGCACGATCTCGCCGCACTCCTCGGCAATGGGAATGAACTCGACCGGGCTGCACTGGCCATGGCCGGGGCGATTCCAGCGCATCAGCGCTTCGATCGCAGGCGAGGATTCGCCCACCGTATTGACCAGCGGCTGGTAGACCAGGGTGAACTCTTCGCGCTCCAGCGCGCCTTGCAGTGCGTGTTCCAACTCCAGGCGGCGCTGCGCGCGCATCAGCACGTCCTGGCTGTAGTAATGGAAGGTGTTGCGGCCCGATTCCTTGGCTGCATACATCGCCGCATCGGCGGCGCGCAACAGGCTGTCGAAATCCGACAGGCCTTCGCCCTGCAGCGCGATGCCGATACTGGCACCGAGCTTGAGGGTGACGTGGTCCTTGCGCAGCGGCTCGCCAAGGGCGCTGATCAACTTGCGCGCAACGTGGCCGGCGTCTTCCGGTTCGGAGAGATCGCGCAGCAGCACGATGAATTCGTCGTCGCTGAAGCGACCGAACAGGTCGCTGTTGCGCAGATGCTGATGCAGGCGTGCAGAGGCCAGCTTGAGCAGGTTGTCGCCGGTGGCGTGACCGAACGAATCGTTGATGCTCTTGAAGCCATCCAGATCGATCAGCAGCATTGCCAGTACCTGGCCACGCTCGTGCGCCTCGCGAATCGCGTTCTCCGCCTGCTCGCGCAGCAGGAAGCGGTTGGGCAGACCGGTCAGGCGATCGTAGTGGGCCAGCAGCTCGATGCGCTCGTTGGCCTCGCGTTCGCGGGTGACGTCACGGAACAAGGCGACGAAACGCGGCGGCAGGCCTTCGCGGCGGTCCAGCTCGATCAGCACCTGTACCCAGATCCGCTGGCCGGAATTGCGGTAGAAACACAGTTCCAGCTGTTCGGGCAGGCCACCGTCGGAGATACGCAGCAGCGCCGCCTCGAAGGCGTCGCGCGAATCCTGCGTGTACAGCGACAGCGCCTGCTCCAGGGTGATGTTTTCCTTGCGCAGGCCGTGGATGCGGTAGCACTCCTCGGTCCATTGCATGCGCCGGGTGTCGACCTCGATCTCGCAGCCGCCGATCTTGCCCAGCGCAGACACGCGGTTGAGCAGCTCGGTACGCCAGCGGATCAATGCATCGGTCTGGCGCTGCTCGGTGACGTTCTGCAACTGGCCCAGCAGGCGCACCATGGCGCCATTGCCGTCGAACACCGGCTGCGCCCAGACCCGCAGGTGATGCGGATTGATGCTGGCAGGCCCGTTGATCTCCAGCTCGAAATGCACCGGCAGGCCTTCGTGCTTGATCTTGCGCCAGGCACTGCGCAGATGTGCAACCGATGGCCGACCCAGCAGACGCAGGATGTCGCGGATGCCCTGCAGGCGCAGCTCGGTCATGCCGAGCTGCTGCAGGAAATCCGGCGATACCCACAGCGCGTCCTTGAGCGTGTCCCAGCTCCAGCTGCCCATGCTGGCGATGCGCTGGGCCTCTTCGAGCTGGGCCTGCTGCTCGCGCAGCTGCTGCTCGAGTAATTTCTGGTGGTGCACGTCGGTATGCGTGCCGACCATGCGCAACGGGCGGCCGTCGGCAGTCCGCGAAACCACGCGGCCGCGGTCGAGGATCCAACGCCATTGGCCGTCGTGCTGGCGCAGGCGGAATTCGGCCGTATAGGTATCGGTGCGCCCGTCCAGGTGCGCCTGCACGGCAGCACTGACCTGCGCGTGGTCGTCCGGATGGATCAGCCCGGACAGCGCGGTGAGATTGTTCGGTAGCGGCTGCTCGGAGTAACCGAGCATGCGGGTCCAGCGCTCGGAGCGGTAGACCACATCGGCCGGAATATCCCAATCCCACAATCCGTGATCGGCGCTGTCCAGGCCCATTTCCCAGCGGCTGGTGCCGTCGGCGCCCATCGGCTCGGGAATGCTCAGGGTGAAGGCCATGACCTGGCCATGCTCATCGCAGACCGCGCGGAGCCAGCCTTCCAGGCGCCCGCCGCCGGCCCCCGGCAGCACGCAGGCGGTCATGCCGCCGCTGCTGGCCACCTGGGCGCGACTGCTTTCCAGGACTTCCACATAGGCGCCAAGGGTGGCCGGCAATCCCAGCGATTGCGCAACACGGTTGGCCGCCAGAGGCTGACCATGCGCATCCAACAACACCACCGCCGAGGTCAGCGGGTGCTGCAGCATGCTTGCAATGACGCCTGAGTCCACTCTGGAACACTCCGAAGAATCGACCCCTGCCTTCGGAGTCGCAATGGATAACGGCCGTTTCCTGGATTAGTTGAGGCGCGTGTTTCGGGCGCGACCGAACCGGGCCGAGTTGCGGCTAAGATGGTTGCATCGCCAGCACCAAAGGTCGTCCGCGGACCCATGCCCCATCCTGTCGCCGCGCCCGCGTTTTCGTCCGCTCCCGTGTCCCGTCTTCGCCTCGCCGAGCGTCTGCAGCAAGGTCTGTGGACCTTGACCGGGCTGTATTTGCTGGTCGGCGTGATCTGGCTGCTGCTGGGCAACCGGCTGCTGCACCTGGCCGGCGCCGCCATGCCGGAGCGCTGGTCGGACGCGAGCTTTCTGCTGCTGTCCAGCGTGGTGATCCATCTGGTGCTGCGCCGTTTCGTGGCGCTGATCGTGGAAGAGCACGCACAACTGGCGCAGTCGGAGGCAGTGCTGCAGGCCAAGTTCCTGGCCTTGCCCAGCCCGGCCCTGGTCTACGACCTGGCCACGCTGCGCATCCTGGATGCCAACCCGGCGGCGCTGGAGTTCTTCGGCTGGGAACGCGACGAATTTCTGCAGCAGACGCTGCAGGCGATCTGGCCCAACGCCGATGGCGCGCGCCTGGAGGAAATCATCACCCAGATCCGCGCCAAGGGCGACGCCACCTGCACCTTGCACGAGGATCTGCTGACCCGCAGCGGCTCGCGCCATGTCGAGATCCGCAGCAACCAGCTGCATCTGGCCAGCGGCCCCGCCCGCCTGGTGGTCACCGTGGACCGTAGCGAAGAACGCCAGGCGCAGCATTTGCGCGACGAGGCGCTGCAGCGGTTGGAAGAAGCGCAAGGCATCGCGCGGCTGGGCTCGTGGCAGCTGGATTGCGCGACCGGGTTGGGACGCTACTCGCCGGCGGTGTATCGCCTGCTCGGCCGCAGCGTGCCGATGCATCGGCGCGACCACCGGCTGGAAGAACTGTTGACCGCCTCGGACACCGCCACCCAGACGCGGATCGAACGCATGATCGAGGACATGTGCACCGGCGGCGAAGTGCAGATCGATGTGCTGCTACCGCTGACCGGCGGCGATTCGCAGCCGCGCACCGTCCATCTGCGCGCCGAAAGCGTGGCCAGCCCGAACGGCACCCGGCATATCCATGGCACGCTGCAGGACGTCAGCGAACGCGAGCAATCGCGCCGGTTGCTGCGCGAGCGCGAGGAGCAGTTCCGCGAGCTGGTCAGGGTGCTGCCGGATGGCGTGCTGATCCTGGCCGACGAGCACGTGATGTATGCCAATGCCGCCGGGTCGGTGCAGTTCGGTTTCCAGGGCGAAACCATCCTGGGCGAACCGCTGCAGACCCTGGTGAGCGACAGCGACCTGCCGGTGGTGCGCGAGTACCTGCGCGCGGGCAGCGATCGCAACGAGCCGGTGTCCAGCGCACGGGCGATGCGCCGTCGCGATGGCAGCACCTTCTATGCCGGCCTCTCGGCCGGTGACATCCGCTATGGCGGCCGCAGCTGCAAGTTGCTGGTGGTGCGCGACCTGAGCGAACCCGAACGCATGCGCGATGCGCTGGCCGAGAGCAATGCCGAGCTGCAGGCGATGGCCAAGCGCCTGTTTTCGCTGCAGGAGGACGAACGCCGCGCGATCTCGCGCGACCTGCATGACGACATCGGCCAAGCCATCACCGCGATGAAGCTGTCCGCTCATGCCGCACTGGACGAACCGGACCCGGACGCGCGCCGCGAGGACCTGCTGGAAGTGGTGTCGCTGGCCGACAGCACCGTGACCAAGCTGCGCAACCTTTCGATGCTGTTGCGTCCGCCGCAGCTGGATGCGCTAGGTCTGGAAGCGGCTTTGCGCTGGCAGGCCTCGATGTTGTTTCGCGCATCGCCGGTGCGCTTGGAGCTGGACATCCAGGCACTGGACGTGCGGCCGGGCAACGAGATCGAGCAAGCGTGTTTCCGGATTGCGCAGGAAAGCCTGACCAATGCGCTGCGGCACGCCTGCGCGGGCGAAGTGCGCATGCGCCTGCACTCGATCGACAGCGAGAGCTTTCGCCTGGAAGTCAGCGATGACGGCGATGGCTTCGAACCGGAAGGCCCGCGCGGGCTCGGGCTGATCGTGATGCGTGAGCGTGCGCAAACCGTCGGCGGTGCGCTCGCGATAGAATCAGCCCCCGGAGCAGGCACGCGCGTGACGTTGCGCCTGCCCTATCACCCGGTCGGCGAGTCCGTCCACGACGATGGTGGACGTTAAGTCATGTGGAGCCCCGTAATCCCGCCCGGCCTGGAAATCGTCAAGCCCACCCGCCTGGGCGCGGGCAACCCCGAACTGCTGCATCTGGTGGACGCTGCCGCCTCCGGCGGTCCGCCGTTGATGGTGTTCCATATCGATATCGACCACTTCGCCTCGATCAACGAGAACATGAGCGCCGAGGTCGGCGATCAGGCGCTGACGCTGGTCGCGCGCCGGCTGCAGGACTTCCTCGGCGCGCGTGGCAAGTTGTGGCGCCACGGCAGCGATGAGATGGTGGTGGTGGCGGTGCGGCGCGAAGACACCCCGCTGCCGGAAGATTTTGCCGAAGAAATCCGCCAGCAACTGGAACTGCCGTTGTCGGTGCTGCCGTACACCTTGTTCATGACCGGCAAGGTCGGCATCAGCCTGTGCCCGGAACACTCCACCTCGCTGTCGATCCTGCTCGACTACGCCGAGGAAGCCAGCTACCAGGCCGCACGCGAAGGCGGCAATACGGTGCGGCTGTATACCCGCAACTCGACCACCAACGCGCATAGCGAAAGCATCATCGCGCGCCAGATCGTCGATGCGATCCCGCATGGCGAACTGCGCCTGCGCTACCAGCCGCTGGTGAGCGCGCGCGATGGCCGCATCGTCGGCATGGAGGCGCTGCTGCGCTGGCAATCGCCCACCCTGGGCATGCTGGTGCCGGAACGCTTCATGCGCACCGCCGAGCGGTTGGGCGTGATCGTGCAGATCGGCGAATGGGTGCTGCAGAACGCGGTGCGTCAGGCGCGGCTCTGGCGCGACCAGGGCTTCGACGATTTCAGCATCGCGGTGAACGTGTCCACGCTGCAGTTGCTGCGGCCGGGCTTCTTCAACGAAGTGATGGCGATGCTGCAGACCGCCGGCGTGCCGGCGCAGTTCGTGACGCTGGAGATCAACGAAAGCGCGTTGACCAACAACGTCAACTTCGTCCACGAGACGATGGCCAACCTGCGCAACGAAGGCATCAGCCTGAGCCTGGACAACTTCGGCACCGGCGATTCCAGCCTGAGTGCGCTGGTGCGCTATCCGGTGGACCGGCTGAAGATCGACCGCAGCTTCATCAAGAGCGCGCCGGCCGGCAGCCGCGAGGCGGCGATCGCGCGCGCGATCATCGCGATGGGTCATCAGTTGGGCATGACGGTGATCGCCAATGGCGTGGAATCGCAGGCGCAACTGGGCTTTTTGCGTCGCAACGATTGCGACATCTTCCAGGGTTATCTGTTTGGCGAACCGATGTCGGCCGAGTCGGCCGGCATGGCGCTACGCCGCCGCTATCTGCGCCCGGAATCGTTCGCCGAAAGCCGCCCCGACCGTACGCTGCTGCTGCTGGACGACGAAGAAAACGTGTTGCGCTCGCTGGTGCGCCTGTTCCGCCGCGATGGCTACCGCATCCTGGCCGCCGGCAACGTGCGCGACGCCTTCGACCTGCTCGCCACCAATGACGTGCAGGTGATCCTGTCGGACCAGCGCATGAGCGACATGAGCGGCACCGAGTTCCTGGGCCGGGTCAAGATGCTCTACCCCGACACCGTGCGCCTGGTGCTGTCCGGCTATACCGACCTGGCCACCGTCACCGAAGCGATCAACCGCGGCGCGATCTACCGCTTCCTGACCAAGCCCTGGAACGACGACGAGCTGCGCGAGCACATTCGCCAGGCCTTCCGGACGCACGATGAGCTGCGTAACGGCCGGGAATAGGGAATAGGGAGTGGGGAATCGGTACGGCAGCGCACTGGCTCTGCACGTTTCCCAAGATTTTCACCGCCCGCGTCAAGCGCAAATCACAAGCAAACCCCACTCTACCGATTCCCGATTCCCGATTCCCTACTCCCGATTCCCAGCGCGCCAGCGCTACCGCGGCTGCCGCACCGGCAATACGATCCTGAAACTGGCCCCCTGCCCCGGGACGCTTTCGACATCGATGCGGCCGTGGTGCTTGTTGATGATGCCGTAGGAAATCGACAGGCCCAGGCCGGTGCCGCTGCCGACCGGCTTGGTAGTGAAGAACGGGTCGAAGATGCGTTGCAGCAGGTCCGGGGCGATCCCGGCGCCGCTGTCCTGGAACTGGATCCAGACGTTTTCGGCCTCGTCGCGCCCGGTGGTGACGGTGATCGTGCCGCGCTCGACGATTGCCTGGCCGGCGTTGAGCAGCATGTTCATGTAGACCTGGTTGAGCTCGGACGGCAGGCATTCCACCAATGGCAGCTCGGCGTAGTTGCGCTCCAGCGTCACCTTGTATTTGAGCTCGTTCCAGATGATGTTGATCGTGGATTCGAGCCCGGCATGCAGGTCGACCATCTTCCACGACTCGGAACGGTCCGAATACGAGAAGTCCTTGAGGTCGCGCACGATGCGGGTGACCCGCTCGATGCCTTCGCGCGACTCGGCCATCAACTGCGGCAGGTCGCGGCTGATGAAGTCGATGTCGGCGCGATTGCGGATCTCGTCGATCTCCGGGATCAACGCCTTCGGATCCGGCGCCTGCAGCGCGCGCTCGTAGGCTTCGATCAGCGTGAACAGGCTGCGCAGGTATTCCTGCAGGCTGCCCAGATTGGAGTGCACGTAACCGATCGGGTTGTTGATTTCGTGCGCCACGCCGGCGGCCAGCTGGCCGATGGAGGCCATCTTTTCCGATTGCAGCAGCTTGTCCTGGGCACCGTTCAGACGTAGATAGGCCTGGCGCAGTTCTGCGTGGCGCTGCTGCAGCTCGCGCTCGTAATCCTGCTGGCCTTCGATGTTGTGGAATAGCGCCAGAAAGTGCCCGACGCCCTGTTCTTCGTTGTAGTACAGATGCGCAATGACCACACGATCGGCGACCGGCAGGCTGCCGGTCCAGCTGCCCTTGCTGCGCGCCTGATTCAGCGCATCCGACGGCAGCACCTGCGAGATCCGCTCGCCGAGATTGCGGTCGTCGGCGGGATCTTCCCTGCACAGGCTCTGGCGTGCGATGGCGTTGGCCAGGATCAGCTGCCCGTCTGCGCGGAACAGCAACACGCCCTCAAGCATCTGGTCGCCGAAAGCGCGCAGCATGGCCGAGGACGGTAATAAGGCTTGATTGAGAAAAAACTTGGCAGTCACGGGACAGGGCGGCGTAGAGGACGCTTCAATATACGCCGAACCGCCCAGGCCCCGTATTGCGCGGCGCCACGCTCCTGCACACCGGGCCCGTCAAGGCTCCACCACCACGCCGCCCGCGCGGCCTGTGCGTGCGCTCGGGCACGCTGTGGCGCGTCAGGCCACGGCCAGCGAACGACCGCCGCGCAGCACGCTCGACTGGCCCTTGGCATCGTAGGACGGCGCACTCTCGGTGCGGCCCAGATGGCGCAACGCCCAGTTCACCTCGCGACGCCGGCGTGCCAGCAGCGCGCCGTTGGCGCGGTTGGCTTCGGCCAGTTCGCGCAGCCGCTCTTCTTCGCCCTGGGGCATTGCCGCTTCCAGCGCGCGCAGCGCCGACAGCTTGTCCTGCGTGTGCCGCATCAACCCATCGATGTCGTTCTCGAGTAATGCCTGGCGTTCGCCGGCCAGCGCATCGCTGAGACGTTGCAGGAACTCGTTCACATTCATCCTTTGGGTCGGGAATTAACCCGCCAGTTGCTGATTCAGATCCATCATGCGGCTGGCGATGGCATCCGGATTGATGGAATAGCTGCCGTTCTGCAACGCATCCTTCACGGCCTGGACGCGACCGGTGTCGATCGCCGAGGACTGCGACAGCGTGCGCTGCAAGTTCTGCAGGTTGGTCGCCTCACCAGTCAGCTTGACGCTGTCGGTCGGCGGCAATGCGGCGATCGGGGACGCGCGGTCTTCACCGGCCGAAGCGATCTTGCTGCTCGTGGCCGCGGTGCGAAGGGTGGCAGCGGTCGGTAGATTGCCTTCGATTTTCTGTGTCATGTCAGGAACTCCTCTACAGGTCGTAGGGGATAACGGCATGCCCAAAAAAAACTTTATAGCGAATTTCTATCTGGAGACCAAAACGGTCCCGCTCGCTTCGACAATCCCCTGCACCACCCGGCGCGACGAGGAATTTTCCACCGACACACGCTCGTTCTCACCGGCATCGGACAGCGCGCGACCACTCATGCGCACCTCCAGACCGCCGTTGCGCGACACCAGCGGGACCGTGTCGCCGCGCCGGACCAGCCGCTGCGTCACCAGATCGTTGGCCGAGAGCAGCGAACCGGCTGGCAGGATGCGCCGGGCGCTCTTGCCCACTGCGGCCACCGGATCGGCCAGCACCGCGCCAACGATGCGTGCGGCGTCACGCTTCTCGATACTGATATCGGCCAGCGAAATGACTTCTCCAGCGCTGATGCCGCGTCGCAGCACCAACACGTCCTGATTGCGGCGCACCTTCAGCGGCACGAACAGGCGCCAGCCAGCCGGCTGCGGACAGGCCACTTCCACCGTATTGGTGCCGGTCGGCTGCGCCTGCAGCGCAATCGGGCAGGCCGGCATGCGCAAGCCCGGATCGAGCGTGGCCTCGGCCTCGGCATCCGGGCCAACGGTGGCCAGTGCCGCAGCGCGGATGGAATCGACAGACTGATAGCTCTGGGCCCAGGCCGGAGCGGCAGCCAACAAGATGACAAGCAGGAGCAGGCGCATGGGACCAGATCCGGAGGAAGACGGAATAGGCAGTGCAAGTGGCGTGCCTGTTTTTTGCCGGGATTGGGGAGTCGGGATTGGGGATTGGTAAAAGCGGCTTGGCGGGTGATTCATTTATCCCGTTGGCGATGCCCTTTCACCCGCATCCATCCAGCCAACTGTCGCTGAAGCTTTCATGCACGCAGAGGTAGCTGCAGCGGCCTGACCAACTCGCTCCTGCACCTTTGAGCCAATCCCCAATCCCAGTTCCCCCGATCCCGGCGCTTCTGCGAATCCCCAATCCCGAATCCCAAATCCCGACAGCGCCCCCCCGACCAACCATAAAGCCCTCAAGTTTCCAGCCGGCGCTGTCGATATCTGCCCCATGACCCACGATCTGCTCAACCGCATCGACCAGCGCACGCGTCTGGCTGGCCACAACCGACTGGCACTGCTGCTGTTCCGGCTGGGCGGGCGCCAGCTTTTTGGCGTGAATGTCTTCAAGGTGCAGGAAGTGCTGCGCCGCCCGGAGTTGTTCCAGGTGCCCGGCCTGCCGACCGAGTTCGCCGGCGTTGCCGACGTGCGCGGGCGCTCGGTGCCGGTGCTGGACCTGGGCCTGGCGATCGGCCACCCGGAGCGCGATGCGCACTCGGAGAACGGCCCCGGCTACCTGGTGGTGGCCGAATTCAACCGCTCGGTCCAGGGCTTTCTGGTCAGCGGCGTGGAGCGCATCGTCAATATCGCGGTGGAAGATATCCATCCGCCGCCGGAGCTGGGCGCCGAAGCCACTTATTTGACGGCGGTGACGCGGTTCCAGGGCGAGCTGATCCAGGTCATCGACGTGGAGAGCGTGCTTGCCGACATCGCCAAGGTCAGCAAGGACGTGCAGCTGGATCCTTCGCTGCAGCTGGTCGCCTATGACCGGCAGTTCCAGGTGCTGGTGGTGGACGACTCGCGCGTGGCGCGTCAGCAGATCCGCAGCGTGCTCGACCAGCTCGGCGTGGCGGCAACCTTGTTGTCCGACGGTCGCCAGGCGCTGGACCACCTCTTGCAGGTGGCAGCATCAGGCGAGAATCCGGCCGACCGCTATGCGATGGTCATCTCCGACATCGAGATGCCGGCCATGGACGGCTACACGCTGACGACGGAAATCCGGCGCACGCCGGGGTTGCAGGGCCTCTACGTGCTGCTGCACACCTCCTTGTCGGGCGTGTTCAACAACGCCATGGTCGAACAGGTCGGCGCCAATGCCTTCGTGGCCAAGTACAGCGCGCACGAACTGGCCGATTACGTGCTGGCCCGCCTGAAAGTGGTCGCCGAAGCAGCCTGAGCAGGCCACAAAGCGGCTGCCGGGTCGGAGCCGACAATAGCGATGGGCGCCGCGCTGCAAAGGTGCGGCGTCATGGAAGATCGCGCGGCTGGGGTCGGTGGGTCGACACCTTTTGAGATGACACCCCCGACTTGAAGTGACACCCCGACGCCGGGCTGCGCTTAGGGTCATGCGGGGCCTTCCAGCCTGGCGCGCCTGAGTAAAGCCAACGCTGCGACTTACACAGGTCCACCCTGTATCCCGGACGGCCAAGCTGCCGTTCGTCGGCGGCGCCGATCACCTTCCGAGTTCTCTGACCCGCACCACCCCGATTGGCACAAACATTGCTTTCTCCCTGGCAACACTTCGCGGGAGAGCACCGTGTCCAATTCCATCTCGTCCTTTCTAGGCATCCACGGCGATGCCCTGCCGCTGCGCGAGCAGCGCATGAAGCTCATTGCCAGCAACCTGAGCAATGTGGACACCCCTGGCTACAAAGCCAAGGACATGGACTTCGAGGCCGCGCTGAAATCGGCCGAAGGCGTGCGCGACGGCACCCTGCTGCAGACCACCGACGCCAAGCATTTCGAGATCGGCAGCAGCGGCGGGCTCAACCCGTTCCAGATCACCCGCGAATCCGACCAGCCCAGCCTGGACGGCAATACCGTCGATCCCGATGCCGAACGTGCTGCCTACGGCCGCGCCGCGCTGGAATACCGCGCCTCGCTGAGCTTCCTCGAATCCAAGGTGCGCTCGATGCTCACCGCGATCACCGGCCAATAAGTCATGAGCAATCTTCCCATCTTCGATGTGGCCGGCTCGGCGCTGCACGCGCAGTCGGTCCGCCTGAGCACCATCGCCTCCAACCTGGCCAATGCGGACTCGGTCGCCGGCTCGGCCGAGGCGACCTACAAGCCGATCGAGCCGATCTTCCAGGCCCAGCAAAGTCGCCAGGACCCCAGCCTGACCTCGGTGAACGTCAAGGAGATCACCACCACCAACGCGCCGCCGATCCGTCGCTACGAGCCCGGCCATCCGCTGGCCGATGCCGACGGCTACGTGTTCTCGCCCGACGTGGATCCGGTCTCGCAGATGGTCAACATGATCTCGGCCTCGCGCAACTACCAGGCCGGCGTAGAAATGCTCAACACCGCCAAGGAACTGGCGCTCGCCACCCTGACCATGGGTCGCTGACCCGCCTAGCTGACCCTTCCCTTACGGACCTTTTCACATGAGCACGATCGGTAGTGACCTCTACACCAGCCTCGGGCTGAGCTCCAGCAGCGCCACAGCGACCAAGAAGAAGGAGGAATCGCTCGGCCAGGCCGACTTCCTCAAGTTGATGACCGAGCAGCTGCAGCACCAGGACCCGCTCAAACCGATGGAAAACAGCGCGTTTCTGGGCCAGTTGGCGCAGTTCTCCACCGTGCAGGGCATTGGTGACCTCAATACCAAGGTCAGCAGCTTCTCCGCAGCACAGAGCAGCGATCAGGTGCTGAAGGGCGCCTCGCTGGTCGGGCACAACGTGCTGGTGCCCTCCGCGCAACTGGCCATCGATGCCACCAACTCGGCCAAGGGCGTGGTTGCGGCAACCTCGGCCGGCACCGTCAATTTCGAAATCACCGATGCCAACGGCGCGTTCGTCAAGCAGCTCAGCGTGCCGGCCAGCGCCGCCGGCGAGGTGTCGTTCGCCTGGGACGGCACCGATGCCAACGGCAACCGCATGGCCGCCGGCAAGTACGGCGTGACCGCCACCCAGACCGACACCGCCGGTGCCAAAAGCAAGTTGTCCACCTATGTCGACGCACCGGTGGACAGCGTCACGATCGGCTCGGACGGCCTGTATCTCAACCTGACCGGGCTAGGCACTTCCCCGCTCGCCAACGTGCTCCGCGTCAGCTGAGCCGGCAACCGACACTCAAAGGACCTCATCCATGGCTTTCAATACCTCGTTGTCCGGCATCAACGCAGCCAATGCCGATCTGAACGTCACCTCCAACAACATCGCCAACGTCAACACGACCGGGTTCAAGGAATCGCGCGCCGAGTTTGCCGACATGTTCCAGAGCACCAGCTATGGCCTGTCGCGCAATGCGGTGGGTTCGGGCGTGCGCGTCAGTAACGTGGCGCAGCAGTTCTCGCAGGGCAACATCGATCCGACCGGGCGCAGCCTGGACCTGGCGGTCTCCGGCGAAGGCTTTTTCACCGTGTCCTCCAACGGCGCCAAGATGTATACCCGTGCCGGCAACTTCCAGACCGACGCCAACGGCTATGTGATCAATCCACAGGGCGCGCGCCTGCAGGTCTTCGCCCCCAACCCGAGCGGCAACGGCTTCGACGTCGGTCGCCTGTCGGACCTGCAGCTGCTGACCACCGACAGCCCGCCCAAGTCGACCTCCACGGTCAACCTGGCCTTCACCCTGCCCGGCAACGCCACCGCGCCGGTGGTGACCCCGTTCAGCCCGGCCGACGACAAGACCTACAGCCACTCCACCGGCGGCATCAACGTCTACGATTCGCTGGGCGTCAGCCATGTGCAGACCTCCTACTTCGTCAAGACCGCCAACCCGAACGAATGGCAGGTGCACAACTACGTGGACGGTGCCGCGGTCGGCGCGCCGACCACGCTGCAGTTCTCCGATACCGGCGCACTGACCACCCCGGCCAACGGCATCATCACGATGGACCCGTTCACCCCGAGCACCGGCGCCGGCGTGCTGAGCATGCAGCTCAACGTCAGCGGCTCGACCCAGTACGGCGAGGCCTTCGCGCTGCGCGACACCCGCCAGGACGGCTATGCCAGCGGCAAGCTCAACGAGATCAGCATCGACACCAGTGGTGTGGTGTTCGCCCGTTATTCCAACGGTGCCGACAAGCCGCTGGGCCAGGTCGCGCTGAGCAGCTTCGTCAATCCGCAGGGCCTGCAGTCGCAGGGCAACAACATGTGGGCCGAAAGCTACACCTCCGGCGCCGCCCGCACCGGCGCACCGGACACCTCGGACCTGGGCCAGATCGAATCCGGCTCGCTGGAATCCTCCACGGTGGACCTGACCGAGCAGCTGGTGAACATGATCGTGGCCCAGCGCAACTTCCAGGCCAACTCGCAGATGATCTCGACCCAGGATCAGGTCACCCAGACGATCATCAATATCCGTTAACGGCTGGGAATCGGGATTGGGGAATAGGGAATCGTAAGAGCTGGCATTGCGTGTAGCGGTGCCAGCCTTACCTCTTACTCCCCAGCCCCCCGCAATCCCGCTTTTGCGATTCCCGATTCCCGATTCTCCATTCCCGATTCCCGGTGCCTCATGGACAAAGCTCTCTACGTTGCGATGACCGGCGCCCGCGCCTCCCTGCAGGCGCAGGGCACCGTGTCGCACAATCTCGCCAACGTCGATACGGTGGGGTTCAAGGCTGCGCTGGCCAATACCGAGGCGTTCAAGATCCAGGGCAAGGGTTATCCGTCGCGGATCGATGCGCTGCATGTGGACCAGGGCTTCGACCGCAGCCAGGGCCACCAGAAGGTCACCGGCAACCCGCTGGACGTGTCGCTGCAGCAGGACCGCTGGCTGGCGGTGCAGTCGCCCGACGGCAGCGAGGCCTACACCCGCAACGGCGAGCTGGCGCTCACTGCCAATGGCCAGCTGGTCACCGCCAATGGCCATGCGGTGCTGGATGAGGGCGGCAATCCGATGACGATCCCGCCGCACCAGGCGATGGAGATCGGCAGCGACGGCAGCATCTCGATCATTCCGCAGGGCGAAGGCCCGCAGACCATGGCCATCGTCGGCAAGATGAAGGTGGTCGACGCCCCCGCCGACCGTTTGACGCGGCGCCCGGACGGGCTGATGCGCAACACCAGCACCGACCCGGCGCAGGCGTTTGCGGTGGCCACCGGCAAGACCATCAACAGCGGCATGCTGGAGGGCAGCAACGTGGACGCCGCCGGCGCACTGGTGGAGATGATCCAGCTGCAGCGCCAGTTCGAAATGCAGGTCAAGATCATCAAGAACGGCGACGACAACGCGCAATCGGCCAATTCGCTGCTGCGGGTCAGTGGCTAAGCGCCACTGACGCCCACTGCCGCAGCGCCGGTCGGTTTGCCGCGCTGCCGAGCAGCTGGATGGCGACCGCCCGGGTTCGCTGCAGAGCGGCTGGTTTGTGACTTGGCTGCAGGGCCCTTGCCCGCCCACCCTCGCAGGACACGCCGCAAGTACGTCCGTATAGGCTCTTTCGCGGCATCCATGCCGCGTAAGGTCCTGCGACGGTGGGCGGGCAAGGACCTGTCGAGATGGTCGGCGTGCATGGTGCAAACAATGCCTGACGTGGATTGCTTGGATAACGGCGCGTCCAATGATCTTCTCAATGCAAGCCGAGCAATGGACAAGCTTTAAGAAAGCGACCTTCAAACTCTCTGGTGCGGTGGCCTCGCCGATTGCGGGACCGTGTGGCGGCATGGATGCCGCCACCGAGCCCCCAGGGATGGGTTCACGGCGTGTCCCGCGAGCGGTGAGGCCACCGCGCGCTCGACCAACCAGCCTGTTGACTGCGTCGCAATGCCAGCCGGCAAATCCCGAGAACCCTTCCGCAGGCAGCGCCAAGGGTTCACACGTCGTCGAACACATCGCTGACCGGCGACCGATCTAGCGCGCCTGATCTGCCGCGCAGGTTTCCACCGCTCAGGCCGTCGCGCCCGCTTCGCGTGATCCAGTGCACAGCCGGCAAAAATCCGGCGCGGGTTTGGCACGGCACGTGCATATACCCACCCGTACCCGGAACACATTCCCGGGTCTAACGAGGAATCGGGTCATGAATCAGGCTTTGTGGGTCGCCAAAACCGGACTGGATGCGCAGCAGACGCGCATGTCGGTCATTTCCAACAACCTGGCCAATACCAATACCACCGGCTTCAAGCGCGATCGTGCGGCGTTCGAAGACCTGTTGTATCAACAGGTGCGTGCGCCGGGCGGCTCCACCTCCGCGCAGACGCAGCTGCCGACCGGCCTGCAGCTGGGTACCGGCGTGCGGGTGGTCTCCACCTTCAAGGGCTTCGACCAGGGCAGCCAGCAGCAGACCGGCCGCGCGCTCGACGTGATGGTCAACGGCCGCGGCTTCTTCGAAGTGCAGATGCCTGACGGCACCTCGGCCTATACCCGCGACGGCACCTTCCAGATCAATGCGCAGGGCGAGCTGGTCACCAACAGCGGCTACCCGCTGCAGCCGGGCATCCAGATCCCCGAAGGCGCGCAGTCGCTGACCATCGGCAACGACGGCACCATCAGCGTGACGCTGGCCGGCCAGGCCGCCGCGCAGGAAATCGGTGCCTTGACGCTGACCGACTTCATCAATCCCTCGGGCCTGCAGTCCAAGGGCGAGAACCTGTTCGTCGAAACCACCGCCTCCGGCCCCGCGCAGAACGGCACCCCTGGCCTCAACGGCCTGGGCAACACCGTGCAGGGCGCGCTGGAAGGCAGCAACGTCAATACGGTGGAAGAACTGGTGAGCATGATCGAGACCCAGCGCGCCTATGAAATGAATGCCAAGGCGATCTCCACCACCGACTCGATGCTCGGCTACTTGAACAACAACGTCTGATCGGCCCGCCGGTCGCTGCCCTCTCAGGAACCCACGCCATGTCACGCCTGCCTTCCCTTTCCTCCCTGTGCCTCGCCATCGCCTGCAGCGCGCTGCTGGGCGGCTGCGTGGCGGCCGGCGATGTGCGGCCGTTCGCCGAACTGGCGCCGATCGTGCCGGTGGTCGCGCCGGTGGCGCAGCCCACCGCCGGGGCGATCTACGCCGCCGGCCCGAGCCTGAATCTGTACGGTGACCGCCGCGCCCGCGATGTCGGCGATCTGCTGACGGTGAACCTGGTGGAAAGCACCACCGCCTCGTCCACCGCCAACACCAGCGTCAGCAAGGCCGACACCGTGGACATGAGCACGCCCACGCTGCTCGGCGTTCCGCTCACCGTCAACGGCACCGATGTGCTGCGCAACTCCACCAGCGGCGACCGCACGTTTGCCGGCAAGGGCAACACCGCGCAGAGCAATCGCATGCAGGGCAGCGTGACCGTCACCGTGATGCAGCGCCTGCCCAACGGCAATCTGGTGATCCAGGGGCAGAAGAACCTGCGCCTGACCCAGGGCGACGAATTGGTACAGGTGCAGGGCATCGTGCGCGCCGCCGACATCGGCCCGGACAACACCGTGCCTTCGAGCAAGGTGGCCGACGCCCGCATCGCCTACGGCGGCCGCGGCGCGATCGCGCAGTCCAACGCGATGGGCTGGCTGAGCCGCTTCTTCAATTCCCGTCTGTCGCCCTACTGAGCCTGCGACCATGAATCTGTCTTCCCTGCCCTTCCGTCTGCTGGCTGCCGCTGTGGCGGTCTGCGCGATCGCCGCGCCGGCCTCGGCCGAGCGCATCAAGGATCTTGCCCAGGTCGGCGGCGTGCGCGGCAACGCGCTGGTCGGTTACGGCCTGGTGGTCGGCCTGGACGGCAGCGGCGACCGCACCAGCCAGGCGCCCTTCACCGTGCAGAGCCTGAAGAACCTGCTCGGCGAGCTGGGCGTCAATGTTCCGGCGAACGTCAATCCGCAGCTGAAGAACGTTGCGGCCGTGGCCATCCATGCCGAACTGCCGCCGTTCGCCAAGCCCGGCCAGCCGATCGACATCACCGTGTCCTCGATCGCCAACGCGGTGTCGCTGCGTGGCGGCTCGCTGCTGATGGCACCGCTGAAAGGCGCCGACGGCCAGGTCTATGCGATGGCGCAGGGCAACCTGGTGGTCGGTGGCTTCGGCGCGCAGGGCAAGGACGGCTCGCGGGTGTCGGTCAATATTCCCAGCGTCGGTCGCATCCCCAACGGCGCCACCGTCGAACGCGCCTTGCCGGACGTGTTTGCCGGCAGCGGCGAGATCACCCTCAACCTGCACCAGAACGACTTCACCACCGTCTCGCGCATGGTCGCGGCGATCGATAGCAGCTTCGGTGCCGGGACCGCGCGTGCGGTGGACGGCGTGACCGTGGCAGTGCGCTCGCCGACCGATCCCGGCGCGCGTATCGGCCTGCTGGCGCGGCTGGAAAATGTCGAACTCTCTCCGGGCGATGCACCAGCCAAGGTGGTGGTCAACGCACGCACCGGCACGGTGGTGATCGGCCAGCTGGTGCGGGTGATGCCGGCGGCGATCGCGCATGGCTCGCTCACCGTGACCATCAGCGAGAATACCAATGTCAGCCAGCCGGGCGCCTTCAGCGGCGGCCGCACCGCGGTGACCCCGCAATCGACGATCACGGCCACCTCCGAAGGCAGCCGCATGTTCAAGTTCGAAGGCGGCACCACGCTCGATCAGATCGTACGCGCGGTCAACGAAGTGGGCGCCGCTCCCGGCGACCTGGTGGCCATCCTGGAAGCGCTCAAGCAAGCCGGTGCGCTCACGGCGGAGCTGGAGGTGATCTGACATGCGTATCGCAGCCTCGCCCATTGATCTCAACCCGAGCACCAAGGCCGATCCCGCCAAGATCGACAAGGTCTCACGTCAGCTCGAGGGACAGTTCGCGCAGATGCTGGTCAAGAGCATGCGCGATGCGAGCTCCGGCGACCCGATGTTTCCGGGCGAAAACCAGATGTTCCGCGAGATGTACGACCAGCAGATGGCCAAGTCGCTGACCGACGGCAAGGGGCTGGGCCTGTCGGCGATGATCTCCAAGCAGCTGAGCGGCGACACCAGTGGCCCGGCGTTGAATACCTCGCTCAGCACCGCCGATGCCGCCAAGGCCTATGCGCTGGTGGCCGGCAAGCGCGACGCCTCGTTGCCGCTGCCGGCCCGTGATGGGGCTGCGGGCAGCGTCGGTGCAGGCATTGGCAGCGCGGCAGGCATCGGCGCAGGCGGCCTGGGCGGCATCGGCATGAGCCAGGTGCTGGATCTGATCGCCGGGCGTACCGGCAGCAGCGAAGCCGGCAGCGACGATGCGGCCGCGCTGAGCTGGCCCTCGGCCAACGATCGCTGGGCCGACGTGGCCGCCAGCGACGCCGCCGATGCCAACGCCGCGGTCAATGCGAGCGCGGCGAGCAGCGCCGCTGCGAGCCTGGGCGAGCGCACCCCGGAAGGCTTCGTGGCCAAGATCTGGACGCATGCGCAGAAGGCCGCGCGCGAACTGGGCGTGGATCCGCGTGCACTGGTGGCGCAGGCAGCGCTGGAAACCGGCTGGGGCCGGCGCGGTATCGGCAATGCCGGCAGCTCCAACAACCTGTTCGGCATCAAGGCCACCGGCTGGAGCGGCGACAAGGTCACCACCGGCACCCACGAATACGTCAATGGCGTCAAAACCACCGAAACCGCCGATTTCCGTGCCTACGGCTCGGCCGAGGAAAGCTTTGCCGACTACGTGCGGCTGCTGAAGAACAACAGTCGTTACCAGCCCGCGCTGCAGGCCGGCACCGATATCAAGGGTTTTGCACGCGGCTTGCAACAGGCTGGATACGCCACCGATCCGGGCTACGCAGCCAAGATCGCGGCGATCGCCAACGGTCCGACCATCGACCGTGCGGTAGCCGCGATCGGCAACGCGGCGGCCGACCTGTCCAACCGCTATGCCAGCACCGCCGAGCCTGCCGGGCTCGGCACCGTCCGTCGTTGAGGTAAACGCCCATGTCCATCATGTCCACCGGGACCAGTGCGCTGATCGCCTTCCAACGGGCGTTGTCGACCGTTAGCCATAACGTCGCCAACATCAATACCGAAGGCTACAGCCGCCAACGTGTGGAATTTGCAACGCGCACGCCTACCGACATGGGCTACGCGTTCGTGGGCAATGGCGCCAAGATCACCGACGTCAGCCGGGTGGCCGACCAGCTGGCCACCTCGCGCCTGCTCGACAGCGGCGGCGAGCTCTCGCGGCTGCAGCAGCTGTCCTCGCTGTCCAACCGCGTCGACAGCCTGTACTCCAACACCGCCACCAATGTGGCCGGGCTGTGGTCGAACTTCTTCGATTCCACCAGCGCGGTGTCGTCCAATGCCTCGTCCACGGCCGAGCGGCAGAGCATGCTCGACAGCGGCAACTCGCTGGCCACGCGTTTCAAGCAGCTCAACGGGCAGATGGACAGCCTCAGCAACGAGGTCAACAGCGGCCTGACCTCCTCGGTGGACGAAGTCAATCGCCTGACCCAGCAGATCGCCAAGATCAACGGCACCATCGGTAGCAGCATCGACAGCGCCTCGCCCGACATGCTCGACCAGCGCGACGCGCTGGTGTCCAAGCTGGTCGGCTACACCGGCGGCACCGCGGTGATGCAGGACGGCGGCTTCATGAATGTTTTCACCGCCGGCGGCCAGGCCCTGGTGGTGGGAACCACCTCGTCCAAGCTGACCACCGTCGCCGACCCGTATCAGCCGACCAAGCTGCAGGTGGCGATGCAGACCCAGGGCCAGAATGTCAGCCTCAGCACCAGCTCGCTGGGCGGGCAGATCGGCGGCCTGCTGGAGTTCCGGACCAGCGTGCTGGAACCGACCCAGGCCGAACTCGGTCGCCTGGCCGTGGGCATGGCCAGCACCTTCAACGCCGGTCACGCGCAAGGCATGGACCTGTACGGCGCGATGGGCGGCAACTTCTTCAACATCGGCACGCCCACCACTGCCGCCAATCCCAGCAATACCGGCAGCGCGTCGCTGAGCGCCAGCTTCAGCAACATGTCGGCGGTGGATGGGCAGAACGTCACGCTCAGCTTCGACGGCACTGCGTGGAAGGCCACCAACGCCAGCACCGGGTCGGCGGTGCCGATCAGCGGCGCCGGCACCCCGGCCAATCCGCTGGTGCTCAACGGCGTCAGCCTGGTGGTGGGCGGCACGCCGGCCAACGGCGACAAGTTCCTGCTGCAGCCCACCGCAGGGTTGGCCGGCAGCCTGTCGGTGGCCATCACCGACCCCTCGCGGATTGCCGCGGCCACCCCGGTCAAGGCGACCGCCACGCTCGCCAACCTGGGCACCGGCAAGATCAGCGACGTCAAGGTCACCAACGCGCAGAACCCGGCGCTGCTGACCCCGGCCTCGGTGGAGTTCATCGACGCCAACCAGTACACCATCGATGGCAGCGGCCCGTTCGCCTACACCGCCGGCCAGACCATCAGCGCCAATGGCTGGAGCTTTGCGCTGGACGGCGCGCCCAAGGCCGGCGACACCTTCGGGGTCGGCCCCACCGGCGCCGGTTCCAGCGACAACGGCAACGTCAAGCTGCTGGCCAAGATCGACGACGCCAAGGCGCTCAGCGGCGGCACGGTCACGCTCAACGGCGCGCTGTCGGGCCTGACCACCTCGGTCGGCTCGGCTGCGCGCGCGGCCAGCTACGCCTCGGATGCGCAGAAGGTCATCAACGACCAGGCGCAGGCCAGCCGCGACTCGATTTCCGGCGTCAACCTCGATGAGGAAGCCGCCAACATGCTGAAGCTGCAGCAGGCCTACCAGGCCGCCGCACAGATGATTTCCACCGCCGACACCATCTTCCAAGCCATCCTGGGCGCCGTACGCTGATGACCGACCGTATCTCCACCAGCATGATGTACAGCCAGTCGGTGTCGTCGATGACGGCCAAGCAGTCCCGGCTGAGCCAGATCCAGGCCCAGCTCGCCAGCGGGCAGCGCCTGGTCACCGCCAAGGACGACCCGGTCGCCGCCGGCACCGCGGTCGGCCTGGATCGCGCGCTGGCGGCGATCACGCGCTTTGGCGAGAACGCCAACAACGTGCAGAACCGGCTCGGCCTGCAGGAAAACGCCCTGTCGCAGGCCGGCGACAAAATGGCGCGCGTCACCGAATTGGCGGTGCAGGCCAACAATTCCTCGCTCAGCCCCGACGACCGCAAGGCGATCGCCTCGGAACTGACCGCGCTGCGCGACAGCATGGTCAGCCTGGCCAACAGCACCGACGGCACCGGGCGCTATCTGTTCGGCGGCAGCGCCGATGGCAGCGCACCGTTCATCAAGAGCAATGGCGGCGTCACCTACAACGGCGACCAGACCCAGAAACAGGTCGAGGTGGCGCCGGACACCTTTGTCAGCGACACCCTGCCCGGCAGCGAAATCTTCATGCGTATCCGCACCGGCGACGGCACCGTGGATGCACACCCCGACAACGCCAATACCGGCACCGGCCTGCTGCTGGATTTCAGCCGTGATGCCAGCACCGGCAGCTGGAACGGCGGCAGCTACAGCGTGCAGTTCACCGCCGCAGACACCTACGAGGTGCGCGACAGCACCAATACGGTGGTCGGGACCGGCACCTACAAGGATGGCGAAGACATCAACGCGGCCGGCGTGCGCATGCGCATCAGCGGTGCACCGGCGGTGGGCGACAGTTTCCAGATCGGCGCCTCCACCACCAAGGACGTGTTCTCCACCATCGACGACCTGGTCGGCGCGCTCAATTCCGACACCCAGACCCCGCCGCAGAAGGCGGCGATGATCAACACGCTGCAGTCGTCGATGCGCGACATCGCACAGGCCTCGTCGAAGATGATCGATGCGCGCGCCTCCGGCGGCGCGCAGCTGTCGGCGATCGATAACGCCAACTCGCTGCTCGAATCCAACGAGGTCACCCTCAAGACCACCCTGTCGTCGATCCGCGACCTGGATTTCGCCTCGGCGCTCGGGCAATACGAACTGGAGAAGGCCTCGTTGCAGGCCGCCCAAACGATTTTTCAGCAGATGCAGTCGTCGTCGTTGTTTAACCTGATCCGCTGATTTTCCGCAGAAAACCCACATTTTCTGCACGCCTGCGCGCGCGCACCTGCGCAGGCCGACGGAGTTTATTCGTCAAAAGTTATACCAACGCTAAAGATCGACGGGGTGCTGCCGAATAAACCAAACCCCTTGCTACACAACGCTTCCGTATTTCGTCCTGCAGCAGAAAGACAGCAAAAAAACACTGGATTTCGCTAAAGGTTCCCGACGCAACGCCGTTATTCATCTCAGCAGCGGCAACGGCCAACTTGATGGCCCCCCTGCGGAGGCTCCGGGCAAGTCCCCCTTGCCGGAAAAATCGCTTAGGAGAAATCAAAATGGCACAGGTAATCAACACCAACGTAATGTCGCTGAACGCTCAGCGTAACCTCAACACCAGCAGCGCGAGCATGTCGACGAGCATCCAGCGTCTGTCCTCGGGTCTGCGCATCAACAGCGCCAAGGACGACGCCGCAGGTCTGGCGATCTCCGAGCGCTTCACCACGCAGATCCGCGGCCTGGACGTTGCCTCGCGCAACGCCAACGACGGTATCTCGCTGGCCCAGACCGCCGAAGGCGCGATGGTCGAAATCGGCAGCAACCTGCAGCGTATCCGCGAGCTGTCGGTGCAGTCGTCCAACGCCACCAACTCGCCGACCGACCGTGACGCGCTGAACTCCGAAGTCAAGCAGCTCACCGCCGAAATCGACCGCGTCGCCAACCAGACCAACTTCAACGGCACCAAGCTGTTGAACGGCGACTTCTCCGGCGCGCTGTTCCAGGTCGGCGCCGACGCCGGCCAGACCATCGGCATCAACAGCATCGTCGACGCCAACGTCGATTCGCTGGGCAAGGCCAACTTCGCTGCCGCCGTTTCCGGCGCTGGCGTGAGCGGCACCTCCACCGCCTCCGGCTCGATCAGCGGCATGAGCCTGTCGTTCAAGGACGCCAGCGGTGCGGCCAAGAGCGTCACCATCGCGGACGTCAAGGTCGGCGTCGGCGAGAGCGCTGCCGACGTCAACAAGAAGGTGGCTGCCGCGATCAACGACAAGCTCGACCAGACCGGCATGTACGCCTCGATCAAGACCGACGGTACGGTGCAGATCGAATCGCTGAAGGCTGGCCAGGACTTCACCTCGCTGACCGCCGGTACCTCCAGCGCCGCAGGCATCACCGTCGGCGCCGGCATCACCACCGCCTCGGCCGCTTCCGGCTCCACCGCTTCGACCCTGAGCACCCTGGACATCTCCACGTTCTCCGGCGCACAGAAGGCCCTGGAAATCGTCGACAAGGCGCTGACCGCGGTCAACTCCTCGCGCGCCGACATGGGTGCGGTGCAGAACCGCTTCACCTCCACCATCGCCAACCTGAGCGCAACCTCGGAAAACCTGTCGGCCTCGCGTAGCCGTATCCGCGACACCGACTACGCCAAGGAAACCGCCGAGCTGACCCGCACGCAGATCCTGCAGCAGGCCGGTACCGCGATGCTGGCCCAGGCCAAGTCGGTTCCGCAGAACGTGCTGAGCCTGCTGCAGTAACCGGCAGCGCGTCGCAGCAGGTCCAAAGCCCCTCTCCGGAGGGGCTTTTTTGTGGTCGCAGATATTTACAGCCGCAGGGATTCGACACGATCGCGCAGCACGGGTTTCTGGCGCGGGTTTCTTGACGCATCGTCGGCATGGAAATTGCATCACCCAACCTCGTGAGCGAGACGGGCTCGCCGCCGCTAAAGTCCTCGCCGAGGCGGCCGATACCCGTCTCGTAATCCCATGCGTCCATCCTTGCTTGGACGCCCAGACGAGGAATGCAACATGGCATCGGTGATCAGCACTTCCGGCTCCGGTCTGGACATCCCCACCGTGGTGTCCACCCTGGTTTCCCGGCAGAAAGACCCGGAGCAGGCGCGCATCAACAAGGCCGGAGCCGCTGCGACGACGCAGCTGTCGGCGATCAGCCAGATCAAGAGCAGCATGACCACGCTCAAGTCTGCGCTGGACAAGGTCATCAGCAGCGCCGACACCAATGCCTACAAGGCAACGGTGCCCACCGATGCCGGCTTCACCGCCACCACCACCAGCTCGGCCGCGCCGGGCAACTACTCGGTGGAAGTGGTCTCGCTCGCCAGCGCGCAGAAGCTCGCCTCCGGCGCGTTCGTCGCCGATGCCACTGTCGGCAGCGGCACGCTGACGATCGGGTATGGCGACAAGAAGATCACCGTTGACATCAGCGGCACCGACAAGCTCACCGACATCGCTGCGGCCATCAACAAGGCGGCCGGCGGCAAGGGCGTCAACGCCAGCGTGGTGACCGCCAACGACGGCCAGCACCTGGTGTTCAACGCGGTCGACTCCGGGACCAAGGGCGCGCTGACCGTCAGTGCCAGCGACCCGAGCCTGAGCAGCCTCACCTACGGCCCCGGCGTCAGCGGCGGCCTGACCCAGTCCGTGGCCGCAACCGATGCGTTGGTGCGCGTGGACGGCTTCGAACGCACCTCCAGCTCCAACACCGTCACCGACATCGTGCCGGGGGTGGTGCTCAACCTCACCAAGGCCGCCGAAGGCACCAAGGTCACGTTGGGCGTTGCGGCCGACACCAGCAGCCTCAAGGCCAATCTGACTGCGTACGCCGCCGCCTACAACACCGCCAACACCTTGCTGGCCAAGAGCAGCGCCTACGACGCCACCACCAAGACGGCCGCGGCACTCACCGGCGACTCGCTGGTGCGCGGCCTGCAGCAGCAGCTGCGCGGCCAGGTCAGCGGCAACCTCATCGAACTCAAGGGGCTCGGCCTGACCATCGACAAGGATGGCGTGATGAGCTTCGATGGCGGCAAGTTCGATACCGCCATCGCCGAGGACGGTGGTGCCGCCGCCGAGGTGTTCGGCAAGGACAGCAAGTTCGGCTCGGCCATGACCAAGCTGCTCGACAGCAACGTCAACGCCAACGACGGCACCCTGACCATGCGCTCGGACAGCCTGAACAAGCAGATCAAGGGCTACGAGTCTGACCTGGACGACCTCGACGCGCGCATGACCAAGCTCAGCGATCGCTACACCGCGCAGTTCACCGCGATGGAAACCATGATCAGCAAGCTGCAGAGCAGCACCAGTTCGCTCAGCAGCCTGCTGACAGGCTGATTTTCGTGATCACGATCCTCAAGTCCCGCAATGGTCTTGCCGATACAAGAAGGGCCTATCGTGATATCGGCCTTGCCTTCCGGCAGGAGCGTCGTCGCCCGAGCGCAGCGCTCCGGGACCCGCGAAGGTCAGCCCATTGAGGAGTCATCCATGTACGGTTCCAATCGTCAGTATGCCGAGCAATACCGCAAGGTCGGCGTGTCCACCAGCGTGACCGAAGCCGACCCGCACAAGCTGGTGTCGCTGCTGTTCGCCGGCGCCTGCCAGCGCATCCGCCTGGCCCAGGCCTGCCTGGCGCAGGGCGACCAGGCGCGCAAGGGCAAGGCCATCGGCGAAGCCTGCGCGATCGTCGGTCACTTGAACGGTTCGCTCGATCACGAAGCCGGTGGCGAGATCGCTGGTAACCTGTCGGCGCTCTACGACTACGTGATGCAGCGGCTGACTGCCGCCAACCTGCACAACGACGAAACCGCGTTGACCGAAGCGCTGGAGTTGCTCAGCGAAATCGACTCGGCGTGGAATTCCATCCCCCTCGATCAACGCGGCCTTTCTGCCGTTTCGTGAGCCAGACCATGCATAGCGCGCAGAGCCTTCAGGCCGAAATCGCCGACATCCGCCTGGCCATGGCGCAGGAGGAATTCGAGGTGATGCCGTTCATGCTGGACACCCACGATCTGCACCTGCGCGAGTACGCGCAACAGGCGGACCTAGACCAGGACCGCGAAGCACTGCAGGCGCTGCAGGCCATGCAGCAGGATCTGATGCGGATGATGCTCGAGCGCCGACGCAAGTTGCTGGACCTGATCCGCGCGCAGCGGACGTCCTCCTCGGCCAGCCGCGCCTACGCCCGGGTCGGGCGGATCTGATGCCCCCGCTCGGCACACTCGCGCCATCGGCCGATGCCGCGCTGTTCGCCGACACGCTCAGCTGCGAAGTGCGTCTGCCGGCCGGCTTCCGCGCCGGCAGCGATGCCGGCCCGCACGGCGCTGCGGAAACCCTGCTGCGCAGCCTGGGCCAGGTGGAAGACCTGCGCAGCGAAGACACCAGCGAAGACCGTGGCGAGCTGCCGCTGCTGGTGCAGCGCATGGACGCCAAGCTCGACCTGATGCTGGCCCTGATCGGCCGTCTGGTGCAGCAGGGCGACAGCGGACTGATCCAGGCGAACGTGCAGTGGTCGGTGCGCGGAATCCGCCTGAGCTGCGCAAGCAGCCATCCGCCGGGCACGTTGGGGAGTGTTTGCCTGCAACCGTCCGACTGGCTTCCTGAACTGGTACAGCTTCCTGCCGAGGTCCTGGCAAGCGCAAGTGATGGTCACGACCATTGGCTTTGGCTGCGGTTTGCGCCGCTTTCGCCAGGCTTGCAGGAGGCGCTGGAACGTCATCTGTTCCGTCTGCATCGCCGTCAGATCGCCGACGCCCGCCGCCAGCGCTGATACCACCTGTTGGCGCGGGGCGCCGGGTCGGCTAAGGTGCCCTTTACTGAAAAAGGTCTCTTCTGCGCCGTGCGAGTCATCATCGTCGACGATCACACCCTTGTCCGTGCCGGCTTGTCCAGGCTGCTGCAAACCTTCGCCGGCATCGATGTCGTGGGTGAGGCCAGCAACGCACAGCAAGCCCTGGACATGACATCCCTGCACCGGCCTGATCTGGTGTTGATGGATCTGTCCCTGCCCGGCCGCAGCGGCCTGGATGCCATGACCGATGTGTTGCGCGCTGCGCCGCGTACGCACGTGGTGATGATGTCGATGCACGACGACCCGGTGCACGTGCGCGATGCGCTGGATCGCGGCGCGGTCGGCTTCGTGGTCAAGGATGCCGCGCCGCTGGAGCTGGAGCTGGCACTGCGTGCAGCAGCGGCCGGCCAAGTGTTCCTGAGCCCGCAGATTTCGTCCAAGATGATCGCGCCGATGCTGGGCCGCGAAAAACCGGTCGGCATTGCCGCCTTGTCGCCGCGCCAGCGCGAGATCCTGCGCGAGATCGGCCGCGGCCAGAGCAACAAGGAAATCGCCGCCGACCTCGGCATCAGCGTCAAGACGGTGGAGACCCACCGCGCGCGCATGATGGAATCGCTCGGTTGCCGGCGTGCCAACGATCTGGTGTTGCTGGCGGCCAAGCATCACAACGAACTGGTCTGAGGGCCGGCCGCCGGGCGATGACCGGAGGCGGCCGCCAGCGACCAAAACAGTGACGGGATTCCGGCGAGCACGCTTGGGTCCGTCTTGTACGTCAGGGAATTCCCCACGCGCTGTCAGGAAAATCACGAATTGCCTCACGCGATTCCCTGATTAGAAACCCGTCGCCTTGTCCTGCAAGATGCGTTCCATCGCTGCCACGTGCGGCGCCTTCCGGAAGCGCTTCGATGAAGACGACCATTTCCGCCCAGCTTGGCCAGCAACTGCACCTGACCCCGCAGTTGCTGCAGTCGATCCGTCTGTTGCAGTTGGACGGCATGCAGTTGGAACTGGAAATCCGTCGCGCGCTGGAAACCAATCCACTGCTGGAGCTGGAAGAGCTGGCCGACAGCGACGCCGTCGCGAGCAGCGACGATGGCGCCTCCGACGTCGCCGCCTTCGACGAACTGCCGGAAAGCACGATGTGGGACGTGCCGAGCAGCAGCTGGAACGATGGCGACGACGACCGCATGCAGCGCGTGGCAGCCGGCGAATCCACCGACCCGCACGTGCGCATCCTGCGCGAGCTGGCACTGGACCTGGACGAGGCCGCATTGGGGGCCGCCGCGTTCTGGCTGGAGCAGACCGACGACGCCGGCTATCTGACCGAGGCCCTGGCGACGCTGCAGCAGCTCGGCGCGACCCGTCTTGGTATGACCGTGCAGGCAGTGGAAGCGGTCCGTCAGCGCCTGCTGCACGGCGACCCGGCCGGCCTGGCCGCCTGCGACCTGCGCGAGTGCCTGCAGGCCCAGCTGGGCGCCCTGCCCGGCCGCGTGCCGGCGCGTCATCTGGCCGCGCGCATCCTTGCCGGCGACCTGGACCTGCTGGCCAGCCACGACTATCCGCTGCTGGCGCGCGCGCACGATGCCGAAGTGGACGATGCACGCGAGGCGGTCCGGCTGATCCTGTCGCTGCAACCGCGCCCCGGCGATGACCTGCTGCAGGAAAGCAACGCCAGCGTGATTCCGGACGTGCTCGCCTGGCATGCCGACGGCAGCTGGCGGGTGGCATTGAACCCGGCCACAACCCATCGGGTGAGCATCAACCCCGTGCATGAGCGTGCACTGGCCGAGGCCGGCGACGCCACCCAGCCGCTGCGCGACATGCTGCAGGAAGCGCGCTGGCTGACCCGCGGGCTGTCGATGCGCTACGAGACCCTGCTGCGTGCCACGCGCGCCATCGTCGAGCGCCAAGCCACGTTCCTGGTGCGCGGTGAGGAAGCGATGGCACCGCTGACGCTGAAGGAAATCGCCGATGAGATCGGCATGCACGAATCGACGATTTCGCGCATTACCACCGGCAAATACATCCAGACCCCGCGCGGCACCTTCGAGCTCAAGCACTTCTTTGCGGTGCGCCTGGAAGGCGCCAGCGTTTCCGGTCAGGCGGTCAAGGCGATGGTGCGCCGGCTGATCGAAAGCGAGCCGGCCGGCCGGCCGCTGGCCGACGAAGCCATCGCCGGGCTGTTGTCGCGCCAGGGCGTTAACATTGCCCGTCGCACTGTGGCCAAGTACCGCGAACAACTCGACATCGCCCCGGCACGCGAGCGCCGCCGCACCAACAAACCGCCGCTTGCCCGGGCAGGATAAGGATTACTATGAGCAAACTCACCGTGCTGCTGGTCGACGACCACGAGGGCTTCATCAACGCTGCGATGCGTCATTTTCGCAAAGTGGAGTGGCTCGATATCGTGGGCAGTGCCGCCAATGGACTGGAAGCGATCGAGCGCTCTGAGTCGCTGCGCCCCAATGTCGTGCTGATGGACCTGGCCATGCCGGAGATGGGCGGGCTGCAGGCAACGCGTCTGATCAAGACGCAGGACGATCCGCCGTATATTGTCATCGCGAGCCACTTCGACGATGCAGAGCATCGTGAACACGCTCTTCGCGCGGGTGCTGACAATTTTGTTAGCAAGCTGTCCTATATCCAGGAAGTCATGCCAATCCTGGAGGGCCTGACGGTAAGGAGCCAGGAATGAGTGAGTCCCGCATTCTGTTGATCGACAGCGATGCCGTGCGCGCCGAGCGCACCGTCTCGTTGCTCGAGTTCATGGACTTCAATCCACGCTGGGTCACCGACGGCGCCGACATCAATCCTGGCCGCCATCGCCATGACGAGTGGATGGCGGTGATGGTGGGCTCGGCGCAGGATGCCGCACAGGCCGACAAGTTCTTCGACTGGCTGGCCGATGCCAAGCTGCCGCCACCGGTGTTGCTGATGGAAGGCAGCCCGAGCGCGTTTGCGCAGGCCCACGGCCTGCACGAAGCCAATGTCTGGACGCTGGACACGCCGCTGCGGCATACACAGCTGGAAGCCTTGCTGCGCCGTGCCAGCCTCAAGCGCCTGGATGCCGAGCACCAGGCCGGCGTGCAGCAGGACACCGGCCCAACCGGCAACAGCGAGGCGGTGACCCGCTTGCGCCGCCTGATCGACCAGGTGGCCGCCTTCGACACCACGGTGCTGGTGCTGGGCGAATCGGGGACCGGCAAGGAGGTCGTGGCACGCGCCATCCACCAGCATTCGCCACGGCGCGACGGACCGTTCGTGGCGATCAACTGCGGTGCGATCCCGCCGGATCTGCTGGAAAGCGAGCTGTTCGGCCACGAAAAAGGCGCCTTCACCGGCGCGCTGAGCACCCGCAAGGGCCGCTTCGAAATGGCCGAGGGCGGCACCCTGCTGCTGGACGAGATCGGCGACATGAGCCTGCCGATGCAGGTCAAGCTGCTGCGCGTGCTGCAGGAGCGCAGCTTCGAGCGCGTCGGCGGGGGCCAGACCATCCGTTGCAACGTGCGCGTGATCGCCGCGACCCACCGCAACCTGGAAACCCGCATCAGCGACGGCCAGTTCCGCGAGGACCTGTTCTATCGCCTCAACGTGTTCCCGATCGAGATGCCGGCGCTGCGCGAACGCGTCGACGACCTGGCCATGCTGGTGCAGACCATCGCCGGGCAACTGGCACGCACCGGACGCGGCGAAGTGCGCTTTGCCGACGAGGCCCTGCAGGCGCTGCGCAGCTACGACTGGCCGGGCAACGTACGCGAGCTGACCAATCTGGTGGAGCGCCTGGCGGTGCTGCATCCAGGCGGTTTGGTACGCGTGCAGGACTTGCCGGCACGCTACCGCGGTGATTTTGCCTCGGCCATTGCGGTCGAGCCCGTGCCGGAGCCGGCACTGGTTGCCGCCCCCGTCGAAGCCGTCGCGCTGCCGGGCAATGTCGTGACCCTGCAGCCTGCGACTGCCGATGCCGAGCCGGCGACCAGCTCCAGCCTGCCCGACGATGGCATCGACCTGCGGGGCCACATGGCCAACATCGAGCTGGCGCTGATCAACGAGGCGCTGGAACGCACCCAGGGCGTGGTGGCGCATGCAGCGCAGCTGCTCGGCCTGCGCCGCACCACGCTGGTGGAAAAGCTGCGCAAGTACGGCATCGATCGCGAGCAGACCGAGCTGGCGAACTGAGCGGGGCGCATTCCTGGCCCCGCTTGCTGGCACGGCACTTGCTTCAGCAGGATCACACCGTCCGCAGCCGTCGGCTGCGGCGCAATCCCGACATTCACCAGCACCTGCCGAGGCATTGATGCCCATCCCCGTCACCAGCCCGCTGCTGCCGCCGCTGGAAGAATTTCTGCCCTACCTGGAGCAGATCTGGGACAGCCGCATTGTCAGCAATGGGGGTGACATGCATCGCGCCTTCGAACGCGCGTTGTGCGAGTACCTGGGCGTGCCGCACCTGGCCCTGCTGACCAACGGTACCACCGCGTTGATCACCGCCCTGCAGGCGCTGCGCATCACGGGGGAGGTGATCACCACGCCCTACTCGTTCGTGGCCACTGCGCATTCGCTGTTGTGGAAAGGCATCACGCCGGTGTTCGTGGATATCGACCCGGTGACGCTCAACATGGATCCGTCCAAGATCGAGGCGGCCATCACCCCCCAGACCACCGCCATCATGCCGGTGCACTGCTACGGCACTGCCTGCGACACCACCGCCATCACCCGCATCGCCGACATCTACAACCTCAAGGTGATCTACGACGCGGCGCATGCGTTCGGGGTGCGCGACGAGGGTGGCTCGATCCTGCGCCACGGCGACCTGAGCGCGTTGAGCTTCCACGCCACCAAGGTATTCAATACCTTCGAAGGTGGCGCCATCGTCTGCCCAGACGAACGCACCTACCAGCGCATCGGGCATCTGAAGAATTTCGGCTTCGTCGATGAGACCACGGTGGTGGCACCCGGCATCAACGGCAAGATGAATGAGATCAGCGCGGCCTTCGGCCTGCTGCAGCTCAAGCACATCGACCATGCCATCGCCCAGCGCAGCGCCATCGACGCGCAGTATCGGCAGCGCCTGAGCGATATCCGCGGCGTGCGCTGCGTGGCGCGGCCAGATCATGCCAGTGCCAACTACGCGTACTTTCCGATCCTGGTGCAGGACGACTACCCGTTGTCGCGCGATGCGCTGTATCAGTTGATGCGCGAGCACGGCATCCTGGTACGGCGCTATTTCTATCCGTTGATCAGCGATTTTCCGATGTATCGCGCCCTGCCCTCCTCGGCGCCGGCACGGCTGCCGGTCGCGCGCTCGGTGGCCGCACAGGTACTGTGCCTGCCGATCTTTCCTGGCCTGACCCGCGACCAGGTCGATACCATTGCCGATCTGATCGCCAGGCAACAGGCGACATGACGGCAACCCGCTGCACGCTTTTTTCAGACTCCCGCATCTTCAACAGGCAACCAGGCGAGATCGCATGACCCAGGCAACGTTTATCGAGAACTTCATCGCCGCCACCGACTTCCAGGAGCCGGTCGAGGTCACCGCCGACACCGTGCTACTCGAACTCCCGGAATGGGATTCGCTGGCCGCACTGGGCGTGATCGTGATGTTCGACATGGAGTACGGCAAGACCATCACCGGCGAGGACCTGACCGCCGCCGTCACCGTCGGCGATCTCTACAAACTGACCGAGGCGTAAGCAGCATGCCGACCTCCACGCTGCACAACGTCCGCTTCGCCGGCATGGCGACCTGCGTGCCGAAGCGGGTCGTGTCCAATCTCACCGATTGCCGGCCGCAGATCCGCTCCGAGCGCGAGCGGCTGGTGCGCAACATCGGCATCGAGACGCGCCGCATGGCGTCGGAGTGGCAGTGCTTTTCCGACATGGCCTTCGATGCGACCGAGGTGCTGCTGGAAAAGCTGCAGTGGAAGCGCGAAGAGATCGATGCGTTGATCGTGGTGACCCAGTCGCCGGATTATCCGATCCCGGCCACCGCGATCATCCTGCAGGACCGGCTGGGGCTGTCGCACGCCACGGTTGCCTTCGACGTCAACCTGGGCTGCTCGGCCTACCCGTTCGGCATCAACCTGCTCGGCTCGATGATCGCCGCCGGCGGCGCCAAGAAGGGCCTGCTGCTGGTCGGTGACCGCAGTGCCACGCTGGAAGATCCAATCTTCTCGGATTCCGGCACCGCCACCGCGCTGGAGTTCAGCGCCGACGCGCCGCCGATGCATTTCGACCTCAACAGCGATGGGAGCGGCTACAGGGCGATCATCCTGCCGGTGGGCGGCCACCGTGAACCGGTCGGCATCCAGCACTTGGTGCCGTACCGCGACGAGGCGGATGGTGCCTGGAAGCGTGGCGTGGACCTGATCCTGGACGGCGTGGCAGTGCTGAGCTTCTCCACCCAGCGCATCCCGCCGGCAGTGCAGAAGCTGCTTGAGTATGCGGGCGTGTCCAAGGAGGAGATCGACTATTTCGTGTTCCACCAGGCCAACCGCATGATCAATGAGACCATCCGCAAGAAGCTCGGCCTGCCGGTGGAAAAGGTGCCCTCGACGTTGCGCGACTTCGGCAATACCAGTGGCGCCTCGCTGCCGGTGACCATGACCGCACGCATCAACAAGGACCTGGAATCAGGGCGCAAGCGCGTGCTGCTATGCGGCTTCGGCATCGGGCTGTCGTGGGGCACCTGCCTGCTCGACATCGAAGGGGCCACTTTTCCAGATCTCATCGAATCGTGAGCATTGCTCCCGACCCCTTCGCGCTTGCCGGCAAACGCATCCTCGTCACCGGCGCTTCCTCGGGTATCGGCCGCCAGATCGCGATTTCCTGCGCCGAGCTGGGTGCCCAGCTGGTGATCAGCGGACGTGACCGTGTGCGGTTGACGTCGACCCTGGAGGCGTTGCCAGGCGACGGGCACATGGCAATCGCGGCAGACCTGGACCGGCAGGAGGACATCGACCGTCTGGTCGCCGAGGTCGGCGTGTTGGACGGGATGGCACATGCGGCCGGGATCTCCCGGCTGGTGCCGCTGCGCCTGGTCAACCGGGCGCATCTGGACACCATCTTCTCCAGCAACACGTTCGCACCGATGCTGCTGACACGCGGCCTGCTGGCAAAGAAGCGCATCGCCGCAAACGGCTCGCTGGTGTTCGTCGCTTCGGTCGCTTCGCACATCGGGCCAATGGCGAGCAGCGCGTACGCGGCCAGCAAGAGTGCCCTGCTCGGCATGGTGAGATCGCTGGCGCAGGAAGTTGCCAAGAACGGAATCCGTGCCAACTGTATCGCCCCGGGCTACGTGCGCACACCGCTGCTGGACGGCCTGCAGGGCAGCGGCGGCAACATGGAAGGGCTGTTCGAACTGACACCGCTGGGTATGGGCGAGCCGGAGGATGTCGCTTACGCCGCCACGTTCCTGCTGGCCGATGCGAGCCGCTGGATCACGCGTACCTATTTCGTGGTGGACGGCGGCCTCACGGTGCCGATGGATATCTACGCATGACTACCCCGGCACGCACTGCGTTCTCGCTCGAGGGCAAGACGATCCTGGTGACGGGAGCGTCGTCGGGGCTCGGCCGGCAGATCGCCATTGCCTGCGCACAGCGAGGCGCCCGCATCATCCTGGCCGGCCGCGACACGGACCGCCTCGCGCAGACCCGGGCGCAGTTGCAGGGCACGGGCCATGTCGGCGTGCTCGGCGACCTGACCAGCGCCGCCGACCGCGAGGCGCTGGTTGTCTCGGCAGGCGCGGCGGTGCATGGCGTGGTGCACTGCGCAGGCATGCAGAAGCATTGCCCGATCCGGCAGCTGACCGAGGCGGCGATGACCGAGATGTACACGGTCAATTTCCTCGCTCCGGTAATGCTGACGCAGCGCCTGCTGCAGGCAAACGCCATCGCCCCGCAGGGCTCGATCGTGTTCATGCTGTCCACTGCCGCGCACCTTGGCACGCGCGGCGTGGGGCCGTATTCGGCGATGAAGGCCGGCCTGATCGGCATCATCAAGTGCCTGGCGCTCGAACAGGCAAAGCGCAGGATCCGGGTCAACGGCATTTCCCCCTCGGCCGTGGTCACGCCGATGTGGGGCGCCGCCCAACTCGAGGCGCAGAAGGCGCGGCATCCGCTGGGCCTGGGCGAGCCGCAGGACGTCGCCAACGCCGCGATCTACCTGCTGGCCGACGCCAGCCGCTGGGTCACCGGGACCAGTCTGGTCATGGACGGCGGCTCGATCCTATGACCCATCCGGTCTTGATCATCGGTGCCGGCGGATGGGGTCGCGAGGTCTTGGCGCAGATGCAGGGCGATCCGGCGTGTGGAACGCAGTGGCGTCCGGTGGGCTTCCTCGACACGCGCCCGCAGATGCTGGACGGTCACGGCTGCGATCTGGCCATCGTCGGCAGCCCGCTCGCGTACCAGCCGCGGGACGAAGAGCGCTTCGTCTGCGCGATCGGCGATCCGCATGCGCGCCAGCGCTATGCGCAGCCGCTGCTGGCGCAAGGCGCGCAATTCATTCCGGTCCTCACCGGTGCATTCCTGAGCCCGCGCGTGCGCATCGGCCAGGGCTGCTTCCTGTGCCATCGCGTGCAGCTCAGCCCCGACGTGTGGCTGGGCGACTTCGCCAATGTGCATGCCAACACCATGCTTGGGCACGACGTCCATGTCGGTGACTACGCGCAGATCGGTGCGATGACCTTCATCGGCGGCGGCGCGCGGATCGGTGAGCGTGCCATCGTGCACCCGCACGCCACCATCCTGCCCGGCATCCACATTGGCGTCGGCGCCGTGGTCGGTGCCGGCGCGGTCGTGGTCAAGGACGTGCCGGCCGGCGCCAGCGTGTTCGGCAACCCGGCCCGGATCATCTACCACAAGGATTCCTGAGGAAGCCGCGCCGATGCGATCGCGAATGCACCCCAGCTACTACCTGTCGACGGACATCTTCGCCCGCGAACAGCGCAAGATCTTTCGCAAGGCCTGGCTGTTTGCCGGGCTGAAGACGCTGCTGCCCGACAACAACTGCTTCATCACCCGCAGGGTCGCTGGCATTCCGGTGCTGATCCAGAACTTCCAGGGCCGCCTGCGCGCGTTCGAGAACGTCTGCCTGCACCGCAGCGCGCTGCTGCAGACCACTGCGGTGGGAAAGCGCCCGTTGGTCTGTCCCTACCATGCATGGAAGTACGACGCAGACGGTCGGGTTGAGAACATCCCCGAATGCGCGGCTGTGTATGGCTTCGACGAGGAAGAAAGACGCGGCCTGAAATTGCGGGAGTTCGCCCTGCGCGAGGTGGGCAACCTGCTGTTCGTCAACCTCGATCCCGACCCGATGCCGATCGAGGAGCAGTTTTCGGCAGACTTCATCGCCTTGCTGGAAAGCAGTTCCAATGCCTATGACACCGAGGTCATGGTGACCACGTGGCGTGGCCGGTACAACTGGAAACTCGCTTACGAAAATCTTCGCGATGCCAATCACCCGCGCTTCGTCCACCCCAAGACACTGGCCAAGAGCGTCAGCTTCACTCCCGAGGTAAACGAGGAACAAGCCAGGGAGTCCATGGAAGCGTTGCGAGACAGCTCGCCCGCTGCCTTGAGGCGTGAGATGCGCCGCTTCAGTTTCGGCGGCCCGGAAGCCGCCATCCCCAGCCTTCAGCATTTCGGCTGGCACGAGAAAGTGGAACGCTGGGGCAAGCAGGACGCCTATTTCAATTGGCTTGCCTTCCCAAACCTGCATATCGCCAGTGCTAACGGCGGCTATTCCTTCACCCTGGAACACCACATTCCCGTCGCGCCGGACCAGACCGACCTGGAAATCTACTGGTTTAGCGCACGCAGGAAACAGCCTTACGGTTCCTCCAGCCAAGTGCTACTGGCACAGATGCACGGCAGCAAGGTGGTGGTAGGCGAAGACGTGGACATCATGGAGCGGGTGCAGGCGGCCTTGCACACAGACGCTCCGCTACCTACCCAGGGAGCCTATGAATCCATGAATCGCCTGGTCGAACGCTGGTACACGACGCTGATGGAGACCGAACATGAAATCTAGGTGGATCATCGGCAGCAGCGACTACCTCGACCTGGCCTTTCATGCCTGGAAGCAGACGCGGCAGGACGAGACGGTCATCAGGGTCGACGTGCCACAAGACGCGGGACACGAGTTCGATCTTGGCGTGCTGGATGGGCTGAATCCGACCGAAGGGGCCATGTTTGTGGCTTTCGACGAACGCTTCGGCAACTTCAAGCGCATGGAACTGATGCAGGCAGCAATGGAACGTGGCTTCAAGCTGGAGCCCTTCATCCACCCCAGCGCAGCCATCGGCGCTGACACGATCATCGGACTCAACGCATTCGTGGGTGCCCATGCCGTCGTCGGGCACGGGTGCAGGATCGACTACAACACCGTCATCCATGCCGGCGCGCACCTCGGACCGGCATGCCGCGTCAAATCGTCATGCTGGATAGAGAACGGTGTGCACGTCGGCGCGGGCGTCGAGATCGGCGGCAATAGCATCCTGCGGACCGGCGCCATCGTGCGCGGTGGCGTCAAGGTGGGACGAAGCTGCGAACTTGGCTGGCCGCGCGTCTACTGCGAGGACGTACCTGCCAAGACCTATTTCGACGCCCGCTACGACGCCCCTATTCACACCTACGAGAGATGACGTTCATGAGCTCAAGAAATGAGCAGCTTCGCCAACAGATTCTCCAAATTGCGGAGCAGGAGCGCCCCGTACTCGAAGATGTCATCGCGCGCCTGCCCGCGATTGCCGGCCGCCCTGCATTCCTCATCGCTCCCGAGTCTTATGCTGGCGTGGTGCATGGCCCCAGCGTCGTTGCCGACCTGCGCCATGTGGTTGCCGCGATTGATGACCAAAGCATCCACCTGGACCGCATTCACGGCGCACCGCGCTGGAGTAGTCAGGAGTTCCTTGCCAAGGCAGGGCAGTACGCCGATGCGATCGCTATCGATTTCTCTTGCAGCCCGCGCGGTCGGGCGTTTGCAAATGACCTCTGTACCAGCGCGGGCATCGAGCAACTGAGCATTGCGCCTTGCCTGGATCCGCTGATCCCACGCTTCGAGCAACGCCCCCTCTTTCTGCTCCATCCGCGCTCGGGCATTGGCGAGATTTATGGCCCAAAGATCGTCCAGCGCTCCAGCCATGTCATTGCCGCCGTCGACGACCAGCCAAGCGACAGCGACACCGTTCATGGCGTGCCGCGTTGGAGCTCGCGCCAGTTCATTGAACAAGCGGCCCAGCATCCCCAGGCATTGGCCATCGATTTTTCCTACAGCCCTGGAGAATCGGGCCTTGCCCGCAAGCTCTGCGAACAAGCAGGCATTGAAAGGGTGGATGCCTGCCTGGCCGTTGCGCACTGTGGACTGCCCGCCGTATACGAGCCTGCCCGGGTATACCGTCAGCGGACGCTTGCGCGCCTGGACGAATTCCTGCGTCTTGCCGATCGACTGGACGACGATCTCAGCGTCTTTACCCTCTACAGCAACCTGTTGTTCCGCCTGACCTACAACTCCAGCCTCCTGTTGGATTGCTGGGCGACACCGATCAACGAGTACTTTTCAACATACGCCGATAGCAGCACATTCCAGTTGGGTCGGCGTGAACATTTCTGCGATGGCGGTGCCTTCCAGGGCCCTATCGTGCACAAGTTTCTAGAAGCATCCCGCCATCATTATGAAAGCATCACCGCCTTTGAACCCGATAGCATCAACTTCCAGAAATTGGAGGGCATCGCCAGCGCCCTCCCCCTTCCCCCGCACAACTTCAGGGCCATAAAAAAAGCCATCTCCAACGAACATACGACGCTGCGCTTCGAGCAGACCGGCACCGTTTCCAGCCATGTATCGCCAAATGGCGGAATCTCCGTGGCTACGACACGCCTGGACGACGAGCTGGAAAAGCTGACGCTACTGAAGTTGGACATCGAAGGGTTCGAGGCCAGGGCACTGGAAGGCGCATCTCACCTCATCCGTACCCAGCGCCCCCGCATGGCCATTTGTGTATACCACTACGCCCAGGATCTGCTGGATATCGTGGAGCAACTGGACAAACTGGTCGATGGCTATCACTTCCGTCTACGCCAGCACTCTCCCGGCCACTACTACGACCTCGTTTTGTATGCATCGCCCGTGGCCGGTGCCGCACCGCCGCCCTGGGCGGAGTAAGCCCGGGAAACTCACGACTTGAGAGATGGAGCGATGACTGACGCCCGCAACGCGGGGGGCTTGAAAAAAATCGTCGCGATGTGCACGGCCCGCTTTGTCCGACGATGACCGCCTACGCCGCACCCGTCAGGCGCCCAGCGCCATGTCGCCGACTCGATCGTGACATGGCGCTGGATGATCGCAATCGCAATCGGCGCGATGCTGCTCGACGAAGAACAACAGCATCTCCGAATTCAATGACACTGATAAGACCAGCAAAGTACATAAGGAAGCCCTGTCATGGCGTTAGCAGTCGGCTCGATCGAGCGAGCCACGATCAAATATCCAGGACTGAATCTGCGCAACACCAAGTTGATCGGCTGGGGGGCAGGACAGTTTTTCCGTGATTTCTATCCAGCCATCGCCCAGCAGTTGAACTTGCAGTACACCATCTGCCCGCGGCCGGAGAATCAGGGCACAACTGTCCATGGCCTGCCGGTCAGACCACCTTCGGCACTGGAGGAGGAATCGGTCGACGATGTGCTGATCGTCATCTTCTCCAATCACGCCGCAGAGGTGATGAACCAGATTGCAAAGGCACATGGCCGTTTCCGCACGGTACGTGCCGTCGAATACGGCCAGGGCAGCGTTGCACTGTTGCAGGAATTGCAGGATTTCTCGCGCTTGTTGCCCGAGCTGCAACTGTCCCGACAACTGACCAAGCCGGATACCGGCATCTTCGTGCAGGGGCTAGCGTTCGACTTTACGCCCCTGGTGCTGGCCTGGAATCGTTTGCGTTTCCCTTGGGCGTACCAGTGCATGGTGACCTGGGACCACCAACCAAGTGCGCTGCTGGACCGCTGCAGGCCCTGGCTGGACAAGCTGATTCTGGTGCCTCAGCCGGACAACCTGGGCCTGCACTACCGCAATGCGGTGCTGCGTTCCGCACGTCTGGGCGTGGAGCATCTGGCCGAGCAAGGCATCGCGTTTGCGGTGCGTTGCCGTAGCGACAACGTGCTGACCGGCTCAACGCACGACGCCATCAATGTCCATTTCAGAGGTAAACGCAATCAAGGAAAAATCGCAATTTCTTTGGGAGCAGGGTTTCGAAACATCCCGTTCCTTTTCACCGAGAAAGCCATGCTTGGCAGGACGCAGGACATGCTGGCATTGTGGTCGATGCCAGAGGATCCGCGACCGGCGAATTATGCGGACGACGAGTTTTCTCCAATGAACGAACTTGCACCCGATCGGCATTTTCAACAGCTGAGCCAATACGCCTTCGAATCGTCGTTGTGGAAGAGCTACGCACGCCAGCTCGGATTCCCGGCCGAGACCCTGGTCGATAGCTACCGTTTTGCAAAGTCCCGTCTGCTGGCATTGGAGCCACAGATGAGCTGGACGTCATTGAAGCTCGTGTCGTTGTTCAATGTAGCGCGCGACAATAGCTACGGTTTCTCGACGGACTTGTGGAACCGGCTGTTCACTGACACCGATGCGGTACTTGAGGCTGCCGAGGCAGTCAGCCGGCTGGAGCTCAACTCCACCGATTTTTGGCAAGGTAGAGTTGGCTGAGCCGCCCTCGCCACTCAACGCCATCGGTTGCCAGGAGGCTTCTATGACTTACGCCATCATCATCCCCGCGCGCCGCGACTCTTCGCGCCTGCCCGGAAAACCGTTGATCGAGCTGGGCGGTGTGCCCATGATCGTGCGCACCTATCAGCAGTGCGCCAAGGCGGCGCCGGCCGGGCAGATTCTGGTCGCCACCGACTGCGATGTGATTCAACGTACCTGCGAGCAGGCCGGCATCCGCACCTTGCTGACATCCAGTGCCTGCCTGACCGGCACCGATCGCGTTGCCGAAGTTGCACAACAGCTCGACGTGGACACCTACATCAATGTGCAGGGTGACGATCCGCTATTCAATCCACAAGACCTACGCCTGCTGATAGACGCTGCGACAGCAGCGCCGGGTGATGTGATCAACGGTTACTGCCCGGTCGCCAACATCGACGAGTTCCGTAATCCGAGCGTGCCCAAAGTGGTCGTTCGCCCGGATGGGCGTTTGCTGTACATGTCGCGCGCGGCAATCCCGGTCACCAAGCAAGGCGAGTTCCGGCACGCCTGGCGGCAGGTCTGCGCCTATGCGTTTCCCAGGCAGGCATTGCAGGCGTTTGCATCGGTGTCTTGCAAGACGCCCCTGGAAGAAATCGAGGATATCGAGATCCTGCGCTTTCTCGAACTGGGCTTCGAAGTGCGCATGGTGCAGATGAGCAACCAGTCGATCGCGGTGGATACGCCGGCTGATGTAGTGCGGGTGGAAGCGGCACTGCGCATGATGCAGCTCGGCGAGCAGAACGCGCCATGAGCCAGGATGAGACGTCCGACACGCAGCCCGGCATGCATTCGCCCATCTGCGGCACATCCGATCTCAGAAACCAGGCGCATGCCCAGGCGTATTCGCCACGTCGCTTCTTCGACCAGTTTCTGAAGACCGACGCGCCGGTGGTGCTGGACGTGGGTGCGCATCGCGGCGAGTCGATCCAGCACTTCAAGTCGATCTATCCGGATTGCCAGATGTATTCGTTCGAGCCAGATCCGCAGAATTTTGCCGAGCTGGAAAAAGTGGCTGCACAGTTCGGCACGACCACCATGTGCGTTGCATTGGGCGAGAAGGAAGAAGTCGGTCATTACTACCGGCAGAGTATCTCGCACCTGGGCGGGTTGCTGCCGATCAACGCGGATTCCACCGACTCGCTCGGCTATGCGCGGCAGGCGACGAACGAGGAAATTGTGGTCAGCAAGACCACCCTCGACAATGCCTGCGTCTTGCTGGGGATCGCCCAGGTACATATTCTCAAGATCGATGTGCAGGGGTTCGAGCGACAGGTGCTGGAGGGTGCAACTGCGATCCTGCAGCACACCGACTGCGCAGTGATCGAGATCGGCCTTTACGATTTCTACGGCAAGACCAACAGCTTCGTCGACGTGGTCAACCTGATGCAGGCGGCCGGCTTTTCGTTGTGGGACATCGCCAAACTGTCGAAGAACCCAAAGAGCTTGCGTACCGATTGGATCGAGGTGGTGTATCGCAAAGACTCAGCACAACCGCGAGATCGTCCTCAGCCCTAAGGGCGACTGCGTGCCGCTGCCGGTCAGGTTGCCACCGCACCACCGACGGCACGCTTATTGCATGACCGGCCAGGTTGAACCCCACCCAGGTGCGCTATCTACTGGCGCACGATGGGGCGCTCCGCCCTCCCCCGTTCCGCGCCTTGGATCCACCTGTGACTGTTCAAGCCAATCGATCGCCGATGACGCCCAACGCCCTGGTGAGCATCGTCATGCCGGCCTACAAGCCGCGCTATGTCGCGCAGGCGCTGGACAGCGTGCTGGCGCAGACCTACACGGCGTTGGAGCTGGTGATCTGCGACGACAATGGCGATGGCGCGATTGAGGCTGTGCTGGCGCCGCGCCTGGCGAGCGCTCCCTTCCCGATCCGCTACCACCGCAACCCGGCGCGACTGGGCGAACTCGGCAGCACCATCAAGGGCATCGGCCTGGCGCAAGGCGAGTACGTCAAGTTCCTGCATGACGACGACGTGCTGCAGCCGGACTGCATTGCGCAATTGGTGTCGGCGATGGAACGCAACCCCGGCACCGCGCTGGCATCCTCGCGCCGGCTGCGGATCGACGATGACGGTGCGCCGTTGCCGGACATCCTGGCCACCAGCTTCCCGTTTACCGACGATGTGCTGATCGACGGGCCGGAGCTGGTGTCGTTCCTGGCCGACCATGCCATCAACTTCATCGGCGAGCCGAGTTGCGTGCTTGCACGGCGCGCCGACCTGGTGGCGCTGGGCAATGAGCTGATGATGTTGAACGGCAAGGCCATCCACTGGGTGGGCGACCTGGCGATCTACGTCAAGCTGCTGCGTCACGGCAACCTGGCCTTGCTGTCCAGCCCGCTCACGCATTTTCGCGTGTCCAGCGTGCAGTTCAGTCAGGCCGGCCGCGATCAGGTCGGGGTCGGCGACCAGGGCCACGAAGACCTGCGCCAGGGCATCCGCCAGTTGGGCTGGCGGCGCGAGAGCGGCGACAACCGCCAGGTGCGCGTCGCCCCGCTCAGCCCGCACAAGGCACGCGTGTTCAAGTCGGTGGATCTGGTCAACGCGTTGATGCAGAGCGCAGGAATGGCCGAGCGCGTGTCGCCGGCCACCTGGTTGGGTGTGCGGCATCCGAGCATGGTCCAGCGCGCCTTGATCGATGCGCGTTTGCAGGCGCATGCGGGCGGCCCGCGGATCGCAGTGATGCTGATCGACGACACTGGCGACGCGGCGGCGGTGGCCGCAACCCAGGCCAGCCTGGCAGCGGTGGCGTGTTATCCGAATCAGCAGACCTGGGTGCTCAGCAGCTCCCCGCAGCAGGCCGCCGAGCACGGCGAGCGCGGTGTGCTGGTCGGCCCGGACGGGCTGGTGTCCACGCTCAACCGGACCATCGCCGCACAACAGTCCATCGACTGGGTACTGCTGGTCGAGGCCGGCAGCCTGTTCACCGCCAGCGGCCTGCTAGTCGTGGCGCTGGAGATGCTTGCGCTGCCGGACACCTGTCAGGCCATCTACGCCGATGAAGTGGTCGCGTTGGACGACGGCCAGCTGGGGCTGGCGATGCGGCCGGCGCTATATCTGGACATGTTGCTGAGTGCGCCGTCGACGATGTCGCGGCACTGGCTGTTCCGGCATCCCACGCTGGTTGCCGATGGCGGTTTTCCGGCTGGAGCGGGCGACGCCTTCGAACTGGATTACCAGCTGGGGCTGGTCGAGCGCTACGGCCTGGCCTGCATCCAGCACATCGCCGAACCCTTGCTGGTGGCATCGGCCAGCACGCGGCATGGCGACGAAGACCAGCAGCGCGCCATCAGCCGCCATCTTGCCGCGCGCGGATACGTGGACGCGGTGGTGGACAGCAACGGCCCCGGCCGGCACGCGGTGGATTACCGCCATGCACAGCAGCCGCTGGTCAGCATTCTGGTGCTGGTGGATGGACGCCTACCGCAGCTGCAACGCTGCCTGGAAAGCGTGCTCGCCAATACCGGCTACCCGCATTACGAGCTGCTGTTGCTGGATCGCGGCGACAGCGCCGAGCCGGCCCTGCGCGACTGGCTGGCGGGCATCGACAACCTTGGCCTGCAGCAGATCCGCGTGCTGCGCTTCGACGGTGCGCCCTCGCGCGAGGCGGCCTGCAATGCCGCGGCCGGGCAGGCGCGTGGGGAGCTGCTGTTGTGGCTGGCAGCGGGCGCCGCGGCGATCAAGTCCGATTGGCTGGCGCAGCTGCTCAACCACGCGCTGCGCCCGGAGGTCGGCGCGGTGGCCGGCAAGCTGCTGCGCGGTGACGGCACCGTGCATCACGCCGGCTTGCTGCTGGGCCTGGGGGCACCGGCAGCACGCGCGTTCGAAGGTGCCGCGTTCGACGACTCCGGCTATCTGCAACGCCTGCAGCTGGATCAGAACTACAGCGCGCTCAGTGGCGAATGCCTGATGCTGCCGCGCCAGCTGTTCCTGGACGCCGGCGGCTTTGCGCAGGAGCCGGCGCTGGCGCAATGGAGCGATGTCGATTTGTGCCTGCGCCTGCAGCAGGCCGGCTATCTCAATGTCTACGCCGCGCGCGCGCAGCTGCTGATCGATCCTCCCGACACAACGCCCGCCACCGCACTCGACGAAGAAGCGATGTATGCGCGCTGGCTACCGGTGATGGCCAACGACCCGGCCTACAACCCGGGCTTCTCGCTGGATCCCGGCGCCGGCTTCCAGCTGGCCGACCCGCGCGCCAGTTGGCGGCCATTGCAGTCGTGGCGACCGCTGCCGACGATGATCGCGCTGCCCGCCGATGTCGAAGGCTGCGGCCACTATCGGGTGATCCAGCCGCTGCGCGCCCTGCGCGAGGCCGGCATGGTCGAAGGCGTGCTGTTCAACGGCTATCTGGAGATCAGCGAGCTGGCGCGTCAGGATCCCGACGTGGTGATCCTGCAACGCCAGGTCGGCGAGCCGCGACTGGAAGCGATGCGGCGGATGCAGGCGCTGTCGCGCGCATTCAAGGTTTATGAGCTGGACGACTATCTGCCCAACCTGCCCCTGAAGAATGCGCATCGCGAGCACATGCCCAAGGACATTCTCAAGACAGTGCGGCGTGGGCTGGGCATGGTGGACCGCTTCGTGGTGTCCACCCAGGCGCTGGCCGAGGCATTCGTCGGGTTGCACAGCGACATCCGCGTGGCCGAGAACCGCCTGCCGCCGCATTGGTGGGAACACCTGCCCGCGCGGTCCGACCGTAAGGAACGCCAGGGCGGCAAGCCGCGCATCGGCTGGGCCGGCGGCGCCAGCCACACCGGCGACCTGGAACTGATCGCCGATGTGGTGCGCGAGCTGGCCGACGAGGTCGAATGGGTGTTCATGGGGATGTACCCGTTCGCGCTGCGCCAGCACATTCATCAGTTCCAGCCCGGCGTGCCGATCGACCACTACCCGGCCGCACTGGCGGCGCTGGATCTGGACCTGGCGCTGGCGCCGGTGGAACAAAACCTGTTCAACGAGTGCAAGAGCAATCTGCGCCTGCTGGAGTACGGCGCCTGCGGCTACCCGGTGATCGCCAGCGACGTGCGCTGCTACCAGGGCGGCCTGCCGGTGACCCTGGTGAAGAACCGCTACCGCGACTGGATCGGCGCGATCCGTGAGCATCTTGCCGACCCGGCCGCTTCGGCGGCAAAAGGCGCGGCATTGCGTAACGTGGTGCGCCGCGACTGGATGTTGCGCGGCAGCAACCTGGACACCTGGCGGGCGGCCTGGTTGCCCGACTAGCGCGGGCACGCCGCTTCAGCGTTTTCCCGCTTGCGGTAGAACGGATGCCTGGCTGCGCGTAACCTCTCGGTCGCCCTGCCGCTGGTCGCCTGCCGGCTCCCTTTCCCCGCGTGCGGGGGAAGGTGCCCGAAGGGCGGATGGGGCATGCGACCACACGCCAGTCCGCGCGTTGCCATGCATGCAGCGGCGTGGCAATTGACAGTGCCGCCCTCATCCGGCGCTACGCGCCACCTTCTCCCGCCCGCGGGAGAAGGGAAAGCATTGGCTGCGCGTGACGGGGGAAGGGAAAACCTTGGCTGCGCGTGATCTGTCGGTGCACTGCAGCTGACCACCATCGGCTCCCTTCCCCCGCGTGCGGGGGAAGGTGCCCGAAGGGCGGATGGGGGCCGGAATCGCTGCGACGTGCTCGTGACAGGCGCCCCAGGAACGTCCCGCGCCGGAATCCCGGCGCAGTTTCGGCACGCCGCTTGCATTGGTGTGGATGCCTCCCTGGCTGACCGCACCCATGAGCGACTCCGTTACCTCCATCCTCTCGCAGATCCGCAGCTACCAGACGCAGATGGGCCAAGGCCCGATGGGTGCGGTGGGCGATGCGGCGCGCGGCAACCAGATCCAGGGGCTGGCCGGCACGCAGGGAACACCGGCCACCCAGGCCCCGAGCTTCAGCGAGACCTTGCGCGGCGCCATCGGCGGCGTGAACGAGGCCCAGCAGAAGTCCGGTGCGTTGGCCAAGGCCTTCGAAATGGGCGACCCCAGTGCCGATCTGGCACGGGTCATGGTCGCCTCCCAGCAGTCCCAGGTGGCCTTCCGCGCCACCGTGGAAGTCCGCAACCGTCTCGTCCAGGCTTATCAGGACGTCATGAACATGCCGCTGTAAGGGTTGACGACACATGGCACTCGCGATCACCAAAGAAAACATGAACCAGAACGCCGAAAAGGCGGGGCAATGGTTCGACCGTGTCCGCAGCCTGCAGATCACCCGCAAGCTGACCATGATGGCGATGATCGCCGTGGCGGTGGCGGCCGGTCTGGCGGTGTTCTTCTGGTCGCAGAAACCCGGTTACCAGTCGCTGTACACCGGCCTGGACGACAAGGGCAATGCCGAGGCGGCCGACCTGCTGCGCACCGCGCAGATCCCGTTCAAGATCGACCAGGACACCGGCGCCATCTCGGTGCCGCAGGACCGTCTGTACGACGCCCGCCTGAAGCTGGCCGGCTCCGGCCTGACCGGCAAGGAAACCGGCGGCGGCTTCGAGCTGATGGAAAAGGACCCGGGCTTCGGCGTCAGCCAGTTCGTCGAAAACGCCCGCTACCAGCACGCCCTGGAAACCGAGTTGTCGCGCACCATCGGCACCCTGCGCCCGGTGCGCGAAGCCCGCGTGCACCTGGCCATTCCCAAGCCCAGCGCCTTCACCCGCCAGCGTGACGTGGCCAGCGCCTCGGTGGTGCTGGAGCTGCGCGGCGGCCAGGGCCTGGAACGCAACCAGGTCGACGCCATCGTCAACCTGGTCGCCTCCAGCATCCCGGACATGACCCCCGAGCGCGTCACCGTGGTCGACCAGAGCGGCCGCATGCTCTCCATCGCAGATCCCAACAGCGACGCCGCCCAGCACGCCGCCCAGTTCGAACAGGTGCGTCGCCAGGAAAGCTCCTACAACCAGCGTATCCGCGAGCTGCTCGAGCCGATGACCGGCCCGGGCCGGGTCAACCCGGAAGTCAGCGTTGACATGGACTTCTCGGTGGTCGAGGAAGCCCGCGAGCTCTACAACGGCGAGCCGGCCAAGCTGCGCAGCGAGCAGGTCAGCGACACCAGCACCAGCGCCACCGGCCCGCAGGGCCCGCCGGGCGCCACCAGCAACAGCCCCGGCCAGCCGCCGGCGCCAGCTGCAAACGCCACTGCCGGCGCACCGGGCACCCCGGCCGCTGCCAATGGCCAGGCCGCCGCAGCGGCCGCGCCGACTGAAAGTTCCAAGAGCGCCACCCGCAATTACGAATTGGACCGGACCTTGCAACACACCCGCCAGCCGGCCGGCCGCATCAAGCGGGTGTCGGTGGCGGTGCTGCTGGACAACGTCCCGCGTCCCGGTGCCAAGGGCAAGATGGTCGAGCAGCCGCTGACGGCCGCCGAGCTCACCCGCATCGAGGGCCTGGTCAAGCAGGCGGTCGGCTTCGACGCGGCCCGTGGCGACACGGTGTCGGTGATGAACGCCCCGTTCGTGCGCGAAGCGGTCGCTGGCGAGGAAGGTCCGAAGTGGTGGGAAGACCCGCGCGTGCAGAACGGTCTGCGCCTGCTGGTCGGTGCGGTGGTGGTGCTGGCGCTGCTATTCGGCGTGGTGCGCCCCACCCTGCGCCAGCTCACCGGCGTGACCGCGATCAAGGAAAAGCAGGCCAAGGGCGGCAACGATGGCACTCCGCAGAGCGCCGACGTGCGGATGGTCGACGATGACGACTTGATGCCGCGCCTGGAAGAGGACACCGCCCAGCTCGGTCAGGACCGCAAGACCCCGATCGCGCTGCCGGACGCCTACGAAGAACGCATGCGCCTCGCACGCGAAGCAGTCAAAGCCGATTCAAAACGTGTCGCACAAGTCGTGAAGGGATGGGTCGCCAGTGAAGCCTGATACACCACCGATGACCGGCGTACAGCGCGCCGCCGTGCTGCTGCTGTCGCTCGGGGAAAGCGACGCCGCCGAAGTGCTCAAGCACATGGACCCCAAGGAGGTGCAGAAGATCGGCATCGCCATGGCCACCATGACCGGCATCTCGCGCGACCAGGTCGAGAAGGTCATGGACGAGTTCAACGGCGAACTGGCCGGCAAGACCTCGCTGGGCGTGGGCGCCGACGACTACATCCGCAACGTGCTGATCCAGGCGCTGGGCGCCGACAAGGCCGGTGGCCTGATCGACCGCATCCTGCTCGGCCGCAACACCACCGGCCTGGACACCCTGAAGTGGATGGACCCGCGCGCGGTGGCCGACCTGGTGCGCAACGAGCACCCGCAGATCATCGCCATCGTCATGGCGCATCTGGACAGCGACCAGGCCGCCGAGGCCCTGAAGCTGCTGCCCGAGCGCACCCGCGCCGACGTGCTGCTGCGCATCGCCACCCTGGACGGCATCCCGCCCAATGCGCTGAGCGAGCTCAACGACATCATGGAGCGCCAGTTTTCCGGCAACCAGAACCTCAAGTCGTCCAACGTGGGCGGCATCAAGGTGGCCGCCAACATCCTCAACTTCCTGGACACCGGCGCCGACCAGGGCGTGCTGGGCGAGATCGGCAAGATCGACGCCGACCTGGCCGGCAAGATCCAGGACCTGATGTTCGTGTTCGACAACCTGGTGGACCTGGACGACCGCGGCCTGCAGACGCTGCTGCGCGAAGTCTCCGGCGAGCGCCTGGGGCTGGCCCTGCGCGGCGCCGACGTCAAGGTGCGCGAGAAGATCACCCGCAACATGTCCCAGCGCGCGGCCGAGATCCTGCTCGAGGACATGGAAGCGCGCGGCCCGGTGCGCCTGGCCGACGTGGAAGCGGCGCAGAAGGAAATCCTCACCATCGTCCGCCGCCTGGCTGACGAAGGCGCCATCAGCCTGGGCGGCGCCGGTGCGGAGGCGATGGTATGACCGACATCGTCACCCGCTGGCTGGCCCCCGACCTGCACCTGGAGCCGGCCCCGCCGGAGCCGGAATTCGACGAACCAGCGGTGTACGAGCCGGTGCTGCGTCCGCCGACCCTGGAAGAGATCCAGGCCATCGAAGACGCCGCCCAGCAGGAAGGCTTTGCGCGTGGACATGCCGACGGCTTTGCCCAGGGCCAGTCGGAGGTGCGCCGCCTGACCGCGCAGATCGACGGCATCCTGGACAACTTCACCCGCCCGCTGGCGCGGCTGGAGAACGAAGTGGTCGGCGCGCTCGGCGAGCTGGCCGTGCGCATCGCCGGTTCGCTGGTCGGGCGTGCCTATCAGGCCGACCCGCAGCTGCTGGCCGAGCTGGTGCACGAGGCCATCGACGCAGTCGGCGGGGCCGGCCGCGAGGTGGAAGTGCGCCTGCACCCGGACGACATCACCGCGCTGCTGCCGCATCTGGCGCCCAGCAGCACCACCCGCGTGGCCCCGGACCTGAGCCTGAGCCGCGGCGACCTGCGCGTGCACGCCGAAAGCGTGCGCGTGGACGGAACACTGGACGCGCGCCTGCGGGCCGCGCTGGAGACGGTCATGCGCAAATCCGGAGCGGGCCTGTGAGCGACCTGTTGGGCACCACCCCGGCCCCGGCCGACTGGCTGGACGCGCGCAACCTGCGCCTGGCCACCCGCCTGGGCGGCCTCGGGCTGGAACCCACGGCCGGGCGCACCCTGATCCGCGAAGGCATCCTGCGTCGCGCGGTCGGCCTGACCCTGGAAGCCACCGGCTGCGAGGCGCCGATGGGCGCCACCTGCAAGGTCGAGGTCGACGGCGGCTGGGTCGATGCCGAAGTGGTCGGCTTCGCCGGCGAACGCACCTACCTGATGCCCAGCGCCGAACTGCATGGCCTGCTGCCGAACGCCCGCGTGGTGCCCTCGCGGCGCCGCGGCGGCGTGGAAGTGGGCGAAGGCCTGCTCGGCCGCGTCATCGACAGCGACGGCACCCCGCTGGACGGCAAGGGCCCGATCCGCGGCGAAGGCAGCGTCAGCATGGCCGGCGTGTCGATCAACCCGCTGGCGCGCGAGCCGATCACCACCTCGCTGGATGTCGGCGTACGCGCGATCAACGCGCTACTGCCGATCGGCCGTGGCCAGCGTGTCGGCCTGTTCGCCGGCTCCGGTGTCGGTAAATCGACACTGCTGGGCATGATGACCCGCTTCACCTCGGCCGACGTGATCGTGGTCGGGCTGATCGGCGAACGTGGCCGCGAAGTGCGCGACTTCGTCGAAACCACCCTGGGCGAAGAAGGCCTGCGCCGCGCCGTGGTCGTGGCCGCCCCGGCCGACCGCCCGCCGTTGGCGCGCCTGCATGGCGCCTACCGCGCCACCGCCATTGCCGAATGGTTCCGCGACCAGGGCCTGAACGTGCTGCTGCTGATGGACTCGCTGACCCGTTTCGCCCAGGCGCAGCGCGAGATCGGCCTGTCGGTCGGCGAGCCGCCGACCACCCGCGGCTACCCGCCGTCGGTGTTCGCCAAATTGCCGGCGCTGGTCGAACGGGCCGGCAACGGCGCCAAGGGGCGCGGCTCGATCACCGCCTTCTACACCGTGCTGACCGAAGGCGACGACCCGCAGGACCCGATCGCCGACGCCGCGCGCGCCATTCTCGACGGCCACATCCTGCTCTCGCGCCGGGTTGCCGACAGCGGCCTGTACCCGGCCATCGACGTCGAATCATCGGTCAGCCGTGTGGTGCAGGACATCGCCGACGACACCTGGCGCCTGCGCATCCGCAAGCTCAAGCGGCTGCTGTCGGCCTACACCGCCAACCGCGACCTGATCGCCATTGGTGCCTACCAGCGCGGCAGCGATCCGGCCACCGACGAAGCATTGGCGCGCTGGCCGGAGATCGTCGAATTCCTCGGCCAGGACGTCCACCGGGCCGCCGACCTGCCCGACAGCCTATCCGCGTTGCAGCGGCTGGTCGAACCCGAGAACTAATCCATGATGCAATCCAAACGGATCGACCCGCTGCTGCGCCGCGCCCAGGAACAGGAAGACAAGGTGGCGCGCGACCTGGCCGAGCGTCAGCGCGCCCTGGACACCCACCAGTCGCGCCTGGAAGAGCTGCGCCGCTACGCCGAGGAATACGCCAACAGCCACATGGCCGGTACCAGTGCCGCTGCGCTGAGCAACCGCCGCGCCTTCCTGGACCGGCTCGACAGCGCGGTGCTGCAGCAGGCGCAGACGGTGGAAAACAACCGCAACAAGGTGGAAGCCGAGCGCACCCGGCTGCTGCTGGCCAGCCGCGAGAAGCAGGTGCTGGAACAGCTGGCCGCCAGCTACCGCGCACAGGAGAACAAGGTGATCGAACGCCGCGACCAGCGTGAGATGGACGACCTCGGCGCGCGTCGTTCGCGCCTGGCCCGCAGCGAAGATACCCACGGAGAATCCGCATGAATCCCTTGTCCGCCTTTGCAGCCGGCCTCGGCGCCCTCGCTAGCACCGGTAAGAAATCCAGCTACAGCGATCCCTCGTCCGAGCCAGACGCCGGCCAGGACCAGTTCGCGCGCATGCTCAACCCGGCCAACACGCCGAACCAGGCCCCGCCGCAGGCGCCCGAGCGCGTGCCGGCCAAGCAGGCCGCGCCCAAGCCCAGCCAGCCCGACAGGCAGCGCAGCGACGACGACCACGGCGACGATGCGCCCGGCGATGCCACCGCACGCCCGCGCGCGCAGGATGGCGATGCCAAGGCCGCCAAGGCCGGCGCCAAGGAACCGGCTGCCGCCGACGGCAGCAGCGCCGCCGGCTCCGCCAAGACCGGCAAGACCACAACCAACGACGAAGACGCGCCGGCCGACGCAGCCACCGCCACCGACACCGGCTGGCCACCGCCGGGCCTGGGCGGCTTCGGTATGGGCCTGCTGACGCAGGCACTGCCCGGTGGCGATGTACTCGCCGCCGCGGCCGCGGCACTGGCGGCCGGCGTGACCGCTGCCGCCGGCACCACGCCGACCGCAACCGCGCTGCCGACCGATGCAGCCGCATCCGCTGCACCCACGACCGCCGGCACCGCCCTGCCCGCGTTGGGCGCGCTGGCACCGGCTGCCGCCGCGGGCGCCAAGCCCACGTCCGTCACCGCCTTGAGCGGCGACGCCCAGACGGCCGCGCTGATGGGGATGGCGTCCAAGGCCCTGGAGCCGGGCGCCGACGACAGCGCCGGCCCGGCCGCGCCGGACGCCCCGGCGTTCGTGCTGCCGACCACCACCGCGACCGCGCTCGGCCGCCTGCAGGACCCGGCGCCGGTGTTCAGCGCCTCGCCAACCCCGACCCCGGACATGGGCAGCGACAGCTTCGACGACGCCATCGGCGCGCGCATGAGCTGGCTGGCCGACCAGAAAATCGGCCATGCGCATATCAAGGTGACCCCGAACGAGATGGGCCCGGTCGAGGTGCGGCTGCACCTGGACGGCGACAAGGTCAATGCCAGCTTCAGCTCCGCCAATGCCGACGTGCGCCAGGCGCTGGAGCAGAGCCTGCCGCGCCTGCGCGAAATGCTCGGGCAGAACGGCTTCCAGCTCGGCCAGGCCGATGTCGGCCAGCAACAGCAGAGCCAGTCCGGCAACCGCAACGGTGGCGGCAGCGACGGCAACGGCCTCAGCCTGGACGACAGCCCGCCCGTCGGAATTCCGTCGGTGGTGCTGCGCCAGCGTGGATTGCTGGACGCCTACGCCTGAGCCCGCGCGCCGGGAACGTCCCGGCGCGGCCGAAAACCGCGTATCGGCAAGCGCCGGCACCGTCCGCAGACCCTCGCAGCGCAAGGCTTGCGGGGGTTTTGTCGTTGAACCTGCACGTGCGCCAGGAAACCGTCGCGCCATTGGCATGCCAATTGCATCCATTGGGTGAGCATTCCCCTGGAGCAGACTGTGGCAGCCGCTGAAAAACCCAAGAAGACCGAAGACAAAGACGACAAGGGCGACAAGAAGAAGGGCGGCAAGAAACTTCTGCTGATCGCCGTCGGGGTCGTGGTGCTGGCCGCGGCCGGCGGCGGCGCCTGGTTCTTCTTCGGCCACAAGGGCGAGGAGAAAGGCGGCAAGCACGACGCGCCCAAGGTGGCCGAGGTGCCCAAGCCGGCGCAGTACTTCCCGATGGACCCGGCGATCGTGGTCAACCTGGCCGACCCCGGCGACGGCCCGCAGTACCTGCAGGTCGAAGTGCAGCTGGTCACCCGCGACCCGGAAGACCTCAAGCTGATCACCGAAAACGCCCCGGCCATCCGCGCGCATCTGCTGATGCTGCTGTCGCAGGTCAAGGCCGCCGATGTGGCCGACCAGGTCGGCAAGCAGAAGCTGCAGAAGGCGGCCCTGGCCGAAGCGCAGAAGGTCATGACCGGCGAGACCGGCAAGAAGTGCGTCGAAGAACTGCTGTTCACCAGTTTCGTCACCCAGTAAGGCCTGCCCCATGAGCGTCAGCGATCTGCTTTCCCAGGACGAAATCGATGCCCTGCTGCATGGCGTGGATTCGGGTGCGGTCAACACCGAGCCGGAGCCGCTGCCCGGCGAGGCGCGCCAGTACGACCTGTCCAGCCAGGACCGCATCATCCGTGGCCGCATGCCGACCCTGGAGATGGTCAACGAGCGCTTCGCGCGGCTGTGGCGCATCGGCCTGTTCAACCTGATCCGGCGCTCTGCCGACCTGTCGGTGCGCGGCATCGACCTGGTCAAGTTCAACGAGTACATGCACTCGCTGTATGTGCCCACCAACCTCAACCTGATCCGCTTCAAGCCGCTGCGCGGCACCGGCCTGATCGTGTTCGAACCCACGCTGGTGTTCACCGTGGTGGACAACTTCTTCGGCGGCGACGGCCGTTACCACACCCGTATCGAAGGCCGTGAATTCACCGCCACCGAGATGCGCGTGGTGCAGCTGATGCTCAAGCAGACCTTCGCCGACCTGAAGGAAGCCTGGGCGCCGGTGATGGAAGTGGACTTCGAGTACATCAACTCGGAGATCAACCCGCATTTCGCCAACATCGTCACCCCGCGCGAGTACGTGGTGGTGTGCCGTTTCCATGTCGAACTGGAAGGCGGCGGCGGCGAGATCCACATCACCCTGCCGTATTCGATGCTGGAGCCGATCCGCGAACTGCTCGATGCCGGCATCCAGAGCGACCGCAACGACCGCGATGACTCCTGGAACGTGATGCTGCGCGAGCAACTGGACACCGCCGAGGTGACCCTGTCCAGCGTGCTGGCCAGCAAGCGCATGAGCCTGCGCCAGCTCACCGGCCTGAAGGTCGGCGACATCCTGCCGATCGACCTGCCCGCACAGGTGCCGCTGTGCGTGGAAGACATCCCGTTGTTCACCGGCGAATTCGGCGTTTCCAATGGCAATAACGCCGTCAAGATCACCGCCGTACGCCCGCCCGGCGTGCAAGCCCCACGCGCCGTTCCCTCCCAGGACTCCAGCAAATGATCAACTCCGACACCCTCGACGCCGCGCCCGCCACCTTCGACAGCCTGCAGGCCGAGCACGACCAGAACGCCACCGACCTCAACCTGGACGTCATCCTGGACGTGCCGGTGACGCTGTCGCTGGAAGTGGGCCGCGCGCGCATCCCGATCCGCAACCTGCTGCAGCTCAACCAGGGCTCGGTGGTGGAGCTGGAGCGCGGCGCCGGCGAACCGCTGGACGTGTACGTCAACGGCACCCTGATCGCGCATGGCGAAGTGGTGGTCATCAACGACCGCTTCGGCATCCGCCTGACCGACGTGGTCAGCCCCAGCGAACGGATCCGGAGGCTGCGGTGATCGGCCTGCTGGCCGCTGCCGCGCCGGTCGCGGCCAAGGCCACCCAGGTCGGCGCGCAGGCGCCGTCCTCGCCCAGCCTGTTTGGCGCGGTCTTTGCATTGCTGCTGGTGCTCGCGCTGATCGTCGGCCTGGGCTGGTTGCTCAAGCGCATGCCCGGCAGCGGTTTCCGCAATACCGAGGGCCTGCGGTTGGTGACCAGCCTGGCGGTGGGTGCCAAGGAACGCGTGGTGGTGGTGGAGGTCAACGGCCAGCAGTTGTTGCTCGGCATCACCGCCGGCGGCATCAACACCTTGCACACCCTGTCCGAACCGCTGCCGCCCGCGCCCGCCCCCACCCTGCCCAACTTCAAGCAACTTCCCAATTTCGCCCAGCTGCTGGCACAGAAGCTGCGCAAGGACCCGTGACATGTTGAGTCGTTGGAATCGCTGGGGGCGCAGCCTCCGCCTGGTGCTGATCCTGCTGGTGATGAGCTGCCCGCTGCTGGCCGCGGCCACGCCTGCCGCATTGCCGGCCATGGCCCAGGCCGCCGCTCCCGCCGCAGCGCCGGCGGCCGCGCCCGCCGGTGCCAATCAGCTGCCGTCGTTGCCCAATGTCAGCGTCGGCCGCATCGGCGACCAGCCGGTGAGCCTGCCGCTGCAGACCCTGCTGCTGATGACGGCAATCACCCTGCTGCCGTCGATGCTGCTGGTGCTGACCGCCTTCACCCGCATCACCATCGTGCTGGGCCTGCTGCGCCAGGCACTGGGCACCGGCCAGACCCCGTCCAATCAGGTGCTGCTGGGGCTGTCGATGTTCCTGACCGCGCTGGTGATGATGCCGGTGTGGCAGAAGATGTGGGGCGCCGGGCTGTCGCCGTACCTCAACAACCAGATCGATTTCCAGACTGCCTGGACGCTGACCACCCAGCCGCTGCGCGCCTTCATGCTGGCGCAGATCCGCGAGACCGACCTGATGACCTTCGCCGGCATGGCCGGCGACGGCAAGTACGCCGGCCCGGACGCGGTGCCGTTCCCGGTGCTGGTGGCCTCGTTCGTGACCAGCGAGCTGAAGACCGCGTTCGAGATCGGCTTTCTGATCTTCATTCCGTTCGTGATCATCGATCTGGTGGTCGCCAGCGTGCTGATGTCGATGGGCATGATGATGCTGTCACCGATGCTGATCTCGGCACCGTTCAAGATCCTGCTGTTCATCCTGGTGGACGGTTGGGTGCTGGTGGTCGGCACGTTGGCGGCGAGCTTCAACGCGTCGTAGCCGCGCGGTTGCACACGCGCCGCCCGCCGGCGTGTCCACCCGGTTTGCCGGCGTCGGTGTGCAGTCCCAAGGCCGAGCAGCAAACGCCGACGCAACCGCAGAGCAAACAACGACCGCGATAGCCAGTGCAGCCAACAGCGGCCGAAGCGCACAGCTGAGCAATGCCCCAGCCGAGCCACCCAACACGCGTGGCGAGGCGTCGCCTCGTACCCCCACCCCAACCCCTCTCCCGCTGGAGAGGGGCCAGCTTCTGCAGACCGCACCTTCGTCAGCCCATACCCCGTCGCACCAGCTCAAATCTCCTCCCCCTATTCACACTCCCGATTCCCGATTCCCGATTCCCGATTCCCGATTCCCCAATCCCCAATCCCCAATCCCATCCTTTGGCACCCCACTTGCATCACCACACCCATGAGCCCTGAAATCGCCCTGACCGAATTGCGTGGTGGCCTGGTCACCGTCCTGTGGATTGCCGGACCGATGTTGCTGGCGGTGCTGGTCGTCGGTGTCGTGATCGGTGTGGTGCAGGCCGCCACCCAGTTGAACGAACCGACCATCGCCTTCGTAGCCAAGGCGGTCGCGCTGACGGCCACCTTGTTCGCCACCGGCAGCATGCTGCTGGGGCATCTGGTGGAGTTCACCATTGCGCTGTTCCAGCGCATTCCGCATCTGATCGGCTAGCGGACCAGCGCGGATGGATGCTGCCACCCAGATGGTGATCGACGGCCAGCGCGCGTTCGCGATGGTCGGGGCGATCATGTGGACGATGCTGCGCACCGGTGCGTTGCTGACCGCGATGCCGTTGATCGGCACGCGCGCGGTGCCGGGACGGGTACGGGTGATGCTGGCCGGCACCTTGTCGATGGTGCTGGCGCCGCTGCTGCCGCCGGTGCCGGACTGGGACGGATTCACCGCGCAGGCGGTGCTCAGCGTCGCCCGTGAGCTGGCGGTCGGCGCCAGCATGGGCTTCATGCTCAAGCTGATCTTCGAGGCCGGCGCGATGGCCGGCGAGCTGGTGTCGCAGTCCACCGGCCTGTCGTTCGCGCAGATGTCCGACCCGCTGCGCGGGGTGACCTCCGGGGTGATAGCGCAGTGGTTCTACCTGGGATTCGGCTTGCTGTTCTTCGCGGCCAACGGCCATCTTGCGGTGATCGCGCTGCTGGTGGACAGCTACAAGGCCCTGCCGATCGGCACCGCCATCCCCGACGCCGCCGCATTCGCCGAGGTGGCGCCCACCCTGTTCCTGCAGATCCTGCGCGGCGGGCTCACCCTGGCATTGCCGATGATGGTGGCGATGCTGGCGGTCAACCTGGCCTTCGGTGCGCTGGCCAAGGCCGCGCCGGCGTTGAACCCGATGCAGCTGGGCCTGCCGTTGACGGTGTTGCTGGGGCTGTTCCTGCTGTCCAGCTTCGCCAGCGAATTCGCCCCGCCCGTGCAGCGCATGTTCGATACCGCCTTCGACGCCGCCAGGGAATTGACCGCCTAGCGGGCACATCCGTAACTGTGAACTGCCTCAAGTTTCGCCCTGGCCAGCCGTCAACGCCACAGGACGATTGACACCGCCAGTCGCCATCACTCACCCACGCCAACGCCCGCGGGAACCGATGCCCAACGTGTCTGCGCTGTTCGCTCCGATTGCGTCACGAGGCGGCCACTGGTGGGCCCGGGCCTGCGTCTGGATGCTGGGGATCGTGGTGTGCGGGCACGCCCAGGCACAGACCTACAGCTTCCGCGACTACGCCCAGGCCGATGGCCTGCAGGGCATGACCGTCAATAGCCTGCTCGAAGACCGCCAGGGCGTGGTCTGGGTGGGCACCGAGCTGGCCCTGCACCGCTTCGAGCGCGAGAGCTTCATACCGGTCGGCCAGGAAAGCGGCCTGGATGCACGCTACATCCGCGCATTGGCGCTGGATGCGGCAGGACGGCTCTGGGTGGCCAGTGCCAACGGCGTGTTCGTCCGCGACGGCGGCGCATTCGTGCAACTCCTGCATGACGGCAAACCGATCCGCGCCGACAGCGGCAACGTGCTGGCCGCCTACGCCGACGGCATGGTGGTGGTCAGCGAGAACGCCTTGCTGCGCCTGTCGCCGGAGCACGCGGGCGGCTGGTCGGTGCGCCCGCTGCCGTTGCAGCTGGCCGATGGCACCTCCCTGCCCGCCGGCAAGGCACTGCTGGCCGATGGCACGGCGCTATGGACCAGCTGCGGACAGCACGTCTGCCGGATCGACGCGAACGGGCGCAGCGAGCTGCTCGGGCAAGCCGACGGTGTGCCGGAGCGGCAGTGGCGGGCGATCTTCCGCGACCACCAGGGCACCGTGTGGCTGCGTGGCGGTGGGCTGGTGCTGGCGCGCGCGCCGGGCGAGCGCGTATTCCGCAGTCATGCGGCGCCGGCAGGCACCAGCTTCGACACGCTCTCGGCGGCCACCACCCTGTCCGAAGACGCACAGGGCCGCCTGCTGACGCGTTCAGATCGCGGCCTGGTGCGCTGGGAAGGCGATCACTGGCGCTATTTCGGCCATGACCAGGGGCTGCCGATCAGCCCGATGGTCGGCCCGCTGATGATGCAAAGCACCGGCCAGCTATGGATCGGCACCCGTGGCCTGGGCGTACAGCGCTGGCTGGGCTACGGCAACATCGAGCACTGGGACGAGCAGCAGGGGCTGGCAGAAGCGCCGACCTGGATGATCCAGCGCCTGCCCAGCGGGGAACTGCTGGTCGGCGGCGATGCCGGCTCCAACATGCTGGATCCGCGCAGCGGGCGCATGCAACCCTGGACGCTGGACGACGGGCAGCCGCTGCTGCAGTCGATCTCCATGGCGCTCTCGCCGGCAGACGGCGCGGCCTGGGTGGCGCGCTCGTCCGGCGCACTGGCGCGGCGCGATCCGCACAGCGGCAGGACCGTCGACGTGCTGCAGCTGGGCCTGCCGATCAACAAGCTGCTGTTCGACGCCACCGGCACCTTGTGGATCACCACGCCGCGCGGCCTGTATCACATGCCGCCGGGCGCGCCGTATCAGGCCACCCGCGATGCGGGCGTGCCGGCCGCGTTCATAGGCGATGTCGATCTCGATCCCCGGGGCCGGCTCTGGGCCAGTACCCGCGAGGGGCTGTACAACCGGCGGGCGGACGGCACCTGGCAACGCGTGCAGGTGCGTGGCGCGCTGCCCAGCCAGGATTTCTTCCTGATCGATTTTGCCTCCGATGGCGAGCTGTGGATCTCGCTGCGCGATACCGGGCTGTGGCATGGCCGCCTGCAGGCCGATGGCGTGCTGGCGCTGCGCGCGGTCGACGACCCGCTGGTGGCGCGGGTGATGCCGTTCATCCTGCGCCACGACCGCAAGGGCCGGCTGTGGCTGGGCAGCAGCCAGGGCCTGGACATGCTGGAAAACGGCCACTGGTCGCGGGCCACGCGCACCGAAGGCCTGTTGTGGGACGACATGTCGGCCAATGCATTCTTCGAGGACGTGGATGGCAGCATCTGGCTCGGCAGCAGTCGCGGCGCCACCCATCTGATCGATCCGTTGCGCGTGTTCGCCGCACCGCCATTGCGCGCGGACATCCTGCGCGTGCGGCGTGGCAACCAGGCGATCACTGCGGGGACACAGGTCGATTGGTCGCAGGTGCCGCTGGATGTGGACATCAGCGCACCCGGCGCCGAAGGCGGCCCGGACCGCATCGGCTTCCGCTACCGGGTGGAGGGCCACCAGGCGCGCTGGACCACGACCTCGCTCAGCCACCTCACCTATCCCCTGCTGCCACCCGGCGCCTACACGCTGGAAGTACAGGCGCTGGACGCCTACCAGCGCAGCGCCAGCCCGGTGGCGCGGCTGCCTTTCGTGCTGCGCCCACCGTGGTGGCGCGGCGCCCCGGCAATGGCCGGCTACGTGCTGCTGGGCATTGCGGCGGTGATTGCGTTGCTGCGCTGGCGCACGCGCAAGCTGCTGCGACGCAAGCGCGAGCTGGAGCAGCTGGTGGCCGAGCGCACCGCCGAGCTGGAGCAGGACAAGCGCGAGCTGGAAGCGGCGCGCGCCGAACTCGCGCTCAAGGCCACCCATGACGAATTGACCGGGCTGCTCAACCGCGCCGGCATCCTGCACGCGCTGCGCGGCATGCTGGCCCATGCCGATACCAGCGCGCAGCCGCTGGCGGTGGCGCTGATCGACCTGGACCACTTCAAGCTGGTCAACGACCTGCATGGCCACCTGGCCGGGGATGCGGTGCTGGCCGAGGTCGGCCGGCGCCTGGATACGCTGGTGCGCGGCGACGACCGCATCGGCCGCTACGGCGGCGAGGAATTGCTGGCGCTGCTGCCGGGGCTCGGTGCCGAGGCCAGCCATCGCCTGCAGGCGCTGCATCACGGCATCTGCGGCCACTACCCCATCGATGGCGGCGTCTTGCCGGTGACCTGTTCGGTGGGCGTGGCCTGGTTCCAGCCGGGCGAAACCCTGGAACAACTGCTGGCCCGGGCCGACGCCGCGCTCTATCGCGCCAAGCGCAGTGGACGCAACCGCATCGATTACGACCAGGTGACCTACCACGCGGCGGCCAACGGCTGAACCTGCATTGCCACGCAAGCTGAAAAGCAGTGCCAATGCTGGGATCTGCAAACCGGCCGGGGCACGCAGCGCGCCTTACCGACGCATCGCCGACAACGCCATGTCTGCTGCCCAATGGAGGCCTGGGCGCGAGCAGCACGCAGCCGTTGCGCAACCGGCATCAAGCAATCTGCGTGATGGCGCCTGCAGCGACAGTGCGCGGTTCGGGAACAACAGGCCACTTATATGGCGGTGCCCGCTGCGCAATCACGCCACCATGCCTGCTCACGCATTAAAGAAACACACGTGAACAGCCGCTAGTCGGTTTACTGCGGCCTACGATGGGGGCCGCCCATGGCAAGCGTGAGACACCCGCGCGAAGGGCGCGGGGCACGCAGGCCGACGCGTGGGAGAGTGCAACGCCCGTGGGGTCTGAGTACCGCCAATGCAGGTCGTCACACCGGTGTGCACCGTTGCTGGCGGTGCTGCTGCTGGGATTGCTGTTGCTGGCCGATCTGGCTGCCGCGCAGAGCGCGAGCATTCGTCGCTATGCCCACGACCAGGGCCTGCTCGGGCTTGCCGGCACCTGCCTGCTGCAGACCCGCACCACGCTGTTGTGGGTGTGCACCGAAAGCGGCCTGTATCGCTACAACGGGCGCAGCTTCCAGCAGGTCGAGCTGGATGGCCTGCGCAACGAACCGATTGCCTCGATGAGCGAAGCCGCCGACGGGCGGCTGTGGGTGGCCGGCTTCCAGGCGCTGTTTGTCGGCGACGAGCACGGCTTTCGCAAGCTGGCCCCCGATGAGGCCGAACATCTGCAGGAAGACATGCTGCTGGCCAGTCCCTCCTGGGGCACGGTGCTGGCCAATGGCGGCACGCTGGAGCGGTTGAGCGCACGCGGCAATGGCCGCTGGCATAGCGAACCGTTGCTGGACACCGCCACCCGGGTGCGCGTGCCCGAACTGGCCAAGGTGCTGAGCCTGTCGGTGGAAGGCGACACCTTGTGGGCCGGCTGCGCCAGGCGGCTGTGCGCCATCGATGCGCAGCGCAAGGTGCAGGTCTACGGGCCGGACCAGGGCGTGCCGGAAGATCGCTGGTACAGCGTGTTGCGCGACCATGACGGCGCACTGTGGGTGCGTGGCACCGGCAACCTGCTGTATCGCGCGCCGGGCGCAAGCAGATTCAGTGTGCGGCCGCTGCCATTGCTCGATGGCAGCACCATCGGGCGACAGGCGCCGTTGGTGCTGGACCGCGAAGGGCGCGTGCTGGTCCGCCGCAACGACGGTCTGGCGCGCTGGGAAAACGGCCGCTGGCGCAGCTTCGGTGCCGGCAACGGGCTGCCGCCCGGCAGTAGCGATGCGATCCTGGTGGACCGCGATGGCGATGTCTGGATGACCGTCGATGGCGAAGGCCTGGTGCGCTGGGCCGGCTACGAATGGATCGAGAACTGGGACGCCTCGCAAGGCATGCCGGCCGCCCCCACCTGGTCGATCGGCCGCGACGCGCAGGGGGCGCTGCTGGTGGGCAACGAACACGGTGCCGGCCGCCAGGCCGATCCCGGGGGGCGGTTCGTTCCGGCCTTGCCTGCCTCCGGGATCCAGATCATTGGCATGCAACGCAGTGCCGACGGCAGCCTGTGGACGCTCAATTCGGCCGGTTTCCTGCGCCGCACCTGGCCGGATGGCCGCAGTGCCCAGGTCGCCAAGCTGCCGCGTACCGCGCGCCGCCTGCTGATCGACCGGCAGGGGCGGATGTGGATGCTCAGCGCGGGCGGGCTGTTCGTGATCCGGCGCCCGCTGGAAGGCGGCACGATGGAAGCGGTCGCCGACATGCCCACGATCGCCTACACCGACATCCAGCAGACCGCCAACGGCACGCTGTGGGTGTCCACCGCCAACGGCCTGTTCCGCCTGCAGGGCGCGCGCTGGTCCAGGGTCGAGGTGCTGGTCAACGGCGGCACGTCCGACCCGTGGATCAGCAAATTCCACATCAGCGATGGCGGCGAGGTGTGGCTGGCGTTCTATCGGCCCGGTCTCTGGCACGGCATGCTGCTGGGCGACCGGCTGGATCTGCAGGCGATCAGCGACGAAGCGCTGCGCGAGGTCGGCGTCTACCTGATGCGTGGCGACAGCCTCGGCCGGGTCTGGGTGGGCCACGCACGCGGGGTGGAGGTCTACGACGGGGAGCGTTGGGCGCATCTGTCGCAGTCGCAGGGCCTGCTGTGGGACGACATCTCCGAAGCGGCCTTCGCCGAGGATCCGGATGGATCGGTCTGGATCGGCACCTCGCGCGGCGTGAGTCATCTGCTGGATCCGGCGCAGCTGTTCGATGCGCGCCAGCCCAGCGTGCGCATCGACAGCGTCAGCCGCGGCGGCGTACCGGTGCAGCAAGGCCAGTTGCTGGGCTGGAGCGACAAGCCGCTGCATATCGAGCTGTCCACGATGGAGGTGTACGACGACCCGAGCCGCCTGACGGTGCGTTACCGCCTGCGCGGCCTGCACGACGCATGGATCCAGAGCGAGGACCTGTCGATCGACCAACCGCCGCTGCCCTCCGGGCATTTCCGCCTGCAGGTGCAGGTCCTGGACCGCTACCGCCGCACGGCCTCGCCGATCGCCGAGCTGGCGTTTGCGGTGGCGCCGCTGTGGTGGCGCAGTCCGCCGGCGATCGCGTTGTATGTGCTGATCGGCAGCGCATTGCTGGCCGGCCTGTGGCGCTGGCGGCATCGCCATCTGGTTGCACGCGAGCGCATGCTCGCCGAACTGGTGGCCGAGCGCACCTACCAGCTGGAACACGAAAAACGCGACCTGGAAAGCGCGCGCGCAGCGCTGGCCCTGAAGGCCAGCCACGATGCCCTGACCGGCCTGCTCAACCGCTCCGGCGTGCTCGACGCCATGGCCGAAGAACTGCAGGCCTGCGCGCACGGCGGCCATCCGCTGGCGGTGGTGCTGATCGATCTGGACCACTTCAAGCTGGTCAACGACCAGCACGGGCACCTGGTCGGTGATGCGGTGCTGGCCAAGGTGGGTGCGCGCCTGACCAGCTGCCTGCGTGACTCGGACAGGGTGGGCCGTTATGGCGGCGAGGAACTGCTGTTGCTGCTGCCGGGCATGTCGCGGCACAGCCAGCACCGGCTGCGCGCCATCCACGAAAAGCTCAGCCTGGCACCGTACGAGGTCGGCACCACCCGGCCGCTGCAGGTGACCTGTTCGGTGGGCGTGGCCTGGTTCCGGAGCGGCGACAACGCCGCCACGCTGCTGGCGCGTGCCGACGAAGCGCTGTACCGCGCCAAGCGGCATGGCCGCAATCGCATCGAACCGGAAGAGCCCGAATCGTCGGTGGCATGAGCATGCGCGCCGCCGCTCGGGCGTAGGTCGGTTCGACACCCACGTACGGATCCTGCTTCCGATACACGGCACCCACGCGTGCAGTGACGCCGACCCGCCTGCCGATCACAGGTGCGGCAGCATCGTCGCCTTGCGCAGAAACTGCATGGCTGACGCGCCACATCACCGCATCGCCTGCCGCCCGCGCCAGGCCGATCAGCGCATGCGCGTTGGATCGCTTCTGGCTGCCCGCAGGCGCTCAAGAACTGGCGCCCGGGGTCGCTACGTGCTTGAGCAAGCGCGTCCTTCGGCGCTGGAAGTGGATGGGTGGTCGGAACCTACAACCCTGGCATGGTGATGCTGTCGCTGGTGGTGGCCGTGCTGGCCTCCTATACCGCGCTGCATCTGGCCGCACGTGTGACGGCCAGTCTTGGCAGCGATGCCGTGGCCTGGCTGATGGGCGGCGCGGTGGCGATGGGCATCGGCATCTGGTCGATGCACTTCGTCGGCATGCTGGCGTTTCGCCTGCCGATTCCGCTGGGCTACGACCTGGCGCTGACCACTTGGTCGATGCTGGCGGCGATTCTGGCCGCAGCCCTGGCGCTGTGGTTGACCTCGCGTGCGAACCTGCCGTGGCCGCGGCTGGGCCTGGGTGCGGTGCTGATGGGGCTGGGCATTGCGTTGATGCACTACATCGGCATGGGCGCGCTGCGCATGTCCCCGGCCATCAGCTACGACCCGCTGCTGTTCGGGCTGTCCATCCTCATCGCCATCGGCGCCTCGGCAGCGGCGTTGTGGATCGCCTTCCGGCTGCGCCACGGCGGCCGCCGCTACAGCCTGCGGCTGATCGCGGCGATGATCATGGGCGTGGCGATCGTGGGCATGCATTACACCGGCATGGCGGCCGCGCGGTTCGCGCCCGGCAGCCTCTGCGGTGCGGCGGCCGGTGCGCACCTGCCGCTGCCCTGGCTGGCGGCCGTGGTGGTGCTGGTCACGCTGGCGCTGCTGGCGCTGGCGTTGGTGATCTCGGTACTGTCGCGGCGGTTCCAGCAACGCACCGACGTGCTCTCCGCATCGTTGGCGCAGGCCAATGCCGAGCTGGTGCAGGCGGCCCTGTACGACCCGCTCACCCGCCTGCCCAACCGCGTGCTGCTGCACGAGCACGTGCTGCAGGGCATCGACCGCGCCCAACGCGACGGGCAACGCTTTGCGGTGATGCTGATCAACCTGGATGGATTCAAGGCGATCAACGATGGCTACGGCCACCCGTTCGGCGACCAGTTGCTGGTGGCGGTGGCCGAGCGCATGCGTGCACACCGGCGCGCCCACGGCAGCCTGGCGCGTCTGGGTGCCGACGAGTTCGTGCTGGTATCGGCCATCGCCGACCCCGAGGATGCCGCCGCGATCGCCGCGCATCTGCTGCAGGCACTGGCGGTGCCGTTCCTGGTCGCCAACCAGGAATTGCGCCTCAGCAGCAGCGTCGGCATTGCGCTGTATCCGGAGGATGCCGGCAGCGAGCATCAGTTGATGACCCATGCCGATGCGGCGATGCGTCACGCCAAGCAGGCCGGCCGCAACCGTTACAGCTTTTTCGAGCGCTCGATGACCGGCACCACCCGCGAACGCCTGCAGCTGCTGCAGGATCTGCCGCGTGCGCTGGAACTGGGCCAGTTCGTGCTGCATTACCAGCCCAAGTACTGCGCCGACGACGGCCGCCCGATCGGTGCCGAGGCGCTGATCCGCTGGCAGCACCCCGAGCGCGGCTTGGTGCCGCCGGACAGCTTCATCCCGCTGGCCGAGCGCAGCGGCATGATCGGCCCGCTCGGCAGCTGGGTCCTGCAGCAGGCCTGCCGGCAGATGCGTGACTGGCGCGAGGCCGGACATGGGCACTGGCGTGTGGCGGTCAACCTGTCGGCCACGCAACTGGCCTCGCCCAGCCTGCTGGACGAGGTGGCCACCACCCTGGCCGACTACGCGATCCCGCCGGCCCAGCTCACCCTGGAAATCACCGAGAGCATGGCCATGCGCGATGCCGAAGCCTGCCTGCGCACGCTCGGCCAGCTCAACACGCTGGGCGTGCGCATCGCCATCGACGACTTCGGCACCGGCTATTCCAACCTGATGTACCTGCGCAAGCTGCCCGCGCACGAACTCAAGATCGACCGCAGCTTCGTGCAGGCCCTGGACAACGGCCCGGAAGACATCGCCATCGTCGCCGCGGTGGTGGCGCTGGCGCACACCATGCGCCTGCAGGTGGTGGCCGAGGGCGTGGAGACCGCCGCCCAGCGCAACACCCTGGAACGGCTGGGCTGCGACCAGCTGCAGGGCTATCTGCTGGGCCGGCCGATGGACGCCGAGCACTTCATCGCGGTGGTGGTCGCCCAACGCGACGGCGCAACTCGCCCGACCCGTTAAGCGAAAGGCGTCAAAACGACCGCCGCCCCGGCATCTGCCATCACTCTCTGACCCGCCAACCAAGCCAAGCACCAGCCTGCACTGGTCCGCCGCCCCCCATTTCCTGCCTGCGGCCTCCCCCGCGCACGCGGCGACCTGCGCGCCTTCCAACTGCAACAGCCGTCGCAGGCGCGCAGGCGCGCAGGCGGGGCGATCTACCGCGATGGCAGCGCCATCCACAGAGCCCGGCGTGCGCTTGCTCACCACCAGCCACAACGCCCCGCCAGCGGCTCCACGCACGGCCGCTGCTCTTCCGATTCCCCAATCCCGATTCCCGATTCCCGGCCACCATCTGGAACGCAGCTTGCATGAGACCAGGCTGATCCCCCACCGGCATCTCCATGTCCGAGTCCGAAGACGGCGGCGAACGCACAGAGCTTCCCACCGAAAAACGCCTGCGCGAAGCCCGCGAGCAGGGCAACATCCCGCAATCGCGCGAGTTGTCCACCGCTGCGGTGTTCGGCGCCGGCGTGTTCGCGCTGATGGCCCTGGCCCGCGGCATCGGCGATGGCGCCAGCGTGTGGATGAAGACCGCGCTCAGCCCGGACCCGAAGATGCGTGAAAACCCGATGGCGCTTTTCGGCCATTTCGGCGACCTGCTGCTGCAACTGCTGTGGGTGATGCTGCCGCTGATCGGCATCTGCCTGGCCGCCGGCCTGGCCGGCCCGTTGCTGATGAGCGGGCTGCGGTTTTCCGGCAAGGCGATCATGCCCGACCTCACCAAGCTCAACCCGATGAACGGGATCAAGCGCATGTGGGGCAGCAACAGCCTGGCCGAGCTGGTCAAGTCGGTGCTGCGGCTGCTGTTCGTCGGCCTGGCCGCCAGCCTGTGCATCTCCAAGGGCCTGCACGGCCTGCGCTCGCTGGTGAACCAGCCGCTGGAACAGGCCGTGGGCAACGGCCTGGACTTCACCAAGAGCCTGCTGTTCTACACCGCAGGCGCGCTGGTTCTGCTGGCCGCCATCGACGCGCCGTACCAGAAGTGGAACTGGCTGCGGAAGCTCAAGATGACCCGCGAAGAGATCAAGCGCGAGATGAAGGAAAGCGAGGGCAGCCCGGAGGTCAAGGGCCGCATCCGCCAGATGCAGATGCAGATGTCGCAGCGCCAGATGATGGAAGCGGTGCCCAAGGCCGACGTGGTGCTGATGAATCCGACCCACTATGCGGTGGCGCTCAAGTACGAAGGCGGCAAGATGCGCGCCCCGATCGTGGTGGCCAAGGGCGTGGACGAAATGGCCTTCCGCATCCGCGAAGCCTGCGAACAGCACCGGGTGGCGATCGTCACCGCCCCGCCTTTGGCACGCGCCTTGTATAGAGAAGCGCAAATTGGCAAGGAAATTCCCGTGAGACTCTATTCGGTCGTGGCCCAGGTGCTGTCCTACGTCTACCAGCTGCGTGGCTGGAACGGCGGCCCGATGCCGGAATTGCCGTCGCTGGACGTGGATGAGTTCGGCAAGGGAGCCAGCGCATGAGCGCCCAACCCGCCCCGATGAACGCCCGGCGCATCATGGAGTTGCTGCGCAACGGCCTGGGCGCGCCACTGGCCCTGATGGCCATGCTGGCCATGCTGATGGTGCCGCTGGCCGCACCGGTGCTGGATGCCCTGTTCACCTTCAACATCGCCATCTCGCTGATGGTGCTGCTGGCGGTGGTGTACGTGCAGCGCCCGCTGGAATTCACCATTTTCCCGATCGTGTTGTTGATGACCACGATGCTGCGGCTGGCGCTGAATGTGGCCTCCAGCCGCGTGATCCTGATCAACGGCCAGGACGGCCATGCCGCGGCCGGCAAGGTGATCGAGGCGTTCGGCCAGTTCGTCATCGGCGGCAACTACGCCGTGGGCATCGTGGTGTTCGCGATCCTGACCATCATCAACTTCGTGGTCATCACCAAGGGTGCCGGGCGCGTGTCGGAAGTGACCGCCCGCTTCATCCTGGACGCCATGCCCGGCAAGCAGATGGCCATCGACGCCGACCTCAACGCCGGTTTGCTGACGCGCGAGGAAGCCAAGGCCCGCCGCGAGGAAGTCCGCGAGGAAGCCGACTTCTACGGTGCGATGGACGGTGCCAACAAGTTCATCCGCGGCGACGCCATCGCCGCCATCCTGATCCTGTTCATCAACCTGGTCGGCGGCATGGCCGTGGGCATGTTCCAGCACGGCATGAGCTTTGTGGATGCCGCCTCCACCTACACCCTGCTGTCGATCGGCGACGGCCTGGTGGCACAGCTGCCGGCCCTGCTGGTGTCGTCCTCGGTGGCCCTGCTGGTGACCCGCGCCTCGCGCGCGCAGGACATGCGCGGCGCCATGATCAGCCAGGTGTTCGGCCAGCACCGCGCCCTCGCGGTGGCTGCGGCCATCCTGGGCCTGGTCGGCCTGGTGCCGGGCATGCCCAACGTCGCGTTTTTGACGCTGGGCCTGATCCTGGGCGTGATCGCCTGGAAAATGTACAAGCGCAGCCTGGTCATCCCGCCGACCGGCGACCCGGCCACCGACCCCAAGGCCGCCGCGGCGGCCACCGCCGCCCAGGCCAGCTCCGAGCTGAGCTGGGACGAGCTGCGCCCGATCGACCCGCTGGGCCTGGAGGTGGGCTACCGGCTGATTCCGCTGGTGGACAAGAACCAGGGCGGCGAACTGATGGCGCGCATCAAGGGCGTGCGCCGCAAGCTCACCCAGGACATCGGCTTCCTGGTGCCGCCGGTGCATATCCGCGACAACCTGGAGCTGTCGGCCAACGCGTATCGGCTGCTGGTGCACGGCGTGCCGGTGGCCACCGCGGAAATCTATCCCGACCGCGAACTGGCGCTGGACCCGGGCGGTGCGCTCGGCCAGCTCGACGGCATTCCCGGCAAGGACCCGGCGTTCGGCCTGGATGCCACCTGGATCCAGCCGCATCAACGCGCCTATGCCGAATCGATGGGCTACACCGTGGTCGACCCGGCCACCGTGGTCGCCACCCATCTGTCGCACCTGATCCGCGAACACGCCCCGGAACTGCTCGGCCACGAGGAAGTGCAGCAGTTGCTGGCGACCCTGGCCAAGACCGCGCCGAAGATGGTCGAGGACCTCACGCCGAAGGCGCTGCCGCTGTCGGTGGTGGTGCGCGTGCTGCAGAACCTGCTGATCGAGCGCATCCCGGTGCGCCAGCTGCGCAAGATCGTCGAAGCGCTGGTCGAGCACGCCCCGCACAGCCAGGACCCGACCACGCTCACCGCCGCGGTACGCACCTCGCTGGGCCGCTTCATCGTGCAGGAGATCGCCGGCATGTCGGCCGAGCTGCCGGTCTACACGCTGGCCCCGCAGCTGGAGCGCGTGCTGCAGGAATCCACCCACGGCAACGGCGTGGCGCTGGAACCCGGCCTGGCCGAGCGCCTGCACCAGAGCCTGGCCGACTGCGTCGGCAAGCAGGAAGCCCGCAACGAACCGGCGGTGGTGCTGGTGCCCGGCCAGGTCCGCGCCGCGCTGGCCCGCCTGGTCCGCCACAGCGTCCCGAGCCTGTCGGTGCTGGCCTATAGCGAAGTGCCCGAAGACAAGCGCCTGAAGCTGGTCGGCACGATCAGCTGAGGCGTAGGAGCGCACCCGGGCGCGACGGGCTTTCCCAGGACAGCCCCATCGCGCCCAGGTGCGCTCCTACGACGCGCCGGGTATCCGACGGCACGCCGCAAACCAGGACACCCCTGTAGGAGCGCACCTGGGCGCGACGGGCCTTACCGGGACAGCCCCGTCGCGCCCGGGTGCGCTCCTACGACGCGCCGGGTAGCCGACGGCACGCCGCAAACCAGAACACCCCTGTAGGAGCGCACCTGGGCGCGACCGGCGTTACCGGGACAGCCCGTCGCGCCCGGGTGCGCTCCTACGAAATCGTCAGGCCGTTGTGCCTCCGCCACGCCGACCGGCAATGCGTTCAGACCGACCGCCACACCCGGCGTCGGAAAGCCGCCACCGGTCCGGCCATCCAGTCGATTGCACGCTGCCGGCCGTTTCGAGGCGTTCCGGGCACTGCAGTCCCGGCGCCCGCACCGCCAGCGCATCCGCCCGCACGGGCAATGCCAACACCGTGCCGGCCCGGAGAAAAGTCAATCAATCCATTGACTTGAACCTCCCAATCCGGACCAGACGCACAGCCGCCGCCCCACCCCGACCGACCAGGGTCCCCGCGCCGGAACCCTGGCACCACGTTTTGGCACACCACATGCATTAGCTCTGGCGAGACCGCAGCCAGCGTCACCGCTGCGGGGCGAGAGCAGCACTTGGAACAACCGAACGGGACAGGCACCTCATGACGCTGGCAACGCACCCACATTCATCGCGCACCCGTCCGGCGTCCGGCGGGTCCCGTTCCTGGAGGCACTTGGCATGAAAATCAAACGCTTCGTTGCCCCGGACATGCGCACCGCATTCCGCATGGTGCGTGAAGAACACGGCCCGGACGCCGTGATCCTGTCCAATCGCCGTACCGCCGAAGGCATCGAGATCGTCGCTGCCAGCAACTACGACGAAGAACTGGTGCAGCGCGCCCTGGAAACCGCCCGCTCCGAGACGCCGGCGGTTGCCGCCGCGCCGATCCCGTCGGCACCTGCCCAGCAGGCCCCGGCCCCGCAAGCCGCGGCCGCGCCGGTCCACGCACCGCTCGCGCCGGCTGCCGATGCCGGTACGAGCCAGCGCCAGCGCGTTGCCAGCGCCGCCGAAGACATGATCGCCGCGATGGCGCTGCGCCAGCCGGTCAACGTGCCGCGTCAGGCCCCGGTCGCCGCACCGGTCCGTACCGCCGCCGTCCCCTCGCCCGCCGCCCAGGCCCTGGCCCGCGCCGTTGCGGTGTCCGCCGCGCCGCGCCAGGAGCACGCGTTGTCGGCGGTGCCGGAACAACTGTTCGCCGACTTCCTGACCACCGCCCCGGTGCAGCGCGCCGCCGTGCAGGCCGCCCCGGTGCAGGCGCCGACGCCGATCATGGCCGCCGCCGCCGCCCCTGTGCAGGCCGGCTACGACCAGGACGAAGACGCGCTGGCTGACGACGCCGACTTCGACCTGGACGCGCTGCCGCAGATCCTGCCGCCGGCCGCGTTGCCGCCGCTGGTGGCCGCCCCGCCGGCGCTGGCCGCGGTGCCGGCCGCTGCCGTCCCGGCGCCGCAGAACGACGAAGAACTCAAGCAGTTGCGCGGCGAGCTGGCGCTGATGCGGCAGATGATCGAGCGCGAAATGAACCGCCTCACCGACGAGCGCCTGCGCGGCTCACCGGTGCGTGCGCAGGCCCTGGAGCTGATGGACGACTATGGCTTCGACGCCGGCCTGATCCGCGATGTGGCGCTGCAGATCCCGGCCGATACCGAATTGCACCGCGGCCGCGGGCTGATGCTGGGCCTGCTGTCCAAGCGCCTGCCGGTGGCCCCGGTCGACCCGCTGGAACGCGGCGGCGTGATCGCCCTGGTCGGCCCGACCGGTGCCGGCAAGACCACCACCATCGCCAAGCTGGCGCAGCGCTTCGCCGCCCAGCACGCCCCGCGCGACGTGGCCCTGGTCACCACCGACACCCAGCGCGTCGGCGGCCGCGAGCAGCTGCACAGCTACGGCCGTCAGCTCGGCATCGCCGTGCACGAGGCCGACAGCGCCGAGAGCCTGCTGGAACTGCTCGAGCGCCTGCGCGACTACAAGCTGGTGCTGATCGACACCGCCGGCATGGGCCAGCGCGACCGCGCCCTGGCCGCGCAGCTGAACTGGCTGCGCGCCGCGCACCAGGTCACCTCGCTGCTGGTGCTACCTGCCAACGCGCACTTTTCCGACCTCGACGAGGTCGTGCGCCGCTTCGCCCACGCCAAGCCCCAGGGCGTGGTGCTGACCAAACTTGACGAGACCGGCCGCTTCGGTAGTGCGCTGTCGGTCGTCGTCGATCACCAAATGCCCATCACCTGGGTGACTGACGGACAGCGGGTCCCCGACGACCTGCACCGCGCCAATGCCGCCAGTCTCGTTCTTCGCCTTGAAGATTTGCGGCGCGCTGCCGATAAGCCCTGTACTCCGGAGCACAACCATGCAGTCGCGTGAATACGCCAAGCTGACCAACGCCTTCCCCCTGTCGGCGACCCGTCCCGAGCCTTTGGGCCCGGTGCGCACCATTGCCGTGACCGGTGGCAAGGGCGGCGTGGGCAAAACCAACATCTCCGCCAACCTGGCCGTGGCGCTGGCCGACATGGGCAAGCGCACCCTGCTGCTGGACGCCGACCTGGGCCTGGCAAACCTGGACGTGGTGCTGGGCCTGTCGCCCAAGTACACCCTGGCCGACCTGATCGCCGGCCGCTGCACGCTGGACGAGGTGATCATCGAAGGCCCCGGCGGCGTGCTGGTGGTCCCGGCCGCCTCCGGTCGCCGCCACATGGCCGAACTGGCCCCGGCCCAGCACATCGGCCTGGTCAACGTGTTCTCCGAACTGGAGCGCGACCTGGACGTGATGGTCATCGACACCGCCGCCGGCATCACCGACAGCGTGCTGACCTTCTGCCAGGCCGCCCAGGACACCGTGGTGGTGGTCTGCGACGAGCCGGCCTCGATCACCGACGCCTACGCGCTGATCAAGGTGCTCTCGCGCGAACGCGGCGTAGACCGTCTGCAGATCATCGCCAACATGGTGCGCGACCCCAACGAAGGCCGCCTGCTGTACGACAAGCTGTCGCGGGTCTGCGAAAAATTCCTCGGCGACGTGTCGCTGAACTACCTCGGCCACGTGCCGCAGGACGACTGGTTGCGCCTGTCGGTACAGCGCCAGCAACCGGTCATCAAGGCCTACCCCGCCAGTCCGTCGGCGCAGGCCATTGCAGAAATCGCTCGCCGTACCTCGCGCTGGCAGGCCCCGACCGTGTCCCGCGGCAACGTCGAATTCTTCGTCGAACGCATCATCCAACGGGGAGTGGCCGCATGAGCACCGCTACCGCAACCACGGCCACCGCGCAGTACCGTGCCGTGCAGCGCAACAACGCCAATGACATCGTCACCCAGCACGCCGACCTGGTGCGCCGCATCGCCCACCATCTGGCCGCGCGCCTGCCGGCGAGCGTGGAAGTGGACGACCTGATCCAGGCCGGCATGATCGGCCTGATCGAAGCCTCGCGCAGCTACGATTCCGAGCAGGGCGCCTCGTTCGAGACCTACGCCTCGATCCGCATCCGCGGCTCGATGATCGACGAGATCCGCCGTGGCGACTGGGTACCGCGCTCGGTGCACCGCCGCGCACGCGATGCCGCCGCGGCCGTGCGCAAGATCGAGCAGCACACCGGCCGCGCCGCCGCCGCCACCGAGGTGGCCGCCGCGATGGAGATGCCGCTGCCGGACTACCTGCGTCTGATGGAAGATGCCGCCCGCGGCCAGGTGCTGAGCCTGGAGTCGCGGATCGAGGATCACGGCGAGCTGGACACCACCGCCAAGGGCGGCCCCAATCCGCAGCAGATGATGGAGCGCGGCGAGTTCGGCCGCGAGCTGGGCAAGGCCATCGGCCAGTTGCCCGAGCGCGAGCAGCTGGTGCTGTCGCTGTACTACGAACAGGAATTGAACCTGAAAGAAATCGGCGCCGTGCTCGGTGTCAGCGAATCGCGCGTGTGCCAGATCCATGGCCAGGCGGTGGTGCGTCTGCGCGGCCGCCTCAAGGTCTTCGAACTGGCCGATGCCGGTGTCGAAATCGACGAATGATTTTTTCGCGTATTTTTTAGTGTTAGGAGCTTGATGTGAACAAGAACATGCGGATTTTGATCGTGGACGACTTCTCGACGATGCGGCGCATCGTCAAGAATCTGTTGGGCGATCTTGGCTTCACCAATACCGCAGAGGCCGAAGACGGCAACAGCGCATTGGCAGCGTTGCGGGCCGGCCCGTTCGATTTCGTGGTCACCGACTGGAACATGCCCGGCATGACCGGCATCGACCTGCTGCGCAACATCCGCGCCGACGCCAAGCTCAAGCACCTGCCGGTGATGATGGTGACCGCCGAAGCCAAGCGCGAGCAGATCATCGAAGCGGCCCAGTGCGGCGTGAACGGCTACATCATCAAGCCGTTCACCGCGCAGACGCTGGAAGAGAAGCTGGGCAAGGTGTTCGAACGTCTGGCGGCGACCGCCTGATGAACGCCACCGTGGACACCAATGCCGAACGCGCCGCGTTGATCGACCGCCTGCAGGGCGCGCTCGATGCACTGGAAAGCGGTGACGAAGCTGCGTGGAAGCGCGAGGTCGACCACCTCGCCGCCCTGCGCACGCGCCCGATGATGCAGGGCCTGAGCCGGCTTGCACGCGAACTCGGCCAGGCGCTGGGCGAGTTGCCCACCGTGCCCGAGGAAGCCGGCGAGCTGGACGATGCGTGTTCGCGCCTGGACCACGTGGTGGAGATGACCGAGAAGGCCAGCCATCGCACGCTGGATCTGGTCGAGGAATGCCGCGAGCTGGCCAACCAGCTACGCGACGGTGGGCTCAATCAGGACCAGGGCGCGCTGATGGACAAGATGCGCCACAACCTGACCGAGCTGTCGCTGGCGCAGAGCTACCAGGACCTGAGCGGGCAGATCATCCGTCGCGTGGCCGGCATCGTCCGGCGCGTGCACGAGGGTTTCGGTGCGCTCGGCCTACCGCCGAAGAATCCAGAGCCGAAGAAAGACGACGGCGGTCTTGCCGGTCCTGCAGTCAAGGGCCTGGACCGTCACGCGGTGTCGCAGGACGACGCCGATGACCTGCTGTCCGGATTGGGGCTGTAACCATGAGTGCTGTTCCAGACGATATTGCTGCCGATTTCATCGTCGAGGCCCAGGAAATCCTGGATCGCCTCGGCGAACAGCTGGTGTCGCTGGAACAGGCACCTGACGAAGCCGACCAGCTGAACGCGGTGTTCCGTGGCTTCCACACGCTCAAGGGCGGCGCCGGCTTTCTGGCGATCAAGCCGATGGTCGAGCTCTGCCACGCCGCCGAGGAAACCCTGGGCATGGCGCGCTCCGGCCAGGCGGTGTTGCAGGCGCATCACTTCGATGCCGCGCAGCAGTCGCTGGATTACCTGCAGGCCATGCTGGATGCAATGGGCTCGGGCGAAGCCGTGCCGCATGCACCGGCCTCGCTGATTGCGCAGTTCGATGCCAAGAGCGGCCCGCCGGCGGTCAAGGCCGCGCCCAAGGCCGCCGCCGCAGCGCCCGCACCCGACGACGCACATGGCGCCGCTGCGCCCGGCGCCAAGGCCGCGCCCAAGGCGGCGGCCAAGGGAGCCGACGCCGAGCAGACCGTGCGCGTGGACACCAAGCGCCTGGATGCCATCGTCAACCTGATCGGCGAACTGGTGCTGTCGCGCAATCGCCTCAAGACCCTGCGCACCCGCCTGCGCGACGAGGAACTGGACCGCGCGGTCAGCACGCTGGACATCGCCACCGCACGCCTGCAGACCGCGGTGATGCGCACCCGCATGCAACCGGTCAGCAAGGTGTTCTCGCGCTTTCCCAAGGTGGCCCGCGATGTCGCGCGCACCTTGTCCAAGGAAGTGGAGCTGGAGCTGATCGGCGCCGAGACGGAACTGGACCGCAACCTGGTCGAGGCCCTGGCCGACCCGCTGGTGCACCTGGTGCGCAATGCGATCGACCACGGCATCGAATCGCCGGCCCTGCGCGAAGCCACCGGCAAGCCGCGTAGCGGCCATGTGCGGTTGTCCGCGCAGCAGGAAGGCGACTACGTCAGCATCGAGATCCAGGACGACGGCGCCGGCATCGACCCCGAGCGCCTGCGCGAGATCGCCCGCAACAAGGGCCTGATCGACGCCGAAGCAGCCGCCCGCCTGAGCACCGACGAGTGCCTGCATCTGATCTTCATGCCGGGCTTTTCGACCAAGGCCGAGGTCACCGACATCTCCGGCCGTGGCGTGGGCATGGACGTGGTGCAATCGCGCATCCGCGAACTCAGCGGGCAGATCCAGATCCAGTCCGAACTGGGCCGCGGCAGCCGCTTCATGATCCGCGTGCCGCTGACCCTGGCGATCCTGCCGACCCTGCTGGTGCAGGCCGGCGAAGCGGTCTATGCGCTGCCGCTGGCCCGCGTGGTCGAGGTGCTGCACGCACCGCAGACCTCGCTGGGCTGGTTCGACGGCCGCGCCGTGCTGGATCGCCGCTCGCACACCCTGCCGCTGATCGACCTGCGCCGCTGGCTGGGCGTGCCGGCCGAGCAACCGCCGCTGCTGACCGTGGTGCTGCTGCAGGCCGGCGAAACCCGCTTCGGCCTGGTGGTGGACCAGGTCCGCGGCCGCGAGGAAGTGGTGATCAAGCCCCTGCCCCGCGCCCTGCGCGGCCTGCCCGGCTACGCCGGCGCCACCCTGATCGGCGACGGCCGCATGGCGCTGATCCTGGATGTGGATGGGCTGCGTTCCAGCGATCATTGAAGTATCGCGGTAGTGCGGCCAACGCAGCCCAGGCCGACTGTGGAAGATTTAAACGACCAGCGTGTGCAAACAGGGCCACGATGGCCGAGCGCGCTGCCTTCAGACGTTTCGTCCGGGCCGCTCAGTCATCCATCCGGGAGTCAAGGGTACGGGTAAGCCCCATACCACCAACAGCTCCCGGATGGATGGTGTTTCCGTCACGTAAGCTCGGCATGCTTGACGCTCACGCTGATCCGCTGCCAATACGGACCGTCACTGCGCGAGCAAGACCACATCCGGAAGCTTGCTCATCAACAGCTCTCAGATCGGGGTATAAAGGCAAATTTGGCGTTCGAACTCAGGCAGGTAGCCATCCACCGTTTGGCCTGCCCCATTGAACGTGCATAAGGTAAACCTTCCCCACTTGCCAGAGAAATCCGACGCAGTGAAGTGTGGTGGACAGGCTGCGAACTGTCCGGCGACACGATAGGTTTTGGCCGAGATCATCTTGATCCGCCCCATTCGCTCACCGACCCAATTGGCGGCCCGGCCCTCAAAGCCATGATCCGGTTGACAGGTCACCGACTCGGACCGCTCGTGGCATGCCGACCAGCTTTTACCGCCCCCGCCGCTTAGGGAAAACGCGCCCCAGACCGGTGGAATGGGCGGCTCCCAACTTGCGCCGATGTTAAAGGACTGCTCCACACACTGGCTCGTACCCGAGGTTTCCTGCCCTTGGATGCATGCACCACCACCTCCTCTTGGGCAGGCGATGGCATTGGTGGACTTGTTGACATAGTAGGCCTTCTGCTGGTGCCCGAGCCATTGCTGAAAATTGTCTTTTATGGTCTGTGCCTGCGCAGAACCGATTGACACAAGTGACAGCGCCACAATCGCCAACATGTTTCGAAATCGTAGGCGCCGACCAGATTGGTGATGCTCAAACATAAATATGCTCCAAAAGAGGCGGAAGGATTGTTCTGAAATATCGCAAATCGCGCTGCGCGCCCAATTCAAACGCATGAGCGGAATAATTACTGCAATAATCACTTCAAAGGCAGATGCATCAGATGTAAAAATGTTTAAAACGCACTTCCCTGCCGATAACAAACCAATACCCCGGGACGCATCCGGCTATACGGACCCGCTCCACTGCATCGGCAACTCCGGAGTAGGACGCCGATTGTCGGTCATCGGTATTACCGGTTCGAACAGGTGATCAGGGTCCCTGCGAAACAACAGCGTTGTAGTGCGCCACTGCGGCTGCTGGAAGAGACCCTCGCGCGACGGCGGACGCAAGTGCTGACCTTAGTGCTGGCGTCAGCTCTACATCGCCGCTGGAGACCGAATAAAGCGTCTGATCGACCATCCACGGGTTGGCTCCATCTTTCCTGATGAAGCCGGCGGCGAGATTTGCGGCATCTTCGGGTGAGGAGAGTTGATAGATTTTTTGCGCTGCGATCCCGCGCACTGATTTATCCTGATCGTTGGATACAAGAGAACTCATTTGCGATACGGCTGCTTTGCGCAATTGCGCAGCGTCCAGCGAATCATCCTTTTCCAGCGTGCCGATGAGGTTCAACGATGCGACAGCAGTCCCGCTCCCAATGCCATGCGTACTGAGGCCGGCAATGGCATCGACGATAACCGGCTTGGGGGCCTGGCCCGGAAAGCCCGAATAGGTTTCGTACATGTGCTGGTATGACTCCTTGTCCTTGCTGTCCCATATCCGCTTGGCCTCGTCCAGCATGACTGCACGACCTACAGGCCCAACTGCGAGCATGTTCCGCATGATGTCGCGCCGCATCGCCTTGTCGGCCGGGATTTGACGGTAATACTCAGAGACCGCCTTGCGGGTGTTCTTATCGCTTTCGAGCGCCAATGCAAGCCGATAGGCAAATGCGTCCCGCTCTGCCAGCGTCATTGTCCGATCCGAGTAGAGCCTTGAAAAAAACCCATTGAGATGTGACACGACATTGCCCGCCGTGAAAGATTGATCGCTCGCTGAAAGTTCTGAAAAATCAGATGCATCCCATTGCCCATTGGCGTTGCCATTAGGAGAAATGCTTTTAACCATTGGACGATCCTCACCGGAGGATCTTGCAACTCCAGGCATGGTCGATCCGCTGGTTTGCGCGCCATGCGCAACATAGAGAGCAGCTGCGGCAAACAGCCCCGCAATGACAACCAAAATAAAGACCGACCTCGTTGAACCAGACATCAATTCACCCTCCTGCTCTCGATTCAAGACTGACTATGGACGCCAAATTCCACCAAGTCGCGATAATATACCTAGTTATCAATTCACTCGCACCAGCATCTATACACATGTAAATATCCAGATTTAGATCCAACCCCCTCCGGGCATTTAAGGTAAGCGACTGCCTTTAAGCTTTTATGTCGCGCGGTGACAAAAAAACAAAATCATTCCAAAATTATTTTGATAAAACAGGAAAATAATATTCCAAGTTTCTTGCCGGAACAGGCTATTGGCAAATCGAATTGCCCGCCCTGCGGGATGCCACTAACAGGCGGTGTTCGCCTGTCCGCGCGGCAGGAATGCGACTACGTCAGTATCAAAATCTAGGACGACGGCGCCGGCGTCGATCCCGAGCGTCTGCGCGAGATCGCCCGCAACAAGGGCTTGATCGACGCCGAGGCCGCCGCCTGAGCACCGACGAGTGCCTGCATCTGATCTTCATGCCGGGCTTCTCGACCAAGGCGGAGGTCACCGACATCTCCGGCCGTGGCGTGGGCATGGACGTGGTGCAATCGCGCATCCGCGAACTCAGCGGGCAGATCCAGATCCAGTCCGAACTGGGCCGCGGCAGCCGCTTAATGATCCGCGTGCCGCTGACCCTGGCGATCCTGCCGACCCTGCTGGTGCAGGCCGGCGAAGCGGTCTATGCGCTGCCGCTGGCGCGCGTGGTCGAGGTGCTGCACGCCCCGCAGACCTCGCTGGGCTGGTTCGACGGCCGCGCCGTGCTGGACCGCCGCTCGCACACATTGCCGCTGATCGACCTGCGTCGCTGGCTGGGCGTGCCCGCCGAACAACCGCCGCTGCTGACGGTGGTTGTTGCTGCAGGCCGGCGAAACCCGCTTCGGCCTGGTGGTGGACCAGGTGCGCGGCCGCGAGGAAGTGGTGATCAAGCCCCTGCCCCGTGCCCTGCGCGGCCTGCCCGGCTACGCCGGCGCCACCCTGATCGGCGATGGCCGCATGGCGCTGATCCTGGATGTGGATGGATTGCGCTCCAGCGATCATTGACGTTGGGGATTCGGGATTCGGGATTGGGAGAATCGGGAATCGGGAATCGGGAATCGTCAAGACGATCCTGGTTGCCTGATCTAACGACAACGGCCGCGTACTGCGGCCGTTGTCGTTATCTCGTTGCGAAACACTCAGCGCGTCATCGACGGACCAGCCTGGCTGACGGATTGCTGGGACTGCTCCAGCGCCTGCTGCTGTTCGCGCGCCTGAGCCTGAGTCTGGTTGATTACCTGCAGGCGATCGAACGACTGGGTCTCTGGTGTCTGCACGGCGTCCATGGTCGACATATGGGCACGCTGGTGAGCCGGGTCGTTGAGGGCGCCCTGAACGACGAAGACCTTCTCGCCGCCCGCCAGCTGAGCCGTTGGGTTGTTGAGCACCACATGATCCACCCGCGACAACCCTTCCTCTTTTGCCAGCGACAGCAAGCTGGCCGTCATGCGCTGGCTCGATGCATCCCACTCCCTGCCATGCTGGGCATCGAGCTTTTGCACCCCATCCCTAATTTGCTGGTAAAGCGAGTGATCCGCGTGGCCAGGGTCTGATGGAAGGAGCTGAGCTGATGAGCCTGGCAGCTGGGGATCGCGTTCCCGCAGTTCCTGTTCCAGTTCGCGTGCAGTGATGGGCGAGACGTGCAGGTGCGTATTCTTGCTGTGCTGGAACAAGCCGGGCGTCGGTGGCTGCGTGCTGCTGTCGAGGTAAGGCATGGGGCGGGTATTGCTGCCCAGGTCGATGCCGTTGCGCTCCAGGATCTCTTCCTTCAATCCCAAGCGCTGCATGTCCAGGATCATCGGCTGTTCCGGGTCTCCTGGCTTTGGCTTGTTGTAGTGGCGCTCGTAGATGGCAGCCGTTCCAACCACCCACGGGCCGTAGTGGTTGGCGTAGTCGGACTGACCCGTATAGCCGATGCGAGTGCTCTTGGCATCCTTGTCGAAGAAGTTTGCACCCATTGCCTCGACGTTGGCAGGAGTGACGGGCATCGTCATATCTGCGTTCAAGGTAAGGTTGGACTTGAGGGCGTAATTGAATCGCGGCATTCCGCCAGTTCGATCAATGAAGTCGTGCATACGGCCGGGTGCTTCCCGAAAGATATCTTCCAGGGAGGCATCCGGCTTTGCTTGCTTTACCCTACTGACGGTTGCATTCCAGCCTGCAATTTCTGCGCTTGCTTCATCTACACGGTTGCTTGATAAAACCTTCTCCGCTGCGTCCGAATAATCGTGCGTTGTCTTGGCTATCTGCACCGCTGCGGTTTCGAACGCCTTACGGGAAGCAGCTGCAGTTGGGCTGTACATGGCGTGCTGTAGTTCATGCCCCAGCACAAACGTCATGTCACCGGAATCAAGCAACTTTCCGCCAGGCCCATTGGAAAGCCTGGACAGCGGCAGCCGGATGGAATTCTCATCCGGCGTAAACGTCCCGCCTGCATTCGGATCAGTCAGAGGTTTTAGACTGAGTACGCTTTGCTTGGCAACCGCATCATTGAATTGGTCAAGCAGAACCGGCGATGCGGCAAGCACACCCTGTAGATTGATGACATGTTCGGGGGTGACGCCTAGCTGGCGGCCGAAGTCATCAACAATGGCTTGCGCCTGTGGACTCAAAGGCATGGCCGTTCCTTGGGTTAACGGATGTAGATCCATTCAACGCAGTGGTGCTCCACCCGCTCCTGCGGTGCATCGGCCTCACCTCGTGGAAACACCTCCACCCGCATGCCTGGGCGGCTGAAGAAGTCACTCATCCATCGCCCGTCTTCCACCATGTTGCGTTGGCGTACAAACCCGATGTTTTCCAGCTTCTTGGTAAACGTATCGAAATCGATCCCGCAGATCTCCGTCATGGACGGGGAAGCACCCGCTTGCGCTGGAATAAAAGTGAACTCGAACCAACGCCCCGCAGTAGGCGTCTGATCCATCCCAAAGCTGTAACCCCACTCATTGGTAAGCGGAGCACTGGCGCCATAACGCTTGGGATCAGCTGCCGCACGCGTCACCGGAACCCCCATTTTGGACTGCAGGTAGTCGGGTGTCAGATCGTCCAGTCCGTGAATTGCTTGAATCAATGCAAGCATGCGGGTGAGCGCATCCTCTGCCGTTCGTATCGGCCCGCTGGGTTCGCTGCCAACAGGAGTGACTTTGGATTCGGCTGAGGAATTCATGGCGGATGTCTCCGTGACGGTTGCCGGAGCTGCGCCGCCCGCCGCGTGGGCGCAAGCTCCCAGAGCCAGGGTGGCGAGCAAGGCGTAGAGGGGGCGCGCGATCATGAAGCGTCCGTTGTGCGCTGGTGTGGCGGGGACGCTAGTGGCATCCGGCACCGAGGTCAATCGCAAGGGGTCTGGCAGCCGCAGCATCATCGCCGCACGCTGCGCGCCTTGGCCGGCACCTCCACCGGCAGCAACACCTCCATCAGCAGCTGCCCCGCGCTGGCGGTGATGCGTAGCTTGGTGCCGATGGCAAAGCCCAGTTGTTCCAGCCATAGGCCGCTGAGGCGGACGTGGGGCACGTGCTGGTCGCCGGCGTGGTCGTGGGCACCGGGGTAATGGGTGTAGCTGACGGTGCATTGGCGCGGGCGGCGGGCGCGGCGGGGTGCGCGCAGCGTGCCGGGGCCTTGCGGAGAGGCGTCCGGGTCGGGTGGCAGCATCGGTGGCAGCTTGGTGCGTTCGGGCTCCACAACCACCCACTGCACCCGCTTGGGCGGCGTGGGGCGCGTGCGGGTGCGGGCGGGTCGTGCGCTGGCAGATGCCGTAGGTGGGCGGCGGCGTGTCATGGCGCCTCCGGGTGGTGGTTGGTGGATGCGGCGACGCGCTGCTGCAACGCCACGGCCCTGCGTGCGAACCGGTCACGCGAGTTGTGCGGCAACACAGCGAGCTGGCGACTCAGCGGATGCGCGGGATGGGCGCTCGCCTGCTCAACAGCCGCGCGCGCGTCGAGCCGGCGCAGCACCTCGACCACATCCCACCGCAGGCGGTGAGCGGAAGCTGGCAACAGATCAACCGGCACAGATGCCGGCATGGATGATGCGGTAGACATGGCAACGCCCTCCTGGAACAACCCAAGAACCGCCGCCAACGGCGACGGGATGTCGGGAGGTTCGAAACCGCTAGTAGCCGGCGGGCGTATTCCCCTTGCGGGTGTTGTATTAGCCGCCCTCCCGACACAGGCATTGCGTCGGCTTGTACCTGCGGAATGCAGGCACAAAAAACCCACCGGTTTGACGGAGGTGGGTACCGCTACTAGAGGAGTTTCGACGCTCCTTGGGCCTAGATTGCAAGCACACGGTCTGGCGTGTCAATACACGCTGTCGGGTCTCGCGCGGCTGCGTGCGCCGCTGGCGCAGTTCCATACGAGCCACGCAAGCCGAGCGCCGTTGCCTGATAAGTGCTCCTGACCCCATCACGGTCGAGGCCATGCTGCGTGGAAGTGAACCTGGAACCGTTACTTCTCGCCAAGGATCGCCCACTGTTCGTCGGTGAAGATGGCGATTTGCTGACCAGGTCAGGCTTCAACACCTCTTGGCAGCGCCTGATGAAGAACTCTATTGCGGACCAGGTGATTACCGTTGCAGAACGGTTTGCGATGCATGGACTCAAGCACCGCGGCGTCACCGATACAAAGGGCGACAAAAAGCTAGCGAGCGGTCACAGAACAGACGCAATGGTTCATGTTTATAACCACGAACTTGCTCACGTTGAGCCCGCCGACGACAATTGACTGACAAATGCTCATTAAAACGTGACAAACTGGCCCGTACGCTTGGCTAGTGACTATTCCACCCTTACATACACGCCCGTAATCTGAGCACATAGATGAACGTTGTCGATTCAAACGCAATTGTAGAGTTCGCAGAGGCCGCGTTGGCGGCCGACTACACAAGGCTCCGCAGGGTGGGTCAGAGACTCGCTCGGGAGCTAGACGCCTGCGATGTAGAGGGAGCGCGCCGTCTACGCTCAGCACTAAGCAAGAAGGGTGTGCCACTTCAAGCCTCTGGCTTCACTGAAATGTTGCCGGTAGATGCAAAGTCTCGCCTGCCGTTGGTGGAAGAACATAGTTGGCCCAGCGCACCAACTTTTTTGTCGCAACCTGCTCGGGAGCAGTATGAGAACTTCCTAAGTGATGCCGAAAACTATTCTTTATTAGCAGCAAAGGGTATTGCTTCTCGCTTATCCCTCCTATTATCAGGGCCACCAGGAACTGGCAAAACACTTATCGCCGGCCAAATAGCAGCCCAAATGGGCCGCAAGCTCTACGTCGCCAGGTTAGATTCTGTCATTTCATCCATGCTTGGTGACACGGCCAAAAACATCCGCGCCATCTTCGACTTTGTGGCCGGGAAAAACGCGGTATTGTTTCTTGATGAGTTAGATGCCCTAGCAAAAATGCGTGACGACAGAAATGAACTTGGGGAATTGAAGCGAGTCGTCAACACCGTCATACAAGGCATAGATAGTTTAGATGCAGAGGCCGTGGTAATAGGGGCGACCAATCACCCTCAGATGCTTGATGCTGCAATATGGCGACGATTCTCATATAAAATAAACTTCGGCCTCCCCGACTTTGATCTACGTCAAGCATTATGGGCCTACTTCTTAGGAGATAACGAAGACCTCAGTGGGAACGCGAATATACTCGCCCACCTCTCCGAGGGATTGACTGGAGCAGATATCGAACAGCTCGCTTTAGCGTCAAGACGACGCGCGGTGGTCGAGTCAAAGGAAATCGATTGGATGGCTCTAGCTTTACGTACACTGCAGGAGAACCGTGCAAATAGTGATATGGCGGCAACGAATGCAACAGATGCTCGCAAGCTATTGACCCAAGAACTTGTAAACAGGTTTAGAGCAGCACAATCAGATGTCGCACGCTTTTTGAAAATCAGCAGACAGACAGTCTCCGCCTACCTGAAAGGATGATCAAGTGGCTACTGATATTAGACCCGTACTCAATCCGGTACTCACCCTCAAGCGCGACCCACGTAGAGCGACTGTTACCGGCCGGAGTCCGACTGAGGCACATATAAAAAGCGACCGTCTGGATCAGCAACGCATTGTTTTGGGGGAGCAGTTCGAGGAGATCTCTCGGCGAACTACGGGTATACACGCCGGACGGTCTCTCGTAGCCGTCAAGATGTTTGACGACTCACTAGCACCTTCGCATGAGCCCGACGCTCTATTTCGCGCTGATTTGGGAAGCCAACTTGTTGCTCCCTTTCGTGGTGGCTACCTTGCTGAAGTTGATCTAAACGCATCGGAAGCGATATCGACAATTGTCAAAACAAGTGCGCGTACTGATGTACGTATTGCAATTTCAAGAATTAGCTCTGTAACGTCGCTGGGCGATAGTGACGTTCTGGGTGGCCGAACCACCAACTCCATTTGGGATGCAGCAACCCAGATCGATAGCGGGAGGCTGTTTACTGTTTGGCTAGCACCATTCTTTGAAGCAGAGGCTAGGACTAGCGTTGTCGCATCCATAACTAAGTTGCAAGAAGACAATTTAATAAGCGGGATTAACGATCTTGTCGGCATAACACGCGAACCAGGATCAGACGCTGATCAGCTTCAAATACAAACCGCCAACTCAGCTAACAGCCTTGCCCGAGCAACACGGGAATATCGGCAGAACCCTTTCACACGTTTGAATATTGCTGCTCGCGACGTCAATTCTCTCAATGCATTAATAGCATCCGGGAGCGTTTTCAGAATAGATCCGATTCGTCAGATCCAGGCCACCCAGGCACCCACCGCTCCAGATCCAGAACGACCGATCCCCGACGAGCAATGGCAGCCAATTGTCGGGGTTATAGACGGCGGTTTGTTTGCGAACAGCTATAAACCTATGGTTGCCTGGGAAGCCCCTTCACTAGTTGCGGATGTCTCAGCAAATAGAGCCCATGGAAACCGCATTGCGTCACTCGTAGTACACGGCTCAGCTTGGAACACACATCTAAAAATTCCTGATTTAGTGTGCAGATTGGGCATAGCTCAAGCTATCGCTACTTCGGATCCCGGCAGCCCGGCCAGGCTTGCTTTCCAGAGCTACCTTCGTTCGGTCATCGCACGCCATCATGGGGACACGAAGGTATGGAATTTGTCATTCAATGAACCAGTTGAACCAGGCTCACCTCATGAGATGAGCGTTCTTGGCCATGATATCCATAAGATTGCACGCGAGTATGGAATTTTGCCTGTTATTTCAGTTGGTAACGTAGACCACTGCTCTGAACTGCGTCCATGTCCACCCGCAGACTGTGAAGCAGCTTTAACTGTTGGTGGGCGAATAGCCGAAGCCGATCTACCTGGAACCGCTTGTCCGGCTTGCCTTGGTGGTCCAGGACCCGAGGGATTGATGAAGCCAGAGCTCTCATGGTTTTCCACCCTCAGAGGCTTAGGGGGCAATCAGCTCACCGGCAGCAGCTTTGCCACTGCCCTAGTCTCGAGCCTGGCTGCCCACACATTTCACAATCTCAAAGCCCCAACTCCCGATCTGGTCCGTGCACTTCTAATCAATACCGCAGACAGAAATGCCTATGAGCCAAGGCTCGGCTGGGGATCTCCATGCATGAGCCACGACGTACCTTGGAAATGCAACGATGACTCCGTGACATTATTATGGACCTCGGAGCTCAAGGCTGGTCAGTGGTATTACTGGGAAGACATTCCAATTCCGCCCCAGCTGATCTTCAATGGAAAGCTTAAAGGCCGTGTCTGCTTAACAGCAATCTTGACCCCGAAGGTATCGGAGCTCGGTGCTGCCAACTACTTTTCAACACGACTTCAGGTTGCATTGCAGTACACAACTGCGAAAGGAAAGATGGGCAACCTTGCCGGGTCGATGAAAGAGGATACTGATCCAGAGTTGAAAGCTCGCTCGGAGCATGCGAAGTGGAACCCTGTACGCCACCACGCAGAAAATATTCCCACCGGAAAGTCGTTCAGCGGAACAACTATGCGAGTATGCGCACGCATATTCGCCAGGGATCTATATCAATTTGGCATAACAAACAACATGGAGATCGAAGCTAGCCAAGTTGCCTTCGTACTGACCTTAACTGGCACAACTGGTCAAGACGGATCCATCTATGACTCAGTAGCAACTAGCTTGGGCAACTACGTAGAGAGCGCCGTCAACGACGTTGAAGTCTCGATCCAAACTGAATGATTAACGTTAAGTAGCCGCTGGCGATTACGAAGCGGCTTCTTACATTTGGGATTTTAGGGAGAAATTTAGGGAGTGAGCCTCAGATTAGCCCTCAGCCCTTGCTACTAATGGCGCGCCCGACAGGACTCGAACCTGTAACCGCCGGCTTAGAAGGCCGGTGCTCTATCCGGTTGAGCTACGGGCGCCCGGACCGAACTTCGCATTCCCACGCTGTCAAGAGCTCGGAATGGTCGGGGTAGAGGGATTCGAACCCCCGACATCCTGCTCCCAAAGCAGGCGCGCTACCAGACTGCGCTATACCCCGGCGGGACCTTTCAATCCCGAAGGCTGGAAAGGTCGGCTATTTTGGGCAAATAACGGTTCCAGGTTAACTTCTTTACCATCGCGCCCATACTGTCCGCCACGCGGCAGGCATGGGCGCGACACGCTGGCACCTAGAACTTGTAAGTCAGCCCGAGGTACGCCAGCCGGCCTGCGTAGCCGCCGGTGTAGAAGCGGGCGCGGGTGTCCTCGCCCAGGTGCGCGCGGGACTCCTGCTTGGTCAGGTTCAGCACCGAGGCGGTGAGGCTGAGCGCGGGGGTGATGTTGTAGGCCGCGTTGACATCGATCTGGTAGTACGGCTCCTCAAAGACGTTCAGGCCATTGACCAGGCCTTGCACCAGCTCACCGCGACGGTTGTACGAGGCGCGCAGCAGCAGGCTGTCGGTTTCGTAGAACACGGTGAGGTTGGTCTGGTTCCTGGCGCTGCCCGGCATGGAGGTCTTGCCGGCCTCGGTGCCGTCCTCCAGCCGCACCGCCGCCTTGCTGGCATCGTTGTAGGTGTAGTTGAACTGCGCACCGAGGCCAAACGGCAGCGTGTGCTGCGCGTACAGCTCCACACCCTGCGACACCGCGTCCTGGCCGCCGGCCTGGGTGCTGTAGTTCTGCACGGTGACCGGTTGCCCGTCGACCATCATGTTGACGTCGCTGATCACGTCGACCGCGAAGTTCTCCACGTTCTTGCGGAACAGCCCCACACCCGCCACCGAACCCGGGTGGAAATACCATTCCAGCCCTAGGTCGAACTGGTTGGCCTTGTACGGCTCCAGGTTCTTGTTGCTGCCCGAGCCGTACCAGCCCTGCTCGCTGGCGCCGCCGGTCAAGCGCCGGTCGGCCACGTACTCGGGACTGTAGAACTCCAGGCTGCCGGGCGCGGCAATATCGTTGTAGCTTGGGCGTGCAATCACTTTCGAAGCTGCCGCGCGCAGCAGCAGGTCTTCGGTCAGGTCGTAGGCCAGGTTGAAACTCGGCAGCACGTCCGTGTAGTTGCGGTCCAGTCCGCTGACCACGAACGACTCGGTGCGTTGCACGCTGTCGGCCAAGCGCCAGTAACCTTCGGTGCCGCAATAGGTGTCGGCCGGGGCGCCGCCGGGCATGGCGGCACCCTGCTGGCAGGCCAGCGGATTGCCGTCGGCGCCGTCGAAGAAGTAGTCGTTGTAGGCGGTCACCTTGTCGGTGGAATCGGCACGCTGGCCGGTACGCGCCACCCGCACGCCGACGTTGCCGCGCAGCCGCTCGGTGTGGAAGTTGAGCTGCAGATAGCTTGAATAGATCTCTTCGTCGACGTTGTAGACGAAGTTGTCTTCGTTGCGGGTCTGCATCGCGCCGTAGGTTTGATTCAAGTAGCCGATGTAGCCCGGGAAGTTGATCGCCGGGAACGCGTTGGCGTTGACGCCACCGGCCAGGTTGTCCTGCGCGAACAGCAGGCCCGGGGAGAACTGCGTGGCGATGGCATTGCAGCGCCCGTTCCAGTAGCGGTTGTCGTAGTCGCCCGGGTCGGTGCCCGGGCACACCCAGTAGTTGTTGCCGGTACTGCGGTGGATGCCGCCGTCGCGCCGTTTGATGCCGAACTGCAGCGAGTCGAAGACCTCGCCGTCGAAATGCCAGGTGGTATCGATCTGCGCGTACTGCTGCTGGTTGGTGTTGCGGGTCCAGGACGAGCCGGTCGAGCCCAGGTCGACCTGCAGGATGCCGTCGCGCAGGTTCTGCATCAGCGCTGGCGAGAACGTCATGGACGGCGTGCCGGTCAGGTCCCAGGCGCTGGCGAAGTTGGCGTTGGTCCAGCTGCCGTCGGCGTTCTGCAGGCGCGGCTTGATCGGCAGGGAAAACTGCAGCTCCGGCCCGCCCTTGGCCCAGGTGCGGCCGGCCTTGAACGCCACGTCCACCTGCTCGCCACGCCATTCGCCGCCCAGGTCCACAGTCTGCGACAGCGATTTTTCGATGTTGTAGCTGCCGGTGATCTGCGGCGTGGGCACCGTGCAGTCGTCCGAGCCCCAGCCGCCCGGCGGCAGGCCGGCCGCAGCGGCCTGCGCCTCGTTGCAGTAGTAGGTCTTGCCCGGGCGCAGGCTGTAGGCGGCGCCAGTGACGATGGTGCCGCTGGGATCGAACTGCAGCCGGTCGAGCAGACGCCCGCCGCGCCAGTTGCCGTCGCCGTTGTAACGGGCAATGTTCCACTCGGGAATCTTGATGGTATTGGTCTGCGAGTCCTGCGACAGGTCGAAGCGGAAGTAGTTCGCGGTCAGCGTCAGGTCGTCGGTCGGCTTGAACTGCAAGGTCAGTTGCGCGCCCTTGCGCTCGCGCTCCTCGCGTTTGGCGCCCAGGCTGACCGCCGTCGGCATCATGAAACCAGTGGAGTAATCGCCGTCCTGGGTCCAGAAACCGGTCCCGCCCCACCAGTTGGCGTTGAAGTCGGACGGATTGCCGTTCACGTCGACCGCCGGGCCGCCTTCGTCGCGCCCGTACCACTGCCAGCTCTCGGTGCTGGCATCGAGTGTTCGTGCGGTGCGCTTCTGCTGCGTGTAGCCGACGAAGACGCCGAAGCGGTTGTCCTTGTCGTGCCACGAGTACGAACCGGAGAACTGGCCGTCGGTCTTCTTGCTGGTATCGGACCAGGTGCCCTCGGCAGAGACGAAGCCGGAGTTTGGCTCCAGTTCCAGCGGGCGCCGCGTCTGCAGGATCACCGTGCCGCCGATGCCGCCTTCGTCGATGCGCGCTTCCGGTGTCTTGTACAGCTCCGCGCTGCCCAGGAGGTTCGACGGCAGCAGCGTGTAGTTGAACGAGCGCGTCGGGTCGCCGTTGGACTCGGCGGTGGCGATGTAGTTGCCGTTCAATTCGGTCAGCACCAGCTCCGAGGACAGGCCGCGCACACTGACGTTCTTGCCCTCGCCGCCGTCGCGGCTGATGACCACGCCGGGCACGCGCTGCAGCGCATCGGCCACGTTCTTGTCGGGGAACTTGCCCACGTCCTCGGCGGTGATCACATCGACCACGGCGTTGGCGTTGCGCTTCTGCTCCAGGCTTTTTTCGATCGCGTAGCGGTAGCCGGTCACCGTCACTGCGTCCAGGTCCGTGGCCCGCACCTCGGCCTGGCCCGTGGGCGCCGGCGTGCCGTCGGCCTGCTGGGCGGCGGCGGTGGAGGCGGCACTCGCGAACAAGGCGATGGCGATACCGGCGGACAGCGTGCTGCGGTGGCGTGCGAATGGCATGCAGTTCATTTCGATCATGCTCTCCCAAAGGTGATTGGCTTCGGCGGATTTCTGTCGATCCAGCGATCGGCCAGGAACGCTGCGCGAAGTGACACAAAAACGATCCGTCGCCGTTGCGGCAACCTGCCCCCTCCTCTTGCGTCCGCTTCCACGCAGATGCGATTAGATCGTTCTAATGCCGTGGAAAGCTAAGTAGCACAGCCCAAGCGGCAGCGCATTCTGCCGCGCAACAGACCAGCGGCGTTGCAAGGCATCCACGATGGGCGGCCGGCCCGCTACGCTTGCACGCGGCATGACACGGCCTACCGCGCCGCCGGCTGCAGCAGCGTGATCGCTGCAAGCAACACACCCTCGCTTGCAACCGGACGCAAGCGGTTTGCCGAAGCGCCAGCACACACCTTGTTTAAAACCGAGCTCAGCAAGAAACTGGATCGAGCTGAGGGCATCGCCCACCACACGCCGCGTGGCGGCCATCGCCAACGCGGTCGCCACACCGAACATGCCCGCGCTTGTTGCTTGCGTGCACGCGCAAGGGGGGCGGGCCTGCTGCGGCATTGATGACACGCCTTGGTCGGGAGCGCATGCGCCGATGACCTGTCACCCCTGCATCGACGCCAGCGTGGAAGCGGCCCATGCCGCAAAACGACAACTTTCTGGCGCTCTCGACCATCTGCTCTATCAAGTCCGCCGCGCTCGCGCCGATATCGCTTCCATGGACAGACTCAGCATTATCGGACTGGTGCTCGCGATCGTGGCGATCGTGGGCGGCAGCGTGTTGAAAGGCGCCGGCATTTCGTCGCTGTGGTCGCCGGCTGCCTTCGTGATCGTGATCGTCGGCACCGTGGCGGCGATCCTGCTGCACACCTCGCCGGCGGTTTTCCGGCGCGCCTTCAAGATCCTGCGCTGGGTGATCCAGCCGCCGGCCAGCGACCGCCCGCAGTTGCTGGCGCGCATCGTCGAGTGGAGCAACATCGCCCGCCGCCAGGGCCTGCTGGGCCTGGAAGACCAGCTGCCGCGCCAGGACGACGCGTTCCTGCGCAAGGGCCTGCAGATGCTGGTCGATGGCGTGGAGCCCGAATCCATGCGGCATATGCTCGAGATCGAAATGGACAACCAGGAGCGGCAGGATCTTGCCGCGGCCAAGGTGTTCGAAGGCATGGGCATCTACGCGCCCACGCTGGGCATCATCGGTGCGGTGCTCGGGCTGATGGCGGTGATGAAGAACTTGGCCGACCCGGCCATGCTCGGCCATGGCATCGCCGCGGCCTTCACCGCCACCATCTACGGCATCGCCTCGGCCAACCTGCTGTTCCTGCCGGTCGCCGCCAAGCTCAAGAGCGTCATCCATTGCAGCACCAACGAGCGCGAAATGGCGATCGAAGGCTTGATCGCGATCGCCCAGGGCGAGAACCCGCGCAACATCGAGTCGAAACTGGCAGGCTACTTGCATTAGTCCCGTCATGGCCCGCCGTCGCAAACATCACGAAGACCATGGCAACCACGAAGCGTGGGCGATTCCGTATGCCGATCTGATGACGCTGCTGCTGGCGTTCTTCGTGGTGATGTATGCAATCTCCTCGCTCAACGAGGGCAAGTACAAGGTCATGGCACAAGCGCTGACCACCGCCTTCGGTGGCGCGTCCACCGCCGCCAGCCCGGTGCAGGTCGGCAGGACCCAGACCCTGGGTGCCGATTACGACCGCCCGTCGGTGATCAAGGCCGGCGCGCCGATGGCCGCGTCCAGAGGACCGACCGACCCCACCCTGCTGCCGTCGATGGCCGCGCAGATGCGCATGCCGGTGTCGCTGCGCAACCAGGCGCAGCTGGCGCGTGCGCAGCGGCAGATGGACGCGGTGGCCCAGCAATTGGGCAAGACGCTGGCGCCGCTGATCGACCAGAAACTCATCACCATCCGCCGCAACGATCTGTGGATCGAGGTGGAGATCAACAGCGACATCCTGTTCGGTACCGGCTCGGCGGCATTGGCTGGCAGCGCCCGCGGCACCCTGTCGGCGCTGGCCGCGGTGCTGCGCGATGCGCCCAACGGCGTGCGCGTGGAGGGCTATACCGACAATCAGCCGATCGCCACAGCACTGTTCCCCTCCAACTGGGAGCTGTCGGCCGCGCGCGCCGCCAGCGTGGTGCACCTGTTTGCCGATGACGGCATCGCCCCGCAGCGATTGGCGATGGTGGGCTATGGAGAATTCCGCGCACGTGCCGATAACAGCACTGAGGCGGGACGGAATGCGAACCGGCGTGTGGTGTTGATCATCCTCGCTGACTCGGCTGGCTCACTCGCACCCGATCCGCCATCGCAGCTGCATGCGACCGCCGCCGGGGCGCCCAAGCTTCCCAAGTCTGACGGCGGCCAAACGGCCGTCACCACCGAAAGCGGCACAAGTTCCGTTCCCGCCGTAATTCAAGGAGTGCAGTGAGATGCGTATCTGGGCAATCGCCAACCAGAAGGGCGGCGTCGGCAAGACCACCACGACGCTGGCATTGGGTCGTGGCCTGGCCGCGCTCGGCCACCGGGTATTGTTGATCGACCTCGATCCGCACTCCTCACTCACCCGCGCGTTCGGTGTGGCGATCGACCCGCCGCCGCGCGGGGTGCTGGACCTGTTCGGCACCCCGCCGAGCGACCTGGCCAGCCTGGCCCACGAAAGCGCCATCCCCGGCCTGTCCTATGTCTGCGCGCAAGCCGCACTGGCCACGCTGGAACGCCGCAGCGCCAACCAGCCCGGGCTGGGCCTGGCCCTGCAGAACGCGATGACCCGGCATGCCGGCCAGCACGACTACATCCTGCTCGACTGCCCGCCCACGCTCGGCCTGCTGATGATCAACGCGCTGGCCGCCTGCGACCGCGTGGTGGTGCCCACCCAGGCCGAGCCGCTGGCGCTGCATGGCCTGGCCAGCATGGTGCGTACCGCCGACATGGTGCAGCGTTCGCGTCGCCGCGCACTGCCGGTGTCGATCCTGCCGACCCTGTTCGACCGCCGCACCCGCGCCGGCACCGAGACGCTCAAGGAGATGCAGGACACCTACGGTGCCGTCGTCTGGGAAGACGCAGTGCCGGTGGATACCCGAATCTGCAATGCCGCCGCACTGACCGTCCCCGCCACCGGCGGCGACTACCAGGGCCGCGGCCTGTCCGCCTATCGCCGTGCGCTGGAATGGGTGCTGGCCGATGACGCGGTGCGTATGGAGCAAGCCGCATGAGCAACCACACCGCCAACGGTGAGCTGGACGATTATCTGGAAGGCCTGCTGCACGATGCCGGCGTCGAGCCCACTGCCCCGGCTACCGGTGCCACCCTCGCGGCGGCACCGGCAACTGCCGAGGCAGACCTCACGCTGGCCGAAGCGCCGGTGCAGGCCGACGCGGCCCCCGAAGCCGCCGCTGTCTCCGAAGCGGCCACTTCCAACGCGATCGCCGCGGTGCTCAGCGCCGATGCGATCGCCGCCGATTTCCTTGCCGAAATGGATGCCGACCCGGCCTTCGGCCCGCCGGTGATCGCCGCGCCCAGCGCCGCAGACATCGCCGCCGATTTCCTCGCCGAAATGGATGCCGACCCGGCCTTCGGCCCGCCGGTGGTCGCCGCGCCCAGCGCCGCAGACATCGCCGCCGATTTCCTCGCCGAAATGGATGCCGACCCGGCCTTCGGCCCGCCGGTGGTCGCCGCGCCCAGCGCTGCAGACATCGCTGCCGATTTCCTCGCCGAAATGGACGCCGACCCGGCCTTCGCCACGGCGGCGCCCAGCCCGTTCATGAGCACTGCCGACCTGATGGCCGAAATGGACGCAGACCCGGCCTTCGCCAGCGCTGCCTCCGGCGCCGACCTGCTGGCCGCCGATCTGCTGTCGGAGATGGATGCCGACCCGGCCTTTGCCGATGCCGCACCCGCCGCGCCGGCACCTGCGCGGCCTGCGCCGGCACCGATGCAGGCACCGCACCGCGCGCCGCCGTCGCCGATCTATCCGCAAGGCCTGCAGGCACTGCTGGCCCCCGGCCAGGCCGAGCACATCCAGGCCGAGCGGCGCGCAGCCGAACGCAGCACGCGCTGGCTGCGCCTGCGCTGCGGCGAACAGACCTATGCGCTGGAATTGCTCAAGGTGCAGGAGGTGGTACTGCCGGTGCCGCTGCTGCCACTGCGCGGCACCGCCAGCGCGATGCTCGGCATCATGAACCTGCGTGGCCAGGTGGTGCCGGTGATCGACCTGGGCATGCATCTGGGCTCGGCGCCGATCAACATGGATCTGCAGACGCGCGTGGTGGTGCTGGAGGAAAACGGCGAGACCATGGGTCTGCGCGTGTCGGCGGTGGAAGACGTCACCAGCCTGACCGATCAGCAGATCGAACCACCGGACAACGCACGCCTGTGCCGCATTTCCAACAACCTGTTCCGCGGCGTCGCGCGGCTGGGCCATCAGCCGATGATCCTGCTCGATGCCAGCCATTTGCTGCATTGATCCGGCGCTCAGCTGACGCGCACCTGCACGCGCAACGATTCACCGTTAAAGCTTTCCCGCCGCCCGCCGTTAGTACGCATAGAACCATCCGTTCGGAGCAACAATGAGCACAGTGACATTGGGTGAGGATCTCGGCATCGAGACCAGCGCCGACCTCAAGCAGAAGCTTGCCGCGTTCCTGGCCCAGGACGGCGAGGTGGTGCTCAATGCCGGCGACGTCCGGCGTATCCATACCGCCAGCGTGCAGTTGCTCTGTGCCTTTGTGCAGACCCGCCGCCAGGCGGGGTTGCATACCGAATTCGATGGCTGCAACGACACTTTTAGAGATGCGGCCCGTCTGCTCGGCGTCACCGACGCGCTCGGACTTTCCGCATCCAATGACAACCTGAAATCTGTGGAGAACGCCGCATGAGCGCACGTATCTTGGTGGTGGACGATTCGGCGTCAATGCGCCAGATGGTCTCTTTCGCCCTCACCTCTGCCGGCTTTGCCGTCGAAGAAGCCGAGGACGGCGCCGTGGCGCTGGGCCGCGCGAAGGGCCAACGCTTCAACGCGGTGGTGACCGACGTGAACATGCCCAACATGGACGGCATCTCGCTGATCCGTGAGCTGCGCCAGCTGCCGGACTACAAGTTCACCCCGATGCTGATGCTCACCACCGAGTCGGCGGCCGACAAGAAGTCCGAAGGCAAGGCCGCCGGTGCCACCGGCTGGCTGGTCAAGCCGTTCAACCCGGAACAGCTGATCGCCACCGTCCAGAAAGTTCTGGGTTAATTCCACTTGCCTCACCATCGGATGTCACGCCCATGAGCATGGACCTGCAACGTTTCCACGCCACCTTTTTCGAGGAAAGCCGCGAAGGGCTGGACGCGATGGAGGCCGGGCTGTTGTCCCTTGAAGAGGGCAACCGCGACCCGGAAATCATCAACTCGGTGTTCCGCGCCGCGCACTCGATCAAGGGCGGCGCTGCCACCTTCGGTTTCGAAGCGGTCGCCGGCCTGACCCACGTGCTGGAGACGCTGCTGGACGAGTTGCGCTCCAACAAGCGCCAGCTCGAGCCCAATGCGGTCGATGCCATGCTCGGCTCGGTCGACGTGCTGCGCGCACTGCTGCGCGAAGCCGAACACGGCACCCCGGCCGACCCGGCCGCGGTCAAGGCCGTGCATACCCGTTTGAACGCGGTGCTGGCCGGCGAAGCGCCGACCGCCGCGGCGGTGGCCAAGCCGAAGGAAGAAGAACCCGAAGCCTGGCATATCGGCTTCACCCCGGCGCCGTCGCTGTTCATGAGCGGCAACGACCCGCTGCGCATCATCCGCGAGCTCGAGCACCTGGGCCCGCTGCAGATTGCCGCGCGCCTGGAGCGCATGCCGGGCTTTGAGAACATCGACCCGCTGGAAGCCTACCTGGCCTGGGATCTGGGCCTGATCGGCAAGATTCCGCGCAGCAAGATCGAAGACACCTTCGCCTGGGTGGTGGACGATTGCGAGCTGGAGATCCGCCCGATGGCGGTGCCCGGCCCGCCGCCGAGCCTGGCCGTCGAAGCCGCCGCTGCGCCTGTCGCCGTCGCTGCGGCACCTGCCGCCGCTGCCGAACCTGCCGCCGCCGCTGCCACGCCGGCCAAGGCCGCCGCAGCCGAAGCGGAAACCTCGATCCGCGTCAGCGTCGACAAGGTCGATGCCCTGATCAATCTGGTCGGCGAGCTGGTCATCACCCAGGCCATGCTCAAGCAGGTCTCCACCGGCCTGGATCCGGCGCATGCCGAACAGCTGTTCGCCGGCCTGGATCTGCTCGAACGCAATACCCGCGACCTGCAGGAAGCGGTCATCGGCGTGCGCATGCTGCCGGTGGACGCGGTGTTCCGTCGCTTCCCGCGCCTGGTCCGCGACCTCTCCAGCCGCCTCGGCAAGCAGGTCCGCCTGCGTACCATTGGCGAAGGCACGGAACTGGACAAGGGCCTGATCGAAAAGATTGCCGATCCGTTGGTGCACCTTGTGCGCAACTCGATCGACCACGGCCTGGAAATGCCCGATGCGCGTCGCGCCTCCGGCAAGGACGAAACCGGCACGATCACCCTGGCGGCCTCGCACCAGGGCGGCCACATCGTGATCGAAGTCAGCGACGACGGCCGCGGCCTCAATCGCGCCAAGATCCTGGAAAAAGCCGCCGAACGCGGCATCGCCGTGCCGGACAACCCGACCGACGCGCAGGTGTGGGACCTGATCTTCGCGCCGGGCTTCTCCACCGCCGACGCGGTGACCGACCTGTCCGGTCGTGGCGTGGGCATGGACGTGGTCCGCCGCAACATCCAGGGCCTGGGTGGCGAAGTGCAGCTGGAAAGCAACGCCGGCAGCGGTACCCGCGTGCTGATCCGCCTGCCGCTGACCCTGGCCATCCTGGACGGCATGACCGTCTCGGTCGCCGGCGAAACCCTGATCCTGCCGCTGGCCTACGTGCTCGAGGCACTGCAGCCGGCGCCGGAAGACATCCGCTCGATGGCGGGCGACGGTCGGGTGCTGCGGGTGCGCGGCGAGTACCTGCCGATCCTGTCGCTTACCGACTACTACGGCTTCGGCGGGCAGCAGTCCTCGCAGGAACCGCTGGTGGTGGTGGTCGAAGGCGACGGCCAGAAGATCGCGCTGGAAGTGGATGAATTGCTCGGCCAGCAACAGGTCGTGGTCAAGAACATCGAGAACAACTACCGCCGTATCCCGGGTGTCTCAGGCGCCACCATCCTGGGCGATGGCCGGGTCTCGCTGATCGTGGACATCGGCGGGCTGGTGCGCTCGCTGCGTGTGCCGCAGGCCGCGTAACACGCCAGGCCACGCAACAAGCGCGGTGTGGCTCCTTCTCCCGCGGGAGAAAGGCCGCAGATTATGTGCGGTCACGACAAAGCCCTGGCAGCGATGCCGGGGCTTTTCATTTCTGCCAGGCACCGCAGTGCCCGGCGCAGTCCTGCAATTGCGCACCTGCCCCGCGACGCGTGCCGCATGGCCTGCAGCCGCTGCCCCGGCGTGTCGGAACATGTCCGGCGCAGCGCCTATCCACGCGCGCAGGGCCAACCACGACGATGCTCAACACGCCCCGATCCTGCCGGGGCGTTCTGCCATTTGGCAGCGACCGACAGACGCACGCGCTTCGTAATACCCGCTGCGTTTCCCCGCAAACGTGCCGTCCGTCGAAAGGTGATCAAGCCCGCGCCGCGGCGGCCGATACAGGGAGCAATGAGGGCTGCCTGGCCCGCGCCACGTCGAAGGAAGTCCGCATGCCCACCGTCAACTCACCACGCGCTGTCCGCCACCTGCTGGGCTCGGTGTGCGCCGCCGCGCTGCTGGCTGCCAGCATCTCGTTGCCGCCGTCCTTCGCAGCACCGGCCGCGCCGGTGTCGGTCCTGCTGGACAACGTGCCGGTGAACGCGCTGCAGTCGCTCGCCATCGACCTGGTGCAGTTGCGCGACGAGCAGCGGGCGCAGCTTGCCGCAGCGCATGACCCCGCCCGCATCGAGGCCTACGACGAGCGCCTGGGCAACCTGCGTCAACGCATCGCACGGCATGCGGGCTACGTCCAGGCCAGCGCGCCACAGGGTGAGCAGGCGCGCCAGTTTGCGCTGGTGCAGCAGCAACTGGGCCAGTATCTGGCGCAGCAGCGCCAGGCCAACCGCGCCCTGCATGCCGGCGACCTGCAGGCTGCGCAGGCCTTGTCGCTGGACCATGCAGGCGACGCACGGCTGTGGACGCAACTGCACACCCTGCAGCAATCGATGGCCAGCGTGGGCACAACGCAACGCCACTGAGCATTGCCCGCCTCGCGACCGCGATGGTCGCAGCGGCGTCGTAGGCTCTCCAGCCAGCCAGCCCCGCGCTGCGCGACGTGCGCCGAAGCGCCGGCCTGCGCTGCAGGTCCTATCGCCCTCGTGCGCACTGCCTTTGCCAGCGGGTCCACGGGCCGCGTGCCCTGCCCGGCCCGCCCTCACGCCGGCTGTCGCGCACTGCTCAACATTTTGGGGATCAGGTCGCTATTCGACTTACCTCGGTCACATTCCTTTGCTGGATACCTGCCATGACCTTCAAGACCACGATTGCAAACACGCTGGCCAACGTACCGCTGAAGCGCAAGTTTCTGGCGCAGACCGCGCTGGTGGCGCTGGGCATCATCGTGCTGGCGGTGATCGCCGCACGCTTGCAATACGTGGATCTCACCGATACGCGCCGCGACGGGCTCAAGAGCCAGATCGAAATGGCCATCGCGGTGGTCAATGGCTATGCCGAGCGCGCCGAGAAAGGCGAGATGGATGTGGACAGCGCCAAGAAGGCCGCGCTGCATACCTTGTCCACCATGCGCGCACGTGGCGGCGTGGATTACATCTACGTCACCGACCAGACGCCGGTGATGCTGATGCACCCCACCCGCCCGGACCTCATCGGCAAGCCGCTCAACGATGTGCTGAGCCCTGACGGCAAGCGCATCTTCCCGGCCTTCGTCAGCGCGGCGCAGGCCGGCGGCGGCTACGTCGATTACGCCTGGGCCAAGCCCGGCGAAAAGGAGCCGGTGCAGAAGACCTCCTACGCCTCGCTGTACAAGCCGTGGGGCTGGGTGATCGGCACCGGCGTGTATCTGGACGACACCCAGGCGCAGGCGCTGGTCTTCACCGGCATCGTCACCCTGGCCGGCGGCGTGCTGGTGCTGCTCAACCTGCTGGTGGGCTGGCTGATCGGCAATTCGGTGCTGGAGCCGGTGTCGCGCGCGCTTGCCGCCATCAAGGGCGTGGCGCGTGGCGATCTGAGCGTGCGCACCGCCCAGCATGGCAGCGATGAAATCGGCCAGATGCTCAAGGCCACCGACGACATGGTGCATACGCTGGAGCGCTTCTCCGCGCAGACCAAGGTGATGATGCACATGCACGCCGGCGAAGACGTCAGCCACCGCATGCCCACCGATTTTCCCGGCGTCTACGGCGAGCTGGCCGGCGGCATCAACACGATGATCTTCGAACACCTGGACGCCATCATCGATGCGATCGGCATCCTCAACGAGTACGCGCAAGGCGATCTGTCGCGCGACGCCGCGCGCCTGCCCGGTACCCGGGCGGTGCTGCACGAAGCGATGGATGCCGCCAAGGCCAGCCTGCTGGCGATCAACACCGAGATCAAGCGGCTGGCCCAGGCTGCGGCCAATGGCGACTTCAGCCAGCGCGGCGATGCCACGCGTTTCAGGCACGACTCGGCACGCATGATCAACGACCTCAACGCGATGATGGACGTCAGCGACCGCAACCTGGGCAAGCTCTCCGAGCTATTGGCCGCGCTGGCCGAGGGCGACCTCACTGCGCGCCTGGACGGTGAGTTCCACGGCGTGTTCGCGCGCATGCGCGATGACGCCAACACCACCGCCACGCAGCTGGCCGGCATCGTCGGGCGCATCCAGCAGGCCGCCGGCGCCATCACCGGGTCGGCCAGCGAGATCGCCGCCGGCAACAACGACCTGTCGCAGCGCACCGAACAACAGGCAGCCAACCTGGAAGAAACCGCCGCCTCGATGGAAGAGCTCACCTCCACGGTCAGGCAGAACGCCGAAAGCGCCCGCCAGGCCAACCAGCTGGCAATCGGCGCGGCATCGGTGGCCTCGCAAGGCGGCCAGGTGGTCAGCCAGGTGGTGGACACCATGTCCGGCATCCAGACCTCGTCGAAGAAGATCGCCGAGATCATCTCGGTCATCGATGGCATCGCCTTCCAGACCAACATCCTGGCCTTGAACGCGGCGGTGGAAGCGGCCCGTGCCGGCGAACAGGGCCGCGGCTTTGCCGTGGTTGCCTCCGAGGTACGCACGCTGGCGCAGCGCTCGGCCGGCGCGGCAAAGGAGATCAAGCACCTGATCGACGACTCGGTCGGCAAGGTGGCGCAGGGCTCGGCGCTGGTGGATCAGGCCGGCAAGACCATGGCCGAGATCGTGTCCTCGGTGCAGCGCGTGACCGACATCATGAGCGAGATCTCTGCCGCCTCGCAGGAGCAATCGGCCGGCATCGAGCAGGTCAATCTCACCGTCACCCAGATGGACGAGAGCACCCAGCAGAACGCCGCGCTGGTGGAAGAAGCCACCGCCGCCGCCAACGCCATGCAGCAGCAGGCGCAGCAGCTCGACGAGGCGGTGTCCAGCTTCCGGGTGACCGCGGCCTCGCCCGTGCAGCGCGGCCCCGGCCGTGGTGCCGCGCGCGCGGAGGCCCTGCGCGTCGCCAGCTGATCGCCACCAGATCGCTCTCCCGTACCACCTCCTCACTTCGAAGCCACGCCCATGCCCTCGCCCCCCACGCAATCCCGCTCCGGCGGCAGTCTGGCGTACCGCCTGATGCTCGGCACCGCGGTCGCTGCATTGCTGTGCTTCGGCCTGACCGCGGCGATCAGCTACTGGCAAAGCAGTCGCGCGCTGATCGCGTCGGCGCAGACCACGATGCAGAACGCGGCGCGCTATCAGGCCGAGCAGATCGGCAGCGAGCTGGGGCAGGCATTCACCACTGGCCAGTCGCTCGCCAGCGCCCTGCTGGCGCAGCGTGCGCATGGCGGGGTGAGCCGCGAGGCGGCGGCGGCGATCGTGCACGACGCGTTGCAGAACCATCCCGAATGGGTGGGCATGGGCACCTTGTGGGAGCCGCAGGCCTTCGACGGCAAGGACGGCGACTATGTCGATGCCCAGGGCCACGACAACACCGGCCGTTTCATGACCTACTGGGCCTACAACGGGCAGTCGCTGATCCGCGAGCCGTTGGTCGGCTACGAAAAGCCCGGCGACGGCGACTGGTACCTCAAGCCCCGCGAGCTGGGCCGGCAGATCGTGGCCGGCCCCTACGATTACCAGATCGGCGGCAAGCCGGTGCTGATGACCACCTTGTCCACGCCCATCCTGGACCAGGGCAAGTATGTGGGCGTGGTGTCGGTGGATTTCGCCCTGGCCGCATTGCAGAAGCGCCTGAGCGCGTTGCGCCCGATGGACGATGGCTATGTCGAGCTGATCTCGCCGGCCGGGGTGATTCTGGCCTCGCGCGACGCTGCGCGGATCGGCAAGCCGGCCGACGGTGCCGACTATCGCGCGATGCTGGCGGCCACCAGGGCCGGCAAGGACTATCTGGACTTCACGCCGGACGCCGCCGGCACGGTCAGCGCCTATGTGCCGTTGCAGATCGGCCACGCGCAGGAGCGTTTTGCGCTGGGCGTGGTGGTGCCGTATGCGGCGATCATGCAGCAGGCACATCGCCTGTTGTGGACCATCCTGGCGGTCGGCCTGGGCTCGGCGCTGGTGCTCAGCGTTGCGCTGTTCGCACTGTTGCGCCGTCAGGTGGTGGGCCCGCTGGATGCCGCTGCAAAGGTGGCAGGTGCCATTGCCTCCGGCAAGCTGGACAACCAGATCGCCGCGCAGCGCCAGGACGAGGTGGGCCGCCTGATGGGCGCCATGCAGCGCATGCAGACCGACCTGCGCCAGCGCATCGAACGCGATGCGCAGATCGCCAACGAAAACCTGCGCATCCGCACCGCGCTGGAACATTCGGAGATGGAAGTGCTGCTGGCCGACGAGCAGCACACGGCGGTGTTCATCACCCAGGCGCTGCACAACTCGTTGAAGCGCAGCGAAGCGGCGTTTCATGCCAAGGGCCAGGAGGGCTTCAGCGCCGATGCGGTGGTCGGCAACCCGCTGGACTATGTGTTCGGCACCGATGCCGACGGCAAGGCACGCATGCAGCGCCTGCAGCAACTGCAGTCCACCACATTGGAGCGCTACGCCTTCGGGCCGGTGACGCTGGATCTGAGCATGACCCCACTGTACGCCGCCGATGGTCATCGCAGCGGCAGCATGCTGCTGTGGCGCAATGTCAGCGCCGAGGTCAGCACGCAGGCAGAGGTCGCCGCGCTGGTGCAGTCGGCGCTGATGGGCGACTTCGGCCAACGCCTGGCATTGGACGATAAGCACGGCTTCTATCTGGAATTCGGCCGTCAGCTCAACGGCCTGCTGGAAACCACCTCGCAAGGCCTGGAACGTATTTCCCGCCTGCTCAGCGCGCTGGCCGAGGGCGACCTCACCGTGCGCATGGACGGACAGTTCCAGGGCGTGTTCGCCCGCATGCGCGACGATGCCAACGCCACCGTGGCGCAACTGACCGGCATCGTGGCGGGCATCCAGACCTCGGCCACGCAGATCAACGCGGCCGCCAGCGAGATTGCCGCCGGCAACAGCGACCTGTCGCAACGCACCGAACAACAGGCCGCCAACCTGGAGGAAACCGCCGCCTCGATGGAGGAGCTCACCTCCACCGTCAAGCAGAACGCCGAGCACGCGCGCCAGGCCAACCAGCTGGCGATCGGCGCGGCCGATGTCGCCTCGCATGGCGGCGCGGTGGTGGCGCAGGTGGTCACCACCATGTCCGGCATCGAGATCTCCTCGAAGAAGATTGCCGAGATCATCAGCGTGATCGACGGCATCGCCTTCCAGACCAATATCCTGGCCTTGAACGCGGCGGTGGAAGCGGCGCGTGCCGGCGAACAGGGCCGTGGTTTTGCCGTGGTCGCCACCGAAGTGCGCACGTTGGCGCAGCGCTCGGCCGGCGCGGCCAAGGAGATCAAGCACCTGATCGACGACTCGGTAGGCAAGGTCGCGCAGGGCGCGTCGCTGGTGCAGCAGGCCGGCACCACCATGGCCGAGATCGTGGCCAGCGTGCAGCGCGTGACCGACATCATGGGCGAGATCTCCGCCGCCTCGCAGGAGCAGTCCAGCGGCATCGAGCAGGTCAACCTCACCGTCACCCAGATGGACGAAGCCACCCAGCAGAACGCGGCACTGGTGGAAGAAGCCACCGCCGCCGCACGCGCGATGGAAGAACAGGCCGGCCAGCTGACCGATGCGGTGGCGGTGTTCAAGCTCAGCCACGTCGGCAGGCCGGCGGCGATTGCCGCTGCCGCCACACCCGGCGTCAGCCCGGTTGCGCCCTCCACACGGGCACCGACCGGCAACAAGCGCGCTGCCATGCCGCCGCGTCCCCCTACCCGCAGTGCCGCCGGCAACGACAGCCAGTGGCAGGATTTCTGAGTGCAGCGGCGCTGCCCTGACCGGGGCGGCTCCCGTGCACCTTCAGCGCCACCGGCGGGCGCACCCTGCCCGCCACGGCCGCGTTGCCGGCGGCTGATCGCCGCACACACCGGCCGGCGGCCCTACCGTTCGTCCTTCAAAAATAAAGAATCATCCCGGGCGGCCGTTAGCGTGCTGGAGAGCGTCCCTGCGCAATGTCCCGGAGTCACTGATGAACAAGTTCAACGATTGGCCGATCCGCCGCAAACTGATGGTTGCCTTCTGCCTGAGCGCCGTGCTCACCGCCTTGCTGGGCGGCCTGGGCTATTCACGCATGCGGCAGATGCAGCAGCAGGCAGTGCTGATCAATGAGGAGGTCGTCCCGATCCTGAGCAAACTCTCGGAGCTGCGTGCCTTCGGTGGCGAATTCCGTATCTACGAATCCGGTCAGTTCGTCAATCTCGAGGATCCGGAACGCTATGCCTACTTTCTCACCCGCATGGATGATATCCAGGGCAAGTACGCGCAGACACAAAAGGCGCTGGCAGCGAAGATCGACGCTGCGTCGCCGCTCAAGGCCGCGTACACCAAGCTTGCCGAACAAAGCGCGAGCTACTTTCAAGCCAACAAGACGCTGCGTACGCTCTACAAGCAGCCCGACTATGCGGCGGCAGTGCTTGCAAACAAGCAATCCGGTGACATTCGCAAGGAATTGTTCGAGACGATCGACAAAATGTATGCCGAGCAGTCGACCGCGCTGGCCAACATGGTTGCCGCCAGCAGCGCCTCGTTCAAGCTGACCAGCGCGGTGTTGCTGCTGGGCACGCTGTTGATGGCGGCGCTGTCGGTGACCTTCGGCTGGCTGATCGCACGCAGCATCACCAATCCGCTGTCCAAGGCGCTGGGCGCCATCAAGGCGGTCTCGCGCGGCGACCTGAGCGTGCAGGTCCACAAGACCAGCAACGACGAGATCGGCCAGATGCTCGAGGCCACCAGCGGCATGACGCAGATGCTGCGCCGCTTCAGCGACGAGACCGCGCGCATGTCACACCTGCATGCGGCCGAAGACATCACCCACCGCATGCCGGAGGATTTCCCCGGCGTGTACGGCACGCTGGCCGGCGGCATCAACACGATGATCTTCGAGCATCTGGATGCCATCACCGACGCGGTGCGCATCCTCAACCAGTACGCACAGGGCGACCTGACCCAGGACGCACGCCGCCTGCCGGCCAGCCGCGCGATCCTGCATGAAGCGATGGATGCGGCCAAGGCCAGCCTGTTGTCGATCAATACCGAGATCAAGCAGCTGGCGCAGGCCGCAGCCGCCGGCGACTTCAGCGCACGTGGCGACGCGGCGCGCTTCAAGTACGACTTCGCGGTGATGGTGGCGGATCTGAACTCGATGATGGAGGTCAGCGACCGCAATCTGGGCAAGCTGTCGCAGCTGCTCGGCGCGGTGGCCGAAGGCGACCTGACCGCACGCATGGACGGGCAGTTCCACGGCGTGTTCGCGCGCCTGCGTGACGATGCCAATGCCACCACCCAGCGCCTGACCGATATCGTCGGCCGCATCAAGCACTCCACGCTGGCCATCAACACCGCTGCCGGCGAAATCGCCGCCGGCAACAACGACTTGTCGCAGCGCACCGAGCAGCAGGCCGCCAACCTGGAAGAAACCGCCGCCTCGATGGAAGAGCTCACCTCCACGGTGAAGCAGAACGCCGAGCATGCGCGCCAGGCCAACCAGCTCGCCATTGGTGCGGCCGACGTGGCCTCGCACGGCGGCGCCGTGGTCAGCCAGGTGGTGGACACCATGTCCGGCATCCAGACCTCGTCCAGGAAGATCGCCGAGATCATCTCGGTCATCGACGGCATCGCCTTCCAGACCAATATCCTGGCCCTGAACGCAGCGGTGGAAGCGGCGCGTGCCGGTGAACAGGGCCGCGGCTTTGCGGTGGTCGCCAGCGAAGTGCGCACGCTGGCGCAGCGTTCGGCCGGCGCCGCCAAGGAAATCAAGAGCCTGATCGACGACTCGGTCAGCAAGGTGGCCGAAGGCTCGGCGCTGGTGAACCAGGCCGGCAGCACCATGAGCGAGATCGTCTCCTCGGTGCAGCGCGTCACCGACATCATGAGCGAGATCTCCGCCGCCTCGCAGGAACAGTCGGCCGGCATCGAGCAGGTCAACCAGACCGTCACCCAGATGGACGAGGCGACCCAGCAGAACGCCGCACTGGTGGAAGAAGCCACCGCCGCCGCACGGTCGATGGAAGAACAGGCGCAACAGCTCACCGAGGCGGTCGCCCTGTTCCGCCTGTCAGCCGAGCTCGAAGCGGTGACCCGCGCCACGCCGGTGGTGCGCCAACTCGCTGCCAAGCGGCCTGCCGCCGCCAGTGCACCGGCGCCTAGGCCGCAGGTCGCCAGGCCGGCGGCACGTGCTGCCGTGGCATTGGCTCCGTCCAACGAATCGGACTGGGCCGAGTTCTAGGCCACGCCGCAGCGGCCGCTGCACTGGCCGCCGTCAAACGCAAGCCGCGCTCTCCAGAGCGCGGCTTTTTTTATGCCGCGCCACGCTTTTTAAAAGGCGCATCAACCCGATAAGGAATAAAACAGCATTCGAATAACTTTTTATTTATGTAGCAATACGATTATTGTCGAGTCCGCCGTCATCCCCCGCCGATAACGATTACACAAACCGATCAATTCCATTCTCGCGATTTATTATTTTTCACAAGCCTGACCGCGTTATATATTTTTTTGATATCGAGGTATTCAGCGATGCTGTCGTGCGCCGTTACTGCGCATAGCGAGATGTGACGCAGACACTGTTCGGCGTCACCTGATCGCTCCCATCCATTGCGCACCGCCTGCCGGGAATTGATCATGACTGCATTTCTTCAACGCTATAACGTCGGCCCCCGACTGGCGGCGGCATTTGCCGTGCTGATCGTTCTCTCCGCCCTCATTGCCATTATCGGCTATCGCGGGCTGAGCTCGGCACGCACCCTGGTCGACGATCTGGTGCACCAGAACATGGTGAAGATTCGCCTGTCCAACGACATGATGAATGCCAACTACATTATTGCGATGCAGATCCGCAATGTGGTTTTGCCAACCAGCAGCGAAGATAATCTCAAGTTTATCGAGACCATCCAGGCTGCGCGCGCCGACTACTCCAAGGCACGCGAAGCGCTGTATACGATTCCACCGTCTGACCAGGGCCGGGAGATCCGCGCAGAAATCGATCGCCGGCGCGCCGTGGTCAAGGCATTGAACGACCAGGTCATGGACCTGGTCCAGACCGGCCATAGCGATGAGGCCCTGCCCTTGCTGCTGACCAAGGCCGCACCGGCGATGCAGCAGTGGCAGGACAAGATCGCCGAGAACATCGCGCTGCAGAACACGCTGTCGGCCGAGGCCTCCGCCGTTGCGCTGCAATCCATGGACGACTCGCGCAAGCTGCTGATCGCCGGCTCGCTGCTGGTGGTGCTGCTGAGCGGCGTGCTGGGCCTGCTGATCACCCGCAGCCTGACCCAGCCGCTGAGCCGGGCCACCCGCGCGGCCGAATCGATTGCCGGAGGCAAGCTGGACAACGACGTCGACACCCAGTTCAACGACGAAAGCGGCCGCCTGCTCAAGGCGATGAGCAAGATGCAGCTACAGTTGCGCAACCTGCTCGCCGCCCAGACCGACATGGCCAAGCGCCACGACGATGGCCAGATCAGCTTCCGTATCGATGCCGACGCCTTCCCCGGCGAGTACGGCCGCATGGCGCATGACACCAATATGTTGGTGGGCTCGCACATCGCGGTGAAGATGCGCCTGGCGCAGATCATGGGCCGCTATGCGATCGGCGATTTGTCCGAGGACATGGAAAAGCTGCCTGGCGAAAAGGCCGTGCTCAGCGAGACCATGGCGCAGGTCAAGGTCAACCTCGGCGCGATGAATACCGAGATCAAGCATCTGGCCGTGTCGGCGGCCAACGGCGACTTCAGTGCCCGCGGCGATGCCGAGCGCTTCCAGTACGACTTCCGCCTGATGGTGGAAAGCCTCAACAACCTGATGGCGACCGCCGACGGCAATCTGCAGTCGCTGTCCAGCCTGCTGCAATCCATCGCCGCCGGCGACCTCACCGCGCGCATGAGCGGCGACTTCCGCGGCGTGTTCGCGCAGATGCGCGACGATGCCAACGCCACGGCCACGCAGCTGGCCGAGATCGTCAGCGGCATCAAGGCCTCGGCGGTGTCGATCAAGGGCGCCGCCAGCGAGATCGCGGCCGGCAACCAGGATCTGTCGCAGCGCACCGAACAGCAGGCCGCCAACCTGGAGGAAACCGCTGCCTCGATGGAAGAGCTCACCTCCACCGTCAAGCAGAACGCCGAGAGCGCACGTCAGGCCAACCAGCTCGCCATCGGCGCGGCCGGTGTGGCCTCGCAGGGCGGCGAGATCGTCAGCAGGGTGGTCGAGACCATGAGCGGGATCGAAGCCTCCTCCAAGAAGATCGCCGACATCATCTCGGTCATCGACGGCATCTCGTTCCAGACCAACATCCTGGCCTTGAACGCCGCGGTGGAAGCGGCGCGTGCCGGCGAACAGGGGCGCGGGTTTGCCGTGGTCGCTTCGGAAGTGCGGACGCTGGCGCAACGCTCGTCGGCGGCCGCCAGGGAGATCAAGGGGCTGATCGACGACTCGGTGCAGCGTGTCTCCGAGGGGTCGGTGCTGGTGCACAGCGCCGGCAAGACCATGGGCGAGATCGTGTCCAGCGTGCAGCGGGTCACCGACATCATGGGCGAGATCTCCGCCGCCTCGCAGGAGCAATCCTCGGGCATCGAGCAGGTCAACCAGACCGTCACCCAGATGGACGAGACCACCCAGCAGAACGCCGCGCTGGTGGAAGAAGCCACTGCCGCCGCACGGGCGCTGGAAGACCAGGCCACCCAGCTCACCGACGCCGTTGCGGTGTTCAAGACCGATGCCCATGCCTATGCCAAGGCACCGGTGCGCACCGTGCCGCCGCGCCCGGTGGTGACTCCCGCGCTGAAGGCCAAGGTGGCAGCGGCCGGACGCACCGCCGCGGCCAGGCCGCGCATGGTCGCCACCGCGCCCAGCAACGACACCAGCTGGCAGGAGTTCTGAGCCAAGCGGGCACAACAGTCTGAATGGAGCCGGCCGGCGCGACACCGGCCGGCTCAAGGCACAACGGTGATCGGCCGATAGGCTGCGTACGCCTATGAGACGCATCCATGATCACCTCGCCCGTGCCGTCGCCACCGACCGCCCCACGTTCTGCGCATCGCTGGAGCAGCCGCTGGGATGATCTGGCGATCGCCAGGAAGCTTGGTGTGATCGGGATGCTGGCGCTGGCCGGCCTGGTCATTCCGGTGCTGCTGTACAGCGGCAAGCTCAATGAAAGTGTGGCCATCAGCAGCAACGAGTTGCGCAGCTATGCGCCGCTCGACCAGATGCTGGGGCTGATCACCGATCTGCACGCGGCCCACGTGGACAGCGGCAGCACCGCCCGCGCCGCGGCCGAGCGCGCCGAGCGCGATCTGCAGCGCCTGCTGGCCACCACGGCAACCATGCCGGGCTTCGAACGCAGCCAGAAGGCCCTGCTGGGCCTGCAGCAACGCCACGTCGCCGCTGCCGCTGCAAACGGCTACGCCGCCGTCAGCGAACAGGCGTTTGCCGCACTCGACGCCCTGCGCGACGACAGCCAGCTGGTCTACACCCCGTATATCGAGAGCTACCACCTGGTGGTGGCTACGCTGATCTACAGCCCCGATGCCACCGAGTCGCTGACCCGGCTGGATGCGGCCAGCGACCCGTCGCAGGCGGCCGGCAGCCGCGCCATGCTGCGCGAACAGCTCAACCAGCTGGCCCGCAGCCACCGGCGTTTCCGCCACGAGCTGGACAAGGCGATCGGCCTGCTGGAACAGCCCGACCCCGCGCTGGCCGATGCCGCCAAGGCCGAAACCGCGCGTGCGAACGCGGCGCTGGCCGCACTCGGCACCGCGCTGGACGGCAACGACGCCAGCGCCGATCTCCAGTGGAACGCTGCGCTGGACGCGCTCGGCCAGGCCATGCAAGCGCTCGGCAGCGTCTCGCTGCAGGCCTTGCAGCGCCAGTCCGAACGTCACCTGGCCGATGCCCGCAACGCGATGTGGCAGGCCATTGCCGGATTGTCGCTGCTGGCCGCGCTGATCGCGGCGCTGGGCTGGTCCACCCTGTCCAGACTGACCCGCAATGTGCGCCGCGCCGCTGCGGTGGCGGCCAATATCGCCCAAGGCCAGCTCGGCGAGCCTATCGCCGCGCCCAGCCGCGATGAAACCGGCCAGCTGCTCGACAACATGCGCCGGATGCAGGAGCAGCTGCAGCGCGTGCTGGCCGCGCAGAGCGAGATGGCGCAACGCCACGATGCCGGCCAGATCAGTTACCGCATGGACGCCGAGACCTTCCCTGGCGCCTATGCCACCATGGTGCGCGACACCAACGCCCTGGTCGGCTCGCATATCGCAGTGAAGATGAAACTCGCCCAGATCATGTCGCGCTATGCAATCGGCGACCTGAGCCAGGACATGGACCGCCTGCCCGGCGAAAAAGCCGTGTTCAGCGACACCATGGATGCGGTCAAGGCCAACCTGTCGGCAATGAACAGCGAGATCAAGCTGCTGGCGCAGGCCGCCGCCAACGGCGATTTCAGCGTGCGTGGCGATACGCAGCGCTTCCAGCACGACTTCCTGGCCATGGTCGACAGCCTCAACCAGCTGATGGCCACCGCCGACGGCAATCTGGGGGCGTTGTCCGGCGTGCTGCAGGCTATCGCGGCAGGCGACCTCACCACCCGCATGCAGGGCGACTTCCACGGCGTGTTCGCGCAGATGCGTGACGATGCCAATGCCACCGTGGCGCAGCTGGCCGATATCGTCGGACGCATCCAGCGCTCCACCGATGCCATCAACGCTGCCGCCAGCGAGATCGCCGCCGGCAACCAGGAGCTGTCGCAGCGTACCGAGCAGCAGGCCGCCAACCTGGAGGAAACCGCCGCCGCGATGGAAGAGCTCACCTCCACCGTGCGCAGCAACGCCGCGCACGCGCGGCGCGCCAGCGAGCTGGTGACCGGCGCCGCCGCGGTGGCTTCGCAAGGTGGCACGGTGGTGGGCGACGTGGTCGGCACCATGGCCGACATCCAGGCCGCGTCCCGGAAGATCGCCGACATCATCTCGGTCATCGACGGCATCGCGTTCCAGACCAATATCCTGGCCTTGAACGCGGCAGTGGAAGCGGCCAGCGCCGGCGAACAGGGGCGCGGCTTTGCGGTTGTCGCCTCGGAAGTGCGCACGCTGGCGCAGCACTCGGCCGGCGCGGCCAAGCAGATCAAGCAGCTGATCGACGATTCGGTGAGCCGGGTCGAGCAAGGCAATGTGCTGGTCAGCCAGGCCGGTCGCACCATGCAGGACATCGTCGACTCGGTGCGCAGCGTCACCGAGATCATGCACGAGATCAGCGACGCCTCGCAGCAGCAGTCGCAGGGCATCGAACAGGTCGGCCAGACCGTCGCACAGATGGACCAGGCCACCCAGCAGAACGCCGCGCTGGTGGAAGAAGCCAGCGCCGCCGCACGCGCGATGGAACAGCAGGCGCAGCAGTTGCGCGATGCGGTGTCGGTGTTCCAGCTGCACGCCGCCGTGGTGCCGGCCCGACGCGTGCGTGCCGCCTGACGCCCCTGCGTGCGGAGTTGGGTACGCGCGCGGTGGGCGACGCCGCGCGCATGGGGGCAGTCACACCGTGCACTCGTGCTGCGCGGTCACTGGCCGCGGTGTCTGCTACGTGGTCGCCGGCCGCGGTGTCTTGACCGAGACTGGCTGAGCCACCCCGCCTGCGCCTGCGATCGCGCATTGCACCCGGGTCGCAACCGAGGCAGTGGCGCCACCCCGCCGTTGCGGACTCGCTTCAACTGCCCAGCGCAGGTTCGATTCCTGCCGCAGGCAATACTGCCGCAGCCAATAGCCCCGCCTGCGCATACGGCGCCAGGGTCACCAGGCTGCTGCATCGCTCCAGCAGCCGGTGCCGTCCGCCCGTCTGTCCTTGCAACCGCAACGGCGCATCACGCTCGAACGAGTGAGCCAGATGTGAATCCGCCGGTCGATGCAACTGCGTCGATGGCACGCACATCGACGTTTCCGGTCCATTTCTGCACATGCGCGTCACTTCGGTGACGGCCGCCCATACGCAGCGCGGCTGACCAGTTCAGTCGCTCAACCACGGGCCGTTACCTTCCACGGCACGCTTACCAGCCTTGTCATCGCCGGGGTCTCCCGCTGTTGCCCGCGCGATGGATCGGCTGGATGCCTGCCTTGCCGTACCTGCATCAGACCCACGCGTCCGCGCCGACGCGTTTTGTCCTTTCTTGCCCCACTGCCTCGAGACCCCCAAATGATCGCTCTTCTTCAACGGTACAACGTCGGCAAGCGCCTGAGCTTCGCCTTCGGCACGCTGATCCTGTTGTCGTGCGCACTGGTCGCTGCCGGCCTCTACACGCTGGCGCAGGCCCGCGACCGCATGGACACGGTGGTCAACCGCAACATCACGATCATGCAATACGCGCAGGACATGACCAACGCTACCTCGGTCATCGCCGTGCAGCTGCGCAATATCGTGTTGCCCACCTCGCAAGAAGACAATCTGCGTTTCTACGCTGTCATCAAGGACCAGCTGAAGGACTACGAGGAGACCCGCCGCAAGCTGTACGCGTTTTCTGCCTCGCCCCAGGCCACCCAGATCCGCGACCGCATCGACCTGGCCAGCGACCAGGCCCGCAAGACCAACGACGCGGTCGCGCAGCTGGGCCTGACCGGCAAGCCTGACGAAGCACTCAAGCTGCTGCTGGAGAAGGCCGCACCGGGTACGCAGCATTGGCAGAACGCGTTGACGGAGTATTCGGACCTGCAGCGCCAGCGCACCCGCGAAGCCTATGTCGCCACCACGGAGGAAATGGCACGTGGCCGTGCGATGTTGATCGGCGGCGGGCTGGCGGTGGTGCTGTTCAGCGCCCTGCTCGGCTTCCTGATCACCCGCAGCCTAGTACGCCCGCTGACCCAGGCCACCCGCGCCGCCGAAGCGATCGCCAACGGCAATCTCGACAACGACGTGCGCACGCAGTCCAACGACGAAACCGGCCGTCTGTTGCAGGCCATGGATCGCATGCAGGGCCAGGTACGCAACCTCATCACCGCCCAGCTGGACATGGCTAAGCGCCACGACGAGGGCCAGATCAGCTTCCGCATGGATGCCGGTGCCTTCCCCGGCGACTTCGGCCGCATGGCCAAGGACACCAATGCCCTGGTCGGCTCGCATCTGGCGGTGAAGATGCGCCTGGCGCATATCATGGGCCGCTATGCGATCGGCGACCTGTCCGAGGACATGGAAAAGCTGCCCGGCGAAAAGGCCTTGCTCAGCGACACCATGGCGCAGGTCAAGGTCAATCTGAGCGCAATGAATACCGAGATCAAGCACCTGGCGGTGTCGGCGGCCAACGGCGACTTCAGCGCCCGCGGCGATGCCGAGCGCTTCCAGTACGACTTCCGCGTGATGGTGGAAAGCCTCAACAACCTGATGGCGACCGCCGACGGCAATCTGCAGTCGCTGTCCGGCCTGTTGCAGTCGATCGCCGCCGGCGACCTCACCGCACGCATGAGCGGCCAGTACCAGGGTGTGTTTGCGCAGATGCGCGACGACGCCAACGCCACCGCCGCACAGCTGGCCGGCATCGTGGGCCGCATCCAGAGCGCTGCCGACGCGATCGGCCTGGCCTCGGGCGAAATCGCCTCCGGCAACCAGGACCTGTCGCAGCGCACCGAGCAGCAGGCCGCCAATCTGGAGGAAACCGCCGCCTCGATGGAAGAGCTCACCTCCACCGTCAAGCAGAATGCCGAACACGCCAGCCAGGCCAACCAACTCGCCATCGGCGCGGCAGCAGTGGCGTCGCAAGGCGGCGACGTGGTGGCCAAGGTGGTCACCACGATGTCCGACATCCAGGGCTCGTCGAAGAAGATCGCCGAGATCATCTCGGTCATCGACGGCATCGCCTTCCAGACCAATATCCTGGCACTGAACGCAGCGGTGGAAGCGGCGCGTGCCGGCGAGCAAGGCCGTGGCTTCGCGGTGGTCGCCTCGGAGGTACGCACCCTGGCGCAGCGTTCGGCCAGTGCGGCGAAGGAAATCAAGCAGCTGATCGACGACTCGGTCGACAAGGTCACCCAGGGCGCCACCCTGGTCGATCAGGCCGGCACCACCATGGCCGAGATCGTGGCCAGCGTGCAGCGCGTCACCAACATCATGGGCGAGATCTCCTCCGCGTCGCAGGAGCAGTACTCCGGCATCGAGCAGGTCAACCAGACCGTCACCCAGATGGACGAAACCACCCAGCAGAACGCCGCGCTGGTGGAAGAAGCCACCGCCGCCGCACGTGCGATGGAAGAACAGGCCCAGCAGCTCACCGAAGCGGTCGCCGTGTTCAAGGTCGCAGAGCACGCACCGGTGGCGCGCCAGTTGTCGGCCATTGCCAATGCGCCCGCCAATGCCCGCGGCACACCGCGTCCGATCGCCCGCACCAGCAGTGCCGCGCCGTTGCGGCGCAGCGCCGCAGGCGCATCCGCGACGGCAACCGAGGTGGGCGACTGGCAGGAGTTCTAAGCGGCACTGACCGCTGTCGGCACGTCCGCAGGGCGTACATGCCGGTTCTGCAACGCGCGTGTCTGTGCGCGAGGGACACACCACGCCCAGGCACGCGGCCATGTAATCCGCATCAGCAGCATCTTTATCACGGCACCGCACACGCGGTGCCGTTTTGCGTTGTGCACGACCATGCAGCTGTCCGCACGCCGCTATGCACCGTGGGCAGCGTGAAATCGCACTTCACATCGTCCAGGCCGGCCTGCGCCGGCACACCCCCAAAACCGCATTCAAGCGGGGTTTTCTAGGGGTATTCCCCACACTCCCCCACCGATTCCCTACCCCGCATACACATGGCAGTCACGTGCCTGAGACCCGGCTTTACCGACCGGTCCAGCCTGCCTCAATGCAGCAGCGCTAACGCCGTTATCTGACCGACGCATCACACAAGGGATGACGTGCAACGCACTGCTCCAGCACTGCGCTGCATGCCACTCCATCCAACGGCACATTCGCTCAGGTCACTCCATGAACTCCTTCCTGCACCGCTTCAACGTCGGCAAGCGCCTTTCCCTGGCCTTCGGCGTCTTGATCCTTCTCTCCTGCGCGCTGGTGGCCGCCGGTCTGTACACGCTCAGCCAGGCGCGCGAACGCCTGGACACCATCGTCAACCGCAACATGGCGATGATCCAGTACGCCACCGACATGCTGGACGCCAATGCCACCATCTCGTTGAATCTGCGCAACATCGTGCTGCCGACCACTGCCGAGCAGAATCGCCAGTTCGGCGAAGTGATCGACGCCCAGCGCATCCGCTACAAGGAGCTGCGCGACAAGCTCTACGCATTTCCCGCCGACGCGCACGATCAGGAACTGCGCAACGCGCTGGATTCGACCCGCGAGCAGGCACTGGCGCATAACCAGCAGGTGCGCGAACTGGGCACCGCCGGCAAGGTCGACCAGGCCATGCCGATCCTGCTCGAACGCGCCGCGCCGGCCACCCAGCGCTGGCAGGATGCGATCCGTACCTACTCGGACGCGCAGCGCAAGAGCAGCCAGCTGGCCTACGACCAGGCCAATGCTTCGATGGCGCGTGGCCGCAGCATGCTGATTGGCGGCGGCCTTGCGGTGGTGCTGCTGAGCGCCCTGCTGGCCTGGACGATCACCCGCAGCCTCACCGGCCCGTTGAACCGCGCCACCCGTGCTGCCGAGGCGATCGCCGACGGCAAGCTCGATAACGCCGTGCACAGCGAGGCCAGCGACGAGACCGGCCGCCTGCTGCAGGCGATGGACAAGATGCAGTCGCAGGTGCGCAACCTGATCACCGCGCAGCTGGACATGGCCAAGCGCCACGACAGCGGCCAGATCAGCTTCCGCATGGATGCCGACGCCTTCCCGGGCGACTACGGCCGCATGGCCGGCGACACCAACGCGCTGGTCGACAGCCACGTCCAGGTCACGCTGCGTCTGGCACAGATCATGGGCCGCTACGCGATCGGCGACCTCAGCGAAGACATGGACGCGCTGCCGGGCGAAAAGGCCAGGCTGACCGACACCATGGCGCAGGTGAAGACCAACCTGTCCTCGATGAATCAGCAGATCAAGCAGCTGGCCCAGTCCGCCGCCGACGGCGACTTCGGCGCACGCGGCGATGCGGCGCAGTTCCAGTTCGATTTCCGCGTCATGGTCGAGAGCCTCAACCAGTTGATGGCCACCGCCGATGGCAGCCTGCAGTCGCTGTCGGGCATCCTGCGGGCGATTGCGGCGGGTGACCTGACCGCGCGCATGGACGGCGAGTTCAAGGGCGTGTTCGCACAGATGCGCGACGACGCCAACGCCACCGCGACCCAGCTGTCCGGCATCGTCGGGCACATCCAGCACTCGGCCACTTCCATCAACGCCGCCGCCAGCGAGATCGCCGCCGGCAACCAGGACCTGTCCCAGCGCACCGAGCAGCAGGCCGCCAACCTGGAGGAAACCGCTGCCTCGATGGAAGAGCTCACCTCCACCGTCAGGCAGAACGCCGAAAGCGCTCGCCAGGCCAACCAGCTTGCCATCGGCGCCGCCAGCGTGGCCTCGCAGGGCGGCGAGGTGGTCAGCAAGGTGGTCGACACCATGAGCGGCATCGAGGCCTCGTCCAAGCGCATTGCCGACATCATCAGCGTCATCGACGGCATCTCGTTCCAGACCAACATCCTGGCCTTGAACGCGGCGGTGGAAGCGGCGCGTGCCGGCGACCAGGGCCGTGGTTTTGCCGTGGTCGCCTCCGAGGTGCGCACCCTGGCACAGCGCTCGTCCGCAGCAGCCAAGGAGATCAAGAGCCTGATCGACGACTCGGTGCAGCGTGTGGCCGACGGCTCGCAGCTGGTGGACCAGGCCGGCAAGACCATGGCCGAGATCGTGGCCAGCGTACAGCGCGTCACCAACATCATGGGCGAGATCTCCGCCGCCTCGCAGGAACAGTCGGCCGGCATCGAGCAGGTCAACCAGACCGTTACCCACATGGACGAAGCCACCCAGCAGAACGCCGCGCTGGTGGAAGAAGCCACCGCCGCCGCCCGCGCCATGGAAGAGCAGGCCCAGCAGCTCACCGAGGCAGTTGCCGTGTTCAAGATCGTCGAGCAGGGCCCGGCAGCCCCCCGGCCCTCGTCGATGGTCGCCGCGCCGGTCAACGCACGCTTTGACACCCGCCCGGCCGCACGTGCGGTCGGCAACGCAGCCCCGCGCCGCAGCACCACCGGCACGGCGACGGCGGCAGCCACCGCCGGTTCCAGCGACTGGCAGGAGTTCTGAGCCCCACCGCAACGCGTAACACCCGCAGTCTCCAGAAACAGCATTCGAGCGCAGTTTGATTCGTGATCCACGAATCTTGAGGGCCGCTTCCTAGCGAGGGAAGCGGCCCTTTTTTTGTCCCTGGGGACCCGTCGGACGGCAGCGGGCGGGCACTGCGCGGGACGCTATTCTTCACCCAAAAATAACAAGTGCCACTCCGCCACGTTCGCTCTAGAGGGCAAGCGAACTGGACGATTGTGCGGATTTCGACGCAAATCATCAATTAATCGCATAAACGGCCGCTATCGACTTCACGCATCCGTAACGCCCTCCCCCGGGCAAGGTCGATTCCTCATGCACTCCTTCCACCGGCTGTCCGTCGGTACCCGGCTGTCCGCGCTGCTGACATTGGTGATCGCGCTTTCCCTCGGCTTGCTGGCCCTGACCATCTACCGCCAGTCCGCCGCGGACATCGCATCCCAGGTCAAGGCCGAGCTGCACTCCAGTACCCGGCTGATGCAGCAGTCGGTCGCGATGTACGACGTCACCCTGACCGAGGGCACCCAGCGCCTGGGCAGCGTGTTCGACGACATGCTGCCGCGCGGCGCACGCGAGCTGGATACCGCCAGCACCGTGACCATCGGCGAGCAGAACACGCCTACGCTGCGCTCCGGCACACAGGTACAGAATCTCAATTTCGATGCGGTGGATCGCTTTGCGCAGACCACCGGCGGCGTTGCGACCATCTTCGCGCGCACCGGCGAGGACTTCGTGCGCATCACCACCTCGCTACGCAACAAGCAGAACGAACGCGTGATCGGCACCCTGCTCGACCGCAAGGGCAAGGCCTACGCCGCATTGTCCGAAGGCAAGCCCTTCACCGGCCAGGCGCAGCTGTTCGGCGAGCAATACATGACCCACTACCAGCCGCTGCGCAATGCCGCCGGCGACGTGATCGGTGCGCTGTTCGTCGGTCGCAACTACACCCAGGGCCTGGCCGCGCTCAAGGCGCAGGTCGGTACCACCCGGCTGGGCCAGGACGGCTATTTCGTCATCGTCGACATGGCGGCGGGCGAGCATCAGGGCCAGGTCATCGCCGCACCGCCGGGCACGCCGGCCACCCTGGCGGCCCTGGTGCCGGCCGGGCAGCATGCACTGTTGCAGTCGGTACTGGACGGCAGGCAGCCCAGCGCCAACCTGCAGTTGCGCGATGCCAGGGGCAACAGCCAGGCCTTCGAAGTCACTGCCCAGCGCTATGCGCCGTGGCAGTGGGCGGTGATCGGCACCCAGCCGCGCAGCGCCATCGACGGCCCGCTGGACGAGCTGATGGGCAGCATGCTGCTGCTCTCGCTGGTGGTGCTGGGCCTGTGCATCGCAGTGGTGTTCATCGCCGCGCGCAAGATGGTCACCCGGCCGCTGCTGGCGGTGGAACGCGTGCTCGGCGATGTCGCTGCCGGCCGCCTGGACAATCCGATCGAGATCGACCGCCACGACGAACTCGGCCGCCTGCTGCGCAACGCGCGCACCATGCGCGACGACCTGCGCGCGCGCCTGCAGCGCGACCACCTGATCGCCAGCGAAGCGTTGCGCGTGCGCACCGCGCTGGACGATGTCAGCACCAACGTGATGATCGCCGATGCGGATCGCCGCATCATCTATGTCAACCGCCCGCTGCAGCGCATGCTCAAGAGCGTGCAGGACGAGCTGCGCCGCGACCTGCCCAACTTCGATGCCGATGCGCTGATCGACGCCAGCATCGACCAGTTCCATCGCAGGCCCGAGCATCAGGCACGCATGCTCGATCAGCTCACCGGCACCCACACCGCACAGATCCACGTCGGTGGCCGCACCATGCGACTGGTGGTCAACCCGGTGCTGGGCGCGGCCGGCGAGCGCATGGGCTTTGTGGTCGAGTGGGCCGACCGCACCCAGGAAGTCCAGGTGGAACAGGAAGTCGCACGCATCGTGCAGGCCGCCGCTGCCGGCGACCTGAGCGGGCGTGTCGGCCTGGAAGGCAAGCAGGGCTTCCTGCTGCTGCTCGCCCAGCAACTCAACGTGCTGCTGGACAACAATGCAGACGGATTGTCGCGGGTGTCCGCGCTGCTCTCTGCGCTGTCGCAGGGCGATCTGACCGCGCGCATGGATGGCGACCTGCAAGGCGTGTTCGCCACCATCCGCGACGACGCCAATGCCACTGCCGACCAGCTGGCCGGCATCGTGCGCCGGATCAAGGACTCATCGCTGGCGATCAACGCGGCCGCCACGGAAATCGCCACCGGCAATGGCGACCTGTCGCGTCGCACCGAACAGCAGGCCGCGGCACTGGAAGAAACCGCCGCCTCGATGGAAGAGCTCACCGCCACCGTCAGGCAGAACGCCGACAACGCCGACCAGGCCAATCGGCTGGTGCTGGATGCCGCCGGCGTGGCAGCCAAGGGCGGCGACGTGGTGGGCCGCGTGGTCACCACCATGGCCGACATCGACACCTCGTCCAAGAAGATCGCCGAGATCATCTCGGTCATCGACGGCATCGCCTTCCAGACCAATATCCTGGCCTTGAACGCGGCGGTGGAAGCGGCGCGCGCCGGCGAACAGGGGCGCGGCTTCGCCGTGGTCGCCTCGGAAGTGCGGATGCTGGCGCAGCGTTCGGCCGGTGCAGCCAAGCAGATCAAACACCTGATCGACGATTCGGTGGCCCGCATCGGCAACGGCGCCGCGCTGGCCTCCGAGGCCGGCAGCACCATGCAGCAGGTGGTCAGCTCGGTGCAGCGCGTCACCGACATCATGGGCGAGATCACCAGCGCCTCGCGCGAGCAGGCCGCCGGCATCACCCAGGTCAACCAGACCATCACCAAGATGGACGAAACCACCCAGCAGAACGCCGCGCTGGTGGAAGAAGCCACCGCAGCTGCCCGCGCGATGGAAGACCAGGCCGCGCAGCTGGTGGATGCAGTGGCGGTGTTCCGCCTGGAACAGCAGGACCAACTGAACACCTTGCTGGCCAACGCACGGCACGCCTATAACTGATGCCACA
>NZ_UIHB01000002.1 GCF_900476395.1 Xanthomonas euroxanthea
CTGTTGCGTAAGTCGCCAACCTGTTGCGTAACACGCACAAGCGCGTGGTGTTGCGCGCTGGTTCAACGATTGAGTGGGCAGGTGCCCGATGGCCGCCGCATCGCGATCCGCAGCAGGGCGCTTGGCGCATGCAAGACGCACGGGGCTGCCCGAGGCCCGGAGCCGCGCTGCATGCATGGACGGACCGACCGACCTGCGGCAGCGGCTGACAAAACATAGCGAGCCGTTGTCAGATGGTGCGGATGGCGCGGAGGAACCGACGTGATGCCGGTTCCGCGCACCGGCCGCGCCCGCCTGACGGCGGCACGGTAGTGCTGCAGCGCTCTTAGTCCGGCAGGGCGGGGTAGTCGATATAGCCCTTGGCACCGCCGCCGTACAGCGTGGCCTGGTCGACATCGGCCAGCGGGGCGTTCTCGCGCAGGCGACGCACCAGGTCCGGGTTGGCGATGAAGGGCCGGCCGAAGGCGATCGCATCGGCGTAGCCGCTGTCGAGGGCTTTCTCGGACAGTGCCTTGTCGTAGCTGTTGTTGGCGATCCAGGCGCCGTCGAACCTGGCGCGCAGCGCGGCGTAGTCGAAGGCGACGTTGTCGCGTGCACCGCCGGTTGCGCCTTCGATCACGTGCACGAAGGCCAGCCCGCCGATCAGGTTGAGACGCTCCACCGCACGTTCGAACAAGGGCTGCGGATCGGAGTCGTGCATGCCGTATACCGGCGTGACCGGCGACAGCCGCACGCCGGTGCGCTCGGCACCGATCTCGTCGGCAATGGCCTGCATCACTTCGGTCAGCAGGCGGGTCCGGTTTTCGATGTCGCCGCCGTACGCGTCGGTGCGCTGGTTGGAGCCGTCACGCAGGAACTGGTCGAGCAGGTAGCCGTTGGCCGCATGGACTTCCACGCCGTCGAAGCCGGCGTCGATGGCATTGCGCGCGGCGATGCGATAGTCCTCGATCAAGGCGGGGATTTCGTCCAGCGCCAGCGCGCGCGGCTCGGAGACATCCTGGAAGCCATCCTTGGTGTAGGTCTTGCCCTCGGCGCGGATGGCGCTGGGCGCCACCGGCGATTCGCCTGGCGGCAGCACGCTGGTATGCGAGACGCGGCCCACATGCCACAGCTGCAACACGATCTTGCCGCCACGACGATGCACTTCATCGGTGACCGCACGCCAGCCCTGGACCTGCGCGGCGGTGTGGATGCCGGGCGTATCCAGATAGCCCTGGCCCAGCGGGCTGATCTGCGTGCCTTCGGCCACGATCAATCCGGCACTGGCGCGTTGGCCGTAGTACTCGGCGGCGAGCGGCGAGGGCACCTGCCCGGCGACGGCGCGATTGCGCGTCAGCGGCGCCATGATCACGCGGTTGGCGAGATCCAGCGCGCCCAGGCGCACCGGTGAGAACAATGGGGATTCAGTGGATGTGGACATCAGCAACCAATTGGGTGTGGATCACGCGCCGTGCGCGACACCGCGCCGATCGCGAGTGCCCCCTAGCGATGGTGGCGGACCAAAGCGGATTCGAGCGATAGCGATAGGACACAGCGTCTTTTGTCGCGACGGGATCGGCCAAGCTGTGATGTGCTGGGGCCTGGCGCTGAATCGCAGCAGGCGCCGCGCTTTCGTCGATTGCTGCGTTGCACAATAATAAGCCGCCCCGTCATCCTGGAGTCGGGCATGTCCGATACCGATCTTTCAACGCCGCCTGTGTCCCGGCGCGATTACGTGCTGATCCTGTTTGCGTTGGCGATGGGTGGCTTTGCGATCGGCATCAGCGAATTTTCCACCATGGGGCTGATGACCCAGATCGCGCAGGGCCTGCAGATCAGCGAGCCGCAGGTCGGTCATGTGATCAGCGCCTATGCGCTGGGTGTGGTGGTCGGTGCGCCGTTGCTGGCGATTGTCGGCGCCCGCTGGCCGCGGCGCACCTTGTTGCTGCTGTTGATGGTGTTCTACGCGCTGGGCAATCTCGCCAGTGCGCTGGCGCCGAGCTACCACACGATGTTGCTGTGCCGGTTTATCGCCGGCTTGCCGCACGGCGCCTACTTCGGCGTTGCTTCATTGGTCGCCGCGTCGATCAGCCCGCCCAATCAGCGCGCCACTGCGGTGGGCCGGGTGTTGCTGGGCCTGAGCATCGCCTTGCTGGTGGGCAATCCGTTGGCGACCTGGCTGGGCCAGATCGTGAGCTGGCGTTGGGCCTACGCGGCGGTATCGGTGCTTGCGTTGTGCACGGTCGCCGCAGTGGCATCACGCTTGCCGCCCGCGCCGGACGAGCCGCGCCAACAGCCGCTGCGCGAGCTGCGGGCCTTCAACCAGCCGCAGGTGTGGCTGGCCCTGGCGATCGGCGCGGTGGGTTTTTCCGGCATGTTCTGCGTCTTCAGTTATCTGGCGCCCACCTTGACCGCAGTGACCGGCGTGGCGCCGGCGCGGATTCCGCTGGCAATGGTGGCGTTCGGTGTCGGCGGCGTGCTCGGCAGCATCCTGGGCGGCTGGCTGTTCGATCGCATGCAGTTCCGTGCGGTACCGGTGTTGCTGGTGTGGTCGGTGGTGGTGATGTTGACCTTCCCGTTGGCCGCGCAGTCGGGCCTGTGGGTATTCGTGTCGATCGTGGCGGTCGGCACCATGGGTGCGCTGGCACCTGCACTGCAGACGCGGCTGATGGATGTGGCCGCAGAGGCGCAGACCCTGGCGGCGGCGTCCAACCATGCCGCGTTCAATACCGCCAATGCGCTGGGCCCATGGTTGGGTGGCATGGCGATCACGGCCGGGTGGGGCTGGACCTCGACCGGCTACGTGGGCGCGGCCACTGCGCTGGGCGGCTTGCTGGTGTATGCCCTGGCGGTCTGGCAGGAACGCCGGCAGCGGACGGCGCTGGCGAGCTGCTGAAGCGCAGCGGCTTGGGCGCGGTGGCAGGCGGTTATCCGGCCTGCTCTGCCACATGCGGCCGTTGCCGTGATGAGTGGCAGCATGGATAGCGGTCGTACCCGTCGCGATGCAGTTGCACATCCAGGATGCAGGGCTCCATCCACGGCCGACTCACGGCCCGACATCGAGACTGCATGCTTCATCGCGAGCGGACCGTACAGCGCCATGACCGACTTCACCCCACCTCCATGGAAGCGCCCGAAACCCAAAGGTAGGTCGGCGTCCACGCCGCTGACCGCTGCCCAGAAAACCGCTGCCAGACAGCGTGCAGAGGAGGCTGGCCGGCCGTATCCCAATCTGGTCGACAACATGTGGGCGAGCCGGCAGCCGAAATAGCTTGACCCGGTCTTGGCATCGATGAATCGCCATTCATTGCCTGCATGATCGCGTGAGGACAATCGCCACCGCACTCACATCTCGATTATGGGTGGCCCGCCAAGCTAAGGCCGTACACAACGCAATGCATGCAATCAATCCATTGATTGCCTCATCCCCCGAAAGCCAGCGCAAGCGCCTTTTCGACTCGCGCAGCGCTGGCCCATCGTAACCAGGAGCGACACATGAGCATTCAGAGCAAGACCGAGCACAGCCTCAACGACCTCATCGCCATTTCCCGCGACGGCAAGGACTTCTACGAAGAAGCTGCTGCCAAGGTGGGCGATGCGGAACTTGCAACGCTGTTCCGCCGCATCGCCGGCGTCAAGTCCGACATCGTCAGCAACCTGAGCAGCGTCGTCGCCTCGGTCGGTGGCAAGCCGGAAACCAGCGGCACCATGGTCGGCAGCATGCAGCAGTTCTACGGCAAGGTGCGCGCAACCCTGGGCGACACCAAGTATGGCTATGTGGCCGAACTGGAAGAGTCCGAAGATCGTCTGCTGAAGGCATTCGATGAAACCATCGCCGATCAGGACACCCCGGCCGCCGCACGCGACGCCGCACTGCGTCTGCTGCCGGAAGTGCGCGCCTGTCATGACGTGATGCGTAACCGCAAGCATGCGATGAAGAGCGCCGCATAACCTGCGCGCGTGACCCAGGCGCATCCCTGTGATGCAGCTTGTGGAGTGAACCGATAAAGGCGGAAACGGGCAGCGCGAGCTGCCCGTTTCTTTTTGTGCCACGCGCAGCCAGTGACACGCAGTTCTTGTTCCACGCATTGCGCGCGTTCCACGTCGTGGCGTGGATGTTGAAGGCGTGTCACGCACGCAGTTGGTCTGCTAGTATCCGCCGCCCTTCTTCCGGCAGGTCCGCGTACGCGGTCGTGGAATCGCCCATGAAACAGCAGTTCCTGTACCTGTCCTCGGCCGAGGCGCAGCTGTCGCTTGGCCTTGGCGAGGAGAAGACCACCGAGCGCCTGTTCTTCGCGGTGATGGCCGATGCATCGACTGCCCAGCGCGCAGCGGCGATTGCCGATGGGCTGCTGCATGGTGGCCAGGTCGATGGCAGGCCGCTGGCGCGCGAACGCTTGCATGTGACCCTGCATCATCTGGGTGATTACGCGGGCGGCTTGCCGCCGTCGTTGGTGAGCCGTGCCAGTCAGGCGGCCGAGCGCGTGGCAATGGACGCGTTCGCGGTGGAGTTCGATCGGGTGGGCACCTTCGGGGGACGACGTTCGCAGTTGCCGTGCGTGCTGCGTGGCGAAGACAAGGTGCGCGGGCTGTACGAACTGCAGGGCGCGTTGGGCCGGCAACTGGCGCATGCGGGCATTGCCGGCGATGCGCAGTACACGCCGCATATGACGCTGCTGTATTGCAACCAGTCGTTGCCGCAACGGCGCTGCGAGGCGCTGGCGTGGACGGTGCGCGAGTTCGCGCTGGTGCGCAGCTTTCTGGGCCAGTCGCGTTACCAGCTCGAAGGGCAGTGGTCGCTGCGCTGATGCGCGGGCAGGTGCGTCCGCGGTAGCCTGCGTGCATGGACGCCACCACCACACCACTGCCATTGCAGCCGCAGCACCTGGCCGCGCTCGAACAGGCCTATGCCACGCCGCCGCGCGCCTATCACCACTTCGGTCATGTGCGCGCGCTGCTGCAGCATTACGCCGAGGTCGCCGCCGGGCCGGGCTGGCAGCAGCCGGTCGAAGTCTGGTTGGCGGTGCTGTTCCACGATGCGGTGTATCAACCCGGGCGCAGCGACAACGAGGCGGAGTCGGCCAGGTGGGCGGCGGACTGCATCCCGCGCTGGTGGCCGCAGGTGTCGGTGGATCTGCAGCGCGTGCAGCACCTGATCCTGCTGACCGCACGCCATGGGCAACTGCAGCCGTCGGATGTGGATGCCGAAGCGGCGTTGTTCATGGATTGCGACATGGCGATCCTGGCCGCACCGGCGGCGGTGTTCGATGCCTACGACCAGGCCATTGCCGTCGAATACCGCGGGCATGTGCCCGGCCTGTTGTTCCGACTCAACCGCAGGCGGTTCCTGGCCGGCCTGCTGGAGCGTCCGCGCATCTTTCTGAGCGACGACTTCCATGCGCGCTACGACGCTGCGGCACGGGCCAATCTGCGGCGGCGGCTGGGGCGCTGACCCGGCACACGGGGCCAGGCGGTTCATCCGGGCGCGCTGGTGGCGCACGCTACAATGCGCGCATGCACGACCGCGCCGCTCCCGATCATGATCCACGCCCGCAGCCGCCCGAGCCGCCTGCACCCAACGAGTGCTGCGAGAGCGGTTGCCCGTTGTGCGTGCACGATCTGTACGCGGAGGAACTGGCGCGCTACCGGCAGGCATTGGCCGCCTGGGAAGCGCGGCAGCAGGCACATGCGCGATAAGCGAAGCGCCGCGCTTCGCGTGGCCGCCCGGAGCGATTATCTTTGAACCACTCTTTCCGATGGTGCGACATGCGACGACTTGAGATGTGGAGCGCGCTCTGCGGCGCGGCGATGTTGACGCTATCGGGCATGGCGGCTGCGCAGACGACGCAGCCAGTGAGCCACGGCCGCTTCGAGCAGGTGCCGGTGCTGATGCCCAAGGGCGAGCCGCAGCGCGTGGTGATCTGGCTGACCGGCACCGGCAACAACGTCAAGCGGCAGACGCAGGCGGAAAGCCTGCGTGCCGATGGCGCGATGGTGGCGATGGTGGATACCGCGCATCTGTATGCGGTGCTGCGCAAGGCCGGCGGCACCTGCGCGTTCTCGGTCGGCGATGTGGAGAATTTCTCGCGCTACGTGCAGGCCTTCTACCACGTGCCCACCTACCGCCTGCCGCTGCTGGTCGGCGACGGCGAGGGGGCCGCGCTGGCCTATGCGATCGGGGCGCAAGCCAAGCCGCATGTGCTGGCCGGCGTGCTGACCGATGGGCTGTGCCCGGCCACGGTATCCGATCAGGCGATCTGCCAGCCGGGCGTGCGCCCGGGCAGCAACACGCTGCTGCCGGTGCCGCTGCAGATTCCCTGGGTGCTTGCCGGGAGCCAGGACAAGCGTTGCCCGGCCGCCGCCGAAGACAGCTTCCTCAAGCAGGTGCCGCAGGCACGCACTTTTACGCGTTCGGCGCGAGGCGACATCCTGCCGGGCCTGCGCGCTGCGGCACGCTCGCTGGGCGAGCAGAAGGGCGTGGCCTTGCCGCCACCGCCGGGCGGGCTGGAAGATCTGCCGGTGGTGGAAGTGCCGGCCAGGCCGGACGGCGACAGCGACGACGACACCTTCGTGATCTTCGTCTCCGGCGATGGCGGCTGGGCAGGCCTGGACGAAGAGGTGGCCGATGCACTGGCCGCGCAAGGCATCCCGGTGGTCGGCCTGGATTCGCTGCGTTACTTCTGGACCGAGCGTACACCGCAGGGCTTTGCGACCGACCTGGATCGCATCGCGCGTTTCTATGCGCAGCGCTGGCAACGCAAGCGGGTGGTGCTGATCGGCTTCTCGCAGGGCGCGGACGTATTGCCGGCCGCGATCAACACGCTGCCGGCGCAGACCAAGCAGAACCTGCGCATGACCGCGCTGTTGTCGGTAGGCAAGCTGGCCGATTACGAATTCCACGTCAGCAACTGGCTGGGTTCGGACGACGATGGCCTGCCGATTGCGCCGGAAGTGCAGCGACTGCCCGCCGGCACCACCGTCTGCATCTACGGCCAGGACGACCAGGATGCGCTCTGCCCGAGCCTGCCGCCACAGGCCGCCAAGCGGGTCGCGCTACCGGGCGATCACCACTTCAAGGGCGATTACGCGACCCTGGCCAAGGTGATCATGGAGCAGTTGCACGCTCTGTCGAAGCCATAAGCAAGCAGTGCATTTTTGCCCATGCGTCAGCCGACTTCCGGCAGACGCATGTCAACAACCTGGTCGTCGCCGTTCGGTTCGGCCGCCTGCAGCCCGGCGGGCGCTTGGCATTTTCTCCGCAACCGACAGCAACCGGTGGTGCTTGCGCGCGTGCCGGTGTGGGACCTTGAGCGGCATGGACGCCGCGCCAGCGCCTACAAGGACGTACTTGCGGCGGGTCCCACGCCGGTACGCGTGCAAGCGCCCGCAGCAAACCGAAGCATTCGCATGAAGCGGACGGATTTAGTGCGCAATTGATCGGTGTACGGAGTCGGCCGGTGGCGAGGCGCCGCATCCGGTGTCGGGACACGCCGCAAGTACGTCCCTGTAGGCTCGGTGGCGGCATCCATGCCGCCCCACGGTCCCGCCCCCGGACGCGACACCACGCTCCAAATATCGCTACCGCTGATTGGCAAGCAGTGCTTTCAAGCAAGCGTGATGCCTGTGATTCCTGAGCCGACGTAATCAGTAAGCCACCTATCTGCTGTCTCTTCGCCAGGAACGCGGGCTCCGAAGGACGTATAGCTCATCAAGCCGTTCGCATTTCGTTCCGCAACCGACAGCAACCGGAGGTGCTTGCGCGCGTGCCGGTGTGGGACCTTGAGCGGCATGGATGCCGCGCCAGAGCCTACACGGACGTACTTGCGGCGTGTCCCACGCCGGTACGCGTGCAAGCGCCCGCAGCAGACCGAAGCATTCGCATGGAAACAACAGATGCGGTGCGCACGATTGATCGGTGTGCGGAGTCGGTCGGCAACGCGGTGCCGCATCCGGTGTCGGGACACGCCGTAGATCCGTCCCTTGAGGCTCGGTGGCGGCATCCATGCCGCCACACGGTCCCGCCCCCGGACGCGACACCACGCTCCCAATCTCGCTACCGCTCACCAACAAGCAATGCCATCAGGCACACGTGCAGGCGCCCGCCATAGATCGACGCATTCGCATGAAAACCGCAGGCCCTGTGTGGTGTTACTCCTGGCGGCCGGGATCCACCGAGATCAATCGGGTGACATCCAGCAATGCGGCCGGCAGATGCATGCCGCCCGGCGCGACCAGGTAGCGCGGGCGCCAGGTCGGGGCGAACTTCGATTTGAAGCGACGCAAGCCGCTGAAGCCATAGAAGCGCTCGCCGTGACGCGCGACCAGGCTGGCGAAGCGATTCCAGCGGCCGGCCAGGCGATGCTCGGCCAGGCCCGACAGCGGCGCCATGCCCAACGAGAAGCGCGTATAGCCGTTGGCTTGCCCCCACAGGAACAGCTCGATGAACAGGAAATCCATCGTGCCCTTGGGCGCCTGCGCGCTGTGCCGCATCAGGTCCACCGACAGCTCGCCGCCGGCCGGCGCTTGCCACACGTTGGCGAAGGCCACGATCTGGCCTTCCGCCTCGGCCACCGCCACCGGGAAGCGGCGCAGATAGTCCGCATCGAAGCTGCCCAGCGAGAAGCCCTTCTCTTCGCCGGACTTTTCTTCCAGCCATTGTTCGGACACTTCGGACAGGCGCGGCAGTACCGCATCCACCTGTTCGGGCTGCAGCATGCGGAAGGTCAGGCCGCCGCGCTTGCCGCGGTTCCAGGCCTGGCGCAGATCGGCGCGGTCGCGGCCCTCGAGGGTGAAGCCTTCCAGCGGCACGATCGCCTCTTCGCCCAGCTTGACCAGGGTCAGGCCCATGTCCAGATAGGTCTGCCAGTATTTTTCGCCGACCTGGTAGAACACCGGGCGCAGGCCCATATGGTCGGCCTCTTCGCGGAAGCGCCAGATCAGTGCGCGTGCGACCTCGGGCGCGCCGACCGGGTCGCCCATCGAGATCAGCGAGCCACCGTAACGCTGCATCATCACAAACCCGCGGCCCTGCTCGTCGAGCAGGAAGGCCTTGTCGCCGGTCAGCGCCAGGCAGGCCTGGGTGTCGGTGCTGATGGCCAGGATCGGCGCCAGCGTCTGCAGGGTCTGCGCATCGGCGGACGGCATCGGGCGGCGGCCGCCACGCAGCAGGCGCGCCATGCCGAACACGATCACGCCCACGCACAGGATCAGCGCCGCGCGCAGCGCACGTGGCGCGTTGGCCGAGGTGGCGAATTCCCACCACAGGTCGTTGCTGTATTCGACGTGGCTGTAGACGAAGAACAGCAGCCAGAACGTGGCCACCAGCACCAGGCCGAGGTTGCTCAGCCAGCGCCACGACCAGGCTTCGTCCAGCAGCGCGCCCTGGCGGTAAAACTCGCGGCGTGCCGCCCACAGCGCCACTGCGGCCAGTGCCGCCGACAACGACACCGAGATATGGCTGCCGCGCAACAGCGACAGCGGCGGCAGCAGGACGCACACGCCCAGTGCCAGCACCCAGGCCGCATGGCTGCGCCGTTGCAGGCCCTGGCCGATCAGCAGCAGCACCATGCCGCCCAGGCTGACCAGCAGATGCGAGGTCTCGATCAGCGGCAGCGGCGCCACTTCCTGGCGCGCGCGCGGGGTGGGCAAGGTGCCGTCGATGACCAGCGCCGCACCCACCGCAAACACCGCCAACGCCAGGATCTGCGGCAACCACGGGCGCAAGGCCTTCCATACCGTGCGTGCGGTGCTGGCGCTGGCGCGCACCGGTGCGCCCAGGCCGGAGGCTGCCGCCATCGCCACCGAGATCAGCAGCGGCACGATGTAGTAGGTAACCCGGTAGGCCAGCGCGGCGGCCAGCACCGCGGCGGGGGTGACATGCGGCAGCAGCTTGAGCAGGCTCCACTCGAACACGCCCAGGCCGGCCGGCACCGTGGAGATCAGCCCGGCGACCACCGCCACCAGCCAGATGCCGATAAACCCGAAGTAGCCGGTGCCCGGGTCCGGCGGCAGCAGCACGTAGAACGCGGCGGCCGCCAGGCCCAGCTCGACCACGCTCAGCGCGGTGACGCCGAGCACCGTGGTGCGGTCGGGCAACCAGAAGCGATGACGGCCAATCCCGAATTCGCGGCCCTGCCTGCCAACCAGTCCCAGCATCGCAACGTAGCCCACCAGCAAGGCGATACCGGCGATGCGGATGCCTTCTGCGGTGATCGGCAGTGCACGCGCAGCCGCTTCCGGTTCCAGCATCAGCGCCAGGCCAAGCAACACCCAGGCGCCGAAGACGAAGCCCAGTGTGCTCATCAGCACCACCTGGCCGATCTCGGCCAGGGTCAGCCCGACGCTGCCATAGCCGCGCAGGCGGACCGCGCCGCCGGTGAGTGCGGCAAACCCCAGTGTCTGCCCCACCGCGTGCGCCATGAAGGCGGTGATGCCCACGCGCGCCGGGTGCAGCCGCTTGCCGGTGCGCTTGAGCCCGACCCAGTCAAAGCCCACCAGACAGGCGTAGCTGCTCAAGCCCAGCAGCAAGGTGAGCGCGATCTGGCCGGTACCCAAGGCACGGAACGCCTGGCGGATCTGCCGATAGCCGTGGTCGGTGAATTGTCCCGACAGCGCATGCAGCGCCATGGCCAGGATCGCCAGGCTGATGATCACCGGCAAGGCGCGGCGCCAGCCGCTGGCCGGCGCTTGGGAAGACACGGAGGTATCCGTCATGAGGGAAACGGGATCTGCTGGAGGGGAAGAAGGGCACATGCATGGTGCGTGCCGCGCGGGCGGTTGGTCTGCATGGGCCGGTCGGTGTCAAGGTACATGCAGGGTGATCGCGTGGATGCCCAATGAGGTGAACGCAGGCTTCGGTCGTGCGGACAGGTGTCGGCTCGGGACGGCCGCGCGCATCATAGGGCATCGCCGCGACCACGTGCCGCAGGCGACCCACCTGGACACGATGACCGTTGCACCACAGACAGGCAATTGATGGACGATCGACACCACACCGGCACCGCGATGCCGCCCGGGCCGTCGTGCCCGCCACGCTGGGCCGGGCAGGCCGGCGCAGTCGCCGCCTGCACGGGCATGGCCTTCATCGGATTGATTCTGCTGTTGCAATGGCTGCGTGGGGATCTGGACTGGATCGACGCACAGCTCAGCGCCTATCTGCACGGCGACCACGGCCTGCTGTTACGCACGGCCTATTGCGTGCTGGCTGCCACGATGGCGTGGATGGCGCCGGGCCTGCAGGCGGCACTTGCGCCGCCCGCGCGCAGCCGCACGGTGGTGGCGCTGTTCTGGAGCGCGGCGCTGGGCCTGAGCATGGTGTCGATCGGCGATAGCTGGATGCCGGAGCTGGCGCCCGACGCGGCCATGCTGGTGCATCTGCTCTCGGCCGACATGACGTTTCTGTGCGTGATCGCGGCGGTGTTGCTGCAATCGTGGTATTTCCGCCGCGACCGGGTGTGGCGGGGCCGCTTCACCACTGCGTTTGGCCTGGGGCTGAGCGCATTTGCGGTGTTGCTGGTCCACGTCACGGTCAGCAGCGTGCCGCTGGGCATCAGCCAGAAGAGCGCCATCGTGCTGATCGTGGCCTGGATGGTGCGGGTGGGGGCGTGGTTGGCGCAGCACCCGCGCGCCGGGGCTGCACGTTTGCCGCATTCGCGGGACAATGCCCGGGTCAATCAACCGTAGGAAGTCTGAAATGTTGCAGCGATTCGAAACGGGTCCGCGGATGTCGGAAATGACCGTCCATGGCGGCGTGTGCTATCTGGCCGGCCAGGTTGCCGAAGACACCAGCGAAGACATCACCGGGCAGACCCGCCAGGTGCTGGGCGAAATCGACAAGCTGCTCGCGCAGGCGGCCAGCGACAAGACCAAGATCCTGCGTGCGGAAATCTTCCTGGCCGACATCGCCGATTTCGACGGCATGAACGCGGCCTGGGACGAATGGGTGCCGCACGGCTTTACCCCCGCGCGCGCCACGGTCGAAGCCAAGTTGGCGCGGCCGGAATGGAAGGTGGAAATCGTGATCACCGCTGCGGCGAGCTGACCGCAGGGCGGCGCGCGGTCGCGGGGCGATCGCGCGCGCCGATGGCATCGTCTGCGCATGCGTTGCGCATCGCATCGCATCGCATCGCAGCGTTGTCAGCAGACAGTGCAAACCCCGGACGGCGCGCTGGCATGGCCATGGTGCCAACCCGCCTGCCGGTGCGCCGGCAAGAACGGAAAGCCGGGATATTCGCGTTCACCCATGCGGGCCGCGATGGCGTCCCGGGCCGCGCGCGGTGATCAGCGTTTGACGAAGCGATAGTGCGCCACACCCCACTCGCGACCCTGGTCGTAACCGAACAATTCGGCGCAGGCCAGCCAGAACATCCGCCAGCGCTGCCACCAGCGCTGCGCATCCTCGCCATAGGTCTGCTTCAGCAGCGGCATGATCTGCGCGCGGTGGCGGTCCTGGTTCTCCAGCCAGGCGTTGGCGGTTTTTTCGTAATGCTCGCCCGACAGCACCCAGCGCTGTTCGATCACCACGTCCTGCTGGAAATGCAGCAGGGTATCGGCCGCCGGCATCAGCCCGCCGGTGAAGAAATGCCGCCCCATCCAGTTGTCTTCGCCGGCCACCTCGAACGGGTAGGCCAGGTCGCGATGGCAGAAGATATGCACGAACAGCTTGCCGCCCGGCGCCAGCCAGCTGCCGACGCGCGCCAGCAGCTCGCGGTAATTGCGCATGTGCTCGAACATTTCCACCGACACCACGCGGTCGAAGTTGCCCGGCGGCAGCGCCAGCGCGTTGACGTCGGCGGTGATGACCTGCACGTTGCTCAATCCGCGCACCCGGCACTGCTCCAGAATGTGCGCGCGCTGCGGACGCGAGTTGGACACCGCGGTGATGGTGGCGCCGGGATAGCGCTCGGCCATCCACAAGGTCAGCGAGCCCCAGCCGCAGCCCAGCTCCAGGATGCGTTGGCCGTCGGCCAGTTCGGCGCGCTCACCGTACAGCGCCAGCATGCGTTCTTCGGCCGCATCCAGATCCGGCGTGGTGGCGTCCCAGTAGCAGCTGCTGTACTTGAGCCGGCGGCCCAGGCACAGGGTGAAGAACTGCGGCGGCAACTCGTAGTGCTGGCGATTGGCCGCATCGGTTTCGATGGCGATCGCGCTCGCGCGCAGGCTGTCGATGAAGGCGCGCTGGCGCTCGCCGCTGGCATCGGCACCGCCGGTGCGCTCATCGCGCAGGCGCTGCGCGCACAAGCGGCGGATGCCGTAACGCAATGCGGCGTCGGGGAGCACGCCGGATTCGGCCAGCCGGGTCGCGACGGATTCTTCGGGCAGCGAGGAGGGCGGAACGGTAATGGTGGACATACGACTCTCCAGGCGACTCAGGACGAAGGGGGAAGCGGGAAAAACGCGCTGGTGCTGCGCTGGTACTGCGCATAGTCCTCACCACGCGAGCGCAGCGCCTGCTGCTCGGTGTAGGGAATGCCGGTGAAGCGATACAGGAACACGAACATCACCACCGGCCCCAGCGCGGCCAGGGCAAGCGGCCATGGCCCGGCACCGACGGCCAGCGCCAGGTAAGCGAACCAGTGCACGAACTCGAAGAAGTAATTGGGATGCCGCGAATATCGCCACAAGCCGCTGCGGCAGGTGACGCCGCGATTGGCCGGGTTGGCCTTGTGCGCAGACAGTTGCCGGTCGGCCAGGGCTTCGCCACCGACCGCGATCAACCACACCGCGATCGCCAGGGTGCTCCACGCGCTCCAGGCCGGATTCGGATTGCTGGCAGCGGCCAGAAACGGCACACAAAACAGCACCACCACGACCGCCTGCGCCAGAAAAAAGCCCAGGAACTTGCGTTGGTCGCCGTTCCAGTGCTCGCGCAGGGCACGATAACGGCCATCTTCATGCGGGTCGCCGAACACACGCACGCCCAGATGCAGCGCCAGGCGCGCGCCCCAGACACCGCCGAGCACGGCGACCAGCACGCGCGGCAGCAGCGCGCCATCGGACATCCACGCGCAATACGGCGCAGCCAGGGCCAGGCACGCGGACCACAGCACATCGACCGGGCCGGCATTGCCGCTGCGGCGTTGCCACAGCCAGCCGATCACCATCACCACGCTCGCAAACACGCCCACATGCAGCAGCGGCCAGGCATTCATTGCAGTTCTCCCCTCGGATGGTCAGGCGATGGTCGCGCCAGGCGGCGTGCATACAGCGACAACACGCCGCAGGCCAGGCCCCAGCCGATGCCGACTGCGACCACCGCCTGCAGCTGTGGCGGCCGGAATTCCACCGCCTGCCAGCCGCGTTGTGCCAGCCAATACGAAAACGGACCGAAAATCGCGCCCAGCAGCACCGCCAGCCATGGCCGCTGCATCACCGATGCCAGCGAATGGTTGAGCGTGAGCGCAAAGCCCAGCCACAACGCCAGGATCCAGGCCGGCGCCAGCAGGGTGCCCGGCCACGGCGCGGCGTAGCGCACCCAGCCGCCCGCCGCCAGCGTGGTATCCAGCAGCAGGCCCAGCGACAGCGCGGCGACCAGCAGCTGCGGATCGCCCGGCGCACGCCGCGACGGCCACAGCTGATACAGCGCAAACAACGCCAGCGCCAGCAGGGTAGGCCAGATACGCGCCTGCGCGGCCGCGCTGACGGCCACCAGCCATAGCACCTGCAGGCCCAGATAGTTGCCGAGCTGCTTCATGCGTCAACGGGAAGGCCGGGCACGAACTGCGGCGGGCGCGCACCCGGCTTGCTCAGCCATAGATGCACATCGCCAATCGAGCGCTCCAGGAAACCAGCTTCGCAATAGGCCAGATAGAACTCCCACATGCGGATGAAGCGCTCGTCATAGCCGAGCGCGCGCACCTGCGGCAGCTGCGCCATGAAGCGCTGGCGCCAGGCGCGCAGCGTCAACGCATAGCTCGGCCCGATGTCTTCCAGGTTGAACAGGCGCAGGTCGCTGGCGCGCGCGATCGCGCCGGTCATCGCCGCCACCGATGGAATGAAGCTGCCGGGGAAGATGTGCCGCTTGATGAAGTCCACCGAGCGCAAGGCCTGCGCATAGCGATGGTCTTCGATGGTGATGGCCTGGATCAGCGCCTGGCCGTCGTCGGCCAGCAGGCTGCCGACCTTGGCGAAATAGGTGTCCAGATACTGATGGCCGATGGCCTCGATCATCTCGATCGACACCACCCGATCATAGCGGCCGTCCAGATCGCGATAGTCGCGCAACAACACCGTGACCCGGTCGCTCAGGCCGGCCGCGGCGATGCGCTGGGTGGCCAGTTCGAACTGCTCGCGCGAGATGGTGGTGGTGGTGACGCGGCAGCCGTGCGCGCGTGCGGCGTGCAGCGCGAAGCCGCCCCAGCCGGTGCCGATTTCCACCACGTGGTGCTGCGGGCCGAGCTGCAGTTTCTGGCAGATGCGTTCGAGCTTGCGCGTGGCTGCGCGCTCCAGGGCCGCCTCGCCCTGGGCTTCTTCGCCATCGACGAAGATCGCCGAGGAATACATCAGGTTCTCGTCGAGGAACAGGCGGAACAACGGGTTGCCCAGGTCGTAGTGCGCGGCGATGTTGCGCCGGCTGCCGCTGCGGGTATTGCGTGCGAACGCATGCAGGCTGCGCATCGCCCAGCCGCCCAGCCGCGCGGTGCCGGTTTCCATCGCATCCAGGCGGTCGCGATTGCGCAGCAGCAGGCGCATCAACGCGACCAGGTCGTCGCAGTGCCACTGCCCATCCATGTACGACTCGCCGGCACCGACGCTGCCGTTGAGCGCGGCCTGGCGATAGAAGCCGGGGTCGATGACACGCAACTGCACCTGCAGCGCATCGGCGCCACTGGCGTTGCCGAGGGTGGTGACGCCATCGGCTTCGTGCAGCTGCAATTGTCCATCGCGCAGCTCGCCGAGCGTGGCCAGCAGGCGCTTGCGCAACAGGCGGTCCGTCCAGGAAGCCGCGCGCGGCGCAGCGGTGTCGGGCAGGGACGTGGCGTTCATCGGGGTTCTCGCACAGGCGGATGAGGGTGATCGTGGACCGGGTTGCCGCGCAGCCACAGGCGCAGGGCCTGCCAGTGGATGGCCAGCACCACCTGCACGGTCATCAAGGGATAGGCCAGCAGCGTGCGCGCCAGGGTGCGCGCGTTGAGCGGCTGGCGCTGCAGGACCAGGGTGGCATCGAAGCGGCGTGCACCGCTGCCTGCGCCATCGGCCTCGGCCGCGGGGCTGCCGCCCGGCGCGTCGCCGCCAGGCGCATCCAGCACGTCCATATGCACGCGCAACTGCGCCTCGGGCACGCTGAAACGCCAGTCGTACTGGTGCTGCATGCCCATGAAGGGCGAGACGTGGAAGCGCTTGTCGAAGCGCCAGGCATGCACCTGGCGATGCGTGCGCGCCTGCGCGACCGGCAGCACGTAGGTGTGGCGCTGCTGCCACGGCGTATTGGTGATTTCCGCCACGACCCAGCGCAGGCCCCCGTGGCGATCGAAGCAGTAGTAGAAGCTGACCGGATTGAACACATGGCCGAAGTAGCGCAGATGCGTGAGCAGGCGGATCGCGCCGTCGGGGCGCTCGCCGGTCTGGGCCTGCACGCAGTCGCGCACTGCCTGGTCCAGCGGAATGTCCGGGTCACCGAGATAATCGCTGCGCCGGAACTGCGCCAGATTGGCGCGCCCCACCGACCATAGCCAGCGCCGCGCAAACACCACATCGAGCTCGGACAGATCCAGGTACATCAGGAACAGCCGGTAGCGAAACGCCAGCGGCCTGGGCGCAAACCGGCGGTGCCGCACCCAACCGGTATAGATCGCGCTGCGCATCGCGCCCAGCCCACTGACGGCACCGCTGTCCTCGCCCGGAGGCAGCGGTATCGCATCGGGGCTGGCGTCGCGCAGCAGCTGCATCACCAGTCCACTCCCAGGCCATGGGCCACATCGACGCCGCTGCGCAGGCCGTCTTCATGGAAGCCGAAGCCCCAGGCCGCGCCGGCAAACCAGGTGTGCTGCACGCCCTGGATCTCGGCCTTGCGCGTCTGCGCGGCGAGGGCGGCCGCGTTCTGCACCGGGTGGCGGTAGCGCATGCGCCGCAGCACCTTGTCCGGGGCGATGTCGTGGTTGCGATTGAGGCTGACGATGAACGGCTGTGGCGCGTTGAGCGACTGCAGGGCGTTCATCCAGTAACTCACCGTGCACGGCGCCTGCGGGTCGGCCGGCACATGCGCATTCCACGCCGCCCAGGCGCGGCGATCGCGTGGCAGCACGCTGGCGTCGGTGTGCAGGACGGTGTCGTTGTCCTGGTAGGTGATGCCGCCCAGGACCTGCCGCTCGGCTGCGGTGGCGTCGCTGAGCAAGGCCAGCGCGTCGTCGGCATGGCAGGCGAGCACCACGTTGTCGAAGTGCTCTTCGCCACGCAGGGAACTGAGCACCACACCGTTGGGCGCGCGGCGGATCGCATGCACCGGCGTGGACAGGCGCTCGAGCACCTGCCAGCGCCGGCGCAGCGCACGCACGTAGCTGCTGGATCCACCACGCACCACCTGCCACTGCGGACGCCCGCTGAGCTGCAGCATGTGGTGGTTGGCCATGAAGCCGATCAGCTGGCCCATCGGGAATTCGAGGATGCGCTGCGAGGGCGATGACCACAGTGCCGAGGCCATCGGCACCAGATGCTGGTCGCGAAACGCCGCCGAATACCCATGCCGCTGCAGATACGCGCCCAGCGTGCTGAAGCGCTCCTGGCTGTGCAGCACCGCCGGCGCCTGCCGATAGAAGCGACGCAGGTCGGCCAGCATGCCCCAGAAGCGCGGGCTGAGCAGATTGCTGCGCTGGCAGAACAGCCCGCCCAGGCTGCCGGCGTTGTATTCGAGCCCGCTGCGCGCGTCGTGCACCGAGAAGCTCATCGTGGTCGGCTGCGCGGCCACGTCCAGCTCGGCGAACATGCGCGTGAGCAGCGGATAGTGCTGCGGGTTGAACACGATGAAGCCGCTGTCCACCGCATAGCGTTGGCCGTCCAGCTGGATGTCGTGGGTGTGCGTATGTCCACCCAGATAATCGGCGGCCTCGAACAAGGTGACCTCGTAGCGGCGCGACAGCAGCCACGCCGCGCCGAGGCCGGCGATCCCGCTGCCGACCACGGCAATCCTGCCCTCGCTCATCGGCTCACCCGCTCGGCACGTTGCGTGAGCGATGTCGGCATCGGCTTGAGGTCCCAGACCAGGCCCACCCACGACATCGCGGTGAGCCCGTACCAGGTGAGGTCGTACTCCCACCAGCGCAGGCCCTGGCGTGCGGAGCCGGGAAAGAAGTGGTGATTGTTGTGCCAGCCTTCGCCAAAGGTGAGCAGCGCCAGCAGCCAGTTGTTGCGGCTGTCGTCGCGGGTGTCGAAACGCCGGCTGCCGAAGCGATGCGCCAGCGAATTGATGGTGAAGGTGGCATGGAACAAAGCCACGGTGGAGATCACAAAGCCCCACACCAGCAGTTGCGCGCCGTTGGTCTGCAACGCGGGCGCGGCAACCGCCAGCCAGTCGCCGAGCAGGTATAGCCCGGTTGCCAGCAACACCGGCATCACGATGTCGAAGCGGTCCAGAAAACGCAGCTCGGCAAAGCGGCGCAGGTCCGGGATGACCTCCCAGTCGGTGCGGAAGTTGCGCGGGGTCAGGAACCAGCCGGTATGGCTCCACCAGAAGCCGTGCTGCGCCGGCGAATGCGGATCGCGGCCGGTGTCGGTGTGGCGGTGATGATTGCGATGATGCGCGGCCCACCACAGCGGCCCGCGCTGCACGCAGGTGGCGCCGATGGCCGCGAACACGAACTGCAGCACGCGCGAGGTCTTGAACGCGCGGTGCGAGAAGTAGCGGTGGTAGAACCCGGTCAGCGCAAACATGCGCAGCGCGTACAACGCCACCGCCATGCCGACCGCGAACCAGGACGCACCGACCCACAGGACCGCCAGGCAGGCCAGGTGCAGCGCGATGAAGGGCAGGGCACGCAGCCAGTCGATACGGTCTGCGCGTGCTTCGTCCAGCGGTTCGTCGGTTTGCGAATCCACCCAACGACGCAGGCTGCCGGTACGCGCTGCGATCCACCCACGTCGGCGGGTGTCGGCAGGCTGCGGCGGCGCGGCATGTGGGTCAAAGCCAGTACTCGGCACGCGTGGTTCTCCGTGTGTAGTGGTGACCCTTTACGGACGCTGCCGGTAAACAGATGCACCAGCGCGTTCGATCGTCGCATGCGCGCGCGCGCTTGGCGTGCCGGTGCGAACGAATCGCGCAATTGCGCACACATTGAACCGCGCCAGCCAGGGGTGACGCAGATGAGGCTGTTGCGCGCCTGACGCCGCCTGCAACGTGGTCGCAGGCGGCGTCAGGCGCGCCGGATCAGGGCGCCATTGCCAGCGTGCTGATGCCGCCCTTGGCCACCACGGTACCGGTGGCGACGCCGCCCGGTGCACCGCCCGGCGGCTCCAGCGTCACTGCCAGGATGGCCTCGTTGCTGAGCATGGGCATCAACTGGTCGGGAATCTGCGCGCGGCGTGCACGCTGGTCGTCGAAGGTGCCCATCGAATGCGCCTTGCCGTCCGGCGTGATCAGCCACAGCTCGGGTACCTTGTCGGCGGTGGCGGTGCGATCCAGCGGCGTCACCGTGATGGTGTGCTTGTCGGCATCCATCAACGCGACATAGCCGGGGCGGCCGTCTTCGGTGGCCAGCGTGGAGGTCATCGCAATGCCGGTCGCCGGCGCGGTGGTGGCCGCCGGCGGCGTGACCGGTGTCTGTACCACCGGGCCGGTGCCCTGCGGCGGCGATACCGGTGCCGGTGGCGTGCGCAGGTTCAACAATGCCAGCAGGCACACGGCCGCGGTGGCCAGGCCGCCGGCGCTTGCCCAGCGCCAGAACCGCACACTGTTCCACACCGCTGTCGTTGGCGCGCCTGCCGGCGGCGCTGTCGACGGCGCGGGGGGCACTGCGTGCAGTGGCGTGTCGAAGCCGAGGGTGTGGCGGATGCGTGCCCAGACCTGGCCGGGCGGCGTTACGGCGGCGATCTCGTCCAGCAACGGCGCCAGATGTTCCTGCCACTGCGTCACTGCCTGCGCAAACTGGCCGTCGGTGGCGACGCGTTGTTCGGCAGCCAGGCGCTCGTCGGCGCTCAACAGGCCCAGCACGTATTCGCCGGCAAGCACCTCGCGCGGCGGTTCCTGGTCGATGGGAAAGGGCGTGCTCATCGTTCCAGACATGCCTTGAGTTTGGCCAGGCCGCGGCGGATCCAGCTCTTGACCGTGCCGATCGGGGTGTCGGTGCGTGCGGCGAGTTCTTCGTAGGTGATGCCGTCGAAGAACGCGGTGCGGATCAATTCGCTGCGCGGCGGTTCCAGCTCCGCCAGGCAGTGGTCGATGCGTCGGCGCGTGCTGGCGCGCTCGGTGCGCTCCAGCGGCGAGGCATCGCTGGCGCGCAATTCGCCGGCATCGTCCAGCGCCACGTTGCGGCGTTGCGGGGCATTGGCGCGCAGATGGTCGATGGCCTTGTTGCGCGCGATCATCGCCAGCCAGGTGAGCCCGCGTGCACGGGTGGGATCGAACTGCCCGGCCTTGTGCCAGATCAGCGTGAACACGTCCTGCAGCACCTCTTCGGCTTCGGCACGGTGCGGGATCATGCGCAGGCACACCCCGAAGAGTTTGGGCGAGGTCTGCCGGTACAGCGCTTCGAAGGCATGCCGGTCGCCACCCGCGGTCGCGGTCAGCAGTCGTCCGGTTTCATCGTCGTCGTGGCCAGGGATGGCACTCATGCGGTCGGGCGTTTTTTGAGGTGGGGGCGATGCTACCGGACTGGGCGGACGCTGTCCTTCACTTGCGCTGCTGAAACCACAGCAGGACGGCAGCGAGCAGCAACAGGATCTCGACGCCGGCCAATGCCACCGTGGGCGCGGAGACCGGCCACAGGCGCGCCAGGGAGACGCTGCGGAACAGCACGATCGGCACGTAGAACGCGAGTGCGACCAGCAGGCCGGTGCGCGGTTGATCGATCCACGCGAAGTAGCCGAACAGGAACGCCATGCCCAGCTGCAGGCCGCCATAGATGACCAGGTATTCCGATTGCCCGGCCGGCGAGAGCTGGGTGTAGCCCACGGCATTGGCGGTCTTGGCCGGCGAGAGCGTGCACCAGATCGCCAGCACGACGTAGAGCACTGCGTTGATCCAGAGGTAGGCCTTGGCCATGGCGATGGTCCTGTATGGGGAAGAGGTGACCGGGCCGTTGTACGCAACCGCGCGTGGTCGAACGTGAAGATGGCGCGGACCTGGGTCACGGGGCGCTGCAGCTGTTGACCAGCGGCTGCTCGCGCGCCTGGCGCAGCGCATCGGCGCTGACCGCACGCGCAGCGGTGTCCGGAAAAACGATGCGCACATGCGGATAGCGGCCGCGCTCGTCGCGCAGATTGCCCACGCCGCGGAATTGCAGCAGACGTTTGTCGGCGATCGAATAACGCACTTCGAGCGCGGGCACTGCCGCGCCGTACCACGCATCCAGGCTCAGGCGAAAACGGCGCTGGCCGCCGGTATCGTCGATGCGCTCGACACGGAATGCCAGCTGGCGTTGCAGGCTTGGCAGCACGAAGTCCACGCGCTGCGGCGTGCCGGCAAGCGCCTCCCAGTGGCTGCGCAGGTATGCATCGAAGCCGGCATCGATCACGCGCGGGCCGTCGTCGGCCGGCAGTGGCGTGCGTTGCTCGGCCTTGCCGGGTTCCTGCTGGAACATCTCGCGCACGCCGTCGCGCTGACGCACGCCCTGGCGATAGCCGTCGCGGCCGTCGATCAGGCTGAAGTCGGGCGAACTGCCGCCGCCATCGACCTGCTTGCGCGCAAACGGGCGTCCGTCCGCGCAGCGATACAGCACGACGCGCCCGCCATCGTCGAGCAACCAGTGCGACTCGCGATAGCGCAGCGCACCGCTGTCGCCATCGAAGGCATCGCCATCCACACGGGTGACCGCCGCCGCACTCAGCGGCAAGCCGCCCAGCACCAGCAGCAGCAACGGCGGAACCGGCCGGCATACGCTGGCGAGCGCGGCAAGGGCAGCGGCGAGTGGACGCATCGGCGGATTCCTCGATGGGAGTGCCTACCAATACGAGCGCATCCGCAGTGCGGATGCGCCGGATGCGTCAGGACGTTCCTGACGCGGTGTCGTACCTGGAGGCCAGTGCCACGTGTTTGGGGCGTTGGGCGCTGCCCGGAGCGCAGGTGCGTGCATGGGATTGCCGGTGCCGCGCCGGCCGCGAGCGAGCGGCCAGGGCGAGGGCGCAGCCGGGTGCGGAAGCCGGGGCGTGGACACAAGTCTGCCGGCTCAGGGGGCCGGCCGCGAGCATGCACGCGTCGTGCAGGCACGGATGGCGTGCAGACATCGCGGTGCAGGTGGCACCTCCCGTTCCGGGCGTGGCGCGCCTGGCACCTGCGCCACGCGTCCGGCCAGCGGTCTAGCCGCTTGCGCGCAGCACGATGCAATCCACCGGGCAGGCCGGCAGGCATAGCGCGCACCCGGTGCACAGCGGCGCGATCACCGTATGCATGTGCTTGGCGCCGCCGACGATCGCATCCACCGGGCAGGCCTGGATGCACTTGGTGCAGCCGATGCAGTCGGCTTCGACGATCCACGCCACCTGCGCCGGTGTCTGCAGGCCGCGCGTGCGGTCGTAAGGGCGCGCGGGCACCTGCAGGACATGCGCCAGCGCACGCGCACCCGCATCGCCGCCGGGCGGGCAATGATCGACATCCGCTTTGCCGTCTGCCATCGCTTGCGCATACGGGCGACAGCCGTCGTAACCGCACTGGCCGCACTGGGTCTGCGGCAGCAGGCGGTCGAGGCGGTCGACCAGGTCGGGCGATGCGGCGGGCGTTGCGGTGTGCATGTCAGTGCAGCAGCTTGCCGCGATACCAGCGCTGCTGTGCCAGCGCCAGCATCGGCTTGTTTTCACGGCTGTCGCCGTAGGCATGCACGCATTCGTATTGCGACAGGTCATAGCGCAGGCGGATCTGCGCGGCCTTGCGTGGGCCGCAATCGCCTTCCGCATAGCGCCCGCTCAGCACGCCGGCGTGGTGTTCCAGCTTGTTGCAGATCAACGACAGGTCATGCTGCGCGCACCACGGCTGCAGGTACAGGTCCAGCGAGGCCGACACCAGCACCACTTCATGCCCCTGTGCCTGATGCCAGTCGATGCGCTGAATCACCTCGGCGCGCAGCACGCCCGGCAATGCAGTGCGCGCGAAATCGGCGCCGTGCGCGGCCACCTCGTCCAGCCGGCGATCACTGAACACGATGCGGGTGACCCGCGCGCGCAGCGCCGCAGCCGACACCATGCCCAACCGGTACCCCAGCACCCATGGGCCGACCTGCCACTTCGCCGTCGCCAGCTGCGCGGGCGTGGCCACCTTGCGCAGGAAGCGCGCATAGCTGTCGCAGGTGGTGATGGTGTGGTCGAAGTCGAACAGGGCCAGGTGCATGAGGGGCGGGGATTGGGCAGTCGGGAGTGGGGATTGGTTAACGGCGCGGCGTCTGCTTTCCCTTCTCCCACAGGGAGAAGGTGCCCCGCAGGGGCGGATGAGGGGACGGGCCAGGCACTGGTGTGAGGTCTCCCTCAACAACCAGCTCTGGCTTCTACGATTCCCGACTCCCGATTCCCCAATCCCGCTTCACCGAACAGGCATGCCCGGCTGCGCACCAGCATCGGCGTCCAGCAGTGCCAGCGCGCCGCCGTCGAAGCCGGCCGACAGGATCATGCCTTCGCTGATGCCGAAGCGCATCTTGCGTGGAGCCAGGTTGGCGATGAACACCACGCTGCGGCCGACCAGCGTTTCCGGTTCGCCATAGCTGGCGCGGATGCCCGAGAAGATCTGGCGCTTGCCCAGCTCGCCGGCATCCAGCTCGAAGCGCAGCAGCTTGTCCGAGCCTTCCACAAATTCGCACACCAGCACCTTGCCGATGCGCAGGTCGAGCTTGGCGAAGTCGTCGATGCCGATGAGGCTGGGAGTGGCGGCTGGGGACTGGGGAGTCGCAACGGCCGCCGGCTTGGTCTCGGCCTTGGCCGGTGCGGGCTTGGTGGTCGCAGCGGGTGCCGCAGGTGCGGCCATGGTGTCTTTTGAAGCGTCGGTCATGGCGTCGATCAGTGTGGGGTCAATACGGGTGAACAGGGCGGTGTAGGGCTGGATCACGTGCGCGGTCAGCGGGCGCGCGACGTCGTCCCAGCTGGTCATCGGTGCCGACAGGAAGGCTTCGGCCTCGGCACAGGTGCGCGGCAGGATCGGCTTGAGTGCGGCCACCAGGATCCGGAACAGGTTCAGGCCCTGCGTGCACACCGATTGCAGTTGCGCATCGGCACCGTCCTGCTTGGCGATCACCCACGGCTTGGTGTCGTCGATGTACTTGTTGGCCTCGTCGGCCAGCGCCATGGTCTGGCGGATCGCGCTGGCCGCATCGTTGCGCTCGTAGGCCTCGCGGATCGGCGCCAGTGCGGCGACGAAGCGGTCGTACTGCGCCGGGTCGGGCAGGGCGTCGGCCAGCTTGCCGTCGAAGCGCTTGCCGATGAAGCCGGCGCAGCGGCTGGCCAGGTTGACGAACTTGCCGACCAGATCCGCATTCACCCGCGCGATGAAATCGCCCAGGTTCAGGTCCAGGTCGTCCACGCCGCCGGAGGACTTGGCCGCGAAGTAGTAGCGCAGCGCCTCCGGTTCCAGGCCCACGTCCAGGAAGGTCCGCGCCATCACGAAGGTGCCGCGCGACTTGGACATCTTGGCGCCGTCCACGGTGAGGTAGCCGTTGACGTGCAGCCGGGTCGGCGCGCGATGGCCGGTGCCGTGCAGCACCGCCGGCCAGAACAGGCCGTGGAAGTTGACGATGTCCTTGCCGATGAAGTGATGCAGCTCGGTCTGCGTGCCGGCGACCAGATGCGCCTGGAAATCCTCGCCCATCTGCGCGCACAGGGTCTTGAAGCTGCACAGGTAGCCGATCGGCGCGTCCAGCCACACGTAGAAATACTTGCCCGGCTGGCCGGGAATCTGGAAGCCGAAATACGGCGCATCGCGCGAGATGTCCCAGGCGCGCAGGCCGCCTTCGGTGTCCAGCCATTCCTTGAGCTTGGCCTTGACGCCGGGCAGTGCTACATCGCCGGCCAGCCACTCACGCAAGAAACCGTCGAAATGGCCCACTTCGAAGAAGAAATGCTCCGAGTCGCGCAACTCCGGTGTGGCACCGGAGATCACCGACCTGGGCTCCTTCAGCTCGGTCGGCGCGTAGGTGGCGCCGCAGACCTCGCAGTTGTCGCCGTATTGATCGGCGCTGCCGCAATTGGGGCAGATGCCCTTGATGTAGCGATCCGGCAGGAACATGCCCTTGGCCGGGTCGTAGAACTGCGCCACCGAGCGGCGGCTGATGTGACCGGCGGCCTCCAGCCTGGTGTAGAAGGCCTCGGTGAGTTCGCGATTGACCGGCGAATTGGTCGAATCGTAATGATCGAAGGTCACCCCGAACGCGGCAAAGTCGCGCTCATGGCTGGCCTGGATGCTGGCGATGAAGGCCTCCGGGGTGACCCCGGACTTTTCGGCGGCGAGCATGATCGGCGTGCCATGGGTGTCGTCGGCGCAGACGAACCAGGTCTTGTCGCCGCGCAGGCGGCGCGCGCGCACCCAGATGTCGGCCTGGATGTAGCCGACCAGATGGCCAAGATGCAGCGGGCCGTTGGCATAGGGCAGGGCGGTGGTGACGAGTGCGGTGCGGGTCATGGCAGGCGTAATGCGGGGGACAGCCGATTATCGCATTAGTCGGGAATGGTGGCGGGAATCGGGAATCGGGAATCGGTCAAAGCAGGACTAGGCGACCGTATTGTTGAGGCGCGCAGGCACTTGGCGGGCCCTGGAGCGCTATGGATCGACGATGGTCGCCTGCCAGGACTCGCTGCAAAGCTACGCGCAGATGGACACGCACAAAAAAGGCGCCCTCGCGGGCGCCTGCTTTTACGATTCCCGATTCCCGATTCCCGGCTCCCCAATCCCAGCTATTCACGAATCCAGGTCTGGGTGCGGCCCAATGCCTCAACGCCCACATAGCCGCGCATCTGCAGCTTCTTGCCGCCGTCGGTCAGGGTGACCTTGGCCTTGTAGGTCTTGCCCTTGGCCGGGTCGAGCACCGAGCCGCCGCTCCACACCGCGGTACCGTCGGGCTTGAGGCCCCACAGGATGGTCATGCCCTTGATCGGCTTGCCCTTCTGGTTGCCATCGCACTTGTCGCAGGTCGGGTTGGGCCCATGGTTGGACTGCAGGATGTCGACCACCTTGCCGCTCAGCGTACCGTTGCCGAGCTGCTCGATCTGCACCACCGACTTGGGCTTGCCGGTTTCGTCGTCGATGGTTTTCCAGCGGCCCACCGGCGAATCGGCGGCCTGGGCCAGCAGCGAGGCGGCGGCCAGCGGCAGGGCCAGCATCAGGGTCTTGAAGGTCTTGCGCATGTGTCCCCTCCCAGGGATTGCTGTGGCCGCCGTCGGCGGCCTGACCGGAATGTATACCGTGGAGTATGGTGGGGGAAAGGCGCGCTGCGGAATGCGTTCATGCCACGCGCGCCCGGTGCCGTTGCCGGTCCAGGTCCGCTGACGGGGCCGGGTATGTCTCATGTCAGCGGTCATGGCGCTGTTCGGCTCGCTTGCGCTGCCGGCTGTGTGTCCCGCATGCCCTCGCCGATCACCGATCAGCAGCCAGGGCAGCAACCACCCGCTATTGCAGTGTCACCTGCTTGCGGTTGTCCGCCGGCACGCGATCGATCAGCTTGTTGTCCGGATCGAAGCCGGCCTCCATCGGCAGGCGGTCGACGGTCATGCTGAAACTGGGCGCGGCGCTGGTGACATGCTGCCGTTGCAAGGCCAGTACCGGCGCCTGTGCGTTCTTGCCGGCCGGAGCGCCATAGATCGCCACCTCGATCCAGTCGTCCAGCGGCACCGCATGCTCCTTGCCCGTGCCGTCGGCCTGCAACTTGGCCGCCTGCGTTTGCACGGTCACCTCGAAACGGCCATCGGGGCGCTTGCGCGCCTGCGCGCTGACCACGCGGTTGTCGTAGAAGGTGATCTTCTCGAACAGGTCGGTGATCAGTTCTTGCTGGTCCGGGCGTGCCTGGGCCCGAATGGCCTGCAGCAACTCGGCCGAGGTGGTGTAGGGCGGCTGCTGGAATGCCTTGGCCGCCAGGAAGCGCTGCAATGCACGATTGAGCGCCTGCTCGCCGAGCTCCTCGCGCAGCCGGTAGAACGCCAGCGAGCCCTTGCGGTAGTGGATGTATTGCTGGTCTTCCACGCGATACAGCGGCAACTCCTCGATGGTTTCGCCACCACGGCCTTCCAGATAGCGATCCAGTTCGTAGCGGAGGAAGCGGCGCATATGGGCGCGTCCGTACTCGCGCTCCATCACCATCAACGCCGAATACTGCGCCAGCGATTCGGACAGCAAGGTGGCGCCCTGCACGTTCGCCCCGATCACCTGATGCGCCCACCATTGGTGCGCCACTTCGTGCGCGGTGACATAGAACACGTAGTCGATGTCGTCTTTGTCGCGCAGGTCGGCGATGAAGCCGATCGACTCGGAATAGGGGATGGTATTGGCGAATGACTGCGCAAAGCGCGCGTAGCCGGGGAACTCGATGATGCGCACCTGACGATGCTGATACGGGCTGAAGTTGGCTTCGTAATAGGTCAGCGACTTCTGCACGCTTTCGATCATGCGCTGCACGTTGTACGGGTGCTTGGGGTCGTAATAGACCTCGATCGGGATGTTCTTGTAACGCGCCTTGCGCACTTGCCAACGTGCCGACAGGTAGGCGTAGAAATTGAGCATCGGCCGGTCCATCACGTAGCGGAAGCAGCGCCTGCCATCGCGTTGGAATTCCTGTTGCAGATAGCCCGGTGCCAGGGCGATCTGATCCGGCGCGGTGCAGACGGTGCTGGCAAAGTCGAGCCAGTCGGCATCGTCGCTGACGTAGGTGTTGGCGCGCGCGGCCTGGTCCTCGAGCTTGGGCATACGCGTGGGTTCGCCCAGGCCGCGCTTGCGGCGGTCGTTGCGGTCGCTGATCTCGGTCCGGGTGTTGTAGCCGAACCAGGGCAGCAAGGTGTTGTTGAAAAAGCTGCCATTGGCGACCAGTTCGGTCTGTGCCTGCTCGGCGGTGAGGCCATGTGGATGCTGGTCCACGTGGAAACGGAATACGCGCTCTTCGCCGGGTTGCAGCGGCCGCTGTAGTCGATAGATGCGGTAGCCGGCCGGCACGTCGTGCAGGGTCAGCGTTTGCCCGCCCAGGTCCACCTTTACCAAGCTGCGGTCCCCCGTGCGGCCCTGCATGCCGATGTGCACCTCGCTGATCGGCGTGGGGTGGGTGTTGCGCACCGTCCAGGTGGCATCGATGACCACCGACTGGGTTTCCGGATGCAGGTCGACATGGTTGTCGACGGCGATGATGCGCGGCTGCGGCAGATCCTTGTACTTGCGGTAATCGCGCTCGTAGCGCGCCTGCAGGTCCAGCCGCTGTTCCGGCGACAGGAAGCTGTTGTAGACGTTGGTGTTCCAGTACAGCCAGCCGCCGACCGCCACGAAGCCGAGCAGGGTGACCGCCAGGGCCGCACCGGTCGGGCTGCGCAGGCGCTGCAGCGCTTGCCGCACACGCTGGCGCAGGCCATGGCCCACGCCACGTGGCCAGAACGCCGAAGACAGCAACAGCAGGGCCAGCAGGAACACGCCCCAATAGCCCTGGAACCACAACTGGCCGGGCAGGAAGTGCCCGTAGCCGTTCATGTCCGAATAGGGCGCATTGGGCCAGCCGCCGAAGGTGTAGAGGTTCTGGGTGTAGTCGAGCATCGACAGCGCCGATTGCCCGATCAGCACCAGCATCAGCAACGCATAGCCGACGAACTTGTTGTTGCTCAGCACCTGCAGCGCCAGCGCCATGCCGCCCATCAGCACATACAGTACCGAGCCCAGCGCCAGCGTCTTGAGATACAGCAGCGGCTCGATGCTGGTGTAGCCGTGGCCCAGCTGCAGCGCGATCGCGGTCGCCGCACCGGCGGCCTGGAAGCTGGCGATCACCGCCAGCAAGGCGACGAACTTGCCGAGCAGCGGCACCCAATCGGGGACCGGCATCGCGTCGGTGATGCCGTCGATGCGGTTGCTGCGCTCCTTCCACACCAGCTCGCCGGCATAGAACAGCACCACGATGATCAGCAGAAAGCTGTAGCTGTTCTGCAGCGCCTGCAGCATCAAGGAGGTGACCGGCAGCACGGCGGTACCGTAAAGGCGCGCAGTGAACAGTGCGGTCGGAATGAAATTGGCCAGGCCCAGCATCAGCAGCACCACGAACGGCGCACTGCGCAGCACGCCCAGCGTGTCGAAGCGGATCTGGCGCAGCAGTTGCCGCCATGCAGTGGCCGCGCCGAAGCGCGGGGTGACCGTCAGGCGTGTCGTGCTGACGCGCGCGCTGGCGGGAGGTGCATCAGCAGGCGCAACCGACGCCGCACCACGGCGCCGCCGCGTCCCGCTGCGCTCGGTACGGAACAGCGCGAACGTGGCGGCAAACAACACACCGCTCATGCCCAGCCACAGCGCCCGATTGGCGAGCAGGTAACCGGGCAACGGCGGCAGCTGGTGGTTGCGCTGCTCCACCGACCAGTAGCGCAATGTCTGCGACAGGGCGCGAATGCCGAGCGGGTCGGACAGCGTGGCGATCCATACATTTTCCAGGTCGGCCATCAGCGCGCGGCTCACGCCATACAGCACGAAGAACACGATCACGCCGATATAGACCCACAGGATGCTGCGCGTGGTCACCGCCAGCACCGACAGCAGCGCGGTGGTGAACAGCAGGTTGGGCAGCACCAGCACCAGCAGCGACCACAGATAGGGCAGTACGGCGACCGGCCCGAGCCGGGCCTGATCGATCCACGGCATGAACTGGGCGGCGAACATGCCCAGCGCGATCACCACATACATCAGCATGCCGGCAATCAGCGCCGCGCCGATGCGGCCGAGCAGATAGTCGCGTCGCCTTACCGGCGTGGAAAACACCAGCTCGGCGGTGCCCAGGTCGAAGTCGCGCAGCAAGGCATTGCTGACGAACAGGGTGGTCACCAGCAGGCCGAGCAGGCTGAAAAGCCCGAGCAGTGTGGCGATCACCGTAGGCGCATTGCGCAGCACGTTGCCGATGCCACCGCCGATCTGCACCGCATCGCTGGACAGCGCGGCAAACGCAAGCAGCGCGTACAGCGCGGCCAGCAGCCACAGCAGGGGCGAGCGCAGTTGTTCGCGCAGCTCGAAGCGCAGGAACGCCATGATCATCGCCGCGCTCCGTCAGGCGGCCAGCGCTTGCGTGCGCAGGCGTTGGAAATAGACGTCCTCCAGATCGGGAGCGACCTGTTCGAAACCCGGCTCCGGGCAATCGGTACTGAACACGTGAATCACCGGGTGGCCGGCAATCAGGCGCGTGGACAGCACGGTGAAGCGTGCCTCGTAATCGGGCAATGCCTGCTTGCTGACCTGTTTGCGCCAGACCTGCTGCTGCAACATGTCGATCGCATCGGCGGGCCGCCCGGTCAGCAGCACCTGGCCCTTGTTCATGATGGCCATCGTCGGGCACAGGTCGGTGACATCTTCGACGATGTGGGTGGACAGGATCACCACGACGTTTTCGCCGATTTCGGCCAGCAGATTGAGAAAGCGATTGCGCTCTTCCGGATCCAGCCCGGCGGTGGGCTCGTCGACGATGACCAGCTGCGGGTTGCCCAGCAGCGCCTGCGCGATGCCGAAGCGCTGGCGCATGCCGCCGGAATAGGTGCCGAGCTTGCGCTTGCGCGCATCCCACAGATTGACCTGCTGCAACAGCCGCTCGACCACCTCCTTGCGTTGGCCGCGATCGGTGAGCCCCTTGAGCACGGCGAAGTGATCGAGCATGTCCAGCGCGCTCACCTTCGGGTATACGCCGAAATCCTGTGGCAGGTAGCCCAGCCGGCGCCGCAACGCGTCCTTGTCGGTGAGCACGTCGATGCTGCTGCCATCGGCGCCGGTCAGGCTGACGCTGCCCGAATCGGGCTCCTGCAGCGTGGCCAGCGTGCGCATCAGCGACGACTTGCCGGCGCCGTTTGGCCCCAGCAGTCCGAACATGCCGCGAGGGATGTCGAGCGTGACGCCTTGCAGCGCATGCACGCCATTGGCGTAGGTCTTGGACAGCGCGCGGATCTGCAGCATGGACGGTTCCTGTGTCCTGGGGTGGTTGGATCTTCACGACGTTGCGGTATCGCCGCATCCGCCGGAAGTCACAGCGACGATCGACTACGCCTGTTCGACGTGCCCGTGCGGCGGATGTGACCGGACCCTGCTGTCCGCGGCGCTCAACCGACCTCGTACAGCTCCAGAGGCAAGTCATCCGGGTCGGCGAAGAAGGTGAAGCGGCGGCCGGTGTATTCGTCGATGCGGATGTCCTCGGTGCTGACCTCGTGCGCAGCGAGATGCGCCACGGCCGCGTCCAGATCCTCGACGCGGAAGGCGAGATGGCGCAGGCCGCGAGCTTCCGGGCGGCTGGGGCGCAGCGGTGCGTCGGGAAACGAAAACAGCTCGATCTGGCCGCCATCGGGCAGCGCCAGGTCCAGCTTCCAGGAATCGCGCGCCTGCCGGTAATGCTCATCGAGCACCCGCAGGCCCAGGATGTCGCAGTAGAACCGCTTGGAGACCGCGTAGTCGCCGGCGATGATCGCCACGTGGTGGATGCCGGAAAGCTTCATGCGGCGCCTCGCACGCGTTGCGGGCGCTGGCGCTGCTGCGGGGCCGGCACGGATGCGCGAGGCGCGGCGACAGCGCTCGGGGCTGCGAGACGTGCCGGCAGCCGGGATGCGCTCCAGCGCTGCGTCTGCGCCGCCGTGCGTGTGTGCAGATGGTATGGCATGGCAACAGTCCGGATGAGCAGTCGCGAGGATACCCCCGGTAGCGCCAGGGCGTGTCGTGCCGGCCGGGCCGAGCGCGAAGCGTACGTGGGCCGATCGTGGGCGCGACATGCCGCATGGCATCCCGCAATACCTGGTTGCGCGTCACGCCTGGCCACTGCATGGCTGTGCTCGCCTGCGCGCGCATGGCAGGATGCGCTGCCACCGATCAGACACGCCGATGCCCGAGCCGTCGTCCAATGCCGCACCGCAATTCCAGCGCAGCATGCAGGTGCGCCATCTGGTGATGCTCTCGCTGGGCGGGGTCATCGGCACCGGGTTGTTCTTCAATACCGGCTACATCATCGCCAGCACCGGCGCGTTGGGCACGGTGATCGCGTATCTGATCGGCGCGCTGGTGGTGTACCTGGTGATGCAATGCCTGGGCGAACTGGCGGTGGCGATGCCGCAGACCGGCGCCTTTCATGTGTATGCCGCGCGGTATCTCGGCCCGGCCACGGGGTACGTGGTGGCGTGGCTGTACTGGCTGACATGGACGGTGGCATTGGGCTCGAGCCTGACCGCGGCGGCGTTCTGCATGCAGTACTGGTTCCCGCACACACCGGCATGGCCGTGGTGCCTATTGTTCTGCGCGCTGATCTTCGCCCTGAACACGGTGTCGGCGCGCTGGTTTGCCGAAGGCGAATTCTGGTTCTCGCTGATCAAGGTGATCACGATCGTGCTGTTCATCGTGCTCGGTGGCGCGGCGGTGATCGGCGTGCTGCCGTTGGCCGATGGGTCGCCGGCGCCGGGATTGCGCCACCTGCGCGCCGACGGCTGGTTTGCGCAAGGCACGCTGCCGATCCTGATGACGATGGTGGCGGTGAACTTTGCCTTTTCCGGCACCGAGTTGATCGGCGTGGCTGCGGGCGAAACCGCGCAGCCGGCGCGCGCGATTCCGCTGGCGATCCGCACCACGCTGGTACGGCTGGTGGTGTTGTTCGTCGGCACCGTACTGGTGCTTGCCGCGTTGCTGCCGGCCGAGCAGGCGGCAGTGGACACCAGCCCGTTCGTGCGCGCGTTCGAGTTGCTGGGCATCCCGTATGCGGCCGATGTGTTGAATGCGGTGATCCTGACCGCGATCCTGTCGGCGGCCAATTCCGGCCTGTATGCGGCCGCGCGCATGCTGTGGTCGCTGGCCAACGAGGGCACGCTGCCGGCGCGGCTCGCAGGCCTGACCCGTCGCGGCATCCCGTTGCCGGCCTTGATACTGAGCATGTTGGGCGGCCTGTTGGCGCTGCTCACCGGCGTCTATGCGGCCGATACCGTGTTCGTGGCGATTTCGGCGGTGTCCGGTTTTGCGGTGGTGGTGGTGTGGCTGAGCATCTGCGCCTCGCATTACGTCTTTCGACGCCAGTTGCTGCGCGACGGCATCGCGCCGGAGAGCCTGGCCTACCGCGCGCCGTGGTATCCGTGGACGCCGCTGCTGGGGTTTGCGCTCTGCCTGCTGGCCTGCATCGGCCTGGCCTTCGATCCGCAGCAGCGCATTGCGCTGTGGTGCGGCATCCCGTTCGTGGCGCTGTGCTACGGCGCCCATGCACTCACCCAATGGCTTGCCAGCAGGAGGCCACACCCATGACGATTCTTCCCCGCCAGCCGCGCGCCGGGGCGCCTTTCAGCCAGGCGCTGCAGCACGACGGCTACGTGCTGCTCGACGGTGCACTTGCCACCGAACTGGAACAACGCGGCTGCGATCTCAACGATGCGCTGTGGTCGGCGCGCGTGCTGATGGAACAGCCGGAGCTGATCTACCAGGTGCATCGCGACTATTTCGCTGCCGGCGCGCAGTGCGCCATCACCGCCAGCTACCAGGCCACGCCGCTGGGCTTTGCCGCGCGCGGGCTGGACCTGGCGCAGTCGCAGGCGCTGATCGCACGCAGCGTGGCCCTGGCTGCACAGGCGCGCGCCGATCATCTGCAGGCGCAACCGCAGGATGCGCCGTTATGGGTGGCCGGGTCGGTCGGGCCGTATGGCGCGTACCTGGCCGATGGCTCGGAATACCGCGGCGATTACGCGCTGCCGCTGGCGCAACTGATGGACTTCCATCGCCCGCGCATTGCCGCGCTGGCCGCAGCTGGCGTGGATGTGCTGGCCTGCGAGACGCTGCCGTCGGCCAGCGAGATCGTCGCGCTGCGGCTGCTGCTGGAGGAATTCCCGCAGCTGCCTGCGTGGTTCTCGTTCACCTTGCGTGATGCGGCGCATTTGAGCGATGGCACGCCGCTGGCGCAGGTCGTGCCGGCGCTGGATGCCTGCGTGCAGGTGATCGCGGTGGGCATCAACTGCATTGCGCTGGAAGACGTCACCGCCGCGCTGCAAAGCCTGTCCGCGCTGACCACGCTGCCGCTGGTGGTGTATCCAAATTCAGGCGAACACTACGACGCCAGCGACAAGCGCTGGCACGCCGGCGCCGCGCAGGCGTGCACCCTGGCCGATCAGCATGCGCAGTGGCTGGCCGCAGGTGCGCGGTTGATCGGCGGCTGCTGCCGCACCACGCCGCGCGACATCGCCGCGCTGGCGGCCGCACGCGTGGCGGGTTGAAACGCAGCCGGTAGAGCAGCGGCGTTGATCGCAGGGCAGGGCCTCGGACGAGCCTGTCAGTCGCGTGTGTGCCACTGGCAGACGCGTCAGGTCGCCTGCGCTTCGGGCCACGCCCACAGGTGACGCGCCTGGTCCGGAGCGCGCTACCTGCGGTTGCTTGACGACCGTGATGCCACGCCAGCTCGCCTCATCCCTTCTGCGTGGCGATCCAGCGCTGGATCTTCTCCTGCAGGATATCCAGCGGCACCGAGCCGTCCTTGAGCACCTCGGTGTGGAAGGCGCGCACATCGAAGCGTGGGCCCAGTTCGCGTTGCGCCTGTTCGCGCAACTGCGCGATCTTCATCTCGCCGACCTTGTACGCCAGCGCCTGGCCGGGAATGGCCATGTAGCGGTCCACCTCGGCCTCGGCATCGGTGCGGGTCATGGCCGAGTTGTTGAGCATGTAGTCGATCGCCTGCGTGCGGGTCCAGCCCTTGCTGTGCAGGCCGGTGTCGGTGACCAGGCGGATCGAGCGCCACAGCGCGTTCTGCAGATAGCCGTAGTAGTTGTACGGGTCCTGATACAGGCCCAGTTCGCGGCCCAGCGATTCGGCGTACAGCCCCCAGCCCTCGATGTAGGCGGTCTCGCCACCCAGGCGGCGGAACTTGGGCAGGTCGGTCAGCTGCTGCTGCAGCCCGAGCTGGAAGTGGTGGCCGGGGATGGCCTCGTGCAGATACAGGCTTTCGGTTTCCCAGGTCCTGCGCGCGTCCAGGTCGGAGGTGTTGACGTAGAACACCCCCGGCGTGCTGCCGTCGCCGCTGGGGCGCATGTACGAGCCGCTGGCGGCCGACTGCGCACGCTGCGGTTCCACCACGCGCACTTCCAGCGCCGGCATGCCCTGGACATTGAACAGGCGCGGCACCGCCGCTTGCACGCGTCCCTGCAGGCCACGGTAATAGCCCAGCAATTCGGTCTCGTTGCGGAACGCGAAGCGCCTGTCGGTCTGCATGAACTTGTAGAACTTGGGCAGGTTGCCGCGGAACCGGACCTGCTTGGCCAGCGCGGCGATCTCGCCCTGCAGCCGCGCCACCTCGTCCAGCCCGGTCTGGTGGATTTGCTCCGGGGTCAGGTCGGAGGTGGTGCTCTGGCGCACGTCGTAGGCGTACCAGGCCGCGCCATTGGGCAGCGCGGTCAGGCCGTCGGTGTCACGGCAGGCGGGCAGGTACTCGGTGGCGATGAAGCCGCGTAGCGCCCGGTACGCCGGCATGATCCGCACTTCGATCAGGCGCTTGTATTCGGCGGTGATGCGCTGCTTGTCGGCCTCGGGCATGTCTGCCGGCAGGTTGCGCACCGGGCCCCAGAACAGGCTGTCTTCGGCATTGCGCGCGATGATCGCATCCAGCTGCGGCAGCACCTTCTGCATCAGGACCTTCGGCTGCACCACGCCGGCCTGCATGCCGGCCCGCATGTTGGTGATGGCCTGGTCGAACAGGTCCGGGATGCCCACCGCACGCCGCGACCAGTTGTCGTAGTCCTTGACGGTCTTGAACGGCTGCGCGCCGGTGCCCGAGCCCAGCACCACCGCGATGCTGGCGATGTTGTAGAACTGGTTGATCGGCAGCATCCAGCTGGGGAACTGCTCGGCCGCCAGTGCGCTGCGCGCATCGCGCACGAAGATCTGGTAGCTGAGCAGGTCCTGCCCGCTCAGGCCGTCCGGCCCCAGCGCCTCGGCCTTGCCCAGCCACAGCACGGTGAAGTCGTGCGACTGCTGCCGGAACGCCGGCGACAGGAAGTTGGGCAGCTGGTCGTTGTAGCGGGTCTCGCCCTGGAAGGTGGCCTGCAGCGGGTTGAGCTTGAGCGAGGCATCCCAGTACTGGTCGTAGAGCAGGTTGAGTTGCTGCGCCTTGGTCAGCACCACCGGGGCGGCCACCGCACGTGGCCTGGGCCTGGCGGCCTTGCCACCCTTGGCGGTCTTCGAGGCCTTGGCTGCCGGCTTGGTGGCCTTCTTGCCCTTGCTCGCCTTCGCGCGCGTTTGCGTGGTCTGTGCCTTGGCGGTCTTCTTCTTGGCCGCATCGGCGGGCGCTGCCACTGACAGGCTCAGTACGGCGGCCAGGGCCAGGGACAGCAGGCGGGAAAAGCTGAGGGGCATTACCGGCTCCGGGAACAAGCGAGCGGGGAGCTTGCCCGATCCGCACCGTTCCGGCCACCCATCGGGCGCACGGGGCGCGCCTGGAATTCATGAAGCCCGCTGCGCATGCCTGCGGCGCGCAGGCATGCTGCAGTGCGATAGGCTTGCGCTCATGCCAAGCGATGAATCGACATGCGGGACCCAGGTGCCCGTGCAGGGTGGGCAGGGTTTCTGGCGCGATCCGGCGTTGCCCTTTGTCGAACTGCGCCAGGTGATCAACAGCCGCAGCCTGTGTTATGCCGCGCATACGCACGAGCAATGGTCGGTGGGCGCGGTCGACCGCGGGCTTGCGCGCTATCGCAATGGACGCGTGAGGGCGCAGGTGTGCGCGCGGTCGCTGACCCTGATCAACCCGGGCGAGGTGCATGCCTGCAATCCGGATCAGCAGCAGGACTGGTCGTTCCGCATGCTGTATCTGGACGTGGCGTGGCTGCGCGAACAACAGCGCGCACTCGGCCTGGCCACCAATGCCGATGTGCACCTGCTGGCGGCGCCGCTGTGCCAGACCCCGGCAGCCTATGCCGCCTTCGACCGCATGCATGCCGTATTGACCGATGGCAATGCCGACGCGCTTGCACGCGAGAGTGCATTGATCGCGTTCGTGGCGCGGCTGCATCTGCATGTGGAGCCGATGAGTCGCGCGCTTGCGGTCGATACCGGGCCGATGCGACGGGTGGCCGAGTATCTGCAGACCCATCACGCGCGTGCGGTATCGCTGCGCGAACTGTGCACGCTGGCCGGGATGCCGGCGCCGCGGCTGATTCGCGGCTTTCGCCAGGCCCACGGGATGACCCCGCATGCGTATCTGCTGGACTGCCGTTTCCAGCGTGCACGCGAGGCCTTGCGGCGTGGCGGAGAGATCGCCGAAGTCGCCTATGCGCATGGCTACGCCGATCAGGCGCATCTGCAGCGCAGCTTCAAACGCGTCTGGGCGGTGACACCGGGGCGTTATCGCAATGCGGTCCCTAGTTCCATCAGCAGATAGACCGCGCTCAGTACAAGCAGTGCGGCCAACACCCGGTTCAAGCGCCGTAGCTGTTTGGGCACCTGCACATGCCGCCGCAGCGCTGCGCCGGCCAGCAACCAGCACGCCAGCGAGGGGTAGCAGACCAGTGCATACACCGCCGCAAAGCCCGCCAGCTGCGTGGTGCCTGCCGTTGCATACAGCGCAACGCCGGAGGTCGCCGCCAACCAGGCCTTGGGGTTGAGCCACTGCATCGCCGCACCGGTCCAGAACGAGGCGGCCGGGCGCGGCCTGGCCGTTTCGATGACGCCATCGTCGCGCAGCAGGCGCCAGGCCATGTAGAGCAGGAACCCCACCCCTGCCAGATGCAAGGCACGGCCGAGCAGCGGCCAGCGCAGCAACACCTGCTGCAGTCCCAGGCCCACCAACAGCAGCAGCGCGACGAAGCCGACGGTGGCGCCGATCACGTGGCCATGCCCGGCACGCGCGCCGGCACTGGCGCCGGTGCTCAGGGCGACCAGGTTGACCGGGCCGGGCGAAATCGAGCACACCAGCGCAAAGCTGGCCATTGCGACAAGATGGTCCATGGCGCGGAATCCGTAGCGGGGCGCACCAGCATGGCTGGCGACCGCAGCCGCGGATTGAACAAAATTTCGATGGGCGGTCGTTGCAGCCGTCGCATGATCGGCAAGCGCAGCGAACGGGCGGCAGGCGGGCTGCGCGCAAGACCGATGTGACGGTTCGATGCCGCCGCCCGGGCGCCGGTGGTTGCCCTGCAGCGATGCGGCCGGCAGGCTTCCGCGTTGTCAGCCGGAGGCGGCTTCTTCGCGTAGCTGCTCGGCGCGCTCGGCGCCCAGGTATGCGCCGATGGCGCGGCGCGCCAGATACAGCAGCGGGATCAGTGCGATCGCAAAGCCCATCTTGTACACGTAGTTGAGCGTGCTCACCGCCAGAAACTGGTCGATGGACCAGTGCTGCGGTCCGAGCACGAAGGCGATGTAGATCACCACGAAGCTGTCCACCAATTGCGACACCGCCGTGGAGCCGGTGGCACGCAGCCACACGTGCTTTTCGCCGGTGGCGCGGCGGATGCGATGGAATACCGACACGTCGATCAACTGGCCGAACAGGAACGCCACCAGCGAGCCGCCGATCGTCCACAGGCCCTGGCCGAACACCGCTGCAAAGGCCGCCTGGTAGTCGGGCACGCCCTGGCCCTGCGCCGCCGTGACCCACCAGGCTGCCGGCGCCAATGCGATCGCGGCAAACGCGAACACGAAGCCGTAGCCGATCAGCACCACCGCCACCCACGAGATGAAACGCACCCCGCGGCTGCCGAAGAACTCGTTGATGGTGTCGGTCATGATGAACACCACCGGCCACAACAAGGTGCCGGCGGTGAAGCTGAGCGAGCCGGTCTGGCCGAACAGGTTCCAGTTCAACGGCGCGATGCCGAGGGTGTCTTCCAGCGCGAAGATCTTGACGCCGATGAACTCGGCCAATGCCGCGTTGACGCAAAAGAACGCGGCCAGCGCAATGAACAGGCGGACCGCACGATCGTCGAGGGTACGCGGCCGTGTCATTGCGTCAGCGATCCGCCGTGCGGGTGAAGGGAACCGAGTCGGGCGCCACTGCGCCGCCGGAGATGATGAAGCTCATGGCCTGATCCACGCTCCAGTCGGTGGGCGTGAGCAGCTCCACCGGCACGATCTCCAGATAGCCGGAGGTCGGGTTGGGCGTGGTCGGCACATACACCGCCGCCAGCTCGCGGCCGGTGCCCTGTTCCTTGATCACCCGCGTGACCAGGCCGATCGACTTCATGTCGCGATGCGGGAAGTCGATCAGCACCACGCGTTGGGTGCTGCCGGGCTGGGTCTGCAGGATGTCGAGCAATTTGCGCGCGCTGTCGTAGACCACGCTGGCCAGCGGGATGCGCCGCATGATCGCCTCGAACCAGCGCAGCAGGCGCTGGCCGATCACGCGCCGGCTCAGGATGCCGACGAACAGGATCACGCCCACGGTGGCGATCAGCGCGATGGTGTTCTGCACCCACAGCGCCTTGATCCAGCCCAGATAATCGGGGAACGAGGCGGCGATGCGTTCGGACAGCGGCACCACCCACGGGCTGCTGATGCCCGACAACAGCGAGAAGACGAACTTCACCACCACCCAGGTCAACCAGACCGGCAGCAGGGTGAGCAAGCCGGTCAGGAAGACCCGTTGCAGGGAAGGGCGGGAATGCGGGGTGAGAGATTCGGACATGCGCGCATTGTAGGCATTCGGTCGTGCCCGGTGCAGGTGAGGCGGGGATTTGGGATTGGGCATTGGGGATTCGTAAAAGATGCACTGCTGCGTGCTGAAAGGTCGCCCTCAGGCAGTGACACTTCGCGTGCGCAAGGCGGTAGCAGGTCGCTTCCTCATCCCGCCGGAGAGAAGGGACTCACGGCACTGGAGGCGCGTATGACAGCCGCGACCGCCTGGGCGACTGGGCTGATGCTGCTGCGCTCAAGCCAAACATGGCTTTCGGTTGGGGGGCGGTGGTGTGGTGTCTCGGCAAGGCGGGGGCGCGGTTGTCCGTCGAACGCAATCGGTCGTACAAGTAGGCGAAGGCCTCGCTCGCCAGATGCCTGCAGCCTGCGAAAAACGCGTGGTCATCAGACAGGCCAAGGCTTAGAAACCAACATGCCGCGCCCTTGCGGGACGCGGCATGTGATCGAGTACGCGTTAAAACAGAACGCTCGCACATCGAGTCAGCAGATTGCAGTGCCGGCAAACGGCGTTCAGAACCGGAAGTTCAACCAGCCCATGACGAAGGTCGAATCGCCGTAGCCGGCTTTTTCGAGCGCGGGCCCTGCCATCAGGTGTTCGGCGCGGAAGGTCACCGACCAGTTCGGGTCGATGTTCCAGGTGGCGTTGATGCGCGGCATGGTGCCGATGCGGCGCTCGCCGGTGTTCTGCGTGCGTGCGTAGGCGCGTGCCTGGTTGTTGTAGATCGCATCGCTGGTGGTCTGGCGCCACAGGGTTTCCCATTCCAGGTTCACCGTGAGCTTGGATGTGGGCGAGAAGGTGAACGTGGGCGCGGCGGTGACCAGGTTGACCGGGCCGAAGAACGTCGCCCAGCTGAAGTAGATCGTATTGCCGTACAGGAAGTTGTTGTTGCGCAGCGTGCCGGTGCCGGAGGTGCCGCCGCCACCGGAGGCGATTTCGCTATGGAAGCCCAGGCGCGGCTTCCAGCCGTTGTCGCTCAGCGTCCACGCATTGGAGGTGCTGGCCATGTAGGCACGCAGGTCGCGCCCGCCGTAGCTGCCGCGCTGCACGGTCACGAACGAGTCGGTGCGCAGCTTGCCCACATTGCCCCACAGGCGCAGCCCGTAGTAGTTGCGGTTTTCTTCGGCGGTCTGCCGGCCCCAGACCTGGTTGTCGTTGCGGAACTGATAGAAGAACGGCTCCAGATACATCGGCTTGGCGGTCGGCATGCGCCAGCCGCCGACCACGCCGCGGAAGTGCCGCGAGCGGTCGATGCGATCATCGCCCAGTCCCTCGGTGCCATCCAGGTTGAAGTTGAAATCGAACAGGTCCACGCGGGTCTTTTCGCCGATCGCCCAGGCGCGCACACCGTTGAAGGTCACGAAGATGTCGGTGTTGTCGCGCAAGGCCATCAGCGTGGTGGGGCCATCGACAAACACCTGGCGGCCCACGCGCAGGCCGAGGTCGGCATCATTGACGCGTCCTTTCACATCGAAAAACACCTGCTGCAGGATCGCGTTGTTTTCCTGCGTACCGGTCTTGGCGCCCTCGTTGCGTCCATCCAGGCTGCCGTGCGCCAGTTCCGTGTACAGACGGAAGTGCTCGCCAATATGGAAGTCGGCACCGAAGAACGCGCGCAACAGGTACTGCTGCTGCGAGTGGCTGCCGGGAATCAGACCGGGATTGGTGATGGTATTGCTGCGCACGCGCAGTTCGTTGCTGAGCGAGACATACACATCGCCCGATTCATTGAACGGAATGTACTTGAGCGGATCGAACGGGCTCTTGCGCTTGGATGGATCCTTCAGATACGACCAGTCCTCGGCCCAACGCACCTGCCACATGTTGCCGCCCTGCTTGGCTCCCCAGCCCTGCGCTTCGAGCGGATACCCCTTGGCGGGCGCGGGCGCCGCAGGAGCGGCGGGCGCGGCGGGCGCGGCCTTCGCCGGTTCCGGCTGGGTCTGCTCGGCATTGACCGGCGCGGTCTGCGCCTGCGCAAACCCCAGTGCCGGCAGTGACAACCCGATCGCCAAGCACAGGCACCGGGTGGCGCCAAAGGAAGTTTCAGCCATGGCCGGCTGTGCCAAGCGTGCTAGTCGCATCGTGTCGCCCTATCGAAAAAGTGAGTCGTCTGAGCAAGTGGTATCGGCCCAGTGGGCAATGACTGTAGTGGAGCGCTGCCGCAAAGGGAGTAACCCAATGGTTCTAAGCACATGAGCGGGGATTGGGGAGTCGGGATTGGGGATTCGCAAAAGCGGGCCTGCAAATAACGCGCCAGGTCTTCTTCAGTTCGCTTGAGTCGGTTTAAGGAAATTCTCGGTTGCTTGCCTTTGCAAATCCCCAATCCCGATTTTCCTATCCCGGCCCGTGACTACCGACATATTCGCTATTCCTAACTCGCAATAGCATTGCCTTCGACCTGGTGGAGCTGGCCGATGAGCGAATCCGATGCCTGCCTGCGGACATTCCAGAAGGAGCTGAGTGCCGGCACGGTGTCGCTGGCCTTGCTGGCAGTGCTGGCGCAGGCCGATGCGCCGCTGTACGGCTATCTGATCGCCAAGCGGCTGGAGCGGCTGGGCGGCGTGCTCAGCGGCAAGCAGAGCGCGCTGTATCCGGTGCTGCGCAATCTGGACGGCGCAGGGCTGCCGCACAGCCATGTCGAGCCCTCCGCGTCCGGGCCGCCGCGGCGCTACTACCGCATCGCCCAAACCGGGCGTGATTGCCTGCGCGACTGGAGCGCCGCCTGGCGCGCCCCCCGCGATTCGGTTGACGCAGTGCTGGAGGGGACCCACTGATGACAGGCACGTCCGTTGCCGGCCACCATTCCCGGTGACCTTGTGCAAGTGCGCCAGCCCTGGCCTGCGCGGACCCGGCGACGCTCCAGGATGCGCTCCACGATGCCGAACCGGGAAGGGTTCATGGCACTCCTGCGGGCGGTGAGGGCGGTGAGGGCACCGCGCACGCGACCAGTCCTCTGGGTTGGCGCGAACCAGGCATCTGCGCATAAAAAAAACGCCCCTCGATCGGTCTCGATCGAGGGGCGTTTTTTGTTGCAGGTCAAGCGCGTTTGCCGCGCTTGCGGATCGGGGTGACGGTGGCCGGATCGCGGCTGCCCACCGGGTCGGCATCGTAGCGAGCGATGAATTCGCGCACCTGCGGGTACACCACTTCGCGCCAGCGGCGGCCGCTGAAGATACCGTAGTGGCCGGCACCTTCCACCACCAGATGGCGGCGATGCGCCGCGTCGATCCCGGTGCACAGATCGTGCACCGCTTCGGTCTGGCCGAGGCCGGCGATATCGTCCAGTTCGCCTTCGATGCTGAGCAGCGCGGTGTTGCGGATCGCCGAGGGCTTGACCAGCTGGCCATCCACTTTCCACTTGCCCTGCGGCAGCAGGAAGTCCTGGAACACCACGCGAATGGTGTCCAGGTAATACTCGGCCGGCATGTCGAGCACGGCGTTGTATTCGTCGTAGAACTGCCGGTGCGCCTGCGCGTCCTGCAGATCGCCCTTGACCAGGTCGGTGTAGAAATCCCAGTGCGACATCACGTGCCGATTGGGGTTCATCGACAGGAAGCCGGCGTGCTGCAGGAAGCCCGGATACACCTGCCGGCCATGGCCCGGATACGGGAACGGCACGGTGTGGATCAGGTTGTTCTGGAACCACTCGATGCCGTTCTCGGTAGCCAGGTTGTTGACCTGGGTCGGGCTGCGGCGCGCATCGATCGGCCCGCCCATCATCACCAGCGAGCGCGGCGTGGGCTCATCGTTGGTGGCCATCAGCGACACCGCCGCAAGCACCGGCACGGTGGGCTGGCACACGCTCACCACGTGCAGGCGCTCGGCGCCGATGTGACGGATGAACTCCTGGATGTAGTTGATGTAGTCCTCGAGCCGGAAGGCACCGGCTTCCAGCGGCACCATGCGCGCGTCCACCCAGTCGGTCACGTAGACCTTGTGGTTGCGCAGCAGCGTGCGCACGGTGTCGCGCAGCAGGGTGGCGTGGTGGCCGGACAACGGCGCCACCACCAGCACGGCCGGCTGTTGCTTCATCGTGCCGATCAACTCGACATGGTCGCTGAAACGCTTGAAGCGCAGCAGGCGGCAGAACGGCTTGCTCAGCACTTCACGTTCGATGATCGGCAGCGAGTGGCCGTCGACCTCGACATCGTCCAGCGCCCAGGCCGGCTTTTCGTACTCCTTGCCCAGTCGATGGAACAGCTCATTGCTGGCCGCCATGCGTTCGGCGCCCGGGAGCGAGGCCCACAGACTGTCGGGGTCGGAAAACATCTTGGCGTTCGCCTGGGCCTGGTGCACCCAAGGCGCTAGCAGATTGCGGGTCAGCTCGTGCAATTGATAAAGCATTCCACCCATCCGTGCGGCTCTTTGCTGCCGCGCAGCATACCCCCTTTGGCGCATTTGCACCTTAATGGGGCTGCGGACGGTAGAGGCTGTCATCCAAGCTGTGGCAGGCGCGAGCGCCCTGATTTGCCGCGATTTTACGTTGCCGCCATCGGAGATACGTCGGACGACGGCGCCGCGCTGGAAGTGCGCGTTCTCGCAGAGCCGTGCGGACTGCCTGGCAGGCTCCTCTGCCTGCGGGGAGGGGCGAGGGGGGAGGCCCACACGCACTCAACTTCCACCAGGCTTCGTGCGTACCCTCATCTGCCCCTGCGGGGCACCTTCTCCCGGCGGGAGAAGGAAGTAAGGCCGCTTTCTTGGTGGCGGGAGGGCGCGCGGCGAAGCCACTCGCCTCGCCATGTGTGCCTCAGCCGGCCAACGTCCTGCTCAGCCGCGCTCCAACGCAGACGCCTCATCGGCCAATTGCGGCGACAACCAGCAGTGCGAACCGAGTGCAGCAAACCCCACGCCGGCGAAGCGGCGCCGATACCAGCGCGCCGGCCGCGCCTGAAAACCCTCGTGGTCGCCCTCGAAGGCGTCTTCTTCGGCAAATGTCTCCAGAAACGCCACGCCCGCGCACATCTCGGCCAGCCCCGGCAGCCCCTGGTTGAACTCGCGGGTGGGCACGTAATGCAGCACGTCCGAGCAGATCAGCAGATCCACCGGCGCGCAGGGGCGCAGCCAGGCGAAATCGCCGAAGCGGGCAGGATGGATCTGCCGGCTGCGCCCGTAACGCTGTACCGCATAGGCGCTGCTGTCGAAGCCCAGATAGCTCAGCCTGGGGCGCAAGGCCAACAATGGCGCGCGCCAGGCCGCCTCGCCACAACCGATATCCAGCACGCTGCGGATCGGGCGCTCCAGGTAGTACTCGGCCTGGCTCACCGCCAGTGCGACCTTGCGTCGCAGGCGCGCAGGGTCGGCCAGCCCCGCATCCCTGTACCAGCGGCGGAAATAGTGGGCGTCGTACTGCTTGTCGTCGGGTTCGGACATGGACTTCAGGTGCTTTCGCATGAGCGGATGGGTGAAAATGCGGGCCATCCTACGCCAGCCAGCGAAGCCAGCACATGACCCTGTACCTGTGGATCAAGACCTTCCATCTGTTGTTCGTCACTGCGTGGATGGCGGCGGTGTTCTACCTACCACGCATCCTGGTCAATATCGCCGAAGCCGGTGCCGAGCCTGCGGTACGCACACGCCTGGTGCTGATGGGGCGCCGCCTCTACAGATTCGGCCACAGCATGCTGGGCCTGGCGCTGCTGCTGGGCGCGGTGCTGTGGCAGGGCTATCGGGTGATTCCGGATTTTCCGACGATGGTGGCCGGTGGCTGGCTGCACGCAAAACTGTTTGCGGTGGCCTTGATCCTGGCGCATTACATCGTGGCCGGGCGCTGGTTGAAGGGCGTGGATCAGGGCCGCAGCCTGCCCAGCGGTCGCGCGCTGCGGCTGTTCAATGAAGTGCCGGTGGTGTTGCTGGTCGCGGTCATCTGGCTGGTGCTGGCCAAGCCGTTCTGAGCGTTGTTGAAGTACAGGCAGCGCGTGCGTTTGCCTGACGCAGTCGATGCGCCGCCGACGATGGTGATGCGACCCCGCGGGGTGCAGGCCGGCACCGCGCGCCGATGGAGGACATCACCTGGGCGCGCAGTGGCCGACACGCATGGGAGACAAGCCGGGATCCGGCGACGTCTGCGGCCGCACACCTGGATCAACACCGCCAGGAACGCGAACGCGATCAGGATGAAGATCCAGTACAGCGCCCGCCTGCTGAGTACGACAAGCGCGCAGCAGGCGGCCTGCAACACCGGTGACAGGAGAGGCAGGGCTTATTGAGACCAGGTCCTTCCTCGATGACCAATCGTCTTGCTGGCTGGCGATGGTGCACGCAGCACCATCGCCTCGACGTATCGCCGATCAGTTGCCTTCGTAGGCACCGTAGCTGCGCAGGCGCTCGTAACGACGCTGCAGCAGGCCTTCGACCGGCAGCTTTTCCAGCGCTTCCAGCTCATTGAGCAACACGGCCTTGAGGCGCTTGCCCATCTGTTCGGGATTGCGATGCGCGCCGCCGGTGGGTTCGCGGATCACCTTGTCGACCAGGCCCAGGCCCTTCAGGCGCTTGGCGGTCAGGCCGAGCTGCTCGGCGGCGTCCTTGGCCTTGGCCGCGTCCTTCCACAGGATCGAAGCGCAGCCTTCGGGCGAGATCACCGAATAGGTGCCGTATTCCAGCATCAAGGTGCGGTCGCCCACGCCGATCGCCAGCGCGCCGCCGGAGCCGCCTTCGCCGATCACGGTGCAGATCACCGGCACTTTCAGTTCGGCCATCTCCAGCAGGTTGCGCGCGATCGCTTCGGACTGGCCGCGTTCCTCGGCACCGATACCGGGGTAGGCGCCCGGGGTGTCGATGAAGGTCAGCAGCGGCAGGCGGAAACGCTCGGCCAGCTTCATCAGGCGCAGCGCCTTGCGGTAGCCCTCCGGACGCGGCATGCCGAAGTTGCGGGCGACCTTGCTCTTGGTGTCGCGGCCCTTCTGGTGACCGATGATCACCACCGCGCGGCCATCGATGCGGCCCAGGCCCCCGACGATCGCCTTGTCGTCGGCATAGGCGCGGTCGCCGGCCAGTTCCTGGAATTCGTCGCAGATGGTGTTGATGTAGTCCAGCGTGTACGGGCGCTGCGGATGGCGCGCCAGCTGCGAGACCTGCCAGGCCGACAGGTCGCGGAAGATCTGTGCGGTACGCACGCGCAGCTTGTCGCGCAGCGCACGCACCTCGGTGTCCACGTTGACTGCAGGACCGGTACTGGCCTTGCGCAGTTCCTGGATCTTTGCTTCCAGATCGGCGATGGGTTGCTCGAAGTCGAGGTAGTTAGGATTCATGCAGTGGTGTCGTCGACGTAAGGCGGGGAGTGTAGCCGAATGCGTCCGATGAACCCGTACGGTGGGGTTAGGAGAATCGGGAATCGGGAATGGGGAATCAAAGCAGGGCGGATGGCGGCCTCGCTTTTGCGATTCCCCATTCCCGACTCCCCATCCTCAAGCCCACGGAGGGCTGTACTTGATCTTCAAGGTCCGCACTGCGGGGTCGGCACGCAGGTTGTCCATCAGCTGCTGGTCGATCCGCACCGAGTGGCTGCCGTTGAGGTCGAGCATGCCGGCCACGCCACCGGTCGGGGCGCGCAGCAGCAGGTCCAGGCGCAGGGGGGTCTTGCCGGGGCGGTGCTTGGCCAGCAGCGCGTCGATGCGCTTCCAGGCCTGTTTCTCGCGCAGGTCCAGGCGCAGCGACAGGCGTTGTGCGTGGTCGGCGCAGATCTGCTCGTAGTCCCAGCATTGGCGGATGCGCAGGCTGTAGCCGCCGTTGAATTCGTCCTCGCGCAGGCCGCCCTTGACGATCAGGATGCGGTCGCGGGTGAGCAGATGCCCGAACTCGGCCATCGCATCGGAGAACGCGCTGCATTCGACCCGGCCACGGCCGTCTTCGAGCTGCACGAACACCTGGCTGTCGCCCTTGCGCCGCACGCCGATCACCTGGCCGGCCAGGATCGCGCTGACTTCCGGGCGCCAGGCGCGTTTTTCGCCATCGCCACCGCCGCCACCGCCGCGTTGTTGCGAGGCGAGGATCTTCTCCAGCGCGCCCAGGTCGCAGCCGACCAGCTCGCGTACTTCGTCGCGGTGCGGGTCGAACGGGTGACCGCTGAGATAGAAGCCCAGCGTTTCGCGCTCGCCGGTGAGCAACTGGCCCAGCGGCCATTCCTTGCTTTCGGGCAGGTCCAGACGCAGCGCCGGTGCGCTCGGGTCCGGCCCGCCGAACAGCGAGTTCTGGCCCGAGGCGCGTTCGCGCGCCAACTGCTCGGTGGCCTTGACCACTTCCGGCAGCTGCAGCATCAGCGAGGCGCGGTTCTTGCCCAGCCCGTCCATCGCGCCGGCGTTGATCATCGCTTCCAGCGTGCGCCGGTTGAGCTTGGCGGTGCCCACGCGCGTGCAGAAATCCAGCAAGGTGGTGTAGGGGCCGCCGCGCTGGCGTTCTTCGACGATCGCCTCGCAGGCGCCCTGGCCGACACCCTTGATCGCGCCCAGGCCGTACTGGATGGTGTCCGGGCTGGCGGCCTCGAACATGTAGGCCGACTCGTTGACGCGCGGTGGCTTGACGGTCAGGCCAAGATTGCGCACCTCGTCGAGAAAGCCCACCACCTTGTCGGTGTTGTCCATGTCCGAGGACAGCGTCGCGGCCATGAATTCGGCCGGGTAATGCCGTTTCAGCCAGGCGGTCTGGTAGCTGACCAGCGCGTAGGCGGCGGCGTGCGACTTGTTGAAGCCGTAGCCGGCGAACTTCTCCATCAGGTCGAAGATTTCGTCGGCCTTGGCCGCGCTCACTCCGCCCTTGGCCGCGCCTTCGCGGAAGATCTCGCGGTGCTTGGCCATTTCGGCCGGCACCTTCTTGCCCATCGCGCGGCGCAGCAGGTCGGCGCCGCCCAGCGAATAATCGCCGACGATCTGCGCCATCTGCATCACCTGCTCCTGGTACACCATGATGCCGTAGGTGTCCTTGAGGATGACTTCGGTGCGCGGATCCGGGTAGACGATCTCCTGCTGGCCGTGCTTGCGCGCGTTGAAGTCCGGGATCAGGTCCATCGGGCCGGGGCGGTACAGCGACACCAGCGCGATCAGGTCTTCGAAACGGTCCGGGCGCGCGTCCTTGAGCAGGCGGCGCATGCCCGAGGATTCGAACTGGAACACCGCGCCGGTATTGCCCGAGGCGAATACGCCCTTGTAGGTGGGGGCATCGTCGAGCGGAATGGCGCTGATGTCGACCGGGTCGATGCCGGCGCGTGCGTGGCGCACGTTGATCGCCTTGACCGCCCAATCGATGATGGTCAGCGTGCGCAGGCCGAGGAAGTCGAACTTGACCAGGCCGACCGCTTCGACGTCGTCCTTGTCGAACTGGGTGACCTGGTTCTTGCCGCGTCCGTCTTGGTCGTGTTCGGCGAACAGCGGGCAGAACTCGGAGAGCGGCTCGGGCGCGATCACCACGCCGCCGGCGTGCTTGCCGGCGTTGCGGGTGAGGTCCTCGAGCTGACGGGCCAGATCCATCAGGTCGCGTACGTCGTCCTCGACCTGGTAGCGCTGGATCAGGTCCGGCGAGGCCATCTCCGAGTCCTTGCCTTCGCCCATCGCATCCTTGAGCGTGATGCCCAGGATGTTGGGGATCAGCTTGGCGACGCTGTCAACCAGACCGTAGCTGAAGCCGAGCACGCGCCCGGCGTCGCGCACCACCGCCTTGGCCGCCATGGTGCCGTAGGTGATGATCTGGCTGACCCGGTCGCGGCCGTACTTGCGCGCCACGTAGTCGATCACCTCGTCGCGGCGATCCATGCAGAAGTCGATGTCGAAGTCGGGCATCGACACGCGTTCCGGGTTGAGGAAGCGCTCGAACAGCAGGTTGTACGGCAGCGGATCCAGATCGGTGATCTGCAGCGCCCAGGCCACCAGCGAGCCGGCACCGGAACCGCGGCCCGGGCCGATCGGAATGCCCTGGTTCTTGCCCCACTGGATGAAGTCGGCCACGATCAGGAAGTAGCCGGGAAAGCCCATCTTGATGATGGTGTCCAGCTCGAATTCCAGCCGGTCGACATAGTCCTGGCGGGTCTTGCCGGGCGCGATCGGGTTCTTTTCCAGGCGTGCGGCCAGGCCCGCGCGCGACTGGCTGCGGATCCAGCTGTCCAGCGTCTCGTCTTCCGGCACCGGGTAGGCGGGCAGGAAGTAGGTACCCAGGCGCATCTCGATGTTGCAGCGCTGTGCCAGCGCCAGCGTGTTGTCGATCGCGTCGGGCACGTCGGCGAACAGCGCGGCCATTTCGTCGCCGGACTTCAGGTATTGCTGGTCGCTGTAGTCGCGCGGACGTTTGGGATCGTCGAGCACGCGGCCGGAGGAAATGCACACCCGCGCCTCGTGGGCATTGAAGTCGCTGGCGTACAGGAAGCGCACATCGTTGCTGGCCACCACCGGCAGGCCGCGCACACCGGCCGCATGCAGCGCGAACTGGTTGAAGCGTTCCTCGCCCTCGCGCCCGGTGCGGGTCAGTTCCAGGTGCAGGCCATCGCCGAACACGCGCTGCCAGTCGGCCAGTTGCTGCTCGGCCAGGTCGGCGCGGCCCTCGCCGAACAGGCGCCCGGCCAGGCTGTCACGCCCGGCCAGGGCGAACAGGTTGGCGTGGCCGCTCTGCAGCCACTCCGGGTGGATCGCCACGCCGCCTTCGGGGCGGTGGCCTTCCATCCAGGCGCGGGTCAGCAGGCGCGACAGGCTCAGGTAGCCTTCGCGGTCCCGGCACAGCAGGGTCATGCGCCAGGGCGTCATGTCCGGGGTGGCGATCATCACGTCGGCGCCGGCGATCGGCTTGATGCCCACGCCTTCGGCGGCCTTGTAGAACTTGACCAGCGCGAACAGGTTGTTGAGGTCGGTGACCGCCAGCGCGGGCATGTCGAGTTCGACCGCGCGGCTCAGCAGGTTGGCCTGCTTGGCCTTTTTCGGGTCAGCCTGATCCGGTTTCTCGGGCACACGGATGGTGGAATCCGCCAGCGAGAACTCGGTGTGGACGTGCAGATGGACGAAGCGGGAAGTGGACATGCGAGACCGGAATAATGCGTGGTCAGGGTAGCGAGCGTGGTCGGGTCGAACAAGGCTTGACAGCGCCGGCGCAGGGCCGCGGCCAGCTGCCACGGGGGCTGGGCGGTGCGGCCGATTCAGGCTTTGGCTAGCTGCGCGCAGCGCGACGGTGGCGATTGCGCGGATCGGCAGGCGTGCGGGGCTGCGTGTGCGGGACGCGACGCTCCAGACCATGGCCGCAGCGGCGGCATGCACGCCAAGCGAAGGAGGACGCCATTACCGTTTCAGGTTCGCCCGGAGGGCGGTCGATCAGTCGGCCAGCAGCAGGTCATCGGCCGGGGCCGCGCAGGGCACGTCCCACGGCGACTGCGTCGCCTCGATGCCCAACGCACGCCGCACCGGGGCGAAGCTGCGGCGGTGCTGCGGGCAGGGTCCGTGGCTGCGCAGCGCGGCCAGATGCACCGGCGTGGCGTAGCCCTTGTGCTGGTCGAAGCGGTATTCCGGATGCTGGGCGTGCAGGGCGTGCATCAGGCGGTCGCGGGTGACCTTGGCCACGATCGAGGCGGCCATGATGGCGCGATCGAGCGCATCGCCGCCGATCAAGGCCTCGGCCGGGCAGGGCAGGCCCTTGGGCACCCGGTTGCCGTCGATGCGCGCAAACCCGGCCACATGCGCCACGCCCTCCACCGCACGCCGCATGCCCAGCATGGTCGCCTGGTAGATGTTGATGCGGTCGATCTCCTCGCTGTCGATCAGCACCACCGACCACGCCAGCGCCCGCTCGACGATGCGCGCATACAACTGCTCGCGCCGCTGCGCGCTCAGCTGCTTGGAATCGTCCAGCCCGTTGATGCGCGGCTTGCTCGGGTCGAACACCACCGCCGCCACCGCCACCGGCCCGGCAAGCGGGCCGCGGCCCGCTTCGTCGACACCGGCAATCAAACGCGAATCGGGAATCGGGACTGGGGAATCGTGAAAAAGCGCGTCCTGCGCCGTCGGAACGAGAACGGCACCGTGGGAAGTTAAGCGCTTCACGACCCGGCTCCTGCCGATTCCCGGCTCCCGATTCCCGATTCCGGCTGCATCAGCAGCCCAGCCACCGCATCGGCCGCGCGTGCCGATGCGTCGCGGCGCAGTTCGGCGTGCAGGGCGAGGTAGCGCGGTTGCAGGGCGGCGACCTTTTCCGGGTGCTTGAACCAGTCCAGCAGGGCCACGCACAGCCGTTCCGGGGTGCAGTCGTCCTGCATCAGCTCGGGGGCGAGATCGTCGTTGGCCAGGATGTTGGGTAGCGCGTAGCGGTTGACCTTGAGCAGGCCCAGCGTCTTGACGATACGGTAGGTGAGCGGGGCGACCTTGTAGCCGACCACCATCGGGCGCTTGACCAGCATCGCCTCCAGCGTCGCGGTGCCCGACGCCAGCAGCACCACATCGGCGGCCAGCATCGCGGTGCGCGCCTGGCCATCGAGCAGGTGCGAACGCAGCACCGGGAGCGACGACCGCGATAATTGTTCGGCCAGCAGCTGCTTGCAGCCGGGGTTGGCCGCGGGCACCAGCACGTGCAGGTTGGGCAGGTGCTCGGACACCAGCCAGGCGGCCTGGAAGAAGGTATCGCCGAGCTTGCTGATTTCACCATGCCGGCTGCCGGGCAACACCGCCAGCACGGTGCTGGACGCGGACAGGCCCAGCTTGGCGCGTGCGGCTGCGCGATCGGCCTGGTAGGCGATGTCGTCGGCCATCGGGTGGCCGACAAAGCGCGCATCGATGCCGTGCCTGGCATAGATCGGCGGCTCCATCGGAAACAGGCACAGCACCAGGTCGGCGCTGGCGCCGATCTTTTCCGCACGCTTCTCGCGCCAGGCCCAGACCGACGGGCTGACGTAATGCACGGTGCGCACGCCGCGCTGCTTGAGCCAGCGCTCGACCGATAGATTGAAATCGGGTGCGTCGATGCCGATGAACACGTCCGGCTTCCACGCCAGCACCCGCTCGCGGAAGGCGCGGCGCAGCTTCAACAGCCGCGGCAGATGCTGCAGCACTTCGGTCAGCCCCATCACCGCCAGTTCGCTGGCATCGAACCAGGTCTGGCAGCCGGCACCACGCATTGCATCGCCACCGATGCCGACGAATTCAGCACCCGGATAGCGGCGCCGCAGCTGTTCGATCAGGCCCGCACCCAGGATGTCGCCGGAGGCTTCGCCGGCGATCAGCGCGATGCGCGGGGCGCGCGTTTGCGCGCTGGGAATCGGGAGTGGGGAATGGGGAATCGGAAGTGCTGACGATGGGCCGGCGGCAGGCGCGTCTGCATGCGCGCCTGCATCGATTCCCGATTCCCGATTCCCGATTCCCGTCATCGCAACAACGGCCTTTCCGCCGCCTCGATGAACTCGAGTAGCCCGCGCACGTCTTCGCTGCTCTTGGCCTGTTCGGCCAGTTGCAGCTTGGCTTCGGCCAGCGGCAGGCCGGCGACGTATAGCGTGCGGTAGGCGCGCTTGATCGCAGTGATGCGCTCGGCATCGAAGCCGCGCCGCTTGAGCCCTTCGCTGTTGATGCCGCGCGGGCGGCCCAGCGATTCGCTGCCGACCATGGTGAACGGCGGCACGTCGCCGTTGGTCAGCGCGCCCATGCCCAGGAAGGCGTGCGCGCCGATCCGGCAGAACTGATGCGCGCCGGCAAAGCCGCTGATGATCACGTAGTCGCCCACGGTGACATGGCCGGCCAGTGTGGTGTTGTTGGAGAACACGCAGTGGTTGCCGACATGGCAGTCGTGCGCCACGTGGGTGTAGGCCAGCATCCAGTTGTCGTCGCCGACCACGGTGATGCCGCCACCGCCGCCAGTGCCGCGATTGATGGTGACGAATTCGCGGATCACGTTGCCGTCGCCGATCACCAGCTCGGTGCGCTCGCCGGCGTACTTCTTGTCCTGCGGTTCGCCGCCGATCGCGGCGTGGCCGATGAAGCGGTTGTTGCGGCCGATCCGGGTCGGGCCGTGGATCGAGCAATGCGGCCCCACCTCGGTGCCCGCATCGATCTGCACATCGGCGCCGATCAGCGAAAACGCACCCACGCGCACATCGCTGGCCAGTTGCGCCGACGGATCGATGACGGCGGTGGGATGAATCAAGGGTGCTTGATCACGCATCGTGTCTCACCTCCAAAACGGTTATTCCTTGGCGCCGGCGCACATGACTTCGGCACTGGCCACGACTTCGCCGTTGACCTTGGCCTCGCCGTAATAGCATCCCATGTTGCGGATCAGGCGCTTCATCTGCACTTCCAGCATCAGCACGTCGCCCGGCACCACCTGCTTGTTGAAGCGGGCGTTGTCGACCTTGACCATGTAGAACAGCTTGGACAGCGCGTCGCGTCCCAGACCGAGCTGGGTCATCACGCCGCCGGCCTGCGCCAGTGCCTCGATGATCAGCACGCCGGGCATCACCGGGCGGGTGGGGAAATGGCCCTGAAAAAATGGCTCGTTGATGCTGACGTTCTTCTGCCCGACGATGCGCTTGGCATCCAGGTCGAGCTCGATGACCCGGTCGATCAGCAGGAACGGATAGCGGTGCGGGATCAGCGTCTGGATCTGGTTGACGTCGATCGGCAGCTCGTAAGTGGGGTGACTCATTCTTTCTCCTTGCCCACAGCCAGGATGCGCCTTGCCAGCACATCGAGTTGTTTGAAGCGCGCGGCATTCTTGCGCCACGTGCGATTGTCGGTGAGAGGGGTGCCGGACGAATACTCGCCCGGCTCATGGATGGAATTGCGCACTACCGACTTGCCGGTGATCACCACCTTGTCGCAGATCTCCAGATGCCCGACCACGCCGACATGCCCGCCGAGCAGGCAGTAACGACCGATCTTGGCGCTGCCGGCGATCCCGGTACAGCCGGCGATGGCGCTATGCGCGCCGATGTGGCAGTTGTGCGCGATCTGCACCAGGTTATCCACGCGCACGTCTTCTTCCAGCACGGTGTCTTCCAGTGCGCCGCGGTCGATGCAGGTGTTGGCGCCGATCTCGCAGTCGTCGCCGATCACCACGCCGCCCAGTTGCGGGACCTTGATCCAGTGCCCGGCATCCATCGCCAGGCCGAAGCCGTCGGCACCGATCACCGCACCTGGATGGATACGCACGCGCTTGCCCAGGCGCACCCGGGTGACAAGGGTGACGCGGGCGAGCAGCTCGCTGCCGTCCTCGACCACGCAGTCTTCGCCGATGATGCTGCCGGTGCCGATCACGCAGCCATCGCCCACGCGGCTGCGCGCACCGATGCTGACGAACGGGCCGACGTGGGCGTTCGGCGAAACCTGTGCGCTGGGATCGATCACCGCGGAAGGGTGGATCCCCGGTTCGCGCACCGGCGCCACATCGAACAAGGCCGCGATCTTGGCAAAGGCGGTATAGGGATCCTTGGCGACCAGCGCGGTGCCGCGTGCATCCGCCGCATCGTCGGCGCGCAGGACCACCACGGCCGCCTGGCTCTGGCCCAGTTGCGGCCGGTAGCGCGGATTGGACAAAAAGCTCAGTTGCCCGGCGCCGGCATGCGCCAGGGTGGCGACGCCACTGACTTCTACGGCGCCATCGCCAACGACGGTCAACCCAAATTGTTCGGCAATTGCACTGGCGGTCAAGCGCATCGGGGTGAACCTCTTGTAAATGTGGGAGCGCCGCTTTAACGGGGAAAAAACACCATTAAACAGTTCCCAACAAAGCCTGCGTATCTAGGGTCCTGTCGCAATCAAGCGGCGAATCCAGGAGCAAGCATATGAAAACCGTTCTTTCCATCCTTGGTGGTCTGGTCATGATGGGCGCGGTCGCGAGTGCATCGGCCCAATCCTTCGATATCGAGCAGGGCAAGGCGATCGGTGAGCAGCAGCTGCAGTGTCTCAGCCTGCCTGCCGGCGACATCGCCAGCTGCCTGTCCAACACCGTATCCACCTGGTTCGACAGCTGGTTCTGACCGGCCGACACTCCACCTGCGATACACGGGCGGCCCGCACGCGCGGGCCGCCTTTTTGTTGCCGTTGGCTGTTAGAACTGGCCGCCGAAGGTGAACTGCAGACGTTCGATCTCGTCGTTGTCTTCCTTCTTCAGCGGGAACGCGTAGCTGATCGAGATGGGGCCGACCGGTGCGCGCCACAACAGCGCCACGCCGGTGGACGCACGCAGCTCGTTGGCCTTGAAGTTGTCCACGCCGTCGTAGACGTTACCGAAGTCGAAGAACGCCGATACGCGTGCCGACGGGCTGTCGAACAGCTTCGGGAAATACATTTCCACCGAACCGACGGTCTTGAACGAACCACCCAGCGGCTGGCCGCGCGAATAGTTCACCGTCCGTTCCGAACGCGGACCCAGCGTGTTGTCCTCGAAGCCGCGTACCGAATTGGTACCGCCGGCGTAGAAGTTCTCGTAGAACGGCAGGCCGGTGGCGGTGATGGTGCGCGACACGCCATTGGCGTCGGTCACCACGCGCGTGCTGTCATTGCCGTAGCTGTCGCCATAGCCCAGCTCGAAGCGGGTGTTCAACACGATCGCCGGGATGATCGGCCAGTAATTGGAAATCTGATAGTTGAGCTTGTAGTACTCGACCGTGGAGCCGGGCAGGGTGGTCTCCAGGCCGACACGCTGGTACATGCCGCGGGTCGGCATGAAGAAGTCGTTGCGGGTGTCGCGCGCCCAACCCAGCTCGGTGCGCCAGGCATGGAAGGTGCGCGTGCCGACCGCATCGATGTAGTCGATGATCGCCTGCGGGGTCTGGCCCTGGAACGTGTTGATCTGGTTGCTGTCGATGCCGACCATCGCCGAGACGGTGTCGTTCTCGGTGATCGGCACGCCGAACACCACCTGCGCCGAGCCATTCTTGCTGTTGTACTGCGCGGTGTTGAAGTCCGAGTAGTCCAGCGAGCGCCACGACAGGTTGTAGCCCAGCGACACGCCGTCGTCGGTAAAGAACGGGTTGGTATAGGAAAACGCGTAGCGCTGCTGGTAGCTGCTGCGCGAGGCTTCCACCGCCACCCGGTTGCCGCCGCCCAGGAAGTTGTTCTGCGACAACTGCACCGAGGTGGTCACACCGAAGCTCTGCGAATAACCCAGGCCGAACACGAAGCTGCCGGAGGTGGTTTCCTTGACGTTGTAGACCACGTCGACCTGGTCGTTGCTGCCCGGCACCGCCGGCGTTTCCACGTCCACGCTCTCGAAGTAGCCCAGGCGCTGCAGACGGATCTTGGAACGGTCGATCGCCGCCTGCGAGTACCAGGTATTTTCGAACTGGCGCATTTCGCGGCGCAACACCTCATCGGAGGTGCGGCTATTGCCCTTGTACAGGATGCGGCGCACGGTCACGCGCGGGCCCGGCACCACCTGCAGGTTCACCGCAACGGTGCGGTCCTCGCGGTTGGGGGTCGGGATCGGGTTGACCTTGGCGAACGCGTAACCGACGTTGCTCAGCGTGTTGGTGATCGCATCGGAGGTGTACTCCAGCAGCGCACGCGAGAAGATGTCGCCGGCCTTGGGGATGACCAGACGCTCGATGTCGGCCTGCGGCAGCACGGTGTCGCCGGTGACCTTGATCTCGGAAATCTTGTACTGCTCGCCCTCGGTGACGCCGGCGCTGACGAACATGTCGCGCTTGTCGGGGCTGATCGACACCTGGGTGGAGTCGATGCTGAAGTCCACGTAGCCGCGGTCCAGGTACCAGGAGTTGAGCTTCTCCAGGTCGCCGGACATCTTTTCCTTGGAGTACTGGTCGTCGCGGCGGTACCACGAGGCCCAGTTGTGCTCCTTGGACTCCCAGTTCTCCAGGATGTCCTCGTTGGCAAACTTCTCGGTGCCGATCAGGTTGACGTGGCGGATCTTGGCCGCCTTGCCTTCCTTGATCGCGATCGCCACATCCACGCGGTTACGGTCCAGCGGGCTCACCGTCGGGGTGATCTCGACGTTGTACTTGCCGCGGTTGTTGTACTGGCGGGTCAGTTCCTGGGTCACGCGGTCCAGGCTCAGGCGATCGAAGGTGCCGCCTTCGGTCAGGCCGATGTCGCCCAGGCCCTTGAGCAGCTCCTCGGACTTGATGTCCTTGTTGCCGGTCACGGTGAGCTTGTTGATCGCCGGACGCTCCTTCACGGTGATCACCAGGATGTTGCCCTGGCGATCCAGCTGCACGTCCTCGAAGAAGCCGGTGCGGTACAGCGCACGGATCGAGTCGGCGACCTTGGCATCGTCCACGGTGTCACCGCGGTTCACCGGCAGATAGGTGAACACGGTGCCGGAGGCGATGCGCTGCAGGCCGTCGACGCGGATGTCGCTGGCAACGAACGGCTCTGCGGCCAGGGCAACGACTGGCAGGCTGAGGCCGGCGGCAAGAGCGAGGGCAAGCAGGCGGCGAGTGGGAAGACGCGTCATGTCACATCCGGTTGGAGTCGATTTCGGGTGTTGCTGGATGCCGACGTATGACGACGACAACAGGCGGAAAGAGTGGAGCAGCTTCATCGTGGAACCAGGCCGAGGATGTCGTTGTAGAACGCCAGTCCCATCAGCCCGGCCAGGACCGCCAGGCCGACATATTGCCCGGCAATCATGGCCCGTTCGCTGATCGGGCTGCCCTTGACCAACTCGATAAGGTAATACAGCAGATGCCCACCGTCCAAGATCGGGATCGGCATCAGGTTGATGATCGCCAGGCTGAGCGACAGCAATCCGAGGAAATACAGGAACCAGTCGAGCCCGCGTTCGGCCGAGGCGTTGGCCGCGCGCGCGATCGTGACCGGCCCGGAGATGTTCTTGACCGAGGCCTGGCCGGTCAGCATGCGCTTCATCATGCCCAGCGAATCGGCGGTCATCCGGCCGGTTTCACGGATCGCCGCCGGCACCGCGGCGAACACGCCGTACTGCTGGCGGCTGTCGTAGGCCGGCGCCTGCGCTGCCGCAAATCCCACGCCCAGCAGCCACTGGCCCTGCGGCGACCGGCGCGGGGCGATTTCCAGCGCCAGCCGGTCTTCGCCGCGCGCGACCTCGATCATGCCGGTACCGCCTTGCGCGCCCAGTGCCTGCAGCTGGGCAGGAATCTCGTCGGCTGAGCGAATCGGCTGGCCGTCGATGGCGACAATGCGGTCGCCCGGCTGCAGCAGCCCCTGCGCCGCGGAGCCGGCGACCACCTGGCCCACCACCGGCGGCTGCAGCATGAACTGCCAGCCGATGCCGGCCAGCGAGGCCACGCGGCGCTCGTCAAAGCCGGCCGGCAGCTGCGACAGCCGCAGCGTGTGCTCGCGGTTGCCGGCGCCGTCGGTGGCGGTCAGTACGTGGATATCGCGCTTGTCCATCGCCGCGGTGGTGAGCTGCATGCTGGCATCGCTCCAACTGCTGACATCGCGTCCATCGATGCGCACGATGCGCTCGCCCGGGGTCAGGCCGGCTTCGGCGGCCAGGCCATCGGCACGGCCGACGGTGGCCGAGTAATCCTGTTTGCCGACCACGAACATCGCCCACAGCATCGCCATGCACAGCAGCAGGTTGGCGATCGGGCCGGCGGCTACGATGGCGATGCGCTGCCACACGGTCTTGCGATTGAAGGCCTGGTCCTGCTCGGCCGGATGCACGTCGCCTTCGCGCTCGTCGAGCATCCTGACGTAGCCGCCCAGCGGGATGGCCGCCACCACGAACTCGGTGCCGTGACGGTCGCGCCGCATCCACAACGGTTTGCCGAAGCCCACCGAAAAGCGCAGCACCTTGACGCCGCAGCGGCGCGCGACCCAGAAGTGGCCGAATTCGTGGAAGGTCACCAACACGCCCAGGCTGACGATCATCCACCAGACCGAACCGATGAAATCACCCATGGATGCAACTCGTCTGCGTAAATCGATCAGGCATGAAGGCGGTGATGGGCGAGGGCGCGTTCGGTGATCTGCCGCGCTTGCGCATCGGCAGAAAGCAGGGTGTCGAGGGAGTCGGCATTGTGCCGTGGGAGCGTTGTCAGTGTGTGTTCGACCAACGCGGGAATCGCTAGGAAACCCACCTGGCCCTGAAGAAACGCTGAAACAGCCACTTCATTGGCCGCGTTCAGGACCGCAGGCGCGGTTCCACCGGCCTCCAGCGCCTCCCAGGCCAGGCGCAGGCATGGGAATGCGGCGGTGTCCGGCGCCTCGAAATCCAGCCGCCCCTGGGTCAGCAGGTCCAGCCCGGCAACCCCGGACTCGACCCGCTCCGGCCACGCCAGGCCGACCGCCAGCGTGGTGCGCATGTCCGGCAGGCCGAGCTGGGCCAGGGTGGAACCGTCGACGAATTCCACCAGCGAGTGCACCAGACTCTGCGGGTGCACCAGCACATCGATCTGCGCACCGGGCAGGCCGAACAGGTGATGCGCTTCGATCACTTCCAGGCCCTTGTTCATCAGCGTCGCCGAATCCACCGAGATCTTCGGCCCCATCGACCATTTGGGATGGGCGACCGCCTGCGCGGGGGTGACAGCGCTCAGCGCGGCGCGGTCCCAGCCGCGGAACGGCCCGCCGGACGCGGTCAGGATCACCCGGCGCACGCCGCGACTGGCGTCGCAGGAGCGCAGGCACTGGAAGATCGCGCTGTGTTCGCTGTCGATCGGGATGATCTCGGCGCCGGCCGCCGCCGCGGTGCGGGTCAGCAGCTCGCCGGCCAGTACCAGCGATTCCTTGTTGGCCAGCAGCAGGCGCTTGCCGGCGCGGGCTGCGGCAAGCGTGGAGGGCAGGCCGGCCGCTCCCACGATCGCCGCGACGACGGTGTCGCAGGCATCGCTGGCAGCCAGCGCGTCCAGGGCGTCGGAGCCGGCGTGCGCCTGGGTGGCCAATTCGGCCGCGCGCAGACCGTCGCGCAGTGCCGGATACAGGGATGGGTCGGCGATCACCGCATGCGCAGGGCGATGGGTGACGCAGAGCGCCAGCAGCTCGTCGACCTTGCTGCCGGCCGACAGCACGCTGGCGCGCAGCCGCTGCGGATGACGGGCGATCACATCCAGTGCCGACGCACCGATCGAGCCGGTAGCGCCGAACACGGCGACCTGACGGAGAGGGGAGCCAGCCATGCCTAGAATCCGAGAATTTCCTTGCCGAGTGCGAACACCGGCAGGGCGGCGAGCACGCCGTCGATACGATCCAGCACGCCGCCATGGCCCGGAATCACCGCACCCGAGTCCTTGGCGCCGGCGTGGCGCTTGAGCAGGCTCTCGAACAGATCGCCCAGCACCGAGGCCAGCACCGCCACCGCCGAGACCAGCACCAGCTGCGGCACATGCGCCAGGGTCAGCCCGGCCAGCCAGCCGAATGCGCAGGCGACCACGATGCCGGCGACCATGCCGCCGAGCAGGCCTTCGATGGTCTTGTTGGGGCTGACCCGCGGCGCCAGCTTGTGCTTGCCGAACGCGCGGCCGGCGAAATAGGCGCCCGAATCGGCCGCCCACACCATGGTCAGCGCGGTCAGCAGCCACAGGTTGCCCTTGTCCGGGTTGGCGTGCAGCAGCACCAGCGCAGCCCAGGCCGGCAGGACCGCCAGGGTGCCGGCGGCGAGCTTGAGCGCGCGCGCCTGGCCGTTGCCGTGATCGGCACCGAAGGTGAAAAAGCGCAGCCATAGCAGCGCCAGCAGCCACCAGACCACCCCCACCAGGGCGGCGATCTGGAACAGCACCATGGAGCCGGCCGAGGCCCACACCATCAGCACCATCAGCAGCAGATTGAGCATCAGCAGCACGGTGCGCGGCAGGCTGTCGTCGATGCCGGAGAGCTTGAGCCACTCCCACAGACCGGTCAGGAACAGGATCGCCGCCAGCGCCGCCAGCCATTGCGTGGGCAGCAGCACGATCGCGCAGATGGCGAGCGGCGCCATGATCAGCGCGGCAATCACGCGGGTCTTGGTCATGCGGAGGAGCTCTCCGTCGCCTTGTCGGCGATCTGGGCGCTGGTCAGGCCGAAGCGACGTTCGCGCCCGGCATAGTCATCCAGTGCCTGCTGCAGTACGCCGGCATCGAACTCCGGCCACAGGGTTTCGGTGAACCACAGTTCGGTATAAGCCAGCTGCCACAGCAGGAAATTGCTGATGCGGGTGTCGCCGCCGGTGCGGATGAACAGGTCCGGCGCCGGCAGGTCGGCCAGCGCGACGCGGCTGGCCAGCAGCGCTTCGTCGATCTGCTGCGGTTGCAGGCGACCGGCCGCCACTTCTTCGGCCAGGGCCCGCGCGGCCAGCGCAATGTCCTGGCGGCCGCCATAGCTGGCGGCAATGCTCAGCACCAGGCGCGAATTGGCCGCGGTGATGCGTTCGGCACCGGCCATGCGCTCGCGCAGCGGCGCCGCGAAGCGGCCGCGATCGCCGATGAAGCGCACTTGCACGCCGCGGCGCTGCAGCTCGTCGACCTCGCGGTCGAGTGCATGCAGGAACAGTTTCATCAGCGCATCGACTTCCTCCTGCGGGCGCCCCCAGTTTTCACTGGAAAACGCGAACAGGGTGAGCGCCGAGACGCCTTTTTCCAGGCAGAAGTCGATGGTGCGGTTGACCGCGCGCGCGCCGGCGCGATGACCGATCATGCGCGGACGCCGCCGACGCTGCGCCCAACGCCCATTGCCATCCATGATGATGGCAATGTGGCGCGGCACGGCGGCAGCGGAAGGTGCTGGATGCATGGCAGGCGATGCCACGATCAGACCGTCATCAGTTCCTGTTCCTTGGCCTTGACGACCTCATCCACATCCTTGATGGCCTTGTCGGTCAGCTTCTGGATGTCGTCCTCGGCGCTGCGCGCCTCGTCTTCGGTGACCGCCTTGTCCTTGAGCAGATCCTTGACCTGCTGGTTGGCATCGCGACGGATGTTGCGGATGGCCACCTTGCTGTCCTCGCCCTCGCCATGCACGGACTTGCTGAGCTCCTTGCGGCGCTCCTCGGTCAGCGGCGGCAGGTTCAGACGGATCACGGTGCCGACCACGGTCGGGGTCAGGCCCAGATCCGAGGCATAGATCGCCTTCTCGACGTCCTTGATCATGCCCTTGTCGAACAGGCTGATGACCAGCGAGCGGCCTTCGGAGACGCTGATGCTGGCAACCTGGTTGAGGGGGGTGTCGGTGCCGTAGGCCTTGACCTTGATGCCGTCCAGCAGCGCCGGAGAGGCGCGGCCGGTGCGCACCGTGGTCAGGGAATGGCGCAGAGCATCGATGCTCTTGGTCATGCGCGTCTGCGCGTCTTGTTTGATCTGGTTGAGCATCGCCGGAATCCGTGTGGAGCTGAATCCGGAGATTATAGCCGGGACTGAGGTTTCACGACTCGCGGGTCGTCAGGACCCGCGCAGCCGGTTCACTTGCCGGCACTTCACGCCCGGCGCCGCCATCGTGAGCTATCAGCGCAGCCCGGGCGCCGCGCCTTTGCGATTCCCCAATCCCGACTCCCGATTCCCAGCCTCAGCTGCGGCCCTGCACCAGCGTGCCGATCTGCTCGCCGTGCAGGATGCGCAGCAGCACGCCGGGCTCGCTCATGCCGAAGATGCGCAGCGGCAGGTCGCTGTCGCGCGCCAGTGCGAAGGCGGCGGTGTCCATCACTTCCAGGCCCTGCAGGATGACCTGGTCGTAGGTCAGGCTGTCGTAACGCACCGCATCGGTGTGCTTCTTCGGGTCCTTGTCGTAGACGCCGTCGACCTTGGTTGCCTTGAGTAGCAGGTCGGCACCGATCTCGATCGCGCGCAGCGCCGCGCCCGAGTCGGTGGTGAAGAACGGATTGCCGGTGCCGGCGGCGAAGATCGCGATGCGGCCCTTTTCCAGGTGGCGGATCGCGCGACGGCGGATGAAGTCCTCGCAGACATCGTTGATCTTGATCGCGCTCATCACGCGCACCTTGGCGCCGAGCTTCTCCAGCGCATCCTGCATCGCCAGCGCGTTGATCACGGTGGCCAGCATGCCCATGTGGTCGCCGGTGACGCGGTCCATGCCGCTGGCGGCCAGGCCGGCGCCGCGGAAGATGTTGCCGCCGCCGATCACAAGGGCGACCTGCGCGCCGGCCTGCTGGGCTTCGATCACTTCATGGGCGAGGCGGTTGATGACCTTGGGATCGATGCCGTAATCCCCGTCTCCCATCAGCGCCTCCCCGGAAAGTTTGAGAAGAATGCGGCGATAGGCAAGTTCGGACATGGGGGAAACCTCGGTGTGGGGGATCGGCAAACGCCGGCAAGTCTAGCGGAAGCCTGTCACCGGGCGTGGTAAAAATTCGGTAGTTGGCGATGACGTGACACGTTGCTCAGTGCGCGCGCGGCGGCTGCGGTGTCGGCACGTCGGTCGCATCGTAGGCGGTGACGCGGTTGCGGCCGCGATGTTTGGAGCGGTACAGCGTGCTGTCGGCGGCCTGCAGCAGATGCTCGATGCTCTCGAACTGGCGGTCGTCGCCGCCGTGGGTGGCCAGCCCCGCCGAGAAGGTGATGTGCAGCGGGCCGCCCTGCAGTTGCGCCATCGGCGTGCGTGCGGTTTCGGCCAGGATGCGCTCGACCACCATCAATGCCGCTTCGGCCGCGGTGTTGGGCAGGATCACCAGGAATTCCTCGCCGCCATAGCGGGCGACCAGGTCGCTGGTGCGCACCATGCGCTGCAGCGTCTGCGCGAAGTTGCGCAGTACCTCGTCGCCAACCAGGTGACCATGCGCATCGTTGACGCGCTTGAAGTCGTCCAGGTCGATGAAGGCGATCGACAGCGGCCAGTTCTGGCGCGATGCCAGCTCGAACTCGTGCGCGAGCGCAGTGCCGAGCTGATGGCGATTGAACACGCCGGTCAACGCATCGCGGCTGGCCTGTTCGGCCAGATGGCGCATGCGGTTTTCCGATTCGTCGGCATGCCGGCGCGCTTCGGCCACGTCCTGCAATTCGCGCAGGCTGCGCAGCATCGCCAGTTCGCGCGCCTGCTCGAAGATCATCTGGATGTGCTCGGGCTGCGGCACGCGAATGTCGAACAGGGCTTCCAGTTCGGGCAGCGATTCGGCGATGCGTTCGATCACCTTCTCGAAGCGTTCGGCGTCCAGGTCCAGCACCTCCTGCGCCTGTTGTTGCGCGCGTTCGGTGGCCGCCACGGCACTGGCCGACAGCCAGATGTCGGCCAGTCGCCCGGACAGCGCGACACAGGCCATGAACGGCTCCAGGCCGGCGGGCTCTTGCTCGCTTTGCGCGATGGCGTTCTGCAGGTACGGCGGCAACTGCCATTGATGCGCGAGCCAGGCGCCGACTTCGGCATGGGTGGCGCCCAGCTGCTCGCGTTCGGCCTCGAGCAGCGTGGCGTTGTCGGGCGCCTGCTCCAGCAGCGGCGCATACAGCTCGGGCGCGCCCTGCAGCAGGGCCAGCTTGCCGATGTCCTGCAGCAGGCCGGCCAGCATGAGTTCTTCGGGTTTGCGGATGCCGTAGGCCTGCCCGAGGATGCGGCTGGCCAGCGCGCACAGCCCGGCACGGCGCCAGATGCGCTCATGCAGCGGATGCGCGGCGAAGGTGCTGCGCACGCCGTGCACCATCGAAAACCCCAGTGCCAGGCTCAGGGTCGCGTTGAGGCCGAGCATGGTCAGCGCCTGGCCGAGGTTGTCGATACGGCGGCGGCTGGCGTACAGCGGCGAATTGGCAACCCGCAGCATGCGCGCGCTCAATGCCATGTCCATGCCGATGACGTTGGCCGTGGTGGTCATGTCCACGTCGGGGTCCTGCGCCAGCTCGATGACGCGCAGCGCCACACCCGGAGGCGACGGCAGGTTGCGGCAATAGTGCAGGGCGGCCTGTAGATCTGGTTGCATGGGTCATCGCCGACGGTGAACGCAAGCATACCGCTGCGTTCGTTAATGGGGCACGCCATGCTTGGCCGCCGCCGCGCCGCAGCGCGTGCGTGATGGACGCGGAAAGCCTGGTCGGCATCCAGCTGTAGCGGCCACCGCCACGACATCTGTAGATGTTGAGGCCGGTTGCGGGCCTGGCGGATGCGTTCGCTTCAGTTTCGCGCGTTGCTGGCGCGCGCGCCAGCGCCGGGCAAAAAAAAAGCCGCGGCAAGCCGCGGCTTTTTCTACGGTGCGGCGAGGATCAGGCCAGTCCGGCCTGCTTCATCACTTCGGCGGCGTAGTCTTCCACCACCTTCTCGATGCCTTCGCCAACGGCCAGGCGCTGGAAGCCGACCACGTCGGCACCGGCGGCCTTGACCGCCTGCTCGACGGTCTGGTCGGTGTTCAGCACGTACGGCTGGCCGTACAGCGTCACTTCGTTGACGATCTTGCTGATCTTGCCGCTGATGATCTTTTCCAGGATCTCGGCCGGCTTGGCCTTGTCCTTCTCGGACATCTTGGCCAGTTCGATTTCCTTTTCCTTGGCGATGAACTCGGCCGGGACGTCGGAGGCCTTGACGTGCGGCGGGTTCATTGCGGCGATGTGCATGGCGATGCCACGAGCCAGCTCGATGTCGCCACCCTTCAGCTCGACCAGCACGCCGATGCGTCCGCCGTGCACGTAGGCTGCGACGTTGTTGGCGCTGTCGATACGCACCAGGCGACGCACTTGCAGGTTCTCGCCGACCTTGGCGATGACCGCGGCGCGACGCTCTTCGATGGTCTCGCCGCTGTCGAGCTTGACGCTCTTGAGCGCTTCAGCATCGGCTGCGTCTGCGTTCAGCGCGGCGGTGGCCACGGTCTCGGTGAAGGCCAGGAAGTTCTCGTCCTTGGCGACGAAGTCGGTCTCGGAGTTGACTTCGACCAGCACGGCCTTGCCGCCGGCCTGTGCGGTGGCGATGCGGCCTTCGGCGGCAACGCGGTCAGCCTTCTTGTCGGCCTTGGCCAGGCCGGACTTGCGCAGCCATTCGGCAGCGGCGTCGATGTCGCCTGCGTTTTCGACGAGTGCCTTCTTGCACTCCATCATGCCGGCGCCGGTGCGCTCGCGCAGTTCCTTGACCAGGGAAGCAGTGATTTCCATGGAATTACCTCATATGGACGAATGCGTGCGGCGGAATGTTCCGCCAGTAGGAGACGACGCAGCCATGCCGGCCGCCCCCGTAGAGATGTTCAGTGGCCTCGGCGACGGGCCGCGGTGGACCCGTCGGGGCTGCGGCCGCACAGCATGGTGCGGCCGCATTGCAGGCCGATTACTCGGCAGCCGGAGCGGCCGCGTCGGCCGGCGCGTCAGCCTTCTTGTCGCCCTTCTTGGCCGGAGCGCGACGGCCCTTGCCTTCGTCGGCGGACTCGGCGGAGAACTCTTCCTCGCGCACCGACGCGGAATTCGGCGCAGCGGCCTTGCCTTCCAGCACGGCGTCGGCAGCGGCGCGTGCATACAGCTGCACGGCACGGATGGCGTCGTCGTTACCCGGGATGGCGTAGTCGACCAGGGCCGGATCGTAGTTGGTATCGACCACCGCGATCACCGGAATGCCGAGCTTCTTGGCTTCCTTGATGGCGATGTCTTCATGGCCGATGTCGATCACGAAGATCGCGTCGGGCAGGCGGTTCATTTCCTTGATGCCGCCCAGCGAGGCGTCCAGCTTCTCGCGCTCGCGACGCAGGCCCAGCACTTCGTGCTTGACCAGCTTGTCGAAGGTGCCGTCGGTCTCGGCCGACTCCAGTTCCTTCAGGCGGGCAACCGACTGCTTGACGGTACGGAAGTTGGTCAGGGTGCCGCCCAGCCAGCGCTGGGTCATGAACGGCATGCCGCAACGCTCGGCTTCTTCCTTGATGGACTCGCGCGCGCTGCGCTTGGTGCCCAGGAACAGCACGGTGCCGCGCTTCTGCGCGATCGAGGAGAGGAAGTTCATCGCGTCATTGAAGAGCGGAACGGTCTTCTCGAGGTTGATGATGTGGATCTTGCCGCGCGCGCCGAAGATGTACGGCGCCATCTTGGGGTTCCAGTAGCGGGTCTGGTGACCGAAATGAACGCCGGCTTCCAGCATCTGACGCATGGTGACTTGGGGCATTGAAGTAACTCCTGATAGCGGAATCACCGTGCGCGGCCTTGACTTTGAGGAGTCCGCACATGGATGTGCGGGCTGTTGCGAGGGACTCGCATCAAAACGCACATGATTCCGGGGTTGGGCTTCCCTGTCGCCTCCGTGTCGAACCCCCTGGTGGGGGCACCCCGGCACGGATGGCGGCGGCAGGTGTGAATTCGTCGGTGACGTCCGACGTGAACGACGCACTGCGTGCAATACGCAAAACAGCCGGCGGAGTATAGCCGGCGGGGCGGGGTGGTGCAATCGACGGGAATCGGGAATCGGGAATCGGGAATCGGGAATCGGGAATCGGGAATCGGGAATCGGGAATCGGGAATCGGGAATCGGGAATCGGGAATCGGGAATCGGGAGCCTAGCTGCTTGAGCATCCGCACGCGAAACGATCAGCTATGGCGATGCGCCGTACCGATTCCCCATTCCCGACTCACGATTCACGGCTCCAGTGCCAGCGTAGTCTCGGTATCGCTGTTGATGCGAGCCACGAAGCGGCCGTTGCCTGCGGGCAGGTTGGTCGGTAGCGGCCATTGGCGGGTCTGGCCGGGCAGCACGTAACCGGCCAGGTCGTCGCGGATGCTGCGGCGGGTACCGCCGGCATCGATGTAGGCCAGGTCGGCCAGCCGGGCATGGCTCGGCCCGGCATTGTGGACCTGCAGGGCGCGGCCGCTGCCGTGGCCGGACACGCTGGCCTGCAGCACCGGGTGCTGTTCGCCGGGCTGGCTGGGCAGGGCGAATACCGGCGTGGAATACCGCAGCAGCTCGGTATCGCTGCCGGCGGCATGCTGGGTCACCACCAACCGGTAGCTGTCCTCGGCCTGTGCCGGGCTGGGGCCCAGCCGGATCACCCGCAGCAGCTGCCGGCCTTGCGACGGAATTTCGAACTGCGCCGGGCTGACGGTGGCCGCGGTGGCCGGTTCGAGCAGCTCGCGGTCGCCGTCCTGGCGCCAGCGGTAGAGTTTGGCTTCGGCGCGCCATGGCAGCGCGGCCTGGTTGTAAAGCCAGACGGCCGCCTGGTCGCTGTCGGCGGGAATGCGTGCAGTGGTCGGGGCGATGGCGATCTCGGCGCCAGCGGCGGTGCCGACGATGGCCAGGCCGGCCAGTGCAAGCGCCAGCAGGCAGCAGCGGGAGCGAGGCGTGGCCATGCTCAGAACGCGATCGTGGTCATGCGCGCACTGCCGGCAGGCGCAGGCCCGGCGAGTGCACTGGCATCCTGCCCGGTGCTGGTGACGGCGGGATCCTCGGCGGTGCTGGCTGGCGGGGCGATCGCCATCGGCGTGCCTCTGGAACAACTGGCGCGCGGGGGCGCAGTACGCAGCTCGCAGCCGCTGAGCAGGCGCAATCCGATGTGCAGGGTGAAGTTTTCCGGGCCGCGCGCAGCGGCCGCGTTGGCCGCGGTCGAGGTCGCGGTGCAGACGAGGGCGACCAGCGTCAGGCGCTTCAGGAGAGTGACCAGCGTCATGAAGGCAATCGTTTGCATTGGAGACGTAACAGATAGCGACGCCCCCGATGCGAACTTTATTAACTGTCAGTAAGTGATGGAGACTGTCACCGTGTCGTTGTAGGCCCCTGCAATGGGCTGCTGCGGTGCCGGCGCACGCCCATAGACGGTCACCGTCTGCGCGACGCCGTTGCCGGTGCCGCTGAGCGTATCGACGCCGATGCTGGTGCCCCAGCGGTTGCCGCGGCCGGCGTCCCGATACAGCTCGTAGGCGATGTAGTTGGCACTGCTGGCATGGCGCATGCGCCGGACGCTGCCGGTGGCATTGATGCCATCGCCCAGCCCGATATTCCAGGCGGTGCGGTTGGTGCACGACAGGCTGATCGTGGAAGTGCGATCGATGGCGGTATCGATGGTGCCGGCGATGCTGCCGAAATCCAGGTCGGTGGTGACGTAGGTATTGCAGCGTGCCGGCACGTTGGCCGAGGCAGTGAAGGGGAACGCATTGCTGGCGGTCTTGGCGCCGCTGCCGCCGGCCGTGCAACTGCTCGGCGCCGCCGGGACGCCGATGATGCTCTCGTTGTAGGAGTAGCGCAGCACGGTGTCGGCGCCGCCGAAACTGCTGGTGTGGTTGCCGACCGACAGGGTCTGGCTGGCCGGAATCCGCCCGTACAGGGTGAGGGTGGTCGTCTGCGAGCCGCCGGTGATCACCGGAACGCCGTAGGACAGCGTCAGCAGGCGCGGCGAAGGCGTCGTCGATCCGGTGGAGCCCCAGACCTGGGTGCGCGTGGCCTCGCTGTAGATCTGGAAGTCCAGGCTGTCGCCGGTGGGGTTGAGCATGCGGCGCGGCGCATACAGGCCGTTGCTGGCGCTGCCCGGCCCAAGGTCCAGGCAAAGACTCACCTGGGCATAGCCCAGCACGCTGAGCGCGGCGGTCGCGCAGGTGACATTGAGCGTCGCCACCGCATCGGTGGTGCCGTTGGCCGCCACATTGCCGAATGCCAGCGGGGTGCCGAGGGTGACGCTGCAGGTGGTGTCCGCGCGCGCGTCCTGGCCGGGGGCAAGCCACAACACGGCGATCGCCAGCGCGAGCAGCAGGCGCCAGGGTGCGGGCAGGCTCATGGGGTCTCCTGCTCGAGCACGCAGGGCAGCGGGCCGACCCGCGGAATGCCGCCGGGGTTGGCCGGGTAGGTGAACCGAGCGCTGCAGCGGCCAGCGGGCAGCTCGACCAGGATGCGGTTGTCGATTTGCAGGTTGTCCAGATAGGTTTCGCCGTCGTAGCCGACCACCACGCGTTCGGCATTGCCTTCGCGCTGCACCACGCTGCCGACCGGCAACGGCACACCCTGGGCGTCGTGCAGCACGATCATGGCCGCGCGTACCCGGGTGATGCCGAAGCGCACCGCCACCCCGGACTGCTGGCGCGGTGTCACTGCGGTATCGACGCGGTCCACGCGCAGGTCCGCCGGCAGGTTCAGGGTGTCGATGGACAACTGGTTGCGCTGCCACGACTGCAGCGGGGTGACCAGCAGCATCCCGCGGGCGTCGGTGACGCCGATCAGGCGATTCTCCAGCCGCACCGGAATGCCGGGCTGGCCGTCGGTGGACACCACCGCGAAGGCATCCTGGATGTCGCGCGCGGCAAAGCCGCGGCCGTTCATCCACACCAGGCTGCCGCTGGCACTGGCATAGCCGAAGTTGTTGCCATCCTGGTTGGCGACGCCCAGGTTGTAGCGGCCGATGCGGTTCAACCACCCCAGTTCGGCCAGGCCGCCGCTGGCATCGTCGCCGGCCCGCCCCTGCAGGCGCCAGCCGATCCCGCCCAGGTCGCCGTCGCCGGGCAGCGGCTGGCTGAGGTCGGCCACAAAGCCGGTGCGGTTGCCGTTGCGCTGCATTGATGCGCTGGCCTGGCGCAACTCGCCGAACGTGGTCGACAGCGACAGGTACAGGCTGCGGTCGCTGCGCACATCCAGGTTCTGGTTGCCGGACAGGTTGGCCGCCCAGTTGCGCCCGAAGTTGCGCGACCAGAACAGGCTCGCGTAACGCGAGGTGTCGCCTTGCGGGTAGCTCAGGCGCACATAGCTGGTGCCCAGCGAGCCGATCGGATTGACGTTGATGCCGAATGCCACGCGGTCGCTGATGCGCGCCGGCAACGCGCCCTGCAGCGCGCCCAGGTCGCGATAGTCGCCGTGGGTGCGCTGGGTACCGGCGGTGACGTTGAAGCGACGGTTGTTCCAGGCATAGCCCAGCACGTACTGGCCACCGCGCAGCGCATCCATCCGGCTGTGCGCATAGGCGGCGTTGGCCACGCCGCCGACGCCGAGCAGCCACACACCGCCCGCACCGGCATTGACCACGCCGCCGCCGGCCTCGGCGTGCGCCTCGATGGTGAAGTCTTCGCGCAGGCCTTTGCGCAGCGTGGCGCTGGCAACCGTACGCGAGGCGTAGGAAAACGAGCGCACGCCGTAGTCCTGGCGCAGATGGCCGATGCCGGCCGACCACTCGGAAATGCCGCGGGCCAGCAGCTGCGGCGTGCCATAGAACGCGAAGTCCAGCCGGCGCACCTGGCCGAACGCATCGGTCACCACGATCTGCGCCTGCCCGGTCCCGCTGATGCCTGGTTGCGCGGCCAGCTGGAACGGGCCGGCCGGCACCTGGCCGCTGTACTGGCGCAGGCCATCGACGTAGAGCTCCACGGTCGAGGGCACCACCGCCTCGCCCAGGAAGCTTGGCGTGGGGGTCAGCACGCGGTACGGCTGCAAGGCGTAATTGCGCCCGATCTGCACCCCGCCCAGGCGGATCGAGCGGCTCCAGTCGACAAAGCCGCTGTAGAAATCGCCGACCGTCAGGCTGGTGGCGCTGTCGGGGAAGTCCATCTGCCAGGCGCTGTCCAGGCGCACCGCTTCGCTGCGCCAGCGCTGGTCCTGCGGGCGGTCGTAGGCCAGGAACACCGCGGTGGTATCGACCATGCCGCGGCCGATGCCGAAGCCGCGCACTTCGGTCGCCAGCGACACGCTGCTGGCCCCGGCATTGCGCGTGGCATAGAAGTCGTAGTTGAGCAGCATGCCCGGCGAGGCGGTGGCGCTGGGCGGTGCGACCTGTTCGGCCTTCAGCACCGTGGTGGAGAGCGCCAGCTGCGCCAGCGGTACCTGCAGCGCCAGCCGTTGCAGCGCGGCGTCGTAGCGCACTTCCACGTCGGGCAGGCGATCCAGGTCGACCAGTTCGTTGGCGGCGCGGTCGGCCAGGATGAAGCCCAGCTTGCGCAGCGTGTCGACCGAGCCGCGCAGGTGACCGTCCACCAGTTCGAACGGTGCCAGGCCGCGGTCGGCCTGATTGAGGGTGACATCCAGGTACAGCGTCTGCGGCAGGGCCGCCACGCTCTGCGGGGCCTGATCGGGCAGTGGCGCCATGTCGGCCAGGTCGCCGGAGCCGGCATGCGCCAGGCAGGTGGCGGTCGCAAGCAGCGTCATCGCCAGCCGGCCCGCATCACGGCGCTGTCGGCGCTGCCAACAAGGTGCGTTCGTCCGCCTCACCATTGATCCTTGCGATGATGGTGCCGCGGCCGAACTGGGCCAGCGGTGCACCCAGTGACCAGCGCATGGTCTGGCCGGGCAGGACATAGCCCACCAGCCCGTTCAATGCGGTCTTGGTCGTGCCGTCGACTCGATGCTGCAGGTCGGCGACCTGGGCGTGCCCATTGCCGGTGTTGCTGATCTGGATCTGCGCAGTGCCGTCGCTGCCGGCGATCACCTGCGTGTTCAAGGTCGGCGCGGATTCGGTCTTGCCCGGCGGCAGCAGGAAGATCGGCACCGAGTAGCGCAGCACGAACTGCATGCCCTTGCGATCGGCATCGGCATTGGGCAATTCGTCGACGATGATGCGGTAGCAGGCTTCCTCGCTGGTGGGCGCGGGCCCGGCGCGAATGACCCGGATCAGCTGGCGCTCGCCGGCGGCCAGCGTGCGCATCGGCGGGCTGATCAGCAGTTCCTGGGTCGGGTCCAGCTGATCCTTGCCGTCGCGCTGGGTCCAGCGATAGGCCCGGGTCTGTACCTGCACCGGCGCGCTGCCGCTGTTGCTCAGCCACAGCCCGTCGGCGGACTGCTGCGCGTTCAGCGTCAGCGAGGTCGGTGCCAGCTGCAGGCTGGCCGCATGGGCCGGTTGCAGCGGCCAGCCGCTGCCAAGCGCCAGCATCAGTGCCAGCCCGGCCGTGACCAGCCGGCCCGGCATCCGGTAGGACAGGGGGTGGTGCAATGGCATGCGCGCGCTCAATAGACGATCGTGGCGGTGATGGTGTCTTGGTAGGTACCGGTGGCGGGATTGTTGGCCGACGGGTTGGTCACGCGGCCGTAGACCGGATAGACCTGGTTGATGCCGGTGGCGGTGCGGCTCAGCGTATTGGTGCCGGTGGTGCTGCCCCAGACCGTGCTGCGGCCCAGATCCTGGTACAGCTGGTAGGCGATGAAGTTGTTGGTGGTGACCAGCGCATCGGTGTTCTTCATGCGGCGGGTGGTGACGTCGTTGGCGGTGCCGGCATTGCTGCCCGCGCTCAACGCAATGTTGTAGGGGGTCAGCGCGGTGCACTGTGCGGTCACGCTGCCGTTGGCGTCGGCATTGGCGGTGGAGGTGGACAACACCGAGCCGAAGTCGACGTCCGTCGCGGACGCGGCGGTGATGGTGCAGGCCTTGGTGACGGCGATCTTGACGTTGAATGTGGTGGTATCTGCTGCAGTGGCAGCGCCAATGGTCGAGAGCAGGCCAAGGGACAGCAGGACAGGGCGGACAGTACGCATGGACATTTCCTTGACCGGTCTGGTCATTGGTGACGCGACGACTCGTCGCCCCTGACCAAATGCATCAGCCATGCCAAAGATTACCCTGAATGATTTGGCTATCTCACTGTTTAACCTCAGGGTTTTTCCCGAAAGTGCGATGTCTTTCGGATGACTCCGCTGACAGGCTTTTTGACGCGCGCGGTAGTGCGTCACACATGAATACGTGGCGCCGCCAGTTTCCTGCTGCCCCGTCCGTTTCTGCGGTTCTGCCTCCGCAACGCAAAAACGCGCGCGCAGGCCGTTCAGATTCAGCCCGAATCGGCGATAATCGTGGCCATGAGCGTCAATCTGAAAACCAAAGAAGAAATCGAACTGATGCGCGTCGCCGGCCGTCTGGCCGCCGAGGTGCTCGATGTCGTGGCTCCGTACGTGCAGGCGGGCGTGACCACGGCCGAGCTGGACCGCATCTGCCATGACCACATCGTCAACGTGCAGGGCACCATTCCTGCCAATGTCGGCTATCGCGGCTTTCCCAAGAGCGTGTGCACCTCGGTCAACAACGTGATCTGTCACGGCATCCCGAGCGCGGCCAAGGTCCTGAAGGACGGCGACATCGTCAATATCGATGTCACCGTCATCAAGGATGGCTGGCACGGCGACACCAGCCGCATGTACTACGTCGGCACGCCATCGGTGATGGCCAAGCGGCTGGTGGAAACCACCTACGAAGCGATGTGGCGCGGCATCCGCGCGGTCAAGCCGGGCGCGACGCTGGGCGATGTCGGTCACGCGATCCAGAAGTTTGCCGAGGCCGAGCGCTTCAGCGTGGTGCGCGACTACTGCGGCCACGGCATCGGCAAGGTCTACCACGACGAGCCGCAGGTGATGCATTACGGCCGCCCCGGCGAAGGTCTGGTGCTCAAGCCCGGCATGACCTTCACCATCGAACCGATGATCAACGAAGGCACCTACCACCATAAGACCCTGCCGGACGGCTGGACCGTGGTGACCAAGGACCGCAAGTTGTCCGCCCAGTGGGAACACATGGTCGCGGTGACCGAAGACGGCGTGGATGTGCTGACGCTGTCGCCGAACGCTCCCGCGCCGGTATGACGGCCACGCCGGCGGACCGACCCGACCCGGGTGCCGCCGGCGATGCCGAGTGGGCCGCGCAGGCGCGCCCGCTGCTGGTGCACGCCGACATGCGGCTGTGCAAGCGCTTCGACCAGGGCGAGCCGATCGAGCGCCTGGTGGCCTTGCGCGCACGCGCGGTCGATCAATTGATGCGCAATGCGTGGACGCGCTGCATCCCGGCCGATGCCGAACTGTCGTTGCATGCGGTCGGTGGCTACGGGCGCGGCGAACTGTTCCCGCGGTCGGACGTGGATGTGCTGGTGCTGGGCGAGACCGGCGTGCAGCAACAGCACGAGCAGGCCCTGGCGCGGTTGTTTGCCTTGCTGTGGGATGTGGGCCTGCCGATCAGCCACGCGGTGCGCTCGCCGGCGCAATGCACCGCCGCGGCCGCCGACCAGACAGTGCTGACCGCCTTGATCGAGTCGCGCCCGCTGGTGGCCGGCAGCCAGGCGCGTGCGGCCCTGGCGGCCGCGATTTCGCCGCAACAGGTCTGGCCGGCGCGCGAATTCTTCCAGGCCAAGCGCGAAGAGCTGCTGGCGCGGCACCAGCGCTTCGGCGATACCGCCGACAATCTCGAACCGGATATCAAGGACGGCCCCGGTGGTCTGCGCGACCTGCAGACACTGGGCTGGATGGCGCTGCGCGCGTTCGGGGTCAAGGATCTGGAAGCGCTGGTCGGGCTCGGCCATGTCGGCTTCGACGAAGCCGCAGCGCTGCGGCGCGAACGCGAGGAGCTGGCGCGCTTGCGCTTCGGCCTGCATCTGGTCGCCAAACGGCCGGAAGAGCGGCTGGGGTTCGATTACCAGAAGACGCTTGCCCAGCGGCTGGGCTTTGCCGACGACCCGGAGAGCCTGGGCGTGGAAAAGATGATGCAGCGCTTCTACCGCAGCGCTGCGTTGATCCGCCGCATCAGTGACCGCTTGCTGCAGCGCTTCGAAGAACAATTCGATGGCGAAGCGGTGCCGGAGCCGCTCGGCGAGGGCTTCAGTCTGCGTCGCGGCTATCTGGCCGCGGATGCGGTGGACTGGCCGGCCGGCGATGTGCTGCAGGTCTTTGCGCTGTTTGCGCAGTGGGCGGCGCACCGCGAGGTGCGTGGGCTGCATTCGCTGACGGCGCGCGCGCTGGCCGAGGTGCTGCGCGAGTTGCCGGCCTACGACGTGGCCGGTGCGACTGCGCGCGACCGCTTCATGGCGTTGCTGCGCGGCCCGCGGGCGGTGGAGTCGCTCAACCGCATGGCGCGCCTGGGCGTGCTGGGCCAGTGGATCCCGGCATTCGCCAGCGTGTCCGGGCGCATGCAGTTCGACCTGTTCCATGTCTACACGGTGGACCAGCACACCTTGATGGTGCTGCGGAACATCGCGTTATTCGCCGCCGGTCGCGCCGACGAGCGTTTTTCGATCACCCACGAAGTCTGGCCGCGCCTGCGCAAGCCGGAATTGCTGCTGCTGGCCGGGCTGTTCCACGATATCGCCAAGGGCCGTGGCGGCGACCATTCCGAGCTGGGCGCGGTGGATGCGCGCGCGTTCTGCCAGGCGCACCGGCTCAGCGACGGCGATACCGCGCTGGTGGCCTGGCTGGTGGAGCAGCACCTGCGCATGTCGGTGACCGCGCAGAAGCAGGACATCTCCGACCCGGAGGTGATCCACCGTTTCGCCACCCTGGTCGGCACGCGCGAGCGCCTGGACTACCTGTACCTGCTGACCTGCGCCGACATCGCCGGCACCAGCCCCAAGCTGTGGAACGCGTGGAAGGACCGCCTGCTGGCCGACCTGTACTTCGCCGCGCGGCGCGCGCTGCGCGAGGGCCTGGAACATCCGCCGCCGCGCGAAGAGCGCCTGCGCGAAGCGCGCGAGTCCGCACGCGCGTTGATGCAGGCGCAAGGCCACGACGATGCCACCATCGACCGCCAGTTTGCCGGCATGCCGGATGAAAACTTCCTGCGCTTCCGTCCCGAGCAACTGGCCTGGCAGGCGGTCTCGCTGATCGAAGTGCAGATCGGGCAGACCCTGGTCAAGGCGCGTCGCGCGGTGCCGGACAACGACGCGCTGGAAGTGTTCGTGTATTCGCCCGATCGCGATGGCCTGTTCTCGGCGATCGTCGCCACGCTGGATCGCAAGGGCTATGGCATCCATCGCGCCCGCGTGCTGGATGCGCCGCACGATGCGATCCTCGACGTGTTCGAGGTGCTGCCGCAGGACAGCTCCGCCGATGGCGACCCGCAGCGTCTGGCTGCGGCCTTGCGCCAGGTGCTGGCCGGCGACCTGCACAAGGTGCGGCCCTCGCGGCGGGCGGTGCCGCGCCAGCTGCGCCACTTCCGCTTTGCGCCGCGCGTGGAATTCAGCGAAAGCGCCGGTGGCCGCCGTACCCGCATCAGCCTGGTGGCGCCTGATCGCCCCGGCTTGCTGGCCGATGTGGCCAATGTGCTGCGCCTGCAACACCTGCGTGTGCACGATGCGCGCATCGCCACCTTCGGCGAGCGTGCCGAAGACCAGTTCCAGATCACCGACGAGCACGACCGCCCGTTGCCCGAATCCGCACGGCAGGCGCTGCGCGATGCGCTGTGCGCCTGCCTCGATCCCACCTAAGTAGTCCGTCAGTCCGTTCGGAGACCCCCATGGCCACCAGCAAGAAGACCGCGCGCAAGCAGGGCGCGACCACCACCAGCGCAGCGCCCAAGCGCGCCACGCGCGACAGCGGCAAGGCGCGTCAGGCACCGGCTGTCGACAAGACCAAGGTCACCGCGGCGGCCGGCAAGGCCGTTGGCGCCGGCAAACGTGTCGTCAAGAAAAGCGTTGCCAAGAAAAGCGCGGCCAAGCCGGCCGCCAGTGCGGCCCCGCGCGTGGCCAAGCAGCCGACCAGCGTGGTGTCGGCACCAGCTGCCAAGAAGGCTGCCGCTGCAAAGAAACTGCCGATCGCCGAAAAGGCGGTGCAGGGTGCTGCAACGCAGGTGGGCAATGACGAACTCAGGTTCGGCATCGAGAATGCGTTCGAGCGCCGCGCCAGCCTGACCGTCGATGAGATCGACGGCTCCACCCGCGCCATCGTCACCCGCGTCATCGACGGCCTGGAGCGCGGCGAGTTCCGCGTTGCCGAGCCGGACGGGAAGGGCGGCTGGACCGTCAACGAATGGTTGAAGAAAGCCGTGCTGCTGTATTTCCGCGTCAACGAGATGGCGGTGATCGACGCGCAGCCGGCGCCGTTCTGGGACAAGGTGGAGTCGCGTTTTGCCGGCTTCGGCGAGGCCGAGTTCCGCAAGGCCGGCGTGCGCGTGGTGCCGGGCGCGGTGGCGCGGCGCGGCAGCTACTTCGGCAAGGACGTGGTGCTGATGCCGAGCTTCACCAACATCGGCGCCTATGTGGGCGAAGGCACCATGGTCGATACCTGGGCCACGGTGGGGTCGTGCGCGCAGATCGGCGCGCATTGCCACCTGTCCGGTGGCGCCGGCATCGGCGGCGTGCTCGAACCGCTGCAGGCCAGCCCGACCATCATCGAAGATCATTGCTTCATCGGTGCGCGTTCGGAAGTGGTCGAAGGCGTGGTGATCGGTCACCACAGCGTGATCGGCATGGGCGTGTTCATTGGCCAGAGCACGCGCATCTACAACCGCGCCACCGGCGAGATTTCCTACGGTTACGTGCCGCCTTACAGCGTGGTGGTGTCCGGCCAGCTGCCGTCGAAGGACGGCTCGCACTCGCTGTATTGCGCGGTGATCGTCAAGCAGGTGGATGCCAAGACGCGCAGCAAGACCAGCGTCAACGAGCTGCTGCGCGGTCTGGCCGATTGAGTAGCGCGCAGCCGGTGCTCGGCGCCACGGTGTCGCGTCCGGCCAGTGGCTGGATCCGTTGGGGCATCCCGGCCATGTGGTTGGGATGGGTAGCGCTCTACGTGGCCGGCGCGCTGGTGCGCGATGGCGTGCCGCAGCAGCTGGAGGTCCTGCGTTGGCTGGCGCCTGCACTGGTGGTGCTGATGACGCTGCGTCTGGCATGGGTATCCACCCGCTGGGCGCAGGTCCGCGATGCGGGCGATGCACTGGTGATCGTCCAGCATGGACGATCGCAGCGCGTGGATCTTGCCGAGTTGCGCTCGGTCGATGCCGCATGGCTGATTCCGCCACGGCGGATGGCGCTGAGATTCCACGGTACACGCGCCGATGTGGTGTTCCTGCCCGCACACGGGCAGGAACACGATCAACTGGTAACCACCCTGTTGGCGCGTGCAAACGCGCGCCGCGGGGTCGAGAAGGAGACGAGATGACCACGCTCTACGGATTGAAGAACTGCGACACCTGCAAGAAGGCGACCAAGTGGCTGGACCGCTTCGGCGTGGCCTACACCTTCGTCGACTACCGCGAGCACCTACCCGCGCCGGAGACGCTGCTGGATTGGGCCGGCAAGGCCGGCGGATTCGAGGCGATGATCAACAAGTCCTCGACCACCTGGCGGCAGCTGCCCGACAACAAGAAGACGCCGGGTTCGGACGCCGAATGGAAGCTGCTGCTGCGCGAATACCCGCAATTGATCCGCCGCCCGGTGGTGGTGAGCGACGATGGTGCGTTCAGTCAGGGCTTCTCCGACAACGGCTTCAAGGCCAGGTTCAACATCGCCTGATGGCGCCATCGCGTCATCGGCTCGCGCATATGTGTGCGTGGCGGGCGCGTGGAAGGCCAGCTGCCTGCTGCTGCGGCGGCCCGGGTGCATCTTTTTATCGGAAGGACGAGCATGACCAGTGACGTACTGCAACTGACCTGTGAGCTGATCGCACGCGCCTCGGTGACACCGGACGATGCCGGCTGCCAGGCGCTGATTGCGCAACGCCTGGAGGCCGCCGGATTCACCTGCGAGCACCTGCGCCTGGGCGAGGTCGACAATCTGTGGGCCACGCATGGCAGCGGTGCGCCGGTGCTGGTGCTGCTCGGGCACACCGATGTGGTGCCGCCGGGACCGCGCGAGGCGTGGACCAGCGATCCGTTCGATCCGCAGATCCGCGATGGTGTGCTGTACGGGCGCGGCACGGCCGACATGAAGGGCAGCGTGGCCGCCTTCGCGATCGCTGCCGAACAGGTCGCCGCCGCCCATCCGCAGCATGCCGGCACGCTGGCGGTGTTGCTGACTTCCGATGAGGAAGGCGATGCCATCGATGGCGTGCGGCGCGTGGCCGAGCTGTTGCGCACGCGCGGGCAGGCGATCGACTGGTGCATCACCGGCGAGCCCTCGTCCACCGAGCGGCTGGGCGACCTGCTGCGCGTGGGCCGTCGCGGCAGTCTGTCCGGCACGCTGACGGTGAAAGGCGTGCAGGGGCATGTGGCGTATCCGCACAAGGCGCGCAATCCGATCCATCTGGCCGCGCCGGCATTGGCCGAGCTGGTGGCACGGCAGTGGGACGAGGGTTTCGAGAGTTTTCCGCCGACCAGTCTGCAAATTTCCAACATCCATGCCGGCACCGGCGCCAATAACGTGATTCCGGGCGAGCTGCAGGTGGCCTTCAATCTGCGCTACACCCCGCTGTGGGATGCGCCGCGGCTGGAAGCGGAGATCGTCGCATTGCTGGATCGCCACGGGCTGGACTATGCGCTGCGCTGGCATCGCAGCGGCGAGCCGTTCTATACCCCGGAAGGGCGCCTGCGCAGCGTCGCACGCGAGGTGCTGGGCCAGTTTGCCGGCGCGCCCCCGGAAGAAAGCACCGGCGGCGGCACCTCCGATGCACGCTTCATCGCACCGTTGGGCGCGCAGTGCATCGAAGTCGGCCCGGTCAACGCCAGCATCCATCAGGTCGACGAGCATGTACGCGTGGCCGATCTGCAGGCCTTGCCGGCGCTGTACCGCAGCCTGATCGAGCGGCTGCTGGTCGACTGAACTGCCTGGCTGCCGCCCTTGTTGCCGCTGAAACAGTTGCGCCCGCGAAAACGAACGGTTAGCGTCGGCCACATGGTCTTCCAGCGCGCCAACCTCAATAACGCCAACCGCAACAATCTGCGCGCGAACAATCGTGCGCGGCCGATGCGGGTCTGCGACTAGGCGACGTCCACCAAACGCCCAGGAATCAGAGAACCCGCATCGGCCGATGCGGGTTTTTTTATGGGTGTCATTCTCGTGCAGCACGCTTTCCACCGGCCGCCAACCCCCGCAGTTTCATCCAGGAGTGTTTCCATGTGTTCCATCTTCGGTATTTTCGGCCTGCAACCCGGTGACGATCTGCAGGCCTTGCGCCGGCAGGCACTGGAATGTTCGCAGCGGCAGCGCCATCGCGGACCCGACTGGAGCGGGGTGTATGTCGACACCGGCGCGATCCTGGTGCACGAGCGCCTGGCCATCGTCGACCCGGCCGGCGGCTCGCAGCCCTTGTTGTCCGACGATGGCGCGCTTGCGCTGGCGGTGAATGGCGAGATCTACAACCATCGCGAGCTCAGGCAGGAACTGGTGCAGCCGTACGCCTTCCAGACCGGCTCCGATTGCGAGGTGATCAACGCGCTGTACCGCGAGGATGCGCCGGCGTCCTACCTCAACCGCCTCAACGGCATCTTCGCGTTCGCGCTATGGGACAAGGCCGCCGGGCGGGTGATCATCGCGCGCGATCCGATCGGCGTGGTGCCGCTGTACTGGGGCCACGATCGCGAGGGCCGGCTGCGGGTGGCCTCGGAGCTGAAGTCGCTGGTGGACGATTGCGCCGATGCGGCGCAGTTCCCGCCGGGTCACTGGTACGACAGCGCCACCGGCGCATTGAGTCGCTATTACGAGCGTGCCTGGCGTGAATACGCCGAGGTGGAAGGCGTGCAGGTGCAGTTGCAGGAATTGCGCGAGGCCTTCGAGCGCGCGGTGCATCGTCAGTTGATGACCGATGTGCCGTATGGCGTGCTGCTGTCCGGTGGGCTGGATTCGTCGTTGGTCGCCGCGGTTGCCGCACGCTACGCGCGCCATCGCATCGAAGAGAACGACACCACCGAAGCCTGGTGGCCGCGCCTGCATTCGTTCGCGATCGGCTTGAAAGGCTCGCCGGACCTGGCCGCTGCAAAAGTCGCCGCCGCCGCACTGGGCACCGTGCATCACGGCTTCGAGTACAGCTTCGAAGAAGGCCTGGATGCGCTGCCCGAGGTGATCCGCCATATCGAGACCTACGACGTCACCACCATTCGCGCCTCCACGCCGATGTTCCTGCTGGCGCGCCGCATCAAGGCGATGGGCGTGAAGATGGTGCTGTCGGGCGAAGGCAGCGACGAGATCTTCGGTGGCTATCTGTATTTCCACAAGGCACCGAACGCGCGCGAATTCCACGAGGAACTGGTACGCAAGCTGGATGCGCTCAACAACTACGATTGCCTGCGCGCCAACAAGTCGATGATGGCCTGGGGCGTGGAGCCGCGCGTGCCGTTCCTGGATCGCGAGTTCCTGGACGTGGCCATGCGCATGGACGCCAGCTTCAAGATGATCGACAAGACCAGCAGCGGCGCCACGCGGATGGAAAAAGGCGTGTTGCGCGAGGCGTTTGCCGGGTATCTGCCCGAATCCATCCTGTGGCGGCAGAAGGAGCAGTTCAGCGATGGCGTGGGCTATGGCTGGATCGATGGACTCAAGGCACATGCCGCCGCGCAGGTGAGCGACCGCGAGCTGGCTGCCGCTTCCAGGCGTTTTCCGGTCAATCCGCCGCAGACCAAGGAAGCGTATTTCTATCGCACGCTGTTCGAACAGTTCTTCCCCAGCCAGGCGGCCGCGGAGACGGTGCCGGGCGGCAAGTCGATCGCGTGTTCGTCGCCGACCGCGATCGCCTGGGATGCCAGCTTCGCCGCGATGGCCGATCCCTCCGGCCGTGCGATTGCCGGCGTGCACGAACAGGCGTTGGCGTCGTAACGCTGCTGCATCCCAAGTTGCAACTGCAGCGGCCGGCATGCGCGCACGCGCTGCCGGCCGCTGCTGCGCTCACTCGTGGCGCACGCAGTAGCCGTAGCGCTGCGGCTCGATATCCACACCGGCCACATCGGCCTGGTTGTTGCGCCACAGGTTCGGCTTGAAGTCGGCCGCAGTGCAGTTGGCGGCGCGGTCCACGCCGATGGTGTAGGTGAACGGCGTGTTGGAGAAGCGGTTGTTCTCGAACACGTTGTCCTGGCTCATGCTGTTGTCCCAGCACAGGATTTCCGGCGTGCGATAGCGGATGGCGCAGGCCAGGAAGACGCCGGCGACCTTGTTGCCGTCGAACTGATTGTTGCTGAAGCGGTTGCGGCGCGCGTCGGACAGATAGATGCCCTGGCTGCCGTTGCGCTCGAAGCGGTTGTTGCGGATCTCGCTGTCTTCCAGATGTTCGGTGGTCAGGCCTGCGGCCACGTTGTCGTGGATGTAGTTGTTGACCATCGTGACCTTGGCGGTGCGGTTGAACGACACCCCGTCCCAGATCGCGCCGGAGACATCATTGTTTTCGATGGTGATCTCGCGCGTGTCGTACTCGCTCAGCAGGCAGGCGCTGCGGCACTTGTTGACCTGCAGGCCGGCCAGGCGAATCCCCTGGCCGGAACGCACGACCACCGCGCTATTGCTCAGGTACGGGCGCTCGGGCATGAATTCCTTGTCGCCGGTGCTGGCGACGATCTGCATGTCCTCGATGCTGACATTGCGGATCACGCCGGTAGGCTGCTGGTTTTCGTAGTCGCCGACCACCAGCGCCGGTTGCTGCACGCCATCGGCCATGCGCAGCACCGTGGTCGGACCCGTGCCACGCAAGGTGAGATTGCCGCGGTGGATCGAGACCAGGCCATTGAGCGGAAATTCGCCTTTTTCCAGGCACAACACCGCACGCGTATCGCTTTGCGGAAGCTTGTCGATGGCTTTTTGCAGATCCTGCCCGGGGCGCAGCTTGGCGGTGCAGGCCGCGACCGGCGCGTCCGGTGGGCCGGACTTGGCGGGCGGCGCTGCCGAGCAGGCAGTGGCAACGAGCAGGGGCAACAGGGCGGAAACGGAGCGGGCAAGCTGAGGCATGCGGATTCCGGTCAGTGGGGGGAAGAGGGCGATCGTGTGGAAACACTTCCAGATCGCGACGGCCTCTAGTGTGTCCCACCGGACGTTAAAGTCTGGCTGATTCCGGCCGGCCTGATTCGGCGCAGGTTCATTGCACTGTCGTGGTCGAGGCCGCAATCGTGCATGCGGTGGCCGACGAACGTCACACTTGAGCAACGTTCGAGACCTGCACAGACGCGTGCTCGCCCTGCTCAGAAATCGTAAGCCAGCTGCGCGTAAATGCGGCGCGGTTCGCCAGGAAAGTGGCCGGTGCGCTCAGTGAACCCGCTGACGGCGTACACCTTGTCGAACAGGTTCTTGACGTTGACCTGCAGCTTCCAGGCATCCCATTGCGTCTGCCAGCTGATGTCGAAGATGGCATACGGCTTGACGCGCTGGCCTTCCAGGCTGACCCGCTCGCCCACATAGTCGGCACCGAAGGCAATTGCCGAGTTCCAGGCCGGCAGGTCGTAGCGCGTCCACAGGCCGAAGGTGTTGCGCGGTGCATTGGCGAAGCGGTCGCCGGACGCGTTGGTGATGCCGTTGGTGCCCGCATCCAGCACGCGCGCATCGTTGTAGGCATAGGTCAGGTTGAGCACCCAACGCTCGGTGAGGTCGGCCAGCAGATCCACTTCCAGGCCTTCGCTGCGCACCAGGCCGAGCGCGGCGAGTTGATTGACCCCAGCGACGATGCTGCCGTCGGCCTGCACGATGTTGCTGCGTTCGATGCGATACAGCGCGGTGTTGAGCGTCAGCCCGCCGTCGTTGAGCGCGGTCTTCAGGCCTACTTCCCACTGCGTGCTGCGCTCGGGATCGAACGGGCCACCGACGCTGCTGTCCTGATTGGCCGCATCCTGCGGCAGGAAGCCGCTGGCATAACTGGCGTACGCGTTGACGCCATCGCGCAGCACGAAGGTGCTGCCCACACGCCAGCTGAGATCGTTGCCGGTGACGCGCGAGCCGTCCAGCCGGTTGTCGTCCTTGAAGCCGTCCCAACGCAGTCCGGCCATCGCAAACCAGCGCGGCGTCAGCGTGAGTTCGTCCTGCAGATACGCGCCGTAGCGCTGGCTGCGCGTGCTGGTGGCGCGCCAGGGCAGGCTGTCCAGACCGTAGTCGTAAAAGCCGCTGCGCCCGTACACCGGGTTGAACAGATCGATACCCGGCACCGGCCCGCGCACGCGGCCGGTGTCGGCGGTGTTGGCGGTCTGCGCGCGGAAATCCGCATCCAGCCGATAGTAGTCCGCGCCCATCAGCAGCTTGTGCTCGATCGCGCCGATGCGGGTGCGGAACACGGCGTTGACGTTGCTGGAGATCGCATCGTTGTCGCGGAACTGGTTGCGCAACTGCCGCGTCATCCATTCGGCGGTGCCGTCGCCATCGCGGTCGATCAGGCCCATCGGCTCGTGATAGATCTGATGCTCGTCGTTCTTGAACCAGCGCAGCGCCATGTCCACGTCCCACGCATCCGACGGCGCAAAGCGGTACTGCGCGAATGCGACCTTGGCGCGCATGTCGAGGAAATCGGTGGGTTCGTTGTGGTTCCAGCGCCGGTCGGTGAGGAAGTTGCCGTCGTCATCCACCGGCACGCCACGCAGGCGATTGCCGCCCAGGTTCTGGGTGATGTCGGTGTACTGCAAGGTGAGCTCGCCGGTCTGGCCGATATCGAACGCCACCGACGCATCGCCGATCTGGCTCTGGCTATCGGTGTTGCGGCGAAAACCGTCCTCGCCATCGGCATAGGCGCCGACGCGGTAGCGAATGCGTCCGTCGTCGCGTGCCGGCCCGGTGGCCTCGAACGAGGCGGCTCCGAAGGATTGATTGCCCGCCTGCAGCTCCACCCGACGCGCGGCCTGATGGCCGGGCTTGCGGGTGACGTAATTGATGACGCCGCCGGGTTCGCCGCCGCCGTACAGCGCACCGGCCGGACCCTTGAGCACTTCCACGCGTTCGATATTGAACAACTGCGGCACCGAGAAGCCGGCATACGGATCGCCGCGCAATCCGTCGTACAGCACGTTTTCCTGGCGGAATCCGCGCAGGGTGACGCCGGCATAGCTGAAGAAGCTGATGCCGCTGATGCTGCGATACAGGTCGGTGATCTGGCGTGCGGCCTGGTCGTCGATCAGTTCGCGCGGCAGTACCTGGACCGACTGCGGAACCAGCGCCAACGGCGTGTCGGTGCGTGTGGCCACTGCGGCGTCGTCGGATTTGTACAGCGTCTGCGCACGGCCCACGACCTGGACGCCATCCAGGTCGGTGACGGTTGCCGAGGTGCTGCCGTGTTGTTGAGCGAAGGCGCGGGGCGAAGGCAGAGCGAAGGCGGCGGCGAGCGCGGTGACAAGGAGCGTGGGGCGCATTGGTCACTAATGGGAATGGTTATCAAATGCATCTTAGCATGTTGTGCTCGCTTGATTGCGCAGGTCGGCGGGTGGGCGTTGCGGCACAGACTGCCGCGTGCGCGTGCGCATGCGAGGTGCGAGGTGCGAGGTGCGAGGTGCGAGGTGCGAGGGTGCGAGGTGCGAGGGTGCGAGACGCCGCATGCGGCATGCGAGGCGCGAGCTGCGGTCTGAGATCTGCAAGTACCGGGACGCGCAATGCCCCCGGTCGCACGGTGTGTGCCCGTACCCTCACGCCAATCCCTTTCCCGACGAGAGAGGGTTCGCGGCTGTCCTACTCCCTCCCGGAGAGGTGCTCGCGGCTGACCTTCTCCCCCCCGGAGAGGTGCTCGTGGCCGTCCTTCTCCCTTCCCTGAGAGGCGCTCGCGGCTGTCCTTCTCCCCCTCCAGGTGCTCGCGGTCGTCCTTCTCCCCTCCCGGAGAGGTGCTCGTGGCCGTCCTTCTCCCCTCCCGGAGAGGTGCTCGTCGCTGTCCTTCTCCCTCTGGGAGAAGGTGCCCGAAGGGCGGATGAGGGCCCGCGCGAAGCCTCGTGCCTACTTCGGCTGCAGTCGCAGCGTGTAGCGGGTAGCGGTCGGCAGGAAGGGGGTCGGCCGGCCGTGCACCCAATCCTCGTGCCCCGCGCCCCAGAACGGCGACAACGGATGTCCGCTCTGGCCGCCCGGCATGTGCACGATGCCGTCCTGCTCGTGGCCGGGCGACACCACCATGCGTTCGGAGGCGCCGAAGGCCGGGCCTTGCACGCGCGGCATGTCGCGATCGCCGGGCAGCTGGTCGGGCGGCATGCACAGCCAGCGCTTGGCGAGCGCTGGCAATGCCCGCGCGATCGGGTGACAGATGGCAGCGGTGTTGCGTTCGCCCCAGCTGCGTTCACTCACGGGGCTATCCGGCGAGGCGCCGTCCTGCGTAGCGAGCTCCGCCTGCGCGTTGCGTGCCGCTTCGGCAAGCAACTGGTCCCAGTTCGCATAGGTCGGCGGCAGCAGATGCGCCGGGCGTTGCTGCAGCAATGGCCAGACGATGCCTTCCAGTTGCGCGCGACGCGGCGGTAAAAAGTCCTTGCCAAGCGCGGCTTTTGCCGGGGCCAGCAGGCCGGCTTCCACTGCGTCGATGGTCATGCCGCGAAAGCCGCGCACGATGCGATAGCTGGCAGAGCGGGTGGAGGCGTGCCCGTCCCACTGCCGCGTGGCGGCTTCGATCTGCTGCAAGGCCGGGTCCTGGCTGTGTTCGACCACGCTGCGCAACAACTGCCACCAGCGCGTGAGCAGCACGGCGCGATCGTCGAGCTGGATGGCGAGCAGATCCAGTTCGTTGAAACGCTGCCTGGCGAACAAGTCGTCGCGGATCTGCTGCGCTCGCGCGCCCAGGTCGTAGCCGGCATTGCCGAGCGTGGCCAATTGCTGCACATCGACGACGCGGCTGTTGGCGGTCCAGAGCCGGTGCGAGGGGGGATCGATCAGCGCAGGGGCGGCGTCGCTGCGCACCGGCCAGGGCAGGCAGCCGGTCGGCGCGGGTGCCGAGGCTGTGGTGACCGCAGCCGACGGCAATGCCGCGTCCGCGTGCTGCGCCGAACCCGCCAGTTCGGCGATGCCGCTCGGGCCACACCCGGCATTGCGCACCGGGCGCGCACCGATCAACCGCCAGGCGATGCGCCCGCTGCGATCGGCCAGCAACAGATTCTGTGCCGGAATGCCCGAACGATCCGCCACGGCAAAGGCGGCCTGCAGATCGGCCGCGGTGCTCATCTGCGCAAAGTCCAGGCGGATCGCGCCGGGCAGCTGCGCGGCCCAGCGAAGCGCCAGCACGCTGCCATCGGGGTTGTCGTGCAGGATCGGTCCCCACGCACTCTCGCGGACCGCAAAACGCACCGGTGCGGCGCCGGCCACGCGAATCGTTTCGACATGGGTGGTGAGCGCCTGCGGATGGCCCGGCGTGGCCGGCGCAATCCGCGCAAAGTCGGCGGTGTCGATATAGCTGTTGGTGAAGGCCCAGGCCACATGCCCATTGCTGCCGACGACCACCGCCGGCAAACCGGGCAGGGTGAAGCCGGTGACATCCACCTTGCCGTTGGGCGCGCCGGTGTCCGGGTAACGCAGGCGTGCACGGAACCAGATGTTGGGCGCGCGCAGGCCCAGGTGCATGTCATCGGCGACGATGGCGCGGCCGTCGCTGGTGAGGCTGCCGTCCACGGCGAAGTTGTTGCTGCCCGGCGTCGGCGGCTCGGCGCCGGGCGCGGCGGCCGGATGCGGCAGGCGGCGCAGGTCCAGTGCGGCGGCGTCGGGCAGCACGGCATCGCCTTGCGCGGCGCCGAGCAGCGGGGCATCCCAGCTGGAACCTTGATGATCGAGCAAGGCCGCCAGCGCCGCCGGCACCACCGCCCGGATGCGTGCGGCTGCCAGTTCGGTCTGGTTGTCGTTGTCCTGCAGGTCGGCATACATCGCCATGCCGGTGAGGATGGAGTCGTCCAGCGTCCACGGCCGCGGCGTCTGCCGCAGCAACAGGTACGGCCACGGGCGCACGCGCAGGGCGGCCAGCCCGGCATTGACGCCCTCGGTATAGGCCTGCAGCGCCGCGCGCTGGCTACCGGCGGCGACATCCAGGCTGGCCTGCACGCGGGCGCGCAGCCGGTGCACGCGATTGCGCTTGTCCAGGTCCAGCGCCGCGGCGCCGAACAGCTCGGACAACTCGCCGGCCGGTGCGCGGCGCATCAGGTCCATCTCGAAGTAGCGCTCCTGCGCATGCACATAGCCGAGTGCGCGCATGGCATCGACCTGGCTGGCCGCATCGATGGTGACCACGCCGCGCCGGTCGCGTTGCACGCTGACCGGTGCCGCCAGGCCCGTCAGTGCGCTGTTGCCGTCCAGCTGCGGCAGGCTGCCACGCATCAGCAGGTACACGGCCAACAGGGCCGCCACGGCCAATACCACGATTGCCAGCAGCAGCCGGCCCAGCCATTTGCGCATTGTTGTCGGGTCCTTGAGTTCGGTCACAGTGTGGCCGCCGGTCATGACCGTGGCGGGTCTGGCCGCAAGCGCAACTGAAAGTGATTCCGATTAGATCATTGCCCGGCGGGTTAGGGCACCATGCGCGCATTGCGTCGCTGGAGCACATCATGAAAGGCCATCCCGAAGTCGTCGACTACCTCAAACAGCTGCTGCGCGGCGAACTGGCGGCACGCGACCAGTATTTCCTGCACTCGCGCCGTTACGAGGACCAGGGCCTGATGGCGCTGTACGAGCGCATCAACCACGAAATGGAAGAGGAGACCGAGCACGCCGACGCGTTGCTGCGGCGCATCCTGTTCCTGGAAGGCGACCCGGACATGCGGCCGGCCGAGTTTGCGCCCGGCAAGACCGTGGTGGAAATGCTCGAGCGCGATCTGGTCGTGGAATACGAAGTGCGCGCCAATCTCGCCGCCGGCATGAAGCTGTGCGAAGAGCACGGCGATTACGTCAGCCGCGACATCCTGCTCAAGCAGCTGCAGGACACCGAGGAAGACCACGCCTGGTGGCTGGAGCAGCAGCTCGGCCTGATCAAGCGCATCGGTCTGGAGCTGTATCAGACCTCGAAAATCGACAAGGGGCATGTCGCCGGCTGAGCCCGGTGACCTGCGCTGCGCAGCCGCCGAGCGGGCGCAGCGCAGGTTTGCAGCCGCGGGTGCCGGGTTGTGCTGTGCATTGCCATCGCCGCGTGGTCTGGGCCGGCTGCCGGCTGTCTACTGCAGCATGCCGCCTGGCGCGTCACACCGTTCGGCAACACCGCTGCGTGGCGCAATGCCGCGCGGTTGGTGATCGGCTCGCAAGGCGCCGATCGTGCGGCGCATGCGGCGGCCGACTGCCGTGACGGCATGGTCCGGCTACGACGGAGCGTTTGCCAGGGACAATCAGTTGCGCTGCAGGCGATACACGCCGGTCGACAGGGCAGTGACGCCATCGGCACGGAAGCGCGGCTCCTGGTCGAGGATGTCGCGGTGTTCCAGTTGCTGCACCTGCCATTGCGTGCCGAACAGGGTGTGCACCTCGGCAGCGTCCACCGAAAACGGCGGGCCGGCCTTTTCGGCCTGCGGATAGTCCAGGGTGATCAACAGGCCGCGGCATCCCGCAGGCAGCTGCGCGTACACGCTGTGCAGATAGCGTTGGCGCAGGCCGGCAGGCAGGGCGATCAATGCGGCGCGGTCGTAGACGGCGCTGCAACCGGCCAGCATGCCTGGCTCCAGTGCAAATGCGTCGCCGCAGATGATTTCGATCGGGCCGGCGATGAAGTGCTCGCCCGCGCGGCTGGTGTGTCGCTGCGGTTGCAGGCCGGCGTCATCGAAGAAGTGCGTCACCGCCAGCGGCGACAGCTCCACACCAAGCACACGATGCCCCTGGGCGGCCAACCAGTGCAGGTCCAGCGTCTTGCCGCACAACGGCACCAGCACGCGGGCAGCCGTCGGCAATTGCAAGGCCGGCCAATGTTTTTGCAGCAGCGGCATCACCTCGTCCTGATGGAAGCCGGTCTGACCGTTCTGCCAGCGTTGCAACCAGAATGCTGTGTCCATGATGGTGTCTTGCCGGTTTGCGTTGACGAGTGACGTGTTGTCGGAATGACAGTGGCAGTGCAGATCGAAATGAGCCGCTCAGACCATACCGCACCGCCGCGCGACATTTACTGCGCTTACCATGCACACCGACCCTCTCGACTGGTCCTTGCCCGCCCAGCGTCGCGGGACCTTACGCGACATGGATGCCACGTAAGAGCTTACAAGGACGTACTCGCAGCGTGTCCCGCGATGGTGGGCGGACAAGGGCACTGCAGCCAAGCCGCAGATCAGCCGCTCCACAACCGACGCATCTGCATCGTTCGGTTACCTCTCAAGGCGATGCAGAGCCTGAGCCTCAGCGTAGCCTCGCCGTTGCAAACCAACCCGGCCGAGGTCGCGATGCCCTAAAGCCGGCAGCGTCCAGCTGGCGGTAGTTTTGTGGGTCGCCCAAGACCGCACGGCCAACGCGCCATCGCGCGGCGCGTCAGCGCATCACCGTTGCACTCCAACCCGTCGACCTTCTGCCGCGCCTCAGTAAATCGAGGCAGCGGCAGCGTCGAACGCGCGCGTCGGTGAACAGCCGTTACTGCACTTCCAACCCGTCCACCTTTTGCCAGCCACGCGGCAACAACGCCCCGCGACTCGCGCGCGCGCCCACATACACATCCAGATCCTTGAACGACAGGCTCATGGTGCGTGCGCCGCTGCGCACCAGCAGCGTGTTGCCCGGTGCCACCGCCACCACCGCGACCACGCGCTCGGTGCCAAGCTTGGCCTTGGGGATGTCGATGATCTTGTTGCCTTTGCCCTTGTCCAGTTCGGGCACATCGCTGGCCGTCACCGCCAGCAGATTGCCGGCGCTGGTGACGGCCACGATGCGGTCGCTCTGCGGGTTGGTCACCTGCGCAGGCGTCAGCACATGCGCGCCGGTGGTCAGGTTGAGCATCGCCTTGCCGGCCTTGTTGCGACCGGTGAGGTTTTCGAAGCGGGTGACGAAGCCGTAGCCATGCGAGGACGCCAGCACGAAGCGGGTGGCGTTGTCGGCACTGGCCATGACCTGGAATGCCGCGCCCGAGGCCGGCGAGAAACGGCCGGTCAACGGTTCGCCGTTGCCGCGTGCCGAGGGCAGGGTGTGCACCGCAGTCGAATAGGCGCGGCCTTCCGAATCCAGGAAGGCCACCTGATGCGTGCTGCGGCTGCGCACCGCCGCCAGCAGGCTGTCGCCTTCGCGATACGACATGCCGGCCGGATCGACCTCGTGGCCCTTGGCCGCGCGTACCCAGCCCTTTTCCGACAGCACCACGGTCATCGGTTCGCTGGCGACCATCTCGGTTTCATCGATCGCCTGGGCGGCGCCACGCTGCACCAGCGGCGAGCGACGCGCGTCGCCGAACTTCTTGGCGTCGGCGGTCAGTTCGTCCTTGATCAGCTTCTTCAGCTTGGTCTTGCTTTCCAGGATGGCCAGGATCTGTGCGCGTTCCTTGGCCAGTGCTTCCTGCTCGCCGCGGATCTTCATTTCTTCCAGGCGCGCCAGCTGGCGCAGCTTGGTTTCCAGGATGTATTCGGCCTGCTCTTCGCTGAGCGCGAAGCGCGCGATCAGGACCGGCTTGGGCTCGTCCTCGCTGCGGACGATACGGATCACTTCATCCAGGTTGAGGAAGGCGGTCAACAAGCCTTCCAACAGGTGCAGGCGGCGCTCGACCTTCTGCAGGCGATGGTTGAGGCGGCGGGTGACGGTGTCGCTGCGGAAGGTCAGCCACTCGCTCAGCAACTGGCGCAGGTTCTTTACCTGCGGGCGGCCGTCCAGGCCGATCACATTGAGGTTGACGCGGTAACTGCGCTCAAGATCGGTGGTGACGAACAGGTGGCCCATCAACTGTTCGGCGTCGACACGGTTGGAGCGCGGCACCAGCACCACCCGCACCGGGCTGGTGTGGTCGGACTCGTCGCGGATGTCTTCCAGCCACGGCAGTTTCTTGGCGCGCATCTGCTGGGCGATCTGCTCGATCACCTTGGACGGCGAGACCTGGTACGGCAGCGCGTCGATGACGATGTTGGCGTGTTCTTTCTTGTAGGTGGCACGTGCGCGCACGCTGCCGTGGCCGGTCTCGTAGATTGCGCGCAGGTCGGCCACCGGGGTGATGATTTCGGCGGTGGTCGGGTAGTCCGGGCCGAGCACGTGTTCGCACAGTTCGGCAACCGTGGCATCGGGATTGTCGAGCAGGCGCAGCAGCGCGCTGACGATCTCGTTGAGGTTGTGCGGCGGCACATCGGTGGCCATGCCGACGGCAATGCCGGTGGTGCCGTTGAGCAACAGGTGCGGCAGGCGCGCCGGCAGCCAGGTCGGCTCCTCCAGCGTGCCGTCGAAGTTGGGCGCCCAATCGGTGGTGCCCTGGCTGATCTCGCCCAGCAGCACCTCGGCGATCGGGGTCAGCTTGGATTCGGTGTAACGCATCGCCGCGAACGACTTGGGGTCGTCGGTGGAGCCGAAGTTGCCCTGGCCCTCGATCAGCGGGTAACGGTAGGAGAACGGCTGCGCCATCAGCACCAGCGCTTCGTAGCAGGCGCTGTCGCCGTGCGGATGGTACTTACCGATCACATCGCCCACGGTGCGCGCGGATTTCTTCGGCTTGGCCGCGGCATTCAGGCCCAGCTCGCTCATCGCGAAGATGATGCGCCGCTGCACCGGCTTCAGGCCGTCACCCAGGAACGGCAGGGCGCGGTCGAGCACCACGTACATCGAATAGTCGAGATAGGCGCGTTCGGCGTACTCGCGCAGCGGCAGCTGCTCGAAGCCGTGGAAGGTGGGGCGGGTCAGATCGGTCATGTAAAGCCAGGTCCTACGAAAGAGGAGCCCGCGCCGTGGCGCGCGCTCGAAGAGCGCCGATTATCCGGATGCGGCGGGGGATGCCAAGCCGCGCGCATGCGTGCCGGCCAGATAACGCGTGGGTGGGGCGCCGAAATGGCGGTGAAACACACTGACGAAGGCGCTGGGGCTGCTGTATCCGAGCTGGTCGGCGACCTGGGCGACCGGGCTGCCCTGGCCGAGCCGCCGCAGTGCTTCCGCCAGCCGGGCCTGCTGCCGCCATTGCGCGAAACTCAACCCGGTCTCGCTGCGGAAATGCCGGCTCAGGCTGCGCGCCGACAGCCCGCCCCAGTCGGCCCAGGCATCCAGCGGGCGCGGGTCGGCCGGCGTCTCCAGCAACTGCCGGGCGATGCGCAGCAGCCGGCGGTCGGCCGGCATCGGCAGGTGCAGGTGGTCGATCTGCACCTGCCGCAGCTCGTCCAGCAGCACCGCGGCCAGGCGTTGCCGCGCGGGGTCCAATGGCTGACCCAGGGGCCAGTCGGCTGCGCGCATGATCACCTCGCGGGCGAGTGCAGTCAGGCGGATCACCCCGCCTTGCGCGGGCAGCGCAGCGCAGGCATCCGGCCGGACCACCACGCCCCAGCCGCGCAGCGGCCCGGCCAGCTCCACGGTGTGCTGCTGCCCGGGCGGCATCCAGCCGGCGCAGCCCGGCGGCAGCGACAGGGTCCCCTGCTCGGTATGCACCGTCAGCACGCCGTGCTCCACGTACATCAATTGCCCGCGGACATGGGCGTGCCGGACCGCCTCCGGCGCCCATACCGCGCGCAGATTGGCCAGGAACGCGATCACCTCCGGTCCGTCGGCCCACTCGAAGCTGTCCCGCACACCGGGCGGCAGCGCATCGACCGTGGTTGGCGGGTTTTCGACAGTCATTGGCGCAATTGTATTACCAGGCCAGGCGTTCAGCCGCGTAAGGTGGCGATCCTTGCTGGCGGTTTAATCCCTTCCGGGATATTTGCGTTGACAAATATATTTTTCGGAAGAAAATAGCCCGCCATGAATGACCTCACCACCACCTCGCCGTCGTTCGGGCTGCTGTTGCGCCAGGTGCGTGACGCGCTGATGCGCCAGCTCGATGCCGAAATGAAGGGCGAGCTGCCGGACTTCGGCTTCAGCCACTACGTCGGCCTGAAGATCCTGGCGGTGCGCTCGCCCTGCACGGCCAACGAGCTGGCGCTGGCGCTGGACCAGACCCCGAGCGCGGTCACCCGCCTGCTCGACAAGCTCGAAGCGCTCGGTGCGGTGCGACGCGAGCCGCATGCGCAGGACCGGCGTGCGCTGCAGATCGTCATGACCGAACAGGGCGTGGCGCTGTGGGAGCGCCTGAAGCTGCGCGGCGAACGCGCCATCGAGCATGGCCTGCGCGATCTGGCCCCGCCCGAGCGCGAGCAACTCACCTCTCTCCTCATCCGTGTCCGCGATGCACTCAACTCATGAACGCTGCTAGTTCCCCGATTCAGATGCTGCGCCTGCGGTCCACGCAGCTTGCGCGGCCGCTCGTCCTCACTGCGCTGACGCTGGCGCTGGCCGCCTGCGCCAGCAGCCGCGGGCTTGCCCCGCAGGGCACCGTGCTGGAGCCGGGCGCGCTGCATGCCGAGCGCACCCTCGCCCAGGCCAACCTGAGCCCGGCCGCCTGGCCGACCAGCGACTGGTGGCGCGCCTTGGGCGATGCGCAATTGAATGCGCTGATTGCCGAAGGCCTGCAGCACAGCCCCAGCCTGGCCGCGGCCGACGCACGCCTGCGCCAGGCGCAGGCACGCATCGGTACCGCCCAGGCCGATCGCGGCCCCAGCCTGTCGGTCTCCGGCGGCTACACCGGCCTGCAGTTGCCCGAATCGATGGTGGGCGAGGAGCGCGGCGGCAGCTATGCCGGCAGCGCGCAGGTGGTGCTGGACTTCCGCTACGGCGTGGACCTGTGGGGCGGCAAGCGCGCCACCTGGGAAGCGGCGGTTGACCAGGCGCATGCGGCCGACGTGGATGCACAGGCGGCACGCCTGAACCTGTCGGCGGCGATTGCCGAGGCCTATGCGCAGCTCGACTATGCATGGCGCCTGCACGACGTGGCCAACGATGAATTGACCCGCGCGCAGAAGACCCTGGACCTCACCCGGCAACGCCGCAGCGCCGGCATCGACAGCGATCTGCAGGTGCGCCAGGCGCAGGCCCGCGTGCCGTCGGCGCAGCAGCAGCTGCAGTCGGCGCAGCAGCAGATCGACCAGGCGCGCAACGCGCTGGCCGCCCTGGTCGGGCAGGGCCCGGATCGCGGGCTGGAGATCGCTCGCCCGACGCTGGGCGCGGCCATCGCCGCGCAGCTGCCCAGCAACCTGCCGGCCGACCTGCTGGGCCGCCGTCCCGATGTGGTCGCCGCGCGCTGGCGCGTGGAGGCGGCCAATCAGGACATCGCCGCGGCCAAGACCCGCTTCTACCCCAGCTTCAACATCACTGCACTGGGCGGGGTGGTGAATCGCGACGTCGGCCAGTTGCTGGAAAGCGCCTCGGTACTTGGCGTGGTTGCGCCGGCGCTGAGCCTGCCGATCTTCGATGGCGGCAAGCTGCGCGCCAATCTGGCCGGCAGCGATGCGCAGTACGACCTGGCGGTGGCCGATTACAACCAGAAGGTGATCGACGCCCTGCGCGAGGTGGCCGACCAGGTCAACGCGGTGCGTTCGCTGGAGCAGCGCACACGCGCGCAGGACGACGCCGTGCAGACCGTGTTGGCCGCCTTCGCGCTTGCCCAACAGCGCTACCACGCCGGCATCGGCAGCTATCTGGAAGTGCTCAGCGTGCAGGAGCAATTGCTCACCGCGCGCGAGCGCATGGCCAGCCTGCAATCGCAACAACTGTTGGCCTCGGTGAGGTTGCAGCGTGCCCTGGGCGGCGGATTCACGCCGGAACCTTCGCGCGATACCGCACACGCCGAGACCACTTCCGCACAACCGAATTCCTGAGACAGCGACGATGAGCCAGACGACTCCAACTTCTTCCCAACCTGCGCCGGCCGCGCCCAGCAAGCGCCGCGCGGCGCTGCGCATCGTGGCCATTGTGGTGATCCTGGCGATCATCGGTCTTGTGGTGTGGTACCTGCTGGTCGGCCGCTGGCACGAAGACACCGACGACGCCTACGTGCAGGGCAACCAGGTGCAGATCACCCCGATGGTCGGCGGCACCGTGGTCAGCATCGGCGCCGAAGACGGCATGCGCGTGGAGCGCGGCCAGTTGCTGGTGCAGCTGGACCCGGCCGACACCGCGGTCGCGTTGCAGCAGGCCGAGGCCAACCTGGCCAAGACCGTGCGCCAGGTGCGTGGTCTGTACCGCAGCGTGGAAGGCGCGCAGGCCGACCTGTCTTCGCGCGAGGTGAGCCTGCGCAGCGCGCGTGCCGACTTCGCGCGCCGCAAGGATCTGGCCGCCAGCGGCGCGATCTCCAGCGAAGAACTGGCGCATGCCCGCGAAGAGCTGGCCGCTGCCGAAGCGGCAGTGAGCGGTTCGCGCGAGAGCTTCGAACGCAACCGCGCGCTGGTGGACGATAGCGCGGTGGCCAACCAGCCCGACGTGCAGACCGCCGCCGCACAGCTGCGCCAGGCCTATCTCAACCATGCCCGCACCGGGGTGATTGCGCCGGTGTCCGGCTACGTGGCGCGCCGTTCGGCGCAGCTGGGCCAGCGCGTGCAGCCCGGCAGCGTGCTGATGGCGGTGGTGCCGCTGGAACAGGTGTGGGTGGAAGCCAACTTCAAGGAAACCCAGCTCAAGCACATGCGCCTGGGCCAGGAAGTGGAACTGCATTCGGATCTGTACGGCGGCGGCGTGAACTACACCGGCCGCATCGAGAGCCTGGGCCTGGGCACCGGCAGCGCGTTCTCGTTGTTGCCGGCGCAAAACGCCAGCGGCAACTGGATCAAGATCGTGCAGCGCGTGCCGGTGCGCATCGCGGTGGATGCCAAGCAACTGGCCGGCAATCCGCTGCGCATCGGCTTGTCGATGAAGGTCGACGTCAACCTGCACGACCAGCAGGGCAGCGTGCTGCCGACCAAGTTCGCCAATGGCGCGGTGTTCTCCACCGACGTGTATGCGCAGCAGTTGCAGGCCGCCGACGCGGACATCCAACGCATCATCCAGGACAACCTGCCTGCGCAGGCTGCGTCCAAGGCGGGCTGAGCCAGCATGTCTTCGCAAGCTCCCACCGCGCCAGGCGGTCCCTCGGCACCCGCGCCCGCCGCCGGCTTTCGCCCGGCGAGCGTGGCGCTGTGCACCGTGGGCCTGGCGATGGCCTCGTTCATGCAGGTGCTGGACACCACCATCGCCAACGTCTCGTTGCCGACCATCGCCGGCAATCTCGGCGCCAGCTCGCAGCAGGCGACCTGGGTCATCACCTCGTTCGCGGTCAGCACCGCGATCGCCCTGCCGCTGACCGGCTGGCTGAGCCGCCGCTTCGGTGAGACCAAGCTGTTCGTGTGGTCGACGCTGGCCTTCACCATTGCCTCGTTGCTGTGCGGCCTGGCCCAGAGCATGGGCATGCTGGTGGTGTCGCGTGCGCTGCAGGGGTTTGTTGCCGGACCGATGTACCCGATCACCCAGAGCCTGCTGGTGTCGATCTACCCGCGCGAAAAACGCGGGCAGGCGCTCGCCCTGCTGGCAATGATCACCGTGGTGGCACCGATTGCCGGGCCGATCCTGGGCGGCTGGATCACCGACAACTACAGCTGGGAATGGATCTTCCTGATCAACGTGCCGCTGGGCATCATCGCCAGCAGCATCGTCGGCTCGCAGCTGCGGCATCGTCCCGAGCAGCTGGAAAAACCGCGCATGGACTACATCGGCCTGATCCTGCTGGTGGTCGGCGTCGGTGCGCTGCAGCTGGTGCTGGACCTGGGCAACGACGAGGACTGGTTCTCCTCCGACAAGATCGTGGTGCTGGCCTGCGTTGCCGCGGTAGCGCTGGTGGTGTTCGTGATCTGGGAGCTCACCGACAAGGACCCCATCGTCGATCTCAAGCTGTTCCGGCACCGCAACTTCCGCGCCGGCACCCTGGCGATGGTGGTGGCGTATGCGGCGTTCTTCAGCGTGAGCCTGCTGATCCCGCAATGGCTGCAACGCGACATGGGCTACACCGCGATCTGGGCCGGCCTTGCCACTGCGCCGATCGGCATCCTGCCGGTGTTGATGACGCCGTTCGTGGGCAAGTACGCGCTGCGGTTCGACCTGCGCATGCTCGCCACCGTTGCCTTCATCTTCCTGTCGTTCACCAGCTTCCTGCGCTCCAACTTCAACCTGCAGGTGGACTTCGGCCATGTGGCCACGGTCCAGTTGGTGATGGGCGTGGGCGTGGCCCTGTTCTTCATGCCGGTGCTGCAGATTCTGCTCTCGGACCTGGACGGTCGCGAGATCGCGGCAGGGTCAGGCCTGGCCACCTTCCTGCGCACCCTGGGCGGCAGTTTTGCCGCATCGTTGACCACCTATCTATGGGCACGTCGCACCCAGGTGCACCACGCGCACATCACCGAACACATCTCGGTGTATACGCCGGGGATGCAGGAGCAGGTCACCGCGATGGGGCAGGGCGACCTGCAACGCGGCGCAGCATCGCTGAACAACATGATCAATCACCAGGCCTCGCAGATGGGCTTCAACGACATCTTCTACCTGCTCGGCTGGACGTTCCTGGCGATCATCTTCTTCCTGTGGCTGGCCAAGCCGCCGTTCGGTGCAGGTGCGGGCGGCGCAGCGGCGGCCGGGGGGCATTAGGCGCCGGCTGACAAGGCGCTTGGCCGTTCTGACATCGGCTAAGACAACGACCTCACGTCGGTCCAGTGCAGAGCGAATGATCTGCGACTTGGCTGCGGGGCCCTTGCCCGCCCACCATCGCGGGACACGCCGCAAGTACGTCCGTGTAGGCGCTTACGCGGCATCCATGCCGCGTAAGGTCCCGCGACGGTGGGCGGGCAAGAGCCAGTCGGGATGGTCGGTTGCGTAGCGCTTCGCAAAGCAACCAACGAACCGTTTGGGGCGGTGAGGGCCCTGCAGCCTTGACCGACGCAGTATTTGACGTGGGATTCTGACTGCATCCAAAAAAGGCAGCTGACAAAACCCCTGCGCTCACCCCCACCAGTCGGGTGCTCGCTACGGTTTGTGAGCCGCTCTAACAATCGTGCTGTGCTTGTCAACAGGCTCTAGACTGACGCTCTCCAAGTGGGAGCAGTTCAATGGCAGTGACGCCTTCAGCGACCGGTTTACCGCAGTCTTTCTGCCTCATGCATACGATGCAGCGCCAAGGCCGGCTCACGCTGAATCAAGAGGCCCAGCGTCATCGTGAGTTACCGCATGTAGCGCCGGCAATTGGGCGTCTGCTGCAGACTGTGCTTCTTCTGTCGCTGTGGTTGCCGTTGATCGCCTTGGCCGATGAATCGAGCGACAAGGTGACACAGCAGATGCAGCTTAATCGGCAGCGCTACGGCATCGTAGGGCAGGCTGCGTACGTCTCCCACAATGGCAAGGTGCTGTTTCGCGGTGGCGATGGACTTGCCGACCTCGACAGTCAGCAGCCGGTGATGCCTGAGCAGATATTTCCTGTGTTTTCGGTGAGCAAGCTGCTGGTGAGCACCTTGATCATGCAGTTGGTCGAGGCCAGGCAAATCGATCTGGACCGACCCGCCCGGGTCTACCTGCCAGATCTGCCCCAGCGCTGGCACAAGGTCACGGTGCGTCAGCTGCTCAACCACACCTCCGGGTTGCCAGAATATTTCACCGAGGCGCAGATGAGCGGCGCGCCTGGGACAAACGCATCGTTTCCTGCCACTGCGCAGGCCGTCTTTGCTGTGCTTGGCAACCAACCTCTGCTGTTTTCGCCGGGTAGCAGCACCCGCTACATCAACACCAACTATCTGGTGCTGTCGCAACTGCTCCAGGCGCATTACCGCAAGCCGTATTCGCAGATCGTCTCCGAGCGGATCCTCGAGCCGTTAAAGCTGGCGCATACCTTTCTCGGACGCTCCCGATTGCCGGCTGATGCGGTCGTCAGTGCCTACATTGGCAAGGACGAAAAACTGCAGAAAGAGCCGGAGATCGCCTGGCCCGATTACGCCCTCGGGCATGCCGAGCTGTACGCCAGCATCGACGATCTGGCGACGTTCATCGAAGCGATGCGAGATGGAAAGTTGGTCGGCAAGCCAGCCCTGCGGCAGCTCTGGCAACCGCAGCTGCTGACCAATGGGCAGCGCGGCTGGTTTGCCGGCGGCTGGGAGGTTGGCGCAAGTGGTGCCTATCGGCACGTCGGTCATGATGGCGGCGCGCGGGTGAGGGTGCGCCTGCTGTTCGCCGATGCCCTGGATGGCGATAGCTACACCATCGTTTACCTGACCAATGGCAGCACGCGCGGGGTGTGGTCCCGGGTGCTGGTCGACAGCATCATGGCCGCCATCGCGCCACAGACGTTTCCCGCCGAAGCCGTGTCGGAGACACTCATCGCCTTCGCGCTGCAGTCGCCTGTCGATCACGACACGCAGCTGTTGGCCGATGCACTGCGTGCCGACAGGAGCATCCCCCTCGATCAACTCGAGGCTGTGGTCAACACGACGGGCTACACCGCTGTGTCCAATCTCGGCGCAGATGCGGCGATTCGTGTGTTCGCGCTCAACGTGTTGCTATTTCCGGCGTCCAGTAATGCGCTGGACAGCCTTGCCGAGGCGTATGAGGCAAGCGGAGATCTCGCCCGTTCGAGCGCCATCCGGCAGCGCATCAAGGACATGCCCGCGCCACCTGGGAAACAGTGATCTGGCATGAAGTTGTGAGACCTCATCTGTTTGTTTCTGGTGCTTCCACCTGGCTGTAACGCAGATTGGCATTGGCCTTGATCGTGGACGTTTGGCGTCAAGCCTTGCATCCAGCGGGCCTTCCATCGGCATCTGTCGTGCAGGCGTCGAACATGGTCGCCACAGCCGCAACACGTGGTCGCGTGTCGAAAGTCACGCGCGGCGCACGCTTGCAGCGCAGCCGATCGGCATGCGCGCCACCACCGACAGTCCTTCGTCCCATCGCATGGCCCAGACGCAAAAAACCCCGCCTGAGCGGGGTTTTTTACGATCTACCGTGAGTCGTGGTGCCCAGGAGAGGACTCGAACCTCCACGAAGTTGCCCCCGCTAGCACCTGAAGCTAGTGCGTCTACCAATTCCGCCACCTGGGCGACTCAGGAGGCGAATTGTGCAAGTTACGCGCGGCGCTGTCAACGCATCTGGCACAAATTCTTCGTGGTGGCGGGTGCATGCCGTCCACGGGAGAAGACGGCGCGACGGACACGCGCACTGCATGCCCGCCGCGGCACGCAATTACGGCAGCTGCGCCGCCTGCAAGGTGACCTCCGCACTCTGCACTGGTTCGCCTGCCGAACGCGCCAGCTGCACGCGATAGGTGCCGGCGGCAATCGTCCAGTGGCGTGCCTTGGCATCGAAGTCGGCCAGCGTCTTGGGTTCGGCGATCACCTGCACGTTGCGCTTTTCGCCCGGCTTGAGCGTGAGTTTCTGCCAGCCGATCAGGCGCAGCGGGGTGGCGTGGCCGTCGGGCAGGGTGACGTAGAGCTGCGGCACGGCGGCGCCTTCGCGCGGGCCGATGTTTTCCACCTCGAAGTTCGCCGTGAGCTGGTTGCCGTCGGCGTCCACGCGCAGCCCGCCCATGCGGAACTGGGTGTACGACAGGCCATGGCCAAACGGGTAGCGCGGGGTCAGCTTGCGCGCGGCGAACCATTTGTAGCCGACGTTGGCGCCTTCGATGGCGTAGTCGATCGTGTCTTCGCCCGGCTTGGCCGGCTTGAAGCCCAGGCCCGGAATCGACGGGCGCGGCAGCTGCGACTCGTCCACCGGCCAGGTCACCGGCAGATGGCCGGAGGGATTGACCTTGCCGGTCAGCAGGTTGGCGATGGCTTCGCCGCCGCCGATGCCCGGATACCACGCCTGCAGCACCGCCGGCACGCGCTCGGCCCAGGGCATGCGCACCGGGCCGTTGGTTTCCAGCACCACGGTGGTCCTGGGGTTGGCCTTGGCCACCGCCTCGATCAGGGCGTCCTGGTTGTCGGGCAATTGCATGTCCGGCAGGTCCACCGATTCGGCCGACCATTGGGTGGCGAACACGATCGCCACATCGGCGGCCTTGGCCGCGCGTGCCGCGGCAGCGCGGTCCTTGCCGTCGACATAATCGATCTGCACGTTCGGCAACGCGGCGCGCAGTGCCTGCAGCGGCGAGGACGGATGGATGATCACCGGGCCCGGCCAGGTGGTCGGGGTGATGCCGGGCACGGCGTTGCCGCCGTTGATGGTGTAGTCCACCCGCGAGGAACCGCCGCCGGACATCACGCCCTTGTCGGCGTAGCCACCGATCACCGCGATGCGGCGCACGTCCGTGGACAGTGGCAAGGTGGCCTGCTCGTTACGCAGCAGCACGCTGCCTTCTTCGGCGACATGCTGCGCCGACAGCAGCCCGGCCTTGCCATCGATCGGCTGGCGCTGGGTCGGATGATCGAACGCGCCATGCGCGAACAGGCTGCGCAGCACGCGCTTGACCATGTCGTCGAAACGCGCGCGCGGCACCACGCCGGCCGACACCGCCATGCGCAACGGCGCGTCGAAGAACACCGCCGCATCGAACACTTCGCCTGCCGATTGCTGATCCAGTCCGGCCAAGGCCGCCTTGGAGCCGCTGTGCACGCCACCCCAGTCGGACATCACATAGCCGGGGTATTTCCATTCCTGCTTGAGCACCTGGTTGAGCAGGTAATCGTGCTCGCAGCCGTAGATGCCGTTGATCTTGTTGTAGGAGCACATCACCGAGGCGGGGTCGCCGATCTTCAGCGCAATCTCGAACGCCAGCAGATCCGATTCGTACATCGCCTGCTCGCCGATCTCCGCGCTATGGAAATTGCGGCGCGTCTCCATGTCGTTGAGCGCGTAGTGCTTCATCGTCGACAGCACGTGCTCGCTCTGCACGCCGCGGATCGACTCGCCCACCATGGTGCCGGCCAGCAGCGGGTCTTCGCCGGCATATTCGAAATTGCGCCCGTTGCGCGGGTCGCGCTGCAGGTTGACGCTGCCGGCCAGCAGCACATTGAAGCCCTGTTGCCAGGATTCGCGGCCCATGGTCTTGCCGCCGGCATACGCCAGCTGCGGATTCCAGCTCGATGCCGTGGACGGGCCGGACGGCATGGCGGTGGCGAAGTCGCCCTTGCGGATGCCGCCGGGATTGGTCACGCCCACGCCGGCATCAGCCAGTTGCTGCGCCGGGACGCCCAGGCGCGGGATGCCGGGGACATAGCCGGCCGAGCCCAGCGCGCCTTCGGGCTTGGGAATCTTGTCGGTGCCCAGGCCGAAGTAGCTGCGCAGCATCTGGAATTTTTCGTCTTCGCTCATCTGCGCGAGCAGGCGGTCGGCACGCTGGTCCGCGGTCAGGGCGGTGTCCATCCACGGCTGCGCTGCAGCGGCGGTCTGTGCGCCGAGCGGGGCGGCAAACGCGACGCTGGCGCCAACGGCGATGGCGAGCGCGAGACGGCGTGGCCGGGAATTTGTAAACGGTTTCATATCGGGATGTGGCACGAGTGGTCCTTGTGGTGCGGTTGCAATCAGGGGAGGGCAGCGCACTGCCCGTGTTCGAAGGGCGCGCGTGCGCGCCGAGGTGTTGGCCGGAATCGGTGCCGCGTCAGAACTGCGTCTGCGCGGTGCGTAACACCGGATACAGGCGGTAGCGCTCGTCCCAGGAGGCATGCAGGCGAGCGAAGAATTCCAGGCGTGCCTTCGGGTCGGCCGCGAAGGCCGCGTCGCTGGCCAGGCGCTGTTCGAATTGCGCCTTCACTGCCGGGTCGCGTTCGAGCATGTCGCGCGCGACCTCTTCAGCTACGTAATCCTCCATGTATTCCTTGCGCTCGAACGCGGTGTTGAACTGGCCCCATTGCAGCAGCGAATCCGGCGCCTGCGGTTCCAGCATTGCCATCACCAGGCGCGACCTGGGCTGGGCGATCGGCACGAACAAGGAGCCGGCCGGCACGGTGCGGGTGTCATCGCGCCACTGCCCGGTGATTGCCAGGTTCTGGTGGCCTTCGTTGGAGCGCGCGGCAAACGTGGCGGTGTCGGCACGGAAGCTCTGTACCGGATGGGTGCCGGCGGTGGCGATGGTGTCGAAGGCGATGCCGTGCAGGCGCAGTTTCTCCGCCACCAGGGCCGCTTGCGCGGCAGGCACCAGGTAGCCGCCGCGTGGCGCGTCGACCACCACGTCGGGTTTGATCTGGTCGCGTAACGGCACCTTCCAGAGCTGTGGCCTGGTCTCGTCGTAGCGCGTCATCAACGCGCCGGAAATCGGCGAGGGCGTGCGCGTGTAGGCGTAGCCACGGAAGGCCACGGTGCGTGCGGCGGGGCCGGCAGCGAAGCTCAACGGCTCCATCTCGCCAGCCAATTTGGTTGCACGCTGATCGGCCGCCAGTGCATCGGCGCGCCATCTGGCACCGTTGCGCGCGGCCTGCTGCAGCACCGACACGATCGCGTTGCGGGTGACGCGCACACGTACCGGGTAGGTCTTCCACGAATGCGTTTCCACCAGCATGCCGAAGCGGTTGCGCAGCAGGAAATAGCCATGCGAAAAACGCGGCGGCGACACGTCGTCGGCAAAGCCTGAGGTCGGGTCGTCCTCGTGCACGAACGAGGGGTAATACGGCAGCGGCAGCGAGCCCTGCTTGGCCAGGTCGGCAATCACCGCATCGCGCCAGCGCGTGCCGTCGCGTTGCAGCGTGGCATCGCCGGCGTGCACGGGCTCCACCTGCACAGACACGTCGTGTTCGAACTTGGCGCCATCGGTGACGTGCAGGTCCACATACATCAGCGGATCCCATTGCTGCACCAGCCGCAGCATCGCCTGCATTTCCGGTGCGTCGGCCTTGAGGTAGTCGCGATTGAGGTTGAGGTTCTGCGCGGTGGTGCGCCAGCCCATCTGTGCGGGGCCGCGCTGATTGGGCCGGTTCCAGGCGCCGAAGCGCTCGTGGCCGTCGACGTTGAACACCGGCACGAACACCCAGACCAGTTTGTCGAGCACGCCTTTGCCGATCTTGCCGTCCAGCAATTCGCGCAGGGCCAGAAACCCCGCGTCCTTGCCGTCGATCTCGCCGGCATGGATGCCGCCTTGCACCAGCACCACCGGCAACGTGCGTTGCGCAGCGCTGCCTGCATCCAGTGCCCCGCTGGTGGAGACGACCAGCGCCTTCATCGGCCGGCCTTCCGGGGTGGTGCCGAATTCGATGCAGCGCACCGCCTGCGGGTAGCGCTGTGCAAAGGCATCGCAGAGCGCGATGACTTCGTCGTAGCGTCCGGTTTGTGCGAACCCGCTACGCTCGGCCTGGGTGGTCAACGGTTCGGCGGCCAGTGCGGCGGGGCAGGTGGTCAGCAGCAGGCTCAGGGCCAGGCGGGTGAAGCGGGGCATCCAGCGGTCCAGTGTTCCAGGAAAACGTTTGCAATGTAGCCGAGCCGGCGCAGCAGGCCAATCTGCACTGCGTCATGACTTGCGTGTGATCGGCGTGGTTGCGGTGCATCGACGGCGGGACGGCACGCCTGGGCCGAGTCACTGGCCAGGTGTGCCGCAACGGCAGCAACCCGCCCGCCGGGTCCGCACTCAACGCCTGCCAGGCGCGGTGCTCGACGCATGCGGCGGCGCGCCCGTGGCCTTATCCCATGGTCGCGATGGCGGCCAACCGGCAGCCGCCGGTACGATAGCGCGTGTTTTTTTCGCTCGACCGGACTGCCCTTGACCACTTCCACCTTGCCGGGCCCCACTGCCGGTGCGCGGCTGCCGCGCCAGATTCCCTTCATCATCGGCAACGAAGCCTGCGAGCGTTTCAGCTTCTACGGGATGCGCAACATCCTGGTGCAGTTCCTGATCACCTCGCTGCTGTTGCAGGAAGTCAGCGGGCCCGGCCGTGAGGCCGAGGCCAAGCACATCCTGCACAGTTTCATGATCGGGGTGTTTTTCTTCCCGCTACTCGGCGGTTGGCTGGCCGATCGCTTCTTCGGCAAATACAACACCATCCTGTGGTTCAGCCTGGTGTATTGCGCCGGCCATGCCTGCCTGGCGCTGTTCGAAGGCAGCCGCAGCGGATTCTTCCTCGGGCTGGGCTTGATTGCGCTGGGTGCGGGCGGCATCAAGCCGCTGGTGGCCTCGTTCATGGGCGACCAGTTCGACCAATCCAACAAGCACCTGGCCAAGGTGGTGTTCGACGGCTTCTACTGGATCATCAACTTCGGCTCGTTGTTTGCCTCCTTGTTGATCCCGCTGGCGCTGAAGCATCTCGGCCCGGCGTGGGCGTTCGGCATTCCCGGCATCCTGATGTTCGTGGCCACGCTGGTGTTCTGGCTGGGCCGCAGGCGCTATGTGCGGGTGCCGTTGCCGCCGAAGGATCCGCACGGCTTCGGTACGGTGGTGCGCACTGCATTGCTGGCCCAGGCGCCGGGGCAGGGCCGTCCGGGCCTGATGCTGGCAATCGTCTCGGTGCTGCTGGCGCTGGCCTGCGTCGCGCTGGTCGACCAGCTCGGCATCGTCATCTGCCTGTGCATGGCGCTGGTGCTGTTGCTGGCCGGCATCGGTGGCGGCACCTGGTGGCAGCTGGAGCGTGCGCGTGGCGTCCATCCCGATACCGCGGTCGAAGGCGTGCGCGCGCTGCTGCGGGTGCTGGTGATCTTCGCGCTGGTGACGCCGTTCTTCTCGCTGTTCGACCAGAAGGCCTCCACCTGGGTGCTGCAGGGGCGCGAGATGACGATGCCGGCCTGGTTCACCGCCTCGCAGATGCAGGCGCTCAATCCGCTGCTGGTGATGCTGCTGATCCCGTTCAACAATCTGGTGCTGTATCCGCTGCTGCGGCGTGGCGGCTGGGAGCCGACCGCGCTGCGTCGCATGACTTGCGGCATCGCCTTCGGCGGCCTGGCCTGGATCACGGTCGGTGCCATCCAGATCAGCATGGACGGCGGCGAGCCGATGCATATCGCCTGGCAGATCCTGCCCTATGCGCTGCTGACCTTCGGCGAGGTGCTGGTGTCGGCCACCGGGATCGAGTTCGCCTACAGCCAGGCACCGCCGTCGATGAAGGGCGTGGTGATGAGCTTCTGGTACCTGACCACCACGGTGGGCAATCTATGGGTGCTGCTGTCGAACGTGGCGGTACGCAATGCGACGGTGACCTCCCACATCGCCGATACTGGACTCAGTGAGGCGGCATTTCTGATGTTCTTCTTCGCGGCCTTCGCGTTTCTGGCGGCACTGGCCTTCGGCCTGTACGCGCGCCGGTATCGCATGGTCGACAATTACCGTTCTGCCTGAGGTCCGCATGATTACCCTGATCCTGATCGCCGTCACCGGCATCGTCTCGTGGATGGCGTTCAACAACCGCAAGTTGGCCGACCGGCTGGTGCTGTGGCCGCCGGCGCTGGACAAGCACAAGCAGTACGACCGCCTGGTCACCTACGGCTTCATCCATGCCGACCTGGGCCACCTGGTCTTCAACATGATCACGCTGTTCTTCTTCGGCCGGGTGATCGAAAACGTGATGACCCAGCTGACCGGCAGCGTGCTGACCTATCCGCTGTTCTATCTGGCGGCGCTGGTGGTCTCGATCCTGCCCAGCTATCTGAAGAACCAGAACAACCCGAACTATCTCAGCCTGGGCGCCTCCGGCGCGGTGTCGGCGGTGTTGTTCGCCTTCATCCTGCTGCAGCCGTGGACCATCATCCTGGTGCTGTTCATTCCGGCGCCGGCGATCATCTACGCGGTGTTCTACGTCGGCTACAGCCTGTGGATGGACCGCCGCGGCGGCGACCGCATCAACCACAGCGCGCACCTGGCCGGTGCCGCGTTCGGCGTGATGTTCATGCTGATCATGGAGCCGCGCGTGCTGCAGGTATTCCTGGAGCAGCTGTCCAACCCGCGTTTCGGCTGATAGCGGCGGGCACGCGCGCCGCTGGCCGCAGGCGGGCATGCGCGGTAGGTCGAAGTGGTGGCAATAGCGGGTCGCCTTGGGCGACCGGGCCAGGACCAGCGCCAACGCGCGATGGGTCCTGGCGAGTGATGCGATGCCGGCTCAGGCCGCGTCGCGCTTCTGCCCGTTACCGACGCTGCTGGTGGGCACCGCGCCGTAGGCCTGCTGCAGGCGCTGGTACACCGTGTCGTTGAGCTGCGCGAAGTCGGGGTTGTGGGTGTCGCCCTTGATGGCGAACTGGAACAAGCCTTCCAGCAGCGAGCTATCGCTGTCTGCGCTGTGTCCTGCCGAATCGTTGTGCATGCGGTGACTCCTCGTAGGTAAGGCGAAGGCCTTGGCAGGTCGTACCGCCCCCAGTGGCAACGGGCGCCTTCGGCTGAGCTATCGGCGCGGCGCGAGCGAACTTAAGTGCCTGCTCGGCAGGCTGCGCGGGCAGTCACGGCATCGATTCATTTTCACGCAGGCGCGGCGCCGCGCTGGTCACACTGATCGTCATCGTCACTGCCTCGTGCAGACCACCATGGAGGCAGCGAAAGTGCAGGCAGATCACGATTCCGCGCAGCAGCTTTTCAGCGTAGACACCGATGGACAACATGCCGAGCTGGCCTACCGCCTTGAAGGCGAGCGCATGACCATCACCCACACGCAGGTGCCGGACGCGATCGCCGGGCGCGGCATTGCCGCAGCGCTGGTCGAGGCGGCCCTGGCCCATGCACGCCAGCAGGGCTACAAGGTCGTGCCTGCCTGCAGTTACGCGCAGGCGTATATCCGGCGGCACCAACAGTTTCAGGATCTGCTGGCCTGAGCGGCGGCAGCGTGTCTTTGCAGATGATGTATCGAAGGGAGCAGGCGGGAATGGGGCGGTTGTCAGGAGTGAACGCAGTCCGGGGCTTGCTGATGCTGGCGGTGCTGGCAGGCTGTAGCCAGCGCGCGCCGACGACGGCCGAATCGGCAGAGCCGGCCGCCGAGGCGAGCGTTGCGACGGCACCGCCGGCAGAGCCTGTGCTTGTGCAAAGCGGCCCGCTGGAAGACGTGATCGAGCACGCGCCCGCCTATATGGTAGGTATCAGTTATCCGCGCGGGCTGGACGCATTTCCCGAACTGAGCGCGCTGATCCGCAGCTATGCGCAGGCAGCGCGTGCCGAACTCATGCAGGCGGTGTCCGGGCTCGGCAACGACAAGCCGGCTGCGCCCTACGAATTGTCGCTGGCGTTCGAGACCGTGTTGCAGACCCCGGACCTGATCGTCGTGTCCGCCGACGGCAGCCGCTACACCGGTGGTGCGCATGGCGAACCGTTGGTGGCGCGCTTCGTTTGGCTGGCCAAAGAGCGCAGGCAATTGACCGCGCAGGCCCTGATTCCGGACCCGGCAGGCTGGGAAGCGATCGGGCGCGAGGTCGCAGTGCAATTGCACAACGCCGCCGCCCAACGCGTGGAAGCCGAGCGTGTGCCGGTCGAAGAGCAGGCCGCGCAGGTGGCCTCGGCCGATCGCATGATTGCCGAAGGCACTGCGGCGCAGGTCGACAACTTTGCCCAGTTCGTGCCGGTGCTCAATGCTGCCGGGCAGATCACCGCGCTTCGGTTCGTGTTTCCGCCGTACCAGGTGGGGCCGTACTCGGATGGCACGCAGACGGCCGAGGTCGCTGCCTCGACGTTGTTGGCGTGGGTCGCGCCGGAATATGTACATCTCTTCGCACGCTGAGGTGTCACCCGGCAGACGATGTGATTGAATGGCTTGGCCATTCAGTAATGTAATCAAACGGGTGATATGAGTAGTTTCGATCCAACCGCACGTCGCGTGGACCACACCTGTGTGCGCTATCCGGCGTTTCCGCGGGAACCGGCCGTCCTGGTGAGGCTGATCAAGCATCTCTACAAGCGGCTGCACACGCAAGGGTGTGTGCGGTTGAAGCCCTACGGCATCAGCCCGCCGGAGTACGAGATTCTGATGATGCTCTACGGCACCCCGGAGCAGGCGATCACGCCCACCGAGGTGGCCGAGGCTGCCAGCGAGAAGCCGGCCAACATCACCCGCCTCACCGATCAGTTGTGCGAGAAGGGATTGATCGCGCGGGGCAGCAGTCCGGACGATCGACGCAAGATCATGCTGACCTTGCAGCCTGCGGGGTTGGCGTTGATCAACAGTCTGCTGCCCGATGCCTGCACGCTGCTCAATGCAGAGACGTCCGGCATCAGCGATGCCGAGCAGGTGCGGCTGGAAAAGCTGTTGAGGAAACTGCTCGACGGCGTGGATTCGGTCGAGCTCTGAGCGCGGCGTTTGCGCCGACTGCAGCAGGTCTTCTGATGGCGACCAACAAAAACGCCGCCCGGATCGCTCCGGGCGGCGTCTTCATTTCACTGTATTGCGATTACGGCTTGGACTGCGGCGCTTCCGGTGTGGCGCCATCGCCGCCTTGCGCGCTCAGGCCGCGCTTCTCGAGCAGCGGCTCGATCTGCGGCGCATGGCCGGCAAAGTTCTGGAACAGCTGCATCGCATCGACGCTGCCGCCGCGCGAGAGCAGGGTCTGACGGAACCGGTCGCCGTTGGCGCGGCTCAACCCGCCGTGCTGCTTGAACCACTGCTGGGTGTTGGCGTCGAGCACTTCCGACCAGATGTAGGCGTAGTAGCCGGCCGCGTAACCGCCCATGATGTGGCTGAAATACGGGGTCTTGTAGCGTGGCGGCACCGGCGCGTAGGCGATGCCGTCCTGCTGCAGGGCCTTGGCCTCGAAGGCCATCACGCCGGCGGCGTCGGGCACCTGGCTGGCGCTGATCTGGTGCCAGTTCTGATCGAGCATGGCCGCACCCAGGTACTCGGTGGTGGCAAAGCCCTGGTTGAACTTGGACGCGGCAATCACCTTGTCCAGCAGGGCCTGCGGCATCGGCGTGCCGTTCTGGTAATGCTTGGCGTAGTTCTTCAGGATCGACGGCTCGTCGGCCCACATCTCGTTGACCTGCGAGGGGAACTCGACGAAGTCGCGCGGCACGCTGGTGCCGGAGAAATACGGGTATTTGACGTCCGAGAACATGCCGTGCAGCGCATGGCCGAACTCATGGAACATGGTGGTCACTTCATCCCAGGTCAGCAGCGTCGGCTGGCCGGCCGGCGGCTTGGGGATGTTGAGGTGGTTGGCGACCACCGGCTTGAAACCGGTCAGCGCCGACTGCGACACGTAGGAGTTCATCCAGGCGCCGCCGCGCTTGGATTCGCGTGCGTACATGTCGGCGATGAAGATCGCCAGCTGCTTGCCGTCGGCGTCGAACACGTCATAGACGGTGATGTCGTCGCGGTAGGTCGGCAGGTCGGTGCGCTGCTTGAAGGTCAGGCCATATTCCTGGTTGGCCGCGTAGAACACGCCGTTTTCCAGCACGTTCTTCAGCTCGAAGTACGGCTTGAGCTGGGATTCGTCGAAGTTGTACTTGGCCTGGCGCACCTTCTCGCTGTAGTAGGCCCAGTCCCAGGCCTCGAGCTTGAAGCTCGGCTTGCCTGCGGCCTTCTGTTCCTTGTCGATCATCGCCTGCAGGTCGGCCGCCTCGCGCTTGGCGTTGGCCACCGCCGCCGGTGCCAGCTTGCCCAGCATCGCGTTGACCGCTTCGGGCGTCTTGGCGGTCTGGTTTTCCAGCGAATAGGCCGCGTAGGTCGGGAAGCCGAGCAGCTTGGCCTTGTCGGCGCGCAGCTTCATGATGCGCGACACCAGCGCGGTGTTGTCGTACTGGCCACCGTGGCTGCCACGCGAAACCGAGGCGTCGTAGATCTTCTTGCGCAGTTCGCGATTCTTCAACTGTGTCAGCGGCGGCTGGCCGGTGGTGTTGAGCAGCGCGATCACGTACTTGCCGTCGAGCTTGCGCGCCTTGGCGGCTTCGGCGGCGGCGGCGATCTGCTCCTCGGACAGGCCATCGAGCTGCTTGACGTCATCGACGACGACGGCAGCGGCATTGACTTCGGCCAGCACGTTCTGGCTGAAGGTGGTGCCCAGGTTGGCCAGCTCGGCATTCATCGCCTTGAGCGTGGTCTTGTCGGCATCGGAGAGCTTGGCGCCGTCGCGGACGAAATCGCTGTAGTACTTCTCGACCAGGCGCACGCCTTGCGCGTCCAGGCCCAGCTGGTTGCGTTGGTCGTACAGCGTCTGGATGCGCGCGAACAGCTTGCCGTTGAGCGAGATCGCGTCACGGTGCGCGGCGAACTTCGCCGAGTAGTCGGCCTGCAGTTTCTTGCGCGCGTCGTTGGTGTCGGCACCGACCAGGTTGAAGAACACCGTGGTGGCGCGATCGAGCGTGGCGCCGCTTTTTTCCAGCGCGATGAGGGTGTTGTCGAAGCTCGGCTTGGCTTTCTGGTTGGCGATCTTGTCCACTTCCTTCAACTGCTCGGCCATGCCGGCGTCGAAGGCGGGTGCGAAGTCGCTGTCGGTGATCTTGTCGAACTGCGGGTAGTGCAGCGGCAGCGTGCTGTCTGCGAAGAACGGATTGGCGTGGGTGGCGGCCTGCGTGGTGGCAGGTGCGGCGATGCTGTAGGACGGCATGGCAAGTCCCAGGGAAGCGGCCAGGGCAAAGGCGAGACGGGTGGTCAAGAGGGTTGCTCCAAAGTGCGAACCGCCGAGGCTACCCCAGCCGGGCCGGACAGGCGTGTGACAAAAGGCATGGCTGCAAGGTCCTCGCCTTGCCATCAGGCGGACGCGAGCGGTGCGCGCCTTGCGGGCCCAGGACTGCTGACGCCGTGCGTGCGCCGCCGCCGGACGGGCGCTGCCGATACGCGCTGCGGCACGTTTTCCATTTGGCTGCATGCCGGCTGCCCGGCGAGCTGCCGATCTGCCTGCCTGGCCGATGCTGGCCGCTAGCGCGCAGTGCCAGCGGCCGGCCACGGTCGGGATCATCGGGTAGGGCCAGGTGGCTGCGGCAACGGGTCCGTCGAAAACCGCCTTTTCCCCGGCTGACACGCTTGCGATCGCGATGCCGCGCTGCGGGCCGTTGCGTTACGCTGCCCTGCTTGCACACAGCGGGGCGGCCATGAGCGACATCTCAACGTTTGAATTCACCGACCTGGACGGTCGTACACAGTCGATGCGCGATTACGCCGGCAAGGTGGTGCTGGTGGTCAATGTCGCCTCGAAATGCGGCTTTACCCCGCAATACGCAGGCCTGCAGGCGCTGTGGCAGCGCTATCGCGAGCGTGGTCTGGTGGTGATCGGGTTTCCCTGCGACCAGTTCGGTCACCAGGAGCCGGGCGATGCCGCGCAGATCCGCCAGTTCTGCTCGCTCGATTATGCCGTGGATTTTCCGCTGGCCGAGAAGGTCGAGGTCAACGGCAGCGGCGCGCATCCGCTGTGGCGGTGGCTCAAGCACGAACAGCGTGGCGTGCTGGGATCGGAAGCGATCAAGTGGAACTTCACCAAGTTCCTGATCGGCCGCGATGGCACGGTGCTGGAGCGTTACGCGCCGACGACAAAACCCGAAGCGCTGGCAGCGGATATCGAGCGCGCGTTAGTTGAATCGTAGGAGCGCACCTGGGCGCGATGAGGCATTACCGGGAACGCTTCATCGCGCCCGGGTGCGCTCCTACGGCGGTTGGTTCCGCACAGGAAACGCCGCATCGCGCTGACGTCTCACGCGCGCCGCATCATTTCTCGACGAAGGCGCGCTCGAACACGTAATGCCCCGGCGTGCCGATGCGTGGCGAGGTCTGGAAGCCACGCGCGTCCAGCAGGGTGCGCAGGTCGGCCAGCATCTGCGGGCTGCCGCAGATCATGAAGCGGTCGTTGGCCGGATCCAGCGGCGGCAAGCCCAGCGTGTGCTGCATGCGGCCATCGGCCATCAGTTCGGTCAGGCGGCCCTGATTGGCGAACGCCTCGCGCGTCACCGCCGGGTAATACAGCAACTTCTCGCGCAGCAGGTCGCCGAGGAATTCGTGCTGCGGCAGCTCGCGCTCGAAGTAGTCGCGGTAGGCCAGATCCTGCACGAAGCGCACGCCCTGGGTCAGGATCACCTTGTCGAAACGCTCGTAGGTTTCCGGATCCTTGATCACCGACAACCACGGCGCCAGGCCGGTGCCGGTGCCCAGCAGGTACAGATTGCGGCCCGGGTGCAGGTCGCTGATCAGCAGCGTGCCGGTGGGCTTCTTGCCGACCAGCACCTTGTCACCGGGCTGGATGTGCTGCAGCCGCGAGGTCAGCGGGCCATCCGGCACCTTGATGCTGAAGAACTCCAGATGTTCTTCCCAATTAGCACTGGCGATCGAGTACGCCCGCAGCAGCGGGCGGGTCTCGGTCTCCAGGCCGATCATCACGAACTGCCCGTTCTCGAAGCGGAAACCGGCATCGCGGGTGGTGGTGAAGCTGAAGTAGGCATCGGTCCAGTGGCGGACCTCAAGCACCGTTTCGGCGCCGAAAGCGGAAGACATACCGGTAAGTGTCGTGGGAAGAGTACCGGCCAATTCTACCTCAAGCCGGCCAAATGAGATGAACTCTCATTTGGCTGGGAATGGAGAATCGGGAATCGGGAATGGAGTGCAGCGCCGAAAGATCTGGGCCCCTTCAGGATCGGGAGGTTGAGTGCCTGTCAGCAGCCGCGAAGCCGCCTCTAACGATTCCCCATTCCCGACTCCCCATTCCCAGCCTCACCGATACCCCGCCGCCTGCAACTCGAACAGTTCCGCATAGCGCCCGCCCTGCGCCATCAGTTCGGCGTGGGTGCCGTTGGCCTCGATGCGGCCGGCGGCCAGCACCAGGATGCGGTCGGCCATGCGCACGCTGGAGAAGCGGTGCGAGATCAGCACCGCGGTGCGGTTGTCCGACAGCTCCTTGAAGCGCTGGAACACCTCGAACTCGCTGCGCGCATCCAGTGCGGCGGTGGGTTCGTCCAGGATCATCAGCTGTGCATCGCGCATGTAGGCGCGCGCGATGGCGATCTTCTGCCATTGCCCGCCGGACAGGTCCACGCTGTTCTTGAAACGACGCCCGACCAACTGGTCGTAGCCATCGGGCAGGCTGTCGATCAGCTCGCCGGCCATCGCACGCTGCGCAGCGGCGCGGATGCGCGGCGCATCGTCCATCGCATCGACCTGGCCGACGCCGATGTTCTCGCCCACGCTCAGGTGATAGCGCACGAAGTCCTGGAAGATCACGCCCAGGTTGGCGCGCACATCGTCCAGGTCGTAATCGCGCAGGTCCTGGCCATCGAGCAGGATGCGGCCTTCGTCCGGGTCGTACAGCCGCGCCAGCAGCTTGACCAGGGTGGTCTTGCCGGCGCCGTTTTCGCCGACCAGCGCCAGCACTTCGCCGGCGCGTAGTTCGAAATCCAGATGCCGCACCGTCCACTGCTCGGCATCCGGGTAGCGGAAGCCCACGTCCTCGAACACGAAGCCCTGGCGGATCGGGCGCGGCACCGGCAGCGCATTCGGGCGCGAGCGGATCTCCGGCACGATGTTGAAGAACGAATACAGATCGTCCAGATACAAGGCCTGGCCGGCGACTTGCGAAAACCCGATCAGCAGGCCTTCCAGCAACTGGCGCAGGCGCAGGAAACTGCCGGCCAGGAAGGTCAGGTCACCGATGCTGAAATCGCCGCGCACCGTGCGCCAGGCGATGTAGCCATAGGCCATGTAGTAGCCCAGCGTGCCCAGTGCAGCCAGCAACGCGCCCCACAACGCACGCTTGCGCGCCAGTGCGCGGTTGGCCTGGAAGAACTTGTCGGCCAGCCGGCGGTAGCGCGTGATCAGGAACCGGTGCAGGTTGAGGATCTTGACTTCCTTGGCGGTCTCGACGCTGGCGCCGACCTGGCGCAGGTAGTCGAGCTGGCGCCGCTCCGGCGTCCACTGGAAGTTGAGCGAATAGCCCAATGCGTTGAAATGCGCCTCGCCGATGAAGGCCGGGATCAGCGCGATCGCCAGCAGCAGGATCAACCACGGCGCATACACCACCAGGCCCACCGCCAGGCTGACCACGGTGATGGCGTCCTGCACCTGGCCGAACAGCTGGCTCATCAGGTTCATGCGGTTCATGGTCTGGCGCCGCGCGCGATCCAGCTTGTCCTGCCGGTCGGGGTCTTCGAAATCCTCCAGATCCAGCTGTGCGGCGTGTTCCATCAGGCGCACGCTGGCGGCGTTGTTGAACAGTTCCGACAGCAATGCATCGGCATAGCCGACCAGCCGGCCGAGCAGGTCCGACCCGATCGCCAGGGCCAGTTCCAGCGCCAGCAGTTCCAGCAGCCGGTTCAGGCGCCCGCTGCCCAGCGCCTGGGCCAGCGAGTCGAAGGCCGGTGGTTGGCCGACCAGGTGGATCGCCTCGTCGATGATCAGTTTGCCGATATACAGCGACGCCACCGGCATCAACGCGCGCAGCACGCGCAGGCCGATGCTGCTGGCGCTCAGCCAGCGGCTGGTCTGCCAGATCTGGCGGAGGAACGGGGGCAGGTTGCGCAGCGCATCCAGGCGCTCGCGCAGGGTGGGGCCGGGACGGGGAACGGTGGGCGCGGTGGCGCCGGAACGGGAAGCTGACATCGCATCAGTGTGCAGCGCTTTGCGTGGGCGCGGGGTGTTGGAGCGCAGCAGTGCGCATTGCGGCAGTGGCGCGCGATCGCTGCTGCGGCGCTGGCTGCAGGCTTGCACGGCAACGCGATCGGTGTCTGGCGGCGCGCCCGTGCCGCGGCCCGACTCTGCGCGATCGATGGCCCGATCAATCGCCTCGATTGACGCAACGCCCGGACGCGCCGGAAGTTTCGACTAAAATGGCCGGATCGCCCCCGCCAGCCGTAGAGCCAGCCGTGACCTCGATCAAGCAGGAAGACCTCATCCAGTCCGTCGCCGACGCGTTGCAGTACATCAGCTACTACCACCCGGTCGACTACATCAGGAATCTGTCCGCTGCCTACGAGCGCGAAGAGTCGCCGGCGGCCAAGGACGCCATCGCGCAGATCCTGATCAACTCGCGCATGTGCGCCGAAGGCCATCGCCCGATCTGCCAGGACACCGGCATCGTCACCGTGTTCCTCGAGATCGGAATGAACGTGCGCTGGGACGACGCCACGATGGGCGTGGAGGACATGGTCAACGAAGGCGTGCGCCGCGCCTACAACCACCCCGACAACAAGCTGCGCGCCAGCGTGCTGGCCGACCCGGCCGGCAAGCGCACCAACACCCGCGACAACACTCCGGCGGTGGTCAACACCAAGATCGTGCCCGGCCACCATGTCGAGGTGATCGTCGCGGCCAAGGGCGGCGGCTCGGAGGCCAAGAGCAAGTTCGCCATGCTCAACCCGTCCGACTCCATCGTCGACTGGGTGCTCAAGACCGTGCCGACCATGGGCGCGGGCTGGTGCCCGCCGGGCATGCTCGGCATCGGCATCGGCGGCACTGCGGAAAAGGCCATGCTGCTGGCCAAGGAAGCGCTGATGGAGCCGATCGACATCGTCGACCTGCAGGCGCGCGGCGCCTCCAACCGCGCCGAGGAACTGCGGCTTGAACTGTACGAAAAGGTCAACGCGCTCGGCATCGGCGCGCAGGGCCTGGGCGGACTGACCACGGTGCTGGACATCAAGGTCAAGGATTACCCGACCCACGCCGCCAACCTGCCGGTGGCGTTGATCCCCAACTGCGCGGCCACCCGGCACGCGCACTTCACCCTGGACGGCAGCGGCCCGGTGATGCTGGATCCGCCGTCGCTGGAGGACTGGCCCAAACTCACCTACAACCCGACCAATGCGCGCCGGGTCAACCTGGACACCATCACCCGCGAGGACGTGGTCAGCTTCAAGCCGGGCGAGGTGGTGCTGCTCAACGGCAAGCTGCTGACCGGCCGCGACGCCGCGCACAAGCGCATGATCGACATGCTCAACCGCGGCGAAACCCTGCCGGTCGACTTCACCAACCGCTTCATCTACTACGTCGGCCCGGTCGATCCGGTGCGCGACGAAGTGGTCGGCCCGGCCGGCCCGACCACCGCCACGCGCATGGACAAGTTCACCCGCCAGATGCTCGAGCAGACCGGCCTGTTGGGCATGGTCGGCAAGTCCGAGCGCGGCGATGCCGCCATCGATGCGATCCGCGACAACAAGGCCGTCTACCTGATGGCGGTCGGCGGCTCGGCTTATCTGGTCTCCAAGGCGATCAAGGCCGCACGCGTGCTGGCCTTCGAAGATCTGGGCATGGAGGCGATCTACGAATTCGAGGTCAAGGACATGCCGGTGACGGTGGCGGTGGATGCCACCGGCGAGTCGGTGCACAAGACCGGCCCGCGCCAGTGGCAATCGCGCATCGGCAAGATTCCGGTGGTGGTGGAGTAAGTAAACCTGGAACGGCGACGCACGTGCACTGCGTCGCCGTTTTCGGTTTGGGCGCTGCGCGTGCCTGCTGTTCGCACGCGGTGCCTGGGTCCTGGAAAAAACGCCTGCATGCGTGTCTCACGTCGGTGGCGGACGGCCCGGCAGGAACGGGCTATGCTCGGGGCCTACATGCCGGCACCCTCAGGAGAACAGGAATGCTCCGTCTCATCTGCCTTGCCGTCCTGGTGTGCGCCAGCCTGCCGCTGGCAGCGCAACAAAGGACCCCGCCCACCGTGCTGTTTCCGTCCGGCAACTATGCGCCGCACCCCACCGCGCCAGTACCGTTTGCCGAGAAAAAGCCGCTCAAGCCCAGCGACACCGCAACGCGCTTCGACGGCCCCTCGGCGATGGAGCGCTGCCTTGCGCAGTGCAACCGCCGCGCCGCGCAGTGCGCCGCCGACCGGCCCAGCGAAAGCAGCTGCCGCATGGCGGTGGCACCACGCGGAAAGAGCTGCGACGCCACCCAGAATCCGGCGCAGCGGGCCAATTGCATGGCCCAGGTGTTCGATTGCACCCAGCAGAGCGATGTCAATCGCTGTGAACCGCACAAGCTCGCCTGCTTGCGTTCCTGTACCAACTAGTCCTGCACCAACTAACGAGGGAGTCTGCATGACCACGACGCTGTACCACGCCCCGAGCACTGCCGCACTGGTCGTGCATTGGCTGCTGATCGAACTCGATGTGCCGCACATGCTGCATCCGCTGGATTTCGAGCGCGCCGAGCAGAAATCCCCCGCGTATCTCGCACTCAACCCGGCCGGCGTGGTGCCGACGCTGGTGCTGGATGGGCAGGTGCTGACCGAAGCGGCGGCCATCGTGCTGCACCTGGCCGACCTGCATCCGCAGGCTGGCTTGGCACCGCCGCCGGGGACGCCGGCACGGGCGGCGTACTACCGGTGGATGTTCTTCTGCGCCAACACCTTGCAGCCGGCCTACCGGGCCTGGTTCTATCCGGACGAGCCGGCCGGCGCCGCGCATGCCGATGCCGTGCAGGCCCAGGCACGCGCCAGGCTCGAAGCGGCCTGGGCCCAGGTCGACGCGCACCTGCAGGCCAATGGTCCGTATCTGCTGGGCCAGACCCTGTCCGCGGCCGATTTCATGCTGACCATGCTGATGCGTTGGTCGCGCAACATGCCCCGGCCCAGCGACACCTGGCCGGCCCTGCAGGCGCATGCGCAGCGAATGAAAGTCCGCCCGGCATTTCAGGAAACCTATCGCCGCGAGGGTCTGACGGACTGGACCTGAACCCGGGGGCGCGGGTTGCGAAATCGTGTCGACATAAGCCCGCGCCGGGCCATGGTGCCGCGCCTGGCCCGGTGTACGATCGCGAGACAACCAGAGAGCAGGGGCTCGTCCATGTCGCATTCCGCATCCCGTCGAAAACTGCTGCAATGCGCCTGTTGTGCGCCGATTGCCGCCGCCGCCGCGTCACTGCCGTTTGCCGCGGGCGCGGCGCCGTCGAAGAAGACCGATCTCAATGCCGAGCAGGCCTTGCAGATCCTGCGTGACGGCAATGCCGCGTTCGTGGAAAACCGCCCCAAAAAGGTCATTTCCGACAGCAAGCGCCGTCTGGAACTGGCGCTGGGGCAGACCCCGTTCGTGATCCTGGTGTCGTGCTCGGATTCGCGGGTACCCCCGGAGTTGCTGTTCGGGCGTGGCCTGGGCGAGATGTTCATCGTCCGCAATGCCGGCAATACCGTCGACACCACCGCGTTGGGATCGATCGAATACGCGGTCAGCCAGCTCGGCGTGCCGCTGGTGGTGGTGATGGGCCACGAAAGCTGTGGCGCGGTCGCTGCGGCGGTGTCGGTGGTGGAGCAGAACGCCTTCTTCCCCGGTGCGATCGGCGCGATGATCGAGCCCATCGTCCCGGCCGTGCTGACCGCCAAGAGCAAGGGCGGCGACGACCTGCTGGCGGCCTCGGTCAAGGCCAACGTCAAGCGCACCGTGGACCGCCTGCGGGGCGCGTCCGAACCGGCGCTGCTCGAACCGCTGCGTGCAGGCAATGTCCGCGTGGTCGGTGCGTACTACACCTTGAAAGATGGCAAGGTCGATTTCTTCGACGTCTGATCGCCGCCAACACCGCGTCATCCAGCAAAGCCGTTTCATGGACATGGCGCAGGGTGGTCTGCTGCGCTGTTGTCTACCCGCAATCGCATAAGTAAAAAGCCGGCATGCGCGCATGCCGGCTTTTCAATGAGGCTGGACGTTGCTCACTGCAGCAACGCGACCTGTTTAGAACCACTCCAGCAACGACACGCCCAGGCCGATGTAGGTGGCCTTGTGGTTGTAGTCGATCAGGCTTTCGCCGTAGCCGTCGAACACCTGCACGTGACCGCGCAGCAGGTTGGTGATCGGGAAGCCGTAATCCAGCTGCACCGAGCCGTGCGAGCGGTCGCCGCCGCGCAGCGAATGCCGCGCGATCAACGCCACTTCGTGCCCGTCCTTGTTGTAGACCAGCGTGGCATCGCCACGGCCCATGTAATCCTCGATATCGGGATTGTTGTCATCGGCACGGTCTTCCTTGATGCGGAACCACGGGCGCAACGTCAGCGCCCAGTTCTCGCGATCCAGGCCGATGTTGAGGATGACCCGGTTCCAGGAGCGCGACAGCGGATCTTCGCGGCCATTGGACATGTGGTTGATGCTGATGCCGCTCATGCGGCCCTTCCAGCCGAACAGGCTGTAGTTGTTGCGGAACACCAGCATCGCTTCCGGCTCGTAATTGGTTTCGCGGAACGGGCGCGAGGCATCGCTGTTGTAGGCCTGCCAGCGCGAGCTCTGGGTGTAGCCCATCCAGATGTCGCCGTTGTCGCCGAACAGATCTTCGACCACCTTGGTCTTGAAGCTGAGCTGGAACTTCAGTTCGGTACTGTCCAGTTGCTGCGGGGTGGACACCGAGTTGGCCGGATTCGGCGACTGCGGGGTGCGGTTGGAATCGCTTGTCCAGAACGCCGGCAACAGGTAGACCGGCTTGTAACCGCGCAGCTGGAAGGTGCCCAGCTTGGAATCCTTGGCCAGCTCCCAGCGGCGATCCAGCAACGAGCCGCGGCCGGCATTGGCAACTGCCTCCGCCTTGGGCTGGTCCTGGCCATCGGCGCGGAAGAAATCGCCAACGCGGCTGATGGCGCGCTCATCCTGCGGCTTGGACTCCTTCTGCTTGGCGATCTGCGCGGCGGCGTCGGCCTCGGCGGTCAATTGCGGCGTGTAGCCCAGCGCCTGGTCGTAACAGGCCAGCCGCGCCGCATCCGAGGTGACGGAGGTGCAGGCCTGCGGCGAAGCCGGAGTGGGGGCGATTTCCTGGGCGTGCGCCAGCGGCGCGGCCGCCAGGGCGATCAGCATCAGGGGACGGGTGCGGTGCTTGGACATGGGCAGTCTGGCCGAAGAAGGCGCCAGGCAGGCGCGTCAGATGCGAAGCTTAACGGTCGCGCCTGCATACGCGATGTGTACACGGTGGCATAACATCCTGGCGATGCTGCAATTGAAGGAGGTCGGCAGCCGACGAACGCTTGCGCCGTCCTCGTCAGGACGAGCCTGCACGCAAACAAGTGCTCGTTGTCGGGCCGTCGCGAGCCGCTAGAAGAACCAGGCGATGGCGAACACGCCCAGCATGCACAGGCCGAGCGCCAGCTTGGTCGCGGTGCCGAACACGATGCCCAGCCAGGTGCCGATGCCGACCTTGGTGGCCTGGTCGGACTTGCGGGTCTGCCAGTATTCGCCGAGCCACGCGCCGGCGAACGGGCCGACGAACAGGCCGATCGGCATGAAGAAGATGCCGGCGACCGAGCCGATCACCGATCCCCACAATGCCGCCTTGCTGGCACCCACCCGCTGGGCGCCGTACACCGTGGCGAGGAAGTCGATCGCAAACGACAACGCGGTCATCAGGCCCAGGATCACCAGCGCCACCCAGCCGACATGGGCGAAGCCATCGGCCCAGGCGGCCACCAGCAGTCCTGCGAACACCAGCGGCAGGCCCGGGAGCGCTGGCAGGACGACCCCGGCAAGGCCGATCAGTACCAGCACGCCAGCCAGGATGTAGTAGACGACGGTCGTATCCATGAGGTTCAAAAATGTCCTGTTTCAGGCTTGACAAAATTGTGCAAGGCCTGCTTGAAAATTCGTTTTGTGCGGGTTAAGTTGCCAGCGCTGCTGTTTGCAACGGTCACCGTGAATCGTGGCCTGATGCGGTAGATCGTTCGATCCGCTACATCCTTGTACCTCGCTTCCTCCTTGCAATCACAGCCACCACCGTCAGTCCATCACAGTGTCGTAGGGAGTCAGTCGAGATGTCCAATATCGAACGCGAGAATGGTGTCGTGAAGTGGTTCAACGATGCCAAGGGCTTTGGCTTCATCAGTCGCGAAAACGGCGAGGACGTCTTCGTCCATTTCCGTGCGATCCAGATCCAGGGCTTCAAAAGCCTCAAGGAAGGCCAGAAGGTCAGCTTCACCGTCGTGCAGGGACAGAAGGGCCTGCAGGCCGACGCGGTGCAGGTGGTCTGAGCGAGGCGCGACACGCCAGGCCATCGTGCAGACAGCAGAAAGGCCCGTTGCCGGGCCTTTCTGTCGTCTCGCCGACGCTGGCGAATCGAATGTAGCGAGCAGTTGTCAGGCAGGTGCGGAGCAATCGCATTGCACGCGTGGTCCATGCCGGTTCCGGCGGCCAACCGCGCCCACCTGACGATGAGCGCCGTCGTTGTGCTGGCGCTCCGGCTGCCTGCGTCGATCAGCGCAGCACGACCTTGCCGTTGACCACACGCACATAGGCGTTTTCGCGCACGCCGGCCAGATCGCGCTGGTTCACCACGATGACGCGGCCATCGTCCATGCGCACCTGCACATCGAAGCTCTCGCTGGTGACGTTGTTCTGGATCGCATTGCCCGCCACCGCGCCGGCGGCGGCACCGGCCACGGCCGAGACGTTCTTGTTGCCCTTGCTGCCACCGGTCTCCTTGGAGATCTGGCGCCCGGCCACCGCGCCGACGATGCCGCCGAGCACCGCGCCGGTGCCGGTGGGAGCGCTGCGGGTTGGGCCGACTTCATCGATGCGGGTCACGATGCCGCAATCCACACAGCGTGCCTGCGGCTGCGAGTAGCCCTGGTCATAGCCGCGGTCGCCGCGGTAGCTGCCGTACTGGGGCTGGGAGGTGGCGCAGCCAACCAGCGTCGCGGTTGCAGCCAGGCCAATGACGAGCAGTCGGGTCTTCATGAGGTCTCTCCGGGGTGGTTCGAAAAAGCGGTCAGGGCCGCGGCGACGTCATCCTGTGTTGGTCCGGGTGAACGGTCTGCCAACTGCATCACTCCAGGCTTAACGAAACCCGAGCGTCCTGTTCACCACCGCGGCAATGCGTAGCGCCTGGGCGCGCGCTGGCGGTCAGCGGAAGTCGCGATGACAGGCCTCGCAGGCGTCATTGATCTGTGGCCTGACTGCGGCAAGCGCGGCGCAATCGGCTGGCGGCGTGCGCTGTGCCTGGTCCAGGACGGTGCGCAGGGCGCTGGCATGCTCGCCGAAGCGGCGGTCCTCGCCGATGTCTGGAAAGGCCGGCTCCAGTTCGTCGGCAAGCAGGCGCAACGATTGCAGTCGCGCTCGCTGCCTTGTGAGATTGCAGCCACCATCGGTATCGGGTTGCAGGCCGCGCAGCTGGTAAGCCATCACCTGCATCAGGCTGTCCGGCACCGGGTTGCGCCTGGCCTGCAGCGCGCGCGCCACCATCACCGTGCATACCAGCCCGATCAGGATGCCCAGCACCAGCAGGAAGGCATAGCGGGACGCGCGCGATTGTTCGGTGGGCGGGGCGGGCATGGACGGAACTCCGGTGGACGCGGACATCAGTATGTCGATGGGCGCGCGTTGAGCGGCGCGCGTAAAATAGGCCGATGAAAGCACAATGGCGTGAACGCTTTGCCGGTATCGACCGGCTGTACGGAGTCGGCACGGTGGAGCGGCTGGCCGCCTGCCGCGTGGCGGTGGTGGGGATGGGCGGCGTGGGCTCGTGGGTGGTCGAGGCGCTGGCGCGTACCGGCGTCGGCCATATCCGCCTGATCGATGCCGACGACCTGTGCGTGTCCAACACCAACCGGCAGCTGCCGGCGCTGGCCGGGCAGTACGGACGCAACAAGGCGCGCGCAATGGCCGAACGCTGCGTGGCGATCAACCCGGAAATCGACGCCGACGCGGTGGAGTCGTTCCTCACCGCCGGCAATATCGAACAGCTGCTCGGCGATGCGTTCGACCTGGTGATCGATGCCTGCGACAGCTTCCGGGTGAAGGTGGAAACCATCGCCTGGTGCCGCCGACGCAAGTTGCCCTTGCTGACGGTGGGCGCCGCCGGCGGACGCACCGATCCCACCCTGGTGCGGGTACGCGATGTCTCGCGCACCGAACACGACGCGATGCTGGCGCTGATCCGCAAGAAGCTGCGCAGCGAGTTCAACTTCCCCAAGAATCCGCAGCGCTATTTCGGCGTGCCGGCGGTGTACTCGCTGGAGAACGTCAAATACCCGCAGGCCGATGGCAGCGTCTGCGGCATCCGCCCGCAGCTGGATGCCGACGCCACGCTCAAGCTGGATTGCGGAGCCGGGCTGGGCGCAGCCACGCATATCACCGGCACCTTTGCGTTTGTCGCGGTGGGTAAGGCGCTGGAGATGTTGCTCAAGCCGAAGGTGGCTGCTGCCAGGCCTGTTGCCGAGGCTGCCTCGGCGGGGTGAGTGCGCGCGTTGCCGTGTCATGCGGCAACGGGCAGTGCAATCAGGCCGGCAACCCGAACAACCGCCGTGCGTTGGCGGTGGTCTGCGCGGCGATGTGCTCGGCCGCCTCGCCGCGTAGCTGTGCGATGCAGTCCAGCACCGTGCGCAGGTAGGCCGGCTCGTTGCGTTGGCCGCGGATGCTGGCGTCGGGCTGATCCGGCGCATCGGTTTCCAGCAGCAGCCACTCCAGCGGCATCGTTGCAACCAGGCCGCGCAGGCGATTGGCGCGCGGGTAGGTCACCGGGCCGCCCAGGCCGATCATGAAATCCAGCTTCCACAATTGCTGCGCCTGTTCGGGGCTGCCGGCAAAGCTGTGCACCACACCACGCAGGCCGCCCACGGCCTTGATGCGGGCGATGACCTCTTCGGTGGCGCGCCGCGCATGCACGATCAGCGGCAGCTCGAAGCGCTTGGCCAGCTGCAGTTGCCCGTCGAAATAATCGCGCTGCGTCTGCGCGTCCAGCCCGTCCAGATAGAAGTCCAGCCCGCACTCGCCGATGGCGCAGGGCCGCTCGCGCTCGATCCATTCGGCCAGCAGTTCCAGATGATCGGGACGGTGCTGCTCGAGAAAGATCGGGTGCAGCCCGTAGGCCGGGTGCAAGCCGGGGGCCTGGGTGCAGACGCTGCGCAGCTGCGGCCAGCTGGCGGCGGTGACCGCCGGGATCACCTGCTGCACGACACCGGCCGCCTGCGCGCGCGCGATCACCGCGGCGCGGTCGTGCTCGAACTCGCCGGCATCCAGGTGGCAATGGCTATCGACCAGCTGCATCAATCGCGGCGCACCGGCGCGGGCAGCGGCGCCTTGCGCGTCTTCCAGTTGGCCAGCAGCAGCGAGGTCAGGCCGAACAGCAGCTCGTCCAGGAACGGGATCGGATCCGGGAGCGCCAGGTCGACCAGAAACAGCGCCGCAGCCAGCTTGAACAAGGTGGGGTAGCGCAGCTTGCTGGCCCACTCCAGGGCGCGCGAGGTGATGGGGTTGCGCATGCGAATGCTCCGGCTGTTAGAAGCGCATGAAGTAACCGCTAGCTGAACTTAACTGCGGCGTTCATGAGCGAGGGCGTTTTTGTTCAGGGTTCACGTGCTGGAATCACGCCGTCAACAACGCGGCGTGTCCGCACGGAGCTGGATCATGAAGAGCAATACGACAACTATACTGGTCGCTGCTGGTGCGTTGCTGGTCGGAGGCGTGGCCACTGCTGCCTTTATGAACAATCGCCCGTCATCCGGCGATTTCGTCGCCAACGGCGAGCCGGCACCGCGTGGTCTGGAATACGCCGACGTGGTCAAGGTGGCACCGATCACCGAGCGCGAGCCGCAGTACGCACAGGTCGTCAACAGTGCGGCCATCCGCGAAACCACCACCAGCTCCTCGCCGCGTGAAGTCTGCCGCGACGTGGTGGTGCAGGAACGTCTGCCCGAGCGCGATGGCAATGTCGGCGGCACCGTCGCCGGTGCGGTGATCGGCGGCCTGCTCGGCAACCAGGTCGGCGGCGGCAACGGCCGCAAGCTGGCCACGGTGGCCGGCGCGGTCGGTGGCGGCATGGTCGGTAACCGTGTGGACCGTAACCATGTCGGTGGCCGCGTGGTGGACCGCACCGAGCGCCAGTGCCATACCGAAAACGCCAATTCGCAGTCCTCGCGCGTGGTGGGCTACGACGTGACCTACCGCAATGCCGACGGCACCACCGGCACCATGCGCATGGACAGCAAGCCGGGCGAGCGCATCTCGCTGGGCGATGCCGACAACGTGGTGGCCTACGACGTGACCTACCGTTACGACGGTTTCGAAAAGACCGTACGCATGAACGACAAGCCGGCCAGCGACCGCCTGCCGGTGGTCGACGGTCAGCTGGTGACCCAGACCGCCTCGACGGCCGGTGACCGCGGCGTCCGTGTGGATGCGGGCAGCACGCGCCAGTAAATCGCTGGCAGCCACCCACCCGGGATCGCTGCAGTAGCAAGAAAGGAGCCGGCATTGCCGGCTCTTTTCGTTTCCAGGCGCCAACGGTGCATCCCGTGCGCTGCACTGGCGCCGCCATGTCCGGCCGGCAACTGGCTGATAATCGTTGCTTCTCCTGCAGTGGAAGCCGACATGCCGGTACGCCCCGATGACCTGTTCGATGTACGCGCGTTGCTGACCGATGAAGAGCGGGCAGTGCAGGATGCGGTGGCGCGCTTCACCGACACGCGGGTGCTGCCGGCGATCGGCGACGCCTTCGATGCAGGGCGCTTCCCGCGCGAATGGGTGCCGGAACTGGCGGAGCTCGGCCTGCTGGGCGCCAGCCTGCCGGTACGCGATGGCGGCGCGGGCCTGGGCGCGGTGGCGTACGGATTGATCTGCCAGGAACTGGAGCGCGGCGACAGCGGCCTGCGCAGTTTCGTCAGCGTGCAGTCCTCGCTGTGCATGTACCCGATCCATGCCTACGGTAGCGACGAACAGCGCCAGCGCTGGCTACCGGAGATGGCAGCGGGGCGTCTGATCGGCTGTTTCGGGTTGAGCGAAGCCCAGGGTGGCTCGGACCCGGCCGCGATGACCACGCGCGCGGTACGGCAGGGCGATGGCTGGCGCTTGAACGGGTCCAAGATGTGGATCACCAACGGCAGCATCGCCGGCATTGCGATCATCTGGGCGCATACCGATGACGGGGTGTGCGGCTTTCTGGTGGAGACCGGCTGCGCCGGCTTCCGTGCGCAGGACATCGGGCACAAGATGAGCCTGCGCGCGTCGGTGACCTCGGGCCTGTTCCTGGACGATGTCTATGTGCCCGAGCAAATGCGGTTGCCGAACGCGGCCGGTCTGAAGGCGCCGTTGAATTGCCTCAATCAGGCGCGCTACGGCATTGCCTGGGGTGCGATCGGTGCGGCGGTGGCCTGCCTGCGCGAGGCGCTGGCCTACAGCGGGCAGCGCATCCTGTTCGGCCGGCCACTGGCGGCCACGCAGAGCGCGCAGATCAAGCTGGCCGACATGGCCCGGCGGATTTCCACTGCGCAGCTGCTGGCGCTGCAGCTCGGACGCCTGAAGGAAGCCGGCCAGCTGCGGCCCGAACAGATCTCGCTGGCAAAATGGAATAATTGCCGCATGGCCCTGGACGTAGCGCGCGAGTGCCGCGATCTGCTCGGCGCGGCCGGCATCACCACCGAGCATGTGGCGATCCGGCATGCGCTGAACCTGGAATCGGTGATCACCTACGAGGGCACCGAGACCGTGCATCAGTTGGTGGTCGGGCGTGCGTTGACGGGACTCAATGCGTTTTGACGAGGAGTGGGTGTTGATCGACAAGGATGGAAGGCGGCGCCTGCGTGGCGTGTCCTGGATGCTCTGCGTGCTGGCGGTGGTTGCGAGCGCGATCGCACCGGCACAGGCCAGCGAGGCGCCGCGCATGGCGCCACCACCGGCCTGGGTCATCGCCGATGCGGTGCCCGACAAGGTGCCCGGTGCCAGCGGGTTGCGCTATGAGCTGGTCTCCGATCAGGTCGATCTGACCGGCGCCGCGCCGCAGGCGTATCGCCGCCTCAGTTACACCGTGCAGCGTGCGAAAAGTCTGGACGAAGCCGGACAGATCTCCATCGATTACCAGCCGCAGTACCAGCAGCTGGCGCTCAACAGCCTGGAGGTCTGGCGCGACGGCAGGCGCATCGACATGCGCACACAGGCGCACTACGCCCGGTTGCGCCGCGAAAGCGGACTGGAAGAGGGCCTGATCGATGGCGCGCTGACGCTGTCGATCACCTTGCCGGACCTGCGCGTGGGCGACCGGGTCGACTATGGGGTGACCATCACTGGCAGCAATCCGGTGTTCGGCAAGGGTTATTACGACGTGTTCGATGCGCGCTACGGCGTATCGCTGGGCGAGCGCCGGGTGCGCGTGCGGTATCCCGCCGGGATGGGATTGCAGTGGCGGGTGAGCGCGCCAGGCTTCAGCCGCAACGTCAGCCGCGCCGGCGACGTGGCGACGCTGGACATTGCAGCGCACGACCTGCCCGCGGTGCAGGAGGAAAAAGACACCCCGGAGGATGTCGATCCGTATGGCCTGATCGAAGTGTCCACGGCCGGCAATTGGGAAACGGTGGCGGCGTGGGCAGCGCAGCTGTATCCGCGCGCGTTCAAGGACGCACGCGCGGCCGAGGGCATGGTGCAGAGCCTGCAGCTGCGTAGCGACGACCCGCAGGGCGCACTGCTGCGTGCAGTGGCCTTCGTGCAGGGCGAAATCCGCTACGTCGGCCTGGACATGGGTGAGAACTCGCACGCGCCGCATACGCCGGAGGTGACGCTGCGCAACCGCTATGGCGACTGCAAGGACAAGGCCACGCTGCTGATTGCGCTGCTGCAGCTGGCCGGCATCCGCGCCGAGCCGGTGCTGGTCAGCAGCGACAAGGGCCAGGGACTGGATCTGCGCTTGCCCAGTCCGTATGCGTTCGATCATGTGGTGGTACGCGCGCACCTGCCGCAGGGCGAGGTATGGGTGGATGCCACGCGCGATCGCGAAGAGGGCCCGCTTGCGCAACGGCTGCCGTTGCCGTTCGTGCGTGGCCTGCCGGTGATGGCCGGCCAGCGCGACCTGGTGGCGGTGCCATCGCCGATGCCGACGCTGCCGCTGATCGAGGTGGAGGAGGAGATCGCGGTGTCGCTGCGCAAGCCGCAGCGCGTGGCGACCTTCAGCGTGGACACGACGTACCGGCAGGGGCGCGGCGAACGTGTGGCGACCAGTTTCGACGACAACGGCGCGCAGGCGGTCGGCGAACACTATCTGGAATTCATGCAGCAGTACTACACCGCGCTGACCCAGGTCGGCGTGCCGACCATCGACGCGACCGATCGACTGAACGTACGCACGCACGAGGCCTATCGCCTGGAGTGGCCGGCCGACGAGGGCGACGAAGTCGGCTTCCCGCTGTTCCAGCTCGGTGAATGGATGGACACCTTGCCCGCCGCGGCGCGCAAGAGCCCGCTGGCACTGGACGGCCCGCGGCTGGCGCGGCAGACCGTGCGGGTGCGGGTCGATCCGGCGGTGCAGGTGGAGGCCGATACGCAGGTGGTCGCCAACCCCTGGTTCCGCTTCTCGCGCACGGTCTCCATGCACCAGGGACGCATCGTCATCGTCGGCGAGTGGCAGCGCCTGTCCGACCGCATCCCCGCCAGCGGCGTGAAGCGTGCGGCCGCCGACATGGAGCGTGCCCGCGACCTGCTGTACTTCAATCACGATCTCAAGCCGCATCCGCGCAGACAGCCGCTGGAGATGCACGTCTTCGTCTATCCGCTGGCCGGGCTGCTGGCGCTGGTCGTGCTGGTGCTGGCATGCCTGGCCTGGTGGCGCGGCGGTGGCCTGGGCGGGATGCTGTTCGATCCGCACACCGTTGCGCAGCGCTTGCACGCGCAGCCCGGTGCGCGCTGGAGCGCGTGGTGTGTATTCGGCATGGTCGTCGTGCTCTCGAGCTGGATGTGGGTGCATCCGCGGCTGCTGTGGGTGCACGCCATCGCCGTGGTGATCATGCTGGCCATCGCGCTGGTGGGCTGCGTGCTGCTGCAGCGGATGCTGCGCTGGATGGGCGGTGTCGCACAGGTCGGTGCGTTGCTGCCGGCGCTGCTGGGCAGCGCATTGCCATGGCTGGTCTGCCTGCTGGCGGCGCTGGCCGCGCTCGGCGGCGATAGGGTGCTGTTCGGCACCGGCGTGCATGATCCAGCCAGGCTGGCGCAGCTGGCCATGGCGGTGCTGCTGATGCTGCTGGGCGGGCTGTGGTGGTCGATCGCGGCGGTCCAGGCGGTCGCCGGTGCGACCGGCGGTACACGGGCGCGTGCCTTTGGTGCGCTGGCATTGACGTTGTCGGTGCTGGGCATGCTGATTGCCGTGCTGGGGGTGCCGGTGGCGCTGGTGGCGATGCGCTGAGGCGCGCCGCCCGCGGCGCACGTAACCGCGGCCACGCCTTGCGGCAGAATCGGCGCAGGGCTTTGCAAAGACTCGCGGGGCTGTGACACTGCCAGCCCCTCGTTGCTGCCGCGGAGCCAGCCTGATGTCGAGCGTGCGTCCCCCGTTGACCGTCCATGGCATGTCCAGTTCCGGCAACTGCTACAAGGTGCGCCTGCTGCTGGAGCAACTGGGCAGCCGCTATCACTGGGTCGAGGTCGACAGCGTCGCCGGCGAAACCCGCACGCCTGCGTATCTGGCCATCAATCCCAATGGCAAGGTGCCGATGGTGGAACGCGACGACGGCCGCGTGCTGGTCGAATCCAACGCAATCCTGTTCTGGCTGGCCGAAGGCACCCCATATCTGCCCACCGACGCGTGGCAGCGTGCGCAGGCCCTGAGCTGGATGTTCTTCGAGCAGTACAGCCATGAGCCGTATGTGGCGGTGGCGCGTTTCATCAGCCTGTGGACGCCGCGCGATGCCGCGCGCCGCGCCGAATTGCCGCAGCTGCGCGCACGCGGCGAGCAGGCGTTGGCGGTGATGGAACAGCATCTGCAGCAGCACCGCTGGTTCACCGGCAGCGACTACGGCATCGCCGACATCGCGCTGTTTGCCTACACCCATTGCGCCGAGGACGGCGGCTTCGATCTGGAGCGCTGGCCGGCGATCGGTGCCTGGCTGCAGCGTGTGCAGGCAGTACCTGGTTTCATCGCAATGCCGGCACCGGCACCCGGCGCGGTGACGGCATGAGTGGCATGCGCTGCCGGCAGGAGCACTGACGATGTGTGGATTGGCTGGACTGCTGCTGGCCTCGCCACGCATGCATGGCGAACAACTCGACGCCCTGGTGCGGCCGATGGGGGCCGCCTTGCGTCATCGCGGCCCCGACGATGCCGGCACCTGGTGCGATGCGCAGGCCGGCGTGGCGCTTGCGCATCAACGCCTGAGCATCCTGGATCTGTCGCCGCTCGGCCATCAGCCGATGCGCTCGGCCGATGGCCGTTATGTGCTGGCCTACAACGGCGAGATCTACAACTTCGCGCAGTTGCGCGCGGCCCTGTCCGCGCTCGGGCACCGTTTCCGTGGTCATTCCGATACCGAAGTGCTGTTGGCGGCGGTGGTGGAGTGGGGGCTGGACGACACCCTGACCCGCTGCAACGGCATGTTCGCGCTGGCGCTGTGGGACGAGCGCGACAACTGCCTGTCTCTGGCCCGCGACCGCGTCGGCAAGAAGCCGCTGTACTACGGCTGGGCCGGCGACACGCTGGTGTTCGGTTCCGAACTCAAGGCGCTGTGGCAGCACCCGGAGTTCGATAACGGCGTCGATCGCAATGCGCTGACCCTGCTGCTGCGGCTGGGCTACATCCCGGCGCCGGCCTGCATCCACGAGCGGACCTTCAAGTTGATGCCCGGGCGCGTGCTGCGGCTGGACGCGCAGATGGTGGCGGCCGGCGCGGCGGCGCATCGGCCGGACCAGGCGCAGCAGCCGTTCTGGAACGCGCGCGAAGCGATGCAGCGCGCACTGGCGGCGCCGTTCACCGGCAGCGATGTGCAGGCCGAGGAACAGCTCGATGCGGTGCTGCGCGATGCGGTGGCGCTGCGCATGGTGGCCGACGTGCCGGTGGGCGTGTTCCTGTCCGGCGGCACCGATTCGTCGATCGTCACCGCGATGATGCAGGCGCAGAGCACCCAGCCGGTGCACACCTTCAGCATCGGCTTCGAAGGCTCGCATCACGACGAGGCGCCGCTGGCGCGCGAGGTGGCCACGCATCTGCACACCGACCACACCGAGCTGTACGTCAGCGGCGCCGATGCGCTGGCGGTGGTGCCGACCCTGCCGGACATGTTCGACGAGCCTTTCGCCGATGCCTCGCAGGTGCCGACCGCGCTGGTCGCACGGCTGGCGCGTGGCGGGGTGACGGTGGCGCTGTCCGGCGATGGTGGCGACGAGTTGTTCTTCGGCTACGGCCGTTACCAGCGTGCGCTGCGCAACTGGCGCATGCATGGGCTGGTGCCGGGGCCGCTACGGCGGCTGATGGCGCTGGCGGCACGCCGCAACGGCGAGTCCTCGCGCACCGGTGGCCTGGCCGCGCTGGTGGCCGAGGCGGGCGCACGCGGCATCGGCGACATCTACCGCAACCGCATTTCGCGCTGGCGCGATCCGGCCGCGGTGGTGCTGGGCGCGACCGAGCCCGACAGTTTCTACAGCCTGGCCGACCCGCTGCACGGCTCCGGTACCCCGGCCGACGCGATGATGCTGGCCGACTTTGCCGCCTATCTGCCTGACGACCTGCTGTGCAAGGTGGACCGCACCACCATGGCGGTGGGGCTGGAAGCGCGCGCGCCGTTGCTGGACTGGCGCGTGGCCGAGTTCGCCTGGTCGCTGCCGCTGTCGCTGAAGTACCGCGACGGGGTGAGCAAGTACCTGCTCAAGCGCGTGCTGTGCCGCTATCTGCCCGAGCCGATGGTCTACCGCGGCAAGCGCGGCTTCGGCGCGCCGGTGAGCGCCTGGCTGCGCGGGGATCTGCATGGCTGGGCCGACGATCTGCTGGCGCACGCCACGCTGGAGCGCGACGGCGTGTTCGCCGCCGACACCGTGGCCGGGCTATGGCGCGACTTCAATGGCGGCGAGCGCAAATGGCATACCCATCTGTGGACGGTGCTGATGTTTCAGGCCTGGCAGGCGCACTGGCGCACGCAACGCGCCGCAATCGGCCGCTGAGGCGGCCGCGCTTCACCGGGTATGAGCGCCAGGCTGACTAAAGTCGGGCGCTGATTCCCCAATGGAGCGTTCCCATGAGCAAGATCACCATCGCCGTGCTGGTCGGCAGCCTGCGTGCAGCGTCCTACAACCGCCAGCTGGCGCACGCGCTGGAGCATCTGGCCGGCGACAAGGCGGTGTTCGAGTACCTGGAAATCGGCGACATCCCGCTGTACAACCAGGACCGCGACGGTGATTTTCCGGCTGAAGGCACGCGGCTGAAGCAGCAGATCCGGGCGGCGGATGCGGTGCTGTTCGTGACTCCCGAATACAACCGCTCGATTCCCGGCGTACTCAAGAACGCCCTCGATACCGGCTCGCGTCCCTACGGTGACAGCGCCTTTGCGGGTAAGCCGGCCGCCGTGGTCGGCATCTCGGTCGGGGCGATCGGCACCGCCACCGCGCAGCAGCATCTGCGCAATGTGTTGTCGTATCTGGACATGCATGTGCTCGGCCAGCCGGAAGTCTTCCTGCAGTACAAGGACGGGCTGTTCGGGGCCGACAACCAGATTGCCAACGCCGACAGCCGCAAGTTCCTGCAGGGCTTTGTCGACGCCTTCCTGGGCCTGACCGAACAGTTCAAGCGCTGAGTTGACCACAGCGGTGGTGCGCCTGGAGGCGGCCGCCGATGGCGGCCGGTGGTGCGGCGAAAACCCAGGCACCGCAGGCGTCTCGGCGGTTGCGACAGCTGCCGCGTAGAACGGTGATGCACCGGCTGTCCACCAGTTATCCACAGAGTTGTGCATGGTCGTCGGCGTCGCCGATGACTATGCTTCCTGCCTCCGTCTCCCTCGTGTCAGGTCTGTTTGTCCATGTCTGCTCGTCCTGGTTTCCGTTCCAAGCGCAATCGCGATCGCGACGACGATTACGATCGTCCCGAGCCGCGGCTTGACCAGTTGCGGGTGCCGCCGCATTCGGTCGAGGCCGAGCAGGCCGTGCTCGGCGGGCTGATGCTGGCGCCGGAGGCGTTCGACCGGGTCAACGACCAGCTGACCGACAACGATTTCTACCGCCGCGATCATCGCCTGATCTACCGCGCGATTCGCGAACTGAACGAAAAGGACCGCCCCTTCGATGCGGTGACCCTGGGCGAGTGGTTCGAATCGCAAGGCAAGCTGGAACAGGTGGGCGATGGCGCCTACCTGATCGAGCTGGCCAGCACCACGCCCTCGGCAGCCAATATCGCCGCCTACGCGGAGATCGTGCGCGACAAGGCGGTGCTGCGGCAACTGATCGAAGTGGGTACCACCATCGTCAACGACGGCTTCCAGCCCGAGGGTCGCGAAAGCGTGGAGTTGCTGTCGTCGGCGGAAAAGGCGGTGTTCAAGATCGCCGAGGCCGGCGCGCGAGGGCGCACCGACTTCGTGGCGATGCCGGGCGCATTGAAGGACGCCTTCGAAGAATTGCGCAGCCGTTTCGAAAACGGCGGCAACATCACCGGCCTGCCGACCGGCTACAACGATTTCGACGCGATGACCTCCGGCCTGCAGCCGACCGACCTGATCATCCTGGCCGCGCGTCCGGCGATGGGCAAGACCACCTTTGCGCTGAATATCGCCGAATACGCCGCGATCAAATCCAAGAAGGGCGTGGCGGTGTTCTCGATGGAAATGTCGGCCTCGCAGCTGGCCATGCGCCTGATCTCGTCCAATGGCCGCATCAATGCGCAGCGGCTGCGTACCGGTGCGCTGGAAGACGAGGACTGGGCGCGGGTGACCGGCGCGATCAAGATGCTGAAGGAAACCAAGATCTTCATCGACGACACGCCGGGCGTGTCGCCGGAAGTGCTGCGTTCCAAGTGCCGCCGACTCAAGCGCGAGCACGACCTTGGGCTGATCGTCATCGACTACCTGCAGCTGATGTCGGTGCCGGGCAACAGCGAAAACCGTGCGACCGAGATCTCGGAAATCTCGCGTTCGCTCAAGGGCCTGGCCAAGGAACTCAACGTGCCGGTGATCGCGTTGTCGCAGCTCAACCGCTCGCTGGAAACACGTACCGACAAGCGCCCGGTGATGGCCGACCTGCGCGAATCCGGCGCGATCGAGCAGGACGCGGATATGATCGTGTTCATCTACCGCGACGACTATTACAACAAGGAAAATTCGCCGGACAAGGGCCTGGCCGAGATCATCATCGGCAAGCACCGCGGCGGACCGACCGGTTCGTGCAAGCTCAAGTTCTTCGGCGAATACACCCGTTTCGACAATCTGGCCCACGACTCGGTAGGCAGTTTCGAGTAAGCGTCCCGCGTGGTGCCGGGCGGCAATCCGTCGCTGCGGCATCGCGCCATCGTTGCAGCGGCTGGCTTATCCTGCGCGCCTCATCGTCGCTGCCGAGCTTGTATGTCATACGCCATCGTCTGGTTCCGTCGCGATCTGCGCCTGGAAGACAACCCGGCCTTGCAGGCTGCGCTGGATGCGGGGCACCAGCCGATTCCGCTGTATATCGATGCGCCGCACGAAGAAGGCGAGTGGACACCGGGCGCGGCCTCGCGGAGCTGGCGGCATCGCTCGCTTGCGGCACTGGATGCGGCCTTGCGCGCGCTGGGCAGCGGCCTGGTCATTCGTGCCGGTGACAGCGCGCAGGTACTGGATGAGGTGATCGCGCAGACCAAGGCGGTGGCGGTGTACTGGAACCGCAAGTACGAGCCGGCCACACAGCCGCGCGATGCGCAGATCAAGCGCAGCTTGTGTGAGCGCGGGATCGAGGTGCACAGCTGCAACTCCGCACTGCTGTTCGAACCCTGGCAGTTGGCGACGCAGCAGGGCGGCCCGTATAAGGTGTTCACCCCGTTCTGGCGCAACGCACTCACGCAGCTGCAATTGCCTGCTGCCGCGCCGGCACCGCGCAGCCTGCCGCCGTTGCCGGCGCAAGTGAAGACTGTGGCGGTGGAGACGCTCGGGTTGCTGCCGACGCTGGACTGGGACCGGGGCTTCTGGGACCACTGGCAGCCCGGCGAGGCCGGCGCGCACGAGATGCTGGAGATCTTCATCGACGGTGCGCTGTCCGGCTACCGCGAAAACCGCGACCGGCCCGATCGGGTTGGCACCTCGCAGCTGTCGCCGCATCTGCACTTCGGCGAGATCGCGCCGTGGCGGATCGCCAGCACGCTGGAAGCCAATCGCAACGCACGCAACGCGGCGGAGATCGACGGCTATATCCGCCAATTGGGCTGGCGCGATTTTGCGTATCACCTGCTGCACCATTTTCCCGATACCACCAACCAGAATCTCAACCCGCGCTTCGAAGGCTTCGACTGGGCCAAGGTGGACCCGGTCGCGTTGCAGGCCTGGCAGCGCGGCCGCACCGGGATTCCGATCGTCGATGCCGGCATGCGCCAGCTCTGGCACACCGGCTGGATGCACAACCGCGTGCGCATGATCGTGGCGAGCCTGTTGTGCAAGCATCTGCGCGTGCACTGGATCGAAGGCGCGCGCTGGTTCTGGGACACGCTGGTGGATGCGGACCTGGCCAACAACACGATGGGCTGGCAATGGGTCGCCGGTACCGGCGCCGATGCAGCGCCGTATTTCCGCGTGTTCAACCCGGTCACGCAGGCGGAGAAGTTCGATCCGCAGGCGGCCTACATCACGCGCTGGATACCGGAACTCGGCAAGCTTGCGGTGAAGGAACGCTTCGCGCCGTGGCTGCATCCGTTGTCCTTGGCGCGTCTGGCACCGGAGTACCCGCGTACGCCGGTCATCGGTCTGGCCGAGGGCCGCGACGCGGCGTTGGCGGCCTATGCGAAAACGCGCGGATAAGCACGCGCGCCAGCGCGAAGGCCAACGGTGCTGCGTACTCACCTGAGACCCAAGCTCCGCGCGTTTCTTTTGCAGGGCTGAACCGTCGCATGCTTGCGCTGCGTCGCTTGCGTGGCACGCGCACGAAGACGATGCAGATATGTAAGGCGCAGTTCGAACGGAAAACGTTTTCCTGAATGCAGCACTAGCCAGATGCAGCCGGCGGTCGGTTTCATCATGCGCCAGTCGCGTTGGCCTGTTTATCCTCGCCGACACGATTGAGTGCCGGATGGTCCGGCCACAGGAGAACACCATGTCCCCAGCAGCCACCAAGAGCCTTGCCGTTGCCCTGGCCAGCGCCATCGCGTTGTCCGCCTGCGCCACCGGCGGCTCGTATGTGCAGCGCGACCAGTACGGCGAGCAGACGCAACAGCAGAATCGCACCGGCCGCAACGCGCTGATCGGTACTGCGATCGGTGTAGCCGCTGGTCTGCTGACCGGCGACAGCGCCACCGAGCGTCGTCAGCATGCGATGGTGGGTGCCGGCATCGGCGCGCTCAGCGGCGCGGCGGTTGGCCAGTACCAGGATCGCCAGGAGCGCGCGCTGCGTGAGCGCACCGCCAACACCGGTATCGAAGTGCAGCGCCAGGGCGACAACATCACCCTGAACCTGCCCGACGGCATCACCTTCGACTTCGGCAAGTCTGCGTTGAAGCCGCAGTTCTACAGCGCGCTCAATGGCGTGGCCTCCACGCTGCGCGAATACAACCAGACCATGGTGGAAGTGGTCGGTCATACCGACAGCGTGGGCAGCGACGCGGTCAATCAGCGTCTGTCCGAAGAACGCGCCGGCGCGGTCGCGCAGTACCTGACCGCACAGGGCGTGCAGCGCGAGCGGATGGAAACCATGGGTGCCGGCAAGCGCTACCCGATTGCCGACAACAGCACCGATGCCGGCCGCGCGCAGAACCGCCGCGTCGAAATCCGCCTGATTCCGCTGCGCTCCGAAGGTGCCGGAAACAACACCGGCATGCGTTGAGTGTGCCGCACTGAATCGTGACGAGTCGATTGACGAGCCGCGATGAGTAAACAAGACGGGCCGCGCAAGCGGCCTGTTTTTTTGCGCTGCGAATTTTTTTGATCAAGCGCGACGCGTCAGTCTCTTGAGTGCTGTTTTGGCGGGTGCGGTTCCATTGCGGTTGCGGGAGCCATGGGGCGGAATGGATCCTTCCATGGATGGATTTACGGCGTGCAGGGAGAAGGGAGGGGGAGAGCATCGCGACCTAGATCAACCGGCTTGAACATTCCATCACCGCAGAAGTTCGGGTTTTGGTCGCCTTTGTGGTGATTGGATGGTGTGGATGCGTCGGGTGCGAAGCTGCCGATCTGCGGGTCTTCTGCAGGGCCCTTGCCCGCCCACCATCGCAGGACACGCCGCAAGTACGTCCGTGTAGGCTCTGGCGCGGCATCCATGCCGCTCAAGGTCCCGCGACGGTGGGCGGGCAAGGACCTGTCGGGATGGTCGGTGTGCGTGGTTGCAAGCAGGGCACGAGGTGCGCTGAGCGGATCACTCTGGGTCCCATCAGCTTTTTATCGCCTTCCCATCGCAAACGGGGCGGCCGACAGGCTTTCAACACGTGACCTGCAAACTTCTCACCTGTCTGGCGCAAGCCGAGCGACATGCCTTCGAGAAGGCAGCCGACCAACTCTCTGGTGCGGTGTCCTTGCCGGTTGCGGGCTCCTCGGCGGCATGGATGCCGCCGAGGAGCCTCCATGGACGGATTCACGGCGTGTCCCGCAAGCGGTGAGGGCACCGCGCACTCGACCAACTGGTCTTTTGACTTGCAGTTAGACGCTATCGCTAGGCGTTGACCAACGCAGCTTCGGATCTCCAGACCACGCTAAAGCTCGCGCGTTCGGTCGCTTCAAGATTGCATCGGTCGACAGCGGTGATTCGCCATGACAAAAAGTACCAGCCTGATGGCACAGACACTCCTGCAACGATTCGGGATTCGAGATTAGCAGCCAGGACGTTTTCGCTTGTACGGGTAACGTCTCCCCATCGCCCTTGGGGCACCTTGTCCCGAGGGGGCGAGGGTGCTCCGTTAGGCGACTATTCGAGTGCTGACTACGCCGTGACGTTTTCCAGGATGCGCTTGCCTTCTGCACGCAATTGCGCGTCTGCGCCGACTTCGATCTTCGCATCGTTGTCGGCCTTCTGTGCCGCCAGACGCGCAGGGCACTGCGCCATCATGTAATCCGCATCGAAGTTCATCCGCGTCACCAGGAAGTCCACGAAGGCGCGCACTTTCGGCGAGACCAGACGGCCGCCGGCGAACACCGCGTTGAAGTCCACCTCCGGCCCGGTCCAACCCGCAAGCACCCGGCGGACCAGACCCGATTGCACGAATGGCTTGGCCATCACGTCGCCGGTCAGCAGCAAGCCTTCGCCGCATAGCACCGCGCCATTGAGCGCAGCCGGATCGTTGGCAACCATCAACGGATTGACCGGGAAATCGCGCACATCGCTGCCGTCGCTGAGCGACCAGAAAAAGCGGTTGTTGTGCACGTTGCGGTTCTTGCGCAGCGCCAGCGTGCGATGGAACTGCAGCTCGTCCGGATGCAACGGCTCGCCATAGCGCTCGATGTAGGACGGGCTGGCGAACACCTGCGTGCGCAGGCTGCCGAGCTTGCGCGCGACCAGATTGGAATCGGGCAGGGCGCCGACGCGCAATGCCAGATCGGCTTCGCCGCCGATCAGGTCCAGCTTCTCGTTGCCCAGATGCATGTCCAGCTGGATTTCCGGGTACTGCGCATGGAACTCGCCCAGCAATGGTGCGATCCAGGTGATGCCCAGCGAGTAGGGCACGGTGAAACGCAGCCAGCCGCGCGGGCCGGACTGCAATTGCCCGACGGCGCTCTCGGCCTCTTCCAGTTCGCGCGCGATGCGCTGGCAGTGTTCGTGGTACACCGAGCCGGCTTCGGTCAGGCCGATGCGGCGGGTGGTCCGGTGCAGCAGGCGGGCACCCAGGCGGGTTTCCAGCTCCTGCACCTTGCGGCTGACGGTGGTCTTGGGCAGGCCAAGCGCGTTGGCTGCCGCGATGAAGCTGCCTTGTTCGACCACCTTGACGAAGATCAGGGTGTCGTTGAGATCGTGAGTCATGGGACTGCCTTCCGGGGGTCAGGAGGGATTAGACCGCTTACGGGACGATTATTCCCCTAAATCCGGACTAATCAAGTGCTGGTTTGAGGCCTAACTTATGCGCCATCCCCTCCATCCAGGAGCACGGCCATGTGGTTGTGCAATGTGTTCGGCATGTCGTCCGCCTCCCGTAGCGCCATCGAAGGCGCCTTCGATCCCGTGATTCCGGCGGCGAGAAGCCCGCGTGCCAGTGTTTCACGTGCATTTTCGACGCCGCCCAGGCGTCAGGCCGGCGGGGCGCCTGCGCAGCGGACCGGACTGTCGGCGCGTCTGGCGCAGCGTGGCATTGTCCCGATGTCGGGAGTGAAAGTCCCATGACCGGGATGGTCCAATCCGAGACGGCCGTCATCGGCGGCACGGGCGATGTCGGCGCCGGGATCGTCGCCGCCTTGCTCGATGCCGGGATGCCGGTGCTGGTGATTGGACGCGACACCGCCAAGCTCGACGCGCTGCGCGCGCAGCATGGCAACACACCGCTGCTGGAGACCTTGCGGGGTTCGGTGGCCGACGACGCCTCGGCGCAGGCGCTGGCCGGCGAACTGGCGCAGCGCCCGCGTCCGCTGGCGGCGGTGATCGCCAGCCTGGGCAGCCCGCTGAAGGCCGGCCGCCTGCTGGACCGCCCGGTCGCTGCGCTGCGTCGCCGCCTGGAGCGCGACGTGCTGCCGCATCTGGCGGCCGCGCGGCATCTGCTGCCGCTGCTGGCCGAGGCCGAGGGCGGCGGTCGCTACCTGCTGCTGGGCAGCCCCTGCGCGCTGCGTGCCTGGGCTGCGCACGGCGATACCTCCGTTGCCGCCGCGGCCACGCGCATGCTCGCCCAGGTCCTGCACGAGGAAGCCAAGCCGTTCGGCGTCCGCGTGCATCTGCTGTCGGTCGAGCAGCCGGTGTGCACGCCGGGCCGTGCCAAGGATGCGTGTCCGGAATGGATCCGCGCCGTGGATGTCGGCCGCGCCGCAGTCTCGCTGATCGCCGGGCCTGGCCAGCCCGGGCAAGCCATCGTGACCGTCAGCCGTCGCCCGCACGCCGCTCCATCGGCCGACCGGCTTGCCGGTCTGCATTTTCCCATCCCCACCCGAGAGATCTCCCCATGACCCCGAACGCCACCCCGTTCCGTTTTCCCTTGCGTACTGTATTGACGGGCGCCGTACTCGCGGTTGTGCTGGCCGGTTGCGGTAGCAAGGCTGCCGAGACCGGTGCGCCGCCGCCGCCCAGCGTCAGCGTCGCCCCGGTGTTGATGAAGGAAATCAGCCAGTGGGACGAATTCAGCGGCCGCATCGAGCCGGTGGAAAGCGTCGAGCTGCGCCCGCGCGTGTCCGGTTATATCGACAAGGTCAATTACGTCGAAGGCGCCGAGGTGAAGAAGGGCGATGTGCTCTTCAGCATCGACGACCGCAGCTACCGTGCCGAATTCGCCCGCGCCAACGCCGCGCTGGTGCGTGCACGCACGCAGTCCACGCTGGCCCGCAGCGAGGCGGCACGCGCGCGCAAATTGTCCGACCAGCAGGCCATTTCCACCGAGACCTGGGAGCAGCGTCGCGCTGCCGCCGATCAGGCCGACGCCGATCTGCTGGCCGCGCAGGCTGCGCTGGATACCGCCAAGCTCAACCTGGACTGGACCCGCGTGCGTGCGCCGATCGATGGCCGCGCCGGACGTGCGATGGTCACCGCCGGCAACCTGGTCACCGCCAGCGACAGCGCCAGCGTGCTGACCACGCTGGTGTCGCTGGACAAGGTGTTCGTGTACTTCGATGCCGACGAAGGCACCTTCCTGCGTTATTCGCAGATGGCGCGCAACGGCGAGCGCCCGGATGCGCGCGGTGGCGAGTTGCCGGTGCGCATCGGCCTGGTCGGCGAGCAGGGCTTCCCGCACACCGGGCGCGTGGATTTCCTGGATAACCAGGTCACCCGCAGCACCGGCACCATCCGCGTGCGCGCAGTGCTGGACAACGCCCAGCGCCAGTTCACGCCGGGCCTGTATGCGCACGTGCAGTTGCTGGGCAGCGGCCAGTTCAAGGCCATGCTGGTCGACGAAAAGGCCGTGCTGACCGACCAGGACCGCAAGTACGTGTACGTGGTCGACAAGGACGGCAAGGCACAACGGCGCGATATCGAGCTTGGCCGCAATGCCGACGGCCTGCGCATCGTGCGCAAGGGACTGGCTGCCGGCGACCGCGTGGTGGTCGATGGCGTGCAGAAGATCTTCATGCCCGGCATGCCGGTCGATGCCAAGCCCGTTGCCATGGCCACCGCACCGGACAAGCGCACCGCGTCGAACTGATTCATCGCTGCATCGCACCCGTGACCACCGGCCTCGCAACGAGGCCGGCTCGGGCCCGCTGTGCCGCGCCGCCATCCGGCGGCAACCTCTTTCAGGACCACCCCCATGGACTTTTCCCGTTTTTTCATCGACCGACCGATCTTTGCCGCGGTGCTGTCGATCATCATCTTCGCCGCCGGCCTGATCGCCATGCCGCTGCTGCCCATCAGCGAGTACCCGGAAGTGGTGCCGCCGAGCGTGCAGGTGCGTGCGGTGTATCCGGGCGCCAACCCCAAGGTCATCGCCGAGACCGTCGCCACGCCGCTTGAGGAAGCCATCAACGGCGTGGAAGACATGATGTACATGAAGTCGGTCGCCGGCTCCGATGGCGTGCTGGTGGTCACCGTGACCTTCAAGCCGGGCACCGATCCGGACCAGGCGCAGGTGCAGGTGCAGAACCGCGTCAGCCAGGCGCAGGCGCGTCTGCCCGAGGACGTGCGGCGCCAGGGCGTGACCACGCAGAAGCAGTCGCCGACGCTGACCATGGTCGTGCATCTGACCTCGCCCAAGGGCAAGTACGACTCGCTGTACCTGAGCAACTACGCCACCTTGAAGGTCAAGGACGAGCTGTCGCGCCTGCCGGGCGTGGGCCAGATCCAGATCTTCGGTGCCGGCGATTACGCCATGCGCATCTGGCTGGATCCGGACAAGGTCGCCGCGCGCGGGCTCACCGCCAGCGATGTGGTCGCGGCCATCCGCGAGCAGAACGTGCAGGTCTCCGCCGGCCAGCTCGGTGCCGAGCCAATGCCCAACAAGAGCGATTTCCTGCTCTCGATCAATGCCCAGGGCCGCCTGACCACCGAAGAAGAATTCGGCAACATCGTGATCCGCAGCGGCAACAGCGGCGAGATCGTGCGCCTGTCGGATGTGGCGCGCCTGGAACTGGGCGCCGGCAACTACACCTTGCGCTCGCAGCTGGACAACAAGAACGCGGTCGGCATGGGCGTGTTCCAGTCGCCCGGTGCCAACGCGATCGAGTTGTCCGATGCGGTGCGCGCCAAGATGGCCGAGCTGGAAAAGCAGTTCCCGCAGGACATGGCGTGGTCGGCTGCGTACGACCCGACCGTGTTCGTGCGCGACTCGATCAGCGCGGTGGTGCATACCTTGCTGGAAGCGGTGCTGCTGGTGGTGCTGGTGGTGATCCTGTTCCTGCAGACCTGGCGCGCCTCGATCATTCCGTTGCTGGCGGTGCCGGTGTCGGTGGTCGGTACGTTCGCCGCGCTGTACCTGCTGGGTTTTTCGATCAACACGCTGAGCCTGTTCGGCCTGGTGCTGGCGATCGGCATCGTGGTCGACGATGCGATCGTGGTGGTGGAAAATGTCGAACGCAACATCGAAGAAGGCCTGGCCCCTCTGGCCGCGGCGCATCAGGCGATGCGCGAAGTCTCCGGGCCGATCATCGCGATCGCGCTGGTGCTGTGCGCGGTGTTCGTGCCGATGGCGTTCCTGTCGGGCGTGACCGGCCAGTTCTACAAGCAGTTCGCGGTGACCATCGCCATTTCCACGGTGATTTCGGCGATCAACTCGCTGACCCTGTCGCCGGCACTGGCCGCCATGCTGCTCAAGCCGCATGACGCACCGAAAGATGGCCCATCGCGGTTGATCGACCGCTTGTTCGGCTGGTTGTTCCGTCCGTTCAACCGCTTCTTCAACAGCAGTTCGCACAAGTACCAGGGCGCGGTCTCGCGGACCCTGGGCAAGCGTGGCGTGGTGTTCGCGGTGTATGTGCTGCTGCTGGTGGTCACCGGTTTCATGTTCAAGGTGGTGCCGGGCGGCTTCATCCCGACCCAGGACAAGCTGTACCTGATTGCCGGCACCAAGTTGCCGGAAGGCGCCTCGCTGGAACGCACCAACGAGGTGATCCGTCAGATCACCCAGATCGCCTTGCAGACCGAAGGCGTGGACCACGCGATCGCGTTTCCGGGCCTGAATCCACTGCAGTTCACCAATACGCCCAATACCGGCACGGTATTCCTGACGCTCAAGCCGTTCAGTCAGCGCAGCCGCACGGCGGCGCAGATCAACGCGGAGATCAATGCGCGCATCAGCCAGATCCAGCAGGGTTTTGCGTTTGCGTTCATGCCGCCGCCGATCCTGGGCCTGGGGCAGGGCTCGGGCTACTCGCTGTATATCCAGGACCGCGCCGGCCTGGGCTATGGCCAGTTGCAGAGTGCGGTCAATGCGATGTCCGGTGCGATCTCGCAGACGCCGGGCATGCAGTTCCCGATCGGCACGTATCAGGCCAATGTGCCGCAGCTCGATGCCAAGGTCGATCGCGACAAGGCCAAGGCACAGGGCGTGCCGCTGACCAATCTGTTCGACACGCTGCAGACCTATCTGGGCTCGTCCTACATCAACGACTTCAATCGCTTCGGTCGCACCTACCAGGTGATCGCCCAGGCCGATGGACAGTTCCGCGACAGCGTCGAGGACATCGCCAACCTGCGCACCCGCAACGATCGCGGGCAGATGGTGCCGATCGGCAGCATGGTCACGCTGGGGCAGACCTACGGCCCGGATCCGGTGATCCGCTACAACGGCTATCCGGCCGCCGATCTGATCGGTGAGGCGGACCCGCGCGTGCTCTCCTCCACCCAGGCGATGCAGACGCTGGCCGGCATGGCGCCGAAGGTGTTGCCCAATGGCATGAACATCGAGTGGACCGACCTGAGCTATCAGCAATCCACCCAGGGCAACTCGGCGTTGATCGTGTTCCCGATGGCGGTGTTGCTGGCGTTCCTGGTGCTGGCCGCGTTGTACGAGAGCTGGACGCTGCCGCTGGCGGTGATCCTGATCGTGCCGATGACCCTGCTGTCTGCCTTGTTCGGCGTGTGGCTCACCGGTGGCGACAACAACGTGTTCGTGCAGGTAGGCCTGGTGGTGCTGATGGGCCTGGCATGCAAGAACGCGATCCTGATCGTGGAGTTCGCCCGCGAACTCGAAATGCACGGCAAGGGCATCGTCGAGGCCGCGCTGGAAGCCTGCCGCCTGCGTCTGCGTCCGATCGTGATGACCTCCATCGCCTTCATCGCCGGCACCGTGCCGCTGGTGTTCGGGCATGGCGCCGGCGCCGAAGTGCGCTCGGTCACCGGCATCACCGTGTTCGCCGGCATGCTTGGCGTGACCCTGTTCGGGCTATTCCTGACCCCGGTGTTCTACGTGGCCCTGCGCAAGTGGGTGACGCGTCGCGAACCCGCCGCACCGGCCGCTGTTGCGCACGATCACGTCAAGGCGTGAGTGCGTCATTCCCAACCCCCATTCGCAGTAGAAGGACATTGAAATGAGCAACCACAAGATCGCATTGGTCACCGGCGCCACCCGAGGTATCGGCCTGGAAACCGTCCGGCAGCTGGCCCAGGCCGGCGTGCACACGCTGCTGGCAGGCCGCAAGCGCGACGATGCCGTCGCCGCCGCACTCAAGCTGCAGGCCGAAGGCCTGCCGGTGGAAGCCATCCAGCTCGACGTCAACGACGACATCAGCATCGCCGCGGCGGTCGGCACGGTGGAACAGCGTCACGGCCACCTGGACATCCTGATCAACAACGCCGGCATCATGATCGAGGACATGCAGCGCACCCCGTCGCAGCAGAGCCTGGAGGTGTGGAAGCGGACCTTCGACACCAACCTGTTCGCGGTCGTCAGCGTCACCAAGGCGTTCCTGCCGCTGCTGCGTCGTTCGCTGGCCGGACGCATCGTCAATGTGTCCAGCATGCTTGGCTCGCTGACCCTGCATACCCAGCCCGGCTCGCCGATCTACGACTTCAAGATTCCCGCCTACGACGCCTCCAAGAGCGCGGTCAACAGCTGGACGGTGCATCTGGCCCATGAGCTGCGCGACACCGCCATCAAGGTCAACACCGTGCATCCGGGCTACGTCAAAACCGACATGAACGGCGGTGGTGGCGAGATCGAGGTAGAGCAGGGCGCGCACAGCAGCGTGCAGATGGCGCTGCTCGACGCGCACGGCGCCACCGGCAGCTTCACGCATTTGGGAGAAGTGTTGCCATGGTAAGAAACCTTCTGAGCGTGGCACTGGCCGCGCTGGTGCTCAGCGGTTGCGCGGTCGGGCCGGATTACCGGCCCGACCCGCCGGCCGCGGTGACCTTGCAGGGCGCGCAGGACGCGGCCTTCAGCGCCGAATCGCCGGTCGGCAACTGGTGGTCGCAGTTCGACGACCCGGTGCTGGAACAGTTGGTGCGCGATGCCTTGTTCGCCAACCACGATCTGCGCATCGCCGTGTCGCGCGTCAAGCAGGCGCGTGCGGTGTTCGTCGAGCGTCGCCTCGACCAGGCCCCGCACATCACCGCGCAGGGCAGCTTCGATCGCCGCGAGCAACAGCAGGTGGTCGCCGGCAACCAGCGCTTCCTCACCGAGCAGACCACCCTGGGGCTGGATGCGGCCTGGGAGCTGGATCTGTTCGGCCGTCAGCGGCGCGCCTCCGAAGCGGCACGCGCGGATCTGGAAGCCGAGCAGGCCGGCCTGCTCGACGTGCAGGTCACCGTCGCTGCCGAAGTGGCGCGCAACTACTTCGAGTTGCGCGGCACGCAGAAGCAGCTGGAGGTTTCCAAGCGCACGCTGACCAACCTGCACGACACCCAGCGGCTGACGCAGACGCGTTGGGACCTGGGCGCGGGCAGCGAGCTGGATGTGCAGAGCAGCCTGGCGCGGTTGAAGGCGATCGAGGCGGACATCCCGTTGCTGGAAACCGCCGAAGCGCAGTACCGCCATCGCCTGGCGGTGCTGCTCGGCCAGCCGCCCAATGCCCTGGATGCCACCCTGGTGGCGCGCACCACGCCGGCGTTCGCACGTGCGTTACCGCTGGGCGATACCGCCGGATTGCTGCGTCAGCGCCCGGACGTGCGCAGCGCCGAACGTCGGCTGGCGGCGGCCACCGCGCAGGTCGGCGTAGCCACGGCCGACCTGTTTCCGCGCATCAGCGTCAGCGGCTTTGTCGGCTTCCTGTCCGGCGACGCGGCCAGGCTGACCGAGGGCAGCGGCAAGGCCTGGTCGATCACCCCGTCGATCAGTTGGGCGGCATTCGACTTCGGCACCGTGCGTGCACGCCTGCGTGCCAGCAAGGCGCAGGCCGACGGCGCGTTGGCGCAATACCAGCAGACGGTGTTGCTGGCGCTGGAAGACACCGAGAACGCCTTGATCGGCTACGGCCGCCAGCAGGCGCGCCTGGCGATCGTGGTGGAGCAGGCCAATGCGGCGCGGCGTGCCGAACAACTGGCGCAGATCCGCTACCGCGAGGGCTCGGAAGACTTCCTGACCCTGCTGGACGCACAACGCACCCAGTTGGCCGCCGACGATGCATTGGCGCAGGCCGAAGCAGCGGTCAATGTCGGTGTGGTCGGTGTGTACAAGGCCTTGGGCGGCTGGAAGCAGGACCAGGCGCCTGCAGCACCGGTGGCAGTGCTCGATCGCTAGGCAGGCATGCGGGGCGGCGGTCAGGTCGCCCCGCAGTCTCACTCGGAGACGTAACCGTCTGGCGCGGCTGACTCCCTGATGGACCGCCGGCGGGCGAGTGCGGCCAGGGCTCGCCATCGGCAAGCATCACCGGTACCCGCCGGTTGCCGGGTTGCCTGATGGCTGTTCGCCAGCCGTGTGAGCCACTGTCAGCTGCGCCGGCCTGCGACAAGCGGCGCCGACGCGTTGTCGGCTGTTGGCCAACGCGGTGCCGGGATCTCAGCACCGAGCCGGTGTGCCCACTGACCAGGCGCTGAGACGACGGCCTGCGCTCAGTCGGCCACCCGTACGCTGTCGCGGCCGCCGTTCTTGGCCAGATACAGCGCGGCATCGGCCCGCGAGAACCAGTCCTGCCAATGCGTCTCGCCATCGTGGCGCGCCGCGCCCAGCGATACCGTGATACGGCCACCCGGGCCGCGCAGACCGTTGCGGATCACCTTGCGCAGGCGTTCGGTGGCCGCTTCCAGTTCCTGCAAGGAGCCGGCACGCAACAACACCACGAATTCTTCGCCGCCGAAGCGGAACACCTGATGCGGCTCGCGCACTTCGAAACGCAGGATGGTGGCCAGATCCGACAGCGCGGCATCGCCTGCGGCATGCCCGTACAGATCGTTGACCTCCTTGAAATGGTCCAGATCCAGGATGATCAGGCTGTTGAGCCGTTCATGCGGCTGGCGCCGATCGATCTGGTGGGTGAGCGCACGCTCGAGCATGCGTCGGTTGGGCAGGCCGGTCAGCGCATCCAGCGAGGCCAGTTCTTCCAGATGCACGCGGTCGTCCTGCATGCGCAACGAAAACGCATAGCCCACCGCCAGCGTCACCACCGTCACCACGACCGTCGACACGCCCTGGCCGGGGCTGACGATCAGGCCAGGCAACAGCAGTAGTGCCGCCAGCAGCGGCAGGCTCAGCAGCACCGCGCGTTGCGGGCCGCACAGGAAGTAGTTGGTGGCCAACACCGGAAACAGCCAGGGCAGGGCACCATCGCCGCCGGTCCAGCAGGCCACGAGACAGCCACCGACGTTGATGGAGGCCAGCCACACGCCACCAGCGCCAGTGCGTTCGGCATCGCGCATCCTCCAGCCCCGCCATATCGCAAACATACCGAGCGAGGCGGTGATGAGGCAGGCCAGCGCCTGACCGGTGATGGCCAGGTACACCGCATAAAGGCAAAGCAACAGCGCGGTGATCGGCCCCAGCGTCTTGACGATGCCGAGGCGGAAATCCCGCCGCAGGTGGAGGATCACAGGGAAGGTTCTATAGGAGTCGGCATCATTATCGGCGGAGCCTTGCGAAAGTTGAGCGTGCACGCGCCGCGGCAACGGGTAGGAAAATGAAGCGTTGCCGGGCCGGGCTTCGCACATCCTTGACGGCCTAGCCGCAACCGTAGCGTCTTTGTCGTCGGAGTCTGCCATGCCCACACGCGAAGAACTCGACACGCGCCTGGATGCGCTGCAGGACGAACTGCCGCAGCTGTCCGCCGATGAGGACGCGGATTTCGACTACCTCGATTTCCAGGCGCGTGCCCAGGCCCTGCTGAGCAGCGCCGCGGCCGAGGACGCAGCCTATGTGCGGACCCGTGTGGATGGCATGCTGGCGGGCGCTGGCCTGATTCCTACCGATGAGGATGGGCAGAGCTGCACGTGATTGCTGCTCTGCCCAACCAAGCCGCCTGCATCGCAGTCGGCCGGGGCGGCGCGAAGGTGGGGCTGCAGGCGCAGCCCCAATGCTGGTAACGGCGTGGCTTACCGTGTGGCCGACGCGCCGGCACTGACCACCTGATTGCGTCCGGCCTGCTTGGCGCGGTACAGCGCCTCGTCCGCGCGCCGCAGCAGCTGCGCCATGTTGCCTGCATGCTCGGGAAAGCTGGCCGCGCCGAACGATGCACTGACCTTCGGCAACGAGACGCCATCGGCCATGACCTGCAGGGACTCGATGCCGGCGCGCAGCTTCTCGGCCATCCGGCAGGCGGTCGCCAGGTCCACTTCCGGCAGGATGATCGTCAGCTCTTCGCCGCCGTAGCGGCAGCAGATGTCTTCGCCGCGCGTCTGCGCCAGCAGGAATTCGCCGATCGCCGCCAGGACGCGATCACCGCCGCTGTGGCCGTGCAGGTCGTTGAACTGCTTGAAGTGGTCCACATCCAGCATCAGCACCGACAAGGGCTGTACCCGTCGCGTGCAGCGCGCCAGTTCGTGATTGAGCGCCTCTTCGAGATACCGGCGGTTATACAGTCCGGTCAACGGATCGCGGATGGACTGTTGCCGCAGCGTTTCGCGCAGACGCAGGTTGTGCAGCGCCAGCGACAATTGTTCGGCCGCTGCCTCGGCCACGGTCAACGAGGCCAGGTCGCGCGGATCCTCGCTGCGCAGCGCCAGCATCCCCAACTGCGTGCCCTGTGCCGACAACGGGATGCAGACGGTGCTCGCGTGCGCCGGAAGATTGGCGCCGACGTGCTGGCAGAGCATGCCCTGGCTGGCGTCTTGCACCACATGCGTGCGATCGCGGCGCAAGGCCCAGCAGGTGTCCGGCGCGATGCTGGCGTTGTCGTCGTCGGCCATCGTGCCCCAGGCCACCACCTGTTCGGCACGATCGCGCGAGGCGCGCAGCAGATAGACCGCACCGGCCGCGCCCGGCACCAGCGGCGCGATCGTGCGTGCGGTGATTTCCAGTGCTTCCTCGGCATCGCGGCAGTTCTGCAGCAACCCCGAGTAACGCGCCAGCGCCTCCAGTCCCGCCGACGTGCGTTCGAGTGTGGCGAACGATTCGATCAGGCGCTCGCTGGTCGTGCTGGCGGCGTCCTCGGCCCGCACGCGCCGTTCCAGTTCGCGTGACAGCAGCCGGTAGGCCACCAACATCACCAGCAAGCCGCTGAAAATCCCGACCACCGTGACCCACAGCACCCACTGCGCACTGCGCGTGTTGGTGTCATTGCGCTTCACCAGTTGCTGGCGCTCCAGTTCCGTCATGACCTGCACCTGGCGGCGCAGCGAAGACGAGGTCTGGAACACGCCACGTGCGATCGAGGCGCGCGCCCCATCCAGGCCCTGCTTGCGGTAGCTGTGCAACAGGTCGTCGATCTGCGTCAGGCGAATGTCCACCAGGCGTCCAAGCTCCACGACATGGCGCCGCTGTACCGGGTTGTCCTGCACCAGGGCGTCCAGCCGCACGATGCGCTCGGGCAGTCGCCCGATCGCATCGGCGTACACCCCGAGAAACGCTTCGTTGTCGGTCAAGACATAGCCGCGCACCGACGACTCCGCCGACAGCATTCCGGCCTGGATCTCGTCGATGCTGGCGATCACCTCCTGCGTGTGCGTCACCCAGCCGGCGTCGGACAGCGAACGCTGCGTGGTCAAATACCCGCCTATGCCGATCAGGACGAAGATCATCCCGCCGAGCAACAAGGCGCCGGCAGCGTGGCGTTTTGCTTTCTTGGTCAACACCGTGTTTCCCCGACACTGATTGTCTAGTAGAGGCCGATGCAAGTCGCGTGCCTATGCTTCACTTCGCTTGCCAGTCAGCTGCGGGACGGGCTCAAGGTCGCTCCTGCGGCGGCACAGCGATATGCTTTACGCTCGTCATCGAGCCGGGCAACAGATTGGTCATTTTTCTAGGTAGCTATCAATTGACCTGCCGCGCTGCCCGGGGCGATGGCCCGAGCCCCGGCTGGGTTGCCGACTGGCAGATCGCCCAGATCGGTGCCGGAAGCGCCGGCGACCGGGCAGGCAGCGCACTTTCTGCCACGTTTCCCGACCACCGCAGCGCCATGGCGGCCGCTCGCGTCGCCGGCATGGTGACGCTGGAGGCCATGCACGCCGAAGCGCAACGACAGCTCGAACCCGCCTGAGCGCAGGTGCTGGTGCGCATGGTCGCATCGGCCAAGCCAGCACCAGACAGGCTGGCATGCGGTTTGCTCCAGCCCTGGACAACGCTGGGGAGCGTCTTGGACGGAGGCGACATGCAAGAACCCAACAAAAGTGCCCTGGTCCTGTTGCAACAGGAAGCCACCGAACTGCTTGCGCTCTTCGACCAACTGCGTGGCGATGCGGCACCGGCACACGAGCCAGTCAACGTCGTTGCGGACGGACCTGCCGGGCGCACCGAACAGACCGCCCACGTCAGTAATTGACGCATCCTGCCGGCGTGCACTCACGCGTGGCGCACGCGCGGCCGATGCGTGGCAAGTTCCCGGCGGGCGTAGGGAGAAGGCGTGAAAGACCCGCGCGCTGGAGGGTAGGCGCACGCCGCAGGCGTTCGACGCGTGCACCAGCACCGGCGCAATTTTCGGCCTGTCTTGTGTCCGCATCTGGCAACGGCTGGCGCGGCAGCCTGTCAGCGCCAGTTGGCGGCAGATCACGCGGTCTCCAGAGCCGGCGGTCCGGTATCGCCCATGAAAAAGGCCGGGAGCCCTCTGCATCGAGGAGTCCCGGCCTTAGTCGGTCGTCTTAGGACCGTTGTTTGGTGGAGGTGGGCGGAATCGAACCGCCGTCCGGAAGCACTCCATCCCCAGCACTACATGCTTAGCCCTCCGTTAGATCTCATTCCCAGGCAGCACGGTTGGCAAAGCGCACCTGGAAACCAGCCTGCTTTATCTAACCGGTAGCTGACAGGCAGCCACTACCGATGGTTCCGTGATAATGACCCTACACCTACGAGCACGGGCACAAGTAGGTTCGGGGGTTCGCCTTAGGCGGCTGTAGAACTACAACTAAAGCCAATTAAGCGGCGATAGCGAAGTCCGAACCGTAGTTGTCATCGTTGGCAACTAAAAGTTTGCTGCTGGATTAACGAGGAAAGCTGCCCCCTCGGCATGCGCCAAGCGACTTCGCGACCCCCGTCGAAACCAGTGCACCCCCGGGGAAAGCATCAAAACGCTGACCTGATCAGTGTAGGGATCGGGGCGCCTTGTCACAAGTGGTGAGACGTGCGGCGCTTACAGTGGCTTCAGTCCTATCGGACGGAATAGTCTGGTAATCAAGGAGAGAAGCGATGGCGACAGGCAAGCCCCCCCGTTCGCGGCAGGCACGTAGCGTCCCCCGCAAGCGCGCACCAGGTGTCGATGCAGCCAAGCCTCGGCGCGCAGCCACGGCCCCGCAGCAGGAGGCGCAGGACACCACGCTGACACGCGTGCAGGGCAAGGCGCGCACGGTGATCTACATCCATGGCATCGGCAACAAGCCGCCGGCCGAGGTGTTGCGCTGTCAGTGGGACAAGGCCTTGTTCGGGCGGCCGATGGGCGAGCGCACGCGCCTGGCGTATTGGGTCAATCGCGAGCGCTATCCGGTTGCCGAACCCGGCAATTGCGATGCGCGCGATGTCGGCCCGGCGCTCAATCAGAGCGTGCAGCGCGCCTTGAGCACGCTCGGGCTGGTGCCAGGCGAGCAGGACCTGCATCTGCTCGCCGACGCCCTGGCGCAGAGCGAGCAGGAGCGCAGCGATCTGCATCGGTTGCTGGACGAGCTGGACGCCGCGCCCGCCATGCCGGCAGCCGGCGAGGTGCAGGCCAAAGGTCCGATCGATGCGATCAACCGGGTGTTGCTGCGGCTGATCTCGGCCGCGCTGCTGCAGGACGTGCACGATTTGTTCTTCGTGCCCGAGCGTGCAGCGTTGATGCGCGACAGCCTGGTGCAGCGCCTGCGCTCGGGGGGCGGGCCGTTCGTGGTGGTCGCGCACAGCCAGGGGTCGATGATCGCCTTCGACGTGCTGCGTCAGCTCCAGGCTGCCGAGTGCGAGGTCAGCCTGTTCCTGACCCTGGGCTCGCCCCTTGGCCTGCCGCAGGTGCGCAGCATGTTCAAGCGCTGGACCGGCACGCGCAAGCTGCCGTTTCCTCTGTGCGTGCGGCGCTGGATCAACGTCGCCGATACGCGCGATCCGATCGCGCTGGATCCGGATCTCAGCGACGACATCGCCAATGCGAAGGGACGGTTCGAAAACCTCTCAGGCGCGCGCTTGAACCCGGACTGGCAGCACAATGCGCATTCGGGTTCGGGCTACCTGTCGATCCCGCAGGTGCGTGCGGCGGTGCGCGAGGCGGTGGGCGTCGGTTTCGATCAACCGGTGTCCAATGCCGTGCTGATCAAGGATCTCAGCGAGCAACTGGAAGCGCATGGCGCCGAGTACCGGCACGAGGTGCTCATCGAGCTGGATCGGCGGGTGTCGGGCGATGATCCGGCCGGCACGCGTGCGCTGCTGCTGGCGCAACTGCGCCAGGCCGCTGCAGGCACCACCGGCTTGAGCGGCGAAGCGCTGGACGAGGCGATCGCGCTGGAAGATGGCCTGCAGCGGTTTGTGTCGGCACGGCTGACGCGGTTCGAGATCGAATCGCTGCAGGACCGCTACCGGGCATTGGGATTCCGGCGCATGTGGCGCGATGCCGGCAAGCGCGCGTTGATCAACGTGTCCGGCAACGTCCTGCATGCCGATGCGGCGCGCACTGCGTATCGCGCACGCGGCCAGCAGATCGGCTGGGCAGTGCTGGACACCGGTATCGCGGCCAGTCATCCGCATTTCTTCGCAAAGGGCGAGCGCGACACGGTGGTGGCGCAATGGGATTGCACGCGCCGCGGCGCAGCCAAGCGACTGACACGCGCTGACGGCGATGCCTTCGCCCGGCTGGATCGGCACGGGCACGGCACGCATATCGCCGGGATCATCGCCGGCCAGAGCCGCGCGGTGATTGCCGACGCGCAGGGCAACCCGGGCAAGCCGCTGGAGTTCGCCGGCATGGCGCCGGATACCCAGCTCTACGGTTTCAAGGTGCTGGACGATGCCGGCAACGGCCGCGATTCGTGGATGATCAAGGCGGTGCAGCAGGTGGCGGCAATCAACGAGCGTGCCGGCGAGCTGGTCATCCACGGCGTCAATCTGAGCCTTGGCGGTTACTTCGATCCGGAGAGCTATGGCTGCGGTTTTACGCCGCTGTGCAACGAGCTGCGGCGGCTATGGCGGCAAGGCGTGCTGGTGGTGGTGGCCGCCGGCAACGAGGGCCTGGCGTGGTTGATGGGCAACGACGGCGATGCATATCCGGCCAACATGGATCTGTCGATCAGCGACCCGGGCAATCTGGAAGACGCCATCGTGGTCGGCTCGGTGCACAAGAGCAGCCCGCACAATTACGGCGTGTCGTATTTTTCCTCGCGCGGGCCGACCGCCGATGGTCGCGGCAAGCCGGACGTCGTGGCGCCGGGCGAAAAGATCCTGTCGGCCTATTACGACTTCGACCCGAACGACCCGGCGAGCCTGATGGTGGAGATGAGCGGCACCAGCATGGCCGCACCGCACGTCTCCGGCGTGCTGGCCGGATTCCTCTCCGCACGCCGCGAGTTCATCGGCTTCCCGGACCGGGTCAAGCAACTGATGCTGGACACCTGCACCGACCTGCAGCGCGATCGCTATGTGCAGGGCAGGGGGGTGCCGAATTTGATGCGGATGCTTGGGGCGACGTGAGGAATCGGGAGTGGGGAATCGGGAATCGTAAAAGCGCGATGCTTCTCACGGATCCAGCAATGCCCGCGTCTTTAACTAACGTGAGGTCAACGCAGCTGAGATCAACGCAGTGAGCCTGCCCAGCTCTTGCGATTCTCCATTCCCGATTCCCCACTCACGCGTCGCGGTTATGCCGCCGCATCACGCGCTGCTTGTCGCGCTGCCAGTCGCGGTCCTTGGCGGCGTCGCGCTTGTCGTGGTTCTGCTTGCCCTTGGCCAGTGCGATTTCCAGCTTGACCTTGTTGTTGCTCCAGTACAGCGCGGTGGGCACCAGGGTGTAGCCGTCGCGTTCGACGCTGCTCAACACCTTGTCGATCTCCCGGCGGTGCAGCAGCAGCTTGCGGTCGCGGCGTTCCACCGGCACGGTGTGGCTGGAGGCCTGGATCAGCGGGGTGATCTGCGCGCCGATCAGGAAGATCTCGCCTGAACGCACGTAGGCGTAGCCGTCGATGATGTTGGCGCGACCGGCGCGGATCGCCTTGACTTCCCAGCCCTGCAGCGCCAAGCCGGCTTCGTAGCGCTCTTCCAGGTGGTATTCGTAGCGCGCACGCTTGTTCAGCGCGATGGTTTTCGTGGCCGTCGCGCCGTTTGCTTTATCCTTGGCTGGTTTCTTGCTCATGCCGCTATTGTCGCCGATTCGGCGTCATCAAACGATCTTCTGTCTTTCACAAGTTAGCGAATGCCTACCATCCGTCGCAGCGCCCTGGTCGAACACAGCGCCACCCGCATGTTCGACCTGGTCAATGATGTTGCCGCCTATCCGCGCCGTTTCGGCTGGTGCGATGCTGCGCAGGTGCTTGAACAGGACCAGGCGCACATCGTTGCGCGGCTGGATCTGGGGCTGGGATCGTTCCGCACCTGGTTCACCACCGAAAACATGCTCGAACGCCCCGAGCGCATCGTCATGCATCTGCGCGACGGGCCGTTCAAGCGGCTGGAAGGCCTGTGGGAATTCCAGTCGCTGGGCGAGAACGCCTGCAAGGTCAGCCTGACCCTGGAAGTGGAAACCAGCTCGCGGCTGTTGGGTCCGGCGCTGGCGCTGGGCTTCCAAGGCCTGGCCGACCGCATGGTCAACGATTTCGTGCGAGTCGCCGATCGCGGCGACACCTGAGCATGCGCGTCGACGTCGTGCTGGCCTGGCCGGACCGCTGCAGTTCGGTGTCGCTGGACCTGGCCGAGGGCGCCACCGTGGCCGAGGCGATTGCCGCGTCCGGTCTGGCGCCGGACCGACCACCCGCGGCGCAGGCGATCCATGGGCTGATTGCGCGCGCGGATCAGGTGCTGCGCGACGGCGATCGGGTCGAACTGCTCAGGCCGCTGCTGCTGGATCCGAAGGACGCGCGGCGTCGCCGTGCCGGACCGAGCAAAAAAACCGGTCCCAGCAAGTAGCGGCTTGTCAGGACCGCGATGCATGTGCGCGTGATAGCGAACTGTTCCGGTAGCAGGTCAGCGGCGTGAACGCACCCGACGGCCTGGACCGGCGCAGGGTGATGCAAAACATCTGACTGAAAGCCCCATCTATCGGCAGCTGGCTCGGCACCGTCGTCCGTGATCAACCGCGTCGTTTCGACCAGGCAAATAAAAAACGCATCCTTTCAAAGGGATGCGTTTTCTGATTTGACCGACTCAGACGACCGAAAGACCGCCGAGCAAGCGCATCAACGGCCGCGCTGCTTCTTCTTGTCGCGGGCCAGATTGCGGCCGAACTGCTTGGGCGCCGACTTGGCCAGCTGCTCGTCCTGCGACGGGAAATAATCGCCTTCCCAGCGCACGACCTGCTCGTTTTCGAAGAACACCGTGAAGTTCTTGATCTCGGTACGCGCCAGACGGTCCACGCGCTGGGTGGAGGTGTAGTCCCAGCGCTGCGAATGGAACGGATCGGGAATCGAGGGGGTACCCAGCAACGCGCTGACCTGCTGCTTGCTCTGGCCTACCTGCAGTTGCTCCACGGCATTCTGTTTGATCAGATTGCCCTGGTAGATCGGCTGCTTGTAGATGATGCCGCAGCCAGCGGTGGAAAGAGCAACGGCGGCGACCAGCAGGAGATTACGCATCGGGGATTAAGTGCTGAGGAAATCACGCCGATGATACACTCCCGCCGGTCGCCGCGACCCGTTTGATGGCAGCTGGCGCTAAATCGCCAATGAACGGAGAACATATGGAAACCCACGACCTGCGCAAAGTCGGGCTCAAGGTGACCCATCCGCGGATGCGGATCCTGGAATTGCTCGAGCAGAAGAGCAACCAGCACCACCTCAGCGCAGAAGACATCTATCGGCAGCTGCTCGATCATGGCGACGAAATCGGTCTGGCCACGGTCTATCGGGTGCTGACCCAGTTCGAGGCTGCCGGCCTGGTGCTGAAGCACAATTTCGAAGGCGGCCAGGCGGTCTATGAGCTGGATCGCGGCGGCCATCACGACCATATGGTGGACGTGGACACCGGCCACGTGATCGAGTTCGAGAGCGAAGAGATCGAGGCCTTGCAGCGTCAGATCGCCGCCCAGCATGGCTACGAGCTGGAAGAGCACTCGCTGGTGCTGTACGTGCGCAAGAAGCGCCCGCGCTGACGGCAAGCCAGTGGCATTGCGGCAACGACAAGGCGGCTTCGGCCGCCTTGTGCGTTTGCAGCCATCGGCTGCCCGGCCACCCCGAGCTTGCCGACGCCACGCCCATCTGCTCAGGCGCTCTGCAGCAGCTTGCGTGCCGCCGCGCGGGCTTCCTTGCTGACTTCTACCCCGCCCAGCATGCGCGCCAGTTCTTCCTGGCGGGCCTGCGGGCCGAGCAGTTCGACCGCGCTCTGGGTCATGCCGTCCACCGGCGCCTTGCTGACCCGATAGTGCGCATGGCCCTTGGCGGCCACCTGCGGCAAGTGGGTCACGCACAGCACCTGGCGCTCTTCGCCCAGGGCGCGCAGCTTCTGCCCGACGATGTCCGCCACCGCGCCGCCGATGCCGGAATCGACCTCGTCGAAGACCATGGTCGGCACGCTGTCCAGACCGAGGGCGGCGACCTCGATGGCCAGTGAAATCCGCGACAGCTCGCCGCCGGAGGCGACCTTGCGCAATGCGCGGGGTGGCTGCCCGGCATTGGCGGCGACCAGGAATTCCACCCGCTCGGCGCCATTGGGATCCGGGCGCAGGGTGTCCTGCGGCTGCAGCTGGATCAGGAACTGCCCGCCGCCCATGCCCAGCTCGCCGATCAGCGTGGTGGTGGCGGCCGACAGGGCCTCGGCAGCGGCCGTGCGGCTGGCGCTGAGGGTGCTGGCTGCACTGCGCCAGACGCCGATTGCCGCCTCGATGTGCTTTTCCAGCTGCTGCAGGCGCTCGTCGGCGCCGCGCAGGCTTTCCACTTCCAGGCTCATGCGCTCGCGCTGGGCGGCCAGCTCGTCCGGGGTGACGCGATGCTTGCGCGCCAGATCGTGCAGGCGGCCGAGCCGGCGCTCCATCGCCTCGAACTGGGCCGGGTCGGCCTCCAGGTCGTCGCGCACGCGGTCGAGCAGGGCCAGCGCCTCTTCGATCTGGATGACCGCGCTGTCCAGCAGCGCATCGACCTCGCCCAGGCGTGGCTCGTGCTCGGCCACGCGCGCCAGGTCGTGGCGGCTGTCCTGCAGCAGGCCCAGCGCGCAGGCGCCGTCGTCGCCATTGAGCTGCAGGGCCACGCTGTCGCAGGCGCCGATCAAGGCGGTGGCATGCGCCTGGCGGCGGTGATTGACGTCCAGCGCGGCGATCGCGGCCGGGTCCAGGTCCTCGCGTTCCAGTTCGCCGAGCTGGTGTTCCAGGAAACCGATGCGGTCGGAGACATCGCCTTGCGCGGACAGCGCGTCGCGCTCGTCCAGCAGGGCCTGCCAGCGCTGGCTGGCCTGGCGCACCTGCTCGCGCTGCGCGCCGTTGCGGGCATAGGCGTCGAGCAGGGCGAGCTGGCTGTGGCGGGCCATCAGGGCCTGGTGTTCGTGCTGGCCATGGATCTCCACCAGCCGCGAAGCCAGTTCCGCCAGTTGCGAGGAGGTCACCGGGCGGCCGTTGATCCAGGCACGCGAGCCGCCATCGGCACGGATGACCCGGCGCAGCTGGCATTGCGCATCGTCGTCGAGTTCGTTGTCCGACAGCCAGGTCAGGCCGGGGTGCTGGGGCGGCAGCTGGAATTCGGCCGACAGTTCGGCGCGGTCGGCGCCGTGGCGGACCACGCCGCTGTCGGCGCGCAGCCCGGACAGAAAGCCCAGGGCGTCCACCATCAGCGACTTGCCGGCGCCGGTTTCGCCGGAAACCACGGTCATGCCTGGCCCGAATTCCAGTTCGGTGGCGCGGACGACGGCGAAATCCTTGATGGAGAGGTGTCTGAGCATGGGGTCGAGTGTGAACGCTTTGGGGAAGCTTAGGGTGGGAGCGGCGGGCAGGGAATAAGACGCTTGCCAACCGCAGGGCCAGACATTATCTATGCCCAGTCTCACCGGATGATCCCATGCGCGCGTCACAGTCCCCAACGCTCGACCCCCGCGCTCGCCAGCTGCTGCGGACGCTGATTGCCCGCTATATCCGCGACGGCGAGCCGGTGGGCTCCAAGACGCTGGCCCAGCACGCAGGGCTGGACGTCAGCCCGGCCACCATCCGCAACATCCTGGCCGACCTGGAGGATGTGGGGCTGCTCAGCTCTCCGCACACATCGGCCGGGCGGGTGCCCACCGCGCACGGGTACCGGGTGTTCGTCGACAGCCTGGTGCAGATGCAGCCGCCCGGCGAGGAAGAAGTGCGACGCCTGCGCGCGGAGCTTGCCAGCGGCAACGGCACCCAGTCGCTGCTGGGCAGTGCCTCGCAGATGCTGTCGGCGATGAGCCATTTCGTCGGCGTGGTCAGCGCGCCGCGGCGCGAGCAGTTCGCGTTCCGGCACATCGACTTCGTGGCGCTGGACGCGCGGCGGGTGCTGGCGATCCTGGTGTTTGCCGACAACGAGGTGCAGAACCGGGTGATCGAGCCGCGCCGGGCCTACGAGCCGGCCGAGCTGGAGCGGGTGGCCAATTACCTCAATGCGCAATTTGCCGGGCGCGCGCTGGCGGACATCCGCGCCAGCCTGTTGCGCGAGTTGCGCCTGGCCAAGAACGAGATGGAGCAGTTGCTGGCGCACAGCGTGGACCTGGCCAGCGAGGCGCTGGTACCGGCCGATGCCGACGACATGGTGATGGCCGGGCAGACCCGCCTGATGGGCGTGCAGGACCTGTCGGACCTGGACCGGCTGCGCGAGCTGTTCGAGGCCTTCGCCAGCAAGCGCGAGATCCTGCAGCTGCTCGAACGCACCATCCAGGCGCCGGGCGTGCGCATCTTCATCGGCGAGGAGACCGGCATGGTGTCGCTGGACGACGTCTCGCTGGTCACCGCGCCGTACGCCGCCAATGGCCAGGTGCTGGGCGTGCTGGGCGTGATCGGGCCCAAACGCATGGCCTACGACCGGGTGATTCCGCTGGTGCAGACCGCCGCCCAGGTGCTGGGCGCGGCGATGGAGCCGCCCGGCACGCGATAAGCGGCAACGATCGATACGATCATTTTGCTTGAAACGCGCGCGCGCGCCCACATACGGGGTGACGTTGGGGCGGGCGTTCCGCTTGCCCGGGAACTGCACATGAACCAAGACCACCCCGAATTCGACTCCGAAGACCTGTCCCAGAACCCACCCGAGACCGATCCGCTCAAGGCCGAGATCGAATCGCTGCGCAGCGAGATCGCGCTGGTCAAGGCCGATGCCCTGCGCGAGCGTGCCGATCTGGAGAACCAGCGCAAGCGCATCGCCCGCGATGTCGAGAACGCGCGCAAGTTCGCCAACGAAAAGCTGCTGGGCGAGCTGCTGCCGGTATTCGACAGCCTGGACGCCGGCCTGACCGCGGCCGGCACCGAGCCCAGCCCGCTGCGCGATGGCCTGGACATGACCTACAAGCAGCTGCTCAAGGTTGCGGCCGATAACGGCCTGACCCTGCTCGACCCGGTCGGCCAGCCGTTCAACCCGGACCAGCACCAGGCCATCAGCCAGGGCGAGGCCGAGGGCATCGCCCCGGGCCACGTGGTGCAGGTGTTCCAGAAAGGCTATCTGCTCAACGAGCGTCTGCTGCGCCCGGCCCTGGTGGTCGTGGCCAAGCACGACTGAACCGTGGCGCCCGGCTGAACTGCCGGGCGCATGTGCGAAACGCAGATTCGTGCAGGTGGCTTGAACACCTGCGCACCACCCCCACATCTCAGCCAGACCCGGCGTCGCCGGACACAGCTAAAGAATCATCAGGAGCGTATCCATGGGCAAGATCATTGGTATTGACCTCGGCACCACGAACTCGTGCGTGTCGATCATGGACGGCGGCAAGGCCCGCGTCATCGAAAATTCCGAGGGCGATCGCACCACGCCTTCGATCGTCGCCTACACCAAGGACGGCGAAGTCCTGGTCGGTGCCTCGGCCAAGCGCCAGGCAGTGACCAACCCCAAGAACACCTTCTACGCGGTGAAGCGCCTGATCGGCCGCAAGTTCACCGACGCCGAAGTGCAGAAGGACATCTCGCACGTTCCGTACGGCATCCTCGCCCACGACAACGGCGATGCCTGGGTGCAGACCAGCGATGGCAAGCGCATGGCGCCGCAGGAAATCTCCGCCCGCGTGCTGGAAAAGATGAAGAAGACCGCCGAGGACTTCCTGGGCGAGAAGGTCACCGAGGCCGTGATCACGGTGCCGGCCTACTTCAACGACAGCCAGCGTCAGGCCACCAAGGACGCCGGCCGCATCGCCGGTCTGGACGTCAAGCGCATCATCAACGAGCCGACCGCTGCAGCTCTGGCCTATGGCCTGGACAAGAACGGCGGCGACCGCAAGATCGCCGTGTACGACCTGGGCGGCGGCACCTTCGACGTGTCGATCATCGAAATCGCCGAAGTCGATGGCGAGAAGCAGTTCGAAGTGCTGGCCACCAATGGCGACACCTTCCTCGGCGGCGAAGACTTCGACAACCGCGTCATCGAGTACCTGGTCGACGAATTCAACAAGGATCAGGGCATCGATCTGCGCAAGGATCCGTTGGCGCTGCAGCGCCTGAAGGACGCCGCAGAGCGCGCCAAGATCGAGCTGTCGACCAGCCAGCAGACCGAAGTGAACCTGCCGTACGTCACCGCCGATGCCTCGGGCCCGAAGCACCTCAACATCAAGTTGACCCGTGCCAAGCTCGAAGCGCTGGTGGAGGACCTGGTCAAGAAGTCGATCGAGCCGTGCCGCACCGCGTTGAACGATGCCGGCCTGCGCGCCAGCGACATCAACGAAGTGATCCTGGTCGGCGGTCAGACCCGTATGCCGAAGGTGCAGCAGGCCGTTGCCGATTTCTTCGGCAAGGAACCGCGCAAGGACGTCAACCCGGACGAAGCCGTTGCCGTGGGCGCTGCGATCCAGGGCGGCGTGCTGGCCGGCGACGTCAAGGACGTGCTGCTGCTGGACGTGACCCCGCTGTCGCTGGGTATCGAAACCATGGGCGGCGTGTTCACCAAGATCATCGAAAAGAACACCACCATCCCGACCAAGGCTTCGCAGACCTTCTCCACCGCCGAGGACAACCAGTCGGCCGTGACCGTGCATGTATTGCAGGGTGAGCGCGAGCAGGCCCGCTTCAACAAGTCGCTGGCCAAGTTCGACCTGTCCGGCATCGAGCCGGCCCCGCGCGGCATGCCGCAGGTGGAAGTGTCCTTCGACATCGACGCCAACGGCATCCTGCACGTGTCGGCCAAGGACAAGAAGACCAACAAGGAGCAGAAGGTCGAGATCAAGGCCGGTTCGGGCCTGTCGGACGAAGAGATCCAGCGCATGGTTGCCGACGCGGAAGCCAACCGCGAGGAAGACAAGAAGTTCCAGGAGCTGGTGCAGGCCCGCAACCAGGCCGATGGCCTGATCCACGCCACCCGCACCGCGATCACCGAGCATGGCAGCAAGGTCGGTGGCGATGTGATCGGCAAGGTGGAAGCGGCGCTGTCGGATCTGGAAACCGCCATGAAGAGCGACGACAAGGCGCAGATCGAGGCCCGCAGCAAGACCCTGGAAGAAGCCGGCCAGTCGCTGTACGCCGCAGCTGCCGCGGCAGAGCAGGGCGGCAACGCCGATGCGGCCAGCGGCAACGCGCAGGCCTCCAAGGCCGCCGACGACGTGGTGGACGCCGAGTTCACCGAAGTCAAGGACGACAAGAAGGCGTGAGTGGGGAATAGGGAATCGAGAATGGGAGGAGCGGTGCTGCGGCATCGCTCCTTCCCGTTGTCTGATCCTTCCACTTTCGATTGCGATTTACTGAGGATGTACGCTTTGAACGATTCCCGTCTCCCGATTCCTGATTCCCTGTCATGAGCAAACGCGATTACTACGAAGTGCTGGGCGTTGCCCGTGGCGCCAGCGACGAGGAGCTGAAGAAGGCGTATCGGCGCTGTGCGATGAAGCACCACCCGGACCGCAATCCCGGCGACGCTGCTGCCGAAGCGATGTTCAAGGAGTGCAAGGAAGCCTATGAGGTGTTGTCGGACGGCAATAAGCGCCGCGCCTACGATGCGCACGGCCACGCTGCATTCGAGCACGGCATGGGCGGTGGTGGCGGGCCGGGTGGCCCGGACATGGGAGATATCTTTGGCGATATCTTCGGCAATATTTTCGGCGGTGGCGCCGCCGGTCCGCGCGCTGCGCGACGTGGTGCCGACGTCGGCTACGTGTTGGAACTGGATCTGGAAGAAGCCGTTGCCGGCATCGAACGCCGCATCGAGATCCCGACCCTGATCGAGTGCGAGCCCTGCCATGGCAGTGGTTCGGAAGACGGCAAGGTGGAAGTGTGCGGGACCTGCCACGGACGCGGCCAGGTCCGCATCCAGCGCGGCATCTTCGCCATGCAGCAGAGCTGCCCGCATTGCGACGGGCGCGGCACGCTGATCCAGAATCCGTGCAAGACCTGCCACGGCGCCGGTCGCGTGGAAGAAGACAAGGTGCTGTCGATCAAGGTGCCTGCCGGCGTGGATACCGGCGACCGCATCCGTCTGGCCGGCGAAGGCGAAGCCGGCCCGGCCGGCACGCCGCCGGGCGATCTGTATGTGGAAGTGCGCGTGCGCGAGCATGCGATCTTCCAACGCGACGGCGACGACCTGCATTGCGAAGTGCCGATCCGTATTTCGCAGGCGGCGCTGGGCGACACCGTGCGCGTGGCCACCCTGGGCGGGGAGGCGGAAATCCGCATTCCCGCTGAAACCCAGACCGGCAAGCTGTTCCGGTTGCGTGGAAAGGGCGTGCGCTCGGTGCGTAGCCGCAGCGAAGGCGATCTGTATTGCCGCGTGGTGGTCGAAACGCCGGTGAACCTGACCGCCGACCAGCGCGAGTTGCTGCAGCAGTTCGAAGCCACGTTCACCGGTGAGGATGCACGCAAGCATTCGCCCAAGTCGGCCACCTTCATCGATGGCGTCAAGGGCTTCTGGGATCGGATGACGTCCTGAGGCTGGGAATCGGGAATCGGGAATCGGGAATCGGGATCGGGGAATCGTAAGAGCGGTGTGGCCGGAGCGGTGCGCCATTTTGGCGATTCGGGATGTGCGGGAGCGGATGAATGCTCCCGAATGTCCGGAAAGTTGAATGACTAAGCGAGGTTCTCCAGACGAATGCCGGCCCCGGGGCCGGCATTCGCGTTCTTGCGGCAGGAGCCCGCGCAGATCGGAGGCGATATCGACTGCTGCCAGTGCACGGACCGGCCTGGCGAGAACTGGCTTGGCGGCGGTAGGCGTTGCGGCGAGCGGACGACGGTTGCGTCGATCGACGGTGGGCGCGCCGTGGCGCTGGCGTAAAATGCTGCGATGAACAATGCCCCCGACAGTCATCTGGTCCACGGCCGCCGCCAGCGTCCGGATGGTCCTTCGCCGATCGATGTGATCTCGGTCCAGTCGCAACTGGTCTACGGCCATGCCGGCAACAGCGCGGCGGTGCCACCGCTGCGTGCGCTGGGCCTGCGGGTGGCGGAAGTGCCGACCACGCTGCTGAGCAATGCGCCGTTCTACGCCACCTTGCGCGGCCGCATCCTGCCGGCCGACTGGTTGGCCGACCTGCTGCTGGGGGCGAGCGAGCGCAGCCTGCCGCAGCGTGCCCGCATGCTGGTTTCCGGCTATTTCGGCAGCCTGGCCAATGGCGAGGCGTTTGCCGACTGGCTGGAGCAGACCCTGCCGCAGGCCCCGCAACTGCGTTATTGCCTGGATCCGGTGATCGGCGACACGCACACCGGCCCGTATGTCGAACCCGGACTGGAGCGCGTGTTCGCCGAGCGGCTGTTGCCGCATGCCTGGCTGGTGACGCCGAATGCGTTCGAGCTTGGGCGACTGACCGGTTTGCCGAGTCTGGAGCAGGACGATGCCGTCGTTGCCGCGCGCGCATTGCTGGCGCGCGGCCCGCAATGGGTGCTTGCGCACAGCGTGGCCGGTGCGGCCGGTGAGCTGGTGACCCTGGCGGTCAGCAACACGGCGGTGTATCGCTGGGCCACGCCGCATCTGCCGGTGGATGTGGCCGGCACCGGCGATGTGCTGATGGCCTTGCTGATCGGGTTCCTGCTGCGCGATATGCCGTTCGAGCAGGCGGTGGGGCATGCGCTCAGCGGCGTGCATGGTGCACTGGAAGCCACATTGGATGCAGGCGTCGAGGAGTTCGATGTGCTGGCCGCCGCACCAGCCGCACTTGCGGCTGCCCCGCGTTTTGCGCTCGAGCGACTGGCATGATGGCGCAGCCGGTGGTCGGCATCGTCGGCATCGCCGGTGCCTACGGACGCTGGCTGGCGCAGTTTTTGCGCACGCGCCTGGGGCTGGAGGTGATCGGCTTCGATCCGGCCGGTGACGGCGACATGGACGAGGCCACCTTGGCGCAGCGTGCAGACGTGCTGATCTTTTCTGCGCCGATTCGCCACACCGCCGCATTGATCGCGCGTTATGTGGACCTTGCCGGCCCGCGTGCCGCGTCGCAGTTGTGGATGGATGTCACCTCGATCAAGCAGGCGCCGGTTGCCGCGATGCTGGCATCGCCGGCCGAGGTCGTCGGCCTGCATCCGATGACCGCACCGCCCAAATCGCCCACCTTGAAAGGGCGGGTGATGGTGGTCTGCCAGGCACGGTTGCAGCAGTGGTCGGCATGGGTGCAGATGCTGTGCACCGCGCTGCAGGCCGAGTGCGTGTACGCCACGCCCGAGCACCACGACCGCGTGATGGCGCTGGTGCAGGCGATGGTGCACGCCACCCATCTGGCGCAGGCCGGCACCTTGCGCGACTACGCGCCGCTGCTGGGCGAACTGCGCGCGCTGATGCCGTATCGCTCGGCCTCGTTCGAGCTGGATAGCGCGGTGATCGCGCGCATCCTCTCGCTCAATCCGGCGATCTATGAAGACATCCAGTTCGGCAACCCGTACGTGGGCGAGATGCTCGACCGGCTGTTGCTGCAGCTGCGCGAATTGCGCGCGCTGGTCGCGCAAGGCGACGATGCGGCGCGCGCGCGGTTTCGCGCCCGGTTTCTGGACGACAACGCGCAGGCGCTACGCGGCGAGTCGCTGGCTGCGGGCAACTACACCTATGAGCGCGTGGGCTACCTGCTGGCCGACCTCACCGAGCCGTTGACCGTGAGCGTCTACCTGCCGGAAGACCAGCCCGGTTCGTTGCGCGCGCTGTTGCATGTGTTCGAGCAGCATGGGGTGAATCTGTCGTCGATCCACTCGTCGCGCACGCCGGTGGGCGAGCTGCATTTCCGCATCGGGTTCGAGCCGGACAGCGATCGCGCGGCGCTGGCGCAGGCAGCCAGCGACATCGACCGCAGCGGCATCGGGCGGGTGCTGGAGCGTTCCGATCGCACCGGGTAGCCACGATCCACCGCCGGCCTGAGCCTGAGCGATGCCGATATCGCGGCGTGCGGCCTGCGGCGATCCCATGTTGGCTGACTGAACCGCATGCGATGAACCCAGGGCGATACCGATGTGGCCGGGCACGACGCCGAGTGCTTGCCACAGCGTTTCATCCACACAGGGTGTGGATGAAACCTGCACAAGCATGTGGATAACCGCGTGCAGCCCTTGCACTGCAAGGGTTGCCGACCGGGTGGTCAAAAAATGACCAGCGTCATCTCAGGACGTGGACAGCCGTAACTCGCCACCATCGGTGATGAAGCGCTGGCCCTGCCGCTGCAGGCGGCGGCCATCGGGGAGTTCGTAGCGTGGCGCAGCGCGCGACTGCATCTGGGCTTGCTGCCCGTTGCGGGATTCGGGCTCGTCGCGGAATTCGATGATGACGTAGGACTCGCCATCTGCACCGATTGCGGGAAATTGCCGGAACGACATACGCACCTCCGAAAGAATCAGGGACGTCGTGCGAGCTGCCAGGGATCGCACCACCGGCGCCGGGCCGGCCGAAGCGAGCATGCGCAGGCAGGTGTTACCCGGGCGTCATTGCGCGATGCGGCAAGTTTGGCGAGCCAACCGGCAGCGCGTTCACCGGCTCAGCTGCAACGCATCCCGATCGGCCGTCGCCGCCGCCAGCTCCGCACGCGCCGAGGCAATGCGCGCCTGCGCATCGATCAGGCGCACACGGGCATCGTTGGCGGTTTCCTCGCGCTGGTTGACCAGGAAGAAATCGCCCGACCCCAGCTCGAAGCGGCGGCGCTCGGCGGCTGCCAGACGGTCGGCCAGGGCGCGTTCTTCGTCGGCGATCTTGGCCAGCCGTTCGGCGGCGGTGAGCGAGATGACGATCGACTCGACTTCCACCGTGATCTGGTCGCGCAGGTAACGGCTGCGCTGATCCAGCGCCTCGATCTCGGCGCGTGCTTCGGCGACCCGGCCCTTGGCGGCGCGGTTTTCCAGCGGCACGCTGAAGCGGAAGCCGATGATGGCATCGGTCGGCGAGCGGTTCGGGCCGCCGACACCGGGCGCCCCGAGGTCCTTGCTGACCTCGAAACTCACATCCAGGCGTGGCTTGAGGTCGTTCTGCGCCAGCATCAGCCGCGCGGTGGCCTGATCGATGCGGGTCAGCACCGCGCGGTAATCGGGGCGCTCCACCGGTGCGGTGATCTTGCTGGCGCCGGCCAGACCTTCCAGCGCCGACGTATCGGCCGGCAGGCGTTCGGTGGACACGATCAACGGCATTCCCGCTTCATCGCGCAGGTACAGCGACAAGGCATTGGCAGCGTTGGCGAAGTCCTGCTCCGAGCGCACCACCAATGCGCGTCGGCGGACCAGGTTCTGGTCGTTTTCGGTCAGCAGGATGGTGGGCCGCGCACCCAGTGTCACCTGCCGGGAAATCGCATTGCGGCGCTGCTCGGCCAGCTGCAGCAGGTCGTTGTACGCGCGCAGCTTCAGGCCGGCCGCGACCCAGCTCTGGTAGGCGTCCACTGCGCGGCGTTGCACACCGATGGCGACCATTTCCGCTTCGTATTGCGCGACATCGATATCGGCACCGGCAACGCTGCGGCGAGTGCGGCGCTCGTCGACCACCCGGTCGCGCAGCAGCGCATACAGCGCGCCGACCTTCACTTCGCCGCCGCGGTCGGTGTAGGACTTGTCTTCGTAGACCGGGAAGGACCCACGCGAGGAGCGGTAACCACCGTAGTAATAGCCGCCGTTGTCGTCGAACGGGCGCTTGACGGTGCTTTCGATCGCGCTGCCGTCGTAGTAGCCGGCCTCGCGCGAGCGGCCGTCGATATCGAACACGGTGTCGAACGCGCCATCGGCCGAGATGCCCTTGCCTTCGGCCTGGCGGACCTTGGCCAGCGATTCGATGATCTGCGGAGAAGCGCGGGCAGAGGAGCGCAGCACTTCATCCAGCGTCAGCGCGGTGGTCTGGGCGGCAACCACGCCCGGTACGAGCGCGACCAGCAGGACGACAAGACGGCGGATCATTTCTTGCCGGTCTCGTCGTCTTCGGACTTGCCGGCCGACGCCGGCTTGGCCTTGCCCTCATCCTGCGTCGTCGTCGCCGACGGGCGGCGGCCGAACTCCAGCGGGAAATTATTGAGCTGGCGCCACAGTTCGTAGCCCACCTTCACCGTTTCGCCCTGTACCCAGCCGCGCACCTTGCCGCCCTGGCGGGCGAATTCCTGCGCCGGCCAGGCCGGCTTGCCCGGCTGCGGTTCGACCAGGATGCGGAACAATCCGTCGGGTGCGGCATTGGGGTCGATGGCGCGGACGCGACCATCGAACATGCCGTGCGCCACCGACGGCCAGCCGCTGAACTGGATCGCCGGCCAGCCTTCGAACTCCAGCCGCACCGGGCGACCGGGGCGGATCAGCGGCACGTCGCGGCCGTCGATGTACAGCTCGACCGCGCGTTCCACCCGCTCCGGCGCGATCACCGCCAGCACCGTGCCGGGCGAGACCATCGCGCTGCCGCTGGCGGCGTTGAGCTGCTGCACGCGGCCATCGCGCGGTGCGCGCACCAACTGCGCCGACTGACGGTTCAACTGGATGTCGATGCGGGTCAGCTTGGCACGCGATTCGGCCAGCTTGGCATCGGCTTCGGCCACCTTGATCTGGGTCAGTTCGTAGTCGCGGCGGCCGGCCAGGCCTTCGGCGAGCAGCTGGCGGCTGCGTTCCACATCGATACTGGCGACCGCGCGCGATTGCTGGATGGCGCTGATTTCCGCCGCCACCTGCGCACGCTCGCTGGCAAGACGGGCCAGCAGGTCCGGGTCGAGGTCGCCGACGCGGGCGATCGGGTCGCCCTTGGCGACGTGCTGACCATCGTGTACATACCAGCGCTCCACCCGGCCCGGCACGAAGGCGGTGACCTGTTGCTGGCGGTCACCCGGGTCCAGCGCCACCACCTGGCCCTTGCCGCTGGCGGTCTGCACCCAGGGCGCGAACGCCAGGATGGAACCGGCGATGGCCACGCCGATCAGCAGCATCCACGCCAACACCTTGGCGATGCTGGGCGGGCGCATGGATGCCAGGGTGGGGAAGTGCGCGATCCGGTCAGAGGCGTGCTGCATCGTCGGCCTCCTGCGTGGATGCGATCAGGTCGGCGCGCGTGGCGTAGCGCTGCTGGCGCTCCGGTTCCAGGCGGAACCAGCCATCCAGGGTGATGTCCTCCGGCCGGCCGGTGCACAGCAGGACCGTGGTGCCGGCCTGCTTCAGCTGCCGCAGCACCCGGGTCAGGCGTTCGGCCGGCAGCAGGTCGTACAGCTGTGACAGCATCAGCACGCGCGGACGCACCAGCAATGCGTTGGCCAGTTTCAGCGCCATCACTTCGCCGATCCACAGCGGGTAGCCGGAGGCGGCAAGCCGGGTGTCCAGGCCTTGCGGCAGCGCGGCGATGCGCGCGCGCAGCCCCACCGTATCGATGGCTTCGAGCATCGTCTCGGAGGTCACCTCGGCCGAGGCCATCGACAGGTATTCGCGGATGGTGACCTCGACGATGGTTGGCCGATCGAGCACGGTCACTTCAGAGCGCAGCAGGTACATGTCGAAGGTGGCCATGTCGGCGCCGCCGACCATCACCAGCCCGCGGTCCGGGACGACGTGGCGCTTGAGCACCATTGCCAGCAGACGTTCGGCGCCACCGTCGGCCAGCGTCACCAGTTGTTCGCCGGCCTCCAGCGCGAAATCGAAGCGCGCCCCCTCGATCACCACCCCGTCCAGGCGCACGGCACTGTTGCCGGGGATCTTGCCCGCGGCAGCCACCGGGCGCTCCTGCGGAATGGCATACAGCACCGACAATTCCTCGGCGCTGGCCACCAGGTCGTAGAACACGTCCAGGTAGGTGCCCAACTGCGCGATGCCGTAGAACACCGCGCTGAGGATCAGCTCGGCGGCCACCAGCTGGCCGATCGACAGTTCGCCACGCAGGATCAGGCTGCCGCCCAGTGCCAGCAGCGCCGCGCTGGCGACCGCGTAGGTGAGCAGGAACGCCACCGTCTGGGTGAAGGTGTAGCGGAAATGGCGCCGATGCCGGGCGACGTAGGTGGCGGTCACCGCTTCGGAGCGCTCCATCGCGAAGTTGAGATGGCGGCTGGATTTGTAGAAGCCGTTGGAGCCACCCACGCTTTCCAGCCAGTGCGCCGCGTTGTGCTTGGCGTGGCTCAGTTCCACCGCCGAGCGGATCGAGCCGCGCGACCAGATCATCCAGATCGCGAAGATGATCAGCAGCAGCAGCGCGTTGAAGCCGAGGAAGAACGGGTGATAGAAGCTGGTGACGATCAGGCCCACCGCCGATTGCAGCACGATGGTGAAGGCACCGACGGCCAGGCTGGGCACCGCTTTTTGCACGACCACCAGATCGAAGTAGCGGTTGAACACGTCGCCACGGTTCTGGTCGGCGAAGAACGGGTTTTGCGCATGCACCGCGCGCACGGTGATTTCCGCCACCACCCGCGCAAACAGGCGGCGCTCGAACAGCGCCATCATCCACACCCGCATCGCGCTGAGCGCCGCCACCAGCAACAGCAGGCCCAGCAACAGGCTGGACAGGGTCCACAGCGGAGTGGGCAGCGCGGTGTTGGCGACGCTGTTGATCAGCAACTGCACCGAGATCGGCGTGGCCAGCGACAGCAGGCTGATCGCGACCCCGTACACCATGGCCAGGCGCACATAGGGCATGTCCGGCCCGACGATCTCCGCCAGCCAGGCTCCCGCTTCCCGCCATCCGATCTGCTTGCCCGCCATTCGATTTCCGTTGATGAGTTCAATGAAGCATTGACGAGTTGCAGTTGGCGAACAAGGCAGCAGCGCTTATTCGACGCATAGGATTTTCCTATGCGGCCACCGCACGCAGAAGATCGGCAATCAGCCCGAAGGCCGGCGCGCGTCCCGCGCCTTGCCGCCACAGCAGACCGATCTCCCTATAGTAGCGTCCGCCTTTGATCGGCCGTACGACAACATCGTCGCCCTCGCGGATTTCCTGGCGCACATACAGGTCTGGCAGTAATGCAAGACCCATGCCCATCCCGGCCATCTGGCGGATCGCATCCAGGCTGGTGCCTTCGTAATCGCGCAGGACATTGGCGCCGACGTCCATGGCGATCGCCGCGACCTGTTCGGCCAGGCGGTATTCGGGCATCAGGGTGAGCAGGTTGGCGCCGCGCAGATCGGCCGGCGTGATGCAGGCCTTGGCACGCAGGGGGTGATCGGCGGCCATGGTCACGTGCAGCGGTTCGCGGAACAGCCGCTCGCTGTGCAGGCCGCGCCCGGCCACCGGCAGTTGCGCCAGGATCAGGTCGTGCACGCCGCTGGCCAGGCCGCTGGCGAGCACGGTCGGCAGGCCTTCGCGCACGTGCACGCGCAGTGCCGGGTGTTCGCGATGCAGGCGCGCGACCAGGCTCGGCATCAGGTAGGCGCCCAGCGTGGGCGACACGCCCAGCCGGATGGTGCCGATCAAGGTGTCGGCCGAGGTGGCGCGGACGTCTTCCAGATCGGCCACGTCCAGCAGGATGCTGCGCGCGCGATCGAGCAGGTCGCGCCCCAGCGGCGTCAGGATGGCCGGCACGCCACGCTCGAACAGCGCGGCGCCGACGATGGTTTCCAGCGCACGGATCTGCTGCGACAACGACGGTTGCGACACACCCATCTGCTCGGCGGCGCGGGTGAAGCTGCCGGTGTCGGCGAGCGCGACGAAATAACTGAGCTGGCGAATGGTGGTTCTGGGGCGGGGCATGCGGGATGTCGTCAGGGGTGGGGCGCGTGGGGGCGCAGGGGCGGCCCGGGCCGCTGCCGCGGACACCCCGGCATGACAGCACATGCCGGTGTCACCCAGGCGTCACTGATCGATGAACTGCAGCCGCGCCAGTTCGGCGTACAGGCCGCCTTCGGCGATCAATTGCGCATGCGTGCCCTGCGCGACGATGCGGCCGGCCTCCATCACCACGATGCGGTCGGCCTTGAGCACGGTGGCCAGGCGATGGGCGATGACCAGCGTGGTGCGGCCTTCCATCAAGCGGTCCAGCGCCTGCTGCACCGCGCGTTCGCTCTGCGCATCCAGCGCGCTGGTGGCCTCGTCCAGCAGCAGGATCGGCGCGTCCTTGAGCAGGGCGCGCGCGATCGCCACACGCTGTTGCTGGCCGCCCGACAGGCGCGTGCCGCGTTCGCCGAGTTCGCTGGCGTAGCCCTGCGGCAGGGCGCGGATGAACCCATCGGCCTCGGCGGCCGCCGCGGCGGCTTGCACCTCCGCGTCGCTGGCGTCCAGACGCCCGTAGCGGATGTTGTCGGCGGCGCTGGCGGCAAACAACGTGGGTTGCTGCGGCACCAATGCAATCCGTTCGCGCAGCAGCACCGGGTCGGTCTGGCGCAGGTCCACCTCGTCGATGCGCAGTCTGCCGCTGACCGGGTCGTGGAAGCGCAGCAACATCGCCAGCACCGTGCTCTTGCCGGCACCGGAGGGCCCGACCAGCGCCACGGTTTCGCCCGGATGGACATGCAGGTCGAAGCCGTCCAGCGCCGGCGCATCGGGGCGCTGCGGATAATGAAATACCACCTGGTCGAAATGGATCGCACCACGCAGCGGCTGCGGCAAGGGCTGCGGCGTGGCCGGCGCGACGATCGCCGGCTGCTCGTCGAGCAATTCGCCGACCCGGCCCATACCGCCGGCCGCGCGCTGCAACTCGTTCCAGACCTCGGCCAGCGCACCCACCGAGCCGCCGCCGATCAGTGCGTACAGCACGAACTGTCCCAGCGTGCCGGGCGTCATGCGTCCGGCGATCACATCGTGCGCGCCCAGCCACAGCACACCGACGATGGCGCCGAAGATCAGCATGATCGCCACCGCAGTGACCATGGCCTGGGTGCGGATGCGCAGCCGCGCGGTATCGATCGCGGCGAACAGGGCCTGGCTGAAACGCTGGCTCTCGTAGCGCTCGCGCGCATGCGCCTGCACGGTGCGCACCGCGCCCAGCGTTTCGGCCGCCAGCGTGTTGGCATCGGCCACGCGGTCCTGGCTGGCGCGCGAGATCTTCTGCAGGCGGCGTGCGCCCAGCACGATCGGCAGCACCGCCAGCGGAATGCCGATCAGGGTGAAGCCGGCCAGCCGCGGGCTGGTGACGAATAGCATCACCATGCTGCCGATCACCGTGACCGAGCTGCGCAGCGCCACCGACATGGTGGTGCCGATCACCCCGCGCAGCAGCTCGCTGTCGGCCGACAGCCGCGACACCAGCTCGCCACTGCGGCTGCGATCATGAAAGCCGGCGTCCAGCCCGATCAGATGCGCATACAGGCGGCCGCGCAGATCGGCGACCACCTTTTCGCCCAGCAGCGCGACGAAATAGAAGCGCGCGGCCGTTGCCACCGCCAGCACCACCGCCACGGCGAACAGCAGCGCGAAGGCGTGGTTGATCTGCGAGCCGCCGGAAAACCCATGGTCGATCATCTGCTTGACTGCCGCCGGCAAGCTCAATGTGGCGGCCGAGGAAATGGCCAACGCGATCAGCCAGGCGGCGAACAGGCCACGCTGGCGCTGCACGAACGGCCACAGGGTGCGCAGGCTGCCAAGCTTCCGCAATGGGTTGGGCCTGGCGGCGGCTGGCTGGTTCATGCGGCTTCCGGTGATGAGAGATGGACACGGTTGCGAGTGGCGTCGCACAGGCGTGTTTTCAAGCTGGCCAGTTGATCGGCAGGCAGTTGCACGCGCAGCGCGGCGCCCTGCGCGTCGAAACGTTCATCCAGCTTGTCGGCGCGGAAGGCGCTCAAGGCAGCATGCACCACGCCCAGGTCGTCGAACTGACACTGCAGATCAAGCAGCGACAACGCAATCAACGGCTGTCGCGTCGCCAACCGCAGGCATTCGGCTGCGGTGCCGCCGTAGGCACGCACCAGACCGCCCGCACCGAGCTTGATGCCGCCATACCAACGGGTGACCACCACGACCACGCGGTCGTAGCCCTGGCCATCGATGGCCGCGAGGATTGGCCGCCCGGCGGTGCCGCTGGGCTCGCCATCGTCGCTGGACCGGTAGTCCTGCCCGTAGCGATAGGCCCAGCAATTGTGGGTGGCATCGGCGACGGACACGCGCTGCACGATCTCCAGCGCCTGCGCGGGAGAGTCCAGTGCCGCAGCATTGGCCACAAAGCGACTGTGCTTGATGTCCAGGCTGTGGTGCGCGTCAGCGGCGAGGGTATCGAGCATCGTCGCCATTCTATGCGAGCCGGTCGTGCCGGACGCTGCGGCCGTCGTGACTGCCGTTGCAAGCCGGCAGATCGAGGGTGTTCGATGATGCATTGAGACGGGCTGGGCGCGCGATGGGCGCGCGCAGTCCCCGGGGGTGCGGTGAGCGCAGGCGCTGCCGTTTTATACCAGGGTGGAGCGGCGCTTCTCGTCGATCCACTTGGAGGCCTGCGCCGGCGTGTAGTGCTGCATCCACTCCAGCATCTGCTCGATGTCGGCGCCGTACCACAGGTCGGTGCGCTGGTCCGGATGCAGGAAGCGCTCTTCCACCATGCGGTCGATCATGCCGATCAGCGGCGCGTAAAAGCCTTCGATATCCAGAAACGCACAGGGCTTGTTGCCGATGCCCAGCTGCCGCCAGGTCAGCATCTCGAAGATCTCTTCCATGGTGCCGAAGCCGCCGGGCAGGGCGACGAACGCATCGGACAGCTCGAACATGCGCATCTTGCGCGCATGCATGGAGCCGACGATTTCCAGCGTGGTCAGCCCACGGTGCGCCACTTCCCAATCGGCCAGCTGCTGCGGAATCACGCCGGTCACCTCGCCACCGGCTGCCAGCACCGCATTGGCCACGGTGCCCATCAGGCCGACGTTGCCCCCGCCATACACCAACCGCAGTCCCTGCTCGGCGATGCGCTGCCCCAACGCAGTGGCACGCTCGGCGTAGGCGGGTTTGTTGCCGGCATTGGAGCCGCAGTAGACGCAGATGCTTTTCATGGGAACGGGAATCGGGAGTTGGGAATAGGGAATGGGTCGAAGCACAGCGGAAGCCAGAACGCATGACGCCGGACCTAAGTCCGGCGTCAGCATGAGGAGTGAGGTAATGGGAATGCTTCTACGATTCCCGATTCCCCACTCCCGATTCCCGGCTTAGTTAGCCTTATGGATCGCGCGCTTGCTCACTGCCATCGCGGCATCGTGAACCGCCTCGGACAGCGTCGGGTGCGCGTGGCAGATGCGTGCCAGGTCGTCGGCCGAGCCGTTGAATTCCATCGTCAGCACGCCTTCGTGCACCAGCTCGGAGACACCCACGCCGACCAGGTGCATGCCCAGCACACGGTCGGTCTCGGCGTCGGCGATGACCTTGACGAAGCCGGCCGGCTCGCCCATGGCCACCGCACGGCCGATCGCCGCGAACGGGAAGCTGCCGGCTTTGTAGGCGACGCCTTCGGCCTTGAGCTGCTGCTCGGTCTTGCCGACCCAGGCAATCTCCGGCTCGGTGTAGATGACCCACGGGATGGTGTTGAAGTTGACGTGGCCGGGCAGGCCGGCGATCAGCTCGGCCACCGCGATGCCTTCCTCGAAGCCCTTGTGCGCCAGCATCGGGCCGCGCACGCAGTCGCCGATCGCCCACACGCCATCGACGCCGGTGTGGCAATGTCCGTCCACTTCGATCTGGCCACGCTCGTTGAGCTTGACGCCGGTGCCCTCGGCCAGCAGGTTCTTGGTCGCGGCCTTGCGGCCCACGGCCACCAGCAACTTGTCCACGGTCAGGGTCTGCTCGCCGGCAGCGTCGGTGTAGCTGACCACCACCTGCTTGGCATCGCCGCTGCCGGTGATCTCGGTCTTGCTGACCTTGGCACCGAGCTTGATGTCCAGGCCCTGCTTCTTGAATTCCTTCAGCGCGGTCTTGGCCACTTCGGCATCGGCCAGCGCCAGGAAGTCAGGCAGTGCCTCGAGGATGGTGACCTCGGCGCCCAGGCGCTTCCACACGCTGCCCAGCTCCAGGCCGATCACGCCGGCGCCGATCACTGCCAGACGCTTGGGAACGGCGGTGAAATCCAGGCCGCCGACGTTGTCGACGATGGTGTCGCCTTCGAACTTGGCGAACGGCAACTCGATCGATTCTGAGCCCGGAGCCAGGATCACGTTGGTGCCCTTGAGCTCGATCTCGCCGCCTTCGTGCTGGGCGACCTTGACGATGTTGCCCGGCAGCAGCTGGCCGAAGCCGTAATACGGGGTGATCTTGTTCGCCTTGAACAGCATCGCGATGCCGCCGGTGAACTGCTTCACGATCTTGTCCTTGCGGCTGATCATGGTGGGCACGTCCATCTTGGCGTCGTTGAAGCTGATGCCGTGGTCGCCGAACAGGTGGCCCATGTTCCAGAACTGGCGCGAGGAATCCAGCAGCGCCTTGGACGGAATGCAGCCCACGCGCAGGCAGGTGCCGCCCAGTGCAGGCTTGCCATCCTTGCCGATGGCCGCGTCGATGCAGGCCACCTTCATGCCCAGCTGGGCCGCGCGAATCGCAGCGTGATAACCGGCCGGACCGGCACCGATGACGACGACGTCGAATTGTTCGCTCATTTCATTTGCTCACGGGAATGGGGAGTAGGGAATGGGGAATCGCAACAGCGCATGCGCCGCTCGCGTCCCATCCGAGTCAAGGCGGGAATGGAGCGGTCGATGGGTGCTTGCCCATTCCCCAATCTCCATTCCCGATTCCCGGCTCTTACAGACCGAACAACATCCGGCCCGGGTTTTCCAGCTGATTCTTGATGTCGACCAGGAACTGCACCGAATCCTTGCCGTCGATGATGCGGTGGTCGTAGGACAGCGCCAGGTACATCATCGGTGCGATCACGACCTGGCCGTTCTCGGCGATCGGACGTTCCTTGATCGCGTGCATGCCCAGGATGGCGCTCTGCGGCGGGTTGATGATCGGGGTGGACAGCAGCGAGCCGAAGGTGCCGCCGTTGGTGATGGTGAACGTGCCGCCCTGCAGGTCGTCCAGGCCCAGCTTGCCGGCGCGCGCCTTGGCGGCGTAGTCGGCGATGCCCTGCTCGACGTCGGCGAACGACTGGCGCTCGACGTTACGCAGCACCGGCGTGACCAGGCCCTTGTCGGTGGAGACGGCGATCGAGATGTCGCTGTAGCCGTGATAGATGATGTCGTCGCCGTCGATCGAGGCGTTGACCAGCGGGAAGCGCTGCAGCGCGTTGGCGGCGGCCTTGACGAAGAAGCTCATGAAGCCGAGCTTGATGCCGTGCGCCTTCTGGAACTCGTCCTGCAGTTCCTTGCGTGCGGCCGACACCTTGGCCAGGTTCACTTCGTTGAAGGTGGTCAGCATCGCGGTGGAGTTCTTGGACTCCATCAGGCGCTTGGCGATGGTCTTGCGCACGCGGGTCATCGGCACGCGCTCTTCCGGACGGGCGCCGGACGCCTTGCCCACGCCGCCGGCCTTGGCGAAGTTGACGATGTCTTCCTTGGTCACCGCGCCACGACGGCCGGTGCCTTCGACCTGGGCCGGATCCACGCCCTGGGTGATCGCGGAAAAACGCGCACCCGGGGGCAGCGCATCGGCGGCCGACTTGGAGGCAGCAGCCGGCGCAGCGGCGGCAGCCGGGGCCGGCGCGGCGGCCGGTGCAGCAGCGGCAGGTGCCGGTGCCGGTGCATCGGCCTTCTTCTCCTCGGCCGGTGCGGCCGCAGCCACGGCGCCTTCCTCGATGATCGCCAGGATCTGGTTGCTGGTGACGGTGCTGCCGGCTTCGAACTTGATTTCCTTCAGCACGCCGTCGACCGGCGAAGGAACTTCCAACACGACCTTGTCGGTTTCCAGGTCGACCAGATTCTCGTCGCGCTTGACCGCTTCACCGGCCTTCTTGTGCCAGCTGGCGATGGTGGCGTCGGAAACGGATTCGGGCAGTACCGGAACTTTGACTTCGGTGGCCATTCGGGGAGCGTCCTAGGGTTTTCGTTCTTTGGGGAAGAGGAGTTATTCAGCGACTTGGTCGTTGAACGGATTGAGTAGCGCATCGGCGACCAGCTTCTGCTGTTCGACGATGTGGTCGGCCATATGGCCGGCGGCAGGCGAGGGCGAACGGGCACGGCCGGCGTAATGCAGGCTCTGGCCGCTGGCCAGGCAGAAGTTCAGGTGGTGGCGGATCTGATACCACGCACCCTGGTTCTGCGGTTCTTCCTGGCACCACACCACGTCGGTGGCGTTGGCATAGGCCTTGAGCTCGGCGGCCAGCTGCGCACGCGGGAACGGATACAGCTGCTCCACGCGCAGGATGGCGACGTCGTCCTGGCCACGCTTGGTCTGGTCTTCGAGCAGGTCGTAATAGACCTTGCCCGAGCACAGCACCACGCGCTTGACCTTGCGGGCATCGGCCTTGGCGTCGGGGATCAGATGCTGGAACTCGCCCTCGGCCAGTTCTTCCAGGCTCGACACCGCCAACTTGTGGCGCAGCAGCGACTTGGGCGTCATCACCACCAGCGGCTTGCGGGTGGTCATGCGCATCTGCCGGCGGATCATGTGGAAGCACTGCGCCGGGGTGGTCGGCACGCAGACCAGCATGTTCTCCAGCGCGCACAGCTGCAGGAAGCGCTCCAGACGCGCGGAGCTGTGCTCCGGGCCCTGGCCTTCGTAGCCGTGCGGCAGGAACAGCGACAGGCCCGCGATGCGGCCCCACTTGGCTTCGCCGGCGGCGATGAACTGGTCGATCACCACCTGCGCGCCGTTGGCGAAATCGCCGAACTGCGCTTCCCAGATGCAGAGCGCATTCGGGTCGGTGGTGGAGTAGCCGTACTCGAAGCCCATCACCGCTTCTTCGCTGAGCAGCGAGTCGATGATGGTGGCGTCCTCGGGGTTCTGCACCAGCTGGCGCAGCGGCAGGTAGTAGCTGTCGGTCTTCTGGTCATGCAGGATCGCGTGACGGTGGAAGAACGTGCCGCGACCGGCGTCCTGGCCGACCAGGCGCAGCTTGTGGCCTTCGGCCAGCAAGGTGGCGTAGGCCAGGTTCTCGGCAAAGCCCCAGTCGCCGGCCTGGTCGCCGGCGGCCATCTTGACGCGGTCTTCGTAGATCTTGGCCACGCGGGCATGCAGCTCCACGCCTTCCGGGATCGTGGTGATCAGCTTGGCCAGACGATCCAGCTGCTCGCGCTTGACGCGGGTGTCGACCGGATCGGCAGCGGTGCCGACCAGGTACTTGGACCAGTCGATGGCGAATTCGTCCGGCTTGCGTGTCGCCAGCTCGGTGGTGTATTCGCCCGAATCGAGCTTGTTGCGGTAGCCGTCGACCAGCGCCTTGGCCTCGTCGGCGCTCAGCACGCCGTCGCTTTCCAGCTTGGCGGCGTACAGCTCGCGGGTGGTCTTGTGCTTGCGGATGGTCTGGTACATCACCGGCTGGGTCGCTGCCGGCTCGTCGGCCTCGTTATGGCCCCAACGGCGGTAGCAGACCAGGTCGATGACCACGTCCTTCTTGAACTGCTGGCGGAATTCGTAGGCCAGCTTGGACACGAACATCACCGCATCCGGGTCGTCGCCGTTCACGTGGAAGACCGGTGCGCCGATCATCTTGGCCACGTCCGTGCAGTACAGCGTGGAGCGGGCGTCGTCGCGGGCGCTGGTGGTGAAACCGATCTGGTTGTTGACCACGATGTGCACGGTGCCGCCGACCGCGAAACCGCGCGCCTGCGACATCTGGAACAGCTCCATCACCACGCCCTGGCCGGCGAATGCGGCATCGCCGTGGATCAGGATCGGCAGCACGGTCTTGCGCTCGGCATCGCCGAAGCGTTCCTGGCGCGACCGCACGCTGCCGACCACGACCGGGTCGACGATTTCCAGATGCGAGGGATTGAATGCCAGTGCCAGATGCACCTGCTTGTCGCCACCGACCGCGATGTCGGCCGAGAAGCCCATGTGGTACTTGACGTCGCCGGTGTGCGCGCGGTCGTCGTGGGCGTGCTCGAACTTGCCTTCGAACTCGTCGAACAGCTTGCGCGGGTTCTTGCCCAGCGTATTGACCAGCACGTTGAGGCGACCGCGGTGGGCCATGCCGATCACGATGTCCTTGACCTGATCGTTGCCGGACTGGCGAATGATCTCGTCCATCATCGGGATCAGCGCGTCGCCGCCTTCCAGCGAGAAGCGCTTCTGGCCGACGTACTTGGTGTGCAGGTAGCGCTCCAGGCCTTCGGCGGCGGTGAGCCGCTCCAGCGTGCGCTTGCGGCTGGCCGCGTCGCCGGCGATCTTGCCGCCGGCATCTTCCAGGCGCTTGTAGATCCACTGGCGCTGGTCGAACTCCTGGATGTGCATGAACTCTGCGCCGATGGTGCTGGCGTAGGTCGCCTTCAGGCGGGTCAGCAGATCCTTCAGCTTCATGCGCGGCTGGCCGCCGACGCCGCCGGTGCTGAACTCACTGTCCATATCCGCCTGCGACAGGCTGTGGAATGGCAGGTCCAGATCGGGCGGGTTGACCGGCGGGGTCAGGCCGAGCGGGTCGAGCCGCGCGCCGAGGTGACCACGCGCACGATAGGCGGTGATCAGGCGGCCGACGTTGCGCTCGCGCTCGTCACTGGCGCCTGCGCCGGTTCTGGCATTGGCGGCCTGTTTGGAGGCGGCGAGGATGTGGGCAATGGCCGCCGAGTGCGGCACATCACCGGCATCGCGACCCTTGAAGCCATCGAAATAGCTCTTCCACTTCGGGTCGACACTGTCCGGGGCGACGAGGTACTGCTCGTACAGATCCTCGATATAGGCGGCGTTGCCGCCGGCGAGCTGCGATGACTGTGCGAACTGCTTTAGGAGATTATCCACGATGGTAAGTCGGGTCTGCTGTGGGGATGATTGTGCGGAAGCGGCAGGGCGAGATGCCCCATCGGTCGGTCTCAAATCTCGAAAAATTATACCCCCTTGCGCCAGTGAGGGGGCGTCTGCAAGCTGACCGAGCGGGTAGGTGCGGCCGCCTGGCGCCCAGGTGCGAAAGGCGCTGCGGTCTCAGATGCCGAGTGCGCGCGGTTCGTTCCAGAGCGCGCTGCGCTCCCATATCTGCGCGAATTCGCGCTCCAGCTGGCGGCTGCGCGCCGCGCCCGACAGCCAGGTTTCGCCATCGTCGAAGCGATGGCCTGTTGGACGAAAGTAGTAGGCGTCATCGCCCACCACATAGGCCGACGCATAGCTGCTGTCGACCGGATCGCTGACCGCGCGGAAGCGGAACACGCTGGGCAGGCGCTGGGCCAGCCGCAGCAGCGCGCTGCTGCTGGCGCTGGCAATGGCGGTGTCCTGCACCAGCACCTGCACGCGCTTGTCGTGGCGGGCGGTGGCGAAGCGGCGCAGCGCATCGAGCACTGCGGCGTTGTCGAACAGCGGCGGATCCAGTGCCCGCGTATAGATCAGGACCTGGCGGCGTGCGGCGCACAGCAGGCCGGTGGTGGCGGCCTGCGCCGCGCGCAGGTCGTCCACCGCCATCGGGCCGTCGAGACGGCGGTGCAACGGCCCGTCAGGCCGATCGCCCGCCGTTGCGGCGCGATCGGGATGCGGGTCGGAAGAGGTGTCCGGCAGGAAGCCCAGGCGTGCGAACACCGCCCCCGCATCTGCATTGACGCGGGCCCGTAGGCCGGGCCAGCCGCGTTGTTGCGCGGTGGCGACGGCGGCTGCGAGCAACTGGTCGGCCAGGCCGCGGCGGCGCCAGCCCGGCAGGATGCCGAGCCTGTCGATGCGCCGATCCGCGGTCAGTCGCACCGAGCCGATCAGCTGGCCGTCCTCGCTGCGCAGGGCCAGGTGCAGGCTGAGCGGGTCCAGTGCGTCCCATTCGGCAGCGCCGCTGTCGCCGCTGCCGCAGGCCAGGCGCAGCGCACGCAGGGCCGCGGCGTCGGACGCCGGGTCCAGCGAGACGATCTGCGGGCCGGCCTGGGGGCTCATGCGCGGTTGTCGGACCCGTCGTCGCCAGCGTCCGTTGCCGCGTCGTCGGCGAGCTCGCTGTCGTCGTCCTGGTCGGCGTCGGCAGCTGGTTCGTCCTCATCAGCCTGGGTCGGGCCGTCGGCGGTATCGGCGACCTGCTCGACGTCGGCCTCCGCGTCGATCTCGTCGTCTGCATCCGGCGCGTCGGCCTCGGCGTCGTCCTGGTCTGCCGACAGGCTCAGGCCATGGGCCTGGTCGTCGTCGATGTCCTGGATGTCGTCTTCCGCGTCCTCGTGGGCGCGCTGGTAGTGGCCCTGCGCCAGCAGCTCCAGCACCACCTCGCGGCCGCGGTTGGACAACTGCGCATACAGCGTGCCGTCGATCTCTTCGGCCGCGGCCAGGCGCGCGGCGTCCTTGGCCGACAGCGCGAACTCCAGGCCGCTGCAGAACAGGGTGGCGCCACGCTTGGCGCGCCGCCAGGCCAGCCGCGACCAGGGGTGACGGTGCAGCAGCACGCCTTCTTCCAGCGCCTGCTCGACCGCCTCGCGCGGGATCGGTTCGGGGGCCGGCACCACGTCGCCGGAGGCGCGGTAGGTGGTCATGAAGCGGCCGAACCAGTCGCCCAGCCGATCCGGGTCGTTCATGCGCAGGGCGTTGAGCGCTTCGACCACGCGGTTCATCGCGGTGACGTCGATCTCGTACGGGTCGGCCGGCACCTTGAGGTCTTCGTCGTGATAGCGCACGGCCTCGTCGGCATCGGCGATCAGCGTATCCAGATAGTCGCCGATCAGCTCGGCCGACGACGGCGCGCGGGTGCCGATGGAGAAGGTCAGGCAGGCGTCCTCGGCCACGCCGTGGTGCGGCACCAGCGGCGGCAGGTACAGCATGTCGCCCGGGCCCAGCACCCAGTCGTGGGTGGGCTTGAAGTCGCGCAGCAGCTTGAGCTCGACATCGTCGCGGAACGCCAGCGGCGCGGCCTTGCGGCCCTGTTGCGCGCGGGCGTCGATCTGCCAGCGGCGGTGGCCCTGGCCCTGCAGCAGGAAGACATCGTAATGGTCGACATGCGCGCCGACCGAGCCGCCGGTGGCGGCGAAGCTGATCATGATGTCGTCGATGCGCCAGCGCGGCACGAAGCGGAACTGTTCCAGCAGCGCGCGCACGTCGGCGTCCCACTTGTCCACGTCCTGTACCAGCAGGGTCCAGTCATGGTCGGGCAGGCCGGGGAAGTCGGTTTCCTGGAACGGGCCGGTGCGTACGTCCCAGCCGTCGGTGGCGCGGTCGTGGCTGATCAGGCGTGCCAGCACGCCGTCCTCGCAGGCCAGGCCGGCCAGGTCTTCGGGCTGCAGCGGGGACTGGAAGTCCGCAAACGCGTTGCGGATCAGCAGCGGGTGCTTGTGCCAGTAGTTGCGCAGGAAGCGCTCGACCGGCATGCCCAGGGGCTGGTCGCCGGTGGCGTGGACCTCGAAGGGCAGCGGCGCGCCTTTCCTGGCGGCGATCTTTTTTGCGGCGGTCTTTTTCATGATGTCACGGGTCCGACAGGAGGGCCGGCGCTGTGCGGCCGGCGGAGTGGCTTATTGTCGCCCAGCCCGCCATGCGATGCCTTGCTGGCTGCTGTGGCGGAGATTTCAGTGCACCTGTGCCTGCCATGCGTGGCCGGCATGCACGGGGGATGCCGGCATCGGCGGGTCAGTGGATGGCGAGCTGGCTGTCGCTGGGCGAAGGCACCGATGCAACCGTGTGGTCGACACGCCTGCCAGCGCTTGCGACGCGGCAGCGGTGGAAGCGGCAGCGGCCTGCCTCCCGCAGGCGACCGATGCCAGCAGGGACACGGACAGCAGTGAGCGCAATGCCATGGCACTCCTCCTGACGGCTGGATGGAACGTCGCGATGCCGGTCGTTGACTGCCGCTGGTTCAGATCGTGCGCGCCAGCTGCTCGGCCAGGCCGGTGTAAGCGCCCGGCGTCAGCGCCCGCAGGCGCTGCTTGTCCTGCTCCGGCAGCTGCAGGCTCTCGACAAAGGCCTGCATGGACGCGGCGGTGATGCCCTGGCCGCGGGTCAATGCCTTGAGCTGTTCGTACGGGTTGGGCAGGCCGTGGCGACGCATCACCGTCTGCACGGCTTCGGCCAGCACTTCCCAGGCCGCGTCCAGGTCCGCATCCAGGCGCTGCGGATTGACGGTCAGCTTGCCCAGGCCCTTGGCCAGCGAATCCAGCGCGACCTGGGTGTGGCCGAATGCGGTACCGAGCGCACGCAGGACGGTGGAGTCGGTGAGATCGCGCTGCCAGCGGCTGATCGGCAGCTTGGCCGAGAAATGCTCGAACAAGGCGTTGGCGATGCCGAAATTGCCTTCGGCATTTTCGAAGTCGATCGGGTTGACCTTGTGCGGCATGGTCGAGGAGCCGACTTCGCCCTCCTTGAGCTTCTGCTTGAAGTAGCCCAGCGAGATGTAGCCCCAGATGTCGCGCGACAGGTCGATCAGGATGGTGTTGACGCGACGGCTGGCGTCGCCGATCTCGGCCACGTTGTCGTGCGGCTCGATCTGGGTGGTGTAGGGGTTGAACACCAGGCCCAGGCTCTCGACGAAGCGCTGCGCGAACGCGGCCCAGTCCAGCTCCGGGTACGACACCAGGTGCGCGTTGTAGTTGCCGACCGCACCGTTGATCTTGCCGGTCAGCTCGACCGCGGCGATCTGCTTGCGCTGACGCTCCAGGCGCGCGACCACGTTGGCGATTTCCTTGCCCAGCGTGGTGGGCGAGGCGGTCTGGCCATGCGTGCGCGAGAGCATCGGCTGGCCGGCCTGGGCATGGGCGAGGGTGCGCAGCGTGGCGATGATGCCGTCCAGCGTCGGCAGCAGCACCTCGCGGCGTGCCTGCTCCAGCATCAGGCCGTAGCTGAGGTTGTTGATGTCCTCGCTGGTGCAGGCGAAATGCACGAATTCCAGCGCCGGGCCCAGCTCGGCATCGTCCTTGAGCTGTTCCTTGATGAAGTACTCCACCGCCTTGACGTCGTGGTTGGTGGTGCGCTCGATCTGCTTGACGCGTGCGGCGTCGCTCACGCTGAAATCGTCGGCCAGGCGGCGCAGGGTCTGGGTAGCGGCGGCCGAGAACGGCGCCAACTCGGCGATGCCCGGCTCGGCCGCCAGTGCCAGCAGCCATTCGATCTCGACCTTGACCCGTGCCCTGATCAGGCCGTATTCGGAGAAGATCGGGCGCAGCGCATCCACTTTGGAAGCGTAGCGGCCGTCGAGCGGGGACAGGGCGAGCAGGGCGGAATCCGACATGGGCAGGGCACTGGGAGGCTGGCGGGGGTGCGTATTCTACGCCGCCCCGGCGCCGGCTTCGCCGATCGGCCGCACCGTGATCGCCTGGATCCGGTGCCCGGCCATGCGCCGCACCGTCAATGCGTGGCCGTCCAGTTCCAGGGTCTCGCCTTCTTCGGGCAGCCGCTGCAGCCGGTGCACGATCAGCCCGCCGACCGAATTGACGTGGTCCGGCGCGCTCAGGTCCCGGCCGAGCAGGCGCTCCAGGCGGAAGATCGAGGTGCTGCCGGCCACCAGCAGCGAGCCGTCCTGGCTGCGGATCGGGGCGTCGCGCACCACGTGGCGGTGCTCGTCCTCGATCTCGCCGACCACCACCTCCAGCAGGTCTTCCAGGGTGAAGAAGCCCAGGATGCGGCCCTGGTCTTCCACACACAGCGCCAGATGGGTGGTGCCGGTGCGGAACTGCTCCAGCGCGCTGGGGATCGGGGTTTCCAGCGTCAGCAGGGTCGGCGGGCGCAGCAACGGACGCAGATCGTCCAGGTCCTGGCTGCGCGCCATCGCCACCAGCAGATCCTTGGTATGCAGGATGCCCAGCACCTGCTCGCCATCGGCGTCGAACCAGGGGTAGCGGCTGTAGCGCGACTCGCTGAACTCGGCCAGCACCGATTCCAGCGTCATGCCCTCGCGCAGGCTGCGCATGTGCTCGCGCGGGCGCATCAGGTCGCCGGCGACCAGGTCGGGCAATTCCAGCGCGTGGCTCATCAGGGCCAGCCCGTGATCGGGCGTGGCCGCGTTCGGATCCTGGCGGCCGACGATCAGCATCAGCTCCTCGCGCGAATAGCGATGCGACTGATGTTCCACATCGCCCCAGCCAAGCACCCGCAACAAGCGGTTGGCGCTGGTGTTGAGCACCCAGATCGCCGGATACATCAGCCAATAGAACACGTAGAGCGGCGCGGCGGTCCATAGCGACATCCGCTCCGGGCGGCGTATCGCCATGGTCTTGGGCGCCAGTTCGCCCAGCACGATGTGCAGGAACGAAATCAGGCTGAAGGCGATCGCCAGCGCGGTGAACTGCGCCGCTTCCGGCGACAGGCCGGCGCTGTCGAACAGCGGCTGCAGCAGGTGCGCAAACGCCGGCTCGCCGACCCAGCCCAGGCCGAGCGAGGCCAGCGTGATGCCGAGCTGGCAGGCCGACAGGTAGGCATCCAGGTGCGCATGCACCCCGAGCAACAAACGCCCACGCCACCCGTTGGTTTGCGCCAGGCCCACCGCCTGCGTGTGGCGCAGCTTGACCAGCGCGAACTCGGCGGCCACGAAGAAGCCGTTCAACAGCACCAGCAGCAACGCGACCAACAACAGCAGCACATTACCGAGCATGGCGTCGGCCTGGGTGCCGTGCAGCGGCGGTCATGCCGCGTGTCCGCCGTTGCGCGTGAGGGGTCGGGCGGTGTGCGGGCAGCAAGGACACAAACAATGCGTTGCTACAGTCAGGGTCGTCGCCCATGGCAGCGTGGTACCTCGTATGGATCGATGGGCAGTCTAGCCCACGGCTTGCGACGACACGGTCGCAACGCCGCGAGCGAGTATCGTAGGCAGTCTCGCCAGCGTGGGTGCGCCCGCTGCCAGCCATCCATCACCACAGACCAACCATGTGCGGAGAGTGCAGATGAGCGAACGTTTCAGGACCGAACACGACAGCATGGGGCAATTGCAGGTGCCCGCCGATGCCTTGTGGGGCGCGCAGACCCAGCGTGCCGTGCAGAATTTTCCGGTCTCCGGCCAGCCGATGCCGCGCGGCTTCATCCGCGCGCTGGGCTTGATCAAGGCCGCCGCGGCCGGCGTCAACGCCGAGCTCGGGCTGCTGCCCAAGTCGATCGGCAAGGCCGTGCAGGACGCGGCGCTGCAGGTGGCCGACGGCACCTATGACGCGCAGTTCCCGATCGATGTCTATCAGACCGGCTCGGGCACCTCGTCCAACATGAATGCCAACGAGGTGATCGCCACGCTGGCCACGCGCGCCGGCAAGGACGCGGTGCATCCCAACGATCACGTCAATCTCGGGCAGAGTTCCAACGACGTGGTCCCCACCGCGATCCGCGTGTCTGCGCTGCTTGCGGTGCAGGAACACCTGCAACCGGCGCTCAAGCATCTGCGCAAGACCATCGACAAGCGCGCCAAGGGGCTGGAAAAGGTCGTCAAGACCGGGCGCACGCATCTGATGGATGCGATGCCGCTGACCTTCGGCCAGGAATTCGGTGCATGGTCGGCGCAGCTGAGTTCGGCGCAGGAGCGCATCGACGATTCCCTCAAGCGCCTGCGGCGGCTGCCGCTGGGCGGCACCGCGATCGGCACCGGCATCAATGCCGATCCGCGTTTCGGCGGCAAGGTGGCCAAGGCCCTGTCGGGCTTGAGCAAGGTCAAGTTCGAGAGTGCCGACAACAAGTTCGAAGGCCTGGCCGCGCAGGACGATGCGGTGGAGTTGTCCGGCCAGCTCAATGCGCTGGCGGTGGCCTTGATCAAGATCGCCAATGATCTGCGCTGGATGAATGCCGGCCCCCTGGCCGGGCTGGGCGAGATCGAGCTGCCGGCGTTGCAGCCGGGCAGTTCGATCATGCCGGGCAAGGTCAATCCGGTGATTCCCGAAGCCACCGTGATGGCCTGCGCGCAGGTCATCGGCCACCATACGGCGATTACCGTGGCCGGGCAGACCGGCAACTTCCAGTTGAACGTGACCCTGCCGCTGATCGCCTACAACCTGCTGGATTCGATCAACCTGCTGGGCAATGTGTCGCGGCTGCTGGCCGACAGCGCGATTGCCGGCTTGAAGGTGCGCCAGGAGCGCGTGCGCGAGGCGCTGGACCGCAATCCGATCCTGGTCACCGCGCTCAATCCGATCATCGGCTACGAAAAGGCCGCCGCGATCGCCAAGCGTGCCTACAAGGAACAGCGCCCGGTACTGGACGTGGCGCTGGAAGACAGCGGGCTTACTGAGGCGGATCTGCGCCGTTTGCTGGACCCGGCCGCGCTGACGCGTGGTGGCATCCAGGCCGGCAGCAGTGGCGGCGGTGGCTGATCACTGACAGCGTGTGTGTGTAGGAGCGCACTTGGGCGCGACGGGCGTTGTCGATACAGCCCCGTCGCGCCCAGGTGCGCTCCTACACGGGCTTGCGCGAGTCTGCGGCGTCGCCAGCACTCAGTGCCGCTCGGCCTGCACGTTGCCGAAGCTCTCGCGATACGGTTGCAGCGACGGGATCTCGTCCAGTAATTCGCCGCTGAGCCGCTGGATCTCCGGCGTAGCGGTCAGCTTGATCGACTTGTACTCCGGATCCGCGCCGGCCTCGTTGACGGCCTGCTGGCGCAGCATCTGCAGGTGCCCGAACAGCAACTGCAATTTGGCGCGCGTCGGTTCCTTTTGCGGCAGTGCGATATCGTCGATCTTCAGCGTGCCGTCCGGAGTGATTTCCGCATTGGCGGCCGGTGGGCGGCGGATCATCACCGACTGGGTGGTGATGGCAACGCGCGGCTTGCCGCGTTCGGCGCGCCGCGACGAATGGTCGCCACAGGCGGTCAGGGCGCATAGCAGGAGCGCCATGCAAAGCATCACGAACTTGTTCATGGGGTCGCTGGGGTCTGGGGAGCGCATTAGTGTAATCCCGCTCCGGCAGCCGATCAGTGCCGGCGGCACATGGCGCCGCTGACAAGATGTCGCAGGCCGGTATCGGTTGCCTGGCGTGCGCGCAGAATCGACACGACGCTCCAGCCGGTTCCGGTCCGCCGCTGCGCCCGTCGATGGGGGCGCAGCGGCGGTCGGTGCCGCGCTTACTTGCGGCAGTCGTCGACGTCGTGCTGGGTCAGGGTCGAGTACGGCGCGAATGCCGGCACCAGTTGCGCGGCGGCGTCCTGCGCGTTGCGCAGCGTGGCCAGCTGGTCGCAGATCTGCATCGTATTGTGTTTGAAGGTTTCCGCCTGCGCCTGGATCTTGTCGCCGATCTGGTCGGTGTTGCCGCTGAGCACGCCCTTGAGCGCTTCGCCGGCGGCGTGCGCACCGAAGGCCGCGCCCTGCGTGCCGATGTCGATGCCTTTTTCGGCGACGCCCTGGATCTGCACATAGAAAGTGCGCATCGCCTGGCGCTGCGCATCGTTCAGGCTCACCGGCTTGCCGGCGACGCTGAGCGCGCCATCCGCGCCGATGGTGGCGGCAGGCAGACCGTCGCGGTGGAGCGTCAGGCTCTTGCCGTTGAAGCTCACCCCGCGCGCGTTGGCCTTGCCCGATACCACGACGGTGGGTTCGGACTTGCCGCAACCGACCAGCAGCGCACCCGCCAATACCGCACAAATCAACAGTTTCATCAGCAGTCCCCCTCAGGAATGGTCAAGGCAGTGGTCAGTTGTCGGTCGGTACGCGGGTGGTGCCGGCAACATCGCTGACGTCGATGTCGCCGCTGCCCTTGCGCGCGACGCTGACGTCGCCGCGCACCTTGTGCACGCTCAGGGCGCCGGAGTTGACCGCTTCCACGCCGACATCGCCCTGCACATCGCCGATATCGACATCGCCGGAGCCGACCGTGCCGAGCTTGACGTGGCCGGCAACGCCGCGCAGCTTGACGTCGCCGGAGCCGACCTTGCCGACCTCGGCCGCGCCGCGAATCCGGCGCGCCTTGAGATCGCCGGAGCCGACTGCCAGCACGCGCAATGCCCCCATGTCCTCCAGTTCGATGTCGCCGGAACCGACCTTGGCGGTCACCCGGCCCTTGGTGCGGTGGATGGCCATGTCGCCGGAGCCGACATCGGCACTCACTGCAGCCGCGCCGCTGATCTCGGCGTCGCCGGAGCCCACGTCGAACTGCACCAGCAGCGAGTCCGGCACGTTGCCACGCAGGTCCAGGTACGCGTAGCTGTCGCCGATGGAGATGCGCGACGGGCGGTCATCGGCCAGCGTCACCACCAGCTTGTCGCCGACGCGCTTCTGGGTGACCGTCAGGCCCTCGAGCAGGTCGGCCCTGGCGGCACAGGCGCGGCCGCTCAGACGGCCGCCGTTGCCTGGCGCGGCGTCCAGATGCAGGTCGTTGGAGGCGACCTCGAACAGCACCGACTTCACTCCGCTCAGTTTCAACTCCAGGCTGCGCGGTTCGGAGAATGTGCATTGCTCCTCGGCAAACGCAGCGCCGGGCACTGCGCACAGGATGGCCAGACTCAGCAGACGACGCATGGGATGTCCTTCAGGCTTCGGAGCGCCGACGGCGCAGGTAGATGGAGGCCGCGATCAGCACCACGCCGATGGCGGCGCCGATCCAGATGTCCGGATTGCCGTAGACCAGTGCGCTGTTGGTGTGCTGCAGCGCCCACTGCACCAGGTCGCTGGGGTTCTGCATCGCGCTGCTGTCGAGGTTGCCGCTGACCGCACGTGGTGACCAGGTGCCGGGCAGGGCGCTGAGCAGGCCGCGGTAGCCGACGATGTACCAGATCCAGCCGATCGGCAGCGAGACACCCGGCATCGCCGAGAGGATGCTCAACATCACGCAGGCCAGCAGCGGGAACAGCACCGCCCACAGGAACGGCTTGCTGGTGGCCCAGGCCGAGCAGAACATCAGCCAGCCCACGGTCGGCAACGCCCACAGCAGACTCATCGGCACGGTCTTCAGCAACAGCCACAGCAGCGAGAAGGGGTGCGAATGGGTTGCCAGTGCCCAGGGGCTGGGGACGCCGGCGATCGAGGCGCCCACGATGGCGATCAGCCACAGCGCCAGGCCGACCAGCACGCCGATCGCGATGGCGATCAGCGGCGCCAGCAACAACGCCCAGGCCGCCTTGGACAGCACCGTCTGCACATCGGATACCGGCAGCGACTTCCAGAACAGCACGCTGCGGTCGCGGCGGTCGTCGTACAGGCTGCCCAGCGAATAGAAGAACACCACGAATGCCAGCACCACCGAGGCGATCCCGATGCCGCCCAGCAGCAGGCCGTCGCCGACCTGGCCCAGCGTGCGCGTGTATTCGGCCAGATCGTCCATCGTGATGCTGTCGCCGATCATGTTGCGACGCGCGCTGATCGCGCCGATCACCGCGCCCAGCAGCGCGAAGAACACCGCGATGCCGCCGGTGATGACCTGCGCCCAGACGAAACCGCCGCGGTGTTCCCAGTACTCGCGCTTGAGCAGCCAGCCGAACGTGCGTGCGGGAGAAGCTTGGTGGGTGAGTGTCTTCATGCGTAGGTCCCCTTCATGACCGCAACGAACAGGTCGGCAAGGCCGGGATTGCGGGTTTCGCCAAAACGGGCGAGCTGCGCCTTGGGCACGCCATCGAACAGCATCACGGTCTTGCCGAACGGCAGGCCGCGCTCGTCGATCGGCTGCAGGCCTCTGGCGGCGTCGAGATGTTCGGCACCTACCAGCACTTCGGTGTAACGCTCGGCCACGTTCTCCATGTCGGCGGTCAGCACGATGCGGCCGTCGCGGATGAACATCACATCGGTGAGGATGTGTTCGATTTCCTCGACCTGGTGGGTGGTGACGATGATGGTCTTCTGCTCGTCGAAGTAGTCCTCCAGCAGGCGCTGGTAGAACTGCTTGCGATACAGGATGTCCAGGCCCAGGGTGGGCTCGTCCAGCACAAGGATGCGCGCGTCGATGGCCATCACCAGTGCCAGGTGCAGCTGCACGATCATGCCCTTGGACAGTTCGCGCACCCGCGACTTGCGGTTGAGCTGCGTATTGGCCAGGAAACGTTCGCACTTGGCGCGATCAAAGCGCGGATGCACGCCGGCGACGAAGTCGATCGCCTCGCCAACCCGCAGCCAGCGTGGCAGCACTGCCACGTCCGCGATGAAGCAGACCTCGTTCATCAGCGCGTTGCGCTGGGTGCGCGGATCCATGCCGAGCACGCTCAGCTCGCCGTCGAAATCGGTCAGCCCCAGCACCGCCTTGAGCGCGGTGGTCTTGCCGGCGCCGTTGGGGCCGATCAGGCCGACGATGCGCCCGGCCGCGATGGTGAAGCTGGTGTTGTCCAGCGCGAGCCGATGCTTGTAGGCCTTGCGCAGGCCACGTGCGTCGACCACATGGTCGGAGGAGACGGCGGTCATGGTGTTTTTCCCTGTGGCAACAGATCGTCGATGGACAGTCCCAGGCGCTGGATGCGTTCCAGCACCGCGGGCCATTCTTCATTCAGGAAACGCTCGCGTTCGCTGCCGCGCAATTTCTGCGCGGCCTCCGGGGTCATGAACATGCCCAGGCCGCGGCGTTTCTCCACCAGGTTCTCGTCGGCCAGTTCCTGGTAGGCACGCGAGACGGTGATGGGGTTGAGTTGGTAGTCGGCCGCCACCTGCCGTACCGAGGGCAGGGCGTCGCCCGGCTTGAGGATTCCATCGAGCATCATGGCAATCACCCGTTCCTTGAGTTGGCGGTAGATGGGAGCGCCGTCGCTCCATTGGATGTCGTTCATGGTCAGCTCCGTGGACGCAGGACCTGCGCGAAGGAGAAATAGGGCATCGACAGCGAAGCGCGCAGGTGCCGGCCGGGCCGGGTGCGCGCTTCGGGGGGAGTCGTCGCGTTTTCCGTAACCGCCTCCGACACGCCATAATCGGCGCCGGACTCCGTAACCTGACTGGAAGCGGCTCCCAGGCAACCAATGACGAACAGGGCGCTGCCGAACAGCAGCAATGGAGCTGGTCGCGTGAAGCGTGTGCTGTTCATGCTTTCCCCCTGCGTTGGATGACTGGTGTTGTATTCAACTATAACACCGACACGCAGGCAGTCAACTGCCTGTCATACCCAACTGATGGCACCCCGCACCCGCGGGTGGCCCGGACCTATCGAAAGGGATCGCCCATGTTGCTCAAACGTCTGCTGGTGGTTGTATTCGCTGGCTTTTTTTCCGCCGCGGCGCTGGCCGCAGGCGCGCCGGTGCTGGATCTGGACTACCGGCCGCTGGCCGGCAAGGCGCCAATCAACCTGAACCGTACCTACGGCGGCAAGGTCCTGATGGTGGTCAACACCGCCAGCAAATGCGGCTACACCCCGCAGTACGAAGGGCTGGAGGCGCTGAACCAGCGCTTCGGCAGTCGCGGTTTTTCGGTGCTGGGCTTTCCGTCCAACGATTTCCAGGGGCAGGAACCGGGATCTGAGAAGCAGATCCAGGAATTCTGCACGCTGACCTATGGCGTCAAGTTCCCGATGTTTGAGAAGGTGCACGTGCTGGGCGCGCAGGCCACACCGCTGTATCAGCGGTTGACGCAGGCCACGGGCGTGGCGCCGGGCTGGAACTTCCACAAGTATCTGATTGGTCGCGATGGACGCGTGGTGGCGCAGTTCCCCAGCAAGATCAAACCGGATGATCCGAGCGTGCTGGCGGCAATCGAACGCGAGCTCAACGCGCCGTCGCGCTGAGCGCGGCGCTCGCAACGCCACGCGCACATGCGACAATGCGCATTCAGCGCCGGCGTCGGCGTGTCTTTTCACTTTCGGGAAGTGCATCGAATGAAGATGGGAAAGCGCGGCGCGGCGGCGTCGCTACTGATGGTGGCACTGTCGGCATCGATGCCGGCGATGTCGCAGCAACCGGCCGCAGCGGCCACCAAGGAGAAGCCAGTTTTGAATGCATCGTCTGAGAAGAGCACGCGCGACAACGTCAGCTACGCCATCGGTATGGATGTGGCACGTTCGTTCGAGCCGATTGCCCAGGACATCGATGTGAGCGCACTGCAACGCGCCATCGAGAATGCATTCAAGGGCGGCAAGCCGCTGTTGTCCGACGAGCAGACCCAGGCCACCGATACCGCATTGCGCACCGCGCTGGCGGCACGTAACGGGCAGCAGGTTCCGGGCATGGCCCCGGGCAGCGCGCCGGCCGCGCCGTCCAAGGAAAATGTCGGCCTGATGCTGGGCGATCGCGCAGTCGGTCCCTCGCTGGCCGGCATCAAGGACGAGATCGACCTGTCGATCCTGATGGAAGCCGTCCGCACCGTGTTCGCCAAGGACACCACGCGCCTGACCCAGCAGGAAGCCGCGGCCACCATGCAGGCGTTCGCCTCTGCCAAGCAGGGCGCTGCCGGTGCCAAGAACCGCGAGGAAGGCAATGCCTTCCTGGCCAAGAACAAGACCGAAAAGGGCGTGATCACCACCGCATCGGGCCTGCAGTACATGGTGCTGCGCCAGGGCAGCGGCGAGCGTCCGATGCCCACCAACACGGTGCGCGTGAACTACGAAGGCAAGCTGCTCAACGGGCAGGTCTTCGACAGCTCGTACCAGCGCGGCCAGCCGGCCGAGTTCGGTCTGAATCAAGTCATTGCAGGTTGGACCGAGGGCGTCGCCTTGATGCCGGTCGGTTCGAAGTATCGTTTCTGGATTCCATCCAACTTGGCCTATGGCCCGAACGGCACGCAGGGGGGGCCGATCGGACCAGACGCAACGTTGACGTTCGATGTCGAACTGATGGGTATCCTTCCCTGATCCCCCACAGGAGTACCCCCACCCATGCGAGTTGCGATCTTTGGTACCGGCTATGTTGGTCTTGTCACCGGTACCTGTCTGGCGGAAGTAGGTCATCACGTTATCTGCGTGGATATCGACCAGGCGAAAGTTGATGGTCTCAATCGTGGGGTGATTCCCATCTATGAACCCGGCCTGGAGCCGATGGTGAAAGCCAACCACGCCTCTGGCCGGTTGCGCTTCACCACCGATGCGGCCGAGGCGATTGCGCACGGCGAAATCACCTTCATCGCCGTGGGCACGCCCCCGGACGAGGATGGCAGTGCCGACCTGCAGTACGTGCTGGCGGTTGCGCGTACCGTCGGCCGGCATATCGACGGCCCGTCGGTGGTCGTCAACAAGTCCACCGTGCCGGTCGGCACTGCCGACAAGGTGCGGGTCGCGATCCAGGAAGAGCTGGACGCACGCGGCCTGGACCATGAATTCGACGTGGTCTCCAACCCCGAGTTCCTCAAGGAAGGCGACGCCGTGGCCGACTGCATGCGTCCGGACCGCATCGTCATTGGTGCCAAGAAGCCGGCGGCCATTGCACGCATGCGCCGTCTGTATGCGCCGTTCAACCGCAACCGGGATCGCATCGTGGAGATGGACGTACGGTCGGCCGAGCTGACCAAGTACGCGGCCAACGCGATGCTGGCGACCAAGATCAGTTTCATGAACGAGATCGCCAACATTGCCGAGCGTGTCGGTGCGGACGTCGAGCACGTGCGTAACGGCATCGGGTCGGACCCGCGCATTGGCTGGCACTTCATCTATCCCGGCGCCGGCTATGGCGGCTCGTGCTTCCCGAAGGATGTGCAGGCATTGGCCAAGACCGCCGAGCAGTACGGCATGGAGCCGACCCTGCTCAACGCGGTGGAAAGCGTCAACAATGCGCAGAAGGGTCACCTGTTCGAACTGGTGCAGCGTCATTACGGCGCCGAAGGCACCGGCAGCATTGCCGGCAAGACCTTCGCGGTCTGGGGCCTGGCATTCAAGCCCAATACCGACGACATGCGTGCCGCGTCCAGCCGGCGTTTGATGGAGCAGTTGTGGGAAGCCGGTGCCACCGTGCGTGCCTACGACCCGGAAGCGACCCATGAAGCCAAGCGCATCTTCGGCGAGCGCGACGACCTGACCTTCTGCGACGAGGCATTTGCCGCGCTGGAAGGCGCCGATGCCCTGGTCGTGGTCACCGAGTGGAAGCAGTTCCGCAGCCCGGATTTCGGCAAGATCAAGCAGGCCTTGAAGGACGACGTCGTGTTCGACGGTCGCAACCTTTACGACCCGCAGGAAATCGAAGCCGCAGGTCTGGCCTACTACGCCATCGGACGAGGCCGTTCGTTGCATGCATGAGCAACTCTCGCCGCGCGACCAGGAACTGGACGCGCGGTTGGTTGAACTGGAAACGCGCCTGTCCTTTCAAGAGCAGGCGCTCAACGAACTGAGTGAAGCACTTGCGGACGCCCGTTTGACGGGCGCCCGCAACGCCGAGCTGATCCGCCACCTGCTCGAGGATCTGGGCAAGGTGCGCTCCACGTTGTTTGCCGACGCTGCGGATGAACCGCCGCCTCCGCACTATTGATTGCAGATTGCCACCGCCATGAGCGATACCTTACGTGACCAGTTGCTTGGGTTGGGCTTCAAGTCCGCGCCCAAGCCCGAACGCAAACCCGACGCACGGCCTGCCGCGCGTCAACATGGCAACGGTGGCAGGCCTGCGCCCGGCGGCAACAAGCCGGGCGGCCAGGGCAGGGGACCGCAGCGGCCGCATGCCGCTGCGGCGACCGACGGCAGGGTCGAGCGCAAACACGATGGCCGGCCCGAGCGTCGTAACGATGGCAAGCCGGCGGCATCGCCGCGTCCGCAGCAGCCCACTGCCGAGCGTCGCGGACCCAGGCCGGCACGCACGCGCGAAGACATCGATCTGGCCAAGGCCTATGCGATCCGTGCGCAGCGCGAGAAGGACGAGCGCATCGAAGCCGAGCGGCTGAAGCAGGAAGAAGCACGCCTGCGTCGCGAAGCCAAGGCCAAGCTCGAAGAGCTGCTCAAGGACAAGGGGCTGAACCATGCCGAGGCGGACATCGCCCGGCATTTCCCGTATGGCGGCAAGATCAAGCGTATCTACGTGACTGCCGATCAGCTCAAGGCGCTCAACGCCGGTGAGCTGGGTGTGCTGCAGCTCAACGGCCGCTATCTGTTGGTCACCGCCGAGGTACTGGCAGAAGCCGAAGCGGTGTTCGCGCCATCGGTGGCATTGAAGGTGGACCCGAATGCGCCGGCAGGCGAAGACCCGTATGCCGACCCCCAGTATCAGGTGCCCGACGACCTGGTCTGGTAACCCTGCGTGCGCTAGGTTTTGTTGGTCATGGGCACCTGATGGGTGCCCATGTTGTTTGGTGCGTTGCCTTGCGTGGTGCGCACCTGATCGTTACTGCGCGCGGTCCGGCCGAGCCATGCCGCAGACGCGGCGTGGGCGATACACGGGCCGGTCACGGCGCGCGCGGCACCATCGCGACCTTACCGGTCAACGCCTCCGGGCATGGTGCCTGCTGCGTTGCCGCTCATTCCCTGCCGATGGTGCCGTGTATGTCCATGTTGTCGAAAATGTTGAAGGCCTGCGTTGTTGCATCGGCCACATCCACCGCGCGCGGCGCTTCGGGTTTGCAGGCGACGCGCGCCTTGGGGCCGGCCGCGGTGATGCTTGGGTTGTGCGTGGTGAGTCAGCAGGCCGCTGCACAGGCGGAGGACGCACCGGCGTTCGACCGTCCCGGTATTCCGTTTGCTGCCGAAGTGCTGCAGCCTGGCGCGTTCGCCTGGGAGCAGGGCCTGCCGGACGCGAGTACCGATCGCAGCGACGGGCAACGCACCACGCAGTACACCGCCGATACGCTACTGCGCCTGGGGCTGTTCCAGAACGTGGAGCTGCAGGTGGGTAGCGACAGCTACAACTGGCAGCACGGTGGCGGTGAGCGTGTGCGTGGCGGGGGCGATAGCCATATCGGCCTGAAGGTGGCATTGCCGTCGCAGTCGGACAGCTTTCATTGGGCCGCGCTCGGCAGCTACAGCGTGCCGACCGGCAGCCCCGCCTTCAGCGACGGCTATGCGCGCGAACTGGGCGTGACCGCGTCCTGGGATCTGGCGCAGCAGCGCGCCCTGGCGCTGTACGTGAACTACGCACGCGACAGCGACGGGCATACCTGGACCTTCTCGCCGAACTACACGTTCTTCTCCGGCGAGCATTTCAGCAGCTTCGTAGAAGCGGGCTTCGACACCGGCAGCGAGCACTCGCGCGTGGCCGGCGCCGGTGGTGCCTGGCAGTTGCCGCATGCGATGCAACTGGATGTCTCGGTGCTGCGCGGGCTGACCTCCGAAAGCCCGGACTGGCAGGGCGGGATCGGCCTGTCGATCGCATTCCAGTAAGGAGGCGACTGCAGTCAGGATCGGCGCGCTGCTGACTATGTTGCACTGCCGCATGCATTGGGTGCGCGGAAAAGGCCTAATTGGATCGATCCAATCGACGCCAGATGCATGCGCACTTCTTCCATTGCAAGGTCGGCAGCGTGACGCGTGCCAAACTGACTCCGCCCGCTGCGGAGGACGGCGATGCCCGTCGCGGCGGACGCGGTGCGGTGACCTTACGCGATATCGCTGGCGCCATCGGCGTGTCGCGTGCGACGGTGTCGTTGGTGCTGCGCGGCAGCCCACTGGTGCACGCGACCACGCGCGCGCGCGTGGAGGCCGAGCTGGATCGGCAGCACTACGTCTATAACCGTGCCGCCGCCAATCTGCGCCGCCGCACGTCATCCAGCATCGCGCTGGTCATCAACGATCTGTCCAACCCGTTCTTTGCCGAATTTGCCGCAGGCGTGGACGAGGCGCTGGGCGCAGCCGGTTATGTGACCCTGCTCGGCAGCACCGGCGAATCGACGCAGCGCCAGCAGGCGGTGCTGACCTCGCTGATGGAGCACACGCCTGCCGGCATCATCCTGTCGCCGGCCGAAGGCAGCCAGGCGCAGGCCTTGACCCAGGTGCTTGGGCGTCAACACAACGTGGTGTTGTTCAACCGCGAAGTGGAGGGCGCGGGCTGGGATCTGCTGGCGCTGGACAACGAGCAGGGTGCGTTGCTTGCCTGCAAGCATCTGATTGCGCAAGGCCATCGGCGCATCGTGTTCTTCGGCGGCCATGCCGAATCCAGTTCCTGCCGGCAACGCCGTGCCGGTTATGCGCGCGCGATGGCCGATGCCGGCCTGCCCGCGCACTATGTCGAATCCGCACCGAACCGGCAGGAGGCTGCGCTGTGCGCCGGTCGCATGCTGGATCGTGCCGAACACGATCGCGCAACCGCGGCAGTCTGCTACAACGACAGTGTCGCCTTGGGCCTGATGGCCGCGCTGGCGATGCACGGCATCGTGCCGGGGCGCGACTTCGCGGTGACCGGCTTCGACGATATCGCCGAAGCCGCATTGTTTACGCCCGCGCTGACCACCCTGGCCGCCGATCCGCGCGCGCGCGGCCGCCAGGCGGCGCAGCTGGTGCTGCAGCGTATCGGCAGTCCCGACCTTGCATCGCAACGCCTGATCGCCGCGGTCGAATTGAAGATCCGCGCCAGCAGCGTCAGCGCGTCGAGTTCCATCGTTTCGCTTCACTCCCCCAGCGATTCCCCCGCACATTCCCCCACCAAGGCCTCAGGCCGCTGACCAGGCAATTCCTATGGTTTCCCTTTCCACGCAATCCACAGTGCCAAGTGGCAACAAGGCGCCCGTCAACAACGGCGTTGCGTTGTCGGTCGTCACCACGATCTTCTTCATGTGGGGCTTTCTCACCTGCCTCAACGACATCCTGATTCCGCATCTGAAGGCGGTGTTCGAACTCAACTTCGCGCAGGCGATGCTGGTGCAGTTCACCTTCTTCGGCGCGTACTTCCTGATGTCGTTGCCGGCTGGCTGGTTAGTGGCCAGGCTTGGCTACAAGCAAGGCATCGTGGCCGGGCTGGCGGTTGCCGCGGTCGGTGCGTTGGGCTTCTGGCCTGCGGCGGAACTGCGCGTCTATGGCGCATTTCTCGGCGCACTGTTCGTGCTGGCAACCGGCATCACCATCCTGCAGGTGGCCGCCAACCCATATGTTGCGCTGCTGGGTCCGGAGCGCAGTGCCTCCAGCCGGTTGACGCTGGCGCAGGCGCTCAATTCGCTGGGGACTGCGATCGCACCGCTGTTCGGTGGCTGGCTGATCCTGTCCAACACGGTGATGAGCGGCGACCAGCTCAAGGTGCTGCCCGAGGCCGAGCAGCTGGCCTATCGCGTACAGGAAGCGCAGGCCGTGCAGGGGCCGTACATCGGTCTGGGCATCGTGCTGTTCCTGCTGGCGATCTTCGTGTTCCTGTTCCGTCTGCCGGCATTGACCGACGCGAGCGCGCAGAAGGACGAAAGCAGGCATTCGCTGCTGGATGCCCTGGCGCATCCGCACGTGCGCTTCGGTGTGCTGGCGATCTTCTTCTATGTCGGCGCGGAAGTGGCGATCGGCAGCCTGATGGTCAACTATTTCTCGTTGCCGCAGATCGGCGGGTTCACCGAGCGCGAGGCGACCCACTACGTGTCGGCCTACTGGACGCTGGCAATGATCGGCCGCTTCATCGGCTCGGCGCTGCTGGCCAAGTTGTCGCCGCGCGTGCTGTTGTCGGTGTTCGCCGGGATCAACGCGCTGCTGCTGGTGCTGACCATGGCCAGTGGCGGCATGCTGGCGGTGTATGCGCTGGTGGCGATCGGCCTGTTCAATTCAATCATGTTCCCGACCATCTTTACGCTGGGCATCGAGCGGCTTGGTCCGCTGACCGGTCGGGCATCGAGCCTGTTGATCATGGCCATTGTCGGCGGCGCCATCGTGCCGTATCTGCAAGGTCTGCTGGCCGACAACATCGGCTTGCACGAGTCGTTCGTGCTGCCGCTGGTGTGCTACCTGTACATCGTGTTCTATGGCATCTGGGGCTCGCGTCTGCGTGGCGCACTGGCGGAGGCGCACGCATGAGTGCGGCCAAGAATCGGGTGGTCTGTTTCGGCGAGGCCTTGATCGACATGCTGGCATTGCCATCCGCCGGCCCCGACGAGGCACGTACGTTTGCGCAATACGCCGGTGGTGCGCCGGCCAATGTCGCGGTTGCGGTGGCGCGGCTGGGTGGCGCGGCGCATTTTGTCGGCATGCTGGGACGCGACATGTTCGGCGACTTCTTGCTGCAGAGTCTGCAGCAGGCCGGCGTCGCCACCGATGGCATCGTGCGCACTGATCAAGCCAAGACCGCGCTGGCCTTCGTGGCCCTGGATGAAGCCGGCGAGCGCAGTTTCAGTTTCTATCGCCCGCCTGCGGCGGATCTGTTGTTCCGCCCCGAGCATTTCGCTGCGGACGCCTTCACGCAGGCCGCCGTGCTGCATGTGTGCTCCAACAGCATGACCGAACCTGCGATCGCGCAGTGCACGCTGGACGGCATGCGCCGCGCTCGCGCCGATGGCGCCATCGTCAGCCTGGATCTCAACCTGCGCCCGATGTTGTGGCCGCAGGACGTGGACCCGGCCGCGCTGCTGTGGGAGGCGTTGGCACTGGCCGACGTGGTCAAGCTCTCGCGCGAGGAACTCGATTACCTGGCCGGCACGCTCGATGGCGATGCCAGCACGGTCACCCGCAAGCTCTGGCAGGGCCAGGCCAGCTGGTTGCTGGTCACCGACGGCGGCGGGCCGGTGCATTGGCAGACACGCACCGATTCCGGCCAGGTGCCGGCCTTCGACGTGCAGGTGCGTGACAGCACGGCAGCGGGCGATGCATTCGTCGGCGGCCTGCTGTTTCAGCTGGCTGCGCGCGCGTCCACGCTGGAGCAGCTGTGTGGCGATGCGGTTGCGATGACCGCGGTGATCCGCTTTGCTGCGGCGGTCGGTGCGCTGGCGGTGACGCGCAAGGGCGCGTTTGCGGCGATGCCGAGCGTCGATGAAGTCCATTCCCTGATCCAGGAACAACCATGAGCCGTTTGCCTGCGACCCCCGCACCCGATTTCCGTTCGGCCGATGTGCTGCGTCAGCATATCGCCGACACCATGGCGTTCTACCATCCGCGCGCGATCGACCCGGCGGGCGGATTCTTCCAGTATTTCCGCGATGATGGCGCGATCTACGATGCCGGGCACCGACATCTGGTCAGCAGTACGCGCTTTGTCTTCAACTACGCGATGGCGTATCGCGAATTCGGCGATGCCCAGTACCTGCAGGCGGTGCATCACGGCCTGGATTACCTGCGCAACGTGCACCGCAATCCCGCCACCGGCGGCTATGCCTGGACCCTGCGCGATGGCGTGGTCGAAGACGACATGAATCACTGCTACGGCGTGGCGTTCGTGCTGCTGGCGTATTCGTGCGGCCTGAAGGCCGGCATCGAAGACGCGCGGGCATGGATGGACGAAACCTGGCAGCTGCTGGAAACGTATTTCTGGGAGCCGGAATTCGGCCTGTACCGCGATGAAGCCGATGCGCAGTTCAACTTCACCAGCTACCGCGGCCAGAACGCCAACATGCACATGTGCGAGGCGATGATCGCCGCGTACGAAGCCAGTGGCGAGCAACGTTATCTGGACCGCGCGCTGTCGCTGGCCGACACCATGACCCGGCGTCAGGCGGCCAAGGCCGATGGCCTGGTGTGGGAACACTACGATCCGCAGTGGAACATCGACTGGGACTACAACCGCGACAATCCCAAGCACCTGTTCCGCCCCTGGGGGTTCCAGCCCGGCCATCAGACCGAATGGGCCAAGCTGCTGATGCTGCTGGATCGCTACGCGCCGAGCGACTGGTTGCTGCCGACCGCGCAGCATCTGTTCGATGTGGCGGTGGAGCGCTCCTGGGATGCGCAGCGTGGCGGGCTGTATTACGGCTTCGACCCGGACGGCAAGGTCTGCGACGACGACAAGTACTTCTGGGTGCAGGCCGAATCGCTGGCGGCGGCGGCGTTGCTGGCCCAGCGCAGCGGCCAGGAGCGCTACTGGCAGTGGTACGACAAGCTGTGGGCGTATTCCTGGGAACACATGGTCGACCACCGCTATGGCGCGTGGTATCGCATCCTGGATGCGGACAACCGCAAGTACAGCGATGAAAAAAGCCCCGCCGGCAAGACCGATTACCACACCATGGGCGCGTGCTACGAGGTCTTGAACGTGTTGCGCCCAGCTGCCTGATGTTGATGTGATCGAAGCGGCGCCGTCGAAGGTCGGCGGCCCCACCGTAGGAGCGCACCCGGGCGCGACAGGGCGTTACTGGTAACGCCCTGTCGCGCCCGGGTGCGCTCCTACGGGGTTTGCGGCGGCCCTTATTCCGGGTCGTAATCCAGGTTCGATGCCAGCCAGCGCTCGGCCACTGCCAAGGTGATGCCCTTGCGCCTGGCGTAGTCGGCCACCTGTTCCTTGCCCAGGCGCCCGACCACGAAGTACTGGCTCCTGGGATGGCTGAAGTAATAGCCGGAAACCGCTGCGGTAGGCAGCATCGCGAAACTTTCGGTCAGCGTGATCGAGGTGTGGCGCTCGGCATCGAGCAGGTCGAACAGGGTGCGCTTTTCGCTATGCTCGGGGCAGGCCGGGTACCCCGGTGCCGGGCGAATGCCGCGATAGCGTTCGGCGATCAGTGCCTCGTTGTCCAGCGTCTCGTCGTCCACATAACCCCAGAACTCGGTACGCACGCGTTGATGCAGGCGCTCGGCCAACGCCTCGGCCAGGCGGTCGGCCAGGGCCTTGAGCAGGATCGCGTTGTAGTCGTCGTGCGCGGCTTCAAACCGCGCCACATGCGGGTCGATCCCGATGCCGGCGGTGACCGCAAACGCGCCGATCCAGTCCTGCTTGCCGCTGCTTCTGGGCGCGATGAAATCGGCCAGGCAGAAGTCGGGGCGGTCGATGGGTTTGTCGACCTGCTGGCGTAAGAAGTGCAGGGAATGGGGAATGGAGAATCGGGAATGGTCCGTCGCCGAAGGATCGCCTTGCGATTCCCGATTCCCGATTCCCGATTCCGCAGGATCGGTCAGCACAACGACATCGTCACCCACGGCATTGGCCGGCCATAGCCCGAACACGGCCTTGGCGGTCAGCCATTTTTCCGCGACGATGGTGCGCAGCATCTTGCGTGCGTCGCGGTACAACTCGCTGGCCTGGCTGCCGACCACCGCGTCGCTGAGGATCGCCGGAAACTTGCCCGCCAGTTCCCAGGCCTGGAAGAACGGGGTCCAGTCGATCAGCTCGATCAACTCCTGCAGCGGGTAATCGTCGAACACGTGCAGGCCGGGCTGGCGCGGGGCGGGCGGTGTGTAGCTGTCCCAGTCGCCATCGAAACGCTGTGCGCGTGCCTTTTCCAGCGGCACCAGGCGCTTGGCGTCGCCGCGATTGCGATGGCGCGCGCGGATCTCCGCGTAATCGGCATCGTTGGCGGCGACAAAGGCTTGGCGCAGGTCGCGCGAGATCAGCGATTGCGCAACGCCCACCGCACGCGAGGCGTCCTTCACCCACACGGTGGGGGCGGTGTAATGCGGGTCGATCTTCAATGCGGTGTGCGCGCGCGAGGTGGTGGCGCCACCGATCAACAGCGGAATCTCGAAACCTTGTCGCTGCATCTCGCGCGCGACATGCGACATCTCTTCCAGCGACGGCGTGATCAGGCCGGACAGGCCGATCAGGTCGGCATTTTCCGCACGCGCCCGGTCCAGGATCACCTGCGCCGACACCATCACGCCCAGATCCACCACATCGAAGTTGTTGCAGGCCAACACCACGCCGACGATGTTCTTGCCGATGTCGTGTACATCGCCCTTGACGGTGGCCATGATGATCTTGCCGTTGGACTTGCCGACATCGCCGGTACGCAGTTTTTCCGCTTCGATGAACGGCAGCAGATATGCCACTGCCTTCTTCATCACGCGCGCGGACTTGACCACCTGCGGCAGGAACATCTTGCCGGCGCCGAACAGGTCGCCGACCACGTTCATGCCGTCCATCAGCGGCCCTTCGATCACATCCAGCGGGCGCGTGGATTGCTGGCGCGCTTGCTCGGTATCGGTTTCCACGAATGCGTCGATGCCATGCACCAGCGCATGCGCCAGCCGTGCGCGCACCGGCTTCTCGCGCCAGGCCAGATCCTCGACTTTCGCCGCGCCCTTGCTGCCCTTGTAGCGTTCGGCGATGTCCAGCAGCCGCTCGGTGCCGTCCTTGCGTCGGTTGAGGATCACATCCTCCACGCGTTCGCGCAGTTCCGGGTCCAGCTCGTCGTAGATCGGCATGCCGCCGGCGTTGACGATGCCCATGTCCATGCCGGCCTTGATCGCATGGAACAGGAACACCGAGTGGATCGCCTGGCGCACCATCTCGTTGCCGCGGAACGAGAACGACACGTTGGAAACGCCGCCGGAAATATGGCAATGCGGCAATGTGCGCTTGATCTGGCGGGTGGCTTCGATGAAGTCCACCGCGTAGTTGTCGTGCTCCTCGATGCCGGTGGCCACGGCAAAGATGTTCGGGTCGAAGATGATGTCTTCCGGCGGGAAGCCCACCTGTTCGGTCAGCACCTTGTAGGCGCGGGTGCAGATCTCGACCTTGCGCGCGCAGGTGTCGGCCTGGCCCACTTCATCGAAGGCCATCACCACCGCGGCGGCGCCGTAGCGCAGCACCTTGCGTGCCTGTTCGATGAACAACGCCTCGCCTTCCTTGAGCGAGATCGAATTGACCACGCTCTTGCCTTGCAGGCACTTCAGGCCGGCTTCGATCACGCTCCACTTGGACGAATCCACCATCACCGGAATGCGCGCGATGTCAGGTTCGGACATGATCAGGTTGAGGAAGCGCGTCATCGCCTTTTCCGAATCGATCAGGCCCTCGTCCATGTTGACGTCGAGGATCTGCGCGCCGTTGGCGACCTGCTGGCGCGCCACTTCCACCGCTTCTTCGTAGCGCTCCTCCTTGATCAGCTTGCGGAACTGCGCGCTGCCGGTGACGTTGGTGCGCTCGCCCACGTTGACGAACAACAGATCCGGCGTGATGACCAGCGGTTCCAGGCCGGACAGGCGGGTGTAGCGGGGAGTGCTCATGCGAGGCTCTGCTGGACGTTGACGGCGGCGCGATTGGTGTTGGTGCGTGGGTGTTCCTCGCGGCCTGGCCATGGGGCGCGAGACACTGCGGCCCTCATCCGGCGCTGCGCGCCACCTTCTCCCGCAGGCGGGAGAAGGGTGCTGTGCTGCGCACGGAGTGTCTTCGTGGCAAGCCAAGCCATGCGCCGTCCTTCTCCCGGGGGCGGGAGAAGGGTGCTGTGCTGCGCACGGGGCGTCTTCGTGGCAAGCCAAGCCATGCGCTGTCCTTCTCCCGCTTGCGGGAGAAGGTGCCCGAAGGGCGGATGAGGGTGTGCCTGCCGCATCACGCGGCCAGCTCCTGCGCGCCAGGCAACTGCCGCGGCGGCAGGTCGGCCACTGCCTCGGCGATGGCGCGGATGTGATCCGGCGAGGTGCCGCAGCAGCCGCCGACCAGGTTGAGCAGGCCGGCCTGCGCGAACTCGCGCAAGGTTTGCGCCATTTCTTCCGGGGTTTCGTCGTATTCGCCGAAGGCATTCGGCAGGCCGGCGTTGGGATGCGCGCTGACATAGGCGTCGGCGATCTGCGACAAGGTTTCCACATGCGGGCGCAGATCCTTGGCGCCCAGCGCGCAGTTCAGGCCCACCGACAGCGGCTTGCCATGCGCGACCGAGGCATAGAACGCCTCGGCCGTCTGCCCGGACAGGGTGCGTCCGGATGCGTCGGTGATGGTGCCGGAGATCATCACCGGCAGGCGCCCGCCGCGCGCTTCGAACACTTCCTCGATCGCATACAACGCGGCCTTGGCGTTGAGTGTGTCGAAGATGGTTTCCACCATCAATGTGTCGGCACCGCCGTCGATCAGGCCGTCGATGGCCTCGCGATAGGTGTCGCGCAATGCGTCGAAGCTGGTGTTGCGATAGCCGGGGTCGTTGACGTCCGGGCTGATCGAGGCGGTGCGGCTGGTGGGGCCGAGCACGCCGATCACAAAGCGCGGCTTGTGCGGGGTCAGCGCCTCGACCTCGTCGCAGCAGGCGCGCGCGACCTGTGCGCCGGCCTTGTTCAATTCGTAGACCAGATGTTCCAGGTGATAGTCGGCCTGGCTCACCGAGGTGGCGTTGAAGGTGTTGGTTTCCAGCAGGTCGGCCCCGGCGTCCAGATAGGCGCGGTGGATGCCGGCGATGATCTCCGGGCGCGACAGCAACAGCAGGTCGTTGTTGCCTTTCAGGTCGTGGCCTTGTGGCACGTGTGCGTGATCGCAGCCCGGGCCATGCACGTGTACCTGCGTGTTGTCGTACCCGTCGGCAAAGCGGGTGCCGCGATAATCGGGCTCCTGCAGATCGTGGCGCTGGATCATGGTGCCCATTGCGCCATCGATGATGAGGATGCGTTCGGCAAGCGCGGCTGTGAGTTTGGCGGCGCGCTCGGGATGCAGCCACGGCAGCGCAAACGGAATTGGAGGTTGGGGATTGGATACATGCGTCATGATTCAGCTCTCCGCAAAGCAGCGCCTTTGCTTTCAACCAATCCCGATTCCCGACTCCCGATTCCCGGCTTCACCGCAATCAACGAAATCACCTCGAAATGCGGCGGGCGCTTCTCGCGCGTCACCGTCTCCAGGCTGGACACGTCCAGCCCGGCTTTCTCGGCGAACTTGCGCAGTTCCTTGGCCGCAAAGCCGAGATTGACGTGGCCATAGGCATGCACCGCGGCGCGGTGTTCGTGCTTGGCCAGGCTGCATAGCAGCAGCCGGCCGCCGGGGCGCAGCACGCGCGCGGATTCGGCCACCGCCTGCGCGGGCTTGGCTGCGTAGGTGAGTGCATGCATCAGCACCACCAGGTCGAAGCTGGCATCGGGAAACGGCAGCGCATGCATGTCGCCTTCGCGCACTTCCACATTACGCAGCTTGCGCAGGCGCTCGCTGGCCGCGGCGACCACGCGCGCGCTAGTGTCGATGCAGATGTAGCGGGTGGCATGCGGTGCCACCAGCTCGGCCAGCACGCCGTCGCCGGAGGCGATGTCGAGCACGTCGCCGGTTTCCAGCAAGGGCAGGGCGGTGCGCGCCAGCGCTTCCCAGGTGCGACCGGGGGAATAATGCCGCTCCATGTCGCCGGCCACCGAATCGGCCCAGTTCTGGTCGGCGGCGCGGTTGGCCAGCACCGCGGCCACGCGCTCGGCGTCCTGGCGCAGCAGCGGATCGTCGCTGCCGGTGCTCAGCGCCAGCCACAGGGCGCGCTGCGCCGGGTCCAGCGACACCTCGTCGAAACGGTAATAGGCCGACACGCCGGCGCGGCGGTCGCGCACCAGCCCGGCCTCCTTGAGCTTGGCCAGATGCGTGGACACGCGCGGCTGCGCCAGGCGGGTGATCGCCGACAGCTCGGCCACAGTGAGTTCCTCCTGCTCCAGCAAGGTCAGCAGGCGGACGCGGGTGGCGTCGGCAAATACCTTCAGGCGCGCCGACCAGTCTTCCAGATCCATGAATATCTCTATATCGCGATATGGAGATATTTTCGACCGGGCAGGGTGTGGGGTCAACTACATACGCATGCGAATGGTTGGAGCTACAATGGGCGCTCAGCCTAGGCCTGGAGGGGTGCCACGTGGATTTCAGCTTTACCGAAGAACAATTGATGATCCAGGATGTGGCGCGCCGCATCGCCCAGGAAAAGATCGCCCCCAGCGCGGAGCAGTTCGATCGCAGCGGCGAGTTTCCGCTGGAGAACATCCGCCTGCTCGGCGAGAACGGCCTGATGGGCATCGAGGTGCCGGCCGAGTACGGTGGCGCCGGCATGGACCCGATCAGCTACGCACTGGCGATGATCGAGATCGCCGCTGCCGACGGCGCGCATTCCACCATCGTGTCGGTCAACAACTCGCTGTTCTGCACCGGTATCCTGAAGAACGGCAGCGAGGCGCAGAAACAGCTGTACGTGCGCGCGATTGCCGAAGGTGCGCAGATCGGCGCATTTGCGCTGACCGAGCCGCAGTCCGGCTCGGATGCCTCGGCGATGCGGTGCCGCGCGGTCAAGCAGGCCGATGGCAGCTTCGTGATCAACGGCAAGAAGAGCTGGATCACCTCCGGCCCGGTCGCCAAGTACATCGTGTTGTTTGCGGTGACCGAGCCGGACAAGGGCGCGCGCGGCATCACCGCCTTCATGGTCGATGCCGATCGCGCCGGTTTCCATCGCGGCAAGACCGAGCCCAAGCTCGGCATTCGCGCCTCGGCCACCTGCGAGATCGAGTTCGCCGATTACATCGCCCAGCCCGATGAAGTGCTGGGCGTGGAGGGCGAGGGCTTCAAGACCGCGATGAGCGTGCTCGATGCCGGGCGCATCGGCATCGCCTCGCAGGCGGTCGGCATCGCGCGTGCGGCGTACGAAGCCACGTTGGCCTATGTCAAGGAGCGCAAGGCGTTCGGCGCGGCCATCGGTACCTTTCAGATGACCCAGGCCAAGATCGCCGACATGAAGTGCAAGCTGGACGCAGCGTTGCTGCTGACGCTGCGCGCGGCCTGGTTGAAGGGGCAGGGCCAGAAGTTCGGCACCGAAGCGGCCGTGGCCAAGCTCACCGCCTCGGAGGCGGCGATGTGGATCACCCATCAGGCGGTACAGATCCATGGTGGCATGGGCTATTCCAAGGAAATGCCGCTGGAGCGTTACTTCCGCGACGCCAAGATCACCGAGATCTACGAGGGCACCTCGGAAATCCAGCGCCTGGTGATCGCGCGCGCCGAGACCGGCCTGCGCTGAGTAACTAGTTCGGCAGCGCGCCGCCGGGTGCCGATTCCATTGGGCCGAGGCGCGCAGTGCTCGATCCGGTGCCTTGATGTAGGCGATTGCTTCCCACTGCCAGGTAACAGCGCGCTTGCGCGCGATGAAGCGTTACCGATGACGCCGCATCGCGCGTAAGCGCGCTCCTACGCAAGCATGAGCGATCCGGCATCACAGATGCGCCGTATCAGTGGCCCGGCGCCGACACACCACAAGCACGTCGCAGCCTCACATGGCGGGTGGCTGCGTCCGCGCTTGTGGTGCGCGGCGCGCGCGGATCACAATCGTGGCTTCTCCAGCCTCTGGTGCGCGCATGCTCCGCTCTTTGCACGCTGTGTTTCCTCGTCTTTCGCTGTCTGCCATCGCGCCGGTGCTGGTGTGTTGTGGCCTGTTGCTGGTCTGCGCCGCGGCAAGCGCACAGACGCCGCCACCTTCAATCGTGCCCACCGACCGCCTGCAGGAGGCGTGGTGGGCGCAGCGACATGCGCAGGTGCTGGAGCAGGTGCGCCAGCACCCTGACACCCCGCTGCTGTTGATCGGCGATTCGATCACCCAGAACTACGAAAAGGCCAAGGCGCCTGACGAAGATTTCCAGCCGACCTGGCAGACCTTCTACGGCAGCCGTGGCGCGCTCAACCTGGGCTTCAGCGGCGACGGCACCGAGAACGTGCTGTGGCGGCTGGCCAATGGCGAGGTCGACGGTCTGCAACCCAAGGTCGCGCTGGTGTTGATCGGTACCAACAACACCGGCCATCTCGGCCAGACCGCAGAGCAGGCCCAGCTCGGCATCGATGCGGTGGTCGCGGCGATCGAACAGAAATTGCCGCGCACGCAGATCCTGTTGGTGGGCGTGCTGCCCAGCGACATCTCCGGCGAGAAGTCGCGCCGCGATGCGCAGATCAACCAGGGCCTGGCGGTGCGCTACGGCGACAATCCGCGCGTGACCTATCTGGATGTGGGGTCGATCTTCCGGCGCAATGGCAAGCTGCGCAGCGAGCTGTTCTACGACACCCGCTTCCGTCCGCCGGCCGGTGCCCTGCATCCGGACACGCAAGGTCAACGCATGCTGGCCGAGGCGATCGAACCGACCCTGGCGCGCCTGCTCGGCGAGCCGCCGGTCAAGCCGGTTGCACAGCTGGGCCGCGACTTTGCGACCTCGCTGATTCCGGTCGACCGACTGGAGCAGGATTCCTACGACTGGTATGCACGTCACCATGCGGCGCTGGCTGAAGCACGCGCGCTCACGCCCCAGGTGGTGATGATCGGCGATTCGATCACGCATTTCTGGGCGGGCCCGCCGCTGGCCACGCGTGTCAGCGGGCCCGAGTCCTGGCGCTGGTTGTACGGCCGGCGCCCGGTGCTGAATCTGGGCTTTGGTTGGGACCGCACCCAGAACGTGCTGTGGCGGATCCGCCAGGGCGAACTCGACGGCCTGGACCCGCGCTGGGTGGTGCTGCATATCGGTACCAACAACCTCACCGGCACCGCGCAAGCGCGCGCGGCCACGCCGGCCGAGACCGCACAGGGCGTGGAGGCGGTGGTGAGCGAGGTGCGTCGTCGTTTGCCCAGGAGCCAGCTGATCCTGATGGCGATCATGCCGCGCGGTCGCCATGCCGGGGATGCGCAGCGCGCACCCATCGCCGAGACCAACCGGCTGCTGGCCGCGCGTTACGGCAAGGATCCGTCGGTGCGTTTGCTCGATATCGGCCCTCGGATGCTGCAACCGGACGGAACCTTGCCCGAGGCGCTGATGCCCGACGGCACCCATCCCAGTGAGACCGGGTACGCGATCTGGGCGACGGCGCTGCGCGAGGCGGGCATCACGGCGGCGCCCTGACGGCCCCCGCTGCAGACGGTGGTGTCGAAGAGGGCGCCACCGTCAGCAGCAGGCCGGCCTGTTGCGGCGTTGCCGAGCACGGCGCAGGCGGAATCAAGCTTCGGCCGCCGATCAACGGCAGGCTCCCGGCGGCCGGTAACGCTGGCGCACCGTCCCCAATCACAACTTTCCAGACCCCAGAAACCAGAAGACCCCCGATTGCTCGGAGGTCTTTTTAAACTGGTGCCCAGAAGAGGACTCGAACCTCCACGAAGTTGCCCCCGCTAGCACCTGAAGCTAGTGCGTCTACCAATTCCGCCACCTGGGCAGGTGAGCCGCGAATTTTGCAGACTCCCGGCAGGCTTGTCAATGCCTGGCACGCAGCAATTGCGACCGGCCGGGCAAGGCGTGCTGCCCATGTCGCGGCCGCAAGGGGTACCATGTAAGCAATGACAAAGAAAAACACCCCAGATTCCGATCGGCCCAGTCGCCGCAAGTCCACCAGCCCGGGCGATGCCACCACCGCCGAAAAACAGAAGTTGCCGGGCTGGATGCCAGACTTCCTGGTCCGCGCCGCCGCCGGCGCGTCGACCAAGTCCGCGAACAAACGCGCTGCCGACAAGGCCGCCAATGCCTCGCCCGAGCTGCCGGTAGCGCCCGCGCTGCCCACGCCGCCGGCACCACGCGCACCGCATCCGCGCAAGAGCGGTCCGCCGGCGCCGCCGCCGGAACGCTTCCAACAGGCGCCGACCGAAGCGCCCGCACCAGCGGCCGGGTTCAAGGACCCGCATGCCGATCGCGAAGCACTGCGCTACGCCGAGCCGATCGCCAGCCGCGAGGCCATCCTGCAGCTGCTCGATGCCTGCGACGGCCCGCAGACCGCCGAGGAAATCGCCGAACAACTCAACCTCAGCGACCGCATCGACGCGCTGGGCAAGCGCCTGGCGGCGATGGTGCGCGAAGCGCAGCTGGTGCAGAACCGCCGCGGCGGCTACGCGCCGGTGCAGCAGACCAGCCTGATTGCAGGTGTGGTGATCGCCAACCCGGAAGGCTTCGGCTTCCTCAAGCCGGACGAAGGTGGGGACGACCTGTTCCTGCCGCCGTACGAAATGCGCAAGGTCATGCACGGCGATCGTGCGCTGGCCAATGTCACCGGCATCGACCGCCGCGGCCGTCGCGAAGGTGCGATTGCCCGCGTGCTCGAGCGCCGCATGTCACGCATGCTCGGGCGCTTTTTCTACGAGCATGGCGTGGCCTATGTCGACCCGGACGACAAGCGCGTGCAACGCAACGTGCAGATCGCACCGGACGGCATCGGCGAGGCGCGCGAGGGGCAACTGGTGGTGTGCGAACTGATCGCGCCGCCGGACGCCCGGCGCCCGGCGATCGGCAAGATCATCGCGGTGCTCGGCGACAAGCTGACGCCGTCGCTGGTGGTGGAGATGGCCATCCATGGCCATGAGCTGCCGCACGAATTCCCGCAGGAAGTGCTGGACGAAGCCGCGGCGGTGCCGTTGGTGGTCGAGCCGCAGATGATCGGCGGGCGTGTGGATCTGCGGCAGATGCCGCTGGTCACCATCGATGGCGAGGACGCCAAGGATTTCGACGACGCGGTGTATTGCGAACCCAACGCCGACGGCTTCCGTCTGGTGGTGGCGATCGCCGACGTGTCCAACTATGTGCGTCCCGGCACGCCACTGGACGATGAGGCGCAAAAGCGCGCCACCTCGGTGTACTTCCCGGGTTTCGTGGTGCCGATGCTGCCGGAGACACTGTCCAACGGCATCTGCTCGCTGATGCCCAAGGTCGACCGCATGTGCTTCGTCTGCGACATGCAGGTCGGTCGCGACGGCGAAGTCACCGGCTCGCGTTTCTACGAAGCGGTGATGAACTCGCATGCGCGCTTGACCTATAACCAGGTCTGGAAGGCGGTCGGCGAAGACGATGCCGATACCAAGGCCTTCATCGGCCCGTTTCTGCCGCAGGTGCAGCGCCTGCATCAGCTGTACAACGTGCTGTCGAAGGCGCGCACGCAGCGCGGCGCGATCGAGTTCGAAACCTCCGAAGTGCGCTTTGTGCTCGACAACACCGGCGAGGTCACCCAGGCCGGCATGCTGGTGCGCAACGACGCGCACAAGCTGATCGAAGAATGCATGATCGCCGCCAACGTCGAAGCCGCGCGTTACCTGCTGAGCATGCATGTGCCGGCACCGTACCGCGTGCACGAGCGGCCGCCGGAGAGCAAATATGAAGACCTGCTGGAGTTCCTCAAGGAATTCCAGCTGAGCCTGCCGGCATGGAGCAAGGTGCGTCCCGGCGACTACACCAAGTTGCTCAAGAAGGTGCGTGCGCGCCCCGATGCGGCGCTGCTGGAGTCGGTGCTGCTGCGCAGCCAGAGCCTGGCGGTGTATTCGCCCGACAACAACGGTCATTTCGGTCTGGCGCTGGAGGCGTATGCGCACTTCACTTCGCCGATCCGCCGGTATCCGGACCTGTTGGTGCACCGCGCGATCAAGCACGCGTTGACCGGCGCCAGCCCGGAAAAGTACATCTACACCCCGCGTCAGATGGCAGCGTTGTCGCTGCAGTGTTCCGAGCGTGGTCGGCGTGCCGACGAAGCCGAACGCGAAGTCGACGAGCGGTATCGCGCCGCGTGGATGGAAAAGCATGTCGGCGGCCAGTTCGATGGCGTGATCAGCGGCGTGACCGGGTTCGGCCTGTTCGTGGAGTTGACCCAGTCCAAGGTCAATGGCCTGGTGCATGTCACCCAGCTGCCGCAGGACTATTACCAGTTCGATCCGATCCGCAAGACGCTCAGTGGCGAGCGCCGTGGCCGCACGTTCCGTCTGGGCGATCCGGTGCGGGTGCTGGTGCTGAAAGCCAGCATGGAGGAGCGCAAGATCGACTTCCGCCTGGCCGAGGATCGCGGCGATTCGCCCGAACCGCCGCCGCCGCCGCGCGATCAGCCGGCCAAGCGCAGGAAGAAGCAGCACTAGCACGGTGACACCATCGCGAGCCGTCGCCTGGCGGCCGCTCGCGATGCGTAGCGATCGCCGGCCACGCGTGCAGGGTGTTGCGTGTAACAAGCGCGCAAAACGCACGGGTCACCCGTCTTCAACGGCGCAGAGGCAACGATGGACACAGCAATCGGGTACAGCGGTGGTTGCCAATGCGGTGCGGTGCGTTTCCACGTGCGCGGCCGGTTGTCGGACGCCTCGATCTGCCACTGCCGCATTTGCCAGAAGGCCTTCGGTGCGTATTACGCGCCGCTGGTGTCGGTGCGTGGCGCCGAGTTCGCCTGGACACGCGGCGAGCCCAGGCGCTTTGCGTCTTCGTCGCTGGTGCAGCGTGGATTCTGTGCCGACTGCGGAACGCCGCTGACCTACGAGGCGCCCGACGGCCTGGCCATTGCCGCCGGCAGCTTCGACACGCCCGCGTTGCTGCCGCCGGTGATCCAGTACGGGGTCGAGGGCAAACTGCCGTTTGTCGACACATTGGGCGCGTTGCCGGCCCATCGCACCGAGGACGACCCGCAGGCGCCTGCGTTTCTGGCTGCACTGGTGTCGCGCCAGCATCCGGATCACGATACCGACCGCTGGCCTGCGTGACCCTGGCAGCCGCATCGGCGTTTGTCGAGCTGGCGCGTTGAACTGCGCGTCGCGGCGACGGCCACTTCCGTTGCGCCGCGGTTGGCACGTGGTGCTCGTAGCGAGGGTCCGGCCGTGACGTGGCAGGCCGCAGGCCCTACCATTCTCCCTTTATCGCTTCGTATTCCCGCGCAATGAGCAAGCAGAATCAGTGGATCGTCGGCGTCAACGCCGTCGCCTCGTCCGTCGAGAACGACGCCGACAACGTGCGCGAGGTATTGATCGAGGCCGGCAGCAAGAATCCGCGCCTGACCGAGATCGAGGAGCAGGCCCGCCGCAAGGGTATCGACGTGCGCCGGGTCAATACCCAGGCACTCGATGGCGTCGGCGGCCAGGTGCGCCACCAGGGCGTGGTCGCGCGTTATGCGGCAGCGCGCCTGTGGGCCGAGAACGAGCTCGAAGCGTTGGTGACCGCCGCCGAGGGACGCGCGCTGCTGCTGGTCCTCGACGGCGTGCAGGACCCGCACAATCTCGGTGCATGCCTGCGCAGCGCGGCGGCCGCCGGCGTCACTGCGGTGGTCATTCCCAAGGACAAGTCGGCCACGGTCAACGCAACCGTGCGCAAGACCTCGGCCGGTGCGGCCGACCGCATTCCGGTGGTGGCGGTGACCAATCTGGCGCGTTGCCTGCGCGACCTGCAAAAGCAGGGCGTGTGGCTGTACGGCCTGGCCGGCGAAGCCGAGGCCTCGCTGTACAGCGTGGACCTGCGCGGCAATGTCGGGCTGGTGCTCGGTGGCGAGGCCGATGGCCTGCGTCGTCTCACCCGCGAGCATTGCGATGGCCTGGTCAAGATTCCGATGCCGGGCGATATCGAAAGCCTCAACGTGTCGGTGGCGGCCGGCGTGACCTTGTTCGAAGCCGTGCGCCAGCGCCTGGGCGCTTAAGGCGGCTGCCAGCCACTGCGCAGTGGCCAGGCGGCGTGGCCGCTGCCCGGAGAAGCGGCAGATACCAAGCGTGCACTGCCGTTCCTCCGCGCCGCCCGCACCCACGTGGCACCGCTGGCCACCTCTTGCTGGCAGGCGTGATGGCACTTGCGCGCAGGCTGCGGGCCACGCGGATGGATCGGCACGGTCGGATCGTGCAGCTGGCGTCGGGCGATCCGGCGCTTACGCAAGCAAGCCATCGGATCTGCGCAAACCAGCGCGTCCATGCGCTTGCCGCTGCAGTGCCGAGCGCATACCTGGCGCGCTGCAGGTGACTTTCGCCAGGGGATGCGGTGATCCACCGGCGCGCGTGCCCGTTTTTGCCTACCATATCGCCAGCGAACGGCGTGTTATGTCTGATGAGAGATGGGGCGGGGGCCTGGTCGACGGGCGAGAACGGATGCGATGCCAAGGCGTCGGCACGGGGAGACACGCGGCCGCAGCGCTGGCTCGGTGCCGTCGTCTGCATGCTGCTGGCGCTGTGCTCGCTCGCGGCACTGGCTGCACCGGCCGGCACGGCGCCACTGCGCGATTACGCAATCGACAGCTGGAGCTCGCGTAACGGCCTGCCGCACAACTCGCTGCGCGATATCGCCCAGACCCGCGACGGCTACCTGTGGTTCGCCACCTGGGAAGGGCTGGTGCGTTACAACGGCCTGGAATTCAGCATCATCGACCGCAGCACGCGTCCTGGCTTGCCCGACAACGGCGTCGGTGCCTTGTACGTCGACCGCGATGGTGCGCTGTGGCTCAGCGATGCGCGCGGCAATCTGGTGCGTCATGGCAGCGATGGGCAGTGGCGGCACTGGCAGCGGCAAGGGCAGTGGCCGCAGGCGCTGATCCATGCGATGACCATGGATGAGCGTGGTCGCATGTGGCTGCTGTTCGAGGGACACGGGCTGGGCTGCCTGTGGCCGGATGGGCGCTTTGAGTACTTTCCGCCGCGTGATGGCGTGCCGCTGCAGAGCAGCTTTCCGCGCATGGCGTTCGATGACCAGGGCCGGCTGCTGATCGGCACGCTGGACGGCCTGATCTACCGCGAACCGGACGGGCGCATGCATCGTGCCCCGGCCGCATTCGGCCTGCCGCCAGGGCTGGCATGGCCGTACCGCGCAGCGGACGGCACGCTGTGGGTCGTCGCCGGCGAGCAGCTGTACCGGCTGCAGGGCGAGTCCGCCGAATTGGTGCATCGTGTGCCCGGGCAAGGCCACTTCACTGCGATGCTGCAGGATCGCCACGGCGACCTGTGGCTGGGCAGCGAAAATCAGGGGCTGCTGCGCATCGGCAGTCATGGGGTGGAGCACTTGCCGGCCGGTCGCAGCCTGCCGACCGGGCGCATCGTCAGCCTGCGCGAGGATGCCGAAGGCAGCATCTGGGTCGGTGCCAACGGCGGGCTGTTTCGCCTGCGCGAAACCCTGTTCAGCAGCTACAGCCAGCGCGATGGCCTGAGCGGCGACTACGCCCGTGCCGTGCTGGAAGACCACGACGGCAGTCTGTGGATCGCCGGCACCGCCGGCCTGGATCGCATGCTGCCGGACGGACGCATCGTGCCGGTGGCGGTGGCCACACCATCCGGGCGCAAGCTCTCGGTGCTCAGCCTGGCGCTGGATCGGCGCGGCGATCTGTGGGTGGGCACCTATGCCGATGGCGTCTTCGTCTTGCGCAACGGACGTCTGCTGCAACATTACGGCGATGCCGAGGGCATTCCCAGCGGGCATATCCGCGCCATCGTGACCGAAGACCCCGGCGTGGTGTGGCTGGCCACGCAGCGCGGGGTGGTGAAGCTGGTCGACGGCAGGCGCCAGTCCCTGGCCGTCGAAGGCCTGCCCGACGGGGTCGTGACCGCACTGGCCAGCATCGATGGCGCGCTGTGGATCGGCTCGGTCGACGGCGCGGCGGTGCTGCGCAACGGAAAGCTGCAGCAGCTGGATCTGGAAGCCCAGGGCGGCGCGCGGAGTGTGTTCGGTTTTCAGCGCATCGGTGACGCTGTCTGGATCTCCACCGATCGCGGCCTGTACCGCATGCGCAACGGCAGGCTCGCACGCGTGGGCCTGGAGCAGGGCATGCCGGTCGATACGGTGTTCCAGCTGGTCGACGACCGATTCGGCAACGCCTGGATCAGCAGCAATCGCGGCGTGCTGCGCACGCCACTGACGCTGCTCGACGCGGTTGCCGATGGACGCGGCCGGCTGGTCATCGAGCGCTATGGCGAGATCGACGGCATGGGCAACGCGCAGGCCAACGGCAGCTCCGGGCCGAGCATGATCAAGCGTGCCGATGGCTCGATCTGGGTGGTCACCGCCGGCGGCGTGAGCACGGTCGACCCGGCGCGCCTGCAGCGCTTTCGCGAGCGGCGCGCACCGCCTGCAGTGATCGAGAGCGTGCAACAGGACGCACGTCCGCTGACATGGCGGCAGCAGGCACGGCTACCGGGCGGGCATCGGCTGAACGTGTCCTACGTCGGCATGAGCTTCCTGCTGCCGGAGCGCATCGAGTACCGCACGCGCCTGGAAGGCCTGGACAACGACTGGATCGAGCGTGGCCGGCAACGCAGCGTGGAGTTCATCGGCCTGCCGCCGGGACGCTACCGTCTGCATGTGGCGGCCCGTCACCCCGGCGGTGCATGGAGCACGCACGAGGCGATGTGGGCGTTCGAGGTGCTGCCGCTGTGGTGGCAGCGCCAGGACGTGCGCTTTGCCGCGGTGCTGGGCGCGATGTTTGCACTCGCGTTGGTGTATCGCTTCCTGCTGCGCCGCTACAAAACCCATAACGCGCGCCTGGCCGAGCTGGTGCGCATACGCACCGAAGATCTGCAATTGCAGGCACAGCGCCTGCTGCAGGCCAACCAGGAAAAGAGCGAGCTGCTGACGCGGCTGCGCATCAAGTCCGACGTGTTCGAGCGCCAGGCGCACGAGGACGCCCTGACCGGGCTGCCCAACCGCCGGCATTTCGACGAGGCACTGGCGCGCGACATCAGCCGCGCACGGCGCAGCACACGCCCGTTGGTGCTGGCGATTCTGGACATCGACCACTTCAAGCGCATCAACGACCACTACTCGCACGCCAGCGGCGATGCGGTACTGCACGACGTCGGCGTGCTGCTGACGGCCGCCGCGCGCGCATCGGACCTGCCGGCACGCCTGGGCGGCGAAGAGTTCGCGCTGCTGCTGGCCGATACGACGCTGGACGATGCGCAGGCGCTATGCCAGCGCATCCGCGAGCTGTTCCATGCGCGCCACGACTGGGGCGGCGTGGAAGGCCTGCAGGTGACCTTCAGTGCCGGCGTGGCCGAGTTGCGCGATGACGACACCGGCTCATCGCTGATGCAGCGCGCCGATCAGGCGCTGTACCAGGCCAAGAGCGCGGGGCGCGACCGGATCTGTGTGGGTTAGGTGCGAATCGGGAATCGGGAATCGGGATTGGGGAATCGCAAGAGCAGCGAGGCTTCCTGCCTGAGAAATCAGAAACTAGTGGCGCCGTCGCCTGTGGTCGCACCCTCATCGGCCCTTCGGACACCTTCTCCCGCAGGAGAAGGAAGGTGCCAGGTACGCTTAGCTTTTACGATTCCCCAATCCCGATTCCCGATTCCCGGCTCGATCAGCCCGCGCTAGGCCCCGGCCACGCATTGGCAATCGTGCAGAACAGCCGCGCGGTCTGTTCGGTGTCGTAGACCGCGCTATGCGCGTCGGCGGCGTTCCACTCCAGGCCCGCGGCCTGTGCCGCGCGCGCCAGCACGGTCTGCCCGTACGCCACGCCGGCCAGGGTCACGGTGTCGAACACGCTGAACGGATGGAATGGATTGCGTTTGTGGCCGACGCGCGCAACCGCGGCGTTGAGGAAGTTCAGATCGAAATGCGCGTTGTGCCCGACCAGGATCGCGCGCTGGCAGCCGTACTTCTTCACTGCCGCGCGCACCGGTGCGAACACGTGGTCCAGCGCGTCCTTTTCCTGCTTGGCGAAACGGAACGGATGGTCGAGCACGATGCCGGTGATCTCCAGCGACTTCGGGTCGATCTCCAGCCCCGGCGCCGGCACCAGATGCGCGCTGGCGGTCTCGCCGGGGAAGAACCGCCCGTCGGCATCCATCTCGATCGGCACGCAGGCGATTTCCAGCAGGGCGTGCCTGTTCCAGTCGAATCCTCCCGTTTCCACGTCCACCACCACGGGCAGATAGCCGCGAAAGCGCCGCGACATGGGCAGGAAGGAGGGGGCAGGTGGCAGGTCGACCGGTGCGTTCATCGGCATAGCCTAGCAGGTCGCACGACCGACCCGATCGTGGCAGTCGGCAGCTTGCCCGCACGTCCGCACTGGCGATCGGGCAAACAAAAGCCCGACCCGTGTTGCCACGGATCGGGCCCGATAACCTCGCATCGCAAGCACTGGCCTCAGCGGGCGGCAACCACACTTGCGATCAGGCCGGTGGCCACTGCAATCAGCACGTAGTTGTTGTCCACGCGGCGCCACTCGTGCCCGCGCTGCGGCGCATGCAAATGATGCTTGCGGTAGTCGGCCACGCGCGTGCCGCGATGGTCCGGTGCCAGACGTTCGCCGCGCCGATAGGGCGGGCCACGACGATCGTTGCGGTGGTCGTCGTTGTGCGCGCCAGGGCGGTGGTCACGCCTGTCATCGTGCCTGTCGTCGCGATGCTCATCGCCACGGTCCGGACCACGCGCGTCGTGGTGCTGCGCGCGCCGATCGCGGTCGTCATGCTGTTGCGGTGCAGCGAACGCTGCACCGGACGTCAGCAGCGACACAACCATGAGGGATCCGATGATGCGTTTCATCTGCGTACTCCTGCGTCACAGGAACAGCCTGTGTGATTGCACCCTAGGCGCAATTTGCTGAATACGTAATGATCAGGGCCTCTGCGCGTGTTCGCAGCGTGCCTGCAGGTGTCGCAGGCCGGGGGCGGATCAGATGACGCCGGTGGTGCTGGTGTCGTCGCGCTTCAGGCGCGGCGGCAGCGGCTGCTCGCCATGGACCAGGAACCACACGTTCTCGGCGATATTGGTGGCGTGGTCGCCGATGCGCTCCAGGTTCTTGGCCATGAACAGCAGGTGCGTGCACGGGGTGATGTTGCGAGGGTCTTCCATCATGTAGGTCAGCAACTCGCGAAACAGCGCGGTGTATTGCGCATCCAGGCGTGCATCTTCATCGCGTACGCGGATGGCCGCATCGGCATCCTTGTTGCGGTATGCCTGCACCGCCTCGCGCACGGCGTCGGCCGCCATCTGGCCCAGTGCACGCAGGCCCACCGTCTGCGGCAGCGGCGGTGCCGAATTGAGCGCGATCGAGCGCTTGGCGACATTGGCCGCGTAATCGCCGATGCGTTCGATATCGGCCGGAATGCGCAGGCCGGCCAGGATCTCGCGCAGGTCGCGCGCCATCGGGCCACGCAACGCCAGCCGCATCACGTCGTGGCTGATCGCATGCTCCAGCGCATCGATCGCCTCGTCGTTGACCACGATGCGATGTGCGGCGTTGTCGTCGCGACGTTCCACCACATCCAGTGCGGCTTCCAGCTGCGCCACCGCCGTGTCGCCCATGCGCACGATCTCGGCGACAAGACGGTGCTGCTCCTCGTCGTAGCTTTTGACGATATGGTCGTTGAGGTGCTGGTTCATCGTGGTCTCGATTCGTGGCGGTGGTGGGTGTCCGCCTTCACCTTGGCGACATCGCAGGTGAGGGGGATGTCGTGCCGGGCAAGGGCGCGGCGAAGCGGCGTCGATGCGGGATGCGGCGCCCGCCTTACATCAACCGAAACGACCGGTGATGTAGTCCTCGGTCTGCTGCTTGGACGGCTGGGAGAAAATCGTTTCGGTGCGGTCGTGTTCGATCAGGTCGCCCAGATACATGAAGGCGGTGTAGTCGGACACGCGTGCGGCCTGCTGCATGTTGTGGGTCACGATCACGATGGTGTACTCGCGCTTGAGCTCTTCCACCAGTTGCTCGATGCGGCTGGTGGAAATCGGATCCAGCGCCGAGGTCGGTTCGTCCAGCAGCAACACATCCGGCCGTAGCGCCACGGCGCGTGCAATGCACAGCCGCTGCTGCTGGCCGCCGGACAGTCCCAGCGCGCTTTGCCCCAGCTTGTCCTTGACCTCGTCCCAGAGCGCGCCCTGGCGCAGCGCCTGCTCGACACGGTTCTGCATGTCGGCCTTGGACAGTTTTTCGTGGTGACGGATGCCGTAGGCGACGTTTTCGAAGATCGTCATCGGAAACGGCACCGGCTTCTGGAACACCATGCCGACCTTGCTGCGCAGCCGGTTCATCGGGTACTTCGGCGAGAGGATGTTTTCGTTGTCCAGCAACACTTCGCCGCGCGCCTCCATCTTCGGATATAGCGCATAGATGCGGTTGAAGATGCGCAGCAGGGTCGACTTGCCGCAACCGGACGGCCCGATCAGCGCGGTGACGCGCTTTTCCGGAATCTCGATGTTGATGCCCTTGAGCGCGTGGTACTTGTCGTAATAGAAATCCAGGTTGCGTGCGGCCACCTTCACCGGCGCCTGTGCGGTCGGTGCCCCCTTGGCGGCCGGAACGGCGATGCGATGCATCGGCATGGCGTTTTGGAGATCGTTCATGTGGGGTGTCCGGAGGGAGAGGTCAGTCATTGGAGATCTTGTTGCGCAATAGCAGGGCACGCGCGCCCAGGCTCACCAGCAGCACGAACACGGTCAGCACCAGCGCGCCGGACCAGGCCAGGGTCTGCCAGGTCTCGTAGGGGCTGCCGGCGAACTGATTCATGATCACCGGCACGCTGGCCATCGGCTGGAACACATTGCTGTTCCAGTACTGGTTGCCGAAGGCGGTGAACAGCAACGGCGCGGTTTCGCCGCTGATGCGGGCCAGGGCCAGCAGGATGCCGGTGAGGATGCCGGCCGAGGCGGCGCGATACAGCACCTGCACGGTCACCTTCCACTGCGGAATGCCCAGCGACAGCGCCGCTTCGCGCATCTGCGCCGGCACCAGGCGCAGCATTTCGTCGGTGGTGCGCACCACCACCGGCAGCACGATGAAGGCCAGCGACAGCGCGCCGGCAAACGCGGAGAAGCGCCCGCCGGTCTGCATCACGTACAGCGTGTAGACGAACAGGCCCAGCACGATCGACGGTGCCGACAACAGGATGTCGTTGACGAAACGCACCACCAGCCCGGCCTTGCGTGCATTGCCGTACTCGGCCAGCCAGGTACCGGCGGCAATGCCCAGCGGCGTGCCGATCGCCAGTGCCAGGCCGCACATCACCGCACTGCCGAAGAAGGCGTTGAGCAGGCCGCCTTCCTGCATCGGCGGCGGTGTCATCTTGGTGAACAGGTTGACGTCGATGCCTGGCACGCCCTTGGACAACAGGGTCCACAGGATCCAGGCCAGGAAGAACAGGCCGAACACCGCGGTGACGCACGACAGCAGCAGGGCGATCGCGTTGGTCACGCGGCGGCGGTTGTACAGTGATTGCGAGACCGAGGACATCAGTTGCCCTCCCGACGCGACAGCTGCATCAGCATGAAACGCGCGATCGCCAGCACGATGAAGGTCACGATAAACAGCACAAACCCCAGCAGCAGTAATGCCGAACGATAGGTTTCGGTGGCCTCGCCGAAATCATTGGCGATCAACGCGGCGATGGTGGTGCCGGGCTCCAGCAGCGACGGCGACAGCCGCACCGTGTTGCCGACCACGAACGCCACCGCCATGGTCTCACCCAGCGCACGGCCCAGGCCCAGGAACACACCGCCGATCACCGCGGAGCGGGTGTAGGGCAGCACGATGTCCCAGCTGACTTCCCACTTGGTCGACCCCAGCGCGTACGCCGATTCCTTCAGGCGCGTCGGCACGGTCAGGAACACTTCGCGCATCACCGAGGAGATGAACGGAATCACCATGATCGCCAGCACGAAGCCTGCGGTCAGTAGACCGATTCCCAGCGGCGGGCCCTGGAACAACGGGCCGATCAGCGGCAGCGTGCCCAGGTGATCGTTGAGCCAGGGCGTCACGTGCTCGGTCATCACCGGCACCAGCACGAACAGGCCCCACATGCCGTAGATGATCGACGGGATGCCGGCCAGCAGTTCGATCGCGGTGCCGACCGGGCCACGCAACCAGCGCGGCGCCACCTCGGTAAGGAAGAACGCGATGCCGAAACTCACCGGCACCGCAATCACCATCGCAATCAGGGCGGTGACCAGGGTGCCGTAGATCGGCGCCAGCGCACCGTATTTGTTTTCCACCGGATTCCAGTCGGCGGAATAGAAAAAGCTCAGGCCCTGCATCTGCAAGGCATGGCGTCCGCCCCACAGCATCGACAGCGCGGCGCTGCCGAGCGCCAACAGGACGAAAACGACCGTGGCGGCCAGCGCAAGCTTGAACAGGCGATCGGCACGCGCATCGCGCAGGTCGCGGCCGCGCGGGGCGGTCATCGCTTCGGGAATGGCGGTGGCATTCATTCGATTGGACTCGTCACCCGCGCAATCGCGGGAGCGTGAGACAGCAGGAACGGCGAGGCGCCCGCAGGCACCTCACCGCAGCGCATCCCGCCACGACAGCGGGTGCAGGGCATCACTTGAACTCGCTGGCCCAGTAGGCCTGGATCTGCTGCACCAGCTCCGGCGGCAGCGGCACGTAATGCAGTTCGCTGGCCTGGGCCTGGCCGTTGTCCAGCGCCCACTTGAAGAAGTCCAGCGTCGCCTTGCTGCGCGCCGCATCCTTGGGCTGTTTGTGCATCAGCATGAAGTTGGTCGCGGTGATCGGCCAGGCCTTCTCGCCCGGTGCGTTGGTGATCACCAGGTTGAAATCCTTGGCGTTGGCCCAGTCGGCGCTGGCCGCAGCGGCGGCGAAGCTTTCCGCGTTCGGCTCCACCCACTGGCCGGCGGCATTCTGCAGCGAGGCGTAGGGCATCTTGTTCTGCAGGGCGTAGGCCAGTTCGACATAGCCGATCGAGCCCTTGATCTGCTGCACGTACGAGGCGACGCCTTCGTTGCCCTTGCCGCCGACGCCACCGGGCCACTGCACCGAGGTGCCTTCGCCGACCTTGCTCTTCCACTCCGGGCTGACCTTGGACAGGTAGTTGGAGAAGTTGAAGGTGGTGCCCGAGCCATCGGAGCGATGCACCAGGTTGATCTTGGTGGCCGGCAGGGTCACGCCCGGATTGGCCGCCACGATCGCCGCATCGTTCCACATCGTGACCTTGCCCAGGAAGATGTCGCCCAGCAGCGCGCCGGTCAGGCGCAGCTTGCCCGGTGCGATGCCTTCCAGGTTCACCACCGGCACCACGCCGCCGATCGCCGACGGGAACTGGCCCAGACCGGCCTGCTGCAGTTCGGCGCTGTCCAGCGGCTTGTCGGTCGAACCGAAGTCCACCGTGCCGGCCTTGATCTGCGCGATGCCGCCGCCGGAGCCGATCGACTGATAGTTCACCTTGTTGCCGGTGGCGGCGTTGTAGTCGGCCGACCACTTGGAGACCAGCGGATAGATGAAGGATGCACCGGCGCCGGAGATCTCGGCGCTCTTGCTGTCACTGGCGGTGGCGCCCGCGCTGGGCGCGCCCTTGGCGGTATCGCCGGACTGCGCATCCTTGCCGGGCGAGCAGGCGGCCAGGGCGAGGGCGATGGTGAGGGACAGGGCGGTCAGGCTGGCCGACTGCAGTTTCATGGAAGCTCCGAGGCTGGATTGGCCGGGGGACCCGGCAGACCACGCTATGAAATGATGTTTTTGTTACACGTGCATGACAGTGCCTTTTGGAGAAGGCATCACAAAAAAGACGCGACCCCCGTGGGGCCGCGTCCCGGTGCCGACGCCGGGGAGAGAGACGGCGTCGTTCCTGTTGCTGTGCGTGGCGTTACTTGGGCAGGTTCTTGGCCCAGTAGCCTTCGATCTGGGTCACCAGGCTGTCCGGCAGCGGCACGTAGTCCAGCTGCTTGGCCTGCGCATCGCCCTTGCTGTAGACCCAGCGGAAGAACTCCAGCGTGTTCTTGAGGCCGGCCGGGTTTTTGGGCTTCTTCTGCACCAGGATGAAGTTGGTCGCGGTGATCGGCCAGGCGTTGTCGCCGGAGGCGTTGGTCATCACCAAGTAGAAGTCCTTGCTGTTGCCCCAGTCGGCGCTGTTGGCAGCGGCGGCAAAGGTCTCGTCGGACGGCTGCACGAACTTGCCGGCGGCGTTCTTCATCGCGGTGTAGGCCATCTTGTTCTGCAGCGCATACGACAGCTCGACATAGCCGATGCCGCCCTTGATCTGCTTCACGTACGCGGCCACGCCCTCGTTGCCCTTGCCACCGATGCCGGTCGGCCACTGCACCGCGGTGCCTTCGCCGACCTTGCTCTTCCAGTCCGGGTTGACCTTGGACAGGTAGTTGGTGAAGTTGAAGCTGGTGCCCGAACCGTCGGAGCGATGCACCACGGTGATCTTGCCCTCGGGCAACTTCACGCCCGGGTTGAGCGCGGCGATCGCCGGATCGTTCCAGGTGCTGACCTTGCCCAGGAAGATGTCGCCCAGGGTCTTGCCGTCCAGTTTCAGGGCGCCTGCGGCCACGCCGGGCACGTTGACCACCGGCACCACGCCGCCGATCACCGATGGGAACTGCGCCAGACCGGCAGCGGCCAGTTCTTCCGGCTTGAGCGGGGCATCGGACGAGCCGAAGTCCACGCTGGCCGCCTTGATCTGGGCAATGCCGCCGCCCGAACCGATCGATTGATAGTTGACCTGCTTCTTGGTGGCCGCGTTGTAGTCGGCCGACCACTTGGACATCACCGGGTAGATGAACGAGGCACCGGCGCCGGTGACATCGGCGGCCTGGGCGCACAAGGCCAGCGAGGCGGTGAGCACGCCGACGGCCAGACGGGTCTTCAGAGAGTGGATCACGGAACAGCTCCTGTAGCGAAGGGATGAGGACGTCCCGCAGTCGCGCCATTGCAGGGCAGGGGCATGACCGCGCGGTGTCCGGGAGATGACATGCAGATGACGGCGTTGCGGCCGGGCGCATTGCCGGGCCAGGCGGGTCGCCGCCATGGCGCGCTCACAGCAGCGCGGCAGGGCGGCCGGATCGATCGCGCACTTACCAATAGAACTGCGCACGTGCCTCGATGATCGACGGGTTGTCGTCGACCAGGCCACGCGTGGCGCTGTTGTAGCGGGTGCTTTCCACCTTCGCGTAGTCGAGTGCGAACTTGAAGTTGGAGCGCCAGTACCAGTTGGCACCGATCGTCCACACATCCATCTTGCCGCCCAGCACGCCGTCCACGAACGGGGTGGTGCCGTTAGAGACCAGGTGTCCGTCGTTGAGGTCCAGGGTGTCGTAGCGCACCGCCAGCTGCCACATCCCCGAGGCCGGCGCGTTCGGCAGCGGGGTGGTCGGCACGCCGGCCTTGTAGCCCCAGGTCTCGCCGGTGATGTTCCAGACACCGCTGACGTACCAGCCGTCACTCTTGTAGTCGTTGGTGTTGTTGCCGATGCGCTTGGCGTTTTCCTGGAAGAACTCGCCCTGCAGCTTGAACGGGCCGGTGATCCACATCGCCTCGGCTCCGGCCACACCCACGCTGTCCACGTTGGTGATGGCGCCGCTGTCGATCAGGCGCACCGTGGTCAGGTCGGCGTCCGGGCGTGCGCGCAGGCGCAGGGTGTCGTCGTCGGTGTCGTAACCCAGGTAGCTCAGGCCAACGTGCAGCACATTGCCGCTCTCGTTGATCGGCGCCCAGGTGCCGCGTGCGCCGTAGCCGCTGCCATGTGCCTGGTTGCGGGTCAGTTCGCGGCCGAACGCGCTGGCGGTGATGCTCCAGTCGTTGTCGCCCATTCCGTAGGCCACGCCCAGCCGGCGCGAGATGCCGTAGGTGTTGGTCACTGCAGCCTTGGAGACGAAGTCGTTGTTCTTGGTGCTGGACAGCTCTTCCAGGCTGTTGGGCTGCTTGAACTGGCCGACCTGCAGGTAGTTGTTGGCGTTGCCGGCGAACTTGTACTTGATGTTGTTGTCCAGGAAGCGCCCGGTGCTGCGGATGGTGGTGCCGCGAATGGTGACCTCCTTCAGCACGCTCGGGTCGTAACCGGCCACCCATTCGAAATTGCCCGGGCCCTTGCCCTTGAGCACCAGCTCGGCACGGCGGATGCTGAATTCGGAATTGTCGCCATTGGCTCCGATCGGGCCATTGAGATCCTGCACATCGTTGTGGAACCAGTTGCCATCAGCCTGGACCAGGCCTTCCAGCGACATCTCCGAGCCGCCGATCACGTCGATGGCGATTTCGGCATGCGCGGCAGGTGCGGCAAGCGCCAGCAACAGGGCAGCGCCCAGCAGGGTGGGAGAAAGTTTCATATGTGCCTTGCGACCTGAGAAAGTGAGCGCAGGCTATGGCGTGAAAGTTGCGTTAATGTGACAACTTCAGATCGCATTGCAATCTGATTTTTGTCAACAAAGACAAAGATTTACGCGTGTTTGTCTTTTGTCAGTGTGTGTCATGAGTCTGAACGGGCCGCGTCGTATGACAGATGTGACAGTGGCGTGGTTCACCGTTTCAGCGAGCTCAAGCTTATTGCGACCTGAACCAACCAGGTGAAACGGTGGCGTATCAGGCACTTTGTGCGTTGCACCACTTGCACAGGCGCGTTCTAAATTGTTAGTTTCGAGGCCATGTTTCCCCGATTCCTCCAATTGCTGTTGGCCTGCCTGCTCGCGCTCACTGCGTGGTCGGCGGCCGATGCGCACGACCGCATCCACGATGCGCTTGTGGGCGACGGCGTGGCGGTGATGGCGGATGCTGGTGAAGAACGCGACGCAGCCGATGATCTGCAGGACGACGGGGACGCACAGACCCAGGTCGATACGCACTCTGCAGACGACATCCCCTTGCTCTCCCAGGCATGGCCGGTGGTCGCACGTTATTTCCCCTCCTGGTACGCGCATTACGCGCCGGCAACTCAAAAACGCGACCTGATCCCGCAACTGCGTCCTCCCAACGCAGCGCGCGCCTGATCCTTCGTTAGTCGCGTCAACCGGTGCAGCGCACCGGCTTCCTTTGATTTGTTCGTCTTTGCAATTCGCGGCCTGCGCCGCGGATAGCCATTCGTTGCCTAAAGGTATCTCCCATGGAAAGTTTGCTAGAAGGTTTTCGTCATTTCCGTAAGGAAGTGTATCCGCGCCAGAGTGCGCGCTTTCAGGAACTGGCCGGCGGCCAGAGTCCGCACACGTTGTTCATTACCTGCGCCGACTCGCGCGTCATGCCGGAGCTGATCTTCTCCGCACAACCGGGCGAATTGTTCGTCTATCGCAATATCGGCAATGTGGTGCCGCCTTACTCCCAGCACGTCAGCGGCGTGGTTGCGGCGATCGAGTACGCCATCGCCGTACTGGGCGTGCGGCACATCGTGATCTGCGGCCATACCGACTGCGGCGCGATGAAGGCCGTGCTCAAGCCGGAATCGCTGGAGGACGTGCCATCCGTGGCGGCCTGGCTCAAGCACACCGATGCGGCGCGTCACGTCACGGCCCATCACGGACACGACCCGCACAGCCAGGAAGCGCTGAGCTGCATGACTGAGGAGAACGTGGTCTCGCAGCTGGACCATCTGCGCACGCAGCCGGTGGTCGCCGCGCGTCTGGCGGCCGGTACCTTGCGCATCCACGGCTGGATCTATGACATCGCCCACGGCGAGATCCGCGCCTTCGATGCCGAGAAGGGTGGCTTCCGTCCGTTGTTGGCGGACAACACCCCCGAAGCCACCCCACGTCCGCGACTGCAGCAAGTCGTGCGCGCCGAACTCGCCTGACGGAGCACATCATGAACACATCAGGTATCGGCGGATATTTCCGCCAGGGACTGTTCGGGCGTGATTTGCTGTCGTCTGTCGTGGTCTTCCTCGTCGCACTCCCGTTGTGCATGGGCATTGCGATCGCTTCCGGCATGCCGCCGGCCGCAGGCCTGATCACCGGCATCATCGGTGGACTGGTCGTTGGCTTCCTGGCGGGCTCTCCTCTGCAGGTGAGTGGACCGGCCGCCGGCCTGGCTGTGTTGGTGTTCGAACTGGTCCGCGAGCACGGCATTGCCGCACTCGGTCCGGTGATCCTGGTGGCCGGTGCGATCCAGCTGATCGCCGGTCTGTGCCGCGCAGGCGTGTGGTTCCGGATGACATCGCCGGCCGTGGTGGCCGGCATGCTGTCGGGCATCGGCATCCTGATCGTGGCCTCGCAGGCGCATGTGCTGATGGACGCCGCTCCCAAGGCGCGCGGTCTGGAAAACTTCGCTGCATTGCCGGCCGTGGTGTGGCAGGCAATCACCGAAGGTACCGGCCGTACCGCGTTGTTCGTGGGCCTGGCCACCATCGGCATCATCCTGGCCTGGGACAAGCTGCGTCCGCAGCGTCTGCGCTTTTTGCCAGGTGCGTTGATCGCCGTAGTGGTGGTCACGGCGACGGTGCAGTTGCAGGGCCTGAACGTCAACAAGGTGGACGTGCCGACCAATCTGTTCTCGGCGATCAGCATCCCCAGCGTGGCGGACATCTTCGGCGTGTTCAATGCGACGTTGCTGGTGTCTGCAGTGACCTTTGCCTTCATCGCCAGCGCAGAGACCTTGCTGTCGGCGGCGGCGGTGGACCGCATGCATCAGGGCGCGCGCACGCAGTACGACCGTGAGCTGGCGGCGCAGGGCGTGGGCAATATGCTGTGCGGCTTCCTGGGCGCATTGCCGATGACCGGCGTGATCGTGCGTAGCGCGGCCAATGTGCAGGCCGGAGCGGCCACGCGCATGTCCACGGTGCTGCATGGCGGCTGGTTGCTGGTCTTCGCAATGCTGCTGCCGTGGCTGTTGCGGATGACGCCGGTGGCGTGTCTGGCCGGCATCCTGGTCTACACGGGCGTGAAGATGATCAAGATCGGTCAGGTCAAGGAGCTGGCGACCTATGGTCGTGGCACCGCGGCGATCTATCTGGCGACCACCTTCGCGATCGTGGCGACCGACCTGCTGACCGGTGTGCTGATCGGCTTCGGCCTGTCGTTGTTCCGTCTGGCCCTGCATTCTTCGCGCCTGAAGGTGGACGTGCGTGAGCACGAGCACAAGAAGGACGAGATGCATCTGACCCTGCAGGGCTCGGCAACCTTCCTGAAGGTGCCGGCGATGGCGCGTACGCTGGAGAGCGTGCCGCCGAACACCGCCCTGCATCTGGATGTGGCCAAGCTGCACCACGTCGACCATGCCTGCATCGAGTTGTTGCGCGACTGGAGCCGGAATGCGGCCTCGCGCGGCTGCGAGCTGGTGGTGGACTGGAAGGAGCTGGATCGACGCGTGGAAGGCCAGCCGGCGGTGGAAAGCGTGCTGGTCGAACAGCGCGTCGAACAAGCCAAGGCGGCGTAAACCTGCTGCAACGCCCGGCGCTCGCGCTGGGTGAACTCTATCGTGACCGGGTGATGCATGGCGCCGCAAGACGCATCATCTGGTCGCGATTTTTTATGGCCGGGAATCGGGATTCGGGATTGGGGAATCGGAAAAGCCGGGATTGGCGGTGCTGAGGTGCTGATACGGCAGGCCTGGTGCCCGACTGAGCGCTTGCAGTTGCGATGGTTTTGTTAGGTCGTGTCAGCCATGTTGATTCGGATTGCGTCAGCTTTTGGGAGTTTTTGGCCGTTCGGCGGGTGCGGGGGTCTTGTCGCGGTAGCGGCACAGGTCGTGGATCACGCAGCCTGGGCAGTCGGGCTTGCGTGCCTTGCAGACGTAGCGGCCATGCAGGATGAGCCAGTGATGCGCGTCGTGCAGAAACTCGGCAGGAATGACCTTGACCAGTGTGTCCTCGACCGCGCGCACGTCCTTGCCCGGCGCAAGACCGGTGCGGTTGGCGACGCGGAAGATATGCGTGTCCACCGCCATGGTCGGCTCGCCGAACGCGGTGTTGAGCACGACGTTTGCGGTCTTGCGGCCGACACCGGGTAAGGCTTCCAGCGCGGCGCGATCGTGCGGTACTTCGCCGCAGTATTGCTCCAGCAGGATCCTGCAGGTGGCGATGACGTTCTTGGCCTTGGCATTGAACAGGCCAATGGTGGCGATGTAGCGCTTCAGGCCTTCTTCGCCGAGATCGAGAATGTCACGCGGGGTATTGGCCACCGGATACAGCTTGCGGGTGGCCTTGTTGACGCCGACATCGGTGGCCTGTGCCGACAGCAGTACCGCGATCAGCAACTCGAATGGCGTGGTGTATTCCAGCTCGGTGGTCGGGTGCGGATTGAGCTCGCGCAACCGCGCGAACATCTCCTGTATTTCAGGCTTGCGCATGAGGTTGCCGCGCCTTGCCGGCGGGGTCTGACGGATCGCGTTCATGGCGGTGCGCCGCCAGCGGCCTTGGCCTTTGCGCGCGCCAGGATGGCTGCGGCCAGCGGCGGTAATGCGGCTGCGGCGGGTTGGCTGGGCGCCGGTGCCGGCGTTCGGCGTGCATCGCGTTCGGCAGCACGACGTTGCAGGCGCGCGGCGCGTGCGCGGTAGCGGTCGCGTGCGGCCCAGGCATCGCGCAGCCGTTGTTGTGCGGCAAGCAACACCGCGCGCAGCTGCGGGCAGGCCGGATCCAGCAGGTCGTCGCCCGGATCGGGCCGATACTCCATCAAACCCAGTGCCAGCGCACGATCGAGATCGTCTGCGTGTACGCAGTCGAACAGCTGGAGGGGCAGGGGACGTGCTGCCGGGTTGGGGTCGAACGTCATGGCAAGCCGATCAGCGATTGAGAAAGTGCGCGGGGCGTTTTTCGAGAAACGCGCCGGTGCCTTCGCGCATGTCATCGCTGGAAAACAGCAGCGCAAATTGCGCGGTTTCCAGCTGCAGGCCTTCTTCGATGGCGCATTCGCCACCGAACACCACCGCATCCAGAATGCCGCGCAGCGCGAGCGGTGCGGCGACGGCCAGGCGCTGTGCCAGGGCCAGGGTGTCTTCCTGCAGGGCTTCCGGCTCGACCACGCGATTGACCAGGCCCAGCTGCAGCGCGCGCGGCGCATCGATCGGCAGACCGAGCAGGCACAGCTCCAGCGCCGCCGCTCGCCCGGTCAGACGCAATAGCCGTTGCGTGCCGCCGAAACCGGGGATCAGGCCGAGGTTGATCTCCGGCTGCCCCAGGCGTGCGGTGGATGCGGCGATACGCAGATGGCAGGCCATTGCCAGCTCCAGCCCGCCGCCAAGCGCAAAGCCGTTGACCATGGCGATCACCGGCTTGGGCATGCGCTCGATCCGGCGCATCACCTGCTGGCCCAGCAGCGAGAACTCGCGGCCCTGCATCGCCGACAGCTCGCGCATTTCGGCGATGTCCGCGCCGGCGACAAATGCCTTGGGGCCTGCGCCGGTCAGGATCACCACGCGGATGTGGTCTGCGCTGGCTGCCTCGGCAAAGGCATGATCCAGTGCCCGCAGCGTTTCCTGGTTCAAGGCGTTCAGTTTGTCCGGTCGATTGACCGTGATCGTCCGTACACTGGCGTGGTCGGCGATCAGAATGACGTGATTGGACATGGAAATCCTTGCGAACGTAAAAAATTAGTAAATACGGAACTTCCGAAAGCCTTGCTGGTCCTAGCTTTCGTGATAAGTAGCGGTTCGGTATCGCGGCCGCTATCCTAGCGCGTCATCTCAGGCGGCAGACCCGTCCTGTGCCACCACCCTGGAGAATTGTTTGATGAAGTTGCGTTCTATCGCGGTCGCTGTGGCGGCCCTGGCCCTGACGGGCAATGCACTGGCCCAGGACACGACGTCCGAGAAGGGCAAGTTGAGCTACTACTTCGGCTATGACTACGGCAACAACCTTGCCGAGCTCACCGGTCGCGGCGAGCAGCTCGACATCAACTCGGTGGTAAAGGGTCTGCAGGACGCCTATGCCAAGAAGCAGCCGGCCATCACTGCCGACCAGCTGAAGCCGGCCGTCGAAGCGTTCCAGAAGCGTGAGCAGGGCCGTGCCCAGCAGGCCAAGGCTGAGTACGACAAGGCCGCTGCGGCCAACAAGACCAAGAGCGACCAGTTCCTGGCCAAGAACAAGGGCACCGCGGGCGTGCAGACGCTGCCCAGCGGCGTGCAGTACCGCGTGATCGAAGCAGGCAAGGGCGCCAAGCCGACCCAGGCCAGCACCGTGCAGCTGGAAGTGGCCGGTCCGTTCCCGTTCGGCGACCGCGAAAAGGCACGTCCGGCGCAGCAGATTCCGGCCATCAAGGTCAGCGAAGTCGAAATGCAGGCCATGCGCGACACGCTGCTGCAGATGCCGGCCGGCTCCAAGTGGGAAGTGACCCTGCCGCCGGAGAAGGCCTACGGTGCCGATCCGCGCACCCCGTTCCCGCCGAACGTGGCTGTGCAGTTCGAGATCAAGCTGGTCAGCGTCAAGTAATTGCATTGGATGTTGCTATGACAACGCCGGCCACCAGGCCGGCGTTGTCGTTTGGATCCAGCGGCCAAGCGCGAGAGGATGGACGAACGGCGTGACGATGCGGTGCGGCGGGAGCCAGCGATGAGCGACGCGGATTCGACCCGCAATGGTCTGCCCAGCCCGTGTATCGGTGTATGTTCGCTGGACGCGCAGGCGCACTGTGTCGGCTGCCTGCGCAGCCTGGATGAAATTGCACGTTGGATGAGCATGAGCGACACCGAACGTCAGCAGTATCTGCATACGGTTCTGCCGGCGCGCGCGTTGGCCGCGCGGCTGCCCGAATGTGCGCAGTTGCGGCGCGCGTTGTATGCGCTGGACACCGCGCCCGACGGGCCGGGCTGGAATCATGACGAATTGATCGACCTGACCGAGGGCGGCGCCTCGGCCGAGGCTGCGGTGCTGTGCGGACTGGTGCCGCGCGCACAGGGCACCATGGTGCTGCTGACCCGGCGCACCGACAGCCTGCGTCACCATGCCGGGCAGGTCAGTTTTCCCGGTGGACGGATCGAGCCGTCGGATGCGGATGCGGCCGCTGCGGCCCTGCGCGAGAGTTGCGAGGAAATCGCCCTCGGCGCCGGCCAGGTGCATGCGCTGGGCTATCTGGATCCGTTCCTGACCGTGAGCGGTTTTCGCGTCACGCCGGTGGTGGCGGTGATCGACCCGGCGTTCGTGGCGGTGCCGCAGCCGGACGAAGTGGCCGAGGTGTTCGAGGTGCCGCTGGCCTACCTGATGGATCCGGACAACCTGCGCAGCGTGGAGCTGGAGTATCGCGGCCGGCCGCGCCGCGTGCTGGAATACGACTGGCCGGGCCACCGCATCTGGGGTGCCACCGCGGCCATCCTCCTCAATCTTCGTCGTCGTCTGGAGCAGGTTGCATGAGTGCGGAACCCCACTGGACCACGCTGGTCGACAGCGCCACGCTGGCAGCGGCATTGCCGCATCCGCAGTTGCGATTGCTGGACGCGCGCGCTGCGCCACCGACTGCGCCGGACCCGGATGCCGCGCGCAAGGCCTATGCGCAAGGGCATCTGCCAGGCGCGCACTACGTCGATCTCGATCAGGACCTGGCCGATCTGTCGCTGCCTGCGCAGGGGCGGCACCCGCTGCCGCACAGTGCGGCATTCGCCAGGCGGCTGGGCGCGTGGGGGATCGACCCGGACAGCCAGGTGGTGATCTACGATGCCGCCGACGGCAGCATGGCCGCGGCGCGGGCATGGTGGATGCTGCGGCTGATGGGACATCGCCGCGTGGCGGTGCTCGATGGCGGGTTGGCCGCCTGGCGCGCTGCCGGCTTGCCGGAAAGCACCGAGCCGCCTGCAGAGCGCGATGGCGCGGCATACCCAGGCAGCTTCGACAGCGATGCGGTGGTCGAGGCCGGGCAGATCCTGGCGCGGCTGGATCAGGCGCCGGGCTGGTTGCTGGATGCACGTGCAGGCGAGCGTTTTCGCGGCGAGGTGGAGCCGGTCGATCCGGTGGCCGGGCATGTGCCCGGTGCGGTGAGTCGCCCCTTGGGCGTAAGCCTGCGCGACGGGCGGTTCAAGCCGGCAGAGGAACTGCGCGCCGAGTTGTCGGCGCTGCTGGGCGCGTATCGTCCCGAGCAGGCGGTGGTGATGTGCGGCTCCGGGGTGACCGCATGCCATCTGCTGCTGGCACTGGAAGTGGCCGGATTGTCGGGCGCGCGCGTTTACGCCGGCTCCTGGAGTGAGTGGCTGCAGGATTCGACACGTCCGGTCGCGACCAGCCCCTGATTGCAGGCACAATGGCGGCAGGAACGGTGACCTGTGGGGACGCAGGTTCGCTGCGCGGAGCGCAGTTTCTCGCAGTGCTGGGTGACTCATGCGGTTGCAGTTGCAGGTCGGCGCGTTGTGCGTCGCGATGGTGTCGTTGGCTGCCTGTTCGGCGGGGTCGACCGCCGACGCCAACGGTGCGCGCATCGCCGGTCGTGGGCAGAGCGATCGCCACGCGATGTATCAGGTCGAGCTCGAACGTGCACGCGCCGAGCGCGTGCAGCGCTTGCGTGCGCCCGATGGCTGGCTGAGCTACACCGGGTCCGGGCGCGTGCGTGCCGGCCGGTACCAGGTGGGCAGCGATCCACGTAGCGACCTGGTGTTGCCGGCCGGGCCTGCGCAACTGGGGCAGCTGACGCTGGATGCCGACGGCCGCGCGCACTTTGACGCCGCTGCCTCCGCACCGGTGTACTTGAACGGCCAGCGCATCGATCGCGTGCGCCTGAGGCCGGAGCGTGCAGGGCAGCGTGGCGATCGCCTGGATGTGGAGGGCCGGCAGTTCTATCTGGTGCAGACCGGCAGCTTGTTCGGCTGGCGTTTCCGCGACCCGGCAGCGCCGTTGCTGACCCACTTCGCCGGGCTGGAATATTTTCCGACCGACCCGCAGTGGCGCATCCAGGCGCGCTGGCAGGCGTATCCCACGCCGCGCACGACCACGCTGCTGACCTCGATCGGTACCCCGCTCACCGTCCAGGTGCCGGGCGAGGCGGTGTTTTCGCGCAATGGCCGGGACTACCGGTTGCAGCCGATCGTCAGCGACGACGGGCGAGGCCTGTTCTTCCTGTTCGCCGATCGCACCAGCGGCAAGGAAACGTATGGCGGCGCGCGCTATCTCTACACCGCGGCACCACACGATGGCCGGCTCGTGCTCGACTTCAATCTGGCCGAGAATCCGCCCTGTGCGTTGACGCCGCACGTGGTCTGCCCGATCGCATCGCCGGAAAATCGCCTGGACCTGGCAGTGAATGCCGGCGAGAAGACCTACCGCGCGACCGAGCGCTGAGCACCGAACACGCGAAGGCGGCCCGCCGTGTCGATGGCCCTGTGTGCGCCGCTGCTAGCGCGGTGTGTGCGCCCAGCTGACCGCCGCTTCGATCTGCGGCCACGGAAACAGCGGGCCGGGGTCGAGCTTGCGTTGGATCTTGCGCGACGGGTCGTCGCTGGCCGCTTCCTGGGTGGTGTCCAGTGCCTGGTGGCCGGCGATGCGGCGGACCGATGGCAGCTGCTGTTGCAGCCACTGCAGCAGCGTGATCAGCGCAGTGATCTGCGCCTGCGGATACGGCTCGCTCATGCACTGATGGCGTGAGTCCAGCCAGTGCGGATAACGGCCGCTGTTGACCAGTTCGATGCCCAGCGTATGCGGGTTATGGCCGCGCACGTGATGGGCCACGCGCTCCAGCGCGACGTATTGCTGGATGCTGCCGTTGCGGTCGATGTAGTAATGCCCGCTGTTGCCGGTGCCGCTGTCGTAGAGCACGCGTTCGCCGTATTCGCGTGCCATCGCCATGTCGGGCAACTCGGTGCAATGGATGACCACCATGTCGATCTGCGTGAGCGCGCGTCGCGCCAGCCGCGATTCGTAGGACAACGGCGCGTAGGTGATCGGTGGCGACGGCAGGACGGCATCGGACATGAGGCGGATGCTAGCATTGCCCGATGGCTTTGAATCCCGACAGCCCCTTGGGCAAATTGATGGCGACCCTGCCGCAGACCGGCCAGGTGACCTGGATCGGCGTGCGTCCCGCGCGCGACGTGGAGATGATCGCGGTGGACGCGGCACAGGCCACCACCGGCGTCGGCCTGGTCGGCGACCGCTACAAGGGCGGCAGCGGCAAGCGCGGCGTGACCTTGATCCAGGCCGAACATCTGCCGGTGATCGCGGCACTGGCCGGCCACACCGCGATCGCGCCCGCCACCTTGCGCCGCAACCTGGTGGTGTCCGGCATTCCGCTGATCGCCTTGAAAGGCCGGCGTTTCCGCATCGGTGATGTCGAGCTGGAAGGCACCGATCCCTGCGATCCGTGCTCGCGCATGGAGGACGCGCTGGGTGCGGGCGGCTACAACGCCATGCGCGGTCATGGTGGCCTGTGTGCGCGCGTCCTGCGTGGCGGCGTGCTGCGCCTCGGCGATACGGTGCAGACGCTATGAGCCGCGGTCATTGTATCCTGTCGCACGGCTTCGAGAGCGGCCCGGATGCGCTGAAGGTCACCGCCCTGGCCGATGTCGCCGCGCAGTTGGGTTGGACCCACGAGCGCCCGGACTACACCGATCTGGACGCACGCCGCGAGGTGAGTTCGCTGGGCGATGTGCAAGGCCGGCTGCAGCGCCTGCTGGAGATTGCGCGTGCGGCGGCCGACAAGGGCCCGCTGGTGCTGGTCGGTTCCAGCCTGGGCTCGTACATCGCCGCGCAGGTGTCGTTGCAGGTGCCCACGCGCGGGCTGTTCCTGATGGTGCCGCCGACCAGGATGGGGCCGTTGCCGGCACTGGATGCGGCGCGCGTGCCGATTTCGATCGTGCATGCCTGGCGCGATGAACTGATTCCGGCCGGCGAGGTGATCGCCTGGGCGCAGGCGCGGCATGCGCGCTTGCTATTGGTCGACGACGAACACCGGCTGGCGTCGCATGTGGATGCATCGGCGCGCGCCTTCGCCGAACTGTTGCAGAGCCTGTGATGCGGACCAGGGTGTGCGGGTTTTGGGGCGTCCGATGAACGTACTGATTCGCGAAGCGAGCGACGGCGATGCGGCGGCAATCGAACTGCTGACGATGGTCGCGTTCATGCGCGACGAACATAGCCGCCATGACGAGCAGCACGTGATCGCCGGGTTGCGCAACGACGGCGCGCTGGCGTTGTCGCTGGTGGCCGACCACGACGGATATGTGGTCGGGCATCTGGCGGTATCGCCGGTGTGGCTGTCGGACGATTCGCCCGGCTGGTACGCGTTGGGGCCGCTGGCGATCGGCCCGGGGCATCAACGCCAGGGGCTGGGCACGCGCCTGGTGCAGGCGGCGCTGGCCAGCTTGCGCGAGCGTGGCGCGGCCGGCTGCCTGGCATTGGGCGAGCCGGCGTTTTTCAGTCGCCTGGGTTTTGCGGTGGAGCCGGGGCTGACCTTGCCCGGCGTCCCGGCATCCGAGCTGCAGGCGCTGGCGTTTGGCGACCGCCTGCTGCCGCTGGCCGATGTCGCCTATCACCCGGCGTTCGGGCTGGGGTGAGCGTTGCATCATCGGGACACCTGATGGCCCGCGTTGCCGGTGATTTTGCCACGGCAGCGATCCCCGCGATGGCTGTCTTCGATGGTCCCTGGTAGCCGGCAATGAGCCGGCCTGCAGGAGCGTGGGCATGTCTGCACGGTGCCGCCTGCCGATGCTGCTGCGCTTGAACAGGGCCAGTCTGCCGCAGTGCCCGGGATTTGGCTTGCGTTGCAGGCTGACCTACACTTTGCCGCGCTGCCCATTGTCTGAGGATTGGTCCAATGCGCCATTGATGCCGCCGTCGTGATGACGGCCTTACCCGCTGCCGGTCCGGCTGGATCGGTGCGTGTGCTGGCATGCAATGGAGATCCGTATGACCTGTCCGTCGCTGACGCTGGAACGCGTTGCGTATGTGCTGCCCGATGGCAGCCCGCTGTTTTCCGATCTGACAATCCACATCGACCAGCGCGCCACCGGCCTGGTGGGGCGCAATGGCGTGGGCAAGAGCGTGCTTGCGCGCCTGCTGGCCGGCACGTTGCTGCCCAGTGCCGGGCGCTGTGTGCGCAACGGCAGCGTGCACTACCTGCCGCAGCGCGTGCGCGTGGCGCCGGGGCAGAGCATTGCCGACCTGGCCGGCGTCGCGCCGCTGCTGGAGGCGCTGGACCGTATCGCTGCTGGCAGCGTTGCGCCCGCCGATTTCGAACTGGTCGGCGAGCGCTGGGCCGCCCATGCGCAATTTGCCGCAGAGCTCGAACGGCAAGGCCTGGGTGGGCGCGATCCGCGTGCACCGGCCGCGCAGCTCAGTGGCGGCGAAGCGATGCGCGTGGCACTCGCCGGTGCGTTCCTGAGCCAGCCGGACCTGTTGATTCTGGACGAACCCAGCAATCACCTGGATGGCCCGCAGCGGCAGCGGTTGATGGATCAGTTGCTGGCATGGAACGGCGGCGTGCTGGTGATCAGCCACGACCGCAGCCTGCTCGATGCGATGCAGCGCATTGTTGAATTGTCCGGGCAGGGGCTGCGCAGCTATGGCGGCAATTACGCGTTCTATGCGCAGCAGCGCGCCATCGAACAGCAGGCCGCCAGCGCGTTGCTGGCCCAGCGCAAACAGGCACGCGCACGCGGCGAACAGGCGCTGCGCGAGCAGCAGCAACGTCACCAGCAACGCCAGGCACGCGGCGCGCGTGCTGCGGGGCAGGCCAACCAGGCCGCGATCCTGCTTGGCGCGCAGAAGCAGCGCAGCGAGGTCAGCGCGGGGCGGCTGCAACAGCAACGCCAGGCCGACCAGGCGCGGCTGAGCGAGGCGGTGGTGCAGGCCGCGGCGCTGGTGCAAGACGACCCCACGATCGCGCTACTGGCGCCGACATCACCCGCCGGCGCATCGCAGCGCGTGGCCACGCTGCAACAGGTGGAACTGGCGCACGGGCGGCTGGGCGGGCGGCGGGTGGATCTGCTGTTGCATGGGCCGCTGCGGATCGGCCTGGTCGGCCCCAACGGCAGCGGCAAGTCGTCGTTGCTGCAGCTGCTGGCCGGGCGCCTGCAGCCCAGCGCGGGGCAGTGCCAGGTGCATGTGCCGGTGGCGTATCTGGATCAGGACCTGGGGCTGCTGGACCCGGCGCGCTCGGCCGCTGCGCAGCTGCACGATGCAGACCCGGGTGCGCCAGCCCACGCACAGCGGCTACGCCTGGCGCTGCTGGGGCTGGACCAGAGGCGTGCCGACCTGCCCACCGGCCAGCTCAGCGGCGGCCAGCGGCTCAAGGCGGCGCTGGCCTGCGCGCTGTACCGGGCGCAGCCGGCGCAACTGCTGTTGCTGGACGAGCCGACCAACCACCTGGATCTGGCCGCGGTGGAGGCGATCGAGACGCTGCTGCACAGCTACCCCGGTGCGCTGATCGTCGCCTCGCACGATGCCGCCTTCCTGCAGCGGCTGGGCCTGCGGCAGTGCCTGGATACCGCGCAGGCGCAGTGGCGGCTGGCGCCGTGGTGAACCGCACGATGGGCGATCCGGCCGGCGGGCTGGTAAAGCCGGGCCCGATGGCCGACCATTTGCGCCCCGCCCGCGGCGGCCACGGCTCTGCCCTCCAGGGCGCCGGCCCAGCGTCCTGCTCCCGCGCTCGCCCCCACGGCCAGCGTCTCCATCGATACCTGCCTACGTGAAATTCTTTGCATCCTGTGCCAAGGGCCTGGAATACCTGCTTGCCGACGAGCTGCTGTCGCTCGGTGCCAGCAAGGCCACCGCCACCATCTCCGGCGTCAACGTCGAGGGCGAGCTGCGCGATGCGCAGCGCGCCGTGCTGTGGTCGCGGCTGGCCAGCCGGGTGCTGTGGCCGCTGAGCGAGTTCGATTGCCCAGACGAGGACGCACTGTATGCCGGGGTGGCCGAATTGCCATGGGACGAGCACCTGTCCGTCGGCCACACGCTGTCGGTGGACGCGCATGTCTCCGGTACCGCGATCACGCACGCCCGCTACGCGGCGCAGCGCGTCAAGGACGCGGTGGTCGACACCATGCGCCGGCAGGGCCTGGAGCGCCCGTCGGTGGATGTGGGCAGCCCGGATCTGCGTTTGAACCTGTCGCTGCGCAAGGGCCGCGCCACCATTTCGGTGGATCTGGGCGGCGGCCCGCTGCATCGGCGCGGTTGGCGCATGGCGCAGAACGATGCACCGCTCAAGGAGAATCTGGCCGCGGCGGTGTTGCTGCGCGCCGGTTGGCCGCGCGCCTACGCCGATGGCGGCGGCCTGTTGGATCCGATGTGCGGTAGCGGCACCTTGCTGATCGAAGGCGCGCTGATGGCCGCCGACGTGGCGCCCGGCCTGCAGCGCTATGGCAGCGCTATCCCCAGCCGCTGGCGCGGCTTCGACCGCGAGGGCTGGCAGCAGCTGGTGGGCGAAGCGCGCGAGCGCGACAGTCGCGGCCGCGCCGCACTCAGGCAGGTGATCCACGGCAGCGACATGGACCCGCATGCGATCCGCGCCGCGAAGGAGAATGCGCAAGTGGCCGGTGTGGCCGAGGCGATCTGGTTCGGCGTGCGCGAGGTGGGCGATCTGCAGACCCCGCCGCAGGCCACCGGCGTGGTGGTGTGCAATCCGCCTTACGACGAACGCCTGGCTGCCGATGCGGCGCTGTATCGCCGCCTGGGCGACACCTTGCAGCGCGCCGTGCCGCAATGGCGGGCCAGCCTGCTGTGCGGCAACGCCGAGCTGGCGTATGCCACCGGCCTGCGCGCGGGCAAGAAATACCAGCTGTTCAATGGCGCGATCGAATGCGCGTTGATCGTCTGCGACCCGATCGCGGTGCCGCGGCGCACCCCGCTGGCGGCGCCGACCGCGCTCAGCGAAGGCGCGCAGATGGTCGCCAACCGCCTGCGCAAGAATCTGCAGAAGTTCAAGAAGTGGCGCGCACGCGAAGGCATCGAATGCTTCCGCGCCTACGACGCCGATCTGCCGGAATATTCCGCCGCCATCGACGTGTACCAGCAGGCCGATGGCGATCGCCGCGTGTTTTTGCATGTGCAGGAATACGCCGCGCCGGCGACGATTCCCGAAGCCGACGTGCGCCGCCGTCTGGGCGAGCTGCTGGCCGCCGCACGCGAGGTGTTCGAGGTGCCGGGCGAACGCGTGGCGCTCAAATCGCGTGAGCGTGGCAAGGGTGGCAGCAAGTACGGCCGCTTCGAGCAGCGCAACGAATTCATCAACGTGCGCGAGCATGGCGCCTTGCTGCGGGTGAATCTGTTCGACTACCTGGATACCGGCCTGTTCCTGGACCATCGCCCGTTGCGTGGCACCATGGCCATGCAATCGAAGGGGCGGCGTTTCCTCAACCTGTTCTGCTACACCGGCGTGGCCAGCGTGGAAGCGGCGGTGGCCGGGGCAAGCTCGACCACCAGCGTGGATCTGTCCGGCACCTATCTGCAGTGGTGCGCCGACAACCTGGCCCTGAACGGCCAGGCCGGCAGCAAGCACACGCTGGTGCAGGCCGACGCGCTGGCCTGGCTGGAAGCCGAGCGCGCGCATTTCGACGTGATCTTCTGCGACCCGCCGACCTTCTCCAACTCCGCACGCGCCGAGGACTTCGACATCCAGCGCGAGCACGTGCGGCTGCTGCGTGCGGCGATGGCGCGGCTGGCGCCGGGTGGGGTGCTGTACTTCTCCAACAACTTCCGTCGCTTCAAGCTGGACGAGGAACTGGTGGCCGAGTTTGCGCAGTGCGAGGAAATCAGCCCGCGCACCATCGACCCGGATTTCGAGCGGCATGCGCGCATCCACCGTGCCTGGCGATTGACCGCCTGATGCCGCGGCCCGGTCGCGTCTGACCGGCCAGTGCAGGCATTGCGCGCCCGCTGTCGCCGGCGCCCGGCTGGCTGCGGTGCGCCATGCCAACGGCGCGTGGTGGCGCAGCTGTAGCCGTGCAGGCCAGGGCGGGGCGGGCAGCCAACAAGCCGACCACAGCGCTGCGGTATGCTGATTCGCATGCTTTGGAGTCAACGATGACCGCACCACCACGGATTGCCTTTGTTGCCAGTCACGCCGAGCCGGCGGTGACCGCGCGCACGCGTCTTGTGCAGCGCTATGGCGATCATGCGCTGGACACCGCCGACATCGTCTGCGCCCTGGGCGGGGACGGCTTCATGCTGCAGACCCTGCACCGGCATGGCGCTGCCAGCAAGCCGGTGTTCGGCATGAAGCTGGGCTCGGTCGGGTTCTTGATGAACCAGTACCGCGACGACGAGGACGACCTGCTCGCACGTCTGCAACGGGCCGAACCGGCGCATCTGCGCCCGCTGGAAATGCAGGTGCAGACCGAGTCCGGTGCCAGCACGGTGTCGCTGGCCTACAACGAGGTCTCGCTGCTGCGGCAGACCCGCCAGGCCGCGCACCTGAGCGTGGATCTCAATGGCCAGACCCGCATCGCCGAGTTGATCGGCGACGGGGTCATGGTCGCCACACCGGCCGGCAGCACCGCCTACAACTATTCCGCGCATGGGCCGATCCTGCCGCTGGGCTCGCACACGCTGGCGTTGACGCCGATCGCCCCGTATCGGCCGCGCCGCTGGCGCGGCGCCATCCTCAAGGCCGATACCGAAGTGCGTTTCCGCGTGCTGGACCCGTACAAGCGCCCGGTCAGCGTCACCGCCGACTCGCACGAGATCCGCGATGTGGTCGAAGTGACCATCCGCGAATCCACCCAACGCCAGGTCACGCTGTTGTTCGATCCCGAACACAATCTGGAAGAGCGCATCTTCAGCGAACAGTTTGCGGTCTGAGGCGCGGGGATTGGGCATTGGGGATTCGGGATTGGCAACGGCAGCAGCGTGGCGTGCAGCCGAGCCTGCGCGTGGCCAAGGTACGATGCAGTGCAAGTAACCATCGCAAACCCCAGAAACTTCGTTGTTGCTCCAACCCATTCCCCAATCCCGATTCCCCATTCCCGGCACCCAAATGGCTGACAACTCCCCCAGGCTCCTGACCGTCGCGGTGACCTCGCGCGCGCTGTTCGATCTCGAAGAAGGCCATGCGCTGTTCGAGGCCGATGGCGTGGAGGCGTATTCGGCGTTCCAGCGCGAGCACGAGGATGACATCCTGGAGCCGGGTGTCGCCTTTCCGGTGGTGCGCAAGCTGCTGGCGCTCAACTACGATGTGCCCGAGGAAACCCCGCGTGTCGAGGTGATCCTGCTGTCGCGCAATTCCGCCGATACCGGGCTGCGCATCTTCAATTCGATCCAGCACTACAACCTGGGCATCGTGCGGGCGACCTTCACCTCGGGCCAGCCGACCTGGCCGTACGTGAAGCCGTTCGGCACCGATCTGTTCCTGTCGGCCAATCCGGAATCGGTACGCCGCGCACTCACCCATGGCATCGCGGCGGCGACCATCATGCCGCGTGCGCCGGGCGAACGCGCCGAGGCCGCCGCGGCGATCGTGCACAACGACGAAAGCCGCCTGTCCACCCAATTGCGTATCGCCTTCGACGGCGATGCGGTGATCTTCGGCGACGAGAGCGAACGCATCTCGCGCGAGCAGGGCGTGGAGGCGTTCGGGCGCCACGAGCGCGAACGTGCGCGCGAGCCGTTGTCGGTCGGGCCGTTCCGCAATTTCCTGTCGGCGCTACATGCGCTGCAGGCGGCATTCCCGCCCGGCGAGGCCTCGCCCATCCGCACCGCGCTGGTCACCGCGCGTTCGGCGCCGGCGCACGAGCGGGTGATCCGCACCCTGCGCGAATGGGGCGTGCGCCTGGACGAGGCGCTGTTCCTCGGCGGGCGCCACAAGGGGCCGTTCCTGGAGGCGTTCGGCGCGGATATCTTTTTCGACGATTCGCAGCACAACATCGACAGTGCGCGCCAACACCAGCATGTGGCGGCCGGCCACGTGCCGCATGGCGTGGCCAACGATCCGCCGGGCAGGTGAGCGAGTGAGCGAGGCACCGAGGCCGTCTGGACGCGCCGCGCTGCGCTCCAGCTGGCGGCAACTGGAGCTGTATTTTGCCGACGACACCGTCCAGACGCGCATGTCGCGTTGGGCGCCGTACCGGCTGATGCTGCCGTACACGCGCGGCATGCTCGCGGCGCTGTGGTTGCAGCCGCGCCCCGAGCGCGTCGGCCTGATCGGCTTCGGCGGCGGCGCGCAGGCCAAGTTCTGTCACCGCTATCTGCGCAGCACGCGCATCGAAGCGGTGGACGCCGATGCGCAGGTGCTGGCCCTGCGCGATGCGTTCGGCGTGCCACGCGACGATGCGCGGCTGGAGGTCACGCACGGCGATGGTGCGCAGTGGATCGGCACGCGTGCCGGGCGCTACGACCTGCTGCTGCTGGATGCCTACGATGCCGATGGCATTCCGTCGGCGTTGTGCACGCCCGGGTTCTACGCCGACTGCCGCGCTGCGCTGACGCCGAGCGGTGTGCTGGCCCTGAACCTGTTCCAGGTGCCGCTGGCCGGGCATCTGGCCGCGCTGCGCGAGGTGTTCGAGGGACGGGTGCTGCTGTTGCCCGAGCCGGACCCGCGCAACCAGCTGCTGTACGCCTGGAACGGCAAGCGCACGCCGGGCACTGCGGAGCAGGCGTTGGCGGCGCTGCCGTGGTCGGCACGCCGGCAGCTGCGGCCGTCGATGTTGCGGCTGCAGGCGGCGTGGATGGAGCGGGCCTGGCGGTTTTCCTGAGCCGCTGTCCGGCGCCCGTCGTCCGCTTGCAAATGCGACAAGCCCAACATCGCTCGCAGGCGCGCGCTTATGGGGTCAGCGGATGTTCCGCTTCCGCCTCTGCCAGCGGCAAGCGGATATCGGTCAACCGCCAGCGCAGGCCTTGCCGGGTCAGCACGAACACCACCGGCGCTCCGGCTGCGGTGCGGGTGGTGGCGGTGAAGCGGCGGGTGGACTCGAAGCGCTGCTGCGCGCCTTGCAGCGGACGCGCAGGTGCCGGCGCCGCATAGGTGTCCGGGCTGACGGTGGTGCCGGTGACGCGATTCCACACGCTGTGGCCTTGCAGCAACGCGCCGATGCCCAGCGGCGTCACCAGCGTGTCCACGCCGGCGCCGCTGATGCCGCTGGCAAGCTGCAGGGCGAATCCGCCCAGCAGGCTGGATTGCATGCGGCTGCCGGCCTGGCGGATCAGGTAATCGTCCAGCTGCGCCTTGAGGTTGACCCGCAGGCTGGGGAAGTCCACATGACGTTCCAGCTGTGCGGCGTCGCGACTGGCGACTGCCTCGCTGATGCCGCGAATGGCCAGATACGGGCCCGCAACCACATAGCTGGCCAGCAGCAACGCGGCCAGCACAGGCAGCAGCAACCAGCGCTTCTTCATGGCATGCAGTCCATTGCTGTTGTCTGCACCAGGCGCATCGAGGCATGGCGCCGCGCAGCGAGAAATCGCCGCGGTCCGCCGGTTGCCTGCGCAGCGTCGATTGCCGTCGGCGCCGTGCGATGCATCAGAATTCCAGATCCAGCGCGGCGCACAGGTAATCGACGAACGGCGCCAGCACCACCAGGTCCGCCTCGATGGTCTGGCGCAGGCGCGGGCCGGTCATGATGGCATCGTCGAGTGGACGCAGGTACGCCCAGTTGCGATGCTTCAGGTCGTCGATGAACTCGAAATCGTTGGGAAAGCCGCGCGGCGCACGCACCAGTTTCTCGCTGTCGTCCAACGCGAACTTGCGGCGTAGTTTTGGCTCGTAGGCGGCCGCTTTCCAGTTGGCGGGATTGTCGAAGATGAACTGGCGCAGCTTGCGCTGGGTGTCCGGCTCCGGATGCCACAACCCCGCACCCACGAAGCTCTCGCCCGGCTGCAGATGGATATAGAACGACGGCGCCGGTACCTGGCGGCGGCGCTCATGGAACAGGCGCGCGCCTTGCCAGTTCTTGTACGGCGATTTGTCGTTGGAAAAACGCGCATCGCGGTAGATACGAAACAGCGAGCCGCCCTGGGTCTTGGGGTCGGAGCGATAGTGCTCGCTGACCTGTGCCAGCGCGGGCTGCAGGTCGGTGATGAGCTGCAGGAACGGCTGGCGCACATGCGCCTCGTACTGATGCCGGTGATCGTTGAACCAGGTCTTGTCGTTGTGGCGCGCCAGGGCGCGCAGGAACTTGAAGCTGGCATCGGAAAAATAGGTGGTCATAGCGTGCGTTGGAGGTCCAAACCCCAGGCGGCGAGCTGGTCGAGCAGGGACTGCTTGGTAGCATCGTCCGGGTGAGCAAGCCGTAAATCCGCGATCTGCGCATGGAACTGGTCGAGCGTGACCTCGCCCAGGCCACGGTCCTCGAGCAGGCGTTGGCGGCGGTAGACGTTCCAGCGTTCCTGCTCGTCGAACGACAAGGTCTGCGGCCAGTTGCGCGCGCGGTAGCGAAACAGCAACTCGACCAGGCGCGGATCGCGAAAGCGCGATTCCAGCGCGCCCAGCTCGGCCGGCGCACTGGCGCGCACCTGCGCCAGCAGGCGCTTGTCGCCTTCGGCCAGGAAGCCGTCGTAGAGCGAGGCATCGGCATCGTTGACCGCCGGCGCCGCAGCGCGCTCGTTGCCGTACACCTGGCGCACTTTTTCGGCCAGCTCAGGGCCGAGCTCGCGCAGGCGTGCAGCCTTGGCCATCACCGCGTCGTGGTCGATGCCCAGGCGCTGGAAATCTGCTGCGCGCAGATGCTGCCAGGCCACCAGCGCCGGCGACTTGTTCAAGTGCACTTCCTTGAGCGGGATGCGCTGCTCGCCTTCGGGCAGGTCGGCGGCGCGGATATACAGCCGGTCGGCGATCTCGTCCGGGCTCAGGCGCAACAGCACTTCAGGGTCGCCATCCAGATCGAACACGATCACGCGGCTGTCGATGCGCGGATGGCGCGTCAACGGCAGCACCGCGGCGGCGCACATGCGCGAGGCGGGATAGCGCTGCGAGATATGCAGCACCGGCTGCATCGCGATGACGTCCAGCAGCGTCGCCGCAAAGCGCTTGTCGCGCAGGCGCAGCGCGTAGTCCCACAACTTGGGTTGATGCTGCTGGAACCTGCGCGCCATGCCGATGGTGGCGTACACGTCCGACAGCGCCTCGTGCGCGTCGCCTTCGCGCACTGCGTTGGCATCGGCCAGGTGTTCGAGCTTGAACGAAGTGGCGCCGTCTTCGCGCTGCGGCCAGACGATGCCGTCCGGGCGCAGCGCATGCACCAGCCGCAACACGTCGAGCAGGTCCCAGCGCGAATTGCCGCCGCGCCACTCGCGCTCGTACGGGTCGTAGAAGTTGCGGAACAGCCCGCAGCGCACGAACTCGTCGTCGAAGCGGATCGAGTTGTAGCCCAGTGTGCAGGTCTGCGGCCGGCTCATCTGCTCGGAGATGCGCGCGAACGCTTCGGCCTCGCTCACCCCTTCGCGCAGCGCGTGCTGCGGGGTGATGCCGGTGACCATGGTCGCGTACGGGGAGGGCAGCAGGTCGTCGGCCGGCTGCACGTAGAAGCTGATCGGTTCCTCGATCACGCGCAGCTGCGCATCGGTGCGCACCGCGGCGAACTGCGCGATGCGCGTGCGGCGCGGATCCTGGCCGAAGGTTTCCAGGTCGTAGAAGAGAAAGCTGTCAGGCATGCCGTATCAAATCCAGATCCGCGGCGCGCTGCGGAGGGCGCCGCCAGTGCTGCCTAGTATCTCTTATCCGCGCGCCGGCCCGCTGACGCCGGCCTGTGCAGCTTGATCAGTGCGCGCCTTCCAGCGGTTGCAGGCGCGCATGCACGACCGCTTCCAGTGCCGCCCAGTCGATGCGCGACAGGTCGCTGTGCCCGCGCGTGGCCTCGACCAGGATCTCGCGCTGGATCTCGCTGCGCGCCAGGGCGATCGAGTAGCGCGTGCGCAGGAAGGTCACCATTGTGTAATGCGGCACGAAACGGGTGGGCCAGCGTGCCTGCAGTTGCTGTTCGAGCGCGCGCTGCAGCAGGAAGTCGGGATCGTCGACGCGGTCGCGCATCTCCAGATAGTTTTCCAGCGCCATCTGCTGGATCGCCGCGGCATCCTCACGGCGTGCAGCCTGGAAGGCGGCAAACGCAGTTTCCAGATCGTGGTGCGCGTCCAGCTGCTCTGCCAGCGCCACGCAATCTTCGAACGCGCAATTCATGCCCTGGCCGTGGAACGGCACCATCGCGTGCGCGGCGTCGCCGATCAGCAATGCGCGGCCGCCCAGATGCCAGCGGTCCAGCGTCAGGGTGCCGAGCAGGCCAGGCGGATGTTCTTCCCAATGTTCCTTGAGCTGCGGGATCAGCGGCAGCGCATCGGGGAAATCACGCGCGAACAAGGCCAGCGCTTCGTCGCCGTTGCGGGTGGTGGCAAAGCTGGGCTCGCCGGCGTTTGGCAGAAACAGCGTGACGGTGAAGGTGCCGCCGTCGTTGGGCAGCGCGATGCACATGTAGCGCCCGCGCGGCCAGATGTGCAGCGCGTTGCCTTCGATGCGGAACCCGCCGCCGGGCAACGGTGGAATTTCCAGCTCCTTGTAGGAGTGATCGAGGAATTCGGTGCGCTCGCCCAGCGGCGATTTGCGCTGCATCGCTGCGCGCAATGCCGAGCCGGCGCCATCGCTGCCGATCAGGCTCTGGAAATGGATTTCGTGCGGCTGGTCGTCGCGGTCGTCGATGAAGCGCGCATAGCCGGCGTCGAAGTCCACCGTATGCAGGCGGCGGTAGAAGTGCACGCGTGCGCCGGCCTGTTCGGCCAGATCCAGCAGCGCGACATTCAACGCGGCGCGGTGGATCGACCAGATCACTTCGCTGTCGTCGCGGCCATAGCGCTGCAGCTGCGGCTGCCCGTGCAGCGGGTGCACCATGCGCCCGCGCATCATCACCGCCTTGGCCATCACCGCGTCGTCGGCGCCGGCCTGGCGCAGCGCATGGCGGCCGCGTTCGGCCAGCGCCAGGTTGATCGAGCGGCCGGACTCGTAGCCCTTGATGCGCGGGTCGCCGCGGCGCTCGTAGACGGTGACCTGCCAGCCGCGACGCGACAACAGGATGGCCAGCAGGCAACCGGCCAGGCCAGCGCCGATCAGGGTCAGGGAACGGGGAGAGACTGCGCTCAATGCGGTATCCGGCAGCGGCCGGACGCGAGTGCCGGCCAAGAGGGAGGAAGGAGAGTGGCTGGCAGCGGCACCTGCTGCGGTCGGCCAGGTGCGGGTTCGGAGTGTACGTGCGCGGGTGCCGATTCCGGCTCACGCGCAGCCGTGTTCGCTGGCACAGTCTGTGCCGTATGTGCTCAGGCGGCGGCCCAGGATTCCACGTGCTCGACCAACTGGTGCAGGTCGCAGAAGCGGTTGTACAGCGGCACCGGTGCGATGCGGATCACGTCCGGTTCGCGCCAGTCGCCGAGCACGCCCACCGACTGCAGGGACTCGAACAGCGAGCGCCCCTGCGCGCGGCCGCCGGCCACCCGCAACGACAGCTGGCAGCCACGCTGCGCCGGCTCGGCCGGGGTGACGATCTGCAGCACCTGCGGCACACGGGCGTGGATCAGCTGTTCCAGATGCTCGGTGAGTTGTTCGGACTTGGCGCGCAGCGCCGCCATGCCGGCCTGGTCGAACAATTCCAGCGAGGCACGCAGCGGCGCCAGCGCCAGCACCGGCGGATTGCTCAGCTGCCAGCCTTCGGCCCCAGGCGAGGGCACGAACTGCGGATCCATGCGGAACCGGGTCTGCTGCTCGTGTCCCCACCAGCCGGCCATACGCGGCAGGTCGCTGTTGGCATGGCGTTCGTGCACGAAACAGCCACCCACCGCGCCGGGGCCGGCATTGAGATATTTGTAGTGGCACCAGACCGCGAAATCCACGCCGTCGTCGTGCAGCGTCAGCGCGATATTGCCGACCGCATGTGCCAGATCGAAACCCACTGCCGCGCCCTGTGCGCGTGCCAGCCGCACGATTTCGCCCAGGTCGAAGGCCTGGCCGGTGCGGTACTGGATGCCGGGCCACAGCACCAGCGCCAGCCGCGGACCATGCCGGGCGATGGCATCGGCAATGGCCGCCATCGACAGCGTGCCGTTGGGTTGGTCGGCTTGCACTTCGATCAGCTGCGTGGCCGGATCCAGCCCATGCAGGCGCAGTTGCGATTCCACCGCATGGCGGTCGGACGGAAACGCGCCGGCTTCGATCAGGATCGCGCCGCGCTCGGGCGTGGGGCGGTAGAAGCTGGCCATCATCAGGTGCAGGTTGACGCTCAGCGTGTTCATCGCCACCACTTCACCGGGCAGCGCGCCGACTACCCGGGCCAGACCATCGCGCACCAGCTGGTGATAGGTCAGCCACTGGGTGGGACCGGTGAAGTGGCCCTCCACCGCGAGCGCACCCCACTGGTCGAGCACCTCGGCCACCATCGCGCGTGCGGCGCGTGGCTGCAGGCCCAGCGAGTTGCCGACGAAATAGGTCTGATCCTGGCCGGCATGCTGCGGGAAGATGAAGTCATCGCGCAGCTGGCGCAGCGGGTCGGCGGCGTCCAGTGCAACGGCATGGGCGCGGGACAGCAGGTCGGTCATGATCACGGCTCGCAACGCAGGTCAGTGGCGCAGTTTACCCGCCGGCACCCTGTGCGCCGTCATGCGCGGCCGGTACGTCGGGCGCGGCGGTGGTCGCGGCTGGCCGGGCAGGGCGCAGCAGATGCGTCAACGTGCCGATGCTGTCGGTGATGCGGTCGATGGTGTCGGCCAGTGCGGCGGTGGCCGGCGAGCCGTCGGGCAGGGCCGCCAGTGCATCGGACAACTGGCGCTCGGCGCTGCGCAAGGTGGCCGCGGCCGGAATGCCGCCGTCGAGCAGGCAGGCGATCAGCTCGGACAGCGCCTGGTCGGCCTGTTGCGCGAATGCCGCCAGCGCGTCCAGCGCAGGCAGGGGATGGCCGTCGCGCAGCACCGCCTCCAGCGACAAGGTGGCGCGGATCAGCCGGTTGCCGTTGGCCAGCAACGACTCGGCGAGTTTGAGCTCGTGCAGATTGCGCCGGCTGCGCGGCTCGCCGCGCAGGCGTTCGATCGAGGCCTGCGCATTGGTGCGCGCCACGCGTGCGGCAGCGCGGGTGTCGCCCAGATCCTCCATCCTGCCGAGCAACAGATTGCGCAGATGATCGCGATACGCGCTGAGCAGCTGCGCCAGCGAGGCGCGGATGTGCCGGCGTTCGCGCGTGGGCCACAGCGCATAGGCGATCAGCGCCCAGGCGCTGCCGGCCACCGTCGCCTGCAGGCGCGCACCGATGGCCTCGCCCGGTGCCACGCCCTCGAAGGACAGCAGCAGCACCAGCATGCCGGTCAGGAACGCCACGCCGATGCCGTAGTTCACCTGCGTCAGCAGGCGGAAGCCCAGGCAGAACAGCGCCAGCAACGCCAGGCGGACGCTCGCGCCATCCATTGCCAGATGCGCCAGCAAGGTCGCCACCAGCAGGCCGACGAAGGTGCCGGCCACGCGCAGGGCACCGAAGCTGAAGGTGCCGCCGAAATCCGGCTTGAGCACGATCGCGGTGGTCATCGGAATCCAGAAGCCGTGCGGGATCTGCTGCCAGCGCTGGAAGGCGATTGCCAGCGCCAGGCACACGCCGCAGCGCAAGGCATGCCGGAAGGCCACCGATGACAGATCCAGGTTCGCGCGCAGCGTGGCCCAGGTCGCGGCGGGCCTGAGTGCCGCCGGCAGGCGCGCTTCGGCCAGCTGCGCCTGGATTTCGCCGCGGCTGCTGGCCCAATGCGCGTTGCGGATCAGCGCGCGCAGCTGGCCGCCCAGGCCTTGCGCGCGTGCTACCGCCACCCGCACCAGCCGGCGCTCGCGGGTGTCGGCGTTGTCGTGCTGGAACTGCGCCAGCGCGGCGACCAGATCGTCGAAGCCGGTCATCGAGGCACTGGCGGCGAGCGGGTCTTCGCCTACCGTCATCGCATGCGCGAGCTGTTCCAGCACGATGGCGCTGCGTTCGAGCACGCGCTCGATCGCCGGGCGCGCCTGCGACTCGGTCAGGCGGGTGTCGGCATCGGCCAATGACAGCAGCTCCAGCCGCACGCGCTCGCACAGCTCGGCAATGATGCGGAAGCTCTGCACGGCGATCGCGCGCGAGCGATGCTCGCCGTGCAGCATCACCATCGCATCGAGCACTTCCTGGGTGGCCGGCGGCGGGGCGCTGGCTTCCGGACGCTGGCGTGCGATGCCGGCCAGTTGACGCATCAGGTCGGCCAGCGCGAAGCGCTCCGGGCGATAGCGTTGCAGCGGCCAGGCGGCCAACGCCAGCACCACCTGGAGCAGGCCGCCAGCAAAGATCAATGCCGCCACACCTGCTGCCTGCTGCACCGGCAAGCGCATGTCGGCGCTGACCACCAGCAGGATCATGCTGGTCAGCCCTACACGCGCCGCCACCGGGCCGAGCGCCACCAGCAAGCCGCCGCCAAGGCCGAGCAGCAGCCCGGCGATCACCAGGGCCGGCGTGTTGTGGCCGACCCAGATGCCGAGCAACGCGGCCAGGCCGGCAGCCAGCGCGGCCATCAGCATGCGTTGCAGGCGCGCGCGATACGGGCCGGGCTGGTCGGTGAACATGGTGTTGAGCGCGCCGGTACACACGGCCAGGCCGGCGGCGACATGCCCGGTGGCCACGCCGACCGCCAGCGGCAGCACCACCGCGGCGGTGTTGCGCAGCGCGACGCGCAGCGGCACGTCGCGCGGTTTGAGGTCGATCAGCGTGCGCAGCATGGCATGGGGTTCAGCGCGTATACGCAGCGTGGCTGCGGCGCGTGCACGCGGTTGAAACGCAGCACGTTGCGGGCAGTTGCGCCGTCATTGCAATTGCGCGGCATCACGCTGCCGACGTGACGCACACGCGCGGCCATCGAGCGAACGCGCCTCCGAAGACCTGCGCAAGACGTGCCCGGCCGTGCCATACGCCATGGCCCGCTCATGCCTGGACAATGGCATAGCGCTCCGGCGCAGGATGCAGGTGTCCGCAGCGGGTGCAGGTGCGCAGCGCGAGCGAGCGGTAGAAATGATCGAACACCGGCGGAAAATCGGTTTCGATGTCCTGCAGCGGAAACATCGCCTCGTACAGCTTGTGATTGCACTGCGGGCAATACCACTGCAGGCCGTCCTGCTCGTCGGGGAGGCGCTCGCGTTCGATCACCAGGCCGATCGAGCCGGCCGTACGCTGCGGCGAATGCGGCACCTTGGGCGGCAGCAGGAAGATCTCGCCGGCGCGGATCGGGATGTCGCGTGCCACGCCGTCATCCTGCACCTTCAGCACCATCTCGCCTTCGAGCTGGAAGAACCACTCCGGGCCTTCGTCGTAGTGATAGTCGGTGCGCGCATTCGGCCCGCCGACGATCATGATGATGAAGCCGTCCTGCTGGATGCATTTATTGCCCACCGGCGGCTTGAGCAGGTGGCGGTGTTGCTCGATCCAGGCTTGCAGGTTGATCGGCGGGACCAGCATCGACGTTCCTCGGCAAAGAAGACGTCCAGCATAGCCAACCGACGGCGCCGATGGGCGCCGCGGCGGGATGGCGTGCGGGTGCGGCTCAGCGTTCGGCGTGATCGGCCTGGATCTGTGCCAGCGCCGCGTCGTAGCGTTCCTGCAGCAGTTCGGGGCGGTCGATCGACATGCCCAGGTCGTGCGCACGTCCGTCGCGCAGGCTGTAGACCCAGCCATGCACCTGCAGTGCCTGGCCGCGCTCCCAGGCATCGCGCACGATGGTGGTGCGGCAGACATTGACCACCTGTTCGAGCACGTTGAGCTCGCACAGGCGCGCGTGCTGGACCGGCAGGTCGCCCGCATCGTGCAGGCAGGCCTCGTGCTTGTCGGCCACATCGGTGACGTGGCGGATCCAGTTGTCGACCAGGCCCATGCGCTTCTGGGTCAGGCTGGCAAACACGCCGCCGCAGCCGTAATGGCCGACCACCAGGATGTGCTTGACCTTGAGCACGTCGACGGCGAACTGGATCACCGACAGGCAGTTCAGATCGGTGTGCACGACCACGTTGGCGATGTTGCGATGGACGAACACCTCGCCCGGCGCCATGTCGATGATCTGGTTGGCCGGCACGCGCGAGTCCGAGCAGCCGATCCACAGATACTCGGGCGTCTGCTGGGTGGACAGCTTGGAGAAGAATTCCGGGTCCTCGCGACGGATGCGCTCGGACCAGGCACGGTTGTTTTCAAGCAAATGGTTGAGCTCGTTCATGGGGGCAGTATTCCAGAGGACGAAGGGCAGTGTGTGATCGACAGATGAGCGAAAGGCAGTGATGCGCAAATCGATGCTGTACGGCACCGCTCATGCTGCGCCATCGCGTACCTGCAGGACATCGCGCATCAGCGCCGCCAGCTCGCGGGAGTCGGCGGACGCCTGTTGCTGCAATGCATCGCTCACGGCAGCGACATTACCGGCCGGATGATTCTGGCTGAGCTTGAAGGTCAGCTCGATGCGGCTGGGAACGAAGCGGAAGCCGATCAGGCCGCGCAACTGGCGGCGGTGGCTGTCGCGTTCCATCTCGAACAGCCAGTCGCTGCCGGCGCGCTGTTCGAAGTGCGCGCTCATGCGGCCGATCAGGTCGCCCAGCGCCGCCTCATCGCTGACCTGCTCGCAGCGTCCATGCAGATGCGCCACGGCGTAGTTCCAGGTCGGCACGCGTGCGGCCGCTTCCTTGTCCGGATACCAGCTCGGCGACACATAGGCGTGCGGGCCCTGCACCACGATTACCGCATCGCCGGGGCTGCGTGCCTGCGGATTGGGGCGCGCCCAGTGGCCTTCGATGACCACTGCCTGCGCCTGGCGTCGGTACAGCACCGGCAGATGCGAGATCGCCGGCTGCCCGTCCTCGCCACCGCTGATCAGGGTGACGAACGGGTCGCGCGCGATCAGCCAGTCCAGCAGTGCCAGATCGGTCTGCGCGAACGCGCGCGGGGCGTACATGTCAGGCGCGACCGCCCAGGGTCAGCACCATGCGTTCGCGCAGGTCGGCATCGTCGTCGCCGCGCGGCGGCGACACCTCGTCGAGCGAGAAGCCACGCATCAGCGCGTCTTCCTCGTCCAGCCCGTCGAGCGCGACGAATTCGGCATCGAACAAGGCCGCACGGGCGCTGTCTTCGCTGTCGTAGGGCAGGATCTTGCCGTCGCTGTCCAGGACTTCGGCGGTACCGGCCTGCTTGACGCGCAGGCGCGCCCAGATCAGCGTGCGGCCGATCGTGGCCAGCCACCACGAATCGTGGTGGTCCTGTGCGGTGTCTTGCGATGTATTCATGGCATTACCTTGGAAAGCAGGCCGAGCAGGGCCGCCATGCCCAGGCCGAAGAAGATGGTCAGCAGCGACAGCCAGGCGGGTGTGGCCAGACCGGACAGCGCATTGTCGCGGTGGCTGCGGTAGCGCCGTGTCAGCAACCAGCGCAGTGCCGCAGGGCTGATGAAGGCCGGATCGCCGAAGCTGGCCAGCGCCTCGGGATGACGGTCGCGCAGGTGCACCAGCGTCAGTGGCCAGAAGATCAGCAAGGCGGTGAGCCCGGCGACGGCGACGCCGACAAAACACAGTGCGAAGAACAGGGTCATGTGCCCGCCGGCCTCAGTACGCGTTGCAGAAGTACTGCGCCAGCCACCGGCGCAGCGATGGTCCACCCCAACGGACGCCTGGCCTGGAGGAGGGCCTGGCGTGCCGTGTCACCCTGCCGCCACGCACCTGGAACCGGAGGCGTGGCTGCCGGCTCGGCTGGCCGGACGCCGCACACGCCGGCCATGCCGAGGCTTGGCAAGGCCGGCGCCAAGGCCGGCGATTGCGGGTGCGGGGCGGCGGCAGCCAGCAGGCGCACGGTCAGAACTCGGCGCTGCCGGGTGCGCGCGGGTAGGGGATGGCGTCGCGGATATTGCTCAGCCCGCACACGTAGACCACCAGGCGCTCGAAGCCCAAGCCGAAGCCGGCATGCGGCACCGAGCCGTAGCGACGGAAATCGCGGTACCAGCCGTAGTGCTCCTGATCCAGGCCAAATTGCGCCATGCGCGCATCCAGCACGTCCAGACGCTCTTCGCGCTGGCTGCCGCCGATGATCTCGCCGATGCCCGGCGCCAGCACGTCCATCGCCGCGACGGTCTTGCCGTCGTCGTTCAGGCGCATGTAGAAGGCCTTGATGTGCTCGGGGTAGTTGGTCACCACCACCGGGCGGCCGATATGTTCTTCGGTCAGCCAGCGCTCGTGCTCGGTCTGCAGGTCCAGGCCCCATTCGACCGGGAAGTCGAACTTCTTGCCAGAGTTCTGCAGCAGCCTCACCGCCTCGGTGTAGTCGATCTGCTCGAACGGCGCATTGATGAAGGCTTCCAGCTTGCTGATGGCGTTCTTGTCCACGCGCTCGGCCAGGAAGGCCAGATCGTCGCCACGTTCGTCCAGGACGGCGCGGAACAGGTACTTGAGGAACTGTTCGGCCAGGCGCGCGTCTTCGGCCAGGTCGGCGAAGGCGATTTCCGGCTCGATCATCCAGAATTCGGCCAGATGGCGCGTGGTATGGCTGTTCTCGGCGCGGAAGGTCGGGCCGAAGGTGTAGACCTTGCTCAGCGCCAGGCAGTACGCCTCCACGTTGAGCTGGCCGGACACGGTCAGGAAGGTTTCCTTGCCGAAGAAGTCGCGGCTGAAATCCACCGCACCGCTGGCATCGCGCGGCAGGTTCACCATGTCCAGCGTGGAGACGCGGAACATCTGCCCGGCGCCTTCGGCGTCGGAGGTGGTGATGATCGGGGTGCTGATCCAGTTGAAGCCGTTCTGGTGGAAGAAGCGGTGCACCGCTTGCGCCAGGCAGTTGCGGATGCGGGTGACCGCGCCGAACAGGTTGGTGCGCGGGCGCAGGTGCGCCACTTCGCGCAGGAACTCCGGCGACATCGGCTTGGGCTGGATCGGGTAGGTCAGCGGGTCCTCGACCCAGCCGACGATCTCCACGCCGGTGGCCTGGATCTCGAACGACTGGCCCTTGCCCTGCGACTTCACCAGCACGCCCTTGGCGATCAGCGAGCAGCCGCTGGTCAGGCGCTTGATCTCGTCGAAGTTGGGCAGGGTGTCGTTGGCCACCACCTGGATCGGGGCAAAGCACGAGCCATCGGTCACGTTGATGAAGGCCAGTCCGGCAGATCCGCGCAGCGTGCGCACCCACCCCCGTACCGTGACTTCGCCGCCTTCCGGGAGTTTTCCCGCAAGCGCATGTTCAACGCTGACCACCGTCATGACTTGTCCTCGCCGTAGCGACTTTGAATGGTCTGCGAGTTTACTGGCTGCGGGCGCGCTGGCGCGAGCATCTGAACGGCTTGCCGGTGGTCGCGCTTGTCGACGGCGGGGCATGGCCCCATCTGGGGAACACGTCGTATCAGCGGGTGCAGCCCCGGTCATTGCAGCCTCGCTATACTTGCCACCAGTGTTTCACCATCGTTTTCGGAGCATCTCCCATGGCCATCAGCCTCACCCCCGCCGCGCTGGAGCGCGTGCAGCGTTTCGTGCAGCAGACCCCGGGGACGCTGGGTCTGCGCTTTGGCGTGACCAAGACCGGTTGCTCGGGTTGGGGCCATGTCACCGACCTGGCGCGCGAGAAGCGCGACGACGATGCGGTGTTCGAGCAGCAGGGGGTGCGCATCTTCGTCGACCCGGTCAGCCTGCCGCTGGTCGATGGCACCTGCATCGATTTCGGCAAGCACGGCCTCAGCGAGACCTTCACCTTCAGCAACCCCAATGCGACCGCCGAGTGCGGGTGCGGGGAGAGCTTCACGACCGAAGCCGAGCATCGCTGAGCCCGGCTGAGCCCACCGGCACTGGAGTCCCTTCTCCCCTCGGGAGAAGGTGCCCGAAGGGCGGATGAGGGTGCGCCTCAAGCATCTGCCAGTGCCCGGAATGAAAAACGCGTCGCCACGCGCCTTCAAAAGTGACGCTGCGACTACTTCGCCCCGGGCCCTTACCCCCCCCTCCCGGCGGGAGAGGGGCGTTGGAATGTCCTCGCTGGGCGGCCGGTTGCGTGCAAACGCCTGAACTGCCATACTTTCCTGCTTCCTGCCCGGTTCCGGGCGGGAACCCTTGCTCCACCGGCCGCCTTGCGCGGCTCACCGGGGAGCTGTCCGGCCCACGTGGCCACATCCGAAAGGTAATACAACATGAGTCGTCATTACGAAGTCGTGTTCCTGGTCCACCCGGATCAGAGCGAGCAGGTTCCGGCCATGATCGAGCGCTACAAGTCGCTGATCGAGGGCGGTAACGGCACCATCCACCGTCTGGAAGACTGGGGCCGTCGTCAGCTGGCCTACCCGATCCAGAACCTGGTGAAGGCGCACTACGTGCTGCTCAACATCGAAGTCGACCAGGCCGTGCTGAGCGAGCTGGTGGAAAGCTTCCGCTTCAACGATGCGGTGCTGCGTCACCTGGTCGTCAAGCGCGACGGCCCGGACACCGAGCAGTCGCTGATCATGAAGAGCAAGGACGAGAAGGGCGACAAGCCCGAGCGTAGCGAGCGTCGTCGTCGTGATGACGATGAGGGCGATGCTGCACCTGCCGCCACCGATACCGACGGCGACAACGCCGAAGCCGCTTAAGGAGCGCTGTCATGTCCAAGTTCTTCCGTCGTCGCAAGTTCTGCAAATTCACCGCCGAGGGCGTCAAGGAGATCGATTACAAGGATCTCAACACCCTGCGCCAGTACCTCACCGAGAACGGCAAGATCGTGCCGAGCCGCGTGACCGGCACCAAGTCCAAGTACCAGCGTCAGCTGGCCACGGCCGTCAAGCGCTCGCGTTTCCTGGCGCTGATCCCGTACACGGACAATCACGACGTTTAATCCGAGTCGTTGATGTGAGTCCCTCACAAGAGCCCGCACGGTTGTATGTGAGTCCCTCACAAAAGCCCGCACATCCATGTGCGGGTTACTAAAAATATAGAGGCCGGTCGTTCGAGATGCGGTGTTGATCGTGCTGTTGCGATTCCCAAATCCCGATTCCCGAATCCCGTCTTTTCGGACAGCAAACGTTGCGTCGGCCAAAGCGCCGGCGCTAACGAATAACGGAGCACCACCATGGATCTGATTCTTCTGCAGAAAGTGACCAATCTCGGCGGCCTGGGCGACAAGGTCAGCGTCAAGCCGGGTTACGGCCGCAACTTCCTCGTGCCGCAGGGCAAGGCCGTGCCGGCCACCGCTGCCAACGTTGAAGCGTTTGAAGCCAAGCGTGCCGACTACGAAGCCAAGGCCAACACCATCCTGGCCGATGCCCAGAGCCGCGCCGGCAAGTTCGAAGGCGCCAGCGTCACCATCGGCGCGCATGCGTCGACCGAAGGCAAGCTGTACGGCTCGGTCGGTCCGCGTGACATCGCCGAGGCGTTCACCGCCGCCGGCCTGCCGCTGGAAAAGAGCGAAGTGATCCTGGGCGAAGGCGCGTTCCGCAATGTCGGCGAGTACGACGTTGTGCTGCACCTGCACGCCGATGTGGAAACCTCGGTCAAGGTCATCGTCGAATCCGACGCCTGATCCACGCTGCACGCTGTATCCGAAGGGCGCCTGGTTGGGCGCCCTTCGTCTTTGTGCGGCCGCGCCAACGATGGCAGGCCCGCTATACTCGTGTTCCATTGCCGGTTCCACGGCCTGCAGATCTTGTGGATCAAGGGCTTAGGTGTCGGCTTCACAGGAAAAAGCGCCTGCCGGCCTCGCCCGTGCGGTGCCCGGAACCTTCAGCCCCATGCGCCTGTCCACGATCAAACTGTCCGGTTTCAAGTCGTTCGTCGACCCGACCACGTTGCACCTGCCCACCAACATGACCGGCATCGTCGGACCCAATGGCTGCGGCAAGTCCAACATCATCGACGCGGTGCGCTGGGTGATGGGCGAAAGTTCGGCCAGCCGCCTGCGTGGCGACTCGCTGACCGACGTGATCTTCTCCGGCTCCTCGGCGCGCAAGCCGGTGTCGCAGGCGACGGTGGAGCTGATCTTCGACAATTCCGATCACACCATCAGCGGCGAGTTCGCCTCGTTCAACGAGATCTCGGTCAAGCGCCTGGTCAGCCGCGACGGCAACAGCGCCTACTACCTCAACGGCACCAAGTGCCGGCGCCGCGACATCACCGACCTGTTCCTGGGCACCGGTCTTGGCCCGCGCAGCTACTCGATCATCGAGCAGGGCATGATCAGCCAGATCATCGAGGCGCGCCCGGAAGACCTGCGCGTGTACCTGGAAGAAGCCGCCGGCATTTCCAAGTACAAGGAGCGCCGCAAGGAAACCGAAACGCGCATCCGGCATACCCGCGAGAATCTCGATCGCCTGGGCGACCTGCGCGAAGAGATCACCAAGCAGCTGGCGCATCTGCAGCGCCAGGCGCGCCAGGCCGAGCAGTATCAGGCCTTGCAGGAAGAGCGCCGGATCAAGGACGCCGAGTGGAAGGCGCTGGAATACCGCGGGCTGGATGGGCGGCTGCAGGGCCTGCGCGAGAAGTTGAACCAGGAAGAGACCCGGCTGCAGCAGTTGATCGCCGAACAGCGCGATGCCGAGGCGCGGATCGAGACCGGGCGCGCGCGTCGCGAGGAAGCCGCCGAAGCGGTGGCCAAGGCGCAAGCCGATGTCTATCAGGTCGGTGGTGCGTTGGCGCGCATCGAGCAGCAGATCCAGCATCAGCGCGAACTCTCGCATCGCCTGCACAAGGCGCGCGACGAGGCGCAGAGCCAGTTGCAGGAGCTGACCCAGCACATCAGCGGCGATTCGGCCAGGCTGGCGGTATTGCGCGAGGCGGTGGACGCTGCCGAACCGCAACTGGAACAGCTGCGCGAGGACCACGAATTCCGCCAGGAGTCGCTACGCGAGGCCGAGGCGCGTCTGGCCGACTGGCAGCAGCGCTGGGAAACCCATAACCGCGACACCGGCGAAGCCTCGCGTGCCGGCGAAGTGGAGCGCACGCGCGTCGATTATCTCGATCGCCAGTCGCTGGAGGCCGAGCGTCGCCGCGAAGCGCTGGTCAATGAGCGCGCCGGGCTGGACCTGGATGCGCTGGCCGAGGCGTTCGAGCAGATCGAGCTGCGCCACGAAACCCAGAAGACCTCGCTGGACGGGCTGACCGAGCAGGTCGAAGCGCGCAAGCACGCGCTCGGCGGGCTGCAGGAACAACAGCGCGCCAGCCAGGGCGAACTGGCCGACGTGCGCAAGCAGGCGCAGGCCGCGCGTGGTCGGCTGTCGTCGCTGGAAACCCTGCAGCAGGCCGCACTCGGCCAGGAGCAGGGCGCCGCAGTGGCGTGGCTGAAGTCGCGCGGGCTGGATTCTGCCGCACGTGTCGGCGAGCGCATCACAGTCGAAAGCGGCTGGGAAAACGCGGTGGAAGGCGCGTTGGGGCAGTTGATCGAAGGCGTGCTGGTGGATGCGCCGGAACAACTGGTCGATGCGCTGGGCGAATTGGGCGAGGGCCGCATCGCGCTGGTGTCCGGTGCCAGCGACAACGCGAGCTTCGCGCCGACCTCGCTGGCGGCCAAGGTGCAGGGGCCGATCGCGATCCGTCGCCTGCTCGCGCGCCTGCACGCGGCCGAGGATCTGGAGGCCGCGCGCACGCTGCAGCGCAGCCTGCCCGAAGGCGATTCGGTCATCACCCGCAGCGGCGAGCGGCTGGGCGAGGGCTGGGTGCGGGTGTCGCGCTCCGGCGCTGCCAAGCAGGGCGCCTTGCTGCGCGAGCGCGAGATTCAGGAGCTGCGTGCGCAGATCGAAACGCTGCAGGAGCGCGAGGCCGAACTCGAGCAGCGCCTGGGCAGCTTCCGCGAGCAACTGCTGGCGGCCGAGCAGCAACGCGAAGATGCGCAGCGCCAGTTGTACATGGCGCACCGCAGCGTGTCCGAGCTGGCCGGCCAGCTGCAGAGTCAGCAGGGCAAGGTCGATGCCGCGCGCACGCGCATCGAACGCATCGAAAACGAATTGTCGCAGCTGCTGGAAACACTGGACACCAGCCGCGAGCAGGCACGCGAGGCACGCGCCAAGCTCGAAGACGCGGTGACCCTGATGGGCGACCTGCAAGGCACTCGCGAGGCGCTGGAGAACGAACGCCGTCAGCTCACCGATGCGCGCGATCAGGCCCGCGATGCCGCACGTGGCGTGCGCGATGCGATGCATGCATTGGCACTGACGCTGGAATCGCAACGCACACAGATCACCTCGCTGAGCCAGACGCTGGAGCGCATGGACAGCCAGCGCGGCCAGCTCGATACGCGCCTGGAGGACCTGGTCGCCCAGCTCAGCGACGGCGATTCGCCGGTGGAAACGCTGGAGCACGAGCACCAGGCCGCGTTGAGCGAGCGTGTACGCACCGAGCGCGTGCTGAGCGAAGCGCGCACCATGCTGGAGAGCATCGATGGCGAGCTGCGCAGCTACGAGCAGACCCGCCAGCAGCGCGACGAACAGGCGCTGGCCCAGCGCGAGCGCATCTCCCAGCGCAAGCTCGATCAGCAGGCGTTGGTGCTCAGCGCAGAGCAATTGGAGGCCGCCGTGGTGAAAGCCGGCTTCGTGCTCGAGGACGTCGTCAATGGGTTGCCGGAAGCCGCGAACGTGGCCGAGTGGGAAGCCGCAGTCGGCCAGATCGACGGCCGCATGCGGCGGCTGGAACCGGTTAACCTGGCCGCGATCCAGGAGTACGGCGAAGCGGCGCAGCGTTCGGAATATCTGGACGCGCAGAATCTGGATCTCAACACCGCACTGGAGACGCTGGAAGAGGCGATCCGCAAGATCGACCGCGAAACCCGCGGCCGCTTCAAGGACACCTTCGACCGGGTCAATTCCGGGGTCCAGGCGCTGTATCCGCGCCTGTTCGGCGGTGGTCATGCGTATCTGGAGCTCACCGGCGAAGACCTGCTCGACACCGGCGTGACCATCATGGCGCGCCCGCCGGGCAAGCGCGTGTCCAGCATCTCGCTGCTGTCCGGTGGCGAGAAGGCGATGACCGCGGTGGCGCTAGTGTTTGCGATCTTCCAGCTCAATCCCGCGCCGTTTTGCCTGCTCGACGAGGTGGACGCGCCGCTGGACGAAGCCAATGTCGGCCGCCTGGCCAACATGGTGCGGGAAATGAGCGAGAAGGTGCAGTTCCTGTTCGTCAGCCACAACAAGGCGACGATGGAGGCTGCGCGCCAGCTCTCGGGCGTGACCATGCGTGAGCCGGGCGTCAGTCGACTGGTCAGCGTGGACCTGGAAGAGGCCGCACGTTTGGCGGGTGCGGCATGACGTGCCATGCTTGTCGGAATATCGACACCTGTCACTCTTATGCGGAGGCACGCTGAATGTCCGACATGGCCATGATCCGGATCGGGATCCTGATCGCTGGACTGCTGCTGGTCGCGGCCATCTTCCTGTTTGGTCGCCCGAAAAAATCGCCACAAGGGCGCCGGGTCGACAAGGACGACGGGCAGCCGCGCGAGCGCCGCGAGCCGGTGATCTCCAGCGAGCCTGGCGTGGACGGCGACCCGTTCGAGCGCAATGAAGGCGCCGAGCAAAGCGAACTGAACCTGGACGATGCCGATGCGGCCGGCGGCAACGATGTCGGCAAGCGGCCCAACCAGGATTTCGACAAGATCGTCTCGCTGTTCGTGGCCGCCAAGGCCGGCCAGGTGCTGCGCGGCGAAGATGTGGTGGTCGCTGCGGAGAAGACCGGGCTGGTGTTCGGTCACATGAATGTCTTCCACCGTTTGGTGGAGGGGCATCCGGAGCGCGGGCCGATCTTCAGCATGGCCAGCATCCTCAAGCCCGGCAGCTTCGACATGGCCAACATCCGCGAGATGCAGACCCCGGCGATTGCGTTCTTCCTCACCTTGCCGGCGCCGATGACCGCGCTGGATGCCTGGGAAAAGATGCTGCCGACCGTGCAGCGCATGGCCGAACTGCTCGACGGCGTGGTGCTGGACGACAGCCGCAATGCGCTGGGCCGCCAGCGCGTGGCGCATATCCGCGACGAACTGCGCGCCTACGATCGCCAGCACCAGGCACCGCCGCTGACCAAGTCGCCGCGCTGGTGAGTGCGTATTGCTTTTAAGTGTGCGCTGCTGGTGATGTGCGTTGGTGGTGATTGCGCACCGCTGGTGATCGAGCGTCGCTGAGTCAGTGATTGCGAGCCGTTGACCGCGAGCCATCCCGACCGTGAGTCGTCCATACGCGGTCTAAGTCGCGACCTGCCGCAGGGCGCGTCCTAGCGTAGAGGTGAACGATGTGGAGCTTGCAGGGCGCGCTGGCGGTGCTGATGTTGCTGGCGGTGTGGGCCATCCTGGCCGCACCGCTGCTATGGATGGCGTCGCGGATTGCGCTGCGTTTGCGCAAAGGCGCGTCGACAAGCCCACATCGCGCGCAATGGAGGTCGATCGGGTTTGCCGCTGCAGTGGCGCTGCTGGTTGCGCCAGTGCCAACGCCCATCGTCACTGTCTTCCTGCCGCATGCGATCGCGCTGTTGGATGCCAGCTACTACGCGCGCATCTTTCAGGGCCCGCCGATGCTGCGCCAGCTCCTGGTGTGGATTGCGGTGTCGATGGCGCTGACGTTTGCGCTCAGCTACGTGTGGATCCGGCGCATGTTGCGCCCGAATGCTGCCGCGCCGCTTCCAACTCCCACGCGATAGGAAATCACAGCCCCTCTCCGGCGGGAGAGGGGTGAGGGTGCGGAGGCAAAGCAGTGCAGCAGTCGGTGATCCAGGTCTGCCGGCGCGTGGCGAGGCGTTTGTCATTGCAGGTGTTGGCAGATCTCCGAGGCGCACCCTCGTCCGCCCTTTCGGGGCACCTTCTCCCGAGAGGGGAAGGGATGGCCACTCTGTGCTTGGCGATCAGCGCTTGGCCTTGGTAAACGCCTCGCGAAAGCGCAGCATCTCCGCTTCGGTGCCGACGCTCACACGCACACGCTTGGGCCAGATCGGCCAGCTGCGGCCGACGATGACGCCCTGTTTCTGCATCGAGTCGGCGAACACGCCGGCGTCGCGCTTGACGTCGAGCAGGAAGCAATTGGCCTGCGTGGGCAGGCAGGTGTAGCCCTTGCTCTTGAGCCAGGCGATGGTGTCGTCGCGCACGCGGGCGTTCTCCGCGCGGCGGGTCTGCACCAGCTGCGGGTCGCGCAGGCTGGCGATGCCGGCGGCCATTGCCGGTACCGACAACGGGTTGCTGCCCAGGCTGGCGAGCTTGGTCTGCAGCCCCGGCGGCGCCAGCGCGGCGCCCAGGCGCAGGCCAGCCATGCCGTAGAGCTTGGAGAAGCTGCGCAGCACGATCAGGTCCTGGCGCTGGCGCACCAGGTCCGCCATGGACGGCTCGTTGCTGTAGTGGATGTACGCCTCGTCGACCACCAGCACTGCGCTGGCCGGCTTGTTGGCCAGCAGCCACTCGATGTCGGCGCGCGGGGTGATGGCGCCGCTGGCGTTGCCGGGGTTGCACAGGTAGATCAGGCCGGCGGACGGGTCGGCCTTGGCCATCGCCTTGACGTCGTGCGCGCCATCGGCCCGCAGCGGCACCTTGCGTACCGGCACGCCGCGGGCGGTGGCGCTGTCGATGATCGGGTCGAAGCTCGGGTCGGCTACCACCAGCCCGGCACGTGCCGAGGTGAACAGGCTGCCGGCACGCAGCAGTGCGTCCCTGGAGCCGGGAAAGAACGCCAGATGGTCGCCGGGCAGTTGCAGCTCGCCGGTCATCAGGTTGCGCAGGTCCTGCTCCATCTCGAACTGATAGCGGCCTGCACGTGCCAGCGAGCGCGTTGCCGCGTCCAGTGCGGCGGGCGAGGGGCCGAGCGGATGCTCGTTGAGATTGAGAGACACCGCGCCCGTTGCCGGAGCCACACCGGGCTTGGCCGGCGCAGCGGCACGCTTGCGGGCTGCCTCGGCTGCCGGTGCCAGTCCCAGTGCGGAGATCGCCACGCCAACGCTGGCAAGGCTGAGAAACGAACGGCGCGAGACGGGCAACGGCACGGTGAGCTCCAGGCGAGCAGGCAAAGAGGGCGCCACGCTAGCGGGTTTGTGCCTGTCTGCCTATCGGGAAATCGCTGCCGGGCTCGCTGTCGCGCGGTTTGGTCGGCGGTCGGGCAGCACTTGCACACCGGCACGGCCCGTTAGAATGGGCGGCCCAGAGCCAGCCCAGCGATCGTATGACTGTCAGCCCGGATCCCGCTCAGCGCATCGACGCCCTGCGTCATCGTATCGAGGACGCCAACTACCGCTATCACGTGCTCGACGAGCCGCAGATGGCCGACGTCGACTACGACCGCCTGATGCGTGAACTGGAAGCCCTGGAGGCTGCGCACCCGGAGCTGGCCAGCGCCGATTCGCCGACCCAGCGCGTCGGCCACCTGGCCGCGTCGCGCTTTGCCGAGGTGCGGCATGCCCTGCCGATGCTGTCGTTGGGCAATGCCTTCAGCGACGAGGAAGTGACCGAGTTCGTACGGCGTATTAGCGAGCGGCTGGAGGTGAAGCAGCCGCTGTTCTCGGCCGAGCCCAAGCTCGATGGCCTGGCGATCAGCCTGCGCTACGAAAACGGCGAGTTCGTGCAGGGCGCAACGCGGGGCGACGGCGCCACCGGTGAGGATGTCAGCGCCAATCTGCGCACCGTCAAGGCGATTCCGCTGCGCCTGCGTGGCGAAGGCTGGCCGCAGGTACTGGAGGTGCGCGGCGAGGTGTACATGCCGCGCGCCGCCTTCGAGACCTACAACGCGCAGATGCGCCTGCAGGGCGGCAAGGTGCTGGCCAATCCGCGCAATGGCGCTGCCGGCTCGCTGCGTCAGTTGGATGCGCGCATCACTGCGCAGCGCCCGCTGAGTTTCTTTGCGTATGGCGTGGGCGAAGTGAGTGAAGGTGCGTTGCCGCAGACGCATTCGGCGATCCTGGCGCAGTTGCGCGCATGGGGTTTCCCGGTCAGCGCCCTGGTCGAGGTGGTGCAGGGCAGCGACGGCCTGTTGGCGTACTACCAACGCATCGGTGAGGCGCGCGACGGCTTGCCCTTCGATATCGATGGCGTGGTCTACAAACTCGACGATCTGGCCGGGCAGCGCGAGATGGGATTTGTCTCGCGTGCGCCACGCTGGGCGATCGCGCACAAGTTCCCGGCGCAGGAGCAGTCCACCACGGTGGAGGCGATCGAGATCCAGATCGGCCGTACCGGTGCGGCCACGCCGGTGGCGCGGCTCAAGCCGGTGCACGTGGCCGGGGTGGTCGTTACCAACGCCACGCTGCACAACGCCGACCAGATCGCGCGGCTGGATGTACGCGTGGGCGATACGGTGATCGTGCGGCGTGCCGGCGATGTGATTCCCGAAGTGGCCGGCGTGGTTGCCGAGCAACGGCCGCCCGGCACCCAGCCATGGCAGATGCCCACGCACTGCCCGGTCTGCGGGTCGGAGATCGTGCGCGAGGAAGGCGAGGCGGTGTGGCGCTGCTCCGGCGAGCTGACCTGCCCGGCGCAGCGCAAGGAAGCGTTCCGGCATTTCGTCTCGCGCCGCGCGATGGATGTCGATGGCCTGGGCGAAAAATTCATCGAGGTGCTGGTCGATAGCGGCGTGGTGCAGGGCGTGGCCGATCTGTATCTGCTCAACGTGGACCAGCTGCTGCAATTGCGCATGATCAGCACCGCCGAAAGCCCGCACGCGTTCCTGCGCGAGGCGCGCGAGCATCTGGCCAGCGGTGCGTACGGCCAGCTGGAAAATACCGTGGTCGGCATCGGTGTGGACCTGGCCGGCGAGCGCGAGGCGCCGCACACCTGGCAGGCGGATCTGTTGCGCGCCGGGCTGCCGGCGTTCGACTGGAACCGCAAGAAGATCGCCACCAAGTGGGCGGAAAACCTGATCGAGGCGATCGAGCAATCGCGCGATACCACGCTGGAGCGTTTCCTGTTTGCGCTCGGCATCGAGCATGTCGGCGAGAGCACCGCCAAGGCCTTGTCGGCGTGGTTCGGCGATCTGGAGCTGATCCGCCATCTGCCGTGGCCGCTGTTCAAGCGCGTGCCCGACATCGGTGGCGAGGTGGCGCGCTCGCTCGGGCACTTCTTCGACCAGCCCGGCAATCAGCAGGCCATCGACGACCTGCTGCAACGTGGCGTGCGCATCGGCGATGCGCATCCGCCATCACCTAAACTGCGCGAGGCGCTGAGCTTTGCCAGCGTGCTGCAGGACATGGATATCCCCAAGGTGACGCCGGTGCGTGCGCAGCAGCTGGCTGCCGCGGTGGCCTCCTTCGATGCGCTGCGCAGCGCCGGGTCCGATGCCTTGTTGCAGGCCGGCGTTCCCGCGCCGGTGGTGGCGTCGCTGCTGCAATGGCTGGAGCGGCCGGAAAATGCGGCCTTGGCAAGCGCTGCGCAGCAGGCGATGGAAACGGTGCTGTCGCGTCTGCCCGACGCCGACGCGCTGCAAACCGGCCCGCTCGACGGCCAGACCGTGGTGATCACCGGGACCCTGGCCGCGCTCACCCGCGATGCGGCCAAGCAACGGCTGGAAGCGCTGGGTGCCAAGGTCGCCGGCAGCGTCTCCAAGAAAACCGCGTTTCTGGTGGCCGGCGAAGAAGCCGGCTCAAAGCTGGACAAGGCGCAGTCGTTGGGCGTGGAGATCTGGGACGAGGTGCGCTTGCTGGCCTTCCTCGGCGAGCACGGCCAGCAACCATGACTGCGACGCAGGTCGATCTGGACGCGTTGCGGTTGCGCGCGCGGCTCAACGCGCTGATCCGCGCTTTCTTCGCCGAGCGCGACGTGCTGGAAGTGGAGACGCCGGTGCTGTCGGAGGCCGGCAACACCGAGCCGAATATCGACAGTTTCAGCACGCGCTTCAGCGGCCATGTCGATGCCGGCGCGCCGGTGCGCTGGTTGCGCACCTCGCCGGAATATCCGCTCAAGCGGCTGCTGGCGGCCGGGGTGGGCGATTGCTACGAGCTGGGGCGGGTGTTCCGCAATGGCGAGGCCGGCGGCCGCCACAATCCCGAGTTCAGCATGCTCGAGTGGTACCGGGTGGGTTGGGACGATCGCGCCCTGGCGCAGGAAACCGTCACGCTGGTGCGCCGCGCGCTTGCGCTGGTCGGGCGCCAGGCGCAGGTGCAGGTACTGAGCTATCGCGCGCTGTTCGTGCAGGCACTGGGCATCGACCCGTTGCGCGACCCGATCGAAACGCTGCGTGCACCGCTGCACGATGTCGCGATCGATCCACAGGGCCTGACCCGCGACGATTGGCTGGATCTACTGATGACCCATCGGCTCCAGCCGGGCTTTGCCAGCGACACGCTGACCGTGGTGCACGACTGGCCGGCCAGCCAGTGCGCGTTGGCGCGCATCCGCCATGACGATCCGCCGGTGGCCGAGCGCTTCGAGCTGTATCTGGGCGCCTACGAGGTGGCCAACGGGTACCACGAGCTCAACGATGCACAGGAGCAGCGTGCGCGCTTCATGCGCGATAACGCGGTGCGTGCGGCGCGCGGATTGCCGCAGCTGCCGGTGGATGAGCGGCTGCTGGCAGTGCTGTCGCAACTGCCCGACTGCGCCGGCGTGGCGGTCGGCGTGGACCGGCTGTTGATGGCCATGCGCGACACCACGCAGATTGCCGATGTGCTGGCCTTCGCGTTCGCCCGCGCCTGACCCCGGCAAGGCCCGCACCGGCCACTGCGTGGCATCGTCGCGCACGGTGCGCCCCGCTGCCATCCCGCTGTCATGTCCCCCGTATTGCTATCTTCACATCGATGATGCTCTCATCGTGGCGTCCACGGGGGGCGCGGCGCAGAGTGTGTTTGGGTGAGGATTGTCGGCATGAAGTGGCTGATCAGCTTATGCGGTTTGTGGTGCGTGCCGCTGCTGATGCTCGCCGATGCGCGCGCGGTCGATCGCGTCTCCGGCGTGGTGCGCTGCGAGTCCAAGGACATGGCACGCGTGCATTGCGCGATGGATACCGAACATGGCGTGCAACTGGTGCGCCAGCTGTCCGAAACCAGCTGTATCCGCGGCAGCGAGTGGGATGTCGAACGCGATGGCGTGTGGGTCGAACAGGGCTGCCGTGCGGAGTTTGCCAGCGCGCGCGCGTCGCAGGCCCCGCAGATGCGCCGCGTGGTGCGCTGCGATTCCAACGGCGGCAAGGTGGTCTGCCCGGTGGTGCTGCGTGGTGCGCCGGTACGCTTGCTGCGCCAGCGCTCTGTCTGGCCGTGCAAGGAAGGCCGCAGCTGGGGCGCGCGCCGTAACGAAATCTGGGTTTCGCGCGGCTGCGATGGCGAATTCGAAGTCGCTGCCGAGGACGGTTCCGGCTTCGTGGCAGTGCCGCGCATGGTGACCTGCGAATCGAAAAAGGGTGCACGTCGCACCTGCGGCGTCTCGGTGGAGCGCCGGGTGCGTGTGGGCCGGCAGCTCTCCAAAAAGGAATGCGTGGAAGGCCAGACCTGGGGCTGGAGCCGCGACGGCGTCTGGGTCAACGATGGCTGCCGCGCCGAGTTCATCGTCGACTGAGAGAATGGATCAACAACTCAAGCCCTCGGTTGTCTTGAGAGGATTGAGCGGGTTGCGGATTTACCGGCTGTAGCGCGGACGATCTGCGGCTTGGCCGCAGGACTCTTGCCCGCCCACCATCGCAGGACACGCCGCAAGTACGTCCATGTAGGCTCCGGCGCGGCATCCATGCCGCTCAGGGTCCCGCGACGGTGAGCGGGCAAGGACCGGTCGAGAGGGTCGGTGTGCATTGGAGAGCAGAGCTGAATGCGCCTCGTCCGATCATGAAGCATCGGCCCCAGGTCTGATGCATACCGCACGACAGACAGCTTTTCAGATGAGCGCCGACCACCTGTCTGGCGCGGTGTTCTTGCCGGTTGCGGGACCGTGTGGCGCATGGATGCCGCCACTGAGCCCCCGGGGATGGGTTTACGGCGTGTCCCGCGAGCGGTGAGGGCACCGCGCTCTCGACGCTGCGGGCCTGCTGCAGGGCCCTTGCCCGCCCACCCTCGCAGGACACGCCGCAAGTACGTCCATGTAGGCTCCGGCGCGGCATCCATGCCGCTCAGGGTCCCGCGACGGTGAGCGGGCAAGGACCAGTCGAGATGGTCGGTGTGCATGGGAAGAGCAGTGCTGGAAGCGCCTCGTTTGATCATGAGCAACGGTTCCACGTCTGATGCATACCGCACGACAGACGGCTTTTCAGATGAGCGCCGACCACCTGTCTGGTGCGGTGCCCTTGCCGGTTGCGGGACCGTGTGGCGGCATGGATGCCGCCACCGAGCCCCCAGGGATGGGTTTACGGCGTGTCCCGCGAGCGGTGAGGGCACCGCGCCCTCGACGCTGTCAGTTTGCTGCAGGGCCCGCCCGCCCACAATCGCAGGACACTCCGCAAATACGTCCGTGTGGGCGCACGCGGCATCCATGCCGCGTTAGGTCCCGCGACGGTGAGCGGGCAAGGACCAGTCACGACGGTGGCCGTGCGTGGTTGCAGGCAGGGCATGACTTACAATGTCCGCATGAACGACAGCGCCCATATCGACTACGCCCGCTACGACCATATCCGCCCACTGCTGTGGACCGGCGATGCCCTGGAACTGCTCGACCAACGCAAGCTGCCGTTCGTGGTCGAGCATGTGCGTTGCGACACCAGCGACGCCGTGGCCGAGGCGATCCATTCGCTGGCCGTGCGCGGAGCGCCGGCGATCGGCATCGCGGCCGGGTGGGGCGTGGTACTGGCGGCGCGCGACATCGCTGCCGAGGACGGTAGTGCGGCCTTGCAGAAACTCGAACCGGCGCTGTTGCGGCTCAATGCCGCGCGTCCGACCGCGGTCAATCTGGCCTGGGCGCTGATGCGCATGCGTCGCGTGCTGGGCGCTGCCGGCGCCGACTGGCGCGAGGTGATCGCGCGCGAGGCGCAGGCCATCGCCGATGAAGACCTGGCGGCCAATCGGCAGATGGGCGCGCTTGGTGCGGCGTTGATCGACACCGGCAGCGGCGTGCTGACCCACTGCAATACCGGTTCGCTGGCCACCGCCGGTTTCGGGACCGCGCTGGGCGTGATTCGCGCCGGCGTGGCGCAGCAGCGCATCGCCAAGGTGTTTGCCGGCGAGACCCGGCCGTGGTTGCAGGGCGCGCGCCTGACCGTGTGGGAGCTGCAGCAGGACGGCATCGACGCGACCCTGATCGCCGATTCGGCCGCCTCGCATCTGATGAAGTCCGGGCTGGTGCAGTGGGTCATCGTCGGCGCCGACCGCATCTGCGCCAATGGCGATACCGCCAACAAGATCGGCACCTACCAGCTGGCGATCGCCGCGCGCCACCACGGCGTCAAGTTCATGGTGGTGGCGCCGTCGTCCACGGTCGACATGGACACCGCCAGCGGCGAGCAGATCGAGATCGAGCAGCGCGATCCGGGCGAGTTGTTCGGGGTCGGCGGCGTGCGCACCGTGGCCGATGGCATCCATGCCTGGAATCCGGTGTTCGATGTCACCCCCGGCAGCCTGATCGATGCGATCGTCACCGAACGCGGGGTGATCGTGCAGCCGGACCCGGCGCGCATGCAGGCGGCGTTCGGCGGCTGAGGCCAGTGCGGCGCGCTATCGCCGCATCGTCCCGTCAAAATCCTGCAAGTGCTTGTTTCTGGCCGGTAAACCGGCGGCATCGTGGTGCCCCTTCGTGATACAATCCGGGGCTTGAATCGATCGGCGGGAGCGTGGGGTCGGCAGCCTGTGACCAAGGCGCCCCCGACGCGGCTTTCCGGCTGGCCCGCCACCTCACTTACGGAACCCGAATGGCAGAAACCGCCAAGGAAATCATCCAGGTCAATCTGGAAGACGAGATGCGCAAGAGCTATCTCGATTACGCGATGAGCGTGATCGTGGGCCGCGCACTCCCCGATGCCCGTGATGGCCTCAAACCCGTGCACCGCCGCGTCCTGTACGCCATGCACGAGCTGGGCGCTCACAGCAACAAGGCCTACTTCAAGTCGGCGCGTATCGTCGGCGACGTCATCGGTAAGTACCATCCGCACGGCGACCAGTCGGTGTACGACACGCTGGTGCGCATGGCGCAGCCGTTCTCGCTGCGCTACATGATGGTGGACGGCCAGGGTAACTTCGGTTCGGTCGACGGCGACTCCGCCGCGGCGATGCGTTACACCGAGTCGCGCATGTCGCGGCTGGCGCATGAGCTGATGGCCGACATCGACAAGGAAACCGTCGATTTCCAGCCCAATTACGACGAAAAGGAACTGGAACCGACGGTCATGCCGACCCGGTTCCCGAGCTTGCTGGTCAATGGCTCGGCCGGTATCGCGGTGGGCATGGCCACCAATATCCCGCCGCACAACCTGACCGAGGCGATCAACGCCTGCATCGCCTTGATCGACACGCCGGAACTGGATGTCGAAGGCCTGATGGAGTACATCCCCGGCCCGGATTTCCCCACCGCCGGCATCATCAACGGCACCGCCGGCATCGCTGCCGGTTACCGCACCGGCCGTGGCCGCGTGCGCATGCGCGCCAAGGCCGACGTGGAAGTGGCCGACAATGGCCGTGAAGCGATCATCGTCACCGAGATTCCGTATCAGGTGAACAAGGCGCGGTTGATCGAGAAGATCGCCGAGCTGGTCAAGGAAAAGAAGCTCGAAGGCATCAGCGAGCTGCGCGACGAGTCCGACAAGGACGGCATGCGCATCTACATCGAGGTCAAGCGCGGCGAGTCGGCCGAGGTTGTGCTCAACAACCTGTATCAGCAGACCCAGATGGAGTCGGTGTTCGGCATCAACATGGTGGCGCTGATCGATGGCCGCCCGCAGTTGATGAACCTCAAGCAGATGCTGCAGGCGTTCATTCGCCACCGCCGCGAAGTGGTGACCCGCCGCACCATCTATGAACTGCGCAAGGCGCGTGCGCGTGCGCATGTGCTGGAAGGCCTGACCGTCGCGTTGGCCAACATCGACGAGATGATCGAGCTGATCAAGACCTCGGCCAATCCGCAGGAAGCGCGCGAGCGCATGCTGGCCAAGACCTGGGAACCGGGTCTGGTGGGCGCGCTGCTGGGCGCTGCCGGTGCCGAAGCCTCCAAGCCGGAAGACCTGGCGCCGGGCGTGGGCCTGGCCAACGGCTTGTACCAGCTCAGTGAAGTGCAGGCCTCGCAGATCCTGGAAATGCGTCTGCATCGCCTGACCGGGTTGGAGCAGGAGAAGCTGACCGACGAATACAAGCAGTTGCTCGAGGTCATCCAGGGCCTGATCCGCATCCTGGAAAACCCGGACGTGCTGCTGCAGGTGATCCGCGACGAGCTGATCAACATCCGCGAAGAGTACGGCGACGAACGCCGCACCGAGATCCGTCACAGCGAAGAAGATCTGGACATCCTGGACCTGATTTCGCCGGAAGACGTGGTGGTGACGCTCTCGCACGCCGGCTATGCCAAGCGCCAGCCGGTGAGCGCGTATCGTGCGCAGCGCCGTGGCGGCCGTGGCCGGTCTGCGGCGGCGACCAAGGAAGAGGATTTCATCGACCAGCTGTGGCTGGTCAACACGCACGACACGCTGCTGACCTTCACCAGCAGCGGCAAGGTGTTCTGGCTGCCGGTGTACCAGTTGCCGGAGGCCGGCTCCAATGCGCGTGGTCGTCCGATCATCAACTGGATTCCGCTGGAACCGGGCGAGCGGGTGCAGGCAGTGCTGCCGGTGCGCGAGTACGCCGACAACCGCTATGTGTTCTTCGCCACGCGCAACGGCACGGTCAAGAAGACCCCGTTGAGCGAATTCGCGTTCCGTCTGGCACGCGGCAAGATCGCCATCAACCTCGACGAGGGCGATGCGCTGGTCGGCGTGGCCTTGACCGATGGCGATCGCGACGTGCTGCTGTTCGCCTCCAACGGCAAGACCGTGCGCTTCGGCGAATCCACGGTGCGCTCGATGGGCCGTACCGCCACCGGCGTGCGCGGCATCCGCCTGACCAAGGGCGAAGAGGTGGTCAGCCTGATCGTGGCCGAGCGTGCCGGCGGCATCGAAGGCGATGTCGAGGACGAGGGTGTCGAGGACGTGGTGGAAAGCACGGACGGCGTCGAGGCAGAGGTGATCGACGGCGCCGAAAGCGACGACATGGCCTACATCCTCACTGCCACCGAGAACGGCTACGGCAAGCGCACCCCGCTGACCGAGTACCCGCGCAAGGGGCGCGGCACGCAGGGCGTGATCGGCATCCAGACCACCGAACGCAACGGCAAGCTGGTGCGTGCGGTGCTGCTGGGCGCCACCGACGAAGTGCTGCTGATTTCCGATGGCGGCACCCTGGTGCGCACCCGCGGTTCGGAGATCTCGCGCGTGGGTCGCAATACCCAGGGCGTGACCTTGATCCGCTTGTCCAAGGGCGAAAAGCTGCAGGCGGTCGAACGCCTGGATGCCTCGCTGGAGGAGGCCGAGGATGTGCTGGACGATGCAGCGGGCGTACCGGCAGCCAGCACAGGCGAGCTGCCACCGACCGAAGCGTGATCGCAGCAGGCGAGCAACGCTCTTGAAGAAAAACGCCGGCGCACAGCCGGCGTTTTTTATTGCACGCGGTGACATCTGCAACGCAGTGTTTTTCGACGCCGGTCGCAAAGAACGCGGCTTTTTCACCGTGGCGGGTCGAAGGTTGTTGGTGGTGCGGCGGCGTTGCGTCGCCGCAGATCGAAGAGGAACAACTGATGACGACATTGCATCGTCCTTCCCGTCGCGGCCACTGGGCGCTGGCGACGTTGGGAGGCGTGATTGGAGTGCTGGGCACCGTGCTGCTGACAGGCGGCGTGTGGCTGGCCGCGCTGGGCGGCTCCTGGTATTACGCGCCTGCAGGCGCGGCCTTGCTGATCGCCGGCGTATTGCTGTTTCGCGGTCGCAATGCGGGCGCGTGGTGGTTTGCCGCCGTGGTGGCGGCGTCACTGCTGTGGACATGGTGGGAATCGGGCAGCGACTACTGGCGCTGGGTGCCGCGGCTGGGCTTGATCGTCGGCCTGGCGTTCGTGCTGGCGCTGCTGCTGCCGAAGCTGGAGCGCCCGGTGTCGCGCGCGGTGTCGCGCAGCGTGGCCGGCGTCCTGGCAGCGGTGTTCGTGGTGGCCTTCGCGCTCGCCTTCGTGCCGTTTGGAGTGACCGAGGCCGATGGTGTGCTGGCACATGCTGCCGGCATGGCTGCGGGCCTGGTCAAGCGCAGTGCGTCTGCATCGCCTGCAGCCTCTGATGGGCAACCGGCCAATGCACCTGCCGACGACGACTGGGCCGCGTACGGACGCAGCCAGGCCGGGCAGCGCTATTCGCCGCTGCAGCAGATCAACCGCGACAACGTGGCGCAGCTGACGCAGGCCTGGGTCTTCCACACCGGCGACCTGCCGAGCAAGCGCTGGGGTGCGGAAACCACGCCGCTGAAGGTGGGCGACAGCCTGTACCTGTGCACGGCGCGCAACCAAGTGATCGCGCTGGATGCCGCCAGCGGCAAGGAGCGTTGGCGCTACGATCCCAAGGTCAAGGACGAGGCGATTCCGTATACGGCCGCCTGCCGTGGCGTGTCGTACTACCAGGTGCCGGCGGCGGCCAACGGTGCCGCCGCAGCGGCGGCGGCCGATGCCTCGGCGCTGTGCCGCACGCGCATCATCGAAGGCACGCTGGACGGCCGCCTGATCGCGCTGGATGCGCGTAGCGGCAAGCCGTGTACGGATTTCGGCAACAACGGCCAGGTCGCTATCACCGCCGGCATGGGGCAGACGCCGCCGGGGTATGTGTCGATCAATTCGCCGCCTGCCATCGTGCGCGGGGTGGTGGTCACCGGCCATCAGGTGCTGGACGGGCAGAAGCGTTACGAGCCGTCCGGTGTGATCGAGGGTTTCGATGCGGTGACCGGCCAATTGCGCTGGGCCTGGGACATGACCCATCCGGACTGGAACGGCGCACCGCCGCCGGGCCAGACCTGGACGCGTGGCACGCCGAACATGTGGACCACCGCCGCGGCCGATGAACAGCTGGGCTATGTGTATCTGCCGATGGGCAACTCCACCGCCGATTACTGGAGCAGCTCGCGCACGCCGCAGGAGAATCGCTATGCGACCTCGCTGGTGGCGCTGGATGTCATCACCGGCAAGCCGGTATGGAATTTCCAGACCACGCATATCGATACCTGGGATTACGACCTGGGTTCGCAGCCAAGCCTGATCGACTTCCCCAAGGACGGCGTCAACGTGCCGGCGGTGTTGTTGCCGAGCAAGCAGGGCGAGTTGTACGTGCTGGACCGGCGCACCGGCAAGCCGCTGGTGGGCGTGGAGGAACGTGCAGTACCGGGTGGCGGCGTGGAGCCGCAGATGCGTGCCAGGACCCAGCCATTTTCGCTGTACCACACGCTGCGCAAGCCGGATCTGACCGAGCGCGACATGTGGGGGATGACGCCGATCGATCAGCTGGTCTGCCGCATCCAGTTCCGCAAGGCCAGCTACAAGGGCATCTACACGCCGCCGGAAGCCGACCGCCATTCGATCGAATATCCCGGTTACAACGGCGGTTCGGACTGGGGCAGCGTGTCGGTGGATCCGCAGCGCGGCGTGATCGTGGCCAACTACAACGACATGCCCAACTACAACCTGCTGGTGCCGCGCGCCAAGGCCGACAAGCTGGGCTGGGCGCCGCGCGATGAGGTGCGTGGCGATACGGGGGGCGCAGAAGGCGCGGGCGATCCGCAGGCCGGCACGCCGTATGCGATCAACGTCAATGCGGGCTGGCGTTTGCCGTTCACCAAGCTGCTGTGCAAGCAGCCACCGTATGGCGGCATCCGTGCCATCGACCTGGCCAGCGGCAAGACGCTGTGGGACCGTCCGTTCGGCAGCGCGCGCGGCAATGGTCCGTTCGGTATCCGTTCGGGTCTGCCGATCGAGATCGGCACGCCGAACAATGGCGGTTCGGTAGTGACGGCCGGCGGATTGATCTTCATTGCCGCAGCCACCGACGACCTGATCCGCGCCATCGATCTGGCCACCGGCAAGGAGCTGTGGCATGCCAAGCTGCCGGCCGGTGGCCAGGCCAACCCGATGGTGTACGCCTACAACGGCCGCGAGTATCTGGTGATCATGGCCGGCGGCCACCACTTCATGGAGACGCCTGCAGGTGATGCCGTGGTGGCCTACGCGCTGCCGCAAAAGGCACCGTGATGCACGCAGCGAGCGAATGCGCTAGCTGAGGCTTGCCAGCCATTCCCGAAGCCTGAAACGAAAAGCGCACCGCAAGCGGTGCGCTTTTTTCATGGGCAATCGCATCGTGGCCAAACAACATGCATCTACCTGTTGACCCAACAGGACCCCGCATCCACGCTCTTACGATCCCGATTCCCGATTCCCGATTCCCGATTCCCGAATCACCCGACGTTGGCAGCGGCCGCATCTTCCATCACCGCATCGCGCACATCCTGCGCGAGCGTCGCCTTGACGATGATCGAGCGGATGGCATCGGTGGCATCCGACAGCGGCACATCGCTGCCCAGGCGCTGGAAGGTATCGCGGCTGTTATAGCCGGACCCATCCTTCAGGTAATGGTCGTACATCGACAGCAGGTCCTGGCAGGCGGTGATCAGCGCTGCGACATTGCCGCGCAACAAGGCATAACCGATCTGGTCGAAGCTGTGCAGGCAATCGGCCAGCCAGTGCAGGTCGTAGCGGGCCGTGGCCGGTTCCGGCGCCGTGTGGCCGCGGCTGTAGGCGCTGTAGCGGCGCAGGCTGCGTGCCACCCGTGCGACGTGCGTGAACAACGTACCGATTTCGTTGGCGATATCCAGCCGCTGCACCATCACCATCGGAATCACCTGGCTGTCAGCGGCCGGCGCCTGTTCGGCGGCTGTCTGTTCCCGCTGTTCCAGCGATTGCTTGAGCACGGTATAGCTGCGCTGCAGCGATTCCAGTTCCAGCGCGCTGGCGGCCGCGCGCGCCTTCAGCTGCGAGAGCGCGGCCTGGTAGCGGGCCAGGCTGTCCTGCGTGCTGGCGAGCTGGCCGGATTCGGCGCGCAGCTGCCGCCCACGCACGAACGCCAGAACGGTGGCAATCAGCGCCCAGAGCGCGAATGCAGGCACCAGGTAGATCAAGATGCCCATGGAGATTCCTCAAAACGTTGCATACCTTGTCGGCCTGCACGCCGCGGACTTGAGGGCAATCGTCGGGAATGTGATGGACGACGATGTCCCCCGCTTGCATCCTGATGCCGGAAGCTCTCACCGCCTCCTGACGAACGGCACGTGGCGGGCGAAGTCGCGGCATGCTCGAATCAGCGCATTCGCCAGCCGGGAGCCTTGCATGCGCAGATGGATCGATCGCTGGCCGCCAACGCTGCGGGGCATCGGCTCAGTGGGACTGATCTGGGCGTTGCTGTATGCCACCGCGCATGCCGCGCCACCCGTGCCGCCATCGGCACCGGTGCAGGTGGGTTACAGCGAAGCCACGGATCTGTTCAACCTGCTGGATAACCTGTCGGACTGGTTGCCGGGTTTTACGGTGCCCGTGTATCGCAATTACTTCGAAACCCATGGAGGGCTGGATCAGGCCGATCACGCAGCACTGGTCGCCTATGCAGATTTCCGCCGCCGCACCTCGGGGCTGGCAAAGGGCGACGATCCGGAGGTGCTTGACCGTGTGTTTGCGCCAGAGGCCACCCGTGATGTGGATCCTTTCTCGCGGCATTTCCTCGGGAATGCAGAATTCGAGGCCGCAGCGAGCGCCGCCATTGCGGAGCAGTCGGCAGATGACCAGGCGATGCTGCGTGCGTATCTTGCCCGCTTCGTTCCACGCGCCAGGCGGCTGGTCACAGCTGCCCCCCGTTTCGAGCAACAGGCGCGCGTGCTGCGCGAGGAACTGTCCAACCCCGCCGTTGCGCGGTTGGCGTCGCAGATGCGGGTGTTCTTTGCGGTGCCGGAGCCTGCGGTGTTCCAGGCAAGATTCGTCTGGTGGCCGGAGCCGGACACCACCCAGGCCAAGGTACGCGGACGCACCATGCTGCTGTATTCGCAGCAGGATGCGCTCGTCGGCACGGCCTCGATGGACTGGGCGCCGATCGTGTTGCACGAATTGAGTCACCACCTGTCTGCGGGGCAACCATCGGCGCGTAAACGCCTGCTCGCTGCCAACTTCATGCGGCTGTGTCCGGGTGCGGCCAGCTTGCCGAACCCGCTCAACGCGCTGGAAGAACCACTGGCGATCTATTGGGGACAGTATCGCTTTGAGCAGGCGGTGCGCGGGCGTTCGCTGCCGCCGTCGTCGCAGTGGTATATCCAGGCGCACGCCGATCGCGCGGCGAAGGCGATCGCAGCCGCCTATCCGGCAAGCGGGGCGCCGCCGGCGCTCGATGGCGACGCATTGCTGGCTGCTGCTGCATCGGCCTGCAAGTAGAAAGTGGTCTGCAAGTAGACAGTGATGGGGCTGAGAGTCGCCAATCGCAGGCAGCCGATCGTCGTCGCCTGCTGCGGACGCTGCGCTCATAACCGGTGATCTCCGCGTGCTGCATGCCGACCGCGTGCGGCGTGCACGCGGTCGGCGAAACGGCCGGGGCCGAGGATCTTCAGCCGAGAATCCCCGGTAAATCCAGGCCTTTTTGCCTGGCGCAGTCGGTGGCGATGGCGTAGCCGGCATCGGCGTGGCGCATCACGCCGGTGGCCGGGTCGTTCCAGAGCACGCGCTCCAGGCGCTTGTCGGCGGCCTCGCTGCCGTCGCAGACGATGACCATGCCGGCATGTTGCGAAAACCCCATGCCGACGCCGCCGCCGTGGTGCAGCGACACCCAGGTGGCACCGGAGGCGGTGTTGAGCAGCGCGTTGAGCAACGGCCAGTCGGAGACCGCATCCGAGCCGTCGGCCATGGCTTCGGTTTCGCGGTTGGGCGAGGCCACGCTGCCCGAATCCAGGTGGTCGCGGCCGATCACCACCGGCGCCTTGAGCTCACCGCTGCGCACCATCGCATTGAAGGCCAGGCCGAGCCGGTGGCGGTCGCCCAGGCCGACCCAGCAGATCCGCGCAGGCAAACCCTGGAAGGCGATCTTGTCGGCGGCCATGTCGAGCCAGCGGTGCAGATGCGCATCGTCGGGAATGAGTTCCTTGACCTTGGCATCGGTCCTGGCGATGTCGTCCGGATCGCCGCTGAGCGCCACCCAGCGGAACGGCCCGATCCCGCGACAGAACAGCGGCCGGATGTAGGCGGGCACGAAGCCGGGGAAGTCGAACGCGTTGTCGACGCCTGCTTCCAGCGCCATCTGCCGCAGGTTGTTGCCGTAGTCCACGGTGGGCACGCCCAGGGCGTGGAAGGTGAGCATGGCGCGGACGTGGTTGGCCATCGCCTCGCGCGCGGCCGCTTCCACCTGCTTCGGTGCGGACACGCGCTTGGCGTCCCATTCCTCCACCGTCCAGCCCTGCGGCAGGTAGCCGTTGACCGGGTCGTGCGCGGAGGTCTGGTCGGTCAGCAGGTCCGGCTTGACCCCGCGCAGCAGCAGTTCGTCCAGCACGTCTGCGACATTGCCGAGCAGGCCGACCGACAGTGGCTTCTTGGCCGTGCACGATTCCTCGACCAGGCGCAGCGCTTCATCCAGGTCGTCGGTCCAGGTGTCCAGGTAGCCGGTGCGCAGGCGCATGTCGATGCTGGAGCGGCGGCATTCCACCGCCAGGCACGAGGCGCCGGCCATCACCGCAGCCAGCGGCTGCGCGCCACCCATGCCGCCGAGGCCACCGGTGAACAACCAGCGCCCGGACAGGTTGCCGCCGTAATGCTGGCGGCCCATCTCCACGAAGGTCTCGTAGGTGCCCTGCACGATGCCTTGCGCGCCGATGTAGATCCAGCTGCCGGCGGTCATCTGGCCGTACATCGCCAGACCTTTCCGGTCGAGTTCGTTGAAGTGATCCCAGGTGGCCCAGCGTGGCACCAGGTTGGAATTGGCGATCAGCACGCGTGGCGCATCGGCATGCGTGCGGAACACGCCGACCGGCTTGCCGGACTGCACCAGCAAGGTCTGGTCATCCTCCAGGCGGGTGAGCGCGGCGACGATCGCATCGAAGGATTCCCAGTCGCGCGCGGCGCGGCCGATGCCGCCGTAGACCACCAGCTCCTGCGGGCGCTCGGCCACGTCCGGGTCCAGATTGTTCATCAGCATGCGCAGCGGCGCTTCGGTGAGCCAGCTCTTGGCGGTGAGCGTGGTGCCGGTGGCGGCGCGGATGACGCGGGTTGCATCGTGACGGGTCATGCCGGTTTCCTTGCAATCAACGGTGCGCCGCAAGCGGCGTGGTGTCGGAGGACTGAGCGCTGTCGGCGGCAAATTGCAGGCAGGCCAGCAGCACGTGCCGCAGCACCGCGCGCAGCGCGACTGCATGCGCGGGGAGCCAGGGCGTCGGCCAGTTCTGCGGGGTAATCGCGTCCGGCTCGCGCATGTAGCCGCGGCATGCCAGCTCCATCTGCAGCGTATGCACGCCATGCTCGGGCTGCGCATAGTGGCGGGTGATCCAGCCGCCCTTGAAGCGCCCGTTGCGCACGGTGCTCGAGCCGCTGCTGCGGCACAGCCGCTCCACCGCATCGGCCAGCGCCGGAGCGCAGCTGCGGTCGTCGTTGCTGCCGATGTTGAACTGCGGCAGCTCGCCATCGAACAGATGCGGGATGAAGGAGCGGATCGAGTGCGCGTCGTACACCACGATTCGGGGATGCAGCCGACGCAGGCGCGCGATTTCGTCGGCAATCGCCGCGTGATAGGGGTCGAACCAGCGCGTGCGGCGCCAGGCGATCTGCGCTTCGTCAGGTTCGGCGCCATCGGCATACAGCGGCTGGTTGTCGAAGGTGGTCAACGGACACAGGCCGGTGGTGTTCTGGCCCGGATACAACGACGCCCCGCTGGGGTCGCGGTTGACGTCGATCACCGAGCGACAGATTGCGGTGCGCACGGTGGTGGCGCCCAGCGATTGCGCAAAGTCGTACAGCTGATGCACCCACCAGTCGGCATCGCGACGTGCCAGCCAGGGCGAGACGAACTGGTCCACCAGCGCGTCGGGCAGCTCGGTGCCGGTATGCGGGAAGCTGAGGATCAGCGGCGCATCGCCGCGGTGGATGTCGAGCCAGGGCAGGGCGCTCATGCGGCGTCTCGCATCATGCCTGCTGCTCCACGCCTGGCAATGCCATGGCAACCGCCTGCGCAAGTGCACCCGAACGCACCAACGCGCTGGCCGCCAGCATGTCGGGATGGAAATAGCGGTCATCCTGCAAGGTGGGCACCTGCGCGCGCAGCAACGCGCGTGCGGCTTCCAGTGCGGCGCTGGAGCGCAGCGGCGCATGGAAGTCGCAGCCTTGTGCGGCCGCCAGCAGTTCGATGCCGATCACGTGTGCGGCGTTCTCGGCCATCGCCAGCAAGCGCCGCGCGCCATGCGCGGCCATCGATACATGATCTTCCTGATTGGCCGAGGTCGGAATCGAATCGACGCTGGCCGGATACGCGCGTTGCTTGTTCTCCGACACCAGCGCCGCAGCGGTGACCTGCGGAATCATGAAACCGGAATTCAGGCCCGGGCGCGGGGTGAGAAACGCCGGCAGGCCCGACAACGCCGGGTCGACCAGCATCGCGGTGCGGCGTTCGCTGATCGAGCCGATTTCGCACACCGCCATCGCCAGCATGTCGGCTGCGAAGGCCACCGGCTCGGCATGGAAGTTGCCGCCGGACAAGGCCTCGCCGGTGTCGCTGAACACCAGCGGGTTATCCGAGACCCCGTTGGCCTCGATCTCCAGCGTGCGTGCGGCCTGGCGCATGATGTCCAGCGCCGCGCCCATCACCTGCGGCTGGCAGCGCAGGCAGTACGGATCCTGCACGCGCACATCGCCCAGCCGGTGCGATTCGCGAATGCTCGAATCGGCCATCAGCGCGCGCAGTGCCGCAGCGGTGGCGATCTGCCCGGGCTGGCCGCGCAGGGCATGGATACGCGCATCGAATGGCGTGTCCGAGCCCTTGGCCGCTTCCACCGACAAGGCGCCAGTGACCAGCGCGGCCTGCAGCACGGTCTCGATCTCGAACAGGCCGGCCAATGCGCAGGCGGTGGAGAACTGGGTGCCGTTGAGCAGCGCCAGGCCTTCCTTGGCGCCGAGCACGCGCGGCTGCAACTGCGCCTGCGCAAGCGCGTCGGCGGCAGGCAGGCGTTGCCCGCCGACGAAGGCCTCACCGACGCCGATCATCACCGCGGCCAGATGCGACAACGGTGCCAGATCGCCGGATGCGCCCACCGAACCCTGGCAGGGCACCACCGGCGTGATGTCCCGGCGCAGCATCGCCTCCAGCAATGCCAGCGTGCCCGGCTGCACGCCCGAGGCGCCCTGGGCCAGGCTGGTGAGCTTGAGCGCCATCATCAGCCGGACCACCGGCACCGGCGTGGGCTCGCCGACGCCGGCCGCGTGCGAGAGCACGATATTGCGCTGCAGGGTCTGCAGGTCCTCGCGCTCGATGCGCACGCTGGCCAGCTTGCCGAAGCCGGTATTGACGCCATAGACCGGCTCGCCGCGCGCCACGATGGCCTCCACCGTCTGCGCGCTGCGCAGCACCGCGGCCGCGCAGGCGTCGTCCAGCACGACCTCGGCGCCGCGATACAGCGCACGCCACTGCGCCAGCGTGACCTGGCCGGGCTGCAGGACAACAGATGCACTCATGAGGACTCCGGATTCAGCAGGAATGCCCGCGCCAGACGCGGGCATGAAGAGGATTGAAGCCCATGCGGTAGACCAGGTCGGCCGGCGCATCGATGTCCCAGATCGCCAGGTCGCAGTGCATGCCGGCGCGCAGACGACCGAGCCGCTCGCCGCGCCCCAGCGCGCGTGCGGCGTGCCGGGTGAAACCGGCAATGCACTCGTCCACGGTCATACGGAACAGCGTGGCGGCCATGTTCATCGCCAGCAGCGGGCTGGTCAGCGGCGAGGTGCCGGGGTTGCAGTCGGTGGCCAGGGCCAGCGGCACGCCGGCGGCGCGCAGCGCCGCGATCGGCGGCAGTTGGGTATCGCGGGTGAAATAGAACGCACCGGGCAACAGCACCGCGACCGTGCCGGCGCCGGCCATCGCGGCAACGCCGGCGTCATCCAGGTATTCGACGTGATCGGCCGACAAGGCGCCATGGCGTGCGGCCAGTTGCGCGCCGTGCTGGTTGCTCAGTTGTTCGGCATGGATCTTGATGTGCAAGCCGTGCGCCTGCGCGGCGAGGAAGACCTGTTCGGCCTGCGCGGGCGAGAACGCCAGGTGTTCGCAGAACACGTCCACCGCCTCGGCCAGGCCTTGCGCGGCAATCGCCGGAATCATCTGCGTGCAGACGGCGTCGATGTAGCCTTGCGCATCGCCGCCCGGCGGCACCGCGTGCGCGCCGAGGAAGGTCGGCACCACTTCGACCTTGCGCAGCGTGGCGAGCTGACGTGCCACGCGCAGCTGCTTGGTTTCGTCCTCCAGCGTCAGCCCGTAGCCGGATTTGATTTCCAGCGTGGTCACGCCCTCGGCGAGCATCGCGTCCAGGCGCGGCAGGCTGGCGGCCAGCAGCGCTGCGTCATCGGCGGCACGGGTGGCGCGCACCGTGGCCACGATGCCGCCGCCGGCTGCGGCAATCTCGGCATAACTGGCACCGCGCAGGCGTTGCTCGAACTCGTTGGCGCGATTGCCTGCGTACACCAGATGGGTATGGCAATCGATCAAGCCGGGGCTGATCCAGCGGCGCTGGCAATCGTGCGCAACGTCCGGCTTCAACGCCGGAGCCTGCGCGGCCGGGCCGGCATAGGCGATGCGGCCGTCCTGGCAGGCCAGAATGCCATCGTCCACGATGCCCAGGCCGCCATCGGCCGCGTCCAGGGTCATCAGCCGTGCGTTGTGCCAGAGGACGTCGCAATACATGGCGCAGGCTCATGCTGTCTGATATGTATATACAATAGAACCGGCAATCGGGGGTGTCCAGTGGCAGACCAACAGGTGCAGGCGTTGTGGGCAGCGCGGGCGCTCCTGCCCGATGGCTGGGCTGGCGATGTGCGGATCACGCTGGCGCAGGGGCGCATCGCCACGGTGCAGGCCGATCGCGCACCTGTCGCCGGCGATACCCGGGTCGCGCTGCTGCTGCCCGGGCTGGGCAACCTGCACAGCCACGCGTTCCAGCGCGGCATGGCCGGCCTGACCGAGGTGGGCGGGCGCAGCGGCGACAGTTTCTGGAGCTGGCGCGAGCTGATGTACCGCTTCGTCGACCGGCTCGATCCGGACAGCCTGCAGGCGATCGCCGAACAGGCCTATGTGGAAATGCTCGAAAGCGGCTTCACCCGCGTCGGCGAATTCCACTACCTGCACCACAGCCCCGGTGGTGCGGCGTATGCGCAGGCCGGCGAAATGTCCGCGCGCATCGCCGCTGCCGCCGCCAACACCGGCATCGGGCTGACGCTGTTGCCGGTGTTCTATGCGCATGCGGATTTCGGCGGCCTTGCGCCCAGCGCAGCCCAGCGTCGTTTGATCCATGACATCGATGGTTTCGCGCGGTTGCTGGACGACTGCAAGGGCGGCCTGAAAACATTGCCGGATGCCGTGCTTGGACTGGCGCCGCACAGCCTGCGCGCGGTCACGCCGGAGCAGCTGGCGGCGTTGGTGCCGCTCACCGATGGCCCGATCCATATCCATATCGCCGAGCAGCAGCGCGAGGTCGAGGCCTGCCTGGCCTGGTCGGGCCAGCGCCCGGTGCAGTGGCTGCTGGCCAACGCACCGGTGGATGCGCGCTGGTGCCTGGTGCATGCCACGCACGTGGACGCGCGCGAGCTGCAGGCCATCGCCGACAGCGGCGTGGTGGTCGGGCTTTGCCCGATCACCGAGGCGAATCTGGGTGACGGTCTGTTCCCGATGCAGGCATTTGCCGCCGCGGGCGGGCGCTTTGGCGTGGGTTCGGATTCGAATGTCCTGATCGACGCGGCCGAAGAACTGCGCCTGCTCGAATACGGCCAGCGTCTGCAGCTGCAGGCGCGCAATGTGCTGGCGCAGGCGGGTACCTCGAGCGGGCGCTGGCTGTTCGACCAGGCGGGCGAGGGCGCAGCACAGGCCTTGGGCATTGCTCACACTGGCATCCGGGTCGGCGCATCGGCCGATCTGCTGGAGCTGGACCCGGCCCATCCGGCGCTGCTGGCGCGCGATGACGATGCGCTGCTGGACAGTTGGCTGTTCGCCGCGCGCGGCGGTGCGGTGCGCACTGTCTGGCGCGCCGGGCGGCCGGTGGTGCGTGACGGGCGCCATGTGGATCGCGCGCGGATTGCCACGCGTTTTGCCGGCGTTTTGCGAGCGCTGCTGAGCAAATGAGCCGATACGCGCACAATGCAGGTCTGACCGGAGACCCGCTTTGACCGCCACCCCCATCGCCGCGCCCGGCACCCTGCATCAACGCATCCGGCAGGATCTGGAACAACGCATCCACAGTGGCGACTGGCCGCCCGGTCACCGTGTGCCGCCCGAACACGAGTTGATGGCGCAATACGCTTGTTCGCGGATGACCGTGAACAAGGTGCTCGGCCTGCTTGCCGATGCCGGCATGATCGAACGCCGCCGCCGCACCGGCTCCTTCGTGGCGCGCCCGCATCCGCATCTGGAGCAGGTCGCCTTGTCGATTCCCGACATCGAGGTGGAAATGACCGCGCGCGGCCACGTCTACGCGTTCTCGCTGGTGTCGCGGCGGCTGCGCAACCCGCGCCTGCGCGTGCCGCAGGAGCGTGCCCTGGGCAGCAGCGGCAAGCTGCTGGCGCTGGAAAGCGTGCACCTGGCAGACGGCAGCCCATTCGCGCTAGAACAGCGGGTGATCGACACCACCACCGTGCCCGAGGCATTGCTGCAGCCGTTCACCGACATCGCGCCGGGCAGTTGGTTGCTGCGCAACGTGCCGTGGACGCGCGCCGAGCACCGCATCAGCGCCGCCAGTGCGGACGCCGCGCAAGCCGAACGCCTGCAGGTGGACGATGGCACGGCCTGCCTGGTCATCGATCGCCACACCTGGCGCGGCGACCAGCCGGTCACCTACGTGCGTCAATTGTTTCTGGGCGGGTCCTATGACCTGGTGGCGCGGTTTGCGCCGGGAATGCGCTGAGCCTCAGAGGCTAAGTGCAAGTGGGCGGCCCAAGGCATGCATCAGATCGTCGTGCACTGCCGCCAGCGCACCGGTTCGTCCACGCCGGGCCGGGGATTGAGCTGCACGCGCACGGTGCGCAGGTACGGGTAGCGCTGCAGTTCGCGGCAGATCAGCGGCCACGCCGCAGCGTCTTCGACCGAGCGATCCACCGCCAGCGTTGCCTGGGTGATCCAGATGCCGCGCACCAGGCCGGGCGTCCGAGCCAACGCCTTTGACACCTCGCGTTGATAGCCCTGCACGGTTATCGCATCCGGTTCGGCAGTGCCTGCCAGCGGCATCGATGCAGGCGCCGCGGCTGTCGGCGGTGCTGGCTGTTGCGAGGGTGTGCGCTGCGGTGCCGGGATTGCAGAAACCGATTCGGCAACGCGCGAAGTGGCCACCAGTGCGGCCTGCTGTGTTGGCACGGGCGACTGCGCCGGCTGCAGCGCCAGCACCGCAACCAGGGCCAGGGTCGCCAGCGCCGCACCGGCACCGAGGCTGTGACGGATCGCACGGCGGCGCGCCATGCGGACCACCCCGGCTTCCACATCGCCCGGCAGATACGGCTTGAGCAAGGGCCACAGGCGCGTGCCATCCAGCACTTCGATGGACTGCCTCTCGGCGGCGGCCATGCCTTCGCGTTCCATCCGGCCTTCGGTCACCATCACGCCGCCGCCTGCGCCGGCCAGCCGCGCCATCGCACCCAGCTCGTTCACCGCTGCCACGCCGATGCGGTAGCTGCGCCCATGCTTGCAGGCCACCAGGCGGGTGCCTTGTCCGGTGCGCATCATGAATTCGGCCGTCGGCAGGCCGTCCTGCGGGACCTGGGTCGGTTGCCAACCGCGTTGCTCCTGCAGCACGCGCAGCACCACGCCGGAAAAGTCGCGCCAGTGCATGGCCGCCAATGCATGCACGCCCTCGGTGGTTTCGTCGGCACGGCGGCGCACCAGCCATACATAGGCGCACACCGCCAGCCAGAGCAGCAGGGAAGCCACAAGCGCCACAATCCAGGGAGGCATGAGCATCAAGCGAAGGGATGGCGCATATGACGAAGCGGTGCGCTTAGAAGAATCCTTCGCGGTAGGTTCGTCAATGGATCGGCGGCAGTGATCGCACGCGCCGTGATCCAGGCAGCAAAAGACCCGCCAGTCCGAAGCCGTGAGGGGAGGGGAGCAAACGGACTTCGTAATGCAGGACTGGCGGGTCCTTCCCGATTGTCTAAAAAATCATGCTGCTTTGCAACATTGCCGAACTGTCTTATTCACCATCAAATGCAGCATTGTTTGAGGTGGCGCTGCCGGTGGCTGTGCCTGCGCCGGTGGTGTCGCTGCTGGCGGCCTGGGCTGCCTGGTTGGCGGTGCGGTTGGCGCGCTTGGTCGCGGCGGTATTGGCACGCACCTGGGCCTTGAGCGATTCCACCTCGCGGCGCAGGTTTTCCAGTTCGTCCTGCTCGGGGATGTTGAGCGTGCGCAAGACCCCCTTGACGCGTTCGTCGAAGGCCTTGCCCAGCTTGTCCCAGCCGCGCACGGCGGTGTCGCGTGCCTGCTCGAACTGGGTTTCCACCTCTTCGCGCAGCTCGTCGACGCTTTCAGCCGCCTTGCGCTGGCCGCTGCGCTCATACGCTGCGCCTTCGCGCACCAGCGAGTCGAACAACTTGCCCCCCTCGCTCTGCACCCGACCCAGCGCGCCGAGCCCGGCCAGCCATACCGTCTGTGCCGATTCACCGAGCCGGCGCGAAATCTGCTCTGCCTGCGCCTGGAAGCCGTGCGCTGCATCGTCGCGCTTGCCGTTCTGATCGTATCCGGTCGTCATGGAATGCTCCTGTTGGGTTGCCAAGTGACGTTGCCTTCACCCTAGTCCGGGCACTGCATCGAGCAGGTGAAGCACCCATGAAGCATCCCCCTGCAACGGACGGCGCGGCTGACTTGCTGCTGAAGCGATAGTGCCGTCAGGCCGACCCGGACGATCAGACCCGATCAGCGGCGCTGCACGCTCAGGCGAGTTTTTCGGCCAGCAGGCGACGGATCTCCGATTCCACCATCGGCTGCATCGCCGACAACAGGAAGCCAAGCTCGGCGGTGACATGCACCTGCTGCGGCAACAGGGCGATCGCCCCATCCACGCCGGCACGCGCGATACGCAAGGTATCGCCTTCCCAGTGCGAGGCGACGCCGTAGCGATCGGTCAGCTTGCGGGCCGCCGCGTCGATCGCTGCGCGGGCCTGGGCCGGCGACAGGGCATGGTCGTGGCGGATATCGATGCTGGACATGGGTTCCATGGAAAAGACGAAAGGAGCGCGCATTGTGCGCATGCGCGCGCCAGGCTCCAAGTGCGGCGCGCGTGGCACGCAGCGGCAACGACGCCCCGGCCCGGTGCATGGGGCGGAGCGACACCGGTCAGGTTGTTGGCCGCGGCGCGTGGCAAACCTGCTAGGCTGCGGCGGGTGCGCGATCTGCAAGTTCATTTCACCCACCGGCAGCAGCCGGATCATTCCCTCAAGCCCGGCGTCCACCGGATCGTCCGCCATGCCTCCGGCAGCGTGCGGGTGGTTGCCGATGCGCAGGGGGCGCTGCTGTTGGCGCAGTTCTGCCTGGACCAGCGCGGGCTGTGGCTGCAGGTGGCCAACGGGATCCGTGGCATCCACGTCAACGGACGCCCGGTGCGGCGCATGGCGCTGCTGCGCCCCGGCGATGCGATCTACGCCGACGGCGTGGAGATGCTCCTGCGCAGTGCGCCGTCGAGCGCGCCGGCCAATGATGTTCAAGACGACGAGACCGGCCTGAGCGAGGTCTGCCTGCTGTTGCGCGGGCTCGGCGGCCGTCATCACGGGCGCAGCTTCACCCTGGACCGCTCGCGGCTGGTCGGCAGTGACCCGGCGGCGGACATCGTCATCGACGACCCGGCCTTTGCCGCCCAGCACGCGCGGCTGGAGCGTCACGGCGACCGTGTGCTGATCCGTGATCTGGGCTCGGAAGAAGGCAGCTGGATCAACGGCGTGCAGGTGCGCGACGGTTGGTTGCAGGCCGGCGACCAGGTCGTGTTCGACGCGCGCCACCGCTTTGTCGTCGAGGTGCCGCGTATCCACCACGGCACCACCTGGGACATCCCCGAGTCGGAGCCGCAGCCGCTGCCACGCGCGACCAGCGAGCCGGCGCGTACGCCGGTCAAGGTCGCGCGCTGGCCATGGCTGCTGCTCAGCGCGGTGTTGCTGGCGGCGGCGTTGAGCGCCTTGCTGTGGTTCGGCGCGCGCTGAGTTTTTTCCAGATCCGCCAGCCCAGCAGCACGGCCAGAATGCCGGCATACAGCGCCGGTTCGCGGATGTCGGATTTCACCAGCCACCAGAAGTGCAGTACCGCCAGCAGCCCGATCGGGTAGATCAGCAGGTGCAGGCGGCCCCAGTTGCGCTTGAGCCGCCGCATCCAGCCCTGGGTGGAGGTGATCGCCAGCGGCACCAGCAGCAGCCATGCCGCAAAGCCGACCGTGATGTAGGGACGCTTGAGGATCTCCTCGAAGATCTGGGTCCAGAAGCCGCGCAGATCCAGGCTCAGGTAGGCCGCCAGGTGCACGCTGGCATAGAGGAACGCGTACAGCCCGAGCATGCGCCGGAAGCGGATCAGCAGCGCCTGGCCGGTGAGCTGGCGCAGCGGCGTGATCGCCAGGGTGATCAACAGGAAGCGCAGCGCCCATAGCCCGGTGCGGTGCTCGATCTCGGCCACCGGATCGGCGCCCAGTGCATCGCTGCCGGTTTGCCATACCTGCCAGAACTGCCAGCCGAGCAAGGCGATCGGCGTCAGTGCGGCGACATGCACCAGGGTCTTGGCGGCGATCAGGGATGCGGACGTCTTGGCCATGCGATCTCGAAGAAGGAAGCGATGCCGCGCGGGCAGGAAACGTGCGCGGACATGAAACGTAGGAGCGCACCCGGGCGCGACTGCCTTGTGCAGGAAGAGCGGTCGCGCCCGGGTGCGCTCCTACGGGAGGTGGATATCTGGGTGTTAGTCGCCTAGAACCACTTCTTCAGGTCCATGCCCGCGTACAGCGAGGCGACCTGGTCCGCATAGCCGTTGAACGGCTTGGTCGCGATCCGCTCGGCGAACAGCTTGCTGGCGGTGCCGGCGATGCGGCGCTCGGTCTTCTGGCTCCAGCGCGGATGGTCCACCGCCGGATTGACGTTGGAAAAGAACCCGTATTCGGAGGGCTGCAGGTCGTGCCAGGCGGTTTCGGGCATCTTCTCGACGAAACGGATCTCCACGATCGACTTGATGCTCTTGAAGCCGTACTTCCACGGCACCACCAGCCGCAGCGGCGCGCCGTTCTGCTGCGGCAGCGGCTTGCCGTACAGGCCGGTGGCCAGCAGGGTCAGCGGATGCATCGCTTCGTCTATGCGCAGGCCTTCGCGGTATGGCCAGTTGATCGAGCGGTAGCGCACGCCGGGCATCTGCTGCGGGTCGGCCAGCGTGGTGAACGCCACGTACTTGGCCTTGGAGGTTGGCGCAAAGCGCTTGAGCACCTCGCCCAGCGGCACCCCCGTCCACGGGATCACCATCGACCAGCCTTCCACGCAACGCAGCCGGTAGATGCGTTCTTCCGCGCTGATGCCCTTGAGCAATTCGTCCAGCGACAGGCTACCGGGCTTTTCGCACTCGCCACTGACCTTCACCGACCATGGCGACAGCTTCAGGGTCTTGGCGGCCTTGGACGGGTCGGTCTTGTCGGTGCCGAACTCGTAGAAGTTGTTGTAGCTGGTGACGTCTTCCAGCCGGGTCAGTTCCTCGGCGGTCCGGAAGCCGCTGCGCGCCTGCGCCGGGGTCACCACGGTCTTGGGCGGAGGCGGCGGATCGGCCTCGGCGCAGCCGGCCACGCCCAGCGCCGGGGTCAGGGCAAACAGCTGCAGCAGCCGGCGTCGGTCGCGGTAGACGGCCTCATCGGTGATCTCGCTGGACGGCGTCTTCAAGACATCGCGAAGGGACATGGCTCGCTCCTGACAGTGGCTGCTGATGAGAATAACGGACCACCGTGATGGCGCTGCCGATGGCCTACGCAAACCATACGTCTCCGCCAGTGAGAAGGATGCACATGCAACTTTTCTGCGACGCTGCCAAGGCCGGTGCGCTGCGGCATACTAGAAGGCTAGCTCGACAAGGTGTGCCATGACACGCGCGTTCAATTTCAGTGCCGGCCCTGCGACATTGCCGGAATCGGTCCTGCGCCAGGCGCAGGCGGAGATGGTCGAATGGAACGGCGTCGGCGCCTCGATCGTGGAAATCAGCCACCGCAGCGCCGATTTCATGGCCGTGGCGGCCGCGGCCGAAGCCGATCTGCGCCGCTTGCTGTCGATTCCCGATGACTATGCGGTGCTGTTCACCGCCGGTGGTGCCACCACCATCCAGGCGCTGCTGCCGCTCAATTTCGCCGCACCCGGCCAGGCCGCCGACTACGTGATCACCGGCCACTGGGGCAAGACCGCGCTCAAGCAGGCGGCCACCTATGTGGATGCACGCATTGCCGCCGACGGCCAGGCGGGCGGCTTCACCGACATTCCGCCAGTGGCCAGCTGGACCTTGTCGCCGCACTCGGCCTACGTGCACATCACCGCCAACGAGACCATCCACGGCGTCGAGCTCCGCGACACGCCGGCGGTGGGCACGCTGCCGCTGTTTGCCGATTTCAGTTCCTCGATCGCGTCCGAGCCGCTGGATGTGTCGCGCTATGGGCTGATCTATGCCGGCGCGCAGAAGAACCTGGGCCCGGTCGGCATCTCGGTGCTGATCGTGCGGCGCGACCTGCTCGAACGCGCTGGCCAGCCGCGCGCGGACATCTTCAACTACGCCTCGCACGCCGCACGCGATTCGATGCTCAACACGCCGCCGACCTGGAACTGGTATCTGCTCGGACTCACCGTGAAGTGGATGCTGGAGCAGGGCGGGGTGGAGGAGTTCGCCCGCCGCAACGCCGAAAAGGCCGCGCTGGTGTATGGCGCGATCGATGGCTCCGGCGGGTTCTACCGCAACCTGGTCACCCCGGCGGTGCGCTCGCGCATGAACATCCCGTTCTTTCTGCCGGACGAGCAGCTGGATGCCTTGTTTGTCAGCGAATCCAAGGCGGCCGGCCTGCTGGCGTTGAAGGGGCACAAGGCGGTCGGCGGCATTCGTGCGTCCTTGTACAACGCGATGCCGGTTGCAGGCGCGCAGGCGCTGGCGAGCTTCATGCACGACTTCCAGCAGCGTCACGGCTGAGTCTTCATTCGACCGCGGCGCATGCCGCGCAGGCGCATGCGCCGCAATTTCAAGGAATGCCGAGCGATGGCTCCCAAGTCCAACAAGCCCAGTGCCGCCACCGGCGGCAAGACCAAACCGGCAGGCAAGTCCGCCGCCAAGGCTGCCGGCAACGCTGCAGACAAGCACGCGATCAAGCCGGCCACGGCGGCACCGGTGCTGGCCGATGTGCGCGCCAAGATCGACGAGATCGACCGCACCATCCAGGCGTTGATCGCCGAGCGCGCCAACTTTGCCCATCAGGTCGGCAAGGCCAAGGGCAAGCTCGCCGCGGCGGTGGATTACTACCGGCCCGAGCGCGAGGCGCAGGTGCTGCGCATGGTGGTGGACCGCAACGAAGGCCCGCTCAGCGATGAAGTGCTGGTGCACGTGTATCGCGAAATCATGTCCGCGTGCCTGGCCCAGCAGGAGCCGCTGAAGATCGGCTATCTCGGCCCGGAAGGCACCTTCAGCCAGCAGGCGGTGCTCAAGCACTTCGGCCGGTCGGCGGTGGGTCTGCCGATGGCCACCATCGAGGAGGTGTTCCAGGAAGTGGAAGCGGGCAATGCCGATTTCGGCGTGGTGCCGGTGGAAAATTCCGGCCAGGGCACCATCCAGGTCACGCTGGACATGTTCCTGACCTCGAACCTGAAAATCTGCGGTGAAGTCGAGCTGCGCGTGCACCAGTACCTGCTCTCGCGCAATGGCCGGCTGGAAGACATCGAGCGCATCTACGCGCATTCGCAGTCGTTTGCGCAGACCGCCGGCTGGCTGCGGTCGCACCTGCCCAAGGTCGAGAAGATCGCCGTCTCCAGCAATGCCGAAGGCGCGCGCCGCGCCCGCAATGCCGAAGATGCCGCGGCGATCGGCGGCGAAAGCGCTGCGCATGTGTATGGCTTGAAGAAAGTCATCATGAAGTCGATCGAGGACGACGACGACAACACCACGCGTTTTCTGGTGATCGGCCGGCAGATCTTTCCCACCTCCGGGCATGACCGCACCTCGGTGCTGGTGTTCATCCACGACAAGCCGGGCGCGTTGTTCGACGTGCTCAGCCCATTCGCGCGGCATGGCATCAGCATGAACCGCATCGAGTCGCGTCCCTCGCATCAGGCCAAGTGGGAATATGGCTTCTTCATCGACCTGGCCGGCCACGTGGAGGACGAGGCGATGAAGCAGGCGCTGGCCGAACTGGAAGCGCACTCGGCACAGATCAAGGTGCTGGGCTCGTACCCGGTCGCCATTCCCTGAGCGGGCGCGTCCGGCAAGCGCAGTCCTGACCGGCATGCCGTCGCCGGCCGAGGTGGCGGCAGCGCCACGACACTCTCCAACGCGTATCGCCGCACAGGGCGATGCCGCAGCAATCGGATCACACGCATGAGCAGCAGCACGCAGCACTGGATCGCCCGGCAGGGCAGCGCCTTGCAGGGCAGCCTGGCCATTCCCGGCGATAAATCCGTCTCGCATCGCGCGGTGATGTTCGCCGCCCTGGCCGATGGCGTCTCGCAGATCGATGGCTTTCTCGAAGGCGAAGACACCCGGTCCACCGCGGCCATTTTCGCCCAGCTCGGCGTGCGTATCGACACGCCGTCGGCGTCGCAGCGCATCGTGCACGGCGTGGGCGTGGATGGTCTGCAACCGCCCAGCGAGGCGCTGGACTGTGGCAATGCCGGCACCGGCATGCGCCTGCTCGCCGGCCTGCTGGCGGCGCAGCGCTTCGACAGCACGCTGGTCGGCGATGCATCGTTGTCCAAGCGCCCGATGCGGCGCGTGACCGGCCCGCTGGCACAGATGGGCGCGCGTATCGACACCGAAGACGACGGCACCCCGCCGCTGCGCGTGCATGGCGGGCAGACGCTGCGCGGCATCGACTTCGTCTCGCCGGTTGCCAGTGCGCAGGTCAAATCCGCCGTGTTGCTGGCAGGCCTGTATGCGCAGGGCGAAACCTCGGTCACCGAGCCGCATCCCACCCGCGACTACACCGAGCGCATGCTGTCCGCATTCGGCGTGGAGATCGAATTCTCGCCCGGCAAGGCCCGCCTGCGCGGCGGCCAGCGCCTGCGCGCGACCGATATCGCGGTGCCTGCGGATTTCTCCTCGGCGGCGTTCTTCATCGTGGCAGCCAGCATCATTCCCGGCTCGAACGTGCTGCTGCGTGCGGTGGGCCTGAATCCAAGGCGCACCGGGCTGCTGGCGGCACTGCGGCTGATGGGCGCGAATATTGCCGAAGAACAGCATGCCGAGCATGGCGGCGAGCCGGTGGCCGATCTGCGCATACGCTATGCGCCGCTACAGGGCGCGCAGATTCCCGAAGCGCTGGTGCCGGACATGATCGACGAATTCCCCGCCCTGTTCGTGGCCGCTGCGGCGGCAACCGGGCAGACCGTGGTCAGTGGCGCTGCCGAATTGCGGGTCAAGGAATCCGATCGCCTTGCAGCGATGGCCACCGGCCTGCGCGCGCTCGGCGTGCAGGTCGATGAGACCCCCGATGGCGCCACCATTCACGGCGGCAGCATCGGCAGCGGCGTGATCGAAAGCCACGGCGACCACCGCATCGCGATGGCGTTTGCCATTGCCGGCCAGCTGTCCACCGGCGACGTGCGGGTCAACGACGTGGCCAATGTCGCCACCTCGTTCCCGGGGTTCGACAGCCTGGCGCGGGTTTCCGGTTTCGGGCTTGAAACAGCCTGAGTAGACAGACAGCGTTTGAACAAAAACGGTAGTTCTTGGCCGGCAAGGATTGCCGGTCGAGGCGGCGCTGGCGCGCAACGCCTGTCAGTCGAGGTTCCGGGTGTCGCCTTGCAGTCAGTGCGGCGATACCGCTAGCCCACTCGAGTGGTGATCCCACTCAGCGCTCTGCGGTGAACTCCACCGGCACCTGCACGCTGCTGACCACTGCATGGCCATCGCGGGTGGCTGGCTCGAAGCGCCACTGACGCAAGCTGTCCATCACCGCTGCATCCAGGCGCGGGTCGTTGCTGCCGCTGCGATCGACGATGCTCACATCGCTCACCCGGCCTTGCACATCCAGTTGCAGGCGCGCAGTACGACTGCCTTCGATACCGGCCTGTGCGATGTCTGAGGGATAGCGTGGCATCGCATTGCCAGGCAGCGGAATCGCTTCTTCGGTGCTGGTCGGCGCGCGTACGGGTTGGTGCGCAATCATGGTCATGGCGCGCGGGCCTTCCGACGTCGGCAGGATCTGGCGGCTGGCCGCAGGCGCCGGGCGCGTGTCGGTCGCGAACGATTCGTCGCTGTGTCGGGCCCACCACCAGGTCGGCACCACCACCAGCACCGCCAGCAGGGTCGCCCACAGCCAGGGCGAGGCGCCATCGGCAGCGTCGTCGTGGACGTGGTCGTCGGTGTGCGCGGAGCGCTGCGGCAATGCCTGCGTGGGGTGTGGCGAGGGATTGGAGATGAAGGACATGGCCGGCCTCCTGGCGCATCTTTGGGATGACGTGACCAGTCTGGTCGGCCTTGCCTGAGGCGCAGCTAAGGCAGGGCACTCAGGAGGATTCAACGCGCGGTAGACATTCAGCTTGGTCAAGCCGGTGCCGGGTCCAGTTCGATCCGCCATCTCCGGTCAACCCACGGCGCTCTCCTCGCCTGCGGCAGGTGGGCCGTCGTCGGCGTGCGGGGCAACCGACGCATCCCACCGCCGCGCCTCTTACTGCGCCGGCTTGAACTCGAACGGGATATCCAGGCTCCCGGCAATCGGCTGGCCATTGCGCTGTGCCGGATGGAAGCGCCAGCGACGCACCGCTTCCATTGCGGCGCGGTCCAGGTCGCGTGAGCCGCTGCGCTGCACCAGCGTCACTCCGCCCGGGTTGCCCGCCGCGTCCACGTCCACCCGCACCACCACGTCGCCGGCATCGCCGCGACGCAACGCCGCCGAGGGATAGCGCGGCGGCGGCATCTGGCCCTGCATCGGTACCGGGCGATCTCCGCCTGCAGCCGCGGCGTTTGCCGGGGCCGCGCTGCCCGGCGCACCGGGGACCGCGTCTTCAGGCAACGGCATGGGGGCAGGCGCAGCCGGCGGCACGGTCTCCACCAGCGTCGGCGTTTCTTCCGGCGGTTTGGCCTGCGGCATGTCGCTGGCGCCGTCCTGGGCCGGCAGCGGCGCAGGCAGCGGCTGGATGCTGTCGTCGGCCTGCACACCGGCAGCCGGGTGGGCCGGCGAGGCCTTGTAGAAGTCGTCCTTGCGGCCGGTGGCCCACACCAGCAGGAACAACAACAGGCCGGCAACGAAGGCGATACCGGCAATTTTCAGGGTGTGGCGGGGCAGTCGCAGGACGATCTGGCGATCGGACGCAGGGCGGGGCGCGGGCATAGGGCTCACCTGAAGGATCGGGCCAATTCTGGCATAGCGGCGGTGAATCGATCGCAGCAGGTGGCGGAACAGGCGATAATCTCGCGCTTCCCACTGACTCACAGACTCCCGATGCTAGATCCGGCCCTGCTTCGCCAACATCCCGCCGACCTTGCCGAGCGCCTGCGCAGCACGCGCAGTTTCTCCCTGGACACCGCGGAACTGGAGTCGCTGGAAAGCGAGCGCAAGCGCATCCAGGTGCGCACGCAGGAACTGCAGAGCCAGCGCAATTCCAAATCCAAGGCGATCGGGCAGGCCAAGGCCAAGGGCGAGGATGTCACTGCGCTGATGGCCGAGGTGGCCGGTTTTGGTGAGGAGCTCAAGGCCTCCGAAGAAGCGCTGGACGTGATCCGCGCCAAGCTCGAGACCATCGCGCTGGGCCTGCCCAATCTGCCGGCCGACGATGTGCCGCAGGGCAAGGACGAGAGCGAGAACGTCGAGCAGGCGCGCTGGGGCACGCCGCGCCAGTTCGATTTCCCGGTCAAGGACCATGTGGAACTTGGCGCGCCGCACGGCTGGCTGGACGGCGAGACCGCTGCCAAGCTGTCGGGTGCGCGTTTCACCGTGCTGCGTGGGCCGGTCGCGCGGCTGCACCGCGCGCTGGCGCAATTCATGCTCGACCTGCATATCGGCGAGCATGGCTACGAAGAAACCAACGTGCCGCTGCTGGTCAATGCCGAGTCGATGCGCGGCACCGGGCAGCTGCCCAAGTTCGAGGACGATCTGTTTCAGACCGAAGTGGGTGAATCGCGCCGCTACCTGATCCCTACCTCCGAGGTGCCGCTGACCAACATCGTGCGCGACGAGATCGTCGACGCCGAGCGTCTGCCGCTGCGCATGACTGCACACTCAATGTGTTTCCGCGCCGAAGCCGGCAGCGGCGGCCGCGACACGCGCGGCATGATCCGCCAGCACCAGTTCGAAAAAGTGGAACTGGTCACCGCCTGCGCCCCGGAACACAGCGATGCCGAACATCAGCGCATGACGCGTTGTGCCGAAGTGGTGCTGGAAAAACTTGGCCTGCCGTATCGCAAGGTGCTGCTGTGCACCGGCGACATGGGGTTCTCCGCGATCAAGACCTACGATCTGGAAGTGTGGCTGCCATCGCAGGGCACCTACCGCGAGATTTCGTCGTGCTCGAACTGTGGCGATTTCCAGGCGCGGCGCATGCAGGCGCGCTGGCGTAACCCGGCCAGCGGCAAGCCGGAACTGCTGCACACACTCAACGGTTCCGGCACCGCCGTGGGCCGCGCGATGATCGCGGTGATGGAGAATTACCAGAACGCCGATGGCTCGATCGATGTTCCCGAGGCGCTGCGTCCGTACATGGGCGGGATCGAGCGGATCGGGTAGGAGCGGTTGGCGCAATTGCCGCGCAGCGCAGCTGTCAGGCGGGCGCGGCCGATGCCCGGCGTTGTCGTGCAGCTGTGATACGCGGTGCCGCGTGTGCCGTCAGCTCCCATTGACGACCGCTCCCGCGTTCGTCAGTCACTTAAGCAGTGGTGCCCGCGCGGCTGCTGGGCTGCCAGATGTGCCGCCGCGTCACTGACAAACCTGGAACAGGAACGGGGCCAGCGATGGCCCCGTTTGCATGTTCATGCAGCGGCCTTTTGCGTCGCCGATCGTGGCGAAGCGCTCTAGCGTTTTTTCTCCACCCCAGCCACGCGCCGCCAGCTATGCATTTACCGTGGCGAAACCGATGGAGCTCGGAGTGCAGCAGTTCGCGGTCCTGATTGCATGAAACTACATTTCTGGTGTATCAGGTCGTTGCTCTGTTGGGATAAAGGTGATTAAATGTCACTTATCGTTCTATCCATGGATGCCTGCGCCATGCACGACCTGAATGACCTGTATTACTTCGCGATGGTGGTGGACCACGGCGGCTTCGCCGCAGCCGAACGTGCGCTCGGAATCCCCAAGTCGCGCCTGAGCCGCCGCATCAGCCAGCTCGAGACCGACCTGGGCGTGCGCCTGTTGCAGCGCTCCACGCGCCGCTTTGCAGTCACCGATGTCGGCACCAGCGTGCACCGGCATGCCCAGACCATGCTGGCCGAAGCGCAGGCCGCGCGCGAGGTGGTGGACCGTCTCAGCGCCGAGCCGCGCGGCCTTGTCCGCGTGAGCGTTCCGGTCTCGCTGGCGCAGATCCAGTTGCCCAAGCTGTTGCCGGAATTCCTGGCCAAGTACCCCAAGGTGCGGCTGCAGCTCAACATCAGCAATCGCCGCGTCGATGTCATCAACGAGGGCTACGACATCGCGCTGCGCGTGCGCTCGCGCCTGGACGACGACGGCAGCCTGGTGATGCGCAGCTTCGGCCAGGTGCAGGAGTTGCTGGTGGCCAGCCCCAAATATCTGGACCGCGCCGGGCGCCCCAAGGACCCGAGCGAGCTGGCCAACCACACCACCATGAGCACCAGCGAGGACGAAGCGCACCAGCGCTGGGAGTTGCACGGCCCCAACGGCGAGATGCGCCGGGTGGACCTGCAGCCGCGCCTGGCCGGTTTCGACTTCCCGCTGCTGCAGTCGATGGCGCGCGATGGCTTCGGCATCACCATGCTGCCGGAAACCGTGTGCGCCCAGGCTGTGCGCAGCGGCGAGCTGGAAGTGGTGCTGCCGCATTGGTCGCTGCCGCAGGGCATCTGCCACGCGGTATTCGCCTCGCGCCGTGGCCTGCTGCCGGCGGTGCGGGTGTTCATCGACTTTCTGGCCGAACACCTGCCGCAGGAAATCGAACGCTCGCGCCTGGATTGCGGCGGTAACTGCGCCGAGCTGGCCGAGAAGCTCAAGCGTGCGGCCGCAACCGCACCGCGCCTGGCCGTGGCCGAAGCCGGCTGATCGCTGTGCCTGGTCGTCGACATCCGGGTTTCCGATGTCGGCCCATCAGCGCTGTGTCGCCTGGCAGCGCTGCGTAATCGGAAATGCTGCGTAACCTGGCAAACGGAACCGCTTTGCAGCGCTGTGCAGCTCAACGACACGCGGCGCTTAGCAAAGCGCGTCCGGGCATGCGAGAATGCGCGCCCGGGAGCAATCCCGGGTCGAGGGCAGCGCGCAATGCAGCGTCCATGGACAGACGTCACCCGTTTCGCATGTGGCGCAAGCGTGATCACCCGACGCCTTCGGCGGTCGCGCAAAGCAGCATCGGAGAGATGGCCGAGCGGTTTAAGGCACCGGTCTTGAAAACCGGCGAAGGGTCAAACCTTCCGTGGGTTCGAATCCCACTCTCTCCGCCAGTCACGTCTAAGTTATTGATTTTATTCACTAATTTTTTAGACGAATTGATTGGAGGCAGGAAGCATGCAGAGGAAAACACTCGCATGCGTATCCCACATCATTTGAGCCGGTCATCCACCGGCCGCTGGTCGTTCGTCCAACGTGTGCCCATCGATTTGCAAACCGTGATGGACTGCCGGCTTATCAAACGCACCTTGCAAACGAAGGACTTGCCGCAGGCTCACGTGCGTGCGGTCGTGCTGGGGGCGGGCTATGCTCGGCTCTTCGCACAGTTGAAGGATCAACGCGTGGCCAAGCTCAGCAAGTCGGACGCGGATCTGCTCATTGCGCGTCTGACGAGCGCAGAAAATCTTCAGGACCTGACGCTCAACCGCACCCGCCAGCCGGATGGCACGGTGACGGAGCAGTGGCAGATCGACAGCCCGAAGGACTTGAAGCTGTATCGGCAGCTCATGGAGTTGGAAGCGATGGCCGGCGCTGCCTTGCAGGCTCGGGCCCGCCCGGGTGCCGTGCCGACCATGTTCGGCTCCGCCCCGCACCCCAGCTCAGTAAAGCAGGCTTCTACACCGGCCATCGAAACAATGACGCTGGGCAAAGCCCGTGACGCATTCCTGGCGACGCTCAAGGGCTCGACGTTGCCCAAGACCTACACGATCAAGAAGACGGCCATCGAGGCGTTGGTGGCGTTCCTGGGGCCGATGATGAAGGTCCATGCCATCACCCGGTCAGACTTGGCGCGTTGGTATCAGGACATGCGGGAAAAAGGTGCATCTACGCCGACGCTCACGAATAAGCAATCCTATATCGGCGGCAAGGGCGGGTTCTTCGAATGGGCCATGGCGTCAGGCCATTACCCGCGAGGCGACAACCCCGCCAGTGGCCACGTGAGCTACTCACAGCGCGAGAAGCGGGCTCGGAAGAAACTGGGCTTCAAGGCATACGATCGTGCCCAGATTCAGGCGCTTTTTGCACCTAATGCGCTGGCCAAGCTGTCAGAGTCGGCTCGCTGGGCGTCGCTCATTGGACTCTATACCGGCGCCAGAGCGTCGGAGGTCGGCCAACTGCTTATCAAGGACGTGTTCGAAGAGGAAGGCATCCCGTGCATTCGTATCTCTGACGAGGGAGAGCATCAGAAAGTGAAAACCGAGGTAAGCCTTCGGACGGTCCCGCTCCATCCAGAGCTACTCAAGATGGGTTTCCTGAAATGGGTCGATGGCAAGCGCAAGGCCGGTGAAACGAGGTTGTTCCCGGCTGCTAAGGCCACTGCTGTAAACGGGCAGGGCAACTGGATCACCAAGGCCTTCAGTCGGCACTTGGCCGAGGTAGGCAAGGACTGGGCGCCCGCGAAACGAGGCTTCCATTCGCTCAGGAAGACCTTTATCCAAGAGCTTCAGGGCGCTGGTGTCGTGTCCGAACTGCGCGCGCAGATTGTTGGGCATGAGCTAGATGATGAACATCATGCGACTTACAGTAGGGAGTTTACGATTGTCGAGAAGTTGAAGGGGCTGGCTAAGCATTCTCCTGGAGTAAATGCTATTACATGGAATCTCAGGTCCAAGCACTCTTTGAATGGTTAAAATTTTTTAAGGGTTTTATAGCGAACATTAAGGGGGGGGTATGCAATCAGTTGAGAGTGGTGATTTTTGGGTTTCTGACGAGAAATCCGAGCCCATGGATGCGTGGGCCGCTCGTCCCGAGGATCGGCAATTCGTGGGCCTGAGGCCTCAAAAGTTCATCGTCGTTCCCCCTGTTGGCTGTCCATTGGATGAATCCCTCGGTGTAATCGCATCGGTGCGTCATATTTCTTTCGCTAACTGTCTTAGTGGAGACAATGATGCATCGATTTTGATACCTCCAGAATTCGAGGAGGATCCGCCAGTTGAAGTGCTGAAGCACATAGGCGTTGTTCTAACCGACCTCTCACCTGAACAGGCGTCTGATCTTGAGAGTAGGGGATACGCCGTTTTCGAAAATGAGCTTTGCCACGTCCCTCCGCCGATTTCCCTGGAAGATGTCGTTGGGTTAGGGGATTTCGATCCTTTTTCTGCAGGAATGAGCGGGTCGACTTGGGGCATCGAAGCCATCGGTGCTCATCTGTGCCAGTATTCAGGACGTGGGGTTAAAGTAGCTGTTCTGGATACTGGGTGCGATCCGAGCCATCCGGATTTTTCGGAGAGAATCCAGCGCAGCAATGTAATGTCCTTTGTGACCGGTGAGAATGCGGTAGACAAGCATGGGCACGGCACTCATGTGTGTGGAATCGTCGCTGGTCCTCGCTACTCTGCCTCAGGTGTGCGGTATGGGGTCGCGCCAGATTGTGAGCTCTTGGTGGTAAAGGTCCTTGCCAATAGTGGCTCTGGCTACGATTCGTGGATATTGAAGGGGATGAACTGGGCCGCCGACAGGGGCGCAGATGTCATAAACATGAGTCTGGGTGCACCTCGTAAAGCGGGTTCGCCCGCTAGTGCCAAATATGAAGCGCTGGCTAGGTCCTTTCTTGAGAATGACATTAGGTCGCTGGTCGTGGCGGCTGCCGGTAACGCGAGCAGTCGTCCTGTCACGGTTGCTCCAGTCGGAAATCCAGCGGCTTGCGATTCCATCATGTCGATTGCCGCAGTGGGCAAAGAAATGACTGTTGCGTCGTTTTCTTGTGGAAAGGTTGATCAGGGGGTCATTAATCTGTCCGCACCTGGCGTTGGAATTTTGTCCTCCTATCGCCAAGGAAAGTTTTTTTCGCTAAATGGAACAAGCATGGCTGCGCCGCATGTAGCTGGAGTCGCGGCGCTTTGGGCTGAGTCGGACCCTGCATTGAGAGGGGGCGACCTCTGGGAAAGGCTCATCGACTCTGCGGTGGCGCTTACGGCAGGTGGGGAAGCAGACGTCGGAGCTGGGCTAGTGCAGGCCCCTTGAAACGGAGGGCGAAGTGAGGTAGGGTAGGGGCAGCCCTAAATCACGGGCGCGCCCATTGAGTAGGAGTTACGGCCATGCAGTTTGCGCTAGTTTTAAAGCCCGGCTTCGCACGCGATGTGCAGCGCCGCGAGCAGCTGATTGCCTCGGTTCGTCATATGAAGGGTGTGCGGAGGCTGGAGACGGAGATGGCAGCGAACGGTCTTTTACTTGCCGAGCTGATGAATCCGGCAGATGTCACTTCCCTTGAGGGTCTGGACGGTATCGCTACTGTTGAAGGAATGGGCGTTAAGTCAGCTTGGTGATATGGCTCTAACGCTCTTGCTCCTAACAAAATAGCCCGGATTTTCCGGGCTATTTGCTGTCGGCCAAACGGTCGTCTGAAAATCATTGGTCGGCTGACATCCCTTATGCCGTCAGTTGGGCGTAGAGAACGAACAGGAACATCGGCAGCCCACTCATCAGTGCGAAGCCTCCGAAGGCGCCCATCAGGGTCAGCACTTTCGTGACCCACCACTGCCACCAGGCGAAACCCTTATCCCGCGCCTGGCCACACGGGCTTCGGCCGGGTAGAGACGAGCTGCCTTCCGGCTTGCGGTTGGGCCATCAGCGGCCCGACGATGAGGCCCAACGGCCCGGGAAGAGCAGGGTGCTTATAAAAATTCATCGGGTCAATTGCAGCCACAACACCAGCAGCACCATTGGGAGCCCACTGAGCAGCGAGGTGACCCAAAAAGCCGCCATCACGGTCAGCGGGGTCATCACCCACCACTGCGCAGCTGTAAACCCTTGGTCGCGTCGTCGAGCCGCGTAAGCCTCCTGTGGGTAGAGACGATCTGCTTTCCGCAGACCCCGTCGAGCCATGAGTGGCCCGACGATGAAGCCGAACGGGCCCAGGAAGAGCAGGCTCAGCGAGAACCACCAGAAGAAGCGATTGTGTGGCGTCATGATTTTTTTGGGGATGGCGCGCACGGCGTCGTCTTCGCGGAAGCCGCCTACGGCGCCGACTGCCGTTCCCACCATCGAATTTGATTGGGTCTTCATTTGGCGTAGGCCCTCCAAGTGCCGTCGCTCTTGGCGTAGCGCAGGTTCTTGCTCACGGGGACAGGCACCTGCCGGCCCTCAATGTTGAGCACGGCCTGGCCGCGCGTGTCGCAGCGGTAGCCCTCGGCGCCTTCCGCTTCCACGCAGCCGGTGAGTTCGAAGTTCTGGATGTCGGTGACCTGGCCAGCGCCACTCTGTTGAAGCAGTCTGACGAACGCTCCCTTGGCTTTGTCAGACGAGGGCTTGCCACTACAGGCAGTGAGGCCCAAGGCCATGGTCAACGCGACCAGGCCGATCCATGCGTTTTTCATGTCGTTCCTTTTGCTGGGTAATGGGAAGGGCAGGCGAAGAGGGCCTTACTTGTCGCGATTCCCGTCGGGCCTGAAGGCAGCAATCCAGAGCCTGGTGTCTTTGAAGGGCGTCAGCATTCCTGAGGGTCCCGGGTGCAGGTCGGCGGTCTGAATGAAGCCGGCTACCCACGCAACTCGTAGCGACACGTCCACCGCGCGATCAGCGACGCCGGGGCGGCTAACGTTGACGACAAAGGGCTGGGCCGGAGGGTTGGGACCCGTGGAGCGCTGACCGCCCGTGTTGGGCTTGCTGGGCGGCACTCGGATGCCGCTCAACGTGTCCCGGCCCTTCCAGAGCGCAGTGCTGTTGAGCTCCGCCGTCTCACCCAGGTCGTCGGTCTCGGTCACTGCGGCATCGAAGCAGGTGCGGAAGGTCTCGGTCGTCGAAGCTGTAGGACTGGTCCAAATGCGGGCCTCCGCAGTCCAACAGGGAAGTGAGGTGCCCCACTCGGTGAAGGTCAGCGCGACCCGGGGCCAGTCCAACTTCCCGAGCTGGGCCTGCTGGTGGTTATCGCCTTTGAACAAGTTGGGCAGCTTGCCGGCGCCATTGATCGGCGTGTAGATCGAGCCTGTTCCCTGACTGCCGGCCTTGCTGCCGGCGTTCGGCTTGATGCCCACCATCTGCTTGCCAGTATCTGCCAAGCCTTTGCCCAGCTGGCGAAAGAAGCCCGGCTTCTGTTCTTGTGAGTCCTGGGCCTGGGCGACGCCGGCCACGGTCAATGCGAGCAGGGCTGCGCCTGCGATCCTTGCGATGTCCATGAAATCCCCGTGTGTTGGTGGAGGGTGCTACATTTCATGAAGAGTCTGCCATGCAGTGGAGGAGCAAGTCATGCTGTCCGGCCAACTTTTCAACATTCGTTCACGTGCCGAAGGCTTCTCCCCGAGCTCTCTTTGCTGCCCGCCTGAAACAGGCTCGGGAACTGCAAGGCATCCCAAGCCAGCGGGCTTTGGGGGTGCTGATGGGGCTTGATAAGAAGTTGGCCAGCAGCCGGGTCAATCGCTATGAGAACGAGACCAGTGGCATTGACCTGGATGGGCTAGGGAAGCTGGCCGAGACACTTGGAGTGCCTATGGCTTACTTGGTGGCGGAAGATGAAGCGACCGCAGAGGTGGTGTTGGCGCTTTCCGAATTGTCACGTGACGAACGAGCTCAAGTTGTCACATTGGTCAAGAAAAAGCTCGAAAAGAAGTGAATCCCCTTAACCATAAGTGATTCCGAATGCGCGCCCGATACGTCATTCCTTTCACCCGCCGGATCATCATCCCCGACCATTGGGAGATCCCATTTCAAGCAGGGGTATGCCGAGTTCGCGAAGAGGCTGGAATCGCCGTGGCGCTGGAGGTTGTTTTTTCCGGCCAGCCGGTAAACTTGGCGCCTAAATTAGTGCAAGAGCCGGGAGGAAATTTCCGTCTGGTGAATGAAGATCATAATGTTGAATTTATTCGAGTGCAGCTCGTCGATGCAATGGCTTTCCTCAGTTGCTACTTTGATATTGCACTCGAGATGGACGAAGTTGAGGCATTCTACGAGGCGGAGACGCCGGAAGAAGATGGAAAAATAGAAGTTAAGTCATTCAAGTCGGGAAGGCACGTCCCTAATCTTCCAATTCTCTTCGATTTATTGAGTCGAGCTATTTTTTGCGCCGAAGGGACCTCCGGGCCCCGCTTTGAAGCCACTTTAGTATCAAGTGCTCGCCATGCAATGGGTGAGAAGCGATACATAGACTCATTTAGATACTATTTTCTATTGATTGAGGCGTTATATGGTGGCGGACATTTCAAAACCGTCGCCCTTAAGAGCGTTCTCAAGGCAGATGTTGAATTCAAGAATATGGTGCATCAAGCATTCGAGCATCTTAAGAGCTTTGATGTTGCTCGAATCAATAAGCTATCAGAACTGCTGTCGTTGCCAGATAGTGTTGATGGATTGATAGATCATCTGGTTGAACAGCGCGGAATCTACTTTCACAACAATGTTCGCCGTAAGGGCGCATGGCGGCCAGAGCGGCAGCAAGAAGCCCATGCCTTGGCGCTTTTCTCTGCTTTGGTAGCGCAAGAAATTTCTCAAAAGGCAGCAAGCCCGATGTTCTCAAAGGAACTTGTGGGTAGGCATATGGAATCTGCAAATAAGGCGGGAGCAAAAGTTGTGTATCAAATAAATTTCGATTATAAGGCAGTTGGCGAAGGTATTCTAAGAAGTAGTCATCTTATTGTTGACATGCCTGGAACCAAACCAACGCCCGCAGCTGTTTTTGAAGTCATGAAGATGTTCATTAAATATTTTGAACAAAACGTGCCAATGGGGAGTCTGGAGCGAGCAGCCTGCGTGGTCCAGGGGACGGGGGAAAAGGTGTTTGAAATGACTTTTTCTATGGGCGGAAACGTTGTCATGCCTGTTGGCTCAGAGTGATGCTCAATGTCAGTCGAGCCGGGCGTGGAGATTCTGAAGACGCTTTGGGAGAAGAGCTCGGTAGGCGAGTGGAAGATCGCTCAGTTGCGTCCTTTAAAGCTCTTGCCTGCGCAGGGATATGGGGAGGACTATTTTCGGATAGCGAACCGGTTCGAGTTTCCGACGACTCATAGGAGTTTTAGCTTCGGGCAGCTTGTTGAGTCTACGGGTTCTACCAACAGCTTTCTTAAACAAAGCATTGTTCCTGTTGTTGCCCTTGTTGCCGGAGCTTCTTTTCTTCGAGTCATTGGAACTGCTTTCGTGATCAGTGCATCCGGCTTGGTCATGACGGCAGCCCATGTGCTCCTAGACCCAGAAGATTCTGGTTATGGCGGTGCTATCAATGAAAATGGAGCAGTCCGTTTTGACGGTAATATTCAGATGGGAGTTCTCTTTCCCTTGCCGTCTACGAGCTACGGCCCAAGCGCTGTCCGGTTCGCCCCATTTCAGTCCAGTAGGTTCTGGGGAGGCTGGAAGGAAAGTCCGCTCTTCCACGAACGGGATCGGGTGGATTTTGACACCGATGTGGCTATATGCCGGCTTTTGCCGCATCCAGGTGGGGCGTATCAGCCCCTGAACCTTTCACTCAGGCCTGTAGAAGTGTCGGAACAGGTGTTTGCGATTGGCTATGCGGAGATGGACGATATCCCGGTTCGCTATGTGGATGGTGCAGTCGTGTTGGGCCAGTTTAGCCAAGACCTATACGTCTCGGTTGGCACGACCACCGCTGTCCATCTGGACAATGCTCAGACGCGCTCTGTGTCTACGCCCGGCCCGTGTTTTGAGTTCGACGCGAGGATCCCTGGCAAGATGAGTGGTAGTCCGATTCTCGGAGGCGATGGGGCAGTCATTCGCGGAGTAGTCAGCAAGAGCCTGTCAGGAGAGCGCCATGCGTTTGGCGCCTTACTTGGACCCGCGACCCATCTTCCACTTTTTGACCAGGAAAGCCTCAAGGACCTGATGGCGAAAGGATCCGAAGGCGTTCCGAGGATTCAGGGCACTGGCCTCTAGACTTCGGACAAGACGGCAATAGGAATGCCAGCAAAGTCCAACCAAATTTTGATCCTAGAGTCCATCTCGGCCGGCTAATTGAGCATCGCCAGGAGGCTGGTGGCCGACCTCCACATTCTCGTTGCCGTAGCGGAGAGGCGGGGGAGTCACCTGTAACGGGCAGCCCCATGCGTGCGCACAAGCACCTGGTCGCCCATAAAGCGTGGCAAGGTCAGCCCACCACAGGAGATCTTATTCAGCGATTTTTTTAGGCTTTTCATCCGACAACTTGGGTAAAAGAACCACGTAAAAGCCGGGAAGTGGCGCTCTGACGCTCGGGCCAACTCCCTTTTATCAGCCCAGCTGATGTCAGCATCCATCAAGCGCTCCCCGAAGGTCTGGCGTAGCGCTGAGAATCCGCTTTTTTTGATGCCATGAGAGCGCAAGTATCGAGCGAACTTGCTCCTAAGCCATGCGGCTGTGTCGGCTGTTCGCTCCCTCTGGCTGGTGGGAAAGAGTTCCCGCCCGTCCTTGTTTTTGATGGCTGCGACGTAGTCCGGAAACCCGGCATCAAGCAACACTTTCGGCACCGGAATTGACCCTGTGTTATGCCTCTGTCGAGTTCGGTATTTGGAGGCAGTGGCGCTTTCCGATTCCGGCGCAGCTCGATTCTTGAGCACGATGCACATCAGCCCGGCGGGTTCGATGATGTCGTCGATAGACAGCGCAGCCGCCTCCGATGCCCGGACACCCATGTAGAGTCCGAGCAAGGGTGCCCAAAAAAGTAGCGGTTCGTTGGCTGCCCATTCATCGTAGGCCGGAGATGCGAAAATCTTCGCTAGGTCGCTCTCAGCAAGACGCTGCGGGCGTTGGCGGTGAGATTCGGCATTCATAACAAATGCTGTGCTTGCGGTGCTGCGAGGTGTTCGAAAGGTTACTTTGCCAGGTAGGCGTTGATTGAGGAGAGAGGACAGATGTTCGGCAGTAGGCGTGCTGGTGATGCTCATGATTGAATTCCGAAAGGGTGGAGAAGGAAGGGTGGAGAAGGGCGTTGAGGTTTGAGCCGGCTGCGTCAGTCGTTTGGCCTCCGTCTTCAGTTGCCCAGCAACGGGGGGCGAAGCAGGCGACATAGCGGTGGCGACAGCACCGCAACAAGGTTGCAAAACCGGACATCAGGGCAGGGCACGGTCAGGGGTAAAACTTGCTCGGGTCCGCCAAACACTCCGAAAACTGGCCACGCTCATACTTGGGCAACTCGACCGGCGGCTTGTATTTCGCCAGAATTCTGATCTGCGTGGCCCGAGCAAGCTTGGGCTTCTTGTGGAAATACGCGTCATGCAAGACGGGCACGTTCTTCCGCAGCGAATGGCCGGTAATGAGGGCGATGTCTTGGTCGGACACGTTCTTGTGGTGAAGCTCGGTGGCAAGCGTGTGGCGGAAGGTGTGAGCGCCGATCCCCTTTCCGAAGCCCAAGGTCTTCATGTAGCTGCTGAACTGGTTCACCGCGCCTTGGCTGTAGCGCGCATTGGTCTCACCCGTTTCCCGGTTCACGCCCGCAGACAGATGCGGAAAGAGTCTGGGATGGCCAGTAGCCTTGATGTCCTCAATGAAATCCAGGAAACCAGCATCCAGCAATGGTTTCGGGATGGGCAGCGTGCGAACTGCTGCTTTGCCTTTTAGGCTTTGACGGCTCCTGTCTCGATCCTTATGCCTGAGATCGGCGTCGACCGTTTTTTGGATGCGGATACACCAGACCTTGGCCTCCTCAACGATGTCCGCGACCTTCAATTGAGCGAGCTCGTTGATGCGTGCGCCCGTGTAGAGCGAGATCATGGGCAGCCACCACCGATGCGGATACTTCTTGGCCCAGGCCGGGAACGTCTTGGGTGAAAAGATGCGCTGAAGCTCTTCCTCGTCGAACAAGCGCTGGGGCTTGTTCGTGTCCACGACCAGGTCTTTCTTGATTTTCGGGAACGCATCCATTGGCGATATGGGAATCGCCTTGGCTTTTACTAGATTGCTGAAGAAGGTCACCAGGAACCGCCGGTGCTTCTCCAGCGTGGCGGGAGCGGGCGGCGTCACGCCAAGTTCTTTGCCACGGGCAACCGCCTGCTCGAACGTGTAGTCCCGATACTTAAGGTCGGACAGCAAGAGCGGGGGTGCCCAACGCATCAGGTCCCAAAGCTTGTAGATGTGAGCGTGGTCGATGCGCGAGACAGGAACGTCACCACAGGCAATCCGTAGGAGCTTCAGCGTGCGAGCCGTGTCGTCGACGGTTTCCTTTGCCAGGCAGCACCGCTCGCGATGGCCGAGGTAGTCCGAGATCTCGACCGACAGCAGTCGAGCAGGAGAGCAGAGGGGTAGGGGCTCGGGGTAGAGCGTCCGATTCTTACTGAGGCGCACTCTACGGGAGCGCTCATCCGCGCGGTCAAAGAGCTCCAGGGCGTGGATGGCGGCTTCGCGACCCGTAATGTTGATTTCGGAGGCCCGGACGTTGCCGACATGGACATCCTTGATTTGTAGGAGCCCAAACGGGGAGGTGATGTAATCGCGGAGCTGTTGCTGGACGATAGAGGACATTGCTTGCTTCCATTGTTTCAATGGAAGTAGTGATAAAACAGCCCGGAAATTCGTCAATCAAAACGGGCTGTTTTTTTCTTTTCCTGAAGCAAACTCTACCGCAACGGTGCCACATGGACTTGCGCCAAAATTATTATGTCCGGTTCCAACCCGGCAGATCCATGTAATTCAATGATTTAGATCTGGTTGGCGAAATATTTTTGAGTGATTTGCCCTGGCATTATTGTACTGTTTAATGCAAATAAGCTAACTAAAACAGCTCTTATGTTAGCTTTTAAGGTGTACCGTTCCTAAATAATCAATCAGATGTTAGTATTATCTCGGTAAATAAGGCGGCCAAAAACGGGAGTTAACTAACATGGACCCCTTTGAGGGCGTGGTGCTGGACTACCTGCGTGCGGACCGCGCGCTGTTCGTCAGCAGCCAGTGCTGTATCGGGCTTCCATGGGGGGGGGCAATCCGAGCACCGAGTCCGCACTGATGTTGCTGGGTGACGGCATGCCGTGCCGGGAGGTGGCTTTGAAATTTTTGCTAAACGTCTCGGTCCCAAGAGCGACTCATGGTCATCATATACGTGCCCCCCTGGCTGCCAATGGCAGCGTGTGAGCAACGCCGTAATTGATGATTTCATTCTGTCTAACTTGGTGAGAGGCGCCAATGTCTAATGAAGGAAAATTTCTGAATCACATCTTTCGCGTCGCTTTAGTCTTGGCGAGTTGTATAAAGCCACCTATCGCTCAGGCAGCTCCGGCTGATGGCATTCCAGCCGGTGATTGGCGCGGAATCCTGCGCACGAGCGAAGCCACAGGCCCGGTCTATGTCCGCTTGAGTGAGCGCGCTACAGGTGCTGGTGGCCCGCAGACCGCGGACTTGCGGTTTGGGCCTCCCTTCAACTGCTCTCTGGAGTTGCGGGCGCAGAACGATGGTTACGCAATGCTGTCGCGCAATGGTGGCAAGTTCTGCGACGTGCAGACCGGTAAACAGGCTCAGCTTCGGGTGATGGATGAGACAGCAGAGAGCATAGAGCTCACAGTGCTGGGACATGAGCAGCCTCTGGTCGTCACCCTAGACCAGAAAAGGGCAGAGTTGGCCGAAGCCGGTCGCTGGCGAGGTGCGGGCCTCATGGCCTCACAGTTAGAGATTGTTGCGACCAGCGTCCGGCCTGGGGATGTGCTTGGTCGCCTGCGCTATGGCGCTCCCAGGGATTGTCAAGTCGAGTTGCGATACGCCGGCCGCGTCGATGGTGCGTTGACTGCATGGATCGGCGCTAATGACCGTGGATATTGCCGTCAGCTCAGCGACGGCCAAGCCGCCATGCAGGTTCGTCCGGATGGCAGCGCGACGTTTTCGATGTTCGTCAGGGGTCAACGCGACACGGTGTTTTTTGAACGTGTGCCTTGATGCGCGCTAGGTATAGCTACGCACACTATCGCGCCAGCAATCACGTTCTTGGAGGATGTCGTGCCCTGGCGCTATCACTCCTGGAATCAAGGTGCTTACGAAGACCCAGCCGCTCGGCCTCGGCCAAGCCGGGTTTCAATTGCGTAGGTGACAAGTGTCGCGCGGCTCAGAACTTCCTGACAGCCTAAGCGGTGTCAGGCCTATAGGCCACGGAACGCCTGCAGCGCAACCTGACTTTGCCGGACGCGGGACCGATGGTCGCTCACCCCGCGTGACGCTTGAGCAGCGTCACGCCGGCACCCGGAACTGATTCCGCGCTGCCTTGGTGGATGCGTCTCAAGCAGTGCGACAAGGCTGCTGATACTCAAGCCCATGGACAGAGCCGAGCTTCGCCTTCACCTCGAACGCCTGGATGCAGCCGTTCCGACATTGCGGGCGTCGAGTCCTGATCGCCGCCACTTTTGGCGAGCTTTTACAGTCATGGCCGCTGCCATCGAGAGCAAGGCAGCGACGAGCGAAGACGCACAGTTCGTCGGCCGTCGGGCCGAGGAAATCTTGTCCTGGCACGGACTGGAAAACACCGAAAACCAAGTCTGAGTTCATGAGTGTTGCCAAGGCCATCCCGATGGTTGCGTGCTTCTCGTGCGCAGTGATGCGTGCGTAAGGCAAGCAAAGCTAGGTAGTGGCTTCATCAATGGCTGCAAAACCCAGCCATAGCCTGCTGACAACGTCAGTCGCTTCGTCAATCCGCACGCCGTTTGGCCCGTAAGCCTTGTTGGCATGCATGGTGTTTTCTCCACCAGCGCTGGGCCTCTTAAAGGAAATCCTGGCTCCGCTGTCCCTACCCGCAAGGGCAGGCCTCCTCCTCGACGCTGACGCTCTGTTGCGGCCCTTCGCTGCGCGCCGCTTGCGCGGTGCTCACTCCCGGGTGCGGTCGGGCCGGACGCTTCGCCTGTCGGTTCCCACGAGGCGCACAACGCGCTGGTGGAGACAAACCGATGAAGCGCACCCAAGACCGAGCAGTCCAGTATCAACTTCAGATGGACGAGGAGGGCATCTTGCTCGCAGCCGCCACCATCTTGGAACAGCGCCTTCAACGCCAAGGGCGGATTCACAGCCCCGAGCAGGCCGGCGACTACCTGGTTGCCCGCTGCGCACATCTGAGTCACGAAGTCTTCGGGGTCGTCTTCCTCGACACCAAGCATCACATCCTGGCCACCGAGCACCTCTTCAGCGGCACCATCGACGGGTGCGATGTCCACCCGCGAGTCGTGGCAAAGCGCGCTCTTGAGCTCAGCGCTGCCGCAGTCATCCTGTTTCACAATCACCCGAGCGGCAACCCGGAGCCCAGCGAAGCCGACCGCAGGGTCACCGAACGCCTGAAGCAGGCGCTGTCGCTTCTGGACATCCGCGTCCTCGACCACCTGGTCATCGGTGGACGGCAGCACGTCAGCCTGGCCAGTAGGGGGTGGGCATAGCCCGCCCCCTCATACCTGTCCCTAGAAGCAGACGACAGCGGCAGTCCCGTGCTGCCGCTCCGAGGTTCACATCCACCAAGCCACGGCTCCTCTCAAAAGCCTTATTTCTTGCTCGGAATAAGGGCCACTACAAGCTTGGTCCCTTTGGGGAGTTCCGCGCGCAGTTGCGCTTCCATGACTCCATCTTTCAAGTTGAACCAAGGGTCCATGTAGCCGCCTGGAACCTTGAGCAGGTAGTGATAGCTCTTATATCTGACCCGGCTATGGATACACACGATGGTGCCACTGGGCAGCTTCGCGGGAGGGTTCCAGTCTGCAACGACCTTTACGTCTTTCTTGTAAAGAGCATTGGCTATCTCGTCTATCTCAAAGCCTTCCGGGTGGTCGTCTATTCCGCCTGACTTTTCCTTCTCCAGTAAGCGCTTTGCCCGCTGGTATGGGATGTCCAAGATCGATGCCACGCAGGCAGCCGCACAACCCCATTCGTCTTCCTGCGATACAAGTTCGTATTTCCGCATGCGTCCTATCCTTGTCTGAAGTTGCTGCATTGTATGGCTATCCATACAGCTGGAAAGGGCCGCGCTCAGCTGTCCATGGCGAAGGGTAGGGCGGTAGACTCTTGGGCAGAGCAATGGGTTGACACCCATATGGAGACCGAACGCATGGAAACGAAGACGATCAACGAACCCAAGGGCGGTGAGTTCTTCCAGTTACGTCCCGATGCCCGCAGAGGCGGAAAAGGCCACGGCGTGGTCTTCGAGAACGAGAAGGCATTGCTGTCGCCGCCGCGGCTCATCTTGAAGCCGGACGAGGGTGGGTTTCCGCCACTGCACGAGACTCCGCGCTTGGTCTACAACCCCAGCGAAGGGGAGTTGCCGCAGGACCTGGAGGGCGGCTTCAGTGGCTATTGGTTGGTCTCCGAACGGCTCCGCCAAGTGATGGAGTCTGTGGACGCAGATGCCTTCGTTTTCGCTGACGCCGACTATCGCCTGGCCGATGGCTCCAAGGGGCCGACGTTCTTCCTCTGCGATGTCGTTCGCACGTTGGATGCCTTGGACGAGGACGCGTCCGAACTCGACATCAAGATCAGCGATGACTATGAGGACGGAAAGTATTACAGCTTGGCCGGCGGGAGTCGTTTGGCTTTCAAGCGCGACGTGCTTGGAGATGCCCACGTTTTCAGGCTTCCCTTCCATGGCGGTGTTTTTTGCGATCGGGTGTTCAAGGACGCTGTTGAGGCAGCGGGGATTGGCACCGAAGGCCAGTCGGATGGCCTCTGGTTCTACGACGTAGTGAACCGTTGACGCGAGCCGCAAGCCAACAGGAAGGAGCCTGAGTCATGCCGAACTATCGGACGCTTTTTCAAGATCATCACAACATCGAACAGCAGACGCTCAAGAACAGCGAGTTGCTGGCGAAGCTTCAAGAGACGGGTCGGTTCGACATTCACGCCCCGGAGAATCGCCTGTTCTTGCCGTCCGATCCGCAGTTCGCGCAGGCGTTGGACATTACGCCGCACAGCGGCGGACCTCTTGGTGCCTACCAAGATGGCGTGATTGAGCGCTTGGACGACCTCCAGGCGACTCGGGATGGTCGCGCCGCCTTGCGTGGTGACCCTGAAGCATTGGATCGCATTGCCCAGCGTGTGGAGCAATTGCGCGACACCATCAAGGTCGGCTTGATCAATGGCGACTTGAACACCAACACGCCAGTGGGGCTTTCGCCCTCACAGGCGAGCGCGAAAGTGCAGAACTTTTTCCGGGACACCCCGGGCTATCACGAAGCCCACGCTACACAAATCGATGCCCTGAAAGGCTTCACTGGAGTGGATCACGGCTGGGGAGGCGTGGCGAACTCTGAGTCCCGCATTGTCACCGCGCTCGATCAGATCCAGGTCAGCAGCACGGCCATTGCGCGTGGAGGGAATCCAACGCTGCAACGAAGTGGGCTCTCGGTTGCCATCGCCAATGCCCATCACGACGGACGTGTGGTGCTGTCAGAGCAGGGCATCCTCAAGGTTGAGCAAACCTTGGGTGAGGAAGCTGCACAAAACATCCGTGTGCCGCGCGGGCAGCGCGGTGATGTCGCCATGCAGCTTTTGATGGGAGAGGCCTCTGCTCGGGGCCTGACGCGTGCCGGCGGGCTTCTGACCACCGGCGCGGATGCCGTCATGACCGCGCGCATGGCGTCCGCGCTGATGGAGCAGGGCAACACGACGGCCGCCCAGTCGGAGGTGCAGCACGCCATTGCGCGCAACGCGGGCGGCTGGGCTGGTGGTGCGTCCACGGCAGCGGCGCTGGGCAGCAGCGGAGGCTTTGTGCCCGCGGCTCTGGTGGTTGGCGACGCGGTCCTGATGAGCAAGGCCTTCGACAAAAGCGCTGACTTGTTGGACAGCCGCGCCATTTACAACCAGACCGACAAGGCCGGGGTGGAGTGGCAGTTCAACGGACGGGATTGGCAGCGCCAAGGCGCTTTCGAGCGCGGGGCCGATGGACGAGACACTCCTAGTCAGGCCCCAGTGGGGGCCAGCTACGCCAAGTCCCAGGAACTGGGCGCGGTGGCGAACGCCAAAGCAGCCGAGTTGGCGCTGGGCAAGGCACCGCCGCCGCAGGATCCGTTCAATCTCCCGGCCAAGCCTGGCGACCAGACGGGACTGGACAACCAGAACTGGCAGCGCAATCCGACTACCGAGTCCTGGGAACGCCAGGTCAAGACCGGCGTGGCGGGTCCCAACGACCACGGTGTTTACGAGCCTCAGGCCGCTACCCCGGCGCAGGCGCAGCGTTTGAACCAGGAATCCTTGGCTCGGATTGAGAACAACATTTCCACTGGTCGCGAGGCCATCGCCCAGGCCTATCTGGAAAACCATGCCGCTCAGCGGTCACAGGATTACGGAGTGGTGGTGCCGGCGGCAGTGGAAAGCGCCCGGGCCAAGCCCGACCAGGTCCAGGGCCATAACGGCGAGCTCTACCAGCGAAACGACACCGGACAATGGGTGGGCAAGGACGGGGTAGCTAGCGGCAACTTGGCCGTGGAGCTGGAGCTGACAAACCAGATGCGCCAGCCTTCGCTGGAGCGTGCCCAGGAGACCCTGACAGCCATCCAGTCGCGGCCAGCACCCACGCTGGCGCAGATGGAGCACAGCGAGCTCTTGCATCGCTACCGGGCCGCTGGCATCGACCTCAACGTCCAGGAGAACAACCTGCAGGCTGTGGAGCTGGCCACCCAGCGGACAAAGGAGGCCGCCGGGCTCACCGGCCCCACGATGCAACAACTCCAGCGCGACGAGCAGGGCAACTACGGCTACGACAGCCCCGTTGCCCACTTCCAGGTCGGGAAGGACGGGGTGGCCCATCAGGTCGCGGTGACCACGTCAGAAGAGCTCCGCCAGGCGAAGGCCGAGCTGGGCCAACCCGCCATGGTCCACGTGCCGACGCTGGGCGCGGTGTCGGTGACCGGGCCGGGTCGGAGCAAGGAAGAGGTCGAACCGGCGCTGGAGAAGGCAGCGGCTGGTCCGCTACTGGCAGACAACCCCGCGCACCCGGACCACACCACTTACGACCAGATCCATTCCTGGGTGCGCGGCACGGGCAACTGGAACGATGAAGAGAGCAAGAACGTCACTGCCTCGCTCTACAAGCAGCAGACTGAAGACCCGTTGCTGAAGCGAGTGGACCAGGTCACCGGGGGGCTAGGCCGAGACGGGGCACACAATGTCTTTGCGGTCTACGCGCCACATGGGATGGGAGTCGCGCCAATGTTTCATGCCCATGTCGATGGCCGCCAAGCCGCGCAAGAACCGGCGCAACAGAACCTTCAGCAAGCCGAGGCCATTCAGCAGACCCAGGTCCGCCAGCAGGCGATGGAGCAGACGCAGCAGCAAAACGTCCAGCAAGAGCAAGGGCCACGAATGACCATGGGTGGGCCCTGATGTCGCTCTTCGGCATGGCATGTCCGATGGAAAACGAGGAAGTGCATTTGAGCGATACCAAAACGGCGCTATGAAATCGGTCACTCCACTTTTGTATGCCTGATTCCACCTTAGACCGTTCTACGCTGGTCGACAGTGCTCACGTCCGAAGCCTCAACCAGTGGGTCCGAGGCCAATGCCAGCGTGGTCGAGCGCTGCCGTTTTTCGACCCGTTGGATGGGGGCGAAAGGGCTCGGGTGATGGTGTTGCTGGAAAGCCCCGCTCGCCATGCCGCCACGCCGCGCTTTGTGTCGCGCGACAACCCGGTTCCTGCGCAGAGGAACTTGAAACGCTTTCTCGAAGAGGCGGCGTTGCCGCGGAACGAGACTCTCCTTTGGAACGCAGTGCCATGGCTGCCATGGGCAGGGGAGGCTAAGAAACCACTTAAGAAGGCAGATCTTCAGGATGGGACGATGATGCTCCTGGACGTGCTTTCCCGCCTTCCAAGGCTTCACGCCATCGTCTTTGCGGGGCGAGTCGCCCAGCAGTGCATGCCCAGTGTCAGGGAGAGCTTCCCTCTGTTGGCCCTCTTCGGCATGCCTCACCCCAGCCCGCTGTCGGTCTGCACCAGCCCCGAGGTTACCAAGCGCATCTTGTCCGTCCTGAGCGAAGCCAAGCGCTCGCTTCAGACTGTTCCCGCTGCCCCACGCGAAGGGTGAATCAACTCCCCTTATTGAGCGAAGCGATGCAGGGAGAAACGAACAGGTTTCCCCGGTAAGCGCCGGCCAGTGTCTTGGCAAAGACGATGGCCCACATGACGGCCAACAACCCGACCAGCGCCGTGCCCAGAACTTCGAAGAAGCTCAGGTGAAGCGTGGCCCCGAGGCGCAATGTCGTCACCGCATACACGCCCAGCGGGAAGGTGAACCCCCACCAGCCGAGGTTGAACGGGATGCCGTTTCGGAGGTAGCGCACGGTGATGAGCATGGCCAGCACCATCCACCACAATCCCAATCCCCAAAACAACAACCCGCTGATGAGGCCAAATCCCGCCGCCATGCTTCCTGCCGACTCGAGGCCTTGGGCAGCCAGGATGGCAGGGGCATCCGTGCCCAGCACCAGCATCCCCAGTGCGCCGGTTCCGATGGGGCCCAGCGACAGCCAACTGGACGCGGCCATGCTTTCGTGCGGCAACTTGTGCAGCGCCATGCGCAACAACAAGATAACCAAGATGCTCAAGGCCACCGGAACCGAATATGCCCACAGCACGTAGCTGGTGATCAGCACATGGTATTGGCTTGCGGCGTCCGTGAGGTGGGGAGCCAGCAGCCCACCACTTGCGGCCGCGACCTCGGCCGCCACCACCGGCAACAGCCAAACGGCGGTCATCTGGTCGATGCTGTGCTGTTGGCGCGTGAACATCATAAAGGGGATCAGCACCCCGCAGGCCAACGACATGGCCACATCGACCCACCAGAGCGTCTCCGCCAACGGAAGCACATCCGCTCCCCACCTAGGCAGGCCGTAGAGAAGCAAGCCATTGATGATGGTGGCCAGCCCCATGGGAATGGTCCCAAAGAACATGGAAACGGTGGAATGGCCAAAGATCTGCTTGGCCTCGTTGAAAAACAGCAGCCAACGGCTGGCGTAGAGCGTGCTGAACAAAATGAAGAGCCCGATGTTGAAGCACCACAATGCTTCGCCAACGGCCTTGGCCCACGGGGACGGGAAGGGAAGTTGGCCCAAGGCCAGCGCCAGGATGCCGGTGCCCATGGTCGCGGCAAACCAGTTCGGCGTGAACTGCCGGATGGCTTCGCGAGGGTTGGAAAGAGCGGCCAGGGGCCGGTGCCCGCCCATGATGGCCATCAGTTTGCTTTCGCTCATTGCAGCAGCCTCCAGCGGGGCGTTGGGAACGAGCAGAGTCTAGGGCGGCTTCTAATATCTGTAAAACGGGTAATCTTGGTAAGAGTTACCTGTTTGGTGGATTGAAATGAAGGTCAGCCTCCGTCAGCTCCAAATCTTTTGCGCCGTGGCCGAGCATGGCAGCACCACTGGCGGCGGCGCCGCGGTGGCGCTTTCGCAGTCGGCCACGAGCGCTGCGCTCAACGAGTTGGAGAGCGTGCTGGAAACGCGGTTGTTCGACCGAGTCGGCAAGCGGTTGCTGCTCAATGCCGAAGGCGAACGCCTGCTGCCGCAGGCACGGCAACTGCTCGACGGCGCACGCCAGATTGAAACCAGCTACCGCCCCGGCGCTTCAGATCGTCCGGTTCGCCTGCGGATCGGCTGCAGCACGACCATCGGCAACTACGTCTTGCCCCGTTTGCTTGCCGACTTGCGCAAGTCGTCCCCGCACGTTCACGTGGACGCCGACGTGGCCAACAACGCCGCGATTGCGCGAAAGGTCGCCGACTTCCAACTCGACATGGGGCTCCTGGAAGGCCCTTCTCATCTTCCGGAACTTCATGCCGAGCCCTGGTTGACGGACGAACTGCTGATCGTCGCGGGGGCCCAGCATCCGCTGGCCAAGGCCTCGAAAGTCACCAAGGCGGACCTGCGCCAGGCCGACTGGCTGCTGCGAGAGCAAGGGTCTGGCACCCGGGAGGAAGTCGAGGCGCTTCTATTGCGCCATCTCAATGACCTGGCCAACACGCAGCAGATCGGCAGCTCCGAGGCCATCAAAAACACGCTGGTCCAGGGAATCGGCGTCAGTTGCCTCTCCCGTTGGGTGGTGAGCGACTTGCTGTCTTCCGGGCGACTGGTGGCCCTTGAGCGCGTGCTTCCCCCGTTGGCCCGCCAGTTCTACTTGGTCAAGCACCACGACAAGTTCATCTCTCAGGGGTTGGCCGGGGCTTGGGAACAGTGCCTGGAAATGGGGCGAGACCTCAAAAAGAAGATACCTAAAAAATAGGTCGGTGAAACACGAATAATTTGTTTTGCTTCTTCGTCGCCATCGGCCAGAGTAGTGAGGTCCAGCAGATTGCTGCGATGAGAACGATCACGCGCGCAGTCGCGCAGAACCGGAGGATGCGATGAACCTGTTACAAAAAACGATTGCCGGCTTGGTTTTCGGCGGCGCGATGGCTGTATCGCTGGGCACCCAAGCGGCCGAGGAACGGTGGACCTTTGACGGCGATATCCGCAACAACTCGCTTGCTGTCAGCCCGGATGAGGCGACGGCCGTGGTGTCCTACAGTCAGCGCCCGGAAATCGTGGTGTATGACCTCAAGGCGGGAAAGTCCAAGCGGGTTTTATCGGGTTACGTCACGCCCCGAAATATCGTGTTCTCACCGAACGGCGCGTTCTTTTACGTCTCCGATAGTAGCTTGGGCGTGGTGCGCAAAATCGATAGTCAGACGCTTAAGACGGTTGCCGACCTTCCGTTGGGTGCCGGGGCATTCGGCACTACGCTCAGCAAGGATGGACGCTTTTTGTATGTCAACAACGAAGCGGCCAGCACGGTTTCGGTGTTCGACTTGAACAGGGATCGCCCGGTGGCGGTAGTGACTGGCTTCTCGCAGCCTCGCCAGGGCATCCGTATCAGCCCAGATGGTGCAACGGCTTACGTCACCAATTTCAAGGGCGACAAGATCAGCTTGCTGGACACAAAGACCAATACGATTCAAGGCGAAATCACCGGCTTCAACAAACTGCGGGCGATTTCCATATCGTCGGACGGCAAAACGCTGTATGCCGCCAACAGCGGCAGCAACACCGTGGCTGTGGTCGACACGGCCAAGCGTTCGATCACCACCACTATTGCCGTGGGGAAGGACCCTTACGGCGCAGCGCTCACGCCCGATGGCAAGCACGTGTATTCGGGGAACATGGCGGACAATACCTTGTCGGTCATCGACACGCAGACGCTGAAAGTGACTGGAACGATTTCGGGCTTCAAAGCCCCAAGGCAGGCCATTGTCTTCAGCAAGGACCTCAAGAAGGCGTATGTCCTTAACGAGGATCTGAGCCTTTCGGCCGTCGACTTGGCAACGAACAAGGTGAGCAAAACACTGACAGCCGATTGAGGAGCACAGCGTTTGCGGGAAGAGGGCGGCGCTGTGCCGTCCGCCTTTTTCCCACCGTCGTCTCCCGTTTCTTGAATTGCCAGATCGTGAGCCCTTTAAGTGCTTGGTAATGCGGCTCGCGCGGCACCTCGCAAACGAGCGGCTTGCCTGACACTGAGTTCTTTGCGGGCGTCCAGGTGTTGGAGCAACGCTCCTGCTAACTCGTCGTCGTCCAGCACATGGGCGTCAACTGAGAAGACCAAGTCGGCCACATTCTGCCGCCGCTTCGCTTTTTCTCGCCTTGCGGTTTGCTTGGCCTTCAACTCCGTGCGCTGGTTGGCTAAAAGCTCCTTCGCTTGCAGTTGGGCTAACTGCTTTGTGGCTCGGGCAATGCGGTCGTGGTAGTGGCTTGTGGCAGTCATGCGTTTCTCCAATGATTCCGTCTTTGAGTCAATCACGGAAAAGCACCTAGTCAAGTTTATGCGGGTTCGAAAATTGCCAGTACTCAAAATTTGTTCGATGCTGAAAGACAGTGCGTAAAAGAAAGAAGCAAGAGCGCACTGATGCAATGTCTGCGACATTGCGCGCGCCAGGTGCTACGCCCCCGGACCCCCAAGCGCTCCGCGCTTGCGCAAATCAAAAGCCACGGCATAAAGAGAGCAACCTCATCCGGAGCTCTCCATGGCCATCTACCACTCTCGCGTCAAAGTTTTTAGTCGTTCCCGAGGCGATTCCGCTGTCGCAGCCGCTGCCTACCGCGCTGGTCTACTTCTCATCGATCACATCACCGGTCAGCGTCACGATTACCGCCGCCGCGGTGGAGTCGTAGCATCCGAATGCCTCGCTCCCCAGGATGCTCCAGCATGGGCCCTCGTCCCCAGCGAGCTCTGGCCCGCGGCAGAAGCGGCAGAGAACCGAAAGAACTCAACCGTTGCCAGAGAGTTCGAGGTCGCTTTGCCCCACGAGCTCAACGACGAGCAGCGGTCCACGCTCGCCACGGCCATCGGCCAAGCACTGGTCGCCCGCTACGGGTTTGCTGTGCAAGCCAGCATCCACTCGCCGGGCTCCCGTGACGGTCTGAACCATCACGTCCACCTTCTCGCCACCACGCGCAGGCTGGCCCCCGAAGGCTTTACCGAAAAAACGAGGGAGCTGGACGGCGGAGCGTCGGGGAAGATTGAGATCGAGTGGATCCGCCAAACCATTGCATCCACTGTCAACGAGCACTTGGCCGCTGCCGGCATCGATGCCCGGGTCGACCATCGCCGCCTTGAAGTCCAGGCTGAAGACGCCCTGGCTCGCGGCGACTGGGCCGAAGCCATGGTGCTGTCCCGGCAGCCCACGAAACACGTGGGCAAGACAGCCACGGCATTGGCGCGCAAAGGCGTCATGACCGACCGTGCCGTCGAGAACGCGCGCATCATTCGAGACAACGAGGAAGCCTTTGAACAGTTGCTCACTCAAGCCGAGCAGGAGGGAAGGGCAATTCCAAACTCTATTGGCCATAGCCACGACCAAGCGCAGCGCGACCGTCGACGCCGAGCTGGCTCCAGGAACGAACTTCAAACCTCTGTGCCGGGTTTGGAAATCCACGGGTTCCGCGGCATGCGCCTCTCGGATGCCTTGGGTCGGCCTGCGGAAGATGCGCGGGTGCAACCGTTACGCTCTATCACTGAGCTGGTCGCCGAGGCAGCTCGGGACTTGGCGGACATCCTCTCGACCCGGCCAGACCTGGCGTTGATTGCTACGCAGCGCGTGGTGGAGCAGTGGACCGCACGTGGAGCTGCCCTTGTCGACAGTGTCGATTTGCGCAGGTGGCTTAATGGGCTGGTCCAAGGACTGGGCCGTCTGAAGCGGAGTGTGCTGAAGTTTGCGCAGAGGACCAGCGCCTTCGGGCGTGCCGAGAAACTCTTCCACTTGGCCGAACAAGCGTGGGAGCAGTTCAACGGCGACTACCCTCGTCCCGATGGCGAGTGGGCCTCTCAAGAATGGGAAAAGCGACGAGGACGGCGGTTGGCGGTCTTGGAAAAGCGCGCAACCGAATTGGCGGCAGCCCGGGCGGCAGCTTCCGAGGAGCGTTGGAATGACTCTGAGAATGAAATTGAGCTCCGCACAGCGGAGGTGGAGCAGTGGAGCGCGGAGGTTCTTGCGAGTCCTGAGCTCGACATCGCGAGCCGGCCTGTTGAATCGGTCAAGGCCACTCCTGCTGCGCCCAAGCCCTCCCCGATGCCTATGCCTGCGCCGCAACCAACACGCCGGCGGCCGCGGCCCTGATGGATGTCAAAAGCCCCGCAAGAGCGGGGCTTTTTTTCTTGGCCTTAGTGCCGGGGACGAGGGCGGAGATCTATCCGCTCGATCCCGATGGGTTCCTTGGGGCGGGGGACATTGTCCTTTTCCTTGTTCTTCTTGCGCGTCTCCCGCCATTCTTCGACGGACGCCGGCATGGTCGGCACGATGCTGCGATCAACGGCCGCTCGTTTGACCAGGATGGGTTGAGAAGGTGCCATGGCTGAGACCTGGGTTTGACTGGCTGGCCCTGGCCCGCCGAGCCTCAGCAGCTCGGCGGCCAAATCCAGTGAGTATTGGATGTCCTCGACTTGGTTAGGGGGAAGGCGTGTGGTGTGTTGCTGGAGGAGGTGGCCGAGCAAGCGACTGGCGACTTGGATTTGCGTTTGGTGGTGCATGGGTGCTCCTGTGTTGGGTAAGCCCTCATCCAACCAAGAAACGGTGCTTACGCAAGAGCTCGCTTTTGGCTGCATTTCACAAATTTGAATACGCGAAGAAATTCGATGGCAGTTATGCCATTTGACGAATAGGAAAGATTTCAACTGGGTCGGCGTCCCCGATTTGTCGTTTGTAGAAGCACATGGTCCGCTGAGGCAGCGGGAGCAATCACGCCGTATCGGCGGGTTCTGGCTTGTGCGCGATACTGACCGACCAGCCGCCGGTCTCCTCCCGTTGCGTGGTCAGCAGGTCGTAGGTTTTGACCATATTGAGCAACCCCGAATGGCCATAGAGGTTGGGTGAGAAGGACGGGTCAGTGCGTTTGAGGTATTGGCCCAGTGCTCCCAATCCAACCTTGCCTTCAGAGGTGTCTCCCGTCATCAGGGTGACGGCTTCAACCAAGAACCGAGGGCGGCGCTTGGGTAGCGGCTTGGCTTCAGCACGGGGCGCTTCTTCTTTCGCCGCCTCCGATTTCAGGACAGGAAGTTCATTGCCCTGGACTTCGGGTGCTGCCGCTTCCTTGGCCTTCCGGTCCCATTCGAAGAACTGGTCGCAGGCGTTGCGCAAAGCATCCGGGGTCTTGGGCTCGCCCACGATGAAGACCGTCGCTCCACGCTCCCGGAGCTTGCGGCAAAGGTAAGAAAAGTCCGAGTCGCTGGTGACCAGGCAGAAGGTGTCGGCTCGGTGATCGAACAACGCCTCCAAGGCATCGAGCGCCAATGCGATGTCGGCCGTGTTCTTGCCGGAGGCGTATTGGTATTGAAGGCATGGGGTGAACGCTTGGCGGACCAGGACTTCCTGCCACTTGTTGGCGAGGGTGTTGTGGTTGCCATACCCACGGCGCAGCACGACCCGACCGAACTGCGCCACCATGAGCAACGCGTGCTCCACGATGTCGGTCGGCACGTTGTCGCAGTCGACCAATACAGCCACGCGGGATTCGTGCGGGAGGTTTGAGTTGCTCATGTTTGCGCGTCCCTAGGAAGCAATCCGAGCATCCATGCCGGTATGCTCACGTAGCAAATAGAGCAATCCGCCGCCGTCTATGAGTTCCAGAGGCTTGTTTTTGACGAAGTTGAAGGCGTCTGGCCCATAGCCACTGGTGCACACCAAGATGCCTTTGCTCGCTCCCTCGTTTTGCATGGTTCCATAGAGATCTCGAACAGCACTAATACCCACTGTGTCGCGATACCGTTTTGCTTGGATAACCACCTTCCCACCGAGCACCGGACGGGTATCGAAGGCCACTGCATCCACGCCTCCATCGCGAGAGCTGCGGGTGAGTTTAGTGTCGAGGCCCATCTTCGAAAACAGATTCGCCACCAGCACCTCAAACTCTCCTGGAGTCAGGTCCAGCAGATTTGGTCGCGATTCGAGCGAGGAGAGCACATCCCCCTGCTCGATGAACCGCTTGTCCACCATGTCGAAGTCGATGATGGGTTTGATTGCCTGGAGCTCGTCTGGACGATTAGAGACCTGGGCGCCTAAGTTTCGGAGGCACGGGATCTTCTCTACACGTTCCAGTCGGAGTTCCAGAAACGCTACCTTTGTTGTGCGAACTGAAACCACAGGAACTCGCAACTCGCGGCCGCTGGCGGGATCGTGGGTGTCGATCAAGCCGTTGAAGGTGACCAGCGATAAGGCGTTTGCTTGATCTGCCTCAAACACCTCGTGCAGGGTTCGAAGCGCAATCGAAGCAATGATGTCTTGATAGAGCGCTTTGATCTCCGCTGGCTTACGGGGCTTGGATTCAATGAGATCCTTCGTCTTAACGTAGCGGTATTCAGCATCTACAGGAATCATTGATATTTCTGGCAAATCGTATTCGATGACAAGCTCGGACGAGTCTTCGCCATAAGCAAGTTTGAAGACCTGAGGGAAGCCCTCGGACGGATATTCTGAGCGTGTCAAAACCATCTCGTTATAGGCCACGATCGCATCTGCATCGTGTGCCATGTAGGCCGATTGGAGAGCATCTATCTCGGCGTCGCGACGTTTGACATCGGCTTCGTAGACTGCTCGTTCCTTTTCGTATTTGGCCTTCAGTCCGGCAACACGATTGCTTTTGGCTCTTTCTTTTTCTTCAAAATCGTTCAGCACGAGCCTATGCGCCGCTGTTGCTTTTGCTACAGCTGCGGCATGGCGACCAGAGGCACCCGGAATGAATTGATAGATGCCCGTGGGGAGCGGAACTGGCTGCATCTCGGGAGGGCGAGCAGGTTGCAGATCCTTTGGTGTCTCGAACCGTTCAAAAGGCTCGACATGCCGAAGGCTTGCAAAGTCGATGGCGTCGTCATGAGACAGCGTATGGGCAAGGATTCCACGCAAGTCCTCCATGCGGTCGGCAAGCTCTGCGTTGAGGTCATCCACCTCTCCCTGGCGGTCATCGAGGTATTCCGCTTTGGCTCGCTTGGCCGATTCTTTTTGTTCACGGTCGAACGCACGTTGATCGCGGACTTGCTGTGCCGCAGCCATGCGAGCATGGCGCTCCAATTGCCTAAAATGCGTTTGACGCATGCGCTCCTGCCGCTTGCGTTCCCTCTCAGCGCTTGCCGCAGCTCGTCCAGCTGCGCGGATGAATCCTTCCAAGCCTGTCCGTCTCCCCATACCTTCCCCCTTGTTTTGTCTGATCCTGAAAGCGTTGCGAATACCATCCTATCGTTGCTCAACGTAGCTTTAGATTCAGCGCACTAAATTTCCCAGCGGCTGACCAAAGTGAGCGATTACCAATCACGTAAACGGCTTCCTTGGCTCGGGTGACTGCGACGTTGAGCAGGTTCGGCGTCGAACCGGCCCATTGCCGGGCGCCATTTTGGCCAGGGTCCGGGGCCCCTAGAACGATGATGACGGCCTCCGCCTCTCTTCCTTGGACAGTGTGGACGGTGCCAATCCGCTCGGATGGCCACTTGGAGGCATTTTCCACCCAGCCTTGCAAGACGCCGTCCTGCTTCACCAGCTCTCGAAGGCCATCTTGAACGGCGACAAAGGGCGTGACGATGTAGAGATCAGGGAGAACCGCGTTGTTTCTCAACGTCCTGAGAAAAAGCAACAGCTGCTGGCCTTCCTCCGGTGAGAACTTGTCTCTCGCACTTCCAAGCACGTCTATCCAATGGGAGTTGCCCAAGACATCTCGAATGCTCGAGCTCTTAGGGGGCTTTGCCTGGACCATCAACCCGCCATAAGCAATTGTGTTGGAAATCTCGAACATCGGCGACGCACACCGACGGTGGACGAGCAGGGGGGATCCCACCGTCCGGAATCCACCGGCCGTATCGAACGTGGCGCAATAGTCGCCAGCCTCGTCGGCCAAGGTTTGAACCGACGCATTTGGGGCTCCGAATTTGTCGGGGTCGGCATCAAACTCGCGAAGGACGGCAGCAGTCAGCACGTCAGGCAGCGGAACGACTGGCTCAACTTGCTGCGGATCGCCCACGACCACTGCTCGCTGACATCGAAGCAGGGCACCTACGACTGCTTGCGGCGTCGCTTGCCCTGCTTCATCCACCAGCAGCCAGCCAAAGGTCTCCTGGGGAAGACGTCCCAACATTCGCTCGACGGAAGCAAACGTTGTTGAAATGACCGGCACGACCAGGAACAAACTGCTCCATAGATGTCCGCTCAAGTGCTGTCGGTCTGGTGGAATGCTGAAGTTTCCTCCGACCAAGGCGTTGATGTTATGGAGAAGGGGCTTTGCTGCTGCGTCGATGAAGGCCCGATGCACTTCCATGGCTGCTTCAAAGACCTCCATTCGAAGCTTCTGTAGCTCACTGTCCAGCCAGGGCACGGCCAGCTGCTTCTGGTCGTGCGGCAGTGAAAGGAAATGCTCGTCCAGCACTTGAGCTCCAGCGCCGATCTGCACCTCGCGGCACCGCTGCTCCGTCGCTTCGCGTTTCTTGCAGGCCTTTTCGAGTTCCTGTGAAGCAATCGCTGCTTGCTGACCAGCGATCTGGGCCAAACCATCTGCGTTGGATTGGGCTTCTACAGCGACGCCCTTCGCCGTCCTTGCGATGTCAGCCTGATGTTTGAGAGGCCCGTGCCTGACCTCCCAAGATTTGGCGGACTGGACACCAAAAAGACGCTTTAGACTGAAAAAACTCGGTCGCTTTTGCGCATGATAGGACAGCGCGGTCTCACACTGCTGCAGCGCCAAAGTAGCGGATTGTGTATCTCGAACCAAGGCAGCAAGCAGCGACTGTGCCTGGTTGGCATGACTGGATGCCTCCAGATGTTGTTGGCGTTTTTCCTTCTCGTCTTCCCGCAGCTTGGGTAGTTGAATCAAAGCGCGTCGCAAGCTTTCCAGCTGAGACAACCGCGTGGAGCACGCACTGGAGAGTTGCTTGAAATGCTTTCGAGCATGCTCCCAGCGGTCTTGGGCTTCCCTTGGAGTAGATGGCGCACTGCAAAGTTCGGCCAGGCCCTCGGGAGACCCGTCTTCACGCGGTGCGATGCCGCTGACCTGTTTGAGGTAGCGTTCAAGGGAGCGTGGCGAGTCTCCCCAAAATTTCTTTCGGAACGCAGACCGATTGGATGCATTGCCGAGGACCGCTGTCATCAACCCCCACGCCTCGCGGTCCAATAGATCAGACGCCAACGGCGCGAAATAGCGCAGGGGGGAGTCGCCGGGAATCGCTTGCAGCGATGGCATTTCTGCACTGACGTTCTCGACGGCCTTGTTGTTCGAGCTGGCAACGATCATCTCGAATCCCCGCAAGCTGGCATCCAGCGCGTGAAGCTCCTGAGTCTCTCCCTTGGCCCTCTTTGTCCAACCGACTTTGAAAGCTTGGGTCGGCTCGGTGAACGCGCACATGGCTGTGGCTCGGCGAGTCAGCAAATCCGCCACAATGTCCCGCAGTAGGGTGCTTTTTCCCGTCCCAGGTGGGCCATTGACGCCTAAAATCCCGGGGCCTCCGGACAAACGCCCCGCCGAGTTGACAGCAGCCTGCTGTAACAGGGCAGGGGTATGCGATGCAGGGGTGGGCCATCGACCCAGCGGCACATCGGCTGGAGCCAACGAAGCTTCCAGTGCGGCATCGTCTTTCAACAAGTCCCGTCGTGCTGCTGGCTTCTGGCTGCCCAGATAGAGAGACAACGCGTTGGGGAGTTCGCCCGTGTTGGCGATCTCTCGTGCCTTGGCCAAGTCGCGCAGGTAAAAGCTGTTGAGAAGAAGCGGATCTGGAACGATCCGCGACGTGTAGTAGAGGTAATGAGCGACAGCGAATGTCGGGCCGCTTACTTGGTGTCCGGTTAACCCAAGGGTGTCTACCAGCCAGGAGGAGGCGCGTTGGAGCGCTTCCCACGTCAGTGGAACTGGAGTCTCTGTTGATGAAACTCCCAACTGCTTGGTGAGGCCTTCGATCAGCCGAGGTTCTTGTTGGGTCCAGGCAGCCAGATCCTTGAGCGACCCTCCCAAGGCAACCGGCAAGCCCCATCCGAATGCGGACAGCGAGACGGGTGCCTCTCCAGCAAGGATTCCTTCCTTGTCCACAAGCAACGAGGCAAGAACAACGTCACCTTTAACGCTCGGGCGTTCAAGACGGGAGTCTTTGAAGCGGTCGATCAATGCAGCGAAAGCGGGCGCGGCAGGAATGGTTGCCAAAACGATGTGGAAATAAATCTTCTGCCTGGGGCGCGAGCTCGCAGGCCCTCTGTCCCAAGGCAGGCGGCCATCGCTGATAGAAACAATGGCTCGGTCCCCCTTCGCCAGGTCGGTAGGGCGGTCATACGTCTGCGGTGACAGCACCTCCAGTGCAGACCACGCAGCAAGCACATCCTTGGGGCGATTGGCATAAATTTTGGGGGGATGTGACGAGTCAGGCGGAGCCACAGGTGGAGACCAGAGCCTGTCCCGGTCGCCAGTGGCACCTTCGGCCTGCGATGGGGGTGCAGGACGGTCTTGCCCAGCTTCCGGGCTCAAGCGAGCCAAGGTCTGCATGACCTCGACCTCCAACTCTTTTGCCCGTGCAGTTCTTCTAAACCCTAGTTCGGTCGCAATGGCGAGCAATACCGGGGAGGCATTCTGGGATGTGGAAAACAGTTCCTCGAGCTGATCGATGGAGCTGGAAAGATAGGGACGGCTCATCCTTGACTCGGTGGTGATATGGCTTCAGTCCAGTTTACGCAGAGGAGCGGTGCCAGCGTCGATCTACCTCACAGGCAAGCGGACGCTAGCAATCGAGCCAAGCCCGGCGCTATGATCGAGGAAACATTGAAAGGAAACCTACCGATCACGCTTTCTGCAACGGATTGAATGGGTTAATTCGGATGTGATCCGATCCCACTCTCTCCGCCAATCACTTCCAAGTTATTGATAGCGGATCATTGAGGAATGCTTCCAGTTTTGGGGTCTTCCTTGATCTGGCTTCGTTGCTTTGGCTTGAGTCAGTTGTGCCCAAAGCACAAAAAGAAACATTGGCAGCTCACTCAGCAGGGCGAAGGCGCCGAGCGCACCCATCAGGGTCAGCACGGTCATGACCCACCACTGCCGTCAAGCCAATCCCTTATCCCGCGCCTGAGCCACGCGGGCATCGGCCGGATAGAGATAGCCGCCTTTGTTAGCTAAGGTCACAGCCATTTGGCTGCGGCCAAGTCGATGCGGGCAGCATCGCTTTGAGGTTGGCCGTTGCGGAAATGCAATCGTGCTGGCACCAAAGGTGTCTTCTAGCTCATCGATGCTAACGATGTAGCTGTCCAGCGACCCTAGCGTGGTACTGTTCGGAATCAGCCAGCTGATGGCCCGCGAGCCGCCACCGGCACTTAAGTGAGTGGTGAGCCCGTTGCTTGGATGCCTAGCCAATGAAGCAGGGTCCTCACCTGCACCTGACAAACGAACTCTAGCTTCAATCGCCCGTTCACTTGGATGTGACTTGGCGCAAGCGCTTCATTTCTGTAAATCCGTCCTTGGCCGGGTTAATTCAGGTGCAAGGACATCCCGCTTAGCTGTGGGGGCCGATTTGGAATGAGTAGGTGCGGGTGTAGATGATATGCGTCCGGGAGCTTGGGGGCGCAACGGGATGCTTTCAGAAGTCAAAGCACAAGCTGTCCGAACGAACTGTGGTCCGGCTTCCGTGAGCCGACCGACAAGCACCAAGTTGTCGTTAATGCGAGTTACTTTGTCGCCTTCAAGTGGGGCGCATGCCGCGTCCTGCTGCAAATCAAGGAAGAAAGCACTGTAAGCTGCAACCCAGCGCATCGTTGGGTAGACGATAGATTGGCTATTCGATAGGACAGATGCTCCAAATAAAACCACAAATGCAGAAAGTCCCCTGATTAGGGTAACGATTACATCTAATTGACCCTTCGTAGCTTCGGATCTTGAGAGTTTCAGCAGTCCCCATGCCATGGCAAGAAAGGCAGGGATGGCACCAAGGACGGTCATCAGGGTTGCTGTCACGGGCACAATGGAGAGCAGGCTGAGCAATGCGTTTGAGGTTGGGAAAAGAGATGCCTGCTGGCTGGTTGCCTCGTTGACTACGACTCTGCCCACCCCTGTCGCTGCAGCGACTGCTATTGCTCCAAATACCGCGACTGAAATCTTCATCAAAGGATGGGCCAGTCTCGGCATCACCCACGAGTAAGTGTCTCCTAAGAAAGCGATGGCTAACAGCGAGCAACTGGCATAGAAGGCTACGTCTGAAGAAAAAGAGCCTGGTGATTTTAGGAATAAAGCGATGGACGCAAGCATGCATACGGCGCCACCTAGATAGAGGCGAATCACCCAGTGATGATTTAGCCACCTAGTTTTTATCCTCTCAGCAATCGATGCTTTGGGTGGTGCCGTATCTAGTCCTTCCGCAACTTCCATACTGCGCTCCCTTTGGATTTGGAGAGACAGTATTGGCAGGGAATCTCAAAAATTGCGACTTGGGGTCAGTAGCACAGGAGGTCAGTGGTCTGCGTTCAAAAAGTTGCGGCTAATTAAGCTCTTAACGTTAAGCAGCTAACCTTCTGGTGGCGTCTTTCTAATGTGTCTTCAGCTGGTCAACTGCACCCAGAGCACCACCAGCACCATGGGGAGTCCGCTAAGCACTGACGCGACCCAGAAAGCTCCCATGACAGTCAGCGGCGTCATGACCCACCACTGGGCAGCGGTGAACCCTTGGTCGCGCCGCCGAGATGCGTCGGCTTCTTGCGCATAGAGCCGCTCCGCTTTTCGCAATCCTCGCCGAGCCATGAGTGGCCCGACGAGGAAGCCGAAAGGGCCCAGGAAGAGCAGGCTCAGCGAAAACCACCAGAAGAATCGGTTATGAGGCGTCATGACGTTCCTGGGAACAGCGCGCAGCGCGGCGTCCCCGCCAGCCGCCAAGGCGTCGACGGACGTTCCTGCCATCGAATCGGTCTTCATGCTCATTTGGCGTAAGCCCTCCAGGTTCCGGATTCCTTGGCATACCTCAGGTTCTTGCTGACGGGGATCGGCACCTGCCGGCCCTCAATGTTGAGCACCGCCTGGCCGCGGGTATCGCAGCGGTAGCCGTCCGCGCCCTCGGCTTCCACACAGCCGGAAAGTTCGAATTGATGGATATCGGTGACCTGGCCGGCACCACTTTCTTTCAAAAGCCGGACGAAGGCTTCCTTGGCGTTGTCAGATGAGGGCTTGCCGCCGCAGGCGGTCAGGCCCAGGGCCATGGTCAATGCGGCCAGGCCAATCCATGCGTTTTTCATGTCGTTCCTTTGCTCAGTGAGTAGGAATGGGAGGTGGGTGCTTACTTGTCGCGGTTCCCTTCGGGCTTGAACCCGGCGATCCAGAGCCTGATGTCCTTGAAGGGCGTCAGGAGGCCGGAGGGTCCCGGATGCAGATCTGCGGTCTGAATGAACCCAGAGACCCAAGCCGCGCGCAGGGCGACATCGACGGCGCGGTCAGCCACGCCGAGCCGGCTCACGTTGACGACAAAGGGCTGGGTCGGAGGGTTGGGGCCCGTGGAGCGCTGGACGCCCGTGTTGGGCTTGCTGGAAGGCACGCGGACGCCGTTGAGGGTATCCCTGCCTTTCCACAGAGCGGAGGTGTTGAGCTCAGCGGTTTCGCCCAGGTCGTCCGTTTCCGTCACCGCGGCATCGAAGCAGGTGCGGAAGGTTTCGACGCTTGAGGCGGTCGGACTGGTCCAGATGCGAGCTTCGACCTTCCAGCAGGGCAGCGAGGCGCCCCAGTCGGTAAAGGTCAGCGCCACCCGGGGCCAGTCCAGCTTCCCGAGCTGGGCCTGCTGGTGGTTGTCGCCTTTGAATAGCCCGGGCAGCTTCCCGGCGCCGCTGAGGGAAGCGTAGATGGCGCCAGTGCCTTGCGCGCTTGTTTTGCTGCCCGAGTTCGGCTGGATACCGACCATCTGCTTGCCAGAGTCGGCCAGGCTTTTTCCGAGCTGACGGAAGAAGCCGGGCTTCTGCGGCTGGGCGTCCTGAGCTTGAGTGGTGAACGGCGAGACGAGCGTCAACGCCAAGAGCGCAGCGAACGCGCCTTGTCCTGTGTGCTTCATCGAAAACCCCTGCAATAGCGCCCATTCGGCGTATTTGCAAATATGGCAAATGCAGCGCAGGATTGGAAGCGGCAGACTTGGGGGTCAATTCATCCTTTGTTGGTCTTCATGCCTGCTCCGCTGCCTCCCGCATACACCTTTGGCCGCCGCCTTCGTGAGGCCAGGCTTGCGCGGGGCATGAACCAAGCCGCCTTGGGGGCTGTTCTTGGGCTAGAGGAACAGAACTCGGCAGCTCCCAGGATTTCGCGCTACGAGCGAGGGGACCGCATGCCTGACAACGAAAGCATGGCAAAGCTGGCGGAGGCGCTGGAGTTACCGGTGGCCTACTTCCATGCCACAAGCGATGTCGTGGCCGAAGCCATCCTGGTGCTCTCCCAGTTGCCTCCGGAGAAACAAGAGGAATTGTTGCGCCACATGCGCGAGTTTGCCGGTGGCTCCGATAAGGCGTCTTTTACCGTCAGCAAAGCTTAAGAGATAGTATCTACTCTCACGATCTGAACGCGTGCTTTCCCAATACTCTGCAGTGTGAGTGCTTGATAGCATGGTCGGGCAGTGTTTGGCGGTATTTTGGGCTAGACGCTTAGACCTTGGTCTGTTTGGTCGATACTGAGGATGATTTGTGCTGAATACATTTACCCGCCGACATAGTTTGGATTTCGAGCCACGTGCTCTGCATTATCAGCACGTTCCCCTGGCATTTCGGCTCGATTTCTTGAAGCTGCTGTTTGACAAAGCGCATGCGTATGACAACGGCATGCAGTTCGAATATCGGTTCTATCGGATGCTTTCGATCACCATCAATCAGGACTATCACCGATTCTATAATGAAGAGGCGGTATTCGAAGGCTACTCGTCCGACCTTCTTGTGGATGTGATCCAACGGTCAACTTGGCATCAGGTGCTGAGCATGTTGGAAGCCTCCGTCAACGACATGGAGATCAAAGCTGCTGAGATCAATCGGTTGCTGGCCTATCACCAAGTCGGTTACGAACTCATTCATGAATTTGGCACTTGGCATGCCGAGGTGAAATACCAAGCGGTCATAGAGGAGATGGATAAGGCGATCGAGATCACTGGGCGCTATCCGAAAATCAATGCGTTGATTAAACAGGCGCGTAAGGATTTGGCCGATCCTCAGAACATTCAGGTCGAGAATTCCGTCAAGAATTCCATCCAAGCCGTCGAAGGATTCATGATCAATTGGATCAAGAAGTATCACGGCTTGAAGTGCTCCACCTTGGGTGAGGTGGTCAAGGAAATCAAGAAGAAGAATCTGGCCGACTCGAATATCATCGATGCATTGCACCAGTTGTACATTTACAGGAACCGCACTCCGAATATCGGGCATGGGAGCACTCAAGACGCCGAGGTTCAGGCGAGCGATGCCCTGTTGATCAACGACATGGCAATTTCCTACATTAACTACTTTGGACGTAGACCGGGCGGCTCAGTGCAGGGTGACGTGTGATTGTGCGTCAAGCCCGAGCGTTTCTTATCTACAGGTATACATACTTTCCGAGCTAGGGAACTGCGTTATCATGAGCAGCGTCAAGCTGGAGTAGCAGAATTATGGAGCCAACCAAGTTCTATGAACTGATCGGGATGTTTTGCATAAAGTTCGAGCATGTCTGTCTTAACCTGGAGGATCTATTCGAATCCGTATTGAAAGCGGAGGGGAAGGATGCTGATGCGATCAGTATGGAGCTCGACAGCCTTACGGCTCGGCCTCTCGAAAAAATGCTCATCAAAGAGATCCGGAAACTCAGTAAGACGACAGCGGCGGAGCGTGAGCAGGCTTCTAATGCCGAATGCGTGCTTCAATCATTCTCAAGTCTGAAGCACTTGAGGAATCTGCTCCTACACACGAAATGGATAGAGCCACATTCTGATCCACTTTATCGCCCGCAACACGGGCTTGTGCTTGGACGGAAGATCAAGGCCAAGCGCAATCAACAAAAAGACGCCACGCTTTACCCTGCGCTGGATGTAGAGAGACTTGAAAAAAGTGTTGAGGCTTGCTGTGAAATCGAATTTCTGATCGGTATCCTGGGGTATTGGCTCTTTCATAAGAATGCTTCTGAAGCCAATCCTTCCAAATTCGTTGACAGGGCCAGAGCTGTAAACGCTGAAGTCACGTTGTTATTATCATCTATCAAAAGAATTTAATCCTGTGACAAGTGTTCGGAGGCGTGTGGTGGAATGCTTAAGCCGCTAGGATGTTCACGGGTAAAACTTGCTCGGGTCAGCCAAGCACTGAGCGAACTGCCCCCGCTGGTAGCGCGGCAGCTCCACGTTGGGCTGATACAGCTCTAACGCGCTGATTTGCTTGCTTCGCGTCACCTGCGGTTTCTTGTGCAGGTAGTGCTGGCGCAAGACCTGGACCCGGTCGCGGGGATCGGTGCTGTGGCCCGTGACCAGGGCAATCTCCTTCTCCGGCACGTCGTTGACGTCGAGCTCAGTGGCCAGCGTATGGCGGAAGGCATGGAACCCGACGCCCTTGGGGAAGCCCAGGCTCTTTAGGTAGCGGCCGAAATCGACCACGAACTGCTGGCTGTAACGCGCATTGGTTTCCCCTGTCGTGCGATTCACGCCCGCGGAGAGCAGCGGGAACAGCCGCGGATGGCCCGTCTCCTTCATGTCCTCCACGAATTCGAGGAAGCCTGCCTCCAAGAGCGGCTTGGCGATGGGGATGATGCGCATGCAGCCCGCGCCCTTCATGCTTTGCCTGCTGCGCCGTCGTCGCTTTGGGTCTGCGGCCAAGTCTTGGTCCAACGTCTTCTGGAAAGCAATGCACCAAACCCCGCGTTCCTCGATGATGTCGGCCAGCTTCAGCTGGCAGACTTCATTGACCCTGGCTCCGGTATATAGGCCGATCATCGGTGCCCACCAATACTGCGGTTTTTTTGCCCAAGGAATGAATGTCGCGGGGTCGAAAATGGCTTGCAGGTCTGCGTCCTCGAACAGGCGGATCGCCTTGTCGGGATCGATGGTGTCGTCCTTCTTGGGCTTTCGGAATGCCTTCATCGGTGACAAGTCGATGGTCTGTCCGTTGACCAGGTGGTTGAAGAAGGCAACAAGGAATCGGCGGTGGCGTTCCTCGGTGGCAGGCGCCAGCGGCGGCACGTCTTGCTCTTTCCCCAGCGCGATCGCTTCATCAAAGGAGAGGTCCTTCAGCAGCGGATCCGACAATAGGTTCCTTGGGGCCCAGCGCAGGAGCTTCCAGAGCGCTTGGATGTGGTAGTAGTCGACTCGAGCCGCAGAGATGTTGCCGCAGGTAAGAAGCAGCAGCTTCAACGTGCGCTCGGTGGACTGGACGGTCTTCGGGTCAAGCTGGCGTCGGCGCATGTCTTCTAGGTGATCTTCGATCTCCTTGGCCAGAGGGCGCGACGGGGTGCCCATGGGGAGCTGGGCGGGATAGCGCGTGCTGTTCTTCAGGCCGCTCTTCCGCCCGGTTTCGTCGAGCGCGGCGAGGATGCACTCCTGGAGATTGATGGCGGCTTCCCGACCTCGGATGATGGCGCGGTCGATGCGGAACCGTCCGACGTGGATGCCTTCTAAATGCAGGAGGCCGAAGGGCGAAGCGATGTAATCGTTGAGTGCTGCGGAGGGTAGAGCGGTCATGGGTCACTTCCATCGGAGATGGAAGTAGGGATATGACAGGACGAAAATTCGTCAACGGGGGCGATACAAAAATTTGCGGTGGCGGCGCAGTCCTTAGGTGTTGGCGTATTCCCGATGGGGTGCTTCCCGGGGCCGCCAATTCGTTATCCGGCGAGAAGCCTTGTAAACCAAGGGTTTCAAGAGGATTTGTGTCGATTTATCGCAGTCAATTGCGTACTGTTTGCAGTAAATAAGCTAACTAAATAGGTTTGGTTGTCGATTTTAAAAAATGAATTTAAGTTAAATGTTAGCCTTTTATTGTTAGTCTGATTTATATTCAAAGCAGCGATCTGCTTGGTTCAGAACTTTCTGACATCCGATGGGGCGCGACACCGATGGGGCGACGAATGCCAGGAGCGCAATCTGACCTTGCCGGACGTGGGACCCAATGGTCGCTAACCCTACAGGGCGCTTGAGCAGCGCCATCTCGGCACCTGAAGGGCTGTCTTGCGTCGGCCGCGGCGTCTCAAACGGTGCATAGATTGATACGAGCCTATGATCCAGCAGCCAGACGACGAGGCCCGAGGTGGGCGGCGTGGCCACGCTGGGCTACATCGAGACTCTGGAGTCAGGCACAGCGGTGCACACACAAGATGTCGCGCCATGGCTCAAGCCTAGGCGCTCGCTTAAGTCAGCATTCCGTTCAGGATGCTTAGCGGTTGCTAAGAATTTGGGCAAGCATGTTGTAACACCTGCGTTACATGTGTAGGATGATGCACGTTGGACCAATGGCAAGAGCCGGCGGTGATGCTTGGTCGAGGTTGTAGGCTACATCCGCAGAGGGTCACTTCACTATCGACAAGTGGAGTAGTGACGCCAGCCCGCAAGGGCGCCGACGAACCGCCCGTAATGGTGACATTACGGCCTGCTAAGAAGGTTGCTTCGGCGTCACGGTCCAATGCGTTTAAGGGCTCCCACCTGGGAGCCCTTTGCGTAAGTGGGTTTATAGCCAGCGGTCACTACCGAGTATGTTTCTGGCACAGATGTGCGGGCCAGGTCAATAATCACTTGGCCCGCGCGGAGTGAGAAGACTTCCAGACGCTCACCAAATTCGTAATAGATCGCCGTATTTGGCCTCAAAGCGTTCGCGACCATTTCACATACGAAAGCCATAGCTTCATCGTGACTAACAATGTGCGCGCAGTGCTCCCGCCAGATATGTTGGAATCCGAATCCACGGTGCCTGCCGCGGTGCTCGCCGTATTTCAGGTGAATGGCGCCAGCGGGAAAAGGTGGACCGCTTTTGAAGTTTAGTTGCGGCACCAATCCGTAGACATCCGTTCCATTGCTGGGATGCAACAGTCGCTGCTCACGCGTCCATTCGATCGATTTGTTCAAGAAGTAGGCTTGTCTGCGGTCGATGAAGACCGCTGGCATGAATGTGTTGGCAATGTTAGCACCGAGAGACCACCCGCATTAGTCGTGTCTGCCTACGCCGTTGAGAGATATTTTGTGGTGTAGTCGACGCTCACTCACACAAGGAGCAATGCATGTCCCAGACAGTGCAAGAGATAGCAAAAGACATTCTTGTCGCAGCGCTTGCCAAGACTAATTGCGGCATCGGTGCGGCAGGTCAGTCAGATGCGGCGGCCGAGTCAATTGCCAAGGCTTACAAGATCATCCACGCAGCTGTGAAGGAAGCAAAGGGCGGCGGCGGGTCACTATCTGGCTCAATCTAGGCGAAGAACCCTGCTCCCATCCGGAGCGAAAATCCGGAATCCAGCGAAGCAGGCCTTAAGGTCACCCAGCCTGCGGGAAGACCTGGGTCTCTTAGACATTCGAGTGCTGCACCACTTGGTCATCGTCGCCCAGGGGGGGGGCATAGCCCCCCTGACTACCGGATTGGCCTGAGCCAAGGCGCTGGCGGTAAGCTGTCTAACTTCCCGACACCCGGATGTGCCCATGGATGTATTTAGTCAAGGAAGGCGCATCGCCAAGGCCCTTTCAACAGGCGCGCTGTTGTTGGGATTGGTCGCATGCGCGCAATCGTCAAACGCCCATCAGGAAAAAGCCATGAAGGAACCAACCTCGGCTGACGTTCGGCGCGAGCAGGACCGCATCGCGGCACTTGTCGATGCTGCCGCCCCTGAGCGTTCGGCGCCTATGATGACCTGGGACGGCTATCCCGCACTGCAACCAGGGGCTGAACTCACCGCCGACCAACTGCTTAAACAAATCAAAGCGCTCGCCCAGTCCTTTCACGCTCAAGCAGACTCCGACCCTGCCAATGTGGAGCGAGTCTTGGGCATCGCGCTTCCTCCCGACGTCAAGCATGAGCGCAGGGGAGTGACCGGCAAGGTGGGGCGGGGCACTTACGAGTGGGCCGTGTGGAAGGGGGCGCCCAAGCTCCCCGGGCACCGGGTGGAACTGACCCTTACCCCGAATGCCTGCCTCGCCTATGACGCATTGAAAAAGCAAATGGAAGCCGACGGCTTCCGGGTGTATGTGCCAACCTTCGGCGACGATCAACGAATCACGTTCGACAAGATCGTCGGTCCCTCGCTCGGGCTCTACATTGCCGTGACTCCTGACCATCGGGACGCGCCGACCTGCGTGACGGTCGTTGTCTTTGAAATGGAGCGCAGCGATGCTTGACCCTCGCATTGAGCGCATGCTCCAGGAGACCGAACAACAATCGTCTCTGTCCCCAGGTGCAGCCAAGGACCTCCGCGAGGCGGTGGAGTCCTCTCCTTACTTGGTCGAGGTGATGACCAAAGCCATCGACAACGGCGACCTTGAGCACATCAAGTTCGCTCACACGCCCAACGAAGGCGGGCACTATAGCCATAGCGAAAAGGCGATCAGCGTCAACGCCGATGTGTTGCAGCGACCTTCCCGGACAGAGCGGATAGACCAGCTGACGGGTGTTCTTGGGCACGAGACGGGGCATGCTTTGATGGCCCGCTCCAACGACCTCAGCACCTACAAGCTGTCCTACCGAATCGATGAGGCGCTCAAAGAGGGCGCACGCTACGGCGATGCGACGGTGGACATCACTCCGCTGGCAAAGGAATACATCAACGCTTCCCGAGAGAACGAAGCGCTAGCTGAAATGGTATCGATGAATTCGGTGGCCAGTCGGGTCAAACACCAAGACAGCAACGTCAGCGAAGCAGAGCTGCTTTATCGCCTCGACCCGACCACGCCTTGTGTCACGAACGGGCGGCTGGCCCCAGGCATCCAGATGGATGTTCAGGGCGTCCAGCACACCGACAACCGCATTGACAGCCCGGCCGTAAAAGCCGTGGCGATTTGTCAGTTCGATCAGTCCGGCAAAGGCCTGGGCGCGTTAGGTCACTCCGACTACAACGCCTTTTACTTGTCCTACGTGGTGTCCGCCGGGGCTGCCGTATCCCGTGACCTAGATAGGGCCTCCAGCCAGTCGATTCCTAGCCTTGGCCTCAACCTAAAGGAGCTTGGTAGTTCGGTGGAAGAGATCCAGGCGGCAGGCATTGGACTGGGTGGGCAAGGGAAAGCCTTCGGATTCACCGACACTTCTGACGGGCAGCTACGACCCACGGAGGTGCGGCAGATTGGGAAAGGCGGCGTCGGTCAGCCGGACACGGCACCTCAGGCCGTCTCCCGCGACCAGGCCGTGCTGGCCGACAACCCAGCTCACCCGGATCATTCGACCTACCAGCAAATCCATTCCTGGGTGCGCGGCACCGGAAACTGGAACGACGAGGAAACTAGGAACGTCTCGGCTGCCCTTTACAAGCAGCAGACCGAAGATCCGTTGCTGAGGCGAGTGGATCAGGTCACCGGGGGCCTAGGCCGCGATGGGGCGCACAACGTCTTTGCGGTCTACGCCCCACATGGAATGGGGGTCGCGCCCATGTTCCATGCCCATGTCGATGGACGCGATGCCTCCCAGCAGCCGGCCCAGCAGAACCTTCAGCAGGCCGAGGTCATCAAGCAAGACCAAGTGCGTCAGCAGCAGATGGAGCAGACTCAGCAGCAAACAGCCCAGCAGGAGCAGGGGCCGCGGATGACCATGTGATGGGGAGGGGGGCGTCTAATGCTTGGGAGAAAAGGGCTGCGTCGCAAGATTTAGACTTCCTGCTTTCCGTCCTCAAATGAGCGGGATTACCGAGGCTCGTTCGAGCCGACGTCCCCGCCGACAGGACCAGCGAGCGATGCTGGCCTTTTTGTAGCGGTAGCTCTGGCGCCACCTTGCCTTAGCCAGTCATTGAACGACCATGAGACCGCCCGTGGATAGAACGAGGCCGAGCAATGGATTCAAGCCCGCTTGCGCCGGTCGCGGTGGCGAACGTTCTTCGCGTTTTGAGCGCCCATCATTTTTTCTGGCGGAAGATCCAAAATCACATTGGCGAGCGTCGCTGCCGCGCTATCAGAGAGCCGGAATGACCGGCGCAAGCCCCCCATTCCGGAATGCTGGTTGTCAGAGACGCCGCTGTGGAGGGCGCGGATGAAATCCGCTCTGGATGGACGCTTGCTCTCGGACATTGCGGCGGTGCGGACATCGTCCGCAGTCACTTCCGCTTTTCCGGCATCCAGGCCGATGACGCGCACCATGGATGCGAGCGATGGCCAATACTTCAACTCGAACCGACCAGTGAGGTTCTCCAACTCGTTCTTTAGGAAGGACTGGTAGAGGCCGTTGTTCGGGCCCGCTTGGTGCATGACATCAACTGGGTGGTAGAGCGTGTCGCAGCTAAAAGGCGACCGATTGGACAGGTCGTCGCGCTCGATCAGGACATCCGCCAGCTGCGCGGACAGCGCGCCAATCTTAGCGTTCACCTTTTCTAGGCGCTTCCTGCTGGCGCGGTCCTCGAGATTCTTGTCCGGGGTCCAATACGCCCCTGTTGCCAAGACGCAGCAGTCCAAAAAGACCTTCCATTCCAATCCGTGGAACCCCAATGAGCGCTCCACTTCTTCGTAGACGGGGCGCAACTCGGCGCTTCGGCTCAAGAGTAGCTGGGCGACTTTCGTTTCAGAGAAGGCAATCTGAGCCTCCTCGTTGGTGGCGATTTGCTTTCGGAGATGGTCTTCGCAGACTTGTTGGGCATGGGAGGTGGTCACGGTCGAATGATCCGATGGGGATGTGAGTTGTTAGGCTAGGGCGGTCGAACGGGCCTGTCGGCATCCGAAAAGAAGTTTTTTCGATCCCTTTCAGATCCCGGCTATCCGTCAGCGCCTCAACTACGTCCGAAAGCTCAACGTCACCAAGCCCCAAACATCAACCCCACGTCAGCGGGAACGACGACGGAGGCGTTGGCGTGACTGCCGAAATGGAGCTCCAGGCGACCGCCGTCCGTGGAACGGAGAGGGAGCGTTGCTGCACCATTTCACGCGCCGGCGTCAAGCGAGCCGGCATCTAGGGAGCGTTGAAGGGCGAGCGCTACCTGGGTCGCGGCATGCACCCAATCATCGTCCTCCGCGTAGGGATCGTCTTCATAATCCTCCTTGCCGCCGTGAAAAAGGTTGTTGCGGACCTGGCGCATGGCTTCCACCAACGCCACCGCATCCGATTCCGCATCGAGTGGGCAGGGCATGAAGCGGGCCACCAAGCGACCCTCATCGTCCAAGATCTTCTGCTTCATGGGCCTCACGTCGCGTTGGCTTAGAAGGCGCTGGCGTGCCCAGCCTGGAACGTCTTTAGCAAAGGCATCGCCAAGCTGACGGACGCGCGCTTCCACCACGCGCCAGGCGACGTCGGGCGTTGGCTTCCCATCCCGATCTTTCCGGAAGAAGTCCCCGTGCCGTCGAAGCTGGAACTCCAGCTTGCTGACAGATTTGAGGAGGTCGTAGGCGAGGTCTTGGTGAACGGGCATGCCGGCATCGTATCCCAGCACTGGGGGATCCACATCGGCACGCGGCGCTGCTAAGGTCCGAGGGCCGCCAGGAAGGCAACTTACAGGGGATGGTTGAATGCGCTTGAGAAAGATCGGGTTGCGTTGGAACAAAGTCACCGCTGCCGCCGGCATCACGGCCGCCTTATGCATCAACATCGGCCTGCGCCCAGGGCCCAACCGGAATCGGCGCCCTTCAAATCGGGCTGACCAAGGCCCAGGTCCTCGCACTCCCAAGCGAAGGGGTGCATCTGGCTGCGCCGATGCTCGACAGGCCAGACGATGCGTCCTCAAACACACCTGCAGCAATGGAGAAGTTCAGCGCAACGGTCCTGACCCCGTGGCGCAGCGAGCCGATGGAATCCTCCCTGACGTTCGAGGGGGGAAGCTGGCTTTGATCACGCTCCGGTGGCGCAACGACAGCGTGCTTATGACGACCGTAGTCGCCCAGATTTCTGAGAAGTTTGGCCCGCCCAAAGAGTCGGACGAGCGCCGGGCCGAGAGTTGCCCAACTTCCGCTGGTGCATCTGAGCAGGTCCGCAGCGGGATACTGACCCGCTCCTGGAAGCAAACCAATGGCAAGCGGGTGATCGTCACGGGGGCCACCACGCTTGCCAGTGACAGCTGTTTAGGAAGGCGAGAAGGCAAGGAGCCATCGGCAATCAACATGTTGCTGATTTCTGCCGTGGGCAACGTAGAAAGCCCGTTTTAACCAAGGAAAGGACACTCGCTTGAAAAAAGATTGGCCTGGCCGCCGCACTTCTGGCCTTTGCCAACCCCGCTCTCTCTAAGCAGGGAGAAGTTTGCTCCTCCCCAGCCAGGTCGGCACGATGCAGCACCTGGACAGCACCACGACGCTTCAATGCAAGGAGGTTGACCTCCTCGAAGACAACGTCGGCAGTCACGCGCCTGACGTTGCCCAGCACCTGCAAAAAATGCTGATCGCTGTTTGGTGGCAGCTAGACGCAGATGAAGAGGATGTAACGTAAGAGCCATCTTCCTCGCAGTCCCTCGCACTCTTTAACCAGAAATCCCTAACAAAGAGGTTTCAAATTGCTTAATTTAAGGTGAATTACTTCTGCGCATTGTTAGTTTAATGATTGATTTAGTCAACGTCCAGCGACTTGGTCGCAAGAAGAATTCCCTTCACGTGCATCGCATCGTCAGACCTCTCGCGTTGCTCTCCGGTCAACTCGAGCGAAAGCATATTAACCATACATCCAGCTTCATCGGAACGCTCGGTCATGATGCAGCGTGGGTCGCGAGGATTCTTCACAATCGCCGAGTGGTTTGCTTCGAGGATCGAAATATTGATCCTGCGGCAGAGTCTTCCTGAATATATGAAGTCTTCAATGTGGTTACAGGACTGGAATGGAGCGCCGCATATCGAACAGTCGCCTAGTGTGGAGCGGAACGCGGGACTGTTGAAGACCATGTGTTCGGGAAATAGCACTCGTCGCGCATCGGTGAGCAATGCTTCATGGTTCCGGATTCCTTCGTAATCGTTAATCCTTAGAGCTAGGTCTTTGTAGTCAATCGCATCCATTAGCGAGTGCCAGGCGCTTTCCGGCTCACTATTCTTAATATTTATCCAAGTCTCTAGGCACGATTGAACACTTCTTATAAAGCACTGGAAGTGAAAGAGCTCGTTAGCTTGTCGTTCCACTTCATGGTCAATGGCCCAACGTTTGAAGGCCTTGAGCTCCGCGATGAACTCATCTATCTCCTTTGTCTTGGCTACCTGTAGCTTGCTTGAGCGGACAATCAGATTTAGCTGGCCCGCCGAGTCTAGGAAGGCAAGGCACGTTTTCACAACTCCCGGATGGGTGAATGGAGGAGGGCCGAAAAAATTACTTTCCACGACGCACTGCCTCTTTCAGGGCGGGTCCAATGGTGGATAGCCCATTGACGGGTCCTTTGTAGTCCAGCTTGATGCTGCGCGCCCCCTCTGTTTCTTCCACTACGCAGGATAGCTCTACGGGTGCGCTTTCGGATTTCCCAGAGTCCTTAAGGAATGCGGTGATGATGTCAAGTGTGGTTCTTATGAGTTCTTGGTTCTCGATTAAGGCTTGGGCAACGAACAGTATCGTGGGTAAATAGATAGTCGAAGATCGTTGGTCATAGAGATCATCCATTGGCGTAAGGAAGTCGATCTCTAGCTGTGCTTCGGCATATTTCTTTAGAGAAATGGCAGTGGATGCGTATGAATGGCCGCCGGATTCTAGGCTGCCCGATACTGGGAGAATGATGACGTCTTTCTGGGCTGCAGTTTTGGGAAGCGTTGGAGTGGGAATAGAGGTAATTGTGATGCCTTGATTGCTGTCCATTTTAGTTATTGCTCGCGCTCGCAAGTTGGGGATGGTCTGATGGGTGTAGCTGGTTTGCTTAGCCACTTAGGCGGGGGGTGAACCCTATAAATCTGTTCGAGCGCTTGGCGCAGCGGGGACAAGATGGTCTGAAACGGTCGGACGACTACCTGTAAGGTTGCTTAAAGCTGGGTTTCATCAGGGGCTAGGTGTAGCCATATCGCGTTGACAAGGGCTTCTAGCGTGGAGGAGCTTGTTCCCTTATCTTTCGCGCAGGCAAGCACGCGGTGCATGACCTCGGGTATTTTGTGGGTCTCTTTGCTGGGTGTTAAGCCGAATGGCTCGCACGCCTCTGTCAGGCATTGTTGATGCAGCTCCTTCCCTAGCTCTAGAACTAGCGTTGTCTCGAGTGTGTCTTCGAAGTAAGCATAGCTTTTGGCTATCCGAGTGGAGAGCGGCTCGTCATAATTGGCGTGAGCATCTGCCAAATGAAGCAGCGCGGGGTTTGCCGCTGCCTCTTTCTTATTCAGATCGCAGTCCCAGACTAAAAAAGTTGGAATCTCAAGCTCCGTGAACACTGCGTAGGGCCGGTCGAGATTTAGCTTCCCTTCCACGGGAAGGATGGCGATGCCGGCGGCATGGAAGTCGAGGCCGAGCAGCCGCGCACATGCTTGAAGTGCGGATCGGTCGCTTCTGCCCTCGACCAAGACGACGCCGTTAGCAAAAAATCCTTCTGAGAGCTCCGTGCCGAGGATATGCAGTCTGGGGGTAAGGGTCGCCGCCGTCCAAGTCCCTGGCGCCTTGTTGTTTGCTTTTTCCAGGCGGGCAGCAACGTTGGCAAGGCTCAAAGAAGTCAGATGCGCATGCTTGAACTTGCTGTCAGCCGACTTCGACCGTCGAGCTAGCCGCACCTCATTGGCTCGTTCCATCGCAACGAACATGGGGGAGTGTGAGCCAAAGATGATCTGGGTTGGCCCCGTTGCGCCTGGAAGGCTTCCGGTGCTCAAGCCTCTTAGGACGTTCGCTAAGTGGCGCTGTTTGGTCGGATGTTGGTATAGCTCCGGCTCCTCGATGGCCAAGATGAGGCTTGGAGCCGCTGGTGGGGTCGCTTGGGCTGCTTCCTCCGTAGCATTTGCTTCTGCTTCGGTAGCCGAAGTCTGATGACTGGTCTTCGCCAAGTGCTGCAAAAGCGTGAAAACAAATGCACGCTGTAGTCCGTGACCTTGGCGGTCAACAGGGCCGCCGAACCCTTCGTCACTCAATGAAACGTCTGCGGCAGGCAGGGGCACTGCGATATCCGCAACATCTCGCCAAGTGAGGCCCACGGCAGCATCCCGGTAGAGGCTTTTGAGGTCGCCGGTTAAGCGGTTCGCGAGTTCTCCGAGTTCGGGCATGTTTGCAGGCGCGACCAGGGCGCGATAGCGAGCCGTCACCTCTTCTTGAAACTTCTGCACATCCTTGCGCTGGAGAATGGCGCTGCGAACAACGATCTCAAGCAGTCGCCCGATGGCACTGGATTTTCCATCGGCGGCATCAAGCGAGGCCTCCCTTACCGCTGGAACGAAGACAAAACTTGTATGGCGCTGTAGCGCTCCACGTCCCGCGTTCTGGAATCCGAAAAACTGGCCGTCGTCCCTCAGTAGGGCCAGCGAATCCGGATGGGCTAGTTCCCACTCCTGTAGACATACTTCAATCTGCCCAGCATTCGTCACACTGGGAAGCTCGGCGTAAGCGGCGTTCCCCTCTTTGAGTGCTTTGTAGGAAGCTCGCTTTTCAGTTGCGCCACCGAGAGCGCGTATGGCTAAGAAGTCTGGATTTTGGAGAGTCGAGCCGTAGTAGCGACCCGAGGAGGCCGTTCCATCGAAAACTCTCGATACCGTCAGGGTTCCATTACGAACCCTGCTTTCGAAGGTCTCCTGCTCTATGGCACTCAACTCACCGAAGGTCAGCTCGATCTCTACTGGGAGGGTGATGTCGCGCCCGAAATAGTCGTCTTGGTCGAGCGCCTTGCTGGTCGAGTAGAACTTCTCTAGAGCCTTGAGGATGCTCGACTTCCCCGCGCCATTGCCGCCAATCAACGCGGTGTGAGCCTCGAATTCGATGGAAACGTCACGCAAAGAGCGAAAGTTCTTGATGCGTGCTCTTAGTAGCTGCATGGGGCAATGTTTCCCAGTCCGTATGAGATTGTTGATTACCGACGCTGTGAGCGGTCAGACTAAAGCTCGCAACAGATTGTCAGCATGTCCCGGTCTCTTTTCCTATAACCGGGTCTGGGTGCTTCAGACCGGGTCGTGGACAGATGCGCGGAGAAGCTCTTGTCTATGAGCATCATCTTCCAACCGGATCTTTCGCCACTCACGGACCCGCCGCTCACTTGGTAGACACGCATGCAAGCTGACCGGTCTTGCTCGTTCCCACGGCATGGACCTCTACCAAGCGAGAGAAGCCATCATAGCTAAGCTCGAGGCAAAGCCCGCTCTCAATCGCCGACACCGCCGCATCCTTCGACATCATTCTTCCCCCTGTTGACTTCCGGTCTATGGTGTCGAAGGCAGCGCCGTCAAGTTCTCATCGAACCGGTTGCGCCGGCCTGCCCCCAAGGGCTGATTGCATCACATTTCTTTGTGGTGTGCTGACCTGCCGAGAGGGCGGTCTAAATGAGTTCGATAAGCCAGGGGAGGGCGGGCTTGGGTTCAATGACGTTTGAGTCTCTCGGAGCCCTTCGCATGAATGAGTTCACGCATGTTCTGGTCATTCCTACGAGCGGTGTGCTCCAACAGTGCGCCCACAAGTTCCGCGTCGTCCAGTGTCTGCGCGCCGGCAAAGAAAACCAAGTCGGCTACGCGCTGCCGCCGTTTGATTTCGTCCCGCTTCGCTGTTTCCTGCGCCTTCGCTTCGCGGCGCTGGTTGGCTAAAAGCTCTTTCGCTTGCAGCTGAGCTAAACGTTCAGTGGCTCGTTGGATTTGGTCTCGGTAGTGATTCGTTGCGGTCATGCGCTTCTCCTGCCTGGTGGAAATGAGTCAACCAGGAAAACGGCTTGCGTCAAGCGTTGGGCTGGTCGCGAATTTCGTCCGCCCCGAGAATCGAAAAGGCTGAAAAACAGGGCTTAGAAGAAAGAAGCAAGAGCGCACCTAGGTGTCACATGGTGACACGTGCGCAAAGGGCTCCGCCCCTTGAACCCCAAGCGCCGGGGGCGCTTGCGAAAATCCAAAGCCGAGGCATAAACCAAGCAACCCAGCCGCTTCGGAGCAACGCCTCATGGCCATCTACCACGCCAACGTCAAAACCTTCAGCCGCGCCAAGGGGCACTCATCTGTCGCAGCGGCCGCCTACCGTGCCGGCTTGCTGCTGGAGGACGCGCTCACCGGCATGCGCCACGACTACCGCCGCCGGGACGGCGTGGTCGAAACGCGCTGCATCGCTCCCGAGGACGCGCCCGATTGGGCCCTAGTCCCCGCCCAGCTCTGGCCAGCGGCAGAGGCGGCTGAGCGCCGCAAAGATTCGACCGTCGCGCGCGAATTCGAGTTTGCCTTGCCCCACGAGCTCGACGATCTTCAGCGCTCCGATCTGGCCGTGGAAGTCACCCGTGCTCTGGTGGGTCGCTACGGGTTCGCGGCGCAGGCGAGCATCCACAGCCCAGGCAGCAAGGACGGCTTGAACTGGCATGTCCACGTCCTGGCAACGACTCGGCGCATGGGTCCGGACGGTCTCACGGACAAAACCAAGGAACTGGACGGCGGGCCCTCGGGACGTGTCGAAGTGCAATGGGTGCGCGAACTCATTGCATCCACCATCAATGCCCACCTTGAGAAGCCCGCGCTTGAGCTTCGCGTGGACCATCGCAGCCTAGCCGCTCAGGCCGACGACGCTTTGGCGCGCGGCGACCTGGCCGCGGCTGCCGTGCTCTCCCGGGAGCCCACCAAGCACGTCGGCAAAAACGGCACGGCGTTGGCCCGGCGGGGCCAGCCGTCGGAGCGTTCGGACGAGAACCGTCGAATCGAGGAAACCAACGAGGAGACCTTCCAAAAGCTCATCGCCGTGTTTGAGCAGGAAGGGCGCGCCATGCCGGTGCCCGACGGCCACAGCCAGGCCCAGGCCGAGCGCGAGGCTCGCCGACCTTCTGATGGGCTGTCCTTGCCGCTCGGGCCTGGGGCAGGGCACATCGAGGTGTCCCGCAGCATGGCGACCATTGCCCGCGGGCTGGGACTGATGGAGGCGGAGCAGGCCAAGCCGTCGCGCGAGCCACGTTCGGTCTCCGAGCTCGCGGAGGAAGCCAGCGACGAATGGGGAGTGGCTGTTCAAGCGGATCCCCGCTTGGCTCAAACGCTCCAAGCAACCCAGCGCCTGTTGCAGTGGATCAGGGAACACGTGGCTGCCTTCGCCGAAGAGGCCCGGCTGCGCCCGGACCTCAACGAGTTGCTCCGTCGACTGCGGCGCTTCAAGGCAGCGACCATGAAGTTCGCCCGGCGGCTCTTGGCGGTGCGCCGAGCGGAGAAGCTGCACCACATGGCCGAGAACGCGTGGCACGACTTCCTGGCGAACAATCCCGAGCCGGGGACCTCATGGACGCAAGGAGACTGGAAGCAGCGGCGCGGGCGTCGGTTGAGCACCCTCGAAGCCCGAGCCGCAGAGCTGGCCGATGCAAGGGCCCGGGTGACCCCGGAGGAACAAGCCCTCTGCGAGAAAGAGGCGTCGGCCAGCGCGGCGCACCTGGAGGCCTGGAGCTGGGACATGCTCCAGCGCTACCCCCTCCAACTCGACGTGGCGAACCAGCCCGATGGACCGCGTCCAGGTCCTGCCATCTCGGTCCCTCCTGCCCCTGCACCTGTCTATGTTCCCAAGCCGCCGCGCTTTCACTGAAACCAAAAAGCCCCGCGATGCGGGGCTCAATGTTTGCGGGCGCTTGGCCGGCTCAGTGGAGGGTCGGGCGCTTTTTTTTGCGCACTGGATCCAGCTGGGCGTCTTTGGGCTTCCGGCCCGCTCGCCATTCCTCCACCGACGGAAACTCTCGAACGATGACGGCTTCGCGGGTGCGCACAGCCGGAGAGGGCATTGGAGGGGCCTTGTCCAACGATTGAGCGGCGTTGCCTCCACCTGGCGGCTTCTTCTGGCTGTAGACGATCAGCTCGCCAGCAGAGGCCCAGGCATTGCAGACGTTGCGTTGTCGCACGAGCGGCTCGTCAGACAGCGTTTGGCTCATCAGCCCGGCGAGCAGCTGGCCGGCGATTTCAAGCTGTTGGGGGTTGGTGGTCATGAAAACTCCTGCGTGTGGGGGAAGTCCCCATCCAATCAATAATTCCCGGCTGCGCAAGAGCTCGCTATACGCTCTATTTCACAAATTTGAATGCGCGACAAAATTAAATGTTTCGTATGTCAATTTAGGAATGGGGGGGCTAGCAGGGGCGCGCGAGCGGTCGCGACATGCTGTCAGACAATCTCTTTTTCTGGCGCAGGCCTTTGTTCAATGCGATCTGCCGCCAGTCCGAACAGTCCTGCAATGCGCTCAAGCTTTCCCGCCAATATAAAAACCACGATCGAGCCGATGAGGATGCCGAGGCTTCCAGCGTAAACAAATACTTTGGCGTTGGCTGGGTTGGACCACATGTTGACCTTCTCCCCTGCGTCGAAAAGATTGACCAACACGACGCCAATCGCGCCAAAAAAGGTGGACATTCCTGCCCGGCGAGTCAACAGTTTGTTTTCAAGGTCAATGTGCTTTGAACGCTCACGAAGAGTCTGCGGGTTACATGTGCCGAGTTCGTCCAGGATTTTGCTCTCCATAGAGATGGCCGCGTCGATTCGGTCTGCCATCGGCTCATATCCCTCTTTCCAGGCCGAAATAACCTGGGCGATTTGAAGGAGGCCTAGGGCTAGGAATCCAAACGCCATAACCAGTAGCACCACCAACAGGATGTCCTTAGCAGTCGGCCTGCTAATCCAATCAAAGTTGTCTGCTGCTACCACGCCAAGACCGAAAAGTGTAAGAGCCAGTAGCCCCCAAAAAATGTAGTTTTCAATGCGCTCAAGCTTGCTTACCATCTTCGGGCGCTTGATCTTCTGAAGCATCTGAAAGGTGCTTGGGATAGGGCTGAACGTAGAGTCGGTCATTGTTGTTTGTCTGCCTTGATGAGCATCATTGTCGTCAAAGGGGTCTCACCGGCTGCGGCTAAAGATCCGATGTATGCCGCTATGAGGCCGTCCATTAGGCAGCGTCGTCCTTGGGAGTCTCGCCACACGCCGCAATCGTGGAGTAGCTCACATGCCCTGACGCAAGCTTATCGCCCCACGTCGGTCATTAATCCAGTGCGGATCATCCCGTCTGGTCGAGAACCTCTGGCTTGTGCGAGATGCTGACCGACCAACCGCCGGTCTCCTCTCGCTGCGTCGTCAGTAGATCGTAGGTCTTCACCATATTGAGCAAGCCGGAGTGGCCATAGAGGTTAGGTGAGAAGGACGGGTCGGTCCGTTTGAGGTATTGGCCCAGTGCTCCCAACCCAACCTTCCCCTCTGAAGTGTCTCCCGTCAGCAGGGTCACGGCTTCGACCAAGAACCTTGGGCGGCGCTTGGGTAGCGGCTTGGCTTCTGCGCGGGGCGCTTCTTCCTTTGTCACCTCCGGCTTCACTGCAGGAAGGTCGCCACCTTGGGCCTCGGACATTGTTGCCTCTTTGGCCGTCCGGTCCCATTCAAAGAACTGGTCGCAAGCGTTGCGCAACGCATCCGGGGTCTTTGGCTCCCCCACGATGAAAACTGTGGCTTCGCGCTCCCGGAGCTTGCGGCAGAGATAGGAAAAGTCCGAGTCGCTGGTCACCAGGCAGAAGGTGTCGGCCCGGCTGTCGGAAAGTGCTTCCAAGGCGTCAAGCGCCAGGGCGATGTCTGCCGTGTTCTTGCCGGAGGCGTATTGGTATTGAAGGCACGGGGTGAATGCCTGGCGGACCAGGACCTCCTGCCATTTGTTGGTGAGGGTGCTGTGGTTGCCATATCCGCGGCGAAGCACGACCCGGCCGAACTGAGCCACCATGAGCAAGGCGTGCTCAACGATGTCAGTCGGCACGTTGTCGCAGTCGACCAATACCGCGACACGTGCTTCATGCGGGCTGTTCGGGTTGCTCATGCCGGCGAGATCCAAATTTTACGCAGACAGACAATGGCGCCAGCAACTCCCCTATGGCAAGCGGGCGCTAACGAGAGGGCAAAGCGCGGAGCTCTGATCATGTCAACACTGAAACAAACCTGCCGAACAGGCTTTCTGCAACGGTTTGACTTCGTTGCATTCGAGGTGCCCCGAACCACTGCCGCTGACGATGCCACCATGATTTAAGACGATACTTTCTGCTTGGAAACGCCTTGCTTGTCGCCGCATCGCTAATCCGATATCGTTAACGCCTAGCCGTCCATTTCATGGGATTGGTTGTAATCACCACCGCTGCCAGCGTGGGGTGGGTGGGAATGGATTCCTAACTGATGCTGCAAGTGCAGCTGACAAGGAGTGTTGCCGTGTCAATTCGGGCCGTGGCGCGTTTTTCTGCTTCCTCAGTTCTGTCAAAGCGCGCGCGTTGCGCGGCGCTCTTGATGCCGGTTGTTTTTGGCGCCTATGCGTTGCAAGTTGCTAGTCCTGCGCAGGCGCAAAACCCGCCTGAAGCCACGTTCTGCGCGGCGGGCATCGGCTGCTACGACACGATGGAGAAAGCCGCCGATGCCATTCGCAACTCCAAGGACTACCAAGGCATCGGTCAGTATCTGAAGGCCTACTCAAGAGGTTTTTTGAATCGGGGAGCGGGAGAGGTCTGGACCTATTTCCGTGTTCCGTCTCTAAAGGCCACCTCGGTCTCTAACCCATCCTATGGGGTCAACCTAGGTATTTACGGGGTCGGAAACCCTGGCTGCACAGCGTCCCCAGAGTTTGGATCAAGCTGGTGCACGGATGAAGGCGCACTCATCGCCAAGTCGTTGGATATCCTAACGACCAAGGTTGGGAAATCTTGCTCGCTCCAGTCCAATGTTCAAACGTCGGACTACAACACGACGGGACTGGGCCTGCTTCCAAGTGGCGATGTTAGCTATAGCTCAGACAAATATTTCACCTCGACATTTAATTGTCCGTCGAACTCGGGGGCACCTGTCTCGGTGTCGTGGCGTTGGAATGTCTACAAGAAGCGAAAGTTGACGTGCGAAGCAAACTTCACGCCTTTTCTGGGAAACTCAATTCTCGCGGAGGCAGCTCTTACGACAGAGGCCTTGTGTAAGCCCAAGAACGATGACAACACCTGGGTCACGTCGCCCTTAAAGCAGTTCCAAAGCTGTAGCACCAACAATCCTTGCCATCCCACGACAGGCGATAAGTCTCGCGAAGAGAAGGACTTTGAGTTCGCAGGTCGCTCGTTCAATCGCTACTATCATTCCGTCAATCAGACCAAGAGTGTCATTCCAGTCGGAGAAGGCTGGTCGCTGAGTTACAGCGATCGATTCGACAGTTCCAACACAGCCTATCTCGACGAGGCGGGCAACAGGGATGTTTTCACGTCCGTTGCTGCTGGCACCGGTCGTGCCAAGAATTCGGGACGGCTGTATCGCCGCATCAGCAACAGCACTACGTATTACCGGGTCATCGAAGAGACTGGCGAATATCGCGATTTTGGCAAGGATGGCGAGCTGCTCGCGGTGCGCAATCCGGCCTCACCGGATCGTGATGTAACCGTGGTTTACGAGGGCACGCGCATTGCGCGATTGGTTGATGGCCGTGGCCGCGCCGTGACGTTTGCCTACACCGACGGGCGTGTCACAGGCATGGAGATTCCTGGTGGCGGCATCGTCCTTTACGACTACGATGTGGATGGAAATCTGATTGTCGCAACGTATCCCGACGGCGCAAAGCGCCTTTACCACTACCATGAGAAGGGGCTTGCGGAGCCCCAGCTGGTCAACTATTTGACTGGTATCACCGGGGAGAACGGACAGCGTTACGCTTCATTTGGTTACGACACCTATGGGCGCGTGATCAGCAGCGTTCTCCATGGCGATACCGAGGTGGTCGATGGAGTGACCCTGAACTACGTGGCCGAAGGCGTTACGGAAGTCACACAAGCTTCTGGCGCGGTCAAGCGCTTCGAGTATGGGTCTACCATTTTCAGCCCGGTCAACAACGTAACCGAAGGCGCAGCAAGCACGTCCAACACCTACTTCAGCGATGGTCGACTGCAAAGCGTGACGGACGCATCGGGCAGCAAGGTGTCCTACGAATACGCACCGGCGTATCAATCAGCGGTGACGGTCGGCGATGGCACGCCGGAGGCGGTGCGCACCGAGAGCGTGAGGGATGCGCTGACCCACCAATTGACCGAGCTTAATGTGAAAGGGGTGCAGGGGCTGGTTGTGTCCAAGCGATGGACTCGCAATGAGCGTGGCCAAGCACTGACCCAGGTCGAGCAAGATGCCGTTTCCGGGAAGCAGCGTCAGCAGACCTTCACCTATTGCGAGCAGGCCGACGTAACCGCAGGAAGCTGCCCCCTGGTGGGAGTGCTGCTGCGTGTGGACGGAGCGCGCAGGGATCTCAGCGACGCCACTACCTACGACTACTATCCCGCGGCCCAGGGCGGAGACCTGAAGACGATCACCAATGCAGTGGGCCAGGTCACCCAGTTCCTCAGTTACGATAGCGCCGGCCGTCTGTTGTCGCAGAAGGATCCGAATGGGGTTGTGACCGACTACAGCTACGATGCGCGAGGTCGGCTGACGGCAAGCATTGTGCGGGGACAGGACAGCGGCTCGGAGGCGGATGACCGCATTACGCGCTACAGCTATTGGCCCACCGGCTTGGTCAAGCAGGTTGCGCTGCCGGGCGGCGACGTGTCTAACTTCACCTACGACAGCGCATTCCGGCTGACCAGGGTCTCGGATCGTTACGGCAACTCCTTCGTCTACACGCTGGACACGTCAGGACACCGGATCAAGGAGGACATCACGGATGCCAAGAACACCTTATTGTTCACGATGTCCCGTATTTATGACGAACTCGGTCGCCTGACGACGCAGGCGGATGCGCGAGACAACCCGACCGATTTTGCTTACGATGCGGTCGGCACGGTGAAGGCGCGAACCGACGCCCTGGGCGGGTCTAGCGCCTACACCTACGATGCCTTGCATCGCTTGAAGCAGCGTATCGAAGACGCCGCCGGCATTAAGGCGACGAGTGCTTTCCAATACGACGCGCTGGGACAGCTGTCAGCGGTGACGGACCCGAAAGGCTTGAAGACGACCTACCAGCGCAACGGTCTGGGCGAACTGTTGGCGTTGAAGAGTCCCGACACGGGCAGCACCGGCTTCATCTACGACGACGCAGGCAACGTGCTGTCCAGGAAGGACGCAGCTAACCGGCAGGCCACCTACACCTACGATGCCTCGAACCGCCCAGTGTCGGTGACCTATGCCGATGCAGCGCTCGAGACCCGTTTTGTCTACGACGTGGCCCCGGCCGTCTGCGTGGCGGGAGAGCAATTTGCAGCCGGGCGCTTGGCCAGCATGAAGGACGGCAGCGGCACGACGCAGTATTGCTACAACCGATTCGGCGACCTGGTGCGCAAGGTCCAGACGACCAATGGCAAGGCATTGACGGTCCGTTATGCCTACACGGCAGGTGGGAACTTGACGAGCATGGTTTATCCGGACGGGGCGATGGTTGACTATGTCCGCAATGAGCTGGGCCAGATCGCCGAGGTTGGCTATACCGCGCCTGGCGGCTCGCGCGAGGTGTTGGTCAAGGGTGCCACGTATCTGCCCATGGGCCCGGTGGCCGGCTGGACCTACGGCAACGGGCGCGTGCTGACCCGAGCTTACGACCAGGATTACCGCCCCAAGGCCATTCAGGACAAAGCGGTTGGCGGTCTGGATGTCGGGTTCGGGTTCGATGCGGTGGGCAATCTCACCGCACTGACCCCAGCCGGTAATCCGACGCCGGAGATCGGCCTGGGCTACGACACGCTCGGCCGCCTCACAGCCCTCACCGACGGTGTCACCGGAACCGTCATTGATGGCTATAGCTATGACGCCACCGGCAATCGCCTCAGCGCCAAGGTTGGCAGCGTTACACAGGCTTACACCTATCCAACGACCAATCATCGCCTGAGTGCAGTAGCTGACGTGGCGCGCACTTACGACAAGACAGGCAATACGCTGAGCATCGGTGGCAAGGCGCGGGAGTTCCCCTACGACGCATCCGGCCGCATGAGCATGGTCAAGCGTGCAGGCGTGCTGGTGATGAATTATCGCTACAACGGCAAAGGCGAACAGGTGCGCCGCTTCTTGGGCACAACTAACACCTACACGCTTTATGACGAAGCCGGCCACTGGCTGGGCGACTACGATAACAACGGCGCGCCCAAGCAGCAGGCGATCTGGCTGGACGACCTACCGGTGGGCCTGCTGGCCAACGCCAACAAGCTGCACTACATCGAATCTGATCACCTGGGCAGCCCCCGTGTGGTGGTTGACCCGGTTCGTAACGTGGCGGTGTGGAACTGGAGCCTGAAGGGCGAGGCCTTCGGCAACACTGCGCCGAATCAGGATCCGGATGGCGATGGTGCGGCGTTGGTGTTGGATATGCGGTTCCCGGGGCAGCGGTTTGATGCGGCCAGTGGGTTGAATCAAAATTACTTCAGGGACTACGACTCTGCTACCGGGCGGTATGGGCAGAGTGATCCTCTCGGCTTGAGAGGCGGAATTAGCACATACGCCTATGTAGGCCTAAACCCCTTCTATGCCAGTGACCTTTTCGGCCTTGAATCGCCTGGTTGGTGGTCTTTCCCCCCTGGCAAACAGCGAGAGGAGTGGCGCAAGTCGCAAGAGACTGGATACAAAGGTGATTTCAATGCTCAGTTTGGTGTTGGCGCGTCTTACGGCAATTTTGCCGTGGGTGGGAGCGGCGAGGCAGGTGTCGCTCTCGACACTGCTGGAACAGCATGCCTTTATGTGAAAGGTTGTGGAACAAGCCCGGTAGCGGGTGGCTTCATTGGAGGCCTAGGAGGTTCCGTCGGCATGTCGTGTGGCACCGGGAACTCTTCAGTGGGGAAGAGCGAATCAATGCAGTTGCAGCTTGGAGCCATGGAGGGGGCTGGCGCAAAAGGTTCTGTAGAGTTGGCAAGGGATGGAAACGCTTCGGTAGGAATCAATGCTGGCATAGGGTCCCAGGTTTCGGCTGGATTCCAGCAATGTCAAACGAGGACGCTGTGGTGCACGAAATAAATTGGAAAAAATTGAGGTCTGATAAAACCATAGTAGTTGGTTTTGTGGTCTTGATCGCCATTTACGTCGGGCTTTTGCTTTGCTTGGCAATAGAGTATTTCTTTGGGCTAAGAGTTTATAGGCCTATCTTGGGGGTGCTCTTCTTTGTCGCGTTCGTAGGTGTCGTATCTCTTGCATCTTATTCGGTCGAGAACTATCTCTTGAAGAAAAAGTGAGGTCCCTGATTATTTTGGTTTGACCCAAGTTTTATGGCGGGCCTGCATCCCAATAGTTTCCCTTTCAATAGACTCTGAATATGATGCTGTATATCAATCCAGCTGTGACAAAGTCATATTCACTCTTTCAGGCTAGGCCGTGATTGCGCGGTTCCGGACATTGTTGATGGCTCTTCTGCTGACGTCGACTATTACGGGCTGTGCTCCGGATATAGAGATCATTCCCGTTGGCGAAGTGACGGTTTATAAAAGATCAGATGGTCCGGAAGTGTTGGGGGTGGCTTCGAGTCCCCTGCCAGTTAAGAAAGTGGTTTGCCTGAATAAGGCGGATTATGTGGTTGAAGTTGAGTATCAAGGTGGGAACGGCTACGTAAGGGGTGGAGCTTTTCACCTTTCGCGTAAATAACTGAGATATAAAAGCTCTCAGGACCCAATCACATGGGGCCTTCTTCCCTAGTCCTCTCGACAAATTAAGAATCGCGAAATCTCAAGAGCCTGGATAAGAAGGTTATTTTAACGCTCATTTTGGTGTGGCAGCTTCTTACAGTAATTTTATTGTGGGCCAGGAATCTTCGTAGGAATGTCGTGTGGCCCCGGAAAATCTTCAGTGGGAAGGAGTCGATCTTGCTTATGATTTGGCTTGTCCTGGAGCACTCTTGGCTTTCTATTCTATTGCATCTCGGAGTGAGGTCAGGATGAGTAGAACCAATATTTTATTGTTCGCCCTGCTTACGCTTTCAGGCTGCGCACCTTATGACGCTCCAAGAATTTATAAGGATTTGGAAAGCCTGGAGACGTCGAATGATTTTTCAGTTTCAGCGTTGCTAGGTGGCATGCCTAGTGATGCTACCGAAATCGATGTTTACTCTGACATTGATTCGGGTCTCACGATGATGTCCTTTAAGACTGCTCAGAGTGTGACTGTTTCTGAGTTGTTCGATCGCCAGTTGCCTGCCGGCCAATACCAGCTTGTTCAGGACAACGTTGGATTTGCAGGCGCCACTATCGTGGACATACGTTATGGATGTGAGAGCAGGGAGGTGAAGGCGAGCGGCGAGTCGTTGAAATATCAGCAAGTCGTGTTTTTAGGGGCGGCCTCCGGCAGGCAGTATCGGTGGAATAACGTGAATCCTGATATTTATAGTAGGCTCTGCTCAAATCCAGCGGTAGGAGCTTAATTTGGTAGCAGATGATGCCCTTCGTTTTGAATTGGTGGTTTTCAATGTGGAGCGCTGGCATTACCGCATTTGGAGGCTATGGATTTTCAATGATCCAGGTCGGCGGTGATGGGGGATCATTGAGTCCTCCTGAGAGGTCGGGTGTTTACAACTTCTTCGAGAACGGCCCGAGTCGTGGCTTTGAGATAGGCGCTGGAGGTGTTGCCGGCTCAGCCACAGTTGTAGACTCATCCATTTCAAAATGTGGTTGCAAGTGATGAGGATCAAGATGATCCTCAGGATATTTTTTGCAGCAAGTGCGATGGCATTTGCATTCCTTATGGTGTGCTTCCTTGTCGTTCTCGTGGCATTTGATCTCAACAATGCGGATAAAGTTTGGACCGGAATTTATCCAGCAATAGCTTGGCTATTTGCTTTATTGATTTGCTGCAAATTCATGCGTGAATCAAAGGCGACATACCCCCAATCTGAATAGCAGTCGGGCTTAGAGGCGGGGTTTGTGATATCGGTGTTGGTCAGCTGTTTGGCATACGTAGATGGCGTCGTGCCGCCAATTGCTGAACCGCCCCGAGAAGTCTTGAGGTTCCATTTCTTGAGAAGGTGGATCCATCAGCGGAGCAAGCAAGTTCTCCCCGGAAATCCGGGGAGCGTTCGGCGAAGATGGCGCCGGAGCATCAAGGCGCTTGAGCGCAAAAGGGAAAGACTCACGTTGTCTGATTCATCAAGGCCGACAGGGAATCAAGGTTGAGGCCGTAGGCAAGCACGGACAGGCCCGGCGAGACAGCCCGGAGCCCGTCCAGCTTCTCCTTGGCGGTAAAGGCGCGGCTGTAGGTCACGTGGTGCTCGTCGTCCAACTCGTGGCCCACCAACTGGGCGCGGAGCTCAGACACCACGCCCGCGCCTTGCAACTCTTGGATCACGGTTTTGCGCAGCGAGTGGAAGCCGCGCTTGGCCTTGGGCCAGTTCTTACCACCTCGGCCAGGTGCCTGTTGCCGATGGCAAGCGGGCGCTAGCAATCGAGTCAAGCCCGGCGTTATGATCGAGGAAACATTGACAGGAAACCTGCCGAGCACGCTTTCTGCAACGGATTGAATGGGTTAAGTCGGATGTGATCCGATCCCACTCTCTCCGCCAGTCGACTCTGAATCATTGATTTTGAATGTAAAAATCTGATTTGGTCTGATTGGAAGGCAGGATGCATGCAGAGGAAGCGCCCGCATGTGCATCCCTCATCTTCGGAGTGTCCCGTAATCGTGGCGACGTCCTCCCGGGTAGCCCAAGCATGCTTGAGCTTGGTGGCCAGCATGTCGTAAAGCATGGAAACCGAGCCCATGGACAAGACGCGGTGCGCGAGGGCGAGCACATAGCAGACGGGAGCGGAGTAGTTGGCATGTTGGTCGAGGGCGACCTCCCGTTCCGGCTTGATGTATGGGCCGGAGAATCGATCCAGAGCCTGAGTCATGCGGGTAGGGGAAAAGGCGAAGTACCTGCCTGAAGCCGGCTTGATGACGTGCAGCGCGCAATCTCGGAACTTCACGCTGCTATGTCCGTAACCGACGCCTCATTGCTCGGATTCGCTCCGCCGTCACTTCAACATCGCTTTTCCTCAATGTTTGGCTGGATAGGGTGCGGTTTCCCTGATCCAACGAGGATATCCTCATGGCCGAACCCAGAGAAAACCTGCTTGATTGGCTCCGCGATGCCCATGCGATGGAGCAGCAGGCCGAAACCATGTTGAGGGGCCAGGCGTCCCGCATTGAGCACTACCCGGTCTTGAAGGCGCGGATTGAAGAGCACATCCAGGAAACGATCGGCCAGCGGGAGCTGCTCGAGGGGTGTATCAAGCGTTTGGGCGGTTCTCCCTCCACGATCAAGGACGTGATGGGCAAGATGGCAGCGCTTGGCCAGGCGGTGGGTGGGATGACCGCGTCGGACGAAATCGTGAAAGGCGCGATGGCCGGCTATGTCTTTGAACACTTCGAAATCGCGTCCTACACCGCGCTGATCGCTGCGGCCAAGACCGCCGGCGACCCGGAAACGGCACGGGTGTGCGAGCAGATTCTGGTTCAGGAGGAAGCAATGGCCGACTGGCTCGCGACCCACCTGCCGGAACTCACCGAGGAGTTTCTGGTGCGCGATGCAACGCCGGGCGTCGAGGCAAAGAAGTAACCATTGGATCCCCATCGGCGCCTTGGCGGCCGTTCCGCCGGGGCGCTGCTCTGCGCCACATTCCAGGTTCTGCGATAGGCATGGGTGCCGAACTTTCAGAGAGCGAGCACCGTAATAGGCAGCACCGGCACGATGGCAGATCGCTACACATCGAGGAGGTCACCATGACCGATGACAAGAACAACGCGGGTAGTCCGGATCGCGATCGCATCAACGTCAATGAAGACTACGAGCTGCAGTATTGGACCAAGGCTCTGGGCGTCAGCGCCGAGGAGCTTCGGGCGGCGGTCAAGGCTGTCGGCCCCACCGCGGCGGCCGTGCGTAGGCACCTGGGCAAGTAACCGGGAGTAGGGCATGTCCCTCACCGAATACCGCCGCAAGCGGAGCTTCGACAAGACCAAGGAGCCCGAACCGGGGAAGGTGTTGCCATCAGGGCAACGGGCGATTTTCGTGGTGCAACTTCACCATGCCAGCCGCCGGCATTACGACTTCCGGCTCCAGGTCGGTGATGCACTCAAGAGCTGGGCCGTTCCCAAAGGCCCCAGCTACGATCCGAAGGTCAAGCGCATGGCGGTGGAGGTCGAAGACCACCCCGTGGACTATGCCGCCTTTGAAGGCGAGATTCCGAAGGGGCAATACGGTGGCGGCCACGTCGCCCAGTTTGACCAAGGGGTGTGGGCGACCTCGGGCGACCCGGAGGCCCAACTCGCCAAGGGACATCTGCGGTTCGAGCTCTTCGGCACCAAGCTCAAGGGCGGCTGGCACCTGGTTCGGTCAGGAAAGCCGGCCAAGCAGCCGCAATGGCTTCTTTTCAAAGAGGACGATGCCTTCGCCGGCGACGTGGAGGCGGATGACCTGTTGGGCGACGTCGCCTCGCCGCCTGCTGAAGATCTGAAGCGGGCAGGGGCTGGCAAGGCCGACAAGAAAAAGCTCACAACCGTGGCCCTGCCAAGGAAAGGCCGTCGCAGAGAGGACTGGTCGAAGAAGGCCGCCGCGCTGACCAGGGCCAAAAAAGCCGAGCCGCCAGAGGGTCCTTTCGAACCGCAGCTGGCCAAGCTCGGCGATGCCCCACCTCAGGGCGACCATTGGGTGCATGAGATCAAGTGGGATGGCTACCGCATTCTGGCCACCATTGCCGACGATGAGGTGCGCCTTTGGTCCCGCAATGCCTTGGAATGGACCGAAAAGCTTCCCGAAATCCGGGATGCCGTCGCTGCCCTCGGGCTGAAGTCAGGGGCGCTGGACGGTGAGCTCATCGCCGGCAACGGCACCAAAGAGGACTTCAACCTCCTCCAGGCCACCCTGTCCGGGGAACGGCAAGGCACGTTGGCGTATGCCTTGTTCGATTTGCTCCACATCGACGGGGTGGATATTGCCGATGCGCCCCTACTGGAGCGCAAGCAACTGCTGCAGGAGTTGTTGAAGGGCAGCCCAGGGCACCTGGCCTTCAGCTCCCACATCGAGGGCGATGGGGCATCGGCCTACCGGCTGGCTGGCGAACGCCACTTTGAAGGCATCATCTCAAAGCGTGCAGACCGCGCCTATCACGCAGGCCGGAGCGAGGACTGGAAGAAGACCAAGCAGCTGGCCAGCGACGAGTTTGCCGTCGTGGGTTACACGGCGCCCAAGGGCAGCCGCGCGGGGTTCGGGTCGTTGCTCCTGGCCAAGCCCGACCCCAAGCACGGCTGGCTTTACGTTGGGCGGGTGGGTTCGGGCTTTTCCGAGGCGCTGATCAACGAGGTGGGCCAACTGGTTGGCCAAGCCGGCGGAAAGACGCCTAGTGCTCATGTTCCCACCAAGGACACCGACCTTCGCTCGGCCACGTGGTTTGAGCCGAGGTTCGTGGTGGAGGTGTTTTATCGCGGCATCGGCGGGCAGCAACTGCTGCGCCAGGCCTCGCTCAAGGCGGTCAGGCGAGACAAGGATGTGGCCGATTTGGCGGACTCCGACAGGGCTGCCGCAGTCGAAAAGCCCGTCGACGCCTCCAAGCTCAAAAGCCTTGGCAAGCAGCTCAAGAGCGATTCAAAGAACGGCAATGCTTCAAAGCACAGCACGGCCCCGACAGGAACCCAAGGCCGCACGCCCCCTCGGCTGTCCAGTCCGACCAAGGTGATCTTTCCTGACATCAAGGCCACCAAACAGGACGTGTGGGATTACTACACCGCCGTGATCGACCACGTGTTGCCCGAGGTCATCGGCCGCCCCTTGTCGATCATCCGGTGCCCTAGCGGTACCGCCAAACCGTGCTTCTTCCAGAAGCACCACACCGCCGGCCTGGAGCTCGTGGATGCGGTGCGGCTGAAAGAAGACAGCGGGATCAACGCCCACTACCTGGTGGTCAGGGACGCGGCAAGCCTGCTTGAGCTGGTGCAGTTCAACGCGCTGGAGTTCCACCCGTGGGGCAGCCACGCGGAAGCGCCTGACCGGGCCGACCGCGTCGTCTTTGACCTGGATCCCGGCCCTGACGTGCCCTTTTCCGAAGTCAAAAAGGCAGCCGTGGATATCCGCAAGCTGCTCGAACAGCTGGAACTGGCGTCGTTCCTGCGGGTGTCAGGAGGGAAGGGGTTGCACGTGGTGGTGCCGTTGAACCCGGGATGCGATTGGGACCTGACCAAGCGCTTTGCCAAGGGGTTTGCCGACGCGTTGGCACAATCGGAGCCGACCCGCTTTTTGGCCACGTCAACCAAGAGCCTTCGCAACAAACGCATTTTTGTGGACTACCTGCGTAACGGCCGCGGGGCGACAGCGGTCGCATCGTATTCCCTGCGCGGCCGCCCTGGCGCCCCGGTGGCCATGCCCATCGCCTGGAGCGAGCTTGCCAAGCTGACCCGTGCGGACGCGTTCATCATGAAGGACGTGCCGGCGAAGTTGGCCAGACGCAAGAAAGATCCTTGGGCGGACATCAACACGATCCAGCAGAACCTGGCCCGCTGGGCGCAAGACGCCTGACCTGGCCGCCTGCCTCGATACTGATTTGGGAGAGAAACCGATGCGTCGATCCATCCTATCCGCTGCGGCAGCCGTCGTCCTAACCGCGTGCGGGGGCGGAAACACCCAGTCCAGTGTTCAAGCGCCCGGAGCGGAGGAAACGGCCAAGACGAAGGCCCTGGAAACGGGTGCAGCAGTGATGCAGGATCGGCCGCCGATCGATGCCGTCAACGCCTACCTGGACGGCTTTCATTTCTACAATGGTCAGATGAAGGCGCAGATGGAGGCGCATCACTACTGCTCAATCCTCAATGAGGATGTCATCCAGTGCACCATCTACGATGGCAATGTGAAAGACGCCAAGCTCATGGGCGTGGAGTACATCATCAGCGAGAAGCTGTTCGCGGGCCTGCCTGAGCAGGAGAAGGCGCTCTGGCATAGCCACGTCCAGGAGGTGACATCGGGGCAGCTGGTCGCGCCAGGGATCCCGGAGATGGCCGAGCATGAACTCATGGAAAAGCTCATCCGCACGTACGGGAAAACCTGGCACACCTGGCACACCGACTTGGACAAGGACCTTCCGCGAGGCATGCCGCAGTTGATGATGGGCTTCACTGCCGATGGCCAAGCGAACCCGGAGATGGTGGCCACTCGCGATGCGCGGCTTGGCGTCAGTAGCGAGGACAAGCGAAAGCGTCGCGCCGATATCCCCGTGCCGAACATAGATCCGGGGGCAGACGCCTGGCAGCAGGGGACGGTGATCCAAATCCAGGACCCAAGCGGTGGACACGCGCACGGAGCCGAGAGCCGGGATAAGCAGCCCTCCGATCGGAAGGAGAACGCGACGTCCAATGGTTCGACCGACCGGTAGCTGTGGAGTGCCTGAGTGGGACGTGGTCGGCCACACCCGGCGCACGCTCCGCTCGCATGGTGCTTGCAGTCTGTTGATAGGGGCCGCTGGGTGACGCGGGTCCTCGCCAAGCTTGGACCATCGTGCATGAAGCGGATCTCGTAAACGCGGCTCTTCTGCGCGTTTTATCTACCCCTGCTGGCCCCGGCAAAGTGACAAGACAGGGGACATGTGGATGATCAGCAAAGCGGGACGGCCTGACTCCCTCAATCGCCCGTCTGGCTGTGCGGGGCGGCCAGTGGTTTTGACTGAGGCGAGTCCTTCTGGCGTAGGAAGATGGTCAAGATGACCAATGAGAGCACAGCCAAAAATTCGCTTTGCCAGTTCTGGAAGGACTCGAACCAGAAGCTGCTGCTCCAGAGGTGTTCCCAGCACGTGGGGGCAGGCTGTCCAAGCGCCACCTGCTCATCCACTTCCGCACGCCAGCTGCCCGCCAGGTGCAAGGAGAAGCTCATGAGGAACAGGGCCCCGAAGGCAATTGCCAGGGAATGACCATACAAGGTCTTCCAGATCCCACCTTTGCGAACGGCCCAAGGCGTCGTTCCAGCCTCGATGCGCTGTTTTTCCTGAGCTTCGTCCAAGGGGCGTGATTCAGCCGAGCCCTTCTGGCGGAGGCTGACGGTCAGCAGGACATACATGCCCATCTGAAGAAACTCGCTTTCCCAGTTCTCGAAGGTGGCGCTGACGAAGTGCCCGCTGTGCAGGTAGTTCCACAGATCCAATGTCGCACGGTGTTTATCAGCGAGTTCTTGATTGTGTGCCAGGAAGCCGGTCCACACCTGGCCTCCAAAGAAGCAGAGAAGCAAGAAGAGGAGCACGATCGATAAGCCATTTCGTTTCCACATGCCCATACGCCCTAGAGGTAAGCGAGCGATCCTACGTTAGTCCCGCCAGCGCAGGAATTCGTGAAGGAGCGGCATCGCGTGCCGCCCCTCAACGGGCACTCCGGGATCTGGGAACCCTGCCGCGTTGATCAGGTCGGTGAGCATGGCGGGCTTGGGCAGGAGCGCCCATCGGTGGCGGCAGGGCAAGGCGACATGTGCAGCATCCACCGTTGATCCGCTTGTTGGTTTCGACGGGGCGTAAACAGGGCGTGTAGCACAGTGGCCTTACCAGCCATAAAGCCAGGAACCGCATGAACCCGCCCGTCGAATACCGCCCCGATCTGGAAACGCCCAGCGTCAGTGAGCAGGAAACCATCCGTTCCCTGGAAGCGTTGTTCGTTGACATGGCAACGACCGTGGCTGAGAAGGAGGGGCATGCGCACCGCGCGGTCCATGCGAAAGGGCAGGGCCTGCTGACCGCCAAATTCACCGTGCTCAACGATCTGCCGGAAGAGCTACGGCAAGGCCTGTTCGCAGAACCCGGGCAATACGATTCATATATCCGCTTGTCATCGCCGCCTGCAGAACAGTTGAGCGATGCGGTTTCGACTCCGCGTGCGTTGGCGTTGAAGGTATTGGGCGTGAGTGGCGAGCGCGTGGAGGGTGGAGACGAAAAGCACAGTCAGGATTTTTTGATGGTCAATGGTCCTTCCTTCACCACGCCGGGTCCTGACGGTTTTCTGCGTAATTTTCGTGTTCTTGCGACGACTACTGAGAAGGCGCCGCGTGCCAAGGCAGCGCTCTCAAAAGTGCTTCGAGGGGTGGAAAACAGCCTTGAGAAGATCGGCGCGGGAAGTGGCAGCATCAAGCAGCTGGGCGGGCAGCCGCAGATTCATCCGCTAGGCGAAACCTTCTTTTCGCAGGTGCCGTATCTCTACGGCCGCTATATCGCCAAGTTCTCGCTTGCGCCGGTGTCCAGCAACCTCCTCGCACTGGATGGTGAGGACGTGGGCGACTCCCAGGACGCGCAACGCGATGCCGTTCATCACGCCATCAGCACCCTGGACAGCCCCGCCGAGTGGGAGCTGCGCGTGCAGCTGTGCCGGGATGTGGACAAGATGCCGGTCGAGGATGCCTCGACGGAGTGGCCGCAATCCATCAGCCCCTTTGTCGCAGTGGCGCGTGTGGTCGTCGAGCGCCAGGCCGGCTGGGACGGGGAGAACTCGCAACGGCTGGAAGACCGCATCGCCTTCTCGCCGTGGCATGCCCTGGCCGCTCACCGGCCGCTGGGTGCCATCAACCGGGCGCGCCGTGTCGTGATGGCAGCATCACGCCGATTCCGTGCCGAGTTCAATCGCTGCCCGATCCACGAGCCAACTGGCGTCTAGCGCGGTCGTTGCTTGACCTTGCCGTGTGGCCCCGATGCCTCCGCGTGGTCTGCGTGCCCCGGACTGCAGCTGCCAGCCAGGAGTGTTTGAGAACTCGCAAAAGATGGACGACGACGTCAGTCCACGTGGTGTGCCGGGGTTGGCCCGGCCCCCGTAGCAAGGACGTTGCTGGTGATAGCCCCTCTCCACCAGCGCTGCCGGTCGCGTCCAGCTGAATGCTGGACCCAGCCGGGCTGTCAGATCGAGACACCACTATCAAGAAGGACCGATCGCTGCCGCTAGGGACGCATCCCTAACGCAAGTAGCAGAGGTCGCCATGTTTTTCTCCGACAGCCACAAGGTGGACGCGCTGACCAAAGCGGTCGATGCCACGTTGAACGGCGGCACTGCGCAATGGCCGAACAACGGGACGGCTCTGCTTCTCAGGAAGCTGGCCGAGTCCCTGCATGCGGCGCAACAGGAGCGCGATCTGGCACAGGCCCGGGCGGAAGAGGCGACGACCGCGTTGCGCCATCTGGAGGGGCGCTTCGAACTGGTCGCCAGCGGCACCACTGACGGGCTCTGGGATATCGGCGTCATCGGCGGAGATCCCACGCACCCGGACAGCCCGGTGTGGTGGTCGCCGCAGATGCGCCGGCTGCTGGGTTTTGCGTCCGAACAGGATTTCCCCAATGTCCTGGACAGCTGGGTCGCGTGCCTGCACCCGGACGACAAGCAGCCGACGCTGGATGCCTTCGCGGCGCACCTTGCCGATCGCAGTGGTCGCACTCCCTACGACGTGGAAAACCGCCTGCGCCTGAAGTCCGGCGAATACCGCTGGTTCCGCGCATTCGGCACGACCGAGCGCGATGCGCAGGGCCTGCCGCTGCGTGTGGCCGGGTCGCTCACCGACATCACCGAGCGCCGTGAGCGGGAGCAGTTCCTCGACATCACGCTGACGCGCTTCGAGCTCGGCTCGCAGATGCTCAGCGATGGGTTGTGGGACATGAGTGTGATCGCGGGTGACCCGATCAATCCGAGCAACGAGTTCTGGTGGTCGCAGCAGTTCCGCCACCTGCTTGGCTTCGAGTCCGAGCAGGAATTCCCCAATGTGCTCGATAGCTGGGCGTCACGGCTTCACCCGGAAGACAAGGAGCGTTCTCTGAATGCGTTCGCAGCGCATCTGAACGACCGCAGTGGCCGCACCAACTTCGACATCGAGTATCGCCTGCAGCTCAAGAACGGCCAGTACCGCTGGTTCCGCGCACGCGGTCTGACCAAGCGCGCGGCAGATGGCACGCCACTGCGCGCGGTGGGCGCGTTGATGGACGTGGAAGCCGGACGTCAGCTGGGCGAGGTGGCAAACACGCTCAGCAACGCGGCAGGCGATATCGTGCGCAGCAACGATGACCTGTCGCGGCGTACGGAACAGCAGGCGGCCGCCCTCGAGGAGACCGCAAGTTCCATGGAGGAGATGACCAGCATCGTTCGCAAGAACGCCGAAGGCGCGCGTCAGGCCAATTCGCTGGCGAGCCAGGCCGCAGAGACCGCGCTGCATGGCGGCGAGCTGGTCAATGGGGTGGTCAGCACGATGGCAGCGATCCAGGCGTCATCGCGCAAGATCGGCGAAATCATCACCGTCATCGACGGCATCGCGTTTCAGACCAACATCCTCGCCCTGAATGCGGCCGTAGAAGCAGCGCGGGCCGGCGAGCAGGGACGCGGCTTTGCGGTCGTTGCTTCGGAGGTGCGCAGCCTTGCTCAGCGCTGCACCATGGCCGCCAAGGAGATCCGCGACCTGATCGCCGATTCGGGCGCGAAGGTGGGGCAGGGCGCGGAGCAGGTCAACGTGGCGGGCAAGGCCATGGAAGAGCTGCTGTCCTCGGTGAGGCAGGTCAACGACATCATGGGTGGCATTGCGGCGGCCAGCCACGAGCAGAGCGCCGGCATCGAGCAGATCAATCAAACCATCTCCCAGATGGATGCGGCCACGCAGCAAAACTCCGCGCTCGTCGACACCATGGCATCGTCGGCCCGCGCACTGGAAGATCAGGCGACCGCGCTGGTGGAGAGTGTTGCCAATAGTTCACGCAGCGTCAGTGGCAAGGCGAAGCTCGCGCTGGCTGCATGACGCATGCAGCCAGCGCGCCGCCCTGCGGCCTGGCGATGCCGGGATGCAGGGCGGTGCGCTGAAAACCAGAATGCAGTCGGTGGCTTTTTTACGCTCGGCCTGAAAAGGCGCACGGTGCAAAGCGCTCGCCTGGGATGTTTCATCGCGCAGGTGCAGTGGCAATGCGTGCGCCGGTAGCGAATGAGGCCCTCTGAATTTTTCCATCGGCCACCTCGTAGATGCAGAGCATCTCAACAAGACTGGTCCCGTCAGCAAGGTTGCGGGTGATCAGCTCCGAATCGGCGACGATGTTGCCGACGACGGTCCGCGACAACAGCCGCGCATGCAGGTCCGGCTCTTCAAAGCGGGCGAGAAAGCGCTCGCGAAGCATGGCGTGTCCTTTCGCCAGTCGGGGGCCGTGCAAGGTGTAATGCTCGGCATCGTCGGCATAGGTCGCCAGCAATGCGTCGATATCCTTGGCGTTGTAGGCGTCCAGCTGCGCCTGAACGATCGAGAGCACGTTATCGGTGGTCATGTCTGGGCAATCTGCTCGTGTCGGGAAGGCAAGTCGCCACCGCACAGCAGGTGCGGACGACGTGGCAAGGACTCCGGGCAGTCAAGCACTGGAGCAAGCGGATCAGGGTGCGTGCTTCCTAATACCAACCCAGGTACAGCGTCGCAATGCCCCAGGTATCGACCAATCCATGCGCCAGGACCGTCGCCCATAGGTTGCGTCCTGATCGCAGGTAGACATAGCCAAACAAGGCGCCGACAAGCCCGGTCAGCAGCACCCCCGAGATGCCTTGGCTCAGGTGCATCGCGCCGAAGAGTGCTCCCCCTGCCACTGCCGCCATCACCTGGCCCCCACGATAGCGGCCCAGCACGTGATCGAGGTGGTGCATCAAGAACGCACGGAAGACCAGTTCTTCGCCCAGCGCGGCGCTGAGCCAGGCACCGCCTGCCAGCTGGGCGGCCGCGTTGAAGTTGCCACGCAATGCACCGTAGCCGCTGTAATCGGCCTTGGTCCCGGTCAGGGCATCGATCAGCGGTTGCACGAAAGGATTGACCAAGCCGATGACGAGCGCGAGCAGCAGCAGTGTCCAACCAAGCCAGGCGCGAAAGGACCGGCGCTGCAGTCCGCAGGCACCCAGCGAGCGCGTTTCCAGCCAGACCAACGCGATCCCTAGTACGCCGACCACCGGCATCCGCCAGGGAAACTGCAACCAGCGGTAATGCGCCAGCGCGAGGATGACTGCGATCGCTGCGATGCGTGCCAAAGGATGTCCCAGCGCAGGACTGCCCGGGCGGTGATATGCGGTTGCGTCGCCTTGTTGAAACATGCTGGAAGGAGGATCGAGTAGGTCCTTGAACGGTAGCAACAGGAGAGACAAGCGTCCTGTGCCAGAGGGCATGGGCTGCTATCTGCGAAGAGGGATGGGGCATGGACAGGATCTCGGCCATGATCCGGTCACCGTCATGGGGCCGGCCAATGACGCAGGCAGTCAGCCGGCGTCGATCATCAACAAGCCCGCCGGTGTAGCACTGGCATGTATCTCTTCGCGCGATGGGTCTATGCCGCAGCGACTGCGCCGGCCACCGGTGCCTGCAGACGTATGTCGGGCCAACGCTCTGCTTGAACCCGGCATCACCTTGCTGGTTCAGCTGTGTTTGCAGCGAGGAACACATGGCGCCACCAATAGCCTGTGGATCCGGATACGCTATGCGCTTCCCACAGCGTTGTTGACAGGTATGGAGCAGTTGAACGAGCAATGGATGACAGCGGTTGTGGATGCGTTGAGCGACCTGCAGGCAGCAAGGGTGGCTCAAGGTGCGGTGCTTGAGGCAGTGGTTGCTTCGCATCCATCTCCCGTGCTGCTCATGCGTTGCTGGGATCGCCTTTCTTCGTCGTTGATTGCAACTGCTTCACAACATAAAGCCGCGTCGACAACGGCAAAGCCCATCGAGGCGTATACGCTCGAGCAGCTGGCAGCGTGGACGGATCGAATGGAGCGCTGTTTTCCCCAGGCCAGAGGTCAATCCTAGCTGGGATCGCGACCAGGCCGCGCTTGCGATGCCCGTGCTTGATGCACGGCACTTGGCGACGCGGTGCATAGCGGAGCCGTACGTCGCGCTTGGATCGGCGAAGGCAACGGTGAGCAGCTACTGCAACCGTGTGCGGATCAGGCTCCTGCCGGCCGGCAAGCTCCCATTCCGTGCCTTGATGGACTATTTGCAGTGCCAGGCATCGCGGGCAACCTGCATTGATGGCCTATCTGGTTGTCCCCAAGGCCCAGATCGAACGTTTCACCGGGGCAGCCGGGCAGCTTGGCGGTGTGGGATCCTTCGTGTCACAGGCCACGGTCGCCGAGTTCATGGAGCAAGGGCACTTCTCCCGTCACTTGCGCAAGATGCGTGCGCTCTACAGTCAGAGGCGCAGCTATTTGGTCGATGCGCTCACCGATATCTTTGGTTCCCGCATGGCGATCCAGCCCCAGGCAGGCGGACTCCAGGTGCTGGCCTATCCCGCGACAGGGCAACGTGATGAGTTGCTGGCGCAGGCCGCCCAATCCCACGGACTGCCACTTCAGGCATTGAGCAGGTGGCGAATCCGGCCCTCATCGTCGGGCGGTTTACTCATGGGATTCTCGAGCTTTGCAACGCGAGAGCAGGCATATGTCTCGGTTCAACGGCTACGAGCAGCGCTGGATGACGTGCTGGCACCTGTAGGACCCCGTGTTCGTGCTGCATCGCCGAGGGTCTGAAGTAGTGTGATTAACGGCCACCCTGAAAGCGGAAGGTGAAGCGCATGTCGGATGCGGAGGCCGTTGCCGAGTCTGCTGGTGGAGCAGTGGCGTCGACCAACGTCAACTGGCCATCGGCCACAGCCACCGGCACGCCAAGCGTGAGATCGATCTGTTTGGACCAGCCCCCGCCGAGCACGGTTGCCCTGACGATCAACCGGCCCGCCACGACGCACTGCACCTCGGCCGGGCAACGGCTGTCTTCGATGACGCGGTCGGGACGTACCCTGGGGCCATCGACCGCCGCGATGTCTCCCAGCCGTACAGGACCTTCGATGGGCCGGGCAGTGATGGAGCCAGCCGCCGCGCATCCGGCAAGTGAAACGGCCAGAAGCGCTACAAGCACTGGTCTGCGGAAGAGGCGGATACGTTGCATGGCGGTCATGCTCGCATGTTGTCCAAATAAAAGCTGATGTTCGGCGAGCTGCACCTGGGTAGCAATCACATCACGGCGATGTGGCGTCACTTCGCCGTGGTGCTCTCGCGCAGGCGCCAGCAGTGCGCGAGCGCTGGCAGCGAAGGCGAGCCGACTGATCTGTGCACCTGGCAACGACACTGTGTGACCCGGCGAGCCGGGATGTCATGAACCAGCGCATCAGCGGCCGATCCACCTCGTCCCGGCATCCCCGTGCGATTGCCGTTGTCGTTTTCCCCCTTTACCCGCGCGGCCATCCGGCGCCGGGCGGCGCAGGTTGGCCGATCACCAGTCGCTGCACGTCGGCTCTGGTCCGGACCGGCGGCAGGTCACGCTATCCGCCCGGTTAGATCACCGACGCATTGACCTTGAATACCTCGACCGCCCGCGTCAGTTGCGTCGAATGCGCTTCGAGCGAACGTGCGGCGGTGCTCGCCGCTTCGACCAGGCTGACGTTCTGCTGGGTGGTTTCGTCCATCTGGGCAATGGTCCGGTTGACCTGTTCGATGCCGCCGGCCTGTTCCAGCGAGGCGGCGGAGATGTGGCCCATGATGTCGGTGACGTGCTGGACGCTGGTGACGACCTCGCCCATGGTGGTGCCGGCCTTGTGCACCAACGTTGCACCGTCGGCGACGCGTTGCACGGAGTCGTCGATCAGGCGTTTGATCTCCTTGGCGGCGTCCGATGAGCGGTGCGAGAGGGTGCGCACTTCCGAGGCCACCACGGCAAAACCGCGGCCTTGTTCGCCGGCGCGTGCGGCCTCGACGGCGGCATTGAGGGCGAGGATGTTGGTCTGGAAGGCGATGCCGTCGATGACCGAGATGATGTCGGCGATACGCCTGGACGAGGCCTCGATGCCGGACATCTGTTCGATGACCTGGCCGACCACGTCGCGCCCTTCCGAGGCGATGGCGGCGGCGCCCAGCGCGAGCTGATTGGCACGGCCGGCGTGCTCGGCATTCTGCTTGACGGTGGAGGTCAGCTCTTCCATCGAGGCGGCGGTTTCTTCCAGGCTGGCGGCCTGCTGTTCGCTGCGGCGGGACAGTTCCTGGTTGCCACTGGCGATGTCTTCGGTGGCAAAGCCGATGCTGTTCGAGGTGGTCTGGATATGCGTGACGATGTCGGTCAGGCGATGCACCGTGCTGTTGGCATCGTCGCGCATGGAGGCGAACACGCCGTGGAAGTTGCCGGTCATACGCACGGTCAGGTCGCCATCGGCGATGCACCGCAGCAGGTCTGAAAACCTGGCCAGGTTGGTGTCGGAGGTGGCCATCATGGTGTTGAGGTTTTCGACCATGAGGCGGAAGTCGTGCTCGAACTTTTCCGGCTGGCCGCGCAGCGCGAAGTCACCGGCGCATGCAGCCTGGGTGAGCTGCTGGATCTGCGCGTTGATGGCGCGCAGGTTTTGCTTGACCTGCTGCATGGTGGCGGTGATGGCGGCCTTTTCGCCGGGGTATTGCTCGATTTCCGGTGCCAGGTCGCCAATGGCATAGCTGCCCATGACCTCGGTCATGCGCAGCTGGGTCTGCACGTGCGCATGCACCAGGGCGTTGGTGTCCTGCACCATGTGCCCGTATTCACCGGGGAACTGCTGGGCATCGGTGCGGTAGCTGATCTCGCCGGCATCGTGGCGGGCCGCCATGCTGCGTTGGGCGGAGATCACATCCTGCAGGCGACGCTGCATCTGCTGCATGGCGCGCAGCAGCTGGCCGGATTCGTCCTTGCTGGTGGGCAGGTCCTGGCTGCGCAGGTCGCCGTCATTGATGCGCTCGGCCAGCCGCAGCGATTGCCGCAACGGCAGCACCACGCTGCGGGTCAGCAACAACGCAATCGTTGCGCCCAGCAGCAGGGCGATGACGGTGGAGACCACCATCAGCATCGCAAAGCCGCGGGCAGTGGTGACCGCATCCTTGGCAGCCGCGCGGTTCTTGGCTTCCTGCAGGTCGATGAAGGCGTTGATGCTGGCCAGCCAGGCGACGAAGGCAGGGCGCGCCTGCTGCAGCAGGCGTTGTTCGGCATGCGGCTTGTCGGCGCCATCGCGGAACGCACGCACCTGCGCGATCAACGGCATGGTGCGCTGCTCGATGGCCTTGATCCGCTGGAGGATGGCCTTTTCTTCCGCGTCCGTGGAGGTCGCGATCATGTCGTCCAGCGGCTTGGCGGAGCGGGCGTAGTCCGCGGCGAGCTTGTCGATCGATTGCTCTGCCGTGTGCCGGTCTGCCGGGTCGTCCAGCAGCACGACATCGCGCAGGGCGATCGCGCGGTCGTGCACGCTGCCGCGGAAGTTGATCGCATAGCGTTGCTTGACGCTGTTCACTTCGTTGATGGCGGTGAGCTGCTGGTCGATGCTGCGCACGCGCTGGATGCCGACGACGGTGAGGAGCACCATCAGGACAATGATCGCGAGGAAGCCGAGGGCCAGGCGCTGACCGATGCGCAGATTCGAAAGCAGGGACATAGGGAGTTTGATCGGTGATCCGACTAGCGGAAGAGCGGGGAGAATCCCAGCAACAGCTGGGAGGCGATGCGCCCGGGACACCGATGGGGCCGGCAGCGTTGCCGCTGCACGAAGGATGTCTCGACCTGTTCGTTAGCGGCTTCGGCCATCGGAAATGAAACCGTCTGGCCGGAGGGATTCATCCACGGTTGGCCTCGCGCTGGCGCCGGGCCAGGGCGGGCGAGGCCGCAAGCGGCGGGCATGGCCGAAGTGACGCGCTGCGGCGCCTCTCAGCCCCAGGAGATACGCCGATTCAGCTCGATGAGGGATGGCGCGGGGAGGCGGCCGCTGCGAGGGAACTGCGGCCGATGGCCGGTGTGGAGCTCAGCACGCGCACTGCCGCCATGGCAGCGCAGCCACTGATCCATTTGGTTCAGTCGTAGCGCGACAGGTCCGGCGCCTGCATCGACGGCGTCATCAGCTTGGTGGCGATGTTCTGGATGCTGGGTTGGCTGGCGAATTTCAGTGCGCCATGCAACAGCTGGATGCCAAGCCGGCTGTGCGGATTCATCAGCCGTGGGCCGATCTTCGGCACGCCCTGGCCTTTGTCGACCATCGGCCGCATGGCCGCGGCGTAGGCGGCAAACGCCTGTTCCAGCGTCTGGGCGCGTGCGACCTCATTGGCCAGCACATAGCCACCGGTGACTGCCAGGGTGGCGCCGATGCCGGCCAGCGGGGTTGCGCACCAGGCCGCGTCGCCGGTGAGCACGACACGGCCGGCGTGCCAGCGCGGCATGCGGACCTGCCGCAAGGCGTCGAAGTAGAAATCCTCGGTGCTGTCCATGCCGTCCAGCACCCGCGCCGCCTGCCAGCCGGCGTCGGCGAAACGTTCGCGCAAGTAGGCCTTTTGGGTCGCCACGTCCCAGTCCTGTTCGCCCTCTGAGGCTTTCTGCAGCGAGAGCATGGCGCGCGTGGTGCCGTGCCGGTCCGGGCGCAAGGAGATGCTGCGCCCGCCGGTGGTGTGATACCAGCGCCACAGGCGGTCATCGTCGGCGGTGCGTGCGATGGTGAAGTAGGCGATGGTCAGATCCATCCAGCGCGGCGCGTTCTCGCCGGGAAACAGCAGCTCGCGCGTGGCCGAGCCGACCCCTTCGGCGACGATGACGGCATCGAAGCGCTCGCTGTGCCCGCTCTGGAAGTGGACGGTGGCGGCATTGCCGTCGTCGGCGATGCTGGCGATGCGGTCGCCGAACCGATACTCCGCCTGCTGGCGGGCGGCCGCATAGAGCAGGCGGGCGAGGTCGCCACGCAGGATTTCCAGTTCCGCGGTCGGGCCATCGCCGTCGATGTCGTCGGTCTTGAAGGCAGCCACCGCGTGGCCGTGTTCGTCGACCCAGGCGGTGCCTTCCTCGCCGGTGCCGTGGTCGAGTGCGGCCTGCTCCAGGCCCATGCGCCGCAGGACCTCGCGGCCGACGCCGCGCACGTCGATGTTCTGGCCGCCATCGCGAAACTGTTCAGCCTGCTCGACGACGGTGACCTCAAGGCCTTGTTGGGCCAGTGCCCACGCCACGGTGTTGCCGGCGACACTTGCGCCGGTGATGAGGATGCGACGCGGCATGACAGATCACCCGAAGAATTAATATCAGAGGTGATATTACATGCCCTGGTCGCGCTGCTCCAGGTTGGCGATCAGGCGCTGCATGAACGCGACGGTCTGCTGCGCCTCCTCGGGGCAGAAGTCTTTCAGCGCATCGGCATTCAGATCGGTCAGGATCCTGCCGCCGATCTCGGCGATCCTGCGCCCGGCAGGCGTGAGCGACACCACCGCGGCGCGGCGGTCCTGCGGCGTCGGGGCGCGCTTGATCAGCTTCAGGCCCTCCAGCTTGTCCAGCAGGGCCACCATTGCCGGCTGCTTCACGGCCGAGGCGATCACCAGGTCGCGTTGCAGCATCGGCCCTTTCCAGGACAGCAGCATGATCGGCCCGATCAGTGCCAGCGACATGCCGTGCGGCCGCAGTTGCGCATCCACCAGGCGATTGAAGACCCGCGCAGCATGGTTGGCCAGATACCCCGGTGCTACCGCTGCCAGGGGGTGAATGAGTACGTCGCGATCCTGCATCTGCGTTACCGTGCCACGCCTTTGGGCCAGTTGGCGATTTTATCCGGGCACCCGCGCCACGGGGCACTGCCTGCGCGCCATGGCGAGGTCTCCCAGCCAAGCATGCCGGGCAGCGACGCGCGCGGTGCGGTGGACCGGCGCGCAGTCGGGTCACGTCAGCCACCTGGGTGTTGTAACGTAGGCGGGCGCTGCACGCTGCGCGCGGTGCCGACGGCGATGCCGGAGGGCGTTGCGCTGGCAGGTCAGGCCGGCATGTCCGACCCTGCCGGCCGGCGATGCGCGGCGTTGGCCCCTGATTCCTCTTCAATGGTTTTGTCAAAGATGCTTGTTTGGGTGACTGGTAAGCTGGCCGCACACCGCGTTGCGCGCTGCACGCATGACGCCTGCCGCTGGACGGCAGCACGCCCGGGCGCCGCATGAGCGCGCCGTTTCCTTATGGCCAGAGCGCCATGGCCCAGGCCGTGCGCGCATACGGCTGGGCCGCAACCTCGCTGGGGCCGACCACGCAGTGGCCGTCGCCGTTGCGCAATGCCGTCAGCCTGATGCTCAGCTCGCCGGAAAGCATGTATGTGGTGTGGGGCGATGCGCTGACCTTTTTCTACAACGATGCGTATGCGCCCATCCTGGGGCCGCGGCAGCCGCACGCCCTGGGTGCGCCGTTGCGGGACTTGTGGGCAGATGCCTGGGAGGCCGTGCGTGCGCCGATCGAGGCCGCGTTCGCGGGGCGCGCCTCGCGCTTCGATGAAGTGCCGATCGGCATGAACCGCTACGGCACCCCGGAAGACACCTGGTGGACGTTCTCGTTCTCGCCGATTTATCTGGACGATGGACGCGTGGGCGGCGCGTTTTGCGTGACCAACGAAGTGACCGCCCGCAAGGTGGCGCAGAACCGGCTTGCCGATGAACACGAACGGCTGATCCGCTTGTTCGAGCAGGCGCCGATGTTCATGGCGTTCCTGAGCGGTCCGCAGCATCGGGTGGAGTTTGCCAACCCGTGCTATTCGCGCCTGATCGGCCACCGCGACGTGATCGGCAAGCCCCTGGCCGAGGCCTTGCCCGATCTGGTCGAGCAGGGGCACCTGCGTTTGCTGGACGAGGTGTATCAGTCCGGGCGCGCCTACACGGCCAACGCGCTCGCCTACAACGTGCAGGTGGAGCCGGGCGGCGCGGTGGAGCGGCGCCTGCTGGATCTGGTCTACCAGCCGATCGCCGGTGCCGACGGCACCGTCTCCGGCGTCTTCGTGCAGGGCCTGGACATCACCGATCGCATCGGCCTGGAACGCGCGGTGCGCGAAGCCGAAGTGCGCAACCGGCAGATCCTGGACAGCGTGATGGACTACGCGATCATCGCCACCGACCTGTACGGCCTGGTGACGTCCTGGAACGAGGGCGCGCAGCGCATCCTGGGCTGGAGCGAGGCCGAGATGCTCGGCCAGACGCTGGAGCGCACCTTCACCCCGGAAGACGTGGAGCGCCGGCAGATCCTGATCGAGGCAGCGGCGGCGCTGGAAAGCGGCAGCGGCATGGACGAGCGCTGGCATGTGCGCAAGTCCGGCCAGCGCTTCTGGGCGAATGGTTCGCTGATGGTGCTGCGCGACGAAACCGGTGCGGCGATCGGCTTTGTCAAGGTGTTGCGCGACCGTACTGCCGAGCGGCTGGCCAGCGAAGCCTTGCGCAAGAGCGAGCGCCGGCTGGATGCGTTGGTGCGCGCGTCCTCGCAATCGATTTTTTCGGCCACGGCCGATTGGCGCGAGCTTCGCCAGCTGGTGGGCGAGGGCGCGCTGAGCGATGCGCTCTCGTCGAGCCTGAACTGGCAGCAGGAGATGGTGCACCCGGACGACCGCGCACGGCTGTCCGAAGCCATTGCGCATTCGATCGTCAACAAGTCCGGGCTGGATCTGGAATACCGCGTGCTGGATGCCGATCAGCAGGTGGGGTGGACCCTGATGCGCGCGATCCCCTTGCTGGACGAGCGCGAGCAGATCGTGGAGTGGTTCGGCACCGCTGCCGACATCACCGACAAGCGGCTGGCCGAACAGCAGCTGCGCCAGCTGACCGAAACGCTGGAAGAGCGTGTGCGCGAACGCAGCGCGGCGCTGCTGCTGGCCGAAGAGAAGCTGCGCCAGAGCCAGAAGATGGAGGCGGTTGGCCAGCTGACCGGTGGGCTGGCGCACGACTTCAACAATCTGCTGACCGCGATCAGCGTCGGCCTGGAGCTGTTGCAGACGCGGATCGAACAGGGCAAGTACGACCGCCTGGAACGCTATGTGGAGATGGCCCAATCCAGTGCCGCGCGCGCCACCGCGTTGACCCAGCGGCTGCTGGCGTTTTCGCGCCGGCAGACCCTGGCGCCCACCGCGCTGGAGGTGCAGGCACTGGTGCACGGCATGCACGACATCATCGCGCGCACGCTGGGGCCGTCGATTGCCTTGCGGCTGCGCCCCGCACCCGATGCCTGGAAAGTGCTGGTGGATGCGCCACAGCTGGAAAACGCGCTGCTGAACCTGTGCATCAATGCGCGCGATGCGATGCCCGATGGCGGCGAGCTCACCATCGGTATCGCCAACCGGGTGTTGGAGGCCGAAGCCGCCCAGCAGTTGGACCTGCCGGTCGGCGAGTACGTGTGCCTGAGCGTGCAGGACACCGGCACCGGCATGAGCGCCGAGGTGATGTCCAAGGTCTTCGAACCGTTCTTCACCACCAAGCCGATCGGGCAGGGCACCGGTCTTGGGCTGTCGATGATCTACGGATTCACCCGCCAGTCCGGCGGGCACGTGCGGATCGACTCGGAGGTGGGCGTGGGCACCACGATGGCGCTGTACCTGCCGCGCTTCAACGGCGCGCTGCCGCAGGACGAGGCGGTACCGGCGAGCGAGCAACCGGTGCACTCGGCGGCGCAGAGCTGCACGGTGCTGCTGGTGGAAGATGAAACCGCGATCCGCGTGCTGATGTCCGAAGTGCTGGGCGAAGCGGGCTACCGTGTCATCGAGACCGCCGAAGGCAGCGCGGCGGTGGAGCGCCTGCGTTCGCAGGAAGCGATCGACCTGCTGGTGACCGACGTCGGCCTGACCGGCGGGTTGAACGGACGTCAGGTTGCCGACGCAGGCCGGCAGTACCGGCCGACACTGCCGGTGCTGTTCGTCACCGGTTATGCGGCAACGGCGGCGGTGGGCGCCGGGCAGCTGGACGAGGGCATGGAAGTGTTGACCAAGCCATTCCTGGCGGTGGACCTGGAGCGCCGTGTGGCGCAACTGCTGGAGCGCAAAGCGCCGTGATGCGGAGGTGGAGCACGTTGCGGGCGGTTGGGTGCGCCTACAGCGCGGTGCGCACGATGCCGAGCAGGTCACGCAAGGAAAATGGCTTGGTCAACAGGCGCATGCCGGTATCGAGAAAATCCGCGCGCTTGGCAATGGAGCCGGCGTAGCCGGTCATGAACACGATGGGCAATGCGGGATACAGGCGGCGCGCGCTGTCTGCAAGGTCGCGCCCGTTCATGCCGGGCAGGCAGATATCGGAAAGCAGCAGATCGAACGGGCACGACCGGTTGAGTTGCTCCAGCGCCTGCTCGGCATCGGGCGAAGCGGTGACCTGATAGCCCTCGTCACCCAGGATATCGGCGGTCATCGCACGAATGGCATCGTCGTCTTCGACCAGCAAGATACGGGCGTTACATGATGCGTGATTCACCGCAGTCCTCGAGCGATCGCAACCACGCGATGCACTTCAGCTGCAACGCTAGGCCTGCGCGCGTGACGAACGTGTCGGAACTGTCATAAAGCGCGGCACCGATCACGGCACGATGCCGGTAGTGCAGGTGCGCAGGGTGCGCCAAGCAAGCTGATCGATTCACGCGCGCGCAGCGGCGCATGACGCGCCCGTGATAAATTTAGGTCCATGGGAAATCTGAAGCCGATGATCGCAAACCGCATTACGACTGGTACGACAGGGCTTGACACCATCTTGCGCGGCGGGCTGCCGCCCAACCGCCTGTACCTGCTGGAAGGCCAGCCGGGCTCGGGCAAGACCACAGCGTCGCTGCAGTTCCTGCTCGATGGCGCGGCCAAGGGCGAGAGCTGCCTGTACGTGACCTTGTCGGAAACCATCGACGAGCTCAACGAGGTGGCCACCTCGCACGACTGGTCGCTGGAGGCGCTGCATATCTTCGAGCTCGCTTCGGCTGAGGCGTTTCTGGGCGATGGACGCCAGCAGTCCATTCTGCACCCGTGGGAAATGGAGCTGGACGGCACCATCAAGCTGATCCAGGCCGAGGTGGACCGGGTCAAGCCGACGCGTGTGGTCTTCGATTCGTTGTCCGAGTTGCGCCTGCTGGCACAGGATTCGCTGCGCTACCGGCGCCAGGTGCTGGCGCTCAAGCAGTTCTTTGCGCCGCGCAATATCACCGTGTTTCTGGTCGATGACCTCACCGGCGAGAATGGCGAACGCGACGCGCATCTGCACAGCCTGTGCCATGGGGTGATTTCGCTGGAACGCATGACGCTGGATTTCGGTGCGGCGCGTCGGCGCATGCAGGTGCAGAAATTGCGTGGCGTGGATTTCATCGCCGGCTATCACGACATCACCATCACCACCGGCGGCATGCGGATCTATCCGCGTCTGATCGCCTCCGACCACCACGTGCCGTTCATTGGCGATGCGGTGTCCAGTGGCGTTGAGCGGGTCGATGCGCTGCTGCACGGCGGGCCGTTGCGCGGCACCAGCACGCTGTTGACCGGGCCTGCCGGGTCGGGCAAGACCAATATCGCGCTGCAGTACGTCACCGCCGCCTGCGAGCGCGGCGAGCATTGCTGCATCCTGGAGTTCGACGAGCGCACCGGCACCTTGCTGACGCGTGCCGAGAGTCTGGGCATGGATCTGCGCAAGTATCTGGACGCGGGCCTGCTGGAACTGCATCAGATGGATCCGGCCGAACTGACCCCGGGCGAGTTCGCCTGGGCGGTGCGCGCCAGTGTGGAAGAGCGCGATTGCCGCTTGCTGGTGATCGACAGCCTCAACGGCTATCTCACCTCGATGCCGCAGGAAAAGCAGTTGATGCTGCAGATGCACGAGTTGCTTTCCTATCTCAACCAGAGCGGCGTGACCACCTTCCTGGTCAATCCGCAGCATGGCCTGGTCGGCACGATGTCCACCGGCAACCTCAACATCTCCTACATGGCCGATACCGTCATCCTGTTCCGCTTCTTCGAGGCGCAGGGGCGCATCCGCAAGGCCTTGTCGGTGATCAAGAACCGCAGTGGCGCGCATGAGGATTCGATCCGCGAGTTGCGCATCGGGACGAGCGGTATCCATCTGAGCGAGCCGCTGGAGAAATTCCACGGCGTGCTGACCGGTACGCCGCACTTCGTCGGGGACGATACGCCATTGCTGGATCGTCCCCTTGACTACCTGTGACCCGGATGGATCCATCGTCCACATCATCGCGCCATTCGGCCGCGATGCGGAAAGCATTGCCGGCATCGTCGGCCAGCGCGGACTGACACGCCGGGTGTATGGCTCGCTGGCAGCGCTGGCGGACGACCTGCTCGATGCCTCCGGTGTGGTGGTGTTGACCGAAGAAGCGGTCGGCGGCGATCTGCAGCGGCTTTCGCACATCCTGCAGAGCCAGGCTGCCTGGTCGGATATTCCGTTCGTGCTGCTGCGTGCACCACGCGGCGCCCACGGCGGGCGGCAGGCCACGCTGCCGCCGGAAGTGACCAATGTCATCGAGCTGGAACGGCCGCTGAGTTCGTCCTCGTTGCTGAGCGCCATTTCCACTGCATTGCGCTCGCGACAGAAGCAGTTCGTGATCCGCGACCAGATGGCGCAGTTGGCCGAAAGCAAGACCGCACTGATGTCGAGCGAGGCCGAATTGCGCCGGGTCACCGATGCGCTGCCGGTGCTGATCGCCTTCATCGACAAGGACCTGGTGTACCGCTTTGCCAACCGCTCGTACGAGGACTGGATCGGCATCCCGCCTGCAGAAGTGATCGGGCAGCCCTTGGTGGACGTGGTCGGACCTGCGGTGGTGCAGGAGCGTCGCGCCTGGATCGAAGCCGCGTTGGCCGGGCAGGCGTTGACGGTGGAGGCGAGTTGGCCGCACGCCGACGGGCGCCGGCGGGATGCGGAGATCCGCTACATGCCGCGCCTGGATGCGGACGGCAAGGTGGACGGCTTTCATGTATTTGCCACCGACATCACCGCGCGCGCGCTGGCGCTGGAATCGATCCAGCAGCAGGCCAGTCTGCTCGAGATCAAGGTGGCCGAGCGCACCGCCGAGCTGCAGCAGCAGATGCTGGCGCGCGAGTCCAGCGAGGCGGCATTGCGCCAGGCGCAGAAAATGGAAGCAGTGGGCCAGCTGACCGGCGGCATCGCGCACGACTTCAACAACATGTTGACCGGCATCCTGTCGGCGCTGGATCTGGCGCGCCTGCGCATCGACCAGGGTCGCACCGAGGGGCTGGGCCGCTTCCTGGATGTGGCGTCGGCATCGGCCCTGCGCGCGGCTGCACTGACGCAACGGCTGCTGGCGTTTTCGCGCCGGCAATCGCTGGAAGCGCGGCACCTGCATCTGAACGATCTGGTGGTGTCGCTGCAGGAGTTGCTGGCGCGCACGCTGGGCGAATCGGTGCGCCTGGACACCGACCTGCAGGCCGACCTGCCGCAGGCGTATGTGGACGAAAACCAGCTGGAAAGCGCGCTGCTCAACCTGGCGATCAATGCCCGCGATGCGATGCCCGACGGCGGGCGGTTGCGCATCGCCACCCGGCAGTTGCAGGTCGAAGGGCAGCCGCTGGCACTCGGGCGCGGGGTGACGCTGGCGCCGGGCAATTACGCGGTGGTGTCGGTGACCGACAGCGGCGCCGGCATGCCGGCCGATGTGCTGGAGCGTGTGTTCGAACCGTTCTACACCACCAAGCCGATCGGGCAGGGCACCGGCCTGGGCATGTCGATGATCTACGGCTTCATGCAGCAGTCCAACGGGCAGGTGTGGGTGGAGTCCGAACTGGGGGTGGGCACCACGGTGAGCCTGTATCTGCCGGCCGGTCTCCATCCGCAGGCGGTGTCGCCGCAGCCGCAAGCCGGCGCGGTGGTGGCCGGGCGCGGCCAGCAGGTGCTGGTGGTGGAAGACGACGAACAGGTGCGGCTGCTGGTGACCGAGCTGCTCAACGAGTTGGGCTATCAGGCCGATGTGGTTGCCGATGCCGATGCGGCGCTGCCGATCCTGGCCTCGCCGCGGCGGATCGATCTGCTGGTGACCGATGTGGGCCTGCCTGGACTGAACGGGCGCCAGCTCGCAGAGATCGCGCGGCAGTCGCGCGGCGATCTGCCGGTGATCTTCATGACCGGCTATGCGGAAACTGCGCGCGATCGCGGCGAGTTTCTTGCCGAAGGCATGAGCATGATCGCCAAGCCATTTACGCTGGGCGAGTTCAGCGGAAAGCTGCACGAGGTGCTGGGGCCGTCGGCCTGAGTGCGTCACGCGGTCGATTGCGGCCGCCGCCATGGCGGCGCTGCGGTCGGCTGGCAGCGTGGTGTCTTTGAACGCGGCACAGTCCGCAGCTGGCTTCAGGGCGCTGCACGCCTGGATTGCCGCGTGCTTGCCAGGGCTTCGGCCACGGCGATCTTGTCGGCCACCGCTTTCTGCATCGGCGAGCCGGCGTCGAGCAAGCCATGCAGATGGCGCCAGTGCGCGCTGGCTGCGCGGTAGTCGTGCTGCTGAAAGTCGCTGATGCCCAGCAGCCACAGGCCGCGTTGATGATCCGGCTCGCGTGCGACCACCTGTTGCAGGCGCGCGCGTGCGTCGGCGTCGATGGCGAAATCGCTGCGCGTGGCCATGTCCGCAGCCACCCAGCCGACCAGGGCAGCGCTGAGATCGGGCGCGATCTTCAGCGCTTGCGCATAGGCTTCACGCGCATCGGCGGGGCGGTCGTCCTGCTCGTGCGCTTTAGCTTGCTGCATCAACGCTTCCAGTCTCTGCTCCTGCGCAGCGTCGGCCTGGGCGGCTCGCGTTTGCTCAGCACCGGCAATGGACGGCGGCGCGGCGGCCGGTTGCGCCAGGGGCTGCGCCGCCGCGTACACGCGCCGCGCGATCGCCTCCGGCGCGCCCACCAGCCGATACAGACCGGCCGTGGCGACGGGCACGCCGAGCACCAGGGCAATCGGCAAGATGTAGCGTGCGTTGCCATTGCGTGTGGGCCGGCGCAGCAACGGCACCAGCAACAACAGCAAGGCAACCACCACCAGCGCGGCGCTTGCGACATAGAAACCCGTCATCACCACTCTTCCTCCGCCTGCGGCGCCATCGGGGTGCCGGCACGCGCACGTTTGCGCACGGTATGGATCACCACGCCCGCACCGGCGCCCAGCAGCAGCAACGGACCGAACCACAGCAGCCAGGTGCCGCGCTTGACCGGGGGGTCGTACAGCACGAAATCCGAATAGCGATCGACCATGTACTGCTTGATCTGCGCATCGCTCCTGCCGGCCTGCAGTTGCGCAAACACCTGATGGCGCAGGTCACGCGCCAGTGCGGCGTTGGAGTCGGCCAGGTTCTCGTTCTGGCACACCAGGCAGCGCAGCTGTGCGGTCAGGCGCTGGTAGCGCGCTTCGTCGCTGCGGTTCGTGAACGGCAGCGGGTCCACCGCCTGCGCCGCCAGCGGCGGTGCAAGCAGCGCGCCCAGCAGCAGCACCAGCAGCAAACGCAATGGCCGGCCCTGCATGCGCCAGTACCAGCGCCATGCGCGGCGCGCCGCCATCACGGCGTGGTCCTGGGCAATGCGGCGATGGCGGGCAGCAGCGCGTCGTCGATGACCTCGGGCGTGAGCACGCCGATGTGCTTGTAGCGGATCACGCCTTGCGCATCGATCAGGAAACTTTCCGGTGCGCCGTAGACGCCGAAGTCGATCGCGGTCTGGCCGGTTTCATCGGCGATGACCAACGCATAGGGGTTGCCATGTTGCGCAAGCCAGGCGGTGGCGTCGGCAGGCGCGTCCTTGTAGTTGTAGCCGATCAGCGGCACCCCGAGCCGGCTGGCGCGGGCCATCAGCACCGGATGTTCGTGCACGCATTCGGCGCACCAGCTGCCGAACACATTGAGCACGTAGGCCTTGCCCAGCAGCTGATCGCGGCTGACGCGTTGCCCGGGCTGATCCAGCAGCGGCAGCGAGAACGCCGGCGCCGGCTTGCCGATCAACGGCGAGGGCACCTCGCGCGGGTTGTGCTGCATCGTCCAGTAGATGCCGAAGCCGAACAGCGCCGCTAGCAACAGGAAACCCAGCAAGGGCAGCAGACGGTTCATGCGTGCGATTCCTGTGCGGTGACCAGGGCGCCGTGTGCCGATGCCGTGGGCGCCGTGCCGGCGAGGACCGGCGCACGGAAACGGCGGGCGCAGGCACTGACGAAACCGCCCAGCATCATCAAAAGGCCGCCGGCCCAGATCCAGCGGATGAAGGGTTTGTAGTACAGCCGCAGCGTCCAGTCGTATTCGATGTGTTGGTCGTCCAGCGGCTCGCCGAGTGCGACATACAGATCGCGCGTGATGCCGGGGTCGATCGCCGATTCGGTCTGGATGCGCTCGCTGCTGTACAGGCGTTTTTGCGGATGCAGTTGCGCCACCACCTGGCCATCGCGGCTGACCTGCACGCTGCCTTGTTCGGCCTTCCAGTTCGGCCCGTCGATCAGTTGCACGCCATCGAAGCGGAATGCGTAGCCGGCGATCTCGGCGGTCTGCCCGGGTGCCAGGCGCACGTCGCGTTCGACCGACAGGCTTTCAGACACCAGCACGCCGGCCACGAACACCGCCACGCCCGCATGCGCGAGCAGCATGCCGGCCATTTCCGCAGGAAAGCGCCGGCCGCGCGGCATCTCGCGCCAGCGCTTGTGCATGTACAGCGCGGTGCCGGCTGCCACCCATGCGGCGACCCCGATCCCGGCAATCGCCTTGACCTGGCCATCGGCAAACAGGCTGCCGACCAGCGCACAGGCAATCGCGGCGATGCCGGCGCGCGTGCCCAGTGCCCGCAACGGCGCCGCCTCGGCCTTACCCCAACGCAGGTACGGGCCGAACGGCAGCAACAGCATCACCGGCATCATCAGCAGCGGGAACAGCAAGCCGAAGTAGGGCGGCCCCACCGACACCTTGCCCAGGCCGAAGGCATCGGCCACCAGCGGAAACAAGGTGCCCAGCAACACCATCGCCGCGGCCACGGTGAGTAGCAGGTTGCCGATCAGGATCGCGGTCTCGCGCGAGGCGGCGGCGAACGGTTTGCCGCTGGCGATCCTGGGTGCGCGCAGCGCGTACAGCAGCAACGAGCCGCCGACCACGGCGATCAGGAAGATCAGGATGTACAGGCCGCGGCGCGGATCGGCGGCGAAGGCATGCACCGAGGTCAGCACGCCCGAGCGCACCAGGAAGGTGCCCAGCAACGACAGCGAGAACGCCAGGATCGACAGCAGGATGGTCCAGGCGCGCAGGCTGCCGCGTTTTTCGGTGACCGCCTGGGTGTGGATCAGCGCGGTGCCGACCAGCCACGGCATGAAACTGGCGTTTTCCACCGGGTCCCAGAACCACCAGCCACCCCAGCCCAGTTCCGCGTATGCCCACCAGCTGCCGGCAACGATGCCGGCGGTGAGGCAGGCCCAGGCCACGTTGGTCCACGGCCGCGCCCAGCGCACCCAGGCCTGTTCCAGTTCGCCGCCGAGCAGGGCCGCCACCGCGAACGCGAACGCCACCGAGAACCCCACATAGCCGGTGTACAGCACCGGGGGGTGGAAGGTCATGCCCGGATCCTGCAGCACCGGATTGAGTTCGTTGCCATCCAGCGGAATTGGCGACAGCCGCCCGAACGGATTGGAGGTCAGCAGGATGAAGGCCAGAAAGCCCACCGACACCAGCCCCAGCACCGCCAGCACGCGCGCGGCGAACTGCTGCGGCAGATGCCGGCTGAAGGCGGCCAGCAGCACCGTCCAGGTCGACAGGATCGCGATCCACAGCAGCAACGAGCCTTCGTGCGCGCCCCACACCGCGGCGAAGCGGTAGTACCAGGGCAGGGCGGTGTTGGCGTTGTCGGCGACATAGCGCACCGAAAGATCCAGCGACAGCAGCGACCAGGCGAGCAGGCCGAACGCCATCCACACGAACAGCGCCTGGCCGACCGCGGCAGGCCGCGCAATGCCCATCAACGCGGTATTGCCGCGCCAGGCGCCGACCAGCGGCAACACTCCCTGGGCGAGCGAGAGCAGTAACGCCAGGATCAGTGCGATCTGGCCGAGTTCAGGCGTCATGGGCAAATCGCATCGTGCAGCGAAGGGAGATCATCGATTGCTGGAACACCGTGCGCGCCGCATCAGCGCGGCGCAGACAGCGGCACGGCGGTGGCGGGCATCGGCTTGCCGACATGGCCTTCGGCCATCGCGTCCTTCAGTTCCTTCGGCATGTAGGTTTCGTCGTGCTTGGCCAGCACTTCATTGGCGACAAAGCGCCCGCCCTGCATGCGCCCGTTGGCGATCACCGACTGGTTGTCGCGAAACAGGTCCGGAAGAATGCCGGTGTATTCGACCTGCGTCGCGGCGTGCTTGTCGATCACGGTGAAATGGACGGTGAGGCTGTCGGTGGCGCGCTGGATCGAGCCGGCCTTGACCATGCCGCCGAGGCGGAACTGCTGATAACTCGCCGCTGCGCCGGCATGCACCTGGCTGGGCGTGAACAGATAGCTCATGTTCCGTTGCAGTGCCAGCACGATCAGCGTGACGGCCAAAGCGGCGGCGGCGAGTGCGCCGATCACCAGCCACAGGCGTTGCTTGCGGGTGGCGTTCATGGGGCCTCACGCTCCAGCGGCGCTGCAGACGCCACATCGCGCGCGTGCCGCGGCGTCTGCCGTTGCAACTGGCCGCGCAGTTCGCGCGGCAGGCGGCGCCGACGCAACCACGGCGATGCCAGATCGGCCAGCAGCACCAGCACGAACACGGCGTACGCGGTCCACACGTATTGCCCGTAACCGCCCATGGCCAGCAAGGTGGTCATGCGGTGCGCCCGGTCAATACGATGCGGCGTGCCCAGTCCTTGCCGCTGTCCAGGGCGAGCAGGTCCACGCGCACGCGGCCGAACAGGCTGGCCACGTAGTAGCACTTGGTGGCCAGCAGCATCGTCAGCAGCGGCCACAGCATGTCTGCGCTCATCGTGGAGGGGCCGAGCAGGCGCACGGTGGAGCCCTGGTGCAAGGTGTTCCACCACACCACCGAGTAATGCACGATCGGCAGATTGACCAGGCCCACCAGCGCAAGCAGCCCGGCCGCGCGCATCGCCTGGCGGCGCTCTTCCACTGCGTGGTACAGGCCGAGCACGCCCAGATACAGGAACAGCAGCAGCAACTCGGAGGTCAGCCGCGCATCCCAGGTCCACCAGGTACCCCACATCGGCTTGCCCCACAGCGCGCCGGTGCACAAGGTGATGAAGGTGAAGGCCGCGCCGATCGGCGCCGAGGCCATGGTCACCACCTCGGCCAGCTTGATCCGCCATACCAGCGCGATGAACGCCGCCACGCCCATCGCCGCATAGATGAAAAGACTCATCCAGGCGCTGGGCACGTGGATAAAGATGATGCGGTAGGCGTCGTGCTGCTGGTAATCCGGCGGCGCCAGCACCAGCCCACCGTAGACGGCCACCGCACCCAGCAGCAGCGCCAGGCCCAATGCCCACGGGCGCACGCGTCCGGCGACGCGATAGAAGACGGGCGGCGAGCTGAGTTTATGCAGCCACAGGGGAATCCACTTGGCCATGCCGGTGTCGTCAGTTGGAATGTCGGGCGGGAGGCGCCAGTGCCTGCACGGCGGCGCCGGCATTGACCTGCAACTGGCCGTCGGAGATCTTGCTGGTGCGCTGCATCAGCTCGCGCAGTGCCTTGGCATCCAGCGAGGGTGACAGCGACAGCAGCAACGCGACCATGCCGCTGACATGCGCGGTGGCCATCGACGAGCCGGAGGTGAAGTCGTAGCGGCCGTTCGGCTGGGTGGTCAGGATGTCCTTGCCGGGGGCGCTGAGCACGCCGGGCATGGCGGCGCTGGAGCTGCTGCTGCGGACCACCAGCACGCCCGGCACATCGTTGGGAAAGCCGTCCAGGCGCCCGTTCGGCGGCATTGCGGTGACCACGATGCGCCCTTGCTGCACCAGGTGCTGCAGCATCTTGCTCAGCAGCGGGTCGGCCGGGCCGCCCAGGCTCAGGTTGATCACGCGCGCGGAGCTGTTGTTGATCGCCGCCAGCGCCTTGGCCAGGGTGAAGGTGTTGCAGCGTGCGGTGGCGCCGACGCTGGGCGCATACCAGCAGGCCTTGTAGATGCTCAGCATGGCCTTGGGCGCCATGCCGACGATGCCTTGATGGTTGTTGCTGCCGGCGGCGATGATGCCGGCCACCTCGGTGCCGTGCGAGTCGCTGCTGGTCATCACCGGCGCGTCGTCGACCAGGTCGTGCACATCGCGGATGCGTGTCTTCAGGTCGGCATGGGTGGTGTCCACGCCGGTATCCACCACCGCCACCACCACGCCGCGGCCCTGGGTGACGGTCTGCGCGACGGCCGCATCGGTGGCGATGAAGCCGCGTTGCAGATCCACGTACGGGTCGTTGTAGCCGGACAGCGCGGTGGTCTTTTCCGACGCGTCGGCGGAAAACACCGAGAAATCCTGCACCGGCTGCACCAGCTCCACGCCGTCGTCGTCGGCCAGCGCAGTGACCAGTTCGTCGCGCGACACGCCCGGTGGCGGCTGCAACACCGCGCAGTACAGGCCCAGCGAGGTGATCGGCCAGCCGGCGACTTCGCGCAGCTTGTAGCGCTGCTTGAGCGCTTCCATGCGCGCGGCCGCCTTCTGGCCGGCGCCGTAGTAACTGGAGGCGTAGCCGATCAGGCTGGAACCGGCGCGCGCCGGCGGCGCACTGAGCGGGTTGGCCACCGCCAGCAGGATGTCGCGGCTACTGTCGGGCGTCTGCGCATCGGCTGCCGGTGGCGTGCTGCTGGCGGCGGCGGCGACCTGCGCCGGCTCCTGCGCTGCGGCCTGCACGCTGGTGTGCGTGCCAAGGCCGATGCATGCGGCGATCACGCCGATGGCGAGCATGCGCTTCATGGCGCGGACACGATCTCGGCCATCCGGATGCCGGGGTTGGCGCGCAGCTGTTGCACGGTCCGCTGCGGCTGGGCCGGCGGTTGCAGTGCGGCCGGCACCACGGTGTAGGCGCCCATGTCGTTGGGCCCGCCGATCACCTGCAACTGCTGCGCATGCAGCAGGCGGTCCCAGTCGGCCACGGTCATCCTGGCGTCCGGCACCACCCGGATGGCGCCTTGCGGCACCGGCTGGGCGGTGGCGCTGCTGAGCGTGCGGTAGTCGTGCGAGGGCGCCGGCGAGGCCAGCTTGACGCCCATGACGCCCAGGCCGATCGCCTGCACCAGGGCCGCGGCCGCCAGGGCGCGTACCGTCCAGCTGCCGGAGCGGCGCGCTGCCGGCGGCGGCGCAGGCGCGCTGATCTGCTCCGGCGCATCCAGCCGGCCGAGCAGGCGCTGCAGGCCGGCGTTGGGGTCCAGCTTCACCGCCGACGGCAGTGCCAGCGCCTGGCGCAGGCGGTTCTGCTGGGCGAACTCGGCACTGCACGAGACGCACTTGGCCACATGCGCGATCAGCCAGGTGTTCTCTTCCTCGGTGGCGCTGTCGAGCAGGACCGCGGGCATCAGTTCCCAGGCGTGCGAGCATTCCTTGCCAGGCGCGATGAAAAACGTCTTCATTGCATGGTCTCCGTATAGGGGGCGCCGCCGGCCAGGCCGGGCAGCACATTGCGTAATTTGACCCGCGCATGGAACAGCCGGGCCTTGATGGTGCCCACCGGGCACTGCATGATCTCGGCGACTTCTTCCAGCTTGTGGCCGACGCCATAGACCAGTTCGATCACCAGGCGCTGGTCCGGCGACAGCCGTTCCATGCCCTTGTCGAGCCAGTCGCGCAGTTCGCGGTCGTCGTTGTCGTCGGCGCTGGGGGCGTGGTCTTCCACCATGGCGGTATCGTCGATGGCCTCGCCGTCGTGCTGGCGCAGGCACTTGAGACCGCAGCGGTAGGCAATGCCCATGATCCAGGTCGAGACCTGCGAATCGCCGCGGAAGTCACCGGCCTTCTGCCAGGCGATCCAGAAACAGTCGTTGATGGCTTCCTCGATGATGTCCGGGCGCCGGGTCAGGCGCGACAGGAACCGGGACAGCCGGCCGTGATAGCTGGTGTACATGGTGGACAACGCGGCGCGATCGCCTGCCGCCATGCGGCGCAGCAGCATGCGATCGGTGGCATCACCCAGGGTGTCGGAGTCATTCATCAAGGCACGCACGGCAGAGGACACCTCTAGGTGCCCGGGAGCGGGCAAAAGGTTGCGGGTGGATCAGAACGCGCGCGACACCATGCCCACCCACGGCGTTTCGCCGGGGCCGCCCTGCGCGCGCGGGGTGTTGCTGCTGGTCAGCACCCGGTCCAGCTTCACGGTCCATGCGGCGTGGTTCCATTTCAGGCCCAGTTGCCCATACCGATAGCGGCCGGAACTCTGGGCGCCGTAGGTCATGGCCGGAAAGTCGGAGATGCCGGCGCCTGCCGAGAGGCTGACACTGGCCGACAGCGGCACGCTGGCGGTGACATCGATCACCTTGTTCCAGGGCGAGCGCTGCGCACGCGGGAAATTGAAGGTGGACAGCGAGAACGTGAGCATGTCGCGGTAGGACCACGCCAGGCTCGCTTCCTGGCGGTCGAAGGTGCGCGACTGGCGGTCGGCGGGGTAGGCGTAATACAACAGGCTGGCCTGCATCTGCCAACGGTCGTCCAGCATCCAGGCGCGTGCGCCCTGGGCAGTCACCGCTACCGGCCGGCTCAGCGAGGGCGACTGCAGTGCCGTGGACACCGAGACCGACCAGCCGGGGGAGGGCAGCCAGTAGCCGGCTGCCTGCAGGGTGACGCGGTTGGGGGCGACCGAGATGCCGCGGTCGATCAGGGTCGAGGCCACGGCGACCGCGCCGCCGAGGTTATCCGCCAGCGCGTTGCCGCACGGGCCCAGTACCAGCGCCAGCAACAGACTGCGGCGCAACGGCGCGCGGTGGCGCCGCCCGCAGCGCAGAGACGTGCAAGGCAGGCCTGGCGACAAAAACACGGCGGACAGCGTCGGGCGAGCACCGATCGCGCCCCACGGCTGCCCGCCGCAGGCGCAGCGGCGTCGCGGTCGTAAGGGGGCGTGCTGGGCGGGTGACACGGTGGGCAAGGGCGTAGGACGTCGGCACAGGGCGGGGCGGGATAGTCACCCATCACGCAGGACGAGACCGCCGCGGCTGCGACGGTTTCGTCCGTATACGCGAAGGGACCGGTTCAGGCAACGCGGCCCGGCACACATGTGCAGTGCTGGTCCGGGGGGCGGTGCTGGACGCGGACACTGCGGCCGGCCGGCTGTACGCTGCTTGAAGCGGGCATCCCTCTCCACCGGCGGCGCCGTCAGGCCAGTGCCGGGACCGCCCTGGGGCAGGCATCCCGCACCGGGGTGCCGGCGCGGCCGGTCCGTCGCCTGCCGGACGGTCTCAATGCAGGGTAGCGAGGTAGGCGATCAGCGCGTCCAATTCCTTTTCGTCCTCCAGCCCTTCGTACTTCATCTTGGTGCCCGGCAGTGCCTTCTTGGAGTCCTGCTTCAGGAATGCCTTCAGGCTGTTTGCATCCCAGACGCCTTTGTTCGGCATCAGGTCCGTCGAGCGGCCCTTGAGCACGGCCGAATAAGCTTTGAGGTCGGGCGAGTAGCCGCTGAAATCGGCCACGCTGCCGGGAGGGCGGTTGACGATGCCAAACAGGGACGGGCCCTTCTTGTTCTTGCCCTGGGTGGCGCTGTGGCATTCGGCACATTCGCTTGCGAACACGCTCTTGCCATCGGCGGCCCGCGCCGGGGCGGTCAGGGTGGCGCCGGCCAGCAGCAGGCCGGCCAGCGAAACGCACAACAGGGTCTTGGGAAATGAAGGCATGGGAGTCCGTACGGTTGCGTGCAACAGGGGAAATCAGAACGCCAGGTTCACCGACAGCGTGAAGCTGTCGAGGTCGCGCGGACTGGTGATCGGCGGTCCGCGGAACACGTTGGAGGTGCTGCCGTTGAACTTGTCGAAGCGGAACCAGCCAGCCGACACGCGCAGGTTGGCATTGGTGGTGTAGGTGCCTTCGCGCCCGAACGGGCTCCAGTACACCAGGATCAGATTGCTGGTGGTGTCGGGGATGCCGACCGGCGAATAACGCGCTGCATCGAACGAACCGGTGTTGATCATGTGCGCGGCCAGCACGCCGTAGGTCTGCTTGAACGCGTAGTTCATGCTGATGGTCTGGTCGCGCACGCTGCCACGGTCGAGCGCGGGCATGGTTGGATCGGACGGAATCAGCGGGCTGCCGTATCTGCGGCGCTCGTAGATGTTGACGTAGGCCAGCGACAGCACGTGTTCGCGGGTGCCGAGGAATTGATAGGTCAGGTCGTAGCCGAAATCGGTGAGGTCATCGCTGGGCCCGTTGCGCGGACGCTGGCGACGCGTGTTGAGCGCGGTCAGGCCCACCGAGAAGAATTGCCGCTTCATGTCCTTCATGTACGCAAGACGCGCATAACTGGTGTCGCTGAGCTTGCCCGGGTCGCCGTTGATCGGCCAGCCGAGCCGATCCTGCGCCGAGGGCGACAACGCGCTGTAGCTGCCCACTTCGCCGTACCAGTTCTTGTCGTACAGCCCGTACACGCTGGCACCGATGACGCGGTTGGACAGGGACGAGGAGCTGAGCATGGTGGACGCGCCGCCATTGGAGGCCGGCGTCAGGGTGGACGCATTCGGCAACACATGCACTGGGTCGGAAATGCCCGGATTGTTGTTGACGCTGACGCCGAGCATGGTGTCCTTGCCGGCCATCTGGAACGGTTTGCTGACAAAGCGCAGGTCCACATCGTCCAGGCGCGTATCGAAGGTGGCATTGCCGCTGTTGTTGGAGCGGATCTTGGAGTAGCCGCCGATGTTGTCGTTGACCCGGCCGGCCAGATACAGGTCCGCCTGGGTCAGCCGCGCGGTGCTGTCGCCGCGGCTGGGATTGTTGCGCGCCCAGGTCAGCTGGCCGGACACCGGGATCTTGGTGCCTTCGCCATTGGTATCGGTGAAGCCGCCAAGCTTGAAGCGCATGCCGTAAGGCGTGAGCGACGGGCCGTAGGAACCGATGTGGCAATCCGCGCAGGACGAGCCGGTCTGGCGCGCGAACGAGGGGATCGCCTGGGCGTGCGTGCTGGCCAGCAGCAGCAACGGGCCGGACACGCACAACAAGGACGTCAGGGAGGCGGGACGCGTGGCGGTGCGACGCGGAGCGGGCTGGGGAGCAGGCATGGAAAGTCCTTGTTCGACAGTGCGGGATGCAGCGGTGCGGGAACGGGCGAGGAAACGGGTCACAGAGGGCGGCATGCGGCGGCTCATGCGCGCTTGCCCGGCAGCACGCGACGCAGCAGGCCGTCGCGCAAGACCAGGTGATGCCAGAGCGCGGCGCCGATATGCAGCAGCACCAGCGCCAGCAGCGCCCAGGCGGCATTCAAGTGCCACATGCCCAGGGTGTCGCCGAGGTCGCCATCGGGTGCGACCAACGCGGGCAGCGGGATGCCGAAGAAATACACCGTCTTGCCGAAGGCACCGCTCAGTGCCCAGCCCAGCAACGGCAACGCGAGCATCAGCCCGTACATCGCCACATGCGTGGTACCAGCGGCCAGGCGCATCGGCAGCGAGGCGGGCGGGCCGGGTGGCAGCGTGCGCAGGCGCAACCGCAAACCGACCCGCAAGGCGAACAACACCAGTACCAACAGGCCGAAGTGGCGGTGACCTTCCAGCAGCCACTGGCGCAGTGCGCGGCCATCCAGTTCGGCGCGCAGCAGGATCAGCGTGGCCGCCATGGCCAGGCACAGCACGGTAAGCCAGTGCAGGACACGCATCGAGGTTGGCAGCGGCAGCACGCGCGCTGCTGCGGGCGCCTGTTCCGGCAGCGGCATGGGGCCTGCGCCGCTGGCGGACGCACTAGCGGGCGGCTGGGGGGATGGACTCATCTGATCTGTCTTCCGGTGGTGGTCGTTGGTTCCGGCAGTGCGCTGCCAGGCCTGGCTCCCCACGCCGGCCGAACGGCGGCCAGGTGAACGTGCACTGATATGTGCGGTGATGTCGGAGAAAGGTTGCGTTGCAGTCGGCATTTCGCTCGCATGCGCCGCACATCGATGTGCGGCGGCGTGCGCAACTGCGCTTGTGCGCACCTGGCTTCGCAGCGCCGTGACCGCGCGCAACCTTTCGCGCATCCCGGCGCACTCAGGCATGTCGCACTACGTGCAGTCAGCGGTTACGCCCTTCCGATCATGGCCATCGAACGCATCCAGTTGCATACCCACGGCGACGATCGCGGACTGCTCATTTCGTTGGAGCAGCAGCGCAATGTCCCGTTCGAGATACGTCGCGTGTATTACCTGTTCGGCACCCGCAACGGCGTCCATCGCGGACAGCATGCACACCGTCAGCTCAACCAGCTTGCGGTGGCCTTGCATGGCTCGGTGACGATCCTGCTGGACCAGGGCGATGGCCACGGCCAGCAGGAAGTGGTGCTGGACGATCCATCGCAGGGCCTGCTGCTCGGCCGCATGGTGTGGCGCGACCTGCATCGCTTCAGCCCCGACTGCGTGCTGATGGTGCTGGCCGACCAGTTCTACGATCCCGCCGACTACATTCTGGATTACGACCAGTTCCTCAGCGAGGCGCGCGCTGGCAGCGGCCTGGAAGCACGCAGGTTGGAAGCATGAGCGTGCACAAGCCACTGGTGATCATTGGCGCAGGCGAGTTTGCGCAGATCGCCTGCGAGTATTTTCAGCACGACAGCGACTACACCGTGGTGGCCTTCAGCGTGGAGCGCGACTTCCTGCTGCGGCCCACGCTGGCCGAGCTGCCGGTGGTGGCCTTTGAGGAGCTCGAACAGCGTTATCCGCCCGCGCAGTACGAGGTCTTCGTGGCCATCCCGGCCACGCGGCTCAACCGCCTGCGGACGCGCTTTTTTCAGGACATGCTGCGGCGCGGCTATCGCTGCGCCAGCTACGTCAGTTCGCGTGCGTTCGTCTGGCGCAATGCGCAGATCGGCGCCAACTGTTTCCTCTTCGAGGGCAATGTCATCCAGCCGTTCACCCGGATCGGCGACAACTGCATCCTGTGGAGCGGCAACCACATCGGTCACCGCACCGTGGTGCAGGACAATGTCTTCATCGCCTCGCACGCGGTGATTTCCGGCTATTGCGAGATCGGGCGCGGCAGCTTCATCGGTGTCAACGCCACGCTCAGCGACAAGGTGCGCATTGCCGCGGACAACATCATCGGTGCCGGCGCGCTGGTCACCCGGCATACCGAAACCGAGCGCGTCTACGTGGGCTCGCCGGCGCGCGCGGTGGCGGGCAGGTCCAGCTTCGACGTGGCGCTGTGAGCATGTTTGCCTGGACCAAGCGCGGCCTGGTCTTCGACGTTGCGCGCGACGGCGTGGGCGGCTGGATGCAGCACGCCGCGCTGACGCCGACGCCGCACCGGCTGTCTGCGCAGGTGCTGCGGGTCTATGCAGGCTTTCGCGATGCGCAGGGGGTGAGCCGGATCGGCTATGTGGACGTGCGCGCCGATGCGCCGACGCAGATCGTCGGCGTGAGCCGGCAGCCGGTTCTGGATATCGGCCGCGATGGCTGTTTCGACGACAACGGCATGATTCTGGGCGATGTCGTGGCCGGGCCGGATGGGCTGTACATGTTCTACGTCGGCTTTCAGCGTGTGGCCAAGGCCAAGTTCCTGGCCTTCACCGGGCTTGCGGTGTCCCGCGATGGCGGCGAGCGCTTTGAGCGCCGGCAGGACACCCCGTTGCTGGATCGCGCTCCCGGCCGCAGCACGATTGCCGCGGTGCATTCGGCACGTTTCGAGGATGGGCGGTGGCGGCTGTGGTACGCGGTGGGCGACGATTGGGAAACCATCGGCGGCCAGCCGTATCCGCGCTACCACATCCGCTATGCGGAGACCGAGGATCTGCGCCATCTCCCTGCCGAGGATGTGGTGTGCCTGCGCCCGCAGGGCGACGAATACCGCATCGGCCGTCCACGCGTGTATCGCCTGGGCGGGCGCTATCTGATGTATTTCACCCGCGGCGACACCCACGGTGGCTACTTCCCGGGTGTCGCGTTCAGTGGCGACGGCGTGCAGTGGCAGCGCGATGACAGTCAACTGGGGCTGCAGCTGTCCGAGCACGGCTGGGATGCGCACACGCTCTGTTATCCGGCCTTGATCCAGCAGCATGATCGGGTGTTGATGTTCTACAACGGCAATGCAATGGGGCAGGCCGGCTTCGGCCTGGCTGATGCCGTGTTGCCGTCGGAGCTGCAGGGGCGCCATGTTTTCGGTTAGGCCGTACCAGGCCAGTGATGCGCCTGCCTGGGATGCACTGGTGGCGTCCTCGCGCAATGGCAATGTCCTGCATCGACGCGGCTACATGGACTATCACGCCGACCGCTTCGTGGATGCGTCATTGCTGATCGAGCGCGGTGGCGAAGTGGTGGCGGTGTTGCCGGCGAACCTGGAAGGCGACTGCGTCAGTAGCCACGCCGGCCTGAGCTATGCGGGCCTGCTGTCGTCGCGGGCCTTGCGCGCGGGCGCCACCTTGCAGGTCTTCGAACAGATCGCCGCGCACTATCGCGCGCACGGAGTGCGCGAACTCGTGTACAAGCCGGTGCCGCATATCTTTCACGCGTATCCGGCCGAAGAGGACCTGTATGCCCTGCATCGCGTGGGCGCCCAGCTGTACCGGCGCGACCTGTCGTCGGCAATTGCATTGCGCGAGCCGTTTGCGTTCAGTGCCGAACGCCGACGGTCGCTGGTCAAGGCGGGCAAGGCCGGTGTGCAGATCCGGGTCGGCACCCGGCTCGATGAATTTCATGCCCTGCTGACCCAGGTATTGCAGCGCCATCAGGTGGCACCGACCCATCGGCTGGACGAGCTGCAATTGCTGCAACACCGGTTTCCGCAGCAGATCGTGCTGCACGAGGCGCGTGCCGACGGGGAGCTGTTGGCGGCAGCGCTGGTGCTGGATTTCGGTCGCAGCGTGCATACCCAGTATCTGGCGGTCTCCGCGCGCGGTCGCCAGCTGGATGCGCTGAGCCTGCTGCTGGCCGAACTGATCACCCAGGTGTATGCGCAGCGCCATTACTTCAGCTTCGGTAGTTCGACCGAACAGGCTGGCCGGGTGCTCAACGACGGTCTGGTCGAACAAAAGGAGCGCTTCGGCGCGCGTGCCGTGGTACAGGACTTCTATCGGTGGATGCTGTAATGGATGTGCCGTTCCTGGATTTGCGCGCGGTCAATGCGCGCTATGCCGATGCGCTGAAGCTTGCTGCGGCGCGGGTGATCGATGCCGGCTGGTATGTGCTTGGGCAGGAGCTGGCGGCATTCGAGGAAGAATTCGCCAGTTACTGCGGCGCGGCGCAGGCGGTGGGTGTGGGCAACGGGCTGGATGCGTTGTCGCTGATCCTGCGCGGCTATCGCGAGCTGGGCGTGTTGCGCGAGGGCGATGAAATCATCGTGCCCGCCAACACCTTCATCGCCACCTTCCTTGCAATCAGCCAGAACCACCTGGTGCTGGTGCCGGTGGAGCCGGACCCTGCGACCTTCAACATCGATCCGGCCAGCGTGGAGAAGGCGATCGGCCCGCGGACGCGCGCCATCATGGCGGTGCATCTGTACGGGCAGTTGGTGGATGTGGCGGCGCTACAGACGCTGGCGCATCGCTACGGGCTGCTGCTGATCGAGGATGCCGCGCAGGCGCATGGCGCCAGCGCGCAGGGGTGCCGTGCCGGTGCCTTCGGCGATGCGGCGGCCTTCAGTTTCTTCCCGACCAAGAACCTCGGAGCGCTCGGCGACGGTGGCGCGGTGGTGACCTCGGATGCGCGCCTGGCCGAGCGTATTCGCGCGCTGCGCAATTACGGTTCGCAGGTGAAATATCACCACCTCTGTCAGGGCGTGAATTCACGCCTGGACGAGATGCAGGCGGCGTTCCTGCGGGTCAAGCTGGGCTATCTGGATGATGAAATCGCCCGGCGCCGCGCGGTGGCGCAGCGCTACCTGCACGGCATCGACAACCCCTTGATCACGCTGCCCACGGTGGTGGCCGAAGCGCAGCACGTCTGGCATCTGTTCGTGGTGCGCAGCACCCAGCGCGATGCCTTGCAGGCGCATCTGCTGCGCGCGGGCATCCAGACCCAGATCCATTACCCGGTGCCGCCGCACCGGCAGCCGGCCTACACCACCTTGGGCGATGCCTGCCTGCCGGTGAGCGAGCGGCTGCACCGCGAGGTGCTGAGCCTGCCGATGGGGCCTGCGCTGGACGATGCCTCGGTTGCGCGTGTGATTGCCGCATGCCAGTCGTTTGGCACCGCTGCATGAATCTCGTGCGCAGCAGCGCCTACACCGGCGTTGCGACGCTGGCCAAGCTGCTGGCCGCGCTGGTGGTGGTGAAGCTGGTGGCGGTGCACGCCGGCCCGCAAGGGGTCGGCCGCCTGGGCCAGTTCCTCAATCTGATGTCGGTGCTGGCGGTGCTGGCAGGTGGCGGCATCAGCGCGGGCATCGTCAAGTACGTGGCCGAATATCGCGACGATGCCGCTGCGCTGACACGTCTGCTCAGCGCGGCGCTGTGGTACGCCTTCTGCGCAGCTTGCGTGATGGCGGTGCTGGCGTTGCTGTTCAGTGGCGCCATCGCCGAACGCCTGCTCGGCGATGCGGCGTACCGGCCGCTGATCTGCGTGGTGGCCGTGGCGCAGCTGGGCATCGCACTGGTCAACTACATCCTGGCGGTGATCAACGGCTTCATGGACGTGCGCCGCCTGGCGTTGGTGCAGGTCAGCGGCGCAGTGCTGAGCGTGGCACTGGTGGCATGGCTGTCCAGCCGGGCACAGTTGCAGGGCGCATTGCTGGCGCTGGTGCTGGGCCAGGTGCTGTGGTTGCTGGCCGGCGTGCCGGCGCTGTGGCGCAGCCGTTATTTTCGGCGCGACATGTTGCGCATGCGCTTCGATGCGCAGATGACGCGCAGGCTGGCGGCCTTCTCGGTGATGACGCTGACCGCCACGCTGGTGCCGCAACTGGTGGCCATCCTGGTGCGCGACCATCTGGCGCTGCAGTTCGGCTGGCAGCAGGTGGGTTACTGGCAGGCGGTGAGCCGGGTGTCGGATGCGTATCTGCTGTTCTTCACCACCGCCATCAACGTGTATTACCTGCCCAAGCTGGCATCGCTGCAGCAGCGCGCAGCGCTCGGGCGCGAGCTGCGGACCGCGTATCGCCATGTGATGCCGGCGGTGATCGTCACGGCGCTGGGCGTGTATGTGTGTCGCGATTGGGTGACCTGGCTGTTGTTCGACGCCCGGTTTGCCCAGGCCACGCCGCTGTATGCCCCGCAGTTGCTGGGCGATGTGATCAAGATCGCAGCCTTCGTGCTGTCGTACGTGATGCTGGCCAAGGCGATGACACGGCTGTTCGTGATCTCCGAATGCGTGTTTGCCGCCAGCTACCTGGCGCTGGTGCACCTGTTCACCGCCCAATGGGGGCTGATCGGTGCGATGTATGCCTTCGTCGCCAACTATGTGCTGTATCTGCTGTTCAACATCGTGGTGGTGCGTCGTTATCTGGTGCAGCCGGCATGAGCGATTCCACCCATCCCATCCGGCGTGCGCGCTGGCCGTTGGTGTCGGTGCTGATTCCGGCCTTCAACCACGAACGCTTCGTGCAACGCTGCCTGGACAGCGTGCTGGAAGACCCGTACCCGTGCAAGGAACTGGTCATCATCGACGATGGCTCCAGCGACGCGACCGGCGAGAAGATCGTGCAGTGGATCGCTTCCCACGGCCACCGGCTGCCGGTGCAGTTCGTCCAGCGCGCCAATCGTGGTGTGGCGGCCACGCTCAACGAGTTGGCGCTACGTGCGCGCGGCGAATATCTGCGGCTGGGCGCAAGCGACGATTATCTGCTGGCCGGCGGGCTGGACGCGCAGGTGCGCTACCTGCGTGCGCATCCGCAGAAGCTGGCCGTGATTGGCGATGCCTGCGTGGTCGATCAGCATGGGCAACTGCTGCACGCCAGCGCCATGCGCGACCTGCATCGTGTGGATGTCGATCTGTACCGCTCCGCGTCCGGCATCCGCCGCGCGGTGATCCAGCAGTGGGCGGTCGGCGGCGCAGTGGCGTTGCTGCGCCGCAGTGCCTTCGATGCGCGCGCCGGCTGGGACGAATCGTTGCGGATCGAAGACTGGGACTTTTTCCTGCGCCTGGCCGCACGTGATGCGCTGGGTTTTATCGACGTGCCAGTGTGTGCCTACCGCCTGCACGGCAGCAATCTCAGCAAGACCGCGGACGTGCACACGCGGATTGCCAACTTGAGCGAATCGCGTCAGGTGGCAGTGCGCTGTGCGGAGTTGTTCGACGCGCCCGAGCGCAGCTTGCTGCGCGCACAGGCGCACTACATCGCGGCCAAGGTGGCCTTCCTGCAGCGTCGGCCGCACAGGGTGATCGGGCACCTGCTCGCCTATGCCTGGTCGTCGCTGCCAGCCAGGTCGCGGCCCGGGCAGGCGCGCGGCGCAGCGAAGCCGGCATGAGCACGCTACTACGACGGCCGGCGACCTATCTGGCACTGCCGATGCTGCTCAGCTGCGCGCTGACGCTGCTGACCTACTGCTTACCCGGCGGTTATGCGGATGGCATCGCGCTGCTGGCCATCGCCGCCGCTGCGACCTGCGTGCTGGACGCCAGGCTGCGCATACAGTTGCCTGCGGTGGAGCGCTTTCGCGCCTACCGCTATGTCGGCACCCGCGACGCGTTCCTGGTGATGACGCTGGCGGCGGTGGTGACGGTGTTCTGCATCGTGGATGTGGCGCTGTTTCCGATTCCGCTGTTCAGCGATCCGTCCTCCTATGCCACCTTGAGCCCGTTGCGCGCGCATGTGCGGCACATCTCCAACATGTGCTGGATCCTGCCTCCGATCGCGCTGCTGTGCGTGCGTCATCGCGGGCTGCGCGCGGCGATGGTGGTGCTGGGATTCGTGTTCCCGATCGTGGTGATCGACCGCAACCGCATCTTTGCCGGGCTGTTTTCGTTCGTGCTGGTGATGCTGTTGCGCCGCGACCCGGCGCGCCGCCTGCCGTGGAAGACCATCGGCCTGCTGGTGCTGGCCGGCGGCGGGGTGTTTTCCATCCTCGGCGCACTGCGTTCCGGCTCGCTGGCCACGGTCGCCCTGCCGTTCAGTGCTGTGTATCGCGCCATGCCGCAGGGCGTGCAGTGGTTGCTGCTGTACATCAGCGCCGGGCCGTACAACTTCGGCGCGATCCTGGCCAAGGGGTATGTCAACGCCAGCTTCCTGGTCAATCAGCTGGTGCCGTTCAGTGGCTCGATCGCCACCGCCGGCACCGGCATCCCGCTGGATGCGCCCAACATCAATGTGGGGACCGAGTTCTTTCCATTCCTGATGGCCTGGGGCGCGCCCGGCGCGTTGCTGGCGCTGCTGGCGTTGTATGCCGGCCTGCTGTGGAGCGTGCGCTTGCTCGACAGCTCGCTATCGATCTTCCACGTGCTGATCTTCCTGCGCATCGCCTATGCCTGCCTGATGTCGCCGTTCGCGCCGCAGGCCTTCACCTGGACCAATTTCGGCTTCATCGCGCTGTGCCTGGTGCTGCATGCCGGCACGGTGCTGCTGCCCAACCGTAATGCCGCACCCACCGCTGCTGCGTAATGCGCGGCAGCTTCGTTTTCACATGTTCCAGAGCCGGTGCACCATGACTCAACACGACGACATCTATCTGATCGACCTGTGGCGCATCCTGCGTCGCGAATGGCGCTGGGCGCTGGCCGCGCTGGTGGTGGTGCTTGCACTGACCGTTGCCTTTACCCGCCTGGCCAGGCCGCAGTGGGAAGCCACCGCCTGGATCCAGGTCGGCGAGATCGGCCCCACGCCGGCCGGGCGCGATCCCAAGGTCGAACCGTTCCAGCGCGTGATCGATCGCATGAAGACGCGGCTGTTCCAGGACGCGGTGTTGCGCCAGGCCGGCGTGCCGCTGAAAAGCCGCGCGGCGCAGTTGTATCGCGGCAGCCTCAAGCCGGATCCGGACCCGTATGCCAACCTGATCGGGGTGACCATCCGGGCCGAATCGTCGGCGCAGGCGCGCAGCCTGGCGCTGGCGACGGTGAGCGCCTTGCAGGGCCTGCATGGTGATACCAACGCAGTGGCGCTCGCACTGGCGCGCACGCGCCTGCAGGGCCTGACCGACGATCTGCGCGTGGCCACCCGTAACCGCGATCAACTGCAGCAGCAGGTGCAGGCCGGGCAGGGCGCCGCTGCGGCGACCCCGGCCCAGGTCCTGGCAGGCATGCTGCTGACCGACAGCAACGCCACCGTGCGCGCATTGAAGAGCGAGCGCGACGATCTCATTGCCCGCCTGACTACGCGCTACACCTATCAGACCTCGCTGGCATGGCCGTTGTACGTACCCGAGCAGCAGGCGTTTCCGAATGCCGTCACCGCCTGGGCCGCCGGCCTGCTCGGCGGGGCGGGGCTGGCGGTGCTGGCCGCGGTGTTGCGCAATGCCTGGCGGCGGCGTACCGGCGTCGCGCCGCAGACTGACGGCTGAGCCGCTCCGCGGCGTGCCGCACGGTGGACATCGCTGCCCGACGCTGCAACCAAACCGTCGGCGCGCGGCACTCACCGGTCAATCAAGCGATGCCGCGTCGGCGGTGTCGCGCCTGGAGAGTGTGGTGAGAACAGCTGGATCGGGGTGGGAGGCTGCGCATGTCGGTGGCCAATGAGCATGCGGCGCGCGGTGGCACGGTGGCCCCGGAGCGCCTGCTGGAGACGCAACGCGCGTTCGACAGCGTGGCGCCGGACTACGACGGCCCACGCGGCAACAACGCGCTGATCCAGCGTATGCGCACCACGCTGTGGGACACGGTCGCGGCCGAGTTGCCGGTGGGCTCGCGGCTGGTGGACCTGGGGTGCGGCACCGGCCTGGATGCCGGCGAATTCGCACGTCGCGGTTACCGCGTGCTGGCCACCGACTGGTCGCCGGCAATGGTCGAGCGCACCCGCCAGCGCGCGGCCACGCAAGGACTGGAAGAGCGCCTGAGCGCCGCCCATGTCGGCATCCAGCAGCTGGACCAGCTGGAGGGCAGCTTCGACGGCATGTATTCCAACTTCGGCCCGCTCAATTGCGCGCCGGATCTCCCGGCCGTGGCGGCCGAATGCGCGCGCCTGCTGCGCGCCGATGGCTGCCTGGTGTTCTCGGTGATCGGGCGCATCTGCCCCTGGGAAATCGGCCATTACAGCGTGCGCGGGCGGTTCAGGCGCGCCGCGGTGCGGGCCGCGCGCGGGGTCACCGCCGTGGGCATGAACGGCCACACCATCTGGACCTGGTACCACCTGCCGCGCGAGTTCTACCGCGCCTTCGCCAAGCACTTCGTCCTGGACCGCTATCGCGCCTTGAGCCTGTTCCTGCCGCCGCCGTACCTGGTGGATTTCTGCCAACGGCATCCGCGCCTGTCCGCGCGTTTGGGCCGGTGCGACGACCGTCTGGGCGGGCTGCCGCTGCTGCGCGACATGGGCGACCACTTCCTGATCGTGCTGCGCAAGCGCTGAGTGGAGATGCCGATGTCCATGGCCGATGTCTGCCTGCAGGGCGCGCGCGCGATCACCCTGGCGGGCCCGTCGCGCGCGCCGTTGACCATCCGCGCAGGGCGCTTCGGCGGCACGCTCGGCACCGGCAGCCTGCGCCTGGACCTGCAGGGGCATGTGCTGGCGCCCGGCCTGATCAATGCGCACGAGCATCTGCAGGTCAACTGCGTGCCGCCGCTGCCGCAGGGCGCGGTGTTTTCCAACAGCTATGCGTGGATCGAGGCGTTCCAGGCGCATTTCCGGCATCCCGACGTGGCCGCTGCCCTGCGTGTGCCCAAGCCGGTGCGTCTGCGTCATGGTGGGTTGAAGAACCTGCTGGCCGGCGTCACCTGCGTGGCCCAGCACGACCCGTGGCACGCCACGCTGGACGAAACCGGCTTTCCGGTGGGGGTGTTGCGCGAGTTCGGCTGGAGCTATGCGCTGGGGTGGACCGGCTATGGCCCACCGGTGCAGGGCAGCTTTGCCGCGACCTCGCCCGCGCATCCCTGGATGATCCATCTGGCCGAAGGTACCGATGCGGTGGCGGCCGCCGAACTGGAGGAACTGGACCGGCTCGGTTGCCTGGCGCCCAACAGCGTGCTGATCCACGGCGTGGGCATGGGCGAACGCGACATCGAGCGGGTGATCGCACGTGGCGCGGCGGTGGTGTGGTGCCCATCGAGCAACCGTGCGCTGCTGGGCCGCACGCTCGACCCCTGGCGCCTGTGCATGGCGGGCCGGCTCGCGTTGGGCAACGATTCGCGCGTCAGCGGCGCGCGCGATCTGCTGGAAGAACTGCGCATCGCTGCCAGCAGCGGGTTGGCCGCGGATCTGCTGCTCGGCCTGGTCACCCATCAATCGGCACGCATCCTGCGCATGGCCACGCGTGGACGCCTGGCGCCGGGGGCGGCGGCGGACCTGGTGATCGTGCGCGACCGCGGTGGCGAGCCCGCGCTCAGCGTGGTGGGCTGCGCACGCGGCGATCTGCGTGCGGTGATACGCGATGGCGCCCCGCGCATCGCCGACCCGGATTTTGCCGACTGGTTCGACGCGGCCGGCATCCGCACCGTCCCGGTGCTGCTGGACGGACGCCCCAAGCTGCTCGACGCCACGCTGGCCGATCCGGCGGTCCTGGCACTGGAACCCGGCCTGCAGCGCGTGCCCCAGCCTGCACACCAACCTGCGCGCCAGCCCGGCGTGGCCATGGCCGCCAGCGGTGCGGTGTCGTGAGCGCAGTACCGATCCTCGAGCCGGCAGCGGCGTATGCGCTGTGGGCGCAGGCGTATCCGCCGCACGCGCACAACCCGGTGATGCTGGCCGAAGAGCGCGCCATGCTCGCGTTGATGCCGAACGTGTTGCAGGGCCAGCACGTGCTCGACGCCGGCTGCGGCAGCGGGCGCTACATGCTGCATGCCTTGCGGCGTGGCGCGCTGCAGGTGACCGGCGTGGATCTGTCGCCGCAGATGCTGCAGCGTGCGCGCGCCGAGCTGGCGCAGGACTGGCCATCGGCACGCATGCGCCTGCAGCAGGGCAGCCTGGAGCAGCTGCCGCTGGGCGACGCAGTGGCCGATCTCAGCGTCTGCGGTCTGGTGGTCGGCCATCTGCAGCAGCTATGGACGGCGCTGGAAGAACTGCACCGCGTCACCCGCGTCGGCGGCCTGGTGCTGTGCAGCGACGTGCACCCCATCGGCCATGCGCTGGGCTGGCAACGCGACTTCAAGGCCGACGGCCGGCAGTACGCGGTGCGGCATACGCAACATCTCTACAGCCATTGGCATGCGGCCTGCGTGGCACTGGGCATGGAGATCGAAGCGGTGGCCGAGCCGATGCTGGACCCGGCCGACATCGCGCCCGGCGCGCGCTTCGATCAGGCCGCGCTGCGGGTGCCGGTCGCGCTGGTGCTGCGGCTGCGGCGCATCGCGTGACCAACGTACTGGCCATGGTGGCGTGCGCATGCAGCATCTCGGTGGCAGGCGAGCGGTGCCGTTTGCGCGCGGTGCAGTGCGCGGCACGTGGCCTGGTCAGCATGGCAGGGCAAGCAATCCGGGCGCGGTCGGTGCCATGAGCCTGCAGGTGGCGCAGCTCAATCTGCTGCCGACTCCCGCCGGCCTGACTGCCGAGCAGGTGTTCGCGCAGTGGCCATCGCTGGCCGATATTGCCGAGGCCGTCGCCAGTGCCGGGGTGCGCGTATCGGTGGTCCAGGCCTCTGCACTGAACCTGCGGCGCACTCGCCAGGGCGTGGATTACCGCTTCGTCGAGCTCGGCGCGCGCGGCAGTGCGCAGCGCGCCGGTCTGCTTGCTGCGATGATGCGCGAGATCGGCGCCGATGTGGTCCACATCCACGGCCTGGAATTTGCCGGCGATGCACGCCGTCTCGCCCGCCTGCTGCCGCAGATGCCGATCCTGCTGCAGGATCACGCCAACCGCCCGCCGCACTGGTGGGCCCGCAGTGTGTGGCGCCTTCGCTACGCGGCTGCCGCCGGGATCGCGTTCACCGCGCAGGAGATGGCGCAGCCGTTCGTCCAGGCGCGCCTGTTCAAGGCGAAGACGCAGCTGTTTGCGGTTCCCGAATCGAGCAGCCGCTTTTCGCCGGGCGATCGCCTGCAGGCACGCGAGCAGACCTGTCTGCATGGCGACCCCTGCGTGTTGTGGGTCGGGCACCTGAGCGCGGCCAAGGATCCGTTGTGTGTGCTCGATGCCATCGCCATGGCCGCCCGCGTGTTGCCCGGGTTGCGGTTGTGGTGCGTGTTCGACCAGGCGCCGTTGCTGGAGCAGGTACGGCAGCGTCTGCGCGCCGATCCGCTGCTTGCACGCTGCGTGCAGCTGCTGGGCAGGGTGCCGCATGCCCGCGTGGAAACCCTGTTGCGTGCCTGCGACCTGTTCGTCTCCGCCAGCCACGCGGAGAGCTGCGGTTATGCCGCGGTGGAAGCCTATGCCTGCGGCACGTTGCCGCTACTGACCGATATCCCGTCCTTCCGTGCGCTCAGCGATGGCGGGGCGGTCGGCGCGTTGTGGCCGGTCGGCGATGCCTCGGCCCTGGCGGACCTGCTGCTGCGCGTCGTCCGGCAACGCCCCGATCGCGCACAGGTGCGCGCGCATTTCGATGCACGGCTGTCGTTTGCCGCCGTGGGGCAGCGCTGGAAGCGAGCGTACACCCAGCTGCTGGCCGCCGCGCCGAGGCGAACCGCATGAAACTGGCCCTGGTGGTTCCGGGCGGCGTGGACCGCAGCGGCGAGGTCCGCGTGATCCCGGTGTTCCTGACCCTGATCGAATGGCTGGCGCGCCAGCATCAGGTGCATGTGTTCGTGCTGCATCAGGAGCCGCTGCCCGGCACCTGGGCGTTGCGTGGTGCCACTGTGCACAACATCGGCGCGCGCCGCACCCGCACGCGTGCGATCGCCGCCATTGTCGACGAACATCGTCGTGCTCCGTTCGATGTGATCCAGGCCATCTTTTCCGGCTATTGCGGTCTGGTCGCCGTCGCCGCGGCAAAGCTGTTGCGGCGTCCAAGCGTGGTGCATATCGCCGGTGGTGAGCTGGTCGCGTTGCATGGCATCGGCTACGGTGGCCGGCGACGTTGGCGCGGGCGCCTGCGCGAAGCGGTGATCCTGCGCCTGGCCGACCGCGTCACCGCGGCCAGCGCGCCCATTCTCGCGTCGCTGCAGGCGCTCGGTATCCACGCGCAGCGGGTGCCGTTGGGCGTGGATCTGCGTGCCTGGCCGCCGGCCGCGCCACGTGCACGCACGGGCGGCATCGCCCGCTTGCTGCATGTGGCCAGCCTCAATCCGGTCAAGGACCAGACCACCTTGCTGCAGGCAATGGCAGCGCTCAAACGCGCCGAGGTCGCCTTTACCCTGGACATGGTCGGCGTCGATACGCTGGATGGCGCCATGCAACGCCTGGTGCAACAGCTGGGCCTGGGCGCGCAGGTGCGTTTTCTCGGTTTCAAGACCCAGCGCGAGCTGCGCCCGATCATGCAATCGGCCGACCTGCTGGTGCTGTCGTCCCTGCACGAAGCCGGACCGCTGGTGCTGCTGGAAGCGGCGGTCGCCGGTGTGCCCACCGTCGGCACCGCGGTCGGGCACCTGGTCGAATGGGCGCCGGTGTGCGCACTCGCGGTGCCGCCGGGCGACTGGGCCGGGCTGGCAGAAGCCGTCCGCCAGGTCTTGGCCGACGACGAGCTGCGCTTGCGCCTGGCCTGGGCAGCGCAATGCCGCGCGGTCCGCGAGGACGCGGCGTTGACCACGCGGCTGTTCGAGCAGCTGTATCGGCACCTGTGCGAGGCGCGGCTGCTGCGCTGACTGCGGCGCAATGACGCAGATCGCATCAGCCGCAAGGCAACGCGCGGTGCAGCAACGAGGCTGCCAAACAAAACGTGGGGACGTGATCGCAACGGTGATCGGCTGCACAAGCGCCAGCCTGCGCGAGCGCTATGCCGCGCTGGCCGATTCGGTCAACGAGTTGAAGGCCGAGGACGCCTGCTGCGGGCCTGCGATCGCCAACAAAGCTGCTGCGAGCAGCCGATAGCTGGGTGCAGGCAGCGCGCCCGGACTCGGACGCTGCGGCGGACACCTGCCGACTCCGGGCAGGCCGTGCCGACCTGATGCTGAGCGCAGCAGCGGTGTCCGCCGCGCTCAGGCCGGCTGCAGATAGCCGTCCAGCGCTGCACGCACCACATACAGCATGTCGGTGCGCGGCACCGGCCGGGTCAGGCGCGTCATCACCCGGCGCAGCTGGGTCTGCCGTACCCAGGGCTGGCCCTGGAGCCACAACTGGGTCTGCAGCATGTCCGCCCGTTCCTTGCGACTCTCGGCCGTCGGCACCACGCGATTGCGCAGGTACTGTCGCGCCTCGCCCAGCGAGCGTGACCATTCGATGCCGGGCAGGGCCGACAACCACAGGTTGGAGCACGAGGCACTGGTCAGGGTCTGGCGGGCCGCACGCATGCGCAGCACGCGCGGGCAACCGGCCTGCAGCCGCGCCATCACCGCCGGCGGCACCACGCTGCGGTAATAGCGTTGCAGCAGCAGCAGCGGCGGCAGCGCCCACCACGGCGCCACGGCCGGGTCGTCCCACAACTGGTCCCAGTCACGCGGCCCCATGCGCGTGGCCAGCAGTGCCAGGTCATGCAGATGCATCAGGCGGATGCTGCGGTGGCAGATGCCGCCGGCCGCATGCAGTAGCAGATGGCACATCAGCGCGCCGACCGACGGGTAGGGATTCAATCCCGGCTGCGGTCGCTCGGGCAGGATGCACGCGGTGATGTCCACGCTGCGCAGCGGCAGACGTTCCTGGATGCGGGTATGCAGCTCGAGATTGATCGGCGCATCGCGATGCTCGCCCAGTCCCGCCACCGCCTCGCCATGCAGCGGCTTGAACACCTGGTGCTTCCATTGTTCGAAGCAGGCCACGTAACCGAGTTCGCACAGCAGCGCCGCCGCCGCGGGCGCATCTTCCGGCGCCACCAGCAGATCGATGTCGGCCATTGGGCGATCGCCGGGCAGATAGACACCGAGCCGATGCAAGGCGGTGCCCTTGAGGCCGACCAGGGCGATGCCGGCCGCACGCGCTGCCGCGTCGATGCGGGCCAGCAACAGCGCGATGCGCCGATGACGGTCTTCGACATGGCTGCGTTGCTCGCGCAGGAACGCGGTCCAGTCGGCGTCCTGCCACAACGAGCGGCGTTGCAGCAGCGGCGACACGCCATGCGCTGCAGCCGCTGCCGCAGCCAGTTGCCATTGCAGCCGGTCCCACTGCGGCACCGCTGCGCCGGGCTGCGCCAACTCCCTGGCCAGCCGTTCGGTGGCCGTGCGCAGGCCGTGCTTGATGGTGCGAAGGGAAGGCTGCATGCGGCTGTGATCCGAAGGGCGAGGTAAGGGGGGGAAGCGAGGTCGGCGCCTTGCGCGCTAGCCGACCAGCACGCTGGCAAGCTGGCGCGGTTGGCGTTCGGCAGCGCCGGCAAGCGGCGCGGTGCGATGCTGCCGTTCGCTGGCGATCAAGGCGGACCAGCGCGCTTCCAGCGTCTGCGAGGCCTGCGCAAATGCATCGGCACCCAGCGTGGCGCGCGCCTGCTGCAGGTCGACCTGGGTATGCAGCAGGTCGCGCACGCTGCGGTAGAACTCCGAGTCGTAGGCGCCATGGAACATCATCGCCAGGTCGTCGCTGTCCTGCCAATGGGTCTTGCCGCCCAGCTGGTTCTTCACTTCCTCGTAGAACTTGGTGCCGGGCAGCGGGTAGGACACGCTGACGCCGATGATGTCCGGGTTGGCCTGCGTCACCAGTGCGCGCGTGGCCAGGATGTCTTCGAGTTCTTCGCCCAGGTAGCCGAGTTGAATGAAGAAGCCCACACGGATGCCGTGCGCGCCCAGGCGCTGGCGTGCGGCGATCACCTCGCCAACCTCGGTGCCCTTGGTCATCCTGTCCAGGATGCGCTGGCTGCCGCTTTCGGCACCCAGCCAGGCCTCGGCGCAGCCGGCGCGCGCAAGCGCAGCGGCCATGCGCTCGCTGGCCAGGTCGGCACGGGTCTGGATGGTGAACGGGATCGCGCCATCGGCCTCGCTCAGGCGCTGCGCAAAGGTTTCCACCCAATCGATATGGAAGCCGAAGATGTCATCGGCCATCCACAGGTGATCGGGCTGGAAGCTGCGCTTGAGATGAATCATTTCGGCAGCCACGTCGTCCGCAGCGCGGCGCGTGTAGTGATTGCCCCAGATCGGTTTGGCGCACCAGTTGCAGCGAAACGGGCAGCCCCGCGAAGCGGCCATGTTCAGGCTGAAATAGCCGTGCCGTTGCTGCCAGAAACGCCGATAGCGCGGCATGTCGACCAGGTCCCAGGCCGGCAGGCCGCTCAGGCGCGCGTCCGGTGGTTGCGCGCCGGGATGCGCGCGCGTGGCGGCAGGTTGCGCGGTGGCGAGACGTGCCACGCCGGCCAGCCAGGCGTCGCCGTCGATGTCCGGATCGGCTTCCAGCCGTTCCATCAGCGTAAGCAGCGGTGCGATCCCTTCGCCGACCAGCACCGCATGCGCGCCGGCGTCCAGGAACACGTCCGGGTTGTCGGACGCATCGGAGCCGGCGACCAGCACGCGGCTACCGGCGGCCCGTGCCTGCGCGATCATGCGGCAGGCGGCCTCGCGCATCCGGCTCAGGCACATCTTGGTGAGGAAGTTGAAGTTGTCTTCGTAGAACACCACCACATCCGGCTGCGCCTGGTGCAACGCGCCGTCATACTCCTGCACGTCCTCGGCCAGCATCGCGTCGAACAGGCTCAGGGCATGGCCACGTTCGCGCAGCAACGCCGCGACCTGCAGCGTCGCCAGCGGTGGATAGGGTTTGCCGCGCTCCCATTGCTTGGGGTCGTAACGCAGGAAATACGAATGACTGACCTGGATCTTTAGCATCTGCACAAGGCTCTCGTTCTGTCGCCAGGTGGACGCAGCGGTGGCGTGCGCAGACACCGGCATTCGGCTCGGCAGTAGGTGCGGATGCAGGCCGCTTTGGTTGTGCGGATGCGCGCCCGGTTGCCGGCTCGCGTCGGGTATGCGCGTCGATGCCGGCCAGGCAACCTTTCCGTTGCCGTTCGGCACATACCGGCTGATCGATGCAATGGATGGAACGGCATGCCGCAGTCGGCTGCGTTGGCGCAACTCCTGCCGGTGGGCGATGACGCACGCTCCGGCACGCCGGATGCGGCGGCAGTAGATCCCTTTGGTGAACATCGGCCGCGCCGGCACGGCGTGCGCCGGCAGATCCTCGGCGCGCTGTTTCACTTCGAAAGCGACAGCGAGGCGCTGCTGGCGCTGGTGGACCACGCCTACGCGGGCCTGCCCGCGCATCGCTTGCCGGGTGCGCCGGAGTTTCATGTCACGCTGGATCTGGTGGCGCGCGGGCACGCGCCACCCGGCGCAGAACCGCCACCGGTGCGCACCCATGCCAGCGGCGGCCTGCTGTGTGGCGTCATGGATGCCTGCAACTACCTGATGCTGTCGGTGCCCGCGCGCCGGGCCATGCTGGTGGTCTCCGACGACATGCTCGCCCACGCCTATCACGTGCGGTATGAGCTGATCGAATTTGCCGTGTTCCTGCTGGCCGCGCGCGGCATGGGCCTGGTGCCCCTGCATGGCGCATGCGTGGGCCGGCACGGACGCAGCGTGCTGTTGCTCGGTGCCAGCGGTGCCGGCAAATCGACCCTGGCGCTGCACAGCCTGTTGCATGGCCTGGACTTCATCGCCGAAGACGGCGTGTTCGTGGCGCCGGAGAGCCTGCTCACCACTGGCGTGGCCAACTTTCTGCACCTGCGCGCCGGCGCGCTGGGCCTGGTCAGTGCGCAGACCCGCGCCTGGATCAGCGCCTCGCCGACCATCCGGCGCCGCAGCGGCGTGGAAAAGTTCGAGATCGATATTCGCCACGGCCGCGCGCAGCTGGCGCGCGCGCCCCTGCCGTTGTCTGCGGTGGTGATGCTGTCGGCGACGCCGGCGAGCGATCCTGCGCAGTTGCTGCTGGCGATGCCGGCCGAACGCATCGCCGATTGCCTGGCAGGCGATCAGCCGTATGCGGCCGGTCAACCGGGCTGGCCGCGCTTTGTCGAGCAGGTGCAGCGCATCGGCATGTTTACGTTGCGCCGCGGTTTGCATCCGCAGGCCTCGCTGCACGCGCTGCTGCAGGTGTTGCGGTGAGCGCATGCGCGCGGCCGCCGCGCGGCGGCGTCTGCAGGGTCAACGCCATGCGGCATGCCGCATGCCGCAGTGCGCCCCACACGTGACTGAGATACGCGCCGCTGCAGAGCGCAGGCCCATGCGCGCGATGTGGCACGATTTCGTCGGCACGCTGGTGCCGGCGGACGTGCCGACCATCGCGCTCTACGTCGGCGTATCGCTGCTTGCCGCACTGGCCGGCAGCGTTGTCGCGGTCAGCCTGGTGCCGCTGGTGCAGCCCGGGCACGCCGTCCGCCTGGCCGGCTACGCGCTCGCCTTACCGCAGGCCCTGGCGATGCAGGTGGCGCTGTTCGTAGCCGTCAGCCTGGTGTTTGCCGCACTGCGTTGGCATGGCGCAGGGCTGGCCGCGCGGCTGACCAGCCGCTACGCCATCGGGCTGCGCCAGCGCGTACATGCCGCCTTGATCGATGCGCCGCTGCCTGCGCTGTCCGGCGCCAGCTCGGCGGAAATCGCCAATGTGCTGACCTACAACATCGAAATCGCCACCCAGGGGTTCAGTGCGGCATTGCAGCTGCTGGTGGCCGGCATGACCGCCCTGGTGAGCCTCTGCATCGCGGTCATGATCGCGCCTGCATTGCTGCTGGCGGCGCCGTTGCTGCTGGGGCTGGCGTGGCTGGGCCTGCGCATCTCCAGCAGCGACAAACAGGCGCGCATCAGCCGCGATTATGTGGCCGACATGACGCAGCTGTTCTGGTTGAGCGAAGACTTCCCGCGTCGCTTGCGGCATGTGCGCTCGTTCCAGCGCGAAGCGCTGGAAACGCGCCATTACGAACGCATTTCCGCACAGCTGGGGCAGGGCTATGCGCAGCAGCAGGCGCTGGTGGCAGGCAGCCGGCTGCTGCTCGAAGCCACCGCGGTGGCGGCAATCGCCGCCATCCTGGTGCTGGCCAACCTCTGGCAGGGCGCGGACCGCGCTGCGCTGATCACCGTCAGCCTGCTGCTCGGGCGCCTGCTGCCGTATCTGGTCAGCACCCGCCAGAGCGTGCAGCAACTGCGCTCGGCCTGGCCGGCGTTGCAGTTGTGGCGGCGCTATGCGGAGTTGGGCACGCCGCGCGCGCGCACGGCGGCCGCGCCGGCAGCACCGCTGCCGGCAGCCGTGCATCTGGAACACATCGGCCTGGCGCCGCCGTTGCCCAGGCTCGATCTCGCGCCGATGCTGCTGCTGCCCGGCGAACTGACCCTGGTGGTCGGGCCCTCCGGCGTCGGCAAGAGCAGCCTGATGGACGTGCTCTCAGGTCAGACTGCGCCGGCGCAGTTCACCGCGCACATGGGCGGGCGCCGGCTGGATTTCGCCGAGTATCGCGTCCTGGTACGGCATGGCGCCTACCTCGGCCAGGGGGTGCGGCCGTGGCAGCGCACGGTCCGCGCGTGCCTGGACTGGGCCTTGCCCGGCGCTCCCGATGCGCGCATGTGGGAGGTGCTGGGCGACGTCGGCCTGAGCGCGCGTCTGCGGCGTGACGGGCAAGGCCTGGACAGCCCGATCAACGGCCAGGACGGGCGGCTGTCCGGCGGCGAGTCGCAGCGCCTGCTGCTGGCCCAGGTGCTGTTGCGCCAGCCGGCCCTGGCGGTATTGGACGAGGCCACCAGCGCACTGGATGCAGAGGCCGAACAGCAGCTGTTGTGCATGTTGCGGCAACGCCTGCCGCAGACCGTGCTGGTGGTGGTCTCGCATCGCACCAGCCTGGCTGCGGTGGCCGATCGCACGGTGGCCCTGGGCGTTGCGCCTGCCGCGCAGCCCGCCGTCCACGGCGATGCGCTTGCAAGCTCAGGCGCGTAATGCCACCTGGCTGGGTTGGGTCGGCACCACGCTCAACCGGCAATCTCTTCCAGCGCACGGTTGCGCGTGCGGGGGCCGAACAGCGCGATCACGCTGGCCACGATCGACATGCTGACCACGATGAAGGCCAGTACGCCATGGCTGCCGACCTGGGCGAGCAGCCAGCCGATCAGCACGCTGCTTACCGCCGTGGAAAGGCGGCTGAAGGAATAGCAAAAGCCCACTGCCCGCGCGCGCAGCCCGGTGGGGAACAGCTCGGCCTGATAGCCGTGATAGGCAAAGCTCATCCAGGCGTTGCAGAACGCAATCATCGCCCCGCATACCACCATGCCGATCGCCTGATGCTGTTGCGAAAACAGCACGCCAAACAGCACCGCGCCCAGCGCCGATGCGGTGATCTGCCACTTGTTTTCCCAGCGTTGCGCAAAGCGCAACAACAGCAGCGGCGCCAGCGGGTAGGCCAGCGAAATGGCGAAGGAATAGCCCAGGCTCCTGGTCACGCCGGTGCCTTGCGCCGAGATCAGGGCCGGCAGCCAGTTGCCGAAGCCGAAAAAGCCGATCGCCTGAAAGATGTGGAACACCACCAGCATGCCGATGCGCCCGCGATGGGGCGCCCGCCATAGCGCCGCGGTCTGTACGCCGCCGGCCGGCGAGGGGACAGGCAACTGCGGTGCAGCCAGGGGTGCGCCCAGATCGCGCGCGCAGCGCGCTTCGAGCTGGCTCAGCACCGCATCGGCGTCGGCATGGCGTCCCTGCGCTGCCAGCCAGCGCGCCGATTCCGGCAAACGGCTGCGCAGCCACCAGATCGCCAGTGCGAATACCCCACTCAGCAACACCACCCAGCGCCATCCGCTCACCCCCAGCGGTGCATGCGGCACCAGCAGCCAGGCGGTCAGCGCCACTGCAGGCACCGCCAGAAACTGCACGAAGAATGCAAACGCGAACGCGGCGCTGCGCATATGCCGCGGCACCAGCTCGGACAGGTAGGTGTCGATGGTGACCAGCTCGATGCCCAGGCCGATCCCGACCACCAGGCGCAGCACGATGACGCCGGTGGCGGTGTCCTGCAGGCCCATTGCCACGGTCGCGGCGGTGTACCAGACCAGGGCGAAGGTGAACACCGGCCGGCGCCCGAAGCGGTCGGCGAACGGGCTCAACAGGGCAGCTCCGACAAACAGCCCCAGAAACGTCGCCGCCGCAAACGCAGCCTGGTCGGACATGCCGAATGCGCCATCGGCACCGCTGGCAAAGATGCCGTCGCGGATCAACCCGGGGCTGATGTAGGCGGTCTGGAACAGGTCGTACAACTCGAAAAAACCGCCCAGCGCGAGCAGGCCGACCAGCCGCCACAGCGTGGCGCTGGCCGGCAGCCGGTCGATCCGCGCGGCGATGTGCAGGGTGTCCGAAGCGGGGTCAAGCGGAGCGGTCGAAGCCATCGTCATGCAGGCGCTGCCAGTGCGGTGTCCATCATAGCCAGCAACGGTGTCACCCGACGCCCATGCTTCGTGGCCTGGCAACTGCATTCGCAGGCGAGCCAACGCGCGCAACACACCAACAGCCATCGCGCGTAGCCGTAAGCCCCTCCCTCCGGGGCGAATGCTTGCGCGCCGCTGCGCGCGTGCAGTGCAGTGCCGGTGCAACGAAGCGCGGGCCTGGGCACGGAGCGGGGAATGGCCAGTTGCAGATCCTCCCGTTGTTCGACCACTGGAATGCTGTAATCCCCCCAGCGCCACCTGGGCAGGTGGCAAAGCCGCCTGCCCAGCCCCATCTCTTGCACATCATTCATTCCCCGGAGTCATCCGATGACGCCCATTTCCGTGCTCGACCTGGCGCCGGTCTGCGAAGGCAGCGACACCACCCATGCCTTCGCCAACATGCTCGATCTGGCCCAGCACGCCGAGCGCTGGGGCTACCAGCGTTACTGGCTGGCCGAGCACCACAACATGCCGGGCATCGCCAGCGCCGCCACCGCGGTGCTGATCGGCCACGTGGCCGGCGGCACCAAGACCATCCGCGTCGGTGCCGGCGGCATCATGCTGCCCAACCATGCGCCGCTGCAGGTGGCCGAACAGTTCGGCACGCTGGCCTCGCTGTATCCGCAGCGCATCGACCTGGGCCTGGGCCGCGCGCCCGGCACCGACCAGCCGACCGCGCGCGCCCTGCGTCGCTATTTCGACAGCGCCGACCATTTTCCGCAGGACGTGGCCGAGCTGTTGCGCTACTTCGCGCCTGCCGTGCCGGGGCAACTGGTGCAGGCAGTGCCGGGCGCCGGGCTCGACGTGCCGGTATGGCTGCTGGGCTCCAGCCTGTTCAGTGCGCGGCTGGCCGCAGCGATGGGCCTGTCGTTCGCGTTTGCTTCGCACTTCGCGCCCGATGCGATGGACGAGGCGGTGGCGATTTACCGCCGCGAGTTCCGCCCGTCCGCGCAGTTGGCCAAGCCGCACGTGATGCTGGCCTTGAACGTGGTGGCCGCGGAGACCGAAGCGCAGGCACGCCGCCTGTTCACCACCCAGCAGCAGAGTTTCGTCAACCTGCGCCGCGGCAAGCCGGGCAAGATTCCCGCGCCGATCGACGACATCGACAGCTTCTGGCAGCCGCACGAACGTGCCGGCGTGGAGCGGGCGCTGGCCTGCACGGTGCTGGGCGATGCCGAGCAGATCGCGCGGGGCGTGGCCGAGTTCATCGAGCGCCATACGCCGGACGAGTTGCTGTTCACCGCCAACATCTACGACCATGCCGCGCGTCTGCGTTCGTTCGAAATCGCCGCCATGGCCTGCCGCGAGCTGGACGTGACTCCTGCGTGATTCACGTCGCTTTGCGCGGCAATCCGCTCAGATGCATGCACCTCCATTGGGAAGACCAGCATGCAATTTCAGGAACGCAGCGAGAGCATCAAGCAGTTGGCGGAATTGATCCGCGGCGTGGACATCGCGATGTTCACGACCGTGTCGGCCGACGGCAAACTGGTGAGCCGGCCGTTGGGCACGCAGGAAGTCGAATTCGATGGCGACCTGTGGTTCGCCACCGCCGCCGACAGCCCGAAGGTGGCCGAAATCGCTGCCGATCCGCGCGTCAACGTGGCCTATGCCTCGGCCTCGAAGAACAGCTACGTGTCGGTCGCCGGCACCGCGCGCGTGGTCGATGACCGCGCCAAGATCGAGCAGCTGTGGTCGCCGGCGATGAAGGTGTTTTTCCCCGGCGGCAAGGATGACCCCAATCTGCGCCTGATCCATGTGCGTGCCGAATCGGCCGAGTACTGGGACGGTCCGAGCGGGCTGCTGGGCAAGGCGCTGTACTTCGTGATGACGGCAGTCACCGACGACACCGGCAGCCTGTCTGACAACCGTGTGGTGGATCTGAAGTAACGGCGACGATCAGGTGGGCCGATCGTCTCGCGCATCAGCGCCAGGCGGCCGGCCACCAATCGCGCACCAGATCCAGCAGCTGGTCGGACGTGACCCCGAACACCGCCACCGAAATCAGCGCAGCGGCCCAGCCCACCAGCAACAGCGCACCGTCGCGCTCGAGCAGGGCCAGAGCGAACAGCAGCAGGATCAGCCCGAAGAGGTAGTTGGTGAACGGGATCGGCAACGTCAGCAGGACGCCGACCAGCACCAGCAGCACGCCGGTGAACATCTGCGCCGGAATCCGGTCCAGCATGCCGTGCAGGCGTGGCTTGAGCAGCCGGTCCAGGCGTTGCAGCGTCGGCGCAAGCCGCGCGACGAAACGCTGGCTGGTGCTGCGGCGCGGCCCGCGCTCGCCGATGAAACGCGGCACCCACGGCTTGCGCAGGCAGCACAGCATCTGCATCCCGATCAGCACCGTCAGCGGGCCGCTGATGCCGCCGGCCACGCCGGGAATGGGAATGAACGAGGGCAGGATCGCCAGGAACAGAAACACGCCGAACGCGCTCTGCTGCAGGTCGGCCAGGATCTCGCGTACCCGCAACACCTGCGCCGGATCGCCCTCGCTGAAGGCCGCCAGCAGGCTGCGGATGCCTTCGTTGCGATAGCGCATCTGCTCGCCGTCGGCCGCATCCGGCGGCGGCACGCCGTTATCCGACGATGTCATCGCTGCCCTCGTCGCCGACACGGCTCAGCAGCAGCTTGTCCACGCGCGCGCCATCCAGATCGACGATCTCGATGCGCCAGCCGGCCCAATCGAAGAATTCGCCCGCCTGCGGAATGCGCCCGAAGTAGTAGATGCACAGGCCGGCGAGCGTGTGATAGTCGCCTTCGTCGGCTTCCGGCAGTTCGGCGCCCAGCACTTCGCGCAGTTCCTCCACCGGCAGCGACCCGTCGATCAGCAGCGAGCCGTCGGCGCGCGTGACCACCAGCGCATCCTCGTCGGTGTTTTCCACCGCCTGCAGACGGCCGACCACCGCACCCATCAGGTCGCTGATGGTCACCAGTCCACGGATCTCGCCGTATTCGTCCACCACCAGCGCCATCGACTGCTGTTCTTCGCGGAAGATCTCCAGCAGCTTCATCGCATGTGTGGATTCGGACACGAACAAGGTATCGCGCAGCGCCTGGAAAAGATTCTCGCCGTGCCCACCCATGCGCGTGACCAGCGATTTGACTTCCAGCACGCCGGCAATGTCCTGGTCGCTGCCGCGATACACCGGGTAACGCGAAAACTCGTGCTCGCGCATCACCTGCAGATTGCGTTCCGGCTCGGCGTTGGCATCCAGCCAGGCGATGCGGTTGCGCGGGGTCATCAGGCTGTCGGCGGTGCGGTCGCCCAGCCGCATCACGCGATTCATCATGTCGCGCTCGTGCGCATCGATCACGCCGGCCTCGTGGCTTTCGGCCACCAGCATGCGGATCTCCTCTTCGGTCACCGATGCCGATTCGTCCTTGCCCATGCCGAGCATGCGCAGCACCAGCCGGGTCGAGCGCGCCAGCACCCACACGCCGGGAGCGGCGATTTTCGCCAGCCAGGCCATCGGCACCGCAACCACCCCGGCGATGTCCTCGGAGTTGCGCAGCGCCAGCCGCTTGGGCACCAGTTCGCCGAAGATCAGCGTCAGGAAGGTGATCAGCGCCACCGCCAGCGTGCTGCCGATCACCACCGAATACGGGCGCGGCTTGCCGACCAGCTCGAACGAGGCCGACAGTGCCGGGAACAGCCCCTGCAGCCAGCTGCTGATGGCCTCGCCGATCGCCTCGCCACCGAACACGCCGGTCAGGATGCCGATCAGGGTAATGCCGATCTGCACCGTGGACAGGAAGTTTTCCGGGCTTTCGGCCAGTGCCAGGGCACGCGCAGCGCGCTTGCTGGAGCCGGCCATCTGCTTCAGCCGGCTCTTGCGCGAGGTCATCAAGGACATTTCCGACATCGCGAAGAAGCCGTTCAACAGGATCAGCGCGATGACGATCAGAAACTCAACCACGGGCGTCTTCCCCGGTCAGTGAAGGGGAGGGCGGGCGAGCACTGGGTTGGCCGGCGCGCACAAGGGCGGGGCGGCAACGGGGGAATATAGGGTCGTCTTCCATAGGGTGCACCCGAGGGCGCGGGAGCATGTTAGCAAACCACAGGGTGGTTCGAGCCGGGAAATGCCGATGTGAAGGCCACTTGTGGCGCCGAGATACCCAGACAGGTCATGGAACGGTCATAATTCGCGCTTGGCGTCCGTCTCTCCCTCGACGGCAGGAAGTTCTCCACCCATGTTCTCGTTGCAGACCATCTTCGGTTCCGGCAAGCAGTTCTATGCGCTCCTGAACGAAGCGGCGCAGGCCGCCTACGACAGCACCAAGGCCTTGCACGCCATGATGCGCACGTCCGACCGCCAACCCGCGCTGGACGCCTTCAAGCTGGCCCGCCTGCGCGAACGCGCCGCCTCCGACAAGATCGGCCAGGCGCTGGTGGACAGCTTCATGACCCCGATCGAGCGCGAGGACATCGAGGCGCTGGGGTCGGCGCTGTACAAGATTCCCAAGCAGGTCGAGAAGTTCGCCGACCGGTACTCGCTGGCCACCAAGCACCTGGAGCACATCGACTTCGCCCCGCGCGCGGCGATGCTGGAACAGGCCGCCGCGGTGGTGGTGGAGATGGTGACCGACCTGCCGCACATGAACATCGATCGCATGACCGCGCTCAACGACAAGCTGCGCATGCTGGAAAACGAAGCCGACCGGCTGATGCTCGAGCTGTACCGCGACATCTATTCCGGCCGCCTGGACACGCTGCAGATGTTCCTGCTCAAGGAATTCTTCGAGATCCTGGAAAAGGCCATCGACCGTTGCCGCGAGGCCGGGGTGGTGGTGTACCAGATCGTATTGAAGAACAGCTGAGGTCGCCGCGTGCTTACCCTAGTCCTGGTGGTGATCCTGGCGGCGTTGGTGTTCGAGTTCATCAACGGCTTCCACGACACCGCCAACTCCATCGCCACCGTGGTCGCCACCAAGGTGCTGTCGCCGGGTTGGGCGGTGATGCTGGCCGCCGGCATGAACCTGATCGGCGCGCTCACCGGCACCGCGGTGGCGCTGACGATCGCCTCCGGCCTGCTCAACACCGAGGTGGTCGAGGTCACCCCGCAGGTGATCCTGTGCGCGCTGCTGGGCGGCATCATCTGGAACCTGATCACCTGGTGGAAGGGCCTGCCGTCGTCGTCCTCGCACGCCTTGATCGGCGGGCTTTGCGGCGCCGGCCTGGCGGCCGCGCACAACAACTGGAACGCGTTGATCTGGTCGGAAAACATCGGCAACTGGGCCAAGAACAAGGGCCTGCTGTGGAAGGTGTTCGTGCCGATGATCACCTCGCCGATCGCCGGCTTCCTGCTCGGTATCGTGGTGATGCTGCTGCTGTGGGCGATCATCGCCGGCATGGCCAGGCTGGGCGGGCCGATCGGGCGGCTGGCGCGTCCGCGCTGGGTCAATGCCTTCTTCGGCAAGGCGCAGATCGCCTCGGCCGCTTACATGGGCTATGCCCACGGCCATAACGACGCGCAGAAGACCATGGGCATCATCGCCATGACCCTGATCGGCGCGCAGTCGGCCGGTGCACTGGACGAGCTGCCGGGCTGGCTGTCGTTCCTGCATCCTGGCACCGGCTTGGCCGCGGGTGCCGGCATTCCGATGTGGATCGTGCTGACCTGTGCGGTGGTGATGGCCGCCGGCACCGCCTCGGGCGGCTGGAAGATCATCAAGACGCTCGGCCACAAGATGGTCAAGCTGCATCCCATCCACGGTTTTGCCGCAGAAACCAGCTCGGCCACCGTGCTGACCGTGGCCGCGCACTTCGGCATGCCGGTGTCCACCACGCACAGCATTTCCACCGCGATCATGGGTGTGGGCTTTGCCAAGAACCCGCGCTCGCTGCGGCTAGGCGTGATCGAGCGCATCGTCTGGGCCTGGATTCTGACCATCCCGGCCGCGGGCGGCGTGGCGTATGTGATCCTGCGCTGCTTCGAGTGGTTCGGCTGGACCTGAGTGATGTCGCGCGATGGTCACCTCGGTCGGCGAGCATGCGCGCCGACTGCAGGGCGTCCGGTTGCAGGGCATCCGGTTCGACCCTGATATCCCAACGCGTCCTGCCTGAGGAAACGCGCCGATGATGCTTGCGCTGGTGTGCGTGCTGTTCCTGCTGTCCTGGTTGATCGGCCGCCGGCGCTGGCTGCGCAGTGCGCGTGCGCTGGCGGCGGCCACGCTGGCCCTGCTGCTGCTGGTGGGCTGCGGCCCGTTGGCGAGCTGGATGCTGCACGGCTTGCAGCAGACCGGCGTCAACGACTTCAACGACTGGCGCGCGCGCAACATGATCGTGCTGCTGGGCGCAGGGACGGTGCGGCCGGATGGCCCCGACGCCACCGCCGAGTCCAACATGTTCGCCTATGGCCGCATCGTCGAATCGGCGCGGCTGTACCGGCAGTGCCGTGCGCACGGCGGCGACTGCAAGATCGAGATCAGTGGCGGCGATGCACGCGGGCTGGGCCTGTCCGAGGCGGTGGTGTACCGAAAGGTGCTGATCGGGCTCGGGATCGATCAGGCCGACCTGATCATGGAGCCGTCCAGCATGAACACCTGGCAGAACGCGCAGTTCAGCCAGCCACTGCTGCGCACGTACCGCCCCGACCGCGTCGTGCTGGTGTCCTCGGCCACGCATCTGCGGCGCGCCGAACTGTATTTCCGCCATTTCGGTATCGATGCCACGCCGGTACGATCGGACTGGCTGACCGCGTCCTGGGCGTGGTTGCCGCAGAGCTACAACTTCACCGTGGCCGATGTCGCCCTGCACGAGTATCTGGGCATTGCGCGTTATCGGGTCTACGAGTGGCTGGGGTGGAATGTGCGGGCTGTGGCGCCTGGGGCGTTGTGAATTGGGAATCGGGAGTGGGGAATCGGGATTCGGGAAATCGGGATTCGGAAATGGGGATTCGGGATTCGTAACAGCTGGTGCGCGTTTTGGTTTGTTCGGCTGATTTGAATCTTGACGGCAGCGAGTGGTGTTGAACGTTGACGCGGGCAAGTCACATGTGTGGCGGCCCGAAACCACTATTGGCTTTGCCGGTGGCTTGGCGACGGGTTAGTACGCACGCGCCGTCGGTGTGCTGCATCGCCAGCCGCGTGTGCGGCCGGCGATGGCTGTGCTCAGCGGGTTTCGTACAGCGCCTTGACGTCGTTGCGGAACGCGGCCTGGCTGTCGGGGCGGTTGTAGAACATGTGACCGCCGGGATACTCGCGCACCTGCACGCGCGTGGGGTCGCCCATCGCCGGCATCTGGTCCACGGTCAGCACCGATCCCATGAACGGGCAGGAGAGATCGTTCCAGCCATGTGCGATCAGTACACGTAGCTTGGGGTCGATCGCCACCGATTGACGCAGCTGCGTCACCGCGCCCTTGCGCAGTTCATCGCCCCATTCCCACGCCGTATTGACCTCGTAATTGATCGCCTGATAGCGGGCATCGACTTTCCAGCCGACGATCCGGGTGACGAAGTCCACCATCGCGGTGGTGGTCGGCGCGATGATGCTGTCCAGCAGCGGATCGTTGGCGCGCTGCTCCGGATCGTTGGGGAAGGGGTCGAACGCGGTGACGTTGGAGTCGTAGCGGCTGCCCAGCTCGCCCTTGTCGCGGAACACCTCGCGCAGGTATGCCTGGGTTTCCAGGCGTCCGCCGGAGCGGCGCACATAGGTCGCGTCCAGTCCGGTCATGCGGGTGACCTGTTGCAGCATCGCCTCGGTGGCCTGCGGGTCGGTGCGGCCCTTCATCAGCGCCACCGCATAGTCGCCGCGGGTGTAGTCGATCACCTGGCGCATCGCCGTGTCGCTGAGCTGGCCCTGGCGCTCCAGATGCGCGGCGGCGATCGAGGGCAGCGTCAGCATCCACGCCAGCGGCGAGACATCGCTGTTGTCGTCCAGGGTCGGGTTGAGGTACGGCGACACCAGCACCACGCCGTTCATGGCCACGCCGAGGCGGGTCTGCAGGTACTGGGTGATGCGCGGTCCGCGGAAGCCACCATAGCTTTCGCCGACCAGATACTTGCGCGTCTGCAGGCGGCGATTCTTCAGCAGCCAGTCGTAGATCACGCGCGAGAGATATTCCACGTCGGCCTGCGGGTTGTAGAACTGCTTCTTGGCCTCGTCGTCGCCGATGAGCGCGCGGCTGAAGCCGGTGCCGACCGGGTCGATGAATACCAGGTCGGTGAAGTCCAGCCAGGTGCCCGGATTGTCGCGCAAGGTCGCCGGTGCGGACGCGCTGTCGCCTTCGGCGCCGAAGCCGACCACCTTGGGCCCGATCGCGCCCATGTTCAGATAGACCGACGACGCGCCGGGCCCGCCATTCAATGCAAAGGTCACCGGGCGGTCCTTGCCATCGACCGTGTAGGCGGTGAACACCACTTCGCCGGTGGTCCTGCCCTGCGCGTCGCGCACCGGCAGCGTGCCGACGGTTGCGGTGTAACTCAGCGAGCGCCCGGCCACGCGCGTGCTTTGCCGCACGCTGGCATCGGCCGGCAGTGGCGCGGGTTTGGCCGCAGCCGTATCGGATTTGGTATCGGGTTTTGCATCGGTCTTGTCGGGCGCATCGGCCAGCGCCGTCCCGCTGAGCAGGACGCAGGCCAGCAGGCTGGCGCGGAGAAAAAAGGACATGAGCATCGGACGTTCGGCAGGGGAGCGACGATGCTAGGCCCCCGGTGGCGCCCGATGGATGTGCACAAAGGCACAGTGTCGCGTCGGCCGACGCCGCATGCCTGGCATGGCGCCGTCTGTGCCGCAGCAGGCAGCCGTCTGACCCAGAGGGTGAGGTTTGGGCAGTCCGCTGAAATCCGCGTCGACTCAAAAGAAAGCCGATCACACTTCCTTCTCCCCTCGGGAGAAGGTGCCCCGCAGGGGCGGATGAGGGTACGGGGCGCAGCCTCAGGCGGTTACTTACCCGGTGGCTTCGCACGTACCCTCACCCCAACCCCTCTCCCGACGGGAGAGGGGCTTGACCTTTAGGGCCTTAAAGCTTTTCCAGAGGTTCTTAAACTTCCAGCGACGCCAGATCGCCCTTGGTCTCCAGCCACTGCTTGCGATCGCCGGCGCGCTTCTTCGCCAGCAACATGTCCATCAGCGAGCGGGTCTGCTCGCCATCGTCGATGGTCAGCTGCACCAGGCGACGCGTATCCGGATGGATGGTCGATTCGCGCAGCTGCTGCGGGTTCATCTCGCCCAGGCCCTTGAAGCGGGTGACGCTGACCTGACCCTTGATCTTCTCGCGCGCGATCTTGTCCAGCAGTGTGGTCTTTTCCTCTTCGTCCAGCGCATAGAACACCTGCTTGCCCACGTCCACGCGGAACAACGGCGGCATCGCCACGAAGACATGGCCGGCGGCAACCAGCGCCGGGAAATGCTTGAGGAACAGCGCGGTCAGCAGGGTGGCGATATGCAGGCCGTCCGAGTCCGCATCGGCCAGGATCACCACCTTGCCGTAGCGCAGCCCGGTGATGTCGTCCTTGCCCGGATCGCAGCCGATTGCGATCGCCAGGTTATGCACTTCCTCGGAGGCCAGCACGCTGCCCGAAGCCACTTCCCAGGTGTTGAGGATCTTGCCGCGCAGCGGCAGGATCGCCTGGAAATCCTTGTCGCGCGCCTGCTTGGCCGAGCCGCCGGCCGAGTCGCCCTCGACCAGGAACAATTCGGTGCGCGACAGGTCCTGGCTGATGCAGTCGGCCAGCTTGCCGGGCAGGGCCGGGCCCTGAGTGACCTTCTTGCGGACGATCTGCTTTTCGGTCTTCAACCGCGCGCTGGCGCGGTCGATGGCGATCTGCGCGATCTTCTCGCCGATCTCCACGTTCTGGTTCAGGTACAGGCTGAAGGCATCGTGCGCGGCGCCTTCGATGAAGCCGGCGGCCTGGCGCGAGGACAGGCGCTCCTTGGTCTGCCCGGAGAACTGCGGGTCGGTCATCTTCAGGCTGAGCACGAAGGTGACCCGGTCCCACACGTCTTCCGGCGCCAGCTTGACCCCGCGCGGCAGCAGGTTGCGGAAGTCGCAGAACTCGCGCAGCGCATCGGTCAGGCCCGAACGCAGGCCGTTGACGTGGGTGCCGTGCTGCGCGGTCGGGATCAGGTTGACGTAGCTTTCCTGCACCAGCTCGCCTTCCGGCACCCAGGCCGCGGCCCAGTCGACGATCTCGGTGTCCTTCTTCAGGCTGCCCGCGAACAGGTCGGCCGGCAGCAGCTCATGGGCGGCCATCTCGCCCTTGAGGTAGTCGCGCAGGCCGTTCTCAAAGTACCAGCTGTCCTGCTCGCCGGTGGCCTCGTCGTGCAGCTTGACGGTCAGGCCGGGGCACAGCACCGCCTTGGCGCGCAGCAGGTGGCGCAACGCGCGCACGTTGAACTTGGGCGTGTCGAAGTACTTGGGATCGGCCCAGAAGCGCAGCCGCGTGCCGGTGTTCTTCTTGCCGACGGTGCCCACCACTTCCAGCTTGGACGCGGCGTGGCCGTCGCGGAACTCCATGCGGTGCTCGCTGCCTTCGCGCTTGATGAACAGCTCGACCTTGGTCGACAGCGCATTGACCACGCTCACGCCCACGCCATGCAGGCCGCCGGAGAAGGTGTAGTTGCGGTTGCTGAACTTGCCGCCGGCATGCAGCCGGGTCAGGATCAGCTCGACACCGGGAATCTTTTCTTCCGGATGCATGTCCACCGGCATACCGCGGCCGTCGTCGGACACCTCGCAGCTGCCATCCTTGTACAGGGTCACTTCGACCTGCCTGGCATGACCGGCCAGCGCCTCGTCGACCGAGTTGTCGATCACTTCCTGCGCCAGGTGGTTCGGGCGCGCAGTGTCGGTATACATGCCAGGGCGGCGTTTGACCGGGTCCAGGCCCGACAGCACTTCAATATCGGCGGCGTTATAACGGGTGTTCATGCATCTCGTTGGCACGTGAAACGACGCGCAAGTGTGGGGGCTGGGCCGATTTTTTGCACGCGACAGACGTTCAGTGCAGGGCGGGGTGCGGCTGGATACCCTGGCGTTGGATTCGGAACCAAACGTCCCCACCTGAGGATGTCACCGAAACCGGAGGACACCATGAAGTTCAAGCACATCCTGATGCTCACCCTCGGTGCTGCCGCAGTGGCCGCGCTTCCTGCCCTGGCCCAGGCGGCCCCGCAGCAGACCGGGCAGGGCGCCGGCGCCAGCGCGCAGAAGGCCGACGACGCCAAGGCCAAGACCGAAGCCGAGCGCAAGGCCGAGCGCCGCGCCGCCGCCGCGGCGCACAAGCCCAAGGCCGATGACGCCCCGCGCGAGGAAGAGGAAGAAGAAAAGCCGGCGCGCTGATGCCAGTGCGAGTCGGTGCCACGCCACACAGACGCCCCGGCCTTGGCCGGGGCGTCTGCATTTGGACACCAGGCGCGCGCTCTTTCGCCGCTGTGACGACATGATCGTCACGCAACCCTTGGGCATTCGCCCGTCACCCGCTAAACTATGGCTTTCCGGGAGGCTCCAAGCCCCATGACCCCCCTGATTTTTGTTACCGGCGGCGTAGTGTCCTCGCTAGGCAAGGGCATTGCCGCCGCTTCGCTTGCCTCCATTCTGGAAGCGCGTGGCCTGAAGGTCACGATGATGAAGCTGGACCCCTACATCAATGTGGACCCGGGCACGATGAGCCCGTTCCAGCATGGCGAGGTCTACGTCACCGACGACGGCGCCGAGACCGACCTGGACCTGGGTCACTACGAGCGCTACGTGCGCACGCGGCTGTCGCGCAAGAATTCGGTCACCACCGGCCGCATCTACGAGAACGTGATCCGCAAGGAGCGTCGTGGCGATTACCTGGGCGCCACCGTGCAGGTGATCCCGCATATCACCGACGAGATCCGCCGTTGCATCGACGAGGCCACCGCCGGCTTCGACGTGGCGCTGATCGAGATCGGCGGCACCGTCGGCGATATCGAGTCGCTGCCGTTCCTGGAGGCGATCCGCCAGGTGCGCACCGAGCGGGGCGCCGAAAAGGCCATGTTCATGCACCTCACGCTGGTGCCATACATCGCCGCCGCTGGCGAGCTGAAGACCAAGCCGACCCAGCACTCGGTCAAGGAACTGCGTTCGATCGGTATCCAGCCGGACGTGCTGCTGTGCCGCTCCGAGCAGGCGGTTCCGGATTCGGAGCGCCGCAAGATCGCGTTGTTCACCAACGTCTCCGAGCGCGCGGTGATCAGCTGCCCCGATATCGACGTGCTGTACGGCATGCCGCTGGAACTGCGTCGCCAGGGCCTGGACGAGTTGGTCATCGATCAGTTCAAGCTGCGCGACAAGGTGGCTGCGCCCGACCTGTCCGAATGGGCGGCGGTGGTGGATGCGGTCAAGCATCCGCTGGACGAGGTCACCATTGCCGTGGTCGGCAAGTACGTCGACCACCAGGACGCCTACAAGTCGGTGGCCGAAGCGCTGCGTCACGGCGGTCTGCGCCAGCGCACCAAGGTCAACCTGAAGTGGCTGGAAGCGCAGGACCTGGAAGGCAGCGACATGGCGGCGCTGCAGGATATCGACGGCATCCTGGTGCCGGGCGGCTTCGGCGACCGTGGCTTCGAAGGCAAGGTGCTGACCTCCAAATACGCGCGCGAGCACAAGGTGCCGTATTTCGGCATCTGCTACGGCATGCAGGCGGCGGTGGTGGACTATGCCCGCCACGTGGCCGACCTGGACGCAGCCAACAGTACCGAGAACGATCGCCAGTCGCCGCACCCGGTGATCGGCCTGATCACCGAATGGCGCACCGCCACCGGCGAAGTGGAAAAGCGCGACGAGAAATCCGACCTGGGCGGGACCATGCGCCTGGGTCTGCAGGAGCAGCGGCTCAAGCCGGGCACGCTGGCGCGCGAGGTGTACGGCAAGGACGTGGTCGCCGAACGCCATCGCCACCGCTACGAGTTCAACAACCGCTACCGCACCCAGCTGGAAGACGCCGGCCTGGTGATCTCCGGCAAGTCGATGGACGACACGCTGGTGGAGATGGTGGAGCTGCCGCGCGAAACGCACCCGTGGTTCCTGGCCTGCCAGGCGCATCCGGAATTCCTCTCCACCCCGCGCGACGGGCATCCGCTGTTCATCGGCTTCGTGCGCGCCGCGCGCGAGAAGAAGGCGGGCGGAAAACTGCTGAAGGAAGCGCGTGCGTGAGCCGCTTGTTCTCCCTGCGGGAGACGCGGGCGCGCCGTGCCGGATGAGTAGGCACCGCAACGCACCGGCAGATGGCAGCCATGGCGAACGCGTCGCCATGCGCCGCCCTGGGCAAGCCATCGGGCTTGACCAGCGCGTTGCAATCGCCCCCTCATCCCAACCCCTCTCCCGACGGGAGAGGGGCTCAATCAATAAGGTGACCTGATGAAACTCTGTGACTTCGACGTCGGCCTGGATCAGCCGTTGTTCCTGATTGCCGGCCCCTGCGTGATCGAGTCGATGCAGCTGCAGCTCGACGTGGCCGGCAAGCTCAAGGAGATCACCGGCAAGCTGGGGATCAACTTCATCTTCAAGTCGAGCTTCGACAAGGCCAACCGCACCTCCGGCACCAGCTTCCGCGGCCCGGGCCTGGAAGAAGGCCTGAAGGTGCTGGAAGCGGTGAAACAGCAGATCGGCGTGCCGGTGCTGACCGATGTGCACGAATACACCCCGATGAACGAGGTCGCCGCCGTCGTCGACGTGCTGCAGACCCCGGCCTTCCTGGTGCGCCAGACCGATTTCATCAAGAACGTCTGTGCCGCGGGCAAGCCGGTCAACATCAAGAAGGGCCAGTTCCTGTCGCCATGGGACATGAAGCCGGTGGTTGACAAGGCCAAATCGACCGGCAACGAACAGATCATGGTCTGCGAACGTGGTGCCTCGTTCGGCTACAACAATCTGGTCAGCGACATGCGCTCGCTGAGCGTGATGCGCGATACCGGCTGCCCGGTCGTGTTCGATGCCACCCATTCGGTGCAGCTGCCGGGCGGGCAGGGCAGCAGTTCCGGCGGCCAGCGCGAATTCGTGCCGGTGCTGGCGCGCGCCGCGGTGGCGGTGGGCATTTCCGGCCTGTTTGCCGAAACCCATCCGGACCCGTCCAAGGCCTTGTCGGACGGCCCCAACGCCTGGCCGCTGGACAAGATGGAAGCCCTGCTGGAGACACTGCTGGCGCTGGACACCATCACCAAGCGCCACGGCTTTCTCGAACAAGGCGTCTGAGCAGGCAATGCGGTGGCGCGCGCGGCCGCTGCTGCGTGGTCCGTTAGCGCCGCGGATGCGGATGTGGTGCCGGTGTTCGCACAGCGGTGCCGTGTGTGGCAGCTGCAGCTGACACCGCTGCACTGCGCAGTCCGTACTGCCGCCCACCTGCTGCTCCGGCGTCCTGACGTGTCGCCATCGCGGTGGCCGCATGCTCACGCCATTTGGCAAGCCGCAGTCCTGCGGCGATAATCCGGCAGCTTGTTTCCGGTGTCCTTCCCCCTTACTGGTAACCGATCGACCTATGACCACTATCGCCAAGATCCTCGCCCGCGAAATCCTCGACTCCCGCGGCAATCCCACGCTGGAGGCCGAAGTCACGCTGGACGACGGCTCGTTCGGCCGCGCCGCCGTGCCCTCGGGCGCCTCGACCGGCACCAAGGAAGCGGTGGAACTGCGCGATGGCGACAAGACCCGCTACCTGGGCAAGGGCGTGCTGCACGCGGTGCAGAACGTCAACGGCACCATCGCCGAGACGCTGAAGGGCTTCGATGCCGCCGACCAGCAGGGCCTGGACCGCCGCCTGATCGATCTGGACGGCACCGAGAACAAGGGCCGCCTGGGCGCGAATGCGCTGCTGGGTGTTTCGCTGGCCGCCGCGCATGCCGTGGCAGCCTCGCGCAAGCAGCCGTTGTGGCAGTACCTGTCCACCATCACCGAATCGGATGTGGCGCTGCCGGTGCCGATGATGAACATCATCAACGGCGGCGCGCATGCCGACAACAACGTCGACTTCCAGGAGTTCATGGTGCTGCCGGTCGGTTGCAGCTCGTTCTCCGAAGCGCTGCGTGCCGGTACCGAGATATTCCACGCGCTCAAGTCGGTGCTCAAGGGCCACGGCCTGAGCACGGCAGTCGGCGACGAAGGCGGCTTTGCGCCGGACTTCCGCAGCAATGTCGAAGCGCTGGACACCATTCTCGAGGCGATCGGCAAAGCCGGCTACACCGCGGGCGAAGACGTGCTGCTGGGCCTGGACGTGGCTTCCAGCGAGTTCTACGACAACGGCAAGTACAACCTGGTCGGCGAGAACAAGCGCCTGACCAGCGAGCAGTTCGTCGACTTCCTGGCCGACTGGGTCGCGCAGTATCCGATCATCAGCATCGAAGACGGCCTGGCCGAGGACGACTGGGCCGGCTGGAAGCTGCTCACCGACCGCGTCGGCAAGAAGGTGCAGCTGGTCGGCGACGACCTGTTCGTCACCAACCCGAAGATCTTCAAGCAGGGCATCGACTCGGGCACTGCCAACGCGATCCTGATCAAGGTCAACCAGATCGGCACGCTGACCGAGACGCTGGAGGCCATCGCGATGGCGCACGCGGCCAACTATGCCTCGATCGTCTCGCACCGTTCGGGCGAAACCGAAGACACCACCATCGCCGACATCGCCGTGGCCACCACCGCCACCCAGATCAAAACCGGCTCGCTGTGCCGCAGCGATCGCGTCGCCAAGTACAACCAGTTGCTGCGCATCGAGCAGGCGCTGGGCTCCGGCGCACGCTACGCCGGCCGCGACGCGTTCGTTTCGATCAAGCGATAAGCCGTGCGCAACTGGCGCTGGCTACTGCTGGTGCTGGCGGTGCTGCTGGCTTGGCTGCAGTACCGCTTCTGGTTCGGGCCTGGGAATTCCGGCGAAGTCATGATGCTGGAAGCCCAGGTCGCGCATCAGACACAGGACAACGAAGGTCTGCGCCAACGCAACCAGGCGTTGGCAGCAGAGGTGAAGGATTTGAAGGACGGCGAGGCGGCAATCGAGGAACGCGCGCGCAGCGAGCTGGGCATGATCAAGCCGGGCGAGACGTTCTATCGCGTGGTCGAGGATGCACCGCCGCTGCCGCCCGCGGTGGCCGCGCCGTCGGCCGCACCCGTCGAGCCCGACGCGCCGGCGGAACAGCCATGACCGGTTCGATCTGGGCGATCGTGCCGGCCGCCGGGCGCGGCACGCGCTTTGGCGGGCAGACCCCCAAACAATATCTGCCCGCCGCCGGGCAACCGCTGATGGCCTACACGCTGGCGGCGCTTGCCGCGCATCCGGTGGTGGCCGGCATCGTGGTGGCCATCGCGCCCGACGATGCGGATTGGCCGGGCTGGACGTCGGTGCAGGCCAAGCCGGTGCTGACCTGCGTCGGCGGCGGGACACGTGCGGCATCGGTGCTGGCCGGATTGCTGGCCTTGCCCGAGAGCGTGCGCGCCGATGACTTTGTGCTGGTGCACGACGCCGCGCGGCCCAATCTCGGCCTGGCCGACCTGGAGCGCCTGCTGGAAATCGGCCGCGGCGATCCGGTCGGCGCGATCCTGGCTGCACCGGTGCGCGACACCCTCAAGCGTGCCGGCGACGATGGCGGCATCGATGCCACCGAACCGCGCGAGCGGCTGTGGCGCGCGCTGACCCCGCAGCTGTTTCGTCGCCATCAATTGATCCGCGGCCTGACCGAAGCGTCGGCCGCCGGCGTGGACGTGACCGACGAGGCGATGGCGATGGAGCGGCTGGGATTGCGCCCGTTGCTGGTGGAAGGTGCCGAAGACAACTTCAAGGTGACCACGCCAACGGATCTGGCGCGCTTCGAATTCGAGCTCGCACGCCGCGGCGTGGCGGTGGATGCCGAATTGGTGGCCACACGCAACGATGCGGTGGTTGCCGATGCCAATCACGACGTCAACACGCGTTAGGGCGGCTGTCGAACGATTGCGAGGCCGGTTTGCGGAACCGACTGTGTAGGCCACTCGTACACTGCGGTCTGTTTACAGCGTCCATGCCGACCTAAACGACTGCTTGCTCCCTGTTGTTGGGCACTCTCACTCACCACGGATTTTCCATGTCTTTCAATTTTCGAATCGGTCAGGGCTACGACGTGCATGCGTTCGGCGCGGGCGACCACGTGATGCTGGGCGGCGTGCGCGTCGCGCACAGCCATGGCGTGCTTGCGCACAGCGATGGCGACGTGGTGCTGCATGCGCTGTGCGATGCAATGCTGGGTGCGCTGGCGCTGGGCGATATCGGGCAGCACTTTCCGCCATCCGATGCGCGCTGGAAGGATGCCGACAGCGCGCAGTTCCTGCAGCATTGCGATCATTTGCTGCGCGAGCGTGGCTGGCGTGTCGGCAATGCCGATGTCACCGTGATCTGCGAGCGTCCCAAGATCGGCCCGCATGCGCTGGCCATGCGCGAACGCATTGCCGGCCTGCTGGCGATCGAGCTCGATGCGGTCAGCGTCAAGGCCACCACCAGCGAAAAACTCGGTTTCACCGGCCGCAGCGAGGGCATTGCGGCGCAGGCGGCGGTATTGCTTGGCAAGATCGCCGCATAACCGCAGCCGGCAAGGCCGGTGCCCACCGCCGGCCGGGCACGGACGGTGCCAGGCGATGGTGCCAGGCACAGCGCTCATCACGCATGCCCTGCATGCACCGTCCACACGCATCTGACCACTGCCGGCCAGGTTTCTAGCCGTTCCACATCGCGGTTGCCCGCGCCGGGCTCATCTTGGCGTTGCAACGCGACATCACCGCGCCGAGGCATTCGGCACACAGCGCACGACCTGTCGGCGCGAAGGTAAATCACAGCATGAGCGACACCTCTGTTCTGCCACGTGCGCATGGCGCTGCGGTGCTTGGCGCGGCAATGCGCAGCACGCCCGACGATTTTCAGGTCGATGAGCTGCCGGCTTTCGAGCCCTCCGGTGAGGGCGAGCACCTGTTGCTCACCATCCGCAAGCGTGGGCAGAACACCGCCTATATCGCGAAGAAACTCGCGCACTGGGCCGGGATCGCCGAGATGGGCGTCAGCTACGCCGGCCTGAAGGACCGCCATGCGGTTACCACGCAGCGCTTCAGCGTGCATCTGCCCAAGCGCATCGCGCCGGAGCTCGCCACGCTCGATGACGACGAGATGCAGGTCATCGACAGCACCTGGCACAACCGCAAGCTGCAACGCGGCGCACTGCTGGGCAATCGTTTCGTGTTGACGTTGCGCCAGGTGGAAGGCGAACGCGCTGCGATCGAGCAGCGCCTGCAGGCGATCGCCGCGCGCGGTATCCCGAACTGGTTTGGCGAACAGCGTTTCGGTCGCGATGGCGGCAACGTGGCCTCCGCGCTGGCGATGTTCGGCTACCAGTCCAATGCCGACGGCACGTTGTCAGCGGCGCCGGCATCCAGGCGGCGGCTGCGCAACGATCAGCGCTCGATGCTGCTGTCGGCGGCGCGCTCGGCGTTGTTCAATCGAGTGCTCAGCGCACGCGTGGGGCAGGGCACCTGGGACACCGCACTGGAGGGCGAGGCGTGGATGCTGGACGGCTCGCGCAGCGTGTTCGGCCCCGAGCCGTTCAGCGAGGCACTGGCAGAGCGCCTGGCGCGCTTCGATATCCATCCCAGCGGGCCGTTGTGGGGTGCCGGCGAGCTGCGTTCGACCGGCCAGGCCGCGGCGGTGGAGCAGGGCGCCTTGTCCGATCCGCAATCCGACGCGCTGCGCCACGGCCTGGAAGCAGCGGGCCTGAAGCAGGAGCGCCGCGCACTGCGCCTGCATCCGCAACAGCTGGAGTTCCGCTGGCTGGATGCACACAGCCTGCAGCTCGAATTCGCACTGCCGCCCGGTTGCTACGCCACCGCGGTGCTGTGGGAGCTCGGCGAGGTCAGCGACGCCGGCCGTCTCAACACCGGCCCGCGCTCCGACGCCTAGGCCTGCCCGGTGGTCGTCAGCCGCCCGGCAAAACACGCCACCCCGTAGGAGCGGACCCGGCCGCGACGGGCTTTCCCGATAGCCCGTCCGTCGCACAAGCGCATGCCTGCAATCCAGGTCGGTAACCGGCCACCCAAGCGGCCCTAACGCCGCGCCAACAACACCAGTAACGCCCCCGTGCCACCCTGGGTGGCAGGCGCGGAATGAAACGCCAGCACGTCATTGCGTTGACGCAGCAGGCGATCCATCAGGTTCTTCAACACCGGCGCACCGTTGTCCGACTGCAGCCCCTTGCCGTGGATGATGCGCACGCAGCCATGGTCGTGCGCATGTGCCTCCAGCAGGAACTGCCGCAGCAGGGATTCGGCCTGCGTGGCGGTGGCGCCATGCAGATCCAGTTCGTCCTGGATCGAGAACTGCCCGCGCTTGAGCCGTTGAAACAATCGGGTGGGAAGATTCTCGCGTCGGTAGCTGGCGGTATCTCCGGCTTCCAGTGGCGCGCTGTCGCGCAGCAGGCGTGCGAATTCGGTGTGCGCTTCGGCGTCGTCGCGCTCGGCCATGCGCGCGCGCGGCTTGGGGCGCGGCTTGGCATTGGCCGGTGGGGCGACCTCGCGAATCGGCTTGACCGCGCCGATCGCTGCGCGGAACAGCGCGCCGTCGTCTTCGTCTTCTGGATGCGACATGGTCACAGCGTAACGTGCCCAACCTCAGGTGCAAGCGAAGATCAAGCGCGAAGGGCGCGGACGCATCCGGTATCATGGCCCGGTTTTCCGAGGAGTCCCATGCGCGTACTGGTTAGCAACGACGACGGTGTCGACGCCCCCGGCATCCAGATTTTGGCCGAGGCGCTGCGCCATGCCGGTCATGAAGTGATGGTGGTCGCGCCCGACCGCGACCGCTCCGGCGCCAGCAATTCGCTGACGCTGGATGTGCCGATCCGCACCCGCCGCATCGACGCGCAGACCTGCGCGGTGGCCGGCACGCCGACCGACTGCGTGCATCTGGCGCTGACCGGCATGCTCGATTACGAGCCGGATATCGTGGTCTCCGGCATCAACAACTCGGCCAATCTCGGCGATGACGTGATCTATTCGGGCACCGTGTCCGCCGCGATGGAAGGCCGCTTCCTCGGCCTGCCGGCGGTGGCGGTGTCGCTGGTGACGCACAACCATGAGGCGCACAACTACCAGAGCGCCGCACGCGCGGCGGTGGAGATCGTGGCGCGGCTGAAGGCCGACCCCTTGCCCGCCAACACCATCCTCAACGTCAACGTGCCGGATCTGGCCTGGTCGGATGTGCTCGGTTTCGAGGTCACCCGGCTCGGCAACCGCCATCGGTCCGAGCCCTGCGTGCCGCAGCGCGATCCGCGCGGCCGCACCGTGTACTGGATCGGCCCGGCCGGGCCGGAGCAGGATGCCGGCCCCGGCACCGACTTCCACGCGGTGCGCACCGGGCATATCTCGATCACCCCGATCCATGTCGACCTGACCCGCTATCAGGCGTTGGAGACGGTGGCTGGCTGGGTGGGCGGGTTGACCGCCGCGCTGGATACCCCAGCATGACGCCCAGGCTGCGCCTGCAACCGGAATCGGTCGGGATCGGCATGACCTCGCAACGCGTGCGCGACCGGCTGGTCGAGCGCCTGCGCGAGGCCGGCATCCAGGACGAAGCCACGCTCAACGCGATGCGCACGGTGCCGCGCCATCTGTTCATCGACGAAGCGCTGGCCTCGCGCGCCTACGAAGACACCGCCCTGCCGATCGGCCATGGCCAGACCATCTCGCAGCCCTGGGTGGTCGCGCGGATGACCGAGGCGGTGCTGCAGGTCGGCCCGACCAGGGTGCTCGAAGTCGGCACCGGCTCCGGCTACCAGGGCGCGATCCTGGCCGCGCTGGGGCTGGAGGTGTACACGGTTGAGCGCATCGGCGACCTGCTGCGGCAGGCGCGCAAGCGCTTCCGGCATCTGGGCATGAATGTGCGCAGCAAGCACGACGACGGCCGCATCGGTTGGCCCGAACACGGTCCCTACGATGCCATCGTGGTCACCGCCGCCGCCCCGGCACTGGTCGATGCGCTGGTCGATCAGCTGGCGGTCGGCGGACGGCTGGTCGCCCCGGTCGGTGGCGCCTCGTCGCAGTCGCTGGTGCAGCTCACGCGCGCTGCCGACGGCGCAATCGAACAGCAGGTTCTGGCGCCGGTCACGTTCGTCCCGCTGTTGTCGGGCATGCTGGATTGAATCCATGAGAGTTCCTCGATGAAGATCTTCGGGCCGTTGTACGACGTGGCCATTCGTTGGTCGCGCAATCGCCGCGCTCCGGCGCTGCTGACCGGCCTCAGTTTCGTGGAGGGCTTCATCTTCCCGGTGCCGCCGGAGGTGATGCTGGCGCCGATGTCGCTGGCCGAACCCAGGCGCGCGTTGTGGTTCGCCACCTTGAGCCTGCTCGGCTCGGTCTGCGGCGCGCTGGTCGGCTATCTGCTGGGCCATTTCGCCTTTGCCGCATTGTCGCCGCTGATCGAGTGGCTGGGCTGGAGCGCGAAGATCCAGGCGCAGATCGAAACCCTGCGCACGCTGGTCGCCGATTCGCCGTGGAAGGCCTTCTGGGCGCTGGTGCTGGTGGGCTTCACCCCGATTCCTCTGAAGATCTTTACCTGGGCCTCGGGCGTGGTCGGCGTGCCGATCCTGCCTTTCATCGCCAGCATGCTGGTGGGGCGGGGCAAGCGCGTGTACCTGGTGGCCGGCGCGATCCGGTTGGGTGGAGCGCGTGCCGAAGCCGCGTTGCATCGCTGGATCGAGCCGCTGGGCTGGGTGGCCATGGCCGTGCTGGCCGTGGGAGCAGGGTGGCTGGCGTGGAAGACAACCAACGGATGAGCAAGTTGCAGATGAATTCGGTATGTAAGACAGCAGTCCTGCTTGCAGTGGCCATCGGGCTGGCCGCCTGCAGCAGCGCCACGGTGGTGCGTTCGCCCGGAGCCGGCGGCGGTTCGGCGTCTGCACGTCCGTCCGCGGCGCCACGTCCGTCGGTGCCGCGCCCGGGCGCGACCGTCACTGTCCAGCGCGGCGACACGCTGTACGCCATCTCGCGCCGCACCAACATCACCGCGCCAGATCTGGCGGCCTGGAATGGCCTGTCCTCGCCGAACACCATCTATCCCGGCCAGACCCTCAAGCTCTACCCGCCCGGGGCCAGCAAGCCTGGCGGCAGCACCTCCACTGCCGGCACGGTGGTTCCACCGCGCCCGAGTGCCCCGGTCGCAGCGCCGGTCAGCAGCGGATTTCCGTGGCGCTGGCCGGCCGATGGCGTGGTGGTCGGCACCTTCGTCACCGGCGAAACCACCAAGCAGGGCGTGGACATCGCCGGCGCCAGCGGGCAGGCAGTGCGCGCTGCCGCCGATGGCGTGGTGGTGTACTCCGGCGCGGGCCTGGTCGGCTACGGCGAGCTGATCATCATCAAGCACAACGACCAGTGGCTGTCCGCCTACGGGCACAACCGCAAGCGCCTGCTCAACGAAGGCCAGAGCGTCAAGGCCGGCCAGCAGATCGCCGAGATGGGCCGCAGCGGCGCTGCCCGCGACATGCTGCACTTCGAGATCCGCTACAACGGCAAGCCGGTGGATCCGATGCTGTATCTGCCGAAGAAGTGAATCGGGAGTAGGGAATAGGGAATCGCAACAGCCTTGGCCGGGGACTTTATCGATAGGTCGCGTGCGACGCCTGGCATGAGCAGGGCGTCCAAGGCCTGGTCAAATTTCGCCTGATAGCGAAACTTCAGTCCAGCCTGCTTTCCCGACTCCCGATTCCCGATTCCCTAATCAGCCTTCGAGAATCATCGCCAGCGCCACCCGGCGGCCTTCGCTGGCCAGCACGTTGTAGGTGCGTGCGGCGGCCGCATTGGTCATCGCTTCCAGGCCGATGCCGCGGGTCAGACAGGCTGCCAGCACATCCGTCTTCGGAAACTGCTGCCGCTCGCCGGTGCCGAGCAGGATCACCGCCGGGGCAAGTGCCAGCACCGCGTCCATATGCGCGACCTGGAGTTGCGCCAGGCCGGGCACCGGCCAGCCTTCCACCAGCTCGTCGGGCATCAGGATGAAGCTGCGCTGCAGAATCTGGTCGTTCACCTTGGCATGGCGGCCATCGGCCGCGCGCAGCGCATAGGTGTAGTCGGGGTGTTCCTGGCTTAAAGGCATGGCGAACTCGTCTGTCAGCCGCGCGGCAGCACGATCTGACGCTTTTCCTTGCTGGGGCGGTACAGGATGGCGACATGGCCGATCCGCTGCACCAGCGCGCTGCCGGTGTGCTGGGTCAGTTCGGCGATCATGGCGTCACGGGCCTCGCGATCCTCCGATGTCACCTTCACCTTGATCAATTCGTGGCGCTCGAGCACTTCCTCGAGTTCGGCCAGAAATGCCGGCGTGACCCCTTTGCCCCCGGTCTGCAGCAGTGCCTTGAGATCGTGGGCCTGGCCGCGCAGGAAACGGTTCTGGGCGGAGGTGAGAACAATGGACATGCAGGATCAAAGGGAAGCAAAGGGTGTTCAGGGTATCATGGCGACCCGTTCAGACCCCTTTGCCGATGCCTTCCCGTAGTAAAAGCAGCCAGCGCTGGCTCAAGGAACACTTCGCCGATCCGTTCGTCAAGAAGGCGCAGGCCGAAGGCATGCGCTCGCGCGCGGCCTACAAGCTGGAAGAACTGCTCCAGCGCGACCGTCTGCTCAAGCCGGGCATGGTGGTGGTCGACCTGGGCGCGGCGCCGGGCGGCTGGTCGCAGCAGGTACGCAAGTCCATGGGCGACAGCGGCCGGGTGGTGGCGCTGGATATCCTGGAGATGCCGCCGCTGGCCGGGGTGGAGTTCCTTCACGGCGACTTCAGGGAGCAAACCGTCCTATCGGAATTCGAGGCGATGCTGGGCGATGTGCCGGTGGACCTTGTGCTGTCCGATATGGCCCCCAATAAGAGTGGCATGGACGCGGTCGACCAACCGCGGATGATGCACCTGGCGGAACTGGCGATGGAATTTGCCGATATCCACCTCAAACCGGGCGGGGCGTTCCTGATCAAGTTGTTCCAGGGCGTTGGGTCCGACGACTACATTCGTGAGCTTCGCCGCCGCTATGACAAGGTGACGATTCGCAAACCGGCGGCCTCGCGCAAGCGCTCCCCGGAAGTTTATGCGCTCGGTCAGGGCAAGCGTGCCCAGATCAAGTAAGCTGCCAATGACCACCGTGTTTCAAGAATTGAAGAGTAGAGGGCACCGGAGCCAATGAGGATGAACGACTTGACCAAGAATCTGCTGTTGTGGGTGGTCGTCGCGGTTGTGCTGATGGTCGTCTTCCAGAGCTTCTCGCCGCGGATGGCGGGCGGTGTCGGCCCCGACGCGATTACCTACACCCAGTTCCTGAAGGAAGTGGATGCCGGGCGCGTCAAATCGGTGGACTACACCGACGAGACCAATCTGGCGGTCAACGCGATCCGCTTCAAGCGCACCGACGGCAGCGAAGCCACCGTATACGGGCCGCGCGACGACAAGCTGGTCGACGTGCTGTACAGCAAGAACATCGAAATGACCCGCCAGAAGCCCTCCACCGGGCCGGGTTTCTGGTCGTTGGTGCTCAATTTCCTGCCGGTCATCCTGATCATCGGCTTCTGGCTGTTCATCATGCGCCAGATGCAGGGCGGTGGTGGCGGTGCCAAGGGCGCGATGAGCTTCGGCAAGTCGCGCGCCAAGCTACAGGGCGAGGACCAGGTCAAGATCACCTTTGCCGACGTCGCCGGTTGCGACGAGGCCAAGGAAGAAGTCAGCGAGCTGGTCGACTTCCTGCGCGACCCGACCAAGTTCACCAAGCTGGGCGGCAAGATTCCGCGCGGCGTGCTGATGGTCGGCCCGCCGGGTACCGGCAAGACGCTGCTCGCCAAGGCGATTGCCGGCGAGGCCAAGGTGCCGTTCTTCAGCATCTCCGGTTCCGACTTCGTCGAGATGTTCGTGGGCGTTGGCGCCAGCCGCGTGCGCGACATGTTCGAGCAAGCCAAGAAGCATGCGCCCTGCATCATCTTCATCGATGAGATCGATGCCGTTGGCCGTCATCGCGGCGCCGGTCTGGGCGGTGGACACGACGAGCGCGAGCAGACCCTGAACCAGTTGCTGGTCGAGATGGACGGTTTCGAGGGTGGCGAGGGCGTGATCGTGATCGCTGCGACCAACCGCCCCGACGTGCTGGATCCGGCGCTGCTGCGTCCGGGCCGTTTCGATCGCCAGGTCGTGGTCGGCCTGCCGGACGTCAAGGGGCGCGAGCAGATCCTGCGTGTGCACATGCGCAAGCTGCCGTTGGCCGACGACGTGGTGCCGATGGTCATCGCACGCGGTACGCCGGGCTTCTCGGGTGCCGACCTGGCCAACCTGTGTAACGAGGCGGCGTTGTTTGCCGCGCGCGGCAGCGAGAAGGAAGTCCGCATGGACCACTTCGACCGTGCCCGCGACAAGATCCTGATGGGGGCCGAGCGCCGCTCGATGGCCATGAGCGAAGACGAAAAGACGCTCACCGCCTACCACGAGGCAGGCCATGCCATCGTCGGCCGTCTGGTGCCCGAGCATGACCCGGTCTACAAGGTCACGATCATTCCGCGTGGTCGCGCCCTGGGCGTGACGATGTATTTGCCGGAAGGCGATCGTTACTCGATGAACCGCGTGGCGATCGAGTCGCAGCTGTGCTCGCTGTACGGCGGCCGCGTGGCCGAGGAGCTGATCTTCGGCGGTGACAAGGTCACCACCGGTGCGTCCAACGACATCGAGCGTGCGACCAAGATGGCGCGCAACATGGTCACCAAGTGGGGCCTGTCCGACGAGCTGGGCCCGGTGGCCTACGGTGAGGAGGAAGACGAGGTGTTCCTGGGTCGTTCGGTGACCCAGCACAAGAACGTCTCCGACGAGACCGCGCGCATGATCGACGAAGTGGTGCGTTCGATCCTGGACAAGGCCTACAGCAAGACCAAGGCCATCCTCACCGAGAACCTGGACAAGCTGCACGCGATGTCGCAGCTGCTATTGCAGTACGAGACCATCGACGTGCCGCAGATCGACGCCATCATGGAAGGCCGCGAGCCGCCACCGCCGGCCGGCTGGGGCAAGTCCGACAAGGACGGCGGCAACAACAACGACAAGGGCAGCCCGCGTCCGTTGGCGCCGATTGCCGGGCCAGCCGAGCAGCTGTAACGCCCGCATCGGTCAGCTGCAGAAGCATTCATCAAGGCCGGGAAGCGATTCCCGGCCTTGATGCGTTATACGGCCACATCGCCGACCACGCCCTACCGCAACCCCTCCAAGGAGACACCCCCGATGTTCGACACCGCCCTCAAGCTGGATTGCGCCGGTCGCGAACTGCGACTGGACGCGCCGCAGGTGATGGGGATCGTCAACGTCACCCCGGATTCGTTTTCCGATGGCGGCCAGCACGCCAGTTGCGAAGCCGGCATCGCGCATGGCCTGCGCCTGGTCGAGCAGGGCGCTGCGCTGCTGGATATCGGCGGCGAATCCACCCGTCCGGGGGCAACCCCGGTATCGCTGGACGAAGAGCTGCAGCGCGTGATCCCGGTGATCCAGGCATTGGCGCAGCACACCGGCGTGCCGATCAGTGTGGATACCTTCAAGCCGGAGGTGATGCGCGCAGCGGTCGCGGCCGGCGCCGGCATGATCAACGACGTGCACGCGCTGCGTTCGCCCGGCGCATTGGATGCCGCGGCCGAACTGCGGGTGCCGGTGGTGTTGATGCATGCACGCAGCGCACCCCATGCGATGCAGGACGCGCCGTATTACGACGACGTGGTGGCCGAGGTGCATCGCTTCCTGGCCGAACGCATCTTCGCGGCGGAAATGGCCGGTATCGACAAGCGCCGGTTGATCCTCGACCCGGGGTTCGGGTTCGACAAGACCACCACGCACAATCTCACCGTGCTGGCGCAGTTGCAGCGCCTGCAGGAGTTCGGCCTGCCGATCCTGGCCGGGCTGTCGCGCAAGCGCAGCATCGGTGAACTGACCGGGCGCCAGGTCGCCGCAGAACGCGTGTACGGCTCGGTCGCCGCGCACCTGATCGCTGCCCAGCATGGTGCGATGGTGCTGCGCGTGCACGATGTGGCCGCTACCGTGGATGCCCTGAAGGTGTGGAGCGCGATGGCGGCGATCCCGCTGCCACGCGTGAGCGCGCCTGCGGCACCGAGCATTCGCTGGCCGGACGAGGACTGATGCCGGCCGACCGACGTCCGCTGGCGATTGCATTGATGGGGCCGACCGCCAGCGGCAAGACCGCGCTGGCACTGGAGGCAGCGCAGCGCTGGAACGGCGAGATCGTCAGTGTCGATTCGGCGCTGGTGTATCGCGGCCTGGACATCGGCGCGGCCAAGCCGGATGCCGCGATGCGCGCGGCGGTGCCACACCATCTGATCGACCTGCGCGATCCCTGGCAGATCTATTCGGCGGCGGAATTTGCCAGCGATGCGCGGCAGGCGATCGGGCAGATCGTGGCGCGCGGCAAGCTGCCGATTCTGGCCGGCGGCACCGGGCTCTACTTCCGCGCCGTGCTGGAAGGGCTGTCGCAATTGCCCGAGGCCGATCCGGCGGTACGCTCGGCCATCGCAGCCGAAGCCGAACAGCTCGGTTGGGCCAGGCTGCATGCGCAGCTGGCGGACGTGGACCCGATCGCCGCTGCGCGCATCCATACCACCGATCCGCAGCGGATCCAGCGCGCCCTGGAGGTCTATCGCATCAGCGGCAAGCCGATCAGTTACTGGCAGGCGCTACCGCCGGGGCCACGTCTGCCGGTGCGGGTGCTGAAGGTCGTACTGGCACCGCGCGAGCGCGCAGTGCTGCATGCGCGCATCGAACGACGCCTGGACATGATGCTGGCACAGGATTTCCTGGCCGAAGTGGAACGTCTCCGAGCACTGCCGCAACTGCGCGCGGTCGCCGCGCCGCTGGATCTGCCAGCGGTGCGCGCGGTGGGGTATCGCCAGGCCTGGGAGTATCTGGATGGGGCCGGTAGCCTGGCTGAGTTCCGCGGCAGGGCGGTGCAGGCCACCCGCCAACTGGCCAAGCGGCAACTCACCTGGCTGCGTGGCGAGCTCGACGCACGCTGGTTCGACCCGGACACTGACCGGCATCGACTGGAACGCGCACTTGTCGGCTTCCTCGGTCAACGTCCCGATGTACCGCAGGCTTCAGGCGTGTAACATCCCGTTTCCGGGACCGGCTGGGGATGGCAGGTGTCGACCGGGACTATAAGAACAATAATGACGAGGAGTTTTCGATGGCTAAGGGGCAATCTTTACAGGATCCATTCCTCAACGCGCTGCGGCGCGAGCGGGTGCCGGTCTCTGTGTATCTGGTCAACGGCATCAAGCTGCAGGGCACGATCGAGTCGTTCGACCAGTTCGTGGTCCTGCTGCGCAATACCGTGAGTCAGATGGTCTACAAGCACGCCATCTCCACGGTCGTGCCGGCGCGCAACGTGCGCGTGGGACCGGGTGGTGGGTATGTGCAATCCAATGAAGGCAACCAGGCGGAAGATGACGACGTCGAGCAGTAATGGAGTAGTGCGTGTTTGATCGCTCACGCAAGGGTGAACACGCGTTGTTGATTCAGACCCACTCCGGTGGGCCTGCCGAAGAGGATGTGCTGGAGGAGTTCGCCGACCTTGCCAGGTCGGCGGGCGCCACGGTGGCGGCCACGCTCACCGCGCGCATCGACAAACCGAACCCGTCGACCTTGATCGGCAGCGGCAAGCTGGAAGAGATCAAGGCCGCCGCCGAGGCCACCGGCGCGGATCTGGTGTTGGTCAACCACACCTTGTCACCCGGCCAGGAGCGCAATCTGGAGCGCTACCTGGAGCGGCGCGTGATCGACCGCACCGGCCTGATCCTGGACATCTTCGCGCAACGGGCACGCAGCCACGAAGGCAAGCTGCAGGTGGAGCTGGCGCAGTTGCGGCACATGGCGACCCGCTTGGTGCGCGGCTGGACCCACCTGGAGCGTCAGCGCGGCGGTTCGATCGGTCTGCGCGGGCCTGGCGAAACCCAGCTGGAAACCGACCGCCGCCTGCTGCAGAAGCGGGTGGAGCAGTTGCAGCAGCGGCTGGAAAAGGTCGAGGTGCAGCGCACCCAGATGCGGCGTGCGCGCATGCGCAGCGAACTGCCGCGGATTGCGTTGGTTGGCTACACCAATGCCGGCAAATCCACCTTGTTCAATGCCCTGACCGGTGCGGAGGCCTACGTGGCCGACCAGTTGTTCGCCACGCTCGATCCCACCGTGCGTCGCATTGCGCTGCCGGGCGGCAGTGCGATCCTGGCCGATACGGTCGGCTTCGTGCGCGATCTGCCGCATCAACTGGTCGCTGCATTCCGTTCGACCTTGTCCGAGGCGCGCGACGCCGATCTGTTGTTGCATATCGTCGATGCGGCCGACCCGCTGCGCGAAGAACGCATCCAGCAGGTCGATGAGGTGTTGCATGCGGTGGGCGCGGGCGATTTGCCGCAGCTGCTGGTGTTCAACAAGATCGACAAGATCGAAGGCGCGCAGGTGCGTCACGATGCGCAGGACGGCATTCCCGACCAGGCGCGGCGTGAGCGCGTGTGGGTCTCTGCGCGTGATGGGCGCGGGCTGCCGGAACTGCAGCACGCCCTGGGGCAGCGACTGGATCTGCGCCATGTGACCGGGCAACTGCGGTTGCCACCGTCGGCAGGCCGCCTGCGCTCCAAGTTGCATCAACTGGAAGTGGTGCGCGGCGAGCAGTCCGACGAGGACGGCTGGTTGCTGGATGTGGACCTGCCGATGGTCGAGGCCGAGCGCCTGGCTGCCGGCGACGACGGTGCACCACTGCGCGCGATGCTGCCGGATCGTCGCGAAGACTGGGAGTCGTGATCGGCGCTGCACGGTCGGCGTGGCCGGCCGTGCAGCGTGACGCTGGCACGGCAGGCCAATGGCGTCGGAGCGGTGGGGTCGGACGGTGTGGCGATCGCGTCACGTCGGTCGTGGCGCTTTGGCAGATGGCGGCCAACACAGGTCTGCGCAGTCGCCAGGGCAGGACAACGCAGGTCATCGCAGCCGACAGCTTGGCGATCAGCTCGCCATCGCAGCCGATGCCTGCTGCGATGGGCTGCACACTGCCACTGAACCTGGGCCACGTCGTCGCTGGTGCCGAATGGACGCCGGCGCAGACAGGGGCGGCAAATTGGGCTAAAACGTCGGCTGCCCCTTCATTCGCCGTGCCCATGTCCATGTCCGCCGATTCCGAACTGCAGCAGCTGGCCGAACACCTCGGGCAACAGCTGCTTGCCGCGCGCGAGCGCCTGGTCACTGCCGAGAGCTGTACCGGCGGCTGGATCGCCAAGGCGGTCACGGATGTGGCGGGGTCTTCGCACTGGTTCGATTGCGGCATGGCCGCTTACAGCTATGAGGCCAAGCAGGCCTTGCTGGGAGTGCGCCCCCACACGCTGGAAGTGCATGGTGCGGTCAGTCGCGAAACGGTGATCGAAATGGTCTCGGGCGCGCTGGTCAATTCCGGTGCGAGCATTGCGGTGGCGGTGACCGGCATCGCCGGGCCGGGGGGCGGCAGTGAGGACAAGCCGGTCGGCACGGTATGGATCGGCTGGAAGCGGCGCGGCGGCTATGCCACTGCGCAGTTGTTCCACTTCGCTGGCGATCGCGATGCAGTGCGTCGCCAGACCGTGGTTGCCGCATTGCGGGGCTTGAGCGCGCTGCTCTAGGCCACGTCGCAGCAGCCACGCGCACGTACCTGCTGCGCGGGGTGTGGCTCTGGCCGCGGCGATTCTCTTCGACAGCGGGCGGTTGCGCATGTGATGCATGGTGGCAATGCAGCCTTGGCTGCGCCGGGTTCGCTGCGCGCTCTGATCTGCATCCACAGAAGGTGCAACCGGGCTATACGGTGCTCGATGCGTGGCTGGGCATCGGCGCCGACGACGAGCGCTGGTGTTGGTGCTGGTGTTGGTGCTGGTGCTGGAAGCGTGGGCAGAAGATATCGGCAACGCAACCTGTCGCCCGATCGTCATCGATGCGCCGCTACAGGCCGGGGCGTGGAATGCGTTTCCGGGCGCCCCCGCACGTACGGGCCGAGCTCGCGGTTGCCGCATCAGGCCCTGGTGCGGCCTTGCCAAGGCATCAGGATGCCTGCGCGAGCGCAACCTCGGCTAAGCCCGCAGCTGTCCATGGCGCGACAGGCACGTGCAGATCGGCTACAAACAAGGTCTCGCCTTCAACCTGCGTGCCGATGCTTCCGCTTTCTGCTCATGTGCTGTCGTTGTCCGCGCCGCATCCATCTGCTGGCGGTGTCCTGGCATTGCTGGATGACCGGTGCGCAGCCCTCTGGCGCCCGATGCGTGAGGCAGCCGGTGATTGCGTCGTCCTGTGCGCGAGCGATCGCGCAGCGATGGGTGTTGCGCGTGGCGGTGCGTGGTCAACCTTGGTTTCGAACGACGACAAGCGGCCGGCGATGCGGCGTGATGCGATGCCGCCTGTTGCCGCAGCGCAGTCGCAGGCGGTGTGCTGATGTGGGAGGCACTCGGCACCGTTCGTGATCTCGGGCGGCTGCAGGAAATCGCCGCGGTGCTGATCCGTTACGGATTCGGCGACGTGGTGCGGCGTATCGGCCTGGCCGACGTGCTCGAACGTGCCGGCAAGCTGCTGCACTGGCACAACGCCGAGGGGCGCCTGCGCCTGTCTGCGGCGATGCGGGTGCGGCGCGCGCTCGAGGAACTCGGGCCGACCTTCGTCAAGCTGGGGCAGGTGCTGGCCACGCGCGTGGACCTGCTGCCGCCGGAGTGGATCGAAGAACTGAGCGAGCTGCAGAACGCAGTGCCCGCGCTGCCGTTCGAACAGATCCGCCCGCAACTGGTCGCGGCCCTGGGCGCGGAGCCGGAAAGCGTGTTCGCACGCCTGGACGAACAGCCTTTGGCTGCGGCATCGCTGGCGCAGACGCATCGCGCCTGGCTGGCCGATGGCACACCGGTGGTGCTGAAGATCCGCCGCCCCGGCATTGGCGATGTCATCGATGCAGATCTGCGCCTGCTGGCACGCCTGGCGGAAATCGTGGAAACGCGCGCGCCCGATCTCAAGCGTTATCGCCCCGCCGAAGTGGTGCAGCAATTCACCGTCTCCTTGCGACGCGAGCTGGATTTCGCCGCCGAGTGTCGCAATGCCGAGCGCATCGCGGCCAACTTCGTCAACGACCCCGGGGTGGTGGTGCCGTCGGTCTACTGGCAGTGGACCTGCGAATCGCTCAACGTGCAGGAATTCATCGACGGCATTCCCGGGCGGGACATGCGCGCTGTGGACGCGGCCGGGCTGGACCGCAAGGCGCTCGCTCGCACCGGCGCCGGGATCGTGCTGAAAATGGTGCTGCAGGATGGCTGCTTCCACGCCGACCCTCATCCGGGCAACATCTTTTACCTGCGCGACGGGCGCATCGCCGTCATCGATTTCGGCATGGTCGGACGTGTTTCCGAGCAACGTCGTTTCCAGGTCGCGCAACTGCTGCATGGCATGGTCAGCTACGACGCCGAAGCGGTCATCGACGTGTTGCTGGAATGGGCCGGCACCAGTCTGGAGATCGATGAATCGCGGCTGCAGCAGGACATCGGTGCCTTCGTCGACGAGTACCGCGGCGTGCCGCTGAAAGAGCTGCGCATCGGCGCGATGCTGGGCGATGTCACCTCGATCCTGCGCGATCACGGGCTGACCCTGCCATCGGATCTGGCGCTGATGATCAAGGCGTTTCTCACCCTCGAGGGCATGGGCCGCCAGCTCGATCCGGATTTCGACATGGCCACCGAGGCGCGCCCGTATCTCGAACGCGTGGTGCTGCAGCGTTATGCGCCCAGCGCGATGCTGCGGCGCAGCCGTCGCACCGTGACCGGCGCAATCGATCTGATCGGCGACCTGCCACGCGATCTCAAACGGCTGCTGCAGGCCGCACGGCGCGGCAAGTTGCAACTGCAGGTGGAAACGCGGGCATTGCGCGAATTCGGCGAACAGGTCGATCGCGCGGCCAACCGGCTCACCATGGGCATCGTGACGGCCGCGCTGGTGATCGGCTCGTCGATCGTCATGAACAGTGTCGGCGGCAGTGCCAGCCGCTGGCTGCTTGCGTTGGGGGTCGGCGGCTTCATCGGCGCAGCCATCTGCGGTGTCTGGATCCTGTTTTCCATCTGGCGGAGTCGGCGCTAGACGCGGCGCCTGTACTGCCCGATTGCCGGCCTGCGCGTGAGGCACGACGCGGCGCTTGCGCAGGCGTTAGTTAGTAGTAATACTACTAACCATGGACCTGACCGATACCCAGCAAGCAATCCTGGCCTTGATCGCCGAGCGCATCGATGCCGATGGCGTACCGCCTTCGCAGACCGAGATCGCGCGCGCCTTCGGCTTCAAGGGTGTGCGCGGCGCGCAATACCATCTGGAGGCATTGGAGCAGGCCGGTGCGATCCGGCGTGTCCCCGGGCAGGCCCGCGGCATCCGCCTGGCCGGGCAGGGCGCCCAGTCACGCACTCCGCCTGCCGCAAACGAGCCGATGCGCGACGATGTACTGCGCCTGCCGGTGCTGGGACGTGTGGCGGCAGGTCTGCCGATCGGTGCGGATATCGGCTCGGACGACTTCGTGGTGCTGGACCGGGTGTTCTTCTCGCCGTCGCCGGACTACCTGCTCAAGGTGCAGGGCGACTCGATGCGCGACGAGGGAATCTTCAACGGCGACCTGATCGGGGTGCACCGCACCCGCGATGCGCGCTCGGGGCAGATCGTGGTGGCGCGGATCGATGAGGAGATCACGGTCAAATTGTTGAAGATCGGCAAGGACCGCATCCGCTTGCTGCCGCGTAACCCGGACTACGCGCCGATCGAAGTGCTGCCGGATCAGGATTTCGCGATCGAGGGCCTGTACTGCGGGCTGTTGAGGCCGAATCGTTGAGCACTGCGCCGATGGCTGCACTGGCGTTATCCCGAGCCGCTACCACAGGATTTCCCGCTGCCATCGCCATGGCCACCTTTCTAATCTGAGTGTGTCGCAGCCAGTCTCAGCCTGTGCGATACACCGCCGTTACATTAGCCCTACACCGAAATCACTGACAAGGATCACCCAGATGGATGAGAACAAGAAGCGCGCCCTTTCCGCCGCACTGAGCCAGATCGAAAAGCAATTCGGCAAGGGCTCGGTGATGCGCATGGGCGACCGTGTGATCGAGGCCGTCGAAGTCATTCCGACCGGCTCGCTGATGCTGGACATCGCACTGGGGATCGGCGGCCTGCCCAAGGGCCGTGTGGTCGAAATCTACGGTCCGGAATCGTCGGGCAAGACCACCCTGACCCTGCAGGCGATTGCCGAATGCCAGAAGAAGGGCGGTACCGCAGCCTTCATCGACGCCGAGCACGCGCTGGACCCGATTTATGCCGCCAAGCTGGGCGTCAACGTCGACGACCTGCTGCTGTCGCAACCGGATACCGGCGAGCAGGCGCTGGAAATCGCCGACATGCTGGTGCGTTCCGGTTCGGTGGACATCGTGGTGGTCGACTCGGTCGCCGCGCTGACCCCCAAGGCCGAAATCGAAGGCGAAATGGGTGACCAGCTGCCGGGTCTGCAGGCCCGCCTGATGAGCCAGGCGCTGCGCAAGCTGACCGGCAACATCAAGCGTTCCAACACCTTGGTGGTCTTCATCAACCAGTTGCGCCACAAGATCGGCGTGATGATGCCGGGCCAGAGCCCGGAAGTGACCACCGGCGGTAACGCGCTGAAGTTCTACGCTTCGGTCCGTCTGGATATCCGTCGTATCGGCGCGATCAAGAAGGGCGACGAGATCATCGGCAACCAGACCAAGATCAAGGTGGTCAAGAACAAGCTGGCGCCTCCGTTCAAGCAGGTCGTGACCGAAATCCTCTACGGCGAAGGCATCAGCCGCGAGGGTGAGCTGATCGACATGGGCGTGGAAGCCAAGCTGGTCGAGAAAGCCGGCGCCTGGTACAGCTATGGCGAAGAACGCATCGGGCAAGGCAAGGACAACGCACGCGGCTATCTTCGCGACAACCCGCAGGTTGCGGTGCGGCTGGAAGCCGAGCTGCGCGAGAAGTTCCAGCCGGCCGAAGCGCCGCGCGAAGCCGGTGACGACGTCGAGAAGGAATGACAGCAGCCCGTCAGAGCGAGCTGAGCCGTGATCAGGTCGGTGTCGGCGGCAAGCGCGAACCAGGATGTCCGAGTGGGCCATCCCCGGTTCCGCCCGCCGGCCGCGCCCGGCTGATGGCAGAACGGCCGAACTGATGGCTGCGGCAAGTTTTCTATCGCGGGGACGGCGGGGTCAGTGCCGTCGCTTCCCGCGGTAGATCTATCGAAGGCCAGGAGGGCAGGCGCCACGGATGGCGCATTGATGCTGTTTGAGTTTCGTACTCGGGACACCCACGATGGACGAGCAACCGCCCGCGCCAAAGCGGGGACGCCGGTTCAAGGAACAGACGCCGGTTCAACGCGCACTGGGGCTGCTGGTGCGGCGCGAGCATTCGCGCAAGGAATTGAACCGCAAGCTGCTGGCGCGCGGGATCGAGCCGGACGCCGCACAGGCGGCCGTAGAGCGCCTGGCGGATGAAGGATGGCAGGACGACACCCGTTTTGCGGCTTCGGTCGTGCGCAATCGCGCAGGCTCGGGCTACGGCCCGCTGCATATCCGTGCCGAGCTCGGAACCCATGGACTGGACAGCGACGCCATCAGTGCCGCAATGGCGACATTCGAGGGCGACTGGACCGAAAACGCGCGCGATCTGATCCGCCGTCGCTTTGGCGACCAGGGCCCCACCGATCTGCCGCAGCGGCGCAAGGCCGCCGATCTGCTGGCCCGGCGTGGTTTTGATGGCAACAGCATTCGTAGTGCCACGCGCTTCGACCTTGAGGACTGAGGGCGTCAGGCCTGCTACCCTTCGTGGTTTCAGGTTGTTCCGCTCATCTGCGCCCACATCTCATTGGGTGACCGGGACTGCCGCCCGCCCAATGCCAGCACATGAACGCACCCGCCAAATTCAGCACTTCCCAGATCCGCAGTGACTTCCTCGCGTTTTTCGAGGGGAAAGGCCACACCATCGTGCCATCCGCGCCATTGGTGCCGGGCAACGACCCGACCTTGCTGTTCACCAACTCCGGCATGGTCCAGTTCAAGGACGTCTTCCTCGGCGCGGAGAAGCGCAGCTACGTGCGCGCAGCCGACGTGCAGCGCTGCCTGCGTGCCGGCGGCAAGCACAACGATCTGGATTCGGTGGGCTACACCGCGCGGCATCACACCTTCTTCGAGATGCTGGGCAACTGGTCGTTCGGCGATTACTTCAAGAAGGACGCCATCAGCTGGGCCTGGGAGCTGCTGACCCAGGTCTGGAAGCTGCCGGCCGACCGGCTGCTGGTCACCGTCTACCACACCGACGAAGAAGCCTTCGCCTTGTGGCGCGACATGATCGGCATTCCCGAAAGTCGCATCGTGCGCATCGGCGACAACAAGGGCGCGCCGTATGCGTCGGACAACTTCTGGCAAATGGCCGATACCGGCCCGTGCGGCCCGTGCACCGAGATCTTCTTCGACCACGGCGACCACATCGCCGGTGGTCCGCCCGGTTCGCCGGACGAGGATGGCGATCGCTTCATCGAGATCTGGAACCTGGTCTTCATGCAGTTCGACCGCCAGCCCGACGGCACCCTGGTGCCGTTGCCGGCGCCGTGCGTGGACACCGGCATGGGCCTGGAGCGGCTGGCTGCGATCCTGCAGCACGTGCACACCAACTACGAGATCGATCTGTTCCAGGCCTTGATCGGCAAGGCCAGTGCGCTGACCGGGGTCGCCGATCTGGAGAACAAGTCGCTGCGGGTGATCGCCGATCACATCCGCGCCTGTTCGTTCCTGATCGTCGATGGTGTGCTGCCGTCCAACGAGGGCCGTGGTTATGTGCTGCGCCGGATCATCCGGCGTGCGCTGCGGCATGGCTGGATGCTGGGGGTGCGCCAGCCGTTCTTCAGCAAGATGGTGCCGACCCTGGTCGAGCTGATGGGCGAGGCCTATCCCGAACTGGTGGTCGCACGGGAGACCGTTACGCGGGCGCTGCTGGCCGAAGAGGAGCGCTTTGCCGAGACGCTGGACGCCGGCATGAAGATCTTCGACGAGGTCGCCGCGCGCTCGCAGGAAGTGATTCCCGGCGCCGATGCGTTCCGCCTCTTCGACACCTATGGATTTCCGGTCGATCTGACCTCCGACATCGCCCGCGAGCGTGGCTTGCGCGTGGACATGGAGGGCTTCGAGTTCGCCATGGAGCGTCAGCGCGAGACCGCGCGTGCCGCCGGCAAGTTCGGCGGTGGCGTCGCATTGCCGGCCGATCTGGTCGCCACCATGTCGCCGACGGTGTTTCTGGGCTATGAAGCCTATGACGCCGATGCGCTCAAGGTGGTGGCGTTGCTCAAGCAGGGCCGCCCGGTCGAGCGCGCGCAAGCCGGCGACGAGGTCATCGTATTCACCGACCGCACGCCGTTCTACGCCGAATCCGGTGGCCAGGTCGGCGACAGCGGCCAGCTGAGCGGTGGCGATGTCTCCATCGAGATCGTCGACACCCAGAAATTTGCCGGCCAGTTCCATGGCCATGTGGGGCGCATCACCGAGGGTACGCTGGCAGTGGGCGATGTGCTGGCGGGCGGCATCGACGTACAGCGTCGTGGCAAGACCATCCTCAACCACTCGGCCACGCATCTGCTGCATGCGGCCCTGCGCGAGGTGCTGGGCACGCATGTGCAGCAGAAGGGGTCGCTGGTTGCGCCGGACCGCTTGCGCTTCGACTTCTCGCACTTCCAGCCGATCACGCCCGAAGAGCTTGCTGTGATCGAACGCAAGGTCAACGCAGAGGTGCGCACCAACCACAGCGTCGAAGTGCACAACATGGCGATGCAGGAAGCGCTGGATTTCGGCGCGATGGCCTTGTTCGGTGAAAAGTACGGCGAGAACGTGCGCGTGCTGAAGATGGGCGGCTATTCCACCGAACTCTGCGGTGGCACGCACGTGACCCGTACCGGCGATATCGGCCTGTTCAAGATCACCTCCGAAGGCGGTGTGTCCTCGGGCGTGCGTCGCATCGAAGCGGTGACCGGGCAGGGCGCGTTGGATCATGTCGCCGATGAAGAGCGACGTCTGTTCGAGGCGGCCAGCCTGCTCGGCGGCAACGCTACCGAGGTGGTCGACAAGGTGCGCGCGCTCACCGAGCGTCAGAAGCGGCTTGAGCGTGAGCTGGAGTCGCTCAAGGCCAAGCTGGCCTCCGGTGCCACTGCGGACCTGGGTTCCAGTGCCGTCGACGTGGCAGGCGTCAAGGTGGTCGCCGTGCGTCTGGAGGGCTTCGATGCCAAGGCGCTGCGCGATGCGATGGATCGTCTCAAGCAGCAACTGGGCGATTCGGTCATCGTGCTGGCAGGTGCCGCCGGTGGCAAGGTTGCGCTCGTGGCCGGTGTGAATGGCAGCCCAACTGGCAAGGTGAAGGCGGGGGAACTCCTCGGCCATATCGCCAGTCAGATCGGGGGCAAGGGCGGCGGTCGTCCGGATCTCGCCCAGGGTGGTGGCGAGGATGGTCCCGCCCTTGCGACCGCGCTCGACGGCGTGCCCTCCTGGGTCAAGCAACACTTGGGCTGAACACTTGTGCTGGTATGCCTTGCTGGTTGGCAGGGTGTCCCGCTACCATTTCCGGTCTATTCCCTTTACCTAGGGCGGGCCTTATCAATCGGCCGCCGATGCTGGTGGGAAGCCCACCGGTTCCAGGAGATTTGCAAAATGTTGATCCTCACTCGCCGGGTAGGCGAAACCTTGATGATCGGCGACTCGGTCACTGTGACCGTACTCGGCGTCAAGGGTAATCAGGTGCGCATCGGCATCACCGCACCGAAAGATGTTGCTGTACACCGCGAAGAAATCTATCAGCGGATCCAGCGTGGGGATGAGCCGGTCGCTTCCGGTGCGCATCACGGCGACGATTCTTCGAATTGATCGTCATAAAGGGTTTACGTTAGCCCCTCTTACCCGGTATTCTTCGCGGCCTGCAACGGACACCGCGGCAGGACGCAAAAACTGGAGCGATGCCCGAGCGGCTGAAGGGGCTCCCCTGCTAAGGGAGTATAGGGTCAAAAGCTCTATCGAGGGTTCGAATCCCTCTCGCTCCGCCAGTGTTTTGAACGCCCGCAAATCCATGATTTGCGGGCGTTTTCATTTGTGTCGACGTGGTGGCGACGATTGCAGGCAGGCGCCGGCGCAACGCCGGCAGCCGCACCGGCGGCAGCGTCTGAATTGCCACAAACGTGCCGTAGGCAGCGATTCAAGTAACCCGGGCATGGGTCGCTAAGGCTGTGACACCTCTTTCGGATCTCAACCCGATGCGCCTACCGCCGCTACTTGGACGCCTGTTTTCTTCCCGGAGCCGTGGGCTGCAGCACAAGGCCGATGCCGTGGACCGGGTGATGGCGGTGATCGAGTTCGATCTGGATGGCCGCATCCTGCATGTGAACCAGAATTTCCTGTCACTGATGGGCTACCGGCTGGACGAAGTCGTCGGTCAGCATCACCGCATGTTCGTGACCCCTGCCGACCGCGACAGCGAAAGCTACCGGCAGTTCTGGCAGGCGCTGCGCCGCGGCGACTTCAACGCCGGGCGGTTCTGTCGCCTGGACAAGCATGGGCGCGAGGTATGGATCAACGCCTCCTACAACCCGCTGCTGGATCGTGCGGGCAAGGCCTATCGGGTGGTCAAGTACGCCACCGACATCACTGCGCAGGTGCGCCAGACCGCCGATTTCGAAGGCCGCATCGATGCGATCGACAAGGTCATGGCGGTCATCGAGTTTTCGCTGGACGGCACGGTGCTCGATGCCAACGAGAATTTCCTTGCGGCCATGGGCTACCGGCTCGATGAGATCCGCGGCAAGCATCACGGCATGTTCGTGGACGCGCAAACGCGCCAGTCGGCGGCCTATCGCGCGTTCTGGGACAAGCTCGGGCGCGGCGCGTTCGACGCGGGCCGCTACAAGCGCATCGGCAAGGACGGCCGGGAGGTGTGGATCCAGGCGTCCTACAACCCGGTGCTGGACGAGCACGGGCGGCCGTACAAGGTGGTCAAGTACGCCACCGACGTGACCCGTCAGGTAGTCGATTCGGCCGATGCCGATGGCCGCATCCAGGCCATCGACAAGGTCATGGGCGTGATCGAGTTCGATCTGGAAGGGCGTGTGCTGACCGCCAACGATAACTTCCTGGCCATTTTGGGGTACTCCGCCGAGGAGGCGATCGGCCAGCATCACCGCATCTTCGTGGACGCAAGCTACGGCGCCTCCGAAGACTACCGGCATTTCTGGACAAAGCTGGCGCGTGGCCAGTTCGATGCGGGCCGCTACCGTCGGCTGCACAAGGATGGCAGTTCGGTATGGATCCAGGCGTCCTACAACCCGATCCTGGACGTGTCCGGGCGGCCGTACAAGGTGGTCAAGTACGCCACCGATGTCACCGACCAGGTGCGCTCTGCCGAGCGCATGGGGCAGTTGATGCAGCAGACACTGAGCATCGCGCAGAACGTGCAGCGCGAGGCACACCATATCTCGGTCAGCAATCAGGAGCTGGTGAGCCGCTCGTCCACGCAGTCGGCAGCGGTGGCGCAGACCTCGACCACCATCGACCAACTGGCAGAGACCGTCCGCACCAATTCCGACAGCGCCAATTCGGCCCAGCGCATGGCCGAAGCATCGGCCGATGTTGCGCGACGCGGCGCCACCGTCATCGCCGACATGGTCAAGACCACGGCCGGCATCCGCTCGGCGACCGATCGTATCGGCCAGATCATCGAGGTGATCGACGGCATTGCGTTCCAGACCAATATCCTGGCCTTGAATGCCGCCGTGGAAGCGGCACGTGCTGGCGAGCAGGGCCGTGGATTTGCCGTGGTGGCGACCGAGGTGCGTAGCCTGGCGCAGCGCTGCAGCGTCTCGGCGAAGGAGATTCGTGGCTTGATCGACAATGCGACCGACCAGGTGGGCGACGGTTCGCGCCTGGCCGAGCAGGCCGGTGTGGTGATGCAGGACATGGTCGGCTCGGTGCTGCGCGTCACCGCGACCGTGGAGCAGATTGCCGCTGCCAGCCAGGAGCAGGCGCGGGACATTTCCACCGCCAATACCGCGCTGCAATCGATCGGTGTGCAGGCGCGCGACCAGGCGCAGATGGTCGACGACCTGGCGCGCTCGGCGCGTGTGCTGGAAGCCGATGCCGATGCGCTGTTTGCCTTGGTCAATGGCGATGGCGACGGTGATCGCGACACCGGGGCGGCGGCTGTGCGCAGCGAGGCCCCGATCAAGCCGCTCGCCAAGCCGCAGGCCGCGTGATCCCGCGCAGGGATGTGCTGATGCGCGGCCGCGTCGATGCATGGCGTCATGCATGGCAGCGGCATCGCCGGTGCCTTGCAGGCTGATCGTCTGAGCACAAAAAAGCCCGCCGGAAGCGGGCTTTGTGCTGTCGGCCAGTCTCCAGCGCGCAGCGTGCCGCATTGTCTGCAGCACGCTGCATGCCGGGCTGGTGCCGTTTACTGCGGCAGGTCGAACACCAGCACTTCCGCATCGCGTGCATCGGCCAGCACGATCTCCGGCTCGCCGGTGATCTGCAGCGCGTCGCCGGCCGACAGTGCCTGGCCATTGACGCTCAGGCTGCCGCGCGCCACCTGCACGTAGCCGATGCGGCCATCGGCCAGTGGCTGTTGCAGGCGCACCTGGCCATCGAGGATGGAGGCATACAGGCGTGCATCCTGGTGCAGGCGCAGCGAGCCGTGCTCGCCACCGGGCGAGGCGATCAGGCGCAGCTGGTTGCGCTTGCTGTCGGCATCGAAATGCTTCTCCTCGTAGCTGGGCTCGATGCCGTTGCGTTCGGGCATCACCCAGATCTGCAGGAAGTGCACCGGCTCGCTGGCCGAGTGGTTGAACTCGCTGTGGGTGACGCCGCTGCCGGCGCTCATGCGCTGCACGTCGCCGTAGTGCAGCACCGAGCCGGTGCCCATGCTGTCCTTGTGCTCCAGTGCGCCACCCAGGACGTAGGAGATGATCTCCATGTCGCGGTGGGCATGGGTGCCGAAGCCTTCGCCCGGGGTCACCTTGTCTTCATTGATCACCCGTAGCGGGCCGATGCCCATGTGGCGCGGGTCGTGGTAGCTGGCGAAGGAGAACGTATGGCGCGATGACAGCCAGCCATGTTCGGCGCGGCCACGGGTTTCGCTCTTGCGGACAGTCAACATGGTGCTTCTCCTTGAAAGGTTCGAGTGTCGCCGGGAAGGGGAAATCGGTGTCCCAGCGGCTTGATGCGTAGTCTGGGCCTGCGCATCGGCAACGAAAAGCGAGTAGATTTGGTAGCTACCATCGAAAAAATCGAACAATGAACATCAGCCTGGAAGCGCTGCAGATCCTGGACGCGATCGACCGCCGCGGTTCGTTCACGGCGGCGGCCAAGGTGATGTTCAAGGTGCCGTCGACGATTTCCTACACGGTCTCCAAGCTGGAGGACGACCTGGGCGTGCAGTTGTTCGAGCGGGTTGGACCGAAGGCCACGCCCACGCAGGCGGGGCGTGAGCTGCTGCGCGAAGGGCGGCAACTGCTGCGCGCCGCGCAGGAGCTGGAGGTGCGGGTGCGGCGGGTGGCGTCGGGCTGGGAGTCGGACTTTGCGATCGGGCTGGACGCGATCCTGCCGGTCGCCCTGCTGCAGGCGCAGATCCTGGACTTCTACACGGTGGCCGACAGCACGCGCCTGCGCGTGGTGAGCGAATCCTTGTCCGGCAGTTGGGAGGCGCTGCTGGATCGGCGCGTGGACCTGATCGTCGCGGCGGGCGAGGGCCCGAGCGGTGGTGGCTACGTCGCCGAGGCGATCGGGACGCTGCGCTTTGTGTTCGCGGTGGCCTCCACGCATCCGCTGTCCGGCGCCGGCACGCTGGGCGCGGCCGAACTGGCCGAACATCGTGCGATCGCGGTGGCCGATTCGGCACGGCGTCTGCTGCCACGCACGGTCGGCCTGCTGTCCGCGCGCGATGTGCTCACCGTGCCGGATATGCAGACCAAGCTGCAGCTGCAGCTGGCCGGCGCTGGCTACGGCTTTTTGCCCGAGCCATATGCGCGCGGCGCGCTGCAGGATGGCCTGCTGTGCGAGCTGCAGGTGGAAACCCGCAAACCCGACGAAACGTTCTACCTGGCCTGGCGTCCGGGCGAAGAGGGCGAGGCGCTGGGCTGGTGGCGGCGCGCATTGCGCAGCGATGGGCTGTTCGATGGCTGGTTGCAGTCGCTTGCCGAAACGTATCGTTCCGTCGCCGCCGGGCAGTCGCGCGCGTGAAGAAGGGCCGATAATGGGCCCTCGCCGTCGCGCAGGGGCGCCGCATGCAGGGCTTGATCGAACAGTACGGATTGGCGCTGGTCTTTGCCAACGTGCTGGCGTTGTCGCTGGGCCTGCCGGTGCCGGCGCTGCCGACCCTGGTGCTGGTCGGGGCCGGCTACGCGCTGCAGGGCGGGGAGGATGCCTGGCTGGCCGGACTGACGGCCTTGGCGGTGTCGGTGCTGGCAAGCCTGCTCGGCGACCTGGCCTGGTATCTGGCTGGCCGCCGTTTCGGTAATCGCACCTTGCAGTCGCTGTGCCGGCTGTCGCTGTCGCGCGATACCTGCATGAAAAAGACCGAGCGGTTCTTCTCGCGCTGGGGTGTGCGGGTGCTGGCGGTGGCTAAGTTCGTGCCCGGTCTGTCGATGGTCTCGGTGCCGATGGCCGGTGCGATGCGGGTGCGTCCGTCGGCGTTCCTGCGCTACGACGCCCTGGGTGCGTCGCTGTGGGCATTGGTCGGCCTGGGCCTGGGCGCGCTGTTCGCGCAGCAGGTGCAGGACGTGCTGGCGTTGCTGTCCGACCTGGGGTCCGGTGCGATCGTCGTCGTGGCCGTGTCGCTGGCCTGCTACGTCGGCTGGCGCTGGTGGCGCCGGCATGCCCTGCTGCGTTCGCTGGAGCATGCGCGGATCGCCGTGGAGGAGCTGGTGCCGCTGCTCGATGGCGACGAAGCACTGCGGCCGACGGTGCTGGATATCCGGGCGCCGGGCCACCGCGATCTGCAGCCGTACACGATTCCCGGCGCGGTGTTTGCCGACGAGCGTCAGCTGGCGCAGATCCTTGCCAGCGTGCCGCGCGATCGCAGCGTGGTGATCTATTGCGCGTGCCCGGACGAGGTGTCGGCGGCGTGGTTGGCCGCTCGGATGCGCGAGCGCGGATATCGCGACGTGCGGCCGCTGTTGGGTGGGCTGGATGCCTGGCGCGACGCCGGGCATCCGGTGACCTCGCTGCTGCCGGTGGTGGTGGCCGGGGCCGATGCGCTGGATGCGATGGCCTGATCGCCGTTATGCGGTGACATGCCGCGCGCATGCCGGCCTGTCGCGCTTCTTGCTTGGCGTTGGCTGCGTCGTAACGGCGCAGCCACGATTCGTCCTCGAACGGCAGGCAAAAAAAAGACCAGCAAGCTGGTCGTTTTCTTCAAGATTGGTGCGCCCGGAGAGATTCGAACTCCCGACCGCCTGGTTCGTAGCCAGGTACTCTATCCAACTGAGCTACGGGCGCATTATCTTGTTTTGACTTGCATTTCGACTTGCAGATCCATCGCAGTGCGATAAGACCTTTTAACTAAAAAGACAGCGTTTGAAGGCTGTCTCTCGTTGTTCTGAAGATGGTGCGCCCGGAGAGATTCGAACTCCCGACCGCCTGGTTCGTAGCCAGGTACTCTATCCAACTGAGCTACGGGCGCGTCGTCAGGAGCGGAATTATGCGGATGCCTGGAGTGCTCGTCAATCCCTTTGTGAAAGTCGATCGTCGCTGCCCGCATCGCCAAGCTGCCGCCGCAGCGCAGCGGCAACGGCAGCAGGCGTCTTCATCCACGCAAAATGATCGCTACGCGTGCCCAGTCGCGCATCGTCCAGGGCGATGCGCTCGGCAGGTGCCTGCGGCATTTTCTGCAGCAAGGCCTGCAAGGCGCCGGGCGGGCCGAAGCGGTCGCGTGCGAAGGTCACTGCGCTGATCGGCATGCGCAGTTGGCCCAGCGCCTGTTCGAGATTCCATGACGTGCCGGCCGCACGATAACGATTGCTGCGACCGACCTGCGCCCAATCGGCGATCAGGCTGCGCGCCTCGGTTCCGCCGAAACCGAGCGTTCGTCCATGCAGCACGCCCTGGGTACGTGCCAGCCATGGCAGCAGTCGGAAGATCAGCGGCAGGCCGTAGCGCATCGGCACCGGGAAATTGCGCCAGTACGGCGAGCCGCTGGCGACCAGCCACAGCTGCACAATCCGTGCAGGCTGCAACGCGGCATGGCAGCAGGCCAGTTGGCCGCCGAGGCTGTGACCGCCGAGCACGCACGGCAGCTGCGGGTCATGCAGGTCGAGCAGCGCCCGGCTGGCGGGAATATCGTCGGCAAGCAGCGTGCGATAGCCCCAGTCGTGCTGGCGCGAGGGGCGCAGGGTGCTGCTGCCATTGCCGCGCCATTCGTGCAGGTACACCGCAATGCCGGTGCCGGCCAGTGCATGTGCGAACGGCAGGTAGTGTCGCGCGGCGACTCCGAGTGCCGGCAGCCACAGCAGGCTGGCGATCGGCCGCGCCGGGGCGTGGCGCAGCACCTGCCAGGCATGTCCATCCACGGCGGTGACGGTGAGCGTGCTGGCGTGCACGCTCATGGGCTGGGCGCGGCACCGAAATGGTCCAGGACCAGCACCTCGCCGTGACCGGGGCTATGGCCGAGGCGGATGGCGCGCGCGACGTAGTCGATGGCCGCTTCGCAGGCATTGAGCAGGGACAGGCCCTGGCACACCTGCGCGGCAATGGCCGCCGACAAGCTGCAGCCGGTGCCGTGCGCATCGACCTGCAGGCGCGGATGCATGAACACGTCCTGGGTGACGCCGTCATCGAAGCGGTCGATCACGCGCGTGCCCTCGTGCAGGTGACCGCCCTTGAGCAGCACCGCGTTGGCGCCGAGGTCGAGCAGGGCGGCGGTGGCATGCTCGGCGGCATCGGCATCGTCGATGCGGCGGCCGGTCAGCAGCTCGGCTTCGGGCGTATTCGGCGTGATCAGCGTGGCCAGCGGCAGCAGGCGCGTGCGCAGGGCCTCCAGTGCGGCGTCTTCGAGCAGGCGGGCGCCGCTGGTGGACACCATCACCGGGTCGAGCACCACGAACGGCGGGCGATGTCTTTCAAGCAGATCGGCCACGCAATGGATGACCTCGGCGTTGGCGAGCATGCCGAGCTTGACTGCCTGAATTTCGAAGTCCGCAAAGCAGGCATCGATCTGCGCCTGCAGGAACGCGATCGGCGGGACATGCACGGCAGTGACGGCGCGGGTGTTCTGCGCGGTCAATGCGGCGATCGCCGACAAGCCGTGCACGCGGTGCGCGGCGAAGGTCTTGAGGTCGGCCTGGATGCCGGCGCCACCGCCGGAATCGGAGCCGGCGATGGTCAGGGCGGACAGCGTGCTGGACGTGGTCATGAGGGGATTTTGCACTGCCGCCTGGCGGAAGTGCGGATCATTGCGTACGCCAGCGACGCCATTGCAGGTAGGCAATGTAGCCGGCACCGGTCAATCCGGTGAGGCCGGCTGGCAGGTAGAGCGCGTCGTAGTGCCAGCGCTGGAACAGCCAGGTGCCAAGCACGCTGCCGGCGAGAAAGCCGCTGATGATCAACCCGCTCAGCGTGAGCCGGCGCACCTGCAGCGGGCGCCCGCGCAGCAGGTGCCCCAGGCCGATGCCCAGGTCGGTGAACATGCCGCTCAGGTGCGTGGTGCGCACCGCCGCGCCACTGAGGGTGGTGGCCATGGCGTTCTGCAGCCCGCAGGCACCTGCGGCGACCAGCGCGCCGCCGACGTGATGCAGCTTGAACAGCGGAATCGCGGCCAGCAACAGCAGCGCTTCGAGCAGCAGCGCCGCGCCGTAGCGCTGTCCGAGCCGCAAGACATCGTCCTGGATGATCAGGCCGCTGAGCATGGCGCCTGCGCAGAAGGCGATCAGGATGCCCCACAGGAAGCCGATCTCCGGTGCGCTGTCCTGCACCAGCGCCACGCCGAGCAGGCTGGTGGTGCCGGTGAGATGGCTGACCACCTGGTGTTCGGAACCCAGGTAGCCGACCACGTTGACCATGCCGGCCACACCCGACAACGCGACCGCGCCGATCCAGACCCAGCGCGGCAGCAACAGGCCCATCGCCGGTCAGGGCGTGCCGTTGATGGCGATCTGCGAAAACGCGCCGGTTTGCGGGTCGTACAACGCGCCCCAGAACGCACTGCCGCCATCGCACACCCGGATGGCGTCCCTGGCCGGTTTCACTGGCGGATCGTTCGGCAGCCTGAAGGCGTTGATGTAGATCAGCTGCTGGCCCTGGATCACCACGCCGACGTACTGGCGGTCGAAATCACGTGGCTCGGGGATGGTCGGGGTCAAGGCATCCTGCCTGGATTCGAGCTGCTCGATCTGCTGCTGGCTCGGTGTCCAGTAGCCGGTGATCTGGCCAGGATGACGCGCCGGGCTGTCGCGCGAGCAGGTGTCCAGCACCTGCTCGGCGACGCTCTGGCGGGTGATGACCCAGGATTGCCCGCTCTTGAGGTTGGTGGGCACGCTGGCCGGAGGCGGCGTGGTCGCGCAGCCGGCAAGTGCCAGGACGGTGAACGCCGCCGCGCCGCGCAGCAGGTGCATCACAGCACCTCCGAGGCGAAGTCGGCCAGGCGCGACCGCTCGCCACGACGCAGCGTGATATGCGCGCTGTGCGGCCAGGCCTTGAAGCGGTCCACCGCATAGGTCAGGCCCGAGGTGGTCTCGGTGAGGTAGGGCGTATCGATCTGTTCGACATTGCCCAGGCACACGATCTTGGTGCCGGGGCCGGCACGGGTGATCAGCGTCTTCATCTGCTTGGGCGTGAGGTTCTGCGCTTCGTCCAGAATCAGGTAGCGCGACAGGAAGGTGCGCCCGCGCATGAAGTTCATCGAGCGGATCTTGATGCGGCTGGCGAGCAGGTCGTTGGTGGCCGCGCGGCCCCACGAGCCGCCTTCCTGGTTGTGGGTGAGCACTTCCAGGTTGTCGGTCAGTGCGCCCATCCACGGGGTCATCTTTTCCTCTTCGGTGCCGGGCAGAAAGCCGATGTCTTCGCCGACGCTGACGGTGGCGCGGGTCATGATGATTTCGCGGTAACGCTGCTGATCCATCGTCTGCGCCAGGCCGGCGGCCAGGGCGAGCAAGGTCTTGCCGGTACCGGCGGTGCCGAGCAGGGTGACGAAATCGATCTCCGGGTCCATCAAGGCATTGAGCGCGAAGTTCTGCTCGCGGTTGCGCGCCACGATGCCCCACACCGCGTGCTGGCCGCTGCGGAAATCGTCGACCAGGCACAGCGTGGCCTTGCCGCCGCCGACCTTGGCCACGCGCAGTTCCACTTCGTCCTCGCCCGGCAGATACAGGTACTGGTTCGGATACCAGTCCTCGTCGTCGGCCAGCACGATCTCGTAATGGGTGCGGCCACGCTCGTTCCAGCTGCGCAGGTCCTGGTTGTGCTTTTCCCAGAAGTTTTCCGGCAGCTCGATGGCGCCGGTGAACAGCAGGCTGAAATCGTCCAGCGCGCGATCGTTCTGGTAGTCCTCGGCATTCAGGCCGCTGATGTAGGCCTTGATGCGCAGGTTGATGTCCTTGGACACCAGGATGACCGGTACATCCGGATTCTCCTCGCACAGCGCCAGCACCGATGCCAGGATCTTGTTGTCCGGAATCATCGCGCCGAAGGTGCGGCCCGGGTCGATCGGATGGATCTGGAAATACAGCCGGCCGATCGCGGCCTGGCCCTTGAGCTGGATGCCCTGCGGATGGCTGAGCAGGATGCCGGCCTGGATCTGCTCGGCGTTGGTGTTCTCCAGCAATTCGTCCAAAAAGCGGCTGACCTGGCGCGCATTCCGGCTGACTTCGGACGTGCCCTTCTTGGCGTTGTCCAGTTCCTCGATCACCTGCATCGGCAGGAACACATCGTGTTCCTCGAATTTGAACAGCGCGGTGGGATCGTGCATCAGCACGTTGGTGTCCAGCACGTAGATGCGCTTGCCTCGGGTCATTGGGTCTTCCAAGTGATGGAACAGGGGCGAGCCATCACGCCTGCGGGGCAGGGTGATGGAGGACACGGGAAACCAGGGGGCGTCACTGTCTGGCGTGCGCCTTCAACGCGGCCAGCACGGCGTCGGCGTGGCCGGCCACCTTGACCTTGCGCCAGGCCTGCACCACAACCCCTTCGGGCGACAGCAGGAAGGTGCTGCGCTCGATACCGAGCACCTGCTTGCCGTACATGTTCTTTTCCTTGATCACGTCGAAGGCGCGGCACAGGGCCTCGTCGCCATCGCTGACCAGCGGGAAGGCAAAGCCCTGCTTGGCGCAGAAATTGTCGTGCGACTTCACCGAGTCGCGCGACACGCCCAGCACGACCGCGCCGGCCTGCGTGAACTGCGGCAGCAGCGCATTGAAATCCAGGCCTTCGGTGGTGCAGCCGGGGGTGCTGTCCTTCGGGTAGAAGTAAAGCACCAGCCATTTGCCGGCATAGCCGCGCAAGGTGGTCTGAATGCCACCGGACAGCGACAGTGGCAGGTCCAGGCTTGCGGCGGGGAGGTCAAGTACAGCGTCGGTCATCGTTGCTCAGCCCAAAGTGGAGGGGCGTGCGGCGCGGTCATGCCGGGCCGACGTCCATCCCATCATAAGCAGCCACGTGGAAACGTTTGGCAAGCGCATCGAACTGCGCATTGCGCTGATTCAGCGACTCGATGGTGTGCTGTTCCAGCTTGTCCACATGCAGGAAGTAGGACTCCTCGTCGTCGCCATCGTCTTCGTCGCGTTCGCCGAGGAAGATGTCGATGACGCGATAGCCGTCCTGGGTCAGTTGCGCGGCGAGCTGTTGCAGCGGTTGCTGGGCCGGGTCGGCGAAGAAATATTCCCAGCGCAACGGCCCGTCGAGATTCCAGTCGGTCTCGGAGCGGATGTGCTCGAACATCTGTTTCAGTGCGGAAAGGGCAATGGCCATCGGGACGTCTGCCTCAGAACTTCATCGGGTCCATGATCGCGTCGAGATTGAGGTGATCACAGAATTCCAGGAAATCATCGCGCAGTGCGGCGATGTGCATGTTGGCCGGCACGCCGATCGTCACCTGCGCAGAGAACATCTCCGCGCCGGTCTGCATGGCGCGGTAGCGCGTGCTCTGCAGGTTCTCGATGGTGATGCCCTGGCGGTCGAAGAAATCGGCCAGCTGGAACAGGATGCCCGGCTTGTCGGCGGCGATGACTTCGACGATGTAGGGCAGCAGGTTGGACTGGGTCTGCTTGGGGCCGGTGCGGTACCACACCAGCTTCAGGCCCTCTTCGCGCTCGAGGCGGGTCAGCATGGCCTCCAGCTTGGCGACCGAGTCCCAGGAGCCGGTGGCCAGGGCGGTGACCGAGACATCGCGCCCCACCGTGGCCAGGCGGGCGTCCACGAGATTGCAGCCGCTATCGGCGATGCGGCGGGTGACGGGCAACAGGGGGGACTCCGGATGCGTCGTGTAGGCGTTGATCAGGAGGTGGTTTTCGGTCGGCGAGGGCCGGGGAGTCGAGTCGGTCAAAGGGGCTTCCGGCATTGCATCAGGCTGAATGGCCGCCCGGGCAGGCGCCCTGGCGGTGACCAGCATACTTGCCCGTGGTTTCGCGCCGCAAGTAACATGCAGGCGGCCACAACCCGCGTGCGCGCGGGCCTTTCCTGTCACGTAAGAGCAGCAGAATCTTGTCCCTTTCCGGCATCATCACCGCGCTGGCGACCCCTTTCGGTCCGGACGGCGCACTCGACCTGGATGCCTGGCGGCGGTTGCTGGAACAGCAACTGCACGGCGGCGTGCAGGGAATCGTCGTCGCCGGTTCCACCGGCGAGGCCGCCGCATTGAGCGACGAGGAGTACGACACCTTGTTGCGTGCCGCCGTTGCGCAGGTGGCCGGCCGCGTGCCGGTGCTGGCCGGCACCGGCCTGTCGGGCACCGCCAAGACCATCGCGCAGACGCGCCGCGCCGCTGCGCTGGGTGCGCAGTACGCGCTGGTGGTGACGCCGCCGTACGTGCGTCCGACCCAGGCCGGCCTGCAGGCGCATTTCCTGGCGGTTGCCGACAACGGCGGCTTGCCGGTGGTGCTGTACAACGTGCCCGGCCGCACCGGATGCGACCTGTTGCCGGAGACGGTTGCCACGCTGGTCGGGCATGCGAACATCGTCGGCATCAAGGAAGCGCGCAGCGAGCCGGAGCGCATGGCCGCGCTGGTGGCGCTGCGCAGCGAGTCCTTCGTGGTGCTCAGCGGTGATGACGGCAGCGCCGCACAGGCGATGCTGTCCGGTGCCGACGGGTTGGTTTCGGTGGCGTCCAACGCCTTGCCGTCGGCCTATCGGCGCCTGTGCGACCTGGCCCGCGACGGCCAGCGCGAGGCGGCCACCACGTGGGACGCACGCCTGAGCGAGTACCACAGTTTCTGCGGCATCGAATCCAATCCCATCCCGGTCAAGGCGCTGCTGCAGCGCGCCGGGATCGGGTACGGCCTGCGTTTGCCGTTACTGCCCCTTTCTGCGGCGCACCAGCCCGCCGCCGACCGCCTTGCCGCCGACGCTGTTGCGTTGGAAGCGCTTTCCAGCCGCGAAATGCTCGCGGCCTGACCCAGGAGATCTATCGATGCGTCATTCCGTTTCCCCCGTCCGCGTGCTCTCGCTCGCGTTGCTGGCGACCGCCACCGTCGCCGCCACGAGCGGTTGCAGCTGGTTCCACAAGGGCGCACGCGGTGACTACGCGCTGGCCCCGGAAGCCCGTCCGCTGGAAGTGCCGCCGGATCTGAACCTGCCCGATACCTCCGGCGCGATGAAGGTGCCGACGCTGGCTTCGACCGCGCAGCAGAACACTTCGGCGCCGCCGTCCGCCAGCGCCAACAGCGGCTTCACCGTGCCGGGCGAGCGCGACGAGGTGTTCGCCAAGGTCGGTGCGGCACTGGCCGACATTCCCGGCCTGACCATCGCCAGCAAGGCGCAGATGCTCGGTTCCTACGACGTGAGCTACGAAGGATCCAGCTTCCTGGTACGCGTGGTGAAGGTCGACGCCGGCAGCTACGTGTCGGCAGTGGATCCGCGCGGCATGCCGGCCACCGCGGCAGCGCCGGTGGCGGTGATCACCGCGTTGAAGGGCAAGCTGGGCGGCTGAGGCCGCTGCAGCCATCGCAGACAGCAGAACGGGCGCTTCGGCGCCCGTTTTGCGTTTCTGATGCGGTGTCGTCGCTGCGCTGCCGTGGCGTTGCTGCGGCTGGAGGCGGCCAGGCGCTATGTCAGCGCTGCAGCAGCGGCAGCTTGTTCGGCTTGCCGTCCCATTCGGCGGCATCGGGCAGCGGCTCCTGGCGCACGGTCAGCACCGGCCAGGCCTTGGCCAGCTCGGCGTTGAGCGCGACGAAGCCTTCCTGGCCTGCCGGGACGTCGTCTTCCGGGTAGATCGCGTTGGCCGGGCATTCCGGCTCGCACAGCGTGCAGTCGATGCACTCATCCGGGTCGATGACCAGGAAGTTCGGGCCGACATGGAAGCAATCCACCGGACAGACCTCGACACAGTCGGTGTATTTGCACTTGATGCAGTTTTCGGTGACAACAAAAGGCATGGCGGAATCCGGCGTTTAGCCTGTCAATTCTAAAGCAGTCCGGTGGCCGGTGTGGGGTTGGCGGGGATTTGTCCGCCCCGGCCGTGGCCGGCCGGTTGCGTGCTGGGCGTCTGCGCTCAGGCCAACCCGCGCTGCCTGGCCAGCGCGAACAATCCCGTGGCGGCCAGATCTTCCGGATGCCGCTGTGTCTGCACGCCCAGATGCGCCAGCGCCAGCGCATAGCGTTGTGCCAGGCCGGGGCTGCCGACCAGGTGCACGGTGGCGTGATCGCCGCGGTGCTCGCGCAGCTCGTGGCCGATCAGCAGGCCCGACAGATAGGACGGCAGCGCGGCGGCGGTGAGGCGGTCGAACAAACCCAGGGTGCGCGCGCCGAACAGGTGGTGGCTGAGCCCGCCGGGCTCGGCGCTGCGATCGACGCCTTGCGCGAATGCGTCGGTGTCCAGGTCCGCAGGATCGTCCTGCATCAGCTTGCCCAGGATGCTGTGCTGGCGCAGCACCGCATACAGCTCGCCGGTCATGACGGTGGCAAAACCGGTCAGCTGGCCGTGGTCGAGCTGTGCCCATTTGCTGTGGGTTCCGGGCAGGCAGGCGACGTGCGTGCCGTCGCCGAGCGCGGCGAGCAGGCCGACCAGCTGGGTTTCCTCGCCCCGCATGACATCGGGTACGCCGTGCTGCTGGCCGGTGCTCACGCCGGGCACGAACCACAGCGTGCGTCCTGGCAGCAGGTCGTCGTAGCTGCGCATCGCCTGCGCCAGCGCGGCGGTATCGGCCGGGCAGGGCAGATAGGCCTGTTCGACCCAGCCATTGCGGCTGCCGATCATGCCCGACAGCAGCAGCGGGCCGTCCCAGCCCTCGATCAGCGTGCTCAGCACCTCGCCGAAGCGGCCCTGGCAGGCCAGGATGCCGTCGCTGCCGCGGCGCTGCTCCAGCACCTGGCCGTCGGCAGCGAGCAGATAGCCGCGCAGGCTGCTGGTGCCCCAGTCGATGGCGATCATGCGCTGGCCACCCGACTCTCGGGCAGGCCGTTGATCGGCACGTCGCAGACGTACAGGCCGCCGGCTTCCGGGGTGCGGGCCAGTTCCTCGGCGCTGTGGTCCAGGCGCGAGCTGATCACGTGCAGGCGGTCCAGCGCGGCGCCGCCGAAGGCGCTGCAGGTGGGGTGCTTGACCGGCACTTGCACGATGCGCTCGATGCTGCCGTCGGGGCGGTAGCGCACCACGCGCCAGGCACGCCACTGCGCATTCCACAGATGGCCCTGGCTGTCGATGATGGAGCCGTCCGGCTCGGCATCGTCGCGGTCCAGCGTGGTGAACACGCGCACGTTGCTGGTCTGGGCGGTGTCGGCATCGTAATCGCAGCACAGGATCTGCGGGCGCAGCGAGTCGCAGTAGTACAGCGTGCGGCCGTCGGGGCTGAAGCAGATCGAGTTGGGGATCGACACGCCCGGCAGCGGCAACGCACGCAGGCCGTGGCGCAGCGAGAACTGGTACATCGCGCCGCGTGCGGCCTTGTGGTCGTGCTCGTCCATGGTGCCGAACACGAGGTTGCCGTTGCGGTCGGCGCGGCCATCATTGCTGCGCGTATGCGGGTTGTCGGCTTCGATATCGGCCAGGTGCTGGAGCGGCAGGCTGTCGCCGTCGGCATTGTCCGGGTCGGCGATGCAGATCGACTTGGCCAGCGCGATCAGCACGCGGCCGTCGTCCATCAATCCCAGGCAGCCGGGGCGGTCCGGCAACGTCCAGTACCGGGTGTGGGCGCTGTGCGGATGATGCCGCCACAGGCGCTTCTCGCTGATGTCCACCCAGTACAGCGCTTCACGCTGCTCGCACCACAGCACGCCTTCGCCATGCGTGCAGCGGCTGTCGACCGCCAGCACGGCGGTGTGTTCGGGCGTGCTCACCATTCGGCGATGCTGCCATCGCTGTGACGCCAGACCGGGTTGCGCCAGTCCGGCGGGTTTTCGTTTGCGCGCTTGAGCATGTCTTCGTCGATCTCCACACCGAGCCCGGGCTTGGGCAGGGCGGCGATACTGCCATCGACACACTGAAAATCGTCTTTATTGATGACGTAGTCGAGCAGGTCGGCACCTTCGTTGTAGTGGATGCCGATGCTCTGTTCCTGCAGCACCGCGTTGTGCGACACGAAGTCCACGTGCAGGCAGGCGGCCAGCGCGATCGGGCCGAGCGGGCAGTGCGGCGCGAAGCCGACATCGTAGGCCTCGGCCATCGCGGCGATCTTGACGCACTCGGTGATGCCGCCGGCATGCGACAGGTCCGGCTGCACCATGCCGATCCCGCCGGCGCACAGCACGTTCTTGAATTCGAAGCGCGAGAACATGCGCTCGCCGGCGGCCAGCGGAATCGAGGTGCTTGCGGCCAGGCGCGGGTAGTACTCGGCCTGTTCGGCCAGCACCGGTTCTTCGACGAACAGCGGCTTGAACGGTTCCAGCTCGCGCAGCAGCGCCTTGGCCATCGGCGCGCCGACGCGGCCGTGGAAGTCGATACCGAAGTCGATGGTGTTGCCGAAGGCCTCGCGGATCTCGGCGACCTTGACCACCGCCGCATCGACAGCGCGCGCGCTGTCGATCAGCTTCATTTCCTCGGTGCCGTTGAACTTGAAGGTGTCAAAGCCCAGCGCGCGGTAGTCGGTGATCTGCTGGATGATCGCACCAGGGCGGTCACCGCCGACCCAGCGGTAGGTCTTCATGCGATCGCGCACCAGCCCGCCCAGCAACTCGTACACCGGCACGCCCAACGCCTTGCCCTTGATGTCCCACAAGGCCTGGTCGATGCCGGCGATGGCGCTCATCAGGATGGCGCCGCCGCGGTAGAAACCGGCGCGGTACATGGTCTGCCACAGGTCATTGATGCGCGCCGGATCCTTGCCGATCACATAGCCGGCCAGTTCATGCACGGCAGCTTCCACCGAGCGCGCGCGGCCTTCGATGACCGGCTCTCCCCAGCCGGTGATGCCCTCGTCGGTCTCGACCTTGAGGAACAGCCAGCGCGGTGCGGCGTGGTAGGTGGTGAGGCGGGTGATCTTCATCCTTGCAGTTCCTGGTAGGCCTGCACGAAGGCGCGTGCATGCGTCTGGGTCGTTTCGAGCGATTGCGCGGGTTTGTACAGTTCGCCACCGATGCCGGCGCCGGCGGCGCCCTGGGCAAGGAAGCCGGCCAGGGTCTGCGGGCTGACGCCGCCGACCACGTAGACCGGAATGTGGGTGGGCAGCACCGAGCGCAGCGCGCGCACGTGCGCCGCGCCATAGGTGGCTGCCGGGAACAGCTTCAGGATCGTTGCGCCGGCATCGATGGCGTCGAACGCCTCGCTGGCGGTGGCGAAACCGGCCACCACGGTGAGCCCGCGCGACACCGCATGGCGGATCAGCGACGGGCGCGTATTCGGGGTGACGATGAAGCGCGCACCGATGCCGGCCAGGGTGTCGACATCGTCGTTGCGCAGCACGGTGCCGGCGCCGATCCAGGCGCGCTCGCCGTAGGTCTGCTGCGCGAGCGCAATGCTCTCGGCCCAGCGCGGCGAATTGAGCGGGATCTCGATCGCGTCGAAACCGGCGTCGATCAGTGCACCGACATGGTCGAGCGTTTCTTCCGGCGTGATGCCACGCAGGATGGCGATCAGTGGCAGGGCGAACAGGCTGGCGGTGGTGTCTGAGGTCATCGTGTTACTCGCGATAGAGCGGAAAACGGCCGTCGGCGACCGAAGGGCCGCCAACGTCGGGGGAGGGTGCAGTGCTGCACGGCGCTGCGCGGAGGATGGCAAGCAGCAACGACGCGGTGGCTGCGGCACTTGCGTGCGCACTCCAACGGCCTGCAATTGGCCGGCAAGTTGCCGTCATCGTCGTCCACCTCCGCAATCATGGCGTGCGTGTTGCCATCTCTTGGAAGATGGGTCACGTCTGTTCTGGCCGCGCCCGGGAGGTAGGGGCTCCTGCTGCGGCGTTCGATAGCCTCGCGCGCGGAGATATGTGCTGCAAATGAAATTTTCGGCATATTCTATTCCTCCTACGAATACACCTGCGTGGCGATACTCCATGGCAAATTCCAGCACTCCCTGGTTCAACGCTGCCCGCCTCAAGACGCGCCAGCTGCTGCTGCTGCTGCATCTGCACGAACAACGCTCGGTGCTGCGCGCGGCCGAGGCCGCCAGCATGACGCAACCGGCCGCCTCCAAGCTGCTGGCGGAAATGGAAGACATGCTGGGGGTGAAACTGTTCGAGCGACATGCCCGCGGGGTGGAGCCTACCTGGTACGGCCATGTGCTGATCCGGCGTGCGCGTGCGGCGATGTCGGAGATCGGCCGGGCGCAGGAGGAAATCGCCGCGTTGCGGGCCGGGCGCATGGGCCAGGCCTCGATCGGCACGGTGGTCAATCCGGGCACCAACCTGGTGCCGCAGGCGATCGCCGAGGTCAAGCGCGAGTTCCCCGACATCCTGGTGCGGGTGGAAATGGACTACAGCCGTCCGCTGGTGGCCAAGTTGCTGGACGGCCAGCTGGATATCGTGATCGGCCGCATCCTGGGGCCCGAGGGCGTGGGCGAGCTGGAATTCGAGCCGCTGGCCGACGAGCCGCATTCGGTGATCGCGCGGGCCGGCCATCCGCTGGCCAGCCGGGTCGGCCTGCAGCATGCGGACCTGGTACGCCATGGCTGGATCCTGCCGCCAGCCGACAGCGTGCTGCGCGCGCGGCTGGACTCGATGTTCATGGAACACGGCGTGCAGACGCCGACCAATGCGATCGAGACCTCGTCGCTGCCGGTGACCTCCACGCTGCTGCGCGGCACCGACATGCTGACCGCCTTGCCGGTGGAATCGGTGGCGCCGCTGATCCAGGCCAAGCTGCTGACCGTGCTGCCGATCGAGCTGGGTGTGCGCATGGAGTCGTTCGGCATCATCCGCCGGCGCGATTACATCCTGCCGCCGGGGGCCGAGCGCATCCTGCAGGCGCTGCGCACCACTGCACGGCGTTTGTATCCGGCCTTGCGCGGGCCGGAATCCACTGGATAAGCGGGCTCTTCCATTCGTATTCCAGAAGGGCATACCAGGCTGTGAATTTTTCATTGGCTGGCGCTAGACCACGCGCCTATATCTGTGAGCCAGATCGCACGCTGAAGCGCACGTGAAGTCGGGCAGGTGATCGGCGGCCAAGCCGCCATGCAGTGGGAGGTGGAGCCGGGCGGCAACGTCCGTGTCCTGCACGATCACGTGGCCCGTTGACGGTGCCGCGCTAACCAGTCTTCCGTCGTCTTGCGTCCTGGGAGGGATTCAGATGTACAAGTTTTCAAGCCATGCCTCGGCAGGGACGGGCGTGCACGCACGTCGTACCCCGCGTTTGCGTCATTCCGCCATGGCCGTCAGCATCGGGCTGTTGCTCGCCGCACCGGTGTACGCCCAACAGACGCAGTCGCCCCCGACTGCCCCCGCCGGCAACACTGCCGGCAGCGCGGTGGATCTGGATGCGGTGGAAGTGCGCGGTGTGCGCGCCAGCCTGATCAAGTCGCAGGTGATCAAGCGCGATGCCAGCCAGATCGTGGATTCGGTCAGTGCCGAGGACATCGGCGCCTTGCCCGACCGCAGCGTCACCGAGACCCTGCAGCGCGTCAGCGGTGTGACCATCGATCACTTTGCCGCGCGCAGCGACCCGGACCATTTCTCCGCCGAAGGCAGTGGCGTGATGATCCGCGGCCTGACCCAGGTGCGCGGCGAACTCAATGGCCGCGACATCTTCAGCGCCGCCAGCGGCCGCGGGCTGAGCTTCGAAGACGTGCCGGCCGAGTTGATGGCCGGGGTGGACGTGTACAAGAACCCCTCGGCGGAAATCATCGAAGGCGGCCTGGGCGGCACGGTCAATCTGCGCACGCGCATGCCGTTCGACAATCCCGGCCGGATCGTCGGTGGCAATGTCGATTACAACTACGGCGACATGAGCAAGAAGTACAAGCCGTCGGCCTCGTTCCTGTTCAGCGACCGCTGGAACACCGGCATCGGCGAAATGGGCTTCATGATCGACGTCGCGCACTCGGAGCTGGCCACGCGCTCGGACGGCATCCAGGTGGAGCCGTACGTGCGGCGCACCGACGAGGCCGTGCTGGCCGGCAGCGGACGCAGCGAGGTGTTCGTGCCGGGCGGGGTGAACTGGCGTCAGCTGGATTTCGAGCGCAAGCGCGACGGCATCGCGGCGGCGTTCCAGTGGAAGCCCAGCGATGCCACCGAGATCTATGCGCAGTTCCTGCGCTCGCGCTACGAAATGAACTGGCAGGAGCGCGCCGCGTTCTTCAACGACAGCAACAACAGCATCACGCCGGCGCCAGGCACGACCTTCGACTATGACGATCGCGGCGGCTTCCTGCGCGGCTCGCCGGTGTCCAGCTCGTGGCGCGGGGTGCTCACCGGCGACGGCGTGCGCTTCAACACTGACAACCGCTATTCCGAACAGCGCACCACCACCACCGACATGTCGGTGGGTTTCAGCCACTTCTTCAACGACAACCTGCAGATCAAGGGCGATATGCAGCTGGTGGAGTCGGAGAACGAACAGCTGGATTTCACCGTGTTCAGTGCGACCTATCTGCCGGGCCTGTCGTATGACGTGTCGGGCAGGTATCCCAGCGTGCAGATCGCCAACCCGGCCTTCCCCCAGGACCCGTCCAACTACTTCTGGGCGGCGGCGATGGACCACCTGGGCAAGAACCGCGGGCGTCAGCTGTCCACGCGCGTGGATCTGGAATACACCTTCGATGACAGCAGCTGGCTGCGCTTTGCGCGCTTCGGCATGCGCGCCACCGACCGCAACCAGATCAACAAGAATTCCGGCTACAACTGGGGCGTGATCTCCGACAACTGGGCCGCCATTCCGGGCACCAGCAACGGCCTGGCCAACATGTCCGAGTTCATGACCGACCAGTCGTCGTTGTTCACCTTCTCCGACTTCTTCCGTGGCAGCGTGAACGTGCCGACCACGCTGGTGGTGCCCAACAGCGGCCTGGTCAACAACTACGCCTCGGCCTCGCAGATGATCCAGCAGATCGTGGCGTTGCGCGGCTACGGCTGGGCGCCGGACACCTATCAGCCGCAGGACACCAACCGGCAGCACGAACGCACCCAGGCCGCCTACGCGGCGCTGTACTTCGGCAACGACGAGGCCTGGGGCGTGCCGGTGGATGGCAACGTCGGCATCCGCGTGGTGCAGACCAAGACCCAGGCCGAAGGCTTCGGCCAGTTCCAGAACCTGGCCGGGCTCAATGTCTCGCCGGAACTGCAGGCGCGCTATACCGGGCAATACTTCGAGAACAACTCGCAGGGCAGCTACACCAACGTACTGCCCAGCCTGAACCTGCGCCTGCGCTTCACCGACAGCCTGCAGTGGCGCTTTGCCGCCTCCAAGGCGATGGCGCGCCCGGACTACACCCAGTTGCAGCCGTATGTACTGCTCAACGTGGAAACCAACGACGCCGGCCAGGCGACCGATTTTGTCGGCACCGCCGGCAACCCGAACCTCAAGCCGATGGTGGCCAACCAGTTCGACACTGCGCTGGAGTGGTACTTCGACACCAGCGACATGCTGTACGCCACGCTGTTCTACAAGAAGGTCAAGGACTACTTCTCCACCCAGACCCGCAGCGAGATCTACGACAACCGCCCCTGGCTGGTGACACGCCCGTACAACATGGACGAGGGCACCATCCGCGGCGCGGAGCTGGGCTATACCCAGTTCTTCGACCAGTTGCCGGGCTGGCTGAGCGGGTTCGGCGTCAATGCCAACTTCACCTTCGTCGACAGCCAGGGCGGCGCCAACACCGCCACCGACCCGTACACCAATACCACCGTCACCGGGGTCGAGCTGCCGCTGGAAGGCCTGTCGCGGCGCAGCTACAACCTGGCCGGCATCTACGAGAAGGGGCCGTTGTCGCTGCGCCTGGCCTACAACTGGCGCTCGCGCTACCTGCTGACCACCAGCGATGCGTCCACCCGTCTGCCCACCTGGGCCGACGACTACGGCCAGCTCGATGGCTCGTTTTTCTACCGCTTCAACGCGCACCTGCAACTGGGCGTGCAGGCCAACAACCTGACCAACACGGTGACCAAGGTGCTGATGGGGCCGACCTCCTACGAAGGCGGTGAAGTGGATCCGCGTCTGTATACGCGCTCTTCCTTCGTCAACGACCGGCGCTACTCGCTGGTGCTGCGCATGAACTGGTAAGCGAAGGCCGTCACGGAACTGCTGTGTCCGGGCTCGCGGAGTTGAGCCCGCTTTTGCCGATCCGGCCCGCCGGGTCGGCAATGCCAGACCCGGCGGGTTTGTCGGGGTTGCTATAGTTTTTACGAATAGCTTTCCAGGAATATTTCATTGGTGTGGCACGACGGCGCCGCCCTATGCTCCGGCCGCAGCCGCTAGGTAAGCCTTGTCAGGATTACCACGCATCGCAACCGCCCGGCCTTCCGGTCGTGGGCGGATGCGGGCCAGCACCAACGACGGGCAGGGCGTTCGCGCACCGACCCGCTAAAAAATTAGAAGTACATGCGTCCTGGGAGGGAGCACCATGTCAGTGCAACATCGCCACATTCCGGCAGGCCGGACTGTGGGTCAGCGTTCGATCCGTGATTTCCGCCGCTCCGCGATGGCCCTCAGTGTGGCCACGCTGTTGAGCGCGCAGGCCTACGCGCAGGATGCGACCACCACTGCCGCTCCGGCTCAGGATTCCACCACCCAGCAGCTCGACACCGTGCAGGTCACCGGCACGCGCAGCAGCGTCACCAAGGCGCAGCTGGTCAAGCAGAACGCCGAGCAGATCGTCGATTCGATCGTTGCCGAAGACATCGGCAAGCTGCCCGACAACAACGTCGCCGAGGCGCTGCAGCGCATCTCCGGCATCCAGATCACGCGCAACTACGGCGAAGGCAGCTCGATCGCCATCCGCGGCCTGACCCAGGTGCGTACCGAACTCAATGGCCGTGATATCTTCACCGCCAACGATGGCCGTGGCCTGAGCTTCGAGGACGTGTCGGCCGAACTGCTCGGCGGCGTCAACGTCTACAAGAATCCCTCGGCCGACATGATCGAAGGTGGCCTGGGCGGCACCGTCGACCTGCGCACGCGCCTGCCGTTCGACTACGACGGCCGCAAGATCGCCGGCAGCGTCCAGTACAACTATTACGACCTGGCCGACGACGGCAAGCCGGCGTTCTCGGGCCTGTTCAGCGATCGCTGGCAGACCGGCATCGGCGAGATCGGCCTGCTGGTGAACTACTCGCAGCAGAAGAGCCCGTTCCGCCAGGACACCATCTCGATTGAGCCGTGGTACACCCAGACCGATCTGCCGGGCTATGAAGGCCAGGGCGTGTCGGTGCCGCATGGCGCCGGCATCAACACCACCGTCGGCGAGCGTGAGCGCAAGACCGGTGCGTTCGCGATGCAATGGCGTCCCAACGATGCGGTGGAGGTCTACACGCAGGTGCTGCGTTCGGAATACGACTTCAGCTGGCACGACTATTCGTTCTTCGCCCTGACCGGCGCCAACCCGATGCAGGGCCTGCCCGGCATCGAAGTCAACGACCGCAACGAATTCGTCAACGGCTCGTTCCAGAACGTGCCGACAGAGTCCAACACCAGCCTGACCGAGCGGCATTCGGTGACCACCGATTACTCGCTGGGCGCCAAGTGGACGGTCAACGAGAAGCTGACCCTGAGCACCGACTTCCAGTATGTCGATGCCACCACCACCGGCACGCGCTACATCCTGTCCACCGGTCAGTCCACCAGTCCGCAGTTCAACGTCGACTTCCGCGGCGACCTGCCGCGCCTGTCGGTGACCGATGCCAGCGGCGCGGAAGGCTACCTGGCCGACGTCAACAATTACGACGGCTGGCGCTATCACCTGGACAACAAGGACGACAACAAGGGCACCGAGTTCGCCTGGCGCGCCGACATGGATCTGGCCTTCGACAGCGACTTCGTGCGCAGCTTCAAGGCCGGTGTGCGCTACACCGACCGCGATGCCGAGACCAAGGGTAATATCTATCGCTTCATGTGCATCAACAACTGCGCGGGCGCGCCGTTCTCGCAGTTCCCCAGCGTTGGTGTCGTGACCAATCCGATCACCGATTTCTTCCGCGGTGAAAGTCATGCCTTCGGCCCGACCCTGACCGCCTCCGATGCGGCGGTGGCGAACTATCGGCAGACCCTGGCCACCTTCGGTGCCAGCCCTCTGGAGTTTTCGCCCAACAACATCAACGCGCAGACCGAGAAGACCTACGCGGCCTACGGCGTGTTGCGCTTCGGTGTGGACAGCGATTCGATTCCGTTCGACGGCAACATCGGCGTGCGCGTGGTGCGGACCGAGGTCGGCTCCACCGGCGTGCGTACCGGCACCGACGGCGAGGGCGGCGGCCTGATTCCGGTGGACGCGCAGCAGACCTATACCGACGTGCTGCCGAGCTTGAACCTGCGCTGGATGCTGAGCGATCAGCTGCAGTGGCGTTTTGCCGCCTCGCGTGGTATCTCGCGTCCCACCTTCGATCGCCTCAACCCGAACCTGAGCCTGAGCACCGGCACCTCCAACGGCGCCTCGACCTTCACCGGCAGGGCGGGCAACCCCGATCTGGAACCGGTCAAGGCCGATCAGTTCGACACGGCGCTGGAGTGGTATTTCGGCCAGGGTTCGATGATGTACGGCACCCTGTTCTACAAGAAGGTCGAAGGCTTCATCGCCGACAGCGTGTTCAACGAGGTCTACGATGGTCGCGTGTGGCAGATCACCCGTCCGGTCAATGGCGATGCCGGCAAGATCCGCGGTGCGGAACTGGGCTACACGCAGTTCTTCGACTTCCTGCCGGGCTGGCTGAGCGGCTTCGGCCTGCAGACCAACTACACCTATGTCGACAGCGAGGCACCGAGCCCCACCGCCACCGACACCAACGGCCAGGCGCTGACCGTGCCGCTGGAAGGCCTGTCCAAGAACAGCTACAACGCGATCCTCAGCTACGAAACCTCGCGCTTCCAGGGCCGTGTGGCCTACAACTGGCGCAGCGACTGGCTGGTGACTACCGCAGGCAACGGCACCGGCAATCTGCCGGTCTACAACAAGGGCTTCGGCCAGCTGGATGCCTCGCTGCGTTTCAACATCAATGATGTGTGGTCGATTTCGCTCGATGGCGTGAATCTGCTCGATACCCGGCGCGAAAGCTACCTGGGGACCGAGTCGCGCTACCGCGACTTCGTGATCAACGATCGTCGGTATGGCCTGACCTTGCGGGCCAGCCTGTAGAACGCGCCGTAGGAAGTGCGTCGCCGGTTCGGCGAGCTGTGCAGGCAGCCCGTCGGACCGGTGTTTTTCCTATCGACGGCGCGCCGTCGATCGCAAGGGAGCCGGAGGAATGATCGCTGTAATCGATCCGCCTACTGTGCGCCGCGTTACCGCAGCGATGCGGCCGGTCCGTGCGTGGCTGGCACTGCTGTTGCTGTTGCCATTTTCGATCCTGCCGCTGCAGGCTGCCGATCCGGCGGTGCAGGGGCCTTACCAGTGGCGCAGCGTAGCCATTGGCGGTGGCGGATTCGTCACCGGTGTGCTGTTCCATCCCGCCGAGCGCGATCTTGCGTATGCACGTACCGATGTCGGTGGTGCGTACCGCTGGGATGGGCGCGCGCAGCAGTGGGTGGCGCTGACCGATTGGCTGGGCGCCGACGACTGGAATCTGATGGGGATCGACGCGTTTGCGGTCGATCCTGCCGACCCGCAGGCGCTGTATCTGGCTGCCGGCACCTACATGCACGAACGTGCCGGCAATGCCGCGCTGCTGCGCTCGTTCGATCGTGGCCGCAGTTTCGAGCGTGCCGCGCTGCCGTTCAAACTCGGCGGCAATCAACTGGGCCGTTCCAATGGCGAACGCCTGGCGGTGGACCCGCATGACGGCCGTGTGCTGTTGCTGGGCTCACGCGATGCGGGCCTGTGGCGCAGCGACGATCGCGGCGCGCACTGGGCGCGGGTGGACGCATTTCCTGCCGAGGCCCTGGCAGGTGCAACCGCGCGCAATCATGTCGGACGCGAACAGGCAGTGGGCATTGCCTTTGTCGTCTTCGATGCCGCCAGTGGCCGCGCCGGTCGGCCGACCCCGCGCATCTATGTCGGCGTGTCCACCGCGCAGACCAGCCTGTATGTTTCCGACGACGCCGGTCGCAGCTGGACGGCAGTGGCCGGGCAACCCAGGGGCCTGCGTCCCAGCCATATGGCCGGTGGCAGCGATGGGCAGTGGTACCTGAGCTACGGCGACCAGCCCGGCCCGGATCTGATGGCCGGTGGCGCGCTGTGGAAGTACACCCCGGCACTGGCGCGTTGGAGCGAGATCAGCCCGATCGCGCAGCCGGCCAGCGGCGATGGCTTCGGCTGGGGCGCGGTGGCGGTGGATCCGCAACAGCCGCAGGTGCTGCTGGCCAGCACGTTCCGCCGTCGTAGCCCGCGCGATGAGCTGTTCCGCAGCGTCGATGGGGGGCGCAGCTGGACGCCGTTGCTGGCCGGCGCGCAGTTCGATCACGGCGATGCCCCGTGGACCGCGCACGCCACGCCGCACTGGATGGGCGCGCTGGCGATCGATCCGTTCGACAGCAACCACGCCTTGTTCGTCACCGGCTACGGCATCTGGGCCTCGCGCAATCTGCAGCAGGTCTCTGCGCAGCAGCCGTTGCAGTGGTGGTTCCAGGATCGCGGGCTGGAAGAGACCGTGCCGCTGGATCTGCTCAGCCCGATGGCCGGCGCGCATCTGCTCAGCGCACTCGGCGATATCGACGGTTTTCGGCACGACGAGCTGGAACGTGCACAGCTGCAGTACGCCGGCCCGCGCCTGACCAATGGCGAAAGCATCGACGCCGCCGGGCAGGCCGCGCAGTGGGTGGTGCGCAGCGGCACCGTGCGCGATCGCCGCAACAACGAGATTCGTGCGCTGTATTCGCGCGATGGCGGCGCGCAGTGGACGGCATTCGCCAGCGAGCCGCCGGCCGGGCAGGGCGCCGGCAACATCGCCATTGCCGCCGATGCCTCGCAGGTGGTGTGGGCGCCGGACGCCGGCGGCAACTGGCGCACAGCCGATTTCGGCAAGCACTGGCAGCGTGTACAGGGGCTGCCCGAGACCGCGGTGGCAGTGGCCGATCGCGTCGACGCGCAGCGCTGGTACGCGGTGGATACCGCCAGCGGGCGCCTGTTCGAGAGCCGCGATGGCGCAGCGAGCTTTCGCGACACCGGTGCCCAGGTCGGCAGCCCGGCGCGCGACGAGCGTGCGCGTCCGCAGCTGCGCCCGGATCCATGGCGAGCGGGGGTGGTGTATCTGGCCAGCCCCACGCTGGGCGTGATGCGCTGGCAGGGCGGGCGTTTGCAGACCTTGTCCAAACCGGACCAGGCGCGTTCGCTGGGCATCGGCAAGGCGTTGCACGCGGGCGCACCGCCGGCGCTGTATCTGGCCGGCCGCGTGGATGGGGTGGACGGCGTGTTCCGCTCCGACGACGAAGGCGCGCAGTGGTTGCGCATCAACGACGACGCGCACCGGTTCGGCAAGCCGTACAGCGTCACCGGCGATCCGCGCATCCCCGGGCGCGTGTACTTCGCCACCGGTGGGCGTGGCATCTTCTACGGCGATCCACGATGAGCGCTGCGTCGCTGCGCGCGTCATCGCGCTGTCTTACCGTGTACGGCGGCGTGCGCCGTCGCATCGCTGCGCGCCGATTGGTCGCGCCGTCCCTGGAGATCATTGCATGAGCGCTTCCCTTATCCGTCGTGGCTGCCTGTTGGTCCTGGTCCTGGCCAGCCCCGCCGCATTGGCACAACCGAGCTTGCCGTTGCTGTTTGCCGATGGCGCGGTACTGCAGCGCGATCAGGACATGCCGGTGTGGGGCTGGGCAACCCCGGGCGCTGCCATCACGGTGCGGTTCGACGGCAAGCAGGCCACTGCCAAGACCGACGCGCAGGGGCAGTGGAGGGTTCGCCTGCCCGCGCACAGCGCCGGTGGCCCGTACGTGCTGAGCGTGCACGGCGACGGCGGCCAATTGCAGGTGCGCGATGTGCTGGTCGGCGATGTGTGGCTGGCCAGCGGGCAATCCAACATGGAGTGGCCGTTGGCACAGGGCAGCGATGGCCCGCAGGCGGTGGCTGCGGCCAACGACCCGCAGTTGCGGCACTTCAAGGTGCCCAAGTCGTGGTCGCTGCAGCCGGAAGCGCGCCTGACCGGCGGCGACTGGAAGGCCGCCACGCCGGACAACGCCGGCGAGTTCACCGCAGTGGGGTATTTTTTCGCCAGGGAGCTGCGCGCCAGCACCGGCGTGCCGATCGGCATCGTCAACAGCACCTGGGGCGGCAGCGCGATCGAGGCGTGGATGGACGCGGCCTCGCTGGGCTTGAATGGCGAGAAGAACCAGGGCGCGATCGAGGCGATCAAGCAGCGCGATGCTGCCGCGCAGGCCGCCACCGGCAAGCGCATCGCGCGCTGGCCCAAGGTCGATGGCGACATGCCGCAGTGGCGCCAAGCGTCGTTCGACGACAGCGACTGGGACAGCATCCCGACCAGCCAGCAATGGGAATCCAGCGGCTATGACGGCATGGACGGCATCGCCTGGTATCGCACCACGGTCACCCTGAGCGCTGCCGAGGCCAAGGCCGGTATCGAACTGGGCGTGGGCCAGATCGACGACTCGGACATCACCTACGTCAATGGCCAGCAGGTCGGCACGACCGAAAAACAGTGGAACCTGCCGCGCGTCTACCAGGTGCCTGCCTCCGCCTTGCATGCAGGCGTCAACCACATCGCGGTGCGGGTGGAAGATCTCAGTGGTGGCGGCGGCATGCATGGCCCGGACGAGCAGCGCTTCGTGCAGACCAGCGCCGGTGCCAAGCGCGCGTTAGGCGGCTGGAAGTTCCGTCCCGCCGCCGTGCGTGTGTCGCTGGCCGACAACAAGAATCAGCTGCCCACGCTGCTGTACAACCAGATGATCCATCCGCTGCAGCCGTTCCCGGTCAAGGGCGTGATCTGGTACCAGGGCGAGACCAATGCCACCGACAACGGTGCGGTGAAATACCGCGAGCAGTTCGCCGCGATGATCCAGCAATGGCGCGCCGAGCGCGGCGCAAAAACGCTGCCGTTCCTGTGGGTGCAGCTGGCCAACTTCAAGGCCGGTGGCGACAGGGGCGAGCTGAGCCCTTGGGCGCTGTTGCGCGAGTCGCAGTCCAAGACGCTGGCGCTGCCGGCAACCGGGCAGGCGGTGATCATCGATATCGGCAACCCCACCGATATCCATCCCACCAACAAGCGCGATGTCGGCCATCGACTTGCGATTGCTGCACGTCATGTGGCGTACGGCGAAACGCTGGTGTACAGCGCGCCGGTGTTCAAGCAGGCGCGCTTTGCCCAGGGCCAGGCCGTGCTGCGCTTCGATCTGCAGGGCAGTGCCTTGCAGGTGCGAAATGGTGGCGATGTGCAGGGCTTCCGCGTCGCCGGTGCCGACAAACACTTCCATCCGGCCACCGCGCGCATCGACGGCGATCGGGTGATCGTGCGCAGCGACGCGGTGGCTGCACCGGTCGCGGTGCGTTACGGCTGGAGCGAAAACCCGGAAGACGCCAACCTGGTCAATCGCGAACACCTTCCTGTTTCCCCCTTCCGCACCGATACCTGGTGACACGGAGTCTTATGTCCATGCATTCCCCCGTTGCACGTGTGATTACTCCTTCGACTGCACGCCGCTGCCTGCGTCCGCTGCTGCTGTCCGCGCTGACGCTGGCCCTGGCTGCGTGCCAATCCGGCGAGCAGGACGACAAAGCCAAGCCGGCCGCAGTCGCACCGACTGCCGGTACCGCAGCGACCGCACCTGCAACGGCAGCGGCGCCGGCTGCGCAGACGCCGATGCCGCAGTTCGTCAGCAAGGACGGCAAGCACGCGTTGATGGTTGATGGGGCGCCGTTCCTGATCCTGGGCGCGCAGGTCAACAACTCCAGCAACTATCCCGGCGTGATGGACAAGGTGTGGCCGGCGATGCAGGTGCTGGGCCCCAACACCGTGCAGGTGCCGATCGCCTGGGAGCAGGTCGAGCCGGAAGAAGGCAAGTTCGATTTCTCCTTCGTCGATACGCTGCTCACGCAAGCGCGCGAGCACAAGGTGCGGCTGGTGCTGCTGTGGTTTGCGACCTGGAAGAACAACGGCCCGGCGTACGCGCCGCACTGGGTCAAGACCGACAACCAGCGCTTCCCGCGCGTGGTGACGCGCGAGGGCAAGGCGATCGGGTCGCTGTCGCCGCATGCGCAGGCCACCCTGGATGCCGACCGCAAGGCCTTCGTGGCCTTCATGCAGCATCTGAAGCAGGTCGATCCGCAGCACACCGTGATCATGATCCAGCCCGAGAACGAGCCGGGTACCTACGGCAGCGTGCGCGACTTCTCGCCGATGGCGCAGAAGCTGTTCGACGGCCCGGTGCCGGACGCACTGCTCAAGCGCCTGAACAAGCAGCCGGGCAGCTGGGCACAGGTGTTCGGTGCCGATGCGGACGAGATCTTCCATGCCTGGTCGATCGGTCGCTACATCGACCAGGTGGCCGAGGCCGGCAAGGCCGAATACCCGTTGCCGATGTACGTCAATGCCGCGCTGCGCGGCCCGTTCAATCCCGGCCAGCCCGGCCAGTACGCCAGCGGCGGCCCCACCGACAACGTGCTGGACGTGTGGAAGGCGGCCGGCCCGCATATCGATCTGCTGGCGCCGGATATCTACATGCCCGAGTACCGCACCTACACCACGGTGCTGGAACGCTACGCCCGCCCGGACAATGCGCTGTTCGTTGCCGAAACCGGCAACCGCCCCGAGTACGCACGCTACCTGTTCCCGACGCTGGGCCACGACGGCATCGGCTGGTCGGCGTTCGGCATGGACTACACGCGGTACTCCAACTATCCGCTGGGCGCCAAGCACGTCAATGAAGAAACCCTGGCGCCGTTCGCGCTGGGTTTCGAGCTGGTCAAGCGCGGCATGCGCCCGTTCGCCAAGGCCGCCTCCGAAGGCAAGCTGCACGGCACCGCCGAAGAGCCCGGCCAGGCGGTGCAGGAGCTGAAGCTCAACGACCGCTGGAGCGCCACCATCACCTACGGCGTGCCGCAGTTCTGGTTCAAGGGCGAGCCGCCGGGCAACCCCGAGCCGATCGGTGCGGCGTTGATCGCCGAGCTGGGTCCGGACGAATTCCTGGTCACCGGCTATCACGTGCGCGTGACCCTGCATCCGGCCAGCGAGGCGACCGCCAACATGCTCTACGACCGCGTCGAGGAAGGCGTCTACGAAGGCAGCGACTGGAAGTTCGAGCGCAACTGGAACGGCGACCAGACCGATTACGGAGTCAACTTTTCCAGCGCGCCGCAGCTGCTGAAGATCAAGCTGGCCACCTACAAATAAGCCTGGTCGACCACGTGCTGCACAGCCCGACCGCTGCGCAGCAGGCGGTTCGCCAAGTTGAATCCACTGAACCATGCGCTGCCGCCCCCGCGGCACCGTTTCGTAATTCCAAGGGAGTGAACATGCAAACCATCAACCGTTCCGCCGGCCATGCGCCTGCCACCCGACGTACACCGCTTGCCCAGTGCCTGGCGTTGTCGCTGGCCCTGCTGGCCAATGCCGCGCACGCGCAGGAAGTGCGCAAGGCCGCCGACGGCGTCACCGTGGTGCCGAGCGCCAAGGGCGCTGCGCCGGTGCGCCTGCAGGTGGTCGACGCCGGCATCATCCGCGTCAGCGCGGACCCGGATGGCGACTTCGCCCGCAGCCCCAGCCTGATGCGCGTGCCGGTGCAAGGCGATGGCAGCTTCCAGGTGGCCGAGCAGGGCGACAACGTGCAGCTGAAGACCGGCAAGGTCACCGCCACCGTCTCCACCGTCGATGGCCACGTCAGCTTTGCCGATGCCAATGGCAGGCCGGTGTTGTCGGAAGTGGCCGGCGGGCGCAGCTTTGCCCCGCTGAAGGTGGAAGGCAAGCAGTACCTGACCGTGCGTCAGCGTTTCCAGTCGCCCGACGACGAAGCGCTGTACGGCTTCGGCCAGCACCAGCAGGGCTGGATGAACCAGAAGGGCCGCAACGTCGAGCTGCAGCAGAACAACATCGACATGGCGGTGCCCTACCTGGTGTCCAGCCGCAACTACGGCCTGCTGTGGGACAACAACTCGATCAGTCGCCTGGGCGACCCGCGTGGCCTGCAGCCGCTGCCCAAGACGCTGAAGTTGTACGACGCCAAGGGCAAGGCCGGTGCGCTGACCGCGCGTTATGCGATCGATGGCAAGCAGATCGTCGAACGTCGCGAGAGCGAGGTGAACTACCAGTACCTCAGCGACTTGACCAAGTATCCGAAGAAGGCGATCACCAAGGACAAGAACAGCCGCATGCAGGTCACCTGGGAGGGGCAGATCGAAGCACTCACCGGTGGCGAGCACACCTTCTCGCTGTATTCGAGCGAGTACGCCAAGCTGTACGTGGACGGCAAGCTGATCGTCGATCGCTGGCGCCAGAACTGGAACCCGTGGAATCACGAGTTCAAACTGGCGCTGGAGCCGGGCACGCGCCACACCGTCAAGGTCGAGTGGGACCTGATCGACCCCAGCTACATCGCGCTGCTGCATCGCGACCCGCTGCCGGCAGCCGAAGCGAAGGACCTGTCGCTGTGGTCCGAAGCCGGCCAGATGATCGACTACTACTTCGTCTCTGCCGACTCGTACGACCAGGCCGTGGCCGGCTATCGCGAACTCACCGGCAAGTCGGTGATGCTGCCCAAGTGGGCGTATGGCTTCTGGCAGAGCCGCGAGCGTTACAAGAGCCAGGACGAACTGGTCGGTGCGGTGGCCGAATACCGCAAGCGCAAGCTGTCGCTGGACAACATCGTGCTCGACTGGTCGTACTGGCCCGAGAATGCCTGGGGCTCGCACGATTTCGACCCGCAGCACTTCCCCGATCCGGACGGCATGGTCAAGGCCGTGCATGACATGCATGCGCAGATCATGATTTCGATCTGGCCCAAGTTCTATCCCACCACCGCCAACTACAAGGAACTGGACGCTGCCGGTTTCATGTACAAGCGCAATGTCGAAGTCGGTGAGCTGGACTGGATCGGCAAGGGCTACAAGAACTCGTTCTACGATCCGTATTCGGAAAAGGCGCAGGCGATCTACTGGCGCCAGGTCAACGAGAAGCTCAACAGCAAGGGCTTCGATGCCTGGTGGATGGACGCCGACGAACCGGACGTGCATTCCAACCTGGACATCGGCGAGCGCAAGGCACGTACCACGCCCAACGCACTGGGCTCGTCCACCGAATACTTCAATTCCTATCCGCTGCCGCACACTCATGGCGTGTACGTGGGCGACCGCGCGGCCGACGACAAGCGCGTGTTCATCCTCTCGCGCAAGGGCTATGCCGGCACCCAGCGCAATGCAGTGGCGGTGTGGAGCGGCGACATCGTCTCGCGTTGGGACGACATGCGCGACCAGATCTCCGGGGGCGTCAACATGGCGCTGTCGGGCCTGCCCAACTGGACCTTCGACATCGGCGGTTTTGCGGTGGAGAAGCGCTACGAGAACCAGGACCCGGCGCATCTGCCGGAATGGCGTGAGCTCAACACGCGCTGGTTCCAGTTCGGCGCATTCGTGCCGATCTTCCGCTCGCATGGTCAGTTCCCGTACCGCGAGATCTGGAACATCGCCCCGGAAGGCACGCCGTTCTACGAGAGCATGGCGTACTACAACCGCCTGCGTTACGCGTTGCTGCCGTACATCTACAGCCTGGCCGGCGATACCTACCAGCGCGATGGCGTGATCATGCGCGGCATGATGATGGACTTCCCCAACGACGCGAAGGCGCGCGACATCAACGACCAGTACCTGTTCGGCCCGGCGTTCCTGGTCGCACCGGTCACCCGCTTCGGCGCCACCTCGCGGCAGGTGTATCTGCCGGCCGGCAGCAGCTGGCTGGATTTCGCCACCGGCAAGCGCTACGAGGGCGGCCAGAGCATCGAAGCCGCTGCGCCGATCGAACGCATGCCGCTGTTCGTGCGCGCAGGCTCCATCGTGCCGACCGGCCCGGTGCAGGAATACGTGGATCAGAAGCCGGATGCGCCGCTCACCGTGGTGGTCTACACCGGCGCCGATGGCCAGTTCTCGCTGTATGAGGACGACGGCAAGGGCTACGGCTACGAAAAGGGCGAGTTCAGCCGCATCCCGTTGGTCTGGAACCAGGCCAAGGGCGAGCTGAGCATCGGCAAGCGCGAGGGCAGCTGGACCGGCATGCAGGCCAAGCGCACCATCAACGTGCGCTTCGTCGATGGCCCGCGCGACGACGCCGGTGCGCTCGAGCCCAAGACCGATACCAGCATCCAGTACGACGGCAAGCCGGTCAGCGTGTTGCAGCGCAAGATTGCGTCCGGCAAAGCGCGTCGTCGATGATCGCAGGCTGTCTTCAGTCGATGAGCAAGCAGATGCCGGAACGCCGCAAGGCAGTCGCGGGCGGTTCCGGTGAGGCAGCACGGTGGTGGCCGTGCTGACCCGTCGTGAACTGTGCAAGGCAACCGGGGCCGCGATTGCGGTCCTGGGCGCTGCGCCGGTTGCCGTGCAGGCTGCCGCATCGTCCAGACACGCCGCGTTGCCGGCCGCGGCGCCCGCCGATGCCTTGCAGCTGTGGTACCGCGAACCGGCCAACGAGTGGGTGCAGGCGCTGCCGGTCGGCAATGGCCGGCTGGGCGCGATGGTGTGGGGCGGCATTGCCCACGAGCGCCTGCAACTCAACGAGGACACGCTGTACGCAGGCGGCCCGTACGACGCCACCAGCCCCGACGCGCTGGCGGCCCTGCCACAGGTGCGCGCGCTGGTGTTTGCCGGGCGCTATGCCGAGGCCGAAACACTGGCCGACGCCAAGCTGCTCTCGCGTCCGCTCAAGCAGATGCCGTATCAACCGCTGGGCGATCTGCTGCTGGATTTCGATCGCGCCGACGGCATCAGCGAGTATCGCCGTCAGCTCGATCTGGATACCGGCGTGGCCACCACCACGTTTCGCTCCGGCGGTGCTGTGCACACGCGCGAGGTGTTCGTGTCGGCGCAGTCGCAATGCATCGTGGTGCGCCTGTCCTGCGATCGGCCCCGCGCGATTTCCCTGCGCGTGGGCATCGACAGCCCGCAGACCGGCGAGGTCACGGTGGAGCAGGGCGGGCTGTTGTTCAGCGGTCGCAACGGCAGTTTCGCCGGCATCGAGGGCAAGCTGCGTTTTGCCTTGCGCGTGCTGCCGCAGGTCAGCGGCGGCACGCTCAGTGGCCTGCGCGACCGTCTGCGCATCGAAGCGGCCGATGAAGTGGTGCTGCTGCTCACCGCCGCCACCAGCTACCAACGCTACGACGCTGTCGATGGCGACCCGCTCGCCTTGACCGCCGCAAGCATGCAGAGGGCGGGCAAACTGGATTACGCCGCATTGCTGCGTGCGCATCTGGCCGATCACCAGCGGCTGTTCCGGCGCGTGGCGATCGACCTGGGCAGCAGCGACGCAGCCAAGCTGCCCACCGACGAACGCGTGCAGCGTTTTGCACAGGGCAACGATCCGGCGCTGGCCGCGCTGTATCACCAGTTCGGCCGTTACTTGCTGATCTGCAGCTCGCGGCCCGGCACCCAGCCGGCCAATCTGCAGGGCATCTGGAACGACCTGATGCAGCCGCCGTGGGAAAGCAAGTACACCATCAACATCAACACCGAGATGAACTACTGGCCCAGCGAGGCCAATGCGCTGCACGAGTGCGTCGAACCGCTGGAAGCCATGCTGTTCGATCTGGCCAAGACCGGCGCGCACACTGCACGCGCGATGTACGACGCACCGGGTTGGGTGGTGCACAACAACACCGATCTGTGGCGCCAGGCCGGGCCGATCGATGGCGCCAAGTGGAGCCTGTGGCCGATGGGCGGCGTCTGGCTGCTGCAACAGCTATGGGATCGCTGGGATTACGGCCGCGACCGCGCCTATCTGGGCAGGATCTATCCCCTGTTCAAGGGCGCGGCGGAGTTCTTCGTCGCCACGCTGGTCAAGGATCCGCAGACCGGCGCGATGGTGACCAACCCCTCGATGTCGCCGGAAAACCAGCATCCGTTCAACGCCGCGCTGTGTGCCGGCCCCACGATGGATGCGCAGCTGCTGCGCGATCTGTTCGCCCAATGCATCGCGATGAGCAAGCTGCTCAAGGTCGACGCTGCCTTTGCGCAACGCCTGGGTGAATTGCGCGAGCAATTGCCGCCCAACCGCATCGGCAAGGCAGGGCAGCTGCAGGAGTGGCAGCAGGACTGGGACATGCAGGCCCCGGAGATCCGTCACCGCCACGTCTCGCATCTGTACGCGCTGCATCCATCCAGCCAGATCAATCTGCGCGATACGCCCGAGCTTGCCGCCGCCGCAAGGCGCACGCTGGAAACCCGTGGCGACAACACCACCGGCTGGGGCATCGGCTGGCGGCTGAACCTGTGGGCGCGGCTGGCCGATGGCGAGCATGCCTACCGCATCCTGCAACTGCTGATCTCGCCCGAACGCACCTACCCGAATCTGTTCGACGCGCATCCGCCGTTCCAGATCGACGGCAACTTCGGCGGCACCGCCGGCATCACCGAAATGCTGCTGCAAAGCTGGGGCGGCAGCGTGTTCCTGCTGCCCGCCCTGCCCAAGGCCTGGCCGCGCGGCAGTGTGCGGGGCTTGCGCGTGCGCGGCGGCGCCAGCGTGGACCTGCACTGGGACGGCGGTCGCCTGCAGCAGGCCCGCGTGCACAGCGATCGTGGCGGGCGCTATCAACTGTCTTACGCAGGGCAGACCCTGGACCTGGAACTGGGCGCCGGTCGCACCCAGCAGGTGGGCCTCAACAACAACCGATTGGTGATGCAATGAGCTTGTACGTAGGACTGGATGTGGGCACGCAGAGCGTCAAGCTGGTCGCCTACGATCCGCAGGAGCGCGCCGTGGTCGCCACGATCGCCGCGCCGATGGAGCTGATCAGCCGCGACGATGGCACCCGCGAGCAGCAGGCGCAGTGGTGGATCGACGGCATCGTGCATTGCTTCGCCCAGCTCGATGGCGAGCAGCGTGCACGGGTGCGCGGTATTTCGGTCTCCGGCCAGCAGCACGGCTTCGTGCCGGTGGCCGCCGATGGCAGCGTCACCGCGCCGGTCAAGCTGTGGTGCGACACCAGCACCGCGCTGGAATGCGACGAAATCATGGACGCGGTGGGTGGTGCGGCAGGCAGCGTGGCCACCGCCGGCAACCCGATCATGGCCGGCTACACCGCCTCCAAATTGCCGTGGACGCGCAAGCATCGTCCCGAGGCGTATGCGGCGATGACCACGGTGATGCTGCCGCACGACTACGTGAACTTCTGGCTCACCGGCGAGCGCTTTGCCGAAGTCGGCGATGCCTCCGGCACCGGCTGGCTGGACGTGCGCACACGGCAGTGGTCCGAACGGATGCTCGGCGCGGTGGACGCACAGCGCGACCTGCGCGAGGCATTGCCGCCGCTGGTGGAGACCGGCGCGGTCTATGCCTTGTCCGACGCAGCCGCCGACGCATTGAACCTGCCGGCCGGCGTGCGTGTCACCACCGGCGGCGGCGACAACATGATGGCCGCGATCGGCACTGGCAACGTGGTGCCCGGTCGCCTGACCATGAGCCTGGGCACCTCGGGCACCTTGTTCGCCTACGCCGATCACCCGGTGGTGGACGACGAGGCACGCTGGGCCGCGTTCTGTTCGTCCAGCGGCGGCTGGCTGCCGCTGATCTGCACCATGAACTGCACCGTCGCCACCGAGGCGGTGATGCGCATGTTCTCGATCACCCGCGAGCAGACCGAGGCCTTGATCGCCAGCACCACGCCGGGCGCCGATGGCCTGGTGCTGCTGCCGTTCTTCAACGGCGAGCGCACGCCCAATTTGCCGGACGCCCGCGGCTGCCTGTTCGGCATGGACCTGCACAACACCACCGCCGCGCATTTCTATCGCGCCGCGATGGAAGGGGCGACCTACAGCCTGCGCAACGGCTTCGATGCCTTTGTCGCGGCGGGTCTGCAGTTCGACACCATCCTGCTCACCGGCGGCGGAAGCAAGAGCGCGCAATGGCGGCAGATGGTGGCCGATGTCTTCAATCTGAAGGTCGTGGTGCCGACCCAGCCCGAAGGTGCTGCCTTCGGTGCCGCATTGCAGGCCCTATGGGCCTGCGATCGCGACGACGGCGGTGCGGACGCATTGTCGGATGTGGTGCTGGAGCATCTGCAGATCGACCAGGACCTGTCGGCGCGCCCGGATCCGCAACGCGTGGCCCAGTACCAGCAGCACTACCAGATCTTCCTCAAGCACCTGCAGGTGGTCAGCCCGCTCTACGCCGGCTGATCGACCCGCTTTCTACAACTCCCCCAGCAGCAAGGACATTCCACCCCATGAGCAACACCGTCTACATCGGCGCCAAAGAATATTTCCCCGGTATCGGCAAGATCGGCTTCGAAGGCCGCGACTCGGACAACCCGCTGGCCTTCAAGGTCTACGACGCCAACAAGCAGATCGGCGACAAGACCATGGCCGAGCACCTGCGCTTTGCCGTGGCCTACTGGCACAGCTTCTGCGGCAATGGCGCCGATCCGTTCGGCCCGGGCACGCGCGCGTATCCGTGGGATATCGGCAACACCGCATTGGACCGTGCCGAAGCCAAGGCCGATGCCGCGTTCGAATTCGTCACCAAGCTCGGCGTGCCGTATTACTGCTTCCACGACATCGACCTGTCGCCCGATGCCGACGACATCGGTGAGTACGAGCGCAACCTCAAACACATGGTCGGCATCGCCAAGCAGCGCCAGGCCGACACCGGCGTCAAGCTGTTGTGGGGCACCGCCAACCTGTTCTCGCACCCGCGCTACATGAACGGCGCATCGACCAACCCGGACTTCAATGTGGTGGCGCGTGCGGCGGTGCAGGTCAAGGCCGCGATCGATGCCACCGTCGAGCTGGGTGGCGAAAACTACGTGTTCTGGGGTGGCCGCGAGGGCTATGCCTGCCTGCACAACACCCAGATGAAGCGCGAGCAGGACAACATGGCGCGCTTTTTGACCCTGGCACGCGACTACGGCCGTGCGATCGGCTTCCAAGGCAACTTCCTGATCGAGCCCAAGCCGATGGAGCCGATGAAGCACCAGTACGACTTCGACAGCGCCACGGTGATCGGCTTCCTGCGCCAGCACGGCTTGGACCAGGATTTCAAGCTCAATATCGAAGCCAACCACGCCACGCTGTCGGGCCACAGCTTCGAGCACGACCTGCAGGTGGCAGCCGATGCCGGCCTGCTCGGCAGCATCGATGCCAACCGCGGCAACCCGCAGAACGGCTGGGATACCGACCAGTTCCCGACCGACCTGTACGACACCGTCGGCGCGATGCTGGTGGTGCTGCGCCAGGGCGGGCTGGCACCGGGCGGGCTGAATTTCGATGCCAAGGTGCGCCGCGAGTCGTCCGATCCGCAGGACCTGTTCCTGGCACACATCGGCGGCATGGACGCGTTCGCCCGCGGGCTGGAAGTGGCCAATGCGCTGCTGACGTCCTCGCCGCTGGAGCAGTGGCGCGCCGAGCGTTACGCCAGCTTCGACAGCGGCGCGGGTGCGGAGTTTGCCAACGGCAGCAGCACGCTGGTGGATCTGGCCCAGTACGCGGCCGGCAACGCGCCCAAGCAACTCAGCGGCCGCCAGGAAGCCTACGAGAACCTGATCAACCAGTATCTGACGCGTTGATGTCCCGTGGCCGGCGGCGCAGTGCGCGTCGCCGGCCGATGTCGGCCGCCCCCGTGGCCGCTCCTTTGCATGCTTCCAGGTGAACCCATGTCCAGTGTCTCCATAGACGGCGCCCCCGATGCCGGCGAGAACACCCGTTTCATCGTCCTGATCAGTTGCGTAGCCACGATCGGCGGTTTTTTGTTCGGTTTCGATAGCGGCGTGATCAACGGCACTGTCGATGGCCTGAAGCAGACGTTCAATTCCAGCGCCGCCGAGACCGGGTTCGAAGTCGCCTCGATGCTGCTGGGCTGCGCCATCGGCGCCTTCTTTGCCGGCCGTCTGGCCGACCGCTGGGGCCGCCGCGCGGTCCTGATCATTTCTGCGGCACTGTTCCTGCTCTCGGCCATTGGCGCCGGTGCCTCGCACAGTTCCGGCTTCTTCATCTTCGCCCGCGTGATGGGCGGCTTCGCGGTGGGCGCTGCCAGCGTCATCTCGCCGGCCTACATCGCCGAGGTCGCCTCCGCGCGCTATCGCGGCCGGCTCGCCACGATGCAGCAGATCGCCATCATCAGCGGGCTGTTCTGTGCGTTCCTGAGCAATTACCTGCTCGCCAACGCCGCCGGCGCCTCCACCGAACCGCTATGGGCCGGGCAGGCCGCCTGGCGCTGGATGTTCTGGATGCAGGCGGTCCCCTCGCTGCTGTTCCTGTTGCTGCTGCTGGTCATCCCGGAGAGCCCGCGCTACCTGGTGGTCAAGGGCCGCCGCGATCAGGCGCTGGTGGTCTTGAAGCGCCTGTACGGCAACGCCGCCGCGCAGACCAAGCTGGCCGAGATCTCGGCCTCGATGTCGGCCGACCAGCACAAGCCCAAATTCTCCGACCTCATCAACAAGGCCACCGGCAGGATCCGCCCGATCGTCTGGATCGGCGTGGGCCTGGCGGTGTTCCAGCAACTGGTCGGCATCAACGTGGTGTTCTATTACGGCGCCGTGCTGTGGCAGGCGGTGGGCTTCTCCGAACAGGACGCGCTGCTGATCAACGTGCTCTCCGGCGGCCTGAGCATCGGCGCCTGCCTGGTCACGGTGATGCTGGTCGACAAGATCGGCCGCAAGCCGCTGCTGTGGATCGGCTCGGCCGGCATGGCGGTCTCGCTGGCCCTGGTGACCTATGCCTTCGCCACCGCCTCGCTGGATCCCAACGGCAAGCTCGCCATGTCCGATGCCATGGGCATGCTCGCGCTGGTGGCCGCCAACGTCTACGTGGTGTTCTTCAATGCCTCGTGGGGCCCGGTGATGTGGGTGATGCTGGGCGAGATGTTCCCCAACCAGATCCGTGGCTCGGGCCTGGCCATTGCCGGCGCCGCGCAGTGGACCTCCAACTTCGCCATCACCGTCAGCTTCCCGATCCTGCTCGGCAGCATCGGCCTGGCCGGCGCCTACGGCATCTACACCGTCGCCGCGTTCATCTCGGTGTTCTTCGTGCTCAAGTACGTCTACGAGACCAAGGGCAAGGAGCTGGAGCAGATGGAGGGCTGATCTCTCCCGTTATGCTGATATCGGCATGGATGACGAACAAGGCCGCGCACTGCGCGGCCTTGTTCGTTGACGGTCTCGCCTGGCATCTTGCCGATGTCTCGCATGCCTGCATCGCTGCAGGCGCCTCAATCGCGCCGGCTGTCATCGTTGGGCTGGATGCGGTGCATGCGCCTCCTCGCGACTGCTCGCAGCTCTGGCCTCTGCTGTGTCAGGCGACCCGATTCCCGCGTGGCCCAACGCACCAGCAAAGTGCAATGCGCGTCGTCAACGGCGATAACCGCCTTGAAGGGCACCGGCTCTTTTTGCAAATTGTGCGCCACCGCTATACTCCACCAGGCAGTTTCCCTCCAGACTAGGGCGAATCGTGGAACCAAGGAGTGGTGGTATGGCAGTAGCTAAAGAGCTTGTCAGGGGCATGCTGATCAGCGTGTGCTACTGCTTGGTGTTTCTGATGCTTTGGCGTTTTTCCCTTGATCAGTGGTACCTGCCAGTTGGTTTGCGGGTCGTTACCTTGCTCTATCGACCCTATCGGGAGTGGCCGTTTCTGTTGGCAGGGGACGCTGCAGCGATGTTGTTCCTGCGGATTCCTTTGGGCGAGCTTCAGGGGTTCAGCCCGCTCTGGTCGTATTTGAGCCCCCTATTGCACGCGCCCTTGATTGCCTGTGCGATTGGACTGCTGCGTTACCGCGCTCCTTACATCGTCAAGCGGGAGCAGTGGCTTGTCCCCGCTGCTCTCGCGCTAGCGCTTTGGAATGCGTTATGCAGCCTGTTATTGAATGGGTTGCTCGGTGGGCCGCCGATCTACCCTGTTATCGACTTGCTGTTGCGATATGGAGCGGGCAGCTATCTCGGCGTGCTCACCCTGTTGTTGCCGGTAATGTTGTGGGACAATTGGAATCAGAGTCCTGTGCGTTCCAGTTTTCCGCGGGATGTTGGCGTCGCTGTGGTTGTTGTCCTCGGCTTCTTCTTCACTCTTAGTGTCTTGAATGATCCATCGATTCGAAACGTTTTGATGGTCGCGATGCTCGTGCCGATGGTGGTGCTGACTTTCAGGCATGGGTGGAGAGGGAATGCCCTAGGGGCGCTGTTGGCAAGTTTTGCGCTTGAGTTCTCAATGCCTAAGGTGTATCAGCTCGGGTTCTTTGATCAGGCTGTTTTCAATATCCAACTGCTTTATGCGTTTGTGACGACGATTCTGTTTGTCTTTAACGCCCGTCTACGTGAGCCTGTCCGCGACGGTATATCGAATCAGTCGAAGGATGATATTTACACTTTGGGTCGCGCAAGCTACGCCAGCGCCGAGCGCTTGTTGCGCAATCGCGTGCTTGAATACTCCGACATCAATGTGCAGATCAATCGGATGCGCAAAGATGTGGTGGCCGATTTGAGAGCAAAAGGGCAGCACTCGGTTGCGATGGAGATGACACGAGTGGGTGTTATCGAATCGCAGCTGTTGCAGCAATATGTGGCTGCATTGTATCCGTTGGAAATAGAGACGCATGGGTTGTATCAAGCGCTATGTTCGCCGGCGCTTGAGCGCTTCTGTGCTTCTAAGTTCCAGTATGTGTTTCGTGGCGACTGCAGGAGTCTGTCTTTGGAGCTACAGTTGAGCGCCTATCGCAGTGTGCTCAATTGCGTCGAGATTCTGCCTCCGGCTGGCAGGCATTTCATCCAGGTGCGTGCATGGATAGCGAGGGAGACCCGTGGTGTTGCAGTACGTGTTATTGCTGATTCCGCATCGGTTGACACGGTGCGGCGCGACTCGAATGACGTAGAAGCAGAACTGAAAGCAAGATTGAAAGCGCATGGCGGCATGTTTCATCGCCGCCATGCATTGGTTCTGACATTCCTGGTCGCTGAAGCCAATCCCGTACTGGTCAGGGAGACACGATCCACTGATCCCCAGTTGCTCCGCGCCGTGTGAGCACTGTGAAGTTTCTTGTCTTATAGACAAGTTGGGCTTGACTGCGCTGGGCCGCATCGTCTGCAGTCAGCTCGCTCAGGCTTGGAGCTGAGGAGATTTTATTTTTCTTGGGCAATACAACGCGATCCACATCCTTGCCCATTGGTAGGGTCCATAGAGCGTCATCCACGCGGGCGACGACAGCGTGGACCACGCCGGTGACATCGTTGATTTGCAAATATGTCACGCCATCACGATGAAACTCGTAGATGGCAAGCGAGGAGTCCATAGCGAGGTTGGCTGCCTTGGGATTGCTATCGCCAAGCCCGACGGCGGGCGCGCCGATGCCGCCACTGGGGCAGCAATCAGCCATCGCTGCGCTCGATGCGAAGAGTCCGACGATTAAACAAAAAGCCAAAGGCCAGGTTTTTGCGTTCTTCATGATTTTGCCTTCCCCCTGCATGGGGCAACTCCGCCTGCGATTCAGGCGCTTATACGTTACGTGTTGAATGGCAGATTTTGTTGATTGTTTGTCGCAGAAAATCGCTGTGGCATACCGTCCGCCGATCAGCGAGGACAGTCAACCGCATCCGCCGTTACCTGGACCTATCCGGTCAGGTGTGATGTGCAGCGCTGGAGCGCGCGCGTTATTTAGCGGCTCGGCTTGAGTTCGCCATCAGCACGCTCAAACCATCCAATCATCCGCTGGAGATGAGGCTTGCCCCAACGACGCAAAAATTGCTGAGTGTGGTGGTCGCCGAGGTCGTGCAGGCTCGCGAGACGTCGGGCGATGAAGGAGGCGGTCAGTGGCTGGCCGCAGTCGACCTCGATGCAGTGGCGCCAGGCGGTATAGCTGTCGGGGATGACGGGGGACATTGTGGCTCTTCGGCAAGAGTGAACGTGAGGGTGTAGGCGGGACACAACAGGCTTGCTTTTGCGCGATAAATGTTACTTTATAACACTTCGTTCCGTCGTTCGTCCGGTTACATCGTGTCGCGCTCCTTACCTCAGAGTGTTGTTTGCCTGGTCACCATGCCAAACCTTCCATACTCGAATCGGCTCGGTGGCCGCGTCGATCCTCCGGAACCGGCCCGATGAGGCGGCGGCAGGTGTTGCGCACCGTCGGCGCAGCCTTGGTGCTGTCGCCGGGCCTTGCCCATGCGCAGTCGCTCCCGGAGCTGCGCAGCTGCAACCTGCAGCGCCAGGGTAGGGAACTGCAGCTTCGACTTGCATTGAGTACGCAGGTCGCCTACCGCAGCTTCAGCCTGTCCAATCCAGCGCGCTTGGTCATCGACTTGCCGGGCGTTTCGACACAGCCACCGCAGGTCGATCCATTGCCTGACGGTCTCGCAGTCGTTGCCATCCGTAGCGGCCCGCATGGCGATGGGCTGCGCGTGGTGCTCGATCTGTCGCAGCCGCTGACCGCCACGGCGCGGTGGGAGGGCAGTGTGCTGCTACTGGATCTGGCTGTTGCCGGCACTGTGTCGTTGTCCGCAGCCGATCCGGCCGAGCCGGCCGTCGCGGCGGCTGTGCCCACGCGCTCGCACCTGCATCCCTACGTGATCGCCATCGATGCCGGCCACGGAGGCAAGGATCCCGGCGCGGTCAGTGCCGATGCGCGCTACGAGAAGCATGTGGCCATGGCGGTCGCGGGGCGGCTGCACCAGCGTCTGGCAGCCGACCCGCGTTACCGGCCGGCCATGATCCGCAGTGACGATCGCTTCGTGCCGCTGCACGAACGGGTGTTGATCGCCCATCGCCGCAATGCCGATCTGTTCGTGTCCATCCATGCCGATGCTGCGCCCAGCAGCCAGGCGCGCGGTGCCTCGGTGTTTGCCTTGTCGCAGAACGGCGCTAGCTCTGCATTGGCGCGCTGGATCGCCGACAGCGAAAACGCCGCCGACCAGATGGGCGACAGCGCGCGCCGTTTGCGGGTGCCCAGCAACCCGGTGTTGTCGCAGGTGCTGGCCGACCTGTCGCTGAGCGGCACCATCGCCAGCAGCGTGGCGTTCGGCAAGTTGATGCTCGGGCGGCTGCAGCAGGTGACGCGCCTGCATCAGGATCAGGTCGGGCAGGCCGGCTTTGCCGTGTTGAAGTCGCCGGATATTCCGTCGTTGCTGGTGGAAACCGGCTTCATGAGCAATCGCGACGATTGCCGGCGGCTGTGTGGCGATACGCATCAGGACGAACTGGCGCAAACGCTGCACGCCGGTATCGACGATTACTTCCAGATGTTCCCCGGTCGCGCCTGAGGCGCGATTCCCCCATCTCCTTCAACGAGCTTTCGATGTCCACCACGCTTCCAGATGTTGCCGTTACCGAACCGTCCACAGCGAGTGCGCCGCTGCGCTGGGTCGGCATGCAGGACATCGCCGTGCCGGTGCGCCTGGACGATGCCGAGCCCGGCGGCAGCGTGGCCGCGCGTGCCGGCGTGCAGGTGGATCTGCCGCGCCCGGAACTCAAGGGCATCCATATGTCGCGCTTGTATCGCTTGCTGGATCGGCATCTGGAGCAGCCGGTGTCGCCGGCGATGGTGTCGCAGCTGCTGCAGGCGCTGATCGACAGTCATGTCGATTGCGGCAGCCGGGCGGCGCGGCTGACGCTGAGCTTTGAGCTGATGGTGCGGGTGCCGGCGCTGCGCAGCGAAGGACTGAGCGGCTGGCGCGCCTATCCGGTGCGCATCGATGCCCAGACCAGTGCAGGCCGCACCCGGATCCAGTTGCAGGTCGAGGTGCTGTACGCCTCCACCTGTCCCTGTTCGGCGGCCTTGTCGCGCCAGTTGCTGAGCGGTGTGTTCTTGCAGCAACACGCAGGGCGCGATGCGTTGCCGGTCGAAGAGGTGGCGCAGTGGCTGCAACAGCACGGTTCGTACGCCACGCCGCACAGCCAGCGCAGCGTGGCGCAAATACGCGTGGAGCTGGGCGCGAGCTTGCCGCGTTTCGGTATCCGCGCGCTGGTCGGCCTGTGCGAGCAGGCGTTGGCGACGCCGGTACAGGCGGCGGTACGGCGTGTCGACGAGCAGGCGTTCGCCCGCTTGAATGGCGCCAACCTGATGTATGTCGAAGATACCACGCGGCGGTTGCGCAAGGTGCTGGCCGAGCACCATGCCGTTTTCCATGTGGCGGTGTGCCACCTGGAAAGTCTGCATGCCCACGACGCCGTCGCCGAAACCGACAGTGATGCCGGCATTTTTCATCCATTGGCCGAGTGAGGCGTTGCCATGCACTGCAAACATCCACGTCGATCTGCAATCGCTGCGCGCAAGTACGAGGGCGATCGCACGTGGCGCCGATGCGGACGCATTGTCGCGCAGGTCCATGTCCTGATCGGGCCGTACGTGATGTTTGTCGCGGGGTGATCGGCATCGGCCAGGCCGATGCGCCGCCCTCGCGTGGCAGCACATGCAGCCGCAGGCGTGGAGCGGGCGGCCGACTGCGCGGCTTGGTGCAGGGGTGTCTGGCCCGCAACCGGCCTCAGCCAGTCGGCGCACCGGTACATCGGATCGACGCAGTCGCCATTGGCGACATGTTCGCCCGGTAGGGAACGGGATCATCACGCGCTGCCCCGGCCAGCGGCAGTCACTGATGCCCAACAACGCAAAAGCCCCGCAATGCGGGGCCTTGGCGTGTTCTGCAGCCAGACGACGGTGGTGCTCCCTAGGGGACTCGAACCCCTGTTTTAGCCTTGAGAGGGCCACGTCCTAACCATTAGACGAAGGGAGCGTTTGGTGCGTCTTGTGCAGCGCGCTAGTATAGTGCGCTCAAACCCGTTGGGCAATCCTGCAACACAAGACGGAAGCGCCATCATCGAATCCTCAGTTACATCTCCGTTCACGCTGCGCGTCATCCCACGCGATCAGCACACCATCTCGCGCAAGGACATCAGCCCCAACGCGTTGCGCGTGCTGTACCGCCTGCGCGAATCGGGCTTTGGTGCCTACCTGGTCGGCGGCGCGGTCCGCGACCTGCTGGTCGGCGGCCATCCCAAGGATTTCGACGTGGCCACCAGTGCCACGCCGGAAGAAGTCAAAGCGCTGTTCCGCAACTGTCGCCTGATCGGCCGCCGCTTTCGCCTGGCGCATGTGGTGTTCGGTCGCGAGATCATCGAAGTGGCCACGTTCCGCGCCAACATCGACGATGGCAGCGGCGACCGCGAACTGGATAACGGCCGCCTGGTGCGCGACAACGTCTACGGCACCATCGAAGACGATGCGATCCGTCGCGACTTCACCTGCAACGCCCTGTACTACGCGATCGAGGATTTCTCGGTACGCGATTACTGCGGCGGCTTCGAAGACGTGCAGGCGCGCCTGATGAAGCTGATCGGCGACCCGGAGCTGCGCTACCAGGAAGATCCGGTGCGCATGCTGCGCGCGGTGCGTCTGGCGGCCAAGTTGAACTTCGACATCGAAGCCGGCACCGCAGAACCCATTCCGCGCCTGGCCGGTCTGTTGTCCGAAGCGGCGCCAGCGCGCTTGTTCGAAGAGATTCTCAAGCTGTTCCTGTCCGGGCACGGCGTAGCCAGTTTCGAAGGCCTGGAGCGTTACGGCCTGCTCGGTGCGCTGTTCCCTGAAAGTGCGGCGGCCCTGAAATCCAACCGCAGCGGCGCACTGCGCGCCATGGTGCTGGAAGGCCTGCGCAACACCGATGCGCGCGTGGCCAACGACGAACCGGTGTCGCCGGCGTTCCTGTTCGCCCTGCTGCTCTGGCCGGCGTTCTGCCGCACCTTGATGGGCCTGCAGGCGCAAGGCGTGCAACCGGAGGACGCGCAGCGTCGCGCCGCCGACCGGGTCACCCTGCATCAGCTCGAACGCGTGGCGCTGCCGCGGCGTTTCTCGCTGCCGATGCAGGAAATCTGGCTGCTGCAGACGCGCTTCTCCTCGCGTCAGCGCAAGCGCGTGTTCCGCACCTTGTCGCATCCGCGTTTCCGCGCCGCGTTCGATTTCCTGGTGTTGCGCCAGTTCGCCTCGGCCGACCATGCCGCCGATGTCGAATTCTGGCGCGAGGCACAGAAGTCCTCCGGCCAGGAACTGGTCGATGCGATCGAAACCGCGCAGGCCGATCACGCCGGCGAGGAGGATGCACCGCGCAAGCGCCGCCGTCGCCGCCGTCGCACCGGCGCGCCCGCAGGCGAATAGGGCGTGCAGACCGCCTTTGTCGGCCTGGGCGCCAACCTGGGCCCGGCCGAGGCCAGCGTGCGCGCGGCCATCGCCGCGCTGGGCGAGCTGCCGCAGACCACGCTGGTTGCCGCCTCGCGCCTGTACCGCACGCCGGCCTGGGGCCGCGAAGACCAGCCCGATTTCATCAATGCCGTGGCACAGCTGCGCACTGCGCTGGCGCCACTGCCGCTGCTGGAGGCCCTGCTCGGCATCGAGCAGACCTTCGGTCGGCAGCGCGTGGATGGCGAGCGCTGGGGCCCGCGCACGCTGGACCTGGATCTGCTGCTGTACGCCGACCAGGTGATCGACCTGCCGCGTTTGCAGGTACCGCACCCGCATCTGCAGGCGCGCGCCTTTGCGCTGTTGCCGCTGTCCGAGCTTGCCCCGGACGCGATCATTCCGGGCCATGGAACAGTGCGACACGCGCTGCAGGCCATCGATGCCTGTGGGCTGGAGCCGATTGGGTAGATAATGGCCGGCTTATCACCCCACGTAATGACTTCATGAGCAGCCATACCGACAGCAAGCCCTGGACCGTGCCCGCCTTGGCGCAGGCCAAGCGCGAGGGTCGAAAACTGGTCATGTTGACCGCCTACGACGCCGGTTTCGCGCGGACCTTCGATGCCAACGGCGTCGACCTGATCCTGGTCGGCGATTCGCTGGGCATGGTGGTGCAGGGGCACGATTCCACCTTGCCGGTGACCACTGCCGACATGGTCTACCACACCGCCGCAGTGGCGCGGGTGCTGGAGCAGGCACTGCTGGTGGCCGATCTGTCGTTCCAGGCCGATGCCACGCCGGAGCGCGCGCTGGACGCTGCCACCCGGCTGCTGCAGGCCGGTGCGGAGATGGTCAAGATCGAGGGCGCCGGGCACAAGCTCGAGGTGATCCGCTATCTGGTCGAGCGCGAGATCCCGGTGTGCTCGCACCTGGGGCTGACCCCGCAATCGGTGCTGCGGTTTGGCGGTTACTCGGTGCAGGGGCGTGGCGAAGCCGGCGAGCAGTTGCGCCGCGATGCGCAGGCCGTGGTCGATGCCGGCGCCAGCCTGGTCGTGCTGGAATGCGTACCCACGCCGATCGCCGCACAGATCAGCGCCGAGCTGCAGGTGCCCACCATCGGCATCGGCGCCGGCCCCGGCTGCGATGGCCAGGTGCTGGTGATGCACGACATGCTGGGCCTGGACAGCGGCCACCGCCGTCCCAAGTTCGTCAAAGATTTCCTCGCCGAAGGCGGCTCGGTGGCGGGCGCGGTGCGCGCTTACGCGCAGGCCGTGCGCGACGGCAGCTTTCCCGATGCAGCGCACGCGTACGCCGCATGATCCAGACCCTGACCGATCTTTCCACCCTGCGCGCGCTGGTCACCGGCTGGAAGCGTGAGGGCTTGCGGGTGGCGCTGGTGCCGACCATGGGCAACCTGCACGCCGGCCACTATTCGCTGGTGATGCTGGCGCGCCAGTACGCCGACCGCGTGGTGTCGAGCGTGTTCGTCAACCCGACCCAGTTCGGCCCCAACGAAGATTTCGCGCGTTACCCGCGCACGCCGGAGGCCGACCTGCGCGGCCTGGAAGACGCCGGCTGCGATGCACTGTGGTTGCCTGACGTGGACACCATGTATCCGCTCGGCACCGCACTGGCCACGCCGATCCACGCGCCGGGCGTCAGCGACGTGCTCGAAGGGGTGTGCCGTCCCGGGCATTTCGATGGCGTGTGCACGGTGGTGGCGCGGCTGTTCAACCAGGTGCAGCCGGACGTGGCCGCCTTCGGCAAGAAGGACTATCAGCAGCTGGCGGTGATCCGCCAGATGGTGGCCGACCTGGCGTTTCCGATCGAGATCCTGGGCGGCAGCATCGTGCGCGAGGCCGATGGCCTGGCGATGAGCTCGCGCAACCAGTATCTGACGGCCGACGAGCGCCCGCGTTCGACGCAGATCCGCAAGGTATTGCTGCAGATGCGCGACAGCTACGCCGCCGGCACCCCGCGTGCGCAGGTCGAACAGGCCGCCACCCAGGCGCTGGAACAGGCCGGTTTCCGCGTCGATTACGCGGTGGTGCGGCTGCCTGATCTGAGCGAGCCGGGCGATGGCCATGCCGGCGCGCGCGTGGCCTTGATCGCCGCCCGCCTGGGCGCCACGCGGCTGATCGACAACCTGGAATTCTGAGCGGTCCCCATGCCGCTGCAAGCGCCGGGTCGGGCCATGACCGGCGATGCCTGCGAACCGGCGCACGGGCACGTTTGTCCAGCGCCGGCCTGAAGCACTCACCACCGGTTGTAGGGCAGGTCGGTGGACAGCGGCGCTTTCCGCTAAAATGCCGGCTTTCCTTTGCCGTTGCCCGTCATGCACCTGTCCCTGCTGAAAGCCAAGATCCACCGCGCCACCGTCACCCATTCCGAGCTCAATTACGAGGGCTCGATCGCCATCGACGGCCTGCTGCTGGAAGCCACCGGCATCCGTGAGTTCGAGCAGGTGCATATCTGGGACGTCACCAACGGTGCGCGTTTCAGCACCTATGCCATTCGTGCCGAGGAAGGCAGCGGCATCATCTCGCTCAACGGCGGCGCCGCGCGTCACGTGCAGGTGGGCGATCTGATCATTGTGGCCGCCTTCGCCAGCATGAGCGAAGCCGAAGCCGAGACCTTCAAGCCCAATCTGGTATATGTGGACGGCAGCAACGCGATCACCCACACCAACCACAGCATCCCCACGCAGGCCGCATGACACACACCAACGGATTCGACGCGCTTCACGCCCACGCCCAGCGCCTGCGCGGCGCTGCCATCCCCGCATTGCTTGCCGCCGAGCCACAACGGCCGACGCAGTACGCCAGGCAGGTCGGTCCGTTGTATTTCAATTTCGCGCGGCAGAAGTACGACCACGCCGCGCTCGATGCCTTGTTCGCCATCGCGCGCGAGCGTGATCTGGCCGGCGCGTTCCAGCGCCTGTTCCGCGGCGAGCAGGTCAATGTCACCGAGCAGCGCGCTGCACTGCATACCGCGTTGCGCGGCGACCTGACCGATGCGCCGGTGGCTTCCGAAGCGTATGCAACCGCTGCGGAAGTGCGCCAGCGCATGGGCGCGCTGATCAAGCAACTGGAAGCCACCGACGTCACCGATATCGTCAGCGTCGGCATCGGCGGCTCGGACCTGGGGCCACGGTTGGTGGCCGACGCCTTGCGTGCGCCGTCCGGTGCGCGGTTTCGCGTGCATTTCGTCTCCAACGTCGACGGCGCGGCAATGCAGCGCACGCTGGCCACGCTGGACCCGGCACACACTGCCGGCATCCTGATTTCCAAGACCTTCGGCACCCAGGAAACCCTGCTCAACGGCAGCATCCTGCACGCCTGGCTGGGTGGCAGCGAGCGGCTGTACGCGGTGAGTGCCAATCCCGAGCGCGCCGCCAAGGCCTTCGACATCGCGCCGAGCCGCGTACTGCCGATGTGGGACTGGGTCGGTGGCCGTTATTCGCTGTGGTCGGCGGTGGGTTTCCCGATCGCCCTGGCGATCGGCTTCGAACGTTTCGAACAATTGCTGGAAGGCGCGGCGCAGTTCGACGCGCATGCGCTCGACACGCCGCTGGAAGAAAACGTCGCCGTGCTGCATGGCCTGACGGCGGTGTGGAACCGCAACCTGCTCGGCAGCGCCACGCATGCGGTGATGACTTACGACCAGCGTCTGGCCCTGCTGCCGGCCTACCTGCAGCAGCTGGTGATGGAAAGCCTGGGCAAGCGGGTCAAGCTGGACGGTTCTGCCGTGGACAGCGACACCGTGTCGGTGTGGTGGGGCGGTGCCGGTACCGATGTACAGCACAGCTTCTTCCAGGCGTTGCACCAGGGCACCAGCGTGGTGCCGGCCGATTTCATCGGCACCGTGCACAACGACGATCCGTACGCGGAAAACCATGTCGCGCTGATGGCCAACGTATTGGCGCAGACCGAGGCGCTGGCCAACGGCCAGGACAGCAGCGATCCGCACCGCAGTTATCCGGGCGGCCGCCCGAGCACGGTGATCCTGCTCGACGCGCTGACCCCGCAAGCGCTGGGCGCGCTGATCTCGATGTACGAGCACAGCGTCTACGTGCAGTCGGTGATGTGGGGCATCAATGCCTTCGACCAGTTTGGTGTGGAGCTGGGCAAGCAGCTGGCCAGCCAGTTGCTGCCGGCACTGAAGGGCGAGTCGGCCGACGTGGCGGACCCGGTGACGCGCGAACTGCTGGCCAAGCTGCGCGGCTGAGCCTGGTGCATCGGTGGCAAGACGACGGGGCCTGCGGGCCCCGTTTTCGTTGTGCGGCGGCCTGTCCGGCATGGATTGGTTCAAAATAGCCAAATTTCCCAAAATGGGAAGTTGGGCGTACGCTGTGAGTCACCACCACGTGCAGGACCGTCCCATGTCTCGCCTCCAGGATCTGCCCGAGCTCGAAACATCCCCTGCCGCCGACATCAAGGTGAAGGGCTGGCCCAGCCTGATGCGCAAGGTGCGCTCGCATGGCGCGGTGGTCATCACCAACCATAATCATCCCGAGGCGGTCGTGGTGGATGCGGAGGAATACCACCGTCTGGTGAGGCAGGCGAGCGCAGCGGCGGCCGCCTCGACGCGGGCGCAATCGCTGCAGGCATTGCGGGCCAGGTTCGACGCGCATCTGGCGGCGGTGACCGATGGCCCAGGCCTGGCCCAGGTGATCGGCAAGCCGGCACGCCGGGGCAGCAAGGTCACCCTGGGCCCGTCGCTCTAGATCGTGGGAAACATCCTGGTGCTGGCCGGCGTCAACGGCGCCGGCAAGAGTTCGCTGCTGGGCAGCGTGTTGCGGGAAGAAGGCGGCACCTGGTTCAACCCGGACGCGTTCACCCGGGAGCTGGTGGAGCAGGGCTGGCCACCGGAACAGGCCAATGCGCAAGCCTGGCAGGAGGGCGTGCGACGGCTGCGTCAGGCCATGGACGCCGGCCATGACTATGCATTGGAAACCACCCTGGGCGCGACCACCATCCCGCGCCTGCTGCGGCAGGCCTGCGCGCAGCACACCGTGGCGATCTGGTTCTGCGGCCTATCCAGCGTCGAGCTGCATATCGAACGTGTCGCAGCGCGCGTGGCCGCCGGCGGGCATGCCATCCCCGAGCGCAAGATCCGCGAGCGCTACGATGCCTCGCGTGCCAACCTGATCGCGCTGCTGCCGCATCTGGCGGTGCTGCATGTCTACGACAACAGCGTGCCCGCCGATGCGACCGGGCAGGTTGCCCCGCTACTGGTGCTGGAACTGGACCGCAACGGCCTGCAGTACCCGACCACGCCGGACGAACTGGCGCAGGTGCCCGGCTGGGCCAAGCCCATCGTGATGGCGGCGCTGGAGTTGCGGCAATCTTGAGCCGCGCGCTCATGCACTTGCGGTCTGATCCGCTTCTCGCCGACGCGGCCCGACATCCGGCGACCTCACCTGTAGGAGCGCACCCGGGCGCGACAGGTTAGATCGGCAAAGCTCCTCGCGCCCAGGTGCGCTCCTACCGGCATTGCGACAGCAGCGAGACGCCACGCTGCACGCGTCGGCCTCACCCGTAGGAGCGCACCCGGGCGCGACAGGCCATGCCGGCAAAGCTTCTCGCGCCCAGCTGCGCTTCTACCGGCCTTGCGACAGCAACGAGAACGCCATGCTGTATGTGTCAGCTGCAGCGCCACGCAACGCTGCAACTGGAACGGCGGCGCCTAGGCTTTGCCCAACCTCACCGCCACCGGGTCGCCGGTGAGGTAGCCCACCGCCGCGCCGAAGCGGTTCTTGTAGTTGGCACGCACCAGCGGATCCAGCGTGGCCTTGACGGTGTCGTGCAGCGGGCTTTCCCAGTCACCGGGGTGCTGGAAATTGCTCATCACGTAGGTCCAGCCGTGGATCTGGTCGACCGCATGCAGGCCGGTGGATTCGGCGCCGGCCGGCACCGACAGCAGGCGCGTGAGGGTGCCGCTGTCCACGTTGTAGGCCCACAGGAAATTGTTGACGTGCAGGCTGCTGTCTTCGCCGATGAACAAGGTGCGCAGCGCTTCGGAGAACTTGAGGTTGTCCGGGTTGGCCAGGCGCTCCGGATCGGCCAGGTTGCCCAGCGCGTCGGCCTTGGCCAGGTCGTGGCCGGTGAGCGCGGCCGGGGCGGCCATGTCGATCGGCACCCAGTCGCTGTGGATCGGCGCGCCGTGGTGGTCGCGCTGGCCGCCGCGCAGATTCAAGGCGTACACCGCGCCCGCGTCCGGGCCCTCCACCTTCACGTCGCCCGAACCGTCGCGCATGCTGGTGACGATGTAGGACATCGCCATGTAGGCGATCTTGTCGCGGGCATTGACGGTGGTGCCTTCGAGCTTGGTGAAGCCCAGGCTGCCGCCGGCCAGGGCGGCGTAGCGGTGGGTTTCCAGATACGTGGCCGCCTTCTCCATGCCCGGCTTGATGCGGATCCAGTTGAAGGTGCCGTTGAACGGAATTTTGGTGAACGCGGCATCGCCCGGGTCGCTCAGATGCACGTCGAGGATGTCGGCGGCGGTGAGGCGGTCGGCCATGGCCTGGATCTCGGCACTGGTGGCATGGCCGAGCTTGATCCAGCGCAACGTGGCCGCGCCCGGGCCCACGCCCGAGGTCTGCTGCCACTTGCCCACGTACAGGGTGCCGGCCGACAGGTCCGCCTTGCGGTCGGCGATGAACATGAACAGCCCGCCATTGGTGGCGTCGTCGCCCATCAGCACGGTGCGCTGGTCGGGCATCACCTGCACCAGCTCGTGCGAGATGCGGCCCAGGCAGTAATGCTTGCGCACGCTCCCGGTGCCGTCCGGGTGGACGGTGATTTCGGGCAGATGGCCGTAGTGATAGGGGTTGGCCTTCTCCGGGTCGCCGTACAGATGCGTGCTGTAGCTGCGGAACTGGGTGTTGCCGGCCAGCGCGGTGGCGTCGGGTTCGTATTCTTCGCTGGACAGGTGGGTATTCCACGGCGACAGGCTGGCCCCGCAGGTGGTCCACAGCCCGTGCACCGGTGCCGTGTCGACGTTGTGGTACTTCACCAGCGACAGCTTGCCGGTGGCCGGGTCCTGATCCAGCGTCAGCACGGCGATCGGCGCGGGCAGGTGCCGGTTGGTGTCGTTGCCGGCCTGGTCGCGGGTGGTGTATTCGAACTGCACCACCGCGAAGACGTGATTGCCCTTGACCCCGGGCACCTTGGCATCGGGCAGGGTCAGCAGCGAGGAGCCGTCCGGGCAGTCGGAAAAGAACGGCCGTTCGGCACCGGGTTTGGAGCGGTCGATGATCGGGCGGTGCTGGATGTCGTAGTAGCCGCCGGCCAGCACGGTGCCGCCCTTGCCGTCGGGCACCTGGTCGCCGGTGACGAAGAACGGGTGGTACGCAAGCGCATACCGCTGGGTGCTGCCGTCGCTGCGCGCCACCGTCAGCGACGAGCCCACCGTGGTGGTGGCCATCGCCGCGGGGTTGGCCAGGCTGGGCGCCGGCATGCCATGGAAGGTGGCCGACACCAGCTGGGTCGGGGTGTCCGACGGCCGCAGCGGGCGTGCGGCCAATGCCGCACCGCCGAAATGTTGCAGGGCGGCGGCGCTGGCGCTGCCCAGCGGCAACAGCGGGACGGACGCCAGCAGGTGCATCAGGCGGCGGCGGGCGGGATCGGGGGAGGCAGACATCGAAACTCCAGGCAAAGACGACGATCAACGATGGCCGGTGGCGCATCGGCAAGCCGGTCACGCTAGGCCCGGGGTATGACAGTTGTTTGACGGCGAGCTCACCTGTTGGCGGGCATTCGAACAGGGCGCCGCAAGCGAACCCGGCAATACCTGCAACGGCGGGTTGGGCTGCGCAGTGCGGAGCCGGCACGGTGGTGCATCGCAGCAAAGTGCGCCGCCACGCAAGCCCAGGCGCCACGCCGGATTTGGCGGTTTCCCGTGGTTTGACGGGTGCTGCCGGTATTCCAAGCCTATAGCCCGGGCCAATAAGTTGCTCGTCGTTTGGCATACGAGCGCGCGGTGTTGACAGGGTAGGGGAATCACGCAAGCGTACGCCGCCTAATGGCCTGCGGCGTCACGCATCGCCGTGGGGAGAACCACCTGGAGACCTGGATCTTGGACAAGCTGCTTCGTCGTACCGCCGCGCCTGTCGCGCGTCGTGCCCTCTCTCTGGCTACCGCCGCCGCGGTGCTGATGCTGGCCGCCTGCCAAGGCAAGGACACCGCCGCCGAGGCAAGCAAGACCGCACCGGCCGCCGCGCCCGCCGAGGCGTCCACCGCCATCCATCCCGACCAGTGGCCGTCGCCGAAGTGGCCGTTCGCCCAGGACCAGGCCCTGGAGCAGCGCATCACCGATGTGATGGCCAAGATGAGTGTCGAAGAGAAGGTCGCCCAGACCATCCAGGGCGACATCGCCAGCATGACCCCGGACGACGTGCGCAAGTACCGCATCGGGTCGGTGCTGGCCGGTGGCAACTCCGACCCGGGCGGCAAGTACGACGCCAAGCCGGCCGAGTGGCTGAAGCTGGCCGACGCCTTCTATGAAGCGTCGATGGACACCTCCAAGGGCGACAATGCGATCCCGATCATCTTCGGCATCGATGCGGTGCACGGCCAGAGCAACATCGTCGGTGCCACGCTGTTCCCGCACAACATCGGCCTGGGCGCCACGCGCAACCCGGAGCTGATCAAGAAGATCGGTGAAGTCACCGCCGCCGAAACCCGCGTCACCGGCATGGAGTGGACCTTTGCGCCCACCGTGGCGGTGCCGCAGGACGACCGCTGGGGCCGCAGCTACGAAGGCTATTCCGAGTCGCCGGACGTGGTGGCCAGCTTCGCCGGCAAGATGGTCGAAGGCGTGCAGGGCACGCCGGGCACCCCGCAGTTCCTCGACGGCAGCCACGTGATTTCCTCGGTGAAGCATTTCGTCGGCGACGGCGGCACCACCGACGGCAAGGACCAGGGCGACACCAAGGTGTCCGAAGCCACCATGCGCGACATCCACGCGGCCGGTTATCCGCCGGCGATCGCGGCCGGTGCGCAGACGGTGATGGCCTCGTTCAACAGCTTCAACGGCGAAAAGATGCACGGCAACAAGGTCATGCTGACCGACGTGCTCAAGGGCCGCATGAACTTCGGCGGTTTCGTGGTCGGCGACTGGAATGGCCACGGCCAGGTCAAGGGCTGCACCAACGAGAACTGCCCGGCCTCGTTCATCGCCGGCGTCGACATGGCGATGGCCTCCGACAGCTGGAAGGGCATTTACGAGACCGAGCTGGCCGCGGTGAAGTCTGGCCAGATTTCGATGGAGCGCCTGGACGATGCGGTGCGCCGCATCCTGCGCGTCAAGCTGCGCCTGGGCCTGTTCGAAGCCGGCAAGCCGTCCAAGCGCCCGCTCGGCGGCAAGTACGAATTGCTGGGCGCGCCGGAACACCGCGCGATCGCCCGCCAGGCAGTGCGCGAGTCGCTGGTGCTGCTGAAGAACCAGGCCGGCATCCTGCCGCTGGATCCGAAAAAGCGCGTGCTGGTGCTGGGCGATGGCGCCAACGACATGGGCAAGCAGTCCGGCGGCTGGACGCTGAACTGGCAGGGCACCGGTACCAAGCGCAGCGACTACCCCAACGGCAACACTATCTGGGAAGGCCTGGACAAGCAGATCAAGGCCGCCGGCGGCACCGCCGAGCTGGCAGTCGATGGTGCGTACAAGATCAAGCCCGACGTGGCGGTGGTGGTGTTCGGTGAGAACCCGTACGCCGAGTTCCAGGGCGACATCGCCACCCTGCTGTACAAGCCGGGCGACGAGAGCGAGCTGGCATTGATCAAGAAGCTCAAGGCCGAGGGCATCCCGGTGGTGGCGGTGTTCCTGAGCGGGCGCCCGTTGTGGATGAACCAGTACATCAACGCGGCCGATGCGTTCGTCGCCGCCTGGTTGCCGGGTTCGGAAGGCGAGGGCATTGCCGACGTGCTGCTGCGCAAGGCCGATGGCACGGTGCAGAACGACTTCAAGGGCAAGCTGAGCTTCTCCTGGCCCAGGACCGCGGTGCAGTTCGCCAACAACGTCGGCCAGAAGGATTACGACCCGCAGTTCAAGTTCGGCTTCGGCCTGACCTATGCCGACAAGGGCGACCTGGCCGCGCTGCCGGAGGAATCGGGCGTGTCCGGCGAGCAGTCGGTGGGCGGGGTGTACTTCGTGCGCGGCAAGCCGGCGCTAGGCATTGCGATGCAGCTGTCCAACGCCGGCCAGGCCAACATGCCGGCGACCACGCTGCCGGTGGGTCTGTCCGATGGCAGCCTGAAGATGACCGCCGTCGATCACAAGGCGCAGGAAGATGCGCGGCGCCTGGTGTGGTCCGGTGCCAAGGCCTCCAGCGTATTGCTGGTGTCCGGCAAACCGGTCGACGTCTCGCGCGAGAGCAACGGCGATGTGCAGCTGCAGCTGACCGTGCGCCGCGACAGCGCGGTAACTGGGCCGGTATGGCTGGGCGTGGGCTGTGGCGACAACTGCGGCGGCCGTGTCGATGCGCAGAAGACCCTGGCCGCGCTGCCGCAGGGCCAGTGGAAGGTGCTGGGCGTGCCGCTGAAGTGCTTTGCGGTGGCCGGTGCGGACGTGACCAGGCTGACCCAGGTCGCCAGCATCGAAAGCGCTGCGGCGCTGGACCTGTCGGTGTCGAAGATCGCGCTGGGCGCGCTCAACGAAGCCGAAGTCACGCTCGACTGCCCGGTCAAGTAAGCAGCACACCCGCAGGCGCGCCTGCGGGTGTGTCCAGGTAATCAGGACACACGCGTCGCCGGTCCCGGCGACGTGCTACAGCGGCCACCCTCAGCGGTGGTGTCATCAGCCGCCGCGGGACGCGCGCGTCGATCGGCCGGGAAGGCCTGCAGCTGCGGTTCGCCGCGCTGCCGCCATGCACGCGGTGCGGGCGGCGGCAGTCTGCAGGCCTGTCCGCTCCACGACGCGCCGCCCAGAGCCAGACAGGAGAGTGCAGTGGGTTTGGCGACGTTGGATATCGTGATTGTGCTGGTCTATCTGACCGGCATCTTCGTGCTCGCGCAGTGGGTCTCGCGCGAGAAGGCCGGTCACACCAAGAGCGCCGAGGATTACTTCCTGGCGAGCAAGTCGTTGCCGTGGTGGGCGATCGGTGCCTCGCTGATTGCCGCGAACATTTCGGCCGAACAGATCATCGGCATGGCCGGCTCCGGCTATGCGATCGGCCTGGCGATCGCGTCCTACGAGTGGATGGCGGCGCTGACGCTGCTGATCGTCGGCAAGTTCTTCCTGCCGATCTTCCTGCGCAACGGCATCTACACCATGCCGCAGTTCCTGGAACAGCGCTACGGCAAGTGGATCCGCACGCTGATGGCGGTGTTCTGGCTGCTGCTGTACGTGTTCGTCAATCTCACCTCGATCCTGTGGCTGGGCTCGATCGCGGTCAGCCAGGTCACCGGCATGGACCAGACCCTGGCGCTGGCACTGATCGGCGTGTTCGCGCTGGTCTACCAGCTGTATGGCGGGTTGAAGGCGGTGGCCTTGACCGACATCGTGCAGGTCACGCTGCTGGTGCTGGGCGGCCTGCTGGTGGCCGGGCTGACCCTGGCACGGATCGGCGACGGTGCCGGCGTGCTGGCCGGCTTCAAGCACCTGTGGAATGCGCACCCGGAGCACTTCCACATGATCCTGAGCAAGGACAACCCGTTCTACAAGGACCTGCCCGGCCTGAGCGTGCTGCTGGGCGGCCTGTGGGTGATGAACATCAGCTACTGGGGGTTCAACCAGTACATCATCCAGCGCGCGCTGGCGGCCAAGAACATCGGCGAGGCGCAGAAGGGCATGGTGTTCGCCGCGTTCCTGAAGCTGCTGATGCCGTTGGTGATCGTGGTGCCGGGCATTGCCGCAGTGGTGCTGGCGCCGGACCTGGCCAAGCCCGACCAGGCCTATCCGACCATGATGCAGCTGTTGCCGACCGGCATCCTGGGCCTGGTGTTCGCGGCGCTGGTGGCGGCGATCGTGGCCTCGCTGGCCTCCAAGATCAACTCGGTTGCGACGATCTTCACCCTGGATTTCTACGCCAAGTTCCGGCCGCAGACCGAGCAGAAGCAACTGGTGCGCGTGGGCCGCATCGTGGCCATCGTGGCGGTGATCATCGGCATCCTGACCGCGCGGCCGTTGCTGGGCAACTTCGACCAGGGTTTCCAGTTCATCCAGGAATTCACCGGCTTCTTCACCCCGGGCGTGGTGGTGATCTTCATGCTTGGCCTGTTCTGGAAGCGCGCCAACGAAGCCGGTGCGCTGACCGCGGCGATCGGCTCGGTGGTGCTGTCGTTCGCGCTCAAGTTCGCCTGGCCGGAACTGCCGTTCATGGACCGCATTGGGGTGGTGTTCGTGGCCGCGCTGGTACTGGCGGTGCTGGTGTCGTTGATGACCGCCCCGACCCAGGCACGCGATCTGATCCGCACCGACGATGTGGCCTACGGCACCACGCTGGGCTTCAAGATCGGTGCGATCGGGGTCGTGGCGATCCTGATCGCGCTCTATGCGGTGTTCTGGTAATCGATCAGACCGCACGCTGAGATCAGCCGTGCATATGCGGCGCGACACGCAGGTGTCGCGCCGCATTGCGTTTGGACGTTGTGCGGTTGGCGCTTACACCCGCGCCGCGGCCAGGCTCGCAGCGAGCAGGTTGACCGGTGCTTCGAACTGCTCGTGCCACGGCGTCTGCAGCCAGGTTTCCAGTGCGGCCGCCGGCATCGGTTTGGCGATCCAGTAGCCCTGGCCTTCGTCGCAGCCCCAGGCGCGCAACTGCGTGTAGGCCTCCGCCGATTCAATGCCTTCGGCGACCACGCGCTGGCCCAGGCTGTGGCCGAGCTGGATCATGGCCGGCACCAGGGTGCGGTCGGTACGGCTGTCCGGCAACGAGCGGATGAAGGACTGATCGATCTTCAACGAGCTGGCCGGCAGCTGCTTGAGATAGCTGAAATTGCTGTAGCCGGTGCCGAAGTCGTCGATGGCGATGTGCACGCCCAGCGCCGCGATCGCCGCCAGTTGCTCGGCCAGATGCTCGGGGTGGCGGATCATCGCGCTTTCGGTGAATTCGATCTCCAGCCGGCGCGGATCCAGCTTGTGGCGCTCCAGGCCACGCCGCAGCAGGCCGACGAAGCCGGGCCGGTCCAGGTCGGCGGCTGACACGTTCAAGGCCAGATTGAAATCCAGGCCCTGTTGCTGCCAGCGCGCGGCCTGGGCGATGCCGTTGTCGATCACCCAGGCAGTGATGCGGTTGATCAACGCGGTCTTCTCGGCCATCGGCACGAAGTCGGCGGGCATCACCGGGCCGATCATCGGATGCTGCCAGCGCAGCAGCGCTTCCACCCCGACGCAGCGGTGATCGTGCAGGTCCACGCGCGGCTGGTAGTGCAGACGCAGCTGGCTGGAACTGTCCAGCGCGGCGGGCAGGGCCGCCAGCAGGCGGAAGGTATTGCGCTGGGCCACGTCGTGCTTGCGCTCGTACATGCTCCAGGGCGCGCCGCGCTCGCGCGAGATGTCCACCGAAGTGGTCAGCGAACGGATGGTGTCGGCCGCGCCATAGCTGGTCTGCAGCGAGACCGCGCCGATCGAGGCCACCGGGGTATGCGGAATGCCCTGATGTTCCAGCGGCTCGGCAAAGGCCTTGGAGACCTTGGTGCACAGCGTGGACAACCGGTGCGTCTCGACCTGGGCCAGGAAGCCGAAGGTGGTCGGGTCCAGCCGATACAACGCGGTGCCGGCAGGCAGATAGGCCGCCAGGCGGCGCTGCGCGAGCGCCACATAGCCGTCGGCATAGTCCCAGCCCAGCGCCTTGACCATTTCGCGGAAATAGTCGCTGCCGCAGATGTCGACCGCCACGGCGGTGGTGGCCGGGGCGCTGTCGCGTTGCGACAGCCAGGCATCCAGGTCTTCGGCAAAGCGCGACCGATTGGGCAGCCCGGTCGGGCCGTCGCGATAGGTGGTGCTGCGCAGGTTTTCCACCCGCAGCACCGCCAGGTCGCGCAGGCCTTCCAGTTGGGTGATCGCCTCGGCGTCCAGACCCGGGCGCGGGCTGGTTCCGATCACGCACAAGGTGCCGATGCGGTGGCCGTCGCGCAGCGTCAGCGGTGCGCCGGCGTAGAAGCGGATGAACGGCGGGCCCAGCACCAGCGGGTTGTCGCAAAAGCGCGGATCCAGTTGTGCGTCGGGCACCACCATCACCTCGTGGCTGCGGATCGCATGCGCGCAGAACGCCTGGTCGCGCGGTGTTTCCTGCGGCTCCAGGCCGATGCGGGCCTTGAACCACTGGCGATGCTCGTCCACCAGCGATACCAGTGCGATTTCCGCGCCCAGGTTGCGGGCAGCCATCGCGGCGATGGTCTCGAACACCGGATCGGGCGGCGAGTCCAGCAGGCAAAGACCACGCAGGACGGCCAACCGGGTCGACTCATCGACCTCGGGCGGAGGAGGGGAACTGACGGGAGCGAGCGCGGAATGCATGTGCTCGTATCGGCCTGAAGCGTGATCCCTTGATCGACAGCACCGGGCTTTGTTCAGTTGACGCGGTTTTCCCGCACGGTGGCCGCGGTTGAAGCGCCGCGGCGACGGCCGCGACGCGGCGGCATCAGGCAGCGGTTTGGGCGACGGCTGGGCGCCAGGCCGGCGATTGCGCCGGTTCCTAAGTCATGCCTGATGCGACGGGCCGGCAGCGCCGTCGGCACCGATGCGCGTCGCTCAACATTATCGACGCCTGGCCGATCACTGGTGGTAAGCCCGCCTTGTCGTCCCACTAGCAGTAACGATTCAGCGCACTGATTTTGGTGCCTGCTCGTTGTGTGACAGGGATTACATCAACAGCTACCGCAAATTGACACAGTGTTCACGGGCGCTGTGAGTTACGCCATCGCCCGTCATCCTCCCCGCTGCCTGGAAATCGATCGTGAAATCACCGTTGCCCCGTTTTGCCCGCCGCATGCTGCTGGTCGTTGCAGGCCTGGCATTGTCGTCTGCCGCGCACGCAGGGCTGTCGGTGTCCGGCACCCAGCTGCGTGAGTCCAATGGCAATACCGTGGTATTGCGTGGCGTCAATCTGCCGCACGCCTGGTACGCAAGCCGAACCGATGCGGCCCTGGCCGCCATTGCCGCCACCGGCGCCAACAGCGTGCGTGTGGTGCTCAGTTCCGGTTATCGCTGGAACCGTACGCCGGAGGCCGAGGTGGCGCGCATCATCGCGCGTTGCAAAAGCCTGGGCTTGATCGCGGTGCTGGAGGTGCACGACACCACCGGCTATGGCGAAGACGGCGCCGCCGCCGGTCTGTCCCATGCCACTGCGTACTGGACCAGCATCCGCAAGGCACTGATCGGCAACGAAGACCACGTCATCATCAACATCGGCAACGAGCCGTTCGGCAACCAGTTGAGCGCCAGCGAATGGGTCAATGGCCATGCAACGGCGATCGCCGCGTTGCGCAAGACCGGGCTGACCCACGCATTGATGGTGGATGCACCGAACTGGGGCCAGGACTGGAAGTTCTATATGCGCGACAACGCGGCCGCCTTGCTGGCGCGCGACAGCCGCCGCAACCTGATCTTCAGCGTGCACATGTACGAAGTGTTCGGCAGCGATGCGACGGTCAACAAGTATTTGCGCGCCTTCCGCGATAAAAAGCTGGCACTGGTGATCGGCGAGTTCGGAGGAGACCATCGCGGCGCGCAGGTGGACGAGGCGGCGATCATGCGTCGCGCCCGCGAATACAACGTTGGCTACCTGGGCTGGTCGTGGTCGGGCAACGACAGCAGCACGCAATCGCTGGATATCGCAATCGGCTGGAACGCCACGCGCCTCAGCAGTTGGGGCCGCAACTTGATCCTGGGCGCCGATGGCATCACCGCGACCTCGCGCAGGGCGAGCGTATTCGGCCCGCGTTGAGATTGAAGCTCCACAGTCGGTAGAGCGGTCGATCCGGCGCTTGGTTGCAGGCCCTTGCCCGGCCACCATGGCGGGACACGCCGTGAATCCGTCCATGGAGGCTCTTACGCGGCATCCATGCCGCGTAAGGTCCCGCGACGGTGAGCGGGCAAGGACCAGTCGAGATGGTCGGTACTCAAAGTTAAGAGCAGTGCCGGATGCGCCTTGTTCGATCGTGGAGCATCTGCACACCGCCGCATTACAGACAGCTTTCAGATGAGCGCCGACCAACTGTCTGGTGCGGTGTCCTTGCCGGTTGCGGGACCGTGTGGCGGCATGGATGCCGCCACCGAGCCCCCAGGGATGGGTTCACGGCGTGTCCCGCAAGCGGTGAGGGCGCCGCGCCCTCGACGCTGCGCGTTGGCTGCAGGGCCCTTGCCCGCCCACCATCGCGGGACACGCCGCAAGTACGTCCATGTAGGCTCCGGCGCGGCATCCATGCCGCTCAGGGTCCCGCGACGATGAGCGGGCAAGGACCTATCGAGATGGTCGGTGCGCATGGGTAAGAGCAGTGCGGGATGGGGCCCTGTTCGCTCATGACGTATCGGCTNNAGCATNTGANNCACNNCCGCANTACAGACAGGNTTTCANANGAGCGCCGACCAACTGTCTGGTGCGGTGTCCTTGCCNGTTGCNGGANCNTGTGGCGGCATGGATGCCGCCANNGNGCCCCNNGGGATGGGTTCACGGCGTGTCCCGCAAGCGGTGAGGGCGCCGCGCCCTCGACGCTGCGCGTTGGCTGCAGGGCCCTGGCCCGCCCACCATCGCGGGACACGCCGCAAGTACGTCCATGTAGGCTCCGGCGCGGCATCCATGCCGCTCAGGGTCCCGCGACGGTGAGCGGGCAAGGACCTATCGAGATGGTCGGTGCGCATGGGTAAGAGCAGTGCGGGATGGGGCCCTGTTCGCTCATGACGTATCGGCTCCACATTTGATGCATACCGCACTACAGACAGGTTTTCACAAGAGCGCCGACCAACTGTCTGGTGCGGTGTCCTTGCCCGTTGCCGGAACATTGGCGGCATGGATGCCGCCAATGCGCCCCTGGGGATGGGGTCACGGCGTGTCCGGCGAGCGGCGAGGGCGCTGCGCCCTCGACCGATTTGTCCTCACGGCAACTGGCCGCGTTTCAACGTCCGGGCTCGCGTAATGGCCCCGGGCTTGGCCGCTTGGTCAACTTGCGCTGCAGCGAGCGGCGGTGCATGCCGAGCAGGCGTGCGGCAGCCGAGACATTGCCGCCGGTTTCGTGCAGCGCCTGCTGGATGTGCTCCCATTGCAGGCGGCTCAGCGGTGTCATCATTTCCCGCGCGGTTTCTTCTTCGTCCGGCTCGGGCAGCTCGTCGTCCTCTTCGCCCAGCGCCCGCATGATGGTGGGGATATTGGCCGGCTTGGGCAGATAGTCGTCGGCACCGAGCTTGATGGCCTCCACGGCGGTGGCGATGCTCGCGTAGCCGGTGACCAGCAGGATGCGCATATCGGCGCGGATCTCGCGCAACGGCTGGATCAGGCTCAGGCCGGAATCGTGACCGAGCTTGAGATCGATCAGGGCGAAATCGGGCAGGGCGCTGCGTGCGGTCGACAAGGCACTGGCCGCATCGGTGGCGGTCAGGGTGTCCACGCCGCGGCGGGCGAGGCTGCGTTGCAGCGTGCGCAGGTACAAGGTGTCGTCGTCGACCAGCAGGCCGGTGCGCAGGGGAGTGCTTGTCATGCGAGTGCCTCGTGTTCGGAGAGCGGCAGACGGAAACCGACGCGGGCGCCGCTGCCTTCGGCGGGCAGCATCCACAACTCGCCCTGCAGCCGCTCGACGGTGGCATGCGACAGCGCCAGCCCAACACCCATGCCGTCATGCTTGCCGCTGTTGAACAGGGTGCCGGGCAGCATGGCTTGCGAGGTATCGAAGCCCGGACCGTAGTCGCGTACTTCGCCGCTGAGATGATCCTGCTCCACGCGCAGCGTCAGGTCGATCTGCGGCCGGCCGGCCCGTTCGCCGGCATCGGCCGCATTGTTGAGCAACACCATCAGCAGATGGCTGACCCCGGGCTGCAGCAGCAGGCGCATCGGCGCATCGTCGTTGCGACGCAGCTCGATGGTCGGGCGCACCAGCCGCCATTGTTCCAGCACGTCCTTGACCGCGACTTCGCGGCTGAGGTGGCCGTTGTCGGCCGGTGCGGCCAGCGCCAGCACGCGCTCGTGGCACTGCACCAGCAGCTCGCGCAGGGTGTCCAGATCCTCGCGCAACTCGCTCTGGTCGCACTGGTCGGCGATGTCGTCGACCAGCAGCGTCATCGTGGCCAGCGGCGTGTTCAACTCATGCGCGACCGAGGCCGCATGCGTGGCCAGCGCCACGATGCCCTCGTTGCGCGCGAAGCGCTCGCGCAGCGTGGAGATCTCGCGCTCGCGTTCGCGCATCGACAAGGCCAGCCGGGTGGCGAAGGCCAGCACCACCACCGTGGACAACAGGAAGTTGGCGGCCATGCCCCACATATGCAGGCTGAGCGGGTCGAAACTGCCGTAGGGCAGCGGCAGCCCGAACGCTGCACTGATCACATAACCGGCCACGCAGGCCGCCGCCACCGCCATCGCCCAGCCCAGCGGCAGGGCCAGCGCGGCCAGGGCGATCAGCACCAGGAACAGGGAGCCGAACGGGTTGGCGATGCCGCCGCTCCAGCCCACCATCCAGGTCAGCACCGTGACGTCGACCAGGATGTGGCCGAATTCGGTGGCCGGGCTGACCGCGCCGCGATGGGCCACCCGCAGCTGTGCATACAGGTTGAACACCGCCAGCGCGGCCACGCCGGCCCACAAGGGTTGCTGCGGCAGATCCAGGCCCATCAGCCCGGTGGCGACCAGGATGGTGGCGGCCTGGCCGGCAGTGGCCAGCCAGCGCAGGCTGCACAGGGTCCGCAGGAAGGAGGCGTCTGAGGAATTCATCACGGCAATGCTATGCGCTCGGGGGCGTGGCGGCCTGCGACAAACCGTCGCATCGGCCTGGAAGACGGCGCGCGCAGCGCTTCAGCTGTGAGCGGACCGATGACAGGCTAAAATACCGCGATGTACGACGCCGTGACTCGCCCAACCCCTCCCGCCGACGCCACCGCCTGGCCGCGCCGCATCACCCAGGCCGTCAAGATCGGCAGCGTGACTGTGGGCGGCGGCCACCCGGTGGTCGTCCAGTCGATGACCAATACCGACACCGCCGACATTGCCGGCAGCGTCAAGCAGGTGGCCGACCTGTGGCGCGCCGGCTCGGAAATGGTGCGCCTGACCGTCAACAACGCCGAGTCGGCCGCGGCCATTCCGCGCATCGTCGACAAGCTGCGCATGATGGGGATCGAGGTGCCGTTGATCGGCGACTTCCACTACAACGGGCATCAGCTGCTCGCCGCCGAGCCGGCCTGCGCCGAAGCGCTGGCCAAGTACCGCATCAATCCGGGCAATGTCGGCTTCGGCAAGAAGAAGGATCTGCAGTTCGCGCAGCTGATCGAGTTTGCGATCAAGTACGACAAGCCGGTGCGCATCGGCGCCAACTGGGGCTCGCTGGACCAGTCGCTGGCAGCGCAGCTGATGGACGAGAACTCGCAGCGCGACACGCCCTGGGATGCCGGCCGCGTGCTGCGCGAAGCGCTGATCCGCTCGGCGGTGGATTCGGCCGAGCGCGCGGTGGAACTGGGCCTGGCGCGCGAGCGCATCATCCTGTCGGCCAAGGTGTCCGGCGTGCAGGAGCTGATCGCGGTGTATCGCGACATGGCGAGCCGCTGCGACTTTGCGCTGCATCTGGGCCTGACCGAAGCCGGTATCGGCAGCAAGGGCATCGTGGCCTCGGCCGCGGCGCTGAGCGTGCTGCTGCAGGAAGGCATCGGCGACACCATCCGCATCTCGCTGACGCCGGAGCCGGGCCAGTCGCGCACCCAGGAAGTGATCGTCGCGCAGGAATTGCTGCAGACCACCGGCCAGCGCGCCTTCACGCCGATGGTCACCGCCTGCCCGGGTTGCGGCCGCACTACCTCCGAGTTCTTCCAGGAACTGGCCGGCGTGGTGCAGAACCATGTGCGCGCCAAGATGCCGGAGTGGAAGATCAGCAACCCCGGCGCGGAGAACATGACCCTGGCGGTGATGGGCTGCGTGGTCAACGGGCCGGGCGAATCGCGCCATGCCAACATCGGCATCTCGTTGCCGGGCACCGGCGAGGCGCCGTCGGCGCCGGTGTTCATCGATGGCGAGAAAAGCGTCACCCTGCGTGGCGAGAACATTGCCTACGAGTTCATCGATCTGATCGATCAGTACGTCGAACGCACCTATGTCCGCCGCGCCGGCTGAATCGCCGGCCGGTTTCAGGGGATGGCTGCGCAGCAATGCGTGGCGCATGGCGTTGCTGTTTGCCGGCGTGCTGCTGCCGCTGGGCTTGTTCGTCGACCTGGCCGACGAAGTCCACGAACTGGAAAATTTTTACTTCGACGAGCCCTTGCTGTGGAGCATGCGCAGCATCGCCACGCCGGGGCTGGATGCGTTTTTCGGGGTGGTTTCCAAGCTGGGTTACCAGTACGGGGTGATCCCGGCCGATATCGCCATCGTGCTGGTATTGCTGATGCTGCGGCGCTGGCGCGAGGGAACCTTTGCCGCACTCGGCTTTGCTGGCTCGGCCTTGCTGAACATGGGCGCCAAGCAGGTCTTCCAGCGCGACCGCCCAAGCCTGTGGGAATCGATTGCCCCGGAAAGCACCTTCAGCTTTCCCAGCGGGCATGCGATGGGCTCGATGACGCTCGCCGCGGTGGTGGTCTCGCTGGCCTGGAACACCCGCTGGCGCTGGCCGGTGGCCATTGCCGCAAGTGGGTTCGCGGTGCTGGTGGGGGTGTCGCGGATCTACCTGGGGGTGCATTACCCCTCCGACATCCTGGGCGGCTGGTCGGCCGCGCTGGTGTGGGTGGTCGGGCTGTATCTGGTGATGTTTCGCGGCGCGCGGCGGCCGCATTGGCGTCGCCATCCCGCTTCGACCTGAGGGCACGACCGCTTTGTGGTCGAACGCGGTCGGCGCAGGCCGGGATGCCTGGCGTGGCGCCAATACGCCGCTGCCTTTGACTCAGCGAGGGCTTGCCAGCTCCCGGCGCTGCAACTGCAGCCCGATCACGCTGCCGATCACTGCCAGCAGAATCATGTAATACGCCGGTCCCATCGGGTGCTGCTTGAGCAGCATCACCACCACCAGCGGGGTCAGGCCACCAAACACCGCATAGCCCAGGTTGTAGGCGAATGACACGCCGGACAGGCGCACCACCGGCGGAAACGCCTCGACCATGACGCGCGGGATCGCGCCCAGGACGCCGAGCGCCGCGCCCATCAGGGCATACAGCGGAAACAGCAACCGCGCATCGCCGGCCAGCCGATAGAACAGCCAGGCGCTGGCGCCCAGGAATACGCTGCCGGCAAGCAGCACGCGTCCATTGCCGTAGCGATCGGACAAGGCGCCGGCCACGATCGAGCCGGCCGCCTGCAGCAGGACCGCAAGCAGATTGGCCTGCAAGGCGACCGCTGCCGGGTAGTGGTACGCGCTCTGCAGCAGCGTCGGCGTCATCAACGACACCACCAGCACCCCGGCCGCCACCATCCAGGTCAGCCACAACGACAGCGCCACACTGCGTGGATGATCGCGCAGCACCACCTTGAGCGGCGTCTCGCGCGCCAGGGCACGCATTGCCATCAGCTCGGCGAACACCGGTGTTTCGTGCAGCCAGCGCCGCAGATACACCGAAAGCAGGCCGAAGATGCCACCGGCCAGGAACGGCAGGCGCCAGGCGCCTTCGGCGATTTCCTGCGGTGTGAAGGCGCGATTGATCGCCCCCGCACTGAGCGAGCCGAGCAACACGCCGGCTGCCAGGCCGGCCGTCAAGGTCCCGCACGCCAGTCCCCTGCGCTGTGCAGGCACGTGTTCTGCGACGAAGACCCATGCACTGGGGACTTCGCCGCCGATGGCCGCGCCCTGCAGCAACCGCATCGTCAGCAGCAGTAAGGGGGCGGCCAGGCCGATCTGCGCGTAGGTCGGCAGCACGCCGATGGCCAGCGTCGGCAACGCCATCAACCCGATGCTCAGCGCGAACATGCGCTTGCGACCGAGCAGATCGCCGAAGTGCGCCATCACCATCCCGCCCAGCGGGCGGATCAGGTACCCGGCTGCAAAGATGCCGAAGGTCTGCAACTGCCGCATCCACTCCGGAATGCCCGGCGGGAAGAACAGCTCCCCCAGCACCGTGGCGAAGAAAATGAAGATGATGAAGTCGTAGAATTCCAGCGCGCCGCCCAGTGCGGACAACGCCAGCGTCTTGTAATCACCGCGTGTGAGCTGGCTTGCTGGTGCGGTGCCTGTTGCTGGACGGGTCTTCAAGGCATGACATCCTGTGGCAGGTGATCGCGCGCCTGCGCGTGCTGCAGCCGCGGGGTGTGAGTCACCCATGTTCTCGCTGCGGCAATGCGCAGCTTGCACGTTTGCACGCAACGGCGGGGCGGACGCACTTCGGGAAAGGCGCGCTGGCTGCGCCTTTGGTGGCGGTCAGTCGCGCACACTTGCGTGCGCGGCCGCTTCGGCATGCAGGGCGGTGGTGTCGAACAACGGCAACTGTGCATCGCTGCTGTCCACCAGCAGCGAAATCTCGGTACAGCCCAGGATGATCGCTTGCGCGCCATCCTGGCCGAGGTCGGCCATGACCTGACGAAAATAGCCGCGCGACGCCGGCCGGATGACGCCCTGGCAGAGTTCGTCGTAGATCACGCGATGCAGCTGCGCGCGTGCGTCGGCCGGCGGTACCAGCACCTGCAGGCCGCGCGTGGCCAGGCGCTCGCGATAGAACGGCTGCTCCATGGTGAAACGCGTGCCGAGCAGCCCGACCCGGGTGACGCCCGCCGCAATCAGCGCCTCGGCCGTGGCATCGGCGATATGCAGCAATGGCAGCGGCGTGGCGGAGGTGATCGCATCGGCAACGCAATGCATGGTGTTGGTGCACAGCACCAGGAAGTCGGCGCCACCGGCATGCAGCGCGCGCGCCGCTGCCGCCATCGCCTGGCCGGCGCCGTCCCAGTCGCCGGCGTGTTGCAGGCGCTCGATCTCATGGAAATTGACGCTGTACAGCAAGACCTTGGCCGAGTGCAGGCCGCCGCAGGCATGGCGCACCCGCTGGTTGATGATGCGGTAGTAGGGCAGGGTGGATTCCCAGCTCATGCCGCCGATCAGGCCGATGGTTTTGCTTGGAACCGGCATACCGACCTCACCTTGGAACAGTCAACGAATGTGCGTACGCATCGCCCTTCGATGCCCGGGGAGCGTGTATCGGCGCAGTGTACGTCGGCAGCGTCACCACGCCATCGCGCGCCGGCCAGGCCGCCTGCGGACGGTCGATCACTCGCCCGGTTTTGCGCCTTCCAGCGGCGCATGCGTGGCGGCACGGCGTGCCAGCACGCTTTCACGATGCGCGATGTAGACGTTGGCACTGATGATGATGGCCGCACCGACCAGGGTATGGTGTTCGATCGCCTCGCCGAACAGCCACCAGCCCAGCAGCGCCACCAGCGGCAGCTGCATGAAGCTGATCGGCTGCAGTGCGGAGACTTCGCCCAGCTTGAGCGCGCGCGTCCAGAACAGCTGCCCGGCGGTACCGAAGATGCCGGTCGCCGCCAGCCAGAGCCAGTCGATACCGTGCGGCCAGGTCCACTGGAACAGTGCCGGAATCAGCGACATCGGCACCCAGAACACATAGGTGTAGAACACCACGGTGTCCGAGTCGTCGCTGCGCGAGAGCTGCTTGATCTGGATCGCCACCACGGCGCTGATCACCGCTGCCAGCAGCGCAATCAGCAGCCCGGGCGTAAAGGTGGACGAGCCCGGCCGCAGGATCACCAGCACGCCGATGAATCCGGCCGCCACCGCCAGCCAGCGCCGCAGGCGCACCTGTTCGCGCAGCCACACCACGGCAAGGACGGTGACGAACAACGGGGTGGAATACGACAGCGAGATCGCCTGCGACAACGGCAGGTGGCCGATCGCCCAGAACCCGCACAGCATCGAGGCCAGGCCGATCAGGGTGCGTGCCAGATATTGCGGTAACTGCCGCGTGCGCGGCAGCGCCTTGCCGGGGCGCAGGATCAGCGGCAACAGGGCCAGCAGCCCGAACGCATTGCGAAAGAACGCGATCTCGGTGGTGGTGATCGTGCTTGACGCCAGCCGGATGCAGATCGCCATCAGGCCGAAGGCGAAGGTACTGGTGAGCATCCACAGCGCGGCACGTCGTGACGCCTGCGCTGCGGTCACCAATGCGCTCCGATGATGCGTGGCTCCGGCTCCAGGATCACCGAATAACGCTCGCGCACCGACTCGGCGATGCGCCGCGCAACATCCAGCAGTTGTGCACCGCTGGCAGTGCCGTAGTTGACCAGCACCAGCGCGTGGTCCGGCGATACCCCGGCATCGCCCTCGCGCCGGCCTTTCCAGCCGCACTGCTCGATCAACCAGGCCGCCGACAACTTGCCCTGGCCGGGCTGTTCGCCGGGATACACCGGCATGTCGGCGAATGTGGCCTGCAACGCGGCGATCTGCTCGCTGGGCAGCAACGGATTCTTGAAGAAGCTGCCGGCATTGCCGAGCACATCCGGGTCCGGCAGCTTGCGCCGACGGATATTGATCACCGCCTGCGCCACATCGGCGGCACCGGCCAGTTCGGCGCCCATGCTGGCCAGTTCCTCGCGGATGCCGGCATAGTCCAGCCGCAACTCATGCAGCAGCGGCAGATTGAATTCCACCGCGACGATCAGGTAACGCTCCGGCTGCTGCTTGAACACGCTGTCGCGATAGGCAAAGGCGCACTCGGCCGCCGTCAGTCGCACGAATTGCTGGGCCTGCAGGTCGAAGGCATCCACCACATGGATGAAGTCGCCCACCTGCGCGCCGTATGCGCCGATGTTCTGGATCGGGCAGGCGCCGACCGTGCCGGGAATCAAGGCCAGGTTCTCCAGCCCCGACAACCCCTGCTGCAGCGAATACAGCACCAGCGCATGCCAGTTGACGCCGGCACCGGCGCGCACGATGGCGTGGTCGGCATGGTGCGCAATGATGGCGATGTCGCGGTTTTCGAAACACAGCACGCAGCCCGGCGGGTCGCCGGCCAGCAGCACGTTGCTGCCGCTGCCCAACACCAGCAGCGGCTGCCCGGCGATCTCCGGTGCCGCCAGCGCCTGCGGCAGTGCATCGGGTGCGTGGATGCCCAGCAACCAGCGTGCCGTGGCTTCCACATGGAAGGTATTGAGCGCGCGCAGTGGCGCGTGCTCGCTCAAGCGCCAGCCGGCCTGCGCTGCAGCGCTCATAACGGCGACACCGCACCGCCGCTGGGCGCCTCGCGGCGGCGGCGGATCGCATTGACGCATTCGCCGATCAGCGGCGGCCCGCGATAGACCAGGCCGCTGTAGCACTGCACCAGGGTCGCGCCGGCCGCCATCTTGGCCACCGCGTCGGCACCGGAGTTGATGCCGCCCACGCCGATCAACGGAATCGACTCGGGCAGGCGGGCGCGCAAGCGGCGCAGCACCAGCGTGGACTGCCCCAGCAGCGGTGCACCCGACAGGCCGCCAGCCTCGCCAGCCAGCGGATGATTGGCGATCAAGGTGCGCGTCACCGTGGTGTTGGTGGCGATCACGCCATCCACCGCCAGGTCGGCCAGCACGCGCGCGGCCGCATCGATGTCGCGGTCGTTGAGGTCCGGCGCCACCTTCACCAGCATCGGCACGCGCTTGCCGTGTTGCGCGGCCAGGGCTTCCTGGGTTTCGCGCAGGTCGGCGATCAGCCGACGCAGCGCCTGTTCTTCCTGCAGTTCGCGCAAGCCGGCGGTGTTGGGCGAGGAGATGTTGACGGTGATGTAGTCGGCCAGCGGGTAGACGCGCTCCATGCAATAGCGGTAATCGCTGGTCGCCTCTTCGTTGGGCGTGTCCTTGTTCTTGCCGATGTTGATGCCGAGCAGGCCGCCGCGACGACGCGCGCGTTGCACGTTGGCCACCAGCACATCCACGCCCAGGTTGTTGAAGCCCATGCGGTTGATCACCGCCTGGTACTCCGGCAAGCGGAACATGCGCGGCTTGGGATTGCCCTCCTGCGGCCGCGGGGTCACCGTGCCGATCTCGACAAACCCAAAGCCAAGCGCAAGCAGCGCATCGATGTGCTCGCCGTTCTTGTCCAGGCCGGCACCGAGACCGACCGGGTTGGGAAACATCAGCCCGAAGGCCGGTGTCGGCAGCGGCTCCGGGCGCCTGGCCAGCAGCGATGTGGTGCCGGTGCGGTAGGCAACATCGATGGAGCGCAATGCCAGCGCATGGGCGCGCTCGGCGTCGAGGGAAAACAGCAAGGGGCGGGCAAACGAATACATGTGGGTCAGTTCAATCCCCCGGCGAACACCCGGGTCTGGTATTGGAAGTCGATCAGCCCGTCGCGCGCGTGCGCATCGAACAGCGTGCGCAGCGCGGCGAGCATCGGGACATGACGCGGGTCATGCGCCAGCGGCGCATATGACGAAGACAACAGCCGGCCACGCAAGGCATCGAAGTCCAGCCGTTGCACGTTGGGAACGCGCGCCATCGCGCGGAAGCCGTCGCCGAACCACGCCTGCATGGTGGCATCGTCCTGATAGCGCTCGGCCACGGCCGAATAGTCGGTGCCGTAGTCCAGCAGCAGTTGTTCGTAGCCGCGCAGGAAGTCGGTGGTGTCCAGTTCGCGGCTGTTCCAGTAGATCACCGCCAGCCCGCCGGGCTGCAGGATGCGCGCCCATTCGGCGCGCACCGCCCGAACGTCGAACCAGTGGAAGGCCTGCGCCGCGGACACCAATCCGACACTGGCGGCGGCCAGCCCGGTGGCCTCGGCGGTGCCGTCGACCGCGCGGAAGGTGGGGAATTCCGCCAGCCACTGTTGCGCGGCTTCGCGCATGGCCGGGTTGGGTTCCACCGCCGTGACCGGATAGCCGGCCTCCAGGAACAGCCGGCTGGAAATGCCGGTGCCGGCACCGATATCGGCCACCGTGGTGGCCGGCGTCACGCCCAGCTCTTCGTGCAGCCAGCGCAGCAGTTGTGGCGGATAGCTTGGCCGGTAGCGCACATAGGCCGCGACGCGGTCGTTGAAGCGTTGGGCGGAGGAGGGCGCGGCCATGCTCAACTGTTGGCGGCCGCAAGCCAGGCCAGGCCGCCGAAGAACAGGATGAAGATCGCCACCCCTGCCACCCAGAGCGCAACCGCCAACCAGCCGAGAATCAGCCCGCCGATGGCCAGCCCGTCGCCGTCCAGCCCCTGCGGATTGCGGCGGATTTCGCCGCGCGCCAGATGGCCGGTGATGATGGCGCAGAGGCTGCCGAGGAACGGGATCAGCGTCCAGCCGAGAATGCCCGAGACCAGGCTGACGATGGCCATGGCGCTGGTCTGTCGAACGACGACGTTCATCATGAACTCCTGAAGTGGCGGCAGCCGACGGCTGGCGTGGCCCGATTATCCCAGAGCCGCCGCCCGAATGGCGTGCCATCTGCGGCCAAACGCGATCGCGTGGTCGGGTTTGACGCGAACGGGCGGGGCTGGATGTCTGCTCGCCCCGGCATCGGACTGAGCGGCGAGGGAAACCTTGGGTGCCCAAATGATGCGCAGGTGCGACTCACGGCTGTGACCACGGCATCGGGGGCCACGCCGCCGGGAGCGTGGATGCCGGGCGCGGACGCACCGGAGCAGCCATGGTCCGGCACGCATGCGACAGCGCGCCGGCGCGATGCCCGGCGCGCCTGCACACGTCGATCAGAGATCGAACTTGATGCCCTGTGCCAGCGGCAGCGAGTCGGAGTAGTTGATCGTATTGGTCTGGCGACGCATATAGACCTTCCACGCATCCGAGCCGGATTCGCGGCCACCGCCGGTCTCCTTCTCGCCACCGAACGCACCGCCGATCTCCGCACCGGAGGTGCCGATGTTGACGTTGGCGATGCCGCAGTCGCTGCCGGCCGCCGACAGGAACTTCTCGGCCGCCTTCAGGTTCTGGGTGAAGATCGACGACGACAGGCCCTGCGGCACGCCGTTCTGCAGCTCGATCGCCTCGTCCAGCGTGCTGTACTTCATCACATACAGGATCGGCGCGAAGGTCTCGTGCTGCACCACCGCGTCGCTGTTCTGCAGCCCGGTGACGATCGCCGGCAGCACGAAGTTGCCAGGGCGATCGATCGCGGTGCCGCCCACTTCGACCGTGCCGCCGGCCGCCTTGGCCTTGGCGATCGAGGCCAGGAACTGCTCCACCGCGCCCTGGCTGTTGAGCGGGCCCATCAGGTTGGCCGGGTCGGTGGGGTCGCCGATCTTGCTGTCGAGCTGCTTGTACGCCTTGACCAGCGTGGCCAGCACGTTGTCGTAGATGGATTCATGCACGATCAGGCGGCGCGTGGTGGTGCAGCGCTGCCCGGCGGTGCCCACCGCGCCAAACACGATGCCGGGGATGGCCAGCTTCAGGTCGGCGGTTTCGTCCAGGATGATGGCGTTGTTGCCGCCCAGTTCGAGCAGGCAACGGCCCAGGCGGCGCGCGACCTTTTCCGCAACCACGCGGCCGATCTGGGTCGACCCGGTGAAGCTGATCAGCGGCACGCGGCTGTCCTCGACCAGCTTCTCGGACAGGGAGGTGCCGGCATCGTTGATCAGGAAGAAGATGTCCGGGAAGCCGGCGTCCTTGAGCGCGGCATTGCAGATCTTCATCGTCGCGATCGCGGTCAGCGGGGTCTTGTTGGATGGCTTCCAGATGCAGATATCGCCGCAGATCGCCGCCAGGAACGCATTCCACGCCCACACTGCCACCGGGAAGTTGAACGCGCTGATGATGCCGACCAGGCCCAGCGGCTGGTACTGCTCGTACATGCGGTGGCCGGGACGCTCCGAATGCATGGTGTAGCCGTACAGCATGCGGCTCTGGCCCACTGCAAAGTCGGCGATGTCGATCATCTCCTGCACCTCGCCGTCGCCCTCGGGCTTGCTCTTGCCCATTTCCAGCGCCACCAGCGAGCCCAGCGCATCCTTGTGCGCGCGCAGCGCCTCGCCACACAGGCGGACGGCCTCACCACGGCGCGGCGCAGGCGTGGTCCGCCAGACCTTGAAGGCGGCCTGCGCACGCTGGACGATCAGCTCGTAATCCTCCGGCGTGGTCGCCTGCACATCGGCGATCACCGCATTGGTGGTCGGATTGAGCGGCTGCAGCACCCCGGCGCCGGTCGCCTGCGACCAGGTCGCCTCGCCAAGATAAGTACCGGAATTGGACGCGGCGAGGTCGAGCGCCTTGAGCAGGTCAGCGGACATGGGATCTCCAAAGGTCGGGACGGTCGCGCAGCGGACAGGGCCACCCGCGACACGGGTAGCCGCCGATTTTAGCAGGCTCCGCCAACCACCCACCGGCTTGGCAATCGCAACGATCGTGCGACAATGCCCACCTTGGCCCCGTAGCTCAGCTGGATAGAGCGTCCCCCTCCTAAGGAAGAGGGGAAATTGAGGGGTCACCGCTATCTTGTCTAACTTGTTGTTTAATAAGGCCTGTGGTTGCTCGTTCGGCGGGTGCGATGCAGGTCTAGACATCGCAAAGCAGCTTCTAGCAGCGCTTGTTCGCCACAGCATTGCCACGGCTTCCAAGGTCTCCTAGGCTGCGCTATAAGACATTTGTAATGAGTCTAGGGATGGGCCATCTCGCATGTCTGCAAGCGCGCTTCAAACGCTTCGAGAGTTGTATCCGCAGCGCTATGCACTTCGGCCGGACGAGGTCGCACATTTGCTTCGTGGCCAAAGCACGAGAGGAGTCGTGCAACGCGTGCGCGAAGGCATGCAGTCGGGGCGCTATCCGGGTGCTCGCAAGATCGACGGATTGATCCAGATGCCACTTGAAGCGTTGGCCGAGATCTTGGATCCAGCGCCCGCACCGCAGCCGGTCGCCCCCATCATCACTCCTTCATCCTCGCGACGCCGATCCGCCATTGGGCCGCGTCTCGGTTTCGTGCGGGCGGCAGGCTTTTGGGAGCAAGTGATGGGGGCCATTGGCGAGCAGGTATTGGCCGAGGAGCTGGGGGAGGTCGCGGCAAAAGTCTTGCACGAGCTTCGCTATGAGGAGGCTGAGGCCAGATCGCGCAATCAGCGCGATGAGCTTATGCGCTAGCGAGCGCATCATCTTTCTCACGCACATTGCGCCTGCGCCCACAGAGAAGACTGGGGTAGCACCTTCGAAGAAGAGGACGGGTCGGACAAAGACGTTAAGAGTGGATCGAGCCGGCGCGAGTTGAAGCCCCGTCCGCCGCGATCTGGGATGTCGGGATCGACGGGAATGCGGCACTGAAAGATCGAGTCTGATCAGGGGAACTGGGACGCTGGCTCCCCCCCTTCTACGCTGCCCAGATGCTTGCTAATCTGATCGTGGGCGTGGTCGACGCCTGCTGCTCACCTTGGCAAACCCTCGCGGGACGACGTCCACCCGAACCATGTCTGATCTTCCCACTGTGGCGGATCCGGGCAGTGAGCACCTGGCCCCCGCCCACAGCGAGGAGTTCAGCCATGCGTTTCATCAAGACCACGCCTGCCCAGGTCGAAGCCCTGAAAAAGCAGGCCAAGCGTATTCAGCGCAACGGTGGCGGCAAGCACGCCGACCTACTCAACCGAGTCGCCCGCAGTGCCGGCTATGACCACTGGCACCATGTGTGCCTGTGTCTCACCGAAACCGAGCAGATCAAAGGCTCTCGGCAGCTCTTGCCCGAAGTCGAGGCGATCATTCAATCGGCCTTGGCAGGGAAGGGCAAGATCGTGGTCACGGGCCCAGAGGCCTTGGCATCCCGGCAGTTTGTCCTTTTCGCCACCGAGGATGGTGACGCCTGGCTTTTGGACCCGGAGGAGGACAAGGCCTTGTGCTTGGTCTGGCATGGGGAGCGGCAGGAGGTCGTCATCCAGGATCTGCCTATGCAGATTAAGATCCTCTGGCATGGCGACTTCGAACTCAATGGTCCCTTCTTCGCCGTTCGCACCGATCACCCTGGCGTGGGTTCTCGCTACATTGGAGGCTACCCGCTGGATACGCTGCGCGAGACGTTGGAACGAGTTCGGTCTGCCGACAAGCGCATCGAGCAGATCTTCGGCCGCGAAGACGTCGTGGCCATCACCCCCGAAATCATCCGTCAGCTTGTAGGGCAGCGTTGGGAAGAGGCGACTCTGCTGGAAGCAGTGCGGGCGGGAGCACAGTATTCGCCCTCTCGAAACACGGTGTTGTATCCGGCGGTGTTCGGAGAAGAGGAATAGGTGCGGGTCTAGCTCCTGACGCGGCTGGCCCGATTCCATTTGTGGACGCTTCGGAAAAGCAGAGCCCCCTTCGGGGGCTCTTGTGGGGCCGTTTACTTCTAAGCCGCCTCGCGGCGGCGAACGAGGGAACACCTCCGCGATCGCGGGGAATGACCCGATGCATGGAGGGTAGGGCAGTCAACTCAACTCAACTGTCAAGCTGATGAAGCAGGATGATGCCGTTCTGGTTACCCAAACCCCTTCTCGTAGCGGAACTCTCCCAGCAGCTCTCGCATGAGATCCCCATCAAGCTGTTCAAACTCGAGAACGAGTTCCTCGCCAGGTGCCCGCGGCTTCGCTGGACCATCATGGGGCGCGTTCTTGGTGTGCCCTCGAACTCGTTCACCGTTCGACTTGATATACGGCAGAACGACAATTCGGCCGAAATTCACCGAATTTATCTTGCCTTCGAACCAGATCGCCTCGTCGTCCTCGCTATCTGCGCTTCCGCTACGCTCCTTTACTTGCCAGCCAATACTGCCTTGTTCATACCAGAACACATAGCTGCCCCAAACTACGGCACGTTTTCCGCGCGCTAGTGCATCTGCCAAGAGCTGCTGCACACCACGCATCGTGAGGATGCGACTGGCCTCCGGGAGCAACATCTGCCTGATCGCCGCCTTCATCTTTCCGTAGTGATCGAACTCGTTCAGGCCGAACCCGTTTGCAATCGGGGCTCGGTGAGCACCTCTGAGGCCCTTGCGATTAGCGAGAAAAGACTTGCACCAGGAGCCATCATCACGCCGTTGAGCCATGCGTCTGCGCCGCCCATCGCCAAATGCAATTGAGCGAATATAAGGGTGCTGAGTGAGTGCCGCTTCGATTTCTATACGGTAGGTTTCGTCATCCGAATGCAGTCGAGCGGGCAGCATGGCGACAGGGATTTCGGACAACCCACGGGCTCGCCCAATTGCCAGCATCAATTCTTCTTCTTGCTGCAAGCGTTGGTGCGACTGGCGAGCTTTCTGAGCTCGAAGTTGAAGAGAGATGCGGCGCTCCGCGTCGGGCTCACTGACGAGTTCCTGATCGAAGAAGTTGTTAAGTTCATGTTCGCGCACCTGCGCCTGCTCCCGTGTGGGAAAAGCTCTGGCAGGAATATCGGGTGTGTCGTTCGGGTGGTGTCGCCGCCAAGATGGAAGCGATCCACCTCTCGCGACAAGGACTTGGACGAACCAAAGGTTGTAGTCGGGATCGAACTCGGTTCGAGCACTGATAAATTGGGTAGTCATATAAAAAAACAACGCCTCGTCTATGAGTTGAGACGCCGCAGACACGAGCGTCAACGTCGTCGCTATCTTTCCTTTCGTGTAGCAACACGCGTGGCCCCGTCCTATTTGCGGGGCCATGGCAGTTGCCCAGTTAGGGGCGGTAATCGCTCATCGTCATCGTCCTTCTCAAAGGACTGCTCAGTTGATCTACCTAAGTGCTCGAATGTTAGAAGCGACAAAGTTTGCTTCCACGCCATCATGTGTAGTGCTTCTTCATAGCAGGTGAAGTTCTCTGCCGATGCGCTGTTGCTCCAATCTGACGCATCGAGATCTTCGGTATCGAAGCGAACTCCGTTGCGAAGCAGCCGGGATGCTGCGGAGCCGCTTGGAAGTTTGATCCCTCGTTCGATGTAAATTCCGGCCTCGCGCACAGCAGCAGATGGCAGTGCCAGCTGGATGCTGCCATCTTCGGCATAAACATAGGCGACAAGCTCGCGGGAGGCGCGCACAAAGCTCGATGCGACACATCGATGCGACGCCTGGAACTGTTCGATGAGCGTTTGAACGGTTTCAACCGTGAAGGGGAGGCTAGACGCCAGCGGTCGGATCAGATGCAGAGGCACCAAACATGCTGCCGCGAAGGCATCACAGAGCTTCTCTTCTGACGGACGAGCTGTGAAGCGTTCGAGCTCGTTGGAGGGAAGCACCTCGCCATGCTTGGAAGGAAGGTCCAGGACGTGATGGGCAACTTCGTGCAGCGTGGTGAACCGTTGACGATAAAGATCGTCGTTTTGGTTGATGCAGATGATCTTTCGACCAGATTTCGGAAACGTGTTGCCAGCCTGATTGGCAGGGAGGTCTGCAAACTTGACCTCGAAGCCCAGTCCTTGGGCGATGCCAACTGCGTCAACGGGTGCCGACGCAATGTCCTTGACTAGGGCTTGGGCTCTGCCTATTGCAGTCAGCTCGTCCATGAGGCGATCTCCTACATCGAACGCACAAGCTCGATGATCTTCATCCAGTCATCTTGGGTGGTAGGGCGAGTGCCGCGAAAGCTCATAGTGGCCGCCGGCTCGATGTCTTCAATCGGGATCTCGGGATGCCGGTTGATCAGCTCGAACAGCACATCATCGATGGGGGTCTTGGACAGGAGAGCCAATATCTCGGTGTCTCTCGAGCTGAGCTGTAAGGCCTTCGCCATCTTGGCCACCGTGTCCTCAGAAGGAGCCGTGCGATGCCCACTGGCAAGACGCCATAGGTAGACGTGGTCCAAGTCCTCCACGCGCTCACTGAGCTGGCGAAAGCTCGCGCTCTCCCTTTTCGAAGACACAAAACCCTTTAAATCCATGCACTTAATCTCTTACTTGTACAGTCCGTGCGCGTAGTATAGGCTTGTTGCCTAAGCCAGAAACACCATAGATTAGATCAGGCCGTGAACGCGGTCATATTTTGGACATCGGTGTTGCCTGGCGAGGCAGCGCCCGCCTTGGCGGGCTTTTTTAGAACCAGGCTGTTGCCTGGAATGGAAACGAGGTGACGCACGATGAGCAAGACCAGCGGTTTGAAGCCCGGGTAGACGGCTCCTCGGTCCGGCCAGTATCAGATTACCGGTCCGCGCGGTGGTCAGGGTCCGGAGCGGACGGTTGTAAGGGGCGAGCCCCTCCCGCCTACCCCAAGTCCTCGGTCTACCTACACCTTGGTCGATCCGACCAAGTCGAAGTAGTCGCCAGTCGCGACCGGTGCGACGGCCATCACATTCAATCCGGTCGCAACTCTTCCGCTCGCCGCTCTGTCCTCTGAGGAGATCTTGATGAAGCCCTTTCGGGTGCTCTGCCTAGACGGCGGAGGAATGCGAGGCGTGTATCAGGCCGCTTACCTGCGGGCCTTTGCTGCTCGCGTGTGTGGTGAAGGCGATACCGAGCTGGACGTAGGACGGTGCTTTGATTTGATTGTCGGCACCAGCACCGGCGGTATCGTTGCTTCCGCGTTGGCGGCGGGGGAGTCCCTTTCCAAGGTGGACCGGCTCTATGAGGAACACGGCAAGGAAATTTTTCCGGGTCAGTGGATCCGCCGTGTTCCGTGGGTGGGGTTGGTCGTTCCGCTCCTCGGTCTCGGCACGCGGCGCGGAGAGACTGCGCTCAGGAGTGCTCTTGAAGCGACCTTCCAGGACAAGACCTTTCGCTATGTCCAAGAGGTCCGAGGCATCAGCCTAGCGTTGACGTCGATCGATATGGCACGCCACGCGGCGGTCGTGTTCAAAACGCGCCATCTGCGTCGGCTCAATGGGCGCGACGACAACCGCACATTGGTGGATGCCTGCATGGCCACTACTGCGGCTCCAATCCTGCGCGCTTTGGCGCGCCTCACCGAGCCGGGCGGTGAAGCCCACGTGGTTTATGCCGACGGCGGTTTGTGGGCGAACAATCCCGGGGCGCTCGGTGCGATCGAAGCGGTCGAAATCCTAGGAGATCGGGAAGAGGCGCGACCGATCCACCTTTTCATGTTGGGCGCACTTCCGGCACAGGGTGGAGAGGAGCTCTCAGATCGACGCCGGTATCGTGGTGCCTTGGGATGGAAAGGCGGCTTGCATGCGATCAGCGCGAGCCTCAACTCGCAGGCGGTCGGCTACGACTATCTGAGCAAGAAGATCCTGGAATTGCGAAAGGACGAAAGCATGGCGTTCCGCTTGCCTGCTCAGTGTCCATCCGAGCAACTCCTGAAATACATCCAGAACATGGATGACGCCAGGCCGAAGGTGCTCAATGCCCTTCGCCGTCAGGCGACTTCCGATGTCGACTACGCATGGGCTCAGTCGGTCAAGCCCGGAAGCGAGATGGCGCACTTTCGCGCAGCATTGACCGATGGCCTTTGTAAGCAGAAAGGAGAAGGGTGATGGCTGTTTTTGATTGTGGCGAGGACATGGAAAAATTCCATGACAACAAGATTAACCTGAGCACGGACGAGCGCAACGAGATGCGCGAGCGACGCAATACCGGTCGCCGTCGCTTGGAGATCGGACTGGATGAAGAGGAACATCCGCAGCCGAAGATCACCTGCACGCAGGGATCCTACGAGATGCACACGATGGTCCAGGATCCGAACTGCGACTACGACATTGATGATGGGATCTACTTCGCCGAAGACGACCTCGTCGACAAACTGGGCTTGCCGCTCACGCCGCAAGAGGCCAAGGAACGGGTCTGTGCGGCGCTCTCGCGCGACAACCGCTTCGCTAACCCGGCGGAAGTGTTCCCCAAGTGTGTGCGGCAGGTTTACAGCGAGGGCTACCACATTGACATGCCGGTCTATCGCATCCGGAAGGAAGATAATGGCCAAAGCGGCAAGCGGGAAGTCTTCGAACTGGCGGGCGATGGCAGTTGGGATGCATCCGACGCACGCGCGACCACATGGTGGTTCCGGAAGGAGGTCTCGACGCGGAACGAAGCACATGAAGACGAGGGAGAGCAGATGCGCCGCATTACGCGTCTGACCAAGGGGCAGGCACGCAGTCGTGAAAACTGGAAGGATGAGACGACCAGCGGGATCGTCATTACCAAGCTTGTAGTGGATAACTTCGTGCCGTCGGCTGGTCGCGACGATGAGGCCTTATTGGAAACATGGAAAAAAATCCAAGTGCAGCTGAGCGAATCGACTGAAGTTGAGCACCCGGTTAATGCTTCCAACTTGGCTGAGTTAGGCAACGCAAAAGTCGGCTTCTTCCGCGACAAACTCGGCGAGGCGCTCGAAGAACTTGCGATCCTGGAAAAGGGTTGCACGCGGTCTGAGGCGCGCAAGGCGTGGGATGGCGTGTTCGACAGTGGCTACTTCCAGAAGCTCCCCGATCCGACCGCCAAAGAGAACGCAAAAAAGGCTTTCTTTATCGCCACGTCTGACAAGTCTGACGTTCGCAATGATGGCAACGGCCGTTTTGGCTGAGGACGAACCGTCTGGACTTCACGGTAACCCAGGTTGAGGAGATCGAGCACGGTCTGGATGAGTCCAGGCCCGGCTCGTGGCGCCGCTTACGTCCGGAAGAGGAAGGCGCATTCACGGGCTTTGGACTGGTAGCAGCATGGCGGGTAGACATCCCCGCGAATTGGCACCGCCATCCGTTGATCGACCACGTTGTAGTCGGTATCAACGCGGCATTTCCCTTCTCAGACCCGGTCGTTGTCGCGCTGCAAGGTGTTGCCAAGGATGCGCCACATTGGCCACACATCGACCCGACAGGAAATGTCTGTCTTGGTAGGCTCCGCTACTCCTCGCCTGCGGCAACGCGCATTCTGAGCACTTTGCAAGATGCTCTGACAGTCTTAGAGATGACGGAAGAAGAACGCGAAGCTGAGCATCGGCGTGAGTTCCTATCCTATTGGGCGCAGCTGGGGCAGCCCACGCGCACACCCTACCTGAGCCTGATGGGGGGTGCGAAAAATTCCAGGGATATTGCCTATTACAAAGACCCTCGCCGTGGGGTCTTCTTTGCCGAAGATGCGACGCAGCTCAATACGTGGCTGGCGCGCATCGGAAAACAGCCGCCGAAAGTCGCGTCCACTACGCACCTCATTTGGCTGGATCAGCCGCTCCTACCGGATCAATTTCCCAAGACTGGCAGGGAAGTTATTGCGTTGGCCGGAGCGCGCGCACTTGAAGCACATGTGCGCCCCGGGAGTGTGCTTCCTGTGCTGCTTGGCTGTGAGATCGACGGCAACTCGGTGTATGTCTGCGCGGAAATCGAAGGCATCAGCATTAAAGATGCCTCGAAGGGGTTCAGGCCATCTAAGCCGCGACCGCCCGCCCTCGTCGCTGCGAGTTTCCATGCGAGACCCGCAGTGCGTAGAAGCGTTCAGCGCGCTGACTACGCGTGGGTGCATGGACGCGGCAAGAATGCCGATATCGAGGTGCTGCGCGGCAAACGTGTCGCCATTGTGGGTTGTGGTGCTCTCGGCGGCTTTCTGGCAAGGGCGCTTGCCCAAGCGGGTGTTGGCTCTCTGCTTTTGATCGATTCCGATGAGTTGGTTCCGAGCAATGTCGGGCGACACGTGCTTGGCATGGAGGCCGTAGGCCAAGACAAATCGCCAGCTCTGGCAAAAAAGCTTGGTACGGATTTTCCTCACGCGGTCGACTTCGAAGCATGGAAGGGCGCGATCCAGAACGCCACGGCGGAGCAGAAGATGGAGCTCGCCGCTTGCGATCTAGTGGTGGCCGCCGGCATCAACCTCGCTGGCGAGTTGGCCCTCAACCAATGGCGGCAGGAACTGGAAACCCCACCAACGCTCATTTGGACATGGATCGAGGAGTTCGCGGTTGCAGGGCACGCGGTTGCCCTTGTCGATGGCGCCGATTTGGCTAGCTCTCTCAATGCTGATGGAGAATTCCAAATGCGGCTTACTTCCGATTGGCCGGCGGGGCAGGGTTACGCGCTAGAAGCCGGTTGTGGTGTTGCATATCAGCCTTATAGCGCGGCCGACATGATGGGCACGATCAATTGCGCGCATCGTCTTTGCCTTGATGTCCTGCTTGGGAAGCAGCGGGGCAGTATCGTTCGGTCTTGGCTGGGTGATCGGGATATCGCCGCTGCAAGTGGGTGCAAGATTGATGGCGCGTTTGAACGCTCATTCTGTGAAATTTCACGTGCTTGGGGTTAATAGGTGATCATCGTTGCCACATTGCCAGAAAGCTCGCAGCGCATCTTGATTGAGGAGGGGGTGCTCGGCCATATGGCGCGGCATCGGCAACTATCCTGGTATTCAAGAGAGGCGGGTGGCCAACTTTTCGGATCAATCCATGCAAGTGAAGTCGTGGTTTCGGCTGCGGCAGGGCCGTATCGGGGAGATCAACGGTGGCGGTCTAGCTATCGCTCCAACGCCAACGCTGCTCAACGTGCGATCAACCAGCATGCCAAGAAGGGGCTTCTCTATCTAGGGGAGTGGCACACACACCCGGAAGAGCATCCGAAGGCGTCACCGGCTGATCGGGACGCGATAACGAGACTGCGATCTGCGTCTGAAACAAGATCAAGTGCCTTGCTGATGTTGATCCAAGGCAACGCTGATGGCGTCCCTGGCCTAGCTCTCTACTCGCTTGGTCCGGAGGTGTTCAGCAGTTGGACGATTTTTGAAGGCTACTCAATCGCTGACGGTTGAATCACTTTAGCCACCAAGAAAATGACGATAGTTGGTCTTGATCTTGACACGTGCACTGATGACCTTATGGTGCAGCTCTATCCTGAGGACATGCGCATGCAAACTCTTCCACACGCTCAACTAGCTTCCCCTGGGTATCAGATTTGGCTGAGAGCTTTCCTTCGTGCACTGGATGAGTGTGCTCCCGACGATGCGAAGGAATTCGCTGAGCGAGCAGTAGATATCTATCAGAAGCGGTGGGTTGATTCGAGCGTGGACAATCGCGAAAGATTGGATGAGTCTGAGTGGCTGATCACGCTTCAGACAAGACGGGAGAGCGAAATGCTGGATCAAGCCCTTCAAGATCAAGGCTTGGTCGAAAATGAAGAAATTAGTGCAGGAGCTTGTGGAGGCGTCGCCAATGCCATTGCTGGCGCCGGTTCCGGCTCGGGATCACTGGTCGGCTGAAGTGGGATGCCGGAAAGATATGGCGCGGAGACCTGCGGTTTTGGCGCTAACGGCGGCCCGACAAAAGACCTCAGTTCGTCGGTGCTCTCGAAGTATGCAGAGAAGCCACCGCTCTGTGACATGACAGTTGCGCTGAGGGGCTGCGAATTTACACACACCGCATTTACGTATTCTTGAAAATCGTCAAGCGGAAGGCCTAAGTAATCCCAGTGCGCCGCTCCGCTAGTGCTGTCGATAATTCGAGTGCGAAGGCCAGGCAAACTATCGAGCCAAACGGACTCGCGCGCACGATATCTGATTGAGCCTATTGGATCGCCATGTTGGCTCAGTGCTACTGTCCCTAGTTCGAAATTGATTGCGCGTTTCCTGGCCATCAACTTCCAGGGAATCGTTCTACATCGAGATTTAACTGCAAGTAGGTAGGGCATCAGCATTAAGTTCGCATCGGGCGGTTGAGTGCCCACCGGCTCAGCCTCGTAGAAGACGACGTGATGGCACTGCGCGGATTGCCGAATCCTGCGGAGATTATCGATGTTTGTCTTGTCTGAACTCGTCGGTGATGAATTGCGAAGCCAGTCGCAAATCATATTGAATGAATTCTTCGTGGGCTTCGACCATTCCTCGTTGATCTTATCTCTCGTTGCCTTGACTTCGATTAACAGTAGACGATCGTCTTGCTCGGTAATGTAGTCTCCAAGTTTGTATTCCGCATACTTCGAGAGGCCGACGTAGCGAACTGGCATTGGGACTGAACCGTCTGGCGGCTTACGCTTGATTGTCTGCGTCCACTGCCAATCGCGGATTGCAACTACGACCGAGCTTTCGGAGATGTTCGTCACTTATGCGCCTCCGGTTGGATAACTTCCTGCGTGAGAGAGAAATCAAGGATCGCTAGTCCCGGGGTCGCGAAATACTGGGATGTGGTTCCCCTGAGTTTCTCTCGGGGTATGAACTCACGGAAACAGGCCGCGTGATGTTCGTCATCGAGCTCGTGCCCAACGATCTGGGCACGCATCTCGGAGGCTACGCCCTTGCCTTGGAGTTCTTGGATGATTGACTTCCGTAGTGAATAGAACCCACGCTTTGCCGGCGGCCATTGGCTGCCCATCTTCTTCAAGTAATTGCCGATGGCCTTGGTGATCCAGTTCCCACGGTCATTGATGACGTCGATCTTGCCCTTCGGAGACAGTTGCGACTCGTGGGCTTTAACTAGACTCTGCATGTGATCTAGGAAACCCGGCCGGATAAGTTCAGGGAGGATTGGAACCGCGCGGGAAGGCTGAGGTCGAACAGACCCACCAGAATCTAGCGCGCCGAGGGCGTCTTCCTGCTCCACAGGATTTAGCGGCGCGCCAGCGTGTGCGATCGCTTTAAACAAAGCGAGATGGAGGCGCTCTTCGTCGAGCGAGTGAGAGGTATGCCAAATGCTGACGCGCATCCATGGCTCGAAAGCATCGTAGAGCGAACTCGTCATGAAGCATCCTTTTCAAAAGCTGATGGTCTTAGTCTTTGCGTAGGAAGCCGATGTGGTTCACGGAATTGATATCAGCGATAAAACGCCCTGAGCCTGACTCTCGGGCGTAATCGAAGAGGAGAAGATAGTGACCAACCATCTCATCAATGCTGGATAGACTATAGCGCGCGAGGATAGGAGAAACGCGATCGCGCAGAAGGGCGATACGGAAACTCTGACGTATCGCGCCAAAGTTGCAGTAATACGTGTCGTGCGCTGGCCAGAGATTCCAGGGGCGAACGATACCCCAGAACCCCAGCCATCGGCCGGTGTGCTGAGCCATAATCGCTGACTCAAAACGCACGAAGGCATCATGGACGGCCACCTCAGGTCGGTCTTGGCCTGGCATGCGAATCGTCATGGAGCTTGTCTTAAAGCTCGGCCACTCGACTAGTTGTTCAAGCAGCTTTTGAGGCCCGCGCGACACCGTGTTGGACCGACGCGTGCGATCGCCACCCGCGCGGGAACGGCTTTCATCATCCGTGGCCTCGACTTCACCAGTGCCCGCTTCTTCGCTTTCGGGCGTCAGTGACGGGATCAGCACGATCAGTTTGGTGTTGCGCTGCTCCCACTGGGCCACGGTCCGATCGGTATCATCGTCTTCCCATGGATCACCATAGCTTCGGGTGATGTCGCACTCGTCGCCGTGGGGTAGGGCGTAGAAGTGAGCAACTTTGCTGCGCCGCCCTGGGCTGGGCCTGGACGCCGACCTGAAATGAGCAGTTGCCTCGCAATAAGGGCAACGCAGATGCGGCTTCAATGCTCGGCGAGCTGACACATCCAGGTCCGCCACTTCCTGGGCCGTGTAGTCCTGGTCGCTTCGACGATCCCTTGCTTTATCCATAGACACCCCCTGTCTTGGCCCACATGCTTTCAAGGGTTGTTCCAGTAGTCAAGCTGTTCAAGTTGAGGAGGCCGACCTGCCTCATGCCCTCCCGATACCCAAAAAAGACAGAAGTCGCTGCGGAGCAATACGATAGAATAGTAGAGCTTGTTGCTAAATCGACGTGCAGCTTTACTGCAATAGATTTCTCACGAATAATTTGCTAATCAACCGCTTGGAACAGTCCTGAATGACAATCGCGTCTTTGAGTGCCCTTGCCGCTGCTAAAGAAAAATTGGCAGAAGAAATTCGGAAATTGGAAGAGCAGGAAGCTCAGCTACGCCAGCAGCAATCATCTGAATCCTATACAGAGATCGTCAAGTTGCTCGACCAATACACTGGCCATTTCAGTGCAAAGCAGAAGTCAGAGATTGCCGCTCTGATAGGTGCTGGTGTGGCTAAGCCAAAGAAAGCTACTTCCACAAAGAAAGAAGTAGCGCCGAAGTATTGGTTGCCACACAACCAAGAAACGTGGTCAGGGCGTGGACGTCCGCCTAAGGCATTCACAATTTGGCAGGGCAGTGCTTCTTACAAAGAATGGAAAGCCAAGCACCCGGATGAGAAGTTTCCTAAATATCCGGGGTGAGCTTTACAAAGCCCCGTGGTGTGATGCTTTTTTAGAAAATGTGGGGCTTGGCGGGGCTGCTTTGCGCAAACGCGCGTAGAAGGGCGCTAGGCCCTCCTGCGCCGGCTTCTCACCTAGGAGGGCGCGGCCATGTGTCTCAGACGATGGGACAGTGCTGCCGATACTTAAGTCCATGGACAGAGCCGAGCTGCGCTTTCACCTCGAACGCCTAGATGAGGCTGTGCCCGCTTTGCGGGCCTCCAGTCCTGACCGGCGCCACTTTTGGCAAGCCTTTGCCAGCATGGTCTTTGCCATCGAGAGCAAGGCGTTAACGAGCGAAGACGCGCAGTTCGTCGGCCGTCGAGTCGAGGAAATCTTGTCGTGGCACGGGCTCGAGAGCAGCGACGAAAACGCCTGCTGACATCAATCGCTGCCCGTCCATCTGCCATCCCTTTGACCCGCAAGCCTTGTTGGGCATGCATGGTGCTGTCCACCAGCGCTGGGCCTCTGAAAGGGACCTTAGCTTCGCTGTCCCGACCGCAAGGACAGGCCTCCTTCTCGACGCTGGCGCTTTGTTGCGGCCCTTCGCTGCGCGCTGCTTGCGCAGTGCTCGCTCTCGGGTGCGGTAGGGCCGGACGCTTCGCCTGTCGGTTCCCACGAGGCGCACAACGCGCTGGTGGAGAAGAACCGATGAAGCGCACCCAAGATCTGAAGGCTCAATACCAACTCCAGATGGACGAAGAGGGCATCTTGCTCGCAGCAGCCACCATCCTGGAACAACGCCTTCAACGGCAAGGCCGCATCCACAGCCCCGAGCAAGCCGGTGACTACTTGATTGCCCGCTGCGCTCACCTGCCGCACGAAGTCTTCGGGGTCGTCTTCCTCGACACCAAGCATCACATCTTGGCAACCGAACATCTCTTCTTCGGCACCATTGACGGCTGCGAGGTGCACCCTTGGGTGGTCGCCAAGCGCGCCCTCGAGTTGAACACCGCTGCCGTCATCCTTTTCCACAATCACCCGAGCGGCAATCCGGAGCCAAGCAATGCAGATCAGCAAATCACCGATCGCTTGACGCAAGCGTTGGCACTTCTCGACATCCGGGTGCTGGATCACCTGATCATTGGCGGGCGCCAGCACACCAGCCTTGCAGCAAGGGGGTGGGCATAGCCCTCCCTCTCTTGGGTCTTTGCTGCACAAACGATGAGATTGCGCAGCGTCAGACAGGCGTGTTCAATCTCGCTAGCTGTGCATTGACATCGATGATCTGTAAGTCCCGTTTGGGCTTGTCCAATCGACTGACGCTGTCACGCTGCGATCTTGACGAAAGGCGTGATGGCGTTAAGTTGAAGGGGAGGAGAGAAAATGGACCAGGCACTTAAAAGAAAGATTAGACAGGCAGTGAAGCAGGGGAGTGAGGCGTATGTGATGTCACTTTGTCAGGCTCAAAGCGATAGCGATGCTGCTGCACGCTACGCCATTGAGGTGGCAATCACTAGCGGCAAAGAAAGCTTGGTTGATCAACTGGTGCCACTGCTGTCAGAGTCATTTGAGGTCTATCCGCTTGATGTGGCTGCTAAGGCAGGATCACTGCGGGCGGTCGAGCGGCTCATGGCGTTTTGCAATGCTGAGGATGACGAAGCATTAGTGCTTGCTGCCAGGCACGGGCACACGGAGTGCGTCAAACGCCTGCTCAAAGAGTGCAGCCCTCTTCAACACGACTCACTTGCGCTGTACGAGGCAGCGCGCCATGGTCATGCGGATGTGGTCTTTCAATTGCTCCTGTTCTCAGATGCCAAGGCACAGGACAGTCGAGCATTGATTGCCGCATGCAAAGAAGGACATTTGGAGGTGATCAAGCATTTGTTGCCGTTTTCATCGAAGATCCAATGTGCGCTGCATGGCTTGGCAGCGGCAGCGGAGAACAACCATGTCGACGTCGTTGAGTTCTTGATCGAAGCTGGCCTCCCAGATCCCGAGGACACCTACACATTGTGGCTCAACGCGGCTGCTGCGAAAGGCCATGAACGCCTGGTGCGCACCTTGCTCGGGGCGATTGTGACAACCCACCGTGCGCCTCGTGACTTTGGCGAAGAGGCGCTGCGATCTGCGGCACGAAATGGGCATGCAGGTATCGTCAAGTCCATCTTGGAATTTGCGCACAAGACCGCCTATCCCGAATTCGCTTTGCACGTCGCACTCGAAAATGGCCATGATGAGGTGGCCGACATCTTGGTTCGCCGAGCGAACTTAGATGATGTGCGGGACCTGATCACAGACGAAGCGATTGAAGCGAAGCTTGATGAGGCGGTTGCCAGAGTTGACGCAACTAAGCAGCACAGAGAGCTTCAATCAAACGAGCGCAAGAGAGTTGCGCAGAGCGATGCGGCGGAGCAGGTGACGATGAGTTCATCTCGTAGCGTGCGCTTGTAGCACTCTCGCTGGGCCCCGGGAGCTGTTCATCGAAGGTCAGCCGGGCGTCATAGATCTCGCTCTCTTGGTTGCTTCCCGCTAAAGTGCCTGGCCTGTCGCAGCCTGGTGCCAAGTCCAGGGCAGTCTTGAAAGGAAGTGGTGTAGGTGTTCAGAGGTTTGGTGTTTTTGGTTTTTGTGCTTGCCACATGGTCAGTGGGAGCCGCAGAGCTGGTTGGTCGTGCGACCATCACAGATGGTGACACGCTCACCTTAGCGAAGAAGCGCATCCGGCTGTGGGGCATCGACGCCCCCGAGAGCGCACAGCAGTGCACCACCCAGGATGGGCATTCTTGGCCATGTGGTCGGCGGTCCGCCGCTGCGCTGGACGGTTACCTGTGGGACAAGACTGTTCGCTGCCAACCCAAGGATACGGACCGCTATGGCCGGGTGGTCGCGGAGTGCTTCGTCCAGGGACAGTCCGTCAACCGTTGGATGGTGCGCTCGGCTGGGCGGTCGCGTATCGGCAATACACCACAGCGTTCATCGCAGACGAGGCCGACGCGCGTCAGCAGCGGCGCAACCTCTGGCAGGGGCCTTTCCAGATGCCTGCCGACTACCGGCGCGGCAAGCGGGAGGAAGCGCGCCAGGCGCGTGCCGTTGTGCCGCTCGTATCCGGCAGTTGCCGCATCAAGGGCAACATCTCCCGCCAGGGCAAGAAGATCTACCATGTGCCCGGTCAGCGGGACTACGAGCGCACCAGCATCGACCTGAGCCGTGGCGAGCGCATGTTCTGTAGGCCCGAGGAGGCGGCGCGGGCAGGATGGCACCCCGCAAAGCGCTGACGGAGCTTTGTGAAGGAGGATCACTGACCAGTTGGCGTCCAAGCCCAGCTTGTGGAACACTTGCGTATCAGTTCCCTTGGGCACCGCGCGATGTCGGCGCAGGACAACATAATTTCGTGGCGCCAAGCGGCGCAAGCTTTGACCCGCCCTGTGCTAACGCAGGCTGGACGGACAGGCGACGGTCGATTCATTCGCAAGATCCTGGCTGACGCCGGGCTGCCGGCTGACTCGGGTCAAACGGTCGCTCAGCTGCTAGACGAGGTCTTGGAAGGGCTTCGACGGAACTATCGCTGCGAATATTTCTACAAAGCGACCATTGCCGATCGCATCGTGTTTGGGAGGCATAGTCCCCGAACGGCAAGTCTGCATGTCGAACTTCCGGTGGGGCGTTCGATTGTCGATTTAGCTGTTTTTAATGGGACTTCAACGGCCTACGAGATCAAGACAGAGTTCGATAGCCATCGTCGACTGTCAACGCAAACTCCAGACTACTTGAAGGTGTTCGAGCGCGTCTATTTGGTGACCCACCCATCGATCAGTCCAAGCTATTTGCGCGTGCTAGATGAGCAAGTAGGCATTCTTACGCTTCAATCGAACGGGTCGTTGCGGGAAATTAGGCCGCCCAGTAGCTCCGGGGCCGATCTAGATAAAATATCGCTATTTGGCATGCTTCGCAGTCAGGAGTATTGCCTAGCTTTGCAGCAGCAATTTGGTGCGCAGCCAGAAGTCCCGAATGGGCTTCGCTACGAGCACTATCGCCGTTTGTGGGAAATGTTGTCGATCGAGGAGGCGCATCGCTTGTTCGTTGCGGCCATGCGGGGACGCACTACCACGGAGTCGACGGCAAAGTTTGTGCGCGCACTGCCCCGCAGTTGCCGGGTTCTCGGCTATGCCACACCTCTGTCTACCGCTCAGCAAAGGCGTGTCTTGAATGCACTTCATGATCTGAATTAGGATGGGTCGAGAACCGGCGCAGGGGGCGCTGCTTGGGGATAAGGATGTATGTTCCGTATATGTATGGCCGCCGATCTGAGCTATTGGCCATTCGCGCGTTGCTTGGCCATGCTGATCGAGATATGACGCAGTGGCTTCCTGTTGTGGAGCCGGTCATCGCCCAAGTCAACGACCTCGCAAGGTGCATCAGTCTCTGCCAAGAAGCTGGTCAAAGTATTGGTGTCATCGTCAATCCGTACAGGCATCAGCTTCGGGACGAGGATGCGCTGTCGGCTTGGCAGAACGAGATCTGGAACAAACTCAATGAGGCACCAGCAATAGTGCCGACCTTCCTAGCCGATGCGCGGGTTACACGATCTGGTCTTGAAGCATTCTTGACGCGCTTTCCTGATCGAGATTTAGCGGTGGTCGTCAGCGATGACCATTTGTCACTTGGCAATGCCCAGTGGCTCAGCAGGCAAGCCCACGTTCGTTGGTTCTTGGTATTCACCGATCATGTCGGTTCTCAAACGATAGCGGCGCTACCAGCACCACGCACCATCTGGATGAAAGATTGCTTTATCAGTCAGGTGCGGAATGCCGACTATCAAGGAGCAGACTTTTTTACCGATCGCCATACATTCTTCCGAGGACGCGCTGCCGGGATTGGCGACTACCTCTGCTTGGGTAGGGCATTTCAAGATGGAGGTGGACCGCCTGGGGCAGTTACTATTCATGCCGCTTACAAGGACCTGGCAAGTCAGCATGTTCGTATTGAACACTTCGTGTCGGATGATCAGATCCAGCTTCAAGTTGACACGGCGGTGAAGTTCTTGCAAGCGGCTGGGAAGCTTGTGAATCAGGTGCGTCGGCGGCCGAATGAATTCGGTTCAAATCCCGCGTTGAATGAGTTTGAACGACTAGTTCAAGAATCGCTTTTTCCTCAGCTCGCTGGTAGTAAGAAACTACAAATTATCCATCATATGTGTCTGATGATGGATGTCTTGCAGGGACGCTTATCGAACGCCGCTCCTCATGCTAGATAGAGTGATGTTATCACGAGCAGGGTGACGAATGTATTTGATGAATTTTCTCACAAACTCGTCATATGCGGCAGGCAGCGTGACTTTGTTCTTTGATCAATTTTCCACTCGAAGCTATAGGTTATTAGGAAATTTACGCCCATAAAGGATTGGCCTTTTGAGCATGCTGATAGGGAATTCGTAATGGCAAGATTAGCTGAAAGTTCTGTTGCTTTTGCTTTGAGAGATTGGCAATGGGGGAAAGGGTTAATCAAGAAAAAGAGTAGAGGGATTTTCATCAGTCTGTCCGGAAATGCCGATAAGAAATTCGGCGATCTTAAAATTGGCCTGGGAGATAGGTTTTATCTTTTTGAGGTTAAGTCGACTTGGGATACGGTCGAAGAAGAGTGGCAGAGGCCGATTGTTAAAGGACGTAAGCATGCGCATCTTATGCTGCGCTCTGTGATTGAGGGGGTGGCGCTAGAGAATCAACAAGCAATTAATATTCTGAATGTTTCGCTCATTGCGCATCACTTCGTCTACGCCGATGTCAACGGGCCTCGCCCTAAGCTTGTTATAGAACCATATGTGCTTGGAACTCATCGGAAAGGTGGATTCTCTGAAAGCAAGGCGCGTGAGCCTGACCGAAGCGTTGCCCAGAAAAGAAATCTCCTTGTTGGACTTGAGTTTTTGAAGCGTTATGCACTTGGGCTGAGATCAAAAGAAAAGGCTGCGCCAGGTAAAATAAATTTCGAAATACCAGAAAACTGGTCTCCTGCTCAATTTTTTGGGTCCGCCGTTGCTATGCTTGATTTAGAAAACAGAGTATGGCGAAAGGTGGGCGTGAATATTGACGACTTTGATCGTTATATCCAATTCCTGTGCGACGGAAAGGATGAGCAAATGAGCGCCATAGTTGCAACAGCCAACGGTTCTTTTTTTGCGTTTAGTGAGAGTACAGCAGATTTGCGCGAGCTGATCTTTGAGTTGCGAGAACATCTCACATCAAAGGCTAAACCAAGCTCAGAGCTGAGTCGTTTGCCTGGAATGCGCTTTGCAAAACGTCGTTAGTATAAAAATTTGCGGACAGGCTTCCTGGGCATGGAAACGATGTCTCGTTTGATTTTTTTTCTGGGAGCTGCAGCTTGAACCGTTTTACGGTCTAGTGTTAGTTTGGCGGCGTCCCCATTCATATTGTCGCGCCTTCCTTTGTGAGGAGCTTTTTTTATGGACGCTACTTCCGTCGATGCACAAACTTTGTCAGGGTTGATGCTGGATCGAGAGATGGTTTCGTCGTGCATATTCACGAGCGCTAGATGTTGCTCAAATAACCTGGTCGCCTTCAACGCCTCCCGTTCCGCGCGCTTGGGGGAAACGCGCGTGAGAGCGGCTAAGAAGGCCTTTGTCCAAAATTCATCGGGTGTCATGAGGTTATTTCCGTGTTCGTAATGCAACACCTATAGGGCAGCGTAAAGCGCTGTCAAGGTCAGCAAACCACGATGGTTGTCTTGGGCTGGTATTCCATATATTAGGGATACATCCTCGCTCCCTTCCTCAGCCGCTCCCTAAATTGCCCTCGCACATAGCTCGGCAACGTCACAGCTGGCTGATAGTGGCCAAGGGCTTCGACTTGGATCTTCCGGGTGTTCCCGGCCGACTTGTGCACGTAGTTGTCTTGCAGAACAGGCGCCTTCTTGTTGAGCGCGTGACCTGTGATGAGAGCGATGTGCTCAACCCGCACGCCCTTAGCATCAAGCTCCGTTGCAAGCGTGTGTCGGAACGCATGCGATCCGATCCCTTTGCCGAAACCTAAGCCCTTCAAGTAAGCAGCAAACTGGTTGACGAAGCCCTGGCTGTAGCGCCCGTTAGGCTCACCGGTCTTGCGGCAGGTGCCAGCAGACAGGTTGGGGAAGAGGCGTGGGTGGCCGGACGCTTTGATGTCGGCCAGGAAGTCGAGGAAGCCTGCCTGGATGAGGCTTGCGTGGATCGGCACCTTGCGAATAGCACTCTTGCCTTTCAGGCTTTGACGGCTGCGCTTGCCAGCGCTTTGCGCCAGATCCTCGTCCACGGTCTTCTGGATCGAGAAGCACCACACGCCTTGATCTTGCACGATGTCGGCCACTTTAAGCTGGGCGATCTCATTGATCCGGGCGCCTGTGAAAAGGGCAATGAGCGGGCACCACCAACGGTGCGGATACTTCTTCGCCCAAGCCAGGAAGGTCTCGGGGTTGAAGATCTTCTGGATTTCTTCTATTGAGAGCAGCCGCTCGGGTTCATCCTGATCAGCCAGCAGCTCTTCTCGGGCCGGTTTGAACGCATCCATCGGCGAGTGAGGGATGGCGCGCGCTTTGACCAGTGTGTTGAAGAAGGACGCGAGGAAGCGCCGATGCAGTTCCAAGGTGGCGTTGGCCGGCTGTGGCCGTCCTTGACGTTGACCCTTGGCGATCAAGGCTTCGACGCTCAACCCTTGGTTCTTGGGGTTGGTCATGAAGTCCTCAGGTGCCCAACGCAGCAGATCCCACATCTGGTAGATGTGCGTGTGGTCGATCCGAGCAACGGAGGTGTTGCCGCTCACGCGTTGAAGGATGGCAAGCGTCCGACGATACGCATCGATCGTGGTGGTGCGAAGGTTCTGCCGCTCTTTGTCTTTGAGGAAGTCGTCGACCTCTTCAGAGAGGAGCCGCGCCGGGGTGGCCAGGGGCAGCGGTTCTGGATAGCGAGTTCCGGATCGGCGAAGCCGCCGGAGCTTTTCATGATGGTCGTAAGTCGCTTGGACCAAGTCTTGAAGGTGAAGCGCGCCGGCTCGGTCTTGAACGACCATGTCAGTGAATTCGACTTTGCCGATGCGAATGCTTCGAATGAATAACTGACCTTTGGGGTGCTGCAAATACTTGTGAAGTTGAGAGTGTTTAAAGTGCATCTACGATCCAATTTTTGAGAAGGTAGACGTTTGATAAGGGGAGGGGATTTTCTGTCAATGATAAAATAGGACAGAAATTTAGTGCCGATGATTGCCTAAGGCGATCTCAATAATTGCCATTCAAACAGCTGTATTTTCAGTTCGACTTTCATAAAAGATTTTACGGACAAGCTATATGGGGCAATGATTGCAGTAGTATAAATGGGTTTTAAACCATCAATGCGCGTGTAGTGTTTAAAAGTAAAAAACCGGGAGAAAGTGAGAGACATCTCACTTAAAAAAATGAACGCAAGTTAAACGATGGTGGGGTTTGCCTAATCTAATCATTCTTAAGAAAACAGTTAGGCAATCCGAGTTCACTGTGTTCTGCCTTAGCAAACTCCCGAAACGCAGTCTCAGCTTTTGAGACATAAGTAGTCTGAGATAGCGCTCGGAGACCGGAGCTTATGGGCGTCCGGATCTGCAAGGCTGTGCCTTGGTTCTCTTGATTAACTACTAATGGAGTTCGACAAATGGGCATCCCGTTCGATGTATCTGGCGTGGTCGGTAGCCTGGTTGCAGCAGCTGTTCTCATTGTTGCGAAGTGGGCGTTCGACAAGCTTAGCTTTTGGGATGAGAAATTTGGCTTGATGATCAATCGAGCTGAACTGAGGAAGATTGAGTTGCTCAGGGCTGACCCTGTCCACATCACGCATTTCCTATTGCTTCAAGGCATTTACTGTTTCGGCGCATTGGCTATTGGGCTGATGCTGCTGCCGCTGGCTTTTATGGATGGTGGCATGAAGCTACTCACGCCAGGACTGTGGTGCGTTGGTTTAGTGATTTATTTTTGCGTTGTGTTCCCGGCAGGCATGATGGTCCGCGTGCGGAAGGGCGATGCCTACATCAAGCGTCAACAAGAGCGCATTGCCCGAGCTGAAAAGCGACTTGAACTCCGCCGGCAGCGAAAGACCCCATAGCCCTGCTTGAAGTAATGATGGTCACCTGGTTTTCGCCAAGTCAAGGTTAGCGTTATCCCACCGCTCAACATGGGTAATACATGAAAATCTTCATCAGTTCGCTTATCACGGGAATGGAAGCCGAGCGAGCAGCGGTCAAGCAGGCCATCGAGCTTTTCGGTCATGAAGCCATCATGGCGGAGGACTTTGGAGCGCGTGCCAGTTCTCCCCAGGTCGCATGCCTCAATGGCGTGCGCGAGGCGGACCTCGTCATGCTCGTCCTTGGGCCTCGCTACGGAGCCAAGCAGGCAGGAGGCGTCTCGGCTACCCACGAGGAGATAAATGAGGCCCGGAACCGTAAGCCGCTCCTCATGTTTGTGCAGTCCGGCATGGAGGCGGAACTGGATCAAGCCGCACTGATTAAGGAGATTGGCAAGTGGCAAGGTGGTCAGCACTGGGATGGCTTCGTCTCAGCAGATGACCTAGGCCCAAAGGCGGCGCGCGCTATCCATAAGTTCCAGCTGATGCAAGCAGTTGCCCCCCTTGACCCAGCAGGACTGCGCGATCGTGCACTGACACTCTTCCCACGGATCGAGCGCGGCTATCAGCAAAGTGGCACGGTCTTGCAGCTTGCTGTTGCAGCTGGACCGGACTCAACAGTGCTTCGCCCCGCCGAGATGGAAGCTCAGCCCCTCCTTGATGCCATGCAAGAGCACGCACTCTTTGGAGCTCCAGCCGTTTTCGATCGGAGCCTAGGGATGAAGGCGGGCTTGAACGGTGAGGCGCTCGTGCTGGTCCAGGAAGCGCAGCGCAGTGACGGCGCGTCGATCCGACTTTGGCCCAACGGAGATGTCCTGATCAGTTTGCCTGTTCCGCCACCAGAGCGCGGCATGGGGCTACCGGTCGTCTTGGAAGAAAGCGTCGCTGAGAAGCTCGAAGCGGCGATCGCCTATGCCGCCTGGCTCCTGGGTCAGATTGACCCCACCGAACGGCTTAGCCATGTCGTTTCTGCTGTGCGATTGCTGGGAGAGCATGCCGGCGCTTGGAGGACCCGCGCAGAGCACGAAGCAAGTCCCAACAGCATGCAAGTGCCTTGGAGACAGGGAGAGCATCAAGAACCGGTGCTTCTCACGCCAGCCCACCAAGTCAGGCAAGCGCTATCCATGGACATGCAGCGAATCGTAGAAGATCTGGTCGTGCTGCTGCGCCGTCGTTGGATTAACTGAGATCCAGTAGAACATCAACCGGGAGAAATCAATGAGCGTTCCCGCACAAGCTTTTGCAGATCGGCTGCCCAATGATCTTTGGCCTGGCAGCATCTTTCTTTTCCGAGAGAGTTGGGCGCTGTTGGTCAACAGTCAGCAGGAAGAAGTTGAGCCTGTCCTCGCATTCTTGGTGCTCCAAGGCGAGCACACAGGCTCGCTCTTGAAGGTCGGAAAAGGAATGCCGCCATGCCTGACTCTGGCCGAACCGTTCGGATGGTTCGCATCAGTGAAAGAGGGGGTGCTCCCGGCGCATGACGTGGTGGATACTGCATCACTCTCACTCACGTCAGATGGACCGGTCGTTGTTGGTCAGATGCCTAGCCAATGGGGAGACGGCGAAAAGATCGCTTTTGGCATGCATGGACAGCCCCTTGGTGACCATCCCCGTGGTGCGGTCAAGCGCTTTGCCACATGGAGTGTTGAGCTTTGTCATCCCGCCCAGCCTTTCGTGAGCTTGGGGCGGATCTTTGAGGTCGATCGAAGTATGTCCTGATTCCATAACAGGCAAAGTAGAACGCTCGAAAATAGCTGTCTTACGCTCTTGAGCCTTGCTAAATCTTGAGTCAGAACTGATGAACTCTGACTCAGGAAACACACATGGCCATCTATCACACCCGCATCAAAACTTACAGCCGAGCCAAAGGGCATTCGGCGCTTGCCGCAGCGGCATATCGCGGTGGTTATCTGCTCACCGATCCCGCCTCAGGTGCGCGCCACGACTACCGGGGTAGGGCGGGCATCATCCAGTCGCGTTGCCTGGCACCACCTGGTTCGCCGGCATGGGCGGATGACCCGCAAGCACTTTGGGCCGCTGCAGAAGCGGCAGAGCGACGCTGCAACAGCACCGTCTGCCGCGACTTCGCGGTTGCGCTTCCGCACGAACTCGATGACCCCAAGCGCTGGGAGTTGGTGCTCGATATCGCACATCGCCTGATTGGCCGCTTTGGATTTGCGTTGCAAGCGAGTCACCATCGCCCGAACAAAGATGATCCGCGCTACTTCTATGCGCATCTACTCGCCACGACTAGACGGATGGAAGCATCGGGAATGACGGCGAAAACGCGTGTGCTAGACGGGCGCATGAATGGCAAGGAGGAAGTTGAGTGGATCCGCGCCATGATCGCTGACCGGATCAATGCACACCTTGCCCAAGCCGGCATTGGAAAATCGTTTGAGCATCGGCCCTTGACGGAACGCTTAGGGGCGATGCGAGGCAACGGGGTCTTTGTCCAAGGACAAGCAAGCTTCGAACAGCTTCTGTCCCGCTACCGCCAAGATGGGCGACTGTTGAGCGTGCCGGATGGCCACACGGCGGAGCAGGCCCAGCGTGAGCACCAAGGGCCAGGCATGGACACTTCTGTTAATGAGGCTTCGGTGGCGCAGGTGCCCATCATGTTGTCACCCACTGGCGGGCTCAGTTCAAGTAGGGACGACGAAGCTCTGTCAGCAAACCAAGAAGATCGAAGCGGCCATCAAGATACGCATTGAGGGCGTCTGCCATGTGCTGGTCAACGCCAAAGCCGGCTGCGTTTTGTTGGGCGATCCAGCTTTCAACATGAGCTTGGCGGAGTTGATGTTCTTGCTGGTCGAGGGGCATAGCGGGGGAGTGGACGGCAGAAGACATAATGACGAATCCAGTGTTGTGGTTCTTCGATTCGTAGCAGAGAAGCCTTCGCCGTCAAGCCCAGTCGCCTAGCCCAATGGTCGCTCGGTCAAAGCTTCAATTTTTCGTTGACCGCCTGACTGACCAGCTCATACCACCGGTTCATCTCGGTCTCGTTGCCGAACTTGATGGTCCACACGGGATGATCGATGTCTTTGACATTGAGCGTCAGCGTCCCTTCGCGATTGTAGTTGTGCCAGTGCTTTTCCCAGGACCGGACATCACTCAGCGCATACGCCTTGATGCGATTGCCGGCTTTGAACTTGATCGATGAGCGGGCTGTTGACACAGCAATGCGCGTGTTCTTGTAGCCATAAAACCGCTGGAAGTCATGGTCAAATGTTGCGTTGTCACTGCGCGTTTTCACCGTTTTGGCAAGCACCAAGAAGATCGCGGCGCAGCCAGCGAAGAAGACCAGGGTAAGAAAAGTGCCGACCGTCATGTGAGTTCCTGAGGAAAGGATGGGATCGCCGTTGATCGCCAACGGCGGCTATTGGACGCGGGCAGTGATCTTCCAAGTGCCGCCCACCTTGGTGAAGGTGTAGACCCCGTCCATTTGATTGCCGAAGTCTTGACCCAAGGCCTTCACCTTGGCGCTGGCATCGCACGTGTAGCTGGGCGCACCGTCCGCCTTTTGGCACTGGTTGCTCTTGAAGTCTTCGATCCTGGCCTCGTCATTGCTGTTCTCTTTGACGAACTGCAAGAAGGCAAATTCCCGCTCAGACTGCGATGGGCGACCTCCCGAGCAGGCACCCAAGAAGGCGATCAACATCCCGACAACGGCAAGGCGTGCTTTGCGCATACAGATTCCTAAGGGGGGCGAGGAGAGGGCGGTGCCTCGGCAATGGGAAGGCTTGAACTTGACGCGCGGCCATGTTACTGAAAAAGTAACAGACACCACAAGTGGGAGGCGCCATGCTCGTTCGTCACATTGCATGCCTGTGGTCACTTTTTGGATCCGAAAGACGCTCGCCTCATCTTTGCCAACCGCCTAAGACAGGCGCGCCTGGCTGCTGGGCTGACCCAAGAGGCCTTAGGTGTGGCAGCCGGGATAGCCGCTGAGGTGGCCCGCACGCGGATCAATCGTTACGAGCACGGCGTCAACGAGTGTGATTTGCGCACCGCCAAGCGCCTGGCCGATGCCCTCGGAATGCCACTGGCTGCCTTCTTCGCCGAGACCGATGAGGTGGCAGAGGCGATCCAAGCGCTCGCGAAGCTCTCCGTCGAAGAGCAGCGAAAAGTCGTCGTCGAATTGCAGCTCAAAGCCCAGCGCAGCGATCTACCCAGCTCATAGTGAGAGGGTCCTTGCTGGTGCCTTGGCATACGTGCAGATCAGACAATTCCTACACGGATGCCAATGCCCATCCGATCTGAGCGGGCGGTGTGATCCTGTAATCTTGCGAGCGGACGGTCATTTTCAAACAAGCCAGGGATCACCGATGGAAGGCAGCGCTCAATGACCGGCAAGATCAAGCTCAGTGTCGCCATCGCGCTCTTGCTCCTCGCCCTCATTGCAGGGGTCTACCTCTCCGGTCAGTTGATCCTGATGCTGTTGAAAGTGGCTGGGCCGCTCAGCTTCGACACCTATTGGTCTTACGTCAAAGCGCTCGACCTCCCGCAGTTCGCTCCCTATGCCACCAAGATCAAGCTGGCTGGCGCCATTGGCTTCGGCGTGCCGCTGCTGGCCTGGATCGCACTGCTGATCCCGCTGTTCAAGCCGAAGGCGGCCGCCTTGCATGGCGATGCGCGCTTTGCGTCCGGCAGTGATCTGGCCAAGAAGGATATGCTCAAACCATCGCCAACCGGCATCGTGGTCGGCAAGCACGGTGGCAAGTTGGTGCGCCTACCTGGGCAACAGTTTGTGATCCTGGCCGCGCCCACGCGTTCGGGCAAGGGTGTGGGCATCGTCATTCCCAATCTGCTCGACTACCAAGGCTCGGTGGTGGTCCTGGACATCAAGCAGGAAAACTTCGATCTGACTTCCGGCTGGCGCAAGAGCCAAGGCCAAGAGGTCTTTTTGTTCAACCCCTTTGCCGAAGACGGGCGCACGCACCGCTGGAATCCGCTGAGCTATATCTCGCCCGATCCCGCGTTTCGCGTGTCGGATCTGATGAGTGTGGCGGCAATGCTCTATCCAGACGGCTCTGACGCCCAGAAGTTCTGGGTAAGCCAGGCGCGCAACGCCTTCATGGCGTTTACGCTCTATCTGTTCGATAGCTTGGACGATCAGATCAAGCGCAAGCACCCGAAAGACACCTGGATGTTCCCAACCCTAGGCTTGCTCTATCGCGTGTCGTCTGGGGATGGGAGCGACTTGAAGGGCTACCTTAAAAAGCTTTCTCAGCGCGACTTCCTGGGCCGCGACGCCAAGATGGCGTTCGACAATTTGCTCTCGCAAGCCGAAGAGACGTTCGCCTCGATCATGGGCACGTTCAAGGAGCCGCTCAACCAGTTCATCAACCCAATCCTGGATGCGGCCACCAGCGGCAACGATTTCTTGCTCACCGATGTGCGCAAGAAGAAGATGAGCATCTACATTGGCATCCAGCCGAACAAGCTGGCGGAAAGCCGCCTGTTGATCAACCTGCTGTTTAGTCAGCTCATCAACCTCAACACCAAAGAGTTGCCGCAGAACAACCCGGCGCTCAAACATCAATGCTTGCTGCTGATGGATGAGTTCACGTCCATCGGCCGGGTCGACATCATTGCAAGCGCGGTGAGCTACATGGCCGGCTACAACATCCGCTTGCTGCCGATCATCCAGAGCATGGCGCAGCTGGACGCGACCTATGGCAAGGATGTCTCGCGCACCATCATCACCAACCATGCCTTGCAAATCGTCTACGCCCCGCGCGAGCAGCAAGACGCCAACGACTACTCGGACATGCTCGGCTACACCACGGTGCGCAAGAAGAACAAGTCGCACACGAGTGGCAAGCAAAGCAGCGTGTCTTACTCCGAGACCGAGCAACGCCGTGCCTTGATGCTGCCGCAAGAGTTGAAGGCGATGGGCTTTGACAAGGAGGTCTTCCTCTACGAAGGCATCCCAAGCCCGGTGCTCTGCGAGAAGATCAAGTATTACGAAGATACCTACTTCACCAAACGGCTGCTCCCAAAAGCCGAGGTGAAGAAATTATCTGCCGCCGTCTCGGGCTCATGAAATTAGCTCTTGACGAAAAATCCAAGCCATTGCCGGGAAATGAAGATGCCATTTGTAAATGAATTTATTCCTGAGCCAGATGTTGTTAAATACGACCTAGAAGCGATCGACAGAGACTTCGTGGTCGGTGGCACCAATGCAAGAGACTGGACAATTGATCGTGATCGCGACATGTATTTGCGCAATGTCGCAAACGGTGGCGGCACTGAAATTGAAGTCAGAAACCAGACGAAATTTTCCTTCTATTGGCATGGAGAGCTCCTGACGCTGAGACTGGATTTGGTCGACGGTGGAGGCGCGCGAGGTCAGCCCGGCTGGTCCCATTGGAGACTGATGTGGATCAATGGAGGAGAGGGACTGCCTGAGCATCTCAAGGCCGACAAGGAGCGATTCATAGTTGACCTCAAAGAAGCCTTGCTTGCATACAAGGATTTTGGCGTCCATTCCAGGAACACGGACTACCACATCGTTTTTGAAGTCGATGAGGGGTGCTTGGTGTGAATGGCTCGATATCTGCCCAGGACGCAATCGATAGAATTCGTCAGAACCCTGGCGATTACCAAACACCAGAATCGCTGCGGTCGCTCGCCGCTCAGGTGGATGCAAATGCCTCAGGCAAGGTCACTGTTCTTTATAGTGGCCCGGCAGCGAAGGACATCTGGTCGACTGATGTCATTGGATCGATGATCGAATCTGGCGAAGACATCCGGGTTATCGATAAAAGCCAGGCATCGAAGTTTCTGAATTCCCGCGAGTTCTATACCGCGCTCGCCGACATCTACGAAATTTCGCCTCGTGAGCTGATAGATGGGTCTCATCGGGGGCCTGCCACAGAGTGGCTTTACCACCCCACGCAAGGTCCTTGGGCAGATGCGTCTGGACGGTTTGCAGATGCAACCGTAGGTGAGGTTCATGCCATCGTGGGCGACGCTCAGCCAAGCCGTGTCTTTGGCGAAATTGAAGTGCCTCGCATTCTTGCCAATCCAAACGTCACCTCGATTGAGGGCCTTCCGCGTGAAGCGCTGGCCGGTGTGAAAGACCGGCTCGGTCAGCAAGCAGCCTTTGAGCTGATCGTGGCCCGTGCGCGTGAACACGAGGGCATGCTGCGCATCCCAGCCAGTGATGATGCGCTCCGCGAGAACAAAGTTCTGAGGCTCGACAACAGAGAGTATTTTCGCGGAACGGCCATTGAAGGAACATCAAAGGCGTTAGACCAGAGCACGCTTCCGCTCAGTGAGCGCATGAAACCGCCAACCGAGCATGCCCAAGCGGGTCAGCAGCGCTGGGATGAGTGGCAGGGACGCAATATCCAGACCACGCCTGAGCCTGAGATCCCAGGCTTGCGTCGCGCCGGGATGACAGCAGGGCTTGCGGGCTTGGGTGTTGCCGCGACCGCCTACGATGCGTCTCAAACCGGCGAGCGTGTTGGCACGCTGTTGGCACAAGACAACCTCACCGCTGCGCGTTCGGAAGCGTTGCACTTTGCTGCCCGAGGTGCCGGCGGCTGGGCGGGAGGCGCCGCCGCCGCCGCCGTTGTTGGCACAACCGGCGCCGGGCCCGTCGCGCTGGTGGTGGCCGATGGTTATTTGTTCAGTGCTGCTGCCGACAAAGCGGCGACGCTCTGGGACAACCGTCAGATCTATACACAGACCGACAAGCAGGGCGTGAGTTGGGAGTTCAACGGCAGCCAGTGGCTTCGCCAAGAAAAAGCCGACCTGCAAAACGATGGCGTGGATACCCAACAGAAGCAGGGCATGTTCGCGCTGCCAGAAAAAGCGCGCGAGCTGAACTATCACGCCAGTAGCGAAGCGACCGAGCAGGCGCTGGGCAAGGTGCAACCCAGTAATCCCTATGTGCAGCCATCCAGTGACGCAGATGCGGCGCATCTCTACGCACGGGATTGGAGGCATGATCCGGCAAGTGGCCAGTGGTCACGGATGGTCGCCGATGAAGTCGACCGGAACGATCGTCCCATCTGGACGGTGGATCCAGCAAGCCCCGAGCGAAGTGCCGCGTTGGACCAGCAAGCAGCCCAGGTGATTGACGCCAACATTGCCCGTGGCCCAGCTGCGATTGCCGCGACGTATCAAGCTGCTTATCAGCGCAATGGTTGGGACGACTTTGGCCCCTTGCCAGCGGCCGTGCAAGCCGCCTTAAACCCCGACTCACTGCAAGCATCGGACGGCAGGCAGTATCAGCGCGATACGCAAGGCCAATGGCGGCATGATGGCGTTGCTGCCGAAGGCAATGTCCCGTTGGAACTCAATGCAACGCGTGAACGCTTGCAACCGGCCTTGGAGCAGCATGCGCAGGCAATGGCACAGATGCCCGCGCGGCAAACGCCAACGGCGCAGCAACAAGACCAGGCCAATACTGAAGCGACGTATGCCGCCTATGGCGTTGCGCCTAATGCTCAGAACGCAGGCGCGATCCAGCTCGCGGTGCAACGGACACGTGAGGCAAACGGGATCGATGCAGCGACCAGCTCTTTGGCATTGGAGCGTGATGCGACCGGTCAATACTCGGTGGACAGCCCCATCCAGCATTTGAGCCGTGACGCCGATGGTGTGGTGCGTGTTGCAGCAACGACCAGCACTGATGAGATCCATCAGGCACTTGGGCAGGTGCAATCAGTTCGGCAGGATCAACCACCTTCGACGGGTGCACCCGAGCTGCGCATTGAAGCGCAATCGCCCCAAGAACGTGACGCTTATGAGCAAGCCTTGCGGGAGGTCAATCGGCAGGGTGTTTCCACGCAAGAAGCGCAACAGGTCGCAAGCTTCGCAGCAATGACGGTCACAGCTCCGCGTGTAGACGAAAGCCAAGCGCCTCAGGCAGCCATTGAGGCGCAGCGGGATCGAGACGCTGCACGCGCACCCGAGGGGCCTGTTGTTGCGGAGACGGCAACGCCGGCCCCAGTTATGGTGCCTGCACCCCTTAATGCGCAAGTGCAGGAAGAGACTCGTCCGGTTGCCAAGCCTGCCGAACCGAAGCCCGAACCTATCCCGCAACGCGAACCCCAAGAAACCCGAACACCTGAGGTTGCCGCACCCTCGGCAGCCGGCGCAGTCCAGCCGAAGGCAGAGGCAGTGGCGCCAGCTTCTGCAAGCGCATCTGCGCCGAGTGTCGGATCGCCTTCATCAGCTCTCACGTCTCGTGAGGAAACCCCAACCCAGGCAACTGTTCCAACGCCGCCGTCATTTCAGGAAGTGGAAGGGCTGCGCCTGGGCGACCGAGGGCAAGAGGTTGAGTTCTTGCAATATCGCTTGCAGCAAGTGGATGCGCGTGGTCCAAACGGCCAGGTCGTGCCGCAAGACGGGCACTACGGTCCAGAGACCGAACATGCCGTGAGGCAGTTCCAGCAGGAACAAGGTTTGCCGGCAACGGGCGTTGCCGGCCAAGACTTGGATGCTGCATTGTCCCAGGCACAACACGCGCGCCGAGAAGCTCTGAAACCCACGGAGCCTGCATCGGCAAATGCAGCAGTGGAGCAGGGCAGCGAGCAGCAAGCCCGAGTAGGAATGCCGCAGAACGACGCGCCATCGGCTGTTCTATTGCAGGCAACGCAGCAAGAGGCGGTGCGAGCGCCGTCGCCGGCAATCCCAACACAGAGCGAAGCGCCGGCAGAGATCGTCTTGCCTGAGCGCACGTCGTCCTCCTATACGTTATCGCCGAGCTTCGGTGGGGCTGGTGGGCGTTCAAACCCAGGTATGAACGATGAGGACCGGGTCGAGCAAGCGAGGCCCTTCCAAGATGTCGCTCAGCAGGCGTTTCCCTCTAATCATCGGGATTACGCGTTGTTCTCTGCCATCCAGGCACAACTTCCGAAAGGCACCTCCGATGAGAAAACCGCCGAAGTGCTCCATGCCGTCAAAGAGTCAGGGATCGAGCGCGCGGATCAACTCCGCAAAGTGACCATCCAAGATGATGTCGCCTTTGTCTTTGGAAAAACGCCCGGCTTTCACTCGGAAACCGCGCTCAACCCGCCATCGCCTGGCATCAAGGAGACCTTGCAGAAGACGGAGGCATTGGATCAACAACGGGCGCAGGAGATGGTGCAGTTCCAGCGCGAGCGCGAAGAAATCGACAAGAACCCAACAGGCCCCGTAATGACGCTCGCTGCCCACTCTCAGCAGCAAATGATGTCAGACGCGTCCAGTGGTGATGGGGGCGGTGGCTGATGTGGTGGAAGCCTAGATCGCCGTGATAACGACTAGGAGCAGCACGTGCTCTAAGTCGATGTTGACGCGTTCTCTGCGCTATCCGCCGTGGTCCGACTCCGCAATGTGTGGCTGCGCTTTGCGCAACGAACCTTCGCTTGACGCAACCCTTGGTTGCTGAAAAAGCAATAACGTGGGGCTTGCAACCTTAGGTTTGGCGCCAATGCCAACGCCAGATCAACAAAACGCAAATGTAATTTTAATGTCTGCGCGGGTAGCCTCAACTCACGCAAGTTGTGCAGTAGATCTCGAAGTGTAGGTGCTATGGATAGCGAGTCAGGTCAGACGGATGACGCAGAACAACCGCTCTTTCGCAAGCGAAAGGGGCCGGAGACAACTTCCACACTCGGCGACCTAAAAGATGCGTTTCCCTCGTCCATCCGGATCTGGATCGGCTGTGGCTGTGTGCTTTTCCTCTTGCTGGCCACGTTTGTTCTGACCGCGTCCTACTCCAAGCGGGAGCACGTGTCGGGCCAGATCATTTCCACGCATGGGCGAGTGGACATCCGCAGTGGAACGCCTGGCCTCATCCTGTCAACGACATTGAAGCCTAATGCCTTGGTCAAGAAAGGCCAAGTGCTCGCGGAGCTGTCAGCCGACACCACCGATGAAGCGGGTCGCTCTTTGTCCGATGAGACGATTAAGCGTGCGCTCACCCGATCAGAAGAACTGACCAAGGAGCAATTGCAAACGCATGACTTTTCCGGCCAGCGCGAGCGGGAACTGACGCGTCAAGTCGAAGAAACGAGCGGTGCGATGCAGGAAGTCGCTCGCAAGATCTCAATCTTGGAAAAGAAATACGCCAAGAACAAAGAACTGTTGAAGACCATTGAGCCGCTGCTTGCTGAGAAGTATGTGTCCAAATACACCTACCTCACCTACGAAAATGCCCTCTTGGATGCAGAGGCTCAGATCCAGGATGCCCGCGCGCAACAGTCCACACTTCGCAATCAACGTGCAGCTTTGCTAGGTGAAATCACCGAGATAAGGACGACGGCCAGCAGGCAAGCAAGTGAAATCGAGCGCGAGAAATCCACGATCGAAGATCAAGTGGCCAGAGCCAAGTCCGACCGGCTGCAGACCATCACCTCACCATTGAGCGGCACGGTCGCAGCGATCTATGCATCCCAAGGTCAGCGTATCGGCACCGACTCGATCATTGCATCCATCACCCCAAGCGAGTCGGTGTTCGAGGCTGAAATCCTCATTCCTTCAAGAGCCATCGGACATGTGACGGTCGGCACCGAGGTGCTGCTCAATATCGCCGCATTCCCGAAAGCAAAGTATGGCGCCATCCAGGGACGCATCGCATCGCTGTCAACCCAGACCAGCCCCCTTGGCGAGTTGGAGCGCCGCTATGGTCGCCAGTCGCCTACTGAGCCGGTCTATACCGCCAAGGTGGCATTGCCCTCGCAAACCATCGGAGTCGCCCAAGAAGCGAAGTCCTTCCTTCCGGGGATGGAAGTGGACGCGGAACTGATCTTGGAGGGGCGCAAGATTTGGGAGTGGATGTTTGACCCCTTCCAAACCATGGGCTCACGCTTGACGGGTGAAAAGCGATGAAGGATGTCTTGACACCAACAGCCAATAGCGATGCGGAGCCGGGTCGCTTTGCCGAACCAAGCCTGGTGTTCTCCTCGAAGCGTCGTGTTCCGCATATCCGTCAGACGGAGTCGAGTGAGTGCGGCCTGGCCTGCATTGCGATGCTGCTTTCCTACTACGGTCATGAAACAAGCCTCGGGGAGCTTCGCAACCGCTTTACGGTGTCGACCAGTGGGGCAACGCTCGCTTCGCTGATTGAAATCGCTGATGCCAATGGGCTCACAACGCGTCCGCTTCGCTTGGAGCTTTACGAACTGCCCAAGCTGTCGTTGCCTTGCATGGTCCACCTGCACCACGGGCACTTTGTCGTGCTGACGGCTGTGCGGGGCGGGCACGTGCACATCAGCGATCCCGCAACCGGCGTCAAGAAGATCAAGCTCGATGAGTTCGATGAGGCCTTTAGCGGCATTGCGTTAGAAGCGCATCCAGGCCCGGCCTTCAAGAAGATCAAGAGTGTGCCGTCGGTGTCGCTTCGCGATCTTGCAGGCTCGCTTCGGTCCCTGGTGCCCGCGTTCTGGGTTGTGGGCATCCTGGCGCTGTTCCTGGAAGGCTGTGCGCTGATTGCGCCGCAATATCTGAGGCTGACCATGGATCAGGTGCTCAGCGTCAAGGACGATGGCCTGGTCACCACATTGGCGATCGGCTTTTCGATCGTGCTCTTGGTCCAACTCGTCTTGACCGTTGCCAGGAAGTGGACTTTGTTGTGGATTTCTTCCACAACCGGCTTGCGGTGGAGCAGCAACTTGTTCCGTCACCTGGTGTCGCTACCCCAGTCGTATTTCGTGAAGCGGCATACCGGGGATATTTCAAGTCGCTTCCAGTCGATCTACTCCATCCAGCAGTCACTCACGACGAAGATGCTGGAAGCGGTCATCGATGGGGTGATGTCTTTCCTCATGTTGTTGCTCTTGATGAGCTACGACGCGCCGCTTTCCTTCGCCTTGTTGGGTTTCACCATTGCCTATGTGGGTTCGCGCTACGCCTACTACGCCAAACTCAAAGAGGCCAACCTCGACCAGATCAACATCGATGCACGCCGGCAAAGCTTGCTCTACGAGACGGTCCGAAGCATCCAGCCCATCAAACTGTTCAACAAGTCAGCGCTTTGGGCGTCGCGCTTTACGAACTACAGCGCGAAAGCGACCAACGCGACCATCGGGGCTGAGCGGATCCGCATCGGTTTTGATTCTGTCCAGCTTCTCATCCAGGGCCTGTGCCGCATCTTTGTAATTTGGGAAGGCACCCGGTTGGTGCTCAGTGGGGATATGACGATTGGGGTGCTGACGGTTTTTCTGATCTATGCGACCCAGTTCAGCCAGCGCAGCATCAACCTGGCTGACTACTTGATGCAGCTGCGGCTGCTTCGCTTGCACACCGAGCGGATTTCAGACATCACCCACAGCGAGCCTGAGTCGTTTTTGCATGGCAACGGCGCGCTGGAAGATGCCGCGCCTACCATTGCCATTGTCAATGGCTACTTCCGCTACTCGTCCACGGACAAGTGGATCATGAGCGCTTTGCAGCTCAGGGCTCCGGCAGGCCAAGTGATTGCGATCGTCGGGAACTCAGGCGTGGGCAAGACCACACTCATCCGCGTTCTGGCGGGGCTTGAAGATCTTCAAGTCGGAGACTTCTTGGTCAATGGAGAGGATCTACGGAAGGTCGGTAAGTCGAGCTACCGGAGCAAGGTCAGCATCGTCATGCAGGGAGACAATCTGTTGTCGGGAACGCTGTCGGAAAACATCTCTATGTTCGATGAGCACATTGACCAGGAACGCCTCGTGCAGGCCGCGAAATTGGCATGCATTCACGATGATATTCAGCGTATGCCAATGGGCTTCAACACCAGAGTTGGCGACTTGGGAAATACGCTGTCAGGCGGTCAAAAACAACGGATCTTCTTGGCCAGAGCCTTTTACAGGCGCACCAAGTTGTTGTTGATGGATGAGCCAACAACTGGGGTTGATGAGCAGATGGGCATACAGCTGATGAAGAACATCAGGAGCATTGGCGCGACCACAGTCATCGTGACGCACGACAAGAACATCTCTCGGATGTGCGATATGCACTATCTCTTTGTGGGCGGGATCCTAAGGCCTTTGATCAAAGAGCAGCCCAGCAAATTTGAACAGGACGAGGCCGGGGAAACGGCTGAGAAGTCCAGTCAACAATGAGGAGTTACAACGCTTATCAAAATAAGTTCAAAGGAAAAAGAGATATGGAACATTCAATAGAAAAAACGATCAGGAAAAAAATCTACTCACAGGATGGAGCGCTGTAATGAGAGAATTGACAAACGAAGAGCTGTTACTAGTGGCAGGTGCAGCCGCCGCTGCGGACGTCGATCCAAGCGAACCTCCCACTGAGATTCCACCAATTGTGGTTAACCCGCCTACGAGTCCACCTCCGAGTCCGCCTCCGACTATTCCTCCTTCACCGCCAGTTGAGCAGCCGGGGCCGATCACGCCTCCCGGCACTGGCGGCGGCGGCCTCCCGGATCCAACAGACAAAAATACGACGACGGATCTAGGCGCAGAGGTCGATGTAATAGTTAATAAGTCAGCAACCCTGGAAGGGCTGGTTCAGGTGGCGCAGGCGAAGGGTTTTAAAATAGTGGCTACTGATACGTATTCTCATACGGATCCTGCTGCCACGGGCGGCGGGACTGTATATGTTAAAACCTACGCTAGTCCGAGCGATACCGCAGCACAATTGACGCATGAGCTGGGACATACGCTTTTTGATGGGGAGTGGAATACGGTCGCAGATCGAGCGTCAGCAATCAATATGGGCTTGGCTACTGAAGGCGAAGCAACAATCTATTCCATCGCTGTCCAAAGAGAACTTTCTGCGCAGGGAGTAAGTTTGAATATTCCTGCAAATCCCGCCAATGTGGCATCTTATAATGCGACATATGACGCATATCAGGCTGGTCAGATAAATTGGGATACCGCTTCAGCGCAAATCGGCGAATCTTTCAGAAATGGCGAGCGAATTGATATAAATGGGACGCCCAATGATACTGCAGATGATATGACGTATGAGCAATATTATGGGAGTTACTGGGATAGGACGCGCGCTCCTGCCGGTGGGTAACATTCTGGTAAATTTGTAGTTTGTGAGAGGAGTGCTTATGTATATAAAGTCTAAATTGGCCTTGTTGGTAGTTCTGTTTTTCTCAATGAGTGCTGGCGCACATGCTGAAAGTAAAGAATCGGAATTAAATTTGGATGAGGTGATTAGTAAAATATATGATCCTGGCAAGTCGGTAAACTATGAGCTTTTTCGCGAAATTGGACTCAGTGATTTCCATCAGGTGAGTTCAAGTCGATCATTGAACATTGCTTTTCGCTCAAATACGTTCAAGACGCGGGATCAGTATGCGATCTCCTTCGTTGAGTTCAGGGTCCCGCCTGAACTCGATAAAGGAGTGAGTTTTATGTATATGGAGCTCGCTCCTGGGCGCTGTTATGAAGTGTCTAAGATCAAGCAGAAATTTGCGCTCACCCCATACGTCCTGCCACCCAATCCCCATGCGCCACTCGCCGACGTTAGTAAGGATGTCTTCTATAAAACCAATCTTGGTGAAACGTCGGTATATGTAAAGGCGAGCTCGAAGGGCGAGTGCTTGCTTGGTCTCACAAGAAGTCGAAACTAATAGGTTTTTCTGGCGCTAGCCAATTAGGCATCTATCTAATTGGCTAGCGCTGAGATGAGCAACCAACATGTTTGGCGTGAAACGATGAGTTTAAGCACTACATAGTCATAAGCAGCCGCTGTGGCATTGGAGGCGACAGCGTGATGGCACTACGCATCCGGCCGCTCTCTCAGGGTGTTGCGAACGATGAGGGAGTAGACGAGGAGGGCAGGCGCGCAAGTCAAGCAGATGCCGATGAAAAACGTGCCATAGCCTAGGCTTTGTCCATGGAGCATGGTGAGATAAGCCACTGCAAGGCCTGAGAAGCCGGCAAGCACCCTGCCGAAGATCGAGTAGAAGCTTGTTAGCCAAGCGTAGTGCTCTCCTGCCCGTCCGAGTGTGACTAGCTTTGACATGTAAGCAACCAATGCGATGCCGGTATAGCTACTGGCAAGGTTTTGAAGAATAACGCTAGCCCAAAGCAGCTCAACGGACTGCTCGTTGGACGAAAGCAATGCAAGAACGAGGAGGGCAAGGACTTGGAGAGCTGCGCCAACAAGGATGGTCGTGCTCAATGACATGCGCTTCAAGCTTGTGCCTGCAGCCAAAATTCCCAGGAAGGCCGCAGGGATCCCAAGCCAAATATGCAGGGATCCGACCACGCTCTTTCCAATGCCAAGGGCATAGAAGAAAGGATTGATCATGGGACCCAGAAGAATGTCCGGTAGGCGATAGCAGCCGATGAAGATGACCACCGCGATCCACCCTTGGGGGGTGGAGGGTCGAAGCGACACCAACGGAGCCCCCTGCTTCTTCGCACTCGTGGCATCTGGGGTGCGGTCGCTATCGGGATGGGATTGCAGAAAGAGCGTTCCGCAGATGGGCACCAACATCAGGGGCAGCAGAAGGGCATAAGCAACTTGCCAAGACAGCCGCGCTGCGAGCAAGAACACCAGACCGTCGCTCAGCAGAAGAGCAATGCGGTAGCCAAACTGATAGGCAGTGAGGAGCTTGGCTGGCTGCTGGTGCACTGCCTCCTGTTCGATGCGAAACGCATCGACTGAGGCATCCAGGGTCGCACCGCCAAAGGCGGCTGCGATGGAGCTCAATGCAATCAGCGGCAGACTACCGGTGACGACGCTCAGGACAAGGCCCAGGAGGGAGAGGGCAACCATGACCGAAGACAAGACAATCCAGCCCTGACGGTGCGACATGGTGCTTCCAACGGCCGGCGCACGACGTTGGTCGAGATGGCGGGCCCATAAGAATTTGAGGGAGTAGGGAAGTGCGGTCCAAGCCAAGGCACCGATGACTGCAATCGAAAGCGACTTTTCGCTGAGCCAATAGCCTAAGGTGCTGCCGATCAGCGGATAGGGCAAACCAGAACCGAAGCCCAGGAACAAAAATCCAGTCCAGGCCTTGGTCGACCTTGATGTCACTTCTTGCATGGGCTGCAACTGCCTTGTCGCTTCGGTTCGTCCATTCGTATCAAGAAAGCAACCTGTCTTCCTCAGCCATCTTTGCGAAGTGTGTAAGCCTTGGTTCCAAGCATAGCGCCCGTCTTATCTCGCACCAAGCGATGCGCTTGCTTGAAGTGAGGGCGCAAGCGGTGCCGTAGTGCTTTGGCCAGGCGTCGGTGATGCCCTGGCATAGCCACAAAATCCAGGATCCAGAGTTGATCACCTTCGTTCCAGTCACTAATCGGCAAGAACGGGGGATCTTGCAGAACCAAATGATTAGCGGTTTCAGGCGTCAGATAAGCCCATAAGGCGTAGCCGGTCCAGACTCCATCTTCGTCTTCGATCGTGACGAGCTGGCCTAGGCGAATCGCAGGCCATAGCCACACATAAGCTGCTGCGATACTGAACCTCTTGCGGTCAGTCTTGAACAGGAGTTGCATGGCCAAGCCAAGCGCTTGCGCATCAACGGTATTCGGTTGCATGGGCGGTGGTTGAGCTCAATGTCTGCGCTGCAACTGCAGCGTCCGGGAAGGTGAGCAGTGCGGCAGGGATTGATGCACGCCCGTTCAAGCTTAGACCTACCAGGTAGCTGTTAGGTTCGCAGTCGACAAGCGCGACGGTTCGATGGCCAGAATTGGTGATGCCGAGTGTCTCATCTGCGACTTCGGCACCGAAAAGCAGTGTTCCGCCATGCACGCGTGGCCCCTCCAGCTGGACTGTATAGGCAATACGATGCGTATCAAAGAAATACAAAGCGGTGGACACGTGATCGCTTGCGTAGCCCAGGACAAGCCAGTGTGACGGTATGCCTTTCCAAGCGCGGCGCGATGCCGCGACCTCGGTTGCGATAAAGGCCGAGACCCGCTCGGGTCCCGACGACCGATCGGCAAGGATCGACCGCACGAGCTTGATCGCCCGGCGCTTGGAGACGCGATAAGAAAGGCGTGGTCGTGGTCTCAACCAGCGGTTGGCTGCACAAAGATGGAGATTTGCATTCGGAAGTGCGCGCAGGAGCGAGTTGATTTCCTCGCCAATCTGAGACCCCTGGGTTGCTTTGCCTTTGATGCGGTCAGAGAGCCAATCGTGGCGCTCGCCGTGCTTTGTGGGCTGATCGAACGCATAGTCAATGCGCTGTTGCTCGCGGTAGTAGCGCGCAATGAGCGCTTTGAAATGCAACGCCTCTGGGCTTGACTCAGGCAAGGCACACGCTTCTGCACAGTGATGGAGAAACGCAGCTTCCATGTGATGCTCGATCTGGATAAGCAGCTGATCGATGTTGGCGATTGCTTTGTCGAAGCGAGAATACTTCTTGAAGAAATAGGCAAGCGATGGAAGCGAGTGGCGAACATCACGCATCTCATCGCCGAAAAAGTGACGATGCCCATCGGTGCCACGCTTCCAGCTGGGAACTGCGCGGAAGCCGCCGAAATCCAGGAACTGCGCGTTCGATGTGATGTTGTCGCTTGTCGGGCGTCCGGTCCAGAGGCGATGCGCGCGACTTGCGGCAATCTGCTCGGCAAGGCGGAGGTAGAGCTCAGACAAGTCAACGCCCAGGCCATTGGGATTGCCGGCATCGCGCTGCGCGTGTTCGTCGGCAAAGTGGATGGCATCTTTGACCCGCAGGCTATCTTGAAATTGATCGCTGTTTGCGCTGCCTGATGTTCCGAAATACAGGCTGCGCTCGAAGTGCGCCAAGCGCAGGAAAGCGGGCCTGATCAGGATGGCGCACCGCTCCGGTTCGTCTGCATCGGTGCGTGCCAGGGAGAAGCCGGCGTCGATGATGGCAACGATGGGGACTGCCCCGTGGGGGAGTTCTGCGTTGAGGATCTCGCTGGCAACTGCCTCGCGAATGGCATCGTAAAGATAGAGACAGCCATGGGAGTGTGACCAATCATGGGCCTCGGAGACCAATGGCGTGGGGCCGGTTCCTTTGGCGATGAGCATGCCATCGGAGCCACAGCGGCCACTCCCTCCGTGGATTGCCCCACCGCTCCCACCATAGCGATCAGCGCCCAGTGTCTGGTGTCCGAAGCTGCCGGCAACACAGTGAGCTTCGAGAGAGGTCACGGCAAAGCGCTTAAGCAAGGACGCTGAGATGCGGGCCCGAGTTGGCTTGTTGTGGATGGCAATGCCTAGGTCATGAAACCAGCGCTCATTGAGCCAGAGCACGGAAGCGTCTGGCAGCTTTCCTACTGGAAAGGGCACAAGCATCGAAGTGCTCACGCTGGCGAGGTTCAACAGGTTGGGGTCGTTCTTGTCATCCATGTCCCAGTAGTCATTGGGCATTTCGCGTCCTTCTTTCTGCAGTTGTTGCGACTTCGCGTTCGATCGGCTTTAGCGATGCTACCAACCTGACGGCAGTTCGTCCTTCTGCTGCCTGGATTTCCGAAAACCACGGGACATCACGGCTGCATAGACCATTGCCTTGAAATCGGCACAGGGCATGGCAAAAGTTAGGTCTGTACAGGTCTTATTCATTTTCTAATATAACTATTAATCATACGTAGGGGCGCAATTGCTAACCAAGCCGTAGCGCGAAAATTCTAATAAAGAATCAAACAGCAAGAGCGCACTTATGGTTTCTGCTTTGCAGAAACCGTGCGTCAACGCTGTGCGTTGGTGCGGTGGCTTTCGCCACCTCGTTGCTATGCTTCGCTAGGCAACACGGCCTCTTCAAAACCCTGAGATTCAAATCTCGTTGTTGTCGAGTTCGCTTATCTCTCGACAGGGGATGTTCTGCCGCTTCTTTGTGTGCTCCACAAACAGGAGTTTCACAAATGGCGATTTATCACGCAACAATGAAGTCTTTTAGCCGAGGCAACGGCGACTCGTCGGTCGCAGCAGCAGCCTACCGCGCAGGGTTTGATCTGCTCGATACAAGCACGGGGCTCGGTCACAATTATTCCCACCGAGGCGGTGTCGATTTCCATCAGATGCTTGCGCCGAAAGGAGCGCCCGAGTGGTGCTTTGATGCGCAGTATTTTTGGAACGCGAACGAAGCGGCCGAGACGCGCAAGAACGCACGCGTTTGCCGAGAGGTCGAAGTATCGCTTCCGCATCAACTCGATCCACACCAACGCAGAGTGCTTGCCTTGGCGCTGGGTCAATTGCTCGTCGAGCGCTTCCAAGTCGCCGTGCTGGTTGCGGTGCACACGCCAAGCAAGCTTGGCGATCAACGCAACCACCATGTTCACTTGCTGATGTCAGCCAGACAGGTCGGTCCGGGAGGACTGGGTGACCGCGCTTGCGCTGAGTTTGACGCCCGACAAGGCGGAGGAACGCGAGCGTTGCGACAAATCCGCAAAGACATCGCAACGGTTATCAATGCGCATCTGAAAAATGCCGGCAACGCGGCTCGTGTGGATCATCGCAGTCTCCGAGCACAGGCGCAGGAGGCCGCGCGCAATGGAGAGTTTGAACGCGCTCGTGAACTCACGCGCCGGCCCGGCAAGCACTTGGGCAAAGCCAAAGTGGCGGTGATGCGCAAAACGAAGTTCACCGCAGAAGTCAAAGGTGCAGGTGGGAAAGCTGCGGCATTAGCGCTTTCAAAGCTTGTTGCTGAACACATGAAGAAAAGCGGTAGTCTCGTGCACGAGGTGCCGCCATCTCACAGTCATGCGGCCGCACTTCGGGACCGGGCCAACGCAAAAGAGTCTGGATTGGAAGGGCGCACAGCGGTTGGGCAGGGGCGATCGTCAGGCGCAGAGCGGGTGCGGCAGATCAAAGAGCGCTTGGCGCGTGCACCAGCGCCAAGCGCAGGACTCTACACGCCTTACAGCGGTCAGACCCGACATCTGGGCCGTGTAACGCGTCTGGCTCGTTCCTCGGGCCGAAAAGATGCGGAGGTGCTCAATGCGGAGGCTCAGCTCATCGAAGACTGGCTCGAAGCGCAACGGGAGGTCGCGCAGCAGTCTCTCGAAGTCTTGCGGCAGATCCCGGGTATCCAGATTGAACACGAGTTCCAGCAAGCGTATGGGACGCTGATCTGCCGGCGTGTGGACAGCTATGCCACCAAGCCGTTTCTGTTCGAGGACACAGAGATGCTGGCTCGCTCAATCAGTAAATATGCCCATATGCTGGTGCGACCCTACAAAGCGCGTTTGGCCGTGCTGGATGCGCAAGCCAAGCTTGTTGAGAAAGAAGGCAGCGGAGACGCGCAAGCGGTGGCGAGGGCACGCCAGCGTTTGGGGAGGGCAAAGGTGCATGTCTCTCCTCGCATCCAGGCCATCCAGCAATGGCGCATCAAGCGGGCTCGAATGGCGATGGTGGAAGCGGCTGAGGCTTTGGAGAAGAATTTTGCCCCACAGCCGATCGAGGTGCTGACGCCTGAGGCGCCTTGTGGGGAGGCATCTCCACCGCAGGCTGACGGTGAGGCTGGGCATTGGGAGTTGAAGTTCCGTCCGCCCAAGCCAGGTCTATGACGGCTCAGATAATTCTGACCATTGACCGTGCAGCAGACTGATGGTGCGCCTAGGCATTTGGCTGGAAGCTAGGGTCGTCTCAGAAGGTTCCCGCCAAATGATCGGAACAACGCCGCCCGCCATTGGCACCCGGCGCCGAGGCCAAGGCTCCAACCCCAGCGACACAGGAGCCCCGCATGCGGGGCTCTTGTCCGTGGCTAAGACTTTCGCCTTACGCATCGGATGAGAGTGGCAACACTGACAGGCAGATCTCGGTTTCGTCGTTGCTGAGGAAGCCCGTCATTGGCGGCGAGATGGCTCCTTAGCGAACTTCTTATCCAAATACTGGAAAATCGCTCTGGCAGCGTTGATGACTAGGACCGCCTCATCGTTTTCTAACAACGCATCGTTTGGATGCGCCAAGCTTCCGTGATTGCGAGCTGGATTTAGACTGTCGATGACATTGCTCAGTGAAGTCAGCAGCTTGCCCATCGTTTCGGGCTGACTACCCATGTCACGCAGGCCCGGATGCTCTGTCCGAAGCTGCTTGAACAAGTTGGTGATGGTGGCGCCGGGTTGGGCCTGGATTTCTTGCGCGTAACAAACTGCTTTGAGGTATGCATGAAGTGCGGTGTGAATTCGGTCCACCGCATGGGTCGGTCCTGCACTTTGGATCAGCGTGTTGGCATCAGCCAATGCGCGCTTCAAGACATCGCTGGTGATAGATGGACTGCTGTCTTGGACCGAAAGTCCATCAGCACAGCGCGTGGCCAATTCCAACAACCGGCGGTAAGCTTGTTGAGTTCGAAGGTGCTCACTGCCTTGGGGATACTTACGAGCGATGCCCCGAAGGATTGCTGCTTGTTGATGTCCTTCGACCCCCGTCAGGATTGCAATAAATCGTTCCCTGGTCGTGTCGCCGGTGAAGGTATCCGGATCCAGGTTCAGGTCGCAAAAGCCTGGGTAGAACTCTCGATGTGTCTTGTAGGAGAAATCACCCAGGTAGCCGCCTTCAACCCCGATGTAGCTGTGAACCACCCAGTGAATCTCACTGCTTCGCAACTCGCCCACAGGGCCCCCCTAAATGGCTGGAATACGCGCTATATTGAAAGCATTATAGTCAGTGCTCGGTGTGGCGGCGGAGGGGCACTTGACACCCGCCAAACACCGTTACAGGGGGAGAGTCGATGGACCAGACGGCAGTGGGGCAGGTAGGTGAAGAGGCTTCTTCGCTCCGGGGAGCAGGTAGCCTCAAAGACAAGGTTGAAAAAGCGCGTTTGGAGCTTTTGGATCTGTCGACACGCAATCGCCTGCTCCACACACCCAGAGGCGGGCGTGCAAAGACCATTGAAGTTGTTCATGAGCTTGCCAAGGCGATGTATCAGACATTGGTCATCGATGGCAAGCGCTTCACCTTCGTAGCAGGCAAGCAAGACCCCAAGCAGGGCATCGCGATGCCTGACTTGGATGAGGATGATGCGGAAGTTTTTCTGGATGAAGTGCCGGAAGATTCCGAGCTGATCGCGCAACCAGACTTTGAGCTGGATGAGGACGGGCGTGTCAAGGCGCATTGGGATGCGAATCTCACAACACGTCTAACGCCGACAGGTCTGCAGAAGCGCTTATTGGATCTCTACATGGACGCGCGGACGCTCCAAGAAGAGCAAGGCGTCAATGTTCTTTACCTAGCCGTCGGCTACTTGCGTTGGCGTGCTACTTCCACTCCACAGACTGACCGCTTCGCGCCGTTGGTGCTCATCCCGGTTCAGTTGGAGCGAAGCACGGCTGGCGAGAAATTCCACCTCAAATGGACCGGCGACGATATCCAAGCGAACTTGTCGTTGCAGCTGTTCTTGCAGCGCGAGTTTGGGCTTCGCTTGCCGAGCATTGAGGAGTTCGAAACGCTCGATATCGATGCCTACCTGGCATCTGTGGAAGCCACGCTGGAAGGGAAGAAGACCTGGGGCGTGCTCCGCGATGACGCCATCCTGGGCTTGTTCTCGTTCGCCAAGTTCATGATGTATCGGGATCTTGACCCCCAAAGCTGGGATGCACTGGGCGGATTGGACGCCATCCCTATGCTGCGCGGGGTGGTTCAAGACGGTTTCCCAGGTGCAAGCCTAACCGACGAAAATAGCGAACTCGACCATATCATCCCACCAGAGAGGATGCGCCATGTCGTCGATTGCGACTCATCGCAAGCTCTGGTCGTGCACGATGTTCTTCAAGGCAACAACATCTTGGTCCAAGGCCCGCCTGGAACGGGCAAGTCCCAAACCATTGCCAATATCATTTCAGGCGCAGTGGCCGAAGGAAAGCGGGTGTTGTTTGTGGCCGAGAAGATGGCCGCGCTCGAAGTCGTGAAGCGCCGACTGGATCATGTCGGTGTGGGCGTGGCCTGTTTGGAACTCCACAGCAACAAGGCCAACAAGCGTTCTCTACTGGAAGAGCTTCGGCAAACGCTGCACTTAGGCGAGCCCAAGCGAAACAGCACTTCGCCAATCATCGAGCAACTAACGGAAAAGCGCGACACACTCAACGCCCATGTTGCGCGGCTCCACGAAACTCACGAGCCCTCTGGACTGACGCCATACCAAGTCTTCGGACACATGGTGCGCCTGCGTCGCTTGGGCTACACGACCCAAAGCTTGCCTCTCGAAACACCGACCTCATGGGCCTCCCATCAAAAAGAGGAGCGGGAATCGCTCCTGCGCGAACTGATTGAGCGAATTGAAGAAATTGGCGTTCCAGATGAGCACGCTTGGAGCGGCGTTCAGAACGATGGCCTCTTGCCGAGTGAACGCGACCGGTTGCTCCTCTTGGTCGCTGGATTGACCGAACGATTGAACGATTGGGAGGACTCGACCACCGAGCTTCACAGCGCGCTGGATCTTGCTCCTCCGGTCCGATTTGATGATGCCGGCCTTGCCGTTCAACGCGTTAAGGCGCTGCTTGAAGCGCCAAAACTTGGCTCCGATGCGCTTCAAAGCAAGGTCTGGGATGAGCCTGGTCGCGCTTCGACAGTCATCGATGGGCTTGAAAGCGCTCAGAAGGCTAGAGCTGCGGTCGAGGCCAAGATCCAGGTGGAGGCGTTCGCACAAGACTGGGGCGCTACCAAGGCCACTTTGAGCGCTTTGCCAAACAGCTTCGTTTTGGGGAAAGAGCTGGCAACGTTGGGTGGGGCACACAGTGCTCTGGTTCGGCTCGGGCCTGATCTGAAACGATTGACGCAGCTCCTAGCCGAGAAGGCACCACTTACGCTTGATTTGGCGCTTCCGCTGGTTGCCATCGCGGAGCGCGCCACGACCATCCCGGAACTTGACCGTGATGCATTGGTCGCGCATATCTGGGATCGAGGCGTCGATGCGATCGAAGAGGTCGTTGTGGCCGTTGAAACGGTCCAGCAGGGAAAGAGCAACCTGGCATCTGTGTTCCGCGACGCTGCATGGAGCAAAGACAGCACGGAGCTTGAAGCGGCGCGTGGGCAGTTGGCGATGCGCGGCACGAGCTTGTTCCGCTTCCTAAGTGGAGATTGGCGTCGCGCGAATCAGACCATCCGCACGCTCCTTTCTAACCCTAAGCTTCCGGCGTTGGACATGCTTGGGTCGCTGGATGTGCTCCTGGATGCCAAGAGCGCTCAGAAGAAGATCGTTGAGCACGACGCCCAAGGACAAGAAGCGTTTGGCTCAAACTGGCAGCGCGAGCGCTCCAACCCATCCTTCCTCAGAGGCGTCGTGGCCTGGATGCGCACGCTCCGACCCTTGGGGAGCGGAGTTCGTGAACGTTTGGCCGACATCAGCGATCGCATATTGGCAACCGAAATCGCCAAACGCGTAAAGCCAGTTCTAGAAGAACTCGTTCGCGATTTGGCGCCTGTCCATGAAGCGTTGTTGTCTATTGAGCGCAATCCATGGGTCGAGGAGACCGTCCTCAAGCGCGTTGCTCTATCGGAACTGGAAGAGAAGTCCAACCTTTGGCAGGCCGCGTCCCATCAATCAGCCCTATTGGTTAATGCGCAGGAACTCACGGTCGAGCAGGCGCTTGCGGTCATTGACGAAATCCAGCTGGCGCAAACTGCTACTACCGCTTACGACGCTCTGGTCGCTGATGGGACCTCAGCCTTTGGTCCATTCTGGGGAGCACTAGATAGCAAGGTGCATGAGCTTCGCCAAGTCGCGTCCTGGATTGAACACAATCCAGAGCTTCGCTTGTTGGCCGCGCGCATTGTTGATCCCCAGTCATTGCTTGATCGTGCTGAGGGAGGTTCTTCTGCGGCAGGAGTGTTGGCCGGCGAAGTGATGGATCTTCTGGTCGGCTTGCAGTTCGACGGTAACGCAGAGATCACGCGTGATCCGAGCCATGCAGCTTTGACAACCCTCAAAACCCAGTTGGCCAGCTGGCAAGCAGACCCGGAAGGGCTTCGGAGTTGGGTGTCTTACCTTGCCATTGCCAAGGAGGCCGAGCGTAAAGGCTTAGGTGCGATAGTCGGTGGTCTTGCCAGTGGCAAGCTGGCGAGAGCCGATGCCTTGGGCGTGTTCGATCTGTCTTACTACGAAGCGTTGCTTCAAGCGCTGGTGCAGCGCGATCGTGCGTTGGCGAGTTTTGACGGGCAACGGCAGTCTCAGGTGGTAGCAAGCTTTGCAAGCCTTGACCAAGAGCGTATGCAGCTGGCTCGGTATGAAGTGGTCAAGGCGCATCACAGCAAGATCCCGCGCCAAGGCGGTGCAACCGGCCCGACAGCTATTCTTATCGGCGAGATGGCCAGGAAAAAGGGTCATCTGCCGATTCGTCAATTGATGCAACGGTGTGCCCCTGCGATCCAGGCGCTCAAACCCGTCTTCATGATGAGCCCATTGTCTGTTGCGCAATTTCTACCGGCAGGCGCGCTGGACTTCGACATGCTGGTCATCGACGAAGCAAGTCAGGTGCAGCCGATCGATGCGCTCGGTGCGATCGCACGCGTCAAGCAGTTGGTGATCGTGGGTGATGAGCGACAGCTCCCGCCCACACGCTTTTTCTCCAAAGCACTCGGCGATGGCGGTGATCGGGATGACGACGAGGGTGGGGCACAGGCGTCAGACGTCGAAAGCATTCTGGGGCTTTGCCGCGCTAGAGGATTACCTGAACGCATGCTCCGCTGGCACTACCGGAGCCGCCATCAGTCGCTCATTGCCGTTTCCAATCAACAATTCTACGAAGGCAAGCTCTTTATTGTCCCCAGTCCCTACACCAGTGAAGCAGGTGTGGGCTTGCGACTGCATCATTTGCCCGAAGCCATCTACGACCGGGGCAACACGCGCACCAACCCCAAAGAAGCCAAGGCTGTGGCACTCGCAGTGCTCGCGCATGCGCAGAACACGCCCAAGCTTACGCTGGGTGTGGCGACCTTTTCGACTGTCCAGCGCCGCGCGATTCTCGACGAGTTGGAACTCTTGCGCCGGCAGCACCCGGAAACAGAAGGGTTCTTTGCCGATCACCCGGCTGAGCCCTTCTTCGTTAAGAGTTTGGAGAACATCCAAGGTGATGAGCGCGATGTCATCTATATCTCAGTGGGCTATGGACGTGATGCTCAGCGCCACATGACAATGAATTTCGGTCCAGTCAGCAATGACGGCGGCGAGCGACGCTTGAATGTGCTCATCAGTCGCGCCAAGTCGCGTTGCGAGGTCTTTACCTCGATCACCGATGAAGACATCGACACCGACCGTGCCAAGGGTAAGGGCACCTTTGCCTTGAAGCTCTTCTTGAACTACGCAAGGACGGGTCGCCTTACCCTTGCCACCCAGGCGCGAGACGCTAAGCACAGCGTATTCGAACAAGAGGTCGCCCAAGCACTACGCGCACGAGGTTACGATCTGCACACCGATGTTGGTTTGGCTGGCTTCTTCGTCGACATTGCAGTGTCTAATCCAGAGGAGCCTGGGCGCTACATTTTAGGCATTGAGTGCGACGGGCAGTCTTATCGAGACGCGAGAAGTGCGCGTGATCGAGACCGATTGCGTGAGAGTGTGCTGCGTGACAAGGGGTGGCAGGTCTACCGCATTTGGAGTTCAGACTGGTTCCATCGGCCTGAGGCAGAGCTTGAAAAGCTTGTGGTAGCCATTGAACGAGCAAAGTCGGAGTCAGGCACGTCAGAGCCCAGCCCCAAGTCTTCGCACCGTGCAGTGCCGGTGGAGATCCTCACCGTCGATCGCGGTGAAGTGACTGAGATAGGGCTCATCGAGGCGCAAAGTCCACCAGACACTGAACCTTATATTGAGGCGTCCTTCGCTGTGCCAAGCAACCAGTTCGAGCTGCACTTAGTGCCGACAGGGCAATTGGCGACCGTCGTGCGGCAGATCGTTGAGGTGGAAAGCCCCATTCATCGCAGCGAGGTCGTGACGCGTGCCCGGACGCTTTGGGGCTTGCAGCGTGCAGGCTCGCGCATCCAGCAGGCTATTGAGGATGCGATTGGGTCGGTGGTCTCGACGGGTGCGGTCCAGATCGTTGACCAGAACTTCTTGGCCATTCCGGGGAAAGAGGTCCGTGTGCGGGATCGCTCCATGGTCGAGTCGTTGACACTGCGACGCCCCGAGTTTTTGCCGCCCGCAGAGATTAAAGTTGCGATCTCAAGGGTTATTTCTGACAACCTTGGCGCAAGGCCAGATGAGTTGGTGTTGATCGTGTCTCGTCAGCTTGGCTATCGAAGCACCAGCACACAGCTTAGACAGTTGATTTTGGATCAGATCGAGGCGCTGCGGCTTGCGGGCAGGTTGGCTGACGAAGGCGAGTTGGTGGTCTTGGCCTAGCGCTCATGGTCTATATAGGGTCCAGTGAGGTGCTTGAAAACAAGGGAGTTGGCTTGCATGAGGCAGACTGGGCTGCGCCACGGAAGTCGGCTGAGCGGTAAGCGAAATAAGTAAAGAATGGCAGCCAAGAAAAATGCTCCGGTCTCCCGGAGCATTTTTTTGAACCGCCTAAACGGCGTTGAATGATGCAACTCTTTTTGATGAGTGGCTTTTTACTTTCTAAACCGACTGAACGTCGTCGAAATATTACATTTCAAGCCCCACGAATGGGGCAAGTGGCATCCCTGCTCACAGCGGCAATCGATGCTTTGTTGCCGATGCATTCAAGCTAGTGCGTCAAAGAGATTTGTCAAGTGCTTGCGTAGAAATAAATTCGACGACTCTTTGTCACTGCGCTTGTGCCCGCGCTTGGAAGGCAAGCGCAACCGCTGAGGCCATATCCTTGGGGCTCAGTCCCAAAAGCTGCGTGACCACTGCGTCTACGTTGGCGCCAGCGCCGCCTTGGCGTTCAAGCTGTTCGAGCTTTTTGCCCAATGCGACCGGGTCTGGGTTGAAATAGCGCATGAAGGTTTTCAGATCCTTGTGGCCTGAGATCCTGGCCGCTTCCGCTGGATTGAGGTGGTGTCCCATTTCGGTGATGCGGGTATGGCGAAGGTCATGCATGCGCGCGGTCAGGATCTCTGGGTCACCGAGCTTCTCGGCTACCTGCCCACGCACCCGATCCCAGGCCTGAGTGACGGTATCGGCCCGAATGCGCTTCCCGCGCGAGGTCACAAAGACCGCTCCCTTCTTCGTTTCGCTGGCTTCGAAGCGCGCCGCGATCAAGGCCATTGGCTCTGAGGTCAACGGGATCACGCGCTCGTTGTATTTGCCATTCTTGGCCTTGGTCTCGCGAAGTCGGGCGGTCTTTTTCTTGAAGTTGATGTCCGCCCAATCGAGCTTCACGCATTCGGAGCGACGGGCTGCGGTCATGCGCGCAAAGCGAATGACATCGGCCGTTGCCTGATCGGTCCGCCCAGCATCCAGCTGCGCAACGATGGCGTTCCATTCCTCCTCGGAGAGCGTCCGGTCGCGCGAGTCGTCCGAGTTGAGGGATTTCAAGCTCTTGATCGGCGAGCGCAGATCGATCTGCCAGGTCTCGTGCGCAATCCGAAAAAGGTTCCGGATCGTGGTTAGGGCCCGCTTTTTGCTCCCCTGGGCCATCGGGAGCGTGGTGCCGTCTCGCTTGACTTTGATGTATGAGTTCACGAACGAGCTGGCATGGCGCCCCAGGAAGTCATCCTGAGTCAAGTCTTTGGCCAGCTTGCGGGTGAGGTGGGGCATGCCGGTCTGGCTCAATCCGAGACCTTTGCCGCCCCCAAGGAAGAGATGGGCATTGGAGTGGTCGGTCCTGACCGACGCGTGCTTGATCAGCCCATCATCGATTTCTTGGATAAACCGTCGCAGCAGATCCCCGAAGGTCCAAGCCTCGGCAGTGTGGGCATACGGAGTTTGCCGAAGCTCCAAGGAGGTGTGTTCTCGGCGGACATACGCCTCGGCCATGAGCCGTGCAGCGTCGATGTGATGCTCAGTGTTCGGGGGCGCTTTGGGGTCGACGGGGTAGCGCACCAGCGGGAACTTCAACGCCTGCCCGTCGAGGGACCTCCGGATACGCGCCTCCCACCTCAGCTGCCCGTCCGTCCTGAGCGTCACGCCCGCTACAGAGCTAACGGCCTGGGAGGCTTTGATGCCGCGCGGAAGCGTGCCATTGAAGGTCTTGGTGCGCCCCGTCTTGACAGCTGCTTTGGCTTTGCTCACTTAGCGTCTCCCTGTATCCTTAGACGGATGGCCCCGTGGCACAATTGGATAGCGCGCGTCCCTCCTAAGGACGAGGTTGCTGGTTCGAACCCAGCCGGGGTCACCACTTTTTTGGCAATCGGCGTGAGTAGGCCGGTCGTTACCACAGACTTGCCACAGTCAGGCTGGACTTCAGCGCAAAGCCTTGTCCTGCTTGGGTCTTAGTGTAGCGACGTTGTCCCTCCTAAGGGGAAGGTCGCCCGTTCGAATCGGGCCGGGGTCACCAGGAATCAATCACTTAGCATCTCGAGCGGTTTGGTTTCGGCAGGCATATGTGTGCCGGCTCATCCTCGAAGATGTTTCCACCTGATCGGAATGATCTGGCAAATGGGCAGCGGCGGTCATGGGCTGGTCCAACCGGCACGCAAGCGGTCATGATGCTAAGCCGATCTCAAAGACGTACCGCCACGGCTGCGACGCAGCGGGAGGAGTGAGATGACGGAGCTGCTGCCATGCGAACGAGGCTGCCGTTGATTACGCCAGATATCTAAAAACCATCTGGATCATATGGATTGAATATAAAGCAGTGCATCATGGAGAAAACCAGCAGACTCGCTGGCCCGGCCGATATCGATGCAATTTTTGATATTCGCACCAGGGTTCACGAAAATCATTTATCCCGCGATCAACTGGTGGAAATGGGCATTACCCCCGCAACCATACAAAAGGCTATTCTAGAAGCCCCATGCGCTTGGGTCGCCGAGGTCAATGGTGCCCCCGTCGGTTTTTCTATGGTGGATGTCGAGGAAGGCTGTGTGTTCGCCGCTTTCGTTCTACCCGGCTTCGAGCGGAACGGATTGGGGCGCAGATTGATGGATAAAGCGGAGGCTTGCTTATTTCAGCACCATCGGACGATTTGGCTGGAAACAGCTGAGGCTAGCCGTGCGAGTGGCTTTTATCGACGCCTGGGCTGGCAGCCTGTGAAGAACTTGCCGGGAGGTGATGTCCGCTTTGAAAAGTGCCAGAAATAACAACCGGAAATATACTGGCGAGAGACTCGGGCTTAGGCGGGTGTCGCTTAATCACGCGAGGTGTATTGAGCATGTGCTTACCGTGGTATCGCCGTGGGAGCGCCTCAGCAGTACGCTAGGGACGTTGCTTGGATAAGGATCGCAATGCATGACGTTGGAGAACCTGCGAGTGGACTGGAGCCAGATCGAACTGGTGTCGCCGCGCCTACGACTTCGGCCGTTTACGCCAGCTGATGCAGACGAGGTGTTTGCATGCATCACTCCTTCCTTGACGCGCTACATGTCGTTTGATCCTCCGCAATCACGGATGGATTTCAAGGGTGTCTGGCAAGGTTGGTTGAAGGAAAATGAAAAGGGGGAGGATTTCAACTTTGTGATACGGATCGACGCTACGCGAGCATTTGCTGGACTGTGCGGTTTTCATCGCACAGGTACGCCTGAGCCGGAAGTCGGCATCTGGATCCGGGAAAGCGAACATGGCCATGGGTACGGGCGTGAAGCGGTTAGAACAATCGTCGGCTGGGGGGCGGAAGCGTTTGGCTCTGCCGGATTCATCTATCCCGTAGCGGATGTGAATAGGCCAAGCCGTCGCATCGCCGAGTCCCTTGGTGGCGTCGAGGTTGGGCGAAATTCGGGAGTCAAATACGATTCCGTGGTGTACAGGATCCCGGCCCGAAGCTGATCTGCGCCCGCTGTTTTGATGGCGTGGATGTGGAGAGTTGCCATGGTTGTTCTCACCGTATAAATCGTCACGGTGCCCAGGCTCCTGTCCGCAATGTGCATCCGCCGGTGCGCACGTTGCACGGTTTCTTTGATACGGGCCGAGCCTGGAGCGAACATCATGGTTTTGCGCCAGGATGTTGCACGAACTGCAAGAACCACTCACCCGCGCCGTACCACCCGCACCCCCACCGGCCGCGCAAACTTATCCATCGCCACCGATGAGATGCGGCTGTGGCGCAGCAGGCTGCCGAGCTGTTCGGGGACGCCCAGGCGTTGATCGACTTCCGGTTCGAGCACGGTGGGGCGGCGCTTGCGCCGGTCGGCCTTGGCGAAGCGGATGCGGTTGTACTCGGCCCAGCCGACGGTGGTGATGGCGCTCATCAGTGCGATCACCGGCAGGGCGCCCAGCGCGAACGGGTCCAGGGCGTTGTGCTTGAGATACAGCTCCGTGTAGGCGCTGCGCAGGCCGAAGAACCAGGCGATCAGCGTCGCCAGTGGTGCCCACAGATAGAAATAGACCATCCAGGCGCCGGCGGTGGCGGCGCCGTAGGCGAGGCGGCGCGAGCGGCCGAGGCGTTGTGGCAGGTTGATGATGGGCGGTGTCATTGGATTCCTCGGTCGGGGCTTTTCCAGCGGGCGCGTTTGCTGCGACGTGCGAGCAGGGCGCGGGGGAAGGCGATGACGGCAGTGAGCATGCCGATCATCCAGAAGGCGACCGGATACCAGATCACCCAGAAGAACTGACGCGCCAGGCCTTTTTCGTAGCGGCGTTCGATCACCAGGCTGGTGGCGAACTGCATCAGGCACACCACCGCCAGCACCAGCCCATGCCAGCGCGGCAGGATGGTGTCGACGTACAGCGCAGGCGGCAGCGGGATGACCTTGCCGAGCAGCCACAGCACGATGATGAAGAGCATCGTGTAGGCCCAGGCCAGGCTGAGCGCGTATTCCAGCAACACGCCCCACATGCGTCGGCTGCGCCAGGACAGCACGCGGCGGCCGTGGCTCAACAGCACTTCCACGCCGCCGCGTGCCCAGCGCAGGCGCTGCATCCACAGGCCACGGAAGGTCTCCGGCATCAGGATCCAGCACAGCGCGTTGGGCTCGTAGCGGATATCCCAGTCGTCCAGCTGCAGACGCCAGGAGATGTCGATGTCTTCGGTGACCATGTTGTCGGACCAGAAGCCGACGTGGTGCAGCGCCGAGCGGCGAAACGCGCAGATCACGCCCGACACCGTGAACAGGCGCCCGTAGACGCGCTGCGCACGTTTGATCAGGCCCACGATGGCGGAAAATTCGCCCACCTGCATGCGGCCCATCAGCGTGGTGCGGTTGCGCACGCGCGGATTGCCGGTGACGCCGCCGACGCGCGGGCCGGAGATCAGGTGGCCCACCATCCAGCGCGTGGCATTCGGGTCCAGGATGGCGTCGGCATCCACGCACACCAGGTAGTCCGAGCGCGATGCAAGCGTGCCGACCCGCAGCGCGTTGGCCTTGCCGTGGTTCTGTTCCAGGTGCACCACGCGCAGGCGCGGATGCTGGTGGGTGAGATCGTCGAGCGCCTCGGCCGTGTTGTCGCTGCTGCCATCGTTGATGGCGATGATCTCGAAATCCGGATAGTTCTGCGCGCTCATCGCGGCGATGGTTTCGCCGACATGCTTGGCCTCGTTGTAGCAGGGCACCAGCAGCGATACGAACGGCTCGCTGGCCAACGGTGGCGGCGACGAGGGGCCGGGCGTGCCGCGTTCGCGTCGCAGGTAGTAGTACGTGCCTCCGATCATCCAGAAGAACGCCATGATGATGGGATAGAAAAACGCGAAGTTGAACAGGGCGCCCAACAGGAGGCTGGTCGTCATCGGTTACCGCTCGATATATGGGAATTGCCGAGCCGACATGGCCTCGCGCGCTTCGGGAAGAGACGGGTGGCCGCCGATGAAGTCGTCGGGGTAGTACGCCAGATGGCGCACGCCCGCAGCCAGGAGCAATTTGCTGTGTGCGAGCAGCACACCGTCAGGCAATGGCTTGCCGGTGCGCCAGTCCACGGTCTGCAGTTCGAAAATGGTGTTCTCCAAACCATGCGGCTGCTGGCCGACACGCTGTGCCAGCTGCTGCAGCCACTGCTGCGGATCGTTGGCCTGTTCCATGTACGGCATCGCCATCAGCGCGGTGTAGTCGTAGGCCGAAGCAAAGGCGTCCAGGCGCTGCGCAAACCAGGCTTCGCTGTGCGGCTCCAGCACTGGCTGCGCGAACAGGTTGCGCACCGTCACCAGCTTGGGCCGCCAGCGTTCGGCGGCTGCCTTCAGCTCCTGGGTGAAACCGATCAGCTGCTGCGTGCGCCTGGTCGGGTCGCCACCGCCGTAGGCAGGCACTTCGTCGTCGCGCAGATAGGCATCGTCATGGAACAGCAGGCCTTCGAAGTAGGTGTTGGCGGCCAGGTCTTCGTAGATGTCGGCGACCAGCTGATGCGTGCGCGGATTGCCCGGATCCAGGCGCGGCACATCCTTGGCATCCTTGCCGCGAATCTGCAGCGCGGCCTGCTGCTGTGCATCGGGCAGATGGAAGCCCAGCACCGGCAGCCAGGCGAACACACGCACGCCGGCACGGGTACGCAGTTGCCAGGCCACACGCCCGAACAGGTCCGCACGCATCGGCAGATGACGGTTGGGGAAATACAACGCATCGGCGGCGCCATCGCCGTCCGGGTCGGCGAAGGCCTGCAGGAACACATGGCTGGGGCCGATGTCCTTGACCCGCTGGACCAGGATGTCGAGGTTGCGTGCCAGCTGCGCCGGGTCCGGGTCGTAGACGTAATCCAGATCGATCTGGATCGCGCGCAGGCCATCGCGCGACAGATCGCGTCGCAGTTCGCCGGCCAGGTCGCGCACATCGGGATTGTTGAACAGCAACAGGCGGCCGAGGCTGGCCAGCGATTGCCCGTCCACGCGGTCGCGGCCCTGCTGGCCGATATCGGCTTCGTGCGAGCGGCCTTCCAGGTCGAAGCTCAGCGTCATGCCCAGTTGCGCGGCAATGGCGTTGCTGGCGCGGTTGTAGGCGGCATACGGCCACACCATGGCGCGCGGCGGTGTGCCCAGATGCGCCACGATCGCGTCGCGGCTATGGCGCAGGTCGGTCTGGATGCGCTGGCGATACTCCGCTTCGCTCTCGTAGCCCTTGCCTGCATCCCAGCGCCGGGTGACCGCGGCCGGGGTCTGATTGCCGAACGGGTTGCCCGCGATGCCCTTGTGCAGATCGTCGCTATGCGAGCCGATTTCGACCAGGCCGCTGTCCTGCATCTCGCGCAGCTGCGCCCAGGTGACAAAATCCTCGTGGGTGAAATCGCGATGGCCGTAGGGCACCACCTGGCCGGCCGGCAATTCGACCCAACTAGTCACCGGCGCAACCAGCGCGGGATAGCCGTAGGCCTGCAATAACGGGAACACACGCGTGTAGACGCTGCGCAAGCCGTCGTCGAAGGTCAGCAACACCGGCCTGGAGGGCAGGGCACGCTTGCCGGCACGTGCATCCAGTACCTGCTGCACGCTCACCGGGTGATAGGCGTGCGAGCGCAGCCAGTCCAGATGCGCGGCGAAGTTGTTGGTGGACACCGCATAACGATCGGGATCGCCCTTGGCGGCGACATCGTCGCGAACATCGTGGTAGCTGAGCACCAGCAGGCCCGCCTGCGCCGACGACGCGAACGTCATCAGCAGCAAGGCGACCAGCAGCAGCGGCAGGCGGATCAAGGCGTACCTCCCCATCGGAAATCCAGGTCGAATCCAAGTTGTTGTTCGCGCTGGCCGTCGTAGACCGGGCGCGACCAGCTCACGCCGTAGCTCAGCGCACTGCCGTCGCCCAGCGACCACAGGTGCCGGTAGGCCGCGCCGGGCACCCACTGGCTACCGAAGCCGGACTGATAGGTCGGCCCGACCGTGACCTCCAGCCGCTGCCGGAACGCGTAGTCGTAGCGACGCCAGCCGATCTGATCGATGCGCACGCCGGCGGCCACCGCAGAGTTGCGGCGCGGATTGAAGTAAGTGACGGCGCGCTCGTCTTCGGCGCGTCCGGCCGAAGCGGCGAGCAGGCCATCCAGCAGCACATGCGGGCTGGCCCACAGGCGTTGGCTGCCCGAAAGATCGAGTTGATCGCGCCGATTGCCGTCGCTGTAACGCAATTGGCGTGCCTGCAGTTCCCAACGGCTTTCGTCGTTGGGTGTCCAGCGCAGGGCCGCGCCGATGCTGTCGCCGGTGATGCCGAAGCGGCGGGCCTGCAATGAGGCTTCCGGATCGCGCGTGCGCCACGCAACGCTGCCGTACCAGGCATCGGAAAAACGCCAGCCGGCATCCAGTGCCCAGGCGGTGCCATCGCGATCGAAGTCGTCGAGCGCCCGTCCGCCGTACGCACTGACATCCAGGCGGTCGTAGTGATAGTGCGTTCCCAGCCAGAAGCTGCGATAGCGCACACGCGTGTCCTGGAAGTCGGCCCAGTCGTCGCGTGCACGCAAACCCACACGCCAGCCTTCGCCGAGAAATGGCGATTCGGCTTCCAGCAACGTACTACCGAAGTCGTTGCCCAGCGGCGAGGTGCTGTTGGTCAGGGTGTCGTTGTCGCTGCGTCCGCGTGCATGGCTCAGATGCACCTGCCAGCCGCGTTGACGTTCCAGCGAAGCGCCAAGCCGTTGCAGGCCGGCGTCATCCGGATATTCCTTGCGCAACGGGGCAAACGTCGCATCGGCCAGGTCCAGGCGATCCAGATCGCGCTGCGCCTCGACCACGCCACTGCGCGCCTGTTTTTGATGCGGATCCAGCGTCAATGCCACCGCGTTACGCTGCAGCGCTTTGCCGGGGTGCCCGCGACGGAATTCGATCGAGGCCAGTGCCGCCTGCAGTTCCGCGTTGTCGGGGCCGATGGCCACGCGCTCGCGCAGCAGGCCTTCTGCGCCGCGATTGTCATTGGCGGCAGAGCGCGCGGTGGCCAGGGCGATGTCTGCGCTGAAGCGATCCCAGTTTTCGTAGCCGCTGTTCGCACCGTTGCGGCGCGGCCAGGGCGCCTGCGTGGCCGCGAGCGTTTCGAACAGTGGCATCGCCAGATCGAAGCGTTCCTGCTCCAGCAGGGCGTAGCCCAGCAACAGTTGTGTATTGAAGTCGTCCGGGGTGTGCTGCAAGGCTTGCCGCAGCACGGCCTCGGCCTCGGCCGGGCGGCGCAAGCCCATCAGCGAATCGCCGACCGTCGGCAGCACATACGCGGGAACGTCGATGCCTTCTGCTTTCAAGGCCTGGTAGCTGGCCACCACGTCGCGATGGCGCTGACGCTGGTTGAGTGCGGCCAGGCTATCGACACGCAGCCGCGTGGCTTCCCACCTCGACGTCGGCGGTGATTCGCGTTCGATGCGGGCGATGTTGACCAGGGCCTGATCGGTCTCCGCGTAGCGGTGCACGGCATCGATGGGCTCGGCGCTGGCCCACCCGATCATGCGGGCGACGCGGTCGTTTTCGATGCGCTCGCGCTCCTGCTGCGAGAACCAGTCCGGATGCCGCCATACGGCCTCTGCCGCAAGCTGTGCGCTCCCGAGGTCGCTCAGCGTGATCGCGCGCATGGTGTAGGCGCCACGATCCCGTGGGTTCGCACGCAACACGCGCTCGTAAATGGCCAAAGCATCCGCATACCGCTGCTGGCCGCGTAACTGCTCGGCCTGCCGCATGGGAGTGAGGGCGGTGGAGGCGTCAGTCACCCCGTTCGGCCGCACTTCACCACTGTGCGCCTGGGGCACACATGCGGCAATCAAAGCAAGGCTGAGCAGAGGGGTGAATGCGCCTGAGCGGTCAGGACAACCGCGACGCACGTGGTTGCAAAAGCTGGGGGAGGAGGCAGTGCATTAGCGATCCGGGCGTATGACGACCGGCGATACTGCGTATGCCTATGTAAAGTCTACGTCGTCAAGAAATTGACGCGACCTTCATCGGATCAGTTCGCTTGAATTGTGACGTACAGCACACTTAACCGGTGGGTCGACGACTGTCGCCACTGTCCACCGTCGACTGATGGAGCCGTAGACAAGCGGGAGACGCTCATCAAAACAGACCGGACAATGATCGACACCATGATGTGCAGCCCGGCTCATCCAGCAGGAATAATCAGTCATGGCGTCTAGGCGAATATGATATTCCCTGGTTGCAGCGCCCGCGCAGGTTTCGTGATAGATAATAACCTTGCTTTTATTGAATACTGCTCCGTCGATTGACTTTATCCTGAGTTAATCGGTTTCGCGAGTTGGCGGGCTTGAATCGAGGTCAATGGAACTGCTTGGAAATTCAGGCGGCCGCTAGATCAGGTGGATCACTGGGAATGCGGCGGGCTGAATCTCCCGTCGATGTATCATTTACGTGTTCTGATTTATTGGGCATTGGCTAGCGCTGCGGAAGTGAAGGGGTTGGCACGACGGCAAGCGTTTTTTTGCGAAAGCAGGCGTAGTGAGATTGGACAGGAAAATGACGGGTAAATCGCGATTGCTGGGGCTGCTGGGCTGGTTGGTGCTGTGCTATTTGGCGGCGGCACTAGGGGCGGCGGCGTCAATCAAGGCGGCGAGCTTCTACGCCGGCTTGCTGCGGCCGGATTGGGCACCGCCGGGATGGGTGTTCGGGCCGGTGTGGACTGTGTTGTACGGGATGATGGCGGTGTCGGTGTGGCTGGTCTGGCGGCGCGGTGGGTGGAGCAGTGCTCGTGGGGCGCTGAGCCTGTTCGTGTTGCAGTTGGGGTTGAACGGGTTGTGGAGCTGGCTGTTCTTTGCCTGGCACATGGGGGCGTGGGCATTTGTCGACATCGTGGCGCTTTGGTTGACGTTGGTGCTGACGATTGCGGCTTTCGCCAGGCGACAACGCGCTGCCGCGTGGCTGTTGGTGCCATACCTGCTGTGGGTGAGTTTTGCGGCGGCGTTGAACCATGCGGTGTGGCAACTCAATCCGCAGGTGCTTGGCTAGGGCCTGCATGGGTCAAAAGCGTCTGATGCACCTCTGCGTCAGGCGCGAGAGGTGGCGTGGCCGCCACGCTGAACTAGCCGGATCCGTGTTGTCCGGCACCAGGTCTCCGCGACAGGATGCTGCGCAAGCGCCGCTCGGCGCGGCGCACAAAAAGTTTCCATAGCAATCAATCGCTTGTGGCTGCATCGCTTAAATCTTTGTCCTGCAAGGCTTTCTGCGTGGGTCTTGCGTTGCGCAAGGCTGGCTTGATGCGCAGTGCTTGACAGCCTTCACCCCGGTGATGTCTTTTGCGTACATGCCTGATGCCTTCGCCATCACCTCGCTTACCTGTCAGCCGCAGCTGCGGCCGGGTGCGGGCGTGGCCGGCATTAGCACCACCATTACCACCGTCACCATTCGCCCGGTGCGGCCCGTCGTCTTCGCGTAACTTCCGAAAACCACGGCCCCGCACCCGGATCAGGATGCGGGGGCTTTCCTCCCTCATCTGATGCGGACGGGGCCTCCCCAACGAGGTCTGTCGATGTCATCGCTTGCTGTTTCACTCGAACCCGCTGCTGTTCTCGCGTCCTCCGCGCGCACCGTCGTGCACAAATTCGGCGGCACCTCGGTGGCCGATGCCGAGCGCTACCGGCATGTGGCGCAGTTGTTGCTGGCGCGCGAGGAGACCGTGCAGGTCACCGTGGTGTCGGCGATGAAGGGGGTGACCGATGCGCTGATCGAACTGGCCGAACTGGCGGCGCAAGATCGCCCCGAGTGGCGCGAACGCTGGCATGAAACGCGGGCACGCCATCGCGGTGCGGCGGTGGCCCTGCTGGGCGAGCATTCCGGGCCGACGGTGGAATGGCTGGACGAGCGCTTCGAGCATCTGGCGCAAATCCTCGGCGCGCTGGCGGTGATAGGCGAGCTGCCGCGCGAGGTGCTCGATCGTGTGCAAGGCCTGGGCGAGGTGTATTCGGCGCAGTTGCTGGGCGACCATTTCCGTGCGCTTGGCGAGGATTGCGCGGTGCTGGATGCGCGCGATGTGCTGGTGGTCAACCGCGGCGAACTCGGCGTGGATGTGGATTGGGAGGTCAGCGCTCAGCGGCTTGCGACATGGCGCCAGGCGCATCCGCAGACGCGCGTGGTGGTCACCGGCTTCGTGGCGCGCGACCGCGCCGACCGCATCACCACGTTGGGGCGCAACGGCAGCGATTATTCCGGCGCGATCTTCGCGGCCTTGTTCGATGCCGATGAGCTGCATATCTGGACCGATGTGGATGGCGTGCTGTCGGCGGACCCCCGCGTGGTGCCCGAGGCGGTACAGCTGGAAACGCTGAGCTACGACGAGGCCTGCGAGCTGGCGTACTTCGGTGCGAAGGTGGTGCATCCGCAGACCATGTCGCCGGCGATCGAGCGCGGCCTGCCGATCATCATCCGCAATACCTTCCAGCCCGAACATCCGGGTACACGCATCACCGCCAGCAGTGCGGTGAGCGGGCCGATCAAGGGGCTGACGCTGAGCCCGGATCTGGCCGTTCTCAACCTGGAAGGCACCGGCCTGATCGGCGTGCCGGGCACCGCCGAGCGCGTGTTTGCGGCGCTGCGCACGGCGCAGGTGTCGGTGGTGATGATCTCGCAGGGTTCTTCAGAGCACTCGATCTGCTGCGTGGTCAAGCAGCATGAATCCGAGCGCGCGCGCAATGCCTTGCTGCAGGCCTTTGCGCATGAACTCACGGTCGGCCAGGTGCAGCGCGTGCAACTGACCACCGGCATCAGCGTGCTGGCGGCGGTGGGCGATGGCATGGCCGGGCAGCCGGGTGTGGCGGCGCGGCTGTTCGAGTCGCTGGGGCGTGCGCAGGTCAATATCCTGGCGATTGCGCAGGGCTCCTCGGAGCGCAACATCTCGGTGGCCATCGACGCGGCGCATGCGACCAAGGCCTTGCGCGCGGCGCATGCCGGCTTCTGGCTGTCGCCGCAGACGTTCTCGGTGGGCGTGATTGGCCCGGGTAACGTGGGAGCGGCGTTGCTGGACCAGTTGCGCATCGCGCAACCGCAGTTGCTGGGCAAGGCCAACCTGGATCTGCGCCTGCGCGCGGTGGTGTCGCGCGGCCGCATGTTGCTCGATGAGCGCGGCCTGGTCGGCAACTGGCGCGATGCCTTCGCCTCCGCAGCCACCGCGACCGATCTGGAGCGTTTCACCACGCATCTGTTGTCCGCGCACCTGCCGCATACGGTGATCATCGATTGCAGCGGTAGCGCGGACGTGGCCGATCGCTATGCGGACTGGCTGGCTGCCGGCATCCACGTGGTGACGCCGAACAAGCAGGCCGGCTCCGGTCCGTTGCAGCGGTATCAGGCGATCCGTGCGGCGGCCGATGCCAGCGGCGCGCGCTTCCGTTACGAAGCGACCGTGGGCGCCGGCCTGCCGGTGATCACCACGCTGCGCGACCTGGTCGATACCGGCGATACGGTGACCTCGATCGAAGGCATCTTCTCCGGCACGCTGGCCTGGCTGTTCAACAAATACGATGGCAGCGTGCCGTTCGCCGAACTGGTGACGCAGGCACGCGGCATGGGCTATACCGAACCGGACCCACGCGACGATCTGTCCGGTGTGGACGTGGCGCGCAAGCTGGTGATCCTGGCGCGCGAAGCCGGGCGCGAGATCAGCCTGGAGGACGTGCAGGTCGAGAGCCTGGTGCCTGAAGCACTGCGTCAGGCCAGCGTGGACGATTTCATGGCGCGCCTGCATGAGGTGGATGCGACCTTCGCACAGCGCCTGGCCGATGCACGTGCACGCGGCAATGTGCTGCGCTATGTCGCGCAGCTGCCGCCGGATCGCGCGCCCAGCGTGGGCCTGGTCGAGCTGCCGGCCGATCACGCCTTCGCCAATCTGCGCCTGACCGACAACGTGGTGCAGTTCACCACGCGTCGCTACTGCGAGAATCCGTTGGTGGTGCAGGGGCCCGGTGCGGGCCCGGAAGTCACCGCGGCCGGCGTGTTTGCCGATCTGCTGCGGGTGGCGGCGGGCGAGGGGGCACGCTTGTGAACCAGGCGGTTGCAGACCAGGCCGCGCAGATGCAACAGGTGGCGATTGCTGCGCGCGAGCTGGGCCAGGCACGCGCCTTCGCACCGGCCTCGGTGGCGAATGTGGCGGTGGGATTCGATCTGCTCGGCTATCCCATCGACGGCGTCGGCGACACCGTCACCGTGCGGCGTATCGAGGCGCCGCTGGTGCGCATCGCCGCCATCCGCGGCACTACCGTGGCCTTGCCGCTGGATGCCGCGCGCAACACCGCGGGTGCGGCCTTGATGTCGTTGCGCGCGGCGCTGGCGCTGCCGTTCGGCTTCGAGATCGAGATCGACAAAGGCATTGCGCTGAGTTCGGGCATGGGCGGTTCGGCAGCGTCCTGCGTGGCGGCGTTGGTTGCCGCCAACGCGCTGCTGGATGCGCCGCTGCGCAACGAGCAGCTGTATCAGCACGCCCTCGATGGCGAGGCGGTGGCCAGCGGCAGCCGCCATGGCGACAACCTGGGGCCGCTGTTTCTAGGCGGCCTGGTGTTGTGCACGCTGGAGCGTCTGGTGCCGATCAACGTGCCGGCGGCGTGGCACAGCCTGCTGGTGCATCCGGACGCGGTGCTGGAAACGCGGCGCGCGCGCGAAGCCCTGGCCGGCGACTATCAACTGCGCGAGTTCGTCGCCCAGAGCACCAACCTGGCCCTGGTGCTGGCCGGTTGCCATGCCGGTGATGCCGATTTGGTGCGTGCGGGCCTGCGCGATGTGCTGATCGAACCACGCCGCGCGCCGTTGATCGCCGGCTTCGCCGCTGCCAAGCAGGCCGCGCTGGATCACGATGCCTTGGGCGCCAGCATCTCCGGCGCCGGCCCCAGCGTGTTCGCCTGGTTTGCATCGCGCGCGGCCGCCGACGCTGCCGCCGCAGCGGTGAAGGCCGCCTTCGCAGGCGTTGGCCTGGATAGCCAGCACTGGGTATCCCCGATCGCCAGCCCAGCCGCGCGGTTGCTCGCATGAGCCGTCGCACGCCTGTCGTTGTCGATCGATCGCCCGCGCACGGCAGGCAGGCCGTGCAGCGCGCAAGGCACGCGTCAACCGACCACGACCTCGCTGATCTGCATCACCGGCGCAAGATCGGTGTAGTTAGGAATGTCGCCCAGGATTTCCTGTGCATGTGGCCCGAAGCCGGCGTTGAAGGCCTCCACCGAGTCGCAGAAAATGTGGCACATGCCGATGTAGGCCGGCGGGCTGCCCGGCTCGCCGCCGCTGATGCCCTTGTCCACCGTGTAGCGCAGGCAGGCCGCGCCCATCCGCGCGCTCACCAGCGGCATATGCGCGTCGCGGTAGTAGGCATGGTCGAAGCGGGCGCCTTCGCGGTACGGGTACATCACGCTGACCTTGATCATCTGCCGGCTCCACTGGAAGGTGCGCGCAGCATAGCGCCGCGCCGCTCCTGCCGGGCGCCCCTGCGGCGCAGCGCGGCCATGCCGCAGTGTCCGGTCTTCTCATTCACGGGCCACGCCCCGTCTTCGCCTTGTCTGGAGTCGTCACCATGAACTTTCTCTCCACCCGTGGCGGCGCACCCGCCGCAAGCCTGAGCCAGGCGATTGCCGCCGGCCTGGCACCCGATGGCGGCCTGTACGTGCCGCAGGCCCTGCCACCGGCACGCACGCTGACGGCAGGCGCCACGCTGGCCGACACCGCCGCCACGTTGCTGCAGCCATTCTTCGACGGCGATGCATTGGCGCCAGAGTTGCCGGCCATCTGTGCCGAAGCGTTCGACTTCCCGGCGCCGTTGGTGGCCCTGGGCACGCCCGGCGATTACGCGCTTGAGCTGTTCCATGGCCCGACCGCCGCGTTCAAGGATTTCGGTGCGCGCTTTCTTGCGGCCTGCCTGACCCGCCTGCGGCGTGCCGAAGGCCGGCCGCTCACCATCCTGGTCGCCACTTCCGGCGACACCGGCGCTGCGGTGGCGGCGGCCTTCCATCGCCAGCCGGGCCTGCGCGTGGTGGTGCTGTATCCGGATGGCCGCGTGTCGCCGCGTCAGGCGCATCAGCTGGGCTGCTTCGGCGACAACATCCAGGCCTTGCGCGTGGCCGGCACGTTTGACGATTGCCAGGCGATGGTCAAGCAGGCCCTGAACGATGCCGCGCTGCAGGCGCAGCTGCCGCTGAGTTCGGCCAACAGCATCAGCCTGGGCCGTTTGCTGCCGCAGATGAGCTATTACGCGCATGCCGCCCTGCAGCACCATGCCGGCACAGGTGCCGCGCTGAACCTGGTGGTGCCCACCGGCAACCTGGGCAACGGGTTGGCGGCGATCCTGGCGCGTGCGCTCGGCGTGCCGCTGGGCCGTATCGCGCTGGCCTCCAATGCCAATCACGTAGTGCCGGATTATTTTGCCGGCGACGATTACGCGCCGCAGCCCAGCGTGGCGACGCTGGCCAATGCGATGGACGTGGGCGCGCCAAGCAACTTCGAACGGCTGCGCTGGCTCTATGACGGCGACGATGCCGCGTTGCGCGAGGCATTCCGTGCGCTTTCGGTGGACGATGCGGCAATCCGCCAGACCGTGCAGCAGCGCTTTGCCCGCTATGGCGAAGTGCATTGCCCGCATACCGCCACCGCCGTGCATGTGCTGGAGCAGCTGCGCGCGGAAGGGGCCGAAGGCGGCACCGGCGACTGGGCGGTAGCGGCAACCGCGCACCCGGCCAAGTTCGAAGGCGTGGTCGAGCCCCTGATCGGGCGCGAGGTGGCCGTGCCGCCGGCGCTGGCCGCGCTGCTGCAGCGTCCCGCGCATGCCGAAACGCTGGCGCCGGACTATGCCGCGTTCCGGCAGCGCCTGCTTGCGGATGCGGCCTGACCGAACGTGTTCAGGCTATTGGGGTTGGAAAGTGCCGCCCATGGGGCTATTTCTAGCGGGTGCGGCCCCAGCGTGGCGCCGCGTCCGATGTGGGTTGGTGCATGTCTTATCGAGTGATCGCCGTTGCCGCCGCGTTGTGCGGGTGGGCAGCGGCTGGAGCGGCCAGCGCGGCCGCTGTCATGTCTGCCTCGCCGTTGCCGGCGCTGGGCGCACCGCGTATCGGTCTGGTCGATGCATTGGCGCGGCAGGCGCCATCGCTGGATCGCCAGGTGCTGGCGCTGGCGGCCGAAGCCTTGCAATGCGCGCGGCAGCGCCAGCAGGTGGGCACCGAGCGCGTGCTCAGCGTCATCGACTACAGCCGGCCGTCGACCGAGCGCCGGCTATGGGTGTTCGATCTGGAGCGGCAGCGGCTGCTGTTCCAGGAATGGGTGGCGCACGGGCGCAATACCGGCAACAACCTGGCGGCGAAGTTCTCCAATGACGACGGCAGTTTCCAGTCCAGCCTGGGCGCGTTCACCGCGCAGGAGTCGTATACCGGCCACAACGGCTATTCGTTACGGCTCAAGGGCCTGGAGCCCGGGTTCAACGACCATGCGCGCGACCGCGCGATCGTGATCCATGGTGCGCCCTATGTCAGCGAGGCGGTGATCCGCACGCAGGGCCGGCTCGGCCGCAGCCTGGGCTGCCCGGCGGTGCGTCCGGCGGTGGCCAAGCAATTGATCGATACCTTGCGTGAAGGCGCCTTCGTGTTCGCCTACTACCCGGACCGGGCCTGGCTGCGGCAATCGCGGCTGCTGGGCGGCGGATGTGGTGCGTCGGTGGCAAGTGCGAATGCGGGCGGGCGCTGAGGCGTTCCGGCTTGCCAGCTGTTAAGTCTCAGACGGTATCGCCGGCGAGGCTGCGCAGCGCCGCGTAATCCAGGATCTGCACCAGATGCAGCTGCGGCAGCGCGATCAACTGCTGTTGCCTGAGTTTGGTGAAGGTGCGGCTGACCGTTTCCACGGTCAGCCCGAGATGGTCGGCGATATCGCTACGGCTCATCGGCAGCGCGACGGTGTCGCCGCTGGCGCCGGGCTGGGTGGAGCGGGCCGCCAGGCGCAGCAGGAAGTGCGCCAGCCGTTCGCTGGGTTGCAGGCGCGCCAGCAGCAGGCCGGTGTCCTGTGCGGCGGCCAGTTCCATGCTGGCGCGCTGCAGCAGCTTGCGTTCCAGCTGCGGATAGCGCTCGCGCAACTGGCGCATCTGTGCCATCGGGGTGCGGCAGACCCGGCTGTCGATGATGGCTTCGATGTCGTGGCGGTGCTGCGGCGTTTCGGTCAGGCCGACATAGTCGCCCGGCAGCACGAAGCCGGTGACCTGACGGCGGCCGTCGGCCAGCGTGCGCACCATGCGCAGCGCGCCGGAAGTCAGCGTATAGACGTGCTGGCGGATGTCGCCGGCGCGCACCAGGGTGCTGCCGGGCGCATAGGACTGGGCGCTGGTGGCCTGGTCGAGCGCGTCCATTTCCTGCGGCGACAGCGCCGCGCAGATGGCCCGGCCGCGGACTGCACACAGCGCGCAGTCGGAACCGCGCGCATCGCTGCGCCCGGACGCGCTGGGCGCCGGGCAGGTCGTGCTGGGGTCTGAAAGCTGCCGGTACATGAGTCACGCACTGCTGGAACGCAGGTGAATGATACGCCATGCGGTCAGCGCGGCCGCCCAGCCGGTAGAATTGCGCGTTCGCCACATTGCCCTGCAGGAGTTTCGCTCGTGATCAAGCCCCGTACGCCGCCCGGCATCATGGAATTGCTGCCGCGCGAGCAGATCGCGTTCCAGCGCATGCTGGACGTCATCCGCCGCAACTACGAGCGGTTCGGGTTCCTGCCGGTCGAAACGCCGGTATTCGAGCTGTCCGATGTGTTGCTGACCAAGTCCGGTGGCGAGACCGAGCGCCAGGTGTACTTCGTGCAGTCCACTGGTGCGCTGGCCAATGCCGCCGCCGCGGCGGACGAAGGTGGCGAGGGTGGCTTGCCCGAGCTGGCGCTGCGCTTCGACCTCACTGTGCCGCTGGCACGCTACGTGGCCGAGCACGAGCACGACCTGAGCTTCCCGTTCCGCCGCTACCAGATGCAGCGCGTCTATCGCGGCGAGCGTGCCCAGCGCGGGCGTTTCCGCGAGTTCTACCAGTGCGACATCGACGTGATCGGCAAGGATGCGTTGAGCATCCGCTACGACGCCGAGGTGCTGGCGGTGATCCACGCGGTGTTCGCCGAGCTGGGCATCGGCGCGTTCAAGGTGCAGTTGAACAACCGCAAGCTGCTGCGCGGCTTCTTCGAAAGCCTGGGCGTGGCCGAGGGCGAGCTGCAGCTGGCGGTATTGCGCGAGGTCGACAAGATCGACAAGCGCGGCGCCGACTACGTGCGCGACACGCTGGTGGGCGAAGGCTTCGGCATCGCCGCCGAGCAGGTCGACAGGATCCTGGCCTTCGTGGCGGTGCGCTCGAACGGGCATGCCGATGCGCTGGCGCAGCTGCAGGCGCTGGAGGCCTCGGTCGCTGCGAGCGCGACCCTGGGCGAGGGCATCGCCGAGCTGCGCGAAGTGCTGGAGCTGGTCAAGGCACTGGGCGTGCCCGAGAGCGCGTACTGCCTGAACTTCTCGATCGCGCGCGGGCTGGACTACTACACCGGCACCGTCTACGAGACCACGCTGACCGACCACCCGCAGATCGGCTCGATCTGCTCGGGCGGCCGCTATGAAAGCCTGGCCAGCCACTACACCAAGTCCAAATTGCCCGGCGTGGGCATCTCGATCGGCCTGACCCGCCTGTTCTGGCAGCTGCGCGAGGCCGGCCTGATCCAGGGCATCGCCGAGAGCAGCGTGCACGCGATGGTGGCGTTGATGGACGAGTCACGCCTGGAGGACGCGCTGGATATCGCGCGCCGGCTACGCATCGGCGGCATCAATACCGAAGTGCAGATGGAGCCGAAGAAGATCGGCAAGCAGTTCCAGTACGCCGCGCGCGCAGGCATCCGCTTCGTGGTGCTGGCCGGCGACGACGAGCTGGTGCGCGGGGTGGTGGCGGTCAAGGACCTGGTGCGCGAGCAGCAGTTCGAGGTGGCCCGCGACGAGCTGGCCAGCACCTTGCTGGTGGAACTGGAGCAGGCCAGGGCGATGCTGGTGGCCGGGGGCGTCAACGGCGATTGACGTCGCCGGAAGCGGTGAGGGGGCGCCGCCTGGTCGGTAACGGCAGCAGCGGCGCCGGGTGCATCCCGATGCACGGACAGACCCATCGACGCCTCGGTGTCGGTGGGTTTGTCGTTTCTGACGCGCCGCACCGACCGGGACGTCCCTGAACGCTTTGCCCGCGGCGCTTGTCCTATAGCCTGCGTTTGCGTTAATGTGCTAACACGCTATTACATTAACGCAATGAAACAACGACCCGCCCCCCGCGAAAGTGCCGATGCCGCCGCCTCCCTCAAGATGCTGGCCGATGCACTGGCCTGCCTGAAGGAGCCTGGGGCGGTCGAGGCCTTCCTGCGCGATCTGTGCACGCCCGCCGAGCTGGAGGCCATGTCGGATCGCTGGCGGGTGGTGCCGTTGCTGATCAAGGGCGTGCCGTATCGCGAAATCCACGAACTGACCCAGGTCAGCGTGACCACCATCGGGCGCGTTGCGCGCACCCTGGAACATGGTGCCGGCGGCTATGCCGAGGCCCTGCGCGAGCAATCCTCGCGCCCTGTCGAATCCCACTGAGAGAACATGATGAGTGCTTCCACGGCAGCACCGGCACGTGACCGGTTGCGTATCGCCATCCAGAAGAGCGGCCGCCTGGCCGAACCGGCGCGCAGCCTGCTGGCGGCCTGCGGGCTGAGCTGGCGGCAGAGCCGCGACAAGCTGTTCTGCTACGGCGAATCGCTGCCGGTGGACCTGCTGCTGGTGCGCGACGACGACATCCCCGGCCTGATCGCCGATGGCGTCTGCGACCTGGGCATCGTCGGCCAGAACGAACTCGAGGAGCAGGCATCCGAGCGCCGCCGCAACGGCCTGCCGGCCGCGTATCACGCGGTGCGCGGGGTCGGTTTCGGCCAGTGCCGGCTGATGCTGGCGGTGCCGGAAGAGTGGGACTGGCAGGGCGTGGCGCAACTGGCCGGCAAGCGGATCGCCACCAGCTACCCGGCGATCTTGGCCGACTGGCTGGAGCGCCAGGGCATCGACGCGGCAGTGGTGGAATTGTCCGGCTCGGTGGAGATCGCCCCGCGCCTGGGCACCGCCGATCTGATCTGCGACCTGGTCTCCAGCGGCGCCACCCTGGCCGCCAACCAGCTCAAGCCGGTGGAATTGGTGATGGAAAGCGAAGCGGTGCTGGCCGGTGCGGTGCGCGAGCCGGCCGACGCGCGCGCAGCATTGCTGGCGATGCTGCTGCGGCGCATGGACGGCGTGCTCAAGCTGCGCGACAGCAAGCTGCTGATGTTCCGCGCCGAGCATGACGCCGTGGATGCGCTGCGCCGCCTGCTGCCCGATGCCGAGCCGCTGGTGCAGCTGCCCGACGACGGCAACGGCGCACTGCGGCTGCAGACCATGTGCCATGGCGCGGTGACTTGGCAGCGGCTGGAAGAACTCGAACGCGCAGGTGCGCAAGGTCTGATGGTGTTGACGGTGGAGCGCTCGCTGGCATGAATATTCTCGATTGGTCGCAACTGGACACCGCTGCGCGGACCCAGGCATTGACCCGCCCGGTGCAGACCGTGGCCACGCAGACGCGCGATGCGGTGGCTGCATTGATTACCGATGTGCGCGCACGCGGCGATGCCGCCTTGCGCGAGATCACCGCGCGTTTCGATGGCGTGGCACTGGACAGCTTCGCCGTGAGCGATGCCGAATTTGCCGCCGCCGAAGCGGCGGTGGCGCCGGAACTGCGCCAGGCCATGCAGGACGCGGTGGCGCGCATCGACACCTTCCACCGCGCGGGCATGAGCGAAGGCTATGCAGTGGAGACCGCGCCAGGCGTGGTCTGCGAAAAGATCGTGCGGCCGATCGGCCGGGTCGGCCTGTACGTGCCGGCCGGCAGTGCGCCGTTGCCGTCGACTGCGTTGATGCTCGGGGTTCCCGCGCGTCTGGCCGGCTGCCGCGAGGTGGTGCTGTGCACGCCACCGCGCAAAGACGGCAGCGTCGATCCGGCGGTGTTGGTCGCCGCGCAGCTGACCGGCGTGCGGCGTGTGTTCAAGCTCGGCGGTGCGCAGGCGATTGCGGCAATGGCGTACGGCACCGATTCGGTTCCGGGTTGCGACAAGTTGTTCGGCCCGGGCAACAGCTTCGTCACCGAGGCCAAGCAACAGGTGGCGCAGTCCGGCGCGGCGGCGATCGACATGCCGGCCGGCCCGTCCGAAGTGCTGGTGATCGCCGATGCCGGCGCGCAGCCGGCCTTCGTTGCCGCCGATCTGCTCTCGCAGGCAGAACACGGCCCGGATTCGCAGGTACTGCTGTTGTCCGACAGCGATGCGCTGATCGCGGCGGTGCAGGTGGAACTCGATGCCCAGCTGGCGCAACTCTCCCGCTCCGGGATCGCGCGTCAGGCGCTGGCGCAATCGCGCCTGATCAAGGTGCAGGCGCTGCAGGAGGCGTTTGCGATCAGCAATCGCTATGCACCGGAACACCTGATCCTTGCGCTGCGCGAGCCGCGTGCGTGGCTGGGCCAGGTCGAAGCGGCCGGCTCGGTATTTCTCGGCGATTACACGCCCGAAGCGCTGGGCGATTACTGCAGCGGCACCAACCACGTGCTGCCGACCAGCGGTGCGGCGCGCGCCTATAGCGGCGTAAGCGTGGCCAGCTTCCAGAACATGGTCAGCGTGCAGGCCGCCAGCAAGGCCGGCATCGACGGCATCGGCGCTTGCGCGCTGATCCTGGCGCGCGCCGAGGGTCTGGATGCGCACGCCAATGCAGTGGCATTGCGCATGGGAGTGGCAGCATGAGTACGCCATCGATTCTGGAACTGGTGCGTGAGGATCTGCGTGCCTTCGCCGGCTACTCCTCAGCACGCACCAGCGCGTTGCAGGGCGATGTGTGGCTCAACGCCAACGAGTCAGCCTGGGGCAATCCTGCCGATCCCGACGGCAGCACGCGGCGCTACCCGGACCCGCAGCCCAAGGGTCTGCGCGCTGCATTGGCGGGGCTGTATGGCTGTACGCCCGAGCAGCTGCTGATCGGCCGTGGCAGCGACGAGGCAATCGATCTGCTGGTGCGCGGCCTGTGCGTGCCCGGGCGCGATGCGGTGGTGGTGACCCCGCCGGTGTTCGGCATGTACGCGGTGTGCGCACGCCTGCAGAACGCACCCCTGGTCGAAGTGCCGCTGGTGGATGGACCTGACGGTTTCCACGCGGATATTCCGGCGATCGTCGAAGCAGCGCTGAGCTCGCAGGCCAAGCTGGTGTTCCTGTGCTCGCCGTCCAACCCGGCCGGCTCGGCAATTGCCCTGGACGACATCGAAACCGCCTTGCAGGCCCTGCGGGGCAGGGCGCTGGTGGTGGTTGACGAAGCCTACGGCGAGTTCTCCGACATACCCTCGGCAGTGAGCCTGCTTGCGCGCTACGACAATCTGGCGGTGTTGCGCACGTTGTCCAAGGCGCATGCGCTGGCAGCGGCACGCATCGGCAGCCTGATCGCCAACGCCGAGTTGATCGCCTTGTTGCGGCGCTGCCAGGCGCCATACCCGGTGCCGACGCCGTGCGCGGCAATGGCCGAACAGGCCTTGTCAGCACCGGCGCTGGAGGTCACGCGCCGGCGCATCGCCGAGGTGCGCAACGAGCGCACACGCGTGCACACCGCACTCGAGCAGCTGGCCGGCGTGCGTCAGGTGTACCCCTCGCAGGGCAACTTTCTGCTGGTGCGTTTCGACGATGCCGAAGCGGCATTCCAGGCGCTGCTGGAGGCCGGCGTGGTGGTGCGCGATCAACGCGCGGTACCGCAGCTGTCCGATGCCCTGCGCATCACCCTGGGCACGCCCGAACAGAACGCGCGAGTGCTGAGCGCGCTGCAACGCACGCAGGAGGCCGCCGCATGACCCCGATTCTCTTCGTCGACCGCGACGGCACGCTGATCACCGAGCCGGCCGATTACCAGATCGACGCCTACGAAAAACTGCGCCTGGTCGACAACGTGATCCCGGCGATGCTGAAGTTGCGCGACGCCGGCTATCAATTCGTCATCGTCAGCAACCAGGACGGGCTGGGCAGCGAGAGCTATCCGCGCGCGTCCTTCGATGGCCCGAACAACCTGATGCTGCAGATCTTCGCCAGCCAGGGCATCGTGTTCCGCGAAGTGTTGATCGACTGCAGCTGGCCGGCCGACAACGCGCCCACGCGCAAACCCGGTGTCGGCCTGATGGTGCCTTACCTGCAGGACCGCACGATCGACTGGGCACGCTCGGCGATGGTGGGCGACCGCATCACCGACATCCAGTTCGCGCAGAACCTCAATATCCGCGGTTTCCAGCTGCGCACCGACGAATTCGGCGGCGAGTGGGACTGGCCAGGCATTGCACACGAGCTGGCCGATGCGCCACGGCGTGCGGTGGTCCAGCGCAATACCAAGGAAACCCGGATCCGCGTCGAACTGGATCTGGATCGCGTGGCCGAACCGAAGACCGCCACCGGCCTGCCGTTCTTCGACCATATGCTGGAGCAGATCGGCAAGCACGGCGGCTTTGCGCTAGATATCCGCGCCGAGGGCGATCTGCATATCGACGAGCACCACACCATCGAAGACACCGGTCTGGCATTGGGCCAGGCCTTGCGCGAAGCGCTGGGCGACAAGCGCGGCATCGGCCGTTACGGCTTCGACCCCGACGACAGCCCGTGGCGTGTTGCCGGCGATACCACCCAGCATGGCTTCACGCTGCCGATGGACGAAACCATCGCCAGCGCCGCGCTGGACTTCAGCGGCCGGCCGTACTTCGTGTTTGAAGGCCAGTTCAAGCGTGAGCGCGTGGGCGACATGCCGACCGAACTGGTCCCGCATTTTTTCCGCTCGATCTGCGATGCCTCCGGCCTGAACCTGCACCTGAGCGTGCGTGGCGAGAACGACCACCACAAGGTCGAGGCCTGCTTCAAGGCCCTGGCGCGTGCGCTGCGTCAGGCGATCCGTCGCGAAGGCACTGCGTTGCCCACCACCAAGGGTGCGCTATGACCGATGTCGCGTTGATCGATGCCGGCGGCGCCAACCTGGGCTCGGTGCGCTACGCATTGGAACGGCTGGGCGTGGAAGCGCGCCTGGTACGCGATGCAGCAGGGTTGCAGGGCGCGCAGCGGGTGATCCTGCCTGGCGTCGGCGCCGCGCCCGAGGCGATGTCGCGCCTGCGCGCACAGGGCCTGGTCGAGCCGTTGCGGCAGTTGCAGGTGCCGTTGATCGGCATCTGCCTGGGGATGCAGTTGCTGTTCGAACATTCCGAAGAAGGCGATGTCGATTGCCTGGGCGTGCTGCCGGGCATCGTGCGGCACATGACGCCCGCACTCGGCATACGCGTGCCGCATATGGGTTGGAATCAGCTGGTGCCGATGCGCGACTCCGCGTTGCTGGCCGGTTTGCCGGAGCGCGCCAGTGCCTATTTCGTGCATGGGTATGCCGCGCCGATGACGGCCGACACCGTGGCCGCCTGCGACCATGGCGGTCTGTTCACCGCAGTGGTGCAGCACGGCCTGCGCTGCGGCGCGCAGTTCCACCCCGAGCGTTCGGCCGAGACCGGTGCACGCATCCTGCGCAATTTTCTTGAGATGAGCTTCCCATGAGTTTCACCGTTTACCCGGCGCTGGATATCCGCAACGGCCGCGTGGTGCGCTTGCTGCAAGGCGACTACGCACGCGAGACGCAGTACGGCGACGATGTGCTGCCACGCGCGCAGGCATTTGCCGATGCCGGCGCGCAGTGGATGCATCTGGTCGATCTGGATGCGGCAAAGGCCGGCGGTTATACGCTGGCGAGCACGCTCGGCGAGATCGCCCGTGCCACCGGCTTGCAGGTGCAGACCGGCGGTGGCGTGCGCTCACGCGAGGATGTGGCGCGCATCCTCGATGCCGGCGCCGCGCGCGTGGTGATCGGCTCGTTGGCGGTGCGCCAGGCCGATACCGTCATCGCCTGGCTGCAGGAATTCGGCGCCGATCGGCTGACCATCGCGCTGGACACGCGCCAGGACGCTGACGGCGTATGGCAGTTGCCGGTGCATGGCTGGACCGAAGCGGCCGAGGCCACGCTGGATCAGCTGGCCGTGCGCTATGCGCAGGCCGGCCTGCAGCATCTGCTGTGCACCGACATCGCGCGCGACGGCATGTTGTCTGGCCCGAACATGGACCTGTACGCGCACTTGCGCGCGCTGGCGCCGCAGTTGCAGGTGCAGGTGTCCGGCGGCGCGCGCAACCTGGCCGATGTCGCTGCCGCCAAGGCTGCCGGCTGCGCCGGCATCGTGCTCGGTAAGGCCTTGCTGGAAGGGCATCTGGCGTTGAAGGAGGCACTGGCATGCTGAGCCGCCGCATCATTCCCTGCCTGGACGTGCGCGACGGACGCGTGGTCAAGGGCGTCAAGTTCCGCGACCACATCGACATGGGCGACATCGTCGAACTGGCGCTGCGTTACCGCGCGCAAGGTGCCGACGAGCTGGTGTTCTACGACATCGGTGCCAGCCCGGAAGGGCGCTCGGTCGATTACACCTGGGTCGAGCGGGTGGCGCGGCTGATCGATATCCCGTTCTGCGTGGCCGGCGGCATCGGCAATGTGGACACCGCGCGCGCGGTGCTGCATGCCGGTGCCGACAAGATTTCGATCAACTCGCCGGCGCTCGGCAGGCCGCAGCTGATCTCCGAACTGGCAGATGCCTTCGGCGTGCAATGCGTGGTGGTCGGCATTGACTCGATCCGCGAGGACGATGGGCAGTGGCGCGTGCGCCGCTACACCGGCGATCCGAGCAAGACCCAGGCCCTGCCGATGCGCACGCTGGAGTGGGTCGCCGAAGCGCAGCGTCTGGGCGCCGGCGAGATCGTGCTCAACTGCATGGACAACGATGGGGTGCGGCGCGGCTACGACATCGCGCAGCTGCGCCAGGTGCGTGCGCTGTGCCACGTGCCGTTGATTGCCTCCGGCGGTGCCGGCGACATGCAGCATTTTGCCGACGTGTTCGACCAGGCCGATGTCGATGGCGCACTGGCAGCAAGCGTGTTCCACAGTGGCGCGATTCCGATCCCGGAACTCAAGCAATTCCTGCGCGCGCAACAGATCGAGGTACGTGATGGGCAGTAACGAGACGGCAGCGGGCGACGCGCTCGCCGCGCTGGACTGGCGCAAGGGCGATGGCTTGTTGCCGGTGGTCGTACAGGACGCCGACAACCTGCGCGTGCTGATGCTGGGCTACATGAACGCCGAAGCGCTGGCGGTCACGCAGCAGCGCGGCGAAGTCACCTTCTTCAGCCGCAGCAAGCAGCGCCTGTGGACCAAGGGCGAGAGCTCGGGCAACGTGTTGAAGGTGGTGTCGATCCAGACCGATTGCGATGCCGACACGCTGCTGGTGCAGGCGCGCCCGCATGGGCCGACCTGCCATCTTGGCCGCACCAGCTGTTTCCCCACCGCGCCCGGCCAGTTCCTCGGCAGCCTGGATGCCTTGATCGCCACGCGCGAGCAGGAGCGCCCGCACGGCAGCTACACCACCAAGCTGTTCGAGCAGGGCATCCGCCGCATCGCGCAGAAGGTGGGCGAGGAGGGCGTGGAAACCGCGCTGGCCGGCGTGGTGCAGGGCGATGCCGAGTTGCTCGGCGAGTCGGCCGACCTGCTGTATCACCTGATCGTGCTGTTGCGCGCGCGCGGCCTGGGCCTGGCCGATGCGGTGGCGCTGCTGGAGTCGCGCCACCAATAGCATCACCCGTAGGAGCGCACCCGGGCGCGACGGAGCGTTACCGATAACGCCCGTCGCGCCCGGGTGCGCTCCTACGATGAGGGGGGGCGTGATGTGCGCTCGGCCGTGGCAGGTACAATTTCCGCTGGTCTTTCCGCGGGAAAACGCATGCAGCTTCGCTTCGCTCTGTTGGCCCTGGGTTTGCTCGCGGGGGGCGCGTACGCACGCGATGCCGTGGTCGATGGCATCGTCTACGAAGAGCGCGACGGGCGTGCCGGACGCAGCGCCGACGAGCCGGGCATCAGCGACGTGACCGTCTCCAACGGCGAGCAGCTGGTGCGCACCGACGCGCAAGGCCGCTACCGCCTGCCGGTACGCGACGGGCAGACGGTGTTCGTGATCAAGCCAGGCGACCGCAGCTTTGTGCCAAGCGCGGACGGACTGCCGGGTTTCTGGCGGCACTACGCACCCACGGGATCGGCCAAGCGCAAGTACCCTGGCATCGCCGCCACCGGGCGCAACACCCGGCACTGGGATTTCGCGCTGACCCCGCGCGCCAGCGCCGGCAAGGGTGGGTTCCAGATGCTGGTATTCGCCGACAGCCAGACCGCGAGCCTGACCGACGTGGGGTATTACCAGCGCGATATCGTCGCGCCGATCGTCGGCAAGACCCCGGCCCGGCTGGGCACCACGCTGGGCGATATCGTCAGCGACGATCTGAGCCTGTACCCGGCCCTGAACAAGGTCACCACCCAGCTGGGCGTGCCGTGGTTCCATGTGCCGGGCAATCACGATCTCAACTTCGATGCGGGCGACGATGCGCAGTCGCTGGACAGCTGGCGTGCCGTCTACGGCCCGGACACCTACGCGGTGGAAGAGGCCAACGCCAGCTTCGTGTTCCTGGACGATGTGATCTATACGCCAGGCGGCAAACCGGCCTATGTCGGCGGCCTGCGCGAGGACCAGTTCGCGTTCCTGCAGGCCTATCTGGCGCAGCTGCCGCGCGAGCGGCTGCTGGTGCTGGGCATGCATATTCCGTTGTTCGACGCAGCGCCGGGGCAGGAGACCTTCCGGCATGCCGATCGCCGCCGCCTGTTCGCCCTGTTGAAGGATTTCCCGCATGTGCTGGTGCTGAGCGCACACAGCCATACCCAGCGACAGGTCGATCACGGCGCCGACGAAGGTTGGCAGGGCGCCCGCCCGCTGCACGAATACAACGTCGGCGCGGCCTGCGGTGCGTTCTGGTCCGGTGCCAAGGACGCCGCGGGCATTCCCGACGCGACGATGAGCGATGGCACGCCGAACGGTTACGCGGTGCTGCAGGTGGCGCCCGGCGGCGACTACACGCTGGCTTATCACGTCGCGCGTTCGGTCGATGATGCGCAACTGCTGCTGCACGCGCCCAAGGTGCTGCGCCAGGGCGCGTATGCGGCCTGGGGGATCTACGCCAATGTGTTCATGGGCCGGGACGACACCCTCGTCGAGATGCGCATCGACAATGGCGCATGGCAGCCGATGAAGCGGGTGGAGCGTGCCGATCCGCGGCTGCTGGCAGAGAACGTGCGCGACGATGCGGCCGAGCAGTTGCGCGGCTACGACCGCTCGCCCGAGGCCACGCCGTCCACGCACCTGTGGCGTGGCGCATTGCCGACCACGCTGGAGGTGGGCGAACACACCGTGGACGTACGCGCGTCGCTGCCGACCGGGCAGTACAGCGCACGCACGGTGTATCGCCTGCAGCGCGCCGATCCTTGAGGGCTGTGCGGGGTGCGAGTGTGTGTGGAGAGCCCTTCGCGCATGAATGCGCTCCTACGGGAGCGTTGTGGATGGATGCGCGGCTGAATCCTGGGGGGCAGAAACACAAACGCCTCCACGAGGGAGGCGTTCTGGGATCCGGGCTGGCAGGCGATGGCGCGCTGGCGGGGATCGATGCTGGCTGGCGTGCGCTGGCTGGCCGGACGAGTGTAGCGAGGCCGCGCGAGCGCTGACGAAATGAGAATTAGTCTCAGCGCGTGACAGTGATCAGGGTGTCGGTGTCGGTGTCGGTGGCAAGGGCACGGGCAGCGGGTTGCGCGGGCGGGTGGGAGCGGCCGGCGCTTTGGCGTTCGTCGGGCTGTGCAGTGGCTGCGTATCGGAATCGCTTTCTGGAACGCGGTCTTGCCCGTCATCCGGCACAGCATCCAGCGGTGGATACGGATAGGCCACCGCCGGGCCTGCATGCAGGCCTGCACGCCAGCGTGCCAGCACCGGCGCGATGCGCCTGCCGAGCGACTGCTGCGGCAACGACGGCAATTCGCCGTCCTGTTTCTCGCGCGCAGTGATCGCCGTTTTGGCGATGGCGAACGCCGCCAACGGGTCGTCGCTGCGGTTCATCGCATCGATCAACCAGGCCTGGCCGAAGTAGGTCGCATTGGAGGTGTTGCCGCAGCCGAACGAAGGCCGGTCTGCGCGCGCAGCAGTGAGGACCAGCGTGTCCGGTGAACGCAGCGCCGGAATGAAGCCGCCCGAGTAGCAGGCCGACAGCACGATGATGCGGTTGCCGATCCCGGCATCGTCCAGCGCCTGACGCAGATCCTGCGGGCTGATGAAATCCTCTTCGTTCTGGTCCACCTGCACGTACAGCGTGTGGTCTTCGGTGCCATGGGTGGTGACGAACAGCAGCAGCGCGTCTTCCTTGCGATCCATGCGCTTGCCGACCGCCGCAAGCGTGTCGTACAGGTTGTCGTAGGTCGCCAGCGGCGCGTAAGGCTGCTCGCCCAGATTGTCCGGGTTGTTGACCAACGTGACCACGCGGCCGCGCGCATCGAAGCGCCGTTCGAACAGCTGCTTGAGGTAGAGCGTTTCGTTGCGGAACACATCGTCGCTGGCATCGCCGGCGAAGCCGACCACATACAGATCGGTCACGCCGGGGCGCTGCGGCTGCAGCGCGTTCAAGGCCTGCGCGAGCGCAGCGTGGTCGACCGGATCGACCTCGTCCTTGCTTGCTGCCGCCTGGTTCGGCAATGCGGCACCGGCATCGGGATGGCAGCCGGCCATCAAGGCCACGATGACGATCAACAATGAGAGTCGCCGCAGCAAGGCGCTCGGTCCGAAGGTGGAATGCAGCGACATGGAAAAACGCCGAAGTCTGGGAGAGACGGGTGGAGCGCCTGGGCGCCGTGATTGCGACGCAGGCGGTGACGCTGCACAACGTCCATCGCTGTGCTTCGGGCACATCTTGCAGAATACGTCCCGTGCAGCAGGCCTTCCATGCCGGGCCTCGCCAATCCGCATTGGCGGGGCCGGCTGACCCGAGCCGGCAAAAGGCGGCGCGAGCGTGCCGTCAGGCAGGCGCAGATGGTGCACTTGAACCGTCACCTATCCGCAGCGCGCGAAGCACCAGACAGCGGCTGCGCTGACCCATTGGTGAGCGCAGCCGGCTTGTCGAGCGTGCTTACAGCGCCAGCTCGGTAAAACTCTCCACGCGCTGGTGGCTGCCGATCTCGTCGGCCGCGCGTGGCGTGGGGTAATCCTCCAGACGGTCCAGCAGCGCAGTGCGCATGCCGGCACGCTTGGCGGCGTCCAGCTCTTCGATCACATCCGACAGGAACAGGATCTCGCCCGGCGGCACGCCGATGCGTTCGGCGATGCGGCGGTAGCTGGCGCTCTCGCGCTTTGGGCCGACCTCGGTATCGAACCAGTCGCTGATCAGGCCGCTCAGGTCGCCGGCATCGCTGTGCGCGAAGAACAGCTTCTGCGCCGGCACCGAGCCGGACGAATACACGTACAGCGGAATGCCGGCCGCATGCCAGGCCTGCAGCTGGATTGCCGCATCGGCATAGATATGCGCGGTGAAGTCGGCGGTCTTGTAGCCATCGCCCCAGATCATGCCCTGCAACGCCTTGAGTGCGGTGTGCTTGCGATCCTCGTCGATCCAGGTCTGCAGGGTGCTGACCAGGACCTCGTCCGGCACGTCCTCGCCGATCTCGTCGGCCACCTGGTTGAGCCAGTGCCGCACCTGTGGGTGGCCGCCGTGCTCGCGCACGTAGGCCGGCATGGCGCGACGCGCATACGGAAACAACACGTCCTTGACGAACGAGATGCTGCTGGTCGTACCTTCGATATCGGTGAGGATCGCTTGCGGTCGTGTCATCGTCAGCTGGCCTTGTGAGGTTTCTCGGGGGCGTAGCGGGGGAATTGTTGGGCGATTTCGGTGCCGGTGAAGTGGCCGACCCAGCCATCGGGCTCGGTGAAGAAGCGGATCGCCACGAAGTGGGGCTCCGGCCCCATGTCGAACCAGTGCAGGGTGCTATCGGGCACGGCGATCAGGTCGTCCTTCACGCATTCGATCTCGTAGACCTTGTCGTCCACGTGCAGCGTGAACAGGCCCGAGCCGGCCACGAAGAAACGCACCTCGTCTTCCTTGTGGAAGTGCTCGTCGAGGAATTTGGCGCGCATCTCCTCGCGCTTGGGGTTGTCCGGCGCGATGCTGACCACGTCCACGGTCTTGAAGCCGCGCTCGGCACTGATGCGGTCGATGTCGACGCGGTAGGCATCCATGACCTGCTCGGGCGTGGCGCCGGGCTCGACCGGCTGGCTGGCATGCCAGCGCTCGAAGGTCACGCCGATCTTGGTCAGCTCGGCGGCGATGGCATCGCCGTCGCGGCTGTCGAATTCCGGAATGCTGGGATTGGTGTCGGCGAAGATACGCAGTCGGCTCATGGCGATCTGGCTCACAAGGGAAGGGGGAGGTGGCGAGGACTCAGCGCGGGCCGCGCAGCTTCAGCAGCTCGAGTTCGCAATGCAGCAGGAATTCGAAGGCCTCCAGGTGACGGCGTGCCTCGGCCATGTTGCGGCCCCAGGCATACAGACCGTGTCCTTCGATGAGATACCCCCACAGGCTCTGTTTGTCCAGCAAGGCTTCCACCTGCGCGGCCAGCACCTGCATGTCCTGCGTATTGGCGAACACCGGCACGTCCACTGCCGTTTCATGGGTGGTGTTGCCCTCGAAGGCTTTCAATAGCTCATAGCCTTCCAGCCGGATCACGCCGGCGCCGGCATACAGCCGCGAGGCGATGGTCTGCACCGGCGAATGGGTATGCAGCACGCAGCCGATCTCCGGGAAGCGGCGATACAGCTGGGTATGCAGCAGCGTCTCCGCGGACGGGCGCAACGGCCGGCCGACGGCCAGGCCATCGAAGTCCACCACCATGATGTCTTCCTCGACCAGGCGGCCCTTGTCGCGGCCGGACACGGTGATCGCGGCGTGCTGTTCGTCCAGGCGATGGGAGAAATTGCTGCTGGTGGCCGGCGTCCAGCCGGCCTGGGCCAGCTCGCGGATGTTGCCGATCAGCAGTTGCGCCAGCTCGTGCAGACGCGCGGCGCTATAGGGCAGGGGGGCAGTGGTCGCATTCATGGACCTATTCTACTGCCCCGCCGGATTACGGTCAGGTGCAGCGCAGCAGGGTTTATTGCTGCCACGCCCGGGTCGCGAATGGCTGACAGGAGACAAAGAGCGCGCGTCAGGCGGTGAACGCAATGGTTTTTGTTGGCCGCCTCTTGTCGGAGGCAGTCAGGGGCCAGGTGAAATGCTTAGTCGGTCGAGGGCGCGGTGCCCTCACCGCTTGCGGGACACGCCGTGAACCCGTCCCTGGGGGCTCGGTGGCGGCATCCATGCCGCCACACGGTCCCGCAACCGGTAAGGACACCGCACCAGACAGTTGGTCGGCTGCTTTCTTGAAAGCGTGGTGCTCGGCTTGCGGTGGGCAGACGCGACGTTTGCGGATTGCGCGTCAAAAACCCTTGTCTGCTGCTCGGTCTGCGGTGAGACGAGCGGTGGGAAGCCGGTCGAGACACAGTGGCTCGACCATCGCACCTCATCTTCTGCTTTCAACGATGCACACCGACCATCTCGACAGGTCCTTGCCCGCTCACCGTCGCGGGACCTTATGCGGCATGGATGCCGCGTAAGAGCCTACAGGGATGTACTTGCGGCGTGTCCCGCGATGGTGGGCGGGCAAGGGCCCTGCAGCCAAGCCACAGATCAGCAGACCAGGGCCCTGCAGCCAAGCCACAGATCAGCAGACCAGGGCCCTGCAGCCAAGCCACAGATCAGCAGACCAGGGTCCTGCAGCCAAGTTGCAGATCAGCAGACCAGGGCCCTGCAGCCAAGTTGCAGATCAGCAGATCAGGACCCTGCAGCCAAGTTGCAGATCAGCAGATCAGGACCCTGCAGCCAAGCCGCAGACCAGCCGCCCAGCAGCCGAAGACTGTCACCCGCTCTGCCATACACCGGCGGGTGGTCGTTCGTCAGTGGCTGCTGGCGCGCGCGCGTGCTCAGCGACCGTCGCGCAGACGGCTGTGGCGGTAGCCGTAGCCGAAATAGACCACCAGCCCGACCAGCGTCCACACCCCCATCAACATCCAGTTGTGCAGGGTCATCGCCGACAGCAGCGCCAGGCAGCTCAATACGCCGGCGCTGCAGATCAGCCAGGCCACCGGCATGCGGAATGGGCGCGGCAGTTCCGGGTGGGTACGGCGCAGGATCAGCACGCCGGCGCATACCGCCGCGAAGGCGATCAGCGTCCCCATCGAGGTCAGCTCGCCCAGCACGTCCAATGGGAACACCGCCGCCAGCAGGGCGATGCCTACGCCGGTGATCACGGTGTTGACGTGCGGGGTGCGGTACTTGGGATGGATGCGGGTGAAGATCGACGGCAGCAGGCCGTCGCGCGCGATGATCATGAAGATGCGCGGCTGGCCGATGATCATCACCAGCACCACCGACGACAGCCCGATCAGTGCACCCACTTCCACCACCACGCGCAGCCAGGCCAGTTGCGGATGCGCCGCTACCGCGGTCACCACCGGCTCGTCGGTGCCGAGCAGGGTGTAGGGCACCAGGCCGGTCATCACCGCCGCCATGGCGATGTAGAGCACGGTGCAGATGACCAGCGACAGGATCATGCCGATCGGCAGATCGCGTTGCGGGCGGTGCGATTCCTGCGCCGCCACCGACACTGCCTCGAAGCCGATGTAGGCGAAGAACACCATTGCCGCGCCGCGCAGCACGCCTTCCATGCCGTACTTGCCCGGGCCTTCGTTGGCCGGGATGAACGGGTGCCAGTTGGCGGTATCGACGTATTTCCAGCCCACTGCGATCACCAGCAGGATCAAGCCGGTCTTGAGGATCACCATCGCCATGTTCATTGCCGACGACTTGCGGATGCCCACGTAGCACAGCCAGGTCAGCAGCAGCACGATACCGGCCGCAGGCAGGTTGGCGATCGCGCCGGTGCGCTGCAGCTTGCCGTCCAGCGGCGCGCTGACCAGGGCGGCCGGCAGGTGGATGTTGAAATGTTCCAGCAGGCTGAGGAAGTAGCCGGTCCAGCTGACCGCCACCGCCGAGGCGGAGACGCCGTATTCCAGCACCAGCATCCAGCCGATGAACCAGGCCGCCAGTTCGCCGAAGGTGGCGTAGGTATAGGTGTAGGCACTACCGGACACCGGCACCATCGCGGCAAATTCGGCGTAGGCCATCGCGCAGAACGCGCAGCACACCGCGGCCAGCACGAATGACAGCATGATCGCCGGGCCGGCATGGTCGGCCGCGGCCTGGCCGGTGATGACGAAGATGCCGCCGCCGATCACCGCGCCAATGCCCAGGGCAGTCAGCCCCCAGGGCCCGAGTGCACGTTGCAGGCCCAGCCCGTCGGCCGCCTCATGGCTGGCGTGCGGGTGTTTGGTGGCCCAGAGTTGCTTGAACATGCAGCGGTTCCTGTTGAATCCCTGCACATGGAGGTGCGGGCGTGTGCGAGATGTGCGGGCTCTTGCGAGGGACTTGCAGTCAAACCCTGCGGGCCAGCCGGCTATGGCGAATGCCATACCCGAAATAGATGACCAGGCCGATCACGGTCCAGCCCACGAACACCTTCCAGTGTTCCTGGAAGGCCTGGAAGAACAGGAACAGGCAGGCCAGCGCGCCGAGCGGGCAGATCAGCATCGCCAGCGGCACCCGGAACGGCCGTGGCAGATCCGGCTTGGTGAAACGCAGCACCATGACCCCGGCGCACACGGTGGCGAAGGCGAGCAGGGTGCCCATCGACACCAGTTCGCCCAGCACGCTGAGCGGAATCAGCCCGGCCAGCAGCGCCGCGACCACGCCGACGAAGATCGTCCCGACGTAGGGCGTGTGGAACTTCGGGTGCACCTTGCCGAACAGTCTGGGCATCAACCCGTCCTTGGCCATGGTGTAGAAGATGCGCGGCTGCGCCATCAGCATCACCAGCACCACCGAGGACAGGCCGGCGATTGCACCGATCTCCACTGCGGTCTTGAGCCAGGTCAGCTGCGGGTGCGCTTCCAGCGCCGTGGCCACCGGCTTGGCGGTGCCAAGCTGGGTGTAGGGCAACAGGCCGGTCAGCACCGCGCAGACGATGATGTAGATGACAGTGCAGACAGCCAGCGACACCAGAATGCCGATCGGCATGTTCTTCTGCGGATCCTTGGTCTCGCCGGCGGAGGTGGAGACCGCGTCGAAGCCGATGTAGGAGAAGAACACGATGGACGCCGCACGGAACACGCCGTCCCAGCCGAACTGGCCCGGCCCGGTGTTTTCCGGAATGAAAGGGTGCCAGTTGGCCGGATCGATGTAGGCGATGCCGAAGCCGACGAACAGGCAGATCACCACCACCTTGATCGCCACCACGATGGCGTTGGCAAACGCCGACTGGGTGACGCCCACGTAGCACAGCATGCTCACCGCAGCCACGATCAGCACGGCCGGCAGGTTGATGAGGTTGCCGGAGCTGACAAAGTTGTGGCCGTCCCAGGCCAGTGGTGCACCGGCCAGCTCCGCCGGGAACGGCAATCCGAGCGTGCCGGTCAGGAAACTGATCAGGTAGGCCGACCAGCCGACCGCCACGCTGGAGCCGGCGAACAGGTATTCCAGCACCAGGCACCAGCCGATGAACCAGGCGATGCCTTCGCCAAGGGTGGCATATGAATACGAGTAGGCGCTGCCGGAGACCGGCATCATCGCCGCGAACTCTGCGTAGCACAGGCCGGCGAACGCACAGGCGATGCCCGCAAACACGAAGGACAGCATCACCGCCGGGCCGGCATGGTTGGCAGCGGCCTGGCCGGTCAGCACGAAGATGCCGGCGCCGATCACCGCGCCGATGCCGAGCATGATCAGGTGCTTGGCGGTGAGGGTGCGTTGCAGGGTGGCTTCGCCTTGCAGGCTGCCTTCGACCGGTTCGCCCCCATCCACATGTCCAGCGGGCTCGATCGGTTTGACCCTCAACAGAGACTTCAGCATTCGGTACATCCCTAAGTGGCAAGGCTAAGGCGCTGGCGCCCGGGCGAAGGTGTGCGCCGCGTCCCCAACGGACAGGCAAGCGGCCTACCTTGCCAAAGCTACACGCTCACGACAAGCACGTACGCAGCATGAATGGCGATAATGGCCACCTGGCCCGCGACGGGCGACCGAGAGCGACAGATGGTGGATGCAACCCTGCAACAGCGATTGGCCGACTACCGCGCACGCTGGCCCGACGAAGCCGGGCTGGCCGAGCAGTTCGCACAGCTGCTGGACGATGCCACCAACCCGTTCCTGCGCGAGCGTGTCGAAGGTCATTTCACCGGTTCGGCCTGGGTGGTCAGCGCCGATGGCACGCGCACGTTGCTGACCCACCACCGCAAGCTGCAGCGCTGGCTGCAGCTGGGCGGGCACGCCGACGGCGACCGCGACCTGGCGCAGGTGGCCCTGCGCGAGGCGCAGGAGGAATCCGGATTGAGCGGCTTGCGCCTGGTGGATGCAGACATCTTCGACCTGGACCGCCACTGGATTCCCGCACGCGGCGAGGTGGCCGGGCACTGGCATTACGACGCGCGCTATGTGGTGGTGGCTGGAGCGGACGAGGCGTTCGAGGTCAGCGAGGAGTCACTGGCCCTGGCGTGGCGGCCGATCGCCGAGCTGCTTGCCGATCCGCAGCTGGATCCGTCGATGCGGCGCATGGCCGAGAAGTGGGTGGCGCGAGGCGTGTGAGGAGGATTGAGGGCGTGTGCCCTCATCCGCCCTGCGGGCACCTTCTCCCGCAAGCGGGAGAAGGGAGCGCGCGGGAGAAAGAAGTACGCGAGGGAAGGGCGCCAGCGGGAAGACAAGGGCGTGCGGAAGAGAGGAGCGCGCGCGAGAGGGGCGCGAGCGGGAGAAGGGAGCTGGCGGGAGAAGAGGGCGCGCGGAAGAGGGGAGCGCGCGAGAGGGACGCGAGCGGGACAAGGGAGCTCCCGGGAGAAGGGTGACCTGCACTTGCTTCTCCCGCTTGCGGGAGAAGGTGGCGCAAAGCGCCGGATGAGGGCCGCGGATGAGGGCCGCGCGTGCATCAACAGCTCAATACAAGATCCGCGTCCGCAAGGTCCCCTCGATCAACGCCAGGCCTTCCTTCAGCGCGGTGGCCTGCGCCTCGCTGGCGCTGACGTCGATCACCACGTAGCCCACCTTGGCATCGGTGCGCAGGAACTGGCCGTCGATGTTGACGTTGTGGCGCGAGAACAGTTCGTTGATCTTGGACAGCACGCCCGGCACGTTGCGGTGGATGTGCAGCAGGCGCAGGCTGTCGGGATGCTCGGGCAAAGTGACCTCGGGGAAGTTCACCGCCGACAGGGTGCTGCCGTTGTCGCTGTAGCGCACAAGCTTGGCGGCCACTTCGACACCGATATTGTCCTGCGCTTCCAGCGTGCTGCCGCCCACGTGCGGGGTCAGGATCACGTTGTCGTGTGCGGTCAACGGGGATTCGAACGCGTCGCCGTTGCCCTTGGGCTCGATCGGGAACACGTCCACCGCCGCGCCGCCGATCTGGCCGGAGCTCAGCGCCGCGTCCAGAGCGTCGATGTCGATCACGGTGCCACGCGAGGCGTTGATCAGGTGCGCGCCGTGTTTCATGCGCGCGATTTCCGCCGCGCCGATCATGTCCTTGGTCGACGGCGTCTCCGGCACATGCAGGGTCACCACGTCCGCGCGTGCCAGCAGGTCGTCCAGGTCGATCGCCGCGCGCGCGTTGCCCAGCGACAGCTTGGTTTCGATGTCGTGGAAGATCACCTGCATGCCCAGCGACTCGGCCAGCACGCCGACCTGGGTGCCGATATGCCCGTAACCGACGATGCCCAGCACCTTGCCGCGCGTTTCGTGGCTGCCGGCGGCCGACTTGGACCACCCGCCGCGATGGCATTCGGCATTCTTCTGCGGGATGCCGCGCAACAGCAGGATCGCCTCGGCGATGACCAGCTCGGCCACGCTGCGGGTGTTGGAGTAGGGCGCGTTGAATACCGGGATGCCGGCCAGTTCGGCCGCGTCCAGATCGACCTGGTTGGTGCCGATGCAGAAGCAGCCCACCGCGATCAACCGCTTGGCATGTGCCAGCACCTGCGCGCTCAACTGCGTGCGCGAGCGGATGCCGACGATATGCGCCTCGGCGATGCGGGCAATCAACTCGTCTTCCGGCAACGATTTGGCGTGCAGCTCGATCTGCGAATAACCGGCGGCGCGGAACACATCCACGGCAGTCTGGCTGATGCCTTCCAGCAACAGGACGCGGATGTCCTGCTTGGGAAACGAGGTTCTCTTCGGCGACATGGGGGGAGCGCATTGCAGCAATCGGGTCGGCAACTATGCCAGATGGGCTGCGCGATGGGGCGGTCGCAACGCAGTGTTTGCGCAGGCAAAGTCCTTGCGGTGCAACGGTTTCAGCTGAATCCAACACCGCCTCGGCCGCACGCCGTGCAGCTGGACGGGGCTGGCGCGCACTGGCACGCTGTGCGGTTCCTACCGCAGCGCCGTGTGCCATGACCGATCCCCGCATCCTTTCGTTGCAACAGGCCGTGCCGGCGTTGCGTTTGAAGACCGAGCCGGCCGACCTGGAACACTACGGCCGCGACTGGACGCGGCGCTGGACGCCCAACCCGCTTGCGATCGCCTTGCCCGGCTCGGTGGACGAGGTGCAGGCGGTGCTGCGCTGGGCAAATGCGCATGCGGTGGCGGTAGTGCCCTCGGGCGGGCGCACCGGCCTGTCCGGCGGCGCGGTGGCCGCCAACGGTGAGCTGGTGCTGAGCCTGGAGCGCCTGAACAAGCCGCTGGAGTTCAACGCGGTGGATCGCACGCTCACCGTCCAGGCCGGCATGCCGCTGGAGGCGGTGCACAACGCCGCGCGTGAGCATGGGCTGGTGTATCCGGTGGACTTTGCCGCACGCGGCTCGTGCTCGATCGGCGGCAATATCGCCACCAATGCCGGCGGCATCCGCGTGATCCGCTACGGCAACACCCGCGAATGGGTGGCCGGCCTGAAGGTGGTCACCGGTGCCGGCGAGCTGCTCGAACTCAACAACGCGCTGGTGAAGAATTCCAGCGGCTACGATTTCCGCCATCTGCTGATCGGCTCCGAGGGCACGCTCGGCGTGGTGGTCGAAGCGACGCTGCGATTGACCGACCCGCCGCCGCCCAGCAACGTGATGCTGCTGGCGCTGCCCTCGTTCGAGGTGCTGATGCAGGTGTTCGCCGCCTTCCGCGCGCAGCTGCGGCTGGAGGCGTTCGAATTCTTCACCGACCGCGCACTGGAGCACGTGCTGGCGCACGGCGCGCAGGCGCCGTTTGCCGAAGTGCATCCGTACTACGTGGTCACCGAGTTCGCCGCCGGCGACGCGGCGCAGGAAGCCGCGGCGATGGCGGCATTCGAGACCTGCATGGAGCAGGGCTGGGTCAGCGACGGGGTGATCAGCCAGAGCGATGCGCAGGCCGCGCAACTGTGGCGACTGCGCGAAGGCATCACCGAGGCGCTGGCACGCTACACGCCCTACAAGAACGACGTGTCGGTGCGCATCTCGGTGATGCCGGCATTCCTGGCCGAAACCCAGGCGCTGCTGCACGATGCGTATCCGCATTTCGATGTGGTGTGGTTCGGCCATATCGGCGATGGCAACCTGCATATCAACGTGCTCAAGCCCGATGGCACCAGCCAGGCCGATTTCGTCGCGGTCTGCGACCAGGTGACCAAGTTGCTGGCGCAGGCCTTGCAGCGTTTTGGCGGCAGCATCTCTGCCGAACATGGCATCGGCCTGGTCAAGAAGGCCTACCTGTGGAGCACGCGCTCGGCCGAGGAGATCGCCTTGATGCGCGGGATCAAGCATGTGTTCGATCCTCATCTTTTGCTGAATCCCGGCAAGCTGTTCGAGATCGACGACGCGCCTGCCGCTGCACGTGCCGGTTAGTCTTTCACCACCTTCACATGGAATCGATACGCCAATGATGCGCTCCCTCGTGTTTTGCGCCCTGACGCTGCTGCCGCTGGCAGCCGTTGCCTCCAGCCTGGCCGGGACCTCGGCCGGCGCATCGTCGGCCGGTTCGTCCAATTCCTCCGGCAGCAGTTCCGGCGACGACAAGGTGGTGGCCGATGCACGCGAAGATGCGGCCGGCTTCGTCGCCAGCAATGGCGCGATCCGCGGCGTGCGTCTGGAAGCGGCGCTGATTCAGCTGCGCAGCCGTAGCGATGCGGCGCGGCTGTCCAGCGACCTGGAACTGGCGCAGTCCATCCTGGCCCAGTGAGGTCTCCACGCCGGTGCTGGTGGCTGTGGCTGGCCGCAGCGATCGCACCGGCGGTGCAGGCCGAACCACGCGTCGATGTCGATCCGCAGGGCCTGTCGGCAGTGCAGATCGAGGCCTCGCATGCCTTGGTGCAGCAGGTTGCGCAGCGCCTGCCGCCGGCCTGGATGCAGCGTATCGACGCACCGATCCAGCTGCAGTGGCGTACGGATTTGCCGGCACACGTGCATGGCCGCGCGATCGGCCGGCGCATCCTGCTCGATCGTGCGCTGCTGGATGCGTGGAGCACGCAGGCTGCCGCTGCGCAGGCCGACCCCGGTGCACCGGCCACGCGCGCGGCGATGGCGGCGGTGGTGCACGAACTGGCGCACGTGCTGGACCGTGGTGCGCACGGTGGCCTGTCGCGCGACCCGCGGCTGCGCGATCTGGCTGGCTGGCAGGTGCGTCCCTGGCGGATCGGGCGTGGCGCAAACCGGTTCAGCGATCGCAGCCCCGACGATTACGAACGCCGCAGCCCGGCCGAATTCGTCGCGGTGAATCTCGAACACTACGTGCTCGATGCCGATTACCACTGCCGGCGTCCGGCGCTGGCGGCCTGGTTTGCCGAGCAGGTTGGCGCCATGCCCGATGCAACGCGCTGCGAGGCGGCGCTGCCGTATCTGCAGGCCGACAACGATGCCGGCGCAATGTCGCTGTTGGCACTGGATCCAGCGCGTGTGTACGCGGTGGACTATCTACTGGCCGAGGGCAATGCGCAGCCGATGAGCCGCTGGGGCCACAGCATGCTGCGTCTGGTGATCTGCGCCCCTGGTCGTGCGCCCGGCCCCGATTGCCGTCTGGATCTGCAGTATCACCGCGTGCTGTCGTTCCGCGCCTTCGTCGGCGATGTGCAGATTTCCAGCTGGCGCGGGCTGACCGGCGCGTATCCTTCGCGGCTGTTCGTATTGCCGTTGAATCAGGTGGTCGACGAATACACCAAGGTGGAGCTGCGTGCCCTGTCGTCGGTGCCGCTGAAGCTCACGCCCGAGGAGATCGCCGCGCTGCTCGCACGCGCCGCGCAGGTGCACTGGAGTTACGACGGGCGCTACTACTTCATCGGCAACAATTGCGCGGTGGAGACTTTCAAGCTCCTGCACGACGGCGTGCCGCGGCTGGCCGCGGCCGGGCTGTCGTCGATCACCCCGCGCGGCGTGCGCCAGCGGCTGCACCGTGCCGGCATCGCCGACCTGCAGGTGCTGGACGACCGTGCGCAGGCGACTCGCCAGGGCTATTACTTCGAGTCGGCGGCGGCGCATTACCAGGCCATGTTCGAGGTGATCCGCCGCGGCCTGCCGCTGCCGCAGACCAGCGTGGAGCAATGGCTGGACGCGCGGCCGGACGCACGTGCGCAATGGTTCGAGCGCGGCGGTCTGCGCGAGACGGCTGCAGCGTTGTTGCTGGAACAGGCCGCGTTGCGCCGCCAGGAGTTGCTGGCACGCGATGCGCTCAAGCGCCTGCTGACACCCGGCGCAGCCGGGCGTGACTCGGTGCAGGGTCAACTGCAATCACTATTTGCGCGGCAGGCCCAGCTCAGTCACCCGGCCACGTTGTTGGGCAGCGCCGGCTACGGACTGCCGCAAGCAGACGAGCAGCTGGACCTGAGCGCGCGCGTGGCGCAGGAAACCGGCGTACTGGTCGACGGCTGGAAACAGCTGCAGGCACTGGGGCGGCAGCAACTGCCGGCCGAGGTCCGCACTGGATTAGAGCAGGGCGAGGCAAATGTGCAACGTCTGCGCGCCCGCCTGCGCGTGCTAGCGCGGGGTGATGCGGCTGCCGGCAAACTGCGGTCAGGGATGGGGATACCTCTGCAGGCGCAATAGCGGTTCGGACTACGCGGGGGAGGGCGGTACCGGCCCCTCTCCCTGCGGGGCGAGAAGGCGCGGCGTGCGCGCCACCGGCGCGCGGAGCGGGGATTGGGGTCAAGGGACGGGGCGAAGCTCCCGTAGAGGTCCAACTGCATGAGGCTTCGCCCGTCCCCTCATCCGGCGCTTTGCGCCACCTTATCGAGATGGGAGAAGGGATGCGCTGTCGTCTGCAGCTGCAAGTCCCAGTTTCCAGTGCTCCGGCCAGGGACGACGCATGCGCCAGCTGGCACCTGTCACACCAGCCGGCGCAGCTCAGCCAGTCGGTTGCAGATCCGCCTGCACCGAATACTTACGCAGCCAGGCGCTGACCTGCGCGTTGTTGCGGTACTGCTGCATCAGCTGTGCAAGCCGTGCCGGTGCCGGCGTGCAGAACTGCGCGATCGCCACGTCGATTTCGTGGCGACGATCGGCGTCGTACGGCTCCTCGCCCGCGAAGTGCTCGCAGGTGTCGTAGTCCTCCACCAGCGTGCGCACATCCTCCGGCATGCCGCACAGGCCGGGCGGATGTTGCAGCCACTCCTCGTCCAGCTTGGCGTCGGTGCAGGCCACCGGCGCGGGCGTGGCTGCGGACGTCGGCGCCGTAGCCGGAGCCGGTTGCTCCGTGCAGGCAGCCAACAGCCCCAGCGCAAGGATCACGACCGGCGTGCGCATCAGTCGGCGCGGCCCGCGAATTCGCCGGTGGTGGTGTTGACCAGCACGCGCTCACCGTTGGTGATGTACTCGGGCACCATGATTTCCAGGCCGGTGTTGAGCTTGGCCGGCTTGGGCCGCTTGGTGGCGGTGCCGCCCTTGAGTTCGGGCGGGGTTTCGATCACTTCCAGCGTCACCGTCTGCGGCAGTTGCACGGCCACCGGCTGGTCGTCGATCACCTGCACGTAGATGCCGGTCAGCCCGTCGGTGATGTAGCCGGCGTCGGTGCCGATCACCTCCGCATCCAGCGTGTACGGCGTGAAGTCTTCGTCGTCCATGAACACGAACGCCTCGCCATCCTTGTACGAGAACGTGGACAGGCGACGCAGCAGTTCCACTTCCGGCAGGTTGTCGTCGGCGTCGAAGCTGGCGTCGGTTTTCACACCGCCCGGCACGCTGTACATGATGAAGCGGAAGCGCACATTGCCGCCGCGGCCCTGCGGCGAGCTGCGCTCGATGTCGCGGATCTGGTAAATGCCGCCGTTGTATTCGACGACGTTGCCTTTCTTGATGTCGTTGGCTTTCATGGGAATCGGGAGTTGGGAATGGGGAATCGAAAAAGCCGGGGGCCGGGACACTGAGAGCAGGGCGTCGTTACGATTCCCCATTCCCAACTCCCGATTCCCGCTACTTGGGTGCCAGGCGCACGCCGCCGTCCAGGCGAATCACCTCGCCATTGAGATAGCGATTGCGCAGGATGAAGGCGACGGTGTCGGCATATTCGTCGGGTTGGCCCAGGCGCGAGGGGAACGGGATCGCCGCGGCCAGCGATTGCTGCACCGCCTCGGGCATGCCGTCCACCATCGGGGTCCAGAACACGCCCGGAGCGATCGTCATCACGCGGATACCGAAGCGCGCCAGTTCGCGTGCCATCGGCAAGGTCATGCCGACCACGCCGCCCTTGCTGGCCGCATAGGCGGCCTGGCCGATCTGGCCTTCGTAGGCGGCCACCGAGGCGGTGTTGATGATCACGCCGCGCTCGCCGTCGTCGCCGGCATGGTTGTGTTGCATCACGTCGGCCGCGGCCTTGGCCACGTTGAAGCTGCCGACCAGGTTGACCAGCACGGTGGTGCGGAAGGTCGCCAGCGGCATCGGCGCTTCCTTGCCGAGCACCCGCCCCGAGCCCAGGATGCCGGCGCAATTCACCACCAGGTTGAGCCCGCCCAGCGCCTGCGCGGCCTGCGCCACGTTGGCGGCAACCTGCGCCTCGTCGGTGACATCGGTGGCGACGTACAGTGCGTTGCCCGCACCGAGCAGCGCCAGCGCCGCGTCGGCCTTGTCGGCGTTGACGTCGAACAGCGCGACCTTGCCGCCATCGGCCACGATGCGCTGCGCCACGGCCAGGCCCAGGCCGGAAACGCCGCCGGTGACGATGGCAAGAACAGAAGAAGGCTGCATGCGGTGGTTCCTCGGAGATCCTGGAGGCCGGTGATGCCGGCAGGCGAACGGGTGACGACGCAGCCGGCGATTCTAGCCGAAGCGTTAGTGCGACCGATCCTGTAATGGAGCGGGCGCGGCGACGGTGGCATGCCGGACTGGCGCCTCAGTCAGCTGCCGCCAGGGCCTTGCCGACCTTGCTGCCGGTCTGGCGGCCGAGCAACTGCGCCAGCCAGCGGCCGGTGTCGGCGAGGGCTGGCAGGTCGATGCCGGTCGGCATGCCCAGCCCGTGCAGCAGGTACACCACGTCTTCGCTGGCGACATTGCCGCTGGCGCCCTTGGCGTAGGGGCAGCCGCCGGTTCCGGACACCGCCGCATCGACCACGCGCACGCCTTGCTCCAGGCAGGCGGCGATATTGGCCAGCGCCTGGCCGTAGGTGTCGTGGAAGTGCACCGCCAATGCCGGCATCGGCACCGCCTGCGCCACGGCGGTCAGCATCTGGCGTGCCTTGCCCGGTGTGCCCACGCCGATGGTGTCGCCCAGCGAAATCTCGTAGCAGCCCAGCGTGTACAGCCGTTGCGCGACATCGACCACGTCGGCCACCGGCACCTCGCCCTGGTACGGGCAGCCCAGTACGGTGGAGACGTAACCGCGCACGCGCACGCCGTCGAGGGCGGCCTGTTCCAGGATCGGGCGAAAGCGTTCGATCGATTCGTCGATGCCGGCGTTGGTATTGGTGCGATTGAAGGCCTCCGATGCCGCGGTGAACACCGCCACTTCCCGAGCACCGGCGGCGCGTGCGCGCGCATAGCCCTGCAGGTTGGGCACCAGCACCGGATAGGCGATGCCCGGCGCCTGGGTGATGCCGGCGAACACCTCGGCCGCGTCGGCCAGTTGCGGCACCCAGCGCGGGCTGACGAAGCTGGTCGCCTCGATGCTGCGCAGCCCTGTCGCGGAAAGTCGGTCGATCAGCGCGATCTTGTCGGCGGTGGCGATCGGTGTGGCTTCGTTCTGCAGGCCATCGCGCGGGCCGACTTCGACAATGCGCACGAAGTCGCTCATGCCGCACCCTCCGGCAACCAGGCCGGGCTGCGCTTGTCGAGGAAGGCACCCAGGCCTTCCTGGCCTTCCGGGGAAACGCGCAGGCGTGCGATCCACGCGGCGTTGGCGGCGTCGATGGCGTCGCGGTCGGTCGGCGGCAGCGCCGCGCGCACCAAGGCCTTGGCGCTGGCGGCCGCCAGTGGCGCGGCCGCCAGCAACAGGCGGACCTGGCGCTCCACCGCGATATCCAGTTGGTCGGCGGTGACCAGTTGATGCAACAGGCCCAGCAACTGCGCGGTGGCCGCGTCGAAGATCTCGGCAGTGGCGAACCAGCGCCGCGCCTGGCGCGCGCCGATCGCCGCGATCACGTACGGCGAAATGACCGCCGGCAGCAGACCGAGCTTGCTCTCGGTCAGGCCGAAGCGCGCCTCGGTGCAGCCGATGGCGATATCGCAGCACGCCACCAGGCCGACGCCCCCGCCGAACGCCGCGCCGTTGACGCGCGCGATGGTCGGCTTGGGCAGTTCGTCCAGCGTGCGCATCAGGCGCGCCAGGGCGAGCGCATCGGCCGCGTTGTCGGCCTCGCTGGCGCCGGCCATGCCGCGCATCCAGTTCAGGTCGGCGCCCGCAGAGAACGCGGCGCCGGCACCGGTGATCACCACCACCCGGATCTGCGCTGCCCGGCCGGCCTGCTGCAAGGCGTCGGTGAGCGCGCTGATCAAGGTCGCATCGAAGGCGTTATGCACCGCCGGGCGGTGCAGACGTAACGTACGGACCGCTCCCTGGTCCTCCACGATCAAGCCGGTGTCCTGCATTGCGTCAACGTCCATGAATGGGATGCGAACCATGATAGTGGCACGGGTCGGCCGAGCCATGACGCGGTGCGTCGATGCTAGAATTGAGAACCATTCCTAACAATCAGGCCGTCTTTGTGACGTTGTCCGACATGCCTTTGCATCGCGCCGCCATTGTTGAATCCGTGGAGGAGCGTCTGCCCAACGACACGATCGCCAGGCGGCTGCGCGAATTGGGCTTTGTCGCTGGCGAGGAAGTCACGGTACTGGCGACCGGTCCGGTCGGGCGCGAACCCTTGCTGGTGCAGGTCGGTTACACGCGGTTCGCCCTGCGGCGCAGCGAGGCGGCCCGCGTGCAGGTGCGCGTCGATGGAGCGCAGGCATGAGCACCGCAACCGTCCCCATGCGTCTGGCGTTGGTCGGCAACCCCAACAGTGGCAAGACCGCCCTGTTCAACCAGCTGACCGGCAGCCGGCAGAAGGTCGCCAATTACACCGGCGTCACCGTCGAACGCAAGGAAGGGCATTTCCGTGCGCCGTCCGGGCGCGACTTCGCGGTGCTGGATCTGCCGGGCGCCTACAGCCTGCAGCCGGCCAGCCTGGATGAAGCGATCACCCGCGACCTGTGCCGCGGCTTCTATCCCGGTGAGCCTGCGCCGGACGTGCTGGTGTGCGTGATGGATGCGACCAACCTGCGCCTGCATCTGCGCTTTGCGCTGGAGCTGCGCGAGCTGGGCCGGCCGATGATCGTGGCGCTGAACATGGTCGACGCCGCGCAGCGGCGCGGCATCGTCATCGACCTGCCGGCGCTGGAACAGGCGCTCGGGGTGCCGGTGGTGGAAACGGTGGCGGTGCGCCGCGGCGGTGCCAAGGCCCTGGTCGAGCGGCTCGATACGCAGGCGGCCAGCCTGGCCGCGCCGTCGGCCACGCCACCGGCCGACGGCAACTACCACGCCCAGGTGCGGCAGATCCTGGGTGCGGCAGTGACCATGCCTACGCGCACCTCGCGGGTGGACGATGCGCTGGACCGCTGGCTGCTGCATCCGGTCTGGGGCCTGGTCACGCTGGCGGTGGTGATGTTCCTGATCTTCCAGGCGGTGTACGCCTGGGCCAACCCAGTGATGGACCTGATCGATGCCGGCACCGCGATGCTGGGCGAGTGGGTGGGCACCACGCTGCCGGAGGGCCCGCTCAACAGCCTGCTCAAGGACGGCATCATCACCGGTTTGGGCGGGGTGATTAAGTTCCTGCCGCAGATCCTGATCCTGTTCGCCTTCATCCTGGCGCTGGAGGAGTCCGGCTACCTGCCGCGCGCGGCCTTCCTGCTCGATCGCATGATGTCGGCGGCCGGTTTGTCCGGGCGCTCGTTCATCCCGCTGCTGTCGAGCTTTGCCTGCGCGGTGCCCGGCATCATGTCCACCCGCAGCATCCAGGACCCGCGCGACCGGCTCGCCACCATCATGGTCGCGCCCTTGATGACGTGTTCGGCGCGGTTGCCGGTGTATGCGCTGCTGATCGGCGCCTTCATTCCGCAAAAAACCGTGTGGGGCATCTTCAATCAGCAAGGCCTGATCCTGTTCGCGCTGTATGCCGCGGCCATCGTCAGCGCACTGCTGGTGTCGTGGACGATGAAGAAGTGGCGCCGCGACAAGAGCGAGCATCCGCTGATGCTGGAGCTGCCGTCCTACCGCCTGCCGCATCTGCCGGACCTGGCGCTGGGGCTGTGGGAGCGTGCGATGATCTTCCTCAAGCGCGTCGGTGGCATCATTCTGGCCCTGACCATCCTGCTGTGGTTCCTGCTGTCGTTTCCGGCCGCGCCGGCCGACGCCACCTTGCCGGCGATCGATTACAGCTTCGCCGGGCGTATCGGCCATGCGATGGCGATCTTCTTCGCACCGCTGGGCTTCAACTGGCAGATCTGCATCGCGCTGATTCCCGGCCTGGCCGCGCGCGAAGTGGCGGTTGCCTCGCTGGCGACGGTGTACGCGCTGTCGGCTGCCGACGACGATGCCGCCGCGCAGGCCCTGTCGCCGCTGATCAGCGATGGCTGGTCGCTGGCCACCGCGCTGTCGCTGCTGGTCTGGTACATCTATGCACCGATGTGCATCTCCACGCTGGCCACGATCAAGCGCGAAACCAACTCGTGGAAGCAGATGACCATCAGCGCGGTGTACCTGTTCGCGCTGGCCTACCTGGCCTCGCTGGTGACCTACCAGCTGGCCGTGCTGCTGGGAGCCGGCTGAGGTGGATCTGTCGCTCACCTTGCAATACGTGGTCATCGCCCTGGCGGTGTTGCTCAGCCTGTGGGTAGTGATGAAGAAGCAATTTCCCGGCACGCTGCGGCGCCTGCGTGGCGCAGTGGCGATCGGCCTGTTGCGCGATGGGCGGCCTGCATGGATGCGGGCGCTGGGCCGCCGCGTCGCACCGCCGGCCGCGCAGAACGCCGCGGCCTGTGGTGGCTGCGACAGCTGCGGGCCGACGCCGCCCCGTCGTCACTGACGCACTGCATCCCCTACACTTGCGCGGCCGCAGGACGCGGTGGTGCAGGGGACGCAGATGCGGTTGTTGGTGTTGTTGGCGACCCTGGCGGCGGTCGCCGGTGTTTACAACTATGGCGGCAATGCGCTGGACGAAGCGCAGGTGCGCGATTTCTACGCCGCGCACGACAAGGCGATGCGTGGTCAGGACGGCGAAGCGCTGTGTGCGATGACCGCGCCGGCGTTCGAAATGGTGGTGCTGTACCGCATGGATTCGCATCAGCAGCGGCAGACCACCACACGCGAGCAGTACTGCAAATCCAATGGCGAGTGGGCGCAGGTGCTGCGTCAGATGCGTCATGTGGCCAGCCCGGAAGAGGTGATCGACTACAAGCAGTCGATCAGCCTGCCTCATGCCGCAGGTTCGGCAGGCTTCTCGGCCAGATCGCGCTTCTCATAAGCGGTAACGATGCGCTGCACCAGCGGGTGGCGCACCACGTCGCGCGCCTCGAAGAAGGTGAAGCTGGCGCCGTCCACATCGCGCAGCACCTCGATGGCGTCGCGCAGGCCGGACTTGACGTGCTTGGGCAGGTCGATCTGGGTCAGGTCGCCGGTGACCACCGCGGTGGAGCCGAAGCCCAGGCGGGTCAGGAACATCTTCATCTGCTCGATGGTGGTGTTCTGCGCCTCGTCCAGAATCACGTAGGCATCGTTGAGCGTGCGGCCGCGCATATAGGCCAGCGGCGCAATCTCGATGACGTTCTTTTCCAGCAGCTTGACCACCTTCTCCACGCCCAGCATCTCGTACAGCGCGTCGTACAGCGGGCGCAGGTACGGGTCCACCTTCTGGCTGAGATCGCCAGGCAGGAAACCCAGCTTCTCGCCGGCTTCCACCGCCGGGCGCACCAGGATCAGGCGCTGTACGCGCGATTCGTTCAAGGCTTCCACTGCGCTGGCCACGGCCAGGAAGGTCTTGCCGGTACCGGCCGGGCCGATGCCGAAATTGATGTCGTGCGTGGCAATCGCATGCAGGTACTTGGCCTGGTTGGCGCCGCGGCCACGCACGGTGCCGCGCTTGACCTTGATCGCCACGTCCTGGGCCACGTAGGAACGATCGACCACGTGCTCGACATTGGCATCGTTCAGGCGCAGGTGGATGGCGTGGTTGTCGAACGTGGTGGCGGCGGCCTCATCGTACAAGGCCGTCAGCAGCGACTGCGCGGCGGTGATCGCCGGCTCCGGGCCGGTGACGCGGAAGATGTTGCCGCGGTTGGCGATCTCCACGCCGAGCTTGAGTTCGATCTGGCGCAGGTGCGCGTCGAACGGGCCGGCCAGATTGGCCAGGCGCTCGATGTCGTCGGGTTCCAGGGTGAAGTCGCGATGTGCAGGTGAGTTCATGGTCGGATCGGACCGCGCACGCATGCGCTGGTCGGTTGGGCGGCAGACGAGGGTAGCGCGCAGCGTGTGATCCCACCAACACGCCCGGCCGCTGCAATCACCCGGTCTGGCCGGGACCCGGCGGCGTGCGCGGGTTTTCCACAGTCGCTGTGGAGTCACGCATCACTAACCTGTGGATAAAAATTGTGGCGCCTACTCGCACAAGGTCTGGCAGGCAGGTGGCGAAAAAATCACCACTGCGATGGCGGTTGTCCACAAGCGGTGTGGATCGAATTCGGCAAAGCCTGTGGGTAAGTGCTCGCACGCCTTGTGCCGCAAGGCGTTGCAGACGGGTGGTGAAATTTTGATCACTCGGCGTGCGTGCCGCTTGCCGCTTGCCGCGTGCTGAGGCGAGTCGCTGTCGATGTCGTCGCTGTGCGCGATCAACACATTGCCCGGCCTTTGCGAACGATGCGCGCTGTCGCTGGCTTGCAGACCGAGCATGGCCCAGTGCTGCGCCACGTCACCGGGCCATTGCCGACGCTCGAGCGCCAGTTGGCGACTCAGCGCGATACGCACGCCGCTGCGTGCTCGCGAAAGATCGAGGCGCGCGGCGTGACGCGTGTGAGCTCGCTCAAGTGCCGGCGTATTGCACACACGCACGCAGCCACGCAAGGTAAGGACCATCGCAGGCAGATGCGGCATCGGGCGGCTGGCGTCAGCACCACGACCGTCGCGACCGACCAGAACGCACTCTGTCATCCATCACGAATCCGCCACCGAGCGCTAACGGAAGGCGCCAACGCAAGCCGGCGCCTGTGCCGCGTCAGCTTGCGCTGTCGTCCACCTGGATAAGGCCACGCAGCGAATTGCTCATCGCCTCGGTGATCACCACATCGACGAAGTGCCCGATCAGGCGCGGGTTGCCGGGGAAATTCACCGGGCGCATGTTCTCGCTCTTGCCGGTCAATTCGTTCGGATCGCGCCGCGACGGGCCTTCCACCAGTACCCGTTGCACGCTGCCGACCATGGACTGCGAGATACGCGTGGCGTGCGCATTGATCTGCGCCTGCAGGCGGGCAAGCCGCGCCTGCTTGACGGCTTCCGGCGTGTCGTCCTGCAGGTCCGATGCCGGCGTGCCGGGACGCCGCGAATACACGAACGAGAAACTCTGGTCGAAGCCCACATCCTCGATCAGCTTCATGGTCTTTTCGAAATCCGCTTCGGTCTCGCCGGGAAAGCCGACGATGAAGTCCGAGCTGATCGAAATGTCCGGGCGCACCGCGCGCAGCTTGCGGATCTTGGACTTGAATTCCAGTGCGGTGTAGCCACGCTTCATCGCCGACAGGATGCGGTCGCTGCCGGCCTGCACCGGCAGGTGCAGGTAATTGGCCAGCTGCGGCACGTCGCGATAGGCATCCACCAGCGAATCGGAAAATTCCAGCGGATGGGAGGTGGTGAAACGGATACGGCCGATGCCGTCGATCTGCGCGATGGTGCGGATCAACAAGCCCAGATCCGCGTACTGCGCCGCATCGCCGGCATCGGCGCCGTACGCGCCGCGATACGCGTTGACGTTCTGGCCGAGCAGGTTGATCTCGCGCACGCCCTGCGCAGCCAGTTGCGCCACCTCCACCAGCACGTCCTCGAACGGCCGGCTGACTTCCTCGCCGCGGGTGTAGGGCACCACGCAGAACGAGCAGTACTTGGAGCAGCCTTCCATGATCGACACGAATGCCGACGGGCCATCGGCACGCGGCTCGGGCAGGCGATCGAACTTCTCGATTTCCGGAAAGCTGATGTCCACCTGCGACTTGCCCGATTCGCGCCGCGCGCGGATCAGCTCCGGCAGGCGATGCAGGGTCTGCGGGCCGAACACCAGATCCACGTAGGGCGCGCGCTTGACGATGGCCTCGCCTTCCTGCGACGCCACGCAGCCGCCCACCCCGATGATCACCGGCTTGCCGCCGGCCTTCAGTGCCTTCCAGCGGCCGAGCTGGCTGAACACCTTTTCCTGCGCCTTCTCGCGGATGGAGCAGGTGTTGACCAGCACCACGTCGGCGTCTTCGGGGTTGTCGGTCAGCTCCAGGCCCTCGGAGGCGGCGAGCACGTCGGCCATCTTGGCCGAGTCGTACTCGTTCATCTGGCACCCGTGGGTCTTGATGTAGAGCTTGCCGCGCACCACGGCAGGCGCCGACGGGCGGGCTACCGGCAGCGGCAACAGGGCAGGTGCGTCCACGGCGGTGGCCGCGGACAGGTCGGAAACGGATGTCCCGGGCATGGCGCTTATTCCAGGCGGGTAGAAGATAGCCGCACAGTTTACCCGCTTGCGCCGGGCCCGTCCGCCTGGTCAGGCCTTGGCGTTGGTCGCCTCGGCACGTGCAAACGCCGGCCGGTCGGCCATGCGGGCGATGTAGGCGCGGGTGCTGGCAGGCGGATCGATCAGGCCGAAATCGAGCATCCAGCCCAGCGCGCCGCCCCACAGCACATCGGCCGCGCTGCAGCGTTCGCCCAACAGATAGTCGCCCTTGGCCAGCTGCGCATCGATCACCTGCAGCACCGTGTCGCAGTCGGCGTAGGGCGAGATCGCGCGCGGCGGCGCGTCGCGCTTCAGCGCGCGGTCGATGATCGCCGGCTCGAACGCCGAGCCGTAGAAGGCCAGCCAGCGCAGGTAGGCGCCGCGATCGGCGTCGCCCGGGGCCGGCGACAGGCCGGCTTCCGGATACAGCTCGGCCAGGTACTGGTAGATCGCACCCTGTTCGGTGACCACGCTGTCGCCGTGCCGGATCGCCGGAATCTTGCCCATCGGGTTGATCGCCAGGTATTGGCTCGTCAGTTGCTCGCCTTTTTCCAGATTGACGATCTGCAGGTCGTAACTGGCGCCGAGCTCTTCCAGCAGCACCAGCACGCCGCGCGAGCGCGAGCGGGGATTGTGGAACAGGGTGATGTGGCGCTGGTCGGACATTGCAGGTTCCTTGGTGGAGGCGGCAGGCATGGGCCGCGGTGCCAGCGCCATCCTACGCAGCCATTGCGGACAGTTCCTGTCCGCAATACGGTAGCGCGATGGCTTCGACCGCTGCCCGCTTGTTGCGTCTGCTCGCCCTGCTGCAAGGCGGCCGGACCTGGTCCGGTGCGGCGCTGGCCGAGCGCCTGGAACTGCATCCGCGCAGCGTGCGGCGCGCGGTCGAGCGCTTGCGCGAGCTGGGCTACCCGGTGCAGGCCGCGCCCGGGGCCGGAGGCGGTTATCAGCTGGGGCGGGGCGCTGCGGCCCTGCCGCTGTTGTTTGAAGAGGACGAAGCGCTGACCGTGGCGATCGCCTTGCGCGCAGCGGCTCCGGTGATGCGCGGCATGGATGCGGCGGCGACGCGGGTGTTGCGCAAGCTCGATCCGTTGTTGCCGCGGCGCAGCGGCCAGCGTGCCAGTGGTGCGCATGCGGCCACGGCCAGTCTGCCGATCACCGAGGACGCCGCTGCCTTGGTGGATGCGGCACTGCTGGCGCAACTGGCCAGCGCCTGCCGCGACCGGGCCACGCTGCGGCTGGACTATCGCCGGCATTCCGGCGCGCCGATCACGCGCTGCGTGGAGCCGGCCTTGCTGGTGAACTACGGGCGGCGCTGGTACCTGCTGGCCTGGGACTGCAAGCGTCAGGACTGGCGTACCCTGCGGGCCGACCGGATCGACCAGGCCGGCGCGACCGGCGCCCGGTTCGCCGCGCGCGCGTTGCCGGAGGAGCCGCTGCAACTCCTGCGCAAGGCGATCGGCGAGTCGCCGTTTCCGTGTCGGGCCCGGGTACGCCTGCATGGCACGCTGGACGCACTTGCCGCGCGCATCCCGCCCTGGCTGGGCGCGCTGGAAGCCGACGGGCCGGCACATTGCTGGCTGGGCCTGGGCGCACCGAGCATGCCGGCCCTGGCGGCCAACCTGCTGATGCTCGATCTACCCTTCGATGCGATCTCCCCGCAGGCCGTGCATGCACCCCTGACCCAGACGCTGAACGCGTTGCGGACGCGGCTGGAGCAACTGCCCGGATAACCGCGGCAGCCACTTGGCAAGCCTGGGCCAAGCTGGGACACTCCGCCGCATGAAGGGGATGTCAAGAGTGCTGGGGCTGCTAGTTGTCACGTTGTCGGCGGCGCCGGTCAGCGCCGGCACCTTGTACAAGTGCGTCAGCGGCGACGGGATCACCAGCTACCTGAGCAAGCGCCAGAGCGGGGCGACCTGCAGCGTCATCAGCAGCTACACCCCGGACCGGTCCGCGCGCCGCGCCGCGCCGTCCACGCTTCGGCCGACGCCGGGGGTGGCCGCCAGCCCGGCGCGCAGCAGCGCCACGATCGACAGTGGCGCGCCGGCCACGATCATCAGCCAGCCGGCCAGCCAACCGCCTCCTCGCGCTGCCGAGCTCGCCTCGGCGCTGAGGCCGCGCGCGCAGCCGGTGTCGGAGACGTCGATCGTGCAGCCGCCCGCTGCTGCCGCGGTCAATCCGCGCCGGGTGGTCAGCGGGCAGGTCTATTCGTACATGAAGGACGGTGTGCGCCATTACACCAGTGCGCGCCCGCGCCAGGTCGCCAGCATCCAGGGCCTGCGCACCATCCATTACAGCTTCATCGAAACCTGTTACGCCTGCGGGGCCAAGCCGGGCGTCAACTTCGGCGCGATCCGGCTCAATACCAACGCCTACCAGCAGGAAATCACTGCGGCAGCGCGCGAGTTCGGGGTCGAAGAGGCGATCGTGCGCGCGATCATCCATGCCGAGTCCGCCTACAACCCGCTGGCACTGAGTCGTGCCGGCGCGCAGGGGCTGATGCAGTTGATGCCCGGGACCGCACGCCGCTTCGGGGTCAGCGATGCCTATGATGCAACGCAAAATATTCGCGGTGGCGTGCAATATCTTTCGTGGTTGCTGAAGCGCTTCAACGGCGATCTCACGCTGGCTGCTGCCGGCTACAACGCGGGCGAGGGCGCGGTGGATCGCTACGGTGGCGTGCCGCCTTACAGCGAGACCCAGCGCTACGTGCAACGCGTCGGCCTGCTGGCCGGACGCTATCGTGGGCAGGCCACGGCAGCCAACTGAGCTGCGCGCCTTCGCGTGCATGTGCTGCGCGCTGCAGCCTGCCTTGACCACAACCAGTCGGGACGGATGTCGGGCGGCCACCACGTCGCGCAGGCAGCCTTCGCGGCTGCGCGCTGCCGCAGCCCACGCGCAGCAGGTCTTCGCCGGGCAGGGTCGATGCCAGCACTGCGTCACAGCTGTCGGTCCTGTGCCAGGCTGGCACGTGATGCAATCGGCGCGCGCCTGCATCCGGTGTTTGCACTGCGCCGGTCCGACTGCGTACATTGCGTTGTCTGTGTATTAAGCGTTCCGCTACACTGCGGTCGATTCATCGCGGCTGGACCCCCCGCCAGCCGTTGGCAGCCTCACGCTACCTAATCAAGATCGGAGAGCCGGATGGCCAACGATGGGGTTAACGCACCTGCGGATATCGGGCGTCGTCGGTTTTTGACCGCGACAACGGCCGTGGTCGGTGCGGTCGGAGCAGGATTTGTCGCAGTTCCGTTCGTGAAGTCGTGGAATCCCAGTGCACGCGCCAAGTTGGCCGGTGCCCCGGTGACTGCCGACATCAGCGCCTTGCAGGAGGGGCAACGGCTGGTTCTGGAATGGCGCGGTCAGCCGATCTGGATCGTCAAGCGCTCCAAGGCGATGCTCGACGCGCTGCCATCGCTGGATGACCGGCTCAAGGATCCCAAGTCCGAGAACAAGGACCAGCAGCCGGACTACGTACTGAAGAATCCCGAATACCGCTCGATCAAGTCCGACATCTCGGTGCTGGTCGGGCTGTGCACGCATCTGGGCTGCTCGCCGGAAATGGTCGCCGAAATCCGCCCCGAGCCCTACGACCCGCAATGGAAGGGCGGCTATTTCTGCCCCTGCCACAAGTCGCGTTTCGACATGTCCGGCCGCGTCTTCGACGGCGTGCCGGCACCGATCAATCTGCTGGTGCCCCCACACCACTACGTGGACGACAACACCCTGGTGATCGGCGTCGATCCCGATGGTGCCGGTACGTCGGCCAACAGCACGGGGGCTGCCTGATGAGCAATATCCTGGTCCGTACCGCCAACGGTGTGTTCGATTGGGTCAACGAACGCGCGCCCGGGCTGATGCCCATGTATCGCAAGCATGTCAGCGAGTACTACGCGCCGAAGAACTTCAACCTCTGGTACTACTTCGGCTCGCTGGCCATCGTGGTGCTGGTCAACCAGATCGTCACCGGCATCTTCCTGACGATGCACTACAAGACCAGCGCCGCCGATGCATTCGCCTCGATCGAATACATCATGCGCGACGTGGAGTGGGGCTGGCTGATCCGCTACATGCACAGCACCGGCGCCTCGCTGTTCTTCATCGTGGTGTATCTGCACATGTTCCGCGGGCTGATGTACGGCAGCTACCAGAAGCCGCGCGAATTGGTGTGGATTCTCGGCATGCTGATCTACCTGGTGCTGATGGCCGAAGCCTTCATGGGTTATGTGCTGCCGTGGGGTCAGATGTCGTTCTGGGGCGCCAAGGTCATCATCTCGCTGTTCGGTGCCATTCCGGTGATCGGCAACGGGCTGACCGAATGGATCATGGGCGACTACCTGCCCGGCGATGCCACGCTCAACCGCTTCTTCGCGCTGCACGTGATCGCGCTGCCGCTGGTGCTGTTGCTGCTGATCGTGCTGCACATCGGCGCGCTGCATGAAGTGGGTTCCAACAATCCCGATGGCGTGGACATCAAGAAGGGGCCGAAGGGCAACCGCTGGGACGCGCACAAGCCGGCCGACGGCATCCCGTTCCACCCGTATTACACGGTCAAGGATCTGGTCGGGGTCGGCTTTCTGCTGTTGATCGCGGCCTTCATCATCTTCTTCGCGCCGGCGTTTGGCGGCCTGTTCCTGGAGCACGACAACTTCACCGAGGCCAATCGCCTGGTGACTCCCGAGCACATCAAGCCGGTCTGGTACTACACGCCGTATTACGCGATGTTGCGGGTTGTGCCGAACAAGCTCGGCGGCGTGCTGGTGATGTTCTCGGCGATCGCGATCCTGTTCCTGGTGCCGTGGCTGGATCGGGCCAAGGTGCGCTCGATCCGCTACCGTGGCTGGATCTCCAAGGTCGCGCTCGGCGTGCTGGTGGTGTGCTTCGTGTGGCTGGGCGTGATCGGCTCCGGCCCCGGCACCGACGCGCACGAAACCTATGTCGGGCGCGTGCTGACCTTCCTCTACTTCGCCTTCTTCATCACCATGCCGGTGTGGACGCGGCTGGACAAGACCAAGCCGGTGCCGGAGCGGGTGACCACCCATGACTAATTCCAACGTGAGGTCATGGACGTCGCGCCTATTTGCCCTGCTGTGCGGGCTGCTCATTGGCGGCGGTGCGATTGCGGCCGAAGGCGGTGCGATGCAGCAGGCCGGCAACGACCTGAGCGACCGTGCCTCGCTGCAGCGTGGCGCGCAGTTGTTCATGAACTACTGTTCCGGCTGCCACTCGCTGAAGTACCTGCGCTATTCGCGCATGGCCAGCGATCTGGGCTTGAGCGAGGCAGAGGTCATGACCAACCTCAACTTCACCGGCGCCAAGATCGGCGAACACATCGAAGGCACCATGCCGCACGATGCGGCGGCCAAGTGGTTCGGCAAGGCGCCGCCGGACCTGACCCTGATCGCCCGCGTGCGCGGCACCGACTGGGTCTATACCTACCTGAAGTCGTTCTATCTCGATCAGACCCGCCCCCTGGGCTGGAACAACCAGTTGTTCCCGAATGCGTCCATGCCCAATCCGCTGTGGGAGCTGCAAGGACTGCAGCAGGCGCAGTTCGGCCCGCCCGACAAGGCGACCGGCGACAAGCCGGTGCAGGCGCTCAAGCTCGGCCAGCCCGGGCGACAGACGCCAATGGAGTTCGACCAGACCGTGCGCGACATCGCCAACTTCCTCGAGTACGCGGGCGAGCCGGCGGCGCTGAAACGGCAAAGCATGGGCGTGTGGGTGATCCTGTTCCTGGCCTTGCTCACCTTCATTGCCTACTTGCTCAAGAAGGAATACTGGAAGGACGTGCATTGATCGTGCGGTGAACCCGAGGCGGCGCGCAATGCCGCGGCGGCCCAGGAATAGCAACCGATCGCCCGGTGCATGCAGGCGCTGCGCAGGGCAGGGGTGCGCATGCTATGTGCCGATTCCGGGCCTGGGCCGCGTCCGTCGGCGGTGGCGCAGTCGTTGAGCGGCATGCACGCCGTTCAAGAGCCTAGATCGACTCAAGAGCCTACATGGACGTACTTGCGGCGGGTCTTGCGACGGTGGGCGGGCAAGGGCCTGCAGCCAACTCGCAGCGTCGAGGGCGCGGTGCCCTCACCGCTTGCGGGACACGCCGTGAACCCGTCCCTGGGGGCTCGGTGGCGGCATCCATGCCGCCACACGGTCCCGCAACCGGCAAGGGCACCGCACCAGACAATTGGTCGGCACTGATCTGAAAGCCGTCTGTCGTGCGGTGTGCATCAGACGTGGAGCCGCTGCTCATGATCAAACGAGGCGCTTCCAGCACTGCTATTGCCATGCACACCAACCATCTCGGCTGGTCCTTGCCCGCTCACCGTCGCGGGACCCTGAGCGGCATGGATGCCGCGCCGGAGCCTACACGGACGTACTTGCGGCGTGTCCTGCGATGGTGGGCGGGCAAGGACCCTGCAGCCAACTCGCAGCGTCGAGGACGTACTTGCGGCGTGTGCCGCGATGGTGGGCGGGCAAGGGCCCTGCAGCCAACTCGCAGCGTCAAGGACGTACTTGCGGCGTGTCCCGCGATGTTAGGCGTGCAAGGGCCTGCACAGAATCCGCAGATCCGCTGCGGACCCACCTGCCGATGACGCGTCATCGCCGGCCGCGCCCGACATTGGACGCCACAATATGGCCTGTTGGTGTTTTTGAGGGCCTATCACCCTTGGCTTTTGCGTGACGTGATTGCACACTCGAAGGACCGTGGTGACGGTCGGCGTTGGGCCGGCCGCGCCGATGCGGCCGGCGGATTCCGGTCGTCGGAGAGCCTTGAATGGCGACGAGTGTGCGTATGCGGAATACCTTGACTTTGTTTTCGTCCAACGACGACGTGTTGTGCCACCGGGTCCGTCTGGTCCTGGCGGCGAAAGGGGTGACCTACGACCTGGTGCCGGTCGACCCGCAAAATCCCCCGGAAGATCTGATCGATCTCAATCCCTATCATTCGGTCCCGACCCTGGTCGAACGCGACCTGGTGCTGTACGCCGCATCGGTGGTCAGCGAATACCTGGACGAGCGCTACCCGCATCCGCCGTTGATGCCGGTCGACCCGCTCTCGCGCGCGCGCCTGCGTCTGGCGATGTTGCGGATCGAGCACGACTGGGTGCCGCAGGTGCAGGCCATCCAGCTCGGCAACAAGACCCAGGCCGAAGCCGGCCGCAAGCGCCTGAAGGAACTGCTCACCGCGTCGGTGCCGCTGTTCAAGGCCAGCAAGTTCTTCCTCAATCCGGAAATGAGTCTGGCCGATTGCGCAATGGCGCCGATCATCTGGCGACTGGACGCGTTGGAGATCGGGCTGCCCAAGGATGGCAAGGCGATCGAAGATTACGGCAACCGGATCTTCCGCAATCCCGGCTTCATCCGCAGCCTGACCGATCAGGAAAAGAAACTGCGCGACCTGCCAGGCTGATGCGACGGCTGTATGCCAACAGACCGACGCCGCATCGCGCAGCCGCCGCTGCGGGCCGTGTGCGGGTAAAATGACGCCATGAGCGAAGATTTCCCCCGCATGACCAGCCATCGCCCGTACCTGCTGCGGGCCTTGGTCGAATGGATCAACGACAACGGCATGACGCCGCACGTTCTGGTGGACGCAGGACTGCCCGGCGTGCAGGTGCCTGCCAGTGCGGTCAAGGACGGCCGTGTGGTCCTGAACATCGCCGAGCGCGCCGTGGTCGGGCTGCAGGTCGACAACGAAAGCGTTCAGTTCACCGCGCGCTTTGGCGGCGTCAGTTATCCGGTGATGGTGCCGATGGCCGCCGTCCTGGCGGTATATGCGCGCGAGACGGGGCAGGGCATGGCCTTGCCGGACGATATCCCCGGTACCAGCACCGAACCGCCGGATCCGGGTGCGTCGCCGCCGCCGGGTGCGCCCACGCCGGACGAGCCGCCGGCTGCCGGCAAGCGTCCGCATCTGCGCGTGGTCAAGTAACCGGCAATGGGCGCGCACCGCGCGCCCGTCCCGTGCCGCGGCAGGTACGCGTGGTGTGTGCGCCGCGGTCGCCTGAGGCACCGACAGATGCGGTTGCAGTCACTGCGGCGGCTTCTTGAATGCGCTGCAGGATGCTGGTCTTCGGTCGCCGCATGCAGGCCAGGCGCCTGCAGGCGTCCACAGCGACCAGATCGCGGTCAGTTCAGGCGCTGATGATCCGGGCTCAGCGGTGTCACCGTGGCCACTTGAGGTCCGGTAAAGGCGATCAGCTGATCGCCGCGCATCACCAAGCGGCCGCTATGCCGGTCGATGCCATCGTGCGAATACTCGAACCGGAACGTCCGCTCGAAGCCCAGCCAGCCGTTGGGCTTGCGACAGATGCGCAGGTTGGTGGAATGCACGCTCTGGTCCAGCCATTGCACGTCGGCGGCGCGGCAGGCGTTGCGGCCGAGGATGTCGGCACGTTCGGCTGCGGCACGCGAGGAGTTCCAGAACGCGTACAGCGCGGCGCCGGCAATCATGAAGAGAATCAGGCTGGGCATGGGCGTCAATGTGCCATGGCACGCGCCCGGTCGACAATCGTCGCGCCGGGCCGCAGCGTTGCGTTGGCGGCCGGCGAGGTCGCGCGCCGGTCGTCCTCCGATTTCATGATGCACCGCCATTGCTGCGGCTGGCTTGTGTGGGACGCAGCGCAACCCCATCCATTGAACCTACCTTCTTGAATTCACGCGCCGTCGGTCCTGGCTTGGCATCAAGGCCTGCGGTATCGCCTATGCATCCTGTCCTGCAGCAGTTCCATCCTGTCGTGGCTGCGTGGTTCGCGCAGACCTTCGCCGAGCCCACGCCGGCGCAGATTGCCGCGTGGCCGGCGATCCAGGCCGGACGCCACACGCTGGTAGCCGCGCCCACCGGCTCGGGCAAGACATTGACGGCGTTCTTCGCGGCGATCGATGCATTGATCCGCGACGGCCTGGCCAACGGCGGCGCGCTGCCGGACGAAACCCGCGTGGTCTACGTCTCGCCGCTGAAGGCGCTGTCCAACGACATCCACCTCAATCTGGATGCGCCGTTGCAGGGCATCCGCACGGCCCTGGTTGCGAGCGGCCTGCCGGACGTGGCAGTGCGCACGGCGGTGCGTACCGGCGACACCCCGCAGCGTGAGCGGGCGCAAGCGCGCCGCACGCCACCGCATATCCTGGTGACCACGCCGGAGTCCCTATACGTGCTGTTGGGCTCGGCCTCCGGACGCCATGCGTTGCGGCATGTGCGCACCGTCATCGTCGATGAAATCCACGCGGTGGCGGCGGACAAACGCGGCAGCCACCTGAGCCTGACGCTGGAGCGACTGCAACGGCTGGCCGAGCGCCCGATCACCCGCATTGGCTTATCGGCGACGCAGAAGCCGATCGAGACCGTGGCGCAGTTCCTGGTCGGGGCGGGCGACGCCGGCCAGCCGCCGCCCTGCGAGATCGTGGACATCGGCTACACCCGCAAGCGCGATCTGGCGCTGGCCCTACCGCCGACGCCGCTGAGCGTGGTGATGTCCAACGATCAGTGGCTGCAGGTGTATGCCGATGTCGCCAGGCTTGCGCAGCAGCATCGCACCACGCTGGTGTTCGTCAATACCCGGCGCATGGCCGAGCGGGCTGCGCGCCACCTTGGCGATCTGCTCGGCAAGCAGCGCGTCGCCGCCCATCACGGCAGCCTGTCGCGCGAGACGCGGCTGCTGGCCGAGCAGCGGCTCAAGGCCGGCGACCTCACCGTGCTGGTGGCCACCGCATCGCTGGAACTGGGCCTGGATATCGGCGATGTGGATCTGGTCTGCCAGCTCGGTTCGCCACGCTCGATCGCCACCTTCCTGCAGCGCGCCGGACGCTCCGGGCACAAGGTCGGCGGCACGCCCAAGGCGCGCCTGTTCCCGCAGACCCGCGACGAGCTGATCGAATGCGCCGCGCTGCTGGACAGCGTGCGCCGCGGTGAGCTGGACGCCTTGCGCATGCCGCTGGCGCCGATCGACGTGCTTGCGCAACAGATCGTGGCCGAGGCCGCGTGCGAGGACTGGGACGAAGACGCGTTGTTCGCCTTGGTGCGTCGTGCCTGGCCGTTCGCGCAGCTGAGCCGTGCGAGCTTCGATGACGTGGTGCGCATGTTGTGCGAGGGCTTCAGCACACGGCTTGGGCCGCGTGCGGGTTACCTGCATCGCGACGCGGTGCATCGGCGCCTGCATGCGCGGCGTGGCGCACGCATGACCGCGCTGACCTCCGGCGGCACCATTCCCGAAACCGGCGACTACAGCGTGGTGCTGGAGCCGCAGGCCGAAAAGATCGGCACGGTGAACGAGGATTTTGCGGTCGAAAGCCTTACCGGCGATGTGTTCCAGCTTGGCAATGCCAGCTACCGCATCCTGCGCGTGGATGCCGGGCGCGTGCGCGTGGAAGATGCCAAGGGCGCGCCACCGAATATCCCGTTCTGGCTGGGCGAGGCGCCCGGGCGCAGCGATGAATTGTCGGCGGCGGTGTCGCGCCTGCGCGGCGAGATTGCGGTGCGGCTGGAGAGCCCGCCACATCAGGCCGCCTGCGACTGGCTGCACGACGTCTTGGGTCTGTCGGTGGAAGCTGCACGCCAACTGGTCGACTATCTCGCCCATGCCCGCACAGCCCTGGGCGCGATGCCGACCCAGCAGTGTCTGGTGATGGAGCGCTTCTTCGATGCCAGTGGCGGCACCCAGCTGGTGATCCACTCGCCGTACGGCAGCCGCATCAACCGTGCCTGGGGACTGGCGTTGCGCAAGCGCTTCTGCCGCACCTTCAACTTCGAACTGCAGGCCGCCGCGACCGAGGATGCGATCGTGTTGTCGCTGTCCACCAGCCACAGTTTTGCGCTGGAGGAGGTGGCCCGCTACCTGCATTCGTCATCGGCCGAGCATGTGTTGATCCAGGCGCTGCTGGATGCGCCGCTGTTCGGCGTGCGCTGGCGCTGGAATGCGACCAATGCGATGGCGCTGCCGCGCTTTGCCGGCGGCCACAAGGTCGCGCCGCAACTGCAACGGATGAAGTCGGAGGATCTGCTGGCGACCGTGTTCCCCGACCAGGTCGCCTGCGCGGAGAACCTGGTCGGCGAGCGCGAGGTGCCGGACCACCCGTTGGTGGCGCAGACACTGGAAGACTGCCTGCATCAGTCCATGGACAGCGAGGGCTGGTTGCAGGTGCTGCGCGGGCTGGAATCGGGCGCGATCACGTTGGTGGCGCGCGATCTGGCGGCACCGTCGCCGCTGGCGGCCGAAGCCCTGAATGCGCGGCCGTATGCCTTCCTGGACGACGCACCGCTGGAGGAGCGCCGCACCCAGGCCGTGCAGAGCCGTCGCTATACGCCGCAGAGCAGCGACGACCTGGGGCAGCTCGATCCCGAGGCCATCGCCTCGGTGCGTGAACAGGCCTGGCCGCAGCCGCGCGATGCCGAAGAAATGCACGAGGCGTTGGTCGGGCTCGGTGTGCTTCCGGTCGATGAAGCGGGCGATGCGCAATGGCAGGCGTGGCTGGCTGCACTCGCCGGCGATGGGCGCGCCAGTTGTCTTGCCTTCGACGGGGTGCCCGCGTTGTGGATCAGTGCCGAGCGTATCGACTGGTTTGTGCCGCTGTATCCGCATGCCGTTGCCCAACCGCCGCTACAGGCGCCGGCAGATTGCCGCGTTGCCGACTGGCAGCGCGACTGGGCCGTGCGCGAGCTGCTGCGCGGGCGAATGTCTGCCGTCGGCCCGGCGCAGGTGCCGGCCCTGGCCGGCGCATTGCGCCTGCCCGAATCCGAGATCGTGCTCGCCCTGGCCGCGCTGCAGCGCGAGGGCTATGTCATGGCCGGCCACTTCAGCGCGCAGGCGCAGTCGGAAGAATGGTGCGAACGTCATCTGCTGGCGCGCATCCATCGCTATACCTTGGGGCGGTTGCGCCGCGAGATCGAGCCGGTGTCGCAACGCGACTACGCGCGTTTCCTGTTCGAGTGGCAGCACGTCGATGGCGCCAGCCGTGTGGCAGGGCCGGACGCACTGGCCGGCGTGGTCGGGCAGCTGGAAGGCTTCGAGGCCCCCGCAGTGCTGTGGGAGAGCGAGCTGCTGCCGGCACGCGTGCGCGACTACCAACCGGCCTGGCTGGACGAGCTGTGCACCGCCGGGCGCACCGTGTGGGCGCGGCTGCGGCCCGGCGGCAGCCGTGGCGGTGCCGCGCTGCGCAGCACGCCGATCGTGTTGCTGCCGCGCCGCGCGGCGCAACGCTGGAGCAGCCTGGCACGCGATGGCGACGACGCACCATTGGGTTCGCGCGCGCAACGGGTGGCGGAGGTCCTGCAGCAGCAAGGCGCCTTGTTCTTCGACGAGATTGCCGATGCGGCCCGGCTGATGAGCACCGAATTGGAAGATGCCCTGAGCGAACTGGTGATGCGCGGGCGTGCGCATTGCGACAGTTATGCCGGGCTGCGCGCGTTGCTGGTGCCGGCATCCAAGCGGCCCTCGGCGCTGTCGCGTCACCGGCGCCGCGCCAGTGCCCTGGGCATTCGCGATGCCGGGCGCTGGGCGCCGGTGCGCGCGCTGCCGGAGTTGCCGCTGGCCGAGGCCGGCGAGCGTCATCAGGACATGCTCGAACATGTGGCGCACACCTTGTTGCGTCGCTACGGCGTGGTCTGTTGGCGGCTGCTGGAGCGCGAGGCGGCATGGTTGCCGCCGTGGCGCGAATTGCTGCGCATGTACCAACGCCTGGAAGCGCGTGGCGAAATCCGTGGCGGGCGTTTCATCGCCGGCCTGTCCGGCGAGCAGTTCGCGTTGCCGGATGCGATCGCCGCCCTGCGCCGCGTACGTGCGCAAGCCTTGCCGCAACAGTGGGTGTGCGTGAGTGCGAGTGACCCGTGCAATCTGCTGGGCAGCCTCCTGCCGGGCGAGCGCGTCGCGCGCGTGCCCGGCAACCGTGTGGCGTATCTCGATGGCCTGCCGATGGCGGTATGGGCGGCCGATCGCTTCCAGCCGCTGCAGGACCTGAGCACCGAGCAGGCCGAGCAGGCCCTGCGCCTGCTGCAGCGCGGGCCTGGCGCCGCCGAGCAGACGCCGATGGAGCAGTGGCTGGCTCAGTCGCCCGGCAGCACCGCGCGCGCGCCTGTCGCCCGTGGCAGCGGACGCGACAGATAGCGGCTATCGGGCACCACCCAGCGCCATGGTGCATCCATCGCCTTGCGGATGCCGATGCGCGGCGTTGCAAGCGGCCCGGATGGCGGCGGCAGGCCGTCGTCCTCGATCCACAGGCGTGCGCGCGCGTCGGTCAGGTCCAGCCCGTTGTCCGCGGCGTTCACGCCAAATGCCTGGGCCAGGCGACCGGGGCCGGTGGTCAATGTCTTGAGCGGGGCGGCGCTGCGCGCGGCCTGCATGGCGGCGATTGCGGCCAGCGGCTCGAGCGCGCGGATCAGCACCGCATGTCCGGGCGCACCACCGCACACCGCGTTGATCGCCCAATGCATGCCGTAGATGAAATACACATACAGATGCCCCGGTGCGCCGAACATCACCTGCGTGCGTGGGGTCATGCCGCGAAACGAATGCGCGGCCGGATCTTCGCTGCCGCAATACGCCTCGACCTCGGTGATGCGGCCGCGGCGCCCGTCCGCGCTGACCAGCACCTTGTTGAGCAATCGCGGTGCGACCTGGCGGGCATCGTGCGCATAGAAGCTACGTGGAAGTGGCTGTGGCGACATGCGCCAAGCCTAACCGTGCAGTCGTGATGTCGCTGCGGACTGTCCGGGCATCAATCCGGGGGTAGGAATTTTCTGAATGCCTGGCCCTGTGAGCGCGTGACCGGTCACAAAAGCGCATATCCGATGGCGTGAATACGCGGTTAAGCACCGTTTGTGTCTCAAGCGCGTTTTGGCGTCGCCGATAGCCATTAGCGATTGGTTAGACAAGCCGCATCGCAGCGAGCGGCATCCGCATCACGCCACCGGGCGACCCTGCACTGCAGGTCGCACATGCACCATCTCAAGAGAACTTCCCAATGTTAGGCAACTTCAGAATTGGAACCAGGCTGATCGTGGCGTTCCTGATCGTCTCGGCGATCGGTGCATGCATCGGCTGGGTGGGCTATTCCAACTCCGGTCGTATCAGCGACCTGTCGACCTCGCTGTACCAGCGCGAGCTGCTCGGCCTGTCGAACGTGAAGGAGGCCAATATCAACCTCATCTACGCCGGCCGCGCACGCGCCAACCTGTTGTTGGCCAGCAGCGCCGAAGAGCGTCAGTCGCATGTGCAGAACATCGACAAGTACACCGCCAAGGTGGTCGACTACATGACGCGCGCGCGGCCCAGTTTCCAGACCGAGGAAGGCAGGAACAAGCTGGCGCAATTCGACCGCGCCTGGCAGAAATACCTGGAAGAGCGCGGCCGCTTCATCGACGCCGCCAACCGCGAAGCCTTGCGCGACGCCAATCCGGAACTGGCCGAGTTGTCGCGCGCGGTACGTGCCAGCTCGGATGAAGTCGATAGCCTGATGACCGACCTGAGCGGGCTGCGCGAGCGCAGTGCCGCCTCGGCCAATGCCGAAGCCGGCAGCATCCACACGCGCAGCTCCCAGCTGCTGATCGCCATCATCTGCGGCGGCGTGCTGCTCGGCGCGATTCTCGGCGTGGTGATCAGCCGTAGCGTCACCGGCCCGATCCGCCGCGCGGTGACGGTGGCCAACGGGCTGTCCGAAGGCGACCTGACCATGCGCATCGACGTGCATGGCCGCGACGAGACCGCGCAGCTGCTCGAAGCGATGCGTACGATGGTGCAGAAGCTGTCGCAGGTGGTCGGCGAGGTCAACACCAGTGCCGAAACCCTGGCCAGCGCGTCGGAAGAAGTCAGTGCCACCGCACAGTCGTTGTCGCAGGCTGCCAGCGAACAGGCCGCCGGCGTCGAAGAGACCAGCGCCTCGCTGGAACAGATGACCGCATCGATCAGCCAGAACACCGAAAATGCCCGCATCACCGATGGCATGGCCACGCAGGCCGCCAAAGAAACCATCGAGGGCGGCGAAGCGGTGGTCGCCACCACCCAGGCGATGAAGCAGATCGCGCAGAAGATCGGCATCATCGACGACATCGCGTACCAGACCAATCTGCTCGCGCTCAACGCGGCGATCGAGGCGGCGCGCGCCGGCGAGCATGGCAAGGGCTTTGCCGTGGTGGCCGCCGAGGTGCGCAAGCTGGCCGAACGCAGCCAGGTGGCCGCGCAGGAGATTGGCGAGGTGGCCAGTTCCAGCGTCGAACTGGCCGATCGTGCCGGCCGCCTGCTCGACACCATCGTGCCCAGCATCAAGCGCACCTCGGACCTGGTGCAGGAGATTTCCGCCGCGTCCGAGGAACAATCCTCCGGTGTCAGCCAGATCAATTCGGCGGTGGTGCAGCTGAGCCAGACCACCCAGCAGAACGCCAGTGCCTCGGAAGAACTGGCCGCCACTGCCGAGGAAATGAGCGCCCAGGCCGAGCAGCTGCAGCAGAGCATGGCGTTCTTCCGCCTGGGCGGGCAGGGGCCTGCAAACACCCCGCCCAAGCGCGGCAAGGTGGCGGTCGCAGGCCCGGCACGTGCGCCCGGCACGCGCGGCTGGCGCAGCACCGCGGCGCCGGCCTATGCGATGTCCGAGGGCCCGGACGAAGGCCAGTTCGCCCGCTTCTGAGAGACCGATCGATGACTGCACAGACCCCCGATGTGATGCCTGGCGACGCCGATGCGGCGGCCCAGTACCTGACCTTCCAGCTGGATGGTGAAATCTTCGCCATCAGCATTGTTGGCATTCGCGAAATCATCCAGTACCGCGCGCCCACGCCGGTGCCGTCGATGCCGGCCTGCGTGCGCGGGGTGATCAATCTGCGCGGCGCGGTGGTACCGGTGGTGGATCTGCAGGCGCGGCTGGGACGTGCCGACAGTGCGATCAGCAAACGCAGCTGCATCGTGATCCTGGCCACCGAACAGGCGCAGGGACCGCAGGTGATCGGGGTGCTGGTCGATGCGGTCAACGCTGTGATCGAACTGGCCGATCAGGACATCGAAGCGGCGCCGTCATTCGGCACGCATATCCGCCGCGACCTGCTGCGCGGCATGGGCAAGGTGGGCGAGCGCTTCGTGGTGCTGCTGGAGATGGACCAGGTGCTGCAAGTGGATGAGATTGCCGGCAACACCGATGCCTTGGCAGCCTGAGCCTGGCCAGGCGCAGCCCACCAACACCACTGCGGATTCGCCGGGCGGCTGCCCGCCACGTGTGATCGACCATTAAAGGAAGCGGGCGCGGGTGGAAGCACTGCAACCGCAACCGCAACGACTGCAGCCGGACACCGGCATCGACCACGCCGCCGGAGGCTGCGTGGCCGGGGCGATCCGCGCCCTGGTGACCGACCTCCTCAGACCTGGGTGTGGTCTGCCGCTCAGTCCTGCCGATGCCAGCCATCGAAGCGACGCACGCAGTTGCGTCCCTTGCCGATCGCGCCCTGCAGGGCGTGCCGTGCACGCGCCAGCAAGGCATTGCTGTCGAGCGACGCATCGGCTGCCACCTCGACCAGGCCGGCGCTGATCGTCAGTGCACCGGCTGGCCAGCGCGCCGCTTCGATCGCCCTGCGCACGGCCTCGATCATCTCCATGGCCTCGGTCGCCGCTGTCTCCGGCACTGCGACACAGAACTGGTCGCGGCTCAACCGCGCCACCGTGGCGGTCTCCGGCAGCTGCGCTTCGATCATCCTGGCAGCCTGGACCAGCGTGGCGTCCGCTGCTGCCGTTCCAGCCTGCAGCTTCAGCCGCTTGAAGCCGTCCAGGTCGATCAGTGCCAGCGCAAGCGATGGCGACGCGGCCGTCTCCGATCCCTGTGCCAGCGTCTGCAGTGCCTGCTCCAGGCCGGCGCGATTCCACACGCCGGTGAGGTCATCGCGCAATGCGTCCAGCTCGACCAGTCTGGCCGCACGCTGCAACTCGATGGTGTTGACGACCTGCCTGGCCAGTGCCTGCAGTGCGTCGCGCTCGGCGACCGACAGGCGGCGGGGTGTGCGATCCAGCACGCACAGCGTGCCCAGCGCGATCCCGTCGGAGGTCAGCAGCGGGGCGCCGGCATAGAAGCGGATCTGCGGCTCGCCGGTGACCAGCGCGTTGCGCACGAAGCGCGCATCCAGCTGGGTGTCGCCCACTTCCATCACATGATCGGGTTCGAGGATGGCGTGGGCACAGAACGACAGCTCGCGCGGGGTTTCACTCGGCGCCATGCCCAGCTTCGACTTGAACCACTGGCGCTGCGTGTCGATCAGCGAAATCAGTGCCATCGGCGTACGGCAGACCGCCGCCGCGATCGAGGTGAATTCGTCGTAGACCGGCTCCGGAGCGGTGTCCAGAAGCTGGTAGTCCTGCAGTGCAGCCAGGCGTTCGTCTTCGTTGGCCGGTACCTGCGCCGCTACGGCGGCATCGCCTGGCAACAGCGTCGCGTGGAAGAGTTGCAGCGCGGACGCATCAGGAATCTGCATACGAAGACCACCGGAACAGGGCGCCGTCAGGCGAGGGAGGTGTGCGTGCGGCGAGGGCGTGTCGCAGCCCATCGCGCGCGCTGGTTGGCGTAGGCCTCATCCACCCCGGCGGATGACGGCTGTCGCCGATCTTGCCACATCGGGCAGGGCGGAGCAGCGCCAGCGAACCCGCGCTGAGGCGCTGCGAAACCGCCCTGCTCGGCAGGTCATTCGCCCTGGCCGGCGTTGCCCTTGGGGCGGCGGGTCTGTTCGTCATGGACCTGCAGGTCTTTCTGTCCGGGGCGCTGCTTGGCGGCCTCATCCTGTTTGCGATCCTGCTGGCTCTCCGAAACACCGTGCTGGTTGTCGGCGGCCTTGTCGGGCTGGCTCTGCTTGTTGTTCATGGCTTGCGTCCGGCGTGATGATGAGACGGACGTTAGCGCGCACGATGTGATCCCGGCGACATGGCCGTGACCGGCACCGGCACTGCACTAGCCGACGCGCTCCCGATGCACACGCCCGACACGAAAAGGCCCCGGAAACATGGCGTTTCCGAGGCCCTACGGTTGAAGCAATGGTGGAGCGGAAGGGGATCGAACCCTCGACCTTCGCGATGCGAACGCGACGCTCTCCCAGCTGAGCTACCGCCCCACGTGTCCTGATTCTACCCACATGTGGCGCGATTCGCCAAGCAGGCCGGCGGCGTGGATCGCCTCCCGAAGGCGCGATCCTGCGGCAATCACTCGCGGACGAGCGGGAACTTGAGGTCCGGATTCTTGGCCTTCCATTCCTTGTACGACACCGACCCTTCCCAGGCGGCGAAGGCCTTGGGCGTGCGGCCGCGACCGGACCAGGTCTCGCCGGTGTGCGGCAGTTCGTACTTCGGCTTGACTTCGCTGCGGCCGCTCTTGACCACGTCCTTGCGTGCAGCAGTGGTGCCCAGGTAAGCGGCAATATCGTTGCGCTGCTTGGTGTTGAAGTGGCCGGCAAACTGTTCCAGCAGCGAGACGATGGTGGCATGCGCAGAGGATGCCTCGCTGGCGCGCTCGGTCTTTTCCTGTTCTTCCAGCTTCTGCAGCTCGTCCAGCAGCTTGGCTTTGGCTTGTGCGATGGAATCCAGTTTGGAAGTGGTATTGCTCACAGAGGTATAGCCTCGGAATAAGTGGTGGAGACGTTGCCCGATGGACACGCGTCATTATGGCATGTGGCCCGGGGGCGGCCGTTGCGCGCGCGCCTGCAGATAGTGAGCAGGCCTTTCACAGGGCCTGTTCGCGCGTTCGCGGTGTCTGGCGAGGCCGCCGAACATGCTTGCGCACACGGCGACCCCGGCCGTAACGATACAGCAGCAGGCCAGGCGAGATGACACATCCATGCAGTTCTGGTCAGACACTGACCGCTTCGTGACCAAAACATGTCCTGACTGCGCCAGCTTCGATGGCGCGATATCAATCAGATGAGGCGATCGACGGAGATGCTGCTCGCGCGTGTGGTCCGATCCACGGGCTGCGCTGTGGAAGTGAAGCTGGCTGAAAACCACCTGCGCTTTGCCCGCCTCGCGGCGGGCGCATGGAGGCGTGATCTCAGGACCGCTGCACCACGTCACTGCGTCGCAGTGTCTTCCAGCAGTGGTGTCAGCTGCGCTTCCAGGGCATGGCGGCGCCATTGTCCCAACGGTGCAGGCCAGCTGCGTTGCTCGATCAGGGTTTCCAGGTGCCGGCGCGAGGCCAGGATGCCGTCGGGCAATCCCAGCTCGCGGCTGCGCTGGGCCACCGCATCCTGCAGGCGCTTGAGCACGACCTTGTTGCCGTCGGTGGCGGCCTGCGCCAGCGGCGCGTGCTCCTCGTCGGGCAGCGGCGTGTTGAGCGCTTCCCATACGGCGGCGGCGAGCTTGCGCGGCGCCTTGGGGAACTTGTCGAACTGACGCAGCAGGGCGTCCAGATCAGCCGGCGGAAACCGTGCCAGCTGGCTGGCCAGTTCATTGTCCAGGATCCAGCTGCGCGGGCGATCGCTCTGACGCGCCTGCAGGTCGCGCCAGCGCAGCAGGCGCAACAGGCGACGTTGCGCCGCCGGTTCCAGGAACTGCGCGGTGCGCAGGCTCACGTGCGGCCAGCGCTCGCCGTCGTCGTGCTCCACCGTGGCGAGCAGGCGCTCGGCATCTTCGGCCAGCCAGCCCAGGCGATCCTGCTCGGTCAGGCGACGGGTGAGTTCGTCGTGGATGGCGAACAGGTAGCGCACATCGTCGGCGGCGTATTCCAGCTGCGCCGGCGACAGCGGGCGGCGCATCCAGTCCGAGCGCGTCTCGCCCTTGCTCAGCAAGGTGCCGGTCACTTCCTGCACCAGTTTCTGATAGCCCATGCCGCCACCCACACCCGCCAGCGCGGCGGCGATCTGGGTGTCGAACAACGGCCGCGGCAATACCCCGCACGCGCATTTGAAGGTGACCAGATCCTCGCTGGCGCTATGCATCACCTTGACGATGTCGGTGGCGGTCAACCACGCCTTGAGCGCCTCGTTCATGCCCGGGATCAGTGGGTCGATCAACAGGATCTCCTCGCCGATGGCCATCTGCACCAGTGCCAGTTGCGGCCAGTAGGTGCGTTCGCGAATGAATTCGGTATCCAGGCCAATGCGGGACGGACGCGACGCCTGCAGGCGTTCGGTCAGCTCGGAGGGGTGGGTGATCCAATGGGGCACGTGATTTCCGTCGACAGCGAGGGTTTGCGCAGAACGCGCAGAATAGCCTAACGTCGCGATCGCCTGTCGTGCGGCAGAGCACTGGAAGGAGCAGGTGGTGGGTGAGTGCGGTAACCGGATCGCAGCATGGGCCTTGCTCGCGCTAGGCGTGTGCGCCTGTTCGCGGACACCGACGCCGGCGCCTGCCGCGGCGCCCCCAGCCGCCGCCGCGCCGTCGAGCCAGCCGAATGTGTCCATCGGTGGCGAAGAGTCCGCCGAGACCGTGGCGCAATGGCGGCCACCGCCGGTGGACCTGGGCGACGAGACACTGGCGCAGGCGCGCAAGCGCGCCGACCAGGCGTTGCAGGATGACCGGCTGTATCGCAATGCGGACGACGCGATTCCGCTGTACCTGGCGATCCAGCAGCGCGCCGGCGGCAAGGACGCGGCCAGCCGGCGCGGGCTGGAACAGGCGCGGCGTCGCTTGATCGAGCTGGGCGAAGCGCTGATCGAGCAGACCGACCGCCAGGACAGTGCACTGGAACAGGCACGTGAGCTGGCCATCGTGGCGCTGGCGCTCGCTCCGCAGGATCCGAAGGTGCGTACGCTGCAACGCGCGGTGGAAACCGCGCAGCGGGTGCTGAGCTTCAACCGTGCCGGCGAGGAGGATCTGCGCGGCGGCCGCCTGGGCGAGGACGGCAACGGGGCGCTGGTGAACTTTCGCGATGCGGCGCAGCTGGATCCGGACAACCCGCGCACGCGCCAGGGGCTGGCTGCGGTGGAAAGCGGCCTGCTGGCACGCGCCGAACAGGCTGCGGAGGCGAGCGACTTCATCGGCGCGCGCTACTGGTTGCAGATGGCCGGGCAGGTACGTGAGCGCGCCCCGACCATTGCAGACGCACGCGCGCGCATCGAGCGCATGCGCCGTGCCCAGATCGCCGCATTGCACGACGCCGGCCTGCACGATCTGACCTCCCCGCGCGGCCTCAAGGCGGCCGGCGAGACCCTGGCCGAAGTGCTGCGCATCGCGGACCCGGGCGATGCGGTGGCTGGCGATCTGCGGCGGCGGCTGGAATTGGCCACCCATTACGGCAGCTTCCGCCCCGGGCAGGTGTTCACCGACGGGCTCAAGGTCGGCGGGCGTGGTCCGCAGATGATCGTGGTGCCGCATGGCGCGTTCCAGATGGGCGCAGGCGATGCCGAGCCCGGCGCTTCCGACAACGAGCGGCCGTCGCATTACGTGCGTTTCGCGCGCGGCTTTGCGTTGTCGATCACCGAAGTGACGGTCGCCGAGTTCCGCCAGTTCGTCGAGGCGACCGGCGCCCGCCCGCGCGCCACCCGGCGCGGGCATTCGGTGGTGTACGACGAGCGCAGCGGCAACTTCATCCGCCGCAACGGGGTGGATTGGCAGTCCGACTACAACGGCGCGCAGGCCGCCCCCAACAGCCCGGTGATGCACGTCAGCATCCGCGACGCCGAAGCCTATGCGAGCTGGCTGTCGGAACAGACCGGCCGCCACTACCACGTGCCCAGCGAGGCCGAATTCGAATACGCGGTGCGCGCCGGCACCACCGGGCGCTATCCCTGGGGCAATGCCGGCTCGCCGCCGCTGGATGCGGGCAACTTCACCGGCGGCAACGATGTCTCGCGCAGCGGCCGGCACTGGAACAACGGCTTTGTCGGCTACGGCGATGGCTTCTGGGGCCCGGCGCCGGTCGGCAGCTTTCGCGCCAACGCCTGGGGGCTGCACGACATGGGCGGCAACCTGAGCGAGTGGGTGGCCGACTGCTGGCATGCCAGCTACCGCCGCGCGCCGGCCGACGGTGCGGCGTGGTTCAACCCCGGCTGCCGGCAGCGCATGATCCGCGGCGGCAGCTGGGCCAATTCGCCGCAGCAGACGCGTGCGGCCTGGCGGCAGTCGCAGGATTCGGACAGCACCAGCGCGCGGATCGGCTTTCGCCTGGCGCGCGGCATCTAGGGCGCAGTTGCATTGCCGCTGCGCATGCGCGGTCTGCGCCCGCATGGCCAGTGATCGCCGATCGCCATGTTGTGTGCCATACCCGCGTCTCGGGGCACGACATCGACGACGACGTGCACGGTCTTCCGCGTCGCGGCGGCCACACACCGAGGTGAGCGCGCTGGCTTAACCGCAGCGAACACCGACCGTGATCGCGCTGGAACCGGTCACCCTGGCCGCGGTCCAAGCGCCAGCGCTTGCGAGGATTGCGGTGATGGGCTGGGGAATCAAACTGTTTCGTTGGGTCGTCGCACTACTGCTGATCGGCGGCAGCGGCTACGCCGTGGCGCGGCATCTGCAGGACGGAAATACCGCCGGGCATTACCGCTCGGTGGAGGTGCTGCGTCCGGAAGGCACGCCGAAGGCCATGGTGGTGCTGTTGCCCGACAGCGGCCATGCGCAGGACGGCCAGCGGCTTGCCGAGATGCTGAGCAACGATGGCGCGCTGGTCGCGGTGATCGACACCGCCAGCTATCGCGAACGCGTGCGCGCGCATCATGCGGCCTGCAGTTCCCTGGCCGACGATGCCGAACGCTTGGGCAAGAAGTTGCTGCGCGCCGAGCATGTCGACGCATTCCTGCCGCCGGTCCTGGTGGGGCAGGGCGATGGCGCGGTGCTAGCGCGGCAGGCGCTGGCCTCGGCCGCGCCCGACGTGCTGGGTGGCGCGGTTGTCGCCGATGGCGGCGCCAGCACTGGCGGCCTGGCCTGCGCACGCGACATGCCCGATGCCAACCAGGGCTTCCTCGACGATCTGGTCGACGCTGCCAGCCCCACGCAGATCGCTGCCGCCACCCGCGGCCATTTCCTCACGGCCCAGGCGCACGGTGTGGGCGATCTGCCGCTGGTCGAACTGCATGCGCCCGGCAGCGACCGCATGGTGGTGATGCTGTCCGGCGACGGCGGCTGGCGCGAACTGGACAAGGGCATCGCCGCGCAATTGCAGCAGCAGGGGGTGTCGGTGGTGGGCTGGAACAGCCTGCGCTACTTCTGGGCGAGCCGCACGCCGCAGCAGGTCGGGGCGGACCTGGATCGGGTGATCGCAAGCTATCGGCAGCGCTGGCATATCCAGCACGTTGCCTTGGTGGGCTACTCGTTCGGTGCCGATGTGCTGCCGTTTGCCTATCCCGAGCTGTCGCCGCAGCAACGTGCATCGGTGCAGTTCGTCAGCCTGCTGGGCCTTGCCCATCAAGCCAATTTCAAGGTGCGCGTCGGTGGCTGGCTGGGCTGGCACAACGATGCCGAGCGTGATGTGGAACCGGCGATCCAGTCGCTGGACGCGCATCGCCTGCAATGCATCTACGGCGAGCAGGAAAAGGACACGCTGTGCCCGGAGCTGCGCGCGCGGGGCGTGCAGGTGGTGGCGCGCCCGGGCGGGCATCATTTCGACCATGATCCGGTCGCGCTGGCCGGGCTGCTGCTGCAAGGTTGGCAGCAGGCGGCGCAGACGCCCGATCACGGTTAGCGCGCGCGTGATGTCTTGCCGGATGTCAGGCGTCCCCCGGCTCGACCCGTACCGCGATGCTGCCATCGGCCAGCTGCGCACGCAGGCGTTCGCCGGCGCTGACTTCGGCGGCGCTGCGCACCACGCTGCCATCGGCGGGGCGGGTCACGATGGCGTAGCCACGCGCGACGGTGGCGAGCGGGCTGACCGCTTCCAGCGAGCGTGCCAGGCTGCGTAGCCGCAGCTGGTCGTGCTGCAGGCGCCGCTGCATCGCTGCCTGCGGATGCAGTGCACGCAGCCGTTGTTGCAGCGTGGCCAGGTCGCGTTGCGGGTTGTGCGCCTGCAGGCGCGCCTGCGACCGTTGCACACGCGCCTGCAGGCGCTCCAGCACCTGGGTCAGGCGCGCGCGCAGCTGGCGTCCGGCATCCTGCTGGCGGCGTTGCAGCAGCTGCAGCCGCGCCTGCGGACTGTGTGCACGCAGGCGCAGGGCGAGCCGGTCGGCGCGCTGCATCGCAGTGGCCAGCGCATGCTGCTGCAGCTGGGCCATGCGCGCATGCGCGCGCCGCACGCGCGCAACCAGCTCGCGCTGATCGGGCACCAGTAGTTCGGCCGCGACCGACGGCGTGGGCGCACGCACATCGGCCACGAAATCGCTGAGGCTGAAGTCGGTCTCGTGCCCGACCGCCGACACCACCGGCGTGCGCGTGGCGGCAATCGTGCGGGCCAGGCGTTCGTCGTTGAAGGCCCACAGGTCTTCCAGCGAGCCGCCACCACGGGTGATCAGAATGACGTCGTAGCGCCCGGACGCATCGGCGCGCTGCAACAGCGAGGTGATCTGCGCAGCGGCGCTGTCGCCCTGCACCAGCGAGGGCAACAGGTCCACTTCCAGCAACGGAAAGCGGCGCGCCAGGACGCTGAGCACGTCGCGTACCGCCGCCCCGCTGGGCGAGGTGATCACCGCCAGCCGCCGCACATGCGCCGGCAACGGCTGCTTGCGCTCGGTATCGAACAGGCCTTCGGCGGCCAGGCGCGCACGCAGTTCGTCGAAGGCGCGCCGCAGGGCGCCTTCGCCGGCCTCTTCCATGTGGTCGAGCACCAACTGGTAGTCGCCGCGCGCTTCGTACAGCGTCAGGCGTCCGCGCGCGAGCACGCGCAGGCCCTCGCGCGGCTGGAACTTCAGCCAGGTGCTCTTGGGCTTGAACATCGCGCAACGGATCTGCGCGCGCGCGTCCTTGAGCGTGAAGTACAGATGGCCCGAGGACGGGCGCGTGACGCTGCTCAGCTCTGCTTCCACCCACACCAGCGGGAAGCTGCCTTCCAGCAGGTCGCGCGCGAGCGTGTTGAGCTGGCTGGGGGTGAGGATCTGTTCGTTGCGGTCGGCCATCGCCGCATTATCCCGCAGCGGCGATGCGCATGCGTGAGCGCATCGGGCGCAAACCTACAAACCGTGTTGCGCCAGCGCCCAGCCCACGTGTTCGCGTACCAGTTCCGAGTCGTCGTGGCGGCGCGCCTCCAGCGCCGCCAGCACCTCCGGCGTGCCGGGCGCATTGCCCAGGCCGACGGCGATGTTGCGCAACCACCGCTGATGGCCGCTGCGGCGGATCGGGCTGCCTTCGGTGCGGCGCAGGAATTCGTCTTCGTCCCAGGCGAACAGTTGCGGCAGCGTTGCCACATCCAGCTCGTTGCGGGCGCGGAAATCGGCTTCGTCGGTGCGCTGGGCGAACTTGTTCCACGGGCAGACCAGCTGGCAGTCGTCGCAGCCGAAGATGCGGTTGCCGATCGGCTTGCGCATCTGCTCGGGAATCGCGCCCTCGTGCTCGATGGTGAGATAGGCGATGCAGCGGCGCGCATCCAGCCGGTACGGGGCGATGATGGCCTGGGTCGGGCAGATGTCGATGCAGCGCGTGCAGGTGCCGCAATGCGCGGTGGCCGGGGTGTCGATGGGCAAGGGCAGATCGAGGTAGATCTCGCCCAGGAAGAACCACGACCCGCCCTTGCGATCGATCAGGCAGGTGTGTTTGCCGATCCAGCCCAGGCCCGCGTTACGCGCCAGCGCCCGCTCCAGCACCGGCGCCGAATCGACGAACACCCGATAGCCGAATGCGCCGACTTCGCCCTGGATGCGCTCGGCCAGTTTCTGCAGCCGGTTGCGCATCAGCTTGTGATAGTCGCGCCCCAGCGCGTACCGCGCCACGTAAGCGCGGCGGCCGTCGTGCAGGGTGTTCCAGGCTTCGCTGTCGTCCTTGCGGCCGTAGTCCATGCCCACCGACAACACGCGCAGGGTGCCGGGCACCAGCTCCTGCGGGCGCGAGCGCTTGTCGCCGTGCTGGGCCATCCAGTGCATGGTCCCGTACAGGCCTTCTTCCAGCCAGCTGCGCAGGTGTCCCTCGTCTTCGCCCAGCTCGATGCCGGTGATGCCGCAGCGCTGGAAGCCCGCCTCGCGCGCGAGCGCACGGATGCGCGCGGCGGCGTCGGTGGGGTCGGGACGGGCGAGGACGGCAGACATGGCGACAAGTATAGAATTCCCGGCATGTACGCACCGCTCGATCTTTACGACACCGCCGCCGCGCGCAGGCTGGACACGCAGGCCACCACGCTGCTCGGCGGCGACGGCTATACCTTGATGCAACGCGCCGGGCAGGCCGCCTGGCAGGTCCTGCCGGAACGCTGGCCACGGGCACGCCGCATCGTGGTGGTCTGCGGCACCGGCAACAACGGGGGCGATGGCTATGTGCTGGCACGCCTGGCGCAGCGGGCCGGGCGCCAGGTGCAGGTGGTGCATCTTCCCGGGCACGGCCCGGCCGCGCCGCTGGCGCAGCGCGCCTGCACCGACTATCTGGGCGTGGGCGGTGCGATCGACCTGTTTCCATCTCCGCTGGCGCAGGCCGATGTGATCGTCGATGCGCTGTTCGGCATCGGCCTCAACCGCGCGCCCGACAGCGAGACCGGCGCGTTGATCGATGCCATCAACGCCGCCGGCGTGCCGGTGTTTGCGCTGGATGTGCCCAGCGGCATCGATGCCGATCACGGCGTGGCCTTCGGTGCCGCGGTGCGCGCGGACGCCACCTTGCAGTTCATCGTGCCGCACGTGGGGCTCTACACCGGCGATGCGCTGGAGTATGCGGGCACGCGCGCAGTCGCATCGCTGGACGTGCCGGATGCGGCATTCGACGGGCTGACGCCGGCCGCGCACAGCTGGGACATCGCAGCCCTGGCCGCGCAGTTGCGCCCGCGCCGACGCAATACGCACAAGGGCGAATCCGGGCGCGTGTTGTGTGTCGGCGGCAACCTCGGCAGCGGCGGCGCGATCATGCTGACCGCCGAAGCGGCCTTGCGCAGCGGCGCCGGGCTGGTGCAGGTCGCCACCCGCGCCGAGCATGTCGCGCCATTGCTGGCGCGCTGCCCGGAAGCGATGGTGCGCGCGCTGCAGGCCGGCGACGACATCGCCGCGCTGGCCGATGCGGCCGACGTGGTCGCACTGGGGCCAGGGCTGGGTCAGGACGCCTGGGCGCAGCCGTTGTGGCACGGCGTGTTGGCGTCTGACAGTGCCGTCGTCATCGATGCCGATGGCCTGAACCTGCTGGCCGCCAACCAGGTGCCGACACGCGGCCCGCGCGTGCTGACACCGCATCCGGGCGAAGCCGGTCGCCTGCTGGGGATGTCGACCGGGCAGGTTCAGCACGACCGCCTGGCTGCCGCAGACGCCTTGGCCAAACGTTTCGATGCCGTGGTGGTGCTCAAGGGCGCCGGCAGCGTGATCGCCGCGCCGCACGCAGTGCCGCGCATCATCGATGCCGGTAATCCGGGCATGGCGGTCGGCGGCATGGGCGACCTGCTGACCGGCGTGATCGCCGCCTTGCTGGCACAGGGCTGGTCGCCATTCGATGCGGCAAGCCTGGGCGCCTTGCTGCATGCCTGCGCCGGCGATGCGGCTGCGCGCGCGGGCGAGCGCGGCCTGCTGCCGACCGATCTGCTGCCCGAGCTGCGTCGCTTCGCCAATGCCGGAGCCATTGCATGAGCCAGCTCAGCGCACACCTGGCCGATGCGCAGGCCACCGAAAGCCTGGGGCAGGCCCTGGCGGCGGTACGGCCCACCCGCGCGATGGTGCAACTGCACGGCGATCTCGGCGCAGGCAAGTCCACACTGGCGCGTGCGCTGCTGCGCGCACTCGGCGTCACCGGCCCGATTCGCAGCCCCACCTACACCCTGGTCGAGCGTTATCCGCTCAGCACCGGCGACGAGGCCTGGCACCTGGATCTGTACCGCATCGGGCAGGCCGGAGAACTGGATTTTCTCGGGCTCGACGAGGGCAGCGCGAGCCTGTGGCTGGTCGAATGGCCCGAGCGCGGCGCGGGCGCGCTGCCGCCGGTGGACCTTGACGTGGAACTGGCGGTCGATGGCGAGGGACGCAGCGTCACGCTGCTGGGCCGCAGCCAACCCGGGCGCGACTGGGTGACGCGGCTGTCAGGCTTGCCGCAGTTGCAGTCTCTTTTTGCCGGCTCACAACAACAATGAACGCCAGGTTGTGGATTATTAAGGGAAATCACCTTGCAATTCACACGCTCGGGTGTTTGAATCCAGCGCCATGACACCGGGGTTCCGCCAGTTCTGTGTTTCCGCCCTGACCGCCAGCCTCAGCCTGGCGGTTTTTGCTGCGTGGGCCGGCGAAATCAAGGGTGTCGGCATCAGCACCGGTGCCACCGGCACGCGTGCGGAGATCCAGCTGGCCGGCAGCGGCGGATTCAAGACGCTGTCGCTGGCCAACCCCAATCGCCTGGTGGTGGATTTTCCCGATTCTTCCGGTGTGCGTGGCCTCAAATTGCCGCCCGCAGCCGGCCTGGTGACCTCGGTGCGGACCGGCCAACCGGTGCCGGGCACCTTCCGGGTGGTCTTTGAGCTGGCGACGCCGGTCACGCCGTTGAAGCCGCAGATGCAGACGCTGGGCAGTGCGTCGACCCTGGTGATCGAGTGGCCGGGCGATTCGCCGGTCTCCGCCGGCACGGTGGCTGCCAACCCGACAACACCTGCGACGCCGCCGCCGCGCCCGGCCAATGCACAATCCGAGGCGGCCCGCGCGACCGCTGCGTTGGCGGCGTCTGCGCAGCGTGCGTCGGTGGTGCCGCCTGCGCCGGCGCCCGCACCGTATGTCCCTGCCTCGGCCATGCCCAGCGTGACCCCGGCGCCGGTACCGACGACGGTGGCCACCGGCGTGCCGACACCGCGTCCAGGCACGGCCGCGGCCGCGGTAACCACCAGCACGTCCGCGCCAGCCGGCACTGCCGGCAACTCCTCCAATCGCACCGTCGCCACCGCCGGTACGTCGCCAGCACCCGCGATGACAGGCAACGCCGCATCGCCGGCTGCCATCTTGAATGGCGGCAATGCGCCGATGGGCGCCGCGTCGGGTAATGCCGTGACTGCCACACCGAATACCGCCGGCGGCGTTGCCGCGGCGGACAGCGACGATTTGCCGCCGCGTCCGGTACTGCCCAGCGAGGCCTCGCGGATCAAGATGGCACCCGGAATGCGGCCGCTGATCGTTGCGATCGATCCGGGACACGGTGGCCAGGATCCGGGCGCCATGGGCCCCACCGGCAAGCGCGAAAAGGATGTCACCCTGGCCGTCGGGCGCGAACTGGCGCGCCAGATTAACGCCACGCCCGGCATGAAGGCCTACCTGACACGCGATACCGACGTGTTCATTCCGCTGCCGATGCGCGCGCAGAAGGCACGCGCCGCCAAGGCCGACATCTTCATCTCCATCCATGCCGACGCTGCCGAGAATCGCAGTGCGACCGGCTCGTCGGTCTATGTGCTGTCGACCAAGGGGGCTTCCTCGCAGCGCGCGCGCTGGCTGGCCGACAAGGAAAATGCCGCCGACTTGGTCGGCGGCGTGCGTCTGCAGCAGACCGAAAGCACGCTGGCCAATGTGCTGCTGGATCTGGCCCAGAGCGGCCACATGAAGGCCTCCGAGGATGCGGCAGGGCACGTGCTTGGCGGCCTCAAGCGGATCGGCAACAACCACAAGCCGCAGCTGGAACGCGCCAACTTCGCGGTGCTGCGCACCTCCGACATGCCGGCGATGCTGGTGGAGACCGCCTTCATTTCCAATCCGGACGAAGAGCGTCGCCTGATCGACCCGGCCTACCAGCGCAAGATCGCCGCGGCCGTGCTGGATGGCATCGATACCTTCTTCACCCGCCAGCCACCGCCAGGCACCTTGTTTGCCGCGCGCGCGCAGGCCGAAGCCGATGCCGGCGTCGGCACCGTGGCCGGCGGCAGCCGCTGAGCCGCTCGGCTATCATTCCGCACTGATTCCTTGATGACGGCGCCCGTGCGCCGCCGGATTGCCGTGCCGACGTCTGCCTTACCTGTTACACCCTCGATGCGCGTGGACCTTTGCGTCCGGCACGAGCGCCTGCGCTGATGGCGATCCGTCAGCTCCCCGAGATCCTGATCAACCAGATTGCCGCCGGCGAAGTCGTCGAGCGGCCTGCGTCGGTGGTCAAGGAACTGGTCGAAAACGCACTCGATGCCGGTGCCACCCGCGTGGATATCGAGCTGGAAGAGGGCGGCGTGCGGCTGATCCGCATCCGCGACAACGGCGGCGGCATCACCCCCGACGAACTGCCGCTGGCGGTGTCGCGGCATGCCACCAGCAAAATCGCATCGCTGGACGATCTGGAGACCGTGGCCACGCTCGGCTTTCGTGGCGAAGCGTTGCCGTCGATCGCCTCGGTCAGCCGTTTCACCCTGATTTCGCGCCGCCACGATGCCGAACATGGCTCCGCGCTGGAGATCGACGGTGGCCGCCTGGGCGAGGTGATGCCACGTGCACACGCGCCCGGCACCACGGTCGAAGTGCGCGAGCTGTTCTTCAACGTACCGGCGCGGCGCAAGTTCCTGCGTGCCGAGCGCACCGAGCTGGGGCATATCGAAGAGTGGCTACGCTCACTGGCGTTGGCGCGGCCCGATGTGGAATTGCGGGTTTCGCACAACGGCAAACCCTCGCGTCGCTACAAGCCGGGCGACCTGTATTCGGATGCGCGTCTGGGCGAAACCCTGGGCGAGGATTTCGCACGACAGGCCTTGCGCGTCGATCACAGTGGCGCCGGTCTGCGGCTGCACGGCTGGGTCGCCCAACCGCATTACTCGCGCGCCAGTACCGACCAACAGTATCTTTACGTCAACGGCCGCTCGGTGCGCGATCGCAGCGTCGCGCACGCGGTCAAGATGGCCTATGGCGATGTGCTGTTCCATGGCCGCCAGCCGGCCTACGTGCTGTTCCTGGAGCTGGATCCGGCGCGCGTGGACGTCAACGTGCATCCGGCCAAGCACGAGGTGCGTTTCCGCGAGGCGCGGCTGATCCACGACTTCGTCTACCGCACCTTGCAGGACGCGCTGGCGCAGACGCGCGCCGGCGCGATGCCCAACAGCAGCGCTACGGAAGGCACCGGCGATGTCGGCGCGGTGCCGGGCGGCATGCTCGATCGTCCAGGCTACGGAAGCGGAAGCAGCAGTGGCGGCGGTGGCACCGGCTACGGCCAGTGGACGCCATCGCAGACCCCGCTGGGTCTGCGCGTGGATGAGGCGCGTGCGGCCTACAGCGCGCTGTATGCGCCGCCGCCCAGCGGCGCGCAGCAGCAGTCGGCACGCTTGCCCGAGGGCGCGGGAATGGGCCTGCCGGCGACTGCCGCAGACAGCGGCGTGCCGCCGCTGGGCTATGCCGTCGCGCAGTTGCACGGCATCTACATCCTGGCCGAGAACGCCGAAGGCCTGATCGTGGTGGACATGCATGCCGCGCACGAACGCATCGGCTACGAGCGGCTCAAGAACGCGCACGACAGCATCGGCCTGCACGCGCAACCGCTGTTGGTGCCGATGACGCTGGCGGTGGGCGAGCGCGAGGCCGACACCGCCGAGCGCGAAGCCGACACGCTGGCCAGCCTGGGCTTCGAGGTCACCCGCGCCGGCCCGCAATCGCTGCACGTGCGCAGCATTCCCGCATTGCTTGCCAATGCCGACCCCGAGGCGCTGTTGCGCGATGTGCTCGGCGACCTGCGCGAACATGGCCAGAGCCGGCGCATTGCCGGGGCGCGCGACGAGCTGCTCTCCACCATGGCGTGCCACGGCGCGGTGCGCGCGAACCGGCGCCTGACCGTGCCGGAAATGAACGCACTGCTGCGCGATATGGAAATCACCGAGCGCTCGGGCCAATGCAACCACGGTCGGCCGACCTGGGCACGGTTTACGCTGGGCGAAATCGATCGCTGGTTCCTGAGGGGGCGCTGATGGCTGCATTGCACAGGGGGAACCGCTGGCTGCTCGGCACGCTGGTGTGTGCGGCGCTGGCCGGCTGCGGCAAGGACGCACCGCCGCCGGCGGCACCGGCCGCACTCGACAAGGCCTTCCTGGCCGACAACGCGGCCTGGCGCGAAGCGCGCCTGACCGAGCTGCGCGCGCCCGATGGCTGGACCAGCCTGGTCGGCCTGCACTGGCTGTCGCTGAAGGCGCACTACATCGGCAGCAGTGCCGACAGCGGCATCAGGCTGGCGGTCGGGCCGCCCAAGCTGGGCATGGTCTCCACCGAGGCCGACACGGTCTGGTTCGTGCCCGAGCGCGGCGCGGAATTGAGCGTTGATGGCAAGCCGCTGACCGGCCGGATCCGCTTCCAGTCCGATCGCGACCCGCAGCCGACCTTCATCCATTTCGATGGCGGCAAGGGCGTGTTGAGCCTGATCCATCGCGGCGACCGCAACGCGCTGCGGGTCAAGCATGCCGACGCGCCGTCGCGCAGCCACTTCGCCGGGCTGGAGTACTGGCCGGCCGATCCGTCCTGGCGCATCAGCGCACGCTATGTGCCCAACGATGTCGGCAAGACCATTCCGATCGTGGACATCGTCGGCATCAGCAGCGAGCAGCCCAATGCCGGGGCCATCGCCTTCGAGCGCGATGGCAAGGCGTATCGGCTGCAGACCATCGGCGAACCGGGGCGGCCGATGTTCGTGGTGTTCGCCGACCGCACCAGCGGGCACGGCAGCTATCCGGCCGGGCGCTTCCTGGACCTGGACGTGCCCGATGCCTCCGGGCATGTGGTCGTGGATTTCAACCGTGCCTACAACCCGCCGTGCGCGTTCACTCCGTTTGCGACCTGTCCGCTGCCGCCGCCGGAAAACCGCATCGACCTGGCGGTATCGGCAGGCGAGAAAACCTACAAGGTGCCGCACTGACGTGGAGACAGCGACGTGGTAGAGGCAAGCATGCGCACCCGGCTGGCCGCCTGGTGCTGCGGCGCGGTGATCGCGCTGGGGCTGTGGAGCGGGGCAGCCGCACCGACCTGGGCACGTGCCGGCCACGACACGCCTGCCGGGCCGCCGGTGCCGTTGTTGTGGAGGGTCGATGGCAAGGGCGGCACGCTGTATCTGCTGGGCTCGTTCCATGTGCTCAAGCCCAGCGATTACCCCTTGTCGCCGGATGTGATGCAGGCATTCGCCAAGGCTGACAGGTTGGTGTTCGAATTGCCGCCGTCCGACGCGCAATCGCCCGAACTGGCCGGCCGCATGCTGCAGGCGGCGCGGCGCAGCGACGGGCGTCGCCTGCAGGACGTACTCGATCCAAAGACCTGGCAGGCGCTGACCAGCTACGCACGCAAGCGCGGGATGCAGGTGGACAGCTTGCAGCCACTGGAACCCTGGTTCGTGGCGTTGACGATCAGCCTGGCGGAGATGAGCCGGCAAGGCATGGATCCGGCTGCCGGCCTGGACCATTACCTGATGGCGCAGGCGCAAGCCCAGGGTAAACCGGCCGATGGGCTGGAGCGCGCCCAGGAGCAGATTGCCTTGCTCGACGGCATGTCGCCCACCGAGCAGCATCAGCTGCTGGAAGAGGCGCTGGACGACGCCGGCACCACCGATCAGCTGCGTCAGTTGCACGCGGCCTGGCGCAATGGCGATGTGCACACCCTGTCCACGCAGATGGCCGAGCAGATGCGGCAGCACTATCCGGCGCTGTACCAGGACATCAATGTCGAGCGCAATGCGCGCTGGGTGCCGCGGCTGGAACAGCGGCTGGGCAAAGGGAGCGGGACCACGCTGGTTGTGGTCGGTGCGCTGCATCTGCTGGGAAGCGATGGAGTGGTCGAGCGCCTGCGCGCGCGTGGGTACCACGTGGAGCGGATCTGCGCGGCTTGCGCGGAGCAGGCCGGCCGCTGACTGGCGGCGCCGTGGAGCGTCTCACGCTCCAGGCGCCGCGCTTGCGTTACCCGCGGTTGCGGGCCTTGCCGGTGGTGCCGGCGCTACCGGCGGCAGTGCCGTGGGTGCCGGTGCCCATCGGGCCGCTGCCCATGCCGCTCGCCCCCGGCGGCGGCGTACCAGGGCCGCCCGGACGCCCGAAACCGGCGCCGAAGTTGCGCTGGAACTCCTGCCACAACTCCAGGTTGCGCTCGGTCAGCTGGTTCATCATCGCCCACGGGGTCTGCCCGAGCAGGTTGCCCATCTGCTGGCGGAACTGCTGCTGCTGATCCAGGAACACCTGCATGCTGCGCTCCAGGTAGTTGCCCATGAAGCCCTGCAGCGAGTCGCCGTAGAAACGGATGATCTGGCTCAGCAGCTGGGTCGACAGCATCGGCTCGCCGTCCTGTTCACGGTCGGCAATGATCTGTAGCAAGACGGCGCGACTGAGGTCTTCACCGCTCTTGGCGTCGCGTACTTCGAATTCTTCGCCGTCGATGATGAGCTGGCGCACATCTTCGATGGTGATGTAGCTGGAGATTTCCGTGTCGTAGAGACGGCGATTGGGATACTTCTTGATGATGCGAAGTCCGGCCATGGAACGTTCACTCACAACGATAGTGCGCGCAGGATGGCGCACCGCAGCAGCCCTTGCAACCGCCGCAAGGCCTTATTTTCTTAAGCGCACACCAAAAAAATGCTGCGCAGCATGATTTTCAAGGGATTTTCATGCTGCATCGCGAAGTTGCAGCAAACGTTACCAGCCCATGTGGTGGCCGCCGTTGATATCCAGATTGGAGCCCGTGATCCAGGCGGCCTCTTCCGCCACCAGGAAGGCCACCGCATAGGCGATTTCCTCCGGGCGGCCCAGGCGGCCTGTGGGGATGTCGGCGACGATCTTGGCGCGCACCTCTTCCGGGACCGCCATCACCATGTCGGTGGCCACATAGCCCGGCGACACGGTATTGACGGTCACCCCGAACGCGGCATTTTCGCGTGCCAGCGAGATGGTAAAGCCGTGCATGCCGGCCTTGGCGGCCGCGTAGTTGGCCTGCCCGTATTGGCCCTTCAGGCCATTGATCGAGCTGATCTGGATCACCCGTCCCCAGCCGCGCTGGCGCATGCCTTCGATCACGGGACGGGTGACGTTGAAGACCGAGTTGAGGTTGGTGTTGATGACGTCATGCCATTGTTCGGCGGTCATGCGATGGAAGGTGGTGTCGCGGGTGATGCCGGCGTTGTTGACCAGAATTTCGATCGGCCCAAGCGCTGCCTGGACGTCCTCGACCAGGCTGCGCGCATGCTCGGAAGACGCCACGTCGCCGCGGAACAGGGCGATGTCGTAGCCCTGGCCCTGCATGCGCTGCTGCCAGGCCTGGGCTTTTTCGGCATTGCGGAAGTTGCTGGCCACCCGGTGGCCCTGGTCTGCCAGGCGCTTGCAGATGGCGGTGCCGATACCGCCGGTGCCGCCGGTGACCAATACGACGCGAGATGTCATGACGACTCCAATGGACAGAAGAAAGACTGCGGCGGTCAGGGCACAGGCGCGCTGCCTGGCCCGACGCCGGTGCTGGGGCGCAATTCTAGTCACGCCGGGGCGGTGATGCGCGTCCGTTGGCATCCAGATGCAGCTGCCGGGGCAACCGCTGCGGCAAAAAATGCTGCACCGCATGCTGCAGCACGGTGTCGAGCGCGGCACGGCGCGGCAATGCCGCCGGATCCTGTCCCAGGACCGCCCAGGCGGCGTGCAGCGCCGGTTGTGGGTCTGCATCGTCCAGCGCAGGCGCGGCGTGCGATTTGGACAGCTTGCGGCCGGCGTGGTCCAGGATCAGCGGCAGGTGCAGATAGCGTGGCTGCGGCAGGCCCAACGCGCGCTGCAGCAGCAACTGACGTGGGGTGGAATCGAGCAGGTCGGCGCCGCGCACGACATCGGTGATGGCCTGCGCGGCATCGTCGACCACCACCGCCAGCTGGTACGCCCAGTAGCCGTCGGCGCGGCGCAGCACCACATCGCCGACATCGGCATGCACATCCTGCACCACGTGGCCCTGCAGCGCGTCGTCGAAGCCGACCGGTGGCTGCGGCGGCACCCGCAGGCGTACCGCGCGGCGGGCACTCAGCGGCGCCACGCAGGCATGGTGGATGCCGCCCATGCCGGCAAGATCGGCGCGGCTGCAGCTGCATTCGAAGGCCAGTCCCGCCTCCAGCAAGCTGGTGACGGCGGCGTCGTAGTGCGCGTGGCGGTCGGATTGATACAGCACCGGCAGGTCCGGGCGCAGGCCGAAGGCGGCCAGGGTGTGCAGTTGACGTTCGCAGGCGCCGGGCTCGGCGCGCGGTGGATCGATGTCTTCGACGCGCACGCACCACTGGCCACCGGCGTGCCGCGCGAGCAGCCAGCTGCCGAATGCCGCCAGCAGGGAGCCGAAGTGCAGCGGGCCGGTCGGGGAGGGCGCGAAGCGGCCGCGGTAGAGGAGGGCTGGCATGATCGGCTGAATCGTCGGTCAGGTGATCGCTTGATTTCAAGCGCTGACGACCGCAGATCCGCTGCAGGTCATCCTGCTCGCGTGGAGTCATCGCACCATGTTCAACCGCATTTTCCTGTTCCTGCTGACCAATTTTGCGGTGTTGATGCTGGCCGGCATCGTGATGTCGGTCGCGGGCGTCAATCCCGCGCGGATGAGCGGCCTGCTGGTGATGGCGGCCGTGTTCGGGTTCGGCGGCTCGTTCATCTCGTTGCTGATGTCCAAGTTCATGGCCAAGCGCAGCACTGGCGCGCAGGTGATCACCGAGCCACGCACGCCGACCGAGCGCTGGTTGCTGGAGACGGTGCGCCGTCAGGCCCAGGCGGCCGGCATCGGCATGCCGGAAGTGGCGGTTTACGACGGCCCGGAAATCAATGCCTTCGCCACGGGCGCCAACCGCAACAACGCGCTGGTCGCGGTGTCCACCGGGCTGCTGCAGAACATGAGCCAGGACGAGGCCGAGGCGGTGCTGGGCCATGAAATCGCACATGTCGCCAATGGCGACATGGTCACCATGGCCTTGCTGCAAGGCGTGCTCAATACCTTCGTGATCGTGCTGGCACGCGTGGTCGGCGGCATCATCGACAGTGCCATGTCGGGCAACCGCGATGGTGGCCGTGGCTTTGCCTACTACATCATCGTGTTCGTGCTGGAGATGGTGTTCGGCCTGTTCGCGACGATGATCGCGATGTGGTTCTCGCGTCGCCGCGAATTCCGCGCCGATGCCGGTGGTGCGCAGCTGGCGGGTCGCGGCAAGATGATTGCCGCACTGGAGCGCCTGTCGCTGAACCACGGCCAGAACACCTTGCCCTCGCAGGTGCAGGCCTTCGGCATCTCCGGCGGTGTGGGCGACGGGCTGCGCCGGCTGTTCCTGAGCCACCCGCCGCTGGCCGAGCGCATCGCCGCGTTGCGTGCCGCCAACGGTGCGGCGATGTAAGACGGCCTTGCCAGATGCCCGCGTGACGCATTGGTTTACGCCAGCCAACAAAAAACCCGCAGCACGCGGGTTTTTTGTTGCCTGGCGCGAGGTGCCAGCGATGCGGCTGCGGCCTCAGCCGAACTCGTAGTTCATCAACGGCCCGGTCGGTGCGACGAAATCGCCTTGCACATAGTCCACCCCCGCGCTGAAGAAGCTGCTCATCGACTGCGCATCGGCCACGAACTCGGCCACGGTAAGGATGCCGGCCGGCTGCGCGCGCGAGGTGATCTCGCGGATCTTTTCCTGGCTTTCGCGGGCCGAGGCCACTTCGCCGGTGATGCCGCGATCGAGCTTGAGGAAGGCCGGCTGGAAATGCGCCAGCAGCTGGAACGAATCCAGGCCCGAGCCGAACTGTTCCAGCCCGACCTTGCAGCCCATCGCCGACACCGCCGCCAGGAACTGCTGGGCGTTGCGCAGGTGCGTGAACACCTTCGATTCGGGCGTCTGCAACCACAGCCGTTCGCCCGGCACGCCATACACGGCCAGCTGCTCGCGGATGATGTCGACCATCTGCGGATCGGAAAACGAGTTGGGCCCAATGCGTACCAGCAGGTGCGTGGCGTGTCCCGCACGCTGCCGCTCGCCAAGCTGGCGGATCGCGCGCGCCACCACCCAGCGGTCGATCTCGGTGATCAGATCGTGTTCTTCGGCGATCGCCATGAAGGCGTTTGGCGACATCATCTCGCCGTTGCGCTCCAGCCGCAGGAAGACCTGATACAGCTCCAGCGGCTCGCCCTGCAGGTTGAGCACCGGCTGGTAATGCAGCAGGAAGCCGTCGCCGGCCAGTGCCTCGCGCAGCTGTTGCACCCAGCGTTCGATGCGTTCTTCTTCGGCCCGGTCGGCCGCTGCCGGGTCGTAGATGCTGACTGCATTGCCGCCCAGCTCGGCGGTGGTGCGTACCGCCTCGGTGCCGCGGTTGAGCACCTGCCCGATGCTGGCGATCTTCTCGCCGATCTGCACGCCGCCGATGCTCACCGTCACCGTGGCCGAGCGCGCGCCAATGCTGAAGACGTGCTGCGCGAACGCGTCGCGCACCAGTTCCGCCAATGCGTGCGTGCGCGCGTAATTGCCGTCCATCAGCAACGCGAAGCTGTGCTCGCCGAAACGCGCGGCGACCACGCTGTCATCGGTCACGCTGGCCACATGCGCGGCCAGGGCAGCGATCAGCGCGTCGGCCGAATCCAGGCCGATCTCGGGCAGCAGGCGCGCGTAATGGTCGGGCTCGATCAGCAGGAAGCCGGACTGGCCTTCGCTGCGGCCGGCGCGCGCCACCGCCTGTTCCAGTGCCACCATGAAGGCGGGGCGGTTGAGCAGGCCGGTGACCTGGTCGCGCTGACGCAGGTCCTCGACCTCGCGCGCCAGCTCCGGGTCGAATTCCTCGCGGCGGCGGAACACCACCTGGATGCACGGCTCGCCTTCATACGTGGCGGTGGCGAACTCCATCGTCGCCGGGAAGGTGTCGCCTTCCAGCCGGCGCGCGTCAACCTTGTACTGCGCCGGCGGCGGCTCGCCCTTGGACATCGCCTTGAGCAACTGCTTGAAGTCGTCGACGTACTGCGCGGCGATCATGTCCAGCAGCGACACGCCCTCGACATCGTCGAACGACTCGAAGCCGAACATGTCCAGGTACGCCTCGTTGGCACGGATATGCATGCCTTCGTGCACATAGGCAATCGGGTCGCGCGAGGAGGCGATCAAGGCATCGCAGCGCCGTTCGGTTTCGCGCATCTGCGCCTCGATGCGGCGCAGCCCGCGGCGTGCCTGCAGGTCGGCCCATTCCGAGCGCACCAGCGCCAGCAGGTGTTCGGGGCGATGACGCAGCACGATGGCGCGGATGCCATGCGCGGCGGCCTCGACCAGCGCGTCTTCCTCGATCCGCTCGGCCAGCAGGATGATCGGGATGTCCTTGCCGCTGCCGGCGATCTGCTGCTGCAACACACTCATCGGGATCTGCAGCGCCTGCCCGTACAGGGCCAGGTCGATCTGCCCCGACAGCATGCTGGCGAGCTCTTCCGGGGTCTGCGGTCGCGATGGGCGCACCGCGATGCCGCCGTTGCGCAACGCGGTCACGATCGCCTCTGCGCCTTCGACGCTGTCGTCGACCATCATCAAGCGGAGGGTGAGATCTTTACCTTTTTGCATGCGCGTTTCCCTGGCGACGGGCTTTAATATACGAAGGAACTCGACTGCGTCCATGTCTGTGGACAAGGCCGCATCCGGGGTGAGACTCAGGCCACGTTTGCGCCTGTGGACGTTGCATCAGGCTACGCTCCCGGCGGCGTGACCGGACGCCCATGCCCACTGAAAGTTGTAGCCGCCCAGCCATCCGGTCACATCCAGCACCTCGCCGACGAAGTACAGGCCGGCCACCAGGCGCGACTCCATGCTCGCACTGGAGACCTGGTGGGTATCGACACCGCCCAGCGTTACTTCAGCGGTGCGATAGCCTTCGGTTCCACTGGCGATCAGCGGAAAGGCGGCCAGCAGGTCGGCGGCGGCCTGCAACTGCGGGGGGTCGAGCTGGCGGACCGGCTTGTCCGGTAACCACACCTCGCACAGGCGCTGGGCAAACCGCCGTGGCAGCACGTCGGCCAGCACGTTGCGCAGCTCGGTGGCGCCCCGCTGGCGTTTTTGTTCGCGCAGCCACGCGGCGGCGTCCTGGCCCGGCAGCAGGTCCAGGCGCAGCTCGTCGCCGGGTTGCCAGTACGAGGAGATCTGCAGGATGGCCGGGCCGCTGACGCCGCGATGGGTGATCAGCATGAAGTTGCGGAAGCTGGCGCCGTTGCACTGCGCCTGGACCGGCACCGCCAGCCCGGACAGATCCTGCAGCCGCTCCTGGTGCTTGCCGCTCAAGGTCAGCGGCACCAGCCCGGCGCGCGTCGGCAACAGCGTGTGGCCGAACTGCTGGGCCAGCGCGTAACCGAAGCCGCTGGCGCCCATGCTCGGGATCGACAGCCCGCCGGTGGCCACGATCAGCGACTGCGCCTGCACGCGTCCCTGGCTGGTCTCCACGGTGAAGCCATCGCTGTCACGCTGCACCGAATGCACCTTGCAGTCGGTACGCACCTGCACGCCGGCCGCGTCGCATTCGTCCAGCAGCATGCGCACGATCTGCTTGGACGAGATGTCGCAAAACAGCTGGCCCAGCTCTTTCTCGTGATAGGCGATGCCGTGGCGCTCGACCATCTCCACGAAATCCAGCGGGCTGTAGCGGGCGAGGGCGGACTTGCAGAAGTGGCGGTTGGCCGAGAGGAAGTTGCCCGGGGTGGTGCCGGTGTTGGTGAAGTTGCAGCGCCCGCCACCGGACATCAGGATCTTCTTGCCGACCTTGTTGGCATGGTCGATCACCAGCACCTGGCGGCCGCGCCGGCCGGCGGTGAAGGCGCTCATCAGTCCGGCCGCGCCGGCGCCGACGACCAGCACGTCGCAACGCGTGCTCATTCGGCCGGAGCTTGCCGCACCATCGGGGTCAGGGTGACGCTGCCGTGGTCGGCCAGCATCTGCACCTCGCCGTCCTGGATGATCACATCGAAGCGCATGCCGCGCTGGATCAGCGCGCCCAGCGCTTCGGTGGCCTGCGACTCCAGTTCGAGCACCCGCAGGTTGCGGTGCCGGCCCAGCGCGTTGGCATGCTTCTTCCACCAGGTTTCGGTGGCCTGGCCGCCGTAGCCGATCACCACCACCTCGCGCGAGCGGTTGCAGGCCTTGCGCACGCGGCTCTCGTCCGGCTGGCCGAGGTCGATCCACAGGTCCGGGTCGCCGGTGTAGTCGCGCCGCCACAGGTCGGGTTCGTCCTCGTTGCTGAGGCCGCGGCCGAATTCCAGGCGGTCGTCGGCAAACAGCGCGAACGCCAGCAGCCGCACCATCAGGCGTTCGTCGGTTTCGGAGGGGTGCTGGGCCAGGGTCAACGAATGGTTGGCGTAGTAGCCACGGTCCATGTCGCTGATCTGGAGTTCCGCCCTGCGGACGGTGGCGGTAAGGGCCATCAGGATGCCGGTTGCAAAGGGCGCCCATGATACGCCCCCGCTGCAACCCCGGCGTGCGGCGCTCAGCTGCGCGCCACCTCGGCCAGCCAGCGGTCCAGCTGGGCGGCAAATGCCTGACGGTCGCGCGGATGCAGCGCCGCAGGCCCGCCAGTGACGACGCCGGCGCCGCGCAGTTCTTCCAGAAAGCCGCGTACTGACAGGCGCTCGTTGATGCTGTCGCTGGTAAACGGCTCGCCACGCGGGCTGACGGCGGCCGCGCCGGCCTGCAGGACGCGGGCAGCCAGCGGGATGTCCTGGGTGACGACCAAGTCGCCCGCAGCCACCCGTCCGGCAATGAGGTCGTCGGCCGCGTCCGGCCCTCCGGGGACCTGCAGCGCACGCACATGCGCCAGGCGAGGGGTCTGCAGGAAATGATTGGCGACCAGTGTCACGGCCGCGCCGGTCCGTGCGGCAGCGCGGAAAAGAATGTCGCGAATGACGGCCGGGCAGGCGTCGGCATCGACCCAGATCTGCGGGCGGGACGGCAGGGGAGGCGTATTCATGTGCTGAAATCGGGAGGGAAAGGGCCTGACAGGTGGTCGGATCCGGCCTGACAGTAAAAAATTTGACGCAGGGTGTCGCTTTTTGCTGGGAACACGAGTACTGTGCACGCACTGTGTTTGCAAGGGTCACCGTGAATCGTGGCCTGATGCAGCCGGATCGTTACAGATCTCGCTTCATCGTTCCGCTTTACCAACGCCTGCAACTCAGTCTCAGCTCCGGCTTTTCGGACGCTGCGATTTATCCATCTATAGTTCAGGAGTTTGTAAATGTCAGATCGTCAGAGCGGTACCGTGAAGTGGTTCAACGATGCCAAGGGCTTCGGCTTCATCACCCCGGAAAGCGGCCCGGACCTGTTCGTGCACTTCCGTGCCATCCAGGGCACCGGCTTCAAGTCGCTGCAGGAAGGCCAGAAAGTGACCTTCGTCGCCGTGCAGGGCCAGAAGGGCATGCAGGCTGACCAGGTGCAGGCGGTCTAATCCGTCTGCAACCGTAAGGTTGCCAAAAACGCCGGTCGCGCAAGCGACCGGCGTTTTTTATTGGGCGCAATCTGATCGATGCGCCAGAGCCGGGCAGACCGACCCGCGCAGGTGAGCGCAGCGACGACACGCGGCTCGGTAGCATAGGTGCTTTCCGCGCGCAGTCCCTGCCATGATCACTGTCCACCATCTCAACAATTCCCGTTCCCAGCGCGTGCTGTGGCTGCTGGAAGAACTGGCGCTGCCGTACCAGATCGTCCGGCATGAGCGCGATCCCAAGACCATGCTGGCACCGGCGGCCTTGCGTGCCATTCATCCGCTCGGCAAGTCGCCCATCGTCGTGGACGGCGATCTGACCGTGGCCGAGTCCGGCGCGATCCTGGAGTACCTGACCGAACGCTACGACACCGAGTGCGCCTTGTCGCCGTCGCCGCGCCCGCTGGAGTCGCCGGAGCGCCTGCAATTCCGCTACTGGATGCATTACGCCGAAGGCTCGGCGATGCCGCCGTTGCTGATGACCCTGATCTTCGGGCGCATTCGCAGTGCGCCGATGCCGTTCTTCGCCAAGCCGATCGCACGCGCCATCGTGGACAAGGCGATGGCGGGCTTTGTCGGTCCGCAGCTCAAGTTGCACCTGGACTGGATGGAGCAGTCGCTACAGGCACGCGAGTGGTTTGCCGGCGAGCGTTTCACTGCGGCCGACATCCAGATGAGTTTCCCGGTGCAGGCGGCTGCTGCACGCGGCGGCGGGCTGGAGAGCTATCCACGCCTGCGTGCCTTTCTCGCGCGCATCGAAGCGCGCCCGGCATATCAGGCCGCGCTGAAGAAGGGCGGCCCGTTCGCGTTGATGGGGCGCAAGCCGGCCGGGTGACATTGCGGTCGCCGTGTCGACCGTGCGCCCACAGAAGCTGCAGGTCACCGTGCCTTGACGGTGTCCTGCCAGGGTTGGCGACTCCCGACCCCGGTTCCCCAATCCGTTACCGCCCCATCACGGCGCCCGACACTGCCGCAGGAACTGCAGCGTGTCGCGCAGCACCGGCGAGCGCTCGGGCGATTTGCGCAGTGCCAGCACCAGGCCGAGATGACCCATGCCCGGGTAGATCTTCAACTCGGCCGTGCCGCCCGTGCGTTGCAGGGCCTGCTGCAGCGAGGTGCTGTTCTGCAGCTCGACCACGTGGTCGGCATCGCCGTGCAGCAACAGCATCGGCGGTTCGTCGCCGCCAACGAAATGCACCGGCTGCGACTGCTGCTGCGTCTGCGGCGCCTTGCCGAAGATCTCCACCAGTTCCGGGTCGCTGGTGGGCAGGAAATCGTACGGCCCGGCCAGCCCCACCACCCCGCACAGCTGGCGGGGCTGGAGGCCTTGCGTCTGCAGCCAACGCGTATCGGTACCCAGGAGCGCGGCCATATGCGCACCGGCGGAGTGGCCCATCACCGCCAGGCGCGTCGGGTCGCCGCCATAGGCGTGGGCATGCCGATAGCCCCAGCCGGTGGCAGCGGCGGCATCGGACATGAAGCCTTGCGGCCCCACCTGCGGATACTTGCGATAGTCGGCCACCATCGCCACCACGCCCTGGCGCGCGAGCGCACGCCCGACCCAGCGATAGTTGGCGCGCGTTCCGCGCTTCCAGGTGCCGCCATAGAAGAACACCACCACCGGTGCATCCACCGCGCCACGCGGCTGGTAGACGTCCAGTGCCAGATCATGCGCCGCATCGAACACCTGGTCGCGATGCTCGACGATGCCGTCGCGGCTGGATGCGGCGTTGATGCCACCGAAGAACACGCTGCTGCAGGCGGTCAGCGTCAGCGAACCGAGCAACAGGAGGGCGGGGCGAAACCAGCGATAAGCGCGCGAAGGCATGGGCGATGTCTGTCGAAGGGCAGGGAGGAATAACGCTGTGGTTGTCGCTAGCATGTGCAGGACGAGCCCGCTTGCTGGCGGCCAGCTGATCGAAGATACGGTACGTGCGCAAAGCCGGATGCGTGGTTGCCCATGCGAAGTTCATTGTCGTTGGCCTACGCTGGCAGCCATGACGACCCTGCAATTTGACAACCGCCTGCGCCAGCAGCTGCCTGGTGATCCGGAACAAGGTCCACGCCGCCGCGAAGTGCGCGCCGCATGGTCGGCGGTGGCGCCGACACCGGTCGCCGCGCCGCGCCTGTTGGCGTATTCGGCAGATGTCGCGCAACGGTTGGGGCTGGACGCCGCGGAGATCGGCAGCGCGCGCTTTGCCGAGGTGTTTGCCGGCAATGCGGTGTATCCGGGCATGCAGCCATGGGCGGTCAATTATGGCGGCCACCAGTTCGGGCATTGGGCTGGCCAGCTGGGCGATGGCCGGGCGATTTCGCTGGGCGAGGCGATCGGGGTCGATGGCGGCCGCTACGAGCTGCAGCTCAAGGGCGCCGGCCCGACGCCCTATTCGCGCGGGGCCGATGGCCGGGCGGTGTTGCGCTCGTCGATTCGCGAATTCCTGTGCAGCGAAGCGATGCATCATCTGGGTGTGCCGACCACGCGCGCGCTGAGTCTGGTCACCACCGGCGATGCGGTGGTGCGCGACATGTTCTACGACGGCCGGCCGCAGCGCGAACCGGGCGCGATCGTGTGCCGGGTGGCGCCCTCGTTCATCCGCTTCGGCAATTTCGAGTTGCCCGGTGCGCGCGGCGATCTTGCGCTGCTGCGGCAATGGGTGGATTTCACCATCGCACGCGATTTCCCGCAGCTGGAAGGTGCCGGTGAGGCGTTGTACGCGGCATGGTTCGCGCAGGTCTGCGAGCGTACGGCAGTGATGGTGGCGCACTGGATGCGGGTGGGCTTCGTGCACGGGGTGATGAACACCGACAACATGTCGATCCTGGGATTGACCATCGATTACGGCCCCTATGGCTGGGTCGACGACTACGACCCGGACTGGACGCCAAACACCACCGACGCGCAGGGGCGTCGCTATCGCTTCGGCACCCAGCCTCAGGTCGCCTATTGGAACCTGGGGCGCCTGGCGCAGGCGCTGGCGCCGCTGTTTGCCGACCAGGCGCGGTTGCAGCAGGGCCTGGACCGCTTCCGCGATACCTACCTGGCCTGCGACCGCCACGACACCGCTGCCAAACTGGGCCTGGCCGACTGCCGCGACGAGGATCTGCAGTTGATCGATGCGCTGCGCGCGCTGATGCTCGACGCCGAGATGGACATGACGCTGACATTCCGCGGCCTGATCGCGTTCGCGCAGGAAAATCCTGATCCGGATCCATTGCACGAGGCGTTCTACGACCAGGACAAGCGCCTCGCGCATGCCGCGCCATTGCAGGCATGGTTGCAGCGCTACGCGGCGCGGCTGCGCCAGGACACGCTGTCGCCGGAGCAGCGGCGCGAACGCATGCGCCTGGCCAACCCGCGTTATGTGCTGCGCAACTACCTGGCGCAGCAGGCGATCGATCTGGCCGAGCAGGGCGATGCGTCGGGCGTGCAGGAATTGCTGGAGGTCATGCGCCGGCCCTACGACGACCAGCCGGGCCGCGACGCGTTTGCCGCGCGGCGGCCGGACTGGGCGCGCGACCGCGCCGGTTGCTCGATGCTGTCGTGCAGTTCCTGACGCGCTCAGATGCAGGTATGTCGTAAACCCAGCGTCGTCAGGCCGCGCAGCCTAGAATAGGGGCGTCCCCACCGGCCCTGATGCCACTGCCACCATGACTGACTGCACCCGCTGCGCCGGCACCCATTCTTCCGGACCCAATCAATGGTCCGAGCGCATCCGCGACATCGCCGATTTTCCCAAGCCGGGCATCGTCTTCAAGGACATCACGCCGCTGCTGTCCGACGGCCCGGATTTCGCTTCCGCGCTGGACGAAATGGCGCAGCCCTGGCGCACCACGCCGCTGGATGCGGTGCTGGGCATCGAAGCGCGCGGTTTCATCCTGGGGGCAGCCCTGGCGCGCGAGCTGCGCACCGGCTTCGTGCCGGTACGCAAGCCCGGCAAGCTGCCCGGGCGGACGCTGATCCAGGAATATGCGCTGGAATACGGTACCGATCGCATCGAGATGCACGAGGATGCGTTGCCGCGCGGTGCCCGTGTCTTGATCGTCGACGACGTGCTGGCCACCGGCGGTACGCTGCGCGCGGCCTTGGGTCTGGCCGCACAGCTGGAACTGGAAGTGGTCGGCGCGGCGGTGCTGGTCGAACTGCTGGCGCTGCAGGGCCGCGAGAAGTGGGCCAACGATGTGCCGCTGCTGGCCACGCTGAGCTATTGATCCAGGCCTCTTTCCGACTGCGCGTCTCGCTGCCCTGACGGCCTGCGAACCGGCGCAACGGTCGTGCTGCCGTGTGCAGATCGCCCATGTGCGCCAGCGTGCGCATCCCTGTGGATCCCGCGGCGGACGCTGTCGCCGCCGCGCAACCGGGGCGGCGGCAGGATCTCTGCCGCAGCTTGGTTACAGCTTGCTGACCCGGAACCGGCGGCCCTTGATCTTGCCCGCATGCAGATGCGCCAGCGCCTTGGCGACGTGCGCGCGGGCGATGGCGACATAGGAGCGCGTGGGGTAGATGGCGATCTTGCCGATCGCCGCGCCCGACAGTCCAGCCTCGCCGGTCAGTGCGCCGAGGATGTCGCCGGCACGCAGTTTGTCGGTCTTGCCGCCATCGATGCGCAGCGTGGTCATGGCCGCCTGCGGCAGCTGCGCGGGGCGGGCGGTTGCCAGCGGTGCGCGCGACCAGGTCAGCGGCTGGCCTTGTTCGGCTTCCAGCGCCTGCGCGCGGCCGGTCTCGCGCGAGGCCACCAGGCTGAGCGCCAACCCGCGCTTGCCGGCGCGTGCGGTACGGCCGATGCGGTGGCGGTAGGTCTCGGTATCGGTGGGCAGCTCGTAGTTGACCACGGCCGACAGGTCTTCCACGTCCAGCCCGCGTGCGGCCACGTCGCTGGCCACCAGCACGTTGCAGCTGCGGTTGACGAAGCGCACCAGCACTTCGTCACGGTCGCGCTGTTCCATGTCGCCATGCAGCGCGAGCGCTGAAAAGCCGAACTCCTGCAGCGAGCCGGCCACTTCGTCCACTTCCTTGCGGGTATTGCAGAACACCACGCTGGATTCGGGATTGAAGCGCAGCAGCAGGCCGGCGACGGCCTTCTGCCGGTAGGTCGGGTCGACCTCGAAGAACTGCTGGTCGATTTCCGGCGCGTTGTCGGCGCCTTCGACGGTGATTTCGATCGGGTCCTTCAGGATCTCGCGCGCCAGCGTGCGGATGATGTCCGGGAAGGTGGCCGAGAACAGCAGGCTCTGGCGGTGCTTGTCGCAGCGGCTGGCGATCTCGCGGATGGGTTCCTCGAAGCCCATGTCGAGCATGCGGTCGGCCTCGTCCAGCACCAGCGTGCGCACGCCGCCCAGATGCAGGGCGCGCTTGCGGGCCAGTTCCTGGATGCGGCCGGGCGTGCCGACCACCACTTGCGGGTCATGCGCTTCCAGCGAGGCCAGTTGCGGGCCCAGCGGCATGCCGCCGGTGAGCACCACCAGCTTCATGTTGGGGATGCCGGTGGCCAGCTTGCGCAGCTGCTTGCCGACCTGGTCGGCCAGTTCGCGGGTGGGACAGAGCACCAGCGCCTGCGCACGGGTCACTGCCGGATCGAGCTTTTGCAGCAGGCCCAGCCCGAAGGCGGCGGTCTTGCCGCTGCCGGTCGGCGCCTGGGCGATGACGTCCAGCCCCTGCAGGATCGGCGGCAGGCTCTGTGCCTGGATGGGAGTGAGGACGGTGTAGCCAAGGGCGTCGATGCCGGGGGCCAGGGCCGGCGACAGCGGCAGCGCGGAGAATTCGTTCATGGCGCATTTTAGCGGGAATCGGGAGTGGGGAATCGCAACGGCGAGGCTTTTTCCATTCCCGATTCACCATTCCCGATTCCCGTACAATCAGCGCATGCCCTTAATCACTCTGCAAAGCGTCGACTACAGCGTCGGCGGCCCCCTGTTGCTGGAAAAAACCGACCTCACGATCGAGCCGGGCGAGCGTATCGCCCTGATCGGCCGCAACGGCGCCGGCAAATCGACCTTGATGAAACTGATTGCCGGCGAGCTCAAGCCCGACGATGGCGAAGTGCGCGTGCAACAAGGCGTGCGTATCGCGCGGCTGGAGCAGGAAGTGCCGCAGGGCACCGGCGGCAGCGTGTTCGATGTGGTGGCCGACGGCCTGGGCGAGCTGGGTCATTGGCTGGCCGAGTTCCATCAGCTCAGCCATGCCGAGGTGTTCGATGCCGATGCGTTCGGCAAGGTGCAGGCCAAGATCGATGCAGCCGAAGGCTGGGCGCTGGATCAGCGCGTCAGCGAAACGCTGACCAAGCTGGAACTGGACGGCGATGCGGAGTTTGCGCGGCTGTCCGGCGGCATGAAGCGGCGCGTGCTGCTGGCGCGCTCGCTGGTGTCCTCGCCGGATGTGCTGCTGCTGGACGAGCCGACCAACCATCTGGACATCGAAGCCATCGACTGGCTGGAGTCGTTCCTGAAAAACTGGAACGGCAGCGTGCTGTTCGTCACCCATGACAGGCGCTTCCTGCGTGCGCTGGCCACCCGTATCGTCGAGATCGATCGTGGCCAGGTCACCAGCTGGCCGGGCGACTGGGCCAATTACGAGCGCCGCCGCGAAGAGCGGCTCAATGCGCAGGCGCAGGAAAATGCGCGCTTCGACAAGATGCTGGCGCAGGAAGAGATCTGGATCCGCCAGGGCATCAAGGCGCGGCGCACCCGCGACGAAGGCCGCGTGCGGCGTCTGGAATCGATGCGCAACGAGCGTGTGCAACGCCGCGACCTGACCGGCAACGTGCGCATGGAAGTCTCGCAGGGCGAGTCCTCCGGCAAGAAGGTGATCGAGGCCAAGGAGGTCGGCTTTGCATTCGGTGCGCGCACGATGGTCAAGGATTTTTCGACCATCATCCAGCGTGGCGACCGCATCGGTCTGATCGGCCCCAACGGCAGCGGCAAGACCACCTTGCTCAAGCTGTTGCTGGGCGATCTGCAGGCGCAGCACGGCGAGATCCGCATCGGCACCAATCTGCAGATCGCCTACTTCGACCAATACCGTTCCACGCTGCGCGAGGACTGGAGCGCGATCGAGAACGTGGCCGAAGGCCGCGATTTCATCGAGATCAACGGCAAGCGCAAGCATGTACATGCGTATCTGCAGGACTTTTTGTTCACGCCCGAGCGCGCCCGTGCGCCGATCACCCGGCTGTCCGGTGGCGAGCGCAATCGGCTGCTTTTGGCACGCCTGTTCGCGCAGCCGTCCAACCTGCTGGTGATGGACGAACCGACCAACGATCTGGACGTGGAAACGCTGGAACTGCTGGAAGAGCTGCTCGGCGAGTACACCGGCACCTTGTTGCTGGTCAGCCACGACCGCGACTTCCTCGACAACGTGGTGACCTCCACCTTGGTGATGGAAGGCGAGGGCCTGATCGGCGATTACGTCGGCGGGTACAGCGATTCGTTGCGTCAGCGTCGCACCCCTGCACCCAACGCGATGGCGGTTGCCAAGGCATCGGCAACGGCGGCGGCGACCACGCCGGTGGCGGCTGTGGTGCCGGCCGATGCCGCGCCCAAGCGCAAGCTCAGCTACAAGGACGCGCGTGAGCTGGAGCAGTTGCCGGCGTTGATCGAAACCCTGGAGCAGCAGGTCACGGCACTGACCGAGGCCATGAACGACCCGGCCTTCTATCAGCGCGACAGTGCGGCGATGGCCGCGCACACCGCCGCATTGGGCGCCGCGCAGGCGCAGCTGGATGCGGCGTTCGCGCGCTGGAGCGAACTGGATGGTTGACGATCGGGCCGGCGCGCGACTGCATGCCGGCCCTGTGGAGGTGCGGTGCCGATAGCTGGCACCACACATCCATGACGCGGTGGCAGGCGTTGGGGCCGCGCGTCAGGTAAGACGCGGGATAGATGCCCGCCGCCGCTCACCGATCGCCCGCGCAGTGCCGGTCTTGGTCTGTTCCGTGATCGCAGGCTGGTCTTGCAGACCGCGCCTAGTCGCAGGCACTGGCAGGTGCCACGAACGCCGCGAACGTGCGCCCGCGCGTGGCCCAGGCGGTAGCGGCCTGGTCGAGAATATCCAGCAAGGTGTCGCGGTCGTTCGGCGCAGTGCGCGCGAGTGCGTCGGCGCCGTCGATCAGCAGCGCATAGCCCTGCGCTGCCGGCAGCCACGCCAGGTCGCGCAAGGCATCGGAGAGCGCGTCCCAGTTGCGGCCGAAGCTGGCCGGGAAGTCCAGTTGGGTGGCCAGGCGCATCAGCAACCTGTGCTTGTCGCTGCAACCGGCCAGGTCCACGCGCAGGATGTGCAGGCCGGCATCGCGGGCAAGCGCGGCCATGGTGTCCAGATCGTCGGTGTCGGCTTGGTAGACGCCCGATTGCTGCGGGTCGGACAGATCCAGCGCGAAGTCGCCTGCGCTCATGGCGTGCGCTCCGGGGCCGGGCCCTGGAACGATTTGAAACTCTGGTAATGATCGTCGCTGTAATACCACGCCTGCGGCGGCGTGCCGCCGGTGACGATGCGCCGCGCGCCGCGATCGGGGCTGCCTGGCGTTTCCACGGTGTATTCGTGGTAGTAGCCGCGTGGGCGCGCGGGCAGGTGCTGCTCATGATTGCCAAAGACGCTGCCGTCTTGCGGATGCGGGAACGGGCCGCCGCGCTGGATCAGCACGATCGTGGCCATCGCTTCGGTCGGCAGGAACCCCGGCAACTCGTGCTGCCGGGATGGCCGTTCGGCCGGTACCGCCGCGGCGATCGGCGCGCTCAGCTGCGGCGCGAAGTGCGGCTTGGGCGTCTGCAGCGCACGCATGCCCCATAACCCGGCCACGAGCAGCACGATGGCGACGATCAGCAAAGCGGGCTTGCGCATGAAAACGTTCCGGAAGCGACGGTATGGACGGCAGGGCAAGTATGCCGTTGCCCGACTGTGTCGACTTTGAATGCACAACTGCGCCGGTCCGGTTCACGCCCAAGTAACCGGGGCATGGTGCAAGGTGTGCAGCGAACACGACGCGGCATGCGATGGGATGAAGTTTCCCTGCCACCACCCTTGGTAAGCGCCGCCGCCGTCCTTACCATCTACCCCGCAACGCCCGGTCTTCGCCGGGCGGCACGTCCAGGAGACACCCATGGCTTACACCCTTCCGCAGTTGCCCTACGCCTACGACGCGCTGGAACCCAACATCGATGCGCAGACGATGGAAATCCATCACACCAAGCATCATCAGACCTATATCAACAACGTCAACGCGGCGCTGGAAGGGACTGAGTACGCCGATCTGCCGGTGGAAGAGCTGGTGTCCAAGCTGAAGAGCCTGCCGGAAAACCTGCAGGGCCCGGTGCGTAACAACGGTGGCGGCCACGCCAACCATTCGCTGTTCTGGACCGTGCTGTCGCCCAATGGCGGCGGTGAGCCCAAGGGCGAGGTCGCCAAGGCGATCGACAAGGACCTCGGTGGTTTCGAGAAGTTCAAGGAAGCCTTCACCAAGGCCGCCGTCAGCCGTTTCGGCTCGGGCTGGGCCTGGTTGAGCGTGACCCCGGACAAGAAGCTGGTGGTGGAGAGCACCGCCAACCAGGACAGCCCGCTGTTCGAAGGCAACACCCCGATCCTGGGTCTGGACGTGTGGGAACACGCGTACTACCTGAAGTACCAGAACCGCCGCCCGGAATACATCGGCGCGTTCTACAACGCGGTGAACTGGGAAGAAGTCGAGCGCCGCTACCACGCTGCGATCGCCTGACGTCCTGCTTGAGCGCTGAATCCTGTGTAGCGCTCTACCAGTGACGCCCAACGCACAAGGCCGGGAGCGATCCCGGCCTTGTGCATTTCGCTGCACGCTGTGATGTAGGAGCGACCCTGGTCGCGAGAGGCTTTACCGGGAAAGCCCGTCGCGCTCGGGCGCGCTCCTACATCGTGCGGCGCCATTGGTTGGCGTGGAGCTGGAACGCACAAGGCCGGGAGCGATCCCGGCCTTATGCACTTTGCTCCAAGCTGTTGTAGGAGCGACCCTGGTCGCGAGAGGCTTTACCGGGAAAGCCCATCGCGCTCGGGCGCGCTCCTACGTTGTCGGCGGCGATTGGAGCTCGGCTCTCAGGCAGAGATCAGAACTTGGCGTCGAACTCGCGGGCGTAGCCGGTGTTGACGATGACCTTCTGTAGGGCGTCGCTGATCTTGATGTTGCCGGCCACGATCTGCTGGGTTTCCGGACCCATGTTGTCCATCCGCGGCGGGGTGGCGCCCTTGTAGTCGCAGACGCGGCCACCGGCTTCGCGCACCAGCAGCACGCCGGCCGCGATGTCCCAGGCTTTGACGCCGGCTTCGAAATACGCATCGGCGCGGCCACAGGCCACATAGGCCAGGTCCAGTGCGGCAGAACCGGTACGACGCACGTCTTCGGCCTGCACCAGCAGCGCATCGACGCACTTCAGCTGCGCACTGATGCGTGCGCGCTCGCGCGGCGGAAAGCCGGTGTGGACCATGGCGCCTTCCAGGTCCTTGCGTTCGGCAATGCGGATGCGACGGTCGTTGAGCACTGCGCCGGCGCCGCGGCTGGCGGTGAACAGCTCGTTGCGCAACGGGTCGAAGATCACCGCATCGGTCGGCTCGCCGTTTTCCACCAGCGCGATGGACACGCAGTAATGCGGGAAGCCGCGCAGGTAGTTGCTGGTGCCATCCAGCGGGTCGATGACCCAGGTGTAGCGGCCACTCTTGCCGCCTTGCACGCCGCCTTCTTCGCCGAACACGGCGTACTCGGGGTAGCCGCGCTTGAGTTCCTTGATGATGACCTTCTCGGCATCGGCATCGACTTCGCTTGCGTAGTCCATGCGGCCTTTTTGCACCACATTCAGCGCATCGAGCTTGTTGATGCCGCGCAACAGCACATTGCCGGCGAGGCGGGCGGCTTTGACCATGACGGTGACGGCGGGTTTCTGCATGGTTAAAGCTCCCGTGAAGGCAGAATCGAAAATGGCGAAGGTAAAAGAGCGGTCCGGCACCAAAGCCGGCCGCGCAGTTTACCATCTACGGCCGAATCGCTCCCCAATCTCTGTTCATGTCCGTCAGCCAGCGCATCCGTTTTGTTCTTGTCGGCACCCAGCATCCAGGCAACATCGGCGCCGCCGCGCGCGCGATGAAGACGATGGGCGTGTCGCGCCTGGTGCTGGTGGCGCCGGAGCGTGCGCTCGACGAAGACGCCTATCGGCGTTCGGCCGGCGCCGAGGACGTGCTCGGCGAGGCGCCGATCTTCGCCACCCTGGCCGAGGCGGTGGCCGATTGCACCCTGGTGATCGGCTGCACCGCGCGTGCGCGCCGGGTCGCGCTGGAAGAGCTACCACCGGACGCGGGCGCGCGCCGCGCCTGGTCCAAGGCCAGCGAACCGGCCGAGGTGGCGATCGTGTTCGGCCGCGAGCGTACCGGGCTGACCAACGACGAGCTGCAGCTCTGCCACGCGGCGCTGCATATCCCCTCCGACCCGGCGTTCAGCTCGCTCAACCTGGCGGCGGCGGTACAGGTGGTGGCGTACGAAGTCCGGCTGGCGCAGCTGGCGGCGTGCGAGGCAGAGCCGGCCCCGGCTGCGGCTGCAACGGGCGGCGCGCTGCGCGACGGCCCGGCCAGCCATGCGCAACTGGAGGGCATGTTCGGCCAGTTGGGCGACACCCTGGACGAGATCGACTTCCACAAGGGGCGCGCGCCGGAGTCGGCGATGCGCAAGCTGCGGCGGCTGCTGCTGCGCGCGGACATGAGCGAGCAGGAGGTGCGGTTGCTGCGCGGCATTCTGTCCGATGCGCAGCGCATGGCCATGCTGGCAAAGCGCGCCGGAAGCTGACGTCTGTCACATCTCGAAAGATTCGGCTAGGCTGTCGGCGGCTCTAGGGGAGTGTCCGTTTTGCGCGGTCTACGATGGTGTCTGATTGCCTGCGGGCTGTTGGCGGGGGCAGGCCTGGCCGCGACGGCGACGGCGGCGCCTTCCCCGGTCTTGGTGCTTGGACGGATCAGCGACGATCCCGCCACGCATTACGCGCAACTCAAGCCCTTGCTGGATTACGTGGTGCCGCGCATGCGCGAGGTGGGTATCCGCCGTGGCGAAATCCTGATGGCGCCGGATGCGCGGCAGATGTCCAGTTACCTGCGGCGTGGCCGGGTCGACTGGGTCAGCGAGACCACCGGTGCGGCGATGCTGCTGGAACAGCGCGGCAGTGCGCACCCGCTGGTGATGACCGAGCGCGATGGCCTGCGCGAGTTCCACACGGTGTTCTTCGTCCGCCGCGACAGTCCGATCCAGTCGCTCAAGCAATTGCGCGGCCACACCCTGGCATTGCAGAACGCCTCCTCCACCAGCGGCTATCTGCTGCCGATGCTGGAGCTGGTGCGCAACGGCATCGCCTGCGACGTGCTGCTGTCGCCGGACGACAGCCGAGTGCCGGGCTCGGTGGGTTACCTGATGGTCGGGTCGAAATTGAATATCGCCGCCTTCGTGCATCAGCACCTGATCGATGCGGGTGCTTTCAGCAATGCCGACTGGGACGACGAGCGCCACCTGCCACCGGTATTCAAGCGCGACTTCCGCATCGTGCATCGCAGTGCGCCGGTACCGCGCGCGGTGGAGATGGTGCGCACCGGCATGGACCCGGCGGTGGAGCGGCGGCTGCGCGTGGTGCTGCTGCAGGCGGCCTCCGATCCGAAGGCCGGGCCGGCCTTGAAGCGTTTTTTCGGCACCACCGCCTTCCACCCGCTGGATGAGGCCAGCCGCCGGCGCCTGGATGCGCTGAGCGCCGGGTTGCGACGTGTCAGGGATCACGTGGAATGACTCAGATGCGCTTCGGGCTGCAGGCACGCTTTCTCTTGGTGATGGCACTGACGCTGTTGCTGGTCGGTGCCATCCTGGCGTCGCTGCTGCAGCGCCAGAGCGCGATGCAGCGCGAGGTGCGCGGGCTCAGTGCGCAGATCCTGCACGAGCTGTTCGATCGCAGCCTGCGCACGCGCGGCGAGACCCTGGCCACCGAACTGGCGAACGGTCTGGCCAATCCGCTGTACTACTCGGACCTGGGCGCAGTGGGGGCCCTGGTGCGCAATGCCGCGCGGCAGCAGGTGGTGAGCTACGTGCTGGTGTTCGACCGACGCGGCCGGCTGGTGCACGACGGCTCGCCCAACCTGCAGCATTACGGTCAGGCCATGACCGACCCGCTCGCATTCAAGGCGGTGACGGCGCGCGCCATGGTGTTGCAGTCCTCGCCGGAGGTGCTGGACGTGACCGTGCCGATCAAGATCGGCGACCAGCGTATCGGCGGCGTCCGGGTGGGCATGTCGCTCGAACGGGTGCGCAGGATCGAATCGGGCGCCAACCTGACCCTGGTGCAGAACCTCAACGCGATCGGCAAGCGCGATCTGGGCTGGCTGCTGGTGCTGCTGGCCGCGTTGGTCGCGCTGGGTGTGCTGTTGGCCATCTATGTGCAGCGCACCCTGGTGGCGCCGGTGCGGTTGCTGGCCGCGGCCGCGCGCCAGATCGAGCGTGGCGACTATGCGGTGCAGCTGCCGCCGCATCCGCGCAACGACGAGATCGGCGAGCTGATCTCCGCCTTCGGCCGCATGAGCGAGAGCATCGCCCGGCACGATCGCGAGGTGCGCCACATGGCTTACACCGATGCGCTGACCGGCCTGACCAACCGGCTGGGATTTCGCGAAGGCCTGGATCATCTGCTCAACACCGCCCGCAGTACCGACAGCAAGCTGGCGCTGCTGTTTGCCGATATCGACGACTTCAAGCGCGTCAACGACACGCTGGGCCACGAGGCCGGCGACGAGGCCTTGCTGCAGTTCGCCAGCCGGATCAGCCGCGCGGTCGGCGCATTGGGCGGCGACGATGCGATCCTGGCGCGCTTCGGTGGCGATGAGTTCGTGATCCTGCTGCAGAACGGCGATGTCAGCCTGCTCGCCGCCCAGCTCGCCGACCGGCTGGTGCACGAGTTGAGCCGCCCCTTGAACGTGCAGGGCCGGGAGGTGTTCCTGGGCACCTCGATCGGCATCACGCTGTTCCCGGACGATGCCAGCAATGCCACTGCGTTGTTGAAGAACGGCGACATTGCGATGTATCAGGCCAAGGTCGCCGGCAAGAACTGCCATCGTTTCTACAGCCGCGCCGCCGACCATGCGGTGGAGCGGCGTGTGCACATGGAGCACGAGCTGCGCGGGGCCTGGGATCGCGATGAGTTGCGGCTGGTCTATCAGCCGATCTACCGCACCAGCGACCGTGTGCTGGTGGGGGTGGAAGTGCTGTTGCGCTGGCAGCACCCGGCGCTGGGCACGATTGCGCCGTCCACCTTCATCGATATCGCCGAGCAGAGCGGCCTGATCGAGGTGATCGGCCCCAAGGTGCTGCGCGCGGCCTGCCTGGAAGCGGCGCAATGGCCGGTGGTGGGCGATGGCCTGTTCATCTCGGTCAACGTCTCGCCGCGTCAGCTGCGCAGTGGCGACCTGATCGACACGGTGGCCGAGTGCCTGGCCGAGTCCGGCTTGCCGGCTGCGCGGCTGCATCTGGAGCTGACCGAAACGGCGGTGATCGGCGACGAAATGATGGCCGCCAGCCTGCTCGATCAGCTGCACCGCACCGGCGTAAAGGTCTGGCTGGATGACTTCGGTACCGGTTTCTCCGGCCTGAGCCACCTGCGCCAGGTGCCGGTGGACGGGGTCAAGATCGACAAGAGCTTCATCGCCGACCTGCAGCGCGACCCGGACGATCTGGCGCTGACCACAGCCATCATCGGCATGGCCCATTCGCTGGGCATCACGGTGGTGGCCGAGGGCATCGAGCAGGAAGCGCAGTTCAACCTGCTGCGCGAACGCGGCTGCGACCTGGGCCAGGGCTACTGGTTCAGCCGCCCGCTGAGCCCGGCCGATATGGTCAAGCTGATCGCGGCCGGCTGATCGGCGTAGGAGCGCACCTGGGCGCGACGGGCGGGGCTTTACCGGGCAGCCGAGGCTTTATCAGGAAGGCTTCGTCGCGCCCGGGTGCGCTCCTACGGGTCCCGTGTGTGGCGCCCTTGGTTAGAGCGGCCGCTTGCCGGTATCGCCGGGGATTTCGCGCACCAGACGCGGCACCAGATAGCCGGACAGGCGCGCGGCCAGCTCGGTGTGCAAGGCGCGCGCGCGGGCATCGTCCACTTCGAAATGCGCCACGCCGGCAACCCGGTCGAGCTGGTGCAGGTAATACGGCAGCACGCCGGCGGCAAAGCTGCGTTCGCTCAGTGCCGCCAGTGCGTCCACGCTGTCGTTGACGCCGCGCAGCAGCACGGCCTGATTGAGCAGCTGCGCACCGGCCTCGCGCAGGGCGCGCATGGCGGCGTCCACCGCGCTGTCGAATTCGTTGGCATGGTTGGCATGGACCACGAAGGCCACCGGCCACGGCAGGCTGCGCAGCCAGGCCAGCAGCGGCGCATCGACGCGCTCGGGCAGCACGATCGGCAGCCGGCTGTGGATGCGCAGGCGTTTGACATGCCCGATGGCGGCCAGCGCATCGGTGAGTTCGGCCAGCTTGCCGGTGGCCAGCGACAGCGGGTCGCCGCCGGACAGCAGCACTTCGTCGATGCCGGGGTCGGCCGCGATCGCGGCGACCGCGTCGCGCCACCCGTCGCGCGCGGCGGTTTCCTCGGCATACGGGAAGTGGCGGCGGAAGCAGTAGCGGCAGTGCACCGCGCAGCTGCCGGTGGCGATCAGCAGGGCGCGTCCGCGGTATTTCTGGATCACGCCGTCCGCGATCTTGGCGGCACCATCGCCGACCGCATCCAGGCCAAAGCCCGGCACCAGCCGCATTTCAGCGTCCAGCGGCAGCACCTGGCGCAGCAGCGGGTCGTGCCGGTCGCCACGGCGCATGCGCGCCACGAATGCCTGCGGCACCCGCAGCGGGAACTGGGCGGCGGCTGCGTCGCTGATCCCGGCGGCCTGCGCGTCCAGGCCCAGCAGCGCCAGCAGCGCGCGCGGGTCGCGCACGGCGTCGCGCCACTGCTGCTGCCAGCGCGGCGGCTGCAGGGTGGGAGGCGGAGATGGCTGCAAGGCGAGGGGGGCTGCGGGTATCATATGCGGTCACAAAACCAATGCCCGCCGGTTGCGGCGGGCGCCCCATTCTAATCCGACCTGCCACGGCCTGTGGCAGGTCGTGGTCTTATCGAGGAGCTGCACCATGGCCACTGTTGGCATGAACGACGTCAAGAACGGCATGAAGATCCTGGTCAACAACGAGCCGGCGGTCATCACCGAGACCGAATACGTCAAGCCGGGCAAGGGCCAGGCCTTCACCCGCATGAAGTACCGCTTCATCAAGTCCGGGCGCGTGGTCGAAATGACCATGAAGGCGACCGACGACGTGGAAGTGGCCGACGTGGTCGATACCGACATGCGTTACCTGTACAGCGATGGCGAGTACTGGCACTTCATGGACCCGGAAACCTTCGAGCAGGTGCAGACCGACAAGGCCGGCATGGGCGGCGCCGACAAGTGGCTCAAGGGCGAGGAAGACTGCATCGTGACCTTGTGGAACGGCACCCCGATCTGGGTGCAGCCGCCGAACTTCGTCGAGCTCAAGATTACCGAGACCGACCCGGGCGTGCGCGGCGACACCTCTGGCGGCGGCGGCAAGCCGGCCACGCTGGAAACCGGCGCAGTGGTACGCGTGCCGTTGTTCGTCAACCAGGACGAGATCATCAAGGTCGACACCCGTTCGGGCGAATATTCGGCGCGCGTCAAGTAAGACGATGCGTCCGGGACACTGGCCTGAGCTAGCGGTATGCGGTGCCAGTGTCGGGTTGGGGCTGTGGGCTGCGCTGCTTGGGTGCCCGGCGTTGGCGCAATCGGCGGCCGCAACCTGCGACGCCGGTGACGTGGCTGCCGTTGCGGCCATTGCAACGTCCGGCGTCGTGAGCGGCGCTGCCGCCACGCTGCCGGTCGACCGTCTGGTGGCCCAGGCCTGCAAGCGGTGGCCGAACGACCCGACGATCCGGCTGGCGGCACTCGCATTTGCTGGCGACACGGAGGCCGTGCCTGGCGAGCGCGACCTTGAGTTGCGCGTGGCCATGCTCGATGCCGCCAGCGGCAAGGTGCTGGCGTTCTACGCGCAGGCAATGGGCGAGGACGCCGCCTTCGAACTCGCTGCCGACAGCCTGCGCCTGGATACCGCGCGTTACGACCTGGCCAAGGGCGTGCGCGCGATCGGCGTGGTGGTGCGGAGTGCTGCGCGCGGGCCCAGCTGCCCGGATTTTTACAGCAATCAGGCGTTGACCCTGCTGGTGCGCGAGGGGCGCAGCCTGCGCCCGGTGCTGCAGCGCGATCTCTATGCATGGCGACGTGTGAGAGGCGAGCCGTGCAGTCTGGGGAAGGGCGATGTGATCACCGACGTCGCCAATCTGAGCGTGAGCATGGCGCCGCAGGGACATGCCGGCTATGCGGACATCGTGCTGACAGCCAACGTGTCTACCGTGGAGAGCGCCGCTGGCAGCGACACCGATACCGAACGCACCCGTCGCGTGCGCCAGGTGCTGCACTACAACGGCCAGCGCTATGTGCCTGTGGCCGATGGCGATTCCCGCTGGCCGTTCGATAACTAACCTTTTATGGATCCGCTCATGACCAATGCCCCTCCCGAAGTGTGCGACCTGTTGATCGAAGCCGGTTACGTGGTGCCGATCGAGCCGCATGCGGTGGTGCTCGACGATCACGCGGTGGCGGTGCACAACGGCGTCATCGTGGCGATCCTGCCGACCGCCGAGGCGCGCCTGCGATTTGCGCCGACCCGGACCGTCTCGCGTCCGGAGGCAGCCTTGATCCCGGGCCTGGTCAACGCGCATACCCACAACCCGATGACGCTGCTGCGCGGCGTGGCCGACGATCTGCCGCTGATGGTGTGGCTGCAGCAACACATCTGGCCGGTGGAGGCGGCGGTGATCGGGCCGGAATTCGTGGCTGACGGCACCACGCTGGCGATCGCCGAAATGCTGCGTGGCGGGACCACCTGCGTCAACGAGAACTACTTCTTCGCCGATGTGCAGGCGGCCGTCTACAAGCAGCACGGCTTCCGCGCGCTGGTCGGCGCGGTGATCATCGATTTCCCCACCGCCTGGGCATCGTCGGACGACGAATACTTCGCACGGGCCGGCGAGCTGCACGACCAGTGGCGCGACGATCCGCTGATCAGCACCGCGTTCGCGCCGCATGCGCCGTACACGGTCAACGACGCCAACTTCGAACGCGTGCGCATGCTGGCCGACCAGCTGGATCTGCCGGTGCATCTGCATACGCACGAAACCGCGCAGGAAGTGGCCGATTCGGTTGCCCAGTACGGGCAGCGCCCGCTGGCGCGGCTGGACCGCCTGGGGCTGGTCAACGACCGCCTGATCGCCGTCCACATGACCCAGCTCACCGACGCGGAAATCCATCTGTGCGCCGAGCGCGGTGTCAGCGTGGTGCACTGCCCGGAGTCCAACCTCAAGCTTGCCTCGGGCTTTTGCCCGGCCTGCGCGCTGCAACGTGCCGGCGTGAATCTGGCCATCGGCACCGACGGCTGCGCCAGCAACAACGACCTGGACATGTTCAGCGAGAACCGTACCGCAGCGATCCTGGCCAAGGCAGTGGCCAACGATGCGACCGCATTGGATGCGGCCACTACGCTGCGCGCGGCCACGCTGGGCGGCGCGCGTGCGTTGGGCTTCGGCGACAGGATCGGCTCGATCGAAATCGGCAAGCAGGCCGATCTGGTCTGCGTCGACTTGTCTGCACTGGAGACCCAGCCGCTGCATCATGTGCTGTCGCAACTGATCTACGCCGCCGGCCGTCATCAGGTCACCGATGTGTGGATCGCCGGCAAGCCCAAGCTGGTGCAGCGCGAGCTCATCGACATGGATACCGCTGCCCTGGTCGCCAATGCGCGGCAGTGGCGCGAGCGCATCCGCACCGTCCGCGCCTGAGCGCGCGTCATCCCATCACGGAGCTCCGCATGAATCCGAATACCCAATCCACGTCCAGCAACTTCCATCAGAGCGAACTGGACAAGTTCGCAGCATTGGCCAACCGCTGGTGGGATGCCGACGGCCCGCAGAAGCCGCTGCATGCGCTCAATCCGGTGCGTCTGGACTATGTGTCCGCACGGCTGGGCCTGGCCGGTGCGCGCGTGCTCGATGTCGGCTGCGGCGGCGGCCTGCTCAGCGAGTCTATGGCGCGCCTGGGCGCCCAGGTCACGGCGATCGATCTGGCGCCGGAGCTGGTCAAGGTGGCACGCCTGCACAGCCTGGAATCGGGCGTGCAGGTGGATTACCGCGTGCAGTCGGTAGAAGACCTGGCCGCCGAACAGCCGGGCAGTTTCGATGCGGTGACCTGCATGGAGATGCTCGAGCACGTGCCGGACCCGACCGCGATCATCCGCGCCTGCGCCAGCCTGCTCAAGCCCGGCGGCAAGCTGTTCCTGTCCACGCTCAATCGCACCCCGGCCGCGTTCGCGCTGGCGGTGGTCGGCGCCGAATACATCGCGCGGCTGCTGCCCAGGGGCACGCATCACTACAAGGATTTCATCAAGCCGGCAGAACTTGCGGCCTGGTTGCGCAGCGCCGAGCTGCAGCTGGCAGACGTCAGCGGCATGCTGTACGAGCCGTGGCGCAATCGCGCGCGCCTGTCGTCGCGCACCGAGGTCAATTACCTGGCCTATGCGGTGAAGCCGTGACGAGCGGGAATTGGACAGTGGAGATTCGGGATTCGCAACGGCACGTGCGTGTTTGATGTCGGCCGAATCGCAAGTTACCGATGACCGTAGGCAAGCGCAGAGCGGCGGGGCGGCGATGAGGTTTCCGCGTGCGGTGTTGTTCGATCTGGATGGCACCTTGCTGGATAGTGCGCCGGACATGCTGGCGACCGTCAATGCGATGCTGGAGGAACGTGGGCGCGCGCCGATGGCGTTGGCGCAGTTGCGTCCGGTGGTGTCCAAGGGCGCGCGCGCGATGCTGGCAGCGGCGTTTGCCGAACGCGATGCGGTCGAGCGCGATGCGCTGGTACCGGAATTCCTGCGTCGTTACGAAGGCTTGATCGGCACGCGGTCGCAGCTGTTCGACGGTGTCGACGAACTGCTGCTGCGGCTGGAGCGCGCCGGTTGCATCTGGGGCGTGGTGACCAACAAGCCCGAATATCTGGCCCGGCTGATCCTGCCGCAGCTGGGGTGGGAGCGGCGCTGCGCGGTGCTGATCGGCGGCGATACGCTGGCCGAGCGCAAGCCGCACCCGTTGCCCTTGCTGACAGCGGCCGAGCGCATCGGCGTTGCGCCGGCGCAGTGCGTCTACGTCGGCGACGACGAGCGCGACATTCTCGCCGCGCGCGCGGCGGCGATGCCGTCGGTGGCGGTGTTGTGGGGCTATCGGCTGCACGACGACGAGCCATCGCGCTGGCAGGCCGACGTGCTCGTGGCGCAGCCGCAGGCACTGTGGGACGCCGTGGCGTGGCCGCAGATCTGATCTTCTTTCGTTTTCTTCTGGACCCGCCATGAGCCAATCCAGCGCTCTCGACAGTTTTCTCGACAAGTGGCGCACCCGCTGGCCGGAGTGGTCGGTTGCCGAGCCATTCATTCCCGAGCCGCAGCGACGCCTCACGGCGGCCTGGTTTGCGCTGCTGCAGGAATGGGAAGACATCATGAACATCGCCGGCGACCCGTTGCCGGCCGACGCCAAGCTGGCATGGTGGCAGCAGGAGCTGCGCGATTGGTCGCAGCAGCGCTCGCGCCATCCGCTCGGGCGTGTGCTGGAGCCGGTGCCTGCGCCATGGGCGCAACTGGCCGACACCCTGCCGGCCATGCAGGACGCGCGTGCGCAGCCGCAATCGCTGCAGCAGGCGTTGGCGAGATTGCGGGCCTTCGCCGACGCCGTGGTCGCCGTGGAAGCCGCGCTATTTGCGCGCACCCAGCCTGGCGATGCCGCTGCGGTGGCGCTGCAATGGCTGGACGCACGCCAGCGGGTGGCCGGCGACAGCGCCGCACCCGGTGACATGACGCTCGCCGCATGGCGCACGCAGTTGCTGCGCGCCTGGCCGCGCAAAGCGGCGTTGGCGCGCCCGCATCGGGTATGGTCGCGGCTGGCCCGCTTGCGCCTGCAGCGCGAGCTTGCCGGCAAGGCCGCGTATCCACCGCCGGTGCAGCAGCTGTGGCATAGCTGGCGTGCTGCCAGCGGCGCGGACTGAGCGCGCGGATCTGCGGTTCCGTCGGAGCACGACCAACGACGTGGCGAAGGTGCCGCAATCGCAGGAAAGACAACGCCTGTCGGCGTACCGCATCACACGGCTTGCCGACAGGCGGGGGTGGCAACGTCTACGCGTTGCGATCCGGCGACGCGGATGACCTAGTGTGGCAGCCGTCGGTCCGCGCTGCCGGCACCGCTATTGCCGTATTCGTAGCAACGGTTGGCCGAATTGACACAGGTGCTGCTGCAGTACGGGCGGCTGACGGTGGATGCATTGCATGGTGCGGTCTTGCGGATGTGGCTGCCCAGGCTGTAATTGCGCACCGTGACCTGGCCATTGGGCGAGCTACGGTTGACGTAGGCGGACAGGCTGCTGCCGATGCCCTCGTGCCAGGCGCGCCCAGGTCGGCGCGATACATTTATTTATATGAAGGTGAAAATGCATTTTTTAACTGAAACACCATTTATCGTCGGCATTTTAATGACTGCCATTGGTTTGTTCGTGATGTTTTCAATCTTCAAGCCTGATAAAAACGAGTTGGTGAATATAAGAAACTGGAAGACCAAGGGGGAATGGCATGGTGAACTAACGACTACCGAGCCTAAGAGCTGGTCGCCAACAGATACCAAGCATGGTGATGAATTCTTCTATGATTTCAAGGTATCACTTAATATTGCTGGAGAACGGAATCTACATACTGCGAAAGGGTTGGTAAGGCCAAATGACATTCATAAATTAAAGAAAGGCATTAAAGTCATTGTTAAATATAGTGAGGATAGGCCGCCAAAAGTCGCTGTAATTGATGTTTTGTATTAGTCCTTGCGGCGAGGAAAGGACACAAAAAAAGGCCTTGAGGCGCTATCCGCCGATCTGCGCTGTCCTACATCAGGCCGGCGGCGCGGGCGCAGCCGCCCACATGCACGGCCAACTTCGGCGCCAGCTTGGTGCGCTGGGTGGCGATGCTGGTGTACGGGATACGGTGGCGCATCGCGTAAGCCGCCGGATGTGTCGACAGATCGTGGGCCAGCAGGGCAATCCCGCTAATCTGCAGATCGGGCGGCAGGCCCAGATCACCCTGTATGGCTGCATTACCCAGCGCCTCTCTCACGAGCCGTTGAGGATTCTCCGCAAGGTCATCGCGATTCAGATCAGCAAACGATCGATCAACGCCTGCTCGTAATCGTTGAGAGGCTGATTTTCGTAGAGCTTGTCGGAGGCGTCGACTAGCGCCCGGCCCTCGACTTCACGCCCACTTTCGCCATACACGTGGCCAAGGTTCTCCAGCGACTGCAGGTTGCCGTGCTTGGAGAAGGAAATCAGATACCAGCGCTCGGCCTCCTCGAGTTCGCCCAGGCGGTGGTAGGCCACCGCCAGATTGTGCTGGGCGTAGACGTGATCGGATTCCAGCGCCTGCAACAACGCCTGCCTGGCCTGCTGGTAGTCCTCGAGCTGCAGGTACAGCAGGCCGAGGTTGTTGTAGCCGTCGACATTCCCCAGCTCGGCAGCGCGCCGATAGGCCTGCTCGGCCTGCGGGTAGCGCTTGGCGTGCAGATGGACGTCGCCAAGCAGGTTCAGCGCCTCCGCATGATCGTGGCGCACGGCGTTGTCGAGGTGCTCGACGGCGGCGTCGTGATCGCCGTCCTGATAGGCCATGCTGCCGAGGTAGAAGTGGCTGCGGGGGCAATCGTACGCGGCGGCCTTCTGGAAGTATTGGCGGGCGGCGTCGTGATCGCCCTCCTGGAAGGCCATGCTGCCGAGGTTGTAGTGGCTGCCCGGATAATCGTGCTCGGCGGCCCTTTGAAAGTGGTGGCGGGCAGCGTCGTGATCACCGTCCTGATAGGCCAAGATGCCGAGGTTGTAGTGGCCGCCGGGATAATCGTGCTCGGCGGCCATCTGGAAGTGTCGATGAGCGTCGGCGTGATCTTCACGCGCCAGGCTCACCGCGCCAACGCCGTTCATCCAGCGCGGGTCGGCGGGGCACGCCTTGGCAAGGGTCTGGAAGGACTCCAGCGCGGTGTCCAGATCCTGCTCGCGAAACGCCGCCCACGCCTGCTCACTGAGCGCGGTCGCCTGCTCGTCACTGAGGTTTTTTTTATTCATGAACTACATGATGTTTCCTGCCTTGCGAGCAGGTCAAGGATGTGTGCCGTGAGCCGGGTATTTCCGATGCGACGTACTACGTCTGGACGTCCAGGTACGGCGGCACGGAAGCCTCCGACGTGCAGCGGCTGCGTGATGTTGAAGCCGAGCACGCCAAGCGCAAGCGGATGTATGCCGAGTTGGCGGTGGAAAACCATGCGTTGAAGGATCTGATTGCAAAAAAGCTGTAGACCCGGCGCATAAGCGCCCGCTTCTTGCCTGGCTCATTGAGCAGCATGGCTGCAGCGAGCGCCGGGCCTGTGCAGTAGTCGGCGTGGCTCGCTCGACAGCGCGTGATCGGCGCCGTCCCGATCGCGACGTGGAGGGCATTGCGTTGTTGTCCGAAGTGGCCGAGCGCTTTCCCGAGCGTGGTTTTGGAAAGCTCTTTCAGATCATCCGCCGTCGCGGACAGGTGTGGAACCACCAAGGGGCGGCGCGTGTATTGCCTTGATGAAGCTCAATCAGCGTCGTGGCAGCAGGCGCCGGGTCCCTACGCGCTATCCCCAACCGTTGGCGTGCGGAGCATGCTCCAATGCCGGGCGGCCTGGCAGGCGAGCTTACTGACATGGTTGCTACAGCTGCCCGGTGTCGAGGCGCAATGCTCGAGGGCTTTGCCGGCATCACGCTCTGCAAGGTGACAGCGTCGCAAACACGCAGCATGGGTGGTGGCCATTTATGCAGGTGCACCATTGCAGAGGGGCCGATCGCGTTGCTGCGGTGTGCAGGCGGGAGTGCGCATCGTCACATGCCGTGGGCAGGGAGACTTCCAGACTGAGCCACCCGCGTAGACACGCGCATGTGAGATAGCGAGATGGCAGATCCCAAAGAGCTGCAGGAAAAATTCTGGAAAGCCCTGAAGTCCGATCGCACCGTGATGCTGGGCCTGGATGGCGTGGAAGATGGGCATGCACGCCCGATGACGGCGCAGATTGAAGGCGATAGCGGTGGCCCGATCTGGTTCTTCACCTCCAAGGACAATGCGCTGATTGCCATGCTGGGGCAGGGCCGCCGCGTCATCGGTGCCTTCAGCAGCAAGGGGCACGACCTGTTCGCCAGCATCAGCGGCTCGTTGCGCGAGGACACCGATCCGGCCGTGGTCGAACGTCTGTGGAACCCGCATGTCGCGGCCTGGTATGAAGGCGGCAAGGACGATCCCAAGCTGGCGCTGCTGCGCCTGGATACCGATCACGCGCAGATCTGGCTCAACGGTTCCAGTCTGCTGGCTGGCATCAAGGTGCTGTTCGGCGTCGACCCGAAGAAGGATTACCAGGACAAGGTGGCGGACGTTCCGCTGCGCTAAGGCCTGAACGATGCAGGCGCGATCTTCGCGATGGCGTCTGCATCGTCTTCATTCACGTGCTGTCGCTTGCGCAGGTTCCGGCCCGGTTGTGAGGCTGGGTCGGCACTGGCGGCTGATTGCATGCAGGAACGCCGGCGCCATGTGCCGTGCGCCTTCCACAGGAGAAGCAAGATGCAACAGATCGAAATTGGCCAGATGGTGTTTTTGCGCGACGGCGAAGTCGGTGTCGGTGCAATCCGCGAGATCCGCAAGGATGGCGCCGAGCTCGTCGTCAATATCGAAAACGGCGGCGACTTCGTGCTGCCGGCGACGGTGGTGCGCGATGTGCATTCCGGCAAGGTGATGCTGGATGTCGAGCAACTGCCGGATGAGGTACGCAATGCCTTGCGTCACCCACACGACAATGAATTGCCGACCAGCACCTACGCGGCCAGCGATCCGCAGGATGGCGCACTCAAGTAGATCGGCTAACGTCGACTACGTTCGACATCCTGCGGCAAACCATCGGGAAGTAGAAACGTCCGTGGTGCGGCGTCGGGCAGGCCGGCCGACGGCAGCGCCGGTTGCTCGGCCTCGTCCTTGAGTTGCACGCCGGACAGCTTGCGTCGGAACGATTCGCGCAGCAGATACCCGAGCTTGTGGGTGGCGTCGGCGTAGCTCAGTCCTTCGGTGCGGATGTTGGAGATGCAGTTGCGCGCCGCGTCGGTCAGGCCTACCCGCGGGGTGTAGGTCAGATACAGGCCCAGGCTGTCGGGCGAGCTCAGGCCTGGCCGTTCGCCGATCAACACGATCACCAGGCGGGCCTTGAGCAGTTCGCCGACCTCGTCGCCGATGGCGACGCGGCCTTGCGCGACCAAGACCACCGGCGCCAGCGACCAGCCTTCGTGCGCGGCCAGGGCGTCGATATGTTCCACCATCTGCGCTGCATGCCGATGCACGGCCAATGCAGAGAGTCCGTCGGCGACCACGACAGCCACATCGTGCCCGCCGCCATGTACGGCGGTCAGGCCACGCAGATGCGCGGCCGCCTCCTCGCCCAGGCGCCGGCCCAGATCCGGACGTTGCAGGTAGGCATGCCGATCCACTGCCGCGCTGTGCAGCAGAATGCTGTCGCGCCCACGCTGTTTCAGCGCTGTTTGCAGCGGCTGTGGATCGAACGCCAGATGCACCGCATCGCGTGCCTGCGCATGCGCCAGCTGGAAATCCAGGTGCGCGGCGGTCGGCAGGCTGGTGCCGACGCGTCCCAGCGCGATGCGCGCCGGTGTGAGCCGACGCAGGTGTGCCCAGGCGTCGCGTGGTGGGGTGGTCGGATCGTTCATTGCGCGCCGCCGGTGTGCAACTGCTCCAGCGCACGCCGGAACGGTGCGGGAAGTTCGCTGCCGAGTTCGAAGCGGCCATCGCGCAGCCGCAGGATGCCTTGCTGTTCCAGCCAGTGTTCGAACTCGGGCGCGGCGCGCAGGCCGAGCGCCTGGCGCGCATACAGCGCATCGTGGAACGAGGTGGTCTGGTAGTTGAGCATCACATCGTCCGAGCCGGGAATGCCCATGATGAAATTGATGCCGGCGGTGCCGAGCAGGGTCAGCAGCACGTCCATGTCGTCCTGATCGGCTTCGGCATGATTGGTGTAGCAGATGTCGCAGCCCATCGGCACGCCGAGCAGCTTGCCGCAGAAGTGATCCTCCAGCCCGGCACGGATGATCTGCTTGCCGTCGTAGAGATACTCCGGGCCGATGAAGCCGACCACGGTGTTCACCAGCAGCGGCTTGAACTGCCGTGCCACCGCATAGGCGCGCACCTCGCAGGTCTGCTGATCGACGCCATGATGCGCGTTGGCCGACAACGCGCTGCCCTGGCCGGTCTCGAAATACATCACGTTGTCGCCGACGCTGCCGCGCCGCAACGCCACCCCGGCGTCATGGCCTTCCTGCAACAGCGCCAGATTGATGCCGAAGCTGGCATTGGCCGCCTCGGTGCCGGCGATGGACTGGAACACCAGGTCCACCGGCACGCCGCGGTTGATCGCCTCGATGGTGGTGGTGATATGCGCCAGCACGCAGGATTGGGTCGGGATCTGGTAACCGCTGATCACCGCATCGAGCATGCGCAGCAACGCGGTGGTGGCGGCCAGGCTGTCGCTGGCAGGATTGATGCCGATCACCGCATCGCCGTTGCCGTACAACAGGCCGTCGAGCACGCTGGCGGCGATGCCGGTGGCATCGTCGGTGGGGTGGTTGGGCTGCAGGCGTGTGGACAGCCGCCCGCGCAGGCCCAGCGTATTGCGAAAGCGCGTGACCACGCGGGTCTTCTGCGCGACCAGGACCAGGTCCTGCACGCGCATCAACTTCGAGACCGCTGCCACCATCTCCGGCGTCAGCCCGGGTGCCAGTGCGGTCAGCGCCGCTTCGTCGGCCTGCGCACTCAACAGCCAATCGCGAAAGCCGCCGACGGTGAGGTGCGCCACCGCGGCAAACGCGGCCGCATCGTGCTGGTCGACGATCAGGCGGGTGACCTCGTCCGCTTCATACGGCACCACCGCTTCCTCGAGGAAGTGCCGCAGCGGCAGATCGGCCAGCGCCATCTGCGCCGCCACCCGCTGCAGCCCGGAATCGGCCGCGAGCCCGGCCAGTTGGTCGCCCGAGCGCGGCGGCGTGGCCTTGGCCAGCAGGGTCTTGAGATCGGCAAACCGGAAGCGCTCGCCGCCTGCGCTGAACGCGAACCCGCTCATCTGGCACTGGCCGCCGGCGTGGCCTGGCCGCGCAGGCTCAGCACGCAGCACAGCCCGCCGAACAGCAGCAGGCCCACGAAGATCAGCGCCACGATCGGGTTGAACCAGACCATCGCCACCAGGCACACCAGCGCCAGCAGCAGCGCGATGGCCGGCACCACCGGATAGCCCGGCGCGCGAAAGCTGCGCTCCAACCCGGGTTCGGCGCGGCGCAGCTTGAACAGGCTGAGCATGCTCATCACATACATCACGATCGCGCCGAACACCGACATGGTGATCATCGCCGCGGTCAGCGACATGCCCTGGATCTTGACCACGCTGTCGCTGCAGATCGCCGCGATGCCGATCGCGCCGCCGGCAAGGATCGCCCGATGCGGCGTGCGAAAGCGCGACAGCCTGGCCAGGCCGTGTGGCAGGAAACCGGCACGCGCCAACGCGAAGAACTGGCGCGAATAGCCCAGGATGATGCCGTGGAAGCTGGCCACCAGGCCGAACAGGCCGATCCACACCAGCATATGCAGCCAGGTCGAACTGTTGCCCACCACCGCCTTCATCGCCTGCGGCAACGGGTCGTTGATGTTGGAGAGCTGACGCCAGTCGCCGACCCCGCCCGCGAACACCATCACGCCCAATGCCAGCACCACCAGGGTGAGGATGCCGGCGATGTAGGCACGCGGAATCGTACGCTTCGGCTCCTTCGCTTCTTCGGCCGCCATCGCCGCGCCCTCGATCGCCAGAAAGAACCAGATCGCGAACGGGATCGCGGCGAAGATGCCGGAGATCGCCGCCGGGCCGAACGTGTTGCTGCCGGCCCAGCCGTTGGCGGCAAAGCGCGCAACGCTGAACCCCGGCGCCACCACGCCCATGAACACCAGCAGCTCGATCACCGCCAGCAAGGTCACGATCAGTTCGAAGGTGGCGGCGATCGCCACACCGACGATGTTCAAGCCCATGAAGATCGCATACGCACCGATCGCGGCGATGCGCGGGTCCAGGGTCGGGAATTGCACATTGAGATAGGCGCCGATGGCCATCGCAATGGCCGGCGGCGCGAACACGAACTCGATCAGCGTGGCCAGGCCCGCCAGCATGCCGCCATAGGTGCCGAACGCGCGCAGGCTATAGGCGAACGGCCCGCCCGCATTGGGAATGGCGGTGGTCAGCTCGGTGAAGCTGAAGATGAAGCAGGTATACATCACCGCGACCAGCAGCGTGGTCACCAGAAAGCCCAGCGTGCCGGCGGTGCCCCAGCCGTAGCTCCAGCCGAAATATTCGCCGGAAATCACCAGACCCACGGCGATCCCCCATAGTTGCCAGGTGCCCAGGGTGGGTTTGAGCTGCTCGTTGCGCATGTCGCACATCTCCTGCGGTCGGGGGAGGGGAGATGAAGCGGTCCGGCGCCTAAACGCGGGACCGACCGCCAGCGACCGCCCGCCCGCTGCTGCAGGGCGACGATCGACGGTCGTTCCGGTTATACCCCAAAGGTCCGCGGCGAACACGAGCACGGCGGGTGGGGCGCAGCGACCATGCCGCCACGCGCCGGCCTTGTTCGGATCCCGACGCTCCGACTATTGATTGCGTTCCAGCACCAGCAACGGATCGATCCGCACGTCGAACCAGTTCATTCCCCAATGCAGGTGTGGCCCGGTGGCGCGCCCGGTGGCACCGACCGCGGCAATCACCTGGCCTTGCTCCACCCGGTCGCCCACCTTCACGTCGATGCGCGACAGGTGCAGGAAATTCGAACTCACCCCGAAGCCATGGTCCAGCAGCACGGTGCCGCCGGTCAGGTACAGGTCCGGCGCGGCGAAGGTCACCACGCCGGCGGCCGGCGCCTTGACCGGCGTGCCGGTGGGCACGGCGATATCCATGCCCGAATGGCCGGCACCGGGCTGGCCGTTGTAGACGCGTGCATTGCCGAAGCGCCCGCTGATGCGGCCCTGCACCGGCCAGATGAAGGCTTGCGCGAAATCGGGGCGGGCATCGTCGCGATCGCGCGCGGCGGTGACCTGCGCCTGCTCGCGCTTGATCCGCTCGGCGATCGCCGCAGGCGGATTGACGGTCTTGGGCGGCACGCCGTTGACGCGTTCCACCGGCCAGTCGCGCGGCGTCACCGCGATGCTGGCGGTCTGCGTGCTGCCATCGGGGCGGGTGATCTGCACCTGCAACGGGCCGGTGGCATCGCGGCCGATGCCGAACACCACGCTGCCGTAGCCGCTGACGCGCAGCGTGCGGCCGGCGTACTGCACCTGGCTACCCGCCGGCACCTTGCCGATCACCAGCGCGCCCTGCGACGCGCTTTGCGGAAACACCACGTCCGCCGCCGCCGCGGACTGCGCAACGGCACTGCCGACGGCGAGCGACAGCGGCGCCAGCGCAAGCCAGGCGCCAAACAGGGCTGCGCGCATCAGCGGTCGAAGGTCAGGCGCTGGCCGGCGGCACTGCCGAGCAACTGTTCGCCATCCCACACCTGCTGGCCGTTGACCCAGGTCGCGGCGATGCGCGAGCGGAACGTGGTGCCTTCGAACGGCGACCAACCGCACTTTGACAGCACCTGCTCGCGCTTCACGGTGAACGGGGTGTTGTCGATCATCACCAGGTCGGCGAAATAGCCTTCGCGCAGGAAGCCGCGTTCTTCCACATCGAACAACTGCGCCGGCGCATGCGCGAACTTCTGCACGATGCGGGTGATCGGCAGCTTGCCCTCGTGCACCAGCTCCAGCGCGGCGACCAGCGCGTACTGCACCAGCGGCAGGCCGGAGGGCGCCTGCGCGTAGGGCTTCTGCTTCTCTTCCCAGGTGTGCGGCGCATGGTCGGTGGCGAGCACGTCGATGACGTCCTCGGCCAGCGCCTCGATCAACGCCACGCGGTCCTCGGCGTCCTTGATCGCAGGGTTGCACTTGATCAGGTTGCCCAGCCGCGCGTAATCGCTGCGGTCGAAGCGCAGGAAGTGGATGCAGGTCTCGGCGGTGATGCGCTTGCGCAGCTTGCCGTCGGCATCGACCAGCGGGCCGGCCTCGAACAGCGCCAGCTCGTCGGCGGTGGAGATATGCAACACGTGCAGGCGGGTGTTGTGCCTGCGCGCCAGCGCCACCGCCAGCTGCGACGACTTCAGGCAGGCCTGCCGCGAGCGGATGTCCGGATGCATCTCCGGGGTCAGTGCGTCGCCGTACTTCTCCTTGTACTGCGCCAGCGTCGCATCGATGGTCGGGGTGTCTTCGCAGTGGGTGATGATCGGCGTCGGTGCGTCGCGGAAGATCGCGTCCAGCGTCTCGGGGTTGTCGACCAGCATGTTGCCGGTGGAGGCGCCCATGAACACCTTGATGCCCGGCGCGGTCTTCGGGTCCAGGGTCTGGATCGCGGCCAGGTTGTCGTTGCTGGCGCCCATGTAGAAGCCGTAGTTGGCCCAGGCGCGCCCGGCTGCAGCGTCGTACTTGGCCTGCAGTGCGGCCGCGTCCAGGGTCGGCGGATTGGTGTTGGGCATGTCCATGAAGCTGGTCAGGCCACCGGCCACCGCGGCGCCGGATTCGGTCGCGATGTCGCCCTTGTGGGTCAGGCCCGGCTCGCGGAAGTGCACCTGGTCGTCGATCATGCCCGGCAGCACCCAGCGTCCGGCGGCGTCCACCACGGTGTCGCCGGCGGCCGGGGGGATCTTGCTGGCGATCTTCGCGATGCGGCCGGCGTCGATCAGCAGATCGGCGTCGAATTCCTTGCCTTCATTGACCAGGCGGGCGTTGACGATGAGGGTTCGGCTCATGGATGAGGTCCTTTGCAACTGCAGGAAGGGGAGACGGGCGAGGCTGCAGACGCAGGCGCGTCGGGCACGGGATCGAACCCGCCCGGATGGAATGGATGGCAGCGGCCGAGCCGGCGCGTGGCCAGCCAGCAACCGCGCAGTGGGCCGAAGCGGCCGATCGCGGTCATCGCATACTCCGAACAACTGGGCGCAAAACGGCAGCGCGGCCCCAGCAAGGGGCTGATGAACCGCTTGTAGAAGCGCAGCAGCGCGATGAGCAGGCGTGAGATCACTTGCCAATGATATGCCACTTGGATTAATACGTGGTTGCCGGGGGTCCGTGGGGTAAGCTATAAAGGCCCGCTTTCCCGGGCCCCGGGGGAACCAAGGATGAGCGTTTCGTGGCTGCTAAAAAACCTGCAAAAAAGGCCGTAGAGGCCGCCAAGAAGTCCGCCAGACCCGTTGCGAAGAAGGCAGCGGCGCCCGCCGCTGTAAAACCGGCCGCCAAGCAGGCGACACCGCCCGCCAAGCCGCCTGTCGCCAAGAAGGCAGCTGCGACGAAGACCACGGCCAAGCCGGCGCCGGTCTCCAAGAGCGCAGCGTCCAAACCCGCGGCCTCCAAACCTGTAAAATCTCCTGTCGCCAAGAGTGCTGCCAAGCCGGCGGCGAACAAGGCAGCTCCGGCTGCCGCCAAACCGGCCGCCAAGCCGGTGGCGCCCAAGTCCGCACCGAAGCCGGCTACCAAGTCGGCTCCGGCCAAGTCAGTCCCGGTCAAGGCTGAAAAGCCCGCGCCCGCACCGGTCTCCAAGGCCGTCCCTGCGAAGCCGGCAAAGCCTGCGACCCCGTCACCTAAGAATCCCGTGCCCGTTTCGAAATCTTCAGCAAAAACGCCAACCAAAACCGAAGCCCCCGCCAAGCCCGCCGCGACCCGTCCGGTCGGCAAGGTGGCCGTGGCCGTGACCTCCAAGCCGTCCAGCCCGACCCCCAAGACCAAGTACAAGGTGGTCGAGTACAAGACCGATGAAGCCACCGGTCGTCCGATCCTGCCGCAGGGCTACAAGCCTGCGGCCGATGAGGAGTACATGAGCAAGCTGCAGCAGGAGTACTTCCGTCAGCGGCTGCAGAGCTGGCGCAACGACCTGGTCGAAGAGTCCAAGCAGACCATCGAAAACCTGCGCGAAGAAGTGCGCGACATCGGCGACGAAGCCGAGCGTGCCACGCGCGAGACCGAGAACTCGCTGGAGCTGCGTACCCGCGACCGTCACCGCAAGCTGATCGGCAAGATCGACAGCACGCTCAAGCGCCTGGAAGACGGCGATTACGGCTATTGCGTGGACACCGGCGAAGAGATCGGCATCGACCGCCTGGAAGCGCGTCTGACCGCCGAGCGCACCATCGACGCCCAGGAGCGTTGGGAGCACCTGCAGAAGCAGCAGGGCGACTGATCGTTCGACAGGGTCCAGGCCTTGTCCGTCGACTAAAAAACCCCGCCATGTGCGGGGTTTTTTGTGCGCATCGCGCACACGCAATGGCGTTCGATGCATCGACATGCCTGACGCAGGGCAGGCGGCCTGGTGGGGGTCGCTTGCCTGATGTGGGCCAGATGTACGGGCGTGCCGTGCCCGGCCCGGCATACGCAGCGAAACAGTGCCGGCTGCATTGGTGCAACCGGCACCGCATCGTTGCAGGGCTCACTGCAGGTCGCGCAGATCCAGCGTGCGCAGCTTGGGCGCCTTCCACGCGGTGGTGGCGACCACGCCCAGGGTCACGCAGCCGCCGATCACCACCGCCGGTACCAGGCCGACCAGGCGCGCCATCACCCCGTCGTAGAACGCGCCCAGCTCGTTGGACGAGCCGATGAAGATGCCGTTGATCGACGACACCCGGCCGCGCATCGCATCGGGCGTGGCCAGCTGCAGGATGGTCTGGCGCACCACCACCGACACGCCGTCGCACATGCCGTACACCAGCAGAATCGCCGCCGACAGCCAGAAGTGCCGCGACAGGCCGAATGCGATCGTGCACAGCCCGAAGCCGGCCACCGACAGCATCAGGATGCGCCCGGCATTGCGTTGCAGCGGGTGCCGGGCCAGCCACACCCCGACCACGATCGACCCCAGCGCCGGGGCACCGCGCAGGATGCCCAGGCCTTCCGGGCCGTAATGCAGGATGTCGTGGATGAAGGCCGGCAGCATCGACACCGCGCCGCCCAGCAGCACCGAGAACATGTCCAGCGCCATCGCGCCCAGCATGATCTGGTTGGACAGCACGAACTGCGCCCCTTCGGCGATGCTGCGGAAGATCGGCGCGCGCGGGCCTGTGTTGACCGGCTCGCTGACCCGTAACAGCGCCAGTGCCAGGATCGCCACCAACGCCACGCTGGCGGCCACGCCATAGGCCAGCCCCTTGCCGCCCCAGCCGACCAGCACGCCGCCCAGCGCCGGGCCGATCACCATGCCGGCCTGGAAGGTGACGCTGCCGATGCTGGCGCCACGGGCGAAGGCCTCGCGCGGCAGCGCACGTGCGAACAGCGCGTTATAGACCGGCGACAGGAACGAGCGTGCCGCACCGGTCAGCGCGATGGCTGCATAGATCGGCCACACGCCTTGCACCGGCAGCCAGCCATGGGTGATGGCCAGCAACAGCAGCGCGGTGGCGACCAGGCCCAGCACCGCGATCGTGCCCAGGCGGCGGCGCGGCAGGTGATCGACCAGATAGCCGGCAAACGGCGCGATGCAGAAGAACGGCAGGATCTCCGCCAGGCCGATCAAGCCGAGCGAGAGCGGATTGCGGGTGATCTCGTAGATATGCCAGCCGACCGTGACCGCAACGATCTGGTACGACAGCATCGCCGCCACGCGATACAGCAGCACCAGGCCGAAGCCGGGGTGGGCGAGCAGCGTACGCAGCGAGGCGGCGGGCGAGGGCGTCGGCGTACTCACTGCTGCGCGCGGGCGGTGTCGCGGATGAAGGCCAGCATGGCCGCCACGCCGTTGCTGCGGGTCGGCGACAGATGCTTGGCCAGCCCGATTCCGGCGATGTAGTCCGGCTCGGTGGCCAGGATCTCCTGCGCGCTACGCCCGGAGTACACGCGCAAGGCCAGATAGATCAGCCCGGACACGATCGCTGAGTCGCTGACGGCGTGGAAGTCCAGCCGCTCGGCATTGCCCTCCGGCACGATCCACACCATCGACTGGCAGCCATGCAGGCGGTGTTCTTCGGTCTTCCACTGTTCGGGGAAGCTGGGCAGCTTGCGGCCCAGGTCGATCAGGTACTGGTAGCGCTCGGACCAGTCGCCGAAGAAGGAGAACTCCTCGGCGATGGCGGCCTGTGCGTCGACGGCGGTGGGTTCGAGCGGAAAGGAGGTGGTGGTCATCAAAAATCCAGAGTCGGTCGGTGAGCGCGCTGCCCGGCGACACCGCAAGGGTGCCCCTCTCCCGCCGGGGCGAGAAGGCGCGGTTTGCGCGCCATGGGCGCGCGTGCCTTGGAGCGCCCGCGCCGCCAGCGCGGGCCGGGGCGCGGAGCGGGGGTTGGGGGTGAGGGTAGGGGTGACGCCTCGCTGGAATTCGATGCGGGTGGCGTCGCTCTTACCTCAAGGAAGGTGCATGTGGCTTCGCTCGCAGCCTCATCCGCCCCGGCGGGGCACCTTCTCCCGACGGGAGAAGGAAAGAGGGTCATGCGCGCTTCCAACGCACGCCTTGCGGGGTGTCTTCCAGCACGATGCCTTCGTCGGCCAGCTGCGTACGGATGGCATCGGCGCGGGCAAAATCCCTGGCCTTCTTCGCGGCATTGCGTGCTTCGACCAGCGCAGTGATGCGCGCATCGTCGCCGGCGCCGGTGCCGCGCGAGAACCAGGCGGCCGGATCCTGCTGCAGCAAGCCCAGTGCCAGGCCTGCGCCGAGCAGCCGCGACTTCAGCCCGGACAGCGCGGCAACACCTGCCGGTGCGTCGCCGCCATGCGCAAGTTGGGTGCGCAGCGCGCGGGCCTCGGAGGCGATGCTGGCGATGACCGACAGCGCAAGCGGCGTATTGAGGTCGTCGTCGAGCGCGGCCTCCACCTCGTCGGGAATCGCGGCCGGCGGCGCGGGGGCGATCCCTGCGGCGTGCTCGGCCGCGGCCAGGTCGCGCACGGTGCCGTACAGCCGATCCAGCGTGTTCTTGGCCTGTTCGATCAAACCATCGGACCAGTCCAGCGGCTGCCGGTAATGCGCGCTCAGCAGCGCGTAGCGCAGCGCCTCGGGCGGGTGCCTGGCGATCAGGTCGTGCACGGTCTCGATGTTGCCCAGCGACTTGCTCATCTTGGCGCCGCTGAAATTGAGCATGCCGTTGTGCAGCCAGAAGCGGGCGAAGGTGGCGCCGCCATGTGCGCATTCGCTCTGCGCAATCTCGTTCTCGTGATGCGGGAACTGCAGGTCCACGCCACCGGCATGGATGTCGATGGTCGGGCCCAGGTGCGCGGCGGCCATCGCCGAGCATTCGATATGCCAGCCCGGGCGGCCGCGGCCCCAGGGCGAGTCCCAGCCGGGCAGCTCGTCGCTGGACGGCTTCCACAGCACGAAGTCGCCCGGGTCGCGCTTGTACGGCGCCACGTCCACGCGCGCGCCAGCCAGCATCTCGTCCGGATCGCGGCGCGAGAGCTTGCCGTAGTGCGCGAAGCTGGCCACCGCGAACAGCACATGGCCCTCGGCGGCATAGGCATGCCCATTGGTGATCAGCTGCTCGATCATCGCCACGATCTGCGGGATATGCGCGGTGGCTTCCGGTTCGATGTCCGGCGGCAGCACGCCGAGCGCGGCCATATCCTGGCGATAGATCGCCGCGAAGCGGTCGGTGATGGTCGAGATCGGCACGCCCTGCGCCTGCGCGGCGGCATTGATCTTGTCGTCCACGTCGGTGATGTTGCGCGCGTAGCGCAGCGCCCCGAAGCGCCGCCGCAGCAGTGCGGCCAGCACATCGAACACGACCGGGCCGCGGGCGTTGCCGATATGCGCGTAGTTGTAGACGGTGGGGCCGCACACATACAGGGTGGGGCTGGACGGATCGAGCGGTGCGAACGGCTCGACCCGCCGCGTCAGGTTGTTGTGCAGGCGCAGGCTCATCGGCATCTGGAAAAGGATAACCGGGCGATTCTAGCCGGTCGCGGCGGGATGGCGAACCAGCCGTCTGCCTCCCATGATGCCGGTGACCGGATGGGCTGCGTTCAGCCCAAGGGATCGCAAGCTCCATACACTTACGTATTGCTTCGCTCCGCCCCCCTGGTACTGATGCGACCTTCCCCGTTCTTCCTGCTGCTGTGTGTGTTCGCCGGGCAGGCACCGTCAGCGCATGCGGCAGAGACCGATCCCAAGAACAGGGTGGTGGTGATCGAGAACGTGAAGCTGGATTACGCGCAGGTGCTCAATGTCGAGCCGGTCTACCAGACCTTGCGCGCCACCCGCATCGAGGAGCAGTGCGAGGCCGAGCCGGTCGCGCCGGTGGTGCCGGCCGAGGACGAAGGCCGCATCAACCGGATGGTGGATTCGGTCAAGGAGATGTTCTCGCGGCGCCCCGAGCCGGCCGCCGTGCCGATGGCAGTGCCACCGACCAGCACGCGGCGCAACTGCCGGGTGGTGGAAGTGCCGCGCGAGTTCCGGCGGCCGATCGCCTTCGACGTGGACTACGTCTACAAGGGCACCAAGTACCGCTCGCGGCTGCCGGAAGACCCGGGCAACCGGCTGCGCATCCGTGTGTCGGTTACCCCCTACATCCCCGACGCCATCGTCGCGCCGCCGCGTTGAGCTGCGCAGCGGTTGCGCCGTACCCGCATGCATGCGAGGATTCGCGCCCTATGCACGCAAACGCCTTTCAGCACGACACCAGCGCCGCCCGGATGGCCTCCGGCATGACCTCGCGTGCCCGCCGACCGGAATCCCACATTTTCGCTGGGTAACCGGAGCGTTTGGCTGTTCCGCTGTTGAAAACCCAGCCCTGAGGCTGGGTTTTTTCGTTTTGACGTCACAAAAGTTTCAACCGCAAGAAACGCGCATGTCGCGCACCCCGTCGCTCCTGGCGGACCACGCAGCAGAAGCACGCAGCACAAGGACCGATCGATGTCACTGAAGCACTTCTTGAACACCCAGGACTGGAGCCGCGCCGAACTGGACGCGCTGTTGACCCAGGCTGCGTTGTTCAAACGCAACAAGCTGGGAAGCGAGCTGAAGGGCAAGTCGATCGCGCTGGTGTTCTTCAACCCGTCCATGCGCACGCGGACCAGCTTCGAGCTGGGCGCGTTCCAGCTGGGCGGGCATGCAGTGGTGCTGCAGCCGGGCAAGGATGCCTGGCCGATCGAGTTCAATCTGGGCACGGTGATGGATGGCGACACCGAGGAGCACATCGCCGAAGTGGCGCGCGTGCTGGGCCGCTATGTCGACCTGATCGGCGTGCGCGCGTTCCCGAAGTTCGTCGACTGGTCCAAGGACCGCGAGGACCAGGTGCTCAGGAGCTTCGCCAAGTACTCGCCGGTGCCGGTGATCAACATGGAGACGATCACCCACCCGTGCCAGGAGCTGGCGCACGCGCTGGCCTTGCAGGAACACTTCGGCACCCAGGATCTGCGCGGCAAGAAGTACGTGCTGACCTGGACCTATCACCCCAAGCCGTTGAACACCGCAGTGGCCAATTCCGCACTGACCATCGCCACCCGCATGGGCATGGACGTGACCCTGCTGTGCCCGACGCCGGACTACATCCTGGACGAGCGCTACATGGACTGGGCAGCGCAGAACGTTGCCGAAAGCGGCGGCTCGCTACAGGTCAGCCACGACATCGACAGCGCCTATGCCGGTGCCGACGTGGTGTATGCCAAGAGCTGGGGCGCACTGCCGTTCTTCGGCAACTGGGAGCCGGAAAAGCCGATCCGCGACCGGTACCAGCACTTCATCGTCGACGAACGCAAGATGGCGCTGACCAACAACGGCGTGTTCTCGCACTGCCTGCCGCTGCGTCGCAACGTCAAGGCCACCGACGCGGTGATGGATTCGCCCAACTGTATCGCCATCGACGAGGCCGAGAACCGCCTGCATGTGCAGAAGGCGATCATGGCAGCGCTGGTCGGCCAAGGCCGGGCATGAGCGGCCACACCCATCACTACACCGCGCAGGTCACCTGGACCGGCGATCGCGGCGAGGGCACTGGGAGCTACCGCGGCTATGGCCGCGAGCACGAGATCGCCATCGCCGGCAAGCCGACGCTGGCCGGTTCGGCCGACTCGGCGTTCCGCGGCGACGCCTCGCGGCACAACCCCGAGGATCTGCTCGTGGCCTCGCTGTCGGCCTGCCACATGCTCTGGTACCTGCATCTGGCCGCCGAGTCCGGCGTGGTGGTGCGCGGCTACGTCGACGAGGCCGGCGGCACGATGCTGACCGACGCCGGCGGCGGCCAGTTCCGCGAGGTGGTGCTGCATCCGGTCGTCACGATTTCCGCCGGTGATCCGGCGGCCGCGCAGGCGCTGCACCATGCCGCGCACGCGGCCTGTTTCATCGCCCGTTCGGTCAACTTCCCGGTGCGCTGCGAGCCGCGCGTCGTGGTTGTCGAGTAGGTTCCCTTTTCTACCTTCCCCCCAGGATCTTCGTCATGAGCAGCAAAGATATCGTTCTCGCCTTCTCCGGCGGCCTCGACACCAGCTTCTGCATTCCGTATCTGCAGGCGCAGGGCTATGCGGTGCACACCGTGTTCGCCGATACCGGCGGCGTGGATGCGGAGGAACGCGACTTCATCGAGAAGCGCGCCGCCGAGCTGGGCGCGGCCAGCCATGTCACCGTCGATGGCGGTCCGGCCATCTGGCAGGGCTTCGTCAAGCCGTTCGTGTGGGCCGGCGAGGGCTACCAGGGCCAGTACCCGTTGCTGGTGTCCGACCGTTACCTGATCGTCGATGCCGCGCTCAAGCGCGCCGGGGAACTGGGCACGCGCAGCATCGCCCACGGCTGCACCGGCATGGGCAACGACCAGGTGCGCTTCGATCTGGCGGTCAAGGCGCTGGGCGACTACCAGATCGTGGCGCCGATCCGCGAGATCCAGAAGGAGCACACCCAGACCCGCGCCTACGAGCAGAAGTATCTGGAAGAGCGCGGCTTCGGCGTGCGCGCCAAGCAGCAGGCCTACACCATCAACGAGAACCTGCTCGGGCTGACCATGTCCGGCGGCGAGATCGACCGTTGGGAAGCGCCGGGTGAAGGTGCGCGTGGCTGGTGCGCGCCGCGCAGCGAGTGGCCGGCCGAAGCGCTGACCGTCACCCTGACGTTCGTCGAAGGCGAGGCTGTTGAACTCAACGGCAAGGCGCTACCGGGCGAGCAGATCCTGGCCAAGCTCAACAGGCTGTTTGCGCCCTACGGCGTGGGCCGCGGCGTGTATACCGGCGACACCGTGATCGGTTTGAAGGGCCGCATCGTCTTCGAAGCGCCCGGCCTGATTTCGCTGCTGACCGCGCACCGCGCGCTGGAAGATGCGGTGCTGACCAAGCAGCAGAACCGCTTCAAGCCGGATGTGGCGCGCAAGTGGGTGGAGCTGGTGTACGAAGGCTTCTATCACGATCCGCTCAAGACCGACATCGAGGCGTTTTTGAAGTCGTCGCAGTCCAAGGTCAACGGCGAGGTCACGCTGGAAACCCGCGGTGGCCGCGTCGATGCGGTGGCGGTGCGTTCGCCGCATCTGCTCAACACCAAGGGCGCGACCTACGCGCAGTCGGCCGACTGGGGCGTGGAAGAGGCGGAAGGCTTCATCAAGCTGTTCGGGATGAGCTCGACGCTGTACGCCCAGGTGAATCGCTGAGGCGACCGCTCCGCAGGCAGCCGGCATCTTGCTTCTCCCGCGTGCGGGAGAAGCTGGCGCATCGCGCCGGATGAGGGCGACCTGCCGCATGCCCCCATCCGCCCTGTCGGGCACCTTCCCCCGCAGGCGGGGGAAGGGCCAGAGGGGCGTTAGAAAGACCGACTACCCTCTGGCCGACGCAATCAAGACGCGATCAATGACCACACTGCTCGACAACACACTGCCGCATCTGCAAAAGCTGGTGTCCTTCGACACCCGCAATCCGCCGCGGGCGATCGCTGCCGAGGGCGGCATCTTCGATTATCTGCGCGCGCAGCTGCCCGGGTTCCAGGTCGAGGTGATCGACCACGGTGCCGGTGCGGTAAGCCTGTATGCGGTGCGCGGTGCGCCCAAGTACCTGTTCAACGTGCATCTGGATACGGTGCCGGATTCGCCGCACTGGAGTGCCGATCCGCACGTGATGCGGCGTACCGACGATCGCGTGATCGGTCTGGGCGTCTGCGACATCAAGGGGGCGGCAGCGGCGCTGGTGGCGGCGGCCAATGCCGGGCAGGGCGATGCGGCATTCCTGTTTTCTTCCGACGAGGAAGCCAACGACCCGCGCTGCATCGCCGCGTTCCTGGCGCGCGGCGTGCCGTATGAGGCGGTGCTGGTCGCCGAGCCGACCATGAGCGAGGCGGTGCTGGCGCATCGCGGAATCAGCTCGGTGCTGATGCGCTTTGCCGGGCGTGCCGGGCATGCGTCGGGCAAGCAGGATCCATCCGCCAGTGCGCTGCACCAGGCGATGCGCTGGGGCGGCAGGGCACTGGAGCATGTGGAGTCGCTGGCGCATGCGCGCTTCGGCGGCCTGACCGGCCTGCGTTTCAACATCGGCCGCGTCGAGGGTGGCATCAAGGCCAACATGATCGCGCCGGCGGCCGAGCTGCGTTTCGGCTTTCGTCCGCTGCCGTCGATGGACGTGGATGGCTTGCTGGCCACGTTTGCCGGCTTCGCCGATCCTGCGGCAGCGCAGTTCGAAGAAACCTTTCGCGGGCCGAGCCTGCCGTCGGGTGACATCGCGCGTGCCGAGGAACGCCGCCTGGCCGCACGCGATGTCGCCGATGCGCTGGACCTGCCGATCGGCAATGCAGTGGATTTCTGGACCGAGGCCTCGCTGTTCTCGGCCGGTGGCTATACCGCACTGGTGTACGGACCGGGCGACATCGCCCAGGCGCACACCGCCGACGAGTTCGTGATGCTTGCGCAGTTGCAGCGTTACGCCGAGTCGGTCCATCGCATCATCAACGGCTGCAACTGAAGCCGCGTTCCGCGCCTGGCGCGGCCATTCCTCTCTTCGATCACGGCAATGTCCCTCTCCGCACAGCCCCACAAACAGACCCGTCAGACCATCGTGCGCCTGCTTTCGAGCATGGCCAGCGCCAAGGAAATCAGCCAGTACCTCAAGCGTTTCTCGCAGCTGGATGCCAAACGCTTTGCGGTGGTCAAGGTGGGCGGCGCGGTGCTGCGCGACGACCTGGACGCGCTGACCTCGTCGCTGTCGTTCCTGCAGGAAGTGGGCCTGACCCCGATCGTGCTGCATGGCGCCGGCCCGCAGCTGGATGCGGAGCTGTCTGCAGCGGGCATCGAAAAACAGACCGTCAACGGCTTGCGGGTGACCTCGCCCGAAGCCCTGGCGATCGTGCGCAAGGTGTTCCAGGCCTCCAACCTCAAGCTGGTGGAAGCGCTGCAGCAGAATGGCGCGCGTGCGACCTCGATCACCGGCGGCGTGTTCGAAGCGCAGTATCTGGATCGCGACACCTATGGCCTGGTCGGCGAGGTCAAGGCGGTGAACCTGGCGCCGATCGAAGCCAGCCTGCAGGCCGGCTCGATTCCGGTGATCACCAGCCTGGGCGAGACGCCGAGCGGGCAGATCCTCAACGTCAACGCGGATTTTGCCGCCAATGAGCTGGTGCAGGAGCTGCAGCCGTACAAGATCATCTTCCTCACCGGCACCGGCGGTCTGCTGGATGCCGATGGCAAGGTCATCGACTCGATCAACCTGTCCACCGAGTTCGACCATCTGATGCAGCAGCCGTGGATCAACGGCGGCATGCGGGTGAAGATCGAACAGATCAAGGACCTGCTCGATCGCCTGCCGCTGGAGTCGTCGGTGTCGATCACCCGGCCGGCCGATCTGGCCAAGGAACTGTTCACCCACAAGGGCTCGGGCACGCTGGTGCGGCGCGGCGAGCGCGTGCTGCGTGCGACCTCCTGGGACGAACTGGACCTGCCGCGGCTCAGGACCCTGATCGAATCCAGCTTCGGCCGCACGCTGGTGCCCGATTACTTCAGCAACACCAAGTTGCTGCGCGCCTATGTCAGCGAGAACTACCGCGCCGCGGTGATCCTCACCGACGAAGGCATGCTGGGTGCAAGCGCGCTGATCTACCTGGACAAGTTCGCCGTGCTCGACGACGCCCAGGGCGAAGGCCTGGGCCGTGCAGTGTGGAACGTGATGCGCGAGGAAACCCCGCAACTGTTCTGGCGCTCGCGTCACAACAACCAGGTCAACATTTTCTATTACGCCGAGTCCGACGGCTGCATCAAGCAGGAGAAGTGGAAGGTGTTCTGGTACGGGCTGGAGAACTTCGAGCAGATCCAGCACTGCGTGGCGCATTGCGCGACGCGTCAGCCGACGCTGCTGGGCTGAGTACGATGGCGCCCGTCGCATTGCCAGCGCTTTGGCGCGAGCTGCCCACGTTGCGCGGGCAACACGCAACACTGGAACCATTGCAGGCTGCGCATGCCGATGGTCTGCGCGCTGCGCTGGGCGACGGGGCCTTGTCGCGGCTGTGGTACACCGGCGTGCCGGCACCGGCGCAGGTGGACGACTACGTGGGCGCGGCCTTGGATGCGCAAGCCGACGGGCGGGTGCTGCCTTACGTGGTGCGCGATGCGGCCGGCGAGGTCGTCGGCTGCACACGCTATTACGGGCTGGATGCGACAGTGCCCAAGCTGTCGATCGGCTACACCTGGTACGCGCCGCGCGTGCAGCGCAGCGGCGTCAATACCGACACCAAGCGGATGCTGCTGCAGCACGCCTTCGAGACGCTGGGCTGCCTGAGCGTGGTGTTCGAGACCAGCTGGTTCAATCACACCTCGCGCGCGGCGATTGCGCGGCTTGGTGCAAAGCAGGACGGCGTGCTGCGCAATTACACCCGTCACCCTGACGGCACGCCGCGCGACACCGTGGTGTTCTCCATCATCGATACGGAATGGGCCGGGGTCAAACGCCACCTGCAGTTTCGCCTGGAAGCAAACGCATGACTGTTCAAACAACGACCATTGGCATCGTCGGGGCCCGCGGGCATACCGGATCGGAATTGATCAAGCTGGTGGTGGCACACCCGCATCTGCAGCTGCTGTTCGTGTCCTCGCGCGAGCTGGCCGGGCAACCGGTGGCCGAGCACAACGCGGCGTATCGCGGTGAGCTGCGCTACGAGAGCCTGGATGCCGATGCGGTGGCCGCCAAGGCCGCCGACGTGGTGATCCTGGCATTGCCCAACGGCAAGGCCGAGCCCTTCGTCGCGGCGATCGATGCGGTCAGGCCGCAGACGCTGCTGATCGATCTGTCGGCCGATTACCGCTTCGATCCGGCCTGGTATTACGGGTTGCCGGAGCTGACGCGCGGCAGCTACGCCGGGCAGCGACGCATCAGCAATCCGGGCTGCTATGCCACCGCGATGCAGCTGACGATCGCGCCCTTGCTCGACCAACTGGCCGGCCCGCCACAGTGTTTCGGCGTGTCCGGGTATTCCGGCGCGGGTACCACGCCGTCGGACAAGAACAACCCCGAGTTGCTGGCCGATAACCTGATGCCGTATGCGCTGACCAACCACATGCACGAGCGCGAAGTCTCTGCGCAGCTCGGGGTGCCGGTGGAGTTCATGCCGCATGTGGCGCCGCATTTCCGCGGCATCACCATGACCGTCAACCTGTGGCTGCAGCAGCCGCTGACACGCGAGCAGATCCAGGCGCGCTACACGCAGCGTTACGCCGACGAGCCGTTGATCGAGATCGTCGATGAAGCGCCGTGGGTCAGCCGCATCGCCGGCAGGCATGGCGTGCAGATCGGCGGCGTGACGCTGGCGCCGGGCAACAAGCGCGTGGTGGTTGTGGCAACGCTGGACAACCTGCTCAAGGGCGCGGCGACGCAGGCGATGCAGAATCTCAATCTGGCGTTGGGCTGGGACGAATTGACTGCGATTGGCTGATGATGCGAGTCCCTCGCAAGAGCCCGCACATCCTTGTGCGGGGATTCAAAGGTGCGAGTCCCTCGCAGAAGCCCGCACCTCCATGTGCGGGGATTTAACTGGACGACTTATTTCGAGACGCTTTCCGATGACCAATCTGTTGTGGCAAAAACCCGGCGTGGCGGTGGACGCCAAGATCCAGAGCTTCCTGGCCGGCGACGACGTCATCCTGGACCGCGAGTTCTTCCTGTACGACATCGCTGCCAGCAAGGCGCATGCGCAGGGACTGCAGCACATCGGCATCCTGTCGCTGCAGGAGCTGGGCGGACTGAGCGAACAGCTTGACCTGCTGGCGGCCGATTTCCGCAGTGGCACGTTCGTGCTGGACGAGCGCTACGAGGACTGCCATTCGGCGATCGAGGCGCGCCTGACCGAACGGCTGGGCGATGCCGGCCGCAAGATCCACACCGGGCGCAGCCGTAACGACCAGATCCTGGTCGCTACCCGCCTGTGGTTGAAGGACAAGCTGCAACGCGTGGCCGAGCTCGGCGCGGAGATCGCCAAGGTGGCGCTGGACCGCGCGCAGGCAGAAGCCGCGTTGCCAGTGCCGGGCTATACGCATATCCAGCGTGCGGTGGTGTCCTCGGCCGGCATGTGGTGGGCGGGCTGGGCAGAGGCCTTTATCGACGACGCGGTGCGTGCGGCCGATACCTTGCGCCTGGTGGACAGCAATCCGCTCGGTACTGCGGCCGGCTATGGTGTCAACCTGCCGCTGGACCGTGCGCATACCACCGCCGAGCTGGGCTTTGCACGGCTGCAGGTCTCGCCGATCTATGCGCAGCTCTCGCGTGGCAAGTACGAACTGGCCGCGCTTGAGGCGCTTGGCAGCGCAACGCTGGACCTGCGCCGGATTGCCTGGGACCTGTCGTTGTTCACCAGCGGCGAGTTCGCCTTCGTCGCGCTGCCGGCGCAGTACACCACCGGCAGCTCGATCATGCCGAACAAGCGCAACCCCGACGTGATCGAGCTGATGCGCGCCACCCACGCCAGCGTGGCCGCCGCGCGCACCGAGATCGAACAGCTGCTGTCGCTGCCATCGGGCTATCACCGCGACCTGCAGAGCAGCAAGGGGGCGATCGTGCATGGCTTCGGGCGCGGCCTGGCGGCGCTGGAACTGCTGCCGGCCCTGCTGGCCAACCTGGAATGGCGCCCGGACAAGCTGCGTGCGGCGATCGATTCGGGCATGTACGCCACCGATGTGGCGGTGGAAGCAGCCGTTGCCGGCGTGCCGTTCCGCGAGGCCTACAAGGCCGCGGCGGAATCGGCCGACACCGCCGGGCAGGGCCGCACGCCGGAAGGCAGCCTGGCCGCGCGCGTCTCGCCAGGCGCCGCCGCGGACCTGCAGCTGGACGTGCTGCGTGCCCGCTGGGAGGCGCTGGTCTGATGGCCGTGATCAGTACCGACAGCGCAGAACATTATCCCTGGGGCGAGGCCAGCGATGGCTGGCACCTGCTGCGCGACCCCACCCTGAGCGTGCTGGAAGAACGCATGCCGCCGGGCGCTGCCGAACTGCGCCATCGGCACAGCCGCGCACGGCATTTCTTCTATGTGCTGGCCGGCGAGGTGATGCTGCAGCTGGACGGCGAGCAGCATGTGCTGCGCGCGGGGCAGGGCCTGCATGTGCCGCCCGGTTCCACCCACCAGATGCACAACCTGTCCGAGAGGGAAGCGCGCTTTCTGGTGATTTCCACGCCGTTCGGTCGTAGCGAAGCAACACCCGACAAGGAGGCCGGCTGATGGCGACGCGCTATCTGGTATTGGCGATGCGCAAGCCGGATTTCCCGGCCGATGTGGTGCAGCCGCATCGTGCATTTCTCGACACGCTTCGTGCGGCCGGGCAGCTGGAGCTGACCGGCGGCTTCAGCGATGGCAGTGGTGGCGCCTACGTGCTGGTCAACGTGGACAGCCTGCAGCAGGCGCAGCAGATCGTGGCACGTGATCCGCTGGTACTGCGCGATGCCTCCACGCTGACCGTCCATGAGTGGAACACGCACTGAGCAGATCGTCGCCATGAGCACGCCCATCGCCACTGCTGTGTCGTTTACCGAGCAGGCGCTGCCGCCGTGGCGACGCGCAGTGCTCAAGGTCGGCAGCAGCCTGCTGGCCGCCGATGGCGGTGGCTTGTCGCCACGGTTCGCATTGGGCCTGGCGCAATTCGTCTCGGCCAATCTGGCCGCCGGGCGCGAGCTGGTGATCGTGTCGTCGGGCGCGGTGGCGGCCGGCCGGGCGATCCTGCCGAAGGCGGCCGAGGCCGGCGCACCGATCGCCGCGCGCCAGGCGCTGGCTGCGCTCGGGCAGGCGCAGTTGATCGCGCTCTGGCAGCGCTTCTTCGAGCGCCCGGTGGCGCAGGTGTTGCTCACCCACGACGACCTGCGTAACCGCCGCCGCTATCTCAATGCACGCGCCACCCTGGGCGAGTTGTTGCGGCTGGGCGCGTTGCCGGTGATCAACGAAAACGACACCGTGTCGGTGGACGAGCTCAAGCTGGGCGACAACGACAACCTGGCCGCGATCGTCGCCGCCCTGGTCGATGCCGATGCCTTGTTCATCGCCACCGATATCGACGGGTTGTACAGCGCCGACCCGCGCAGCAATCCGCTGGCGCGGCCGCTCGACGAAGTGCCCGAGCTCACTGCCGAGGTGCTGGCGATGGCCGGCGGCAGCGGCAGCAGCGTGGGCACCGGCGGCATGCGCACCAAGCTGGAGGCCGCTGCCAAGGCCGGCGCGGCCGGCATCGAGACCTATCTGTTCAACGGCCGCAATGGCGATGTGGTGCGCGCCCTGGCGCAGGATCGCCTGCATGGCACGCGGATCCATGCCGCGCGCACGCGCATCGCCGCCCGCAAGTACTGGCTGCGCCACGCACCGGTGGAGGCGGGCGCAATCCTGATCGATGCCGGTGCCGCCGCCGCGCTGACCGACAAGGGCGCCTCGCTGCTGCCGGGCGGGGTGGCCGGTGCGCACGGCGACTTCCGGCGTGGCGACATGGTGGAGATCCGCCTGCGCGATGACGCCGGCGAGCGCTGCCTGGCACGCGGCGTCAGCCAGTATTCGGCCGTGGATATCCGCCGCATCGCCCGCCGCCACTCGCGCGATATCGAGCCCGTGCTCGGCTACAGCTACGGCGAGAACGTGGTGCATCGCGATGATCTGGTGCTTTTGTAGCGGGGAATTGAGAATCGGGAATCGGGAATCGGGAATCGCAAGAGCGTTTCCAGCCAACTTTCCCGCTGCCGATTCTGCCGCAGTAAAGTGATGGCGCGTGCTTTTACCATTCCCGATTCCCCACTCCCGATTCCACAATGACCATCAAATCCCTCGCCCTGCAATGCCGTGATGCGGCGCAAGTACTGTCGCAACTGTCCGCGCAGGCCAAGCAGGCCTTGTTGGAGGCGATGGCTGCCGCGCTGGAAGCCGATGCCGCATCGATCCTTGCCGCCAACGCGCGCGATCTTGAAGCCGCCCGCGCCAAGGGCACCGGCACGGCCATGCTCGACCGGCTGGCACTGGACGACAGGCGCCTGGCCGGCATCGCCGCAGCCTTGCGCGAGGTTGCGCAATTGCCCGATCCGGTCGGGCAGGTCACGCGCGAGGATGTTCGCCCCAATGGCATCGTCGTGCAGAAGGTGCGCGTGCCGCTGGGGGTGATCGCGATGATCTACGAAGCACGCCCGAATGTGACTGCCGATGCGGCAGCGCTGTGCATCAAGGCCGGCAATGGCGTGATCCTGCGGGGCGGCTCGGAAGCGATCCACTCCAATACCGCGATTGCGCGCGCCCTGCAGCGCGCCTTGCGCGAGGCCGGCGTGCCGGAAGCGGCGCTGACGCTGGTCGAGGATCTACGCCGCGAGACCATGCTGGAGCTGCTGCAACTCAGCGATATCGTCGATCTGGCGATTCCGCGTGGTGGCGAAGGACTGATCCGCTTCGTCGCCGAGCATGCGCGCGTGCCGGTGATCAAACATTACAAGGGCGTGTGCCATCTGTTCGTAGATGCGTCGGCGGACGTGGATCTGGCCGTGCGCTTGCTGGTCGATGGCAAGGCCAGCCGGCCATCGGCCTGCAATGCGCTGGAGACCTTGCTGGTGCATGCCGACATCGCCGCGCGTTTCCTGCCGGCGGCGGCGCAGGCCCTGCGCGGCCGTAACGTGGAGCTGCGTGGCGATGCGGCAACGCGCGCACTGTTGCCGGATATTGGCGCAGCCAGCGACGAGGATTACGCCGCCGAATTTCTCGACCTGATCCTGGCCATCCGCGTGGTGCCGGATCTGGACACCGCGCTGGCGCATATCCGCCAGTACGGCTCGGACCACACCGAGGTGATCGCCACGCGGGACGCCGCCAATGCCGAGCAGTTCGTGCAGTCGCTGCGCTCGGCCGTGGTGATGGTCAATGCGTCCTCGCGCTTCTCCGACGGCGGCGAGCTCGGCCTGGGTGCGGAGATCGGCATCTCCACCACGCGCTTGCATTCCTACGGCCCGATGGGCCTGGAAGCGCTCACCGTGGAGCGCTTCGTGGTGCGTGGCGAAGGCCAGGTACGCCATTGAAGTGGCATGCGTTGCCGGCTCAGTCCTGTGGCGCTGTGCATTGCAGCGCCACTGGCCGACATCGACTCGATCACGTGGCCCGCTTTTCTCCTCCAAGCACCGTGCTCATCCATTCATCGCTTGTTGGGGAAACGAAGCCAGTTCCTGACAGCCACACCTGTTTCCCGGCGCGGTCCCACTTTTCCATCTTTTCTTTGAATTCGGCGGGATAGTCGTTTGCCCTGCAGGCGATATTGCACCAGGGGTCGCAGACATAGATGTCCGCGTCCCAATCTGTCATGTCCGAAGGTAAGGTGCCTGCGCGCGGCACTGGGCCGACGATCGCGGCGGTGTGCGTTGTTCCATTGAAGAAAGCAAGGCGTGCGATCTGGTTGTGATCTTGCTGCAAATAGTGGACGGCCAGGGTAGCCAGCTCACCGCAGTTGTGCGCATTCCCCTCCATGGCCGCCGACACCACATCCTCTTCCAGGTTATCCACCTGCTGTCGCATCCGGGCGATCTCTGCAGTCGCATTGTGGATTCGAACGGCGTCCTCAAAGCCAGCGTTTCTCTTTTTGTTGCTCGATTTCAAGCGGGGCGCCTTGTAGTACTCGGCCCTGACGGACTGCATGACCTCGCTGACAGCCCTAAGGCTCGGCGAGAGGGAGCGCTGTCGTGAAGACGGTCTGCTCGCACTCCTGCGATGGCTCGCGCTGCTCAGTCCTGCCAGCACGCCACCTGTGTGGTCGGGGCTGTTGACACGCTGCGAAGTGCTGCCCGCTGGCGGCTGCTGGGCCGGAGAACTTTCGGTATATGTGAATCTTCCCGACTGGACACGATCGACGGAACCGCAAATACCCATGGATGAGCACCTGATTGGTAAAGGCCGCTCCATCATGTGCGGGAACATCCCTTTCGAAAAATGGAAGCGCGAAGCGATCGACTTGCGTGCGAATCGTGGATATCAGCAACGCCTCCAGCACGCGATGCGCGAGCAATGGCATATTTCGCTGCTGATCGTTGGGCTTGATCGCGCGCGACTTGGCGGCAGTGATGCGCTGGTCATTGTTCTCGCCAGGCCTTCGCGGCTGCCAGCTGAGCGATACATGGACTCCGTTGGTTCAGATGCCGGGGCCGCGCCTTGCGGTTGGCCCGCGTGTTCCCATCCCGCCAACCACGACCTTTGACACTCCCCCGGCAGGCCGCGTCCTGCCTACAGTCGAGGACTGCCCCCCGCACGTTCCGGAGTCGTCGATGCGCCGTTTTGCCGCCTGCCTGCTCGCCACTGCCATTGCCGCCGCCGCCACCGGCGGCGCGCTGGCGCAAACCTCGCCGATGACGCCGGACATCACCGGCAAGCCGTTCGTGGCCAGCGATGCCGCCAACGACTACATCAAGCGCGAGGTCATGATCCCGATGCGCGACGGGGTCAGGCTGCATACGGTGATCGTGCTGCCCAAGGGCGCGCGCAACGCACCGATGGTGCTGACACGCACCCCGTACAACGCCAGCGGGCGCACCGAGCGCATGGCCTCGCCGCATATGAAGGACCTGCTCGCACAGGGCGATGACGTGTTCGTGGAAGGCGGCTACATCCGCGTGATCCAGGACGTGCGCGGCAAGTACGGCTCGGAAGGCGATTACGTGATGACCCGGCCGCTGCGCGGTGCGCTCAATCCCAGCGAGGTGGACCATGCCACCGATGCCTGGGACACCATCGACTGGCTGGTGAAGAACGTGAAGGAGTCCAACGGCAAGGTCGGCATGATCGGCTCGTCCTACGAAGGTTTCACCGTGGTGATGGCGTTGACCAACCCGCATCCGGCGCTTAAGGTCGCAGTGCCGGAAAGCCCGATGATCGACGGCTGGATGGGCGACGACTGGTTCAACTATGGTGCGTTCCGCCAGGTCAACTTCGACTATTTCACCGGCCAGCTCACCCAGCGCGGCAAGGGCATCGGCATCGCGCGCCAGGGCCATGACGACTACAGCAACCTGCTGCGTGCCGGCTCGGCGGGGGATTTCGCCAAGGCCGCCGGCCTGGAGCAGCTGCCGTGGTGGCACAAGCTCACCGAACACGCCGCCTACGACACGTTCTGGCAGGAGCAGGCGCTGGACAAGGTGATGGCGCGCACGCCGCTCAAGGTGCCGACCATGTGGCTGCAGGGGCTGTGGGACCAGGAGGACATGTGGGGCGCGATTCATAGCTACGCGGCGATGGAGCCGCGCGACAAGGGCAATACGCTCAACTACCTGGTGATGGGCCCGTGGCGGCACAGCCAGGTCAACTACGACGGCAGCGCGCTGGGCGCATTGAATTTCGACGGCGATACCGCGCGCCAGTTCCGTCACGACGTGCTGCGCCCGTTCTTCGATCAATACCTGGTCGATGGCGCACCCAAGGCGAACACGCCGCCGGTGTTCATCTACAACACCGGAGAGAATCACTGGGACCGTCTGCAGGCCTGGCCGCGCAGCTGCGCCAAGGGCTGTGCCGCGGCCAGCAAACCGCTGTACCTGCAGGCCGGCGGCAAGCTGTCGTTCCAGCGGCCGGCGGCGGGGCAGCCGGGCTTCGAGGAGTACGTGGCCGACCCGGCCAAGCCGGTGCCGTTCGTGCCGCGCCCGGTGGACTTCGGCGATCGCAGCATGTGGACCACCTGGCTGGTGCAGGACCAGCGCTTCGTCGACGGCCGCCCGGATGTGCTGACCTTCGTCACCGAGCCGCTGACCGAACCCCTGCAGATCGCCGGCGCACCGGAAGTGCATCTGCAGGCCTCCACCAGCGGCAGCGACAGCGACTGGGTGGTGAAACTGATCGATGTCTATCCGGACGAGATGGCGTCCAGTCCGAAGATGGGCGGTTACGAATTGCCGGTGTCGCTGGCGATCTTCCGCGGCCGCTATCGCGAGAGTTTCAGCACGCCCAAGCCGCTGGCGTCCAATCAGCCGCTGGCGTTCCAGTTTGGCCTGCCGACTGCCAACCACACCTTCCAGCCGGGCCACCGGGTGATGGTGCAGGTGCAGTCCAGCCTGTTTCCGCTGTACGACCGCAACCCGCAAACCTACGTGGACAACATCTTCTTCGCCAGGCCCGGCGATTATCAAAAGGCCACCCAGCGCGTCTACGTGACCCCGGAGCAGCCCAGCTACATCAGTCTGCCGGTACGTTGACCACGCCGGCGCCGCGCGGCGCCGGTGCCCAGACGTCTTCCAGCAGCTGCGGGCGGCAGGCCACCCAGGCTGCCGCCAGTTGCAGCAGGATGCAGATCACCAGGAAGACGAATGGCGAGGTCCAGCCGCCGTGGTGGGCGTGCAGCCAGCCGAACAGGAACGGCCCCAGGCAGCTCATCGCATAGCCCATGCCCTGCGAAAACCCGGACAGGGCGGCCGAGCCGGCCGCGGTGCGGCTGCGCTGGTTGACCAGCACCAATGCCAGCGGAAACGTGCTCGGCCCCAGGCCGAGCAGGGTCACCCACAGGATCGGCGCGGCCAATGGCGCCCACCACAGCCCGGCGAACGCGACCAGATGGCAGGCCGCGCACAGCAGCACGATCGGAAACGGGTTGCGCATGCGCACTGCCAGCGCCGGCATGGTCAAGGCACCGACCATGCCCAGTGCGGCGAACAACGCCACCATGGTGCCGCCGAACGCGGGCGAGGCGCCGGCTTCGCGCAGCAGGGTCGGCAACCAGGTGAACATCGAATAGGTGACCAGCGAGGTCATGCCGAAGGTCACCGCCATGCTCCAGCCCAGGGCGGTGCGTGCCACGCGGCCCTCGGCTTCGGGCGTGGGCGTGACCGGTGCCGGTCCGGTCGCGCGGAGACGGCGGTGGTTGGTGTGCACCATGGCCCAGGCCACCAGTGCCAGCAGCGCCGGCAACACCCACACCACCATCGAGCTGCGCCAGCCCAGCGCATCGGCCACCGGTACCGCCAGCAGTGCCGGCAGCAGGGTGCCGACCTGCAGCACGGTGATGTAGAGCGTGCTGACGCCGCCGACGCGATCGCCGAAATAGCGCTTCACCAGCGGCGGCAGCACCACGTTGCCCATGCCCATGCCGGCCAGCGCCACCAGCGATCCGATGAACAGTCCGGTGGTCTGGGGCAACAGCGGGCGCAACACCAGGCCGAGGGTGGCCAATGCCATCGACAGCAGCGCCGTGCGCAGCAGGCCGTAGCGGCGCAGCAACGCCGGCGTGGCAACCCCGGTCAATGCGAATGCCGCGGTCGGCAACATGCCGAGCGCGCCCATGGTGGGCGCGCCGAATGCGTACTCGTGGGCAATGCGTTCCAGCAGCGGCGTCAACGAGGTCACCGCGGTGCGCAGATTGAACGCAGACAACAAAATGGCAGCCAGCACCAGGCCGCGACCACGCAACCGGGCGGACGGGGAGGCAGCGGCAATGACAACAGACATGACAGACCATCCGCACTGCGCACCTGCATGCGCCAGCGCCTGAAAACACAAAACCGGCACGAGGCCGGTTTTGTGTTTTGAAACTGGTCGGGGAGACAGGATTCGAACCTGCGACCTCTACGTCCCGAACGTAGCGCTCTACCAGACTGAGCTACACCCCGAAGGAGCCGCGTATGTTACATAGGGAATGCCAGATCGGCAAGCATCTATCGAAAATATTTTTTACCGATGCGGCTGGCCACGCTCGGGCTCGCGTGCTTCGAACCACATGCCGTTGAGCACCGCGGCCAGTGCGGCCAGGCCGGTGCCGAGGATCCAGGCGAAATACCACATTGTCATTCTCCTTGAGTCGTTGAAATACGTGAGACGTTGAAGGCCCGCCGCGGGCGCCATGCGCGCAGCAGCGCAGCGGGGCATGCTCAGTAGGCGTTTGGATTGGCCGACAGTTCGTCGGCGGTGACCTTGCCCTTGAGCACGCGATAGACCCAGCTCGTATAGGCCAGCACGATCGGCATGAACAGCGTGGTCGCCAGCAGCATGATCCACAGCGTCAGGCGGCTGCTGGAGGCATCCCACAGCGTCAGGCTTGCGCTCGGTGCGGTGGACGAGGGCAGCAGGAACGGGAACAACGCAAAGCCGACGGTGAAGACGATGCCGACGATGGCGCAACCCGACGCGATGAATGCCAGGCCGCCGCGACGTACGCGCAACAGCAGCGCATTCATCGCAAGCCCGATCAGGCCGACCAGCGGTGCGATCAAGGTGGCCGGCATGCTGCTGTAGTTGTGCAGCCAGCCGCCGGCCGCGGTGAGTGCGGCGGTCTTGGCCAGTGGGTTGGTCGGCGCATCGGTGGCCAGCACCGAGGTCACTGCATACCCCGGCAGACCCAGCGCCACCCACGCACCGGCGGCCGCAAACAACGCCACCGCGCCGAGCGCGGCGATGCTGCCGAAACGCGCGGCGCGCGCGGCCACCGGTCCGTCGGTCTTGAGCACCAGCATCGCTGCGCCGTGCGCCATCAGCATGGCCACGCTGAGCAGGCCGGCGAGCAGCGCGAACGGTGTCAGCAGTCCGAACAGGTTGCCGGTGTAGAAGATGCGCATGCTGTCGTCGAAGTGGAACGGCACACCGAGCAGCACGTTGCCGACCGCCACGCCCATGATCAGCGCCGGAATGCAGCCGCCGACGAACAACGCCCAGTCCCAGTTGTTGCGCCAGCGCTGGTCGACCAGCTTGCCGCGGAACTTGAAGCCGACCGGGCGCAGGATCAGTGCGAACAGGATCAGGAACATCGCCAGGTAGAAGCCGGAAAAACTCACCGCATACAGCGGCGGGAATGCGGCGAAGATCGCGCCGCCGCCCAGGATCAGCCACACCTGGTTGCCTTCCCAGACCGGGCCGATGGTGTTGATCACCAGCCGCCGTTCGGCATCGTTGCGGGCAACCAGCGGCAGCAAGGTGCTGACGCCCAGGTCGAAGCCGCCCATCACTGCGTAGCCGGACAGCAATACGCCAAGCAACAGCCACCAGATCACGCGCAGTGTGGTGTAGTCGAGCAAGATGAAATCCATGGTGTCTCTCCTGGCTTACGGTGCGCCGCCGGCCAGCGCGCCGGTGCTCAGTGGGGCGTTGGGTGAGGACGCGTGGGGCGAGTCGTTGTGCGGTGCCGGGGTGCGGTGCGTCGGCGGGAACAGCGCATCCGGGCCCTTGCGGATCGTCTTCAGCGACAGCTTGATCGCGATCACCAGCAGCGTGGTGTACAGCGCGGTGAAGCCGACCAGGGTCAACACGATCTCGTACAGGTCCAGTCCCGAGGCGGCATAGAAGGTCGGCAATACGCCTTCCACCGCCCACGGCTGGCGGCCGTATTCGGCCACAAACCAGCCGCACTCGATCGCGATCCACGGCAGCGGCAAGGTCCACAGCGCCACCGTCAGGAACCAGCGTTTGTCCTGGAAGTTGTGCTTGCAGGCGAACCAGAACGCGATGGCGAAGAACGCAATCAGGTAGATGCCGATGGCAGCCATGATGCGGAAGGTCCAGAACAACGGCAGTACCCGCGGCACCGTGTCCATGGCGGCCTGGGCAATCTGCTGCGGCGTGGCATTGCCGATGTCGTCGCGATAGCGCTTGAGCAGCAGGCCGTGGCCCAGATCCTGCCAATGCGCATTGAAGACCTGGCGTGCCTGGGCATCGTCCTTGTTGGCGCGGATGCGCTCCAGCGCGCCGTAGGCGATCTGGCCGCCGCGGATGCGGTGTTCGGCACGGCCGACCAGTTCCAGGATGCCGGGGATCGGCTGGTCCAGCGAACGTGTGGCGATCAACCCCATCAGATACGGAATCTTGATCGCGTAGTCGTTGCGATGGGTCTGCTGGTTGGGAATGCCGAACGCGGTGAAGTCGGCCGGCGCGGCTTCGGTCTCCCACATGGCCTCGATCGCGGCCAGCTTCATCTTCTGATGTTCGTTGGCGGCATAGCCGCTCTCATCGCCGAGCACCACCACCGACAGCGACGACAACAGGCCGAACGCGGCAGCCACCGCGAACGAACGCCGTGCCATCTCCACATGCTTGCCGCGCAGCAGGTAGAACGCGCTGATGGACATCACGAACACCGCACCGAGCACGTAGCCGGCGCTGACGGTGTGCACGAACTTGGCCTGCGCCACCGGGTTGAACAGCACCGCCATGAAATCGACCACTTCCATGCGCATGGTGTCCGGGTTGAACACCGCGCCGGTCGGGTTCTGCATCCAGCCGTTGGCGATCAGGATCCACAACGCGGAGAAGTTGCTGCCGAGTGCCACCAGCCAGGTGGTGGCCAGATGCTGCACCTTGCTCAGCCGGTTCCAGCCGAGAAAGAACAGGCCCAGGAAGGTCGCTTCCAGGAAGAACGCCATCAGGCCCTCGATCGCCAGCGGTGCGCCGAAGATGTCGCCGACGTAATGGCTGTAGTACGACCAGTTCATGCCGAACTCGAACTCCATCACGATGCCGGTGCCCACGCCCATGGCGAAGTTGATGCCGAACAGCACGCCCCAGAACATGGTCATGCGCCGCCAGATCTCCTTGCCGGTCATCACATAGACGCTCTCCATGATGCCGAGCAGGAACGACAGGCCCATGGTCAGCGGCGGAAAGATGAAGTGGTACATCGCGGTGACTGCGAACTGCAGCCGCGACAGTTCAACAACTGTCGAGTCGATCATGGCGGGTGGGCCTGGTTGGGTGTCGATGAAGGAATGCAGCCGATCATGTGCGCTTGCCGCGACATGCGCGTTGATCCAGATCAATGCCGGGGCGGACGGGTGCGGCACAATGCGCAGCCCGGAGCGGGAGGTGGCGCCTTACAATCGCCTGCAACACGATGTCTTCCCAGAGAGCGATGTGAGCCAGCCCAGCGTGCGAGCCAGCGAAACGCCAGCCCAGCGCCGCCAACGCGGCCGGTGGCTGGATGCACTGGCAGCCCCGGCCACGCGTGCGCGACGCCTGGCCGGCGTGGCGGTGGCGGTGTCCGGCGTGCTGCTGCTGGCGCAGGCGGCGGCGATCGCCTGGTTGCTGCAGGCCGTGCTGGTGCAGCATCTGGCGCTGACGCAGCTGCGCGACGTGGGCGCGGGGCTGGTCTGTGCGCTGGTGGGGCGGGCGATGCTCAATGCCTGGGCGCAGTCGCTGACCGGCGAGGTGGCCGATGTGGCCAAGCGCGAGCTGCGCGCCCGCATCGCGCGGCGCCTGGTGCAGCACGGGCCGGTGTGGTTGCGCCGGCAACGCAGCGGCGAACTGGGCGAGCTGAGCCTGGCGCACACCGATGCGTTGGAGGGCTACTTCGTCGGCTACCAGCTCGCGCGCACCGAAATGACGCTGGTGCCGCCGCTGATCCTGCTCGCGGTGTTCTCGGTCGATTGGGTGGTGGGCCTGGTGTTGCTGCTGACCGCGCCGCTGATTCCGTTTTTCATGATGCTGGTGGGCTGGGGCGCCGAAGCCGCCGGGCGCGAGCAGTTGGGCGAACTGGCACGCATGGGCGGGCACTTCGCCGATCGCCTCAAAGGCTTGGGCTTGCTGCGCGTGTATGGCCGCGGCGACGCCGAGTTGAGCGGCATTGCCGCCGCGGCAGAAGGCGTGCGCGAGCGCTCGCTCAAGGTGCTGCGCATCGCCTTCCTGTCGTCCACGGTGCTGGAGTTCTTCGCCTCGGTGAGCGTGGCGATCGTGGCGCTGTACTTCGGCCTGACCTATCTGGGCATGTTGAATCTGCATGGCTTGCCGACGCTGGGCGAGGGCATGTTCTGCCTGCTGCTGGCGCCGGAATTCTTTGCGCCATTGCGGCGGCTGGCCGCGCATTACCACGACCGCGCCAATGCCCTGGCGGCGGTGGCCGAAGCCGAGCGTCTGCTGGAAGGATTCGAGCCACCGTCGGCAACGGTGCGGGTGCCGGTGCCTCCGTTGCGTGTGATGGAACCTGCCCAGACGCAGGCCCCATTGCTGCAAGCGCATGATCTTGCGCTGCGGCCGCCGGGCGCGCCACACAGCGTGGTCGCGCATTTTTCGCTGACCTTGCAGCCCGGCCAGCGCGTGGCGGTGATCGGTGCCAGCGGTAGCGGCAAGAGCACCTTGCTCGAGGGGCTGGCCGGCTGGCTTGCGCCGGAGGCAGGCAGCGTGGTGCTGCGTCCGGATGCCCGCATCGGCTATGCCACGCAGCGGCCGTACCTGTTTCACGGCAGCATCGCCGACAACCTGCGCCTGGCCGATCCACAGGCCGGCGCGGCGCGCCTGCACGCGGTGGCCGATGCCGCGCAGGTGCTGCGCTTCGCTGCGCAGTTGCCTGCGGGCCTGGACACGGTGATCGGCGAACGCGGTTTCGGGCTTTCCGGCGGCGAGGCACGGCGCGTGGCCCTGGCACGGCTGTTGCTGCGTGAGCCGGACCTGTTGCTGCTGGACGAACCCACCGCCTTTCTCGACCCGGACACCGAAGCGGAGTTGCTGCGCACGCTGGGTGTATTCGCACGCGGCCGCGCGGTGGTGGTGGCCACGCACAGTGCGGCGGTGATGCAATGGGCCGATACGGTGATCGACCTGCGCGGCGCCACCGTGGTATCGGAGCAGCCATGAACCCCGCACAGCCCGATCGTCTGCGCACCGTGTTCCGCCGGCATGCCTGGCGCCTGCTGCTGTCGGCCCTGCTGGTATTGGTCACCATGCTGGCCGGCGTGGGCCTGCTCGGCCTGTCCGGCAGCTTTCTGACCGCCGCTGCCCTGGCCGGTGTCGCGGGCATGGGCGCCGGTTTCAATTTCTTCTCGCCTTCGGCCGGCATCCGTGCGCTGACCTTCGCGCGCATCTTTTCGCGCTATGGCGAAAAATTGATCGGCCACGACGCCACGCTGCGCATCGCCCGCGATCTGCGCGTATGGTTCTTCCGCCGCGCGTTGCCGCTCGCGCCGGGGCGCCTGTCGGCCACGCGCACCGGCGATCTGCTGGCGCGGCTGATGTCCGACATCGGCGAGGTCGATGGCGTGAGCGTGCGCGCGCTGGCACCGTTGAGCGCATTGCTCGGCATCTGGCTTGCCGGTGTGGTTGCCGCGGCGCTGATCCACCCGCCGGCTGGCCTGTTGCTGGTGGTGCTTGGCGTGGTCATCGGTGGTGTGGTGCCGTGGCAGGTGGCGCGCGGCGGGGCGCAGCGCGAACAGCTGCGCGCCCGGCAACGCACGGCATTGCGCACGCATGCATTCGAGGGCCTGGAAGGTGCGGCCGATCTCGCCGCGGTGGATGCGCAAGGTGCCTGGCTGCATCAGGTCGATGCGGCGGCGGCGGCAGTGGTCGACGGCGATCGCCTGCAGCGCCGCCGGCTGATCGGCGGCAATCTGCTGCATGCAATCTGCGGCGGTCTCGGCCTGGCCGGCATGCTGTGGCTGGCACTGGGCGCGGCCGAACGCGGATCGATTGCGGCGGGCATGGCGGCCGGGCTGGTGTTCCTGACCATGGCGCTGCTGGAAGTCTGGGCCGGCGCCGGGCTCGCCTTGCAGGCGCTGCAGAGCGCACGCGTTGCAGCCAGGCGCCTGCAGTCCATCGTCGATCAGGCGCCATCGGTGCTCGATCCCCCGCAGCCGGTGGAGGTGCCACGCAGCGGCACGCTGCAGCTGGATCAGGTCGGCTTTGCATGGCCGGGCAGCGCACGTCCGGTGCTGCAGGCGCTCGATCTGACGCTGGCGCCCGGCGAACGCATCGCCATCAGCGGCGACAGCGGCAGCGGCAAGAGCACCTTGTCCGCAGTGCTGCTGCGGCTGTGGGACCCGCAGGCCGGGCAGGTGCGCTACGCCGGTATCGACCTGCGCCACGTGGCGCAGACGCACTGGCATCGCCGCATCGCCTGGCTGCCGCAGAATGCCCCGGTGTTTGCCGGCACGGTGCGCGATAACCTGGCCATCGGCGATGCGGACGCAAGCGATGCGGCGATGTGGAGCGTGCTGGACCAGGTGCGTCTGCGCGCCTGGGCCAGCGCGCAGAACGGCCTGGACACCTGGGTCGGTGAAAACGGCGCCACGCTCTCGGCCGGCCAGGCGCGCCGGCTGGCGCTGGCGCGAGCCTTGCTGCGCGATGCAGCGATCCTGTTGCTGGACGAACCCACCGACGGCCTGGACGTGGATACCGCGCACGCCTTGCTGCTGGATCTATCGGCGGCACTGGGCGAACGCAGCCTGGTGATGATCACCCACGACAGCGTGCCCGAGGGTGTAGTGCAGCGGCGCTACCGCATGCGCGCCGGTGCACTGGAGCCGTTGGTCTAGGGGCGTCCTGCCGCTGTTGCTCGCGTTGATTGATTGGGTGCGTGAATCGCGGCGGGCCCGTCGCTCACTCCAGCAGCGCGTGGAGTGCAGTCATCAACGCAGGCTGCCGGCATGCCCAACACAAGGCAGCGACGTTCACCACGACGGTGATCCAGAACCGTAGCTGGAAGGTCGCCTTGCTGGATTTGTGCCGGAACAGTTGCTGCGCCAGCAACGCGCCCGGCCAGCCGCCGAGCAGCGCGATGAGGTGCAGGGTCGCTTCCGGTGTGCGTTGCCCGCCGCGTTGGGCCGCGCGCTTGTCGCGCCAGTAGGCGAGCATCGCCACGATGCTGGTGGCCGCGTACCACAGCGCCAGCAGCGTTGGCAGGCGACCTGCAAACGCCATCGCGGCCATGCCGACCAGAAACAGCAGCGCCAGCGTCTTGCGCGGCAGGCCATGCGGGTGCGACGGGCCACGCGGGTGCGACGAGCCACGCCGCCGTTGCGCAGGTCTGGAAATCAGCAAGCGTCCAGGAAGTTGCGTACCGCCGGCCCGAAGCGCGCGAAGTCGACCAGGAAGGCATCGTGGCCTTGTGGCGAATCCAGCCCGATGAAGCGTGCATCGGCACCGCCGGCACGCAGGCCTTCGGCGATCTGTTCCTGTTGCTGCACCGGGAACAGGATGTCGGTATTGGCACCGATCGCCAGCGCACGCGCGATGCGGATCTGCGCCAGGCCGGCCAGTACCGTGGCGTCGGTCGAGGCGCCCATGTCCGGCTTGGCGGCGACAGCAGCGCCGCCAGCTTGCGTGCCATCAGAACGTGTGTCGATGGCCGGTGTGTCATCGACATACTCGGCCAGGTCGAACCAGTCCATCGAGCGGCTCAGATACAGATAGCAGTTGGGATCGAAGAAGCGCACGAAGCGGCGCGCATGGCCTTCCAGATAACTTTCGACCTGGAATTCCAGCCCGAACGGATCATCGGCAGCCTGCTCGGAATCCAGCCGCACCCGGCCAAAACGGCCGTCCCATTCCAGCGCCGAGCGATAGGTGATCACGCCAAGCTTGCGCGCCATGCGCATGCCCGATTCCGGGTAACGGGTATCGTCGTAATGGCCGCCGTTCCAGTGCGGATCCAGGCGGATGGCTTCGCGCTGCAGCGAGCGGATCGCGATCGAGAACGGCAATGCCTGCGCACTGCCGGAGATATTGATATGGCTGCGCGCGATACCCGGGTGCCGCAGCAGCAACGCCAACGCGGTCATGCCGCCCATCGAATTACCGATCAGGCAGGCGAGTTGTGCGATGCCCAATGCGCGCACCACGTCGGCGGCGGCATCGGCCACATCTTCGATCGACAATTCCGGGAAGCTCAGGCGATACGGCGCGCCGGTGGCAGGGTTGATCGATGCCGGACCGGTCGAGCCCTTGCAGCTGCCCAGGGAATTGACGCAGACCACGAACCAGCGTCCGGTATCGATCGGCTTGCCTGGCCCCAGCATCGCCTCCCACCAGCCCGGCTCGGCATTGGCCTGATTTGCCGCAGCATGGGCGTTCGGCGACAGGCCGGTGACGATCAACACCGTGTTGCTGCGATCGGCGGCCAGCGTGCCCCAGGTTTCGTAGGCCACGTGCGCCTGGTGCAACACGCCGCCGCGCTTCATCGGAAACGGCGAGGGCAGCGCGTGGAACAGCGTGCCGGGGGGAATGAATTCGGTCATGCGGCAATTCTATCTGCCATGGCATGCGCCGGGGTGCAGGATGGAAATGGGAAATGGGAAATGGGGAATGGGGAATGGGGAATCGGTTTGAGGCCTTCCGCTGTGCGATGCCACTCTGCAGAGCGGCGGACCTGCGGCCTGGCTGCAAGGCCCTTGCCCGCCCACCATCGCGGGACACGCCGCAAGTACGTCCATGTAGGCTCCGGCGCGGCATCCATGCCGCTCAGGGTCCCGCGACGGTGAGCGGGCAAGAGCCAGTCAAGACGGTCGGTGTGCATGGTTTTCAATAAAGCAGCCGACCAACTGTCTGGTGCGGTGAGGGCGCCGCGCCCTCGACACTGCGAGTTTGCTGCAGGGCCCTTGCCCGCCCACCATCGCAGGACACGCCGCAAGTACGTCCGTGTAGGCTCTGGCGCGGCATCCATGCCGCTCAAGGTCCCGCGACGGTGAGCGGGCAAGGACCAGTCGAGATGGTCGGTACGCATAGTTAAGAGCAGCGCCTGATGCGCCTTGTTCGATCGTGAAGCATCGTGTCCACGTCTGATGCGCACCGCGCGACAAACAGCTCTTCAAACAAAGAGCCTACCAATTGTCTGGTGCGGTGCCCTTGCCGGTTGCGGGACCGTGTGGCGGCATGGATGCCGCCACACGGTCCCCAGGGACGGGTTCACGGCGTGTCCCGCAAGCGGTGAGGGCACCGCGCCCTCGACGCTGCGGGTTTGCTGCAAGGCCCTTGCCCGCCCACCATCGCGGGACACGCCGCAAGTACGTCCATGTAGGCTCCGGCGCGGCATCCATGCCGCTCAGGGTCCCGCGACGGTGGGCGGGCAAGGACCAGCACAGATGGTCGGTATGCGTGGGTTTCAGTCGGTGTGCGTGGGTTTCAACAGTGCAATCGACGCACTTCGTTGCAGTGTCATCGTTGATTGCGTCGCAACGACATATGGCGAGCAATCAGCGGCCGATCATCAACTCCACTGGCGCGGCGGCGGGCAGTTCCACCATCACCGGCGCGCTCTCGATATCATCGGCCTGGCGTATCGCGTTGCCGCTGCGCGACAGTCGCGCCAACACCTGCACGGTGTCCAGCGACGACAGCGCACGTGTCGGCATCGGGCTGTCGCCATCGTCCAGGGTGATGGTCAACGGCAGCTCGCTCAGCGTGTGTCTTTCCACTGCTACCGGCATCGGGGTGTCTGCAGCGCGTGCGATGACGAAGACGCTGGTATCGCCGGGCATTCCGGCGCGTTTGGCAAACTCGGCATCCAGCGTCACCCGCACCTTGATGCGTTTTCCGCTGGCTGCATTGGTGGTAGGGGCGGCAGGCGCCGCCGGTGCCTGGATCGGCGCCAGCCTGGCTTCCTGGCGCGCGGCATTGATCTGTTCGAGCAGGCCGGGGCGGGTCGCGGCATCGACCACACGCAGCAACGGCTCCCAGGTCTCGCTGGCCTTGGCCGGCTGACCGGCCTGTCGTTGCACCACACCCAGGAACCAGCGCGCACGTTGATGGTCCGGTTGCACGCTGAGCGCATGTTCCAGCAGACGCATGGCCTGCGGATCCGGGCGCCCGCTGTCGTCGGCGAGCATGCGCGACTGCGCGGCGGCCACCAGTACGTCCGGCTCGTCCGGACGCAGTGCGACCGCGCGCGCAAACGCATCGCGCGCTTCGGCAAATTTCTGTTGGCTGGACAGCGAGCGCCCCAGCAACACCCAGCCTTCGGCCTGGTCGGGATCGCGCGCCAGTGCCGCGCGCAGCTGCATGATGGCTTCATCCAGCGAGCGTGGCGTGGCCGGTCGCTCGGCGGGCGCCCGGATCGCGCCCGGCGTGCCGACCTGCCAATACAGCGCCGCGCTCGCCGCCAGCAGCAACACCGCGATGCCGGCAGTCAGCCCGCGCGCATCGCGCCACAGCGGCCGCAGCGCCACGCCGAAAACGACCAGGGCCAGCACCACCACCGCAATGACGAAGCCGACCATCACCACTCCTGCTCATCGGCGGGCAAGGCGGGCGCAGCCACGCTGCGTCGGCGCACCACCAACGCGACGGCGCCACCGCCGATCAACAGCGCCAGCAGCGGACCGAACCACAGCAGCCAGGTCCGCGATTCCACACGCGGGCGGTACAGCACGAACTCGCCATAGCGCGCGACCAGGAACTGGCGGATCTGCGCATCGCTGCGGCCTGCGTGCATCAGCGCCAGCACTTCGCGGCGCAGGTCCTGGGCGATCTGCGCATTGGAGTCGGCCAGCGACTGGTTCTGGCACTGCACGCAGCGCAGCTCGGCGGTGAGGGTATGGAAGCGTGCCTCTTCCTCGGCCGAGGCATAGCGCAGCGGCGCCGGGTCGCCGACCGGCTGGGCCAGCGCCAGCCAGGGCAACAGCAGCAGCGTCAGCAGCCAGGCGCGCATCATTGCGTGGCGTGCAGGTCCGGTGCGGCACTGGGCGAGCGCTCGATCTTGCTCAGCACCGGAATCAGCTGCGTGTCGATGATGGATTGGGTGAGCATGCCGCTGTACTTCCAGCGCACCACGCCGCGCCCGTCGACCAGAAAGGTCTCCGGTGCCGCAGCGATGCCGAAGTCGATCGCGGTACGGCCGTCCTTGTCGGCGACCACCAGCAGGTAGGGGTTGCCCAGCTGTTCGAGCCAGCGCAGCGCATCGTTGCGCTCGTCCTTCCAGTTGTAGCCGATCACGCGCACGCGCTTGGTCAGCGCAAAGCGGCTCAATACCGGATGCTCTTCGCGGCAGGCCGGGCACCAGCTGCCCCACACATTGATGATGTACGGTGCGCCGCGTAGTTCGCGCGCGTGCACCACAATGCTGGGGTCGTGCAGCAGCGGCAGCGCGAACTCCGGCGCAGGCTTGCCGATCAGCGCAGAGGGCAGGGCATCGCGATCGTCCTGACCGGAGCGCACCACCGCATAGACCAGCAGCGCTGCCAGTGCGAGCAGCAACACGATGGCACCCACCAGAACCGCAGTGGGCAGGCGGGGTGAACGTGACTCAACCATCTTGGATCTCCGGAGAACGACGAAAACGCCGGTCGGCCGCGGTAACCAGGCCGCCGAGCGCCATCAGCAGCGCTCCCAGCCAGATCCAGCGGACGAACGGTTTGAGGTGGACGCGGACCGCCCAGGCCTGATTGCCCAGCGGTTCGCCAAGGGCGACATACAGGTCGCCGAACGGGCCGGGGCGGATCGCCGCCTCGGTCAGGGTCTGCCCGCCGCTGGCGTAGCGGCGTTTTTCCGCGTGCAGCAGGCCGACCGGCACATCATCCTCGAACACCTGCAGGTTGGCACGGTCGGAAACGTAATTGGGCCCGCGCAGTTCTTCGACGTCATCAAAGTGCAGCATGTAGCGGCCGATCTGCATCTGCTGCCCGGGCGCCAGCGCGACCTCGCGCTGCAGGCTCAGCGATTCCACCAGCAACGCACCGGCCAGGAAGACCGCCACGCCCAGGTGGGCCAGCACCATGCCCAGCATTTCGGCGGTGAATTTACGGCCCTTGGCGGCGCGCCGTGTCCACAAAAAGCGCAGCGTGCCCAACAGCACCCAAGCCGCGCCGGCCACGCCGATCGCCGCCTTCCACTGCCCCTGCGGCGCGGCGAACCAGGCCAATACGCCTGCGGCAACCGCCAGTCCGGCCCAGGGCCCGAGCATCGCCACCGGGCGCGAGGCCTGCTCGCGCTGCCAGCGGGTCAGCGGACCGAACGGCAGCAGCGCCACCAACGGCGCCATCAGCACCACGAACAAGGTGCCGAAGTAGGGCGGGCCGACCGACAGCTTGCCCAGGCCCAAGGCGTCGGCGAGCAGCGGATACAGCGTGCCCAGCAACACCATCGCGCAGGCGCAGGTGAGCAACAGGTTGTTCAACAGCAACAAGGTTTCGCGCGAGCTGCCGGCAAAGGCGCGGCGCGGATCATCGACCAGCGACAGGCGGGGCGCGCGGATCGCGTACAGCACCAGCGAGCCACCGACCACCGCCAGCAGGAACACCAGAATGAACAGGCCGCGCGAGGGATCGGCCGCAAACGCATGCACGCTGGTCAGCACGCCCGAGCGCACCAGGAAGGTGCCCAGCAGCGATAGCGAAAACGCGGCGATCGCCAGCAGCAAGGTCCAGCTGGCGAAGCTGCCGCGCTTTTCGGTGACCGCCTGCGAATGCAGCAACGCGGTGCCCACCAGCCACGGCATGAAACTGGCGTTTTCGACCGGGTCCCAGAACCACCAGCCACCCCAGCCCAGCTCGTAATACGCCCACCAGCTGCCGAGCGCGATGCCGACGGTGAGCATCGCCCAGGCCACATTGGTCCATGGCCGGGTCCAGCGCAGCCAGCGCGCATCCATGCGGCCTTCCAGCAGCGCGGCGATGGCGAAGGCGAATGGCACCGCAAAGCCGACATAGCCGCAGTACAACATCGGCGGATGGATGATCAGCCCCGGGTCCTGCAACAGCGGATTGAGGTCGGCGCCTTCCAGCGGCACCGGCAACAAGCGCGCGAACGGATTGGAGGTGAACAGCAAAAAGGCCAGGAAGCCGATGCTGACCAGGGCCATCACCCCGAGCACGCGCGCGATGACGTGTGCGGGCAGCTGCCGCGACCACAACGCCACCGCACCGGTCCACAGCGCCAGCACCAGCGTCCACAGCAGCAATGAACCTTCGTGCGCGCCCCACACCGCCGAATAGCGATACATCACCGGCAGCAGGCTGTTGGAATTCTCGGCGACGTAGCGCACCGAAAAATCCTGCACCAGGAATGCATGCGTCAACAGCGCGAAGGCCGCCGCGATCAGGCCCAGCTGCACAAACGCGGCTGGCCGCGCCACGGCCATCCAGCTGCTGCGTCCGCGCTGCGCACCGGCCAGCGGCAACGCGGCCTGCAGCAGGGCCACCAGCAACGCCAGAATCAGCAGGAAGGTACCGAGCTCAGGCAGCATCGGGTCGGCGTATTGGTGAGCATGCAGTGGGGCAACGAATACGGGCGCAAGGCAGGGGCGGCATCCATGCAGCATCTGCCTGCGCCTGCCTGCGCGCAGCGACGGCGTCGGCCGCGCAAGCACCTTGCACGCCAACACCCCGCAGCAACGCGAACGTCGTGATGCCTGACATCAACGCAGCGCTCCGGCCTGGTCCGCGGCCGCCGGCACATCGTGCTTGCGGTGCGCGCTGCCCATCTTGTCGGCGACTTCCTTCGGCATATAGGTCTCGTCGTGCTTGGCCAGGATCTCTTCGGCCACGAACACGCCGTGCTGCATGCGACCGGTCGCCACCACCGCCTGTCCTTCGCGAAACAGGTCCGGCAGGATGCGGTCGTAGCGGACCGGCAACTGCGCATCGCCATCGGTGACGCGGAACTGCGCTTCCAACGAACCGGAGGCGCGCTGGAACGAGCCTTTCTCCACCATGCCGCCGAGCCGGAAGCGCGCGTGCTCGCCGGCGTCGCCGCGCAGCACTTCCGACGGTGTGTACAGATAGGCCACGTTGCGCTGCAGTGCCATCGCCACCAGCGTGGTCGCCAGGCCGCCGGCCAGTACCAGCGCAATCACCAGCCAGATCCGGCGGCGCCGTTGCGGGTTCACCGGATCAGCTCCGCATCGCTGGGCACCGCGCGCTTGCGCTCGCGCAGGCGCCGCGCCTGCGCGATCTTCAACGCGCGACGCACCTGCCAGCGGCCGGCGATCAGGTCCCACAGCAGCACCAGCACGAACACCGCGTAGGCGGCGATGACGTAGGGCAGGTAGCTCATGCCGCGCCCTCCGGCGCATCGCGCACGATCCAGGCCTTGCCGGCTTCGCGGCGCAGGTTGTCGGCGCGCGCACGCGTCAGCAGCGAACCGGCGAACCAGAACTTGGTGCCGATCACCATCAGCCACAGCGGCAGCAGCATGCTCGCATCGATGGTGGAAGGGCCGAGCAGGCGAATGCTCTGGCCCTGATGCAGCGAGTTCCACCACACCACCGAATAGCGGATCACCGGCAGCAGCGCCACGCCGACGATCGCCAGCAAGGCGGCCGCGCGTGCGGCCTGACGGCGATCGTCGATGGCCTGGTACAGGCCGATCACGCCCAGATACAGGAACAGCAGGATCAGCTCGGTGGTCAGGCGCGGGTCCCAATCCCACCAAGCGCCCCACATCGGCTTGCCCCAGATGCTGCCGGTCAGCAGGGTGATCACGGTGAACGCCGCGCCGATCGGCGCGCAGGCCATTGCCAGGATCTCGCAGATCTTGATGCGCCAGATCAGCGCGATCGCCGCGTATACCGCCATCAGCCCGAACACGAACAGGCTCATCCACGCGCTCGGCACATGGATATACAGAATGCGAAAGCTGTCGCCCTGCTGGTAGTCGGCCGGCACCGCAAACAAGGCCTGCCAGATGCCCGCGCCCAGCAACACCGCGGCCAGCGCGTGGCACCACGGCGCCCAGCGCGCAGTGAAACGGTCGAAGGTCGGGGGCGAGGCGAGTTGATGGAACCAGCGGACGACGACGTTCATGCGATGGCAACGGCCTTTGGAATGGCATTGGCTCTCGAAACAGCAACAACGCAGTGAGTGGAGCGTCTTATCGACAGCGCATCGACCGCACGGCTCAACTCAACGAAATCCGGATCGCGGCAGCCGCAGCCAGCGGTGCCAGCACCACGCCGATCACCAGCCCGGCGCCCAGCAACAACAACGCACCCACCGCATCCTGGCCCTGGCCGCTGGCCGCCACGCTGCCGGCACCGAACACCAGCACCGGTACGTACAACGGCAACGCCAGCAACGCCACGAGAATACCAGAGCGTTTCATCGTCACCGTCAGCGCCGCGACCACGGCGCCAAGCAGACTCAGAAGCGGTGTACCCAGCGCCAACGATGCCAGCAGCACCGGCAGTTGGTCATGTGGCAGGTGCAGCAATTCGCCCAGCAGCGGGGTCACCGCAATCAACGGCAGCGCGCTGGTGGCCCAGTGCAGCAGCACGCGCACCGCGATCAGCCACGCCAATGGCACCGGCGCCAGCAGCCATTGCTCCATCGAGCCGTCTTCCACGTCGCTGCGGAACAGCGCATCCAGCGACAGCAGGCCGGCCAGCAGCACCGACAGCCACAGCACCGCCGGTGCGGCCTGCGCCAGCAGGTCGGGGCGCCCGCCCAGGCCCAGCGCGAACAACACCACGATCAGCAGGGCGAACAATGCCGGCTGCAAGGCATCGCTGCGACGGCGCCACAGCAGCTGCAGGTCGCGGCTGAGCAGTGCACGCGCGGCCTGCCACAGCGACGGTTGTGGCGAATGCAGGCTCATGCCGCCGTCTCCAGCGTGAGCATGCGCGTGCGCACCGGCGGCGCTGCGTAGGCGCCGTGGGTGGTGACCAGCGCCGCGCCGCCGCCGCGCAGGTGCGCGGAGATCATCCGGTTGACCAGGGTGATGCCGTCCAGGTCCAGGTTGGCATAGGGCTCGTCCAGCAGCCACAGCGGGGCCGGCGACAACCACAGCCGCGCCAGCGCCAGGCGTTTGCGCTGGCCGGCCGACAGCTGCCGCACCAATGCATCTTCGTAGCCGGCCAGGCCGACGATGGCCAGCGCGCTGCCAGGCATCTGCTTGGCGCGTCGGCCATGCAGGCCGCACAGGAAGTGCAGGTTCTCCAGCGTGCTGAGATCGGCCTTCAGGCCCGGCAAATGGCCCAGATAGGCCATGAAGCGGCTGCGATCGCCGCGCCGCGCAGTCTTGCCGTCGATCTGGATCTGCCCACGCTCCACATGCAGCAGCCCGGCCAGCACCCGCAGCAGCGTGGTCTTGCCGGCGCCGTTGTCGCCCTGCACCAGCAGCGCCTCACCGGCATCGACATGGAAATCCAGCGGGCCGAACACCGGCTCCTCGTTGCGGCTGAAAGCCAGCGCGCGCGCCGCCAGCAGCGGTGGCGCAGTGTGCAGCGGTTCGATCATCGGCGCAGCGGGCTCCCGTCGCAGGACGGCATGGGGTGGGCGAGCGGGTGTCGTGCCATCGCGGGGAAGCAGCTGGCACGACACGCTGTGAGGCAGGGCGCGCATTGTAGCGACGATGGCGCGCTGCCGGGGGCGCATCGGGCGGCGTGATGTGTCCGGGAACGCTGTTTTGCATCGCCCGGACGCAACCGCCTGGCGGCTTTGCGTACACTCGCGGTCCCCCGTTTGCTGCCCGGACAGGCCCGATGCCCCTCACGACCAAGCTGCCCAAGGTGGGCACCACCATCTTCACCGTCATGTCGCAGTTGGCGGCCGAACACGGCGCGGTGAATCTGGGCCAGGGTTTTCCCGATTTCGCGGTGCCGTCGCGGCTGGTCGATGAACTGACCAAGGCCATGGCGGCCGGCCACAACCAGTACCCGCCGATGACCGGCGTGGTGGCCCTGCGCCAGGCCATTGCCGGCAAGGCGCAGCGCTGCTATGGCGCGCAGGTCGATGCCGACAGCGAGATCACCGTCACCAGCGGTGCCACCGAGGCGATCTTCAACGCCATCCACGCGGTGGTGCGTGCCGGCGAGGAGGTCATCGTGCTGGACCCGGCCTACGACTGCTACGAGCCGGCGATCGACCTGGCCGGCGCGCGCGCGGTGCACGTGGCGCTGGACCCGCAGACCTTCGCCGTCGACTGGCCGGCGCTACGCGCGGCGATCACGCCGAAGACGCGCCTGCTGATGATCAACTCGCCGCACAATCCCTCCGGCGCGATGCTGTCTGCCGACGACATGCAGACCCTGACCGAGCTGCTGCGCGGCAGCGACATCTTCCTGCTCTCGGACGAGGTGTACGAACACATCGTGTTCGATGGCCGCCGCCATGAATCGGTGCTGCGCTGGCCGGAATTGCGCGAGCGTGCGTTCGTGATTTCCAGCTTTGGCAAGACCTATCACTGCACCGGCTGGAAGATCGGCTACGCCATCGCGCCAGCGGCACTGAGCGCCGAGTTCCGCAAGGTGCACCAGTACAACACCTTCACCAGCTTCGGGCCGGCCCAGCATGCATTTGCCGCGATGATCCGCGACGAACCCGAACACGACGAGCAACTCGGCGCGTTCTACCAGGCCAAGCGCGACCGTTTCCGCGAGCAGTTGCTGACCACGCGCCTGCAGCCGTTGCCGGTGCCCGGCGGCTATTTCCAGCTGGTGGACTATTCGGCGGTCAGCGACCTGCCTGACACCGAGTTCGTGAAGTGGCTGACGGTGGAGAAGGGCGTGGCCGCGATTCCGCTGTCGCCGTTCTACCAGACGGCGCCGCAAGGACAACGGCTGGCCCGGCTATGCTTTGCCAAGAACGATGCGACCCTGGATGCGGCGATCGCGCGGTTGCAGCAGCTTTGACGAGCCGGGATTCGGGAATGGGGATTCGGGAATCGTAAGAGCGGTTGGTCGCTCTCGATCTGAATCTGCACTTGGCCCGATGCCGTAACGCCCTCACCAAACCGCTGTCCGATTCCCTATTCCCTATTCCCTATTCCCGATTCTCCATTCCCGAGCCTCAGCATGCACGACCTCCGCATCTCGCTTGTCCAAGGCGATACCCGCTGGCATGACCCGGCCGGCAATCGCGACTATTACGGTGCGTTGCTGGAGCCCTTGGCCGGGCAGACCGATCTGGTGATCCTGCCGGAGACCTTCACCAGCGGGTTCTCCAACGATGCCATCGACAAGGCCGAGGACATGGACGGGCCGACTGTTGCCTGGGTGCGTGCGCAGGCTGCGCGGCTGGGGGCGGCGGTCACCGGCAGCGTGCAGCTGCGCACCGGGCAGGGCGTGTTCAACCGGCTGCTGTGGGCCACGCCGGACGGGGCGCTGCAGTCCTACGACAAGCGCCATCTGTTCCGCTTCGGCAACGAGCACCTGCGCTACGCAGCCGGGCGCGATCGCCTGACGGTGGAGTGGAAGGGCTGGCGGATCAATCCGCAGGTCTGCTACGACCTGCGCTTTCCGGTGTTCTGCCGCAATCGCTTCGATGTCGAGCGGCCGGGTCAGCTGGATTTCGATCTGCAGCTGTTCGTTGCCAACTGGCCATCCGCGCGCGCCTATGCCTGGAAGACGCTGCTGCGCGCACGTGCGATCGAGAACCTGTGCTTCGTGGCGGCGGTCAACCGCGTCGGCGTCGATGGCAATCAGCTGCACTACGCCGGCGACAGCGCGGTGATCGATTTCCTCGGCCAGCCGCAGGTGGAAATCCGCGAGCAGCCGCAAGTGGTCACCACCACCCTCAGCGCCGCCGCCCTGGCCGAACATCGCGCACGCTTCCCGGCGATGCTGGATGCGGATGTCTTTGAGATCAGGGATTAGGGATTGGGGATTGGGGATTGGTGCAAGCAGGCCACGGCTGTCTGCTCGTTGCCGTTGCAAACCCCAATCCCAAATCCCCAATCCCGGCTACTCACCCAGCTTGATCTCGTAGATCTTCGGCCACCGCTTGCCGGTGACGAACAGGCGATCGTGCCCGGCGTCGTAGGCGATGCCGTTGAGCACATCGTTGCCGGGGTCGGTCAGGATGTCGGCGTCCGGTACCAGCGCCTGCAAGTCGATCCAGGCGATCACCTTGCCGCTGGCCGGGTCGATGCGCGCGATGCGGGTGGTCAACCAGAGGTTCGCCAACAGCTCGCCTTTCACCCATTCCAGCTCGTTGAGATTGTCCAGCGCCTTGCCGCCGGCAGTGACCTTGATGCTGCCGACCTGCTGCAGCGTCTGTGGATCCAGCCGCCGAATGCGGGCAGTGCCATCGCTCATGTACAGGCTGCTGGCGTCGCGGGTCAGCGCCCACCCCTCGCCGGAATAGCTGAACTGCGTGCGCGGCGTCAGCGTGGCCAGGTCGTAGACAAACCCGCGCTGGTTGCGCCAGGTCAGCTGGATCAGGCGGTCGTGCCAGGCCACGATGCCTTCGCCAAAAAAAGGCAACGGTGTCGTGACCTGCTGCAGGACGCGGCCGGTCTCCAGCTCGACCTTGCGCACGCTGGAGCGGCCCAACTCACCGGTGCTCTCGTACAGGAACCCGTCGAGATAGAACAGGCCTTCGGTAAAGGCGGCGGTGTCGTGCGGATAAGTGCGCACGACGGTATAGCCCTGGGTCGGGACGGCGTCGCTGCAATGGGCGAGCGGAGGCAGTAGCAGGGCGGCGAGGAGCAGGCTGTAGGCAATTGGTGGCATGCGGCGATCATCCCACGCCGCGGTTGCAGACCGTCATGGCGCAGGCAGCCAGCGGCGAATAATCATTCGCTGAACGGTCGCCTGCGCGGTGCCGGCATGTTGTCGCGGCTGCCACATCGGCGCTGCTAGGCTCGGCGCCACGTTCACCAACCGGAATGCCCGCATGATCAAGTCACTTTCCCTTTTCGCGCTGCTGGGCGCCGCCACGCTGGCACCGCAGGCGCAGGCCGCCGGCAACATCGACTGCCAGCTGTCGTTCAACCTGTCGGGCTGGTCGGTGTTCTACAAGACCGCCAGCGGCACCGGCACCATCACCTGCGACAACGGCGCGGTGATCCCGGTCAAGATCTCCAGCAAGGGCGGTGGCCTGACCGTCGGCAAGTCCAAGATCGTTGGTGGCCGCGGCAGCTTCTCCGGCGCCTACAGCCTCAATGATCTGTTCGGCACCTATGCAGCGGCCGAAGCGCATGCCGGCATCGTCAAGTCCAGCACCGCACAGGTGGTCACCAAGGGCGACATCTCGCTGGCACTGGCCGGAACGGGCGAGGGCGTGGATCTGGGTGTCAATGTCGGCAACTTCGTGATCGAGCGCCGCAAGTAATTCGCCGGTCGAGCGCGCAGTGCCTCGCCGCTCGCGCGGTCCGCGGTGACTTCATCGAGCGGGGCAGATCACACCGACCCATCCGCGCTTTGACCTGGACGTCTGGCGTGCTCTGAGCGGCAATGAAAAACGGCCCTTCGCAGGGCCGTTTTTCATGTGCGTCTTGCCAGCTTAGCGACCGCGATTACCGCCGCCTGGCGGGCGACGATTGCCGCCACCCGGCGGACGACCACCCGGGCCGCCGGGGCCACGCGACGCGCCGCCGGGACCACCGGGACCGCGATTGCCGCCCGGACCACGGTTGCCACCGGGGCCGCCTGCACGTGCGCCGCTCGGGCGGCCGGCTGCCGGACGTGCCGCGCCATACGGGCTGAAGCCCGGGTTGGCGTGGTCGGACGGAAAGCTCGGCGCATTGCCCGGATGACCATAGGGATGCTTGCGCTGGCCTTGGCCCTGCGACTGGCCCTGTCCGCCACCGGCGCCGCCACGCCCCTGGCCAGCTGCGCCGGGACGTGCATTGCCCGGGCCGCCGCCTGGACGCGCGCCACCCGGACCCTTCTTCGCATATGGGCGCGCCTGGCCGGTGCCGGGGCCACTGGGACCGGCATTGCGGTGACCGCTGGGGCCGGTACTCACGCCATCGGGCACGTACCAGCTGCGGAACGCGGCCGGGTTGCCGTCCGGCAGGGCACGGTCGCCCTTGCCGGGAGCGCGCTGCTTGAACGGGCGCTGCTGCGACTGCTTGGCCGCCGCCTCGCCGCTGACGGTGAGGCCGCCGCGGAAACCGCCCGGCTTGCCACGGCCACGGCCGCCGCGATCCTCGCGCAGATTGTCGAAGCGACGCAGCTCACGGCCTTCGTCGGCGCCGGAGGTCTGGCCGTTGACATAGGCATTGCTGCGGCCATCGCGCGAGACGTGCACGGTGGACTTGGCGGCGCGGCGCTGGCCGATCACCGGCTGCAGCGTCAATGCCGAGGGCGCGCCTTCTTCCAGCTTGAGTTCGGCGCGCAGGGCATCGACCTTGTCCTGCGCCACTTCGATCGACTGCCCGCGCAGCAGCTCGCGCGGCAGCGAGATCTTGCCGTAGCGGCTGCGCTTGAGGCGACTGACCTGGCAGCCCTGCGACTCCCACAGCCGGCGCACTTCGCGGTTGCGGCCTTCCTTGACCACCACGCGGAACCAGTCGTGCGAGTCGGTGCCGCCGATGCGTTCGATCTCGTCGAACTTGGCGCCGCCGTCTTCCAGCAGCACGCCGCGCGACAGGCGCTCGATGATCGCGTCGGAGACCTTGTCCTCGCCTTCCGGCGCACGCACGCGCACCACGTATTCGCGCTCGACCTCGTAGGAGGGATGCATCATCGCGTTGGCCAGCTCACCGTCGGTGGTCAGCAGCAGCAGGCCGGTGGTGTTGATGTCCAGGCGGCCGATCGCGATCCAGCGCGAACCCTTCAATACCGGCAGCGACTCGAACACGGTCGGCCGGCCTTCGGGATCTTCGCGCGTGGTCACTTCGCCTTCGGGCTTGTTGTAGATCAGCACGCGGGCCGGTTCGGTCAGCGCGCTGGCCACGAAACTGCGGCCGTCGAGCTCGATCTTGTCGCCGCTGCGCACCGACATGCCGGTCTGCGCGACGGCGCCATTGACCTTGATCAGACCATCGGCAATGCGCTGTTCCAGCGCGCGGCGCGACCCCAGGCCGGCCTGGGCCAGCACCTTGTGCAGGCGCTCTTCCAGCTTGGGCGCTTCGGGCGCGCTGTCGCGCTTGAGGGAAAGCTTGTTCAACGACAGCTTGCGGGGGGTGTCACTCATGTGTCTGGCTCCGGCCGACGCGTTGCGGGTCGGCCTCTGGGTCGGAATCGGCTTCGTCAACAGCCACGGTCGTCGTCGCGACGGCGTTGTCTTCGTCTTCGTTCACTGCTTCCGCGCGCGTTCCCGGCGCGGTGTCGGGGTCGCCCTCACGGGCGTCATCTGGGTCCAACGGGTTCGTGTCCTGCGCCGAGGCATGCCCGGCGCGTTGCGCTGTCTGGTCACTCGCCTCATCGGCGCTGGCGCGGTCATCGACCGCGTCGGCGTGGTATTCGTTTTCTTCGTCGACGGCAGTTGCGGTGCCGGCCGTCTGATCCTCGACATCGCCATCGACGTGCATTGCATCATCGGTGTCGCCGGTTGCGTCGGCCGTGCTGTCCGCTGCCGGCAGACCGTCTGCATCGCGGTGTTCCGGCGCAGCGTCGCTCGGGCCGGCATCGGCGTCAGCGCCACCCTCCGACTCCACGCCAGCCGCAGCGGTGGTCGCCGCACCAGCGCCGTCAGCACCCGCCATCTGCGCATCGGCGTCCGCAGCCGGACCTGCCTCGGCAAGCTCGGCATCCATTGCTGCCGACGCCGGGACCGCGCCATCCAGTTGCCCGTCGCGGTCCAGCGGCAGCTGCGGTTCCAGCTCGGCGATGTCCTTCAACTCAGACAATGGCGGCAGCTCGTCCAATCGCTTGAGCCCGAAGTAATCCAGGAAGCCCTTGGTGGTGCCGAACAGGGCCGGCTTGCCGGGCACGTCGCGGTGGCCCACCACGCGGATCCACTCGCGTTCTTCCAGCGCCTGGATGATGTTGCTGCTGACCGCCACGCCGCGTACCTGTTCGATCTCGCCGCGGGTGATCGGCTGGCGGTAGGCGATCAGTGCCAGGGTTTCCAGCGTGGCGCGGGTGTACTTGGTGCGGCGCTCGGTCCACAGCCGGGCAACCCAGCCATGCACCTCGGCCTTGACCTGGAAGCGGAAGCCCGAGGCCACCTCGACCAGTTCCACGCCGCGCTCGGCGCAGCCCTCGCGCAGCAGTTCCAGCGCGCGCTCGACGCTGCCGGGCGGCGCCGGCTCTTCTTCGGGAAACAGTCCCTGCAGCTGCGCCAGCGTCAGCGGCTGGCTGCTCGCCAGCAGGGCGGCTTCGATAATGCGGGTGATCAACGCTTGATCCATTCGGTGATCGGCTTCAGATAGGTTCGTTGGCGGCATCGCTGTCATCGAATTCGCTGGAGAATTGCAACGGCGCATTGGTGTTGCCCAAGGCCAGCGACTTCACGTAGATCGGCGCCAGCGGCGCTTCCTGCACGATGTCCAGCAATTGCTCCTTGGCCAGTTCGAGCAGCGCCAGGAAGGTGACCAGCACGCCGAGCTTGCCTTCCTCGGCCGTGAACAGCGATTCGAAGCGATAGAACCTGCCATCGTCCAGACGGCTCAGCACATCGCCCATGCGCTGGCGCACACTCAGCGCCTCGCGCTTGATCGCATGGCCGGTGAACAGTTCGGCGCGCTTGAGCACGTCGTACAGCGCCATCAGCATTTCTTTCAGTTCCACCGGCGGCGGCAGCTTGACCGCGGCGCGCTCGGGCAGATGCGCCTGCACCGGCGCACTGTCGCGGCCCATGCGCGGCAGGGTGTCCAGATCCTCGGCGGCCTGCTTGAAGCGTTCGTATTCCTGCAGGCGGCGTACCAGCTCGGCGCGCGGATCGTTTTCCTCGCCTTCCTGGCTGGGCGGGCGGGGCAACAGCATGCGCGACTTGATCTCGGCCAGGATCGCGGCCATCACCAGATATTCGGCCGCCAGTTCGAAGCGCAGCTCCTGCATCACGTTGATGTAGGCCACGTACTGCCGGGTGATCTCGGCGACGGGGATGTCCAGGATGTCCAGGTTCTGGCGGCGGATCAGATACAGCAGCAGGTCCAGCGGACCTTCGAAGGCATCCAGGATGACTTCCAGCGCGTCCGGCGGAATATACAGATCCTGCGGGATCTGCAGCACCGGTTGCCCATGCACCACCGCCAGCGGCATTTCCTGCTGCTGTGGCGGCGCGCTCGTGGCTGGCGGATTCGCGTCGTGCGCGAGTTCGGAATTCATCAGGTCGACATCGGGTCTTACGGTCGCCGGCCGCGGTCTGGGCCGCGCCTGCAGGGCTTTGCCTTGAGTTATTGCAATCAATGTCGTGCCCGTGCCGGCACGATCCTACAAATCCACATACAACGTGCGCCGCGTGGCATGCGGCGACGGGACAGCGAGGAGGTCGTCTACGCGGGTCGGCGGTGGGCAGCGAATCGGTCGTCGAGTGAGGCGTGGGGCCTGGGCCGACGGGCCGCTGCGTCCGATTGCGTGTGCAGTGGTGTCAAGGGTAATGCGTGCGCAGGGCCGGTGTCCAGCGCCGAGGCGGCTAGAATCCCACGGCTGATCTTCAGGTTCTTGGCGAGGTGGTGAATGTGGTACGTAATCGAAGGGTATGACCGGGACGATGCACTGGCGGCCCGGCAGCAGGCGCGACCGGCGCATCTGGCCCGTTTGCAGGCGCTGGCGGCGGCAGGTCGTTTGCTGGTGGCGGGCCCGTGCCCGGCGATCGATGCCGAGGATCCGGGCCCGGCCGGTTTCAGCGGCAGCGTGGTCATCGCCGAATTCGACGCGCTGGACGACGCGCGCGCCTGGGCCGATGCCGATCCGTATGTGGAGGCGGGCGTGTATGTGCGCACCGAGGTCCGCCCGTTCCGCCGGGTGCTGCCATGAGCCGGGTCGAGCGGATCCGCGCCGCGCTGCAGTCGGCCCTGGCGCCGACCGAGCTGGAGGTAGTGGACGACAGCCATCGCCATGCCGGGCATGCCGGTGCGCGCGACGGGCGGGGGCATTTCAATGTGCGCGTGGTCAGCGCCGCCTTTGCCGGCAAGCCGCCGTTGGCACGTCACCGCGCGGTCTATGCCGCGGTCGGCGAGATGATGCAGACCGATATCCACGCGCTATCGATCGAGGCCTTCGCACCAGGCGAGGCGAGGTAACCAGGCCGATCAAGCCGCCGCCGTAGGAGCGCACCCGGGCGCAAGGCAGGTTACACCGGTAAGGCCCGTCGCGCCCGGGTGCGCTCCTACGGGGTCCATGCGCAGCGGACCAAACCGCCCCAACCGTGATCGCCGTCGGCCTTCATCCGTGGACATATGGGCAGTATTTGTTGCGTCGCAACACGGTGCTTCACGTATTCATCACTTGCAGATGCTTGATCTGTAAGCGTTTTCACGGGCGTGAAGACAGGGGTTTACGCCCTTGTATGAAAACGCTTACAGTCCGCGCCAGTTTTGGGACTCGGTCGCGGAGGGCGACACGAATGGCCAAGGGTGCGGTCACCATCAAAGATGTCGCTCGGGAAGCACAGGTCTCCGTTGCAACGGTGTCGCGTGCGCTCAATGGGCATGACAACGTCGCCGGGCCGGTGCGCCAGCTGGTGCAGGACGTGGCCGCACGCTTGCGCTACAGCCCGCATGCGGCGGCGCGCAGCCTGAGCAGCCGGCGCACCCAGACCCTGGGCGTGGTACTGCCCGATCTGTACGGCGAATTCTTTTCCGAGCTGATCCGCGGGATCGACGGCGCGGCGCGTGCTGCCGGCCAGCATCTGCTGGTGTCCAGTTACCACGGCGACCCCGAAGCGCAGGGCAGGGCGTTGCAGTCCATGCGCGGGCGGGTGGATGGTCTGCTGGTGCTGTCGCCGTATGCCGAGCAGCCCGGGTTCCTCACCGACAACCTGCCGCAGGCGCTGCCCACGGTGCTGATCAACGCGCACGTTCCGGGCGACGCCTATCCGGTGCTGAGCATCGACGACCATGCCGGCGCGATGGCGATGACCGAACACCTGCTCTCGGCCGGGCATCGGCGCATCGCCTTCATCGGCGGGCCGGCGCTCAACTTCGATGCGCGCGAACGCCTGCGCGGCTTCCGCGATGCGATCGCCGCACACGGCGACACCGCGCAGGGCATCGAATTCCCTGGCGACTTCGACGAGGCCTCCGGCCACCGTGCCGGGCAGGCGATGCTGGCCGACGGCGCGCTGCCCGACGCGGTATTCGCCGCCAACGACATGACCGCACTGGGCTGCCTGTACGCCTTTGCCCAGGCCGATGTCTCGGTACCCGGCGACGTGGCACTGGCCGGCTTCGACGACATTCCGCTGGCCCGTTTCGTCCATCCGGCGCTGACCACGATGCGGGTCAGCATCGCGCGCCTGGGCGAACAGGCGATGAGCCGGCTGATGCGGCTGGTGGACCAGCCCGGCCACGACGACGGCATCCGCCAACTGCTCACGCCCGAGCTGGTGGTCCGCGCCTCCTGCGGCGCCGGCGAGCCCGGCCTCTGACGTTTCCAGCCCCTGACCCTTTCGCGGACGTCCTGTCCGCTCCCGCTGCCCCCCGCAGCGGTCGTTCCTGCAAGCCGCAACGCCACAACAACATTCTGTACCGATCCCTGGAGGGACCAATGCGCCACCACTACCCCCATTCCGCCAGTCCGGCGCGCAAGCTGCTCAGCTGCGCCCTGGCCAGTTGCCTGCTGCTGGGCGCCGCCCCGGCCTTCGCGCAGAGTGCTGCCGCGACGATCCGCGGCCAGGTCACCGTCGACTCGGCACCTGCCAGCCAGGCCCAGGTCACCGCGACCAACCTCGCCACCGGCCTGACCCGCACCGTACAGGTCAGCAACGGCGGCTACTCGCTTGGTGGCCTGCCGCCGGGTTCGTACCGCCTGGACGTCACCGCCAACGGCCAGACCACCTCGCAGAACGTCACCGTGCAGGTCGGCCAGACCGCGACCCTGAACCTGGGCGTCGGCGGCGAACCGGCCACGGCCGAAGGTGGTAACGCCACCACGCTGGACGCGGTGCAGGTCAAGGCGCCGCCGGTACTGGTGGAAACCCGTACCTCCGAGAACGCCACCTACATCTCCAACGTGCAGATCCAGAACCTGCCGCGTGCCACGCGCAACTTCCTGGAACTGGCCGACACTGTGCCGAACGTGCAGTTCACCCGCGATGCCAACGGCACCACCAAGGTCCGTTCGGGCGCCACCTCGGCCGAAGGCACCAACGTCTATATCGACGGCGTCAGCCAGAAGAACTACGTGCTCACCGGCGGCGTCAGCGGCCAGGACTCCAGCCGCGGCAATCCGTTCCCGCAGTCGGCGATCGGCGAATACAAGGTCATCACCTCCAACTACAAGGCCGAGTTCGACCAGGTCAGCGGCGCGGCCATCGTCGCCTCGTCCAAGTCCGGTACCAACGATTTCCACGGCAGCTTCTTCTGGGACACCAGCAACGACAGCTGGCGTGAAGAGAGCCCGCTGGAAAAGCGCGCCGGCGTGCGTGACGACTTCGAGGAGACCCAGTACGGCGCGACCTTCAGCGGCCCGATCCTCAAGGACAAGGCACATTTCTTCGTCGCCTATGAAGCCAAGGAATACACCACCCCGAACGTGGTGATCCCCGGTTCGATCTATTCGGACCGCGTCGATCAGCTGCCTGCGCAGTTGCAGCCGCTGGTCGCCACCTACAGCACGCCGTTCAAGGAAGACCTGTACTTCGCCAAGATCGACTGGACCATCGGCGACAACAGCCTGTTCGAGCTGAGCGGCAAGTACCGCAAGGAAGACGAGCTCAACGACGTCGGCGGCACCTCGACCCTTGAGCACGGCAGCATCAACGGCCAGGAAGAAAAGCGCGCCAACCTGCGTTGGCAGTACAGCGGCGCCAACTTCCTCAACGAGGCCAACCTCAGCTACGAGAGCGCGTTCTGGAACCAGGCGCCGATCAACAACGGCAACGGTTACATCCTCAGCTACACGCCCAACCGCGGCAACGAGACCGATGTGCTTGCCGCAGGCGCCGGCAGCAGCTTCCAGCGCAAGGGGCAGAAGGGCTGGACCTTCCAGGACGACCTGACCTTGAACAGCCTGGAATGGCACGGTGCGCATACCGTCAAGATGGGCGTGAAGTTCAAGAGCATCGATCTGGACTCCACCCAGTTCAACCCGGCCAACCCGCAGTACTACTACAACATCCTCAGCGATGTGGAAACGCCGTACCGGGTGCGCTTCGGTGCGCCGCTGGTCGAAGGTGGCGGCTCGGTGGTGTCCGAGAACAAGCAGTACGGCATCTATCTGCAGGACGACTGGGAGGTCAACGAGCACTGGACCCTGAACCTGGGCGTGCGCTACGACTACGAAGAAACCCCGGCGTTCCTGGACTTCGTGACCCCGTCCGACGTCGCCGGCGCCTTGCAGAACTGGACCAATCTGCAGAATGCCAACTACGACATCAACAACTTCATCAGCACCGGCAACAACCGCAAGGCGTTCAAGAATGCCTGGCAGCCGCGCCTGGGTGCCTCCTATGACCTGTTCGGCGATCAGGCCCACGTGATCTACGGCGGTGCCGGCCGCGCCTACGACCGCAACATCTTCGACTACCTGGCGCTCGAGCAGCTCAACAACTCGTTCAATTCCTACAGCTACTACTTCACCAGCGCCAACAACCAGGCCTGCCTGGGCGACCCATGCACGGCATGGAATCCGGCCTACGGCACGCAGGAAGGGCTGAACACCCTGACCGGCAGCAGCACCGGCGGCGGCGGGCGCGAGGTCTACCTGATCGACAACAATATCAAGACCCCGTACTCGGACCAGTTCAGCATCGGCATGCGCAACATGGTGCCGCTGTGGGGCCAGGACTGGTTCACCGACGTGACCCTGAGCCGTATCGAAAGCCATGACGGCTTCGCGTTCGTGCGCGGCAACCGCCTGCCGGACGGTTCCTTCTTCCAGCCGGGCACCACCTCCGGCTCGCCGACCGACGGCCCGGACGGCTACAGCGCCATCGTGCTCGGGACCAACGGCGTGGAAACCCGCAACAACCAGCTCGCCCTGCAGGTCGAAAAGCCGTTCGACGAGGAATCGGGCTGGGGCCTGACCGTGGCCTACACCTATTCCGATGCCAAGGAGAACCGCCAGTTCGGCGAGCACTACGCACTGGATCGCGAACGCATCGAGGACTATGGCTGGCGCGAGGCCGGCGGCATTCCGAAGAACCGCCTGGTGGTCACCGGCATCTACGAGCTGCCCTACGAGGTCAAACTGTCCGGCAAGCTGTCGCTGGCCAGCCAGACCGCGCGTTACGGGCAAAATTGCCTGGCCGGCAACGACCAGTGCTACATCGTCCAGTTCAAGCCGGACGGCACGCTGGGCTACAAGGAGTTCAGCATCGCCGCCAATAAAGAATGGGATACCGGCGGCGGTGTCAAATTCAATGTGCGTGCGGATATCCTCAACGTGTTCAATTGGGTGAACTACGCCAACTTTAACGGCGAGACCGGGACACTCGGAGACTTGAACACGGCTTACGGCACCCCGACCGGTGTGCTGGCGTCGCCGATGCGTACCTTCCGTCTGGCCTTCGGCCTGAACTGGTGAGGTACCCGACCGCCCCGGCAGCTGCCGGGGCGGTCGAACTCGGCGCTTGGATAGGGTAGGTTGGCGTGCGAGATGTAATCGATTACACGAGTGGGGGGCGGATGAACAGGGGCAGGACTTCGTATTGGTTGACGATTCCACTATTGCTGGGCGCGCTGGTGCTGGCGTCCTGCAAACAGGCAGAGGAGCCCAAGGTGGCCGAAAAGAAGGCACCGGTGAAAGTCATCCTGGTGGAAGCACAGCTGCCACCCAAGCCGGTCAAACCGGCGCTTCCGCCGCTGTTCTCGGACATCGAGCGTCGCACCTTCCAGTTTTTCTGGGACACCACCAACGAACTCAATGGGTTGTCGCCGGACCGGTTTCCGTCGCGCCCGTTCGCCAGCATCGCCTCGGTGGGGTTCGCGCTGACCGCGTATCCGATCGGGATCGAGAATGGCTGGGTCAGTCGCAATCAGGCGATCGACCGCACCTTGACAACACTGAAATTCTTCCGTGATGCGCCGATGGGGCCGCAGCGGACCGGTAGGGCCGGGTACAAGGGCTTCTACTACCACTTTCTGGACATGCAGCAGGGCAACCGCTACGACAGCTGGGTCGAGCTGTCGAGCGTGGATACCGCGCTGCTGATGATGGGCGTGCTGTTCACCCAGTCGTACTACGACGGCGACGACCCGCGCGAAAAAGAGATCCGCCAGATCGCCGATACGCTGTACAAGCGCGTGGACTGGCGCTGGCTGCAGCAACGCGCACCGCTGATCTCGATGGGCTGGTTCCCCGAGAGCGGCTTCATCGACCACGACTGGATGGGCTACAACGAGGCGATGATGCTGTACATCCTCGCGCTCGGCTCGCCGACCCATGGGGTGGATGTGGATGCGTGGACCAGCTGGACCCGCACCTACAACAACGACTGGGGCGTCTACCAGGGCCAGGAATACCTGTCTTTCGGCCCGCTGTTCGGTCACCAATACAGCCATGTCTGGATCGATTTCCGCGATATCCAGGACCAGTACATGCGCGAACGCGGCATCGACTATTTCCTCAACAGCCGCCGCGCCACCCTGGCCCAGCGCGACTACGCCATCGACAACCCGATGAAGTGGAAGGACTACGGCGAGAACGTCTGGGGTCTGACCGCCGGCGACGGCCCGCAGAACACCAGCCAGGAATACCGTGGCGAGCAGCGCCAGTTCCGCCATTACTCCTCGCGTGGCGCCGGCCTGCGCGAGAACTTCGACGACGGCACCATCGTGCCGTCGGCGGCGATTTCCTCGATCGTGTTCGCCCCGGAAGTGGTGATCCCGGCCACCGAGGAGATGCACAAGCGCTATGGCGACTTCCTGTACTCGAGCTACGGCTTTCTGGATTCGTTCAATCCCAGCTTCAACTACGACATCCCGCTCAAGACCGGGCGCATGGTGCCGGACCGCGGCTGGGTGGCCAGCGACTACATCGCCATCGACCAGGGCCCGATCCTGGCGATGATCGCCAATTACCAGAACGAATTCGTCTGGACCGTGATGAAGAAGAACCCCTACATCCGGGCCGGTCTGGAACGCGCCGGCTTCACCGGCGGCTGGCTCACCCCCGAAGGCGAGCCGCAGCCGGCGCCGCAGAAGGACGAGCAGAAGGCCGCCGCGCGTTCGCTGGGCATGGCCGAGTCGCGTGCCGCCGCTGCCCAGGCCCAGCAAGACCCCTCGCAACGCCAAAACTCCACGCAACGCCCCAAACCCGAGTAATCCGTGCGCCTTTTGAAACTGTTGATACTGTCCGCCACACTCTGTCTGGGTGTGGCCGGATGCGAACGCTCCGATCCAGGCAAGACCACCGTGCGCTTCTGGGCCATGGGCAAGGAGGCCGAAGTGGTCGCCGAGCTGGTGACCGACTTCGAGAAGCAGAACCCGGGCATCCACGTGGATGTGCAGAACATCCCGATGACGGCGGCGCACGAAAAGCTGCTGACCGCCTTTGCCGCAGACGGCTTGCCGGACGTGTGCCAGCTCGGCAACACCTGGCTGCCGGAGTTCGCCCTGCTGGACACGCTGGAACCGATGCAGCCGTACGTGGCGCGTTCCAGGATCGTCGACCCGCAGGATTATTTCCCCGGCGTGTGGGACACCAACCTGGTCGACGGCACCTTGTATGGCGTGCCGTGGTATGTGGACACCCGGCTGCTGTTCTATCGCAAGGATCTGCTGCGCGAGGCCGGCTACAGCCAGATGCCCAAGACCTGGGCCGAGATGGAACAGGTGATGGCGGCGATCAAACGCAAGGTCGGCCCGGACCGCTACGCCATCCTGATGCCGCTCAACGAGTTCGAGCAGCAGCTGTCGTTCGCACTGCAGCAGGACGACCGCCTGCTGCATGACCACGACAACTACGGCAACTTCCGCGGCGAAGGCTTCCGCAAGGCGCTGGGCTTCTACGACACCATGTACCAGAAGGGCTGGGCGCCGAAGGTCTCCGAGACCCAGGTCTCCAATGTCTGGTACGAGTTCTTCAACGGCTATTACGCGTTCTACCTGTCCGGCCCGTGGAACGTGCGCGAGTTCAAGCTGCGCCAGCCGCCGGGCATGGAAGGCAAGTGGGGCACCGCGCCGCTGCCGGGCCCCAACGGCCTGGGCGCGGGCATCGCCGGCGGTTCCAGCCTGGTGATCTTCAAATCGTCGCAGCACAAGGACGCCAGCTGGAAGCTGATCGAATACCTGTCGCAGCCGCAGGTGCAGGCGCGCTTCCACGCCATCATCGGCGACCTGCCGCCACGTCGCAGCACCTGGAAGTTGCCCTCGCTGGCCAACGATGAACTGGCGCATGCCTTCGGCGACCAGCTGGAGCGGGTCAAGGCCACGCCCAAGGTGCTGGAGTGGGAGCGCATCGTGCAGGAAATGCGCCTGGTGACCGAGCGCGTGGTGCGTGGCGGCCAATCACACGAGGCCGCCGTGCAGGAGCTGGATAAACGCGTGGACGAGATCCTGGCCAAGCGCCGCTGGATCTTCGAACAGGAGGGTGGGCATGTCGGTCCGGCCGGTGAATCAGCAATGCCTGCGGCGGGACCCGCCGCAGCGCCAGCGCCGGCAGCAGGCAAGGGAGCGGCACGATGATGAAGCGTAATTCCGTCGCCGGCTGGGTGTTCGCCGCCCCGTCGATCCTGGTGCTGGGCATGTTCTTCGGCGTGCCGGTGTTCGCCGCGCTGGTGCTCAGCGTCACCGACTTCGACCTGTATGCATTGGCCGACAGCAGCCACCTGCGCTTCGTCGGCCTGGGCAACTACATCGACCTGCTGCAGACGCCGCTGTTCTGGAAGTCGTTGTGGAACACCACGTACTTCGTGCTGCTCGGCGTGCCGATGTCGATCGGCGTGTCGCTGGGCGCCGCGTTGCTGCTCAACGCCAAGGCCTCGCGCTTCAAGGCCCTGTTCCGCACCGCCTTGTTCGCTCCGGTGGTGACCACGCTGGTGGCGGTGGCGGTGATCTGGCGCTATCTGTTCCACATCAAGTACGGCCTGGTGAACTTCGGCCTGAGCCATCTGGGCATCGCCCCGATCGACTGGCTGGGCGATCCGCGCTGGGCGATGCCGACCATCATGCTGTTCGCGGTATGGAAGAACTTCGGCTACAACATGGTGATCTTCCTGGCCGGCCTGCAGGCGATCCCGCAGGACCTGTACGAGGCCGCGCGCATCGATGGCGCCTCGCGCTGGAAGCAGTTCCTGCATATCACCCTGCCGATGCTCGGCCCGGTGCTGATGGTGGTCGGGGTGATCACCATTTCCGGCTATTTCCAGCTGTTCGCCGAACCCTATGTGATGACCCGCGGCGACCCATTGCAGAGCACCGTGAGCGTGCTGTACTTCATGTTCGAGGAAGGCTTCAAGTGGTGGAACCTCGGCCGCGCGTCGGCGGTGGCGTTCCTGCTGTTCCTGATTATTCTGGCGGTGACCACGGTGATGCTGCGCTTTGGCCGCAAGAGGGATTTGATATGAGTCGTGATGTCGGCCAATCGCGCTGGAATGCCGTGCTGATCAACGGTGGCCTGCTGGTGCTGGCGCTGGTCAGCCTGGCGCCGCTGCTGTGGATGCTGTCGGTGTCGTTCATGCCCACCGGCGAGGCCAGCCGCTTCCCGCCGCCGATGCTGCCCTCGGCGTTCACCACCGCCAACTACCACGAGCTGTTCGCGCGCACCGGCATGGCGCGCAATTTCGCCAACAGCCTGATGGTGTCCGGGCTGATCACGCTCGGCTCGCTGCTGATCAACACCATGGCCGGCTATGCGTTCGCCAAGCTGCAATTCGTCGGCCGCGAGCGCATCTTCAAGATCCTGATGGCCGCGCTGGTGATCCCTGCGCAGGTGGCGATGCTGCCGTTGTTCCTGTTGATGAAGCAGCTGCATCTGGTCAACAACATCGGCGGGGTGGTGGTGCCGGCATTGGCGACGGTGTTCGGCATCTTTCTGGTGCGCCAGTACGCGCGCAGCATTCCCGACGAGCTGATCGAAGCCGCCCGCATCGACGGTGCCAGCGAGATGCGGATCTTCTTCCAGATCGTGCTGCCGATGCTCAAGCCGGTGCTGGTCACCTTGACCATCTTCACCTTCATGGGCTCGTGGAACGACTTCATGTGGCCGCTGATCGTGCTGACCGACCAGGAGCAGTACACCTTGCCGGTGGCATTGGCGGCGCTGTCGCGCGAGCACATCATGGACGTGGAGCTGATGATGGCCGGCGCGGTGGTGACGGTGATTCCGGTGCTGCTATTGTTCGTGGCGCTGCAGCGTTACTACATCCAAGGTCTTCTGCTGGGGAGTGTGAAGGGGTGAAACCAGTGTTCCTGCGACTGTTTGCCATGACCGCTGTTGCGACGTTTGCGGGCACGGCGCAGGCGCAGGAGCGCGTGCTCGACGGCTTCAACGACATCGGCGCCTGGCGCCTGGTGGTGTCCAACCAGGTCAGTGGTTCGCTGCGGCCGGTAGCCACCAGTTCCGGCGGCCACGCCCTGTGCCTGGACTACAACTTCAATGGCGTGTCCGGCTATGTCGGCATCCGCCGCAACCTGCCGATCACCTATCCGGACAATTACCGCATCGGCTTTTCGCTGCGCGGCGATTCGCCGTCCAACGACCTGCAGGTCAAGCTGATCGATGCCAGCGGCGACAACGTGTGGTGGGTCAACCGGCCCGGCTTCAACTTCCCGAAGAACTGGACCACCGTCGGCTATCGCAAGCGCAACATCGAAAAGGCCTGGGGCCCGGGCCAGGACAAGCAACTGCGCAGCAGCGCAGATGTCGAGTTCACCATCTACAACAAGGTCGGCGGCAAGGGCACGGTGTGCTTCGACCGTCTGACGCTCACGCCGCTGCCGCCGGAAGACACCTCGCCGTTGAAGGCCGAGGCCATCACCGACACCGCGCCCGCGCTGGAACAACGCCTGGCCGACGGCAAGCCGGACACCTTCTGGCTCAGTGGCGCGGTCAAGCAGCAGACCGTCACGCTGGATCTGGGCAAGGTGCGCGAATTCGGCGGCGCGGTGGTGCAGTGGGTTCCTGGTTTGCAGGCCTCGCAATACGTGGTGCGCGCGTCCAGCGATGGGCGCGGCTGGCGTGATCTGCGCACCGTCACCGCCGGTGCCGGCGGCACCGACTGGCTGGCCTTGCCCGATACCGAGGCACGTTACCTGCGCTTCGATCTCAAGGACGGCCCCAACTGGCGCTACGGCATCAAGGAAGTCCAGCTGCAGCCGCTGGCCTTCGCCGCCACACCGAACGATTTCATCAAATCGCTGGCCGCGCAGGCGCCGCGCGGCAGCTATCCACGCGGTTTCTCCGGCGAGCAGCCGTACTGGACCATCCTGGGCCTGGATGGTGGTACCGAGCAGGGCCTGATCGGCGAGGACGGCGCGGTGGAAGTGGGCAAGGGCGGCTTCAGTATCGAGCCGTTCGTGGTCACCGGCGGTAAGCTGCTGCATTGGTCCGACGTCAGCAGCGAGCAGAGCCTGCAGGACGACTACCTGCCGATTCCCAGCGTCGACTGGCATCACGACCTGATGAACCTGCGCGTCACCGCGTTCGTGCAGGGCACGCCCGATCAGGCGCAACTGGTCGCGCGCTATCAGCTGCACAACACCGGCAAGGACGCGCGTGAGTTCACCCTGGCCTTGGCGGTGCGTCCGTTCCAGGTCAATCCGCCGACCCAGTTCCTCAACACCCTGGGCGGCGTTAGCCGGATCGACCAGCTGGCGGTGCAGGGCGCACAGGTCAGCGTCAACGGCAAGCCGCGCGTATTCGCCGCGCAACCTCCGGATGCCGGCTTTGCCAGTGCCTTCGACAGTGGCATGGACGTCAGCCATCTCACCGCCGCCACGCCGCCGGCGATCACCCAGGTCAAGGACGAGACCGGCCTGGCCTCGGGCGTGCTGCTGTATCGCTGGAAGCTGGAGCCTGGTCAACGGCGCGAGGTGGCGCTGGTGATTCCGCAGACCGGCACCGCGCAGCTGCCGGCCGGCTTCGATGCAGACAAGGCGCAGCAGCAGGTGGCCCAGCAGTGGCGCAGCAAGCTCGATCGCGTGCGCATCAGCGTGCCGGCCGAAGGCAAGCCGGTGATCGACACCTTGCGCACCGCGCTGGCGCATATGCTGATCTCGCGCATCGGCCCGCGTCTGCAGCCGGGGACGCGTTCCTACTCGCGCAGCTGGATCCGCGACGGCGCAATGATTTCCGAAGGCCTGCTGCGACTCGGCCGCGAGGACGTGGTGCGCGAATACGTCGACTGGTTCGCGCCATACCAGTTCGCCGATGGCATGGTGCCGTGCTGCGTGGACGACCGCGGCAGCGATCCGGTGCCGGAGAACGACAGCCACGGCGAGCTGATCTTCAACATCGCCGAGTATTACCGCTACACCGGCGACAAGGCATTCCTGGAAAAGATGTGGCCGCACGTGACCGGTGCGTACGACTACATGGAAACGCTACGTGCCAGCGAGCGCACCGAAGACAACTTCATGCGCAACCCAGCCTTCTACGGAATGATGCCGGTGTCGATCAGCCACGAAGGCTATTCGGCCAAGCCGGTGCATTCGTACTGGGACAACTTCTGGGCGCTGCGCGGCTACAAGGACGCGGTGATGCTGGCCGGCGCGCTCGACAAGCCCGACGAGGTCGCCCGCTTCAGCACTGCACGCGACGAATTCAGTGGCGACCTGATCGCCTCGCTGGGTGCGACGGTGCGCCAGCACTCCCTGGATTTCCTGCCCGGCTCGGCCGAGCTGGGCGACTTCGATGCGACCTCGACCACCATCGCACTGGCACCGGGGGGCGAGCAGCAACGCCTGCCGCAGGACCTGTTGAGCAATACCTTCGAGCGCTACTGGAAGGAGTTTTCCGACCGCCGCGACGGCAAGCGCGAATGGAAGGACTACACACCCTACGAATGGCGCAACGTGGCCGCATTCGTGCGCCTGGGCTGGCGCGAACGCGCCTGGGATGCCACCGCGTTCTTCTTCAAGGACCGCGCGCCGCAACCCTGGAACCAGTGGGCCGAGGTGGTCTCGCGTACGCCGCGTACGCCGTTCTTCGTCGGCGACCTGCCACATGCCTGGGTCGCCTCGGATTTCGTGCGCTCGGTGCTGGACATGTTCGCCTACGGGCGCGAATCCGACGCCAGCCTGGTCATCGCTGCCGGCACGCCGACGCGCTGGTTCGAGGGCAAGGGCATCGGCATCGCCGAATTGCGCACTCCGTATGGGCGCCTCAATTACACCTTGCAGCGCACCGACAAACAGCTGGTGCTGCAACTGCAGCCGGGGCTGATCCTGCCGCCGGGCGGGGTGGTGTTGCCATGGCCGTACCAGGGCACGCCGGGCAAGGCCAGCATCAATGGCGAATCGGCCGAGTGGCAGAACGGCGAATTGCGGATTCAACAGCTGCCGGCCAATGTGCAGATCGATGTGCCCAGCGCGGTGCGGCGGGCCGAGCGCGCCACGCAATGACTGACGCACCCCGACCGGCCTGGGCAGCGCCGGCGCGGCGACGTGCCGGATGGCCGGTCGTGTTGGCGGCGCTGCTGCCGTGCTCTGTTGCCGTACAAGCCACGCAGGCGACCCGGGCCGTGCAGGCCGCGCAACCTGTGCAGGTCGACAGGCCCGATCGCGCAGAACCCGCATCCCGGGCAGTGCCATCGACCAGCGCAGTGCAGCGCGAGATGACCCTGGTCACGCTCAACCTGCATCACGACCGCGAAGACTGGCCGGCGCGTCGTGCCCATATCGCCAAGGAACTCAGGCAACTGGCGCCGGACGTGATCGCGCTGCAGGAAGTGATCGAACGCCGCGGCAGCGTGGAGAACCAGGCCGCCTGGCTGGCGCGCAAGCTAGGGTACGACTACAGCTTTGTCTCTGTCGACCCGGTCGATGCGCCCAAGCGCTACGGCAACGCATTGCTGAGCCGGCGCAAGGTGCTGGCCCGGCATCAGCGCCTGCTGCAGCCGCTGGACGATTACCGCGTTGCCGCGCATCTGCAGGTCGATATCGACGGCCAGCCAATCAACGTCTACGTCACCCATCTCAACGAGCGTGCCGATGCACGCGGCACGGCCACGCGCACGCGCCAGGTCGCGGACCTGCTGGATTTCATTTCCTCCACCAGCAATCAGGCACCGGTCGTGATTGCCGGCGACTTCAACACCGCCGCCGATGCCCTGGATCTGGAGGCGCTACGCAAGGGCTATGGCGACAGCTACGGCAGCGTGCATCGCAACAGCGACGCCACCGTGAGCACCTTGAACCTGCATGTCTTCGACAAGCCGGCGCGTATCGACCATGTGTTCTTCCAGCAGAAGCGCCTGCTCGCCCGCGAAGCACGCATCCTGTTCGACACGCCGTATGCCGAGGGGCGCTGGGCCTCGGACCATTACGGCGTCTGGGTACGCTTGCAGCTGGCGCCCGATCAGCCAGCTACTCCGTAACTCGACCACACGTAGGAGCGCACCTGGGCGCGACGGCATTACCGATAACGCCCGTCGCGCCCAGGTGCGCTCCTACAAGGCGTCGATAGACCACACGTCGTGACGGCTTTTTTTAATCACCCGTGCAGGCGATTGAAGATCTGCACACCGGCCAGCCATACACCGGCCATGCTGCCGACGTTGGTCAGCAGGAACGTCAGCACCACGCGCGAGACGCGGTTGCGGTACCAGCCACGCAAGGTCTGCGCATCGTCGCGCAGCGACAGGAAATCGCCATAGGCCGGTTTGCGCATGTGCACCTCGACCAGCGCGGCAAACGCGCCGGTCGGCACACTCAGGCGGAACGGCTTGAAAGGCGCCACGACCGCCGCGGTGAGAATGCTCAGCGGGTGGCTGCCGGCCAGCAGACAGCCCAGCGCGGCCAGGCCGCCGGTATACATCGCCCATTGCAACAACAGGTCCGCGCCCATGCTCAGGCCGCCGCGCCAGAACCCGATGCCGATGCCGGTGATGATGATCGCCAGAATGCCCAGCGTGATCCACGGAATGCGCTTGCGCTGCTGCACATACTCCAGCGACTCGCGCAATGGGCCGGGCGCGTCGGTGTCCTGTTCCAGGTGGCGCGCAAGACCGGCCAGGTGTCCTGCGCCGACCACCGCCAGTATCTCGCGCTGGTCCGTCCTGGCTTCCTCGCGCAGGCGCGCGGCCATGTACTGGTCGCGCTCGGCAATCACGGTCTCGTACAGTTCCGGGCTCTCGCTGGCGAAATCGCCGAAGCTCGCCTCCAGCATGTCGCCTTGCTTGAGCTTCTCGATTTCCTCTTCGCCCACCTCGTCGGCCGCGAACAGCCCACCGAGCAGGCCACCGGCCAGTTTCATCTTGCCGAAGAATCCCAGCCGCCCGGACGCGCGCTTGAAGGTCAGGCCGACCTCGCGATCGATCAGGTGCACCGGCAGACCTTGCGCGCGTGCCAGGTTCACCGCTTCCTTCAACTCCGCGCCCGGCTCGATGCCAAGCTGCTTGGCCAGACGGCGCTGGTAGGCGGCCAGGGCGAGATTCGCCGCAAACAAGGCCACCCGTCCCTTGCGAATCACCTGCACCAGGTCCAGCCGGGCGAGGGCATCCGGGTCGCTGAGCGCCTGCAGGCGCTGTGCGTCCAGTTCCACTGCCACCGCGTCATAGCGGCCGCTGCCGATCGCCCGCTGCACCGCAGCCACGCTGGCGAGTGACACGTGCGCGGTGCCGAGCAAGGTATAGCGCACGCCATCGCGTTCTACGATGCGATGCGGCTGGCCGGACAGCGCATCGTCCAGAACGTGGGTGGTCTGCTCAGTCATGGGGTCATTCATCAGAAGGAGGGGCGGTGTCGCCGGAGCCGGGCGTGCCTTGCAACTGCACGCCGTCCAGCCGGCGACCATGCGTGCGGCCGTTACCGGTGAACATTCCGACCGTGCGAAAACCAAAACGTTCATGCAGCCGTCGCGATGCCAGGGTGTCGGCATCGCCGATCACCGCAATTATCGGTCGACCGCTGCGTTGTTTGCCGCGTGCGATCAGCTCGCCAAGGACGGCTTTGCCGCGGACAGCGCCAGCCTTGCGCACCTCGACTGGCATGCGGTCAGTCGATGTAGCGCTTGAGCAGATCGCCATACGCATCGATGCGGCGATCGCGCAGGAACGGCCAGATGCGACGCACGTGTTCGCTGCGCTGCAGGTCGACGTCGCACACCAGCACGGTCGGGTCCTGGCCGGCTTCGGCGATGAATTCCCCCTGCGGCCCCAGCACATGGCTGTTGCCCCAGAACTGGATGCCCGACGCGCCCAGCGGCGAGGGCTCGTGGCCGACGCGGTTGCACGACAGCACCGGCACCCCGTTGGCGACCGCATGGCCGCGATGGCTGAGCACCCAGGCATCGCGCTGGCGCTCCTGCTCGGGTTGCTGGTCGTCCGGATCCCAGCCGATCGCGGTGGGGTAGAGCAGCAGTTCCGCACCGGCCAGCGCCATCAGGCGCGCGGCCTCGGGGTACCACTGGTCCCAGCACACCAGCACGCCAAGCCGGCCGACCGAGGTATCGATCGGCGCAAAGCCCAGATCGCCCGGGGTGAAGTAGAACTTCTCATAGAAGCCCGGATCGTCCGGGATATGCATCTTGCGGTACTTGCCGAGCAGGCGGCCGTCCTTTTCGAACACCACCGCGGTGTTGTGATACAGCCCGGCCGCGCGGCGCTCGAACAACGAAGCCACCAGCACCACGCCATGTTGCCTGGCCAGCGCGCCCAGACGCTCGGTGCTGGGACCGGGGATCGGCTCGGCCAGGTCGAATTCGTCCACCGACTCGTGCTGGCAGAAATACGCACCGTTGTGCAGTTCCTGCAGTAGCACCAGCTTGGCGCCCTGCGCGGCGGCTTCGGCCACGCGCGATTCGATGATGGCCAGATTGGCCTCGGCGTCGCCGTGGTTGCGCTCCTGGATCAGCGCGACGGGAAGGAGATGACGGGTCATGGCGATTGGTCCAGCGAAGTGGCGCACTAAGGTAGCGCGCGATGGCGTAACACCGGCCTGCCGGCCGGAACAGGAATGGATCAGCCCGCCAGCAAACCGGCGGGCAGCTGCATGGTCAGGCAGTGCAGGCTGCCGTTCTGCCAGATCAGCGGGCGGCACGGCACCGGCACGATGGTGTGCTGCGGAAACGCTTCGGCCAGCACCGCCTGCGCGCTCGCATCGGCCTTGTCGCCGTAGGCCGGCATCAGCACCGCCCCGTTGACGATCAGGAAATTGGCGTACGAGGCGGCCAGGCGCCGGCCCTGATCCAGGATCGGCTCGGCCCATGGCAACACGAACAGGCGATACGGCTGCCCATCGGCGGTGCGCAACGCCGCCAGTTCGGCACCCATCGCCTGCAGTTCGGTGTAGTGCGAATCGGTAGGCACATCGCAGCCTTGGTAGACGATCGCATCCGGGCCGGCAAAGCGCGCCAGCGTGTCGATATGCGCGTCGGTGTCGTCGCCTTCCAGGTAGCCATGATCCAGCCACAGCACGCGGTCCTGCGCCAGCCATGCGGCAAGGTCGGTACTCAGCGAATCGCGCGTGCGCTGCGGATGCCGCTCGTGCAGGCACGTCCAGGTGGTCAGCAGTGTGCCGGCACCATCGGTCTCGATCGCGCCGCCTTCCAGCGCAAAGTCGACCGTCTGCACCTGCGAGGGCACGAACACCTGCGCTGCATCCAGCGAAGTGACCAGCTGATCGTCCAGGCTGGCCTCGAACTTGCCGCCCCAGCCGGTGAAGCGGAAATCCATCAGGCGGAAGCCGCCATCCTGGCGCAGCGTGATCGGGCCGGAATCGCGCAGCCAGGTGTCGTTGTAGGCCGCAACCACGAAGCGCACCCGCGCCATGTCCACCCGCGCCGAGCGCAGCCGCGCTTCCGCGTAGATCTGCAGATCGTCATCGGCCACGCACACGATCACCGGCTCGAAGCGGGAAATCGCCGTGACCAGCGCGATATAGGTCTCTTCCACCTCGGCAAGGCGCTCGGCCCAATCGGTGCCCGCATGCGGCCAGGCAATCAACACGGCGGATTGAGGTTCCCACTCGGCAGGAAAGCGGACGCTATCGGTCATACCTGAAAATTACCCATCAATGCCCAGGCAAGCCCAGGCTGTTAATTCAAATCCCCGCACAGGGATGTGCGGGCGCTTGCGAGGGACTCGCCTCAAATCGGCGCGTGCGAGTAACTCGCATCGACGCTCGCGATCTGCCTGCATCCGGGGTGTGCTGCACGACATCGCCGTTGCATGAAGCGCGCAGTGATCGTATCCCGCCCATCATTGGATCAGACCAGCGTTGCAGCCACCATCCGATGGCGCTCGAACGCCACCCGATCACCTGATCGGTGGCTTTGGTCCAATCTCGTTGGCATCGGCCTGATTGGCCACCACGTCGATCACCCGGCTCTTTTCGAAGTACACGGTGAAGGCCGGATACACCCAGCGGTGGATCGTCGGCCACTGGCGCTTCTGGCCGCCGCGCGGTTCCAGCTTTTCCTGCGGCGCACCGTAACGGCCTTCGACCTGGCTCATGCTGTCGCCACGCAGGGGCAGGGCCGCGGCAGGCTTTTGCTGTACCCGGTCCACCAGCAGCGTATCGGCCGACGCGACGGCGCTGATCCCCATCAGTGCGATCAGCGGCAGGACAAACAAACGGTTGCGCATGTCATCTACTCCCCAGTGGACAAGATTCGGATGGGATTACAGCAAAAACTCAGGACGGGCGTGCCTGCAGGGCGGTGTTACCCAACGCCGCGCCGGATGTCGGTCAGTTTGAATACCGCGCCAAGCCCGCCATGCCCCCGACACACTCCAGCCTGCATGGAGCCATTGCCGGCGTGAAGCATCGGCCAAGAAAAAACCGCCCGGAGGCGGCTTTCTCGGGTCTTGCACGCGCGGCGAAAGCTTAGCGCTGACGCGCCTTGAAACGCGGGTTCGACTTGCAGATCACGAAGACCTTGCCGCGGCGGCGGACCACCTTGCAGTCGCGGTGACGGGTCTTCGCAGACTTCAGGGAGGACAGGACTTTCATGGCACACCTCGGCGTAAACGGTTGGATTCGATGGAAGAGTGCCCGCAATCGAGGGTGCACCCGGAATTAAGCCGGCAATTCTAACCGGCTTTTCGTCGTGCTTTCAAGTGGTTGCATCGCAATCGCTGCGAGCGGCGCTACACTACCGGCTGATGACCTTCCGGAAACCTGAATGACCGACCTTTCGCCCGTCCTTACCATCGATGGTCCCTCCGGCGCCGGCAAGGGCACCGTGAGCCGGATCGTGGCCGCCCGGCTGGGCTGGCATTACCTCGATTCGGGCGCACTGTATCGCGCCGTGGGCGTGGCGGCGAGCTGGGCCGATCTGGACGTCTCCGACCCGGCCGCGCTGGTGCGCTGCACCTTCGATACCAAGGTGGAGTTCGACGACGCGGGCGAGGCGGGGCTGCGGGTACTGGTCAACGGCGCCGATGCCACTGGCGAGCTGCGCCTGGAAACCACCGGGGCGCTGGCTTCGGCAATTGCCGCCATTCCCGAGGTGCGCAGCGCGCTGAAAGAGCGTCAGCGCGCATTCAGGCGCGCGCCCGGCCTGGTCGCAGACGGGCGCGACATGGGCACGGTGATCTTCCCCGATGCCGCCTTCAAGGTGTTTCTGACCGCCAGTGCCGAAGAACGTGCGGGCCGTCGCCATAAACAGTTGATGGAAAAGGGTGTTTCGGTTATCTTTGACGACCTGCTGCGCGAGATCATGGCTCGAGATGCCCGTGATGCGCAGCGGGTGGTGGCGCCATTGCGGCCGGCCGAAGACGCCGTGCTGATCGATACCAGCGGAATAGGGATCGAGGATGTCGTCCAGCGTGTGGTCGGGGTGTTAGCCGCCCGCACGTCGTCGTAAGCGTTCCGCAAGCGGGCATGTCCCGCCGACCGTAAGGCGTTCCAAGGCTCCGTCGCACATCCCGTGTGGCGGTTCTATGACTACTTAACCGACTCGCTGTCCGGAGTCGACCAACAGGCTGGGCGCTTGGCATCTGTCGCATTCGACGATCAACGCCCGTGTGTTCAACTGAGTAAAATTCAAATGACAGAATCTTTTGCTGAACTGTTCGAAGCCAGTCAAGCCAATCTGGCGAAGCTGAAGCCGGGCTCGATCGTCACCGGTACCGTCGTGGAAGTGCGCGGCGACGTGGTGGTGATCAACGCTGGCCTGAAGTCCGAAGGCATTGTGCCGATCGAGCAGTTCCGTAATGACGCTGGCGAGATCGATGTCGGCGTAGGCGACCAGGTCAAGGTTGCCCTCGATTCCATCGAGAACGGCTTCGGTGAGACCGTGCTGTCGCGCGAGAAGGCCAAGCGCGCAATGGTGTGGGACGAGCTGGAAGAGGCGTTGGAAAAGAACGAAACCATCACCGGCCGCATCAGCGGCAAGGTCAAGGGTGGTTTCACCGTGGACATCAAGGATGTCCGCGCGTTCCTGCCTGGTTCGCTGGTGGATGTGCGCCCGGTGCGCGACCCGGCCTACCTGGAAGGCAAGGAACTCGAGTTCAAGCTGATCAAGCTGGACCGCAAGCGCAACAACGTCGTGGTCTCGCGTCGCGCCGTGGTCGAGAGCGAGCACTCGGAAGAGCGCGAGCAGCTGATGGACAAGCTGCAGGAAGGCGCGATCCTGAAGGGTGTCGTCAAGAACCTGACCGATTACGGCGCGTTCGTGGACCTGGGCGGTATCGACGGCCTGCTGCACATCACCGACATGGCCTGGAAGCGCGTGCGCCATCCGTCCGAAGTCGTCAACGTCGGCGACGAGCTGGACGTGCGCGTGCTGAAGTTCGATCGCGAGCGTAACCGCGTCAGCCTCGGCCTGAAGCAGCTGGGCGAAGATCCGTGGGACAACATCGCCCGTCGTTACCCGGCCAACAGCCGCGTGTTCGGCAAGGTCTCCAACGTCACCGATTACGGCGCATTCGTCGAGATCGAGCCGGGCGTCGAAGGTCTGGTGCACGTCTCCGAGATGGATTGGACCAACAAGAACGTCAACCCGTCCAAGGTTGTGCAGGTCGGTGACGAAGTCGAAGTGATGGTGCTGGATGTCGACGAGGAGCGTCGCCGCATCTCGCTGGGCATGAAGCAGGTTGCCGCCAATCCGTGGGAAACCTTTGCTGCCACCCACAAGAAGAACGACAAGGTGTCCGGCCAGATCAAGTCGATCACCGACTTCGGCATCTTCATCGGTCTGGACGGCGGCATCGACGGCCTGGTCCACCTGTCCGACATCAGCTGGAACACCACCGGCGAAGATGTCGTGCGCAACTACAAGAAGGGCGACACGCTGGAAGCCGTCGTGCTGGCAGTCGATCCGGAACGTGAGCGCATCAGCCTGGGCGTCAAGCAGCTGGAGCAGGATCCGTTCGGCCAGTACATGGCGTCCAACCCGAAGGGTTCGAAGGTCGAAGGCGTGGTGCGTGAAGTGGATGCCAAGGGCGCCACGATCGACCTGGCCGATGGCATCGAAGGCTACGTCGCTGCACGCGACATCGCCAACGAGCGCGTGGACGATGCGACCCAGCACCTGAAGGTCGGCGACAAGATCGAAGCCAAGTTCGTGGGCATGGACCGCAAGGGCCGCACCCTGCAGCTGTCGATCAAGGCCAAGGACGATGCCGAAATGCGCGAAACGCTGGAGGAATACCAGTCCTCCGCTGCGTCGGGCGGCATGACTCAGCTGGGTGCGCTGCTGCGTGCACAGTTGAACAGCAACAAGTCCGAGTAAGCGCGTAGCGCTCGCAAGAGCGTGATGGATCGGCCCGGGCTTGCCCGGGCCGATTCCGATGTGTCAGTCGAAAAAGCAAGTCTTCCCATGACCAAGTCCGAATTGATTGAAATCCTGGCGCGACGTCAAGCGCATCTGAAGGCGGACGACGTGGATCTGGCAGTCAAATCGCTGCTGGAAATGATGGGGCAGGCGCTCTCCGATGGTGATCGGATCGAAATCCGCGGGTTCGGCAGCTTCTCGTTGCACTACCGCCCGCCACGTCTGGGCCGTAATCCGAAGACCGGTGAATCGGTCGCGTTGCCGGGCAAGCATGTTCCGCACTTCAAGCCTGGCAAGGAATTGCGTGAGCGTGTCAGCTCCGTGGTCCCGGTCGATCTGCTTGATGCGGCCGACTGACGCTCGTTCTGCCGCTGCGTTTATGTCGGCTCGGTTAAGCTAAGCCTCTTTCGACGGAGTCCGGCCATGAAGGTGTTTCGTTTGCTGGTGATGTTGGCCTTCCTGCTGGTCGGTCTGATCATCGGCGCGGTCAATTCCCAGGACGTCACTCTCGACTTCCTTTTCTCCAGTGTGCATACGACCTCCGGGATCGCGATCATCGTCGCGCTGCTGGTCGGTGTGTTGATCGGTGCCGGCATGGTGCTGGTCAGTGTGGTGATTCCCCTCTATTCCAAACTGCGCCAGGCCAACAAGGCCGTTGCAGTCAGTCGCACCGATGCCAGGCCGATTGCGCCTGCCGCAGTCGAGCCGCGCCCTTTTGATGGACTGTAAGCGCGTATGGACTTTCTGACCGAGTGGATCTGGTTCTTCCTGTTCGTGCCGTTGGCAGCGCTGGGGGGCTGGGTCGTTGGCCGCCGCGGTGGCCAGCGCCATGGCGATACCCAGGTCAGTCGCTTGTCCAGCACCTATTTTCGCGGGCTTAACTATCTGCTCAACGAGCAGCCGGACAAGGCGATCGAGCTGTTTCTGCATATCGCCGAACTGGACAAGGAAACCTTCGAGACCCAGGTCGCGTTGGGACATCTGTTCCGCCGTCGCGGCGAGGTCGATCGCGCGATCCGGCTGCACCAGGGCCTGGTGCAACGCGCCGACCTGACCGACCAACAGCGCGTGCAGGCCTTGCTGGCGCTGGGCGAGGACTACATGAAGTCCGGCCTGCTGGATCGTGCCGAGACCGTATTCACCGAGCTGGCGCAACTGGATCAGCGTGCGCCGCAGGCGTTGCGTCATCTGATCGGCATCTATCAGGCCGAGCGTGATTGGGAAAAGGCGATCGACAACGCCACCCGTTACGAGGAAGTCACCGGCGAGCCGATGGGCAAGCTGATTTCGCAATTCGAGTGCGAGCTTGCCGATCGCTACCGCGGCTTGAGCAAGCCCGACGAAGCGCTGCAGGCGGTCGCGCGCGCCTACCAGGCCGATGGCACCTCGGTGCGTGCGGGCATTCTGGAAGGACGCATCGAAGCCGAGCGCGGACATGACGAAGCGGCCGTCCGCGCGTTCGAACGTGCGGCGCGGCACGATCCGGAATACCTGCCTGAAATCATCCCTGCGTTGATGGCGGCCTATCGCCGGGTGGGTGATATTGCAGGTGCGCGTAATTTCCTGTCGGAGATGACCGAGCACTATCGCGGCATCGCGCCGGTGCTGGCGTTGACGCAGCTGATGGAAGCGCAGGATGGCGTGGCGCCGGCGCTGGCCTACCTGGGGCGTCAGCTCAAGGATCGGCCATCGGTCCGCGGCGAATCGGCATTGATCGACCTGACCCTGGCCGAAGGCAGCGACCCGGTCGGCACCTTGCAGGATCTCAAGCACATCACCGACCAGTTGCTGGTGCGCAACCCGAGCTACCGCTGTACCCGCTGCGGTTTCGGTGCCAAGACGCACCACTGGCAATGCCCGAGCTGCAAGGAATGGGGCACGGTCAAGCCGCTGTTGAACTACGCGGTGGTCTGATGCCGCAGGCCTGGCTGTGGTGGTGTCTGTTGCACCTGACGGTTGCGGCACTGGGGACCTGGGTGTTGCGGCGCTATGCGTTGCATCGGCGCCTGCTCGATCACCCGGGCGAACGCCGCAGCCATGTGGTCGCCACACCACGGGGCGGTGGCATGGCAATCGTGGCGGCGATGCTGGCGGGGTGCGTGGCGGCAGGCGTGTTCTGGCCGGCGGCAGGCCTGGTCATCAGCTGGTTCGCCGCAGGTCTGGTGCTGGTGGCCGGGGTCGGTTGGTGGGACGACCATCGTCCGCTCTCGGCCAGGTTGCGTTTTGCGATCCATCTGCTGGCATCGGTCCTGCTGGGCTGGCTGGTCAGCCATCACACCGGCAAGCTGTGGGATGGCGTGCTCACCGCGATGGCGTCGGTGGTGTTGATCAACGTCTGGAATTTCATGGACGGCATCAACGGCCTGGCCAGCAGCCAGGCGGCGCTGGCTGCCCTGGCGTTTGCCGCGGTCGTGCCGGGCGCCTGGGCGTGGGCCGGTCTTGCCGTGGCCGCATCCTGCCTGGGATTCTTGCCGTTCAACTTTCCACGTGCGCGCATCTTTCTGGGCGACGGCGGCAGTGGTGCCTTGGGCTATGTGCTGGCGGCGTTGCTAGCGCTGACAGTGGCGAGCGGGCAGGTGAGCTGGTGGATCAGCTGGCTGCCGCTGACCGCATTTCTTGTAGACGCCGGCTTCACGCTGCTGTCTCGCATGCTCGACGGACAACGTTGGTGGGAGCCGCACGCCCAACATCTCTATCAGCGGCTGGCGCGCAGACTTGAGGCACACGTTCCGGTAACCGGGATTTATTTCGCTTTCAGTGTCGCTGCCGTCTGCTTGTATGTGTTACTTCGTCATGATGCAAATTGGCTGCAAGTGTCCGGAGCCCTGGCATGGGGCCTGGGTGCCACCGCAATCTGGTTTTTTCTGCGCGATGGAGTGCGCAATTCGTGAGTAATGGACTCTTATGATTTCCTGGCGTGATCGTTTGACCAAGGCCCTGCCGCAAGCAGCGGTGGTGCTGCACGACCTGCTGATGGTGTGGGTATGCTGGCAGCTGCTGCACGCCGGCCGCTACTCGATGCTGCGCGACGCCCCCGATCTGCCGTTATGGGATTGGCGCACCGGCGTCGTCCTGGTCGCGCAAGGCCTGGTGTTCTGGAAGATGGGCCTGTATCGCGGGCTGTGGCGGTTCGCGTCGGTGCCGGACCTGTGGAACATCTTCAAGTCGAGTTTCCTCGGCCTGGTCGCGATCGTGCTGGCGCTGTCCTATGACCGCCTGGACGGAGTGCCGCTGTCGGTGCTGGTCGTCTACCCGTTCGCCCTGTCGGCACTGCTGGGCACGCCACGGTTGCTGTATCGCGCCTGGAAGGATTACCAGATTGCACACTCCGGCGACGCCGCGCAGCGCGTATTGATCCTGGGTGCAGGTCGCGCTGCCGAGGGTCTTGTCCGCGATCTGCGCCGCACCGGTGCATTTGTGCCGGTCGGGTATCTGGACGATGCCAACAACCTGCATGGCGCCAAGATCCAGGGTCTCAACGTGCTGGGCAGCCTGGATCAGGCGGCAGCCATCGCCAAGGAGACGGCTGCCAAGCTGCTGGTCATTGCGATTCCGTCGCTGGATGCCTCCGGCATGCAGCGCGTGGTGGCCATCTGCGAAAGCACCGGGCTGCCGTTCCGCATGGTGCCCAAGTTGATCAACGTGCTGGAAGGGCGCTCCTTGCCTGGCGAATTGAAGGAGGTCGCAATCGAGGACCTGCTCAATCGCAAGCCGGTCACCCCGGACTGGCGCCTGATACGCGACTGGTTGACCAACAAGACGGTGATGGTGACCGGCGCGGGTGGCTCGATCGGTTCGGAAGTCTGCCGCCAGTGCGCCCGTCATGGCGCACGCCGCATCGTGCTGCTGGAGATTGACGAGCTGGCATTGCTGACCGTCGATTCGGACCTGCGCCGCTTGTTCCCCGATATCGAAGTGGTGCGCGTGCTGGGCGACTGCGGCGACCCGGCGGTGGTCGCGCATGCCTTGAACACCGCACCGCCGGATGCGGTGTTCCATGCCGCCGCCTACAAGCAGGTGCCGTTGCTGGAAGAGCAACTGCGCGAGGCGGTACGCAACAACGTGCTGGCCACCGAAAACGTGGCGCGCGCCTGCCAGCGTGCACGCATCGAGACCTTCGTTTTCATCTCCACCGACAAGGCGGTCGAGCCGGTCAATGTGCTGGGCGCGAGCAAGCGCTACGCCGAGATGATCTGCCAGAGTCTTGACGCGCGCGATGCGCCGACGCGCTTCATCACCGTGCGCTTCGGCAACGTGCTGGATTCGGCCGGCAGCGTGGTGCCGTTGTTCCGCGAGCAGATCCGCCAGGGCGGCCCGGTCACGGTGACGCACCCGGATGTGACACGTTACTTCATGACCATTCCGGAAGCCTGCCAGCTCGTGGTGCAAGCCGCCGCCTCCGCCTCGCACGGGGCGATCTACACATTGGACATGGGCGAGCCGGTGCCGATTCGCCTGCTCGCCGAGCAGATGATCCGTCTCGCCGGCAAGCAGCCCGGCAAGGACGTGGCGATCCTCTATACCGGCTTGCGTCCGGGCGAGAAGCTGCACGAAACCCTGTTCTATTCCGACGAAGACTATCGCCCCACCGCGCATCCCAAGATTCTGGAGGCCGGCGTGCGCGAGTTCTCGCACGAGCAGGTGTTGCAGCTGGTGACGCGCCTGCGTGAGGCGGTTAACCGCTATGACATCAAGGCGATGGAGACTGTGCTGGGCAGCCTGATGCCGGATTTCGCGGCGGCTCGACGGAAAGTCGACGCGCGATCTGATACGGTCGTTCCATTCCCCGCACGTGAGGTCAGAAGACTTTAATGAGCAAGCGTATTCGCAAGGCCGTATTCCCCGTCGCAGGTCTTGGGACCCGCTTTCTTCCGGCAACCAAAACGGTTCCGAAGGAAATGCTGCCAATCATCGACAAACCGCTGATCCAGTACGCCGTCGACGAAGCCATCCAGGCTGGTTGCGACACGCTGATCTTCGTGACCAATCGCTACAAGCACTCCATCGCCGACTACTTCGACAAGGCCTACGAGCTGGAGCAGAAGCTCGAGCGCGCCGGCAAGCTCGAGCAGCTGGAGCTGGTGCGGCATGCCCTGCCGGAAGGCGTGCGCGCCATTTTCGTGACGCAGGCCGAAGCGCTCGGCCTGGGCCATGCCGTGCTGTGTGCCAAGGCCGTCGTCGGCGATGAGCCGTTCGCGGTGTTGCTGCCGGACGACCTGATCTGGAACCGCGGCGCCGGTGCACTGACCCAGATGGCCGATGTGGCCGAGGCCTCCGGTGGCAGCGTCATCGCCGTCGAGGATGTGCCGCACGACAAGACCGCCAGTTACGGCATCGTGGCCACCGATGCATTCGATGGCCGCAAGGGCCGCATCAACGCCATTGTCGAAAAGCCCAAGCCGGAAGTGGCACCGAGCAATCTGGCCGTGGTCGGCCGCTATGTGCTCAACCCGAAGATCTTCGAGCTGCTCGAAGAGACCGGCGCCGGCGCTGGCGGCGAAATCCAGTTGACCGATGCGATTGCCGGGCTCCTGCAACAGGAAACCGTCGATGCCTACCGCTTCGAAGGCCGCCGTTTCGATTGCGGCGCGCATATCGGCCTGATCGAAGCCACCGTGCATTTCGCGCTCGAGCACGAGAAGCATGGCGGGCCTGCCAAGGAAATCCTGCGCACCGCATTGGCCGAGGCCGACGCGCGCGGCTGATTGCCTGGCCATCGCCTGCATCCACGAACGACGCCATCTGGCGTCGTTCGTCGTTTGGGCCCTTGCTGGCCAGACCGCCGTGCCGTTGGTGATCGACACGGCGGGCCAACGTGCTGATGCGCGCCTGCGGCCGTGAGCACGCAGTGCAGTTGGTCGCCGCCGGAGTGGAGTGCCAGGGTCGCGAACCTTCGCGTCGGCGCTGGCGTCCCGGCAGGCGGCCCTGGTCGAGCTGGGCGTGGACGAGGCCGCCGCCATTGCCCGCGAGATCCGGCGTCGCGATGCAGTTGTCGTAGCCGGTCGAGAACGCCTCGGGGCATTGAGCGACCGGCGCCGAGGTGCCGGCCTGGGGGACAGCCCGATTGACTCAGCCGTGCCGGCGTTGAGCGGCCGCGAAGGCGTCCAGCTGCTCGGGCGTGGCGTCTTTCTGATGCCGCTGCTTCCAGTCGGCAAACGGCATGCCGTACACCGCTTCGCGCGCCTGCTCCTTGCTCATCGGCTGGCCCTGCGCTTCGGCAGCTTCGCGGTACCAGTCACCCAGGCAGTTGCGGCAGAAGCCGGCCAGGATCATCAGGTCGATGTTCTGCACATCCGGGCGCTGCTGGTTGAGATGCTGCAACAGACGGCGAAATGCGGCCGCTTCGATGGACGTGGTGGTGGAATCGGGTGTCGAGGTGGTGTCGGTCATGGCGGAATCGGGGACAATAGACGGCCTTCGACTCTACACCTGACGCCCCATGACCGTTTCCGCGCCAGCTGCCTCTGCTCCGGCCCGCCTTCTCGATGGTCGCCGCATCGCCGAGGAACTGCTCGACGGGTTGAAGCTGCGCGTGGATGCACGCCTGGCCGCCGGCAGGACGCGCCCCGGGCTGGCGGTGGTACTGGTCGGTGGCGATCCGGCCTCGTCGGTATATGTGCGCAACAAGCGGCGTGCGGCGGAAAAGGTTGGTATCGAGGCCTTCGACTACGACTTGCCGCAAGGCACCAGCGAGGCCGAGCTGGCGCGGCTGATCGACCAGCTCAATGCCGACCCCAAGATTCACGGCATCCTGATCCAGCTGCCGTTGCCCGGCATCCCCGATGCCAACCGCCTGATCCAGCGTATCGATCCGCGCAAGGACGTCGATGGATTCCATCCGCAGAATGTCGGGCATCTGGCGCTGCGCGAATTCGGCCTGCGTCCGTGCACACCGCGCGGCATCGTGACCTTGCTGGCGCACACCGACCAGCCGGTGCGCGGCCGCAATGCGACCATCGTGGGCGTGAGCAATCACGTGGGCCGGCCGATGGGGCTGGAACTGCTGATCGCCGGTTGCACGGTCACCAGCTGCCACAAGTTCACCCCGCCCGCAGTGCTGGAAGCCAGCGTGCGCAATGCCGATATCCTGGTGGTGGCGGTGGGGCGACCGGGCCTGATTCCCGGCGAATGGGTCAAGCCGGGCGCGGTGGTGATCGATGTCGGCATCAATCGACTGGATGATGGCCGCCTGGTCGGCGATGTGGGGTTCGAGGCGGCCGTGCAACGTGCGGCCTGGATCACGCCGGTGCCGGGCGGGGTGGGGCCGATGACGGTCGCCACCTTGATGCAGAACACGCTGGAAGCGGCCGACGCGGCTGGCTGAGGCGCGCGCGTAACGCTGCATTGCAGTCGCGTTGTGTCTTCGTGAAGGCTTTCAGGGTAAAATGCCGCGCTTCCCCAAACTCGGGTCCGCCGATGCTCCGCATCCAGGCTGAAGCTCTCACCTACGACGACGTTTCCCTCGTCCCCGCCCATTCGATCGTCCTGCCCAAGGACGTCAGCCTGGAAACCCGGCTGACGCGCGATCTGCGCCTGAAACTGCCGATTCTCTCGGCCGCGATGGACACAGTGACCGAACACCGCCTGGCGGTGGCCATGGCCCAGCTGGGCGGCATTGGCATCATCCACAAGAACCTGACTCCTGCGCAGCAGGCCGGCGAAGTCGCCCGGGTCAAGAAGTTCGAATCCGGCGTGATCACCGAGCCGTTCACGGTGAGCCCGGACACGACCATCGGCGAGGTGCTCAAGCTGACCCGCGCGCGCAACATCTCCGGCGTGCCGGTGGTGGATGGCAGCGAACTGGTCGGCATCGTCACCAGCCGCGACATGCGCTTCGAGAAGAAGCTCGACGATCCGGTCCGCCACATCATGACCAAGAAGGATCGCCTGATCACCGTGCGCGAAGGCGCCAGTGACGAGGAAGTGCTGGAGCTGCTGCACCGCAACCGCATCGAAAAGATCCTGGTGGTCAACGACAGCTTCGAGCTGCGCGGCCTGATCACGGTCAAGGACATCCAGAAGAAGACCGACAACCCCAACGCCGCCAAGGACGGGTCCACGCGCCTGCTGGTCGGCGCGGCGGTCGGCGTGGGCGGCGATACCGAGCAGCGCATCGAACTACTGGCTGCGGCGGGCGTGGACGTAGTGATCGTCGATACCGCGCACGGTCATTCGCAGGGCGTGATCGATCGCGTGGCCTGGGTCAAGAAGGCGTATCCGCAGCTGCAGGTGATCGGCGGCAACATCGTCACCGGCGATGCCGCGCTGGCGCTGATGGACGCCGGCGCCGATGCGGTCAAGGTCGGCGTGGGTCCGGGTTCGATCTGCACCACGCGCGTGGTCGCCGGTGTCGGCGTGCCGCAGATCACCGCGGTGGACATGGTTGCCGAGGCGCTGCAGGACCGCATTCCGTTGATCGCCGATGGCGGCATCCGCTATTCCGGCGACATCGGCAAGGCACTGGTCGCCGGCGCCTCCACGGTGATGGTCGGCGGCCTGTTCGCCGGCACCGAGGAGGCCCCGGGCGAGGTCGAACTGTTCCAGGGCCGCAGCTACAAGAGCTACCGCGGCATGGGCAGCCTGGGCGCGATGGAGAAGGGGTCCAAGGACCGCTATTTCCAGGATTCCAGCGATGCCGACAAGCTGGTGCCGGAAGGCATCGAAGGGCGCGTGCCGTATCGCGGCCCGGTCGGCGGCATCGTCCATCAGTTGATCGGCGGCCTGCGCGCCACGATGGGCTACGTGGGTTGCGCGACCATCGAGGAAATGCGCACCAAGCCGAAGTTCGTCACCATCACCGGTGCCGGCCAGCGCGAGAGCCATGTCCACGACGTGCAGATCACCAAGGAACCGCCGAATTACCGGATGGGCTGATGCCCATGCGTGAATGGGGAATCGGGAGTCGGGAATCGATGAACCAGCGTCTGCGCCGCTTTTCCCATTCCCGATTCCCCGTTCCCGATTCCCGGCGCCAATGACCAACATCCATAGCGACAAGATCCTCATCCTCGATTTCGGCGCGCAGTACACCCAGCTGATTGCGCGGCGCATCCGCGAGATCGGGGTGTATTGCGAGATCTGGGCCTGGGATCACGACCCGTTGGAGATTGCCGGCTTCGGTGCCAAGGGCATCATCCTGTCCGGTGGTCCCGAGTCGACCACCTTGCCGGGTGCGCCGGTCGCGCCGCAGGAAGTGTTCGACAGCGGCTTGCCGGTGTTCGGCATCTGCTACGGCATGCAGACGCTGGCGGCGCAGCTGGGCGGTGCTACGGAAGCGGCCGATCAGCGCGAATTCGGTCATGCCGAAGTCGATGTGGTGGCAGCCGATGCCTTGTTCGCAGGCTTGACCGACCATGCAGGTTCGTCGCGTTTGAACGTATGGATGAGCCACGGCGACCATGTGTCGCAGGTGCCGCCGGGTTTCACTGTCACTGCAGTGACCGACCGCATTCCGGTGGCGGCGATGTCCAACGAGGACAAGCGCTGGTACGGCGTGCAGTTCCACCCGGAAGTGACACACACGCTGCAGGGCCAGACCTTGCTGCGTCGCTTCGTGGTCGATGTCTGCGGCTGCCAGACGTTGTGGACGGCGGCCAACATCATCGACGACCAGATCGCGCGCGTGCGCGAGCAGGTGGGCGATGACGAGGTGATTCTCGGCCTGTCCGGCGGCGTGGATTCGTCGGTGGTGGCCGCGCTGTTGCACAAGGCGATCGGCGACAAGCTGACCTGCGTGTTCGTCGATACCGGCCTGCTGCGCTGGCAGGAGGGCGACCAGGTGATGGCGATGTTCGCCGAGCACATGGGCGTGAAGGTGATCCGCGTCAACGCGGCCGACCGCTATTTCGCCAAGCTCGAAGGCGTCAGCGACCCGGAAGCCAAACGCAAGATCATCGGCAACCTGTTCGTGGAGATCTTCGACGAAGAGTCCAACAAGCTGGCCAACGCCAAGTGGCTGGCGCAGGGCACGATCTATCCGGACGTGATCGAGTCGGCCGGCAGCAAGACCGGCAAGGCGCACGTGATCAAGAGCCACCACAACGTCGGTGGCCTGCCCGAGCACATGAAGCTTGGCCTGGTCGAACCGCTGCGCGAGTTGTTTAAGGACGAAGTGCGTCGCCTCGGTGTCGAACTCGGCCTGCCGCGCACGATGGTGTACCGCCATCCGTTCCCCGGTCCGGGCCTGGGTGTGCGCATCCTGGGCGAAGTGAAGCGCGAATACGCCGAACTGCTGGCCAAGGCCGATGCGATCTTCATCGATGAACTGCGCAAGGCCGATCTGTATGACAAGACCAGCCAGGCATTTGCGGTGTTCCTGCCGGTCAAGTCGGTGGGTGTGGTCGGCGATGCACGCGCCTACGAATGGGTGATCGCGCTGCGCGCTGTGGAAACCATCGACTTCATGACCGCGCACTGGGCGCACCTGCCGTACGACTTCCTTGGCACGGTCAGCAACCGCATCATCAACGAACTGCGCGGCGTCTCGCGCGTTGTCTACGACATCTCCGGCAAGCCGCCGGCGACGATCGAGTGGGAATGAGTTGAACGACAAAGGCGCCGTGAGGCGCCTTTTCGTCAGGGCGTGCAGTTAGCCGACAGGTTTGCGTTCAGTGGTACATCGTCAGTTGCGCGCCGTACTGGAAAGCAGTGCGTAGCGCTTGAAGATGTCGACGTCGATTGTGCTGCGCCGCGCCGCCGCCGATCTTCTTCAGCGCACCTTGGCCAGCGCCACACGGGCATCGGCCATGAACTTCTGCGTTTCCTGCGGCGTGGAGAGGTTGGCGCCCAGCTGGTTGAGCACCTGCTCGATGTCGCTCGATGCGTCCCAGGCTTCGTCGCAGAGCATGCCGGCGATCGGGCCAAGATAATTCAGCGCGACCTTTTCCAGCGCATCGCGCACCCGCTCGTCGGGTGCCAAGCCCGCTCCCGCGGATGCAGATGTTGCGCTCGGTGCGGCGACCTGCGTTGCGGCGACCTGCGTTGCAGCGACCGGTGCCGGCGCCGATGCAACCGGTGCGCGCGGCGGTGTCGGCGCACCACCCAGATCCTGTTCGAAACCGCCCATCAACCACTGCCGCGCGTCGTCGCTCAGCAGCGACGGCTTGCCCATGCCGGCACCGGGGTCGGCCTGGAAGCGGGCCTTGGCCGCGTTGACCATGGTAAGGCGCTGTACCGCCTCGTCATTGCGCAACATGCGGAACACCACTTCTTCGATCTGCCCGGCGTTGAGGCGGACGATGCAGGAGTGGTTCTCCTCGGTGACGACGAACAGAAAGCCGGACGCCTTCTTCAGTGCCAGCGCCTTGAGCTCGCGCAGCACGTCGATCAGCGGACGGAATTCAGTGGACATGGCGTCTTCCTTGCATCATCTGGTACGAAGTGGGTGCGCGGGGCTCAGCGTTTGCTGAGCCGTTCCATCGCCAGCCGCACGCTGTTGGACAGGCGGGAAATGGCGCGCGCCAGGGTACCAATTTCATCCTTGAGGTTGACCTCGTCGATGGTGTGGTTCCACTTGCCCAGGCTCAGCTCTTCGGCCACGGTGGTCAGGTGCTGGATCGGGCGCAGCACGCGGCTCCAGATCAACGCCCATTGCAGGCCGAGCAGCAAGGCGCAGACCAGCAGGCCGATGCCGGCGATCCACAGCGACTGGCGCACGATCACGTCATTGACGTCGCTCTTGGGGTAGGCCGAGACCAGGGTGAAGCCCCAGTCCGGCACTTCCTGCTTGGTCACGACCCAGTCGTCCGGCGTGTCCTTGACGATCCGTTCGATGGTGGCGGTGTCGGTGGTGGCACCGGTGGTGGACTGGAAGCGCAGCGTGTTCTTGCTGTCGAACACGGCGATGAAGCCGGAGTCGAGCACGCGACGGCTGCTGACCACGTTTTCCAGCGCCTGCGTGTCGGCCTTGTAGCCGACGTACCAGGCACCGATCACACGCTTGTCGTTGCCCGCAAAGATCGGCTCGTAGCCGGTGACGTACGGGTTGCCGAGGATGTCGACCACGCCGTAGAAGCTTTCGCCGTTGCGCAGCTTGGCGGCGGCCTGGCCGTTGGGATCGAGCACGGTGCCGACGGCGCGGCTGCCGTCGTCCTTCTTGACGTTGGTGGAGATGCGCACGAAGTCATCGCCGGTACGCGAGAACAGCGTGGCGGTGCCTTCGTGGATGGCGGTGACATCGTCGAGCATGTCGAAGTCGTTGGCCTGCGCCTTCTGGCCCAGCAGCAGGTCGTTGGCATTGCGCTCGCCCACGCGCACTTCGTTGCCGATGCTTGCAGCGCCGTGTGCGTTGGCTTCCTTGCGCAGCTGGCGCATGGAGGAATTGACGCGGTCCAGCATCATCGCGCGGGTGACCGAGAACAAGGTCTGCAGGGACACCGACTGGCGCTCGATCGCGTCGCCGGCCTCGAACCTGACCCGGTTCGCTTCGGTAATGGCCAGAATGACCGTCAGTGCCGCCACCACGACCAGCACCAAGGCCAGCACCGGCAACAGCAGGCGCACCCGCAAAGAGTGACGAAGCATCGCAATTCCCCTGAACGCGTTTAGTGATTGGATCGAGTGCGCCGCAGCTCCCCGGCAGCGGTCGGACCTAGCCGTTATCGGCGGTTGTACACGATGCTGAAGCGGCCCCCACGCCGCTAGCGGTGCATACCATAGCGCAAGCCGGTCGATTTGACAGGGCGGCAGGTGTGCCATGTGGCCGAGCGTTCAAGCAGGCTCGACCGCATCGCAGGTCGCGGCGGAATGGGCGTGAGCAGGGGAAAAAAAACGGCGCAGTGGATCTTGCGCACTTCGAACGGGCGATGCGAATCAGGAGCGCACGAAAAAGCCGACTCTCGCGAGTCGGCTCAGTAACCCGAATCGAACCAGGTCAGGCGTTTGCAAACGCGAGCAGATCCTGGTTGAACTGATCGGCGTGGGTCACGGTGAGGCCATGCGGAGCGCCGGCGTAGATCTTCAGTTCGGCGTTCTTGATGATCTTGGCCGACAGCTTGCCGGATGCGTCGATCGGCACGATCTGGTCGTCGTCGCCATGCACCACCAGTGCGGGCACGTCGATCTTCTCCAGGTCCGGGGTGTAGTCCACTTCGGAGAACTGCTGGATGCAGTCGTACTGGCCCTTGTGGCCGCCCAGCATGCCCTGCAGCCAGAACGCGTCGCGCATGCCCTGGGTGACCTTGTGGCCATCGCGGTTGGCGCCGAAGAACGGGGTGGTCAGGTCCTGATAGAACTGCGAGCGGTCCTTGGCCACGCCGTCGCGGATGCCGTCGAACACGCTCATCGGCAGGCCGCCGGGATTGGTCGGGCTCTTGACCATTTGCGGCGGCACCGCGCCGACCAGCACCACCTTGGCCACGCGCTTGCTGCCATGGCGGCCGACGTAATGCGCCACTTCGCCGCCGCCGGTGGAATGGCCGACCAGGATCGCGTCCTGCAGGTCCAGCGTTTCGATCACCGCCGCCAGGTCGTCGGCATAGGTGTCCATGTCGTTGCCGTCCCAGGTCTGCGACGAGCGGCCATGACTGCGGCGGTCATGCGCGATCACGCGGAAGCCCTGTTGGCCCATGAACAGCATCTGCGCATCCCAGGCATCGGCGCTGAGCGGCCAGCCGTGCGAGAACACGACCGGCTGGCCCTTGCCCCAGTCCTTGTAAAAAATGGTGGCGCCGTCGGGGCGGGTGACGAAATTGGACATCGGCTTGACTCCGTTGTTGGTCGGTTGGGGCGGTGGGGTGAGCGCGTCACGCCGGGGCAGCACTGGCCAAGCCCGGCAGCGGCAACGCTGCCACGACGGCCGTGCCGGAGATGAGAAAGCTGCGGCGTCCGGCGTCGGCCGTTGTGCACTCGGTATCTGCGAGGCGCCGCCAGTGCATCAGCCTCGACCGGACGGGCAGATCACCGCCGCTGGTCGCCGAGACAGATCACTGCAGCGCGGTATCCCACAGCAGCTTCAGGTTCAAGCCGACGATCACCGTCGCGATGACCCAGGCGATGCGCACCAGCCAGGGCGGTGCCACCAGCGCGCCCATCAACGCACGGTCGGACACGAAGCGCACCAGCGGGATCACCGCAAACGGCAGCTGCATCGACAACACCACCTGGCTCAGCACCAATAGCCGCGCGGTCCCGGCCTCGCCATACAGCCAGGTCACGATCACCACCGGCACGATGGCGATGCCACGCGTGAGCAGACGGCGCAGCCACGGCGGCAAGCGCAATTGCAGGAAGCCTTCCATCACGATCTGCCCGGCCAGCGTGGCAGTGACGGTGGAATTGACGCCGGAAGCCAGCAGCGCGACGGCAAACAGCGTCGAGGCCAGGCCCACGCCGAGCATCGGTGCGAGCAGGGCATGGGCCTGTTCGATCTCCTGCACATCGGTACGGCCCTGCGCATGAAACACCGCCGCCGCCAGGATCAGGATCGAGGCATTGATGAACAGCGCGAACATCAACGCCACGGTGCTGTCGGTCACCGCCCAGCGCAGCGCCGACTTGCGGCCAACATCGGTGCGCGGGTACGCACGTGTCTGCACGATCGACGAATGCAGGTACAGGTTGTGCGGCATCACCGTCGCACCGATGATGCCGATCGCCAGATACAGCGCATGCGGGTCGGTGACCACTTGCGCACGCGGAATGAAGCCGCCCAGCACTGCCGCGAGCGGTGGTGCCGCCAGCGCGATCTGGATGCCGAAGCACACGAAGATGATCAACAGCAGCGCGATCACGAACGCTTCCAGCGCGCGGAAACCGCGATTCATCAGCAGCAGCACCAGCACCACGTCCACCGCGGTGATGATGGCGCCCACGGTCAGCGGAATGCCGAACAACAGCTTCAACGCGATGGCGGTGCCGATCACCTCGGCCAGGTCGCAGGCGATGATCGCCAGTTCGCAGATGCCCCACAGCGCCAGGTTCACCCCGCGTGGGTAACGCGCCCGGCAGGCCTGCGCCAGATCCAGTCCGGTCGCGATGCCCAACCGTGCCGACAGGCTCTGCAGCACGATCGCCATCAGGTTGGACAACAGGATCACCGACAGCAGCAGATAGCCGAACTGCGAGCCGCCGGCCAGGTCGGTGGCCCAGTTGCCGGGGTCCATGTACCCGACCGACACCATGTAGCCCGGGCCCAGAAACGCCAGCAGCCGGAACCACCAGTGGCCGCCTTTGGGTACGGCGACGCTGGCGTGGTGGTCGCCCAGCCCGCCATGGGCCGCTGCCGGCGAGGGGAGGGGCAGGGCTGCGTTGGGACGGAGATCGGCGGACATGCGGGGCAGGCTGGCTAGGGTCATATGGATGATATAGCAACTGCTATGCTGTTGAGCATTGGCAATTTAAATCGTAATGATCGGCTGCGTGCTTCAAACTACGCATCCCGGCACTGGCGCCGGACGTGATGACGGGGATGAGGGTGGGCAAGAGCGAAAAGCTGGAAGCAGCCGCGCCGGCGCTGATCGACGCGCAGGTGCACATGGAGAGCTTCCGTCAGGTGCGCGAAGCGCGCCGCGCCGAGCTGGTCGAGGACTACGTGGAGCTGATCTCCGATCTGCTGGTCGACGGCGGTGAGGCGCGCCAGGTCGATATCGCCGCGCGCCTGGGCGTGGCCCAGCCGACCGTGGCCAAGATGCTCAAGCGGCTGGTGCGCGACGGCTGGGTGGTGCAGCGCCCGTATCGTGGTGTGTTCCTGACCCCGGCCGGCGAGGCGCTGGCCGCGTCCAGCCGGCAGCGCCATCAGATCGTCGAACGCTTCCTGCTCGCGCTGGGCATCGACGAGGCCACCGCGCGGCGCGATGCCGAAGGCATCGAGCACCATGTCAGCGAAGCCACCGTGGCCGCGTTCGCCGCGTTCCTGGATCGCCAGGGCGGCAGCGCCGCGTGAGCATGCCGGTGGAAACGTCGGTCGACGCGGCGCAGGCGCTTATCGACCGACAGTGGATGCAACGCGCCCTGCAGCTGGCCGAGCGTGCCGAACGCGACTTTGACGAGATCCCGGTCGGCGCGCTGCTGGTCGATGCGCGGGGCAACGTGCTGGGCGAAGGCTGGAACTTCAATATCGCCAGCCACGATCCCAGCGCGCATGCCGAGATCATGGCCATGCGCGAAGGCGGCCGCCGCCTGGCCAACCATCGGCTGATCGGCTGCACGTTGTACGTCACGCTGGAGCCGTGCGCGATGTGCGCAATGGCGATGATCCATGCGCGTATCGCCCGGGTGGTATTCGCTGCCAGCGACCCCAAGACCGGCGCCTGCGGCAGCGTGTTCGACCTGCCCGCCGACCCGCGCCACAACCACCGCGTGCAGGTCAGCGGTGGCGTCCTGGCCGCCGAGGCGGGGCTGCGGCTGACCAATTACTTCAGGGCCAAGCGTGGCAAGCCGCCCCTCGCGCCCTGAGCGGCGCGGCCGCGGTATGATGCGCGCCCTTCAGCATCTGGCCGGCGACGGCCCTCCACAGGACGGCGACATGGCAGACACCCTTGCAGGCAACGACCGACTGATCTGGATCGATCTGGAAATGACCGGCCTGGATACCGATCGCGATTCCATCATCGAGATCGCCACCATCGTGACCGATGCGCAGTTGAACGTGCTTGCCGAAGGGCCGGAACTGGCCATCGCCCATCCGCTGGCAACGCTGGAAGCCATGGACGAATGGAACCGCAACCAGCACCGCCGTTCGGGCCTGTGGCAGCGTGTGCTCGACAGCCAGGTCACCCATGCCCAGGCCGAAGCGCAGACGGTGGCCTTCCTGAGCGAGTGGATCCGCGCCGGCGCCTCGCCGATGTGCGGCAACTCGATCTGCCAGGACCGCCGCTTCCTGCACCGCCAGATGTCGCGCCTGGAGCGCTACTTCCATTACCGCAACCTGGACGTGTCCACCATCAAGGAATTGGCACGGCGGTGGGCGCCGACAGTGGCCAATGGGGTTGCCAAGAGCTCGGCCCACACCGCCTTGAGCGATGTGCGCGATTCGATCGACGAGCTGCGTCACTACCGCCAGTTCATGGGCGCGTTGGGTGGCGATTCCCAGGCAAAGGCGCAGGGCTGAGCGCTGGCTGCGGTGTTGCACGCGGTTGGCGTGGCGTGTTGACGGTGTCCAGTTGCGACCTGCGTGCGCCGAGCAGCGCGCGGGGTTCGCCGCTGACCGCGTAGCAGACGCACACGGTGCCAGCGCATCCAGCAAAAAGGCCGCATCCTTCGATGCGGCCTTTTGCTTTTGCGTCACGCCATCCAGCGCGTCAGCGTGCCAGCGACGGTCCCTTGCTCAGGTCGCCATCGTCGGCGATGCCTCTCAGCAACAGGTCGGAGATGGGCTTGCCGTCGGCATCGTGGTGGTACACGTGCAGGTCGCGCTGCGGATACGGGATATTGAGCCCGTTTTCCAGCAACTGGTTGCGGATCTGTTCCAGCGTGGTGCTCTTGGCGGCGCCGAAATTGCCATTGGTCGCATAGGCGAACAACATCAGGTCCACCGTGCTTTCGCCAAGGTTGGTGACCTGCACGAACGGTGCCGGCGACTCAAGCAGGTTCGGATTGTCCTTGGCAATCTGCAGCAACAGCTGCTGAGCTTTTTTCAGATCGTCGCCGTAGCCCACGCCCACCGTCACTTCCAGGCGCCGGTTGGGCAGGGTGCTGTAGTTGACGATCGGCGAGGTGGTGATCGTGCTGTTGGGCAGGGTAATCATGCGCTCGTCGAACGAACGGATCCGCGTCTGGAAGATCCGGATCTCGTCGACGATGCCCTCCTGGCCGGCAATCACCACGTGGTCGCCATCGCGCATCGGCCGCAGCACGATCAGCATCACGCCTGCAGCGATATTGGACAGCGAATCCTTCAACGCCAGACCAACCGCCAGGCCGGCTGCACCCAGCACTGCAATCAGCGAGGTCGGCGGCACGCCGATCTTGCTCAACGCAGTGACGAAGACCAGCACCAGCAACAACGCATACAGCACATTGCGCAGGAAGTTGGTCAGCGTGATTTCCACGCGCGCGCGGGTCAGCGCACGGTGCAGCCACTGGCTAAGTTGCTTGGCCAGCCACATGCCGACCACCACGATCAGCAGGGCCAGTCCCCAGTTGAGCACGTACTGCGCCCACGGGATGTTTGCCCAGTTGAACGCCGGCTCCGCCGCCTTGGCCGCCACGGGCCTTGCGGCGACGGCTCCAGCCGCCGCCGCCACTGCACCCAGCATACCCATCAGCTCTCGCTCTTCAGCTTGGCCAGACGCAGCCAGGTATCGACCACCGTGTCAGGATTCAGCGACACCGACTCGATGCCTTCCTGCATCAGCCACTCGGCCAGCTCCGGGTGATCCGACGGCCCCTGGCCGCAGATGCCCACGTACTTGCCCTTGGCGCGCGCCGATTTGATCGCCATCGACAGCAGCTTCTTGACCGCCGGATTCCGCTCGTCGAACAGATGCGCCACGATCGACGAATCGCGGTCCAGGCCCAGGGTCAGCTGGGTCAGGTCGTTGGAGCCGATCGAGAAACCGTCGAAGATCTCCAGGAACTCGTCGGCCAGCAACGCATTGGACGGCAGCTCGCACATCATGATGATCTTCAGGCCGTTCTCGCCCTGCTTGAGCCCGTTCTGCTCCAGCACTTCGATCACCTTGCGGCCTTCTTCCAGCGTACGCACGAACGGGATCATCACCCAGAGGTTGTCCAGGCCCATCTCGTTGCGCACCTTCAGCACCGCCTTGCACTCCAGCGAGAAGGCCTTGGTGAAGGACGGGTCGACGTAGCGGCTGGCGCCACGGAAGCCGATCATCGGGTTCTCTTCATGCGGCTCGTAGCGCGTGCCGCCGATCAGGTTGGCGTACTCGTTGGACTTGAAGTCCGACAGGCGCACGATCACCGTGTTCGGCGCCACCGAGGCGGTCAGCGTCGCGATGCCCTCGGCCAGGCGGTTGACGTAGAAGCTCACCGGATCGCCGTAGCCGGCGGTCTTGGCGTCGATCTTCTTGCGGACGTCGGCGTCCTGCTTGTCGTACTCCAGCAGCGCGTTGGGATGGATGCCGATATGCGCGGCAATGATCATTTCCAGGCGTGCCAGGCCGATGCCGGCGTTGGGCAGCTGGCCGAAGTCGAACGCGCGCTCGGGGTTGGCCACGTTCATCATGATCTTGAGCGGGGCAGGCGGCATGTTGCCCAGGTCGGTGGTGGTGCGCTCGAACGGCAGCAGGCCGTCGTAGATGAAGCCGGTATCGCCTTCGGCGCAGCTGACCGTCACTTCCTGGCCGTCGCTGATCACGTCGGTGGCGTTGCCCGAACCGACCACGGCCGGCACGCCGAGTTCGCGCGCGATGATCGCTGCATGGCAGGTGCGGCCGCCACGGTTGGTGACGATGGCCGAGGCCCGCTTCATCACCGGCTCCCAATCCGGATCGGTCATGTCGGCGATCAACACGTCGCCGGCCTGCACGCGATTCATGTCGTCCAGCGAACGCACCACGCGGGCCACGCCGCTGCCGATCTTGGCGCCCACCGCACGGCCCTCGACCAGGACCTTGGCGTCCTTGGCTTCCAGCGAGAAACGCTCGATCTGGGTGGCATGGCTGCGCGACTTCACGGTCTCCGGGCGCGCCTGCACGATGAACAGCTTGCCGCTGACACCGTCCTTGGCCCACTCGATATCCATCGGGCGGCCGTAATGCTTTTCGATCACCAGTGCCTGCTTGGAGAGCTCCTGCACGTCTTCGTCGCTGATCGAGAAGGTGCTGCGCAGTTCCACCGGCGTGTCTTCGGTACGCACGCGCTCGCCGGGCACGTCCGAATAGACCATGCGGATCGCCTTGCTGCCGAGCGAGCGGCGCAGGATTGCCGGCTTGCCCGCAGTCAGCGTGGGCTTGTAGACATAGAACTCGTCCGGGTTGACCGCGCCCTGCACGACCATCTCGCCCAGGCCGAAGCTGGAGGTGACGAACACCACATCGCGGAAGCCCGATTCGGTGTCCAGGGTGAACAGCACGCCGGCCGCACCGACGCCCGAGCGCACCATCAACTGCACGCCGGCCGACAGGAACACGTCTTCGTGCTTGAAACCATGATGCACGCGATAGGCGATCGCACGATCGTTGTAGAGGCTGGCGAACACTTCCTTGACCTTGTGCACGACATCGTCGGCGCCGGTGACATTGAGGAAGGTTTCCTGCTGACCGGCGAACGAGGCATCGGGCAGATCTTCGGCGGTGGCCGACGAACGCACCGCCACGGCCACCTCGCCGCCACCGTTTTCCGCGCACAGCTGTGCGTAGGCGGTGCGGATGTCGCGGTCCAGTTCCGGTTGCAGCGGCGCATCGATCACCCAGCCGCGGATTTCCTTGCCGGCGATGGTGAGGGCGCCAACATCTTCGACGTCCAGCGTTGCAAGCTTGTCGAAGATCCGCTTGGACAGATCGTTATGCGCGATGAAGTCCTTGAAAGCTTCGGCGGTGGTCGCATATCCACCGGGAACCGAGACGCCAAGCCCGGCCAGGTTGCCGATCATCTCGCCGAGCGAGGAATTCTTACCGCCTACGCGGGCCAGATCGGCCAGGCGTAGCTCATGCAACCACAGGATATTCTCGTTCAAGCGCGATGCTCCGTATGGCCATCGCCCGAGCGGGCTGGATGGCCGCGTCCGTAGGAAGAAGCCGCTATGATGCAGTGCACAGCGGAATCTGCACAAGCATGAACCCGTAAGTTTTGGACACCAGTTCAAAGAGGTGGTCTTGATGTCAACAATTCGGCCGGTGTTCTACGTCTCTGATGGAACCGGTATCACCGCTGAAACGATTGGGCATAGCCTGCTCACGCAGTTCAGCGGATTCAACTTCGTCACCGACCGCATGTCGTTCATTGATGATGCAGAAAAAGCGCGCGATGCGGCGTTGCGCGTGCGCGCGGCAGGCGAGCGGTACCAGGTGCGCCCGGTGGTGGTCAATTCCTGCGTCGACCCCCAACTGAGCATGATCCTGGCCGAAAGCGGCGCCCTGATGCTGGACGTGTTCGCGCCCTTCATCGAACCGCTGGAGCGCGAGCTCAATGCGCCGCGGCATTCGCGGGTGGGGCGTGCGCACGGCATGGTGGATTTCGAGACCTATCACCGCCGCATCAACGCGATGAACTTTGCGCTGAGCCACGATGACGGCATCGCACTCAATTACGACGAGGCCGACGTGATCCTGGTGGCGGTGTCGCGCGCCGGCAAGACGCCGACCTGCATCTACCTGGCATTGCATTACGGCATCCGCGCCGCCAACTATCCGTTGACCGAGGAAGACCTGGAAAACGAGCGCCTGCCGCCGCGCCTGCGCAACTACCGCAGCAAGCTGTTCGGCCTGACCATCGACCCGGAGCGGTTGCAGCAGATCCGCCAGGAGCGGCGTGCCAATTCACGCTACAGCGCGGCAGAGACCTGCCGGCGCGAGGTGGCCACCGCCGAGCGCATGTTCCAGATGGAGCGCATTCCGACATTGAGCACTACCAATACCTCGATCGAGGAGATTTCCAGCAAGGTGTTGTCCACGCTGGGGCTGCAACGCGAGATGTTTTGAGGCGGGGATGGGTGTGGCGGGATTGGGGATTAGGGCGCTGCGTAGCGCGTTCAGGATCCCGGTTTGCCGTGGGGTAATTAGGGTTTGTCGGCAAGCGTCAAGGAAACACAGCGGGCGGGGCAGTGCTCCGCCAAGGTAGGCCTGCCGGTGGCCGGTCGTCAATGCTGCCCGTGCGGCAGCGCAGCGTGTAGGATCGGTTCATGGCGCAAGCACTGAGTAAACTCGAACGCATCCCCAAGTTGAGCCGGTTCGGCTGGCTGATGGGCTTGTACGCAGAAAACTTCCAGCACCTGACCCGGTTGTTTGCACCGGCCGACCTCGCTCCGGGCTCCTACGTGTCCTCGATCGGCGATGGCCTGGACCTGCGTATGGACGTGATCGAATGCCACCGCTACACGGTCGAGCTGCGGCTGACCTACGACCTGTGCGACCCGGTGACCGGCGAGCCGGACCCGTCGGCCTATGTGCGGCTGTACCGCGATGCCCGCCAGGCCGAGACCACCCATTGCTATGTCGGCCGTCGCTGGCAGGACGTGATGGGCCTGTTTCCGCCGCCGGCCGAGCTGATCAGCCACCGCATGCGCATGAACACCTTCCTGGGCAAGTGGCTGGACTATCTGGCCGAGCGCGGCCATGGCGTGGCCACCTTGCGCCTGGATGCCGAGTACGTGGCGCCACCGCGCCCCGGTGCGCAGGCCGCGGCCGGCTGAGTCTGCGCCACGCCGCTTGGGCGGCATCGGTCATACTGATGCGCTCGATGTCAGATCGCCCGCCATGCCCTATACCCCCATCGTCGCCACGCTCGGTTACTTGTTGTCGCCCGACGGCACCCAGGTCCTGATGATCCATCGCAATGCCCGCCCCGGCGATCAGCATCTGGGCAAGTACAACGGGCTCGGCGGCAAGGTGGAGCCGGACGAAGACGTGCTGGCCGGCATGCGCCGCGAAATTCGCGAAGAGGCCGGTGTGGAGTGCGGCGACATGCAACTGCGCGGCACCATCAGCTGGCCGGGATTCGGCAAGCATGGCGAGGACTGGCTGGGCTTCGTGTTCCTGATCCACAGCTTCGAAGGCGAGCCTCAGGCCTCCAACCCGGAAGGCACGCTGGAATGGGTGGCGATCGACCGCATGGACCAGGTGCCGATGTGGGAGGGCGACCGCAATTTCCTGCCGCTGGTCTTCGATGGCGACCCGCGCCCGTTTCATGGCGTGATGCCGTATCGCGACGGACGCATGCAGTCGTGGACGTACTCGCGCGTCTGAGTGGCGATCCGGTCAGGTGCAGTCGTCAGGCGAGCGCGGCCGCAGCCGGATGGCCGCCGGTGTCTTCCTGCGCCTGCGCACTGTTTCTTGTCTTCCCTAGACCGTGTAGTTCGGTCAGTGACGGCAATGCACGCAGGACAAGGTTGGCGAGCGCAAGCGCAAGCGGGCGTTGCACGCTGTGGCCACATGCCGGTCGCATTCGTCTCCACGCATTTCTCCACACCCGCTGTGGATGGATCCTGCGCAAGTCTGTGGACAACTGCGCGCGCGCCTTGCGGCGCAAGGCCGCCACGTCGGCTGGTGAAAATTTCGCCAGCCGTGTTTACTGCGCGGTCCAGCCGCCATCGATGGCGATCGCCTGCCCGGTGATGTTGCGCGCGGCATGCGACATCAGGAACGCGACCGTGCCGGCGAGTTCGTCGTAGTCGATGAAGGCGCCCTTGGGCATCGGCTTGAGCATCACATCGCGGATCACCGCCTCTTCGGCGATGCCGCGCGTGCGCGACTGGTCGGTGATCTGGCGCTCCACCAGCGGGGTGCGCACGTAGCTCGGGCACAGCGTGTTGACGGTGATGTCGCAGTCGGCGGTCTCCAGGGCGATGACCTTGGCCAGGCCGACCAGACCGTGCTTGGCGGCGACATAGGCACTCTTGTACGGGCTGGCGACCAGCGAGTGGATGCTGCCGATATTGACGATGCGCCCGTAGCCGGCCGCGCGCATGCCGGGCAGGACCGCGCGGCCGAGCCGTGCGGCGCCGGTCAGCATCACATCCACCAGCAAGGCCCAGCGCTGCATCGGGAAGTCTTCCAGCGCCGACACCTGCTGCAGCCCGGCATTGTTGACCAGCACCTGCGGCGCACGCGTCGCGCTTGCCAATGCCTGCGCGATGCTGTGCTCGTCGGTGACGTCCAGCGCCAGCGCTTCGGCCGAGCCACCGGTCGCGCGCAGGCCCTGCGCCGTGCGTTCGGCCGCCGCCAGGTCCATGTCGCTGACGATCAGGTGGTGGCCGCCGGCAGCCAGCTCGGTGGCGATACCGGCGCCGATGCCGCTGCCTGCGCCGGTGATCAGGATGCTGCGCTTCATGCTGCCCTCGTCGTTGATCGTGCCCGGCCGGACCGGCCGCGTCGACCGCCAGACTAGCCCATGGCGCGAAACGGTCGCCTGCATGGCGTGCGCGCGTTACCCTTTGCGCCTTGCACTTCTCAGGTTCCGCATGAAACGCCATTTCTCGATGCTGCGCGATTTCCAACTGGCGGACTGGTTCACCCTGGCCAACGCCTTCTGCGGCACCGGCGCGGTGTTTGCGTCGATGCGCTTCCTGCAGGAAGGCCATCGCGGCGACCTGCTGCTGGGCATGGCGCTGATCCCGCTGGCGTTCGTGTTCGATGCGCTGGACGGCCACGTGGCTCGCTGGCGCAAGGCGTCCTCGACCCTGGGCCGCGAGCTGGATTCACTGGCCGACGTGATCTCGTTCGGGGTGGCGCCTGCGGCACTGGGCTATGCCTGCGGCATGCGCGGCGGCTGGGATTGGCTGGTGCTGAGCTATTTCGTCTGCTGCGGCGTGAGCCGGCTGGCGCGCTACAACGTCACCGCCGAAGAGATCGCCGGCGAGGCCGACAAGGTGCCGTACTTCGAAGGCACCCCGATTCCCACCAGCCTGCTGCTGGTGATCCTGCTGGCGGTGGCCGCCAGCAGTGGCCATATCGGCCAGACCTTGTGGTGGGGCCAGTGGCAGCTCGGGCCGTGGCAGTTCCACCCGTTGGTGCTGCTGTTTGCGGTGTCCGGCTCGCTGATGATCAGCAAGACGTTGCGGATCCCCAAACCCTGACCGGTACAGCCGGGCGCACGCGGTAGGATGGCTGGTGGACAGTCACGGGAAGGGATCATGGCAACCAGCGGTTCGGACAACGGCAACTTCGAAGACAAGGCGCGCCAGTACTGGAGCGCCTGGGGAGATGCCATGCGCCACGGCCAGTCCGGCGCCGCTGCGCAGCCCGGCGCCGTTCCCGGCATGGGGCCGGGCACCGAGCCACCGCAGGATTGGCGCAAGGCGATGGACTGGTGGTCGCAGCTGCTGCCCACGCAGGCCGCACCGCAGGCGCAGGAGGCGACCGACCGCTTTCGTCATCAGGCCGGCGATTGGTTCGGCACCATGCAGCAGGTGGCCGCGCAGTTTGCCGGGCGCGACACCTCGGCCAACGAGGTCTCCGAGGCCTGGCGGCGCGCCGTGCAGGGGCAGGGCGAGCAGCTGATGCAATGGACGCTGGGCTCGCTGCGTGGCGGCAGCCCGGGCGGCTTCGACCCGTGGCTGCAGGACGCCGCGCAGGCCCTGGCAAAGTGGCGGGAGGAAAACGCGCCGTGGCTGGACATGCCGGCGTTCGGCCTGAACCGCAATCACCAGGCGCGCCTGCAGACGCTGGCCCGTGCGCAGCAGGAATACCAGGCGCAGTCGCAGGCCTATGGCGAACAACTCAAGTCGGCCATCGAGCAGGCATTCGGGCGGTTTGCCTCCAAGCTGAGCGAGCACGAAACCAGCGGCAGTCAGCTGACCAGCGCGCGTGCCTTGTTCGACCTGTGGATCGAGGCTGCCGAAGAGTCGTATGCCGACGTCGCGCTGTCCGACCAGTTTCGTGAGGTGTACGGCGGCTTTGCCAATGCGCATATGCGCTTGCGCGCCGCGCTGCAGGAAGAAGTGGAGCAGCTGAGCGAACGTTTCGGGATGCCCACGCGTTCGGAGATGGACGCCGCGCACCGCCGCATCGCCGAGCTGGAACGTGCGGTGCGGCGCCTGCTGCGCACCGCGGCCAGCCCGGCCGGCAAGCCCGCTGCAGCGGCAGCTGACCCGGTTGCGCCGGCCACGGCCAAGCGCGCCCCGGCAGCCAGGGCGGACACTGTGCCCCAGCCGTCCGCCGCCAGGAAATCGCCGGCGAAGACCGCCCCGGCCAAAGACACGAAAGACACGAAGGTGTCGAAAAACACCTCCAGGCGTTCCGGCGGCACATCCCCCGGCACGCCGGCCGCACGCAAGCCACGGGGAGCGCAGGCATGAAAGGCCCGTTGGGATTCAGCGCCGAAGACCTGATGCAGGAAACCCTGTCGATGCAGCGCAAGCTGCGCGAGGGGCTCAAGTTGCTGCCCGGCGTGGAAGACGTGGATTACGGGGTGACCGAGCGCGAGGAAATCTGGCGCGACGGCAAGGTGGTGCTGTACCGCTTTGTCGGCGAGCAGGCGCCGGTGGCCAGGACGCCGCTGCTGATCGTCTATGCGCTGGTCAACCGCCCATACATGGTCGACCTGCAGGCCGACCGCTCGCTGGTCAAGGGCCTGCTGGGCCACGGCCAGGACGTCTACGTGCTGGACTGGGGCTACCCGGACCGCTCCGAGCGTTACCTCACGCTGGAGGACTATCTGCTGCGTTACATCGATGGCGCGGTGGACCACCTGCGTGCGCAGTCGGGGCTGGAGGCGGTCGATGTGCTCGGCATCTGCCAGGGCGGCACGTTTGCGCTGTGCTACGCGGCGCTGCAGCGGCCGAAGGTGCGCAACCTGATCACCATGGTCACGCCGGTGGATTTCCATACCCCCGACAACATGCTCTCCAACTGGGCGCGCATGGTCGATGTGGATCTGTTCGTGGACACCATGGGCAACGTGCCGGCGGATCTGATGAACGCCAGTTACCTGATGCTCAAGCCGTTCCGCCTGAATCTGCAAAAATACGTCGGCTTGCTCGACATCCTCGACGACAAGCAGGCGCTGGAAGATTTCCTGCGCATGGAGAAGTGGATCTTTGATTCGCCCGACCTGGCCGGCGAGGCATTCCGCGAGTTCGTCACCCAGTTCTATCAGCGCAATGGCCTGGTGACCGGGCAGGTGCGCATCGGCGGGGAGGCGGTCGATCTGCAGGTGGTGGACATGCCGGTGCTCAACATCTATGCCGAGCACGATCATCTGGTGCCGCCCGACGCCTCGCGTGCATTGCGTGGCCTGGTCGGCAGCGACGACTACACCGAGCTGAGTTTCCGTGGCGGGCATATCGGCATCTATGTCTCCGGGCGCGCGCAGCGCGAAGTGCCGGTGGCGATCCACCGTTGGTTGCAGGAGCGGGGCGGCAACGCGTGAGGCGAGTTCGCGTTGCGCTGCACGTGAAACCGGACGCTGCAGCCATCACGACGCGCTGTCGCTGCGCTTTCTAGACTGGGCGCCACGTTCGAAGGAGCCTTCCATGGCCACGACCACCGCATTGTCCCGTTCCCTCAACGATCGCATGATCGCCGGCGTCGTCGGCGGCATCGCCCGCCGCTTCGGCTGGAGTTCCACGCTGCTGCGCGTGCTGTTCGTGATCGTGTCGATCGCCTCGGCGGCGTTTCCCGGCATCCTGGTCTATCTGATCCTGTGGCTGCTGATTCCCAACCAGGCCGACTGACGCCCGCCCGGCGCGGGTGGTCCGCGCTGCATGTGCTGGGCGCGGTGTGGACGCTGCCCAACACCATGCTCGGTCTTGCGATCGGCGCCACGGGCAGCTGCTTCGGCGCGCGTCCGCGCTGGTCCGGTGCGGAACTCGCAATCGTGTTTCATGCCTGGCCATGGGGGCCGGGCGGGGCGATGACGTTGGGCAATGTGATCCTGCTCAAGGGCGCCTCGCTCGACCTGCAATGCAGCACCTATGCGCATGCCGCCGGGCTTTGCCGGCACCCGCCGGTACGCCTGGGCGATCATGAGCGGGCCCATGTCTATCAGTACATGCTGCTCGGCCCGCTGTTTCTGCCGGTGTATTTCCTGTGCGGGGGCATCCACGTTCGCAATCCGCTGGAACGGGCAGCCGACGGATATGCGCTGCATGGCCACGGCTGGTGGCCATGGGGGGCTCAGCGCAAGCGCGAGAAACCGAACAGGTCCGACAACGGGTGAGGCCTGCCTTCCAGTTGTGCGCGCAGTAACCCTGCACCGATGGCGCTATAGGTGATGCCATTGCCGCCATAGGCCATGGCGAACGACACCCGCGGCCCATGTTCGGGATGCGTGCCGAAGAACGGCAACCCATCGGCGGTTTCGGCAAAGGTGCCGCCCCAGGCAAATACCGGGCGCAAGGTGATATCCGGCATCGTCTGGTGGATTTTCTTCAGCAGCGTTTTCAGCTTGCTCATGACACGCGCATCGCGACGCGCGGGAAGATCGACGCTGTCGTCTTCGCCGCCGGCCACCACGCGTCCATCCGGCGTGCTGCGCAGGTAGAGATAGGGCCGCGCGGTTTCCCACATCATGGTGTGCTTGAGCGCGCCCATGTCGCTGTCGTGCAGGGGATCGGTCACGAATGCGTAGCTGCTGCGGTTGCGTGCCACCCGCTGCGACAGCCACTGCTGGTTTCCATAACCCGCGGCCAGGATGACGTGCCGGGCGCGCAGCGTGACCCCCTCCTGGGTGCGCAATTGAACATGCTGGTCATAGGGTGTGATCGCGGCAATTGTGGTGCGGTCGTAGATGCGCGCGCCGTATTGCTCGCCTTCTGCAAACAGGCGGTAGCACAGCCGGTACGGGTCGACGCCGGCGGCCAGGCGGCTGAGGATGGCGCCCTCCGAGCGCACGCCGTAGTTGTGCCACAAGGGTGCGCGCTCGATCCATTCCACCGGAAGCTTGTGGGTTCTTCGCGTATCCAGTTCGCTGCGCAGGTCGTTGAGATCCCGTGACCGGCTCGCATAGTAGAGACTGTCCTGACGGCTGAAGTCGCAGCCGCCCAACGTATTGCAAAGGCCTTGCAGGTCGAGGATGGCTTGCGCGCATGCCCCGTATGCCAGCGCGGCGGCCGGCATGCCGTAGTGGTTGGCCAGCGCGATCATCGGCGTATCGATTTCGTACTGCAGCAAGGCAGTGCTGGCCGACGTACTGCCCCAGCCGATCTCGCGCTGCTCGACCACCACCACTTCGTGCCCGTGCTTGAGCAGTTCGTGTGCGATCAAGGCGGCAGTGACACCGCCACCGACGATGACGACTTCGCACTGGGTGTCCTGCTCCAGACGCGGGTAGGCGCGCATCAGCCCGTTGCGGATCGACCAGAACGGGTAACCACTTTTGAGGTCCATGCGGTGTCGTACGTGCGGGCGGAGCGCAATTGGACGGGCAGACCGGGTGAAGCGGTCGTGCAGGCGCAGACCCGGGTGCGGCGGTCACCAAACGGCAAACAGCCGGCGTTAACCTGCGTGGAAAGCTCCTCACGGCACGGTCGTTATGCTCGCGCCACTAACGTAGTCACAGTTGTTAACGAGGGTGTGGGCATGTCGATCGTTCTGTATGTCGGTGGCAGCAAAGATGGCGACAAGGGTGTTGTGCCTTACGGGTTCAGCAAGTCGCGTGCAATGACCGACGCCGGGCCGGAGATCTATGTCGAGCGCATGGTGCCGCTGAAGGACGTCGGCAAGATCCGCGTGATGGCGCTGGAGTCGCTGCACGAGAGCATCTTGGTCGAGCGCGCTGCCACCCACTACGCCGGTCGCGCCAGCTGAGCGCGGCCAACCGGGCGCCGCCGCGTACAGGCTGACGGGCGTACCGGGAGCCCTGCACCAGCAGGTATCGCTCCGGGCTGCAGCATGCAGCCACGCCCGCGCTGAGACGTCGTGACATCCAGCCAGCTACTTCAAGCCTGGGCAGCCACTTCAGTGTGCGCCGGCACAGGTTTACGGTGATCCTGTCAACGGGTTCCCGCGGCGGGCCAGCACTGCGAAAATGCTTTTTTCAGTGAAGCGGCTTTGGCCGCGCCGCCATGCACGATAGCCAGCTTGCCCAGCAGATCGCTCGCACCATCGCCGACGAGATCGGTGCCCAACCCGCCCAGGCGCGCGCCGCCATCGCCCTTCTCGACGAAGGCGCCAGCGTTCCGTTCATTGCCCGCTACCGCAAGGAAGTCACCGGCGGGCTGGACGATACGCAACTGCGCAATCTGGAAACGCGCCTGACCTATCTGCGCGAGCTGGAAGAACGGCGCGCGGCGATCCTGGCCAGCATTGGCGAGCAGGGCAAGCTCAGCGACGAATTGCGCGGTGAGATCGTGGCGGCCGACACCAAGTCGCGGCTGGAAGATCTGTACCTGCCTTACAAGCCCAAGCGCCGCACCCGCGCGCAGATCGCGCGCGAAGCCGGCCTGGAACCGCTGGCCGATGGCCTGCTGGCCGACCCGAACCAGGCGCCGGAAGTCGCTGCTGCTGCGTTCATCGATGCAGACAAGGGCGTGGCCGATATCAAGGCGGCGCTGGAAGGCGCGCGCGCCATCCTGATGGAGCGCTGGGGCGAGGACGCCGCCCTGGTGGGCGAGCTGCGCGGCTGGTTGAACGACAACGGCGTGATCCGCGCGCGCGTTGCCGAGGGCAAGGAAGAGGCCGGCGCCAAGTACCGCGATTACTTCGATCACGCCGAAGCGCTGTCCAGGATTCCCTCGCACCGCCTGTTGGCGCTGTTTCGCGCGCGCCGCGAGGAGTTCCTGTACCTGGACCTGGAGCCGGGCAACGATGCCGAGGCCGGCCATCAGTACGCCGAAGGGCGTGTGGCGCGCAACGCCGGCATCTCCAACCAGAACCGCCCGGCCGACCGCTGGTTGCTGGATGCCTGCCGGCTGACCTGGCGCGCCAAGCTGCACATGCATCTGCTGCTGGACCTGTTCAACCAGGCGCGCGAAAAGGCCGAGGCCGAGGCGATCGCCGTGTTCGGCGACAATCTCAAGGACCTGATGCTGGCCGCGCCGGCCGGCCCGCGCGTGGTGCTAGGGCTGGACCCCGGTATCCGCACCGGCTGCAAGATCGCCGTGGTCGATGCCACCGGCAAGCTGGTGGCCACCGAGACGATCTATCCGCATGAGCCCAAGCGGCAATGGGACCAGTCGCTGCAGACGATCAAGAAGCTGTGCCTGCAGCACAACGTGGAGCTGATCGCGATCGGCAACGGCACTGCCAGCCGCGAAACCGACAAGCTGGCTGGTGAGGCGATCGCGCTGTGCGGGGCGAGCAAGCTGCAGAAGATCGTGGTCAGCGAAGCGGGGGCGTCGGTGTATTCGGCGTCCGAATTCGCGGCCAAGGAGTTCCCCACCCTGGACGTGTCGCTGCGCGGCGCGGTGTCGATCGCGCGACGCCTGCAGGATCCGCTGGCCGAGCTGGTCAAGATCGAACCCAAGGCGATCGGCGTGGGCCAGTACCAGCACGACGTGGACCAGTATCGCTTGGCCAAGGCGCTGGAAGCGCGCGTGGAAGACTGCGTCAACGCGGTCGGCGTGTACGTCAACACCGCTTCGGCGGCGTTGCTGTCGCGGGTGTCCGGGCTGTCGAGCACGGTGGCGGAAAACATCGTGCGCCATCGCGACGACAACGGCCCGTTCAAGCGCCGCAAGGACCTGCTCAAGGTGCCGCGTCTGGGCGAGAAGACCTTCGAACAATGCGCCGGTTTCCTGCGCATCGCCGATGGCGACGAGCCGCTGGACGTCTCGGCGGTGCACCCGGAAGCCTATCCGGTGGTCGAGCGCATCGTCGGCAGCACCGGCAAGCCGATCAAGGCCTTGCTGGGCGACGGCAGCTTTCTGCGCGGACTCAAGCCGGAGCTGTTCACCGACGAACAGTTCGGTGTACCGACCGTGCGCGACATCCTCAAGGAGCTGGAAAAACCCGGCCGTGATCCGCGTCCCGAGTTCAAGGCCGCGCAGTTCGCCGAAGGCATCGAGGACATCAAGCACCTCAAGCCCGGCATGGTGCTCGAAGGCGTGGTCAGCAACGTGGCCGCATTCGGTGCGTTCGTCGATATCGGCGTGCACCAGGATGGCTTGGTGCACATCTCCGCGTTGTCGGACACCTTCGTCAAGGATCCGCGCGATGTGGTCAAGGCCGGCGATATCGTCAAGGTCAAGGTGCTGGAAGTGGACGTGGCGCGCAAACGCATCGCACTGACCTGCCGTCTGTCCGACACGCCTCCACCGGCCGATGGCGCAGCCCAATCGCGCGATCAGCGCGGCAACGGCGGCCCGGGGCAGGGCAGGCGCGACGGTGGCGGTGGACGTGGCCCGGCACAGGGCAACAACAAGCCACGCATCACTGCACCGCCGGCCGACAACGCGCTGGCCGCCGCATTCGCACGCGCCAAGCGCAGCTGACCCGGCGTGCCCGGCGGCTGTGCTGGCATGGCTGGGCAGTGTAGATAGACCCGCTCGCAAGGCGGCGGGTCTGCTGCTGCGATTGGATCGTGCGTGGGCAGGCTGATCTGCAACTGGCTGCTGGGTCCGTGCCCTCCGACCACCGCGGTGCGCCCATGCAGATACGATCAGTCGTAAGGCGGCTGATCTGAGGCCTTGCTGCAGGGCCCTTGCCCGCCCACCCCCGCGGGACACGCCGCAATTACGTCCTTGTAGCGGCATCCATGCCGCGTGAGGTCTCGCGACGGCGGGCGGGCAAGGACCTGTCGGGATGGTCGGTGTGTTTTGTTGCAAACAGCGCTGGTTGACCACGCTGTTTTATTAGCCGTTTCCAGGCGACCTCACGCCTCGCTGCGTACCGCGCGCGTCGGCAAGATCAGGCGTTCGATCAGGTCGACCAGTCCGGGCGGCTCCACCGGCTTGCCCATATGCGCATCGAATCCGGCCACTACGGCACGGTCGCGGTCTTCTTCGCGCACATAGGCGGTGAGGGCGATCGCGGGGATATGCCGTGGCAGGTCGGTGCGACCGGAGCGCACCGTGCGGATCAGGTCGTAGCCGTCGCGCATCGGCATGGCGATATCGCTGACCAGCACGTCGAAGGGTGCCTCTGCCAGGCATTGTTCGGCTGCCTCCACCGAGCCGGCCGCCTGCACCTGCGCGCCGGCCAGCATCAGGAACTGCACCACCGCCTCGCGCGAATCCTGGTCGTCGTCGACCAGCAACAGGCGCACGCCATCCAGGCGCCCGAGGCAGTCGCTCGGCAACGGGCCGACCTGCAGCGACTCGGACGCCGCCGGCCGCAGATCGCTGACGCCGTGCTGGAACGGCAACACGATGGTGAAGGTCGCCCCCTTGCCTTCGCCTGCACTGGATGCCCCCAGGCTGCCGCCGTGCAGATCGACCAACTGACGCGAGATCGACAAGCCCAGCCCCAGCCCACCGACGCGGCGCGTGGTCCCGGCATCGGCCTGCCGAAAACGGTCGAACACGTGCGGCAGGAAGTCGGCTGCAATCCCGATGCCGGTGTCCTGCACGCATAGCCGCAGCCGCTCGTCCTCGATGTCCAGCGCCACCCGCACCGTGCCACCGGGCGAGGTGAACTTGAGTGCGTTGCTGAGCAGATTGGTCAGCACCTGCTGCAGGCGCCCGGCATCGCCGAAGAACCACAGTTCGCCTGCATCGGGCGCATCCAGTTCCAGCGCGATGTCGCGCGCCAGTGCGGACGGCTGCATCAGTTCCACCGTGCTGCGCATCAGTCCTGCGATATCGAAGTGCTCTGCCTGCAGGCGGATCTTGCCGGACAGGATCGCGCTCATGTCGAGCAGGTCGTCGATGATCTGCGTCTGTGCACGCGCACTGCGCTCGATGATGATCAGGCCTTTGCCCACATTGGCCGGATCGAACACCTCTGACTGCATCAACCGCGACCAGCCGAGGATGGCGTTGAGCGGCGTGCGCAATTCGTGGCTGAGCGTGGCCAAAAACTCGTCCTTGACCCGGCTGGCATGCTCGGCCTGGCTGCGTGCGGCGGTCTCGGCTTGCAGCGATTGCTTGAGCTTGGCGTCCACGCGCGTGCGCTCGATGACGATGCCGGCCAGATGCGATGCAGAGCGTGCCATTGCCTGTTCGCGCAGCGAGGGCAGGTGAGCACGATCGTAGTAGATGTTGAGCGTGCCCAGCACCTGACCGTTGCTGTCCAGGATGGGCGTCACGCAGCAGGCGACGATGCCCAGTGCCGACGACACCGCATGATGGTCGCTGAAGCTGGGGTCGGCCTGGATGTCCTCGCAGATCACCTGCTGCCCGAGGTAGGCAGAGCGCGCGCAGGGCGGCCCGTTCAGCCCGATCGGCGAGGCTTCGAAATGCCCGCGGTACTCGATCGGAAAATGCGGCGCCGAGCCGAAGCTCAGCGTTTTTCGTACCTCATCGAGCACCATCACCGCGCAATACAACGTCGTCTCGCCACGCGCTTCCACACTCGATGCGATGGCATCCAGCACCACCGGCAGCGGTGCGCCGGTGGTGATCAGGCTCAGGATGGCGCGGTCGGAGGCGGTGGCATCTTCGATGTGCTTGCGTTCGGAGATATCGGTCAGCGAACCGATGTGGCCGAGAAAACGTCCATCGCTGGCGAAGTGCGGCGATGCGGTATCGATGCACCAGCGATACTGCCCATCGTGACGACGCACCCGGTACTCGGCCAGGAACTCGCCACGTTGCGCCAATGCCTGCCCGAACGCATGGCGTACGCGCTCGGCATCGTCGGGATGCATCACATCCCACCAGCCCTGATTCATCGCCTGGTCTTCGGCCTGCCCGGTGAAGTGGTACCAGCGCGGATTCCAGTACACGCAGTCACCCTGCGCATCGGCCATCCAGATCATTGCCGGCACCGTCTCGCACAAGGCGCGGAAGCGCACTTCGCTTTCGCGCAGCTGTTGCTCGAACGCACGACGGTCATGGATGTCGGTGTAGGTGCCGATCCACTCGCCGATGCTGCCGTCGTCGCCGCGCACGGGCAGGGCGCGCGCCAGGTGCCAGCGCCTCTGGCCATCGTGGCGTTGCAGTTCGCACTCCATTTCATAGGCGCGCTCGCCATCGACTGCCAGCGCCCAGGCCTGCGAAGACACCCGCAGGCCATCGGCGGTATGCGCCCGATGCCATGCAGCGGTCTGGTTGTCTGAAGGATCCAGTCCGGTGTATTCGTACCAGCGCCGATTGAAGTAATGCGGCTGACCCTCCCGGTCGGCGATGAAGATGATCTGCGGCAGCGTGTCGGCCAGTCGGCGCAGCCGCGCTTCGTTGGCGGCCAGTTGCTGCTGTGCCTTGGCGCGTTGCATGGACTCCCAGCAGCGTGCAGCGACCAGGCGGACCAGTTCGATCTCGGTGGACAACCATCGCCGCGGTGCGCGTTGATGCACGCCGATGGCCGCGACCAGGCGGCCGTGTTTGTGCAGCGGAATCGCCAGTGACGCGCGCAGGCCTGAGCGGCGGTACTGCTGCGCCACATAGTCCGGTGCACCGGGCGCCATCGCATCGGTGGTGAACCAGGGGCGGTTTTCCAGCAAGGCGTCGCGCAAGCCCTGTGCCACTTCCAGCGGAAAATCGCCCTGCAGGCTCGGCATGTCCTGCACATGGTCGCTGATCACGTGCATGGTCCTGCCGTCGGCCGCCGCCAGGCCAAACGCGCAGCGATTGACCTGCAGATGTTCGCCCAGCAATCGCACACTGGTATCGATGATCTGGCGCGGATCGGAGACGTTCTGCAGCGCGTCTTCGAGCATCAGCAAGAAGCTGTCGCGACTGGCCACGTTGCGTTGCTCGGTGACATCGAATCCGTGCACCAGGATCGCGTCGATGCGGCCATCGCGCTCGCGCATGGGCTGATACAGGAAATCCACGAAGGTCTGATCCAGCACGCTGCCGGGCCTGCGCTGCAGATAGGCCGCCATCGATTCGCCGATGAAAGGACGGCCGCTGCGTCGCACCTCATCGAGCAGCTCGACATAGCCCTGGTCGGCGAGTTCCGGCATCGCCTCGAGCAGTGGACGGCCAAGCAACGGACGGTGGCCGACCAGGTCGTGGAAGCGTTGATTCGCGCTCTCGACGATATAACCGGGGCCACGCAGCACCGCCATGAAGGCCGGCGACTGATCGAGCGCGGTGGACACCGCTGCAGGCTCGGCCTCGCTACGGGTCTGTGCCGCAGCAGGGGCGAGTGTGCCGGCGACATACAACATGCCCAGACGTTCGCCGGCCTGCAGGATCGGGCTGCACGACCACGCCGACAGCGGCAATGCCGCATGCGGATGCGCACCGTGGTGGTCGGCTTCAGTGGTGTCTGAAAGTTCCGCCAATGGCTGGCCGAATGCTGCCGGGTGGCGCTCGCCCAGCAGCGCGATGCAGGCATCGTTGTAGATGCAGCGCGACTGGTCGCCCCAGACCAGCAGCATCGGAACCTGCGCGTGCAGGCACACCGAGAGGGTCGTCCGCAGCGCCTGGCTGTCGCGCAGCAGCGGATCGGCGGCGCATGCGGACGACGACAATAATCCGGCGATCTCGCACGTTTCCGGCAGCAGACCGGCAAACGGCGACACGACGCTATCCATTGGGTGACCTGCCCATCATGCCTGGATGCACGATTCTAGTGGCAAGCGGGCTGTAGGCGAGGGGTTTGCGACAACCGGCACGGCAGCGCGAACGGCCTGCGTTAAGCGCAGCAGTGGCGCGATTGGTTACCTAAGAGTGCCAACTATCGACCGCGCCACGTGCTGGCGACACACCGGTAGGCGGTCGCGCTCAGCTGGCGGCACCGCTCAGCTGCCGTGCCCTGGACAGCGCGCTGATCAGCTCTTCGGACAAGTAAGGCTTGGTCAGGATCACGCCGCGTTCGAAGCCGCCGGGGATGGTGCCACTGGCAACACCGGTGGCCAGCACGAACGGAATCCCCAGTTCCGACAACAGTCGGGCGACCGGCTCGCTGGTCTCGCCGTTGCCAAGACGGTAATCGAGCACCGCGATTTCCGGCGCATCGGCCTTGATCAGCGTCAGCGCCTGTGCAACCTCTCCGACCGGACCCAGCACGACGGCACCGGCCTGGACGAGCTGCAGGTCGAGCAGCATGGCATTCATCTGGTCGTTCTCGACCACCAGTACCCGAACTCCACGCAACACCGACATTGCTTACTCCTTCACCTAAGTCGGCCAGTATATCGACACTGCTTCGCCGCGGCGCTGATGACTCCGCTTGCACCTGAATTCGTCAGGCGCGTTCTGACACTGTTCGTTTCATGTACAACTCGCTATACTGCGCGGCCACGCCGAAGTGGCGGAATCGGTAGACGCAGCGGACTCAAAATCCGCCGCCCTTAAAAGCGTGTGGGTTCGAGTCCCACCTTCGGCACCAGGATGTAGCGGTACAAGCAAAGCCCTTCTGGCGACGGTCAGAGGGGCTTTTCTTTTTGGCGCTCGACAGCCGTGCCGGAGCAGGCTGGTGATTGCATCGCCACGCTCGCGCAGTGCCGTCGGGCGTGGAGCGAGGGGGTGTCGATGGTGTGCGCCAGGCGGCGCAGCGTCGTGCCGTGCTTGCATGGCAGCGTGTTCGCTGGCCCGCATCGCTGCCACGTAATTGCTGAAGAATGCAGTCGAGATGAGACAGCCCTGCCACCTTGCGCCTGCAGGCACGCAACCATCACGCGCGGTGCGTACCTTGGATAGCTCTTTCAAGCAGGTGGCTTCCATGGATTTTGATTCTTCGCAGCAGCTGCGCATTTTGCGCGACATCCACGACACCAAGCCGGTGACCGACGAAGAGGCCAACTGGGCGGTGCGCGCCGGCTATGCGACACAGGCCGAAGACGGCGATATCGATCTCACCCACGAAGGCCGCAAGGCGCTGGATGTCGGCCAGACCTGATCTGGCATTGTGCGGACGTTGCTCGATGCGCAAGCCGGTTGGTGCGTCATCGAGTGCACACGTTCCACAGTTGATCGGCGGTGCGTGCGTGTGGATGCAGCGACACCGCCCCGCGCCCGTAGTCGATGGGCTCGTTGAACTGGCAGCTCAACGATGCGTGGTCGCGTCGCTACCGATCGCGTGCGGTGAAGCAGGGGGCTGCTGAGTAGCATCAGGCAAAAAAAGCCCCGGCAATGCCGAGGCTTTCTGATGATTGGCGTCCCCACGGGGATTCGAACCCCGGTGTCCACCGTGAAAGGGTGGTGTCCTAGGCCTCTAGACGATGGGGACGCGTATCAAAACCTGGTTGTAGATTCCAGACGGCCTATGTCGGGAATATTGGTGGAGCCAGGCGGGATCGAACCGCCGACCTCCTGCATGCCATGCAGGCGCTCTCCCAGCTGAGCTATGGCCCCACGATGCTGCGAGCCGGCAATCATAGCGACATCGATGACGCTTGGGAAGTGGTGCGTGCAAAAAAGATGTGCTGAGCGATTTGCCGGTGGCCGGGATCAGCATGGCGCGTGCAGGCGCAAGTATGTGATGCGTTCAAGCATCGCCGATTGATCGAGCTGGATGTCGCTGTGCGGGGATCGTCTGATCGGGTAGAGCGCAACGATGCAGTGGCCGTGGTTTTCCGCAGGCTGGGCATGTGCGACAGTCCTTGCGCAAGTGATCGACCCGCGTAGCAAGGGGTGCGCGTTCGCGGTCATCGGCATGCGTGCAGTTGCGCTGCAGCCGGCGGCGGATCAGCAAAGGGGCCGCTTGCACTGCGGCAACACGCTGCCGCTGCATCTTCGATATCCGCATGACGACATGCCGCACCAGGTGGGCCGCGTGCAGATCCACGACACACGAGCGATGCCGAAAAACACGCAAAAAAAAGCCCCGGCGATGCCGAGGCTTTCTGATGATTGGCGTCCCCACGGGGATTCGAACCCCGGTGTCCACCGTGAAAGGGTGGTGTCCTAGGCCTCTAGACGATGGGGACGCATATCAAAACCTGAGTTTGTCTACCTGGCGGCCTAAGCCAGGATTGGTGGAGCCAGGCGGGATCGAACCGCCGACCTCCTGCATGCCATGCAGGCGCTCTCCCAGCTGAGCTATGGCCCCACGAAACTGAGAACGAAATGATAGCGGCCTGTTAATGTTCGCGCAAGTGCTTTTTCATCTCGAATGAGACGCAACGTGCGCGGGGCACCCGACGCGTCTGCAACTCAGTTGACGCCGTGCAGATCGCGCAGCTGCGTCTGCCGCGCACCAAAGTAGGCGGCCAGATCGGCAATGTCCTGATCGCTCAGCGCGGTGGCCTGTGCGGTCATCAGCGGGTGCTGGCGATCGCCGCTGCGGTAGGCCTGCAGGGCGTGCGCAAGGTAGTCGCCGTACTGGCCGCCGAGCTTGGGATAGCTGGGGTCGATGGGAACATTGCCGTCGGCGCCATGGCAATCGATGCAGCTCTGGCCGGTGGCCTTGCCCTTCGCATGCGCCAGCTTGTCTCCGGCCTCGGCGCGCCCGGTCGGCAGCCCGGCGGACGAACCGGAGCCATGTTCGCCGCTGGCGTGGCCGGCATCGCCGGCGGAATGATCGGTGGACTCCACCTGGGATTGGGAGCAGGCCGCCACCATCAGGGCAGCGACCAGGACGATGGCTAGACGCGGAGCGTGCAGGGCGTTCGGCATGTGGGCGCTTATTTGAGGGTGGACAGGTAGGCGGAGATATCGGCGATGTCCTGCTCGGAAAAGCTCTGCGCCTGCGCTTGCATGGTGGGATGCTTGCGTTTGCCCTGGCGGTACTCGGTCAGCGCCTGGGTCAGATACTGACTGGACTGGCCGCCGATCTTGGGCACGCGATAACTCGGATAGGCGTTCTTGTACCCGGTAACCCCGTGGCACCCCTGACAGGTATAGGCCAGCAAGCGGCCGTTGGACGGGTTGCCGGTGGGCGCTGCGGGGGTGGCCGCCGCAGCAGTGGGCGCAGGCGTGGCGGGTGCGGCTGGCGGGACTGATGGTGTCGCTGATGCGCCCCCAAACGGCAGGAAGACGACCAGAGCGAGACAAGCGGCGAGCGGCTGCGGGCGCATGGTTTCGTATCCGGAAGACTGATTGAACGTCCGCACGTGGGGGCATGACGGAACCGGTCCGAGTATGCCTGCGATTTGGCCCCGCGCAAACGGGGTGAATAGGCGAACTTGAACAGACCATGACCTTTGGCGCATTGGCGACATCATCGTTCGGGTGGTCTACTTGCCTACAACACCTGTTCACGCATCCACTAGGACACGACGATGTCGCCACGCTCTTTCTTGCCCGGCCGCAGCGGAACCTGCGCCGCCGCATTGTTGATCACCACGAGCCTGTTGTTGGGCGGTTGCAAGGCCGGAGGTGGCGCGGCCAAGGCGGCTGAGGAAAAGAAGAGCGTCGACGCGGTGCCGGTGGAAATTGCCAAGGCCGCACGCCGTGCGGTGGCGGCCAGCTATACCGGCACCGCCGCACTGGAGCCGCGTGCCGAAGCACAGGTGGTGGCAAAGACCTCCGGCGTGGCGCTGGCGGTGATGGTGGAAGAGGGGCAGAAGGTGTCCGCGGGCCAGGCGCTGGTCCGCCTGGATCCGGACCGCGCGCATCTGGCGGTGGCGCAAAGCGAGGCGCAGCTGCGCAAGCTGGAGAACAGCTACCGCCGCGCCACCCAGTTGGTGGGGCAGCAACTGGTCAGTGCCGCCGATGTCGACCAGCTCAAGTTCGATGTCGAAAACAGCCGCGCGCAGCACCGCCTGGCATCGCTGGAACTGTCCTACACCACGGTGCAGGCGCCGATTTCCGGGGTGATCGCCTCGCGCTCGATCAAGACCGGCAACTTCGTGCAGATCAATACGCCGATCTTCCGCATCGTCGACGACTCGCAGCTGGAAGCCACGCTCAACGTGCCCGAGCGCGAACTGGCCACGCTCAAATCCGGCCAGCCGGTGACCTTGCTGGCCGATGCCTTGCCCGGCCAGCAGTTCATCGGCAAGGTCGATCGCATTGCGCCGGTGGTGGATTCGGGCAGCGGCACCTTCCGGGTGATCTGTGCGTTTGGCCAGGGCGCCGAAGCGCTGCAGCCGGGCATGTTCGGGCGCATCCGCATCGACTACGACCAGCGCAAGGATGCATTGGTGATTCCGCGCCTGGCATTGCTGGACGATGGCGAGCCGGCGGTATTCGTGGTGCGCAACGGCAAGGCCAGCCGGGTGCCGGTGAAACTCGGCTATGCCGAAGGTCCGTGGCTGGAAGTGCGGCAAGGCCTGAAGGAAGGCGACCAGGTGGTGACCGCCGGCAAGGTGGCGCTGCGCGATGGCACTGCGGTGCAGGTGATCGGCCAGCCCGATCGCAAGCCGGTTGCGGCTGCGGCGCCGGCAACCGGCAGCGACGGGAAGCGCTCATGAGCGATCACGGCAACCCGCACGGACCCGTGCACGACCCGCATGCGCCCTTGTCCGGCGGTGGCGGTCTGGTGGCCTTCGCCACGCGGCGGCGGGTGACCATCGCGATGATCACCGTGACCATGCTGCTGTTCGGCCTGATCGCCTTGCGCAGCCTCAAGGTCAATCTGCTGCCGGATCTGAGCTATCCCACGCTGACCGTGCGCACCGAATACACCGGCGCGGCGCCGGCGGAAATCGAAACGCTGGTGACCGAGCCGGTGGAAGAAGCGGTCGGCGTGGTCAAGAACCTGCGCAAGCTCAAGTCGATCTCGCGCACCGGGCAGAGCGATGTGGTGCTGGAATTCGCCTGGGGCACCAACATGGACCAGGCCAGCCTGGAGGTGCGCGACAAGATGGAAGCCTTGTCGCTGCCGCTGGAAACCAAGCCACCGGTGTTGCTGCGCTTCAATCCATCGACCGAGCCGATCATGCGGCTGGCGTTGTCGCCGAAGCAGGCACCGTCCTCCGACAGTGATGCGATCCGCCAGCTCACCGGCTTGCGTCGGTATGCCGACGAGGATCTGAAAAAGAAGCTCGAACCGGTGGCCGGCGTGGCCGCGGTCAAGGTCGGCGGCGGGCTGGAGGACGAGATCCAGGTCGATATCGATCAGCAGAAGCTGGCCCAGCTCAACCTGCCGATCGACAACGTGATCACCCGGCTCAAGGAGGAGAACGTCAACATCTCCGGCGGCCGGCTGGAAGAAGGCTCGCAGCGGTACCTGGTGCGCACGGTCAACCAGTTCGTGGATCTGGACGAGATCCGCAACATGCTGGTGACCACGCAGAGCAGCAGCGGCAGCGCCGCGGAAGCGGCGATGCAGCAGATGTATGCGATCGCCGCGTCCACCGGATCGCAGGCGGCGCTGGCGGCGGCGGCCGAAGTGCAGAGCACGTCCTCGTCGTCGACCAGCAGCATTGCCGGCGGCATGCCGGTGCGATTGAAGGATGTGGCCGAGGTGCGCCAGGGCTACAAGGAGCGCGAGGCGATCATCCGCCTGGGCGGCAAGGAAGCGGTGGAGCTGGCGATCTACAAGGAAGGCGACGCCAACACCGTGTCCACCGCCGCAGCGCTGCGCAAGCGGCTGGAGCAGTTGAAGGCGACCGTGCCCGGCGATGTCGAAATCACCACCATCGAGGACCAGTCGCACTTCATCGAGCACGCGATCAGCGACGTCAAGAAGGATGCGGTGATCGGCGGCGTGCTGGCGATCCTGATCATCTTCCTGTTCCTGCGCGATGGCTGGAGCACCTTCGTGATCAGCCTGTCGCTGCCGGTGTCGATCATCACCACGTTCTTCTTCATGGGCCAGCTGGGCCTGAGCCTCAACGTGATGTCGCTGGGCGGTCTGGCGCTGGCCACCGGCCTGGTGGTGGACGATTCGATCGTGGTGCTGGAAAGCATCGCCAAGGCGCGCGAGCGCGGCCTGAGCGTGCTGGATGCCGCAATCGCCGGCACCCGTGAAGTGAGCATGGCGGTGATGGCGTCCACGCTGACCACGATCGCGGTGTTCCTGCCGCTGGTGTTCGTCGAAGGCATCGCCGGGCAGCTGTTCCGCGACCAGGCGATGACCGTGGCGATCGCGATCGCGATCTCGCTGGTGGTGTCGATGACGCTGATCCCGATGCTGAGTTCGCTCAAGGGCGCACCGCCGATGGCGTTCCCGGACGAGCCGAGCCACCCGCAGTGGCAGCCGCAGCAGCGCTGGCTCAAGCCGGTAGCCGCCGGCCGGCGCGGAGCCGGGGCGAGCGTGCGCTATGCGTTCTTCGCTGTGGCGTGGGCGGTGGTCCGGCTGTGGCGCGGCATCGCGCGGGTGGTGTCGCCGGTGATGCGCAAGGCCAGCGATCTGGCGATGGCGCCGTATGGCCGCGCCGAGCGTGGCTATCTGGCGATGCTGCCGGCGGCGTTACGGCGGCCCGGGTTGGTGCTGGGACTGGCGGCTGCCGCGTTTGTCGGCACCGTGTTGCTGGTGCCGATGCTGGGGGCGGACCTGATTCCGCAGCTGGCGCAGGACCGCTTCGAAATGACCGTGAAGCTGCCTTCCGGTACGCCGTTGGCGCAGACCGACGCGCTGGTGCGCGAGTTGCAGCTGGCGCACGACAAGGACCCGGGCATCGCCTCGTTGTATGGGGTGAGCGGCAGCGGCACGCGGCTGGACGCCAATCCCACCGAAAGCGGCGAGAACATCGGCAAGCTCACCGTGGTGATGGCCGGTGGCGGCAGCCCGGCAGTGGAAGCGGCGGCCACCACGCGGCTGCGCAACAGCATGGCCGGGCACCCGGGGGCGCAGGTGGATTTTGCACGGCCGGCGTTGTTCAGTTTTTCCACGCCGCTGGAAGTGGAGCTGCGTGGGCAGGACCTGGGCGAGCTGGAACGTGCCGGGCAGAAGCTGGCGGCGATGCTGCGGGCCAATGGCCACTATGCCGACGTCAAGTCGACGGTGGAGGAGGGCTTCCCGGAGATCCAGATCCGTTTCGACCAGGAGCGCGCCGGTGCGCTGGGCTTGACCACGCGCCAGATCGCCGATGTCATCGTCAAGAAGGTGCGCGGGGACGTGGCCACGCGTTACAGCTTTCGCGATCGCAAGATCGACGTGCTGGTGCGCGCGCAGCACAGCGACCGCGCCAGCGTGGACGCGATCCGGCAGCTGATCGTCAACCCCGGCAGCAGCCGGCCGGTGCGTCTGGCGGCGGTGGCCGAGGTGGTGGCGACGACCGGGCCGAGCGAGATCCATCGCGCCGACCAGACCCGCGTGGCGATCGTCTCGGCCAGCCTGCATGACATGGACCTGGGCGGTGCGGTGCGCGAGGTCGAGTCGATGGTGCGCAACGATCCGCTGGCCGCCGGCGTGGGCATGCATATCGGCGGGCAGGGCGAGGAGCTGGCGCAATCGGTGAAGTCGCTGCTGTTCGCGTTCGGCCTAGCGATCTTCCTGGTCTACCTGGTGATGGCCTCGCAGTTCGAATCGCTGCTGCATCCGTTCGTCATCCTGTTCACCATCCCGCTGGCGATGGTCGGCGCGGTGCTGGCCTTGCTGATGACCGGCAAGCCGGTGTCGGTGGTGGTATTCATCGGCTTGATCCTGCTGGTGGGGTTGGTGACCAAGAACGCGATCATCCTGATCGACAAGGTCAACCAGTTGCGCGAGGACGGCGTGCCCAAGCGCGAGGCCTTGATCGAAGGTGCGCGTTCGCGCTTGCGGCCGATCGTGATGACCACGCTGTGCACCTTGTTCGGTTTCCTGCCGCTGGCGGTGGCAATGGGTGAGGGTGCCGAGGTGCGCGCGCCGATGGCGATCACCGTGATCGGCGGGTTGCTGGTGTCCACGCTGCTGACCCTGCTGGTGATCCCGGTGGTGTACGACCTGCTGGATCGACGCGCCGATGCGTACTACCTGGAGCGTGGCCGACGCATGGCCGGGCAGCGTGCGCAGGCACCCGGGAACTCCGACGGGCTGGAGGCGCTATGAGCGTTGCCGCCTTCAGCATCCGTCGCCCGGTCACCACCATCATGTGCTTTGTCTCGCTGGTGGTGGTGGGGCTGATTGCCGCATTCCGGCTGCCACTGGAGGCGCTGCCGGACATTTCCGCGCCGTTCCTGTTCGTGCAACTGCCGTACACCGGCTCCACCCCGGACGAGGTGGAACGCAACCTGGTGCGCCCGGCCGAAGAGGCGCTGGCGACGATGACCGGCATCAAGCGCATGCGCTCGACCGCCACCGCCGATGGCGCCAACATCTTCATCGAGTTCTCCGACTGGGATCGCGACATCGCCATCGCCGCATCGGATGCGCGCGAGCGGCTGGATGCCATCCGTGACGATTTTCCGGAAGATCTGCAGCGCTTCCACATCTACAAATGGTCCAGCAGCGACGAACCGGTGCTCAAGGTGCGCCTGGCCAGCCAGACCGACCTGACCGGCGCGTACGACATGCTCGACCGCGAATTCAAGCGGCGCATCGAACGGATTCCCGGCGTGGCCAAGGTGGAGATCTCCGGCGCACCGCCGAACGAGGTGGAGATCGCGATCGCGCCAGACCGGCTCACTGCGCACGACCTCAGCCTCAATGAGTTGAGCGAGCGCCTGGGCAAGCTCAATTTCTCGGTGTCCGCCGGCCAGATCGATGACAACGGCCAGCGCATTCGGGTCCAGCCGATCGGCGAATTGCGCGACTTGCAGGAGTTGCGCGAGCTGGTGCTCAACGCAAAAGGGCTGCGTCTTGGCGATATTGCGCAGGTGCGGCTGAAGCCGACGCGGATGAATTACGGACGCCGCCTGGATGGACGGCCGGCGATCGGGCTGGATATCTACAAGGAGCGCAGCGCCAACCTGGTGGATGTGTCCAGGGCGGCGTTGAAGGAGGTCGAAGACATTCGCGCCGAACCTGCGATGCGCGATGTGCAGATCAAGGTGATCGACAACCAGGGCAAGGCGGTGACCTCGTCGCTGGCGGAGCTGGCAGAAGCCGGCGCGGTGGGCTTGCTGTTGTCGATCACGGTGCTGTTCTTCTTCCTGCGCCACTGGCCATCGACGCTGATGGTGACGCTGGCGATTCCGATCTGCTTTGCGATCACGCTGGGCTTCATGTATTTCGTCGGCGTCACGCTCAACATCCTGACCATGATGGGCCTGTTGCTGGCGGTCGGCATGCTGGTCGACAACGCGGTGGTGGTGGTGGAAAGCATCTACCAGGAGCGCGAGCGCATGCCCGGCCAACCGCAGCTGGCGGCCTTGCTCGGCACGCGCAGTGTGGCGATCGCGCTCAGCGCCGGCACCTTGTGCCATTGCATCGTGTTCGTGCCGAACCTGTTCGGCGAGACCAACAACATCAGCATCTTCATGGCACAGATCGCGATCACCATTTCGGTATCGTTGCTGGCTTCATGGTTGGTGGCCATCAGCCTGATTCCGATGTTGTCGGCGCGCATGAAGACACCGCCGATGGTGAGCTCCGAGCGCGGCGTGATCGCACGGCTGCAGCGCCGTTACGCCAGGGTGCTGGCGTGGACGCTGGCGCATCGCGGCTGGAGCGTGGCCGGCATCGTGCTGGTCAGTGCGATCAGCCTGGTGCCGATGAAGTTGACCAAGGTCGACATGTTCGGTGGCGACGGCGGCAACGAGGCCTTCATCCAGTACCAGTGGAAAGGCTCGTACACCCATGAGCAGATGGGCGAGGAGGTCGGGCGGGTCGAGCACTACCTGCAGGCCCATCGCGACAAGTACCACATCACCCAGATCTATTCGTGGTTCAGCGAGGCCGAAGGCAGCAGCACCACCGTGACCTTCGACGCGGGCAAGGTCAAGGACCTGCCACCGCTGCTGGAACAGATCCGCAAGGCATTGCCGCGCTCGGCACGTGCGGACTACAGCATCGGCAACCAGGGCGATGGCGGCAGCGGCAATCAAGGGGTGCAGGTGCAGCTGGTCGGCGACTCGACCCAGGCCCTGCAGGCCTTGGCCGATGAGGTGATCCCATTGCTGGCGCAGCGCAAGGAATTGCGCGATGTCCATGTGGATACCGGCGATCGCACCAGCGAGTTGGCGATCCGGGTGGACCGCGAGCGTGCGGCGGCCTTCGGCTTCAGTGCCGAACAGGTGGCAAGCTTCGTGGGCCTGGCCTTGCGTGGCACGCCATTGCGCGAGTTCCGCCGCGGCGACAACGAGGTGCCGGTGTGGGTGCGCTTTGCCGGCGCCGAACAGAGCAAGCCGGAAGACCTGGCCAGCTTCACGGTGCGCACCAAGGATGGCCGCAGCGTGCCGTTGCTCAGCCTGGTGGATGTGCAGATTCGCCCGGCCGCCACGCAGATCGGCCGTACCAATCGGCAGACCACGCTGACCATCAAGGCCAACCTGGCCAGCAAGGTCACCGTACCGGAAGCACGCGCGGCAATGGAAAAGCCGCTCAAGGCAATGAGCTTCCCGGCCGGTTACAGCTACACCTTCGACGGCGGCGATTACCAGGACGACGGCGAAGCGATGGGCCAGATGGTGTTCAACCTGGTGATCGCGCTGGTGATGATCTATGTGGTGATGGCGGCGGTGTTCGAGTCGCTGCTGTTTCCTGCGGCGATCATGAGCGGCGTGGTGTTTTCGATCTTCGGGGTGTTCTGGCTGTTCTGGATCACCGGCACTTCGTTCGGGATCATGTCCTTCATCGGCATCCTGGTGTTGATGGGCGTGGTGGTGAACAACGGCATCGTGATGATCGAGCACATCAACAACCTGCGCCGCCGCGGCATGGGCCGCACCCAGGCGCTGATCGAAGGCTCACGCGAGCGCCTGCGGCCGATCATGATGACGATGGGCACCGCCATCCTGGCGATGGTGCCGATCTCGCTGACCAGCACCACGATGTTCAGCGACGGCCCGCCGTACTTCCCGATGGCCCGCGCGATTGCCGGCGGGCTGGCATTTTCGACGGTGGTGAGCCTGCTGTTCCTGCCGACGATCTACGCGATTCTCGATGACATGAGCAATGGCGCAGCAGCGCTGGTACGACGTGCGCGCGGTGTGCCGAAGATGCCGCCGGCGAGCGTTGCGCTTGAGTCTTGAACGTTACGCGCTGCCTGAGCCCCTCTCCCGTCGGGAGAGGGGTTGGGGTGAGGGTACGGGTTCTCCGGGCACTGCCAATCAAGCGGCTGTCAGTCGCTGGCTTCGGTGAGGGCGGCAGCGCGTCTGCGGACTGGCTCCTCGGCTCGGTCAAACATCCTGTCTGACTCGCCGCCGCGGCACATCCCTGTGCCGCTCTCCGCCAATCCCCGGCCACGCTGTCGCTTCGGCGAGTCGTTTCCGCGACGTTGGGCGACGAAAAACGGCAGCCGGTTCAGTGCTCGATTTTGATGCGTGCCAATCTGCTCTCCGTTCCGCCAACGCAGGAACATTCGAGAGTGGTCCGCGGGCGCCGGGGCGGGACCTTACACGACATGGCGCGTGTAAGAGCCCCCATGGATGGGTTCACGGCGTGTCCTGCCCCGGCGCCCGCGGGCCGCTCCCACGCATGGAATCAAGGCGCCAGCCAATCGGGCTCTCCTCGACCAAAACCAAACCGCCAGCAACCCGGGCTTTCCTCAGTCAACACCAGGACGCCAGCTGATCAGCGTTCCTCAGCCAACCAGCTTCCACCCGGCTATCCCGCGCGGGATGCGGCCCACAAATCAGCCAGCCCGCACCTGCCGCACGATCGCTGCAGCCTTGGCCGAGCTTTCCTTCACCTTGTCCCACTGGCCCTGGGCCAGCCAGTCCTTGGGCACCATCCACGAGCCGCCGATGCACAGCACGTTCGGCTGCGACAGGAACTCGGCCGCGTTGGCTTCGCTGATGCCGCCGGTGGGGCAGAGCTTGAGCTCGGACAGCGGACCGGCCAAGCCCTTGAGCATTTGCAATCCCCCCACGGCGGTGGCCGGGAACAGCTTGCAGACGCGGAAGCCCAGGCCCATCAGGGTCAGCAGTTCGGTCGGCGTGGCCGCGCCAGGCACTGCGGGAATCGGCGCGTCGGCCAGCAGGCGCGCCAGCGGCGCCGGCGTGCCCGGGGTGACCAAGAAGTCCGCACCGGCATCCACCGACTGACGCAGTTGCAGCTCGCTCAGCACGGTGCCGGCGCCGATCACGATGTCGGGCAGCTCGCGCTTGAGCATGGCCAGTGCGTCGATCGCGACCGGGGTGCGCAGGGTCAGCTCGATCGCGGGCAGGCCGCCTTCGAGCAGCGCATCGGCGACGCGGCGGGCCTGGTCCAGCGTGTCCACGGTGACCACCGGCAGGATGCCGGCGTCGCGCAGCAGCTGTTCGGCGGTGTTCTGGGTCTGGGCAATCGTCATTGCAACTCCGGTAGACGGCGACCGCAGGGCGGTCGCGCAGAGGGAAGGGGAATCAGGCGTCCTTGGACTCGTGCGGTGCGGCGGCGGCCTCGGCATCGGCACCGAGTTCGTACTCGGCGTCGTAGCTCCACAGTGCGCCGTCCGGACGGGTCGGGCCGCAGGAGATCGAGATGGCGCCCTGATCGGCGGGGCCAACCACCTGGCGGTTGATCGCGAACAGGTTGCGTCCCAGGTCGTTGCCGGCCACCGAGGTGTTCGGCGCGACCTCGCGCGATGCCCACTCTTCGGCCGACACCAGCACTTCCAGCGTGCCGGCTTCGCCGTCCAGGCGCACGATGTCGCCTTCGCGCACACGCCCGATCGGACCGCCGCGTGCGGCTTCCGGGGTCATGTGGATCGCCGCCGGGAACTTGCCCGAGGCACCCGACAGACGGCCGTCGGTGACCAGCGCCACGCGCCGGCCCTGGTTCTGCAACAGGCCCAGCAGCGGCGCCATCGAGTGCAGTTCCGGCATGCCATTGGCACGCGGACCCTGGTAGCGCAGCACCACCACGAAATCGTGCGGCAGCACGCCGGCGGCATGCAGCTTGTTGAGCACCTGCGGCGTATCGATCACCACCGCCGGCGCCTCGATCGTGCGGTGCTGCGGCTTGACCGCCGACAGCTTGATCAGCGAACGGCCCAGGTTGCCGCGCAGCAGGCGCAGGCCGCCCTGCGACTCGAACGCGGCGCTGACCGGGCGCGCCACGCTGTCGTCGGCGGTGGTCGCGGTGCCGGGCACGTACACGATCTTGCCGTCCTGCAGGCGCGGCTCGTTGGCGTAGGCGCGCATGCCGCCCTCGACCACGGTGGGCAGGTCGTCGTGCATCATCCCGGCGTCCATCAGCTCGCGGAACACGAACGCGGTGCCGCCCGCGGCCTGGAAGCGGTTCACGTCGGCTTCGCCGTTGGGGTAGATGCGGGTCAGCAACGGCACGGTCTGCGAGATCAGGTCCATGTCGTCCCAGGTCAGCACGATGCCGGCCGCGCGCGCCACCGCAATCCAGTGGATGGTGTGATTGGTCGAGCCGCCGGTGGCCATCAGCGCGACCACGGCGTTGACGATGGCGCGCTCGTCGATCAGGCGACCGAACGGACGGAAGTCCTGGCCCAGCGCGGAGATCGCCAGCGCACGCGCGGTGCCCTCGCGGGTCAGCGCATCGCGCAACTGCAGTTCCGGGTTGACGAACGAGGCGCCGGGCAGCTGCACGCCCATCGCTTCGAGCAACACCTGGTTGGAGTTGGCGGTGCCGTAGAAGGTGCAGGTGCCGGGCGAGTGATACGAGGACGATTCGGCTTCCAGCAATTCGGCGCGGGTGGCTTCGCCAGCGGCGTAGCGCTCGCGCACTTCGGCCTTCTGCTTGTTCGGAATGCCTGGCGTCATCGGGCCGGCCGGCATGAACAGCGCCGGCAGGTGCCCGAACGCCAGCGCGCCGATCAAAAGGCCCGGCACGATCTTGTCGCACACGCCCAGGTACACCACGCTGTCGAACATGTCGTGGCTCAGGCCGATCGCCGTGGCCTGGGCAATGTTGTCGCGCGAGAATAGCGACAGCTCCATGCCCGCGCGGCCCTGGGTCACCCCGTCGCACATTGCCGGCACGCCGCCGGCAACCTGCGCGGTGGCGCCGAGCGTGCGCGCGGTCTCACGGATCAGCTGCGGGTAATGCTCGAACGGCTGATGTGCCGACAGCATGTCGTTGTAGGCGGTGATGATGCCCAGGTTGGGCGTGGCCGCACCGCGCAGGCGCGACTTGTCGGTCGGCTCGGACGCAGCGAAACCATGCGCAAGATTGCCGCAGCTCAGACGGCTACGGAACGGACCCTCGCGCAGGGCGGCATCGAGACCGGCCAGATACGCCGCGCGCGATGGCGCGCTGCGCTTGCGGATACGGTCGGTGACAGCTTGGATGTTCGGATGCAGGCTCATTGGCTACCGGCTATGAGAAACGGGGGAAGAAAGTAATCACGCTTTTTTAGATCCCCGCACATGGATGTGCGGGCTGTTGCGAGGGACTCGCACGTTTGAATCCCCGCACAAGGATGTGCGGGCTGTTGCGAAGGAGTCGCACAAAATCGGCTGTTGCGAAGGACTCGCACAAAATCGGCTGTTGCGAGGGACTCGCACTCAAGCACACCAGTGAACCCGCAACTTCGGGCCCGGCTGCTGCAGCGCCACCCGGATCGGATACTCGCTGACATCATCGCCCGCCAGCGCAGCCTGCAATACGTCAAGCTTCTGCTTGCCGCGCAGCAGCAGCAAGCGGGTCGGGATGGTGGCAAGCCCGGCCGGTGTCAGCGTGATCCGCAGCGGCCACTGATTCGAACCGGGGCAGCCGGTGGCATCCAGCGACGCATAGGGCTGCGGGCTGGAAAGCGCCTTGCTCAAGTCGGTCGAGCCCGGAAACAACGAGGCGGTGTGGCCGTCGCCGCCCATGCCCAGCACTGCCAGGCATGCGGGTTCGGCATGCCTGGCCTGCAGGTTCGCGGTGTGCACGCACTCGGGCAACTGCTTGCCCGGGCGCACCAGCGGAATGAAGGTCGCCGCCGGTGCATGGGTCAAGAAGCTGTGATTGACCAGCCAGGCGTTGCTGTCCTGATCCTGCGGCGAGAGCCAGCGTTCATCGACCAGGCCCACTTCCACCCGCGACCAGTCCAGCGGACGGTGGGCGAGGGATTCGTACACCGGCGCCGGTGTGGTGCCGCCGGACAGCAGCATGCGCGCCTGGCCGCGGCGCGAGATCTCCTGTTCCAGCAGGTCGGCCATTTCGCTGGCGACCGCCTCGGTCCATTCGGCCGGGTCTTCGTAGCGCACCAGTGTGATGCGCGGGTTGTCCTGCAGGTTCATCGCTGTTCCCCTGGATGCTGACGCTGTGCATCCACCGCATAGGCGGCGGCGCCGAGCAGGCCGGCATGCGGATGCATGACTGCCAGCGACGGCACCCGCGACATGATCGCGGAGAAGCGTCCCTTGTGTTCGAAGCGCTGGCGGAAGCCGGAATGCTGTAGCGAATCCAGCACCTTGGGCACCAGCCCGCCAGTGAGGAACACGCCGTCCCAGGCGCCCTGCATCAGCACCATGTCGCCGGCGATCGCGCCGAAGATGGCGCAGAACAGATCGATGGTGCGCGACGAGCGCGGGTCGCCCGCCGCCGCACGTGCGGTGATGTCCTTGGGCTGCAACGGACCCGGGTCGACTCCGGCGATCTCGCTGAGCGCGCGGTGGATGTTGACCAGGCCGGGGCCGCAGATCAGCCGCTCGTTGGAGACCCGGCCGAACTGCTCGGACAGGATCTCCAGGATGCGGATCTCCTCCGGCGTGCCGGGCGGGAAGCTGACGTGGCCGCCTTCGGTTTCCAGCGGGAAACAGCGTCCGTTGCGGATGATCAGCCCGCCCACGCCCAGCCCGGTGCCCGGGCCGATCACGCCGTAGTTGCGCGCCTGATCGATCGGCGCCGGCCGCCAGCTGGCGCCGCCAACCTGCACCACGTCCTGCGGGCGCAGCAGGCTAATCGCCATGGCCTGCGCGGCGAAGTCGTTGATCAGGTGCAGGGTGCTGAAGCCCAGCATCGCCGCGGTGCGCGAGCGCGAGATCACCCACGGATGGTTGGTGATGCGTGCCTCGTCGCCATCCACGCGGCCGGCCACGGCAAACACGCCCTGCGTGGCCTGCACGCCGATCTGGTCGAGGTAGTAACGCGCGGCTTCGCCGAGCGAGCCGAAATCGACCACCGCAAATTCGCGCGAGGTGTCATCCAGCAGCGGTACCGAGGCGTCGACGTCGGCCAGCGCGAAGCGCGCATTGGTTCCGCCGATATCGGCAACCAGCACCGGCTTGGAAGGAGCGGTCATGCGGTGTGTCCCTGTGCGTCGGTGGCGGGGGGCAGGAAGGGGGCCGCGGCATCGGGGCCCCAACTGCCGGCCGGGTAGGGCTGCAGTGGCAACTGCGCGTCTTTCCAGGCATCGCTGACGCTGTCGATCCACGACCAGGCGGCCTTTACTTCGTCGTCGCGCACGAACAGCGCCGGGTTGCCATTGAAGGCATCCACGAACAGGCGCTCGTAGGCGATGCGCCGGTGCAGGCCGGTTGGCACTGACAGTTCCAGTTCCAGCGGCTGCAGCTCGATCGCGCCCCATTCCGGGCCGGCCAGGCTGCTCATCAGGCCGAGCTCGATGTTTTCCTGCGGCTGCAGCTGGAAGGTCAGCCGGTTGGGCACCGCGTTCTGCCGGTCCGGGCGCTCGAACAGCCAATGCGTCACCGGCTTGAGCGTGACCACGATGCGGGTGGAGCGCTCGGCCAGACGCTTGCCGGTGCACAGATGGAACGGCACCCCGGCCCAGCGCCAGTTGTCGATATGCGCGGTCACCGCGACGAAGGTTTCCACATCGCTGCCTTCCGGCGGGTGATAGGCCTGCGCCGGCTGGCCATTGATGCTGCCGGCGGTGTAGCGCCCGCGCACGCTGTCATGGGCGGCATGCTCGGCGGTCATCGGGCGCAGGGCGCGCAGCACCTTGACCTTCTCGTCGCGGATGCGGTCGGCTTCCAGCGAGGCCGGCGGCTCCATTGCCACCAGGCACAACAGCTGCAGGATGTGACTCTGCACCATGTCGCGCAGCGCGCCGGAGCGGGCGTAATAGGCATCGCGTCCGTCCACGCCTTCGCTTTCGGCCACCAGGATCTGTACCGACTCGATGTAGGTGCGGTTCCACACCGCTTCCAGCAGCGTATTGCCGAAGCGCAGCGCGATCAGGTTCTGCACCGCCGCCTTGCCCAGGTAATGGTCCAGGCGGAACACGCGGTCTTCGTCGATCAGCGCGCCGATCGACTGCAGGATCTCGCGGGCGCTGTCCGAATCGTGGCCGATCGGCTTTTCCAGCATCAGCCGGTGCGGCGCGGCCAGCGCGCCGCCCAGCGCCAGGCCCTGGCAGGTGCTGATGTACAGGCCCGGCGGAATCGCCAGATAGCTCACGCACTGGCGGTTGGCCAGCTCGCGCACGGCATTGGCCACCGACTCGGCATCACGCAGATCCACCGAGCGGTAGTCGACCCGCTGCAGCAGCGTCTGGATCTGCTCGGGCGTGGCGATCGGCAGCGCGGCGGCCAGACGCGGGCGCAGGACCTCGCGGAAGGCCTCGGTGTCGTGCGGCGACAACGCCAGCGCACGGATACGGAAATCCTCCGGCAGCAGGCCGTCGACGAACAGTCGCAGCAGGGACGGGAAGAGATAGCGCTGGGCGAGATCGCCGGTGGCGCCGAACAGGATCAGGGTGTTATGCATGGACCGAATTTCAGATTCTGGAGACATCGTGATCAGCAGCTGGTCGGAAAGGCGCCGGACAGCCGGCGGTCGGTATGTCTGTTCCTGAGCGTCACTGGCGTGCGCGCAGCGGGGGATGGACGCGCGCGCCCAGTCCCCGATTGTTGCAGCAAGTGGCCGTCAGCGGTTAGCGCCGCGGCGGTAGACCTGACCATGCGTGGCCGGATGCCGGCCCTTGCACGGTAGGCTGCACCGCTTGAAACAGCGGCTTGGGTTGGTGGCGGCATGGTCCCTCCCGAGATCGATGTTGCCATGTGAAAACGATTACATGTCAGAATAAACCAATGCATTCGTTTGCAGGAGATTTCCTTGCAGGCGCATGTGGCGTCACCGCCGTCGGGAGGGCCGAGGGCAGGGCGCACAACTTACGTTGAGGCCGAAGATGGCGAAAGTGCAGTTGGAAGGTGTCCGCAAGGTCTACGAGAACGGCCAGGTCGCGGTGCAGGGTGCGAGTTTCGAGGTCGCCGATGGCGAGTTGATGGTGCTGGTCGGTCCGTCCGGCTGCGGCAAGTCGACCCTGTTGCGCATGATCGCCGGGCTCGAGGACATCAGTGCCGGCACGTTGAAGATCGGCGAGCGTGTGGTCAACGACGTGGCTCCGAAGGACCGCGACATCGCCATGGTGTTCCAGAGCTATGCGCTCTACCCGCACATGACCGTGGCCGAGAACCTGGCCTTCGGGCTCAAGTTGCGCGGCCACCCCAAGCAGGTCATCGCCGAACGGGTCAACAACGCCGCCGAGCTGCTGGGGCTGACCCCGATGCTCGACAAGCTGCCCAAGGCGATGTCCGGCGGCCAGCGTCAGCGCGTGGCGCTGGGACGGGCGATGGTGCGCGAGTCGTCGGTGTTCCTGCTCGACGAGCCGCTGTCCAATCTGGATGCCAAGCTGCGCCACAGCGTGCGCACCGAGATCGCGCAGCTGCATCGCAAGCTGGGTACCACGATGATCTACGTCACCCACGATCAGGTCGAGGCGATGACGCTGGGTCAGCGCATCGTGGTGCTCAAGGACGGGGTGATCCAGCAGATCGACAGCCCGATGGCGCTGTACGACCGCCCGGCCAATCTGTTCGTGGCCGGATTCCTGGGCAGCCCGGCGATGAACGTGCTGCAGGGGCGCCTGGATGAGCAGGACGGCCTGCATCTGGTCATGGCCGATGGCTGGCGCGTGCCACTGGGTGCGGCCCGCATCGATCGCAGCTGGTTCGGTCGCGACGTGATCGTCGGCGTACGCCCGGAGCACCTGCAACCGTCAAGCGATGCCGCACTTGGCTTCGATGCGCGTATCGATGTGATCGAGCCGGTCGGCAACGAGATCTTCCTCAACCTCGACCGTGGCGGCCAGCCGTTGGTGATCCGTGTCGCACCGCAGGCCTTGCCGGCGGTAGGCGAGCCGCTGCGCCTGGCGCTGCGCAGCGAGGCGCTGCACTTCTTCGACCCGGCCAGCGGCGAACGGCTGGCGCCGGCCTAACGCGCCAGACCCTGCACGAACGCAAGCGGGCGGGCCGCATGCGCGCCCGCCTGCAGCACGGCGTCGGCCTCCAAGGTCAGCTCCAGCGGCAACACCGCCAGCGCGAGATCGCCCGCCACGCTGACCAGCGTGCCGACGGTGGTCTCGCCCAGCAGCACGGCCTGGCCCGGTTCGGCGGCGGCATCACCGACGGCCGCCCCGACCTGCAGTAGTTGCAGCGCACGCTTGGCCTTGCCCAGGAAATGCGTCCGCGCAACGATTTCCTGGCCCGGATAGCACCCCTTTTTGACGCTGAAGGCGTGCAGGCGATCCAGCGCCAGCTGTTGCGGCGTCCATTGCTCGCGCTGCGCGTCGGGCAGGCGCGCCAGCCCCAGTTGCAGGTCCGCACGGCGCCAATCGGCGTCCATGCGGGCAGATTCGATAGGCGCGGCCAATGCCTGCTGGTCTGACAGCACGACCAGGGTGCGCGGCAGGGCAGGGCTGCCCATGTCCAATTCGATACGCTGCGTTCCGATATCGGCCTTCGCGCCTTGCGCGCGCGCCGGTGTGGCGAAGCCGCCATAGGCCGAAAGCGCCGCCACGCTGATCTTGAGCTTGCGTCGGAACACAAAACGGCCGAGTTGCGCCGCGATCCCGGCCGCATCGCCGTCGGGCAGCAGCAGCAACAGGTGCGTGTCGTCCTCACGCAGGAGTGCGAAGATGGCGATCACGCGCCCCTTCGCCGTCAACCACGCATTCCATTGCCACTGCCCGATCGCCAGCGCCTGTACGTCGTTGGCAAATTGCGCATGCGCGAACGCCACTGCATCCGTCCCGGTCAAGCGGACGTATTGCATGTCGTGCAGGGAGCCAAAACCCTGCGGAATGAGATTCAGGTTGTCAGCCACGGAAGGGGAGGACTAAAATCGCAATGTTGTGAGACCACTATGATAGGCCATCCAACCCCCACCCCAGCGCAGGATTCCGAGACGCAGCCTTCTCCTCAGGAGCATATTCCCGAGAAGCAGCCACTGCCCAAGGAAATTGGTGGACGCGACGGCCCTGAGCCAACGCGCTACGGCGACTGGGAAAAAAATGGACGCTGCATCGATTTTTGAGCAGCTTTTAGCCACAGCGGCCTAGTGCCGCCCAGCCGAGATACGAGCCCAGCGAATGGCGATCCGCGAACGTCCTCTTTCCCCGCATCTCCAGGTGTACCGCTGGCAGATACAGATGGTGACCTCGATTCTCAATCGAGCCACCGGCATCGTACTGTCCATCGGCGCTCTGGCGATTGCCGCCGCCCTGCTGACGTTGATGCTCGGCCCCGACCACTGGAATTGTTTCCGCGCGCATGCCGGCGCCTGGTACGGGCAAGTGTTCCTGTTCGGCTGGACCTGGTGCTTTGCGTTCCATCTGTTTGGCGGCCTGCGCCACATCCTGCAGGACTTCGGGCAGGGCTATGCAGTGCGCTCGTTCGTCAGCCTCGGCTGGCTGTCGCTGATCCTGAGTTTCGTGCTCACCGCTGCCATCTGGGCATATGTGCTGCTGGCCGGAGGTGCCGTATGAACCGCTACCGTACCCCGTTGAAGAACGTGCGTGGCCTGGGTGCCGCCAAGACCGGTACCGAACACTTCGTGGTGCAGCGCCTGACCGCCACCGCCCTGGTGCCGCTGTCGATCTGGTTCCTGATCTTCGTGCTGAGCCTAATCGGTGCCGATCACGCCGCAGCCAGTGCCGCCGTGGCCAAGCCGTGGAACGCGATTCTGTTGGTTGGCTTCCTGATCGCCTCGTTCTGGCATGCGCAGCTGGGCATGCAGGTGGTGCTGGAAGATTACGTGCACAACTCGCTGCTGGCGCTTGCGGCGCAGACGATCGTGCGCTTCGTCGCCGTGCTGGGCGCCATTGTCAGCGTGTTTGCCGTGGCGCGTATTGCGCTTGGCATCAGCTGAGTCGTCCGCGACCAAACAGGAATCCATAATTCGATGTCCGCTTACAAGATCACAGAACACAAGTACGACATGGTCGTGGTGGGCGCCGGCGGCGCCGGCCTGCGCGCCACCTTCGGCCTGGCCCAGAAGGGCTTGCAGACCGTCTGCCTGACCAAGGTCTTCCCGACCCGTTCGCACACCGTGGCGGCACAGGGCGGTATTTCGGCCGCGCTCGGCAACATGGGCGAAGACGACTGGCGCTATCACTTCTACGACACCATCAAGGGCTCCGATTGGCTGGGTGACCAGGACGCAATCGAGTACATGTGCCGCGAGGCGATCCCGGCCATCATCGAGCTCGAGCACTACGGCGTGCCGTTCTCGCGTACCGAAGATGGCAAGATCTACCAGCGCCCGTTCGGCGGCATGACCACCAAGTACGGCGAGGGCCCGTCCGCGCAGCGCACCTGCGCGGCGGCCGACCGGACCGGTCACGCGATGCTGCACACGCTGTATCAGCAGTCCTTGGCGCACAACGCGCGCTTCATGATCGAGTACTTCGCGCTCGACCTGATCTTCGACGAAGAGGGCGTCTGCCGCGGCGTACTGGCGCTGGACATGGCCGATGGCAGCCTGCATCTGTTCCGCGCCCATGGCGTGGTGCTGGCCACCGGCGGCTATGGTCGCGCCTACTTCAGTGCCACCTCCGCGCACACCTGTACCGGTGACGGCGGCGGCCTGGTGATGCGTGCCGGCCTGCCGGTGCAGGACATGGAGTTCGTGCAGTTCCATCCCACCGGCATCTACGGCGCGGGCTGCCTGATCACCGAGGGCGTGCGTGGCGAAGGCGGCATCCTGCGCAACAGCAACGGCGAGCGCTTCATGGAGCGCTATGCACCGCATTACAAGGACCTGGCATCGCGCGACGTTGTCTCGCGCTCGATGACCGTGGAGATCCGCGAAGGCCGCGGCGTGGGCGAGCACAAGGACCACATCCTGCTCGACCTGACCCACCTCGGCCCGGAAGTCATCAACGAAAAGCTGCCCGGCATCGCCGAGAGCGCGCACATCTTTGCCGGTGTGGACGTGACCAAGCAGCCGATTCCGGTGCTGCCGACCGTGCACTACAACATGGGCGGCATTCCGACCAACTTCTACGGCGAAGTCGTGCGCAAGCAGGGCGACAACCCGGATGCGGTCGTGCCGGGCCTGTATGCGATCGGCGAAGCCGCCTGCGTGTCGGTGCACGGCGCCAACCGCCTGGGTTCCAACTCGCTGCTGGATCTGGTGGTGTTCGGCCGTGCGGTGGCAAACCGTTGCGCCGAGACGGTCAAGCCCAACCAGCCGCACAAGACGCTGCCGTCCGATGTCTGTGACAAGGCGCTGGGCCTGCTGGACAAGTTGCGCTACGCCAACGGCTCCACGCCGACCTCGGTGATCCGCGACAACATGCAGCGCACCATGCAGTCGGACGCGGCCGTGTTCCGTACCAGCAAGACGCTGAAGGAAGGCGTCGACAAGATGGCCGAGATCTTTGCCAGCTTCGAGGACGTCAAGGTCTCGGACCGCTCGCTGGTGTGGAACTCGGACCTGATCGAGACCTACGAGTTGAACAACCTGCTGCTCAACGCGGTGGCTACGATCAACTCGGCCGAGCAGCGCCACGAAAGCCGCGGCGCGCACTCGCACGAAGACTTCCCGGACCGCGACGACGTCAACTGGCAGAAGCACACCCTGGTCACCGTCGACGACAAGGGCAAGTGCGAGTTCGAATATCGTCCGGTGCACATGTACACGCTGAGCAAGGACGTGGACGTGGTCCCGCCGAAGCCGCGCGTTTACTGATCGATGCGCATGGATCGATCTGCTTTCGCCCTGCATCTGCTGGCCGGCCTGTCCGGGTACCGCAGCCATGCACCGCGCCAGCCGGATCGCGTCATGACGCAGGGGCAACGCCGGCACGCCGCCGGCGGTTGCGCCACCGCCTCGGCGGTGGCATCCGTCATCTTTACCTTCATGCGCACGGTGCGGTTGTCGTCCGCACCGCGCATCGCCTGAGCCAACGAGAGCAGCTATGGCAGAGTTCACCCTCCCCAAGAATTCAAAGATCGGCAAGGGCAAGCATTACCCTGCGCAGGGCGCCAAGAACACGCGCACCTTCAAGGTCTACCGCTGGGATCCGGATGGCGAGGCCAACCCGCGTACCGACAGCTACGAGATCGATCTCGACAAGTGCGGCCCGATGGTGTTGGACGCGCTGATCAAGATCAAGAACGAGATCGACCCGACGCTGGCGTTCCGTCGCTCCTGCCGCGAAGGCATCTGCGGCTCGTGCGCGATGAACATCGACGGCACCAACACGCTGGCCTGCACCAAGGCGATTGCCGCCTGCGGCAAGGCCGAGGTGCCGATCTATCCGCTGCCGCACATGAGCGTGATCAAGGACCTGGTGCCGGATCTGACGCATTTCTACGCGCAGTACGCATCGATCAAGCCGTGGATCCGCACCCAGACCCCGCCGCCGCCGGACCGCGAGCGCCTGCAGTCGCCGGAGGACCGCCGCAAGCTCGATGGTCTGTACGAGTGCATCCTGTGCGCCTGCTGCTCGACCAGCTGCCCGAGCTACTGGTGGAATGGCGAGCGTTATCTGGGCCCGGCGATCCTGCTGCAGGCGTATCGCTGGATCATCGACTCGCGCGACGAAGACACCGGTGCGCGCCTGGACGACCTGGAAGATCCGTTCAAGCTGTATCGCTGCCACACCATCATGAACTGCGCGCGGACCTGCCCGAAGGGCCTGAATCCGGCGCTGGCCATTGCCGAGATCAAGAAGCTGATGATGGCGCGTCGCGCCTGATCGCAGGTAGTGAAGTCCCGCCTTGGCGGGGAGAGGGTTCACAGCGGCACCGGCCCTTGGTCTGGTGCCGCTGTCGTTTTCGGCGCCGCGTCAGGCGAGGAGAGTGAGATGGATGAACAAATCCTGCTGAAGAAACTGCGCTGGCGTTGCCGGCGCGGCATGCGCGAGCTCGATCAATTGTTCGGGCGCTATCTGGATCAGCGCTGGGCGCAGGCTTCCGAGTCCGAGCGCGCGGTTTTCCTACAGCTGCTGGATTGCGAAGACGATAAGTTGTGGCGCTGGTTCATGGGATACGAGGCCTGCCCCGATGCCGCCAACGCCGCACTCATCGCCGATATTCGCGCCATGCCTGCTTGAATGGCGCCCCTCGCGCGGGCTGGTCTGCGCACTGGGCGTGCTGAGTGCGCTCGCGTTGTGGGCGCTCTGGCATAGCGGGGTGCCGCCGTGGTTGGCAGCGTTGTTGTCGGTCTATGCAGTGGTGGCGGGCGGCCGATCGTTACGCGTGCTGTTGCGTTCGCCAGCACGCGAGGTGATCGTGCCGTGGGGCCAAACGCCTGCCAGCGTTGACGGCAAGCAGGTGCAAGGCCTGCAGGTGGCATGGCGCGGCCCGATCGCGGTGGTGTCGTGGACTGGCCCGGATGCACGTCGCCGGCGCCTGCATTTCTGGCCGGATACCTTGCCGGTGGCGCAGCGACGTGAACTGCGTCTGGCCGCTCAGGCACACGCCATTTCGTCCGGGCGGCCGCAAGTGGCACCATAGCGTCCCTTTCCTGGTTGAACCGCATGTTCAAACCTATCCCGGTTGCCATCGGCTTGCGCTACCTGCGTGCCAAGCGGCGCAATGGCTTCATCTCGTTTATCTCGATGGCATCGATCCTGGGCATCGCCCTGGGCGTGACCGTGCTGATCACCACGCTGGCGGTGATGAGCGGTTTCCAGAAGGAGATCCGCGACCGTCTGCTGCAGATGGCCGCGCATGCCACCGTCAGTGCGGACGGCGCGCCGATGCACGACTGGCAGCATGCGGTCGAGGTCGCCATGGCCGATCCGCGCATCGCCGGTGCCGCGCCGTATATCGAAACCGAATCGTTGCTGCAGGGCCCGCGCAAGCAGCCGGCAATCGTGCGCGGCATCGTTCCTGCCGAAGAAGGCAAGGTGTCGGTGCTGGCCAAGAAGATGCAGCAGGGGTCGGTCGACAGCCTGACCCCGGGCTCCTACAACATCGTCATCGGCAAGGAGCTGGCGATCTGGCTGGGCGTGGACGTGGGCGACAGCATCGTCGTGCTGCTCAGCGATACCCAGGCCACGCCGCTGGGTGCGATGCCGCGGCTCAAACGCTTCACCGTCAGCGGAATCTTCGAGGCGGGCTACAACGAGATCGACCGCGGCCTGGCCGTGGTCAACATGCAGGACCTGGCGCGCGTGCTGCGCATGGACGGCGTCACCGGCGTGCGGCTGCGCCTGCACGACATGGACCAGGCCTGGCCGGTTGCGCGCGATCTGGCGGTGAAGTTGCATGGTCCGTACCGGGTCAGCGACTGGACCCAGGAGAACGCCAACCTCTACCACTCGCTGAAGATGGAAAAGACCGTGATGGGCATCCTGCTGTCGCTGATCGTGGCGATGGGTGCGTTCAACCTGGTGTCCTCGCAGGTGATGCTGGTCACCGACAAGCAGGCCGATATCGCCATCCTGCGCACACTGGGCCTGTCGCCTGCGGGCGTGATGCAGGTGTTCATGGTGCAGGGTTCGTTGATCGGCTTCATGGGCACGATCATGGGCGTGATCGGCGGCATCGTGCTGACGCTCAACCTGGAACGCATCCTGGGGGTGATCGAGACGATCTTCAGCGTCAAGCTGCTGCCCGAGGACGTGTATTACATCACCGGGTTGCCGACCGACATGCAGACCCAGGACGTGGTGGTGATCACCGTCGTCGCGCTGGTGATGAGCTTCCTGGCGACCTTGTATCCGGCATGGCGCGCGTCGCGGACCCAACCGGCGGAGGCGCTGCGTTATGAATGAGAACAGCACATCGGGAATCGGGAATCGGGAATCGGCCGTGCAGACGTCAAGCCACGCAGAAGCAGTGATCCGCGCCGAGGGTCTGGGCAAGACCTATGCCGAAGGCAAGATGCGCACACCGGTGTTCGATCGATTGGATCTGACCGTGGCGACCGGCGAGACCGTGGCCATTGTCGGTGCCTCCGGTGCGGGCAAGAGCACGCTGCTGCATCTGCTCGGCGGGCTGGATGTTCCGACCTCGGGCGAGGTGTATGTGGCCGGCCGGCGCATGTCGGCGTTGTCCGATGGCGAGCGCGGCAAGTTGCGCAATCAGGCCCTGGGCTTCGTGTACCAGTTCCATCACCTGTTGCCGGAATTCACCGCGCTGGAAAACGTGATGATGCCGGTGCTGTTGTCCGGAAAAGAGGTCGCGCTTGCCCGGGCGCAGGCCTTGCAGCTGCTGGAATCGGTCGGGCTCGGACATCGCATCGAACACAAGCCCAGCGAGTTGTCCGGTGGCGAGCGCCAGCGTGCGGCCGTGGCGCGTGCGCTGGTGAACAAGCCGGGCTGCGTGCTGGGCGATGAGCCAACCGGCAACCTGGACGACAAGACCGCCGAGACCGTGTTCGAGCTGATGCTGGAACTCAATCGTGCGCAGCGCACCAGCCTGGTCCTGGTGACCCACGACCGCAGTCTGGCGCGGCGTCTGGACCGCGTACTCGAATTGCACCAGGGCAAGCTGCGCGAGTTGGCGCCGTCTGCGGTGTAGGACGCACTGTCTGGCCGTCGGGCCAATCCCTGGCGGCTAGAGGGTGGTGAATCGCGGGTTTCCGATCGAAGATCCCGTATCCGGTTACCGATGCACCTGTGTGATGGGCGACCGGATGGCGACATCCTGCTCGCGCCGTATGCAGCGCCCACGAGCATCGTCGCGTCGATGCGCGCTTTGACAGGAAACGGTCGCCGTCACATGGGTGACGACGACCGGGTGTATCAGGGAATGATGCGCTGCGCGCGCAGGCGCGTGAACAATTCCAGGAACGATGCACGGCTGTCGTAGAAATCCAGAAAGCCCAGCTCGCGGCTCTTGGTCATGTCGTTGACGCACTCGATCTCGCGGCCCAGGTCGGCATCGGTGTGCCACCAGGATGCCAGCCGGTTGACGTCGGCTTCCACTAGGCCATGCTGCTTGGCGATCTCGCTCCACACCGCCGGGGCGGTCTCGCTCAGGCGTGCTTCCAGCGGCATCGGGGTCTCGGGGCAGGGCGCAGCTTCGAGCCCGAAGAAGTCGGCAATCTGGCTCCACATCCAGCGCCAGCGGAACACATCGCCATTGACGGTGTTGAAGGCCTGATTGCGCGCGGCCGGGCTCAGGCCGGCCCAGGCCAGCTGCTTGCCGAGCAGGCCGGCGTCGGTCAGGTCGGTGAGGCTGTTCCACTGTGCCTGCGATCCGGGAAACACGAACGGCTGGCCGGTGTGCTTGCACAGCGACGCGTACACCGCCAGCGTCACGCCCATGTTCATCGCATTGCTGCCGTTGGCCATGCCGATCATGGTGTGCGAGCGATGCACGCTCCAGCCGAAGCCATGCTGCTCGGCATGCGCGAACAGCAGGTCTTCCAGCGTGTAATAGAAATTCTCGCCGGGCTGGCGTGGTTCGCTTTCGCGGAACGGGGTTTCGGCCTTGCCGCTACCGTAGTTCTCGAATGCGCCCAGGTAGTGCTTGGTGCCGGTGACCAGCGCCATGTGCTGCAGCGGCGCATCGCTCAGCGCTTCGCACAGATGCCGCATCATCGCGCCGTTGGCTTCGACGTTTTCGCGCTCGGTGTCGCGCCGGGTCCAGGTGCAGAAGAATACGTGGGTGATCGGCAGGCCACGCAGCGCCTTGCTGGTGCTGTCGGCATCCAGCAGATCGGCCGCAAGCGGGATCACGCCATCCTGAGGCAGCGGGCGCCGTGCCAGGCCGTAGACGGTCCAGCCGTCGGCCACCAGGACATTGGCGAGGTTGTAACCGGAAATGCCGGTGACGCCGACAATCAGTGCAGTGCCTTTACGCATGGGGGAAACTCCTCGAAAACAGTGGCGAACATAGCGCGGCGGCCATGAAATCGAGGCGAATGCAGGCCGATACGGTCGATGTGTGGCCCGTACACACTGTCCTGCCCAGCGTGTTGCGCGTCTGTCGGGGGACGTTCCCCCGGCCGGATGCACCACGGCAGGCGCCGCCTTTTTCCTACCAGGCACAGCACCGATCGCTGCTGTGCCCGACACGGGCGCTGGCCTAACCTGAGTCGGTGGATGGACCACGGCCAGGATGGCGACCGACAGCATGCATGCGTCAGCACAGGCATCGCCTTCGCCGCAGCGCGTATCGACGATAACGATCGCAGCGGCATTGTTGCTGGGCATCGTGGTGTGTGCATGGTCGCCTGCGCTGCTGTCGCGTGCGGTCTATGCGGCCTGCCTTGGTGCAGCGCCGCTGGGCATCGGTGTCAGCACATGGCTGCGTTTGCGGCCAAGGGTGCTGGTGTGGGCGCTGGCCACCGCCGTTTTCGGTTTCGGGCTGATGGGCTGGCAGGTCGCCGGCGTCCTGCAGGCACAACTGCGCCCGCAGGATGAAGTGCGAGAACTGACGGTGCGCGGCCAGATCGTCGAATTGCCGGTCGCCGAGCCACGACGCACGCGCTTTCAACTGCGTGTGGATGACGATCCCGCGCAGCCTGCCGCACTGCGCGGCAAACTGCTGCAGCTGGCCTGGTATGACGATTTCGGTGCCGAGCGGATGGGGCCGCGTGGTGCGCTGCGCGCAGGCGCAAGCTGGCAGCTGCGGCTCAAGCTGCGTGCGCCGCGTGGCTTGCGCAATCCTGGCGGGTTCGATGCCGAGCGGCATGCGCTGGCACAGCGCATTGCCGGGACCGGCTATGTACGGGTGCCGGCCGCTGCGCAGCAGGTCGCGGCACCGCGTGGGGTGGATGCCTGGCGCGAAGGAATGTCGCAGCGCATTGCCGAGCGCGTGCCCGGGCCGTCGACGCCTTACCTGCGCGCGCTCGCGTTGGGCGACACGCGCGGGCTGGACGACGCGGCCTGGGCCACGCTGCGGGCGACCGGGCTCAGCCATCTGATTGCGATCTCGGGGTTTCATGTGGGGCTGGTCGCTGCATTCGTCGCCGTGCTGGTCGCCGGGCTCTGGCGTTGCTGGCCAGCGCTTGGAACCCGGATCCCGCGTGTCCACGCGGCGGCAGTCGCCGCCTTGTTCGGTGCAGGGGGGTATGCGGTGCTGGCGGGTCTGGCGCTGCCCACGGTGCGCACCGTGCTGATGATTGCCGTGGTCGCGTTGACGCGGGTGGTACGGCGCCGTGCCACCACCGCGCAGATCCTCGCGCTGGCGATGTTGGCAGTGCTGCTGTGGGATCCGCTGAGCGTGCTGGTGGCCGGCTTCTGGCTCAGCTTTGCCGGGGTGGCCTGGTTGGTGTGGTGTCTGCCAGCGGACGATCGCGCGATCGTGCGGGGCTTCCTGTCCGCCCAGACGGTGGCCACCGTCGGCCTGCTACCGTTGACCGTCAGCCTGTTCGGGCAGGCATCGCTGGTGGGGCCATTGGCCAATCTGGTCGCCATTCCCTGGTGGACCTTCGTGGTGGTGCCACTTGCCTTGCTGGGGACTGCGCTGGAAGCACTTCATCCGGGCCTGGGCGTGTGGGCATGGCGATTGGCGGGCTGGTGCTTCGAGCTGTCCTGGCCGGGCCTGGTCTGGCTCGGGCAGACGTCGGTGGCGTTGTGGTGGGTGCCCGAGTCCGATGCGACCGCCTTGGTCGTGGCCCTGCTCGGCGCGTTCTGGTTGTTGCTGCCGCGCGGCACGCCCGGCAAATCGCTGGCGGTGCTGCTATGGCTGCCGCTGCTGTGGCCGGACCGCGAACTGCCCGCGGCTGGCGAGGCCGACGTGCAGGTGCTGGACGTGGGGCAGGGCCTGGCGGTGCTGGTGCGCACGCAACGGCATGCGCTGCTATTCGACACCGGGCCGGCGGTGCGCGATGGTTTCGATGCCGGTGAGCGGGTGGTGCTGCCGGCATTGCGCGCGCTCGGCTTGCGCCGCCTGGATGCCATCGTGCTCAGTCATGCCGACGCCGACCACGCTGGCGGCTATGCGGCAGTACGTGCGGGATTGCCCGTTGCAATGACGGCGGCGCCGCCACAGGCGCCGCTGGACGTCAGCACGCGCTGCCGTGCCGGCCAGCAGTGGGTATGGGACGGTGTGCGCTTTCGCTTCCTGCATCCCAGCGCCGGTTTTCCGTATCTGCGCAATCAATCCAGTTGCGTGCTGCGTGTCGAGACGCGCCATGCAAGCGCGCTGTTGCCGGGCGATATCGGCGAGATCGTCGAGCGGCGCCTGCTGCGGCAGCATGCCCCGGAGTTGCGTGCCGATCTGGTGGTGGTCCCGCACCATGGCAGCGCCGACGGCTCGCATGCCGGCTTCATCGCCGCCACCGGCGCGCGGCTGGCGCTGGTGTCCTCCGGGCACGGCAATCGCTTCGGTCACCCGCGTGCCGAGGTGGTGCAGCGCTGGCAGGGCAGTGGCGCCGAGCTGCTCGACACGGCCCAGGCCGGGGCGATCCGGGTCTGGCTGGGCGCCGACGGCCTGCAGGTGCGCGAGCGGCGGCGCTGGCAGCCACGGCTGTGGGATGCTGCGGAACGGCGGCGGTCGGCTGCTATCCTATCGACCAGCGAATAGGCGGCCGCGTCGCCGGAGGAATTGAATCGTGTTGGAGCTGGTCAAGGCAGGCGGTTGGCCGATGGTGCCGTTGCTGTTGCTGGGCGTGATCGCCCTGGCGATCATGCTGGAGCGCCTGTGGAGCCTGCGCCGCAACGAGGTGGCCCCGCCAGGCCTGGGCGAAGAGGTCCGCAACTGGGCTGCGCGCGGCAAGCTGGATCCCAGCCACATCGAATCGCTGCGTCGCAATTCGCCACTGGGTGCCTTGCTGGCCGCAGCGCTGGACGTGCGTGGGCGTCCGCGTGAGTTGATTCGCGAGCGCATCGAGGACACCGGCCGGCACGTGGTGCACCGCATGGAGCGCTATCTGAATGCATTGGGCACGATCGCCTCGGCCGGGCCGTTGCTGGGACTGCTGGGCACGGTGGTCGGCATGATCCAGATGTTCCTGGGCATCCTCGATCACGGCGTGGGCGATGTGAACCAGCTGGCCGGCGGCATCGGCAAGGCGCTGGTGTGCACGGCCACCGGCATGATCATCGCGGTGCCGGCGTTGATGGCGCATCGCTTCTTCAAGGGCCGCATCGCCGGCTACATCATCGAGATGGAGCAGGAAGCCACCTTGCTGCTGGACACCATGGACGGCCGCTCGGTGCCGGCCGCCGCGGCGCCGCTTGCGGCAGCTGGCAAACCCGTCATGGCAAAGGGCTGACGGATGCGCATCGGCAGTGACCGACGCCAGGACGAGCCGCATATCGATCTGGTGCCATTGATTGACGTGATCCTTGTCCTCATCATCTTTTTCGTGGTGACCACGACCTTCGACGCACGCTCCACGCTGCAATTGCAGCTGCCGACCGCCAGCGACCAACACACCAGCGCGCCGCCGCGTTCATTGAGCGTACTGGTCAATGCCGACGGGCGTTATTTCATCAACGATCAGGAAGTGCTGCGTTCGGATGTGGATTCGCTCAAGCAGACCATTGCCCAGATCGCCGGTGACGACCGCGAGCAGACGGTGTTGATGCGCGCCGATGCGCGTACACCGTATCAGGCGGTGGTGACCGCGCAGGATGCGCTGGGGCAGCTCGGCTTCCGCCGCATCGCGATCGCCACAGCGCCGCAGGCCGGCACCACACCCACACCCGGCCACACACGCACTAACGGAACCCGCCAGTGACCACCTCCAACGACCGCCCGGCGCCAGTCTCGTCCTGGCGCACGTACCGTCGCCTGCTGGCCTTCGCCAAGCCGTATCGCCTGTTGCTGGTCGCCGCGCTGATTGCCGCGCTGATCGAAGCGGCCGGCACGACCGGCTTCCTGGCGTTGATGAAGCCGATCACCGACGAGACCTTCATCTACAAGAATGCCGAAGTCAGCCGCTGGCTGCCGGTGCAGATCATCCTGTTGTTCGTGGTGCGCGGGGTCGCCGGCTATATCACCGATATGGCGATGGGCAAATCCGCACGCAGCATCGCGCGCGATCTGCGCGTCAAGGTGATGTCCAAATACCTGCGTCTGCCGGGGTCGCGCTTCGATTCCGAGCCGGTCCCGTCGATGCTGATCCGCCTGGGCTCGGACTCGGACCAGGTGGCGCAGGCGGCGGTGGATGCGGTCAAGGTGATGATCCAGCAGTCGCTGCAGGTGATCGGCGCGTTGGCGCTGATGCTGTGGCATAGCTTGCAGGTCACGCTGACCATCCTGGTGCTGGCGCCGGTACTGGCCTGGGTGATGGACAAGGTGGCGCGGCGCTACCGGCGCATCAGCCACAGCATCCAGGAAAGCGGCGCGCATCTGTTGCAGGCGGCCGACCAGACCTTGTCCAGCCACCAGGAGGTCAAGATCTACGGCGCCCAGCAGACCGAAATGGAGCGCTATGGCGCGCTGGCCGACCGCAATCTGCGGCTGGCGATGAAGGTCGAATCCACGCGCGGCATTTCCACCGCCACGGTGCAGATGATCGGCGCGATCGGTCTGTCGGCGCTGCTGTTCGTGGCTGGTGCGCAGGCATTGGCCGGGCGGCTGACCGCAGGTGATTTCGTGGTGCTGATGACCTCGATGCTGACGATCATTCCCGGGCTCAAGCAGCTCACCAATGTGCAGAACATGGTGCAGCGCGGCCTGGCCTCGGCCGAGCGCCTTTTCTCGGTGCTCGACAGTGCCGACGAGCCGGATCAGGGCACGGTGCCGCTGACGCGCGCCAAGGGCTTGATCGAGTTCCGCAACGTCACTGCGCGTTATCCGGGGCAGGTGAATCCGGCCCTGGCCGAGGTCAGTTTCGTGGCGCAGCCGGGCACGGTGACGGCGATCGTCGGGCGTTCCGGCAGCGGCAAGTCCAGCCTGATCAAGTTGATTCCGCGCTTCTACGAGGCAGAGTCCGGGCAGATCCTGCTCGACGGGCACCCGGTGCAGGCGTACGCATTGGCCGATCTGCGTCGGCAGATCGCCCTGGTCGGCCAGCAGGTGATGCTGTTCGATGGCAGCATCGCCGACAACGTCGCCTATGGCGAAATGCGCAGTGCCGACGCCGGCCAGCTGGAACGCGCGATCCTGGGCGCCAATGCGATGGAGTTCGTCGCACAACTGCCCGAAGGCTTGCAATCACACGTGGGCACCAAGGGCGGGCGCCTGTCCGGTGGCCAGCGCCAGCGTCTGGCGATCGCGCGCGCGATGCTCAAGGACGCGCCGATCCTGATCCTGGACGAAGCCACTGCGGCGCTGGACAACGAATCCGAACGCCTGGTGCAGGACGCCCTGCATAAATTGATGCCGGACCGTACCACGCTGGTGATCGCGCACCGTCTGTCCACCATCGAGCATGCCGACCAGGTGCTGGTGATGGACCAGGGCCGTATCGTCGAGCGCGGCACGCATCACCAATTGCTCGAGCAGGGCGGCTTGTACTCGCATCTGCACGGCATGCAGTTTCGCGAACGTCAGGCATGAGCAAGCGCGGCGCCCGCACGCCGGGCTACTGGTACGACAATGCGCCGATTCCGCTGTCGGCGCGCCTGCTGGCGCCGGTCTACGGTGCAGCCATCGCGCTGCGACGCGCGCTGTATCGCCGCGGCTGGCGCAAGCGCCACGGCGTGCCGGTGCCGGTGATCGTGGTGGGCAACGTCACCGCCGGCGGCACCGGCAAGACGCCGTTGACGATTACCCTGGTCGCCAAGTTGCAGGAAGCCGGCTGGACGCCCGGCGTCGCCAGTCGCGGTTATGGCCGCGAGGCGTCGGATACTGCACGCTGGGTCGAGGCGGACACGCCGGTGGCGCTCGGCGGCGACGAGCCGGTACTGATCGCCTGGAAAACCGGCGCACGCGTGCGCGTGGACCGCGATCGCCTGGCCGCGGCGCGCGCCCTGGTCGAAGCAGGCTGCGACATCGTCGTCTGCGACGACGGGCTGCAGCACTACCGGCTCGCCCGCGATGTGGAGATCGAAGTGGTCGATGGCCAGCGCCGTTACGGCAACGGGCGCCTGTTGCCGGCCGGGCCGTTGCGCGAGCCGGCGGCGCGTGCGCGCGACTGCGATTTCCGCGTGGTCAATCTGGGCCAGGCCAGCGCAGCGACGACGACACCCGTGCCCGCGCCCGATGACGCCGGATTCGGCGAATGGCAGATGCGCCTGAGCATCGACAGCGTGCAACCGATGGATGGCAAGCGCGCTCAGCCATTGAGCAGGCTGGCCGGCCAGCGCGTGCATGCAGTGGCCGGGATTGCGCATCCGGAACGCTTCTTCGCGATGCTGCGCGCGCGCGGCATCGGCGTGGTGCCGCATGCCTTTCCCGATCACCACGTCTATCGCGCCGCCGACTTCAGTTTCGGCAGCCGCCTGCCGGTGCTGATGACCGAAAAAGACGCGGTCAAATGCCGGCCGTTCGCCGACGAGTGGCTGTACAGCGTACCGCTCAAGGCAGAGTTGCCGGCGGCGTTCTGGGTGAGTCTGCTGGATCGCCTGGACAAGTTGGCGAGTCGACAAGGTGTGTAAGCGCGGCGCCAGCAATGGCGCCGTGGATGGACCCTTCAGCGATCTGAAACGCTGGGCAATTTCCGAGTTGTCCTGAAGTGCTGGGTGCGACAATCGGCTTTGATGCCTGGCTTGGCTGCAGGGTCCTTGCCCACCCACCATCGCAGGACACGCCGCAAGTACGTCCGTGTAGGCTCTGGCGCGGCATCCATGCCGCTCAAGGTCCCGCGACGGTGGGCGGGCAAGGACCAGTCGGGATGGTCGGTGCGCACAGTTTAAAAAAAAGCAGTGCGAGAGGTGCGTTGTCCGACACTGATACGCTTTCTCGACGTCCGGTGCAGATCAAGCGGCAACCGGCTTTTCACGTGGCCAGCGACCAACTCTCTGGTGCGGTGAGGACACCACGCCCTCGATTCACTTAAGCTTTTGCTTAAGCATCGAACCGTGTTTCCGCGATGCAATGGTTTGAAATCGTGGATGCTTTATGCGTAAAAACTTCAAGCATCACGCGGGTGCATGATGCGATTTGGTCATCTCGTTTCCTCACACATTCCAGTTTTCCAGAGCGCGCACGTATGACTAACTCAACGCCTGCAGATTTCGTCGTCGCCATTCCCGCGCGCTACGCTTCCACGCGCTTGCCGGGCAAGCCGCTGCAATTGATCGGCGATCGCCCGATGATCCAGCATGTGGCCGAGCGGGCATTGCTGGCCGGGGCGCGCGAGGTCTGGGTGGCCACCGACGATGCGCGCATTGCCGAGGTGATCGACGGCCTGCCAGGCGTGCATGTGGCAATGACCGGCAATGCGCACGTATCGGGAACCGACCGGCTTGCCGAATGCGCGCGGATCGCCGGCTGGGTAGCCGACACCTGCGTGGTGAACCTGCAGGGCGACGAGCCGTTCGCGCCGGCGGCCGGCATCCGTGCGGTGGCCCAGCTGCTGCTGCATTCCGGTGCCGAGATGGCCACGCTGGCCGCACAGGTCGACGACGCGCACGAGCTGTTCGATCCGAATGTGGTCAAGCTGGTGCGTAGTGCTGGCGGCGACGCCTTGTATTTCAGCCGCGCGCCGATTCCCTGGCATCGCGACAGCTTTGCCAGTCAGCCCGACACCTTGCCCGGTGACGGGCAGTGGCTGCGCCACATCGGGATCTATGCCTACCGTGCGGGGTTTCTGCAGCGCTTTGCCGCAATGCCGCCCGGCATGCTGGAGCGCATCGAATCACTGGAACAACTGCGCGTGATGGAGGCCGGCCACCGCATCGCGGTGGCAGTGACGCCCGAGCAGTTTCCGCCGGGCATCGATACCCCGGACGATCTGGCGCGCGCGCAAGCGCGCCTGGCATCGGCATGAGGGTGCTGATCGTGTGCCTGGGCAACATCTGCCGCTCGCCAATGGGCGAGGGCGCGCTGCGTACGCGGCTGGACGAGGCGCGCTTGTCGCCGCGGATCGAGGTCGATTCGGCCGGTACCGGCGACTGGCATGCCGGCGACCCACCCGATCCGCGCGCGATTCGCTGTGCACGCGGCCATGGCGTGGATATCTCCGGATTGCGCGCGCGCCAGGTGCGTACGGCAGACTTCGAGCACTTCGACTGGCTGCTGTGCGCCGATGGCAGCAATCTGCGTGATCTGCAACGCCTTGCCCCGGCGCCGCTGCGCGACAAGCTGGCCTTGTGGCTGCCCTGGGCGGGTGTGGAAGAGCGCGACGAGATCCCCGACCCCTACACCGGTGGCATGGACGATTTCGAGCGTGCCTGGCAGCTGGTCGATATCGCTGCGCGCCAGACCGTGGCCAGGCTCACCCGCCGCTAATCGGGCTTGGGCATAATTACGATATGACTGCCCAGCTCACCCAGGAACTGCCGGAATTTCCTACCTGGCTCAACGCCAGGCCATCCACCCTGCAGGAGCATCGCGGGCGTGCACTGGTGTTGGCATTCGTCAATGCCAGCTCGGTGTGGTGCGCCGAGCGCTTGGCCGAGCTGGCGCACTGGCAGGCCCGCAGCCCCGGCCGGCTGCAGGTGATCGTGGTACAGGTGCCGCGCTTTGACAGTGAACGCGAGCCGCAACGCGCACTCAAACAACTGCGCGGTCATGGTGTCAGCGCCCCCATTTTGCTCGACAGGGACTGGGAGACCTGGCGCCGTTTCGGCATCGAATCCTGGCCCACGCTGGTGCTGCTCGATGCCTACGGCCGCGAGCGACAGCGCCTGGTCGGCGTGACTGGCGATCTCGACAAGGCACTGGCCGCATTATGTGAAGGCCAGCAGCTGCCATCCGATGCCGACCTGCATGGGGTGGCCGAGCGCGATCCCGAGCCGCGCCTGGAGCTGCGGTTTCCAACCGGTCTTGCCGCCACCGAGGACCGCTTGTACATCGCCGACACCGGTCATCACCGCGTGCTCGAATGCACGCATGGTGGCCGCGTGCTGCGCCAGTTCGGTCATGGCAATGCGGACTTCATCGATGGTGGCGTCGGTGAAGCGGCGTTCCGGCGTCCGCAGGGCCTGGCGCTGGAACGCGACCAGCTGTATGTCGCCGACACCGGCAATCACGCCTTGCGTCGCATCAACCTGCGCAGCGGGCAGGTCGACACCTTGTGCGGCACCGGGCGCTCCGGCGAGCCGGTCGAGGGGCCGCTGGCGTTCGCCGGTGCCTCGGCGCTGCATTACCCGCAAGGGCTGGCGGTTGCCGACAATCAGGTGTTGATCGCCATGGCGGGCGATAACCGCATCTGGAGCTATGACCTGGGGCGCGCCGCACTGAGCGCACGCGCCGGTACCGGCGCGCTCGAGATTCGCGATGGCAGCGGGCATCTGGCCGCGTTCGCACAGCCGGCCGGGTTGGCCGCGGTGCAGCAGGTGGCCTACGTCTGCGATGGCCTGGGTTCGTCGATCCGCACCATGCAATTGCGCGGCGATCTGGTGCAGACCCTGGTCGGCGGGCAGGGCACCTGGCAGTTCGGCGACGAGGACGGCCCGCGCGGCACGGCGCGCCTGCAGTTTCCGCAAGCCATCGCCCTGGCTACCGATTCGCCGATGCTCTGGATTGCCGACACCGGCAACGGCCGCCTGCGCTGCCTGCGTCTGGGCGGCGGCGAACTGACTACCGTCTTGCTGCCACGCCGCCTGCATGGCCCGGCCGGGCTGGCAGTTGCCGCCGGCGCGGTATGGATTGCCGAGACCGATGCCCATGCCGTGTTGCGCTACGACCTGGCGAGCGGCGAACTGCGCGATGTTTCGATAGAAGAATGAACGCAAGGCCCCAAGCCGATTTCGATGGAAAGGCGTTTGCTGCCCAACTGAGCACTGCGCCCGGCGTCTACCGCATGTACGCGGGCGACGACACCTTGCTGTACGTCGGCAAGGCCGGTGCGTTGCGCAAGCGGGTGGGCAGCTATTTCAACGGCACGCCGAAGAATGCGCGGCTGACCTCGATGTTGTCGCAGGTCGCGCGGATGGACGTCACCGTGACCCGTAGCGAGGCCGAAGCGTTGCTGCTGGAAAACCAGCTGATCAAGTCGCTGTCGCCGCGCTACAACGTGTCGCTGCGTGACGACAAGAGTTATCCCTACGTGCTGCTGACACGCGAGCAGTGGCCGCGCATCGCCCTGCACCGTGGCCCGCGCGCCGTGCAGGGGCGCTATTTCGGCCCCTATACCGGCGTCACCGGCGTGCGCGAAACGCTGAGCCTGATGCACAAGCTGTTCAAGCTGCGCAGTTGCGAGGACAGCGTGTTCCGCAATCGCTCGCGGCCCTGCCTGCAGTATCAGATCGGTCGCTGCAGCGCGCCCTGCGTGGAGCTGGTCGCCGCTTCCGACTACGCCGAATCGGTGCGCCGCGCCACCATGTTTCTGGAAGGCAAGAGCGACCAGCTCGGCGAAGAGATCATGCACTCGATGCAGCAGGCCAGCGAAGCGCTCGAGTTCGAGCGCGCCGCGCGTCTGCGCGACCTGCTGTCCTCGCTGCGCAGCATGCAGAACCGCCAGTACGTGGACGGCCGCGCGGCGGATCTGGACGTGCTGGCCTGCGCCACGCAAGCCAGCCAGGCCTGCGTGCTGCTGCTGAGTTTTCGCGATGGCCGCAACCTGGGCACGCGCTCGTTCTTTCCCAAGACCAATGGCGAAGACAGCGCGGACGAAATCCTGGCTGCATTCGTATCGCAGTACTACGCAGAGCATTCGCCGCCGCGCGAGATCCTGCTCGATCGCGAAATTCCCGATGCCGAACTGATCGAGGCCGCACTCAGCAGCGCCGCCGAGCACAAGGTCACGTTGAAGTGGAACGTGCGCGGCGAACGTGCCGGCTACCTGCTGCTGGCCACCCGCAATGCGCAGCTGACCCTGGTCACCGAACTCACCAGCCAGAGTGCGCAGCACGCACGCAGCGAGGCACTGCGCGAGATGCTGGGGCTGGCCGAGCAGGTCAAGCGGGTGGAGTGCTTCGATATCAGTCACACCATGGGCGAGGCGACGGTGGCCTCGTGCGTGGTGTTCGATGCCAACGGGCCGGTGCGCGGCCAATACCGGCGCTTCAATATCTCCGGGATCACGCCGGGCGATGACTACGCCGCGATGCGTCAGGCCATCGAACGGCGCTTTCGCCGCGCTGTGGAAGAAAACGGTGTGCTGCCGGATGTGCTGCTGATCGACGGCGGTGCCGGTCAGCTGGCGCAGGCCAAGGGCGCGCTGGCCGATCTGGGCATCGAGAACGTGCTGCTGGTCGGCGTGGCCAAGGGCGAGGAGCGCAGGGCAGGGCATGAAGCGCTGATCATGGCCGACGGCTGCGAGCTGCGGCCGGGCGCGGCATCGCCGGCACTGCAGTTCATCCAGCAGGTGCGCGACGAAGCGCACCGTTTTGCGATCACCGGTCACCGTGGCCGTCGCCAGAAGGCGCGCATGACCAGCAAGCTCGAGGATATCCCCGGCATCGGTCCGCGCCGGCGCGCGAGCCTGCTCAAGCATTTCGGCGGCCTGGTCGGGCTCAAGGCCGCCGGCGAGGCCGAGATTGCGCGGGTGGAGGGCGTCAATGCCGCACTTGCCGCGCGAATCTACGCTAACCTGCACGGGCTGGCGCTTCCCGATGCGGCAGGCGAGTCGAGTCCGTAATGAAGTTGACCATCCCCACGTGGCTGACACTGCTGAGGATCGTGATGATCCCGGTGTTGGTCGTGGTGTTCTACCTGCCGTACACCTGGACCAATTTCGCGTCCGCCGGCGTGTTCGCGCTGGCCGCCATCACCGACTGGCTGGATGGCTGGGTCGCGCGGCGTTATCACCAGTATTCGGCCTTCGGTGCATTCCTGGACCCGGTGGCCGACAAGTTGATGGTCGCGGTGGCATTGTTCCTGATCGTGCAGGGCCACCCCACGCCGTGGATGGCGTTCTGGGCGGCGGTCATCGTCGGACGTGAAATCGCGGTGTCGGCGTTGCGGGAATGGATGGCCGAGATCGGCCAGCGCGCCAAGGTGCGGGTGGCGGTGATCGGCAAGGTCAAAACCACCGCGCAGATGGTCGCGCTGCTCTGCCTGCTGTATTCGGTCACGCCGGGGCAGATGCCCACGCACGAAATCTGGTTCGGCAACCTGATCTTCCGCGCCGGTTACTGGACGCTGGCGATCGCCGCGCTGCTGACGTTGTGGTCGGGTTTCCAGTACCTGCAGGCCGCCTGGCCGAGCCTGCGTGCCGACGAAAAAGCCGCGATCACCAGCAAACCGAAAAAAGTCGAAAGCAATAGTTGACAGCGATGCTGTTCGCTGTAGAATTTCGCCTCCCAAGCGGGAATAGCTCAGTTGGTAGAGCGCAACCTTGCCAAGGTTGAGGTCGCGAGTTCGAGTCTCGTTTCCCGCTCCAGATGTAGACAAGGCCCCTTGCCCGAGGTCTCGTTGTTTCAAGGCAGGATGCCTTGGGTTTGATGTTTCGGCCTGGTGGTAGAGTGGTTATGCAGCGGACTGCAAATCCGCGTACGCCGGTTCAATTCCGGCCCAGGCCTCCACATTGCATGCGTTTTTCATGCGTCGGCAACGACGACAGGACTGGCGCAACGAAGTAACAAGCTGTACAATTTTGCTCCACGCGGGAATAGCTCAGTTGGTAGAGCGCAACCTTGCCAAGGTTGAGGTCGCGAGTTCGAGTCTCGTTTCCCGCTCCAAATTCAGGCCCCGGATATCAAGCGATATCCGGGGCTTTTTATTGGTTGATCGTCTGGTACGCAGAAGCGCGCAGCTCCATCTCGTTCAACGCAGTTTCGCATCACTGTCGACGTGGGCCGTGGCGTCGATCCATGGTCTGCTCACGATCTTCCACGTCGGGCCGGGATGCATATGCATTGACGCCTGCGATCATTTTCGGGGGCAGGGAGCTGCCTGAGGGCGCGCAATACATTGCCCAAGCACGACGCACAGGTGTGACTGATCGCCATGCGACATGGCTGCAACAACGCAACTGGGGAGACTTGTCGGTGCGTGCATGGCGTTGCGCGATTCGCAACGCGATAAGCGTGTGCCCGGGGCGGGAATCGAACCCGCATAGCCTTGCAGCTGAGGGATTTTAAGTCCCTTGCGTCTACCAGTTTCGCCACCCGGGCATTGCGATAGCGTGCCTGATTGCGCGCCGATTGTGAATCGCCGCGTCGCAGGCGCGCCGCACTGATGGCCCGATGGTCGGCTGCGCTATGCTGCCACCGCGCAGGCGCGCAGCAACCGGCTGCGCACGATTGAAGGAACCGCATGTCCAGCACCACGTTACTCGCTCCGCAGCAGGCCCGCATCGCCGTGATCGGGCTGGGCTATGTCGGCCTGCCGCTGGCCGTCGCCTTCGGCGAACAGCGCGACACCTTGGGCTTCGACATCGATGCGCAACGGGTCGGGCAATTGCGCGATGGCCATGACGCCACGCTGGAGCTGGACGACACCGAGCTGGCCGCCGCCACCCGCCTGCGCTACACCGCCAACGCTGCGGACCTGGCCGCGTGCAGCATCTTCATCGTCACCGTGCCGACGCCGATCGACAGCTTCGAGCAGCCCGACCTGGAACCGCTGCGCAGTGCCACCACGCTGATCGCCGCCGCGCTCAAACCCGGCGACCTGGTGATTTACGAATCCACCGTCTACCCGGGCACCACCGAAGAAGTCTGCGTGCCCTTGCTCGAAGCTGCCTCGGGTTTGCGCTTCAACGACGACTTCTTCTGTGGCTACAGCCCTGAGCGCGTCAATCCGGGAGACCGCCAGCGGCGCCTGCGCGATATCCGCAAGATCACTTCCGGCTCCACCGCCGAAGCCGCCGATGCGGTCGACGCCTTGTATGCCGGCATCATCACCGCCGGCACCTGGCGGGCGCCATCGATGCGCGTGGCCGAGGCCGCCAAGGTGGTCGAAAACATCCAGCGCGACGTCAACATTGCGCTGGTCAACGAGTTGGCGTTGATCTTCGACAAGCTGGGCATCGACACATTGGATGTGCTGGAGGCGGCCGGAACCAAATGGAATTTCCTGCCGTTCCGGCCCGGCCTGGTCGGTGGCCACTGCATCGGGGTGGATCCGTATTACCTGATGCACAAGTCCGAAAGCGTGGGCTATCACCCGGACCTGATCCACACCGCGCGCCAGGTCAACAACCGCGTCGGCCGGCACGTGGCCGAGCGTGTCTGCGGCATGCTGGCCACGCGTGGCGTGGTGCTTGCGCAGGCGAGGGTGCTGGTGCTGGGCGCCACCTTCAAGGAGAACTGCCCGGACCTGCGCAACAGCCGGGCGCTGGAACTGGTGCAGCTGCTGCAAGCTGCGGGCGTGCAGGTCGATACCTGCGACCCGTGGGCCGACCCCGCAGAAGCGCTGCATCATGCCGGCGTGCGGTTGTGCGCGCTTGCGGACGAGGGTGCCTACGACGCCGTGGTGCTGGCAGTGGCGCATGCGCAATACCGCGACTACGACGCGCAGCGCATCGCAGCGCTGGGCAAACCCGGTGCGGTGATCTATGACGTCAAATCGGTATGGCCGCGCGATGCGGTCAGCGATCGCCTGTAGCGCGGTCGCCCGGTCGCTGCAGCCACTGCACCGCGCCATGCGCGGCACGTAATCCGCTGGCAAAGCAGGCAGTCAGTAGATAGCCACCGGTCGGTGCTTCCCAGTCGAGCATTTCGCCGGCACAGAACACGCCGGGGTGCGCGCGCGCCATCAGTTGCGCATCCAGCGCCTCCAGCTGCACACCACCGGCCGAGCTGATTGCCTCGGCAAGCGGGCGCGGTCGCAGCAGACGTAGCGGCAATCGCTTGAGCGTGCGCGCTGCCAGCGCAGGATCGTCGCCCGCCTGCTTGCCCAGATGTTCGTAGAGCAAGGCGGCCTTGACGCCATCGATGCCGAGCTGACGGCGCAGATGCTCGCTGAAGCTGCGTCCCTTGCGCGGTTTTTCCAGCTCGGCGTTGACGCGTTCCAGCGTGCGCCCGGGCAGCAGGTCCAGCACCAGCTCCGCCACGCCATCCGCATCGATCTGCGCGCGAAGATCCGCAGCCAACGCATAGATCAGGCTGCCCTCGATGCCGGTGGACGTCGCCACGCACTCGCCCTGCAACTGATGCGGTGTGCTGTGGCGGTCCTGCCAGTGCGCAACCACGGGTTTGAGTGGCGCACCGGCATGTCGCTGCACGAAATGCGCACTCCAGGCGATGTCGAAGCCGCAGTTGGCCGGTACCAGCGGTGCCACCGCAATGCCGCGTTCCTGCAGCACCGGTTGCCAAAGACCATCGGAACCGAGCTGCGGCCAGCTGCCGCCACCGAGCGCCAGCACCACGGCATCTGCAGTGCGTTCGACGTCGCCGGTGGGCGAGTGGAAGCGCAACGCGCCGTCATCGCTCCAGCCAAGCCAGCGATGCTGCATATGAAATGCCACACCCTGTTCCTTGAGTCGGCGCACCCAGCCGCGCAACAACGGTGCGGCCTTGCGATCCATCGGGAACACGCGTCCGGAACTGCCGACGTAGGTTTCCACGCCCAGGTCGCGCGCCCAAGCACGCAGCGCGTCTGCATCGAACGCCTGCAGCCACGAGGCGACCGCCTCGGTGCGCTCGCGATAGCGCTGCGCAAACACCGGCATCGGATCGGAGTGGGTGAGGTTCAGCCCGCCCTTGCCGGCAATCAGGAACTTGCGTCCCACCGACCCCTTGGCTTCGTACAGGTCGACCGCCAGGCCCGCCGCACACGCCGCTTCTGCAGCCATCAGACCGGCCGGCCCACCACCGATCACCGCCAGCCGCCGCTTGCTCGCATCCGTCATTGTTCGGACCTTCAGCGCGGCTGCACGCCAAGCAATTCCACGTCGAACACCAGCGACGCGCCGGGCGGAATCACCCCGCCTGCACCGTTGTCGCCATAGCCGTACTCGGGCGGAATCATCAGGGTACGCTTGCCGCCCACGCGCATGCCGGCCACGCCCTCGTCCCAGCCGCGGATCACCTGACGGCCGCCCAGCGCGAACTGGAATGGCTCGGCGCGATCAAGCGAGCTGTCGAACTTCTTGCCGTGCTTGTCGGCGGCTTTTTCGTCGTACAGCCAGCCGGTGTAGTGCACGGTGACCATCGCGCCCGGCGTGGCTTCGGCACCGGTACCGACGTTGCGGTCGATCCGCTCGAACGCGGCGATGGTGCCGCCGGACGGCGGCAGGGCGGGCGTACAGGCTGCGAGCAGCAGGGCAGCACAAAGCGTCAACAGAAGGCGCATGGGAGGGTCCGGCAAGGGAAGTGCGCCATTATCGCACCCGGCTCCCGGTATCATCGCGCCCATGGCCAAGCTGCTGCTCAATCTGCGCAATGTTCCCGATGACGAGGCCGACGAGGTACGGGCGCTGATGCGCGAGCATCTCGTGCCGATCTACGAAACCCGGCCCAGTAACTGGGGCATTTCCGCCGGTGGCATCTGGCTCAGCGACGATGCCGATTACCCGCGCGCCAAGGCGGCGATGGATGCGTACCAGGCGCAGCGGGGTGCCCTCGCGCGCGCACAACGCCAGGATGCGCTCGCTGCCGGCACCGCTGAAACCTTCGGCGCGCTGCTGCGCAAGCGCCCGCTGTTCGTGATTACCACGTTGATCGGCATGCTGGTTGTCGCCTCGCTGGTGCTGCTGCCGTTCCTGCTGCTGCGCGGCTGATCGCACCTTTGGCCGCATCGGCTTAAAATGGCCGCATGATCACCAATACAGCTGCCTACCAGTTCGTCACCATCCAGGATCCGCAGTCGCTCGCCGACAGCGTCCTCGCGCAGGCCGGGCAGCAGGCCTTGAAAGGATCGGTGCTGGTGGCCGGAGAGGGGATCAACCTGTTTCTGGCCGGCGAAGCGGAACAGGTCGGCACGTTCTACGCGTGGCTGCAGGCCGATCCGCGCTTTGCACAGATGCGCATCAAGTACAGCCTGAGCGCGTCGCAGCCGTTTGCGCGGCTCAAGGTGAAGGTCAAGCCGGAGATCATCAGCTTCCGCCGCGACGATGCCTCGCCGCTGCAGGGCCGTGCGCCGGCAGTGACGCCCGCCACGCTGCGCGCGTGGATGCAGGAAGGACGCGACGATCGCGGCCGCCCGTTGGTGCTGCTGGACACGCGCAATGCCCAGGAAGTGGCGTATGGCACGTTCCAGGGAGCGTTGACGCTGCCGATCGACAAGTTCACCGACTTGCCGGCTGCGCTGGAACCGCATCGCGCTGCATTGGCCGATGCCACCGTGGTCAGCTTCTGCACCGGCGGCATCCGGTGCGAGAAAGCTGCGCTGTGGATGCAGGCCGACGGCATGGACAACGTGCTGCAGCTCGAAGGCGGCATCCTCGGCTACTTCGAGGAGGTCGGCGGCGAAGGCTACGACGGCCGCTGCTTCGTGTTCGACGAGCGCGTTGCACTCGATGCGCAACTGCGCCCCCTGGTGGACGCCGAGCGCAGCACCGAAGCAGGAAAAATCTGACCGGGGGCGAGTGAATTGCCCGATGTTCGCGCATTGGGGGCGCTCGCATCATCCGATCACGCCGCGATCGTGCATTCAATGCCTGCCATGACACGCGGCGGCAGAGTGCGTCGCATTCTTACTCAAATGTAATACGTCGCATCGAGCTTGCCCTGAATTATTCACGGAGATAGGCTGCATCAGCCAGCCGCACAGCGAGGACAACAAGGATGACCATCAGAGTTTTTCTGATCGACGATCATGCACTCGTGCGTACCGGCATGAAGATGATCCTGTCCAAGGAAGTGGACATCGATGTGGTGGGAGAAGCGGAGAGCGGGGAGGCGGCCTTGCCGCAAATTCGCCAGCTCAAACCCGAGATCGTACTCTGCGACCTGCATCTGCCCGGTGTCAGCGGCCTGGAAATCACCGAGCGCATCGTCAAGGGCGATTACGGCACCCGCGTCATCATCGTGTCGGTGCTGGAAGACGGCCCATTGCCCAAGCGTCTGCTTGAAGCTGGCGCATCTGGCTATGTCGGCAAGGGCGGCGATGCGCAGGAACTGCTGCGTGCGGTGCGCGAAGTCGCACTGGGCCGGCGCTATCTCGGCAATACCATTGCGCAGAATCTGGCCCTGTCCAATCTGGAAGGGGGCAGCTCGCCGTTCGATGCGCTATCGCCGCGCGAACTGGAGGTCGCCCTGTTGCTGACCCAGGGCCTGCGCCAGGAAGACATCGCCAAGCGCCTGAACCTCAGCGCCAAGACCATCAACACGCACAAGGCGCGCCTGTTCGAAAAGGTCGGCATCCAGGACAACATCGCCCTGGCGCGTCTGGCCAATCAGTACGGCCTGACCGACCCGGCGCGCACCCTGTAAGCCAAGTTCTCGGGTCCGATCTTGCAGATGCGGCGGTCGGATGCTGCCGCATAAGGTGCTGTTGCGGGGAGCCGGAATGCCGGCATGACACTGCTGCACGCAAAAACAAGGCGGCCCGAAGGCCGCCTTGTCTGACGCCACCTGCCTGGATTTACCCAGGCAGGTTCAACCGGCCGGGAGACGATCAGTGATCGCCGCGCGGCTTGTCGGTGTCGTCTTGCTGCGCCTGGGCGTCATCGCCGTTAGGCGATGCATCTGCCGGCTTTGCCGCCTCGGACACGACGACGGTCGGCTTCGGCTTGTCGGCAGTCGGCTCGGTGGCGTCTGCAGGCACCACGGGTGCGACCGATGCCGGCCGCTCGGGCGCCTTGTAGGGCACCGGCGTTTCGGCCTGTGGCGCTGTCGCCGCGGTTGCATCGGCCGGAGCCAAGGCGTCCAGCAGCGTGGTCTGCACCGGAGCGTACGGCTTGCGTGCCGGCGCAGCGTCGGCAGACGGGGAGGTCTGCGGCACCGTGTTGGTGGACGTCGCGGCAACATCGGTTGCCGGGCTTTCCGCCGTTGACGGCTCGGCATGCGGCGGCTTGGATGTCACCACGTTCGCCTGGGCGCTCGACGGCGTAGCAGCGACCGGCTTGGGAACGCTGCCCGCTGCCGGCGTTGCGTCGGTCTTCGCCGGCTCCGCTTGCGTTGCTGCCGCGGCGGCCACCGGTGCTGCCTGTTCCTGCCGGGCAACTTCCTGCCGAGCAACGGCCGGCGCTGCAGCGTCGGCCGATACCGACGCCGCCGGTGTTGACCGCATCGTCGGCTTGGACGAAGGCTCTGCCAAGGAAGCAGCACTCTCGACAGGCGAAGCTGCAGCAGGAGCCGCCGCCGACGTCGCAACCGGAGCCGAGGCGGCAACCGGGGTCGACGCAGCGGACGGAGTCGCAGCGGCAACCGGAGCCTGAGCCTGCAGATTCGCCGATTCCTGCGCAACGACCGGAGCCTGAGGCGCTTGCTGACGCGGTGCATTGGCCGACGCCTGCACAGCCGGTTGCGCTGCAGCTGGCGCTGCATTGCCAGCCGGGGCTGTTGCAGCCGGTGCCGGAGAGGCCGCCGGTGCATCGCCACGTGCCTGTTCGGCTGCGGTCACCGCAGGGCTTGCAGCTTGCTGCTCGAACGACGGCGTGGCGTTGGAAACCGGCGCCGTGGTCGACGTCGTGTCGGCCGCCAGCGGCGCTTCCGCACGTTCCTTCGGTACCGGGCGCGGCTTCACTGCGGCCGGAGTGCTGGACTCCGGCTTGGTGCGTGCCGCTACCGCGGGCGTGGTCGCGTCATCGTCGAAGTCGAACTCCGGCTGTCCGGCGCGCGGGGCAGCCGAGGTGTGGACCTGCGCACCGGCATCGTCGCTCTCGGTGTCGCCATCGAGATCGCCTTCGGCATCGCCGTCCAGATCGTCCGTTTCCAGACCATCGACGCCGCTGCCGCCTTCGCCGTTTGCACCAGCGCCGCGACGGCGACGACGGCCACCGCGACGACCGCGACGACGACGGCTGCCGCCTTCGCCATTGGCCGCATCATCGCCTGCCGCCTCCGGTGCCTGGCCGTCCGCATTCGCGTCGGTGCCGCGATCGGCATGCGCCTCGGTCACGATGACCTCGACCGGGTGTGCCGGCGCAGCCTCATGTGCCGAGGCCTGCGTTGCCGGTGCCGCGGTTTCGGCAATCGCCGCGACCACGGTCGCAGTCGTGGCGGTTGCGGCCGTGGAGGTCAGCGTCTGCGCCGAGGCAGTGCCTTCGTCCTGACGCGCAGGGCGCTGCTGCCGCTCGGACGGCGCGCCGTCCTGCTGCTGTGCAGCTGCACGCGGTGGGCGCGGTGCCTGGTTCTGCGGCTTCTGCTTCTGCTGCTGGGCCTGCTGCGGCTGCTTGGGTTGGTGTGCCTCGCCGCGTGGCGGCTTGGGCACCTGCACCTGCTGCGTCTGCCCGCCGTTCTGCGCAGCCTGGCCATTGGCCGGCTGACGACGCTCGTCACGACGCTCCTTGTTGACGCCATTGCCGTTGCCATTGCCGCGGTGCTGACTGCCACCGTTGCCACCATTGCGGGCATCACGGCCGTCGCGCCGCTGACCGCCACGGTCGCTACGCTCGTTACGGCTGCTGCGGCCGGCATCGTTCTGACGCGGACGCTGGGTCGACTCGGGCGCAGGCGCGACCGGCTCGACGCCACCGAAGATGCGCTTCAGCCAGCCGACCACACCGGTCACCGGCGCGGGCAGCGGCAGTGCCGCGACCGGAACCGGAGCCGGTGCAGGTGCGGCGGCAACCGGGGCAGGGGCCTCTTCACGCAGCGGCGCCGGCTGGCTCGGCTTGATCGAGGTCACTGCCGGCGCAGCCGGGATATTCAACTGTGCCTTGGTCAGCGCATGTACCGGCAACTTGCGCGGGGTGCCGCGCTGGTAGCTCGGTTTGCCGCTGTCTTCGCCCAGCTCGTTCTCGCGCAGGCGGGTGACTTCGTAGTGCGGGGTGTGCAGCTGTTCGTCGGCGACGATGATGATCGGCGATTCGTGACGCTGCTCGATCTCACGCAGCGCGCTGCGCTTTTCGTTGAGCAGGTAGTTGGCGATCTCCACCGGGGCCTGCACCAGCACCTGTCCGGTGTTTTCCTTCATGGCGTGCTCTTCGGCCACGCGGATGATCGACAGCGACAGCGACTCGACGCTGCGCATGCGGCCATGGCCGTCGCAACGCGGGCACACGATCTGGCTGGATTCGCCCAGGCTCGGACGCAGGCGCTGGCGGCTCATTTCCATCAGGCCAAAGCGGGAGATGCGGCCCAGCTGCACGCGCGCGCGGTCGTACTTGAGCGCGTTCTGCAGCTTGTTTTCGACTTCGCGCTGGTGCTTGGTCGAGGCCATGTCGATGAAGTCGATCACCACCAAGCCGCCCAGATCGCGCAGACGCAGCTGGCGGGCGACTTCCTCGGCCGCTTCCAGATTGGTCTGGAAGGCGGTCTCCTCGATGTCGCTGCCCTTGGTGGCGCGCGAGGAGTTCACGTCGACGGCGGTCAGCGCTTCGGTCTGATCGACCACGATCGAGCCACCCGAGGGCAGCCGCACGTTGCGCTCGTAGGCGCCTTCGATCTGCGATTCGATCTGGAAGCGGTTGAACAGCGGAATGTCGTCGGTGTAGTGCTTGAGCTTGCGCAGGCTCTGCGGCATCACCTGCTGCATGAACTCCTGGGCGTCGGCGTACAGCTCCGGCGTATCGACCAGGATCTCGCCGATGTCGGCGCGCAGGTAGTCGCGCAGGGCGCGGATGATCAGGCGCGATTCCTGGTAGATCAGGAACGCGGCCGGCTTGCTCAGGGCCGCCTCGGCGATCGCCTTCCAGGTCTGCAGCAGGTAGTCCAGGTCCCACTGCAGCTCTTCGGCGTCACGGCCGACACCGGCGGTGCGGATGATCACGCCCATGTCGTCGGGGATGTCGAGCTTGTCCAGCGCTTCCTTCAGCGCGGCACGGTCTTCGCCTTCGATCCGGCGCGAGACGCCACCGGCGCTCGGCGAATTGGGCATCAGCACCATGTAGCGGCCGGCCAGCGAGATGAACGTGGTCAGGGCGGCGCCCTTGTTGCCACGCTCTTCCTTGTCGACCTGCACCACGATTTCCTGGCCTTCGCGCAGCAACTCGCGGATGGTCGACTTGTTGTGGTCGACGCCAGCCTGGAAATAATCGCGGGAGATTTCCTTCAGCGGCAGGAAGCCATGGCGCTCGGCGCCATAGTCCACGAACGCCGCCTCCAGCGAGGGCTCGAGCCGGGTGATACGGCCCTTGTAGATGTTGGACTTCTTCTGTTCCTTGGACGGCTGTTCGATGTCGATGTCGTACAGGGTCTGGCCGTCCACAATCGCCACGCGCAGCTCTTCGGCCTGCGTTGCGTTGATCAGCATTCGCTTCATTATTGCGTTCCTCTCGCGCTCTACCGCGCGGAACGCCGTGACGTTTCGCCTCTGGAACAGCTTGTCGGCCCTTCGCGCAACGCGCGGACAGGCCTGACCAGGGTTTCCAGCGCTGCAACACCACGGCAGGCCGCGGGAGCGCTTGTCTTAAGTTTTATAGGTGTTTCAGGGCCGGCAGCCGCGTCCGGAAGAACCGGGGCAGCGCACGGGACATGTTCAGCGCAACGGTTTCAGCGCAACGGTCAAAAACCGCTGGCGATGGCCGGGCAGGCCGGTGAGCCGCTAACATGGCCGCCCCGGGGGCGGTGGTCGCGCACTGTACCGGAATCATCGGAAGGCAGGCTTCTGGCCAATCAACTTCCAACGAAATCAAACCCTTATCTCGCTCGCCGAGTGTAACAGAATAAAGAGCCGGATGACCGACCCCCAGCCCCCCAAGCCGCCTGCCGATCGTGTGGGCGTGCGTATTCTCAAAGTTCCGCAAGACCGTGCTGGGCAGCGGCTGGACAATTTCCTGCTCGGCCAGCTCAAGGGCGCGCCACGCAGCCTGATCTACAAGCTGGTGCGCAGCGGCCAGGTACGCGTGAACGGCGGGCGGGCCAAGGCCGAGCGCAAGCTCGAAGGCGGCGAAGAAGTGCGGATTCCGCCGGTGCGCGTTGCCGAAGAGGGCGACAAGGCCGCGCCACCGTCGTCGTTCCTGGCGCGGCTGGAAGCGGCGATCGTGTTCGAGGACGCACGCCTGCTGGCGCTCAACAAGCCATCCGGGGTCGCCAGCCATGGCGGCAGCGGGATCAGCTTCGGCGCCATCGAGACCCTGCGGGCGCTGCGGCCGAACCAGACCCTGGAACTGGTGCACCGGCTCGACCGCGATACCTCCGGGCTGTTGATCGTGGCGAAAAAGCGCTCCGCGCTGACCGAGATGCAGGCCTTGATGCGGGAGGACGACCGCGTCGAGGGCCGCGGCATCACCAAGCGCTATCTGACCTTGCTGGTCGGTCGCATGCCGGACGGGGTGATGACGGTCGATGCGCCACTGCACATCGGGCTGCGCCAGGGCGGCGAGCGGCATGTGCAGGTCAATGCGATCGGCAAGCCGTCGTTGAGCCACTTCACGCTGCTGGAGCGGCGCGGCGGGCACTCGTATTGCGAAGTCCGCATCGAAACCGGCCGCACCCACCAGATCCGCGTGCACGCCCAGCACCTGGGGCACCCGGTGGCCGGTGACGACAAGTACGGCGAGGCGGAGGTCAACAAGCGGCTGCGCGACCAGCTCGGCCTGAAGCGTTTGTTCCTGCATGCCGCGTCGCTGGAATTCACGCTGGACGGCGGCAAGACGCCCTACGTCTTGAGCGCGCCGCTAGCGCCGGAGCTGGCCGAGGCACTGGACCGACTGGGGCGCTGACGCAGCCAGGGCGGGCAGGGAGGCTACATCGGCGCGGATGCTGGGGCCGCACCCGCGCCATGTGCGGCTGCGCGGGTCACGATCCTGCCGGTAGAGCGGAACCCGCGCTCGTCAGGGGAATGGCGATCCAAACCTGGCATCCGAACGCCACCGATCGCACAAGGCAATCGCGTCTCGTTCCCAGGTCGCGTGGTCGTTGCAGGCCGCGCTAGGGCGTGGCGAAGCGGAACAACACCAGGCTGATCGCCAGCGTGCCCATGCCGGCGACCAGGCCGTAGACCGTCTCGTGGCCCTGCGCGTAGCGCTTGGCGGCCGGCAGCAATTCGTCCAGTGCCAGGAACACCATGACCCCGGAAATCAGGCCGAAGACGGTGCCGAACACCGCTTCGGACAGCACGCTGGACAAGGCCAGATAGCCGATGCCGGCGCCGATCGGTTCTGCCAGTCCGCTGAGCAGGCTGGCGCCAAAGGCGTAGAACTTGTTGCGGGTGGCGAAGTACACCGGCACCGCAATGGCGATGCCTTCGGGAATGTTGTGGATGGCGATGGCGAACGCGAGCGGCATGCCGACCGCGGGGCTTTCCAGCGTGGCGAAGAAGGTTGCCAGGCCTTCGGGGAAATTGTGCGCGGTGATGGCGATGGCCGTCATCAGGCCGACCCGGCGGATATAGGCCCGGTTGTCGTCGCGGAACAGCGGATCGTCGCTGGACAGGCTCTGGTGCGGGTTGGGCACCAGGCGGTCGATCACCATGATCAACAGCATGCCCCCCAGAAACGCCAGCGTGCCGAAGGTGAAGCCGAGCTTGTCGTTGTAGGCGTTGGAGAACGAAGCGATCGATTTGTTGAGAATCTCCGACAGCGATACGTACACCATCGCGCCGCCGGCAAATGCCAGCCCGAACGCCAGCAGGCGGGGATTGGGCTTCTTGGAGAACACGACCATCAGGCTGCCGAGTCCGGTCGCCAGGCCAGCTGCCAGCGTGACCGCAAATGCGGTCCAGACATTGTGGGATGACACTTCGAGCATGTGACGCACGACCTCGTGGAATGGAACCGACCTGCGGGGAGCGTGGCGACTGCTGCTGCGCACTTTGCGCATGGCCACGCTGCGCCTGCAGGATGGCCATGCCTGGATGACGAACACGTGGTGTCTGACGCGGCAGGCCTGGCGCGTGCACGCTGATAGCTGGCGAACACTGCGGTGCCTGGCGCTGCTGCAGGCCTGCGCGGTGCTGCAGGCCTGCGCGGTGCTCAGCGTTGGGGGCGGCGCGCCGGCGGGTTACCGCCGCCGCGTCTGTTCGCGCAACGTATCGACAGCGGCTCAGCCGCCTCGACGCGCCCGCTCTTCGATGGCAAAGCATTCGTCCGGGCGCGGCACCGGCGGCTTGAAGGCGACCGGCACCTGGATCGTCTGCGGCACCGCCTGGCCATTGCGCGTGGCGGCCCGGAATTTCCACTCGCGCACGCGTTTTTGCGCAGCTTCGTCCAGCACCGGCTGACCGCTGCTTTGCGCGACCGAGACGTCGGTCGGGGTGCCTTCGACACCGACCACCACCCGGAGCACGGCAGTGCCGCCGATGCCGGCACAGGCCAGTTGCGGGGAGTATTCCGGCGGCGGCGTCTTCAAGGCGGCCAGTTCGGTCGGAGCCACCGCCGGCGCGGCCGGCGGCTGCGACGACTTGCCACAGCCGCTGATGCCGACGGCAATGAACAGGCCGGCGAGGGCGGTGCGAGACGGGGTCATGGGGTGGCTCCTTGATCGTAGAGCTGGGCGGCCTTGGCCGCACAGATGAAGTCGTTTTCGCTCAATCCGCCGACGTCGTGGGTGGAATAGCGCACCACCACGCGGTCGTAATGCACGCCCAGGTCGGGGTGGTGGTCTTCGCGGTGGGCGATCCACGCCAGCGCGTTGACGAAGGCCAGCGTGCGGTAATAGTCGGCAAAGCGGAACGTGCGGGTGATCGCCGTGCCCAGTTCGGCCAGCTCCCAGCCTGGCACCTGCGGCAGCAATTCGGCCAGGCGCGCTTCGCCGAGCTTGTGGTCGCTGCCCTTGCGCGGCAGGCAGTGGGCCTGTTCCAGGGGAATCAGATCGGTCATGACAGTCTCGCAGGGGTGGCGGACAGCGCGTTCACTCAGGATCACGGTGTTCCATGAGCGCAGGCGCATTGAGCGGTAGAATAACCCCATGATCCAGATATCCGACAAAGCCCAAACCTATTTCCGCAAGCTCATCGAACGCGAGGGCGTGCCCGGCATGGGCGTGCGCCTGAGCGCAGTGGACGCCGGCACCCCGCGCGCCGACGCCCGGCTCGAGTTCGCCGAACCGGCGGACCTGAGCGGTGACGAATGGGCGATCGACTGCGACGGCTTCACCTTGTATATCGTCGCCGCCAGCGTGCCCTGGGTGGATGGCGCCGAAATCGACTACGTCACCCAGTCCACCGGCAACCAGCAGCTCACCATCAAGGCGCCCAAGATCAAGGGCGAAGCGCCGGCCGACTCCGCATCGATGGTGGAGCGCGTGCGCTGGGTGGTGGAGAACGAGATCAACCCGCAGCTGGCATCGCATGGTGGCCGTGTGGCGGTGCAGGAGGTCTCGGCAGAGGGTGTCGTGCTGCTGCGCTTCGGCGGCGGTTGCCACGGCTGCGGCATGGCCGATGTGACCTTGAAGCAGGGCATCGAGAAGACCTTGATGGGGCGCGTGCCCGGCGTGATTGCGGTGCGCGACGCGACCGACCACGCCACCGGCGACGCGCCGTATATTCCGCGCGACAGCGCGGCCTGATTCCGCGCCACCGGTGACCACGGCCGCCGATCTGCTGCAGGCATTGCGCGCGCGCATGCCGGGCAAGCTCATCCTGGATCGGCGCACCGGCCTGCCTTACGGTTGGGCAACCTGGATGAGCAGTCGCATCGGACCGGCGACTGCGTTCGACGATGACCAGGTGATGGGCGTGCTGCTGGCACGGCCAGCGTCGCCTGCAGGTGCTGGCATGGCGTTGCTGTTGTCGCCGTTCCAGGCATTTCGCAGCCTGTGGTGGCAGCACTGGGAGCCGCGGCCGAAGGACCAACGGCCGCAACACTGGCTGGCGCTGCTCGCTAGCCTGTTGATCCATCTCGGTTTCATCGCACTGCTGATCTGGGTCGTCACGGTGCGCTGGGCGCCGGATGACACCAAGACCGGCGACGAATCGCGGGTGCGCATGACCTTCATTGGCGACGGAGCGGCGGAGCAGGGCGGTGGACAAGGGCAGCCCGCTGACGCGGCGCAGGCCGCCTCGGGCGATGCGGCTTCAGCGCCGCAATCCGCTGCGTCCGTTGCAACCGGCAGGCCGAGCAAAGCGAGTGCAGCACCGTCGGAGCCTGCGCCCGCCGAGCCACCAGTCGATCCTTCAAGTACTGCCCAGGCGCAGGACATCGCGCCGGAACCGGTGGCTGCCGCTGCCAGCGAACCGGTGGCGCCTGAGGTGCCACGTGTGAGCGTGCAGGTGCCGCCGGTGACGATTGAATCGCCACTGCAGGTCACCGAAACACCGGTGGCCACGAACGACTTCGTCGTGCCGCCGCCGCCCACGATCACGGTGACTCCGCGTCCGGTTGCGCCGGCCGCGCCGCAGATCGAGGTGCGCCAGCGCGATATCCAGACCGTCACCGAACAGCCGCAACTGCGCGAATTGCAGGGTCCTGCAGCCACGGTTGCGGTGCGCGCTGCCAACGCGCCAACGGTGCGCGAGCGGGAAGTCGTCGTGCCGGACCGGCCACAGGTCGTTGCGCCGTCCGTGCGCAGTCGCGAGATCACGCCGACGGTTCGCATGCCCGATGTCGCCATTCGAACGGCCGAACTGCCAAGCGTGCCGGACCCGGCGCCCCAGCCGGCACCGGCGGCACCAGCCCGACAGATGCCGGTGACCCCGTCGCCGGCAGCATCTGCGTCGGCGACTGCAGCGACGCAGCCATCGGCAGCTTCCACGCAGCCCAGCCAGGCGCAGGCGAATCCGGCGCGAGGCGCGCAATCCAGCAACACCGCAGCGGCGGCCGCATCCGCAACCAGGCCGGCGTCCAGCAATGCCGGTCCAGCCCCGGCAGACCGTAGCGGCGGCTGGGATACCGCGGCCAATGCGGACGACTGGAGCAAATCCGACCGTCGTCGCAGCGGCGAAGCAACAGGTGCCAACGGAACGCGCAATGGCATGTTCAACGCAGACGGCAGCGTCCACGTCGCCGCCGGAACCGGCGATGCCGGCACCGGTGCTGGCGACCGCGGGCCGCCAGGCAGCGAAACCGATACCTGGACTCGCGACCAGATCGCCCAGGGCGGCACCTGGCTCAAACGTCCGCCATACGGCTACACGCCGACCTCGCTGGACAAGTACTGGATGCCAAACCAGTCGCTGCTGCAGGAATGGGTGCGCCGCGGCCTGAAGAAGATCGAGATCCCGATCCCGGGAACGACCACCAAGATCAGCTGCGTGGTGTCGTTGCTGCAATTCGGCGGCGGCTGCGGCCTGAGCGACCCGAATCTCAACGATCAACCGGCAACGGCCAGACCGCCGCCGGATGTGCCGTTCAAGCGGGAGCTGCAGGAAGACAATGGGGCTGTTAGGTAGTCAGCTACCGGGCTGGTTCTGACATAATATACATTATGCGAAATCGGTTCTTGGGGCGGCGCGGGCTCGGCGGCGCTGGATCTGGTGTCAGTTGATTGCCGCGGAGGAAATGCCCCCGTTCCCGCAGACATACACCCCATTCGCCGCGGAAACGCGCCCCACATTTCGCGGAACCCCGGACAAGTCGCCCCAGCTTTGATGGAACGACGGAAAAACCGCCCCGGTGTTGAGTTGTATGTGGACAGCGCACTCTTGGATGCTCCTACGCAGCACTCCCAATGCGTTTCCCACGCACTCAATGGTGATCTTCATTAGCGAGCTTCTATCGCTTCGCGGCGGCGTTGATCGCAGCGTGTGTGCGCTCTATAGAAAGCACAGGTTCGTCCTCTAGCCCTTTCACCAAGCCGGCGGCAGCATCCGCTGCCGCGATTGCTGTGCCCTCGCCTCCATCAACAAGATGGAGGGAAAACGTAGCCGTCCATACTTGAGGCACAGCCTGAGACAACAGCCATGATCGGTATTTCGGATCTCGGTAGACTGCGAGGCCATTCATGCAGCTTCTCTCTCCACACGGTACTGCTTGCGATGGTTAGCTGAGGTGCGAATTCACTCGTGCCATAGTGGCCAGCGCATTCTCGGATGCTCTTATGCAGCACTCTCAGTGCTTTTCCCACGCACTCAAGAGTGATCGCCATCTGCAGCCGCACTAGTGAGTGACAAGTTTTCCTAGCCCTGCATTCACGGGTGCTCTTTTTTAGAAGGTACCAGGCTTGTCTAACGCGCTGCGCTGCGTGGCTTGCGCGTAACTGGTAGGGCCGACTTCTGGCGTGAAGTGGGTCGCTTTGAAGCAGTCGCACGTTGTAACTCTGTTGCCAGCGTGTCGGCTCGAGCTCGCTCGATGGCAGCTTCTCGGAGCGCCTCGGCCAGCGCCTGACGGTTACTGTCTTCTTGCTGGCGAGCGTGTTGTTCAAACTTCTGATGCTCCCGTTGTGCGCTTGAGAGCTGCTTTTGAAGTCCCTGAGCTTCCTGTCGTGCGCGATCGATCTCTGCGTGCGCCCTATCCTCAATGGCGCTTGTCTGCCGGGGATAAGTTGCCCCTTTGACAGCTGAAACTGCCCCATTTTGCTGCGGAAACCCGCCCATCTTTTCGCGAGTCTTCGGACAACCCGCCCCTAATTTGGCGGAACTACGCATTACTTGCCCCGAATTCTCTTGGAGCTCGTTTGGTCACAGGACCTCCAAGTAGCTGCCTTCTTGCTGTGCACCGTCATTCAAATGCAGCCACATCGCCCTCAGAGTTCAGCCATACAGCCCTCAGCCTACGTTAGATCTGGGGCCTTTCCGGATGAATTTCCTGCAAGTTCTTTCGATTTGGGGGCAAATTGTAGTGCGACATCGTCTTGGTCTTCCTAGTGGGCAATGCAATGAATTCCCTGTCTACCTTGCAACAGATGAGCATCGTCGCAGGCGTCTTAGTAGCGCTTGTCGTTTCCATTACCTTGGCGGCAGTCTGGCTGGCCAGTCGCCAAAACGCAGCATACGATCGAGAGCTGGCAGGAGGGAAATGCCCTTGTTGCGGCAAATCGCTGGATGCCTAACGTTCAAGCGACGTTTCCCCCACAGGTTGCCTTAGTAACGCGTATGGCATCCTTGCGGAAGCAGCTCTTCTACCAGGCAGGCAGTCTATGCGCGGGCATATACCTTCGGAAACATCCGCCTCCGCTCAAGCCAGAGCAGGCGCCGCGCGGGATTGGCTCGATGCGGCGGCGTTCCAAGCGATACTGAGCCCAAATGCCGTCCAGGGCCGCACCCTGACGCAGTGCCTGCAGTCTGGGAGCGTTCGGGGCGTGTGGATCCCAGAACGGAAGGTTCATCTCTTTCCGCCGTGGCAGCTCGATCCTACTGGGACACCTTGGACCAGCCTCTCCGCAGTGTTGGCGCTACTGCGTGGGCCATATGGCATTTCAAGGGGCAAATCTACCCGTGATGCGTCGCGTTAATGCCCGAAAATCTCTTGAAATCTGACCGCGCAACCAGGGCCCTGACCCTCAGAAATCAACGCCTGTGCCGCAACACCAACGCAAGCTCGCTTGGCGATGGTCTCAAGGTCCGTACACTTTCCGGCATTGCTGGACCGGCGGCACCACAGCAAGCAGCTCGCTGACGATCGATGGTGATGGCAAGAAATCGGCCCGCCGTGGCCCGCCCCGCCCTGCGCTCAACCAGCGCCTGGCAACATCGCGATCCTGCGCAAAGTGTCGAACCCCTGCGAGGCCGCGCGGTTAACGTGGGTGGCGCAACGTCGGCACCGGGAGAATGGCAAGCTCCTGCAAGAGCACCCACCGCCCCTCAGTTGATGAGGTCAGCGTTCTCGTACAAGGGTTCAAGGTCGGCCAGGGTGATCTTGGCCTGACAAAGAAGAATAAGCGCGAAGTACAGATAGCAGAATAGGAACGTCCAAGACGCAGCGGTGACCGAGTCGCCGGAGGCGGAGAGGCTGTTCAATCGCGAAGCGGCATTTCCGTGTGCCGCATTGTTGCGACTCGCATAGAGAAGCGGGCGCACCAGGAAGGACAGCCAGTGCTGCTGACTGTTGAAGCTCCCTGTCACGGTGCCGCTCGTCACGCTGGCCCCTAAAGCCTCCTGCCGGAGCAGAAGGCTGGCTTGGTGAACAAGCCCCCTTGCCTTATTGCCATCTTGCGGCTTGATTCCAAAGTCCAGTTCCGTCCTGCAGGACGACTCTGTAATGGCGCACAACTTGGCATATTTCACGCCCATTGAGCTCTTGAGCTTGGCGTGGACGCGCTCGAAGTCTTTTTTGAAGGACCAATATGCTGCAGGAACGAGGATCAGCCTGACAGCCGTGCTGGGTGGCGCACTGGCGTTGTGCTCCTCAACCGCGATGCCGCGGAGGATGTACTGCGCCACAAAGTTGAAGTTCCTCGCCGGCGCATTTTTCAGGTAGCGACGTCCCCCCGCCCTGAGTAGCGGCCTGGTTTAGAGTCCGGGGTTGATGATATCGGTGTTTGCAAGATGTTGGGCATACGCAGCCGGCGTCATGCCGCCGATTGCTTTCTTGGGTCGGTCCTCGTTGTATTCGCGTCGCCAGCGTTCGATTTCAGTGCGCGCGTGCAGTAACGTCGGGAACCAGTGCTCGTTGAGGCATTCGTCGCGCAGTCGGCCGTTGAAGGATTCGACGTAGGCGTTCTGGTTCGGTTTGCCTGGCTGGATGAGCCGTAGTTGCACATCACGGGCATGCGCCCAGGCGATCATCGCCTTACCGCAAAACTCCTTGCCGTTGTCAGTGCGGATCACCTTCGGCAAACCGCGACTGTGCGCCAGTCGGTCCAGCACGCGCGCAACGCCGTGGCCCGAGATCGCGCGCTCCACCTCGATGGCGACCGCTTCGTGGGTTGCATCGTCCACGATCACCAGACACTTGATCACCCGGCCTTCGGCGGTGCGGTCGAACACGAAGTCCATCGACCACACCTGGTTGGCCTGCGATGGCCGCAGCAGCGGTTGACGCTCGCCTATTGGGACCTTCTTGCGCTTGCGGCGGCGCACCTGCAGCTGCTGCTCGCGGTACAACCGCTCCACACGCTGGTAGTTCACGATGCGTCCTTCCTGTCGCAGTTTGAGATAGATCATCCCCACGCCATAGCGGCGATGGCGATGTGCCAACGCACAGATGCGTTCGCGCAGTTCGCCATTGCGATCTTCGCGCGGGCAATACCGCAGTGCACTGGCGCTCATACCGATCACTGCCAACGCACGACGCTCGCTGGCACCACGCCCGATCCATTCGCGCACCAGCGTCCGACGCGCCGGTGCGCTTACCACTTTTTTCGCAGCGCATCCTTGATCAGGTCGTTCTCGAACAGCTGCTCGGCCAGCAACTTCTTCAGTCGCGCGTTCTCGGACTCGAGGTCCTTGAGCCGCTTGGCATCGGGCACGCTCATCCCACCGAACTTGCTGCGCCACAGGTAGTACGAGGCCTCGCTGAAGCCATGCCGCCGGCACAGGTCCTTGATGGCGACGCCGCTTTCGGCTTCGCGCAGGAAGCCGATGATCTGTTCTTCGGAAAAACGCTTCTTCACGTCCAATCTCCTCGGGGTAGGGAATTGGACTCCAAACTGAGGCGCTACTCAAAATTGGGGGGACGTCGGTGCATTCCACATCAGCCCAATAGCGTCGCGCTTATGAATGCACCGAAGTCCCGGACCTTCATTTCCCAATGACAAGGGAGCGCGCTTACCGGGTTTAAGGATGCTCTGAAGAAATACCTCGGTAGTGCCGGCCGCTGGCCGGCAACCTGAGAGACAATGTCAGCACCTGTTGAGGAGCCATCCATGCAGCTGACATTCGGGGACGCCGAGGGGCTGGGCAAGCGCAAACAGACCCGCCGGGAGATCTTCCTTGGCGAGATGGAGCAGGTCGTTCCGTGGAAGTCTCTACTGGCGCTGATCGAGCCGCATTACCCGACCTCCGGCCGACGCGGCCGTCCGCCGTACGCACTGGCAACCATGCTGCGCATCCATCTGCTGCAGCAGTGGTATGCGTTGAGTGATCCGGGCATGGAAGAGGCGCTGCACGAGATTGCCTCAATGCGTCTGTTCGCACGGCTCAGCGGGTTGGACACCATCCCCGACGAGACGACCATCCTCAACTTCCGTCGGTTGATGGAGACGCACGGTTTGGCCCCCAAAATGCTTGAAGCGGTCAACGCGCACCTGGCACGCAAGGGCCAGAGCCTGCGCGCCGGCACGATTGTCGACGCGACGATCATCTCGGCGCCAAGTTCGACCAAGAACGCTGCCAAAGCACGTGACTCTGAGATGCATCAGACCAGGAAGGGCAACCAGTGGTATTTCGGTATGAAGGCGCACATCGGCGTTGATGAGTTTTCCGGACTGGTGCACCACGTGAAGTGCACCGCTGCCAACGTGGGCGACGTTACGGTCACGCATGCGCTTTTGCACGGCAAGGAAGACTGCGTGCTGGGTGACAGCGGCTACACCGGAGCCGACGCGCGCGCAGAACTGCGGGGCTGCAACGCCACCTTCTTTATCGCCAAGAAGCGCGGCAAGGTGAAGGCCATCAAGAACGCCCGCGACCGCCGACAACACGAGCGCTGGGAGAGCTGCAAAGCGAGCATGCGCGCGAAGGTGGAGCATCCGTTCCGGGTGATCAAGCGCCAGTTCGGTTACACCAAGGTGCGCTATCGCGGGCTGGCGAAGAACACTGCGCAGGTGCTGACGCTGTTCGCGCTGTCCAATTTGTGGATGACGCGTCGGCAGCTGACGCCGGTCCAGGGGTAAATCCGCCTGGAGGTGCCCGCTGGCGCTTCCAAGCAGCAGAACATTATCAATCTAGGGTGTCAGTCGGTCGCAGATCGAGCCTGACCCGAAAAATCAGGGCTCAAAGCTGGTTGTTCAGAGCATCCTTAAGGCTTACCGATCGATCGCAGCGTCCAGACCCTCAGATAGCGGTGCGCCCTGGATACTGATCCTCGCAAGCGCGCTATCGATCTCACTAAGCTCTGCCTCACTGAATGTCAGGCTTGGCGCTGTGGTGTTGTCATCCAGATGTTCGAGGGTGGTTCCGCCCGGAATCGGCACGATCCACGGTCGCTGCGCAAGCAGCCATGCTAGTGCCAGCTGTGCCGGCGTGGCGCCCTTGCTGATAGCAAGTGACTGCAGGAAGTCCACGAGGGCGAAGTTGGCCTCCATTGCCTCCGGGGTGAAGCGCGGGAAATCACGACGCAGATCAGTCGGGTCATCGAAGGTCATGCCCCGGGTGATCTTCCCGGTCAGGAAGCCCTGTCCCAACGGTCCCCATGCCACCAGCCCGATACCGAGTGCCTCACAGGTAGCGAGCTTGGTCTGCTCAGGCTCGCGCATCCACAGTGAATAGTGATCCTGGATGGCCGACAGCGGCTGGACCGCGTGGGCGCGGCGGATCGTGGCATCGCTTGCCTCGGACAGACCGAGATGCCCGACCTTGCCTTCGGCAATCAGGTCCTTGACCGTACCGGCAACGTCTTCGATGGGAACGGACGGGTCCACGCGATGCTGGTATAGCAGATCGATGTGATCGGTCCGCAGGCGGCGCAGCGAGGCCTCGACGACCTTGCGGATGTGCGCCGGGCGGCTGTCCAGGCCCACGGTCTCTCCCTGATCGTTGATCTTGAAGCCGAATTTCGTGCCGATGACCACATGCTCGCGGATTGGCTGCAGCGCCTCGCCGACCAGGTCTTCGTTGACGAACGGGCCGTAGCCCTCCGCGGTATCGAAGAACGTGACTCCGCGCTCATATGCGCCCCGGATCACATTGATTGCATCGCGGCGGTCCGTCGCCGGGCCGAGACCGAAGCTGAGACCCATGCAGCCCAGCCCGATGGCTGAGACCTGCAGTCCGTTTCCGAGCATTCGCTTGTTCATCATGAGCACCTGTTTGGAGAGGATGGGCCATGATCCTGCGGACGGTTGATGCGATAAATGGGTTTATCAGACTTGCAGTGATATCGTTACTTCATCAATAGAGGCGACGGCACCGCATGAAAAGAGATGAATTCTCCGACCTCGCCGCCTTCGTGGCCGTTGCGGAGGATGCGAGTTTCACCAGGGCCGCCGCCCGCCTGGATACCTCCCAGTCGGCGCTCAGCTACACAGTCCAGCGGTTGGAGACCCGGCTGGGTGTGCGCCTGCTCAATCGCACCACGCGCCGGGTGGCCCCGACGGCGGCAGGAGAGACCTTGTTGTCGGCGCTGCGCCCTGCGCTGTCCAGCATCAGCGGCACCTTGGCCCAGATCAGCCAGCTCCAGGAAACACCCTCCGGCACGGTGCGCCTGAGTTGCAGCTCGCACGCGGCACGGACCGTGCTGTGGCCTGCAGTGGCCGCAATCGTCCCGCACCATCCGGGGCTGACCATCGAGATCGCCGTCGATGCTGCCTTGACCGATATCGTCGCCGAGCGCTTCGATGCAGGAGTTCGGCTGGGCGAGCAGGTGGACGCGGATATGGTGGCTGTACGCATCGGCCCGGAACTCAGGATGGCGGTCGTGGCCTCCCCCGCGTATCTCAGCGCCAATGGCAGCCCCGCGACCCCGCATGACCTCACCGGTCATGCGTGCATCAACATCCGCATGCCGTCCTCAGGCGGCCTGTATGCATGGGAGTTCGAGAAGGAGGGGCGCGCGCTCAATGTGCGGGTGAGCGGCCCGTTGGTGTTCAACGACATGGACATGGTCATCGCCGCGGCGGTGCAGTCCTTCGGCATCGCCTTCGTGCTCGAAGACCAGGTGCACCACCTCATCCAGCAGGGCGTCCTGGCCCGCGTGCTGTACGAGTGGTGCCCTGCCTTCCCCGGTTACCACCTGTATTACCCCAGCCGACGGCAGCCATCGGCGGCGTTCACCCTGCTGGTCGCCGCGTTACGCGCGCGCGCCGACGCCCCGGCGCTTCATGCCGGCTCCACCTTGTAGCGCAGGTGCACCACGCCGGCGTCGCAAGGGGTAGCAGACAGGAAGCGCAGCCGGAGCGTGTCGGCCAACCCGGTGGAGGTTTCAAAGAGCGTGTTGCGGCCGGTCTTGCCGTCAATGGCCGGGGCCAGCACGATGCTGACCTCGTCCACGACGCCGGCGGCCATGAAGGCGCCGTTGACCACGCCTCCGCCTTCGAGCAATACCTTGCGTGCCCCGAACGCGCTGCCGAGTATCTCGAGCACCGCTGCAGGATCCACCGGATCGTGGGGCATGACGATGTAGGACAGCCCGCGTGCGACCAGTTCACCCAGGTGGGCGTCCGTCACCGTCGGGCCGAGCACCATCACGAGATGGTCGCCATCCAGGTCGCCCGATTCCCAGTGCAGCCTGCCTTTCGGATCGATCACCACGGCCAGCCGATCACTGGCGCCCGCGGCGCGGTAGGTGGGTCGAACCGCTGTGTGCCCGGCATCCGGTGCGGCGCTGCCGGTCGCGAACGGCGCCATGGTCACCCGACCGACGATATACGCCTGCGCGTCGAACGCTTTCTCGATCCCATAGTAGAGCTGGATCCAGACATCCTCGGCCCCCTCCGCCGGTCGCGTCCAATGTCTGGGATCGACGCGCCCGTCCAACGGCGCAAGCATGTTACAGATGACATACGGCTTCATGGCGGTTCCTTTCAGTTAGCGGGGCGTGGCGGGCGGTCAAGGCCTAAGCAGCACCTTGATGGCCCGGCGCTCATCCATCGCTCGGTAGCCCTCGGCAACGTCGCTCATGGGAAGCTCGAGATCGAACACCTTGCCGGGATTGATCGTGCGGCTGAGCACCAGGTCCAGCAGATGAGGCAGGAAGCGCCTGACCGGCGCCGGTCCACCCAGCATGCCCGTCTGTGAGAAGAACAAGGCCTGTCCGTCCAGCTCGACGCCGTGCGGCACGCCGACATAGCCGATCATGCCGCCTGGCCGGGTGATCCGGATGGCCTGCTGCATGGACTCGTCGGTGCCCACGCACTCCAGCACCGAATCCGCGCCGATGCCATTGGTCAGTTCTTTGATGCGGGCGACACCGGCATCACCGCGCTCGGTGACGATGTCCGTTGCGCCGTACTCGATGGCCAAGGCCTGCCGGGGAGCATGGCGGCTCATCGCGATGATGCGCCCTGCCCCCATCTGGCTCGCCGCCAGCACGCCCATCAAGCCGACCGCGCCATCGCCAACCACCACCACGGTTCCACCGGGCTTCACCCGCGCGGCATCTGCCGCATACCAGCCGGTGCCCAGCACATCGGAGGCAGCAAGCAGACTGGGAATGAGGTCGTCATCGGGCTGCGTGTCCAAACCCACCAACGTCCCGTCGGCCAGCGGCACCCTCGCGAACGGGGCCTGCGCGCCTGTCATGAACTCACGCTGCTCGCAGGAGGACTGGAAGCCATAGTTGCAGTGCGGACAGGTGTTGTCCGAAAGGCAGAACGAGCCCACCACGAACTGCCCGGGCGTGACGGTGGTCACGGCGGTGCCCACTGCCACGACGGTGCCGCAGTACTCATGGCCCATGGCCATCGGCGCATCCACCGGGCTCAAGCCGCGATACGGCCACAGGTCCGAGCCGCAGATGCATGACGCCGCCAGCCGAATGATCACGTCGGTGGGGTGAATGATTGTCGGTTCCGGAACCGCTTCGAAACGAACGTCGCCGGGGCCGTGAAGGATCGCGCCGAGCATGGGTCAGGCCTTCTATCGAGGGATACTGAAATCCTAGCGCGGCTGGCGCACTTGACCATGCCCCAACAGCGCATGCTTCAATGAGCCTGAGTCAACAATGCATGCTGCGGACTGCTTCGCGACGATGTATTGCAGTACGCTGTGCCTGCGCATAGAGGCGTAGGCAAAGACCGCCCATTTGCCCGGCATCCGATTCTGAAGGCGTTGGAAATCCGCAATGGCCCGTGAGAACTACAACGAACTGATCGCCTTCCTGGCGGTTGCCCACGAGAAGAGCTTCACGCGGGCCGCTGCGCAGCTGGGAGTATCGCCATCGGCACTTAGCCATATGGTTCGAGCCTTCGAAACGCGGCTTGGCGTACGCCTGCTCACCCGGACCACTCGCAGCGTTTCGGCAACGGAGGCTGGCGAGCGGCTCCTGCGGACTGCGGGGTCCCAGATCAAGGAAATCGAGAACGATGTGGTGATGCTTCGCGAGTCCCGCGATACGCCTGCCGGTTCGCTGCGCATCACCACCGGCGAGCATGCCGCCGATACCGTGCTGTGGCCAAAACTGGCCGCACTGCTGCCGATCTATCCGGATATCCGGCTGGAGGTCTGTATCGACTATGGATTGACCGATATCGCAGCCGAGCGGTTCGATGCCGGGATCCGGTTGGGGGAACAGGTCGCCAAGGGCATGGAATCGGTACGCATTTCGGCGGATATCAGCATGGCAGCGGTTGCCACGCCAGCGTATTTCAGTCGATATGGCGTGCCCGTAACCCCGCAGGACTTGGTGGGGCACAACTGCATCAACCTGCGGCTGCCCACCTCCACCGGGCTGTACGCCTGGGAATTCGAAAAGGACGGCGAAGCGTTGAACGTCCAGGTGGACGGACAACTTGTGCTCAATACCATTACCCAGGTGCTGCATGCTGCGCTGGCAGGGTTCGGATTGGGGTTCGTCCCCGACGAAATCGCACGGCCGCATATCGAGGCAGGCCGACTGGGACGTGTGCTCACCTCGTGGACGCCGCAGTTTCCGGGTTATCACCTGTACTACCCGACCCGGCGGCATTCCTCGCGCGCATTGGCACTGCTGGCAGACACGCTCCGGTACACCGACTGACGGCGCACTGATGCGCTGGATTCATGACGGAATCCACGGTGGACGGGTTACTGCCCTGCGCTTGGCTGCCTACAGTGGTCCAATCATTCCATAGGTGGAGAGTGTCATGGGCAAAGCCCCAGAAGATGTAGTGGTTGTCATCGGTCCGGGTTCTATCGGGCAGGCCATTGCGCGGCGCGTCGGCGTCGGCAAGCACGTGCTGTTGGCCGACCTGCATGAGGTGAACGCCACGACCGCAGCCAAGCTTCTGCACGATGCTGGCTATGTCACCAGCACCGTAGTGGTCGACGTCGCCTCGCGCGCATCTGTGGAAGCCCTGGTGGCCCGCGCGGTGTCGTTGGGCAGGGTCACCGGTGTGGTGCACGCCGCGGGGGTTTCGCCCTCGCAGGCACCCCCGCACACCATCCTGGCCGTGGACCTGTACGGAACGGCGCTGGTGCTGGAGACGTTTGGCAACGTCATCGCGCAAGGCGGATCGGCCGTGGTGATTGCCTCCCAGTCCGGACACCGCTTGGGCGCATTATCCGTCGAACAGAATCGGGCGCTTGCGATGACGCCCGCAGATGAGCTGCTGGCCCTGCCCTTCCTGCAGCCCGACCAGATTACCGACCCGCTGAACGCGTATCAGCTTGCCAAGCGTGGCAATGCACTGCGTGTCATGGCCGAGGCAGTACGCTGGGGCAAGCGCGGGGCGCGGGTGAACACCTTGAGTCCCGGAATCATCATCACGCCGCTGGCCAATGACGAGCTAACCGGTCCGCGCGGTGACGGCTATCGACGAATGATCGACCTGAGCCCAGCCGGTCGCGCCGGCACGCCGGATGAAGTGGCCGGCGTCGCGGCACTGCTGATGGGCGCCGAAGGGGCGTTCTTGACGGGCAGCGATATCCTGATGGACGGCGGAGTCACCGCCTCGTGGTTCTACGGCGAGCTGGCCCCCCGGTAATCCGGGTCAGCTCTTCTTCTCCGGTGCCGCGAGCCGCACCCTGTCACCGTCGCGGATGCCATCGGGTGGGCTGTTGATGACCCGTGCGTTGGCCCCCAGGCTTCCACCCAGCTCGACCAGCGCACCATGGTCGCGAACGATGGTGACGTTGCTGAGCGTTACCCGGCCGGCGTCATCCACCAGCGCCACGCGCACGCCATTGCGGCCCATGATCAACGCACTGGGAGGCAGTGCATTGGCCGCCGCAGCCTGCGCGCCGGCAGATAATTGGACAGTGCCGAAGCTGCCGGGCAGCAGTCGCCCATCGTGATTGTCCACCTCCAGCTGGACGCGCATCGCCCCGGTCTGCGCATCGATGGCGCCTGCCAGTGACTGGACCGTTGCGGGGAAGGTCTCGCCCGGCCACTCCGGCACCTGCACCGCGGCGGTATCGCCGATCCTGAGGGATGCAACGCGTCGCTGCGGGATGTTCACGTAGACGCGCAGCCTGCGCACGTCAGCCACGACAAACAAGGGCGCTTCGCTGTTCGATCCGATGCCGATCAACGCACCTACATCGGTATTGCGTGCCGTCACCACGCCATCGAACGGGGCGGTGATCCGGGTGTATCGCTGCAGGGCCTCCAGCCGCTGCACATTGGCCTGCAGCGCGGATGCCTCGGCCTGGCGCGCGGCGGCGTCCGCATTGCGCTGGTCGGCATCCTGCCGGGACACCGTCTGGCTGGCGGCCAGGGTTCGCCAGCGCTCGGCCGTCGCGCCGGCAAAGGCGGCATCGCTGCGGGCACGCACCAGTTCGGCACGTGCTTGCTGCAGTGCCTGGTCCACATCGGGTGCGTCCACCACGGCCAGCAGTTCGCCGGCCTTCACGGGTTGGCCAATGTCGCGGTACCAACGCTTCAGGTACCCGTCGACCCGGGCATGGATGGGGGCTTGCGACCACGCCTCGATGCGGGCCGGCGCGGACAGCGCCGTGGTGTCCGTCGTGGCCGGAGAGATCACCGCCACCGTGCGCAGCTGCTGCGCCGCGGCATCGTCCTGCAGGCGCTCGGCGCGCGACCAGCGGCTGGCGGCGCCCACCGCCAGCACCACGATGGCCATGGCGATCAGCACAACCGCGATTTTGGGCCGTCGGGTGGCGGGCGCTTCGTTTGAGTGGGGGAAGTTCATGTCAGGACGCTCCGGAAGCGGGGAAATCAGAGGGCGGAACGGACCGGAATGCACGGCCATGGACCATGCTGAAGAGCACCGGCACAAAGACCAGCGTAGCGACCGTGGCGAACAGCAGTCCGCCGATCACCGCCCGTCCCAAGGGGGCGTTCTGCTCGCCGCCCTCACCTACGCCCAAGGCCATCGGCAGCATGCCGATCATCATGGCCAGCGCCGTCATCAACACCGGGCGGAAGCGCACGCGCCCCGCCTCCAGCGCCGCAGCGGTTGCATCCCCCAGCTCTGCCAGCTTCTCCCGCGCGAAGCTCACGACCAACACGCTGTTGGCGGTCGCCACGCCCATGCACATGATCGCGCCGGTCAGCGCCGGTACGGAGAGCGTGGTAGCGGTAGCAAACAACATCCACGCGATACCGGCCAGGGCGGCGGCAAGGCCAGCGACGATCACGGCGGGGTCGAGCCAGGACTGGAAGTTGACGACGATCAACAGATAAATCAACACGATCGCGCCGATCAGGCCGATGAACAGCCCGGTGAACGCACGGTTCATCGTCTCGACCTGGCCCATCAGGCTCACGCTCGCGCCCTGCGGCACATCGCCTTGGGTCGCAGCGATCGCCTTGCGGATATCGCCAGCTACCGCGGCCAGATCCCGGTCCTGTATCGCCGCATGGATCTGCACCATCGGCTGGATGTTGTACTGGCTCACCAGGGCACTGCCACTGGCGCGGGTCAGGGTGGCGACGCCGCCCAGCGTGGTATCGCGGATGCCCTGCCCCGTCCCGACGGGCAGATTGTTGAGGGCCTCCACCGAATCGATGTTGCGCTGGGGCGTCTGCACCACGATCGGGTAGCTCACGCCGTTGGCCGGGTTCAACCAGAACGTCGGTGCGACCTGGCTGCTGCCCGCCAGGTTGGTGACCAGGCTGTTGGTCACATCACGGGTGCTCAAGCCCAGCAACTGCGCCTGTGTGCGATCCAGCGTGATGTCGAACTTGGGTGCCTGGTTGGACTGCTGGATGCGAGCGTCCACGATGCCTGGGATGCCGCGCACACGCTGCAGCAGATCCTGCGCATAGGCGAAGTTCGCATCGAGGTTGCGCCCGCGAATCTGGATGTCGATGGGCGCTGGCGCACCGAAGTTCAGGATCTGGCTGACGATGTCGGCCGGCGGGAAGGAAAATGTTGCATCCGGGAAGGCTTCGGGCAATACCCTGCGCAGCTCGCGGACATACTCGGCGGTGGGACGATGCCCATCGGCGAGCGCAATCTGGAAGTCGCCATCCTGCGGGCCCATCACACCGGTGTTGTTGTACGTCAGGTTGATGTTGCTCGGCGGCAGGCCGATGTTGTCCACCAGTGTGTCGATCTCTTCGGCCGGAATCACCCGGCGGATCGCTGCCTCGATGGCGGCGAAGCGAACGGCACTCTCTTCCACGCGGGTGCCCACCGGCAGCCGCACATGCATCAGTACCTGTCCGGAATCCACGGAAGGGAAGAAGTTCGCGCCCAGAAACGGGAACAGTGCCAGCGACAGCGCAATCACCGTGCCAAAGCCGATGAGGAAACGGCGGCGGCCCTGCAACGCCCGCTGCAATGCCGCGAGGTACCCGGCGCGTGCGCGTTCGAACTGGACCTCGAAGCCTCGCTGGAAACGAACCAGCGCATTGCGTGACTGCGGGACGGCCGCATCGCCGGTGGCAGCGTTCCCATGAGGCTTCAGCAGAGACTTCGCCATGGTCGGGACGAGCGTGCGGGAGAGAATGAACGAGCACACCATCGCGAAGATCACCGAGAGCGCCATCGGCACGAACAGGAAGCGTGAGACGCCGTCCAGGAAGAACATCGGGACGAATGCAATGCAGATGCACAACAGCGAGACGAAGGCCGGCCCGACGATCTGGCGCGCGCCGTCGAGAATCGCGGTCTCCACGTCCTTGCCCTGCTCCAGGTGCCAGTTCACGTTCTCGATGGTGACCGTCGCATCGTCCACCAGGATGCCGATGGCGAGCGCCAGTCCCCCCAGAGTCATGAGGTTCATCGTCTGACCCAGCGCGGCCAGCCCCATGATCGAGCCCATGATGGAAAGCGGGATCGAGATGGCGATGATGACCGTTGAGCGCCAGCTGCCCAGGAACAGCAGAATCATCAAGCTGGTCATGGCGGCGGCGATCACCCCTTCCAGCGCAACCCCCTTGACCGCTGCGCGCACGAAGACGGACTGGTCATTGATCGGCAGCACGGTGAGCGCAGCGGGCAGTGAGCCTCGCATGTCGTCCAGCTTGGCGCGGATGCCATCGACGATGGCCAAGGTGGAGGCCGAGCCGCTTTTCAGTACCGTCATCAATACCGACCGGCTGCCATCAACGTGCACGATATTGGTCTGCGGCGCGTTGCCGTCACGGACGTCCGCCACATCCCGCAGGTAGATGGTCGCGCCATCCACCACTTTGACCGGCAGGTCGGCAAGGTCGGCAATCTCCCCCGGCGCGCTGTTGAGCTGGAGGGTGTATTCGCGGTCGTCGATCTTCTGCGTGCCTATCGGGGTCAGCACATTCTGTGCCGCCAGCGCCGCCGACACGTCCTGTGCAGACAGCCCCCGTGCCTGCAGGGCATCGGGCTTCAGATCGATCTGCACCTGGCGTTGCACGCCGCCATATGGCAGTGGCACCACCGCCCCTGGCACCGTGATCAGTGGAGTACGGATGCTATTCATACCGATATCGAACAGGCTTTGCTCGGTCATGCCCTGGCCGGACAGAGCCAACTGGACGATCGGGACCGTGGCGGCGTTGTAGTTGAGAATGACCGGCGGCTGCGTGCCGGCGGGCATCTGGCGCAGTGCCACCTGCGAGGCGGCGGTGATCTGTGCATTGGCCGTGGCAATGTCCACGTCTGGCTGGAAGAAGATCTTGACGATGCCGACGCCCGGATAGGTATTGGCTTCGATGTGCTCGATATCGTTGACCGATGCGCTCAGCAGCCGCTGAAACGGCGAGGTGATGCGGCCCGACATCTCATCCGGTGGCAGGCCGGTGTACTGCCACGCGGTCGCGATGACCGGAATGCGGATCTCCGGGAAGATGTCCGTGGGTGTCCTCAGTGCCGTCAATACACCGCCGATCAGGATCAGCACCGCCATGACGACAAAGGTATAAGGCCGTCGCAGCGCAATCTGGACGAGGTTCATCAGCATCAAGAGGCTCCACGGGATGCATCGGTTGCCGGAACGGCTCAGGGACTCTATCGGGCACCGCGACGCATGATTAGCTGGCACAATCCGGATACCAGCATGAAATCAGCTCAACAATGGCCAAGCACAACATCAACGACCTGTTGGCCTTTGTCACGGTGGCCCGCGAAGGAAGTTTTACGCGCGCAGCCGCGACTCTGGAGGTCTCACAATCGGCGTTGAGCCACACTATTAGCGGTTTGGAGGCGCGTTTGGGCGTCCGCCTGCTCACACGCACCACCCGTAGTGTCATCCCTACGGAAGCTGGAGACCGCTTCTATCGATCCCTTGCCCCGCGCTTCGAAGTGATTGAGGAGGAACTGGCGGCAGTAAGGGATCTTCATGATCGACCATCCGGCACGATCCGGATAAGCGCGGCTGAACACGCAGCCATGTCAGTCCTTTATCCGAAGCTAAAGCACGTTCTCGCGCAGCATCCAGGCATCCAGGTTGAAGTGACCATTGACTACGCATTGGGTGACATAGTTGCTCAAGGATATGACGCCGGGGTCCGCCTTGGCGACCATGTGGCAAAAGACATGGTCGCCGTCAGGATAAGTCCGGATCTGCGCATCGCAGTCGTAGGATCGCCCGACTACTTTGCATCGCACGTTGCGCCGGTGACGCCGCAGAACCTGGCCGAACACAACTGCATCAATCGCCGCCTACAAACGAACGGCGGCATTTACACGTGGGAGTTCTCCAAAGGCCAGAAGGAGATGAACGTGCGAGTACAGGGGCAATGGGTATTCAACAGCAGCTCGCCAGCGCTGCGAGCGGCATTGGATGGGTATGGTCTGGCCTACTTGCCTGAGGACATGGTTGAAAAACATCTGGAGAGCGGTCGGTTGATCCGCGTGCTTGACGACTGGTGCGAACCATTCCAAGGCTACTTTCTTTATTACCCAAACCGCAGACATTCCTCCCGGACGCTCCAAGTGGTGACGGATGCACTGCGATACCGGGTGGATTAATCCTGTTCAAGCGAGCAACATCGATGTGCCAAAGGGCTGTCTGGCACATAGATACATCAAGGATTCACTTTAGGAACCGGTCGAAGAACGCATCGAACTTCTGCACGGCAACGTCGACGTACTTGGGGTTATCGTAGAGGTCGAAATGCGATGCGCCTTCAAGAACAGTCAGCTCTTTGTCTCTGGACGCCGCGCGCTCATAGATCAAGTGCCCGCTTTTGTTCGATCCAAAGCCACCAGGCTTGCTCCCCACGATTACTTCTAGTGGCTGAGTCAGCAACGTCTCGGCAAGGTTGTATGCATCAAGGCTTAGAGCCGCATCCATGCTGGTGAAGCGCATCTTGTTCGGCCAGTTGGGCGTTACCCCGCCGCCGGACATGTAGTAACGATAGCCTTCACGCAGGTCGATGTCTTCAGCGTCCTTGTAGTCCTCCGGCATCCACGGCACGATCATCGGCTCCCCACCCCGTGCTTCAACGGTTCGCTGGCGAGCGATTGCGTCGAGCATTTCGATAGTGGCCGCTTGGCCTCCAGCTCGATTCTCCGTGCCTCCATCTACAGGAACCGCCAAGGCAACCGCTTTGATTCGCCGTTCCGTCATTGCCGCGCTGGCGGCATAGCTTCCACCGGCACAGATACCAAGAACCCCGATCCGATTCTCTTCGATGTAGGGCAGCGACACGAGATAGTCGACTGCGCCGCGGATGTCCTCTACGCGGGCGTAGGGGTCCTCCTTGAAGCGCGGCAGGCCGCCTGACTCGCCGTTGAAAGATGGATCGAAGGCGATCGCGACGTAGCCCGCTTGCGCCATCTTGGCAGCATAGAGCCCTGCAGTTTGTTCCTTTACCCCACTCGCAGGCCCGACCGTAACGATGGCAGGGTAGCGCTTGGCCTTGTCGAAGCCAACTGGAAGGTGGAGGTTGCCGACGAGCGACGTGCCATTGTTGTTCTTGAATGTGACTCGCAGCGTCGCCGAGGCTGGGGACGAGACCTCTGTCGGAGGTGCGGCGGCAACCGACATTGTTCCTGCCGAGAAGAGCGCGACAGCCAGCACAGTGAGACGGAGGGCAGTGAACGTCCTGGGGGTAGGAGTCGATTTGCGGGACCTGATGGTCATGGCTGTGTTCTCGGGTAGGAGGGGTGCAGGAGCAACGAGGAGTACGCCCATGCCAGAGTGAGCGCTCACGCATCATATGTTTGACCTAGCCGGAGCGCAACCTTTCGGTTCTGTGCTCCCGTTCAGGAACAGCCTAAAAGATCAACCCTGTTCAGCAGCCATCTGTTGCAACTGACCCGCCTCCTAGTCATGATGCGTGAGCGCTCACACCCTCTAAACATCCCGCCCAACGGAGCTCGCCGCATGAAGTACGTACGCCTTGGAACCACTGGCCTTCAGGTGAGCCAGCTTTGTCTCGGAGGTATGAGCTTTGGGCAACCTGCGCTTCAAGGCACCTGGACCTTGGACTACGCCGGCGCGGAGCCAATTCTTAAACGGGCATTGGACCTTGGCATAAATTTTTGGGACACCGCTAACGTTTACGGCATGGGCTCTTCCGAAGAAATCATGGGTCGAGCGATCACCAAATTCGCGAAACGCGATCATCTCGTGCTTGCAACGAAGCTCAATTTTCCAATGCACAGCGGCCCAGGTGGCTCAGGGCTTTCACGCAAGGCCATTCTGGAGCAAGTTGATGCCTCGCTGCGCCGCTTGGGTACCGACTACATCGATCTTTACCAGATTCATCGATTCGACCCCAATACGCCTGTCGAGGAGACCATGGAGGCGTTGCACGATGTCGTCAAAATGGGCAAAGCACGCTACATCGGCGCATCATCCATGTGGGCGTGGCAGTTCTCCAAGATGCAACACGTCGCCCGATCCCATGGATGGACACACTTCGTTTCCATGCAGCACCAGTACAACTTAGTTCAACGGGAAGAAGAGAGAGAGATGTTCGGGCTCCTCCAAGACCAAGGGGTAGCTTCAATGCCTTGGAGTCCGCTGGCGGCAGGCTTGCTTGCACGCCCTTGGGGCGAGCAGGGCACTACGCGTTCGAAAGAGAATCCAGACAGGGATCAGCACAATCGTCCACTATTCGCGCCCTCGGACAGGGCGATCGTAGCTGAGGTGGAACTGATCGCTCGGGAGCGTGGCGTTGAGATGGCTGCCATCGCCGTCGCATGGCTACTGTGCAACCCCGTCGTCACCTCACCCATCATCGGTGCGACAAAGATCCACCATTTGACGGCGGCGGTGGCCGCACTGGAGATCGGTCTGACGGATGACGAAGTGGCCAGGCTGCAAGCACCCTACACGCCTCGGCTGCCGACCTATTTTTGAGCGGGTGTTGCGGTTCCCGCGATGTCTGGGAGCCGGGTCTCGTTGTCCATTGTCCATGCCGCCCCGGCCTCCTATGATATCGGGTCACCACAGTGGCTGCGAGTGATTCCGACGGCCGGAATCGTCTCAGCTAAGAACCCTGGAAACCCATGGCACGCCCCAGAAGTGAAGAGAAGCGCCTTGCACTGTTGCATGCTGCTGCAGAGACGATCGCGGCGCACGGTTTGGCGTCTTCACCCACGTCCCTGATTGCCAAGCAGGCCGGTGTCGCGGAAGGAACGCTGTTCCGCTACTTTGCCACCAAGGATGAACTCTGGAATGAGCTTTACGTTCATATCAAGCAGCAGATGTGCGACGCGGTCAGCGCCAGTCACCGTCCGAGTGACCCGTTGAAGCACCGCGTAGAAGCACTTTGGGGCACGTACATCGAATGGGGCTTGGCGAATCCTATCGCCAGCAAAGCTGTCAATCAGCTCGGCGTGTCATCGGTCATTACAGCTGAGACGACCGCTACGACGGATGCCATGTTCCCTGAACTAGGGATTGCTAAAGCGTTCTCCGATAATCCTGCATTTGCAGGCGTTGGTGACTTTGCTGAGGCAATCTTTGTTGCTTTGGCAGATACCACGATGGCGTATGCCGGAAATGATCCGAGCAAGGCTTCGTTGTACAAGGCAAGTGGATTTGCCGCACTTTGGCGCATGGTCGCTACAGACTGAGTTGTGCTCGCTCGCATAGATTAGCCAGTGTTTTTGCCACCCAATAGATGAGTGAGTAGTTGCGTGAATAAATGGCGTATCAGGAAATCGAAAGGCAGCAAAGGCCGCACCAGATTGGCGCTTCTCTTTGCAGCGCTTCTGTTGAGCGCGGTTTCTTGCTCATCAACAATCCAGAGTTTCGGGCAGCTGCCTAGCGGGATTCGCTTGAAGGCCATCAAGACGTCGCGCAACTATGCGAAGGATGAGTTCAAAAACTTAGAATCGACGTCGCTTTGGACAGGCGATGCAAGCGCGACGGATTGGCTGAAAGACATGCTTACCGGGGGCCCAGAAGGGTCGAGGCCATCGCATCCAGTACCAATGCTTGACGTCGACTTCAGGTCTCTGGACAGCAATGAGGATCTCATCGTGTGGCTGGGGCACTCTTCCTACTACCTGCAGGTGTCAGGAAAGAGAATGCTCATCGACCCCGTGCTGAGTCCGCACGTCTCCCCATTCCCATTCCTGTACAGAGCATTTGACGGCTCCTATCCGTTCACCGCTCAGGCCCTACCGCCAATCGACTACGTCCTGATTTCCCACGACCACTGGGATCATCTTGACTATAAAACGATGTCGAATCTTCGGTCCAAGGTGGGAACAGTTGTAGTTCCTCTAGGTGTCGGCTCGCATCTGGAGCGCTGGGGCTACCTTCCTTCGCAGATCCGTGAAGGTGACTGGTTCGATGCAATCCAGATGGACCCCAGGATCACCATCCATGTGCTGCCCGCCCGTCACTTCTCTGGCCGTGGACTGAAGTCAAACCAGACACTCTGGGCTGGCTTCCTGATTGACGGTACGACCCGTAAGGTCTTTTATAGCGGTGACGGAGGATATGGCCCACACTTCGCCGAAATAGGCCGGCGGTATGGTCCAGTGGACGTTGCGATCATAGAGAACGGTCAATACGACAGCCTATGGGCGCAGATTCACATGATGCCTGAAGAGTCCGTCAGGGCCGCTCAGGATGTGAGAGCAAAGGTTGTTTTTCCGGCGCACGCGGGACGCTTTGCGCTGGCCTCACACCGGTGGTTCGAGCCCTACGAGCGCATACAGGAAGCAGCGTCTTCAGCAGACATCACTCTGCTCACACCGATGATTGGAGAAACTGTCCGACTTGATGGCACACAGACATCGTTCAAACGCTGGTGGCGACAAGAAATGAGCATAGAAGACGAAATCGTTGAGTGAACCGAATGCATGTGGAACAGTCGTTGAACATGGCTTCTTTCGGGCTTCAATGGCGCTTTTTACCTCAGAGGGTCGATTCCCATAGCCTCGTGCCACTTCCGCTTTCGGCCAGAAGCGGGCATCCGTCGATGCCTGCTCACTTACCGGTCATCTTCAGGGCAGCTTCCGGCAAGCGTGCACCGCTGATACTGATCCGGGTCAAATCCTCATCGATACGCGCCAGGTCGGCCGCATCGAGAACCAGATCCAACGCACCCAGATTCTCATCCAACCGATGAAGCTTGGTCGTGCCGGGGATCGGTGAGATCCACGATCGCTGAGCCAGCAGCCACGCCAGGGCCACCTGGGCAGGCGTGGCACCCTTCTCTGCCGCCATCGCCTTGACCACGTCAACCAACGCCATGTTGGCCCGGCGTGCTTCAGCGGAGAATCGCGGCACCGCATTGCGAAAATCCGCTGCATCGAACTGCGTGTTCTCGTCGATCTTCCCGGTCAGAAACCCTGCACCCAGCGGGCTGAAGGGTACGAGGCCGATGCTCAGCTCTTCAAGCAAAGGAAGCAGCACCTTCTCCGGTTCACGCCAGAACAGCGAGTACTCGCTCTGCACCGCCGTCAGCGGCTGCACCGCATGCGCCTTGCGGATTGTCTGCACACCCGCTTCGGACAAACCGAAATGCGCAACCTTGCCCTCTGCAATGAGGGCCTTCACCGTGTCGGCAACATCCTCGATCGGCACCGCCGGGTCAACGCGATGCTGGTAAAGAAGGTCGATGCGCTCGGTGCGAAGCCGCTTCAGACTGGCCTCTACGGCAGCGCGGATGTGTGCGGGCTGGCTGTTGGTACCTGTGCCGCGAGCACCCGTCACCGGGTCGATGTCAAAGCCGAACTTGGTGGCGATCACCACCTGGTCTCGAACGGGCGCCAGTGCCTCGCCCACCAGTTCTTCGTTGGCAAAGGGGCCGTAGGCTTCGGCGGTGTCGAAGTGGGTGATGCCACGCTCCACCGCAGTGCGGATCAGCGCAATCATGTCCAGCTTGCCTGCGGCCGGGCCATACGCCGCGCTCATGCCCATGCAGCCCAGGCCGAGGGCGGAAACTTCAAGGCCTTGTCCAAGGGTACGGGTCTTCATGGTCGACTCCTCATCGGGCAGTGTGCGGAGTGGTCAACCAGGCGTTGACGCTCTCCATGGTTTTACGTTCCTGGTCGGCCTGCATCACGAATGCATTCAGGATGCGGGCGTTGGGTGCGTGGCTGGCGACCACGCGCAGGCTGCTGCCCACGCCGAAGCCGCCGTGGGTGATGAACGGCACGATCGTCTTGCCCCTCATGTCGTGCTGCGACAACAACGATCGAATGATCGGCGGCGCGGTCTCGCCCCAGATGGGGAAGCCCAGGTAGACGGTGTCATAGCGATCCATGCTGGCAATGCGGGTGCGCAGTGCCGGCTCTACCCCATCGTCGCGCTCCTGCCGCGCCTGGGCCACCGTTTCCAGGTAGTCGGCCGGGTAGTCGACGGCAGGCTGTATCTCGAACAGGTCGCTGGGCATGCTGCGATGAATGAGGCCGGCAACGACCCGGGTGTTGCCCGAGCGTGAGAAGCAGGCAACCAGTGTCCGTGCGTCTGATCGACCCGCAGCGCCGCCCTCCGGCCGCTCCGCACCGGAGCATCCCAGCGGCAGCGACGCCAGCGCCGCAACGACTGCCCGGCGACCATGATTGGGGGTTGGAATCGTCATGGCGCCAATCTACGCCCCCCAAACACATTCTTGCAGAGGCATAATCGGATATCGCTTATATCCGATGCGCATCAATGAGCGTAGACAATTACGACCAGTTGGCCATGTTCGTCCTGGTGGCGCGGGAGCGCAGCTTTACCCGTGCTGCCGCCCAGCTGGGCATGTCCCAGCCGGCCCTGAGCCGATCGATGCGTCAGTTGGAAGAGCGCCTGGGTGTGCGCCTGCTTGCCCGGACCACGCGCAGTGTTTCGCCCACCGAAGCCGGAGAGCAGCTGCTGCGGGTGATTTCACCGCGCTTCGAGGAAATCGACACGGAGCTCGCCCAGCTCAACGCTTACCGCGACAAGCCCGCCGGTCGCCTCCGCATCACGGCGGGTGAGCATGCCGCGCTCACCGTGATGCAGCCGGTACTGGGCAAACTGCTGCCGGCCAATCCCGACCTGAACATCGAGGTGATCGTCGACTACGGACTGACCGACATCGTGGCCGAGGGCTTCGATGCCGGTATCCGCATGGGTGAGCAGGTGGCCAAGGATATGATCGCCGTGCGCGTGGGGCCGGACCTGCGCATGGCAGTGGTCGGATCGCCTGCCTATTTCCAGCACCATCCGAAGCCGAAATCACCGCACGACCTCACCCAGCACAATTGCATCACCATCCGCCTGCCGACCCACGGTGGCATTTTCGCGTGGGAGTTCGAAAAGAAGGGCCAGGAGCTGAAAGTACGGGTGGAAGGCCAACTGGTGTTCAACAACATCGCCCTGCGCCTGGGCGCCGCACTGGAGGGACTGGGGCTTGCCTACATGCCCGAGGATCTGGTGCGCGCCCATGTGCACGCAGGCACCCTGGTTCACGTGCTGCAGGACTGGTGCCCCTCCTTCCCCGGCTACCACCTGTACTACCCCAGTCGCAGGCAGTCATCGCCGGCGTTCACCGTGCTGCGTGATGCGTTGCGCTATCGGGAATGAGCGCTAACGCAGTGGCGCCTCCACGCCACTGTAGGCCTGTACCGCTGGCGGAAGACGCTCGCCCTGCACTGCCACCGCAGCAACTGCAGCATTGAGCTCCCGCAGCTCACCTGCGCTGAAGACCACCTCGCCTGCGCCCAGGTTGTCGAGCAGATGTGCCATCTGCGTGGTGCCGGGAATCGGCACGATCCAAGGTTGCTGCGCCATCAGCCAGGCCAACGCGATCCGTGCAGGCGTGGCCTGCTTTCGCTCGGCCCAGTCCCTGAGCAAGCGCACCAATGCCAGGTTATGTTCGATGTTCGGCGGGGTGAAGCGCGTTTCGATGCCGCGAATGTCGCCCTCGGCAAACCGTGTTCTGGCGTCGATCGCACCGGTCAGGAAGCCTACGCCCAGTGGGCTCCATGGCACGAATCCGATGCCCAGCTCGGCGCACGTGGCAAGCACCTCCTGTTCCGGCCCACGCCAGAGCATCGAGTACTCGCTCTGCACAGCCGTCACCGGCAGCGCAGCGTGCGCGCGGCGAAGCGTCTTCAGGCCCATCTCGCACAGGCCCCAATGCAGCACCTTGCCCTCGGTCATCAGGTCCTGGATCGCACCGGCCACGTCTTCGATCGGCACCTGCGGGTCCACGCGATGCTGGTACAGCAGGTCGATGCGGTCGGTACGTAGCCGCGTGAGCATGCCCTCCACCGCCCGCTTGATATGTGCGGGCCTGCTGATCAGGCCCGGGCCACGCGCACCGGTTTCCAGGTCGATGTTCCAGCCGAACTTGGTGGCGATCACCACGTCGTTGCGGAATGAGGCAACGCCTTCTCCCAGGATTCGTTCCACTTCATGCGGGCCATAGGCCTCGGCCGCATCGTAGAACGTCATCCCCCGATCGAACGCGGCACGGGTGATGCGGTGCATCTCGGTGCGCGAGGGGATGGTGGTCTGGTAGGTGCGGCTCATGTTCTGCACGCCCAGCCCGATGCTGGAAACCTGCAGCGTTCCGAGCGTGCGGCGGCCGTCCATTTTCTGCGCGGCAGCTGCGGGGGAGGCGTTTGCCGTGGACGTGGCCAGCGCGCCGGCCAGCGGCAGCGCCGCCAGCGTAGCGGCGCCCTTCAGAAGGGAGCGGCGTTGGGCATTGGTGGGCAGGGTGTTCATTGGGGTCTCCATGTGGGGCGCTGTCAGGGCCCGGGTGCCGGGGTCTGTTCCAGTGCCTGCACTGCGCGAGCGGATGCGGCTGCGTAGCCGCTGTGGGCCAGCAGTTGGGCCAGGTGCTGCAACTGTGCGCGGCTGAGGCCCACGCGCTGGCTGGCCGCCATGTGCGAGCGCAACTGCGCCTCCACGCCGGGCATCACTGCCAGCGCGCCAACCGTGGCCAGTTCACGGCTCTGCCAGTCCAGGTTGTCGCGCTCGAAGATGTCGCCGAACAGGTGCGTCTGCAGGTACTGGTTGATGATCGGGGCGAAGTCCATGAGCGGCCCGGTCACCGGGGCGCCGGAGATCCGGGTCTGGTTGGCGGTGCCCACCGCGCGCAGCGCGTCGCCCACGGGAACGTTCCTGGTGTGCGGCTGCCCGGGTGCAGTGGCGACGCCCTGCGCTTGACGTACGCGCACCACCTCCATCAGCTCGCCCAAGGCATTGAGGCTCTTCGGGAAACCCGCATAGGCATACAGCTGCACGAGCACTTCCTTGGTCTCACTCAGCGTCAGCCCTGCATCCAGTCCCCGGCGCAACGCGGCAGTGAGCTGCGGCATGTCGCTGCTGGCGGCGGCGGCCGCAATCAGCGGGATCGCCTGCTGCCTGGGCGAAAGCGGCCCGGCAACGGGAGCGACGATGCCTGCTGATGCCTCGCGATACTGGTCATCACTGACCTTCTCCAGCCACGCCACCGACTTGCCGTCTGCTACCCCGGTCACGGCAAGGTGGGTCATTGCGCTGTGGGGCGCGGCGCCGTGCCAATGCTTGACCCCGGCAGGACACACCACCACATCCCCGGCGTGTATCTGCTGCACCGGCTTACCCCATTCCTGGGTCAGCCCAACGCCGGAGGTAACCACCAGTCGCTGACCGGAGGGGTGCGTGTGCCAGGCCGAGCGCGCACCCGGTTCGAAGCTGACGTATGCGGAAGAGACGTGCACCTGCTCGTCCGCCGGGAACAGCGGATCTACCCGCACCTTGCCGACGAAGGTCGCTGCCGGACCGGCAACGGACGACTGCGTTCCCGCTCGGGTGATCTGCTGCGTAGGTGTTTCGACGGCGCCAGCGAATGGTGCCGCCACGCTCAATGCCGCGCCAAGCAGCGCCGTCTGCGCGGTTGATTTACGAGGCGCGCTCATGGCGCAAGCGTCCGGCCGTAGAACGTGGTCAGCGAGGCGACGGCGGCGTCCACGTATTTCGGCACCCAGTAGGTTTCGATATGCGTAGCGCCGTCCAGCAGCACCAGTTGTTTGTCGGCGGTACCGGTCGCCTTGGCGAAAGCGTCCTGGGTCATGTACAGGCTGTCAGCCTTGCTACCGGCAATCATCAGCAGCGGCTGGTTGATGATCTCAAGCTGGTCGGTGGCGTCCCAACGCATGAGGTCCAGCAGGCTGCTGGTCGTATAGCGGAAGGTGGAGTTGGGATGGGCGTGCGTTTTCCAGTAGTACGCATAACCTTGCCGATACAGATCGAAGGGAAGCGTGGCGATCTGCGCGTCGGTGAGGTTGGCGTCGCCGGAGTACAGCACTTCGCCGCCGGCGGCTTCCTGTGCTCGCGCATTGGAAGCCTGCTGCAGGCGCTGCTGGATCGTGTCCAGCTGCGAGTCGGCATAGCCGTTACGGCGCACCCGGCCGGAGTTGAACATGCTGATCGTGGCTACGGCCATGAACCGCTTGTCGGTCTGCGCGGCCGCCAACGAATAGCCGCCGCCGCCACAGATGCCCAGCAGACCCAGGCGCGTAGTGTCGACCCAGGGGAATCGACTGATGAAGTCCGCCATGCCGTGGATGTCTTCGATGCGGTGTGAAGGCATGTCCACGCTGCGCGGCTGGCCGCCACTCGCGCCCTGATAGGCCGCATCGGCGGTAATGGCGATGTAGCCCTGCTCGGCCAAACGCTGCGCGTACAGGCCGGCCACCTGCTCCTTGACCCCACCATTGGGGTGGGCAACCACGATGGTCGGGTATTTCCGTGCGGCATCGAAGTTGGCCGGCGTGTAGAAGTTTGCCGCGATCTCGATTCCATTCAGCGGATAGGACACCGAGTGGACGTTGACCTCGCTGGGCACATTCCGTGTGATCGCACCTTCGTAGGCCAATTTGAAGGGGTTGAGCTTGTAGTCGGCGGCGGACGTGTTGCCTGCCGCCAAGCCAAGGGACATCGCCAACAGCGTGGCGTGCACGATGTGCTTCATTCAACTGCTCCCAGTTTGGACGTTACCCCGGCCGGTGCATGTGGCGCGCCCACGTTGGCGGGGATCAGGCGTAAAACTAACCGCCGTGCACTCATAGAAAAAGAGCATTAGCCGGATATCACTCATGCATGAATGATATGAATGATAGATCGGCGAGCGACGCACCACCCGGCGCGCCACACTTCTCTCATGGCGCGATCAAAGTACGAGGCCTCGCATCGAATGCTGTGCAGCGTGTTCCACGCGCTGGCAATGCTGTACAGACCAGCAGCTCGACTAGCCGGAGGATGCTGCCTCCACCTGGGCCCCTAATACGATGAGCGCAGTCAATTCATCTTCGCTGCGCGAATATCGCTTGCTGCATCGACAAGCGCTGCATATAGCTCCCAGCTCGGCGTTTCGACGATGCCCCTGGCGCCACCCTTCTCGATCTTCCTGATTCCGCCGAATCGGCTCAACTTCTACCAAGCCCGTTCGTGTGTCGGCGCCGTGGTCCAGAGGCGTTGCCTCATGGCTGCCTCTATTTCGCCTAGCTCTAGCTCACCCTGCTGCTTGACCCACTCCATATCCGTGACTAGGCGCTCCAAGAATTGGGGTTGGGGTCGACATTGTTACTTTCGTGTTCGATCAAGGCACCGTTGAGGCGGCTGAGGATTCGCAGAAGCTGCTCGTTCAAGGTGCTGTCGAGCAAGATCGCATGGCGGCTGATCTTGTTCAATGCCGAGTGGCACGCTCGATTTGCATGATGCAGCCGCAGCCAGAACGAATGCTGGCGATACTCCGTGGTCGGACCGGAACTTGTGCGTAGTTCTTCCTGCTTCCATGGCTCCAGCTCACATTTTTCAAGGAATGCCAGCAGCTACTGCTCTTTCATGCGGTTGAGGTCAGGATAGGTCTGAAACGAGGAAGCCAAGGCAGCGGTCGACCAGAAGGCCTCATGCACCTCGTCCCACACCAGCGGCAGCAGCTCGAATTCGCGTTGGTGAAGCTTCGTGGCGCGATCAAAGAACGTGGTGAGTTCGCTGCGCAGTCGCTCGATCTCCCTGTTCTGGGTGTGAGCCAGCCCCTGCAGGCGGCTCTTGAACTTTTCGTTAAGCCAGTTCTCGGCCAGCTTCTTCAGTTCAAAGTCAGTGCAAAGTAAGTGATCGCGCTGAACCCGCCGCCCACCCCGACTACGCCGAGAATCCATTCGGAAACACTGGCCACCCTCTGCTCCTTGTCTAGTAAGAACGCATCGGCTGCGGACCGCCCGCCGCAGGTGCGTCGGGAGCTTGCCTCTTCGTGTTTTGCTTAGAAAAGTAGCTGACGCTGCGGTCGTAGACAGGGCGCACCGCTTTGTCCAGCGCGTCGGGATCCAGCGGGGAGAGGAGCATGGCAACGCTCAGTGCGAGTTGGACGAACACGGATATGTTGTCGATGTTGTGGGCCAGCTCGTCCCAGTTGATGGTCAGGTCGCCCCATTCGAGGTGTTGCGTATAGATGCCCAGCACCTCGACACCACCATGTACCAAGCCAGACAGGCTCTTCTGGTGCGTGTTGACGACCTTCAACAGCGTGGCACTGTCCCAGCCCAGGTGCTCACCAGCCTCCCGGGCAACTTCGGCGATATGGATAACCCGCTTCCCCCGCTTGGGCATTTTGCCCGTGCGCCGGAAGCGCATCAGTTCCTCGTGTCCTGCGGCTTTGGCGTAGAAGGCTGCCCGCAACACATACTCCATCTGAGTCCGCTGCAGGGTTAGCGCCGCCACCCAGAACTGGGTGAGATCTTGCTCCAACAAGACGAAAATGGCGTCTGCGGTATCCAGTGCGGCCAGTGCCAGTGGCATGGTCGTCGCGCTCCTCTCATCGACCCGGACGCCGAGCTCGGCGAATACGGGGCGGGTGAGCTGCACTAGGTCCCGGGCGGCGCGGATGCGAAGCTGCAGTTGATCGGCCGAGGCCATGGGTTGATCCTGCTGAGGAGTGGTCGCCGCCCGAATTCTAGCGCTTGCCGGTGACGCTGGTAGAGCGCCGGGTTTTGGGCGCTGGCGTGGCCTGCCCCGCGGTTGGTTTGGTCCGGCGCGCACGTTTGGAGGTGCCTGGCACGGAGCTTCCTGCAGCGACTTCCAACGCGCGCTCGAGCGTGACCACCATCGCCCGAAGCGTATCTGCGTGCTGTTGGAGATGGAGGGCCCGTTGGCGCTCCTGATCTGCAACCGTGATGGCCTCGTCCCGTTCCCGGGCAGTCACTCCCAGTTGCTGCTCAAGGGCGACGACTGCGCTGCGTGATTGGCCTTCCTGCTGCCGTATTCGCGAGCCCAGGGCCTGCGCATCTTGCCGCACCCGGTCCAGCTCGATGTTCAAGCGTTCTTCGGTCGATCGGGTATAGGCCATGAGATCGGCGCGTTCGGTCTGATCGATCTGGTGTTGGCGTGCTTGCGCCTCGTGTTGCGACTGCAATTGACGCTCTAGGCGCTCGGCGCGGGCGTACGCGCCATCGCGCTGCGCTTCCAGTTCCTTGCCACGAGCGGCGAGGCTTTCCAGCTTGTCCTGCAATGCTTCGATGGTGCTCCCCGCCGCCACGGCCTGGGCGTTGGCCTGTTGCAGCTGCCTGGCCTCTTCCGCGCGCAGTTCGTGTTGGTCCGCCAGTAGGGCGCGCTGTTGGTCCAGCTCAGCACGCTCTGCAACGAGCGCTGCGTGGGCGTGTTCCCGCGCCTCTTCCAGGGCTGCGTTCCAACAGCGTTGGGACAGCGTCACCACCGCGTCGGGCAGGTCGGGTCGGTCCGTCTCGATGGCGCGCTGGCGCAGTCGTGCGCCCACGCTGGACCACCACGTCTCCAGCCATCGGGTCACCGTATTGGGTGAGCCGGTACCCAGGTGGGCGCGGATCCGCTCCACGGTGGGGCGCTCGCCCAGGCTGACGATGTCGTCGGCGGCGTGGTGGACATCCAGTTCGGTAAGGCCGCGGGCCATGGCAGGGTCTCCTCTGTGCGGTAAGGGCGGCGCTAGGCGTCTACTTCCGATAATGTAGAATTATCGGAATAACAGCGCCGTATCTGTATTACAAAATACATAATACATATGAAAAAAATCACGTCTGCCATCGTTGATCGGCTGCCGCGCCTACCCGATCCCACCCGGCTGTCGGCCGAAGCGGCGGCCGCCGCCGACCAGATCGCCGCCGCGGCGGCCAGCGCCAACACCGCGCGCAGCTACCGCGCGGCACTGCGCTACTGGGCCGGCTGGCACCAGGGCCGCTTTGGCCAGCCGCTGCGCCTGCCGCTGCCGGCTACCGCAGTGGTGCAGTTCATCGTGGACCATCTGGAGCGCGACACCAGCGAGGGCATGCGCTGGGAGCTGCCGGCCGCACTGGACCAGGCGCTGGTGGCCGCCAAGCTCAAGACCCGTCCTGGCCCATGGCGGCTGTCCACCCTGACCCACCGCGTCTCGGTGCTGAGCAAGGTCCACCAGCACCAGCGCCTGCCCAACCCCATCGACAGCAGCGACGTGCGCCAACTGCTGGCCCACGCCCGCCGCGCCGCGCACAAGCGGGGCGAGCGCCCGTGCAAGAAGTCGGCGATCACCCGGCTCGAGCTGCAGGCGCTGATGGCCACCTGCGGCCCGGACCTGGTTGGGCTGCGCGATCGCGCCCTGCTCTGCTTCGGCTTTGCCAGCGGCGGTCGCCGGCGCAGCGAGGTCGCGGCGGCGACGCTGGCCAACCTGCGCGCCCTGCCCGAGGGCGGTTATGTCTATTACCTGGACCAGGGCAAGACCCTGCAGGACGGCCCGAGGGTTGGGGCTAGTCCGGACAAGCCCTTGCTGGGTGCGGCGGCGATTGCCCTGCAGGCATGGTTGGACGCGGCCGGGATCACCGAGGGGCCGCTGTTTCGGCGGATCTGGGGCAGCAGGATCGGCCCGGCGTTAAGTGACCGCGCCATCGCCATGGTCATCCAGCGCCGCGCCACGCTGGCCGGGCTGGAGGGGGACTTCGGCGGTCACAGCCTGCGCGCGGGCTTCATCACCGAAGGCGCGCGCCAAGGCGTGGCCCTGCCCGCGCTGATGGCGATGACCGACCATCGCTCTGTCACGAGCGTGACCGGCTACTACCAATCGGGTGGAGCGCAACGCAATCCTGCGGCACGTCTGCTGGAGGACGTCTAACTGGCGGTAGCTGCATAGCCCCATTGAAGCCTCCGAAGCGCCCTGCGCTGCCCCGCCGCCGTCCTAACGGTCTCAGGCGTGTTGCGCCATGTTGCGGCAGGTATGATGGGGAGTCGGTCACATTTTTGGGGGAAGTGTGGGTTGCGCTGATATGCAGGAAGCAGATGAGGTCGGCGGTAAGGCTGCAGCCGCCACAGAACAGGCGAAGCTCGTGCCGGACGAACAGACCGTCGGTCTGGTTCTCCCGCTCTATGGCTACCATCAAGGACCCCACCCAAGAGCCGGACGCCACGTCGGTTTGCGCAGATCGCTGCGAACTGCAGTGGTTTTAGGCACGCTGGGTGATGACACCGTACTCGTCGCCGACGAAGAGGATGGACGCGTCTACCGCACCTCTTCGGCTAGTTTGGTCACTCATCGCCAGGCTGGTCGTCTAACACTTAGTGAGCATCTTGAGCTCGCCAGGCAATTGGCTCTCAAGGCCAACCGCTATGGCATCTCCATTCTGGCGGCCCACTTTCGCGGCATCAACGGCACCGCCTACGCCAGCCCGGCCGCCTTCGCTTGGTGCGTACGCGCGATGTGCGAAGGCCACATGTTCAGAAGCGCAACCGCTGGGGTGGAGGCATGGCTACAGGCCCAGATGGAGGCCTCGTCCGATCCGGCGAACGACCTCCCTCCTCCCGCAGGCGGTAGTGAGATCGAGCTTTGGTCTGGCAAGCCAGCGCAGGCGCAAGCTGTCACTGATCTGGCATTGCGCTCACTTGAACGGGCACTGCAGCTCGGTGCGGATTCAATTGCCCAGGCCGACGGAGATTTTGAGCTTCAGCGGACGTATGCGGAAAGCCACGGCAGCAGACTGGCGACCGATGTCCAGTCCGGCCTTCAAGTGGTCGTGCTGGGACCCAGCAATGTCGAAGCGGCTGAGGGATTTGTCGATGTGTTGTTTCTGGACAACCTCGAGGCAGGCGCCCGTCATGCAAGCGGTCTGAATTTCGGTGGCGACACCATTGATCCGGGTTGGCTGTGGGAAGTGGTCACCGATTCGGCGCGTCACGGCAAATCGCCACTACCCATCGCGCTCTGGCTGGCCTCCTCAGATATCGGGCCCTCCGGCCAAGCCGACGCAAGTTTGGAGCGATCATTAACCCGGATCTTCGGGGCCGCGTTTGCTGCAAGGCAGTGGGCCAACGATCGGCCTGCGCACGCGCAGAAATGGATACGACTTGCCCGAGCGTGCTGGCGATCTCTCCCGAAGGTAGAGCAATCGCGCGTGGCGGCCGCCATTCCTGAACTGGTATCGTCGCTTTCGAAGCGACGGGTTCAAGGTCCTGTGGCTCCACTGCGGGCCGCCTTCCGTGCAACGATCGATGCGCTGCTGACGCGACACCCCGTTCCTTTGATTGCGCGCAACAGGCAACTTCCGCCGAGTCCAGCGGTAGAGATCGAGGACATTGAGGCGGTTGATCTTGTGATCGAGGCCAGTGGTCCTGCGCCCGTCATGGCAGTGCCACGAGCAAGCAACGCTCAAGCCCGTCGAAGGGTAGGTGCGGTTAAGTTTGGCAACTCACAGCGCGCCCTGCGCTTTGACTTGTCAGACCACGCATTGTTGGCTTCCGAATGGGCGCTGGTAGCCAAAGAGTCGGCCCATCTCGATGCGGTGACATCGGCTCTCAGTTGGCTAGAGGGTCGAATGGGACTGAGCCTGCCCAAGACATGGCGAGAAGGGGCGCACGAAATTGAGCGCCAGGGCGTCGCGCTCCAATTGGAGTCGGGGGACGGCATCTTTGCCTTCCGGCTGGACCACCCTGATACGACCCACCCGACTCGGTGGTGGAGGATGGAAGCCACCGTCCTGGCGGGAATGGGCGGCATCGGCGGCATGGTGGGCGTTCGCCTGAGCTCACGTGACTTGGTATCCCTGCCTGCGCCTTCCAGGACTGTTCCCGCCATTGTCCGTGATTGGGCCCGTTCCCCCGGGTTGGCTATCGCTGGAGCGCCCGCTGGAGCCCCTACATTCGTCCGTGATGAGGATGGTCTGTCGCGCCTGCTTGACGCTATCCAGGACAGCGGCCGCGACGCACCTCTCTGGGTGGTGGCGGCTCGCTTTGAGCTCATCAAGCCGCTGCAGGCTCTGGCCAGAATGTACGTCGTTGAGCCGGCGATGTGGGCCCAATATGCCGCCCATCACGGGTCGTTGGCTCCGAGCACGGTTCATGTGTTTCAAAAGGCTGGCGGCACCAAGGCTCAAGTCGACATCAGCAAGGGACAGGGACTGGAGCAGCTTCGTGAGTTGACCGTCGAGGCTCGGCAACGCCCTGAGATCCCTGCGTTTCGAGACATTCGCAATGCCATTGCCGAAGCGAGGCTGCGTGCGCTGAGCAATAGGGGAAACTCGGCGCTTAACGACGCCGCACTACCTTCGCCAGCCCCAACCGCTGAAGATATTCGGGCTTTGATTTCCAGAGAAGTCAGGGACTATGAAGAGTTGCTACAAGTCGCCGAAGACGAGCGTAACGCTGCGGTGGCAGACCGAGACTCCGCCCTGCACGATCTGCAAGCCACAACCAATGAAAATGTCGAGCTCAAGCGGCGCCTGCACAGTACGCAACTCCGGCTGGGGTCTGCGGGTCCTATTGATGAACCGGCAACCGAGCGTGCGGCGCCTCCGGCCACACTGGAGGGACTCGCGGAGTGGGCGATCTCACTACGGCCGCGGGTGGTCTTTCCCGAAAAAACGCTCCGCTCCGCGAGCCGCGTGACCCACAGTGAGACCGCCTTGGTTTATGCCTGCCTGGAACAACTGTCTGACAGCTACTGGCGATCACGCTGGGCAGACGAAGAAGCGAGTCGTCGCCAAGCCCGAGAGGAGTGGAACGAATTTCTGAAAGAGCATCGACTGCGGTGGTCCGGCGTTGGTGTCGTTGCAGCTCGCCACCTGGGCGAGTACCGAGGCATCGTGGGCGGGTCGACCTACACAATGGACATGCATGTTGCAGGTAACAACGCCCACGATCCCCTCCGCTGCCTGCGGATCTACTGTTACGTTGATGAGCCCAACCGCAGGGTGGTAGTAGGACATTTGCCCACGCATCTGACCAATGCCCTGACCTAGCTCATCTACCCACAGACAGACCTTGACGATCTTCATGCATCCATTGCGCGACTTCGTCGGGATTTCCCACGATGACATGCTGCCGAGCCGGATCAGGGTGAATCGAGAGCGACTCCAGATTCAGATGGCGCAGCGTATAGAACAACATCGCTTTTCGGCAGGGAAGAATCAGCGCGTCATCCTGCATCGCATAGTCCCGGGCCACCGCCGCCCGCTGGTTGGGCGTCAGTGCCGGGTGTGGGACAAGCCGAACCCCGACCTCCGTGAACCAGCCAATGTCATTGCTTGGATCGATCACAGGGGAGTCGGCATGGATCGTTTGGATCTCAAAGCGCCCGATGGCGAAATCCCGGAACATTAAGCGGGTGTGGCAATAAGCCCGGACGTGCCATCTGAGGCCATCGTAGCCAAGCGCGTGCGGGGAGATGGTCAGGTTGAGGGGGGCGTCCTCGTCCATGGACTGGTACCGGCCCTCCACCCTGCCGCCGTCGCGGATGGCGCGCACCCACGTGGAGATCTCCGTTGCCGCAATCGGGCGCGCTGGGGTGCCGACGATGCCGGTCAACGGCACATAGCCGATGAAGCTCTCATCTCGGGTGAGCAGGCCACGCTCCAGGCCATACAACTCGAACAGGTACTGGCTAGACGTCGCGCGGCCACTGACCGGCAAGAATCCCGGCTGTGCCCTGTAGGCCCGCGCACTCGAATCGTACTCCATGTTGCCTGGTGCGATCTTGACGTACTCAGCTAGGTCCGAAGAGGCTTGGGGAACCGATATTCCAAAGAAATCAATGAGATCGCGCCGATTCAAGCGACCGTCGTATTGCAATCGCAGATCGATGAAGGCTATACGCCGCGCCTGCCCCCAACGCAGCGAATGGGTTTCTGAAGACATGGGCACCTCGGTCTTGGGATGAGTCACGATAACACCCGTACAGAAACTTGACACGCATAGTAACTAGCCGCATAGTATGTATGCGGGCCTTGTCCAGCCCCGCTCCGAAAACGCGTTACCTATCCTTGCCCTGCCTCCAGGCTGACGGGGATGGACACGGCGCGTTCCAGCCAGAAGAGGAGAAGTGTTCATGCGTATCGAGATTTACCAGGATCGCGCCGGCGAATGGCGGTGGACGTTCTATGCCAGCAACGGCCGCAAGATTGCGGACTCCGGCGAAGGCTATGCGAGCGAATACAACGCGGTGCGCGCGGCGCGGCGATTGAAAGAGCTCGCCGCGAGTGCCCCGATCAAGCGGCGCGACGGCACCGTGTTGAACGAAAGCGCGCGCTCGGGCTTGGGGCCGGATCCGTTCTAGGACAGCAGTCCGGTCAGACCTGCGCCATCGCCGATCCCCCCCGATGCCACGCGAGCGGGCTGCGCTCTGGCGCCGGGGGGCTTTCGCGGCGTTCCCTCACCCGGTTGGGTGCGGTCCGTCGTCCTCGCAACCGAAGTGCCCTGCTCCTCTCATCGTCGGAGATCGGTCTATGGAACATGAGTACGCTGTCTTGGGCGGTTTCAACCGTGCCAATGTCGGCAAGTGGGTGATGGGGGCCTCTGTTGGGCTGGCCGCGGCAGTGAGTGCCTTGGCCGGCCTGGTTGTGGCCCTCGTGGTGGATTTCGGTGTGGAAATGCCGCGATTGGTGCTTTGGCCGGTCACTGCCGGCTCGATCTATCTGCTGCTTTACGCGCTCTTTGACCGGTGGATGTGGCGGATACCGCGCTTTTCTAGGTGGTTGCGCGTCCCCAACCTTTCTGGCACATGGGTCTGCCACGGGCAAAGCCTGCATGCTTCTGACGATCGTCCCCTGCTGGCATGGGAAGGCGAGGTCGAAATTGCTCAGAGCTGGGACAAGATCCAAATTCGCCTGCGAACCCGCCAGTCCGTCTCCAAAAGCCTGTCGGCCGCGCTGATCTATGACTGCACGGATGGATACCGTGTTCTCTACAACTATCGCAACGACCCGGGCATCGGGGAGCCTGAACTCAAGGGGCATCGCGGCTGCGCGGAACTGCTGTTTCGCCCCGACCTGACCGCTGCCACCGGTGAGTATTTCAACGGCCACGGCCGCTACACCTACGGAACCCTCACCCTGACCCGAAAGGAAACCACGACACCATGAGTGCGGACATCACCAAACGTTTGCGCGCCCTCGATGCGCGGCGCCATGGCTTCGATCGGAGCTCAATCATCTTTGACTCTGCTTCCGGGGTTGAAGCACGCGAGTACCTGAGCGAGACCTATCAGAAGCGCAGCAGTGGACAACATACGCGATATGCGCTGGGCGCAATGCAAGCGGTAGCCGCCAGCTACACCGCCTTGAGCATTGCCGAAGCTGAGCGTGTGCAAGCGCAAATCGCAACGCGATTGGATAGGGATGGGCTGAGCTGTACGTTCCGTCTGCAGGGCTCCGTGCCCGGCAACATTCATATCCGCGGCGTGAGTGATGTTGACTTCCTGGTTCTGGAGCAGCGCTTTCATCACTACGATGCGACGGGGGTCTTGGCGCAGGCTGGTTACTACCGCAACCCCTACCGGCCGTCAGCCGTCGATACATTGCTCGATCTGCGTCACCGACTGGAGACGGCGCTGAAGGATGCCTATCCGGCAGCGGAAGTCGACTGCACAGGCGCAAAGGCCATCCAGCTCTCGGGTGGATCGCTGCGCCGCGAAGTTGATGTGGTGCCGGCCTCGTGGAATGACACCGCCGAGTATCAGCGGACACAATCTGAGGATTTCCGGGGCGTCAACATCCTCGACAAACCCGCGCGTCAGTTGATCCACAATCTGCCCTTCCTGTATTTGCGACGCCTACGGGAACGTGATGAGGAGACGTGGGGCGGCCTGAAAAAAGCCATTCGACTTTGCAAGACACTGAAGGCCGACGCCATCAGCGAGGGAAAGGAAGTCGATATCAGCAGCTATGATATTGCCTCTGCTATGTGGAACGCCGCCGCTGGCAGTCTGCAGGCTGGTATCGTCCAGGAGCTCAGCATCCTTGCGGCCACCACGGACTACTTCGTGTATCTGGTCGCCAATCCTGCTTACGCAAAGACGCTGCAGACCCCGGATGGCTCGCGCAAGGTGTTTGACACCCAAGCAAAATTGGACGCCGCGGCGGTGCTCGCGCGGGAGCTGCTGGAGTTGTCGCGCAGCGTCAGTGAGGAGCATGCCCCCCGCACGGCGCACGCCAGCCTGCAAAACGATTGGCTGAGTACGCTCAAGCGGACCTCTGTACCAGCTGTTGATTGAAATCATCTCCCGCGGCAAGGGGATCCAACTGATCTGAGCCGGTCGATCGTTGTTGCCCCGCCACCAGCAGCGGGGCACTCGACACTGTGGGTTGCATCAGGCGCGTGAGGTAGATTCTGCACGCTGGCCCCTGCGGTAAAAGGGCGCGTGCCACGCGCATGCCCCTCCCCCGCTCCTCCCCCGCACGTCAGTTCTGAGTTGCCACCCCTTGGCCAGGCTGGGGGACAGGCATTCCGAGCAGTTCTTGATGGCCGCACCTTACGGGTTGGCTGCTGCCGCTGGCATGCCAACGCGCTGCGCGTGGGTATCCCGCCGCTCTGATAGCGGCCCTCTGACTTGGCTGAGCCTTGGCGCTCATTGGCGTAACGTGCTTCTTGGTGACCCGTCGTTGGCAATGGCGAAGGACTTCCATGCGTTGCTCCAGACCGGACTGAGGAAGAAAGTTGTCCGCAATGTACTGGAGCAAAAGCGGCGCACACGTCCTTCTTTATAGCGCCGCACGATGCCCTTTCCGTCGATCGATCCGCCGCGCGCGACCACGACTAAGGCCGTGCGTACTCTGCAGCAAATTTCCGCGCCGGTCACGGGCCATTCCCTTCCTTACCGCAGCACCGGCGTGATGCGGAAGCGTTGCGTCCGGAGCCGCCGTCCCTGCCATGGGTGGCTTCTATGCAGCGGGTGACATCATCCGGGCCCACTTGGCCACCGGAATGGACCTGCAACCCAAAATCCCAACCGGGGCAATTTCGCATTCCCAACCATGCGATTTGAAAGTGCTTCAACGCCTTATTTGCCGCAATTAATTCCCTTGCAATCAATATCTTAGGAATATTGCAGGGAGTGGCGCGCACGAGTAGAGTCGTTGTCAGTGCGCGACCTTGCGCGACCCCGCCGCGACTGAGCACGGCACATGTCCGAAGACTCACTCGAAACGAAGTACCTGCGCACCTTCGGTGCTGTTCTGTCTGCGGCCCAGACTGCCAGGATCCTTGGGTACAAGAGCACTGCGTCGTTAGCCAAGGCACGCGCACGCGGGTCTCTGCCCTTCCAAATGTTCCTGCTGCCCAAGCGCCGCGGCTGGTTTGCCGACACCGTAGATGTTGCCGCCTTCGTGGATTCTGCGAAGGCATCGTCCGGCGGCTAGCCGCATTTCCCAACCCATCAGGAATCCCCGAGCATGAGCTGAAACCGCCCTCTCTGACCCCTGGAAATGGCAATGCCCCCGCGTCAACGAGGGCATTGGCCTCTCGAAAGAACGAGAGGTAGGAAGCACTAAACATCCGTAGGTTTAGGCTCCCTCATTTCTTCTGCCACGTCAAGCTGCCAGCACGTGTTGGCCGGGACGGGCACGCCTTCATCTGGACCCATTAACGTCGGTCCGCCGGGTGGTCGCGCCCTGTCCCGTCCTGTCTGGAGCAGCAGGGCGCCTGCGTGTGATACGCCCAGGGTTTCCTAGACATCTCAAGGCTATGGAAAATGGCTGATTCGGAGGTGTCCATGAGAAGTAAGCGGTATACGGATGAGTTCAAGATCGAGGCGGTCCGGCAAGTGACCGATCGTGGGTTCAAGGTGGCAGAGGTCGCCGAGCGACTGGGTGTCACCACGCACAGCCTGTACGCCTGGCTGCGCAAGTTCGGCAAGCCCGGCGTAGTACAGCGCGCTGAGGCGGACCAGAGCGCCGAAGTCCGGCGGCTGAAGATCGCGTTGCGCCGGGTGACGGAGGAGCGCGACATCCTAAAAAAGGCCGCCGCGTACTTTGCCAAGGGGTAAAGGCAAAGTACCTCTTCATGCAAGTCCACCGCGAAGAATTCAGGGTGTGCGCGATGTGCCGGGTTTTGCGGGTGAACCGGGCTGGATACTACGCGTGGCTAAAGTCGCCTGACAGTGAACGCGCCAAGGAAGACGAACGCCTGCAGGGGCTGATCAAGCACCACTGGTTGGCCAGCGGCAGTGTCTATGGGCATCGCAAGATTGCCAAGGATCTACGCGATCTGGGTGAGCGTTGCAGTCGCCATCGGGTGCATCGATTGATGCGCGCCGATGGGCTGCGTGCCCAGGTGGGCTATGGCCGCAAACCGCGCTTCCATGGCGGAACGCCGTGCATGGCGGCAGCCAACCTGCTGGATCGGCAGTTCGACGTGACCGAGCCGGACACGGCCTGGGCGAGCGACTTCACCTTCATCCGGACGCATGAAGGCTGGATGTACCTGGCTGTGGTGATCGATCTGTTTTCCAGGCAGGTCGTCGGCTGGGCGATGCGCGATCGAGCCGATACCGAGTTGGTCGTGCAGGCCTTGCTGTCGGCGGTGTGGCGGCGCAAACCCAGCGCTGGTTGCCTGGTTCACTCGGACCAAGGGTCGGTCTACACCAGCGATGACTGGCGCAGTTTCCTGGCGTCCCATGGCTTGGTGTGCAGCATGAGTCGGCGTGGCAACTGCCATGACAACGCACCGGTGGAGAGCTTCTTTGGTCTGCTCAAACGCGAGCGAATCAGGCGGCGGATCTACCCCACCAAGGACGCCGCACGCGCCGAGGTGTTCGACTACATCGAGATGTTCTACAACCCACAACGCCGTCATGGTTCAACTGGCGACCTGTCCCCTGTAGAGTTTGAACGGCGCTACGCGCAACGAGGGTCTTGAGTGTCTACGGAACCCTGGGCGTATCAGCGCGCTTCGCATCTTGAGCCGCCTGAAAGTCCTCGGCCCAACGCGAATCTGGCCATGCTCTGCTTGAGTGACAAGAAGCAAGGCGGCATGTGATTGATGAAAATGACTAATAGATCCTAGCGTTCCTTACGGTCTATCTACCTTCGAAAGACCGTAAGGTTTCAATGCTCCATCGAACGGGAGTGAGCGTGCTCATCGAAAATGGTTGGCAACTGATGGAAATAGGCGGTGTCGACGTCTGGTCGAAGCCTGCATCAAGTCAGATCGATAAATCTGCCTGTCCCGTGCTGCTCTTGGTCTGGCAAGAGCCAGCCCAGCTTGATTGGGAATGGGAGGTCATGCGTCCTGCCCCAGATACGCATCTTGCTGGGGGACGCTGCTTGACCCGCGAAGAAGCAATGCACGCCGCTTCCGAGGCGTTGTGTTCCACCCCTCTCGCGCTGACCCATCCCGACCATCTTATGGACAGCAGGGCGTGGCACGCACTGCTGAGCAGCCCAAGCAATGCAGTGCAGTAGCGATGTGTGCTCGAACTGCTCTTCCAATTGCCCATGACGTGAGGCCAACAGATGAAGTTCGAGACTCCAGCGGGCAACAATCCTATCGATCGCATGCGCATCGTGGGGCAGCCGCACGACCGCATTGATGGGCCAGCGAAGACGTGCGGTGCAGCGCCATACGCTGCCGAGCGCCATGATGTGGCACCTCATCAGGCGCATGGTTATGTACTGGGTGCAAAGATCGCCAAAGGCACCATCCGGTCGATCGATGCCAGCCAGGCACGCAAGGCTGCAGGGGTCATCGCCATCGTCACCGCAGAGAGTGCCGGCCCGCTGTCCAAGGGCAACTTCATCGATGCCGCGCCGTTAGGCGGACCCGAGGTCCAGCACTACCATCAGGCGGTTGCCGTTGTCGTTGCCGAGACGTTTGAACAGGCACGTGCTGCGTCTCACCTGATCCGAGTTGACTATGCCCGTATGGCCGGCACCTTTGACCTAGAGCTGGCGGGACACTCAGCGACCAGACCCGAGCAGATGCAGGACGGCGCGGTAGGCGATTTTTACGCAGCGTTTGCTGCTGCGCCTGTCACGGTTGATGGGCGGTATAGCACACCCGACCAAAGCCACATGATGATGGAGCCACACGCGACCATTGCTGACTGGTCCGATGGCAAGCTTTCGATCTGGACATCCGTGCAGACGATCGACTGGGCAAGGCGCGACATTGCAGCCACCCTGGGTATCCCGAAGGCCAGCGTCCATGTGAGCTCGCCCTACATTGGAGGCGGCTTCGGGGGAAAGGCAACATCAATGTCCGATGCGATCTTGGCTGCGCTGGCCTCAAAGGCGGCAGGTCGCCCCGTCAAGGTGGTTCTGACGCGTGAGTTGATGGTCAATAACACGGTGCATCGTCCTGCAACCATTCAACGGTTGCGTATTGGCGCTGATCGCACTGGCCGCATTTTGGCCATCGGCCACGAGACCCTCAACGGCAATCTGCCTGGCGGGTTCGTTGAACCTGCGACCATCCAGACGCCTTCGCTCTATGCAGGGGCAAACAGGATGACGGCGACCCGCTTGGCGCAGCTCGATCTACCTGAAGGCAGTTCCATGAGAGCCCCGGGCGAAGCGCCCGGCATGATGGCGTTGGAAGCCGCGATGGACGAGTTGGCGGTCAAGCTTGGAATGGATCCCGTCGAACTTCGCATTCGTAACGATACGCAGGTCGACCCTAGCAATCCCGATCGCCCGTTCTCGTCGCGCAAGCTGGTGGAATGCTTGAAGAGGGGCGCGGAGCGTTTTGGATGGGCGAAGCGGCAAGCTCAACCCGGACGCATGCGCGATGGTGAGTGGATGGTTGGCATGGGCGTCGCCTCAGCGATACGAGGAGCACGCACGCGCAATTCCGGCGCACGCGCCAGATTGGACGCTTCCGGAACCGTCACCATCGAGACAGACATGACGGATATCGGCACCGGCAGTTACACCATCCTTGCGCAGACTGCTGCCGAAACCATGGGTGTCACCTTAGAAAAGATCGTCGTTCGCCTGGGTGATTCTGACTTTCCTGTGACCGTTGGCTCTGTTGGGCAGCGCGGTGCGGCCAGCACCTCGTCTGCTGTTTTTGCAGCATGTATGAAGCTGCGGGAAGCCGTCACGCAACGCCTTGGATTTCAGGACTCAACGGCTGACTTCTCTGACGGTCATGTCAGCTCGGCAGGACTGCGCGTGCCGCTGCAAAGCGCTGCGCGCGACGGCGAGCTGGTCGTTGAGGACACCATCGAGTTCGGCACAGAGCTCCCAAAGAAGCTGGTGCAGGAAACCTTCGGCGCTCACTTTGTTGAGGTCGGCGTGCATGCGGTCACCGGGGAGATACGGGTCCGTCGGATGCTGGCAGTCTGTGCCGCCGGGCGCATCCTCAATCCGAAAACAGCGCGCAGCCAAGTCATTGGCGCGATGACCATGGGGGTTGGCGCGGCCTTGACCGAAGAACTGGTGGTCGACAAGCGCCTGGGCTTCTTCGTCAACCATGACCTGGCCAGCTACGAGGTCCCGGTCCACGCGGATATTCCGCACCAGGAGGTCATCTTTCTTGACGAAGTTGATGCCACGGTTTCGCCGACCAAGGTGAAGGGTGTGGGCGAGCTCGGCCTGTCGGGTGTGGCAGCAGCGGTGGCCAACGCGGTCTACAACGCGACCGGCATCCGTGTTCGCGACTATCCGATCACGCTTGAGAAAATCTTGCCCGGCTTGCCGGCGATCGCTTAGCGGCCCAACCATTTGTCACGCCATGCCCTTCCCGATCCTTTGACGTTCGCCCTGGACCGTGGATCGACACACTCTAGGAAAATCCAATGCTCGAACAAAACGACACTGATCTGACTCGCACACTGATCAGCCGACGCAGAATCCTGGCTGCAGGAATGGCGGTCGCGGCTTGTGGCCTGGTTCCGTCGGCAATCGCCACCCCACGGAAGCAGATGACGCACGCGCCCACAGGTGGTCTAGGAACAAGACGTTTGGGTGCTCTTGAGGTGTCCGCGCTTGGTTTGGGGGGCATGGTGCTGACGGGCGTCTACGGTCAACCGAAGGACCGCAAATCGATGATCAAGCTGGTTCATGCTGCCTTCGACCAGGGCGTCACCATGTTTGACACCGCCGAGGCATACCCCAACGACAATGAAGCCCTGATCGGAGAAGCAATCGCTCCATTCCGAGGAGACGTCAAGGTCGTCACCAAGTTTGGTTGGAACCTCGGTCGAGAGCCCAATCGCACGGTGAACAGCCGTCCCGAGGTCATCCGAGCCGTCGCCGAAGCGTCCCTCAAAAAGCTCCGCACGGATGTCATCGATCTCTTCTACCAACACCGCGTTGATCCTGCGGTGCCCATCGAAGACGTGGCAGGAACCGTGAAAGACCTGATTGCTGAAGGCAAGGTGTTGCACTTCGGCATGTCGGAGGCGAGCGCTGCCACCATCCGCCGTGCGCATACCGTCCAGCCGGTCAGCGCGGTGCAGAGCGAATACTCTTTGCTCTGGAGAGGCCCAGAAGCGGAAGTGCTGCCCCTGTGCGAGGAGCTTGGCATCGGCTTTGTGCCCTTCACACCTTTGGGAGCCGGATTCTTGGCCGGCGCCATCGACGACTCAACACAATTCGGCGGGGATGATTTGCGTAACCGCATTCCTCGACTGATGGAGCCGGCTCGCCACGCAAACCTGGCTGTCGTCATGCTGGCTCGGGAATGGGCGCAGCGGAAGGGCGCTACCGTCGCGCAGATCTCGCTTGCCTGGTTGATGGCCCAGCGCCCGTGGATCGTGCCCATCCCTGGCACAACCCAACTCGCGCATTTGAAGGAAAACGTGGGCGCCGCAGCGGTTCAGTTCACTCCTCTTGAACTATCAGAGTTCAACACAGCGCTTTCCAAGATACAGGTCCAAGGAGCCCGCCTTTCGCCTGCCTCCTTAGCATTGACAGGACTCTGAGGTTCCACACTCTGCGGCCCGAGATCCAATTGGAAGATAGCCAACAAGAAGGGTCCCCGCCGCATGTCTGCACCAAAATAAGCGTCTTTGGGGCAGAGGCAGGATCAACGATCAATCATTGCCAGTGACGCCTCTGGCAGCCGTGCGCCTTGGAATGTAATCCCTTGCGCCGCCGTATCAATGGATACCAGATCACTGGAATCCAACACCAGGTCTGCTGCAGCCAAGTTCTCTTCCAATCGATGGAGCTTAGTGGTGCCTGGGATGGGCACGATCCACGGCCGTTGGGCGAGCAACCAAGCCAGCGCAACTTGAGCGGGAGTAGCCCCCTTCCCTGCCGCCACATCCTTTAGAAGTTCAACAAGAGCCAAATTGGCCTCCCTCGCAGCAGGAGCGAACCGAGGGACCTGACTACGGTAATCAGTGGAACCGAAGGTGGTCTGTGCATCGATCTTGCCGGTCAAAAATCCAGCGCCCAAGGGACTGAAGGGGACGAAGCCGATTCCAAGTTCTTCGCACGTGGCAAGAAGCGCTGCTTCCGGCTCGCGCCACCACAGCGAATACTCGCTTTGCAACGCCGTCACGGGCTGCACAGCGTGAGCCTTTCGGATGGTTCCGACGCCTGCTTCGGACAGCCCGAAGTGTTTCACTTTCCCTTCGTCGATCAGCTCCTTGACGGTGCCAGCAACATCTTCGATCGGCACTTCGGGATCGACGCGGTGTTGATACAACAGGTCAATTGTCTCGATGCCGAGCCGCTTGAGGGACGCTTCGGTGACGGCACGAATATGGTCCGGTCGGCTGTTGACACCCCCAAGGCGTTTGCCCGTATCGAGGTCAATATTCCAGCCAAACTTGGTTGCGATGACGACATCGTCGCGAATGCCTGAGATGGCTTTGCCAATCAGCACTTCGTTATCGAAGGGACCGTAGGCTTCGGCCGTATCGAGCAGCGTCACTCCACGCTCCACGGCAGCTCGAACCAAGGCAATCATTTCCTGGCGTTCGGGTGCCGGACCATACACGGCAGTCATGCTCATGCAGCCCATGCCAATTGCTGATACTTCAAGGCCACTGCGGCCCAAGACTCGCTTCTTCATTTTTTCTTCCTTTCTTATACGGGGGGTGCGGCTTTTCATCAGTGCGTGACCGTCAGGCATGGCGCATTGACTTGCTGGCTCCAGCCGTGCCCGATGCTTGAGAAGCCAGAACCTCTAACAGTCGATCCCACGCCTCGCTGATGAGCAGAACGGTGCGGCTGCATGCGCCGCATACCCGACAAATGCGCGTGTAGCTAAGAGCCGGCCTTTCCAGCTCAATGGACGCACTTCTCGGGCACACCTTAGCGCTAGCAAGCCAGGACTAGAACACGCTCAACTGCTATCACTTATTAGACCCGTGCATGAGTTACACAGAACGCAACAACTGTGCGCGCAGGCAGCTATTCAGTCAGTCGTGACGAAGTGCATCAATGAGCAACTTCATTCCTGGGGACAGCTGCCGTTGGCTCGAGTAGTAAAGGTGATGCCCCGGAAATGGCGGACACCAATCCTTGAGAAGTCGCACCAAGGTCCCGTCTTCCAACTGGGGCCTCACCTGATCATCAAGCAGATACGCGATGCCGAGCCCGGAAACCGCCGCATCCACGATGAAGTCACGATTGTTGAGCACGAGTTGTCCGTCCACTCTAAGACTCAACTCCTTGCCGTCTTTTTCCAAGTCCCACGCAAACAGGTTTCCCATCGTCGGGAATCGGATGTTGATGCAGTTGTGCGCGGCGAGATCTTTCGGGACACGCGGGGTTCCATGCCGACGGAGATAGGCACGAGACGCGACAACTGCCATGGTGTAAGGAGGGCCGATCTTGATCGATACCATGCCAGGAGCGACGCTTTCTCCAAGCCTTACGCCAGCATCGAAGCGCTCCGCAACGATATCCCTCAGCGCGCCGTCCACGCTTAGTTCGACCTTCAGCTGCGGATGCTCTCGGCTGAGCACCTTCAGCTTTGGCCAAATGATGGTCTTGGCCGCATGCTCGGAACTCGTGATCCGGATTGCTCCGCCAGGCGTTAGGCGCAAATCCTCAAGTGACTCAAGCGTTGAGTCGATGCTGCTCATCAGCGGGCGGACCTTCTCCATCAACCGCTCACAGGCTTCTGTTGGCGTGACCGCGCGCGTCGTTCGGTTGAGAAGGCGAATGCCGAGCCTTGCCTCCAGACGACGCACGGTATGGCTGAGGGCAGACTGCGAGATGCCTATCTTTGCGGAAGCCTTCGTGAAGCTGCCCTCGTCCGCAATGACCAGCAGAGCGGATAGATCACTGATGTCTTCGCGACGCATGCCCAGTTCCAGATTTGGAGAATAGATGGTTGCCGCTCATGTTCCCGGCACACACGAGTGCTGCCGAAAATATCGATCAATAATTATAGGTTTTTTGGCTGGGAGCTACGAAGTCGTTCAAAGACAGGGAACTCCAACGCCGCGTCCAGACTCATATGACTACGCCCAGCAGTGGCTGGCCACGTGTCATGTGTGGAGCACAGGATCGGCCAGCGCAGCATAGCGACTTGCGACTTGATGGACACCTGGACCACGGCAGATGGACAAGAACAAGCAGATCGCTTTGGCCTGATGGTGGGACTTCCATATGCATGCCGGACCTCGCCCCTAAGAGATGCAAAGCTGACTGCTATGCCGCAACGCGTGTGGCAGATGTGCATTGCATCTTGACTCTAGTGGGCTCCAAGTCCTTCCAGTGCCCGCTATTTCAGTCGCAGGGCATGATGCTGCGCGATGCTTATGCATGCCGCCAGTGGGGTAAGGCCAAGGCCGAGCTGGCCGTGCACGGTCGCCAGGCGTTCGCGCATGCCGGTGATGTCGTTGCCTTCGCGGATGCGCTCGGCGCGGCGGCCGTCGTCTTGAGTTCCGCGGCTGCGCGTTCTCGCATTTCAGCTACACGGCGACTTCATCGGCATCGGTGCTAAGCAAGTCCGGGTCGAGGCGTAGGCGCAGAGCTTCGCACGCTCGCACACAGGTTCTGCCTGCACCGCAAGCATGCGGGAGGAGTACCGCACTATCTAGTGTCGCTGCGCATCGATTGATCTGCGACGGCCGCCACCACTGCCCGGTTGGCGCGTTGCATACCATCGGGCTCCGCGCGTCGCGCCCCCCCATCGTTGCCAGGAGAATTGCATGCTTGCCCGCATTTACGCCGCTGTCGCTCTGGCCGGGCTGCTTGGGAGCACTGCCGTCAACGCCGCCGATCTGGATGTGGTCATCAGCGGCCTGCGCTCGCAGCAGGGCCAGTTGCGCATTGCAGTGATCGCCACAGCCACGCAACTGGATGGCGCACAGCCACCAGTGCAGGCGCAGACGGTGCCAATCAAAGGCAGCGCCCCGCATGTCCAGTTCAAGAATCTCGCCCCCGGACGCTACGCAGTGATGGTCAATCACGACGAAAACGCCAATGGCAAGCTGGACACCAACCTGATCGGCATGCCGCTGGAGGGCTACGGCTTCAGCAACAACCCCACCGGCATGCGTAAACCGAGCTTCGACGAAATCGTCTTTGACCTGCCGGCCAGCGGCAAACGCCTCAGCGTGCAGATGCGCTAAGGCGCTACGCATGCACCGCCGCCGCTTCCTGCAATCGTTACTGGCCGCCACCGGCAGCGCTGCGCTGGGCGGCTTTGCCTTGCACAGCCTGCCTGCACACGCCGCAGAAGCGGCCGAATTCCAGAGGCGGTTGCAGCGCACGCCGTGGCTGCTGGGCTGGCGTAGCGTCGTCAGCCCCACCCAGGGACCAGCCACCGCCACGCTGCACGGCGCATTGCCCGAAGGCTTGGCAGGCAGCCTGTATCGCAATGGCCCGGCCTGGACCGAGCGCGCCGGGTTCCGCTACGAACACTGGTTCGATGGCGACGGCATGGTGCACCGCTGGCGGCTGGGCGGCGGCCAGGTGCGACACCTTGGGCGCATGGTGGCCACCCACAAGTTCACCCAGGAACAGCAGGCCGGGCGCTTTCTCTATCACGCTGCCGGCACCTGCGTGCCGGAAATGGAGCCCGCCCGCAACAACGACGATACCAACACCGCCAACACCTCGGTGACGATGCTCAATGGCCGCCTGTTCGCGCTGTGGGAAGCCGGTTCTGCGATCGAACTGGACCCCGATGCGCTGGACACCCTCGGCCCGGTCACCTGGCGCGAGGATCTGGCCGCGATGCCGTTTTCCGCGCACCCATTGACCGACCACGACGGCAGCATGTGGAACGTCGGCTCGATCAGCGTGGTGGGCTCCACCGGCGTGGTGCTCTGGCATCTGGGCGCCGATGCCACGTTGCGCAACGTGCAGATGCTGCACACCGACGCGCCTGCCTACATGCACAGCTTTGCGATGACCGATCGCCATCTGATCCTGGTCATGGCGCCGTATCGGCGGCTGGACGGCGACGGCGCATTCTTCGAGCAGATGCGCTTCACCCCGGATGCCCCATGCCGGATTGCGGTGGTGCCCAAGGATGCGCTGGACCAACCGCGCTGGTTCGAGGCCGACTTTGCGGTCGCCTATCACTTTGCCGATGCCTATGCGCAGCAGGACCGCATCGTGGTGCGCGCCATCGTGCACACTGATCCGGAAGAAGCCCGTTCGCCGATGCGCGCGGCCATGCACGGCGACCCGCAGGCCGCGCCGGCGCCGGTGCAATTACGCAGCCTGCATCTGGACCTGGCCAGTGGCCGTGCGCACTGGCAGGTGCATCCGGTGGACAACCTGGAACTCCCGCTGTTCGACCACCGCACTCCAGGCACGCAGGGCGCACGCCTGTACGCGCCCTGCATCGATGGCCCGAATCAGTCGCCATTTCTCAACGCTGTAGCCGGCTACGACCTGGAACGCGACTGCCGCCAGGTGCACCGCTACGGCCCGCACGTACTGGCCGAAGAACATGTGTTCGTTGCGAAGCCCGGCAGCACGCGCCCGGACCAGGGCTGGCTGGTAGGAACGGTGCTCGACACCCAGCGCGCACGCACCGGACTGATGGTGCTGGACGCACAACACATCGATGCCGGACCGATTGCACAGGCATGGCTGCCTTACGCGATTCCGCTTGGATTCCATGGGCACTTTGTGGCGGCTGCGCCACGCGGCCGGTGACGTGGCCGAGCTTGCATTGAGTGACAGCTGGCACGGAGCAATGAGTAGCGCGTTGAGAACGACAAGGCAACCGCTCGACGTCCCCCAATTTTGAGTAGCGCCAAGGTTTGGAGTCCAATCCCCAATGATCAGGAGATTGGACATGAAGAAGCGTTTCAGCGAAGAACAGATCATCGGCCTCCTGCGTGAGACTGAGGCCGGCGTGGCGGTCAAGGACTTGTGCCGGCGGCACGGTTTCAGCGACGCCTCCTATTACCTGTAGCGCAGCAAGTTCGGCGGAATGAGTGTGCCCGATGCCAAGGGGCTGAAGGATCTTGAGGCCGAGAACACGCGCTTGAAGAAGCTGCTGGCTGAGCAGGTTTGAGAACGACCTGATCAAGGATGCCTTGCGAAAAAAGTGGTGAGCGCACCGGCGCGGCGTGCGCTGGTGCGTGATTGGCATGTCAGGGCTTTGAGCGAACGACGTGAGCTTGCAGTGTTGTGCATGAGCGCCAGCGCGCTGCGTTATACGCCTGCCCAAGACCGCAATGTGGAGCTGCGCAAGCGGAGCGTGGAGCTGGCACATCGGCACAAGCGCTATGGCGTGGAGATGATCTATCTCAAGCTTCGGCAGGAGGGTTGGCTGGTGAACTACAAGCGCGTGGAGCAGCTGTATCAGCAAGCGCAGTTGCAGGTGCGGCGGCGTAAGCGCAAGAAAGTGCCATTGGGCGAGCGCCAACCGGTGCTCAGGCCCGAGGCCGCCAACCATGTGTGGTCAATGGACTTCGTATTCGACCGCACAGGCGAAGGCCGAATGCTCAAGTGTCTGACCATTGCCGATGATGCGCCCCATGAGGCCGTCGCCATCGAGGTCGAGCGAGCCATCTCTGGGCACGGCGTGAGCCGTGTCCTTGACCGGCTTGCGCTCAGCCGCGGCTTGCCTGCTGTGATCAGGACCGACAACGGCAAGGAGTTCTGCGGCAAGGCGATGGTCACCTGGGCGCACGAACGCGGCGTGCAGCTTCGTCTGATCCAGCGAGGCAAGTTCAACCAGAACGCTTACATCGAGTCGTTTAACGGCCGCCTGCGCGACGAATGCCTGAACGAACACTGGTTCCCGAGCCTGCTGCACGCACGGACGATCATCGAAACCTGGCGCAGGGAATACAACGAGGAGCGGCCCAAGAAAGTGCTGGGCGGGCTGGCGCCCGCCGCCTACGCCAAACAGTTGGCCAACACCGATATCATCAACCCAGGACTCTAAAGCAGACCGATACTCAAGGCGGGGGGACGTCGGAGGCCGCATACTGCTGCTCGGGCGCAGCCGCCAACGCCTACAGCGTCGGCATACGCGCCAGTTGGCCGCGCGATCCCCGGGCACACCTGGCCCGCAATGCACTACGAAGGCCTGTCTACTCTTCCAGTGCGCGTGGGCCACTTTCTTTCTAGTCGCTACGGAACTCACGCTGCCATGCATCGGGCGGTAGGCTATCGAAATCTGAAAGTAAGGAGCGCAGCTGCTCCTCGGGAGACAGCCTCATTGCCTTACATAGTGAAACGAACTCAACCAAGTCAAGCCGTCTTTCACCTCTTTCGATCTTGGATATGACGCCCTGGGAAGTCCCCCAAGCTTTAGCAAGCTCGACCTGCGTCAATCCAGCATGGCGACGCATACGACGCAAGTGGGTAAGCAGGACACCGTAGGGGTGAAGTTTGCTGAAGCCTGACATGGAGCTAGCCGGTGGGTTGCCGGCAAGCTAGAGTCAGTTGCAAAATAGTCCAAAATCGAATATTGGATGAAGGCTAACTCGCTTGGACGTGCCCGCATGAGCAATTTAGAAATAGGACCGCTGTTGCTGTCTGATAAGGCATATGAACACCTCATGTTGCATACATCGGAGCCTAGTCCTCAGAGCACTGAAGCACACCGCCAAGCACTTCGGGATATCTTAGATGCTTTCTTGCAAGACTTATTTACAGAGAAAGCACCTCGGAATCTGCCGGTCGGGGATCTACGAAGAGCATTGAAAATTGTCTTGGGCGAACACGTATCTCTTCCGAAAGCTGCGCTCACAAACTCTTGCGCTCTGACATTCTTTATTACTCGCTTTGAGAGTAATGAGTCATAGCTGGTTCCGCATTGGCTTTCATTTGGTGCGAAAAAGTTAACCGGCTAAATTATTGAGAATTTAATGAACTACATAGCATAAATAAAAATTTACTAAGGGGGAGGTTATGGCGTCTCAGCTAACTATGAATAAAATTTATGAGGCCTTGCTTGGATATTTGCGAGGAGAGGTTCACTTGCCTATCGAATTGTCTGAAGAAATTATAGGCCTATTGAAATTGATTAATAGCCAAGGAAATGTCGCTCTGGCAGACATTCCTCCAAAACATGCTGATGATTTCTATCAATTCGCAGGAGTGATTACATGCTTTTCGGACAATGGAAGAAATTCAATGGGCTGCGACAGTTGGCTGGACTATCTGTCGTGGCTTATCAAATGTTCTACGTCAGAGCTTGACCCGTCTGGCCCTTGTTTGGATCAATTCAGCTGAAAAAAATAATAATTTACTGAATTCGCCGCAATTTTCAAACACCTACTCACGCCTGTTTGCACCGATCACTTTTTCTGAAATATTTACCATTCTGTAAGCTCTGCGTCGAACTCGCTTCGTTTTAATCAGTACCCAAAACTTGCTCAGGTCCCTGCTTTCTCCTCAAGGGGGTGCTGCTCCAGGCCGCCGCCTTGCGTTTGAGTGTATGCCAGAAACCCAAGCGGCAAACTCCATTTACCAATGCCAATGTTGAGCGAGCCTCCAGAAGAGAGATAAAGTGCCAAAACGTTTTGAACGCTGCAGCGCAGAAAACTACTCCGCCAATGACAAAAATGAATCCCTCAGATAGATCCTGTCGAGTGCCAATAAGGATTAGACCAGATCCGGACGTAGCAAGCACAATATAGCTAATCAAGCAACTAATCATCTCAAGTTCAATGCGGTGGTCTCTGCCGCGCCAGCTAACCGCCCAGGCCATTTTCTCCTGGGTGTCGTCGAAGTCAAAGAAATCGGGGGTCATGGCGACCTTGCGTAGTTTGCGCGAAGGACACTTCAAACGCGCGATATGCCGGATTAGCTGCGCAGGTATCGTAGCTCCATACCGGTGCTGGATGACTTCTTCTAGCCAAAGATCGTCATTTCGAAGTGCGTCCGTCTTCCATACATCTAAGAACTCCTTTCGCCGTTGATGCTTTCGGGTAACCAGCGCAAACAGGCCTTTCACCAATGGAACCGCACCGATGGTTATTAACACCGCTATCGGGATGATATCTCCACCCTGTACTATCTTTGCGATCGTAATCGCGTCCATTCCTACACTCCTCCACCCTAAGCGGGTACTTATAGCAGCCCTCAGCTTCGCTGTGAGTTGTCTCATATTGCGAGACCACCATTCACAAATGTGTGGAATCCATCCCGTTGCGAAAACGATACTGCTGGCCAGATGGGCGTGCAAGCAACAGCCGCAGTGCTGCTCACGTCTATGAGAATAGGCGGATGCCATCAGCTGGCGAGGCTCCTACTCCCAATCTCGCTTGGTGAGGTAGCGATGTAGCGATATGCGCAAAAGGCAAAGGTCTCGCATGTGAGCCCCTGGTCGTCGGCCGTGAGTGCAGGTTCTTGCCATCGTCTCCCAGCTAGAGTGGGCGAAGCGGCTTGGACGACGCGGACAAAATGCAATTTTTAGCTCAGCGATGCTATCAGGCAAATACCCATGACGGCATAGAAAATCGCGCCTGACGGATTGAGTGTATTACTGGTGGAAAAAATAGTCCGAGTCACTACTTTAGAATCGCACAACTATCGTTGTACTAACGCACATCACAACGTTGCTTATAAATTATCTGAGACTGTAAACCCGGGCACCAACTTTTGTTGTGATATACGCAACCTAACTTACTGAATTAACGCGGGTATTGCTTGAGAGCCGCCTGCCTGCTAGCGTCGGCAAGTAATGCAGTTGCGCTCATGTTGAGTGAGGCTTATCGCCAAAGAGCGTTGATTCGCGCAACGGCGATTCTGCAATGTAGCCCTGGTCAGCTCGGAACCGGGTCGCCACCTTTTTGACTGCGAATGAAGGCCATCCGCTCGACCAGCGGCGCACTAACAGTTTGCGGACGAATAACCCCTCGATCACTTTAAAAGGAAGACGCCTCAGACCAGTAATCGCCGCCACCGTTGAACCACCGCATCGCCGGGAAAACGCGACGGGGCCCTGCAAGGCCCCGCCCACTTCGCCTTCACAATCGAAGGATTGCGCTTTCTAGGCTGAGGGTCAAGTGTTGCCCAAAAAAGATCAGCTGATAGGGAGTGATAGGAAGCAACAGCGCAAAACGCCTCTTGTATGTAGTCGCGTCGCGGGCAAGGAAGAACCTGCACCTGATCGCGGAACGTGGCCGCGTGAACGGACTGGGGGCCGAATACGTTCCAACGGAAGTGCTTCGCAGGTGCCGGTTCGACTACGACACTTTCGCTTAGGCGCTACGCCGGCCAGCTGATACACGAGAATGATCTGCACCAGCGGATTTGCCCAGCTAACGCCGGCGCTTCGAGATCAGCTCACAAGGCTGCATCCGTAGCTTGTCCGCAGCCTCGGGAAACAGGAAGGCCAACAGATCGTCATAGCGACGATCGGGCGCGAACTGTGGATCGCCATCGAGCCAACCGGCGTGGTACTTCCCCACCTTCTTAAGCCATTCTTCCTTATTGCCCCGCGATAACAGCAGCTCGGCACGATCGTAGTGCCGCATCATCGCGGAGAAGACCAGCAGTGACCGCTTGTACGAGTTGAACAGCGTATTGGCAAGTTGGATCAAATGCGCCTGGCGGCATGCGACCGGTCGCCCCTCTTTGGCCGAGTAAGCGGCCTGCAGGATTGGGAAGAGCCCGTCGTTGTAGAAGAAGTGATCCGGCAAATCGAAGCCCCGCCGGCCGAATCGGTCACGGACGTTGTCCCACGACGCGGCGCTGTTGAGACCGTCCGCGTATCCAAGCACCATCGACTCCATCAGTTGACGCAGCGGTGCATCCACGGCCTCCCGTGCTTTGTACTGATCATATTCCGCCTGGCGACGCAATTGGTCATCCAGCGCAGCGCGAGCGCGGTCATAATCGAAGTAGTAAGTTCGCGGGGCGCCGACGGCGCTGACATCGAACTGCAACTGGTCGAAATAGACGGTGTCCTGCATGCGGACATCGACGATTGCCCCATCGACCAAGCGGGGCTCGTGCCACGCGCATTCCATCGTGAAGCGACCCTCACGCTGCGAGCGTTCAAGTGTCACCTGGCTGACGTGGAACGCATTGCGGTTGTTAGAGTAGAAGATGTCGTCTTCGGCCTGCCGGAACTTGGCGATGTCCAGGTCGCGAAAGAACCAGATCAGCCTGCCCAGGTTGCGGCGGTAGAAGGATTGCCGCTGCGCGATCACGTGCAGGAAGGTCGTGGAAAGCTGAACTTCCAGCGCCACACGCACGCCATTGCATTCGGTCTGCACATCGGGCTGGCGCCAGCGAATGCCATCCGAATCGACCCAGTGGCTTTCCACTTCCGGGTTCGTGAAGGCGGGATCGGTGGCGATGCTACGGGCAATAATGGATTTGTAGAGCTTGTGGGCAGCACCCTCCTTGGTGTTGCCATACCTCATCGCGCAGATCGCGTCGTGGGACACCCCTCTCGTTCCACCGCAGTCCTCGTTTTTGAAGCGATGCTTGAGGTAGAACCTGTTTTCCGTTTTTTTGTTCGCGGGAATGGAGCGCAACACCATGGCATTGCCGCACTTCTCGCAGACATAGCGAACCTTGCCGTCCAATAGTTCATGTTCCAGGGCGACACGTCTTCTTTCCACCAGTTCGGCGTAGTCGCCTTCACCTACGAACTCGTAGAGGTCGAGGCAGCGCCCTTCGGCCAGGTCCAGGACCCCATAGTGCGGCTCGTGGGCCAGTGCAACTTTCCTTGGCCCGCTATCCATTCCGGCAGAGACCTTCCATCCACGTCATCGATGAACTCTGGCTGCTGGATCCGGCAGCCCGCAACGGCCTGGCCCCCGGCACGAACTTCAGCCGGGCCAACACTTCGTCGTCCTGTGTCCAATAAGGCCCATCGACACCACCGACATAGTGATCGCCATGCGCCGCTCCGCAAACCTGGCCATCGTTGGCCCAGTAGATGATCCCAGACGTCTTGGTTGAAACCAGGTGCATGCAAGGGACATGTGTTCGGATCAAGAGGGTCGCCCCTTCGTCCAGTCGCTCAGGATAGGCAAGAAGTGCGGCCTCCCCGTGTCGAGGACTTCCCGTCCTCGGGATCCTCGAAATCAGCCACCCGAATCGCGGCGACCGAAGTGAGCGCTTGGCAGTGATAGCAACGGATATCCACCAGCAATAGGCCGTGGCGTGCGACAGTCAGGGTCGGGCTGCAGGTGGTCATGTCGATAGCTTGCCCAGCTGGCGTATCAATAGATGAGACGCCACTACGCGTCGGCGGATGGTGCGTGATCCGGATGCCAAAATGGCCCAGTAGGATAGTGGCAAGCCAGCCAGTTAACCGACCTCTTCGGTCGCCCCTGACGCAGGAGATCGCTAGTCCCGGTCCTCAATAAGACGTGGCGCGTCCACCGAGTCGATACTCATCTCTTCGATGGCATCCGCCAGATCGTCCTCCGGCGTGTACTCGTCTGAAACCTGGATACGCAGCATGCCGGTCACCCACAGCTCGGCCTCTTCGTCAGCTTCCACAACATAGTCGTTGTGATAGCGGTAACTAGCTCCCCGGCTCTCGATCTCGTGCGCGTCCCATTTGGATACGAAGTAGTTGATGTTGAATATCCCTGCTCCGGCGAATGGTACGACGTAAACCAGGTCGCCGTGATAAGCAGCGCTATCCCAATCAAACTCGATGTCGTACAAGTTGCCGAACTGGTAGACGTAAGCTTCGCGATCATCACCGGGAACGCCGGGTGAACTAAAGCGCATTCCCGGTATCTGCTCTCCGCCGTGGTCGGACACGTACTCCGTGAGCAAGTTCGGGAGAGTGTCGGTCAAGGCTTTCAGACGCAGCAATAGATTGGCTACGTCGTTGGCCGTATCATGCTGGGCGATGATGGCCTGGACCTCGGTCGATGCCAAGAACTCGTTGAGGTCGCCGTAATGCGTGATGCTTCCGATATCGGCAACCGAGATGGCCAGCTTCCGATCATTGCACACGAAGATCACAGATCCTGCGTTTGCTAGGTCGATCACCGCTTGGTACAGCATCGCGTCGGGAATGTCATCTCGCGTCTTCGCGGATTTGAACGGTGCCCCGGCGGCAAAATAGTTCTTCATGGCGGCAACGGCATGGTCACCACTGAGTGCCATCTCACTGACCGCATGCTCCTGCCGCCACACGGCAAAATCGGCACTGTGGGAACCGATTACCTCCTGCTTGCGTGTCTTGAACTTCCTCCTCAATTCATCAAGCTCGGCACGTAGATCGCCGGGAATGGGGCCAGCCGCCAGCCGCGTGCTGGCCTTTTCGAAGGCCGCCAGGATCTCTGCGGCATTGGTATCCAGCTGCGTCTCGAACTCGCGCCTGACAATGTATGGCAGCATAACCTCAACATGACCGTTCTGACACAAGCTGCCCAGTGTCTTGAAGGCCTGCCCTAGCCGGAACTTGTCGCCGCTGTAGACGTTTGTGTCGAGTACCACTTTGAGCGGCATCGGATGACTTCCTAGTGTCTGATGGATGGGATCATATTTAATCTGCTCCCGCTACCGTTTTGGCTTCTGCGTGAGCGCCGAACCCGCTGCTGTTCGTGCGGCCTTGCTTGAGCCGGCGCTATTAAGAGCTTTGGATGCCGCAGTAGCTGCACGATTGGAAGTAGTGTTTGTAGTGGAGCGCTGTGATAGTGCAGAACCAGCAGCCGATTTGGCGGACTTGCTCGACCCACTGTCGCGCAGCACCTTCGATGCAGCTGATGCTGCACGCTTACTTGTTACTTCGGATTTGGCCATCTTTGTTCTCCACTTGCTGTCTAAGTTTGTGGGCTATGTCATTCGTCGATGGTTCGTGCAATACGAAAACGGCAATGATGATCAGCAGAGCGGTAAAGACGATAGAGCCGATAACACCGCCAAGAACGTTCATTCCCAACTGAGGAACCCACCGCCCTAACTTCTGTATCTCAGCAACAACGATCCCTTGGGCAATTTCCTGGCGGTAAGTGTCATCGAATTCTTCGACGGCTTGTGCTCCGTAGGTACGCAACGCCGCCTCCGCTTCGGCCTTTGCCTTAACGATAGTGCTCTGCGGCTGCGACTCGTACCATGCTTGAACGTCCGCGGTTGTCGGCGAGTTTCCCGACGTTTCAAATCGGTGCTTTGCCCACTCGATCCGCTGCTCTTCGATGACTGCGAAGGCCAGGAGGCCTAGCAACCAATTTTCATCCGATTCGTCTACCAGTTCCCTGTAGATATCGTCAGGTCCAGAGTACTTCGGCATCTTGCCCCCCGGTCATGTTTGCGGAAAATTCTGCCACACCCAACGAGAGCGCGTGAGCCAGATAGAATCAACAGGTGGGCTAATGCTTCCGAGCAGAAAGGCCCCGTAGCGACTGCCACAAGTCAGATCACGTTGTTGCTGTGGACTCAATGTCCGGTTCTGTTCGGAAGCGGACAGGCTCCCGAATGCTAGCCTCGCACAAGACCGCGGCCGATTCAAAGTCGCCGGTTGTCATCGGAGGTAGAACCGCTGCTTATTGAGTTGCCTCTAAACTTATCTCCCGGAACCCCCCCCTCCCTACCAGAGAGATTTTTGACGCCCCGAACGGTTAATCGTTGCTGGCGATCCAATAAGATCTCTTGCTCTGGAGCTTCCCCATTAAGTCCATTGAGCACCGCCTCATTGGGAGGTACCAGAGCTCGAATGCGATCTATGTTCGAAAGCACCAACAACACGTTAGATGTTGCAAATCGCTCCGCACTGCTACGGCAAACTGACGTGCTCAGAAATCCATGGAACTGGATAACGTCGCCTTGGACAGCCTCAGAGAGGTTCAGATACTCATAGAACTCGTCATGGCCAACGCCTTTGTATACCACGCTTGCCGCATCAAAGCGGACTCCATGTGTTTCAAAAAGCAGATCGAGTTCCGTCTTGCTGTATTCGTAATCCTGGCCATTGGGATCTGTGAAGACCTCTAGAGACCCTAAGCGTTCCTCTGCCGAGTCCCCACCAGTCGCGTAGTAGGCGTACCTAATACCAGCCCCCACCAACGTCAAGCAATGGTTGAGCTCGTGCGCACTGAGAAAGCGCCCTTCTGCAGAGTGCTGATAGGACCTCAATACGGGATGCTGGACGGGACTGATTCCGTTGCGGGCCAAGTATTGATCGAAAAGCTTCCACTGAGGATCTTCCGCCAATGTGGGATTTGGGAGCTTAGGAAAAATAGTGGTACTCACTTGCCTACTCTGTCGACGTCTCTATGACTATCCTTTGGGCAGGCATATCTCCAGCCCAAGGACTAAGCGCTACAAGTTAACCACGTTAGAACGCAAGGGCCAACCATCTTTGGTTGCTAATCGTACGTTTGGCTACCGAGTCCGGCTAGCGCGTTAATTCCTCGGCTCTATAGACAGTCTCGCCCGTACAACCCCTTCGGGGCAGAAGCAGACATCAGCCCTACCCGCGATAAACATCCCTGATCCCCTGCTCGCTCTACATCCCCTCCCAGCCAGGAGTAGACGAGGGCACAAGGTCCTCCAGTGGCACCGCCAATCGCCCCGCCGCTTCCAACGGCACCCCAGGGCGCCCCAACCAAGAACACTTTCTGCACGCCTAAAGATGCGCGCCAGGCCGCCGATAACAGCGTGCACGAAAAGCGGCGGCAGCAGCATCGAGGCACCGCCCGCCTAGCGCGTCGCGTCTCTTCCATTGCGACGGTGCATGACTATGATGGCGCCACGTTGCCCTGGCCGATGTCAGGGTGCTACCACCACGGAACACACCAATGCAGAAGACATGGAATCGTCTTGAGCAGTGGCTGCTAGCGCATGACCCGACGCGTCTGGCCGATCTGCGCCCCCCGGCTCAAGCCGGCCAGCTTGCCGACCTGGAAGTCACCCTCTCCCTTGCCCTGCCCTACGAACTGGCCGAAAGCCTGCGCCGGCATGACGGCCAGGCGCGCAAGGGTCCAGGCCTGTTTGGTGAGATGGCCTATTCCGGCTGCGCGGCCATTGCCACCGATTGGGCCACCCTGACCCGGCTGGCAAGCGATGGCGATTTCGATGACCTGCCCAATGCGCCAGACAACGGCATTGCATCGGCGTGGTGGCATGCGAGCTGGATCCCATTCGCCGCCAACGGAGCCGGCGACCATCTCTGCATTGATACCGCCCCGTCCCGTGGTGGCCAGGTGGGGCAGATCATCACATTCCAGCACGACCACCCGCGCCGCCGCCTGGTTGCCCCCTCCCTTGGCACATGGCTGGAAGCTACCGTGCAGAAGGCCGCGCGATGACCCTCCCTTCCCCAGGATCTTCCATGACTGCCACGGAACTGCGTGAGCAACGGCTGGACCGGCTTTACCAGGAATGCCGCAAGCAGGTTTTTTCCCAGCTGATCGGGCCTTTTGGCCTGAACCCGATGATGTTCGAGGACCGCAACGGGGGCAACGTCACCACGCTGCATAACTTCGAGCGTGACGATGACAACTACGTCGCCACTGCCGAGGACAAAGCGCTGCACAAGCACTCCAAGGAAGAGTTCAACCGTGCCGAGTACACGCTGGACACCAAAGCCAAGGCCCGCGCTGCCGGCCACGGCGACAGCGATTGGAACAGCAAGCGCGACGCCCACCTGGAACGGGGCATGGACGAGTACGCCGGGCAGTCCTTCGAGACAACCGCCGATGGCAGCACCACGCAGGACGGCGTGCCTGTCACCATGGAGCTGGACCATGTCATCTCGCTGAAGGAATTCCACGAAACGCCGAAGAACCACCTGGCGCTCGGCAAGGTAACCATGGTGGATGGCACGCCGCTCGTGGACACTTCGGCTATGGCTGGCGTGGTGAACGATGAGGCGAACCTGTCGCTCACCAACAAGTCGCTCAATGCCTCCAAGGGTGGCCATCCGGTAGACGACTGGGTGGATGCCAAGCTCGCCAAGGCAGAGGAAACCGGCAAGCCGTTGGATTTCGATCCACAGGCGGTTCAGTCCTCCTACGAGCGCGCACGCGATGCCATCAATGCCAAAGTAGACACCGCCCTGCTCAAGAAGCAGGCCACCGAACTGGCCAGCACCGGCCTGGCGCAGGCCCGGCAGGTGGGCCTGCGCCAGGCCATGGGCGTGCTGCTGACCGAGCTGGTGAACAGCCTGTTCGTGGAGTTCAAGACACTCATCCGCAAGGGCATCGAACTGAGCAAGGCGCTGTTGGCGGAGCTGCGCCAGCGCTTGGTCACGGTGGCCACCAACGTGGCAAAGAAGGTGCCGGAGGCGGTTGGCGCGCTTTTCGAAGGCGGGCTCAGCGGATTCGTGAGCAACCTGCTCACCTTCCTGCTCAACAATGTGCTGTCCACGGCCAAGCGTTACGTCACGGCCATCCGTGAGGGTCTGCTGGGGCTGTTCAAGGCATTCCGCATGATCGCTTTCCCGCCCGCGCACATGAGCGAGGAGGCCGCTCTGCAGGCCGGCCTGAAGATGCTCTCGACCGTGCTGATGACTACGATGGGCGTCCTGATCGGTGAAAGCGTGGCCAACTTCCTGCTCAGCATCCCGGTACTCGTACCAGTGGCCAACGTAGTGGCTCCGGTGCTGGTGGGTATCCTCACCGGCCTGCTGTCGGCGCTGACGGCGTACCAGATCGATGCGGTGTTTGAACGCCGGCGCCACGATGCCAATTACCAGAGCATTGAAGCGATGCTGGCCGATGCCAAGGGCCGGGGACAACTGGCTGACCAGCTTGCCGAGCAGACCGCGCTGACCCTGCAGAGCTACGCATTGAACCTCCATTCACTGCACCTGTATCAGGTCGTGGGCGAGCACTACAGCGCCGCCGCCGCCGATGGTGCAGCCACTCTTTCTAGCCTGTCTCAAAGCAATGTCCGCGCGCGCGATCACGTGTCGCAGAGCGATCTCTCCCTGCAATGCCTGCAGGAAGGCCACGACTTGCTGGAAGACTTTCTCAACCGCCAACAGATTCAAGGATGAACGCCGTGACCCAACAGGCCAGTCAAGAATTGATGATTGTACGCGCCGTCGCCAGCGTGGACCTGCCGCAGAATCTGGACAACCTGGGTCGCGTGGGCGCCCTGGTGAAACGCATGGGTGAAGAAGGCAGGACCCTGCGCAGGAAGGCCAACGAGCTGGAAAAGGCGCGCCAGGAAAAGCGCGATGGCAACTTAATCGGCAACCTGTTCAAGGGCCGCCAGGAGGCCATGGAAGATGCGCAGATGGACCTCAACACGGCCATCGGCAACCTCACCGCATCCACCTCGGAACTGCTGGTGATCAACACCGCGCTTTCCAAGGTGCTGCACATTCAGCAGGAAGCCCTGCACGACCAGCAGGAGCAGCTGGAAAGCCAGGCCATCGAGATCCGCGAGCAGAACGTGCAGATCCTGCAGCAGCAGGAAGAACAGGCACGTCAACAGGAGCAGATCATCCTCGTCAGCGAGGGCATTCTGGAAGCCAAGGGGCTCACTCAAGAGCAGGCGTTGAAACTGGTGGGCTGCGTGGAGCGCGTCACCATCGCCGAGCAGGCGCTGAAGCTCGAGGTACAGCGCCTGAAAATGGACGTGGAGGAGCGCCTGGCGACCAGCTCCGTCCACACGGCCACCCAGATGAGCGTGCTGCAGGACAGCCTGACCCTGGCCCATGACCAGTTGCTGGCGAGTGTTGCCAGCCTGCATGAAACGGTGCTCGTGCCGCTGCAGGCCGACCAATCGGCACTGCGGGACGACGTGACAGTGCTGCGCCAGCATGGCGATGCCTTGGCTGCGGCCTTGGTCGTGGAGGCCGGCGCACGCCAGCATCTCGCGCAGCAGCACGCCGAGGCACTGGCCGAACAGTCCGAACGGCAAGCCCAGGCGCTGGTGGCGGCCATCGCCGGGAGTGATCGCCGCTGGGAGTCAGCGTTGGCACAGCAACAGACGGACAGCCGGGCCGCACAGGGCAAGCTGCGCCTGGCCGTGGGCGTCACTGCGGTAGCCCTGGTGGGGTTGCTGGCCTGGCAGCTGCTGGGGTGACCCTCTTCCAGCCGCACAGGGGCGGCGGCTTTCCGGCTGCACGCCTGGGGAGATCCACTCCAAACACCATCATCCAACCTGATACGCACGAGAACACCATGAGCTTCAGCAACGCAGATCTTCTCTCGATAAGCGACATCACCTCCCGTTGCACCTTGGAGATACCTGAGTTCCAACGCGGCTACTCCTGGCAGAAGGAACATTGGGAGGCCCTGTGGGACGACATCGAAAGCATCGTCAGCCGCGGCACCGCCGAGCACTACACCGGCGCCCTCATGCTGGGCGCGAGTGACGCCGACGGCATCAGTGAGCTGATTGACGGACAGCAGCGCATGGTCACCATCGCACTGATGATCTCCGCCCTCGGCGGAACCGCCTACCCGATCAGGTTCAGGAACAACCCCGTCCTGCAGGATTGCTTCGATTTCCACGCCTTGGCGCAGCGCCAGCTGGAAGCCACCGTTTCCCAGCATTCTTCCTACTACGCACGCAACATCGCGTCGGCGTGGAAATTCTTCGCTGATCGCGCCGCCCCGCTCCGTCGAGCCGAGGCGGCACAGCCGTATCTTGACGTTCTGATGCATCGCCTCAGGATTTTCGTCCTCACGATCGGCGCACAGTTCGACGTGCATGTCGCCTTCGAGACCATCAACAACCGCGGGCGCCCGCTGAGCACGCTCGAGAAGCTCAAGAACCGACTGATCTACCTGGCTTCGCAGGACCACGATCTCGTGCGCGGGAAGCACGCGGCTTCCGAAGTGCACCGCTGCTGGAAAGGCATCTACCAAAGCCTCGGGGCCGGCAAGCAGCTGCTCCAGGATGACGCGTTTCTTTCCGCCCACTCCACCGGTTGGTTCCGCGTGGAGCGCGTCTATGACTGGCTGAACGTCCAGCTCTTCGACAAGGAATTCTCCACCCGCCAGGCTGTCGACAGCGACAACATCGTGGCGTACGTCCAGAGTCTGGAACAGGCAGCGGCCTGCTGGCACCTGCTGAACGCACCGGAGAAGCTGCCTGCGACCGTCGCAGACCGTATCCATCGCTTGAATCAAGCCGCAGAAGGCGCTACTCCGCCCCTGCTGCTGTGGGCCTTGGTGCGCATTGCCCGGGAGTACCCCGCCTTCCTGCAGTATCCTGACAAGGACACCGGCTGGGCCGCGTCCTTCTCGGCACTTGTGTCCCAGGCCGAACGCTTTGGCGTACTGGTTCTGCAGGCGGCAGACCGGCCCGCCCATACCGGCAAAAGCGACCTCAATCGGTCGGCTTATGCCGTGGCCAACAACGACCCGAGTGTCCTCACGCGCCATGCTTCGCTGGTGCCCGCAGTCAACGCGGTGGGAGCTGTGGAAATCGCCACTCAGCACCTGCATTCGTTGATCAACAACGTCCAGGGCTACGATGACGAAGACGAGGAAATCCTCACCTACCCACAGTTCGATTGGCAGGGCTACTTCGGCGCCGAGGGCGTACTGGCAGCGGTAAATGACCGCTTCGCGAAGAAGGGCGGTACGGGGTTTTACGGCTGGTCGTTCGGCAAGCTGGTGGTGATGGCCTGGGAAGAGCGCCTGCGCGGATCTCGTGGCAAGCAGGAAAAGAAGCCGTGGGAGCGATTCCACTGGACCGATTCCGTGGAGCACATCTACCCACAGACGCCCAATGAACACTGGCAGCAGGCCATCATCACGAAAGGACGCAACAGCGACAGAGCCTCCGCGGCGATCGCCGGGTCATTGGGCAACCTGCTGCTGCTTTCCGGCCCGCTGAATGCCTCCAACTCGAACCATGCTTATCAGACGATAGGAGACACCCAGGGAAAGCGGAGCCGCTACGCGTCGGGCAGCTATTCGGAAATCCAGATCAGCACGCTGTGCGAGCGTTGGACGGTGGTGGAGATCGCCGCACGTGGCATCGCCATGCTGCAGAACGCCCAACATCGCTGGGGCTTCGAACTTCTTCCGGCAGATGCCAAGGAAGTAGAGTGGCTCCCCTACCTGTTTGGCCCGTTCGCCGATCGCGTTATTACTGGTCATTTCACTAAGAACGGAAGGGCCGTGGATGGGCGAAACCTAAGATCGCTGGTGGAACGCTTCACCAATTACACCTGATTCCACGATGATCCCGCCGGCGGCTGTCGTCGACTGCCATCGGCTCCATGAACGAGCCGATATACATCCGAGCTGATCTTTCGCAACGAGCACTGTTGACCGCCCCGCGACAGGATGTCCGCTTTCGGCCAGGAGCTGTCGTTCGTGAATGATGTCGCGAGCGACGGCTTTGATCCACTGCGGTCGCCCGATACAAGGAAGAGCAACAATGTTCGTCAGTTGATGGGTAAACAGAGTAATCCGGCCGGAACCGGAAAGCACCTGAAGATCGCTATAGGCGGATCATTGCAAATCAATCATTTGAAGCGAGCGACCGGAAAGGATTAGACGTGAGCAACAAGAAAACCAAAGCGCCGAGCAAGAAGAAGGCCGGCTCCGGAAGTCATTCGATGATCGGCTATGAGTATCAGATCGACGTCTCCGTCTGGTTGGCGCTCGACCTGGTGCTGTCAAGCGAGTTGGCAAATGAAGTGATCCTCGAACCAGCCACGGAGGAAGACATCGAAGCGGATCTAGCGGAAACCGAGCCTGGGCACGTTGTAACGATCGCGGAGGTCGAGCAGTACCGTTTGATTGTTCAAGCAAAGCTCCGTAGCGGCGACGCTTGGTCTGTTGCTGGGGTGAAAGGGCTGCTCGAGCACGGAACAAACCGCCCATCCGCGGCTAGCCGGTTGGCGGATCCGCAGAATCGATACCTCCTGGTGACATCCGCCGGGGTGAATGGAGGAGTTCGAGGCCTACAAGTTCGCAGCGCTGGACTCTGGCCAAAGGCCGCCGATCTGGCTACCTCAATCAGGTCTGTGCTTCCTGCTGGTTCAGAGGAGCGAGTGGCAATCATCGGAAATCAGGACTTCGAGCGACTCGAGCGAGACATCAAGGCCTTGATGTCGGAGAAGCTGCGCGTGCCGAACGCGAGATTAGAAGTGTGCCGCCGAAAGCTCCGGGACGAAGCACGCGCTCGCATGGGTGGTGCCGGTGGCGGCCGTTGGACTCGCGCGGAACTCGAAGAAGTCATACGCGCTCACGACGGCTACATCGCGAGCTCACCTGAGCTGGAGCACTACATAAAGCCAACCAACTGGGTGGAGATCAAGGCGTCAATGCTCGAGCGCAATGCAGCGTTGATCATTGGCCAGTCGGGCACCGGAAAGACGATGGCCACGCTAAAGCTCTACGATGAGCTGCGCAAAGAAATTCCTGGGCTTACCCGGGTTCCCATCAAGTACGGGCCTGACCAGATCAGGGACGACAAGACGCCGCCTCCGGTTCTTTACGACATCGAGGATCCGTGGGGGCGCTACGACTTTGATCCTAGAAGTCGCCCCTGGAACGATCAGCTCGCTCAGCACTTCGCGCATGCCCGACCTGACCGACTGGTGGTTGCCACCTCGCGTCTGGACGTCGCGAGAAGCTCCGGCGCACTAAATACGGTCAAGCGCTGGGAGGTGAGCCTTGAAGCTGAGCATTACGGTACCCGCGAGCGTCAGCGGCTCTATCAAACCCGCATTGACGGTTTGCCCCGCAACGTCCAGTTGCTGGCCAAAGAGAGCCAGTCGGTCGTACTAGCAGAACTTGCAACGCCGCTCGAAATTCAGAAGTTCTTCGACGCCTTGGCCACCCAGGCAGACAGTAAGAAGCGCTCTGACTCCCAGCTCATCAGTGATGCGATTAAACGTGCCCACCAGGACTCCATCGAACGTACGGTGGTCGACCAAGTTGAGGAGCGCAAGGATGTTCGCGCTGCGGCTGTGCTGTGGGGACTACTGAAGGCCAATGACAAGCTCTCGCTGCAGCTGCTGCGGCAGATCGATAGCGCGCTTGCCGACGCGAGCGACGCCTTCGAAAAGGGGGCGGCACCTCTGGCCAATTTCTTCGTTGCCGCGCGGAACCTGCGACAGGCAGAGGGCACGATCTCCTACTACCACCCGCGTGTGGAGGCCGGGATTGAGCAGGCGCTAAAGCGGGCCGAGACTGTAACGGTCAAGTCCTTGCGTTCTCTCATAACAACGCTTTCCTCCCCGGATGGACCGGACGAGGCGTGGGGCGTTGCCGCCTCTGCCAGGTTGCTCCATGCACTGGCGACGACGCCAGAGCTGCGGCCCAAAATATCAGCCGATGTGCAGGCAAAGATTGATGCGTGGTTAACCGACGTGGTCTGCAACGGTGGAAAAGAGTTCAAACATAATCTCAGACTTGCTGAATCGGTGGGATCCAGCGCTTGCAACATTGCGGAGGTGGCGCGCTTCCTACTGCACCGGCCTGACCGGAGCTTTGGGGGTCTTATGGCATGGGGCGAACCAGCGCACCCGGAAGCCTGGTATGAGCGCATGCGGGCAGATGAACTGGTCAGGGTGGTGGTTGAGACTTTCATCAGGGAACTTCTGCCGCATGGCCGCGATTCCCTGCGCGCAAACTTCGTAACGGCCGCTGAGCGGCTGGCTCCAAGTTTGACGCCTGCGTTTCTTGACGCCGCCTCCACCGCGGTGCACTTCGGCCATATCCAGTCCAAGGATGCCATTTTGAAGGGCGCGCTGAGGGACCTGCACGGATTTGAATCAGTCGTCGACCTTGCCGTCGCAGAGCTCATGCCCAGCAAAATTGAGCAGCAGCGGATGGCGGATTTCACACTGAGTTATAAGAACAAAGAATTCAACGAAGAATACGCCCAGCACTACTTTGAGGATGACAGCGGCTGGGTAGCTGGTGAGTTCTTGGCGGGCTATATCGACGAGGTTCGTGCAACGCTGGGTTGGAAGCATCTCCTTGAACATCGTCACAGCGACCATCTACTTCAAACTTGGCTAAATCGGCTTGACGGAGATGTCCCGCCCTCGGTTGACGAACTGAAAGGCATCTATGGACTGACGCGACATAGTGCCGGCGAGGATTTGCTTTGGCTAGTCTTGACCAAGCACTGGGTGCCCGAGTTTGAGCAAGACCTGGTGGACCTAGTAATAGCGGGCCATCAAGACCTCGGCATACGCATCAGGGCGCTGACATGTTTGGTCGAGAACGCGCTCAGTCGCTTTCCTGGCGTGGTTGACCAGCTCGTCCAAAAAGGCAACGAGGCCCGATTGGTCGAGATTGCCGTTGAACTTGGTGACCTGCGCGATCGGCGCGATGTGTCTGAGAGATATCGTGAGGAGGCAGTACCATGGGCTGCTCCATCCCTCCCGAGCCCTTTCGACCAGGTCAGCGACGCTGCCTATGCAGTCGCGAAGAAGCTAACGCCCGTTCTCTCTAACGGAGCACAGTCCGTGGTCAGGCGCATCACACCGTCCAGTGAGGAAGTGCGCGTTTTTCGGATGAAGCTAGATGCGTATGTGCCCGTCGGTTCCGCGGAAGATGCTCGGTGGCTTTTGGCCGATTGTGATGATGAGACAGCTGCGGAACTCGCGATTGACTTTTTCATCCGGCACGGCTCGACTGAGGATGTCCAGGCTGGCCTAACGCATCGATTCGCGGACGTCGTCGCGCCGGCGCTGACTGCCGTAGCGACGCCACTGCCAGCCCCGCTGCCTCCGTCGATTATCGCTCTCGCCGGGAACAAAGGTAGTCGCGTATGTCGGACTCTCGTGGACCTGCTCGACGCGAAGCCTCACCCCGACCATCGCGCCCCCCTGTTGCTGCTGTCCAAGAACGAGTGGTCGACTCGGGCGTCCTACTATGGCGAAGAGGTCGACCTCCCGATCGCGCAGGCCGCTGTAGCAGCGCTGGGCAAGCTGGGTGCGCTCGACTCAGCTACTGCCGACGAGTTGTACAGCTTGGCTATCAACACCAGTGATTTGAAACTGCGGCACGCCATCTTCGTATTGCTAGTCAACCAGGCAGAGGAGCGCTTCCAAGAAGCCTTGATAGACGTTGCCCTTAATCCCGGCGACAAATGGATTCGGCAGCAGGCATCGCTCGCGCTGGCGGTTGGGCACGAGCGCATCGTGCCTTCGGTCCTGGAGCGCATCACACCGAAGGTGCTGACAGGCAAGATTCCGGGTGTGGCGTCAAGGCTGCTGTTGTTGCTCGCTTGCGCCGGAGACGCCGATGCAGTCCTTACGGCTGCCGAGACGCTTTCAACTAGTTCGACGCGGCGCGTGCTGCTGCTACTCGCCATCTGGGTGCGTCGCGAGCATGACCAACAGTCAGCAGAACGCATCGGACGGATGCTGCCATCTAGCAGTGTAGGCGTTTCTTGGGCGTTGGCCGGGGGCGAGGAGAAGCTGCACGACACCGCGCTGGATGACTTGGGCGACCAGGCCTGTGTGGATCAGGTGCTGCATTTCATGCAGCCAAAAAGCAAGAAAAACTGATCGTTTACCTCACCAAGGGTCGATAGAAGATGCGATGGTTCGTGCCTATGATAGGTGATCATAAGTGCGGCGCTGGCTGCCATTAGCAGCGCCTATAGCCATTCACTGCAGACGCGTGAGGTTCGCGCTCGTCCTAATATTTCCCATCCGTGAGGCCGCTCAATGGCCATCAGCATCAGTTCGTTATACGACAGCGACAGGTGACAGTGACTGCGGAGCGGCCATTGGCCTTAACCCTTTGAACCTCCGCTCTGGGTCGCAATGGCCCTCCCCTACCCTCGATAAGCATCCCTAATACCTAAGCTAGTCACTGTTGGCTAGGAGCGAGCTATTGCTTCTCGTCGGCTTTGGTGCTTTGCATCTGGCTTTAGTACTTGACCACAGCTTCATCTGACAGCACCAGCGGCCGGAGCCCACCGCGCAGGCCTCGATCAACCTGTAGAACGATCCGCTGGCCAGGCGTCAATAGGCGGAGTCCTAGATACTCAGGCAGGTCTTTACGAGAATGGCGTTGAAAGCCAACTACCTGAACTCGCGCGCCGTTGTCCAGTGTCAACAATGCCATCAGGCATGGCTGCCGCTTTGACCACACTAAGCCGTCCAACTTTCCCGGGAAGCACCCTTCTCCCAAGGACTCCAAGGCATCGCTGCGATAAGAGATTGGTTCAAGCCCGGCATCGAGCGCCGCAGCGTAAGACATTTCATTCATGGCGACTACAATCCTTTCCTTGAACTTCGAGCATGTTACCTGCCGTGTTTAGGAACTGGAGCGATGTCTGCTGTGGGAGGCTGCCCTTCCTACCTCTGATAACGCTCCCTAATCCCCTGCCCTGCCCAATGTTCAGTCTCGGCCAGCAGCGGACATGCGGTCAAAGTAGGTGGTTCGCAACAGAACCCGGCAAGAACAATAGTACCTTCATCAGCAACTCCGACAGCAGCATAGCTCTGGCTGCGGTACCGAGGCTACCGACTGGCCTCATGAGCTCCGGTCATCCTACGATAAGGATGGGATTTTCCTGATAAACCATGTCGGGCCATCCGACCTGCACAGCGACCTCCTCATTCCCGGCTACGCGGAGGCGAAGGCGATCTTAAAGACCATCAATCGTTGCTTTACGCGAATCTTGCCGGCCTGCGCGCTAGCCGCTGGCAGTACTCGGTGACATGCCACGCCGCCAGTAGTTCTCTTCGGAATGCGACACGACCTAACGTGCAGATCTTTAAAGAGCAAATAGAGAAGATGCCCATTTTAAGCGTACCGAGCGCATGTACCCGGGTATCAAAGTCACGATCACATGCAGAAAGTCCGCGCCTCCTGGCTCGCTCAACGCCAAGTGGTGATCAGCCCGCTCGGCAGGCTAGGAAAAACGCGGCTGCAAGGCGAGAATCCCTGATCCAGAACTTCTCCGGCCGAGCACGATGAGCAAAGATGGAAAGGTGCACATCCAAGGGCACTTTGCACTACAGCCAGATAAACCAGTGCCGCTGCGCTCCGCTGCTTCCATTCGCTATGAGAAGCATGATCCAACCTCCCTCGAGGTTGAGGTCCTCTTCTTGGGCGGCGAAGAGGAACGCGCCGAGGCATACCTTGCAGTCCATGCCCTTGACATCAACTTAGTAAAGCTCCATCCAATCAACGAGGGCGGAGACTCCATCAACTTGCTCGGGCTCAATAGATGGCAGTCGAGTCTCACAAGCTTGAAGCTGGAGGTGGGTGCCATAGAGATCGGCATCGATCGTGATCCCGCCATAAAACCTGTCGATGTGAGCTTTACCGTTAGCCTCCAGCCAAGTGGCATCCTCACCGGCTACGGCTCGGTCGAACTTCATTACAATGGAAATATCAGTACCACACATGGCGAAGAAGAACAGATTCTTGTTCAAACGAGTCTTGGCCCAATCGAGGCGATGGAGGCGTACGACTACCTTGACGGGACGGCCTTCGGCGACAAGGTCCTCCATCGCATCCAGCGCCTTCGCCTGGTGGGCAGGATCGAGCTTCGAGTAGGCGAGACGCTGAGGTCTTTGCATGAAAAATTGCTCGAGGAAATCTTTCCGATCTGCAGTGCACTTTCCCTTTGCTACAGGCAACCGGTCGATGCATACGAGATTCAATATCTGTGGGAAGGGCCTGAAGAGGATCCCATCAAACGAGCTACCTACAGGCGTAAGTGGTATAGAAGCCGGGAAAAGGCAGGCGGCAGCGAACTTATCGATACCTCGAACTTACGAGGGGGGGGGCTTTCGGATCTGGTCAATGCTCTGAAAGGACACCCTCAAAGCAAATCACTTGACCAAGGTATCGGCTTCCTTTCGCATTCCTATGTCAGCTTTCTCGAAACTGCGTACTTCACTGCCTTTTCTGCTATGGAGACCATCGTCAACGCCGTTTGCGAAAGTGAAGAAGTGTTGCTGATCGGGCCAGCATCCTGGAGGAAGGTTGAAAAAGTGCTGCGGGCATCTCTGAAGGAACTCTCCGACGCAGAAACCATCTCTAAGAAAACCGCCACGCATATGCAGGAAAAGCTTCCGGAACTGCGGCGTGCATCGCTTGCATCGAGAATCGACAGGGTTGTCGAGGCTTACTCGATCAAGACATCCGACCTGTGGACCGCAGAAGGGTTCGCCGCTGGAATGAAGCGAGCATCTGGGTTCAGGAATGACTTGTTCCATGCCGCCCGCACCTCCGACCTAGACCTGATGGATGTGGACCTGACCAGGATTAGGGCATTTACCGAGAGGCTTCTTCTTGCTGCACTGGCGTGGCCTGAAGATCGCCGGTGGGTCTGGCGCGATGACCAGATCCATTTGATCATTCAGCCCCCGGATCCGGAGGCTGGTTAAGAGGCCTAGCGAGCTTTTCAAACAATGCGCAGGGGTGAATCAGATCCGTAACAGCACCTGCTGCATGTTTGTGGCCAATCAATGAGGATCACTGATGACTGAATTCGGGCCTTTTGCGATAAGTACCTGCGAGGCACGTTCCGCACCAGTGCAGGCCCAGGGCGACTAGTCGCTATAACGCTACTTCTGGCCAGATGGGCCGAAAGGTTCCAGCCTCTGTGGTTCCAGAGATCGAGTATGAAGCATCATTTAAAGGCAATTTCGAGAATGACCTTGAAAAATAAATTTGAAGGAATACCTCCACTAAAGAGCCCTGGTCATGCCCTGCATCTATGGAGGTTATTGATTAGGCCGTGGATGTTACGTCAAAAGAAAAAAGAAGAATTGAAATTTTTTAAGAAAAATAATCTTCCAAATTCGCGATTTAACAATCTAATGAGAACGGCTCAAGCCATTGCTGACATAAACCCTGCAGGTTTACACGACCTTGTTAAAGCTATCCTGAGGCCCATGCAAGCAGAACATATCTTGTCAATCGCCGAGTTTGGACATGGCTCAAAGACTCCGATCCAGTGGCAGACGTTTTTCGGTCCCGCAGTGCGTGACAGGATTTATGAAAGCGACGGAATGACCATCCGCCCATCAGAGCTTGATCCAGGCAAGTATCCAATCTCGCTTGCTCGCGACATCGTCCTCCCTTGGCCATGGAAAGAGACAAGCTACGCCAGTGCATTGGCGACGATAGGCACCAAAAAAACTCCGCTAACCCCAAATATAATGCATGGCTGCCAAGGGGAATGGCGTCAAGACTTAAATCATGCAATTGAGCTGTGGTTGCCATGGCGAATCGGTTTCGTCACGGGTGGAAATCACTCTATCGCTGCAGGAATTTTAGCCGGCGAAGGCACAGTCATTCCCTATTTGGTACTGGATTTCTCATATCTGTTTGATGAGTTGGCTGCGGATGGAACTGCCTTCTATGAGCTTGAAGAAAAACGCCGGATCTGTGATGTACATGATCCTCGTGTAGCTGCAGTTTTTGAAATTGGGCGCATGATTCACAAAAGCTCCCAGCCAAACTAAAACGATCAATTTACTAACGATTATTCACGCCAAGAATGCCGCCCACCCCTACTAAGAAAGGGTTACAAGTTCAGGGCGCGCCTCTCCTCGAGATATCCCCGAACCCGACTTGACTCAATCCGAGGCCTTTCGGTCTGCGAGTCTGATGGCAGCGCGTGCAACACCCATTGGCAAATGAGTTTACGAAAACAAGAAGTGAGTAACCAACTTTCGTTGTTATAAGCCAATGGCCTCAAACACAGGGTGTTGCGCCAGACTGCGCGGCCTGCTAGCGTCGTTTATCTAATAGAGCGCTGCCGGCCAGGCGAGGGATCCTCGGACAAATGATGTGCTCGCCTGAGCACCACATTGCAGCTTCGCCGTGGCTTCGTTGGAACTTGAGGCGGCGCTGCTAGGACAACCCCACTTCACAGATCTGTCGCATTCTCAACCGCATCTACATCGGAATGCCCGATATCCCACACTCGAGAAAACAGTGCATGACAAGTAGTTTTTAATTCTCTGACCATCTGAAATGAAATGCCCCCGTTGGCGCGGGGGCATTTTCCTCTCGTCGGAGCGAGAGGTAGAGGAGCACTAAGGACTCGATGCTTAGGCTCCCGCATTTCTCCTACCTAGTCAAGCCTCCGTGACGGATGGCTGGCAGAGTGTTACCGCCTTTCAGGGCCGACCGAGTTCGGCAACTGGAGCGTTGCGCCCTGCCCTGCCCCCGTAACAAGTGGCGTGGTGCCCCTGTGCACCATTTTTCAGGAGACGCAAATGACTGTTGGAGCAGCAGCCAGTGCCATAGGCACGACCTTGACACACCATGTCGATCCTTCACTGAACTACACCCCACGGCAGCTGACGCGAGGACAACGCAGCAGGCAAGAGGTGTTCGTGTATCAATCTCCGCGCAACCGGCGGGTCGTCACCGTGGCGGATCCCGCCCACTTTGCATTGGGTCTGATTCTAGAGTTCGACTCTGCAGTTCGAGCATATGTGGAACGGCCCCGTCAGCTCCAGCTGTCGCTCAAGACATCCGTTGATCTATCTTTCTGGTCGCATATGGCCAACGGAAGTCAGCAGTTCCATCTCCTCATCCCGACTGCACGCACCGCCCGTAGTAGCAGCGGCGTCGTCATGCTTCCCGCAAGAGAAGAACTTATCGAAATCGGCGTCCGGAACGGCGTGCTACTCACCTGCATGACTGAGTTGGAGCTGACCTCCTCACTGGCACGGGTGGCCGTGTGCTACGAGCTCCTGCCATTGGTCTGGGATAGCGAACGGATCATTGCTCGCGCCGCCATCGCAGAGCAGGTCAAAGAACTTCTAGGACGTGCGCCGCGCCTGAACTTGGCCAGCTTGATCTCTGCCCTCTCCTACACCGCGCACCAAACTCGGGCCACGGTTGCCTGGATGATCCATCAAGGCATCCTCGCGCTTGTAGACCACTCCCCGGGTTCAAGTGATGCGGTGCTGGAGCTCGCTCATGGCTAACCCGCGCAGACTCTACGATACCGAGGAGCTGGCCAAGTGGTACTGCCCTAGCGAGGTGGAGCTTAAGGAGGCGGATCGATCCAACTATCGCCGCGCCAGGGCCGCATTGACTGCCGCACTGACCGGTGAACTCTCCTTCTCCCGCGCTGCTGCTGCTCATCAATTGTGCCGCAAACGGCTTGCACGTATGGCTGAAGCAGCGCCACGCAGGCACGCGGACGGAATGCCCAATGGCTTTCGCGTCTGCGTCCCCTGGGGAACTTATAGTCATGGCACTGCTGGTGACGTCGGCGGCCGTGTACCTAGTGCCGCCGGCCCAGGGGCGATGCGCCAATTGCTGCAGGCGTTACCGCTAATCCGCACGTGGGTGGAGGGCTACCAGCAGCCTCTTCCCCCCGGTCGCGCTCCCAGGGGGTTTGATCGTCTGCACGAGCGCATCTGCGCGGAATTGGGGCGCCAGGACTTGGCCGACCACTATCCGTTGAACACACCAGATCGAGGCAGACGCGCACTTCTGGACTACCTTCGCCGTTCTCGGATCATGGCGGTAGTACCTGGCACTCTAGAAGTGGAGCAAGTGCCTGTGCGCAAGCTGGAAGATGCGTTCAGAGGGCGAATATTTGATCGCACCGAATTTGATGCACATCGCATTGATGTGGAGGGCACGTTGAGTGTGGACGTGCCGCTTGGTGGCACCGTCGAGAAATCGGTCACCACAATTTGGTTGCTCATTGAAGTTGAAACACGCTCCCGAGCTATTGTGTCTTGGTCACTTCGAGTTGGTCGTGGCTATAGCAATCTCGATGTGGCCACCTGCTTAGCGGTGGGACTGAGGCCGTGGGTTCCACGTGAACTGACAATCCCGAATCTGTCATATGCGCCGGGAGCGGGCATGCCGACGGGGTTGGAACCGGCGCTAGCCGCGAGGCGGTCCAGATCCATTGCGCTGGATAACGCCCTTGCTCACTCAGCATGCGACTTGGAAGCGTCCTTCTGCCATTCCCGAGGCGGCGTACTGATCTTCGGGCGCGCCCAACAACCGCGCTCTCGGCCAATTGTTGAGCAGTTGTTCTCCCGTTTGGAGCGAGGTGCACTTCGCCGTATCCCAGGTGGCTTCGAGCCGGCCAAACGTTTAGGCGATTCGAAGATTCGGATCAGCAAGGTTCACGGTGATGACCACGCTTTTCAGCTGGGTGCGTTCGAGGAGTTGATCGATGTAATAGTCGCAAACTACAACGCCACCGTACACCCTGCCTTGGGCAGCCTGTCGCCTCTGCAATTCCTACAATCGCAGGCCAGTTCTGCATTCGACTTCAGCCCCGACACCGGCGCGCAAGATGCAGATGAATTGTGTACGGTCATGGCTCCCCTAGTCGTTCATGGGAACAAGTCTCAGGGTGTTGTGCCGCACGTTAACTACAAATACGTAAAGTACCGCAGTGCGGGTCTCGAGGGGCGCTGGGAACTAGTTGGCAAGACAGTGATGGCTCGAATCAACCGAAACGATCTGCGCAGCCTGATGCTGATGCGCAGTGCAACTGCCCCACTTTGTGCAGCACGAGCCGCCTCACCATGGGACAGAACACCACACGACGAAACCACCCGCAAGTTGATCATGCAATGGGTCAAAAATCGCTCGGGCTTCAGCATTGCCGGTGCCGACTGCGCTGTGGCTGCTTATATCGCCTTCTTGCGCAATAAAGCACAGACCTCACAACTAGCTGTAGACCAGCTCGCTCGCATGGATACCGCTTTTACGCAGGAATCGCGCCCTACAAGTGGGCCCGACTACTACAGCGCAGAACTTCGAATTGCTTCCGATGGATGGGTGAGCCTGGATGAGTAACCAGGTTTTAATCGCCGCTCGCCCAAGACCATCTGCATTCTTCTGCCAGAGTCGAGTATATGAATAGTCCTCATGTCAACTCTATCACCAATAAGGTCCATCCACTTCTGATTCCCGACGGCTATCAAATCAATACAAAGCCGACAGAACGACTCGCTAATTTTATTAGAACGAACATCTTTGAGGGACACCATGGATGCTCTGCATATGGTGGCGGAGGCATCGGAAAAACTACGGCAATTACCTATCTGACAGATAACGCGTCTCGATGGTTGATCAACACTGATAAGCAGCCCATGGCAGTCGCGATGCGAATGGTCATGGCCAGCGGGATCCGCCGCACTGACAGAGCGTTCTGGTCCACCATGAATGAGCGGATAGGAATTGGCACCTCCAGCGGCACCACATCTGCAGTTGGCATGGCCAAAATCCGCCACCTCATTGGAAGTCGATGTGGACAAGCCGGCGTAAGCAGGATGGTGCTGTTCATCGACAATGCTCAGAGGATCACCGAAGCGGAGTACGAGTACATGGAGGATCTGGACAGCATGATCCTTCAGGATCGCCTGAATCTATTCCTTGTCCTGATTCGCCAGAGTGATGCCGAAGGCGTGGAGGTAGGAGACGATTGGCGCGATCGTGGTACGCACAGTATCCGGCGCTGGTTCATGGCTACTACACCTTTCGGGCCACTGGTGGGGCTGGAAGAGGTCAAGCACGCGCTCAACGGCTACGACAGTAGTTGGTGGCCCAATCCGGAAATGCCCTACAGCCGCTACTTCGCTAAGCGGGCTTTCGACAATGGATGGCGACTGAGCAGCCAGGCCTCATTGATCTGGGAAGTGGTGGGCGAGATGAGGAAGAAGGGCAAGCTTCCCGAAAGTAAAGCGTGGCCAATGGCCACCTTCACGTTGATGGTTCGGCAACTGCTTTGCGAAATTGCTTTCCGTCAGGAGAACTTCAATGGCTTCACAGCAGACCAAATAGCGATGGCCCTGCAGAACTGCGGCTACCTGCGTCTTGAGTACGTACGGGCTCGTATGCGCATGCCTCCGGGCGGTTAATCGAAGGCCACAAACTATGAGTTGGTTGCACGAAATTGAAGGTCAGCCAATTGTGCCACGTGTTATAGGGGCTGATCTCAGCCCCTATCCCTACATCTCCGGGTATGGGCTGGTACAACGAATCGCCAGATTCGCCCTGCCAACCGGCGGAGAGCTAGCCGCTTTGGGTTTAAAAAACAGAAAGGGGCTAGACGTATTGTTAGCCACTCAGAGGGCCGGCAAGACCCGATCCACCCTTCTAGGGGCGTTGGGCCTGGATGCCACGAGCGTTAGCAACTATTGGACACCAGATACCTGGTCACCAATGGATTGTCCAGAACTTTTCAATCGTCACTCTCGTCCTCTGCGTCAGTGCTGGGAGTGTGCTTGCCACGGCTATCATTGCGCATTATTTCAGCTTCCATCCGTGCGTCGTTGTCCTTGGCACGGCTCTCCACTGACCTGCACATGCCCCAGCTGCGGGGCTACTCAGTTCGCAAGGTTCAACGAGAAGGATCAGCTTGGTATCTGCCGCTGCGGATACACGGCCGCAGATGCACGCATTGCCTTGGCGGAAATGCGCACATTCCCGGCGGTCCAGTGCGCCGCTTGGACAGAAGATTATCTCGCTTGGGCAACGCGGGAACGGCGTCACCGGGTAATCTCTGTTCCGGAATCGAACCAGCGCTGGGACGAGGCGTTCGCCACATTAGCTGCGCTGCCCACAATGCTTCAATCGACGGAGTCCGCTCCCACGACAGCACAGCTGATGTGCTTTGAAGGGGCTGGGCCCGATCCTGCACCGGATGCTCTATGGGGATGGTCACTTCTGGGTGGCTCTCAGACGTTTCGCTCCGCACCCTTACCTCGCTTTGCTTTCCAAGCCCTCGCCAAGGTAACGCAGAGCGTACTAAAAAATTGCGGCTGCAACGACGACGTCGTGGCCTTTGATGGCAGCTTGAATCGTGACCCGGCCTATGAGACAGACGCTACGCCCAAATCAGGATATATATTAATCGCGCCCTATGGACTCTCCGAGAACGGGCATGCTTGGTTGAATTTGAACGTGATCGATAAAGAAGTGACCACTGCCTGCGGTATGGCTCTGTCATTGACAGCGTGTCGTCTGATTGGACCGCCTGACACGCACATGTCTCCTCAGGCAAGCATCGGCAGGTCGCTTGGCCAAGTGGTGGGGCGGCGGCACATAGTGGATGCGATGATGGCAAGCCTGTGCCGGGGCTACGCTCAAGGACTGACCTTGGTGCTGCAGCCCTCATGGTCAGGTGAACAGCTAAAGCCGCTGCGCCTTGAAGTACCCCTGATCGAATTAACAATCTGCTCTGGTGGGCTTGATCGGGTACGAATAGCGTGGGCACCCTCCTCAGCGATCCAAAGAAGCTCTACTCCTCAAGAGCATGCGGCCCCCATGCCGACGAAGAAGTCCAAATCCATAAAGCGGAAGAGCCGCGCTCGGCGCGTCATTCCGAGGTGAATCTAGAGATTAATAAATTAAGGGCATCTTCTCGGTCGTTTCGCCAATTTTGAGGTAGCTTTTCCGTTGCTCAGCAAATCTGGGGCAACATTTCCGCAGCTCGTGAAGCATGAGGCAGCTTGTCTGCAGAGACATGTACCGATACCCACCCCCGCCTCGATGTCCGTGCCATGCGAATCAATGACTTACGGGTGGGGCGACTCTTCCCCGTCAATCATCAGTTTTCTAAATTCGTGTCCTTTTTGCTCGGATCGTGCCCCTCATTGATTTGTAAGGACTTTTTCTCTCCCGCGGGACACGATCCTAAGTAAGGCCTGGGTGCTCTCCGCGCAGTCAGCACGACACCATGGCTTGCTTGGCATCAGGGCGCCGCTTTGCCGCGACTTCGCTTAGACCGCACAGGTTCTGGATGCTTGGGCTGACTCCGTCCAACATGTTGCTGCCAGGCTGCTTCGAGTGCTGCCGGCAGATCGTTCAATTTGGCCAGTTGTGCCTCAAGTGCATCGGCGCGTGCCTGCTGGATCGTCAGGTCTTGGCGGAGCTCGGAAACATTGCCTTGTGCGCGATCTAGCGCTTCGTCAAGTTGGCGCTCAGTCAGCGCTGCTTCTCGCCGGCTCGTAGCTAGCTGCTGCTTGGCCTGCTTGGACTCCTGACGCGCACGGTCGATTTCAGCATGTGCCCGGTCTTCAGTGGTGCGTATGTGTTGGCTCAAAGTGTCGCGCTCGGCACGCGCCGCATCCTGCAATTCCTGGAGCTGGATTCGCAGCATTTCACTGGCGCCTTCTGCACCGGTGGCACGCAAAGCTAAGGCGTCGCGCTGCTGGCCAAGTTCGGCCAGCTGACGCTGAAGCTGCTCGACAAGACGCTCCAGCTCCGAGGACCTTGCGGCAGCGAGCTGTTCCGCTTGCTGAGCCTCGTGGGTCGAGCTTTTCAGCCGGGCAAGTTCGGCCTGCATGGTGTGCCGATCTCGCTCTAAGGTTTCTCGGGCGTCTAGGAGGTATGCACGATCAGCAGCCAATGCCTCATCAGCGTGCACTCGGGCGTGGTCCAGCGCCAACGTCCACCACTGCCCTGCCAAGGACGCGACTGCTTCAGGCACGTTGGCCGTTGTGATCCGGATCTGACGGTCTGTTGCCAAGCGAGGACCCAAACCCTGCCACCAAGTCTCCAGCCAGCGCACAACAGTGTTCGGTGACCCTGTACCCAGGTGGGCGCGGATGCGCTCGACCGTTGGTCGTTCGCCATCTGCAACAAGTGCATCGGCAGCTTCGTGCACGTCGGATTCGGTGACGCCTCTGGCCATCAAAAATGTCTCCCGTATTGGCACCCTGCCCCACAGTTGACGTACTCGCGATAAGTGATGATTATCGTGGCTACGTCTGCTAATTCGTAGCGTACATTACATACTATGAATGCTAATTCCACTAGTGCCGCCCTCGTCCAGACCGTCCGCCAGCTGGTATTGCCCGAACAGCTGGCGCAACAGGCGGCGGACGCGGTGCGCGAGCTGCTGGCCGAAGCAGCGGCCGAGAACACCACCCGCAGCTACACCAGTGCCCTGCGCTACTGGGCCGGCTGGCATGCGGCGCGCTACGGCATCGAGCTCGCATTGCCGGTGCCCGAAGCTACCGTGCTGCAGTTTGTGGTCGACCACGTGCAGCGCCGCTCGACTGACGGTGAGCTGGCGTGGGAGCTGCCGCCGATCGTTGACCAGGCCTTGGTGGCGGCCGGCCTGAAGGCCAAGCTTGGGCCCTGGACCTTGGCCACCGTGCGGCATCGGGTCGCCGTGCTGTCCACTGCGCACAGGCTCAAACAGGTGACCAATCCCTGCGAACAGCCAGCGATCCGCACCGTGCTCAGCCGCGCCGCCCGAGCCGCAGTCAAACGCGGCGAGCGGCCGCGCAAGAAGACCGCGATCACCCTGCCCGAGCTGGAAGCCCTGTTGGCCACCTGCGACGACAGCCTAGAAGGAACACGGGATCGCGCCCTACTCTGCTTCGGGTTTGCCAGCGGTGGGCGCCGGCGCAGTGAGATCGCCGCCGCCGACCTGCGTGACCTGCGCCGGATCGGCGAAGCGGGCTACATCTACCGCCTGGAGCACAGCAAAACCCAGCAGGCCGGTGTCACCGCGAACTCGACCCCGGACAAGCCGGTGCTCGATCGGGCCGCCCTCGCGCTGCAGGACTGGCTGGACGCAGCCGGGATCACCGAGGGGGCGATCTTCCGACGGCTGTGGAAGCAGCGCGTCGGCCCTGCCCTGTCTCCGGCTGCCGTCGGGGAAATCGTGCAGCGGCGGGCGCGCCTAGCTAGGCTGGAGGGGGATTTTGGCGGGCACAGCTTGCGCTCGGGGTTCGTGACCGAGGCCAGCCGTCAGGGCGTTGCGCTGCCGGCGATCATGCAACCGACCGAGCACCGGTCGGTGTCCAGTGTGGTTGGATACTTCCAGACCGGCGGTGCATCCGCGAATCCTGCCGCTCGCCTACTGGAAGATGGCTAAAGCCGCATAAGCGATCGCCGTGGAACTTCGTTTGAGCGTCGTGGAATGATCGAAAGCCTCGGCAGCGGAAGTTTGACCGATTCTGGGTACGATACCGAAACACTTCAGCCCGGTATTGACGCATGGGACAAGCGGCTATTGCCGACAACTAGTCGCTGCAGATTGTGGTGGAGCTGCTCACCGACGGACTCGATCGCGATCAGTGTCAGCTGCTGCAGGTCACGTCTGACGGCGCCCCGCGACTGACGTCGGCACCCGCGGCGTCCATCGTACTGGAGTGCCTGTTCGACCTGCTGACTGACCTGGTCCTGCTCGACCACATCCTGGTCGAGGCCGCTCACGTGGACACGTGGCAGCGCGCCGACCATGTAGTTGCCCCCGCCACCCGCCAGGGGACCCTGCGCGGATACGACTTCCAGCCGCGGGATCCGGAATTGGGGGCGGTGCGCGATGCGTTTGCCGAGCGTCTGGCGTTTACGGCGCCGCTCCGCGAGCTCCACGCGCAGTACACGACCGTCTACCGTGAGCACGGGGTCAACTCGCACCCGCTGGAGTCGCAGATCTTGTGGAGCGGCGCGGGCATGCTGGCGCGCGCGGTCAAGTTCGACGTGCCGTACACGCCGCACCCGGCACGGCGCCGCTTTTACCAGATCGCCGGCGTCGCACTACCTGACGCCAGCGCCGCTGATCGCACCCTCGACATGGTGCGTACCAGCCGGACCAAGCTGCAGCGGCGTGAGACGCGCAATGAATCGCTGATGTCCCTTCGGTTGCTGCTAGACCCGATCCCGTTGCAGGTAATCCGTGAGGTGGACAGCCCCGCGGCCTTGATTGCCGGTGCCGTGGCGCTGCGCGACCGCTTCCGGCCAGTGTGCGACTGGCTCGGACTGTACCAGCAGCACGTCAACAACCCTAGTGGCACCCCGATCTCCACCTACGAGCGCACGCTGATCGGGATCGCGCGCGGGGTCGACGACGCCCTGGCCAGCGCGGGGCTCGATCAATCGTCGATGAGCGTGGGGTTTGACGGTTTCAGCCTGTCCTGGAACCCGGCTGCGATATGGCGCAAGTACCGCAACCGGCTCGGCGTGCGCGCGATGATCAACCAGCTGGTGCTCGCCCCCAACGGCCGCGCCTAACTGAAGAAACTGCTGGGCTGGTTTGGTGCGCAAGGGACGACGGTCGAGCTCGCCGTGTTTGATCATTTTGGACGCGCGTACTCAGGGAAATAAGAGGTCAGCGATCGACGTCTTCGTCCTGTGGAGGCGCTGGATTGTGTCTCTGCGGTGATCCCAGGTGCAGCGATAACGTACAAAAGCCGGACCCTACCGGTCCTTGCAGTTCCTACGAGGGCAGACGTCTGTCCAAGCCTGTCGATTGGGGGGCTTGAAATGCGCGCATCCGTCACAAATCATAAACGTGAACGGTCATCTGGGCGTCTCGGGGGCAACCCGCACGTAAAACGCCGGTCGCGTGTCTTGCGACGGACATGGAACACCGTTGCCAACAACCTGAGCCAAGGAAATCCACCCATGTGTAGGCACGTCGGTCCGGAATCACTGCAACCCCACCATTTGGCCACGTCGGAGGTGCGGGCATGAGTACCCGAACGTGGAACAAGGATCGCGCCGCCAAGCGCATTCAACAGAAGATCGACGAAGTCGCGTTGAAGGACTTCCAGATCAAGACCTATGTGCGCGACACCGACTTACACAGCCTGTCCAAGAATGTGGCCTACCGGGTCGACGGCGTACACCTGTATGCGGACATCCTCAATTTGAAGGACATGCTGCACGTCACGCAGGTGGAAGGCGAAACCTGCCATCGCCGCGTCCTGCGCTTTTTGAATCTCCACTATCGTGCGGTCGAGCGCATCCTCAACAACGAGGAGGCTCTGCTGATCGACTTCCACAACCAGCGCCTGCACTCAGTCGTGACGAAGCCCTACGACGACGAGGCCAAACGCATCCATCGTGCCATCGCCATCGGCCAGTTGACGATCGACGTGCTCGCCAAGACCGGCGAGGATGCCGACCATCCTGCGGCAGCGGTACGCGTCGGTATCGACACGGGCCAGGCGCTTGCCGTCAACAACGGGCGCCGTGGCCACTGTGAACCCTTGTTCCTGGGTGAGCCCGCCAATCACGCGGCAAAGCGTTCTGGTGGTGGGTCGGCCACCGGCATCTATTTGACCAACAAGGCGCGCAAAGCCATCGGCTTGGCGGCCGCCGCCAACGAGGACGCAACGGCCCTCACGGCTGAGGAGATCGCCAACAGCCAAGCGATCGCCAAGCTCTCAAGCACCGTCGACGGTGTGGTCAAGGACTGGAAGGCCGACCTCGATGCCAATCCGATTGGCAAGTTCGAGTTCAGTGGGCACACCCCGCCGTTTGCCGATCTTGACCTGGAAACGCTCTCGGTCAAGAACTCCCGCCGACAGGACGCCGCCACCGTCTATGGCGACATCGATGGATTCACCAAGTACGTAGGTGCCAACATCGCCGATGACGAGAAGGCCAAGCACGTCGTCCGTGCGCTGCGCGTTCTCCGTAGTGAGTTGGATGCCGTGCTGCACGAGGACTTCAAGGGTCGCAAAGTCCGCTTCATTGGCGACTGCATTCACGGTCTCTTTGTCGAAGGCACGGCACAGACAACCGACGTCGAGAGCACGATCAGCACGATGGTCCTGTGCGCCGGCGGCATGCGCAGCAGCTTCGACTTGGCGCTGGCCAAGTTGAAGGAAGCGGGCACGGACGCCTCAAGCCTCGGCCTGCAGGTGGGCTTCGAGTATGGCCCGATGACCGCAACCCGTCTGGGCATGAAGGGGGATCTCATTCGCTGCTCGGTCAGCCGCGGCACGCTGGTCGCCGAAGCGGAGCAAGGCCGCTGCAGCGGCGCTGAGACCGCGATTGGCCAGGTCGCCCACGACAAGGGCTCGAAAGCGGTGCAGGCGATCTTCGGATCGACGCGCAAACGCAAAGGCCTTGACTACGCGACGGCGGTCGATGAACTGGCCGCGAAGGATGACAAGACCGCACGTGTGGCCAAGGCAGCCGCGGCTGCCGGCGCTCTGCTGCAGCCGGCGACGTCTGCAGCAGATCCCTATGCCTTCCGGAATTCACCGAGCGGGCCGGCCAAACCCAATGGCTTCGCTTAGTCTCTGGTTTCTGGCTGATCAGGCGCGCTTCCGTCGTGAGCGTGAAGCGCTGGTCGAATTGGCCAACCGGACCGATTGGCTGAACTTGGGTCCCTGTCGATTTGATGCGGGATGCATGGTGGTGGACTGCGACATCGACATTGGACACCAGGTCTATCAGGCCGTTCTTCGGTTTCCGGAGACCTTCCCCCACTCCCCGCCCTCGATACGACCGCGTGACGGCCAAGGGCGGTGGTCGATCCATCAATTCGGGGATGGCGGCGATCTATGCCTGGAGTATCGCCCCGACAACTGGTCGCCGGAACTTATGGCGTGGCAGATGGTGGAGAGCGCCTATCGCCTGCTGCAGGGCGAGAACCCCGCTCCGAACGAGCATGCACGCGTAGCGTCAGCACATCGGACCACGGAAGGTCAGCGCCTTCGTGCGGCGTTCAGTCGCCTTCCGCTTACGCGTGCCCTTGAGGAACGCCTGAGCCAGTTGCTTCCTGGCGTGGGTGTCCGAGGCTCGTCAGTCCTCTATCTGACTGAGGACAACGTCGTTCGCTTCATTACCGGACTCGATTTTCCTGACGAAGACCCCTGGGTGGATCCCGATGTGCCGTCGATGCTGAGATCTGAAACATGGAAAGCGCGTGTTTATGTGAGGCGTCTGGTGGCTCATGAATCCCTGCCATCCACAGCCTGCTACGCCGAGTTTTCTGCGGGTTCCGAGCCCCTGGGATGGCAGGCGACCGACCAGCTTCTGGTTGTCATGAAGGACGATGCCATTCATGCGTATCAGACGTTTGACGACTATGTCGCCCCGGTCTCCGTCATACGCGCGGCGCCCGTTGCGTCGCGCCTTAGCGACGAGCATCGCCTTCTGGCGGACAAGCACGTCGCCGTTCTTGGATGCGGCTCGATGGGCAGCAAGATCGCGACCATGCTTGCTCGCGCCGGCGTCAAGAAGTTCGATCTCGTGGATGACGACATCCTTGGCGCAGATAACCTGGTGCGCCACGATCTGGACTGGCGTGAGGTCGGCCAACACAAAGTGATGGCTCTCGCCAATCGCATTCGCCGCGTACGGCCCGGCGCCGACGTGCGTGTGCGCACCCAACAGTTGGCGGGCCAGGAGTCCAGCCGTTCCTCCGAGACCATTCTGTCGCGACTGGCAGAGTGCGATCTCATCATCGACGCGACAGCGAATCCAGCTGCGGGCAACATCCTTTCAGGGTTCGCTCAGACCACCCATATTCCGTTACTGTGGGCAGAGGTTTTTGGAGGTGGCGTGGGTGGCCTAATCGCACGGCATCGCCCGGGCATTGAGCCTCCGGTACCCCTGATGCGTCGTGCGATTGAGAATTGGTTTGCGGACAGGGGCATCGCCCCGGAACTTCAGGTCGAGACCTATGAACGAACGGGCGATGAAGCGCCCATGGTGGCGGACGACGCCGACGTGACGACGATTGCAGCCAATACGACGCGCATGGCCATCGATGCGCTTCTGGGGAGAGATCCGTCCTATTTCCCGTGGTCGGTCTACGTCATGGGCCTATCGCCCTGCGACCTGTTCGCCCAGCCCTTTGAGACCCATCCCATCGCCTTGCCGGAGCCACCGCCAGCCGTCGCTGAGACTGTGCTGACCGAGGAGGAAGTTGGCGAGGAGATTTCCTTCTTGCAGCGGGTCCTGGCTGGGCCCACCGAGCTCACATGAGGATCCGTGTTCCTGCTTTTGTCATAGAGAAGCTAGGGCGGGAGCTGAAGGCGGCCTGTGGACGCGAAATTGGCGGTGTGCTTGTTGCAGAACGCTTGGGTGGAGACGAATTTCTGATTGCTGACCTTTCTGTGCAGCGCAGCGGTGGCTCCAGTTTCTTTTTCGAACGTGACCCGGCGGAGCATCAAGCCTTTCTGGCGGACTTCTTCTACCGAACGGACCATGACTACGCGCGATTCAACTATCTTGGTGAATGGCACTCACACCCAAACGTCGACGCAGTACCTAGCGTAAAGGACGTACTGTCTATGCAGGAGATCGTCATGGACCCAGCGGTTAACACGCCGTTCGCGGTACTCCTGATCGCGCGTAGGCGGCTCTTTCGTGGCCTCGACTTGTCGGCGACAGAATTTCGGCCAGATAAGCTTCCTTCCCCAGCTGCCTTGCTCGCGCGTGATGGAAGTGCCAATGACAAGGACTTTAATGAAGTACGGCCACGCGCCCGTCGCCGACTGCCATGGTCCTCGCCCGCCTCAACCCTCAGAGTAGATCCATAACCAACGGCAGAGCACAGTCATGAAGGAACGGTTTGAAAAGAAAGACACGCTGGTTGACGCGCTGCTGGCTCAGCGCATCATTCAGGGCAATCGTGAGCTTGCGTCCAAAATTGCTGAGGCCGGAACGCTAGTGGAGTGCCCGCCGGGTAAGAACCTCATCGAACAAGGTCATACCGATCGCGACGTCTACTTTGTCTTGACCGGAAAGCTCCGAATCATTGTGAATGGCGTCCGTCATCACACACGCGAGACGGGCGATACGGTGGGGGAAATGTCGGCGCTCAACCCCACCATTTCTCGTTCCGCCACGCTCTGCGCCGAGGAATCTTGCGTAGCGCTCAAGGTGGATGAAGCCTCCTTCGTCGCTGCGCTGGACGAGCACCCAATTTCATGGCGACTCATCGCGTCCGATCTCGCCAGGCGCATTGAGCAGCGAAATCGCTACGTAAATAGGACCAATCCGCGGCCCAGAGTCTTCATCGTCAGCTCTGTCGAAGCACTGACGATTGCAGATGAGATCCAGTTGGCTTTGCAGTATGCGAACTGCGTCGTTATTCGATGGAGCGACGATGAAATATTTCCCGTCGGCGCCTATCCGATCGAAGCGCTTGAGGAGCAGGTAAGTTCCGCGGACTTTTGCATCGCTATCGCGAGCGCGGACGATATCGTCAGGGCTCGGCATCGCCAGCACGCCGCACCCCGAGATAACGTCATCTTCGAACTTGGCTTCTTCATGTCGAGCATTGGTCGGCACCGCACGCTGCTTTTGATTCCACGGGGCAATGAAATCAAGGTTCCCACGGACTTCAAGGGCATTACGCCGATTTCATACGATGACAACACCGACGACCAGCCGCTTTCGTCAGCTCTGGGGCCCGCTGTTACGCAGATCAAGAAGACCATCGAGAAGCTCGGCGTGCGGTCTTCACTCCAGGTCGCAAAGTAGTGGTCGGGCTCAAGCGGGCCTGGTTGTAACGGCCTGATGCCGTCGTTTCAACCTCTACTCCGCTGCCTGCAGCGCGAGATGACGAAATTAGGGATGGGGAACTGTATGCGAATGATCGAACGTTTTGAAGGAGACGCCGGCAGGCGTCTCCTCGTTGACGCACTGACCAAGCAAAAGATGGTGGGTGGAAATGCGCCCTTGGCCGAGACCCTGGCTGAGCTGGTGACCCTGAAGGAGCTTGCTCCCGGGGAGGTCTTGATCGCCGAAGATGCCGCCGATAACGACCTCTATCTCGTCCTGAGCGGTACGCTGGATGTCAGCGTAAAGGGCATCAAGATTGCCCAGCGCACGACGAACGACGTCGTGGGCGAAATGGCGGCGGTTGATCCCACGCTACCTCGAAGCGCGGCAGTACTTGCCGTCACAGAAGGACTCGTGGTGAAGCTGCCCGAATCCGATCTGGCGCGAGTGGGCAACGCCTATCCGGAAGTATTCCGTCACCTAGCCGTGCTCATGGCGCATAAGCTTCAGCAGCGAAATCGCCTGGTACGTCCCGCTCGCACCAAGACACGAGTATTCCTCATCAGCTCTGTCGAGGCACTTCCGATCGCACGTGCCGTGCACAATGCGTTTGCCCATGACAAATTCGATGTCATCCCGTGGCAGGAAGGCGTGTTCAAGGCAACCAGCTATACCTTGAAGACGCTAGAAGACGAAGTCGACAAGGCTGATTTCGCCATCGCCATCGCCCATGCCGACGACATCGTTGAGTACAAAGAGACGGACTGGCCAACACCACGCGATAACGTGATATTCGAGCTGGGCCTGTTCATGGGGCGCCTGGGGACAGATCGCGCCATCCTCCTGGAGCCGCGCAACAACAAGGTCAGGTTGCCCAGCGATCTTGCAGGCGTCACGACGATCACATACCGATATGACAAAGAAAGCCCTAACAAGGCCGCACTATTGGCCCCGGCGTGCAACGAATTGAGGGATTACATCGTCGACAAGGGCCCAAAGAAGGATTGGTGATTGGTATGGCATTAAAGGACGATTTGATAACCGACTGCGCAGCTTTTCACTCGCTTGATTGGTCAATCCAAGATGCGCGTATCGTGCCTGCGCCCAGTGACCTAGCCCTGGGCAATTCGGCTAAGAAGCTCAGCTCGGCCGCCGTCCTCTACGCGGATCTCGATGGCTTCACCAGCATGGTAGATACCAAGTATTGGCATTTCAGCGCTGAGGTCTACAAGTCCTTTCTGAATGCCGTAGCCAAGATCGTGAAGAGCGAAGGCGGGTTCATCACTGCTTACGATGGCGACCGGCTCATGACCATCTTCATTGGTGACGGGAACTGCGACGCCGCGGTGCGAGCGGCCTCAAGATCCAGTGGGCGGTGAAGTACATCATCAACCCGGCGATCAAGGCGAAGTACAACACCAACTTTATCGCTCGTCATACTGTGGGTATTGATGTATCCGATCTCCACGCGGTCAGGACAGGTGTTCGTGGCGACAACGACTTAGTCTGGGTGGGGCGCGCTGCAAACTATGCGGCCAAGCTCACCACACTAAGCTCAGAGACGCCCACATGGATCACCAAGGCAGTGCATGATCGGCTGTCGCAGAAGTGGAAGAGCTCGGACGGAAAGCTCATCTGGAAAGATTGGAGTTGGACCAATATGGACAAGCACCCCATCCGATCATCCACCTGGGAGCTTGCAATTCCATGAGTAAATCCAACGCGTAACAGCAAGTGGGACTTCCGTGAAGCGCACACACCAGTAGCGCTCCAGAATCAATCGGTAGCTACCACACAGACAGCATTGATTTCGCCGCACGACGGTCAGGCTTCACGCAGTGCCGTGATGGTCCACTTGACTATCTGGCGTTTGCCCGGTCCAGTCCTGGAATGCGCGGAAAAAGGAATTGGGATCTTCGAAGCCCAGCAGGAGCAAGTGCTGCATTTCATGCAGCCAAAAAGCAAGAAAAACTGATGGTCTACCTCACCAAGGCCCGAGAGGAGATGCAATGGTTCGGGCCTATGATAAGTGATCATAAGTACGGCCTTGGCTGCTGTTAGCAGCGCCTGGAGCCAATCACTGCGGACGCGTAAGGTTTGCGCTCGTCCAAATATTTCCCATCTGTGCGGCCGCTCAATAGCCATCAGCATCAGTTCGTTATACGGCAGCGACAGGCGGCAGTCAGTGCGGAGCGGCTGTCACCAAAGGCATGGGGAATGTATGGCCTTCGCACTGGCGCTTAGTTTCCTTGCCGGGTTTTTTCTATCCTACTGGACAGGTGTCAGCAGTGCGCAGTGACTGCGAAATTGGGTCGGAAGCGAGCATGCCCCCTACCCCCGATAAATCTTCCTAATCCCCTGCCCCACTAGCCCCGGCTTCGGTCAGGAGCAGACGTTGGCCTCAGATTTAAGGCCACGCTTCGCGACCTCCGATATACTCAGGTCATCATCGGCTGTAGATGGTCAGTGGCGCTGAGCGGCAGCGTTGGAGAGCAATCTATGCAGCAGGAATGGTTCGAAATGCAGGCCGAACGGCGCCGGCCCTACGCCATGCAGACCTGGATTCCGCTGCGCGCCTTCGAGGGCACCCGGGAAGGCGACATCGCCCAGCTCGGCTACCAAGAAGACGTGTCATGCGCGGTCTCGGTCGCGGTGCAGGCCACGCAACGCACGGCGGTCGAGGACGTCGAGTGGGGGGATTCGGGGCTGAGCAACACCCAAGGCGCCTATGCCTTCGAGGACGGCCGATACAAAACTGCCGAAGCCTTCGAGATCGAGGACGGGGTCGACGTCGGCATCCAATTGGTCCTGGCGCAGTACAACCCCATCGGCGACCAAGTGTGGCACTTGAACCAGGACCTGGTGCTAGCGCTGGCGCTGATCGAGGAGAACCACAGCTGGATCCGACCCGACGAGAACTACGCCGTCGTCGCCAAGCGTACATTTCACTCCGACGGCTCGATCGCGGGCATTCATATCCGCACCGACGTGCTGCGCGACTACCTGTGCGCTCGCGGCATGGCGCTGCGCCTGCTGACCTACCGCGAACGCACCACCTACGAAGCCATGGCCGACCACATCGAGTGGCCCGGCGGCCGGATCCAGGTCCCCCTCGCCGACGGACGCTTCGAAGGTAGCGTCACCCGGGTGCTGCCAGGGGGCTATCCGGAAGGAGCCACCGTCGCCGTTCACCACGTGTGGCGCACTGACGTGGATGTCGAGGCCGATGTCCCCGTCATGAGCCCGGAGACCGACGAAGGCACCGATTACACCCATCGTCGCTTCACACGCACCGGCCCCGTGATCCACCGTATCAGCGGCCAGAGCTGGCGCCGCGAATGGATCGAACCGGCGACACGCAGTCCGCGCGTGCGCGGCGACCACGAGCCCTCAGCAACCACCTTCATTGTCAATGCCGCAGGCGACCGCCAGAACGCCGATGAGCTCAACGACGAGGACATCGGGCTGTGGCTGTGGTTCGAGCCGACGATCGTGAGCGACCTGCTGGCGCTGCGCGGCGGCAAGCTCGAGTGGTACACGCACGACACCGGAGGTCTGCAAGGCGAGCCCGGCTATAGCAGCATCCATTTCGGCATCAACGAGGCCGGACTAATCAACGTGTACGCGCGGGACGTGGCTCGGCTGTCCGAATGGCATCGGCGCATATGGGCCGGACGCAATCTCTACCCGAATGGCCGGCTCAGTGTCGAATTGGGCCAGGCGCATGTCGAGGGACGGGTGGCAGACACCACGGCGCCGGAAGCACGTACCACCGAGGCGCTGATCGCGATCGATGCGGCGGCGCAAGCCATTTGGGGTTTTCCCGTCTTCCGCCCCCACAACATCCAGGATCGACTCTTGGCGACCGTGCACCGCTTTCGCGCGACAAACCGAGACTCGCTGCTAGAGCTGGCCAAAGATGTGGCGCGACTGACGGCCGATCGCATGGATACGGTTGCGCTGCAGGCCTTCGCGCCGGTCACCCCGGAATTGGGAGGCACCGGATCGCTGAAGTCCCTCGAACGCGCGCTTGCTAAGCATGAGGGCGCGGCACAGGCACGAGCCCTCATGGGGCCGTTGGCGGGCATCTACGATCTCCGTGTCGGTGCGGCCCACCTGCCCGGATCGCAAATTAGCGACGCGTTTGCACTTGTGGGCATCGATCCGGCGGCGAAGCCCTATGATCAGGCTGTGCAACTTCTCACCACGCTGGCGACGACGCTCGAAGCGATCGCCGTGTCGATCCGCGCGAGCGCGCGGGCCCCCGCCGCGTCCAGTGCTTTGACATCGACACCTGCGTCGTCACGACGACGCGTGACCTGAGGAGTGCCATGGCATCGCTGCAGCAACGATTGGCCGACCTGCTGTTGGCCCCGCGCGAAGACCTCGATTGCGAGATCAAGAACTGGCTCGACCTCGCGAACTCGGCCGATGCCAAGGCGACGTTCGCCAAGGCGGTGCTAGCGCTCGCCAACCACGGCGGCGGCTTTGTGGTCTTCGGGCTGGCGCAGACCACGACCGGTTTCACCGAAGCGCCGGATCGCCCGGTCACACTGGATGGGTACGACCAAGACCTGATCAACGGCATCGTTGCGAACTACTGCGATCCTGCGCTGCACTGTAGCGTGCACTTCGCCACCGCCCCGGATGGTGCCGTGCATCCAATCGTGACGGTCCCGGGAGGCCACCGCATGCCGGTGCGGGCCAAGCGGGCCAGCCCCGACAACAAGACGGTGCAGAACAACGCGATCTACATGCGCCGGCCGGGACCGCGCAGCGAGATGCCACAGACGTCCCAGGACTGGGACGCGCTGCTGGCACGGTGCCAGAACAATCGCCGCGATGAGCTGTTTGACCAGATCCGCGGCTTGATCACCGGTGCCGTGCCGCAGGCGCCGCCGGCACCCGAGCCAGACCGCTTGGGCGAGTGGATGGAGCGCAGCCATGCCCGCTGGACGCAACTCGTCGACTCGGTGCCCGCCGGCACCGGGCCGCGCATGCCGCACGGTCGCTACAGCATCGGCTACGAGATCATCGGCGACCGCAAGCCAGTCACCCTCGCCCAACTGCCGGATGTGCTGCGCACCAGCGTAGTCCGCCATACCGGGTGGCCTCCGTTCTGGCTACCCACCCGGCCAGGGATTACGCCGTACGCGATGGACGGTGCCATCGAATGCTGGATCGGCGGCGACCCGGAGAATCCGCCCGAGCAGCGCGACGCCGCGCACGCCGACTTCTGGCGCATCGACCCCTCCGGTCTGGCGTATCTCATCCGTGGGTACCAGGAAGATGATCTTGGCAATCGACAAGGCCGCAGGACCTATCCGCCAGCCGCCGCTTTCGACCTGGTCATTCCCGTGTGGCGCATTGGCGAGGCCATGCTTCATGCCGAACGGCTGGCCGCCAACCTGTTCAACGGACCGACGACGATCAAGTTCAGCGTGACCTACGAAGGCTTGGCGGGCCGGGAGCTCGTGACGCTGGACGGGCGCCGCGTGCTTTTTGAAGGCCGGACCGCTCACCAGGACCAAATCACGCTGACCACGCACGTCGATGCGCAGTCCATCGGGTCGAACCTGCCCGAGATCGTGCGGCCGTTACTGGAACCGCTCTACGCCCTGTTCGACTTCTTCGTGCTGCCGGCCAACTTGGTGACTGAAGAGCTGGCGCGCATGCGCTCGGGACGCAGCTGATGTGCACCCATCGTCATAAGCTGCCCTCCCCTACCCCCGATAAACATCCCTTACCGAACGTTTCAACAGCAGCTGCCGACGCGTTGTGTTGGACATGCATGTCTTCCGCACCCTGAGCGAGGTTCGCGAACAGGTCGAGCAGTGGCTCGCCGACTACAACCAACAGATCCCGTACGACAGCCTGGAGGGCTGAGTCCGTCGAGTTCCGTGATCGACATCAACCCCAGACCCCAAGTTTTGGCTGGCACTGATCGCGGGGAGTCGACAATATGCCAGCCGCCGACTCGTAACCTTTGGTACGGCGCGTCTCCTTGGATTCGGGACTCAAGCAATTTTCTTAGCGCCTCAATTCTCCCAAAGCCTCTTTTGCGTCACGCGCCAATGCCCCTTCTGCTTCCTAAGGAACACGTCTCCACTTTTACCAGTGGGCACAAGATGAAATTGAACGAACGCTGCATCTGAATCAGCATATATCTTTTCGACGAGAATAAAATCTCGCGGGCGTACGTAATTTGGCTCAATTGATCCGATTATCCGAACATTCCCCTGCACGCGCTTACATTTACCAAAACTTCTCGACCCTTCATCCCACAAGAATACCACTTCAGAGCCGGTGAAATATTCCGAGCCATAAGCGGCTATCTCTGAGTTATTACTTATGGCAATCAGTACATCTATTATTTCACCATCGCAAGATTTAATGGGCGAATAACTTTCGTCAACCTGCGCCCCACTTTTTGAGCAAGCAGCCAAGCTTAGAAACAATCCGATAGCTACAACAAATATTCTTAATTTTTCAGTAAATTGGCATCGGCCTTCCATATACAGAATTCTCATATAAGTCGCCCTCCTCCCCCTTGAAGTTATCGCCATTGAAAAAAGCTTCGGAAAAATGTACAAGCTCATGCTCAACAGTGGCGTCAAAATCCTTTAAGAATTGAGCGTCTCGATTACCGGATTCGTATTTTTCGAAATACGCCTCATTGATAAAAATTTCACCCTGTCGAGGAGTATACTGACCATGATCATGACGCATCGCCTTAGGGGTTATAACGGGACCTGCACACTTTCTAAGCAGATCGTCCAAATGGCCCTTATCAATCCTTCCAAAGCGAGCGAATCCCTCGTACTTTTTTGGCGTCATCCTTTTCTGCAGATCGTCTAGATACGCAACGGTGCGAGGATATTTACTGACAGCCCCAAGACGATACCTTAGAAGCCCGTGGGGATCCACTGCGATAAAAGGACTTCCTTCGACATAAGAATAGGTGGAAGCTCCCCCTGCCAAGCCAATCGGATCGCTCTGCAAATACCTTCCTGTGGATGGATCATATTCACGACGATAATTTTGAACGAGTCCAGTTGAGGCGTCGTAGCGCTGACCAGGAAAACGCATATCCAGCAACAGCGCCGCACCATCGCCATCCGGATCCTGATTCGGCGCCGTGTTGCCGAAGGCCTCGCCCTTTAGGCTCCAGCTCCACACCGCCACGTTACGAACCGGGTCAACTACCACACGCGGGCTGCCCAGGTGATCGGGTTCGATGTAGTGCAGCCTGTTGGCGTTGGCCAGCAGGCCTACCGGCATGTCGTCCAGCCAGATCGCCTGCTGCTTGGGCGCGCCATTGGTGTCGTAGTCGCCCAGCCAGTGGCCGGCTTCATCGTAAAGCGTGTAGGTGTTGGTGGTGCCGAGGAAGCGGCGCACCTGCTCGCCTTTACCGTTGTAGCGATAATTCATCACAAGCGCGCCTGCACGCTTGACCATGCTCATGCGGCCGGATGCGTCGTAGGGGAACTCCCGCGCCTTGCCACCGATGCTCAGCGTATTGCCTGTCTTGTCGTAGGTGCGCGCCACGCCAGCTACTGCACTCAGGCGATGATTTGTCGTTGGATAGGTGTAAGCCTGTGTAACGCTGCCAACCTTGGCGCTGAGGCGATTGCCGGTGGCGTCATAGCTATAGCCATCAATGACGGTTCCGGTGACACCGTCGGTGAGGGCTGTGAGGCGGCCGAGCGTGTCGTAGCCCAGGCCGATCTCCGGCGTCGGATTGCCGGCTGGGGTCAGTGAGGTGAGATTGCCCACCTCATCGAACCCGAACCCGACATCCAGACCGCCAACCGCTTTGTCCTGAATGGCCTTGGGGCGGTAATCCTGGTCGTAAGCTCGGGTCAGCACGCGGCCGTTGCCGTAGGTCCAGCCGGCCACCGGGCCCATGGGCAGATACGTGGCACCCTTGACCAACACCTCGCGCGAGCCGCCAGGCGCGGTATAGCCCACCTCGGCGATCTGGCCCAGCTCATTGCGGACATAGTCAACCATCGCCCCGTCCGGATAAACCATGCTCGTCAAGTTCCCGCCTGCCGTGTAGGCATAACGGACCGTCAATGCCTTGCCATTGGTCGTCTGGACCTTGCGCACCAGGTCGCCGAATCGGTTGTAGCAATACTGCGTCGTGCCGCTGCCGTCCTTCATGCTGGCCAAGCGCCCGGCTGCGAATTGCTCTCCCGCCACGCAGACGGCCGGGGCCACGTCGTAGACAAAACGGGTCTCGAGCGCTGCATCGGCATAGGTCACCGACACTGGGCGGTTCAAGGCATCGTAGGTGTAGGTGGCCTGCCGGTTAGCTGCGTCCTTCCTGGACAGCACGTTGCCTGCGTCGTCGTAGGTGAAGCCGGTGCTGCCCGTGTCGGGACTCTGTAACGCCAACAGTTCGCCCAGACCATTGCGCTTGTAGGTCGTCTTCAAGCCTTTCGGGTCCGTCACCACTGACGGTTGTCCAAGCACGTCGTATTGGAAAGCGCTCGTCGCTTTGATGCCGCCGGTGTCTTCGATACTCTGCTTCAAGCGATGCAAGGCATCGTAGGTATAGGCGCTAGAACGGCCCATGGCGTCGGTTCGCTCCTTCATCGTGCCGACCGAGTGATAGGCAAACTTGGTCGGGTTGCCTTGCGCATCCGCCTGCGTCTCCAGACGACCGAGTTCGTCGTAAATACGAGATACCGTAAACAGCAAGGTGTTCTTGGCATCCGTGATGTCCTCCTTGATCCGGTGCCCCGACGCGTCCAGCGTGTAGACGAGGGAGTTGCCGTAACGATCCGATACCTTGGTCAGCCGAGATGCGCTGTCATAGGTGAAGTTAGACACGTCGCCGCCCGGCAGGGCAACCTGCTTGACCATGCCGGTGGGCCAATAGCTGTAGCGCGTAATGCGGTCATCCGCCTCCGAGCCGCTGTCCTGTCCCCGGACCATGCGTGCCGTCAGCCGACCTCGCGCATCGTAACTGTAGTCGGTCACGACTCCGTTCGGATCCTTCTGCGACAGCAAGCGGCCGGCGCCATCGTAACTAAGGAACTGTGTAACCTGGCCCGCGGCATTGGTGATCGTCTTCAGGTCTCCGCCCTGGGCGGCAGGATAGTAGTCGTAGGTGGTGGCGTCGCTGAGATCCGTGCGTGCCCCGTCCACACGCAGCAGCACTCCCACCAGGGGGCAGCTTCCCGCAGTTACGTCTGCCTGCTCGCAATAGGTGAAGGTCTGCTGACGCTGCTTCCCGGAAACGGCATCTTGCTCGACCTGGGTCAATGCTTGGCCGCGCTCATTGCGAGTCCAACGCTTGGACACAACCAGCCCCTGCGCCCCTTTGATGTTGAGCTCGGTCATTTGGTGTGTCAGGGCATCCCGCACGCTCTCGGTGCGCACTGCCTCCGGCGTGCCGTCACCGACCGTCACCGCTGATTGATAAGCAGGCGCGTATTCGTAGGACACCTTGCTGCCCGATGCGTCCGTCACGCTTTGCAGTCGACCATCGCTAAAGTAGGCGCTGGACGTGCTGGCTGCGCCCTCGGTCACGTTGTTAATTGGGCTGAAGATGGTAGGCCCATATTCGAAGCGCTTGACCGCGCCAGAGGCCTGGGTGACTTCCGTGACGCCTTCGGCCACGTAGTTCAGGGTCACTCCATCGACCACCTCGGTATCGCCATGGAGAACGCTGCTGATCACGCGTCCATAGGTGTCGTAACCAAACGATGCATAGCGCTGCCCGTTCTCCCCGGTGATACCAGTCAAATAGTTGACCAGCTGAGGTTCTGCAAGTCCCTTCTCGTGATAGTGGTAAAGGCGCTTCGCCTCGTCGGGATAGGTGGCGGTAATCAAATTCCCATCCACATCGTAGTCGTAAAGGACGATTCCGCCACCCGGAATCTCCATGCCTGTGACACGCCCGTCGGTGTAGGCAAACGTCACGGCGCGGCCACGGCCATCAACCAATCGCGCAATGCGCGTGCCCTCGTAAACCACAGTTACGTCACGATCCGGTGAGGCTGGATTGCGCACCGCGAGCAGCTCACCATCTTTGCCGAAATCGCGGTATTCGCCAGTTTCTTCGATGACACGGTAATACGTCGTGCTGTTGCTGATGCGGCGATATAGCCGCCCCGAATTCCGGGCACGGCCGGTGCCAGCAGCAACCGTGGTGAAAACATCCCTGTTGCCCGCCTCGTCGAGATAGGCTGTGTTGGAACTATCGAATCGGTCGCTGTAACTCAGCGACCAGCCTTCTCCGACTGGAATGACACTCTTGGTCTGGTTGACGGAATGATAGTAGCGATTGAACGAGCGACCTGCGAACTCAAAGTCTTTCTCTTCGCGAGACTTGTCGCCTGTCGTGGGATGGCAAGGATTGTTGGTGCTGCAGCTTTGGAACTGCTTTAAGGGTGACGTGACCCAGGTGTTGTCATCGTTCTTGGGCTTACAAAGAGCCTCTGTCGTAAGAGCTGCCTCCGCGAGAATTGAGTTTCCAAGAAAAGGCGTGAAGCTTGCTTCGCACGTCAACTTTCGCTTTTTGTAGACATTCCAGCGCCACGACACCGAGACAGGTGCCCCCGAGTTCGACGGACAATTAAATGTCGAGGTGAAATATTTGTCTGAGCTATAGCTAACATCGCCACTTGGAAGCAGACCCAGTCCCGTCGTGTTGTAGTCCGACGTTTGAACATTGGACTGGAGCGAGCAAGATTTCCCGACCTTGGTCGTTAGGATGTCCAACGACTTGGCGATGAGTGCTCCTTCATCCGTGCACCAGCTTGATCCAAACTCTGGGGACGCTGTGCAGCCGGGGTTTCCGACCCCGTAGATACCTAGGTTGACCCCATAGGATGGGTTAGAGACCGAGGTAGCCTTTAGCGACGGCACACGGAAGTAGGTCCAGACCTCTCCCGCCCCCCGATTCAAAAAACCTCTTGAGTAGGCCTTCAAATACTGACCGATGCCTTGGTAGTCCTTGGAGTTGCGAATGGCATCGGCGGCTTTCTCCATCGTGTCGTAGCAGCCGATGCCCGCTGCACAGAACGTAGCCTTGGGCGGGGTTTGGGCCTGCGCAGGGTTAGCAAATTGCAATGCATAGGCCCCCAGAACAACCGGCGCCAAGAGCGCCGCGTAACGCGCGCTCATTGACAGAACTGAGGAAGCAGAGAAACGCGCCACGGCCCGAATTGACACGGCAACACTCCTTGTCAGCTGCATTTGCAGCATCAGTTAGGAATCCATTCCCACCCACCCCACGCTGGCAGCGGTGGTGATCACAACCAATCCCATCAAAGAGACGGCTAGGTTTCAACGTTATAGGATTGGAGATGCGTAGACAAGCAAATCATGGTGACCCGCCCCGCTAGCGTCGCGGGAGCGGCTCTAAGACGATGTCACAAAGTTCTGAGGTGGTGATCGGCCATCGCTGCCGATCACTGCTTCACATGCATCCTTACAATCCAAACGAAACCAGATCCACCCATATCAAGGCTGGCCCAGTTCGGCCAGCCTGAGGTACCAGTAGAGTCCGACCACCAAGATGATTACGATCTGGATTGCCTTTGCAAGCCAAAGGTCACGTTCGCGCCGTGTGAGGTGCCCGCACTGGTCACACTCAGTGTCCCTCTTAAGTTGCAGGTATCCGCAGTGGTCGCAGGCGATGGTGCGGCGTCTAGGCATGCGCTTTCCCCGAAGATTGAGTCCAAGCTTCGAGGCAACTCGTCTCACAGCGTGAGAAATGCTTTGATCCGGCGACCCTACTCGATGCGGTCTAGCATCGCTATGTACGCACCAATGATCGACCGCTTTGCCTATCCACGATAACGCTCCCTAATCAGTAGTTCCTTCCCCAAGCCGTACTCCTTAACCAGACCCGGTTTTTGGCAGAAACGGAGAATTTATCTGCCACCAAATTGCAGGGGAATCACCAGCTAAAGCTGCCGGCTCGTGGTCTCCTTGACTGCAGCATGGCATCATCCCGCCCGGGAGAACACCTTACGGGGAACTACATGGAAGTTGATACTGCGCCTGGCGCGGCGGGTTTTTGGCGGCGGTCTGGTGCGTTCTTGGTCGATTGCCTGGTGCTCGGCGTGGCTGGTGCGTTGGCCGGCTGGGCGTTGATGGATGTGTTCGTGCGGATGGGCGGTTATGGGCGTTTGTTCGGATTCCTCGTTGCACTGACTTACTTCGGTGTCATGAATAGCGCGCTTTGCACAGGGCAGACTCTGGGTAAGCGCCTGCTCGGCGCGCGCGTGGCTGGCAGGGACGGTGCCCTGCTGGGGCTTCCCCAGTCGCTGCTGCGTTACTCGGTATTGGGTGTCCCGTTCTTCCTCAACGGCGCACCGTTCGACAGCGACGTATTGCTCTCGCCAATGCAGTATGTGTTGACGCTGCTGATCTTCGGCGGGACGCTCTCGATCCTTTATCTGTATCTGTTCAATCGCCGCGGCCGCCGGTCGTTGCACGACCTTGCAGTGGGAAGTTCGGTGGTGACCGCGCAGACGCCGGTCGCCGCCGTCAGGCCGATGCCGGTGTGGCGTGTGCACCTGGTCGTGGTCGGTGTGTTGCTGGTTGCAGCCGCAGCGTTACCGGCGTTTACCGGGCAACTTGCGCAGAGCGACGACTTCAAGGACTTGCTGGCGGCCCAGGAAGCCGTCAGTGCCGAGCCGGGCGTGCAGTCCGTGCGCGTCGTGCACAATACGGCGTTCGGCACGCCGAATGTCGAATCTGTGGTTGTGCAGGTCAACCTGTCCGAACGGCGCATCGACGACAAAGCGTTGGCGCAGCACATTGCCAAGGTCGTCCTCGCCAACGACAAGAAGGCGGCCGCCATGTCGGCGATCCACGTCACGCTGGTCTACGGCTATGACCTGGGCATCGCATCGTCCTGGCGCTCGATGGGTTATCGGTTCGCGCCGAAAGCGTTGGCAGCGGCCGGTGACGGCGATGCCACAGCGGGAATCGGAAAGTAGCGCCTCCTGCCTTGCCGAAGGCAATGCCTGCGACGGCGTGAGAAGGGGTATCGGGGGGCTTTGAGCAGCCGTGCTCCGCAGGTGGTGGCCAAGCGCCTGTAGATAATGCGTCGCCGCAAACGTGGTGCCCCGCTCCGCTGTAACGAGCTGGTTTCCCGGGCAACGCGGCTGCAGTATTCCTGCAGCCGGTTACGCATGCGCTTACTTATCGGCACCTGTTACCGGGTGCAAAGAAAGGATGCGGCAGCTTATGTAGCTCACCGCATTTCGGAACGACGCCCGCCTCAACCCGCGATGGTGAAGACCGACCCCGAATCCACCCTGATCCCGGCGCCGTTGATGAAGCTGGCGCGCTCGGAGCACAGGAAGGCAACCGCCGAGGCCACTTCTTCCGGGCGGCCGCGCCGCTTGAGCACCATGCCGGGACGTTCTTCGTCCAGGAACGATTGGATCGCCTGCTCGAACGTGGTTCCGTTTTCGCTGGCGCGCTTTTGCATCATCTTGTCGGTCATCGGGGTGGCGATGAATGCGGGCGACACCGTATTGACCAGCACGTTGTCCGGGCCGTAGGCCTTGGACAGGCCCTTGGCCAGGCTCAGGATGCCTGCCTTCGACGCGCAATAGGCCAATTCATCCACATAGGGCTGCACGGCGTCTTCCGAGGCGAACAGCACGATCCGGCCCCATTGCTTGCGGCGCATCGCGGGAATGGCCTGGCGACACATGCGCACCGCGCCCATCAGGTTGATGTCCAGCGTTTCGAGCCAGCCCGCATCGCTGACCTCCAGGAAATCGCCGGTTGCGCCGGTCACGCCCGCTGCGTTGATGTAGATGTCGGGGTCGCCCAGTTGTTCGCGCACCTGTGTCCAGATGGAGGTGACGTCCTGCTCGCGGGTGACATCGCCCTCGATGGCGATGATCTGCCCCAGGCCCGACAGCTCCGCCACGGCCTGGTCGAGCGTGCCGTCGGGCAGATCGGTGATTGCCACGCGCACGCCGGCTTCGAGCAGCTGCCGCGCGGTTTCCTTGCCCATTCCCGAGTCGCCGCCACTGATGAGGGCGATCCGATTGTTGATTCCGAGATCCATGCTGAACTCCTGGTGGTAGGGATTGGTGGTGGTACGCGCGTCACTAGCGGGCGAGAAAGCGCTCCGCCGTGCGCAGGCCAAGTGCCATCTGCGTCAGCGCGGGATTGGCTGCCAGTGCACTTGGAAAAATCGAGTTGTCGCAGATGTAGAGGTTGGCGATATCGAAAGCGCGGCCGTCCGGGTTCACTACCGCCTGCTCCGGATCGGTGCCCATCCGGCAGGTGCCCAGCGTGTGCGCGGAGCGGGCGGCGGCGAAGATGCGTTGGGCACCTGCCGCCTCCCAGATTGCGTGCAGCGATGCGCGGGCGTGCGCATCGAGTGCGCGTTCGTTGGGCCCGTAGCTGAAGTCGATACGCGCCTTGCGCTGGCCGAAGGCATCGCGCTCGTCGGACAGGCTCAGCCGGTTGCCGTCCTGCGGCAGGCATTCGCCATTGATGCCGATGCCGGCCAGGCGGTTGTAGCGCGCCATGGTCGATACGAGTTCCCTCCCCCACAGGCCCGCGCCACGCGCCAGCGTGTTGGCCAGGGTGATCGGCTGCACGCCCAGGCTCTGCACCAGATAGCCGCCGACGAAATCGGCATTGGCCGGGCGCAGCATGTCCTCGGTGATCAGCGACGATGGGTAGCCACGGTTCATGCGCATGTCGGCATCGAACTCCCCCCACACCTGGGTGGCGACATGCGCCATGAAATTGCGCCCCACCTGGCCGCTGGAGTTGGCCAGGCCCAGGTTGAGCAGCAGGCGCGGTGTCTCCACGCCGCCTGCGCACAGGAACAGGCTCGCGCACCGCTGGCGCAGTTCGCGCCCGTGCTGTTGGTAGACCACCGCGCTGACCATGCCACTGGCGTCGCGCTCGATATCAATGACCCGGCAATCGGGTCGCAATTGCGCGCCGTGCGCGCGCGCCAGTGGCAGCCAGGTGGTATCGACACTCACCTTGGCGCCGTTGCTGCAACCTTGATGGCAGGCACCGCAGTTGTTGCAGGCCGCGCGCCTGCCGTGGTGCGGCTGCTCGTGCGCCCTGGTCACCAATGCGGCAGGCGCATCGGTAGCGGTGATGCCCAGCGTGCGGCAACCGCGTTCCATCGCGCCGGCCGACGCATTGCGCTGCGCCGGCGGATACGCGTAGCTGCGCTCCGGATCCCAGGGATAGTGCGCCGGCCCGGACACACCGATGAACTCCTCGACGCGGCGGATGTAGGACAGCAGCTCTTCATGCGCGATCGGCCAGTCCATGCCGCGCTGCCCGGTCTGCGTTGCCAGGCTCAGGTCGCGCTTGTCCGGACGCGGGCAGAAGGCGCCCCAATGCAGGGTCGAACCACCCAGGCCCGACCCGGAATTGTTGGCGCCAAATGCGGTGGGCGTCTGCCCGCCGCTGAGGCGCTCTTCCATCCAGTAGATGCCGGTCGTCAGCTCATCGGGCAGATGGGACGCAGGGCTGAAGGCCGCACCCGCCTCCAGCACCACCACCGAAAGACCTCGTTGCGCGAGCCGTGCAGCCAATGGGCCGCCCCCTGCCCCGCTCCCCACCACCACGGCATCGACCGAAGCGTCGGGACTCATCGAAGACCCTTGGCAGGAAGCTGCCAAGCTTCCTGCCGGTCGGCTGCGGTCTGCTGATAGCCCGGGCTGTCGATACCAGCGCCGCCAACCGCGAAGCCGTCGTATCCCATTGCCGCCATCGTGGCGGGAAGACTGGCCCAGGTCCGCGCGGCTTCGGCGCGGATGTCCTCGAACCAGTGCGCCAGCTGCGCTGCATCCAGCCCGTGTGCCGAGGGATCACCGGCCGTCGCGCGCGACACCGCGCGCAGCCAGTGATCCTGGATCTCGGCAGGCAATCCAGCAAAGCCGTTGCTCAGCGCGTCGAGCGCGTCGAGCCCCAGCGGCACCGCAAGCCGGTCCGGTGGCAACGCCGCATGGCGCCAACCATCGCCGGCGCCTTCGGCAAGCTGGACATCGATGCGCCGTGCAATCGCGCGCGCATCGTCGGCGCCATCCAGGACACGTGCGACCACTGCGCCGAGGAGCTTTAGCTGATGCTGGCTCAGCACGCCCTGCGCACTGGCGGGCGGGCCCGCGTGCCGACTAAGCAGCAGCTTGCGCATGCGTGGGGAAACCCTGTCTGCGTTGAGCAGCGTGATGAAGTCCTCGGGCAGGCGCCTGTCCACGCAGTGATCCGCGTGCGCTGCGATCAGTTGCGCGAGATTTTGCGGTTGTTCGTACGGGATCAGGTGCGCGGCATCGGCCACCACGGCGATGCGCGCATCGTGATAGTGCGGCGCGTTCAATGCTGTTTGCGCCGCTTCGCCGAGGTCGCCGTCGTCACTGCCGGCGATGATCAACGCAGGCACGTGCATGCAGCCGGCCTGTGCGCTGCAATCCTCACGACTTGCATGCGCGAGCCAGGCGATCCACGCGTTGGCGTTGGTTCGCAGCACATCCTCGACAGCGGCAGTCCTGACCGGCGCTGGCAACGTCGCCGCACAGTTGTCGTCGATGAATTGCTCCGCTTCCTGCCGCGAGGGGTGGCCCTTCTCGAACCAGGCCAGCATCGTGTTTCGGCGCGACTCGTCCATCGGCTCGGGCGCCGGCGGCGATGCGGCGACCAGGATCACCCCGGCCAGGCCGGCAAGCCCCGCCACCCCCTCGCGTGCCTGCGCTGCTGCCAGGCTGGCGATCTTTCCGCCCATGCTGTGTCCGATCGCGAGCCAGCACGTCGGTTGCCGCCGAATCACCTCGTCGACGAACCAGGCAACCAGTGCGGCGGTGTCGAGATGCGTCAGCGGCGGCGCGTCCCCGAAACCGGGAATATCCAGTGCCACACAGTCGAAACGCGCATCCAGTTGCTGGATGACCCCAGACCACTCGTTGCTGCTGGACCCGAGGGCATGCAGGAAGAACAGCGTCGGCTTCGCCATGTAACACCTCAATCCATCAGGCGCGCATGATGACCGGCGCTTCGTCCACGCCTCGTGCAGATGAGTCCGACACGGTGTGATGGTTCCAGGCCCTGCGGCTGGCGGTCGACACCGCCCGCAGCATCCTGGTTGGCGTGCTTGCCGGGTGGTGGCCCTGCGTCACATCTGCTGCCCTGTTGCACGGGCCAATACGTTCCCGTGCCACTGCGACTGCATTGGCGTCAACCGCTAAGCATCTGCATCTGCATCGCTCGCGCGGCATTGCTCAAAGCGACAGGACGCCTCACACCAGGTCGCGATAATCCTGCAGGATCACCATCACCAACTGGCTGCGCGAGCGCACGTCGAGCTTGTTGAACAGCTGCTGGAACGTCGCCTTGATGGCACTCTCCGAACTGCCCAATTGGCGTGCGATCAACTTGTTGGACTGCCCACGCAACAAGCCACGCAGCACTTCGCGCTCACGGTCGGTGAAGCTGGGCCGGCTTTCCTGGGTGCCCTGGGCAACCAGCGACTGCAGGTAGCGCTGGTCGATCAGCACCCGGCCCATCGCCACCGCATGGATGCTGTCGATCAGTTCGTCGGTGGAGACATCCTTGCGGCAGATGCCGGACACGCCGAGCCGGATCAAGGCCAGTGCGTCGCGCTCGGGCAGGCCGGCGGTGACGACCAGCGTGGCCGGGCGGCGCGGCTGCTCGGCCTGGCGCCGCATGTAGTCCAGCGCGTTGTACTCGCCCATGTCGTAGTCGAGGATGACCACGTCCGGCGTCAGCGACGCGATCTGTACGATGGCCTGCGCCAAGGTGCCGGACTGCCCCACCACCTCGAAGCGGGCGTCGGCACCGAGCAGGCGCAGCAGGCCCTCGCGGAACAGCGTGTGGTCGTCCAGCAGGTAGAGGCGCACCGGTTCGCGCCGCGACTCATCCATCCAGCGCCTCCGCATACGGTGCATGCGCCAGCGGCAGATGCAGCTCGAAACAGGCGCCTTCGCCGCCGGGCGCATGGCGCAGCAGACCGCCCTGGTTGGCCATCAGGGCACGCGAGATGTACAGGCCAAGCCCGGAGCCGTCGCTGTCGCTGCGAAATGGCTGGAACAGGCGGCCCGGCTCGGCGATGCCGGGCCCGGTGTCGCGCACGCTCAGCACCGCACGCTGCTGTTCCAGGCGTGCGCTGACGATCAACTGGCGGCGTTGCGGGGGCAGCGCCTGCACCGCGCGCAACGAATTGCGTGCCAGGTTGAGCAGCACCTGCAGCAGCGCATGGCGGTCGCCATGCACCGACGGGAACTCGGCCGGGATCTGGATCACCAGCTGGCCGTCGACGTCCTCCCAGTCCGAGCGGATGATCACGTCCAGTTCGCTGCACAGCGTCTGCAGCCGCGTTTCGTGCGCCTCGTCGGGCAGCTGCCGACGCAGGTTGAAGGACGCCAGTTCCATCAATGCCGCCACCAGGCTGCGCAGTGCGGCCAGGTCCGGATCTGCGCCAATGGCCGGATGCCGCGCCAGGTTGGAGGTGACCACGCCCGCCGCCGAACACAGGTTGCGGATCTCGTGCGACACCGCGCCGGCCAGCAGGCGATTGTTCTTGAGCACATCGTCGAAGTGCGCCGATTCGCGCGCGCGCACTTCCTCGCTGGTGTCGACCAGGATCGCGGCCAGGTGCCGCTCTTCACTGTCCTCGTAGACCGAGAACCAGGTGGTGGCCGGGAAGCGGGTGCCATCGCTACGGCAGCCCCAGGTGCTGGCCGAGGTGCGCATGCCATCCAGGTTGGCGCTCATGCTCAAGGCGTCGTCCAGCAGCGGCAGGAATTCGCGGACCGCGCGGCCCTCCAGCCCACCCTCCTCGGCCATGTCCAGGATCTCGTGTGCGGCGCGGTTGGCCGCCACGATGCGGCCGTCGCCGGCCACCGTCAGCAAGGCGGCCGGGCTGCTCTCGGCGAGCAGCCGCAATTGTCGCTCCAGCCGCCGGCGCAATCGCTGCTCGGCGCGCAGCTGCACGTAATGGGCCAGGATCACCCGGCGGGTGCGGCTGATCTCGGCCACGAGCAAGCCGCAGCCGGCATAGGCGATCGTCGCCATGAAGAAGCGCAGCGCCTGTTCGACCAGGGTTTCGTCGGTCACGAACAGGCCGCGTAGTACCGCACAGGCGATCGCGGCGATGACGATGTCGCGCCGCGACAGCACCGTGGCCGCCAGTACCACCGGCAGGATGTAGAGCAGCCCCAGCGATACGCCCAGGTGCGAGTACCACTCCGCCCACACCAGCGAGGCCAGCATCGCCAGCGACGCCCACAGCGTCGGGCCGCGATTGAGCTTGACCACCTGCCCGCGCCACTTGAATGGCAGTCTCAGCCTGTCCATTGCCACCCCATGCACCTGCGCTGCAATGCCGCTCCTCTCTCGCTGTGGTTGATGCCACAGCATCGTGGCCAGGCCTGCGGATTTCACCCTATCGAAAGATAGTCCGTCCGCATCGTTCGGACGGTGCGTGCACTGTCCAACGCTGGCGCAAGGATGGCAGACACGACCGTGGAGGCTGGGTGTAATGGCCCTACCCCACGTCCATGTTGCCCTTCCCATGATCACCCGCGATACGTTTCCGTTGCGACGCATCTGGCCCAAGACCTACAAGCGCCTGCTGGTACTGCTGGCGTTCGACTGCGCGGTGGCCGTGCTGTACACCTTCTTCGGCTGGCAGTGGCTGTCGATCGAAGCCCTGCCGCTGGCCCAGCTTGGCTCGGCGCTCACCATCTTCCTGGCGTTCCGCGCCAATGCGGCCTATGGCCGCTGGTGGGAAGCGCGCCAGCTCTGGGGCACGCTGGTGAACACCTCGCGCGCCATCGCACGCCAGGCCCTGACCGCGCTGGATGTGGATGCTGCCGACCCGCGCCAGGCCACGCTGCGCGACGACATCGTGGTGCACCAGGTCGCCTTCGTGCACGCCCTGCGCTGCCATTTGCGCCGACAGAATCCGTTTCCCGAGCTGGCCGGGCTGCTCGGCCAGGCACGCGCCGACGAGCTGCGCGGCTACGCCAACATCCCCAACGCGCTGACCCTGCGGCTGGGCCAGCAACTGCAGCAGGCGCGCGACTGGGGCATGCTCGACAGCCTGCGCTGGTCGTCGCTGGACGCCAACCTCACCACGCTGGCCAATATCCAGGGCGCCTGCGAACGCATCAAGAACACCCCGCTGCCACGGCAGTTCTCCTCGCTGCCGCGCACGCTGGTGAACATGTATTGCTGGCTGGTGCCGCTGGGCCTGATCGCCGGCATGGGCCTGGCCATGCCGATCGCCTCGGTGCTGATCAGCTTCACCCTGATCGCCATCGACAGCGCCAGCAGCGCCATCGAAGACCCGTTCGAGAACACCGTGCACGACACCCCGATGACCGCTTTGTCGCGCGGCATCGAACTGACCCTGCGCGAGATGCTGGGCCAGCGCGTGCCACTGCGCGAGGTGCGCGCCATCGACGGTTTCATCTACTGACCACGGAGCCCGCCATGCAGACCACCCCCACCCAGCTGATCTTCGCCACCAATTTTTCCGAGACCTGCCATGCCGCCATCCCGACCGTGGCGCAACTGGTGGACCGCCTGCGCGCGCGCCTGACCATCCTGCACGTGCACGCCAAGGGCAAGCGTGCACAGGCCCAGCAGTCGCTGGATTCCTTCTTTGCCGAGGCCTCCAACTACCCGGGCTGCGAGCGCGCACTCGCCGGTGGCCCTGCCGCCGCCGGCATCGTCTCGTTCTGCCGCAGCCGCGAGGACGCGCTGCTGATCATGCCGCCATCCGAACGCACCGGCCTGCCGCGCCCGCTGCACGTCTCGCTGCGGGCGCGCGTGCTGCAGCGCGTGGCCACGCCCATGTTGACCCTGCCGCATGCCGATGCGATCCCGCGCGACGGGGCGGTCGGCGGCCATGTGGCCTGCTGGATCACCGGCCGCGAAACCAGCCTGGAATCGCTGCGCGATGCCGCCGCCCTGGCACGCCGCCGCGGCGCCGACCTGCACCTGCTGCACGTGGTGCCGGAGATCAGCGAAGGCCTGCTGGTGGACAGCCTGTTCCACGACAAGCCATTGGGCGAGGACGCGGCCGCCAGCTGGCTTGGCGACCTGGTCCAGCAACTGCCCGACGAGGACCTGCGCGTGCGCATCCACGTGGCCGTCGGCAACCCGCGGCGCGAGATCGCCGGCCTGCTCAAACGCGCCTGCGCGGATGTGCTGGTGGTCGAACACGACGCCGTCGTCCGCCGCGGCGTCTGGCGCTCCTCGCTGCAGTCCGCCCTGGCGAAGACGCCGTGCGTGCTGATCTGCCTGCCGCCGCCCCATCTGCGTCGCCCCATCCTGGGCAGCAATGCCGACCAGGCAGGCACAGCGCCCGGCCGTAGCCTGGCAAGGCGGCTGCTGCGCATGTGAGGGCTGGGCGAGCGCCTGGCCAGCGCAAGCGAGGTCCAGCGCCCTACCCCTTCAACACAAGCGACGCATCCGGATACCTGTCGCACATGAAGTCGACGAAGGCGCGCACCTTCGGGGCAGCCAGGCGCCTGGACGTGTGCAACACCCACAGCGCCGGCTCCACGCCGGCGATGGTGCCCCATTGCAGCAGTTCGCCACGCGCGAGCTGGTTCCATGCGATCGACTGTGGAATGAGCGCCACGCCGCCGCCGGCCATCGCTGCGTCGCGGACCATCAGGAACGAGGAAAACCGCAGCCTTGGCACGGGTTCCAGGACCAGACGCCCGTCATCGAGCGTCCATGTGGTCGGCTGGAAGCTGGACATCACCACGGCGGGAATCGGCGTGACTGCGCCGCCGGTGGGCATGGCGATGCTGGGTGCGGCCACGACCACCAGCCGATCCCTGGCGAAGCAGCGCCCGACCAAGCTGCTGTCCGGGCTCGGATTGATCCGGATGGCCACATCGAACTGCTCCTCCACCAGATCGACCGTGCGGTCCTCTGCCACCACCTCGAGCGTGATCTCCGGATAGGCCGCACAGAACTCCGCGCCAATGCGTCCCATCGCCAGTTGCGAGAACAGCACCGGCGATGCCACCCGCAAGCGCCCGCGCGGGGTCGAGAGCCCTTCGCGTGCGGCTGCCATGGCCTCGGCCACCTCGCTCAACGGCACTTCGGTGCGGTCCATCAGCAGCTGCCCGGCCTCGGTGAGCCTGAGGCCACGTGCGCTGCGCTCGACCAGCCGCACGCCCAGTTGCTCCTCCAGCTCGGCGATGCGGCGCGACAAGGTCGCCTTGGATCTGCCACTGGCACGGCTGGCCTTTCCCAGGCCCTGGTTGGCTGCGACCAGCGCGAAATCGATCAACGCATTGAGATCCATGGTGTTCCATTTTTGAAACCGGGCATCTACATCCTGGCGCCTTCGTATTGGCGATGCAACGGCATATCGTCTCGTCACCGCGACGCCAGTCGTTGCGGAGATGTCGCGCTGATGCACCCTTCCATCCACAGCAGGAGATTCACATGAGCATTCTCGTTACCGGTGCCACCGGCACCATCGGTTCCCTCGTGACCCAGGGCCTTGCCGACGCTGGCGCGGAGGTCAGGGCCTTGGTTCGCCAGCCTGGCAAGCGCGCCTTTCCGACGGGTGTCACCGAAGTGATCGCAGATCTCACCGACGTCGCGTCGATGCGTGCCGCGTTGTCGTCGGTGCGCACGCTGTTCCTGTTGAATGCAGTCACTCCAGACGAAGTGACGCAGGCGTTGATCGCCCTGAACCTGGCAAGGGACGCAGGGATCGAACGCATCGTGTACCTGTCGGTCATCCATGCCGACAAGTTCACCAACGTGCCGCACTTCACCGGCAAGCACACCGTCGAGCGCATGATCGAAAGCCTCGACATTCCGGCGACGATTCTGCGTCCTGCGTATTTCATGCAGAACGAAGCGGTGATCCAGCAGACGATCCAGCAGTACGGCATCTACCCGATGCCGATCGGCGCGGCCGGTGTGGCCATGATCGATGCGCGCGATATCGCAGACATCGCGGTGGTCGAATTGCTGCGACGCGACCGCGCACCCGCCGCGCTTGCGCGCATCACGCTCGACCTGGTCGGACCACATGCAGTGACGGGCGCCTACGCGGCGAAGGTCTGGAGTACGGCGATTGGCCGCGAGATCGCCTACGCGGGCGATGACGTGGCCGCCTTCGAAGCGCAGCTGGCCGCGTATGGCCCATCCTGGCTGGCCTACGACATGCGCCTGATGATGGCCGGCATCCAGATCCACGGCATGCAGGCGGCCGACGGCACGGTGGAACAACTGCAGGCCATCCTGGGGCGACCGCTGCGCAGCTATGCAGACTTCGTGCGCGAGGCGACGGACCGGGCCTGAGCCCAGGCGACGCAACAAGCGCGGGGTGTCCCGGCTTGTTGCGCACCGCAGGAGGCCTGGTTTGCAGGTCATGCAGCCGTGGCCCGTCTCATCCAGGCCGATGCCGCCGGGCACTCGAACTGCGCGTCAATGCGCGTGATCCGCCCGGTTGGCTCCACAGCGATCAGCAGCACGCCGAAGCCGCTGCCGTGTCGAACGCATGCGTCGCTGCGATCAAGGCATTGGCGACAGCCTGGAAGCAGGTGCGCCGCGCCCTCGCCCTGCTGCCGCGTGGCCAGGGTGACAGATGGACCTGAGGCTGTCGCTCCTTGGCGAGCTGTGTTCAGACGGCACGCGATGCCATGCCGCTACATCGCCTGCGCGTCTGGGGCAGACTACGCACATGGACACGATTCGGCCGTACCACTCCCAGGACTTCGATGTGTGCATGGCCCTGTTCGACGCGAATGTGCCGGCGTTCTTCAGTGCCGGGGAACGCGTCGACTTCGCTGGCTTCCTGATCCAGCACGCTGCGGCGTGGCACTACCAACTGCTGGAGCGTGGCAACGAGATTGCTGGCTGCGCCGGTTATGCGATCAATGCCGATGGCATCACGGCGAGCTTGTGCTGGGGCATGGTCCATCCGAGCCTGCACCGCCGCGGCGTGGGAACGCAGTTACTCCTGGCCCGGCTCGACGCATTGCACCAGAGGCCGGACATCCGGCGCGTCGTACTGGATACGAGTCAACATACCCAGCAGTTCTACGCCCGCTTCGGCTTTGTCGTGCAGCAGGTAACGGTGGACGGTTATGCGCCCGGACTGGAGCGGTGGGACATGGCGCTGGATCTGTAGCCCCGCGCCACGCCTACTGGGCGCGCCCGGTTCGCACGGTAACGCGGAGGTGCATCGCTGCGGATGTGCGGGCAGCGTGCAGACGGGTAGCCCCGTTCGTGCAGACAAATAGCCGTTGCGAGATGCCGCTTCTTTAGGCTGACCACCGATTGACCGGGCAGATACGGCCTTCTGGGGCACCTCGCACGGGCGCCCCCGCCCGGTTATCGCGCCGCGTCCTTGTTCACCTGGGCACGCGCAAGCGCACCGGTTGATACCAGCAGATCCGGCAACTCCTGGCGAAAGGCCTCGGCCTGCCCGGCCTGCAAGATTCCGTGAAAGCTCGCGTTGTCGAATACCGGCCTGCCCTGCAGGAAGAAGCCATCGCGGCCTTGCACGATGAAATTGAAACATGCCTGCCAGCGCGGGTCCGGGCTGGCCGACAAGTGCACCACGACCTCGCTGCCGGCCGATGCTGCGCCTGCCGGGGTGATCGTGATCGTTCGCGCGGTGATCTGGGTACTGCTGTTCATGGCGCGCATGATCAGGCTTGGGGCGTCGCGGCTGAGTGAGTCGGTGATGGCGCGCGACATGGCGTCCGGAGCACGGGGGGCGACCGCGCTGCAAGACCCACCAGCGGTGCCCCCGAACAGCTCGACCCCGACGCCGGCTACGAGACGTTCGCCGTCTCCGATGCCTGGGTTATACCCACGCGCCAGGACCGAGCGCGATGTTGCCGATGCAACAGCGTCAGCAGTGTCACGTGGATCGTCGCGGCGCCGCCAGTCGGTTTTTCCCTGACCTGCGTGAACGAAAATATCAGCTAAATGCGGGCTGGAGCGGAGGGTTTAAGTTTGCCTTCGTGGCGTCGTTATCACGTTGCCGAGGCATTCACGCGAACATCACGCGGTGCCGGCCGGTGCCACCCGCTGGACATCAGGACGACCCGCATGACTGCTTATTTGCAACGCTATAACGTCGGCCGCCGTCTCGGCATCGCCTTCGGTGCCCTGATCCTGCTGTCGAGCCTGCTGGTGGCAACCGGCCTGGTCACCCTGGCCAACGCAAGGCAGCAATTCGATTTCATCGTGCTCGACCGCATGGCCAAGATCCAGATCGGCAACGGCATGCTGGATGCCAACTCATCGATCCTGATTGCGCTTGGCACCTATGCCATGGCCACCAGCGATGAACTCAACAACGACGCGCTCACCACCATCAAGGCGCAGCGCCAGCGCTACAACGAGTTGCGGGCCAAGCTCGATACGCTGCCCAGCTCCGAGGAAGGTCGCAAGATTCGCACCGAGATGGACGAACGACGCGCGATCTCGGGCAAGATCAACGATCAGGTCATGGCGCTGGCCGCGCAAAACGACAATGCGCCCGCGCAGGCCTTGCTGAGCGAAAAAGCGCGCCCGGCGACGATGGCATGGCAGGACAAGATCCGCGAGCTGGTGACGCGACAGGAAGGCCAGAGCCAGCAAGCCTACGCCGACGCCGTGGCGTCGATGAATCGCGGCAAGCTGCTGATCATCTGCGGTGGCATTGCCGTGGTGGTGATCAGCAGCCTGCTCGCCTGGCTCATCACCCGCAGCCTGACCCAGCCGCTGGCACGCGCAACCCGGGCCGCAGAGGCAATTGCCAACGGCCAATTGGACAACGACGTGGACAGTGACGCCAGGGATGAAGCCGGCCGGCTGCTGCGCGCCATGCGTGGCATGCAGACGCAGCTGCAATCCTTGCTCAGCGCGCAGAGCGACATGGCCAGGCGCCACGATGATGGCCAGACCAGTTTCCGCATCGATGCCACGGCGTTTCCTGGCGACTACGGCCGCATGGCCGGGGACACCAATACGCTGGTGGCCTCGCACCTGGCGGTGCAGGCGAACCTGGCACGCATCATGGGGCGCTATGCGATCGGCGACCTCAGCGAAAGCATGGAGCGCCTGCCCGGCGAAAAAGCCGTGCTGACGCAGACCATGGACGAGGTGAAGGCCAACCTGTCTGCGATGAACCACGAGATCAAGCAGCTGGCGCAATCTGCGGCCAATGGCGACTTCAGCGCACGTGGCGATGCCGAGCGTTTTCAATACGACTTCCATGTGATGGTCGATAGCCTCAACCAGCTCATGGCCACTGCCGACGGCAACCTGCAATCGCTGTCGTCGCTGCTGCAATCCATCGCCGCAGGCGATCTCACCGCACGGATGACCGGTGACTTCAAGGGCGTGTTCGCGCAGATGCGTGACGACGCCAACGCCACTGCCGCGCAGCTGGCGGAGATTGTCGGCCGCATCCAGCACTCTGCCGTGTCGATCAATGCTGCCGCCAGCGAAATCGCCGCCGGCAATCAGGACCTGTCGCAGCGGACCGAGCAGCAGGCCGCAAACCTGGAAGAAACCGCCGCCTCGATGGAAGAGCTGACCTCCACCGTGCGCCAGAATGCCGAACACGCCCGCCAGGCCAATCAGCTGGCGATCGGTGCGGCGGGCGTGGCGTCGCAAGGCGGCGAGATCGTGAGCAAGGTCGTGGGGACCATGGCCGGTATCGAGGCCTCGTCCAGGAAGATTGCCGACATCATCTCCGTCATCGACGGCATCTCGTTCCAGACCAACATCCTGGCCCTGAATGCGGCGGTGGAAGCGGCACGTGCCGGCGAACAAGGCCGCGGCTTTGCCGTGGTGGCATCGGAAGTGCGGACGCTGGCCCAGCGCTCCACCGCGGCGGCGAAGGAGATCAAGAGCCTGATCGACGATTCGGTCGAGCGGGTCGCCGAAGGCTCGACGCTGGTGCATACGGCGGGCTCCACGATGGCCGAGATCGTGGCCAGCGTGCAGCGTGTGACCGACATCATGGGCGAGATCTCCGCGGCATCGCAGGAGCAGTCGGCCGGCATCGAACAGGTCAACACCACCGTGACGCAAATGGACGAAACCACGCAGCAGAACGCCGCGCTGGTGGAAGAAGCCACCGCGGCGGCACGCTCGATGGAAGAACAGGCCGTGCAGCTGACCCAGGCAGTGTCGGTGTTCAAGATCAGCGACGACGGCACACGCACCACGCGTCCGGCAACGCCTGTTGCGACACCGCCCCGCGTGATTGCTGGCCGCCCCGCCGTTGCTGTCAAAAACCCGCTACGCCAGGCACCTGCAGTCAACCGGCCGGTGGCCGCAGGCGCTGCGCACGATGCAAACGACTGGCAGGAGTTCTGATCGCGCACGTTGCAAGCGGCCCGGCTCGTCCGGGCCGTTTGCGTTTGGGGATCGAACCTGCGGCCAACGCGCCAGGCGATGCAATCCAGACGTGAGGATGTGCCCAGGCAAAACGCTGCCCGTCATCCCAGCTGCGCGCGCGCCGCATCCAGGGTGGTCATGATCTGGATCACTTCGTCTAGTGGATGGAGCGGCGATTCCGTGCGCCCTTCCCCGATGTAGCGCGCGGCGGCTGTCGCTTGCCACGACAGGCCTGCGTAGCCGGTGATTCCGGTGGGATCCTTCCACACCGCCGGCGTGCTGGCGTGTTCGTTGCCGACCAGGCTCAGCGAGGTCGGGTTATGGAACTCGCCGGCAAGATCGATGCGGCCTCGGCCGCCGGTGACATAGGCGCTGGAGCTGCTGCGGGCCACGATGGAACTGATCAGCGTGGATTGCGCGGTGCCGCCATGCGACAGCACCATGGTCGAAAAGGCATCCACGCCGGTGTCGGTCAGCGCGCCGGTCGTCGCGATCGCGGTCGGTGCGCCCAGAATCATCGAGGAGAACTGCACCGCATACACGCCCAGGTCCAGCAGCGCGCCGCCGCCGAGCGCAGGATTGCGCTGTCGATGCGCGGCATCGCCGGGGCCGCGCTGGCTCAGGTCGGCAAACACATGCCGAAGCTCGCCCAGCGCTCCATCGGCCAGCAGTTGTCGCAGCACCGCGGTGTGCGGCAGGTAGCGGCTCCACATGGCTTCCATCAGGAACAGACCGCGCTGCCGCGCCTCCTGCACCAGCACGCGCGCATCGTCGGCGCGCGTGGTGATGGGCTTTTCGATCAACACATGTTTGCCCGCGCGCAGCGCCAGCAAGCCATGTTGCAGATGTTCGCTGTGCGGGGTGGCAATATAGACGATATCGACATCGCGGTCCTCGACCAACGCCGCGTAGCTGTCATAGGCGCGCTGCATCGCCCACGTTCTTGCAAAGGCCTCGGCACGCGCACGCGTACGCGAGGCCACCGCGAATGGCTGTTGCCCGGTATGGCTGCGCAGCGCGCTCACGAACGCGGAGGCGATCGCCCCAGGTCCCAGCACGCCCCATCGCAACGACGGCTCGCCGCGCTCCGGCAGGAACAGCTCGGGCTCGGGAAACACGGTTGGCAGCATGCGCTTGGCTCCTGGGTCGCAGGTGCGCATCCTAACAAAGCGGGATCAGCGTTCCAGGTGGTGCCAGCTTGCAGCGGCATTGGCCGGTTTGGACGGGACGCGGCAGGCTCAGCCTGCAGTGCCTTGCACCGCCGTGACAAAGATGCGTTCGCAGTAGGCGCGCAGCAGTTCCGGCGCATCGGCACGGCCGCGGAAGGCGATGTGGCCATCCGGCCGCACCAGGATCAGCGCGCTGGTGTCTGCGATGCCGTAGGCGGCATGCGCGGCACCATCCAGGTCCGACAATGCGGTGGCATCGTCGGGCTGTGGCACGGCGGCGGCCAGGATGAGCCTGGGCCGCACCCACGGCCACGCGTCCAGCTCGGCAAGCGCCAGGCGCAGCCGTGGCATGGCATCGGGCTGCCGCCCGTCGAAGGCAAGCAGCGACCATCCCCAGCTCCATCCATCCGGGTTGTAGAGGTGCGCGAACAGCGTTGTCGAGCTGCCATCGGCGGCGACGATTGCCGCATCGGGTGCGCGGTCGCCGCAGTGCGGGACGCGGCGCTGAAGCAGTTCGCGCAGGCCGCCGAGATGATCGTCGTTGAGCGGGCTTTGCGGATAGGCCACCGACAACTGCTGAAGATCGTCCGAGCCCTGAATCAGCGTGCCGATGGTGGGAATGAGCTTGGCGGCGATGCCCATGGCTGCATCGGTGACCGGGCCGCGGTAGACGCTGGTATGGAAGCCACGTGCTTGTCGCGCGTCGAGCGCACGGTGTTCGCCGCCGCGCTCCCCATCGTAGGAGTCGAGCACCACCGGCGCTGCCTTGCCTTGCAAGGTCATCGCCAGCCGCCATGCCAGGCCGATCGCATCGTGCAGGCCTGCATTCATGCCCTGCCCGCCGATCGGCAAGGTGCGATGGCCGGCGTCGCCGACCAGCAGCACGCGCCCCTTGGCGTACTGCGCTGCAGTGCCATGCTGGAAGCGGCTGTGCGTCAGCCAGATCGGATCGCTCAACGTCAGTGTCGGGTCCTCGGTCACCTCGCGCGCGATGGCCTGCATTTCCTCCAGCGTCGGGTCGCGTTCCGGGATGCCGGCGTCATCGGCCAGGAAAAACAGGCGGTGGTAGCCGCCCCAGACCGGCAAGACACCACAAAAACCCTTGGGGTAATAGAAAAACCAGAGTTGATCGAAATCGGTGGAGCGCCGCCAGCGCAGCTTGGCATCCACTTGCCGGTTCATGCGGTTGGGCAACTTTTGGGGCTCGAAATCCAGCCCGAGCTGTTTGCGTACGACACTGTCACCGCCATCGGCGCCGATCAGGTAACGGCAGCGTAGTTGCTCGGTCGGGCCATCGACGTGATCGTCGCTGCATGTTGCCAGCGTGACGGTGACACCGTCGGCATCCTGTTCGAAGCCGACCATCCTGCGGCCGCGCTCGACGCTGCCACCTTTCGCCGCGAGCTGCTCGGCCAGGACGGTTTCGATGACGTCCTGGCCGCTGTAGAGCACCTGCGCGTACGGGCTGGGGACATCGGCAATGTCGACCGGGTCGACGGCCTGCCCATTGAGCAAGGTGCTGACCTTGGTGATCCGATACGACTTTTCCGCCAGCGCATCGCGGATGCCAATGCTGTGAAGCAGCTCCTGCGGCCGCGCCCAGAGATTGTTGGCGCGCGAATGCGGTCTGGCATGCACGCGTTGTTCGACGATACGGAAGTCGACGCCGTGATGGGCGAGCGCGCAGGCGGTGGTCAGGCCGATCGGGCCACCGCCGACGATGATGACGTCGGTGTCGACATCGCGGTGCACGGCAGTGTTCATGGCTTGCCCTTTCTTCGGGAAACGCGTGCTGCGTCGGCGGGCGCGGTCGGCGCAGCGAGGTCCTGCGCCATCACCTGGTTCATTTCGCCAAGCACCGCGAGCGCGGTTGCCACGCGCCTGGCTCCGATGCGATCCAGCATCCGCTGGTCGAGCGGAGCGGCGGCGGCTTCGGCTGCGTCCAGTGCAGCGCGGCCTGTGCGCGTGAGCACCACCAGCTTTGCGCGCTGGTGATGAGGGTTGGGTTGGAGCGCGACGAATCCCTGCTCCAGCAATAGATCGACAACGCGCTGCACCGCCTGCCGCGTGATGCCCATGTTGCGCGCGATATGCGCCACCGGCAGCGGCATCGGCGAATAGCCCAGGGCGCCCAGCACCTGCCACCACGCAGTAGTCAGCCCGGCCGAACGCACCAGTGCATTACCGGTTTCGACCAGCCGGCCGTTGGTTTCGAAGATCTTGATGACCAGGTTGCGGACAGCCAGTAAATCGTCTTGGGTGCTCATCCGCAGCATACTGCCAATTTGACAGTATGTTGTCAATCGTCGAATCGAGTCCGCCGCCGGTTGCTGCGGCTGTTCTGCACACGTGGACGCTTCTGCATCCCGAACCCGAGCGACATTGCACAGTGCTGTTGTCGAGCACGCAGGCAGGCACGTGCGTCACTGTGTCGCCCTATGGCCTGCGACGCGACTCAGATGGGCAAACACTGCACTGGACAGCGCTGCTGAGCCTGGCTGGTCATGCATACAGACGCGTCAGCGGCGCCACGTTCGGCCGCAACGAAACGGTCTCCAGCGTATCGATACGCCCGCCGAGGTGTGACGATCTGCCTGCACTTCTGCTCGCTTCGCTGGTCCAGAACCCGCATCACGCGTCACACCCCTTGCACCGTGTGCTGCTTAGCTTGTTTGAATGAGCGCACGTATTTCATCGAACACCCTTGCCTTCACGGCGAGCACGGATTCAGCCGTCAATGACGGGCTCAAGCATTCGATTGCGGACAGGTGGCTCCGCACACATCCCACGTTGCCGCTTCCCGGGCGCGGCCACACCCTGGAGCGCTGGCAAACGCTGGCCGATATCGCGGCAGAAGACCTGTGCGTGGCCAAGTTGCTGGAAGCCCATTACGACGCTCAGGCCATCTGCGCCGACCTGGGCGTGGATATCATGACGCCGACACAGCGCTGGGCGGTGTGGGCGGCCGAGCCACCGGGGTCCGATATGCGTTTTTCCGGGCAGACGCTCAGCGGCACCAAGGCGTGGTGTTCCGGCGCCGCGCAGGTGACGCATGCGCTGGTGACCACGTCCCATGCAGGCAGCAGCTGCCTGTTTGCGGTGGCACTGGATCAGCCCGGTATACAGGTCGACAGCAGTGCGTGGCAGGCAGTGGGGATGCAAGGCATCGAGACGGCCAATGTCCGCTTCTCCGATGCGCCGGCGCGGCAGATCGGCGCGGCCGACGCGTACCTGACCCGACCTGGCTTCTGGCATGGAGGCGCCGGCATCGCTGCGTGCTGGTTCGGCGCCACCGCCGCAGTTGCCGATGTGCTGCGCGCCTCTGCACGCCTGAGCAAGGATCCGCACGCGGCCGCGCATCTGGGCGCCATCGATGCAGGCCTGGCATCTGCCGCTGCGTTGTTGCGTCAGCTTGCCTTGCGCATCGATGCGCAGCCGCAGCAGGCACATCTGCGTGGCGTCCTGCAGGTCCGCAGCGTGGTCGAAGCGGTCGCACGCGATACGCTGGACCGGGTCGCTCGCGCATTGGGGCCAGGGCCGTTGTGCAATAACCGCGCACATGCGCAGCGCTGCGCCGACGTGTCGGTATTCATTCGGCAACATCATGCCGAACGCGACCTGCAGGCCCTGGGCGAGCTGTGCCAGCAGGAGGCATCGCCATGGAAGATCTAGCCGGGCGGCCCATCGAAGGCGCAGGCACGCCGGAAGCGGCATGGCGCGCCGCGCCGTGTCTGAGTGCGCTGCCACGCGTCACCCTGCCGCAGCTGCTGCAAGGCAGCCAGCGCCTGGTGGTGGTTGCGCCACATCCGGACGATGAAGTGCTCGGCTGTGGCGGATTGATTGCTGCCGCGCGTGCCGCCGGCATGCCGGTGCTGATCATCGCGTTGACCGACGGCGAGCAGGCCTATCCGGATGAACCCGGTTGGCGTCCGCAGGTGCTGGGCCCGGCGCGGCGCCTGGAACTGGATGCAGCGGCGCAGCAGCTGGGCGTATTGCCGAGCGCACTGATCCACCTCGCCTTGGGCGATGGTGCGCTGGCGGCGTCCGAAGCGCACATGGCAGAAACCATCGGCAGTCTGATCACTGCGCAGGACACGGTGCTGGTGACCTGGGAGCGCGATGGCCATCCCGATCATGAGGCGGCGTCGCGTGCGACCCGTGCTGCGTGCAAGGCGCAGTCTGCCCGGCGTCTGCAGTACCCGGTCTGGGCGTGGCATTGGGCGCGTCCGGAAGACGCCGTGTTTGCCGATGGCTCTGCGGTGCGCCTGGATCTGGCGCCTGCAGTGCTGCGTGCCAAGCAGGATGCCATCGCCTGCTTTGCCACGCAGTTGGGCCATTGCACGCCGGCGGTTGCAGACCCGATTCTGCCGCCGTCGGTGCTGGAGCGCTTCGCGCGGCCGTTTGAGGTATTCATCCGATGACGGTGCTGAGCGTTGAGCACTTCGAGCAGATGTATGCCGATGAAGACCCGTTCGGCTATCGCTCGCGCTGGTACGAGCAGCGCAAGCGCGACATCCTGCTCGGTGCCCTGCCCTACGCAAGGTTCGCGCGTGGCTGGGAATTTGGATGTTCCAACGGCGAGCTGACCGCGCAACTGGCGCCGCGCTGCGACACGCTGCTGGCCACGGATCTGTCGCAGCAGGCGGTCGAGCTGGCGAGCGCGCGCGTGCAGGGGCTGCCTGCGGTCACGCTGCAACAGGCGGCGCATCCGTCGGACTGGCCGGAGGGTCTGTTCGACCTGATTGTCTTCAGTGAGGTGGGCTATTACCTCGAAGCTCCGGCGTTCGAAGAAACCGTCGCGCTGTTCGCCCGCTCGCTCACCGCCCGGGGCTGTCTTGTGGCGTGTCACTGGCGGCATGCCTTCGAGGGTGCGCTGCGCAGCGCCGAGCAGGTCCACGGCGCGCTGAACCATGCATTGGCAATGGACACGTTGTGCGTTTATCAGGACGCGGACTTCGTGTTGCAGGCCTGGATGTCGGGCCCATCGATTGCGCAACAGGAGCAGCTGCGATGATCGCGGTCACCATCCCGGCGCATAACGAAGCGGATCTGATCAGCGACTGCCTGCAGTCCATTCTGGTGGCAGCCGCGCATCCGCACCTGTGTGGAGAGCGCGTGGAAATCCATGTCGCGCTTGATCGCTGCACCGACGGCACCGGCGCGATCGCCCGCGCGCATGGCGCAAGAACCGTTACTACCTGCGGGGGCGTCGGCATTGCGCGTGCAGCGGCGGCCTCGGCCGCGATCGCGCGCGGGGCGCGCTGGCTTGCGTTTACCGATGCCGACACCTGCGTGCCGCCGGATTGGCTCTCGGCGCAGCTCGATTGTGCCGCCGATGTGTTCTGTGGCGTGGTGGAAGTGACCGATTGGCACGATTTCCGCCCCGAGACACGGCAAGCCTTCCTGGCCAAGGAGATTCGTCGCGACGGTCACCCGCATGTGCATGGCGCCAATCTGGGCATGAGTGTGGCCGCTTATGTGGCAGCCGGTGGCTTCTCTGCGCTGAAGTGCAGCGAAGACGTGGCGCTGGTGTCGGCATTGGAGCGTGCGGGCATGCAGATTGCCCGCCTGGTCAAGCCGGTCGTCAATACCAGCGCACGCCGTATCGCCCGCGCGACCGGCGGATTCAGCGATCACCTGGCGCGCCTGGAAATGGCCGTGCTGGCAGGCGAGCCGGTGCTGGGTAATTAATGGCGTCGCTGAGCGCCTTACCGCGTCATGCGACAGCAAGCAGCCGAACCGCCAGCCCGTATCGATCGCCTGCCCGCATTTGAAGCGATCGCGTTTGCAGGCAGCGTAGATAAATCAGTTTATCCCGCTGATCGCTAGTCGATCACCGCTAGCTGCCGCGCCACAAGACAGTATGTTTATCTGTATAAGCGGGCTGTGCATATACTGTTGCGGTCGCGTTCTTTTGATTCCATTGCCGCCTGCAGATTATTCTCCATATCGCTTGCATATTGAAAAAATAGCGATCAAGGTGCAATTGCGTATTGACTGACTGCAACCGGCAAGGCGGCCGCTGCCGCTACCGAGGTTATGATGACCCCCACGATGTTTCGGCAAATCGGTCGTTACCGATTGACTGCACATACGTTTCCGGTGGACGGCGTTTTCTCCCCTGAGATCCTGGTGTCGTTCGATGATGGAATCACCTTGTACGGCCAACGACATGCAGTGCGATTCGACACGCAGCTTGCCGCGCACCATTACGCCAGACAATGGATGGACCGATGCACGGTGACGCCGCTGGGCATTCTCGAGAGCGTCTAGCTGTTTCCGGCATGTCTGATGTCGGCAACCAGGCGGCGTCGCTGCCAGCCAGCACGTTGTTTCAGGATATGGACGACACCGACCAACGGTTGAGCAACCGACTCGCCCTGCTGCGCACGTTCGCTTGGTCAGACCCTGCGTGGCCATGCAATCTCCAGCTCGACCTTGATGCCTGGAAGCCAGGCGGCTGTACCCACACGCGCTGGTTCGTGCGTAGCGACCGCAAGGTGTGCATCGTGCCTGGTTGCAGACGCGGCCCGCGTCTGCATGTCGCTGCGTGGGCGTAGCGCCTGCTGTGGTTGTTGGTGGATGATGCCGCGATTGACTGCCCGTACGTCCTTGATCCGGCCATCAGCGTTGCACAACGGGGCTTGCGCCACTACTCAACACTGCCGCTGCCGTCTGGACTTGTAGATCCGGCCCAGAATTGCGGCAACGCGCCGCGCTCGGCGGCAGCGACTGCTTGCTGCACGTGTCGCCTGAACCGCTTTGGCCATCATGCTGCCCGGAGCCGCCCCACTGCATGCGGCATCGACACGCGCCAGATATGCCAATGCATGCACGTTGACGTCGCTGGCGCGTCCATCCAGGACACTTCCCTGGTGGAATCCAGCAACGGCACGACGACTCGCCCAGAGCAATGGACGGGAAAATCCTGTGCGCTGTTCAGTGTGGCCGAATCGATCACGCGTTTTTCGCGTGGGAAACGTAGTGTGGTGCATGCATTTTCGGAAAACCGCGTTATGGGCTCTCACAACGAAAAATTGATCCTGATTGTCGAGGACGATGCCGATACCCTCGAGATCGCCACCTTGTTGCTGACCGAAAGTGGCTATGCGGTCGTGACTGCCAGCGATGCCCAAGGCGCGCTGGAGCAAATCGATCATTGTCCTGCGATAGCGCTCGTGTTCACCGACCTTCAGATGCCGGGGCTCCTGGATGGATACGGCCTGATTTCGTATCTGCGTGCCGACGGCAACAACCTGCCGGCAATTCTGACATCGGGGTTAGGGCATTCTCCCAAGGGATTGCCCAGCCGGACGATGTTTTTAAGCAAGCCTTACAATCGCCGCAGCTTGGTCCAGAATATCGAGGCATTCGTCGGCCATTAGCGTGGCCGGCGGCGAGGCAACCCTACCCTCGTCCTGATCGAGCATGCGCAGGTTTCAAGGCTGGGTCATTGCGCAGACCGGATCGATCGCGACCACCCGGTGAAACCATCGCCGTCGTCGTGGAATCCGTGCATCACGATCGGTCCCCGATCGATGCCCGGCATCATCTTGCCGCACGTCGCCAGCCTGCATTGATCGCTTCCTGGCTGGTGCAGAAAAAGCGCTCGCCCTTCGCAGGCGAGATGCTGGTCCGCTGGTAGTCGCGTTGCCCGGGCATGTGGAAGATCTTGCTGCCCTTGCTCGAGATATTGCCCTTGATGGCGCAGTGCGCAGGCAGCTGCGTCTGTGCTGCCGCCTGAGCCCGCCGTGCCGATTGGTTGCGTTTGCCGCGACGGTAGTCGGCTGGCATCTGGAAGGTGCCGGCCCAGAGGTTGCGCCGCTGTTGCTGCGCGGTGCGTTCGTCGGCGACAAACGCGGTGGCGTACTCGCGGTAGGCCACCGCCCAACCGGACTGCACCATCCAGCGGTTGACCGATTGTCCCTGCACGTAACACTCGGCAACGACCCGACCGTAGCGATCGGTGTCCTTGGGTTGGCAGCGAACCGTCTTGTCACGCAGATAGCCATCCAGGGCAGCGGCGGAACGCCGGCCGCAAGGCCACGCGCTGCCGGTATCGCTGGTGCATTGCTGCGCGCTTTCGGGGGCATCGACGCCCCACAGGCGGATACGCTTCTGCGCGAGCGTGATGGTGTCACCATCGGTGACGGTTGCCCGGCCAACCAGCTCTGCTGCGATAACGGGTGAGGCGAACAGCGCAACGACAACAACCACCGAACATCTGGACAACATCAACAACAAGCCTCGGGTGATCGGCAGAGCGTGGTCCGTCTGTTCTTGCCTGGGTGACAGCGTCTAGCCGATTGGCTAACCAGCTTCCATCGCGCTGGTGCCCGCATCGACCAAGCGACGCGGGGCGGCACTGTATGCCAACGGGAAGGCGCTGCCTATCCCTCGCCGCGGCCTGCGAGAAGGCCATGGCATGGGGCGTTCATCGAATCTCGTTCAAACCGCCGCATTCAAGGCCGGGCACACGCGGTGTGCCCGAGGTAACGGACAAGGTGTAATCCCTTGTAGATGTGTATCTCTGGACGGTTGTTTCGCCGTTGCCGAGAGACAGGTCATCCCTGCCCCAGTGCGCCGTTGGCACGCGCAAGCACCACGCGCCGCCCGGTCCCTTGCGGAACCGGGCATGCAGGCAGACTTATTGCGCTGCCGGTTGTGGCGACACAGGCGCCGCATCCGGCGTCACGCGCCAGATCGTATTGGCCAGATCGTCCGCAACGATCAACGCACCCCGCGGGTCGAGCGTCACGCCGACCGGACGGCCGCGGGTCAGACCATCGTCGCCATGGAAGCCGGAGACGAAGTCGATCGGGTTGCCCGCGGGGCGGCCATCGCGGAATGGTACGAACACCACCTTGTAGCCCACTGGCGGGTCGCGATTCCAGCTGCCGTGTTCGCCGACGAACACGCCGTCGGCAAACTGCGTCCCCATCGCGGTCGACGAGAACGCCACACCGAGTGCGGCGACATGCGAGCCCAGCGCGTAATCGGGCACGATGGCCGACGCAACCTTCTGCGGATCCTGCGGCATGACTCGCGTGTCCACATTCTTGCCCCAGTAGCTGTAGGGCCAGCCGTAGAAACCGCCTTCGCGCACCGAGGTGAGGTAGTCGGGCACCAGATTCGGACCGATCTCGTCACGCTCGTTGACCACCGCCCACAGTGCGCCGCTACCGGGCTGTATCGCCAATGCAGTGGGATTGCGCAAGCCGGTGGCATAGCTCTTGTGGGCGCCGGTTGCCGGATCCACCTGCCAGACCTGGGCGCGGTCGACCTCGGCAATCATGCCGCGCTCGGTGATGTTGCTGTTGGAGCCGATCGCAACATACAGATAGCGTCCATCCGCACTGGCGGTCAGGGCCTTGGTCCAGTGGTGGTTGATGGCCGACGGCAAGTCGGTGACCTTGCTGGGCGCAGCACTGGCCTTGGTCTGCCCCTGCTGATAGTCGAAGCGTACCAGTGCGTCCTGATTTGCCACATAAAGTGCGTTGCCGATCAGTGCCAGCCCATAGGGTGCATTGAGCTTGTCGGCAAAGACGGTCTTCAGTTCATACGTGCCGTCGCCATCGGCGTCGCGCAGCAAGGTCAGGCGGTTGCCGCTCTTGACCGAGGTGTTGCCCTTGGCCTTGATCGCTCCGGCAATCACGTCCTTGGGCTTAAGGTTGGGTGCACTGCCGCCGCGGCCTTCGGCAACCAGGATGTCGCCGTTGGGCAACACCAGCGTCTGGCGTGGAATGCCCAGCCCGGTGGCGATCGCAGCGATGCGGTAACCCGCAGGCACGGTGGGCTTGCGATCGCCCCAGGCGGTCGGCTCGGCGATGGTCATGTCGGGCAACAGGCCACGATCCGGTGCTGGCAGTTCGGGGCTGGCGCCATGTTGCGCGAGCTCGGGGGCCTTGCCGCAGGATGCAAGTGCGGCAGCAAGCACGGAAACCGACAGGATGGTCAGGGTATGACGCTTCATCGGGCACCTCCCACGCGCAGGCTGGACAGCCCCGACCAGGTTGCAACCAGGGCGAACGCGGTTGCGATCAACGAAAACGCCAACGCCGCCGGCATGATCGCCCAGGCGTCGCGCGCATGATGCAAGGCGTCGAAGAAGCCGACGATCCATGCGGCGCCGAGCGCGATCACATAGATCACGTTGCGGCTTCCGCGAACGAAGCCAACGATCGCACACAGGAGCGCGATGGTCGTCAACACCATCGCACCGATCAGCAGCCATGCGGCGAAATTGGCCCACTGGATCTGATGGCTGCTCCAGTACGCGTAGTCGCTCAGCAAGGTACCGAGAAACAGCGGCCACACACCGCCGAGCACGGCTGCATGGAACGGATGGATGGCCCAGGATCGGGCGGGCATGGCAGTGGGATTCATGGCGGACTCATTGGGAGCGTTGGTGAAACGTGCCCCGATGCTGCCAGCTGCCACGTGATGAGCGCGGTGATGCTGGGTCTTTTCTGTGCGATGGACTACTTAGACAAAAGTCGGAAGCCCAAACCACTCATCCCGCCGAGCAACTCCTGGATCGCCGGCGCGACCGTAGGTCGTAGAACGTAGGTCATGGAACCCTATGTGTGCTCCAGGCCGCTTCCTACGCTGGGCTCCATCCACTGAAGGAGCAGGCAGAGGAAAGCAGTCGCAATGATGTTGCTGGCAACCGCGTCGACCATGGCCGGCACGGCCAGCGCGACCGACACCGCGGCCACGACGCGTACGGTCGCCGCACTGGCGCGTGAGGCCGTTACCTTCTTCGACGGCCATCGGCCCGGCGATGTCGTGCTGGTCACCCCCGGGAACGCGGTGGTAGTGCGCCAGACCTCCGCAATGACCGATGTCGGGAATCGGGAGGCGATGCAGCCCGATGCCGCACTACCTCGCGTGCGGCACGAGGGGAAGACACCGACGCGCTGAGCCTGAAAAACGACTTCAAGGATCTGCCACCGGGAGTCGATCCGGGCACGCAGTTTCGCTACAACGATTCCAACTAAAGCGTGCTGACCCACCTGATTGAGTGCGCATCCGGCCAGCCCTATGCCGCCTACATGCAGTATCGGCAGCAGGGTTTCAGGATGGTTTGAAGTCCGATGCGGGTCTGCAGTGATGAGCACCGCTCATAGGACCATGCAGGCTGGATGGATGGCGCGGCGTTGCATCTGCCTCATGCTGGCTGCCGGCATCCATGGCAAGGCAACAGCGATGAAACGCGCAACCGTGATGCGTTCGATCGGCGTGATGTGTGCATCGCCAAGGCACTTTTTACGCGGGACGGCTTGGCGTCGGATGCTTGGATTCGCGCTGCCTTGCCCCTAGATCGGTGGAGGGATGCGATGCCATGTGCGAGCGCGCTGCGTCGCTCTCTCCTGTCCACGGCTGCGCTGGTGTGGAGCGCAGCTGCCTTAGTTCTCTGTTGCCCCTCCCCCACGGCAGCACATCCTTCGGAGATCACGTCCATGACGACCCACGCCACCTTGTCGCCAAGGCAGCAGGCCATTGCGCCGATTGCCGCGTTTGCGGCCACTGGCGACATCGAGCGCTTGAACACTGCATTGAAGGCGGGCCTTGATGCAGGCATGAGCATCGGCGACTGCAAGGAACTCTTGGTCCAGCTGTATGCCTACGCCGGCTTTCCACGCAGCCTCAATGCACTGGCCGCGTTGATGCAGGTCACCGATGCACGCAAGCTGCGCGGCATCGCCGATGCGCCGGGACACGACCCTGGCCCGGTACCGAGCGGCGATGCGCTGCTCGCGCTGGGCACCGCCAACCAGACCCGCCTGACCGGCGCGCCGGTGACCGGGCCGTTGTTCGTGTTTGCGCCGGCAATCGACCAATACCTCAAGACGCATCTGTTCGGCGACATCTTTGCCCGCGACAACCTGGACTGGGTGAGCCGTGAACTGGCCACGATCAGCGTGCTCGCCGCCCTGGAAGGCGTGGAGGCGCAACTGCAATCGCATTTGAAGATCGGCTTGAACATCGGTGTGACCGAGGCGCAGCTGCACGCGCTGGCCCAGGTGCTGGACAAGCGCGTCGGTGCGGCCGCGGGCACGCGTGCCAAGGCGGCACTGGCCAAAGCCAGGGCGCTGTGAGCCTGCGGCACGCTGCGATGACCGCAGCGCCTGCTGCCGCTGCGCATGCAGCTGCCGATGGCGGCGCCGGGTCGAACCCGGTCGCACGCCGCTAACGCGGCGCCGGGCCCGCCGCCAATGCAGACCTTGCGCCGGCCTGCTTGACGATCAACTGGCCGATGTACTGCTCGGCCAGCCTGGTGCCGATCTCCAGCGCGGTCTGCAGCGAGCCGAACGTGGGCGCGGTCGGCAGCGGCACCGGATGTCCACAGACCTGCAAGGTCTCCAGGACGATGCGCCGGTGCCCGAGCTGTCGAGCGACCACGCGGTACGGCAGGCCCTGGTCGGTGCCTTCGGCTGACATGCTTTCGGTGCTGTGGGTACTCATCGGACTCGAGCATAGCTGCCATGCCCAAATTCGGTGGCGGCGGAACTTGAACCATTTATGCAGACGCTAGCGCTGCGACAGCGGCTTACTGCCAACGTGGGCATGCGCCCAGACCGGCCAGCCCGTGCCGGGATGGCACTGTAGCCACGCCCCACTTGTGGATGCGCCCCCTCTCGAAACGCTGAAGACCGCTGAAAACCTGGTGTAGGGGAATGCAGAATTTCGCGTACGAACCCGGAAATACCGGCTTGAATATTCCCCCTGTATTCAGCTTGACGGTTTCAGAACGACGCGTATCAGCGCCGGAGGAACGCCGCATATCCATTGCTTCATCGATTGCGGCCCCCGCGCTTTTTCGCGGAATATGCGCGGAATCAAGCACAATGGCCGGGGTCGCTCGCTTTCGGTCAGTATAAAATCGAGCGGATATAATGATTTTTCGGCAGGAAGTGAATATAACGCCGAGGCGATTTTCGATAGGCCAAAATCCGGCGAACGCATTACGGAAGAGTCTGCCAGAATTGCTAACTTACAGTCGAATCCGCTACAACGTGTGGGTCATTCACCGACATCTTCGACGGATTTCCTGATTACCTGCGATATGCATCGCATCTAGGATTGCCGCCCCCGGAGATTCGTGACCACTTATTGTTGTGTTCGTTCCGACATTCCGTTGCGGTTGGGCTTGGTAGCGGGATTTTAATCCAATTTAGCTATGGATTAGATCGTTGAATTCTATGCGTAGCGTTTTTCTCTGAATAGCAACTGTCCGTTCAGGTTTTAGAGTTTATCGCTAGCGCCGTTAAACAATCTCGCAAGCACACGGTCGAATGCATTGGCGCATTACCGTGTTATCCGGAGCGCTTATCTGAGGGGACAGATTCGCGGCGGATAAAGTGAATAACGCGTGAAACCAATATGCCACGCCGGCCATCGCCGGTGCTGGAATCGTCTGCGCCAAATTTTAGGTTTTTGCAGTTGCGGCGCGCCACTACCGGAATCGACCAACCCATGAATCGCTCGCTACTCGCAACCACCATCGCCTCCTGCCTTTTCCTGACTGCCTGTGGCGGCGGTGGCGGTGGCGGCAATGTCCGCAGTGATCCGCCGCAGACCACGGTGGTCGCCCCGACCCCGTCGACGCCTGCACCCACCACGCCGACCACGCCGACCGCGCCAACGCCGCCCACGACCCCGACGCCGTCGGAAACGCCTACAGCCGATCCGCTGCCCAAGGCCGCCCCGGCGCCTGCACCTGCGCCCGCCCGCTACCAGGGCCTGGGCAGCAACCTGCTGGTGCCGACCAACGCAGATCTGGCGCAGCAGGCCGGTGCCAAGGGTCAGGGCGTCAAGCTGGCCGTGCTGGACGACAATCTCTACGGCAGCTACGCGCCGGTCAGCGGCAAGGTCGATGCGTTCACCGATTACACCGCCAGCCCCGGCACACCGGAATCGGCGTCGAACGCGCTGCGCGGCCACGGCACCATCATCTCGGCATTGGTGCTGGGCAATGCGCAGGACGGCTTCGCTGGCGGCATCGCCCCGGATGCGGACCTGCTCTATGCGCGTATCTGCGCCGAAAATTCCTGCGGCACCCAGCAGACCCGCAGCGCCGCGGTGGACCTGGCCGCTGCCGGCGTGCGCATCGCCAACCTGTCGATCGGTGCCTCCTATGCGGATGCGGCCAGCAGCGCGAATGCGGCCCTGGCCTGGAAGTACGCGCTGACCCCGCTGGTGCAGGCCGATGCGTTGATCGTGGCCGCCACCGGCAACGACGGCGCGGCAGAAGCCTCCTACCCGGCCGCGACGCCGGTGCAGGAAGCCAGCCTGCGCAACAACTGGCTGGCCGTGGGCGCGGTCAACATCGACAGCGCCGGCAATGCCGCCGGCCTGACCAGCTATTCCAACCATTGCGGCGCCGCGGCGCAGTGGTGCCTGGTGGCGCCGGGCAGCTACTTCGCACCGGCGCTGGCCGGTACCGAACTGCAGGGCCAGATCGCCGGCACCTCGTTCTCCACTGCCGCAGTGAGTGGCATCGCGGCCCAGGTGCTCGGTGTGTATCCGTGGATGAGCGCCTCCAACCTGCAGCAGACCTTGCTGACCACCGCCACCGACCTGGGCGACCCCGGCGTGGACGCCTTGTACGGCTTCGGCCTGGTCAATGCGGCCAAGGCGATCAAGGGCCCGGCGCAGTTCATCAACAACTGGTCGGCCAACGTGACGTCCGGCTACGACAGCACCTTCAGCAACGACATCTCCGGCGCCGGCAACCTGACCAAGAACGGCGCCGGCAAGCTCACGCTCAGCGGCAACAACAGCTACACCGGCGGCACCAGCGTCAGCGACGGCGTGCTCGCCCTGTCCGGCAGCCTGCGCTCGGACGTCATCGTGCTCAACTCGGCCACGTTCGAATCGCGCGGCGGGGTCATCAACGGTGGCTACAGCCTGGCCAACACCACCGGCACCACCGCCATCGAATTGGGCAAGGGGCTGACCGTCACCGGCCAGGCCAGCTTGAAGGGCAACCTGCTGTTGCTGCCGGAAGCGGCTGGCTACAGCGTCGGCAGCAGCGAAAAGATCGTCAAGGCCGGCGCGCTGCAAGGCAGCTTCGACCGCGTGCAGTACGCCAACAACTTCTTCTGGACCGCCTCGCTCGCCTACGACCCCACCACCGTCACCGCCACGCTGACCCGCAATGCCTCCGCTGCCAGCGCGCAGGCGGCCGGTGCGCCGCAGTCGGTGGTCAACGGTGCCACCCAGGCCGATACGCTGGTCAAGGTGCTGGACACGCGTGTGGCCGCCGGCGATACCGATAACCTGGGTGGCCTGATCAGCGCCACCGGCGCGCTGCTGGCGGCCAATGATGCGCAGGTAGCCGCATCGCTGCCGACCCTGGCCGGTCAGGTGCACGGCATCGAGCGCACGCTGGGCTTCCAGTCCGCGCTCAACGATGCGCGCGTGGCGGCCGATCGCCTGCCCTATCTGGCCGACACCAGGTCGCTGACCACCTGGATGCAGGGCAGCTATCTGGACGGCGAGTTGGGCGGCAAGGGGTTCGACTCGGCCGATTACACCCAGCAGGCCACCACCGTCGGCGTGGATCTGCCGATGGGCAGCGCCGGCACCATCGTGGGTGCGGCGCTCAGTTCGGGTCAGGATCGTGCGCATATCGACGCATCGGCCAGCCGCCTGCGCTCGGACCGCTATGCGATGACCGCGTACCTGTATCAGCCGATCGGCCAGGCATATGTGTCCGGGATCGGTTCGTACGGCATGAGCAACGTGGACACCGAACGCACGGTGCAGGCCGGCAGCATCGGCGAGCGCCTGCAGGATCGCCGCCACGACACCAACTGGTCGCTACGCGCCGAAGTCGGCCTGATGCCGCAGGCTGGGCTGTCGCCGTTCATCGCCGCAGGCGTGGTCAGCCAGACCCAGGATGCCTTCAGCGAGGCATCGGCCACCGGCCTGGGGTTGAGCGCCAACAGCGACACGCTGCGCGCCGGCTACGGCGAGGTGGGCGTGCGCGGCCATCTGGTGCGCGGCAAGTGGGGCTTCGATGGCTTGATCGCTTACCGTTCGCTGCTCGGCGACCCGAACTCTGATTTCACCGCGTGGTTCACCGGCCTGCCGGAAGCGCGCTTCAACGTGGCCGGTGAGCCGCTGTCCAAGCAGTCGGCACGTGCCTCGGTCGGCGTGCGTTACCAGCTCAACGATGCCTTCTCCATCTACGGCAACGTGGGCGCCGAGCGCGGTCGTTCGGATGCCAACAGCATCAATGCCAATGTCGGTCTGCGCTGGCAGTTCTAAGCGCCGGCCGCAACCCGCGGTGCAGCGGCAAGGCTGCGTGGCTGGCGTGCAAAATCGGTACGCGCTACGCCCGGGGTGCGGTTGCCGAGGCAGCCGACCCGCACCTGGCGGTGCAGTCGTTGCGATGGGCGTGCCTGCGCTGGTGTCGAAAAAAAGCCCCGGCAGTGCCGGGGCTTTCTGGTTTGCGGTGCATCAGAAGTTCCAGCCCCAGGTGACCTGGCCGCCGTATGCGGTCTGGCCATCGCCGTTGAGTCCTTGCAACGACAGCGCCATGCGGCTGTTGGGCGAGGTGATCAGGCTCACGCCCAGTTCGCCGACCACCGCGTTCTTCGCCAGCGTGACGCTCTGCACCGAGAACTGCGAACCGGTGCCGATGAAACCGGCCGACCGCTGCACGGCGCGGTCGCCGAATGCATGGCGCCACCCGACCGAGGCATACACCCCGGCGGCCGGACCCAATTGCCAGCGCCCGCGCAGACCCACCGTGCTGGTGGTGTACTCGTCCTTGGCACTGTCGACCAGCAGCCCGGCAACCCCGCCACGCTCGTTGAAACCATCGGTCTTCAGATGCGTGTAGTCCGCCGCGACGAAGGGGCTGTACACCGCATTGCCGGTGCGCAGGTTCCATGCCGCTTCCATCGATACGGTGATGGCCTTCGCGTCGTAATCGCTGGTCAGCCGCTCTTCGAGCACATCGGGCAGCATCACCCGGCGGCTGCTGTCCACGCTGTAGTCCGCGTAGTCGACCGACGCCTGCAGAGCGAACGCGGACCAATCGGCCTGGCCGTAGATGCCGGCATGGGTGCCATCGATATCGGAACGATCGAGGGACTCGCGCGAGCGTGTTTCGATGTCCTGGTTACCGACCGCGATACCGACCACAGTGCGCTCGCCGATGCGCCGTTCCGCACCAGCCATGATGCCGTTGTCCTCGCGTCGCACCGAGGCGGCGTTGGCATCGCCATCGACACGGTTGGGCAGGCTACGGCCGGTGATCCAGACCGTGGTGTCACCCACGCGCGCATCCTGAGTGTCGCCACGCAGGTGATTGCCGACCCCGCTCTGCAGGAAGCGGCTATCCAGCAAGGCGGTCGCCGTGCTGGCATGGCTTTCGCCCGACAACGAGGCAAACGCCGTGCTGATCGCCTGCGGGTCGTCGGGCAGACGCACCACCGCCTGGTAGACCGGGCTGGTGGTTGGCAAGCCATCCACGGCCGCTGCGGCAGCCTGCTGGTTCGGCGCGGTGACCGCATCGACCATGGCCTCGGTGTTGCGGCCGAACGACACCGACAGCGCGGTGGCGCTGGCGCTGACATTCGGTGAAACGAAGGCATAGTCGGAGACGACACTGCCGAACTGCCCGGTGAGCCCGCCAGCGGCGTTGATGACCGGAATCTCGGTAAACAACGGCAGATCCGTCGCACGCACCAGTTGCAGGGTGCTGCCCGGCGCCAGCGTGGCCGCACCGCCCACACTGATGGGTGTGACCGCACCGCCTGCGCCCGGCGTGACCTGCAAGGTGGACCCGCTGCCGAGCGTGGCATCGCCGCCGACGCTGATGGTGCCGACGCCGCCACCGATCGCCACGGTACCGCCCGAGCTCAGGCCGCCGACGCTGCCGCTGCCGGTGAGTGTGCCGCCTGGGCCCACCGTGACCGGCCCGCCCAACGCGGCACCCGGATTGGCCGGGTTGCCCACGCTCAGGGTGCCCGCAGCAACTGTGATCGGCCCGGTGAAGCCGCCGCTGTTTGCAGTGACCAGCAAGGTGCCCACGCCATCCTTGAGCAGGCTGCCGCTGCCCGACAGGATTCCCGCGTAGGTGCCATTACTGGCTTGCTGGAACACCAGCGCGCTGTTGTTGGCAATGTTGCCCTGCAGGCTGTCGGTATCGCCGATCACTGTACCGGCGTTGATCGTGGTGCCACCGAGATAGGCGTTGACACCATCCAGCGTCAACGCACCCGCACCGTTCTTGATTACCGTACCGCTACCGGTGATGTTGCCGGCAAACGTGCCATCGCCGGCCTGGTCGAACACCAGTGTCGCGTTGTCGACGATGTTGCCCTGCAGGCTGGTGGTGGTGCCGATCAGGCTGCCGCTGGCGATGGTGGTGCCACCGCTATAGGTATTGGGTGCCACCAGCGTCAACGCCCCTGCCCCCTGCTTGACCACGCTGCCCGTGCCACTGACTGCACCGGCGAACACGCCATCGCTGGCCTGATCGAACACCAGCGTGGCGTTGTCGACGATATTGCCCTGCAGGCTGGTGGTATTGCCGATCAGGCTGCCGGCGCTGATCACGGTGCCGCCGGTGTAGGTGTTGGGCCCGAGCAGTTGCAACGCGCCGGTGCCGGCCTTCTGCAGTGAGCCGGTGCCGCTGAGCGTGCCGGCATAGACGCCGGCCGTGTTCTGGTTGAACACCAGTGCCGCGTTGTTGGCGATATCGCCCTGCAGGCTGGTGGTGTCGCCGATCAAGGTGCCGGCCGTGATCGTGGTGCCGCCGGTGTAGCCATTCGCACCGTTGAGCAGCAACGCGCCGGCGCCATCCTTGATCACGCTGCCGGTGCCGGTGATCGACCCGGTGAACACGCCGTCGGCCAGCTGGTTGAATGCCAGCGTCGCGTTGTCGACGATGGCCCCCTGCAGGCTGGCGCTGTCGCCAACCAGGGTGCCGGCATTGACCGTGGTGCCACCGCTGTAGCTATTGCTGCCGTCCAGTGTCAGCGTGGAAGCACCATTCTTGATCAACCCGCCGGTGCCGGTCACCGGACCGGTCAAGGTGAGATCGTTGCTGCCCGCAACTGCGACTGCACCTGTCAGCTCGACCGCGTTGGCGACTGTCAGTGCCTGATCGGTATCCAACGTGGTGCCGATCGCGGCGGTCAACGTCCCGGTGCCCAGTGCTTGTGCATCGCCCAGCACCAAGCTGCCGCTGGCAAGCGCAGTGCCGCCGCTGTAGCTGCTGGCCTCGGCAAGCGTCAACGCCCCTGCCCCCTGCTTGACCACGCTGCCTGTGCCGCTGACTGCACCGGCGAAGACACCATCGCTGGCCTGGTCGAACACCAGCGTGGCGTTGTCGACGATGTTGCCCTGCAGGCTGGTGCTGTTGCCGATCAAGCTGCCGGCGCTGATCACGGTGCCGCCGGTGTAGGTGTTGGGCCCGAGCAGTTGCAGCGCGCCGGTGCCGGCCTTCTGCAATGAGCCGGTGCCGCTGAGCGTGCCGGCATAGACGCCGCCGGTGTCCTGGTTGAACACCAGTGCCGCGTTGTTGGCGATATCGCCCTGCAGGCTAGTGGTATCGCCGATCAAGGTGCCGGCCGTGATCGTGGTGCCGCCGGTGTACCCGTTTGCACCGTTGAGCAACAACGCGCCGGCGCCATCCTTGATCACACTGCCGGTGCCGGTGATCGACCCGGTGAACACGCCGTCAGCCAGTTGGTTGAATGCCAGCGTCGCGTTATCGACGATGGCCCCCTGCAGGCTGGCGCTGTCGCCGACCAGGGTGCCGGCATTGACCGTGGTGCCACCGCTGTAGCCATTGCTGCCGTCCAGTGTCAGCGTGCCGGTGTTGGTCTTGATCAGCGCGCCGCTGCCACCGATATCGCCGGCAAGCGTGAGGTTTGCCGGGTTGTCGACGCGCAGCGCAGCGCCCAGGGTGAGCGCATTGCCCACCGCTGCGGCAACAGGGTTGGTCAGCACCGCATCGCCGACCACCGCCAAGGTGCCGGTGCCCAACGCGGCGTTGCTGCCGATCGACAAGGTGCCATCGCTCAGCACGGTCCCGCCGGTATAGCTGTTGTTGCCACTGAGCGTGAGCGTGGACGCGCCGGCCTTGATCACGCCGCCGGCACCGCTGATCGCGCCGGTCAGGGCCAGATCGTTGCTGCCGAGCAGCGTCACCGCACCGTCGAGCACCACCGCGTTGCCCACGGCCAATGCCTGATCGGTATCGAGGCTGGTGCCGGCTGCTGCGGTCAAGGTGCCGGTTCCCAGTGCCTGCGCATCGCCCAGCACCAGCGTGCCGCCGCCGAGCGCGGTGCCGCCGGTGTAGGTATTGGCAGCGCCCAGCACCAGCGTGCCGGTATCGAGTTTCTGCAGCGTGCCCGTGCCGCCGATACCGACGTCGATGGTGCCGGTGACGCCGGGATCGACCCGGATGATGGTGGTGGCCGCATTGGCGCTCACTGCACCGGCGCCGGCATCGCTCAGCACATACCCGTCGCTGGCGAACTGCATGCCGGTGATGCCTTGCGTGCCCTGCACGCCCACGTTGCCGGCGGTACCGGCGAACACGGCAAAACTGTTCTGCCAGTTGCCGTTGCTCAGCCCATCGATCGAGGTCCAGTTGCTGGGGCCGGCCGCCCAGATGCCTGCGCCACCGTCGATGCTGCCATTGGCGATCGTCTGCGCACCGTCCCAGAACTGCACGTTGCTGCCGGGCGACACCAGCACCACGTTGACCTGCTGGGCCAGCGCGGTCTGCAGCGTCAGCTGGGCCGGGTCCACGTTGCCGGGCAGCGTGCCAACGCCCAGCCCGTTGTCGGTCAACCCACCGGTGTAGTCGATCAGGCGATACACGCCGGTGCCGAACCCGCCGATGTCGGTGATGTTGAGCGTGCCGTCCAGGGTGAGATCGCCATTGACCGCCAACACGCCGGTCTGGCTGGGGACGCCCAGGAACGCGTCGAGCGTGGCGTTGGGAGCCAGGCTCAGGCTGCCGGTGGTGAGCACTGCGCCACTGCTCACCACCAGGCGGCCGCCATCACTCACCGTCACCGCCGCATCGACCACCCCGCTGCCGCTCAGGCTGCCACCGCTGCCCACGGTCAGGCCGCCGGCACTGGCCAGCGTGCCATCCACATCCAGCGTGCCGGCGGTGACCTGGGTGGTGCCGCCGAGCGCGCTGGTGCCGGTGAGCTGCAAGGTGCCGGTGCCGACCTTGTCCAGATTGCCTGCATCGCTCAGGCTGCCGGCAAAAGTACTGCCGACGTTGTTGGCGCCAAGCTGCAGCGTGTTGCCGCCCAGCACGGCGACATTGCCCTGCCCGGTCACTGCACCCAGGGCCGCATTGCTGCCGAGCGAGAGCCCGGCACCTGCGGCAACGTCCACGGCGTTGGTGTTGCCTAACGCGCCGGGGGCGGCGGTGGCGAGCACGCCGGCCTGCACCGACACCGGGCCGGTGAACGTGTTGCCGCCGGACAAGGTCAAGGTGCCCAGGCCCGTCTTGGTCACGGCACCCGCGCCACTCAGCACCCCGGTCAAGGCCAGATCGTCCGCACTGGCAATGGTCAGATCCGCGCCCAGGTTGACGTTATTGCCCAATGCCAGCGCAATCGCATTGCTCAAGGTGGCATTGCCCAGCACCGACAGGCTGCCGACGCCCAGCGCGGTGTTGCTGCCCACCGCCAGGGTGCCTGCGTTCAACACGCTGCCGCCGACGTAGCTGTTGGCACCATCGAGCGTGAGCGTGGAAGTGCCGTTCTTGATCAGGCTGCCCGCACCGCTGATCGGGCCGGACAGGCTCAGGTCGTTGCTGCCGACCAGGGTGAGCGCACCCGTGAGCGCCACCGCATTGCCGAGCGCCAATGCCTGGTTGCTATCGAGGCTGGTGCCGGTTGCGGCGGTCAACGCGCCGCTGCCAAGTGCCTGCGCGTCGCCCAGCACCAGGGTGCCTCCGCTGAGTGCGGTGCCGCCGGTGTAGCTGTTGGCCGCATCGAGCACCAGCGTGCCGGTGTCGAGTTTTTCCACGCCACCGCTGCCGGAGATCGCCACATCGATGGTGGCGGTTGCACCTGGATCCACCCGGATCGCGGTCAGCGGGGCGGTCACCGCCAGCCCACCCGCGCCGGCGTCGGTCAACTGATAGCCATCGGTGACGAACTGCAGGCCGCCGATGTCCTGCGTGCCCGCCACGCCCACCGTGCCGGCGCTGCCGGCAAAGACCGCGAAATCGCCTTGCCAGGTGCTGTTGGCAGTGCCGTCCTGGGTGGTCCAGTTGGTCGCCGCCCCCCACGTGGCTGCACCGCCATCGACAGTGCCGTTGGCCGTGGTCTGCACCCCATCCCAGAACTGCACGATGCTGCCCGGCGCCGTCACCACCAGGTTCAGTTGCTGGCCGATGGCGGTTTGCAGCGCGAGCTGGCTGAGATCCACGCTGCCCGGAAACAGGCCGATCGCCAGGCCGTTGTTGGTGAGCAGGCCGGTGTAGTCGATCAGGCGATACACGCCCGTGCCGAACCCACCGAGGTCGGTGATGTTGAGCGTGCCGTCCAGGGTGAGGTCGCCGTTGACCGCGAGCAGCCGCGTAGTGCTCGGCGCTGCCAGTGCGACGTCCAAAAACGCACCCGGCGCCAGGGTCAGGCCACCCACGCTGAGCGAGGAGCCACTGCTCAATGCCAGCCGGCCGCCGTCGGCGATGGTCACGTTGCTGGCCACGCTGCCGGTGGTGCCGGTGCCGGTCAGGCTGCCGCCCAGCGCCACGTTCAACGCGCTGGTATCCAGGCTGCCGATCACATCCAGGGTGCCGCCGCTGACCTGGGTGGCACCACCAATCGCGCTGCTGCCGAGCAGGCGCACCGTGCCCGCGCCAACCTTGTCCAGACTGCCGCCGCCGCCCAGGCTGCCGGCAAAATCGCCGCCACCCAACTGCAGCGTGCCGCCGGCATCGGTAGTGACATTGCCGGCGCCGCTGAGCGCGGTGATCAGGCCACCGGTGCTGAGATTCAGCACTGCACCTGCAGCGACATCGACATTGCTGGCGTTGCCAAGCGAGGCGGCCGTGCTGGCCACCAGCGTGCCGGCCTGGATCGCCAGCGGGCCGGTGTAGCTGTTGCTGCCATTCAAGGTCAGGGTGCCGGCGCCGGTCTTGATCAAGTCGCCGGTCCCGCTGATGTTGCCGCTGACCAGCATGTCTGCACCGTTGTCCACGGTGAGTGCTGCGCCAAGCGCGATGTCGTTGCCCAATGCCACTGCAATCGCATTGCTTAGCGCCGCATTACCGACGACTGACAGGCTGCCGGTGCCGAGTGCGTCGTTGGCGCCGACCGCGATGGTACCGGCCGTCAACGTGGTGCCACCGCTATAGCTGTTGCCCGCGTTGAGCGACACCGTGGTGGCGCCATTCTTGATCAGGCTGCCGGTGCCGGTGATGGCACCGTTCAAGCCCAGATCGTTGCTGCCGATCAGCGTGAGCTGATCGTTCAACTGCACCGCATTGCCCAGCGTCAATGCGGCAGTGGCATCCAGTTCGGCAGGGCCGCCGACCAGCAGCGCACCCACACCCAAGGCAGTGTCGTTGCCGAGCACCAGACGCCCGGCATCGAGCGCAACACCGCCGCTGAAGGTATTGGCATTGGCCAAGGTCAGCGTGGCAGCGCCTTGCTTATCGAGACTGCCAGTGCCGCTGATGACGCCATTGAGCGTGATGTCCTGCGTGCCTGGCAACGTGAGGGCGCCATTCAAGGCAAGCGCATTGCCCAGTGTCACCGCAGTGCTGGCATCCAGCGTGGTACCAGCCGCGGCGCTGAGCGTGCCCAACCCCAGTGCGGTGTCGCTGCCGACCACCACTGCGCCGCCCTGCAATTGCAGTCCGCCCGCCCAGGTATTGCTGCCATTGAGGGTGAGCGTTTGCGTGCCGTTCTTGATCAGGCTGCCGGCGCCGTCGACCACGCCATCGAGCGTGAGGTTCTGGCCATCGATGCCGAGTTGACCGGCGACGTTGACCGCGTTCTGCAGCGTCACCGCAGTGCTGGCCGTGAGCTGGGTGCCATCGGCAGCCGTGAGCGCGCCGGTGCCGAGTGCAGTATCGCTGCCGACCACCAGGGTGCCGGTGTCGAGCAAGGTACCGCCGGTGTAGACATTGTTACCGGTGAGCGTCAGCGCACCAGCGCCCTGCTTGATCAGGCTGCCTACGCCACTGACGATGCCGGTGACGCCAAGATCGTTGTTGCCGGTGAGCGAGAGCGCACCGTTGAGCACCACAGCGTTGCCGATCGTGGTCGCGGCGGTGGCCTGCAATTGTGTGCCATCGGCAGCGGTCAGCGCTCCGGTGCCCAATGCTGCGCCGTTGCCGAGCAGCAAGGCGCCTGCATTGAGATCCACGCCACCGGCGAAACTGTTCGATCCAGCCAACGTCAATGCAGCGCCACCGTCCTTGACGATGCCACCCACGCCGCTGACCGCACCGGTGAGGGTGAGATCCTGGCTGCCGCCGAGTTGCAGATCCGCTTCCAGCGCGACATTGTTGGCGAAAGCACGTGCGGCAGTGCTGTCGAGCAGCCCGCCACCGACGGTCAGGGTGCCAAGCCCCAAGGCCGTGTCGCTGCCCAGGATCAGGCTGCCTGCACTCAGCCGCGTCCCCCCGGTATAGCTGTTGTTGCCGGCCAGGGTCAGGCTGGCGGGACCCAGCTTGTCCAGGCTGCCCACACCGGTGATGGCGCCACTGAGTGTGAGCGCGTTGCTGCCCCCCACATCGACCAGGCCCGCCAATGCAATGGCATTGGCCAGCGTGCTGACGGTTGCAGTGTCCAGGGTGGTGCCAGCCGCCGCGTTGAGCGCGCCGACACCGAGCGCGGTGTCGCTGCCCACCGTCAGTTTGCCCGCGCTGAGCGTGGTACCGCCGCTGTACAGATTGTTGCCGCTCAGCGTGAGATCGCCGCTGCCGGATTTGACCAGGCTTCCGGTCCCGCTGACCGCGCCGCTCAGCGTCAGTGCCTGCGCCCCGCTGAGTGTCAACGCACCCGGGGTCAACGCGATCGCGTTGCTCAGCGAGGTGGCCGCCGTGTTTTGCAGGGCCGCATTGCCGGTGACGTTCAACGCACCCGTGCCCAGTGCGGTGCCGCTGGCCACCTGCAAGGTGCCGGCATTGAGGTTGGTGCCGCCGGTATAGGTGTTCAGGCCGCCCAGGGTCAGGGTGCCGGTGCCAAGCTTGGTCAACGCACCGGTGCCGCCGATGGCGCCGGTCAGGTTCACGGCATTGCCGCTGCTGCCCACGCCCAAGGTGCCGGTGAGTGCAATCGTGTTGCCCAGGGTTGCCGCTGCGGTGGCATCCAGCTCGCCGCCGCTTGCGGTCAATGTGCCGGTGCCCAGTGCCGCGTTCGCGCCTACCACCAGGCGCCCGGTATTCAAGCTGGTGCCGCCGGTGTAGGCGTTGTTGCCGCTCAGCGTGAGGTCGCCCGCGCCGCTCTTGATCAGGCTGCCGCCACCGTTGATGGCACCGCTCAACGTCAGCGCCTGCGCGCCGGTCCAGTTCAACGGCCCGCCCAGGCTGATGCCGTTGGCCACCGTCAGTGGCGCACTGCTGCTGAGGTTGGACGCGCCAGTGACATTCAAGGCACCGGTGCCCAGTGCCGAAGCAGTACCCAGTTGCAAGGTGCCCGATGCCAGCGTGGTGCCGCCAGTGAAGGTGTTGGTACCGCCGAGCGAGAGCGTGCCGGTGCCGGTCTTGTTGATGCCACCGGCACCGGCAAGCGTGCCGGTCAACGTGAGCGCGTTGCCGCTGGCGCCCACGCCCAGTGTGTTGGTCAGTGCAAAATTGTTGGCCAGGGTCAGCGGAGTGCTGGTCTCCAGCTGTCCACCGGCGGCGGTCACCGTGCCCGCTCCGAGCGCGGTGTTGGTTTCGATCAGCAGCGTCCCGGCACCCAGCGTCGTGCCCCCGGCGTAGGTGTTGTTGCCGCCAAGGGTGAGCGTGCCGGTGCCGATCTTGTTCAGCGCTCCGGCGCCACTGACGCCGCCGCCGAGCCGCAGGTTGCTGGCACCGCCGATGCCGATGACGTTGTTGAGCACGAACGCGTTCGGCAGGTTGACGGCCGCACTCGCAAGTACGCTGCCGGCAGATGCGTTGACGGTGCCTGTTCCCAACGCGCTGTTGGTGCCCACGGTCAGTGACCCGCCGAGCAGGTTGACGCCGCCGCTGAAGGTATTGGTGCCGGTCAGGCCCAGCGCACCGGTACCGGTCTTGGTCAGCGCACCGGTGCCGTTGATGGGGCTGGCCACGGTCAACGCATTGGCGCCCTGCAAGGTCAGGCCACCGGTGCCCAACGTGATGCCGGCGGCCGGCGACAGGCTCAGGCCGGCGGCTGCTGCCTCCAGCGCACCGCCGTTGGCGCTGATGGCAGTCCCCAGCTGCGCGGGATTGGCGAACTGCAATACGCCGCCATTGAGCGCGCTGCTGCCGAAGTTGCTTGCGCCTCCCACCGACCAGGTGCCGCTGTTGACGCGCAGGCTGCCGAAATTGATGTACTGCGCCGTGCTGAGCGTTCCTACGCCGGTGCTGCCGCTGCCGGTTCCGCTGGCCGAATTCTGCAGGATCAGCGTATTGGTACCGCCTGCACCGCCATCCACCACACCGGTCTGCGCAAAGCTCAGCAAGCCGCCTGGTCCAAGCAATTCGAGCGCCAGCCCGCCGCCGCTGTTGACGCTGCCGCCAGTCACCGCAGTGAAGGTATTGGTGCTGCCTGCCCCCAACGACACGCTGCCGTTGATGGTGCCGGAATTGACGAAGCTGTTACCGGTGGCCGAGCTCTGGAAGCCCACGCGCCCGTTGATGGTGCCGGTGTTGACCGCATTGACGGTACCGCCGCCGCTGACCGCAATCACCGGCGTATCCGCACTCAGGACCGACAGGTTCAACAACGCACGGCTATCGATCAGGCCGGCGTTGTTGATCTGCACGACGCCATTGCTGGCCGAGGTGATGCCGAGCGCCATACCGTCGAGATTGAGCAGGTTGGCACCAAGCACGCCGCCGGTGCCGTAAATCGCGCCGCCGGCGAGATTGTTGGCGGTCACCGCGGTGGAACTGGCATTGCCCATGGTGACGCCGGTGCTTAGCACCGACAACAGGCCAAGCACGGATGGATCGATCGTCCCGCTGTTGTTGAGGGTGGAATTGGTGCCGCTGAGCGCAACGGCGGTGCCGCCAAGCAAGCCGGCGGTCATTTGCGTGCCTGCCGCCACGTTGACAGTCAGGTTGTTGGTGCCGCTTGTGAAGCTATTGCTGGTGATTGGCAGCCCGGTGCAGGTGACGGTTGCGCCCGCTGCAGGAACCGCGGGCGTGCATGCTCCCCAGGCCAGCATCGGGGCGGCCACTCCCACCGCCAGGACGACAAGGTTCGACACACTGCGGCGGGTTGCCCCGGACTTGCGCCGCCGACGCACCAGTTCGTGCGTCACGACCCAATTGCCAATTGCTGCGTTCCAGACCAGCGCAAATGCACGATTCATTTTATTCCCCCTGTATCGCCGTGCAGAGACTCACGCACACACACGCGCTCTCCAACAGCAGAAAGTTGATTTACTGTCGAGTCGGTTTAAAGCAATTAAAGCTGCGCCCGCTTTTATCGTCCTGCGGATGAGTGCGTTTAATACCACTCCATGCGAACAATAGTGGGAGATTAATAAGAAAATCGCCACGCTTGAAACTGTGCTGAATATCACTAACCACAACACTGCCCACGACGCACGTCGAAATTGTCGATTGGTTTGCTCGTGCCCGCCAACGCTCTCCAGCCGCCTCATGCGACGGTCGCCGCACGTCTGCCTGGTTGTATCTCGCTAAAAAACTGGCATTTTTTCGCATACGGAGCGAACCATGCCTGGAAGAGTCCGAATACCTGACGGCGATTTGATGCGGCCACCGAGCTGCTGGCGAACCGGGCCATTTGATTGACGATCGCGCACTTGATGCTGCGCTGCAGGAGCACTTTCCGGCATCGGCTAGCACACTCTGCCGATGAATGAGTCCGCTTTCATCATTAAGACCACCGCCAACCGTCGACGCCGATCAGCGATTACGGTATTTGTGTGCAGGCGTTCCGCCGGTCCGGTTTATTGTCGTGTTCGATAGTGCGGACGGAGTTTATTGAAAGCGGGCCGGATTGCTTCAGCGGCGTGACACCGGATGATCGTCACCTGTCGATGACCTCGGTTTGTTTCTAGTAGCCATGCGGTGTGTGATGTTCAACACGGAATCTGACGACATGACGCTTGCTTTGGACCCCAAACGGCAGGAACAGCACTTCGACTGGTCAGGCGTGCCGATCGACCTGGGCGGCATGGAGCCGCTCGATCAGATCGCGCGCCTGCTCTGCCATGCACTGGTTGCGCCCGCGGCTGCATTGACCATCGTCGAAGGTGGTCGCGTGCGCGTGCTGGCGGCGCGCGGCATCAGTACCGAGCATGTCGAGCAAGCCATCGAACTGTGCCGGCATGCGTCTGCCGCGGCCAACGGGGTGAGGGAACTGATCGAACCTGCCGCACTTGCGCCGATCCAGTTGGGCGACGCTGCCTTTCCGGGCCTGCCGGCACGGTTTATCGCGTGCGTCCCGGTGGGTGCGCCGCAGACCGGCGTGTCCGGCACCTTGTGCGTGATCGACACGCGTGAGCGTCTCCTGGCCAGCCAGGAACACCAGCAGCTGTTGATGTTCGCCAACGTGGCAGCGGCGCAGCTGGAGCTGCAGTTCGGTGCCGGGCGGCGCGAACCGCATAGCGGCTTGCTCAATGCACGCCAGCTGCAGTCGGATCTGGATGCCCTCGCCTTCGGCAGCCACTGCGTGCCCACCATTGCCGCCTTCATCGAGGTCTATGACACCCAGGCGGCCAATGAAGCGCGTCAGGCGCTGGGCATGCAGCCACTGGAGGAACTGGTGCGCCACGCCAGCTATGTGCTGACGCGCGCATTGCGCGGCAAGGCCACCGTCTATCACGTGGCACCGATGCGTTTTGCGTTCTTCCTGTTGAATTCCGCGCCCGACGAGATGGAGGACCTGTTGCTCGATCTGCGCGACATGTTGCATGCACCAATGGATGCGGCCGGCATCCCGATGTCGTTGACCTTTCATGCGGGCGTGGTGCGCTTTGCACCGCAGCAGCCGGACACCAACGATGTCATGCGCAAGGGGCTGGTGGCGCTGGGCGATGCGATCAGCAACCACGCCATCGTGTGCTGGTACAGCGCCTCCCACGACGATGCGATCCAACGCTCGTACCGGCTGGCGCTGGACGCCGAAAAGGCCCTGGAAGCCGGTGATTTCCGCCTGGTCTTCCAGCCCCGGATCAATCTCGAGGACCTGTCGGTGACCGGCTTCGAGGCACTGCTGCGCTGGCGGCATGCCAGCCTGGGCCCGATCGGCCCGGACGAATTCATCCCGCTGTTCGAAAAGACCGCCCTGATGTGCACCGTCACCAACTGGGTGATCGAGCACGCGTTGGTGCAATTGGCCAGCTGGCGCGCGCAGGGCCTGGATTTTTCCATGTCGATCAATCTGTCCTCGCGCGATTTCGGCAACCTCAATCTTGCCGCAGACCTCATCCACCGCTGCCGGGAACTGGCCATTCCCACCCAGCGGATCGAGCTGGAAATCACCGAGGGCCGCTGGCTGCGCAGCAATGTGGAGGCGGTGCCGCGACTGCGCACCCTGCGCGACGCCGGCGTCAGTGTGGCCATCGACGACTTCGGCACCGGCTACAGCAACTTCGGTTACCTCACCGAGCTGCCGGTCAACGTCCTCAAGCTCGATCGCTCGTTGGTGACCGGCATCGCCACCAAGGCCGGCATGCAGATGCGCGCCGAGGCGGTGGTACGCCTGGCCAGTGCGCTGGGATATCGCACCGTGGCAGAAGGCATCGAACACGCCGACGAAATTGCACTGCTGCGCAGTTGGGGATGCGACGAAGCACAGGGGTATCTGCTGGCCCGGCCGATGGAGGCGGAGCTGGTCGCCGCGTATGTGGCAAACGCGGTGGCCGAGCAGCGCTTGCCGTGATGCGATCTGTTCGATGCGCGCCATGTGCGCGCATCTGCAGTGATCGATGCGCGCAGTACCGCCCTCGCCTCCTGCAGTGGGACACGTGGCAACGCAGCGCGCATGCTGCGTTGCCACGCGGCGATCAACTCAGATCGTGCAGGTCCTTGCCCAGCGGCGGACCAAGCGTCCAGTCGGAAAAACGCACCTTCAGCCCGGCACGCTCCGGCGTGCAGCACATCGGCCCGACCTGATATGCCTCGGCAACGGGAAACGGGCAAAGCCTCACCAGCGGCCAGGTCTTTCCGTCGGCCGATACCTGCAGACGCAGGACGCCGTCGGCAACGGTGGCGCGGATCCAGAAATCCTTGGGGTCGCCTTCGTAGGGGCCGGTCGCCCAATCGGAGACCGGGTTGGTCAACACGCTGCTGAGCATCGCACGGCCATCGCTGAGCTCGATGCCCGCCTTGACCCAATGCTGCTCGTCCACGCGCACCATGATGCCGGCCTGATCGTAGAGCGACTCGTATTGCGCGCGCACCCGCAGCTGTGCAGTGAAGCGCGCCGCGGCGGTGAGGCCGAGAAAATGCCCGCTATCGCGGATAAACCCGTAATGCGTCTTGCGCCAGAAATCGGTGGCCTTGTCGGTGACCACATCCAGTGTGCCGCCGTCGATCGCGACGGTGCGTGGCCGATTGAGCCAGCTGCCATCCTGCCACTGCGTGTGCTGTGCCATCGTGTTCTCCGTGTTGGGTTGCCTGGCAAGCACGCCGCCGCTGATGGCCATTCCCATCGCGCCGCCCAGCAGGCGTCTGCGTGCACTGTCTATCGCATCGTGGGTCATCCAGTGTCTTCCATGCATTTGACGAACTGCATAGTCTAGCCGCGCAGTGGGTCAACGCGCATGCGCTTGCGCAGCGGTGCAGATGCTGACGTCGCCGTGGCGGCAGCTCCGATGCGCGTTGCCGGCCCGTGTGTCAGTGATGTGCGAGCGCGTAGTCCAACGCCGCGCAGATGGCCGCCACCTGCGCGGCATTGCACTGCGCAGGTGTCGCGCGTGGGCTGTCCGGATACACCTCGGTGGTGGTGCGATACCGTGCGCCGGTGACGCCTGCGCACAAACCCAGACGCCGCACCGGGTAATTGATGACGCCATGCGCGACCACCGCTGCGCCGATGATCTGGCCGTTTGCATCGGCAGGTGCGATATGGGTGACCTCGGCGACGGCGGCAATGATTGCCTGCTGAAACTGCGGTTGCGGATCTTCGCTGTCGCCCACCAGGTAGAAGCCATCGGGAATGCTGCCAGGCACGAAGTCGACGCCGTCACGTGCGGCCAGGGCCGGGCGAAATTCGCTTTCGTCGCTGTCGGTGGTTTCGTGCAGGTCGATGTGCACCAGCGCCTGCCCGGCCACTGCGGCGACCAGCTGCATCAATGCCGCCGACTCGGCGGCCGGGCTGTCCGGGCGAAACGCACGATTGGGGTCGATGGCCTCGGCATTCCAGCGCTGGACCCGCTCGTAGCCCCACGGATTGACACAGGGCGCCACCAGCAGATTGAGCTTGCCTGCGTAGGCTGCGGCACGGTGCTGCAGGAATTGCAGCGCACCTTGCACGCCGCTGGTTTCGTAGCCATGCACGCCACCGGTCACCAGCGCCCAGGGCAACGCGGCGTCCCAGCCGGCGCTGCGCAGCGCAATCAGCGGATAGTGCTCGGACGCCGCCTGGATCGTTCCGTAAGGCACGCGCTCGAGGCTGGCATTCAGCGCATCGATCACCTGCACCACATCCGTCGCATGACTGCGCTGACGCCGCTGGCGTGCCCGCCATGCGGCGCGTTCTGCATCGCCCCAGGGTTGCCCTGCAATGCCGATCGGATACGCCATGCGGTCTGTCATTCCAGGTGCCGTCCATTGAAAAGACGGCCAGGGTAAGCGCTTCACGCTGGGTGGTCCATTCGGCGGCTGGCGCGATGCCCATGGCCCGCAAGGCCGAGTCCGGTTGCAGGCTGGCGCTGCTGAAAACTCTGCAGCGGATGCAAATCCTGCATTCGCTTGCGAAAACACAGCAGGCAATTGCGAAATATTTCCCTGCAATCGATAGCGTGCGCACGGCAATCAGTGAAAAAACTTCCGACACCCCGGTGATGCATTGCACATCAACATCTGCGTCACGTCTGGAACAACTCAAGCAAGGCGAAAGTCGTCGAACACGCTGCGCAGCTGCAATCGATTGTTCATGCCTTTCTGGTGGCCTGGCGGCCACGTCCGCAAAACGACGCAGGCCCCGCACGTCGCGTGCAGGGCCTGCGGTCCCGCTGCAGCAAGAACGGCGCGCCGGATGCGCGCCGCACTCTTGCCTAGACGGCCTCTTCCTGAGGTTTGGCCTGCTTGGAACGCCCCCCCTTGCTGCCGATCCGCGACATGTGATCGCGATCGCGGCTCACGGCCTGGCCGCCCTTGCGGCCCGCTTCGCGTGCTTCGTCGCTGGTGAATTCGTGCGCATTGCCACTGGCATGCGCTGCCTTGCCGCCACTGCTCGCCAACACGCGGCGCTTTTCAGGATCCAATGCGGCAAAACCGCGCCGGCTACGAGTACTGCTTTGTCCGTCTTCCACTGTGCCTCCTCTCGATGCGTCGATCACGCCACTGGTAGGGGGGGTAACGCAACTATCGTGCCAACACGCAAAGCCAGGCGAGACGGTGCAGGGCCGCACGTTGCAGGAAAAAACAGCTGCGCTCGCTGTGCAAATCTTGCACTCCCGGTGATGGCTGGCCGACGCGTCGCAGGCCAGATGTAGATAGCGCTACCAGTGCCCCGGCGCGCGCGCCTGATCGCGCCGATGCTGCCCGACACCATCTCGGCATGCAGCATCGGCAGAGCATCGATGTCCTCGCTCGCCCAAGGAACCAGCGAGCCGGAATCAACGCCAGGGCGCGGCGACGTCAGGCCGGCAGCGCGGGAACGGTGCGCCCGGCAGCCAGCAATGCGGCCACATGCCGCGCGATGCTCAGGCAACAGGTCAGGCCTGGCGACTCGATGCCGAACAGGTTCACCAGACCGGCGATGCCGTGCATGGACGGACCATCGATACGGAAGTCGACCGCCGCCTCGCCTGGTGCGCTGATCTTCGGGCGGACGCCGCAATAGCCGGGCTGCAACGCGCCGTCCGGCAGGCCAGGCCAGTAACGCCGGATCGCTGCGGCAAACCGCGCGGCATGGCCTGGCGCGCAGTGATAGTCGGGCTGCGCGACCCACTCCACGTCGGGGCCGAAGCGCGCACGCCCGTGCAGATCCAGCGTGAGATGCACACCCAGGCCACCGGGTTCGGGCATGGGGTAGATCAACTGCTGGAATGGCGAGCGCCCTGCCAGCGTGAAGTAACTGCCCTTGGCGAAATAGCCGCGCACCTGCGCATGCGCTGGCAGGCTATCGATCCGCGCGGCCAGCGGCGGTGCACCATGACCTGCTGCGTTCACCAGGCAGGCACAGGACAGCCGTGCCGATGGCTGACCTGCGACGGTCACGCGCAGCCCTTGCGCAAGCGGCTCGACCTGGTCGACGTGCGCACGCAGCGCCACGGTGGCGCCATGCGCTTCGGCATCGCCCTGCAACGCCAGCATCAGCGCATGGCTGTCGATGATGCCGGTGGTGGTGGACTCCAGCGCCGCGACGCAGCGCAGGGCCGGCTCGCGCGCCTGCATGTGTGCCGCGTCGAGCGGCAGCAACCCGTGCGCGCCGCTGGCAATGGCGCTACGGTGCAGCCGATCAAGCTGCTCGCGCTGGCCGTGGTCGCAGGCGATGATCAATTTGCCGCAGCGCCGATGCGGCACGTGGCGCTCCTGGCAGTACGCGTACAACAGTGCATTGCCACTGATGCACAACCGCGCCTTCAACGAACCGGCCGGATAGTAGAGCCCGGCATGGATCACCTCGCTATTGCGTGCGCTGGTCCCGGTGCCGATGGCGGCTTCGGATTCCAGCACCAACACCTCGTGCCCCCGCATCGCCAGCTCGCGCGCAATTGCCAGCCCCACCACTCCGGCACCTATCACGATGCACTCGACGTCTTGCATGGCCGTTCTCACACGAGGGTCGATCAGTCTATCCGCCTACTAGAACGCACAGGGTTGTTGTGATCGCCATCACTTTTTTCTCACAAACCAGCCCTATATTCGGCTCGACACATAACGTAAATCACGTTACTCGACGCTACAGACGTTTCCCGCATTTGCGGTGTGCATTCTTCCCCCACCCGAGCGCGCGCTGTCGCGTCCGGTTCGAAGCTGCAATCACCGAAGGAGTTTGAATGGACGCAACGCGTTCGGTCCTGCTTGCCTCCAATTACGAGGCATGGCCAGAGGCCTTCAATGGGCAGGCGTATGCGTTGCTCAACGTGATCCGCAGTCTGGAACACGCGCAGTTGCTGTGTCCACCCGCGGCCGAGTACACCCGCGGACGCGGCGTCAATCCCGGCGTGTCGTATCTGCTCAACGAACTCACACACCGTGGCGTCTCTGCGCTGCAACGGCTGAGCGGGCGGCCTGCGCTGTCCAACGCACAGCCCCGGGTGGTCGAACAGGACCATGACCTGTTCTTCTACGTGTGCCAGTTCCCCAGGGAATTGGGCACGCTGGCCCGCATCAAGGGATGGCGCGAGCGCTGCCGTACCCGCGTGGTGTATCTGCTGGAAACCTGGCCGGAATTGCTGGACTCGCAGAAGGCCGAGCTGAAACTGCTGGACCAGTTCGACCATGTCTTCGTGCTCAACGCCAGTTGCGTCGATGCGCTGCGCCGCTACACCAGCACCCCGGTGTCGTTTCTGGCCAGCGCCTGCGACACACTGCTGGCGACGCCACTGCCGCGGCCGCCACAGCGCTGCATCGATGTGGTCAGCATCGGCCGGCGCATGCCGCAGGTGCATGCGCACTTGCTGGCACATGCACAGGCCAACCCCGATTTCTTCTATCTGCACGATGTGCTGCGCGGCGGCGCGGTGCAGGACTGGGCGGCACATCGGCTGCAGTCGGCCGCCATGATCAAGCGCGCCAAGTTCTTCATGGCGCACGACTTCGTGGTCGACACCCAGGGATTCTTCAAGGGTGTGAAAAAACAGGCGCTGGCAACACGCTATTTCGAAGGTGCCGCCGGCGGCGCGGTGATCCTCGGCTCCGCGCAGGCATGTCCGGAATTTGCCCAGTATTTCGATTGGGAAGACGCCGTGATCGAGCTGCCGGCCGATGGCGCGGAGATCGGCCCGTTCCTGCGCGATCTGGAGCAGCAGACCGAGCGCCTGGAGCGTGCCCGTCTGCACAACGCCGTGCAGTGCCTGCGACGGCACGACTGGGCACACCGGTGGGCGCAGATCCTGCAGACGCTGCAGGTGCCGCCCCCGCCGCTGATGGCCGAGCGCCTTGCCATGCTCGACAACCTGGCCACGATGGCCGAACAGGCCGCCTGCCCGCCGGCGATCGCGCTGAGCATGACCGCCTAGCGCCTTATCGCACTGCGCCGCGACCAGCGGCGCCTCAGTTCAAGGATCAGCAATGAAAGCAGTCATTCTGGCAGGCGGCCTGGGAACGCGCATTTCCGAGGAAACCGCGATCCGCCCCAAGCCGATGGTGGAGATCGGCGGCAAGCCGATCCTCTGGCACATCATGAAGATCTACGCGCACCACGGCATCCAGGATTTCATCGTCTGCCTGGGCTACCGCGGTGAGGTGATCAAGGATTTCTTCATGAATTACCACATGCGCGAATCCGACGTCACCTGCGACCTCGGCAGCAACACCACCACCTTGCACAACACCCGCGCCGAGCCCTGGCGTGTGACGCTGGTCGATACCGGCGCACAGACCATGACCGGCGGCCGGTTGCGCCGCGTGCGCGAACATCTGCGCGAGGAGGCCGCGTTCTGCATGACCTATGGCGATGGCGTGGCCGATGTGGACATCACTGCCGCCATCGCGCTGCACCAGCGCGAAGGCCGCATGGCCACGGTCACCGCCGTGCAACCGCCCGGCCGCTTTGGCGCCCTGCGGGTGGAAGGCGAGCAGGTCACCGGATTCCGCGAGAAGCCGCTGGATGGCGATGGCCTGATCAACGGCGGTTTCTTCGTGCTCGATCCGCGCGTGATTGATGTGATCGAGGGCGATGCCACCGTGTGGGAGAACAGCCCGCTGGAAACGCTGGTCGATCGCGACGAGCTGAGCGTGTATCGCCACGACGGCTTCTGGCAGCCGATGGACACGCTACGCGACCGCAATCATCTCGAAACCCTCTGGTCGTCCAATCGCGCGCCCTGGCGCGTGTGGGAGTAACAACATGCGTATTCTGATCACCGGCAACATGGGCTACATCGGCCCGGTCGTGGCCGCGCATTTGCGACAGCGCTATCCGCAGGCCTGGTTGGTGGGGCTGGATCGCGGCTGGTTCGCGCACTGCCTGTCCGACCCACGCCGCCTGCCGGAAGTGGTGCTGGACCAGCAATGGTTCGGCGACGTGCGCGATCTCACTGCGCAGCAGCTGCAGGGCTTCGACGCGGTGGTGCACCTGGCGGCGATCTCCAACGATGCGATGGGTAAGCGTTTCGAGCTGGTCACCGATGCGATCAACTGCCGCGCCAGCGTGGCGGTGGCGCAGGCGGCCGCGCAGGCCGGCGTGGGGCACTTCGTGTTCGCCTCCAGCTGCAGCGTGTACGGCGCCAAAACGCGTGCCGTCGATTTTCCGCGTCATGCATCTACGAGCTTGGTGCGTGAGTCGAATTTTCCGCTTCACGCATCTAAGACCTTGTGCGTGATTCGGTG
>NZ_UIHB01000001.1 GCF_900476395.1 Xanthomonas euroxanthea
ATGGATGCTTGGCCCCGCTGTCTGGAACGTCTCGAAGCCGAATTCCCGCCCGAAGACGTCCATACCTGGTTGAAACCCCTGCAAGCCGAAGACCGCGGCGACAGCATCGTGCTGTATGCGCCCAACGCCTTCATCGTCGACCAGGTCCGCGAACGTTACCTGCCGCGCATCCGCGAACTGGTTGCGTATTTCGTCGGCAACGGCGAAGTGGCGCTGGCGGTCGGCTCGCGCCCACGCGCGCCGGAGCCGCAGCCGGCACCGATGGCCGCGCCCAGCGCCCCGGTTGCCGCGCCGATCGTGCCGTTTGCCGGCAATCTGGATTCGCACTACACCTTCGCCAACTTCGTCGAGGGCCGCAGCAACCAGCTCGGTCTGGCGGCCGCGATCCAGGCCGCGCAGAAGCCGGGTGACCGCGCCCACAACCCGCTGCTGCTGTACGGCAGCACTGGCCTGGGCAAGACCCACCTGATGTTTGCCGCCGGCAACGCGCTGCGCCAGGCCAATCCGGCCGCCAAGGTGATGTATCTGCGCTCGGAACAGTTCTTCAGCGCGATGATCCGGGCGCTGCAGGACAAGGCGATGGACCAGTTCAAGCGCCAGTTCCAGCAGATCGATGCGCTGCTGATCGACGACATCCAGTTCTTCGCCGGCAAGGACCGCACGCAGGAGGAGTTCTTCCACACCTTCAACGCGCTGTTCGATGGCCGCCAGCAGATCATCCTGACCTGCGACCGCTATCCGCGTGAGGTCGAAGGCCTGGAGCCGCGACTGAAGTCGCGCCTGGCCTGGGGCCTGTCGGTGGCGATCGACCCGCCCGATTTCGAGACCCGTGCGGCGATCGTGCTGGCCAAGGCGCGTGAGCGCGGCGCCGAGATTCCGGACGATGTGGCGTTTTTGATCGCCAAGAAGATGCGCTCCAACGTGCGCGACCTGGAAGGCGCGCTCAACACCCTGGTGGCACGCGCCAATTTCACCGGCCGCTCGATCACGGTGGAATTTGCCCAGGAGACGCTGCGCGACCTGTTGCGTGCCCAGCAGCAGGCGATCGGCATCCCCAACATCCAGAAGACCGTGGCGGACTACTACGGCCTGCAGATGAAGGATCTGCTCTCCAAGCGACGCACCCGCTCGCTGGCGCGTCCGCGCCAGGTCGCGATGGCGCTGGCCAAGGAACTGACCGAACACAGCCTGCCGGAGATCGGCGACGCCTTCGCCGGCCGCGACCACACCACCGTGCTGCATGCCTGCCGGCAGATCCGCACGCTGATGGAGGCCGACGGCAAGCTGCGCGAGGACTGGGAAAAGCTGATTCGCAAGCTCAGCGAGTAGGCCGGGGACGGCCCTGACGGCCCGCGTGGAGAAAAGCGTGGAAACGTTGGGGTCAAATGCGGGAGAATCTGTGGATAACGTTGCCTCGCAGGTCGGGCGGAAAACTATCCACAGGTTTTACCGCTAGACCAGGGGCACTAGTCCAACGACTTTCAGGCGTGAAAATTCCTTTGGAAACAAAGAGTTACGGTGGTTATCCGCTGAAAGCGGCCCTACCATCACCACCAAGCTTTTGATTTATTCCATATCTTTTAAAGCATAGGGGCACGGAACCACATGCGTTTTACACTGCAGCGCGAAGCCTTCCTCAAACCGTTGGCCCAGGTGGTCAATGTGGTCGAACGCCGTCAAACCCTGCCGGTTCTGGCCAATCTGCTGGTGCAGGTCAAGGACGGACAGGTGTCGTTGACCGGTACCGACCTGGAGGTTGAAATGATCTCGCGCACGATGGTGGAAGACGCGCAGGACGGCGAAACCACGATTCCGGCCCGCAAGTTGTTCGACATCCTGCGCGCCCTGCCCGACGGCAGCCGCGTCACCATTTCGCAGACCGGCGACAAGGTCACGGTGCAGGCCGGGCGTAGCCGCTTCACCCTGGCCACACTGCCCGCCAACGATTTCCCGTCGGTGGACGAAGTCGAAGCGACCGAGCGCGTGGCAGTGCCGGAAGCGGCGTTGAAGGAGCTGATCGAGCGCACCGCGTTCGCCATGGCCCAGCAGGACGTGCGCTACTACCTCAACGGCTTGCTGTTCGACCTGCGCGAGGGCCTGCTACGTTGCGTTGCGACCGACGGCCACCGCCTGGCGCTGTGCGAGACCGAACTGGAGAAGTCCGGCGGCGCCAAGCGGCAGATCATCGTGCCGCGCAAGGGCGTGACGGAACTGCTGCGCCTGCTGGAAGCGGCAGATCGCGACGTGGAACTGGAAGTGGGTCGCAGCCATATCCGCGTCAAGCGTGGCGATGTGACCTTCACCTCCAAGCTGATCGACGGCCGCTTCCCGGATTACGAGGCGGTGATCCCGATCGGCGCCGATCGCGAGGTCAAGGTGGACCGTGAAGCGCTGCGTGCATCGCTGCAGCGAGCGGCGATCCTGTCGAATGAGAAGTACCGTGGCGTGAGGGTGGAAGTGTCGCCGGGGCAGCTGAAGATCAGCGCACACAACCCCGAGCAGGAAGAAGCGCAGGAAGAAATCGAGGCCGACACCAAGGTCGACGATCTGGCCATCGGCTTCAACGTGAACTACTTGCTGGATGCGCTGTCGGCATTGCGCGATGAGCACGTGGTTATCCAGCTGCGCGATGCAAATTCGTCGGCACTGGTGCGCGAGGCCAGCAGCGAGAAGTCCCGCCATGTGGTGATGCCGCTGCGTCTCTGACGTCGCGTTCCACGTGGAACACGAGACGCCCGGCGATTGCCGGGCTTTTTGTTTGTGCAGCGAAAGGGCCACTCCCTTGCTGCATCAAGCTTTTGAAGCGCTGGCAGTCGCGGCCGCGCAGGAGCGGCATTGCCTGCCTCGCTGCCTCGGCGCGTTGCCCTGAAGCGCCTGCTATGGCGTCCTGAGTAGCCGCACGACGTCGCCGGAGCAGATCGTCAGGCAGTTGGACAGGCGAGGCTCGATGGACACGCCGCTTCCGGCGATCAGGGTCGAAGGGGACGCGCGAGTCGGCTCGCCTCCGTGAAGCCACGACCGCTAGAGCGCGCCAGGCATTCGCAGGCCACGATCGTGCAGCTGTTCTGCCGCTGTCATCGACGTGGACGTTGGGACGATCGCGTGCAGTGCTGCACCACATCCTTGCGACAGGCAGCGAGCTGTCTCGTTACCGCATTGCTGTGAACGCTAGGTGCCTGGGTTGGACCATCCGCCGCTCCCAGAGCAAGCTGGTCCCCAGGCATGCTGTCGGTGGGATCCCCCAGAGTTGACCTGACCCAGGTCGTTGCCCTTCGAGGATTGGCGATACCGCGCGTCGCACTTGGTGGTGAGATTGGCCTTTCAGTCGGGGGCGCTTCTTCGGTGCCCCAATCGACATCGTGCGAAGCCCGGTTGGCCTGAACGACTTCATCTGAGTCCAAGATTTGCTGCGCCATACTCAACTGCTCGGCAGCGCCTGGTCGATGTGTTTCCTTGGCCCGTTTTTGACTTATGCACATCGAGCTTTGCTTTTAAATCTATAAATAATTTAAGAGCTTGGTGGTGATGGTAGGGCCAGATTTCGCCAGAAACCACCCTATCTCCATGTTTTGAAAGGATTTTGTTGCCTCGAAACCCTGTGTCTAGACCCCTGTGGAAGGGTCAGCAACCTGTGGATAAGCATGCGGCGCTCCTCAGGCCTGTTTTTTATCCACAGCTTGTCCCCTGCTTGTCCGTGGGTCGCTTCACGTGGCCACGCGCAGGATCCGCATCGATCACGTATCCTCCGCTCCGACCGGGATGCCGGATCACAGCGCAGAGCACACCGATCGATGCACGTAGTGCGGTTGTCCATCCATCGACTTCGTCGTTTCGCGACCGTCGACCTTCACCCCGCCCGTTCCTTGAACCTGCTGACCGGCGATAACGGTGCAGGCAAGACCAGCGTGCTGGAAGCACTGCACCTGATGGCCTACGGCCGCAGCTTTCGTGGCCGCGTGCGCGATGGACTGATCCAGCAAGGCGCCAGCGATCTGGAAGTCTTCGTGGAGTGGCACGAGGGCACGGCCGAGACGGGCGAACGCACGCGTCGGGCAGGTCTGCGCCATAGCGGGCAGGAATGGACCGGCCGGCTGGACGGCGAGGATGTCGCACAGCTCGGTGCCCTGTGTGCCGCACTGGCTGTGGTGACCTTCGAGCCCGGGAGCCATGTGTTGATCAGTGGTGGCGGTGAACCGCGGCGGCGGTTCCTGGATTGGGGCCTGTTCCACGTGGAACCTGACTTCCTGGCGCTATGGCGGCGCTATGCGCGGGCGCTCAAGCAGCGCAATGCCTTGCTCAAGCAGGGCGCACAGCCGCGGATGCTCGACGCCTGGGATCATGAACTTGCCGAATCCGGCGAAACGCTGACATCGCGTCGCCTTCGCTACCTGGAGCGCCTGCAGGAACGGTTGATTCCGGTCGCCGCTGCCATCGCCCCGTCGCTGGGATTGTCCGCGCTGACATTCGTGCCGGGCTGGAAACGTCATGAGGTCTCGCTTGCCGATGCGCTGCTCCTGGCACGCGAGCGTGACCGTCAGAACGGCTACACCTCGCAGGGGCCGCACCGCGCCGATTGGGCACCTGTCTTCGACGCGCTCCCAGGCAAGGATGCGCTCTCGCGTGGCCAGGCAAAGCTCACCGCCCTCGCCTGCCTGCTGGCGCAGGCGGAAGACTTCGCCCATGAGCGTGGCGAATGGCCGGTGATTGCATTGGACGACCTGGGTTCGGAGCTGGATCGCCACCACCAGGCGCGCGTGCTGCACCGCTTGGCCTCCGCACCGGCCCAGGTGCTGATCACCGCCACCGAAGTGCCGCCCGGCCTGCTCGACTCCGGAAAGCTGCTGCACCAGTTCCACGTGGAACATGGCAATGTCGCCGTGTTGAGGCCCGTGTCCTAGCCATCCGCGGCGCAGGTGGGCCGACTGGTATAATTTCCGGGCTATCCCCCTTTTCCCACGGTGCGATGCGGCTCCTGCCGCCTGCGCCCGTGTTGTGGAGCTAACGGCACACGCATGACCGACGAACAAAACACCTCGCCTACTCCCAACGGCACCTACGACTCCAGCAAGATCACCGTGCTGCGTGGCCTGGAAGCCGTCCGCAAGCGCCCTGGCATGTACATCGGCGATGTCCATGACGGCACCGGCCTGCATCACATGGTGTTCGAGGTGGTCGACAACTCGGTCGACGAAGCCCTGGCCGGCCATGCCGACGACATCGTGGTCAGGATCCTGGTCGATGGCTCGGTTGCGGTGTCCGACAACGGCCGTGGCGTGCCGGTCGACATCCACAAGGAAGAAGGCGTCTCGGCGGCGGAGGTGATCCTCACCGTGCTGCATGCCGGCGGCAAGTTCGACGACAACAGCTACAAGGTATCCGGCGGCCTGCACGGCGTGGGCGTGTCGGTGGTCAATGCGCTGTCCGAGCACCTGTGGCTGGACATCTGGCGCGACGGCTTCCACTACCAGCAGGAATACGCGCTGGGCGAGCCGCAGTACCCGCTCAAACAGCTGGAAGCCTCGACCAAGCGCGGCACCACACTGCGTTTCAAGCCGGCGGTGGCGATCTTTAGCGATGTCGAGTTCCATTACGACATCCTGGCGCGCCGCCTGCGTGAGCTGTCGTTCCTCAATTCCGGCGTCAAGATCGCGCTGATAGACGAGCGTGGCGAAGGCCGTCGCGACGACTTTCACTACGAAGGCGGCATCCGCAGCTTCGTCGAGCATCTGGCCCAGCTCAAGTCACCGCTGCACCCGAATGTGATCTCGGTGACCGGCGAGCACAACGGCATCGTGGTGGACGTGGCCCTGCAATGGACCGACGCCTACCAGGAAACCATGTACTGCTTCACCAACAACATCCCGCAGAAGGATGGCGGTACCCACCTGGCCGGCTTCCGTGCCGCGCTGACGCGGGTGCTCAGCAACTACATCGAGCAGAACGGCATCGCCAAGCAGGCCAAGGTCGCGCTGACCGGCGATGACATGCGCGAAGGCATGATCGCGGTGCTCTCGGTCAAGGTGCCCGACCCCAGCTTCTCCTCGCAGACCAAGGAAAAGCTGGTCAGCTCGGATGTGCGTCCGGCGGTGGAAAACGCCTTCGGTGCGCGCCTGCAGGAGTTCCTGCAGGAGAATCCGAACGAAGCCAAGGCCATCACCGGCAAGATCGTCGATGCCGCCCGTGCGCGCGAAGCTGCCCGCAAGGCGCGCGACCTGNCCCGCCGCAAGGGCGCGCTGGACATCGCCGGCCTGCCCGGCAAGCTGGCCGACTGCCAGGAAAAGGACCCCGCGCTGTCCGAACTGTTCATCGTCGAGGGTGACTCGGCAGGTGGCTCGGCCAAGCAGGGCCGCAACCGCAAGAACCAGGCGGTGCTGCCGCTGCGCGGCAAGATCCTCAACGTCGAGCGTGCGCGTTTCGACCGCATGCTGGCGTCCGACCAGGTCGGTACGCTGATCACTGCGCTGGGCACCGGCATCGGCCGCGACGAGTACAACCCGGACAAGCTGCGCTACCACCGCATCATCCTGATGACCGACGCCGACGTCGACGGCTCGCACATCCGCACCCTGTTGCTGACGTTCTTCTACCGGCAGATGCCGGAGCTGATCGAGCGCGGCTACATCTACATCGGCCTGCCGCCGCTGTACAAGCTCAAGCAGGGCAAGAGCGAGCTGTATCTCAAGGACGATGCGGCGCTCAATGCCTATCTGGCCAGCAATGCGGTCGAAGGCGCGGCGCTGATCCCCGCCACCGACGAGCCGCCGATCACCGGCGAAGCGCTGGAAAAGCTGTTGATGCTGTTCACCAGCGCCAACGAGGCGATCGCGCGCAATGCGCACCGCTACGACCCGGCGCTGCTTACCGCGCTGATCGACCTGCCGCCGCTGGACGTGGACCAGCTGCAGGCCGAAGGCGAGGCGCATCCCACCCTGGATGCGCTGCAGGCGGTGCTCAACCGCGGCACCCTGGGCACGGCGCGCTACCAGCTGCGTTTCGACCCGGCCACCGACAGCGCCTCGGCGTCGCTGGTGGCGGTGCGCAGGCACATGGGCGAGGAATTCACCCAGGTGCTGCCGATGGGCGCGTTCGAAAGTGGCGAGCTGCGTCCGCTGCGCGAGGTCTCGCTGGCCCTGCACGACCTGGTCCGCGAAGGCGCGCAGATCGTGCGCGGCAACAAGACCCACCCCATCACCAGCTTTGCCCAGGCGCATGCCTGGCTGCTGGAAGAGGCCAAGCGGGGCCGCCAGGTGCAGCGCTTCAAGGGCCTGGGCGAAATGAACGCCGAGCAGCTGTGGGAGACCACGGTCAACCCGGATACGCGTCGCCTGTTGCAGGTGCGTATCGAAGACGCCGTGGCCGCCGATCAGATCTTCAGCACCTTGATGGGCGATGTGGTCGAGCCACGCCGCGACTTCATCGAGGACAACGCGCTGAAGGTGTCCAACCTGGACATCTGAGCCACCGTCGCCCGCCGGCACATCGCGCAGGTGATGCGCCGGCGTCTGCGGTTTTTTCAGGACGACGATGCGCACAGATCCTCCACCGAGGCCGGCAGCGACGCCGGCTGCCGGCAATGCCCCGCTGCTTCCGCCCTTGCTCGGCTTCGGCATCGATGTACTGATCGCCACCGGCCTGCTGTTGTTGCTGAGCGTGGCCGGTTTCGCGCTCTGGGGCGTGTTCCGCGGCGTCAGCGCCGTGCAGGCCGCCAAGGCGCAGGGCCTGACGCCCTCCCCGACCCAGATCATGGCCACGATCGGCCAACCCGGCGTGCTGGTGCAACTGCTCACCGCGCTGGTCAGCACGGCCTCGCCGGCCCTGCTGCTGTACTACTGGCGCCGCCGCGCGACCGCAGACGAACGCAGGGCTTCGCGGGCCGCCATCAGGCGTGCCTCGACCTGGGGCTGGACCGCGTTGATCGCGGTTGGCGTGTTCCTGCTCAGCAATCTGGTCAGCGTCGCGGCGTCCGCGCTGGGCATCAAGCCGGTGCCGACCAACCTGCCGTTGATGGAAGAAGCCATCAAGCAATGGCCGCTGGCGCTGGTGGTGTTTGCCGTGGCCATCGCCCCGGCGTACGAAGAACTGCTGTTCCGACGCGTGCTGTTCGGCCGCCTGCTCGCCGCCGGCCGGCCCTGGCTGGGCATCGTGCTGAGCAGCGCGATCTTTGCGCTGGTACACGAAGTGCCCGGCGTCAGCGGCAACGGCCCGGCCGCCATCGCGCAATTGTGGCTGGTCTACGGCAGCATGGGCGCGGCGTTTGCATGGCTGTATTGGCGCACCGGCACGTTGTGGGCACCGATCGTGGCGCATGGCGTCAACAACGCCACCGCCCTGGCGGCGCTGTACTTTTTTGGCCTCGGCTGAGCCGTTTGACGAAAAGTTAAGACGAGCCTGCCAAAATGCCCCCAGGGTTCAAGGGGGACTGAATGAAAGCCAGGCTGTTGATCGTTGTCGCCGTCTTTGCATTGACGGCATGTGCCACCACAACCTCGCCGACCGGCCGCCGACAGGTGGTGGGAGGCGTCACCCAGGACCAGCTCGACAAGCTTGGCGCAGAGTCCTTCGCGCAGACCAAGGCCAAGGAAAAAGTCAGCACCGACGGCAAGCAGAACGCCTACGTGCAGTGCGTAGTCAATGCGCTGGTCGCGCAGCTGCCGCCGCAGTGGCGCGAGACCCGTTGGGAAACCGCGTTGTTTGTCGATGACGAAGCCAATGCCTTCGCCCTGCCCGGTGGCAAGGTCGGCGTGAACACCGGCATCTTCACCGTGGCCAAGACCCAGGATCAGCTGGCTGCCGTGCTCGGGCACGAGATCGGGCACGTGATCTCGCGCCATCATGAAGAACGCATCACCCGTCAGCTTGGTGCGCAGACCGGCCTTGGCATCATCGGCGCGCTGGCCGGTGCGGCCTATGGCGACGGTGCGGCCAGTGCCGTCAACCAGGTCGGCGGGATGACCGCCCAGACCGTGTTTCTGCTGCCGGGCTCACGGACCCAGGAGAGCGAGGCCGACGTGGTCGGCCAGCGCCTGATGGCCCAGGCCGGCTTCGATCCTGCCCAGGCGGTGACGCTGTGGCAGAACATGATGGCCGCCAGCGGCAACCGCCAGCCGCAGTGGCTGTCCACCCACCCCGACCCGGCCAATCGCATCCGCGAATTGCAGGCAGACGTCGGTCAACTCGAACCGGTTTACCAGCAAGCGCGACAGGACGGACGCGTGCCGCGCTGCGGCTGATCGTGCAGCGCTTACGTACCGAATGTCGCAACACAGCATGGAAACCGTTTTCGGGAACTGAGACTTTCTGCTAACTTTGCCGGCTCAGATTTTTCGTACAGCGTTTATTCCGCTTTCCGTACCGCCCGACGGCGGCTCGTCCGAGGTGAAACATGAAACTGCTCAACCGCAAGCAAGCCCTGTTGTCCCTGTTCATCGCCGCGTCGCTGGGCGGGGCTGTCGTCGCCGATGCGGTCGCGCAGTCGGATCGTTCGTCCGAGCGCGCCAGCCGCAAGTCCAAGGGCAGCGGCAAGGCCGAAGAGTTGTATCCGCAGTCCACCCGCGCCGCGCCGACGATCAAGCCCTCCTCCAAGCTGGGCAGCAAGCTGCAGAAGCTGATCGAAACCTTCAACAAGGGCGAAGACTTCCCGGCCGTGCGTACCCAGGCCGATGAGATCCTCGCCAATGGCTCGGCCAACGAAGCCGACAAGGCGCTGGCGGCGCAGCTGGCCGCCCAGGCGGCGTACAACATGGACGACACCGCCGCTGCCAAGACGTATCTGCAGCAGGCCATCGGCCTCAATGCGCTGGACAACAACGGCCAGTTCCAGTCGATGCTGATGCTGGCGCAGTTGCAGATGCAGGACGATCAGCAGGCCGAAGGCCTGGCAACGCTGGACAAGTATCTGGAAGAAAGCAAGTCGCAGCGCCCGGAAGATCTGATCCTCAAGGGTCAGGCGCTGTACCAGGCCGAGCGCTACAAGGAAGCCATTCCGGTGCTGAAGCAGGCTATCGCCGCCTCGCCCGAGCCGAAGGACACCTGGAACCAGTTGCTGATGGCGGCCTATGCCGAAGCCGGCCAGACCGGTGAAGCGGTGGCCGCTGCCGAAGCGCTCGCCGCCAAGACGCCCAACGACAAGAAGGCCCAGCTCAACCTGGCCAGCATGTATATGCAGGCCGACCAGATGGACAAGGCTGCCGCAGTGATGGACAAGCTGCGCGCGGCCGGGCAGTTGACCGAAGAAAAGGAGTACAAGCAGTTGTATTCCATCTACGCCAACACCGAGAACAAGGAAAAGGACGTCATCGCGGTCATCAATGAAGGTATGCAAAAAGGCATCCTTAAACCCGATTATCAGACATACCTTGCGCTGGCACAGTCGTATTACTACAGCGAAGATGTGCCCAAGGCGATCGAGAATTGGCAAAAGGCCGCACCGCTTTCCAAGGACGGCGAGACCTATCTGAATCTGGCCAAGGTGCTGCATTCGGAAGGTCGCATCCCGGAGGCCAAGCAGGCCGCGCAGCAGGCAATCGCCAAGGGTGTCAAAAAACCTGATGACGCCAAGAAGATCATCAATCTGAAGTAAAAAAGAAAATAAACCCCCGAAATCCCTGTGTTTTTAGTGGTTACAGGACTCGGGATTGGTATAAGCTTGGGGGTTCCTGCGGTGTCAAAGCCGTCCGAAAACCTGGGGATCATCACAGTGATCCGGGGCCCCCACTGAAAGAGCCATTGGCGCATGACGGAACAACTCGTTATCCACAGGCATGACCATGATGCCGGGAACCAGGGTCTGAGCTGGGCCCGCATTATCGGCATTGCTTTTGTAATTGCCCTGCACCTCACTGCACTGATGATGTTGCTGATCCCTGCAGTGGCGCCGAAGGCTCCGGCAGAGAAGGAGCGCACCACCATGGTCACCTTGGTGGATGCACCGCCTCCTCCCCCGCCGCCGCCGCCGCCGCCGCCGCCGGAAGACAAGCCGCCACCGCCGGTCAAGAATCTGTCGCCGCCGAAGCCGTCACCGGTTCCGCCGCCGCCGGAAGCACCGGTCGTCGATGTTCCCGAACCGCGTCCCAGCGATATCGTCACGCCACCGGCTCCGCCGGCTCCACCGGCTCCACCGAGTGACATCGGCGCCAGTGTCGATATCTCGTCCAAGAACATGAACCCGCCGAAGTACCCGCCGGCTGCATTCCGGGCCGGTGTCCAAGGCGAGGTCATCCTGATCGTGGATGTGGATGCCAGCGGCAACGTGACCAACGTGTCGGTCGAAAAGTCCAGCCGCAACCGCGACCTTGACCGTGCCGCGATGGACGCAGCACGCAAGTGGAAGTTCAACGCCTCCACTGTCAACGGGCAGAAAGCCGCCGGACGTGTCCGCGTCCCGGTCAACTTTGCTCTGAACTGATCCCACGGGCCGGCCACGGTCGGCCCAGGATCCTGTCTTCCTTTCGCTCCACCCTTCATCACCACACACAACAAAGGTAAGCGTCATGCTGCAGGAATTCTTTATCGCCGCCGCTGCAGGGGGCTCCAATCCGTCGGCCGCTCTGTCGCAGATGGGCTTCGAGCACTTGATCACCGAAATGACCTCCAGCCCCGGCGATTTCGCCGTGTCCTGGGTCGTCCTGATCACCCTGATCGCCATGTCCGCTGCCTCCTGGTACTGGACCGTCATCAACATCTTCCGCGCCACCCGTCTGAAGAGCGCGGCCGACCGCGTCACCACCGCGTTCTGGGATGCCCCGAATGCACAGGACGCCATCCGCGCCATGGAAGAGCAGCCGGCTTCCGAGCCGTTCTCCAAGATCGCACTGGATGCAGCGCAGGCTGCTGCTCACCACCAGCGTGCCGAAGGCAGCACCGGTGGCCTGGGCGAGAGCCTGAGCCGTTCGGAATTCGTCGATCGCGCCCTGCGTCAGGCCGTGACCCGCGAAAGCACCAAGCTGCAGTCCGGCATGACCCTGCTGGCCACCGTCGGTGCGACCGCGCCGTTCGTCGGTCTGCTCGGTACCGTGTGGGGCATCTACGGCGCGCTGATCAAGATCGGTGCAACCGGTTCGGCCTCCATCGACGCCGTTGCCGGCCCGGTGGGTGAAGCGCTGATCATGACCGCGATCGGTCTGTTCGTCGCCATCCCGGCCGTGTTCGCGTTCAACTTCTTCTCCAAGGTCAACAGCTCGGTGATCGCCAAGTTCGACACCTTTGCCCACGACCTGCACGACTTCTTCGCCACTGGTTCGCGCGTTCGCTAATCCGTAGTAAAGAACGACTTCGCAACGATTTAGACGGAGCCCGTTATGGCCTTCAGTAGTGGAAACAGCGGTGGCCCGATGGCCGACATCAACGTGACGCCCCTCGTGGACGTGATGTTGGTGCTGCTGATCATCTTCATCATTACGGCACCGCTGATGTCCCATAAGGTCAAGGTGGAGCTGCCAGAGGCCAACCTGATCCAGAAGGAAGATGCGGAGAAACGCGCCGCGCCGATCACCCTGGCCGTCAAGGAAGACGGGTCGCTGTACTGGAACGACGAGCCGATTTCCAAGGAAGCCCTGGAATCGCGCCTGTCCACCGCCGCACAGCAGACACCGCAGCCGCCGCTCAACTTGCGTGGCGACCGCACGACCAAGATGCGTACGATCAACGAGATCACCAAGATCGCGCAGGGTCAGGGCATGTTGGACGTCGGCTTCGTCGCAACCAAAGAGAAGGGGCAGTAAGCCATGGCATTCAGTACCGGTGGAAACCGTGGCCCAATGGCCGACATCAACGTCACGCCCCTGGTGGACGTGATGTTGGTGCTGCTGATCATCTTCATCGTGACCGCGCCGATCATGACCTACCCGATCGCCGTGGATCTGCCGCAACGGGTGCTCAACCCGCCACCGCAGACGACCGAACCGCCGCCGCCGATCGAGTTGCGTATCGACGCCAGCAACCAGGTGTTCTGGAACAACAGCCCGACCCCGGTCGCGCAGTTGCAGCAGAAGATGGAAGAAGTGGTGCAGGCCGATCCGACCAATCAGCCGGAACTGCGCATCGATGCCAATGAAGATGCGGAGTACGAGGTGATGGCCAAGGTGCTCGCTGCGGCGAAGAACTCGCAGATGAAGAAAATCGGCTTCATGCAGTAAGACATCGCAACACCGCAACACAACAGTCATGACGCGACTGCAACGCCACCGGAAACGGTGGCGTTTTTTTATGCTCGATCAGGCGACAGTGCCGTGTTGTTGATCATCTTCATCTTCATCTTCATCTTCATCGTCACCGTGCGCGGTTAATCACAGTTGCTCTGCTATAGCGCAGCCGGCAAGCGCTTTCACGGGTCCGAACCGCCTGCACCGATCGCGTTGTGGGTGGACGCCAGCGGCCAGGTGTTCCGGAATGCCAGCCCGGTCACGCTGCAGGAATTCCAGCACAGGTTGATCGAACAGATACGCCAGGCAAGCGGCCATCAGCCGCAGCTGCGCATCGCCGCCAGTGCGGATGGCAAATACGCGGTGATGGCCAAGGCGCTGGATGCGGCCAGGAATACGCAGGTGGATGGCATCGGTTTTGTGCAGTAAATACGCGATTAACTCAACTGGTAAACCAGATGAAAGTCATCGATAACCATCGCATCGGGAGCAGAAAACCTGCTCCGATACACTGCCTGGCAACGACGCTGCACATTTATATACTCCGCTTGATTATCTCAAGCGTCGATCGATGCGCCGCGCAGTATCCCCAGATAGGCGCGTACCGTCACATCCAGGCCTTGATACAAGGCCTCGCTGATCAATGCATGGCCGATCGAGACTTCCAGCACGCCCGGGACGGCGCCGAGAAAGTCACCGAGATTGGCCTGCGACAGATCATGACCGGCATTGACGCCAAGACCTGCCGCGGCTGCGCGTTGTGCAGCGTCGGAAAACAGCTTGAATGCAGCACTTGGCTGGCCGCTCAGATGCGCCTGCGCATAGGGGCCGGTGTACAACTCGATACGGTTTGCACCCAGTACCGCCGCTTGCGCAATATCGGGATTGCCTGCATCGACAAACAGGCTGACGCGCGCGCCGATTGCCTTGAACGAGGCAATCAGCGCGGCGAGTTGGGTGGTGTCCTGCGCAAAATCGAACCCGTGGTCGGACGTCAGCTGTCCATCGCCATCCGGTACCAGGGTGACCTGCTCGGGCCGCGTGGCACGACATAACGCCAGCAGGCCCGGATAACCGTCGCGCGGTGGCGCAAACGGATTGCCTTCGATATTGAATTCGACGCCGTGCTCGCGCGTCAGCGCGCTCAGTGCCAGCACATCATCGGCGCGGATATGCCGCTGGTCCGGGCGCGGGTGCACGGTGATACCGTGCGCGCCGGCGGCAATGCAGGTGCGGGCGGCCTGCACCACATCCGGGTCGTGGCCGCCGCGGGAATTGCGCAACACCGCGATCTTGTTGACGTTGACGCTGAGCTGGGTGGTCACTGCGTCGGTCTCAGGCCTGCGGCTCGCCATCACGGGTGGCGTTGAGTGCAGCGGCCTTGCGGGCTTCGGCAATCTCGCGCAGGCGGCGCAGCTCGGCCGGGTCGATCAGGCTGCTGGTGTCGCGCTGGGCATCGCGCATGCGCGAGGCGAACCAACCGCGCGTCCACAGCAACAGCAACAGCAGTGCCACCAGCAGCGAAGCCACCAGCAACCACACGTGCGGCGTGCTGAAGGCCAGCACCAGCGCACCCAACGCCATAAGCAGAAACAGCCAGTGCATGACGAGCTCCCCGATCAGTGGCGGCAGTGTAGCGCCGCGCCCGGCACGGTTCCACGTGGGCGCGGCGGTGCGGGTCACAGCAGCGGGGACAGCAGCCGTGCGCAGGCTTCGGGCAGCCGGGAGCGCCACAACGGCCGATGGCGGACAAAGCGCACTTCCTGCGCGTGCTGCAGGTCGGCGTCGATCAAGCCGGCCAGTTCGGCCGCGACCGCCTGGTCGCGGAACAGCATCGACAGCTCGAAGTTCAGGCGAAAGCTGCGGCTGTCGAAATTGGCGCTGCCGACGATGCAGACGTCGTCGTCGGCCAGCAGCGCCTTGGTGTGCAGCATGCGCGGGCCATATTCGTAGATGCGCACGCCGGCCTCGAGCAGCTCGTCGAAATACGAACGCGCCGCGTAGGTGACCAGACGCGAGTCGCTGACGCGCGGCACCAGCAGGCGCACGTCCAGCCCGCCCAATGCGGCCGAGGTCAGCGCCATACGCGCGGCCTCGCCGGGGACGAAGTACGGCGTGACCAGCCAGACCCGATGCCGGGCTTCGTGAATCGCAGCGACCATCAGCCGGTGGATGGACTCCCACGAGGAATCCGGCCCGGAGATCAGCACCTGCGCGTCGACATCGCCCTGCGCGCGGCTTGGCACGTCCTCGGGCCAGAGCTGCTGGCCGTGGAACGCGGCGCGACCCTGCCCGGTGGCGTAGAGCCAGTCTTCCAGGAACACCAGCTGCAGGCTGCGCACCACGTGGCCCTGCAGGCGCACGTGCAGGTCGCGATAGGCATCGCTGCGGACCTGCTCGTTCTCTTCGTCGGTGACGTTGATGCCGCCGGTGAAGCCGATCCTGCCGTCGATCACGACCACCTTGCGGTGGGTACGCAGGTTCAGCCACGGCCGCTTGAACGGCTTGAGCAGCTGGGACGGATGGAACCAGGCGGTCTCCACGCCGGCCGCACGCAGCGTCCGCAGGCTGCGCCGGGTCATCGCCGACGAGCCCACCGCATCCATCAGCAGGCGCACCTTGACGCCGGCGCGTGCGCGCTCCATCAGTGCATCGCAGATCGCGGTGCCGCTGTGGTCGGGCTGGAAGATGTAGTACTCCAGATGGATGTGGTCGCGCGCACCGCGGATGGCCTCGATGATGGCCGCATAGGTGGCCGCGCCATCCACCAGCCAGTGCACCTCGGTGGCGCTGCTGGGGGCCAGGCCGGTGGTGGACTGGGCGATCTTGGCCAGCTCGGTGCAGTCTGCATCCGGCGGGCAGACGCTGCTATAGCTCTCCATGCCCGAGCGCGAGCGGCCGCGCCGCAGCCGCTGGCGTTTGACCTTCTGCGGGCCGAGCCAGTAGTAGATCAGCAGGCCCAGGTACGGCAGCGCGGCCAGCGACAGCACCCAGCTGAGCGTGGCCACCGGCTCGCGCTTCTGCAGCACGATCCAGCTGGCGATCCACAGCAGGTACAGCACATAGGCGGCCAGGAGTAGCGCTTCGAGGTGGGGAACGGTGGCCAGCCGATCCCACGCGCCCTGTACGGATGCGAGCATGCGCGGATTCTACGGGCCGCACGCGCCGCTGCGATGACCGGGCGACCAACACGATCGCCGCGCCGGGCCTGAAAGCTTCATCGTGGCGCTGCGCGTGGTCGCATTGCCTGAGACCTGCCGGCCGTACGATGGCGCGATGGCAACTGCGATCAAGGGCCGCGGTGCGACCGGCCACCTCCCCGGACGCTTCGAAACCACCACCCAGCAGGCAGTGGACGATGGCTGGTACGCCGACGACAGCGAGGAGTTCGCCGCGCCGGCGTTACGTACGCAGGTCACCGAGGAAACCGCGCGCAGCATCATCAGCCGCAATCAATCGCCGGACATCGGCTTCTCGCAATCGGTCAATCCGTACCGTGGCTGCGAGCATGGCTGCAGTTACTGCTTTGCGCGGCCCTCGCATGCGTATCTCAACCTGTCGCCCGGGCTGGATTTCGAGACCAAGCTGTTCGCCAAGACCAATGCACCGGAGCTGCTGCGGCGCGAACTGTCGCGCCCCGGCTATGTGCCCAGCCCGATCGCGCTGGGCATCAACACCGATGCGTATCAGCCGATCGAGCGCAAACGCGCACTGACGCGGCGCCTGATCGAGGTGCTGTGGGAGACCCGGCACCCGTTCACGCTGATCACCAAGAATGCGTTGGTCACGCGCGATCTGGATCTGCTCGCACCGCTGGCACGCGAGGGCCTGGTCAACGTGCATTTTTCGGTGACCACGCTGGACCCGCATCTGTCGGCCAGGCTGGAACCGCGTGCGTCCGCACCGCATGCCCGCCTGCGCGCGATGCGGGCACTGCACGAGGCCGGCGTGCCGGTCGGGGTGATGGCCGCGCCGGTGATCCCGTGGATCAACGACCATGAGCTGGAGGCGATCCTGCAGGCCGCGTCCGATGCCGGCGCGCACAGTGCCGGCTACGTGCTGCTGCGGCTGCCACACGAAGTGGCGCCGCTGTTCCGCGACTGGTTGCAGACCCATCACCCGCAACGCGCAGCGCATGTGATGAGCACGATCCAGCAACTGCGCGGCGGCAAGGACTACGACAGCGCCTTCGGCGCACGCATGCGCGGCCAAGGCGTGTACGCGGAGTTGCTGGCACGCCGCTTCGCCCTGGCCCACCGCCGCAGCGGTTTCGACGCCCGCGCCATGCCGGCGTTGGACACCGGCAAGTTCCGGCGCCCTGCTCCACCGGCCAAGCCGGTACCGCAATCGCCGCAAGGCAGTCTGTTCTAGGGGCGGGAAGTCGGGAATGGAGAATCGGGAATCGGAACAGCAAGAGCCGCGCTATTGCGAATTGCTGTTGCCGTTGCGATTCCCTACTCCCGATTCCCTATTCCCCGCCGTACAAGGCGCTTGCCGACTGGAACAGGATCCAGCTGGTGGCAATGAACTTGTCGCCGCCGACCGGGCGGTTGCCGCGGTGGGTGTGGGTGAAGGCGGTGGGGGCGATCAGCAGGCTGCCGGTGCGCGGGCGGGCCTTGCGCTGCTGGAACAGGAATTCGGTTTCGCCCTGTTCGAACTCCTCGTTGAGGTACAGCGTCCACAGCAGATGGCGGTGCAGCGTGTCGGCGCTGGCATCGCGTGGATACAGTTCGCAATGCCAGTACGGGTAGCCGCCCTGGTCGGCGGTGTACCACTGCAGGTTGATCGCGCCCGGGCGCAGGCAGGTGCGGGCCAGGTCGCCCAGCGCCTGGTCGCTCATCTGCACGATGTCCTCGGCCACCAGCCGGTGCGGGCTGCCGTCGGCGGTGGTGACCTGCAGCATCAGCGGTGAAATCAGGGCTTGTGGATACTGCCGCAGGTAGGTCAGCACGCCTTCGAACACGGCCTGTTGCAGGCGGTTTTCCACCGCAGCCCATTCGGCCACGCCGCTGATGCGCAGGTCGCGGCTGTGCTTGAGTTCGGGAAACACGCCGCTGCCCACGCGCCCCGGTTGCAGCTGCTGGCTGGCGCGCATGCGCTGCACGATGGCGGCGCAATCCTCGCGCGAGATGGCGTCGTCGGTGATCTGGATGAAGTCGGGTTGGTCCATGCGCACGACCATAGCAATCCACGCTGCCGCCTGCACGGCGCGCCCGGCGGCGTAGACGGCCTCGGTCAACGCGTTGCCATGAGGCATCGCCACTGCGTGGCTCGGCGTTGCGTCGCCCAGAAAGACAGTGCCTCGGCCCGCCTATGCACGCCATGCCGGCAACGCAGATGGCGGCGTGCGCAAGGCAGCAACGAAAAAACCCCGCCGAAGCGGGGTTTTTCGTTACACGCGTGGTGCTACGACGATCAGAACTTGTAGTTGACCGAAGCGGCCAGCACGTCGCCCTTCACCTTGTAGCTGCCCGCCAGACGGTCGCCGGTGGCGCTGACGGTGTCGCTGGTCGGGTCGCTGGTGAACAGGTGGGTGTAACCGAAGTTGTATTCGGCCTGCTGCGACGGACGCCAGCTCAGACCCAGCGAGACCCACTTGCGGCTCGCATCCGGCACGCGCACGTCGCGGTGCTCGGCAGTGGTCGGGGTCTGGTCGTAGGCCAGGCCGCCACGCAGGGTCAGCGTCTCGCTCATGCGGTAATCGGCACCGATCGAGGCGAAGGTGGTGTCGCGGTAGGAGAAGTCCAGCACGGTGTTGGGCTGGTTGGAGGCGAAGTCCAGCGTGACCTGGTCGAACTTGCTCCAGGCGGTGCGCGTGACGTCGGCCATGATCGACCACTGCTCGTTCACGTTGTGGGTGAAGCTGGCCGTGGCACTGGCCGGCAACTTCACGGTTGCACGGCCGCTGGTGTCGATGAAGGTGCCTGGTGCTGCATTTGCGAAGACCGCAGCGGCGCCGCCGGGCATGGTGAAATCGACGTCCGCGCCGGTGATCTTGTGCTCCACTTCCGAGCGGTAGCTGAAACCGATGTGGGTGTTCTCATCGATACTGAACAGGCCGCCGAGGGTGAAGCCCACTTCAGTGCTGTGGCCCTTCATCTTCAGCGCGCCATCGGCATTGCCCGGTGCGAAACCCGGCACCCGCGAGCGCGCCAGGATCGAACCGGCGTCCACTGCGTTGCGCAGTTCGATATCCAGGCGCTCGGCGAACACCGACGCACCGAAGGACACGTACGGGTTCACGTCGTAGGAGAACGCGACGTTGAAATCGATCGCCTGCAGCTCGGTCTTGGTGCCGTGGTAACGGCCGACCCAGTTGCTGTCGTATTCGGTCTTGAAGCCGAACGGCACGGTCAGCGAGGTACCCAGGTGCATGTTGTCGTTCTCGCCGAACGGCACATGGAAGTACATCGCCGGGACCGGCGCGATCATGCCGGCATCGCCGCCATTGCCGCCGGAGACCGGGGCGCCATTGGCGTAGGTGGCGGTGTCGGGCTGGAACTTGGCCGAGAAGCTGATGGCGCTGACGTCGGCCTGGAACAGGCGACCGTCCAGCTGGCGCATGCCGGCCGGGTTGTTGGCGATGATCGAGGCATCGTCCGGGGCGCTGCCGGAACCTGCGAAGGCGCGGCCAAGACCCTTGGCGCTGTTTTCCTTCAGCTGGAAGGCGGCGCCGTGGGCCTGGCCAACGGCCAATACGCCGGCGATACCGACGGCCAACAGGGTGGCGCGGCTGAGAGTGGAAGCGGTAGACATAAGATGGTGCTCTCCGGATAAAGACTGCAGTGGTCGGTACAGCGCCCGCGCCCAGCGCCAAGTGGCTGCTGGAGCGCGCCGGAGACCCCCCCCCGACATACGACGCCGTACGCAGTATACCCACCACAATTAACCGAACAATAACGAAGCGCGTATTGATCGGCCGGACAGGTTAGGGGTGGGTTCAGGAGCGTGAACCCGCTAGAGTGCCACTCCGATGTTCGTCTCCCTCCCCTCCCGCAAGAAACCCACCCCGCGCTGGGCGGTGCCGTTGCTGTTCGCCACCGTCTGGCTGGCCTATCTGTGGTCGATCAGCCGGCCCGGTGAGGCGCGCAACACGCTGTGGCTGGACTGGGGCGCGCTGTCCAGTGGCGTGTCCAACCTGGGCGATTGGTGGGCGACGCTGCGTGACGGCAGCGTGCTGCGGCTGTTCACCGCGCTGTTCCTGCATGCGGACTGGTCGCACCTGCTCGGCAACCTGGTGTTCCTGCTGATCTTCGGGCTGCCGGCCGAGCGCATTCTCGGGCCATGGCGCCTGCTGCTGCTGTTCCTGGTCGGCGGCGCGGCCTCCAACCTGGCGGCGATCTTCGCGATCGGCACTCCGGACCGGGTGATCATCGGTGCCTCCGGCGCGGTGTCGGCATTGATCGGCACCTATCTGGCGCTGTTTCCCGGCGCCAAGCTGGGCGTGGTGCTGCCGCTGGGGGTGTTTCTGGAATTCATCCGCGTGCCGGCGCCGTTGCTGATCGGCGCCTGGGCGCTGCTGCAGGTGGTGTTCGCCTACATCGGCCCGGCCTTCGGCATGGTGGCGTGGTCGGCGCATATCGCCGGGTTCGTGTTCGGCATCGTCTACGGGCTGTACGTGCGCGCGGCGATCGCGCGGCGGCTGCGCAAGCGCCACGGCTTCTAGCGCGGCGCCAACGGGGCAAGGCGCCCCCGGGCGCAGTGATGCGCGGCCGCGCGCTGCATAGTGGCGCGCCTATAATCGCCGCATGTCCAAGCCTCTGTACAAAGTCACCTTCCTCAATCACGGCAAGGTCTACGAGCTCTACGCCCGCCAGGTCACCGGCAGCCATCTGTGGGGGTTCAACCAGATCGGCGAGCTGGTGTTCGACGTGCACGACGGGCTGGTGGTCGATCCCACCGAAGAGCGCCTGCGCGAAGAGTTCGGCAACACCAAGACGCTGCACCTGCCGATGCAGAGCATCGTGCGCATCGAGGAAGTCGAGAAGAAGGGCCAGTCGGTGATCCGCGACGCCACCACCGGCGACAAGGTGGTCACGCCGTTCCCGTTGCCGACCAAGCCGCGCTGATGCGCATCCTGGTGCCCGACGATTACCAGGGCGCCGTGCGTCACCTGCCCTGCCTGCAGCGCCTGCACGGCCACGATGTGCAGGTGCTGGGCGCGCTGGCCACCGATCCCAACGAATGGGCCGAGCGGCTGGTCGAAGCCGATGCGCTGGTGCTGATCCGCGAGCGCACCCGCGTGGACGCCACGCTGTTGCGGCGGCTGCCGCGCCTGAAGTTGATCAGCCAGACCGGTCGCATCGGCGCGCACGTGGACGTGGCCGCGTGCACCGAATTCGGGGTGGCGGTGGCCGAAGGCGTCGGCTCGCCGGTGGCGCCGGCCGAACTGACCTGGGCCCTGATCCTGTCGGCCAGCCGGCGCCTGAGCGAGTACCAGCGCGCGTTGCACCAGGGCCGCTGGCAGGCGCTGGGCGATCCCGGCCTGGGACGCGGAGTGCACGGGCGCACCCTGGGGATCTGGAGTTATGGGCGGATCGGCCAGCGCGTGGCCGGCTTCGGGCGTGCGTTCGGCATGCAGGTGCTGGTCTGGGGCGGCGACGCCTCGTGCGCACAGGCCGCGCGCGACGGCTTCGCCATCGCCGGCAGCCGCGAGGAACTGTTCGAACGCAGCGATGTGCTGTCGCTGCATCGGCGCCTGACGGCGCAAACCCGCCACCAGGTCGGTGCGCAGGATCTGGCGCGGATGCGCCCGGATGCGTTGCTGGTCAACACCAGCCGCGCCGAGCTGATCGCGCCCGGCGCCTTGCTGGCCGCGCTGGATGCGGGCCGGCCGGCACAGGCGGCGGTGGATGTGTTCGAGCGCGAGCCGGTGCTGGATGCGCGCGATCCGTTGCTGCAACACCCGCGCGTGCTGGCGACGCCGCATCTGGGCTACGTGGAAAGCGACAGCTACGCGCTGTACTTCGAGGCGGCTTTCGACAACGTGCTGGCATTTGCCGCAGGGACGCCGCGCAATCTGGTCAATCCCGAGGCGCTGGCGGTAGCGCGGTAACGCTGGTTTGACGTGGTGATCGCGTGTTCGGGAAGGCTTGTCGCGACCGGGGTCGCTCCTACAAAAGCATTGGCGCTCGATAGTGCCTCGCTGCGGCAGGGCCCAGGGGCGAGGTCAAACACGCCAGCGCTGGGCGGTTGGGTTATCGAGAGAGCCATGCAGCAAGCGTGCAGGGCCGCGCGTATCGATCGCGCCGGGCGCGCAGCGGGTGATGCACCCGCTGCGCTGTGGCCGGATTACTTGACCGGTTCGGCCGGCTTGGGCTTGTCCGCAGGCGCAGCCGGTTGGGCCGGTTGGGCCGGCGTGGCCGGCTTGGCCTTTTCCGCCGGTTCGCTCGGTTTGTCGGCAGGCTTGGGCTTGTCGGCCGCTGCCGGGCGCGCGGCAGGCGGCTTGGGGTCGGCCGCGGGCTTGGCGGCCTTGGCCTTCTGCGCTGCCTGCGCCTTGGCCTTGAGCGCGGCTTGCGCCTTGGCCGCCGAGCCGGGCTGCTTGAGCTCGGCCAGCGCGGCGGCGATCGGGCCATCGCCCGGCAAGACGTCGCCGGCGCTGTAGCCCTCCTCGCCTTCGGCATCGCCGCGCAGATGGCCCGGCAGCGTGGCTTCGCTGAAGTCGGTCAGGCTGGCCGGCACATCGGCGTCGCCCGGTTGCGGTTCCGGGGTGAGCAGCACTTCCGGCACGATGCCGCTGGCCTGGATCGACTTGCCGCTGGGTGTGTAATAGCGCGCGGTGGTCAGCTTGACCGAGTCGCCGTTGTCCAGCGGCAGCACGGTCTGCACCGAGCCCTTGCCGAAGGTGCGGCTGCCGATGATGCGCGCGCGCTGGTTGTCGCGTAGCGCTCCGGCCAGCACTTCCGACGCGCTGGCCGAGCCGGCGTCCACCAGCACCACCACCGGTGCGCCGCCGAGCAGATCGCCCGGGGTGGCATCGAACTTGGCATCGCTGATGGAGATGCGCCCGCGCGTGCTGACGATGTTGCCCTTGTCGAGCAGATCGTCGGCCACCTGCACCGCCGAGGTCAGCAGGCCGCCAGGGTTGCTGCGCAGGTCCAGCACCAGGCCGCGCAACTTGCCGCCGGCCTGCAGCTGCTTGAGGTTCTTCTGGAAATCGGCACCGGTGTCGGCCTGGAAGGTGCTGATGCGGATGTAGCCATAGCCCGGTTCCAGCAGCTTGCTGCGCACGCTGGCCACGCGGATGGTCTCGCGCTGCAGGGTGACGTCGAACGGCTTGGGCGCCTTGTCGCGCACGATGGTCAGCACGACCTTGCTGCCGGATTCGCCACGCAGCGGTTCCATCGCCTTGCTGGCGTCGATCGGCTTGCCGTCGATGGCCACGATGACGTCGCCGGCGCGGATGCCGGCACGCGCGGCCGGGGTGTCGTCGATCGGCGCAATCACCTTGAGCGTGTTGTCCTGCTGCTGCAGCAATTCCACGCCGATGCCGTCGTAGGCGCCGGTGGCCTGCTCGTCGAAGGCTTCGGCATCTTCCTTGTCGAAATAGGTGCTGTGCGGGTCCAGGTCCGAGAGCAGGCCGCGCACCGCCGCGTGCATCAGCTTCTTGTCTTCGACCGGGTCGACGTAGGCCTGCTTGACCGCGTTGTACACCGCCACGAAGCGGCGGATCTCGTCCAGCGGCACCTTGGACACGGCGGCTTCGTTGGCTTCCGGATCGTCCGCAGTGGCCTGGGCGGCGGCGGGACTGGCTTTCTGCGCCCAACCGGGTGAGGCGAACAACGCCAGCGACAGGGCAACGGACAGGACGGCTACGCGCATGAAGCACTCCGACAAAGAGATAAGACGCCCCGCAACGGAGCGGCCTGGATTATGCGCGAAGCGGCGGTAAATCCGCGTTGACTTGGCAGGGCCAGGTCGGGCCACGGTCATGCACCGGCGCGCGCGTGGCCTGGGTGGGGCTCAGCGGCGCTGCAACCAGCTCGACGGATCCACCGGCTGCCCGTTGCGCCGCAGTTCGAAGTACAGCGCCGGCACGCCCTGCCCGCCCGAGCTGCCGACCTTGGCCACCGCCTCGCCGCGCTTGATCGACGCGCCGGCGTCGCGCAACAGCGTGTCGTTGTGCGCGTACAGGCTCATGTAGCCGTTGCCGTGGTCCACGATCAGGATCATGCCGTAGCCGGTCATCCAGTCGGAGAACACCACCGTGCCATCGGCCACCGCGGTGACCGTGCTGCCCTTGGGCGCGCCGATCAGCACACCCTTGCTGGTATGGCCGTCCGGCAAGGGGGCATTGAAGCGCGCCAGCAGGTTGCCCGACACCGGCCAGCTCAGGCCGCCGACCTTGGGTGCCGGCGCGCTGGCGATGACCTTGGGCGGGGTCTTGCCGGGACGCTCGGGGCGCTCCGTATTGCCACGCTTTGCCTGCGCGGCGGCTTCGGCGGCGGCGCGCTTGGCGGCGGCGCGCCGTTCGGCCTCGGCCTTGGCGGCGGCCGCGCGCAGATTGGCGAGCAGCTGCTCCAGCGACCTGGCGTCCTGGCCCAGGGCTTTTTCGCGTTCGGCGCGTTGTTTGTAGCGGTCGTCCAGCTGCGCGACGGTCGCTGCCTGTTGCGAGCGATCCTTTTGCAGCAACGCGGCCTGCGCCTTTTGCTGCGCACGCGCCGCATCCAGCGCCTGGCGCCGGCTGGCGATGTCCTGCTCCACCTTGGCCAGCGCATCCAGCTGCGTGGTCAACGCCTGGATGCGCTGCGCACGTGCGTTCTGCACATAGCGGTGATCGGCCAGCATGCGCGTGGCATCGCCGACGGTGTCCTGCGACAACAGCACCTTCAACGGCGCGTTGCGGCCGACCTGGTCGGCGGCGCGCAACAACGCGGCCAGCTGCACGCGCTGGTTCTGCAGGCCGCGCTGCAACTGCGCACGGTCCTGCTGCAGCTTGCCCAGATGCTGTTCCTGCTCGCGCATCGCCGATTCGGTCTCGCTCAATGCACGCGAGGTCCTGGCCACCTTCTCATCGGCCTGGCGCAACTGCTGGGCGGCATTGCCGCGCTTGCCTTCCAGCGCGCGGCGGTCGGCGCTGATGGTCTTGAGTTCATCGCGCAGCTGCTGCAATTTGCGCTCGGCCTCGCGCTGGCTCTGCGCGCCCGCCCCGGTGCTGCCCAGCAGCGCACAGGCCAGCACGGTCACCGCCAGCCACGCGCGTGGGCGGCCGGTGGCGGGGGCAAGCGGCAGGCGCGATCGCGGTGCGGGCGACAGGGGCAACGAAAGGTCCAATGACTTCAGGCAGGTGCGCGATTGTAGCCAAGCATGGTGTGATCGCCGCCACGCCCAAGACAGCCGCCGCCGCGCAAGGTTCAGCATGAAAGCCCAGCATCTCGTTCTGGCGTTGTCCCTGGTCTGCGCAAGTGCCTGGGCCGACGAGGACATCAGCAAGGTCAACGGCCGCATCAGCGCCGAGGCCGGCAAGGTCTATGGCGGGCTGGATACCGTCAACGGTTCCATCGAGATCGGCGCCGGCGCGCAGACCCGCAGCGTGGAAACGGTCAACGGCAGCATCCAGATCGGCGACAACGCCCGCACCGGCGATGTCTCCACGGTCAATGGCGCGATCACGCTGGGCCAGAAGGTGGTGGTGTCCGGCGGGCTGGAGACGGTCAATGGCAGCGTGCTGGTGGAACGCGGCAGCCGGATCAGCGGCGGCGTGGAAACGGTCAATGGCAGTATCGGCCTGGTGGAAACCGAGCTGGGCAAGGGCATCGAGACCGTCAACGGCGACATCACCGTCGGGGTGCGCTCGCATGTGCGTGGCGGGATCGAGGTCACCAAGCCGAATTTCAGCTTCTCGTTCAAGCCTGCGCGCAAGCCGCGGGTGGTGATCGGCCCGGATGCGGTGGTCGATGGCCCGCTGGAGTTCGAGCGCGAGGTCAGCTTGTACGTGCACCGCACCGCGAAGATCGGCGCAGTGACCGGCGCCACCGCGCGCAGCTTCGACAGCGACGTGGCACCCAGGGACTGACGCGCCCACCACGGGGCCAGCGCCTAGAATCGGGGGACCTTCGCCGCACGAGGAGTCCCGATGCCCCGCAAGATCCTGTTGTGCCTGGCCGCGACGCTGGCCCTGGCCGGCTGCAAGCGTGAACCCGCCGATGCGCCGAGCGCACCCGCCGCGCAGGTGCCGGCCGACAGCGCGCCCAGCGCCCCGGTCAGTCGCCACGCCTTCTCGCCGGAGCTGACGCCCGGCGACTTCGCCGAGCTGGTCAAGACGCTGGCCTCGGACGACTTCGAAGGGCGCGGCCCCGGGACTCCCGGCGAAGAGAAGACCGTCACCTACATCCGCGACCAGATGCAGCGCATCGGCCTGCAGCCGGGCAACGGCGACAGCTGGTTCCAGGACGTGCCGATGGTGGAAACCACCGCCGATGCGGCCACCGCGCCGACCCTGCGCAGCGGCGAGCAGACCCGTACCCTGGCCTTCGGCAGCGACATCGTGGTCGGCACGCGTACCGGCCAGGCCGAGGTCAAGCTGGACAACAGCGAGCTGGTGTTCGTCGGCTACGGCGTGGATGCGCCCGAACAGCAGTGGAACGATTACGCCGGCCAGGACTGGAAAGGCAAGACGGTGGTGATGTTCGTCAACGACCCGGGCTTCCAGACCGGCGATGCCACGCTGTTCGACGGCAAGCGCATGACCTATTACGGGCGCTGGACCTACAAGTTCGAAGAGGCCGCCCGCAAGGGCGCGGCCGCTGCGCTGATCGTGCACGACACCCCGGGCGCCAGCTACGGCTGGGACGTGGTGAAGAACTCCTGGGCCGGCCCGCAATACGACCTGCCGGCCAAGGACGATCCCGATCCGCGCCTGCCGGTGCAGGGCTGGATCAGCGCCGAGACCGCCAAGCAGCTGTTCGCCAATGCCGGGCTGGACCTGGCGCAGGCCTACAAGGACGCCAGCAAGCGTGGCTTCAAGCCGGTGCCGTTGAAGGCCAGCTGGTCGGTGGACCTGAAGAGCAGCATCGCCGAAAAGACCTCGCGCAACGTGGTCGGCGTGTTGCCGGGCACCAGCCACGCCGACGAGGCGGTGCTGTACATGGCGCACTGGGACCACCTGGGCAAGCATCCGGGCGAAAGTGGCGACAACATCTACAACGGCGCGGTGGACAACGCCACCGGCGTGGCCGGCATTCTCGAAATTGCCGACGCGTTCGCGCATCAGGATCCCAAGCCGGCGCGCTCGGTGGTGTTCGTGGCGGTGACGCTGGAGGAATCGGGCCTGCTCGGTTCCAAGTACTACGTGGCCAACCCGAGCTTTCCACTGGACAAGATCGCGGCGGTGATCAACCTGGATGCGATGTCGGTGGCCGGGCGCGCACGCGATGTCACCGTGGTGGGCATGGGCAGTTCGGAGCTGGAAGACATCCTCAAGCCGATTGCCGCGATGCAGGGCCGCACCCTGCATGCCGAGGCCACGCCGCAAAGCGGCTCGTATTTCCGCTCGGATCACTTCAACTTCGCCAAGGCCGGCGTGCCGGCGCTGTATGCCGATGGCGGCGAAGACCTGCGCGAGGGCGGCACCGCGGCCGGCCGCGCGGCCGCCGAGGACTACGGGCGCAATCGCTATCACGCCCCTGGCGACGAATACGATGCGGCCACCTGGAAGCTCGATGGCACCATCGAAGACCTGCAGGCGGTGTATGGCGTAGGCAAGGAGGTGGCCGCCGGGCAGCGCTGGCCCAACTGGTATGCCGGCAACCCGTTCAAGGCGGCGCGCGATCGCATGATGGCCGGCAAGCCCGCGACGGGCGCCGAGGCGCCCGATACCGGAAAAGACGCCGGCGAAGAGGGCAAGAAGGCAGCACCGACGCGTTGACCGGCGCCAGGACGGCACGCGTCATGCAGCCGACGCATGGCGGGGTGATGCGGTCTGCAAGGACAGCGGCAGTGCGTCCGCGCATCGATCAGACGTGTATCGATCAAAAACGCAAAGGGCCTCCTGGTGGAGGCCCTTTGCGTTGGGTGCGTCCCGGTCGTGACGGTTGCGGGCCAGATCACGCCTGTTGTCGATGCAGCACGGTCGCGATGGTGCTGCGATGAATAGTGCATCGATGCACTACGCGATGCCTCTAGCCGTGCTGCCGGCCGCGCGCTGCCATCAAGCCAGCGGCATCATCTACGCCACTGGCTTCGGGCGTCCCGGTCAGTCGTTGTCCACGCTGACCACGTGCCCGTCTTCCGGATCGACATGCAGCTCCACCTTCTGCCCGCCACGCTCGGCATCGGCGTTCCACAAGCCGTCTTCGAACTTGAGGTCGTGCACGTTGGAATAGCCGCCGGTCGACAGCGCGGCGCGGATATCGGCCTCGCTCAGCTTGGAGGTGGTCTGGTCGCCATAGACGCGGCCGGTGACCGGATCGATGCGGACGTCCACGTCCTTGCCGTCGCCGCTACGCGCGTCAGCGGTCCACACGCCATGCTCGAACTTGACGTCGTGCACCTTGGTGTAGCCCTTGCCGGTCAGCATGCTGGTGACCTCGCTGGAGGTCAGTGCCTTGGCCGGCTTGTCGGCGGCCGCTTGCGCAAATGCGCCCTGCGCCGCCATTGCCAGTGCGCCGATCAGCGCGGTCTTCATCAGTCGATATGCCATGTGATGCTCCTGCAGTGAAGTGCGCCCATGCTGGACGCGGCTTTATCGCTGTCAGGTGAAAGCCACTTCAAACGCGTTGCGAAAGTTCAGTGAGCTCAAGCTTTGGTGATGATGCGCCCGCGCTGCATGCGGTGGTACGCACGGTCGTAAGAGGGCGTTGCGCAGTGGCACGTTGCGCTACCGCAACCGCATCATTCGCACTGTCCGACGACATGCGATCCGTGCGAAGGACGCAAAAGCGAGCCGCCTTGCGGCGGCTCGAGATTGACCTACAACCCTCTGCCTCACCTCACGGAATGGCGCGTGTGGCGCGAACGGCCTGGGGCGAGAGGATGGACATCTGCGGCCTGTCGGTGCCGTCTTTGTTGGGATGCACGCTGTACTCGTAACTGACATTCCACCACGAGCCGGCAGCCCACCACGTCCAGCCCGTCCAGACATCTGCATTGGCATCGATATAGCGGAGCATGCCGCGCAGCGCTTCATTGCAGACCGGGTTGTTGCCGGTGCCGAATTCGCCCAGGAATCCGCGCTTGTGGTTGGTGCGCAACCACTCGGTGAAGCTGCGCAGGCGCTCGACACCGATGGTGGCACTGACGCAGACATTGGTGGTGCCGCTGGAGTCGGCGTCCAGGTACTGATGCACCTCGAACGCGTAGCGATTGAGCGGATCGTAGATCGAGACCAATGCGGTTGCGTTGGAGTAACCATCGTTGGTGGGCGAATACCAGCTGTGCGCACCGGTCCACAATGCGCCCGGCACCAGGATCAGATTGTTCGCACCGGTGGCACGAATCGCATCGATGCCTGCCTGTGCAGTGGCTGCCCAGCCGCTCGCCGATACGCCGTTGGGCTCATTCATCAGCCCGAAGATCACGGCGTTGTCGCTGGGAAATACCAGCGCAAGGCGGCGCCACAGGTCGGCGAAGGTGGCGTTCGACACCTGGTCGCCGCCAATCTTGTAGCCGTAGTATTTGCCGTAATTGTGGATGTCCAGCACCAGGTACATGCCCGATGCCTTGGCGCGTGCCACGGCTTGCTTTACCAGAGCCAGTTGGGTCGGATCCAGTTCGCCGCGTGCACTCGGCTGCAGGCGTTCCCACAGCACCGGCAGGCGGATCGTATTCATGCCAACGCCGGCGAAATAGGTGTAATCGCTGGCCGGGGCATACATATAGTCCTTATTGAGGACGCCGGGTTTCTTGGACGATGCAAATTCGGCGCCGGACAAATTGACGCCGGCATATTTCAGTGCGCGGGTTTGTGCGTAAACGGGTGCGAATGTGCCGAACAGGACGCAGAGCAGGGCGCAGCGGAAAATGGTGCGCAGCGTTTGAGAGACAGCAGACATAAAACAACTCCTTAGACGACGGGGATGGTGTGTCGCAGCGGGTTGCGTGCGATCTGCGCGAGGTGCGCCACACCTGTCGTAACCAATGCATCTGCCGTGCCTAATTGCCCACCACATCGCGTGTGAATTAAATGTGTTGGCTGGGTCGCAGTCACTTACCGCAGGGGTCACGTTCTGGAACAGCACGCTGTAACGCGCCGCGTTGAAAAGCGGTCGCGCACGCTTGTCGGCACCGCCATCGCATGCATGGCGCTGTCGAAAAATCGGCGAATGGATGCGCTCGCCGTCAACGCTGCGACGTCGGGTCACTGACGCGGCAGCGCTGTTGCGCGCGCACACATGGCGAGCGCTAGCGCGCGCCGTGTGCTGGCGTTTTATTGCGGAAGGACTGTGCTCACCGCGGCCGGGCACGGTTGCTGCCTGGCATTGGCACGCCCTGCGCGTGCATGCCGATGCCGGGTGCCTGCTGCGCCGCGTGCGACGGGTGACCCTCGCTCGCGGTGTGCTTCGACTAGTGGGTGATGCGTTTTGCGCGCGCGCTCAGGATCGACATCTGCGGCTTGTCGCGGCCCTGCGCATCGGGATGCACGTTGAAGGGGTAGGTGCGGTTCCACCACGCGCCGGCGGCCCACCAGGTCCAGCCCAGCCACACGTCGCGGTTGGTCTCCAGATACCCCAGCATGCCGTTGAGTGCGCTGTTGCAGGTGGCGTTGTTGCCGGTGCCGAACTCGCCGAGAAATCCCTGCTTGTGATTGATGCGCAGCCATTGGGTAAAGCTGCGCAGGCGCTCGGCACCGACAGTGCTGCTGACACACCCGGCGCTGGTGCCGCTGGAGTCCGTATCCAGGTATTGATGCACTTCGATGGCGTAGCGATTGAGCGGGTCGCGAATGGAGGCCAGCGCCACTGCGTTGGATTGGCCGGCGACGGTGGAGTACCAGCTGTGCGCGCCACTCCATAGCGCGCCGGGCACCAGGATCAGATTGTTGGCGCCGGTTTTGCGGATGGTGTCGATCGAGGCCTGCGCCGCGTTGGCCCAGGATTGCGGATTGATGTCGTAAGGCTCGTTCATCAGCCCGAAGATCACGCTGTTGTCGTTCTTGAAGGCGATTGCCAGGCGTCGCCACAGATCGTTGAAGGTGCTGATCGGCACGCGTGCACTGCCGATCTTGTTGCCGTAATACCTGGCGTAGTTGTGGATATCCAGGATCAGGTAGACCTTGGCGGCCTTGGCGTTGGCCACGGCCTGGCGGATCAGCGCAAGCTGCGCTGCATCCAGCTCGCCGCCGGCCTTGGGTTGCAGGCGTTCCCACAGGATCGGCAGCCGAATGATGTTCATGTGCTTGCCGGCGAAGTAGCGGTAATCGCTGGCGGCCGGATACAGGTAGTCGACGTTGAGCACCCCGGGCTTTTGCGAGGATTTGATTTCGGCACCGGACAGATTGACGCCTGCGTACTTCAGGCGGTTCTGTGCATGTGCCAAGGGCACGCCTGCAAGCAGCACGCTGGCAAGCAGCAGCAATGACAACGCACGGCTGGACAGCCGGCGCGTCGGAGTGGGGGAGGGCAACATGGGTGACTCCTGAAGCATTCGCGGGGGAGATGCATGGCCCGGCGAACCTGCCACGGGCATGAAGACACTGCATCGCGCTTCACCCTAAGCGCATCCGGACATTCAAACTACGAATGCGAGATATCACTTAATTCGAGCTGTGAGCCACTCCGCAGTTATTGCCAAACATGCACACGCTTTGTTGTGGTAAAGCGACGCAACGCCGTCACGCGCATTGCAGGCAGGTTGCACTCTGCGCCGCACGGCAGCGGAAACACCGTGCATCCGGCCTGCCTGGAGGCGGCTGTTGTGCGATCGCAATGCTGCAGGTGATGACGTCGCGCGTGGCGGCCACGCAGATCGCAGTCGCGATGCGCTGCCCTGCGCAGGGCGATCGTCGGAACGCAAAGGCGCGGCGCGCGCGACCGCGGTGCGACGCGGTGGGGTCAGCACGCCGGCACGCGCAACTATCACCTGGTGCGATCGCGGAACTTGGTATGTGCCATGTGCAGCGCGTGCGTTGTGGGCTGCGCCATGCGTCCGGCAGCGGACCGCCAATGCGCATCCTGCGACACGCTGAGTGCGCTGGTGTCTGCCAGCGATGCAGCGCGCTGCAGGCAATCGTCGGCGGATCCCATCGCTTCTCCGTGGCAGGACATGGACGATGGCACGCAAAAAAAAAACGGTGGCCGCAGCACAGGCCGCGACCACCGTGAGCGGCCCGCCCGCGTGGGCTACTTGGTCGCGCGGCGTGCGTACTTGCTCAGAATCGACATCTGCGGCTTGTCGCTGCCGTCCTTGCCCGGCTGCACGGTGAAGAAGTACTCCGGCTTCCACCATGCGCCAGCGGCCCACCAGGTCCAGCCCAGCCACACGTCGCTGTTCTTTTCCATGTAGGTCAGCATGCCTTCCAGTGCCTGGTCACAGACCGGGTTGTTGGCGGTGCCGAATTCGCCCAGGAAGCCCTTCTGCTTGTTCTCGCGCAGCCAGGCGGTGAAGCCGCGCAGCTTCTCTTCGCCGACCGTGGCGCTGGTGCACACCGGCTTGGTGCCGCTGTAGTCGTTGTCCAGATACTGATGCGCTTCGAAGGCCAGGTTGTTGCCCGGGTCCTTGAGGATTTCCAGGGCCTTGGCATTGGAGACGCCGTAGCTGGCGCTGCGCCAGCTGTGTGCGCCGCTGTAGGCGGTGCCCGGCACCAGGATCAGGTTCCTGGCGCCGGTCTTGCGGATGGCGTTGATCGCGCCCTGCGCCGCGGTCGCCCAATCGGTGGCGGAAATGCCGTTGGGCTCATTCATCAGCCCGAAGATCACCGACGAGTCGTCCTTGAATTCGAGCGCGAGCCGGCGCCACAGGTCCGCGACCGCCGCGGTGGGCACCTCGCTGCTGCCGATGCGCTTGCCGTTGTACTTGGCGTAGTTGTGCACATCCAGGATCAGGTACTGCTTGTTGGCCTTGGCTGCCGCCACCGCTTTCTTCAGCAGCGCCAGTTGTGCCGGGTCCAGGTCGCCGCTGAGCTGCGGTTGCAGGCGCTCCCACAAAAACGGCAGGCGAATCGTATTCATGCCCTTGCCGGCGAAGTAGCTGAAATCTGCTGCAGACGGGTAGGTATAGTCCTTGAACAGGGTGCCGGGTTTCTTGCGTGAGTTGAACTCGGCACCGGACAGATTGACGCCGACATACTTCAGGCCGCTGGACTGCCTGTCAGGATGGCCAGGCTCCTTGGCGTGCGCCAGCGGCATCGCGGCCAGCAGGGTCAGTGCGAGTGCAGCACTGCGCAAGGATGGGAACGTGGGGGGAGAACGGAACATGGAAGCCTCCTTCGGCATCGACGTAGGCGGCCGCAGGGGGAGGGCACGGCCAGCAGGGATGGTGCAGGTCAGGACGGTGGTTGGTCAGCGTAGAAGCTCCGGCGTTAGCGCACCATTCACGCCGGCAACGGCGATTTGATCGCGTACAAACACCTGCAGGGCGCACCATGCCGCTGCGGTCGCGTCCGCAACCCGACAGGCAAGACGCACTGTCGCAGGAGTGCGACAGGCGCCTGTCTTAAGCTACAACCCGATTTCTTTTGTCGTCCGCACTGTCGCGGGGGACGTCACATCCCGGAGTCTTTCCCATGAGCCAAGCCCACGCTTACGCCGCACACACTGCCGATCAGCCGCTTGCACCATTCGTGTTCGAACGACGCGCGCCTGGCCCCAACGATGTGCAGATCGATATTGCCTACTGCGGCGTGTGTCACTCGGATCTGCATACCGCACGCAACGAATGGCAGAACACACGCTACCCGTCGGTGCCCGGCCACGAGATCGTCGGCCGCGTCACTGCGGTTGGCGATGCGGTCACCGGCTTCAAGGTCGGCGACCTGGCCGGTGTCGGCTGCATGGTCGACAGCTGCCGCAGCTGCGCGTCCTGCCAGGAAGGCGAAGAGCAGTATTGCGAGCAGGGCTTCACCGGCACCTATAACGGTCCGATGTTCGGGGGTGGCGAGAACACCTACGGCGGCTATTCGGACCACATCGTGGTCGATCAGAAGTACGTGCTGCGCATCTCGCACAGCGACAACCTGGCCGCCGTGGCCCCGTTGCTGTGCGCCGGCATCACCACCTATTCGCCGCTGGCGCACTGGAAGGTCGGTCCCGGTCAGAAGGTGGGCGTGGTCGGTCTGGGCGGCCTGGGCCACATGGCGGTGAAGATCGCCAAGGCGATGGGCGCCACGGTGGTGCTGTTCACCACCTCCGAGAGCAAGCGCGCCGATGCGCTGCGCCTGGGCGCCAGCGAAGTGGTGATCTCCCGGGACGAGGCGCAGATGGCCGCGCAGACCAACACGCTGGACTTCATCCTCAACACCGTGGCCGCGCCACACAACCTGGACCCGTTCCTCAACGCGCTCAAGCGCGACGGGGCGATGGTGCTGGTGGGCGTGCCCGAGGAATCGCACCCGTCGCCAAGCGTGTTCAACCTGATCATGAAGCGCCGCACGCTGGCCGGTTCATTGATCGGCGGCATTCGCCAGACCCAGGAGATGCTGGATTTCTGCGCCAAGCACAACATCGTCTCGGACATCGAAACCATCCGCGCCGATCAGATCAACGAGGCCTATGAGCGCATGCTCAAGAGCGACGTGAAGTACCGCTTCGTGATCGACATGGCCACGCTGGACAAGGCGGCCTGATGGCCCGACCTGCCGCCTTGTCACAGGGCGGCAGGGCGTTTGCCGGCGCTGCGCTCGGCCCAGGTGATGCTCGCGCGCATCACCTGGGGTTTTGCACGGCAGGTGGTGCGTGACCGTACGACATCGGTCGTATCAGTTGGATCGATGGCGCCGGTGAGCGGCACCACCGGCACGCATGCCCACTAGGCGGACACCGGTGAGCCGTGCAGCGTGCCGACGGCAGGCAACGCGCTGCGTGGGCGGCGGACCGGCATCGGTGCGGAGAACAGCAGGTTCAGCGCAGGCAGGCGGCCGGGCACGCGCAGCAGGCACAGCACGGCCGGGACCAGTACGCCGACCCCCAGCAATGCAAAGAACAGCACCGCTCCCTCGTCGATCCAGCGCGGCAGCAGATAGGCCAGCACGATGAAGGGCGGAAAGTGGCTCAGGTAGAACACTACCGAGTTGCGGCCCACATAGCGGATCGCCTGCGCGGCCGGTTGCCGGTTCGCCCACATCGCCACAGCGACCAGCAGTGGCAGCGCGATCACCACCAGCGGCAGGTAGCCGATCCAGATGCCGTGCAGCGCGGTGAGATTGGCGATCAGCACGATGGCGCACAGGCTCAGGCACGACAGCGGCCAGATCCAGCGCGGTGCCTGCCGCAGCAGTGCCGGCACCCGGCCAGCCAGCAGCGTGCCGATGTAGAAGAACGCAAAGTAATAGAACGGATCTGCGCCCTGGCGCAGCAGCGGACCCAGGCAGACCGAGCCCAGCACGGTCGCGGCCAGCACCAATGGCGGCGGCAGCCGACGCAGCAAGGGCATCAGCACCAGGAACACGAACAGGTAGAACAGGAACCAGGTCAGCGCCACGTTGCCGACCGCGATCTTGCCCAGATCCAGCCAGGCGATGGGTTCGGCCTTGGCCAGCACCGAGCCTGCCTCGCGCAGGGCGAAGATCAGCACCGACCAGAGCAGGTACGGGTACAGCACGTGCCGCAGCTTGCCGCCAAGGTAGGGTGCGATGCCCTTGTCCAGCCCGCGCGCGACGAACAGGCCCGACAGCAGGAACATCAGCTGCATGCGCAGCGGTGCCAGCGAGCGGTTGAGGTGCTCGATGGACAGCATCAGGGCACTGGCTTGCTCGGTCGCGCCGCCGCGCAGTTCCGGGTAGGCATCGAAGGCGAAGCCATAGGCGTGCAGCACGATCACCATCAATACGCTGGCGCCGCGGAGCCAGTCCACCCAGTCGTCGCGTCCATGTTGGCTGGTAGCGAGTTGCTGCGTCATGAGGTTGCTTCCTTGGTGAGGCTCACGGCTTCGCCGCCGCGTGGCGCGGCGACACGTGAACGAGGTCTGGAGTCCACGGCGGCGGTGTTGCCCGCACCTGGGATGGAACCGACTGCCGTCACTGCCCGGCACCTCCAGGTCGGCGCAGAACGTCCTGCGCGTCGGGGGGGGTGATTGATCGGGCTGGTGCTACATGGCGACAGCAGATATGTGACTTAAATCACACTTCCAAGGAGGGTGCAATCGTCGAGGCTGCAGATCGCGACAGCCCTGCGGGCATGCCGATTGCGGGCGCTGGCGTGCGTGCAGCGCGTCAAATGGCGGCCAGACGCTTGCGTCTGTCGCCACCGCGCACCGGCCGGCGCGTGCTGAGCGCGAGGCCAATGGCGGAGCCACGTGGTGTGTTCGTCGCGCGCTGCGGGTCGGACCGGACACGCCCGTGCGGAGGCGAAGCTGGCTTGCGCCTGGAGGCGGCTAGAGGCGTCTGGCGGCGTGGCAGGCAGGTGCGCGCCTGATCTTGCGCCAGGTGCAGGCGATTATTGCGTCGCGCATGCGGGCGCTTTCCCGCGCCGCGGATACGCTGCAGCGCGCAGCGTCATCCAGTCTTGCCGCGCAGGCCGCATGCGGCTTGCCTGCAGGCAACGCGACAGCCAGCGCCGGGCACCGAGCCCACGCGCTGGCCACACTCAGGCGGCGGCCGGTTCCTTGACCTGCGCCTTGACGCCCAGCAGCTGCACGATGCTGCCGGCCGCGTCGCGGCCTTCGGCCACGGCGGTGACCACCAGGTCGGCGCCGCGCACGCAGTCGCCACCGGCGAACAGGCGCGGGTTGCTGGTCTGGTAGGGCAGGCGGCCGTTGTCGTCGGCCGGTGCGACGATGCGGCCGTTGCTGCCGGCTTCCACGCCCTGCGATGCCAACCAGTCGGGTAGGGTCGGCGAGAAGCCGAACGCGATGATCACCACGTCCGCTTCCAGCAACGATTCGCTGCCTTCCACCGGCACCGCATTGCGACGCCCGCTGGCATCGGGGTCGCCGAGCCTGGTCTCCACCACGGTGACGCCGATCGCCTCGTCGTCGGCGCCGGATTCGATCGACAGCGGCTGACGGTTGAACAGGAAACGCACGCCTTCCTCGCGCGCGTTGGCGACCTCGCGTGCCGAGCCCGGCATGCTGGCCTCGTCGCGGCGGTACGCGCAGGTGACCTTGGCCGCGCCCAGGCGGATCGCGCTGCGCACGCAGTCCATGCCGGTGTCGCCGCCGCCCAGCACCACCACCCGCTTGCCGTTGAGATCGGGCAGCGCCATCTGGTCTTCCCAGCCGGCGATCGGCCGGCCGTGCGGGTCGTTGCCGCTGACGATGCGGCTGTTCTGCACCAGGAACGGCAACGCCGGTAGCACATTCTTCAGGTCCTGCCCGGGCAGCCCGCCATCGGTGTAGCGGTAGGCGCCGGTGCCCAGGAACACCGCGTCGTACTCGCCCAGCAACTGCTCGATGCTGATGTCGCGGCCCACTTCCACGCCCAGGCGGAACTGCACGCCCATGCCTTCGAGAATCTCGCGGCGCTTGCCGATCACCGACTTGTCCAGCTTGAAACTGGGAATGCCGAACTGCAGCAGCCCGCCGATCTGCTCGTAGCGGTCGTAGACCACCGCCTCGATCCCGGCACGCACCAAGCGGTCCGCGCAGGACAGGCCGGCCGGGCCGGCGCCGATCACCGCCACCCGCCAGCCGCTCGGCTGCACATTGCCCAGGTCCGGGCGCCAGCCCATCTTGAACGCGGTATCGACGATGTATTTTTCCACCGCGCCGATGGTGACCGCGCCGAATTCCTCCAGCGTGCAGCTGCCTTCGCACAGGCGATCCTGCGGACACACCCGCCCGCACACTTCCGGCAGCGGATTGGTGGAATGGCACAGCGCGGCGGCTTCTTCGATGCGGTTTTCCTGCACCAGCTGCAGCCACTGCGGAATCGCGTTGTGCACCGGGCATTTCCAGCTGCAATACGGATTGCCGCAGTCCAGGCAACGGCCGGACTGGTACTGCGCGTCGGCCTTGTCGAACTTGCCGTACAGCTCGCCCCAGTCACCGGAGGTACGCAGCTCCACCGGAATGCGCGTGGGCATGGTCCGGGGCAGGTCGAGGAATTGGAAGGCTTGCTTGCGGCTCATAAAAGAAATCCGTGGCTGATTCCCTTCTCCCGCGTGCGGGAGAAGGTGCCCCGAAGGGGCGGATGAGGGTTGCGGGCCACCGGCCCTCACCCCCGACCCCTCTCCCGCGAGCGGGAGAGGGGAGCACGACTAGGCGGCGCGCCGCAGCGACTCAGTCAGCGACTCGATGCTGGCGGCCTTGGGTTTGACCAGCCAGAACTTGCCGATGTAGTCGCGGAACTCGTCCAGGATCTGCTGCGCCCAGATGCTGCCGGTCAGCTCGCGGTGGCGGCTGATCAGGGTGTGCAGGTGCTGGCGATGGTTCTCGAAGCCCTCGGCGGAGACGCGGTGGATGTCGATCAGCTCGTGGTTGTAGCGGTCCACGAAGTCGCGTTCGATATCCAGCACATACGCCAGCCCGCCGGTGAAGCCGGCGCCGAAGTTCAGGCCCACCTTGCCCAGCACCAGCACCACGCCGTCGGTCATGTATTCGCAGCAGTGGTCGCCTGCGCCTTCCACCACCGCCAGCGCACCGGAGTTGCGCACCGCAAAGCGCTCGCCGGCGCGGCCGGCCGCGAACAGCTCGCCGCCGGTGGCGCCGTACAGGCAGGTGTTGCCCACGATCGGCGTGCTGCGCGCCTCGAAGCGCGCACCGCGCGGCGGACGCACCACCAGCCGGCCGCCGGCCATGCCCTTGCCGACATAGTCGTTGGCTTCGCCTTCCAGCTCCAGCTGCAGGCCACCGGCGTTGAATGCGCCAAAGCTCTGCCCGGCGGTGCCGCGGAAGCGCAGGTTCAACGGCGCATCGCTCATGCCGTGGTTGCCGTGCACGCGCGCAATGGCGCCGGACAGGCGCGCGCCGATCGAGCGGTCGGTGTTGTGGATCAGGAAGCGGTGGTCGCCGCCGGTCTTGTTGGCGATCGCATCGGCCAGCAGGCCGTCCATCTGCGTGGCCAGGCTGTCGGGCGATTCGTACAGGCGCTGGGCGGCGCAATGGCTGCCGTCGTAGCGCGCATGGGTGAGCAGGCGCGACAGATCGACCTTGACCCCGGCACGCGGCGAGACCTCCAGCTGTTCGAGCAGGTCGGTGCGGCCGACGATGTCGTCCAGCGACCGCACGCCCAGGTAGGACAGCCACTGGCGCACTTCCTCGGCCAGCAGGCGGAAGAAATGCTCCACGCGCTCGGGCAGGCCGGTGAAGTAGTTCGCGCGCAGGCGCTCGTCCTGGGTGGCCACGCCGGTGGCGCAGTTGTTGAGGTGGCAGATGCGCAGGTACTTGCAGCCCAGCACGATCATCGGCGCGGTGCCGAAGCCGAAGCTGTCGGCGCCCAGCAGCGCGGCCTTGACCACGTCCAGGCCGGTCTTCAGGCCGCCGTCGGTCTGCAGGATGGTGCGCTCGCGCAGGTCGTTGGCCACCAGCGCCTGGTGCGACTCGGCCACGCCCAGTTCCCACGGCACGCCGGCATAGCGGATCGAGCTGACCGGGCTGGCGCCGGTGCCGCCGTCATGGCCGGACACGGTGATCAGGTCGGCGCCGGCCTTGACCACACCGGCGGCAATCGTGCCGACGCCGGCATGCGCCACCAGCTTCACCGACACCAGCGCGGTCGGGTTGACCTGCTTGAGGTCGTAGATCAGCTGGGCCAGGTCCTCGATCGAGTAGATGTCGTGGTGCGGCGGCGGGCTGATCAGTCCGATGCCGGGCTTGGCGTAGCGCAGCCGCGCGATCAGTTCGTTGACCTTGTGGCCGGGCAGCTGGCCGCCTTCGCCGGGCTTGGCACCCTGGGCGACCTTGATCTGCAGCACTTCGGCGTTGACCAGGTATTCCGGGGTCACGCCGAAACGGCCCGAGGCCACCTGCTTGATCTTGGAGCGCTTCTCGGTGCCGTAGCGGGCCGGGTCTTCGCCGCCTTCGCCGGAATTGCTGCGCCCGCCCAGGCGGTTCATCGCAATGGCCAGTGCTTCGTGCGCCTCGGGCGACAGCGCGCCCAGGCTGATCGCGGCGGTGTCGAAGCGGCGCAGCACATCGGCCGCGGGGGCGACCTCGTCCAGCGGGGTCGGGGTCGCGGCACGCTTGAGCTGCACCAGATCACGCAGCGTGGAGGCCGGGCGCGCATGCACCGCGTCGACGTACTTCTGCCAGTCGCCGGCATCGCCGGTGCGGGTGGCGCGCTGCAGCGTCATGACCACGTCCGGGTTGTACATGTGGTACTCGCCGCCGTGCACGTACTTGAGCAGGCCGCCCACTTCCGGCTTGAGCTGGTCGTTCCAGGCGCGTGCGGTGAGCTCGCGCGCCTCGGTGTCCAGCCGCGCCAGGCCCACGCCACCGATGCGGGCGGGCGTTTCGGCAAAGCACAGCTCCACCACGTCCGGGTCCAGCCCGACGATCTCGAACAACTGCGCGCCGCGGTAGCTGGCGATGGTGCAGATGCCCATCTTGGAGATGATCTTGGACAGGCCCTTGTAGATGCCCTTGCGGTAGCGGCGGCCGATCTGCGACTGCTCGCCGCCCTTGCTCAGCTGCAGGATGCCGCGCCGGCCCAGGTCGAACAGCGTCTGGTAGGCCAGGTACGGGTACACCGCGGTGGCGCCGAAGCCGAGCAGGCAGGCCATGTGGTGCGCATCGCGCGCGGTGCCGGTCTCGATGATCAGGTTGACGTCGCAACGCAGGCCCACCTTGCACAGGTGGTGATGCACCGCGCCGGTGGCCAGCAGCGCATGCGCCATCGGCCGGTCCGGCACCGGGTAGCGGTCCGACAGCAACAGCATGACGGCGCCGTCGCGCGCGGCCGCTTCCACTTCCTGGCAGATGCGTTCCAGGCCGGCCTTGAGGCCTTCCTCCACGCTGTAGGACAGGTCGATCAGGCGGTTGCGCTCGACGTACTGCTCCATCTTCAGCAGCTGGCGCAGCTTGCGCTGGCTGAGTACCGGCGAGTTGAGGATGACGTGGTTCACCGTCTCCGCGCCGGCATGGAAGATGTTGGTTTCCTTGCCGAGCTGGGTGGTGAGCGACATCGCGATGCCTTCGCGCAGCGGGTCGATCGGCGGGTTGGTGACCTGCGCGAAGGCCTGGCGGAAGTAGTCGTACAGCGGCCGGGTCTGGCGGCTGAGCACCGCCATCGGGGTGTCGTCGCCCATCGAGCCGGTGGCTTCCTGCTCGGTCTCGGCCAGCGGGCGCAGGATCTGCTCCACTTCCTCGGTACTGAGCTGGAATAGCTTGTGGTAGCTGCGCAGGGTCTGCTCGCTGAAGGGTTCTTCCACCAGCGAGGGGTCGATCAGTTCGGTCTGCAGATAGGTCACGCCCTGCTGCAGCCATTGCTTGTACGGCGCACGCGCACGGTTGATGCGGTCGATGGCGTCCGAATCGAGCAGATCGCCGCGCTTGAGGTCGATCGCCATCATCTCGCCCGGGCCCAGCTTGCCCTTGCGGGTGATGCGCTCGGCCGGCAGTTCCCACACGCCGGCCTCGGAGGCCACCAGGAAATGGCGGTCGGAGGTCAGCATCCAGCGCGCCGGGCGCAGCCCGTTGCGGTCGAGCATGCAGGCGGCATAGCGGCCGTCGCAGGCGACGATGCCGGCCGGGCCATCCCACGGCTCGGTGTTGAGGCCGTAGAACTCATAGAACGCGGCCAGGTCGGCGTCCTTGAACTCCAGCGACTGGGTCGCCGGCGGCACCAGGATGCGCAGCGCCTGCAGCAGGTCCATGCCACCGGCGATCAGCAGCTCCAGCATGTTGTCCAGGCTCTGCGAATCGGAGCCGTGCATGGAGATCACCGGGTCGAACTGCGCGATATCGAAGCGCGGGGTCTGCCACACCTTGCTGCGCGCCTGCGCCCAGCGGCGATTGCCTTCGATGGTGTTGATCTCGCCGTTGTGGGCGAGCAGCCGGAACGGATGCGCCAGCGGCCAGCGCGGCAGCGTATTGGTGGAAAAGCGCTGGTGGAACACGATTGCGCTGGAGGACAGGTCGCTGCGCTGCAGGTCCGGGTAGAACGTGCTCAGCTTGTCCGGCAGCACCATGCCCTTGTAGCTGATGCCGTTGGGCGACAGGGTGGTGACATAGAAGTCCGCCACCTCGCGCAGCACCTGCTCGGCGCGGCGGCGCGCCAGAAACAGCGCCAGGGTGAAGCCGTCCTCGCTCTGCTCGGCACCGGCATCGACAAAGACCTGCTCGATGCGTGGCAAGGTGTCGCGCGCCAGCTGGCCGCACACGCTGTCGTCGGTGGGTACCACGCGCCAGCCGCGGAACTGCACGCCGGCGGCGTGCAGCTGGGTTTCCAGTTCGGCACGGCAGCGCGCCGCATCGCCCTCGTCCAGCGGCAGGAACACCACGCCGGCCGCGTAGCGCGTGCCCACGGTGATGCCGGCGTCGCGCGCCAGCCCGCGCAGGAACGCATCGGGTTTGCGGATCAGCAGACCGCAGCCATCGCCGGTGAGCCCGTCGGCCGCCACGCCGCCGCGGTGGGTCATGCGCGAGAGTGCCGCAATCGCGGTGTCCACCAGCGAGCGGGATGGTTGGTCGTCCAACTGGGCGACCATGCCAAAACCACAGGCGTCGCGCTCATCGCGCGCGCTGTTGTAGAGACCGTAGTCGTTGAGCCCTTGGCGAGTGCGGGGGGCCATGTCTGCCTCTTTGCGATCTGGGAGAGCGGCGACGACGTTGCAGCGCTCGATCCGTGGAGCGTTTCGAAGAGGTCACCGGATAATCGACTAGACCACAGTTGATGCGGTGCCGCAATACACCGTTACAGCTGCAACGAGGGCGGCCGCGAGGCCTTGTGCCAGCTGGCTCGGCGCCTGTTCGCCAACAGGCGCCAGGTGGCGCTCAGCCGCAACGCACCGAGGCAATCACGTTCTTGGCATCCACTTCCAGGTTGAGCCGCTCGCCGTTGAACTCCATCGTGGTCATCTGGCCCGGTTTGAGCACGCGCACCGATTTGGCGCCGGCATCGGTGCGGGCCTGTTCGCTCACCGCGTCGGTCAGCGCCTGGCCCACCAGCGACTGCACCTGGGTGGCATCGCAGCTGCCGATCGGCGGCGCCTCGGGCGCGGCGGCCGGCGCCGGCGCGGCGGCTTGTTCGGCGGCTTGCTGCGCCTTGGCGGAGACGGCTTCCTGCTCGTCCGGTTGCGGCGAGCCGCAGGCACTCAATGCCGCCAGCACGACCAAGGTACAAGCCAGGCGGGCGGTAGGCAGGACAGCGCGCATCGATAACTCCAGCACAGTGAGGGAAAGCCCAAGCATAAGCAGAAAACCCGCCCGCGGGCATCGCTTGCCCACATGGCGTTGTCGCAGCGTTGACGCGGCCTAGTCCCGCCCGGCCCAACAATCGGCGCCTGTCCTTCGATCCGTGCGCAATGAAAGCCAAACGTGTTCTTCGCAATGCCGCAGCCACCGCCAGTGCGGCCGGCAAGCTGGCCTCCGTTGCCGCCGGCGCGGTGGCCGCCACGGCCGCGGTGGCGAGCGTGGCCGCGGTCGCGCAGGCCAAGGCCACCGCGCGCGCGGCTGGGCTCACCTACGTCAACGATCAGCAGCCTGGCATCAGCCGCCGCAAGGCCGGCAAGAGCTTCAGTTACCGCAGTGCAGACGGGCAACGCGTGGCCGATGCGGAGACCTTGCAGCGCATCCGCGCCCTGGCCATTCCGCCGGCATATACCGAGGTGTGGATCTGCGCCAAGCCCAACGGCCATCTGCAGGCCACCGGGCGCGATGCGCGCCGGCGCAAGCAGTACCGCTACCACGCCGATTGGGCGCAGGTGCGTGGCGAAGGCAAGTTCGAACGGGTGATCGCCTTCGGCCAGGCGTTGCCCAAGCTACGCCGCCGGCTGCGCCGCGATCTGGTCCTGCCGGGCTTTCCGCGCGAGAAGGTGCTGGCGATCGTGGTGGCGTTGCTGGCCGACACCCTGGTGCGCGTGGGCAACGCCGAATATGCGCGCAGCAATCGTTCCTACGGGCTGACCACGTTGCGCAACCGGCATATGGAATTCCTGCGCGGCGGACGTGCGCGGCTGAAGTTCCGCGGCAAGAGCGGCCAGGATCACGATATCGAGGTGGACGACAAGCAACTGGTCAAACTGATCCGCGAATGCCAGCAATTGCCCGGGCAATCGCTGTTCCAGTACCGCGATGACGACGGCCAGCTGCAGCCGGTGGATTCGGGCGAGGTCAACGACTACCTGCGCGAAGCGATGGGCGAGGATTTCACCGCCAAGGATTTCCGCACCTGGGGCGGCACGCTGGCCGCGCTGCAACGGCTGGCACGCCTGCCACTGCCCGAGCGCATGAGCGAACGCGCGCTGACCCAGGTGCAGAACGATGTCATCCGCGAAGTGGCCAACGCGCTGGGCAACACGCCCTCGGTATGCCGCAAGGCCTACATCGACCCATGCGTGTTCGAAGGCTGGCGTGCCGGCCACCTGCAGGCCATGGCCACCGGCGTGCGCGGCGAGCGCCAGTGGGAAGCGGCCACGCTGCGCTTTCTGACCGACTCGCGCAGCAAGCCAGGCAAGACCAGCAGCAAACCGCGCAAGGCGGCCGGGGCGCGCCCGCGCCGTGCAGCATCGGCCTGAGGCTATCGCCGACAGGCGCGATGCTGGATGCGGTAGGTCGTCGCGGGCGGCACGTTACGGTAGGTGCGCCCGATCCTGACGGCCTCCAGATCCAGCGCGTCGAGTATCTGTGCCGGAACCGAGCACTTGAATCCGTAGGTAAACAGGTACAGCCGGCCGCCGGGCTTCAACTGCAGGAAGGCGCCACGCAGGATCGCGGCCACCTGATGCGCCGGCATGTTCAACAAGCCAAGGCCGCAGACCACGGCATCGACGCAGGCTCCATCGATGCGGGGTACCGATTCGAGATCGGCAACATCCATCTGCAGCAAGCGTGCGTGTGGAAAGCGCTGCCTGAGCAACGCGGAGAAGGTGGCGTTGTATTCGAGCAGGATGAGGTTCTTTTCCCGCACGCCCTTGTCGATCATTGCCTGAGTGAACACGCCGGTGCCCGGCCCGAGTTCGAGAACGCGGCCGGTCTGTTCCGACAACTCGGATGTGATGACGGAGGCGAGTGCGCGTCCGGAGGGGAGTATCGCGGCAACGGAGCAGGGTGCGGTGAGCCATTCGCGAAAAAACGACGTCATATACGAACGAGCCATCTATCCTCACAACATTGAAAGAGTTCGTTCAAACCGTAGCTGCGCACATCGATGCAAATGCGCGATCGTGCGAAAAACAAGGCTAAAGCAAGACGCTGTCCGCCGTCTGTCCTGACTGCGAATCGGCCACGAGAGTTCAGGTTCTTATCAGCATTGGCGCCATGGCAAGGCCACGTGGGCACTGCACTGATGACGTCATCAAAGAGCAGGTGTCTGAGCGATCGTCGCTGCAGGCGATGGCCTGGTGCAGTGCGCCGCGCTTGCACAAACGCCTGCATTGCACAGGTGGGCGACAGCCAAACTGCGCGGTGGGCACAGCGCGTCAATCGTGCAGACGCTGCGCACCGACAGCAACGATGGCGCATCGTTGCGTGTGCACGCCGGACAACTGGCAGGTCATGCTCGGGTGTGCAGGCCCGCGCGCATCCAGGCGATTTGCACGCACTGTCCAATTGACGCGTGCCATCGCACGATGGTCTGGCGTCGTCATCCGGCGTGCGGTGTTGGCAATGAACAGCAGGCCGGGCGAGATCAGCCGCCACGGCCGGCAGCGCGATCGCGCTGCGCGCCGATCCCTGGGGAGCGGCCATGGCGCCGACCAAGGCAGATGCCTGCATCCGGCCGCCGCATCGAACATGTCGCTGATCCACTGAAGCGTGATCAGCACGGTGGTGACGATTGGCTGCATGCTGCCGCCTGCCGCACCGGCGGCTGGGACCAACGCCAGTTCCGTCAGCCCATGGGATAGCGCTTAGCGGTGTGGTTGGCCGGTTCGCCAGCGTGGGGTCTGGGCGTGGTCCGGCAGTTGCAGGCAACGTGGTGCCTGCGCGCTACGCGTGGCCGCCCGAGGTGGGGCGGCCACGCTGCCGGGGGCCAGTCTCAGCCGCAGTAGATCGCGGTGATGTTGTTGTTCGGGCCGGTCTCGACGGTGAGGTGATCGCCGCCGCTCTCGCTGGCGCCCTGGGCCGGGTCGGCCAGGCCGCTGGCAGTGGTACCGCCGGTGGCGCGTTCGCCGCGGCGCACGCTGACCTGCAGGCTGTCGCTGTCCACGCGCGCCCGTTCGATGGTCTGCGCTGCAGCGGCCAGGCCGACCGCGCCGCGCACCTTGTCGATATGGCACTGGCCGGAGATGGCCCCGTCGATGGGCTGCACCTGCGCAACCTGGTTGGAGGCACAGGCCGAGAGCAACAACACGGCAGCGAGCGGGGCAAGGGTGCGGATCATCGGGGGTCTCCAGCGGAAGAATGTGGCAAGCGTGAAGAACCCGTTGTTGGCGTGGCATGAAGACTGCCGCAGGCGCGGTGCCGGACGCACCATGCCTGCCGCTGCCCGGGGCGCCGCGCCGGGCCGTTCTTGCGTGACCCGCAGTGCCCGCCTGCGATTACTGCGATTTATGGACGACTCCACTCCACATCTTCCGTCTAGTCCATCAATCGACGGGTCTTTACTGTGTGCCTCACGGGGCTGCGCGCCCCACCACCGCCGCAAGGAGATCTGGCATGCACGCACAACTGGCGACCGCCGACCCCGCTCAGCCGCAGCACACGCCCAGCGTGCTGGGCGCGCCGCGCCCGGTGGTGTTCCGCACCCGCGGCAGCAGCCGCGGCCCGATCACCCGGCTGATGAGCCCGGGCGACCTGGGCCAGCTGGTCAAGCCGTTCGTGTTCCTGGACCTGTTCACCGTCGAGCCGTCGATCGGCGGTGCGCCGATGGGGATGCACCCGCATTCGGGCATTGCCACGCTCACCTACCTGATGAGTGGCCAGCTGGGCTACGAAGATTCCACCGGCGAACAGGGCGTCCTGCCGACCGGCGGGGTGGAGTGGATGCGTGCCGGCAACGGCGTCTGGCACGACGGCGGGCTGGCCGGCCAGGCCACGGTCAAGGGCTTCCAGCTGTGGGTCGCCTTGCCCGCCAGCGAAGAAAATGCCCCGGCGCAAAGCCTGTATCTGTCGCCCGACGATGTGCCGGTGGCCGGCCCGGTGCGGGTGCTGCTGGGTCGCTACGGCGCGCTGGAAAGCAGGATCCCGGCGCCGGCCGACATGACCTACCTGGGCGTGCAGCTGCGCGGCGGCGAGACCTGGCGCTATGTGCCGCCGGCCGGTCACACGGTGGCCTGGATCGCGGTGCACGGCGGCCAGCTGGAGGCGGCCGAGACCATCGGCAGCGGCCAGATGGCGGTGTTCAAGGATGCCGAGCAGGCCATCGAGGTGGCGGCGGTGGGGGCGACCTCCTTCGTGCTGGGCTCGGCGGTCAAGCATCCGCACGCGCTGGTGATGGGCCACTACTCGGTGCACACCAGCGAGGCCACGCTGGCGCAGGGGGAGGCGGAAATCCGCCGCATCGGCGAGCAGTTGCGCGCGCGCGGCCGCCTGGCCTGAGCCCGACGCCAGCGGCCGGCCATGCATGCCGTGTGGCCGGCGCACAGCGCGCCGGTTGCCAGCCACACCAACGCACTGCCGACGCTTCCCAGGGCGGTAGACCTCCCAACCGGCGCGCCTTCGGCAGCTCATCTCAATCACCACCTCCACCACGTCGATGCGTGTGCGCCTGCGCCACGCGTCGCCGGACCCCTCACCTCCCACACGTTTCCAAAGGTACCGACATGAAACTGCTCCATCTCGATTCCAGCATCCTCGGCGCTTACTCGGCCAGCCGTCAGCTCTCGGCGGCCACCGTCGCAAAGTTGCAGTCCGGCAACAGCGATATCGCGGTGACCTACCGCGATCTGGCCGCCGAGCCGCTGGCGCATCTGTCCGGCGCGCATCTGGCGGCCCAGCAGAATCCCACCGGCGACCAGAGCCCGGCACTGGCCGCTGAACTTGCCACCAGTGCGGCGGTGCTGCAGGAGTTCCTGGATGCCGACACCGTGGTGATCGGCGTGGCGCTGTACAACTTCACCATTCCGACCCAGCTCAAGGCCTGGATCGATCGGGTGCTGGTGGCCGGCAAGACCTTCCGCTACAACGCGCAGGGCGTGCCCGAAGGGCTGGCCGGCAACAAGCGCGTGATCCTGCTGGTGGCGCGTGGCGGCTTCTATGGCGCCGGCTCGCCGATGGCATCGCTGGAGCATGCAGAGAGCTACATGCGCACCGCGTTGGGCTTTGTCGGCGTGCACGCCCCCGAGGTCATCGTGGCCGAAGGCCTGGCCACTGGCGCAGACGCCCGCCAGGCGGGGATTGCCAGCGCCCAGCAGCAGATCGCTGGGCTTGCTGCCTGAGTGATGTGGCGGGCGATGCGTGCCGGGGGGCATCGCCCGCGCTGGCGATCATGTCATCCGTTTGCACGGTGCCGATCTTTCACACGTGCCGACACTGCATCGAGCGGAGAGCGTGCCGCTGGATGGACCACATTTCGCGCGCATGCTCGGTGCGAAGACTGGATCGAATCAAGGCGTTGAAACCGCTGCACTCCGCATCGCCACGCTCACCGCACGCCCGGCATGGCGACGCTGTTCGCCAAGCCAGTCACCTCTTTGCATTCAGCCGCATTCAATCGCGTCGTCACGGCCTGGATAAACGCCGACACCGCGCGCGGCAGATGGTGCCGGCTTGGATACAGCGCGTACAGGCTCTGGCCCTTGCGTTGAAAATCCGGCAACACCACGGTCAGGCGACCTTCGTGGATATCGGGCCAGGTGAGCGCCTGCGGCAACAACGCGATGCCGAGCCCGGCCACCGCCGCAAGCCGCAACGCGCGGGCGGTGGTGGCAGCCATGCGCGCCTGCACCTGGACGTCTTCGGCAAGCCCGGACGGGCCGACCAGGGTCCAGGTGGCGTACCCGCTCGGATGCGGGAAACTGAGGCAGTCGTGCCGCGGCAATTCATCCAGCCGCAGCGGCCTGCCGCGTGCCTGCAGGTAGCCGGGGCTGGCCACCAGCACATCGTTGGTGTCGGCCAGGATCTGGCGGCCGACATAGCCCAGGTCCGTCACCACACCGCCCCGGAAGGCCACATCGATGCGCTCGGCGATCAGGTCGGCCTTGGCGTCGCTGAGCACGAACTCCAGGCGCACGCGCGGATGCGCGGCGAGAAATTCGCCCACCCATTCAACGCGAAAGAAATCCAGGAAATCCGCCGGCGCCGCCACCCGCACCAGGCCGGCCGCTTCCTCGCCACCTGCCACCAGGCTCTGCCCGGCAGAGGTCAGCCCGTCCACCGCGTCGGCGCAACGTTCGTAGAAGGCCTGCCCGGCATCGGTCAGGGTGAGCTTGCGGGTGGAGCGTTGCATCAGGCGCGTGTCCAGCTGCGCTTCCAGCTGCTGCACGCGCCGGCTGACGCTGTTGGGCGCGGTGCCCAGGCGGCGCGCGGCCTCGGCAAAACTGCCGCTGCGCACCACCTGCACGTACAGCGCAATGTCATTGAGATCGATCACCAGCGGCCTTGGCAGGTGTAAACGCGGAGTCTAAGCGTGCTGGCTGCGCGCAGTCGATCATGACGGCATCGAGTGCTGTATGCGGCAGCTGTGGCTGCAGGGCCCTTGCCCGCCCACCATCGCAGGACACGCCGTAAGTACGTCCTTGTAGGCTCTTACGCGGCATCCAGGCCGCGTAAGGTCCCGCGACGGTGAGCGGGCAAGGACCCGTCGAGATGGTCGATACGCAAAGTAAGAGCAGTGCTGGGTGCGCCTTGTTCAATCGTGAAGCATCGGCTCCACGTCTGATGCGCACCGCGCCCTCGACGCACCAAGCTTTTGATTCGAGCATCCGGTCGCGACTAAATAATCACACCGATGCAGGTCTCGGCTGCTTTGTATGTTGTGTATCGAGGGCTTGGAAGGGACGGATGGATCAGCGGTAGAGCAGTCGATCTGGCGCTTGGCTGCAGGGCCCTTGCCCGCCCACCATCGCAGGACACGCCGCAAGTACGTCCTTGTAGGCTCCGGCGCGGCATCCATGCCGCTCAGGGTCCCGCGACGGTGAGCGGGCAAGGACCAGTCGAGATGGTCGGTGTGCATGGAAGAGCAGTGCTGGGTGCGTCTCGTTCGACCATGAAGCATCGGCTCCGGGTCTGATGCACACCGCGACAGACGCTTTCAGATGAGTGCCGACGAATTGTCTGGTGCGGTGTCCTTGCCGGTTGCGGGACCGTGTGGCGGCATGGATGCCGCCACCGAGCCGCCGCCGTGGAGATTGCCGGCGCGCTTATTGCGTGCGCGTCAGTCCGTGACGGTGCAGCAGCTGCCGCAGGCGGCGCTGCACCCGCTGCAGGTCCGCCTGGTCCGCCTCGTCGAGAATGCCTTTGGCCAAGGCATCGAATTGCGGCCAGAACTGGCTGGGGTCGCGCACCCGCTGCGGCCAGACCGACAGCATCTTGCCCAGGTCGGCGAGTTGATGGCTGGTATGGGTATGTCTGCGTGTGCTCATGTCGCGTCCGCCGGCCAATCCAGTGCCACAGCGTGAACCGCGCCGTCGTCAACCAGGGTGAAAGCCAGCTCGGCCTGGGTCACGCCGTCGATCTCCAGCCGCGCCTCAATGCCCGGGCGTTGGGTGACGTCGATGACATAGGTGCTGCTGCCGAAGCGATAGCGCAGCTGGTAGCCCGGCCAGCCGGCCGGGATGCACGGCACGATGTGCATGCGCTCGCCGTGGCGCTGCAGGCCGAGCAGCGATTCGGTCAGCAGCCGGTACATCCAGCCGGCCGCGCCGGTATACCAGCTCCAGCCGCCGCGGCCGGCGTGCGGTGCCACCGCGTAGACATCGGCGGCCAGCACATAGGGCTCGGCCTTGTAGCGTTGCATGCCGGCCGCGTCGCGGGCGTGGTGGATCGGGTTGATCAGGCCGGCCAGTTGCCAGGCGCGCGCGCTGTCGCCGCGGTGGGCAAAGGCCATCGTCGCCCACACCGCCGCATGCGTGTACTGGCCACCGTTCTCGCGCACGCCGGGGACGTAACCACGGATATAGCCCGGGTCATGCCCGGTGCGGTCGAACGGGGGCACCAGCAGCTTGACGATACCGGCGTCGGCATCCACCAGCTGCTGGTGCATCGCCTCCATCGCCTGTGCACTGCGTGCAGGATCCATCGCCCCGGACAGCACCGCCCAGCTCTGCGACAGCGAATCGATGCGGCATTCGTCCGAATCGCTCGAACCCAGCGGCGTGCCGTCGTCGAACCAGGCCCGCCGGTACCACTGCCCGTCCCAGGCGTGCTGTTCCAGTGCGGTGCGCAAGGTCTGCGCCTGCGTGCGGCAGGTTGCCGCAAAGGCTGCATCGTCGCGCTGTGCGGCCACGGCGGAAAAGCGCAGTAAGGCGTCGTAGAGGAAAAAGCCCAGCCACACGCTTTCGCCCTTGCCGTCCTTGCCGACCCGGTTCATGCCGTCGTTCCAGTCGCCGCTGCCGATCAGTGGCAGGCCGCGCTCGCCCAGCCGTGCCATGCCGCGTTGCAGAGCGAGCACGCAGTGCGCGTACAGCGACTGCACGTTGCCGGTGATCTGCGGCAGGTCGTAATACGATTCCTCGTCGGGCTTGAGGGCGCGCCCGTCGATGAAGCTCACCCGCTCGTCCAGCACGCTGGCATCTGCGGTGACCTCCAGATAACGGCACAGCGCCTGCGGCAACCACAGAAAATCGTCCGAGCACTGCGTGCGCACGCCGCGGTCCTGCGGCGGATGCCACCAATGCTGCACATCGCCCTGCGCAAACTGATGCGCAGCACAGCGCAGCAGATGCGCGCGGGCCAGCGCCGGCTGCGCGTGCACCATCGCCATGCTGTCCTGCAGCTGGTCGCGGAACCCGTAGGCGCCACCGGACTGGTAGTAGCCGCTGCGTGCCAGGAACCGGCAGGCGATGGTCTGGTAGAGCAGCCAGCCGTTGGCCAGCAGGTCCACCGCCGGGTCGGGCGTGCGCACCTGCACGCTGCCCAGCACCTGCTGCCAGTGCGCGCGCACCGCCAGCAAGGCGGCCTGTGCGGCAGCGACGCCGCGGCTCTGGCGTGCCAGTGCCAGCGCGGTGTCGCGATCCACCGCCGCGCCCAGGCGGAACACCGTTTCAAAGCTCTGCTCGGCCGCCAGCGTCACCGGAATCTGGATCGCCGCGCACGGGTCCAGGCCGGCACCCACGCGCCCGGACAGGCGTTGCCGGCCGAGTGCTGCGGGCGCGGCCAGGCTGCCGTTGCGCCCGATGAATTCGCTGCGGTCTGCGGTGATGCTGCGGCTGGGCGCATCGGCATCGAAGAATGCCACCCGCCCGTCGAACTCGGTGTTGTACGGGTTGCGCGCGGTCAGCACGCTGCTGCCCAGGTCCACCTCGCTGACCACATGCAGCTGCGAGCGTGTGCGGATGTCGCCCAGCACCCATTCCACATAGCCGGTCACGCTGAGCCGGCGCGGGCGCCCGGACAGATTCTTCAGCCGCAGATGGCTGAACTTGATCGGCCGTTCCACATCGACGAACACCCACACCTCGCTGCCGATGCCGTGTTCGATATGGCTGTAGACGCTGTAACCGAACCCGTGGCGCACCGTGTAGCGCGCGTTGCCGCGACACGGCAGCGCCATCGGCGACCAGACCTGGCCGGTGTCTTCGTCGCGCAGGTAGAACGCCTCGCTGGAGGCATCGCCGACCGGGTCGTTGTGCCACGGCGTGAGCCGGAATTCGTGCGCGTTTTCGGCCCAGCTGTAACCGGGGCTGCTGTCGCTGACCACCGTGCCGAAGTGCGCATTGGCCATCACGTTGCACCAGGGCGCCGGCGTGGCCGTGCCCGGGTCCAGGGTGATGCGGTATTCGCGGCCGTCGGCAGCGAACGCGCCCAGGCCGTTGTCGAACGCCACCGCTTCTTCGGCTGCGGCCTGCAGGGTGGTGTCCAGGTAGGCGGCGTGCGTGCTGCTTGGATAATCGGCGCTGTCCAGTTGCTGGATGGGTTCCAGCGCCGGCGGCAGCGCGCGTGCGTTGGGGTGGCGTTGCAGCTGCGCGTCCAGGCTGCCGTTGGCATCGCTGAGGATCGCGCGCGCCACGGTCTGCAGCAGCACGCGGTCTTCCTGCGAGATGTGTTCGATGGCGCGCACGAAGATGCCGCCGGGGCGGTCGAGCACATTGGCCTCGGGGTCGGCGGCGATCAGGCCCAGGATGGCGTCCTGCAGCGACTGCCGATAGCCGGACTGGCTTTCGTTCCAGATCACCAGATCCGCGCGCAGGCCTTTCAGGCGCCAGTACGCGTGCGCCTGCACCAGCTGGCGCACCAGCTCCAGATTGTCCGGGTCGGTGATGCGCAACAGCACGATCGGCAGGTCGCCGGAGATGGCGTGACTCCACAACGCCGACTGGCCGCGGTGGTTGTGCAGCAGCACCTCGTTGTCGGCGCGCAGTTGCGGGTCCACGAACAGCACGCGCGCGGCCAGCCGCTCGTAGCGCATCGCATCGTCCAGCGAGGCATTGATCTGCCGGCGGGTGACCTGGCTCTGGGTCAGTGCCAGGTCGAACACGCGATCGGCCAGACGGCGGTCGCGGTACTTGTCGATCAACGCGGTGCAGGCCGCGCGCTGTGTGCCGACGCCGTAGACCATGTCCACCTGCGCCTGTTGGTCCGGTGCCAGCGAAATACGGCAGCGGATCGCCACGATCGGGTCCAGCACCGAGCCGGCTGCGCCGGACAGGCTGGTCTGACCGTGCAGCGCCAGCGGATCGCGGGTGCTGCGCCCGCGCCCGACAAACGCGGCGCGGTCGGTCTCGTAGGAGATCGACGCCACATCGGCATCGTGCACGGCCACCAGGTGCAGCATCCACGGCTGCGCTTCGTCATGCCCGCGCGGGCGTCGCGTGCACAGCAGCGCCTGTTTGTCGGCCAGGATCTCGGTCTGCACGAACAGGTTGCTGAAGGCCGGATGTGCCTCGTCGGCCTGCGCCGGTGCCAGCACCACTTCGGCATAGGTAGTGATTTCGATCACGCGCGTCTGCCGCGAGCGGTTGCGGATGCGCAGCCGGCGCAGTTCCACGTCGTCCTCGGCGGAAATGGCGATTTCCAGATGGCTGTCGTAGCGCTGGTGGCTGCCCTTGAACTCGGCCTTGGCCTCGGAAAAGATTGCCTCGTAGCGCTCCACCGGCACGCAGGTGGGCTGGTGCGCGGCCGACCACACCACGCCGCTGTCCACATCGCGCAGGTAGCAGAACGTGCCCCAGTGATCGCGGGTGCCGTCCTCGCGCCAGCGCGTCACCGCCATGTCGCGCGCGCGGCTGTAGCCACCGCCGGCCGAGGTCAGCATGCCGTGGTAGCGCCCGTTGGACAGCAACTGCAGCGCCGGCTGGGCCAGGCTGGGGTCGCGATGGATGCGCAAGGCCATGCCCGCCTCGGCGGCCACCGGGCGTTGCGCCGCGTCGGCCAGGCCTTTGACGTAGACGCCGGCGCGCGGTGCACGCTCCTGCAGCAGCAATAGCGTGGCCTGGAACTGCGGGTCGGCGACAAAGCGCCGCTGCATCGGCGCATCGCGCAACACGTGGTCCAGCGCCAGCAGCGCCATGCCCTGGTGATGCGACATGAACGAGCGCACCAGCGCGTGGTGTTCGCCACGCGGCACCCGCGACGGGGTGTAGTCGATCGCCTCGTACAAGCCGAAGCGCCCGCCAAATCCCAGCGCCTGCAACTGCTGCAGGTTGCGGCAGGCCGCATCCGGTTCGACCATCAGTGCCATGGCGCTGGCATATGGGGCGATCACCAGGTCCTGGCCCAGGCCGCGCTTGAGCCCCAGGCCGGGCACGCCAAAGGCGCGGTACTGGTAATTGCGCCGCGTATCGACCGTGTTGTAGCCCGATTCGGACACGCCCCACGGCACCGCGCGCGCGGCGCCGTAGCGGATCTGGGCCTGCACCGCGCCACGCATCGAGCGGCTCAGCAGCGTCTGCGGGTAGCTGGGCATCACCAGATCGGGCATCAGGTACTCGAACATCGAGCCGCTCCACGACAGCAGCGTCGGTTCGGCGCCGGTGTCGGTGAGCGTGCGCCCGAGTGCGAACCAGCTGTCCTGCGGCAGCTTGCCCTGGGCGATGGCCACGAAGATCCCTAAGCGTGCCTCGGAGGCGAGCAGATCGTAATGCCCGCTGTCCAGGCGGTGGTCGTCGACGTTGTAGCCGATCGAGAGCAACTGCTGGGCGGGGGTGTAGAGGAAGTCGTAGTCCATCTGCGCCAGTTGCCCGGCGATATGCGCAAGCCGTTGCAGCTCCTGCACGCGTGCGGCGGCCCAGGTCTGTACGCCAGGGGCGTGGTGGCCGGCAGCGAGTTGGCGCAGCGTGGCGACGGCGGCGCCAGGCGTCTGCGTTGCGTGCGCATCGGTATCGGCAGGCGTGCCTGCACAATGGACCACCTCGGCCAGGGCGCCCGCACAGCTGTCGATCAAGCGTTGCGGCCACGGCTCGTCGTCGTCGCTGCCCGGCATCAGCGCCAGGAGCGTGTGGCTCTGCGCCAGCAGCAGGGCCAGCGCCTGCTCGGCCTGGTGCAGGTTCGGCGCGGGCTGGCTGCGGATGCGCTGCACGCTCTGCGCCATCGCGTCCAGCGCCTCGGTGGCGGCGTCGCTGCGTGTGCGTGCTGGCGATGCCAGCAGGCCCAGGATGTCGGCCAGTCCATCGAATACGGCCATCGACACCGCCGGTGCATCCACCAGCGCCAGCAGCCCTTGCCGCAGCGTCAACAGATGCCCGACCAGGTTGCCGCTGTCCACGGTGGAGACGTAGCGTGGCAACAACGGCACCAGCGTTTCGGTGTCGTACCAGTTGTAGAAATGGCCGCGGTAGCGCGGCAGCGTTTCCAGCGTGGCCAGGGTATCGGCCACGCGGGTCATCACGCCGGCCACCGTCAGGTAGCCCAGATCGTAGGCGGCCAGATTGGCCAGCAGGCCCAGGCCGATATTGGTCGGCGAGGTGCGGTTGGCCACCACCGTGACCGGATATTCCTGCACGTTGTCCGGCGGCAGCCAATGATGCTGCGCCGTGCAATGGCTCTCGAAGAACGCCCAGGTTTGCCGCGACAATCCACCCAGGAAGGCGCGCTGCTCCTGCGACAGCTGTGCCACCGGCGCGGCGGGCTGCTCGCCCAGCCAGGCCATCAACCAGGGCGCGCCCATCCACGCCAGCCCCAGCGGCAATGCCGCCCACAGGGCCAGCGGCGACCACCAGGCCACCGCGGCGACCACCAAGGCCGCACTGCAGGCCGCGCCGGCCATCAACTGTTGCTCGGCATTGCCGCTGCGCGCGCTGCGCTCCACTTCGCTGGAGGGCGCCCACTGCAACAGGTGGCGCCGGGTGATCGTCATCCGCACCAGCGTGCGGGCGATTGCCGACAGCTGCAGCCCCGCTTCGAATGGCAGGCAGGCCAGCACCACGCCGGTGCGCAGCAGGTGCTGACGCAGCCCCATCCCGACCTGGCGCGCGTGATGGCGCAGTCCCAGGCCCTCGGGCGGATGCGCCAGCGCATACAGCGCTGAACACAGCCCCGGCAGCAACCACAGCACCAGCAGCCACAGCGTCCAGCGCAACGGGGTGGGCGAGACCAGCCAGCCGATCACCAACAAGCCCAAGGCGGCCGGTGCCACCAGGCTGCGGCGCAGGTTGTCCAGCAACTTGCCGCGCGACAACCACGACAGCGGATTGCGCGCGCGTCGGCCGCCACGGTCGGGCACCCACGGCAACAGCCATGGCAACAACTGCCAGTCGCCACGCACCCAGCGTGCGCGCCGCTTGGCATCGGTGGCATAGCGTTGCGGATGCCGTTCGTACAACCGCACGTCGCTGAGCAAGCCGGCGCGCACGTAGCAGCCTTCCAGCAGGTCATGGCTGAGTACACGGTTGTCGGGGAAGCGGCCGGCCAGCACCTGCTCGAAGGTGGCCACCGCATAGATGCCCTTGCCGATGAAGGAGCCTTCGCCGAACAGATCCTGATACACATCCGACACCACGCGGGTGTACGGGTCGATGCCCGGCTCGATGCCGAACATGCGCGCAAACCGCGATTCGCCGCCCTCGCTCATGCCGGTGCCCAGGCCGGGCTGCAGAATGCCGTAACCGGCCTCGACGATCTGCCCGGACGCATCCATGCGCGGCACATTCAACGGATGCGACATCGCCCCGACCAGCGCGCGTGCCGCATCCCGCGGCAGGTGGGTGTCGCTGTCGAGCGTGATCACATAGCGCACCTGTACCAGCGCGGCCACATCGCCCTGCACCTGCAGGAATTCGCTGGCTGCCTGCAGCCGCGCGTCGTCGGCGCACAGCAGGCGGTTGAGCGCCTCCAGCTTGCCGCGCTTGCGCTCTGCGCCCATCCAGCAGCCCTCGCCGGCGTTCCACTGGCGTGCGCGGTGCAGCAGGAAGAAACGGTCGCCGTGCGCATCGGCATAGGCCGCGTTGAGCCGGTCGATGTGCTGCGCCGCATGCGCCACCAGCGCCATGTCTGTGGGCAGCACTGCCTGCCCGGCATCGAGGAAATCGGTGAGCAGCGCGAAGTACAGCTGCGCGTCGCGGTTGGCCAGGTAGTGCACCTCCAGCGCGCCGACCAGCTCGTCGATGGCCTCGTGGTTGGCCAGCATGCTCGGCATCACCACCAGCGTGCGGCAATCGGGCGTAATGCCGGCGCGCAGGTCCATGCGTGGCAACGGACGCGGGCGCACCCACAGCGTTGCCACCCAGTTGACCAGCGCAATGCCCAGCTCGCTGGCGGCCAGCAGCGCGATGCCGGCGGTGATCCACCGCAGCATTGGCGGCGCTGCACTCATGCCCTGCAGCAGCACGCCGGTCCACAGCAACGCGACCGCTGCGATCGGCAACAGGTAGACCGGCAGCGCAACGCGACGCGCACGTGGGCGCAGTGGCGCCGGCGTGCCTGACGCGGCTGGGTCGCGCAGCGCGGCGCGCAGCCGCGGCAAGCCCGCATCCACCAGGTAATAGCCCACGTGGCTGGCCACCGGCGTGGCGGCATCGGCGTGCGCGGCCAGCTGCAGCACCGCCTCGGCCACGGCCGGCTCGTCGCGCTCCAGGCGCTGCGCCAGCTGTTCCACCACATGCCGGTAGCTATCGCGGGTATGGAAATCCATGCGTGCGTAGACGTCGGCCGGATCCTTGCGCAGGCTCTGCTCGACCACGCTCATGGCCTCGACGAAGTCGCGCCAATCCATCTCGTCCAGGAACCGCAGGCTACCGATGCTGTTGCTGATCGATACCTGCTCGGCTGCCTGGCGCTGGCTTTCGGCGTGCACCAGCGCTTCCACACTGTGGCCCTCGCTTGCCAGCCATTGCTCCACCCAGGCGCTGGCCATCGACAACACCGGCCCGCGGCCCTGGATGCCACGCGTCAGCTCGGCCACGAATGCACCGGTGGCCGGCGGCTGCGAGCGTGCCAGGTCGGCCACCACCACCACCACATCCTTGGGCTGGGTGGCGGCAGTGGTGTTGAGCAATGCCGCCCAATGCGCCGCCAGGCTGCTGTCGCGTCCATCGTGCATGATGTCGTCGGCAATGCGGCGCAGGTTGTCGATCAGCGCCAGCCGCAACATGATCGGAATCGCCCACAACTCGCCGAGCTTGAGTGGCACCACCTGCTGGTAGGCGGCGATGAAACGGCTCAGCGTGATGACGTCCACGCGCCCGTCGCCATGCGCCACCACCTGCAAGCCCAGCTCATACACGCGCGGCAGGCCCACCGAGGTGGGCGTGCGCAGGCGCGGCAATTGCCGGCTGTAACCGGGCGGAAGATGCTGGCGCGCCAGGCGCATCTGTTCTTCGACCAGATAATAATTGTCCAGCAACCATTCGCCGGCCGGGTGCAGCTGCACGCCGTCGGCCGCCATCTCGCTCAATCGTGCAGCGGTGCTGCCAAGCGAGCGCTGGTTGGATTTGAGCTGCGCCAGCAGCAGCTCGCGCGTGGGCCCGGTATGCAGCACATGGGCCTGCGCCAGCGCCTGTCCCAGCGCTTGCATCTGTTCGTCGCCGAACAGGGCCGCGCCTTGCGGCGCTGGATCGACCGGAGACTGTTGCAATGTTGCGGCTGGCTGCGTGATCGACTGCCACCAGAGGGAGAACGCAGAAGCCTTCCGCTGTAGCGGCATCGAGACATGACCTGTGCAGCAGGTGCGCCGCTAGAGGTTGTGATCATGCGCGCTGGCCCGGTGGCGCATGTGAAGGCAGGTCACTTCATCGCGATGGTTTCTTCCTGGCACGCGCTAGAGGCAGCCGCGTTGGCTAATTGCCCGCACAGGAGGCTCCATCTGCCGCGCACATCACGCCATCGATCCAGCTGACATATCGCGAGATGCGCACGTTGTAGACCATTTGCCCATAAAAGCCAGCCTCTAGCGCGTGTTCCGGAACTGCCGTGATCCACGACCCCAGCCCGATGAGTCGCCAAGTGCCCTGACCTTGCACAACGAGGGGGCCGCCGCTGTCACCGCTTCCCAACACACCTTCGAGTGGCAGGCCTTGTGCGGGGGGATCGAATCGATACCAGAGGTAGCGGTCGTTGGCGCCAGTAATGGCGTTGTACGCCCGCCTCAGCGCGCCACGATGTGGAGAGTTGGGAATCTGCCCTTCAATGCCATTGCCGGTTGCCCCCTTTCCTACAAACATGGCGACTTCCGTGACCTCATCGCTGCCTCGATAGAGAGCGACCGGTGCAACCTGCTCAACAGGCGCATCCAACGCGATCAACGCGATGTCATCCGAACCTGCCAGAAAGGCGTGAATCCTGGACGGATCGCCCGACTTCAACGCGTCTTGGCCCAATGCGTCGGGCATGTGCTTGTAGCCAGGATGGACGAATACCCGAGCAACTTTGTAGGCGTTCCCGTTGATGGCTACCTCCGCATCCATGCCTTCCATGGGAGCCGCGTGTGCGGCGGTGACGACCCACTTCGGCGCGATGAGCACGCCATGCCCTTCGCCTGGCATGTCCGCCAGCGCAGGAAACGCTGATTGTTCGATGCGATATTCTGAGTCGTCAACATCGGCGCGGATGACAACCCCCTTCGCCGCGAACGAAAGGGTGAGCAAAGCGACAAACAGCCAGCGTTTCATGTATCCGCACTTCCCTGTAGGTCTTGATCTGAGGCCTATCTGCAACGCGTTTGCAAATCCCGCCACACGATAGCTGAGCAGGCTAGAGATAGGGCACGCGATCCGACGAAGTGGGCTGGGGGACGACGAAGTGCAGGAAACGATGCCTGAAGCCGATAGCAGTCGTTAACTCCCGCACAGTCCAAGGAAGCCCGGCGCCTCATGCGCGAGGCGATCGCACAGGGGCTGGCCACGCAGATCGAGGGCTGATCACGGCAAGCCGCGGCGCGGCGCAGCATGTTTCCCGTCGCCAACGCGGCCGTCTTTTCCGATGGCATTGCCGCAGCGGTACCGGCTCCGGGCACACCGCGCGCTCGGCTGGGCGTCGCTCTCACGTGCGCACTGCAAGGCGGTCGGGAGCGCTCCAGGGTGCATCCAGCATCGCAATCACGGGCCGATGCTGCGCTGATTGCGCGACCGATCGCGCATCGACCTCAGGGCGCGTCCATCAACGGAATCACCTCGCGGTCCTGTGCCTCCACCGCCACCAGGCGCTGCAGCAGCAGCGACAAGGTCACCACGTCCTGGTGGTTGTGCTCGGCCACGCGGCGCAGGTTGCGCGCGCTGCCGCCGCGCAGGTAGCTCAGCCATGCCGCCGGGGCTTCGGAGCCGGGCAGGTCGTCCTCGCGTACCACGCGCAGCAGTTGCCGTTCGATGGTGGCCAGCTTGCAGTTCTCCCAGGTGCCGCGGTAACGCCGGCGCGTGGGGAACAGCAGGTCCACATGGTCCAGCGCGGAGATCGGGTCGCCGCGGCGCGCCAGCCGGTAGCGCGTCTTCAACAACGGCGCGTCGTAGCAGCGGCCGTTGTAGCTGGACAGCACCGTCTGCGGCGACAGCCAGCTGCGGAACAGGTCCAGCATCGCGCTTTCGGCCGCCATCGTGGACATCATCAGCTGGCGCACGCGCAGCCCGCTGCCCTGCGCAGCGTCGATGTGCCAATCGGCCACGCCGATCATGAAGGCGCGCGTACCGGTGCCGCCGGCCAGGCCGGTGGTCTCGGTGTCGAAGAACAGCAGGTCCATCGGGTCCACCGCGTCCTCGCGCTTGGCGAAGGCCAGCGACAGCGCCTGGTGCGGAATCGCCTGCGGCAGGAAGGCTTCGATCAGGTGCAGGCCGGGCGCGATCTCGTTGCCGGGCAGCTGCCGGTCGGTGGAGGCCGCACGCAGCGGTGCGTGCGTCGAGACCGCGCGCTCGCGCAGGCCGATCATCCGGCGCAGCCCGGCGATATCGGTACGTCGCTGCGGTGCCGGCAGTGATGTGGGTGCAGCCGGTGTCGCGCGCACCGCCGGCATACGCGCGGCCGCATCGGCCGCCGCGCCTGCCGGCTTGTGGCGCACCTCGTGCTCCACCCAGGCAAACGCCGAGGTATCGCGCGCAGGCGGCGCCGCAACCGGCGCCTGCAAGGCGCGGCGCGTCATCGCCGCTGCGGCGGGCTGGGGACGGGGTGCAGGGACAGCCTCTGCGCTGCCGGGCTGCGCGCTTGGCGTAATCGCACCGCGCGTCAGGGCGCGTGACGCAGACGCAGCCGCACCCGGTGCAGGCTGACGTTGGGCACGCGTGGGCATCACCGCATCGTCCCTGCGCGGTGCAGGCGTCAGCCCGCCGACCTGACGGCGTAGCAGGCGCAAACGTTCTGCGCTCACGCCAGGGTCGCTGCCAGGCACCGGTGCTGCCGGCGCACGCGTCGGTGCCGTTGCAGACATTTCACTTGCGGCACGCGTGCGCGCATCGCCCACAACAACTGCTTCACCAGATGTTCGTCCGACCACTGCGGAGTGCATCTGTTGTGCAGGCGAAAGCATCATGCATTCGGTCGCGAACGCTGAGGTTTCATCGTCCACGCCGGTCTGCGCGATCGCCGGCGCATCGCAGGGCGAAGATGCACCACGACGCACCTCACGTGCGGCAATGTCGCTAATAGGAGCAGGATCCGCGACTGCGCGTGCCATCGCTGCATGCGGCGCAACAGGCGCGCCTGCATTGGAATGCAGTTGGGGCACTCCACCAAGAATTCCGGCATCCGCATCAACCACAGGCGCTGCCTGCGCGCCATGCGCTGCATCGCCGTCTGCAACCGCCACCGGCGCACGCACATCGGCATGCCCGGCCTGGCGCCGCAACAGCCGCAGCCGGTCCGCACTCACACTCATGCAAGCACGTCCAGCGCCAGGTCCTCGTCCACCTGGGTGGCATGCCGCAACGGCGCATCGGCATCGAACAACAGCGCCAGCACGGTCAATGCCAGCGACTTGGGCGACTCGCCCTTGCCTTCCTCGTGCGCGGCCAGCACCGGGCCCACGCAGGCCGGGCAGCCGGCGCTGCAATCGCATCGCCGCACCAGCTCGTCGGCGCGCTGCAGCAGCTCGGCCTGGCGCAGCCACAGCGGCTCGCTCAGGCCCACCCCGCCAGGAAAGTTGTCGTACAGGTAGACGGTGGGCACAAACGCCTGCTGCAACTCCACCGCGCCTTCTTCACCCTCGTCCACGCCACGCAGCTGCCCGCGCCCGGTCTGGTCGGCCACCGCAAACCACGCGCCGTCGCCATTGCCCACGGCTTTTTGCAGGTCGCGCGCATCGGCCATCACCGCCACCGTGGCCACCACGTGCAGCGCGTAGGCCGCACCCAGGAAACCATCCAGCGCGTCCTGCTTGGACGCAAACGCCTTGCCCAGGGTGGCCTGCGGCAGCTGCCACCACACCGCGGTGGTGTGCAGTTCCTGGTCGGGCAGATTGACCGGCCCGTAGCCGATGTTCTCGTGCGTGTAGTAGCGGATCTTCTTGTAGCCGGACACGCGCCGCACCACATGCACCTCGCCATGATGCGAATCGCCGCGCCCGGCCACGCCGCCGTCGAAGCGGTCCAGCACCTTGAGCTTGGTGTAGTCGATGCTGTCGGTGTAGTAGTCCACGTGAGTGCGCGTGACATAGGCCTTGCGGCCTTCCCAGTCCAGCCGCTCCACCTGGTACGGCGTGCTCTGCACCATGTGGATGGCGCCTTCGTACAAGGTCAGCGCAGCGGCCGAGTAATCCACCTCGGCAATGATCTGCTGCTTGCCGTCGCTCTTGTCCACCACCACGAAGTTGCCGTCGGCCACCGAGCGCAGGCTCACCGCATTGGCCGGGTAGCTGTCGGCGATCCACTCCCAGCGGTCGCCTTCCTGGTGGATCACCTCGCTTTCGGCCAATGCTTCCAGGAACACCAGCGGGTCGATCGGCCCGAACGGTTCGCTGGCAATGAACGGCAGCTCGAACGCCGCGCAGCGGATATGGTCGAACAGGATCAGCGGCTGGTCCGGCGCGATGCGTGCGTGCTCGGGCGAGGCATCGGCGAAGAAATCCGGGTGCCGCACCACGTACTGGTCCAGCGGCTGCGAGCTGGCCACCAGCACGCCCAGCGCCGGTTGCTGGCGCCGCCCGGCACGGCCGAAGCGCTGCCAGGTCGCCGCCACGCTGCCGGGGTAGCCGTTGAGGATCACCACATCCAGCGCGCCGATATCCACGCCCAGCTCCAGTGCCGAGGTGGAGACGATGCCGTCGATGTTGCCCGCGCGCATCGCGCGCTCCACCTCGCGCCGTTCGGTGGGCAGGTAGCCGCCGCGGTAGGCACGGATGCGTGGCGGCTTGCGCGGGTCGTGGTCGAAGATGTCTTTGAGGTATTTGGTCAGCACTTCCACCATCAGCCGCGTCTGCGCGAACACCAGCGTCTTCAGCCCGCTCTTGATCGCGATGCGCGCGATGCGGTTGCTCTGCGAGCGTGCCGACGCGCGCAGCCCCAGGTCGGCATTGACCACCGGCGGGTTCCACAGCAGCACGTGCTTGTCGCCGGTGGGCGCGCCGGACTCGGTGATCGCGTGCACCTGCTCTTCGATCAAGGCCTGCGCATGCGCATGCGGGTTGCCGATGGTGGCCGAGCACAGGATGAACTGCGGGTTGGCACCGTAGAACGCGCAGATGCGCTTGAGCCGGCGCAGCACGTTGGTGACGTGGCTGCCGAACACCCCGCGGTAGGTGTGGATCTCGTCGATCACCACATAGCGCAGGTTCTCGAAGAACTGTGCCCACTTGGTGTGATGCGGCAGGATCGCCTGGTGCAGCATGTCCGGGTTGCTCACCACGATGTCGCCATGCAGGCGGATCGCCTGGCGCGCATCGCCCGGCGTGTCGCCATCGAAGGTGAAGGCCTTCACCCCCAGCGCGCCGGCGCGGTTCAATTCCAGCAACTCGGCCACCTGGTCCTGTGCCAGCGCCTTGGTCGGGAACAGGTACAGCGCCTTGGCGCCGGAGGTCATCGCCGCGCTCACCACCGGCAACGTGTAGCACAGCGACTTGCCCGAGGCGGTGGGCGTCACGATCGCCACATGCTCGCCGCGCTGGGTGGCCGCCCAGGCGTCGGCCTGGTGGCTGTAGAGCCGGTCGATGCCGCGCGCGCGCAAGGCATCGGCCAGCGCGGCCGGCACATCGTCCGGGATCGGCGCATAGCGGCCCTCGCGGCCGGGCAGGGTGAAGCTGCCGGTGATGCGGTCGTGGTAACGCCGTTCCAGGCGTTCGGTGAGCAGTGCGCCATCGCGGCTGGGCCGGCCATCGGTGGTGGCCAGCGCGCGTTCGGCGGTTTCGGTGCGGGGAGCGAGGGCAAACGGAGGCATACGGCGGCTCCCAAAGAGGGGCATGAGACAGGGGAGGTGTCTCAGGGTATGAGACCGGGGCCAAACCGGCGAGCCTGTGTCACTGAGCGGATTCAGCAAGCCGGGTATTCTGTTGCCCCCGCCGCGTCACCGTTGCCTGCACGGCGTGGGCTCCCCCCTCTCGAAGAACCGCCGTGCCCGTTTCCCCCAGCATCACCGCCCCGCACTACAAGACCCGCTCCGCCCGCCGTGCCGATGTGATCGTGCATGCGGCCGGCCTGTTCCTGGCCATCGTCGGCGGTGCCTGGATGGTCTGGCGCGCCCATGCCAACCAGACCATGCTGCTGGCCACCTGCGTGTACGCGCTGGGGCTGCTGGTGATGTTCGGCTGCTCGGCGGCCTACAACTTCGCCCCGCCGCAGCGCCAGCCGATGCTGCGCAAGTTCGACCACGCCGGCATCTTCGTGATGATCGCCGGCTCCTACACGCCGTTCCTGCTGGTCGCCCTGGACGGCACCTGGCGCTGGGCGATGATCCTGGGCGTGTGGGGCGTGGCCTTGTTCGGCGTGTTTGCCAAGCTGTTCCTGCCCGGCATCGCCAAGGGCTTCTGGGTGGCGATCTACCTGCTGCTGGGCTGGGCCGGCATCGTGGTGATCAAGCCGTTCGTCGCCGGCCTGGACAGCACCGTGCTCTGGCTGATCGCCGCCGGCGGCGCGTTCTACACCGTGGGCGTCACCTTCTACGTGCGCAAGTCGCTGGTCTACAACCGCGCCATCTGGCACGCCCACGTGCTGGGCGGCGCGCTCTCGCACTGGTGCGCCATCTGGTTGTGCCTGCGGCCGTTGGGCGGGGTGTAGCCAGGTCGGCCGCCTCGCCCGGCGCAGCCGACTTGCCTCACCCGGAGTGATACTTTAGTGTCACTCCATGCGCACAGAACTTGTCACCACGCTCAAGCGTCAGGCCACCGAACTCCTCGCTGATGTCGAGCGCGACAAGGAGCCGATCCTGATTACCCAGCATGGTCTGCCCAGCGCATATCTGGTCGATGTCACCAGCTATGAGCGCCTGCAGCAGCGGATGGCGATCCTCGAAGGTATCGCCCGTGGTGAAATGGCGGTAGCGGAAGGCCGCAGCCTGAGCCACGAGCAGGCCAAACAACGCCTGGCGCGATGGCTGAAATAGTCTGGTCGGAGCCGGCGGTGGCCGACCTGGACGCGATTGCCGACTACATTGCACTTGAGGACGCAGCCGCCGCAGCGGCACTGGTGAGACGGGTGGTTGCGCATGTCGAGCAATTGGCCGAGCACCCGGAGAGCGGGAGCCGCCCGCAGGAGCTCAAGCGCTCCCGCTACCGTCAAATCGTCGAACCACCGTGCCGCGTGTTCTACCGTGTGGATGGGCAGCGCGTCGTCGTGGTTCACGTGATGCGCTCGGAGCGGTTACTCCGGAGAAATCGTCTTTCGCGCTGACAGCGCCCCCCCCCTACAACTTGGTCTTCAACACCGCCTCGAAGGCCGCGTCCGGCGCGATGCTGTCGGAGAGCACGATCACCGAATGCAGCGTGCCCCGGGCCTGCACGTTGTACTCAAAGCCCACCGGCGTGCCGCCGTGGCTGAACACCTCGATCTCGCTGTACTCGCCAAGCCGGCCTTCGTAACTTTCGCGATCGAAGCCGTGCTCCTTGGCAAAGTTGCCGGCGGCGGTACGTGCGCCTTCCCACACCGCGTCCTCGTAGGTCATCGGCTGCAGCAGGCTGATCAGGTGCGTCGCGCAGGCGCTGGTGCTGGTCACGCCATAGCCATCGACCTCGCCCATCAGCGGGATCTTGTGCCTGGTGCGCTTGGGCGTGGCGGTGACCGTGCAGCCAAGTTGCTGCAGGTTGGCAAGGGTGAAGTGCTCGGCTTCCGGGCGCGGCGCGCCGGGGGTGCCGGCGCCGGTACAGGCGCACAACGCGCAGAGCAGGCCGAGTGGGAGGCAGCGGTGTAGGCGAAGGTTCGGCAAGGGGGCGTCCATGCAAGCAAGGGGGCAAGTGCGGCACCGCGGTCGGCGGTGCGCCGGATGCGGGCGCATCGGCGGCCGTGGAGTATCCACCGCTGCCGGCTGGCGCGCCAGGCGCGCTGTGGCCGGCCGCGTCGCGACGGCGCGGTGCACGTTTCCCTCACCCGCAGCCGCGTGGCGTGCCGCGGCCGTACTCACCTCACCGCGTCGGCACCCGCATGCGGATGCCGTCCGTCGCAAAGGACGGGTCCAGCGGCGCCCGCCGCTGCACCCACATGTCGCCCATCATCCGGTCCAGCCCGCGGTCCAGGCCGGTGACCAGCCCCGCACCCGGGGTGAAGGTCAGCTCGCCGAAGTAGATCTGCCCGCGCTGGATGTACCAGTCCACCCGCACGTAATCGACATCGCCCGCCAGCCGCTTGCTCAGTTCCAGCGCCTGTTCCAGCAGCGCCGGCGGGCTGGGCGGCGTGCGCCCGTCGTCGCGGATGCGGTGGAAGGCCGTGTGCAGGTTGTTCACGAAGAAGGTCATCGCCAGCTTGGGCGTGTCGAAGCGCCCGTAGATCACCTGCAGCACGTACTGAAAACTGCCGTCGGCCTGGCGGAACATGTGGAACTTGTAGTCCACCGGCACCTGCTGCGCATCGCCGATGTACTCCTCCACCAGGATCCGCGGCGGAATATCGCGGTAATGGATCTCGCGCACCATGTCGGAGAAGTCGGTGCGCAGCCACTGGCCGCAGCGCTCGATGATGCGCCGTTTCTGCACCGCGTCCGGCTCCTCGCGCACCACCTCCACCATCGCCGCGCCATGGTTGGCCTTGATCACGGTCTGCCGCCACTGCGGCAGGCGCAACAGCTCCTGCGGGTCGGTGCTGTCCAGCAGCAGCGGGATCAGGTGCGCCTCGCCGATCCTGGCCGCCACATACGGGCGCACCGCAAACTTGTCCGCCAGCCGCTGGTACAGCGGGTAATCGCCGTGCACGCACTTGCGGTAGAGGATCTTCTCGTTGAAGCACTTGGGCGCATACAGGTCCGGCAGCCGCCCGAAGGTGTGCAGGTAATACAGCCGGTCCTGGTGCCGCCAGGGCAGGGTACGCAGCAGGCCGCGCGCGCCTTTGCGCAGCAGGCGCCTGAGGCCCGGGATGTCCGAGGCCGGTGCGGGCAGCTGCGGTGCCGGGGCCACGCAGCGCTCGTCGAACGAGGCCATCAACGGCGGCGGCATGGCCAACCATCCTTGCGCTGGCGCACCGCGCCCGCCCACCAACGGCGTGGTGAGCGCCAGCATGTTGTCGGTCATGTGGAAATCCTTGATCCGCTAATAAAGTGCGACACCAGTCACATTTTATTGTGACGTAGCGCACGATATACGGAAAAGGCGAGACCAGGGGAGCAATTTGTCTCAAACCGCCTGCTGGCCTGAATCAGGTCGCTTTCGCGCCCCGGCCGGCCGCCTCCAGCCAGCAAGCCGGCGCCGCAAGGGCCTGCCAGCGCCAGGCATGGCCCGGTCCGCTGCGCCGCCGGGCCGGGCCGGGGCGTGGCACCCTTCGGCCACCGGGCCGGCCGTGGCATGGCCCGGTCTGCCCTTTGCACGCACCGGCGGCAACCGGCACCGTAGCCCGCTCACCTCAACGGAGCCGTCTGCATGACCATCACCATCACCGCCTTCGAACGCTCGCCCGACGGCGGCAAGGGCCTGGTGCGCGATCTGCGCGTGCGCTGGGCGCTAGAAGAGGTGGGCCAGCCCTACCAGGTGCGGCGGGTGCCCTTCGCCGCGCTGAAGCAACCCGCGCATCTGGCCCTGCACCCGTTCGGCCAGATCCCCACCTTCGAACAGGGCGCGCTGGTGCTGTTCGAAACCGGCGCCATCGTCCTGCACATCGCCGAGCGTTATCCCGGCCTGCTGCCGGCCGACCCCAACGCCCGCGCCCGTGCCATCGCCTGGATGTTTGCCGCGCTCAACACGGTGGAGCCGCCCAGCCTGGAGCTGGCCACCGCCACGCTGCTGGAAGCGGACAAACCCTGGACCGCAGAGCGCATGCCGCTGCTGCAAAGGCGCATCCGCCGGCGCCTGCAGCACCTCACCGCGCACCTGGGCAGCAACGCCTGGCTCGATGGCGACTTCAGCGTCGGCGACCTGCTGATGGCGTCGGTGCTGCTGCGCATCGGGCACTTCGGCCTGCTGGACGCCTTCCCCGAACTGCTGGCCTATGTCGCCCGCGCCGAACGCCGGCCGGCCTACCAACGCGCCTTTGCGGCGCAGTGGGCGATCAACGGCGCAGGTGCCTGAGCGAAGGGGCCAACGGCAGGGAGCTCGCTGCCCGCCCGCCTCGGGGCAGTGTCTGCTTCCCATGCCCACAGGCACGCGCAGTCGCATGGCGCGCCGACATCGCGCACCATCGCCGTCTTCAACGGAATGGAGTGACCCATGCGCACAACCCACGTCCTGGCCCTGGCCGCCCTGTGCAGTGCGCTCGCCGCCTGCACAGACACAGGCCGGCCAGCGCCTACCGACCAAGCGTCAGCGGCCACGCCTGCAGCGGCCGCAGCCACGGCAGGCCCCGGCGCAGCAGCGCCGTCGCCGGATCGAACAACCGCCCTCACCCAGGGCGTGAGCCAGCAGGCACGGCGCTACCTGTGCCCGCAGGGTCCGGGCGCGTGCAAGGCCAGTGGGCCATTGGTGGCCGACTCCGAGGCAGAAGCACAGTGGCTGCTCACCCACGGCTACCCCACCGAGAGCGAGCGCGCACGCCTGGATACCTTGCACCTGGACCAGCTCAAGGCAGCGTCGCAGGCAGGCAACCAGGCCGCCACGGTGGTCTATGGCATCAAGACCGCAGTTGCCGGCCGCTTCTCCACCGGCGTCGGCATCCTGCGGCGGGCCGCACTGGCCGGCAACCTGTATGCCTACTACGGCCTGTCGGAGGTGTACGCCAGCGACACGCAGCACAAGAACCTGGTCGACAGCCTGGCCTACCTGCGCCTGGCGTCCCTGCTGGGTGATGGCAAAGCCGCGCGCGCCATCGCGGCGAAAGGACTCAGCGGCGTCGAAAACGCCGTTGCCGACGAGCGCGCCGCAGCGCTCTACAAGACGTTTTCCAACTACCAGCGCCCGGCGCCCAGACCGCTCGACTAAGCGTGCAATGCGCGGCCCGAATGCACGGCCGTGCAGGAGCCACTGCCGGCGCAGCTGCAGCAGCCCGGCGCCTCACCGGGCACGGCCCGGCAGGCCGTCAACGCAGCACGGCGGCCTGCGCGGCCGCCACACCGCCCAACGCCCGCCTCACCAGACCTGCGCACGCTCCTGATCGGAGCGCACCATCGTATCGCCGGCCTTGCACGAGAACGCCTTGGCGTACTGCGGCATGTTGGACGGCCCGGCATTGACGCGAACGCCACTGGGCGGATGCGGGTCGGCGTTGAGTGCCTTCACCTGTGCTTCTTCCCGGCGCGCACTGCGGTGCTTCCGCGCCCAGTTGATGAAGAAGCGCTGCTCGGGCGTATACCCATCGATGGCGACGTTGCGCTCGGGGTGCTGTTGCAGATCCAGCATCAACGCATCGTAGGCGGTGCCGACCCCGGTGAAGTCGGCGATGCTCTCGCCCAGCACCAGCTGCCCGTTGACGTGCAGGTTCGGGCGGTTCTTGAGCGGCACGTAGCTGCTCATCTGCTGCTTGATCCTGTCGGTGCGGGTGTCGAACGCGGCAACATCCGCGGGCAACCACCAATTGCGTGTGGCGCCGATGGCATCGAATTGCCTGCCCTCGTCATCGAAGGCATGGCTGATCTCGTGACCGATCATGGTACCGATCCCGCCATAGTTGAGGCCATCGTCGGCAGTGGCACTGAACAACAGCGGCTGCAGGATCACCGCAGGAAAGAAGATGCTGTTCTGGCGCGGCGCGTAGAAGGCATTTACGGTCTGCGGCGCCACATCGTCCCAGCTCATCCGATCGGCCGGCTTGCCGATCCTGGCCATGTCGGCGCGGTGGCTGAAAGCGGTCGCACGTTCGATATTGCCGAGATAGGCGCCCTCTTCCAGCCGCAAGCCCGACCAATCCTGCCACCGGTCCGGATACCCGATCTTGGGAACGATGTTGGCCAGCTTGTCCAATGCCTTGGCCTTGGTCGGAGCGCTCAGCCAGTCGGCATGCGTGATGCGCAGCTTCATGGCGGCACGCACGTTTTCCACCAGCGCCAGCGCCTGCTGCTTGGAGGCAGGAGAGAAGTGGCGGGCCACATAGAGCTGGCCCATCGCCTCGGCGATCGTCGTGTTCAACGCATCGATCACCTGCTTCCAGCGTGGCGGCTGCACCTGCCGGCCCTCCAGCGTCTTGGCGTAAAACGCGAAATGGTTCTCCACGAACGGCTTGCTCAGGGCCGGTGCCGCATCGTCGATGGCGCGGAAGCGCAGGTAGGCTTTCCACTGCGCCACCGGCGCGCGCTGCAACTGCGCATCGAATGCCTTGAAGAACGCCAGCTGCGACAGCGCCAGGCCGCTTTCCCCTTCGACACCTTGCGCGGCCATGAAGCGGTCCCAGGCGAAATGCGGCGTCAGCGCATTGGCCTGTGCCGTGGTGAGCCAGTGGTAGGTGTTGCTGGGCTCGCGCATCTGGGCCGGCGTCAGCAGCGCGGCGGCCAGGCGGCTTTCCAGTTGCAGCACCTGCGCTGCCTGCACCGATGCCTGTGCGGCCGGTGTTCCCGCCAGCACGAACGACCGCGCGATATACGCCAGGTAGGCTTTGCGAATGCCGGCATATTGCGCATCGGCATAGTAATCCTTGGAGGGGAGCGTCATGCCTTCGACGTTGGCATAGGCCACCATCGTCGAAACGTCCTTTTCATCCGGATGCGCAACAAACTGAAACAGCACCGTGGCGCCTTGGGCATGACGTTGGGTAATGAAGCCGGCAATGGCGCGCGCATCCTTCAGCGCATCGATCTCGGCGAGCCGTTGCCGGATCGGCGCCGCGCCCAGGCGCTCGATGCCCGCCTCGTCCATGCCCGAGGCGTAGAACGTCCTGACCAGCTGCTCGATCGAACCGGCTGTCGGCTGCGACTGCAGCAACGCCTCTGCAATGGCGTGCTGATCCCGATAGGCGCGGTTGTAGAAATCAAACGAGGTACCAATGCCAACCTCGTCGTCAGGGATGCCTTTGGCAAGCGCCTTGCCGTTGGCAAAGGCATTCAGATCCTGGCAGGGGTCGGCAGCGGGATCCAGTTCGTTGATATCCAACGCCGGTGCAGCGGCAGTGGCCATCGGAACCGGCGCTGCAGGTTTGGCGTTGATTGCCTGCTCGCTGGCCTGCTTGCAACCGCTCAATGCCATGAAGGTCGCAAGCGCGAGAAGGTTCCTGCTCAACATGGTCGTGGCAGCCGTACATGGGGGAGTGCAGCGAGCTTAGTCGAGCGCTTGGCGCAGTCTGCGCGCAGACGAACAAAGTTGAGCATTCCCCCAACGCGATCAGCGGCCCGTATGCGCAAAAACGAAGTGGTGCCGTCACGACGACCGCATCACGGCCCGCGTCGAGGGCGCGATGCCACCATGCGCTGTAGAGTGTTCGCACATGCCGCTGCAATGCCATCCATGCATCCACGGCCACCAACCCACCACGCGGCAAAACGCCCGCCTCACCAGACCTGCGCACGCTCCTGATCGGAGCGCACCATCGCATCGCCGGCCTTGCACGAGAACGCCTTGGCGTACTGCGGCATGTTGGACGGCCCGGCGTTGACGCGTACCACGCTGGGCGGGTGCGGGTCGGCGTTGAGCGCCTTCACCTGCACTTCTTCCCGGCGCGCATTGCGATACAGCCGAGCCCAGTTGATGAAGAAGCGTTGCTCGGGCGTGTAGCCATCCACGGCGACATTGCGCTCGGGGTGTTGCTGCAGATCCAGCATCAGCGCGTCGTAGGCGATGGTGACCCCGGTGAAGTCGGCGATGCTCTCGCCCAGCACCAGCTGCCCGTTGACGTGCAGGTCCGGCCTGCTCTTGAGCGGCACGTAGCGGCTCACCAGTTGCTTGATCTTGCCGGTGCGCGCCTCGAAGGCCGCCCGGTCCGCCGGCAGCCACCAGTTCCGGTTGGCACCGATGGCATCGAACTGGCTGCCCTCGTCATCGAAGCCGTGGCTGATCTCGTGGCCGATGAACCCGCCGATTCCGCCATAGTTGAGGCCATCGTCGGCCGTTGCCGCAAACAGCGGCGGCTGCAGGATCACCGCGGGGAAGTAGATGCTGTTTTCGCGTGGTGCGTAGAAGGCATTCACGGTCTGCGGCGCCACATCGCCCCAGCTCTTGCGGTCCACCGGCTTGCCGACCTTGGCCATCTCGGCGCGGTGATTGAACGCCGCCGCCCGTTCGATGTTCTGCAGGTAGGTGCCGGTGTCCAGCTGCAGGCCCGACCACGCCCGCCAGGTGTCCGGATACCCGATCTTCGGCATCATGTTGGCCAGCTTGTCCAATGCCTTGGCCTTGGTCGCAGCGCTCATCCAGTCGGCGTGCGCGATGCGCAGCTTCATGGCGGCGCGCACATTCTCCACCAGCGCCAACACCTGCTGCTTGGAGGCCGGGGGAAATTTCTGGGCGACATACAGCTGGCCCATTGCCTCGGCGATCGTCTGGTTCAACGTGGTGATCACCTGTTTCCAGCGCGGCTGCTGCACCTGCCGGCCCTCCAGCGTTGTGGAGTGGAACGCGAAGTGATTCTGCGCGAACGGCTTGCTCAGTGCCGGTGCCGCATCGTCGATGGTGCGGAAGCGCAGGTAGGCTTTCCACTGCGCCACCGGCGCGCGCTGCAACTGCGCATCGAATGCCTTGAAGAACGCCAGCTGCGACAGCGCCAGGCCGCTTTCCCCGGTGACACCTTGCGCGGCCATGAAGCGGTCCCAGGCGAAGTGCGGCGTCAGCGCATTGGCCTGCGCGGTGGTGAGCCAGTGGTACATGTTCTTCGGCTCGCGCTGCTCGGCCGGTGTGAGCAGTGCGGCGGCCAGGCGGCTTTCCAGCTGCAGCACCTGCCCGGCCTGCACGGCCGCTTGCTCGGCCGGCACGCCGGCCAGGACGAACGTGCGCTGGATGTACGCAAGGTAGGCCTTGCGGATGGGAGCGTACTGCGCGTCTACGTAATAATTTTTTGCGGGCAGCGTCATGCCGTCGACCAGGGCATAGCCCACCATCTTCGACACGCTCTGCGCGTCGGGCTGGGCAACGAACTGGAACAGCACGTTGGCGCCCTCGGCGTGGCGCTGGGTGATGAAGCCGGCAATGTCGCCCGCATCTTTCAAGGCATCGATCGCCGCCAGCCGCGGCTGGATGGGCGCCGCGCCCAGGCGCTCGATGCCCGCCTCGTCCATGCCCGAGGCGTAGAACGTCCTGACCAGCTGCTCCACCGAGCCGCTGGCCGGCTGCGTTTTCAGCAAGGCCTCTGCAATGGCGTGCTGATCCCGATAACTGGCGTTGTAGACGTCATACGAGGTGCCGATGCCCACCTCGTCGTCGGGGATGCCCTTGGCCAGCGCCTTGCCATTGGCGAATGCATTCAGATCCTGGCAGGCGTCGGCAGCGCGATCCAGTTCGTTGATATCCAGTGCCGGTGCCGCCGCGGTGGCTGCCGCCGCAGGCGTGGGTGTGGTGGGCGCGGTCGCTTGCTCGCTGGCCTGCTTGCAACCGCTCAATGCCATGAAGGTGGCAAGCGCGAGACTGTGTCTGCTCAACATGGGCGTGGCAGCCGTGCATGGGGAAGGTGCCGCGAGCTTAGGCGAGCCTTGCGCGCAGGCTGCGCGCGGGCGAACAAAGTTGAGCATTCCCGCGCCCGCAACGGCACATGCGTGCAGGAAAGCGAAGCGCCGGCGGCGCACCAGCGCCGGCACCACCGCAGCGCAGGTGTCGCTAACGGTTGAGCTGCGGAATCTTTGCAAACGCCTCGGCAATGAAATCCATGAACACCAGCGCGCGCTTGGGCACCAGCCGGTTGGCGGCGTAGACAATCTGCATCGGTGCCGGCGGCGGCGCAAAGGCATCCAGCACGGTCTGCAGTTCGCCCGAGGCCAGGCCTTCGGCGTACAGCCACGCCGGGCCCAGGCCGATGCCGAGCCCGGCGCTGACCGCCGCGCGCGCGGCCTCGGGCGAGTTGACCCGGAACCGGCCGGACACCGGCACGTCGGTATCGCGGAAACGCCAGCTCGCCCCGGTGCTGAGCAGCGTGTACAGCACGCAGTCGTGGTGGCGCAGGTCCTCGGGCACGGCTGGCACCCCGCGCCTGTCCAGGTAGGCGCGGCTGGCCACCGTCACCCGCGTGAACGCGCCGATGCGGCGTGCGCGCAGCGCGCTGCTGTCCAGGTGACCGATGCGGATGGCCAGCTCCGCGCCTTCGTCGAGCAGGTTCACGTAGCGGTCGTTGATCTGCAGGTCCAGCTCCAGTGCCGGAAACCGCTGCAAGAACGCCGGCACCAGCGGCAGCACGAAGGTGTGCGACAACGCCGTGGGGCAGGCCACCCGCAACAGCCCAGAGGGCTGCACATCGTCGCGCAGCGCCATTTCAGACTCACCCACCGCATCCAGGATGCGGCGCACCTCCGCGTAATAGCGCTCGCCCTCCGGGGTGAGCACCAGCTTGCGGGTGGAGCGGTTGAGCAGCCGGGTCTGCAGGTGCTGCTCCAGCGCCGCCACATGCCGGCTGACATTGGGCTGGCCCAGCCCCAGGTCGCGCCCGGCGGCGGAAAAGCTGCCCGTCTCCACCGCGCGGGCAAAGCAGGTCATCAGCAGAAACCGGTCCATGCGTCCTCGATTCATGCGCACAGCGCATGAAGGTTATGTTCCCGCAGGATCTTATAGCAGCCGGCGCATGGGGCGAAGATGCCGCATCGAAGGCCGCCATACGGCGGCCGGGCACCGCACCATCAGGAGCACACCATGTCACGTCTTGCAGGCAAACGTACCCTCATCACCGGCGGCACCACCGGCATTGGCCTGGAAACCGCCAAGCAGTTCCTCGCCGAAGGCGCCCGCGTCATCGTCACCGGCGTCAACCCCGACTCCATCGCCAAGGCCCAGGCCATCCTGGGGCCCGACGTGCCGGTGCTGCGCGCCGACTCGGCCAGCGTTGCCGCCCAGCAGGAGCTGGCGCAGGCGGTGCAGGCCCATTACGGCCAGCTGGACGTTGTCTTCCTCAACGCTGGCGTCTCGGTCTGGGTGCCGATCGAAGAGTGGACCGAGCAGGCCTTCGACGCCTCCTTCGCCATCAACGTCAAGGGCCCGTACTTCCTGCTGCAGGCGCTGCTGCCGGTGCTGGCCAACCCCGCCTCGGTGGTGCTCAACACCTCCGTCAACGTGCATGCCGGCATGGCCCGCTCGTCGGTGTATGCCGCCACCAAGGCCGCCTTCCTCAGCATGACCAAGACCCTGTCCAGCGAGCTGCTGGGCCGCGGCATCCGCGTCAATGCCGTCAGCCCCGGCCCGGTGGAAACCCCGCTGTACGACAAGCTCGGCGTGCCCGACGCCTACCGTGCAAAGCTCAACGAGGAAATCGCCGCCAGCATCCCGATGGGCCGCTTCGGCACTCCGGAAGAGGTGGCCAAGGCCGTGCTGTACCTGGCCTCGGACGAATCCAGCTGGACGGTGGGTTCGGAAATCGTGGTCGACGGCGGGCGCCTGCTCAACGGCTGAGCCTGGCGGCCCCCCGCCAGGCGCCGGCAGGCGGCGCGCATCGCCGCCCTGCCGGCACCCACCTGCGCCTGCGCATCGCCATGCACCGTTGCATGGCGATGCGCAGGCGTTTTCTGCCATGCAGGCACGGCCGGCCCACGGCTGCCCTGGCACCCCCCTTTCGCAACGCGAGCCATTGCCCATGCCCAACACCCTCACCCTGATCAGCCACCCGCTGTGCCCGTTCGTGCAACGCGCCGCCATCGTGCTGCTGGAACACGATGTCGCCTTCGAGCGCGTGGACATCGACCTGCACGCCAAGCCGGACTGGTTCCTGGCCCTGTCGCCCACCGGCAAGGTGCCGCTGCTGCGCATCGGCCAGCCGGACGGCAGCGTGGCCACCCTGTTCGAGAGCGTGGTGATCTGCGACTACCTCGACGAGACCAGCGGCAGCACCAGCCTGTACCCGCGCGACCCGCTGCAACGTGCGCAGCAACGCGCCTGGATCGAGTTTGCCGCGCCCACCTTTGCCGACGCCTGGCAGTTCCTCAATGCCAGCGACCAGGCCAGCGCCGACACCGCCAGCGCCGCCTTCCGCGGCAAGCTGCAAAAGCTCGAAGACGTGCTGGGCCAGGGCCCGTATTTCGCCGGCCCCACGTTCGGCATGGTCGATGTGGTGTTCGCCCCGCTGCTGCGCTACTTCGGCCTGCTGCCCGCCGATGTCTGTGCACCCATCTTTGAAGGGCTGCCACGCGTCGGCGCATGGCGCGCCGCCCTGGCCGCGCGGCCCAGCGTCATCGGCGCGGTGGCGCAGGACTATGCCAGCCGCTTCCAGCAGCATCTGCACAGGCAGCGCGCTCTGCTGGCAGAGGCGGTGCGTATATCAGCACTGTAAACGGTACACGCCAGCTTGCATGGCGGACTGCGTTGAATCTTCTTTTCGCAGCGGGGTACTTGTGAACGGGCCTGATTGCGCTTACCTAGGCATCTCGCCGTCACTGAGCATAAACTGAGTAAATAAGAACCTCACTTGAGACAATAGGTCAAAAAAGTCTTGGGGTGTGGAATTCGGGCGTTCCTGACTGGTTGGAGAACGGGCAGTCTGAGCTAATTATTGCAACCCCAAGGACATTATCCCTTTGAAATTTAGAGGGTTATGCTGCTCGCAATGCGGTTCCAATGGCTAGCCTTTCTATTGCCTGAAATAGCCGGTGTTCTGACAGTTGAGCTGGGTCAAACGTCATCCTAACCATCTCTTCAACGTCCTTGCTAGAACGATTGTTGGATGCACTTACGCGCGACCCAATTGTTTTAAGTACATCCCATAAGGTGTGGTCGTTTATAAGCGAAAAGCTCTTAAGATTTTTCTTAGAGATTATATCTCTTGAAATTTCAGCGTGAGCCAGAACGTCGTCCAAGCGATCAATATGGCATGATGCGTTAAGGCATCGCTCGGCATATCCTCTGAAATCGAGACTGTAACCATCTATCCGTGACCCAGTTATCAAGTCACTGGGCGGGAGTATGCGAATTCCAAGGTGAAGCGCTTTTGCAGCTACTCTAAGTAGGTATACGTCAGTGCAGATAGCGTTAACCGAACATTTCAAAACATTTAAATCAATTTTTCCCTCAAAGACCAAGTCTGCAAATTTTCTCTCCGTGACATTATCATACAAGTGAACTGGAAGGGCTCCCGAATCGGTAAGCTCAATACCGTCGATTAAAGGTGTTTCACAGAGATCCTCAACATCCCGATCGACAAGGAAGACATGCTTGCCAACATCAATGTTCTCATCTTTGAGAATCTTCCTGAGTGCAATCACACTGCTTCTGGCTGAGGGTGCGGGCAATCCGAACGCACCAAAATCAACTCCTGAAAAGTCAATCATATCCATCGTGTAAACTGGGCAAGACACTGTTTGGCGCAATTCAATGTAGGTGTCTAGAAGCAACTTATCTCCTGCTCCTTCCACAAAAATGTCGCTGCCATTTTGCCGTGAAGCTGTTTTATAATAAAATAAAATTTCGCTTACAGTGCGTTTTGGTAAGGTGCTCATGTCAAACAATCACCATCTCATTTTGATATTGACTGCAGATTTCAAGTGAGTGTGATGCAACGAAAAGCTGGCAAGGACCTCCCCCAAATCCCTCTATTAGAGATCTGATTAGGCTACGCTGCCAATCGGAATTTAGGGAAAGCTCTGGCTCATCAATGATCAGTAGCCCGCCGAGGGTACGCATTAGAATTGCTCGCGTCATAAGCACAAGAAGATGTCTCTCGCCTGACGACATCACGCTTGCTGGAATTGGAATTCCCTTGCCATTCTTAATTTCAAATCCCTCACCAACACGAAACGAAAGATACTTTGGCGCAATAAATTCGTTAATGTTTTTTATCCAAGAGTCGAGTTGCTTGTGAAGCTTCCCGATCTCGAGTAGGCGTGCAGACAAGCTTTCAACGTAAGGATTAAGAACTGCGCGTACAAGAGGAAGATTCTTATCGTTTGCTTGTTCCAATGCGCCCAAGAGCTCGGAATGTTCCGCCACTGAACCCAGTCCGTACAAAGAAAGCACGCGACTACTGCTTTCCAAGTCTTTCAGGCGGCCCCTAAGGTCATCGCTTGAATTTTGTTGAATCTCAGGAAAGGAGGATATGCCTTTAACAAGCGTTGTATAGATCGACTGAGCGTTCTGATTCCCACGATTGGAGAGAAGGATTGCTTCACGCCTAATAGAGTTTGCAACAGCCTTCAACCCAACATGAACTGGGTCAGTCTCAATATCTTCTACATCCTCCATGACGAAATCACTTCCAATGAAATTAACTCGTGAGTTCTGCTGTTTTCTGTAATCTAATTCACGAGTGAAAGTGCGCCTGTCGTCAAGAAATATAACGCCGTTGTTTAATGCCTGGAGTTCGCGTGTCATCTGAGCGTATCGCTGCTGATGACTAAGATCCCAATCCTCTGCTGCGATCCGGCCACGGCGAGGCCGGAGATTTAGATGGAAGGATTCTGCCGAGTTAGGTCGCTTAATAGACCAGTCGTATGCTCCCAACAAGCCATCCTTCTTCTTGGCCTCAATTACTGCGCCACCATCCAAATGTACACTAGCCCTCGTAAATGGGATTTTTGCCAGGCGACTTCTATGGCCGGCATTATCCTCGGCGGACATCAGGCTATTTAGAATTTTGAGAATCGTAGTCTTGCCACTACCGTTTCTTCCGTAGAGAACAAAAACTCTAGGATCAGATGCCGATTTCTTTGCGATACGAATTTCGTCTCGCTCACCAAAAAGATCATCAATCTCGATTCGGCGCACGTAATTTGCCGGTGGAAAAGCAATCATTGTGCGCGACTCCGTAAGGTGCCCTTAGGCCATCTGATTCTTTTCGAATCTGTTAGGTTATTCATGGCGCCTACAACCATTCCTACATCTCCTTCTGATTTCCGCTGTATCGGCTATGCCTGCGCTTCAAGCGGCTAACCTCAAGCCGCGATGACTACTTTGGCTTAGATCTGTCCACTCTCCACTATGCTTTGAAAGACGCGGAGATGGCGGACAGCTGTAGTCTTGTCCACAGTGCTTTCCCACTTGATGCACCGATCCTAGCGTACGCGCTGCATGTGCGGGTGGTTCAGTTCGCTTGATGCTCTGTGTTTTCTTCGCGCACTTTGCGACCCATACAAAGGTATATGGCTAAAGCCCGCTGCCTAAATCATCCAGCACATGATCCACCTGCTCGGCCAGGTGCTGCAGGCAGTGTGCCCACTGCTGCAGCGGAATCGCTGGTGCACTGAGCGAGCCTTCGTCGCGCGAACGCGGTGTGGCCAAGGTAGCGAGCAAGCGCAGCTGGTCGCGTACGCGCAGCAGGTGGTACTGCGTGCCTTCGGACATCCAGTAGCCGGGTTCGTCGTGCATGCCGCTCTCCTTGCCGTGAGGCAGCTCCCGCTGCACAACGCAGCGGGATGCCGGGAGGCTAGAAACCGCACACAGCCGGCGGGCTTATTCCCCTTGCGGGTGTTGTATTCGCCGCCCTCCCGGCGTAGGAACGCCGAGCAGTGCCAAGCCAGATGGCCGAGCACAAAAAACCCACCAGAAATCGGAGGTGGGTACCGCTGTGTGAGGAGTTTCTAGGCTCCGGCTGGAAGTGTGCGGGTGGCGCAGGGCAGGGTCAAGCTGGGGTAAGTCTCCGGGTGCGGAGAAGCCGCCTACCTAAAAGAATTTCCTTGCTAAGCGCAGCACTGGAATGAGTCGCCGCAACCAGTTGACACACCACCCAACGCGTAGCAATCTCGCTGCAAGGAGCCTAGAAACTCCTCACACAGCGGCACCCACCTCCGTCAGACCGGTGGGTTTTTTGTGCCTGCAGTTCTTGCAGGCGTAACCGGCGTGACACTTGCGTCGGAAAGCGGCGAATGCGCATCTCTTCGAGAAGAACGCCTCCCGCCTGTGTGCGGTTTCTAGCCTCCCGACATCCCGTCGCGTCGTGCGACGGGGCCTGTTCGTCAAGGAGGGCTTTGCCATGCGTCGATCCTCATCCCGCCCCACGCCTGCGCGCAAGCGCGCCACGGTGCCGCCGCCTACCGAAGTCGTCTGGCGCTCGCTGGATCCCTCGATCCCGCCGCGGCGCTACCTCGAGCGCACGCCCATCCCCGAACCCCGCGCCGAACCCCGCACACCACGGCGGCCCGGCCGGCCGCGTGCGCCGCAGCAGTGCACCGTTGGCTATGGGTACTATCCCGACAGTCACCAGCGTGTTCCCACCCTGCGCCTGCGCGGCCGCTGGCTGGAACAATTGGGCTTTGCCATCGGCAGCAAGCTGCACATCCGCCAGCGCGATGGCGAACTGGTCATCAGCCTTGTAGACCCACATTGATCACGCCGCAGCGCATGCGCGCGCCGCATGCGCCCGGCCCGTTGCTGGAGATGTCGCATGATGAGTGAAGGCATGACCGGCGCGTCGCGTGCAGACCGCCACGGTGTCATCGGCCAGGTGGTCGCGGCACGCATGCACACCGCAACCGCGGTGCCGGTTGAGCGCTACGGCAGCCGCCCGTGGCGCCACCGCAGCGCCTACGCCGTGGGCGAGTTGCCGGCCCGCGCGCTCGCGGCGGGCATCTACGGGCTTGGCCGCGTCACCACACGCTGGCACGTGCGCGAGGAGCGCGCGCCGGCCAGGGAACGCTTCGACCAGGCGGTGGTGCAGCTGCAGGCAGAGCTGCTCACCTACATGCGGCGGCGGCTGCGCGACCCGCACACCGCCGCCGACCTCGCCCAGGAGACGCTGCTGCGCCTGCTGGCCTACCGCAACACGCCGGACATCCACAGCTACAAGCTGCTGCTGTACCGCATCGCCCACAACGTGGTGCTGGAGCATTGGCGCACGCGCCACCGCAGGCACGCCTCGCGCCATGTGCCGCTGGAGGACAGCGAACCGCTCGCCGCCACCGGCACGGCGGTGGACCAGCTGGTGGACGCCCGCCGCACCCTGCAGCACCTGCACACCCACACGCTGCCCGCGCTGCCACCCAAATGCCGCCAGGCCTTCATGCTCAACCGCTTCGACGGCCTCACCTACCCGCAAGTCGCCGCCGTCATGGGCATCTCGGTCAAGATGGTGGAAAAACACATCAGCCGCGCCCTGGCCGCCTGCCGCGCGGCGGTGGGTGAGTGACGCCAGGGCATCGCACTGCGTAGGTTCGCGGTGCATCACGAACAGCCGGGCACTGACCCGGTTCATCGCGCTTAGCTATTCGGCTACGTTAGCGGCAAGCGGCTCCACCGGTCACTAATAGGGTGGTGCTCATTCGGTCAGGGTGCGCCATGTCATCCTGTTAAGACTCCGTTCTCTGCTCTTCGCTCCCGTCTCCTTGGGTTCTCTTTGCGCGCCAACGACTGTGACGCGCAACGGGGACCCAGCGCGAGAATTCCCCTAGTGTTGCATCAGGCAACGACGGCAAACGCGAGTCACTCGGCTCGCCGCCGATTGCAGACAAACGCGCATCACCCCACAACACAGCGCCCCCAACGCGAGGTTCTTCATGATCGATGTCATCAAGCGGGAAATCTTCTCAAGACGTTCGGTCATGGGGTCCGTGTTTTCCACCGTCATGCTCTTGGCTGGAACGACAACCGCGGCACTGGCAAGCGAGCCGGTCGGCTTCGGCGCGGGAACCACCGGAGGCGCGGCGGGCGAGGTGGTCGATGTCTCCACACCGGCAGAGCTCAAGAATGCCTTGTGCCAGCGTTACCAGGGCTATACCTGCATAGACGATACGCCTCGCATCATCCGCCTGAACACCGTCATCGATTTCACGGCAACGCTGGGAACCACGTCCACAACGGGCTGCGTTTACGCTGACAGACAGTGTGCAGAGCCGAGCGGGAAGCAGGAGCGGGTTCTGGACAACGGGTCATACTGCAGCGGTCGTACAACGTTCCCACTGACCTACGACAACGCAGCGAAGTCACTGCTGTCCGTGGGTTCGAACAAGACGCTGATCGGTGTCGGGGCATCGGCGGGGATAAAGGGCACGGGCTTGTCGATGACCGGCGGTGTATCGAACATCATCGTGCGGAACCTGTCGATCACCGATCTCAATGAGGGCATCGTCTTTGGCGGCGATGCAATCAGCATCGATAACGCAAGCAGGATCTGGATCGACCACAACGCCTTCGCACGCATCGGCCGGCAGATGATCGTGACGGGCTGGGGGCCGGCCAAGGCAGTCACCATCTCCAACAACATGTTTGATGGCGAGACCGCGTATGGGCACTACTGCAACGGTCGAAGCTCCTGGATCATGCTGCTGATCGGCGAAGCTGAAGAAATCACCCTGCTGGCAAATCACTTCCACGCCACCGCAGGGCGTTCGCCGGAAATCGGCACGGGCGGCATGATTCATCTGGTGAACAATCTGTATACGTCCAACTTCTATTTTGGCGCCACTGCGTCAAGGGACGTCAACCTGTTGGCCGAAGGGAACTACTTCAATCCAGAGGGCCAATACTTCTTCCCGGTCGCCAGTACACCCGGCGATCTGGTGTTCGCGCCACTGGATGAGAACGTGTCTTCCACCGGGTCGCTTTGCTCACAGACGCTGGGGCGTTCCTGTGTCACCAGTTACACGGAAACCGGACAGGAATCGTTTTTGCTGGACACCACGGTGATGGCCAATATTGCCGGCAATGCGACCTGGAAAAATGCGATAGGCAGCGTCAGGCCGATGATGTCCAACGACGTCGCCAAGTCGGTGGCCGCCAACGCAGGGCCAAGAGCCGATCCGGACAGCGTTAGCCGGTAGTTTCAAGCGGGTAAGGGATATCTGGCGGCGTGAGGTGCGCGATGTCGCAGGCACCTGCTGCGCCGACATTTGGTGTCTTACCCAAGCATGTCGCTTGGCGCTGTACTACATCGTCCGACAGGTGCATGACCCAGCGCGAGCGGCAGGCCGGATCAAAAAAACATTGGCGGCGGCTGCGCCAACATCTGTTTCAATGGTCTCTACACCGAAGCTCGGTGCCGATAACCGGGTGAGGCCTGGCCTGTTGAAGCGGTGGCCTGCGCAAATGACGACGTGCTTTGACACTTTTCAAGCCGACACCGCGCCTCTTTCGTCGGTGGCATGACGATTCTGGTGAAGTAGACGCAGGGCGTGCCACCTCATCCGGTCAAGACTCCGTTCCTTGCTCTTCGCTCCCGTTTCCTCGGGTTCTCTTTGAGCGACGACGACTGTGACGCGCAACGGGGACCCAACGCGAGAATTTCCCTAGTGTTCCGACAGGCAGCGACGGCAAAAGTGAGTCACTCGGCTCGCCGCCGATTGCCAGTCAGACGCAATCGCCCCCCCCAACAACACAGCGCCCCCAGCGCAAAGGTTCTTCATGATCGATGTCATCAAGCGGCAAATCTTCTCAAGACGTTCGGTCATGGGACCCGTGTTTTCCACCGTCATGCTATTGGCTGGAACGACAACCGCGGCACTGGCAAGCGAGCCGGTCGGCTTCGGCGCGGGAACCACCGGAGGCACGGGGGGCGAGGTGGTCGATGTATCGACGCCAGCAGAGCTTAAGGACGCTCTGTGCCAGCGTTACCAGGGCGCTAACTGCATAGACGATACGCCTCGCATCATCCGGTTGAATACAGTCATCGACTTCAGGGGAACGGAGGGAACCATTTCCGGAAAGGGCTGCGTTTACTCTGACAGACAATGCGTGGGGCCGACCGGCAAACAGGAAAAGATTCTGGATGTGCTCGGATACTGTGGCACTGGCCCAACGTTCCCGATGGCCTATGACAGCGCAGCAGCATCGGCGTTGCTGGTGGGTTCGAACAAGACGGTGATCGGTATTGGGGCGTCGGCGGGGATCAAGGGCAAAGGCTTGACGATGACCGGGGGCGTGTCAAACATCATTGTGCGGAACCTGTCGATCACCGATATCAATGAGGGCATCGTCTTTGCTGGCGATGCGATCACCGTCGATAACGCAAGCAGCATCTGGATCGACCATAACGCGTTCGCACGGATTGGCCGACAGATGATCGTGACGGGCTGGGGCGCTGCTAAAGCGATGACCATCTCCAACAACACGTTTGACGGCGAGACTGAGTATGGGCACTTCTGCAATGGTCGAAGCTCCTGGATCCTGCTGCTGAACGGAGATGCTCAAGAAATCACTTTGGTAGCGAATCACTTCTATGCCACCGCAGGGCGTTCTCCGGAAATGGGCACGCCAGCGGGAGGCACTGGTGGCGTCATTCATCTGGTGAACAATCTTTACACCTCAAACTTTTACATTGGCGCTTCTGCGACAACGACCGTCAGCCTGTTGATGGAGGGTAACTACTTCACTCCTAGAGGCGAGTTCTTTGTCCCGATCACGGACACACCTGGCGATCTCGTTTTCGCGCCACTGGATGAGAACGTGTCCTCCACGGGGTCGCTCTGCTCGCAGACGCTGGGGCGTTCCTGTGTCACCAGTTACACGGAAACCGGACAGGAATCGTTTCTGCTGGAAACCACGGTGATGGCCAATATTGCCGGCAATGCGACCTGGAAGAATGCGATAGGCAGCGTCAGGCCGATGATGTCCAACGACGTCGCCAAATCGGTGGCCGCCAACGCAGGGCCAAGAGCCGATCCGGACAGCGTTAGCCGGTAGCCTCAAGCGGGGGGGCGAGACGCACGTGCTCGCCTTGCCCGTGGCTGCGCGCCTGCTCTGTGATGACAGGGCCCTGCCACATTGCTGACCAGCAGGGCGTAGCTTCGGATGCACAATCGTTCATTCGCGTCTGCTTGCGCATTGCCGGAAGTGGCCCTGGTCTACTTGCCGCCCGTCATTGAAGTATTGGCAAAAAGCGATGGGAAACTGTTTTTCAAACAATGTCAGTAGCACTCATGCGCCAGTGACCTACACGCAGCAAGAACACACGCCCCAGGTAACGCCGCCGCGGCCCGCGCCATCCACACCCTTGCCAAATCAGTCGCCATTGCAGGGGCTGCAGCGTCGCCCGCAGCGCCCGTCGCGGCCGGCAACCCCATCACGGCCCACGACGTCACAGCCAATGCGGCTACAACGATCGGGCCTGGAAACGCGCGTGCTGGTCAGGATGCAGGAGATGGCACACACGTTGCTCGATGAGATTGCTCCCATCCTCGCTAACGAAGCCCTTCATGCCGAGCACACATCGGCATTCAAGTTACTCAAGCGCATGAGTGATTGCGCGCTTGGAAAAAGAGCCGTTGGTGGTAGCGACGACATCGCTGAAAAGATCAGGCAGATCCAGCATCGGATTGCCAGCCATTACGCGCATCCAGGCGCAGCCGAGGCGCCTGCTGAAGGCAGCGAGCAAGACGCAGGCCGCGCCATGTTCAGAAAGATGCGGCAGTTCGTAGCAGATGTCGATCTTGAGATCCAGGTGATCAAGGCAGGCGGCGATGAAAGGTTCTTGCAGCTCCAGGAGGGCCTGATCCTCAAGCAAGGCGTGGCAGCGCAGGTTGCGAACATGGTGTCTGGGATCGAGGAGACATACGATGCGCCGAACGAAGAACACGGCAGACGCATCCTGAATCTTCTTAAAAACCTGACGGAAATGGCGCCCCTGCCACGAGGCGTCTTGGACACTGTAAAAGTATTACGCGGAGATCCCCTCGCATTGGCCGACGCACTGCACACACTGGTCAGGCATTACCCGAAACTGGGGAACAATCCGAACTGGCAGAAACCTGGGTAGTCACCCGCCCACCCATCGGCTAACCACTGTCCTGTCTGTTCGCTCACCTCGAGTTAGCGCGAGGGTGAGGGTGCTGGCTGGGCCGGGCGCGTTGCAGCGGCCCAGCCGACAGCGCTCAACCAGGCATCGAATCACTACAGCATTGCGTGGATGGCCGCTGCCGTCGGCGCATACGGCGACGGCGGCTGGCGCGCGGCGTTTTGCATGCCAAACGAGGCGAGCAGAAAGAGCAGGCCCAGCGCGGCCGGTACCGCACCCTTGGGCTTGCGCACACCCAGATGCGCCATGCCGGATAACAGCAGGTGGTAGAACATGCCGGCGTAGGCAAGATCGCTCAACGCGGTGTTGAAGCGGCACACAATCGCCACCGGGCCCAGAATCTTGATGACGATCATCCAGGGCACCAGCAACGGCGCCGGATAGCCCAGCTCGGCCTGCGCCTTGCGCACGAACTCGCCCTTGGCCAGATACATGCAGGCAGAGGCGAGATACAGCAGGCACAGCAGGGCGGTACTGATCCAATAGACAGAGATGCTCATGGTGTTTGCCGGTCAATATGTAAATGCAACCGGCAATCAGAATGTCGCCTAAGATACCTATTGAAAAGTAGGATGAATCACTGGGGCTTAGTATGAAAAAGCAGACCATTGATACAGGCGAGCCCAATATGCATGTAGAAATGCGCCGTGCGTTTGCGCTGCTGTCGGGGAAATGGAAGCTGGAAATCATGTGGCTGCTGAATCAGCGGATGTATCGCTTTGGCGAGCTGCGCGCGGCAATCCCCGGCATCACTCAACACATGCTGACGGCGCAATTGCGCGAGCTGGAAGCAGATGGCCTGGTCACACGCACCGTCTTTGCAGAGGTGCCGCCACGCGTGGAATACGCCATCACGCCAAAGGCGCATGGACTGGGGCCAACCATGGAAGCGCTGACCGCGTGGTGGCAACAGTACGGCGACAGCATTGCGAAGCGGCCTGCTACACGTGGGCGCAAGCCAAGCGGTTAGAGACAAGCGGCTGGTCCTTCTGGGCGGGTTTATGCGCAGACCTATGCCGGCACGAGCGCGCACCTGCCCCAAGAATCGTTACAGCAGTCTGCGCACAATCCTGGCGATCAGGCTTGTAGATCAACACCTGTCCAGACCCCACAAACGCCAACGCCCCGATCATGTCGGGGCGTTGGTGCGATCTCGCCGAAGTGGGCGTTGCCGTCCGCACTCTCGTGCGTTACGGCTGCTGACCAGTCCACTGCTTCGCCGCGGCGGGCGTGACACCCGCGGGCAATGCAGTCGACGTGGACAGCTTCGATCGACTTACTTGGAGGCGTCGCGCACTTTGTCGGCGACCTGGCCAGCCTTGTTCTGCACCTTGCCGACGTTCTTTTCGGTGGCGCCTTCCAGCTCGGTGCTCTTGTCGCCCGTGACACGGCCGACGGTTTCCTTGATCGAGCCCTTGATCTCTTTCGCGGTGCCTTCGATACGGTTCTTGTCCATGGGTGTGCCTCTTACGGTTGGGGATGTTGAAGGCCAGTCTGGACCCCGGTGGTGTGAGTGCGATGTGGGCATGCCGTCATCCGCGCGTCAGGACGTTTGGCTGCTGCGCTGGCGCGTGCGCGGCCTGTGCGCGAGCAGGGCGTTGTTCTGCACGTCTTGTTGAGACCGCTGCGTGCCACAATGCGCGCACTTTTTTGCCAGGCAATGCCGTCACGTGAGCACAGTGCGCCCCGCCATCGAGCCCATTGGCCTGGAGTTTCTTGCGGGGGGCGGCGAGATGGGGGCCTTGATGCGCGCCCACGACTGGGCGGCCACGCCGATGGGCGCGCCCGAGACCTGGCCGCAGTCGCTGCGCTCGTCGTTGTCGGTGGTGCTCAATTCCACCCTGCTCGGTGCGGTGCTGTGGGGGCCGGAGCTGCGCCTGTTCTACAACGACGTGTACGTGCAATCGATGGGCGAGCGTCATCCGCAGGCGCTGGGCCAGCCGGTGACCGAGGTATGGAAGGAAACCTACGCGCCCATCGCGCAGGCCTTTGCGCGGGTGATGCAGACCGGCGAAGGCTTCGGGCAGGAAGTGATCACCTTGCCGATGCTGCGCAACGGTGTCAGCGAGATGACCTACTGGAATGCCACCGCCTCGCCGATCCGCGGCGAGGACGGCAGCGTGGTGGGGCTGATGAATATCGCCATCGAAACCACCGCGCAGGTGGCGGACGCGCGCAACCGCGACCTCCAGCACGCGCTGCTGAGCGATGAAAACACGCACCTGGTGCACGAGGTGGTCAACCGCACCAGCGAGCGCGATCGTGCGCTGGAGGCCGAAACCGTGGCGCGCCGCAATGCCGAGCGGGTGCAGCTGGCGCTGGCGGCCGGGGCGATCATCGGCACCTGGATCTGGGACCTGCCCACCGACGCGTTTTCGGTGGATGAGGCCTTTGCGCAGAACTTCGGCTTCGATCCGTCCAGCAGCCGCAACGGCCTGACACTGGAACAGGTGATCAGGACGGTGCACCCGGACGACCGCGAGGGGCTGCGCGCGGCCATCGGCGAGGCGCTCGCCCGCGGCGGTGCGTACGCGCACCAGTACCGGGTCAAACGGCGCGACGGAAAGTACTACTGGCTGGAAGCCAATGGCCGGGTCGAAAAGGCTGCCGATGGCACGCCGCTGCGGTTTCCCGGCGTGTTGCTCGACATCGAGGCGCGCCACGCGCTGTCGGAAGAGCGCGACCGCGCGCTGGCGGCCTTGCGCGAGTTGAGCGACACGCTGGAGCAGCGGGTCACCGAGCGCACGCGCGAGCTGATGACGGTGGAAGAAGCGCTGCGCCAATCGCAGAAGATGGAAGCGGTGGGGCAGCTCACCGGCGGGCTGGCGCACGACTTCAACAACCTGTTGGCGGGTATTTCCGGTGCGCTGGAGCTGATGAGCCTGCGCATCGAGCAAGGCCGCTTCTGCGAACTGGAGCGTTACGTGGCCACCGCGCAGGGCGCCACCACGCGCGCGGCGGCGCTGACGCACCGCTTGCTGGCGTTTGCGCGGCGGCAGACGCTGTTGCCCAAGCCCACCAACGTCAACCGGCTGGTGGTGGACATGCTGGAGCTGATCCAGCGCACGGTGGGCCCGGGGATCTGCGTGGAAAACGTCGTCGCCGCCGAACTGTGGCTGGCGCTGGTGGACGCGCCGCAGCTGGAGAACGCGCTGCTCAACCTGTGCATCAACGCGCGCGATGCGATGCCCAACGGCGGGCGCGTGCGCGTGCAGACCAGCAACCGCCGGATCGACCGCGAGATGGGCCAGCAACTGGGCATGCCGGAAGGCCACTACCTGTCGTTGTGCGTGAGCGATACCGGCACCGGCATGCCGCCGGAGGTGGTGGCGCGCGCGTTCGATCCGTTCTTCACCACCAAGCCGATCGGCGAAGGCACCGGCCTGGGCCTGTCGATGATCTACGGGTTTGCCAAGCAATCCGGCGGGCAGGTGCGCATCCACTCGGAAGTGGGCAAGGGCTCGACGGTGTGCATCTACCTGCCGCGGCACGCCGGTGCCGATGACAGCAGCGATGGCAGCACCGCCGCGCTGGAACTGGCGCCGTCGCTGGCCGGCGAAACGGTGTTGATCGTGGACGACGAACCCTCCATCCGCCTGCTGTTCACCGAGGTGCTGGAAGAGCTGGGCTACACCGTGCTGGAGGCCGGCGACAGCGCCGCGGGGTTGGGCATCCTGCAGTCGCCGGTGCGGATCGACCTGCTGATCAGCGACGTGGGCCTGCCCGGCGGCATGAACGGCCGGCAGATGGCCGACGCCGCGCGCGTGGGCCGGCCCAACCTCAAGGTGTTGTTCGTCACCGGCTTTGCCGAACACGCGCAATTGAACGACGGCCACCTGGAGCCGGGCATGGCGGTGCTGGCCAAGCCCTTCAGCGTGAGCGTGCTCGCCACGCGGGTGAAGGAGATGATCGCCAGCGAGTGCTGAGTGATGCGGTGCTGTGCAGGCGCTTGCCTGCGCGCGCGCGTGTGCCCGGCCTGCGGCGACCGCGCCGGCCTCACTCCACGCTGGAGGCGACCAGCCGCTGCCATAGCGCGGCATTGGCGGCGTGGTCCGGCTCCAGCGTGGACAGTACGCTCAGCGCATGCTCCTGCTGCTCGGCGCCGTGGCGGGCGAGCATGGCCAGCGCGGCGGCCAGCCGGCCGTACCGCAGCGCCATGCCGAGCGAGCTGGTGAGCAGGGTGGGGTCGTGCCCGGGGCGTTGCTCGTCCAACGCGGTGCCCAGCGCGGCGGGCAGCTCCCAGGTGGTGGCGATGGTCTTGGCGACGGCGGCGGTATGGCGCTCGACCAGCACGGCGGCCACCTCCAGGCTATAGGGCACGCTGGGGCGTTCGGCGTAGGCATCGCGCAGCACGCGCAGGATCACCACCGCGCCCAGGCCTTGCAGCAGGCCGGCCAGCTGCGCCGCCAAGGTATCGCCGGCGCGCTCGCGCATGTAGGCAGCCGCGGCGGCGGCGGTCCGCAGGGCGTAATCCCAAACCGCGGCCGGCAGGCGCGCGTAGAGGCCGCCCTCCAGGCTCAGCACCGGCTGCATGACGGCGGCAGCGACGATCTGGCGCACGCCCTCGGTGCCGATATGCACCACGGCCCGCTCCAGGCTTTCCAGCGGACCGCCCTGCGGGCGGTACAGCGCGCTGTTGGCGATGCGCAACAGGTTGGCGGCCAGCGCCGGGTCCTGCGCGATGATCGCGGCGATGCCGCGGCCGGAGGCATCCGGGTCGTTGACCGCGCGCATCAGCTGCGGCAACAACTGCGGGCGGCGTGGCAACAGCTGCGGGCGCAGGTCGACATGGGCGAGCGCAGCGCCGACCGCATCCAGCACCGCGGCCTGGGCCGGGTCGGTGGGCAGGCGGCCCTCGGCCAGCGATGGGTTGGACATCACTGCGGCATACATGCGGCGCAGCAGCGGCTGCATCGGCGGCGGCCCGCACAGCAGGGGGTGGGGTGTAGCCGCGCGCTGCGCCTGTGCCTGCGTGTGCCCGGGCGCGGGCGCCGCGGGTGCGTCCTGCAGGCCGGTGTCGGCGGCGGCAGGCGCGGCCGCAGCGCTGGCGGTGCGCGCACGCTGGCGCAGCAGCAGCCATGTGATGACGCCGGCCAGTCCCAGGCCGGCAAGCAGTCCGGCAGCAAGCAGCAACACAATCACGGAGGTCCAGGGGTCGTCTGATCGGTGCAGCGACTATCCGCGAAGCCGCTGTTCACGGCAATGCAGGCGTGCGTGGCGCGCGGTGCAGGCAGACCCGCACACCGGCACTGCCATGCTGCACTGCGGGGATGAGCGGCGTGTCTTCCAGCTGACCACTGCGCTGCACGTGGCGCTAACGGAGCAGGCAGCACTATGCGTCACCAGCTGTGCAGCCCTAGAGCATCTAGGCAGCTTAAAGGGTGCAGGCATCCGCAGTTGGACCACTTTCGATACGACAGACACCGCGCATGGCGCGGTGTCTTCGTTTGTGCGCGGGGGATGGATGCGCACGCGATGTCGCGGGCGGCGGCATCGCGGCACAAACGCGCTACAGCGTGCCCTGCTTCCACAGCCGCACGATCGCGGCCGGTGCATGTTCTTCGGGGATGCGCAGCGGCTCGCTGGCGCCGTCCCAGGCAATGCTGAAATAGCGGCGATCGCCACCACCGGCCTGCGGGCGCGGCAGCGCATGCGCCAGGCACTGGTCCAGCACGCTGCGCAGCTGCAGGCGCTGGGCATCGTCCAGCTCGTCCATCACCAGCTGCCGTTCGCGCCGCATGGCGGGGAAGGCGGCCACCCCGCCTTCGCGGGCCAGCCGCAAGGTCACGCCTGCCTCCACCGGCGGACGTTGTGCACTCATGTGAGCACGCCCACGTCACGCCAGGCCTGTTGCACCGCGGTTGCCTCGGCACTGCTGGCGCCATAGTCCGCACCGGCGATGCGGACGGTGAGCGCGGCAAAGGTGGCGAAGTCCGCGCCGGCGGCCAGCTCGTCGCCGGTGAGCGCGCGGTACCAGATGCGGCCGGTCTTCTCCCACGCGTAACCACCGATGGCCACCGCAGCGCGATAGAACGCGTGGTTGGGAATGCCGGAGTTGTAGTGCACGCCGCCATCGTCCTCCTGGGTGTCGACAAAGCCGTCCATGCTGGCCGGTTGCGGATCCTTGCCCAGCGCCGGGTCGTCGTAGGCCGTGCCGGGCGCGCGCATCGAGCGCAGGCCCACCCCGTTGATGCCGGGCATCAGCAAGCCGGCGCCGATGATCCAGTCCGCCTCGCTGGCCTGCTGCTGCAATGTGTACTGCTTGATCAACACGCCGAACACATCCGACAGCGACTCGTTCAAGGCACCGGACTGGTCCTGGTAGATCAGGTTGGCGGTGCGCTCGGTGACGCCGTGGGTCAGCTCGTGGCCCACCACGTCGATGGCGATGGTGAAGCGGTTGAAGATCTCGCCGTCGCCATCGCCGAACACCATCTGCTCGCCGTTCCAGAAGGCGTTGTCGTAGCCACGCTCGTAATGCACGGTGCCGATCAACGGCATGCCGTCGCCGTCGATGGAATTGCGCGCGTACACGGTCTGGAAGAAGGCGTGCGTGGCGCCGAGATAGTCGTAGGCCTCGGTCACTGCCACATCGTCGGTGGCGGCCGCGCCTTCGGCACGGACCAGGGTGCCGGGCAGTGCGGTGCCTTGCTGCGCATCGTAGATCTGCCGCTGTACTGCTTGCTCAGTGGGCGCGCTCGCTGCATCGGCGGCCGACGGCCGGGTGCGTGCAAGCAGGCCGAGCGCGCGCTGCTGCCGCAGCTGGGCGGTGATCTGCCGGGACAACCGCGCGCACTGCCGCGCACGCTCGGGTGCGGCCTGGGCCACATGGTCCAGCAGATACGGCGGCAGGATGCCGGCACGGCGTGGGGTGACAACTGCAGACATGAGCGACCTCCACAAGGACTGCGCCCGCGACTATGCCGAGGCCGGCTTTAGGAATTCGTTAGGCAGGCCCACTGTGCGCCCCGCGCAGGCATCGCGATAGGCCTGGCGTTCATTCCAGCTGCGACAAGGCCTGCTGGATCGGCGTCTGCCCGTCGATGAAGCCCACCGTCTTGCCGATGGTGGCCGGCAGCGCCAATGCCGCTGCGATGACCTGCGCGACGTTGGCACGCGACACGCCGCCGTCGGCATCGCCGCCCGGATCACGGGTGATGCGGCCCGAGGGCGGGTCCTGGGTGAGGCGCCCCGGCCCCAGCACGGTCCAGTCCAGCGGGGTAGTGCGCAGGTGTGCATCGGCCGCGGCCTTGGCCTGCGCGTAGGCGAAAAAGGCATCGTCCGGGCCAATGCCGTGTTCCAGCCCGGCGCCGAGATAGGACACCATCACGTAGCGGCGCACGCGGGCCTGTTCGGCGGCCTGCATCGAGCGGATCGCCGCATCGCGGTCCACCGCGTAGGTGCGCGCGGCATTGCCGCCGCCGGCGCCGGCCGACCATACCACCGCATCGTGGCCGGCCAGTTGCGCGGCGATGGCGTCGGTGTCGGCCTGTTCGATATCGAACAGCTGCGGGGTGGCGCCGTCGGCAATCACATCGTCTGCGTGCGCAGGATTGCGAAACAGTGCAGTCACCGAATGCCCGCCGCGCACCAGCAGCGGCGTGAGCAGGCGTGCGACCTTGCCATGGCCGCCGATCAACACGATACGAGACATCCCAACCTCCAAGACGGCGCGCCCTCGCGGCGCGGACTGCCCGCATCCTCGCCAACAGGGCGCTAAGGCAGCGTTATCGGCCGCGCAGGCGCATGGCCAAACGCTGCTTCCCGGCATGCGGTGCGTGGAGGTCCGGATGCGAGGGGGCGGTGACGCACGCAGTGCAGCGGCATCGCGACCACCCTGCGCATCACGCAACCACCCGCAGGCGATGCACTGCGCCGATCAGGCGGCATCGCGCAGCAGCGCTGGCATCTCTCGGCTGTCGCTACCAGCGTGCAAGGCGCAGATGCAAGGTAGACCGTCGCCCACGATCCTTTCGGTCAGCCCGCTGCCGATCATCGGGGTGGCGCCTGCCTGCCGCACATCTGGGACACTACGGCGCCACACCTTCGGGATGCCCATGTCCAGTCCAATCGATAGCGATCTTCGTCCACGCGTCGGATGCGGCGCGTTCATCCGCCGCTCCGATGGCCGCCTGCTGCTGGTGCAGCGCGGGCGTGCGCCCGAGCAGGGCCATTGGGGCCTGCCCGGCGGCAAGGTGGACTGGATGGAAACGGTGGAACATGCCGTGGTGCGCGAAGTGCTGGAAGAAACCGGCCTGCACGTGCAGTTGCAGGCCGTGCTGTGCATCGTCAGCTACTTCGAGCCGGACCTGGCGCCGCCGCAGCATTGGGTCGCGCCGGTGTATCTGGCCGCGATCCAGGGCAGCGAGCACGCCGTGCGGCGCGAGCCCGAGGCGATTGCCGACATCGGCTGGTTTGCGCTGGACGCGCTGCCGTCGCCGCTGACCACCTCCACGTTGCAGGCGTTGCAGCATCTGCCAACTGCGGCGTCGGCACCTGCCGCCTGAGTGCGATGCATCGATGCCGCTGGACCCGGTGCCGGCGGCGATGCACCGGCCTGCGCAGTGTTGGTGCTGATGCTTGCAGCAACGCGATGTCCGCGCGGATGCAGGGCGACGCGTGCGCTGCCTGCGATGCCGACCGCTTGCGTACGTTTGATGCGGTGGCCTGATTGCGCGCTGCGGTGTGCGTAGTTGCCGCATTTGCGTTACATCGCGTCGTTACATGCAACGTGCGTGTCTGCACGACTTCCAGCACATCATCTGCGCTGTCTGCTGGCGCTATCCTCGCCGGTTCGACTTGCCTGGGAGGGCACCGCATGACACGTCATTGGTTGAACAAAACGCTAGCGCTCACGTTGGCCTGCACCGCGTGCAGCATGCACGCAACCGCCGCCGAGCCGGCCACACCGGCCACCGCATCCACCCCGGATGGCATCCGGCACGTGCCTGCATTCGACCTGCCGGTGTCGGAGTTTCTGAGCCCGGCTGCACGTGCGCATATGGCCAACGGGGTGGCCCGCGCCGATCCGTTGGACAAGGCCGACAACGCCACCTTGCTCAAGCAACTGCCGGGCATCCGTGCCGACACCGAACGGTGGGCCAAGGGCGTGATTGCGCAGCTGCGCACGCGCTACGCGGTGGAGATCACGCCCGAAACCTGGAACGGCGTGCCGGTGCTGCGGGTGGAGCCGCGCACGCGCACACCCGAGCAGGCCAGGCGCGTATTGATCGAGCTGCATGGCGGTAGCTTCGTGATGGGCAGCGCCGCCTCGTTCGGGTTGATGGAGGCCATTCCGCTGGCGGCAATGACCGGCATGACGGTGGTCGCGGTGGATTACCGGATGGGCCCCGAGCACCAGTTCCCGGCCGCCAGCGAGGACGTGGCGGCGGTGTATCGCGCCGCGCTCAAGACCTACGCGCCCGAGCGCATCGGCTTGTTCGGGTGTTCGGCCGGCGGCGTGCTCACCGGCGAATCGCTGGCATGGTTCGCCAAGGAAAAGTTGCCGATGCCGGCAGCGGCCGGGCTGTTCTGCGCCGCAGGCGATGCACGCTACCGCGGCGATTCGCGCATCGTGGTGGCGGCAGTGAACGATGCCTTGTTGCCGGACAAGGCCGGTGCGTTGCCGATCTGGGAAGACCTGTACTACGGCGACAACGTGGACTTCCACGACCCGCTGGTGTCGCCGGTGTTTTCCGATGCGGTGCTGCAGCAGTTCCCGCCAACGCTGTTTCTGACCGCCACGCGTGCGGCCGAGCTGAGCAATGCCGCCTACACGCATGCGCGCCTGGTGGACCTGGGCCGTGAATCGGATCTGCATGTGTGGGACGGGCTGGGCCACGCCTTCCACCTCACCAACGCACTGCCGGAAAGCCAGCAGGCGCTGCGAGTGGCCGCGCGTTTCTTCAGCAAGCACCTGGGCCTGCCGCCACCGACGCTGGCCGCGCCACGCTAACGCCACGCTGACACCGGCTAGGCGCGGTGCTTACATCCTCTAACCTAGGTTGAGGCCGACTGGCGTTGCACATGCAACGCCGCCGTTGATCAGGAGAATCGAATGAGTCTGCAAATTCCTCAAGGTGCGTTGGTGGTGGTGGCCGATGGCGGCGAAGCACGCTGGTTCACCAATACCGGCAACGAAGCCAACGTGGTGCTGCGCCAGCACGCGCGCACCGATGTGCAGAACGTCGACGACGATGGCCCGGCCGGCAAGGCGCCGCAGGATCTCAGCGAGGCGGACATGGACGAGATGACCTTTGCCAAGCAGCTCTCGCATGCCCTGAACGATGGCGCGCTGAAGCACGAGTACACGCATCTGGTCTTGGTGGCCGACCCGACCACGCTGGGCCGCGTGCGCCCGCTGCTGCACAAGGAAACCCAGCAGCGCCTGGTGGGCGACCTGGCCAAGGACCTGACCAACCTGCCGCTGGAAGACATCCAGCGCGCATTGTCGTAAGCACACCGGAGCGGCGAGACGATGGGGTTTGTTCGCGACTACGCCACCCAGGCGCCCGAACGTAGCGAGGTGGATGCACAGGCCGGCCTGCAGGTGCTGGAGTTCGGTACCGACTGGTGCGGCCACTGCATCGCCGCGCAGCCGCTGCTGCAGAAGTTGCTGGGTGGCATTGCGGCGCTGGACTACCGCAAGGTCGAAGATGGAAAAGGGCGGCCCCTGGGCCGCTCGTTTCGCGTCAAATTATGGCCAACCATCATCCTGCTGCGCGACGGCGTGGAAGTCGCACGCGCCGTGCGCCCGCAGACGCGCGAAGACCTGCAGCCGCTGCTGTCGCAGCTGGGCGAGGCGCCGGTCTAGCGCGCAACGCGCCTGATCGATGGCTCGCCATGGCGTGCAGATGCCCTGCGCATCGATGACGCGATGCAGGCGCGCATTGCGCCAGATGCCTTGAAACAAGCGGGTTTTCGCCATCTGGCGGCATCCCGCCTGCAGCGACCTGCGCGCTGTAGTACCATAGCGGGCTGATCAAGCCCTTGGGCATTGCCCATCCCTTGGTCGTCTGTCCCGCAGCGTCGCTGAGTTCACGCGGCCGTCCGGGAATGCCTCCGGCGTCATCCAGTGCCTGTGCCATTGCCATGCCTGACTGATGCGCCGTGTCCTGTGCGTTGCCAGGGCGAGTGGGCAGCGATGGCCGCACCTGGAGACACGACATATGCACGATACGCGCGCAATTGCCTCGCACTTCGGTTGGTTCAAGCGCCGCCGCCAACTGCAACTGGACGAGGTCACGGTGGTCGATCGCGGCATGCTGCGCAAGGCCGTGGGCGCTGCGGCGCTGGGCAATGCGATGGAGTGGTTCGACTTCGGCGTGTACGGCTATCTGGCGGTGACGCTGGGGCAGGTGTTCTTCCCGGCCAGCAATCCCACTGCGCAGTTGATCGCCACCTTTGCCACGTTCACCGTCGCGTTTCTGGTGCGGCCGATCGGCGGGCTGGTGTTCGGCCCGCTCGGCGACCGCTACGGGCGGCAGAAGGTACTGGCGGCCACCATGATCCTGATGGCGCTGGGCACCTTCAGCATCGGCCTGATTCCGTCCTACGCCAAGATCGGCCTGTGGGCACCGGCGCTGCTGTTGCTGGCGCGGCTGCTGCAGGGGTTTTCCACCGGTGGCGAATACGGTGGCGCGGCCACCTTCATTGCCGAATACGCCACCGACCGCAATCGGGGATTGATGGGCAGCTGGCTGGAATTCGGCACCCTGGGCGGCTACATCGCCGGTGCGGCCACGGTGACGGCGCTGCACATGACCGTGACCCCGGCGCAGATGCTCGACTGGGGCTGGCGGGTGCCGTTCCTGATTGCCGGCCCGCTGGGGCTGCTGGGCCTGTACATGCGCATGAAGCTGGAAGAAACCCCGGCGTTTCGCGCCTATGCCGAGCAATCCGAACAGCGCGAACGGGAAACCGCCGCGCAGGGCCTGCTGACCATGCTGCGCCTGCATTGGCCGCAGCTGCTCAAGTGCGTGGGCCTGGTGCTGGTCTTCAACGTCACCGACTACATGCTGCTGACCTACATGCCCAGCTACCTCAGCGTCACCATGGGCTATGCCGAGAGCAAGGGCCTGTTGCTGATCATCCTGGTGATGCTGGTGATGATGCCGCTCAACATCGTCGGCGGCCTGTTCAGCGACCGGCTGGGGCGCCGGCCGATGATCATCGGTGCCTGCATCGCGCTGTTCGCGCTGGCCATCCCCTGCCTGCTGCTGATCGGCAGCGGCCACGACGGGCTGATCTTCGCCGGCCTGATGCTGCTCGGCCTGGCGCTGGTGTGCTTCACCAGTTCGATGCCGTCCACGCTGCCGGCGCTGTTCTACACGCCGGTGCGCTACAGCGCGCTGTCGATCGCGTTCAACGTGTCGGTGTCGCTGTTCGGTGGCACCACGCCGCTGGTGACGGCCTGGTTGGTGGAGCGCAGCGGCGACCCGCTGGTGCCGGCCTACTACCTGATGGGCGCGGCGGCGATCGGCCTGGTGACCATGCTGTTCGTGCGCGAAACCGCCGGCCTGCCGCTGCGTGGCTCGCCGCCGGCGGTGGCCAGCGATGCCGAGGCACGCGCTTTGCTGCGCGCCGACAGCCCGGTGACGGTGGATGCGCAGCTGCCCGGCAGCACGGCACCGTCCATCGGCCCGGCACGCACGGCGTAGGCGGGCTCGGGGCGCGCGGCCGGGCCGTCACCGGCCCGCCTGTGCGGTTGGCACGCAAGGCCATGGTCCGGCGCAGCGGTGGCGACCGTGCAGCCGCCCTGCCACCGGGTGCCTGCAGTTGCCGCCGCTAGCGCGGCGCGTGGCCGTGCGGCTCGGGGGCGCGCATATCGGCCGAGGGCATGCCTTGGCCGGTTTCCACATAGCGTTTGAGGCTGCTGCCCAGGAAGAAGCGCCAGCCGCGGACGCAGGCGTCCCTGCAGGGCGAGTCGCGATAGCCGGAGTGTGCGAACTCCACCTGCGTGCCCTGGCTGGTGGAATGCAGATCGAAGCGCATCACCGTGCCCTCCCAGGCATCGGTGTCGAGCATGTTGGAGGCGTGGCAGCGCCACAGCACCAGGCGGTAGTCGGCGCCGTCGTCGATGCTCAGCTCCACCCGCCAGCCCTGCCGGCTCCACTCCAGCCGCACCCGGTTCCCGACCAGGCTTACCTCACGCGTCCACCAGCAGGCCAGCTGCATGGGCTCGGACAACGCGACGCAGACCACTTCCGGTGCGGCCGCGATGACGATGCTGTGGCGGATCTCACGATTCATCTGACCAGCATTGGCTGCCTGATCCCGATGATCGCGCATTTTGCCGGCCGATTGCAGAATGCTTTTTCCTGACTGCCGGGTTCGCTCGTCCGGCGCTCACATGGCGCTGGGTACCATCGGCGCGAGCCCAACAACGAAGAGCAGGCATGACGACGCTTCCGATAACGGTGATGGACGTTGCCGCGCAACGCGATCTGGCCACCGCGCACGCGCTGCTGGAAAACCCCGGTGTGGCAGCCCAGCTGGCCAATGCGTTGGGCGCACCGATCGAGAACCTGATGACCCGGCGGCTACCGAAACTGGTCACCCGCAGCATCGATGGCGTCACCCGCCGCGCGCTGCAGGTGGCGATGAAATCGGCATTACTGAGCCTGCGTGGCAGCACCGATGCGCAACAGCCCGCGTCCACCGCACGCCACACCATGGCGGTGGCCGTCGCCGGTGGTGCGGGCGGATTCTTCGGCCTGCCCGGCCTGCTGGTGGAGCTGCCGGTGACCACCACGGTGATGCTGCGCTCCATCGCCGATATCGCCCGTTCCGAGGGCGAATCGCTGCACGATCCGGAGACCGCATTGGCCTGCCTGGAAGTGCTGGCGCATGGTGGGCGCAGTGTCGGCGACGACGGCGCCGAATCGGGCTACTTCGCGGTGCGCGCCGCGATGGCGCAACAACTCAGCGCCGCGGCGCATTACGTTGCCGCGCACGGGTTTGCCAGCAAGGGCGCGCCGGTGCTGGTATCGCTGGTGTCGCGTGTTGCGGCCAAGTTCTCGGTCAATGTCGGCGAAAAACTCGCCGTGCAGGCCGTGCCGCTGGTCGGAGCGGTCAGCGGCGCCACGCTCAATACGGTGTTCATGCGCCACTTCCAGGCAATGGCGCGCGGGCACTTCATCGTGCGCCGCCTGGAGCGACGGTATGGCCAGGATGCGGTGCGGCGTGCGTATGAGGCGCTGCCTGCGGCGCGTTGAACGTAATGCACGGCGTAGCGCACGGCGATGCTGCACATCGCGCGGCGGATGGGCGTACGCGCCATCCCGGCAACATGCAAGAACGCAGAATTTGCAGGCCTGCGCTGATGCACTGGCACCCGCATGCTGGTCTGGCGTTGCATCGATCCAGTCGTGTGGCTGCACGCCGCCGTCTGCGCGCGCGACAATCGCGTTCGCTCTTCCCGGACGTTTTTCATGACCAAGTCTTTTTCGCCAGCTTCTGCACGCAATCGCGACCCGATCCTGGAGGTGCTGCAACGACACGTTGCCGACCGTCGCAATGTCTTGGAAATCGGTGCGGGAACCGGGCAGCACGCGGTGCATTTTGCGGCGGCGATGCCGTGGCTGCGCTGGCAGGCCAGCGACCATGCCGATCATCTGCCGGGAATGAGCCAGTGGCTGGACGAGGCGGCACTGCCGAACACGCCGCCACCGATCGCATTGCAGGCGGTGCTGACACCGATGCCCGGCCTGGCGCCCGCACCGCCATTGCCGCCCGCGCGGGCCGGTGTGCCTGCCGGCTATGACGCGGTCTACAGCGCCAACACCTTGCACATCATGGGCTGGCCGCAGGTGCAGGCCTTGTTTGCCGGGTTGCCGGCGGTGATGGCGCCGGATGCGCTGCTGGTGGTGTATGGGCCGTTCAACCGCCATGGGCAATTCACCAGCGAGAGCAACCGCGCATTCGATGCGATGTTGCGCGAGCGCGACCCTGCGTCGGGAATCCGCGATGCCGAAGCAGTGGACGCACTGGCGGCGTCGGTGGGGTTGCAGCTGATCGACGACGTGGCGTTGCCGGCGAACAACTGTTGCCGGGTGTGGTCGCGGCAGTCGCGGTGAGTGTGTCGCCGACACGTTGCCGATGCGGCAGCGGCGCTGTTTTCCAGTGCAGTGGATTGCAAGGGCCAGGACCGGGAAGCGCACTGCACCCGATCATGCACGGAGAGGGCGGTGCGCTGCGGCAGTCAGCGCCTGCGCCGTTCCAGCCACCACAGGGCTGCGGCCAGCGTGAGCCAGGCCAGCAGCCAGGGCCAGCGGGTACCGGGTAGCGATGTAGGCGTGCCGATGCCTGCGCGCGCGTCGATGGCGGCCATCGCAACGGTGGCGTCGCGGGTTTGCTGGCTGTACAGCGCGGAGGCATCGCCGGGCGCGCGCACATAGAGCCAGCGCTGTTGTGTGCCGGTCTGCAGGCGATGCCAGCCTGCGCTGGTCGGCCAGTAGCCGGCGCAGGCCCGGGCGCCGCTGGCGGCATCGATCAGCAGCGCCTGGGAGCGACCGGTGGAGTCGGTGACATGCGCGTCTGCGGCGACACCGCACAGCGCCATGCGTTGGTGCGACCAGCCTGTCTGCACCGCAGCGGGCGCCGTGCCGCCGGCGCGGGCGACCGCACCGAACAGCTGCGCCCATAGCGCGGCATGCAGGTCGCTGCGGCCGGCCAGCACCAGGGCGAAGCTGTCTTCGACCAGGCCGATGCCGATGCGGCCGCGGCCTTGCTGGCGCCACCAGCCCAACGCGCTGCCATCGTCTGCGCGTGCGGCGATCACCGCGTCGGCGTCCTGCGCTTGCAGCTCGCGGCGTTGCAGCGGCGGCAGGGGCGTGGCGTCGGCCGGCGCTGCGGCCGGATTGCTGGCGCCGGGTGCTGCCAGCGCCAGTGGCGCGGCGACCGCGGCGCTGCTGCTGCCGCCTGTCACGGCCAGGCCCAGCGCGCCGAGCGCGGCGCGGGCGGCCGCATCCACGGGGCCGTCGGTGCGCACCAGCACGCCCAGGCCGCGGCCGATCGCGGCACGCAGGCCCTGGCGCTGCGCGTTGCCCAGGGCCTGCAGGCGGCGCTGGTCGATGACCAGCAGGTCCAGCGTGTCCAGGCTGGCTGCGTCCAGGGCGGCCACCTCGCCCAGCTGCATGCCGGGTCCGACGGCGATCTGGCTGCGCACCTGCATGCCGGCATCGCTGGCCCAGCGGCGCAGGTATTTCAGGTCCGGCTGCGGGGCGCCGGCCAGCACCAGCACGCGTGCGGACGGCACCGCGGCGATCAGCACCGGCACCGGCACGCGGCCGCGTTCTGCGCCTGCGCCATCGCGCAGGCGCAGCGCGAACACCACCTGCCCGGGTGCGCGCGCCTGGCCACGCAGCTGCACCTGGCCGGCCGCATCGGCGGTGGCGGTGTCGACTACCTGCCCGGCGGGATCCAGCAGCTCCACCCGCGCGCCCGGCAGGCCCTGCACGCGCGCGCTGATCGCGATGCGTTCGCCGGGTGCGACCGGGGGCGGCGTGGAGACGGCGACCAGGCCTGCCGGCGCCGGGGTCAGCGCCAGCCGCACCGGGATGCGCAGGGTGTCGCGGTCGCGTGCGAGCAGGCCGCTGCCATGCACGACCAGCGCGGTGGTGCCGGGCGCACGCCGCAACGCGGTGGCCAGATCCGGCATGCGGGTCACGCCTGGCAAGGCGGGCGCCTCGGGCAGCGCGACCCACGGCGCGGCATTGGGGCGAACCCGATCTGCCTGGGTGCCGGCGGTGGCGACATGCAGCTCGCTTGCACTGCCGGCGCGTGGCGGCGGCAGCAGCACCGGGTAGAGCAGGCCGGCGAGCAGCGGCTGGGCGGCGAGCAACAGCCACAGCCGGAAGCGCGCATGGGGCTGCCGCGCGTGCGCGCGCAGCAGCCGCCACCAGCTCAGCAGCACCAGCAGCAGCAAGGCACTGCCGACCAGCCAGGGCAGCGAAAGCGTCATGGCTGCGGCTCCCGGCGCAGGGCATCCAGATAGCGCTGGCCGCGCGCGTCCGGCGTGGGGCGCCGGCGGACCGGCGCCGGCGGGGCAACGAGCGTGCGCCAGACCTGGGCGCGCAGCTGGGCGCGGCAGCTGGCGCAGTCCGGTTCGGCGCGCAGGGTTTCCACCGCGGCGGCCAGGCTCAGCGGATCGGGCAGGCGGTCCTGCCGGGTCTGCAACCACTGCGCGTAGCGGGCCAGGGCGGCCTCCGGGACCGGCGCCTGTTCGCCCAGCGCGTCCCATAGCTGCAGCGCGGACGGATCCGGATCCGGGCGGGTGTCCAGGCCGGCGGCGCGGTCGCCCAGGCCGGCGCGGTCGCCGCTCAGGCGCCGGCCGGGGTCGATCGGCGGCAACTGCGTGCCGACCCGCGCCAGGTAGATGCGTTCGGCCTGCTGCACCTGCTTGATGAAGCCCAGCGCCTTGTTGGCAAACGGCAAGGCGCGTTCGGGGTGGCCCTGGCGCAGCTCGCCCTCGGACTGCCACATCTGGTCCAGCGCGGCGCGCAGCAACGCGCGGGTCTGCGGGTCGAGCAAGGTGGCGGCTTCGGCATGGTCGTGGGTGTGCCCGAACTCGGACAGCACATCCTGCGCCTGGCCGAAGCCGTGGCGTTCGGGCCCGCCGTCGCCGTGCGCATGGTCGTGGTCGTCCAGCGCGGCGGCGCCGGCCTCGGATGCGGCAGCGTGGTCGTGGTCGTGCGCGTCATGCCCGTGTTCGTCCCGGGCGGGCGCGGGCGCCGCCGCCGCAGGGGCGGCCGGTGCATCAGCGGTGGGCATGTCGGCGGTGGGCAGATCGTCGGCCGGGGCGTCGCTGGTGGGCGGCGCGTCGGCGGTCGGCGGGCCCTTGGGCGCACCTTCGCTTTCTTCGCCCAGGAACTGGCCGTAGCGCAGCCGCAGCAGGCGCTGGTCCACGCCGATGGCGTCGGCGCGCTTGAGGTAGGTGGCCGCGTCCAGGCGCGGTTTTTCCTTCAGCAGCGCCTCGGCGTCGATGATGATCTGGCGCTGGCTGCGGAAGTAGGCCGGCAAGGTCTGCTTGATGCTGGCCTCCAGGCCGGCGGCCATGGTCTGCTCCGGCGGTGGCCAGCGCAGGATCACGCTGGCGCTGCGGCCTTCCTGCGGGCCGGGCTGGCGGGTGTCGTGGACGATGAGCTGGGCGATCAGGTCGTCGCCTGCGGCCATGCCCAGCGCCTGCGGCTGCAGCGCGGTGGCGAAGCTGCGGCGGTTGGCCGGGCCGCTGCCGGTGAGCGTGCGGCGCTGGGTGGTGAAGGTGATGTTCTCGCCGCTGCCCTGGGCCAGGGTCAGGCGCAGCTCGGCGCTGGCGGCCACCGCGTAGTCGTCGCTGGCCTCGAAGCGCAGCGTCCAGCCGCCATTGGAGGGCGTCCACAGCACCAGGCTCTGTTCGGGCGCCAGCACGCGCACCTGCGGCGGGCGGTCCGGCAGCACGTCGAGGCGGTGCAGCCGGCGGTCGGCCGGCGCGCCGTCGATGAGGATGCGGTACAGGCTGGCGCGCTCGGCGATCCACTGGCCCTGCCAGTGATCGGTAGTGCCCTGCCGGGCCAGCGCGACGCTGCGTCCGTCGGTCAGCCGCAGCGCCACGCTGCGCGGCGCCGGGTGGACCTGCAGCTGCCAGTGCAGCCGGGTGCCGGCCGGCACGCGCGCATCCAGGCCGGGCAGGCGGGTGGGCGGCAGGCCGGTGTAGGCGGGCGGGGTGCTGTGCAGCCGTGCCTGACCCAACGTGGGGGTGCCGGTGTTGGCACCGGCTGTTGCGGCGATCCGGTCCTTGCCTGCCGTGGGCCGGTGGGCGGAGTGCGGCCACAGCAGCACGGCGGCGCAGGCGAGCAGGCCGAGCAGGCTCCACGGCCAGCCGCGCCGCCAGGGCCAGGCCGGGCGCAGGTCGCGCGGCGTGCTGCGCAGGCGCTGTTCCAGGCGCTGGCGTTGCAGGGCCTGCAATGGGCCGAGCTGCCCGGGCGGGGCGAACAGCAGGTCGCTGCTGTCTTCCAGATCCGTATCGCGATCCAGCCGGCGGATCAGCCAGACCTGGTCGAGCCGGCGTGCCGGCAGCACTGCCACGCCGAGCAGAACCAGCAGGCCCAGCAGGCCCAGCAGCATCGGCAGGAGCGCCGGCTGCGCACCGGCGCGCCAGGCCAGCAGCGCCGGCAGCACGGCCAGCGGCAGCCCGCACAGCAGCACGCCTGCGGCCTGCCGCCGTCGCGCGGCCTGCCATGCGCGGTGCAGGGCAGGCGTGCTCATGCCGCGGTGCCCCGGCGCGGCGCGGTGGCCAGCCAGCGTTCGACCGCAAACAGCAGCAGCACCAGGCCGATCAGCCACGGCGCCAGCGGTCGGGGGGCATTGGCCAGGCGGATGGCGGGGCCGCGTTGCGGCTGCTGGGTCTGCGCCAGCGCGCGCTGCGGTGCGGGTACCGACTGCAGCGCGTTGTGCAGGCGGGTGGGAAAATCGGCCTCCAGCAGCGCCGGCAGCTGCTGCGGCTGCAGCGGCGCGGCCCAGCGCAGCAGGCGACCGCGGCCCACAGCGCTGGCATCGATCAGCGGGGCGCCGTGTGCATCCTGCAGCAGCGGTTGCAGCGGGCCGGCGAGTGCGGGCGGGGCCGGCGTCTGCGCCGCGAGCAGCAGTTGCCCGCCGGCGGCGACCCAGGCGATGACCGGCGCCGGCGGTGGGCGCTGCGACAGCCAGGCCACCACCGTGCCGGCCGGCCAGCGTGCCGGCGCGGCGTCCGCGGGCGTGCCCACCGGCAGTGCGCCGGGCAGTGCCCAGGCGGCATGGACCGCGCGCAGATAACGCAGGGCCGGATCGGCGGGAGCGTCGGCGATGGCCTGCAGCCGCAACGGTGGAACGGCCGCCACGGCGGCCGCCGGCGACTGGCCGGGCAACACCTGCCAGTGCACCTCGCGCGACAGCTGCAGGCGTTGCGCATCCAGCGGCCCCCACTGGCTGGGCACGATCACGCTGAGCGCGGTCTCCGGCGGCAGGCTGGCATCGAGTTCGCGCAGCAGGCTGCCGACCGGCGGCGCGGTGCCGGCGGGCGTGGCGGGTGGGCGTGCCGCATCGGCAGCGATCGGCGGGAAGCCTGGCGCCAGCCAGACCCACTGCGCGTTGGCCGCGTGGGTGAGTGCCCGGGCGGCGGCCAGATCCACGCCGGGGCTGACCGCGATGCGCGGGCGCGCCTGCCGGTGCTCGCGCAACGCCGGCTCGGCCAGCAGCAGCGCCATGGCGGCCAGCAACAGCAGGCGCACCAGCAGCAGCGGCCATTCGTCGAATCGAACGCGGTGCCGGGGGCGCGGCAGCGCGCGCAGCCAGCGCAGTGCGGCAAAGTCGGTGGGGCGGTGTTCGCTACGTCGGGCCAGATGGATCAGCATCGGCAGCAGCAACGCGGCCAACGCGGCCAGGCCGGCGGGGAACAGCAGGAGCAGGTTCACCGCTGCGCCCCCTCAGCTGCGGCGGTCGCGCCGGTGCGCCGGCTCATCGCCGCGCACCGTGCGCAAACAGCGCGCGCAATGCCGCATCCGGTGGCGCATCCAGATAATGCACCGCGTGCGCAATGCCGGCCGCCTGCCAGCGTGCCTGCAGCGCGCGCTGGGCCGCGCCGAAGCGTTGCAGATACGCCGCGCGCATCGCAGCGCCATCGCCAAGCAGTTCTTCGCCGGTTTCCGGGTCGCGGAAGCGATGCCCGCCGTCGAAAGGGAAATCGCGTTCGTCGCAGGTCAGCACCTGCAGCTGCATCACCTCGCGGCGTGCGGCGGCGAGTTTTTCCAGGGCGCCGAGCAGTTCTTCGTCGAAGCCGTCGCCAATCGACAGCACCAGGGTGTGTGCGGCAATGCGTTCCCATAGCGGACGCACTGCGTCCATGCCCGGCCAGCGCCCACCGGCGCGCAGCCCGTGCAGGGCCAGCCAGAGCCGGTCGCGCTGGCGCGGCCCGCCAGCGGCCGGCACGGCGACCAGGCCGCCGCCATGCACGGCGAACAGGCCGACCTGGTCGCCCTGGCGCAGCGCGACGTCGGCAGCGCACGCGGCCAGGGTCGCCATCGCCTGCAGGCGCGTGTAGTGCGGGCGCGCCTGATCGGCCTGGCCGGCGGAGGCGGTGGCATCGAGCAACACCCACAGCGTCAGCGGACTCTCGCGCTCTGCTTCGCGCACGAAGAAGCGGTCCGAGCGGGCGTAGAGCTTCCAGTCGATCTGGCGCAGTGCATCGCCGGGTTCGTACGCGCGGTATTGCGAGAATTCCAGCCCGGCGCCGCGGCTGCGGCTGGCGTGCTGGCCGATGCCCTGCGCGCCCTGCGCCTGCCGCGCGCGCAGCTGCAGGCCGCGCAGGCGGCTGCGCAGCTCGGCAGGAAGCAGTGCCGGCACGTCCTCGCTCACGTTGCCGCGCGCCTCACGCCGGGAACGGCACGGCGCGCAGCAGCGCGGCGACCACATCGTCGGCGCTGCGTTGTTCGGCCTCGGCCGCGAACGACAGCAACAGGCGATGGCGCATCACCGGCGCGGCCAGCGCGGTGACGTCCTCGCGGGTGGCGGCAAGGCGGCCGTGCAACAACGCACGCGCCTTGGCCGCCAGCACCAGCGATTGCCCGGCGCGCGGGCCAGCGCCCCATTTGATCCATTGGCGCACCTCCTCGCTGGCCTGCGGGCCGGGGCGGCTGGCCCGCACCAGGCGATTGATCCAGGTCAGCAGGTCCGCGCCCACATGCACGTGCCGCACCTGTTGCTGCAGCGCCAGCACGCTGTCGGCATCCATCACCCTGGGCACCTGCGCACTGGTGGTGCCGGTGGTCTGGGTGAGGATGTCGCGCTCTTCCTGCTCGCTGGGGTAATCCACCCGCACATGCAGCAGGAAGCGGTCCAGCTGCGCTTCCGGCAATGGATAGGTGCCGGCCTGTTCGATCGGGTTCTGCGTGGCCAGCACGAAGAACGGCGCCGGCAACGCATAGGTGGTGCCGGCATAACTCACCGTGCGCTCGCTCATCGCCTCCAGCAGCGCGGCCTGGGTCTTGGGCGGGGTGCGATTGAGCTCGTCGGCCAGCAGCAGGTTGGTGAAGATCGGGCCCTGCTGGAACCGGAACTGCCGATGCCCGGTGCCATGCTCCTCTTCCAGCAACTCGGTGCCGAGAATGTCGCTGGGCATCAGGTCGGGGGTGAACTGCACGCGGCGGAACTGCAGCTCCAGCGCCTGCCCCAGCGAGCGCACCAGCAGCGTCTTGCCCAGGCCGGGCGCGCCTTCCAGCAGGCAGTGGCCGCCGGCCAGCAGGCCGATCAGTAGTTGCTCCACCACCGCGTCCTGTCCCACCACCGCCTGGGCCAGGGCTGCACGCAGCGCGCCGAGTTGGGAGAGCTGTGCGGTGAGGATGTCGTCGCTGGGGGAAGTCATGGGGATGTCTCGTTGTCTGGCTGCTGGCGTAGGAGCGCGCCTGCGCGCGATGCGTTACCGGTCAATCTTCATCGCGCGCAAGCGCGCTCCTACAAAGGCGTGCGCGGCTTGCGTATGCGACGGGCGGTGGTGTCGTGCCTGGGAAAATCTCGCGTGATTCCTGTAGGAGCGCGCTGGCGCGCGATGTGGCGTTACCGATAAAGCCTCATCGCGCGCAAGCGCGCTCCTGCGGATCGATTTCAGTTGGTCAATGCATACATCACGATGTTCACTGCGAACTTGGTGTTGTCTTCGGCCAGAAACCGCTTGTTGCGCCAGTCGTAATCCCATTCGCAGCCGTAGTCCTTGTTGCTGTACAACACGCCGAGCCGGCCATCGATGCTGATGCCCCTGAGATAATCGTGCACCAGATCGTCGCCCCAGCCATTGAGCTCGAAACTGGTGGCCGGCGGGCCGTCGGGGAACTTGAAGAATGCGCTGTACAGACGGTGGCTTTTGGGCAGCTTCTGCAATGCGCTCTTGCCGAAGATCGTTGCCATCTGCGCCTCGAACGAGGTGGCGAACAGGCCGTCGATATCGTGATTGCAATCGTCCACGAACACGAACCCGCCATTGCGCACATAGCGTTCGAAGTTGCGCCGCTCGGCCGGATTGAACTCCACCAACTTGTGCCCGGACAGGTAGCAGAACGGCGCCTGCAACATGCGCGGATCGGCCAGGTCCAGCACGTGCTCCTGCGGGTCCACGCGCAGCTGGGTGTAGTCGATCAGCGAGGTGATCAGGTTGGACGGCATGCGCGCATCCACATCCCAATCGCCCGAATCATAACGCAGCCGGGTAAACCAGAAATCGTAATTGCCCGCCGCCCGCGCACGCAGCGGCAACGCCAACGCAGTGACGCTACCGAGCAGCAATCCAAGGAAATGACGACGTGATGTCGGGGCCATGAGGAAACAGGGAACCGGAAGCGCTGGTAAACAATCAGGTTGGGAGGAGCGGCTCTTGCTCTCCCATTCCCGATTCCCCAATCCCGATTCCCGGCTCCTCCTCACACCGCATCCGACAACGAGGTAAACGTAAAGTCGCGCAGCCGCATCGGTGGAATCATCATCACGTAGCTGGATTCATCGCCGGCCACGCGCACCGGCCTGCCCAGCTCGTCGATGTTGTTGAGCATGATGATCGGCGATTCGTTGAAGCGGAAATTCTTCACCGGGTACTTGATCTGCCCGTTCTCGATGTAGAAGGTGCCGTCGCGGGTCAGCCCGGTCAGCAGCACGGTCTGCGGGTCGACCATGCGGATGTACCAGGTGCGCGTGACCAGGATGCCCTTCTCGGTGCCGCGCACCAGCTCGGCGATGTTCTTCTCGCCACCGGCCATCAGCAGGTTGCCCGGCTCACCGACCGCGCGCTTGCCGTTCTTCTGCGCCCAGAACCGCGAATACTGCAGGTTGGCGATCTTGCCGTTCTCCACGATGGCCATCTTCTCGCGCGGCAGGCCTTCCTCGTCCCACGGCAGCACCGCGGCACGCGCATCCCACGGGTCGGCGGTGATGTTCACCCGCGGGTCGTAGACCTGTTCGCCCAGCTTGTTGCCGCCGCCCTTCTTGGACAGGAAGCTGCGGCCCTCGTCGGCCATGCGCGCATCGAAGTAGCGCATCATGAAGGAGATCAAGCCTGCTGCCGCCGCCGGCTCCAGGATCACCGTGTACTTGCCCGGCTCCAGCGCCTTGGCTTCGGACGAATCGCTGGCCTTGCGCATGGCGATGCGGATGTCCTGCTCGGCCTTGAAGTCGGCGGCATCCTTCAGGTTACGCCCCACCCAGCCCGAGCCGCGGCCGTCTTCGGTGCGCACGGTGCAGGTGTAGTCGAACCGCGCGCCGCGCTGGTAGCCGAAGTTGCCCTTGCTGTTGGCGAACGCGGTAAAGCTCTGGCCATCTTCCAGGAAGCCGGCCGCGATCAATCCCTTGCCCTTGCACGGGGCGATCGAATCGGCGGCCACCTGCGCGCGGAATGCCGGGTCGATGGCGGCGGTGGAGTCGCTGAAGGTGGGGCTGGGTTTATAGGTCTGCTTGTCCACCGCCGGCATGAACTCCGGGTTTTCCGGCGCCAGCCGTGCCAGGTCTTCGGCGCGCCGCACCACGCGCTCCAGCGCGGCGTCGTCGAACTCGTTGATGGTGGCGACGCCCACGCGCTTGCCGAACGCCACCTGCACCTGCAGGTCAGTGTTGTCGACGATGCCGCTGGTGGACACGTTATTCAGTGCGAAACGGATGTTGCCGTCGATCGAGCCGCTGAGCGTGGCGGTGCACTCGTCGGCCTTGGACAGCTTGATGACCTTGTCCAGGATGGCCTTGGCCTGCGCTTCGGTAAGGATGCTCATGTGGGTTTCTCCTGTCAGCCGAGCGAGCGGGCGGTGTTGATGACGTTGATGCCGTCGAAACGGGCGGTGGACGAGCCATGCGAGACCGCCGAGGACTGGCTCGGCTGGCCCTTGCCGTCGAAGAACGAGCCGCCCAGGCGGTAGTCGCGTTGATCGGCCACGGCGCTGCAGGCATTCCAGAATTCCGGCGTGCGGATCTGGTAGGCCACGTCCTCGAGCATGCGGGTGATGGCGCCGTTCTTGATCTCGTAGAACAGCTGGCCACCGAACTGTGCGTTGTAGCGCTGCTGGTCGATGGAGAACGAGCCGTCGCCGATAATGTAGATGCCGTTTTCCACGTCCTTGATCAACTCGCTCACGCTCAGCGGTGTCTTGCCGGCGGCCAGCGACACATTGGCCATGCGCTGGAACTGCACGCTGGACCACGAGTCGGCATAGCAGCAGCCATCGGAGGCGGTCTTGCCGAGGATATGCGCCTGGTCGCGGATGGCTTGATAGTCCACCAGCTTGCCGTCGCGGATCAGGTCCCACTGCTTGGTCTTGACGCCTTCATCGTCGTAGCCCACCGCGCCCAGGCTGCCGGGCTGGAGCTTGTCGGCCAGGATATGCACCTTGTCGCTGCCGTACTGGAAACCGGCCTTGAGCTTGTCCAGCGTGGCGAAACTGGTGCCGGCGTAGTTGGCCTCGTAGCCGAGCACGCGGTCCAGCTCCAGCGGATGGCCAACCGACTCGTGGATGGTCAGCCAGGTGTGCGAGGGGTCCAGCACCAGGTCGTACTTGCCCGGCTTGACCGACGGCGCCTTGAGCTTTTCCTGCGCCTGTTTGGCCGCGGCAATCGCATCTTCCTTCATGTCGTAGGACAGGCCGTAATTGACCACGCCGTTGGGCGAGACGAACTTGCCCGAGGCGGCGCCATCCAGATACTCGTAGCCCAGCCCCATCGGCGCGGACAAGCCGTCGCGGGTGCGGAACTTGCCGCTGGCCTTGTCGATGGCGGTCACGCTCAGCGGCGCCCAGATGCGGTGCACGTCTTGGTCGATGTACGAGCCATCGGTGCTGGCAAAGTACTTCTGTTCGTTGACCACGAACAGCATCGAGTTGACGAAGCTGGCGCCGGCCGCGGTGGCGGCCGCGTTGACGCCCAGCAGCAGGTCCACCTTGTCCTTGATCGGCACTTCCATCGCGTTCTTGCTGATCGGCGTCTTCCAGCTGACCTCGCCCACGCCCGGCGTCGGCGCCAGCTGCACCGGCGTGCCCTGCACCTTGGCATTGGCCTTGGCGATCGCGGCAGCCTGCGCCGCGGCCTTGGCCACGCCTTGCTCGGTGAGCACGTTGGTGGCGGCAAAGCCCCAGGCGCCGGCCACCAGAACGCGCACGCCGGCACCGATGGATTCGGTGTTGACCACGTTCTGCACCTTGTCCTCGCGGGTGATGACGAACTGGCGCAGATAACGGCCGATGCGGACATCGCAATAGCTCGCACCGGCCTGGCGCGCGGCGTTGAGGCCGGCATCGGCCAGGCGCTTCTTGCGGCCCACATCCAGTTGCGTCACCAACTGCTCGGCGGCGATCGCCTTGCCGAAGTAGGCGGGCACGATCAGCCCGCCCATGGTCAGCCCGGTCAGGGCCAGGAAATCACGTCGCTGCACGGCAACTCCCCAATGATCCCGCGCGGCGCGCAGGTAGTGTGGTGACGCACAGATCGCTATCTGCACGGTATCGCCGATTCTTGCCGGGCGATGAACGCTGCGTCAAATGACTTTCGGCAGGGGTAGGTCTGCAAACGCAAGACGTGCATGAACCCGGTGGCGCAGCAGGCCTGCACATGTGGCGAGCGCGGCTGGCTGCGTGTGGTGCTGCCTCATCGCGTTGCCCTCGGTGCGATCGATACCACGCGTGCCTTTCTCGCTGGCGATCGTGGCATGCACGCGCGCGTGCCATCGCGCGCAGTCGCTGTTTCACATGGCCCACGGCGGCTGAAAACGAAACGATGGTCTGCGGGGTTGCTGCAGGGCCCTTGCCCGCCCACCATCGCAGGACACGCCGCAAGTACGTCCATGTAGGCGCTTACGCGGCATCCATGCCGCGTAAGGTCCTGCGACGGTAGGCGGGCAAGGACCTGTCGGGATGGTCGGTGTGTGTGTTTGCAAGCAGTGCATGACGAGCGCTGGTTGGATCACGGGGCATTCGCTCAACCTCTCACCATTTTCCATCGCAAGCCGAGCGACAGACCGGACTCCAACACCCAATCTACAAACGTCTCGCCTGCGCACCGCAAGCCGAGTGACACGCTTTCGAAAGAACAGCCGATCAACTGTCTGGTGCGGTGTCCTCGCCGATTGCGGGACCGTGTGGCGGCATGGATGCCGCCACCGAGCCTACATGGACGTACTTGCGGCGTGTCCCGCGAGCGGTGAGGGCACCGCGCCCTCGACCCGCCGGCCTTTTGACTTGGGCATCTGATCGCGTCTAAACGCCGCCGCGGTCTAAGTCCCGATCGCTTTAGGTGGTTCGTCTCGATAGACAGGGACAGTGCGGCTGGATCACTTGCAGAGCGGATGATCTGCGCCCTGGCTGCAGGCCCCTTGCCCGCCCACCATCGCAGGACACGCCGCAAGTACGTCCATGTAGGCTCTTACGCGGCATCCATGCCGCGTAAGGTCCCGCGACGGTGGACGGGCAAGGACCGGTCACGATGGTCGGTGTGCACAGTTAAGAGCGGTAAGAGCAGTGCGCGATGCGCGCTGTTCGATGCTGGTGCGCAAGCTCAATCTCTGGGGCACCGCGCCCTCGACCGACCAGCTTCTCTCAACCCAACGCACGCGCGGTGTTGATCACGTTGATGCCATCGAAGCGCGCCGTGGACGACCCGTGCGAGACCGCTGATACCTGGCTGGGTTGGCCCTTGCCATCGAAGAACGAGCCGCCCAGGCGGAAGTCGCGTTGGTCGCAGACCGCGCTGCAGGCGTTCCAGAACTCCGGCGTGCGGATCTGGTAGGCGCCGTCTTCCACCAGCCGCGTGACCTGGCCGTTTTCGATTTCGTAGAACAACTGCCCGCCGAACTGCGCGTTGTAGCGCTGCTGGTCGATCGAATACGAGCCACGCCCGTGGATGTACAACCCGCGCTCGACGTTCTTGATCATGTCGGCAACCGCCAGCGGCGTCTTGCCTGCCGCCAGCGAGACGTTGGGCATACGCTGGAACTGCACGCTGGACCACGAGTCGGCATAGCTGCAGCCATCGGACGCGGTCTTGCCGAGCAGATGCGCCTGATCACGCGTGCACTGGTAGTCGACCAGGATGCCGTCCTTCACCAGCTCCCATTGCTTGCTCTTGACGCCCTCGTCGTCGTACCCCACCGCGCCCAGGCTGCCGGGCTGGGTGCGGTCGGCGACGAAGGTCACCGCATCGCTGCCCCAGCGATAGCCGGCATCGCGCTTGTCCAGCGTGGCGAAGCTGGTACCGGCGTAGTTGGCCTCGTAGCCGAGCACGCGATCGAGCTCGAGCGGGTGGCCCACCGACTCGTGGATGGTGAGGAACAGGTTGCTCGGGTCGATCACCAGATCGTACTTGCCGGCCTTCACCGATGGCGCGGTGAGTTTGGCGCGCGCCTGCTTGGCGGCGGCGATCGCATCCTCGCGCGCATCGTAGCTGTGGCCGTAGCCGATCAGCCCGCCTGGCAGCTGGTGCTTCTGGCTGGCATCGCCGTCGAGATATTCGTAGCCCATGCCCATCGGCGCCGACAGCCCGTCGCGGGTGCGGAACTTGCCGCTGGCCTTGTCCACCGCGGTAACGGTGAACGGCAGCCACAACCGGTGCACGTCCTGGTCGATGTAGGAGCCGTCGCTGCTGGCGAAATACTTTTGCTCGTTGATCGCGAACATGCGCGAGGCCACGAAGGTCGCACCGGCATTCAACGCCGCCGCGTTGACGTCCATCAGCAGCGCCACCTTGTCGCCCAGCGGCACTTCCATCGCGTTCTTCTTGATCGGCGTGCGCCATTGCACCTGCCCGGCCGGCGTCACCGGCGCCAGCTGCACCGGCGCACCGCCCAGCCGCGCGTTGGCCTTGGCGATCGCCACCGCCTGGCGCGTGGCGGTGGCCACGCCATCGCTGGTCAGCGTATTGGTGGCCGCAAACCCCCAGGCGCCATCGGCCAGCACGCGCACGCCAACGCCACTGGATTCGGCATTGACCACGTTCTCCACCTGCGCCTCGCGGGTGATCACGAACTGGCGCAGATAACGGCCCACGCGCACATCGCAATAACTGGCACCGGCCCTCTTGGCCGTGCTCAGCGCGGTATCGGACAAGCGACGGCTGCGCGCGGCATCGTTGGGAGCGAGCAACTGCTCGGCCGCGATCAGGCGCGTGTGCGGCAGCAGCAGCCCGGCAGCACCGATGCCGGACAAGGTGAGGAAGGTACGACGGTCCACGGCGGTTCTCCGTTGAAGGCCAGCGGCACGACTCCCCGCCGTGCCAGCCCCCGAGACTGGCCGGTGTGGGCGCTGGCGGTCAAGGGGGCAATGCCGGCATGGCCCCCGGCAGCTCCACCTGCAATGCGGAGACGTTGGCGCCGTCAGCATGGCCGTGGCCCGAAGGCAGTGCCGGCACGCAAGGCGCGGTCGCCGTCACCGAAGGGACTGGAAGGTCGTTCGCAGATGATCGACAAAGACCGGCGGATTCTCCATCGCCGCAAAATGTCCACCCCGCTGCGCTTGCCCAAAAAAGCGGAGATCCGCAAAGCGGCGCTCTGCCCAGCGCCGGGAAAGGCGCACCTGCTCGCCGGGAAACATGCTGATGCCAGTTGGCGTGGGCATTGGATGCGAAGGCATCTGCGCCCTGGCTTCCTGCGCGGCTTCCCAATACAGACGCACCGAGCTGGGCCCTGCGTTCGGGAGCCAATACAGCATGATGTCATCGATGAGGTGGTCCAACGCGATCACTTTCTCCGGTTCAAAGCCGCTCTGGGAGACGTCCTGGAAGAGTGCATAGATCCATGCAGCCAGGCCCACCGGAGAGTCCGCCAAGCTGAAGCCCACCGATTGCGGCCGGCTGCTTTGCAGCTTCATGTAGCCGGAAAATTCTGTGTAGTAGCGTTGGGCGTCCTCCAGCATCTTCTGCTCGGCCGGTGTGGCTTCGGCGATTTCCTGCGTGCTGGGTTCGAACATCACCATGTTCAGATGGATGCCCACCAGGCCCGGTGGCTGCATGAATCCAAGCGCGGTGGTGATCGCACTGCCCCAATCGCCGCCCTGTGCGGCCCAGCGCTCGCCATACCCCAAGCGGCGCATCAGTTCGACCCATGCCGCAGCCGTGCGCCCGATTCCCCAGCCACGGGCGGTCGGCTTTGCAGAGAACCCAAAGCCAGGCAAGGATGGAATGATGAGATGAAAGGCGTCCGACGCCTGCCCGCCATGGGCCACCGGGTCACTCAAGGGGCCGATCACCTCGCGGAATTCGAGCACCGAACCGGGCCACCCGTGCGTCAGCAGTAAAGCAAGCGCATCGGGCTCGGGCGAGCGTACATGCAGGAACTGGATCTCCAGTCCATCGATCGTCGTACGACTGCTGTTCCAGCCGTTCAACAACTGCTCTGTCGCACGCCAGTCGTAACCGGACTGCCAGCGGTCCACCAGGCGCCGGATGCGCTCGCTCTGCGGGCCCTGGCTGTGGTCCTCCACGGTCTCCCTGCTTGGCCAACGTGTTTGCCTCAGCCGGTGTGCAAGATCATCCAGCTCCGCTTGTGCAACCTGGATGTGGAACGCTGCAATGCCATCGCGCATCTCAAGACTCCCGTACATAGGTGTTGGCCAGTGTCTGGCGGGCTGTTTGCCAGGAGCGCGCACCGTAGCGATCGTTATCCAGCGGGACCAACTTGCCGCGCCCGCTCATCATGTCGCGCAGATATTGCATGCCCTGCCAGGGAGGGAAGGGATCATCGCTGGCGGGTGTGAGTGCACGCACCGCACGGATGATTGCCGACATCGTGCCGAGCCCGCCGGGCCTGAGCGTGCGATAGCGCTGCCCGGTGAGTTCGGTGAGCAGTTGCGCGATGTCGTTGGGCGAAATGCTGTTGCCGGCAATGCGCAGGTCCCGTGGTGCAGTGGCATCCTGTGCGGCCGCGGCCGTGTAGCTGGCGACGTCATCTTTGGCGGTGAAATCGAGCTGCTGGTGTGCGTCGCCAAAATGCATGACACGACGGCCGGGGACCACCAGGCGCGCGCTGCCCTCGAGCAGCTCCAGAAAGCCGCCGCACAACACCGAGGTGGCCGCGATCGGCGCGGCATCCAGCCGGTCTCTGAACCGGCGCCGCAGATCCAGGTTTCGATTGTCGCCCGGCCGTGTCTTCGTATAGTCCAGCGAGAAATCAGACGGGATGAATCGAGGCACGCCGGTGCTGACCGCTGCATGCAACAGCTTTCCCTGCTGATCCAGCATGACGTCTTCCAAACCGTTGAGCGCGGACACGACACAGGCCGCATTCCCGACCGCTTCACGCAACGATTTGGCGTCTTCCATCTCGACGTAGTGGACCTCGACGTTCCTGCGTTGCAGGGCCGCAACACGGTCCTTCCCGGCACCTTGGCGAACAAGGGCAACGACAGCGGCTCCCTGGTCCTTCAGCGCAAAGGCGATTCGGCCACCCAGGTCGCCGGTGGCGCCTGCAACAACGATTCGGGATGTCGCATCTGTCTCCACAATTGCCTCGTGCCTGGGTCTTTTTGCGCCAACAATGGCAATGAGAACTGCGACAGCGCAGCAAGCTCTGCGTCACTCAGCAGCTCCGCCATTCGCCGGCCTGGAAGACCATGCAGCGAACAACTGAACGATATCGTTCAGTTGATGGGAATGCAAGCGACGTGTAACTTTTCGTCGATGAAAGCAGTCAAGCAAAAGTCAAAAGGCGGAAGGCCGCCACTCGATAAAGCGGGCGATGTGGAACGGCGCTTACTCGATGCGGCACTGCACCTCTTCCTGGAGCGCGGATTCGAGGACACCTCGTGTGAGGACATCGCGCGGCTGGCCGGTGCAGGCAAGGCAAGCTTTTACGCGCGCTACGCCAATAAAGACGCCATTTTCGAAGCGGTGGTCCGTCGCGATGTCGACACCCAGCCCCTGCCTGCCGCAGCCAGCGTCCCCATGGATCTGGAGGGGCGCCTGAGACACGCAGGGCAAGGGATGCTTGCGCATGCGCTGCAGCCCCAGACGGTGGCGATGATGCGCCTGGTCGTCGGCACCTCCATTCGCGCGCCCGCGCTTGCCGCTGAAGTCAACCGCATCGGCTGGGAGGGCGGGCTGCGGCGCGTGCAGGTGGCGATCCAGGACGGCCCGGATCAACCGGCCAATCCGGCTGCGCTGGCAAGCCACTTCGTCGACCTGGTTTTTGCCCCGCATCAACTGCGCGCCCTGCTGGGCGAGGATCCAGGCAGCCTGGTCGCCACCGCATCGGACCGTGTGGAGTGGGCGCTTGCACTTCTCAAGGATGCTGGCCAGCTGAAGACCGGAATGGCGCAGTGACGCCCTTGCGTTGCAGGAATCACTGAACAACGTGGCGGAACGACGCGACTTGATGGCGTATTCGGCGGTGTCCTCGGGCACGCGCATGTTGCCCTGCTCGCAGCAGAGAAATGGAACTTCTCAATGCTGCGGCATGTGAGGTGACGGATCACTTTTTGAAGTCGGTAGGACGTTCCAGCTGATAGATCGCCTCACCCAGGTCATCGAGCTTGCTGGCAACGATGGCCTGCGCATCGTAGACGCCCCGATTGTAGAAATAGGCCCCCACCTCGTCGGCGAAGAAATCCAGCAGAAACTCCGCATCGAAGCGGCTGATCTGCTGCTTCAGTTCCTCGCTGAAATACAGCTGGATCTTGCGGGTGATCGCCGCCCGCTCGCCTTCGGTGAATTTGATCGCGGTCATGGATGCTCTGGTCGGCTCAACTACGGTATCGGGGCGATGTGCGTTGCGACACAGGCAGCTTGGGGCGATATTTTTCCGAGAACTACGCGACCGACGTGCTGCGCCGTAATGTGGCTGGAATATCGATCGGTAGAAGATGTCGCATACAGGCTCCCTGCCTTCAAGCTGCCGCCGCTCCTCAAATACATCGAGCCGCGCCGCGATGCGGCGTCGGCTTGCCAGGGTTCACCTGGACTGACTTGCCGCGCGTTTGAAATACGCCGTGCGCATCACCGGGTTGCCGTCCTTGAAGTACGCTTCAATCTCGGTCATGACCTTGCCGTCGGCACTGACCGTATAGGTGCGCGTGGATGCCGGGACACCTTGATACATCAACTGCATCACCAGCACGCCGGGCTCGGGCATTTTGACTGCGGCGCGATCGACCAGGTAGGTGCCCGAGGCCTTGCCCGGCGTGCCGTCCAGCAACAGCGTGGATTGCGCCTGCAGCGTCTTGTTGTCGTGTTCGATGATCTCGGCGCTGGTTGCCCACTTGTTGCCTGGAACCTGTTTGAACTCCAGGACGACACGTTTGGGTCGTACCGCTGCCGGCATCGGGAGGCTGCTGGTATCCAGCAGCCAGGTGCCGACCAGTGGCGATGGCGCGGTTGATGCGGAGAAGGCGGGTGTGGCCTGCAACATGACGGCAGCCACCAGTGCAACACATGCGGTCTTCATGTGAACTCCCTGATCGTTATGTGATCCCTGCGGGCAGTCAGGCGACTGCTTGCAAGGCATTGCGCGTAGAGATCGACTTCCCGTAGACCGCCCCACTCCGGCCCGAGGGCGATACTCACCGCTGCCCGGTGGTGAGTCAACCGACGGCAGGATGTGGCTGCTGGCGCAGTTCTCGTCGCTCTGCAGACCATCATTGACTGCGTCATCAGCCGTCGTCACACACAAAGACACCCGCACGGGGCGGGTGTCTGGCAGGCGTCAGCGCGGCGTGTGGCTCGCGCCGAAAGTTCAGCCCTGCGCCTTGTCGAACTCCACGTGATAGCGCGTGGCCTCATTCACTTCGTTCTTCGAACCCAGGAACACCGGCACGCGCTGATGCAGCTGCGTCGGCTGGAGGTCCAGGATGCGCTCGCGCCCGGTGGTGGCCGCGCCGCCGGCCTGTTCCACCAGCATGCTCATCGGGTTGGCTTCGTACATCAGGCGCAGCTTGCCCGGCTTGGACGCGTCCTTCTTGTCCCAGGGGTAGATGAAGATGCCGCCGCGGGTGAGGATGCGGTGCACGTCGGCGACCATGCTGGCGATCCAGCGCATGTTGAAGTCCTTGCCGCGGCTGCCGTCCTTGCCGGCCAGCAGGTCGCTGACATAGGACTGCATGGCCGGCTCCCAGTGGCGCTGGTTGGACATGTTGATGGCGTACTCGGCGGTGTCGTCGGGTACGCGCATGTTGGCCTGGGTCAGCAGGAAGCTGCCTTCCTCGCGCTCCAGGGTGAAGGCGTGGGTGCCATGGCCGAGCGTGAGCACCAGCATCGTGCTGGGGCCGTAGATGCAGTAGCCGGCGGCCACCTGTTGCGTGCCCGGCTGCAGGAAGTGCTCATCGCCGGGCTTTTCGGTGCCCTTGGGCGCGCGCAGCACCGAGAAGATGGTGCCGACCGAGACGTTGACGTCGATGTTGGAGCTGCCGTCCAGCGGATCGAACAGCAGCAGGAAATCGCCGCTGGGGTACTGGTCGGGCACCGGCTGGCTGTGATCCATTTCTTCCGACGCGCACGCGGCCAGGTGGCCGCCCCAGGCGTTGGCTTCGAGCAGAATGTCGTTGCTGAGCACGTCGAGCTTCTTCTGCGCCTCGCCCTGCACGTTGCCGGTGCCGGCATCGCCGAGCACGCCACCCAGGGCGCCCTTGCTCACGGCGATGGAAATGCGCTTGCAGGCGCGCGAGACGATGGTGATCAGCTGGCGCAACTCCGGGTCGATACGGCCGGCGTGTTGCTCTTCGATCAGGAAGCGGGTCAGCGAGGGACGCGACATGGGGGCGGGCAGCCTGTGTAGGAAGTGGTCCGCCATTGTCGCCATTGCGCCGTTAGATTTCGATCACTGCATGCGCGTTTTGCCGCGTTGTTGATCGAACATGCGCGAATGGGGGAGCGATGGTCGCGCTGCGATTGCCCCCATCCGCCCTTCGGGCACCTTCGCCCGCCGGCGGGGGAGGGACGCGGCGAGGGCTGGGAAGGGGAGCGTTTGCGGGCACAAAAAAACCGGGAGGCTGGCGCGCTCCCGGTGTGCAGGCGTTGGCCGCTGTGGCCGACCACGCTGCGTCGCTTACATGCGGCTGACCGTGGCCACGGCCTGCGCCACGTAGTCCAGGTTGCGCTGGCTCAGCGCGGCCACGCAGATGCGGCCGGTGCCGACGGCATAGATCGCGAACTCCTCGCGCAGGCGGTCGACCTGGGTCCGGGTCAGGCCCGAGTACGAGAACATGCCGGCCTGGCGCTGGATGAAGTCGAACTCCGGCGCGCCCAGCGTGGCCAGCTTGGCCACCAGGCCCGCGCGCAGGGCGTGGATGCGCTCGCGCATTTCGGTCAGTTCCTGCTCCCACAGATCGCGCAGCTCCGGGCTGGTCAGCACGCCGGCCACCAGGGCGGCGCCGTGCGTGGACGGGCTGGAGTAGATGGTGCGGATGATGCGCTTGACCTGCGACTGCACGGCCTTGGCTTCGGCCGCTGTGGCCGAGACCACCGACAACGCGCCCACGCGCTCGCCGTACAGCGAGAACGACTTGGAGTACGAGCTGGCGACCACGTAGCTGTCGATGCCTTCGGCAGCGAGCAGGCGCACCGCGTACGCATCGGCCTCGATGCCCTTGTCGAAGCCCTGGTAGGCGATGTCGACGAACGGGAACAGCTTGCGTTCCTTCAACAGCCCGGCAACCTGCTTCCACTGCTCCTTGCTCAGGTCCGCGCCGGTCGGGTTGTGGCAGCAGGCGTGCAGCAGCACCACGGTGCCCGGCTCCAGCTTTGCCAGGTCGGCGAGCATGCCGTCGAAGTTCAGCCCATGGCTGGCGGCATCGAAATAGGTGTAGTCCACGACCTCGAAGCCGGCCGCGCCGAACACGGCGCGATGGTTTTCCCAGCTCGGGTTGCTGATGGCGATGGTGGCCGTGGGCAGCAGCTTCTTGAGCAGGTCCGCGCCCACGCGCAGGGCGCCGCTGCCGCCGACGGTCTGCGAGGTCGCCACGCGGCCGGAGGCCAGCAGCGCCGACTCGGTGCCGAACAGCAGCTCCTGGGTGGCCTTGTCGTAGGCGGCCAGGCCGTCGATGGGCAGGTAGCCGCGCGGTTTGGCGTCCAGCGCAAGCTGCTGCTCGATCTTGTGCACGGCGCGCAACAGCGGGATGCGCCCGTTCTCGTCGTAATAGATGCCCACGCCCAGGTTGACCTTGTTGGGGCGGCTGTCGGCGTTGTAGGCCTCGGTCAAGCCCAGGATGGGGTCGCCTGGAACCTGTTCCACGTTTGCAAAGAAGGACACGGCATGACTCGCTGAAGGACGAAAGAGTGAGGGACTTCCGGATGCTCGGCCGCGGCTGGGCCAAACCACTTCATCGTAGCAGCCCATGGCCGGCGTAGCATGCTTCGTTCCGTACGCAACGATGCGCCCACAGTACGGATGAGGGACACTACGCCCATGCCCAGACTGACCTTGTTGGCCGCCGCCTGCGGCCTGTTCGCCACGGGCGCCGCGTCGCCCGTCCTGGCTGCCGATCCGGCGCCGCCCGCCTCCCCACCGATCCAGCGCTTGCCCACCGTGCAGGTGGACGCCGCGCGCGTGCACGGCGTGGACGACTTCGACCTGCCGGCCTCGTTCACCGTGGTGGCGGCCGACGACGACAACCGTCGCGGCGCGCAGGTGTCCGAGCTGCTGGACGGCATCCCCGGGCTGGTGGCGCGCGATCGCCAGAACTACGCGCAGGACACCCAGCTGTCGATCCGCGGCTTCGGTGCGCGCTCCACCTTCGGCGTGCGCGGCGTACGGCTGCTGGTGGACGGCATCCCGGCCAGCATGCCCGACGGCCAGGGCCAGCTGTCGCACTTCAACGTGCTGGGCGCGCAGCGGGTGGAAGTGCTGCGCGGGCCGTTCTCGGCGCTGTACGGCAACTCCTCCGGCGGCGTGCTGCAGCTGTGGAGCGCCGACGGCGCCCCAAACGACCCCTGGCGGCTGCGCGCCACCTACGGCAGCAACGCCACCGTCAACGTGGGTGCGCAGTTGCTCGGCCAGCAGGGCGCGGTGCACTACAACCTGGCCGCCAATCATTTCGAAACCGACGGCTTCCGCGCCCATAGCCGCGCCAGGCGCGAGTCGGTCAACGCCAAGCTCGGCTTCGATCTGGCCGAGGGCCGCCGGCTGGACCTGGTGCTCAACTACCTGGACGCACCCGACGCGCAGGACCCGCTCGGCCTGACCCGCGCGCAGTTCAACGCCGACCCGGCGCAGGCCACGGCGGTGGCCACCCAGTTCAACACCCGCAAATCGGTGCGGCAGTCGCAAGCGGGGGCCATCTTCACCCAGCAGTTGGACAGCCAGACGCTGCGGCTGATGGCCTACGGCGGGCAGCGCAGCGTGGAGCAGTTCCTGGCGATCCCGGTGGCGGTGCAGCGCAATCCGCTGCACTCGGGCGGGGTGATCGATCTGGACAGCAATTACGAAGGCGCCGACGCGCGTTGGGCCTGGCAGGGGCAGGCCCTGGGCCGGCCCCTGCAGCTGACCGTGGGCGCGAACGTGGATCGCCAGCGTCAGCACCGCACCGGCTATGAAAACTTTGTCGGCGACACGCTGGGCGTGCAGGGCGCGCTGCGCCGCAACCAGCGCGACCAGGTCGAGAACGTGGACCAGTTTGCGCAGGCGTGGTGGCAGTGGAGCGACCGCTGGTCGGCCTTGCTGGGCGTGCGGCATAGCCAGGTGCGCTTCGACTCGGACGACCACTACATCCTCGGGCGCAATCCCGACGACAGCGGCCAGCGCGAGTATTCGGCAACCACGCCGGTGGCCGGCATCGTGTTCCGTGCCGCCGAGGACCTGCGTTTCTACGCCTCGGTCGGGCGCGGGTTCGAAACGCCCACCTTCAACGAGCTGGGCTATCGCAGCGATGGCGGCGCCGGGCTGGCGCTGGATCTGGGCGCGGCGACCAGCCGCAATTACGAGATCGGCAGCAAGTGGCGCGCGCAAAGCGGCGCAGCGGTGGAAGTGGCGCTGTTCCGCGCCGACACCGACGACGAACTGGCCGTGGCCAGCAACACCAATGGCCGCAGCACCTACCGCAACATCGGCGCCACCCGCCGCCAGGGCGCGGAACTGAGCTGGAATCAACCGGTGGGCGACACCCAGCAACTGCAGCTGGCCTACACCTTTGTCGATGCCACCGTGCGCGATGGCTACCTCACCTGCGCCAGCAGCGGCTGCGCCACGCCCACTGCGCCGGTGGCCAGCGGCGCGCGCCTGCCGGGCGTGCCGCGCCAGCAACTGTTCGCGCGCTGGCAGTGGCAGCCATTGCAATGGCAGTTCGCCGCCGAAACGGTGGCCTCCGACGCCACCGTGGTCAACGACCTGGCGACCGAGCGCGCGCCCGGCTACGCGCTGGTCAACCTGGAAGCCTCCCGGCGCTGGACCACCACGCTGGGCGGGCTGCGCACCTTCGCCCGCATCGACAATGCGCTGGACCGGCACTACGTCGGCTCGGTCATCGTCAACGACGGCAACGGGCGCTATTACGAACCGGGCCCGGACCGCACCTACACGGTCGGCCTGCAGTGGGATTTCGGCGGCTGAGCCACCCGCAGCCGGCGCGCGTTCAACAACGCGCCCGTCACCGTAGGAGCGCACCCGGGCGCGACGGAGCCGTCCCGCTAACCCTTGGTTTGCCATAGGTGCAATGGCGGCCGCACGCCTTCGCCGCGCGCGATGTCAGCGCCAGCCACGGGGCGCAGGTGAGCGCAGCCGTGCAAGCGTGGCGTGCGGCAGACACCCGCACCGCTGGTACCTAAGCGCGCACTGCGTTCGGCAAGCCGCTCGCATTGCTTGCCGGGCGTCACGGCAGGGCGCCGCGTTTCTGCAGCAGTGACTGCGCGCAATGCGATGCACTAAGCTTGCAGGCGCATTCCCGCCACAAGGATGTTTCCGTTGAACACGCGCTACGCCCCGATCGATTTCAGCGACAAGCTCGCCCTGCTGTCGCAGCACTGGTCCCCGCGTGTCGTTGCGGAAATGAACGACTACCAGTTCAAACTGGTCAAGCTGCAGGGTGCGTTCGTGTGGCACCGGCATGCGGACACGGACGAGGTGTTCATCGTGCTGGACGGCAGCATGACCATCGAATTTCGCGATGGCGTGGTGGCGCTGTCGGCCGGGCAGATGCACGTGGTGCCCAAGGGTGTCGAACACCGGCCGGCGGCGGAGCACGAATGCAGCGTGCTGCTGGTCGAGCCGCGCGGCGTGGTCAATACCGGCGATGCGGGCGGCGCCTATACCGCAGACAACGACGTCTGGATCTGATCGCTGCGCTCGGTGCGCGGGTGCCGGCGGCATCGGTTTGCATCCACGCAGCCACCCCCTGCGTGGCAGGTTATTTCAGTCGCTGAACTGCATATGGCGCACCTGGTCCTGCACAGCATCGCTGCAGCCCCTGCGGCCAGCCGGTCGTGGGGTGCGTGCTAGGCTCGGTGTTCCGCACACAGCGCATGGAGCATGGGATGACATTCCTGCAAGTGGTGTCGGTTGCGGCGCTCGGCGCGACCAGTCTGTTGAGCGGCACCATCGCCAGTGCCGCTGCACCCTCGGAACCAGGCACGCTGCAGGTAACGCGGACCTTTCCGGCCGATAGCCCAGCCGTGGCGCAGGTGCATCGCTGGTTGCTGGCGCAGCCGTCCAGGCAACAGCGGCCGGCAAGCGCCGCCGAGCTAGGCCAGCTACGCACCAGTTACCGCACGCACGCGCCAGCTGCCGGCGGGCGTGCAGACCTGACCAATAGCGAGGTGGCCTTCCCGGAACATGGTCAGCCTGGGGATACGGTCGCCATCGACGCATGTGGCGCGGGGATGCGCTATCACTGGACGTATCGGTGGACGGCGGCATCGGCCACAGCGGCGGGTTGGCAGTTGCAGTCCTATCACCTGAGGAAGGTGCAGGACTGCGCTGCTGCCATGGCCGATCCCGACGTCTTCAAGCCGACTGCACCGCGCGGTTGAGGTGCGTGCGCACGGCGTGCAAGTCACCCGTGGCGATCCACGGCGGCACTGTAGTCGCGGCCTGCGGCGATCGCGATGGCGGGCGGAAGTTCAGGCACGTTGAGAGGCATGGCGGGTAAGGTTTCGTACCCGCAGACTCCCCCTTGATGCGCAACGTGAGAGGGCGTTGGTCAGCGGCGATAATGCGCCGAGCTGGCTCGCGTCGGCGTTTCCCGTTGCCCGCACGCCGCCGTTTGCGTCGAGGAATACAGCATGACGCACGCCGGCATTGATGGCGGCCGCGAGGGGGGGCTTGGTGGTGGGCATGCGCATCCGCGCGTTCCCGGGCCGCGTCGGCGGGCGATGCATTTGCGCGCCCGGTGTCAGGCCCGTTGCGGGCCGAGCCGGCGATACAGCGTGCTGCGGCTGATGCCGAGCCGGCGTGCCGCCTGCGCGACATTGCCGCCGCAGGCGTCCAGCGCCTGCCGCATCGCTGCCTGTGCCAGCTGCTCCAGGCTATCGGCCGGTGCCGGTGCCGGTGTCGGTGCGGCAGCGGCGACCGCCGACCCTGCGGTCCGGGTGGCGAGGTAGCCCGGCAGCGCGTCGCGGTCGATGCGCTCGCCGGGTTCGCTCAGCGCCACCAGCGTGCGCAGGCAGGCCGAGAGCTGGCGCAGGTTGCCGGGCCAGTCGTAGTCGGCCAGGACCCGCAGGGCGTCGCTGCTGAGCCGGCGGCCCTGGCCCAGGCGCTGCCACAGCTCTTGCACCAGCAGCGGGCGGTCGGCGTGCGCGCGCAGCGCCGGCAGCGCCACGACATGATGGGCGATGCGGTAGTACAGGTCGGCGCGGAAGCGGCCGTCGGCAATTGCCGCTTGCAGGTCCTGGTGGGTGGCGCAGACCAGCGCGAAATCCAGCCGCACCGGCTTGCCGCCACCCAGCGGCGACAGTTCGCGCTCCTGCAGCACGCGCAGCAGCCGCGGTTGCAGCGCCAGCGGCATGTCGCCGATTTCGTCGAGAAACAGCACCCCGCCCTCGGCCTGGCGCAGCAGCCCCGGGCTGCCGTGCTTGCGCGCTCCGGTGAAGGCGCCGTCCTCGTAGCCGAACAGCTCGGCCTCGATCAGACCCTCGGGCAGCGCGGCGCAGTTCACCGCGACGAACGGGCGGGCGGCGCGCGTGCAGCGGCGGTGCAGCTCGCGCGCGAACACCTCCTTGCCGGTGCCGGTCTCGCCCTGCACCAGCACTGGGAGCTCGGCATCCAGCACCCGGCAGGCGCGCCCGAGCAGGCGCTCGATCTCGGCCTCGAACAGCGGTGCGTCGCGGTCACCGTCCTGGCGGGCGGCCGAGACCGTGATCGGTGGCTGCGTGGCGCGCCGGCGCGGCCGCGCGTCGCCGCGCTCGTCCACGCGCCCGTACAGGGCGCGGCCCTGGCGATCGAACAGGGCGCCGTCGTGGCGCAGCCGGGTCAGCGGCTCCTCGAACAGCGCGTCGTAGCGCGCGCGCCCCAGTTCGTGGCGCTCCAGCCCGAACAGCTGCAGGCCGGCGCGGTTGGCTGCCACCAGGCGCCCGCCGCGGAATGCCAGCAGGCCCTCGTGCGCGGTGCCGAGCAGGGCCGGGTCGTGGTGTACGCGCAGCAGTTCGCAATCGGCGATGCCGTCGTCGAAGTAGCGGTGCTCGATGCTGGCGACCGCGCGCCGTGCCAGTCCCAGCGCGTGGATGTGCTGCAGACGCGCGTCGCCGGAGATGTCGAGCACGCCCACCAACTGCCCGTAAGGGTCGAAGATCGGCGCCGCGGCACAGCTGAGGATGCCGTGCGGGGCGAGATAGTGCTCGCCGCCGCGGACCTCGATCGAGCGGCTTTCCACGATCGCGGTGCCGATGGCATTGGTGCCGAGCACGCTCTCGCTCCAACAGGCGCCGGGCATCAGCGCCACCCGCCCGGCGCGCTCAAGGAAGCCGGTGCTGCCCTCGGCATCGAGTATCCAGCCAGCCTCGTCGGTGAGCAGCACGACGCTGCCGGTGGCCGCTGCGTCGGCCGACAGCCCTTCCAGCTCGGCGCGCGCGCGCCGCCACAGGGTCTCGTGGCGTTCGCGCATCTCGCGCAGGCGTGCGGCGCTGACCGGTTCGATCGCCGGGGTCGCCTCGGCGGCCAGGCCCTGGCGCTGGCAGCGTCGCCACGACTGCAGGATCGCGTCCGGTACCTGCCCGGCCGGCATCGCGCCGTGCTCGAAGAACGAGCGCCGCGCGCGGCCCAGCTGCTGCTCCGTCGACATCGCCATCCGCCACCTCGTGTCGCAATTTGCGACAGTCCAGAAGATCACTGTCGCGATAAACACCATGTTTGCGGACACAGCGCAAGCGCCGCGCGTGATGCGCCGCAGCGAAGACCTCCACTATCGGCCGCACCCGCGGCGCGATCGGGCGTGACGCAATGCAGCAGGAAAAACCTGGCATCACCCTTGCGTGACAGCGGGGACGCCCGTCACGGGCTTCTTCCCATGTACCGCAGGAGACACCGATGAACGCCGTCACATCCGCCAAGCCGCTGAACACCGACCCGCAGTCCATCTTCAAGCCGCGCTACGACAACTTCATCGGCGGCAAGTGGGTGGCGCCGCACAGTGGCCAGTACTTCGACAACACCACGCCGATCAACGGCAAGGTGTTCACCTCGATCGCGCGCTCCAACGCGCAGGACATCGAAGCGGCGCTGGATGCGGCGCATGCGGCCAGGGACGCCTGGGGCAAGACCTCCACCACCGACCGCGCCAACGTGCTGCTCAGGATCGCCGATCGCATCGAGCAGAATCTGGAACTGCTCGCCCATGCCGAGACCTGGGACAACGGCAAGCCGGTGCGCGAGACGCTCAATGCGGACGTGCCGTTGTGCGTGGATCACTTCCGCTATTTCGCCGGCGCCATCCGCGCGCAGGAAGGCGGCATCTCCGAGATCGACAGCGACACCATCGCCTATCACTTCCACGAACCGCTCGGCGTGGTCGGGCAGATCATCCCGTGGAACTTTCCGCTGCTGATGGCGTGCTGGAAACTCGCACCGGCGCTGGCCGCCGGCAACTGCGTGGTGATGAAGCCGGCCGAGCAGACCCCGGCCTCGATCCTGGTGCTGATGGAGGTCATCGGCGACCTGCTGCCGCCGGGCGTGCTCAACGTGGTCAACGGTTTCGGCCTGGAGGCGGGCAAGCCGCTGGCCAGCAACCCGCGCATCGCCAAGATCGCCTTCACCGGCGAAACCACCACCGGCCGGCTGATCATGCAGTACGCCAGCCAGAACCTGATCCCGGTGACGCTGGAGCTGGGCGGCAAATCGCCGAACATCTTCTTTGCCGATGTCATGGCCGAAGACGACGACTTCCTCGACAAGGCGGTGGAAGGCTTCGTGCTGTTCGCCTTCAACCAGGGCGAGGTGTGCACCTGCCCCTCGCGTGCGCTGATCCAGGAATCGATCTACGACAAATTCATGGAAAAGGCGCTGGCGCGTGTGGCCGCGATCAAGCAGGGCAACCCGCTGGATCCCAACACCATGGTCGGCGCGCAGGCCTCCAGCGAGCAGCTGGAAAAGATCCTGTCCTACATCGACATCGGCAAGCAGGAGGGCGCGCAGGTGCTGATCGGTGGCGAGCGCAACACGCTCGACGGCGAGCTGTCCGGCGGCTTCTACGTCAAGCCGACGGTGTTCAAGGGCCACAACAAGATGCGCGTGTTCCAGGAAGAGATCTTCGGGCCGGTGGTGTCGGTGACCACCTTCAAGGACGAGGCCGAAGCGCTGGCGATCGCCAACGACACGCTGTACGGCCTGGGTGCCGGCGTATGGAGCCGCGATGCCTCCCGGCTGTACCGCATGGGCCGCGCGATCCAGGCCGGGCGCGTGTGGACCAACTGCTACCACGCCTATCCGGCGCATGCTGCGTTCGGCGGTTACAAGCAGTCGGGCATCGGCCGCGAGAATCACAAGATGATGCTCGACCATTACCAGCAGACCAAGAACCTGCTGGTGAGCTATTCGCCCAAGGCGCTGGGCTTCTTCTGACACCCATGCCGGTCGCGCTTGTGCGCGGCGACGATCGGCTGGCGCCGCGCGTCCGCACCGCGGCGTTGACCTCGATCAAGGCCCCGGTTGCGGCCCGGGGCTAAGGTTCCTCAACGACAGCGACAGGAGTGCAATGTGGACAAGACGATGAAAGCTGCAGTGGTACGCGAGTTCGGCAAGCCTCTGGTGATCGAGGAGGTGCAGGTGCCGCGTCCGGCCGCCGGCGACATCCTGGTCAAGATCGAAGCCTGTGGCGTCTGCCACACTGACCTGCACGCCGCCGAAGGCGACTGGCCGGTCAAGCCGAACCCTCCCTTCATTCCCGGCCACGAAGGTGTTGGCAACGTGGTGGCGGTCGGCGAAGGCGTCAAGCACATCAAGGAAGGCGACCGCGTCGGCATCCCGTGGCTGTACTCGGCTTGCGGGCATTGCGAGCACTGCCTGGGTGGCTGGGAAACCCTGTGCGAGGCGCAGCAGAACAGCGGCTACTCGGTCAACGGCGGCTTCGCGCAGTACGCGCTGGCCAATGCCGACTACGTTGGCCTCCTGCCCAAGGGCATCGGCTTCGTCGAGGTCGCGCCGATCCTTTGCGCGGGCGTCACCGTCTACAAGGGCCTGAAGGTCACCGAGACCAAGCCGGGTCAGTGGGTCGTGATTTCCGGCATCGGCGGGCTCGGCCACATGGCAGTGCAATATGCCAAGGCGATGGGAATGAACGTGGCCGCAGTGGATGTGGACGACACCAAGCTGGCACTGGCCAGGCGCCTGGGCGCAACGGTGACGGTCAATGCGCGCACCACCGATCCGGTGGCGTACCTCAAGAAGGAAATCGGCGGCGCACACGGCGCGTTGGTCACCGCGGTATCGCCCAAGGCGTTCGAGCAGGCGATCGGCATGGTGCGGCGTGGCGGCACGGTGTCGCTCAACGGCCTGCCACCGGGCCAGTTCCCGCTGGACATCTTCGGCATGGTGCTCAATGGCGTGACCGTGCGCGGCTCGATCGTCGGAACCCGGCTGGACCTGCAGGAGTCGCTTGCCTTCGCCGAGCAGGGCAAGGTCGCGGCGACCGTGGCCACCGACACCCTGGACAACATCAACGAGGTGTTCGCGCGCATGCACGCCGGAACGATCGAAGGGCGTATCGTGCTCGACATGGCGGCCTGACCGCGGCGCAGGAGGCAGACGATGCAGGGCACCACCACGCAGACAGACCCACCGTTGCAGGTAATGGCCACGCTGGCGGCGTTGCAGCTGATCGACACGCTGCGCGCGCGCCACGGCGATGTGCTGTTCCATCAATCCGGCGGCTGCTGCGATGGCTCCTCGCCGATGTGTTTTCCGGTGGGCGATTTCATCGTTGGCGACCGCGACGTGCTGCTGGGCGAGATCGGCGGCGCGCCGTTCTACATCAGCCCCTCACAGTTCGACTACTGGAAGCACACCCAGCTGATCATCGACGTGGTGCCGGGGCGCGGCGGCATGTTCTCGCTGGAAAACGGCGAGGGCGTGCGCTTTCTGGTGCGCTCGCGCCTGTTTGCCGATGAGGAATTTGCCCGGCTGCAGCAGGCAGGGCGGGCGTAAGCCGCACCCGCCCGGCTGCTGCGGCCGGGCGGGTGTTTCAGCCGGCGGTCGTCAGCGGTCTGCCACGGTCGACGGCGCGGTGCCCGGCTTCTTGGCCGGGGTGTCGCCATTGGCCGGAATCAGCGTGTCGGGCGCATCGCCGGCCCCGCGGTCTTCGTAGTGCTCGGCATCGCGCTTGCCGTGCTGTTCGCCCGGCTGGGCCGGTTGCTCGCGTAGCGGGTCACGGGACATGCGGTTCTCCTGGAAGTCGAGAGGGATGCGCAGTTCACCGCGTACCGGGTGAAGGGGGCGCAGTGGCAGCGGCAGACACATGGCTCACGCATGGATCACGGTGGCCGCGCTACAGCTATGGGCTACCCCAAACAGCACCCGGAGTCACACGCCGATGGCACGACCGATCTGGACCGGAACCCTGTCGTTCGGCTTGCTCAATGTGCCGGTGTCGTTGATGTCGGGCGAGCGCAAGGTGGACCTGCATTTCCGCATGCTCGATTCGCGCGACAAGAAGCCGATCCGCTTCGAGCGCGTCAACGCCGATACCGGCGATGAAGTGCCGTGGAAGGAGATCGTCAAGGCCTTCGAGTACGACAAGGGCAGCTATGTCATCGTCGAGGAGCAGGACATCCGCTCGGCCTCCCCGGAGAGCCACGAGACGGTGGAGGTGGAAACCTTCGTCGATGCCGCCGACATCGACCCGCGCTATTTCGAGAAGCCCTACATCCTGGTGCCCGGCAAGAAGGCCGAAAAGGGCTATGTGCTGCTGCGCGAGACGCTGCGCGACACCGGCAAGGTGGGCATTGCCAAGGTGGTGATCCGCACGCGCGAATACCTGGCGGCGGTGATGCCGCAGGGCGATGCCTTGATCCTGCTGCTGCTGCGCTACCAGCAGGAAGTGGTGGACCCGCAGGACTTCAAGTTGCCGGCCGGCGCGGTGGGCGAGTACCGCATCACGCCCAAGGAACAGGAGATGGCCAAACAGCTGATCGAGTCGATGTCCGGCACCTGGCAGCCGGAGGACTACCACGACGAATTCCGCGGCAAGCTCGAGCAGATCCTGCGCAAGCGCATCCAGGCCAAGGGTGGCACCACCACCGTGGATGTCGAGCCGCCGCAGCACGAGGACGCCACCACCAACGTGGTCGATTTCATGTCGCTGCTGCAAAAGAGCCTGCAGGCCAACACGCGCACGCCGGCCAAGAAGAGCAGCGCGCCGGCAACCGCGCCAGCCAAGAAGACCGCCAAGACCGCCGCCAAGAAAGTGGCCAAGAAGGCCACCAAGAAGGCCGCAGGCAAGGCCACCAAGGCCACGGCCAGCAAGGCAGCGCCGCGCCGCAAGGCCGGGTAGGCCCAGTCCATGTCACTGCGCGACTACACCGCCAAACGCCGCTTCGACCAGACCCCGGAGCCGGCCGGCGACACGCCCGCACGCGCCAGCAAGCAGCCGATCTTCGTGGTGCAGCTGCATCACGCCAGCTCGCGTCATTACGACTTCCGTCTGGAACTCGACGGCGTGCTCAAGAGCTGGGCCGTGCCCAAGGGGCCCTCGTTGCGCGTGGGCGAAAAACGCCTGGCGGTGGAGGTGGAAGACCACCCGCTGTCGTACGCCAGCTTCGCGGGCGATATCCCGCAAGGCCATTACGGCGCCGGGCATGTGGAGGTGTTCGACCACGGGCATTGGCAGTGCGAGGGCGACGCGTTGGCGGCGCTGGACGCCGGCAAGCTGGAATTCGAACTGCAGGGCTCATTGCTGCGCGGTGGCTTCGCCTTGGTGCGCACGCAGATGCGTGGCGGCAAACCGCAGTGGCTGTTGTTCAAGCGCAGTGATGCGTCTGCGGCCGATCTGGATGCCGATGCGCTGGTGGCGCAGCAGGCGGCCGGCGCATCGGCAGCGGCCGCCCCGGCGACGCGTGCCAAGGCCAGCCGGGCCCGGCGTGCACCAGCGGCAAAAACGAGCGCCGCAACGTCGCCTGCGGCCAGCAAACGTGCACGCCCAGCGCGTGCACGTTCCGCGCAATGGCATACCCGTGCCCTGGCGCTGGACGGCGCCCGCGATGCGCCATGCCCCACCGAGCTGCGCGCGCAACTGACCTTGCTGCGCGAGCAGGCGCCCGATGGTGAGCGCTGGTTGCACGAGATCAAGTGGGACGGCTACCGCCTGCTGGCCGACCTGGTCGATGGCCAGGTGCAGCTGCGCTCGCGCAACGACCAGGCCTGGACGCAGCGCTTCCCGGAGGTGGTGCGCGCAGTGCAAGCACTGCCGGTGCGCGATGCGCGCCTGGATGGCGAGCTGGTGGTGCTGGATGCCAAGGGGCGCACCGATTTCTCGGCGCTGCAGCGTGCGCTCGATGGCAGCGCCGTGCAGCCGCTGCGCTACATCGTGTTCGACCTGCTGGGCGTGGCCGGAGTGGACCTGCGCGATACCCCGTTGCTGCAACGCAAGCAGTTGCTGCGCGAGTTGCTGGGCGATACGCCGGGCACGCTGGCGTTCAGCGACCATGTGATCGGCCATGGCCCGCAGGTCTTCGCGGCCAGCGCCGGCACCGGCTGGGAAGGCATCGTCAGCAAGCTCGCCGATGCGCCCTACCGTGCAGGACGCAGCGCCGATTGGGCCAAGACCAAGCACGAGGACAGCGACGAGTTCGTGGTGGTGGGGTACACCGATCCCAAGGGCGCACGCAGCGGCTTTGGCGCCTTGCTGATGGCGCAGCGCGACGGCAAGACGCTGCGTTATGTCGGGCGTGTGGGCACCGGATTCGACGATGCCTTGCTCGGCAAGATCACCGCGCTGCTGCAGGCGCTGCACAGCGACACCGCCACGCTGGAATTGCCCACGCACATCCCGGGGCGGCCACGCGATGTGCATTGGGTCCGGCCGGTGCTGATCGCCGAGGTCGCCTTCCGCGGCTGGGCGAAGGAAGGCCTGTTGCGGCAGGCCGCGTTCAAGCGTCTACGCGAGGACAAACCCATGAGCGAGTTGGGCGGCGACCGCGCCGCGCCGGGCAAGGCGCGTGCTGCGGGCCAACGTGGTGCGGCAACGGCCGCTGCGCCGGCGCGCAAGACGGCGACCACGAAAACATCCAGAACGACAGTCGACGCATCCACCAGCACCACCAGCAAACGCACGCGTTCAACGGCGTCGAAGACGACCGCGACCACGACATCCAAAAAGGCGGCGGCGGCCACGTCCACGGCGTCCAAATCCGCGGCGTCCAAGTCCACAACATCCAAATCCAAATCTACGTCCACGTCCACGTCGACAGACGGCATCACCATCACCCATCCCGAGCGGGTGGTGTTCCCCGCAGCGGGCATCAGCAAGGGCGAGGTGGCCGACTACTACCGGGCAGTGGCGCCGCTGGTGCTGGCGGAGATCGCACGCCGGCCGCTGTCGCTGCTGCGCTGCCCCGATGGCGCCGGTGGCGATTGCTTCTTCCAGAAGCACGAAGGCCGCCACCTGGGCACGCACATCAAGGCGATTCCGCTGCAGCAAAAAAGCGGCACCGAGGATTACATCTACGTCGAAGATGCCGCCGGCCTGCTCGAGCTGGTGCAGATGAACACGCTGGAGCTGCATCCCTGGGGCGCGCAGGTCGACGATCCGGAGCATCCGGATCGGCTGGTGTTCGACCTGGACCCCGGTGACGGCGTGTCCTGGGCCGACGTGGTGGCTGCCGCGCGCGATATCCGCGCCAAGCTGCGCAGCGCGGGGCTGGAAAGCGCGGTGCGCCTGTCCGGCGGCAAGGGCCTGCATGTGGTGGTGCCGATCGTGCCGGAAGCGGACTGGGAGCAGGCGCGCGATTTCTGCGAGGCATTCGCCCAGGCGCTGGCAACGCATGCGCCTGACCGCTACGTGGCCACCATGAGCAAGGCCAAGCGCCACGGCGTGATCTTCGTCGACTGGCTGCGCAACGGGCGCGGCAACACCAGCGTTTGTTCGTGGTCGCTGCGCGCGCGCGAAAAAGCCACCGTCGCCGTCCCGCTACGCTGGGAAGAACTCGGCAAGATCAGCGGCCCGGACGCCTTCCCGATGGACAAGGCGCTGGAACGCGCCAGGCGCCAACGTGCAGATCCCTGGGCCTCGGTGCTGGCGTTGCGGCAATCCTTGCCCACCGGCGGCGATGAGAACTAAGCGTGTCTAACAAACCTGCTGCCTAGCCGCGAGGCGGGCGCGGCCTGTGCTCGGAATCGGCATGGAGTACTCGCAGCTTCAGATTCTGAGTGCGGCGTCCACGCGTGCATGACGATCGCTTGCAACGCGTCGTTATTCGAATTATCCAATAGGTGCGCATCACACCCAGCGCTTGACCATGCGTACCGACCATCTCGATTGGTCCTTGCCCGCCCACCGTCGCGGGACCTTACGCGGCATGGATGCCGCGTAAGAGCCTCCATGGACGGATTCACGGCGTGTCCCGCGATGGTGGGCGGGCAAGGGCCCTGCAGCCAGGTAAAGGGCCCTGCAGCCAAGCCGCAGATCATCCGCTCTGCTACGCATCTCGATTCCCAATTCCCGATTCCCAATTCCCGTCAAGGCGAAACCGCACGCTCCCGCGTCACCCTGCTCAACGCATCGCTGCTGATCTCGGCAATCGAATGGGTGCCGGTCAAGGTCATCGCCACGCGCATTTCCTTTTCGATCAGGCTCAGCAGGTTCTCCACGCCGGCCTGCCCGCCAGCGGCCAGCGCGTAGACGAACGCCCGCCCCAGCAGCACCGCATCGGCGCCCAGCGCCAGCATGCGCACCACGTCCAGCCCGCTGCGGATGCCCGAATCGGCCAGGATCTTCAGCTGTCCCTTCACCGCATCGGCAATGGCCGGCAACGCACGCGCGCTGGACAGCACGCCGTCGAGCTGGCGCCCGCCGTGATTGGACACCACGATGCCGTCGGCGCCGAAGCGCACCGCATCGCGCGCGTCGTCCGGGTCCAGGATGCCCTTGATCACCATCGGCCCGGTCCAGAACTCGCGGATCCATTCCAGGTCCTTCCATGCGATGGACGGGTCGAAGTTGGCGCCCAGCCAGCCGATGTAGTCCTGCAGGCCGGTCGGGCTGCCGCGGTACGCCGAGATGTTGCCCAGATCATGCGGCTTGCCGAGCAGGCCCACGTCCCAGGCCCAGCGCGGATGGGTGACGGCCTGCAGCATGCGCCGCAGCCCCGCGTTGGGCCCGCTCATGCCCGAGTGCGCATCGCGGTAGCGCGCGCCGGGCGTGGGCATGTCCACGGTGAACACCAGCGTGGTCACCCCGGCGGCCTTGGCGCGCTCCAGCGCGTTGCGCATGAAGCCGCGGTCCTTGAGCACGTACAGCTGGAACCACATCGGGCGCGTAATCGCCGGCGCCACTTCCTCGATCGGGCACACCGACACCGTGGACAGCGTGAACGGGATCCCGCGCGCCGCCGCCGCGCGTGCGGCCTGCACTTCGCCACGGCGCGCGTACATGCCGGTCAGCCCGACTGGTGCCAGTGCCACCGGCATCGCCAGTGTCTCCCCGAACAACTCGGTGCCCAGGCTCAGGTCCGACATGTTGCGCAGCACCCGCTGGCGCAGCGCGATATCGGCCAGGTCCGCGACATTGCGCCGCAAGGTGTGCTCGGCATACGCGCCGCCATCGATGTAGTGGAACAGGAAGGGCGGCAGGCGCGCCTGCGCAGCGGCACGGTAGTCGGAAGCGGCGGAAATGATCATCGAAGACGCACGGCAGCTGCGGGTAGCCGCTGAGTGTAAGACCATCGGTGGGGCGGGTGGACGGCTGCGCGCCCGGCCGGCTGCAAGCGGGCAGGGCGTGCTTCCGTGACGATGGGGCGGCGTGGCAAGGTGCGGCCGCGCCGCAGCGACGACAGCGACGACAGGGCCGCGCGCCCACCTGCCGGAAGTCACTTTCTGCCTCCGTGCCATTGCCGCGCGGCCGCGCGGCCGTCAGCATCGCCGCATGACCTCGTCCCTGTTTCATTGCTTGCAACCGCTGCGTCTGGCCGGCGCGTTCACCATTGCCGCGGTGGCCTTGTCGTTCGTGCCCGACGCCTCACCGCAGGGCGCCTGGCGCTGGGGCGTGCTGGCCGGCTTCACCGCCTTGTTTCTGCTGCATACCGTGTTGCCGCCGCTGCATGCGTTGCGCACTGTCGCCACGCTGCTGCAGGCGGCCATGGCCCTGCTGCTGGTCTGGATGGAGCCGCGTGCCGGCACCGCCCCGGTGTTGCTGGTCATGCTGGTGGCGCAGGCGGGCATGACCTGGCCGCCGGCGCGCGTGCTGCTGCTGGCGCTGGCGTTGAACGCGGGCATGTATGCGCTGCTGGTGCAGGCCGGGTTCGAGCGCCCGTGGTTGATCGTCGGCATCTATGCCGGTTTCCAGGCCTTCGCCGCGCTGACCGCGCATTACGCGCGTACTGCCGAGCGCACCCGCGACGCGCTGGCCTACGTCAATGCCGACCTGCTGGCCACCCGCGCGCTGCTGGCCGACAGCGCGCGCGATGCCGAGCGCCTGCGCCTGGCGCGCGAGCTGCACGACGTGGCCGGGCACAAGCTCACCGCCATGCGCATCAATCTGCGCCTGCTCGGCGCCGACCCGGCACTGGCACGGCGCGAGGAGATCGCGGTGGTGGAGCGGTTGTCGGCCGAACTGCTGTCGGACATCCGCAACGTGGTGCAGTCGCTGCGCGACGACCAGGGCCTGGATCTGCAGACCGCCTTGCGCGCGCTGGCCGCACCGTTCCCGCGCCCGGCGCTGCGCCTGCAGATCGACCCGGCGGTGCGCATCACCGATGCCCGCGTGGCCGAGCTGCTGTTGCGGCTGGTGCAGGAGGCGCTGACCAACGCCGTGCGGCATGCCGACGCCAACGAGGTGGCCGTGCACCTGCACTGCGAGGGCGCGCAGCTGCACGTGGACATCCGCGACGATGGCCGCCGCGCCGAGCGCATCCGCGAAGGCAACGGCATCACCGGCATGCGCGAACGCCTGGCCGCCCTGCACGGGCGGCTCGAGCTCGGCCGCACCGCCCAGGGCGGCATGCACCTGATGGCGAGGCTGCCGGCATGAGTCCACGTCGCATCGCGCTGGCAGATGACCAGGTCCTGGTCCGCGCCGGCCTGCGCGCCCTGTTGCAGCAACAGGGCGTGGAGGTGGTCTGCGAGGCCGACGACGGCCAGGGCCTGCTGGACGCGCTGGTCAGCACCACCGTGGACGTGGTGCTCAGCGACATCCGCATGCCCGGCGTGGACGGCATCCAGGCGCTGCAGCAACTGCGCGCCCGTGGCGACCGCACCCCGGTGCTGCTGCTGACCACCTTCGACGACAGCGACCTGCTGCTGCGCGCCACCGAGGCCGGCGCGCAGGGCTTCCTGCTCAAGGACGCCGCCCCGGAAGACCTGCGCGAGGCGATCGAGCGGGTCGCCAACGGCGAGACCCTGCTGCAGCCGGTCAGCACCGACCCGGTGCGCGCGCGTTACCAGTTCCGCGACCAGCAGCCCCCGCGCGAGACCTTCAGCGAGCGCGAGGTGGCGATCCTGCGCCTGCTCGCCGGCGGCTATTCCAACAAGGAGATCGCCCGCACCCTGTTCCTGGCCGAGGGCACGGTGAAGAACTACGTCTCCACCATCCTGGAAAAGCTCGGCACCCGCGACCGCACGCGCGCGGTGTTGAAGGCGATCACGTTGCGGGTGATTTGAGGGCGGGGAATCGGGAATCGGGAATGGGGATTGGGGAATCGTAAGAGCGGGCTCTGCAGCGCTGCCGCCGCCGCGCGCGGGAACTGGCTCGACGCGCGGGCACATCGCCACCCGCCGCACGACGCTGTCTCGCCAGGTTGCATGGCGTTGTTTTATAGGGAATTTCCGGGTTCCGGCAGGATGGGGCAGCAACCGTAAGGTTGCCGTCAGGTCGCGTGGGCGGCCGGGCAGGAAGGTTGTCTGGCGGCCACCGAGGTCGCCCGGGGACGCGCCGCGCTCCGGTCCGCTGCGGAGTCCGTCATGCGCCTGGTCCGGTACCTGTGGGTGTTGAGCGTCGTGCTGTCCACCAGCGCCTGGGCGGCGCCCACCCAGGCCGACTTGCCGGTCGCCTGGGCCCAGGCCGCGCTGCATGTCCAGCCGCAAACCGAGCGCGACCTGCGGGTCAGCGTGGCGGCCTGCGCCGGGGCGGTGCGGGGCGCCGTGGCCCGCACCTGCGACGGCTGGTCCGCCCGCATCGATGCGCACGGGTGCGGCCCGGGGCTGGGCTGTCGGCCATGGGCAGGGCGTGGTGCTGGCGACCTCCGCGCGGGCATGCCCGGCGCGTGGTCCACCCGCGGCCAGCTCAAGGTGGCCTTCAGCAACGGAGCCGAGCGGGATGACCGGCAGCAGGCGGTGGCGAGCCACTGCGCCGCGCGCCTGGCGGACGTCCCGGCCGGCACCCAATCGCGCCCGCGGGACTGCGTGGGATGAGACGGCCTCGCCAGGCGCTGTTGGCTTCAACGCGGCAGGCTAGCTGTCGCCATCCACGGCTGGCCGGAGCACCCGGCAACACGCCCGCCAGCCAGGGCGCAGCGAGCTCCATCGGGACCGCCAGCAGGTTCCTCCCGTGGCAACGGGTGTGTGCGCATGTCGACATCAGGAGCCAGCGGCCGTGGTGTATCCACCACCGGCCGAGCCCTTGGGCATGCGCACGCTGTGCCCTGCCCACGCATTGCGGCAACACACCGCCTGGTGGCGAACCGCCAGGCCGGTGGCCAGCAGGGCTTACTGCAGGGGCGGGGTTTCCTGCGGGTTGATCTGCGGATCGTTGCCAACCTGGGGATCGCAGCTGAACCAGGTCTTCTTGTCCTTGCGGCTTTCGTCTTCGACGATGATGGTCAGGAAGATCAGTGTCGGCACGCTATTGGCATTGCTGACCTGCACGCTGCGGCCGTCGGGGCTGATCTTGGGTTCTCCGATCTGTTTCAAGGCATCGGAACTCAACAGGCTCTTGATCTTGAAATGCCTGGGGACGACGTCTTCATCGAAGTAATACAGCAGGGTCGATGCCTTGTCGTGCTTATCCACGATCAGCAGGTCCGGGGCGAAGCTGTAGAAATATTCGCCGGCACCGGTGTTGCCGCCGAATCCCACCCGTGCCACGGTGAGTTTGATCTTGAAATCTGTCATGAGCTGTCCTGTTCCTTGAAAAGCGGGGCATAGAGGGAGACGAACCCCGGGTGGCGGTAGCCCGCCTGATACAGCCATCCGAGCTGTTGCGTAACGGCACTGCGCTGGCCCAGATGCACCTGCGCGCGAATCCAGGGGTCCAGCAGGGTCTTGTCGCGGCTGTTGCCGATGTCGTTGCCCAGCACCGCCACCGCGCGCTGCCATGCCGCGCGTGCACCGTCGTCGTCGCCGGCAGCGGCGCGTTGTTCGCCATGCCACACCAGCGCTTGCGACAAGGCGGAGATGCCAAGCGGATCGTCGGGTCTGGCGCGATGCAGGGCATCCAGCCGCGCAACGATCTGATCAAGGTCGCCTGCGTGTGCGCCTGCGCGTCCGGTCTGTACGCGGTGCAGGCGCAGCGCAATGATGGCATCCAGCCATTGCCATTCGGGCAGCGGCTGGGCCTGTTGCAGCAGGCCAGCCATGGTCTGACGGGCCTGGCCAAGTTGCTGTTCGGCCTGACCGGGGCGCCCATCCAACGCGGCCACCCAGCCAGCCTGCGCGTAGGCATGCGCCAGATCGCGTTGCCATGTGTTGTTGTCCGGCTGCAGCGCCACCAGCGGTTGCAACATCCGCACGCTGTCCTGCGCATCGGTCTGCGCCTGTGCCAGGTGACCCCGCGCCACCGCCAGGTTGGAGGTGCGGATCAACGAACCCGCCAGACGCCGTCGCCAGGCATTGGCATCGGGGTCGTTCTCGACCAGCACGCGCAACATCGCGATTTGATCGCGGTAGCCCTGCTCGGCAGGCGCCAGCAGGCCCTGGTTCTCCTGTGCCAAGCTGAGCCATGACAAACTGTCGATCAACTCGTAGCGCAACGACGGGTTGTCCGGAGCACGCGCGATCAGCATGCGCTTGAGCGAGATGTCGCGCGCGAAAAAACCGATCGCCGTCGTGGTATCGCCGCGTGTGGTGGCCAGCGTGCCGAGATTGTTGAGCGCGTACGACAGCTCCAGCTGCCAGCGTTGGTCATCCGGCGCCGTGCGCACCAGCCATTCACTGGCCGTCAGATACTGCGACCAGTAAGTCTGCGCCAACGGGAACTGCTTGCTGCGGTAGGCCATGTTTCCCAGCCAATACGCCGCCTGGCCCATTTCCGCGCGCGCCTCCAAGGTATCTGGCGCTCGCATGCGTGCCTGCTCGGCAGTGGCGGCCGCACGCGTGAATGCCGCCTGCGCCTGGTCCAGCTTGCCCTGGTTCATCAGCACCTCGCCGGTGGTGCGCAGCGCGCGGGCGTGGTTGATCAGATCGCCTGGCTGCATGCTCGCGTTGGGCAGGTCTTCCAGGTAGCGCAGCGCGCGGCTGCCCACGCTGTCGAGCAGTTTCAGATTGCCCACCGTGCGCAATTGCTCGGCCAGGTCGCCCAGCATGTAGCTCACCAGTTGCTGGGCCTGGTCGCGCCGTTCTTCAGCCACCTGCTGCGCCTGCCGCGCCTGCCAGCCCAGCAGCAGCGAGGCACTTGCCAGCACCACCAGCAAGCTTGCCGCTGCCGCATACAGGCCGCGGCGGCGTCGCTGCGAGCGCTCGCAGGCATGCAGGAACGCGTGATCCAGCGCGTCCAGGTCCTGCGGCATGCGCCGCGCCGCCTCGCGCGCCTCGCTCAACGGGCGCCCGCTGTTGAGCAGGTGATCGCTGCGCCGGCCTTCGGCGGCCCAGCGTTGCGCAGCCAGTTGCAGCCGCTTGCGTGCCTGCAGCAGGCGGCGGTTTTCGTGGATCCACTCGGCCGCGCGCGGCCATTGCCGCAGCAAGGCCTCGTGCGCCACCGCAAAGCCGGGCTCGCCCGCCACCAGCTCGCTGACGAACAGGCGCGCATGCACGAAGGCCTCCACCAGCACGCGCGCTGCGCCGTGCGCCGGCAGGGCCGACCACAGCGCCCGCCGCGCGGTCACCGCATCGCTGTCGGGGTGGATCACGCTCAGCACGGTCAGCACCTTGCCCAATGCCGCCTGCGCGGCAGCCGGCAAGGCACGGAAGGTGTGCTCGGCATGGTGCGCCAAGGCGCCTTCCAGCCCGCCCAATGCGCGGTAGGCGGCGAAGGTCAGCAGGCCGTCGTCGCTGCGTTGCGCGTGCAAGGCATGCAGCAGATGCTGCAGCAACGGCAGGGCATCGGGCTGGCGCGCGGTGGCATCGCGCAGCACATCGTCCAGCCGGCTGGCGCTGTCGCGCTCTTCTTCGAAGCGCAGCCCGGCCATGGCCGCCGGCACGCGGATGATCTGGCCGATCTCGCCGTCGCGTGGCGGCAGCAGATCCACGTGTCCGTCGCCGCGCTTGAGCTCCACGATCTGCGGCAAGGCGTCGATCAGGCGCGGGTAGAAATCGCTGCGGGTGAGCATCAGCACCGCCACCTGCGCGCTGTCGCACAGCGCCTGCAAGGCGGCGGCCAGTGCGGCGCGGTCGGCATCGGTGATTCCCGGCGTGGCCACCAGCGCTTCTGCGTGATCGATCACCAGCAGCAGATGGCGCTGGGTCTGTGCGCTGTCGCGCGCTGGTGGGCGTTGACGCACCGCCTCGCCAATGGCCGCATGCAGCGGTGCAGGGCGCTGCAGCCACTCGGGCAACGCCGCCATCTGCGCCGGCGAAAACACCGCGCGCCCACCCGCTTCCCAGTCGCCGAGTGCGCGCGCCAGCGTGTCGAGCACATCGCCGCCACGGCATTGCGCCAGGTTGCAGTACGCCACCGCACTGGCTTCCAGGCCATCCAGCCCGCCGGGCTGCGCCAGCAACGGCACCACGCCGGCGCGCAGCAACGAGGTCTTGCCGCAGCCGCTGGCACCGCTCACCAGCACCAGCCCGCGCTGGCTGTGCAATTGCGCGCGCATCGCGCCCAGCACCTGCGCAATCGCATGGCTGCGGCCGAAGAAGACCTCGGCGTGTGCGGGATCGAACGCCTGCAGCCCCACGTAAGGGCTGCCGTGTCCCCACACCTGCGTGCCCATCACCGCACCGCGATAATCGTCGGGAAACACCACCTTGGGCAGCAGCCGGTATCCGCGCTTGCGGATGGTTTCGATGTAGCGCGGTTGGCGGCTGTCGTCGCCCAGCTTGCGGCGCAGTTGCGCGATGGTCTTGTGCACCGGATTGTCGCCGTAGAAGCTGCCGTGCCAGACCTCGATCAGCAACTGCTCGGCGCTGACCACCTCGCCGGCGCGCTCGGCCAGCGCGATCAGCACTTCCATCATGCGCGGTTCCAGCGCGATGGTCTGGCCGTCGTCGATCAGGGCAAGCCGCTCCGGCTCGACCAGCAAAGGCCCAAGCCGAAATCGCGGGACCGAGCCCAGCTGCGTGACGCGCTCGCTTCGAAGAGACATTCGCTCGGATACCGGTCGCACGGTGGGAGGAGCCTCGACGATCGCCATCAGGCGCGGCCAGGCACGGCACGGCAAGCGCAAACGTAGCACAGGCGCTCGGGCAGGAAATCGAGGGTGATCGGCGTTCGTTCGCGCCCGTGTATGGACGATGCCGGCCGCGGCAACGCGGCGTGCCGGGCGATGACGGGCGTCTTCACGCATGGCGATGCAGCCGCGTGTGGCGCGCCGCGGGCTGTCTCGCCGGCAAGCCGACGATGTGCGCGTGTTCGGTGCCTTGGCCTCACCATGCCGGTGCCACGCAGCACCCGCTCCGCACCGCCGGTGGCCAACGCCGCTCGCCCCAAAGTCCGTCACACGCACTAAAATGCCGCCAGCATCTTGCTGACCAGGAGTCCACGTTGATCATCCATCCCAAAGTGCGCGGCTTCATCTGCACCACCACGCATCCGCTTGGCTGCGAGCGCAATGTGCTCGAGCAGATCGCCGCCACGCGTGCGCGCGGCGTGCGCAATGACGGCCCGAAGAAGGTGCTGGTGATCGGCGCATCCAGCGGTTACGGCCTGGCCTCGCGCATCACCGCTGCGTTCGGCTTCGGCGCCGACACGCTGGGCGTGTTCTTCGAAAAACCCGGCAGCGCCAGCAAGGCCGGCACCGCCGGCTGGTACAACTCCGCTGCGTTCGACAAGCATGCCAAGGCCGCGGGCCTGTACAGCAAGTCGATCAACGGCGATGCGTTTTCCGATGCCGCGCGCGAGAAGGTCATCGAACTGATCAAGACCGAGATGGGCGGCCAGGTCGACCTGGTGGTGTATTCGCTGGCCTCGCCGGTGCGCAAGCTGCCCGGCAGCGGCGAAGTGAAGCGCTCGGCGCTCAAGCCGATCGGCCAGACCTATACCGCCACCGCCATCGACACCAACAAGGACACCATCATCCAGGCCTCGATCGAGCCGGCCAGCGCGCAGGAGATCGACGACACCGTCACCGTGATGGGCGGGCAGGACTGGGAGCTGTGGATCGATGCGCTGGACGGCGCCGGCGTGCTTGCCGATGGCGCACGTAGCGTGGCCTTCAGCTATATCGGCACCGAGATCACCTGGCCGATCTACTGGCACGGCGCGCTGGGCAAGGCCAAGGTCGACCTGGACCACACCGCGCAGCGCTTGAACGCGCGCCTGGCCAAGCGCGGCGGCAGCGCCAACGTGGCGGTGCTCAAGTCGGTGGTGACCCAGGCCAGCGCCGCGATCCCGGTGATGCCGCTGTACATCTCCATGGTCTACAAGATCATGAAGGAAAAGGGCCTGCACGAAGGCACCATCGAGCAGCTCGACCGCCTGTTCCGCGAGCGCCTGTACCGCGACGACGGCCAGCCCGCCGAGGTGGACGACGAAAACCGCCTGCGCCTGGACGACTGGGAACTGCGCGACGACGTGCAGGACGCCTGCAAGGCGCTCTGGCCGCAGGTCACCACCGAGAACCTGTTCCAGCTCACCGACTACGCCGGCTACAAGCACGAGTTCCTCAAGCTGTTCGGCTTCGAGCGTGACGATGTGGATTACGACGCCGATGTGGAGACGGACGTGAAGTTCGACTGCATCGAGTTGGGGTGAGGCGCGGGAATCGGGATTGGGGAATCGGAAAAGCCGCAGGTTGCTGCATCGCTGAGATCCTAGGCGCACCCGGATCGATTACGGCAAGGGCAACGGGCACGCGATGCCGGTTACCCTTGCTGTGACGAATCCCCACTGCAAGCACCAGCCCGCCGGCCCGTGAGCGCGTCAGACCCGACGCGCCGCGCTCGGTGGGCAACCAATCCGGAAAGTAACGCGGAAAGTCAGCGCTCTTGAGCTCCTACGATTCCCGATTCCCCACTCCCGATTCACCGCCTCACATCAAACCGTGCATCCCCCACGCAGGCCTGCACATCGGCCACCGAGAGCGGATTGAAATCGCCGGGGATCGAGTGCTTCAGGCAGCCTGCTGCCAGGCCGAAGCGCACCGTATCGTCCAGTGACCAGCCTGCGATCAGGCCGTGCAGCACGCCGGCGGCGAACGCATCGCCGCCGCCGATGCGGTCGATGATCGGGCTCAGTTCCTCACTCGGCGCGCGCGCCACCGCACCACTGCGCGGCACCAGCAGCGCGCCCAGGCTGTGGTGGTCCACGTTGTGCGTCACGCGCTGGGTGCAGGCCATCAACTGCAGCTGCGGGAATGCGGCAAACGCCTGCTGCGCCGCCGCTTCCACCCGCGCTTCCAGCGTGTCCTGAGGAAACTCGCCGCCCAGCACCACGCCGATGTCGCGGTAGTCGGCAAACACCACATCCGCACAGGCGAACAGCTGGTGCAGGATGCCGCGCGCATCGCCCTGCCAGCGTTGCCATAGTTTGGGCCGGTAGTTGCCGTCGAACGAGACCTTGACCCCGGCCGCCCGCGCCGCGCGTGCCGCCGCCAGCGTGGCCTGCGCCACGTCCGCGCCCAGCGCCGGGCTGACCCCGGACAGGTGCAGCCACTGCACGCCCTCCAGCAGGGCCGGCCAGTCGTAGGCATCGGCCGGGGCCAGCGCAAACGCCGAATCGGCGCGGTCGTAGACCACCTCGCTGGGGCGGTGGATCGCACCGGTGGTCAGGAAGTACAGCCCCATGCGGCCGTCCACCCGCCGCACATGCCGCGTGTCCACGTCGTGGCGGCGCAGTTCCCCCAGCACCGCCGCGCCCAGCGGGTTGTCCGCCACGGTGCTGACCATGGCCACGTCATGGCCGAAATGCGCCAGCGACACGCCGACATTGGCCTCGGCCCCGCCGCAATGCACGTCCAGCCGCGGCTGCTGCAGCAGCAGCTCGTGACCAGGCGCCCCCAGGCGCAGCAACAACTCTCCAAAGCACAGGATACGGGCACGACTCATGCGGCAATTACCTCGGCTGTGTGGTGCGTCACGGTGTGGGGGAACCGCTGCGCGTCAGGATGACCATCGGTGTCATTCTAGCCGGCGCCAAACGCGCCGGGCGAGGCCCATGATGCGACGCGCAGTGACCGCTTGCACCCCTTTTGGGCAAATTCGGTGACGTTTTCTGCTGCGCTGCAAGATGTTACGGGAGGATTCAGCTGGTAACGTCGTTTTGACCAGCGGTGTCATTACCGCTCACAACCAGACTTTCATGTTGTTCATGGACCCTTGGGAGGGGAGGACATGCAATTTCGGACCACCAGCCGGAAGACACCGGTTACCTTGCTGGCGTTGTCGATCGGCCTTGCGCTGAGCGGCCACCTGGCAGCACAAGACACCACCCAAGCGCCTGCAGAACCGGCCGTCGACCTGGACACCGTCACGGTGACCGGCTATCGCGCCTCGGTGGAAAAGGCCCTGGACATCAAGCGCGGCGAAGCCGGCGTGGTCGATGCGATTGTCGCCGAGGACATCGGCAAGTTCCCCGACCTCAACCTGGCCGAATCGCTGCAGCGCATCCCCGGCGTGGTGATCACCCGTGAGGCCGGCGAGGGCCGCGCCATCTCGGTGCGTGGCCTGGGCCCGGAGTTCACCCGCGTGCGCATCAACGGCATGGAAGCGCTCACCACCGTCGGTGCCGGCGACCAGAGCGGCGGCACCAACCGCGGCCGCGGCTTCGACTTCAACGTGTTCGCCTCGGACCTGTTCTCGCAGCTGATCGCCCGCAAGACGGCCTCGGCCGATGTGGAAGAAGGCTCGCTCGGCGCCACCGTCGACCTGCGCACCGCGCGTCCGTTCGATTACAACGGCTTCACCTTCGCCGCCAGCGGCCAGGCCGCCTACAACGCCATGGCCGAGAAGGCCAACCCGCGCGTGGCCGCGCTGATCGCCAACACCTGGGCCGACAACACCTTCGGCGCCCTGCTGTCGGTGGCCTACACCGAGCGCGAGGTGCTGGAAGAGGGCTCCAACACCGGCCGCTGGGCCAATGGTCCGAGCAACGGCGGCTTCAGCGCCACCTCGCCGTTCGCCGCGGCGCGCTCGGCCGATGTCTACCACCCGCGCTTCCCGCGCTATACCCAGCAGATCCACGACCAGCAGCGCCTGGGCGTCACCGGCGCGTTGCAGTGGAAGCCGACCGACCGCACCACGCTGTCGCTGGACATGCTGTATTCCAAGATCGACGCCAAGCGCGACGAGCGTTACATCGAAGCGATCTCCTTCAGCCGCGGCGGCAATGCACGCCCGGTGCTGGTCGGCAAGCCGGCCACGGTCGTGCGTAATGGCGAGGTCCGCAACAACGCCCTGGTGTACGGCGAATTCGACAATGTCGATATCCGTACCGAAAACCGCCACGACGAGTGGAACACCGAGTTCAGGCAGGTCAGCCTGGACCTGGAGCATCGTTTCAACGACGACTTCAGCATCAATGCCCGGGTCGGTACCTCGCGCTCGGCGCACGAGAACCCGGTGCAGACCACCATCATCATGGACAAGTACGACGTCGACGGCTACAGCTACGACTACCGTGGCAACAGCCGCGCGCCGGTGCTGAACTACGGCATCAACCCGACCGATCCCACCGGCTGGGAACTGGCCGAAATCCGCCTGCGTCCGCAGACGGTGGACAACGACTTCGACACCGGCCAGATCGACTTCAACTGGAACATCAGCCCCGGCTTCCGCCTCAAGGGCGGCGTGCTGGCCAAGAACTACACCTTCAGCACCGTGGAGCTGCGCCGCGCCAACGAACTGGCCGTGCCCACCTTCGCCAATGGCACGCGCATCGTGCCGGCCGATCTCACCGAACAAGCCGGGCTCAAGGGCATCAACGGCAGCCCCTCCAACTGGGTGGTGCCCAACCTGGATGCGGTGGCCGACCTGTTCGGCATCTACAGCAACAGCGGCAGCTTCGCCGTGGCCCCGCGCGTCAACAACAGCCGCAGCGTCGAGGAAAAGGACCGCGGCGTGTGGTTGATGGGCGAGTTCTCCACCGACCTGGGGTCGATTCCGTTCTCCGGTAACTTCGGCGTGCGCTATGTGGAGACCGAGCAGGAATCCACCGGCTATGCCTTGATCAACAACGCACCGGCGCTGACCACCGTGGGCCGCAAGTACAGCAACACGCTGCCCTCGTTCAACCTGGTCGCCGAGCTGGCGCCTGACCTGCTGCTGCGTCTTGGCGCGGCCAAGGTCATGAGCCGTCCCGGCCTGGGCAGCCTCACCCCCGGCGTGACCGTGGCGGTGGCCGGCGGTGCGCGTACCGTGGCCGGCGGCAATCCGGACCTGGACCCGATCGAGGCCACCAACGTCGACCTCGGCCTGGAGTGGTACTTCAACGAAGGCGCCATGCTCGGTGTCGGCCTGTTCTACAAGGACATCGAGAGCTTCATCCAGACCGCGCGCGAAGTGCGCCCGTATTCCAGCAGCGGCCTGCCGGCTTCCCTGCTGGAAGGCACCGGTGCCACCGTCAACGACGACTTCGCCTTCAGCATCCCGCTCAACACCCCGGGCGGCGAATTGAAGGGCGTGGAAGCCAACTACACCCAGCCCTTCACCTTCCTGCCGGGCAAGTGGGCCAACCTGGGCGTGCAGCTCAACTACACCTGGGTCGATTCGAAGATCCAGTACCTGGCCAGCAGCGGCGCGCCGGTGATGAAGAACGACCTGCTCGGGCTGTCGCGCTCGTCGTGGAATGCCACGTTGTTCTACGAAGGTGAGTCCTTCGCCGGGCGCGTGTCGGCCACCAACCGCGACGACTACCTCACCCAGGCACCGGGTGCGGAAACCGGCTTCAACGTCGACGGCGTGCACGGCATGACCGGCACCACCATCCTCGACGCCTCGCTGCGCTACAAGATCAGCAAGCAGCTGGAGCTGAGCCTGGAAGGCATCAACCTCACCAACGAGGCCTCCGACGAGTGGGTGTCCTCGCCACGCACCGGCCAGCTGCCGCTGCAGTACGCCGAAACCGGCCGCCAGTACCTGCTGGGCCTGCGCTACAAGTTCTGACCCGCTGCCTCCCCGCTGCGCACACGCGCAGCGGGCCCTTATTCCAACGCTTGATCGTCGTGGATGCGGTGCCCTGGCGCACGCATGCAACGCGGTGGGCGTGATGTTCGAAACGTCCAGCAAGAACGCAGCGCGCTTGCGCAGCGGTGTTGCTGGTCGCCCATTGCGACGCCATGGCCTTGGGGGGCTGAGCGCGTCATTGCAGCCAGTGCCATGGAGAGAGCCGCATCATGCATGTCCGTTCGCGTCGTTCCGCCTCCGTGGCGGCCGCTCGCCTGCCCACCGCGCGTCTGTCGGTGGCCATCGTCCTGGCACTGCATGCGGCCGCTGCCGTCGCGCAGACCACACCGGCCACACCGCCCACCGATGCGGTGGACCTGGACCGCGTGCAGGTCAAGGCCACCTACCGCGAAAGTCTGCAGCAATCGCTCGATGCCAAGCGCTACAGCGTGGAGCAGGTGGATGCCATCTATGCCGAAGACATCGGCAAGTTTCCCGATCTGAACCTGGCCGAATCGATGCAGCGCATCGCCGGCGTCTCCATCGACCGCGAAGGCGGCGAGGGCAAGCAGATCTCCGTGCGCGGCCTGGGCTCGGACTTCACCCGCGTGCGCATCAACGGGCTGGAAGCGCTGGCCACTGCCGGCAGCGGCAGCGATGGCGTCAACCGCAGCCGCGGTTTCGACTTCAACACCTTCGCTTCCGAGCTGTTCAGCCGCGTCACCATCAGCAAGACCCAGTCGGCGCAGATGGACGAAGGCTCACTGGGCGCCACCGTCGACCTGCGCGGCTCGCGCCCGTTCGACTTCGACGGCTTCGAAGCGGCCGCCTCCACGCAATACGGCTACAACGACCTCTCGCGCGAAAAGGACCCGCGTTTCTCCGGCCTGATCAGCAACATCTGGGCCGATGGCCGCGTCGGCGCGCTGATGTCGGTGTCCTACAGCGAGCGCCACCTGCGCGAGGAAGGCTACAACCCGGTGCGCTGGGAGCACGGCAACTACCGCAACTCCAACCAGAGCACCGCCACCAACAACGGCACCTATGGCTTCTGTTCGCCGGTGGGCTACAACCCGCAGACCCCGCGCAACCCGCTGGCCAACGAAACCCCTGCCGGGGTCGGCTCGCAGGCCAACCAGGACCGCAACAACGGCTGGGGCAGCTACGGCATCAGCGCCACCAACTGCGGCACCGGCATCCCGCGCCCGGCCAACACGCCGGAGAACATCCAGGCCTACGAAACCGCCACCAACGCCTGGATTCCGCGCTACCCGCGCTACATCCGCACCGATCACGAGATCAAGCGCCTGGGCGTCACCGGCGCGCTGCAATTCAAGGTCAGCGACGACACCCTGCTGAACTTCGACATGCTGTATTCCAAGCTGGACAAGGACCAGCGCGAAGACTCGGTCGGTGCCAACCTGCACCGCACCGCCAACTTCGGCGGCAAGACCCAGATCGCGGTGCGCGAAGCGCAGGTGGACGACCAGAACCGCCTCACCTACGGCGTGTTCGACAACGTCGACTTCCGCACCGAATCCAGCAACATCGAAGAATCCACCGAGTTCAAGCAATTCAGCCTGGACCTGCAGCACCGCTTCAACGACCAGGTGCGCGTCAATGCATTGGTCGGCCACTCGACCTCGGACTACGAACGCCCCGAGTTTTCGATGGTGAGCTTCGACAACACCAATCTCGATGGCTTTGTGCTCGATCGTCGCAATGGTGGCGATTACCCGAGCATGAGCTTCCCGTTCGATGCGGGTAACCCCAACAACTGGCAGTGGCTGGGCTATGGCGCAGTGCCGGTCAACAGCAACGGCACCGCGCGCGGCACCAACATCAGCGAGGTGCGGCTCAACCCGCAGTCGGTGAACAACACCTTCGATACCGCCAAGGTGGATCTGGAATTCAACATCAGCCCCACCTTCACCTTCCGCACCGGGCTGGCCTACAAGAACTACGACATGGACACGTCGGAGTCGCGCAACATCTCCTACGGGCGCCTGGCGCAGGCCTTGCCGGCCGGCGTGGGCGTGGGCGATTTGAGCACCAACCTGGACGGCTTCGGCCGCAGCTTGAACGGCAGCTTCCCCACCACCTGGGTGATTCCGGATTTCCAGAAGGTCGCCGACCTGCTCAACATCAATTGCGACTGCGACACCGGCGTGCCCGGCGGCGACTACCGCCTGGCCGATGTCGGCCACTTCGGCTCGTCCAACAACAACTTCGCCGTCAACGAAAAGAGCCTGGGCACCTACCTGCAGCTGGACTTCAACACCGACCTGTGGGGCCGCGCGCTGCGTGGCAACCTGGGCGTGCGCTATGTGCAGACGCAGATCGCCGCCAGCGGCTATGCGCCGTGCACGGCCACCGCGGCCGGCGCCATCTCGCCCAACTGCGAATCGTTCTTCGGTGTGGCCAGCGCCACCGCCGCGGCCGGCGAGCGCCTGCTGGTGCCCACCACGGTCAACCACAACTACCGCGACATCCTGCCCTCGTTGAATCTCTCGTGGGATGTCAGCGACGAGGTGGTGCTGCGCTTCGGCGCGGCCAAGACCATGGCGCGCCCCACGCTGGCGTATCTGTCGCCCAGCGTCAGCGGCGGCCCTACGCAGTATTTCGACGACGGGCGGTTTTTCTCGATCAACCTGGGCAACCCCAAGCTCGACCCGTTCCGTTCCACCAACTACGACCTCAGCGCCGAGTGGTATTTCCGCGAGGGTTCGCTGCTGTCGGCAGCGGTGTTCTACAAGGACATCGACAGCTACGTGCAGCGCACCCGCGTGCTCAGCACCTGGGAAGCGATGGGCTACTCGCTGGACCTGCTCCCCGCAGGCTTCACGCCGGACACCATCTTCAACGTGCAGAGCTACTTCAACACGCCCGGCGGCCCGCTCAAGGGCTTCGAGCTGACCTACCAGCAGGCCTTCGACTTCTTGCCCGGCTTCTGGCGCAACTTCGGCATCCAGCTCAACTACACCCAGGTCGATTCCAAGATCAATTACCTGTTCAGTACCGCCGGCAGCAGCAATACCAGCATCACCACCACCGCCACCGAGCGCGACCTGCTCAACCTCTCGCCGCAGTCCTACAACGCTACCGTCTACTACGACGACGGCCGCTTCAGTGCGCGCGTGTCCACCAGTTATCGCGATGGCTACATCAACAACATCCTGGCCCAGGAAGACGTCTACGACCTGGATGGCAAGCGCCTGGTCACCGCCGACGTGACCGGCAAATACAGCGTGGAAAACGTGGATTTCAACATGTCCTACAAGCTCAACGACCAGCTGTCGCTGACGTTTGAGGCCATCAACCTGCTCGACACACCCGACCGCCGCTACGTCGATTCCACGCTGGAGCTGCCCGACAAGTACACCGTCACCGGGCGCCAGTACTACATCGGCGCGCGCTACAAGTTCTGACAGGAGCAACGCATGCAACTGCATCGCAGGATCGTGTTACGTACTCTCGCCGCCACCGCCTTGCTGGCCGGGCTGTCGCTCGGCAGCACCGCTGCCATCGCCGCCGACCCGGTCTACACCGTGGCCAAGCAGGGCAGCGCCGGCTACCGCACCGTGCAGGCGGCTATCGACGCGGCCGTGCAGGGCGGCAAACGCGCGCAGATCAACATCGGCGCCGGCACCTACCAGGAACTGATCGTGGTGCCGGCCAACGCCCCGGCACTCAGGCTCATCGGCGCCGGCGCCACCCAGACCATCATCACCTACGACAATTACGCCTCGCGCATCAATCCGGCCACCGGCACCGAATACGGCACCTCCGGCTCGTCCAGCGTCATCATCGCCGGCAACGACTTCACTGCGGAAAAACTCGCCTTCGGCAATCACGCCGGCCCCGTCGGGCAGGCGGTGGCAGTGCGCGTGGATGGCGATCGCGCCGCGTTCCGCAACGTGCGCTTTCTCGGCTATCAAGACACGCTATATCTGCGCAATCCCAAGCTGTCCTACTTTCTGGATTGCTATATGGAAGGCACCGTCGATTTCATCTTCGGCGGCGGCACTGCACTGTTCGAAAACGCACAGCTGCATTCGCTGGGCGATGGCTATCTCACCGCCGCCTCCACCCCGCAGGAAAGTGCGCGCGGCTTCGTGTTCCGCAATGCACGCGTCACCGCTGCCAGCGGTGTCTCGCGCGTGCACCTGGGGCGCCCATGGCGGCCGTATGCCAGCGTCAGCTTCATCAGCAGCCAGCTCGGCGCGCACATCGTGCCCGAGGGCTGGAACAACTGGGGCAACACTGCCAACGAGGCCACCGCCCGCTACAGCGAATACCAGAGCAGCGGCGCCGGCGCCAACCCGTCGCGCCGCGTGAAGTGGTCGCGTCAGCTCAGCGCCGCGCAGGCCGCCGCGCTGGATCGCAACACCATCCTCGGCACCTGGAGGCCGTTCTGATGATCCGTTCGCACCTGCTCCGTTTCCACACGCTCGCCTTCGCTGGCGCCTTGCTGCTGGCCCCGCTGTCCGCACTGGCCGACAAGATCGCCGACAACATGTTGCTGCTGCAGACTGCCTCCGGCGGCTGGTCCAAGCAGTACAAGGGCGTTGCCGTCGACTACAACCGCACCTTCACCGCTGCGGAAATCGCCGAGCTGCAGCAACCCGGGCGCAAGGACGACGCCACCATCGACAACAAGGCCACCACCTACGAGATCGGCTACCTCTCCACCATTTACAAGACCGAGAAGAACGCCAAGTACGTGGCCGCCGCCAAGCGCGGCGTGGACTATCTGCTCACCGCGCAATACGCCAACGGCGGCTGGCCGCAGTTCTACCCGGACCTGTCGTCCTACCATCACCAGATCACCTACAACGACGACGCCATGGTGCGCGTGCTCAACCTGCTGCAGGACATCAGCGAGGGCAAGGGCGACACCGGCGCGCTGCTGCGTGCCAGCCATGGTGCACGCGCGCGCCAGGCGGTGACCAAGGGGCTGGAATGCGTGCTCGCCACCCAGGTCAAGATCGGCGGCACGCTCACCATCTGGGGCGCGCAGTACGACGAGGTCACGCTCAAGCCGGCCAAGGCGCGTGCGTATGAGCTGGCCTCGCTGGCCTCCAGCGAGTCGGTGAGCATCGTGCGCTTTCTGATGCGCCAGCCCACCCCGTCCGCGCAGATCAAGACCGCGGTCGAGGCCGCTGCGCGCTGGTTCGACACCCACCGCATGCGCGACCTGGCCACCAAGAAGATCGACGACCCCACCCAGGAAACCGGCCAGGACGTGATCCTCATCGCGCAACCGGGTGCGTCACTATGGGCACGCTTCTACGACCTGCAGAATCAACGCCCGCTGTATGCCAACCGCGACGGCAAGGCCTTGACCGAGTACATGCAGGTGCCCAACGAGCGCCGCGTCGGGTATGCCTGGCACGGCACCTGGCCGGACAAGCTGTTGAAGGACGACATTCCCAAGTGGCGCACCGCCAACGGTCTGTAAGTGCGTCGTCGCCACCGCGTGCAAGCACGCGGTGGCTGTTTTACGTTTTGGAATTGACGAGGTGAGCGTGTCGAAGTTCTTGTTGGGAATGCTGTGCCTGATCGCGCTGCCGGTGAGCGCGGCCACCACCACTGCGCCGGAGCTGTTGTTCCGGGTGTCGGCCGACCGCGACCTGCAGGCCGATGTGGCCCGCGGTGACGGCGTGCCCAACTTCCGCGACAAGATCACGCTGGTGCCCACCGGCAAACGCGGCAACGCCATCGAATGGGCCGACGACGGCGTGCTGTCGTGGAATGCGCCCGGCAACCTCTACACCCAGCGCGGCACGCTCGGCTTCTTCTGGCGCGCGCGTTATCCCGTGGGCGAAGCGCCGTTCGTGATCTTCCGCGTCGGCTACGCCGACCACACCAGTTGGGACATGGCCTGGCTGCGCATCGACTGGAACGGCCACGGCTTCGATGCCTTCGTCACCGACGCCAATCTCGCGCGCACCCGTGTCTCCTTCAAGCTCGACAAGGCTCCGTCCGCCAGCGACTGGACCCACATTGCGTTTGCCTGGGACGAAACCCGCGGCGTGCGCCTGTATGTCGATGGCAAGGAAGCCGCACGCGTGGACTGCGGTGCGCCCTGTACCAACGGCGGCGCGCTCGACTTCGACGCCGCGCTCGACCAGTTCGGCCTGGCCGGCCGCGTGATGTCGCCGCACCAGGTGCAGAGCCGCTACAACTTCCTGCGCGGCAGCGACTTCGACGAGATCCGCATCTACGACCGCATGCTCGACGCCAGCGGCGCCGCCGCGCTCGCACGCCTGCAGGAGCCCGCCAGCGCTGAAGCACCCACCGGCAACGCGCAGCACGCCGCCTTCCTGCACCGCTTCGGTTGGGACAACGGCCACGCACCGCCCGCACTCACCGCACCGGTCACCCGCATCCGCAAGGTGGAGTTCGCCGATGCACGCGACCTCAAGCAATGGATGTGGAAGGCCACCGACGGCATCGCCGAAACCACCTGGCCCGGCGTCTACAACCGCTCGCGCCTGCCCGGGCGCGACGATTACTTCCAGCTGCCGGACTGGAACACCTATGTCGAAGGCGGCAAGGCGCTGGACCTCACCCTGCCGGACGAGCCGGTCAATCGCATCGAGCTGCGCGGTGCTGCGTACGGCCAGGCCACTTACGCCGCGCCCAATGCACAGGCGCAGCCGCTGTTCGCGCGCAGCCAGGGCGTGGTGCGCAGCGTGGACCAGTTCCCCGAGCGCCGCGGCGGGACCCTGCGCTTTGCCAACACCGCGCAGGAAACCCCCATCCAGGAAATCTGGGCCTACAACGTGCAGCCGGGCGCCGTGCCCAAAGGCAGCGCGCAACTCAGCTACACCGTGCGTAGCGACATCCAGCCCGACTACGACAACCTCGCCCCGCTGCGCGATGTCATCGCCGGCCGCTACCCGCCGGGCGAGCGCCAGACCGTGATCGCGCTGCCCACCAAGGCGCCGGCGCGCAAGCGCCCCAGTGACAAGGCCGCAGCAAGCGCGCAGCAGCCCATCGTGCACATCCTGGTGCCGTCCAGCCTGGGCAACCCGCCGCCGGACCAGGCGCTGATGCGCAGCTGGTCCTACGGCTGGGAGAACATGCACGACGGCCTGGACGGCATCGCCATCACCCTGCCGGCGCTCAACCTGCCGGCCACCCACAACGGCAGCATCCCGCTCAACATCCGCATCAAGGACCCCATCTGGCCCGCGCGCGACATGATCGATGTCTCGGTCGCCGTCGCCCCCGGCCAGCCGCGCACGCTATGGCTGGACCTGCGCGACAGAATCCTCAGCAACGACAGCCTGATGCTCAGCATCGCCGCCGCCGCACCCGGCTTCGATGCCAACGCGCTCGACGGCACCCAGCTGCAGCTGGTGTTCAAGCCGCGCGCCGAGGCCATCAAAGAGCACGTCGCCGACCGCTTCAACCAGGTCAAGGACAACTGGGGCTTTCTGGTGGAAGAGCACACCACCTCCAAGCGCCAGCTGCTCTACAAGCGCCTGGATGCCGACATCACCGACCTGCTGCGCGTCGACCCGGACCACGCGCTCGGCCGCCAGTACTGGAACGACATCAGCTACGCCAACCAGGGCGCGTTGCCGGTCGAGATGCCCAGCGTGCCCAAGGGCGTGCCCGCCTGGGCGTTCTGGCAGCTGCAAGACCTCAGCGCCACCCGCCGCTATATCCGCTGGTGGATCGAGCAGCGCCAGGTGGCCTACGGCGATTTCGGCGGCGGCATCTCCGACGACTCGGACCTGGTGCAGCAGTGGCCCGGCGTCGCACTGATGGGCGTGGACCCGGACATGCTCAACGCCTCCATGCTGGCGCTGTCCGATGCCAACTACCGCAACGGCATGTTCACCAACGGCCTGTCCACCATCGAAACCGACGAGCTGCATTCCTATGAGGAGGGCATCAACCTCAACAGCGCCCTGCTGTACCTCAACTGGGGCGACCCGCGCACCGTCGAGCGCCTGATGGCAACCGTCAAGGCGTTCGACAATGTCATCCAGGTCAACCCGCAAGGCCACCTGCTGTTTGCCAGCAACTGGTTCGGCGGCCGCAAGGTCTACCGCGAGCCCAACTGGCAATGGCAAAAGCCGTACTCCTTCCCCATCGTGCACCCAGCCATCCTGCTGGGCGGCTATAACGCCGACCCCAACAGCCGCCGCATCGTCACCGGGTTAGCGGATGGCTATCTCGCCCACGCCTATACCAACGCCAAGGGCAACTGGGCGCTGCCCAACGAGATCAACTGGCAAACCGGCAAAACCCGCGGCGGCGAACTGTTCGAAGGCAGCGGCGGCGCCGACACCTTGCACACCTTCTGGGCCGCTTATCGCTTCACCGGTGAGCAGCGCTATCTCAAGCCGATCGACTACCGCGTCGCCAACAGCGGCCCCAACGGCCTGTCCCTGCTCAACGAAAACTTCCTCGATGTCATGGGCAAGCGCAGCGACTGGAGCGGCAAGCTCATCGATGCCGCAAATAAAGACGACGGCAGCGCCCCGGACTTCCCGCATCACGTGGCCTGGGAGCAGACCGGCAACCTTGAGTATCTCGCCGCCATTTACCGCAGCGAGGCGCGCGAGAAACTGCAGAACTTCTACATGAACACCGAAGGCCACTGGTGGAGCGACCGCGTGGAATCCCCCACGGTCAACCTGCAACGCGCACGCTTAGGGGGCGTGGCCCTCAAGCGCAACCAGACCTACCCCGGCCACACCGTCAGCTGGCGCTTCGCCGATCCAGAGGCCGCAACCCAAGTGGCCATCGCCATCCCCGCACCCCAGCAAGACCGCTTCACCGTCATCGCCTACAACACCTCCAACAAGACTCAGCGCGCCAGCATGACCGGCTGGAACGTCGCCCCGGGCCAATGGCGCATCACCCAAGGCGTGAGCAAAGGCAATGACGGCAAGCTCGACAGCAATGCCAAGACGCAAGAGCACGCTTTCGAAAAAAGCGCGGCCATCGACATCGACTTCCCCGCAGGCCGCACCACCGTCCTGCAGCTCGAACGCATCGCAGCCACCACCCCTGTCGAACTACGCCCGGACCTGGGCATCGGCTATGGCGACGCACGCGTGACCGCAGACGCTATTGAAGTGACCGTGCACAGCCTCGGCCACGCCGATGCACCGGCCGGGTTTGTGGTGCTGGAGGATGGGCGTGGGAAGGAGTTGGCGCGGGCCGCGTTCCCGGCGCTTGCCGCACCACGCAATCTGCAGCCAATCACCACCCAGGTACGCCTGCCACTAACCAACGCGGCAAATCTAAAAGCCGCGCAATTGCGTGTGCTTACCGAAGGCAACGCCGAAGAGATTACCGACCTCAACAATAATCTCGCTCTACCCACCCCAGCCAAGCCGGCAACCGCAAAAATCAGCCAATAATCCAACACACCAATCCCTTCTCCCGCCCGCGGGAGAAGGTGCCCGTAGGGCGGATGAGGGCAAACCCGATAAACCTAACAATCAATCGCGCAAGCGCATTGACGCAATCCGAAAACTCGGCGAGGATCAAAACACGCGGTATGTAATGCAGCCGCAAAGCTACACATTTCTTCAGGGGGAAGGAACAATGTTGAGCAAGGCCTGTAGCATCCCAGAGTTGAGTAAGGTAATTTTGGAGACCAATCAAGCGCATCGCAAACATCTTGTGCAGATCGTGCAAGAAGAATCTGCACAGGCGAGGATGGCTGAAAAAAAGGATTGCTGACGTAAAGGCACCACTCAAGTTCAAACTAGTTCTTTTCTGCTAATTACTTCAAGCTGAGATTGCCTAGTGTTTCGCTTTAACTCAAGCGTTAGACAGTGATGGGGGAAGGCCGGATGGCGTCAAATATCGACAGATACAAGAGGGACTTCGAACGCCTATTGCGCGATGCGGTTCTAATACAGCAATCATTTTCTCATCTTTGCTATGGGAAAGAATACGAGGCCGCGGTTCTAATATCGCGTGAGAATGACAAGCAAGCTGTAAAGAAGTACATGGATGCGCTTCCTGATTTTAAGAAAGCATACCAATCCTGGTATTCAGAATCTCTAGTGCTGATCAAACAGCTTTTGCCAGACCGGCTAAATGATTTTATCCGGCTTTACGAAAAGCCCAAGGGCCGTAGGGATATTGGGTTCGAAAATTACAGAATCGAAGACGCACTTCAAGGCCTGCGAATTACTCGTTACGGGGACGAAGTTATTGCAGATCGAAGGTCTGCGATAACCCATTTGGAACAGCAAGTAGCCATTCTCAATTCAATTAAAGGAAGGTTCGATAGTTCGCTTTACGACATCCGCCAGCTCGTTCAGGCAGACCTTCTAGACTCCGAGCTCGATGCTGCGAAAGAACTCTTGAAACACAAGTTCATGCGCGCAGCCGGCGCCATAGCTGGCGTATTACTGGAAAAACACTTGCACGAGGTTTGTATAGCTCACAATATTAAGCTGACGAAGAAAAATCCGACAATCGCCGATCTCAACGACGCTTTGAAAAATTCTGCAGTTATAGAGACTCCTCAGTGGCGCTTTCACCAACATTTAGGTGATATACGCAATTTGTGTGACCACAACAAAAAAGTGGAACCAACGGCAGACCAAGTCAATGATCTTATAGAAGGGGTAGCTAAAGTGACGAAGACGGTATTCTAAGTCGTGGAAAAATCCGTCCAAGCTGACGCCGCCTCGCAACAATGATCAACTCATATGTTGGGCTGCGGAAGTGATGGCCAATAATATAAATAGGTGTTGATAAAATTTGAAAATATTTTCAACGGGGGTTAGCCAGAGGAGAGATATATGGGAGCCAGGACACTCAAAAGCCACGCAATCACCGCTTCTCTAATCCGCTTGCAAGAACTGCTCAACGATAGGGCGCTACAGTCGCCGGAGATTGCGTCAGATGAGAATGCTCAGTTCAATCGCGACAAGCTTCAAAATATTACGAAGAGTCTGCTATCACTGGTTAATCAGAGTGCGGCGACCTTGGTGTCAGAGTCTGCACTTAATCAAATGGACGCCAATCTGCAGGTGCCAATTTCTGAGCTGACCGCTTTCGTTACCAATGGCAACCTAGGGCATCTCGCAAATGCAGTCGCGCAGATTGACCAAAACGTTCTTAACTATACCTGGGCCTTCACGCCAAAGGTAAATCAGCTTTCAAAGGCCGATATTGGCGAGCTCATTGATTCTCTTCAAGAACGTTCCCGCCAGACTATTGAGCAATTGAACAGCCAGCGCGAGCTACTCGAAGAGCGTGTTTCGGTAGTGAACCAATCTCTTCTTCAACAGGAAGCACGTCTAACAGAGCTAAAGGAGGCGCAAGCGCAGTCAAAAGCAGAGATGGCCGCCTCGCTAGCAAACCTCGAAATGGTGTTTAACAAGGCGGAGCTCCAGCGGGATAACTCTTTCGCGGGCCTGGTAAAAGAGGCTAAGATTCAGCTTGAGCAGGCGCAAGAAAGTTTTGTTGAAATTTCTCGAGGCATCATTGCTCAACTAGAAAAAAACAAGCATGAAGCAGAAAGAATAGTTCAAGCAGTAGGTGACACAGGTGTGACCGGAAATTACCGCATCATTGCTATTCAGGAATCTACCCAGGCCAATCTCTGGAGGTAGATAACAGTTGGGCTATTTTCGTGTGGGCTAGGTATGGCTGCTGCAACTTTCTACAAATTTTATCATGAGCCAGTATCCTCCACTAATACGTTCGCAATTGCCGTACGGTTGCTTTATGCACTAGCGATTGCCGCACCGGCTTTCTATACCGCACGTGAGTCCGCCAGGCACCGTACGAACGCGGATCGTGCGCGCCAAACAGAGCTCGAGCTTGCTTCCCTCGGTCCGTTCATTGAGTTGATGGAGGATAAAGTTAAGGAAGAAATTCGAAAGTCATTGATCCCCACTTTTTTCGGCAGGAAGGTAGACGCACACGAGATAAAGCCGTTGCCAGATGTGGGCCCGAAGTCAGGCGGCTAGATGTTCATGCTTCGGTAACGCACACCCGCATGGCTTAAAATTGATTAGTAACTTTTTGGGGGTATTTTGGAGCAAAATTTCGAAAAACTGAAAAATTATATCTTCCCGCTTTAGCATTCGAAAATTTTCGAGGCAGCCAGTACAGAATGGTACTTGGTTGAAGCGAATTGTGACAGATTCATATGCTAACGCTAATCTTGATGTCATCGAAAACGGCTTTAAAATGGGCTATATCTATGATACTGAGTGCGCATTTTTAATTGGTACCCGGTTCAAGCGGAAGCTTTCTGATAAGCAGCTCGAGTGGAAGCGCAAGATCAACCGTCGCTTCTCACAACAAATTTCTGTGCAGCGTCGCACTCGCAACTAACAGGTTGTCCAAGCTGACACAGCTTGGAGCGAGCTTCACGAGGTATTAAACCGCTAAGGAAATTTATGCAGCAGACCAATCTTGTCCTGGCCAGCAACTCAAGTGCGAGTCCGGATGATGGAAACATCATCATAAGTGCGCGTGCCTTGTATACAGGTAGGTGCGACTTGGTTATCGGCTATCCTGGCTTGTCAAATTCGGAGCACGAGTTGCGAACAGGTGATGCCGCTCTCTACCAAGCTCCGACAGGTGAAACCTATGAGGTCAGGGCACTTTCGCTTACACCCTCCCGTGGCGAGTTTCTTATCACCAAGTTGGGCGCTCAGCCAGTTCTTGCTGCGTCGTTCGTTAACGAAGATCCTTTGAATTCACCGTTCAATGAAGATGAGTTGCGGAGAATTGATGCGAGCATAGCCGGCGTAAAAGCAGAACTTCTGCGTGGAGGTAGACTCGCGCAAGCTCAACTGCAGTTAATTTCGCATCGCCTAGACGAAATACAGTCCGCTGCTCGTCGGATGGGGCGCAAAGACTGGGCACTGTATTTTGCTGGTGCTATTACATCTGTGTGCGGTTCTGCGGCATTTGCGCCAGATGTTACGCGATCTGTGTTCCTTGCTGTGGGTGAGGCTTTTTCTTGGGCATTTAGAGCAGCCCCAAATGTACTTTTGCTGACTTAATGTATGAGTTTGGTGAGAAAGTGAGGTAAACATCAGCTCGCATATGACAATTGTAATTGCGATAGTAAAGAATATGTCCGACATGCCATATAAAAAATACGATGTCAGACTGCAATGCGTCTCAAACTGGATGTTGCCAAAAATTCGTTATATCTGGATAGGATAAGCGGGCAGTGCTATCTTCATACCTGATCGGAAATAGCGACGATCATGTTGGCTTTGATTTAGCAATTTGCAGCCTTAAGCAGTTGACATCCCAACAAACCCGCAGCAATCTCTACCACAAGGAGCGTAGAAACTCCTCACAGAGCGGTACCCACCTCCGTCAAACCGGTGGGTTTTTTGTGCCTGCAGCATCTTGCAGGTGCAACCGACGCGATGCCTGCGTCGGGAGGGCGGCTAATACAACACCCTTCGGGGAAATACGCCCGCCGGCTCTGTGCGGTTTCTAACCTCCCGACATCCCGTCGCCACCCGGCGGCGGGGCCTGTTCGTCAAGGAGGGCTTTGCCATGCGTCGATCCACGTCCCGTCCCACATCAGCACGCAAGCGCGCCACGGAGCCGCCGCCCACCGAGGTCGTCTGGCGCTCGCTCGACCCAACGATCACGCCGCGGCCCTACCTCGACCGCCCCGCCATCCCCGAGCCCCGCCCCGATCCCAACAAGCCGCGCCGCCCAGGCCACCCGCGTGCCCCGCAACACTGCACCGTCGGCTACGGCTACTACCCCGACAGCCACCAACGCATCCCCACCCTGCGCCTACGCGGCCGCTGGCTGGAACAACTCGGCTTCACCATCGGCAGCAAACTCAATATCCGCATGCGCAACGGCGAGCTGGTCGTCAGCGTGGCGGATGATGGCGAGAAGGCGGCAGACAAGGCAGCCAACAATTGACGGTAGGCACCGATTCGACGAGCATCATGCTGATGCCGGCTGCACACCAGCATGCGTGGCGCTGTGCTTGAGGTGGTGCTTGGACTACTGGGTCACCTGACAACTTATCCAAGCCAAAGTTGCTCCGCGACTCGGCTTAACACAGAGGCTAGATCCTACTTTAGCAGCGATGAAACAAGCGAACTTTTTTATTGCAGTATTGTTGGCATTTGTCGTCGCGGCGTGCTCTCGTCCAGTCGCTCCGTTCTCACCTGCGCACGTTGATCAGTCTGTATCACAGCAGAGTCACTATCCGTTGGCAGCAGACCCAGCGCTTGTCGGAACTTATTCAGGGCGGTCAAAGTCTGGCGGTGGCTACTTCCATGACCACGTCCTTGAGTACAGGGTCTGGCTCCATCCCGAGCAGGGAGCGGCGCCACTGGCTGGAGACGATGACTACTTCGCCGCGTTCGCGCAATACGAGTCGGCGTTGGCTTTCTCGCAGGCGCACAAGGGTGCCGAGCCACCCGTGGTCTTGGTGCGGCAGCCGGAATCGATCAATGAACCTAGTCCAGGCGTCTATCAGCACCAAAGCGGCGCACGGATCACTGAGTGGCAGCCTCAATGGCTGCCTGGATCCAAGCGCGAGCCTGATAGCATCACCAGGTTCCTGGCCGCGCATGCGTCAACGCAGAAGTAGGCCTGGTAGTTCGTCCAAGCCGACGCCGCGTCGCGCTGCGGGTTAATTCAGACATTGGAGTCCAATGGGAGCACTAGAGTATTCCGTAGCAACACTCCGATTCTTTGGAGACGATCTGGTGCCCGACGAGATCAGCGCGTTGCTTTTGGGCAGCCCAACGGCCTCCAGGTATAAGGGGCAAGAACTTAAGTTGAAGAACGGCGCAGTGCGCATTGCCAAAACTGGCAGCTGGAGACTGACTTCAACGCAGCGCGAGCCTGAGGATCTCGAGGCACAGATCTTCGAAATCCTTGACCAGCTCACCCAAGACTTGAGTGTGTGGGCACAGTTGAGCAATCGCTATGAGCCCGACCTGTTCTGCGGCATTTTCATGGCAGGGAGGAATGACGGTTTAGCACTTTCCGCTAAAGCCCTGCTGGCGCTTGGACAAAGAGGTATTTCCTTAGAATTGGATATCTATGACCCAACCAGCTAGAGATCCAATACCGCGTCAAAAAATTCTTTCAAGGCTAACCTTCCTTGGGGGCGGCTGAACTCCAAACGCCAGATCTGACCCAGGGTGCCCCCACTCACTTATGTGCCCCGTAACACTGCACCGTCGGCCAGGGCTATTGCCTCACCAGCCGCCAACGCATCCCCGCGCTGCGTCTACGCGGCCGCTGGCCGGAACAACTCGGCTTCACCAACGGCAGTAAACTCCACATCCGCATGTGCAACGGCGAGCCGTCAGCGTGGCACCTGCAGAGTGACCAACCCGCCGCATCCTGCGCACGGCGCGTGCCCCCCGCAATTGGAGAACCCGCATGGTGAATGACACCCTGGCCGGCACCTTCGACATACCCCCGCGCTTCGGCAACACATGGATGCCGCTGCCAGTCGAACGCGCAACCGATACCTGCACTACCTGGCATCGGCGCAGCGACTCAGGCACAACCGCCACTACACGCACGCTGTACGTTGCACATCCGCGCGTTGCAGTTATGCGCGGCTACAGCCGCGTACGCCACACCACGCGTTGGCGCGTACGCGAGGAACCGGCAGCGGGCAGGGCGCGTTTCGACCAGGCCATCGGCCTGTTGCATGCCGACCTGCTCGCCTACATGCGCCGGCGCCTGCGTGACCGCGACACCGCCAACGACCTCACCCAGGAAACGCTGCTCCGCCTGCTGGCCTACCGCGACGCGCCGGACATCGGCGACTACGCACTGCTGATGTACCGCATCGCGCACAACGTGGTGCTGGAGCATTGGCGCATGCGCCACCGCCGCCACGCCAACGCCCACGTCGCACTGGACCTGATCGCACCACTGGCGGCAGACGGCACCCACGTCGACCAGATCGCCGACGCCAGCCGCATCTTGCAGCACCTGCACACCCACACGCTGCCCGCACTGCCGCCCAGATGCCGCCAGGCCTTCATCCTCAACCGCATCGACGGCCTCACCTACCCGCAAGTGGCCGCAGCCATGGGCATCTCGATCAAGATGGTGGAAAAGCACATCAGCCGCGCACTGGCTGCGTGCCGGGCGATAGTCAGTTGATAGCAGGCAGCTATCGATCCCCGTATTGACAGAGGCTGCTATGGATGCGAACGTGTGTTCAGCAATAGTGATGCCTAAAACAGAAAGTGCTGCGGCCACTACGCAGCCGTCGTTATCAGGCATAAACCAAGGATCTGGTTCTTTAATTCAAGGAAGAAAATATGGCGCTGCTTCATCGATTCCGTTCGCTGCCGGGCGGCGTGGCTCCTAAGTCTGATCGATTGACCTTTTGGCACAGCTTGACACTGTCATGCGTCCTTATTGCTGTCTCCGCATGCGCGTGGGCTCAAGAGGCCAAGCCTAAATTTTCGGTTTATAACTCACAAGGGGCATACTTCGGCGACTATGCCACTCAAATCCAGGCTGAGGCTGCAATCAAGTCAATTCCTGGTCCGGTTGGCGCGGAGGATATTTATCAATATGTCGACACCATCAAAGAAGCGCATGTTTCTGAGAGTGGCGAGATGGCGGTCACTTATTGGATGGGAGCCGAAAAAGCAAAAGACGAAGATTGGGCATACGACACTTTGGATGTTACAGGGTTACCTACAGAGAATGCCGCGATAGAAGAGATACTTCGTCAAGTGAATGCAAGGGCGCCACAGTGTGGGGCAGTGGCAACTCTAACGCCAACGGGAGACTGGATTGCATCTACCGGCCCATATCCCGAGTACGATAGAGGAATGGAGCATCAGGTAAGGGTGTACCGAGTGGACGCGCCTTATGACAATTGCGAGGGCACATACGCATTTTCATCATCGGTCCTTAAAAGAAGGAGGACCCAATGCCCTGAAAAATATACAGATTGGCTCATAAGCGAGCAGGCCTGCGCCAACAAAGATTTCATGGCAACAATTAAAGTGGCTGCGAACCAATGCGACGCCGAAGTTGGTTCCAGCTCAGGGCTTGTCGGAAATCCTTGTGATGTAAAGACGGGTGAAAAATTTCAGATCGAGCGTGACTTTGATCTAGGTTGGATTGATTTTTCACGCTATTATCATTCGGGGATTGCAACTGCTTCCAGCGATTTCGGTCCAGGCTGGTCACATTCCCATGGTCTATATCTCACAATTCAAGTTTCCTCATTGGGCCTGATAGAGGGGAACGGCTATGCGGTGCCGTTTAGGAAGATTGGAGAAAACTATGAGGCGACCAATGGTTCGGGCGAAAGAATAACTGCAGATGGCAACACCTGGAAGCTGCATCGCGATGACGCTATCTACACGTTCGATGCAAAAGGCCGCTTGTTCTCGCGCATGACCGACGACGGCGCTGGTTTGCTCTACGCCTATGACAGTGACGGACGCCTTAGTAAAATCACTTCGTTGCAGGGGAGATCTGTCGATCTCCGCTACGCAGACGGCGCTAATAAGGACCTGATAGCTAGCGTTTCATCGGTAGGTGTTCTGCTATCTGCCTACACCTACGATCAGGGTCGCTTGAAAAGCGTTACGTTTGCTGACGGTGGCATGCGTGTCTATCACTACGAGGATTTACGTTTCTCTAGACATCTGACAGGAATCACCAATGAAAATGGTCAGCGCTTCAGTACCTACGCGTACGATGATGTAGGGCGGGCGGTATCCAGTCAGCACATCGGTGGGGCAGACGGGGTAGCTCTCGCTTATTCCTCCGCCGGAACGATCGTGACTGATGCATTGGGAGGCAAATCTACCTACGCTATGACCAATGCTGGCGGTCAGGCACCGAAGATTTCCGCAATTACCAATGGCGCGGGAACCGTGAGCTACACCTACTACGATCAATCTGTGGACTACCGTAGAAGGTTGAGCACAATGACGGATCGGCGAGGCATACAGACAAAGCATACCTATTCGGAAACAACCGAGAACGGGGTAAATGTCAGTGTCCACACGGTCCAGGAAGCCCTTGGGCATCCTCAGCAACGCACCATAACGACAGCAACCGCGACAGGCTCAAATAAAGTTCTGTCGATTCAGCTAGACGGACGCAAAACAACGTACACGCGCAACGCTCGGCTTCAGCCTGTCCTCTTGACAATAACCAGCCAAGAAGGCCAGAAGCGAGAGCTGGCTTACACGTATTGTGAGGCGTCTGATATTGCCACCAGTGGTGGTGGCTGCCCGATCCTTGGCTATTTGAAGTCTATCGATGGCCCGCGCACGGATATCGACGACCGTACGACCTACAACTATTACCCCATCGATGCTGCCGGATGCGAGACCGGCACCGGAGCGTGCCTGTACCGTAAGGGTGACCTCAAGCAGACCATCAACGCCCGTGGCCAGATCCGCGAGAATCTGAGTTATGACGCGGCAGGCCGCGTTCTTTCTGCCGTTGACGAAAACGGGGTGCTGACCGATTACAGCTACCACCCGCGTGGTTGGTTGGCATCGACCACGGTGCATGGCGCTACTTCCGGGCAGAATCGCGTCACCACGTTGGAGTATTGGCCCACCGGCTTGGTCAAGCGCATCACCCAGCCCGACGGCAGCTACGCCACGTTTGTCTATGACCAGGCCCAACGCCTCACCGATGTCACCGATACGCTGGGCAACACCCTTCATTACGTGCTTGATGATGCCGGCAATCGTCTGGAGGAGCAGACCAAGGATGCGCAAGGTACGCTCAAGCGTAGCTTGAGCCGTATTTACAACCAATTGGGCCAACTGAAAACGCAGGCGGACGCAGCCGCAAATCCCACCGACTACGCCTACGATGCAAACGGCAACCTGCGTTTGATCACCGACGCATTTGGCCGTAGCACCCTGCAAGAGCACGATCCGCTCGGTCGGCTTGCGCGCACCTTGCAGGACGTCGATGGCATCAAGGCCGAAACCAATGTGGGTTATGACACGCAGGATCGCCCCTTGCAGGTCAAGGACCCCAAACGTCTGGACACGCGTTACACGTACAACGGCTTCGGCGATACCCTGAAGCTGACCAGCCCGGACACCGGCGTCACTAGCTATACCTATGACAGCGCCGGCAACCGCGCCACGCAGACCGATGCACGCGGCATCACGTCCACCTATGGCTACGACGCGCTCAACCGTGTCCTGAGCATCAGCTACCCAACCACCGCCTTCAATGTCAGCTACACCTATGACCTCACGCAGAGCGTGTGCGCTAGCGGTGAGACCTTCACCATCGGGCGGCTGGCTAAGCTCCAGGATGGCAGCGGTACCACCCAATACTGCTACAACCGCTTCGGCGAGGTGGTGCGCAAGGTGCAGACGGTCAACGGCAAGGTGTTGGTGTTGCGCTACGACTACACGTCTGGCGGCCGCCTTCGGTCGATGGTCTACCCGGACGGCACCACGGTCGATTATGTCCGCAACGCGCAGGGCCAGACGACCGAGGTTGGGGTGACGGCACAAGGCGGCAGCCGCCAACGTCTGCTGAGCGGAGCGACCTACTATCCGTTCGGCCCATCTGCTGGCTGGACCTACGGCAACGGCCGCTTGTTGGCACGCATGTACGATCAGGATTACCGCCCACAGAGCATTCAGGACAGCCGCACAGGCGGCCTAGAGATTGGTTTCGGCTTCGACCCTGTTGGCGACCTCACTGACCTGACCCCGGCCGGTAACCCGACGCCAGAGCTTCAGCTGACCTACGACGCGCTTGGTCGGCTGACCGCACTCAAGGACGGCAGTACAGGTGCCGTGATCGACGGCTATAGCTACGATGGTACGGGTAACCGCATGAGTGCCAAAGTCGGCGGCGCCACGCAGGTCTACACCTATCCAACGACCAACCACCGCTTGAGCGCAGTCGCAGGCGTGGCACGCACCTACGACAAGATGGGCAACACCCTCACCATCGGCGGCAAGGCACGCGAGTACCTCTATGACACAACGGGCCGCATGACCCAGGTCAAGCGCGCAGGTGTCGCAGTCATGAACTACCGCTACAACGGCCGAGGCGAGCAGGTACGTCGCTACCTGGGCACCACCAACACCTATACGCTCTACGACGAGGCCGGCCATTGGCTCGGCGACTACGACACCAATGGTGCGCCCAAGCAACAAGCGATCTGGCTGGATGACCTGCCGGTGGGCCTATTGGCCAACGGCGGTCAACTGCACTACATCGAACCCGACCACCTAGGCAGCCCGCGTGTGGTCGTGGATGCCGCCCGCGACGTTGCCGTGTGGAACTGGAGCCTGAAGGGCGAAGCCTTCGGCAACACGGCACCCAACCAGGATCCGGATGGAGACGGCACCGCGATGGTGTTCGACATGCGCTTCCCAGGCCAGCGGTTTGATACAGCGAGCGGGTTCAATCAGAACTACTTCCGCGATTACGATGCGGCCACTGGCCGGTACGGGCAGAGTGATCCGATTGGGCTTAGTGGTGGTATAGCTACATACGAGTACTCATCCAGCTCGCCAATTCTGGTCTCCGACTCGCAAGGCTTGCAGGGCAGAAGGGCTATCCCAGCTCGCCCCATGACCACTCAAGAGATCTTCGCGCGTGTCGAAGTTCCATATTTAGTTCGCCAAATACAGAATTATGAGCCTACTTTCCGCTATCAAACGGTCGGCCCCGTCGGTTACAGGTACAACAATCAAGATGCGAGTTTTTTGAGGGATATCTTGCGGCAGCACGAACAAAGGCAATCTCAGCAATGTCCAGAGCGAATAAATTACGGGTCTACTCCGAGCGGGATTCCGCTTAGTCGTCATTATTCAACGGAAAGAGTGGATCGCAATATTCCAATTAGCTTGGTGGATTATATTGCCAATAATGTTCCTGGCAGGCCGGAGCGTGGGGCAATGAATCATTATGATCCTATTAATGATGTCACGGTAATCATGGGTAGAAATGGTGTAATTACGTCCCATCGAGGTGAATAAATGAATGGCTCATATTTGAAAGAAAATTTTAATTTCACTAGAGGTCTGGCGTGCTCGGAAAAGCATGAGTCAGTTATTTTGGATCTAAATGAGGGGGGTGAAATTATTGGTATTGAGATATTCGGATATTCACATATAGCGGGGCGCCCGCCGAATAATTGTGAAATGGAATGGCTGGTGTCTAAATCGATTGATGTTATTTTCTCGCCTGAGGACGATGTCATGTCGATAACAACGAAATTTGGAGAAAATTGCATGCAAAGGACTTCGGTTGCCAAGTTTGGATTTGATGAGCGCGGTGATTTGGTGGCAATTTCAATCAATTAGAATAATTTAATCAGCTTAATTAAATAAATCAGATGTTAAGAATTATTTGGATGTTACAAGACAGCAGTGCTACGGCGTGATGTAGGTAGGTGGCCGCTTGCGCTCAATGGTCTACCCGGACGGCACTACGGTCGATTATGTCCGCAACGCGCAAGGCCAGACGACCGAGGTTGGGGTGACGGCACAGGGTGGCAGCCGCCAACGTCTGCTGAGCGGAGCTGTAGAAACGTGGTCAGGTTTACTTCTCGAGATAAGGGCTCAAGGGTATCTTCCGCGGGACGCATCGGTACGGCGGCACTCTCACATCCATATCAGCGCTCTGCTCTTCCCAGCAATCGATATCCCGACAAACCTACAGCGGAGCCCAACGCGCCGATTGTCACGCCGGGCTCGCTCACCTCTCGCCGCGCAGAGGAGCACACAGATTGGGTAGCCAGCTGTCGTATCGCATCTCACGCTAGACGACCTCGACCGCCTGCTACGCCCGCTCGTTGCTCATGTAAGAATGGGGTCAGGCTTATAAACCTGATCCATTACTCCACTCGGCCTGCTCGCCATGAAATTCGTCTACATTTTTTGCATGCTGATTGCCGGTTTCTTGCTCGGCGCCGGTGGATTGATACGCTGGGGCGCGTTTCTTGTCGCGCCCGAGAAGCGGCCGTTTCGTTCGACTTGGGACCGGAGGGGATTTTTCATGGCGGCCGCCGGCATCGCCGGGATGATCGTAAGTACAGCAATCTACGAGGCTTCTCGCTGATGACCGACAGCTTGTGCACGAGCCTAAGTTACAAGCCGCTTGTTTGCCTACCAGGAAAGAGGTTCGCTAAAACCGTCAATAGTAGGAAGTTGCTCGCCTGCGACAACGGATGTACCAAACCCGAGTGTCGTCCCGGCGATGTGCACATCTCCATCGCGCTCGATGACGCATTACACAGAGCCAGGTAATCGCAGAGGAATTCCAGAGTTCCTCGTAGATGTCGTGGTGACGTGCAAAGTCACGCATGCAATCCATGGCAGTTCCAGCAATCAAATCTGAAACAGTCGCCATGACGGTGACAGACCGTCGCGACGGCAGAGCACCCGCAACGCTACGGCGTGTCATTGATGGAAATGGCCGCTGTGGCGGCAGCGCATTCACAGAATGTGCGATGGATGAGCAAGCATTTGTCCTCAGCCCCACTGGGCCGGACTAGCGCCCAGCGTACCTTCGCTTGCCGGCTAGCCGGCCGTTTCAAACCCTCACACCGCGCGGTCGACATGCTACCCTGACCACCGCCATTCTGGCGAAGACGGAACATCAGGTGACCCAGCCGACACCATTGCAAGCGGTGTCAGGGGCTTTCTCGCTGAGCCACGCTTAACGCAGGTCGCCCAGAGACAAGCACGTCATTTCAATCACTACCAGGGACGTATTCATCATGAAGCTACGTAGCATTGCCACCACTTTTGCATTGGCTGCAGCTTTAAGCCTTGGCTTGAGCGCTCCAGCGCGCGCCCAGGCGGGAGATCCTTGCTCGGTCTTTCTTTGCATGGCAAGCGTGTCCGGCTTCGGTGCTCCGACTCCAGAATGTGCAGTGCCGATCGCAACCTTCCATTCCATCCAGGTATGGAGCCCGGCCTTCAACCCGTCAGCCACGGCGGCGGCACGCCGGGCATATCTGATGACATGTAAAGGCGCGAGCGTACCGAATCAAGCCATCTTGGAAGCCATCATCGCGCAGTGGGGCTACACGCCTTGACGTAAATTGCCCGCTGACTCAAAAATTTGCTTTTAAGTCAGCGGGAATGGCGCCACGCCCTGGTTTGCCATGCGCATCGCGCAAGGCCTTTCGATACCACTGTGCTTCGACGAGATAGGTGGTGCCTGGCTCCTTCATCTCTCAAGATGATCGTGCGAGTCCGGCGCAACAGCGCTGGCGATGCCGGAAGACAACAGATATGCGTTTGATCTTATCTCCTGATGTTGCGTCGCGCCGCGGGCGGCGATTTCCAAGACCATGAGGAATTGACGGCAAACAGCACCTCGACGACGATCATTCGAGTCAATTCGTCTGGAGCTGCAATGCCGCCTGAAGTACAAGAACTGCAAGACGCCATTACGTCTATCCCTGGCATTACCGATGCAGCGGTGGACAAGGTGGATCTTTCTGATGTCACGGAAAGCGACTTTAGTCTTCTTCCGTATGCCGACCTGCCGCTCGGCGCATTGAAGCGCACAAAGGGAGGCTTGGTCAACGAGCTTGCCATCTCCGTCAACTTTGGTATCACGCGCGATCCGAAAGGCCTCAAGGCACTCGAGTTCCTCTCCTGGTGGGTACGCGATTTGGCGCGAGCAGGCGAGCCGATGCAGATCAGGAGCATCGCGCTTCCACCCATCGGCGATCAGTTTGGCACGTCACTTCGCTTTTGCATCGATTATTTTTACGCTGATCCTGAGCAGGATATCGGCAAGCTACTGTCCAAGGTAGGGACGTTGGCTGATGCGCTTAACAGCGCAAAGAGCCTATACCCGCAGGTCATTGCTTCCAGACAATGCGTTCACGCCGAACCCGCCTCCGCGGATGACCTTACACGCCTACCGCCGTAGCAGGCGTCTGGGACGGCCGAGTGTCACCGCACAGATAGAGCCGCCTCCCATTAGTCTTGGCCGAACCTCAAACCAGTCTGAAGACTCTCGCTTCTCCAGTCCCCGTGTCGTATGCCACCAATGCCCCCTTGGAGGCGTCAGCGCTGCACACGCATTCACCATCACTGCTCCAGATGGCAGACTGACCCGCTCCTAGGAAGGTGTCGGCGGGGCCTACACAGTTCGCCATCAAGACAGTCATGGAATGCGTTTTTGCAATCGTCGGATAATGGCTATAGGCCGATGCCACGCCTCTCTCGGATTTGGCCACGCTTGCCAGGTACACGCCAGCACCTGACGTTGCAGCTTGTTCCGCATGGCTTGCCTGCAGTGACTCGTAGCAAATGGCAGGCGCCAACACCTGATCTGCGTGTCTGAGAAAAAGCTGCTCATCACCGCCGGTGAAGAAGGGTAACTCGTCGGGGTGTAACTGCTGTTTGGAGTAGCTTGTGCGCTCCAGCCCCGGTTGGAAGCAGAGCATGCTGATTTCGGTGCCCTTTGCCCCCTTCGTGGGTACGCCAACGGCGATGAGCATGCCGTACCGGTCACTTGCCAGCTGAAATTGATCAAAGCGCTGATCAGCCGGCTGCACCGCCAGGGCCTGTGCCAGTGCTGGTTCGTAACCGGTGAGAGACAGCTCGGGAAAGACCAGCACATCGGCACCCTTGCTCGCAGCCAGGCGGATGACATCGTGGTGCTTACTGATGTTCTCTTCGATTCGGCCAGGCGTCGAAAGGAGTTGCGCAGCTGTCAGCTTCATTGCCGGTCTCGTGTCCACGTATTGGGGCTGAGCGTAGCGGATTCCGAAAGGCGGGTAACCAGAACCTGCTGAAAGACCAGGCCTGGTGCCAGTCGAGGTACCACGCCACGCTGCACCAGCGAGCGTGCGTCGCTCCCCTATGGATCCGGCGGGCTGTGCAGGCGAATTCCAGATTGACCTTACTTATCCGCTCGGCGAGGATAGTGCCGTACCGCACTTGGGCGGTCGGCTCGCAGTCAGGCACAAAGCATGGTTCGCAGTGTTGGTGTAGACGAAAGTGAGCGGCAGCTACTTGATGACGTTGCCGAATATGGATGGCATTGCATCCACATCACGGAGGAGGGCGAGCAGGTTGGGTACTCCTTCACCGTTGGCCTGTACCAGACGTTTGGACACCCGGAATTGATCATCTTCGGCTTGTCCTCAAGGGTATCGCACCAGATCCTCTCGATCGTTGCGGATGCGGCGCGAGCCGGAACACCGCTCGATCTGTCACACCCAACAGATGCCCTCATCAATCACTATTCCTGCTGTTTTGCCGAAGTCCCATCGTCGGAGTACTACGATCATGTGGGTTTTGCGCGCTGGTACTATCAGGGGGACGACTTTCCGCTTTACCAGATTGTGTGGCCGTCCAAGTCCGGTCTGTTTCCCTGGCACCCCCGGTCCAGTGCGGAGTTCCGTGCAGCCCAGCCGGTACTCGGCCAGGCCGCGACTGGCAACTGACAATCCTTCATCCAGGGCCGCTGGGTGGTCGTCGACGAGGCGGATGCAGACTGTCAGGCGATGGATTCGATCACCGCTAGCAATCGACAGCGACCAACGTATCGCCAGGCATTCGCGTTGCCGCATTCCCGTAGCAGGCAGGACCAGGACTGTAGTGTGGCTTCCGAAGATCTGAATGCCCTCTATAACGAGGCGCGTGGCTTCGCCGAGGACATGCTGCTGGCACATGGCGAGTTCATTCCATTCGGTGTCTTGATGCGTCCAGATGGGACAATTGCTCAGGTGGCTGGTGACCTTGGGGTTGAACGTTCCGTATCGGTGGAGATGGTTGAGCTGCTTCAAGCGTCCTTCTCGCAATCTGCCCGTCTTGGTGCCATCCGGGTCGCCGGCATCTGCATGGAGATGTCTGTGGTGCTACCCGGACAGGAGGACAAGACGGATGCAATCTGTACGCGATTGGCGCATGTGTCGGGCGAGTCAGTCGAGGTCTTTGTACCGCACTCGCGTGATGCGCGTGGGGCGCTCCAGCTGGGCCAGCCATTTGCCACGGTCGGCGATGCGTTCACGCTTGTTGAGCGCTAACTTATCCAAGCTATCCTTTGGCGTGGCACAGATCTCTTCAACTGGTGGGCAGCATGCTGAAAGTCGCCGTTCTCATTGCTTGCCTCGCCGTCACTGCGCCTGCCATGGCCATCTCATGCGGTAGGCAGCAATCCACGGCGCAGGCCTACTCCTCTGCTCAGCACGTGGTCTCTGCGCATGTTGAGAGGAGCTATGCGGCACCCGGTTTTGGTCGGGATGCTGTGCAGTTCGTAGAGCTTCGCGTGCTGAAGGTCTGGAAAGGTCACCTGAAGCCAGGAGATCGTGTCCAGGCAACCGCGGAAGATTCAATCAATTTTGTCAGTGATGGGTTCGTTCCACTCTTGGGCTCCGATCTGTTGGTATACGCGAGCGGTTCCCAGCCTCTTATGCTGGGCAGTTGCTCGAGGACCGCACCACTGGAGACTACGCATGACCTACAGGCGCTGGAGGCGCTATCCAGGCGGTCGCATGGCAAGTAACGTGAGCGGCACTGCCTCCACGGCGACGCCGAGGCGATGCGGGCATTAGGTCCTTTGGAGCATATGGCCACTTACCCTTCAGAGCCGGAACTTGTTCTCGCGCTCGACCACCACGATGAGTTGGTGCGGCAGTGTGCTGCCGGTGCGTTGTCGTTCGAAGCTTTCTGTGCAGCGTACGACAACTTTTACTGGGCATGCGCGCTGGACGGGCATGAGTCCGACGCTACGGGCCAGGCGCTGCTAGGCCGGCTGGCAGCCCGCATAGCTCCACATCGCGCACTGGCCGAGACCGTTCTGGCTCATCTCCATCCCGAAGCCCCTGCGGCTCATGCCAGCTATGGCAAGGCCGGCAGGCTCGGCACCGAGGAGGCCATGATGCGTCTCAAGCTTATCGCTGCTGGTCTCCTGTCTTGGAAAGCCTGACAATTCATTCAAGCCGAACCCGCCTCGCGACGCGGTTCAATTCAGGAGCTCGTCCTTCATGACGTATCTGGCGACACTTTTATTGATATTCCTAACGTCTTCTGCCACCGCTGCCGTCCCCAAGCTTGGCTGGAGCGCGTGCCTGATTCGGCCGGCAGTTGGCGCGATCGGGCTGCGATTCCTGAAAGTGCGTTCTTTGAGGTTCCAGCGCCAATGTTATCGAACGCAGAAGCCTTCCGTCGCCACTGTGCGGCGCGACGTACCTCTGGTGTCAGGCGCCAAAAATATATGATCGCAATCGAGTTTGAACCACCAAGCGTTTCCTCCTGCGAGTGCTGCGGGAAAGAGACCGTTCGCCTCACGCGTTTCGTTACAGATGACGGTAACGCGCACGCCGTTTACTACCTTCAGTACACGCCCGGGCACGAACCGGAGCATATGAGCGGTTTGATCAGCCTCGGCGAGTGGGGTGAATCGGCCTCGCCAGCAGATCGCATTGCATTTCCGTTCCGCCTCTGGGCCACCGAGGGGACGTATAACGTGGGGCTCACCGATGCCGCAGAGTCGCCATGGTCCAAAGCAACATTTCTTGGGGCCGTGCTCGACCGGGCTCAGGCGCTGACGCATCCGTGGTGCAAGGAGGTGTTTCACATCACGGATCACATCACTAGCCAGGATCCGGAGGCAATTGCTTTTCTTGCTGGGAAGCATCAACGGAGCGCCTGACAACTCGCTCAGGTAGGAGTTGCCTCATTGCAGTGCCTACGTCCCAGCTATCACACCATGCTCGCCTGTCACCGCGTCGTCCTACGTCATTGGCGCATCGTAAGTAGGGGTGAATCGAGATTTGCTGTACTTGCGGTGAGGAGAGAGCTTTGTCGTCTCCATACAGCAGATTGCAGGTTTCCTGGTAGGCAAAAGGGGCGAGGACTTCATGGCTTTCTGCGTCGATCAGGGACAATAGAGAGTTATGGCATACAGACCAAACTCGACTCGTTTCCTGCTCTGGCTAATTGCACTCGCAGGCGTAGTGGCCGGTTGCGTAGTGCTTGCGATCCATCGGCCGCCTCTGGTTACACCTGGCATCTGTAAGCCGCTACCTGCAGGCATCAAGAAGATGGGGCGAGCGCTTGCTCCTCCAGCGGCAGCTGCGGCGCTAGGTTCGCACAGTCTGGAGGAAGCTGGACTACTGCGCGCGATGCAGCCCGGCGACACCGTTCATGAGTTCGAGACGGAAGTGATGCGGGGGCACCTGATTATGCGTGGAAGGTGCTACATCGATCAGACCATTGGTTGGATACGCTGAGCGCCTGCACGTATTGCAGGTCTTGGGATTTGGCTGCGGCGAGAGATAAGAACGGACGCACCAGAGATGACTTCAGACGACTTTGTCAGTGTGCTAAAAACCGAATGCGCGGACGCTGCCGTTGACGATTGCGTTGAACCCCTCAGGGCCCCGCAGGGCCGTAGATTCGCTCAATCTCTGTTTAGCCTGTCCGGTCTTGATCCAGCTGATTAAGCTGCCAATGTGCGTGGTTTTGGCACTAATAGCGCGGTTTTCGGGCACCGAAGCAGGGACTCATTTATTGAGCACCTCGGTTGTCCATACCTGGTCGTAATCCGCGTTGTGCGCCTTGGTAAAACCGTGGGCATCGCTGAATCCATCATCGACCTTCTGGCCATCCTTGTAGATCACGTAATGGCGCCCGCCGGCAGCCTGGTCGCCGTGGTAATGCAGCTGCATCCGGTACATCAGCCTGCTCTCTTCTCCTGCTGGCGTCGCGTGCTGCTGTCCACCGCCGCTGGCGAGTTGCTGTATCTGCAACAGCGGTGTGGTCTGCTGCGGATGGGCCACGACCCAGCGCCTGAAATTGGCCTGGTCCTGCGCTGACGCCTGCCCGGACGCTGGCCAGATGTAGAGAAACGTTGCCGGCGTACCGGGTGCCGTACTGGCGGCCGGGAGGTGCCACTCGTAGACCTGCTGCTTGCCGTCGGCTGTCGTCATCTCGAGCAGGCGGGCACTGGCTTGCGATGGGTTGCTGGCGGCGACCGGCAGTTCACTGATCGGCGCGAGGCTGGAGTTCGGGACGGCACCCGCCAGTGCCAGTAGCAGGTCGCGCTGGTTTGTCACTTCCTGTTCGTTCAACGACAGCGAGCGCAGGTAGCGCGAACGCAGACTGAAACGGTAGCGCGCTTCCTGCAGGGTGAATTCCCCTTCGACCCTGGAGGCTTCGTGCCAATCGTGTCCGGGTGCCAGATTGACGGTGCCGTGCGTGACGCAAAACCCCTGCCGGGATTGTGCCGCTGGCGGGAAGGGCGATGCGCTGCTGGTGATCGATGCCAGGATGTCCTTGGTGCGCCGTTCGGTGATGTCCTGCAGGCGGCTGATGGCCGTTTTCTGGAAGCGAAAGGTCGTGCCATCGCGATGGGCGAAGCCGCTGACCTGCACCACATTCGGGTCGAGCGGCAGCGCGTCTTCCGCGTGTGCGACGATGACCCTGCCATCGTCCTGCGCCAGCGTTTCCACCGGCTTGATCAGTTGGCGCACCCGGCCATCGCTGGCCGATGCTTGTGCGCTCAGCAGGCGCTGCGCATAGCTGGTCGCGTCTTCGCGGTAGGTATCGATGTCGCCCCAGTAAAACTGCGCGGAACTTCCCAGAAAGTGCAGGGGCACATTGGACGTCACGGCAAGCCGCCCGATGCAGTAATTTGCGTTGGCGGTAGTGTCCACCGATGGCGGCGGCGTGTTGGTGGTGGTGTTCGTGCTGCAAGCGGCAAGCAACGCCACGGAAAGAAACAGAAGTGCGCGCAGCGGGCGTGGGGCGGGACGTCTCAACGCAATTCCTTCAAAACAGCAATCGGCAATGATAGATGACGCCGGTCCACCTGGTGCGCCACCGCTGGCCAGGTGATCTGGCGCGTCCTGCTGCTTCCGTGCATTGGCCCGATTGCTAGGTCGAGCGAGCCGCATCCGTTCTGGCCGGTGCAGGCCAACGGAAACCGCACTGCGCCACCTCGCATCGGCTTTTATGCCGTAGTGATAGTGATGGCGTTCCTGCTTCCGTTGGGCGGGGGCGCTTGGGCCTGCGTTGGGGATGGGCCAGTGGTTGGAGGTCGCGCAACCAAGTGTGCGCCTTCCTCTGCGGGAGTGGCGCACAGGGTGCCCGCGCTTGCTATGGCTTCTTTCGATACACCCCACCGAAGGACACGTTCATTCCGCCGCATTCCAGGTTGTCGTCGGCCAGCAGCATGTCGCCCAGCAATTGCAGGCGCACCTTGCACGTGTTCTCGTTGACCTCGACGCGGTTGCCTTCTGGATAGCCGCGCGCGGTGACCGAACCGGTGTGCGGACCGCCCGGCGTCTGTTCCGGATCGGGATAGGCGCTGGGCCAGTACGCATCGCCGTTGACGGTGATGCTGCCGTCTGCGTTGGTGGTCAATTGCAGCGTGTTGTCGCCATAGTGCCAGTGGCCGTTCCACGCCTGCGGTGTGGGCGTGGCTGCGCTTGGTTGCATCTGCAGGCTGGACTGTGCAACCCAACCGGCGGTGCCGCCGCCCTTGTTGGGATAGAGCACGCAGACATAGGCATTGCGGCGCTGCGCCGTCAGGACGATATCGTTCTTGACCACGTAGGCGCGCTCCTGGCATGCGGCCCCGCCCGTGTCCGGGCAGCCATCGGTGTCCTTGAGCAGGTACAGGCGCGGCGGGATGACCTTGCCGAGGGAGAACGCCACCGGTGCGCTGGTGAACAACCCATTGCGGCAGGTGGCATCGTCACCGGCAGGTGCGGCGTGGACCAACGGCGAAACGCCCAACAGGGCAAGCATCCAGGCCTTATGCATGGCAATCACTCCAAATGTGGCGCGGTAGTGTGCGGCAAACCGGGCCGTCTTTCAGCAGGAAAGTGTCACCACACGCCACGCATGCCCAGCCGCGCTGGCCCACGAGTTCCACGCCCGTGCGCAAGCGCGTGCCGCCGCGTGCGGTGCGGTGCATGGTGCGGTGTTGTGTCTTCGCCGTGCAGCCCACGCTTGTGTCTGATTCAACCAGTGGACGTGTATGAGCCCTCTTCACCTGGGGAGCGCGATGCTGCTGTCTTCAATCGAAAGGGAGTGGAGCATGAAACAATCACTGTTGGTCCTGTCCATGGTCGCGGCGCTGGCGCTCGCTGGCTGCAAGCCTGATGCCGACAAGGAGGCCGCAGCGCCTGCCGCGTCCACCGAGCCGACGCCGACCGGTGGCGCGGCGACCCCGACCACGCCGCCTGTCGGCGAAGCCAGCCCGGCGCCGGAAGGCGCGGCGCGCGCGAGCTCCGGAGACGACATCGCCCTGGGCCTGCTCGGGGCGGTGAACAACCACGAGATCGCCGCAGCGAAGCAGGCGCAGGACAAGAAGGTCACCGGCGCGGTGCTCGAGTACGCGAAGATGATGGAGAAAGAACACACCGAGAACCTGGAAAAGACCAAGGCGCTGGGGACGCTGGCCGAAACCCCGGACGTCAAGAAGCTGGAGAGCAAGGGCGAGCAGGACCTGTCCACGCTGGGCCAGAAGTCCGGCAAGGACTACGCGGCGGCCTACATCGATGCAATGATCGCCGGGCACAAGGACGCGCTGCAGCTGATCCAGACGCAGATGATGACGGTGGCGTCGACCGAGCCGGTCAAGCAGCACCTGACCGAGACCAAGACGCACGTCGAGCAGCACCTGGCGAAGGCGGAAGCCATCAAGAAGACGATGTAAGCGTGGGCGTGGTAGGCCGCTGGTCTGCCACGCCTGGTTTGCAAGCGGCGAGGGAGCGACGTCGCCGTTTTCGAGTTTCAGGGACCCGAAAAGGGAATCAGGGAAACAGCGATTCCTCCCACAACTGCCAACAGCGCCAGCACGCCAAGAATTATCGAATACAGACGCCTGGAAAAATTGGGGCGGCGCCGGATGGCCCGAAGAATGGCGATCGGAATTAATGCATAGACCGCGCAAAGGGCAATGAAGTACCAGTTGACCTGATAGGAGGAGCCCTTGCCCAGCGTGTTTCCGACTTGAAACAAGACCACGCCACCAACAAGCGACAGGAAAGAGCGGAGCGCGAATGCATTGGTGGTTCTTGTTTGAATGCTCATATCTTCACATCTCTACAATCTGGAACGTTGCCACAGCTGGGTGCCTTACCAATGCGATCTCCTATTACGCATCCATTGAACGTGATTGCTTCAGTACCAGTGTCGTCGCAACGTTGCAATGACGTCAAACGCGCTGCGGTGCCACCACCCGGCGAAATCAGCGATGGCCACTACCCAGCACTTTCCCGCACTGTTTACATCATCGGGCCTGCCGTAATCGCCGAAGAGCAGGCTCGGGTTCACTTGATACGCGTGCCCGGACGTTGATCAAACGTTCTCTGGCGATGCGTTCGAGCGCACCTCGCGTTGCTGTAAACGCGACGGCAACCGACCTTCCGCTCAGCGGCACCGATCAAAGGTTCTGACGCGCGTTTGCTCTGCAATGATCAGGCGATCTTCCATCTCGCTCAGGATGAAGACTGCAGGAACGTCCTTCTTCGGCGCGTTGGCAGACGCGGTGATGATGCGCCATGTCCATGGTGTGCGTGCCAGCAGGGTGACCGCGTTGGGCCAGAGGTCTTCGCCCTTGCCGGTCATGTCATCCCAGCCGAACTGGATGAGGTGCTTGGGGTCCGCTGTCTCGGCGTCGCGGCAGGCGATCCCTGCGGTGACCCAGGCGCCTCTTAGCGGCTCAGGGAAATGGGCCTTGGGGACATGTGGTTCGTAGCTGCCAGCGCCGGTAATGCGCGCCAGGGCGCCTGGCTTCCAGGTATAAGCCCAGCTGTAGCTGCCGGGGGCGGGACAGCGCTGCTATCCGTCCGGATTGGGTTGTTCCCGTTTGCAGATCGGGGAGCTTTCCTGCACGAGGAACACGACCTCGATGCGATTGCCTTGGACTGCAAGGCGCATCACTTCGCCAGGAATATGCTCGCTGGCGTCTGGCGTATAACCGGTCCTGCGTGCCCTGATTTCCCATGCGTCGATTGGAGCGCTGACGTTGGGTGCCTTCCCGGGTGAGTACTTGCGCAATACATCGATGCTGTTGGGGCAGTCGGAAGTGGAATCCGAGCAGTACGAAGAACTCAGATAGACGATCTCATCGACTCCATCTTTGTCCAGGTCGACAACCTGCACGAAGCCGGCGTAGTCCTCCTTGACGATGTCGTCGTTGACGCTGACATCTTGCCAAAGCCCTACGATCTCTCCGGCGCGGCTCGGGCTCAGCCTCTGATCCTTTGCCGTTGCAACAGTGGCGATGGCTAGCAGTGCCGCCATGACGTAGCTCCGCATCCTTGCGCTCCTTGCAGGTTGAGGCCTTAGCCTACAACGCCTGGGCGTTGGCCAATGCTGCCTGAGCCCTCACCACAGCTGCGCTTGTTTGATTTTCGTCAATTCCACCGACACATGAAATTCGCAGCCGGGGTGCTTGACTGCATCGGTCAAGAATCGTTGCGGAGTTGCGCATGAGTGCAGTCACGGTGGGAAGGGTCGACCAGGGATCGGGTGGAGATGGGTCGATCCGGACGGGAGTTGGACTGGTGCGTCGTGAACGAGCGCCGGCGGATGTGCGGGGCGCGTCGGCCCGCATCGCTTTCTTCGTCACGGCGCGCGTATGCGCCGTGGTCGGCTGAGGGGGCGCTATGCGGATCTGTGTTCTCAACGAGGCAACCGGGGACCAAGCCGGGCTGGAGCAGCGCTGCAGGTCGGCGCGCGAGGCGGGCTTTGATCATGTGGTGCTCGCGCCGCCGTTTGCGCGCGACGCCCAGGGCCGGCTGAGTGAGGTGGCCGGTGCCAGCGAGGCCGACGCGCAGCGCCTGCGCGAGGTGGTGCAGGCCGCGCACCGCGCCGGCGTGAAGCTGCTGCTCGACGTGCGCCTGGACGAAGTGGGTGGCAACAGTGCGGTGGTACGCGACAACCCGCAGTGGTTCCGGGCGCGCAGCACGGCGGTGCCGGACCCGCGCCAGCCGCGCGCCACGCCCGAAGTGGCGGAGGCACGCTTCACCTATGCGCAGGAAGGTGCGGCGCTGGTGGAGTGGTGGAGTGCGCGCCTGCTGGAGTGGGCATCGCAGGGCGTGGCCGGCTTCCGCCTGTTGCAGCCGCAGCAGGTGCCGGCGCAGCGCTGGCGCGAGCTGATCGCACGCGTGCATGCGCAGGCGCCGGAGGTGGTGTTTGCAGCCTGGACGCCGGGCCTGGGCATCGAGACCTTGCAGCAGCTGGCCGGTGCCGGCTTCGATGCGGCGTTCTCCTCGCTTGCCTGGTGGGACGGCCGCGGTAGCTGGTTCTTCGACGAAGACACCGCATTGCGCGCATTGGCGTCGCAGGTGGTCGCGGTGGTGGGCGCGCCCGAAGGCAAGCCTGCGGCCGCTGCCGGGCAGCACTGGCAGCTGGCCCACGCCCTGGGCGGGGCTTGGCTGCTGGACGAGGCACAGCTGGAGACGTTGCCGTTGTCGATCAGGGCGCGCGATGGCGTGCCGCCCAGCAATGCCGGCCTGCGCTTGCGCCCGCTGCTGCGCGAGGGCACCGGCCTGACGGCGGTGGCCATCGAGCCATTGGGCGGCTTGCCGTCGCTGCTGCTGATCAATGGCGATGCCGATCATGTGGTGCCGGTCCCGGCGCCGGACCTGTTGCGCCTGCTTGGCGATGCCGAAGCGTTGGTGGGCGAAGACGGCAGCACGCTCTCCGGTGCTACTCTGGAAGCGCTGGAGCCGGGCGAGGTGCGGGTGTACCGCAGCGTGCCGGCGCGGCATGTGCTGGCGGTGCCGCGCATGCGTCCGCGCGCGCAGACCGCGGCCGCCTGGCCGCGTGTGTGCATCGAGTCGGTGACGCCGTCGGTCGATAACGGCCGTTTCCCGGTCAAGCGCACCGTGGGCGACCGCATCTGCGTGGAAGCCGATGCGTTCTGCGACGGGCACGACCGTATCGCGGTGGCGGTGCTGTGGCGCCCGGCCGATGCCAAGACCTGGGCCAGTGCGCCGATGCGTGCGCTGGGCAACGATCGCTGGCGCGCGGAGTTCCCGCTCGAGCGCATCGGCACCTATGAATTCCGCGTCGAAGGCTGGCGCGATGTATTTGCCACCTTGCATGCGGATCTGGAAAAGAAGCGTGCCGCCAACACGGTGCTGCCGGTGGATGTGCAGGAAGCGGTGGCCGTGGTGCAGGCTGCGCACGCACGCAGTAGCGGTGCGTTGGCCGAGCGCCTGCAGGCCATCCTGACCCGCATCGGTGCGCAGAGCGAGCCGCTGCAGCAGCTGGCGATCGTGCTGGAGCCGGATACCGCGCAGGCGATGGCAGCGGCCGACGACAAGCCGTTCCGCTCCGAGACGCCGATGACCTTCCGGGTGGAGTCGGAGCGGCGCGCGGCGCACTTTGCCAGCTGGTACGAATTGTTCCCGCGCTCGCAAAGCGGCGATCCGCAGCGGCACGGCACCTTCGACGATGTGATCAAGCGGCTGGCGCATATCCGCGCGATGAACTTCGACGTGCTGTACATGCCGCCGATCCATCCGATTGGGTTGAATAACCGCAAGGGCCGCAACAACTCGGTCACTGCGGTCGATGGCGAGCCGGGCAGCCCGTATGCAATCGGTGCCAGCGATGGCGGGCATACCGAGGTGCATGCCGAGCTCGGCGGGCTGGACGGTTTCCGCCGCCTGATCCAGGCCGCGCGTGCACATGGGCTGGAGGTGGCGCTGGATTTCGCCATCCAGTGCGCTCCGGATCACCCGTGGTTGAAGGACCACAAGGACTGGTTCACCTGGCGCGCGGATGGCTCGATTCCGTACGCGGAAAACCCGCCGAAGAAATACCAGGACATCGTCAACGTCGATTTCTACGCCAGCGGTGCGGTGCCGGACCTGTGGAACACGCTGCGCGATGCGGTGCTGTTCTGGGTCAACGAGGGGGTGACGCTGTTCCGCGTCGACAACCCGCATACCAAGCCGTTCCCGTTCTGGGAATGGTTGATTGCCGACATCCGCGGGCGCCGGCCGGACGTGGTGTTCCTGTCGGAGGCCTTCACCCGGCCGAAGATGATGTACCGGCTGGCCAAGTGCGGCTTCTCGCAGTCCTATACCTACTTCACCTGGCGCAACCACAAGCACGAGCTGCAGGAGTACGTGGAAGAGTTGAACCAGGGCGTGCCACGCGAATGCTTCCGCCCGCATTTCTTCGTCAACACGCCGGACATCAATCCGCTGTTCCTGCAGACCAGCGGGCGCAACGGCCACCTGATCCGCGCCGCGCTGGCAACCACGCTGTCGGGGCTGTGGGGCATGTACCAGGGCTTCGAGCTGTGCGAGGCCACGCCGCTGGCGCCGGGCAAGGAAGAGTATCTGGACTCGGAGAAGTTCCAGCTGCGTGCCTGGCCCGAGCGTGCGCCCGGCGACATCGTCGATGAGATCACCCGCTTCAACCAGCTGCGCCGCATGCATCCGGAACTGCAGTCGCACCTGGGCACGCGCTTCTACCAGGCGCACAACGACCAGGTGCTGTACTTCGGCAAGTTCCTGGATGCCGGCTACCTGTCGCGTAGCCGCAGCATGGTGCTGGTGGCGATCAACCTGGACCCGCATGCGGGCCAGGACGCGGACATCGAAATTCCACTGTGGGAGTTGGGCCTGCCCGATCACGCCAGCGTGGCGGTGGACGATCTGTGGGACGGCCACCGCTTCACATGGCAAGGCAAGTATCAGCACATCCGCTTAGAGGCGACGCGGCCGTTCGCGTTATGGCGCATCCGCGCAGGAGAGGTCGCATGAATGCAGTCCCATCGTTACAAGCCGACGCGGAACAGTCCGCGGTGGTGGCAGATCAGCTTTGGTACAAAGACGCGATCATTTACCAGGTGCACGTCAAGTCGTTCTTCGACTCCAACGACGATGGCATCGGCGATTTCCCGGGCCTGATTTCCAAGCTGGATTACATCGCCGAACTCGGCGTGGACACGATCTGGCTGCTGCCGTTCTACCCCAGCCCGCGCCGCGACGACGGCTACGACATCGCCGAATACATGGCGGTGCATCCGGACTACGGCAGCATCGAGGATTTCGAGCAGCTGGTGGCGCAGGCGCATGCACGCGGCATCCGCATCGTCACCGAGCTGGTGATCAACCACACCTCCGACCAGCACCCGTGGTTCCAGCGCGCACGCACTGCGCCGGCCGGCTCGCCGGAGCGCGACTTCTACGTGTGGTCGGACACCGACCAGGAATACGAAGGCACGCGGATCATCTTCTGCGATACCGAAAAGTCCAACTGGACCTGGGACCCGGTGGCCGGGCAGTACTTCTGGCACCGGTTCTATTCGCACCAGCCGGACCTGAACTTCGACAACCCCGCGGTGCTGGAGGCGGTGCTGGAAGTGATGCGCTTCTGGCTGGATCGCGGCGTGGACGGCCTGCGCCTGGATGCGGTGCCCTACCTGATCGAGCGCTCCGGTACTTCCAACGAGAACCTGCCGGAAACCCACGCGATCCTGCGCAAGATCCGCGCCACGCTGGATGCCGAATACCCGGACCGCATGCTGCTGGCCGAGGCCAACATGTGGCCGGAAGACACCCAGCAGTACTTCGGCCAGAACGCCGACGAATGCCATATGGCGTTCCACTTCCCGCTGATGCCGCGCATGTACATGGCGATCGCGCGCGAAGACCGCTTCCCGATCACCGACATCATGCGCCAGACCCCGGAGATTCCGGAGAGCTGCCAGTGGGCGATCTTCCTGCGCAACCACGATGAGCTGACGCTGGAAATGGTCACTGATTCGGAGCGCGATTACCTGTGGCAGACCTATGCCGCCGACCGCCGCGCGCGCATCAACCTGGGCATCCGGCGCCGGCTGGCGCCGCTGCTGGAGCGCGACCGCCGCCGCATCGAATTGATGACCTCCCTGTTGCTGACCATGCCCGGCACGCCGGTGCTGTACTACGGCGACGAGATCGGCATGGGCGACAACATCCATCTGGGCGACCGTGATGGCGTGCGCACGCCGATGCAATGGTCGATCGACCGCAATGGCGGCTTCTCGCGCGCCGACCCGGCGCAGCTGGTGCTGCCGCCGGTGATGGACCCGCTGTACGGCTTCCAGGCCGTGAACGTGGAAGCGCAGATCCGCGACCAGCATTCGCTGCTGACCTGGACCCGCCGCGTGCTCAGCGTGCGCAAGCGCTACCAGGCCTTCGGTCGCGGCACCCTGCGCTTCCTGTACCCGGGCAACCGCCGCATGCTGGCCTACCTGCGTTGCTACCAGGACGAGACGGTGCTGTGCGTGGCCAACCTGTCGCACACGCTGCAGGCGGTGGAGCTGGACCTGTCCGAGTTCGAGGGCCGCGTGCCGGTGGACATCATCGGCGGCGGCAGCTTCCCGCCGGTCGGCCGGCTGACCTATCTGCTCACGGTGCCGCCGTTCGGCTTCTACGCGTTCCAGCTGGTCAGCGAAGGCACCTTGCCGGATTGGCATGTGCCCAGCCCGGTGCCGTTGCCGGATTACCGCACGCTGGTGCTGCGCAGCGATACCGACGAAAGCAACGCATTGCTGCCGCATCTGTCCACGCTGGAAGCAGAAATCCTGCCGGCCTGGTTGTCGGCACGGCGCTGGTTCTCGGCCAAGGACCAGGCACTGAAGCACGTGCGCATTTCGCGGCGTACGCCATTGCCCGGCGATGAGCCGATGAGCCTGCTGGAGCTGGACGTGGAGCTGGAAGACGGCCGCCACGAGAGCTACATGCTGCCGATCGGCATCGTGTGGGAGCGCGACCACCCCAGCACGCTGGCCGAGCAGCTGGCGCTGGCGCGCGTGCGCCAGGGCCGCGAGGTGGGGTATCTCACCGATGCCTTCGCACTCAAGCCGATGGTGCGCGGGGTGATCGACGCCTTGCGTGACAACGCCGCGCTGGACTTCTGCGATGGCGACGATGCCTCGCAGCAGGGCCAGGTGCGCTTCGAAGCGACCCCGGCGCTGGCCACGCTGGACATTCCGCAGGATCCGGAGATCCGCTGGCTGTCGGCCGAGCAGAGCAACAGCTCGCTGGTGGTTGCGGACAAGGCGGTGTTCAAGCTGCTGCGGCACGTAGCCAATGGTGCCAACCCGGAGATCGAGATCGGCCGTCGCCTGACCGAGATGGGCTATGCCAATGCCGCGCCCTTGCTGGGCAGCGCCAGCCGTATCGACACGCAGGGCACCATCACCACGATCGCGCTGCTGCAGGGCTTCATCCGCAACCAGGGCGATGCCTGGCGCTGGACGCTGGACCATCTGGCGCGCAGCTTCGACGAGTACGCCACCGCGCAGACCGACGAATCGCGCGCCGAAGCCATCGCCGGGTACGACGCCTTCGCCGCAGTGGTCGGCAAACGCCTGGCCGAGTTGCACGAGGCCTTGTCGCGCGACACCGACGATGCCGACTTCGCCCCGCAGCGCATCGACCTGCCGACCGCCAACGATGTGGTGGCCGGCGTCGCCCGCCAGGTCGAGGAGATGTGGGACACGGTCACCACGCGTCTGGCCGGCACCGATGACGCCACCGAACGCGAAGCGCTGCAGGCGGTGCTGGCCGAGCGCCCGCAGCTGGATGCCTTGCTCGCCCAGGCGCCGAGCGTGCTGGCCGATTCCCTGCTGACCCGCGTGCACGGCGATTTCCACCTGGGCCAGATCCTGGTGGCCTTCGACGATGTGGTGCTGATCGACTTCGAAGGCGAGCCGGCCAAGCCGCTGTCCGAACGGCGCGCCAAGGCCAGCCCGCTGCGCGATGTGGCCGGCTTCCTGCGCTCGCTCGACTACGCCAGCGAAGTGTCGGCACGTGGCGAGGAAGGCACCGCCGCACGCGCGGGCGTGGGCGTGGACACGCATCTGGACGAGTTCCTGGTGCAGTTCCGCCGCCGTTCCACACAGGCGTTTCTGGATGCGTACCATGCCGTGCTCGATGCCAGCACGCACCCGTGGATCGCGCCGGCGGCGTTCAATGCGGCCACCTTGCTGTTCCTGGTGGAGAAGGCCTGTTACGAGGTGCGTTACGAGGCCGCCAACCGCCCCGGCTGGTTGATGGTGCCGATCGAGGGCTTGCGACGCATCCTGCACCGCGCGCGCGCTGGTGCGGGAGACACATGATGAGTGGAGTGATGACAGCAGTGACCAATCGATGGGATCCCGGCGCGACCCGCGCCCTGGCCGAGGCACGCCATGGCGATGCATTCGCCATTCTTGGCGCGCACCCGACCGATAGCGGTCGGGTGCTGCGCACCTATCAACCGGGTGCCGACTACGTCAATGCCGTGCTCGACGATGGCCAGGTCATCGCGCTGGACGCGGGCCCGGAGCCGGGCCTGTTTGCCGGCGCGTTGCCGGCGCAGGGCGGGTATCGCCTGCGCATCGGCTGGCCCGGCGGCGAGCAGGACACCGCCGACCCGTACGCGTTCGGCCCGCAGCTCAGCGACTTCGACCTGCATCTGATCAGCGAAGGCCATCACCTGCAGCTGGCCGATGCACTTGGCGCCAACGTGATCGAGGTCGATGGCGTACGCGGCACGCGCTTTGCGGTGTGGGCGCCCAATGCCACGCGCGTGGCGGTGGTGGGCGACTTCAACAGCTGGGACGCACGCCGGCATCCGATGCGGCTGCGGCACCAGTCCGGCGTGTGGGAGCTGTTCGTGCCCGACGTCGGCCCGGGGGCGCACTACAAGTACCAGCTGCGCGGCCCGCATGGGAATGAGTTGCCGGCCAAGGCCGACCCGGTGGCGCGGCGTGCCGAGCTGGCGCCGGGCACCGCCTCGATCGTGGCCGACCCCACCCCGCACCAGTGGAGCGATGACGGCTGGATGGCCACGCGCACGCGCCGTCAGGCGCACGACGCACCGATGAGCATCTACGAGATCCATGCCGGTTCCTGGCTGCGCCAGGAAGGCGTGGACCTGGATTGGGATGGGCTGGCCGACCGCCTGATTCCGTACGTGGCTGACATGGGCTTCACCCATGTCGAGCTGATGCCGGTGACCGAGCATCCGTTCGGCGGCTCGTGGGGCTACCAGCCGCTGGGCCTGTTCGCGCCGACTGCGCGCTTCGGTTCGCCGGATGGCTTTGCCCGTTTCGTCGATCGCTGCCACCGTGAAGGCATCGGCGTGATCGTCGACTGGGTGCCGGCGCATTTCCCCACCGACGCCCACGGCCTGGCGCATTTCGACGGCACCGCGCTGTACGAACATGCCGACCCGCGCGAAGGCTTCCATCGCGACTGGAATACGCTGATCTACAACCACGGGCGGCGCGAGGTGTCCGGGTTCCTGATCGCCAGTGCGCTGGAGTTCCTGCAGCGCTTCCACGTCGACGGCCTGCGCGTGGATGCGGTGGCCTCGATGCTGTACCGCGACTACAGCCGCAATGCCGGCGAGTGGGTGCCCAACATCCATGGCGGGCGCGAGAACTACGAGACCATCGCCTTCCTGCGCCGGCTCAACGAGGTGGTGCGCGAGCACACGCCGGGCGCGGTGATGATTGCCGAGGAATCCACCGCATTCCCCGGCGTCACTGCCGATGTGGCGCATGGTGGCCTGGGCTTCCACTACAAGTGGAACATGGGCTGGATGCACGACACCCTGCATTACGCCGCACTGGATCCGATCTACCGCCGTTACCACCATGGCGAGCTGACCTTCAGCATGGTCTATGCGTATTCGGAGCGCTTCGTGCTGCCGATCTCGCACGACGAAGTGGTGCACGGCAAGGGCTCGTTGCTGGGCCGCATGCCGGGCGACGACTGGCAGCGTTTTGCCAACCTGCGCGCCTACCTGGGCTACATGTTCACCCACCCGGGGCGCAAGTTGCTGTTCATGGGCTGCGAGTTCGGCCAGCCCACCGAGTGGAACCACGACGGCGGCATCCCCTGGCATCTGCTGGACGACCCACGCCATCGCGGCGTGCAGACCCTGGTGCGTGACTTGAACCGGCTGTATGTCGAATACCCCGCGCTGCACGCGCAGGATGACGACCCGGCCGGGTTTGCGTGGGTGGTGGGCGATGACGCGGCCAACAGCGTGGTCGCGTTCCTGCGCAAGGGCAAGCGCGGCGACGCCCCGGTGCTGGTGGTGATCAACTTCACCCCGATCGTGCAGCACGGCTACCGCATCGGCGTGCCGCAGGGCGGTCAGTGGCGCGAGGTGTTCAACAGCGATGCCGGTATTTATGGCGGCGCGAACCTGGGCAATGGCGGTGTGGTGGGCGCCGAGCAGCAGTCCATGCATGGCCATGCGCAATCCCTGCCGCTGCTGTTGCCGCCGCTGGGCGTCATCGTGCTGACGCCGCAGGGCTGATGCAACACCCACGGCGCCTGGCCGCTGGTCCGGCGCCGTGGCACCTGTTAGATTGCGCGCCATAGAGTGGTGAGACCGTGTTGCGTGCGCCTGTCGGGCGGCGCAGCTGGGTGTCGACCACTGATATCAGGCGGCCCGGGGAGGGCTGCCGGGCACAGCCGCCGCCATGCCTTCCGTCGATCTCGTTACGGGAGCGTTGTGCGTGGGCGTTTTGAGTGCTGCTACTTCTTCGATGCTTGAGTGGCCTGTTCCTGTCGTGCGCAGGGTCGGGCGCGCAGATGCACCCGTGCGGGCTGCGTATTCGGGGTGTGCCGGGGCGCAGGGCGGCGGCACGCGGCCTGTGCTCTCGGGCAGCTTGTCGCCCTCCGCTTCGATGCAGGTGCAGGCATGAGCGGCCTGATGACGGCGTGCTATCTGCTCGCCGCTGTGGTCTCGGTGCTGGCGTTCTACCTGGCAACCAGGCATCAACGCCTGTGGCCGCAGCGCCGGCTGTCGGCGCGTGCGCTACGCCTCGGCGCCAGCGCGTTGCTGCTGTCGCTGGGCTGCGCCATCGCTGCATTGGGGACCTGGGCCGGCATCTTCGCCGCAGTGACGGCGTTGATGCTGGTGGCGGTGGCGCTGCCGTACCTGGATGCCTGGCAGCAGGCGCGCGTGCAACGCAGGCAGGTGCGCCATGTGGGCTAGATGGCTGGCCGCCGTGGTGCTGGGCCTGCCGCTTGCGGTGGGCGTGGTCGGCCTGTGCGCCTTGGTGCTGCCGGGGCCGCAGCGGAGCTACACGCTGGCGTGGTTGTTGCTGATGTTTCCGGCATGGATCGGTGCGATGGCGCTGCCGTTCGTGTTTCGTAGCGCATCGCGTGCCTGGGTCGTACTCAGCGGGCTGACGCTGCTGTGCTACCTCACGCTTGCAGGCATCAAGGCCACGGGCTGGACGGAGCTGGGCGCATGAAAGCAGCGACCTTGCGTGCGTTTCTGTCGGTCCACAGCTGGATGGGCCTGTTAGCCGGCATGGCCTTGTTCATCGCCTTCTATGCCGGTGCCATCACCGTGTTTACTCACCAATTGAGCGGCTGGCAGACCACCCCGCCTGCCACGCAGCCGGCGCCGGCAGATCCTGTCGCCGCCGCGCAGCGCCTGCTGGATGCGGTGATCGCCCGGCATCCGCAGGTGGCCGACTCCTTCCTAGTGCTGCTGCCCGGCGAGCACGGGCCACTGGCGCGGCTGTACTGGTACGGCCCGCAGGCCGAGGCCAGCGGTGGCATGCGGCAGTATCAACAAGCCGCCGATGGCAGCCTGCTGGAGCTGCCGCAGCGCGTGGGCTTTGCCGACTTTCTCTATGACCTGCACTTCACCGCCGGCCTGCCGCGCGTGTTCGGTACCTACCTGTTCGGGGTGGTGAGCGTGCTGTACGGGCTGGCCCTGGTCAGCGGCGTGGTGCTGTATGCGCCGGTGTTCCTCAAGGACCTGTTCGCGCTGCGCATCGGCGCCAACGTCAAGCGCCTGTGGCAGGACGCGCACAACGTGGTCGGCATGTTGTCGTTGCCGTTCCATGTGATCTTCGCCTGGTCCGGTGCGGTGTTGTGCCTGGGCGTGCTGCTGCTGGCGCCGTTCCAGTTCCTGGTGTTCGACGGCAAGCTGATGCAGATCCTGGAGCCGGACTTCGAGCTCACCCCGCATGTGCAACCGGCCAGGCGTGCGGCGCCGGTGTTGCCGCTGGCGGTGCTGCTGGACAAGGCGCGCGCGGCCAGCCCGGGCTTCGTACCGGAAAGCGTCGGGTTTCACGATGCAGGCGATGCCAATGCGCGTGCGGAGGTGTATGGCCATCACGCGCAGCGCCGGCTCAACACCCTCGGTGGCGTGGCGCTGGACGCGGCAACCGGCCAGGTCCTGCGCGTACTCGAACCAAGGACGATGTCACCAGGCACCGCTGCATTGCGCGGGCTGCAAGGGCTGCACTTCGGCAACTTCGGGCAGGCGCCGGTGCAGTGGCTGTATTTCCTGCTCGGGCTGGGCGGCGCGTTCCTGTTCTACAGCGGCAACCTGTTGTGGATCGAAACACGCCGCAAGCGTCGGCTGGTCGATCAACCGCGCCGCACCCACGCGATGGCGCGCCTCACCGTCGGCGTGTGCCTGGGCAGCGTGGCCGGCGTCTCGGCGCTGTTCATCGCCGCGCGTCTGCTGCCGCAAGGACAGGAGCGTCATGTCTATTACGCGGTCTTCGCGGCCGTGCTGGTGTGGGCACTGATCCGCCCCACCGCACGTGGGGCGTACGAGGTGTTGCTGGCCTGCGCAGGCCTGACGGCGCTGATTCCGCTGGCCAGCTGTGTTTCCGCGCGCGGCCTGGTGCTGCCATGGCAGGACGCCACGGTACTCGGCGTGGACCTGATCGCGCTGGTGTTGGCATGGGCGTACTGGCAACTGGCGCGTGCGAATAAACGGCGCGGACTGCAGGGCGATCCCAACAGCGTCTGGGCCTGGAAAGCGCGGACAACACGTGAGTCGATGCACCGAGTTGATTGATACCCGGCACGCCACGGTGTGCCGGGCAACAGCTGCCATGGCGAGGTTGGCCGCTGAACATGCTGCCGACGCGAAAAGGCGCCACGTTGACGCAACGGCATCACCCGGCAGTGCATCCTCATCGCCCGCCACCTTCACCCACACCCGATGACGGCTGCAGCCTTACGCATTGGCCTGATCTCCGACACGCACGGCCTGCTGCGGCCCGAGGCCGTGGCTGCATTGCAGGGCTGCGCGGCGATCATCCATGCCGGCGACGTGGGCAAGCCGGAGATCCTCACCGCGCTGGGCGTGCTGGCACCGTTGCATGCGATCGCCGGCAATATCGACAACACGCCGTGGGCAGCGCAACTTCCGCAAACGCTGGACCTGCTGATCGCAAATGTGCGCATCCATGTGCTGCACGATCTAAAAACGCTGGCAGCAGATGTTGCTGCCGATGTGATCATCAGCGGGCATTCGCACAAGCCGTCGATACAGGCGCACGACGGTGTGCTGTACGTCAATCCGGGCAGCGCCGGCCCGCGTCGCTTCAGCCTGCCGATCAGCGTGGGCACGCTGTGGCTGGGCGATGGCCCACCGCGGGCACAGGTGCAACTGCTGGAAATACACTGATGGACGTTGGATCCATGCAATACGGACTTGTGCAGGGATCTGGAGTGGTTAGCAAAACGACTGCACAGCCGTCAGGCAGGCGCGCTCGGTGCTCGGAAGCAACATATGCCACGCGTGCACTGCGGTTGTGAGCGTGCCGTCCGCACACAGTCGACTCCCGCTCGCGACGCTGTGTCAGCCGCTCTTAGGCAACGCCACGCGATGAAGTGTAGCGGCCCGGAACACAGGCCACTTCTGCATGTCCCGAGCATGCGGTGCATGCAATGACCACCAGCAGCGACCGCTGACAACCTGTGCTGACGTGCCTGCTTGTCTAAACCTGCACGCGGGCCGTTCGTTGCCTGCATGTGTACGCGCGCGTGCCTTGCTGACCTGGTCTGCACGCAGGCGGGACCATGCTTGTGGATCGAGTCGCCGCAAGGATTTCCCCCATGAATACCCGTCGCCAGTTCCTTTCCGCCGCCGCTGCCGGCACCGCCGCATTGGCTGCCGCCCCGTTGTTGGCGCAGACCTCCGCGCCCGGCAGCGTGATGCCCACGCGCGGCAAGGCTGCCGCTTCTGCGTTGCCGACCAATCCTGCAGCCAAGGGCGCGCGCTATCGGCCGTCGAGTCGCCTAGGCTTTGGTGGCGTGGCAATCGGCAACGGGTTTGCGCCCACCAGCGATGCGCAAAGCGAAGCGACCCTGGCCGCGGTATGGGCCTCGGGCGTGCGGTATTTCGATACCTCGCCGTGGTACGGCCTGGGCTTGTCCGAGCGTCGTACCGGCCACCATCTGCACAATCACGCTGCAGGCGACTACGTGCTGTCGACCAAGGTCGGGCGCCTGCTCACTGCCACCGACAAGCCGCCGAAGACGATGTGGCAGCAGCCCTCGCCCTTCGACTACCGCTACGACTACAGCGCCTCTGGCGTGCGTCGGTCCATCGAAGACAGCCTGCAGCGGCTGGGCGTGTCGCAGATCGATATCGCCTACATCCACGACCTCTCCCCGGAGAACGAGAAAGACCTCGGCATGCCGTGGGAACAGCGCTTTGCCGAGGCGGTGAAAGGCGCGATGCCCGAGCTGACCAAGATGCGCAAGGAGGGCCTGATCAAGGCCTGGGGCTTTGGCGTCAATCGCCCCGAGCCGGCCTTGCGTGCGATCGAGGAGGCCGATCCGGATATCTTCCTGCTGGCCTGCCAGTACTCGTTGCTCGACCACACGCAGGCGCTGCACGACACCTTCCCGAAGATCGCAAAGCACGGCGCGTCGGTGGTGGTCGGTGCGCCGTTGTTGGCGGGCTATCTGGCCGGCCGCGAGCGGTATCTCTACGACGGCACCGTGCCGGAATGGGCACCGGCCAAGCGACAGAAGGCGCTGGCCATCTGTGAGCGCCACGGCGTGGATCTGCGCACGGTGGCGCTGCAATTTGCCGCCGCGCCGAAGGTGGTGTCCGCGGTGATTCCGGGTGCGCGCACGCCCGAGCAGGCGCATGCGAATGCGGCCTCGATGCGGGTGGCGATTCCGGCAGCGGTGTGGGAAGAGCTCAAGCGCGAGCAGGTGATCGAAGCGGATGCGCCAGTGCCTGTCGTGAGCTGATGCAGCTAGGAGCGACCGATAAAACCTGGCGAGCGAGTGCTTGTCAGTGAGCGCAGGGTCGACTGCGCGGTCCCTTCACCGCTCGCGGGACACGCCGTGAACCCATCCCCGGGGGCGCGGTGGCGGCATCCAAGCCGCCACACGGTCCCGCAATTGGTGAGGACACCGCACCAGGAAGTTGGTCAGTTGCTTTGCCGAAAACCATACGCACCGACCCTCTCGACTAGTCCTTGCCCGCCCATCGTCGCGGGACCTTGAGCGGCATGGATGCCGCGCCAGAGCCTACATGGATGTACTTGCGGCGTGTCCCGCGATGGTGGGCGGGCAAGGGCCCTGCAGCCAGGCAGCACATCAGCCGGCCTGCAATTGACTGGCGTCAAGTAGTTTTGTTAGCCGCTCTAGTTGATCAGATGAAATGACGCATCACGGAATCAACAACGGCCGCAACGCGGGCACGTGCTTTGCCAACTCGTCGGCAACAATCGCCGCGAACAGATCGGCGCCGTCCGCACCAAGATGGGTGTAGTCGAACGCGAGTTTGGCCTGGCCCATCGGCTCGGCGCTGGCATTGTCCTGCGCGGTGGCGGAGACGCTGCCCGATGTCGCGCCCCTTGATGACGACGACGGCGGCGCATGCAATGCCTGCACCGGCGTCTTGCCAATCGTGGTACCCGATTGCGCGGCAAGCACTTGCGCGGGGTCGGCAGGCCGCTGCGCCAGCCGCATCGCCAACACCGGGCCCATGCCCTGCACCAGCGCACGACTGCGCGCATGCAGATCGATCAACGGCACCTGCAATTCCTGCGCAACCTTGCGCGTGGCCTCCGCCCACGGGCCCAGGTCATCCACTAATTGGCCGCGCGCGAATTGCCGCCGCGTCAATGGCGTGACCAGCACCGGAATCGCACCGGCGGCGCGCGCCTCGGCCACATACCGGCGCAGGTTGGCGGGGAATTCGGTCGTCAGGTCGGTGGAACGCCCCGGTTTGCCGGGTTGGTCGTTGTGACCGAACTGGATCAGCACATAGACCTGTCGATAACCGCCGCTGCGCAGCTCGTGCAGCGCGATCTCCCACGACCCTTCGGCACGGTAATTGGAGGTGCTGCGGCCGCCGCGCGCCAGATTGAGGCAGCTCAGGAACGAGGTCACATGCTGCGCGCAGAAACTCGGCCCCCAGCCACCTTGCACGGCAGTGGTGGAATCGCCGACCAGCACGATCTTGCTGGCGGCAAGCTGCGTGCCGGTCGCGGGCACACCAGAAGCCGGCACGGGTGCAGGCGGCGCCTCAACGGCGTGTGCAGCAGGTGTAGCGGTTGCTGCCAGCAGAACCAGCGGTACGAGAGACGGGAAGCGCATGAGTCACCAGAGACGAAGAAGCGATCAAGGAACGGATGTCAGTCGGAAGACGAACGGAAGACGAAAGGCAGGCAGACGCCGAAATCGAGTTGGAAGACCAAAGGCAGTCAGAAAGCCCCAAGCACGATCACCGGGGCCACGCCTTGATCGGCGCCACCCTGTAGCGGCAAAACCCTGCCGCTGCAGACGGCCATCAGCCCGCGCGAGGTGGCGCTCCACCACGCAAGCGCTCAAAACGTGCCGCGTTGAATGAAAGGCGCCTGCTGGTACAGCTTGCGCTCGCCACCGCGCGGGTCGTGCTCCAGCCGGCTCGGTGTATCGAACAGCAGCGTCTCGCGGCGTTGCAGCGAATACGGCGTCCAATGCGGCAGGCTGCGATGATTCGGGTTGCCGCTGCGCGCGAACGCCAGCAGTGCCTGGCTCATCTGCGCGGCCATGCGCTGCGCATCGGCACCGTCGCCGGTGCGCGCGCCGGGCTGCGCAATGGTGTCGAAGACCAGCGGAATATCCAGCGTGTGGAAGGCGCCGAACTTGCCGCCATCCAGCGGCGAGCCCCAGTCCAGCTGATACACCCAGGTCGGTGCGCCCTGGCGCGCGCGCGCTTCGGCCTCTTCGACCGCGCCGCGCCACGAGCGGCCGGCGGTGGTCGCCGCAAAGAACACGTCCGAGGGCGAGTACTGCGGATACAGACGGCGATATTCGGCGATCACCACCTGCGGCAGCAGGTCGACGTATTGCTGGCTTTCCAGCCTGGCCGGCAGCTCGTCCCAGCTCAACGCGAAGTTCTTGGCGTCGTTGCCGAGAAACGCGCGCGTCTCGTCGCGGGTATTGCCGATCACCATGGGAATGCGGGCCGATTGCAGTGGCGCGGTCGGCCAGAACGGGTGCACCGGCACATTGCGCGCATCCAGCACCGGGCCGAAATACAACGCGCTGTTTTCCACCCGCGAGGGGTCGCGCAGCTGCGCGGCAGCCAGCAGCTGCGCCACCGGTAGCGTGCGGATCCGCGCAAGCTCGCCTGGCGCAAGTTTCAGCGCATCCAGCAGCAATTGCGCGCGCTGGGTGGCCGCGCGTGGCCCTGCCACGGTGACCTGTTGCCCGCTCATGGTCCAGGCGCGATGGAACAGGCCACGCGCGGCCGGCATCGCCATCAGCGTGGCGATCTTGGCGCCGCCACCGGACTGGCCGAACACGGTGACGTTGCCGGCATCGCCGCCGAATTCGCCCGCGTGCTGGCGCACCCACTGCAGTGCCTGGATCAGGTCCAGCTGACCGGCATTGCCGGAGTCGGCAAAGCCGGCATCGCCCAGCTGCGCCAGCGACAGATAGCCGAACAGGTTGAGCCGGTGATTGACGGTGACCACCACCACGTCGCCGCGCTTGCACAGGCGCACCCCGTCGTACAGCGGGTCGCTGCCGGAGCCGGTGGTGTAGCCGCCGCCGTGGATATAGAACAGGATCGGCCGCTTGCCGCCATCGCGCAGGCCGGGCGTCCATACATTGAGAAACAGGCAGTCCTCGCTGGTGGGTTCGCTGGCCTTGAGTTGCGGTGCGGCTGCACCGTAGGCGCTGGCATCGCGCACGTCCTGCCAAGGCGTTTCCAGCACAGGTGCCTGAAAGCGCCGCGCGGCGGTGTCGCCGCCGTACGGGATGCCCTTGAACACGCAGATGCCCTGGTCGCGATAGCCGCGCAGCGCGCCGCCACGCACGCGTGCCAGCGGCGCGCTGTCATCGCGTGGCGGCGGTGCGGCCGCGCCGGCGACGCCGGGCAGCGCTGCTGCGGCAGTGGCAAGCAGCCCGCCACGCAGCAGCGTGCGTCGGCGCGTGTCGGGCATGGACGGCGCTGTCATCGCGCCGCGTCCTGCGCAGGGATCACTGCCGGTGTCTGTGTCTGTGGAGATGCAGATGCAGATGCAGGCGTCTGCACCCTGGTGACATGCGCGATCCAGGCCTGCGCCAGCTGCGGCCATGCGGCCACGGTCAGGCCGGTGCCGCTGGCGGTGCCGAAGCCATGGCCGCCCTGCGGGAAGACATGCAGCTCGCTCGCCACGCCGGCGCGCAGCAGCGCCTCGTGCATCAGCAGGCTGTTGCGCACCGGCACCACGGTGTCGTCCTGCGCATGCAGCAGGAAACTGGGCGGCGTGCGGGCATCCACATGCAGTTGCGGCGAATACGCGCGCACCTGAGCGGCGTCTGGATTGCTGCCGAGCAGGCGCTCACGCGAGCCCGGGTGTGCGTTGGCGCTGTCCATGTCGATGACCGGGTAGATCAGCAGTTCAAAATCCGGCCGCGCGCTCAGCGCATCGGCCGCGTCCTGGGCCGGGTACACCTGCGCGGCGTAGCGCGTGCCCAGGCTGGCGGCGACATGGCCGCCGGCCGAAAAGCCCATCACCCCGACCCGTTGCGCATCGATGCCGTAGCGGGTGGCATTGGCGCGGATCAGCCGCAGCGCACGCTGTGCATCGGCCAGCGGCACGTCGGCGCCGTTCGGGTGGCCTTCGCCGGGCAGCCGGTAGCGCAGCACGAACAGGGTGATACCGGCCTGGTCGACGAAGCTCGGCACCAGCGCGCTGCCTTCGTTGTCGAGCACGATGCGCTGGTAGCCGCCGCCGGGGGTGACCAGCAGGGCGGTGCCGTTCGGCTGCCGGGGCCGGTAGACCACTAGATACGGCGTGCTGATCTGCTGGATATAGCGATCGGGCAGTGCAGGGTCGCTGCTGCGTTGGACGATGCGCTGCGGCTGCTGCAGCGCCTTGTCACCCGGTGCCAGCCGCTTGGGCCACAGCGGGATCCGGCTGGCCTGCTCGGCTGCGGTCTCGGCGCCAGGTGCCTCGGCGGCCAGCACCGGCCCTGCCAGCAGCAAACCCATCACCCCCACGGTCATGCACCGGCGCATGAGGCTCGAAAACGCGGCAAACACGCGCGTCTGGCTTGTCTGTTCCATCCACCCCTCCCAGGGTTGCTTCGTTCCTGCGGCCACTTTGCCGCACTGCACATTGCCAATGACACCGGTTTACCATATACAGCACACCGTGCCACTGTCGATTGGCAGTGCAACAAAAACACCTATCAGGGAGACACCCTTGAGCAACGACGCCGCCACCCCGCCATCGTCCACATCCTCGCTGTCGCAGATCGCGCAGCGCTTTGTGGAGGCACGCCGTGCAGGGGCATCGCTGCCCGACTTTCCCGGGCAAATCCCTGACGATCTGGTCACTGCCTACCAGGTGCAGGATATCGCCATCAGCCAGTGGGACGACCGGGTGGTCGGCTGGAAGGTGGGCTATATCGCTGCCGAGCGCCGCGACCATTCCGGCGACGAGCGCCTGCTCGGCCCGATCTTCTCGCACAAGCTCTGGAATGCTACCGGTGGAACAACCGAGTTCCCGATCTACGCGGGCGGCTTTGGCGCGGTCGAGGCCGAGTACGTGCTGCGCCTGGACGCGGACGCGCCGGCCGAGCAGACCCACTTCACCCCGGAGGAGGCGGCGCAGCTGCCGGCCACCTTGTTCATCGGCGTGGAGATCGCCAGCAGCCCGCTGGCCACCATCAACAAGCTGGGCCCGCGCGTGGTGATCTCCGACTTCGGCAACAACAACGGCCTGATCCTGGGCCCGGAAGTGACCGACTGGCTGGCGCGCGACGAATCTGCGCTGACCGCCGAAACCCTGATCGACGACCAGCTGGTCGGCACCGGCGGGGCCACCACGTTGCCGGGCGGGCTGCGCGCCGCCTACGCATTTGCGCTTGGCCGTTCGGCCCGGCGCGGGCGTCCGCTCAAGCGCGGTGATCTCATCGCCACGGGCAATGCCACCGGTATCCATGACATCGAAGTGGGACAGCATGCCCTGATTCGCTTCGCCGGCATCGGCGACATTTCCTGTACGGCTGTGTCCGCCAAGTAGCGCCGGACCCAGTGACCAGACGCTTGGGAGGGCGCCAATGATCACACGCAGACATTTCCTCGGTGCCGGGCTCGGCGCCGCCGCGGCCGGCCCTTGGCTGGGCGCCGGTGCCACCACGCCGATTCCCGGTGGGCAGCTGCTCACCGCCACCGACGTGCACGTCGGCGACTACCCCACGGTGGAAGCGGTGCGCTGGTTCGGCAAGCAGCTCGAAGAGCGTACCAATGGCCGGCTCAAGCTGCGCCAGTACCACTCCGGCCAGCTCGGGCGCGAGTCGGAGGCGATCGACATGGCGCGCTTTGGTGCCATCGACATCACCCGCGTGTATTCGGGTGCGTTGAACAACACCTTTCCGTTGACCCAGGCGCTGTGCCTGCCGTACGTGTTCGACTCGGTGCCGCATCTGCGCCGCGCCATCGACGGCCATGTCGGCGACAGCGTGCTGCGCAGCTTCGAGCAGCGCGATCTGGTGGGCCTGGCCATCTACGATTCGGGCGCGCGCTGCTTCTACAACACCAAGCATCCGCTGCACCGCCCGGAAGATCTCAAGGGCCTGAAACTGCGCGTGGCCTCGTCGGACATCTTCCTCAAGCTGATGCGCATGCTGGGCGCCAATCCCACGCCGATGTCGCTGGGCGAGACGTTCTCGGCGATGGAAACGCACATGATCGACGGTGCGGAAAACAACATGCGCAGCTTCCAGTCCAGCCGGCATTTCGAAGCCGCGCATTACTGGTCGCAGAGCGAGCATTCCTACGCGCCGGACATCCTGGTGATGTCGCGGCAGAGTTTCCAGTCGCTGCGCCCGGACGATCGTGCCCTGGTGGTGGAACTGGCACGCGCCTCGGTCCCGGTGATGCGCAATCTGTGGGATGCCTCCGAGACCATCGCGCGCAAGCAGGTGATCGACTACGGCGTGAAGCTCAACCAGGTCGACATGCCGGCGTTCCGCGCCGCCGCCGCGCCGCTGCTGGCCGAATACCGCAAGCAGCCCGAGATCGAAGCGCTGTACCGCCGCATCCGCGATTTTGCATAGAGGTGACCCGATGACCGAACCCGAGACCGTCGCCGTCCCGGTCGCGCCGTTGCAGCGCGCGCTGGACCGCGTTTCCGATACCGCCGTTGGCGTGGCCTCCATCGCGCTGCTGGGCCTGGTGGTCGTGCAGGGCTGGCAGGTGTTCACCCGCTACGTGCTCAACGACTCGCCCAGCTGGACCGAGCCGGTGACGTTGCTGTTGCTGAGCACTGCGCTGAGCCTGGGCGCGGCCGCCGGCGTGCATACCAACCGCCACTTCGGCTTCTATTTGCTGGGCGAACACGTGCCGCCGCTGGTGCGCCGCGTGTTCGACCTGATCCGCCCGCTGATGATCATCGCCATCGGCGCGGTGCTGGCGTGGTGGAGTGCGGCGCTGCTGCTCGATGGCCTGGACATCAAGATGGCCGGCGCGCAGATGCCGCAGAGCATCAACTACCTGCCGCTGTCGATCGGCGGTGCGCTGATGGTGATCTTTGCCTTGTACAAGCTGTGGCGTGTGCTGCGCCCGATCCAGGCCGGAGGAGTGCGCTGATGGGCATTGCGATGTTGTTGGGAACCTTCGTGGTGCTGCTGCTGATCGGCGTGCCGGTGGCGTATGCGCTGGGCGCGGCCGCACTGGCCACGCTGCTGTATCTGGACCTGCCCACGGTGGTGCTGGTGCAGCAGATTTCCGCCGGCAGCGGCTCGGCCTCGTTGATCGCCATCCCGTTGTTTATCTTCGCCGGCGAGCTGATGCTGCGCGGCGGTATCTCCGAACGCCTGATCGCGCTGGCCTCCTCGCTGGTGGGGCGCGTGCGTGGCGGCCTGGGCCAGGTCAGCGTGCTGTCGTCGCTGTTCTTCGGCGGCGTATCCGGTTCGGCGATCGCCGACGTCTCGGCGGTCGGCGGCACCATGATCCCGCAGATGATCAAGCGTGGTTACGACCGCGACTACGCGGTCAACGTGAGCATGACCGCTGCGCTGGTGGCGTTGCTGGTGCCGCCTTCGCACAACCTGATCCTGTTCTCGGCCGCGGCCGGTGGCGGGCTGTCGATCGCCGACCTGTTCGCGGCCGGTATCTTCCCGGCGCTGCTGATGACCGCGGCGATGATGGTCACCGGTTATGCGGTGGCCCGCCATCGCGGCTACGGCACCGAGCCGTTCCCCGGCTGGCGCGCAGTGGCGCTGCGCCTGATCGGCGCGTTGCCGGGCCTGGGGCTGGTGGCGTTGATCTTCATCGGTATCCGCGCCGGCATCTTCACCGCGGTGGAGAGCGCGGCGATCGCGGTGGTGTACGCCTTGATCGTCACCGCGCTGCTGTATCGGCAGCTGCGCTGGGCCGAGTTCTTCGCCGCGGTGACGCATGCGGCGCGCACCACCGGCGTGATCCTGTTCGTGATCGCCACTGCGGCGGTGTTCGGCTGGTTGCTGGCCTACCTGCAGGTGCCGGCGGCGGCGGTGAAGTTCCTGCAGGCCATCGCCGACAGCAAGAACACGGTGCTGCTGATGATCGTGGTGATGCTGTTGCTGCTGGGCATGTTCATGGACCTGGCGCCGAAGATCCTGATCTGCACGCCGATCTTCCTGCCGGTGGTCAAGGCCTACGGCATCGACCCGATCCACTTCGGTCTGGTGATGGTGCTGGCCGGCGGCATCGGCCTGATCACCCCGCCGATCGGCTCGGTGCTGTTCATCGGCACCTCGATCGGGCAGATCACCATCGCCCAGAGCATGCGCACCATCTGGCCGTTCTGGCTGGCGGCCCTGGGCGTGCTGCTGATCGTGGCGTTCTTCCCCGAACTGTCGCTGTGGCTGCCACGCGCGCTGCGCGCGTAAGTGCCCGCGATCCCGACTGCGTCCCTCAGGCGGGCGTCGTCGGTGCGTGGCAGCGGCCTGCACGGCGCGTGCAATGCGATGTCCGCACGCCGCGCCTCGCTCGACAAACGCCTGCCGACGTTAGCGGCGCGCTGCCCAGCGTGGCTGCTGGCAGGTAGTTCCGCCTTCATCCAGGCGGCCGACGCTCCAGGCGCTGGCCGCCGCATCGCCCCGCCGTGCGGGGACTAGGAGCAAGCATGCGTGTGCGTATCGCTTCAACCCGTTTGCGTTGGCTGCTGGCCGGTGGCCTGCTGCTGTGTGCCGGGCTCGCTACCGCGGCCGACTGGAAGCGCGGCCTCGAACACCAGCGCATCGCCGACCAGGGCGACGGCACCTTCCTCAACCCGGTACTGGCCGGCGATCACCCCGACCCGTCGGTGCTCAAGGACGGGCAGGACTACTACCTCACGCTGTCCTCGTTCGATGCCTACCCGGGCCTGCCGATCTGGCATTCGCGCGATCTGGTCAACTGGCAGCCGCTGGGCCACGCCATCACGCAGAACGTCGGCGCGATCTGGGCGCCGGACCTGATCAAGCACGGCAAGCGCTACTACATCTACTTCCCGGCGCGCCGCGGCGACCAGGGCGAGCGCAGCAACTTCGTGGTCTGGGCCGACAACATCAAGGGCCCGTGGAGCGCGCCGATCGACATCGGCCTGGGCAAGTACATCGACCCCGGCCACGCAGTGGGCGAGGACGGCAAGCGCTATCTGTTCCTGAGCGGCGGCGATTACGTGCAGCTCTCCGACGACGGCCTGAAAGTGGTCGGCACGCCAAAGCACGTCTACGACGGCTGGAAATACCCGGAAAGCTGGGACGTGGAAGGCTACGCGCAGGAAGGCCCCAAGATCACCCGCCACAACGGCTGGTACTACATGACCACCGCCGTCGGCGGCACCGCCGGCCCGCCGACCGGGCACATGGTGATCACCGCGCGTTCGCGCTCGATCCACGGCCCCTGGCAGAACGCGCCCAACAACCCGATCACCCGCACCAGGAGCGCCGACGAGCCGTGGTGGTCGCGCGGCCACGCCACCCTGGTGGAAGGCACCGACCAGCGCTGGTGGATGCTCTATCACGGCTACGAACACGGCTACTGGACGCTGGGCCGGCAGGCCTTGCTGGACCCGATCGAGTGGACCCCGGACGGCTGGTTCGTCGCCAAGGGTGGCGACCTGGGCACGCCGCTGAAAAAGCCCAGCGGGCAGGCCTTGCCGCATGGGCTGGCGCTGTCGGACGACTTCCGCGCCAGCACGCTGGGCCCGCAGTGGGCGTTCTTCAACCCGGCCGCCGACGAGGCCAAGCGGCTGCAGGTCGGCGATGGCGTGTTGCGCCTGCAGGGCAAGGGCAGCGCCCCGCGCAACGCCTCGCCGCTGACGGTGATCGCCACCGACCAGGCCTACCAGTTCGAGGTGCAGATGACCGTGGCGCCGGGCGGGCAGGGCGGGGCGCTGCTGTTCTACAGCGACAAGCTCTATGCCGGCGTGGGCAGCAATGGCGAGAACTTCGTCATGCACCGCTACGGCGAGGAACGCCCCGGCACGCTGGCCCCGAGCGCGACCGGTGGCACCCTGTGGCTGCGGGTCACCAACAACCGCCACATCGTCACCATCCACAGCAGCACCGACGGCACCACCTGGACCAAGTACCCGGTGCAGATGGAAGTGTCCGGCTACCACCACAACGTGGCCGGCAAGTTCCTGGCACTGAAACCGGCGCTGTATGCCGCCGGGCAGGGCCAGGTGGAGTTCCGCAACTTCCGCTACCGCGCCCTGGACTGACCGTTCTGCATCGCCGGGCATGCCGCCGCGCTGCCGGCTGCGGCGTGTCCTGCACGGCGGGTTCGGGGTGGCGGCAGGCTTCGCTCAGGTCTGCCGGCCGTCTGGCCGGTAGAATCCAATCAACTTCACTGGTTGACCGCTATGCCCGCCCGCAAGATGCCTGAAGAGGGAATGCCCGGCCTGCCGAAGGGCAAGGTAGCCACGATCAACGACATCGCGCGGATGTCGGGCGTGTCCAAGAAGACCGTGTCGCGGATCATCAACAACTCGCCGCTGGTGCGGCAGGACACCCGCGAAAAGGTCGAGGCGCTGATGCGCGAGGTCGGTTACGCGCCCGACCCGCTCGCGCGCGGGCTGGCGTTCCGGCGCTCGTTCCTGATCGGCATGGTCTACGACAACCCCACCGCGCAGTACATCGTGGACATGCAGTACGGCGCGCTGGACGCGCTGCGCGGCTCCAGCTTCGAGCTGGTAGTGCACCCCTGCGACAGCCGCAGCCCCGGCTACATCGAAGGCGTGCGCCGCTTCGCCCAGGCGCAGAAGCTGCACGGCGTGATCCTGGTGCCGCGCGCCTCCGAGGACCAGGCGCTGGCCGACATGCTGGCCGAGATCGGCTGCCGCTACACCCGCATCGCTTCGGTCGCGCTGGACACCACCTCGCAGACGGTGATCACCCACGACCGCGACGGCGCCGCCGAGGCCGCCGATTACCTGCTCTCGCTCGGCCACCGCGACATCGCCCTGGTCACCGGCCCCAGCGCCTACCGTTCCTCGATCGAGCGCACCTCCGGCTTTGCCGACGCGCTGACCCGGCGCGGCATCGAACTGCCGCCCGAACGCATCGTCGAAGCCGGCTACACCTTCGAATCGGGCGTGGCCGCGGCCGAAAAGCTGCTGCTGGGCAAGAAGCGCCCCACCGCCATCTTCACCGGTAACGACGAAATGGCCGCCGGCATCTACAAGGTCGCGCTGCGCGCCGGCATCAGCATCCCGCGCCAGCTGTCGGTGATCGGCTACGACGACAGCTCGCTGGCCTCGCGCCTGTGGCCGCCGCTGACCTCGGTGCGCCGCCACACCCGCGACACCGGCCGCACCGCCGCGGCGATGCTGATTCAGCCCGACAACGCCCCGCAACTGCCCACCGCCAGCGTGCGCCCGCACCTGATCGTGCGCGACTCCTGCCAACCGCCGGAAGATTGAGCGCGTCAAGCCCCTCCCACTAAGGAGCGCGCGCAGCCTCGTACCCCCATCCGGCGCTACGCGCCCCTTCTCCCGACGGGAGAAGGGGCGAGGCCGGCGCACCGCCATGCGGCTATCGTGCACTGCGCAATGACACCGGTTAACCAGAGTCGGTAGAATGGCCTGGTGCAAGCCAATCCCCCCGCGCTTGGCACCGGAGATCGCGCATGTCCCTGTACTGCAAGACCCACTACGCCACCCATCCCGACGCCATCAAGGGCGCCAGCAACGACGACCTGCGCGAGCTCTATCTGCTCGATGGCCTGTTCGTCGACGATGCGGTCACGCTCAAATACACCCACTACGAGCGCTTCGTGCTCGGTGGCGCAGCACCGCTCGGCACCACGCTGGAACTGCCCAGGCAGACCGAACCGGCGTCTGCCGCCGGCCATCCGTTCCTGGAGCGCCGCGAGCTGGGCATCCTCAATGTCGGCGCCGGCACCGGCAGCGTGACCGTGGACGGCACCGTCTACACGCTCGGGCCGAAGGACGGCCTGTACGTGGCGATGGGCAGCACCGATGTCAGCTTCGCTTCTGACGATGCCGCCAACCCGGCCAGGTTCTATCTGGCCTCGACACCGGCGCATGCGCGTTTCGAGACCAAGCAACTGTCGATCAAGGATGCCGTGGCGCTGGAGCGCGGCGCGCTGGAAACCAGCAACGAGCGCACCATCTACCAGTACATCGTGCCGAGCACCTGCCAGTCCTCGCAGCTGTTGCTGGGCCTGACCGTGCTCAAGCCGGGCAGCGTCTGGAACACCATGCCGCCGCATCTGCACGACCGCCGCAGCGAGGTATATTTCTACTTCGATCTCGGCGCCAACGACCGCGTCTATCACTTCATGGGCGAGCCGGACGCGCAGCGCCACATCGTGATCCAGAACAACGAAGCGGTGGTGTCGCCGCCGTGGTCCATCCACATGGGCGCCGGTACCAGCAATTACGCCTTCATCTGGGCGATGGGCGGCGAAAACCTGGATTACACCGACATGCACGTGCTGGACATCTGCCAGCTCAAGTAAGGCCATGCGTGCCGGCCAGCACCGCACTCACCGCGTCGATGCGCTCGCGCCATCGACGCGCCAGTTCCACCCCATGCCAGCGGCCGCGCATCGCGCGGACGCACGCACTCATCCAACGTGGCACACCCAGCAGGAGCGATAAGGTAATGAGCAATCCGTTCAGTCTCGAAGGCAAGGTCGCACTGGTCACCGGTGCCAACACGGGCTTGGGCCAGGGCATCGCGCTGGCACTGGCACAGGCTGGCGCCGACATCGCCGCCGCCGGCATCCAGGCGCCGACCGAGACCGAAGCACTGGTCAAGGGCCTGGGCCGCCGCTTCATCGCCATCCAGGCCAACCTGATCAGCGTCGAGCCGGTCGAGCGCATCCTCAAGGAGACGCTGGACGGCCTGGGTCGCCTGGACATCCTGGTCAACAACGCCGGCCTGATCCGCCGCACCGACGCGGTGGATTTCAGCGAGCAGGATTGGGACGACGTGATGAACGTCAACCTCAAGTCGGCCTTCTTCATGGCGCAGGCCGCCGGCCGCCATTTCATCGCCCAGGGCAGCGGCAAGATCATCAACATCGCCTCGATGCTGTCGTTCCAGGGCGGCATCCGCGTGCCGTCCTACACCGCCAGCAAGTCCGGTATCGCCGGCATCACCCGCCTGCTGGCCAACGAATGGGCCAGCAAGGGCGTGACCACCAATGCCATCGCGCCCGGCTACATGGCCACCGACAACACCGCCCAGCTGCGTGCCGACCAGGACCGCAACAAGGCCATCCTGGACCGTATCCCGGCCGCGCGCTGGGGCGTGCCGGCCGACCTCGGCGGCACCGCGGTGTTCCTGGCCAGCAGCGCCTCGGACTACGTCAACGGCGCCATCATCCCGGTCGACGGCGGCTGGCTGGCACGCTGAGGAAAATGCGCTTTCCTTCAGGCATTGCGTCATTCCTTCTCCCTCCGGGAGAAGGTGCCCGCAGGGCGGATGAGGGTCGGCAGGCACGTACATCGAGCAAACGCGCGCTGCAGGCCCTGCAACGTTTCGTCCGTTGTCGATCAGCGTCTTGATCCTTCCCGGACAAGGCACCGGAAAAAAGCGGATCAAGACAGCACCCAAGCGCACACACCAGCCACATTCCACATCCACATTCGAAACAACGTCCCCAAACCCAATCGGAGCATTCCCATGAAAATCGCACTCATGAACGAGTTCAGTCAGGCCGGCAAGAACCCGGTGATCCTGCAGCAGCTCAACGAGGTCGCCGGCGAGCAGGGCCACACCGTCTTCAACGTCGGCATGGACGGCGACAACGACCATCGCCTGACCTACATCCACCTGGGCATCGTCGCCAGCCTGCTGCTGAACTCAAAGGCCGTGGACTTCGTCGTCGCCGGCTGCGGTACCGGCCAGGGCGCGATGATGTCGCTCAATGCGCATCCGGGCGTGTTCTGCGGCTACTGCATCGAGCCGACCGACGCCTACCTGTTCGCCCAGGTCAACAACGGCAACGCGTTGTCGCTGGCATTCGCCAAGGGCTATGGCTGGGGCGCGGAAATCAACGTGCGCTACATCTTCGAAAAGGCCTTTAGCGGCGAGCGTGGCCTGGGCTACCCGGCCGAGCGTCGCGAATCGCAGGCCGCCAATGCCGGCATCCTGACCCAGGTCAAGCAGGCCACCGCCAAGTCCTACCTGGACGGCCTGCGCGCCATCGACCCGGAGCTGATCAAGCAGGCCGTGGGCGGCGAGCGTTTCCAGCAGTGCTTCTTCGACAATGCGCAGGACGCCGAGATCCGCGCCTTCGTCGCCGGCGTGCTGGGCAAGCCCGAAGCCGCCGCTGCTGCAGCGTAATTAGCACAGGTAACGCCAAGGCCCCTCTCCCGTTGGGAGAGAGGCTGGGGCGGGACTACGAGGCAAAACGGTCGATGCGTCACTTCTGAAGGCGCGTGGCGACGCGTTTGTTATGGCAGGCGCTCGCAGATCTCTGAGGCGCACCCTCATCCGCCCTTCGGGCACCTTCTCCCGATGGGAGAAGGAACAGCGTCGCGTACTTAGCATTGTTCCCGGAGCCCACCATGCGTCTGCTGCTGTTCGCATTGCTGCTGTTCTGCGCAGACATCGCACGCGCCGATCCGCATCGCATCTTCATCGCCGGCGATTCCACCGCTGCCGAATACGGTGCCGAGCGTGCGCCGCAGGCCGGCTGGGGCCAGATGCTGCAGGAGTGGTTCGACCCGGCGCAATGGCAGGTGCGCAACCATGCCAAGGGTGGCCGCAGCACCCGCAGTTTCATCGCCGAAGGGCGCCTGGATGCCATCGCCAAGGACCTCCGTGCCGGCGACGTGCTGTTGATCCAGTTCGGCCACAACGATGCCAAACTCGAAGATCCAACCCGCTACACCGACCCGCAGGGCGACTATCAGCAGTTCCTGCGCCGCTATATCGCCACCGCGCGCGACAGGGGCGCCACGCCGATCCTGATCACGCCCGCCGCCCGTCTGCTCTACGATTTCGGCGCGCTGCTCGACACCCACGGCCGCTACACCCTGGCCATGCAGCAACTCGCTGCGCAGGAACACGTGGGCCTGATCGATCTCAACGCCAGTTCCAGCGACTGGATCCGCGCCCTCGGCGAACAGGCGGCCAGGCCGTACTTCCTGTTCGTTCCCGAACAAGGCAAAGCCGACGGCACCCACTTCAGCCGCGCCGGCGCCACCGCCGTGGCGTGCCTGGTCGTACATGGCTGGGTGCAGCTGCAACCCGCTCTCACGCCACAGCTGCGACGTGATGCCGATTGCGGCGCCGCTCCCGACACCGCCGCCCAACGCGCGGCGCAGGCGCATCCCTCGCTGGTGGTGCACGAACGCGATCTCGCCCGCGCGCAACCCGGCCCGCATGGCGGCGCCGGGCCGACCACGGCGTATCCGTTCTTCGCCGACGCACCGCAGTTGCCGTTCGTGCTGCGCAAGCGCGTGCTGCACAAGGGCGCCGGCATCGGCCTGCATCTGCACGACAAGGACGAGATCTATTACATCGTCAGCGGGCGCGGGCTGTACGCGCTGGATGGCAAGCAGTACCAGGTCACTGCCGGCGATGCGTTGTTGACGCGCCCGGGCAGCACCCACGCCTTGCAGCAGACCGGCGAGGAACCACTGGTGCTGCTATTGGCCTATCTCGCCAAGCCGGCAGGCTGAGACAGGCCCGGTGCATCGGGAGCGCGTTGCGGGTATGGACGATGCGCAACGCCGGCTGTGAGCCATGCGCGTCATTGCACGCGCGCTTACGCCTTGTCGACCCCGTAGTGGCTCAGGCCCAGCCGGGCCAGTTCGCCGGAGCGGCGGTAGTAGACCTCTTCCCAGCCATCCACGCGCTGGCGATCGGTCTCGCTCATCGCGTCGAGAATGTCTTCGATGCTGAGCAGGTTGGGGTCTTCTTCCAGGCGTTCGAATACCGTGCCCAGGCCTTCGATCGCCTGGCGCGCCTGCACCGCGCCCATCGCGCCCAGCCCCTGCAATGCGTCACGCCGGGTAGCGGCGTCCCAGCGGTCGAAGTAGCGTGCATAGCCGCTCTCGCTCATGTCCGCATCCAGCCGCGCCAAGGCCACCAGCTCGCGCTCGCCCGGCGACAAGGCATCCATGCGTCCGCGCAGCGCGGTCAGTTTGGTTTGCGCGCGTGCGCTGCGGCGCCGCCACAGCAACTCGGGCATGTTGAGCAGCCCCTCATCCGTGGGCGGCGCCACCGCCGGCCAGTTCACCCCGAAGCCGTCGTCGGTGAGCTGCCACTGCGCACGCTGCGGCGGCGCTGCCTTGAACAACAACCGATGCGCCTGGATCGGCTCGTCGATGCGGATGCCGTTGGCCAGGGTGAACAGCAGGCGGGTGTCGTCCAGCTCCAAACGCCGGATGCGAAGCTGCGTCAGGTCCATTGAACGAGGGCGGTGTGGGAAGGGTCGACCATAGTCCGGCTCGGCGGTGGTGTCGAGTCGGTGCAGCCTCAGACGTCGCCGTCTGTGCTCCAGCCGTCGCCGCTGCCGCGCTGCAGGACCCGATCGGTGTCCAGCACCGCGCCGGCCGGCACCTGCGCCTGCTGCGCGAGATCGGCATAGATCGGGGTGAAGTCCGGTGCGGTGGCGTCCATCAACTGCGCAAAGCTGTCGATGACGAAGTAGGTCTTCTGAAAGCTGTCGATGCGGTAGCGCGTGCGCATGATCCGTTGCAGGTCGAAGCCGATCCGGTTGGGCGCCGGCGATTCCAGCGAATGCAGCGATTCGCCCTTGGACGACACGATGCCGGCACCAAAGATGCGCAGCCCCTGCGGCGTGGCGATCAGGCCGAATTCCACCGTATACCAATACAGGCGGGTGAGGTTCTGCAGTGCGTCCGCACCGATGCCGTGTGCCTTGACCCCGCCACGGCCATAGGCCTGCATGAAGTCGGCAAACAGCGGATTCATCAGCAGCGGCACGTGCCCGAACAGGTCATGGAACAGGTCCGGTTCGGCGATGTAGTCGATCTGCTCGGGGCGGCGGATCCACCAGGTCACCGGGAAGCGCCGGTTGGCCAGATGCTCGAAGAAATCCAGCTCCGGCAGCAGGCCTTGCACGCCGACCAGGGTCCAGCCGGTGGCCGCCTGCAGCACCGCATTGAGCGCATCGAAACGCGGAATGTGGGTCTCGCCCATGCCCATTGCATCCTGCGCCTGCAGGAATTCGTCGCAGGCGCGGTCCACCAGCAACGCGCGCTGGCGACGGTACAGGGTGCCCCAGGTGGCATGGTCGTCGGCGCTGTAGCCCTCCCATGGCTGCTCGATCACGGCGGTGGTGTAGACCGGCACATAGCCCTTGTCGGTGAGCTGGTTTTCGATGCGTTGCGGTGCGGTGTTCATGCGGCGGCGGTTCCCGATGATCAGCGCTCACCTTAGCCCGACGGCCACGCAACGGGATTGCGAATCTTGCGTGCCTAAGTCTTTCAGGCGCAAGATTCGTGCGTTATCCACTGCTGCTGCGCAACATATGGACCAGCCAATCGCCCTGGACCGCACCGATCTGCGGCTGCTCGCGCTGCTGCAGTCGCAGGGCCGCAGCAGCAACGCGGAGCTGGCGGTGCAGGTCAATCTGTCGGCCTCGGCCTGCCTGCGCCGCACCCAGCGGCTGGAGGCGGCCGGCATCATCGCCGGCTATGGCGCGCGCCTGGATGCCAAGGCACTGGGGCTGGGGCTGCAGGCCTTCGTGCGGGTACAGCTGGAGCAGCACGGCCAGGCCGATATCGAACACTTCGCCGCGGGCGTGCGCGGCTGGGACGAGGTGGTGGCCTGCTGGGCACTCACCGGCGACATGGATTACCTGCTGCAGATCCAGGTGCGCGACCTGGAGCATTTCTCGCGCTTCCTGCTCGACCACCTGCTCAATGCGACCGGCGTGTCCGACGTCAATTCCAGCTTCGTGCTGCGCACGGTGAAAGCGCCGGAAGGCTTGCCGCTCTCGCATCTGGGATGATCCGGCCGGTTGCAGGACAGTCACGCGCGCACTGTGACTTGCCTCTCAAACGCAAACGATTTACATTTACGTAACATCCGGCGGCGTCCGGCATGTCTTCTCGTCGATCCGCCAGCCCGGCAGGGCCAGCCAGCTCGTCGCCCGAGTGGGACGCGCCGCGCATGCCTGCGCTTTCCTGCCCCGTGACGCCACGCGTCCCGCACCGATCGATGAGAAACCTTCCAATGCCCGCGATTTTCCCCCCTTTGGCCACGTTGTCCGCTGCCTTGCTGTGCGCGTTGGCGCTGACGCCCTGTGCTGCGCGTGCCGCCGATGCCGCCGATGCAAGCAACGCCAAGACGCTGGACCAGGTCAACGTCAACGGCGCGGTGAGCCGCGCACAGCCGGCCACCACCACGCGCCTGCCGCTGACCCTGCAGGAAACCCCGCAATCGGTGAGCGTGATCGGGCTGCAGCGGCTGGAAGAGCAATCGCTGTTCAGTATCGACGATGTGATGCGCAACGTCACCGGCGTCAACGTGTCGTTCTACGACACCCAGCGCCCGCTGTATTACGCACGCGGCTTCCAGATCACCGACTTCCAGGTCGATGGCCTGCCCACCTACAGCGGCGCGACCAACCAGGAATACGACACGGTCTTCTATGACCGCATCGAGGTGATCCGCGGCGCCAATGGCCTGCTCACCGGCGCCGGCATTCCCTCGGCCACGGTCAACCTGCTGCGCAAGCGCCCGGGCAAGGACTTCGATGCCTCCTTCGCGGTGAGCGCGGGCACCTGGGATTTCCGCCGCATGCAGGCCGATGTCAATGCGCCGCTGACCGACGACGGACGCTGGCGCAGCCGCGTGGTGGCGGCCTGGCAGGACCGCGACTATTACTACGACCGTTACCACGACAACAAGATGTCGGGCATGGCGGTGCTGGAAGGCGACCTGACCGACAGCACCACGCTCACCGTCGGCTATCAGCGCCAGGACAACACCCCCGTCGGCTCGACCTGGGGCACGGTGCCGTTCTTCGCTGCCGATGGGTCGCCGGCCAACCTGCCGCGTTCGACCAACATGGCGCCCACGTGGAGCCGCTGGCAGCGCGAAACCAGCACCGCCTTCGCCAACCTCGAGCAGCGCTTCGGCGAGAACTGGTTGCTGCGCGTCAACTACGCGCACACCAAGGGCGATGTGCAGAGCCTGCGCGCCTATGGCACCGGCTATCCGGCCGCCGATGGCAGCGGCATCTTCCTGCGCACTGCCGCCGGCGAAACCAGCGATGCGCGCGACGGCGTGGACGTGTACCTGTCCGGCGGTTTCTCGTTGTTCGGCCGCCAGCACGATGTGGTGGTCGGCGGCAGCTGGCAGGATCTGCAGTCGACCTCCTACGGCGTCGCGCAGACCTATCCCGATGACTGGGCCACCTGCGATGGCGAACGTTGCTATTTCATCCCCAACATCCGCAACTGGGATGGCGATATCTCCGAGGTGACCTATGCGCGCAACGGCCGCCGCAGCGAAGCACGTACCACCCAGCGCGGCGTGTATGCCTCCACACGCTTCCGCCTGGCCGACCCGCTGTCGCTGATCGCCGGCGCCCGCCTGAGCTCCTGGGAAACCCGCACCCAGGCCTTCAGCACCAGCGGCGCTTATACCGGCACCAGCGGCCGCTACGAGGTGAGCGACGAAGTCACCCCGTACGTGGGGCTGGTCTATGACATCGTGCCGGACGTGTCGCTCTACGCCAGCTATACCGAAATCTTCAATCCGCAGAACTTCCGCGACAAGGACAACAACCTGCTCGCCCCGGTGGAAGGCTCCAACCTGGAGGCCGGCATCAAGGCGCAGGTGTTCGACGGCCATGCGATGGCCACCGCCGCCGTGTTCGAGGCCAAGCAGGACAACTTCGCCGTGCGCGACATGACCCAGCCGGAATCCTCGCTGCCGGACGGCAATTCAGCCTACATCGGCATCAACGGCACCAAGAGCCGTGGCTGGGAAATGGATGTCAACGGCGAGATCCTGCCCGGCTGGACCGTCAATGCCGGCTTTACCCACGTCAAGGTGACGCGCCCGCCCACCGATGCGATCTACGCCAACCTGCCAGAGGATTATCTGCAGCTGTCTACGCAGCTGCGCCTGCCCGGTGCCTGGGAGCGCCTGAGCATCGGCGGCGGCGTCAGCTGGCAGAGCGCGGTACGCGGCTTCAACATCGCGCGTCCCACCGGCGACGGCACCGGCGCCACCACGCCGGTGACGGTGGTGCAGAACGCGTATGCACTGGTGCACTTCAATGCCAACTACCGCATCAGCGATCAATGGACCGCCACGTTGGCGGTACGCAATGCCTTCGACAAGCGCTACTGGGCCAACCTGGATTACCAGAACTACGGCGAGCCGCGCTTTGTCAGCGTGTCGTTGCGTTGGCGCTATTGAGCCGTTGCCGTTGCCGTTGCCGTTGCCGTTGCCGATGCCGATGCCGATGCCGATGCCGATGCCGATGATGCGGATGCGTTACCGGTAAGGCATCGCGGCCAGGGCCGCTCCTACAGAAGCGGTGCTGGCCGCGCCGTTGACCACTGCACCCGACCTCACCGTAGGAGCGGCCCCGGCCGCGACCCACCGGCACGCCGTCAGTCCCCCAAAACGCCGCACCTTCGTAGGAGCGGCCCCGGCCGCGACCCCGCCCGGCACATCGACACAGCAGCAATACCGCAGTCGCCCCACGCATCGGCGTTAAAAGCGCGCATCGCAAAACAGGCACGCCACACCCGCGTCGCTCCGCATGGCCGCGCGCGGTACCCGCATCACCTCCGCATTTCCTCGCACTGCATCGGCCTCACGGCGCGACGCAGGCCTCGTCCTTGCCGCGCAGTTTCTGCCAGCGCGAGCGCTGTTCCAGACAGCGCCGATATGCGTCCGCCTTGGCGGCGGCTGCCTGCTCGGCGGCAGTACGCGTGGCGCTGCTGCGCTGCGCCTGCAACTGCGCGATCCTGGCGCGGATCTGCGGCATTGCCGCCATCGCGGCCCGTTCGCCTTCCAGGATGGCCGCACCACGCTGGTTGAAGTCGGCCGAGCCGATGTCGCTGACCTTGGGACGGATCACCACGTCGGCACGCTTGAGTTCGGCCTCGCCCAGGCGCTGGCCCATGATCGAGATCGACTGGTTGACGGTGCCGAGCAGGTCGCCGGGATTCTTGCCGCTGGCCTTGCTGGAGATGTCCACCGCCACCACGAATTCGGCGCCGAGCTGGCGCGCGGCATCCACCGGTACCGGGCTGACCACGCCGCCGTCCACATAGTGGTATTGGCCGATGGTCACCGGCTCGAACACGCCGGGAATGCTGCTGGACGCGCGCACCGCCTGGCCGGCATTGCCGCGCACGAACACGGTGCGTTCGCCGTCTTCCAGCCGCGTGGCGACCGCCGCGAATGGCTTGCGCAACTTGTCGATCGGCTTGCCGCCCAGTTGCGCATTGACGTAGTCCTGCAGCTTCTGGCCCTGCACCAGGCCGCCGGAGAAGATCCGCACGTCGCGGATGCTGGTCTGGTCGAGCGCGACGGCTTTTTCCTGCATCTGGAACGCATCCATGCCGCTGGCATACAGCGCCCCGACCACGCTGCCGGCGCTGGTGCCCGACACCACCACCGGCGCAAAGCCGTTGGCTTCGAGCATCTTGATCACGCCGATATGCGCAAAGCCCTTGGCCGCGCCACCACCGAGCGCAATGCCGATCTTCACCGGCTTGGGCGCGCCGGCAGACGGCGTTTGCACGAGCGGCGCCGGTGCCGCCGGACGTGGCTCGCCGCCGCAGGCGCAAAGCAGGCCGAGCAAGGACATCAGGGCGAGAAGGCGGGGGCGGCGGAGCGCGGTCATGGCGGAAACGTCGATGGGAAAGGCGAGGGAGAATACACGCGTGCCATCACTGTGGCGCTGATGGTCGGCGTGCGTGGAGATTACTCAGAACGGCATCGTTTGCAGGCGTTGCACTCCTGGTCCCGGCAAGAAGGGCGAGCCGGTTCATTCGTGCGATGACCGCAGCCACCTGCACGCAGCACGGAACCAGAGCCCTCTCCCCGCGGGGCAAGAAGGCACTGCTTGCGCGCCATGGCGCACGTGCCTTGGAGCGCCCGCGCCGCAAGCGCGGGCCGGGGCGCGGAGCGAGGGTTGGGGTGAGGGTAAGGAACGAGGCCACATGAGAATGCGACCGCAGCAGGCTTCGTCCGTTCCCTCATTCGGCGCTACGCGCCACCCTTCTCCCGGCAGGAGAAGGGTGGCAGCGCACCCGCCTGCCGCTTCACCCCATCAGAACCGGTTGTCCCCATCCAGCAACCGGCCCAGTCCGCCCAGCACCGAGCCTTCGCCGCGTTGCTGGCCGCCGGCCTGCGGGGCGGCCTGCAGCATGCGCCCGGCCATGCGCGAGAACGGCAGCGATTGCAGCCAGACCTTGCCGGGGCCGGTGAGGGTGGCCAGGAACACGCCTTCGCCGCCGAAGAACATGCTCTTCAGGCCGGCGACGCGGCGCACGTCCATGTCCACGCCGGCGTGATAGGCGACCACGCAGCCGGTATCCACATCGATGCGTTCGCCCGGGCCGAGCTCGCGTTCGACCACGGTGCCGCCGGCATGCACGAAGACCCAGCCATCGCCTTCGAGCTTCTGCATGATGAAGCCCTCGCCGCCGAACAGGCCGGTGAGGATCTTGCGTTGAAACGCGATGCCCAGCGACACCCCGCGCGCACCGGCCAGGAAGCTGTCCTTCTGGCAGATCAGTTGCCCGCCATGCTCGGACAGGCGCAGCGCCAGCACCGTGCCCGGATAGGGCGCGGCGAATGCGACCCTGGCCTTGCCGCTGCCGGCATGGGTGAACACCGTGGTGAACATGCTCTCGCCGGTGACCACGCGCTTGCCCGCCGACAGCAGCTTGCCCATCAGCCCGCCGCCGCCGCTCTGGCCGGCATGCGAGCCGTCGCCGAACACGGTGTCCATCTGCACTGCGGCGTCCTTGTACATCAGCGCGCCGGCCTCGGCGATGGCGCTTTCACCCGGGTCCAGCTCGACCTCGACGAACTGCATGTCGTTGCCGACGATGCGGTAGTCGATCTCGTCGGCACGCCCGGTCGCGCCGGTCAGCGGGGGCGGCAGGCTGCCGCTACCCTGCAGCTCGGCCAGCTGGCGGGCCGGCGTCCAGCCATCGAGTCCGTCGCGCCAGGCCAGCGCGTCGGGCTGGCGCTGGGCATACGCGCGGGCGCTGGCGTCGTCGAGTGGGCCGATGCGATCGGCCTGTCCGGGAACATGGAAATACCACTGGGCCATCGGGACGACTCCTGATCTGTGCGTCCGCCGAGTCTAAGCGCAGCCGCCGCGGCCGCGTCCCGTGTCCAAGGTCATGCCGGGAGGGCGGTCAGGTGTGGTTGCCACCGGGCAGATATCCCACACGTGCCGCTCAGGCCTGCATGCCGCTAGGGCGGTCGCGAGCAGGCAATCGCGTTGACGTGGGCCGGAGCGTGGCTGGCGCCTGCCTCCGACAACGCCGTCACGCTGACCGCCGCATTGGCCTCGCGCTTATTCCCCCACCCTCGCCCAGTAGCGCTCGCCGTCGCGCTGCACCCGCACCGGGCCGGCGAACACATCCGACAGGCTGGCATCGGTGAGCAGCGCATCGCGCGGACCGTCGGCCACCACGGTGCCGGCCCGCAACAGGATCACCCGCGCGATCTCCGGCACGATCTCCTCGATGTGATGGGTCACCAGGATCAGCGTGATGCCTTGCCGGGCCAGGTGGCGCATGGTGTCGAGCAGGTGCTGGCGCGCCACCAGGTCCAGGCCGGTGGACGGCTCGTCCAGCAGCAGCGCCTGCGGGCGGTTGACCAATGCGCGCGCGATCAGCACGCGGCGGGTTTCGCCGGCTGACAGTTCGGCAAACTGCCGGTCCAGCAACGGCAGGGCGCGCGCCAGGGCCAATGCCTCGCGTGCCCGCGCGCGCATGGCGTCGCTGATCTCGCGATGCGGCGGCACCAGATAGCTGGCGAAGAAACCGGACAGCACCGCGCTTTCCACGTCCAGCCCCGGCATGTCGGCCAGGTTGACGCTGAGATCGCCGGTGACGATGCCCAGCTGCGAGCGCAGGCGATCCACCTGCCAACGCGTCTGCCCAAGCACCTTCACCGCCGCCTGGCCATCGGCGCGCACCAGCGGATACAGCTCGCGGGTGATCAGCTTGATGAAGGAGGATTTGCCGCAGCCATTGGGGCCGAGGATGGCGGTGTGCTGCCCCAGCGCGATGCGCAGACTGAGCGCATGCAGCACACGCACCTGGCCGCGCATCACGCTGGCCTGGTCGAGCTCGATCAACGGGGTGGCGTTCGCAACAGCAGCAGGATCGGTGGACATCTGGGCAGTAACCGTCATACGGGTGACATCAGGCGCAGTGGGGAAAGGAGGCGTGTGAACCGCTTTAGGAATGTAGGACGCACCCTACGCATCCGAAGGGTGAAGTTTGCCGCCATCGCCCCCATCATGTCTGCATCGACCCAACCCGATGGCGCCGCTGTGGAGATGCCGATGTTGTCCGACCCGATCATCGACCTTCTGACCTCCGGCGTGGCCGGGCTGGGCGTGTGGGGCATGCTGGCGGTGCTGCTGGTGTTCACCCAGCTCACCATCTTCGCGGTGACCCTGTACCTGCATCGCAGCCAGGCCCATCGTGGTGTGGATTTCCATCCGGTGGTGGCGCACTTCTTCCGCTTCTGGACCTGGTTGACCACCTCGATGATCACCCGCGAATGGGTGGCGATCCATCGCAAGCATCACGCCAAGGTCGAGACCGAGGAAGACCCGCACAGCCCGCAGACCAAGGGCATCGGCCAGGTGTTCTGGCGTGGCGTGGAGCTGTACCGCGAAGCACGCGCGCAGCGTGCCGACATCGAGCAGTACGGCAAGGGCGCACCCACCGACTGGATCGAACGGCATCTGTACACCCCGCATGCCAATGCCGGCCCGATCGCGCTGCTGGTGATCAACGCGGTCCTGTTCGGTTTGCCCGGCATCGCGCTATGGGCGATCCAGATGGCGTGGATTCCGTTCTGGGCCGCCGGCGTGGTCAACGGCCTGGGCCACTGGTGGGGCTATCGCAATTTCGAATCGGCCGACACCTCCACCAACCTCACGCCGTGGGCGCTGTGGATCGGTGGCGAAGAGCTGCACAACAACCATCATGCGTTCCCGAGTTCGGCGCGGTTCTCGATGCGGCGCTGGGAGCTGGATATCGGCTGGGTCGCCATTCGCGGGCTGCAGGCGATCGGCCTGGCCAAGGTGCTGCGCGTGGCGCCGTCGCTGGACATCCGCCCCAACATCGCCGTGCCCGATGCCGACACGCTCAAGGCCCTGCTCTCGCATCGCTTCCAGGCCATGACCGACTACCAGCGCAATGTGTTCACCCCGGCGCTGCGCGAAGAGGCCGCGGCCACCGGCGCCAAGCTGCGGCAGTTGCTGCCGCGGCGCCTGCGCAAGGGCCTGGTCGATGACGGGCGTTGGCTCAAGCCCGATGCGCGTGCGCAATTGCAGCACTGGGTGGCCGAGCGCCCGCGCATGCGCACGCTGGTGGAGTACCGCGCGCGCCTGACCGCCGTGCTGGAGGCGCGCAGCCACGATGCGTCCGAACGGCTCAAGCATCTGCAGCAGTGGTGCCACGAGGCCGAAGCCAGCGGCAATGCCGCCTTGCAGGCCTATGCGGCGCGTCTGAAGGGTTATGCGCTGAGTGGGTCGTGAGCATGGCGACACGCGGGCTGATGTGCGTGCGCGCGGAGCGCGTGGTCCGGTCATGCGTAGCCTGCTGATGGCCTGTGGTGTGTGCGGGCCGGCCGTGTTCGCGCAGGCCCAGGTGCAGGACAGCCAGCAGTATCTGCAGCGCATGGATACCGATGGCGATGGCCGCGTCGGCCGCGATGAATACCTGGTGTGGATGAGCTACGCCTTCGATCAGCGCGACCTGGACCACGACGGCGTGTTGCAGGGCGATGAACTGCCTGGCCGACGCGGCAAGCCGATCACCCGCGCCGCGCATCGCAACACGCTGATCGAGCGTTTTGCGCGGCAGGACGCCAACGGCGACGGCTACCTGAGCGCACGCGAATTGCTGGCGCCGCCGCGCTGATGCGCACCTTCGCGCGCGTCTGACGCTGCGTTCGGCAAGCTCGAGCGCATGTTCACTCTCGACCAGGTCAGCCGTCGCTACGGCCAGGCCGTTGCCCTCGACACCGTCTCCCTGCAGTTCGCCAGCGGCATCACCACCGCCTTGATCGGCCCCAGCGGCGCCGGCAAGTCCACCGTGCTGCGGATGCTGGTGGGGCTGGAATGGCCGGACAGCGGCACGGTCGCCTTCGATGGTGCGCCGCTGCAACGCGCCAGCCTGCAGGCGCAGCGCCAGCGCATCGGTTATGTAATCCAGGAAGGCGGGCTGTTTCCGCATCTGGATGCACGCAGCAATGTGGTGTTGCTGGCGCAGACGCTGGGCTGGACGCGGCAACGCATCGATCAACGCCTGCACACCTTGTGCGCGCTGTGCCAGTTGCCGCCGGAGCTGCTGGCGCGTTATCCGGCCGAGCTCTCCGGTGGTCAACGCCAGCGCGTGGGCTTGATCCGTGCGCTGATGCTGGACCCACCGGCCTTGCTGTTGGACGAGCCGCTGGGCGCGCTCGACCCGATCGTGCGTTACGACCTGCAGGCGCAGATGCGTGCGCTGTTCGCCCAGCTCGGCAAGACCGTGGTGCTGGTGACGCACGATGTTGCCGAAGCGGCCTACCTGGCCGACACCCTGGTACTGATGCGGGCCGGCCAGGTGGTGCAGCAGGGCAGTGCGCGCAGCCTGCTGGAACAGCCGGCCGATCCGTTCGTGCAGCGCTTTCTCACTGCGCAGCGCAGCATCGGCGACGCCGCATGAGCGCGCGCGTGCTGCTCGCCATTGCATTGCTGGTCGGAAGCGTCGGTGCGCAGGCCGCGCAGGTGACAATCGGCTCGAAGAACTTCACCGAGGCCGTGCTGCTGGGCGAGATCGCCACCGCCGCCGGGCAGCGCGATGGGGTGGACGTGCAACACCGCGCCCAGCTCGGTGGCACGCGCATCCTGTGGCGTGCGCTGGAGACCGGGCAGATCGACGCCTACGCCGAATACACCGGCACGCTGGCGCAGGAACTGCTGCAGCTGCCCAAGGCCAGCCAGGCCGAACTGCGCGCCGCACTGGACGCGCGCGGGCTGGCGATGACCGATTCGCTCGGCTTCCAGAACACCTATGCCTTCGGCATGCGCGTCGAACGTGCGCAGGCGCTCGGCATCGCCTCGATGTCGGATCTGGCGCGGCATCCATCGCTCACGATCGGCCTGAGCAACGAATTCATGCAGCGCGCCGACGGCTGGCCGGGCGTACGCGCCGCCTATGCACTGCCGCAGACGGCGACCGGGCTGGATCACGATCTGGCCTATCGCGCGCTGCAGAGCGGGGCGATCGAGGTCACCGATCTGTACAGCACCGATGCGGAAATTCCGTATTACCGGTTGCAGGTGCTGCGCGACGACCGCCATTACTTTCCCGATTACCAGGCGGTGTTCCTGTATCGCAAGGACCTGGCGCAGCGCTCACCGGCGATGCTCAACGCATTGCAGGGGCTGCAGGGGCGCATCGACGAGGCGACCATGCAGCGGCTCAACGCACAGGTAAAGCTGGAGCGTCAGTCCGAGGCGGCCGTAGCGGCGCAGTGGCTGGGCGTGGCGCCCGCATCCGCAGCCGACTCGCGCATCAGCCGCCTGCTGCGGCATACGCGCGAGCATCTGGCCCTGGTCGGCATCTCGTTGGGGTTTGCCTTGCTGATCGCGTTGCCGCTGGGCGTGCTGGCGGCGCGGCGGCCACGGCTCGGGCAGGTGGTGCTCTCCCTGACTGGCGTGCTGCAGACGCTGCCGTCGCTGGCGGTGTTCGTGTTCATGATTCCGCTGTTCGGCATCGGCGCCAAACCTGCGATTGCCGCGTTGTTTCTCTACAGCCTGCTGCCGATCGTGCGCAACACGCATGCCGGGCTGACCGCGATCCCGCGCGAGTTGCGCCAGACCGCCCAGGCGATCGGGCTGCCGGCGTGGACGCGCCTGTGGCGGGTGGAGCTGCCGCTGGCGCGTCGCACCATCGTGGCCGGCATCCAGACCGCGGCGGTGATCAACGTGGGCACCGCCACGCTGGGCGCCTTGATCGGTGCAGGCGGCTACGGCCAACCGATCCTCACCGGCATCCGCCTGGACGACATCGGCCTGATCCTGGAAGGCGCGATTCCCGCAGCGGTACTCGCGCTGGTCGTGCAGGCAGTGTTCGAAGGCCTGGAGCGCTGGGTCACGCCGCGTGGCTTGCGCCTCAGCCAACGCGCCTAACCACGTAGGAGCGGACCCGGCCGCGACGGGGCCTTATCGAGCGTTGTCAGGCGTTACCGGGATGATGCCATCTTTCGGTAACGCCCCGTCGCGGCCGGGTCCGCTCCTACGTGTGCTGCGTCATGGCTCTGGCAGCGCTGCGATCAGGGCTGAGAGCGCATCACCGGTGACACTCAGGTGCGGTGCGATACGTAGGCGTCCGTGCCGCCGCGTGCAGATCGCCCCGCGTTCGCCGAATGCCGTTGCCACGGCCTCCAGCCGGTGTGCCGGCGGCTGCAGGGCGGTCAGATGCGGCGCGTGCGCGGGTGTGCACCAGCTGCCCAGACCGCGTGCCTGCAGCGCCGCATCCCAGCGCGCGGTGAGCGCGCCCAGCGCCTGCGCGATGCGCGCCGGTTGCCAGGCAGCGACCTGCTGCAAGGCCACCGTCGCCATCGCGATCCTCATTGGATCGGCAACGCCGCCGGCATCGAACCGGCGCGCACCGCTGCGATAGGACGGCGCCTGGGCCACCGGAAATTCCCAGCTGCTGCCGGCATCGCGGCCGATCCAGTGTTCTTCGATCGGCACGCCGTGCGCCCGCCATTGCGGGGCCACCCACAGCCAGGCCAGCCCCATCGGCCCCAGCAGCCATTTGTGGCCGACGCTGACCACGAAATCCGGCCGCCAGCACGGCAGGTCGGTCGGCAGCACGCCCAGGCTCTGGCTCAGATCCAGCACCAGCGCCGCACCGCGTGCGTGCACCGCGGCGCTGATGCGGTCCAGATCGAGCTGTCGTCCATCCAGCCAGTACGCATGCGGCAAGGTGACGATGCGCAAGGCCGGTGTCTGGGCGATGGCCTGCAGCACCGCCGCGGTCAAGGCATCGCCACCGGCCGTGGACACCGCCACGATGTGCGCGCCCACCTCGGCACAGCAGCGTTGCCAGATCAGCAGGTTCGAGGGGAACTGGCCTTCCAGCAGCAGCACCGCCTCGCCGCGTTGCAGCGGCAGGTTGCGTGCGGCGGTCGCCAGGCCGTGCGCGGCCGAGGGCAGCATTGCCACGCCGTCGGCATCGTCGTCGAACAGGCCTGCAGCGAGCGTGCGCAAACGCTCGATGTCCTGCAGCCAGGCATCGAACGGCAGCTGCCACGGGGTGGCCAGCGCATCCACCGCCTGATGCGCGACCGCTTGCACCGCGCGCAGCAGCGGGCCGCGCGAGGCGGCATCCAGATAGGTGATGTCGGCAGGTAACGCAAATGCCTGCTGGCGGCGTTCCCATTCGACGGGCGCGGGGAGCAGGCTGGACAGAGAAAAAGAAGACATGGCGACAGCTTACCGCTGGCTGCCACGCTGCCGACACGGCGCGTTCACAGGCGCTCCTCAAGCATATGGCGATGTCTGCACTCTCATCTCTGCTGGGCCACCACCAGCAACAGCAGCTGACGCTGCTGGAACGCTACGCGCAGACCCGCGCGCTGAGCGATCGCCTCGCCGCACCCCTGAGCGCTGAAGACGCGATGGTGCAGAGCATGCCCGACGCCAGCCCCAGCAAATGGCATCTGGCGCACACCACCTGGTTTTTCGAGCGCTTCGTGCTGCAGGCCGATCCGGCCTACCGTGTGTTCGACCCGGCCTGGGATTTCCTGTTCAACAGCTACTACCAGAGCGTGGGCCCGATGCACGCGCGCGCGCGTCGCGGAGTGTTGTCGCGGCCGTCGTTGCAGCAGGTGCGCGACTACCGGGCCGCAGTCGATACGCAGATGCAGCAGCGCCTGGGTGATGGGACGTTGGATGCGCAGGCCTGCACCATCGTGCAACTCGGCATCCAGCACGAGCAGCAGCACCAGGAATTGCTGTTGACCGACATCAAGCATGCGCTGTGGAGCAACCCGCTGCAGCCGGCGTATCGCGATGCGCCGGCCCCGCCTGCTGCCGTCGCCAGCACGCTGCGCTGGCAGGCACGCGACGAACAGATCGTTGAGATCGGCGCAGCGGCATGGCCGCAGGCCGATGCCTTCGCCTACGACAACGAGTCGCCGCGTCACCGCGTGCTGGTCGGCGCGCATGCGTTGGCGCATCGGGTGGTCAGCAACGCCGAGTTCCAGGCGTTCATCGACGCCGGTGGCTACCGCAGTGCCAGTGCCTGGCTCAGCGATGGCTGGGCGATGGTGCAGGCGCAGGGCTGGCAGCATCCGCTGTATTGGGATGCAGACGGACGCGAGTTCACCCTGGATGGCTGGCGCCCGCGCGATGCGCATGCACCGGTATGCCACCTGAGCCTGTTCGAGGCTGACGCCTTCGCCCGCTGGGCCGGCGCGCGCCTGCCCACCGAGGCCGAGTGGGAACAGGCCGCCACCGGTGTGGCGGTGCAGGGCAACTTCGTCGATACCGATGCCCTGCATCCGCGCGGCGCCGACACGGTGGATACCGGCCTGCAGCAGTTGTTCGGCGATGTCTGGGAATGGACCGGCAGCGCCTACCTGCCGTATCCCGGCTTTGCGCCGTGGCCCGGGTCGCTGGGCGAATACAACGGCAAGTTCATGAATGCGCAATGGGTGCTGCGCGGTGGCAGCTGTGCCACCCCGGCCAGCCATGTCCGCGCCAGTTACCGCAACTTCTTTCCCTCCGATGCGCGTTGGCAGTTTGCCGGCGTGCGCCTTGCCAAGGATCTGCCTTGAACGCCGCCGCCCACGCCATGCAACGCGCGCACGCCGCGCTGACCGACCTGCGCCCGCAACCGGACGACATCACTGCCGACGCGCTGGCCGGCCTGTCGCAAACGCCCAAGACGCTGCCGTCGAAGTATTTCTACGATGCACGCGGCTCGCAGTTGTTCGAGGCGATCACCCGGCAGCCGGAGTACTACCTCACCGGCACCGAACTGGCGTTGCTGGAGGCCAGCATGGCCTCGATTGCCCAGGCCATCGGCGCCGGCGTGCACGTGGTCGAATACGGCAGCGGCAGCGGTCGCAAGACCGAGTTGCTGCTGCAGGGGCTGCGCGATGTAGTGGCCTACACGCCGCTGGAAATCTCGCGCACCGCCTTGCTCGATAGCACTGCGCGGCTGGCGCAGCAGTTTCCGCAGATCCAGATGCTGCCGGTGTGCACCGACTTCACCAAGCCGCTGCAGCTGCCGCAGGCGCAGCGCCCGGCGCGCCGGCATCTGGTGTTCTTCCCCGGCTCCACGCTGGGCAATTTCACCGACGCTGCCGCCATCGAGTTGCTGGATGCGATGCGCCAGACCATGGGCAGCGACGGCTGCGCGCTGATCGGCATCGACCTGGACAAGGATGCCGGCCTGATCGAGGCCGCCTACAACGATGCGGCCGGGGTCACGGCCGAGTTCACCTTGAACCTGCTGGCGCGGCTCAACCGCGAGATCGGCAGCGACTTCGATCTGGACGGCTTCCGCCACCATGCGGTGTACGCGCGCGAACGTGGCCGTATCGAAACCTTCCTGATCAGCCAGCGCGCACAGCGCGTGCAGGTGGGCGGCAAGGAATTCGAATTTGCCGACGGAGAAGCGATGCAGGTCGAATACAGCTACAAGTACACCGACGCACGCTTTGCCGAACTCGCCGCTGCCGCGGGGTTGAAGGTCACCCACGGCTGGAACGATGCCAAGGACTGGTTCGGCCTGCGCGTGTTGCGTCCGCTCTGATCTCGCGCGCCTGGCGTGCAAGGAATCGATGACGGGCAGATCGCCGCGACCATGCGTGCGCTGCTGGCGCGCCGGCTGCCGCAGCAGTCGATCTGCCCGTCCGAAGTCGCCCGCGCGCTCAGCGAGGACGAGAACCGCTGGCGTGCGCTGATGCCGCAGGTACGCGCCGTTGCTGCCGATCTAGCCCGCAAGGACGTGGTACGGGTCACCCAGCGCGGCGACGTGGTCGATCTGGGCACGGTGCGTGGCCCGGTCCGTCTGATACGTGGTCGGCATTTCGAATGACGCGCGCTGCCCTGCGTGTGCATGACTGCTGGCGCTCGGCAGACGATGATGCCGAGCGATGCACCGACAGCGCATCGACCCGGTAGGTGCTGACCGCTGCCGTGCATAAACGCGATGCTGTGCCGCAGCGGCGCCGGCGCGATCTCCCAGCCCCACCACAGGAGCCTGTCGCTACTGCACTGCCGGCAAGCGTCAGCCGATCCGCGCGCAAGGTTCCAGCGCTGCAACGGACCTGGCCGCCCTGTCGTCTAGGCTGCCTGCACCACATGCAAGGCCTTGGGATTGCGCCACTGCGCCAGCAGCACGGCTTGGCGTGCCTTGGCGTCTTCCAGGTGCGCGTGCTTGATATGCCCATAGCCACGGATATGCTCGGGAATGCTGGCGATCTGCGCCGCCAGGCCGACGTTGTCGGCATCCAGCCGTTCCAGCAGCGTGTCCACTGTCGCCACGTAATCGGCAATCAGCTGACGCTCGCCACGCCGTTCGGCGCTGTAGCCGAACACATCGAGCTTGCCGCCGCGCAGGAATCTCAGCCGCGCCAACAGCTTGAACGCAGTGAACATCCACGGCCCGTATTCGCGCTTGATCGCATGGCCGTGCGCATCCTTCCTGGCCAACAGCGGCGGTGCCAGGTGGAAGCGCAGCGTGTAGTCGCCTTCGAACTGCTGCTGCAGCCGGCGCTGGAAGTCGCCACGCGTGTACAGGCGCGCCACTTCGTATTCGTCCTTGTAGGCCATCAGCTTGAAGGCATAGCGCGCTACAGCTTCGGTCAAGGCAGTGCTGCCGGGCGCGCGTTGGGCCTCTTGCGCACGCACGCGCTCCACCAGCCCGAGATAGCGCTGCGCGTAGGCAGCGTCTTGATAGTCGGTCAGAAACGCGATGCGGCGCGTAATCGCCTCGTCCAAGGACTGCGCCAGCTGCTCATCGTCAAGCGGATGCACCGGCGCATCGACATCGCCATGCAGCGTGCTGCCATCGGTCCGCGCCAATGCACGCGGCGCGCTCTGTCCGCCGAGATCGTGGTCTTCCCAGCTGCCGGGCGCACGCGCGGCCGGCGTGTCGCCGTGCAGGTGCACAGACGTGTCAGCGGTGGTCATACCGGCAGCGCGTTGTACCGCCGGCAGATCCACCGCCGCCAGCCGCCCCCACGCAAACGCCTGCTGGTTCATCGCCACCGCTGCGCCATTGAGCTCGATCGCGCGCATCAATGCCGCATGCGACAGCGGCACCAGCCCGTGCTGCCAGGCATAGCCGAGCACGAACAGGTTGCTGGCGATCGCATCGCCCAGCAGCGCGGTCGCCAGTTGCGTGGCATCCAGCAACAGCGGTTCCTGGCCGCCCAGGGCGGTGCGCACGCCGGCGATGATCTCGGCGGCGGGGAACTGCAGATCCGGCTGGGTGGTGAAGTTGCCCGGCATCGCTTCGTAGGTGTTGAGCACCACCTGGGTGCGGCCGTCGCGCACCTTGGACAGGGCCCAGTAATCGTTGACCACCACCATGTCGCAGCCCAGCACCAGGTCCGCTTCGCCGGCGGCGATGCGCACCGCGTGGATATCGGCCGGCCGGCGCGCGATGCGGATATGCGTGGTCACCGCGCCGCCCTTCTGCGCCAGCCCGGTCTGGTCCAGCACCGTGGCACCCTTGCCTTCCAGATGCCCGGCCATGCCGAGCAGCGCACCGATGGTCACCACGCCGGTGCCGCCGACGCCGGTGATCAGGATGTTCCAGGGCTGTTCCAGCGTGGTGCGTTGCGGCGGCGCGGGCAGGTTGTCCAGCAATGCGCTGGCATCGCGCTGCTTGCCCTTGCGCGGTGCACCGCCATGCACGGTGACAAAGCTCGGGCAAAAGCCCGACACGCAGGAATAATCCTTGTTGCAGTTGGATTGGTCGATCTGCCGCTTGCGGCCGAATTCGGTGTCCTTGGGCAAGACCGACACGCAGAAACTCTTTTCGCCGCAATCGCCGCAGCCCTCGCACACCAGCGAATTGATCATCACGCGCTTGGGCGGGTCGATCAGCTTGCCGCGCTTGCGGCGGCGGCGTTTTTCGGTGGCGCAGGTCTGGTCGTAGATCAGGATCGACACGCCCTTGATCGTGCGCAGATGCTGCTGCACCGCATCCAGCTCGCTGCGGTCGTGAAACGCCACGTCGCTGGGGAAGCGCTCGCGCCGGCGCGTCCATTTGCCGATGTCGTCGCTGACCACGACGATCGCGTGGATGCCTTCGGCGCGCAGCTGGTGCGCGATGTCCGGCACGGTGAGCGTGCCGTCCACCGGCTGGCCGCCGGTCATCGCCACCGCATCGTTGTAGAGGATCTTGTAGGTGATGTTGACGCCGGTGGCCACCGACTGCCGGATCGCCAGCGAGCCGCTGTGGAAATAGGTGCCGTCGCCCAGGTTCTGGAACACGTGCGGCGTCTCGGTGAACGGTGCCTGCCCCGACCAGGTGACGCCTTCGCCGCCCATATGGGTGAAGGTGTCGGTGGAGCGGTTCATCCAGGTCACCATGTAATGGCAACCGATCCCGCCCAGCGCACGCGCGCCTTCCGGCACCGCCGTGGAGGTGTTGTGCGGGCAACCGGAGCAGTAATGCGGCACGCGCGGGAACAGCGCGCGCGGCAAGGCCATTTCGGCTTCCTTGGTCTCCATCCAGCGCAGCCGGTGGTCGATCGACTCGGTCATCGCGCTGGACGGCAGCGCAAAGCGCTGGATGCGCTTGCCGATCACTGCCGCGATCGTGGCCGGGGTCAGCTCGCCAGTGGAGGGCAGGATCCATTCGCCCTGCTCGTCGTACTTGCCAACGATGCTCGGCCGCGCACCGGCGCTGGCCGGCCAGTTGTAGAACAGCTCCTTCATCTGGCGCTCGATGAAGGCCTTCTTCTCCTCCACCACCACGATGTCGTCGAGCCCGCGCGCAAACGCGCTGATGCCCGCCGGCTCCAGCGGCCAGGTCATGCCGACCTTGTACACGCGGATGCCGATCTGCGCGCAGGCCTGCGCATCCAGGCCCAGGTATTCCAGCGCCTGCAACACGTCCAGATAGCTCTTGCCGGTGGTGACGATGCCCAGCCGCGCATGCGGCGAATCCAGCACCACCGTGTCGATCCGGTTGGCGCGTGCGAAGGCCTGTGCGGCGGCAATCGCATAGCGATGCAGGCGCATTTCCTGGTCCACCGGCGGGTCCGGCCAACGAATGCTCAAGCCACCCGGCGGCAGCGCGAAGTCCTCCGGCAGCACGATGCTGCGTGCGAACGGATCCACGTCCACCGAGGCGGAAGATTCCACCGTCTCGGCGATGGTCTTGAAGCCGACCCAGCGCCCGGTATAGCGGCTCATCGCCCAGCCGAGCAGGCCCATGTCCAGGATGTCCTGCACCCCGGCCGGGTTGAGGATCGGCATCATCGCGCTGACGAATTCCTCTTCCGAGCCGTGCGGCAGGGTCGAGCTGCGGCAGGCATGGTCGTCGGCGGCCAGTGCCAGCACGCCGCCATGCGGCGAGGTACCGGCGGCGTTGCCGTGCTTGAACACATCGCCGCTGCGATCCACGCCCGGGCCCTTGCCGTACCACATGCCGTAGACGCCCTGCACCTTGGCGCCGGGGAACAGGTTGGTCTGCTGGGTGCCCCAGACCATGGTGGCGGCCAGGTCCTCGTTGAGGCCGGGGGTGAAGGTCACCCTGGCTGCGTCCAGGTGCTTGCGCGCACGCCACAGCTCCAGATCGAAGCCGCCCAGCGGGCTGCCGCGATAGCCGCTGACAAAGCCGGCAGTGGCAAGGCCGGCGGCATCATCGCGCAGGCGTTGCATCAACGGCAGCCGTACCAGTGCCTGCACGCCGGACAAGTAGATGCGCCCGTCGGCGCGCGTGTACTTGTGCTCCAGCGTGTAATCCGCATCGACCTGGCCGAGCTCCGGCGTGTTGGCAGCGTCGGGAGAAGAGAGTGCAGCGGTACTGGTCATGGCGTGCCCGGAAAGGGTGGCTGGGACCCGGCGCGTGTCATCTGAAACCGGATGACCCGCCCGACGGATTCCAAAACGGCGGCCCAAAGTGTAGCAGTCGCCTTTCACGCGCCCGTTGCATGCGGATGCGCAGCCGCCGCGCTGCGGTTACGATGGGAACGGGAAGGGTCGTTTGCTGTCAGGGGATAAAGCCAGTGAAAAGGAAATACGCATGGGCCGCGATGTTGGCCTTGCTCGGGGGCGTGTGGTCGATGGCGCAGGCGCAGAACCTGCCCAAGCCCAAGGAGTTCTATTTCGACGAAGATCGCGGCACCACCAAGGCGGTGGTGGCCGTGCAGGGGCAGGGCGATGCAGTGATCGACCGTTTGGCGGCGATGGTGCAGCGTGACGCCCGCGCTGCCGAACCGCGCGCGCAGCTGGCGTCGCTGGCCTATGCGGGGGGACGCACGCAGTTGGGCGACGAGCTCTATCAGGGCGCCCTGGGGCTGGTCTCCAGTGGCAGCCAGCAGTACCGCGCCATCACCTGGAACTACGGCTGGGATCTGTTGCGTGCCGACCAGGCCGACAAGGCCTTGCAGCAGTGGGCCACCCTGGCCAACGGCCGCCCGGCCGCGCCGGCCTGGTTGCCGACCACCGCGGCGCTGGCGCTATGGCGCACCGGGCGCAAGCAGGAAGCGGTCGAGTGGTATGCCGCCGCTGTGCGCACCTGGCCGGATCGCTGGAGCAGCACCGCCGGCTACGCCACCCTGCTGCCGGACTGGCGCGAGGCCGAACGCGCCACGCTGGCCGAGGTCTTTGCCGCATGGCAGGCGAACCCGCCGGCATTTCCGTAACTCGGCGGGGTGCTGCGGAAAGCCCTTGCAGCGCGCCGCGGTGCATCAGCGCTTACGTGGCTTTGCGGCCGTCAATAGCAGGCCAACGCGACTTGCGGTTGGCCTGTGCGGGCAGGTCAGTCGTACAGCGGATGATCTGCGGCCTGGCTGCAGGGGCCCTTGCCCGCCCACCATCGCAGGACACGCCGCAAGTACGTCCTTGTAAGCTCTTACGCGGCATCCATGCCGCGTAAGGTCCCGCGACGGTGAGCGGGCAAGGACCAGTCGAGAGGGTCGGTCTTTTGAGGCAGTCGTCCGTGCGATGGCTCAATCGTAGAGCGGTTGATCTGCGGCTTTGCTGCAGGGCCCTTGCCCGCCCACCATCGCGGGACACGCCGCAAGTACGTCCTTGTAGGCTCTTACGCGGCATCCATGCCGCGTAAGGTCCCGCGACGGTGGGCGGGCAAGGACCAGTCGAGATGGTCGGTGCACATGGTTAAGAGTAGATAGTGATGGGCCGGATCCTAGAAGCGGCAAGCCTCGACATGCCTGTCGCCAGGCGTTGAGCGAACGATCTGCGCCACGCATAGGCATGCTCGCCGATTTAGCCCGTCGCTGATCAAGGCACGACACGTCCACTATGCGATCCTGAGCGTCGCTCTCCCACGGACCTGACCACGCCATGGCGGTGGATGCATTTGCGTTGATTCTGGCGATGCTGGGGCTCGGCCTGCTGTTCGCGCGCCTGCGGGTGCTGCCGGACAACAGCGCCGATGTGCTCAATCGCATCGTGTTGTACATCTGCCTGCCGGCTTCGGTGCTGACCTATGTGCCGCGCCTGCATCTGGATGCCTCGCTCGGTGGCGTGATCGCCACGCCGTGGCTGCTGACCGCACTCATCGTGCCGCTGCTGTGGGGCTGCAGCCGGCTGTTGCGGTTCAAGCGCGAGGAATACGCCGCGCTGCTGATGTGCGTGGTGTTCACCAATTCCAGCTTCATCGGCTTTCCGATGGTGCGCGCCTTGATCGGCGATCACGCCCTGCCGTATGCGGTGGTCTACGACCAGTTCGGCACCTTCGTGCTGCTGTCCACGTTCGGGCTGTACGTGCTGGCCCGCTACAGCGGCGACACGCCGCCGACTGCACGGCTGATCCTGGTGCGCGTGCTGCGGTTTCCGCCGCTGTGGGCGTTGCTGTTCGCGCTGACGGTGATGCCGGAACAGCCGCCGGCCTGGATCGGCTCGGGCTTGAAGAGCCTGGCCGACGCGATGCTGCCGCTGGTGATGTTGGCGGTGGGCTTCTCGCTGCAGTTGCGCCTGCCTGCGGACGAGCTCAAGCCGCTGGCCGTCGGCCTGGTCTTCAAGCTGGCCGTGATGCCGGTGCTGGCATTGCCGCTGTCCTGGGCGCTCGGCCTGCATGGCGCGATGCTGCAGACCAACGTGCTCGAATCGGCCATGCCCACCATGATCACCGCCGCCGCGCTGGCCATCTCGCACCGGCTGGCGCCGCGCCTGGCCGCGGCGATGGTCGGCTACAGCATCCTGCTGTCGCTGCTGACCCTGCCGGCATGGGCCTGGCTGTTGGCGCGCCTGGCCGCTTGATGCGGCGTACCCCGTGTGAAATGCTGGCGCGCACCATTGCGCGCGCCACACGGACAGGAGCAACACATGCACGGATATCGCTTGATCACCACGGCGCTGCTATGGCTTGGCGGCGTCTTCGCGGCGCAGTCCGCTCTGGCGGCATCGCCCGCCACCCCACCGGTTCCGGCGGATGATCCGCTGATGACTCACTGGGTAAGCCAGGTCGGCCAGACCATGCAGGCACGCCTGCGCAGCATGGCGGCCAGCGGCGAGCCCAGGCAGCTGTATCTGGCCGGTCTGCTGTGGATCGATGCCGAGGACGAGGCAGTGTCGGCCGCAGACGGAGGCTATACACCCATCCAGCGCGCCTGGCTGCAGCGTGCCCTGGACGCGCGGCCGCGCGACCGGTTGGTGGCGCGGATGGAAGCGGTCGGTTGTGCCCCCGGATTGCGCTGCGACCCAGGCGCCGCGCGGGCGTTCCTGGAGCAGACCGATGCCGGCAATGCCGCCGTGCATCTGCGCGCCTATGCGGCTGCACAGCGCCGCGGCGACCAGGCGGCCGCCGAACGCGCCTGGCAGGCGGCCGTGCAGTCCGATCATTTCGACAGCGGTGTGCTGGAGCTGGGCCAGGCCCTGCATGCCGTCTACGACGGCGTGCAATGGCCATCGCTGGCCTCGGTCAGCTTGCGCGAGCGACTCGACGCCCAAGGGTTTCCGTCCACGGGCGCCGGCATGGCGGCGATGTTCGTGATCAGTACCTGGTCTGCACATGCACTCCCCGCGCTCGGCGATCTGATGCAGCGCTGCAACCCCGGTGCCACCACGCCCGCGTTACGCGACGAGTGCATGGTCGTGCTGAACAACGTGGCCAACGACGAGTCCACCCTGACCACGGCCGTGATCGGCACCAAGGGCATGGCCGCACTGAGCAGCGGCGCCGATGCCACCCGCTGGCAGGCGCGGATGCGGGAGCTGCAGTGGCTGCAGCAGCAACTGCAGCGCAGCGCGCCCTCGGTCGATGCGCAGGTCGCCGCACTGGATGCGATCCTGACGCAGGGCGAAGTGCCGGCGTTGCGCGCGCGCCTGCAGCGTCAAGGCCTTGCCGCGCAACCGCCGGCGGACTGGCAGCCGGGCGCCGCGAGCAGCCAGCCCCGCTGATCCGCTGATCCGCGTGGTCGTTGCATGCGGCAGCGGCCATGTACCGGGGCCGATGTTGCAGCGCGATGGCGCCTGCCGAGGGACGTTTAACGCCTTTCGACTACTTCCTCACTTCGTCGCGGTGTACGCTGCCGGCTTGCTCCCGGAAGCGAGGCGTGCATGAAGACAGTCCTGGTGGCCGCCTCCAAAGGCGGCGTCGGCAAGACCACGATCGCCACCAATCTGGCCGCACATGCGGCCCTGCAGGGTCAGCGCACCGTGCTGGCCGACGCCGATCCGCAAGGCTCGTCCACGCGTTGGGCGCAGCGTCGCGCCAGCCTGGAAAGTGCGGTGCTGCCGATCGATGCCACCCGCCGTCGCAACTGGCAGGCCGCGGTGCCCGACGGCACCGACCAGCTGATCATCGATGCCCCGGCCGGTGCAATGGCCGATGACCTCAGCGGCTTCCTCGACCACGTCGACGCCATCGTGGTGCCGGTGCTGTCCTCGGCGCTGGATATCGAAGCGGTGGTCGGCTTCCTCAACACGCTGGCCAAGGTGCCGCGCGTGCATCAGCGCAAGCTGCCGGTGGGCCTGGTGCTCAACCGCGCCCGCCCCTGGACCCAGACCTCGCAGCAAGCTGCCGAGATGATCGGCGCCTGGCCCTATCCCCTGGTGGCCCAGCTGCGCGACACCCAGGCCTATGTGGTCATGGCCGGGCTGGGACGCAGCCTGTTCGATTACCGCTCGGCGCAGGTGCGCGACCATCAACAGGATTGGGAGCCGCTGTTCAAGTGGCTCAAGAAATCCTAGACCGGAGTGTTTTCATGCGCGAACTGATACTGCTGCGACACGCCCACGCCGAGCCGGCCGATACCGGCCAGGCCGATCTGGACCGCCCGCTGTCCCCGCACGGCATCGCCGAGGCCGAATCGGCCGGCCGCTGGCTGCGCGAGCAGCGCCTGGTGCCCGACCGCGTGCTGTGCTCGCCGGCGCGGCGTGCGCGCGAGACGCTGGAAGCGGTGCTGGAGCTCACCGGTTATATAGAACAACGCCTGGACGAACGGATCTACGACGCCACGCCCGGCACCCTGGCCAGCCTGGTGGACGAACACCGCGATGCCGAGCGGCTGCTGCTGGTCGGCCACAACCCCGGCCTGGAACGGCTGGCGGCGCTGATGCACAGCGGCCAGACCGGCGACTACCGCGGCATGCCGACCGCCGCGATCGCCCTGCTGGCACTGCCACTGGACGCGGCCATCGAACCAGGCATCGCCCGCCTGACCGCCTTCTGGTGGCCTTGATCCGTGCCATCGTCGCTGCGCTGGTTTGCCTGGCTCGCGCTCTGGGTCGCTCTTCCCTGCGTGGCGCAGCAGAAGCTGCATTCCATCGATCCGGTGCAATCGCGCTTCGGGTTCGAGATCAGGACGCGCTTCGGCATGAAGATCGAGGGGTTCTTCCCGCGCTTTCGGGGTGAACTGGCGGAATTGCCGGACGGACGCCAGCAGGTGCGTTTCCGTCTGGATGCCACGCAGGTGGAAATTCCCGGCAAGGATCGCTACACGGCGTGGATGCGCGGCGAGGATTTTTTCGACGTCGCGCAGTATCCGGTGGTGGAATTCGAGTCGCGTCCCTACGCCGAGGAGGTGGTGAAGAAGGGCGGTGACATCACCGGCAACCTGACCATTCGCGGAATCACCCACGTCGAGACCCTGCATGTGGTGCCGGCTGAATGCGCGCGGCCGGGCTATGATTGCGATGTGATCAGTCGAGGTACGGTCCTGCGTGGACGTTACGGAATGAATGCGTGGCAGATGGCCCTGGGCGACAGGGTGACGTTCATTCTGCGTGGGCGGCTGCAGGAGGCGCGGCGCCCGTGAGGTTCCTGTTGAGGGTGATTGTGCTGGCAACGCTGTTGCTCGGCACCGGATGTGCCGGCCTGTCACAAATCGAACGCAACCGTGCCGCCGGGGTGGCCGCCGCCGCCCGCAGCACCGTTGTCAGCTGCACGCAGGCCAATCGTTGCGCCCAGCCCTCGCCGCTGCGCGCGCTGGGTGGCGAGGCGATCACCGCCTCCACGCCGGCCGCGCCGCGGCATTACGCCACCATCGTCGACCATGGCGAAGAATCGCTGGTGGCGCGGCTCAACCTGATCCGCAGTGCCACCCGCAGCATCGACCTGCAGACCTACATCTTCGACAAGGACGACAGCGCGCGGATGGTGCTGGATGCGCTGACCGATGCGGCGCAGCGCGGGGTCAAGGTGCGCATCCTGATCGATCAGCTCTCGGCGATTGCCGATCTGCAGATTCTCGGTGCGCTGGCTAGCACCCATGAAAACCTGCAGCTACGCATCTACAACCCGACCTTCGGCAAGGTCAAGCTCAATTACTTCGACTATGCCGGCAGCGTGGTGTGCTGCTTCCGTCGCTTCAACCAGCGCATGCACAACAAGCTGCTGGTGGTGGACGACGTGCTCGGCGTGGTCGGCGGGCGCAATTACCAGGACGACTATTACGACTGGGACAGCGAGTACAACTTCCGCGACCGCGACGTGATCCTGGCCGGGCCGGAAGTGCGTGCGATGGCGGCCAACTTCGACGCGTTCTGGCACGCGCGCCGCAGCGTGCCGGCCGAGCGTCTGAACGATGTCGGTCGCCTGCTGCTGGAACAGGGCGCACCGAAGATGCCGCCAGCCACGTTCCGCCGCCCCGAGCGGGTGGAACGGGTCGACCAGGAGGCGCGCGATCCGCAGTTCGTGCGCGAGGCGTTCGTGACCCCGGCCATGCCGGTGCAGCGCGTGCTGTATGTGGCCGACCTGCCGCAGAAGCACCGCAAGGAACACACCGCCAAGGCGGTATCCACCGCGCCCGAGCTGGACGGCCTGATCGCCAATGCGCAGCAGGAAGTGCTGCTGCAGACGCCCTACCTGGTGCTGTCCGACCAGGCCCAGGCAATCTTCCGCGCACTGCGCCAGCGCCCGCAGCCGCCGCGTATCGTGGTGTCCACCAACAGCCTGGCCGCCACCGACAACCCGATCGTGTATGCGCTGTCGTACAAGTTCAAACGCCGCAACATGCGCGAGCTGGGCTTCAACGTCTACGAGTTCAAGCCGTTCCCGCTGAATGCACCGGTGGACTACGCCAACCTGGTGCCCGATCCGTTCAACCCGGAGGCGGCCGAGCCGGCCGACGACGATAGTCGCGTCAATCGGGTGATCGGCGGCAGTGCGGCCGGCAATGCGATGCGGGGCAGTGGCGGTGGTGGTGGCGGCACGGCCGGCAGCGCAATCCGCGGCAGCGGGGGCAGCGGGGGCGGCGCAGGCCGCGTGCCCGGCGGCAGCGAGGTCGATCGGCGCGTGCTGCGCACCGAGACGCGGCCGTCGTTCCTGGGCACGCGCGCGGTCAACAAGCCGCTGCCGGTGACCCGTGCCGGTGCGCGCATGGGCCTGCATGCCAAGTCGTTGGTGGTGGACCGCCGCATCGGCGTGATCGGCACGCACAACTTCGATCCGCGCAGCGAGAACTACAACACCGAAGCGGCGGTGGTGATCGACGATGCGCGCTTTGCGCAGGCGCTGGCGGCCAGCATCGCGCGCGACATGGCACCGGAAAACGCCTGGACCGTGGCCCCGCGCGAAAAGCCGCCGGTGCTGAGCGGATTGAACTACAGCGTGGGCAAGGTGTCCGAAGCCTTGCCGGTGCTGGATTTCTGGCCCTGGCGCTACGCCACCAACTACGAGTTCCAGCCGGGGCCGGGTTGCCCGTTCCCGCTCAAGCGCCAGGACCCGCAATTCCGGAAGTGCTATGTGGCGGTAGGCGATTTCCCCGAGGTCAACGTCGGCCCGAAGTGGCTGCTGGTGCGGATGCTGACCGCCTTCGGTGCGGGACTGGTGCCGATCCTCTGATCGCAGCGGCGCCGGTCCCGGCGCCGGCATCGAGACGGCGCGTGGCAAGCGGTGCATTGTGAAGTGACGCACCGCTGCAATGGCGCGGTGCGCTGCAGTAGATGGGCGGCGCGCCACACACCGCCATCCGCCGAAGTCACCATCGCGGCCTGGCGTGCAGCACCAGCTAAAGGCAGTTGCATCAGATCCCAGCGCCGCAGATGCTGTCCCGATTCCCGATTCCCGATTCCCGATTCCCGATTCCCGATTCCCGATTCCCCCCAATCCCCAATCCCCAATCCCCAATCCCCAGCCTATGACCTTCCGCGAACCCGTCGACCTGGCCGCCCTCAACGCCTCCAGCCGCGATACCTTGATCGAACATCTGGGCATCGTGTTCACCGATGCCGGCGACGACTGGCTGCGCGCCACCATGCCGGTGGATGCGCGCACCAGGCAGCCGTACGGCCTGCTGCATGGCGGTGCGTCGGTGGTGCTGGCCGAAACCCTGGGCAGCAGCGCCGGCAACCTGTGCGTGGACATGACCACCCGGATGTGCGTCGGGCTGGAGATCAACGCCAACCATCTGCGCGCCGCCACCGATGGCCTGGTCACCGGCACCGCGCGCGCGGTGCATGTGGGGCGCAGCACCCAGGTCTGGGACATCACCATCGACAATCCGGCCGGCAAGCGCGTGTGCGTGTCACGGCTGACCCTGGCCGTGGTGCCACGCAGCAATGGCTGAGCACGCCGTGCAAGTGCATGGGTGGAACAGCGCCACCCGCCGCGGGCACTGCGCGCAGGCCACGCTGCTGTCACAATAGTTGCGCTTCCTTCCCCTGGTACCGGTCCCGTTCCGTCAATGAGCGAGTCATCCCTGGACGCCACGCGCGACGCTGGCGGCGTGCTGCGTTGGTTCCGGTACCTGTATCGGGTGCCGCTGTTGCTGCTGCATCTGAGCATCTGCCTGCCGATCACCATGCTGTGCGTGGTGGCGCCGCCGCTGGCGCGCATCCGCACCGGCCCCGACGACACCCTGGACGAGCTGATGATCCGTTGGTGGCAGGGCAACCTGATGCGCGTGTTCGGCTTCCGCCTGCGTCGCTTCGGCACCCCGCTGCCGGGCGCGACCCTGTTCGTGGCCAATCACGTCAGCTGGGTCGACATCTCGATGCTGCACAGCCAGCGCGTGATGGGCTTCGTGGCCAAGCGCGAGATCGCCGGTTGGCCGTTGGTAGGCTGGCTGGCGACCAAGGGCCAGACCATCTTCCACCAGCGCGGCAATACCGAATCGCTGGGCGGCGTGCTGCAGGAAATGCTGCAGCGCCTGCGCAGCGGCAAGCCGGTGGGCGTGTTCCCCGAAGGCCGCACCCGTGGCGGTACCGAGGTCGGCCCGTTCCATGCGCGCATCTTCCAGGCTGCGGTCGAGGCCGGCGTGCCGGTGCAGCCGGTGGCCCTGCGTTACGGCGAACGCGGCAATGCGCAGGCAGTGGTGGCGTTCGGCGAGCGCGAGAGTTTCTTCGCCAATATCGTGCGCCTGCTCGGCGAGCCGTCGCGGCTGGCCGAGGTGCATTTTCTCGAGCCGATCGGTGCGCTGGATATCGACGGACGTCGCCGCCTGGCCGATACCTCGCGGCAACGCATCATCGCGGCGATGGAGTCCTGAGCCGACGATGCAAGCGCGCATCCTCCCTGCGGCCGGCACCCCCTTGTCCGGCCCGATGAGCGCATGAACGCCTCCGACTATCTGCCGCCGCGCTGGCTGCGCAATCCGCACGTGCAGTCGGTGCTGGGCAGCAGTGCCTTGCGCCGGCTCCGCAGCCGCCAGCTCTTGGCCGCCAGCGGTGCGGTCACCAGCGAACACATTCTCGACGGCGGCGATGGCGTGCGCCTGCAGGGCTGGATGAGCATCCCGCCCGGCGATGCCCCGGTGCGCGGCACGGTGCTGCTGCTGCATGGCTGGGAAGGCAGCGCCGATTCCAACTACATGCGCCTGACAGCCGCGCGCCTGCTTGGCCTGGGCTATCAGGTGTTCCGGCTGAATTTCCGCGACCATGGCGGCACGCACCACCTCAACGTGGACCTGTTTCACTCCGACCGCATCGAGGAAGTGGTCAATGCCGCGGGCGATCTGTGGCGGCGGTTTCCCGCGCCGCAGCTGCTGGCGGCGGGCTATTCGCTGGGCGGCAATTTCGCGTTGCGGCTGGCGCTGCGTGCACCGGCGGCCGGCCTGCCGCTGGCGCGCGTGGCGGCGGTATGCCCGCTGCTGGACCCGGCAGCGACGATGCTGCAGCTGGAAAAAGGCCCGCAGTTCTACGACTGGTATTTCCGCCGCAAGTGGCGCGAGTCGCTGCTGCGCAAGCGCAAGCTGTTCCCCGATCAGCACGGCTACGACGACGCCACCCTGGCGCTGGACATGCGCGGGCTGATGGCCTGGCTGGCCGAACAGCACACCGGGCATGGCTCGCTGGAAGCGTATTTCGACAGTTATTCGATCGCCGGCGAGCGCCTGGCCGGCCTGCAGGTGCCGGTGGACATCCTGATGGCCGAGGACGATCCGGTCATTCCGTTCGAGGATTTCGCCGCCTGGCAGTTGCCGGCGCACGCACGGCTGGAAATCGCACGCTGGGGCGGCCACTGCGGCTTTCTGGAAAACGCCCGCGGCGACGGATTCGCCGAGCGCTGGGTGGCCGAGCGGCTGGCCGCGCAGGTGTAAGTCGGCGCCACCCTGCGCATCGTTACAATAGGCGTTTGTCCTGGACACGCCCACCGCCATGCAAGACGCCATTCTTCAAGCCCTGCGCCGCAATGCGGCCGACGATGCGGTGGCGCTGGCCCGCGAGTGGGTCCTCGGCGCGCCCGAGAGCGCCGCCGCGCATCGCTGGCTCGGCCTGGCCCTGCAGCAGCAGGGGCAACCGGCGCTGGCGCTGGCCAGCATCGAAACCGCGCTGACGCTGACGCCGGAAGATGCCGACCTGCATCTGCTGCGCGCCGGGCTGCTGCTGGCCACGCGCGCGCTGTCTGCGGCGGACGACGCGTTGTCGCGTACCACCGCGCTCGACCCCAACCAGTTCAATGCCTACGTGATGCAGGCGCATCTGGCGGTGGCGCGCGGCGATCTGGACGAGGCGCAGCGGCTGAGCCGCACCGCCGCCCGGCTGGCGCCCGAGCACCCGCAGTTGCTGGCCGTCGATGGCGTGGTGGAGCTGCGCCGCGGCCAGGGCGATCGCGCACTGTCGCTGCTGACCCGCGCCGCCGAGCAACTGCCGGATGACCCGCGGGTGATGTTCGCGCTGGGCTTTGCGTATCTGCAGAAGGAACACTTCGCATTTGCCGAGCGCGCCTTCGAGCGCGTGGTCGAGCTCAACCCGCCGGGCACCGCGCTGCGCGCCTTCATCGCCCAGCTGGCCCAGCGCCAGGGCCGCCTGGACGATGCACTGGCCGCGATGCAGGGCGTGTTCGCCCAGCCCGGCGGCGACATCCCGGCCATGCGCCGGCTCGCCGGCGAGATGGAACTGCAGGCTGGCCGCCCCGACCAGGCCGCCGCGCACCTGCGCCTGGCGCTGGCCCATTGGCCGGCCGACCGGCGCACCTTGCACGCCTTGTTGACCGCCTGGGAGCGGTTGGGCGCGGTGGACGATGCACGCGACACCCTGGACGCGGCGCTGGCCACCTCGGCCACGGCGCACGACCTGTGGCTGGCACGGCTGGCGGTGGAGCCGGTCGGCGGGGCGCAGGCGCAGGCGGTGATCGAGCGCTGGCTGCTGGCCATGCCCGAGCATCTGCCGGCGCTGGAAGCGCTGATGCGCGTGCACGACATGCAGGGCCATGCCGAACAGGCCGAAATGGTGGCCCGCCAGATCGTGGCGGTGGAGCCGGGCCGCATCAGCGGCGAGCAACGCATCGTCGAAGCCCTGCTGGAGCGGGACCCGCCGGCGGCGATCGCCTGCGTGCAGTCGCTGATCGACTCGTTGCCCGCGCCCCAGCAGACCGTGCTGCGGCCGTGGCTGGGCAATGTGCAGGACCGCGCCGGCCAGCCCGACGCCGCCGTGGCCACCTGGATGCAGTTCCAGCGCGAGCAGGCCCAGCACCGCCTGCCGTTGCCGCCGCAGGCCGCCAGGCAGCCGATGCAGTGGCCGGACATCGGGACCATCCCCGAGACCGTGACGGCACGGCCGCTGTTCGTCTTTGGCACGCCCGGCTCGCATGTCGAACGCCTGATCGCGGTGATGGGCGCGGCCACCCCGCTGGTGCGCGACGACCGGTATGGCACCACGCCGCCGTCCGATGCGCTGCAGAGCTACCGCACGGTTGAGCAGCTGGCGTCCGGCGAGCTGGCGCCGATGGCATTGGTGGAAGGCTGGAAGGCGCAGCTGCCGCGGCGCGGCATCGACGACGGCAACGTCATCGACTGGCTGCTGTGGTGGGACAACACCCTGCTGACCGCGCTGCGCCCGCACCTGCCCGAAGGCCGGCTGGCGATCGCGCTGCGCGACCCGCGCGACATGCTGCTGGACTGGCTGTCGGCCGGCGCGCCGGCACCGCTGGCCGTGCAATCGCCGCAACAGGCCGCCGACTGGTTGCTGGCGGCGCTGGAACAGCTCGCCGTGCTGCACGAGCGCGACCTGTATCCGCACCGGATCATCCGCCTGGACGGCATCGAGAGCGACCCGCAAGGCATCTCCACCGCGCTGGAACAGGCGTTCGGCCTGCGCTTTCCGCTGGTCGAACCGCGCGGCCCGGCGCGGCTGGCCGCGGGGCGCTGGCGCAGCTACCGCAACGTACTTGGCGCGCAATTCGATCTGCTGACGCCGATCGCGGTGCGCCTCGGCTACCCGCAGGACTGAGCGCCGCCCGCGGCAGCTCGCACACCCGTAGGAGCGGCCCCGGCCGCGACGGGGCTTTATCGGGAACGCCTCACGGCGCGGAGGCATTCCCCGTAAAGCCCGGTCGCGGCCAGGGCCGCTCCTACGGGGCTGGGCACCGACTGGATATCGCGCTTCCTGTCGGGGCGCGGGGAGGGTGCGCCAAGCAGCACGCGTACGCCGCAGCCGGCGCCGGCGGCAGTGTTCGGCGGTGTGATGCAGCGGCAGCGATAAACCCGGCCGCGCGCACCAGAGGGTTCCATGGCGATGGCTTCCTCTGCGACGCGGACCCAGGCACCCTGGTCGGCCTCATTCCCGCGGAGACTCCTGCATGCGCCTGACCAGCAACAGCATCGAAAACGGCAAGCCGATCGCGGTGGAATTTGCCGCCGGAACGCCCGAGGGCTTTGCGCCCAACCGCAACCCGCACCTGGCCTGGAGCGAGGTGCCGGCCGGCACGCGCTCGTTTGCGCTGCTGTGCCTGGACCCGGATGTGCCGACCGTGCCGGAAACCGTGGGCCGCGACGACGTACAGATCCCGGTCGATCAGCCACGCACCGATTTTGTGCATTGGGCGATGGCCGATATCCCCGCCGACGTGCATGCGATCGCCGCGGGCAGCTGCAGCGACGGCTTCGTGCCCAAGGGCAAGCAGCAGCCGGCCGGCCCGGCCGGGGCGCGCCAGGGCCTGAATTCGTATACCCAGTGGTTTGCCGGCAATGCCGACATGGCCGGCAATTACCTGGGCTACGACGGCCCGTACCCGCCGTTCAACGACCTGCGGGTGCACCGCTATTTCTTCCGCGTGTTCGCGCTGGACGTAGCGCAGCTCAGCCTGCCTGAGACCTTCACCGCCGCCGATGTGCTGTCGGCAATCCAGGGCCACGTGCTGGCCGAGGCAGCCCTGCACGGCACCTACACGCTGAATCCGGCGCTGCGCTAAGTGCAGATCACCACCACTGCACGGCCACCAGGCCGCGCGGTGGTGGTGACAGGGAAGCTGCAAGCGCCGCAACCGTGATGTCAGGGCGATCAGCACGTGCGTCACCCGGGCGCCTCAAGCAGAGCAGGCTGTCGCTTCCGAAGCGCCAATTGCATAACGGTCACGCAACACTTCGCCGCCTCCCGCCTCCCGCCTCCCGCCTCCCGCCTCCCGCTTCACCAATTCCCAATTCCCAATTCCCAATTCACGAACTACCCACTCGCCTCGATCATCTGCTCCAGCACGTACACCGGCGCAGCGTCCGTGCCCGCGGCGGCCGGGTAGCGGGTGACGCGCAGCAGGGTGCGGATGCCCGCCTCGTGCTCGAAGCCTTCGATGCTGCCATCGAAGGGCTGCCAGGCGTGGGTCGCGGGCTGTCCATCGGCGCCTTGTTCGCGCAGTTGCAGGCAGTGGCGTGCCGGGTCGGACCGACAGGGCACGGTGTCGGCGGCCACTTCGATCAGCAGCGTCTGGCCGGGGCCGCCATGGCGGGTGTCTGCCGTGGCGACACCGTCGAAAACCAGCCGGGTGCCGTCGCTGCGGGTCAGGGTCAGTTGCGGCGTGGTCTGCGCGGTGTTCAGCGCCACCGCGAAGCGACCGGACAGCAGCTCGCTGGCGGCGCGTTCCTGGGCCATCCGCCGCGGTTGCGCACACAGGCGTTTGCTCGACACCACCCGGCCGATCTGCAGGTGCGCCTGCGCCACGCTGTAATCGGCGCCCAATGCATTGCAGGTCTGGCTGACCTGGATGCGTTGATCGCGAAAATCCAGCTGCAAGGGCGCGGTGCCGGCGACGAACAGGCTGCGCAAGGCGGTGCCGTGCGCGTCGCTGGCCTGCTGCAGCTGCCAGTGTTGCGCCTGCAGGGCGGCCTGCAGCGGGGCATTGGCGGCAGCCGCTGCGGCCAACGCGGCCGACTCGGCGGCAGCAGTGTCGGCACCGGACCCGGGCAGCTCCGGCGCGGCGCCCGACCCGCAGGCCGTCACGCCCGCTGCCAGCAGTGCAGGGGCAAACAACACGGCACGCATGCGGCGGCTCCCGGTGATCGATGCGTCAGTGATACCGCCACCGCGCGGCCAGGGCAATGACGCAAGTCACTGCCCGGCCATGTGCCTCGCATGCCGCGCCGGCTCACCCGGCACGACAGGCGACCGCGTGGCCGTTTCAGGCCAGCGCCGGCAGCCACAGCAGCAGGGCCGCGCCCAGCACGATGCGGTAGACCGCAAACACCGTGAAGCGGTGCTTCTTGATGTAGCCCAGCAACCACTTCACCACCACAAAGCCGGTGATGGTCGCCGCCACGAAGGCCACGGCCACATCGGCCCAGTTCTCGCTGCCGAAGCCGCCTTCCTTGTACATCTCCAGCAGGGCATACCCGCTGGCCGCGAACATGGTCGGGATGCCCACCATGAACACGAAATCTGCCGCCGCCGAGCGCTTGCTCAGGCCCAGCAGCATCGCCAGGAAGATCGCCGAGGCCGAGCGCGAGGTGCCGGGGAACACGCCGGCCACCACCTGCGCCAGCCCCACCGCGATGGCCACCTTCCAGGTGACCACATCGCGCTCGGGCAGCTTGCTGGCGAAGTGCTCGGCCACCAGCATCCACAGCCCGCCGATCAGCAGCGCCCAGGCCACCGGATGCACGGTTTCCGGCAGCTGCCAGCCGGCCTTGCGCACGATCAGGCCCACCACCGCAGTCACCATGAAGGCCACGCCGACCTTGAGCACGTAGTCGCGATTGGCGCGCTCGCCCAGGCCGGTGGCCAGGGTCCACAGCTTCTGCCGCAGTGCCAGGCAGATCGCCAGGATCGCGCCGGCCTGGATGACGATGTTGAAGAAGTCAGAACGGCGTCCGAGCCATTGTTCGGCGATCAGCAGGTGGCCGGTGCTGGAGATCGGCAGGAATTCGGTGAGGCCTTCGAGAATGCCCAACAGCAGGGCGGAAATCAGATCGGACATCGGACTGGAGAGGGGATGGGGGAGGTGTCAGGATAGTGCATTGCGGCACGCACCATATCGGTGCAACATGCGATTGGTTAGCACCTTAAGAGTGCTATCGCTGCGTCAGCGGCCTCAAGCGAAGCAAGCAAAATCAACGACTTGTGAAGGGCCAGCGCTTGGCATGGTCCCTGCTGTAGCTCCGCCCACGAGCCACTTAACTCTGCAGAGGTTTCTTCCGATGTCCGTGGAAAATGTTGAAAAGCTGATCAAGGACAACAAGGTCGAGTTTGTCGACCTGCGCTTCGTCGATATGCGTGGTGTACAGCAGCACATCACCTTTCCGGCCAACATCATCGAGCCGGCGCTGTTCGAAGAAGGCAAGATGTTCGACGGCAGCTCGATCGCGGGTTGGAAGGGCATCAACGAGTCGGACATGGTCCTGCTCCCGGACGCCGGCACTGCGTATCTGGATCCGTTCTTCGCCGATCCGACCATCGTGCTGACCTGCGACATCCTCGATCCGGCCACCATGCAGAGCTATGAGCGCGATCCGCGCGGCATCGCCAAGCGCGCCGAGGCCTACCTGAAGTCCTCGGGCACCGCCGACCAGGCGTTCTTCGGCCCGGAGCCGGAATTCTTCATCTTCGATTCGGTGCGCTTTGCCAACGACATGGGCCACACCTTCTTCCAGGTCGGCTCGGAAGAGGCTGCCTGGAACACCGGCGCCAAGTACGACGGCGGCAACAGCGGCTACCGTCCGGGCGTGAAGGGTGGCTACTTCCCGGTGCCGCCGACCGACACGCTGCACGACCTGCGCGCGGAAATGATCAAGACGCTGGAACAGGTCGGCATCGAGACCGAAGTGCACCACCACGAAGTGGCCACCGCCGGCCAGTGCGAGATCGGCACCAAGTTCAGCTCGCTGGTGCAGAAGGCCGACGAACTGCTGACGATGAAGTACATCATCAAGAACGTCGCCTACCGCAACGGCAAGACCGCGACCTTCATGCCCAAGCCCATCGTGGGCGACAACGGCTCGGGCATGCACGTGCACCAGTCGCTGACCAAGGGCGGCGTCAACCTGTTCTCCGGCGACGGCTACGGCGGCCTGTCGCAGATGGCGCTGTGGTACATCGGCGGCATCTTCAAGCACGCGCGTGCGATCAACGCCTTCTCCAACTCCGGCACCAACAGCTACAAGCGTCTGGTCCCGGGTTATGAGGCACCGGTGATGCTGGCCTATTCGGCCCGCAACCGCTCGGCCTCGTGCCGCATTCCGTGGGTCACCAACCCGAAGGCGCGCCGTATCGAAATGCGCTTCCCCGATCCGTTGCAGTCCGGCTACCTGACCTTCACCGCGCTGATGATGGCCGGCCTGGACGGCATCAAGAACCAGATCGACCCGGGCGCCCCGAGCGACAAGGACCTGTACGACCTGCCGCCGGAAGAAGAGAAGCTGATCCCGCAGGTTTGCTCCAGCCTGGACCAGGCACTGGAAGCGCTGGACAAGGACCGCGAGTTCCTCAAGGCCGGCGGCGTGATGAGCGACGACTTCATCGACGGCTACATCGCGCTGAAGATGCAGGAAGTCACCAAGTTCCGTGCTGCGACCCACCCGTTGGAGTACCAGCTGTACTACGGCAACTGAGTTCCACCGCGGTGATGGCGGAGGCCCCCCTCCCACCTCCGCCATCGCCGCACACGTTCGATCGGTCCACGGCATCGGCCGTGGATCGTAGGGGATTGAGAGAGCACACAGTTCGCGACGCGCGGGCCTGACCTCTCCCACGAGGCGGATGCATCGGCATCGGCCGAGGTCTGCGTAATCGCGAACGCGCGGATGCCGGGGTTGGCATCCAGGTGAATGACACCGCCGGGCGGCGCAATGCCGGCCGGTCTTTTCCACCATTCGGGGTATGCGCATGAAATTGATCACCGCCATCATCCGGCCGTTCAAGCTCGACGAGGTCCGCGAGGCCCTGTCCGCAGCAGGCGTGTCGGGCATCACCGTGACCGAGGTCAAGGGGTTTGGACGCCAGAAGGGCCACACCGAGCTATACCGCGGCGCCGAGTACGTCGTCGACTTCCTGCCCAAGATCAAGATCGAGACGGTGGTGACCGACGACCGGCTGGACGCAGTGGTCGAGGCGATCCAGAACGCCGCCGGCACCGGCAAGATCGGCGACGGCAAGATCTTCGTGACCGCGATCGAGCAAGTCGTGCGCATCCGCACCGGCGAGATCGGCGCCGATGCGCTCTGAATCCCCCACCCCCGGAGTTCTTATGAAGACAGCTCTCTTTGCCGGGTGGAAGGCCCGGTTCTACAGTGTCTGCATGCTGATGCTGTTCAGCGCGCTGGTGGTGGGCGGCATGGGCAGTGCGCACGCGCAGTCCACGCCGCAGGTCACCCCGCTGCCGACCGAGCCGGTCACCACCGAACCGCTGCCGTCGGCGCAGCCGCCCGCCGCACCGGTGGCCGCCGCCGAGGCCGCACCGGTGGTGGAGAAGGGCGATGTCGCCTGGATGCTGACCTCCACGCTGCTGGTGCTGCTGATGGTGGTGCCGGGCCTGGCGTTGTTCTACGGCGGCATGGTGCGCGCCAAGAACGTGTTGTCGGTGCTGATCCAGGTCGCGGTGGTGTTCTCGCTGCTGACCATCCTGTGGGTGGTGTACGGCTACAGCCTGGCGTTCTCCGGCGAAGGCCCGTGGATCGGCAACCTGGACAAGGCGCTGCTCAAGGGCGTGACCATCGAAACGCTGGCGGCCACCTTCACCAAGGGTGTCAGCCTGCCGGAATACGTGTTCGTGGCGTTCCAGGCGACCTTCGCCGGCATCACCGGCGCGCTGATCGTTGGCGCCTTTGCCGAGCGAGCCAAGTTCGCCGCGGTGCTGCTGTTCTCGGTGATCTGGTTCACCTTCGGCTACCTGCCGCTGGCGCACATGGTCTGGGCCACCGGCGGCTACCTGTTCGGCCTGGGCGCGCTGGATTTTGCCGGCGGCACCGTGGTGCATATCAACGCCGGTATCGCCGGCCTGGTCGGCGCCTACTTCGTCGGCAAGCGTGCCGGCCTGGGGCGTGAGGCGATCAAGCCGCACAACGTGACCCTGACCTTCGTCGGTGCCTCGCTGCTGTGGGTGGGCTGGTTCGGCTTCAACGCCGGCTCCAACCTGGAAGCCAATGCCGGTGCGGCGCTGGCCTTCCTCAACACCTTGCTGGCCACCGCCGCTGCCATCCTGGGCTGGTCGCTGACCGAGAAGATCATCAAGGGCAAGTCGTCCGCCCTGGGCGTGGCCTCGGGCATGGTCGCCGGTCTGGTCGGCATCACCCCGGCCTGCGGCACGGTGGGTCCGTTCGGCGCGATCGTCATCGGCCTGGCTGCCGGCGTGCTGTGCGTGTGGGGCGTCACCGGCCTCAAGCGCCTGCTGGGCGCCGACGACAGCCTGGACGTGTTCGGCGTGCACGGCCTGGGCGGCATCATCGGCGCGATCCTGACCGGCGTGTTCTCGGCCGCTTCGCTGGGCGGCCAGAAGGGCGGCGATTACGACATGCTGCATCAGGTCGGCATCCAGGCGCTGGGCGTGGGTATCACCCTGGTCTGGATCGGCGTGGTCTCGGTGGTGGGCTTCCTGGTCGCCAAGCTGGTGTTCGGCCTGCGCGTCACCGAAGAAGCCGAGCGCGAGGGCCTGGATATCACCTCGCACGGCGAAGCGGCATACGAGTCCTGAGCATGCACACCCGCGGCCACGCTGCCGCGGGTGGCGCAACGACCCGGCCGGGAGAGCCGTGCCGGGTCCGTTTTTCCCCGTTGCCGCGCTGGCGGCGGACCAACTGCCGAGGTGCCTGCATGACCAGCCCCACGCCTGTGACGGTCGGCGCGGATGCCCGCTGGATCGGTGCAACCTGCCGCCGTCCGGCCCGAATTCCTTCAACGCATGCTGCGTGTTGCGCGACACACGCGCAGGCCGGGCGTGCTTGCACTAAATTGGTGCAATGCTGATGCCATCGCTCCTGCCGTCGCTGGACAGCCTGGGCACACCGGTGGCCTGGGCCGACCGCGAAGGCCGCGTGCTGGGCGTCAATCCGGCTTTCGCGCGCTGGCTCGGGGTCAGTGCGCGGCGCCTGGTCGATCAACCGCTGGCCGCTCTGGAGGTGCAGGGCGATGCGCTCGCCCGCTTCCTGCTCAACGACGAGCGCGACGTGTTGCGCCTGCACCGGCTGGCATTGGGCCTGCCCAATGACGCACCGCGTTTTGCCGAAGGCTGGCTGTCGCGGCTGGACGATGGCGGCTGGCTGCTGGAAACCCACCCGGTCGACGAGTTTCCCGCGCTGGATCCCACCCATGCGCTGCCCAATGCCCTGAGCGCCGCGCTCAAGGGCCTGGCGCACGAACTGCGCAATCCGCTGGCCGGGCTCAAGGGCGCGGCGCAGTTGCTGGCGCGGCGCTCGGCCGGCCGCGACGAGGACGAGCGCGAGCTGATCGAGTTGATCGGCACCGAGATCGAACGCCTCAACACCCTGCTCGAACGCCTGCTCTCGCCCACACCGGCGCGCCCGCACGACCGCCTCAATATCCATGTCGTGCTCGAACGCGTGCTGCGCCTGGCCGAAGCCGAGGGCGGCTGGTCGGTGCAGGTGCAGCGTGATTACGACCCCAGCATTCCCGACATCCTCGGCGACGGCGACCGCCTGACCCAGGCGGTGTGGAATCTGGTACGCAACGCGTTCCAGGCCGGCGCCACCCGCGTGACCCTGCGCACCCGCGTCGAGCACGGCCAGCGCATCCGCGACCGCGTGCATGCGATGTCGCTACGGCTGGAAATCATCGACGATGGCGGCGGCGTGCCGGAAGAACTGGCCGAGCACCTGTTCCTGCCGCTGGTCAGCGGGCGCGCCGAAGGCAGCGGCCTGGGCCTGGCGCTGGCCCAGCAGGTCTCGCGCGAACACCACGGCACGCTGACCTACCGCTCGCGGCCGGGGCATACCGTTTTCACCCTGCTGTTGCCCGAGCTGGCCGGCGACCACGACAAGGAACATCTGCATGGCTGAGGCCGCCGCCGCTTCCCACCACATCTGGGTGGTCGACGACGACCGTTCGGTCCGCTTCGTGCTGTCCACCGCCTTGCGCGATGCCGGCTACGCCGTCGACGGCTTCGAGAGTGCCGCCGCCGCATTGCAGGCGCTGGCCATGCGGCCGACCCCGGATCTGTTGTTCACCGACGTGCGCATGCCCGGCGAGGATGGCCTGAGCCTGCTCGACAAGCTCAAGTCCAGGCACCCGCAGCTGCCGGTCATCGTGATGTCGGCCTACACCGATGTCGCCAGCACCGCCGGCGCCTTCCGCGGCGGCGCGCACGAGTTCCTGTCCAAGCCCTTCGATCTGGACGATGCGGTGGCACTGGCCGCACGCGCGCTGCCGGATGCCGACGCCGGTGTCGAGGAGATCATCGGGACCCCATTGGCGGAAGGCTCGGCGGCGCTGATCGGCGACACCCCGGCGATGCAGGCGCTGTTCCGCGCGATCGGCCGGCTGGCGCAGGCACCGCTGTCGGTGCTGATCAACGGCGAAACCGGCACCGGCAAGGAACTGGTCGCGCGCGCGCTGCACAACGAGTCGCCGCGCGCGCGCAAACCCTTCGTCGCGCTCAACACCGCCGCCATTCCGGCGGAGCTGCTGGAAAGCGAGTTGTTCGGCCACGAAACCGGCGCCTTCACCGGCGCCACCAAACGCCATATCGGCCGCTTCGAACAGGCCGACGGCGGCACGCTGTTCCTGGACGAAATCGGCGACATGCCGCTGCCGCTGCAGACCCGCTTGCTGCGCGTACTGGCCGAGAACGAATTCTTCCGTGTCGGCGGGCGCGAGTTGATTCGCGTCGATGTGCGCGTGATTGCCGCCACCCACCAGGACCTGGAGGCGCTGGTCGAACAAGGCCGCTTCCGGGCCGACCTGTTGCATCGCCTGGATGTGGTGCGCCTGCAATTGCCGCCGCTGCGCGAGCGCCGCGGCGACATCGCGCAACTGGCCGAGAACTTCCTGGCCATGGCCGGGCGCAAGCTCGACATGCTGCCCAAGCGACTGTCTTCGGCCGCACTGGAACAACTGCGCCACTACGACTGGCCCGGCAACGTGCGCGAACTGGAGAACGTGTGCTGGCGCCTGGCCGCGTTGTCCACTGCCGACATCATCGACGTGGTCGATGTGGAATCGGCGCTGGCACGCGGCGGCCGCCGCCAGCGTGCCGGCCGCGGCGACGGGCAATGGGACGAGATGCTCTCCAGCTGGGCCGCGCAACGCCTGAGCGAAGGCGCCCAGGGCCTGCATGCCGAAGCGCGCGAACGCCTGGACAAGACCCTGCTCGAAGCCGCCCTGCAACTGACCCAGGGCCGCCGCGCCGAAGCGGCCGCACGCCTGGGTCTGGGCCGCAACACCGTCACCCGCAAGCTCGGGCCGGGGCGCAAGCGCCGCTGATTGGCCCACACCCGGAGTCGAGCCCCTCTCCCGCAGGCGGGAGAGGGGGCGCCTGCGAAAAGCCGTACTGCGCGCGCAGGTGGTCGAGCCAAGCAGCGAACCAGGCAGGATTGACGCGCATCACGGCGGCAAGCGGGGATGAACTCGCCGTTTTTCGCTCGCACGTGCCACCGCCTCGATTATCTGGCGGCGCACGACGCCCCCATCCGCCCTTCGGGCACCTTCCCCCGCACGCGGGAGAAGGGAAGGCACGCGAGCAAGGTCAAACACGCGGGAAAGGGAAGGCACGCGCGCAAGGTCAAACACACGGGAAAAGGCAAGGCAGGTGACAAAAGGCAAGGCAGGCAGGAAAAGGCGAGGCAGGCAGGCAGGCAGGCAGGCAGGCAAGGCAGGCATGAGTCCTCGCAGTCGAGCCCCTCTCCCGCCTGCGGGAGAGGGGTTGGGGTGAGGGTGCTTTTTGCACATGTCCCGGCTCGCGACACCAACCCCGTAAACTCCTGGGCTGCCCCAGGCGCTTTTCATGACACGTGAACATGCGCCCGCATAGGTTTCCAGCCTGATCAGGAGAACAGCTCGATGCGTTACCGGTCGCCCACGATCGTTGCCCTCACCGCGCTGGCGCTTGCCGCCTGCAGCAGCACGCCACCGCCGCCACCGCCTCCACCCCCGGCGGCGCGCGTGGTGCCGGTCCGTCCGGTCCAGCAGGCCGAAGCGGCGCTGGCATCGGCGTCGGGCAGCCTGGTCAGCGGTCGGGTGGTGCTGGTGCCGGCGTTGCAGGGCATCCGCATCACCGGCACGGTCGGTGGCCTGCGCCCCGGCGGCGTGGCCGGTTTCCACGTGCACGAACGCGGCGATTGCAGCGCCGCCGACGCCAGCAGCGCCGGCGCGCACTTCAATCCCGCCGGTGCGCCGCACGGACGTGCCGGCAGTACTCCCCACCACGCCGGCGACATGGACAACCTGCGTGCCGATGCCGAAGGTGTCGCGCATCTGGACATGATCGTTGCCGGCATCACCCTGGGCGATGCCGCGCCCACCGACGTGGTCGGCAAGTCGCTGGTCGTGCATGCCGATGCCGACGACTATCGCAGCCAACCCAGCGGCAATGCCGGCGCACGTCTGGCCTGCGGCGTCATCCGCGTCACCCAGTGGCGCACACCCCCTTCGCAGCCCTGAGTCGGGGCACCCCTGGCTGCAGCTGCGGCCTCTCTACAGGAGTTACTCATGCGCATTCTTCCAACCACCTTGTTCCTGGCCACCGCGCTGGTGCTGACCGCGTGCAAGCGCGATGAGCCCGCCCCGGCCGATCCTGCACCCGCGCCGCAGGCCGGCGCACCGGCCGAAGCGGCGCATGGCGGCGAGCACGCCGCGGCCATGGTCACCGAAGCGGCGGCCACCACCACCGCAACCGCCGAACTCAAGCCGACCAAGGGCAGCGAGGTCAAAGGGACGGTGAGCTTCAAGATCGTCGACGGCGCGCTGCGTGTCACCGGCCAGCTCAGTGGCCTCAAGCCCGACAGCGAGCATGGCTTCCATATCCACGAGAAGGGCGATTGCAGCGCACCGGACGGCAGCAGTGCCGGTGGCCACTTCAATCCGGCCCAATCCGATCACGGCGCCGTCAGTGCCGACCCGCACCACGGCGGCGACATGCCCAACATCAAGGCCGATGCGCAGGGCAATGCCAGCATCGATGGCCCGGTGTCGAGCAACGTCAATCTCGGCAAGGCCGACCAGTTCGACATCGCCGGCCACGCGGTGATCGTGCATGCCGATGCCGACGACTACAAGACCCAGCCCACCGGCAACGCCGGCGGTCGCCTGGCCTGCGGCGTGATCACCACCGACAACGCGCCAGCGGCAACCAAGTAAGCAGGACACGCCAGCAGCCCGGCAAAACGCCGCGGTGATCGATCACCGCGGCGTTGCTGTTTTTGGGCCGCACTGGGAGCGATTCGCTCATGTGTGTGCGGGCGCATGGCGCCTCCGGCATGCCGCGCATCGCGCGTTGCATGGGGCCTGTCGGTACGCATCGAGATGTCGCTACGGACCGATCCGGGCGCGCTGTGCAGGCAGCTGACGTTGACGCCGGCACCAGATCGGCGGCATCACCGGCTCAGTAATTCGGCCACAGCCCCGGCGTTGCCAGTTCCAGCAGATGCTCATCCGGGTCGCGGAAATAGAGGCTCTGCCCGCCGCCCGGCCACTGCGTGCGGCCTTCGATGGGCACGTTGCAGGCCTGCAGGTGTGCTTCCCATGCGGCGAGTGCATCGGTAGCGATGGCCAGTGCGTAATGCGTGCGCCCGCTGCCATCATGCGGCGGAATCGTGCCGCCCGGCAGCGTCACTGTCGCAGTTGTACTGCCTTGCAGGAACAGCAACAGCACCTGCCCGGGCGCGATTGCGTATGCGGCCATGCGTGCGTCGCAATACATCGCGTCCACTCCCAGCACGCGGGCGTAGAACGCACAGGCGCGCTGCAGATCCGCCACATACACGCCGGTTTCCAGGACGCCCTGCAACGCAGGCGCCGTGGAAGCCGGCGTCCGGCTCACGCGGCCAGCGCCTGGCGCGGATCCTGCCCCGGTTCCACATGCACGTACAGCACCGGCAGCCCGTGGGCTTCCAGCACTGCGGCCATCTGCCGCTGGCGCGACAGGTACTGCTCATACACCCCGCGCAGGCGCTCGCAATGCTCGCGGTCGTGCTGGTAGTAATCGCACCAGCCGGCCGGGTCGAACAGCGCGATGCGCACTTCGCCGTCGACATAGCGCAGCACCGGCTCGGGCGGCTGTTCCAGCCACTCTTCGGTGTGCGGGGCCAGCAGGGCGGCTTCGATCAGCGGCCATAGCGGCGCCAGGCCCTGGTTGTCGTACTGCATCGACATCATCGCCGCCAGGTCGTGCGCGGTGAGGTAACGCGCATGCTCGATGCGTGCACCGAAGCTTTCCTGCGCCAGCAGCGCGGTATCGGCCTGCGCCATGCCCTGGGCCAGCAGCACCTCTTCCATCGCATCGGCCACCGTCGCCACGGTCTGCGGATCGCCGGACAGCAGGAACGGCAGCACGCGCAGGCCGCCGCCGATCAGCTGCGGGTCGGCCTGGAAGGGCAAGGGGATCTCGCCCTGCGCGTCGGCACCAAACGCCAGCACGCGCGGGCTCTGGTCGCGCCCGGGCGCACGTGCATGCAGCTCGTCCAGCCGGCGATGCAGCGGCCAGCCGGGCCGCAGTACTTCGGCCGGGTCGAAATGCGCCATTGCCACGCTGAGCTCGAGCTCGCGGATTTCGGGGATCCATTGCGCCAGGTCGCGGCCGATGCGTTCGGCCAGCATGCCGGCCTGGTCCGGCGCCAGGGCGCCGCGCTCGGGGGCGGTGCCGCCCGTCAATTCCAGCGCCATCACACCCATGGCGGTCACGCCGTGTTCGGTCTTGCTCATGATTCGCGGTTGGCCCATCACGGGGTCGAAGCTACACTGCGGCCATTATGCCTGCCGGCCCTGTGCAGGCCATGTCCCCGAGTCCTCCATGCCAGGTCAACCGATGCCCGCAGCCCGTCCCGTCGCCATCCTGGGCGGCGTTCGTATCCCGTTCTGTCGTCAGAACACCGCTTATGCGGACGTGGGCAACCTGGGCATGTCGGTGCGCACGCTGGGCGCGCTGGTCGAGCGCTTCGGGCTGCATGGGCAGCAATTGGGCGAAGTGGCGATGGGGGCGGTGATCAAGCACTCCTCGGACTGGAACCTGGCCCGCGAGGCGGCGCTGTCGTCCGGGCTGTCGCCGCTGACGCCGGGCATCACCCTGCAGCGCGCCTGCGGCACCAGCCTGGATTCGGTGATCACCATCGCCAACAAGATCGCGCTGGGCCAGATCGATTCGGGCATCGGCGGCGGCTCGGACACCACCTCGGAAGTGCCGATCGTCTACGGCAAGAAGCTGCGCGCGCGGCTGATGGCCGCCAACCGCGCCAAGGCCACCGGCGACAAGCTCAAGGCGCTGCTGCGTGGCTTCAAGTTCGGCGAGCTCAAGCCCGAATTCCCCGGCGTGGCCGAGCCGCGCACCGGCAAGAGCATGGGCGACCATTGCGAGGACATGGCCAAGGAATGGAACATCTCGCGCGATTCGCAGGACGAATGGGCGGTGTCCTCGCACCACAAGCTGGCCGCCGCCTATGAGCGCGGTTTCTTCGACACGCTGATCGCGCCGTTCCGCGGCGTCTCGCGCGACAACATCCTGCGCGCCGACACCTCGCTGGAAAAGCTGGCCACGCTGCGCCCGGCCTTCGACAAGACCTCCGGCCGCGGCACGCTGACCGCGGCCAACTCCACCCCGCTCACCGACGGTGCGGCCGCGGTGCTGTTGTCCAGCGAAGCCTGGGCGCTGGCGCACGGCCACACCCCGATGGCCTATCTGCGCGATGCGCAGGTGTCGGCGGTGGATTTCGTGCATGGCGAAGGCCTGTTGATGGCGCCCACCATTGCTGTGCCGCAGATGCTGGCGCGCCAGGGCCTGACCCTGCAGGACTTCGACATCTACGAAATCCACGAGGCCTTCGCCGCGCAGGTGCTGTGCACGCTGCGCGCCTGGGAAAGCGAGGATTACTGCCGCAATCGCCTGGGGCTGGAAGCGCCGCTTGGGCGTATCGACCCGGACAAGATCAACCCGCTGGGCTCGTCGCTGGCCACCGGCCACCCCTTCGCCGCCACCGGTGCACGCGTGGTGGCAACGGCCGCCAAGCAACTGGAAGAACGCGGCGGCGGGCGGGCGTTGATCTCGATCTGCACCGCCGGCGGCATGGGCGTGGTGGCCATCGTCGAGCGCTGACGCTGCTGCGCAGCGTGGGATTGGGCATTCGGGAGTGGGGATTCGCAAGCATGAAGCGGACTCCTGATTTTACGAATCCCCACTCCCCAACCTCCAACCTGCAAGGACGCATGGATGTCGAACGTTGATGCACGCGAACCACCCACGCTCTACCTGCCTCCGGCGCACGGTGCCGTGTGGCGCGAGGGCGATGTGCTGGTGTGCACGCCGGGCGCCGACCTGCCGCCACGTTGCGTCAAGTGCAATGCGCCGGCCGACACTTCGCCGCGCCGCTACATCTTCCACTGGCATCATCCGGCGATCTATCTGGCGCTGCTGATGGGCGTACTGCCGTATCTGATCCTGGCCCTGGTGCTGCGCAAGCGCAGCGCGCATGTGGTGACCTTGTGCCTGCAGCATGAGCGGCGCCGGGTGCGCTATGCCGTCATCACCAGAGCGTCGGTCTTGCCATTGCTGGCAGGTGGTCTGGTGCTGGATGGCGCGATCGGCTGGCTGGCCGGCGCTGGCGTGATGGCGGTCATGCTGTTGATCGGCAGACTGGGGTCGCGTGTCTTGTCGCCGCACTCGGTCGACGACGCGCAGTCGCGTTTCCTGGGCGCCTGCGATGCGTTCTTGCACGAGTTGCCGGCGCCACCCCGGCGCGCACGCGATTGGTAATTTGTGGCGGTGCGCCTGCACACGCCTTCAGAGCGGTTGTGCGTCGCGCTCCTGCAGATCTCCCGGCCAGCCGGTAAACCTGCGTGGCGGTTCTCGCGTTTGTCCGCGCAGCGTTGCCGCAGCGATCAGACCCCAGCGATCAAGGCAGGCGATCGTCCGGTGCGAGCGGGTCGGCCGGCGGCGTTGGGTATGCCGATACGATCGGCCCGCGCAGCGACTGCTGCGGCAGGCCCTCGTGCACCGGCTCGCCGCGTGCGGCGCGCAGGGCATTGGCGTAGCAATGCTGTGCGGACAGCAGGTCGCCCGCGGCGGCAAAGCCGTGGCCGAGTTCTTCCCAGGCCTCGCTGCCCGCGCCATTGGCGACCGCGCGATGCAGGAACTCTTCGGCCTGCGACCACTGCTGCTGGTGCCGCGCCAGACGCGCCAGGGTCAGCAACAGGCCAGGGCTGTCCGGGTACTGGGTCAGCCAACGCTGGGCACTGGCGCGGCGTGAATCGTATTTTTCCAATGGCAGCACGCCGTACAGACGCACCAGCGATTCGTCCCACTGCGCGTCCAGCGCCTGTTCCAGGCTATGCACCGCCGCATCGTCCCAGTGCAGCACCGCCGCGCGCTGTGCGTAGGCGCCCACCACCGCGGGATAGGTGCGCAGCGGTTTGGGCAGCGCTTCCCAGCGTTCGGCCAGGGCATTGGCATCGCCGGCCTGCAACAGCGTCTGCTCGGCCAGCGTGGCTTCCAGTGCGCTGTAGGCCTCCGGTGCCAGCACCGCCTGCTGACGCAATGCGCCGAGCTGACCGTAGGCCTCGTCGGCACGGCCGATTTGCGCCAGGGCGTGCGTGCGCAGCAGCAGGCCGCGCGCCGGCAGTGGCTGCGCGCTGGCATGATCGAGCGCGTTGATCGCCTCGACCGGGCGTTGCCGCGCCAGATGCCGCTCGCCCTGCAGCAGCGCATGCGCGGTGGGGTCGCGCTCGGCCAATTGCTGGGCCAGTGCGTTTGCCGACGCCTCATCGCCGCGGGCATCGGCAACGCGCACTGCACTGGCCAGGGCGATGCCGCTGACGTCGGCATCCTCGCTGGCGTTGACGAGCAGGCGCTCGGCACGCTGCCACTGGCCATGATCGGCTGCGCGCAGGCCTTCGATCAGGCGGGCGCGGCCTTTCTTGCGGCGATACTTGCCCCAGACCCGGAACGGCAGGCTGACCAGCGTCCACACCAGCCACAGCACCAGCAGCGCGATGACCAGGATCAGCAACGCCTGCGGCATGGCGGCGCGATAGTCGTTGCCGCCGACGCTCACCACCACATTGCCCAGATCGTAACTGGTCTGATGCGAGAGCCATTGCGCACCGAGCACGCCCAGCGCCACGGCAACCAACAGGATCAAGACGGTACGCAACACTTTCATTGGGTGGATCTCCCTTCACGCATGGCCTGCAGTTGCAGCAGGGTGGTGCCCAGTTCCGGCAGGTGCGGACGCAGTGGCGCTTGTTGCAGTGCGCGCAAACGCGTACGCGCCTGGCGACGTTGTGGCGAATCCGGCCATAGCCGGGTGGTCCAGGTATCCACGCGCCGTAGTGATTGCGCAAAACCGGCGGCATCGCCGCGCTCGGCCGCGGCGCGGGCCAGGCTGACTTCGATCTGCAGGGCGTCGCGCGCGGCGTGGCGGTCGGCGCCGGTGGTCAGCAGCGCATCGCCACGGCTGGGACGGATGTCCACCAGCGGCGCGAGCGCTTTCTGCCACCACGGTCGCGCGGCCTCGCTGTCGGTGGCGGTCTGCTCGGGCAGGCGCTGCAGGTCGCCGGCCAACTGATCCAGCGTTTGACCAGCCTGCGCCTGCGGACCGGCGCCCAGGCGATCCAGGGCGTCGCGTTCCTGCACCAGCGCCTGGCGCAGATTGAGATAGCCGGGATCGTCGACGCCATTGAGTGCGGCATTGGCCAGCGCATAGGCACGGCGCGCGCCATCGGCATCGCCGGCGATGCTCAGCCGCTGCTGGCCAAGCCGCAGCAGCAGCTCCACCTCATCCAGCCGCAGCGCCTGTGCACCATGGCGGTTGGGATCGGCGAGCTTTTGCACGGTTTCCTCGAGCAGGGCGCTGCGCTGGCTCAGGCCAAGCATCTCGTCGCGCAGCACGCGGTTGGTGGCTGCCGCATCCGCCAGGCGTTCGTTGGCCAGGCGTTGGTCACGGCGCAGCATCTCCAGCATCTGCTGTGCGCCATCCCAGCGCTGTTGCTGCGCCTGGGCGGCCTGCAGCTGCGTGCCTTGGTAGTCCCGCCACGCGCGCCAACCGAACAACAGCGCCACGCCCACGGCGGCCAGCGCGAGGACGAGCAGCAGCCATGCCAGGGGAAAGCGTCGCGTGGAAGCGGGCAGTTCGGTCATTCGTCCATCCTCGCGCGGTCACGACGGGTGCAGGTGCCGCCATCATCTGCCACAGCATGGCGTGCAGCGGCAGACACCCGCAAGCCGTGCTGGCGTTCGAAGTTCAGCAAGGTCGCGATGGTGTCACGATCGCGGCGGCAGCCGCAGCCAATTGCTCAGGCAAGGGCCCTGCGGCGCGCACCACCTGATGGAAGCCGGCGGCGTGTGCGGATTCCCGCATGCGTTCGCTGGACGCCACCACCGGGCGTTGCCGCAACGCGTCGATCAGCGATGTCGGCAATTGCTGCAGCACCAACGTCAGCGCCTCGGCACTGCTCAGCGCCAAGACACATCCCGGCAGCGCATCGGCCAGCGCCTGCACTGACGAGGCGCGCAGGCGCAGCGCCACGCGTTGATAGACATCGGCGCGCAGGATGCGGGCGCCACGCTGCTCCAGGGCCGGCGCCAGCATGCCGCGCCCCCCGGGGGCGGTGATCAGCCCGACGGCCTGTAGCGGTTGCCGGAACAACGGCAACGCGAGCAGGCCCTCGCTGTCCATGCGCGTCGGACGTATCACCGTGTCGATGCCGCAGGCCTGCAGCGCGCGCGCGGTGCCATCGCCCACGCTGACCCAGTGCGCCTGCGCCGGCCGTTGCAGCGGCGCCAGGCGATGCGCCGCATGCACCGCGGCCGGGCTGGTGAACACCGCGATCGGCGCGTGCAAGGCTTGCCGCAATGCGGCCAGTGCCTGTGGGGTGTGGTTGGTCTGCAGCCGCCACGGCGACAGTGCCAGCAACCGTCCGCCGTGCCGCGCGGCGGCGCGCCGCAGCGGCGCGTGCGCACCGCTGGGCCGCAGCGAGATCAAGGTCCAGGCGTCGGCAGCGTGGGCGGGAGATGTCATCCAGTGATTATGCGAGAGCGGTGAGGCATCGGGGCAGCTGTCGCGCGTTGCGGTGGCGCCGACGACGCGTTGATCCTGGCGCGTTGTCCGGCCTTGCGTGCCTGCCCGCCGCGATGCCTGCGTTTCTGCGGCCAGAACCTCGTCCCCGGGTCTGTGCCACTGATCGCTTCCGCCCACGCTCCGCCACGACAATCGAGCTGGAGTGGCGCCGTGATCAAGTCCTATCTCATCAACATGCAGCGCAGCGGTGACCGCCTGCAGGCGATGGCGACGCGGTTCCAGGCGCTGGGCCTGCCGTTCGAGCGGATTGCCGCGGTCGATGGCGCCACCCTGACGCCTGCGCAGATTGCCGACTTCGCACGCGCGCGGCCGCTGGAAGGCTCCGGGGATGCCTTCAGCACCGGCCCGCGCAAGTGGACCGCCTCCAATATCGGCTGCTTCCTGAGCCATCAGGCCGCGTGGCGCATCGCAGCCGACTCCGACGACGCCTACACCGCGATCTTCGAAGACGACATGCATCTGTCCGACGCGCTGCCGGTGCTGCTGCGCAGCAGCGCGTGGCTGCCGGGCGGCAACAGCATCGTGCGGCTGGAGCCGTCCTACAACCGCATCAAGCTCGACGCCAAGGTCGCCGAAGTCGGCGGGCGGCAGCTGCGCCTGGTGCGTCCCTCGCCCCATCAACACTGCTGGCCGGTCTGCGCCGGGGCGTTGCTCCTCAGCCGCGAGGCGGCGCGCCTGCTGCTGGCGGCCGATGTGCGCTGGCACACCATGGCCGACATCTTCCTGTTCGGCTGGAACGAATCGCCGGTCGCACAGCAACTGTCTACCTATCAGCTGTCGCCGGCCGCGTGCATCCAGGACAAGTTCTTCCACGCCGCTCCGGAGCAGATCGTGTTCACCAGCACCATCGATGCGCCGTTGACGCAGGCGCAGAAGCAGCGCAGTGCGCAGTGGAAGGCCAGGGCCACCGCGTTGCTGCGGGTGGCGCAGGGCTACCGCAAGGTCGTGTTCGCGCCCTGAGCGGCGCGCTAACGAAGGCGTGCAACGAGACGGCGCTGAACGTGTTCTACCATGCGGTACCGCATGTCATTCCAGTGCACAAGACGCTCGCGGAACATTGCGGCATGATGCCGGCCTTCGCCGTCTTCCAGCCTTTGCCGATGACTCCTTCGTGCACGCTCGCATCCGCCCTGCAGTCGCTGCAGCAACAGTTCATCGCCATGCCGCCGGTCCTGTCGATGGGCATTGCCGTGGACGGTTTGCATGACGGCGCGTTGCGCTTGCGTGCGCCGCTGCAGGCCAACGTCAACGACAAGGCCAATGCGTTCGGCGGCAGCCTGGCGTCGTTGATGACGCTGGCCAGCTGGGGCTGGCTGACGCTGCAGCTGCAACTGGCCGGGCACAGTGCCGATGTCTACGTGGCCGACAGCCAGCTGCGCTACGTCGCCCCGGTCTACGAAGACCTGGTGGCCAATGCCGAGCCGTCCGAACTCGGCAGCTGGGAGGCGTTCCTGGCGACCTTCCGGCAGCGCGGCAAGGCGCGCATCGGCATGCGTGCGCAGATCGCGCTGGGTTCCGGCGCGGCGGCCGCCACCTTGAGCGGGCGCTTCGTGGCGTTTCCAAAACGGTAGGATGCGCGCTGGACTTGGGGGAATGCGCATGCGTGCAGTGATCGGGGCAATGCTGTTGCTCGGGCTGACGATGGTCAGCGGGGTGGTGTCTGCCGGCAGCCGTGCCCAGGCACGCGCGCTGGAAACCACCCAGGCCGCCTACACGGCCGCCGTGCGCTGGAGCGATTTCGATGCCGCGCAGGGCTTTGTCGAACCGACCTATGCCCAGGCGCATCCGCTCAGCGACCTGGAACGCTCGCGCTACGAGCAGGTGCAGATCTCCGGCTACCGCGAGCTGCGGGTGGGCGAAGACGTCAACGGCGACCTGCGCCGCGAGGTCGAGCTGCGGGTGATCAACCGCAATACCCAGGCCGAACGGCTGGTGCGCAGCATCGAGCTGTGGCGCTGGGACGCCGAGCGCAAACGCTGGTGGCTGGCCAGCGGCCTGCCCGATCTGTGGCAGGGCCAATAGCCTGTGCCAAGGGCGCTGGCCGGCGCGCGCGCCAGCTGTGCGACAATTCCCGCCCGCTTGACTGACCCTGACCCCGTGAATTTCGAAGAGCTGCAGGCCTTTGTCGGCCGCAACCCCATGTTGTCGCTGGCCCTGGTGGGCCTGACCATCGCCCTGATCGTCACCGAGGTCGCGCGCCTGTTCCGTGGGTACCGCGCACTTAAGCCGGCCGAGCTGACCCGCCTGATCAACAGCGAGAACGCGCTGGTGATCGACCTGTCGCCCACCGCCGACTTCGAAAAAGGCCACATCGCCGGCAGCCGCAACGTGGCGCTGGCCAAGTTCGACCCGGCCGGCAAGCTGCTCGCCAACGCCAAGGCATCGCCGGTGGTGGTGGTGTGCCGCAACGGCAATGCCTCCGCAGGCGCGGCCAAGACGCTGAAGAAAGCCGGTTTCGAGCAGGTCTACTGGCTCGAGGGCGGCGTGGCCGCCTGGCAGATCGCCGAGCTGCCGCTGGTCAAGGGCCGCGCCTGACCGCATCTTGTGAGGCGCCGGGCAAGTCCCCATTGCTGGCGTGAGAGACTTGCACTTTCACGTCTGCATCATTCAACGCTGCATCCACCGAACCGTTTCTGGAGTTAGGAATGTCCGACGAAATCATCAACGGCGCGGTTGCGCCCGCCGACGCCGCTGCTGGCCCCGCTTTCACCATCGAGAAGATTTACGTCAAGGACGTTTCCTTCGAATCGCCGAACGCGCCGGCTGTCTTCAATGACGCTAACCAGCCCGAGCTGCAGCTGAACCTCAACCAGAAGGTGCAGCGCCTCAACGACAACGCCTTCGAAGTCGTGCTGGCCGTGACCCTGACCTGCACCGCCGGTGGCAAGACCGCCTACGTGGCCGAAGTGCAGCAGGCCGGCGTGTTCGGCCTGGTCGGCCTGGAGCCGCAGGCGATCGACGTGCTGCTCGGCACCCAGTGCCCGAACATCCTGTTCCCGTACGTGCGCACGCTGGTCAGCGATCTGATCCAGGCCGGCGGCTTCCCGCCGTTCTACCTGCAGCCGATCAACTTCGAAGCGCTGTATGCAGAAACCCTGCGCCAGCGTTCGCAGGGCGAAGGCACCTCGCTGGCCGATTCCGAGCCGGCTGGCAACGCCTGAGCCTTGCGTGCGCCGATGAGCGATTCGACACAGAAGATCGCCGTTCTCGGCGCCGGCTCCTGGGGCACGGCCCTGGCCGCGCTGCTCGCCAGACACGGTCATCCGACCGTGCTCTGGGGACGCGATGCGGCGATGGTGGATGCCATCGACCGCCGTCATGAAAACGTACGCTATCTGCCGGGCATTGCCTTGCCCGACAGCCTGCGCGCGACCACCGACCTGCAGCTGGCCATTGCCGATGCCGGCTGGATCCTGGTCGTGGTGCCTTCGCATGCGTTCACCGAGACGATCCGGTTGATCGCACCGTTGCGTCCGGCCGGTGCCGGCGTGGCGTGGGCGACCAAGGGCTTCGAGCCCGGCTCCGGGCGGTTCCTGCACGAAGTGGCGCGCGACATCCTCGGCCCCAGCGTTCCGCTGGCCGTGGTGACCGGGCCGTCCTTCGCCAAGGAAGTCACGCTCGGCCTGCCGACCGCCATCACCGTGCACGGCGACGATGCGGCGTTTGCGCAGGTCGTGGCCGATGCCATGCATGGCCCCACCTTCCGTGCCTACACCGGCGATGACATGGTGGGTGCCGAGCTTGGTGGCGCGATGAAGAACGTGCTGGCCGTGGCCACCGGTGTGGCCGATGGCATGCAGCTGGGCCTCAACGCACGTGCCGGCCTGATCACGCGCGGCTTGAACGAGATGCTGCGGCTGGCGGCGGCGATCGGTGCGCGTCCGGAAACCTTGATGGGTCTGGCTGGCCTGGGCGACCTGGTGCTGACCTGCACCGGCGATCTGTCGCGCAACCGACGGCTGGGATTGGCACTGGGACGCGGGCAGAGCCTGAGCGATGCCATCCGCGAGATCGGCCAGGTGGTGGAATCGGTGCAGACCGCCGACGAAGTCATGCGCCAGGCCGAGCATCACGGCATCGAGCTGCCGATCTCCAACGCCGTGCGTGCGGTGCTGCATGGCGAGATCACCCCGGAAGCAGGCCTGAAGGAATTGCTGGCACGCGAGCGCAAGCCCGAATATCCGCAGACCTTGTTCACCTGATTGCGGCATGGCGCGTTGGCGCGCATTGCACGGACATCAACAAAAAGCCCGGCAATGCCGGGCTTTTTGTTGATGCGGATCGCAACGACTGGCGGGAAGACGAACAGCCTGAGCGCGAGGTTCCATGCGCCTGCAGGACCCGCATTACCCACCACCGCCGTGCAGCGATGCGCATCGTATCGCCAACCGATCGCCCAAAAGAAAGAAGCCCGGTCGGGGGACCGGGCTTCCAATGCAACGCGGGAGAGAGAGTCGCGTTGCAGTCAAACGTGCGGCTTACCAGCTGAAGCGCGGGCCGACCGACCATTCCTTGTTGCCGTCGCCATCCATGCGGATGTCGCCGTTGATGCCCCAGTTCTGGTTCAACTTGACCTGGGCGCCGAGGCGGCCGTAGAAGTTGTCGCCGATGTCGATGCCGCGCTTCTTGGAGAAGTCTTCGTAGCCAGCCAGGGCGTAGACTTCGAAGTGCTCGCCGAAGGCATTACGCAGGCCGGCTTCAACGCTGTAACCGTCGAAGCTGATGTTCGGGGTGTCCAGGTCCAGCTTGCGGTAGGCAACGCGGGCAATGAAGTCGGTGCTGGTGGCGATCTCCTGGTTGTAACCCACGCCGACGCCCCACTGCTGGAAGTCGGAGTTGGAGCTTTCGAACACGTTGTCGTTGTCGTCAGCGTTCTGCTTGCTGTAATCGCCGAACACGTGGAAGTTCGGAGCGACGGCGTAGGACGCCTTCACGCCCCAACCATCCGCATCGCGGCCTTCGGTCGGGGTGCGCACATAGTCGCCTTCGACGAAGTTGTAGGAGAGGTTTTCAGCAGCGGAGGCCGCAAACGGCAGGGCTGCGAGAAGGCCGAGGGCCAGCAGTGAATTCTTCATGATCGATACCTGTACTTATGGTTTGGGCCGGCGCTGAGGCGGATGCCGTTCGCTGCCGAGATGTAAATTCTCCGTTATTCGATGGAACGCGGCCTGAATTTTGAACTGACTGGTGCGTAAATCATCGCGCCCGGTTCAGCTGCGCTTCCTTGTCATCAAAACGCAATGCGCGCAGCGCACGTACAAAGCGTGATGCATTGGTGGTTACCTCGCGTCGATGTGACGCGCATGTCTAGAAGCAGCTGTTTTTCAGTGATGTTTGCCGCGTTTGCGGCCTGCAAGCACATTGTGCTGACGCCGTGGCTGGGAGCATGCCAGGCTTGTCGAACAAGCGTGGAGCTGCATCGTGGCGAAGAAAAAGACGTTGGCGCGGTTTCTGGCCGAGACGCTGCAGAGCGCGGGGGTGGAGCGGATCTGGGGGTTGACCGGCGACAGCCTCAACGGCCTGACCGATGCCCTGCGCGAGATGCAGACGATCGAGTGGATGCATGTGCGCCATGAAGAGGTGGCCGCGTTTGCCGCCGGCGCCGAGGCGGCGGTGACCGGCAAGCTGGCGGTCTGTGCGGGGAGCTGCGGGCCGGGCAACCTGCACCTGATCAACGGGCTGTTCGATTGCCATCGCAGCCGCCAGCCGGTGCTGGCGATCGCCGCGCATATTCCCTCGTCCGAGATCGGGCTGAACTATTTTCAGGAGACGCATCCGCAGGAACTGTTCCGCGAGTGCAGTCATTTCGTGGAGTTGGTGACCAATCCGGCGCAGCTCCCGGAAGTGCTGCACCGCGCGATGCGTGCGGCCATCCTGCAGCAAGGTGTGGCAGTGGTGGTGATCCCCGGCGATATCGCGCTGCTGGAAGTGGACAAGCACCTTCCCACGGCCTGGCCCCCACTGCGCCAGCCGCGCGTGCTGCCGGCCGCCGAAGATGTGCAGCAGCTGGCCGAACTGCTGCAGCACAGCGAAGCGGTCACGCTGCTGTGCGGCAGCGGTTGCGCGGGTGCGCACGATGCGGTGGTGGCATTGGCCGACACCCTGGGCGCGCCGATCGTGCATGCCTTACGCGGCAAGGAACATGTGGAGTGGGAGAACCCGTTCGATGTCGGCATGACCGGCCTGATCGGTTTCAGCTCCGGCTACCACGCGATGCTCAACTGCGACACCTTGATCATGCTGGGTACGGATTTCCCGTATCGGCAGTTCTACCCGAAGGACGCGACCATCGTGCAGGTGGATCGCGACCCGGGCGCGCTGGGACGGCGCACGCCATTGCAGCTGGGCATCGCAGCGGACGTAGGCGAAACCATCGCCGCCTTGCTGCCGCAGCTGCAGCGGCGCGAAAAACGCGACTTCCTGGACAAGTCGCTGGCGCACTATCGCGAGGCGCGCGAAGGGCTGGACGATCTGGCGGTGCCGGCCGATCCGGGCGAGCCGCTGCATCCGCAATTCGTGGCGCGCATGATCAGCCAGATCGCCGACCAGGATGCGGTGTTCACCTGCGATGTCGGCACGCCCACGGTGTGGGCCGCACGCTACCTGCGCATGAACGGACAACGCCGCTTGCTGGGTTCGTTCAACCACGGTTCGATGGCCAATGCGATGCCGCAGGCGCTGGGTGCACAGTCGGCATATCCGGGCCGTCAGGTGATTGCGCTGTCCGGTGATGGCGGCTTTGCAATGCTGATGGGCGATTTCATCTCGCTGGCGCAGCTGCGCCTGCCGGTGAAGATCGTGGTGTTCAACAATGCCTCGCTCGGCTTCGTGGCGATGGAGATGAAGGCTGCCGGCTATCTGGATACCGGCACCGAGCTGCGTAATCCGGACTTCGCTGCGATGAGCAATGCGATGGGCATCCTGGGTATCCGGGTCGATGAGTCCGCGCAACTGGAGCGCGCATTGCGGCAGGCCTTCGCGCATTCCGGCCCGGCGCTGGTGGATGTGCGCATCGCCACGCAGGAACTGGCAGTGCCGCCGGCCATCAAGCTGGAACAGGCCAAAGGCATGGGCCTGTATCTGCTCAAGGCAGTGATGAGCGGGCGCGGCGATGAAGTGATCGATCTGGTCAAGACCAACATGCGCTGACACAGTGGCAGCGCTCTGAAACTGCACGTCTTTACCGGACCCTCGCATGCCACGTTCGTTGTTGCGCCAGTTGCTGCTGATCTGGGTGGTGATCCTGGCTGCCTGCGTGGGCGTGGCCACGATGCTGTATGGCCTGTACCGACAGACCGAAGGCGTGCGCCTGGACGAGGCGCGCCAGCAGTTGACCGCGCAGTGCACGCGCATCGTGCAGCGCTACGCCGGCGCGAGCGAGGCGGCGCGCAGCGGTGACAACGGCGCCGGGCTGGCTGCAGTGGTGGTGCAACTGGTGCTGGCCGATGCGCCCGGTGTGGAGGGCGGGGTGTGGAATCTCGACAAGGGATTCGTTGCCTACGCCTATCCCACCTATGACGGCAGCGATCACAAGACCGATATCCCGGCGGCCGAGTGGACCACGATCGTCAGCACTGCACGGCAGAGTGCGGTGGGCAACAAGGCCGTGGAGTTTCGTCGCGACGGCAGCCGTGAAGTGGTGTTGATCAGCGCCTGCCCGTTGGCCGCCGGCACGGTGGCATGGACCATGTCGCGGGTGCCGGCGAGCACCTCCGATGCCTGGCGGCCATTGGTGATCGGCATGTTGCTGATCTTCGCCATGGTGGCGGTGTCGGCGATCGCGCTGGGCGTGGTGGTGCGGCGCTGGAGCCAGCGCCTGCAGCGCATCCAGCAGGCGCTGGCCGCCGATACCGAACTTCCGCAGATTCCGGTCACCGGTGCCCCCGAACTGGACCGGCTGGGCGCTGCGGTGAGCGATTACGCACAGCGCAATGCGCAGGCCCTGGCGCAGACACGGCGGCTGGCCGAAGAGCTGGCACGGCACGAGCGGCTGGCCGCGCTCGGGCGCCTGACGGCCACGGTGGCACACGAGATTCGCAACCCCATCGCCACGATGCGCCTGGCGGTGGAGAACGACATCGCCATGCGCCAGGGCACGCCGGACGATGCCGCACACGGCGAGCTGATGCTGGGGCAGATCCGTCGCCTGGACGGGGTGGTCGAAAGCCTGCTCGGCATGGTGCAGCCGATCCGCCTGCAGCTGGAAACGGTGGTCGTGCAGGACTGGCTGGCGACCTTGCTCGATCCGGCCTTGCGCCCACCAGGCGCGCCTGCGCCCCGGTTGCGTGCCCCGGACACGCCGCTGCATTGGATGCTCGACCCACAGCAGCTCGGGCGCGCCGTGCACAATCTGCTGCGCAACGCGCTGCAGCACGCCGATGCCGGCAGCACGGTGACACTGGAGGCCAGCGCCAGCGATGGGTTGCTGCAGCTACAGGTGAGCAATCGTGGCGCGGCCATCGCCGAGACCATCGCGGCGCAGCTGTTCGAGCCGTTCGTCAGCGGCCGCAGCGACGGCAATGGCCTGGGGCTTGCGCTGGTGCGCGAGATCGCCCGCGCACATGGCGGGCAGGTGCGTTACGCACACGCCGACGGCATGACCCATTTCATCCTGGAGCTGCCATGGCGCGCATCCTGATCATCGACGACGACGCGGCGTTTCTGGCCACCTTGCAGGCAACGCTGCGCTCGCTCGGCCATACGGTGATCGCGGTCGATAACGGCGCCGATGGATTGATGCGCCTGCGCGAGGGCGGCATCGCGCTGGCGTTCGTGGACTTCCGCATGCCCGGGATGGACGGGATCCAGGTGCTGCGTGCGCGTGCGGACGATCCGCGCGCGCGCCAGGTGCCGCTGGTGATGCTCACCGCGTACGCGTCCAGCGGCAACACCATCGAGGCGATGACGCTGGGCGCATTCGATCATCTGGTCAAGCCGGTGGGGCGTGCCGATATCGTCGAGGTGGTGGAGCGTGCATTGGCAAGTCGCGCCGATGGACACACCGATGCCGAAGCCAGCGAACCACCCGACGACGATGGCCTGGTCGGCCACAGCCCGGCCATGCGCAACGTGCATAAACGCATCGGGCTGGCGGCGGCTTCCGATCTGCCGGTGTTGATCACCGGCGAAACTGGTACCGGCAAGGAACTGGTCGCGCGCGCCCTGCATCGCGCCAGCGCACGCGCGGCGTCGGCATTCGTTGCGGTCAATTGCGCGGCGATTCCGTTGGAGTTGATGGAAAGCGAATTGTTCGGCCATCGCAAGGGCGCCTTTTCCGGGGCGACCAGCGACCGCATCGGCCTGATTCGCGAAGCCGATGGCGGCACCTTGTTTCTGGACGAGATCGGCGACATGCCGCTGCCGATGCAGGCCAAGTTGTTGCGCTTCCTGCAGGAAGGCGAGGTGACGCCGCTGGGCGGGCGCGGCGCGCAGAAGGTGGATGTGCGCGTGCTGGCGGCCACGCACCGCGATCTGGCCGCGTGGGTGGCCGCAGGGCAGTTCCGCAGCGATCTGCGTTATCGCCTGAATGTGGTGCCGATCGAACTGCCGCCGCTGCGCGAGCGCGGGCAGGACATCGTGCTGCTCGCGCAGTACTTCCTGCGTACCGGCGACGGCGCGGCGCGTGCGTTGTCGGCGGATGCGCAAGCGCGGCTGCTGGCCTACCCATGGCCCGGCAACGTGCGCGAGCTGCGCAATGTCATGCAACGCAGCCAGCTGCTGGTGCGCGGCCACAGCATCGTTGCCGCGGATCTGGACGACGCGCTCGATCACAGTGCCGAGCAACCCCTGACGACCGCGCCGCTGCAAGGCACCCTGCCTGAGGCAGTGGCGCGGCTGGAGAAGCAGATGATCCAGGACGCACTGGCGCACAGCAGCGGCAACCGCGCCGAAGCCGCGCGCCGGCTCGGCATCCATCGCCAGCTGCTGTACCGCAAGCTCGATGAGTACGGCTTGCATTAGTCGCGGCGATCAGGCCGAACGCCATGTGTGCAGGCTGACGCGTTGGTCACCACGCAGGAAGCGCACAGCAGCACGCACACTTGTTGTCGCGCGCACTGTTGCTGGTTGCTTGCCGCCGCTGCCACTTGCAGCATTGGCCAACGGCATTCCACCAGCAAACAGTCAAACGGTGCAGCCGAAAGTGCAGCACCACACGTGTGAAATCCAGCCCTGACATCCGCACGCGCGCGCCGCCGTTGACCGTGTCCAACACGTTCTTGCCCTGCGGAGTCGACGCACACCCCAGGCTACAAAGTGTCTGCAAAGCGGACAGAGGTGTATGAAACGCAGACGCCTGTCCGTAAGCGTGCACCTGCAAACCCCTTGTAAAACAACGGATTCGACGTTGGCACGATTGCTGCTTTATCTCCAGGGCGAGCGGCATCCCTGCCGCGTTGGAGACATCGCATGATTCGTCAGACCGCACTTGCTTTTGCGCTGGCCTGCAGCGTGGCGACCGCCGCCGCGCAGGCTCCCACACCGCCTGCGGCACCGGTGGCACCGCGTGCGCCGGTCGGCACGCCACCGCCGGCACCACCGCTGCCGCCCGCACCGCCTGCCCCGCTGGCCGCCACGCCAGTGCGCATCACCGGCACGGTCGAGCGTTTCATGCTCAATCCCAACGGCGAGGTCGATGGCCTGTGGTTGCGCGATGGCACCCAGGTGGCGTTTGCGCCGCATCTGTCCGGGCAGTTGCAGGAAGCGGTGCGCCGTGGCGATACGGTGAGCGTGCAGGGCTATCGCCTGGGCAGCCTGCCGGTGCTGCGCGCCAGCAGCATCCGTTCCAATCGTGGAGGGCGTGAGGTGGTCGACCGGCCGCCAACCGCCGCCATGCCGCCGCCGGCGCCGGCACCTGCCGCGTTGACGCCGTTGCAGGCGGAAGGCCGCATCGAGCGGCTGGTTTACGGCCCGGGTGGCGAGACCAATGGTGCATTGCTCAGCGATGGCACGCTGGTGCGGATGCCGCCGCACCTGGCACTGCAGTTCGGCGATCTGCTGCGGGCCGGCGCGCCGTTGAGCGTGAGCGGGTTCGGGGTGGCCACCGCCAACGGCCGCGCCATCGAAGTCACGCAACTGGGCCGCGATCGCGCCTCGCAGCGCGCGTTGTTCAGCCCACCGCGCCCGGACGGCCCGGTGCCGCCCGCACCACCGGCGCCGCCTGTCCCGCCGGCCGCACCGCCAGCGCCAGCTCCGGCGCCGCGTTGATTCACGGCGTCGCCGTCCACGCGGTGGCGCGTACCTCCGTTGCGCTTTCCTTTATGCGCCTTCCGCCACGTGCCATGCGTGGCGGCGGGCGCGGCTTGCCGGCAGTGGCCGGTCCTTCCTTCTCTGGAGTTTTTTCATGCATTGGGTCGATCCTGATTTCCTTCCCGAAACCCGCGGCACGCTGGCGCGCTTTCTGCTCAATCCCAAGGCCGATATCGACGGCCTGCTGCTGACCGACGGCACCGAGGTGCACACGCCGCCGCATCTGTCCGCCGCCTTGCTCAAGGCGCTCAAGCCCGGCAGCACCTTGACCGTGCGTGGCCTCAAGCCGCGCGATGTGGACATGCTGGTGGCCCTGGCGATCGATCCGGAAGGCGGCAAGCGCATCGTCGATGACGGCCCGCACGGGCCGCACGCCAAGCCCAAGCCCAAACCGCCCGCCGGCAAGCCGCCCAAGCCGCCCAAGCCGCAGCTCAGCCAGCACAGCGGTACCATCGCGCGCTTGCTGCATGGCCCGCATGGGCAGGTGCATGGCGTGTTGCTGGACGACGAGGTCACGGTGCGGTTTCCGCCGCACGCCGGTGCGGACTTCGCCAAACAACTGGTGGTCGGCAAGACGCTGGTGGCCGAAGGCGATACCAGGACAACCCCGCACGGCGTGCTGATCCACGCGCATGCGCTGGGCACCAAGGCCGCGTCGCTGAAGCAGATCGAGCATCCGCATGGCCCGGGTGCGCATAAGCCGAAGCCGAAGCACTAGCAGTACGCAATGCGACTGCCGCGTTGGCGCGATGCGATCGGCATCGGGTTGCCCATGCAGCCCAGCGCGCGCAGTCGCCTTTCATCGTTTCGTGGAGAGCGCCGATGCGCATGAGCACACCGCGTCCCCGTGGCAGCCGCGCACTGGAGGCGCTGCATTTCAGCGTGGCCGACGTGCAGGACGGGCTGGGGCCGTTTCTGAGTGTGTTCCTGCAATCCAGGGGCTGGTCGGTGGCAGCGATCGGCACGGTGATGAGTGTGGGCGGCATCGCCGGCATGCTTGCCACCACCCCGGCCGGCGCACTGGTCGACACCACCCGGCGCAAGCGTGCCGTGGTGGTGGTCGGCTGCCTGGCGATCCTGCTGGCCACGGCGCTGATCTGGCTGCACCCGACGTCCTCCGGCGTGGTGACCGCGCAGATCGTCTCGGCATTGGCGGCAGCCGGTATTGGCCCTGCGCTCACCGGCATCACCCTGGGCCTGGTGCACGCGCGCGGGTTCGATCATCAACTGGCGCGCAATCAGGTCGCCAACCACGCCGGCAACATGCTGGCCGCAGTGCTGGCCGGCTGGCTGGGGTGGCGTTTCGGATTTGCGGCGGTGTTCGTGCTCACTGCCGCCTTCGGCGTGCTGGCGATCGCGGCGGTGCTGCTGATTCCGTCTGAGGCCATCGACCACCGCGCCGCGCGCGGCCTGGGCCAGGCCGATGGCGCGGACAGCCTCAGCGGCTGGCGGGTGTTGTTGACCTGCCGACCGCTGGCCTTGCTGGCCATCACCCTGGGGTTGTTCCATCTGGGCAATGCGGCGATGTTGCCGCTCTACGGCATGGCCATCGTGGCTGCGCATGCAGGCGATGCGAACGCGCTGACGGCCACCACCATCGTGGTCGCGCAGGCCACGATGGTGGTGGTGGCATTGTTGGCGATGCGCTGGATCCGCGTGCACGGGCATTGGTGGGTGCTGCTGGTGGCCTTCATGGCCTTGCCACTGCGTGCGCTGGTGGCGGCGTCGCTGATCCAGGGCTGGGGCGTGTTTCCGGTGCAGATCCTCGACGGACTCGGCGCCGGCCTGCAGGCCGTGGTGGTGCCTGCGCTGGTGGCGCGATTGCTGCAGGGCACCGGGCGCGTGAATGTCGGCCAGGGCGCGGTGATGACGGTGCAGGGCGTGGGCGCGGCGCTGAGCCCGGCCTTGGGTGGCTGGCTGGCGCATGCCTTCGGCTATCGCATCGCGTTTCTGGCGCTGGGCGGCATCGCCGTGCTGGCGGTGGCGTTGTGGGCAGGCTGCCGTGGCATGCTGCAGGCAGCAAGCGATGCCGGGTGATGCAGTGAGGCGTTGGCACGGGCACCGCAGCGGCAAGCGAACCGCAACGCCCGGGGCGGTCATGCGCGTGGAGCATGCGCCGGACGCTGGACCGACGTATGCGGCATGCAGCGCGTCGGCAGCGGGCGGACGGATTCCCCGTCAGGCAGCCGTCCGCATCGCCGCGGCTATCTGCCGCCGCTGAAGTCCCACTGGCGCCAGGCTTCGAACACCATCACCGCAACGGTGTTGGACAGATTGAGGCTGCGGTTGTCCGGGCGCATCGGCAGGCGCAGCCGGTGCTGCGGCGGGATCGACTCCAGCACGTCGGCGGGCAGGCCGCGGGTTTCCGGGCCGAACAGGAAGGCATCCCCATCGGCAAACTGCGGTGCGTCGTAACGCACGGTGCTGCGCGTACTCAGTGCAAACACGCGCTTGGGCGCGATCGCGGCCAGGGCGGTGGGCAGGTCGGCATGTACCTGCAGGGTGGCGTATTCGTGATAGTCCAGGCCGGCGCGTTTGAGCTGCTTGTCGCTGAGGTCGAAGCCGAGCGGCTCGATCAGGTGCAGGCGCGCGCCGGTGTTGGCGCACAGGCGAATCACATTGCCCGTATTGGGCGGAATTTCCGGTTGGAACAGGATGACATCGAGGACGGGGGCTGACATGCGCGCAGTGTAGCTGCGCGCATGCTCAAAGGCTGATGGCGGCGTTGACCAGCGCTTCCAGTTCGACCGGCGCCGGCTGCAGCTGCGGCACCGGCAGGTTGACGATGACCTGGCCCATCAGCGCGCCGATGGCAGCGGCAGCCTGGCCGGAGGTGCTCTGCGCGGTGGCAGCGATGCTGCGGGTCACCAGTGCGGCGCGCTGGTCGGCCGACGGACGCACCTGCACCGCAGCGAGGGTGACGACGCGCGGGCCGGCCTGTTCGGCGGCCAAGGCGGCCAGCTGATCGGCGGACGGACGCACCTGCACGGCGGCCAGGGTGCGGATGGCGCTGGTGCGTTCCAGCGTCTGCTGGGCAAGCTGGTCGGCCGATGGGCGCACCTGCACGGTGTCCAGCGTGGTCAGGCTGCCGGCCTTGGCGAAACCGGCCAGGGTGGTGCCGGCAAGCAGGGCGGCGGAGAGGGCGATGCGCAGGGTCTGGGTCTTCATGGCGAGGTCTCTTGGTGTGGGTGGTTAGTGGTGTGGTAGTAATGTAGTACACCGTTTCGGTAAGCGCAACGACTTTCGTGGCGCGATTTTATTTATTCAGCTTGCAGTCATTTTCAGTCGTCGAGACAACTGGCTTCGTTGCCTGCCCATGACATGGAGCAAGCAACGTGCCAATGGCAGATCATTGTTTTGCAAGGGATTTGCGCGCGGAGGCCGTGTCCGCGTCCGGACACCCGGACGTGTGTGCGGGCGGCGGACACCGCTGGAATCGAGAAAACACGACGATCGGGTCGACGTTCAGTGCGCTGAACGAGTGGCGTGCGGCCATGCGGCGCAACCCGATCGCCGGCCGGCAACTGCGGCACAATCCGGCTTCGTCCTCAGGGGTCTACGACTTATGCGCGTGCTGATGCTGTCTGTTCTGGTTGCCGCCACCACCGCGGCCTGCACCTGGGTGCCCATCGAACAAAGCGGCAAAAACGTGCAGGTGCTGCCCGCAGGCCCTGTGCCAGCTGGCTGTCAGCAGCAGGGCGAAGTGGTGGTGTCGGTCAAGAGCAAGGTCGGCTTCTACAATCGCAACCCGTTGCGGGTGCAGGAAGAGCTGGAAACGCTGGCACGCAACGAGGCGCCGGGCGCCAATGCCAACACGGTCCAGGCGCAGGGTCAGCCGGCCGATGGCAGCCAGCGTTTCAATGCCTTCCGCTGCCCGCCGCGCTGAACCGTTGGGCTGGGGCGCGGCCGCTGCAATTGTAAAGATGCGGTAAAACGAGCCAGCGGCTAGACTAGCGCCCCCTCGCCTGACGCCATGGCGCTACTTCGATGCTCTTCCAGAATGTCTCCATCGCGGGACTGGCGCATATTGATGCGCCGCACACGCTGACTTCCAAGGAAATCAACGAGCGCCTGCAACCGACCTACGACCGCCTCGGGATTCGGACCGACGTGTTGGGCGACGTTGCGGGTATCCATGCACGGCGCTTGTGGGACCAGGATGTCCAGGCCTCGGACGCCGCCACCCAGGCTGCACGCAAGGCACTGCTCGACGCCGGCATCGGCATCGAGAAGATCGGCCTGCTGGTCAACACCTCGGTGAGCCGCGACTACCTGGAGCCGTCCACGGCCTCCATCGTGTCCGGCAACCTCGGGGTCGGCGATCACTGCGTCACCTTCGACGTGGCCAACGCCTGCCTAGCCTTCATCAACGGCATGGACATCGCCGCCCGCATGCTCGAGCGCGGCGAGATCGACTACGCGCTGGTCGTCGACGGTGAAACCGCCAACCTGGTGTACGAGAAGACCCTCGAGCGCATGACCTCGCCCGACGTCACCGAAGAAGAGTTCCGCAATGAACTCGCTGCGTTGACCCTGGGTTGCGGTGCCGCGGCCATGGTGATGGCGCGCACCGAGCTGGTGCCCGACGCGCCGCGCTACAAGGGTGGCGTGACCCGGTCGGCCACCGAGTGGAACAAGCTGTGCCGCGGCAACCTGGACCGCATGGTCACCGACACCCGCCTGTTGCTGATCGAAGGCATCAAGCTGGCGCAGAAGACCTTCCTGGCCGCCAAGCAGGCGATGGGCTGGGCGGTGGACGAACTGGACCAGTTCGTCATCCACCAGGTCAGCCGCCCGCATACTGCGTCGTTCGTGAAGTCGTTCGGCATCGATCCGGCCAAGGTCATGACCATCTTCGGCGAACACGGCAACATCGGCCCGGCTTCGGTACCGATCGTGCTGAGCAAGCTCAAGGAACTCGGCCGTTTGAAGAAGGGCGACCGCATCGCGTTGATGGGGATTGGTTCTGGCCTGAACTGCTCGATGGCGGAAGTGGTCTGGTAAGTTGCAACATATGACGTGTTAAAAAAAATGGATTTTTAGTACACGTCATTGCATCATGTTCGCTCTTGCAACATGACCGGTGTAGGCATGGATGACGCGCTGGTGTTTAATCCCGAGCAGCCCTACAACGCGCTCCCGCCGCTTCCTCCGGCGGGAGATATCGAAACGCGCGCCTTGCTCAAGGCCTGCATCGTGGCGCGCACTGCGTTGGCCGAGCTGAAGCAGGCCACCGCATTGCTGCCAAATCCGGCAGTGCTGATCAATACGATCCCGATCCTGGAAGCACAGGCGAGTTCGGAGATCGAAAACATCGTCACCACCACGGATGACTTGTTCCGTTATGCAGACGATCAGGAGCGCGCCCAGAATCCGGCGACCAAGGAAGCCCTGCGTTACCGTAGCGCGCTCTACGAAGGGTTCCAGTCGCTGCAGCAGCGACCGCTATGTACAGAAACCGCCGTGGTGGTGTGCAGCCGCATTAAAGCTGTGCAAATGCAGATCCGTCGCGTGCCCGGGACTGCGCTGGCCAACGATCAGATCCAGCAGATCATCTATACCCCGCCCGTCGGCGAGACATTGCTGCGCGACAAGCTGGCCAATTGGGAGCGTTTTATTCATGAATGCACCGATATCGATCCATTGATCCGGATGGCGGTCGCGCACTATCAATTCGAAGCGATCCACCCGTTCACCGATAGCAACGGGCGTACCGGACGTGTATTGAATCTGCTGATGCTGATCGAGCAAGGCCTGCTTGATGTCCCCGTCCTGTACTTGTCGCGCTACATCATTCGCCATCGCAGCGATTACTATCGACTGCTGCTGGATGTCACCCGGTACGGTCGCTGGGCCGAGTGGATTCAGTACATGCTTGCCGCCGTTGCAGAGACAGCTGCGTGGACGACGGCGAAGATCCAGGCGATCCGAGGATTGGAGACGCGGGCGCGTGATCATGTGCGCGAACACGCCCCCAAGGCCTACAGCCGCGAACTTGTCGAAGTGGTCTTCAATCAGCCCTATTGCCGCATCCAGAATGTCGTGGACGTGATGGGCGTGACTCGGCAGACCGCTGCACGCCATCTAAAGGAACTGGTGACCATCGGTGTGCTGCAAGAGCAGCGGCTGGGCAAGGAAAAACTGTTCCTGCACCCTGCATTCCTGAAACTTCTGTCCGGCGATGGTCATCAACTACCGCCTTATCCAATGCCTTCGACGGAAGCGCGATGAAGCCTGTAATTGATCCAGGTAGCCGTCTTGCGCGCAGTGGGTTGAGCATGTCGCGGCGTGGCGACCACTATGATGTCCAATCTCTACGCACGGCAGGCCAACGCTTGCGCCATGTGCGCTCTCTCGAATCGAATCGGATGCGTTTGGCATGAACTACCCCGGCTATCCCTTCACTCCCCAGCGCCTTGAGGTGCGTCCCGGCATTGCGATGTCGTATCTGGACGAAGGCCCGCGCGATGGCGAGGTGGTCGTGATGCTGCACGGCAATCCGTCGTGGAGCTACCTGTGGCGGAATCTGGTGAGCGGCCTGTCGGACCGTTACCGCTGCATCGTGCCGGACCATATCGGCATGGGGCTGTCCGACAAGCCGGACGATGCGCCCGACGCGCAGCCACGTTACGACTACACGCTGCAGTCGCGCGTGGACGACCTGGACACGCTGTTGCGGCATCTGGGCATCACCGGCCCGGTCACGCTGGCGGTACACGACTGGGGCGGCATGATCGGGTTCGGCTGGGCGTTGTCGCATCATGCGCAGGTCAAGCGGCTGGTGATCACCAATACCGCTGCGTTCCCGTTGCCGCCGGAAAAGCCGATGCCGTGGCAGATCGCGATGGGCCGGCATTGGGGCCCGGGCGAGTGGTTCATCCGCACGTTCAATGCGTTTTCCTCCGGTGCGTCCTGGTTCGGCGTGTCGCGGCGGATGCCGGCCGATGTACGCCGTGCGTATGTGGCGCCCTACAACAATTGGCGCAACCGCATCTCCACCATTCGCTTCATGCAGGATATTCCGCTGTCGCCGGCCGACCAGGCCTGGTCGCTGCTGGAGCGCTCGGCGCAGGCATTGCCCGCGTTCGCCGACCGGCCGGCGTTTATCGCCTGGGGATTGCGCGACATCTGCTTCGACAAGCACTTCCTGGCCGGCTTTCGCAAGGCATTGCCGAACGCCGAAGTCACCGCGTTCGACGATGCCAATCACTACGTGCTGGAAGACAAGCACGAAGTGCTGGTGCCGGCGATCCGTGCGTTCCTGGAGCGCAATCCGCTCTGACCCGGTCATCAGGATGCCGCGGGCGCCCGGCAGGTAGGTGCGGGCACGCGCCGGGGCTGGAGTAGGTCAGTGGCCAGGCCGATGCCGGGCATCGGCCGCGTCGCGTGCGGTGCCGCGCGCCGTAAACAGGCGTGCATGCACCCGCAGCGATAGTCGCTACAGCGGCGGCAGCGGATTGCGCTGGGCATCGTCCACGCCCAGCCAGTCGGCTTCGGTCAGTGCATGCAGGCCGTGCGCCAACCGGGATTTGTCGCATTGCGCGCTGCGCTGGCCAAACTCCAGCGAGGCCGGTACGGCGGCACAGGAGGAGGGTCGGCGATCATGGATGCTGCAGCGGCTGTAGCGGCCGATGTCTGCGTCCAGCGCGATGCAGCGCGGCTGCGATTGCGACGTGCCGCGCATGACCCGCTCGTGCGTGCGCAGCGCATCGGTCAGCTCGATCGGCACCCTGCCGCCCAATGCGGGGTCGGCTTCGCTCCAGTGGAAACTGACGCGGAAGTAGGCGCAGCAGGCGCCGCAGGTAAGGCAGGGATGTGCCATGGAATGCCGGGCCTTGCGCGGCAAAACAACGTGGAGAGCGCGGCATTCTGACCGAACCACGGCGCGATACAAGTGGCGCATCGCGGCGGCAGGTTAGTGATTCATGCGCGTGCGCGCCGGAGGAGCGGCGCGCGCTGGGGGCGAGCAGGTTGCCTGTCGGGTGCTGACGACCGCCTGCCGCGTCGGCATTGCCAGAGTGTTCGCGTGTAGAACGATCACCAGCGACCGGGGGAATCGCTGACGCGCGCTTTTCGCAGGCACTCGACCACGTTGCAATGCGCCTAAAAATAAAAGACGCAGGCGCGGAGGTGGCAGTGATTACTGCACACTTGCGCTGCCAAGGCCTGGTTACCTTGCAGGGAAAACCATCGTTGTGCCGTCGCCGAGCGTCGCGTGCATCTGCGACGTTGAGCCGGATGCAAGCGGCCGGTACCGTCGGCGGATGGGTGATAATGCGGCAATGACCACTCTTTGCAATATCGCCGCCACCCTGCCGGAGCTCGCGCGCGAGCGCCCCGACCAGATCGCCATCCGTTGCCCGGGCCGCCGCGGCGCCAATGGGTTTGCCGCCTACGATGTGACCTTGAGCTATGCCGAGCTGGATGCGCGCAGCGATGCGATCGCCGCCGGGCTGGCGCTGCACGGTATCGGACGCGGTGCGCGCGCGGTGGTGATGGTGCGGCCGTCGCCGGAGTTCTTCCTGCTGATGTTTGCCTTGTTCAAGGCCGGCGCGGTGCCGGTGCTGGTGGATCCGGGCATCGACAAGCGCGCGCTCAAGCAGTGCCTGGACGAAGCGCAGCCGCAGGCGTTTATCGGCATTCCGCTTGCGCAGCTGGCGCGTTGCCTGTTGCGTTGGGCGCGTTCTGCAAAGCAGATCGTCAGCGTCGGCGGCCGTTACGGCTGGGGCGGGGTGACATTGGCGCGCGTGGAACGCGATGGCGCCGGCGCCGGCAGCCAGCTGGCCAACACCGGGCCGGGCGATGTGGCCGCCATCCTGTTCACCAGCGGCTCGACCGGCGTACCCAAGGGGGTGGTGTACCGACACCGGCATTTCGTCGGCCAGATCGAGTTGCTGCGCAATGCCTTCGGCATGCAGCCCGGCGGCGTGGATCTGCCGACGTTCCCGCCATTTGCGTTGTTCGATCCGGCACTGGGGCTGACCTCGGTGATTCCGGACATGGATCCGACCCGCCCGGCCACCGCCGATCCGCGCAAATTGCACGATGCGATCGACCGCTTCGGCGTGACGCAGTTGTTCGGCTCGCCGGCGTTGATGCGCGTGCTGGCCGATTACGGGCAGCCGCTTCCCAACGTGCGCCTGGCCACCTCGGCCGGTGCGCCGGTGCCGCCGGATGTGGTGGCCAAGATCCGCACGCTGTTGCCGGCAGATGCGCAATTCTGGACGCCGTATGGCGCCACCGAATGCCTGCCGGTGGCGGCGATAGAAGGGCGCACGCTGGATGCCACCCGCGCGGCCACCGAGGCCGGCGCCGGCACCTGTGTCGGCCAGGTCGTCGCGCCCAACGAGGTACGCATCATCGCCATCGACGATGCAGCCATTCCCGAATGGAGCGGCGCGCGCGTGCTGGCGGTGGGCGAGGTCGGCGAGATCACCGTCGCCGGTCCCACCACCACCGACACCTACTTCAACCGCGACGCGGCCACGCGGATTGCCAAGATCCGCGAGCGCAACGCGGATGGCAGCGAACGCATCGTGCATCGCATGGGCGATGTGGGGTATTTCGATGCCGAAGGACGCTTGTGGTTCTGCGGGCGCAAGACCCACCGCGTGGAAACCTCCACCGGCCCGCTCTACACCGAGCAGGTGGAACCGGTCTTCAACGTGCACCCGCAGGTGCGGCGCACTGCCCTGGTCGGTGTCGGCGCGCCCGGACAGCAGCAGCCGGTGCTGTGCGTGGAACTACAGCCAGGCGTTGCGGCATCGGCGTTTGCGCAAGTGGAAACCGCCTTGCGCGCGCTGGGCGCGGCGCATCCGCACACCGCAGGCATCACGCGTTTCCTGCGCCATTCCGGGTTCCCGGTGGACATCCGCCACAATGCCAAGATCGGCCGCGAAACGCTGGCGATCTGGGCGGCGCAGCAACGTGGCTGAGCTGTCGATGCACATCGCGCAGGGACTTGGCCGCATCGCCAATCCCGGCTGCGCCCGCTATGGTGTGCACCCTTGCGATGGAGGTGATGCGTGCGCATCCTGGTGACCGGTGGTGGTGGCTTTCTTGGCCAGGCGTTGTGCCGCGGCCTGCGCGCGCGCGGGCACGAGGTGGTGAGTTTCCAGCGCGGCGATTACCCGGTGTTGCAGACCCTGGGCGTGGGCCAGATCCGTGGCGACCTGGCCGATCCGCAGGCGGTGCGGCATGCCTTCGCCGGCATCGATGCGGTCTTCCACAACGCCGCCAAGGCCGGTGCATGGGGCAGCTATGACAGCTATCACCAGGCCAATGTGGTGGGCACGCAGAACGTGCTCGACGCGTGTCGGGCCAACGGTGTGCCGCGCCTGATCTATACCTCCACACCGAGCGTGACCCATCGCGCCACCAACCCGGTGGAAGGCCTGGGCGCCGACGAAGTGCCGTATGGCGAGGATCTGCGCGCTGCATATGCCGCAACCAAGGCGATCGCCGAGCGCGCGGTGCTGGCGGCCAACGATGCGCAACTGGCGACGGTGGCCTTGCGCCCGCGCCTGATCTGGGGGCCGGGCGACAATCATCTGTTGCCGCGCCTGGCCGCGCGTGCGCGTGCCGGCCGCCTGCGCATGGTCGGCGACGGCAGCAACCTGGTGGACAGCACCTACATCGACAATGCCGCGCAGGCGCATTTCGATGCGTTCGCGCATCTCGCTCCCGGTGCCGCGTGTGCGGGCAAGGCGTACTTCATCTCCAACGGCGAGCCCTTGCCGATGCGCGAGTTGCTCAATCGCCTGCTGGCCGCGGTGGATGCACCGGCAGTGACGCGTTCGCTGTCGTTCAAGACCGCGTACAGAATCGGTGCAATCTGCGAGACCATGTGGCCACTGTTGCGTCTGCCTGGCGAAGTGCCGTTGACGCGTTTTCTGGTGGAACAGCTGTGTACGCCGCACTGGTACAGCATGGAACCGGCACGCCGTGATTTCGGCTATGTTCCGCAGGTCAGTATCGAGGAAGGACTGCAACGGCTGCGATCCTCATCTTCCAACGACATCGCCATCACTCGATAAAGACCGTCATGCGTTCAGGATACGTCTGCGCCGATTCGGCACGACAACTTCTGGAATCCTTGCCATGCTGCATTACGCCATCATCTTTTTCGTCATCGCCATCATCGCCGCCGTGCTGGGCTTCAGTGGTATCGCCGGTGCGGCGACCAATATCGCCTGGATCCTGTTCGTGGTGTTCCTGATCCTGGCAGTGATCTCGATGTTCCGTCGCGGCAAGGTATAACGCCTAGCTGCGATACGTTACGGCAGCGGCGCTGCCGGCGGACGCTCACAGGGCCCGCTTCCGCAAGGAGGCGGGCCATGTGCGTTGTGGATACTCAAAAATTCAATTACGGCTGGTTCAAAGCAGTTTCTCGAGATACTGCACGTGCTTGCCGTTGCCCAGCAGCGCATTGCCGATGGGCCGAAAACCCAGCTGCAGATGCAGCGCCAGCGATGCCGGATTGGGTGGGACCAGGTTGACCTCGCAAACCAGGCGCGGCTGCGCCGCTGCACGTGCGACGTGGATGAGTTCGTCATACAGCTGCCTGGCAAGCCCGCGCCTGTGTGCATGCGCAGCGATCACGATGCGGTCGATGTAGACAAAGCGCGCGAAGCGTCGCGCCATCCAGGCGAAGTTCGGGTTGGCGTACACGGCGCGCTGATCCAGCGCGATCAGCAGACCATCCGCAGGCGCGACGATGCGTGCGTGCCAGGCCAGTTGCAGCAAGTCGGCCAGTCCATCGGCATCCAGCAGCGACAATTCGGTGGCATGCGCATTGTTGAGCGCGAGCAGTGCGCGGTGGTCGTCGCGTTGCACCGCACGCACATGGGCCTGGCTCATGCGCCTGGGCCGACCGCACTGCGCAGCACCTGATCGTCTGCATGCCGCTGCAGCGCCAGCTCGATCAACTGCGTGATCAAGCTGCGATAGTCCAGCCCGCTTGCCTGCCAGAGCTTGGGATACATGCTGATTCGCGTGAAGCCCGGCAATGTGTTGACCTCGTTGAGCACGATGCGGCCATCGGCGCACAGGAACACGTCCACACGCGCCATGCCGGCGCAGTCCAGCGCCTGGTAGGCCCGCAGCGCAATCTGTTGGATGCGTTGCTGCGTCGGCGCGTCGATGTCGGCCGGGATCACGATGTCGGCACCGTGTTCGCTGATGTACTTGGTCTCGTAGGGATAAAACGCGTCGTGCACCACCACTTCGCCGCAGACGCTGGCTTGCGGGCTGGCGTTGCCCAGTACGGCGCATTCGATCTCGCGCCCTGCGATCGCCGCTTCCACCAATACCTTGTGATCGTATGCCAGCGCCAATGCGAGCGCGTCGGCAAACGCATCGGCACTGCGCACCTGGCTGACGCCAACCGACGAACCCTGGTTGGCCGGCTTGACGAACAGCGGCAAACCCAACTGCGCGATCAACGCATCCACGTCGGCACCTGCGGCGGTATGGCGGTTGAAGCAGGCGAACGGCGCCACCTCAAGCCCGGCATCGCGGAGCACGCGCTTGGCCAGGTCCTTGTCCATCGCCAGCGCCGAGCCGAGCACGCCGGAGCCGACGAAGGGCAGGTTGGCCATGCGCAGCAGCCCTTGCAACGAGCCGTCTTCGCCGAGCGTGCCATGCACGATCGGGAAGACCACATCGATTTGCGCCAGCGCCTGCTCCGGCTGGGTCGGACGCAATTGCTGTTGCTGCGCGCCCGGCAGCAAAGCCACGCCGCGACCGCTGCGATGCAGGGCGATGCGCGCCGGGTCGTCGGGATTGAGCAGGAAACTGTCGGGGTCGTTGACGTGCCACTGGCCCTGCTTGTCGATGCCGATCAGCACCGGCTCGAAGCGCTGCGGGTCCAGCGCATCGAGGATGTTGCGCGCTGACTGCAGCGAGACTTCGTGCTCGGCCGACTTGCCGCCGAAGATGAGACCGACCCGGATCTTGCGCATTGCCTGCTCCTGCCACCTGGCGTGATGAGGTCGCCAGCATGCCCGCGGTAGGCGCGCCGACGGAAGTCCTGCATCGCCGCCGTATGCGGTGTGGCGATCCAGGGCAGGTGCACGGTCAACGGCCGGGTCTGTCTGTGGTGGGGATGCGGCTGCGATTGCTGCGGCCTGGCTGCCGAGGCGCCCTGCGATGCGCGTCATCCTGGTCTCCGGCCTGCACCTGCCACACACCATCAAGCAGTAGCGACATGCAGGGACGGTAGAATGCGCCCATGCCCGGATCCCTGTTCAACTCACTCAAGCCGCTCGCCGGCCAGGCCCTGCAAGCCGCGCTCAACCGCGCGCTGGCACTGGACCCCGATACCCGCGACGCCTTGCTGCCGCTGGAAGGCCAACGCATCGCACTGACGCTGGAGGCGCCTGCGCTGGCCCTGCAGATCCGCGTGCACGAGCGCCGCTTGCTGGTCGGCCCGGTGGACCAGGCGCAGGAGCCGGATCTGGCCGTGCGCAGCAGCCTGGCCGGCTTGCTCGGCCAATTGCCGTTCCTGGCCAATGCGCGCCGCAGCGGCGCACCGGCCGGGCGGCTCAAGGTCTCCGGCGATGCCGAACTGGCGCGCCAGCTGCAGCAACTGGCCGGCCGTTTCGATCCGGATTGGCAGTTGCCGTTCGTGGCGGTGTTCGGGCAGATCCTCGGCGTGCAGATCGCCAATGCGGTGCGCGCAGCGCTGCAGCAGGCCCGCCGCAGCGCGGTGGATCTGGCGCAGAGCGCGGCTGAATTCGTGACCGAGGAATCGCGCGATGTGGTGCCGCGCGCCGAACTGGAGGCCTTCCACGACGATGTCGACGAACTGCGCGACGACGTCGAACGGCTGGCCGCACGCGTGGCGCGCCTGCGCGCGGCCGGAGGTGCGGCATGAAGGCGCTGCTGCGGGCCAGCCGCATCGGCCGGGTGATCCTGCGCTATCGCCTGGACGACCTGCTGCAGGACACCCCGGCCGAGCGCTGGCTGCGCCTGGCCAAGCCGTTCGTGCCACGCGCCAGTGCCGAGATCGCCGCGCAATCGCGCGGTGCGCGGCTGCGGCTGGCGTTGCAGGAACTGGGGCCGATCTTCGTCAAGTTCGGGCAGATCCTGTCGACCCGGCGCGACCTGATTCCGGCCGACGTGGCCGATGAATTGACCCTGCTGCAGGACCGTGTCAAGCCCTTCGATGGCGAAGCGGCGCGGCTGATCGTCGAGCGCGCGCTGGGCCTGCCGGTGAGCGTGGCGTTTGCCGCGTTCGATACCGTACCGCTGGCCTCGGCCTCGATCGCGCAGGTGCATGCGGCCACCTTGCCGCCGGATGCCAACGGCGTGCGCCGCGAGGTGGTGGTCAAGGTGTTGCGCCCGGACATTGAGCGCCAGATCGATGCCGATATCGCCTTGCTGCAGTCGCTGGCCACGCTGGTCGAGCGCACCCACCCGCGTGCGGACAAGATCCGGCCGCGCGAGGTGGTGGCCGAGATCGAAGGCACCTTGTCGGCCGAACTGGACCTGCAGCGGGAAGGCGCCAACGCCAGCGTGCTGCGCCGGTTCTGGGAAGGCTCGGACGATCTGTACGTGCCCGAGGTGATCTGGTCGCACACCGCCGAGCGTGCGCTCACGCTGGAGCGCGTGTACGGCATTCCGTCCGACGACATCGCCAGGCTCGATGCGGCCGGTATTGATCGCAAGGCGCTGGCGGCCAAGGGCGTGCGGGTGTTCTATACGCAGGTGTTCCGCGACAACTTCTTCCATGCCGATGCGCATGCCGGCAACATCTGGGTCGATTCGGATCCGGAGCGCCGGCTCAATCCGCGCTTCATCGCGCTGGATTTCGGCATCATGGGCCAGCTCTCGCAGGAGGATCAGTACTACCTGGCCGAGAACTTCATGGCGATCTTCCACAAGGATTACCGCCGCATGGCCGAGCTGCACGTGGAAGCGGGCTGGATGCCCGACAACGTGCGCATCGACGAACTGGAAGCGGCCGCGCGCTCGGTGTGCGAGCCGTACTTCACCCGGCCGCTGTCGGAGATTTCGCTGGCCGAAGTGCTGATCAAGCTGTTCCGCGTCGCGCAGCGCTACGAACTGACGCTGCAGCCGCAGCTGATCCTGTTGCAGAAAACCTTGCTCAACATCGAAGGCGTCGGCCGCCAGCTCGACCCCAGGCTGGATATCTGGGCCGTGGCACGGCCGGTGCTCGAACGCATCCTGCGCGAGCGTTACAGCCCGCGCCGCGTGCTCGGCGAGCTGCGCAAGCGGCTGCCGGAAATCATGACGCATGCGCCGGACATGCCGCGCCTGGTGCACAGCTGGTTGAAGCAGCAGGTCGAGGGCCGCCATCAGCTCGACATCCGTTCGGCCGAGCTGCGCGCGCTGGACCTGAGCCTGCGCAAGCTGCAGACGCGCGTGGTCACCGCCATCACCGGCAGCGGCCTGCTGGTGGTGGCCGCCGTGCTGTATGGCCTGCACCCGAATGGCTGGTACCTGGGCACGGTGCCGGTGTGGAGCTGGATCAGCGGCGCGGCCGGCTCGGTGGCCCTGCTGGTCGCCTGGCTACGGCGCTGAAGCACTAATGCTGAAGCACTGCCGCAGGTGGCCTGCTGCATCCGGCTGGGTAGCGGTGGTGCCTGCAGCAGCACGATGACGAAGCCGTTCCCGGCGAGGTGGTGATGATCGATCTGCAGGCGTTGAAAGACGAATTGGCACGGTTCGGCAGCGACAACGATGCGCAGCAGCTGGCGCGCGACCGGCGCATGCTCAACATCACGCCCGACACCGGGCAGTTGCTGGCGGTGCTGGTGCGTGCCACCGCTGCGCGGCGCGTTCTGGAGATCGGCACCTCCAACGGGTATTCGACGCTATGGCTGGCCGAAGCGGCCGCGGCGATCGGCGGGCATGTCACCACGGTGGAACATGCGGCCGACAAGGTGGCCCTGGCGCGGGCCACGCTGGCGCGCAGCGGCCTGGCGGCATCGGTGGAGCTGGTGCACGGCGATGGCGGCGCGTGGCTGGCCCAGGCGGCCAGCGCCAGTCTCGATCTGGTGTTCCTGGATTCGGCGCGCGATGCGTATGTGCACTGGTGGCCGGCACTGCGCCGCGTGCTGCGCAGCGGTGGCCTGCTGGTGGTCGACAATGCGCTCTCGCATGCCGACGAACTGGCGCCGTTCACCGCGCTGCTGGCTGACGATCCGGCAGTTACCTGCAGCGTGGTGCCGGTGGGCAAGGGCGAGTTGCTGGCGGTGTGCGGCGGGGCCTGAGCATGCACTGCCCACCCGCCAGACCTCACGTCCCAAGCCGCACGGCTGGCGTGCGCCACCTGCTCTGACGGCGCCGGGTGCGGTCAACGGCGTCATGGCGTGCCGGCGCAGTGGCATGCGCTGCCCACGGCGCGGATAATCCGCCGGTGAGCACATCCCCCAAGCACTTGCAGATTCTCTTCCAGGACGAGCTCCTGGCCGTCGTCGACAAACCCGCCGGGCTGATGGTCCACGACAGCAAGCTGGCGCGCGGGGAGGACGACTTCCTGGCCGACCGCCTGCGCGAACAGCTGGGCCGGCCGATCTTCCTGGTGCACCGGCTCGACCGCGCCACCAGCGGCTGCCTGCTGCTGGCGTTCGATCGCGAGGCCGCCAGTGCGCTGGGCAAGGCCTTGATGGCCGGCGAAGTGGAGAAGGACTACCTGACGGTGTGCCGCGGCTGGCCGGCCGAGGAGCGCTTCAGCGTCGACCACGACCTGGACGGCGGCCCCGGCAAGCCGGTCAAGAAGCCGGCGGTGACCCACTTCCAGCGCCTGGCCACCGGCGAGCTGGAGATCCCGTCCACCGGCTTTGCCACCTCACGCTACGCGTTGCTGCGCTGCCAGCCGCAGACCGGGCGGTTCCGGCAGATCCGCCGGCACATGAAACACCTGTCGCACCACATGATCGGCGACACCAGCCACGGCGATGGCCGGCACAACCGCAGCTTCCGCATGCTTGGCATCCACCGCATGCTGCTGCACGCCGAGCGCCTGGGATTCCCGCATCCGGCCGATGGACGGCGCATCAGCGTCACTGCGCCGCTGGATGTTGAATTCGCCAAGGCCTGCGCGTTGTTCGGGTGGGAGATGCCGGGGTTGGGAGTCATGCCGGCGGCGTGATGGGGCGTGCCTGGTCCAGAGATCGAGACGTCCATTCGGCATGCAAGAAAGCTGCGCAAGCGTCCCCGCACCCCAACCCCTCTCCCGCAGGCGGGAGGGGCTCAAGCACGACGCCCACTGCCCGCCTTCCCGCGTTCCCGCCTTCCCCGCTCGCCTTCCAAGTTGCTTCCTTCCCTCGCTTGCGGGGGAAGGTGCCCGAAGGGCGGATGGGGGGGCAGGCTCGCCCCTGCGCTTTCAGGACAGCAGCTCTCCCTACGGGAGAGCTGCTGCTTCGGTCAGCGGAAAAGTTGAACCATTGCGATAACCGGCAACGCACTCACCCCGGATCAGCAACCGCCGCAGCAAGCACGCCGTTGCGATTCCCCAATCCCGATTCCCGAATCCCCGCCCGTCAGGGCTTCTGCGGTGCCGCCGCCGGCTCGTTGACGATCTTCTCCAGATCCTTCTGCAAATCGGCAAACAGCGGCAGCATCTTCTGCTGGATCGCGCCCATCAGGTTCTGGGTCAGCGCCGGGGTCTTGTCCAGCAGGCTCTGGCCGGCCGAACTCTCGTAGAACTCGGCCATGGCCAGCACGTCCTCGCGCGAGAACGAGCGCTTGTAGATGTCCACATACATCGGGCGCAGCTCCGACCACGACAGCGCCTTGCGCACGGTCTGGCGGGTACGCTCCTGGATGCGCTGCAGCTGGGCCTGCTGGGCGGCGTCGAGCTGGCGCTGGGCGGTGAGCTGGGCGAATTGTTGCTGCTGCATCGCTTCGATCTGCGGCAGCATCGTGTCCAGCATGGTCTGCGCGCGCGAGGCGGCCAGCAGGCGGTTGATATCGGCATCGCTGGGCGCCTGCGCGAAGGCGGCGGGCGCGGCCAGTGCCAGCGCGGCCAGCACGATCAGGCGGCGCGCCAGGGCGCGGGCGGTGGCGACGTAACGGGGTGGGGTCATCGGAGCATCCTGCAGGCTGGGGAACCGGCCGCAGCATACGGGAAGCCGGCGTTCGCGCGCGCGTCCATGCCGGTGCCGATACAATCGGGTTGAATGGCCAGCGACCCGATCCAGATCACCCCCAGCCTGACGATCCCGCCCAGCGAGATCGTCGAGCGCTTCGTGCGCGCCAGCGGCGCAGGCGGGCAGAACGTCAACAAGGTTTCCACTGCGGTGGAACTGCGCTTCGACGTGGCCGGCTCGCCGTCGCTGCCCGAACCGTTGCGCGCGCGGCTGCTGTCGCGGCGCGACCGGCGCATGACCGCCGAGGGCGTGCTGGTGATCGACGCGCAGCGCTTCCGCACCCAGGACCGCAACCGCGAGGATGCGCGCGAGCGGCTGGCCGAGATCATCAGTGCGTGCCTGTCGGTGCCCAAGCGCCGGGTCGCCACCAAACCGAGTCATGGTGCCAAGCTGCGGCGGCTGGATGCCAAGCGTGAGCGCAGCCATATCAAGCGTGGACGCTCTGCGTCCCACTGGGAGTAAGCGTGAGTCACACCGACCCGTCGTTGCCACCGGTAACACAGGCCAACATCCTGCTGCAGCCCTCTCCACCCAGAATGCCCCGCGCCCACGGCCGCTTCGGCCGCTGGCTGGGGCGCACGGCGCTGCGCCTGACCGGCTGGCGCCTGCTCGGGCGACTGCCCGACGAACCCAAGCTGGTGATGATCGTCGCCCCGCACTCGTCCAACTGGGACGGCTTCCTGGGCTTTGCGGCCAAGTTCGCGCTGGGCTTCGATGTGCGCGTGCTGGGCAAGGCGCAGCTGTTCTGGTGGCCGCTGGGCCCGCTGCTGCGCAAGCTCGGCGGCATCCCGCTGGACCGCAGCTCGCCCCAGGGCACCATCGGCCAGGCGGTGCGGCTGATCCGCAATTCCGAACAGATGTGGTACGTGATCACCCCCGAGGGCACCCGCAAGCGGGTGGAGCACTGGAAGGCCGGCTTCTGGAAGATCGCCTCCGATTCCAAGGTGCCGATCCTGCCGGTGTATTTCGACTACCCCAGCAAGACCGTGGGCATCGGCGAGCCGTTCTGGACCGGCACCGATATGGCCGCCGACATCGCCGCCATCCGCGCCTGGTACCGGCCGTGGCGCGGCAAGCATCGCGATACGTTGTGAGCGTGCCCCCCGCGGGCGGCAAGGCGCTCATGCACCTCACGCACCGCTGCCGAAGGGCGGGCTGTGCGCGCGCAGGTGCTGGCAGGCGCGACCTTGCGTGCCGATCCCGAGTGCCGATGACCGATCGCCAGGGCCGCGGTCCGTTTGCCACCGCGCCGGGGTTTTTGTCGCTCCCGGTCGCCTGCATCCATGCCTGGCGTCGGCGCCAGGCACGTTGCGACCTCCATCGAGGGAACACCATGATTGGCCTGTCCGCACGTGCACTGTGTCTGTCTATCTCTCTCCTGCTCGCCGCCGGCCCGGTATCGGCGGCCACGCCGATGCTGGTGATCCATGGCGGTGCGGGCGTGGAGAAATCCAGTCTTTCCAGCGAGGAACAGGCGCAGGCGCGCGAGGCGATGCAACGCGCGCTGCGTGCCGGGCACGCGGTTCTGCAAGGTGGCGGCAGTGCGGTGGATGCGGTGGCGGCCACCATCACCGTGCTGGAGGATGCGCCGCAGTTCAACGCCGGGCGCGGTGCGGTGTTCACCCATGACGGCAAGAACGAACTGGATGCCGCGATCATGGACGGCGCCACCGGCAAGGCCGGCGCGATTGCCGGCGTGCACACGGTCAGGAACCCGATCCAGCTGGCGCGCAGCGTCATGGACCATTCCAGGCACGTGATGCTGGTCGGTGACGGCGCCGAACAATTCGCGCGCGAGCAGGGTGTCACCCTGGTCGACCCACGCTACTTCCGCACCGACAAGCGCTGGCAGCAGCTGCAAAAAGCGCTCAAGGCCGAAGCCGGCGACCGCCAGGCCCAGGCCGAACTGGACCTGGAAACCGCCAAGCACTTCGGCACCGTGGGCGCGCTGGCGCTGGATCGCGACGGCCATCTGGCCGCCGGTACGTCCACCGGCGGCATGACCAACAAGCGCTACGGCCGCGTCGGCGATGCGCCGATCATCGGTGCCGGCACCTACGCCAACGGCCAGTGCGCGGTGTCCGGCACCGGCTGGGGCGAGTTCTACATCCGTGCGGTGGCCGCCTACGACATCTGCGCGCGCATGAAGTACGCCGGGCAGTCCTTGCAACAGGCCGCCGAGGCGGTGATCGATCAGCAGATCCCCAAGGCCGGCGGCGACGGCGGCGCCATCGCGCTGGACGCACAGGGCAACGCCGCATTCCCGTTCAATACCGAGGGCATGTACCGCGGCTGGATCGGCGCCGACGGCACCCCGCACGTGGCCATCTTCAAGGACGAGACGCTGTAGCGCGCATCCTCGACCGCGCCCCTCCATCCAATCCAACGGCACATGCCGACGCTGCGCAAACCCGCTAGCGTGGCCGGCTGCACTACCCACTCAGGAATCACACGCCATGTCGCGTACCGTCGTTCTGGCCGCTGCCATCACCCTGGCACTGGCCGCTTGTTCCGGAAAAGAGCCGTCCGGTAAGGAGTCCACCACCGTGCCCGAGAAGACCGCCACCACCCCGGCCGCGGATGCCGCGCCGAACCCGCTGCTGACCGCCAGCACGCTGCCGTTCCAGGCGCCGCCGTTCGACAAGATCAAGGACGCCGATTACCTGCCGGCCTTCGAGGAAGGCATGCGCCTGCACCTGGCCGACATCCGCAAGATCGCCGACAACCCCGAGCCGCCCAGCTTCGCCAATACCATCGAAGCGATGGAGCGCAGCGGCGAAACGCTCACGCGCGTGTCGCGCATCTTCTTCGGCCTGGTGCAGGCCGATACCAGCGACGCACGCCAGAAGATCCAGGAAGAGATCGCGCCCAAGCTGGCCGCGCACCAGGACGAGATCAATCTCGACCCGAAGCTCTTTGCGCGGGTCAAGACCATTTACGACCAGCGCGACACGCTGAGCCTGGAGCCGGAGCAGAAGCGCCTGGTCGAACGCGACTACGAAGAGCTGGTGCGCGCCGGCGCGCAGCTGTCGGAGGCCGACAAGGCCAGCCTGCGCAAGCTCAATATCGAGGAGACCACGCTCTCCACCCAGTTCCACACCCGTCTGGTCGCCGCCTCGGCCGCCGGCGCGGTGGTGGTGGACGACAAGGCCAGGCTCGATGGCCTGAGCGAGGGCGATATCGCCGCCGCCGCCGATGCGGCCAAGGCGCGCAAGCTCGATGGCAAGTACCTGCTGACCCTGCAGAACACCACCCAGCAGCCGGTGCTGGCCTCGCTGAAGGACCGCCAGCTGCGCGCCGAGGTGCTCAAGGCCTCGGAAACGCGCGCGGAAAAGGGCGATGCCAATGACACCCGCCAGACCATCCAGCGCCTGGCGCAGCTGCGCGCGCAAAAGACCAAGCTGCTCGGCTTCGACAACTACGCCGCCTACAGCCTGGGCGACCAGATGGCCAAGACCCCGGACGCCGCGCTCAAGCTGCTGACCGACACCGTGCCGGCCGCCACCGCCAAGGCACGCCGCGAAGTGGCCGAAATGCAGAAGGTGATCGACGCGCAGAAGGGTGGTTTCAAACTCGCCGCCTCCGATTGGGATTTCTATGCCGAGCAGGTGCGCAAGGCCAAGTACGACCTGGACGAGGCGCAGATCAAGCCGTATTTCGAGCTGGACAACGTGCTGCAGAACGGCGTCTTCTACGCAGCCACGCAGCTGTACGGCATCACCTTCAAGCAGCGCACCGACATCCCGACCTATCACGCCGACATGAAGGTGTATGAAGTGTTCGATGCGGACGGCACCTCGATGGCGCTGTTCTACACCGACTACTTCAAGCGCGACAGCAAGTCCGGCGGCGCCTGGATGGATGTGTTCGTCGAGCAGGACGGCCTCACCGGTGCCAAGCCGGTGGTCTACAACGTCTGCAACTTCACCAAGCCGGCCGCCGGCCAGCCGGCGCTGCTGAGCTTCGATGACGTCACCACGCTGTTCCATGAGTTCGGCCACGCGCTGCACGGCATGTTCTCCAAGGTGAAGTATCCCTCGATCGCCGGCACCAGCACCTCGCGCGACTTCGTCGAGTTTCCCTCGCAGTTCAACGAGCACTGGGCCTCCGATCCCAAGGTCTTCGCCAACTACGCCAAGCACTACCAGACCGGCGCGGCGATGCCGGCCGAGCTGGTGGAGAAGATCAAGAAGGCCAAGACCTTCAACAGCGGCTACGCCACCACCGAGTACCTGTCGGCCGCGTTGCTCGACCTGGCCTGGCACACCCAGCCGGCCGACGCGCCGCTGCAGGACGTGAGCAAATTCGAAGCCGATGCGTTGAAGCGCTTCAAGGTGGACCTGGCCGAAGTGCCGCCGCGCTACCGCAGCAGCTATTTCGACCACATCTGGGGCGGCGGTTATTCGGCCGGGTACTACGCGTATTTCTGGTCGGAAGTGCTCGACGACGACGCGTTCGAATGGTTCAAGGAACACGGCGGCTTGAACCGCAAGAATGGCGACATCTTCCGCGGCAAGATCCTTTCGCGCGGCAACACGGTCGACCTGGCCACGTTGTATCGCGATTTCCGCGGCAAGGACCCCAGCGTCAAGGCGCTGCTGGAAAATCGCGGTCTGACCGAGTGAGTGACCGAGTGATGTGCATGCGTCGTTGGCGCATGCGTGTGTAGTTGCTGCAGTCAGCAATCGCAACGGGATGGCCACGCGCCATCCCGCTCTTGTTTGCGGCTGGTGCATCAGGTGACGGGGGTGCGATTGCCCCATCTGGAGTGGCAGCGCCTGTGATGCGTGGTGCGCGCTTGCACATGATCCGAATCGGCGGCATTAGCGCCCTGCGCTGACGAAGCAGCGCAGAGTTTTGTAGGCAGCAAGCATGCATGCCGCCGCGATGGCGCAGGGCAATGCGTGAACGCCGCCCGCTCATGCGCCAACGCCAACGCTGCGATGCGCTCAGCTAGCGCGTTGCCACCAGGCCGTCCGAGGCTTGCGTCGCAGCATCCTGTCGCCACCAGCGCAGGCGATTGGCGGGCGCTTCCAGGTCCACCCGCTCGCCCATGCGCGGCGTCGCCAGCGCAACGCCGGCGCCGTCGGCCAGTGCCACGATCCGGTCCAGTGGCTCCTGCCACGCGTGCATCGCCAGGTCGAAGGTGCCGTTGTGGATCGGCAGCAGGGTCTGCCCGCCGACGTCCAGATAGGCCTGCAGGCTCTGCTCCGGTTGCATGTGCACGTGCGGCCATTGCTGGTCGTAGGCGCCGTTTTCGATCAGCGCCACGTCGAACGGCCCGAGCTGTTGGCCGATGGTCTTGAAATGCGGGCCGTAGCCGCCGTCTCCGCTGAAGAACAGGCGCAGCTCGCGGTCCTGGATCACCCAGGAGCACCACAGCGAACGCCCACTGTCGAACAGGCCGCGCCCGGAAAAATGCTGCGATGGGGTGGCGGTGAGCTGCAGGCCATCGATGGTGATCGCCTCCCACCAGTCCAGCTGGCGCACCTTGGCCGGGTCCACGCCCCAGCGCACCAGCAGATCGCCCACGCCCAAGGGCGCGACGAACACGCCGACGCGGTCGGCCAGTGCACGGATGCTGGTGCGATCCAGATGATCGTAATGGTTGTGCGACAGGATCACCCCGGCCAGCGGCGGCAGCGCGTCCAGCGCGATCGGCGGCGCATGAAAGCGCTTTGGCCCGGCGAAGGGCACCGGCGAGGCGCGCTTGGAGAACACCGGGTCGGTCAGCCACAAGCCGCCGGCCAGCTTCATCAGCACGGTGGAATGGCCCAGGCGATACAGGCTGCGGTCGGGCGCGGCCAGCAGCTGCGCGCGGGTCAGCGGCTGCACCGGCAGCGGCGTGGACGGCACCGTGGTGCTGGGCTTGTCGAAGAAGAACCTCCACATCAGGCCGATCTGCTCGCGCAGGCTGAGCACGGTGGTCGGCAGCGGCACTGCATTGCGGAACCGGCCATCGCGAAACTGTGGCGAAGCGGCATAGCGGGAAGGGCGCGAGGAAGCCATTGGGGAGTCCGACCGGGCAGGGGGGTGACAGCAGGGGAAAGTTACACTGAACAGTGTAGTTTCATCGGGCTGAAAGTAAACTGTCCGGTGTAAAATGACCCGATGTCGACTGCATCTTCCCCCCCGACTGCGCCGCAACGGCTGACCGACCGCAAGCGCCTCGCCATCGTCGAGGCGGCCATTGCCGAGTTCCGCCAGCATGGCTTCGAGGCCACCAGCATGGACCGCGTGGCGGCCACCGCGGGCGTATCCAAGCGCACCGTCTATAACCACTTCCCCAGCAAGGACGCGTTGTTTGGCGAGATCCTGCGCGGGCTGTGGCAGCGCAGCGCCGATGCAGTGACTCTGGTCTACCGGCCCGACCAGCCGTTGCGTGCGCAGCTGATCCAGCTGCTGCAGCAGAAACTGCACCTGCTCGACGACCCGGCATTCATCGACCTGTCGCGCGTCGCCATTGCCGAAGGCATCCATTCGCCCGAGCGCGCGCGCGAACTGATCGCGCAATTGGGCAGCAAGGAGGAAGGCACCACCACCTGGGTGCGCGCCGCACTGGCCGATGGCCGGTTGGCAGGCGTGGAGCCGGAGGTCGGCGCGCAGCAACTGCAGGCATTGATCAAGGGCTTCGCGTTCTGGCCGCAGATCGCCATGGGCCAGCCGCCACTGTCGCCGCAGCAACGCACGCAGGTGGCCGAATCGGCGGTGGCGATGTTCCTGGGTCTGTACGGGCGCGCGTGATGGCCTGCGATGCGCGGGCAGACGTGACGCGCCATGTCGCGCAACGACGCCGCGCCGTGTTTCAGCGCTGCCTCGTCACTGCGGCGACTGGCTCGCACCCAGCACGGTAGCAGTGGCGGCCTGCCGGCCGCGTTGGCACCAGGCCACCATCGGCGAGGCCATCACCGTGGTCACCAGCGTCATGCCGAACAGCAGCGTGAACAGGTCCGGCCCGATCACGCCGCTGTCCAGGCCGATCTTGATCACCACCAGTTCCATCAGCCCGCGTGCGTTCATCAGCGAACCCACGCTCAGGCTGTCGCGCCAGTCGTGGCCGCTCAGGCGCGCGCCCAGGGTGCAGCCGGCCAGCTTGCCGGTCACTGCCACGCCGACCACCAACGCAAAGCCGGCCACACCTGCGCCGACGAACACACCGGGGCTGGCGGCCTGGCCGGCGACCGCAAACAGCACCGGCATCAGCAAGGTGATCGCCAGGGGTTCGATGCGCCCGGCCAGGTGTTCCAGCAGGCGGTCGTCGCGCGGCACGCAGACGCCGAACAAGAATGCGCCGAAGATCGCATGCAGGCCGATCCATTCGGCCACCGCGGCGCAGGCCAGCAGACCGATCAGCACCCACACCAGCGCGGTTGGCGCATAGCCTCCATCGCGTGCGCGCGGCTTGAGCACGCGCGCATACAGCGGCTTCAGCACGCCGAACACCACCGCAATCAGCACCACCGCAGCTGTCGCAGTAAACGCAACGCCGCCATGGTTGTTGCCGCCGGTCAGGGTGAGCACGATTGCCAGGAACATCCACACCGTGGCATCGTCGATCACCGCTGCGCCCAGCGCCAACCGGCCTGCGGCTGTGCGGGTCATGTTGCGATCCTTGAGGATGCGCGCCAGCACCGGAAACGCGGTCACCGACATCGCCGCGGCAATGAACAAGGCGAAGGGCCAGAAGCCGATGCCCTGCGATGCAAAGCGCGCAAACAACCACGGTGCGGCGGCCAGCCCCAGCAGCAACGGCAGCACGATGCCGGACAGCCCCACCAGCACCGACGCACGCACCTGCGCGGTGGTGCCTTCCGGCGCGCGCAGCTCCACGCCGACGACGAACATGAAAAGCACCACGCCGATGTTGGCCAGGCCCGACAGCGGCGGCAGACTGCTGGCGGCGAACAACATGCCATGCAATTCCGGCAGCCACGCGCCGAATGCGATCGGCCCCAGCAGCAGGCCGGCGGCCATTTCGCCGATCACCGGCGGCTGCCCGACGCGCTGCAGCAGCGCGCCGCACGCACGTGCCGCGCCCAGGATCAGCGCCAACTGCACCAGCAACAACGTGGTCGGATTCATGGCGTCAGCCTTGGTTGGTTGAGTCGGCTCGCCCCGCGGTGCGGGACGGATACGCATCTGGTCAGTGAGTCCCCGGATTGACCAGCCGTTGATGACCTGCAGTGATACCCACAGCATCGGCCTAGTCTATGACGACAACCATCGTGCAGTAGATCGAGCCGACATCGATGCGGCGCAATCCGGAGTGGTTCGCGCTGCACGCTGGAATCAACCGTCAGTGCTGCGCGCGCATGGCTTGATCAAGCAACGCCTTCAATGGCGTACCGCATACCGCACACGGCATCGCCGATGAAGAGCGCATGGTGACCTCAGACGCAGCGCATGGCGAGCAAGCTCAGGCGCCATGCGAACCCACGCCTGCAGCAGTCACAAGACTCACCGCTCCGAGTCACCACTTTCGTCATACCCGCGCGGGGGAAACAGATCCGGCTGGATCAGCTCGATAAAGGCACGTGCCTGCGGCGACAGATACTTGCCCTTGCGCACCACCACGCCATAACTGCGGGTGGGGAAGTAATCCTTCAGCGAGCGGGTGGCGAGTGTGTCGCGGTCGGCCTCGGTGACGCAGATTGCGGTGACGATGGAGATGCCCATGCCCATCGCCACGTATTGCTTGATCACCTCCCAGCCGCCCACTTCCAGTGCCACGGTGTAGGGCACGCGCGCCTGCTGGAAGACCAGGTCGACCAGCCGATAGGTCACCTGCCGGCGTGGCGGCAGGATCAGCGGATACGGCGACAGGTCCTGCAGCGTGACCGTGGACGTGCCGGCCAACGGGTGGTCGTGCGGGGTGATCAGCAATTGTTCGAAGCGATACACCGGCGCGTAATTGAGGTCGGCCGGCACGTCCAGCATCGAGCCGATCGCCAGGTCCACTGCATCTTCGCGCAGCAGGTCGGTGCCGTCGGCGCTGATGGCGTTGTGCAGGGTCAGGCGCACGTCCGGGTGGCGCGCGCGGAACTTCGCCACGATGCGCGGCAGCAGGTACAGGATGGTGGAACTGTTGGCGGCGATATTGAGCTCGCCGGCATCCAGGCCACGCACCTTTTCGCGGAAGCTGGCCTCCAGCCCGTCCAGGCTCTCCACCAGCGGCAGCGCCATGTCATAGAGCAGCTGGCCCTCGCGGCTGGGTGCCATGCGTCGCCCCGAGCGCTCGAACAGGGCCACCCCCAGGTCACGTTCCAACGCCTGCAGCTGCAAGGTCACTGCCGGCTGGCTCACATAAAGCGCCTCAGCCGCCCGTGAGACAGAGCCAAGGCGCACTGTCTGGCAGAACGCACGCAGCGGCTTGAGCCGGTCGGATTTGTAGGAAAATCGCGGAGTTGGCGCCATCTGGATGCCTGCAATGACGCTGTATAAGCCTGCCTTATTTACAGCATTGATAAAACTGCTTTGTCAAATAGTTGCATGCGGCGCACGGTGCAGGTCCGGATGCACAAGGACTCCCGACATGTCTGCCACCGCTTTCGCTCCACGTCCCACCGAACGCGCCACGCCCGGTCTGTCGCTGACCACGCAGGTCGCAGGCCAGGCCGACCTCCTGCCGGCCGCTGCGCTGGCCCTGCTGGTGTCGCTGCACCGGGCCATCGAGCCCGGCCGCCAGCAGCGCCTGGCACAGCGGCGCGTCCGCCAGGCCGAGTTCGATGCCGGCCAGTTGCCGGACTTCCGCCCCGACACCCGCGCCATCCGCGATGGCGACTGGCGCGTGGCCGCGCTACCGGCGGCGCTGCAGGACCGCCGGGTGGAAATCACCGGCCCAACCGATCCGAAGATGGTCATCAACGCGCTCAATTCCGGCGCCAAGGTGTTCATGGCCGACTTCGAGGATTCCACCGCGCCGACCTGGCGCAACCTGCTGGCCGGCCAGCGCACGCTGGCCGCTGCGGTGCGTGGCGATCTCAGCTTCGATGCGCCCAACGGCAAGCATTACGCGCTGCGCCCGGAAGCCAAGCGCGCAGTGCTGATCGTGCGTCCGCGTGGCTGGCATCTGGATGAGAAGCATGTGCTCATCGATGGCCAACCGCTGGCCGGGGGGCTGTTCGACGCGGCGGTGTTCGCCTTCCATAACGGCCGCGCGCTGCTGGCCAGGGATCGCGGCCCGTATCTGTATCTGCCCAAGCTGCAGAGCATGGAAGAGGCCGCGCTGTGGGAGACCGCGCTGGCGCATATCGAAGCCATGCTCGGCCTGCCGCATGGCCAGATCAAGGTGACCGTGCTGATCGAGACGCTGCCGGCGGTGTTCGAGATGGACGAGATCCTGCACGCGCTGCGCGAGCGCATCGTCGGGCTCAACTGCGGGCGCTGGGACTACATCTTTTCGTACCTGAAAACCTTCCGCGCGCATCGCGACCGCGTGCTGCCCGAACGTGGCCAGGTCACCATGACCCAGCCGTTCCTGAAGGCGTATTCGGAACTGCTGATCAAGACCTGCCATCGCCGCGGCGCACATGCGATGGGCGGCATGGCCGCGCAGATTCCGATCAATCACGACGAGGCCGCCAATGAGCAGGCGATGGCACGGGTGCGTGCCGACAAGCTGCGCGAGGTCAGCGCCGGCCACGATGGCACCTGGGTGGCGCATCCGGCGTTGATTCCGGTGGCGATGAAGATCTTCGACGAGCACATGCCCACCGCGCATCAGCAGCATGTCCTGCGCAACGACGTGCAGGTGACGCGCGACATGCTGATCGCACCCTCGCCGGGCACCATCACCCGCGCCGGTTTCGAAGGCAATGTCGAAGTCTGCGTGCGTTATCTGGCCGCATGGCTGGACGGCAATGGATGCGTGCCGATCCACAACCTGATGGAAGACGCCGCCACTGCCGAGATCAGCCGCGCGCAGCTGTGGCAGTGGTTGCATCACGGCCAGCATCTGGACGACGGCACTGCCATCGATCAGCCCTTGTTGCAGGCCACGTTGCGTGCGCTGCCGGCGCGCCTGGGCGCGACCGATGCACTGCCGGGCGCCGCACGCATCGACGACGCCATTGCATTGCTGGACACACTCAGCCGTGCCGATGCGCTGGCCGATTTCCTCACCGTGCCGGCATACCGCCTGATCGAGTGAGCCAACGCGGCAGCGACACGCCGGCGTCCGCGCGCTGTCGCTGCAATCCGTCCACGTAATGCACCACACCGCCCGTTGCGCCCATGCGCAACGACGGCCTTGCCATGCGTCACGCGCCGTGACGCACCGTCCTTCCTCGTTGCATCCGTCGTATTCCTGCCAGGAGAACGCACCATGAGCAGCACACTGCAGACCGCCGAACAGATCCAGCACGACTGGGCCAGCAACCCGCGCTGGGCCGGCATCACCCGCAACTACACCGCCGCCGATGTGGTGCGCTTGCGCGGCACCGTGCATGTCGAGCATTCGCTGGCACGGCTGGGCGCGGACAAGTTGTGGAACGCGTTGCACGCCACGCCGTTCGTCAATGCATTGGGTGCATTGACCGGCAACCAGGCGATGCAGCAAGTCAAGGCCGGCTTGAAGGCGATCTACCTGTCCGGCTGGCAGGTCGCCGCCGATGCGAACCTGGCCGGGCAGATGTACCCGGACCAGTCGCTGTATCCGGCCGACTCGGTGCCGGCGGTGGTCAAGCGCATCAACAACACCTTGTTGCGGGCCGATCAACTGCATCACGCCGAGGGCAACGATGACATCGACTTCCTGCAGCCAATCGTGGCCGATGCCGAAGCCGGCTTCGGCGGCGTGCTCAACGCCTTCGAGCTGATGAAGGCGATGATCGAAGCCGGCGCGGCCGGCGTGCACTTCGAAGATCAACTGGCATCGGTGAAGAAGTGCGGCCACATGGGCGGCAAGGTGCTGGTGCCCACCCGCGAGGCGATCGAAAAGTTGAATGCCGCGCGTCTGGCGGCCGATGTGCTGGGCGTGCCCACGCTGCTGATTGCACGCACCGATGCCGAAGCCGCCGATCTGATCACCAGCGACGTGGATGCCAACGACCAGCCCTTCACCACCGGCCAGCGCACCGTCGAAGGCTTCTTCAAGACCCGCAACGGGCTGGATCAGGCGATCAGCCGCGGGCTGGCCTATGCGCCGTACGCGGACCTGATCTGGTGCGAAACCGGCAAACCGGACCTGGAATTTGCCCGCGCCTTCGCGCAAGCCATCCATGCGAGGTTCCCCGGCAAATTGCTGGCCTACAACTGCTCGCCGAGCTTCAACTGGAAGAAGAACCTGGACGACGCCACCATCGCCAGGTTCCAGACCGAGCTGGCGGGCTATGGCTATAAATTCCAGTTCATCACCCTGGCCGGTTTCCACGCCCTGAACTACGGCATGTTCAACCTGGCGCACGGCTATGCCCGCCGGCAGATGAGCGCCTTCGTCGAGTTGCAGCAGGCCGAGTTCGCGGCGGCCGAGATGGGCTTTACCGCGGTCAAGCATCAGCGCGAGGTGGGCACCGGCTACTTCGACGCGGTGACGCAGGCGATCCAGCAGGGTCAGTCGTCCACCACCGCGCTGCGTGGCTCGACCGAGGAAGAGCAGTTTCACGGCGAAAAGGCGGCCTAAGGCAGCGCATGGGCGACGGGGCGGCCACCCGGCGGCCGTGGGGTGGTTCGGAGCGTGCGGTCGATGCCCACCGGCAGGCCCGTAACAGCGCCGCGAAACGGCGCCCGCATCGCTCGTGGTCTGTGGCAGATGCCGGCAGGCCGCTGCCGGGAGGGGGATGGGCTCGGAGAACCGAGCCCATTTTTATTGCCGATACCCGTCATTTCGTCTCGAGTGCTGTGAGAACGAGTGTGACCTGGTACTGAACAAAACGCTGCTGTACGATGCCAGGGCAGGCCGGCGCTGCAGGTCGGTCTAAGGGATTTGGATGACGTGCCATAACACTGCCGGCGCAGTAGAGCCGACGGGGAGCGTTGCAAAGACGCTGTCGGACGGGCTGCATGCGCTGATGACTGCCCAGGAGCTGGCGTTTTTCGCCCGCTTCGGGCGTGCCCGCGAGTTGGCGGCCGGCCAGGCGCTGTTCGAGCGCGGGGCGGTGGGCACGCAGATGTTCATCGTGGTCAGCGGCCAGATCGATCTGGATTTCGGCGAAGACCTGATGCTCAAGCACCTGGGCCCGGGCGAATTCTTCGGCGAACTTGGCCTGCTGATCGGCGACCATGCGCGCAGTGCCGGCGCCACGGCATCCACCGACACCCGCCTGATCGAGCTGGCGCACGAGGACTTCCAGCGCCTGGTCGACCACGACCCATCGATGGTGGCGCATTTTCTGCGCCGCTCCATCGTGCGCGTGGTCAACAACGAGCAGTTGTTGATCCGCCAGCTGCGCCGCCGCAACCACGATCTGGAAGCGGCGCTGGACAATCTCTACGTCACCTCGCACCAGCTCAACCACACCGAAGAACTCAGCCGCACCGACGAACTCACCGGCCTGCACAACCGCCGCGGGCTCGCCCTGCATCTGCAGGAATGCCGACGCGCCGGCAACGTGCCCGGCGTGGGCCTGATCCTGATCGATTGCGACCGTTTCAAGCGCATCAACGACGAGTTCGGCCACCTGGCCGGCGACCGCGTGCTGCAGAACGTCGCCCATGCGCTGCGTTCGGTGATCGCCGACGGCGACCTCGCCTGCCGGCTCGGCGGCGATGAATTCTGTGTGCTGGTCGCGCAAGGCACCCAGGAACTGCTGCACCACATCGGCGAATGCATCGTGCGCGCGGTGGAAGCGCGCCTGTGCAATGGCCAGAGCGAGCAGGGCTGCTCGGTCAGCCTGGGCCTGTGCATGATCGACCCCGACGCGGCATGGAACGATTGGTACACGCTGGCCGACAGCGCGTTGTACGAGGCCAAGCGACAGGGCGGCAACGTGCTGTGCATGCATGAAACGCTGGCGTCGGGACTCACGCTGCCATCCGGCAACGCCACCACGTCGGACAATCGCTGAGCAATGAGCGCCCGCGCCCACGCACGCAAGGATGCGTCGTCGGAAGCGATCCAGGCACCGCGCTTGCGTACCTTGTTGTTGACCGACCTGTGCGATTCGACAGCGCTGGTCGAGCGCATCGGTGACAACGCCGCCGCCGCGCTGTTTCGCGAGCATGACCGGCTGGTGGTCAAGCTGCAGCAGCAGTGGCGTGGCCGCCTGATCGACCGTTCGGACGGATTGCTGTTGCTGTTTGATCGCCCCATCGACGGCCTGGGCTTTGCGCTGGACTACGCGCGCGGCCTCAAGGCGATGGGCGATGCCCGCGCGCTGACGCTGTGCGCCCGCCAGGGCCTGCACGTCGGCGAAGTGCTGACCTGGCGCAACAGCGACGAAGCGGTGAGCATCGGTGCCAAACCGCTGGAAGTCGAAGGCCTGGCCAAGCCCACCGCCGCACGCCTGATGTCGATGGCGCGGCCCGGGCAGATCCTGTTGTCGGCGGTGGCCGAGTCATTGACCCACCGCGCCGCACGCGAACTGGGCGACCGCGGCGAACGCATCCTGTGGAAATCCCACGGCCGCTGGCGCTTCAAGGGCGTCCCCACGCCAATGGAGATTTATGAAGTCGGCGAAGTCGGCCTGACGCCATTGCGCACGCCGAAGAATTCGGCAAAGGCCTGGCGCGATGTTCCGCTGTGGCGGCGGCCGGCGGCACTAATCGCAGAGTTAGGAGTGGTCCTCGGAATTAGTCTTGCTGTCTGGCTATTTGCGCGGCCGCAGCCTGCGATTGCGTTCGCTGAGCGGGATTGGGTGGTTGTGGGAGCGGTGCGCAACCTTACCGGCGACGTCATGCTGGAGAGCTCGCTGGATCAGGCGTTTCGGATCAGTCTGGAACAATCACGCTACGTCAATGTGCTTAGTGAGGATAGAACGCTGAAACTGCTGGCGCTGATGCGCAAGGATCCTTACAAGGAGCCTTTGGATCGCAAGAACGCCTCAGACGTTGCACTTCGCAGTGGCGCACGTGCGGTGCTGCTTCCTTCGGTTGGCTACGTTGGTGGACGCACCCGTTTTGTTGTGGAAGTCGTTGACCCGAAGACACAGCAAACAGTCGCAGTAAGCACTGCTTTTGGTTCCAATCCTTCTATTCTTGCTGCAGTTGACAAGGTTACCGGCGAATTAAGGAATCAGCTCGGCGAAAACCGTGAGAGCATTCGTAACAATAGCCCCGCTTTGCCGGATGTAACAACCTCCAGTCTGGACGCGCTGCGCGCGTATGCGCTTGGGCAAAAGCGTTACTCGGAAGGGAAATACGCCGCTGCATTGGATTTCTTTCAGAAAGCAGTAGAGATAGACCCTCACTTTGCATTGGCTTGGCTGGGACAAGTGCGTGCTCACTTTGCCAATGTCGACTACAGGCAGGCGACTGAAACACTGAGGGTTGCTGAAAAATTCAAATCCAGGCTTCCACCGCGTGAAGCTCTTTACGTTAAGAGCTGGGGAGTACAGCTTCTTGACCCGGCGCAGGCAGCCGATTCCTGGGTTCAGATGGCAGAGCTGTATCCGGACTACGCGCCAGCTCAAGCCAATGCAGCGATGGATCTATTCGTTGCAAACCGATTTACCGAGGCATTGCCTCATGCGCGGATGTCCACACAGAGCAAGTACGACCTCTCCAGCATATCCCTCGATATGTATGGACGCATCCTGCTTGCTCTGGGGCAATACGATCAAGCCGATCGGGCCGTGGCGCAAGCAGTGAACGCTGGGTGGAATGGCGCGTTGCTCCGCCAGGCCGCCGTAGCCGCAGCCAAGCGTGATTTTTCCAATGCGCGCATCGCGCTTAAAAAAGTTGAGACGACCAATTTTCATGCCGGCATCACTCGAGCGACTATCGCTCTGGACGAAGGTGACCTGAGTGGCGCAATTGCGCACGCACAAGCCGGAGTAGACGCAGGCCTGACAAGGCAAGGGACCGACCGCATCAATTACTACGTGCCCCTGGCGACTGCATTGCTGGCGTCGGGGCAGCGCCTAAAAGCTGTAGAGGTAGCCAGAGAAGGTGCACGGCTTGCGCTGCACGACGTAAGCAAAGATGTGCCAATCGATACCATAGACAATCTGTCCACTGCCCTAGCTGCAGCGCTAGTAATGGCGCGCGCGGGAGACCTAGCAAGTGCGGCGAAGGTTCGGCAACAGGTCAAAGCAGCGCCGCTGGCCTATGCAAACCGCTTGATTGTCGAACTGGGCGCAGTGGTGGATGCCGAGATTCTGCTGGCAAACCGGAAGCCGGACGATGCATTTCAATTGCTTACGCCCTATCTGGATTCGGTATCGCGCTTCCAGACACGGGCAACCGCAATGCGTGCGGCACGCCTAGCGCAGCGTAATGAAGATGCGCGCATTCAAAACGACTGGATGCAGCAGCGCCGGGGACTGGCCTACGCGGAAATCGAATGTGGATATTGCTTGCAATCGCTCAATGTAGTGGACCTGAAAGCTGCGGAAGCCTCCTGGATCGCGGAGGCGCAGGGCTGACCCTGCTACCTGTGCCGCAAAGCCGTCGAATTACTTGAGAGTTCGATCGCCGTCATAGCCGGCATCCAGTTGAGGAACGATATGTGAGGTTCCTGACGTAAGCATGGTGTTGATTTGCTCACGGGCGCTTGCGATCACCTCCTTGTCGGCAAGCTGGATGGTGCTTGTGCAATCGCGCACAAAGGCCTCAAGGTTGTCTTCAGGTGCGGCGACGTGCCCGACCAGTTGTAACGCTACCACCGTGTCGGAGACGAATAAGGCGCGGAAGGTGTCATCCGTGGACAGCAGGTCGATCAATTTGCTTGCAACTGCAGGATCAAGCTTCAGCGTCGGCATCTTTTAATTTTTCAGGTGGGTGAAGTATCACATAGCGGCTTCAACGTTGTTGGCTTGAGGGCTAACGTGCAACGGACTCAAGTTTAGGTGGCTGTTAGACGCTATAGCTACCGCAGGTACACCTGCGTAAGGTGCATTTCATGTCGCTGGAGAAGCCGATGCGGGTCAGACGTTGTGCAGTTGTCATGCTGGAGCCACGGGAAACCGTGTTTTATACGTTGGAGAGTCTTCTGCAGGGAGGCAATGGGCTGCAGCATGTCATGGAGTGGTTTGCGCTAGCCCCCCATCTCGATGAGCCAGTGGCAGTGACGGAAGGCCAGCGCCGGTTATTGGGCGAACTCAGCCCCTCGCGTTGGACGGACCGATCGCATCTTGACCATGAAACACTGGAGGAATTGATCGGCGAAGGTCTGGTGCTGGATGAGCGAGCACCAGACACGTTCTTTGCCAAGAACGATGAACGCTTCAGAGCATCGCACTGGCATCCGCTTGCAGCCGTATTGCACGCTTTTACGCGTTGGGACGGCGTGGATGCGGTCAAGAACACACGGGACTCTGGAACCGAAACGGCTGTGGAAATGCGTCGTGTCCTCGGCCCCGCGCCTGCGGAGGTTCAGCGAACCGTTGATGACCAAGCATTGATCGGCTTGCCATTGATGCCCCGGAACGATTTCGACGATCTGCTGGGGCGTCGGGTCACCTGTCGTAATTTTGATCAGCGCAAAGCCGTGCCTCTCCAGATGTTTTCCCACATGCTGCAGCGGGTCTTTGCCGCACAGGGTCAGGTGCAAGTCGGCGACGATCTGGTCTTCTTGAAGAAAAACGTCCCGTCTGGCGGTGGCTTGCATCCGATCGAGGCTTACATTTTGGTCAGGTGCGTGGACGGCTTGGCACCAGGCGTTTATCACTATCGTGCAGATGTTCATGCACTCGAGCTTGTCGCAGGAGTTGAATGCTCCGATGATTTCGTCATGCAGGCTGTCGGGCAACAGCACTGGTTTGCGGATGCGCACGTTCTGATTGCGCTGGTTCCGCGTTTCGATAGAACCTTCTGGAAATACCGGCAACATGCCAAAGGGTATCGGGTGGTCGCATTGGAAGCTGGTCACCTCTCGCAGACGCTCTACCTCGCGGCTACGGATATTGGCCTAGGTGCGTTCATCACCGGCGCCGTCAACGAAAAACATCTTGAGCGCGCTCTGGGGCTGGACCCAATATCGCAAGGTGTTCTAGCTGTCTGTGGCTTTGGTTGGCGCGCCCAAACCATGGTCACAACAGAGCTGGACCCAGCTGGTGCGATCTGGAGTGGAATAAGCGATTCCAATCAATTCGATCAGCGATAGCTCAGCGCAGGAGATTCGCGCTGTTGAATTAGCCATCTCCTGGTGCTTGAAAGGCTTTTGAGTCAATGACCGGCGACCAAGCCGCCGGTCCCCCGACAATACCTGCAGATGCCAATGCGACGCCAACGCATCCTTGGTGGGTGGCACTACGTCCGCAGACCTACCGCCGAATCGCCTGCGTATGCGTCTTCAATGCTTCGCTCAGGCCGTTCACCTTGTCGGCGCCTTCCGGCACGGTGATGCTGGAGCCGGCCAGGTCGTCGCCGATCGGTTGCACGCGGCCGCCCAGGCACTGGCCCAGGAACCCCTCGGTCACCGCGTTGAAGGCCTTGCTGTTTTCCGGGCGCCGGAAGCCGTGGCCTTCGTCCGGGAACAGCACGTAGGTGACCGGAATGTTCTTGGCCTTCATCGCGTTGACGATCTGGTCGCTCTCGGCCTGTTTGACGCGTGGGTCGTTGGCGCCCTGGCCGATCAGCAGCGGCTTGCTGATCTTGTCGACATGGGTGAGCGGTGAGCGTTCGGTCAGCCACTGCTTGCCGGCGTCGGTGGCCGGGTCGCCCATGCGTTTGGTCAGCTGCTTGTAGAAGCTGGCCCAGTATGGCGGCACGGTGCCGAGTAGGGTGTTGAGGTTGGCCGGGCCGACGATGTCCACGCCGCACTTGAACGCGTCTGGGGTAAAGGTCAGGCCGACCAGCGTGGCGTAGCCGCCGTAGCTGCCGCCCATGATCGCCACGTCCTCGGGCCTGGTCACTCCTTGCTTGACCGCCCATTGCACCGCGTCGAGCAGGTCGTCGTGCATCTTGGCGGCCCACTCGCCGTTGCCGGCGTTGGTGAAGGCCTTGCCGAAGCCGGTGGAACCGCGGAAGTTCACCGCCAGCACCGCATAGCCGCGATTGGCCAGCCATTGCTCATACGGCCCGTAGCCGTAGCTGTCGCGCAACCACGGGCCGCCATGCACGAACAGCACCAGCGGTACCGGCTTGTCGGCCTTGCCGTCGTGATTGGCATCGGCCTCGGCGGGCAGGGTGAGATAGCTGACCAGTTTGAGGCCGTCGCGGGCGGTCAGTTCCTGCGGCCACATCGGCACCAGCGGCTTGCCGTCGAGCGCGGGGCGGGCGGAGAACAACTTGGTCAGCTTGCCGCCGTCTGCACGGTCGTAGCGGTAGTAGGTCAGCGGTGTTTCCGCCGCCGAATACCCCACGATCCAGATGCGATCGTCGAGCGTGCGTGCGGCAACGCTGGCATCGCCGCTGCCGAGCGACTTGAGCTTGTTTAGGTCGGCAGCAATGCCGTTGTCCAGCGCCGTCCACTCCTCGCGCAGGTAGTCGGTGGACACGGCCTGCACCACGCCGGTCCTGGGGTCGTTCAAGGTGGCGCCGACATCGGTGCGCGGGTTTTCGAACAGCAGCGTGCGGGCGTTGCTGGCAGTGTCGATGGCATACAGCGCTGCGGTGTCGCGATTGCGCGAATCCTGCATGTACAGCGTCTTGCCGTCGTCGGTGAGGCCGTCGGGCGAGGTGTTGGTGACATCCTCGAACGGGATGCGGTCCACGCTCTTCCAGCGCCTGCCGTCCGGCACCAGCAGCTCCCTGCCCGCATCGTCGGTGGCACGCGTGGCATAGCGCAGCTGGTAGTTGCCATCGAGCAGGTAGGAATCCAGGCTGTCGGTGTTCTGCTGCACCAAGCTGCGCTTGCCCGAAGCCAGGTCCACCCGATACAGGTCATGCCATTTGGGGTCGCGGTCGTTCATGCCGACCATGATCGAGTCGGGATGCTGCGCGCTGACGCGGTACACCTCGGCGTTGGTCTTCTTGAACGGGGTGAGGTCTCTGTTGCTGCCATCGCTCAGATTCACCGAGAACAGATGGAAGTCTTCATCGCCGCCGTTGTCGCGTAGGTACAGCAGCGTGTTGGGTTGATAGGTCCAGAAATAATTGCGGATGCCGCGCGCGGTGTCCTTGGTGATCGCACGCGCCTGGTCCGGCGCATCCACCGGGGCGACCCAGACATTGAGTACGCCGTCCAGCGGCGCGATCCAGCTGAGGTACTTGCCGTCCGGGCTGATGCTCACGTTCGCCCGCTCCGGGTTGCCGAACAGCGCATCGCGGGTGATCAGTTCGGGCGGTGCCGCGGGTGCCGCCGCAGCAGCCGGGGCCGGCGTGGCGGCCTTGTCGGTGACGGGCGCGGTCTTATCGCTGCAGGCAGACAGCGCCAGCAGCATGCTGGAAACAAGAAGCAGGCGTTGCATGGAGGTCTCCGGTCGTGAGCGCGGCCATTCCAGCCGCTTTCCTCACGCTAGAGCCAAGGTCCGTCCCTGTGGACGTGCCGTTGGTCACGCTGCGAGGCGCCGCTACGCAGACGCGGACACGAATTCCACCAACGCGACACCCTCGGCGACCAGTTCGCCTTCTGCCACCAGATACGCCGCCACCGTGCCGTCGCTGGGCGCGTGCAGGGTGTGCTCCATCTTCATCGCTTCGAGCACCACCAGGGCCTGCCCGCGGGTGACCGGCTGCCCTGCGGGGGCGACCAGTGACACGATGCGGCCCGGCATCGGTGCGGTCAGGCCGCCGGCGTCGTGCGCGGGCTGATCGGCCTCGAGCAGCGCGTCATGGTGGCGGAAGCTCGCCCGCTGCGTGGCATCGCGCAATGTCAGTGCATTGACGTCGCGCAGGGCCTGCATGCGCCATTGCCGGCCATCCATTTCCACGCGCAGTGCCCCGTCCTGTACGTGGTAGCGCAGCGTGTGGGTGTGGCCCGCGCACGTCACCTGCCAGCCATCGCCAAGCGGGCGCACGCCGAACTGGCGGCGCTCGCCTGCCGCTTCCAGCGTCATGGTGTGCGCCGCATGCGCGCCGATGCGCCAACCATCGGTGTGCTGCCAGGGCGAAAACGGGTCGGCGGGATCGGCGGCGGCCTTCGGCAACGCTTCGGCGATCAACGCCGCTGCCAGGCACCACCAGGCAGTGGCCGGACTCACCGCATCGGGAAACAGCACTGCCTGCTCGCGTTCGATCAGTGCGGTATCCAGATCGGCCGACGCAAACGACGCCGTGTCGATCAGGCGCGCAAGGAACGCGCTGTTGGTGGTGACACCCACCGCATGGAACTGCGCCAGCGCCTGGCGCATGCGTGCCAGTGCGGCGGGGCGATCCACATCCCACACGATCAGCTTGGCAATCATCGGGTCGTAGTACGGGCTGATGCTGTCGCCTTGCTCCACGCCGGCATCGATACGTACATGCGCGCTTGCTGCGGGAAACTGCAACTGGTGCAGCGTGCCGGTGGAAGGCAGGAAGCCGCGGTCGGCATCTTCGGCATACAGGCGCGCTTCCAGTGCATGTCCATGGATGCGCAGTTCCTGCTGACGCAGCGGCAGCGGTTCGCCCGCGGCAACACGCAATTGCCACTCGACCAGATCGGTGCCGGTGATCAACTCGGTCACCGGGTGCTCGACCTGCAGCCGGGTGTTCATTTCCATGAAATAGAAATCGCCATCCGGGCCGGCAATGAACTCCACCGTGCCGGCGCCGACATAACCCACCGCGCGTGCGGCATCCACGGCCGCCTTGCCCATGGCGGCGCGACGTTGTTCGCTCATGCCGGGGGCGGGCGCTTCTTCCAGCACTTTCTGGTGCCGGCGCTGCACCGAGCAATCGCGTTCGAACAGATAGACGACCTCGCCCCGGGTATCGCCAAAGACCTGAATCTCGATATGGCGCGGCCGCTCGACGTACTTTTCCACCAGCACCTGCGCATTGCCGAATGCCGACTGCGCCTCGCGCTGGCAACTGGCCAATGCTTCTTCGAATGCCGCGCTCGCATCCACCCGGCGCATGCCCTTGCCGCCGCCGCCGGCGCTGGCCTTGATCAACACCGGATAGCCGATCGCGTCGGCCTGTGCACGCAGGAAGGCCGGCGCCTGTTCGTGGCCGTGGTAGCCCGGCGTCAGCGGCACGCCGGCGCGCTGCATCAGCGCCTTGGCCGCGCTCTTGTCGCCCATCGCGCGGATGGCTGCCGCCGGCGGGCCGATAAACACGACGCCGGCCTGCGCACAGGCATCGGCAAATGCTGCGTTTTCCGACAGAAATCCATAGCCGGGATGGATTGCCTGCGCGCCGCTCCTGCGTGCCGCATCCAGGATCGCATCGCCACGCAGATAACTCTGCTGCGCCGGTGCGGCACCGATATGGATTGCTTCATCGGCCAGCCGCACATGCCGCGCATCACGGTCGGCATCCGAGTACACCGCCACCGTTGCGATGCCGAGCTTGCGGCAGGTGGCGATGACGCGGCAGGCGATCTCGCCGCGATTGGCGATCAGGACCTTGTCGAAATACGGCTGTCTTGCTGCGGCGGTGGAATCGCGCTGGGTCATGGCAAGGGTCTCTGCACCCCGCCAGGGCGGCGGGCACTGCGATGGAAAAACGGCTGCACGGAGTACGCGGGACACAGTGCGATGGCCGACGCCGCACTGCGCGAACGCAACTCACTGCTTGGAGCAGGTAACGTGCGCGCACTCATGCACTGCTCCAGGCAACACGCGGCACCCTGCGTGCAGGTGCACGCGCAGTGCCTGGCAATGAAGAGCCGCACATGCAAGCGGGCATCACCGCCTCACATCCGGAACACGCCGAAGCGTGTCGGCTCGATCGGCGCATTCAATGCGGCCGACAGCCCCAGCCCCAGCACGCGACGGGTGTCGGCCGGATCGATGATGCCGTCGTCCCACAGGCGCGCGCTGGCGTAATACGGGTGGCCCTGCTGCTCGAACTGGGCACGGATCGGTGCCTTGAACGCATCCTCTTCCTCGCCCGACCAGGCGCCACCCTTGGCTTCGATGCCGTCGCGGCGCACGGTGGCCAATACGCTGGCGGCCTGTTCCCCGCCCATCACACCGATGCGCGCATTCGGCCACATCCACAGGAAGTTCGGCGAGTACGCACGGCCGCACATGCCGTAATTGCCGGCGCCGAACGAGCCGCCGATCACCACGGTGAACTTGGGCACCTTGGCACAGGCCACCGCCATCACCAGCTTGGCGCCGTCCTTGGCGATGCCGCCATGTTCGTATTTGCGCCCGACCATGAAGCCGGTGATGTTCTGCAGGAACACCAGCGGAATGCCGCGCTGCGTGCACAGCTCGATGAAGTGCGCGCCCTTGAGCGCGGACTCGGAAAACAGGATGCCGTTGTTGGCGATGATGCCGACCGGGTAGCCATGCAGATGCGCAAAGCCGGTGACCAGGGTGCTGCCATAACGCGGCTTGAATTCGTCCAGCTGCGAGTCGTCGACGATGCGGGCGATCACTTCGCGCACATCGAAGGGCTTGCGCGTATCGGCGGGAATCACGCCATACAGCTCGTCGGCCGCATAGCGCGGCGGCAGCGGTGCCTGCAGGGCCAGCGATGCCGCCGGCTTGCGCCAGTTGAGCCGGGCGATGATGGCGCGCACGCGTGCCAGGGCCTGCAGGTCGTTGTCGGCGAAGTGATCGGCCACGCCCGAGATGCGCGTATGCACATCCGCACCGCCGAGTTCTTCGGCACTGACTTCTTCGCCGGTGGCCGCTTTGACCAGTGGCGGACCGCCGAGGAAGATGGTGCCTTGCTCGCGCACGATCACCGTTTCATCGCTCATCGCCGGCACGTACGCACCGCCAGCGGTGCACGAGCCCATCACGCAGGCGACCTGCGGAATGCCGTTGGCCGAAAGGTTGGCCTGGTTGTAGAAGATGCGCCCGAAGTGGTCGCGGTCGGGAAACACTTCATCCTGCAACGGCAGGAACGCGCCGCCGGAATCGACCAGGTAGATGCACGGCAAGCGGTTCTGCTGGGCGATTTCCTGCGCACGCAGATGCTTCTTCACCGTCATCGGGTAATAGGTACCGCCCTTGACGGTGGCATCGTTGGCCACGATCACGCATTCCACCCCGGACACCCGTCCGATGCCGGCCACCACACCGGCGCATGGCACCTGATCGTCGTACATGCCGTGCGCCGCGAGGGGCGCGATTTCCAGCAAGGCGCTGCCCGGATCCAGCAAGGCATCGATGCGCTCGCGCACCAGCAACTTGCCGCGTGCGGTGTGCTTGGCACGCGCGGCATCGCTGCCGCCCAGCGCGGTCTGCGCCAGCGTGCGGCGCAGATCCTCGATCACCGTGCGCATGGCCGCAGCGTTATGTTGGAAGCTTTCGCCGCTGGCCTGCAGCTGGCTGGTGATCACGCTCATGGTGGCTCCGTCAGGCGGTGCGTTCGAACAGCTCACGGCCGATCAGCATGCGTCGGATCTCCGAGGTGCCCGCACCGATTTCGTACAGCTTGGCATCGCGCCACAGGCGCCCGGTGGGGTAGTCGTTGATGTAGCCGTTGCCGCCCAGCACCTGGATCGCCTGGCCGGTGAGCCAGGTGGCTTTTTCGGCCGCGTAGAGAATCGCACCGGCCGCATCCTGGCGCGTGGTCAGCCCCGCGTCGCAGGCACGCGCCACTGCATACACATAGGCGCGGCAGGCGTTGAGCCCGACGTACATGTCGGCCAGCTTCGCCTGCATCAACTGGAAGGTGCCGATCGGCGCGCCGAACTGCTTGCGCTCGTGCACGTACGGCAGCACCACATCCATCGCGGCGGCCATCAGGCCCAACGGGCCGCCGGCCAGCACCACACGTTCGAAATCCAGGCCCGACATCAGCACACGCACGCCACCGTTGAGCGCGCCCAGCACGTTCTCGGCCGGCACTTCGCAATCGCTGAACACCAGCTCGCAGGTGTTGGAGCCGCGCATGCCCAGCTTGTCGAGTTTCTGCGCGGTGGAGAATCCCTTCATCCCTTTTTCGACGATGAAGGCGGTGATGCCGCGTGCGCCGGCCTCCGGGTCGGTCTTGGCGTACACCACCAGCACATCGGCGTCCGGGCCGTTGGTGATCCACATCTTGCTGCCGTTGAGCACATAGCGGTCGCCGCGCGCATCGGCGCGCAGCTTCATCGACACCACATCCGAGCCGGCGCCGGCCTCGCTCATCGCCAGTGCCCCGACGTGCTCGCCGGTGCACAGCCTGGGCAGGTAGCGCTGTTTCTGCTCGGGCGTTGCGTTCTTGCGCAGCTGGTTGAGGCACAGGTTGGAATGCGCGCCGTACGACAGGCCGATGGCCCCGCCGGCCCGCGAGATTTCCTCCATCGCCACCACATGCGCCAGGTAGCCCATGCCGCTGCCGCCGTACTCTTCCTCCACGGTCAGCCCGAGCAGGCCTTGTTCGCCGAACAGGCGCCACAGCTGGGCGGGAAAGACATTGTCCTGATCGGCCGTGGCCGCGAGCGGGGCAATATGGTGGCTGGCAAAGGCCGCCACGCTTTCGCGCAGCAGATCGATGTCTTCGCCAAGCGCAAAATTCAGGGACGGCACGTGCATGGAGCGACTCCGCAGGGATCGGGGTGTGCCGGGTGGGAGCGGGCAGGCCGCACGGCGCTTGTGCGCAGCCTAGCGGTCCGCAGTGAAAAAGTGAACTAAAATTCAACTATTGAACCAAGAATCAGACCATGGCTTATCGACGCTCCGCCCTGATGGAAGAACGCCTGGCCGGCAACCGCGAACGCATCCTGCACGCGGCCCGTGCCCTGATCGCCGAAGGCGGCTACCGCAACGCGCCGGTAACCGCCGTCGCAGCTGCCGCCGGCGTGTCCACCGGGCAGATCTATCGTCACTTCCCATCCAAAGCCGAGCTTTTCGTGGAAGTTCTCAACGAGGCGGTGCAGCGCGAGATGGCCATCCTGCGCGCCATCGCCACCACCCAGGCCAGTGCTGCCGAGCGCCTGCGCACTGCGATCGCCACGTTCGTGCGGCGGGCCCTGGCCGGTCCCGCGTTGGCGTACGCCTTCATTGCCGAGCCGGTGGAAAGCGAGGTGGATGCCGAGCGCATCCGTGGCCGACGCCTGTTCGGAGAGGTGTTCCGCCAGCTTCTCGCCGAAGGCGTGGCGGCCGGCGAGTTCCCGCAGCAGTCGCTGGACGCGGCGGCGGCGTGCATCGTCGGCGCCTTCACCGAGGCCCTGGTGGGACCGATCGCCCCCAGCCGCAGCGATCCGCAGCAGGGCGAGCAGCTGGTCGAGGCGATCTGCGGGTTCTGTCTGCGCGCGGTGGGGGCGCGGCAGCCGGCGGTCTGACAGTGCACTGACCGGGCGTGCTGCTGGGCTGTGCCGAGGCAGATAACTGTGCATATACTGTGCACTCGCCCTGCCGGAGTCCTGCAATGGTCGCCGTTCTCAATCCCCTGGCCCTGACCGAACGCCTGCGCGTGCCGGATCGCACCATCCTGTCGCCCTCGGCCATGGCCGGCCTGCTGGATCTGTCGCAGCAGGAACTGGCCGAGCTGGCCGGTGTGCATCGCAACAGCCTGCGCGTGCATCCGGAAAGCCCGCGCGTACAGGACCTGCTGCGCAACCTGTCGCGCCTGCTGGTGGCGATGACGCAAGTCCAGCCGGACGAACGCCAGGTGGTGTTCCATCTCAAGAACACCCCGATTCCGGCGTTCGAGTTCGCCACCCTGCTGGAAGTGGTCAAACAGGGCCGCACCGATGATGCGCTGACCTATCTGCGCACCGTTGCCGCGGGGGCCGCCGGTTGAAGCTGAGCGCTCCGGCGCACTGCACGCTGTATCGCGCCTTCACGCCGCGCTGGGCTGCCGAACCGTTGAGCGGCGCCGGTGCGGCACGCTCGGGCGGGCGCTTCAATCGCTTTGGACAGCCGGCCCTGTATTTATCGCTGCAACTGGAGACCGCCGCCGCCGAATACGCGCAAGCGGCGCTGTTCCTGCCGCCATTGACCTTGGTCAGTTATGCCGCCGACCTGCCGGCGCTGGCCGATCTGCGCCTGCTCGATGCGAGCTGGGATCCGCTCTGGGCCGACTGGACCGAGGACTGGCGCAAGGCGCTGGTCAACAAGATCGAACCGGTCAGCTGGGTGCTCGGCGACCTGCTGCGCGAGGCGCAGATTCCTGGCGTGATCTTTCCCAGCATGGCGCTGCCGGAGGGCATCAACGTGGTGCTGTTCATGGACATGCTGCAGCCCGAACACGTGTTGCGCGTGCTCGACGACGGTCGCCTGCCGCGCGATGGGCGCAGCTGGGGCGATCCGCCGATCGTGGCGTAGCGACGGACGTCCTTCACCCCACCAACAGCTGCAGCGCACCCGCCAGCAGCGGCGCGGCCACTGCCGTGGGCAGGATCAATCTACGCCGATACGGCAGCAACCACAGCGACAGCAACGCGGCAGCGCCGGTCAATGTGCCCAGCCACAGCACCGGGCCGACGCCCCAGCCTTGTGCGTGTACCGCCAGGCCGAAGGTGAGCAGCACCAGCAGCCAGCCCAGCACGCGCAGTTGCCGCGAGCGCGCCGCGCCCAGCGTGCGACCCGTGACTTCCTGCTGATGCTTGTCCATCGCCAGGCACAGCGCGGCGAATCCGGAAAAATTCAGCGCCAGCAGCAGCCACACGCTCATGCGCTTTCCTGCAGCGGCACGCTGCCCTGCGCAGGCGCGGCGGTAGTGGCGCGCGCGCGTCGCGCCGATGCGGCTTGCGGTGCCTTCCACTGCTGCAGGCGCCAGCCCGCCACGCCCAGCGACATGCCAAGGAACAGGCAGACCAGATCGACCCCGGCCAACATCCATTGCCCGGCCGGCAGCGTCACGCCCAGATGCACATCGGTGGTGATCGCATTGACCACCGGCACCAAGGCGAACAAGGCCGCGCCCAGATACAGCTGCCAGCTCCACATCGCGCGCCGTGGCCACACGAACGCCGCCAGCAATGCAGCGGCCCATGCGGCAAAGAACAGGTTGGCCTCCATTGCCGCGCGCGCCTCCAGGCTCACCGGCAACACCCGGTTGGCCCAGAAGAAACTGGCGAAGGCGATCGGCAAGCCGGCGACCGTGCCGATGTTGAGCGCATCCACCAGCCGCAGCCCGAAACCGATGCGCCCGGCCTTCAGGTGTTTGGGGCGTTCCTTCACCGCCCACATCACCACGCCGCTGGCTACCATCAGGCAACCGAGCAAGCCGGAGCCGAAGAACAGCGCGCGCATCCACGGCCCGGCGAAGTGGGCGATATGCAGGCCCACCATCACCCCGCGCGTCTGGCTGGCGCCACCCGGTGGCCCGCTGTGCTGCAGGCGCTGGCCGCTGACCGCATCGAACAGGATCGATGGCGCATTGGTGGACAGACGATCGGACACCTGGGTGACGCCGACCGCTGCGTGCGCATCGTTGGGCAGCGACACCGCCACGTTGCCGACCTCACCACCGCGCCAGTGGCTGCGCGCACGCGCCACGAATTGCTCCAGCGGCAGCATGTGCGCCGGGGTACCAGACGCTTGTCGCGTATCGGCGACCCGGTTGGCGGATTCTTCGTAGAACCGCATTTCGTTGTCCGGGTACTGCGCCTTGATGCCCCACGGCAGGTACATGAACATCAAGGTCACGATGCCGGTGTAGGTGATCATCGCGTGGTACGGCAATGCGGTCACGGCGCTGACGTTGTGGAAATCCAGCCACGAGCGCAGGCCCTTGCCCGGGCGGAAGGTGAAGAAATCCTTGAAGATCTTCTTGTGCGTGATCACGCCGCTGATGATCGCCACCAGCATGAACATCGCGCAGAAACCCACGATATAGCGCGACCACATCACCGGCAGATAATGCAGATCGAAATGCAGCCGGTAGAAGAATTCGCCGCCCAGGGTGTCGCGCGCGGCGATCTCCTTGCCGGTGGCCGGGTCGATGATGGCGTTGCCATACATCTCGCGGCGACTGGCCGGTTTGCCATCGGTTGGCGCGGGGTTTTGCCAGTACATGCTGACCACCGGATTGCGCGCGTCCGGCAAGGTGATGTTCCAGCTCTGCGCATCGGCGGCATGCGTCTGCAGATACTGCTCGGCACTGCGCAGCGCGGTCGCGCTGCTCACCGTGGTGGTGGGCAGTTCCGGACGCATCCAGCGGCTGATTTCGTCGCGGTAATAACTCGCCGTGCCGCCCATGAAGATCAACAGCAACACCCAGCCGACCAGCAGCCCGGTCCAGGTGTGCAGCCACGCCATCGACTGGCGGAATCCCTGCTTCATGCCACGCCCCGTTGCAGCCATGCGGCCAGTGCGAACATCAGCGCCGCCGGCACGGCGATGCCGGCCCAGGCGCGCCACACGCTGGCGGTGGCGAAGGCCCATAGCGGCGCGCAGGCACACACTACGATGCCGACCAGCATGCTGGTCAGCACCGCTTCGCTGCGTGGCAGCGGCAACACCAGCGCCAGCAGCAGATTGGTGGCGCTGGCGAGCGCATAGCCGCCAAACATCGCCGCCAGCGTGCGCGCAAGCACGCCCAGCCAGGGGCGCCTGAACCAGGGAAGCGGCAGGGACGGTGCGGTAGCCATCGGATCGGCGGCGCGTGTGGCCGGCTTACTCGGCCAGGAAGGTCAACGTGCTGATGTGGTGGATCATCGCCACCTGCTTGCCGGCGATCTCACGCTTCACCGGCTCCTTGTTGGTGGCGACCAGGATGTGCCGGCCGGCGCGCAGCTTGGGCAGGGTCACCTGGCCGTTGGCATCGGAGGTCAGCGTCTTCTGCCACTTCTGCGGGTCGATCACCGTCACCTCGACCTTGGGCAGCGGCTTGTTGCGATAGAGCACGGTCAGCGTATTGCTGTTGGCAGCGGTGGGCACCAGCTCGAAATCGAGCTTGGCCGACGGCGTGGCGCGCCCGGCGCGTGCGTAGTAGCTCACCGTCTCGAAGCTGCCGGCTTCGCCCTTCCACGGCTCGAACACGCTGTCGTCGCTCAGCCACGCATCGCCGCTGCCGGACAGCGGCGCGGTGAGGAACGCGTTGCCGCGCTGCAGGGCGCCGGCCTTGCCGGCCGTGCCGAACACGGTCGGCTTGACCACGCGCTTGATCTCGTCTTCGCCATGGTCGAGGGTGTCCTGCGCCGGTTCGCCGAAGTAGATGCGCACCGGGCCGCTGCCGTCGCGCTCGATCCAGATCTCGTGGGCTTGGGCAGACAGGCTGATGCTGGCCAAGGCCAGGCAGGACAGCAGGAAGGACTTCATCGCGGCGACTCCTCGTAGGCGGGACCGGGCGAGGCGAGAACCGCGTCACCGTGGATTGATGGGAATGATACGCAATTCCCCTGGGCGAGACCAACGTGTCATGCGGCATTGCGGCAATTCATCCGCAGCTACAGACGGGCGCGCGGGCAAGAGCGACAGCGCGGCAGGGCGCAGCGCACACCGCAGGAATAACTGTCATGCACAGTGGCCAGACGGGCGCGAACTGTGCTCTATACTCCGGCGCTAGCAGAGGTCTTCGACCAACAGCCAGGGGTGAGCGCGTGCGGAATTACGACCTCGAGTTCCTGAAGAAATTCTCGATGGTGATCGGACTACTGGTGGTGATCACCCTGGGCCTGATTGCCCTGGCAGCCTATTTGCAACGCGCCATTCCCGACGAAGTCTCGCCCACCGCGGCCAAACGCGTGCAGCAACGCATCGCCCCGGCCGGCGCGGTCTATGCCGGCACCACCGGTGCGTCCGCACAGGCCGCAGCCCAGGCCGCAGCGCTGGCCAAGGCCGCCTCGCAGTCTGCCTACGGCGGCAGCACCGACGGCAAGACCATCTTCGACAACCTGTGCACCGCCTGCCACACCACCGGCGTGGGCAAGGCGCCGACGCTGGACCACGCGCATTGGGACGCGCGCATCGCCCAGGGCAAGGACACCTTGTACAAGCACGCGATCGAGGGTTACACCGGCCCGGACGGCGGCATCATGCCGCCCAAGGGTGGCAACCCGGCACTGACCGAAGAGCAGGTGCGGGCCACGGTCGACTGGATGCTGAGCAATTTGAAGTAAGCCTCTAAAGCAGCAAGCGCCTGGAACACGTGGCTGACACAGGCAGTCGGTGTGTGGCCAGGTGGCCGCATGCCGTGCGCGGGTGCGTCGACTGGCAACCGCGAGGCCTGCGCGTACGGGAGCACGCTTTTTTTATAGGCGGCAGGCATTGCGCGCGCGTTTGCGCTCGCTGCGCGACGTGCTCGCACGACCACGCCAGCCTTGCGCGACCGCCTCAGCGCCGTTGCTTTAGGGGAATGCCGCAATTGCCGGCAGCTGTGCACCGGCCACGTCATCCACGCAGCAGCTGGTCGCCACTTGCAACGTTTTGCTAGCCTGTCACGGTTCTCACGCGCCGCCTTCAAGGCGGCGCCTGCAGGTGGTCCAGGTCTTTCCGGAGTGTGTCGATGTCGCGTTGCTCGCTGGTTGTGCTCGGTGTGATCGGTCTGTTGGCGCCACTGCTGGGCAGTGCCGCCGAGGGCGCGCCGCAACGTCTGTCCATCGCCGACGTCCAGGGCGAAGACACCCGTAGCCCCCACGACGGCCGTGTGGTCGACGTGGAGGGCATCGTCACCGCCGATACGCGCGTTGGCCTGGGCGGGCTGTTCGTGCAGCAGCCCGGCTTCGAGCCGCGGCGCTCGCATGGCCTGTTCGTCACCGGTGCCGGCAATGCCGAGGTGGCGGTGGGCGACCGCGTGCGCATCGTCGGTACGGTGCGCGAGGTGTCGGCAGGTGGCGAGGCGAGTCTGACCACGCTGGATGCCAGCAGCATCGAGCGGCTCGCCAGCGGCCAGCCGGTACCGGTGCGCATGCTCAGCGGGCCGCCGGCCAGCTGGGAAGCGCTGGAAGGCGAGCACGTGCGCATCGCCGCGCTGACGCTCAACGGCAGCGATCGCCTGGACGCCGACGGCGAGCTGGTCGCCGCCTTCGGCGGGCGCCTGTGGCAGCCCAGCGAAGTGGCCGCCGCCGGCACCCCGGCCTTTGCGCAGGTGGAGGCCGACAACGCCCGTCGCCGGGTGGTGCTGGACGATGCACGCAATGGCCGCAGCCCCAAGACGGTGGCCTATCTGCCGGCCGATCCGGCGCTGCGCACCGGCAGCCTGCTCAAGTCGGTCGATGGCATCGTCGACCAGCGCTATGACGGCAACTACCGCATCCAGGTGCTGACCCCGTTGACGCTGCCTGCCATGCCGGCTGCTGTGGCGCCGCAGGTGGGTGGCGATCTACGGATCGCCTCGTTCAATCTGGAGAACTTCTTCAACGGCAATGGCCGCGGCGGCGGCTTCCCGACCAAGCGCGGTGCGCGCACGCATGAGCAGTTCCAGGCCCAGCTGACCAAGCTGGTGTCCACCATCGTGCCCTTGCGCGCCGATGTGGCCGCGTTGATGGAGCTGGAAAACGACGGCAATGGCGCCGATGCGGCGGTGGCGCAACTGGTCGCCGCGCTCAACGCGGCCGGCACCGACAAGGACTGGCAGTTCGTGGACACCGGCAGCGGCCCGGGCGATGACGACATCCGGGTCGGCATCGTGTATCGCAGTTCCCAGGTCACCCCGGTCGGCAAGCCGGCCACGCTGACCGGCGGCCCGTTCGACAGCCATAGCCGGGTGCCGCTGGCGCAAGCCTTCCGCAGCACCCGCGGGGCAACCTTCGTGGTGGTCGCCAACCACTTCAAGTCCAAGGGCTGCGGTAGCGCCAGCGGCGCCGATGCCGACCAGCGCGATGGCCAGGCCTGCTGGAACGCCACCCGTACCGAGTCGGCCAAGCGCCTGCACCAGTGGCTGCAGACCGACCCCACCGGCGCGCAGACCAAACTCGCCGTGCTGCTGGGTGACTTCAACGCCTACGCCATGGAAACCCCGATGCGCAGCCTGCGCGCCAGCGGCTGGCAGGACGCCTTCGCGGTGGCCGGCGTGAAGCAGCCCTACAGCTATGTCTACGACGGCATGAGCGGACGGCTGGATCATGCGTTGTTGAGCCCGGCGATGGCCAAGCAGCTGCGCGGCGCGGTGGAATGGCATATCAACGCCGATGCCAGCGACGACGCCGGCTACGCCAAGCGCAACCTGCCCGGCCCGTGGCGCAGTTCCGACCACGACCCGGTGTTGCTGGGCTTTTCGCTGTAGCAGCGCCGGTGGTGGCCGTGCTCCTAGCGCGCGCACTTTCCATGCCGGCGACGTAGCCGCAGATTGACCAGGTGCGTGCTGGCCAGCAGCAGACTGCCGGTCACCGTGACCGGGGTTTCCAGCGCCGCGCCGGCCACGCCGCTTGCGCCCAGGACCAGACCGGCCAGCCCGAAGACCGCCAGTGCCCACACCGGCGCGGGCAGTGCATGCCGGCGATGGCTGCTCCATAGCGCATAGCCGCTCAGCGGCACGGCTGCCGCGGCGAACACCACATGCACCCATTCGGCCCGGCTCCACGCACCCAGCAGCGGAAGCGCGGCGGCCAGCAGTGGCAAGGCCAGGCAGTGCAGCAGGCACAGACTGGAAAGAGCGATGGCCGAGTTGTCCAGCACAGAAGCGGTAACGCGCATGGAGCGGGTCCTGTCGAGCAAGTGTTATATAGTAACACTTCACTCCAGCCAGGCTCTCAGGATGTCCCTGTCCCCCAAGCGCGATCCACGCCTCCCCGTCACCGTGCTGTCAGGCTTTCTCGGCGCAGGCAAGACCACCTTGCTCAATCGCCTCCTCCACAACCGCGCCGGCCTGCGCGTGGCGGTGATCGTCAACGACATGAGCGAGATCAACATCGACGCGCAACTGGTGCGTGATGGCGGTGCGGCCTTGCGACGCACCGAAGAGACGCTGGTGGAATTCAGCAATGGCTGCATCTGCTGCACGTTGCGCGATGATCTGCTGCAGGAAGTGCGGCGGCTGGCCGAGCAGAAGCGTTACGACTATCTGCTGATCGAATCGACCGGCATTGCCGAACCGATGCCGGTGGCGGCCACCTTTGCGGTGCGTGATGCCGAGGGCTTCAGCCTGGCCGACATCGCCCGGCTCGACACCATGGTGACGGTGGTGGACGGCAGCCGCTTCCTGCAGGATTTCGGCTCGGCCGCCACGCTGGCCGAGCTCGGCCAGCAGGCCGGCCCGGACGATACCCGCGGGCTGGTGCAGTTGCTGGGCGAACAGGTGGAGTTCGCCGACGTGCTGGTGATCAGCAAGTGCGACCAGATCGACGCACGGCAGTTGCAACGCCTGCGCGCGGTGTTGCGTGCACTCAATCGCGAGGCGGCGATCGTGGACGCCGTGCAGGGTCAGGTACCGCTGGAACAGTTGCTCGATACCGGCCGCTTCGATTTCACCCGTGCGCAGCTGGCACCGGGCTGGATGCATGAGCTGCGCGGCCAGCACACGCCGGAGACCGAGGAATACGGCATCAGCAGTTTCGTCTATCGCGCACGCCGGCCGTTCCATCCGCAGCGCTTTGCGCGCATGGTGCAGCGCGGGCTGCCGCAGGTGATTCGCAGCAAGGGCTTTTTCTGGCTGGCCAGCCGCATGGATTGGGTCGGCGAATTGTCCAGCGTCGGCGGCGCGACCCAGACCAATGCAGCCGGCTTCTGGTTTGCCGCACGCCACCGGGTGGATGCGCACGCCATCGGCGAGCCGCTGCAGACCAGCATCACGCCACTGCCGTATACCGATATCGGCTGGCAGCGTCAGCAGACGCAATGCTGGACCGCGCCATTGCCGCGCCTGCACGAAGTAGGCGATGCCGGCGAATACGCCGCGATGCAGCGGTTGTGGCACCCGTTGTGGGGCGACCGCCGCCAGGAGCTGGCGGTGATCGGCGTGGACATGGATGCGCCACGCACGCGCGCTGCGCTGGATGCCTGCCTGCTCAGCGACTACGAACTGCGCCAGGGCCCGGCGCAGTGGCAGCTGCTGGACGATCCGTTTCCGCACTGGGAGCGTTGATGGCGGGCTGGATTACGCTGTCGACATCCGTCGTTCGTTGTCTGGATGCGAACGGCTGCGGGCTTGCATCTCCGGTGTGGCGTGCAGATGCGCCGCTACGTGGCGACGCGTCGCATGCCTCACAGGCGGCAGCCGGGCAGCGCGCACGTGCAAGCAGCGCTGTCCGGACCCTCAGGAGTAGCCGTTGTCGATGGCCTCCTGATGGGCATCCCTTTCTTTCCTGACGGACTGCCGGCGCTCTTCGGCGGTGGTGGGGATGCCGGCCATCAGGCGTGGCGCTCCCAGCCTTTCCAACTGGTCGTCGGTGTTTTTGACGATCTGTTCCAACGCGAGCATGTTTCGGTAGCCCTGCATCATGCGTTGCAGGCGCCGTATCTGGTCGTCGGGTGCGTCGCCTTTCTTCAGGGACTCCAGGCGTCGTTCCGCGCGCGCGTAATTTTTGGCCAGGGCAGTTCTGTCGACGGATTTGCGCCGTGCCTTGAGGACTTCGCGGCGATTGTGCTGCATGACGTCCATCTGGACCATGGCCAGGCCGCTGGCCGTGGTCCGTGGTGCACGGATGTCTTCCATCGGTGCAAGCGCGACCAAGAGTGCATCGAGCTGACTGTCGCGGACCTCATTGCGCCGGGCGATCAGGACCGCACGCGTCTCGAGCAGTTGTTGCTCCTCCGGAGTGGCCTCGCGGTCCTCGATGAACAGCTGTTTTTGAATGTCGCTGCACCGCTTGGTTATCTCGGCCAATTCCCGATCCAGGCTGCGCAAGGAGGGGGGCCTTCCGGGCTGGGGGCGTGGAGAGGACACCGACGATCGCGAGGGCTTGGGCGTGATCGGCACCGAATCCGGCACCGGCATGCCGTGCTGCGGCAGTGGCCCCTCGTCACGGCGCATTCTTTCGGGGACAGGCGCCTGCATTCTCGGATCGATGGGACGTTGCTGCCCGTGCAGCTGCTGCGCACGCGATGGCTTAGACGGAATCGAAACGGACGGCCTGGTGGGCGGCGCCTGCTGCGGTCGCGGCCACTGCACCCGCTGATGATCCGTTCTATGGGGCATGGGTGGCTGCCGACGCTCATCGACGCGGGTTTGCTTCCCGTGCATCTGCTGCGTGCGATCGGGCGTCACCGGTGGCGTGCGTGCAGGTGGGCTCTCCACTGATTCAAGCGTCGGGGAGCCCATGCACGTCAACGGCAGCTGCTTGCGCAACGATGCCAGCGATCTACGCGCGGAGGCGAGCATGCCGCGATGCGAGTTCGGTGCGCCCTGTGCTGCGGCGGACTTGGGGGCTCGAGACAGCGGGTGCTGGGGTGAGGCGCCTGCAATCAACGGCGTCGTTTCGGTCGAGTTGGCGCTGTGCGGGTCCGGCGCGACACGAGGACGGTTGCCGAATAAGTGACTCAGGCGCATCACACACTCCCGTGGGTCATCTGCACGCATGATAGCCAGCGCTGCCGCGCCCTCGAGGCGAGTTGCGAACCGGAGTCGCGCCGGCCGAATGCCTTCGTCAGCCCAACCGCATCCCCCAGGCGATCGCCGCAATTGCCGGTGCCGCCAGCAACAGCCCCACCCATCCACGGCGGCCGATGTGCTCGCCAAACCCCAGTTTGCCGACGAGCGCTCCCAGGACGACCACGCCCAGGTTCATGCTGGCGAAGACGGTGGCCGGGCTATGCGGCAGCAGCTGATGGGCGCGCACGTAACACAGGATGTTGCCGAAGTTGAGCGCGCCGAGGAGTACGCCGGCGAGCAGGTTGCGCAAGCTCAGACCTGCGACACCGCCCCGGCGGATGCCTTGCAAGCCAAGCATCAGTACCCATGCCAGGGCAAAGCACAGCGTCAATGACGTCAACGACGGCGTGCCGGCCTGTGCAATGTGCTTGAGCAGCAGGTCGATTAGGGCAAAGCCCATCCACACGCCTGCCAGCCATGGCCAGCCGACGGAGGTCGGCGTTGCATCCGCAGCGGTGTGGTGACGTGGCCGTTGCAGGATGCAGACGATGGCCAGCAGGCCCAGCCCCAGTCCGGCCAGCTTCCAGGCATTGACCGGTTCACCGAAGAGCGTGAAGGCCGCCGCCAGCGAGAGCAGGAGCGAGAGCCGTTGTGCAATGTCGGTGCGTACGATGCCGGCGGTGGCGACCGCACGTGCCAGCAGCATGAAGATCGCAGGCAGCGCCACCGCCAATGCGAACAGTGCCAGCCAGGGCGTGGTCGGCGCGCGCAGCGTGTCCAGTGCCGGATGCAGGGTCAGCCACGCCAGCAGCGCGGCAGTGGCGTAGTTCCAGGTGATCGCCTGCGCAGCGTCCAGGCGATAGCGCGGCAGCAGCTTGAGGACCACCGACACCAGGACACTGCAAACGACGGCAAACAACAGAAAATGCATGGGCAACGCAACGAAGTGTGCAGGCAGGGCGATGAACGCGGCCGGCGGGGCGGCTATTATGACGGTATGTCCAATCCCTTATTCCCCACCGAATCGGCTGCGTTGACGCTGGATGGGCCGGTCGGCCCGCTGGATGTCGCGGTCGATCTGCCCGAGCCGGATGCCGCCGTGCAACCGGTCACCGCCATCGTCTGCCACCCGCTCTCCACCGAGGGCGGCAGCATGCACAACAAGGTCGTCACCATGGCGGCGCGCGCGCTGCGCGAGCTGGGGATCACCGTGGTGCGCTTCAATTTCCGCAGTGTCGGCAATTCGGCCGGTGCGTTCGATCATGGCGATGGCGAGCAGGACGACCTGCGCGCGGTCGCCGCGTGGGTGCGCAGCCAGCGCCCGGGCGACACGCTGTGGCTGGCCGGTTTCAGCTTCGGTGCCTATGTGTCGTTGCGTGCTGCCGGCTCGCTCGAGCCGCAGGTGCTGATCTCGATCGCGCCGCCGGCCGGGCGCTGGGATTTCAGCGACGTGCAGCCGCCGGCGCACTGGCTGGTGATCCAGGGCGATGCCGACGAAATCGTCGACCCGCAGGCGGTGTACGACTGGTTGGAAACCCTGGAGCAGCGGCCCGAACTGGTCCGCATGCCCGACACCAGCCATTTTTTCCACCGCAAGTTGATCGACCTGCGCGGTGCGATCCAGCATGGTGTCCGGCGCTGGTTGCCGGCCGCCGTCTGACTGCGGCAGGGCCCATGCGTATCGCCCGGCGATGCGCCGTTGAGCGGGCAAGGCAGCAGCCGGCCCGCGGAGAACACGATGAGTGAGATGACCCCGTCGCAGCGCTACGCCGCCGGCGTACAACGCGGCGACTGGCGCGCCGACCCCGCGCAGCAGGCGGCCCTGGCGGAACTGGACCGCATCCACGAGGCACTGGTGGACAGCGCGCAGGACGGCTGGCTGGACCGGCTGTCGGCGTTCTGGAAGAAGCCCGAGCCGGTGCGCGGCCTGTATTTCTGGGGTGGGGTGGGGCGCGGCAAGACCTTTCTGGTCGACCTGTTCTACGACGGCCTGCCGATCAAGCAGAAATACCGCACGCATTTCCATCGCTTCATGCGCGGGGTGCACGAGCAATTGCGCGAGCACGCCGGGCAGAGCGATCCGCTGGCCAAGATCGCGCAGCAGTGGCGGGAGAATCTGCGCGTGCTGGTGCTGGACGAATTCTTCGTCACCGACATCGGCGATGCAATGCTGCTGGCGCGCCTGCTGGAACGCCTGTTCGCCGAAGGCGTGACCCTGGTGACCACCTCCAACACCGCGCCGGAAAACCTCTACGCCAACGGCCTGCAACGCGACAGCTTCATGCCGGCGATCGGCCTGCTGCAGAAGTTCTGCGTGGAACTCTATGCCGAAGGCACCGAAGATTACCGCATGCGCGCGCTGACGCGCTCGCCGGTGTATCGCGCGCCGCTGGATGCGCAGGCCGACGCGTGGCTGCTGCAGCGCTGGGGCGAACTGAGCGGAAATTCCGAGGCGCGCAGCGGCAACATCGAAATCGAGGCACGCAAGATTGCCGTGCGTGCGCGCGGCAAGAGCATCGCCTGGTTCGATTTTGCCGCGCTGTGCGAGGGCCCGCGCGGCCCGGGCGACTATATCGAGATCGCGCGTGAGTTCACCACCGTGTTGCTGGGCGGCATCCCGCACTTCGACCGCATGAACGAGGACGCCGCGCGCCGCTTCGTCAATCTGATCGACGAGTTGTACGACCGCCATGTCAACCTGGTCTGCACCGCGCAGGACGCCCCGCCCGCGTTATACAGCGGCCAGCGCCTGGCCGGCGCATTCGAGCGCACCGCCTCGCGCCTGATCGAGATGCAGAGCGCCGACTATCTGGCCACCGCGCATCGCGCATAGACATGCAGGCGCGCCCCGGCCCCGGACTCCACAAGATCGTCGTTGCCGACGAAGACCGCGGCCTGGGCCAGTTCGGCGGCGGTGCCTGGTTGCACGATGCCGCGCAATGGCCAACGGATCCAGCGACCGGACAGCCGATGCTGCCCATCGTCATGCTTACCGGGTCGTTCCTGCCCACGCCGTATCTGCCCGAGGAGATGGCGCTGACCGTCTTCGCCTCGATCGAACGATCTGGCGGCGGTTACAGCCGATCGTCGCTCCGCAGGCTCACCGTCAATCAGCAAGGTGAATGCGACAAGCTCGCACTGGGCCACAGCAAGGTGCTGCTGCATCGACGTGCCGCGCAGGAAGTGTGCGTCGGTGACGGTGCATTGTTGCTCGGGCGTCATTGGATCGGTCTGCAGCCATTCAATGACGACGACATGGCCGAAGAACTGGAAGATGACGACAACGGCGCAGGCATGAGCAAGCAACTTGGGCGACCGTGCTGGGTGCACGATCCCATCCATACGAGCCCGCGCTACTACTTCCTTGCCCAGTTTGTAGAGTCGCAATTACGCCGCGTCGATCCCGGCTACGCCGGCCTGTTCGGTGATGGCACCGGTTATCTGTTTGCAGACCAGCGTGCCAGGAAGCTGGGCGACGGCGCGGCGGCGGGGCATTTCTTCATCCAGTTCACCTGAGCCGTGGCTCAGGGCGGTGGCGTGGCGGTGGCGCAGCCGCTTGCCCGCAGGAACGAAACACCGGAAATCGCTTGCTATTAAATAGCGTGCGATGTAGATTGCAGCCATGGACACCGCCACAGCCCCCACCGCCCGGACCGACGCGCTGCTACAGCTCGACAACCAGCTGTGCTTTGCGCTGTATTCGGCCAACCTGGCGATGCACAAGCTCTACCGTGGGCTGCTCAAGACGCTGGACCTGACCTATCCGCAATATCTGGTGCTGCTGGTGCTGTGGGAAACCGACGGCCGCAGCGTGTCGGAGATCGGCGAGCGCCTGTTCCTGGACTCGGCCACGCTGACCCCGCTGCTCAAGCGGCTGCAGGCCGCCGGACTGGTCACCCGCACGCGCGCTGCCAGCGACGAGCGTCAGGTGATCATCGCGCTGACCGATAGCGGCCGCGCGCTGCGCGCCAAGGCCGGCGCAGTACCCGAGCAGGTCTTCTGTGCCTCGGCGTGTTCCCTGGAGGAATTGCGTCACCTCAAGCAGCAGCTGGAGACATTACGCTCCAACCTCGGCGCGGGGTAAGGCGAGCCAGCAGTGCCTACGTACCATGCAACATGTCGCACACGATTCAATCGCCAACTATTCATTCACATCACGCGCTGACAGCGCTCACCTGGAGAACCACCATGGCTGTACTTGAAAAAGTCCTCTACACCGCCCACGCCACTGCCACCGGTGGCCGCGAAGGCCGCGCCGTGTCTTCCGACAAGGCCCTGGACGCCAAGCTGTCCACCCCGCGCGAGCTGGGCGGTGCCGGCGGCGATGGCACCAACCCGGAGCAGCTGTTCGCTGCCGGCTACGCTGCCTGCTTCATCGGCGCGATGAAGGCTGTCGCGGCCCAGGACAAGCTCAAGCTGCCGGGCGAAGTGAGCATCGACAGCAGCGTCGGCATCGGCCAGATTCCGGGCGGCTTCGGCATTGCCGTGGAACTGCGCATCGCAGTGCCGGGCATGGATCAGGCCGAACTGCAGGCGCTGGTCGACAAGGCCCACCAGGTCTGCCCGTACTCCAACGCGACCCGCGGCAACATCGACGTCACCCTGACCCTGGCCTGATCCACGCCAGCATCGCCACCCGCGCCATGGGGTGGCGCCAGAAACGGCCCGGCGCATGCGTCGGGCCGTTTTGTTGCAGCAGCGCAGCGCAGCTGCGCAGAACCACCGGCGACCGGCGACAGCGCAACCTGGCACGCCCGCGGGACGAGACGCCATAGCAGGCGATGCGACGCGCGTCCGGGGACGTTTGCAGGCTGGCGATGGGCATCGCTGCGCGGCACACTGTTGCGATGACAGTGCCTGTTTCTGCGCCCTCGATCGGACGCTGCTGCGCATGAGCGCAACGCGTTCCACCTTGTTACTGCTTCCCGGTCTGCTCAACGATGCGCAGTTGTGGCACGCCCAGCGCGTGGCACTGGCCGACGTTGCCGACTGCGTGGTCGGCGACCTCACCCAGGGCGAGAGCATGCGCGCGCTGGCAACGCAGCTGCTGGCGCAGATGCCGCCGCGCTTTGCATTGGCGGGGTTTTCGCTGGGTGGCTATGTCGCGCAGGACATCCTGCGTATCGCCCCTGAGCGCGTCGAGCGGCTGGCGTTGCTGGATACCTCTGCACGTGCCGATTCGCCCGAGCGCGCGGCACAACGGCGCGCGCAGGAAGCGAGCGTGCGTGGCGCCAGTGCCTTCCACGGATTCGGCGAACGGCTGCTGCGGCACTATGTGCACCCCTCGCGCTGGCACGACGAGGCCTTGCTGGAACGGGTGCGTGGCATGACCCAGCGTCTGGGCGTGGAGGTATTCCTGCGGCAGAACCGGCTGGAGCGGGAGGACGGCCGCGCACTGCTGCGCGCCTATGCCGGCCCGCTGCTGGTGCTGTGCGGTCAGGACGATGCGATCACTCCGCCTGCATTGCACGAGGAAATGGCCTCACTGGCAGCACACGCGCGGCTGGTAACGGTGCCTGCCTGCGGGCATCTGTCGCCACTGGAGCAGCCGCAGGCGGTATCGGATGCGCTGCGCCACTGGTTGCTCACCTGACTGCGGTAGCCGAGCTGACGCAACCACGCCTGTGGCCGTGCGTCCGCCCTGCGGCAGAGGGTATCAACCAGCGCGGACTGAGCCAGCTTCAGACCAGCAGTTCTGGCAAGACCATCAACGCGCCGTTGGCTGACACGTGATGCATGCATGCACCATGTCGTGCGCACTCACCGCAACCGGACAGCCGATACGAGCCAGTGTGCTGCAAGAACCGATTTGCAGGTACGCCCATGCCGCCTGCACTGCATCGCCGCTGTCAGTGCGCCGCCGTCACCACGACGCTGTTGGACGCCGGTACATCGGATTGGTCGTTCTGCCGGTGCGTGTCGAGTTCTAGCATCTGCAGCCGCTCGCCCTGGAAGCGATATTCCAGCGCCTGCTGCAGCCCATACAGTGCCTGCGCCTGCGTGCACAGCGTCCGTGCCTGCGCTTCCAGCGCCTGACTGCGTGCCTGCATCTGCTGCTCCATGCGTGCGTCCAGTTGTTCGCCGCGCTGCTCCAGCTGCGCAGTGCGTCCGGTCATCACCGTCCACATGACGCTGCGGGTCAGGCTGCCGGCCAGGTCGTCGGCAGCGCGTTCGACACTGGCTTCGAACCGTTCGTCGAACAGTGCCTGTTCCCAGCGCCCACGCCCCAGCGTGGCATCGACCTGCGCAAGCGCGGTGCCGCGCAGGCGCTCGACCTTGCGCTCCTGGCGCGTACTGTCGGTGAGCATCTGCACTACCCCGGCCAGTGCGTCGAAGCTGATGTCGACCACCGAGCGGGCAATGGCGGTTACCGCCGGCATCAGTGCGCGGGCACCTTGCTCGAGGTCGCGCAGGCGTTGCGCATCGGCAGCGCTGACGGGTTGGGGTTGGCGATCGATGTTGAGCTCGCCACCGTGGAAGAAAATCTCGCGCGGTATGCCTTGCTTGCGACGCAGCCAGATGCCGCCGCTGTCGGCCAGCACGTCGTAGGAGGTCCTGATATCGCACTGCTCGGCGGACACCTGCGGCTTGGCGGCTGTGGCCTGTGCGCTACAGGCCGCCAGCAGCAGGAGCGGGGCCAGGACGGTGGGCAAGCGCATGACGATGCCTGGGAGCGGGGATGCGGCAGCATGGCGTGCGGCTGCGCGCCTTGCCATGGGCAGGAAGTCAGGGTGCCGCGGCGGCGGCCAGGGCCGATGGCGCACCGCGTGAGCGGGGTCGAGCATCGGCGCGCCCACATCTTTCAAACGTTTGGCTCACTTGATACTCACGGTGTATGGTGTGAATTATGTTGCACAGCAGCATCGGAGCTCAGCAATGCGCGACTCACGCATCGACAAGGTTGATCTGGCACTCACCGAGATTGCCAAGGACCCATCGGAGAAGGTGGCGCTCTGGCAGTGGGCGTGCCGCGAGATGCTGCACGAGACGCTGATCGGCATGCACCAGCTCTCGCACCTGGCCGGCATTTCCCAGCAGGTTGCCAACGACTGGCGCGCGCCGGTGGACGTGATTGCACCGGAAAAGCCGTACCTGGCCGCCTCCGCACTGGCCGACCGCCGTCTGCCGCAGGTGCTCGATGGCCTGGGCAATACCCACGACGACAATGCCCGCGCCACGCTGTGGCGCCTGCGTTATGCCAGCCTGATCGCCGCCACGCTGCAGGGCATGCAGGCACTGGCCGACAAGCACCGCATCGATCGCCAGGCGATGGCGCTGGGGCAGTGAGCTGAGGCGCTGCGCGGCCGCACGGGCTGCGCAGTGGCCGCAGTGGTCGCGTTACGTCAGGACGCTCGCTTCAATGCCGGACGGCGGCTTCTTCCAGATGGCGCCAGGCATGCCGCACGATCCAGCGCGCCTGGTCCCAGGGCACCGACAGCATCGGTCGATAGTGGTAATAGCCGTCCTGCAGCACGCGGTACAGCTGTGCTTCTGTCGCGCGCGGATAGGCCAGATAGATCTCGTAGCCGAGCGTCAGTAACCGGGCGTAATCGGCAAAGGCGTAGCCACCCAGATGGCCTTCGGCGTGGACATTGCGCCAGTAGGCGATCTCTGTATCGAGATTGACGGTGCGGCGGGTCAAGACGGACGCGCTGTGCATGGGTAGGACTCCGTTGCCGAGGCTACCCCCCTGTGCCTGGCACCGTAGCAGCGCCTGCCGTGTGCAACCAGCACGCGACGACGAGCGGTCGCCGCGGTGGCGGTGCCACGGACCGGACAGCGCCGATCCGTGGCAGCCGGGACCTCAATCCCAGTCGGGTGCGATCGCCTTCGGATTGGCCAGGCGCTGGCCGCGGTCCAGGGCGGCGATCTCGGTCATGTCCTGCTCGCTCAACCGCAGCGTTTGCGCCTTGAGATTGCTTTCGAGATTGTCGCGCTTGGTCGAGGACGGAATCACCGAATACCCCTGCTGCAAGGCCCAGGCCAGCGTGACCTGCGCCGCAGTGGCGTCGTGGCGCGCAGCGATTGCCTGGATCACCGGATCCTTCAGCACCTCGCCCACGGCCAGCGTCATGTACGAGGTGACATGGATGCCCTGCTCGCGCAAGAACGCGATCAGGGTGCGGTTCTGCAGGTAGGGATGCACTTCGATCTGATTGGTGGCGATGGCATCGGCGCCCAGGATCTCGATGGCCTGCCTGATCAGCGCGATGGTGAAGTTAGACACACCGATCGCACGGGTCAGGCCCTGCTGCCGAGCCTCGTTCAAGGCTTCCAGATACTCGCGCATCGGCACCTGATCCTTCGGCGAAGGCCAGTGGATCAGGGTCAGATCGACATGGTCGGTGCCCAGTTTGCGCAGGCTGTCCTGCAGGCTGGGCAGCAAGGCGCTGCGTTCGAACTTGTCGACCCAGATCTTGGTGGTCAGGTACAGCTGGTCGCGCGGCAGCCCGGAGGCGGCGATGGCCTGGCCAAGCTGCTCTTCGTTGTCGTAGATCTGCGCGGTATCGATGGCGCGGTAGCCCAACGCCAGTGCGTTGCGCACCGAGTCGATGACGACCTGGTCCTTGAGGCGAAAGGTGCCGAGGCCGAATGCGGGGACTGTCATTGTGTTCCTTTGGTAATCGGGAATGGGGAATCGTAAAAGCGGGGAACGTATCCGGCGCTGCGAGTCGAGCTAGTCGAGGGCAACGACGGCCTTGCCGAAGTTCTCGCCGCGCAGCAGGCTGATCAGGCCCTGCGGGGCGCTGTCCAGGCCGTGCAGGACGTGTTCGCGGTACTGGATCTGGCCCTCGCGCAGCCACTGGCCCATCTCGCGCAGGAAGGCGGGCATCAGGCGGATGAAATCGTGCTGGATGAAGCCGCGCACGGTCAGCCGCTTGCGCAGCACCTGCCCCATGAACTCCGGCAGGCGATCCGGCCCCGGTGAGGCTTGGCCGCGGCTGTTGTAGGTGGCGATCACGCCGCAGACCGGGATGCGCGCGAAGTCGTTCAATTGCGGCAGTACCGCGTCGAAGACCTTGCCGCCGACATTCTCGAAGTAGACGTCGATCCCGTTCGGGGTGGCCGCGCGCAGCTGCTCGGCAAAGTCGTCGGCGCGATGGTCCAGTGCCACATCCACACGCAGCACCTCGCGCAGATACCGCACCTTTTCCTCGCCACCGGCGATGGCCACCACGCGCAGGCCCTGCAGGCGCGCCAGCTGGGCCACGGTGGCGCCGACCGGCCCGCTGGCCGCCGCCACCACCAGGGTTTCGCCGGCCTGCGGCTTGCCGATTTCGTGCAGGCCGGCGTAGGCGGTGAAGCCAGGCATGCCGTACACACCGAGCGCGGTGCTGAGCGGCAGGCCATCGTCCTTGGGTAGCTTGCGCAATGGCGTTGTGGGTGTGAGCAGGCTATGGCTCTGCCAACCGCCGGGCAGCACCAGCAGGTCGCCGGGCTGATAGCCGGCATGGTGCGATTCGAGCACTTCGCCGACGGTGCCGCCTTCCATCACCGCGTCGATCTCCACCGGTGCGGCGTAGGACGGGCCGTCGTCCATGCGTCCGCGCATGTACGGGTCCAGCGACAGGAAGCGGTTGCGCACCAGGATCTGTTCGTGCCCGGTGGGCGGCAGGGCAACCTCTTCAATGCGGAAATTGTCGGCGCTCGGCTCGCCGTGCGGGCGTGAGGCCAGCACGATGCGGCGGTTGGTGATCGATGTCATGGGGATTCCTTGCGGAAAGGGCCGCGCGTACGCGGCCGGAAGGCACAGCCGCGCTGGCGGCTGCACGCGGGAAGACCTGTGTCCGTCGCTGCGATGCGCGCGTGCTGCAAACCGATGCGTCAGGCCGCGTCGGCCGGATCGGGGGCGCTTGCGGCATCGAGCTGTGCAATCTGATCGGCGCTCAGGGATACCTGTGCAGCGGCCAGCACATCGTGCAACTGGGTCACGCTGGTGGCACTGACGATCGGTGCGGTCAGGCCCGGACGCGCGATCAGCCAGGCCAGTGCGATCTGGGCCGGCGTCGCAGTGTGGGTGGCCGCCAGATCGTCCAGCGCCTGCAGGATGCGCAGGCCGCGCGGATTGACGTATTGCTTGACCACCGAGGCGCCACGCGCGCTGCTCTTGCCGGCGTCGTCGGCGCTGCGGTATTTGCCGGTCAGAAAGCCGCTGGCCAGCGAGTAGTAGCTGATCACCCCGAGCTCGCGCTCGCGCACCAGCGGCTCCAGCTCGGCTTCATAGCCGGCGCGGTCGTAGAGGTTGTATTCCGGTTGCAGGCTTTCGTAACGCGGCAGCTTGTACTGCTCGGAAACATCCAGGGCGTCGCGCAGGCGGGCGGCGCTGTAGTTGGACGCACCGATTGCGCGCACCTTGCCCTGTTCGATCAAGCGGCCGAACGCGGCCAGCGTGGCTTCCAGCGGAATCGATGCGTCGTCTTCGTGCGCCTGGTACAGATCGATCACATCGGTCTGCAGACGACGCAGCGAATCGTCCACGGCAGCTGCGATATTCTCCGGCGACAGGCCCGGATGCTCGCTCCACTTGGCCACCTTGGTGGCGATCAATACCTTGTCGCGTTTGCCGCTGCGTGCGAGCCAGCGCCCGATGATGGTTTCCGACTCGCCACCGCGGTTGCCCGGCACCCAGCCGGAGTACGCATCGGCGGTGTCGACCAGATTGAAACCGGCATCGACGAAGGCATCGAGCAACGCAAACGAGGTCGCCTCGTCGGCGCTCCAGCCAAACACATTGCCACCGAACACGATCGGTTGAACCTGCAGGCCGGAGCGGCCTAACGCGCGGGAATGGGTCATCACGGATGCTCCTGATTCGAACTGCCGACAGCATAGTCATGCGTGTCGATGTTGCGTGTGACACCTGCGTGGATTCTGCGTTCCGCAGATCGCCCTCATCGACTCACGTCGTTTGAACATGTGGCACGCCGCGCCTGGTGCGGCGCGTCATGCGGCGCCTTGATCCATGCACATGGCAGGCTTCCGGCCGCATGCTAGGCTCGCGCTACTTTTTCCCGTAAAGGGCGCTGCGATGATCCGCAACAAGCTGGTGTGTGCATGTGTGGTGGGGATGGCAGTGGCGATGAGCGCGCCACTGGCAATGGCAATGAAACCGGCCGATAGCGCCAGCCTGCCGGCGCCCGACGCGGCGCTGCAGAAAGCCATCGACGGCAACTGGCGCGATCGTGTCTACGTGCAGCGCGATGTCTATCGTCATCCGGGCCAGACGCTGGCGTTCTTCGGCATCAAGCCGACCCAGACCGTCATCGAAATCACGCCGGGCGGCGGCTGGTACTCGGAAATCCTGGCGCCGTACCTGCGCGACAAGGGCAAGTACGTGGCGGCAGTGGTCGACCCGGCGGCGGTGCCGGAAGGCCGTGGCCGCGATTCGGCACAGCGCGGGCGCGACGAGCTGGAGAAGAAGTTTGCCGCCAAGCCGCAGGTGTACGGCAAGCCGTCGTTCGTCTCCTATGTGCCCAAGACGCCCTCGTTCGGCGTGGATAACTCGGCCGATCTGGTGCTGACCTTCCGCAACGTGCACAACTGGCGCATGGCCGGCAATGCCGAGGCGATGTTTGCCGGCTTCTACAAGGTGCTCAAGCCCGGCGGTGTGCTTGGCGTGGTCGAGCACCGAGCCAAGGCCGACGTGCCGGCCGACGACAAGAGCGGCTATGTCGGCCAGGCGCAGTTGATTGCGATGGCCGAAGCGGCCGGGTTCAAGCTGGCCGGCAAGAGCGAGGTCAATGCCAATCCGCGCGACACCAAGGACTATCCCGGTGGCGTGTGGACCTTGCCGCCGAGCAACAGCCACGACAAGGCCGACGATGCCAAGTACAAGGCGATCGGCGAGAGCGACCGCATGACCCTGAAGTTCGTCAAGCAGTGAGGCTTTGCCTGCATGCCGACGCATTGCGCGTCGGCGTGCAGGTCTCTGGCGGTCCGTCGTGGTGCGTCGCTGCTGGAATGACGTGCGCCATGCGATGACGGCGCTACCAGGCGCACAGCCATACAGATAGCGCGGCCAGCGCCGTGACGGCCAGCCAGGCCGACGCTGCGGTGGTCGCCCGCAGCAGGCCAATGCTGCAGCAGCGCCCGCGTCGCGATGCTTGCTGCGTCAGCGTTCATCGCCGTTGCAGGCAGGTGCAGCGCCTCGGCGTCGCGCGCGGCGCGATTTCTTCAATCCGGTGCACGACCCACGCGCCACGCGCGTGGCATGCAACGCTCTTGCGCAACAGGACTGGCATGTTGGTGTTGTTGAACAAACCCTATGGCGTGCTGTCGCAATTCAGCGACCGCTCGCAGCCGCCCAAACGCACGCTGGCCGAATTCGGCCTGCCGGGCGATGTGTACGCGGCGGGCCGTCTGGACCACGACAGCGAAGGCTTGTTGTTGCTGACCGACGATGGCGCATTGGCGCATCGCCTGACCGACCCGCGCCACAAGCAACCCAAGACCTATTGGGTGCAGGTGGAAGGCGACCCGGCGCCTGCGCACCTGCAGGCCTTGCGCGATGGCGTGCTGCTCAACGACGGCCCGACCCGTCCGGCCAAGGTGCGCAGGCTCGACCCGGCACCGGACCTGTGGCCCCGCGATCCGCCGGTGCGGGCCCGCAAGACCGTGCCCGATGCCTGGCTGGAACTGCAGATCACCGAAGGCCGCAATCGCCAGGTGCGGCGCATGACCGCCTCGGTCGGCCTTCCGACCCTGCGTCTGATCCGCGTGGCGATCGGCGACTGGAGACTGGATGCGCTTGCGCCCGGCCAATGGCGCGTCGAACAGCCGCATCCCGCGCGGCCGGGCAGGACGCGACGCTGAGCCTGATGCATCCGGTACCGCGGTAGCTTCACCGCACGCGACGCTGAGTTGATGCATTCAGTACACCGGTCGCTTTACTGCACCGCCCATGCAGCATTACCCGCTGGATTGGCAACGCAGGAAGGATGCAACGGTTGCGTGTGTCTGGATGGCCGATCCATTCCAACGATGCCTCGATCTGCAGTGCTTCAGGGCATGCTTGGTGAGAGGGGCGCGGGTGTGGACAGGCAATGCGACCCACGTGGTCGGTGATGGTCTGGACCCGCACATGGTGTGCCGCATTCCTCGACCGCGCGAGTGGGTGTCGATGACTTAGCGAGGTGGTCGTGCCGATGTCATCCACAAACAAAAACGCCACGGCGCAGGGCCGTGGCGTTTTTGTTTGTGCCTGGAAGGACGGCTTATTCGATGCCGTCACTCGGCGTCACTGCGCCGCGGCGCTGGTAGGCCGCACGACGTGCGCTGGCATTGCTGGCGTTTTCGCGATCCAGGCGGTGCACGTTGCCGCCGGGGAGCTGCTGGTCACGCTGGCGCTTTCGATACACGGCATAACCGATCAGGCCCAGGCCGGCGACGGCAGCAGCCACGGTGACGGCCGGGTTGCGCTTGACCACTTTGCCAACGACCTTGCCGCCGGTCCGCACGGCACCCAGTGCTGCGCCGGTCTTCAACCATTCGCTGGCGCCCGGGCCGAAATGACGCAGGCTGCTGCCTGCATGACGGGCCTGATCACCAGCATTGGATGCGGCGTGACGCAAGTGGTCGCCAGCATTGCCAGCCAGTTCCAGGGCACGCTCCAGGGCGCGTTCGGTGATCACAGTCAGCTTGCTCATTGGAGGCGTTTCCTTTCTGAGTACGTGGGCCGCAGTGTGTGGGCTGATGCGTATAGACCGTGTTAGCGGTGGTGGAGCTTGTTTGGCTTGCGGTTAAGTAATGCGGTGGGGCGCATTGGCGCGGGCGTCTGAGTAGCGGTAAATAACAGAGCGATGCGCATGCGCGTCGCTTCCCTTCTCCCACCGGGAGAAGGTGCCCGAAGGGCGGATGCGGGTACGGGCGAAGCCCTCGCGTTGTTCCACCGCAGGTGGCTTCGCTCGTACCCTCACCCCAGTCCCTCTCCCGCGGGGAGAGGGGCCTCAAGTGCCACGTGGTTTTGCTCTATGGGTTGCAGTCGCAGTCCAAGGATCGTCGGGCCACGGATGTCTGGGATACCGCCCCTTCATCTCCTTCCTGACATCCGGATAGGTCGTGACCCAGAAGCTCTTCAGATCCTGGGTGACCTGCAACGGGCGCCCGCCGGGCGAGAGCAGATGCAGGGTCAGCGGGATGCGGCCGTCGGCAATGCGCGGGGTTTCGGCCAGGCCGAACAGTTCCTGCAACTTGACCGCCAGCACCGGCGGCAACGGCTGCCCGGCGTGGTCGAGGGCGTAGACGATCTGCCGCTCCATGCCCGAGGGCACGCTGATGCGGGTGGGCGCGTGGCGGTCGATCAACTGGCGGCGGTCCCACGGCAGGGCGGCCTTGAGTGCTTCGCCCAGCGTGGCGTCGTCCAGCGCATCCAGGCGGGTCTTGCCGGCGAAGGCCGGGCGCAGCCAGGTGTCCAGCGTGTCCAGCAGCGCCGTATCGGACAGATCGGGCAGCGCCAGCTCGGGCATCCAGGCACGCAACGACTGCAGGCGGGCACGCCATTGGCGCAGGCCGTCGGTCCAGGGCAAGGCATCCAGGCCCAGCTGACGCACAGCCTCGGTCAGGGCGCCGGCGGCTTGCGCCGGATCGACGCGGCCGGCCGGGCGGCTGTCGAGCACGATGCGGTCGAAGCTGGATTGCCGGCGCGCGACCAGGGCGCGCTTGTCCGCATCCCATTGCACCAGGTCCTGCTGCACGAAGCGCTCTGGCACGCTGCGGCGCAGGTAGCCTTCATCCACCGGCGCGGCGCGTAGCAGCAGCGCGTCCTTGGCTTCGTAACGCAGTTCGCTGGCGACCAGCCACGGCTCGCCGCGCAGGTCGCTGTGGTCGAACAGGCGCGCGCTGCGGCCGTTGGCGAGCAGGTAGCGCAGCGGGTCGTTGGGGTGGCGCGCGGCAATGCGGTCGGGGAAGGCGTGCGAGAGCAGGTCGCCCAGTGCATGCGCCTCCACGCTGGCAGGCGGGGCGCTGTCGCAGCGCAGCCGGCGTCGCCATTGCCTGGCGGCGCTGTCGATCGCGGCCAGGCCGCCGCGGTTGGCATCGTGCGCGCTGCGGCCCTGCCGGAAGGCAGCCAGTGCGCGCCAGCGCGCGGCCAGCCCATCGCCGCCCTGATGCAGCGGGTCGCGTGCTTCCAGCAAGGCGGCCAGGTCGCAGGCCAGCGCCATGCGGGTCGCATCGCCGGCCTGCACCAGCATCGCGGCCAGGCGCGGATGGGTGCCCAGCGCGAGCATGCGCCGGCCCAGCGCGGTGATGCCGCCGCTGCCGGTGAGTGCGCCCAGCCGCTGCAGCAACTCGTGCGCGGCGGCCAGCGCGCCGGCCGGCGGTGCATCGACGAAACGCAGCGCGGCGCTGCCCCAGGCGGCCAGTTCCAGCGCCAGGCCGGCCAGTTCCACCTGGGTGATCTCCGCGCGCCGCTGCGGCTCCAGCCGTTGCGATTGCGGCCACAGCCGGTACGCCCAGCCGCTGGCCACGCGGCCGGCGCGGCCGGCGCGCTGGTCGGCCGAGGCCTGCGCAATGGTGGTGATGTCCAGCCGCGAGAAACCGCTGTTGGGGTCGTAGTGCGGCTCGCGCGCCAGCCCGCTGTCGATGACCACGCGCACGCCGGGCAGGGTCACCGAGGACTCGGCCACATTGGTCGCCAGCACCACGCGGCGGCGCCCCGACGGGTCCGGCTGCAGCACCTGGCTTTGCGCCTCGACCGACAGCTCGCCATGCAGCGGCAGCACCTGCACCGCCGGGTCCAGCACGTCCTGCAGGGCGCCGTGCACGCGTGCGATCTCGCGTTGGCCGGGCAGGAACACCAGCACATCGCCCGGATGGGCGGCCAGGGCGTGTTCCACCGCGCGTCGGGTCTGCGGCTCCAGCGCTTCGTCGCGGCGCGCGGGGAAGTGCGCGACCTCCACCGGGAAGCTGCGCCCGGCGCTGCTCAGGCGCGGCGCGTCGAGAAAGCCGGCCAGGCGTTCGCCATCGAGCGTGGCCGACATCGCCACGATGCGCAGGTCTTCGCGCACCTGCGCCTGCACGTCCAGCGCCAGCGCCAGGCCGAGGTCGCCGGCCAGATGGCGTTCGTGGAATTCGTCGAACAGCAGCGCGCCGACGTGCTCCAGCATCGGGTCGTCCTGGATCATGCGGGTCAGGATGCCCTCGGTGACGACCTCGATGCGGGTGCGCGCGGAGGTCTTGTTCTCGAAGCGGATGCGGTAGCCCACGGTCTCGCCGACCGGCTCGCCCAGCTGGCGCGCCATGAACACGGCGGCGCTGCGGGCGGCCACGCGGCGCGGTTCGAGCATCACGATCTTGCGACCGGCCAGCCATGGCGCGTCCAGCAAGGCCAGCGGCACCTGGGTGGTCTTGCCGGCGCCGGGAGGGGCTTCCAGCACCAGCCGCGGATGGGTGGCCAGGCTGTCGCACAGCTGCGGCAGCAGGGGGGAGATCGGAAAAGCAGGCTCGGTCATGCGCGGGAAGGATACGGGGCCGCCACCGATGGCGCGATGGTCGGGCGGACGGGTGAAGCCTGTCGGGGAATCCGGAAGTGCTCACCTCTTTGGGCATTCAAGGCAGATTCTGGCGCCGGGCACTGCTTCAGATCGGTAATACACCTGTCGATAACCGGTGCAATTCCCACTCTGGATGCCCCATGTCTGTTGCCACACCGAAATTCGTCAGCCTGCAAAGCAAGCTGCTCGGCGCGCTCGCGCTGGGTCTGTCGGTCATCCTGCTGTGTGCCCTCGGTGGTTTGGGCACGGCGTGGCTGAGCCTGTCGGGCAAGGTACCGCCGGAGGTGGCGCAGGCCTCCAGCAGCGAGGAGATCACCCGCGACTTCCGCCTGCAGGTGCAGGAGTGGAAGAACGTCCTGATCCGCGGGCGCGACCCGGCGCAGCTGGACAAGCACCTGGGCGCCTTCCGCGAGCAGGGCAGGAAGGTGCAGGCAGGCACCGAGGCGCTGGCCAAGGCAACCCGGGACCCGCAGGTGCGGACGCTGGCGCAGGACTTTGCCAAGGCGCATCTGGGCCTGCAGCGCCACTACGAAGCAGCGCTGGGCAGGTTTGCCGAAGCCGGTTACGACACCCAGGTCGGCGACCAGCTGGTCAAGGGCCAGGACCGCGCGCCCAGCCAGACGCTGGAAGCGCTGGTGACGCGCAGCAAGACCCTGGCCGATGCCGCGGTGCTGGCCGGTTCGCAATCGGCGCAGCACAAGCTGGTGCTGTCGGCGGTGGCCACCATCGTGGCGGCGTTGTGCCTGGTGGCGGTGCTGGGCTGGTGGATCCGTCGCTCGATCGTGCGCCCGATCGAACACGTCGCACGCGCGGCGCGCCAGGTGGCAGCCGGCGATCTGTCGGCGCGTGCAGCGGTCAGCAATCGCGATGAAATCGGTCTGCTCGGCCAGGCCATGGGCCAGGTGGTCAACACGCTCAGCGATGTCTCCACCGCGCAGGCCGACATGGCGCAGCGCCACGAAGCCGGGCAGATGAGTTACCGCATGGACGCGCAGGCCTTCCCGGGCGCGTACGGCCGCATGGTCGACGACACCAATGGCCTGATCGGCGCACAGGTCGGTCTGATCGGCAACATGCTGCAGGTGATGCAGCATTACGCCGTGGGCGACATGTCGGTGGACATGCCGCGCCTGCCGGGCGAGAAGGCGCAGATCACCGAGGCGATGGACACCACCAAGCGCAACCTGGCGGCGATCAACGGCGAAATCCGTGGCCTGGTCGACGCGGCTGCGGCCGGCGACTTCGCCACGCGTGGCAACGCCGAGGCCTACCAGTTCGAATTCCGCGCCATGGTCAGCGGCGTCAACGGCCTGATGCAGAACGTGGACCAGAACCTGGCCGAGCTGTCGCAGCTGCTCAAGGCGATTGCCGATGGCGACCTGACCGCGCGCATGCACGGCAACCAGCAAGGCGTGTTCGCGCGCATGCGCGACGATGCCAACGCCACCGTGCAGCGCCTGACCGATATCGTCGGCGACATCACCCTGGCCGCGCAGACCATCCGCACCGCCTCGGCGGAGATTGCTGCCGGCAACAACGACCTGGCGCAGCGCACCGAACAGCAGGCCGCCAACCTGGAAGAAACCGCCGCCTCGATGGAAGAGCTCACCTCCACCGTGCGCCAGAACGCCGACACCGCGCAGCAGGCCAGCCGCGGCGCGCAGGCGGCCGCGGAGATCGCCGGCCGCGGCGGCGAGATGGTAGCCAGCGTGGTCGACACCATGGGCGAGATCGAGGTCTCGTCGAAGAAGATCGCCGAGATCATCAGCGTTATCGACGGCATCGCGTTCCAGACCAACATCCTGGCCTTGAACGCGGCGGTGGAAGCCGCACGGGCGGGCGAACAGGGACGAGGCTTTGCCGTGGTCGCCTCGGAAGTGCGCGCGCTGGCGCAGCGTTCGGCCGGCGCGGCCAAGGAGATCAAGCACCTGATCGATGCCTCGGTGGACAGCGTGGAGCGTGGCAGCGCGCGCGTGGATCAGGCCGGGCAGACGATGCAGCAGATCGTGCAGTCGGTGCAGCAGGTCACCACCTTGATCGCGGAAATTTCCGCGGCATCGCGCGAGCAGTCGTCCGGCATCGAGCAGGTCGCCCGCACGGTCAACGACATGGACGAAACCACCCAGCGCAATGCCGCACTGGTGGAAGAGGCCTCCGCCGCGGCACGTGCAATGCAAGAGCAGGCGGTGGAACTGAGCGAAGCGGTAGCGGTGTTCCGTCTGGATGCACGCCGGCCGCGCCTGGCGGCTGCGGCGTGACCGACGAATGTCGTGGTTGCCGTCGGTGCGAGGGAGCTCCTGATCGGGCCCCTTCGCGCCGAAGTGCGTAGAGCAGCAGTCGTCAGTGCGTAGGCTTGTACGGAATGATAAAAAAAGCGCGTATCTGTTTTTGATGAGGGCTTGTTGAGGTGCGACATAATCATGCCTGGACCTTGCAAGTCAGCGGTTTCGCCTAATCTAACAAGGTCCGCGTGGCCTTTTGATGGCCCGGAGACGGTAGTGATGCCGTTTCCGGTCTCACTGATCAACGGCGTGGAAGGACCTGGGTTAGGGAAGACTCTGCAGTCCTGTCACTTCGCTCGCGTGATTGGCGGATCCATATCGCCCTGGTACTGCTTTCCGAAGCATCTGCGCAATCGCTGATCGCGCTCGCGTTGGTTGCAGGGTCGTTCCAGCGCGCCGGTCAGCGACAGCGCGGCACCGGCGAGCTTGGAACGAAAGGCCCAGGTCTGCTGAATCTCGCCGCCGTCCGGCGTCCAGTCACCAGCAAAGCGGGTGGCCTGATAGTCCACCGGCGCGGCGCGTTGCATGAAATTGCGTGTGGGCGTTGCCGTATCGACGACGGTGGCCGGTAGTGAAAGATTCAACGACTGCGAAGTATTACCAGATGTAGCGATGGGGCTGTCTGATGAGCGTGCTGATCGACGCATGTCCACCTGTGGCAGTGTTTGCGTGCTGCGAGGCATCGCAGCGCTCGCTGTATTTACCACGCGTCGCGACGATGGCGACCGAGTGATCATGCCGGGCGGTGATGCCTGTGGACCGGCTGCTTGCAGCGGGCGCGGTAAAAACACCAGCGTCATGCGCGGTGAGCTGCTGCGCTGGCGATCGGTTACAGCGACCGGCGGTATGCGGCTTAGCCAAAGCGCGAATACACCATGCAGTGCGAGCACCAACAAGATAGCAAGGGCGGGTTCGCCTTGCCGATCGCGTGGACGGTGCTGTGTTGCAGGTTCCATCCGATCACGTCCGTGTGCGCTGAACGCGAGCGTATCGACAGCGCCATTGGATTTGCGTTACGCGCCGCGGCGAGCAGGCGCACTTTGCCTGCAATCTCGCTTGGTCCTTGCCTGCCCACCGTCGCGGGACCTTGAGCGGCATGGATGCCGCGCCAGAGCCTACACGGACGTACTTGCGGCGTGTCCCGCGATGGTGGGCAGGCAAGGGCCCTGCAGCCAAGCCGCAGATCAGCCGCTTTGCAACGGATCTATCCGCGCTGTCCAAGCACGTGCGATGACAGCGGGGGTAACAGACGGGAGCAGGGTCGGCTGTTGCGCACTCGACGGTTGTTGAAGGACGTCAAGTTGTGCTTGCCACGCGTTGCTGGTGACACACACGGCAAAAGGCCAGGCAAATCTCACCACCCAGACATCACCCCGCTTCGCGCATCCGGGCGGTCAGGCCCTTGAGGAAGGCGCGCAGCAGCTGGTCGCCGCAGGGGCGAAAATTCTTGTGGCCGGGCTGGCGGAATAGCGCGGACAGTTCCGGCTTGGACAGCGGGAAGCCGGCGCTGGCGAAGATGGCGTGCATGTCCACGTCTTTCAGCTCGAAGGCCACGCGCAGTTTCTTCAGCACCAGGTTGTTGCCGACACGGGTTTCCAGCGGACGTACCGGCTGGCTTTCGTCGCGGCCACGGAAACGCAGCACCAGGCCGTCGAGGAAGCGCGCCAGCATCGCGTCGGTGCAGGGCTCGAAGCCGGGCTCGTCCTCCTTCTTCAGCCAGGCCTGTACCTGCGGCTTGTCGAGCGCGAACTCCGGGTCGGCCAGGTGGGTGATCTCCACTACCTTGTCGTCGCTGAGGTCGAGCATGTAGCGGATGCTGCGCAGTACATCGTTGTGGATCATGACAATTCCGGGGCCCCGGCCTGTCGCCGGAAAGGCGCCATTCTACGGGGCCGATGCGCAACGCGGCGTATGCTCCGCCGGTCCGTTGCCGAAGCGGCTGCCGCTCAGCTGCCGCGGTAGGTGGAATACCCGTACGGCGAAAGCAGCAGCGGCACGTGGTAATGGCCGTCGTCGGCGATGCCGAACGCGATCGGGATCTGCTCCAGGAATGGCGGGTCCGGCAGTGCGGTGCCGGTGGCACGCCAATAGCCGGCCACCTCGAACTCCAGCCGGTAGCGGCCGGGTTGCAGCGTGAGCGCGGCCAGTTCGGGGCAACGCCCGTCCTGGTTGGTGACCCCGGCAAAGTGCAGGCCGGCGCCGGCGAACAGGCGCAAGGCGATACCGGCGGCGGGGCGGCCCGTGGCCGTATCCAGCACGTGGGTGGAGAGCGTGCTCATGCCACCGCCTGGGTCGGTTGCGGCCATTGGCCGATGAACTCGGGCTGGTCGTAAGCCAGGTAGCTGTCGACGATGGCCTGGCGGTCGTCCAGGAACAGCTGATCGGCCACCGCGCGGGCCAGCCGCGGCAGCGCGACCTTGAGCCCGGACAGCGCCGCCGCCGACGGGCCGTGGTTGATCAGCGCCGAATAGTTGAAGGCGAACACCCCGTGCAGCAGCGCGGCATCCTCGGGCGTGCGCGGGAGCAGTTCGAAGCCCGGCCCCAGGTAGGGATGTGCATCCAATACCGGATTGGCCTGGCCCGGCGGCGGCTGGTAGCGGTCGGCCCAGCAGGCGATGCGCCCGGACAGCGCGGCCAGTTCCGGGCGCAGCTGCGGGTCGGTGACCAGGCCGGTGGCAACGGCGAGGAAGTCGAAGCGATGCTCGCCCTGCGGCGTACGGACCACTACTTCGCCATCGCGCTCGGCCACCTCCAGCCACGGCGCGCCCAGGTGCAGCGCAAAGCCGGCATGCGCGCAGGCGCGTTGGAAGGTGTCGTTGGTCGGCGGCTGGTTGTGTGCGAAGAAGCTGGCCATCATCCGGTACTTGTCCGCATCCGGCAGCGTGAGAAAGCGCGGAATGATGCCGGCCTGTTCCATGTGGCGGAACGGATTGATGCGCGGCAATGCACTGCGGCGCACGAACACCTCCGCACTGGCGACGCCTTGCTCCAGCGCGAAACAGGCATTGTCGAATGCCGAGGCGCCGCCGCCCAGGATGCCCACGCGCTTGCCGGCCAGCGCGGCGAAGTCGATGTGGCCGGAGGTGTGCGCGTAGCGCTGCGCGGGCAGGGCGCGGCTGATCCAGTCCGGCACCATCCATTGGCCGCCGCCCTGGATGCCGGTGGCCAGGACCAGCTTGCGCGTGAGCAGCGGCGCGCCCATGGCCAGATGCAGGCGGTGGATGCCCGGCGCCACGTCCGGCTCCACGCGCGCCAGCTGGGTGGCATTGCGCACCGGCAGGCGCAGCACCGCGCGGTACCAGCGCAGATAGTCCATCCAGCTGCCGCGTGGAATCTTGTCCAGCGCGTCCCAGCCGGCGCTGCCGTGCTGGGCTTCCCACCAGGCGCGGAAGGTCAACGAAGGCACGCCCAGGTCGATCGAGGTGATCTGCTTGGGCGTGCGTAGGGTCTGCATGCGCGCATAGGTCACCCACGGACCTTCCTGCCCCGCGGCGTTTTCATCGATGACCAGCACGTTGTGCACGCGCTCGCGTTGCAGTGCGAATGCCGCGCCCAGGCCGCTCTGGCCGGCGCCGACGATGACCACGTCATACACGTGCCCGGCCGGATGCACGCGCGGCTGCGTCCATGCATCGCCGCCGTGGGCCAGGCGTTGCAGATCGTGGTGGAGCTCGCGTTCGAGTTGGGCCAGGCTCATGGCAGTGCCTCCAGGCGCAGGTGAACGATCTTGCCGATCTCGGCGAGGGCGGTGGACAGTTCTTCGCTGCGCGATGCATCCAGCCGGCGTTCCAGTGCGGCCAGGATGCCGGCCTTGTCGTGCAGCCGCACGCAGATCACGAACGGAAATCCGAATCGGTGGCGATAGGCCTGATTGAGCGCGTGGAAGCGCTTGAACTCGGCGTCGCTGAGCCTGTCCAATCCGGCCGCGGCCTGCTCGGCCGCCGACGCGGCGGTGAGCGTGCGGTCGATCGCCGCCTTGCCGGCCAGCTCCGGATGGGCGCGGATCAACGCAACCTGGTCCTCCTGCGACGCGTCGAACACCACCTGCATCAGCCCGCGGTACACATCGGCGAACGGGCGCCGCCGTGCGGCGCGTTCGACCACCCACGGCGAATGCTCGAACAGCTCGCGGTAGCGTGCCACGAAGGCGGCATCGTCCAGCATGTTGTCGTCGATCACGCTCATGCATGCGTCCCCTGCAGCGAGACATGCGCGGCCACCACCTTCCAGCCGTCGGAAAAACGTACCCAGCTCTGGCTCTGGCGGCCGCGCGCGCTGCTGCCGGCACGAACGAATTCCGCATGTGTGGTGGCGAAGTCGCGACCGAAGCCATGCACTTCCACATGCACGAGCTGTCGTTGCGGCGAGCCACCGCGGCCGATGCGGAAGGCACGGATCGCCTCGATGCCGTACAGCACTTCGCCCACGCCGTAGCGCACCGTGCTGGGTGCGGGGTGGAACAGCGCGTCCATTGCGGCGATGTCGTCGTCCATCAGGGCCTGTTCGTACGCGTGGAAGGCCGCGGTCACTTGCGCGATTACCTCGGGCAGGTCGATGTCGGTGGTGTCGATGCTCATGCCGGATGGACCTGCAGCCAATGCCGCGCGATATCGATGCGGCGCGCAATCCAGGCATCACCGCTGGCCAGCACGTGATCGATAAACCGTGCCAGGGCCGCGGCACGCGCCGGCTTGCCGACGATGCGCCCGTGCAGGCCGACCGACAGCATGCGGCCGCCCTCGCTGCGCAGTTGCTCGAAGCCATCGCGCAGGTAACGAAAGAATGGCTCGCCATCGGCAAAGCCGTTGTAGGCGACGAACTTCATGTCGTTGGCGTCCAGTGTGTACGGCACGATCAACTGCGCGCGGCCGTGGCGCGTGTCGTAATACGGCACATCGTCGGCATAGCTGTCAGCGTCGTAGACAAAGCCGCCTTCTTCGGCGACCAGGCGCGCGGTGTTGGGGCTGGTGCGGCCCTGGTACCAGCCCAGTGGGCGGCTGCCGGTGACACGGGTGTGCACGGCGATGGCCTGCGCGATATGCGCGCGCTCGGTGGCCTCGTCCACCCGCTGGTAGTCGATCCAGCGCAGGCCGTGGCTGGCGATTTCCCAGTCGGCCGCCTGCATCGCGGCCACCGCCTCGGGATTGGAGGCCAAGGCCTGCGCCACGCCGAACACGGTTACCGGCACATTGCGCGTGGTGAACAGCCGATGCAGCCGCCAGAAGCCGGCGCGGCTGCCGTATTCATACAGGCTTTCCATCGCCATGGCGCGCGCGCCGGGCTGCGACTGGGCGCCGACCATTTCCGACAGGAAGGCTTCCGAGCCGGCATCGCCGTTGAGCACGCAGTTTTCCGCGCCCTCTTCGTAGTTGATGACGAACTGCACCGCGATGCGTGCGCCCCCGGGCCACTGCACCGCAGGTGGGGTGGCGCCATAGCCGACCAGGTCGCGCGCGGTGTTCATGCATGCGGCTCCGCGTGCCAGGCCGCCAGGGCGGCGTCCACCGCCAGCCCCGGTGTGCAGGCGTAGCCTTCGGCGCGCAGCACCGCTTCCAGCGCGGCCAGGGTGATCAGCACCTTGTGCTTCATCGCGTTGTAGCCCATTGCGCCGATGCGCCAGATCCTGCCCTGCAGCGGGCCGAACGCGGTGCCGATCTCGATCTCGAAATCCTCGCGCATGCGTCGGCGCACCGCATCGCTGTCGATGCCGGGTGGAATCACCACGCCGGTGACATTGCTCATGCGGTGCGCATCGTCGCCGAACACCTCCAGCCCCAACGCGCGGATGCCCGCGCTCACCGCACGCCCGGCGGCGGCGTGGCGGGCGAAGCGGGCATCCAGGCCTTCCTGCAGCGCCACGCGCGCACATTCGCGGGCGCCGTACAACATGGTGGTGGCTTCGGTGTGGTGATTGAGGCGCTTGTCGGACCAGTAATCCATGATCATCGCCAGATCGAAATAATTGGAGGCGATGCGCGGCCCGCTGCCGTCGACGATGTCGGCGCGCACGATGCCGCGTTCGACATGGCGGCGCGCGAAGATGGCCTCGGCCGCCGCGTTGGAGACGGTGATCGGTGCCGAGCCGGACGGCCCGCCCAGGCATTTCTGCAGGCCGCCGGTGACCACGTCCACGTCCCAGCGATCGCTGGCGATCTCCATGCCGCCGATGGTGGCAGTGGCATCCACGTAACTCAGCGCGCCGGCCGCGCGGCACAGCGCGCCCACCCCATCCAGCGGCTGGGCCATGGTGGTGGAGGTGTCGCCATGCACGGTGGCGACCAGCTTGGGGGCCACGCGCTCGATCGCCTCGGCGATTGCAGCAAGCGGCACCACTTCGCCCCAGGGCGCATCCACGGTGTGCACGTCGGCACCGAGCCGGCCGAGGATTTCGGTGAGCAGCAGGCCGAAGCGGCCGAAGTTGATCACCAGCACGCGGTCGCCCGGGCTGACCAGCGACACCAGCGCCGCTTCGATACCGGCGCGCGCGGTGCCATCGACCAGAAACGTCCAGCGATTCTCGGTGCCGAACAGCGGCCGGTACAGCGCCATCACCTCGTTCATGTAGGTGGTCATTTCCGGGTCGAACTGGCCGAGCAGGTCGGCCGCCATCGCGCGCAGCACACGCGGATGCGCATTGACCGGGCCCGGGCCCATCAACAGCCGTTGCGGGGGATCGAGCTCGCCGAAGGTAGGTAGGTGACGCAGATCAGGTGACAAGGGGATCTCCCAGGTGTTCGATGAAGTGGCGCATGACCGCCAGTGCGAGCTCGGCATCGGCCGGGGCCACGTGTTCGTCCGGATGATGGCTGATGCCGCCGGCGCAGCGCACGAACAGCATCGCGGTGGGGCAGAGCGCGGCCATCACCATCGCATCGTGGCCGGCGCCGGACACCAGCTGGCGTGGCGCGATGCCCTGTGCAGCGACTGCGTGTTGCAGACGGGTCATCAGCGTCGGTGCGCAGGGGCTGGCGGCCAAGGTCTGCAACGGGTCGATGGCGATGGCGATGTTGCGGGTTTTGCTGATACGGGCCAGTGCGCGTTCGATCTCCTGCACCGCCGCATCGCGCGTTGCGTCGTCGCCGGCGCGCACGTCCAGCGTGCAGTCCACCCGGCCCGGCACCACATTGGTGGCGCCGGGTGCGACGTTGAGCTTGCCGACCGTGGCGACCAGATCGTCGCTGCCGGTGCGTGCAATCCCTTCGATCGCCAGCAGGGCCTCGGCAGCGGCGCTCAATGCATCGCGACGCAGGGCCATGGTGGTGGTGCCGGCGTGGCCGGCGCGGCCGTCGAAGCGCAGCGCAAAGCGCCGCTGCGCCGCGATCGCGGTGACGATGCCGACCGGCAGGCCTGCCGCTTCCAGCACCGGGCCTTGTTCGATATGGGTTTCCAGATAGGCCAGCACGCTCCCGGGCGCGCGTGCGGCCTGCTGGATCTGGGCGATATCCAGGTCCCACTCCGCCAGCGCTTTGGCCACGTCGATGCCGGCCGCATCGGTGACCGCCAACGTGGCGGGGTCGAGCGTGCCGGCAACTGCACGGCTGCAGAACATCGAGGCAGGAAAGCGCGACCCTTCTTCGTCGCCGAAGGCGATCACCTCGATCGCGAACGGCAGGCGCCGCCCCTGCGCATGCAGCGTGGCGACGCATTCGATGCCGAGCAGGATGCCGAGCGGGCCGTCGTAACGCCCGGCATCGCGGACGCTATCCAGATGGCTGCCGATCAGCAGCGCCGGTGCGTCGGCGCGTGCGCCTTCGTAGCGCCCGACCAGATTGGCCGCTGCATCCAGCCGCACCTGCATGCCGGCCTGGTGCATCCACTGGCCCACCTGTGCAACGGCGGCGCGATGCGCCGGGCTGAGCCAGGCGCGGAACAGCCCGGCGGGTGTGTCGCTGTAGGGCGCCAGTCCCAGGGCATCGCAGCGGGCAACCGCGCGTGCGCCCGAGCAGGGGGCGGATGAGGTGCGTTGCGCGCTCAGCATGGGGTGCCGTGCGAATGTGGTGTTCTGCCGGCGCTGCCAGGACCGCGATGCGACAGGAACTGGTGCATGAGGCCTCCGCAGGCGGCGTGAAAGGGTGAGCACGCTGGGCGGTCCATTGCCCGGCGATTGCCCGGTGACATCGTGGCGACAGGCGCGCGTGGCAGGCGGCGCCTGTCGATTCGACTATACGAACCGGCCCTGTCACCCCAAAGCGGTTTTTTTAGGGGTGCGCGTTGCAAAAAATGCGACAGGCAGCTGGTACTGCGTTGTCTCCCTTCTTCCGCCGGGAGAAGGAGCCCGCAGGGCGGACGAGGGGGCGCCGCACAGGGCTGTCAGCCCTCGCAATGACAAACGCGCCGCCACGCGGCTTCAGAAGTGAACATCGCCTGCTTTGCCATTTGCCCCTCACCCGAACCTTTGCGCAGCGCCCCTGTCCGCGCTGGGCAGCCGACTGCATCGGGCTGGAGTTCCTGACCGGCGACCTGGTCGAGAAATCGCTGGCGCGGTCGCACCACTGCAAGCACGCTCGTCGCGTGCAGGCGCTGCATCAGCGCCACCAGCGGGAGAAGCGCAGTCCACGCGGTCTCCATGGCACCAGCTGCTACAGTTTCCCGTATTCCATGAAAGAGATTCACCAATGGCGCGCGACAACTTCAAGGACCTGTTGGCGCTGATCGCCATCGTTCGCGAGGGCAGCTTCACCCGTGCTGCCGCCAAGCTGGGGGTTTCGCAGTCGGCGCTGAGTCACACCATCCGCGGGCTGGAAGCGACGCTGGGTGTGCGCCTGCTGACCCGTACCACCCGCAGCGTGGCGCCGACCGAAGCCGGCGAGCGGCTGATCCAGACGGTGGCGCCGCGCTTTGCGGAAATCGAGGAGGCGCTGGCTGCGCTCGGCGACATGCGTGACACCCCCGCAGGCACCGTGCGCATCACCGCCACCGACTACGCCGCGCGCGCGATCCTGTGGCCCAAGCTGTCCGGGCTGCTGCGCGACTACCCCGAAATCAAGGTCGAAATCGTGGTCGACAACGGCTTGACCGACATCGTCGCCGACCGTTACGACCTGGGTGTGCGGCTGGGCGATCAGGTCGAGAAGGACATGATCGCCGCGCGCATCGCGCCGGACATGCGCATGGCCATCGTCGCCGCGCCGTCCTATCTTGCGCGCCGCCCCGTTCCCAGGACGCCGCAGGACCTCACCGCGCACAGCTGCATCAACCTGCGCATGAAAACCGCCGGCGGCATCTATGCCTGGGAGCTGGAAAAGGACGGCCGCGAAGTCATCGTGCGCGTGGACGGCCAGCTGACCTTCAACGGCACTTACGAAGCACTGGACGCGGCGGTGGACGGCTTCGGTATCGCGCTCGTGCAGGAGGATCTGGCGCGCCCGCACATCAAGGCCGGGCGGCTGCGCTGGGTGATGAAGGACTGGTCGCCGACCTGGCCGGGCTTGCACGCGTTCTACCCCAGCCGCCGACATTCCTCCTCCGCCTTCAACCTGGTGGTCGACGCCTTGCGCTACAAAGGCTGATGGATCTGCCGCGTTGCCGGCAGCGCCGATGCGCGCAGCCTGCACAGCTGGCAGCGGCCGATCGTTCCGGTGCGATCGCAGCATGGGCGCATGCCTGGGCTGCGCTCGCGCAAACCGAAGTCGGTGTCGAACGAAGGTGGCGCATCACGTTGCACGATCACCTACGGATGCGCGGTTGATGAGCCGGCTTCATAGGGCTGTGCTGATCCAACAGCTTTATCGCCGCCTACTGCCTGCGTAAGCTGCGGCACCTCCAGACACACGCACGCACGAGCCGCAGCATCCGTTGCTGCATCGCGCCCGTCGTGCGTCGCTGCGGTGGCAGGTCGATGCAGTGCATCGCTGCCTGCAGCGCATTCCTTCCGGGCACCACGTTCGCCATCGAGCGCCGCGTCAGCGCGTTTGCGGCGTGGCGTTCGTTTCGCATCCTACTTCGCACAAGGGCCCACTATGCAAGCCAGTTTGCTCACCGATCCATCTTCGCGCGCCGCACCTGTCGCAACACGCCGTTCCTGGAGCGCGGTCGGCTCGATGTCGCTCTGCGTTGCGCTGCTGATCGCTTCCGAGTTCATGCCGGTCAGCCTGCTCACGCCAATCGCTGCCGATCTGCATGCCAGCGCCGGCATGGCCGGCCAGGCGATTTCGATCTCCGGCCTGTTCGCGGTGGCCGCCAGCCTGCTGGTCGCACCGTTGTCGTCGCGCTTCAACCGGCGCCATGTGTTGCTCGCCCTGACCGGGGTGATGTTGGTGTCGCTGCTGTTGATCGCCAACGCGCACAGCTTTGGCATGTTGATGGTGGCGCGTGCGCTGCTCGGCATCACCATCGGCGGGTTCTGGGCGTTGTCCACTGCCACGGTGATGCGCATCATGCCCGAGCATGCGGTGCCCAAGGCCTTGGGCATCATATTCATCGGTAACGCGGTCGCTGCCGCATTCGCCGCGCCCCTGGGCAGCTATCTGGGCGCCACCATCGGCTGGCGCGGGGTGTTCTGGGGCATGTTGCCACTGGTGGCGCTGACCATTCTCTGGCAATGGCGCAGCCTGCCGTCGATGCCCGCGCAGGGCGCCACCTCGCTGGGTGGCATCGTCACCTTGTTGAAGCGTGGGTATGTGGCGCGCGCCATGCTGGCGATAATGCTCGGGTTTGCCGGCGCGTTTTCTGCGTTCACCTACTTCCGCCCGTTTCTGGAAACCGTTGCGCAGGTCGATGTGTCGCAGCTGTCGTTGCTGCTGCTCGGCCTGGGCCTGGCCGGATTCGTCGGGACCTATGCCGCCACCGCGCTGGTGCCCAAGCGCTTGTTCACCCTGCTCAGCGTGCTGCCGGTTGCATTGGGTGTGGCGACCATCAGCATGTTGCTGGCCGGCCATCTGGTGTGGGCCGTGGCCGTGGCGATGATTGCCTGGGGCACGCTCAATTCGGCGATGCCGGTGGCCTGGTCCACCTGGCTGAGCCGCTGCGTCAAGGACGCACCGGAAAGCGGTGGTGGCCTGATGGTGGCCGCAATCCAGCTCTCGATCCTACTGGGCGGCGCCGCAGGCGGCGTGCTGCTGGATCATGTGTCGATCGGCGCCACCTTCGTCGGTGCCAGCGTGTTGCTGCTGGCCTCGTCACTGGTTGCGGGGCGGGGCGATCGTTTGCAGCCGTGAGTGCCGGCGATTGCGCGATGCAGCGCGCAGTGCGTGGAGGCCAGTTCGTGCCACGCAACGACGCGAGGGCGGTAGCGGATTTTCTGAAGCGCATCACGAAGCCCACGAGCGCGCGTGCCTTGCGCGGCGGTGACGTTTGCCATCGGCCACAGCCCGCGGCCCATGCTCAAGCTGTCTGCGTCGGCATTGCTGCGCGGCGCTGCTGCCATTCGAGCAGCGCCGGTCTGATGCCGAGAGCCAACGGAAGGCGTTGGCGAGCGCACCGTTGTCAGCAAGCGCAAGCACGCTTGGCAGCTGTGCAGCCGTGAGCGTGCTCCTGGCGTTATTTCCAACAGTCCACTGTGAGATGACAGGCACCTCACACCAACGTGGAGCTTGCCAGGCTCAATCCGCCGACAGCGATCCCAGCGTGAAGCCGGACACGGCATTGAGCTTGCCGCGCCAGAGCACCCCACGGTTGCTGGGCAGGGGCTGGCCGCCGGGCGAGAAGCACCGCGAGTCGATCAGGTGGAGGAACTGCGGCGGCGTGCTGCTCTGCTCGGCATCTTCTTCGGTGTCGTAGATGCTGGCGTGGCTGGCAAACGCACGGCGGATATCCTCTTTTTCCTCGGCATCGCCGGGATAGGCGGCAGAGAATTCCTGCGCAAACGCCTCGAAGTACTGCTTCCCGCTGACCAGCTGGCCCGACACGATGATGCCTTCGACAAACAGCGTGATGCCGAACTGCACGTTCGAGGTGTTGACGGTGGCAACCAGCTTCTGCAGATACCAATCCACGCTCTGGCCGTCGAACGCCAGCTTGACGTCCTCCAGGTTCGGTTGATTGTCGTCTTGCTCTGTCATGTGGCTCTCCTTGGTGGAAGGGTTGATGCGTGTGTCGAATAAGCGCGGCGACATCCCTCTTCATCGCCCCGCATGCCCAAAAAAGCAAGCGCGTCCTGTGCAGCGATCGGCGCGGCTGGGTCCGCCATCATCGCCTTGGAGAGCATGCCCGGAGTCTATGCCATGTTCCGCCCTGGCTGGAGTCCTGATCGCTAGCGCTCGTCTCTGCCAGCGTGCAAGCCGCCGCTCCGGCGCGATGGCGCAGCTGGCTGCCGGCAACGTCCACCCCTCACCGAGGCAGATGCAGGACGCCCACAAGCCCCGACTATCACCACCCGGCCGCCGCACCATCGGAGCGCGGATCGCTTGCCCCGCTGAGCACGCCGTCCACTTCGCGCACCAGTGCGCCGGCGTGTCCCATCACCGAGGTGTAGGCGGGCAACAGCTCCACCGCATGCCCGGCATCGCGCAGTGCCTGTACCAGTGCCGGATCAAAGCGGTCTTCCAGCTTCAGTGACGTGCTGTCTTCGCCCCAGGTGCGGCCGAGCAGCCAGCGTGGTGCGGTGATGGCCTGTTGCAGCGGCATGCCGAAGCGCGCGTAGCGGGAGAAGATCGCGGCCTGGGTTTGTGGCTGGCCTTCGCCGCCCATGGTGCCGTAGGCCATGACGCGGCCGTCGTCGAAGGTGGCCAGGGCAGGGTTGAGGGTGTGGAAGGGTTTGCGGCCCGGGGCGAGCGCGTTCCAGCCGTCGGCGGCGAGGCGGAAGCTGCAGCCACGGTTCTGCCAGGTGATGCCGGTGCGCGGCAGCACCAGGCCGGAGCCGAATTCGAAATAGGTGGACTGGATGCAGCTGACCGCGCGGCCGTGCGCGTCGATGGCGCCGAACCAGACGGTGTCGCCGGCCTGCGAGGGCTGCGGCCAGGGCAGTGCGCTGCGCATGTCGATGCGTGCGGCGAGCGCATCGAGCGCGGCGCTGTCATCGAGCAGCGCCTGTGCGTCCAGCGTCATCCAGGCGGGGTCGCCGAGGTGCGCGTCGCGAATCAGGAAGGCCTGTTTGGTGGCTTCGATCAGGCCGTGCAGGTGCGCATAGCTGTCGGCGTGTTCGGCCTGCAGGCGATCGAACAAGGCAAGGATCAGCAGCGAAGCGAGGCCTTGCGTGGGCGGCGCGTGGTTGTAGAGGCGTGCGCCGTGGATGGCGACCGAGAGCGGTACGCTGGGCTCGGCGCGATGACTTGCGAGATCGTGCGCGCGCAGCGGGCTGCCGAGCGCCTGCAGGTCGGCGGCGATGTCCTCGGCCAGTGCGCCGCGATAGAAACTGTCCAGGCCCTGGTCGGCCAGCCGCTGCAGGGTGTGTGCGAGCTGCGTCTGATACAGCAGTGCGCCTTCGTGCAGCGGCGCGCCGTGCGGTTCGAAGATGCTGGCGTAGGCACCGGGTTGCACGCGCAGCTCGGCGCTTCTACTGGCGGCGATCTGCGCACCGCCCAGCGTGACCGGCACGCCGGCACTGGCGTGGTGGATGGCGTCCTGCAACAGGCGCTGCAGCGACAGGCCGCCGCCTGCCTGTTGCAGGGCCAGCGCCCAGCCGGAGACGGTGCCGGCGACGGTATTGGCCGCGCCCGGGCCGCGCCACGGAATGCTGGCGTGGCCGCGATAGAAGTCCAGGGTCGCAGCCTGTGCAGCACGGCCGCAGGCGTCGATGGCGTGCACGCGGCCGTCGGGGTCGTGGATCAGCCAGAAGCCGTCGCCACCGATGCCGGTCATGTGCGGGTAGACCACGGCCAGGCAGGCGGCGGTGGCGACGGCGGCTTCGATGGCGTTGCCGCCGTCGCGCAGCACATCGCGCCCGGCCTGCGCGGCAAGGTGATGCGGGGCCACGACCATGCCGCGGCGTGCGCGCAAGGTATGCAGCATCAGCGTGTCTCCGCTGGCGGGCTGAAGGCGAGCAGGCCGTCGCGTTCGAGGTGCGCGGCGAGCGCGAACAGGCGGTCTTCGCGGCCGGGTGCGGCAATCAGCTGCACGCCCAGCGGCAGGCGATCGGGGCGCGGCAACGGCGCGGCCAGCACCGGGCACGCGGCCAGGCCGAGCGGCTGGGTGAAGATGCCCAGGTTGGCGCGTGCGGACACCGGCAGGCCGTCGATCTGGATGCTGTCCTGGTCGATGCGCGGTGCCACGCAGGGTGTGGCCGGCGCGATCAATACATCCACCGTGTCCCAGAGGCGCTGCATGGCCGCGCCAAACCACTGCGCGAAGCGGTGCGCATCGGCCACCGCGCTGGCGGGCAGTTGCAGGCCGGCGAGCAGGCGGTCGCGGGTGGCCGGGTCGAATTGCTCGGCGTGCGTGCCCAGGCCGGCGCGATGGCGGTGGCCCCCCTCGGCGGCGGTGAGCACGAACGCGGCGGCGCGGGCGCGCTCTGCGTCGGGGAGTTCGATCAGGGCGGTGCTATTGCAGGCGGTGAGCAATCCGCCCAGGCCGGCGTCCAGCGCGGGATCCAGGTTGCGCTGGAACCAGCCGCCCAGGCGGGCGATGCGCAAGTTGCCGGCAGTGCAGTGGGCCAGTGGCTGCCCCAGCATCACTTCGTAGACGCGGCGCAGGTCGGCGATGGAGGTGGCGAACGGGCCCACCACATCCAGCGCATCGACGAAGCCGAACACGCCCTCCAGCGGCAGCGCGCCGTGCGTGGGACGCAGGCCGTACACACCGCACAGCGCGGCAGGCACGCGGATGGAGCCGTTGGTGTCCGAGCCCAGCGCGAATGGCACCAGCCCGGCGGCCACCGCGGCGGCCGAGCCGCCCGACGAGCCACCGGCCAGATGACGGTGATCGTGCGGGTTGGCGGTGGTGCCGTAGTGCGCGTTGACGGTGGCAAAGCCGTAGGCGAACTCGTCCATGTTGGCGGTGCCGACCAGCACCGCGCCGGCATCGCTCAGCCGTTGCACCACGGCCGCATCGCGGCTGGCGGGCACGCACTGCGCACGCACGGCGGCACCAGCGGTAGTGACCTGGCCGGCGACGTCGAACAGATCCTTGACCACGAACGGCACGCCGGCCAGCGCACCGCCGTCGCTGCCACCGGCCAGCGCGGCCTGCACGCGCGCGGCATCGGCGGCGGCGCGTGCGGGCAGCAGGCGGGTGATCGCGCGCAGGCTGTCGTTGGCCTGGTTGATGCGCGCCAGCGTCTGGGTGGCATGGCGTGCGGCCAGCGTGGGCTGGCTGCGGGTGGTGCCGACGATGGAGGCGATCAACCCGCGCGCAGTGGCGGTGTCCGGCGCGGCGGGGCGCGGGGCGTTGAAGCTGGCGAGCAGCTGCGCGTGGCCACGCAGCACCTCGGTATTGCGATCGATGCCGGCCTGCCACTGCGCTGGAAGTTGCATGGGGTCACCTGGTCGAGGGCTGGGAGTCGGGATTTGGGAGTCGGGAGTCGATGTCGCGGCCTGCAGGTGGTGCGAATGCGCCGCTGCTGAACCGGCCGGTGGGCTGCGGCGGATGGTGCAGGATGCACAGATGCGTCAAGTGAGCTGCGGTTGCTGCCACGACCAAGGTGGATGACAGGCGCGGCGTTTCAGCATTGCCAGTCAATCGCCACGGCTCGGGGGCGCAGCCTCATCCGCGCCTCGGGCATCTTCTCCCGAGGGGAGACTGGGGAGCGGCAAGCCGACTGCCGGTGGTTGCGGCGCAGTGAGGTGGTCGACCAGCAATTGCTCGAACGCCGGTACATCCACCGCGTGCACCACCGTCTGCGCCTGCTCGCCCAGCCCCGGTTGATACCCAGGTGCCCACGACAGGATGTCGCCGTAGCCTGCATCGAAGGCGGTGTTGGTATCGACATAGAGCGTTTCGGTCCGTGTCGCCAGCTCCGGGCGCAGCCATACCGCGGTGGCCAGCTCGTCCCACATCGGAAAGCCCGGTTCGCGGCGCCGCAATGCGTGGCCGATGCTGGTATCGGCAGCGCTCATGCGCGCAAGCAGGTCGGGCGTGAGTTCGGTTGCGGTCGATGGGTCCACCGGCACCATGGTGATCTTGCGCCAGGGGGCGCGCATGACGATGCTGGCCGCTTCCGGATCCCAGCGGATATTGAATTCGCGGCGTGGCGAGTTGACGAACTCGCGTGCGAACTGCTGCGCGCTGATGCTGTTGCGTTGCTGCCGCGGGTTGAGGCTGCCGCCCATGTAGACCAGCTCGCGCGCCAGCGTGGCGAAGGCCGGATCCAGCGATTGCGCGAGTGCCAGGTTGGTCAACGGGCCGGTGGCAATGATGCTCACCTCGCCCGGATACTGGCGCACCATGCGCAGCATGAACAACGCGGCTGGCTCCTCACGCGCGCGCACCACGCTGGGATTGCCCAGTGCCAGCTCCGGCACCACGTCGTGGGCGTGATAGCGCGGCGCGCTCTGCACGGTGTCGCCGTCCACCCAGTGCCTGGTCCATGCCCCTTTCCAGACCAGCTTGCCGTAGAGCGCTTCCCAGCGCTCGGTGGCCAGCTCGCTGTTGAGCAGCGGATGCACCGGGCCGGGCAGCACGGGGATGTCGGCATGACCGGCCAGTTCCAGCAGGCGGCAGGTATGCGCCAGCACCTCGTCGCGCCAGATGTTGCCGCTGACCGCGCTGATGCCCAGCACCTCGACCTCGGGCGACTGCAACAGCAGCAGCTGCGCAGGCGTGAAGCCATCGATGTCGTCTTCGAGAATGACGCGGCGTTTGGAGGAGGGGGTGTGCGGGTGAGTCATTGCGTTTTTGTCGTGGAAGGTGGGATGCATTGCAGCGGCGATGGATCGGAAGGCGCGTTGGCAGGAGCGTGCCTGCGCGCGATGTGGCGTTACCGGGAAAGCCCGTTCGCGCTCGGGCGCGCTCCTACATGCAACAGCGTGCGTTCGTACTGGGCCAGGTCGGTTTCCAGCTGCCATTGCAGCCGAGCCTTCTCGCTGCCCTGGCGGAATGCTCGACAGGCAGTATCATCGGTGTCGCGCTGCAACGCGGTGGCGCAGGCCTGCGCAGCGTTACCGTCGGCATCCCACAGGCTGGCGCCCGGCAGGAAGCTGTAGGTCAGGCCGTTGCGGGCCAGCTGCTTGAGCGTGGGGTAATCGATGCCTTGTTCCTGCATCGCGCGTTGATACTCATGGGTCATGTCCGCGCGGGAGACGCCGGCATCGTCGGTGGACAGCACCACCGGCACACCGGCGCGCAGATACATCGCCAGCGGATGCGCGGCGCCTTTGACGCCAAGGATCACATCGTTGCTGGTGAGGTTGATCTCTACCGCAACCTGTTGGTCGCGCATGCGCTGCAGCAGTCCATCGACGTCGTCTTCGTAGGGCAGGTCCACGCCGTGCCCGATGCGGCGTGCACCGACATCCACCGCCTGGCGGATGTGCGAGCGCAGTTGCGCCGGCGGCACTAGGCCCAGTGCCAGCTCGCCGGCATGCAGGGACAGCGGCACGTCGGGATAGCGCGCGGCGAAGAAGCGGAACATCGCCATGTGGCGGGTGTAATCGGCCAGCGCCACCGGGTTGTCTTCGGGCGCGACGATGTTCAGCGCCACCGCGCGGCTGCCGCCGGCGGCGATCAGCGCGTGCGCCAGCGCCATCTGCCCGAACACCATCGGCTGCGGCAACACGCGCAGCACATAAGGCACGTAGCGGTACGTCACCTGGCAGCCGGGACGCGCAGTGGGCTGGTCGCAGTGCAGCACACGGCGCACCTGCGCGTCGGTGTCGGCAAGCGCGGCTTGTGCGGCCTGCACCAGGGGCGGCAAGGCATCCTGCAGGGCGCGCAGGTTGGCCGCGTCGTCGTCGCCCTGCCAGGGCAGGGACTGCATCTGTGTTGCCGCCTGGTCCATCTGTGGCGGGTTGGCGATGATTTCCACATACGGCACGCGGTCGCGCGCGGCCTGTTCCAGCACCGCGGCCACGGTGTCGGCAACGCGCATGCGCACCACCGCGTCGAACTTGCCGAAGGTGCTGAAGAACTGGTCGTGTCCGGTGGGCTGCGACGGGCTGGGCAGGAACTTGCGCATCGACAGGGCATCCACCAGCTGGCCATACAGCGCGGCATTGCGCGTGGCCAGGTCGCGTGCGGGCTCCTGGCCCTTGGCGCACGGCGGCGCGCGCAGGCTCAGCTCGTCCAGTTGCACGCAGGCGCCATCGTCGCTGGCCCACTGCAGGTAGTCCTCGGCATGCACCGAGCCGGACAGATGATTGTGCAGGTCGCCGCCCTTGGGCATCGCCTGCAGCCAGGCACGCAGTTGTGCAGGGTGATCGGCGGCGGTGCGCAACAGCTGCGCCACCTGCTGCTCGCGTTGCTGTGCAGGCAAGGCTTGGTTGCGTGCCTGCGCAGCGGTGGGCAACAGGACGCATAACGCCAAAAGCAGGCTGCGATGAACGATGGACATGCGTTGGAGAACTCGGAAAGAAAAAACAATGGCGCAATCACGCCGCCGGTAGACGCAAAGCATGCCTTGCAGCGCGGTGGACGGCCAGCGGTTGAGGTGGTTTAGGTTGGCACGAGAGATCACGCCGGGCGCACGTTGCACGGGTGAGGCTGCAAGACACCTACGCGTTGCATGACGTAACGCGTGAGTAGCTGCGCATGTCGCCCGCCAGATGCGGAGCCTGGCTTCCAGCGCTGCGGCTTGCGGACGCGCTGCATTGCATGCTGCGCGTCCGCATAGTTGGCGTGACACGCACAGCGGCGATTGCAAACAATCGCGTTGCGTGGATGGAGCGCTCTCCGACGTCGGGCATACGATACGCGCGGGAGCCTGCGCGGTGCGCACTGCATTGCTGTCCCGGACGGACACAGTGCCCTCGCGACGCTGGGCAGCGTGTCGGGCCCATCGGCATCGCGGGTTGTCATGCGCCGTGGTCGCCGGCTGCATCGGTCAGTGCAGTCGTCACGCGTGCACAGCCGTGGTGGCAATGTCACTGCTGAGGCAGTCACGACAGACAGGCACCTTCAAAGATCCAGCACCAGCCGCGGCGTGCGGCTACGCGAACAGCACAGCGTGATCTGCCGGTTCTGTGCGTGCTCGCTGTCGCTGAGCACACTGTCGCGGTGGTCGGGCGTTCCGGCAATCACGCCGGTCAGGCAGGCGCCGCACATGCCTTGCTCGCAGGACAGCGGTACCTCGATGCCGGCATCCAGCAGCGCGCTGGCGATGCTGCACTCGGCCGGCACCTGCACCACGCGGCCGCTGGCGGCCAGCTCCACTTCGAAGGCGCTGTCGGCATCGTGGGCCAGGCCGGGTGCGGCGGCGGCGAAGTGTTCGCGGTGCAGTTGCTCGGACGTCCAGCCGTGCGCCTTGGCGAGCGCCGTGAAATGGTCCATGAAGGCGGCCGGCCCGCACAGGTACAGCTGGTCGCGCGCACGTGCCTGTGCCAGTTCGTCGGGCACATGCACGCGCGGGCTTTCGCCGCCGTCGCTCAGATGCACCTGCACCTGGCCGTGCGTGAAGCCCTGCTGCAGCCGCTGCCCGAACGCCACGTCGGCGTGCCGGCGCGCGTAGTAATGCAGCACGAAGGGCTCGCCACGCGCTTCCAGCGCTTCGGCCATCGACAGCAGCGGGGTAATGCCGATGCCGGCGGCCAGCAGGACGTGGCGCTCTCCCGGATGCAGGGGAAACAGGTTGCGCGGTGTGGAGATGCGCAGGCGGTCGCCGGTGCTCAGCTGCTCGCACAGATGCCGCGAGCCACCGCGCGAAGCGTCGGCCAGCTTCACGCACAGCAGATAGTGGTCGCGCACATGCGGCGCGCTGGCGATCGAATACTGGCGGATCATGCCGTCGGGCAGATGCAAATCCACATGCGCGCCGGCCTCGAAGGCCGGCAATTGCGCGCCGACCGGCTCCAGCCGGATTGCGCGTTGGCGATGGCCCTGGTCGACGACCTCGGCAACGCGCACCTCGTGCAACTGCATGGCGTGCTCCTCGGCTTTCAGCGCAGGAAAAAGTCGCTATAGCCCTGGCTGCGCAGGCCACGGCGATAGGCGATGGAACTGCGGTCGGCCGGGATATGCACTTCCAGCAGCGGGTCCAGCGGCAGGTATTCGGGGCGCTGCGCCTCGACCATGGCGCGGTCTTCCTCGAACACGCGCAGGTTGAAGGCGTGCACGTCCTCCACCGGCAGATGGGTGTCGAAGTTGCGCGCAATCGGCACCAGCAGGCGCGTCTTGTGCTTGGACACCGGGCTGGCCGCGTTCATGATCACCAGCCGCTTGCCCGGCACCGGGAAGTGGATGGTGAGGGTGGCGGTGAACGGCAGGTGCACCTCGAAATGGCGTAGCCACTGGAAGTCGGGGTCCACGTCCGGCAGCGGCATGTCCACCGAATAATTGGCCACCGAGCTCAGATAGTCGGCATTGAAGCCGGTCGGCGTTTCGGTGGTGGTGTAGGCCGGCACCTCGCGCTTGTCCGGCTGGGCAAAGGTGGCGGTGTGCACGAAGGCGAAATGCGCCACGTCGATGAAGCCTTCCAGCTGGCGCGCGGCACTGCCGCCGATATCGAACGCCGGGCAGACGATCTGCTGGAAACCCTCCTCGTCCCAGCCCGGCATTGGCGGGATCTGCACCTCGGCCTCGCTGACGCCGGCCGGTTTGGCCAGGCAGACCCAGATCAAGCCATAGCGCTCGGCCACCGCATAGGTGTGCAGGCGCATCTTGGCCGGGATGTTCTGATTGGGGCTGGCCGGGATGTGGTTGCAGCGCCCGCCCGCGCCGAAGCGCAGCCCGTGATAGGCGCAGACCACGCCGCCGCCATCGGCGGTGCCCATGCTTAGCGGCACGCCGCGGTGCGGGCAGACATCGCGCGCGGCCACCAGCTCCTCGCCCAGCCGGTACAGCACCAGCGGCTCGTCCAGCAGGGTGGCCTTGAATGGCGCCTCGCCCACCTCGCTGCTCAGCGCCACCGCGTGCCAGTGCTGGGCCAGGCGTTGCCAATCGGCGGCGGCGAAGGTGCAGTGCAGCGGCAGGGCGGGGACGGCGACATCCATGGGTCCAGTCTCTGGCGGAGGGCGGGAGCGGTGCCGGATTGACTCTAGGAAGCCGGGGGTGTGTTATCAAACATCGATTTTCAGCCAAGCCATTGCAAAAAATGCAACACCAACCGGGCCCCGCCGCATGCTGACCTTTTCCCGCTTCACCCGTTACTTCATCGAGGTGGCCCGCTGCGGCAGCATCCGCAAGGCCTCGGAGGTGCTGCACGTGTCGGCCTCGGCGATCGACCGGCAGATCCTCAAGGCCGAGGAAGAGCTGGGCGCGCAGCTGTTCGAGCGCCTGCCCGGGCGGCTGCGGCTGACCGCCGCCGGCGAGCTGCTGCTGGTGGACGTGCGCGGCTGGGAGAAGGCCTACGCCCGCACCCTGGAGCGCTTCGACGAGCTCAAGGGGCTGCGCCGCGGGCATGTGGAGATCGCCATGATCGACGCGCTCAGCGAGGGCGTGGTGCCGGAGGCGGTGGCGGCGCTGGTGCAGGAGTACCCCGGCATCACCTTCAACCTGTCCACCGCGCGCAACCAGCGGGTGATGGAAATGGTGACCTCGGCCGATGTGGACATCGGCCTGCTGCTGGACCCGGTGAGCAGTGTGGACCTGGAAGTGCGCGCCTTTGCCGACATCCCGCTGGGCATCGCGATGCCGGTCGGCCACCCGCTCAGCACCCGCACCGAGCTGCAGCTGAGCGAGACGCTGGAACACCGCCTGCTGCTGCCGGCCGCGCCGTTGATCGTCGGCGAGCATGCCAAGGTGCTGTACCAGCGCCAGCACATCGACGTGAAGCGGCTGACCCACTGCAACGACGTGCGCACCTTGCGCGGGCTGGTGCGCGCCGGTGCCGGCGTGGGCCTGATGTCGTGGCTGGATGCCGCACCGGATGTGGCCGACGGCCGGCTGGCGTTCGTGCCGTTCCGCCGCCACCTGACCAAGCCGATGACGCTGGCGCTGTGCGTGGCCCCGCAGCGGCAACTCTCGCGCTCGGCGCAGCTGGCGATCCAGGCGCTGGCGGCGAAGATCGATGCGATGGTGGTGCCGGTGGTGGGGTGAGTGTGCTGCGCAAGCGGCCCTCACCCCTGCCCCTCTCCCGCAGGCGGGAGAGGGGAAAGGCCGTGCGTTCGTGCAGGCCGATGGCATGCAGGTACTGCCACTCGCATGCAGGTACGCCGATACACGCAGCTCGCGCAGCGCGTTTCCCTTCTCCCGCTTGCGGGAGAAGGTGCCCGCAGGGCGGATGAGGGCATACCGGTACTGCCATTCGCATGCAGGCACCGCCGATACACGCAGCTCGCGCCGTGTGTCTCCCTTCTCCCGCCTGCGGGAGAAGGTGCCCGCAGGGCGGATGAGGGCATACCGGTACTGCCACTCGCATGCAGGCACCGCCGATACACGCAGCTGACGCCGTGTGTTTCCCTTCTCCCGCCTGCGGGGGAAGGTGTCCGCAGGGCGGATGAGGTGCCACTCGCATGCAGGCACCGCCGATAACACGCAGCTGACGCAGTGCGTCTCCCTTCTCCCGCTTGCGGGAGAAGGTGCCCGCAGGGCGGATGAGGGCAACGTCCACCCAGTACAATCACATCTGCTCTTTCAGGCGACACCGCAGCATGCAGTTGATCGATATCGGCGCCAACCTCACCCACGACTCCTTCGACCGCGACCGCGACGCAGTGCTGCAACGCGCACGCGAGGCAGGCGTTGCGCAGCTGGTGATCACTGGCGCCAGCCGGGAACATTCGCCGCTGGCCTTGCAGCTGGCCCAGCAGCACCCCGGATTCCTCTACGCCACCGCCGGTGTGCACCCGCACCACGCAGTGGAATTCACCGCCGAATGCGAGGCCGAAATGCGCACGCTGCAGGCGCATCCGCAGGTGGTGGCGGTGGGCGAATGCGGGCTGGATTATTTCCGCGATTTCGCCCCGCGCCCGGCGCAGCACAAGGCCTTCGAGCGCCAGCTGCAATTGGCCGCCGACAACGGCAAGCCGCTGTTCCTGCACCAGCGCGAGGCGCACGACGATTTCCTGTCGATCATGCGCAGCTTCGATGGCCGCCTGGGCCCGGCCGTGGTGCATTGCTTCACCGGCACCCGCGAAGAACTGTTCGACTACCTGGACCGCGATTACTACATCGGCATCACCGGCTGGCTGTGCGACGAGCGGCGCGGTGCGCATCTGCGCGAGCTGGTGCGCAATATCCCGGCCAACCGGTTGATGATCGAGACCGATGCGCCCTACCTGCTGCCGCGCACGCTCAAGCCGATGCCCAAGGACCGCCGCAACGAGCCAAGGTTCCTGTCGCATATCGTCGAAGAACTCGCGCGCGATCGTGGCGAGGACGTGGCGCTGACCGCGGCCAACAGCACGGCCGCCGCGCGGGCATTCTTCCGTCTGCCCGCGCCTGCAGCCGCGGCATGACGTGCGCGGCGTGGGCAATCACGCCGCCAGCAACTCCCAGCCCTGCGCATCGCGCAGGCGCAGCCCCGGTTGCGGTGCATCCACGCTGACCCGCACACCGCTGGCCCACGGTAGCTGCCGTTGCTGCGGAAACCAGCGGCGTGCCTGATCGACCACGATCAACAAGCCATCATCGTCGCCCAGCGCGGCAAAGCCCTCGACCGCCGGCGCAAATGGCCGCACGCCGAAGTGATGGGCGACGCTGCTGGTCACCACCGCGACATCGTTGCTGGGCAGCCCGATCTCGCTCAGGCACAGCAGTTCTTCGCCGTGGAACGCGCCGTCGCCGGTGACCACGTCCTGCACGGCCTGGCGCGCGATCAACTCCAGCACCGCGCCATCGGGGCCGGCGAAATACACCGAGTGCGATTGCCATACGCCATCCAGTCGAAACTCCCGGCGGCCGTGTGGATCGGCAAGCAGGTTGCTGCGCGCGCCGATCCACTGCGCAGCGGCGTCGAAGCGCGAGGGCGCCACGTTGAACGCCAGATGCACACTGCCCACCGGCTGCTGCGCCTGCACACATTCCAGCGTGCTCCAGCCGATGCGAACGCTGTTGCCGTGTTGCGGCAGCTGCAGCACGTCGCGATAGAAGCGCAGGCTGAGGTCGGGGTCGAGGCAGGGCAGCAACAGGTGACGAAGATGCATGGCAGGCGCAGGTGGTGGAAGAAGCGGGCATTGAACGACCTCAATCGCGGTTGAGGTCAAGCCATGTGTTCGAATTCTGTAGAGCATCTGCCAGCGATAGCGAGGCGCGTGATGTCTATGGCAGAGGCTTCAGTCGCGATGATGTCTGCAGGCCAGCCGCATCGTGCGCATGCGCACTTCTACAAGATCAGCGGTCGCTTGTGTGGCTGACAGGGTGTGTTAGTCAGATGTCGGCTCAAAAAAGCCAGCGCTAGAGCCGGTGGTGAGGAACGCGACCCAGCAACGTAAGCCTGCCTGCGTGTAGGAGCGCACTCGTGCGCGAGGGCGTTTCCGGGACAGCCACATCGCGCCTAGGTGCGCTCCTACAACAGCCGCGGTGCGTTCGCTGTTATTGGCGCAACGCAACCTCGCTTAAAGCACTTCCGCCAGCGCCCACAGATGCCGGACCAGCGGCGCGGTGTCCAGGGCGCCCGGCGACACCGCCAGCGCGAGCCTGGCCAGCGGCATCTGGCCTTCGATCTCCAGATAGCGCACGCCGGGCAGTTGCAGCTGGGCGGTGGAGGCGGGCACCACCGACACGCCCAGTTCGGCGGCGACCAGATTGACGATGGACGACATCTGCGGCGCTTCCTGGGTGATGCGCAAGGTCACGCCGGATTGCCGGCAGGCGGCGAGGATCTCGTCGTACAGGCTGGAACCGAAGCTGCGCGGGAACAGGATGAACGGCTCGCCCGCCAGCGCCGCCAACGGCGCGCTGTTGCGGGCGGCCAGCCGATGCGCGGTGGGCACGGCGATCTTCATCGGCTCGTCGGCAAAGCGCAGCAGTTGCAGGTCGGGCGGCGTGCTCAGGCCGTAGCGCACGAAGGCCGCGTCCAGGCGGCCTTCGGCCAGGGCCACCAGCAGCCCGGCGGTATTGGTTTCTTCCAGCAACAGCTCCACCCGCGGCCATTGCCGGCGAAAGTCGCGGATCAGATGCGGCACCACCGGATTGAACGCGGCCGAGGCGGTGAAGCCCAGGCGCAGCCGGCCGGATTCGCCACGCGCCACCCGCCGCGCGGTTTCTGCGGCGCGCTCCACGTCGGCGAGCACGCGGCGCACCTCGACCAGGAAGGCCTCGCCGGCCGGGGTCAGCTCGGCGCCGCTGTGGGTGCGCCGGAACAGCGGCGTGCCCAGATCGCGTTCCAGCGCCTGGATCTGCTGGCTCAACGGCGGCTGGCCGATCCCCACCCGCGCTGCGGCCCGGGTGAAGTTGCCCTCTTCGGCGACGGCCAGGAAATAGCGCAAGTGGCGAAGTTCCATGCTATCTGTCCTGCATATGGCAACTGCCAGCATCATATATTGGACAGGGGGTCGTAGCGGGCGAATACTCGCCGTCCCTGTCTCGATGCTGCGCCCGTGTCCTCTCCTGATCGCCGCGCCGGCAGCTCGCCGGGCACGCACGCCGGCCTTGCCGACGCACCCGCCGCCGACGCGCCCGCCAGCGGCCGCATCCGGCTGGCCTTGTTCCTGGCCGGCTTTGCCACCTTCTCGCTGCTGTACAGCGTGCAGCCGGTGCTGCCCGAGTTTGCGCGCGCCTTCGGCGTGGACGCGGCCACCGCCTCGCTGCCGTTGTCGCTGGCCACCGGCGCGCTGGCCCTGGCGATCTTCTGCGCCGGCGCGGTGTCAGAGAACCTGGGCCGGCGCGGGCTGATGTTCGTGTCGATCGCGCTGGCCGCGCTGCTCAACCTGCTCGCCGCGTTTCTGCCGCACTGGGGCGCGCTCGTGCTGGTGCGCACCTTGTCCGGTATCGCGCTGGGCGGGGTGCCGGCGGTGGCGATGGTGTACCTGGGCGAAGAGCTGCCGGCCAACAAGATGGGCGCGGCCACCGGTCTGTATGTGGCCGGCAATGCCTTTGGCGGCATGAGCGGACGCATCGTGATGAGCGTGCTGACCGATCACTACGACTGGCGCACTGCACTGGCGATGTTGAGCGTGTTCGACCTGCTGTGTGCGTTGGCATTCTTCTGGTTGCTGCCGCCGTCGCGCAACTTCGTGCGCCGGCACGGCATCAATCTGCGCTTCCATCTGCGCGCCTGGGCCGGGCATCTGCGCGACCGCAACCTGCCGTTCCTGTTCGCGCTGCCGTTCCTGCTGATGGGGGTGTTCGTGTGCCTCTACAACTACGCCGGCTTCCGGTTGGGCGGGCCGGAATTCGGCCTGAGCCAGAGCCAGATCGGCATGATCTTCAGCGCCTATGTGTTCGGTATCGTCAGTTCGTCGGTGGCCGGCGCGGCGTCGGATCGCTTCGGGCGCGGCCCGGTGGTCAGCACCGGTATCGTGCTGTGCGTGCTCGGCGTGGCACTGACCCTGGCGCATGTGCTGGCGCTGGTGGTGGCCGGCATCGTGCTGCTGACGATCGGCTTCTTCATTGCGCATTCGGCCGCCAGCGCGTGGGTGAGCCGGCTCGGCGGTGCGCACCGCAGCCATGCCGCATCGCTGTATCTGCTGGCGTACTACGCCGGCTCCAGCGTGATCGGCGCGCTCGGCGGCTGGTTCTGGCAGCACGGTGGCTGGGGCGCCCTGGTCGGCATGTGCCTGACCTTGCTGGCGCTCGCCTTCGCGGCGGCCTACGTGCTGCGCCAGCGCGCCGACGACGCGCGGCCGTACGGGCGCTTTGCGCCGCATCCCGCACGCGGCGAGTGATGCGGAGCGCCCGGCGCGAGCATCCGGGAACCACCGAGGCCGATATGGACGCCAGCTGCGCGTAGCATGGGCGTGCCCGGCATGCGGGTGGTTGGCTTGGTGGATTCGGGATTCGTGATTCGTGATTCGTAAAAGCTTGCGCGCGCGGTTGCCGGTGGCAGCGCTTGTGGTGCGAGCCGCATCCGGGCGCGAGCTGTGATGCCTTGGTGTGGGCGGCCGCGTCTGTGAAAAAAACTGCCGCGCACGCGTCGATGCGCGGCTAGGGAGCGGGCTTGCGGCCTTTGCGCTGTGTTGCAGGAGAGGGTGCATACGTGGTCTGCGCCGCCCCTTGTGCAAGGGTTTCCAGCAGGCGCGCACGTCGCCGCTCCAGGTCGGCCAGCTGGCGCTCGATCAGCTGCAGGCGTGCCCGATGCGCCTGCGCGGTTTCCGGGCACATCTGCGCGCCTTCCACCAGGCGCATGCAATCAGGAAAGCCGCGAATGTCGTCCAGGCTGAAGCCGGTGGCGATCAGCCGCTGGATCTGCCGCACCTGTGCAACGCAGGACCCGGGGAACACCCGGTAGCCATTGGCGCTGCGCGAGGACGTCAGCAGTCCATGCGCGTCGTAGTGACGAAGCGAGCGCACGCTGGCGCCGGTCTGCAGCGCCAGTGCGCCAATGCTCAGCGATGGTTCGGACGAGGTAGCCATGCGCCCAGCATACGTCGCACGCAAGGCTTGACCCTCACATTGGTGTGAGGCTCGAGGATGCTGGCTCCCATTGTCTGGAGCTCACCCCGATGCCTGTTCGCTTGCTTCCTGTCATTGGCCTGTTGCCGATGCGCCACGTGCTGGCTTGCCTGCTGCTGCTCTCTTCGACCTTGGCTGCGGCGGGCCCGGCGGCCATCCCTGCGTCCCGCAGCTACACCGTCACCGCACCCGACGGCGTGGCCCTAGCGGTGCAGGAGCATGGCGCCGTCGATGGCCCGGCAATCGTGTTTGTGCACGGCCTGCTCGGTAGCCGCATCGACTGGGACGCGCAGCTGGCCGATCCGCGCCTGCAAGGCTATCGGTTGATCACCTACGACCTGCGCGGGCATGGGCTGTCCGGCAAACCGGCGGCAGCGTCCGCGTATCAGGATGGCGCGCTCTGGGCCGACGACCTGGCTGCCGTGTTGAAGACCGCCAACGCGCGCGATGCGGTGCTGGTCGGTTGGTCGCTGGGCGGTGCGGTGATCACCAACTACCTCACCCGCCACGGCGACGCAGGTCTTGGCGGCGTGGTGTATGTCGACGGCGTGATCGAACTGCGCGCGCAGCTGCTGGGCGCGCATCCGGCGGTCTATCGTGATCTGGTCTCCGACGACCTGCGCACGCATCTGCAGGCGGTGCAGGAGTTCCTGCGGTTGTGCTTTGCCACCCAGCCGCCCGCGCCGGTGTTCGAGACCTTGCTGGCCAACGCGGCACTGGCCTCGTGGGACATGCAGCGTGCCGTGCAGGGCATGTCGATCGACGTTGCCGGCCTGCAACGCACGCAGCTGCCGGTGTTGCTGCTATACGGCGCAGGCGATGCACTGGTGGCCACCGCGCCGACACTGGCGCGTGCGCGGCAGCTGCAGCCGCGTGCGCAGACCGTGCTGTATCCCGACGCCGGGCACGCCCCGTTTCTGGAAGACAGCCCGCGCTTCAATCAGGATCTGCTGCGCTTTGTCGAACAGGCCGCCAACGCCCACTGACGCGGCGTGACGCACGCGCGATCCGTATGGTGCGCTGTGCTGCCTGCGCGGCGCCCGTTGCCGCCGCGCAGGTCGGCACGCCGATGGCGGCATACCCATGTCGCCATCGGCGGTTACAGCGTGGGCGACCTGCCGGCAGGTGCAGATCCGGTGGCCGGGTCGTACTGCGGATGGCTCGGGTCCATGCTGCGCGGCAGCGTGGATGTTTCTGGTTGCAGCGCGCTTTCGCGCCAGGCGCGCACCAGCAGGTCGCGCAGCATCGCCGCGCCATCGCCGGCAGTGCGATAGACCATCGCGCGGCCGTCGCTGCTGGAGGCATCGTCGAACGCGCCGGCCTTTTCCAGGCGATAGACCTGCTCGACACGGGCGGTGCCCACGTCGAGAAAGTCCAGGATCTGCTCGAACACATCGCCCTGCTGATGCGCCAGGGCCGGCATGCGGCGCAGCAGGTCCTGCGGGGTCAGCGCAATCTTGTCCACGTAATCGCTCTCGAACTTGCCGTGCACCTTCGGGTCGGTGCTGTAGCCGTTCGGGTTCGGCCCCTGCCAGCCGTCGTGGTGGATGCTGTCGTGCTGCGGCTGCGCGCCATCGCCGATGTAGTGCGCGAACCAGCTGACATAGAACGCGCAGGTGCGTTCGAGTTCGCGGGAGTCCTGGCCCTTGGCACGCAGCGCGCGGAGTTGCCGCATGGTCGCCACGATGCGTTGGTAGCCTTCGGTGGCCGCGTACGGCAAGGTGCCGGCCCAGCGTACGTTCATGCGCTGCGCCCGTTGCGGGTCGCTGCTGGCGATGCGCCGCTGTTCGTCATACAGCGCCAGCACGAAGGCGTAACGCGAGCGCGGCGGGTGTTGCATGAAGGCGAACTGCTCGCGGAACCAGCCGTGGTTGGGGTCTTCTTCGATCTTGAGAAATGGCTCGCTCTCGCTGCGCCAGCCGTCCGGCAGCGTGGCGCCGTCGGCAATCACCTGCACATATTGTTTGAGGAAGACCGGGCCGTCGTCGGGCAGTGCCTGCACGGCGGCGCTGTCGATGGCCGCGTGTGCACGGTGGCCCCAGGCGGCGGCATTGCCGGAACAGGTCGCTGCCGCAAACAGCAGCGCACAGGCAAGAGGGGAAGGTGTCATGGCAGTCCTTGTGGCCTGCAGCGCGTACGCCACGCTGCAGGCGATGGATCGGGAAGTGGAGCGCTGGTAGCGAGGCTGCGACACCCCGGACGTCGGTGCACTCAGAAGTGGTAAGTCACCACCAGCCGCGAGTTGCGCTCGTAGATCGGGCGGCCGTAGATCGGTTCGCGCGTGCCCTGGCCGGAGATGGTGTCGGTGCGCGGGTTGCCTTCGGTCAGCGCAAAGGTGTTGGTCAGGTTGTCGACCGACAGCTGCACATCCCACGGCCCGTTGCGCACCAGGATGTTGGCCGCCAGGGTGTCGTAGGCGGCCAGCTCGGTGGTGTTCTCCAGGTCGGCGTAGCGCTTGCCGACGTAGGCATAGCGCAACGAGGTTTCCCAGTCGAACGCACCGGTGGTGAAGTACAGCGTCGGGCCCGCATTGCCGTACAGCTTTGGCTGGCGGTTGGGCATGTTGCCGTCCACGTTGACCACGGCCACTGCGCCATTGGCCACCACTTCGGTCAGGTCGGACACCTTGGTGTCGTTGTAGGTCAGGTTGGCATCCAAACGCAGCCACTGCGCCGGCGTCCACACCGCTGCCAGTTCGATGCCGGGGTTGGTGACGCTGCCGCGGTAGTCCTTGGATTCGGCCGCGCCGGTCTGCGGGTTCACCGCGCTGGTGCCGATGTTGTATGGGTCGTACTTGGTGTAGAAGGCGGTGGCGAACACGTCCAGGGTGTCGAAGTTGAGCTTGGTGCCGAGCTCGAACTGGTCGGCGGTGGGGATGTTGACATTGCCTTCGTTGGCGCCCTCGCTGGGCGCGCGGTGCGCACGCGAGGCGCGGCCATAGATGCCGACCGTCGGGTTGATGTCGTAGTTGAAACCCGCGGTCCAGTTGGTCACGCCCACGTCCAGCGCGGTGTGCGCGCGGGCCCCGGTGAACAGGCGCGCGGCATCGTCGGCCAGGGTGTCGGCCATGCCCAGGTTGCCGGTGCTGCGCAACATGCTCCAGGCGCGGTAGCGGTAGCGCTCGTGACGCACGCCGCCTTCCAGGCGCAGCTTGTCGGTCACCTGCCAGGTGTCGGCGATGTAGGGCGCCAGCATGCTGGTGTAGGCCTTGCCTTGAGTGCGGTCGGCGCCATAGATCACCACGCCGTCCTTGGTCACGCCGCCGACCACGTTGCCGGCCGCGTCGTAGCCGAGCAGGTCGATGGTGCGCGGGTTCTGCCGCATCTCCAACAGATAGCTCTGGTAACGCGAATTGTAGGAACGCGCGTAGTAGGCGCCGTACACGCCCAACGTGATGTCGTGGGTGTCGCCGCCCCAGTCGAAGCGGCGATGCAGGCGCAGGTCGTCGGCAAACGAATCGGCACGCACGTTCATGGCGCGGTACTGGCCCTGGATCACCAGGCCGTCGGTGCTGGCCGGATCGAAGCGGCTGCCATCATCGGTGTAGACGTAGCCCAGCGATGTCAGGCCGGGAAACGCGGCGCTGGCGGCAGCGCGGCGGCTGTTGGCATACGCGCTGGCGTCCTGCGGCGCATTGCTGGAATACAGCGCGTCGAAGGTCATGTCCAGGCGATTGACGATGGCCTTGTTGGACAGGCTCCAGCCATTGTCGAAGGCCAGGTCCAGGTTCGCGCCCAGATGGTTGAATTTCATGTGGCGGCCATCGGACAGGTCGCGCAATTCGCGCTGCGGCGCGCCGTCGGCATCGCTGGACACGATGCTGGCGCGCTTCAGTTGCGCAGTGCTCAAGGTGCCGGTGAAGCGGTCGATCAACGGGTCCAGCGAACGCGTGGTGTCGCGCGGGTCGTACAGCGGGATCGGCATGTAGAACGCATTCTTGTCGTCCAGATGCTTGGCAGTGAAGGTGATCTTGCCGTGGTCCAGCGTGTGCGTGAGGTTCATGCGGAACTGCCCGCCCTCGTCGGCCGGAAAGTCCACGTCGCGGTAGCCGTCGTTGCGGCGCACGAAGCCGCCGGCAGCCAGATACCAGCCGTCGGCCAGCTTGCCCGACCAATAGCCGTCGAGCCGGTACAGCCCGGTGTCGCCGACAGTGGTGCGCACTGCGCCTTCGGGCGTGTCGCCGCCCTGGCGGGTGACGAAGTTGACGATGGCCGCGGCATTGGAGGCGAAGATCGGCGAGGGCCCGCCGCGCACGGTCTCCACCGATTCGACCATCAGGTCCGGGCGCACCAGGCCTTCGGTCTTGTAGAAGTAGCCGTTGTTGTCCGGGTAGGGGCTGATGCCGTCTTCCTGGATCACCGCAAACGAGCCCTCGTCGGGAATGCCGCGGATGCGGTAGACGTTCTGCACTTCGCCGCCGGTGGATTCGGCATAGATGCCCGGCATCGAGCCGATCAGGCTGGCGAGGTTGAGCGGGGCCAGCTTGTCGATCTGCTCGGCGGTCAGCGCGGTGATCGCATACGAGGCGTCGAACTGGTTCTGGGCCTGGCCGGCGCCGGTGACGATCATCCGGTCCAGCGAGAAGATGCCGTCCTCGCCCTTGCGGGTGGCAGGCGTGGCGGGCGCGGCTTCCTGCGCGAGCGCGGGGGTGGCCAGGGTCAGTGCCAGCGCGACGACGAGCGGACGACGCGACACGGCACGACGCACTCCGGAGCGCGTCCGGGTGTGGGTATAGGGCATGGCAGGGATGGGGGCAGCGGGGGAGCTGCACACTGTCGCTGTGCCATGTTTCCGCAGCGTTGCGTGTGCACCGGATCACGCTAACTGCGTGATCCGGCACCACGATTTGTGACGTTGCGCCCGCTTTTAAGCGGTTTCAACCGTACGTGGCAGAGGGTAAAGGCATCGAGCGCGGCCGGCGTCGGCGATCAACGCCACCGGGGCGGAGCTGGACGAGGCGCTTCCTTGGAATCAGGCAGAAGGCCCCCAGACTATGTGCCATCCATCCGTGTGGACATTCGCATTCGTGAGCACCTCCCTGCCCCTGCCCGCACCGCGTAAAGCCCCGCAGCAAGCGCGTTCGCGCGCCACCGTGGAGGTCATTCGCCAGGCCAGCATCCAGGTGTTGGTGGCCGACGGCCTGCAGGGCTGCACCACCACGCGGGTAGCCGAGCGCGCCGGCGTGTCGGTCGGCAGCGTGTACCAGTACTACCCGAATCGTCAGGCGATGTTGATCGCGCTGCTGCAGTGGCATCTGCAGACGGTGATCGATGCAGTGGAGCTGGCCTGCGCGCAACAGCACGGGCGCACGCTTGCGCAGCAGTGCCAGGCGCTGGTGCGCGCCTTCGTGCAGGCCAAGCTGCAGCATGTGGAGGTGTCGCGTGCGCTGTACGCCATTGCCGAGCTGCATGGTGGCGCCATCCTGGGCGCGCAGGCGCGCCGGCGCTCGCAGCAGGCGTTCGCCGCCGCGCTCGCCACCGCCTCGGATGTGCGCTTCGACGATTGCCAGGCGGTGGCCGAGATCGGCATGGCGGCCATCACCGGGCCGTTGAAGAGCTTGCTCGAGGATGGCGCGCCGGCTGTGCGGATTGCGCCGCTGCAGGCGCAACTGGTGGTGTTGCTGCACAGTTACCTCATGGCCACCGGAGTTGCACGATGACGGCGTCACCTGTGCAGGACGGCAACCCGCTGCAGGACTTCATCGAACGCCACCGGCGCCTGTTCGTGCTCACCGGCGCCGGGTGCAGCACCGATTCGGGCATCCCCGATTACCGTGATCTGCAAGGCGGCTGGAAGCGCCCGCAACCGGTGACGTTCCAGGCCTTCATGGGCGAGCTGTCCACGCGGCAGCGCTACTGGGCGCGCAGCCTGGTCGGCTGGCCGCGCTTCGGCCTGGCGCGGCCCAACGCCACCCATCACGCACTGGCCGCACTGGAAGCGCGCGGCCAGCTGGAAGTGCTGCTGACGCAAAACGTCGACCGCCTGCACCAGGCGGCCGGCAGCCAGGCGGTGATCGACCTGCATGGCCGGCTCGATGTGGTGCGCTGCGTGGGCTGCGAGCGGCGCATGCCACGTACCGATTTCCAGCTGCTGCTCGAACGGGCCAACCCAGGCTGGGCCGACCTGGACGCGGCGCAGGCGCCCGATGGCGATGCGGACCTGGACGATGTGGCCTTCGACCATTTTGCGGTGCCGCCGTGCCCGGTGTGCGGCGGTGTGCTGAAGCCGGATGTGGTGTTCTTTGGCGAGAACGTGCCGCGCGAGCGTGTGGAGCGTGCATTTGCGCATCTGCAGGCGGCCGATGCGGTGCTGGTGGTGGGCTCGTCGCTGATGGTGTATTCGGGTTTTCGTTTCGTGCAGACCGCTGCACGCAACGGCCTGCCGATCGCCGCGCTCAACTTCGGGCGCACCCGCGCGGACGAGCTGCTCAGCCTGAAGGTCGAACAGTCGTGCGCGCAGGCGTTGGCATTCCTGCACGCGCCGTTCGATCCGTTGCTTGCACGCAGCGTCGATGACGCCAGTGCGCGCTCGGCATGACGCAGTGATCCATCGCAGCGGTTGTGCCCACGCGCGCGGCGCAGTGCAATGGGCACCCCCGTGTCATCTGTGGATGCCCTCTTGAGCCAGCTGTTCTCTCCCATTCGCTTCGGTCCGCTTGCGCTCGCCAACCGGATCGTCATCGCCCCGATGTGCCAGTACTCCGCGCAGGACGGCCGCGCCAGCGACTGGCACCGCATCCATCTGGGCACCTTGTCGCAATCCGGTGCCGGCCTGCTGATCCTGGAAGCGGCCGCGGTGCAGCCGCAGGGGCGCATCTCCTATGCGGACCTTGGCCTGTACGACGATGCCACCGAGCAGGCACTGGATGAGGTACTGCAATCGGTGCGGCGCTGGTCGCCGATGCCGATCGGCATCCAACTGGCACACGCCGGGCGCAAGGCCTCCACCGATCTGCCGTGGAACGGCGGCGCGGCGATCGCGCCGGATCACGCGCATGGCTGGCAGACCGTGTCCGCATCGGCGCTGGCGTTCGGTGACGGTCAGCCGCTGCCGCAGGCATTGGACGATGCCGGCATCGATGCGGTGGTGCAGGCCTTTGTCGATGCGGCGCAGCGCGCCGAACGGCTGGGCCTGGCGCTGATCGAACTGCATGCCGCGCACGGGTATCTGATGCATCAGTTCCTGTCGCCGCTGAGTAACCAGCGCAGCGATGCGTATGGCGGTTCGCTGGAAAACCGCATGCGGCTGACGCTGCGCATCTTCGATGCGGTGCGCGCGGCGGTGTCGGACAAGATCGCCATCGGCGTGCGCATCTCGGCCACCGATTGGGTGGAGGGCGGCTGGGATGTCGAGCAGAGCATCGCCTTGTCCAAGGCGCTGGATGCGCGCGGTGCGCACTACATCCATGTCTCCAGCGGCGGGCTGGATCCGCGCCAGCAGATTCCGGTGCAGGCGGGCTACCAGATTCCGTTTGCGCAACAGATCAAGGCGCAGGTCGACACGCCGGTGATCGGCGTGGGCCTGATCACCGAGCCGGCGCAGGCCGAGGCGATCCTGCAGGACGGCCAGGCCGATGCGATCGCGCTGGCGCGCGGCATCCTGTACGACCCGCGCTGGCCGTGGCATGCGGCCGCTGCACTTGGCGCCTCGGTCACACCCGCGCCGCAATACCTGCGCTGCGAGCCGCGTGAGGCGCGTGGCGTGTTCGCCAGCTGATTAACGCGGGGAGTGGTAAAGAAGCAGAGCGTGCGGTGTCTGGATTGCCGCTCTTGACGCAAGATCGAATAAGGAAAACAGATGCCGATAGGATTTCTGGGCTTGGGCACGATGGGCCTGCCGATGGCGCACAACCTGCTGCGCGGCGGGTTCGAACTGAGTGTGTGGAACCGTTCGCCCGGGCGCGCGCAATCGCTGCGCGAGGCCGGCGCCACGGTGGTGGATGCACCGCGCGACGCCGCGCATGGCCCGCTGCTGTTTTCGATGCTGGCCGACGACAACGCGGTGCGCGCGACCCTGCTGGAGCATGGTGTGCTGGACGCGCTGCCGGCGGGCAGTGTGCACGTCAACATGGCCACCATCTCGGTGGCATTGGCGCACGAGTTGACCGCCCTGCATGCCGAGCGCGGCGTGGCCTACGTGGCCGCACCGGTGCTTGGCCGCGTCGATGTGGCCGAAGCCGGCAAGCTCAACATCCTGGCCGCCGGCGACGAGGCAGCGTTGGCGCGCGTGCAGCCGATGTTCGACGTGCTCGGTCAACGCACCTGGGAGATCGGCCGCACCCCCGAGCAGGCCAATGCGGTCAAGCTAGCGGCCAACTTCTGCCTGGCCAGCGCGATCGGCGCCATGGCCGAAGCCAGCGCGCTGGCACGCGGCCACGGCGTGGACGCCACCCAGTTCCTGGGCATGCTCACCAGCACCCTGTTCGCCGCACCCGCGTACCAGGGCTATGGCCGCCTGATCATGCAGCGCGCCTATCTGCCGGCCGGCTTCACCGCCACCCTGGGGCGCAAGGACGTGGACCTGGCGATCCAGGCCGGCGCCGACAAGCAGGTGCCGATGCCGCTGGGCGAGTTGCTGCGCGCCGGCCTGGACGAGGCGATCGCCCATGGCGACGGCAACGCCGACTGGGCCGTGCTGGCAGAGGTATCGGCGCGGCGGGCAGGGCAGGCCTGATCGCCGCATCCGCAAGGCGGAGCTAGCCCCGCTCTCGGCGAGGCGGGAAGGCACCGCTTGCGCGTCACTGGCGTGCGTGCCTTGAAGCGCCCGCGCTCCGGCGCGGGCAGGGGGCGCGGAGCGGGGGTCAAGGTGAGGGTACGGGGCGAAGCCCATGCAGCAGATGTCGCATGCTGTCAGCGACATCTGCTGCACACGCTCAGGCCGCTTCGCTTCAAAGCAGCACAGCCCATCTCTCACTCACCTAAACATGCAGCAGACCTTCTAAAATGCCGGCTCGTGACAGCCGCCGCTCCAGGGAGGATGCGATGCGACACCTGCATATCACGCTCGGTTCGACCGGGCGCACACCGCGCGCACTGCGCTGCGCCGGTGGTAGACGATGACCGCCGCACCGGTCGTCGACCAGGGCCCGGTGGGCCCGGACCATCCCGAGCATCCGGACCACTATCTGTTTGCGCAGATCCGCGAAGCGGTGGCCGTGCTCGATGCCGAGTTGGACAAACCCACCGACGAGGCCAGTGTGCGCATGGCCGCGCGCCTGCTGCCGCTGGCCAAGCAGCATGGCTTCGACCAGGTGGATTACGTGGTGCTCAGCCGGCACGTCGGCGAGGTGGGCGAGAATGTGTTCCTGGTGCGTGGCGAACTGGCCGACCCCGCGCATCTGCGTGCGCACATCACCACCCAGGAAGCGATGGAGACCTCGGTGGAGGCATCGATGGCGCAACTGGATGACATCAACCGCCGACTGATGCTGCGCCTGCCGCCGCGCTGAGCCGCACGGGAAAGTTACGGGCGCAAGCACTGCGCCCGCAGCCGGGTGCATTGGCTATCATTGCGCCGATGCGCTCCGACTACATCCTCACCCTGTCCTGCCCCGACCGCACCGGCATCGTCTATCGCGTGACCGGCCTGCTGTTCGACCTGGCCTGCAACATCCTCGACGCACAGCAGTTCGGCGACGACGAGAGTGGCCGTTTCTTCCTGCGCGTGCACTTCGACAAGCCGCCGGGCACCGAGATTGCCGGGCTGGAACGCCGCTTTGCGCAGCTTGCCGAGGAATTCCAGATGGACTGGCAGCTGCACGATGCGCGCCGTCGCGCGCGGCTGCTGGTGCTGGTGAGCAAGCAGGGGCATTGCCTCAACGATCTGCTGTTCCGCATGCACAGCCGGCAATTGCCGGTGGATATCGCCGCCGTGGTGTCCAACCACGCCGATTTCGCGCCGCTGGCCGCCTCCTACGGCATCGCCTTCCACCATCTGCCGGTGAGCGCCGACACGCGCGCTGCGCAGGAAGCGCAGCTGCTTGCCCTCATCGAAGCGCTGCAGATCGATCTGGTGGTGCTGGCGCGCTACATGCAAATCCTGTCGCCGGCGTTGTGCCGCGCATTGGCGGGGCGCGCGATCAATATCCATCACAGCTTCCTGCCCAGCTTCAAGGGCGCGCAGCCGTATCACCAGGCGCACGCACGCGGGGTCAAGATCATCGGTGCCACCGCGCACTACGTCACCGAAGACCTGGACGAAGGCCCGATCATCGAACAGGACGTGGCGCGCGTGGATCACGCGATGACGCCGCGCGACCTGGTGCGGCTGGGGAGCGACACCGAATCGCTGGTGCTTGCGCGTGCGGTGCGTCGCCATGTCGAACACCGCATCGTGCTCAATGGCCATCGCACGGTGGTGTTTCGCTAGCACCCTCGCATATCCCCACGGACGGTCGCAGCACGCGCAGTGGAGCAGTGCGCAGGCCACACCCGGCCCGCGAACGCGCCGGCCTGGCGCCACCGTCGCACTCGGTTCGCCGCTCCCTTCTGGAATTGCCTGCATGTCGCTTGTCCCCGGCTCCAGCGCTCGCGCGCAACAGCACGCCACCCGCGCGGCGTTCTTCATTCCCGGCTTTGCTGCCGCGATCTGGGCGGTGCTGGTGCCGTTTGCCAAAGCCAGGACCGGCGTGGACGATGGCGCGCTCGGCCTGATCCTGTTGTGCCTGGGGGCAGGCTCGTTTCTGGCGATGCCGCTGGCCGGTGCCTTGTCGGCCCGCTTCGGCTTCCGTGCGGTCATGGCGGTGACGGCGGCGCTGATCTGCATCAGTCTGCCGCTGCTGGCCGTTGTCGCCAATCCGTGGATGCTGGGCGCGGTGCTGTTCGCGTTCGGGGCCGGCGTGGGCGCGATGGATTGCGCGATGAACATGCAGGCGGTGGTGGTCGAGCGCGATGCCCGGCGCGCGATGATGTCCGGATTCCATGCGTTCTTCAGCATCGGCGGTTTCGTCGGTGCCGGCGCGATGACCTTGCTGCTGTCGGCACGGGTTTCCCCGCTGAGCGCAGCGCTCGCCGGGGTGATCGCCATGCTCGTGGTCGGCGTGCTGTCGGTGCGCCATTGGCGGACCGAGCGCGTGGCGCAGCAGGGGCCGTTGCTGGCCCTGCCCAGGGGCATCGTGTTGTTCATCGGCATCCTGGCGTTTGTGGTGTTTCTGGCCGAAGGCACCATCCTGGACTGGAGCTCGGTGTTCCTGGCCGATGTGCACCAGGTTGCCCCGAGCACCGCCGGCGTGGGCTATGTGGCGTTTGCATTGACCATGACGGTGACGCGCCTGCTCGGCGATGCGGTGGTGGAGCGCCTGGGGCGCATCCGCTCGATCGTGGTGGGCGCGCTGCTGGCCAGCGCCGGCTTCCTGGTGCTCACGCTGGTGAGCCCGTGGCAGGCCTCGCTGGCCGGTTACGTGCTGGTCGGCCTGGGCTGCGCCAATATCGTGCCGGCCCTGTTCTCGCTGGCCGGCAACCAGACGCGCATGCCGGAGAGCATCGCCATCACCGCGGTCACCACCCTGGGCTACGCCGGCATCCTGGCCGGGCCGGCGCTGATCGGTTTTGCCGCGCATGGCATCGGCCTGGTCGGCGCCCTGCTCGGTGTCGCGGTGTTGATGGTGGGCGTGGCGGTGTCGACGCGTTGGTTGAGGGTGTGAGTGTGCTGGGTCACCGACCTGCAGTCGGTGACTCTTCGGCAATGCGTGTCGCGCGCAGGCACGCTTCTACGAAGGGCGGGGTGCAGGCTCGTCAATGTCGTCGTCGGGACCGTGCAGCCCGTGCAGGCGGTGGATGGCGGGCAGCGCGGTGTGCGCTGCCCGCATCACGCGGACCTCGTCGCAGCGCGGGCTTGTCCGCCTACCTTCGTGGGAGCCGAGGCGGCAGGCCGCATCGGAACCACCACGCACGCATGTACGGCGTGCGTGGTGGGCGGCCACGGACCCTGCAATGGATGCCGCATCACTTCGCGGCGTTGGCGTTCATCACTGCATTGCGGCTGGCATCCAGGTACTGCGCCGGGTCGCGCATGCCTGTGGTGTGGCATTGCCCAGTGGTGTGGCCGCGATTGACGCCGCCCGGCAGCTGCGCGTTGACCTGCTCCACGGTGCCATCTTCCGGGTCGTTCAGTACCAGGTCCGAGGCCGCGTTGCAGTAGTCGTTGGTGTACCAGTTGGTCTTGGCGAACGAGGTCGTGTAGTAGTTGACCTTGGCGCGCGCATCGGCCGGAATACCGGCCAACCAGGCTTTGGCGCCGTCGTAAGTCATGTCGGTATTGGTGCCGCAACCCACGCCGAACCACGAGCCCACCGCCGCCAGAATGCCGGACAGATTGGTGCCCTGGTACGGCGTGCCGACCGACTGCATCACCCGCCCACCTGTGGCGTTATCCAGCCCGCTCCAGTAGTAGGTGTACAGATGCAGCGCGGCCATGCCGCCCTGGCTGTGCGCCACCGTCGCGAACGAGGACCACTGACTGGCGAACTGCGCCAAGCGCTGTGCGAACTGGTCGTTGCTGCGGTTCTGTTTGGCATCGAGGAACGAGGACGCATTGGTGAACTGCGCCTGCGGCCACACGCCGTTGGAGCAATAGCCGTGCACCAGCACCAGTTGCGACCCCGCGGCCTGCGGTTGCGCCATCGCAGTGGCACGGGCCAGCGTCGTCGGACGTGGCCCCATGCGCATGCTTTCGTCGATCGCGGCGGCAGAGCGCGCGATGCTGGCGCGGCGCAACGCAGGCAGCTGCAACGGCAGCGTGTCGGCCTGTACCAGCGGGATGTAATGGTCCGGGTCTTCGATGCGCAGCCCGCGCAGCGTAAACGGCGCACGCGCGCCCGCACGCGCGACCCAGCGTTCGTCCAGGCTCAACGGCAGCTGGCCTTGCTGCGGCGTCAGCATGCCGCCGATCCATGCCACCGGCACCTGCCTGCCCTTGGCATCGGTGCCCCAGACCTGGCCGAACACGCGGTAATGCGACGGGGCCTTGCCGCGTGCGGCGATGGGCAAGGCAATGTTGAGCCGTGTGCCGTCGGCCGCACGTGCGCTCAGGGCATTGCCGAGCAGGCGCAGCGAGGTGTCCAGCACCGGCAACACGTGCTCGCTGGTCCGCACGAATGGCTGCCCGGCCTGGTCGTGACCGCGCACCATCACCTGCGCAATCCAGGTGCCTTCGGCTGTCGGTTGGAACGTGCCGCCATACACGCCGTCGCCGGCAGCACCATCGTCGTGTTGCCCGTCGTCTGCCATCGGCACCGTGCGGATGCCTCCTTGCGGATCGATCACGCGCAGGCTCGCTGTGTCGATCTGCCCGGCCTGTGCGGCAAGCAGGGTGGCACCGCGCGCATCGTTGCCGCTGAGCAGTGCGTTGAGCGTCAGCGTCTGGCCGACCTGCTGCCGGCGATGGCGCGGGTACGAGGCCAGCTGCGTGCGTGCATCGCCTTCCATCAGCACATAGCCGCGTTGCGCCACCGGCGCTGCCGATTGCAGGGTCAGCGACCACGCTCCGTTCTGCGCCGATTCCACCGCGTAGCGCATGCCGCTGGTGCCGCTTTCTGCGGTGCCCAGCAGCGTGCGCTGCGCCTGCAGTTGCGGAGCAACGGCGGCCGCGCGCGCGCCGGCAATGCGTGGTGCAGTCACCGCCGCCTCCCACGGCTGGTCACCGGCCAGCACCATGAAACGCAGATGGCCGTTTTCCACCGGCAGCGTGCCTTGCCAGCGTGCGGAGTTGCCGGCCGGCGTCAGTTCCACCGGCAGCAAGGCGCTCTTGGACAGAATCGCCGACTCGGCCGGGTCGGGTGCGCGCATCTGCCCGAACTCCTCCGGTGGGCCAGCCAGTTGTTTGGGCTGCAGCTCGGCCGCGGCAAGCGGCAGGGAAACCAGCGACAGGGTGCACAGCAAGGACAACAGCGACGGCTTCGGCATGGCGACATCTCTCCTTGAACGTTGCAGAAGCGATGCCGTCGCGCAGTGCAACGACACCGGATGCAGCGCCCCCTCGCCGCGATTCGCCGATGGTTATACCGCGCCCGTGTGACAGGTCCGCTGTGCGCTGCAGCACCCGGCGCGCCGCAAGCACAGCGACAGAAATGAAAGATTCCAGACTGTGATCCAGGTCGTGGACAGCTCGCCCACCCGCACGTTCGTGCTCGCCCATTCGAGGTCTGCGGCCGATGACGCGCGGCGTGCCCGGCAGGCGTCAGTCGGCGCGGTGCGGCGCGTTGCGGGCGCGGTACTGCTCCACCCACGCGACCGTCTGCGCGATGCCGCCGAACGGGAAGAAGTGCAGGCTGACCTCTCCATGCGCTCCGGTGAGGCCGGTGGCCAGGCGATCGACAAACCGATCCGGCCCGGCGGTGCCCAACAGCTTGCCCAGCGAGATGCCGTACTTGGACAGCATCGCGGTGCAGGCGCCGACACCACAGCGTGCGGCATAGCGTGCAAGCACCGCCACGCCGGCGGGACCAGGCACGCCCACCCGCACGGGGTGTGCGATGCCACGCGCGCGCAGCGCATGCAACCACGTCAGCACGAGGTCGGCATCGAAGGCGAACTGGGTGACGATCAGCGGTGCCATGCCGCGCTCGGCGATGCTGCGACACTTGCGTTCCAGCACATCCCAGCGCTCGCTTGCAGGCATGCCCGGATGTCCTTCCGGATGCCCTGCCACGGCGATGGTCCGGATGCCGCAGCGCTCGAAGACCCCGGTGTCGATCAGCGACACGCTGTCCGGAAACGGACCGATCGGCGACGGTGGATCGCCCGCGATCACCAGGCAACGCTCGACGCCAGCCTCATCGACGGCGCGCCTGACGAAGGCGTGCAGTGCGTCGCGCGAGCCGATGCGGCGCGCGGACAGGTGCGGCATGGGCGCAAAGCCGAGCTTGCGCAACATGCATGCCGCGGCCAGCCGCGCGGCGTCGTCCTGGTTGGGCAGGTAGGGGATGGCAATGGTCGCGCCACGCATGATCGCGGGCGCCGCTGCGCTCAGCCCGGCAATGTCGGTTGCGCTGACCTCCAGGGAATAGGCATCGGTGATGGTGCTGGCGAGGCTGGGCGTGTCCGGGTCGATCAAGGGTGTTGCCGTCCTGTCGTGGTGATTGGCTGCGCCGCTGCGTCAGCCCTGATCGAGCGGGCAGGGGCCAGGGAGAACGTTGAATTCCGTCGGCGTCATGGCCCGGCCGGCGCTCAATCGTCCTGTTCCCCATCGCCATAGAATTTCACGCCCAGTTGTATGCGATGGCGACCGCTTTCGGCGCGGTGCCGGTTGGTGTCACGCAGCGAGTAGACGCAGCCGCAGTATTCCTGCTGGTAGAAGTTCTCGCGCTTGCTGATCTCGACCATGCGCGAGGAACCGCCGCCCTTGCGCCAGTTGTACTCCCAGTACATCAGGCCGGGATACCTGGCCGCAGCGCGAACGCCGCAGTCGTTGATCTGCTGCATGTTCTTCCAGCGCGAGATGCCCAGCGAGCTGGTGATCACCGGAAAGCCATGTTCGTGCGCATACAGCGCGGTGCGTTCGAACCGCATGTCGAAGCACATCGTGCACCGGATGCCGCGTTCGGGTTCGTTCTCCATCCCGCGGGCCCGCTCGAACCAGTTGTCCCGATCGTAGTCGGCATCGACGAAGGGCACGCCGCACTGCTGCGCAAAGCGGATGTTCTCGTCCTTGCGCAGCTCGTATTCCTTGCGCGGATGAATGTTGGGGTTGTAGAAGAAGATGGTGTAGTCGACGCCGGACGCCAGCATGGCCTCCATCACCTCACCCGAGCATGGCGCGCAGCAGGAATGCAGCAAGACCTTGTCGTGGCCGGCAGGCAGTGGAAGTGGCGTGCGCGTGGCGATGCTGTCCATCAGTGGGCTCCCGGCGGAGTGGTCGTTGTGTCGGCGGTGGTGTTGGCGGTGCCATTGGCGGGCTGGCGCGCCAGTTCGATGAAGGCACGCAGGTAGTCGACGGCGATATCCGCCTCGCGTGCGCCCAGGAAGATCTGCTTGGGGATGCCGCGCGCGCCCAGCCGCACCGGCACCACGTCCATCCTGGACGCATATTCCTCCACCAGCCAGCGTGGCATCGCGGCCACGCCGCGGCCACTGGCGACCATCTGCATCATGATGTCGGTGGTCTCGATGGCCTTGTGGCGCCGGGGCGTGACCCCGGCCGGCAGCAGGAACTGGCTGTAGATGTCCAGGCGCTCCAGGTCCACCGGATAGCTGATCAGCACCTCCCGGGTCAGCTGCTGGGGCTTGACGTAGGCCGCCGACGCCAGCGCGTGGCCCTTGGCCACGACCAGCACCTGCTCGTAGTCGAACACCGGCTCGAACCGCAGCCCGGGCTTGTACAGCGGGTCGGGCGTGACCAGCAGGTCGATCTCGTAGCCGAACAGCGCGCCGATGCCGCCGAACTGGAACTTCTGCTTGACGTCCACATCCACGTCCGGCCAGGTGGCCAGGTAGGGCGCCACCAGCTTGAGCAGCCACTGGTAGCAGGGATGGCATTCCATGCCGATGCGCAGCGCGCCGCGTTCGCCCTGCGCGAACTGGCCCAGGCGCTCTTCGGCCAGGTCCAGTTGCGGCAGCACCCGGTTGGCCACTGCCAGCAGGTACTGGCCCGCCTGGGTCAGGCGCAGGGTGCGGCCTTCGCGCAGCCACACGTCGGTGCCCAGCTGCTGCTCCAGCTTCTTCATGCTGTGGCTCAGCGCCGACTGGGTCAGGTTCAGCACGCCTGCGGCGGCGGTCAGCGAGCCCTGCTGCTCGACCTGCTGGACGATGGTGAGATGGATGCGCTCAAGCATTCAGATGATCCGAATTCATGGATTGTTGAAATAACACCATTTTACTTCATTGAATGCGAGCCCTAGCATCGGGGTTCGTCGTTTCAGGTCAACCCCGCATGACTGTCAACGTGCCACATCCCCTCCGCGTCGTCGCGGTCTCCGGCGGGCTGCAGCGCCCCTCCAAGGCCGTGGCCCTGGCCGAGCACCTGCTGGGCCTGATCGCCGAGGCCGTGCCGTGCGAGCAACAGCTGGTGGAACTCGGGGCGTTGGCACCGCAGTTTGCCGGTGCGGTGTGGCGCTCGCAGCTGCCGGCAACGGTGGAGCAGGCACTGTCGGCGGTGGAGCAGGCCGACGTCGTGGTGGTGACCACGCCGGTCTATCGCGGCTCCTTCACCGGGCTGTTCAAGCACTTCTTCGACTTCATCCACCAGGATGCCTTGATCGACACGCCGGTGCTGCTGGCGGCAACCGGTGGCAGCGAGCGCCATGCGTTGGTGATCGACCACCAGTTGCGGCCGCTTTTCAGCTTCTTCCAGGCACGCACGTTGCCACTGGGCGTCTACGCCACCGACCGCGATTTCCTGGACTACCGCGTGCACAACGAGGCCCTGGCCGAGCGGGCCAGGCTGGCGGTGCAGCGTGCACTGCCGCTGATCGCATTGACGCGGCAGGCACGTGCCATCGCTGCAGAAGACGTGGCTGCGGCCTGAGGCCATCCAGCCCACGGCTGCTCGGCGGGCCACCACACCCGTCGCCGGCCACAGGATCCGTGGGTGATTGCCGGCCGGTCCGGAGTGGCGGCATCCACCCGGCGGGTATCCATACCTGCGCCGAGACCTGCGCTCGTATTCAACTCGGAAACAAGGCGTCAGCTTGCAATGACTCAAGAATTCACCTTCAGCATCAACAGCGTCCGGTTTGACGAGGACTACCGTCCCGCGGCCAATACGCGCAACACGACCAACTTTGCCAACCTGGCCAGAGGGCAGCGTCGGCAGGAGAACCTGCGCAACACGCTTGCGATGATCGACAACCGCTGCAACGACCTGGCGCATTGGGATAACCCCGGGCGCGACCGCTACGCTGTCGAGCTGGACATCATCTCGGTCCAGATGCACATCGATGCGCGCGAACACAGCGATGCCTTTCCGCTGATCGAGATCCTGAAGCCCAGCATCCTCGACAAGACCACCGGTGCGCGCATCGAGGGCATTGCAGGGAACAATTTTTCCTCCTACGTGCGCGACTACGATTTCAGCGTGCTGCTGCCAGCGCACAATCAGGATGCGTCCGGCTTCAGCATCCCGGACGATTTCGGCAGCCTGCACGGAACGCTGTTCAAGCACTTCGTGGACTCGGACGCCTACACGGCGCGCTTCACCAAACCGCCGGTCATCTGCATCAGCGTCTCCACCAGCAGGCTCTATCACCGAACCGGAAACCGGCACCCCATCCTGGGCATCGAATACCGGCAGGACGACTTCTCCTTGACCGATCGGTATTTCGCCAAGATGGGCCTGCAGGTGCGCTATTTCATGCCGCCGAACAGCGTTGCCCCGCTGGCTTTTTACTTTGTCGGCGACCTGCTCAACGACTACACCAACCTCGAGCTGATCGGCACCATCAGCACCATGGAAACGTTCCAGAAGATCTACCGGCCAGAGATCTACAACGCCAATTCCGCGGCAGGGGCCATCTACCAGCCGAGCCTGAAGCACCAGGATTATTCCGCTACCCAGATCGTCTACGACCGCGAGGAGCGCAGCCAGCTCGCGGTGACGCAGGGGAAATTCACCGAGGAGCACTTCATCAGGCCCTACGGGACGATGCTCGCGCAGTGGGCCTCCAGCCACGCTGTCTAATCAACAGGAACGCAAGACACCACTCATCATGAAAAAGCTGCTCCCCACGTCTACCGCCGGTAGCCTGCCCAAGCCTTCCTGGCTCGCGCAGCCGGAAAAACTCTGGTCTCCCTGGAAGCTGCAGGACGCCGAACTGATCGAAGGCAAGCAGGACGCATTGCGCCTGTCGCTGCAGGAACAGCAGCATGCCGGCATCGATATCGTCAGTGATGGCGAGCAGACCCGCCAGCATTTCGTCACCACCTTCATCGAACACCTCAGCGGCGTCGATTTCGAAAAGCGCGAAACCGTCAGGATTCGCAATCGCTACGACGCCAGCGTGCCGACCGTGGTTGGCGCGGTCAGCCGCCCCAAGCCCGTCTTCGTGGACGATGCCAGGTTCCTGCGCCAGCAGACCCGGCAGCCGATCAAGTGGGCGCTGCCCGGTCCAATGACGATGATCGACACCCTGTTTGATGCGCACTACAAAAGCCGCGAAAAGCTGGCATGGGAATTTGCCAAGATCCTCAATGAGGAAGCCAGGGAGCTCGAAGCGGCCGGCGTGGATATCATCCAGTTCGACGAGCCGGCCTTCAATGTCTTCTTCGACGAGGTCAACGACTGGGGGGTGGCCACCCTCGAACGCGCGGTCGAAGGGCTCAAGTGCGAGACCGCCGTCCATATCTGCTATGGCTACGGCATCAAGGCCAATACCGACTGGAAACAGACCCTGGGCTCGGAGTGGCGTCAGTACGAAGAGTCGTTTCCCAAGCTGCAGACATCGTCGATCGACATCATCTCGCTGGAGTGCCACAACTCGCACGTGCCGATCGATTTGATCGAACTGGTGCGCGGCAAGAAGGTGATGGTCGGGGCCATCGACGTGGCGAGCAATACCGTCGAAACACCGCAGGAGGTGGCCGAGACGCTGCGCAAGGCGCTTCGCTTTGTCGATGCCGACAAACTCTACCCGTCCACCAACTGCGGGATGGCGCCGCTTGCCCGGGACGTCGCAAGGGGCAAGCTCAAGGCGCTCAGTGCGGGCGCAGAGATCATTCGTGGAGAGCTGGCAGCCCGCTAGCACGCCGGTGCCGGCACTGGATCGGCGGTCAAGGCACCAGGGTCGAGGCGAGTACCATCCTGCCAGCGTAACGGCTAGCCACGACCGGTGAAGCAACAACGAACAAGCCCCCGCATGCGGGGGCTTGTTCGTTTTCCATCGGCGGGCAGGGGTCAGTAATTGACCTGCAGCTGCAGCCGCAGCAGGTCGCCTTCCACCACCGGATACGGCGCGGTGGTGACGTCGGTGCGCTTCATCTTGGAATAGGCGAACACCAGTTCCAGCGCATCCATCGGCTGCCACTCGACGCCGGCTTCCACTTCGTCCAGGCGCATGCGCGGCGCATTGGTATCGAACTTGGAGCCGCCGCGGTAGGTCTGCCACTTCAGGTACGGCAGCAAGGTGCCGTAGCTGCCATCGTGCTTGTACATCGCCTGCACATAGCCGCCGCTCAGCGAGCGGGTGCGGATGCGCCGCTGTTCCACATCCAGCTCCGGGCCACGGCCCACCGTCCACTCGGCCTGCAGGCCGAACGGCTGTGGGTAGTAGATGATGTGCGCGGCCACGCGCTGGTCGGTGTAGCCGTTCGGGTCGGTGATGGCCGGGGTGAAGCTGCGGCCACCGATGTTGACCGCCGCCGCGGTCGGAACGAAGCGGCCGCTGTAGGCGTCGGCACCCACTTCCAGGTACTGGCCGTTGGCGAACTTGAACGGGTAGGTGGCGTGCACCACCGCATGCATGCTGTCGTTGCGCTCGGCGCGGTTGGCGCCCTGGCCGTTGTACACGCCGGCACCGATCACGCCGTAGTCGCCCGAGCCCTTCAAGCCTGACTTGACCAGGTCCTGGAAGCGGCCCTTGGCCACGGTAGGGCTGTAGTAGAACACCGCACCGATATCGCGTTCGTCGCGCAGGCCGGAGTTGAGTGCGTCTGCGCGGTCCAGCGTGAGACGGTTCTGGCTGGACTGCAGGTTCTCCCAGCCGTACGGCATCTTCGACTGGCCCACGCGCACGCGGTACTCGCGCTTCTTGTCGAAGTAGATGTCGGCATACGCATCGCGCAGCTGCGCGAAGTTGGAGGTGGTCGACCCGGTCGGCGTGCTCGCAAAATCCGGCTGGAAGTACAGCGACACGTGCTCGTTGAGATCGCCGCTTAGCACCAGGCGCGCGCGGCGGATGCCCAGGCTCTGGTCGTTGCCGATGAAGCGGTCGCCGGGTGCGCGCAGATCCTGCGCGTCGCCGCCAATGCCCTGGTTGTAGCGGATCTGCGTGTAGCCGCGCAGGCTCAGCTTGTCGTACCACTTCTTGCCGGCTTCGCTGGCCTTGGCCGGCGCTGGTGCGGGCACGGGCGCAGGTGCGGCCTGGGCGATGGGCGTATCGGCTGGCACCGGCGCTGCGGGGGCGGGCGGCAATGCCGGGGCGGCCGGCATCGCCGACGCCGGCAGCTTGCCGTTCTCGTCCACCTGCACGAACTTGCCCAGCTTGTCGCGGCCCGGGGCCGGCTCGGCGAAGATCTGCTTGGTCTTGCGGTCCACGTACAGCTCCAGCTCGGCAGCCAGCGTGCTGCCACTGGCGGTCGCGCTGAGGGCGCACAGGACGGTGGCGAGATTGCGTTTTTTCATGGGTCCGGCTCGTGCAAGGGAAACGGGTCGGCGGCAGCATCAGGCCGGCGCTGCCCGGCGGGGCGGCGAACACGGCACCGGCACGCCACCAGGGCGACCGGTCGTCCTGACGGTGCGGCAATGCGTGCAGTTATATTTAGATTTGATGTCAGTTTGGTGACATCGGCAGCCTGCACGGCGCAACGCTGTGTCAGCTGCGTGTCCGGCGCGTGTCAGTTGTGCGACGCACCGAAGGCGGGCCCATCGGCGCGCAGGTCGGGCGCCGGGCGCCTGTGGTGCCATGCTGGCATCAGGCCACGCAGGGCCACGCGGAGACGGTGAAGCAAGATGCGGGTGCCCACGCAAGGCCGTAGCCGCACGCCGTACAGGGCCACGGCGCGGCGGTTGCCTCTGGCGCGAGCGGGCGAGGGGCGGTGAATCAGAACAGGGCGAAGGCGTGTCGTCGCCCGCCTTCGCCGGATCACTCAATGCCTGGCAGGTTGCCGGGCCGGTGCTGCTGCAGGGTGTCGAGCAGCGCGATGCCAGGGCTCGCCTCAGCCGGCCGGCGCCGCCTGCAGTGCCGCCGCCACCGCATCGGGCAGCGACGTGGTCGGGCGGCCGATCAGCTGGCTCAGCGTGTGGCTGTCGTCGAACAGGCTGCCGCCACGCGAGGACGCCGAGCACTGCGCCAGCACCTGCGCGAAGGCGGCCGGCAGGCCGATCTGCACCAACGCCGCCGCGTAGTCGGCTTCGGGCAGGTCGTGGTAGGCCACCGGCTTGCCGGACTGCCGCGCCACCTCGGCGGCGTACTCGGCCATCGTGAAGGCGGTATCGCCGGCCAGCTCGTAGACCTTGCCGGCCTGCGGGGTGTCGGCGGCCAGCACCGCTGCGGCGGCCTCGGCATAGTCGGCGCGCGTGGCCGCGCTGATCCGGCCCTCGCCGGCGCTGCCGATCACCGCGCCATGCGCCACTTCGGCCGCGATCGAACCGGTGTAGTTCTCGGTGTACCAGCCATTGCGCAGCAGCACATGCGGCACGCCGCTGTCGCGCAGCAGCGCTTCGGTGGTGACATGCTCGGGTGCCAGCGACAGCGTGCTGGTATCGGCGTGCAGCACGCTGGTGTAGGCCAGCAGGTCCACGCCGGCGCGCTTGGCCGCCGCGATCACGTTGCGGTGCTGCGGCACGCGCTCGCCCACCGCGTTGGACGACACCAGCAGCACCCGGCCCACGCCCGCGAAGGCCTGGTCCAGGCTCTGCGGGTCCGTATAGTCGGCGCGACGCACGTTGATGTCGCGTTTTGCGAACTGCGCGAGTGACGCTGTATCGCGGGCCGTTGCTACGATCCGTGCGGCCGGGACACGCGCCAGCAGTGCTTCGACCACCAATGCGCCCAGCTGCCCGCTGGCGCCGGTGACGAGGATCAGGGGGGAGGTGTGTGCCATGGTGAACTCCAGTAGGTATTGATAAGAGGTGTGGTCTACTATCTAGACTCTTGGTCCGCGCACCTATTGTCAGTGCCGTTCAAACCTCCGCAAGGAGGCAGTTTTCCACCCCCTGGTTACCGTGAGATATCCCAGTGAACGCGATTGCTCTGTTTCCGCCGCCGCCGTCCCTGCAAGGCATGCCGTTCGATGCGACCAAGTGCCCGGTGCGCGACGTGCTCGATCAGATTGGCGACAAATGGACCATGTTGATCCTGCTGACGCTGATCCCCGGTCCCTCCCGCTTCAGCGCCATCCAGCGCGCCGTGCCGGACATCTCCAAGCGGATGCTGACCCAGACCCTGCGCAACCTCGAGCGCAACGGCATGATCACCCGCAAGGTCTACGCAACCAAGCCGCCCAGCGTGGAATATGCCTTGTCCAAGCTCGGCGTGGCGCTGCTCGACCCGATCTCGCAGCTGCTCAACTGGGCAGGCGAAAACCATGCCGCCATCCGCTCCGCACGCGAACGCTTCGATCGTGCCCAGCAGGCGGCGGTTGCGCTGGATGCCGACGAAGCGATGGCATAGGCATCCGCCTGCCGTAATGAAGAGGAAGCTGGTGGCGCTGACTGCCAGGTGGGCCAGTCGGCGCGCTGGTTGATCGTCGGTGTGCGGAACAGGGATGCAGCAGTGGGCCGATGCCACGTTTGCCAAGGGCTGCCGTGCATTGGTGGCGCATCGGTCTCCCGTCCCCTCAAGCGCGGGTCAGCCCCGGCGAGGGCGTGTCGTGCGCCGCTGCTGTCGACAGGCGCAGTCCGGCGCGTGATCCACACCAGGGGTGAGGGCATCACGGCCGCCTTACGCCAACAGCGAGCTGCCGCGCTGGCCGCTGCGCACGTTGCCGCCGCCGTCTCTGCGGCACCGCCGGCACGCCGGTGCACCAATGGCAACTGTGAAATGGTGCTCACAAAATCCCGCGCCGGATAAACGCCCGATGGCGCCACCATCAGGGCCGCAGCCCGCAAACCCTTGCGGCATCATGGGCCGGCCGCGCGCTATCACCGCCATCGCAAATTTCAATCGCACGCCTGCTCAAGCGCATGCACCGGTATCCGATAAGGGCTCACCTGATCTCGTGAATCCGCCGCGCCATGCCTGTCTTCGGCACCTTGTCCGCCTCAACGCGACGCACCCTGGGCGCTGCCCTGCTCGCGCTATGGTGCGGCTGGATCGCCGTGGCCTGGACCACGCCACCTGCGCACGCCAACGACGTGGCAAGTGCGTGGACGCAGGTCCAGGCCAGCCTTCCGGCCGCGCAGCAGACGCCGATGCTGATCGGCGTCGCAGGCGCCTGTGCGTGTAGCGATCTGGCCGCCGATCGCGCCTGGGCCGTGCTCAGCAGCGCGGTGCGCGCGCGTGGCGGGCAGGTGCGCATGCTCGACACCCCTGCGTTGCGTGGCAGCGGCTATGCCGTGTGGCTGCTCGGCGCCGACGGCCAACCGCGCTATGCCGGCCCTGCAGACGGTGGCGCCGTGTGCGGCACGGCCGGCGCGGCGGAGTGGTCGCGCTGGTTACCCGATGTCCTGGCGCGCACCCCCGGTGCCGCGCTGGTGTCCCCTTGTCCTTGTGCCGTGGAGTCGCTGTCATGATGGAACTGTCCGCATCGGCACCGCCGACCTCCACCTACGCCACTCGCCTGGCGATCAAGGCCGACCGCTTGTTTCTGTGGCTGGCCGTGCTGCAGGGCATCGGCTCGCTGGGCCTGGCCTGGTACCAGGGCCAATGGACCACGTTTGTCGCCGTCACGCTGCCCAGCCTGTTGCTGATGGCCTGGCAAGTGCAGGCCAACCCCGGTACGCGCCTGACCCGCATCACCAATGCGCTGGTGCTGATGGCCCTGGTCGCGGCCACCATCCAGCAGGCGCATGGCCTGGTGGAAATGCACTTCGGTGTATTCGTGATCCTGGCGCTGCTGCTGTACTACCGCGACTGGCTGCCGGTGGTGGTCGCCGCAGGCGCCATCGCCGTGCATCACCTGGCGTTCTACTGGCTGCAGTCGCGTGGCATGCCGGTGCAGGCGTTCACTGTCGGCAGCGGGTTTGGCATCGTGGTGCTGCACGCCGGTTATGTGATCGTAGAAACTGCCTTCGTCTGCGTGATGGCGATTCAACTGCGCCGCCAGGTCGACGCCCTCGACCACGAGGCCGAGGCACTGGTCGAACTGGCCGACACCCTGGCCACCGGCGCGACCTTGCCGCCGGCCATCCTGCAGCAGCCCTTCCGCAGCGGCTCGCTGGCGCAGGCGCTGGTGCGCATGAGCGTGCAGGTGGAAGAGCGCATCGCCCAACAGCAGCAGCTGCTGCTGGAAAATCGCCGTATCCGCCTGGCGCTGGATGCATCGGCAATGGCGGTGGCCATCGTCGACGGGCAGGGCGCTGCCATCTATCGCAACCAGTCGTTCCAGCAACTGAGCACGCAGGTCGACCCACAGGTGCTGCACAGCGCACTGGCCGATGCGGTGCAGGCCGGGCATGACGCCGGCACCAGCAGGACGCGCGCGCTGGCGGCGCTGCAGCTGCAGGAAAACATCACTCCCGTCCGCGATCACGACGGCGCCTCGCTGGGCGTGGTGGTGGAGTGGCAGGACCGCACGCAGGACCTGGCATTGGAAGAACAGCTGGCCACCGTCATTGCACAGGCGACGCGTGGCGAGCTCGGCGCCCGTCTGCAGGGGCACGCCAGCGGCGGCACGCTCGGCCAGCTGGCCGAGGGCGTCAACCAGTTCCTCGCCATCACCGACGACAGCCTGCGGGACATGCGCCGCATGCTGGCGGCGATGTCGCGTGGTGATTTGTCGCAGCGCATCGATCGTCACTGCGAAGGCGTGTTCGAGCAGATGAAGCGCGACGCCAATGCCACCGCCGACGAGCTGGCGCGCATCATTGCGCAGATCCGCAGCTCCAGTACCGCCATCAATGACGCTGCCGGCCAGATCCTCACCCGCAACGATGCGCTGGAGCAGCAGGTGCAGCGGCAGTCGGCCACCCTGGGCCGTACCGCCACCCAGATGCAGGCCGTGCTCGGCACCATGCAGCAGCACACCGCGCAGGCGGCCGACGCCGACAAGCTCACTGCCGCCGCATCCGAGGCCGCGCGCAGCGGCGGCGACACCATGCACCAGGCGATGGGCACCATGCAGCAGATGGAACAGGCCTCGCGCCGCATCCAGGACATCGTCTCGGTCATCGACGCCATCGCCTTCCAGACCAATATCCTGGCCCTCAATGCCGCGGTCGAAGCCGCACGCGCCGGCGAGGAAGGCCGCGGCTTTGCCGTGGTCGCCGGCGAGGTGCGCGCGCTGGCATTGCGCTCGTCCACCGCCGCCAGCCAGATCAAGACCCTGATCGGCGAATCGGTCACGCATATGCAGGCCGGCGTGCAGCAGGTGCGCCACGCAGGCGAAGGCATGCAGCATATCGTCGCCACCATCGGCCAGGTCAGCAGCACGCTCAGCAGGATCGCCACCGCCTCACAACAAGAGGCGGGCAGCATCGCGCAGGTGCATCACACCCTCGCCGGTGTGGATACGGACATGCGCGACGGCGTCACTCGCATGCAGGACGCCAGCGCCGCCGCACGCGCCATGGGCGACCATGCCGCGCAGCTGCAGGATGCAGTGAGTGCGTTTGTAGCCGATGAGCGCGATGGCAGCGTTGGTGAAGTGCAGCGGCTGCGCGTTGCCTGATCTACATCAGATTATCTCTGGCGCGCGATAGCACCACGCGCCACCTTGCCTGATCGCCGGAGCTGACGCCGGGTTTTCCAGGGCCGATAGTGCAACCATCGCTTTCGGCCTGCCGGTCCACAGAAGCTGTCCAGCGGCGTTGCCAGCGCCTACATCAGGCGGCGCTGCAAGGCAGATGGCAGCGTAGGGCCTGATGCTGACGCCTGCCGACTACTTGCGTAGCTCGCGCAGCTTGCCGGTGAACCAGGATTGGCTCGATACAGGCGCAGCATTGCCACAACGCACCTGATACGGCTTGCCCGACATGCTGCTCTTGGTGGCGGCAAGTTCGATAAAGGACTCGGTGGACGTCACCAGTCCTTTTTTCTGCAGATACTCGTACTTGCGCTGCAAATGTTCGCTGGCTTTCGGCGCCGCGTACCACGACCCATTGCGCGAAAACTCGCAGTTGGATTGTTCAAGGACCCTGAAAAGCTGACCGACCTCGCGCGTGGTGGCGGGCGAAATCCCTTGGGCTGAAACCGATGCACAGACACCGAGCAGGAACACTGCAAGACACGATCTAATATTCATCGACGAATGGTAGCGCATGAAAGTGCCTGCCGACCGGCATCGAGGGGCGGTACCGAAACAGCTGCGGATGCGCTGCCAAGGCCGCATTTCACAGCGGTTACCAGACGGTATCAACCTCGGCCCCAGCGGCACAGCGCCGTCGGCCTAGCGACATGCGCCTGTCACCTCATGCAGGCGTCAGATGGCCCCACGCCGGCGCGCCAAGGCAATGCCGAACACGGAGCCAAGCGAGAGACCCAGGCCGATGCCTTGAGCCAAGTTGCCCATTGCTCCCCCGAGGGCCGCCCCAAGGCCTGCGCCGATGGCAATGCTGGCGCCGACCAATTTGGAATAGAGCTTGGTATCTGCTGGTTTCAACATGAGCATTCCTTCGTTGATGGTTGAACCGATCCGCCTGGCGATGGCCCTGCACTGCGCAGGCGGTCACTGACACACACCACGGCCTTGATTTTAATGCCTTGGACTCGCGTTGCAACACAGGAGCCTGCGCGCTGTGTCAGCGGCAGCGTGACGTCACGACATCCAAAAGGCCGATGTTTTACAGCAAGCGACGCGTCATTAGACGCCCGCTCAAGCGGGTTCAGAACCGTTAGGGAAGCGTTATCTAGCGAGCAAGGCCAGACCAGCGGCAACGCAACAATGGAGCCATCAGGAGGATGCTAGACATCCGCCGGCGCGTATCGCAACAGCGTCGAACCCTCGAAGTAATTCCCGTAATACTCGCCCGCCCGCAAACCCGGGTTCGCCTCAAAATCGATGTAAGGCTCGGAGCAATGCGGGCAGCGGAAGGGATTGAGGTAGGCATAGCGGGACCCATCCGGCGCCGACGGCAGTGCATCTTCCAGCGCAGCAAGCGCTTCGGCATCCGGATCGGACAGCGCTGCAGGGCTGCCAGGCAGATGGCTATCGACCGTAATGGTGTAGTTGCCAGACCCCGAGTAGAAGTATCCCGCGTTGCTAAAGCCGGCGTGGTAGGAGCGGATCAGGAACGAACGCTTGCAATGGTCGCATTCGCAGGAAAGCACCACGTTGCTATTTGTGACCAAGCCGTTGAAGTGCAGCCCCCTGGCAAACAGTCCCTTGCCTGCAAGGGCGGAACTGTTGACGCTGGCACCCGGCAGGAAGAACGGCTGAAACCTGATCCCGGATGCCTTGCCGGTCGCAAATGCGTCCGGATCGAGCTGCTCGGTCTGCGAAATGACGCAGTCCGCCTGGCACCCGAGGTTGGGATGTACGCGAACCGAGAAGTGGAACCACCCAGTCGCAGCACCAAGTTCATGCCGGTGCACCTCTCCTGCCGAGTCGGCAAACTCCAGGATGCTATCGGCCCTCAACCACGAAGAAGGCTTGATCTCGCACGGAACATCGTTCTGGTCAACGCGACACAACTCCTGTCCATTGGCTCGAACGATCAGTAATGGAGCAGCTTTCTTCTTGAAGATGGAGAACATGCTTTCCTTGGCGGTAAGGCGTGAGTAGGAGATCGGATCGCTGGGCGACTGGACAGATTTTAAGGCTTTAGCTTCGCCTGCGGCGAGCCAAGGACCATGCCCATGAGAAGAGCAAGCAGACGCCGAAGAGCGTAAGCAGAAAAGCGGCAAGCCCCGCCCAGGACATGCCGAACAGCCAAAGGCCAGAATGACACGCGACCGGGTCTCTTGCGGTGAACGCAAAAGTGGCGCAGGGCGAAGGAGTTTTGGTGTGATGCCACCAGATGAGCGTAACGGAAGCACCGAAGACCACCAGTAGCGCAGCCAATAGCCGAAGCGCCCGATATCCAACCGGCGTCTTTGTTGATTTCGGATGTGTGCACATGTGCAGAGCGGCCTTACGCCTAAATGAGGTGTTGGGGCTTACCACCCCTGAGCCTGCGCAAATGATTCAAGTTGTTGCTGAACCTTGGCAGCTAGCTCCGGTGAGGTGTAGAACGCAAGGTCAGGGGCGTCCACATCATCCTTGAACGCAACCACCACCAAGCGCTCGCGTTTACCATTTAAGGTGGCCGAGAACTCCCAACTGCCCATTGTCTCAACCGGCAACGCATCGATTGATTCTTTGAGTGCGTCGGCGTCTAGATTGGTGCTGACAGAGCCAGACAACTCGTGCAGGAATGGTCCAACCCCATCCTGATCGAAGCTCATGGAAGCTTCGGAGAGACCAGAGACGTCAATTTTTGGAGCGGATGCCGAGCAGGCTACGCCTGATGCGAAGAGGAGAAAAGCAAGGGCTGCAATGATCTTTCTCATAGGGCCTAATCGCCAGGTCAAGCCGACCCGCGACGTGGTTCCGGCTTAGTGAATTGTCAGGCCGCATGCCGATACGTCACGGCTGCAAACCAAATGATTGCTGCAAGCACAAGCATGACGATCCATCCTGATCTTTGATGGAACGGCACTGGGTTGCACCCGATCTGCGCTTCTGCCGCCGAAGCGCTAACTATCCAGCCGTGGGAGCAAACAGGACAAATGAGCTGGTACTGCTTGGAGATGACCCACCCGAAGAGATGATAGAAGTGTCCGTACTTGTACTTGAGACGCAGTGTGAAGTCTTGCTTCTGCTCGCACCTCTGGCAGTACTCATGTTCTGCCAGGTCGAAGGTCAGCACTCGCTCGCCCCATCCCCAAAGAATCATCTGTCTCTCTCGAAATATCTCTAGCGGTCTAATAACTGGATTAAGCCAGCCCGCGAGGTGGATCCGGCTTGAATGAATTGCCAGGCGTCGCCACTAGTCACTGCTCCCGGCGCAGCCAGAGTCCCCCGCATCGCAACCGGAAAAACCAATGTCCTGACCACCCGATGCGCCACCATCGGATGACAGATAGAACGGGTCACTTGTATCGGACGATGTGGAGCCAGCTGCCTGAGAAGAAGCAAATGCCGCACAAACGACGGCGCCGATGACTGGAACAAGCCAGATGACAGCAACTTGCAATGCGCGTTGTGATGGCGACAGCGTCGAAACGCGAAGCACTGCAACCGATGCGACGATATTGCCAAGAGCAAGTACCGCACCCAATAGAAGCATCAACTCCATCCAAACCTCCAAAGTTGCCTGACCATTACTGGGGCTGCCCGTGTGGCGTAAAAAAAGATCCTCGCCGAGTCGTCCATGGCCGTCAATCGCTGCAAGCCTTTGCGGCAAACGCTCGTTATGCCAGTGCGGCTGGCCGTGACCGTGTGCCATGCCATAGTCAAGTTGATCCAACGTGAGATGCAGGACGACGGCTTGGTGCTCCATCTTTGTCCTGCACGAGGAGCGGCGAGCACGCCGGGCGTGGTAATAAAATGCATTGCGCTCGATGCGGGCGTGGGCGTGCATGCTGCATGGTTCACCCGCTTAGTCCTTGGGTGCCACGGTCACGACCAGCTCACCGTTGCGCATGCGGATGTCGAGCTTGCTGCCGATGGTGAAGCCCAGTTGTTCCAGCCAGCGGCCGCGTAGGCGCAGCGTGGGGATGCGTTGGTGGCTGTCGGGGTAGTAGCCGTAGCCGACGGTGCAGCGTTGCGGGGCACGCGGGTGGCCCGGGCGGCGCGGTTTGCTGGGATCGGGGCGGGGCTCGGGGATGGCGGGGCGGTCGAGGTAGGGCCGCGGCGTGATCGTTGGGTCGAGCGAGCGCCAGACGATCTCGGTGGGCGGTGGCACCGTGGCGCGCTTGCGCGCTGGCTTGGGACGGGACGTGGATCGACGCATGGCAAAGCCCTCCTTGACGAACAGGCCCCGTCGCCGGATGGCGACGGGATGTCGGGAGGTTAGAAACCGCTAACAGTCGGCGGGCGTATTTCCCCAAAGGGTGTTGTATTAGCCGCCCTCCCGACGCAGGCATCGCGTCGGTTGCACCCACAAGAAACTGCAGGCACAAAAAACCCACCGGTTTGACGGAGGTGGGTACCGCTGTTAGGGGAGTTTCTACGCTCCTTGAGTTAGAGATTGCTGCGTGTTTGTTGGGATGTCAACTGCCTCGACAAGCAGGGAGCCGATCAGCGTCCAACGAAGCCGTTGCCCATACCGATGAGGCATCTGGAAAATAAGCCTGACCCCTTATTCTCAATTTTTAGCGGGCTGATGCACCTCAGACTCCAGGCGAAGAACGCGGTATCCGAGAAAGGCGCACAAGACAGCCATAACGCTGAGCAAGCCTTTGAACACCATAAAATCTTCAGCTAGGTCTAACGCCTGAGTTAAGCCGACTCACGTAGCGGTTTCGGCTTGGGTGAGTTGCTGTGGCTCAGCATTGCTAGAACGTAGCCTGCTAGTGCGTACAACATAGAACGCAAGATACCCCACGGCTCGAGTATCTCACCGACATGCGCACCCAGTGCCAAAGATAGAGCCATGTCAGTCAGCTGTACTAGCAAGAATGCAGAAACTACATGCCACGCCCTACGAGTCGGGGCACCAGTGGCAAGGCGCCAGTAGCAGACGACTGCAATAAGCCCAGTTGCAACACGCCTGAAAAGGCGGGCTCTCTCTACTAGTTGGTCAATCGTCGCCGGCTCGATCTGCGAATGAGCCACCCAGACTCCGCTAAGAACACCGACACCACTGGTCAAAATCATGAGTAGAGCAGACCAGCCAACGACGCGCTTCCAGTTCACAGCACTCTCCTCCTGAGTTCCAACACCGGAATCAAGCCGACTCGCGAAGCGGGTTCGGCTTGAGTGAAGTACTAGGCGGCAGCTTACCGCCCATTGGCACGACTAGCCTCCTGAAAAAGCGCGGCCAGGCCCGAGCTGGGCATCTTGCTGAGCCTGTCATACGCGGGTTTGGTGGCGGACTCGGTCCCATTACCTTCGCCGCGCAACTCAATGCCACCGTTACCGTCCGGCATGAGGATAAAGACAAACGGAGCAGCGGGATTGGGCGCGCGGGCAGCGACCACTACGGAACGCCCGTCAGCGCAGCCATATATCAGCCACTCATTGCCTCCGAACTGCTTTAAGGCCGGTCCAATGTTGCATTGAAGCGCGGGTTGCTCAGTGACAGGCACAGTCGACGAGCTAGCAGCGAGAAGTGCGATGAATAGAGTTGCGATCATGTCTGCTCTGCTGCCTAACACCTGAGTTAAGCCGACCCGCGAAGCGGGTACGGCTTGAATGACTTGTTAGGCCGCGGACCTGCGCGTAACCAGCCAACCAACTACGGAACTCGCAAGCCCGCCCCAAACCACTCCGATTGGAAACTGCACGCCGATGAGGTATGCAGCGCCAGCACCGATGCCCGAGCCCACTAGAGCAAACCATGCTACTTTGCGCTTGCGCGCGAGATAAGCGGTCTCCGCTATACGCTTTTGGCGAATCTGCTCCTGAATACGTAGATCCGGCCCCAAAATAGCCTTCGCGATTGCATCGGCTTGTGTCCTTTCCATCTTGCGATGACTCCTGATAGCGGCGAACGCCTGAGTTAAGCAGCGCCGCGAAGCGGCGACGGCTTGAATGGATTATTAGGCTTGCGCCCGTGCACCTTTGGCCTGCACGAACCGACCGATCATATAGACGATAGCGCCGCAAAGCAGCACCACGCCGCCGATGTTGCGGACAATAGATTGGAGATCTCTATCCGGAAGAAAGAACGAGGTAAAAGCTATCACTCCTAGGATCAGGTCCGTGCTCGGCTGCGGCTTCGTCACTACAGCCTGCGAGCAGGCGTCTGTGGGCTGGATCCGACGCTTCATTCTGGCCAACGGCCAACGGCATCCAATACAGATGCGACGGGTAGAGGTCGAGGCGTTTCTCACCGAACTGGCAACGCAGGGCCAGGTGTCAGCCGGCACGCAACATCAGGTGCTGGCGGCGCTGCTGTTTCTGTATCGCGATTTTTTGGGCGCGGAGTTGCCCTGGATGGAGAAACTGCAGCGCGCCAAGCGGGCGCGGCCCATTCCGGTGGTGCTCTCGGCCGAGGAGTTGGCGCGCGCACCATGCAGGAGCTGTTGGGCCACAAGGATGTAGCGATCACGCCGGTCTACACGCATGCGCTGAGGCGCGGGGCGTCGGCGGTGCGCAGGCCGATGGATGGGCTGCGCATCGGCGGTGGATGACGCTGCGGGCAAGCGAAGTCAACCCGTTGTGGCGTTTGCAGTCAGGCGTCGGGACTGAAAGGCCTTCCACAGTCCGATGTCGGGTTGCCATGAAGACCGCTGAGAATCCGCAGTCTTCATGGCAATGCCTCAGCCGTCCAGCAGCGCCTTGTCCCGCACCGCACCCTTGTCCGCACTGGTCGCCAGCAACGCATACGCCTTCAGTGCCGTGGTGACCTTGCGTGGACGTACCTCGACCGGCTTCCAGCCCTTGGCATCCTGCTCGGCGCGACGCAGGGCAAGTTCCTCGTCGGAGATCAGTAGGTTGATCGAACGATTCGGGATATCGATCAGGATCTTGTCGCCGTCGCGCACCAGGCCGATCGCGCCGCCTGCGGCGGCTTCCGGCGAGGCGTGGCCGATCGACAGGCCCGAGGTGCCGCCGGAGAAGCGGCCGTCGGTGAGCAGGGCGCATTGCTTGCCCAGGCCCTTGGATTTGAGATAGCTGGTGGGGTAGAGCATTTCCTGCATGCCGGGGCCGCCCTTGGGGCCTTCGTAGCGGATCACCACGATGTCGCCGGCCTTCACTTCGTCGGCGAGGATGCCCTTGACCGCCGAATCCTGGCTCTCAAAGACACGCACATTGCCTTCGAACACGTGGATGGATTCGTCCACGCCTGCGGTCTTCACCACGCAGCCGTCGCGGGCGATATTGCCGTACAGCACGGCCAGGCCGCCTTCCTGCGAGAAGGCGTGTGCGACATCGCGGATGCAGCCTTCACTGCGATCGGTATCCAGGCTGTCCCAGCGGGTGGCCTGGCTGAAGGCAATCTGCGTGGGGATGCCGGCCGGGCCGGCCTTGTAGAACGTGTGCACGGCCTCTGCGTCGGTCTGGGTGACGTCCCATTGCGCGATGGCATCGGCCAGCGTGCGTGCGTGCACCGTGGCCGCGTTGGTGTGCAGCAAACCGCCGCGTGCCAGCTCGCCGAGGATGGCCATGATGCCGCCGGCGCGATGCACGTCCTCGATGTGGTACTTGGGCGTATTCGGCGCCACCTTGCACAGCTGCGGCACGCGTTTGGACAGGCGGTCGATGTCGCGCATGCCGAATGCCACCTCGCCTTCCTGCGCGGCGGCGAGCAGATGCAGGATGGTGTTGGTGGAGCCGCCCATGGCGATGTCCAGGGTCATCGCGTTTTCGAAGGCCTCGAAGGTGGCGATGCCGCGTGGCAGGGCGGTGGGGTCTTCGCCGCCATACCAGCGATGGCACAGCTCCACCGCCACGCGCCCGGCGCGCAGGAACAGCTGCTCGCGGTCGGCGTGCGTAGCCACCACGGTGCCGTTGCCCGGCAGCGACAGGCCCAGCGCTTCGGTCAGGCAGTTCATCGAGTTGGCGGTGAACATGCCCGAGCACGAGCCGCAGGTGGGGCAGGCGCTGCGCTCGAACTCGGCCACCTTTTCGTCGGAGGCGCTGTCGTCGGCGGCGATCACCATCGCGTCGATCAGGTCGAGCTTGTGTTCGGCCAGCTTGGTCTTGCCGGCTTCCATCGGGCCGCCGGAGACGAACACGGTGGGGATGTTGAGCCGCAGCGCGGCCATCAACATGCCGGGGGTGATCTTGTCGCAATTGGAAATGCACACCAGCGCGTCGGCGCAATGCGCGTTGACCATGTACTCGACCGAGTCGGCGATGATCTCGCGGCTGGGCAGCGAATACAGCATGCCGTCGTGGCCCATGGCGATGCCGTCGTCCACGGCGATGGTGTCGAACTCCTTGGCCACGCCGCCGACGCGTTCGATCTCGCGCGCGACCAGCTGGCCGAGATCCTTCAGGTGCACGTGCCCGGGCACGAACTGGGTGAACGAGTTGGCGATGGCGATGATGGGCTTGTGGAAGTCGCCATCGCGCATGCCGGTGGCGCGCCACAGTGCGCGGGCGCCGGCCATGTTGCGGCCGTGGGTGGAGGTCTTGGAGCGGTACTCGGGCATGGCGAAGTCGACGGCTGATTGGCGAGCGGTGGCTGGCAATTAGACCGCGTCGCAACTGTTGCTGCTGCAACGGTCGCGGCGCGTTCCGGTGATCTGGCACGGTAGCACGCGGGCGCATGCACGCCGTGCTGGCGGGCGGGCGAGGGCATCGTGCGCAGCGCACGCGGAATGCAGCAGCGCCGGCCGGCACTGCACGTGAACACGCGCCCCGGCTCCCGCTGCATCACGTCGTCGGCCCGGCATGTAATGCGATGTAAACGTATGCGGGCGCGCATGCAGTGCCCGGAGTGCGAACCGGAGCGCAGATCGCGCCGCCGGGACATCGGCAGGATTGTCCCTAGACCGGTGCGGCCAATGGGGGAGCAGCACCGCCAAGGATCTCCACCAACGGCACCGCAGGAGGCGCCCATGTCCGACCATCCTCATTCACGCCGCACGGCGGCAACGTCGCATCCCATCGACCAGACGCCGGCGGCAACGGCCGGCATCACCCGCCGTCGCGTGCTGCAGGGTGCAGCCGGCGCGGCGGCGCTGGCGGGCCTCGGGTGGGGCGGCCGCGCGGCCGCGCAGAGCGCCACCCTGCCGTTCGCGGGCCTGAACCTGTCGGGCCTGGCCTCCAACAGCTATGTGGAGAATGCCGAGATCGGCACGCACTACCGCGCCATCACCGCGCAGCACGTGGCTGCCGCCGGGGCCTGCCCGCTGTTCCGGCTGCCGACCACCGCCGCGCGCTTCACGCGTGGGCAGGGCGTGGCCTTGAACGAGACCTACTGCCGCCAGGTCCAGGACGCACTGGACCACATCGCCGTACGCGGCAAGCGCGCCATCGTGGAGCTGCATGACTACATGCGCCTGCCGCAGCGGGTGGCCGCCAAGTCCGGCTACCGGCGCGACGCCAGCGGCACGCTTGTCGATGCACGCGGCAACCGCGTCGACAACCCGGCCGCAACCGAGGTCTGGGCCGACACCTATCCGCTGCGCAGCTTCGGCTACCAGGGCTATTTCGATCGCCGCGACCAGTTGCTCAAGCTCTACGAATACCGCGTGATCGGCACGCCGGGGTGCACGCTCTACAACGAGGCCGGCCTGCCCGACCTGTGGGCACGCATCGTCAACCGCTTCAGGCAACACCCGGCGGTGTTCGGCTGGGGCGTGATGAACGAGCCATATCAGGGGAAGGAGCGCAACGCCGATGGCAGCGTGTTGTCGATGGCGGCGCACTGGCAGAACACCGCCACCGCGTGCTGCAAGACCATCATCGATCGCGACCGCGACCACTTCGTGTTCGTGTGCGGCAACGGCTATGCCAGTGCCCGGCTCTGGCAGCAGGACTCGATGGGCCTGTTCGACATCCCCGATCCCTACAACCGCATCGTCTACGAAGCGCACAACTACCTGGATAGCGACGGAGCTGGCGGCGGCAACTGGGTCGGGCCCGGCGGGCGCAACGAGGTGGTCAAGCCGGACACCGGCATCGAGATGGTGGCGCCCTTCATCGAAGCCCTGCAGCATGCCGGCAAACGCGGCTATCTGGGTGAGCATGGCTATCCGGCCGACAACCACAGCGCGGAGGTCGCCACCACGCGCATGCTGGCGCATCTGCAGGCCAACAATATCCCCAGCACGCAGTGGTGCTTCGGCCCCGGCTGGCCGGATGACGATGTGCTGGGCATGAGCCGCGACGTGGGCGCGGACATCCAGGCCAAGAGCAATCTCGCTGCGGTGCAGGCCTTCTTCGACGTGCGCCTGTCCGGCTACGTGCCGCCACCTCTCTAACCCCGGCGCCGCCGCGGCCCGGAGGACGCGGCGGTTTACACTGATGGCATGCGCATGGACTTCCCGTGCCGCGCCGGCTGCGCGGCCTGTTGTATTGCCCCGTCGATCAGTTCGGCGATCCCCGGCATGCCGCAGGGCAAGCCGGCGGGCGTGCCCTGCGTGCAGCTCGATGGCCAGGGCCGGTGTCGCCTGTTCGGCTTGCCGACGCGGCCGGTGGTGTGCGCCAGCTTGCGTCCATCCGAGGACATGTGCGGCGCTTCGCGCGCCCAGGCGCTGGCCACGTTGACGGCACTGGAGCAGGCCACGCGGCCGTAAGCGGCGCCAGGTCACCGGCGTCCTTGCTGCCATGCAACCCCGCCGCCATGCAACCCGCGGCTGGCTGCGGCTGCGCTGCATCCCGGGCGGCCAGGGATGCGCGGCGTGCGGCGCGCTGCTGCCGTCATCTCTCTGCGCGTCGGCCTGCCAGCATCAGGCCACGGGCGTCTGCGGCAGGTGCATCCAGCTCGAAGGCGGTGTACCCGTGTCGCAGAGGGCCGATGCTGGCCTGCAGCCGCAGGGCGGGGACCCGGATTCAGCCCGCGCTGGCGCCGCCCAGATACTGATCCTTGAGCCGCACGTAATGCTGCGCGGAGTAATGCAGGCTTTCGATTTCCTTGTCGCTGAGGGTGCGGGCCAGGCGCGCGGGATTGCCCAGCCACAATTCGCCTTCGCCGACGATCTTGCCCGGGCCGACCACCGCGCCGGCACCGATAAAGCCGTAGCGCTTGACGGTGGCGCCGTCCAGCACGCAGGCGCCCATGCCGATCAGGCACAGGTCTTCGATGGTGCAGGCATGCAGGATTGTGCCGTGGCCAACCGTGACGTCGGCGCCGATCAGCGTCGGGTAGCCGGCCTTGTTGAACGGGCTATGGTGACTGACGTGGATGATGGTGCCGTCCTGCACGTTGGTACGCGCGCCGATCTGCACGTGATTGACGTCGCCGCGAATCACCGTGCCTGGCCACACCGATACGTCATCGCCCAGGCTCACCTTGCCGATGATGGTGCAGGCAGGGTCGACATAGACGCGTGCGCCCAGTTGCGGGGTGTGGTCCAGGAACGAGCGAATCGGGGTCACGATGATCTCCAGCATGTCGGCGTGCCGCCCGGTGCGGGCACTGCCGGCATGATAGCGGGGCGACTGTCGCATGCGGCAAGCGCTGGCGTGGCAGATGACCTGTCTGGCTGTGGCCGTGGATGACGCAGCGGCGCGGCGTGTTGAAACGACCGACGCCAGAACCGGTGGGGCTACGCCTGAATGTTTGCTGCAGCTTCGAAGGGATCGAGTTGCACTGCGTGTGGAGGTTTGCAGTCATGCGCATCTAGCGTCGTTCAAGTTCGCTACCGCGAAATCTCGTATGCCATGCCTGCGCGACGAGTGCAATGCGCTTCGCACTCCGGACCAGACGAACGTGGCGGTTACCCGGTCCGATCGCACGCCAGGTCACGCGCTGCAGCAGTAGGCGCGAGGTCGATCGTGTCCGTGCAAGCAATCCGCATACCCCGGGTGCCGCCATGCAGACACCTCAACGAATGCATGGCGAGCCAGGCGAAGCGCTCTGCCAGCATGTTCGATAAGCGCACACCAGTGCGTGCGGTTGTATTGAACGTCCCCTGCGATCGGCCTAGCGTGCCGATGGCGTTTTGCAACGCGGCGCTCGTGCTGCGTTGCAGTGCCGATGCATTGTCGAGTGCCGCTGCTGCTTCGAGGCTTGCCCGCATCTTCGTCGTGCTGCCCCTGCACGCTCGCATGGCCACGCATGCAGCTGCCAACGCACCTGCCATTCCTACACCAGGATCACCCGATGACCCAGAGCGCCGTGACACCTGCACCCTTCGTACTGGAACGCATGACGCCGTTCCAGTGGAGGGCGGTGGCGGTGTGCGTGTTGCTGACCATGCTCGATGGTTTCGATGTGATGGCGATGGCCTTCACCGCCCCGCATGTGTCGGCGCAATGGCAGTTGTCGGGCAAGCTGCTCGGGGCCTTATTCAGTGCCGGATTGGTTGGCATGGCGGCGGGTTCGTTGCTGCTGGCGCCGCTGGCCGATCGCATCGGGCGGCGCGCGACGATCCTGGCCTGCCTGGCGATACTGACCGTGGGCATGGGCGCCTCGGCGCTGGCCACCGGCGTGTGGCAACTCGGCGCGTTGCGTGCGTTCACCGGCATCGGCATCGGCGGCATGCTGGCCTGCGTTGCGGTCATCGCTGCCGAGTATTCCACCGCCCGGTGGCGCAGCACGGCATTGGCGCTGCAGGCCACCGGTTACCCGATCGGCGCAACGCTGGGCGGCGCAATCGCGGCGTTGCTGTTGCAGCAGTGGTCCTGGCATTCGGTGTTTGTGTTCGGTGCGCTCGGGTCGCTGCTGTGCGTGCCCTTGGTGCTGGCGTTTTTGCCCGAGTCGCTGGATTTTTTGATCGCGCGGCGCCCGCCCGATGCAGCTGCACGCTTCAACGCGGTGCTCGCACGCATGGGCATGCTGCCGCATGCGGTACTGCCGTCACCGCCGCAGATTCCCAATCGGGCGCAGGGCTATGCGGCTCTGTTCGTACCGGCATTGCGGCGGCAGTCGCTGTTGATCGCGCTGGCGTTCTTTCTGCTGATGTTCGCGTTCTATTTCGTACTCAGCTGGACCCCGAAGCTGCTGGTCGTGGCCGGCTTGTCGGCGGCGCAGGGCGTGACCGGTGGTGTCTTGTTGAATCTGGGCGGCATTGCCGGCGGGGCGGTCTTCAGCGCATTGGCGGCACGCGCGCGCCTGTCGCGGCTGACCGCCGGCGCGCTGGGGATCTCGGCGCTGGCGCTGCTGGCCTTTGGCCTCTACAGCACCGTGCTGAGTTGGGCGTTCGTCATCGCGGTGCTGAGCGGCGCGGCGCTGTTTGCTGCCATCGCCGGGCTGTATGCGGTGGCGCCGGTGGTCTTCACGGCGGCGGTGCGTTCCACCGGCATGGGCTGGGCGATCGGGGTGGGCCGCTTCGGCGCGATCGCCTCGCCGCTGTGCGTGGGCGTGCTGGTGGACGCGGGCTGGTCGCCGGCGGCCCTGTACCTGGCCTGCAGCGTGCCGCTGCTGCTTGCGGCCGTCGCCGTGCTGGGCATGCGCCTGCCGGCGCGCTGAAGTGCCCGGCTGGCGGTTGTCGCGCAGCCGAGCGAGGTCGACCGGGCCAAAGAAATGCTGCGCACTGCCGATACCCCGACAGACCCTCCATCGTTGTGGCGGGCTCTTCCGCGGACCATTTGCAGATCAGCGCCGGCATGCTCAGAACCATCGACTCCGATCAACTCCGCCCCGGCATGTATGTCTACAAGCTGCTGGGCGCGTGGGTGCACCATCCGTTCTGGAAGACCTCGTTCCTGGTCGATTCGGATGACGTGGAGAAGATCCATGGCAGCCGGATCGAGCAACTGGTGATCGACACCGCGCGTGGCCTGGACCTGGAAACGGCGGCGCCGGACGCACCGGACCCGGAGCCCGAGCTGGCGGTACCGTCACCATCACCACCACCGACGCCCGAGCCGCCCACCGCCACGCGCACCGCGCGCACCAATAGCGTCACCGCGCAGGTCGGCATCGAGTCCGAAGTGGTGCGCGCACGCAAGATCTTCGAAGACGGGCGCGACACGGTCGAAGCGATGTTCCGCGACGTGCGGCTTGGACGCACCGTCGACACCGAGGCGGCGATGCCGCTGGTGGAAGCCATCAACGAGTCGGTCCTGCGGCATCCGCAGGCCCTGATCAGCGTGGCAAGGCTCAAGACCGCCGACGACTACACCTATCTGCATTCGATGGCGGTGGCCGGCCTGATGAGCGGGCTGGCGCGCCAGCTCGGCTTGCCCGAAGGGCAGGTCGTCGAGGCGGCCATGGGCGGCCTGCTGCACGACATGGGCAAGGCGGTGACGCCGCTGGACATCCTCAACAAGCCGGGCAAGCTCACCGACGACGAAATGGAGGTCATGCGCCAGCATCCGCTGGATGGTCATCGCCTGCTGGTGGCCGGCGGCGTGCAGAACGCGGTGGTGCTGGAGATCGCGCTGCACCATCACGAGAAAATGGACGGCAGCGGCTACCCGAACCGCCTGGTGGGCGAGGACATCTCACTGATGTCGCGGATGGGCGCGGTGTGCGATGTGTACGACGCCATCAGCTCCGACCGCCCCTACAAGCGCGGCTGGGATCCGGCCGAATCGCTCAAGCGCATGGCGTCGTGGCAGGGGCATTTCGACCCGGTGGTGTTCCAGGCCTTCGTGCGCCGGCTGGGGATTTATCCGGTCGGCTCGCTGGTGCGGCTGGAGTCGCAGAAACTGGCGGTGGTGATCGAGCAGACCGCCGATGCGCTGCTCAAGCCCAAGGTCCGCGTGTTCTATTCGGCCAAGTTGCGCAGCCATGTGCTGGTGCAGGACATCGATCTGTCGCGGCCGGATTGCCAGGACCGCATCGCACAGATGGAAAGCCCCACCGACTGGGGCTTCCGCGATCTCGAGAAGCTATGGTTGCCGTAATCGGTAATTCGTAACCCGTAGGCCGCCAGTTAGCAGTTGGCCTACCTGGCACGCAGATGCATCGAGCGAGCGCCACGGCAGTTGAGGAATCCCGCTGGGTGATTGGGCTGGATGCGCAAGCGTCGCGTGGTGACAACCGCAGCGTTGTCCTCGTGCTTGCCGCCACCGCTGCCAGGCCCGGTGGACCGCACGCACCCGTGCCCGGCGCGCCGGCCGCAAGCCGGTTGCCGCACCACCACCAGGCGCATTGGTCAGCCTGCGAGCGCGACCATGCTGCGCTGCAGCTTGGCAATGTAGTTATGATCCATAACTATTCCGGAACGCAATCACTTGCCGACCTGGAACCCATGTCTCAGCCGTGCCTGGATGACCGTCGCTTCCCACACCTGCCTGCCGCCGCAGACGGCCGCCCTGTGCTGGCGCTGGACTGGCACCTGCATGCTGTGGCTCGCCTGCACGACGTGGCCAAGCCCCCCTCGGCATGCCTGAGCGCGTCTACAATGCAGCTCACGCCGCGGACCGGCGTTGCGGGCGGTGTGCGTTGCGCGCACCGGTCCGCCCGTCGTCTTCGCTGCGAGAACCGTCATGTCCGTCACTGCCAATGCCGCCCTGCCGCCGGATGCCGTCACCACGGTGGATCAGGCGCGCCTGCTGCGGCTGCTGGGCTACCGCATCACCCGCACCGAGTTGCTGGTGCGGCGGATGTTTCAGGACTGCGTGGCAGCGTTCGATCTCAAGCCGGTGGACTTCTCGCTGCTGATGCTGGTGGACGGCAACCCGGGCATCAACCAACGCCAGATCGGCGATGTGCTGCACGTGTCGGCGCCCAACCTGGCGATCGTGGTGGCACGCCTGGTCAAGCGCCGCCTGCTGCGGCAGGTGCGGGGACGCCAGGACCGACGCATGCAGCACCTGTCGCTGACCACCGCCGGCGTGACCCTGCTGAGCGCCGCCGAGGCCGAAGTGCTGCGGATGGAACAGCAACTCAGCGTGGTGCTTGGCAGCAGCGAGGCACCGTTGCTGCGCGCACTCGACCGGCTGGACCGTCTGGACACCGCCTGATCCGCAGCTGCCGTGCAGGCGCACGGCCCGCGTTCCACCTGAGCTTTGCACGCGCCGTCGCCGGCGTGTCGATCGCGCCTGCCTGACCGTTGTTCCGCCGCAGTGTCCGCTGTCCCTCCCCATGCTGGAGATGTTTGCAGTGAACTATCGATCGGTCCTGTCTGGGTTGTCTTCCCGCGCATCGGGGCTGCGCCGCGCAGCGCTTGCCATGGTGGCGCTGCTCGCTGCCGGCACCGCCGGGGCGCAGAACCTGCCGCAGAGTACGACGCTGACCAACGGCATCAATACCGGCGGTACCAGCTACCTGGACGGCTTCACCCGCACCACGCCCGGCTGGGCGGTGATCACCTATCTGCGTCAGAGCTCACTGGATGCGGTCAAGGATTCCCGCGGCAACGACGTGCCGGTGTTCGATCGCCCACGCATCGATTCGACCCTGCTGCTGACCCAGGTCGCCTATGTCACGCCGTACAAGCTCTTTGGCGGCGCGGTTGGCATCAACACGCTGCTTCCGCTGATCAACCTGGATGCCTCGTTCGGGCGCAACAGCATTGCCAGCTTGCGCGACAACGGCGCCGGTGTGGGTGACCTGACCTTTGGCCCCTATCTGCAGATGCTGCCGGTGATCCGCAATGGCAGGCCGGTGTTTTCGCAGCGTTTCGAAATCAATGCGATCGCGCCGACCGGCAAGTTCGACCGCGACCGCGACCTCAATCAGGGTGCCGGCTACTGGTCGCTGGTGCCGCAATACGCGTTCACCGTGTTCCCGACGCCCAACTGGGAAGTCAGCGCACGCATCAACTACATCTACAACTTCCGCAGCGAGCGGCGTCCGAACCTGCCGCCGGGTTTTGCGTTCCGCAACGGCCAGGCCGGCGATGCGGGCTGGATCAACTTCGCCACGTCCTGGGAAGTGGTGCCCGACCTCCGCCTTGGCGTGAATGCCTATTACCTCACCCAGTTCCGCGACAACCGCACCAACGGGCAGCGCGTGGCCGACACCCGCCAACGCGTGTTCTATGCCGGCCCCGGCGGTGTATGGCGGATGGATGCCAACAACATGCTGTTTGCCAATGTGTATCTGCCGGTGGAGGTCAAGAACGCCGCCTCCGGCAACAACGTCAACCTGCAGTACGTCCATGTGTTCTAGCGCCGGTACGGCCGGCCTCTTCGGAGAGTGGCAATGAATTTGCAGAACAAGACGATCGTGGTCACCGGCGTGGCATCGGGCATCGGTGCCGAAGTCGCACGCCTGGCCCGTTTCCATGGTGCCAGGGTGATCGGCGTCGATCGCATGCCGGTGCAGATGTCGCTGCACGGGTTCCACCAGGCCGATCTTGGCGATCCGGCATCCATCGATGCGCTGGTGCAGGCCTTGCCGGAGCGCATCGACGCGCTGGCCAACGTGGCCGGCGTGCCCGGCACCGCACCGCTGGAGGTCGTGGCGCGGGTCAACTACCTGGGTCTGCGCCATTTGAGCCAGGCGCTGCTGCCGCGCATGACGGCTGGCGGTTCCATCATCAACGTGGCCTCCATCCTGGGCGCCGAATGGCCGCAACGCCTGGAGCTGCACAAGCAGCTGGCCGCCACCGACAGCTTTACGTCCGGCACTGCGTGGTTGCAGGCGCATCCGGTGAGCCACGACACCTGCTACCAGTATTTCAAGGAAGCGCTGATCGTATGGACCCTGCTGCAGTCGCGGCCCTGGTTCGCCGAGCATGGCGTGCGCGTCAACAACGTCGCGCCCGGACCGGTGTTTACGCCGATCCTCGGCGATTTCGTCACCATGCTCGGCGAGGAGCGCGTCAAGGAAGACGCCAAGCGCATGACGCGTCCGGCGTACGCCGACGAGGTGGCAGAGGCCATCGTGTTTCTCGCCTCCGATGCTGCGCGCTGGATCAACGGCATCACCTTGCCGGTCGATGGCGGGCTGGCGTCCACCACCCTGTAACACCACCCCCTCAGCAGGAGGCTAGACCATGAACGCTCTCCCCAACACCGCGATTGCCGCGTCGTCCGTCCCGGCGTGGCATGGCTGTATCTTCAATGGCGACTGGGTGCCCGGCAACGGCGGCACCGCGCAGATCATCGAACCGGCCACCGGCAAGCTGCTGCACGAAGTGGGCAAGGCCGATCTGGCCGATGTCGCCGCTGCCGTGGCGCTGGCGAAAAAAGCGCAACGTGCCTGGGCAGCCACGACGCCGCGTGAGCGCGCTGCCGTGTTTCACCGTGCCGCGCAGCTGATGGAAGCGCGCAGTGCGGAAGCGGCGCTGCTGATCGCGCGCGAAACCGGCGGCATCCTGCCCAAGGCCCAGCGCGAAGTGAACGAGTCGGTGGTGTTCTATCAGCAGGCGGCGGCGCTGCCGCTGCAGGCCGTCGGCCAGGTGCTGCCCACCGGCGCCGGCCAGCTCAGCCTGGCCCGGCATCTGCCGCTGGGCGTGATCGCGGTGATTTCCCCGTTCAATTTTCCGTTGATCCTGTCGCTGCGGTCGGTGGCTCCGGCGCTGGCGATGGGCAATGCGGTGGTGCTCAAGCCTGACCCGCGCACGCCGTACACCGGCGGCGTGGTCATCGCGCAGGTGCTGGAGGAAGCGGGCCTGCCGAAGGGCTTGTTGCACGTGCTGCACGGCGATGCCGCCATCGGCCAGGCGCTGGTCGAATCGCCGGATGTCCCGATGATTGCCTTTACCGGCTCCACCGCTGCCGGGCGACGCATCGGCGAGATCGCGGGCCGGCACCTGAAGAAAGTGTCGCTGGAGCTGGGCGGCAACAACGCGGTGATCGTGCTCGACGACGCCGATCTGGACAGGGCGGCCTCTGCCGTGGCGTTCGGCGCCTACATGCATCAAGGGCAGATCTGCATGGCCACCGGCCGCGTGCTGGTCCAGCGCAGTATTGCCGATGCGCTGACCCAGCGGCTGGCTGAAAAGGCCAGGCATCTGCCTGTCGGCGATCCGGTCAGCGGCACCGTGGCACTGGGTCCGATCATCGACCAGCGCCAGCTGCAGCGTGTGATCGATATCGTGGACGACAGCGTCGCCGCCGGTGCGGTGGTGGAAGCCGGTGCCAGCAACGAAGGCCTGTTCTATGCGCCGACGGTGCTGTCCAATGTGCGTCCGGGCATGCGTGCATTCGACGAGGAAGTCTTCGGGCCGGTGATCAACATCACCGTGTTCGACACCGACGAAGAAGCCGCGGAACTGGCCAACCATGGCGAGTACGGCCTGGCCGCCGGCATCCTGTCGGCATCGGTGTCGCGCGCGATGAACCTGGGCGACAAGCTCCATACCGGCCTGTTGCACATCAACGACCAGACCGTGTCCGACGAAGTCATCAACCCCTTCGGCGGTACCGGTGCCTCCGGCAACGGCACCAGTGTCGGCGGGCCGGCCGACTGGGAGCAGTACACCCACTGGCAGTGGCTGACGATCAAGAACGAAGTGCCGCAATACCCGTTCTGACCGGCATGGGGCAAGGGCCATTCAGCAAAACTCGCAGCGTCGAGGGCGCGGTGCCCTCACCGCTCGCGGGACACGCCGTGAACCCGTCCTTGGGGGCTCGGTGGCGGCATCCATGCCGCCACACGGTCCCGCAACCGGCAAGGACACCGCCCCAGACAGTTGGCCGGCACTCATCTGAAAAGCTGTCTCTCGTGCGGTGTGCACCAGACATGGAGCCGATGCTCCATGGTCGAACAAGGCGCATCCAGCACGGCTCTTAGCCTTGCACACCGACCATCTCGCCTGGGTCCTTGCCCGCTCGCCGTCGCGGGACCCTGAGCGGCATGGATGCCGCGCCGGAGCCTACATGGACGTACTTGCGGCGTGTCCCGCGATGGTGGGCGGGCAAGGGCCCTGCAGCAAACTGACAGCATCGAGTGCGCGTTGCCCTAACCGCTCGCGGGACACGCCGTGAATCCTTCCCTGGAGGCTCGGTGGCGGCATCCATGCCGCCACATGGTCCCGCAACCGGCGAGGACACCGCACCGGACAGTCTGCTGGTCGCTTTGTTGAAAACCCTGCAACCAGCCCACGGATCGGCCGCTCTTAATCGCCAGCGCGAAAGCGCGTCGGCGAACAGCCGGCGTGACGTACGAAATAGCGGCTGAAGTACGCAGCGTCGAAAAATCCAAGGTCGGCGGCGATCTGCTGCACGCTCAGGCTGGTGTAGCGCAGGCTGCGGCGGGCTTCGAGCATGATGCGGCGCTGCAGTAATTGCAGTGCCGAGGCGCCGGCCAGTCGCTGGCACAACGCATTGAGATGGCCCGGCGTCAGGCCCAATTGCTCGGCATAGCGGGAGATCGGCCAATGCGCACGGTAATGCTCGTCGATCAAGGCCTGATAGCCGCGGAGATGGCGTAGTGCCGGGTCGGCATACGGACTCACCGCAGCGGCATCCTGCGCGTGTTCCAGCGCCGTGCGGGCGGTCCAGATCAACAACTGCGCTGCGGCGGCATGCAATGCGGCCTCATGGCCGACGCGTCGGCAGGCATGGTCGTCGGCAATGCTGGCGAACAGCACGTCGAGCAGCCCGCGTGCGCGTTGTGCGTGCAGGACCTGCGGGATGGTCAGGGCAGTCTGCAACAGTGGTGCAGCACTCAAGGCGCCGCGCACCAGCGGCATGCACAAGGTGATGATGTGGCCGCGCACCCGCGGATCGAACCCAAAGCCATGCACGCACAGTGGCGGCAGCCAGATCACGCGCGCACCACGCACGTGCTGGCTGCGGCCATCCAGCTGCAGCGTTGCCGGCCCGCGTTGCACGTACAGCAACTGTGCCAGGTCCTCGTGCCGGTGCGGAGTGATGTGCCAGTCATGTAGCCGGCTGCGTGCGGCAATCGACTCCCAGTGCAGCAACTCGGGCGTGTCGGCGTGCTGCTCGCCATACAGGCCGAAGGCGGGCACCGCGGTGGCTGCAGCAATGGCGTGCGCGCGTCTGGGCATCGTCGAAAAGTCCAAGCACTGCGCGCAATCATCCCTTCACTGCACGCGCTTGGCTACCCACACTGGCCTGCATCCGTCAGCTGGGGCAGGAGCATTGCATGCGCACCCAAATCGCGATCATCGGCGCCGGCCCGTCCGGCCTGTTGCTGGGCGAGCTGTTGCTGCGGGCCGGCATCGACACCGTGGTGATCGAGCGGCAGACGCCGGACCACGTGCTGGGACGGATTCGTGCCGGCGTGCTGGAACAGGGCAGTGTGGCGCTGTTGCAGCGGGCAGGCGTTGGCGAACGCGTGCAGCGCGAGGGCCTGCCGCATCACGGCTTCGAACTGTCGCTGGATGGCCGCCGGGAGCGGATCGACCTGCTGCGCGGTTGCGGACGTAGCGTCACCGTCTACGGCCAGACCGAGGTCACTGCCGATCTGATGCAGGCACGTGCACGCAGCGCTGCGCCGACGTATTACAGCGCGCAGGACGTGACGTTGTGCGGGGTGGATGGCGACGCACCCGCGGTGGAGTTCACCCATGAGGGCCGGCGCCAGCGCATCGACTGCGACTACATCGTCGGCTGCGACGGCTTCCATGGCGTCAGCCGCGCCAGCATTCCGCCCGAGCGACTGCGCCTGTTCGAGCGGGTGTATCCGTTCGGGTGGCTTGGCGTGCTTGCCGACACCCCGCCGGTCCACGACGAGTTGGTCTACGCGCAGCACCCGCGCGGCTTCGCGTTGTGTTCAATGCGCTCGCCGACGCGTTCGCGCTACTACGTACAGGTACCGGCCGATGCGCGGGTAGAGGCATGGAGCGACCAGGCGTTCTGGGATGCATTGCGTGCGCGGTTGCCCGAGACGCTGGCTGCGCAACTGATCACCGGGCCATCGATCGAGAAGAGCATTGCGCCGTTGCGTAGCTTCGTCGCCGAGCCGATGCAGTACGGGCGCCTGTTCCTGGCCGGCGACGCGGCGCATATCGTGCCGCCCACCGGCGCCAAGGGCTTGAATCTGGCGCTGGCCGATGTCGGCCTGCTTGCGCAATTGTTCGAGCGCTGGAACGCGCGTGGCGACGCCGAGGTGCTGCAACAGTACTCGGCGCTGGCGCTGCAACGCGTCTGGAAGGCCGAACGGTTTTCATGGTGGATGACCACCTTGCTGCATACCTTCGCCGACCAGGACGCGTTCACCGCACGCATTCATGCCGCGGAGCTGGAGTATCTGCTGGGCAGCGAGGCAGGGCGCGCGACGGTGGCTGAAAACTACGCCGGCCTGCCACTGGTGGAACTGCCGGAGTAAGTGTGGCCATGACCGCTGCCGGAGATTCTCCGTGTGCGCCTGAGAATTCGGCCGCAGTGGTTACCTATGGATTACCACCAATGTCGGAAGTGCCCTGGTGCACTCCAGGGCGGCTAGCGGGCGAGCAGACGCGGCCGTTAGGCTGGCGGCGACGCGTAGAAACTCTGTCTGCCAAGGCGCGTCATTCCCCCAATCAGCGGCGCACCGTGCTGGTGTTCCAGCCAGCGTAGCGCCCGTCTCCACATAAGGAGTCTTCCATGAATAAGCTGTTCTCCCGCGCCTTGCTACTGGTCATGCTGGTAGCGCCGGTGGCTGCGTTCGCGCAGACCGCGGTGACCGAAAATCCCAACCACCAGAAGATGCTGCTCGGCTCCACCTGGCCCGAGACTGTCAACAAGCGGCTGGTTTACGACTTCTGGCGCATCGTGTTCGAGGCCGGGCAGGTGCAGGAAGCGCCGAAATACATGGACAAGAACTACATCCAGCACAACCCGAACGTGGCGAATGGCCGCGATGCCTTCATCGCGTTCCTGACCGCGTTCGTGCCGCCGACACCGGTGCAGGAACGCGTGCAGCTGCCGCTGGTGGCCATCACCGCCGACCGTGACCTGGTCACGCTGGTGTCGGTGCGCACGCTGCCGGATCCGCGCGATCCGAGCAAGACCTACACCACCACCTGGTTCGACATGTTCCGCATCGAAAAGGGCCTGATCAAGGAGCACTGGGATCCGGACACCATCGCCGGCCGCGCCAATACCGGCGGGCAGTAATCGCTGCTGCGTTGCAGGGCTGCAGCGTGCAGCTCTGCAATGTGTGATCCGTGCAGGGCGTAACAACCATGCACGTGGTTGACGAAAATGACAACGCCCGCCTGATGGCGGGCGTCGTCGTCTTGATGGCAGCGGTCAGCTGATGCGGAAGCCCATCGTCGCTTCCACCGCCTGCTGCCAGCCGGCATACAGTTGTTCGCGCTTGTCCTCGGCCATGGTCGGCTCGAAGCGGCGATCCACCGCCCACTGCTTGGCGATCTCTTCGCGGCTGCTCCAGAACCCGGTTGCCAAGCCGGCCAGATAGGCCGCACCGAGCGCAGTGGTTTCGGCCACTTCCGGGCGCAGCACCGGCACGTTGAGCATGTCGCTCTGGAACTGCGCCATGAAATCGTTGGCGATCGCGCCGCCGTCGGCGCGCAGTTCCTTCAGTTCGATGCCCGAATCGGCCTGCATCGCGGTCAACACGTCGCGGGTCTGGTACGCCATCGATTCCACCGCCGCGCGCACGAAATGTTCCTTGGTGGTGCCGCGGGTCAGCCCGAACACCGCGCCGCGGATATCGCTGCGCCAGTACGGCGCGCCCAGGCCGACGAAGGCCGGCACCAGATAGACCCCGTCGTTGTCGCCGGCGCGTTCGGCATAGGCCTGCGAGTCGCTGGCCTTGCCGAGCATGCGCAGGCCGTCGCGCAGCCATTGCACCACCGATCCTGCGACGAAGATCGAGCCTTCCAGCGCATATTCGACCTTGCCGTCGATGCCCCAGGCAATCGTGGTCAACAGGCCGGCCTTGGACGCGACCGCCTTGTCGCCGGTATTCATCAGCGCAAAGCAACCGGTGCCGTAGGTGTTCTTGGCCATGCCCGGTTCGAAGCAGGCCTGGCCGAACAACGCCGCCTGCTGGTCGCCGGCGATGCCCGCGATCGGCACCTGCTCGCCATAGAAATACTGGGTCTGGGTCATGCCGTAGATTTCGCTGGACGAGCGCACCTCCGGCAGCATCTCCTTCGGCACGTCGAGCATGGCCAGCAGCTCGGCATCCCATTCCAGCGTGTGGATGTTGTACATCAAGGTGCGCGATGCATTGGTATAGTCGGTGACGTGCACCTTGCCGCCGGTGAGATTCCAGATCAGCCAGCTGTCGATGGTGCCGAAGGCCAGTTCGCCGTTGCGCGCGCGTTCGCGGGCGCCGTCGACGTGATCCAGGATCCATTTGACCTTGGTGCCGGAAAAATACGCATCGATCAGCAGGCCGGTCTTGTCGCGCACCATCTGCTCGTGCCCGGCCTCCTTGAGTTGCGTACAGATGTCCTTGGTCTGCCGCGATTGCCAGACGATGGCGTTGTAGATCGGCTGGCCGGTGGCCTTGTCCCACACCACCGCGGTCTCGCGCTGGTTGGTGATGCCGATGCCGGCGATCGAGCGCGCATCGATCTGCGCATTGTTGAGCAGCTCGGTGATCGTGGTGTAGACGCTGGTCATGATCTCGCGCGGGTTGTGCTCCACCCAGCCCGGCTGCGGAAAGATCTGGCCGAATTCGCGCTGCGCCACGCCGGCCACCTTGCCGTTGCGATCGAACAGCATCGCGCGCGAGCTGGTGGTGCCTTGATCGATCGCAAGGACGTATTGCTTTTCCATCGGAGATTCCTCGAACAATGCCGGCGCTGGCGCACGGCGAGAAAGTGGGCAATGCACGCCGCTGTTCGAGAGGCCAATGAAACCGGGGCCTGCTCGATAGCGACGCTGTGCTGTCAGTCGTGCAGCAGCGCAGTCAGCGCGGATCGAGCGGCGCTTTGCCGCCTTGCAGGTGGCGCACGCGTGCCGGCAGGAACGGCAGGATCAGCCACTGGTAGGCAAGCGCGCCGATCGGCCCGCCGATCAACGGGCCGACGATGGGGATCCACCAGTAGTTGTCCTTGGCCGGCAAGGCGGCTTCGCCCCAACCGGCAAGGTAGGCGAACAGGCGCGGGCCGAAGTCGCGCGCCGGATTCATCGCCCAGGCTTCCAGATAGCCCATCGATGCGCCCAGCGTGGCCACCAGCAGGCCGATCATCAGCGCGCCGGAATTGGCGGTCGGCGCAGCTTCGTTGAACTGCTCGGTGATGGCGAAGATGCCGAAGATCAGGAACGCGGTGATGATGATCTGGTCGACCAGCGCATGCATCGGCGTGACCGCAAGGCCGGGGGCGGTGAAGAACACCCCGGCGGCGCCACCGGCTTCGCGGGTGAGCTGCTGCACCTGGTTGTAGTGGTCGATCACCGGGCCATACAACTGGTAGACGATGGCCGCGCCCAGGAACGCACCGATCACCTGCGCGCCCCAGTACGGCAGCACCTTCTTCCAGGAGAACCCGCGGAACAATGCCAGCGCCAGCGTCACTGCCGGATTGGCATGCGTGCCGGACACCGAGCCGGTGACATAGATCGCCAGCGTCACCGCCAGGCCCCAGGCGATGCAGACGCCCCAATAGGCGTTCTGGTACGGGCTGGGATCGTAGAGGACGTACATGGCCGCGACCGAATCGCCGAGCGCGATGATGATGAACATCGCCACCGCTTCGGAAATCAACTCACCCACCAGTTGGCGGCTCATGCGCGCGACCCCATGCCGAGGGCGACGACGCAGGCAGGATGGTGCGATGCGCGCATCGGCGCGCAGGGGTGCTGGGTAATGCTCATCTGGGGGTGCCCTCCACGTGACTCAGGATGATGCCGGCGAATGCGCCAGGATACGTTGCCGAACGACCCGTCCTCGCCGGCAACGCGGTTCGATCAGGCCGGCACGACGTCCGCTTGCCGGACCGATTGCGTCTGCAGGTACGCTTCCAGGCGCGCGCGCCCGGCCGCGTCGATGCGCAGACCGAGTTTGCTGCGGCGCCACAGGATGTCGTCGGCGGTCACGGCCCACTCGTGGGCGCACAGGTAGTCCACCTCGGCCTGGTACAAATCGGCACCGAAGTGCGTGCCCAATGCCGCGATATCCTGCGCATCGCCCAGCAGCTGCTCCGCGCAGGTGCCGTAGTTGCGCACCAGCCGCTGCGCGGTGGGTGCCGGCAGCCACGGGCGTGCCGTGCGCACGCGTTCGAGCAGGCTGGCGATATCGCGCTGTTCGCCGCCGGGCAACGCATCGCCGCGCGCGGTCCATGCCGGCTTGCGGGCACCCAGTGCCTGGGTCAGGCGGTCGACCGCTTCTTCGGCCAGCTTGCGATAGGTGGTCAGCTTGCCGCCGAAGACGTTGAGCAATGGTGCGCCGTCGGTGAGCACTTCCAGCTGGTAATCGCGGGTGACTTCGGCGGCGTTGTCCTCCGCATCGTCGAGCAGCGGGCGCACGCCGCTATAGCTCCACGCCACGTCGGCAGGGGTGATCTGCTGCTGGAAATACAGGTTCACCGCCTCGCACAGGTACTGCACCTCGGCCGCATCGATGCTGGGTGCGGCGGGGTCGGCCTGGTAATCCACGTCGGTGGTGCCGATCAGGGTGAAGTCGTGCTCGTACGGAATGGCGAACACGATGCGCCGATCCGGTTGCTGAAAGATGTACGCATGGTCGTGGTCGAACAGTTTTGGCACCACGATATGGCTGCCCTTGACCAGGCGCAGTGCGTGCTTGTGCGGCACCGCGGCGACCTTGTCCAGGAACGACACCGCCCACGGCCCGGCCGCATTGGCGAGCGCGCGCGCCTGCACGGTGCGGCGGCGGCCGTCGCGGTCTTCCAGTTCGGCGTACCAGAAGCCCGCATCGCGCCAGGCACCGACACAGCGCGTGCGCGTGCGGATCTGGGCACCGCGCCTGGCGGCGTCCATCGCGTTGAGCACCACCAGCCGCGCGTCCTGCACCCAGGCATCGGAATAGACAAAGCCGGTGCGCAGCGATTCCTGCAGCGGCTGGCCGACCGGGTGCGTGCGCAGCGACAGCCGGCGCGAGCGCGGCAGGCTGCGCTTGCTGCCGCCGAGATGGTCGTACAGGAACAGGCCGGCGCGAATCATCCAGGCCGGGCGCAGATGCGGTTGATGCGGCAGCAGGAAGCGCAGCGGCCAGATGATGTGCGGGGCCAGCCGCAGCAGCACTTCGCGCTCGGCCAGCGCCTTGCCGACCAGTGCGAACTCGTACTGCTCCAGGTAGCGCAGGCCGCCGTGAATGAGCTTGGTGCTGGCGCTGCTGGTATGCGCGGCCAGGTCGTCCTGCTCGCACAGGCACACCGACAGGCCACGCCCGGCCGCATCGCGGGCGATGCCGACCCCGTTGATGCCGCCGCCTATCACCAGAAGATCGTATGTCTCGCCCATCGGTGTCTCCGTCCGGGCGCGCAGGAGCGAACCCAAGTTGTCATGTTCGAACATATTCGAACATCAAACCTTTTTGGAACGTGAAGAGCTGCGACGCCCGGGCTGCGGGCAACTTTGCAATGTTTGAGCCTATCGGGAACTCAAATCCGATCGTCAGGGTGGATCGATCGGGCGATTCAATCGGGGTGTGCATTCCGCAAACGCACACAAACGAACAATCGGCTCAGCCGGCGTTGCCGGGTGCGGCCAGATGCACGCGGGTACCGGCCTCGGCCAGCACGGCGGCCAGCTCCTGCGGCGGCGGCCGGTCGGTGAACCAGTCGTGCACCTGGGCGATTGCGCCCAGTCGCACCATGGCGTTGCGGCCGAACTTGCTGTGGTCGGCGGCCAGCAACACCTGCCGCGAGTGTTCGATGATGGCCTGGGCCACGCGTACTTCCTGGTAGTCGAAGTCCAGCAAGGTGCCATCCAGGTCGATGCCGGAAATGCCGATCACCCCGAAGTCCACCTTGAACTGCCGGATCAGCTCCACCGTCGCCTCGCCGGTCACGCCCTGGTCGCGCCCGCGCACCACGCCGCCGGCCACGATCACCTCGAAGCTGGGATTGGCGCTGAGCATCACCGCCACATTGAGGTTGTTGGTGATCACGCGCAGGCCCCGGTGCTGCAGCAAGGCGCGCGCGACCTCTTCGTTGGTGGTGCCCAGGTTGATGAACAGCGAGGCATCGTCGGGGATGAAGCGGGCGACCTGCGCGGCGATGTGCTGTTTCTCGCGCGCCTGCAGCGCCTTGCGCGCGGTGTAGGCCAGGTTCTCCACGCTCGAGGGCATGCTGACGCCACCGTGATAGCGGCGCAGCACGCCGGCATCGCACAGCAGGGTCAGGTCGCGCCGGATGGTCTGCGGCGTCACCTCGAAGCGCGTTGCCAGCCCTTCCACCTCGGCAAAGCCCTGCTGCCGCACCAATGCCACCAATTGTTCCTGGCGCGGGTTGAGTGCCGGCGCCGGGACCGTCCTGTAGTGAGTCGACTCCATGCGCAGATGATCGCGCATGCGCGTGAGGATGCAAACACGCGCCGCGTGAGCGCCGGCGTGTCGATGGCCGCGCTCAGCCCAGCTCGCCCCGGTAGCCGGTATCGATGGTGATGCTGCCGCCCACCGCGCGCGAGACGCAGGCGCACAGCTTGCGGTTCTCGCGGCGCTGTTCGTCGCTGAAGAACACATCGCGGTGATCGATATCGGCCGCGCTGTCCAGCACCTCGACCGCGCACAGCCCGCATTCGCCACGCCGGCATTCGGCGATCAGCTCCACCCCGGCGTCGGCCAGTGCATCCAGCATCGATTCGTTCTCGGCCACCGGCACTTCCAGCGCGAGCCCGGGCAGCTTGACCACGAAGGCCTGCGCCGGCACCCGCCCGCTGTTGCCGAAGGTTTCGAAATGCAGCCGCGCGCGCGAACGCCCGGCCGCGTGCCAGTGCTGGCGCACCGCTTCGAGCATGCCGAGCGGGCCGCACACGTACACCTCGGCAATGGGCGACAGCCGCGCCAGCTCGGCAGCAAGCTCCGGCCGGCCGGCATCGTCGTCGCAGTGCAGTTGCAGGCGCTCGCCGAGCAGCGCTTCCAGTTCGTCGACATAGGCCATTGCACGGCGCGTACGTCCGACATAGAGCAGGCGGAACGCGCGGTGGCGGCGCGCCAGCCGCTGCGCCATGCCGATGATCGGGGTGATGCCGATCCCGCCGGCGATCAGCAGGATCTCCTCGCCGCCTTCATCCAGCGCGAAGTTGTTGCTGGGCGGGGAGATCTCCACCACATCGCCGGGCTGCAGCGTCCACATGTGCCGCGAGCCGCCACGGCTGTCGGGCATCTGCCGTACCGCGATCTGGTAGTAGCCGTCGGCACGCGGCTCGCCCACCAGCGAGTACGAGCGCACGTCGGCGCGGCCATACAGCTGCAGGCGAAAATCCAGATGGCTGCCGACCTCGAAGCCGCGTGCCGCGGTGCCCGGGTCGAGCACGATCTCGCGCACGCCCTCGCAGGCATCGGCGATGCTGACGACATGGGCGCGGTGCCACTGGGTGTCTTTACGCATGGGGAACTCCAGGCAGAAGGGCGGGCTGGCTGCTGCCAGCGGTGGCGGGATGGGCGCGGCCGATCAATGCACCACCGCGCACCCGGGTGATCGCCGCCGGGGTCTGCAGCACGTGGCGCAGATTGCGATGGGCCAGCCGTGCGTGTTCGCGCATCAGCGCTTCGGCACGCGCGCCCTGGCGGTCCTCGATGGCGGCGATGATTTCGCGGTGCTGGTCCTGCGCCAGGGTCAGGATCAGCCGCGCCTCGGTGCTGGTGGTCTGCGCCATGACCAGGCTGTTGGGCGAGGCGAACGGCAGCTGCAGCACGCGGGTGAGTTCGCGGCCCAGCACATCGCTGCCGGCCATGGCCACCAGCAGCGCGTGGAACTGCGCATTGGCCTGCACGTACGCGCTGAAGTCGATGGCCTGCAGCGGCGGGCCGACGATGCCGTCGAGCGTGTCCAGCAACTGGCGTGCCTGGGCCAGTGCCGCGGCCGATGCGCCGCGTTCGGCCGCGATGCGCGCGGCCAGGCCTTCGAGCGTGCCGCGCAGTTCGATCGCATCGTGCACGTCGCGTTCGCTGAAGGCCTGCACCGCATAGCCGCCGCCCGGCAGTGGGCTGGCCAGGCCTTCCTCGCACAGCCGCTGCAATGCCGCGCGTACCGGGGTGCGCGACATGCCCAGCCGCTGCACCACCGCCAGCTCGGACAGGCGCGTTCCGGCGGGCAGGGTGCCGTCGAGGATCAGTTCGCGTAGCGACAGCAGCGCACGCGTGGTCTGCGCGGCACTGCTGCGAAACGGCGTGGTGGGCGACATACGGAGCTCCCGGCGCGCTGCCTCAGCCCACCATGCGCAGCGACAGTTCCTGCGCGCGCTGTTCCTGGGCGATCAGCCGGTCGATCACGCGGCGTGCCCACATCCCGCCGGCATCGACGTTGAGGTTGTAGAAGGTGTGATCCGGATGCGCGTCGATGGCGCGTTGCTGCGCCTCCAGCACCGCCTCGTCCTCGCCGAACACGCCGGTGACGCCTGCACGGGTGAGCGTGGTCAGGGATTGATCGTGCAGCGCGTAGTTGCGCATGAACGCCCAGAAGTAGTGGCAGGTGGTGTCGGTTTCGGGCGTGATGGTATTGAGCACGTAGCCGTTGACGCCCTGGCTGCGGTCGCCCTCCGGCGCGCCGGTGCCGGCGATGGCCACGCCGACATCGATGGCGATGGTGCCGGGCGCTTCGAAGCGGATGATCTGCCAGCGGTCGACCTTGCCGCGGTAATCCAGATGGCGCGCGATCTGGCTGGCCCAGAACGGTGGCGCGTCGATATTGCGCATCCAGCGCGACACCACCACCGAGCGGTCGCCATGCATCACCTCGAACGGCGCTTCGGCGATCTCGTCCTGGCCGATGCTGGAGCCATGCACGAAGGTCTCGTGGGTCAGGTCCATCAGGTTGTCCAGCACCAGCCGGTAGTCGCACTTGGCGTAGATGGTGCGGCCATCGCCGGCCCAGGCGGGGTCGTGCGCCCAGTGCAGGTCGGGAATCAGGCGGGTGTCGGCCTGCGCCGGGTCGCCCGGCCAGATCCACACATAGCGATGCTTCTCGGCCACCGGAAAACTGCGTACGCACGCAGAGGGATTGATGGTCTCCTGCGAGGGCATGTGCACGCAGCGGCCCTGGCTGTTGTAGACCAGCCCGTGATACCCGCACACCACATCGTCGCCGCGCAGCTTGCCCATCGACAGCGGCACCAGGCGATGCCAGCACGCATCTTCGAGCGCGATCACCGTCCCTGCGGTGCTGCGGTAGACCACCACATCCAGGTTGCAGACCTTGCGCGGGGTCAGCGCGTGCTTGATCTCGTGGTCCCAGGCGACGGCATACCACGCGTTGAGGGGAAACAGCTGCTTGGACTGGGACATGACCGTGACTCCTGGGGTTTGTATACAACCTGGGGTGCGGATCGGCAGTGGGGCGCCGGCTGGCAACCAGTTGACACCCATGCCAGCGCTGGCGTCTGCTTGCAAGCGAAGTTATGTATACACCGGAGACAATGTTGGAGCTTCAGTCGCGCAGCGAAATTGTGCGATTATCGAATTGATGCACCGATAATCGCATTGACCGGGCCGTACAGCTGCGCCTAACGTGACCACACGCTCGCTGCGCAGGACCCAGGCAATGGCCCAGATCGTCCCCATTTCAGAAGCAGTGTCCCAGCTGATCGCCGATGGCGACTGCGTGGCGATGGAAGGCTTCACCCACCTGATCCCGCATGCGGCCGGCCATGAGGTGATCCGCCAGCGCAAGCGCGACCTGCGCCTGGTGCGCATGACCCCGGACCTGATCTACGACCAGCTGATCGGCGCCGGCTGCGCATCGGCATTGCGGTTTTCCTGGGGTGGCAATCCCGGCGTCGGCTCGCTGCACCGGTTGCGCGATGCGGTCGAACGCGGCTGGCCGCAGCCGCTGCAGATCCGCGAACACAGCCATGCCGACATGGCCAATGCCTACGTGGCCGGTGCCTCGGGCCTGCCGTTCGCGGTGCTGCGCGGGTACGTCGGCTCGGACCTGCCGCGCGTCAACGACAGCATCCGCTTCCTGCAATGCCCCTACACGGGTGAGACGCTGGCCACCACGCCGGCGGTCAACCCCGATGTCACCGTGATCCATGCGCAGCAGGCCGACCGCCGCGGCAATGTGCTGCTGTGGGGCATCCTGGGTGTGCAGAAAGAGGCCGCGCTGGCCGCGCGCAAGGTGATCGTGACGGTGGAAGAAATCGTCGACACGCTGGAGGCGCCGCCCAACGCCTGCATCCTGCCGCGCTGGGTGGTCGATGCGGTCTGCCACGTGCCCGGTGGCGCCGCGCCCTCGTACGCGCATGGCTATTACGCCCGCGACAACCGCTTCTATCTGGCCTGGGATGCCATCGCGCGCGACCGCGCACGCTTCCAGGCCTGGATCCAGACGCACATTCTCGACACCGACGATTTCGCAGCGTTCCAGCGCGTGTACGCGCACTCGCTGCTGCAGGTGGCCGCATGAGCGACTACAGCACCAACGAGATGATGACCGTGGCGGCGGCGCGGCGCCTGCCCGATGGCGCGGTGTGCTTTGTCGGCATCGGCCTGCCGTCCACGGCCGCCAACCTGGCGCGGCTGACGCATGCGCCGGATGTCACCCTGATCTACGAATCCGGCCCGATCGGCGCGCGCCCGGATGTGCTGCCGTTGTCGATCGGCGACGGCGAACTGGCCGACACCGCCGACACCGTGGTCTCCACGCCGGAGATCTTCCGCTACTGGCTGCAGGGTGGCCGCGTGGACGTGGGCTTCCTGGGCGCGGCGCAGATCGATCGCCATGCCAACCTCAACACCACTGTGATCGGCCCGTACGCGGCGCCCAGGACGCGGCTGCCCGGCGCAGGCGGGGCACCGGAGATCGCGGCCAGCGCCAAGCAGGTGTTCATCATCATGCGCCAATCCACACGCAGCTTCGTGCCCGCGCTGGACTTCGTCACCACGGTCGGGCATCTGGACGGTGGCGATGCGCGGCAGCGTGCCGGCCTGCCCGGCGCCGGCCCCAGCGTGGTCGTCACCGACCTGTGCGTGATGGAGCCCGACCCCGTGACCCGCGAACTCACCGTCACCGCGCTGCATCCCGGCAGCACCCGCGAACAGGTGCGCGCGGCCACCGGCTGGCCGATCCGCTTTGCCGACGCTCTGGCGCAGACCACGCCGCCCAGTGCCGCAGAATTGCAGGCACTGCGCGCGCTGCAGGCACGCACCGACGCGGCGCACGGCAAACAGGCAGCCGGAGCCGAGGCGTGAGCGCGGTCTATCTGATCGATGGCATCCGCACGCCGATCGGCCGCTACGGCGGCGCCCTGGCAGGGGTGCGCGCCGACGACCTGGGCGCGGTCCCGATCGCCGCGTTGATGGCACGCAATCCGCAGCTGGAGCCGGCGCTGATCGACGACGTGTATCTGGGCTGCGCCAACCAGGCGGGCGAAGACAATCGCAATGTCGCGCGTATGAGCCTGCTGCTGGCGGGCTTGCCCAGCTCGGTGCCGGGCAGCACGCTCAATCGCCTGTGCGGTTCCGGGCTGGACGCGGTCGGCACCGTGGCGCGCGGCATCCGTGCCGGCGAACTGGGGCTGGCGATCGCCGGCGGGGTCGAATCGATGACGCGCGCGCCCTGGGTCATGGGCAAGGCCGAGAGCGCGTTCGCGCGCACGCAACAGCTGGAAGACACCACGATGGGCTGGCGGTTCGTCAATCCGCGTCTGCAGGGTGCCTATGGCGTGGAGCTGATGGGCGAAACCGCCGAAAACGTCGCCCAGCGCCACGCCATCGCGCGCGAAGACCAGGATGCGTTCGCGCTGCGTAGCCAGCAACGCGCCGCCGCCGCACAGGCAGCGGGATTTTTCGAGGGGGAGATCACCCCGGTGTCCGTGACCGCACGCAAAGGGGGCGAGGCGACCGCTGTCGATCGCGACGAGCATCCACGCCCGAACACCACCGCCGAGATGCTGGCCAAGCTCAAGCCGGTGTTCCGCCAGCCCGGCACGGTGACGGCCGGCAATGCGTCCGGTCTCAACGATGGCGCTGCCGCCATGTTGCTGGCATCCGAGCAGGCCGTGCGCGCGCATGGGCTGACCCCGCGCGCACGCGTGCTCGGCTTCGCCTCGGCGGGTGTGGAGCCGGCCTACATGGGGATCGGCCCGGTGCCGGCCACGCAGCGCCTGCTGGCACGCCTGGGCCTGGGCATTGCGCAGTTCGATGCGATCGAACTCAACGAAGCCTTCGCCGCGCAGGTGCTGGCCTGCACGCGCGCGTTCGGCCTGGCCGACGATGCCGCGCACGTCAACGCCAATGGCGGCGCCATCGCGCTGGGCCATCCCCTGGGCATGAGCGGCGCGCGGCTGGCACTGACATTGTTGCGACAACTGGAAGCGGTCGACGGGCGGCTCGGGCTGGCCAGCATGTGCATCGGGGTGGGCCAGGGCGTGGCGCTGGCAATCGAGCGCGTGTAGTGCGCCGATTGCAACCGCCGCCGCCAAGACCGCACACCCACGTTTTGATCCTGCCGTAGCGCAACCGATGGAGATCCCGCATGCGCGACCCCAGCTCTGACACGTCGATCGATCCGCTGCTCGGCTATCGCCGGCCGCGGATCGGCACGCAGCCGGCCTACCTGCATCCACCCTACGCATCCACCGCATTGCGCGGGCCCACGCGCGCGCCAATCGAGATCCCGGCCACGCTGTCGGAAGTCACCGGGCCGCAGTTGAATCGGCTCACCCTGGGCGCGCATGCGGCCGACCTCACTGCCGGCTTTGCGGGCGAGCCGCTGGGCGAGCGCATCATCGTGTCCGGCCGCGTGCTCGACGAAAACGGCAAGCCGGTGCGCAACAGCGTGGTGGAGGTGTGGCAATGCAATGCCGCTGGCCGCTATCAACATGCCGGCGATCGGCACGACGCACCGCTGGACCCCAACTTCCGCGGTACCGGCCAGGTGCTCACCGACGACCACGGCCGCTATGCATTCAAGACCATCAAGCCGGGCGCGTATCCGTGGCGCAATCACTACAACGCCTGGCGGCCGGCGCATATCCATTTTTCGCTGCATGGCGATGGCATCGGGCAGCGGCTGATCACCCAGATGTATTTCCCCGGCGACCCGCTGCTGGCACACGACCCGATCTACAACTGCGTGGACGATGCGCTGGCGCGCGAACGCATGGTGTCCCGCTTCGACTGGGAAAACGCGGTGAGCGAATACGCGCTGGCCTACCGCTTCGACATCGTGTTGCGCGGCCGCAAGCAGACGGTCTGGGAGTGAATCGATGAGCCTGCACACCACCCCGTCGCAAACTGTTGGCCCGTACTACCGGCTCGGGCTGGAGCCGCTGTATCGCGCGCAGCTCGCGCCTGCGCAGGCCGCAGGCACGCAGGTGCGGGTCAGCGGTTGCGTCTTCGACGGCGCCGGCAGCCCGGTGGCCGATGCGGTGCTGGAACTGTGGCAAGCCGACGCGGCCGGCATCTATGCGCATGCCGCCGACGCACGCTGCGAGGCGCACGATCCCGGCTTCGATGGCTGGGGCCGCGTGCCGACCGACGCGCAGGGGCGTTTTTCCTTCAGCACCATCAAGCCGGGCCGGGTCGCTGGCCCCGGCGGCGTGCCGCAGGCCGCGCATCTGACCGTGCTGGTGTTCATGCGCGGCCTGTTGCGCGGCGTGTCGACGCGGCTGTACTTCGCCGACGACCCGCAGCTGGGCAGCGATCCCATCCTGGCCCTGGTGCCGGCAGAACGTCGCGGTACGCTGCTGGCCCAGTCGCGTGGCGGCAGCGACTACGTGTGGGACATTCATATGCAGGGTGATGCAGAAACCGTGTTCTTCCACTATTGATCGCATCGTCGGCGCGCTGTTGGCTGCTGCGATGTGTCCGCATGAGCACGACGCCTGCATCCGCGTGCAGACGCTGCACGCAGATGCAGCGCGGCAAGCAACCACGTGGCAATACGCGATGCCGTCGACGACCCGTCGCGATCGGCACGTGACCGGCGCGCGGCGCCGTGATCCGCAGGGTCAGTTGCATTGGCGAAACACGCAGGCCGCGCGCATGACCATGCCAGACAAATACGTGTGCACGCCACGCACACCTGCGTTTGCACCACGCCCCACCGCGCACGCCAGTTGGCACTCCCGCGCATCGGTGCCATGCTGCCGGCACGCCACCAGAGGCCATGCATGACTGCGACGTCTTCCCTGCTGGGATCCCTGTTTGGCGAACCTGCCTGCGACGCATTGTTCGACGATGCGGCGCGCGTGCAGGCGATGCTGCAATTCGAATCCGCGCTCGCCCGCGCGCAGGCGCAATGCGACGTGATTCCCGCCGAGGCCGCCCAGGCCATTGCGGCCGCCTGCGACGTGCAGCATTACGATCTGGCCGCGCTGGCCCAGGCCACCGGACTTGCCGGCAACCCCGCCATTCCGCTGGTCAAGGCGCTGACCGCGCGCTTGGCCGCCCACGATGCGCAGGCCGCGCGCTGGGTGCACTGGGGCGCCACCAGCCAGGACGTCATCGACACCGGCACCGTGCTGCAGCTGCGTGCCGCGCTCGACCTGCTGCTGCCGCGCCTGCAAGGCCTGTGCGCCGAGCTGGCTACGCTGGCCGAACGCGAACGCAACACCGGCCTGCCTGGTCGTACCTTATTGCAGCAGGCGGTGCCGGTCACCCTCGGGCTCAAGGTCGCCGGCTGGCTGGATGCGCTGCAGCGCGCGCACCACCGCCTGCAGGTCCTGCAACGTGATGGCCTGGTGCTGCAGTTCGGCGGTGCGGCCGGCACGCTGGCGTCGTTGCAGGAGCGCGGTCTCGCTGTCGCCCAGGCGCTGGCAACCACGCTGGCGCTGCCGCTGCCCGCGTTGCCGTGGCATACCGCCCGCGATCGCCTGGTCGAGGTTGGCTGTGCGTTCGGCCTGCTGGCCGGCACCCTGGGCAAGATCGGTGGCGACGTGGTGCTGCTGATGCAGTCGGAAGTCGGCGAAGTGTTCGAGCCGGCCGCGGCTGGCAAGGGTGGCTCCTCGGCGATGCCGCACAAGCGCAACCCGGTCTCCAGCGTCGCCGCGGTTGCCGCCGCCACGCGCGTGCCCGGCCTGGTCGCGACCCTGTTCAGCGCGATGGCGCAGCCGCACGAACGCGCCGCCGGGCAATGGCATGCCGAATGGGAGACCTTGCCGCAGATCGTGTGCCTGACCGCCGGCAGCCTGGCGCAGATGCAGGCCTGCCTGGCCGACCTGCAACTGGATCGCGCCGCCATGCGCGCGCACCTGCACAGCCATGGCGGCGCGCTGTATGCCGAGGCGGCGGTGTTCGCGCTGGCACCAAGGCTCGGCAAGGCGCAGGCGCATGCGCTGGTCGAGCGCGCGGTGGCGCGTGCACAGGCGCAGCAGCGCCATCTGCGCGAGGTGCTCGGTGACGACGCGCAGGTGGGCGCGGTGCTCACGCAGGCGCAACTGCAGGCGGTGTTCGATGTGGACAGCTGGCGCGGCATGTCCTCGGTCTGGATCGATCGCGTGCTGGCCGGTTCCTCATCCCGCTGACGGTGCTCCGATGGCTTATCTCCAGTTGCCCACGCATCGCCTGCATTACCGTCTCGACGGCACCGAAGGCCGCCCCTGGCTGACCTTCTGCAATTCCCTGGGCACCGACCTGCACATGTGGGACGCGCAGATCGCCGCGTTTGCGCCGTATTACCGCATCCTGCGCTATGACCGCCGCGGCCATGGCGATTCGGACACGCCGCCCGGCCCGTACCGCGTTGCCGACCTGGGCCAGGACGTGCTGGCGTTGTGGGATGCGTTGCAGATCGCGCAGAGCGACTTCTGCGGCCTGTCGATCGGCGGACTCACCGGGCAATGGCTGGGCCTGCATGCGCCGCAGCGCCTGCGCCGGCTGGTGGTGTGCGCCACCGCGCAGAAGATCGGCAGCAGCCAGAGCTGGAACGCGCGGATCGAACAGGTGCGCAGCGAAGGCCTGCCGGGGCTGGTCGATGCCACCTTGCAGCGCTGGTTCACACCGCCATTTGCCAACCGCCATGCGCAGCGCCTGGACATGATCGTGGCCGCCTTCGTGTCGACCTCGCCGCAGGGCTACATCGCCTGCTGCCAGGCGGTGGCCGACGCCGACTTCCGCGGCGCGCTCGACACCCTGGAACTGCCACTGCTCGCACTGGCCGGCGACGACGATCCGGTCTGTCCGCCGGCCGATCTGCGCGAGATCGCCTATGCCGCCCCACGCGGCCACTACGCGCAGGTGCCCGGCCGGCATATCTGCAACCTCGAATCGCCGGCCGCCTTCAACGACAGCGTGCTGGGCTTTCTGCAGGCCGACCACGTGTGACCCTCGCACGGCCAGCCAGGCAGTTGCCCCACGCGCGAAGCCGGCACCTCGATCCGGCAGGTGCGACGCTCGGCATTCCCGGTCGTAGCTTGCATCTGTGCCCAGCTGACCCATGCATGCCGCACCAGGTCGGCAACGTCGACGGCGACCCATGCACCTGACACGTCAGCGCCTACCCTGCGGCCGCAGGTGATGTGCAACGTCCCGATTCCCGATTCCCGATTCCCCATTCCCCATTCCCCATTCCCCATTCCCACGCAGGAGAACTCCGATGCACGAAGACGAGCGTTACCAGGCAGGTCTGCGCGAGCGCCGACGCGTCCTGGGCGATGCGCATGTCGAGCGCTCGCTGGCCGCACGCACCGCGTTCACCGACGAGTTCCAGGCGCTGATCACCCGCTATGCCTGGGGCACCATCTGGACCCGCGATGGCCTGCCCGCACACACCCGTTCGCTGCTGACCCTGGCGATGATGGTCGCGCTGGGCCACGACGAGGAATTCAAGCTGCACGTGCGCGCCGCGCGCAACAACGGCGTCACCCCCGAGCAGATCAAGGAAGTGTTGCTGCAGGCCGCGGTCTATTGCGGCGTGCCGGCCGCCAACCATGCCTTTGCGCTGGCCAAGCCCATCCTCGAGGAGCAGGCGGGCGACGCAGGGCCGGCAAGCGAAGGCTGACAACCACGGCGACGCGCGAGTGCAGCAGGCACGCGTCGCTGGCGCGCCAGGCGGCGATGCACCGCGATCGGTTCGGATGGCGTGCCGCTGCTAGGCCAGCAGCGCAGGTGCGGCAAGAATGCAGACGCAATGCATCTGGTTGCGTGCTGGCGGCGCCGTGAGCACAACGGCCGGTGATGACATCGCCCATCGACGACGGGATGATGGACATGCGGCGACCGACAACCGCTTCCGGTCGCACAGGACATTCCCCACGAGGTTGCCGATGCTGCTGCGTACCGTTTGCCTGCTCTTGCTGCTGCTCGCCGCCTCCGGGCTGCAGGCACGACCGCATCCCGGGCCCGGGACCCGCCTGGCGCAGGTGCGCGCCGACGATGGCCAGACGCTGGCGGTGTGGTCGCGCGTCCCGGCGCAGCCGCGCGGCACGATCCTGCTGGTGCATGGGCGCACCTGGAGTGCGTTGCCCAATTTCGACCTGCAGGTTCCCGACGAACCGCGCGATGCGCGCTCGGTGCTGGCGGCATTGGCGCAGGCCGGCTATGCCGCCTACGCGGTGGACCTGCGCGGCTATGGCGGCAGTGCGCGCGATCCCAGCGGCTGGAACACGCCCGCGCGCGCGGTGGCCGATGTCAGTGCGGTGCTGGCCTGGGTGGCCCGTCAGCACCCGCAGCTGCCGGCGCCGGCGTTGCTCGGTTATTCCAATGGCGCGCGGGTGGCGCTGCTGATCGGCCAGCAACACCCGCAGGCAGTGTCGGCGTTGGTGCTGTACGGCTTCCCGGACGATGTCGACGCAGCCCCCGACGCCACCCCGGCGCCTGCGCAGCCAGTGCGTGCGCGCACCACGGCCGCGGCGGCCGGCGAGGATTTCATCACCGCCAACGCCGCCCCGCCCGGCGTGCGTGCGGCCTATGTAGCGCAGGCGGTGTCGGCCGACCCGGTGCGCACCGACTGGCGCGCCATGGAGCAGTTCGCCTTCCAGCCGGAGCAGGTGACCACGCTGCCGGTCCTGCTGCTGCGTGGCGTCGACGATCCCATCGCGACCCAGGCGGACAACGCGCATCTATACGCACGTCTGCGCAGCCAAGACCGCAGCTGGGTCACGCTGCCGCACGCCGATCACGTGGCACATGTCGAGGACACCCATGCCGCCTGGGTGGATGCGGTGGTGAGCTTCCTGCGCCGGCCGCGCTGAGCGCGCCGGCAGCCCGCTAGCTCAACAGCGCGCCCAGCCGCTGCGCCGCCTGCTTCAACGGCTCCAGCAGCGTCTGCATCGTCTGCAGGCTCACGCGCCCGGCCTGGGCGCCGATGTTGAGCGCGGCGATCACCTCGCCACGCAGGTTGCGCACCGGTACCGCGATCGAGCGCAGGCCGATTTCCAGTTCCTGGTCGGTCAGGCACATGCCTTCGCGGCGCGTACGTGCCAGCACCTCCAGCAATGCCGATGCCTGGGTCACGGTGCGGTCGGTGCGCGGGCGCAGCGTGGTGCGCTCCAGGTACGCCTGCAAGGTGTCGCCGGGCAGGGCGGCCAACAGGACGCGGCCCATCGAGGTGCAATAGGCCGGCAGGCGCGTGCCCGGGCGCAGCCCAATCGACATGATGCGCACCGTTTCTGCGCGCGCCACGTACAGCAGGTCGTCGCCGTCCAGCACGCCCAGCGAGCAGGATTCGTGCAACTGGTCGCGCAGCCCGTCCAGCACCGGCTGCGCCGCCGCCGTCATCGACGAAGACGCCGCATAGGCGCCGCCGATCCCCAGCACACGCGGCAGCAGCACGTAGCCGCGGCCCTGCTCGCCGACATAGCCCAGCCTGGCCAGGGTATGCAGTACCCGCCGCACCGCCGCACGCGAGATGCCGGTCTCCAGGCTGATCTGCGACATCGTCACCTCGCGCGCGTGCTGGGCGAACACGCTCAGCACCACCAGCCCGCGGCCCAGCGAGGTCATGAAGTCCGGGTCGCCCTGGGCCGCGGCGATCTGCTGCATCAACTCGTGTGGCAGGCCGCGTTCGCTACCGCCGGTGGCCACGGCGGTGGGGCGTTTGCGTCGGCTGGAGGCGGGCTCGGGCATCGGATCGCGGGTTGGAGGGGTCCATGCATGGTAAGCGCTCACGCCGATGCATGCGCCCGGTCGCAGCTTGTGCCCGGACATGTAAGCGCTTCACCCTGGTTGCCGCATAATCGTTGCTGGTTTGTTTCGGATCGGTCCCCTTAGTCCATGAAAACCCCCAAGGGCCTGCAACCGCTGATCGACGACGGCATCATCGACGAAGTGTTGCGACCACTGAAGAGCGGCAAGGAAGCATCCGTCTACGTGGTCAGCACAGGCGCCGACATCCTGTGCGCCAAGGTCTACAAGGACATGGCGCAACGCAGCTTCCAGGCGCGCGTGCAGTACCAGGAAGGCCGCAAGGTGCGTGGCAGCCGCCAGGCGCGCGCGATGGGCAAGGCCACCAAGTTCGGCCGGCGCGAAGCCGAGACCGCGTGGAAGAACACCGAAGCCGAGGTGCTCTATCAGCTGATGGATGCCAGCGTGCACGTGCCCAGGCCGCGCGGCTATTTCCATGGCGTGCTGCTGATGGACCTGGTCACCGACGAGGCCGGCCACAGCGCACCGCGGCTGGGCGAGGTGGACCTGGAACCGGAACAGGCGCGCAGCTTCCATGCCAGCCTGATCGGCGACGTGGTCAAGATGCTGTCGCTGGGCCTGGTGCACGGCGATCTGTCCGAATACAACGTGCTGGTCTCGCCCGAGGGCCCGGTGTTGATCGACTTCCCGCAGGTGGTCAGCGCTGCCGGCAACAACGCCGCCCGCGACATGCTGCTGCGCGATGTGCACAACCTGCGCGATTGCCTGGGACGGTTTGCACCGGAACTGCTGGAAACCCATTACGGCGAAGAGATGTGGGCGCTGTTCGAAAAGGGTGAGTTGCGCCCGGACAGCGTGCTGACCGGACGCTTCAAGTTCGACACCCGCCGGGCCGACGTGCGTGCCATCCGCGCCTCGATCGAAGACGCGCGCCAGGAAAACCTCATCCGTCAGCAGGGCCGCGAGGCCGCTGCCGAGGACGACGACTAGACTGCCGCTGCCCTGGCGCGCGCGTCGGCGCGACAGCGACAGCGCTGCCGGCATGCAGCGCGCAGGAGATCGCACAGGTGCGCGCCGGTGCAGGCGCGTAGATGCGTTGCAGTGCAGCAAAAAACCGGCGACGCCCGATCGCGGCGACCATTTGCTGGACACCGCCACTGCGGCTGCATGCGTCGGCAGCACCGGATTTTGCGGCGCTGCGGCGCATAGTCGGCAACGCCATTGAAATGATTGATGACGGTCGATGGTGATTGATCATAAGTATCTGGCAGGCTCAGCCATCGTCTCCTGGAGAGTCCGTCATGTCGTTTGATCCCGATGTCGCGCGCCTGTTTGCCCAGCTTCAACACGCCGCTCAACCACCGATGGAAACCCTGCCAATCGAGGGTGCCCGCGCAATGATGCGTGCACTCGGCGCGCAGATGGGTTTTCCACGCGTGGAGATGGCCGAGGTGCGCGATCTGCAGGCCGATACCGCGGCCGGCCCGGTGCGCCTGCGCCTGTATCGCCCGCCAGGGCTAGCCGGCGGCCCTGCACCGACCTGCCTGTTCGTGCACGGCGGCGGCGGTGTGGTGGGCGACCTGGACTCCCATGACGATGTCTGCCGGCAACTGGCGGCGCGTGCCGGCTGCCAGCTGCTGGCGGTCGACTATCGCCTGGCGCCGGAACATCCCGCGCCGGCGGGCGTGGAGGACGTGCTGGCGACCCTGCACTGGCTGGTTGCCCAACCCGATGCGGTCGGTGCCGATGCACAGCGCCTGGCAGTGGCTGGCGACAGTATCGGCGGGGCCATGGCCGCGGTCGCGGCGCTGGCCGCACGCGACGCCGGGATCGCGTTGCGCTGCCAGGTGCTGGTATATCCGCTCACCGATGCGCGCGAGGACAACGGGCAGTATCCGTCGCGATCGCACAACGCCGGCCTGCCGCCACTGACCACCGAGGCGGTGCGCTTCTTCAACCGGCATCTGTTGCCCGATCCTGCCATTGCACAGGACTGGCGCGTCTCGCCGATGCTGGTGCCGGAGGTGGCCGGCGTTGCGCCCGCACTGGTCATCGTGGGCGACCGCGACATGCTCTACGACGAAGGACGCGGCTATGCCGAACGTCTACGCGCGGCCGGCGTGGAAGTCACCCTGCACAGCTTTCCCGGAATGATCCACGGTTTCATCAACATGGGTGGGGTCCTGCGCGCCGCCGACGAAACGCTGGAGATGGCGGCACTGCTACTGCGCCAGCGCTTGCTGCCTGCCGTCGAGCGCAGGGCGGCGTAAGGCATGCGTGCGGCAGGCGTGCATGCGCGCGCTGCCGCGGCACTGCAGCCACTCGCGCATGCAGGTCACCGGCGTCGGGAAGCCCCGGCCGAGCCGGTGGCCGCGCAAGCCTTGCGGCCGCCCATCACGCTTCAGAAATTGAAGCGGAAGGTGGTCATCAGCACGTGGTTTTCGCGGTCCACCGTGCTGGTATTGACGAACTGGTTCAGATAGCCGACATCGACATTGGCAACGTCGTTGAACTTCCAGTTGATGCCGACGAAGACGCGGTTCTGGTCCAGGCCGCGTCGCGCACCCCATTCGGTCTGATCGAGATTGACGAACAGTTCGTTGAACGCCACCCACGACAGTTGTGCAGACAACGCACTGGGCCGGACCGCTCTGATCATCTGGCGCACCCGATACCCTTCCTCGCTGAATCCTTCGCGGTGACGCTGCTCCAGGCGGGTGCGGCTGGTGATGGTGATGTCGGCAATCGGATCGAACTGATATTGAAACTGGCCCCACCAGCGGTTTTCGCGGTTGGAGGATTGCCCGGCCGGGTGGCTGATGATGGTGTCGTAACCCATCCAGACACTGGCCTTGGGAGTGAACCGGTAAAACACCGCGGGACGCAGGATCAACTGGTCGAACTGCTCGCCCTCTTCGCGCCAGCGCGGATGCACATCCATGCTCCAGTACAGGTTCTCGACCGGCAGCTTGCCCTGGGCATACACGCTCAGCCAGTAACGCCCGTCTTCCTCGGTCTGCGCGGCCGCTTGCGAGGTGCCGCCCAGCATCAGCAGCAGGGCGGGGCAGGCGATTCGGTAGGTTGCCGACAGCAGCGCGCGCAGTGGGTTCATGGTCAGGATGTCGTCAGTGGTGCCGGAGCATACCAACTCGGTCGCGACCTCCATCAAGCTTCCCGGCATCGCCCGTGCGATACCGGCGCATTGCTTCGCATGCGGCGACATGGAGTCGCGCCATGACATCGGTTGACAAGCATCCACGCATTTTCGGCGTGTAAAGCGATGGGGTCGATCAAGCCGCCGACATCAACGTGTCAGTGCATCGGCGCGCACTCACGCCACCTGGCTGCGGCGCGCCCGTTCCAGATGCACCAGCAGCAGCGAGATGGCCGCCGGCGTCATGCCGGGAATGCGTTGCGCCTGGCCGATGTTCTGCGGGCGCACGCGTTCGAGTTTCTGCTGTACTTCGATCGACAACCCACGCACGCCGGCATAATCGAATCCTTCCGGAATCGGCGTGGTTTCGTGGCGTTGCTGGCGCGCGATGTCGTCGCGTTGGCGATCCAGGTAGCCGGCGTACTTGACGCTGATCTCCACCTGCTCGGCCACCTGCGCATCGTCCACGCCCGGCCCCAGGGTCGGCACGCGCATCAGCGTGGCGTAGTTGAGTTCGGGGCGCTTGATCAGGTCCAGCACGTTGGTTTCGCGGCTCACTGCCACGCCCAGGGTCTGGGCCACTTCGCGGCCCAGCGCATTGCCCGGGGTCGCCCACAGCAGCGACAGGCGCGCGCTTTCGCGCTGCACCGCCTCCTGCTTGGCCGCAAACCGCGCCCAGCGCGCATCGTCGACCAGGCCCATGGCACGGCCGACGCCGGTCAGGCGCGCATCGGCATTGTCCTCGCGCAGCTGCAGCCGGTATTCGGCGCGGCTGGTGAACATGCGATACGGCTCGGTGGTGCCATGGGTGATCAGATCGTCCACCAGCACACCCAGGTAGGCCTCGTCGCGGCGCGGCGACCACGCCGGTAATCCCTGTACATGGCGCGCGGCATTGAGGCCGGCGAGCAGGCCCTGGGCGGCGGCCTCCTCGTAGCCGGTGGTGCCGTTGATCTGGCCGGCGAAGAACAACCCGCCCACTGCCTTGGTTTCCAGCGAGGCCTTGAGCCCGCGCGGGTCGAAGAAGTCGTATTCGATCGCATAGCCGGGGCGGGTGATGTGCGCCTGCGCAAACCCGTGGATCGAGCGCACCAGCGCCAGCTGCACGTCGAACGGCAGCGAGGTGGAGATGCCGTTGGGATAGATCTCGGCCACGTCCAGGCCTTCGGGCTCGACGAAGATCTGGTGGCTGGTCTTCTCGGCAAAGCGCACCACCTTGTCTTCGATCGACGGGCAGTAACGCGGGCCGATGCCTTCGATCTGCCCCGAATACAGCGGCGAGCGATGCAGCGCGCTGCGGATGATGTCGTGGGTCTGCTCGGTGGTCTGGGTGATCCAGCAGCTGACCTGGCGCGGGTGATCGCCGAGCTGGCCCATGAACGACATCACCGGCAGGGGATCGTCGCCGGGTTGTTCGGCCATCACGCCGTAGTCGAGCGTGCGCCCGTCGATGCGCGGCGGGGTGCCGGTCTTGAGCCGGTCGATCGCAAACGGCCGCTCGCGCAGACGCGCGGCCAGCGTGGTGGCCGGCGGGTCGCCCATGCGCCCGGCCGCGTACTGGGTTTCGCCGACATGGATCTTGCCGGCCAGGAAGGTGCCGGCGGTCAGCACCACCGCCGGCGCTTCGAAACGCAGCCCGGTCTGGGTGACCACGCCGCGCACGCTGTCGGCTTCGGCAGCGCCGTGGTGGATGATCAGATCGTCCACCGCCGCCTGGAACACGGTCAGGTTGGGCTGCGTCTCGACGATGCGGCGGATCGCATTGCGGTAGAGGTTGCGGTCGGCCTGGCAGCGGGTGGCGCGCACCGCCGGCCCCTTGGAGGCATTGAGGGTGCGCCACTGGATGCCGGCCTGATCCGCCGCGCGTGCCATCGCCCCGCCCAGCGCGTCGATCTCCTTGACCAGATGGCCCTTGCCGATCCCGCCGATGGCCGGGTTGCAGCTCATCGCGCCCACCGTCTCGATGTTGTGGGTCAGTAGCAAGGTGCGGGCACCGGCGCGCGCGGACGCCAGCGCCGCCTCGGTGCCGGCATGGCCGCCGCCGATCACGATGACGTCGTAGCGATAGAAGGAGTCGGACATGAGCGTGGACCAGGAGCAGAAGAAGGTTGGCGGCCGCGAAAGTATCGGCTGAAGGGCGGTTGAGGTCACGAAACCAGTAAAAGTGTGACTTACATCACATTATCGAATGCTGACCCTCAAGTTGGCATGTTCCGTGCGGATATCCCTACTGCACCCGTCGTGGCATTGCGACATGGGCGCAAGGCTGGAATTGGAACAGGGGCCAGCCACGCGTGCGACGGGGTCGCGTAAGGGTCGGTAGTCGGGGGACTGCCGACCCTTATTTTTTTTCCGGAATCCATGCCGGCCGCAAGCCCGCCTTCCGGGTTGGGATGCCCACAGGTACGGCAGAGCGGAAGACAAAAACATAAAGCCCCGGCATGCCGGGGCTTTATGCATTGGAGGCGCCGATATCCGACAGGGCCGGAACAGGGGGGATCCAGATTTCCCTGTCGGACATCGACATAAGTCGGTCAGTGAAGCGAGTCAGGTCAAAAAATGACGTGGCGGGTCACACAGAGCACCTAGCTTGCGACCAAGTGCCGGCTGAACGCAAGCCCCCAACATCATCATTTGTGGGCCACGTCGCAGTCAGCCACTCAGGGAATCTGCTGGCGTGTGTTGCGGGGTGCGGTCTGCCGTTGAATCTCACGGATCACCCGCGGTGGTGCACCGATGCGTGGCGGCGGCCGCGACGGCGGCGCACCGGTCGCCGGGGGGCGGTTGGGTTGCTGCGGGCGCGGCCCGTTGGGGCGGGGGCCGTTCGGACGCGGGCCGTAGAACGAGCCATTCGGACGCGGCGGCCGGTACTGCGGGCGTCGATCGTTCTGGCGGTAGTAATAGCCGCCACCGCCGCGGTAGACCGGATACACCGGGTAGTCGTACAGCCCGATCGACCCGGCACCATAGGGGTAGCCGTACGGGCTGCCGTAGGAATACGGTGAGTACCCCGGCGGGTAGCGGTACTGCACCGCGGGCGCGCCGCGGTAATAGCCGCCCGACCCAGCGCCGGTGTAGTCGTACGTTGCGCAGCCGCCCAGGGCCAACAGCCCGGCGGCGAAGATCAGACGGAATTTCATCGATGGTGCCCTCCTGCAACCATGGTGTCACTTTCGAGCCGATGCTTTGAATCGGTCCTTAACTGTGCCGCAATGTGGCGCTTCTTCATCGATCCAGCATGCGCGGGCAGTGCGCCTGCAGCCGTGAAGGCGGGGACGATACGTTAATCTTGCAGGCATGATCGAGACGGTCCCTCCTGCCCATTCCGACGTCCTGCAAGCCGCTGCGCGCATCGCGCCGCAGTGCGCGCCGACACCGCTGCTGACCGCGCACAGCCTGGACGCCCTCTGCGGCGCGCAGCTGTTCTTCAAGGCCGAACACCTGCAGCGCAGCGGCGCATTCAAGTTCCGTGGTGCCTGCAACGCGGTGTGGTCATTGCCGGCCGGGCTTGCCGCACGCGGTGTGGTCACCCATTCGTCCGGCAATCACGGCGCCGCACTGGCGCTTGCCGCGCGCACGCGCGGGATCGGCTGCCATGTGGTGGTGCCCGAAGGCGCGGTGGCCGCCAAGCTGGCCAATATTTCCCGTCACGGCGCCACGCTGTGGCGTTGCGCGCCCACCATCGCGGCGCGCGAGCAGATGTGTGCCGAGGTCCAGGCCGGCAGCGGCGCGACGCTGGTGCATCCGTATACCGACCCGGCCGTGATCGCCGGGCAGGGCACCGCCGCGCTGGAGCTGCTGCGGCAGAGCGGCGGGCTGGACGTGCTGGTGGCACCGGTCGGAGGCGGCGGGCTGGCGGCAGGCACTGCGCTGGCGCTGCAAGCGGCGCCGGGCTGCAAGCTGGTGCTGGCCGAGCCGAGCGGGGCGGCCGATACCGCGCGCTCGCTGGCGGCTGGCGAGCGCCTGGTCGACTTCGTGCCCGACACGCTCTGCGACGGCCTGCGCGGCACCCTGGGCGCGCCGAATTTCGCGCTGTTGCAGGCCGCCGGCGCTCAGGTGATCACCGTGGACGATGCGGCGGTGGTGCAGGCGATGCGGTTGATCTGGCAGGTCCTCAAACAGGTCGTGGAGCCGTCCTCGGCGATTGCGCTGGCGGCGGTGCTGGCCGACCCGGCACGCTTCGCCGGGCGGCGGGTCGGGCTGATCCTGTCCGGCGGCAATGTCGACCTGGACGCGCTGCCCTGGGCCGCGGCGTGAGCAGGCGCTCGCGCGGGATCGGTCTGTGGGGCTGGTGCTGGCGCCTGTGCATGCTGGCGCTGATCTGGCTGGTGGGCGTGGCCGGCTGGATCGTCTGGGTCGGCGATCGCGACCAGGCCGCGCCGGCCGACGTGATCATCGTGCTGGGTGCGGCCGCCTACGACGCGCGCCCCTCGCCGGTGTTCGAGGAGCGCATCCGGCATGCGCTGGACCTGTACACGCAGGGCTACGCGCCGCGGCTGCTGTTCACCGGCGGCTTCGGCAACGGCGCGCGCTTTGCCGAATCGCAGGTGGCGCGGCGCTATGCGCTACGCCACGGCGTCCCGCCGGAAGCGATCGTGATCGAGACGGTCTCGCGCACCACCCGGCAGAATCTGCAACAGGCGCGCGCGCTGATGGACCGGCACGGCATGCACCGGGCGATCATCGTCAGTGACCCCTTGCACATGGCGCGCGCGCTGCGGCTGAGCCAGGAGCTGGGGGTGGACGCGCTGGCCTCCTCCACGCCCAGCACGCGCTTTCGCAGCTTCCACACCAGCTGGCGCTTCCTGCTGCAGGAGGTCTATTACTTCCACCGCGATCTGGTGGTGCAGGGCGCCTGAGGCCGGGTGTGCTGCATGGCAGGCGTGTCCAAGCGCAGCACGCGCTCTATGATGCGGCTTTCCCAGCGGCAGGTGCGAGCATGAGCGAGCGCAATCGGCAACACGCCATCGGCCTGGTCCAGGCCTATTACGACGCATTCAACCGCGGCGATTGGGATGCCATGCTGGCGTTCCTGGCCGACGATGTCGCGCACGACCTCAATCAGGGCCCGCGCGAGATCGGCCGGGCGGCATTTGCCGCCTTCCTGCAACGCATGAACGACAGCTACCGCGAGCAGCTGCGCGATGTCGTGGTCACCGCCAACGAGGACGGCACGCGGGTCGGTGCCGAGTACGTGGTGCACGGGGTCTACCACACCACCGACGAAGGCCTGCCGGAGGCCAACGGGCAGACCTACGTGCTGCCGGGCGGTGCATTCTTCACTGTGCACGACGGCAGGATCACCCGTGTCACCAACTACTACAACCTGCAGGAATGGATCGCGCAGGTGGCGCGCTGAGTGCATCGATCGGCGCGGGCCAGCCCTGCGTAGGAGCGCACCCGGGCGCGACCAGGCATTGCGGTAACGCCTCATCGCGCCTGGGTGCGCTCCTACGTGGTGGGTTCGGTGTTGTGGCATGACTCCGGCGTTGCGGCATGACGCGGTGCATACCTTGCCTGGACCGATCGGCATGGGCAGCCAGACCTGCGCAGGAGCGCACCCGGGCGCGATGGGTGTTACCGGTAACGCCCCATCGCGCGCAAGCGCGCTCCTGCGCGGTGGTCCGGGTTACAGCAGCACGATCCCGACCACCACCAGGATGAAGATGCCCCACTTGAGCGTCTGGTACAGCGGGTTGTTGCGCTCCTTCAGCGCCTTGGCCTTCAGCCGCGCGGCATAGAAGTAGCGGAACACGCGGTTGATGCCGCCGGTCTTGTCGCCTTCCTGGTTGGGCGAGGCACCGGCCGAGAGCAGGCTGCGGCCGACGAAGCGGTTCACCGCCGCGGCCCAGCGCCAGCGCATCGGGCGCTCGATGTCGCAGAACAGGATGATGCGGTCCTGGTCGGTGTCGTTGCGCGCGTAGTGGATGTAGGTCTCGTCGAACATCGTCCATTCGCCATCGCGCCAGCTGTGGCGCTGCCCGTCGACGTCGATGAAGCAGCGGTCGTCGTTGGGCGTGGCCAAACCCAGGTGCAGGCGCATGGACCCGGCGAACGGGTCGCGGTGCGGGCGCAGTTCGCTGCCCGGCGGCAACTCGGCGAACATCGCGGCCTTGACCGTGGGGATGGACTTCAGCAGCGCGGTGGTCTGCGGGCACAGCTCGGACGCCGACGGGTGCGCGGTGCCGTACCACTTCAGATAGAAGCGCTTCCAGCCGCGGCGGAAGAACGAGTTGAAGCCGATGTCGGTGTAGCCGTCGGCGGCGCGGATCTTCTGCATCTGCTGCAGCGCCACCGCTTCATCGCGGATCAGGGGCCAGTTGGCGCGCAGCGGCGCCAGTTCCGGGAATTCCTTGCCGGGATCGATGAACGGTGTGGTCGGCACCCGCGAACACAGATACATCAGCGTGTTGATCGGCGCCATGAAGGTGGAATGGTCCAGCAGCTGCCGGCTGAGCCGGTGCCGCACGCGACCGCGGTAATGGATGTACAGCGCCGATGCGATGAACAGCGCGATGATGAGCCACTTCAACATTGGGAAGACCAATTGGGGGGCGGGGGCCGCAACCATCAGCGCGGCGATCAAAACGACAAACGGCCGGGCGGGCGCTGGCGGTGCTCGGAACCTGCATGTATCACGCGTACACGGCGGTCCCTGCGCGCCGTCTGCAGCCACCTGGCGATCGCTTGCGACGTAGTGCGAGCCACGCTGGTTGAGGCATTGAACAAGGTGAGCCGCAACAGGAACCTGCGGCCGTTGACTGCTGAATTCTACCGGGTGTCGGGACCGAGCCTGACAGGTCGGCATTGGTGTGGTCGCAAAACTGTGTGTCTCGCCGGCAGCGGCTGCGGTGCTGCCGGCGATCTGCACCGTCGCTAGTCGATGCGGCGGCGGATCGGAATCGAGGCCACCGGCACGCTGGCGACGTCATGCCCCTGTTCGCGGATGGGCGCGCCCGGTGCCGGTGCCCAGGCATGGGCATAGATCACTTCCCAGGAGCTGGGCAAGGTGCCGTCCGGCCGCCGCAGCGGCTCGTAGGCGGCGCTGGCGGCGGCAAAGCGGCCGCGCCCGGTCAGGGTGGCGCGGCGATTGCTGAGCGCGTTGGTGGCACCCATCGCGCGCAGTTCGCGCATCAGCGCGGGCAGGTCGCTGTAGGTCAGCGTGAACAGGTCGCGGTCCAGCACCGGGTCGCGGAAGCCGGACATCAGCAAGGCATCGCCGAACTGGGCGATCGGCGGGAAGCGGCTGACATGCGGGGCCGGGTCGGCCTGGGCGAAGGCCTCGCGCAATTCGATCAGTGTCTCCGGGCCGAAGGTGGAGCACAGCAACAGGCCGCCCGGCCGCAGCGCGCGGCGGAAACCGGCGAATACTGCCGGCAGGTCTTCCACCCACTGCAGGCACAGGTTGCTGAAGATCACATCCACGCTGCCGTCGGCCACCGGCAAGGCGCGCGCATCGGCGCAGACCTGCGCGAACGGCTTCCACCAGCCCGCCGCCTTGCGCGCCTGGCGCAGCATCGGCATGGCCTGGTCCAGCGCGATCACCTGCGCCTTGGGCCAGCGCTTCTTGATCGCGGCGCTGGCATGGCCGGGGCCGGCGCCGATATCCAGCACCACCTTGGGCACCTGGTCGCCCAGGTAGTCGAGCGATTCGAGCAGGCGCGCTTCGGCTTCGCGCTGTAGCGCGGCGGCGGCGGCATAGCTGCTGGCGGCACGCGCAAAGGCGCGCCGGACGTGGCGGGGGTCGAAAGTACTGTTCATGAGCGGCGCTATTGTCGCCTGTGGCCGGGGCGGAGGGAATCGATGTGTGGTGCGGGTGCGGACTGGCGATCGGCCCGGAGCAGTGCAAGCGGTCGGTCCGCCAGCGACAGCATGGCGACCGCAATGGACCGGCAGGGTATCTCGACGAGCGCGTCGTTGAAGCAACCGGAACGTCCGCCGCAGTTGCCGCAACCATCGGCCCGCAACGTCCGCCTCGAGCGCGTCGGCCACCGCATTGGCCACACCCATCGGCATGGCCGGCGCGTCCTAGAACGTGCCGGGATAGCTGCCGCCGTCGATCAGCAGGTTCTGCCCGGTGATGTAGCCGGCCTGCGCGCTGCACAGGAACGCGCAGGCCGCGCCGAATTCGTCCGGCTCGCCGAAGCGTGCGGCCGGAATGCCTGCACGCTTGCGCTCGGCGACCTCTTCGGCGCCGAGGCCTTGCTGTCGGGCGATTGCCGCGAAGTTGCCGCGCAGGCGGTCGGTGGCGAACTGGCCGGGCAATAGATTGTTGATGGTGACGTTGTCGGCGACCGTGCTGCGCGCCAGCCCGGCGACGAAGCCGGTGAGGCCGGCACGCGCGCCATTGGACAGGCCCAGGATGTCGATCGGCGCCTTCACCGCACTGGAGGTGATGTTGACGATGCGGCCGAAGCGCCGTGCGCGCATCGCATCGACGCTGGCGCGGATCAACTCGATCGGCGCCAGCATGTTGGCATCCAGTGCGCGCAGCCAGTCGTCGCGTTCCCACTGGCGAAAATCGCCGGGCGGCGGGCCACCGGCGTTGTTGATGAGGATATCCACCTGCGGGCAGGCGGCGAGGGCATCGCTGCGTCCCTGCGGGGTGGCGATATCGGCCGCCACGCTGCGCACTTCGCCGGCGCCCGGCAGTGCGCGCAGCGCATCGGCGGACTGCTCCAGGGCATCGCGGCCGCGCGCGACGATCACCACGTTGACGCCTTCGCTGGCCAGCGCGCTTGCGCAGCCCAATCCCAGGCCCTTGCTGGCGGCGCACACCAATGCCCAGCGCCCGGCGATTCCCAGATCCATGCGTGTGTCCTCGATCAGCGATGGCGCATGATCGACGATCGGTTCACGGCACGGACGCAACGAAGCGTTGCAGCGCCTCGGCGACCTGGTCGGCGTGGCCAAGAAACGGTGCGTGGCCGCCACCGGCAATGGTCAATGCCTGCGCGTGCGGAGCCAGCGCCGCGGAGGCCTGCATGCCGGCCGCCGGCACCAGCCGGTCGCGCTGGCCGGCAATCCACAGGCTGGGGCGTGTCAGCTGCGGCAGCGCGCGGCGCAGGTCGGTGCGCTCCAGCAGGCCAAGACCTTGCTGCAACGCTGCGGCGGCTGGTTCGCCGCGCGCCACCAGCGTCTCGCGCAGGCTGCGCAACTCGGCGCGGGCATGCGCCGAGCCCAGCGTGTCCAGCGCCAGAAAGCGCTCCAGCGTGCCGCGATAATCGCGCGCCAGGTCCTGGCCGAATTGCACGAATACCTCGCGCTCGACCGCGTCGGGCCACTCGGGGCCACGCACAAAACGCGGCGTGGCCGCGATCATCGCCAGCCCGCGCACCTTGGGCTGGGTGGCTGCGGCATGCAGTGCGAACAGCCCGCCCAGCGACCAGCCGACCCACACCGCCGGCGGGGTGGCCGCGGCGATGCCGGCGACCACGTCCGGCAGCGCCAGCGGTGTGCTGTCCTCGCGGCTGAAACCGTGCCCGGGCAGGTCCACCAGATGCAGTTGATGGTGCGCGGCCAGGCGTTCCACCAGCGGCGCGAACACGCCGCCGTGCAACGCCCAACCATGCAGAAGAACCAGCGCAGGCCCGTGGCCGATGACATCGATATGCATGCGGGGATTGTCGCCGATTGGACAATCGGTGCGCGCAGATCCGTGCCGAGTCGGCGCATGGCGCTTGTACGTGGCGCGTTGACTCCGGGATCCGAAGCAGCTCCGTTGCGTGCGCACATGACCCTGATCGCGGCAGTGGCAACGCCAATGATCCATCAGGTGTCAGCTGGGTGTGGATTGTGCGCGCAGCGCTGCGGTCTCAGTCGAGCGATCCGTGCCATCCCGGGCACCGGCGGCGCTGCCCGGCTGCTGGGCAAGCGTCTTGATCGTCGCCTTCAGGCCGACGCACGCAGTGGCTGCCGACTGACCACATCGCGCGCCTGCACGATGGCCTCGATCAAGGCCTGCACCTGCTGCGGCGTATGCAGCGCGGACAGGGTCACACGCAGACGCGCCTTGCCTTCGGGCACGGTGGGCGGACGAATCGCGCCAACCAGGAAGCCGGCCTGTTCCAGCGCGGCGGACATCGCCATCACCGTGGCTTCTTCGCCGCACAGCAAGGGCTGGATCGGCGTATCCGAGGCCATCAGTTCGAAGCCGTGCCGGCGTGCGCCATCGCGGAAACTGCCGATCGACTCGACCAGCTTGGCGCGTCGCCAATCGTCGCGACGCGCCAGGCGCACCGCCGCCAGGGTTGCAGCGACCTGCGCCGGCGGCAACGCGGTGGTGTAGATGTAGGGGCGCGCGGTTTCGGCCAGATGGCGTACCAGCGCTTCATCGCCGACAACGACCGCGCCATAGCCACCGAGCGCCTTGCCCAGGGTCACCAACTGCAGCGGCACCTCGGCCACGCCCAGTCCGGCATCGGCCACGCAGCCGCGCCCCTGCGGGCCGAGCACGCCCACGCCGTGTGCGTCGTCGACATAGAACAGCGCCTGCTGCATGCGCGCCACCAGGCTCAACGCGCGCAGCGGGGCCACATCGCCATCCATGCTGAAGACGCCATCGCTGGCCAGCATCGCCGCGCCCTCGGGCGCGCCCTTGAGCTGACGCATCGCGCCTTCCACATCCAGGTGCGGATAGCGGCGCAGCCGGCAGCCGGCCAGGCGCGTGGCATCGAGCAGGCTGGCGTGGTTGAGCCGGTCCTGCACGCAGACATCGTCGTCCTCGCTGAGCAGGGCCTGCTGCACCGCCAGATTGGCGACAAAGCCGCTGCCGAACAGCAGGGCCGACGGATAACCCAGCCACTGCGCGATCTCGCGCTCCAGCGCTTCGTGCGCGGTGTGGTGGCCGCAGATCAGGTGCGAGGCGGTGGCGCCGGCGCCATCGCGCGCGGCGGCGTCCTGCAACGCAGCGACCACTTCGAACTGTTGCGACAGGCCCAGATAATCGTTGGAGCAGAAGCCGGTCAGCCAGCGGCCATCGATCTCCAGCCGCACGCCATCGCGCCGGCCCACCAGCCGCCGTACCCGCACCCGTTCCTGGGCCACACGCAAGGTGCGCAGCGACGAAATCCGTTCGTGCAGATCGGGGCGAGCCATGGGGGCGTTCAGCGGCAGAAAGGTGCGCTAGCGTAGCCTGCCGCGCACGGCGCGCCCAGCCGGCACCGACGATCGGTGCCGGGTGCTCGCTTCGCGGTCAGGCAGCGTGCTCGCAGGCCGTGCTACGGGTGATCTCCGCATGCACGGTGCCCGGGTGGTCATGGTCGGCGGTGTCGACGGTGATCTGCATCGGGCGCAGGCCCAGGCGCTGGAACAGGGCCTGGTCGCGTTCGGTGTCCGGGTTGCCGGTGGTCAGCAGTTTTTCGCCGTAGAAGATCGAGTTGGCACCGGCCAGGAAGCACAGCGCCTGCAGCTCGTCGCTCATTGCTTCGCGGCCGGCGGACAGGCGCACCATCGAATGCGGCATCGTGATGCGGGCCACGGCGATCATGCGCACGAATTCGAACGGATCCAGCTGCTGGGTGCCGTGCAACGGCGTGCCGGCAACCTGCACCAGCTGGTTGATCGGCACCGAGTCCGGGTGCGCCGGCAGCGTGGCCAGCGCCAGCAGCAGGCCGATGCGGTGCTCGCGGGTTTCGCCCATGCCGACGATACCGCCGCAGCAGGTCTTCAGGCCGACGTCGCGCACATGCTCCAGCGTGTTCAGGCGATCCTGATACTGGCGGGTGTGGATGATCGAGTCGTAGTAATCCGGCGCGGTGTCCAGATTGTGGTTGTAGTAGTCCAGCCCGGCGTCCTTGAGCGCGCGCGCCTGGCCGGCGTCGAGCATGCCGAGCGTGGCACAGGTCTCCAGCCCCATCGCCTTGACCTCGCGGATCATCGCCGCGACCTTGGGGATGTCGCGCTCCTTGGGCGAGCGCCAGGCCGCGCCCATGCAGAAGCGCGAGGCGCCGGCGGCCTTGGCTTGCCGCGCCTTGGCGACGACCTCTTCGGTCTCCATGAGCTTCTGCGCGGTCACGCCGGTGTCGTAGCGCTGCGCCTGCGGGCAGTACGCGCAGTCTTCCGGGCAGCCGCCGGTCTTGACTGACAGCAGCGTGGAGACCTGCACTTCCGCCGGATCGAAGTGTTCGCGATGCACGCTGGCGGCGCGGTGCAGCAGCTCCGGAAACGGCAGATCGAACAGCGCCTGCAGCTCATTGCGATCCCAGTCATGGCGTACGACAACAGACATCGGGGTTTCCTGACAGTCAGCGGCTTGGAAGCCAGGCAGTCTGGTGAGCATGCGAGAGGCTGTCAACTTCGATGAGGTGCATTCGGTTTACAGCTGGCCGCGACGGGTGTTGCGGCTGCTGCTGCCGAACGTGTGCCTGGTATGCGCCGAGGCCGGCACTGCCGACGGCGATCTCTGCCCGTGGTGCCGCGCAGCCTTGCCCGATCACGGGCGCGCCTGCCTGTGCTGCGCAACGCCGTTGTCCGCCTCCGATGAAGCGCTGCTGTGCGGGCAATGCCTGCAGCATCGGCCGCCGCTGCAGCACGTGCATGCGTGCTTCACCTATCGCTGGCCGGTGGATGGCCTGCTGCGACGTTTCAAGTTTCGTCAGGATCTGGCCGCCGGGCGTCTGCTCAGCGAGTTGATGGTCAAGGCGTGTGCGGGCCTGCCGCGTCCGCAGGCACTGGTGCCGGTGAGTCTGCATCGGCAGCGCCTGCGCCAGCGCGGTTACGACCAGGCGCTGGAGCTGGCCAGACCGCTCGGGCGCGCGCTGCGGTTGCCCTGCCTGCCCTTGCTGCGCCGGGTCCGCGCGACCGCGCCGCAGTCGGAGCTGGATGCGGCCGAGCGCCAGCGCAACCTGCGCGGCGCCTTCGTGGCGCGTGGCGCGTTGCCGGCGCATGTGGCATTGGTGGATGACGTGATGACCACCGGTGCGACGCTGCATGCGGCGGCGCAGGCCTTGCGTCGGGCCGGCGTGCAGCGGGTGGATGCGTGGGTGTGTGCGCGGGTGCCGTGAGGCTGGTGGGCCGCGGGTTGTGAGCTGCACCATGGGCTTCGCCCGTACCCTCACCCCGACCCTCTCCGCTGGGAGAGGGGCTTAAGCCGAGGTGGTTTGCCCGTCTGCGGGTCAGCGCATTGCCAGGGCGGCGGCGATGCCGACGAAGATCGCCAGGCCCACCCAGTTGTTGTGCAGGAAGGCACGGAAGCAGGGGCCGCGTTCGCGGTGGCGGGCAAGCCGGAATTCGTAGGCCACCAGCAGCGCGGCCACGCCCAGCCCTGCCAGGTACGCGATGCCGAGACCGGCACGCAGGCCGACCAGTGCCAGTGCCGCAAACATCGACGCATACAGCAGGCCCTGCGCGAGCAGGTCGAACCTGCCGAACAGGATGGCGGTGGACTTGCTGCCCATGCGGATGTCATCCTCGCGGTCGACCATGGCGTACCAGGTGTCATAGGCCGTCGCCCACAGGATGTTGGCCGCGTACAGCAGCCAGGCCAGCCATGGCACGCTGCCCTGCACCGCGGCGAACGCCATCGGGATGCCCCAGCCGAAGGCCATGCCCAGATAGACCTGGGGCAGGTGGGTATGGCGTTTGAGATAGGGGTAGCTGGCGGCCAGGAACACGCCCGGCACGCTCAGCGCCACGGTCAGCCAGTTGAGCGTGAGCACCAGCGCGAACGCCACCAGCATCAGCACCACGAACACCCACAGCGCCTCGCGCCCGGACACCGCACCGGTGGCCAGCGGACGCGACTTGGTGCGCTCTACATGCGGGTCCAGCCAGCGGTCGGCGTAGTCGTTGATCACGCAGCCTGCCGAGCGGGTCAACCAGACCCCGGCGGTGAACACGAACAGCGTCCACAGCGGCGGCAGGCCATCGGCAGCCAGCCACAATGCCCACCAGGTGGGCCACAGCAACAACAGGCTGCCGATCGGGCGATCGCCGCGGACCAGCTTCCAGTACTGCCCCAGTCGCTGCGGCCAGGTCAGCGCGGGCGCTGTCGGCAGCTGTTCAACACCATGCTTGCTCATGCTGCAAAGGGTAGCAGTGCGGCCTGGCCGCGGTCATGCGCTGGCCGGTGATCGCGCAGTGCATCGTCCGGGCTCCCAGGCGGCTGCCCGGTGCCGCGCCAGGCCGGGCAGGAGTGGGCGCAGCATCCGGGCGAGCCCAGGTCGGCAACGCAATGGTGCCCGGTCGTTCGGCAGGCCTGCGCTGCGGGGTCACGCGCGCGGCGGCGGTTCTGGCATAATGCCCGATCAGGCGCTCGTAGCTCAGCCGGATAGAGTAGTGGCTTCCGAAGCCATTGGTCGGGGGTTCGAATCCCTCCGGGCGCACCAGATGAACCATCCAGGGACATCCAAGAAAGTCCAAAACCCCTGAGAAATCAGGGGTTTTTGTTGCCCGCACGTCCTGTTGGGTCCACCCTGATCCATTGAAATCCAGGCTGATCGGGGGCATAGATGGGGGCACCAGCCCCCAGTGCGAATACGGATGCCCCCATGCCCCTGAGTGATGCTTCAGTACGTAGCGCGAAGCCCTCCAGCAAGCCCGTAAGACTGTTTGATGGCGGTGGCCTGTATGTCGAGATCTCGCCGACTGGTGCCAAACTCTGGCGATGGAAGTATCGATACGGCGGCAAGGAGAAGCGCTTGGCATTGGGGATGTATCCAGAGGTCAGCTTGGCAGAGGCGCGAGCGCAGCATCTGGAAGCACGCAAAGTCCTTCGGTCAGGCATCGACCCAGGTGAGAAGAGAAGGGTCGACAGGCTGGTTCGGGTGGATCGTTCTCAGCTGAGCTTTGCAGCTGTCGTGGCAGAACTCCTGGCCCTGCATGGCAAGAAGAATTCCGTCCTGACGATGAAACGCAATGGCAGGATCGTCGAGAAGGACCTCAACCCCTATCTGGGCGATAGGCCTATCGCTGAGATAACTGCGCCGGAACTTCTAGCTGTCCTGCGCAAGATAGAAACGCGCGGGGCCATTGAGACAGCTCATCGAGCTCGAGGTATTGCCAGTATGGTGTTTCGATATGCCATTACCGTAGGCAAGGCTGAGCGCGACCCGGCTGCCGATCTTTTTGGGGCGCTAGAGACCCCAAAGGTGCAGAATTTCGCCAGCCTGACGGAGCCTGCTGCGGTGGCGCCGCTGCTGAGGGCCTTGTGGGGGTACGAAGGAAGTCCCGTTGTGCGCGCTGCCCTAAAGCTGGCGCCCTTAGTCTTCGCGCGGCCAGGCGAGCTGCGGACAGCCAAGTGGGCAGACGTCGATCTTGAAGCTGGCGAGTGGCGTTACGTTGCCACTAAGACAGGTGTTCCCCACATTGTGCCGCTGGCCTCCCAAGCAGTTGATGTCCTTCGTGAGCTTCAGCCCATCACCAAAAGCAATGAGTTCGTGTTCCCTAGTCTCCATGGGAAGGGAAGGCCGATGAGCGATAGCACTATAAATGCTGCCCTGAGGCGGATGGGGTTCGACTCCAAGACGATGACCGGTCACGGGTTTCGTGCGATGGCTCGCACGATTCTGGATGAGGTGCTTGGCTTCCGCCCTGATTACATCGAACACCAGCTCGCGCATGCTGTGCGTGACCCAAACGGCAGGGCATACAACCGCACAGCTCATCTCACCGAGCGCCGAAAGTTGATGCAAGCGTGGGCCGACTATTTAGACGGTCTACGGATACAGCGGTAGGCAAGTTCAGATTTGGGCGGCGTCAGCCGTTTCTAGCAGAAAGCGCGTGTCAGATCTGCCCGCGCGTGTCGAGCCGTCTTGTCACCGTAACCGACGCTACATCGAGATGGCACACTGGACGTCCAAGGACGAATTTGCAGGCAAGACCTATGAAGGTAATCGATCGCTTGTTGCTGATCTCGCCGGTTGCCCTGGAGCGGCGAGGCTAGGTCCAGTCCAGTCGATGAGCCGGCGGCGGATGTATTGCGTGCTTCGCGCTTACTAAGAGTCACAGTAGTGATGCCAGAGGCGCAATTACACCTTTAGCATAATCAGGATTTCTCAGTTGACCTTGGGTCGTAATACCGGCATTGCGTTACTGGAGGCCACCCAAGCATCGGTGTTCAACAGTTTCGGGTAAGGAACTGACCACCCTCAAAGCGGATATTGAAGCTCTCGGGTTCGTGGGCGTACGCTACGATCGGCCGCTGCTCGGGATTCATGTAGTCGGCGTGCATGCCAAGGCCCGGGTAGCTCAGGCGAATTGCTGGGCCTTCCGGGTTGATTTCCACTGCAGTGAGGCGGGCGAGTGCACGGTTGGGCAGGACGAGCTTCCAGATGAAAAGGCCGCCAGACACAGCGGTCATAACTTCGTCGATGCAAGAGCCTCCGTATCAGGTGTTGATATGCAGGCTGCCGCACCGATTGAGGATCTATGCGCGAAGCAGGGAACAGGGTGGTTGACAGCTTCTTAACGTCCTCGGATGCTATGCCGTCACTTGAGCCCGCCGGCTCTTAGCAAGGATCGCTTTATGTCAGGGGGAAGTGCGTCGCTCTCGTTAGTCGAGGGCGGCTCGTCGGTGCAAGACCGACCGGATCTGGGACTGCAGGGGTTGGTCCTGCTGGCGCAATTTCATGGCGTTGCCGCCGACGCGGTGCAGTTGTCTCATGGGTTTGGCCGAGGCAGCGAGCCGTTCGACGAAACCACGTTGCTGCTGGCTGCCAAGCAATTGGGTCTTAAAGCCAAAGTCGTTTCCCAGCCGGCCGTACGGATCGGCATGGCCGCGTTACCGGCCTTGGCCCTGGTGCCGGATGGCGACGCCTTTATCGTTGCCAAGGTTGGCGCGGACCAGGTCCTGATCCACGATCTGGTCGAAAAACGGCCGCGCTCCATCTCGCCCGCCGAATTCGAAGCGCGTTACCGGGGGCGGTTGTTGCAGGTCGCGTCCCGGGCTTCGGTACTCGGCGACCTGGCCAAGTTCGACTTCAGCTGGTTCATTCCGGCAGTGGTCAAGTACCGCAAGTTGATGATCGAGGTTTTTATCGTCTCGTTCTTCATCCAGCTGTTCGCGCTGATCACGCCACTGTTCTATCAGGTGGTGATGGACAAGGTGCTGGTGCATAACGGCCTGACCACCCTGGATGTCATCGCGATCGGGCTGGTCTCGATGGCGGTGTTCGATGTGCTGCTATCGGGCCTGCGCACCTATGTTTTCGCACACACCACCAGCAAGATCGACGTGGAGTTGGGTGCGCGGCTGTTCCGGCATGTGCTGTCGCTGCCGTTGGCGTACTTCGAGTCGCGGCGGGTCGGGGACACCATCGCGCGTGTCCGCGAGCTGGAGAACATCCGCAACTTCCTGACCGGGCAGGCGCTCACCTCGGTACTGGACCTGTTCTTTACGGTGGTATTTCTATCGGTGATGTTCTGGTACAGCGGCTGGCTGACCTTGATCGTGGTGCTGTCCTTGCCGCTGTACGCCACGATCTCTGGACTGATCACCCCGGTGCTGCGCAAGCGCTTGAACGACAAGTTTGCGCGTGGCGCCGACAACCAATCGTTCTTGGTGGAGACGGTCAGCGGTATCGGCACGGTCAAGGCGATGGCTGTGGATCCGCGCGTGACCCGTACCTGGGACAACCAGCTGGCCGGCTATGTCAGCGCCGGTTTCAACGTCACCCGCATCGCCACCCTGGGACAGCAAGGTGTGCAACTGGTGCAGAAGCTCACCGCTGTGGCAGTGCTGTTCTGGGGCGCCAAGTTGGTGATGGAAGGCAAGCTGTCGATCGGCCAGTTGATCGCCTTCAATATGCTGTCGGGCCAGGTCACCGCACCGATCATCCGGCTGGCCCAGTTATGGCAAGACTTCCAGCAGGTCGGTATCTCGGTCGAGCGGCTGGGCGACATCCTCAATACCCGCACCGAGGTGCCGGGCAGCCGCCTGGCATTGCCGGCGATTCGTGGGCAGGTGACATTCGAGCGGGTCACGTTCCGCTATCGGCCGGATGCACCCGAGGTGCTCAACGGGATCGAGCTGGATATCCGCCCGGGCGAGATCATCGGCATCGTCGGCCGTTCCGGCTCCGGCAAGAGCACCTTGACCAAGCTGGTGCAGCGGCTCTACACGCCTGAGCGCGGGCGGGTATTGATCGATGGGCAGGATCTGGCGCTGGCAGATCCTGCATGGCTCCGCCGGCAGCTGGGCGTGGTGTTGCAGGAAAACTTCCTGTTCAACCGCAGCGTGCGCGAGAACATCGCCTTGACCGATCCCGGCATGCCGCTGGAGCGAGTGATCAACGCCGCCAAGCTGGCCGGCGCGCACGACTTCATCCTTGAATTGCCTGAGGGCTACGACACCAAGGTCGGCGAGCATGGCACCGGTCTTTCCGGTGGGCAGCGCCAGCGTATCGCGATCGCACGCGCACTGATCGGCGACCCACGCATCCTGATTCTCGACGAAGCCACCAGTGCGCTGGACTACGAGTCCGAACACGCGGTGATGAGCAACATGCGCACGATCTGCAAGGGCCGCACCGTGCTGATCATCGCCCATCGCCTGTCTACCGTACGGCAGGCCAACCGCATCGTCGTGGTGGAGAAGGGGCGCATTGTCGAGAGCGGCTCGCATGCCGAGCTGGTCGACCGTCCGGAAGGCCAGTACGCGCATCTATACAGACTGCAACAGGGGACACCATGAAGCACCTGCTCCAGGGATGGCGCGATTTCTTCCTCCGCTACCTCAAGATATTCAAATCGGCCTGGGCGGTGCGCCGCCAGCTCGACCCGCCCGAGCGCAGCGCCGATGAGCGTGCATTCCTGCCCGCACATCTTGAGCTGACCGAAACGCCGGTCTCGCCCACCGCACGTTGGACGATGCGCATCATCATCGGCTTCTTCTGTGTGGCGCTGCTGTGGGCATGCCTGGGCAAGCTCGACATCGTCGCGGTGGCACCCGGCAAGACCGTGGTCGATTCGCGAACCAAGGTGGTGCAGACCGCAGAGACGGCAGTCGTGCGCAGGATCCTGGTGCGCGACGGACAAGCGGTGAAGAAGGGCCAGTTGCTGGTCGAACTCGATGCCACCGCCACCGGTGCCGAATTTGCCCAGGCCGGCGATGCCCTGATCAATGCACGGCTCGCCGCGCTGCGTCAGGCCGCCCTGGCAACCGCCATCGCCACCGGGCAGCCACCGCAGCTGGGCGCGGCACCGGATCTACCCGCAGAGCGCGTCGCCAACGAGCAGCAACTGGTCAGTAGCCAATTCGATGCCTTCCAGGCCCGCCTGCATAACCTCCAAGCCAGCATCGCCCAACGTCAGGCCGAACTGCAGACCACCCAGGACGCCATCGCACCGCTGGCCGAATCCGCACGCATTTCCAAGGTGCGCGCGGAAGACTACGCCCGCCTTGTCGAAGGCAAGTACGTCGGCCGCCACGACTATCTGTTACGCGAACAGGAACGCATCGCCGCAGAAAGCCAGCTCGCCACCCAGCGTAATCGCCTGCAGGAAATACGCTCGGCCATCAGCGCAGCGCAAGAGGAATTGCGCGTGCTGGTTACCGACACACGCCAGCAAGCGCTGGACGCGCTGCGCCAAGCTAGCGAACAAGCCGGCCAACTGACCCAGGACGTTGCCAAGACCGGCCAGCGCGACAAGCTGATGGCCCTGCACGCGCCCGTGGACGGCACTATCCAGCAGCTGGCCGTGCACACCGTGGGCGGTGTGGTGACGCCCGCACAGCCGTTACTGGTCGTCGTGCCTGCCGAAGAAGCCTTGGAAGTAGAGGTCACCGTCCTGAACAAGGACATCGGCTTCATGCGTCCCGGCCAACCGGTCACCGTCAAGGTCGACAGTTTCCCCTATACCCGCTACGGCTACCTGACCGGCACGGTCGCCAGCGTCTCGCATGATGCCGCGCACGACGAAAAGCTGGGCCTGGTGTTTCCTGCACGCATCAAATTGAACGGCAGCACGCTGGCGATCGATGGGGTCAAGGTGCGGATGAGTGCCGGGATGAGCTTGAGTGCTGAGGTTAAAACTGGAAAGCGTCGGGTAATTGATTACTTGTTGAGTCCCCTGCGAATGCATGGCTCGGAATCTTTGAGAGAGAGATAACGCCAATGTGGGGGCGGCACCGGCGTAGTTATACTCGGGATTTTTTTCGTGGAAATATTTTTGCGGAACGGCCTTAAAAATTTCTACCGTCTACACCTGCTTACAAAAAGAGGTTGCCCAATGTCTGTAACAGCAGAAAAACCAGGAGCAGCTTGACCATGTCTGAAACGATAAGCGCGCACTGTCTGATACAAGCGCAAGCACTGCAAACGTGTCCGGAGCGTCGTGCTGCATACACGCACGTCCAGATAGGGGCTGTTATGCGTGGGTGTGTCCTATTGGTACTGTCGGTGCTCGCGGCCGCCTGCTCCAGGACCAGTCCGTCGGATAAAGCCAATCGGCCGGATCTGGTCGGCACTATCGGCCCCAACGTCATTCATGTGCCAGCACGGGATCTGCTCTTCTACGAATCTGAGCCGGGTACGAAGGAACTGAAAGGCAAATGTGAACGTCCATTGCGCAGTCTGGTCATCCGTTTGCGCTGGCCGGGCATGGAGCCACTTAATGAGAATAATGCCGAGGACTACCAAGTTCATCACCGGCAATCGGTCGGCGACTCCCAATGGATCGAAATTGGCATGACTCGCCTCACTCCTACCGAGAAGGTGACGCTTTCCGGAACGAGGGATTTCTTACTCTATCGAAAGCGGATCGCCTCCAGCTATCCGGATGGACTTCCACTCACTTATGGTTACTCCGCGGATGCAGGTCTGAAATTCGCACATCTGAGCACCCCCTTGCCTCACGAAGTTAATTCAATCGTGTACTCCGATCAAATTGAGAAGGGGCATGATTCAAATATATTAATCGACTGCACTCATGGTGCAAAATATGACCCGCCACGCTGGACGCCTTTATGTGATCAGTTGATCATTGAGCCAAGTTTCCCGCAAGTGAAATTTAGAGTTTCTTATCGCGCTAATCTCTTGCCGGAATGGCCGCAAATAACCTCCGCGGTCCATTCCTATCTACAGAAAGCGCGCGCCCAATGCCCTTCAAACAGGAAGTAAAGGAAATTAATCATGGTTGATGTGATGAATATGGAAGATCTCGATCAGGCCCGTGCACTATTAGACGCAGGGCGTATTGATGACATATATGCCTATATTGCGAAATTCGGTCATCGTTATTCCAGGCTGGCTAGCGGCGTAGCACGGGGCAACATGTTTTCGGGCCTATCAGCGCTTGAATTTTTGGAGGAGACTGCCAAGGCTGCAGGGACATCTGTCGACTCTGCTGGAATTCAAGAAGTAAGAAAGCAGATGGCTGGGGCGTTCCTGACACAATTATTCACGATCGCACAGAATGAAAATGGGATTGTGGAGCGAGAAATTACCGCGGACGAAGCATGGACTTTTCATAATCGCGTCTTCACCAGCCTAGGCCTCCCCACCGACTCCTGGACCATGAATACCCCATTCGAACTGCTGGACGAAGACCAGCGAAACGAACTGTGGGATGTTTTGCTTGAAAGCAATGGGCGTTGGCCCTTCGACAGCGCATCCGGAATCCGGCTGGCCCTGACTGTCTGGCAGAACAGCGACGGCAGCGGCAAGGCTGCCTCCTGGTTCGATCGGCTGGGCTATAACCCGGACATCTTCTCCGCCTGGTTGGCGCGCGTCGGTACCGAGAGTCTGGAAGACAACCCGCTGTCGTTACTTAATCCGTCTGCTGCGCTGGCCGAGTTCCTTGTCGCCATGGGGCTGGACAGCACTGACGGCGAGATCAACCAGGATCAGGTGCGCGAGTTCATGGCGGCGCTGAGCGCCCCCTTGCGCATCTTCACCGGCCCCGACAAGGGCGCCGCGGTCTATGGCAGCGTCCAGGACGACATGCTGGCCGGTACCGACATCGGCGACCTGCTGTACGGCATGGATGGGAGCGATACATTGGAGGGCCGCGCGGGCGACGATATCCTGGCCGGGGGAATCGGTAACGATGTGCTGCGTGGCGGCGTCGGCAACGACACGATATTCGGCGAGGACGGCAACGACATCCTTGATGGTGGCATCGGTAGCGACCGCCTGCGCGGCGGCGCAGGTACGGACACCTATGTGCTGTATGCGGGCGCGCCAGGCGATATCGACCGCATCACCGACGCCGACGGCATCGGCGTGCTGGAGATCGAAGGCAACAGCGGCTGGGCCGCCGGGTTGGTGGCAACCTCAGAGAACACTTGGGAAGCTGCGGACGGGTATATCCGCGTCACCGTGGCCTCGGCGGGCGACGGCAAGCAACTAGTGATCCGTCTAGGAACCTCGGGCGGTACCACGATTGTCGAAAACTGGACGCCCGGCACGTTCGGTATCGTGCTTCCTGGGTACCAACCGCCAAGCGATCCAACCGTTGGCACGGATCAATCCGACTATCTGAATCCCTACATCGACGCCCTTCCGAGCACGCCGGTCCATCTTGCCGGAGGTGCCGGGCGGGACATGATCCTGGGAACCTACAGCGATGGCGCCGATCTGCTGGAGGGTGGAGAGGGCAGCGACATCATCAATGCCAATGGCGGCAGTGACCTGATCCTTGCAGGCGGCGGTAATGATTTCGTTTCCGGTTTTGGCGACGAGGCGACCGCTTATGGCGGAAAGGGCGATGACGTCCTGAGCGCTAGGCATGCATTCGGCTTCAACTTCCGGGTGTCGCCAGAGCTGCCGATGGACGAAAGCACCGTCTGGCGCGACATCGAGTCGTACTTCAGCTGGCAGGGCGCCAAGCAGATGACGACTGATGAGACTGGGGGATTGGTGGGCTACGCCACTTTCACACTTGGAGGTGCTTTCGACTTCAGCGGTAGGTCAGGAGTCGCTGGCTGGACTTATCGTTTCCAACGGATCGACACATCTCGCTATTCCCTGCAGTACTTCAGCGCTGCTGAACCCGATGGTGTTACCGGTACAAACGGCGTGTTCGCGTTCGGGGGAGGCGTCGGTGACACTCATACCATCGGCGTTTCGCTCTACGGCGAGGAGGGAGACGACGTGCTGATCGGCGGTGCCGGCAGCGATCTGCTCGATGGCGGCACCGGCAACGACGTGATCTCCGGCGGCGCAGGGCAGGATGTGGTCTTTGGCGGCGATGGTAATGATCTGCTATCTGGCGGCACCGGTAACGACCGTCTGGACGGTGGCGAAGGTACGGATGAAATATATGGAGAGGCTGGCGCTGACGTGATTGACGGCGGCGCCGGCAATGACCTGCTCTGGGGTGACGGGCAGTCCGACCAACTCGCAGGTGGCGACGACATTTTGCGCGGAGGCGCGGGCAACGATCAGCTGGTTGGGCAGGATGGCGATGACATTCTTTCTGGTGGGGCCGACGACGATTTGCTAGCAGGCGGAACGGGTCAGGATCGCCTGCTCGGAGAGAGCGGCAACGACGAACTGCAGGGCGGAGATGGCGACGATCTGCTCGATGGCGGCGTCGGTGACGATGTACTGCACGGGCAGGCCGGCAAGGATGTGCTGTTTGGCGGCGACGGGGCGGACCAGATGGCTGGTGGCGATGACGATGACCGGCTCGATGGCGGATCCGGTGACGATCTCCTGCTGGGACAGCAGGGCAACGACGTTCTGCTCGGCGGCGCGGGATACGACGAGTTGCAAGGTGGCGAAGGCGACGACAGGCTCACTGGTGGTACCGGAAATGACCGCCTGTTCGGCGAAGCCGGCAGTGACATACTCGACGGTGGAGATGGCAACGACTTCTTGAATGGCGGCAGCGACAGCGACAAGCTCAGTGGTGGCGTCGGCGCGGATACTCTGAATGGCGGCGACGGCGACGACCTTCTGGATGGTGGCGACTCCAACGATATTCTCGACGGCGAGGCTGGCAACGATACGATCTACGGCGGGGCTGGCAACGACACCATCGATGGTGACGACGGCGACGATCTGATCCAGGCCGGCATCGGCGACGACAGTGTCTACGGTGGAGCAGGTAACGACGTCATCCACGCCGAGGACGGCAATGACAATGTCACCGCTGCGCAGGGCAATGACCTTGTTCACGGCGGAGCCGGCAATGATTATCTGGAGGGGAGCGAGGGGGACGATGTCCTCTCAGGCGACGAGGGCAACGATATCCTGCTCGGCGATGCTGGCAACGATACCCTCGATGGCGGCGACGGCCAGAACCAGTATCGTTTCCGCCGAGGATTCGGCACCGATACCGTGCTAGTGAAGCAGGGCAGCACCGATCTGCTGTACTTTCTCGATGGCATCACCGCAGACGAGCTGCTGTATGTACGCGAGGGACAGGATCTAGTCGTCTCGCTGGAGAGCGGCGAAAGCGTTCGCGTCGTCGGCTACTTCGCAGCCGCCACGGCGGTGCGGATCCAGACTGACGACTTCCAGATACTGACGCGTTCACAGCTCGATACCGGGATCATGTATGGAACACCGATCCGCGGCGGTACCGACGCGGACTCATTGACTGGCACCAAGGACAACGAACGCCTATATGGCCTGCACGGCAACGACACGATCGACGGAGGCGACGGCAACGACCTCATCGAAGGCGGGGCCGGCGATGACACGCTGACCGATGGACGCGGCGGCGACGTGCTGCTGGGCGGCGATGGCAACGACACCATCCATCTGGTAGCCGATGGCATGGCGGACGACGATTTGGTCGACGGTGGAAGCGGTGACGATACCTATGACGTGGCATTGGGGTCCGGTTACGACGTGATCGGCCGGCTCGATGCCGCCGATGCAGGGCGCGACGTGATCCGCATGATCGGGGTAAACTCCGACGCGATCACCAACTTCCAGATTAGCGGAACCACGCTGGGCGTCATGATCGCCAGCGGCGGTTGGTCCAACGCCAATGTTTCCAACGCATTGATGCTGGAGGGCTTCCTTTCCAACAATAATCACCGCATTGTTTTCGCCGATGGCGTGGAGTTCACCGCCGCCGACTTCGAGGCGCGTTGGTGGAGCGGCACCAGTGGCGACGACGTGCAAACCGGCACCTTCGCACCGGACTCCATGGATGGCGGTGCCGGCAACGACACCCTGTCCGGCATGGGTGGCAGCGACACGCTGCAGGGCGGGGACGGCGACGACATCCTGGATGGTGGTGAAGACAACGACACGTTGTACGACGGTGCGGGCGCTGACATCGTACGGGGAGGCGCGGGCAATGACCGGATCTATGTCAGCGTGGACAGTTCAATCGACCGCTTCGTTGGTGGCAGTGGCGACGACAGGTACTACTACAACCATACGTTCTACTCGTCCACTTGGAGGACAACCGTCAACTCCAGCGAGATCGAGGAGCTGGAAAACGGTGGCATCGACACGATCTACTCTAATTACCACGACGTGATCCTGGGTGCGAACATCGAGAACGCCGTGATCACGCCCTCCAACTATTGGTGGCCGGGTGCGCCCAACCGCATTACCGGCAATGCGCTGGACAATGTCATCCAGATAGTGATGAACAGCACGTCAGACACGCAGGAATACATTCTCGACGGTGCCGGAGGAAAGGACACACTAATCGGTGGCGCTACGCGCGACACCTATATCGTCGACGGCCTAGACGATGTGATCGTTGAGAACGGATTCTCGGATAGCAGCGACACCGTGCAGGCAAGCGTCGACTACTCGATCGAGGGCCGCCAGGAGCTTGAGAATCTGCGCCTGACCGGAAACGCCGTCCGCGGTACCGGCAACAGCGACAACAACATCATCGAAGGCCATCTAGTCGATGCGGTGAACCAGCTGGCTGGATTGGATGGCAACGATACCTACTTGATCACCCGGAAGGACCAAGTGATCGAACAAGCCGGCGGCGGCAACGATACGGTGATCATCGCCGGCTGGGATGAACTGACCTCGCAGGCGATGTGGGTTTCGGTAGCCGACTATGCGAACGTAGAGAATCTGCGTCTCTACAACATTGGTACTCAAGGTCCTAACGGCATCATCGGGCTGCGCGCCAATCTGCAGGGCGACCTTGGCGACAATGTGCTCACCGGCAACATGTATGCCAACGAGATCCGTGGTGGAGCCGGCAACGATACCATTCGCGGAAACCACTTCCTGGCAGAGTTCAATCTTGCCATCAGCAGCAACGAGGCCGACACGCTGTATGGCGAGGAGGGTGACGACACCATCCATGCGGCACTGTACGGCGCCGACATCTACGGTGGCCGCGGCAACGACGTGCTGTACGGCACGGTCGGGTTCAACGGCGACGGCAGGACCTACGGCACGCGCGCAGGAAGCGACAACTTCTTTTATGAAGCCGGCGACGGTACCGACCGCATCATTTCCGTCAACGGAAGTCGCGATACCGATCGGGTAATCTTCGGTGAGGGCATCATCGCCGAACAGGCGACCTGGACCCGTGACGGGTTCGATCTGATCGTCCAGCTTGGCACCGCTGCCGACGATCGCTTGATCATCGAAGGTTACTGGCGCGAAGACTGGAACAATCCCGGCGAGCTGGTGCTGGTGCGGACCATCGACGAGTTCGTGTTCGCCGACGGCACTATTCGCCGTGGCGATCTTGCGCAACTGCAGATCACCAACGATCCGCCGGTGGCCAATTGGTTCCAGTACGATGCCAGCCCTCGCACAGGCCAGGCTTTCAGCTTGGCGCTTCCTGCCGGCAGCTTCGTCGATGATGCAGACGACACGCTCACCTATGCGGTGGATGGGCCAGAATGGCTGCAGATCGATTCCGCCACCGGCACCATCAGCGGCACGCCGCCCTTGGGTTTGGAGTGGTTCGGCTTCAATCTGATCGCGACCGATCAACACGGCGCCTCAACCGCGATGTACCTGGAGTTGCGCACTGTCGCGGTGATCGAGGGAACCGCAGGTGACGACATTCTTGTCGGTACCTGGCAGCGTGAAGAACTGCTGGGGCTTGATGGCAACGATCGCCTCGCCGGCAATGGCGGCGACGATGTGCTGCGGGGTGGGGCGGGCGACGACACCTATGTCTTGGACAGTCAGGACATGACCACCATCGTCGAACTGGAGGGAGAAGGCACCGATACCGTCGAGAGCAGCCTCTCTGTCTATACCGCAGACGAGAACATCGAGCGCGTTGTATTGGTCGAGGGCAGCAGTGCCCAGGCGGCCTACGGACGCGACGGCCATCAGACCCTGATTGGCAACAGCCAGAACAATACGTTGGATGGCGGCAGCGGTGCCGACGACATGCGTGGCGGCGCGGGCAACGATAGCTATTATCTCGACGACGCCGGCGATACGGTGGTGGAGTTGTCAGCCCAGGGCACTGATACGGTCTACACCACGGTGTCTACCACGCTCTCAGCCAATGTCGAAAACGGCTATCTGGATGGACAAGGAAACCTGTCGCTGATCGGCAATGCATCGGCTAACCGGCTCTACGGTAATAGCGACAACAACGTGCTCGATGGTGGTCAAGGAAACGACATCATGGAAGGTTACGGCGGTGACGATACCTATTACGTCGATACCGACTCGGACCGGGTCACCGAGTCCAACAATGCGGGCATCGATACTGTCGTGCGCTCCGCTGGCTCGCAGGTGCAGTTGGCAGGCAACGTCGAGAATCTTCGCCTGACCGGCAGTGGGCAAGCAACCGGCAATGCGCTGGACAACCTCATCGAAGGCAGCGAAGCGGCCAATATCCTGCTTGGCCTTGCCGGTAACGACACGTTGAACGGACGCGGTGGTAACGATCAGCTGACCGGTGGCGCCGGCAATGACCGGCTGATTGGTGGTGCCGGCGACGACACCTATGTCATCGATGGCAGCTCTGGCAGCGACATCATCAACAACACCGGTGGCGGGAACGACACCTTGCTGGTGAATGGCGTGGCCAGCAGCCGGCTGTCGTTCAAGCGCGATGGCAACGACCTTCTGGTGCATATTGATGGTGCAACGATCGCTGCGGCGCGGGTTAGCGGCCACTTTCTGGGCGGGGATGCGGGCATGGATGTCGTGCAGGCTAGTAACGCACGCTATACCGCAACGCAGATCGCACAGCTGATCAACAGCAGCAGTCCCGACCGGACCATCAATGGCACCGCCTCCGGAGAGCAACTGACTGGCGGGACCGGTAGGGATCTGATCGACGGACTGGGCGGTAACGACACCTTGTTGGGCATGGGCGGCAACGATACCTTGCGAGGTGGCGCCGGCAACGACACCTTGTCCGGTGGCAGCGGCAATGGCACCGGCAGCGGTGATGACACGTTGGAGGGTGGCGCTGGCAACGACACACTGCGCGGTGAGGATGGCGATGACCTCATGCTGGGCGGCGCCAACGACGATACCTATGTATTCGGCAGCGGCCGCGATGTGATTGACAATACCGGAGGCGGTATCGACCGTCTGCAATTCCAGGATGGACAACCGGTCAGCAACCTACGATTCACCCGCGATGGGGATGACCTGGTGATTGCATTGGCCAGCGGTGCTAATAGCAGTGTGCGTGTGACCAAGCACTTCCTTGGCGGCGATTTCGCGTTGGATGTCCTACAGCCCGGTAGTGGCGCCCAGCTGGACACCGCAGCGATCAATGCCCGTGTGTCCAGCAGCGACGGCGAGGCCAATCCGGCCGACTATGCGCGCGTGCTGAGCGGTACCGCCGCGAACGATCAGCTGAGCGGCAATGCAAGCAAGGAACTGCTCCGCGGCTTGGCTGGCAACGACACCCTATTTGGCATGCTCGGTGACGACCGCATCGAAGGCGGTGATGGCGATGATTTTCTGTGGGGTGGCAGCAGTTCTTTCGGCGGATCGGGCAACGACATGCTCTACGGTGGCGCGGGCAACGACAGTCTCGTTGGCGAGGACGGCAACGACCCGCTGTTCGGTGGTACGGGTGACGATGTCTACACCTATCGTGAGGGCAATGGCGTGGACAACGTGAGTGTCGGTGGCGGCAGCGATTCCATCTTCATGGCTGGTATCGAGCGGACGCGTCTGAGCTTCCACCGCAACGGCGACGACCTGATCGTGCGAGTGGACGGCGACGCCAATCAGCAGGTGAGTGTGCTCAAGCACTTTCTGGGCAGCGACAACGCTTTGTGGATGATCCAGCCCGAGGATGGTGGGCACGGCATTTCAGCGTCGGAGTTCGAAACATTGCTGACACCGATGCAAATCGGCAATACGACGGCATCGGCTAGCCGCATCTCAGGCAGTGATCGTTTGATGGCTTCTGTGTCGACCGAGATGGTGGCCATTGACCAGACTGAGGATTCGCTTGCCACCACTGCGTTCCGACGTCCGATGCAGCGTGCAGTATTGGCCGAAGTCAATCAGTTGGTCGATGCAATGGGTGTGTTTCAAACTGGCGCCGCGAATCTCGACGTCGGCCTGGCGCTTGATGTGGAGGCTGGCATTCTGGGCGGAGCAAGATCTTGGTTGGCGCAAAATGCTAGTAGTCGTTATCAGATTCAGTAAATTGGCTGGGTCTTCGATGGCGTTTGGGAGGCAACACGCGCATGCGTGCTGCCTCCCACAGTTACGCCGAAGAAGTGATGCATGGTTTCTGGAAGCGCAGGTCCAGCAGGAGGCCCAGGAGCACGTCGCCACACGCCAGGCGATGGAGATGGAGATGGAGATGGATGTCTCAACGGAGATCAATACCAGCCGCGGGCCCGTGATGCTAATGACGGTGCCGGAGTTCGCCAAGGGGCCAATGCAGAACGGTCCTCCAGGGGGATGGCGGCGGAGGTGGAGACGGCGGCGGTTAGTCCAAATCGCTTCCGTGATCGGCTGAGCTTATTAGACCTCATGGACAGGCAAGATGCTGCCGCGATGGCGGACATCATGGAGACGTTGAACGCATCGAAAGGCCTCATTGTAGGAGACGGTCAAAGTTCTAACGACGCTGGTTGCATCTATGCAGCAGCGCAACCAACGGCTGCGTGATGTGGTTGCCGGGCAGCTCCCGGTGCTCCAGCACTCAGCCGCCAGCGCGGATGCCAAGGATCGCCGTCGGCTGCTTCCTCGATCGCGCCTGAGGCGACGACACCGTCCCGCGCAACAGGGCTGCCATACCGGTCTAGCTCGTCGGCGTGGCATCCAACGTGGTCACTCCTTGGGACTGACGCCATCCGGGAGTGTAGGTCTATCTTTTCAGTGAACGTCGCGGATGGACGATGCATAAATCATCACTGCTTGATCAAGCTTGTTTGGCTGCGGTTTATCTGTCTCTAGTTGTCCAGCACCATTTCTAAGAGATCCAATGTCTTCGGGGGGCATTATCGGGGGCATTGAATAAAATTCCTGCAAAATAATTATTTATAAATCAATATTTTATACGAGATATTGGAATCCCTCCGGGCGCACCAATTCGCGTTCCAGGCTTGTCCCGGGATGCCAATAAACCCTCGAGAAATCGGGGGTTTATCGTTGCTGGTCCGCCGAAATCCGGGAAGGCCCATTGAAATGATTTCAATGCAAGAACAATGGCCATCTTCATGGCGAAGGATCAGATAGTCGTGCATTCGCGCTAAGTGCGTACCCGGGCGGTCCGGGTGCAGCTGGTGGATTCGACCGAGCAAACGCGGGTTGGCGGGCTCACGAGAGCCGGGGGCGCTTTCTCCAGTCGTATCACCGCTGGTCGACACCTTCGGGCAGCGGTGCATCGGGCGCATCGGTAAGGCACCGCTGCAGCGCTTGATCAGCTGCTGCCTCGGGACGCTTCCTTGGCAAGCACCTGGCTGCCTCCCGCAAAAGCCCGCTCCTTACCCACATGTCATGCGGTCGGTCAGGCCTCGGACGTTCCGGCATGAAGGTCTCCAGCGGAGAATGCCAGGCATTGGCTCTCCAGGTTACGGAGTACGCGCACCGCAATGCGCCCTTCGGTATCGTCCATGCCGGCGATCAACTCTTTCCGCAGGCCGTCCAGCGCCTCGCCCAGTTTGAGCGACACCGCACGACCCCGTTCGGTCAGGTGCAGGGTTTTGGCGCGGCCATCGGACAGGTCCCTGCGCCGCTTCAGCAAACCGTCCCGTTCGAGTTGGGTGACCGATCGCGCAATGGCGGCCGGATCCAGCGCCGATTCCTCGGCCACGTCTTTCTGGCGGATACCATCGCCCAGCCGGGCGATCACAAGAAGAACCGCCGCGATGGACAGGGAAACGCCCAGTTGCGCCAGGGCGATTCCTGCTGCGCGTTGCCAGGCGCGCCCGGCAGGCAGCACGGTCCAGGTCAGCGTCGTTCGCCAATCTTCGCCTTCGTGAAATGACATATCCCGTGAGTCCCATTGCTGATGCGGCCGGGACGACGCGTCCGGGTTTCGCCTGTTTTCCCCGATACCTTAGCTTGATCTGCGCCGAGGCATTGAAGCGCTGGTCCGTTGTCGATGCATCAATTAAATCCCATCCGCGTCTCGCCGTTCAATCGATTCGTCGTGCGTCCGTGCTGCGACCGTCGTGAAGAGCAGGATGGACAAGCGCAGGCGCAGGACCGTGGAGCTGGATGCGTCACCGGCGGCGCTCGGAGAGGCGGGAAGCATTCGGCTGTCAGGGGGCGCTACAAAAACGGGAGCCGTCTTCCTTGGTCAACGGCTGCTGTTGACGCTTGCCGTCCGGGGCAGTCCCTTCATACACCGCGCAGTTGCTGGCATCCCATTCAAAACGCGCGTCCTTGTAGTGATAACGCGCCTGGGCACGCTCGAATGCCTTGACCTCTGCGCTGGGCAGGGCGCCATCGTCGATCTTGTGTTCCTTGGCGACGGGGGCGCCCGTGCACGCAGTAAGTGAAAGCGCAAGCGCTGACAGGAGACCTAGCTTCATGACCACTCCAATTCGGACGCTGACGTCGGGATAGATGGAAGGCCAGTGCGGCCCCGTCACGGAAGCAGACTGTAAGCAGGTCAGTATGAAATGTGCGTGCGAGTCCTATCGCCAGGAGCGACTGACAAGAGGTAACAAGCGCTCGTCAGGGTGGATGCGGACGGTACACGGAAACCGGCGTGCACGACTGACGCGTGCCGATTCCGCGCACCGGCCCATACCCACCTGATCAGTCCAAGCGTCTGTACTTTCGTCACTTGCTGGCGACTGACTGCCCTGGTGCCCGGATGCTGGAGGACGCCGCGGACCTAATCCTTGCTGCCACTCGTGCCAAGGCGAATTGTCTGCTCGGCCTCGTCCAGGGTCCTGTTGTAGCTGGCGCTCTCACCCGCGCTGACGAATCCCTGCTGCTTCGCTCTCGTTGCGGAATCGGTGCGGACCCAGCTGAGCTTCTTCTCGATCTCCGCAGCCTGGGCATTGGACAGCTTGCCTGCCTTGCGCGCCTCGGCCAGGCTAACGTTAATCGCCTCGTAACGTGCCAACACCTTGGCGTGCAGCGGATCAGGGGCGTGGCTGGCCCGCTGCTGTGCACGTGCGACGTTGACGGAACTCATTCCTGCGAAGACACCGATGCAGGTGGCAAATGTCATGAACATCAGCGTTTTCTTCATGCGATTTTTCACCTGTCATCGAATGCGAACCAACTGCCTGTCGAACCGGCCTGGACCGTGCCGCATGAGTATAGTCCAACGCCAAATTGACGGTGGATTGCTCTGAAATTTTGCATCTCGACGCGCGATTGCTGGACGCCGCCCAACAAAACCCGTGCAGCTACCACGCCGTACCGGAGGCGGCGCGGCAGTCACGGTGGTGGCGCAAGCGTTCCATCACTGCCACCACGTCGCCGCCCCTGATGTGCCGGTGCACTTCGCTGCTCACACGCTCCTTGGCAACGTCATCCCGCAGGCCAGGGCCCGGGAACGATGCCGGTTGAACCAGGCGTGGCAGCGAAGTCCCCACGCGTCTGACACGGGCAAGCTTACTGGGCGAGCAATCCACCATCGACGACATGCTCATGCCCGGTGATGTAGGACGATTCGTCGGACGCCAGGAACAGAACCAGGTTGCTGACCTCGCTGGCCTTGGCGATGCGCCCTAGTGGGATCTGGGCAACGGCATCACCGCCGTTTTCGTCCGTCCCTTCCACCATCATCGGGGTCTGGATGAAGCCCGGGTGGACCGAGTTCACACGGATGTTGTCTGCGCCATATTCGATTGCCGTCGCCTTGCTCATTCCGCGCACGGCGAACTTGCTGCCGACATAGGCCAGGCTCGGGAATCCGTAATTGGCTGCCATTCCGGCGATCGAGGAAATATTGACGATCGATCCCACCTTCGCCTTCAGCATGGAGGGGATGACCGCCTTCATGCCAAGGTAAACGGCATTCTGGTTGATCGCACAGACCTTGAGGAAATCTTCTTCGGAGATGTCCGCAGTCTTGGCAATGGGGCCCAGGATCCCTGCATTGTTGACCAGAATCGTGACGTTGCCGAATGCCGCTTCCGCTTCGGCCACCACGTTCTGCCATGCGTCCCAGCTCGTGACGTCCTGCTGGACGAAGCGAACACGCTTGTCCAGCTCGGAGGCCAGTGCATGCCCTCCCTCGGCATTGATGTCAGTGAAAACAACGTGCGCACCCTCTTCAACGAAATTGCGCACATGCGACGCGCCCATGCCCTGTGCGGCACCGGTGACGATTGCGACTTTGCCTTGCAGTCTGCCCATCATTCTTCTCCTGCGATTGAGTGGCCTCGCGGCCGCTAGTCGAACTAGTGTGTGGAAATATAGATGACGGGTCAATTAATTACTGTCGAGGCGAAGAGGACGATCAGGTGGCCCTCGAGCGTTTCGCGCTGCATGGGCCGCGGCACTTTCGACAGCCACGTCGCAACACGACCATGTCCAGGCTCAGCGCGGCGAGCAGCTCCAACGCAAAAGCAAAACGCCATCGGCCCGCTGCAGTGACACTGCAGCGGGCCGATGGCGTTTCTGATCAGGGTTGCAGGCCGGCCTGAGTATCGACGCGGCGTTGCACTGTGATGCCAGCGATGCGCCGCTTGGCAGGGGGCGAGGAGCGCCGCCCTGCGCAGGCTCGGATCAGAGCACGTCCGGCGGCGGTGTGGTGGCCTTGGCGTGCTGCTTGCCACGTGCGTGTTCGATGGCGGTGCGCAGCTTACGCGCGGCGCCGGTGACGGCCGAGGCCGTGGTTTCGGCACTATTGGTGGCCGCGATCGGCGGCAGGCCGGCGACGTGCGCCTCGATGCTGCAGGTTCGATCCGCTGCGCCTCCGCGTTGGCCGTTTTCATCGCGCAAATGCACGTCGACGCGGGTGATGTCGCTGGCGAAATGCGCCAGCTGGGCGGAGCAGGTCTTCTCGACATGCTGCACGACAGAGGGGTCATGCGGCACGTGCTTGTCGGTCTGGATCTGAATCTGCATAGAGTGTCTCCTTCGCGGTCATCCGCTGCGTCTGCCGTAGCGGTGACTCGATTCTGCGACAGCGCACCGTTGCCGCAAGGTGACAAGCTGCACCGCGTTCATGCACAGGTTGGGATGGCCCGGCGGTGCACCCGCTGCGGCGGCCGGCGCCGTAACCGCGATCGCCAACGCGCCTCCAATCGCGCAGCACCCGTCACGCCTGGCGAGCTCTGCCAGGCTGAACCCTCACGGCAGCGGCGAACTGCCCGGCTGCGGGCAGTGGATTAAGATGCCGGCACCGCGCTGGTGTGCGCCTGTCCGATGTCTGCCTGTGTCCGAATTCCGAGTTGCCCTGGGTGCCCGTCGCGGCGTGTTGCAGCGTGTGCTGTTGCTGGTCGCGTTGTGGATGGTGTGCGTGGGTGCCGCCATCGCGCAGGACGACGACACCCTGCTGGAGACCGCGCAGACGCAGCTCGACAGCATGCAGAAGGTGCTGACCCAGGCCGACGCGGGCATGGAGAAGGCCGATACCGAGCAGCTGGGCAAGCTGACCGAGGACGTCGCCGGCGCGCAGCGGCAGGCGCAGGATCTGGTGCGCACGCTGGAGCAACCGCTCAAGGAGCTCAACGGGCGCTTGGAGGGGCTTGGTGTCGCGGCGCAAAACGAACCGGCCGACCTGGTCAAACAGCGCAAGGCGCTGACCAAGGAGCGCGATCAGCTCAATGCCGAGTTCATCCGGGCCACGCTGCTGGCCTCCAACGCCAAGGACCTGGCCGACCGGCTCGAACGCGAGCGCGTACAACGCTTCAGCGTGCAGCTCTCCACACGGGTGGCCTCGCCGTTGTCGCCGACGTTATGGCATCAGATCGGGCAGCAGTGGCCGGACGATCGTGCCCGCCTGCAGGCCTTGTCCGACAAGACGGTGCAGCTGGTGCAGGCAGGTGTGGCAGCCAATGGCATGGGCGGACTGATCACCGCTGCCGTGGTCGCGTTGTTGCTGGCACTGCCGCTGCGCATCTTCCTGCGCCACCTGGGGCGTCGCTATGCGGCCTCGCGTGCGCCCGGCGGACGCCTGCGGCGCTCGGGGCTGGCCCTGTGGTTTCTGCTGGTCGGCACGTTGAGTCTGGGGATTGCGGCATTCGTGCTGGTCGAAGGTATCCGCGCGCTCGGCGAGCTGCCCGATGACCTGGACCAGCTGCTGACCGGGTTTGTCGCCATCAGCGTGGTGGCTGCCTTCGTCGGTTCGCTCAGTGCCAGCCTGTTGATGAAACACCAGCCCAGCTGGCGCCTGTTCCCGCTGGACGATGCCACCGTCGACCGCCTGCGCGTGCATTGCCTGGCCACCGCAGCAGTGATCTGGTTCAGCGGCATGGCGATCAAGATCAACGAGGTGGCCGGCAGCAGTCCGGCGTTGACCGCCGCCACCGATGCGGTGGCGGCGCTGCTGTATGCGGGGTTGATCCTGTCGGCGCTGGCCGGGTTGACTCTGTCCTTGCGCGCGCACGCGGCAAATGCCGGCGTGGCCGATCCGGACAGCGATGCGCCGCCGCCGGTGGTCACGCGCGGTGGCGGCTTCATCGTGCTGATCCGCCTGCTGGGTCATCTGGCGGTGATCTTCGCGTTGATCGCAGCCCTGTTCGGCTATCTCAATCTGGCCTTGTTCGTGGAGCGGCAGATCATCTGGATCACCCTGGTGTGCAGTCTGCTCGGCCTGCTGGTGGTCTTTACCGACGATCTGATGACCTGGCTGTTCAAGCCGGACGGCCGTTTCAGCCGGGCGTTGTCGCATGCGCTCAGCATCGGCAGCGGACGCCTGGTGCAGCTCGGGCTGCTGATCTCTGCCGCGACACGGGTGTTGCTGGTGCTGCTGGGCATCGCGGTGCTGCTGACGCCGTATGGCGCCAATATCAGCGTGGTCACCGACTGGGCGGAGAACATCGCCCACGGCATCACCATCGGCAAGGAGCTGGTGATCACCCCGGGCGACGTGTTCAGGGCGCTGTGCGTGTTCCTGCTCGGCATGGGGCTGGTGCACGTGGTGCAGCAGTGGTTGCTCAACACCTATCTGCCCAAGACCGAGCTCGATGACGGTGCGCGTAATTCCATCAGCACCGTGGCGCGTTATCTGGGCTGGCTGATCGTGGTGGTGTGGGGCCTGACCGCATTGGGCCTGGATCTGAAGCGGCTTGCGCTGGTGTTGAGTGCGTTGTCGGTGGGCATCGGTTTCGGTCTGCAGGCGATCACGCAGAACTTCGTGTCGGGTCTGATCCTGCTGGCCGAGCGGCCGGTGAAGATCGGCGATTGGGTACGCATCGGCGATCAGGAGGGCGATGTACGCAAGATCAGCGTGCGTGCGACCGAGATCCAGGTCGGCGACCGCTCCACCCTGATCGTGCCCAACTCGGAATTGATCACCAAGAGCGTGCGCAACATGACGCTGTCCAACCCGATGGGCCGGGTGCAACTGCAGTTTTCGGTGCCGCTGGAAACCGACGTGGCAAAGGTGCGCAACATGCTGCTGGACCTGTTCGCCGAGCACACCAAGGTGCTGGCCGACCCGGCACCCTCGGTGTTCATCGATTCGCTGGCCGGCGGGCACGTCAACTTCAATTCGTTCGCCTACGTGCGCAGCCCGCGCGATTCGTATGGGGTGCGCAGCGAGCTGTTCTTTGCGTTGCTGCAGCGGATGGAAACGGCGGGGATTGCGCTGCAGTCGCCGCAGGAAATCCGCTTCAGCCGTGCAGGTGCTGCGGTGGCGCGCGATCCGGGCGATGGCACGCCGGCATCGGAAGACTGAGCCGGCCCGTGCACGATGCGCGGCGTGTGCTGCGCTGGCGGTGCAGCTAAAATTCGCAGGGTCGAGGGCGCGGCGCCCTCACCGCTTGCGGGACATGCCGTGAACCCATCCCTGGGGGCTCGGTGGCGGCATCCATGCCGCCACACGGTCCCGCAACCGGCAAGGACACCGCACCAGACAGTCGGTCGTCGCTCATTTGAAAAGCTGCCTGTCGTGCGGTGTGCATCAGACATGGAGCCGATACGTCATGAGCGTACGACGCATCCAGCACCGCTCTTACCGTGCACACCGACCGACTCGATAGGTCCTTGCCCGCTCACCGTCGCGGGACCCTGAGCGGCATGGATGCCGCGCCGGAGCCTACATGGACGTACTTGCGGCGTGTCCCGCGATGGTGGGCGGGCAAGGGCCCTGCAGCCAGGCCGCACATCGCATGCTTCGGCTTCGGCCTTGCCTTTGCCTTTACCTCATCCACATCCCTCGACCGAGACCGAGACGATGGCCCGGCTCAGGAGCGATCCGCGACCTGGCTCTGTTTCACCAGGGCCAGATCGTCCACGCTGACATCTTCGGTGTAGTCCAGCCAGGCACGGATCTCCAGATCGTCCACCGCATGTTCCAGGCCCACCGGCATGCGGATGCGACCGGCCGCATCGGGCACCACCCACTGCTGGGCCAGCACCACCTTGCGCTCTGACGAGACGGCCTCCACCCAGAAGGCCCGCGTCGGCCGGCGCTTGGCGTACAGCTCCAGCATGTAACGACCGGCCTCGGTCTTGCGGGCAGTCTGGGTGAGCATGATCGGTTGGCGCACGCGGGGGCGCGGGCCTTGCTGGCTGGCCTCCAGCGGCGCGTCCACGGCGATGCCGCGGGTCAGGTCCGGATCGCGATACAGCTTCATGCTCTGGTGGCGGTCGACCACCAATGCGCACCAATCGCCATCGGCCGAACCGTCCTCGAACGCCGTGCAGCGATCCACATACGCCAGCGTGCCCTCGGTGTGGGTGCGATCGAACTGGCGCGAGGTGTTTTCCAGATAGACGGTTTTGAGATTGGTGTCGTCGTCGTATTCCAGCAGCACCGGCGGGCGCACCTGTTGCACGCCCACCACCACATCGCCATTGCCGTTGATGCGCAGCATGCGTGTGCTGCGCCCGGTCCACAGCGTGCGCGCGTAGGCGAGATAGCGCGGGTAGTCCTTGCCGCTGTCGCGGCTGGCCGCCACGCTGGCGCTGGGAGGCGCGTCGCTGGACAGCAGCGAGCGGCCAAAGCCCAGCGTGCGCATGCCCGGTTCCAGCAGCTGCAACAGCGTTGCACCCGAATCCAGCGTGCTGCCCGCGCGCGTGACCACTTGTTGCGGAGCGATGTCCTTGCCGAGGAACAGCAGCAGGTTTTCGCGCTTCTGCTTGGCGAGCACGTCGCTGAGATCGTTGGGCATCGCCAGGTGATCGGAAGCAATCACGATGATTGTGTTCTTGCCGTAGCGGCTGTTGCGAATGCGCGTGACCAGCTCGCCGATCAGCCGGTCGCTGCACTTGATCGCATGCAGCAGCCCGATGTCGCCCAGTGCGCTGTCGTAGTGCTGGCCCTTGCAGGCCAGCGGCAGATGGCCGGCAGGGTGGTGGGTGTCCATGGTCAGCGTGGTGAGCATGAACGGCTGGCCGGCGCGCGACAGCGTCTGGAAGCTGTCCCAGGCATCGTCCAGCAGCACATCGTCGTGCACGCCCCAGGCGGAAAAGTGCTTGGGAGCCACGCCCTTGTCGCGGAAGTAGCTGACGTCGTGCACCACATCGAAACCATGGCTGGACAGAAAGCTGCCCTTGCCGGCAAAGCTGGCATCGGCGCCGCCGACATAGTGATTGCGGTAGCCCTGATCCTTGAGATAGTCGCCCAGGCAGCGTGCTTCGGGCAGGAACAAGCCCATGCGGCCCATGCTGTTTTCATCGCCGGGCGCGGTGGTCAGCGGCACGCCGCACATCGAAGCGACCATGCCGGCGATAGTCCAGCCGCTGCCTTCGGTGGAGGTGAGGTTGCGTACGTCCACTGCCTCGCTGGCCAGGGCGCGCAGGTTCGGCATCAGGCCAGGAAACACCTTTTCATCGAAGTAGGTGCGTTCCAGGCTCTCGCCGTAGATCCACACGATGTTCTTGCGCTTCTGCAAGGGCTGCTGCGGCACCAGGTATTCCGGCACCACGGTGGCGTAATCCACGGGGCGCAACTGGTAGTACAGGCGCTTGCCGTCGCGGTACAAGGGGCTGACCGCGATGCTGACCAGCAACATCATCACGAAGGCGCCAAACACCGCGTTGCCTCCGCGCGGGCGACGGAAACGCCGCACCTTCAGCAACACCAGCGGGCTGAGCGACAGCAGCACCATGCCGATAAACACGGCGATATAGGCGGAAAAATCGCTGACGCCGGCACCGTCCATGTCCGCGCGCAGGTGATACAGCGTGGCGGCGTTGATGCCATCGCCGCTGAGTCGATCCACCAGGCCCCAGGCACTGAGCAACAGCAGCAGCAACGACAACAGACCGGCCTTCAACCACGCCAGACGCGGCGAGGCGACCAAGAGCCAAAGCAGGAGCAACAGCGAAAACAACAACATCCAATGCATGCGGCAGCGTCCGTGGGGGAATGATGCGAGCGCGTACCGGACGCCTTGCTCGCCATGTCCTGTGCGCCACACCCAATGTGACACCCGGATGACGGACTATGCCGCGCCGAAGCTGACTGAAATGTTTGTTCGCGTTAGGCCATCGCCGCAGCGTGGCGGATCGCACGCGTTGACGCTCCCCTGTGCGCGGTGGCGTTCGCCAGAAATCGGCGGCATCTGCATTGCGCATTTGGCGCGCTTCTCGCAGATGGGCGACGTCGCTATCACCCCGCACCACCCGATCTGCTTTGACGGTTTGACGGTTTGACGCGGCTGTCTTGGCAAGCGGTGTCGCGCCCGGGTGCGCTCCTACGCGGAGGTGGGGTCTGTTGGAGTGCTATCGATGCCCGCGTTCTTCGCGCGCACGCACACGGCGGTCGAACAGCAGCGCGCTGAGCACGATGCCCAGGCCCAGCACCACGCCGAGCAGGAACAGCACCATTGCGATGGCCGGGTAGCCCCACAGCTTCAAGCCGGTTTCGATGCGCATCATCTGTGCCGAGGCCATGATCAATGCCGCGGTCACGATGCCGGCCGCCACGCGGTTGGCGATCTTCTGCAGGCTTTCCATCAGATGCGATTCTTCCAGCCCGGTGACGCGCATCTGCAGGCGGTTTTCCGCCGCCAGCGACAGGATCTCGGACATGCGGCGCGGTCCTTCGCGCACCAGGTGCTGCAGTTCCATCGCCTCGCTGGCCAGGTTGGCGGCGGACAGGGACTTTTTCAGCCGCGCGCGCATCACATGCTGCAGATGACGTTCGACGATGCGGCGCGTGTCCAGGTGCGGCGACAGCGCGCGGCACACGCCTTCCAGGTTCAACAAGGTCTTGCCGAGCAGGCTCAGCTCCGGTGGCGTGCGCAAGCCGTTGGAGGTGGCAATGCGCACCAGATCCAGCACCACGCGGCCTTCGGAGGTGGTGTCGTGGGCGGCATAACGGGCGATCATCTGCCCGGTTTCGCGCTGGTAGCGGTCCTCGTCGTAATCCTCCAGGCGCGTGCTGAGCGCAATGGTCTCTTCGGCGACTTCTTCGCCACGGCCGTCGACGGCGGCGAACAGCAGCTTGAGCAAGCGCTCGCGCAGGCGCGGGGGAACATGCGCGACCATTCCCAGGTCGAAGATGGCCAGGCGCCCGTCCTGCAGCACGCGCAGGTTGCCCGGATGCGGGTCGGCATGGATCTCGCCATGCACGAACATCTGGTCCAGGTAGCCCTTGACCAGCTCCGCGGCCAGGTTGTCCATCGGCTGTTCGGTGCGGCGCAGGCCGGAGATCTTGTCCACCCGCACGCCTTCGGCCAGCTGCATGGTCAGCACCTTGCGGCTGCTCAGGTCCCATACCGGTTGCGGAATCCACAACAGCGGAAATGGCTTCAGATGCTTGCCGAAGCGCGCCAGCGTCTCGGCCTCGTCTTCGTAATTGAGCTCGGCGCGCAGGGTCTTGCCGAACTCGCCCAGCCAGTCGGCAAAGCGCACGCGCCGGCCGATGCCGGTCAGGCGGTCGGCGGCGGTGGCAAAGCTCTTGAGCACGTCCAGGTCCGAACGGACCTGGGCGGCGACTTCGGGCTTTTGCACCTTGATCGCCACCGGGGTGCCGTCGCGCAGGGCGGCGCGGTGCACCTGCGCCAGCGAGGCGCAGCCCAGCGGCACCGGGTCGAAGAACGAGAACGCCTTGTTGACCGACACGCCGAGTTCTTCCTCGATGATCTGGCGGATGCGCTCCACCGGCACCGAGCTGGTGTTCTCCTGCATGCGCTCCAGCGCCGTGGCGAACTCCGGCGGCACGATGTCCGGCCGCGTGGACAGCATCTGGCCAAGCTTGACGAAGGTGGGGCCGAGCGCCTCCAGGTCGGAGACGAACTGGTCGGGCGTGCCTTCGGCGGGCACTTCGTACTCGTTGATCGCGGCCGGATCCAGGTTCATGCCCGCGAATACGCCCGACCCGCGATACCGCAGCAACAGGCGCAGGATCTGCGTGCGACGGCTCATGCCGCCCACCACGCCGGTGTCGGCGGGGATCGCGGCCTGGGCCGGTGTGCGGTACGGGTCGTTCGGACTCAAGGCCATCTCCGGCGGTCGTGCAAGGGGGCGAGTGTGGCCAGCGGCGGGTCGTCAGGCGGTGAATCCAGCCACGTGGCCAAGGCGCTGCCGTGCGCGGCCCAGGGCCGGCGGGCACGGCCGGATCGTCCGGCTGGCGGGCGGCGGCATCGCGCGGCAACGGTCGCCAACAGCCGGCAACGGCCTGCCATCACCCCATACCGGCGCAGGATCGGCGAGAATCCACCGCCACCCACGAAGGACCCCCGCATGGCCGGTGCCAGCCTGTTCACCCTGCTCGACGACATCGCCACATTGCTGGACGACGTTTCCATCCTGACCAAGGTCGCGGCCAAGAAGACCGCCGGCGTGCTTGGCGACGACCTGGCGCTCAATGCGCAACAGGTCACCGGCGTCACTGCCGACCGCGAGCTGCCGGTGGTGTGGGCAGTGGCCAAGGGGTCGCTGATGAACAAGATGATCCTGGTGCCGGCGGCGCTGGCGATCAGCGCCCTGGAGGCCTGGCTGCGCGGGCGCGGTTACAACGTGCCGCTGGTGATGCCGCTGATGATGATCGGCGGTGCCTACCTGTGCTTCGAGGGCGTAGAGAAGCTGGCCCACAAGTTCCTGCACAACGAGGAAGACGAAGCGCAGCGGCATGCCGAACGCACCCGCGCGCTGGCCGACGAGAGCGTGGACGTGGTAGCGCTGGAAAAGGACAAGGTCAAGGGCGCGATCCGCACCGACTTCATCCTGTCGGCGGAGATCATCGTGCTGTCGCTGGGCGTGGTGGCGGGGGTGTCGTTCGGCCAGCAGGTTGCAGTGCTGGTGGCGATCGCGCTGGCGATGACCATCGGCGTGTACGGCCTGGTCGCGGCCATCGTCAAGCTGGACGACCTGGGCCTGTACCTGACCAACAAGGGCGCAGCCCTGGCTTCGCTGGGGCGCGGCATCCTGGTGGCCGCTCCGTGGCTGATGAAGTTCCTGTCGGTGGCCGGCACGCTGGCGATGTTCCTGGTCGGCGGCGGCATCCTGGTGCACAACATCCCGGCGCTGCACCACACCGTGCAGGACCTGACCACGTCTGCCGGTGGCATGGGCTGGCTGGTCGATGCGTTGGGCAACATGCTGGTGGGCGTGGTTGCCGGTGCGGTCGTGCTGGGCGCGGTGATACTGTTCCAGAAGCTGCGCGGCAAGCCGGCGGCGCACTGATCCGCGCGGCGGCGGGCCGGGCGCGGGATGGGCGCCCGCACCGGCGCGACGTGATCGCCCCGCGTGTTGGATCAGCCGGCACGCCATAGCCGGCGGAAATCGCTGTCGACACGGCTCTGCTCGGGCCGCCGCGCCAACGGCGCCGCCCTGCACGGCCACGCCACCCTGTGCCGAGGAGCGCACCGGGCGGCGGTCTTCACCGCTCCAGGCAGGGCAGATGCCCCCTGCGTTCCGCCGACGGTTGCGCTCAGTCGGCGCTGACCACGCGATTCTTGCCGGCCGACTTGGCCTCGTACATGGCGCGGTCGGCACGGCGGATGACATCGTCCTGGGTTTCGTCGAGATGGCGCAGCGCCACGCCGCCGCTGAAGCTGACGAACAGGCGCACGTCGTCGTGCAACAGCGAGCGTTGCGCCAGCGCGCGCTGCAGGCGGATCACCGCCGCACTGGCTTCGAAGATGGTGGAGTCCGGCAACAGCAACACGAACTCCTCGCCGCCGAAGCGGGCGATGGCATCGGTGGTGCGCAGCACCGACTTGGCCACGTCCACCGTATGGCGTAGCGCGGCGTCGCCGCCGGCATGGCCGTGGGTCTCGTTGAGGCGGCGGAAGTCGTCCAGGTCCAGCATCGCCACGCACAAGGGTTGGCCGCCGCGCTGGGTACGGGCGGCTTCGCGCTGGAACAGCTCTTCGAAGCCGCGGCGGTTCAGCGCCCCGGTCAGCTGGTCTTCGCGCACCAGGCCGGCCACGTCCTTGAGTTCCTGTTCCAGCAGGGCGATGCGCTGCTCGGCGTCTTCGACCTGGCGACGTGCGGCGAGCAGCTCGTCGCGCGCGGCCAGCGCCTGCGCCTGCACGCCGGCGGTGTCCTGCAACACGTCCTGCAGCAGGCGATTGAGGTCGGGAATGCTGCGAGCGTCGCCGATCGCCTGCGAATAGCCGGCAACGCGATCGTGGTACTCGCCGGTGCTGGTGGCCATGCCATCGAGCCGGTCGACGAAGGACACCATCATCTCGCGCATGGCGGTCTTGGAGTCGGCAATGCCTTGCTTGAGCAGGCCCTGCTTGTAGATGACCTCGCGCAGGGTGCCGCGTGCCTGCTCGATCGAGCCGACATCCAGCGGCCCGGAGATCAGCTGCCGCACCACCGAGATCTGCCCCTGCAGCCAGCTGCGATCGTCGAGCAGTTCGCCCACGTTCTCCAGCAACAGGTCGAACAGGCCCAGCAACAGGTTCTGCTGTTCGCTGGCATCTTCGGCACGCAGGCCGATCTGATGACTCAGTTCGCGCAAGCGTTGGTCCAGGGTGATCAGTTCATGGCCGGGGCGCCAATGGCGCAGCGCCGATGCCAGGGTCTGTGCTTCTTCGGCCAGCTCCGGGCTGCGTTGCAGCAGCGTGGCCAAGGCATTGCCCAGTGCGTGACGCAGCAGGTCGCGCAGCTGCTCGGCTTCGGTGCGCCCTTCGGCCAGCGAGTCGCCGGTATCGATGGTGCGGATGTACTTGTCGATCAATTGCCGCAAGGCGCGGCCGTAGCCGGGCCAGTCGCCGGCCGCATAGGCCGCGCTCAGGCGCACGCCCATGTCGCCGAGTTCGCCATGCAGGCTGGTGATGCCCTCGGCAAAGGCTAGCAGCAAGGCCTCCGGGTGCGCGGCATGCGAGAACAGGCGCATCAGCAGGGCGGTGGCGGCAGCCGGGTCGTGCGCGCCGGACTTGTTCTTGGCCGGCACCAGCTGATGCGCGGCCAGGCCGTGCCCGCCGTGCCCGCCGCCGATCACGCTGGGCAGGGCGGCGGCCGGGCGTGCGCTGTCCGCGCCACCCCAGGGCAACAGGCGGCGCAGCCCGCCACGTGGGCGGCTTGGAAGTTCAGGCTGGTCTGCCATGCGCCGGGGTCTCGGAAAGTCGTGATGCTACCGCTGGTTATCGGCGTGCAAGCGTCTTGCTTAAGCGGTCCGGACAGGTCTGCGCAGTTCCAGCCTGCGCGCACGATGTCCGGCGATGGTCGAAAGGCGATGCCGACCTGTGGCTGAACAAGTCAGGCGGGTACTGGCGGGCGCCGCTGCCAGCGCCTGCTTCCGGTGCGTTTCAACAACCACGCACCACGGCGGGGATGTCATCACACGGCGAGGCGCCGCTTATGCCGGGACGCACACGCGACCATGCGCAAGGGAATGTCGGTGTCGCAGAAAAGTCAGCACGTATTCACGCATATTTTATTTGCACGGGGTGTAGATTCATCTCAAGGACGACGTGGAGTACGCGCGTTGGCCCCGCTCCTCATTCGTAGCAGGTCGTCTGGCTGAATCGGCAGATGATGGTTGTCGCTTCGCTGTTTTCCGTCTCCACCCACTTTACGACGGACGTTTAGATGGTTGCCATGATGCCGCTTCACGCCACTACCGCACGCTTTGAGCGCAGTACGTTGCTCCCCACTTTGAAGAAGAGCGGGCGGCCGCGTGATGCACGCGGGCGCTTCGTTCGCCATCACGAACGTCTGCCGGTGTCGCCGGCCGATACCCGCGGCGCCTTGTTCGTGGTGTCGGAGATGGCGGACTTCATCAAGGCTGGCGGCCTGGGCGATGTGGCGGCGGCGCTGCCGCGCGCGCTGCGCCATCGCTACGACGTGCGGGTACTGATCCCCGGCTACCGCGCAGTGCTGGCGCGTGCGGGCAAGGTGGAGATCGTCGGCCGGGTACTGGCGCATGCGGCACTGCCGGCCTGCGACATCGGCCGCATCGTGCAATCGGACGGCCTGCCGATCTACATCCTGCTGTCCAAGGAATTGTTCGAGCGCGACGGGTCGCCTTATGTGAGCACCAGCGGGTCGGAGTTCGAAGACAACGCGATCCGCTTTGCCACCTTGTCGCATGCCGCCGCGCAGATCGCCGCCGGCCACGCCGGGCTGGGCTGGAAGCCGCGCCTGCTGCACCTCAACGACTGGCCGTGTGCGCTGGCTGCCGCCTATGTGCGCTGGTCCGGCGGCACCACGCCGTGCCTGTTGACCATCCATAACCTGGCCTACCAGGGCCTGGTGCCGTATTCGATGGCCGCTGCGCTGGGCATCCCCGCCGAGCGCGTGGCCGAGCTGGAGTTCTACGGGCAGATGTCGTTCCTGCGTGGCGGCATCGTGCATGCCGACCACGTCAACACGGTCAGCGTCAGCTATGCCCAGCAGATCACCGGCCCGGCGCAGGGCTGTGGCCTGGACCGCCTGCTGGCCGGTCGCGCCGCCAAGGGCGCGCTGACCGGCATCGTCAACGGCATCGACGCCAGCTGGGACCCGCGCACCGACGAATATCTGGACACGCATTTCAGCGTGAATCAGTGGCAGGGCCGGCAGGCCAACGCCGCGCAGGTGCGCAAGGCCTTCGGGCTGCGCGAGAGCACCGGCCCGCTGTTTGCGGTGGTGTCGCGGCTGGTGCACCAGAAGGGCCTGGACCTGATCTGCGAAGTCGCCCCGCAGATCGTGGCCGCCGGCGGCCAGATCGCGGTGATCGGCGGCGGCGAGCCGGAGATCGAGCAGCAGGTCGCCGAGCTGACCCGGCGCTATCCCGGCCAGGTGGGTGCCTTCATCGGGTTCGAGGAAGGCCTGGCGCGGCGCATGTTTGCCGGTGCCGACTTCCTGCTGATGCCGTCGCGCTTCGAGCCGTGCGGCCTGAGCCAGATGTACGCGCAGCGCTTTGGCTGCCTGCCGATCGCGCACGCCACCGGCGGCCTGATCGACACGGTGGATGACGGCGTCACCGGTTTCCTGTTCCAGCACGCCAGCGCCGAGGCCTTGCGCCGTTGCCTGGAGCGCGCATTCCGTACCTTCCGCCTGCCCAGCCTGCTGTCGGCGATGCGCCGCGCGGCGATGTTGCGTCCCAGTGGCTGGGATGTGGCGGGCAAGAAGTACCTCTCGCTGTACGAACGCACCGCCGCAACCGCTCCCGCGCTTGCGACGGTGTCATGAGCGAACGGCTGGGCGTGCAGGGGCAGGAGACGGAAACGACGGCGGTGACCATGGACGGGATCTCGGATTCAGCGCAGAGCGTGCAGGCGCTGGCCGATAGCCTGCCTGCTGATGCATTCGCGGTCCTGGGCCCGCATGTCCAGGCCGACGGCCACCGTCTGGTGCGCGTGTTGGCGCCCGGTGCCGAGGCCATGGGCCTGATCGATCCGCGCGGCAAGCTGCTGGCACGCATGCAGGCCGGGCCGGTCGATGGCATGTTCGAGGGCGTGCTGGCGGTCGAAGGACCGTATCGGCTGCGCATCGTGTGGCCGGACGTGGTGCAGGAGATCGAAGACCCTTACGCGTTTGCTGCCACGCTGGACGAATCCATCCTGCTGCAGATCGCTGCCGGCGACGGCCAGGCATTGCGTTGCGCCCTGGGTGCCCGGCACCTGCGCTGCGACGATGTGCCGGGGGTGCGCTTTGCGGTGTGGGCGCCGCATGCGCAGCGCGTGGCGGTGGTGGGCGATTTCAACGGCTGGGACGTACGCCGGCATCCGATGCGCCAGCGCATCGGCGGATTCTGGGAGCTGTTCCTGCCGCGCGTGGAAGCCGGCACGCGTTACAAGTACGCCATCACCGCTGCCGATGGGCGCGTCTTGCTCAAGGCCGACCCGGTGGCGCGCCAGAGCGAATTGCCGCCGGCCACCGCCTCGGTGGTGCCGGGCGCGGCAGCGTTCGGCTGGACCGACGCGGCCTGGATGGCCGCGCGCGATGCCCGTGCCGCGCCGGCGCCGCTGTCCATCTATGAAGTGCACGCCGCGTCCTGGCGACGCGATGGGCACAACCAGCCGCTGGACTGGCCAGGGCTGGCCGCACAGCTGATTCCCTATGTGCAGCAGCTCGGCTTCACCCATATCGAGTTGCTGCCGATCACCGAACATCCATTCGGCGGCTCCTGGGGCTACCAACCGCTGGGGCTGTATGCGCCGACGGCGCGCCACGGCAGCCCGGACGGCTTTGCCCAGTTCGTCGACGCCTGTCATCGCGCCGGCATCGGCGTGATCCTGGACTGGGTCAGCGCGCACTTTCCCGATGACGCCCACGGCCTGGCGCAGTTCGACGGCGCGGCGGTGTACGAGCATGCCGACCCGCGCGAGGGCGTGCATCGCGACTGGAATACGCTGATCTACAACTACGGCCGGCCCGAAGTGACTGCCTACCTGCTGGGCAGCGCGCTGGAGTGGATCGACCACTACCATCTGGACGGCCTGCGCGTGGATGCAGTGGCCTCGATGCTGTATCGCGACTATGGCCGTGCCGAAGGCGAGTGGGTGCCCAACGCGCATGGCGGCCGTGAGAATCTGGAAGCCGTGGCCTTCCTGCGCCAGCTCAACAGCGAGATTGCCACGCGCTTTCCCGGTGTACTGACCATCGCCGAAGAGTCCACCGCCTGGCCAGGCGTGACCGCGCCGATCAGCGAGGGTGGCCTGGGCTTCACCCACAAATGGAACATGGGCTGGATGCACGACACGCTGCACTATATGCAGCGCGATCCGGCCGAGCGCGCGCAGCACCATAGCCAGCTCACCTTCGGTCTGGTGTACGCGTTCTCCGAGCGTTTCGTGCTGCCGATCTCGCACGACGAAGTGGTGCACGGCACCGGTGGCCTGCTCGGGCAGATGCCCGGTGACGACTGGCGGCGCTTTGCCAACCTGCGCGCGTATCTGGCGCTGATGTGGGCGCATCCGGGCGACAAACTGCTGTTCATGGGCGCCGAATTCGGCCAGTGGAACGACTGGAATCACGATCAGTCGCTGGACTGGCATCTGCTCGACGGGGCCGCGCATCGCGGCGTGCAGCAACTGGTCGGCGATCTCAATGCCGCATTGCGACGGGTGCCGGCGCTGTATCGTGGCACGCATCGTGCCGACGGCTTCGACTGGAGCGTGGCCGACGACGCGCGCAACAGCGTGCTGGCGTTCATCCGCCATGATCCCGAGGGCGGCGCACCCTTGCTGGCGGTGAGCAACCTCACTCCGCAACCGCACCACGACTATTGCGTCGGCGTGCCGCGTGCCGGCGGCTGGCGCGAAATCCTCAACACCGACAGCGCCCATTACGGTGGCAGCAACCTCGGCAACAGCGGTCGCCTGGCGACCGAGCCGATGGGCATGCACGGGCACGCACAACGCCTGCGCCTGACCCTACCGCCGCTGGCCACGATCTATCTGCAAGCGGAGAAATAGCAATGAACGAGCGCAATGACACCACGCCGGCATGGGGCGCATGGCCAGCGGGTGAGGGACAGGTGCGCTTCACGCTCTGGGCACCGGATGCCAGGAGCGTGGAGGTGGTCTTCGACGACGGCGCGCGCGTCGCGTTGCAGGCCGCGCAGGACGGCTTCTTCAGTGCGGCGATCGACTGCGCGGCGGATGCGCGCTATCGCTACAGCGTCGATGGTGGCGAACCGGTGCCGGATCCGGCCTCGCGCTGGCAGCCCGAGGGCGTGCATGGCCCCAGCGCCGTGCAGCCAACCGACGGCTACGCCTGGCAGAACACCCAGTGGCAGGGACGGCCGTGGGACGAGGCGGTGATCTACGAACTGCATGTCGGCACCTGCGGCGGCTATGCCGGTGTGCAGGCGCAATTGCCGCAGCTGGCGGCGATGGGCATCACCGCGATCGAGCTGATGCCGCTGAGCGCATTCCCGGGCGCGCACAACTGGGGCTACGACGGCGTGTTGCCGTACGCGCCGGTGGAAGCCTATGGCACGCCGGACCAGTTGAAGGCGCTGATCGACGCCGCGCACGGACACGGCCTGATGGTGTTGCTGGATGTGGTCTACAACCACTTCGGCCCGGACGGCAATTATCTGCACAGCTATGCCGCCCCGTTCTTCAACGAGGACAAGCCCACTCCGTGGGGCGCGGCGATCGATTTCCGCAAGCCGCAGGTGCAGCGTTACTTTCTCGACAATGCGCTGATGTGGCTGCACGAATACGGCTTTGACGGCCTGCGCCTGGACGCGGTGCATGCGATCACGCCGAACGCGTTCCTGGATACCCTGCGGCAGACCGTGCAGGCCAGCCTGCCTGCCGGCCGCCACGTGCACCTGGTGCTGGAAAACGAGGCCAACCAGGCCTCGCAGCTGCAACGCGGCTACACCGCGCAATGGGACGACGATTTCCACAACGCCCTGCATGTACTGCTGACCGGCGAAGCCGAAGGCTATTACGCAGCCTTCGCCGACAAGCCCGCCGAGCACCTGGCGCGCGTGCTCGGCGAAGGCTTCGCCTACCAGGGCGAGCCGGACCCGCGTGGGCATGTGCGCGGCGAGCCGAGCGGGGCGCTGCCGCCGCACAAGTTCGTGGTCTTCGCGCAGAACCATGACCAGATCGGCAACCGGGCGCGCGGCGAGCGGCTGAGCGTGCTGGTGTCGCCGCAGCGCCTGCGCGCTGCGCTGGCGCTGACGACGCTGACGCCGATGATTCCGCTGTTCTTCATGGGCGAGCCGTGGGGCGCCGAACAGCCATTTCTGTTCTTCACCGACTTCGGCCCGCCGCTGGACGATGCGGTGCGCGAAGGGCGGCGCCGCGAATTTGCGCACTTCGCCGCATTCGCCGACGAAGCGCAGCGCGCCACCATTCCCGATCCGAACAGCCACGACACCTTTGCCGCCTCGCGCGCGCCGATCGAAGACGCCGCCCGCGGCGACGGCGTGCAGTGGACAGCCTGGTTCACCGCGCTGCTGGGCGTACGCCGCCAGTGGCTGGTCCCGGGGCTGGCACAGGCGCGCGCGGTGGGCGCCGAGGTGCTGGCCGACGGTGCAGTGACCGCCAGCTGGGAATTACCCGACGGGCTGTGGCATGTCGCCTTCAACCTGGGCGCCGCGGCGGTGCCGATGCCGCCGCTGCGCGGACGCGTGGCGCATGCCGAAAACGTCGCCGCCGACGCGCAGCAGTTGCCGGTCGATGGCTTCATCGCCTGGCATGAGGCGCGCGCATGAGTACGCGCGATCTGAGCAGAAGCGATCTGCATGCGCTGGCCGGCGCGGCCGGGGTGATGGTGGACTGGGTGGATGCCAGCGACCAGCCACGGCAGGTGGCCGAGCCATCGCTGCATGCGGTGCTCACCGCGCTGGAGCTGCCTGCCGGCACCGCTGCGCAGCGCGAAGACAGCCTGCGTCGCTGCAAGGCGCAAGCCACCGAGCCGGCGCCGCTGCTGACCGTGCAGGTGGCCGAGCTGTTGCCGGTGTCGGTTGCCGCCAACGCCAGCGGCCTTTGGGTGGACGACAGCGGCGCCAGCGAGCCGGCGCGTGCCGATGCGCAGGGCCAGGTGCGTGCGCCGCAGCGTTTCGGTTACTGGACGCTGCAGATCGGCAACCTGACCCAGCAGGTCGCGGTTGCCCCGCAACGCTGTTTCAGCGTGGCCGATGCCTGTGGCCTGCCGGCACCGCGTGCCTGGGGCATGGCGTTGCAGGTGTATTCGGCGCGCAGCATCGACGATGCCGGCATTGGCGATGCTGCGGGCACGGTGGAATGGGTGCGGCATGCCGCACTGGCCGGTGCCGATGCGCTGGCGCTGAGCCCGGTGCATGCCGCGCGCCCGGTCACCGGTGGCTACAGCCCGTATTCGCCCAGCGACCGGCGCTTCCTGGATCCGCTGCATGCCGCGCCGGTGCGCGTGCTGGGCGAGCGCGCGCTGGAGGCCATCAACGAGGTGCCCGGCCTGCGCGAGCGCTTCGATACGCTGCACCACAGCGCCCTGATCGACTGGCCGGCCTCCGCGCAGGCCAAGTGGCAGTTGCTGCGTCATCTGTACACCCGCGTGCCCGCCGATCACCCCGATCTGCTCGCCTTCCGCAGCGAGGGCGGCGCGGCGCTGGAAGGCTTTGCGCGGTTTGCCGCGCAGGATTTCGGTGATAACGATCCGCAGCTGCACGTATTTACGCAGTGGCTGGCGGCACGCAGCTGGTCCGACGCGCAGCGCGAGGCGCACGAGCGCGGCATGAAGATCGGGTTGATCGCCGATCTGGCGGTCGGCTTCGATCCCAATGGCGCCGAAGCCGCAGCGGCTGCAGACACCGTGCTGCGTGGCCTGGTGCTGGGCGCGCCGCCGGACGCCTTCAATGCCGACGGCCAGCACTGGGGCATCGGTGCGTATTCGCCCACCGCATTGCGGCGTAGCGGCTATGCGCCGTACATCGCGCTGCTGCGCGCGGTGCTGCGCGATCGCGGCGGCATCCGTATCGACCATATTCTGGGCTTGATGCGGCTGTGGGTGGTGCCCGAAGGGGCCAGCTCCAACGAAGGCGCGTATCTGGCCTATCCGCTGCACGACCTGCTCAATCTGCTCGCGCTGGAATCGTGGCGGCACCGGGCGATCGTGATCGGCGAAGACCTCGGCGTGGTGCCGCCCGGCATCCGCGAGGAACTGTCGCGGCGCGGAGTGATGGGCATCGATGTGTTGATGTTCACCCGCGACGACGACGGCGCCTTCGTCTCGCCGGCGTTGTGGCGGCCGGACGCATTGGCCACCACCACCACGCACGATCTGCCGACGCTGACCGGCTGGCGCGAAGGCCGTGATATCGACTGGCGGCGCAGGCTGGACCTGATCCAGCCCGCGCAGGCCAAGGACGATGCCGCGGCCCGCATCCAGGATGTGGCACGCCTGGATTCGGCGGTCGAACACACCGGCCTCAGCGCTGCGGACGACCCGCTGCTGGGCGCGCTGCGCTTCACCGCCACCAGCGTGTCGCCACTGGCCCTGCTGCCGGTGGAAGATGCGCTGGCGCTGGAAGAACAACCCAATCTGCCGGGTACCGTCGAGGTCCATCCCAACTGGCGTCGACGCCTGCCCGATCCCTTGCCGCATGCGCGCCTGAGTACGGCGCTGCAGGGCTTTGCCGAGGCGCGTCGCGTCGCGGCCGTTTCGGAACCGCATCCATGATCGAGCTTCGCGCCACCGCCCGCCTGCAGCTGCATGTCGGCTTCACCCTGCACGATGCGCTCGCCCAGGTGCCGTACTACGCCGGGCTGGGCATCAGCCATCTGTACCTGTCGCCGATCGGCACCGCTGTGCCCGGCTCGACCCACGGCTACGACAATATCGACCCGACCGTGGTCAATCCCGAGCTCGGCGGCGAAGACGCGCTCATCGCCCTGTCGCAGGCCGCGCGCGAGCACGGCATGGGCCTGATCGCCGACATCGTGCCCAACCACATGGCCACGCATGCGGACAACGCGTGGTGGTGGGATGTGCTGCGCAACGGCCGCAGTGCCAAGCATGCCGACTGGTTCGACATCGACTGGCGCGCGCCCGGGCGCGACGGCAAGTTGTGGCTGGCAGTGCTGGACCGCCCGTATGCCACCGCACTGGCCGAAGGCCTGATCACCCTGGTGGTCGAGGACGACGGCAGCGCGGCACTGGCGCACTACGACCAGCGGTACCCGATCCGTCCGCAGACGCTGGAGGTGCCGGAAAAGGCCGCGCGTGCGCAATGGCTGCGTGACTACAACGACGGCGCCAAGCGCGGCGATGGCCGTCTGCACAAGCTGATCGAGCGCCAGCCGTACCGCCTGAACTGGTGGCGCGTGGGCAACGACATGCTCAACTACCGTCGCTTCTTCGACATCACCTCGCTGGTGGCGTTGCGGGTGGAGCTGCCGGCGGTGTTCGACGCGGTGCATGCGCTGCCGCTGCGGCTGGTGGCCGAGGGCCATCTGGACGGCCTGCGCATCGACCATGTGGACGGGCTGACCGATCCCACCGGCTATGTGCGCAAGCTGCGCAGCCGGCTGGATGCGGCCGGCCGCACGCGTGGCCTCAAGCCCGGCACGCTGGGCCTGTATCTGGAAAAGATCCTGGCGCCCGGCGAGCACCTGCCGGCCGACTGGCCCTGCGATGGCACCACCGGCTACGACTTCATGGACCAGGTCGGCGGCGTGCTGCATGACGCGGCCGGCTTCAAGCCGCTGGCGCGTGCCTGGCAGAAGGTGAGCGGGCGCAGTGGCGACTTCGCACAGGAAGAACGCGCCGCCCGCGACGAGATCCTGCGTGGCCCGCTGCAGACCGAATTCAATCGCGCCGTCGGTGCGTTGTCGGCATTGGCGCGGCTGGACCCGCCCACGCGCGAGTTCAGCCCGCAGATGCTGGCGCGCGGGCTGTGCGTGTTGCTGCGCTGGTTCCCGGTGTACCGCACCTACGCCGGTGCCAAGGGCGTGACCGGCAGCGAAGCCGAGCGCCTGCGCGCCACCGCCGCGCGTGCGCGCGAGGGCATGCCGGAGTCCATCGTTGCGGCCGTCGATGCGATCGAACGCTGGCTGCTCGACGATGCCGGCGCCGACCGCGCGCAGGTCGCCCTGCGGCGCATCCTGCGTCGTCGCGTGGAGCAGTTGTCCGCACCGCTCAATGCCAAGTCGGTGGAAGACACCGCGTTCTACCGGCACGGCGTGCTGTTGTCGCGCAACGAGGTCGGCAGCCATCCGACCCACTTCGCCAACGACCCCGCCGACTTCCACGCGCAGAATCTCGAACGCGCCAAGCACTTCCCGCGGGCGTTGCTGGCCACCGCCACGCACGACCACAAGCGCGGCGAAGACCTGCGCATGCGGCTGGCCGTGCTGTCCGAGCAACCGCGCTGGTGGATCGAGCAGAGCACCCGGTTCGATGCCTTGGCCGAGACGCTGGAGGCACCGGCACTGGCCGGCGGCGACCAGCAGATGCTCTGGCAGACCCTGGTGGCCGCCTGGCCGATCGGCCTGGGTGCCGACCAGACCGAGCCGCTGGCCGAGTATGCCGAGCGCATTGCGCAGTGGCTGCTCAAGGCCGTGCGCGAGGCCAAGCTGCATACCAGCTGGACCGACGGCTCGCCGGCCTACGAACAGGCCGTGCAGGCCACCGTGGAGCAGGTGCTGTGCAGCCGCGCCGGGTTGCCGCTGCGGCGGGCGCTGCTGCGCGCCAGCAACCACATCGCCGCGGCCGGTGCGCGCAACGCGCTGGTGCAGACCACGTTGCGCCTGACCGTGCCGGGCGTTCCCGACCTGTACCAGGGCACCGAAGGCTGGGATCTGTCGCTGGTGGACCCGGACAACCGCCGCCCGGTGGACTACGCGCAGCGCCAGCAGTGGCTGGCGAAGGCACGCGACTGGAACACGCTGCTGCGCAGCTGGCGCGATGGTGCGGTCAAGGCACGTCTGACCGCACTGCTGCTGCAGTTGCGGGCCGAACATCCGGCGCTGTTCGCCAAGGGCGACTATCAGCCACTGACCGTGACCGTCAGCGGCGATGCGCAGGTGCTGGCGTTCCGCCGCCAGTACCGCGGGCAGTCGCTGGTGGTGGCAGTCACGCGGCTGGGGGCCGGCAACGCGGGCGATGGCGATCTGCCGCTGCTGGTGCCGCCGGCCAGCTGGGGTCAGGCGGCGTTGGCATTGCCGCAGGCCAGTTACCGTAATGTGCTCGATGGCAGCACGGTGCAGCCGCAAGGCGGCCGCGTGGCGATATCCACGCTGTTTGCACGTGCGCCAGTGGCAGTGTTGTTGACCCCCTAAGAGAACGTACGCAATGAACGACACGGAACGGCAGGCGCGGCTTCGCCAGTTGGCACAGGAGATCTGGGAGGCTGAAGGCCGCCCGGACGGCCACGCAGATCGGCACTGGGCCATGGCCGAGCGCCTGGTGGATGCCGAAGAGCGCGCCGCCGAGCAGGCCGGCCCGCCGGCGAGTGCACGCCAGTAACGGTCACTCTGTCACCTTGCATGGTTCACCCTGCAGGCTGCGCCATGTCAGGGTGAGCGTGCACAGGCACGCAGGCAGCCGCATTCGCTCAGCGTTTTGAGTTCACCGTTCTCAGGAGTTACCGATGGCCACCCGCAAGTTCACTCAGCGCTCGCGCATCCGCGAAGGCCGTCCCAACCCGCTCGGCGCCACCTGGGATGGCCTGGGAGTCAATTTCGCGCTGTATTCGCGCAACGCCACCCGGGTGGAGCTGTGCCTGTTCGACGAGCGTGGCCGCGAGCAGGAGCGCCTGGCGCTGCCCGAATATACCGACGAGGTCTGGCACGGCTATCTGCCCGACGCACGCCCCGGCCAGCTGTACGGCTATCGCGTGCATGGACCCTATGCGCCCGATGCCGGGCATCGCTTCAACCACAACAAGCTGCTGCTGGACCCGTATGCCAAGCAGATCGTCGGCGAGCTCAAATGGGCGCCGCACCTGTTCGGCTACACCATTGGCCACCGCGACAAGGATCTGAGCTTCGATCGCCGCGACAGTGCCGCGTTCATGCCCAAATCCGCGGTGATCGACCCGGCCTTCACCTGGGGCCAGGACCGCCCGCCGCAGACGCCGTGGAACCGCACGGTGATCTACGAGGCGCACGTGCGTGGGCTGAGCATGCTGCACCCGTCGGTGCCGCCGGAAAATCGCGGTACCTTCTCGGCGCTGAAGACCGACGAGCTGATCGACCACATCAGCTCACTCGGCGTCACCGCAGTGGAACTGCTGCCCGTGCACGCCTTCGTCGACGATCAATACCTGCTGGAAAAAGGCCTGCGCAACTACTGGGGCTACAACACCCTGGGGTTCTTCGCCCCACAGGCGCGCTACATGTCCACGCGCACCGTGGCCGAGTTCAAGCAGATGGTGGCGCGGCTGCATCACGCCGGGCTGGAAGTGCTGCTGGACGTGGTCTACAACCACACCGCCGAAGGCAACGAGCTGGGGCCGACGCTGTCGTTCAAGGGCATCGACAACGCCAGCTACTACCGCCTGGCCGACGATCGCCGCTTCTACATCAACGACACCGGCACCGGGAACACCTTCGACCTGACCAATGTCGGCGCGCTGCGCATGGTGATGGACTCGCTGCGTTACTGGGTGCAGGAAATGCACGTCGATGGTTTCCGCTTCGACCTGGCCACCATCCTCGGGCGCGAGCGCTACGGCTTCGATCCATCGGGCAGCTTTCTCGATGCGGTGCGCCAGGATCCGGTGCTGAGCCAGACCAAGCTGATCGCCGAACCCTGGGATATCGGTCCAGGCGGTTACCAGGTGGGCAATTTCCCGCCGGGCTGGGTGGAGTGGAACGACAAGTTCCGCGACAACGTGCGCGCGTTCTGGCGTGGCGACGGCGGCCAGCTGGCCGAACTGGCCACGCGCCTGACCGGTTCGGCGGACCTGTTCAACCACAGTGGGCGTCGCCCCACCGCATCGGTCAATTTCGTCACCGCGCACGATGGCTTCACCCTGCGCGATCTGGTCAGCTACGAAGGCAAGCACAACTTCGCCAACGGCGAAGAGGGCAGGGACGGCAGCGACCACAATATCTCGGCCAACTACGGTGTCGAGGGCGACACCAACGACCCGGCCATCAAGCAGCTGCGCCGTCAGCAGATGCGCAACCTGCTGGCCACGTTGCTGCTTTCGCAAGGCACGCCCATGCTGCTGGCCGGCGATGAGTTCGGCCATAGCCAGAACGGCAACAACAACGCGTATTGCCAGGACAACGAGCTGACCTGGATCGACTGGACTGCTGCCACCAAGGCCGCTGCTGCCGATCAGGCTGCATTCGTGCGGCGGTTGATCCGGATCCGCCAGCGTTATCCGCTGCTGCATCGCGCCCGCTTCTTCGACGGCAAGTTCGACGAAGCGCTGGGCTTGAAGGATCTCACCTGGCTGGCACCGGACGGCCACGAGATGGACGAAGCCAGCTGGCACGACCCGGAAGCGCGCGCGCTGATGCTGCGGCTGGATGGCCGCTCGCCGACCACCGGCCTGCGCGAGATCGCCGCCAACGTGACCTTGCTGATGCTGATCAATGCCGCCTCCACCAGCGTGTCGTTCACGCTGCCGGCGATGCATGACGAGCACTGGCGCGTGCTGGTCGACACCGCGCGCCACGGCGGCCGCGTGGTGGCCGGCGGCAGCGAATGGAAGGCCCCGGCGCACTCGCTGACTTTGCTCGCAGTGGAGCGCGATCGCATCGCCAGCAGCGCGCGCATCGTCTCCGAGGGCGCGCGCTGATGGCGGGGGTGATCTGATGGATGTGTTGCTGGCAGGGGCCACCGGTCTGGTCGGTAGACATGTCCTGCAACAACTCCTGGCCGATGCGCGTTGTACCGGCGTGGTGGCGATCACGCGCCGGCCGTTGTCCCAGATCCACCCCAAGCTGCGCAACCAGGTGATCGATTTCGATCGCCTGGACCACTGGACCGCACCGCGCATGGAAGCGGCCATCTGCGCCCTGGGCAGCACGATGAAACAGGCCGGCTCGCGCGAGGCGTTTTACCGCATCGACCACGATTATCCGATGGCGCTGGCACGCGCGGCCTGCGCGCAGGGCACCTCGGTATTCGTGCTGAATTCGGCCGCCGGTGCCGATGCGCACTCGCGCATCTTCTACAACCGCGTCAAGGGCGAACTGGAACGCGACCTGCGCGCGGTCGGCTTCCCCTCGCTCACCTTCGTGCGCCCCGGGCTGATCGGCGGCGAACGCGAGCAGCGGCGCACCGGCGAACACATCGGCAGCCTCGTGCTGGGCGCGCTCGGTCCGCTGCTGCCACGCCGCTTCCGCCTCAACCCGGCCGAACGCATCGCCGCCGCCATGGTGGGCGCCGCGCTGGCACCGGCGCGTGGGGAGCACAGTGTCGAGGCGGCGGAGCTGGCTGACTAAGGTCGCCGTCGTTCCCGCCTCGCGGCCGCGTCGCGAGGCAAGTCAGATGGAGCGTCGGGTCGGCTGCCTCGCAGGAGCGCGCTGGCGCGCGATGAGGCGTTACCGATAAAGCTCCGTCGCGCGCAGGCACGCTCCTACAACTGCACGTGCAGCGAAATGGAGGGCTGGTTGTCGCCTGTCTCGTAGGAGCGCGCTGGCGCGCGATGAGGCGTTGCCGATAAAGCTCCGTCGCGCGCAGGCACGCTCGTACAGATGCATGTGCAACAGGAGGGGGGGCTTCGCTAGCACACGCACGCCGTTACACCCCCAACGACTGCCCGCCATCCACCGCAAGCACCTGCCCGGTGATCCAGCGTGCCTGCGGCGAGGCGAGAAACAACGCCGCATCGGCGATGTGCTGCACCTGCCCGAATCCGCCGAATGGGATGCTGTCGCGGATGCGTGCATATAGCTCCGGTTCTTCATCGCGGCGCCGGGCCCATAGCCCGTCGGGAAACTCGATCGAACCAGGTGCGATCGCGTTGACGCGGATGCGCTCGCGCGCCAGTTCGGCGGCCAGCGTGGTGGTGTAGTAATTCAGGGCCGCCTTGGCGGTGGAATAGGCGATTGCGCGTGGCGTGGGGCGCTGCGCATTGATCGAGCTGATGTTGAGGATCACTGCCGCGTTGCTGTTGCGCAGGTACGGCAGCGCGGCGCGATTGCAGCGCACTGCGGCCATCAGGTCGATCTCTAGGCCGGCCTGCCAGCTGGCATCGTCGTTGCCGTGTCCATAGCCGGAGGCGTTGTTGATCACCACATCCAGGCCATCCAGCGCCTGTGCTGCGGCCTGCACGTAGGCCTCGATCTGCGCAGCATCCGACAGGTCGCAGGCGAAGGTATGGACCGGCCTGCCATGTGGTGCCAACACCTGTGCGGCCTGTGCCAGGCCATCGGCATTGCGTGCGCACAGCGAGACTTGCGCGCCGTTGCGCACGAACGCGTCGGCAATGGCCAGGCCGATGCCACGGCTGCCGCCTGCGATCAGCACGCGTTGATCGCGCGGCGAGATTTGCGTGGGTGCTGCGGAAATGGACATGGCGGACACTCGTTCGGAAACCGACATTATCGAGCAGCTCGGTCATGACGCGGTGCCCGGTGCCGTTGCAGTGTTGAATGCATCATCGCAATGTCTGCTGTCCGTTCCACTCTTCCACCGCTTCTGCCAACGAGGCGCCGGCCAGCGCGCGTAGCGGGCTGGCGATCTACTGCGCTCATCCCCAGGCGCGCGCGGCCGGTGCCCGGAATTGCCATGTGCCACGCGTACACTCAGGTTCTGAGCGCCCGTCCACACGTCCCGAGCGATTGCTCGCTACGTTTTGTCAGTCACCCTAATGGTGGTGCGCAGCACTGCGCTATGCGCCAGCTTGGAAGCCATGCACCGGCACCTGTCTGCGGTCGCGTGCGCTGTCATCTGCGTGCCACACGGTGTGCGCGCGGCTTGCGACGCAAGCCTCATCACCAAGCATGATCAGCTCATGCGTTTTCGGTTGTTCGCTACTAACCATTTGTTTACACGCTTGCATCGCGCTGCGGGCAAAACGTGCGGGTCATTCAGTGGGAGTTGCACATGGAAACCCATATCACCGTCATCGGTGCCGGCTTTTGCGGCACCGCGCTGGTCCGTGCACTGGCGCAGACGGCCGATGCGCAGGTGCGCATCACCCTGGTCGGCGTGGCCGACACCTTCGGCAGCGGCATCGCCTATGGCGCCGCACGGCCGGAGCACCTGCTCAACGTGCGCGCCAAGGACCTGGGAATTGATGCGCAGGCGCCAGGCGCCTTCGCCGACACCTTGCACCTGGGCGATAGCGGGCGGCTGGAATTCCTGCCGCGGCTTGCCTATGGCGATTATCTGCGCAGCGAGCTGGATACCGCGGTCAGTGGCGCGCAGGCGTCGATCGTGCGGCTGTCGCAGGAAGCGGTAGCAGTGGAGCGTGCACGCCAGGGCTTCCGCGTATTCCTGGCCAATGGTGACGCCTTCCACAGCGACCGGGTGGTGCTGGCGGTGGGCGCATTACAGCCGCAGGCGCTGGCCGGCATCGGCCCTCGGCTGAGCGTGCATCCGCGCTATATCGGCTGGCCGTGGCAGGGCGATGCCCTGGCGCGCCTGGCGCCGGACGACGACGTGCTGATCGTCGGCACCGGGCTGACCATGGTGGACGTGGCATTGACCCTGCACACGCGCGGGCATCGCGGTCGCCTGCTGGCGATTTCGCGGCGCGGCCTGGCGCCGCAGGCGCATCTGCGCCAGCCGGGCGCGGCGCTGGAGTTGCCGCCGCATCTGCAGCGCGCACTCAAGGATGCCGACCTGCGCGGCCTGCTGCGCGGCGTGCGCCAGCTGAGCGCCGTGGTCGACGACTGGCGACGCGTGGTGGATGCCTTGCGCCCGCATCTGCAACCGCTGTGGCAGCGGCTGGAATTGTCGCAGCGTGCGCGCTTCCTGCGCCATCTGCGCCCGTATTGGGAAGTGGCGCGGCATCGGGTTGCGCCGGGCGCGGCGGAACAGCTGGCGCAATTGCAGGAATCGGGGCAGCTGCAGATCGTTGCAGCGCGGCTGCTGCGTGCGCGTTGGGTGCCCGATGGTGTGGAGGCGGTGATCCGCCCGCGTGGATCGGCCGACGCGCAGACCGCTCATTACGATGCGGTGATCCGCGCCACAGGGTTGGATACCGATATCGACCGCACCAGTGACCCGCTGATCGCCGGCATGCGCGAAGCCGGGCTGCTGCGTGCCGACCCGCTGGGCCTGGGCGTGGACACTGATGCGCAACTGCGCGTGCGCGACGGTGCCGGGCAGATCGTGCCGGGGCTGTATTGCGTGGGCCCGCTGCTGCGTGGGCGCTACTGGGAAATCACTGCCGTGCCGGAGTTGCGCGTGGCCACGCGCGCCCTGGCAGAACGTCTGTTGCTGGGGGCGATGCCGGCGTTACAGCCAGAGCCGGAACAGGTGCCGCGCGAGGTCAATGGGCGTTTGTAGCGAGATGTGCGTTCATTCCGACGTTTTTACGGACGGCCGGGCGTTGAAGCTTCGACGATCGCGGGTTCTAGCCCTTCTCGCATCGGGAGAAGGTGGCGCGCCCGCGCAGCCTCGTGTGGTTAGAGGATTCTCTGAAAAAGGTCATTCCGGTCGACGCGCCAGCCGTAGGAGCGGACCTGGCCGCGACTGGGGCGTGACCGGCACCCCGCGCAGCGCGTTACGCGTGCATCGGACACTTGCGTGATGCGCATACCGTCTGCCGTGTGCCGTCTTTCCCCTGTCATTTTTTCTGGCGCGGAAGACGCCCGATCACGCTGCAAGCAGCCTCTGCGCGCACGGGCATAGCCCGCATCCGGCAATTGCGTGCGGGCTTCGCCAAACAGCGCAATCATGCCGCGTGATGCGTAGCGCAGCGCAGCGGTGCAGACAGGACTAGGTCATGGTGATCGCCCTGGGCCGATGACCGTCCAGGGCGTTTGATTCCCCCGTCCGCCTGGAGTTCGCCATGCCCCGTCTTGCTCCCGCCACCTTGCTCGCCACGCTGTGCGCCTGTGCGCTGCCCGCCTGGGCCAGCGAATCGCTCAATACCCGTGCTGAAGTGCTCGCAGCCCTGGAATCCGGCTACGACGTCAGCCTGACCACCGACCTTGGCCGCTGCACACCCGAAGAAGGCACGCCCGTCACGCAGACCCGTGGCGGCCGCCATATCGAGGCGTACCGCATCACCGAAGACGGCACCGCCGCGTTCTCCGGTTCGCACTTCACCGTGGCCAACGACGGCAAGCCGATCCAGCAGTTCATGCGCTACCAACTGCGCCCGGATGGCAGTGTGCGTTTCACCACCTACATGTACGACCTGCCGGGCCTGCAGCAACGTGGGCCGGTGCTGGCGTATCAATGCACGATCAATCAAGGCATCCGCTTCCACGCCGATTGAGCGCGCTGCACCGTGACGGCTGCAGGCTGCAGTGCAGCGCCATCGCGTTGCCCTGCTGCCTGCAGCGGTCGGGCCGCGTGCCGATGCCATGCAATCGCCGCGGCTGGCGATTGCATGCTCGGGTCTTGCCTGGGTCACGTCACCGCGGTGACGACTGCTGTACTGCCACCGCCTCGGCGGCGCTGGATTGCCAGCCTCCGCCCAGCGCCCTGAAGGTGGCCACTGCGCTGCGCGCTGCATCCGTGCGCGCCTGCACCTGCGCATCGGACGCGCGCAGCAGCGTGTCGTCGGCATTCAGCACTTCGATCAGGCTGACCGCGCCTTTCTTATAGGCCAGGGCCGAGGCGCCACGCGCCTTGCCGAGCGCCTCCACTCCCTGCGACAGCACCGCGGCCTGCTGCTCGCGCTTGACCAGCGCGATGAATGCATTTTCGACGTCCTCGGTGGCGCGCAGGACCGCCAGGCGATACGCCGCCAGTTGCTCGGCTTCCTGACCCTTGGCCTGGGCGATCTGCGCATTGATGCGGCCGAAGTCGAACAGCCGCCAGCGCAGCCCCAGCACACCGGACGACTGCGCGGCATCGCCGGTGAACAGGTTGCCGCCGGAGATGGCCGTGGCGCTGCCGAGCAGGCCGCTGAGCGAGAACTTGGGGTAGTACTCGCTCATCGCCACGCCGATGCGCGCGTTCGACGCTGCCAGCCTGCGTTCGGCGGCGATCAGATCGGGGCGGCGGCGCAGCAGGTCGCCGGGCGTGCCTGTGGCGGCGATCTGCGGTGCAAGCGGAATCGGCTTGGTGGCGGCCAGTTCCGCGCGGTGCGTGCCGGGCGGCACACCCAACATCACGTCCAGGGCGTTCATCGCCGCGACCAGGCCACTTTCGATGCCGGGCACCGACGCCTGCGCCTGCGCAAGCGCGCCTTGCGCCTGGTGGAGTTGCAGCTCGGGCGCCAGTCCCTTGCCATGCAGCAGCGTCACCATCGACACCAGCCCCTGCTGGGTGGCGACCTGGCGCTGGGCCACCTCCAGCCGGGCCTGCAGGCCGCGGATGCTGATGTAGATATCGGCGGTCTGCGCCGCCACCGCCAGGCGGGTGGCGGCGGCACCGGCTTCGCTGGCCTGGTAGTCGGCCAGGGCGGCCTGGCGGCCGCGACGCAGGCCGCCGAACAGATCCAGTTCCCAGCTCGCGCCCAGGTTGGCTTCGTAGGTGCTGGCATAGCGGTCGAAGTTGGGCGTGCTGCTGAGCACCTGGCCAAGCGGCGTTTCCAGCGACTGGTAGGCGCGGGCCGCGTTGCCGCTGATGTTGCCCGAAGGCAGCAGCGCGGCGGTGGCGGCAGTCAGCCCGGCGCGGGCCTGGGTGACGCGTGCGGTGGCCTGGGCCAGGTCCAGGTTCTGCGCCAGCGCCTGGGTGACGTAGCGGCTCAGGTCCGGGTCGTTGAAGCCGGTCCACCAGGTGGCCAGGTCGGCCTGCACGGTGGCCTGGCGTTCAGCCACGGCGGCCTGGCCAAGGTAGCGATCCGGCACGGGCGCGTCCGGGCGGGCGTAGTCGGGGCCGACCGCACAACCTGCGGCGAGGCTGGCGGCAATAAGCGCTGCAAGGGTGCGGAGTGGCATGAGGAGACCAAAATGGCGAAACGGTGAGTGACTGTAATACGAAATGGTCACTTTTGTAAGTCGGGGACGACAGCGCTAAGCTGTCCAAATGAACAAAGCATCCAGTTACCCAGTTGCGGGCCGGGGCCCGGTCGATCACGACGTGCGCGACCAGATCGTGGCCGCAGCAGCCGACCACTTCAGTCGCTATGGCTACGAAAAGACCGCCGTGTCCGATCTGGCAAAGGAGATTGGATTCTCCAAGGCCTACATCTACAAGTTCTTCGCCTCAAAGCAGGCCATCGGCGAAGTCATCTGTGGCCAGTGCCTGCAGGAAATCAAGCTCGAGACGGCCGCGGCCGTTGCCCAGGCAACGACGCCGCAGGAGAAATTACGCAGTCTTTTCAAGGTGGTAGTCAACGAAAGCCTGCGCCTGCACGCACGCGGACCGAAGCTGTACGAGATTGCCACGTCTGCCTCGATCGAGCGGTGGCCCACGGTCCTCGTCTACGAAGCGCAGCTGCAGGCGCTGCTGCAGGAGATCCTGGTGGAGGGGCGTCTGAGTGGTGACTTCGAGCGAAAGACGCCGCTGGACGAGGCGAGCCGGGCGATCTACCTGATGATGCGGCCATACATCAATCCGCTGCTACTGCAGCACAGCCTGGAGTACGCCGAAGAGGTCCCGGCGCTGTTGTCGAGTCTGGTACTGCGCAGTCTGGCGCCATAGTTCGTTTGTGACTATTGACTGATTTGGTCACAAGTCTCAAGATGCGAGCCATCAACAGCTCGCTTTGAGACGACCATGCTGCCGCGCCTCCCGATTCCCTTCGCCCTTCTGTGTGTTCTGCTGCTGGCGCTGAGCGCCTGCGGAGGCAATGCTCCTGCTGACCCGCGGACCGCCGCGCCGCTGGTCCGGGTGGCCACTGTCGCGTACGCCGACGCAGGCGCGCGCAGTTTCTCCGGCACCGTCGCCGCGCGGGTGCAGAGCGACCTGGGCTTCCGCGTCGCCGGCAAGGTATCCGAGCGGCTGGTCGATGCCGGCCAGCGCGTCAAGCGTGGGCAGCCGCTGATGCGCATCGACCCGGTGGACCTGCAACTGGCCGCGCGTGCGCAGCAGGATGCGGTGGCCGCTGCCCGCGCCCGTGCCCTGCAGACCGCCGAAGATGAAGCCCGTTATCGCGACCTGCGCGGCACCGGCGCCATCTCTGCCTCGGCCTACGACGAGATCAAGGCGGCCGCCGATGCGGCCAAGGCGCAGCTGAGCGCCGCCCAGGCCCAGGCCGCTGTCGCGCGCAATGCCAATCGCTATACCGACCTGCTGGCCGATGCCGACGGGGTGGTGATGGAGACCCTGGTCGAGCCGGGCCAGGTGGTTGCTGCCGGGCAGCCGGTGGTGCGCCTGGCGCATGCCGGGCCGCGCGAGGCGGTGATCCAGTTGCCGGAAACCCTGCGCCCGCAGGTTGGCTCGGTGGCCCAGGCCACCTTGTTCGGCAACGCCGCGGTCAGCGTGCCGGCCACCTTGCGCCAGCTCTCCGAGAGCGCAGACCGGCTCACCCGCACCTTCGAGGCGCGGTACGTGCTCAACGGCGCGCTGGCGCAGGCACCGCTGGGCACCACCGTCAGCGTCCGCGTGCCTGCCGGCACCGCCACCGGCACCCAGGCCGGCCTGCAGGTCCCGCTGGCCGCGGTGTTCGATGCCGGCAAGGGGCCAGGCGTGTGGGTCATCGCCGGCAACCCGACCCGGGTGAGCTGGCGGCCGGTGACGGTGCTGGGCCTGGACGATGACCATGCCAATGTCGCCGGCAAGCTGGGGCGTGGCGAGCGCATCGTCGCGCTGGGCGCGCACCTGTTGCGCGACGGCGAGCGGGTGCGGGTCGCCAACACGATCGCGCCTGCCAATGGCAGCGCGACCGGCGCCAAAACCGCGTCCACGGCAGGAGCGCAGCCGTGAGCGAGGGCCGATTCAATCTCTCGGCACTGGCGGTACGCGAGCGCTCGATCACGCTGTTTTTGATCTTCCTGATTTCGTTGGCCGGCCTGGTCGCATTTCTCAAGCTGGGCCGCGCCGAAGACCCGGCCTTCACCGTCAAGGTGATGACCATCGTGACTGCCTGGCCGGGTGCCACGCCGCAGGAAATGCAGGACCAGGTGGCCGAGAAACTCGAAAAGCGCCTGCAGGAACTGCGCTGGTACGACCGCAGCGAAACCTATACGCGCCCCGGCCTTGCGTTCACCACCTTGACCTTGCTGGACAGCACGCCGCCCAGCCAGGTGCAGGAGCAGTTCTACCAGGCACGCAAGAAGGTGGGCGACGAAGTCGGCAACCTGCCGGCCGGCGTGATCGGGCCGATGGTCAACGACGAATATGCGGACGTCACCTTTGCACTGTTCGCCCTCAAGGCCAAGGGCGAGCCGCAACGCCTGCTTGCGCGCGATGCCGAGACCCTGCGCCAACGCATGTTGCACGTGCCGGGCGTCAAGAAGGTCAACATCATCGGCGAACAGCCCGAGCGCATCTTTGTCGAGTTCTCGCACGAGCGCCTGGCCACGTTGGGCATCAGCCCGCAGGATGTGTTTGCCGCGCTCAATGCGCAGAACGCCTTGAATGCGGCTGGTTCGGTGGAAACGCGCGGGCCGCAGGTGTTCATCCGCCTGGATGGTGCGCTCGACAGCCTGCAGAAGATTCGCGACACCCCGCTGGTGGTGCAGGGCCGCACCCTGAAGCTGTCGGATATCGCCACGGTCAAGCGCGGCTACGAGGATCCGTCCACCTTCATGATCCGCAGCGGCGGCGAGCCGGCGTTGTTGCTGGGCATCATCATGCGCGATGGCTGGAACGGGCTGGATCTGGGCAAGTCGCTGGACAGCGAAGTCAGCGCGATCAATGCCGAGCTGCCGCTGGGCATGACCTTGAGCAAGGTCACCGACCAGGCGGTCAACATCGACGCATCGGTCGGCGAGTTCATGACCAAGTTCTTCGTCGCATTGCTGGTGGTGATGCTGGTGTGCTTCGTCAGCATGGGCTGGCGCGTGGGGATCGTGGTGGCGGCGGCGGTGCCGTTGACGCTGGCGGCGGTGTTCGTGGTGATGCTGGCCACCGGCAAGAACTTCGACCGCATCACGCTGGGGTCGTTGATCCTGGCGCTGGGCCTGTTGGTGGACGATGCCATCATCGCCATCGAGATGATGGTGGTGAAGATGGAGGAAGGCTACAGCCGCGTCGCCGCATCGGCCTATGCGTGGAGCCATACCGCCGCGCCGATGCTGTCCGGCACGCTGGTGACCGCCGTCGGCTTCATGCCGAACGGCTTTGCCGCCTCCACCGCTGGCGAATACACCAGCAACATGTTCTGGATCGTGGGCATTGCGTTGATCGTGTCGTGGGTGGTGGCGGTGGTGTTCACGCCCTACCTGGGGGTCAAGCTGCTGCCGGATCTGAAGAAGATCGAAGGCGGCCACGCCGCGATGTACGACACGCCGCGCTACAACCGCTTCCGCGCTGCGCTGGGGCGCGTCATCGCGCGCAAATGGCTGGTGGCCGGCTCGGTGGTGGGGCTGTTCGTGCTCGCGATCGTTGGCATGGGCATCGTCAAGAAGCAGTTCTTCCCGATCTCCGATCGCCCCGAAGTCCTGGTCGAAGTGCAGATGCCGTACGGAACCTCGATCAACCAGACCAGCGCGGCCACCGCCAAGGTCGAAGCCTGGCTCGCCAGGCAGGACGAAGCCAAGATCATCACCGCCTACATCGGGCAGGGCGCGCCGCGCTTCTTCCTGGCCATGGGCCCGGAGTTGCCGGACCCCTCGTTTGCCAAGATCGTGATCCGCACCGATGACCAGCACCAACGCGATGCATTGAAGCTGCGTTTGCGCAAGGCCATTTCCGAAGGCCTCGCATCCGAAGCACGCGTGCGTGTCACCCAGCTCACCTTCGGCCCGTACTCGCAGTTCCCGGTGGCGTACCGGGTCAGCGGGCCGGACCCGCAGGTGTTGCGTGGCATCGCCGCGCAGGTCAGGCAGGTGATGCAGGACAGCCCGATGCTGCGCACCGTCAACACCGACTGGGGCACGCGCACCCCCACGCTGCATTTCATCCTGGACCAGGACCGCCTGCAGGCAGTGGGGCTGACCTCGACCGCCGTGGCCCAGCAGCTGCAGTTCCTGCTCAGTGGCGTGCCGGTCACGCTGGTGCGCGAAGATATCCGCAGCGTGCAGGTGATGGCGCGTTCGGCCGGCGACACGCGCTTCGATCCGGCGCGCATCGCCGACTTCACCCTGGCCGGCGCCAATGGCCAGCGCGTGCCGTTGGCGCAGGTGGGCAAGGTGGATGTGCGGATGGAAGAGCCGATCATGCGGCGCCGCGATCGCGTGCCGACGATCACCGTGGGCGGCGATGTCGACGACCAGCTGCAGCCGCCGGATGTCTCGGCCGTGATCACCAAGCAATTGCAGCCGATCATCGAAAAACTGCCCAGCGGGTATCAGATCAAGGAGGCGGGTTCCATCGAGGAATCCGGCAAGGCGACCACCGCGATGCTGCCGCTGTTCCCGATCATGCTGGCGGCCACCTTGCTGATCATCATCCTGCAGGTACGCTCGATCTCGGCGATGGTGATGGTGTTCCTGACCAGCCCGCTGGGCCTGATCGGTGTGGTGCCGACCTTGATCCTGTTCCAGCAACCCTTCGGCATCAATGCGCTGGTGGGCCTGATCGCGTTGTCGGGCATCCTGATGCGCAATACGCTGATCCTGATCGGGCAGATCCACCACAACGAGGCCGAGGGTCTGGACCCCTTCCAAGCCCTGGTGGAAGCCACCGTGCAGCGCGCCCGGCCGGTGATCCTGACCGCGCTGGCGGCGATCCTGGCGTTCATCCCGCTCACGCACTCGGTGTTCTGGGGCACGCTGGCCTACACGCTGATCGGCGGCACCCTGGCCGGCACGATCCTGACGCTGGTGTTCCTGCCGGCGATGTATTCGATCTGGTTCAAGATCCGCCCCGATACCGGCAACGGCAACGGCAGCAGCAGCACCGCGGCGGTTGCGCAGCACGCCTGAGTGCCATGGGCGACGGCGGCCATGCTGCCGTCGCCTTTGGCTATAGGGCGCTTGTCATCCTCGCGTTCGATCCGCGCGCCGCCAACGGCTGCGCACCTGGCCGGCGCTCTTCCCTCATAGATAAAGGAATTACCATGCAACAGCAGTCCGTTGTGCTGATCACCGGTGTGTCCTCCGGCATCGGCCGCGTTGCCGCAGAGCGCTTCGCCCAGCGCGGCTGCACCGTCTACGGCAGCGTGCGCGCGCTTTCCGGCGCCGCGCCGCTGGCCAATGTGGAATTGGTCGAGATGGATATCCGCGACGCTGCCTCGGTGCGGCGCGCCGTCGACGGTATCGTCGGCCGCAGCGGCCGCATCGATGTGCTGGTCAACAACGCAGGCAGCAGCCTCATCGGCGCAGTGGAGGAAACCAGCCCCGAAGAAGCTGCTGTGCTGTTCGATACCAACGTGCTGGGCATTTTGCGCACGGTCCAGGCAGTTGCACCGCACATGCGTGACAAGCGCCGGGGGCGCATCGTCAATGTCAGCTCGGTGCTGGGTTTCCTGCCGGCACCGTACATGGGGGTGTATGCCGCCTCCAAGCACGCGGTGGAAGGGCTGTCGGAAACGCTGGACCACGAGCTGCGCCAGTTCGGCATCCGGGTGACGCTGGTAGAACCGGCGTACACCAAGACCAGCCTGGGCAGCAATTCGCCGGTGGCGCAGAGCACCATCGCCGAGTACGACCGCGAACGTGACATGGTCGGCCGTGCGGTCACCGGCTACATCGACAATGCGCCGGGACCGCAGGACGTGGCCACCACCGTGGTGGAGGCCGCACTGGGCAAGTGGCGCATGCGTCGCACCCCGCCCGGCCAGGCATCGCTGCTGAGCAAATTGCGCCGGTTCATGCCCGCCAGTGCGGTGGATGGCAGTTTGCGCAAGCAGCTTGGGCTGAGCTGACGCACGCAGCGCGCCTGCGGGTGGATGCGTGACACCTTGCGCATCGACAAACACTGCGCGTCGCCGGGCAGATGCGGGGGGTGCCTGCAGTCGCCACGCACTGCCTATCCATCGCCGGCCTTGCGTGAGTCGCCCCACCCATGTGAGGCGACCCCTCACCGCTTGGCAGCGGCGGCTAGGTCAACCGCGTGCCGAGCGATAACCAACGCACCGATTTCGAGCACCGGCCACGCCCGGGTGGCGGTGCGCACAGGGGTTTTGCTAGCTGCTCCGAAGCGTCGCGTGCCCCATGCCGCCGGGGAGCCGGCTGCATGGAGTGGTCGAGCATCCGTTACACCTGGTCGGTGGGTAACACATACACTTCGGCAATATTGACGTTCGCCGGTGCCTGCGCTGCGAACAGGATGGTGTCGGCAATATCCATCGGATCCAGCATCCGCACCGTGCCGGCATAACCGGCCATCATTGCCTGATATTCCGCGCTGGTGGTCTGTGCCGGAAGCTCGGTTGCAACGATGCCCGGCTGAATGCTGGTGACGCGGATGTTGTGCTTCTTGCCGACTTCCATGCGCAGGCCTTCGGTGAACGCGGTCACCGCAAACTTGCTCGCCGAGTACACCGCAAATCCCTGGCCAAAGACCTTGCGCCCGGCGATCGAGGAAGTATTGAAGACATGGCCGGAATGCTGCTTGATCATCTGCGGCAGCACCGCTGCGGCCACGTTGAGCACGCCTTTCACGTTGACATCGATCATCTGTTCCCATTCGTCGGTATGGAAGTCATCGATGCTGGACAGCGGCATGATGCCGGCGTTGTTGACCAGCACATCGATGGCGCCATAAGCGGCGATCAGTGCTGCGACGCCGGCAGCGACCGAGTCCTTGCTGGCGACGTCCATTTCCAGCACGACGGCCTGGCCGCCCGCCTGCTCGATGTCTGCCTTCAATGCCTGCAGCCGGTCGATGCGACGCGCCGCAAGGCCCACCTTCATTCCTGCCGCTGCGAGTTTCTTGGCCGTTGCGCTACCGATGCCGCTGGAGGCGCCGGTAATCAGGGCCACTTTGCCGTGGAGCTCATTCGTTGACATGGACAGTCTCTCGCTGGTTGTCGATACGGGATTGGACGCGGCGATACCGCGTCCAGTCGGTTTTCAGTACCGGCGAGATGATATCCATCCTATACTTAGTTTCAATTACGCACTTTGAGGTAACTAGATATGGCCGAGGAAACCGCTGCGCCCTGCGACCTCTATCGCATCTCGGATATCCGCACCGTGCTGGAGCCGATCGCCAACAAGTGGTCGATCATGATCATGACGGTGCTGTGCAACGGGCCGACGCGCTTCAATCAGATCAAGCGGCAACTGGACGGGGTGACGCACAAGTCGCTGACCGAAGCGCTGCGGCGGCTGGAGCGGATCGGCTTGATCAGCAGGGAAGTGATTTCCTCGTCTCCGGTGGCCGTGCAATACCGGCGCACGCCCTTGGGCGACACCCTGGAAGCGCCGATGATGGCGCTGCTGCACTGGTGCCAGGACCACGCCGATGAGGTGATTGCGGCCGAGCAGGCGTTCGTCGCGGGCACGCAAGCGCTGGCGCCGGCAACGGCAACGGTGGGGTGAGGGACTGCGGCTGATGCACGTGTGCGCGGTGACGAGTTGAGGTGGCAGAAGCTTGCACATGGTGCTGCCTGGCATCGGCGTGCCCCCCGGCACGAACGCGACCACGCAATCGAGCGCATGCACACGCAGGTGCCTGCTCGGTCCACGCCAATGGCCGGCGATTCACCCAGACTGGCCGCATGGCCTCACAATAGGCGGCCAGTTCCCAACCGATGTCGCCATGCGCAAGACCTATCAGCTCAACCTCGAAGGCAAGAACCGCGATCGTCTGCTGGAGTCCAGCAAGCACGATATCCGCAAGTACATCCGCCGCGAGCGCCGCAAGGATTTGCCCGAAGGCGCGGATTACTGGGACTTCGACATGCGCTTCGGGGCGGACGAGGCCAGTGCCGCGCCGCTGCCGCCGGCCGAGCTGATCCGCTCGATCAATGCGCTCACCAGCGAAGGTGGCGAACAGTTCTTCGTGGAAATCCTGCGCAAGCCCGGCAAGCGTACCCCGCGTGCGGATGGCGACAACGCGCCGGGCGGCGAGCTGGATTTCGAGCAGGACTGAGGCATCGTCGCACCGTCCACCTTCGCGTGACGACGGCGCGTCAGGTGGCACGCCCCGCTGTCAGTCGGGCTTGCCAGCCTGCGTCGCGGCCGCTGCGCGTTGCTTGTCCTTCTTGCTCGGCCGCCTGCCCTTGATGCCGCCGTTGTCGTCCGGAGCGCGCGTGCCGACATTTGGCGTCTGCGTCGCAGGCGCAGTTGCCGCCAGGGTCGGCTCGAAACCGGCAACCACGCTGGTGGGCACGCGCAGGCCCTGGCGTTTTTCGATCAGGCGCCATTGCGGCTGGCTCTCTGCGGTGATGAAGCTGATCGCAAGGCCGCTGGCGCCTGCGCGCGCGGTGCGGCCGATGCGGTGGGTGTAGTCCACCGTCGAGCGCGGCAGGTCGTAATTGACCACTGCCGGCAGCGCATCGATATCGATGCCGCGCCCGGCCAGATCGGTGGCCACCAGTACCTGCAGCTCGCGCTGTTTGAAGGCATGCAACGTACGCTCGCGGCGGCCCTGGCTCAGTTCGCCATGCAGCGGTTGCGCATTGATGCCGGTCTTGGTGAGTTTTTCGGCAACTTTCTCGGCGGTGTGCCGGCTGGCGACGAATACCAGCACATGCGACCAGCCGTGTTCCTGCAGCAGGTGGCGCAACAGCTGCGTGCGCTGGCCGGCGTCGACGGCGATCGCGCGTTGTTCGATCGCAGGCGCAGCTTCCGGGGTGGCATCGACGGTGATGCGTAGCGGGTCGCGCAGGCGACGCTTGGCCAGCGAGGCGATGGCGGGCGGAAACGTGGCCGAGAACAGCACGCTCTGCCGTTGCGCCGGCAGCAGGGCCAGGATGCGATCGAGCTCGGCGCCGAAGCCCAGTTCGAGCAGGCGGTCGGCTTCGTCCAGCACGAGCGTGGCAATCTCGCCCAGGCGCAGCGCGTTGTGATCCACCAGGTCCAGCAACCGGCCGGGCGTGGCGACCACGATATCGGCACCACCGCGCAGGGCAAGCAACTGCGGATTGATCGAACTGCCGCCGGTGGCCGCAACGATCTTGAGCCGCCGCGGCAGATGCGCGGCCAGTTGGCGCAAGGTGTCTTCGACCTGCGCGGCGAGTTCGCGCGTGGGCACCAGCACCAGCGCGCCGAGCACGCGCGGGGCAACATCCGGCGCCAGGCAGCGTTGCTGCAGCAGCGGCAGCGCATAGGCCAATGTCTTGCCCGAACCGGTCTGCGCCATCGCAATCAGATCGCGGCCCTGCAGCATCGGCGCAATCGCCTGCTGCTGGATCGGCGTGGGCGTGTGGTGGCCGGCGCGTGCCAGCGCGGTGTCGAAGAATGGCTGCAGCTGCGGCGACAGCGAAAGATGGGCAAATGACATGGACTGATTATCCAGGCATTTGCACTGCAATGGTCGGTGAGACCCATGCGGGGCCGCCGCGGGCACTGCGTCGGTGGGTGGGCAGGGGCCCTGCAGCCAGGCCGCAGTCCGCTGTTCTGCAGCTCATTTTTCCACCGTCCACGTCCATCGCGGCACACCGCATAAAGCAGTCGAAACCTGGAACAGTGGTTTTGTTCAGTCGCGATCGGATGCTTGAGTCAAAAGCTTGGTGAGTCGAGGGCGCGGTGCCCTCACCGCTTGCGGGACACGCCGCGAACCCGTCCCTGGGGGCTCGGTGGCGGCATCCATGCCGCCACACGGTCCCGCAATCGGCGAGGGCACCGCACCAGACAGTTGGTCGGCAGCTTTCCTGAAAGCATGCTCGGCTTGCGTGGCAGACGAGACGTTTGCAGGTTGCGTGTAGGAGGCTTGTCTGCCGCTCGGCTTGCGACGGCGCAATGGTGGGAGTTGAGCGAACGCCTGGTGATCCGACCAGCGCACGTTGTGCGCATCATGCTGCTTGCAACTAGACACACCGACCCTCTCGACAGGTCCTTGCCTGCTCACCGTCGCGGGACCTTACGCGGCATGGATGCCGCGTAAGAGCCTCCATGGATGGATTCACGGCGTGTCCTGCGATGGTGGGCAGGCGAGGGCCCTGCAGAAATCCCGCAGATCGGCTGCTCTGCACCTGATCCATCCGCAGTGTTCAAGCCTCATCGGGGCACGACGCAAAGCGACCACTACTTCGACCAAGGCGTCATTCCGCCGCGGTCAGATGCTTGAAAAAAAACGGTGGGTCGACTGCGCGGCGCCCTCAACCGATCGTGTGACACGTCGCGACTTCGTCCATGGATGGCGACATGGTGGCCTGCCGCCAACGGTCCCCAAGCAGCGCGTGCACTGCAAGCGCCGACCCGGTCGCGTGCGAATGAGATCCGCAAGACCTGCCGGGCCCACCTGGCGGTGGGCGCCGGCCGTCTTGCTGTCCGCGGGTTAGTTGGCCAGCGCCAGATCGTCCAGCAGCGCACGCAGGAAACGCGCAGCTTCGCCGCCGGTGGCGGCGCGGTGGTCGAAGGTCAGCGACAGCGGCATCACCTTGTGGGTTTCCACGCCGCCCATCACCGGGGTGAGCTGGTAGCGCGCGCGCCCGGCGGCGACGATGGCCACGCATGGTGGCACCACCACCGGAGTGGCGTAGCGGCCGGCGAACATGCCGAAGTTGGACAGCGAGATGGTGTAGCCGCTGAGTTCCGATGCGGCGATGCTGCGGGTTTCCACCTGCTGGCGCAGCCGGTTGACGCTCTCGCGGATGCCGTGTGCGTCCAGCATGTCGGCATTGCGCAGCGCGGGCACGAACAGGCCTTCTTCGGTATCCACCGCAATGCCGATATCGACCTGGGGGTGCAGGGTGCGGCTGAGTGCCTCGCCGTCGAACCAGGCATTGAGCGCCGGCACCGCCTGGCAGGCACGCACGAGGCCGCGCACCAGGCGCACGGTGACGTCGTTGCCGGGCTGCCAGGCGTGGATGTCGGCATCGTCGTTGAGCGTGGTCGGTACCACCTTGCTGTGCGCATCGGCCATGACCCGCGCCATGTTGCGACGCACGCCCTTGAGCTGTTCGGGTTGGCCCTTGACGCTGGTGCCGGGCGATTGGGTACGCATCGGCTTGCCGCTGGCCGACAGCGACGAGCGGGCGGTGGTGCCCTCATCCGCCCTGCGGGCACCTTCTCCCGCAGGCGGGAGAAGGGAACGCGCGCCGCCGTCCGAATGGTTCGCGTTGTTGTCCGAAGGATGCACGCTACCGTCTGACTGGTGCGCGTTGTTGCCTGCGGTCGCTCCGCCGCCAGCGGCGGTCCCTCGGCCACTGGCCGGAGAGGTCGACACGCCCTGCGCGCCAGCTGAAAGCCGTGCGGTGCCCGCGGCTGCGGCCTGCTTCACATCCGCCATCGTCACCGTGCAGTCCGGGCCGGTGGCGCGCACCTGTGCCAGGTCCACCCGCAGCTTGCGCGCCAGCGCACGCACCGCCGGCATCGCGCGCACGCCGCCGACGGCAATCGCCTGTTCGCTCTGCACCGCGTTGGAGCTCTGCATCGCACCGACCACCGTGCCGGCGTCGTCGCGCTCGCTCTGGCCACTGGCGTCGGCGTCGGCGATCTCGCCGCCGTTGTCGGAGGCGACCACGCGCGTGGTCGGGCCGGCCGCGCTGTCGCCGGTGCTGGGCGTGTGCGTGGGTGCAGGGCCATGCGAGTGGCCGGTGTCCTGGCCGTCGGCGCGCTGCGGCTGCGAGGCGTCCAGCGCGAACTGCGCCAGCATCGCGCCGGTTACGATCACGTCGCCAGCGGCACCGGCGAGCTTGGTCACGGTGCCGGAGAACGGCGAGGGCACCTCGACCACCGCCTTGGCGGTCTCCATCGAGACCAGCGGATCGTCCAGGCGCACGTTGTCGCCTTCCTTGACGAACCATTCGACGATGGTGGCATCGGGCAGGCCTTCGCCCAGGTCGGGCAGGTGGAAATTCTTGGCTTCGCTCATGGCAGGTTCTCTTGCGCCGCAGGCAGTGGCGGCGTGGTGTCGTCGAGGAGTTCGAGGTCGGCAGCCGGCAGCCAGCCCTGCATGCCATCGGCACGCTCGGACCACCACCAACCGCCATGTTCGTAATGCAGCAACACGTCCTCGCCCTGTTGGGCGTCGAGTTCGCGTGCATCGTAGTCGCGCAGGGCTTCGGCCTGGCCGTCGCCCAGGGGGCGCAGCCAAGCCACCGGGGCCCAGCCGGCATGACCGTCGCCGGTGTTGACCCAGGCGAAGGCCGGCCATTCCTCGTCGCGCACGCCGATGGTCACGTGCTGGCCAGCGTGGAAGCGGATCGGGTTGGCGTACGCGGCGCGGTAATCGCAGAGCAGACGGGCGCGCATGTCAGCCGGCAGCCACCGCGCGACGGGCAGCGGTGACGATGCGCTCCACGCTCGGCAGGTACTTCATTTCCAGCCGGAACAGCGGGATATGCGTGTCGTAGCCGGTGACGCGTTCGACCGGTGCGAGCAGGTCGTACATCGATTTTTCCGCCAGCTGCGCGGCGATCTCCGCACCGAAGCCGGCGGTGCGCGGGGCTTCCTGCACGATCACGCAGCGGCCTGTCTTGGCCACCGATTCGGCGATGGTGTCGAAGTCCAGCGGGCGCAGCGTGGCCACGTCGATGACTTCGGCGCTGATGCCTTCGCCAGCGAGTTTGTCGGCCGCTTCCAGCGCTTCCTTGACCTGCGCGCCCCAGGTGACCAGGGTGACGTCGGTACCGTCGCGCAGCACGAAGCACACATCCAGCGGCAGCGCTTCGCCATCGTTGGCGACCACTTCTTTGTACTGGCGGTAGATGCGCTTGGGCTCCATGTAGATCACCGGATCCGGGTCGCGGATCGCGGCCAGCAACAGGCCGTAGGCGCGCTGCGGCGAGGACGGCAACACCACGCGCAGGCCGGGCACGTTGGTGAAGATGGCCTCGTTGGCTTCGCTGTGATGTTCCGGCGCGCGGATGCCGCCGCCCCACGGCACCCGCAGCACCATCGGGCAATGCAGGCGCCCGCGGGTGCGGTTGCGCAGGCGTGCGGCATGGCAGATCAGGTGATCGACCATGGGATACACGAAGCCGTCGAACTGCGCTTCGGCCACCGGCTTCATGCCCTGCGCGGCCAGGCCGACGCTCAGGCCGGCGATGGTGGTTTCGTCCAGCGGCGTGTCCAGCACCCGCTCGCTGCCGAAGCGCTGCTGCAGGCCCGCAGTGGCGCGGAACACGCCGCCGTTGACGCCGACATCCTCGCCCAGCACCAGCACCGCAGGGTCGTGTTCCAGCTCCCAGGCCAGCGCCTGGGTGATGGCTTCGATCAGGGTGATGGGCGAACTCATGGCACTCTCTCCGCGCGTGGCTGCGGCGTTGTAAGGGGCACTGGCCTGCTGTGTCGCAGCCAGGTGTGACTGGTTGAGCTCATCCATGACGGGCCTCCTGCGCCATCACCTCGGCGCGCTGGGCCAGCAACTCGGCCGGCGGGTCGCCGTAGAGGTAATCGAACATCGCTTCGACCGGCTGCACCGGGGTGTTGAGATAGGCATTGACCTCTGCGTCCACGCGCGCACCACATTCGGCCTTCCATGCGGTTTCCTGCGCCTCGTCCCACAGGCCTTGCGCGGTGAGATAGCGGCGCAGGCGCAGCAGCGGCTCGCGCGCCCAGCCTTGCTTGACCTCTTCTTCGCCGCGGTAGCGCCGCGCGTCGTCGGCGGTGGTGTGATCGGACAGGCGATAGGTCAGGAACTCGATCACCGTGCCGCCGTCGCCGGCCAATGCGCGCGCGCGCGCCTGGCGCATCGCTTCGAGCACCGCGATCAGGTCGTTGCCATCCACCTGCAGGCAATGCAGGCCGCCGGCCAGGCCCTTCTGCGCCAGCGTCTGCGCACCGGTCTGCGCCGAGCGCGGCACCGAGATCGCCCAGCCGTTGTTGATCACGCACAGGATCAGCGGCAGTTTGTAGGCGCCGGCCGAATTGAGCGCGGCATAGAAGTCGGTCTTGGAGCTGCCGCCATCGCCACAGCAGGCCACCGCGACCTGCGGCTTGCCCCGCAGCTTGAACGACAGCGCCGAACCGGCCGCATGCAGGCACTGGGTGGAGATCGGCACGCAGATCGGGAAGTCGATCGCCGCATCGGCATCGCGCGGATAGTCGCTGCCGCGTTCGTCGCCGCCCCAGTACAGCAGCACATCGCGCGGGCGCACGCCGCGTTCGAACATGGTGCCGTACTCGCGATAGCTGGGCGCGAACACATCGCCACTGCGCATCGCCGCGCCGATGCCCACATGGGTGGCTTCGTGACCGAGGCAGGCCGCATAGGTGCCCAACTTGCCGGTGCGCTGCAGCGCGACCGACTTGCTGTCGAAGGTGCGCACGAACAGCATGCGCTTGAACAGGGCGAGCAGCTGTTGCGGGTTGGCGGCGTCGGCCGGCAGGTCGTCGCGGACGATCTGGCCGTCCGCGTCCATGTATTGCAGATATTCGATCTCGAACTGCGCGGCTACGCTCATTGCGGCGACACCTTCACCAAGAAGTTTCAAATGATATGAGTTGCGATGTTAAGGACCACACAGCAAAAAGCTGTCCTGCACCGCAGCACACAATGATGCTGGCTTGCACAAAAAAAAGGGCGCGGACCAGGCCGCGCCCTTTGTCGCAGTACAGAATTGCGACGTGGTGCACTGCGATCAGCGGCGGTCTGCGCCTCCACCGATCGGGGTGACGATCAGCGCCGTATTGTCGGCCGGGTTGGCATCGGGCGAGGTCGATGTGGCGCTGGCCTGCACGCGGATGGCGCCGTCGGCAGGGATCGGCTTGGCTGCCACGGTCAACTGGAAGGCCAGCTGCGCGCCCGGCAGCACGACCGCCGCGCTGCTGCACACGAAGCGGGCACTGCGCAGCGATTGCACCTGTTTGTCGCAGCGCCAGCCCTGCGGCGGCACCAGCTGCGACAGCGCAGACACCGTATTGCCTTCGATCACCAAGCCGGGACGCTGCGCCGGCGCGGCACCGACGTTGTCCAGCAGCACGCGGTAGCTGGCGCTGAACGCTGTTGTCGGCAGGCTGGCCGGGCCGTCGAACCGCACCGCCAGGTCGCTGCGCGGCTGCGGCCGTGCCTGCACCACAACGGCAGCGGTGTCGGTGTTGTTGTCCGGCTGCGGGTCGGGCGACTGCGAGGCGACCGAGGCGGCCAGGGTCAGGGTGCGTCCGGCCAAGTCCGGGCCGGCATCCAGTTGCACTGCAAAACTCTGCGCAGATCCCGCCGCAAGCAGTGGGATATTGCAGGTAAACGTGGTCTGCGTGGCATTGGTCTGGTTCTGGCAGATCCAGCCCGGCGGGGCAGTGAGGCGCGCCCGTGCCGGCAGGTCGAACACCAACGCCAGCGCAGTGAACGGCGCGCGATCCGGCCCTCGGTTTTCGACATCCACGGTGTAGTCGATGTGCTCGCCTTCGACCACCTGGTCACGCGCGGCGGTGACAGCCACCTGCACGTCCGCGTTCACCTGCTTGGTCATGCGCAACAGCACCACGGTGGGGTCGTGGTCGGACAAGCGCGTGGGCGTATTGGCATCGTTGCGCGCGGTGCCGGGGAAGTCGGCATTGATGCGCGCATGGCCCACCGACAGCGAGGCGATGTCGGGTGCGCGCATCAGCGCCTCGTTGGCCAGGATGTGGTCCAGCGACTGCACGTTGCCGTCGAAGGCGTACGAGTAGCTCTGGTCGGGCGTGTTGAACCAGGTCAGGTCGGTGTAGTCCGGGTTGACCAGGTCCACGCCATCGCCGCCCACCACGGTCTGCGCATCCGGCGCCGGCCTGCCGGTGACGGTACCCATCGCATCCACGTAGCCGTCGTTGAACTCGAAGGCGTTGAAGTCGCCCATCACCAGCACCTGCTCGGCCGGGTCGAGCTGCTGGCGCGTCTGCAGCAGGCGCGCCAGGTACTCGGCCTGGGCCTGGCGCTTGGCGCGGATGCGGGTGCCGGCCGCATCGTCGGTCTCGGCGCCGTTGAGCGAGCGCTGATGCACCACGATGGCGGTCAGCGGCAGCACGCGGCCATCGGCCTGGTGCACCTTGGCGCTGAGCACCAGCGGCGGGCGATCGTTGAGCAGGCTCACCGCGCCGCCCGGTTCGGTCCAGGTGGTGGTCTTGCCTTCCTGGGCGATGGACACCACTTCCACGCGCGGTACGCCGGCCGAGACCGCAGCGGTCTTGACCAGGAAGCCCACGTCGATACCGCCGACGTCATTGCCTTCCTGCAGGTAGGCCACGTACTGCGGATCGGGCTGGCCGGAAGCGATGGCATCGGCGTTGATGCGCGCAGCCAACGTCTGCAGCACACCGAGGCTTTCCACTTCCACCGTGCCCAGGATGTCGGGCGTGTGCAGGTAGTTGCGGATCGCCAGCGAGGCCTTGTTGAGGCGGGCCTGGAACGCAACCGGAGTGAGCACCGGCTCGCCGGTCGCCGGGTCGTTCTGGTCGTCGAAGAAGCGCTCCATGTTGTAGGTCGCCACGGCCACGTCGTCGGCCTGCGGCATCGGTGCGGGGCGCGGTTGGTCGGCACCGTTGCAGTTCACCTGCGGGGTGCGTTCCGGATACAGCGTGTAGCGGCGGAAGCTGTAATCCAGCGGGCCGGTGACATCCAGCACCACACAGCCGGAGGCCAGATCCAGCCGTTCGGCGCCCACGCCGGCACTGCCGACGGCGATCACTTCCGGGTTGGTGTTCCAGCGCGGCACGCCGGCAGGCGAGCCGGCCGGCAGCGGGTCGGGCAACTGCACGCCGGGCTCGCGAAAGGCGCGCGGCAGGCCGGTCACCACTGCATGGAACACGCCATTGCTGGTGGCAGTGGCGTTGGTCTCGTTGACGCTGCCGCCGGTGGGCGCATTGACGGTGAGGCTGGCGGCGGTGACGCGCATGCCCTCCAGCGCTTCGAGCTGATCAAAGGCGCCGTTCGGGTTGGGGAAGTTCGCGCTCAACGCCACCGGCATCGGCAACGGGTTGCCGGTGGAATCGGACAGCACGGTCAGGCTGCCGCCGATCTCGGTCAGCGGCGGCTGGGTCGGGTCGGCGGTGGGCACGTACTCGAGCACCGTGCCCTGCACGCGTACCCGGTTGCCGATGGCGGCGGCATCCGGCGGTGCGCTGCCGGTGTAGACGTAGACGCCTTCGGAGGTGGCCGGATCGCCATCGGTTTCGGCATCCGGTGCCTGCAGGAAGAAGCCGGCGCTGCGACGGGCAGTGACGATGCCCGAGGTGGCGACCACCTGGCCTTCCAGCGGCGAGCGTGCGCCCTTGCCCTGGATGGCGTGGATCGGCAGCAGGCTGAAGTCGTCGTTGAGGATGGTGCCGTTTGCACTCAGCGTGGCCGGCAACGCGCCGGTGAGGCCGCTGATCTGCAGCGCGAAGGTCTCGTCGGGCTCGGGCGTGGTGTCGCCCAGCACCTCCACGGTGATGCTGGCGCTGCGCTCGCCGGCGGCGATGCGGACGCTGGAGGCGGGCAGGGCGACATAGTCGCTGCCGGCTGTGGCCGTGCCATCGGTGGTGGCCGCGGTGAAGCTCACCCCGCCTGCGCCGGCCGGCTGGCTCAGGCTCAGCGTGAACACGAAACTGCGGCTGCCGCTGTTGCCTTCGGCCTGGCTGACGTCGGCCAGCGTGGCGATCGGCTGGCCGCCGCCGCTGCACAGCCGTGCGGGGCTGGCGGCGTTGCGCGGCGCCGGCGCGCCGGTGGCGAAATCGGCCGCGTTGTTGTCGGTGTCGGTGCAGCCATCGCCGCCGCGCAGCACTGCCAGCGTATTGCTGGGCGCCGGCGTGGGCGCATTGCCTTCGGCGCAGCTGGCGGTGCTGCCATAGCCGACCAGATCGGCATTGCCGGTGGGGCAGGCGCCGCTCAACGCGGACGCGCTGTTGCTCAGCGCCACCTTGCCGGCGCCGCCGCCCATGGCGATGGTGCCGGTGGCATCGGGCGTGGGCAGCGCGACGCTGCCGCCGCTGCCGTCGGCCTGCTTGACCAGGTAATAGCCGCCGGCCGGAACGCTGCCTGCCAACGGCGTGACCTGCCAGCTGCTGCCGGCAGCCGAGGCGTATTGCACCGACCAGCCGTCCAGGCTGACCGTGGTGCTGCCGATGTTGTGCAGCTCGACGAAGTCGCTGCGGAACGTGGCACCGCTGTTGCCGCCACCGCCGTAGACCTGGCTGATGACGACCTGGGCATTGGCGTGGCCGGCAACCGCCAGCGCACAGAGAAGTAAGGCTGCACGACGCTGCAACACATGCATGAGATGAGAGTCCCCTGATCCATGAGACGTGAAGCGCTCCCCTGGTCCGGCCACGTCCCTGGCCGGCAGCGCCGTTCGATTCTGCATGAATTTGCAGACCTTGGTTGACGATACGGTGACACCGGCGCAGCGGCTGCGCGCGCGCAGCCGCTGCAGCATTTTTCAGGTGTGAAGTACCGGTCGCGTACGCCACGGCATCGTCAGGCTGCCAAGCAAGCAGGCCACCCCGGCAAACCGGACGCTTCTACGGCAGCGCGCTGCCGCGACATGCATCAAGGCCGCGCGCTGCAACTCCTGCCTCCCGATTCCCCCAATCCCCAATCCCCAATCCCCAATCCCCGCCACTGAGCTACCCTGACCGGCCCGATCCATCTGCACTGCCATGCCCGTCGACAAGAACCTGCGTGACCTGGAACCCGGCATCCATACCGATCTGGAGGGGCGGCTGACCTACGGCGGCTATCTGCGGCTGGACCAGTTGCTGTCGGCGCAGCAGCCCCTGTCCGAGCCGGCGCACCACGACGAGATGCTGTTCATCATCCAGCACCAGACCTCCGAGCTGTGGCTGAAGCTGCTGGCGCACGAGCTGCGCGCAGCGATGGTGCACCTGCAGAACGACCAGGTCTGGCAGTGCCGCAAGGTGCTGGCGCGCAGCAAGCAGGTACTGCGCCAGCTCACCGAACAGTGGTCGGTGCTGGAAACGCTGACGCCGAGCGAGTACATGGGATTCCGCGATGTGCTGGGCCCCTCGTCCGGCTTCCAGTCGCTGCAATACCGCTATATCGAGTTCCTGCTCGGCAACAAGAACCCGCAGATGCTGCAGGTGTTCGCGTACGACCCGCAGGGGCAGGCGCGGCTGCGCGAGGTGCTGGAAGCGCCCAGCCTGTACGAGGAATTCCTGCGCTACCTGGCGCGCTTCGGGCATGCGATTCCGCCGCAATACCAGGCCCGCGACTGGACCTGCGCGCATGTGGCCGACGACAGCCTGCGCCCGGTGTTCGAGCGCATCTACGAAAACACCGACCGCTACTGGCGCGAGTATTCGCTATGCGAGGACCTGGTCGATGTGGAAACCCAGTTCCAGCTCTGGCGCTTCCGCCATATGCGCACGGTGATGCGGGTGATCGGCTTCAAGCGCGGCACCGGCGGGTCCAGCGGCGTGGGCTTTCTGCAGCAGGCGCTGGCGCTGACGTTCTTCCCGGAGCTGTTCGACGTGCGCACCTCGGTGGGCGTGGAAGGTCGTGAGCCGGCGGGTGGGGCGCGCGGTGAGTCTGAGAAGGGCTGAGCGGGTCGATACGGTCGTCATCCCCGCAGAGCGGCCGCCATCAGGCCGGCGAGTCCTGCGAATTTGACGCGTACATGACGTCTAAGTGATCCTCGCGCGTCTCCCGGGGTACGCTCCGGGCACCCAGCCATTACTGAATACGCAAGGGACATTCCATGAGCGTTGACGCTACCGCGCCGACTTCCGCCGCCACTCCGCCGCCGCCGGCACCGCCCGAGTTCCCTACGCTGCTCGGTCATCCCCGGCCGCTGTGGATGCTGTTCATGACCGAATTCTGGGAACGCTTTGCGTTCTACGGCATTCGTTGGGCGCTGGTGCTGTACATCGTGGCGCAGTTCTTCAACGGCGATGCCACCGGCCAGGCGCCGGCCGGACGCACCTATGGCGCCTATCTGGCGCTGGTGTATGCGGCAGCGATCTTCGGCGGCTACGTGGCCGACCGCGTGCTCGGCTACCAACGCTCGATCCTGGTCGGTGCGGCCGTCATGGCCACCGGCCTGTTCCTGATCGCCGTTCCCGACCACACCATGTTCGAGATCGGCCTGGCCACCGTGGTGGTGGGCAACGGACTGTTCAAGCCGAACATCTCCACCATGGTCGGCAAGCTGTATTCGGTGGCCGATCCGCGCCGCGACAGCGGCTTCACCATCTTCTACATGGGCATCAACCTCGGCGCGATGATCTCGCCGGTGCTGACCCAGTTGCTGGCCGAAAAGGTGTTCGGCACCCAGGCCATGCCGTCCTACAAGATGGTGTTCATGGCCTCCGGCGCGGGCATGCTGATCAGCCTGGTGTGGTTCTGGATCGGCCGCGCGCAGCTCAAGGGCATCGGCGCACCGGCGCCGAACGCGCAAGGCATCGGCCGCGTGCTGATGGTGCTGGTCGGCTGCGTGCTGGCGATCCCGGTGGTGTACTTCCTGCTCGCTGTCGGCGCGGACGTGCTGCAGATCGTGCTGACGGTGCTGTTCGTCGGCCTGTCGGTGATGCTGCTGGTCGAAGGCATCCGCGAAGGCAAGGTGCAGCGCGACAAGGTGATCGCAATGCTGATCATCTTCGCCTTCAACGTGCTGTTCTGGATGTTCTTCGAACAGGCCGGCAGCTCGTTCACCTTCCTGGCCGACAACATCGTCGACCGCGGTTTCGGCGACTGGACCTTCCCGACCGCCTGGTTCCAGTCGGTGAACTCGATTGCGATCATCACGCTGGCGCCGGTCATCGCCTGGATCTGGGTCAAGGCCGGCCGCTTCAACCCATCGATTCCGCGCAAGTTCGGCCTGGGCCTGCTGTTCAACGGCCTGGCGTTCCTGCTGCTGATGTTTGCACTGTCGAGCCTGGTCAACGATGCTGGCAAGGTGCCGTTCTGGACCTTGTTCATGGTGTACGTGATCCAGTCGGTGGGCGAGCTGTGCCTGTCGCCGATCGGCCTGTCGATGGTGACCAAGCTGGCGCCAGTGCGCCTGGTCGGTTTCGGGATGGGCGGCTGGTTCCTGTCCACCGGCATCGGCAACAACCTGTCGGGCATTTTTGCCGGGCATGTCAGCGGAAGCGAAGGGATGAGCGTGTCTTCGGCCCTGAGCGGGTATACCTTCGGATTTTGGGCGCTCTTGGGCGCTGGCGCGGTGTTGTTCCTGATCGCGCCGTTGATCAACAAACTGATGCATGGTGTGAAGTGAGGAGAACAGCAATGCCGATCAAACCCACTGTCTGTGGCCTGCTGCTGGCAGGTCTGTTGAGCGCCTGCGGGCAGCCCACCGAGCAACAGGAGGCGCCACGGCCGCTGGATACCTCGATGCAGAAGCCGCCCAGCGCCGATCCAAGCCAGCCGGTGTCCTCGGGCAATACGCCGACTGCGGCGGACATCGCCGCGGCGGCGGCACTCAATGCGCAGTACGACCCCTCGCGCGATCCGGCCGCCGATCTGGAGACCGCCAAGGTCGAGGCCAAGCGCGGCGGCAAGCGCATTGTGCTCAATGTCGGCAATGCGGCCTGCGAGCCGTGCAAGGCGCTGGACGAACTGATGGGCGGCGATGCGGAGCTGCGCAGCTTCCGCGATGCGCACTTTGTGGTGGTCAAGGTCAATCGCGATGCGGCCAACGAGAATGCCGCCTTCCTGTCGCAGTTCGCCCAGCTCAACGACTATCCGTCGCTGCTGGTGCTGGACAACGACGGCAAGCTGCTGACCACCCAGACCGGCCCGGACCTGCGCAAGGGCGAGCGCTTCGACCGCAGGAAACTGTTCGACTTCCTCAAGCAGTGGGCGCCGCCGCAGGCCTGATCCGTCGTTGCCGTGGCATGCAAAAACCCCCGCACTGCGGGGGTTTTTTTATCAGTCCTTGCCGGCCATGCGCGGCAGCCCGTCCTTGGCCAGCCGGTCGATCAGCTTTTCCAGGATCTGCTGCTCCTCGGCACTGAACACCGACATCAGCCGCTGTTCCATCTCGTTGACCAGCGGGGCGACGGTCTCGTAGACCTGGCGGCCGGCCGGCGACAGTGCCAGCATCGAGCGGCGGCGGTCGTCGCCATGGGTTTCGCGGCGGATGAAGCCGCGCTCCAGCAGGCGCGCCACGGCGCGGCTGACTGCAACTTTATCCATCGCGGTGCGGTCGGAGACCTCGCTGGCCGAGGAACCCGGATACAGCGCCAGGATGGTGATCACCCGCCACTCGGGGATGGCCATGCCGTAACGATCGCCGTAGACCTTGGCGATGTTGCTGCTGATGCGGTTGGACAGCACGCTCAGGCGATACGGCAGGAACTGCTCGAGGTTGAGCAGCACAGGATGTGGCGGCGGGGTGGGGGCGTCGAGATCGCTCATGTTGCGCTGTGTCTTGATTTTGGTTTCATTTGCAACTACAAACCTTGGGTGGCCTGCGCATTCTCGCGGGTCTTCTGCCACCCCGCATAGCCCTGCGGACGGCCTAGCGTGGAGAAACGACGATGAGCGCACAACCGAGCAGTACCGCAACCCGCCCGAACCTGGGCATGCAGGTCACCACCTTCGACAATCCGATGGGGATCGACGGGTTCGAATTCGTCGAATTCGCCGCGCCCGCCGACCAGGCGGCGCAGCTGCATGACTATTTCCGCAAGATGGGCTTCAGCGCGGTGCTGCGCCACCGCAGCCGTGCCATTACCGTCTATCGCCAGGGCGGGGTCAACTTCCTGCTCAACGAAGAGCCCGATTCGTTTGCCGCCGATTTCGCCGCCGCGCACGGCCCGAGCGCCTGCGGCTTTGCGATCCGCTTCCGCACCCCGGCCGAGACCGTGTTGCAGACCGTGCTGGGCAACGGCGGCGAAGCGGTGCAGGACAAGGCCGACACCCGCGCCGTGCCGGCCCCGGTGGTCAAGGGCATTGGCGACTGCATGCTGTATCTGGTCGACCGCTACGGCGATGCGGGCAGCATCTACGACGCCGACTACGAGCCGATCGAAGGCGCCGACCAGCACCCGGCCGGCTTCGGGCTGACCTTCATCGACCACCTGACCCACAACCTGTACTTCGGCAACATGCAGCGTTGGTCGGACTATTACGAGCGCCTGTTCAACTTCCGCGAGATCCGCTACTTCGACATCAAGGGCGCCAAGACCGGCCTGGTGTCCAAGGCGATGACCGCCCCGGACGGCATCGTGCGCATTCCGCTCAACGAGTCCTCCGACCCCAAGAGCCAGATCAACGAGTATCTGGACGCCTACCACGGCGAAGGCATCCAGCACATCGCCTGCTTCACCGACGACATCTACAGCTCGGTGGAAAAGATGCGCGAGGCCGGCGTGACATTCCTGGACACGCCCGACACCTATTTCGACGTGGTGGACCTGCGCATCCCCGACCACGGCGAGGATGTCGAACGCCTGCGCCGCAACAAGATCCTGATCGATGCCGACGTGGACACCAAGCAGCGCAAGCTGCTGCAGATTTTCACCCAGAACTGCATCGGCCCGATCTTCTTCGAGATCATCCAGCGCAAGGGCAACGAGGGTTTCGGCGAAGGCAATTTCCAGGCGCTGTTCGAGAGCATCGAGCGCGACCAGATGAAGCGTGGGGTGCTTTGAGGGCGGGGATTGGGGATTCGCTGTTCGGGATTCGGGATTTGTGGTTGGTGCGGTTAACTGGGTCGGTGCGGGTTTGAGTGGTGCAAAGTGCTGCGATGTCCAGCCTGCCTGCCCGTCACGTCGGATGTGGCTCCGGTACGGATCCAACGAAGCGGGCGGCAAGTGGTCGCAATCAAGCGCGCTCAGGCAAGGTGTTTTCCGACAACACAAAGCAACGAAGACGCACGTCGTTAAAGCCCCTCTCCCCGCGAGGAGAGGGGCTTAATCCACCAGGCTTAGCTCTTCTACGGTAGGAAAGCGGCCTGATTCAACTCAATCCCAACCTTCTGCATCCGGGAAGGGAGGGCCAAGATCCGGACGCATGCCATGCATAACAACCAGCACTACATGACCGGTTTCGGCAACGCGTTTGCGACCGAGGCGGTGGCCGGTACCTTGCCGGTGGGGCAGAACTCGCCGCAGCGTGTGGCGCACGGGTTGTATGCCGAACAGTTGTCCGGCACCGCGTTCACCGCGCCACGCAGCGAGAACCGGCGCAGCTGGCTGTACCGCATCCGCCCGGCTGCCGTGCATGGCAGTTTTTCCCTGGTCGAACAGTCGCAGCTCCACAACGATTTCGGGCGCGGCCCGGTGCCGCCGGATCAACTGCGCTGGAGCCCATTGCCGCTGCCGTCCACGCCAACCGATTTCGTCGACGGTCTCTACACCATGGCCGGCAATGGCGGGCCGGAGGCGATGTCCGGTGTCGCCGTGCATCTGTATGCGGCCAACGCATCGATGCACGATCGCTTCTTTTACGATGCCGATGGCGAGCTGTTGCTGGTGCCGCAACTGGGCCGCCTGCGCATCCATAGCGAGCTCGGTGTGCTGGAGCTGGAGCCGGAGCAGATCGGGGTGATACCGCGCGGTGTGCGTTTCCGCGTCGAGCTGCCCGATGGCGAGGCGCGCGGCTATGTCTGCGAAAACTTCGGCGCATTGCTGCGGCTGCCCGACCTGGGGCCGATCGGCTCCAACGGGCTGGCCAATGCGCGCGACTTCGAAACGCCGCATGCGGCCTACGAACAGCGCGAAGGTGCGTTCGAGCTGGTGGCCAAATTCCAGGGCCATCTGTGGCGTGCGGACATCGGCCACTCACCGCTGGACGTGGTGGCCTGGCATGGCAACTACGCGCCGTATCGCTACGATCTGCGCCGCTTCAACACCATCGGCTCGATCAGCTTCGATCATCCGGATCCGAGCATCTTCACCGTGCTGACCTCGCCCAGCGACACGCATGGCACGGCGAACATGGATTTTGCGATCTTCCCGCCGCGCTGGCTGGTGGCGCAGCACACCTTCCGCCCGCCGTGGTTCCATCGCAATGTGGCCAGCGAGTTCATGGGGCTGGTGCACGGCGTCTACGACGCCAAGGCCGACGGCTTCGCGCCCGGTGGTGCCTCGCTGCACAACTGCATGAGCGGGCATGGCCCGGATGCGGCGACCTTCGACAAGGCCTCGCATGCCGACCTGACGCGCCCGGACGTGATCGCCGACACCATGGCCTTCATGTTCGAAACGCGCGCGGTGCTGCGCCCCACGCAGCAGGCATTGCAGGCTGCGCATCGGCAGGGCGACTACCAGCAGTGCTGGTCCGGCTTGCGCGCAGCGTTCCAGGTGCCCAGGTCAGGTGATGCACCGTAGCTCAGGCCACCAGCCGGGGGGCTGAGCCGGCAGTACGGCACGGCAGAGGCATGGTTGTCGGAAACGTGCCGTCTGCAACGCAGCGGTCGCAGGCGCGTGCTCGAGCAGCCTGCACGGTACTGGCTGCGATTGTCGGATCACGCCAACTGCAAGGCATCCGGTGCCGCTGGCCGATCACGCCATCCACGCCATGTCGGTTTCAGTTGCCGGTCAGGCAGCCTGCAACGCATCCGGCAGCAGCTCGCCGATCCGTGCACGTACGCGCTCGGCATAGCTTGCCGAGGTGATCTGCGGCAACGCGCGCAGCGCCTCGGCGATGGTGGCGGCGATGGTGTCTTCGGTACGTGCGGCGTGCAGCTGCCGGTGCAGCACCACGGCCACCGTGTTGCGTTGCAGCTGCAGGATGTCGAGCAGGTACAGCCGCGCGTTGGTGGCCGCGCGGCGACGCTGGCGTTGCAGGTCCTCCTCGCTCGGTGGCGCAGCTGGCGGCGGCACGCAATCGCCCGCAACGACGGGAGCGAGCGCAGCGGCCGGGGGCGCGAGTGGCGTTGTCGCGTTGCCTGCAGGCGTGCCGAAGGCCAGATAGCCCATCGCGCAGAGCCCTTGCACCAACGCGGCGCCGTCGCCGCCCAGCAGTGCTGCCAGGGTTGCCAGATCGCGCTGCCCGTCTGCCAGGATCAGCGCGCGTCGCTGCAGCAAGGTGAGGGGACTGCGGTGCGATTGCAGCGCGGTGAGGGCGAGCTCGGTCTTGCGTGGGGTCATGGCGGCGGTCCTGCGAGGCGCCCAGCTTGCCCGCAGCCAATGAAGCGCCGATGACATCGGCACGCTGCAGCGCGCGCTGGCGTTCTGCACGCCGCCGCGATGTGCGCCGTTGGGCTATGGCGGACCCGTAGGGACGCCATGCATGACCACCGGATTGCCCGGTTTGATGGGCACACTGCTGTCGCTGACCGGCTGCAACCGCGCCGGGCCAGCACGGCGGTGGCGGCCGACGCGGCAGCAGGAAGCCTCAGTGTGGATGCTTGTCCGGCCCGGCGTGCTGGCTGGCGGTGTCGGCGTTCTCGCCGACATCGCCTTGGGTCTGCGGCGTGGGCAGGCCTTCCTTTTTCATGTCGCCGTGGTTGGGCACTTCCGGGCGGTCTTCCATCATCAGCGACAACGCGGCCTTGGCCATCAGATGGGCACTGATCGGTGCGGTGATGAAGAGGAACACGGTGATCAGCAGTTCGCGCGGTTGCGGGTCCACGCCGAGGAACAGGTGATAGCCCACCGATGCCAGCAGCACGCAGCCCACCCCCAGCGTGCTGGCCTTGGTCGGCGCATGCAGGCGCTTGAAGAAGTCCGACAGCTTCACCAGGCCGAACGCGCCGATCAGGATGAAGAATGTGCCGACCAGCAACAGCGCGCTGAGCAGATATTCGGTCAGCGCGATCATTCGACGATGTCCCGACGCAGCACGAACTTGCTCAGCACCACGGTGCTGCCGAAGCCCAGCATCGCGATCACCAGCGCGGCCTCGAAGTAGATCGGCGAATCCAGGTACATGCCCAGCAGCATCAGCTCGGCGATGGCGGTGATGGACAGGGTGTCCAGTGCCAGGATGCGATCGGGCACGCTCGGCCCGCGCAGCAGGCGCCACAGCGCCATCAGCATGGCCAGGCCCACCGCATGCATGCAGATGACGATGGTCGATTCGATGAACATGTGGCCGGTCATGGAAAGATCTCCATCAGGGGCTTCTCGTAGCGGCTCTTGATCTCGGCGATCAGGGCGTCCGGGTCGTCCAGGTGCAGCACGTGCACCAGCAGATACTTGCGGTCATCCGAGAGCGCCGCCGACACCGTGCCGGGGGTGAGGGTGATCATGCTGGTCAGCGCGGCGATGCCGTGGATGTTGGCGATGTCCAGCGGCACCCAGATGAAACCGGGGTGGATGCGCGACTCCGGGCCGAGCACCTGGCCGGCCACCTTGAGGTTGGAGCGCACGATGTCGCCGGCGGCCACCAGCAACATGCGCGGCACCGAGCGCAGCGACCCGATGCGGGCGAACTCGCGGTCCAGGCGCGCCGCAAAGATCGGCACCACCCAGCCCAGCAGCAGGCCCAGCACCCATTGCTGCGGCCCGAAGCTGTCGCTGAGCAACAGCCAGAAAATGAAGACCGTCACGCTCAGCGAGGGCGAGGGCAGCAGCCGGCTGCGCAGCGGCATGCGCGTGCTCATGGCTGCCTCCGTTGCGGCGTGGTGGCGCGCACCTGTTCCACGTAGGCGCCGGGATCGCGCAGCTGCACGCCGGCCGCGTCGGTGTAACGCATCAACGGGCCGGCACCGGCCGTCATCGCCACCAGCCCGCCCAGCAACAGCAGCGTGGCGGCGGTCTCCACCGGGCGCATGCGCGCACGGCGTTGCGGTTGCAGCGCGGGGACATCCTGCACCGCTTCGGGCACGCGCCAGAACAGGCGCACGCCGGCACGCGTCAGGCCGATCACCACCAGCAGGCTGCTGCCGAGGATGGCTACCCACACCGGCCCGACCAGGCCGGCGGGCACGTGCTGCAGCAACGCGGCCTTGGCCAGGAAGCCGGACAACGGCGGCAGCCCGGCAACCGCCACCGCAGCGACCATGAACATCGCACCGGGCATCCCGCGCCGCGGCAGCGGCGCGACCACTTCCTTGCGGTCGCTGGCGCTGCCGCGGCGACGCCGGATCAGGTCCGACACCATGAACAGTGCCGCGGCCACGAAGCTGCTGTGCGGCAGGTAGTACAGCCCCGCACCCAATGCGCCGGCATCGTCCAGCGAGAAGGCGATGAACAACGTCGCCGCCGAGAACACCACCAGATACGACACCATCACCCGCAGCCGCGATGCGGCCATCACCCCGAAGGCGGCCATCAACAGCGTGGCGATGCCCAGCCACAGCAATGCGTGGCGACCGAAGCCCTGCAGCGCGCCGGCACCGGCGCCGAACCACAGCGCCGACACGCGCAGCGTCGCGTACAGCCCGACCTTGGTCATGATCGCAAACAACGCCGCCACCGCCGCCGGCGCGCGCGAATAGGTCTCCGGCAACCACAGGTACAGCGGCAGCAACGCGGCCTTGCTGCAGAACACCAGCAGCAACAGGCCCAGGCTGGCCTTGGCCAGCGGCACGTCCTGCGCCGGCAACGTGGCGATGCGCTGCGACAGCTCGGCCATGTTCAAGGTGCCGAACACGCCGAACAGCAGGCCCAGCGCGATCAGGAACAGGGTCGACGCACACACGTTGAACACCACGTAATGCAGGCCCACACGCATCTGCAGCCCGCGCCCGCCGCTGAGCAACAGGCCGTAGGAGGCGATCAGCATCACTTCGAAGAACACGAATAGGTTGAAGATGTCGCCGGTCAGGAACGCACCGTTCAAGCCCATCAACTGGAACTGGAACAAGGCATGGAAATGCGGCGCGCGCCGGTCCCAGCCCGCGCAGGCATGCAGCAGGCAAGCCGCGCCCAGGATCAAGGTGGTTAACAGCATCCACGCCGACAGGCGGTCGCCCATCAGCACGATGCCGATGCGCGCCGGCCAGTCGCCGAGCAGGTACACCAGCACCTGGCCGTCGGCGGCGCGCGCGAACAGGGCGATCACCGACACGGCCAGCAACACCATGCTCGTCCACGCCACCGTGCGTTGCACGCGCGGCCCATAGCGGCGATGTTCGACGAACAGCGACGCCGATGCGCCCAGCATCGGGATCAGGATCGGCAGGATCAGCAGATGATTCATCGCCGTGCCTCGCGCGTGTCCACGCCGGTGGTGGCGTCTTCATGCGCATCCACATGGTCGCTGCCGTTGTCGCTGCGGCTGCGGATCGCCAGCACCAGGCTCACGGCGGTCATCGCGAAGGCGATCACGATCGCAGTCAGCACCAGCGCCTGCGGCAACGGATCGGTGTAGTGCATCAGGTCGGCCGGCACGCCCTCGCGCAGCACCGGCGCCTGGCCGCTACGCAGCCGCCCACCGGCGAAGATCAGCAGGTTGGTTGCATACGACAGGAAGGTCATGCCCAGGATCACGTCGAAGCTGCGCGCGCGCAGCAACAGGTAGATCGCCAATGCGGTCAGGACGCCGATCGCGCTTGCCACTGCCAGTTCCATCAATGCTGCTCCGCGGTGCGTGTCGAACGCTGGGTGGGGTCGATCTCGCCGCGCTGCGAGCTGCGCGTACGCGAGGGTTTGATCGTGCCCATCATCGACAGCATCAACATCGCCGCGCCGAACACCACCAGATACACGCCGATATCGAAGCCCAGCGCACTGGCCAGTTCCAGATCGCCCAGCAGCGGCAACGGAATCTCCAGATGCCCGCTGCTCAGGAACGGCATGCCGAAGACCAGTGCACCGGCGCCACTGACCAGCGCGCACAGCAGGCCGATGCCGATCAGGCGGATGTAGTCGAAGCCGAAGCGCGATTCCACCGATGCGGTGCCCTGGATCACGTACTGCATCAGCAACGGCACCGCCAGCACCAGCCCGGCGATAAAACCGCCACCGGGCGCGTTATGGCCGCGCAGGAACAGGAACAACGACACCGTCAGCGTCAGCGGAAACATGATCTGCGCCAGGTCGGCCGGCACCGGCAACTTGATCGGCGGGCCGGGCATGGTGCGCTCCGGCGCCATGCGCGAGCGCCGCAGCAGCGCGTGCACCACCAGCCCGGCGATCGCGAACACGGTGATCTCGCCGAAGGTATCGAAGCCGCGGAAATCCACCAGGATCACGTTGACCACGTTGCGCCCGTAGGCTTCCGGCAGCGCACGCTGCAGCAGCTCGCCGGCGACCGTGTGGCTGGGCTGGGTCATCAAGGTGTAGGCCAACGCAGCCAGCCCGGCGCCCCCGACCACGGCGATGCCGGCATCGCGGAGTTTGCGCAGGCGCGCAGGTTCGGGCACCGAGCGCTCGGGCAGGTAATTCATCGCCAGCAGCATCAGCACCAGCGTCACCATCTCCACCAGCAGCTGGGTCAACGCAAGGTCCGGTGCTGACAGGAACACGAAGGTCATGCTGACGGCCAGGCCGGTGCCACCCAGCACCAGCACGGCGAGCAGGCGCTGCTTGTACAGGAACAGGCTGCCCAGGGCGCAGGCGATCATCAGCAGCCAGATCGTCCAGCCCAGCAGCGGCAGCGGGGTGGGCGCCGGCCAGGCCGGCAAGGCGCCGCCCTGCAGGAACGGCACCAGCGCCACCACGACCGCGCTCAGCACCAGCAGCATCAGCATGCGCTGCAGATTGCCGTTGGTGACCGCATCGGTCATGCGCACGGTACCGGCGAACAGGGCGCGCAGGTTCCAGTTGAACAGCGCCTTGCCCGGCGAGCGGTTCTGGATCGCGTACATGTCCAGCGTGCGGCGCAGCGCCATGTACAACAGGGTGCCGCCCACCATGCCGGCGATGCTCATCGCCAGCGGCCAGTTCCAGCCGTGCCACAGCGCCAGGCTGTAGTCGGGCAGGCGCTCGCCAAGGATGGCGCTGGCACCGGCGCGCAGCACCGGCGCAATGGTCCAGGCCGGCACGATGCCCACGGCCACGCAGATCAGCACCAGCACGTCCACCGGTATCCGCATCCAGCGCGGCGGCTCGTGCGGGGTGGTGTCCAGATCGCGTGGGCCCTGGCCGAAGAAGGTGTCGTGCACGAAGCGCAGGCTGTAGGCCACGCCGAGCAGGCCGGCCAGCAGGGCGGCGATGCTGGCCAATACCCGCATGGTCTGCGGCGCGTCGGTTTCCAGCGCCACGGCAAAGAACATTTCCTTGGACAGGAAGCCGTTGAGCAGCGGAACGCCGGCCATCGCCAGCGAGGCGGTAATCGCCAGCGCGCTGGTGACCGGCATCAGGCGGCGCAGATTGCCCAGCTTGCGCATGTCGCGCGTGCCGGTCTCGTGGTCGATGATGCCGGCGGCCATGAACAGCGAGGCCTTGAACACCGCGTGGTTGAGGATGTGGAACACGCCGGCCACCACCGCCATCGGCGTGGACAGGCCGAACAGCATCGTGATCAGGCCCAGATGCGAAATGGTCGAGTACGCCAGCACGCCCTTGAGGTCGTGCTGGAAGATCGCGTGCCAGGCGCCAAGCAGCAGCGTGATCGCACCGATGCTGGTGACCGTATAGAAGAACAGATCGGTGCCGGCCAGGGCAGGATGCAGGCGCGCCAGCAGGAACACGCCGGCCTTCACCATCGTGGCCGAATGCAGATACGCCGACACCGGCGTAGGCGCGGCCATCGCGTGCGGCAGCCAGAAGTGGAACGGGAACTGCGCGCTCTTGGTGAAGATGCCCAGCAGCACCAATCCCAACGCATACGGATACAGCGGGCTGGCGCGAATGAGATCGCCGGCCGCCAGTACCGCATCCAGCTCAAAGCTGCCGACGATGCCGCCGATCATCAGGATGCCGCCGAGCAGCGCCAGGCCGCCACCGGCCGTCAGCACGAAGGCCATGCGCGCACCTTCGCGCGCGTCCTTGCGGTGCGACCAGAAGCCGATCAACAGGAACGAGCTGATGCTGGTGAGCTCCCAGAACACCATCAGCAACAGCAGGTTGCCCGACAACACCATGCCGAGCATCGCGCCCATGAACAGCATCAGATAGGCAAAGAAGCGCGATGCGCTGTCGCGTGCACTCAGGTAGTAATGCGCATACAGCACCACCAGCGCGCCGATGCCCAGCACCAGCAACGCGAACATCCACGCCAGGCCATCGAGCCGCAGCGAGAACATCAGGCCGATCTGCGGCAACCACGCGTGCTGGCTGCCGACCACCTCGCCGCGCAGCACGGCCGGTGTGAGCGTTGCCAGGATGAGCAGCCCGCCCAACGGCGCGGCCGCAGCCAACCACGCAGTGATCGAACGGGAGACGCGCCAGAGCAGCGCAGTGGCGGCCGCCATCACAAATGGCAGCGCGAGCAGGATTTCCAGCGGAAAAGGCATGCAGGGAACACAAGATTCGCGAGCAGGCCAGAGAGCTTAACAAACCGTTGACTGACGCCCGCGTCAACGCCGTGGCTACGCGCATGCGCAAATCCAACGCAGCAGCATCGCGCCGCTGCGTGTCACTCGCTATGCTGGGATCACCCAGACCGCATCCGAGCCCCGTGACCGCTGCCGATCCCGCTCCGTCCCCTGCCGTTTCTGCGCCGCGCGCCCTGGTGTTCGGCGGCAGCGGTCAGATCGGCGAACGCCTGCTGACGCGGCTGCTCGGCCGCGGCTGGCAGGTGACGGCATGGTCGCGCCAGCCGCGCGCGGCGCGCTCCGGGCTGATCTGGCGGCAGGGCGACCTGGCCACGCCGGCTGCCGCAGGCGAGGCCTTCGAGGTGATCTTCAGCTGCGGCCCGCTGGACCATTTCGCGCGCTGGTATGCCGAAAATCCGGTGCGCGCTCCGCGCATTGTGGCGTTCGGTTCCACCAGCCTGGAGGTCAAGGAACATTCGATCGACGCGGCCGAGCGCGATGTCGCACAGCGCCTGGCACATGCCGAACAGGCCCTGTTCTCCGCAGCCCAGGCGCGTGGTGCCACGGCGACGGTGCTGCGCCCGACGCTGGTCTATGGGGCCGGGCGCGACCGCACGCTCACCCAGATCGCCGGGCTGGCGCAGCGCACCGGCGCCTTCGTGCTGCCGGCCAACGCGACCGGGCTGCGCCAGCCGGTGCATGTGGACGATCTGGCCAGCGCCGCGCTGGCGGTGCTCACCCAGCCGGCGACACAGCAGCGCAGCTATGCCGTCGGCGGCGGCGAAGTGCTGGCCTATACGCAGATGGTGGAGCGCGTGCTGGCGGCGCTGCCGCGACCGGCGCGGCTGTATCAGGTGCCGCCCGGCCTGTTCGGCCTTGCCCTCACTGCCGCGCAGCGGCTGGGGCGCCTGCGTGGCATCAATGCGGCCGCATTGCAGCGCATGCGCGATGACCTGGTGTTTGACCTGGAGCCGGCGCGTCGCGACTTCGGCTACGCGCCGCGCGCCTTTCGTCCGCTGCCCGAAGAGCTCGGCATCGGCGAGTGATACCCCGCAGGTGCACGTGTGTGCCATGCAGCGCTGCGTGGCGCGCAGTCGACCACGCCTGGGGTGCAGCAATAGCGCGTCATCAGCGTCAGCCGCGGCAGCGCGCAGTCGCATACGCCGCTTCAACGCAGGACCACGCCGGCACCGGGCGGTGCGCTGGGGTTGTCGGCCGTGCTCAGTACCGCCAACCCAACTGACGATACAGCTTGGCCAGCACCCAGATCGGCCCGATCAGCAGATAGGTCAGGTCGGTCAGAAAGCTCGGCTTGCGGCCTTCGATCCGGTGGCCGACGAACTGCGCGATCCAGGCCAGCACGAACACCGCCAGCGCCGTGGTGAACAGGCCGCTGAGCCCGAGCCTGCCTTCGATCAACCGGCACAGGCAGCCGAAGAAAAAGAAGATCCCCAGCATGCCCAGCCCGAGCGGACGCGATAAGCGGTTGTAGTACGACCAGGCCGCGAACATCGACAACGCCGCCCATACGCCGCTGCTGAACCAGGTGCCGCCGACCGGGATGCACCACAGCAGGCCCACCACCGACCACAGGATCGCCGGCACCGCCAGCACGTGGATCTGCTGATTGGTCGCGTTGCGATGGTCGTCGGAATAACTGGCGAAATAGCGGTCGATCGGTCGCGCGGTCTTGGTGCGTTCGGTCATGTTCCCTCCCAGGAATGACCCAAGCATACGCGCGCGGATGGCACTGTGGCAGCCGCGCGCCCTGCCACGCGCAGCGCGCGTGGCAGGGCGGCATCCATCAGTTGACCGACACGGCGCTCCACGCTGCGGCAACCGCGCGGTACTGCGTGGAGCTGCTGCCGTACAGATCGGTGGCCGCGCTCAACGTCGCCCGGCGTGCGGCCGCATAGTTGGTCGAGGAGGTCATGTACACCGTCAATGCGCGGTACCAGATGCGGCTGGCCGCCGCCCGGCCGATCGCCGTCAATGCCGTGTTGCCGTTGCAGACCAACCCGGCCGGCGTCACGTTCCAGCTGGTGCCCGACCCGAAGCCGCTCGGCACCACCGCGCCTTCGGCCAGCAGATAGTAGAAATGGTTGGCCACGCCCGAGCTGTAATGCACGTTGAGCGAGCCCAGGCTGCTGCTGTAGCAATCGGGCGAATCGCCATCCAGGCTGGGCTTGAACATGTAGCGCAGGGCCAGCGTCCCGCTGCTGTTGCCCGGGATGATCTTCTCGCCGATCAGGTAATTGCCCGGCTGCGCGCTGTTGTTGGCGGAATACTCCACCATCGCGCCCATGATGTCGGAGGTGGCTTCGTTCAAGCCGCCCGACTCGCCCGAATACACCAGTCGCGCGGTGCGGCTGGTCACGCCGTGGGTCATCTCGTGGCCGGCCACATCCACCGACACCAACGGCGTGAACGTGCTGCCGTCGCCATCGCCGAAGGTCATGCAGAAGCAGCTGTCCTGCCAGAACGCGTTGTTGTAGCGGCTGCCGTAATGCACCCGGCTGCGTGCACCGGCTCCATCGTTGGCGATGCCGTTGCGCGCATGGGCGGTGCGGAAATAGTCCCAGGTCAATGCGACGCCGTAATGCGCATCCACCGCCGCGGTCACCGTATCGCTATTGGCGCCGCTGCCCCAGGTGTTGTCGGCATCGGTGACCAGCGTGCCGTTGCCGGAGGTGCTGTTGCGCATGTTGTAGGTGGCGCCGCTGCCGCGGCTCAGATCGGTCAACTCATACCCGCTGCTGCAACGCGTCGTTGCCAATGCCACGCTGCCTGCGTACAGCGAACGCCCGGTGCCGGCCGTACTGGTGCCGCCCGCGCACGCGGTATGCACCGTGTCCCAGGACTCGAGAATGCGTTGACTGACTGCATCGACGATGTAATGCATTTCGGTCGGCGTCTGGTCGGGCTTGATGCTGCTGTAGATCACTTCATAAACCAGACGCGGTGCCCCCTGGCGCGCATACAAGGCCAGGCTTGCGCGCGGCGCCGCATCGGGAGCCAGATCGAACTGCGCACCGGCCGCACGCATAGCCGTGTCCGCATCGATGCCCGGCACGATGCTCGGGCGCACGCTGGTGTCCATGCTCTGGCTCAACTGACGCATCACTCCGCGCCGCGAATGCACCACCACATCGCCGCCGATGACCGGCAGGCCCTGGTAGGTACGATCGAAACGCACATGCTCGCTGCCGTCGGCATCGACGATGCTGTCGCGCGCGACAAACGCATCGGCCGTTGCACGGTTGGCCAGCGCCGCAGCGTGATTGCCCAACAAGGATTGCGCGCGCGACACCGCGGCATCCGCAGAAAGATCCGCGGCAGTGGCGACAGTGGACAACGATAGCGCGCAGCAGATCGCCGCGCCCAGGACATGAACTTGCATGACGACTCTCTCCCCGAAAACGTGCAATGCAAAGATCGGCGGCGACACGCATCACGGCCGATCGCGACTGGCAACAGGTGCCTGCAGATAAACTTGCACAGTCCATGACAGCGCAGTAGGAAAAGTTACAGCTGTGTTGCGTTCTGTGCGCCGCGCCGCTTTGTGATGTGGAGGGCATCGCAGAGCGCCCGACGTGGCGCTGCGTGTGGGACGTCGTCAGCGCTGCAGGCCATGTCTAACCCGACGTCTGGAAGGTGTATCGATCTCCGGTGGCAGGCAATCGGCCAACGGCGAAGGCAAGGCGCTGATGCGTGTGTGCCGAGGCACGGTTGCCGCATCGCTCTCGGCGGCAATGCGAGAGCAGGACACGCACAAAAAAACCGGCCAGAGACCTGGCCGGTTTTTTCTTGCTGCACCGTTGAGGCCTCAGCGGCCGCCGATCGCGACCCTCTGCTGCTCGTCCTGAGCGCGCTGCTGCGAAGCCTGGCCAGCCAGCAATTGCGCACTGGTCTGCTCCAGCGTGGGGGCAGGCTGGTTCAGATCCACCGCCGCACGGAAGCCCGGCGTGGTGCCCATGACGAACGCCTTGCCATCCTGCACGGTGACGTTCTGCAGCTTGTCTGCCGAATCGATCCCGTTCTGCTTGGCCTGCAGCGTGACGTGGGCCGCCGTCTCGTTGGAGATCATGCTGGGCAGCCTGCTGCGGATCGCGGTGTGCAAGGCATGGTCCGGGTGCGATGCATCGTCGAGCGACGGGCCCTTGGGCGCAGCGACAGGCGTCTGTGCTGCCTGTGCCTGTGCCGGTTGTGCGGATAACGCGGCCTGCGTGTTGCGCCCCACCACGCCATCGGGTTGCAGTCCGTGCTGCTTCTGGAACGCAATCACCGCCTCCCGCGTGTTGTCGCCAAAGCGACCATCCTCGGCAAGCCGGTTGCCCTGCGCATCGCGCACGCCGAGCCGGTTGAGGTCCTGCTGCAGCTTGCCGACATCGCCGCCCTGCTCGCCATGCCGCAGCGTGCCATTGCCCGCCGGTGTCGCTGGCTGGGAGTGGCGCGCGCCCGACTCCTGCTGATGACCCTGATTCCAGAACGTCTCCGGGCTGGTCAACTTGCCGCTGGCATCGCGCAGTTGGTAATGCACATGCTGTGCGTACTGGCTGTTGCCGTTCGGGCCGCGTCCACCCATCGTGCCGACGGCATCGCCCGCGGACAGCGCCTGACCTTCTTTCACCTTGAGTGCGTCCAGGTGCAGGATCTCGTGCGAGTTACCCTGTGCATCGCGAATCTTGACAGTGCCGTAGTTGCCGCCCGCAAACGTCACGGTTCCGGAGACCGGCGAATGCACCGTCGGGTGCTGCAGGTTGCGGCCTGTCTGGCCACCCTGGTAGTTGAAGTCGGTACCGCCGTGATCGCGGGCACTGCGATGCTCGCCGTAATGGCCAGTGATGTGCGGCGCCGTCCCGTTCTGCGGCGGGAGCATCCGTTCCATCGTGTGCTGAAACGTGCTGGAACCGCCATGCTGCGGCTGCGCAGGTGCTGGCGCAGCGGGCTGCACCGGCTGTCCGAGCTGGCCGTGTGCCAGGTTGTTCATCAGCTCTGGAGTGATATCGCGCTGCCAGCGGGCAAACCGGTTCTCGCGGTCGGCCAACCCATTCGGCGGATCGCCGCCGTTGATCGCAACGCCTGCCGCATGCGCGTCCTGCCTGGCGGCCTGTGGCACGTTGTTCTGCCAGTACCAGGTCGCGATGCGGGATGCGTTGTCAGGTTGTGCCGCCAGATCGGGGTGCGCCACCAGGTCCAGGTTCAACGCTTCGCCGGCCGCACGATATTGATCCTTGCCGGTGAGCTGCATGTAACCGCGGCCACGGTACAGGTAGCCATCGCCGGGCTCGTTATTGCCCATGCGCCCGCCATACATCAATTCGGCCAGTTTTTCCGGTTGCCCGCGCAGGGCATCCAGACGCGCCTGCTCCAGGGCCTCGGGCCCCTCACGCAGTGCGGATCGCACCTTCGAACTCACCTGCGAGGATCCATGCGTATAGCGGAACCCTTCTTCCAGGCGGTTGAGGCCCATCGACTCATGACCCACCTGGGCCATGAAGTTTGCCAGCTCCTTCGGCTGGGTAATGCCTGCTGCATAGGCTGATTGGAGCAGCCCTGTTTCGCGATCGGTTGCCATGGGTGTAACTCCTCATTTCTCAGCAACATGAAATAACGGACTCCTTCCTTGTCCGTGCAAACCATTACTTCCGTTTAATTCGCCTTCTCGGCTGCGGCGTCGTCCAATGCCGCAGCTTTCTTCAATGTGGAGGGATCAAATTCCGCGAATGCCACCGTGCCGAAATCCTTGGTGGTCAATTCCAGGGTGTTGTGCTGCTCGGTCTCGGTATCGGACAGGTCACGCACCACCTTGTCCAGCAACCAGCTCTGCTTGTCTGTCGAGTACTTGAATGTAAAGTCGTCTGCCCAGCGCTCACGCGATCCGCCGGAAATGGAAATGGTGAATTGCCCTGGCTGGATGCGCGAAAACGCATAGGGGTCGCCTGCCAGGCCGCCACACCGGGCGCATGGGACGATCTTGCTGTTTTCGGCAGCCTTTTTCAGCGCGCCGTCGGCAGTCTGTGTCAGCAACAGGACCGTACGCGGCTGCCCCTCACCGAGCTTTTCTGCACCAGTGGCTGGCGGGGAAATCACCACCAGTGCATCGGAGCGCCCCGCGCCAGTCAGATCGCCGCGGATGGTCTCCAGAGCCTTCGATCCTGCCGGAATGAAGGAGTCTATCGTGCCCATAGGTACAGTCCCTTGTGTCGGTGATGCGGGGGGTGTTGCGGCAGGTGCGGACGACTGCGTCGCCGCGGTATCGGCAGCAGCCGTCGGCTGCTCGGTTGCACCGCCAGCCTGGGGGCCGTTACAGGCCGCAAGGACAACTGCCAATGCAGGGCCGATCAATCGGAAAGGGCGCAAGGTTATCTCCTGGAGCGATGGCAGGTATGCGATGAACGGCGCGGCCGCTGGCGCGCAGATTACAGGGATTGGTCGTCCACCTTGACCAGCATCCAGCAAGGGCGCTGGGCGAAGTGGTAGACCTGCTGATCGCCGGTGTCCGGTGTGCGGACCAGCACCTGGCGGCCATCGGCTTCTTCGGAAATCGTGACTTCGCGGCCGCCGTTGCGGGCCGCCTCCAGGTTCGGGATGACGGGCCATTCAACATCGGCCAGCGCAACCGTGCGGGTGACCGGCGCCGGCTCGGGCTGTGCGTCCGGGTCGAGTTGAATCATCGTCAGCGGATCGGCCGTGGCCTTTTCCTGTACCGCAATGTCCGCACTGAAGCTTTTCAGAAACGTAGCGAAGTCGGTGCTGGGGCAGGTTGCCGCCTGGGCAGGCGTTGCTGCAGCGGCAGCAGGTGGCGAGGCGGCAGGTGCGGCAGCCGCAGCAGGCATCGCAGCGCCGGCTGGCTCTGCTTGCGGTTTGCAGGCGACCAGCGCCAGGCTCAGTGCGAGCGCGTGCAGGGACGTTCGGAAAAGGGCCAAGGGATCCTCCTGATCATGGTGGGCAACGGGTGCGCGGGCGGGATGCTATCCGCGCGCTACCTGCAAATGTGTGAAGGCTTGCGGTACCGAGGGTGACCCAAACCGGCCGGCAGGCGGCAGGCCAACACCCCAGGAGAGCCACCCGCCCGACGATCCGTGCCCCGGCGCTCGGGTCGTTCCATTGCCGGTGCTGCCGCCACACGCGCCAGGCTAACGCAAATCCCGCCTTCGCAAAAATCATGATGATTTGATTATGGGTTACCTGCAGATTTATCAGGCCGGCGCGGGTGACTCTATCCCGTTTGAAAACACATCGAGTGCATCCGCACCCACCCATCCCTGCGCGCACTCGCCGACGTACTGGCCCGGTGCGGCGGCGTGGCAGCTGTCACCAGCGGCGGCGCTCGAGCGTTGGATCGGCCTGTCGCCGTATGTTCCGCATGCGGGGTTGTTCTTGCATTGGGCGACAGTGTCTGCAGGGATCGCGATGACGTAGTAATACAGCGGGGTCTGTCCAGCGCGGCCGATCGCCTGGATGCAGACGAGCTGGCCCTGCGCCAGCCTGGCTCTTGCGATCGCATTACTTCCAGTGGTTGGCACCGCGTCGAGCACATCCACCCCGTTTGCTTGCGCCACGCCGGCAAAGAAGCCCGTATTGCCACATGCAGGTGAGAGCTCTACGTCATAGAAATCGCCGGCATCGACATTTCCGGCCGTACAGCCTTTTGCCATGTGCGCATCGGCGCACTGCACGCCGCTCGCCTGCAGTAACGTCGCGAGCCGGTCATTGCCGGAAGCGCCACCAGGAGAGGTGGCATGTGCTGCTGCAGACGCCGATGCCGCGGACGTGACTGGCGGCGCGGCAGGCGCTGCCGATTCGCCGGCGCTGCACGCGCTTACTGCAAGCAGCGCCGGCAGTAGGGCGTTGCGTAACACCGGCAATCTGCGCAAGGAAAAACAGGAGAGAGCCATTGCGACTTCCTTGGACAATGGATGGCGTCAGGTGCGTGCTTCGGCGCTCGATGACGAGCGCCGGCCGCCAGTGCTGCTTTGGCGCAGCGTCAAAGCCCCGAGTGCGGGGCCTTGAAGATCAATCAACCGAAATACCCGCCAACCGCTGCAATGCCTCGGCATATTTTGCGCGTGTGCGTTCGATCACGTCTGCCGGCAGGCTGGGGCCGGGGGCGGTCTTGCCCCAGTCCAGGGTTTCCAGGTAATCGCGCACGAACTGCTTGTCGTAGCTGGGCGGGCTGGTGCCGAGTTCGTACTGGTCGGCGGGCCAGTAACGCGACGAGTCCGGGGTCAGCATCTCGTCCATGATGTACAGGCGGCCATCGGCATCGGTGCCGAATTCGAACTTGGTATCGGCCAGCAGGATGCCGCGTTCGGCGGCGAAATCGGCGGCGAAACGGTAGATGCGCAAGGTGGCATCGCGGACGCGTTCGGCGAGCTCGGCGCCGACGGTCATGACCATCGCGTCGAAGTCGATGTTTTCGTCATGGTCGCCGACCGCGGCCTTGGTCGACGGGGTAAAGATCGGCTCGGGCAGTTTCTCGGCCTGGCGCAGGCCGTCGGGCAGTTCGATGCCGCTGATCTTGCCGGTGCGCTGGTAATCCTTCCAGCCGCTGCCGATCAGATAGCCGCGTGCGATCGCTTCCACCGGCACCGGCTTGAGCTTGCGCGTGACGACCGCGCGCCTGGCATACAGCGCCGGGTCGACACCTTCGGGCAGCACCTGCTCCACGGTGATGTCGACCAGGTGGTTGGGCATCAGGTGCTCGGTCTTGTGGAACCAGAAGTTGGACACCTGGCACAGCATCTCGCCCTTGCCGGGGATCGGGTCGGGCAGCACCACGTCGAACGCGGACAGGCGGTCGGTCGCCACCATCAACAGATAATCGCCCGGGGGCGCATCGGCGGGCAGGCGCTCGCGGGGAATGTCGAAGACATCGCGGACCTTGCCACGGTGACGCAACGGCAGGCCGGGCAGATCGGATTGCAACAGCGTGGTCGACACAGGCACTCCTAAGGACGTCGCAATGACGCTGTCCCCGGGACCCGGCGGGCCCGCGGGTGGGCAGCGGGCCGCGTAGTGTACGGCGCTTCGGTGCGCGCCGCTGTATTTATTGGAGCCCGCCTGCGGGCCGGCGTGCAGGCCGCGTCAGCCAGGCCGGGCGGGCGTTCGGGTAAGATCGCCAGCCCGCCTTCCCGCCCCCCGATCGCCCATGTCCTGGTATGGAAAACTGCTCGGCGCACTGGCCGGCGCCCTGCTGTTCCGTGGCGCGCCGGTGGTCGGGCTGATGATCGGCCTGGCCATCGGGCATGCGGTGGACGCCGGCTGGTTCAAGCGCCGCGCCGAAAACCCGTACGAAGCGCTGGGACTGGAGCCGGACGCCACCACTGCCGAGATCGACCTGGCCTATCGCCGGCTGATGTCGCGCTACCACCCGGACAAGGTGGCCAACGCCGAGCCGGAAGCACGTCGCCAGGCCGAGCGGAAAGCCAGCCAGATCAATGCGGCCTACGACCGGATCCAGCGTCTTCGCAAACGCTGATCCAGCCGCCGCGTTCCGGCATCGGCATTGGCGGCACCATCAAACACGCCCGACCCCTTGCAGGTCGGGCGTGGTCACGCAAGCTCCAGAACTCAGAAGCGATAGGTCGCCGTCAGGCGCACCGCATTCGACGAGAAGTCCGTATCGGTGCGGCGCAGATCGGTACCGGCCGGGTTGACGCGCAGGAACGGGTTGGTGGCCGGCGCGGTGCCCGGGCCGACACGCACGCGGGTGTCTTCGTCCTGCAGGCGGGTGAACAGGTACTCCACGCCCACCGAGACGTTGTCGCTCAAGCGGCGCTGCAGGCCCAGGCCGGCCTGGTAGCCGTCGGCGCTGTCGCCGCCGCTGCTGGTGAAGCTGTTGGCGGTGTTGCTGCTGGAGAAGCTGTGGTCGAACTCGCCGCGTGCCACGCCGGCGGTGACATAGGCCAGATAGTCACCCTGTGCGCCGAAGGCATAGCCGATACGGCCGCGCAGGGCGGCGGTGCGGTTGAGCTGGCGGGTGAAGGTGTAGAACGCCGGGGTGGTGCTGAAGGCGCTGACGCTGTCGCGCAGGTCGTTGCGGGTGTATTCGGCGACCACGCCGTAGACCCAGTTGCCGGCCTGCCAGTCGTAGCCCAGCCGCGCGCCGTATTCGGCGCCGCCCTTGTCCTTGCTGCAGCCGCTGGCCGGGGTGCGCCCGGCGGCCGCGCCGCCGCAGAATCCGGGCGAGAAGGCATCGGCGCCGGTCGGGGTGCTGACCTGGTCGCCATCGCGGCCGTCCAGGTTGGTGTCGAAGCCGAAGCGGCCGCCGGAAACGCCACTGACGTCGGCACCGCCGACATTGGCGCCGATCGAGAAACCTGACCAGTCGGCCGGGCCGGTCTGTGCCCAGGCAGACGGGGCCAGGGCCATCAAAACGAGCGCAGCGGAGGCGAGCGGGGTGGTCTTCATGCGGTGTCCTTGGCGAAAGGGCGCGGTGCGCCGGTCAGGTGCATACGCAGGCGGGACCGGCGCGGATGCACCGGCGTTGCGTGCCTGCGACAATGCGTGTCCCGTTCCTTGACGAGCTGCCCATGCAACCGACGGCGATTGCCCCGTCCATCCTGTCCGCCGATTTCGCCCGCCTGGGCGAGGAAGTGAACAACGTCCTGAAGGCCGGCGCCGATTGGGTGCACTTCGACGTGATGGACAACCACTACGTGCCCAACCTCACCATCGGCCCGATGGTGTGCCAGGCGCTGCGCAAGCACGGCATCGTCGCGCCGATCGACGTGCACCTGATGGTCGAGCCGGTGGACCGCATCGTGCCGGACTTCGCCGAGGCCGGCGCCACCACCATCAGCTTCCATCCCGAAGCCAGCCGCCATGTGCACCGCACGATCCAGCTGATCAAGTCGCACGGCTGCCAGGCCGGCCTGGTGCTCAACCCGGCCACCCCGGTGGACATCCTGGACTGGGTGCTGCCCGAGCTGGATCTGGTGCTGGTGATGTCGGTCAACCCCGGCTTCGGCGGGCAGGCCTTCATTCCCTCGGCGCTGGATAAATTGCGCGCCATCCGCAAGAGGATCGACGCGCTGGGCAAGCCGGTCCGGCTGGAGATCGACGGCGGGGTCAAGGCCGACAACATCGGCGCGATCGCTGCGGCCGGTGCCGACACCTTCGTCGCCGGCTCGGCCATCTTCAACGCGCCCGACTATGCGCAGGTGATCGCGCAGATGCGCGCAGCGGTGGACGCGGTGCGATGAGCGCGCCCACGCTGCAGATCCGCGCTGCCACGCCGAACGATGCGCAGCTGCTGCACGAGCTGATCACCGCACTGGCGGTGTACGAGCGCGAGCCCGATGCGGTCAAGGCCAGCCCGGAGGACCTGCGCGCCAGCCTGTTCGACGACGGTGCCACCGCGCATGCACTGATCTGCGAGCAGGATGGCCAGGCGCTGGGATTTGCGGTGTATTTCTTCAACTACTCGACCTGGCTCGGCCGCAACGGTCTGTATCTGGAAGACCTGTTCGTGCGTCCGCAGGCGCGCGGGCAGGGCGCCGGCCTGGCCTTGTTGCGGCATCTGGCCCGGTTGGCCGTGCAGCGTGGCTGCGGGCGTTTCGAATGGTCGGTGCTGGACTGGAATCAGCCGGCCATCGACTTCTACCAGGCGGCCGGTGCGCGCCCGATGGACGGCTGGACCGTCTACCGGCTCGACGGCGAGCGCCTGGCCGCCTTCGCCGCCGGTACCTGAGCGCGGCCTGCCGCGCCGCCGTGGCACGCAAGAAGAAGGCCGCCCCCACCGGAGCGGCCTTCAGAAAAATTGGAGGCTGATCCTGCCTCCGCCCGTCGTCCCTGCTATGGCCTTCCACTCTCCGGGTCATCGGTGACATGCCGATGACAGCCGGGCGAGGCTGCGTATTCACGAGGCACGCAGCGGGCCGCTGCTAGCCTGCGGCCACCACCCTCACAGCATTGGCAGCGTGCATGGCCGCGTCCCACTGGCGTCTGATCCTCAACGGCAAGTCCACCGACAACCTGGACCTGCGTGAGGCGGTGGGAACGCTGCGCAAGCGCGGCATCCAGCTCGAGGTGCGGGTCACCTGGGAAGACGGCGATGCCGAGCGCTATGTCGGCGAAGCGGTTGCCGACGGCGCCCACACCGTGATCGCGGCCGGGGGCGACGGTACCTTGAGCGAAGTGGCCGCCGCGCTGGCGCATCACACGGCCGACGCCGCCACGCTGCCGTCGCTGGGCCTGGTGCCGCTGGGGACCGCCAACGACTTCGCCACTGCCGCCAATCTGCCGATCGAGCCGCTCGCCGCGTTGACGTTGATCGCCGAGCGTGCGGCCGAGCCGATCGACCTGCTGCGCATCGACGCCGAGCACGGCCCGCACTGGTGCGCCAACGTCGCCAGCGGCGGGTTCGGCACCCAGGTCACCGTCGAAACCGACGAAGGCCTGAAGAAGATGCTCGGTGGCCTGGCGTATCTGATCACCGGCATGTCGCGGCTGGGCCGGATCGACCCGATCAGCGCCCGCTTCAGCGGCCCGGACTTCAGTTGGGAAGGCGAGTTCATTGCACTTGGCCTGGGCAACGGACGCCAGGCCGGCGGCGGCCAGGCGCTGTGCCCGGAGGCCCTGATCGACGATGGCCTGCTCGACGTCACCATCGTGCCTGCGCTCAACGGCGAAGTGGCCGCCACCCTCGGTACCCTGGTCACCGGCGGCAAACAGGCCGCGCTGGAGCGTGTGGCCGTGCGCGCGCGGCTGCCGTGGCTGGAGATCGTCTCGCACCAGCCGCTGACCTTGAACCTGGATGGCGAGCCGGAGACCTCGCTGCATTTCCGCATCGAATGCGTGCCGGCGCGGTTGCGGATGCATTTGCCGGTGGAGTGCCCGTTGCGGAGCGTTTGAGCGCTGGGAATCGGGAATCGGGATTGGGGAATCGGAAGAGCGATGGAGCGATAGAGCGGCGTGTTGGTGTCATGGGCTGTAAGACACCCAGGCCGGACTGACGCAGCTTCGCGATTTGCGCGGCTTTGGTCTCGCGCCTGCTGCCCTTGCGCGGCAGTTGCGCTACAGTAGCGGCGTGTCCCGCCTGACGACTCCACGCTCCTTCTCTTCCGCTCGCCGCTGGTGGCGATGGTGGCCCGTTGCCGTCGTCCGCCCCGCCACAGAGTCCCGGAAGGAAAGTCGTCTTGATCACTGCAGAGCAGTTCCAGCGCCAGGCCGCTGAAGGTCACACCCGTATCCCCGTTGTCCGGCAAGTGCTGTCCGACCTGGACACGCCGCTGTCGGTCTATCTGAAGCTCGCCGACGGCGCCTACACCTATCTGTTCGAATCGGTCGAAGGTGGCGAACGCTTCGGGCGCTATTCCATCATCGGCCTGCCGGCGCGGCGCGTGTACAGCTTCCGCGGGCACACGCTGGAGATCAGCGAGCACGGCGAAGTGCTGGAAACCCGCGAGGTCGCCGACCCGCTGGCCGAAGTCGACGCCTTGCGCGCCGAGCACTCGGTGCCGCAGCTCGACGGCCTGCCCGGTTTCACCGGTGGCCTGGTCGGCTGGTTCGGTTTCGAGTGCATCCAGTACATCGAGCCGCGCCTGGGCACCGGCGACAAACCCGATGAGCTGGGCACGCCGGACATCCTGCTGATGCTGTCCGAAGAGCTGGCGGTGTTCGACAATCTCAAGGGCCGGCTGTACCTGATCGTGCACGCCGACCCGCGCCAGCCGCAGGCCTATGTGCGCGCCAACCGACGCCTGGACGAACTGGCGCACCGCCTGCGTCAGGGCGGCGCGGGGTATCCGCAGGCGCAGATTTCCGATGCGATCGACGAGTCGGATTTCCGCTCCTCGTTTACCCGCGAGGACTACCACGCGGTGGTGCGCAAGGCGCAGGAATACGTGCGTGCCGGCGACATCTTCCAGGTGGTGCCGTCGCAACGGCTGCGCGTGCCGTTCCGCGCGCGTCCGGTGGATGTGTATCGCGCGCTGCGTGCGCTCAATCCATCGCCGTACATGTATTTTCTCGATGTCGGCGGTACCCAGGTGGTCGGCTCCTCCCCGGAAATCCTGGCGCGCCTGCGCGATGGCGTGGTCACCGTGCGTCCGATCGCCGGTACCCGCCCACGCGGCGCAACACCGGAGCTGGACAAGGCGCTGGAAGAAGAATTGCTGGCCGACCCGAAAGAGCGCGCCGAGCACGTGATGCTGATCGACCTGGGTCGTAACGATGTCGGCCGCGTGGCCGAACCGGGCACGGTCAAGGTGGGCGAGCAGTTCGTGATCGAGCGCTATAGCCACGTGATGCATATCGTCAGCGAGGTCACCGGCACGCTCAAGGCCGGCCTGAATTACAGCGACGTGCTGCGCGCCACCTTTCCGGCCGGTACCGTCAGCGGCGCGCCGAAGATCCGCGCGCTGGAGATCATCCGCGAGCTGGAGCCGGTCAAGCGCAACGTCTATTCCGGCGCAGTCGGCTATATCGGCTGGCATGGCGATGCCGACACCGCCATTGCGATCCGCACCGCCGTGATCCAGGACGGGTATCTGTACGTGCAGGCCGGCGGCGGCGTGGTCTACGACTCCGACCCGGACCTGGAATGGCAGGAGACCATGAACAAGGGGCGTGCGCTGTTCCGTGCGGTCGCGCAGGCGGCCAAGGGGTTGTGATGGACGGGCAGGGCAACGCGATGCGCATCAGCTTCCGCAACGACTACAGCGAGGGCGCGCATCCGCGCCTGCTGCAGGCCCTGGCACAGGCCAGCGCCGAACAGAACGCCGGCTATGGTACCGATCGCCACACCGCGCGTGCGGCTGCATTGATTCGCAATGCAGTCGCGCAGCCACAGGCCGACGTGCATCTGCTGGTCGGCGGCACCCAGACCAACCTGACCGCGATCGCGGCGTTCCTGCGCCCGCACCAGGCGGTGATCGCGGTGGAGGCCGGGCACATCGCCACGCACGAAACCGGCGCCATCGAAGCCACCGGCCACAAGGTGCTGGCCGTGCCCGCGTTGCACGACAAGCTGACGCCGGCGCTGATCCAGCCGTTGCTGGATGTGCACGGCAACGAGCACATGGTGCAACCACGCCTGGTCTACATTTCCAACAGCACCGAGAGCGGCACCATCTACACGCGTGCCGAACTCCAGGCGCTGTCGCGTTTCTGCCGCGCACACGACCTGCTGCTGTACCTGGATGGCGCACGCCTGGGCGCCGCACTGACTGCCGCTGGCAACGATCTGGACCTGCCGACGATTGCCGCGCTGACCGATGCGTTCTACATCGGCGGCACCAAGAACGGCGCCTTGCTCGGCGAAGCGCTGGTCATCGTCACTCCGGCATTGCAGGCGGACTTCCGCTATCTGATCAAACAACGTGGCGCGCTGCTGGCCAAGGGCATGCTGCTGGGGTCGCAGTTCGCCACCTTGTTCGAAGACGGCCTGTTCCTCGCGCTGGCCGCGCATGCCAATGCCATGGCGCAGCGCTTGCGCGCCGGCTTGCTGGCCGCTGGCGTGCAGTTCACCAGCGACTCGCCGACCAACCAGCAGTTCATCGTCGTCAGCGCAGCGCAGGCCGAACAGCTCGCCCGGCGCTACGATTTCGAACGCTGGGAAACCCGCAGCGATGGCCGCCTGGTCATTCGCTTCGTGACCTCATGGGCCACCACGCCGGCGGCGGTCGATCGGCTGTGTGCGGACGTGGCGGCGCTTCTGCAGGACCCCACGCTGTAGGGGCATCACCCGCCATCAAGGAAGACGACAATGAACAGATTCGCCGCTTGGATGCTCGCCACCGCCCTCATGCTACCTGCCGTGGGCGCAGCGCAGATCAATACGCTGCCCTCGCAGCCGCACTTGCTGGTGAAGGGGCAGGCCTATCGGACCGTGGACCCGGACCGGTTCATCGTCGATCTGAAGGTCAGCAACACCAATCTGCAGCCTGACCTGGCACGCACGTTCGTCGAAGAGCGCGCCCGTGTGGTCCTGGATGGGTTGCAGCGCAACCGCGTGCTCAAGGACTCGCTGTATGCCTCTGCGTTGTCGATTGCGCCGCAATCGCGTTACGAGGCGGGTAAATCGGTCTTCGAAGGCACCCGCGTGGAGCGCAAGATCCGCGGCACCTTTACGTCCTTGAAGGATGTGCGTGCCTTTCTCGGCGGCTTGGAGGCCAATGAGCATGTCCAGGTGCTGTCGATGCAGACCGCCTACGCCGATGCCGCTGCCTTGCGTGCAGACCTCAAGCGCGAAGCCGCCACGCGGTCGCGCGAATCGGCCCAAGGACTGGCCGCTGCTTACGGCGTGCGGCTCGGCGGGATCTACAGCATCTCCGATGTCGCCCCCAATTTTGCCTATGGTGTCGAGGCAGGCACCTGGTCGGCCCCCGCAGCGCCAAAGCCAGGCTCGGTGGTGTCGCCACCTTCGCCACCGGCCCCACCGCCGCCGCCTGCGCCAAGCGCCGGAGCCCAGGGCATCGGCGAAAGCCTGCTGACCGGCACCATTACCTACACCGAAAACATCTATGCGGTGTTCCTGATCGCGCAGTGAGCCGCTGCCATCCGGGTCGTCTGCAAGGAAAACGTCCATGCCACGGGCAAGTATCCGGAGATATTGCCGGCCACTGCACGCGCCGAGCATGACGAGGCGCGCGCGCTGTTAAAACAGGCGGCGCACGCAAGCGTGCGCGACGGGCAATGGCTGATCGGGATGGGCATGGCCGCTGCCGTGCGCGGCGCGCCGATGTCCAAGGCAGGTGCGCGTGCGCGGCCGGATCGCACCGGCACGGTGACCATCGAGACCGACATGACCGATATCGGCGCAGGCAGCTACACCATCGTGGTGCGGGGGTGTCTTACCTCTACGCCGGTTTGCAGGCTCGTCGTCTGCGCGCGGTTTCTTGCGCTTTTTTCGCCAAAATAGTTCATCGGTGCATGCGCCCCGTACCGGCGGTGGCAACATTTGTGCTCGCCGCATGAGACATGCCCGTGTGACAGTATGAGCATGTACTCATATGCAGCTGCTCTGTCACTGCTCTGTCACTGCGAGGCCGCACATGTCGCTCAACACGCTATCGACCGGGAGTGCCGCCGGTCTGTTTCTCCCTCTCACGGATGACGCCTCGTCTCCGGAGGCGACCGGATCCGATTCGGCCATGAACGACTCCGATCTGTTGCTGGCGATGGATAACCTGTTCCTGCAACAGATCTACCAGCTGCTTGCCGCCATCTATGGCAATGCGCCAAACGATGGATCAGGCAGCGGCATTGCTGGGTTGTCCACGTCTTCGGCTGACGACATGCAGGCCAGCCAGCCGATCGACAAACGCACCTCCTGGCCGACGCTAGCGACCCCCTTCGATGCCAAGGACATCAAGGGATCCAAGCTGCCGCCTGCGGTGGATGGATCGTCGGTGACCTGGGACGGCGGCACGCTCACCGCATCGGAGCTTCAGATTGTTTCGACACTCAATCAGCACAAGGACAAGATGCCGCTTGAGTTCGCAAAACTCGACGACAGGATCAACGATCCATCCACACCCCCCGATCTGAAGAGCGCGCTGCAAGGCCTGCAGAAAGACCCGCGTCTGTTCTTTGCCATCGGCTCGCAGGGCGATGGCAAATGCGGCGGCAAGATCAAGGCCGCCGATTTGTGGGATTTTGCAGACCACCATCAACAGGTGACCGATCTGGGCGGGAAGAATGCCGAGTTCAATCCCAAAAATATCAAGGGAGACACGCCGCCGCCAGCAGCGGAGGGCTCCACGGTCACCTGGGACGGCGGCACGCTCACGCAATCCCAGCTGGAGATCGTCTCCACGCTCAATCAGCATCGCGACATGACGCCGATCGAGTTCGACAAGCTCGATGAAAAGATCAACGATCCGGCCACGCCACCTGACCTGAAAAAAGCCCTGCAAGGCCTGCAGCAGGATCCCGGCCTGTTCTTCGCAATGGCATCCCAAGGACACGGCAAGCACCACCACGACGACCAGGGCAAGTGCAATGGCAAGCTGATTGCGGCCAACCTCTACGACTTTGCCGATCGCCATCCGCAAGTCACTGCCATGGGTGGGAAGAACGCGACCTACAATCCCGAAAAGATGAAAGGGCGCGACCTGCCGCCGCCGGTGGACGGCTCTTCGGTCACGTGGGATGGCGGGACGCTCACCCAGAACGAGTTGGAGATCGTCACCACGCTCGATCGCCACAAGGACAAGCTGCCGCTCGCGTGGGCCGATCTCGATGCGAAGATCAACGACCCGGCGACACCGCCGGATCTGAAGAAGGCATTGACGGAACTGCAAAAGGACCCGCGTCTGTTCTTCGCTATCGGCTCGCAGGGCGATGGCAAATGCGGCGGCAAGATCAAGGCCGGCGATCTCGGCAAGTTCTCGGCCGGCCACGCGCAGGTAGCGGAGTACGCCACCAAGCAAGCCAAGGGCTACACGCAAAACTATGTGGCGTCGGACAGCCCGGACAAGACCGAGCCGACGGTCATGACCGAGAGCGACGCGATGCGCGAGTTCTATCGTTATTCGGACTATCTGCCGAAGGATCTGAACCAGGACGCGTTCAAGCACCTGGTCGAAGGCGACGACAAGACCCAGAAGCGCCCACCGCAGGTCATCGCTGCCGCGCAGTATTTTCGTGAGCACCCCGATCAGTGGAAGGCGCTGGCGGGAGACTCGGGTTCGATGAGTACCCCGGATTTCCTGCAGAAATCCGCATCGCAGATGCACCTGACCGCGCCCGAACTGAAAACGCTGGACACCATCAACAGCCACCAGGACGCGTTTTTCGGCGACGGCAAGGAGGTGACGCGCGACAAGCTCGACACGATCGCCAAAGACGACAAGGCCGACCCCGCAGTTCGCGACGCCGCCAAACAGCTGTTGGGCGACCCGCTGCTGTTCGGCGTGTTGAACAACTCGATCACCGGTTACAAGAAGCCCCACAGCTTCTTCGGCGGTGGCCATGTCGTCGACTCGGGCAAGATCAGCAAGAAGGACTTTCAGCAGTTCTACGAACATATGACGGCGGCCAACAAGACCGCGGAGAAATCGCCCACGCACGCAGCCACATCACCCGACCAGCAGAAGGCCGTCGCGGACATGTTGATGGGCAAGGCCGATCAACCCGAGATCAAGAAGAAGAAAAAGGACATCGGTACCGTCGGCAAGGGATTGCATGAGTTCCTGAAGTGGGACAGCAAGATCCTGGACTGGGCCTCGGTCGGACTGAGTGCACTGAACGGCATCCCCGTCATCGGCGAGTTTGCCGATGCAGCAGCGCTGGCACTGGAGAGCGAAGCGCAGGCGGCACAGGTCCTCGACACTGCACTGCAAGGCGGCGACATGTCGCTCGCGTGGAAACTCGCCGGCATCAACATGGCTGGGGCGGTGGTTGGCGCTGTCGGCGGACCCACGGCCAGGCTCGCAGCCAAGGGGGCCGCCAAAGGGGTCGCCGAGGGCGCCGCCAAGGCGGCAAGCGAGGGCGCAGCCAAGGGAGCGAGCAAGGGGGCAGGCGAGGGTGCAGCCAAGGGGGCGAGCAAGGGGGCGACCGAGGGTGCAACCAAGGGCGCAGGCGAAGGCGCGGCCAAGGGGACAGCCGAGGGCGCAGCCAAAGGAGGAGGCAAGGGGGCAGCCGAGCGGCAACAGCCAACTGATGCGGTTAAAGGTTATTTAGTAGGTAGCAGCATCAGCAAATCGACTGAGATGCTCAAAGTGCCTGTGTTGGCAGGTTTGCATTACGAAGAGATGCGATTGGACAAGGAGAAGAAGAAAGGCGAGATCCGCCAGAATCTGGAAGACGCGGGCGGGGTGCCACTGGGTAAACAGAGTATTCCCAAGCCCATTGCAGACAACTTCGAGGCGGATACGAAGGAGAATCTCAGGAGTTTGAGGGGTGGGCGGCGCAGGTAATGCTCGCCTTCGTTAGGCGTTTGCTGTGAGAGCAGTGCAGGGCGATCATCACGATCGCCTGATGCATTGGCGTGCCGATTAACTGATTTCAGGCGCGCACTCTCGCGGTTCGATAGACGGTGGCTGCAATAAATTTTGCCGCACATAGCTGTTCACCACTGCGAGTGAGCGTATCCGTATAAGCGAGATTGCCAGCCCAGCTGGACGCTGCATTGGGTCGTCTTGCACCTCCCGAGTGCCGAACGAACGCAGCCTTATCGACCGGCAGCGCGCAGCGCAAGGATTACCCACAGCCGCCTGACAAAGGTTGGCGGCCACCATCTTGCTACTTTGAACGCGAATGTCCATTGCCGGCTGTTATCTGCGACCGGCAAGCATTCCTGCACCGGCCCCCGGACCGGGGGTGTTCGCGAGAGCTGTGGAAGTGGCGAGCGTAGCAATGACGCTGCATCGAAACGTGAGAGGTCAGCGCACTGGGCGACTCTCTCTGCTATCGCCTGCCCGAAGCGCATTATCCTGGCCTGCCCGGGAAAGGTGAACGGCCGGACCACTGCAGGGCTGAGCGCTTGGGCTGCAGCCCTGCAGCAATTGCAGAAGGATGTTGCAGAGGTTTTTTTCAGTTTCCTGCGGATAGCTGCGGGCTACCGGGGATCACTGACGGGACCACGTTTGAACACTTGATACATTATTGCTATTGAAATAATGCAATAACTCCTCTCTCGTTCGCACTTCTGTTACATGGCTGACCTGGCGATCCCAGATGACCAGTTTTTCACCTTGGCGCATCGCAGCAACGAGGTGTCCGATGCCTGAATGACGCTCCATGCCGATCGCAATCTTTTCGTAGTTTGGAAGCTGATGAAGTGCACTTGCAAGGTCTTGCGGCGATCCGCGCTGGTGTTTGACACTGCCATTTTCGAATTTACTAATCGCCCAGGTAAACTGGTCTGGCGTCATGCCATGCTGGCTGATGTATTGAATGTTGTCTGGTGTCAGGCCAAGCCCGTTGACAACATCCGCCTCGGCGAGCCCGGTCAGTGCCGCAATCGTATGAAGACCGCAATCGTTACTGGTGCCTGCATGGAATGGCGGCATGCCAAGTGGCCGCATCTGCTGAGCCTGTGCGTTCGACTGAGCAGGCTTGGGGGCGGTGCGATATCTTTTCGGAGCGGAACGTCCCTGGAGCTGTGCAAGCGGCCCATCGCTTTTTGTGGTCGGCCTGCTTTGCCTTTCGGCGCTCGGTGAATTCACTACGGGGTTAGTGTAGGAATGTGCTGCCTGGGGTGCGGAAGAAACCTTCATGAATACCACTCGCTTGTATTGATGAAATAGGGTGAAACGCAACGCGCGATAGCGAATCCACGTCTGGTGCTTGGGGGTGGCCGCTATGGGCCGCAACAATGCAGCACGCTGGCCATTTTTTGCGACCTGCATCGCGAAGTCGGGCATAGCGATGCGAATCGAATGTCCGGGGTGCAATGGCGTTAATTCCGCATCCGGGTTGTGCAACATGATCCTGTCGTGCTCCAGAGTGCAAGGCACATGATCCAGGTCTCGGTTGCACATTTTTCAGCAGGACATCTTCGCGCGCGGCAAGAGTCTTTCGCAGGGGGTTACCCGGCTATGCATCCGGTAATGGAGACTTTCTCCTACCGGAATGGTGTATCGGTACCCATCGCATACTTTCTCGAGGATTTCGGACAATGTCGGAATTGGGAAATCTCCACACAGCGAACGACACATTCTTCACCAGCCTGGGAGTCCGTCTTGGGTTGCCTGAGGAGCTTGCGCAGCGACTTGGCCAAGGCGAAACCATCCTTGGTCCTGCGGGCATGCTGTGCCGTGTCCACGCGCAGATGCAGCAGGGCGGGATGACGGCGTTTCCGGAAGTGATCCTGCCATTGGCCGCACGCGAGCTCGGCGGCGAGGAGGTGGTGACGCTGCTGGCGCTGCAGGAACAATTGCTGACCCAATACGGCTGGCGGCTCACGCTCTCGGACCTTGGCCTGCTCTGTGTCTGCCCGCTGTTGGTCGAACGCACGCCCGATGCCGTGGCCACTGCGCTGGAGCGCGGGCAGGTGGCCGCACGTGTGGTGCTGGACGCGCTGGTGACGCAGGCCGGCAGCACGGCCGAGGTGGCCTCATGAAGCTCTCCAGCAACATCGGGACCTCTTCCAGCGGCCGCGCAACGGCTCCTGCACCCACACGCCCGACGCATGCCGAGGAGGCCGTCGCCCTGCCACAGGCGCGAGTGCCAACCGGGCCGCTCGCCGGCCTGCCCTCTTCGGGCCCGGTATTGCGCGGTCGCCGCGCACCGGTTGCACGTCGCGTGACCACCGACGCAAGTCATGCCGAGTCCTCGCATGGTGCATCACATCGCTCGGAGTCCTCGCAGTCATCGCATTCTTCCGAGTCGACGGACGCAGCGTTTTACACTCCGTATGTAAGCCCCGCGTCCTCGGTCGTCGATGAGCCGCATGCGCCTGCCGTTGCAGCGAGCTATGCGCAGCGCAGCGCGGCGGCGGCCGCTGAGTTGAAGGCGCAGCTACGGACTCGCCTGGGCACTCTGCGCTTTGCAGCGCCCTCGGAGGAGCAGGAGGCACTGCAGGCCGCGTATCTGGAATGGGCGGACGCGCGCGTGGACGAACGCATCGCCGCGTTCGGGCCGGATGCCGGATACCAGATCGTCGGCGATATGAAGACGGCAGGCGCAAAAGCAGCGTGGCCGATCGCTTACGAGTGCCTCAGGGCCTTCGTCATCGGCTCGATGCGGACCCCGTTCGGTCTCGCCGCCGGTGCAGCCTACGATGGCGCGCGTGCGCCCGGATCGGAGACGCTGAGTACGACGACGCTGTCCGGCACAGTGGCGGGCCTGATGTCCTATACCAGCGATACGTTGCTGATCCCGGCGATGGACCGGCGCGCGCGTGTTGCCAACCTGCCGCGGTTCCAAGCCATCGACCCCAAGATCCTGGTGCCCGATCCGCCGCCGGCCCTGCTGGAAATCACTGCCGAGGGCAAACGCTTCACGCGTCCCGGCGAAGGCAACACCGAAACGCTTCCCGAGCTCAAGGCGCAGACCTACGACCTCCGCCAGGGAATCACCCAGTGGCAATCGACCCTGGACGACAAGTCCCTTGACACCTTGCTGCTCAAGCCGACGATCAACGCGGGATTCAACGCGGCGCGGCGGACCTCCGCCGACCCGGGCACGCGCACGCCGGCCGGCCAACTGGGCTTGAGCGCGCTCGCCATTGGCGGGGCAGGGGTGGTGCAGAAGGCGATGCTCGAAACCGGCAAGGCGGTTGCGCGTACCGGCCAGATGCGCGTGCCCGACCTGCTTGGCGGACAGCAGCGGCTGAATCTGTTTGCGCTGGCATTGCCGGACAAGACCCGTCGGCCCGCGCAATGGTCCGACGCCGTGCATTTCCCCAACTACCTGCTGGAAACCGGGATGGAAGGCCTGGCGTTGGCCAGGCAGGCCTTGAGCACCACCAACGCGATCACCACTGCGGTACGCGATGTGCTGGGCCGTCACATGCTCAGCAACGTGCTGGCCAATTTCGCCTCGCTCGGGGCCGGCCGCCTCATCGCTGCGCCCTTGCGTGGCGGTAACGCAAACGGCAGCGTTGCGGGCGAAGCCGCCAATTCCACCGCCACGGTCGTGCAACAGGCAGCGCAGACCCTGTTCAACGATACGATCTGGAATGCGCTCAAGGCCAAGAACGGCGCCAACACCACCCAGGCCACGCGCCTGGACCAGGAACGCGCCGCCAGCGCCGCCGGTCATCAACGCACCATCGCAGGCACGCTTCAGGCGCTGGCCGAACCCGTCGAGGCGGCGATCGCGCTGTTGTCGGCGCCGACATCGGCAGAGATTGCGCGCGCCCTGGAGGAGGGGCAGCCGCTTGCGCCTGCAACTGGGCCGCTGGCGGAGAGATTGCGTGAAGCCCTGGAGGAATTGCGCACGGAGGTCGGCACGCAATCGGTCTCGATGGCGACCATCGACACTGTGCTCGACCGCCTGCACGCCGGGCAGGCGGCGATGTTCAGCGGCGTGCCACGCAACGACCTGACCAAGACACTCAAGACCGAGCTACAGAAGCTCAGGCAGGCACTGCACGAAAGCGAGGAACTTCGCCAGTGGGAAAACGGCAGGCCGTGAGCGGTCGATCCTGCAGCTGATCCACTGCGTCGCGCACGCCGCCACGACAGACGCAACCGCCGTTGCGTCTGTCGTTTGTTGGCGGTCCCGGGGCCAGCCCGGTGCGCGGCTTACGTGCGAGTAGTGGTGGTGGAGCGGGGCGATACGGCGCGCGGCACCGCTTCGTACGCTGGCCATTGACCGACCGTGCGCATGGCCTCGGCGATGCGGTTGCGCTGGCGCTTGACGATGAAGTCCACGCCACGTTCTTCGGTCAGTTTTGTCTTCTCGCGGACCAGCAGCAACGTCGGCTCCCACACGGCGGGCTGCTGCAGCAACGCGTCGAAGGCGGTGCGCTCGGCGAGTGCAGCCGTGTCGTCACCTGCATCCTGCGCCACCAGTGCAAGTGCGCGGTGCACGTCCAGCAGCGGTGCAGCTTCGCTGCGTAACGCCTCGTCGGCGAACAGCGCAGCCAGCGCGTTGCCATCGGCAAAGCGCCTGGCCTGCTGCATGAAATGCTCCAGTTGCAGCTCTGCCAGCACCGGCTGCAGGGTCTGGTCGACATCGGTGCCCAGCTTGACCAGGCCGTAGTCGGCCCAGCGCTCCCACTGGGTGCGGACCAGGCGCTCGAACGCGGCGAATTGCGCGAAGTCGGTTGCGCGGTCGCTGCGGACCGCATCGATTTCACCACCGAACTGGAACAGCGTGCAGAACGCGGTGGCCACGTCCGCGTTCACTTCGGCGACATAGCCGGCATCGAGTGCCGAGAGCGTGGTGCTGGCCGCAGGCGTTGCCGATGCGCCTCCGTGTCGATGCTGGGCAAGCGCCAGTTGCACGCCGGCCGTCAGGCGTGCGGCCGCTTCCACCCGGCGTGCGGCGGTGGCGTCGCAGTAGTGCGTGGTCATGTAGCCGGCCACGGTCGTCGATGTCCAGCCGAGGTCCTGGCGCGACTTGACGCCGAGCCCCAGCGCACCGCCCGCGCGGCGGCCGTGCGCATCGCCTGCACGCAGGCCGGCGCTGACGCTGGCGCTGCATTCGGTGCCCTGGCTGACGCGTGCGGCCTGGTCGATCAGCCCGACGCTGGCGTCCGGATGCTCGGCCAGCAATGCCTGCATCCAGTCCGCGTCGGGGGGCTGTGCGGTAGGATCGGGCGTTGCGCGGCGTACCAGATGCTCCAGCATGCGCAAAAATGCCTGCAGCAGCTCCGGCTCGCGTCCCTTGCCCAGCCGGGGGATACGGAGCTGCAGGCCGTCTTCCACGCCGGCCTCGCGCCGATAGCGCCAGTCCACGGCGGCCGACACCCCGGCTGCCGCGTAGTCGCTTTCCACATCGATGCCATAGCCGACAGTCAGACCCGCACCGAGCTGGCGCTGCGTCGCGGATTGGCGGCTGATCTGCAGGTACAGGCCGGTACGTCCCATGTAGAACTCCAGCGAGGCATCGCGATTGCACTGCATGCTGGCGATCAGTCGTGTACCCAGGCCGAACGCAGACCCTGCAATCGCAGCTGCCGCCGAAAGCGGTGCGAGATTGGCGCCCCAGGTCTGTTGGCAGGTCATCCGCCAGCGGTCGCGCCATTCCAGGTGCGAGAGCATGTCGCGCAGCAGGTCCAGCAATGCCTCGGGGTGAGCCAGGGCGCCGGCACCGGTCTGCTTCATCAACTGCAAGGTCTTGTCGACGGCGGCGTCGAAATGCGCCAGGCAGTCCTGCGCATGTGCGAGCCACAACGTGGCCTGTGGCGAGGGATCGCCTGCTTGCGGCTCCGCCGCTTGCTCTGCGTGCTCCGCCCGCACCGTAGACAGGCAGGTGCGCAACAGATCGAACGCGGCTGGCGCGGTGCAGCGACCGCTCCGCACCTGCTCCCAGGCACGCCGCAATCCTTCCGGTGGCGCTGCCTGCACCGCTGCACCGCCCGGGGCTCGGGATGCCTGCGCCTGATGGTGGTTGTGCAGCGCTGCGGCACGTTCGGCGATGCGTGCAAGGGTGGCGGCATCGAAGACCACGCAACTGCGGTCCACGTCCTCATCGACCCATTGCAGCAGCTCGGCCGCCGCCTGCCAGTGCAGCTCGGCCTGCGATGGAACACTGCCCTGCGGTCGGGCCGCATGCAGTGCGCCCAGGTAGCAGGCCAAGGCAGCCGCGGCGTGCTCCAGGGCCAGGTTGGCGCGTCGACGCGGTGTCGGCAGTGCGGTGGCCGATGCGGCCTCAAGCCCCTCCGACAAGGCATGCAGTGGATTGGGAGCGCTCGCGTGTGCGCCGGCAGGGTGCGGCGAGGTGGCAGTACGCACCGCCTCGCCGAACGCCTGCAGGTGGGCGTTTGCGCGCGCATACGCCGAATCGGGAGCACGCGACTCGTAGCCGTTGCGCAGCGCATGGTAGGCCGCGCGTTCGTCGCTGCTGCAGGTGCGCAACGCATCTGCCGGGTCGGCCGCGTGCAGGGCGACACCGGCGGCGCGCCGCGCACCGCTCAGCCAGCACCGCGTGGCGGTATCGTCCACAGGTGCGGCGCGCAGCAGCGCATCGGCCCGCAACGCAATGCGCGCGATGTCCTGGCGGCCGGGGTCGGCGGCACGCTCGTGGCGTGCCTGGATCAACTGGCCCAGTACCTGACGGCCGCGTGGCACACGTCCCAGGGTCTCCAGCCAATGCGTTGTCGCCGCCTCGATCGCTGCGCGGGCAATGGCGGAGTGCTCGCCCATCGTCGTGCCAGGCGGGTCTCCTGGCCGTTCCGGATCGGCGGGGATCAGCGCGCTCCAGGTGCTGTCGTGGACACGGTCGAAGGTGGCCAACAGCAGCGCCGCGGCGTCAGCGCGGTTGTCGCCGAGCACACTGGCCACTGCCGAGCGCAGCGCGCCGAGCGCGATGGCCACGATCCCCGCTGCAGGCACGGCCTGGTCTGCAAAACGCGTGGTGGACAGCCCGCTCGCCCAGGACGACAAGCGGTTGCGCAATGCGGTGGCCGCGGCGGCATCGGTTGTGCTGGATGCGGTCTGCGCGATCTGCGCGGCAATCAGTGCGTCCGATGCGGCCCGCAGCGCCTGGCTGGCGCGCAGATCGTCTGCCGCCGCGCGGTCAACCTCCTCCTCGAGCGATTGCGTGAGATCCGCCAGCGCCGGCAGCAGTGCACGCAACGCGTCGGCGCGCGCAGCGGTCTCGAACAGGTCGCCGGCCACGATGAGTGCTGACTGCAGCGCCTGTGCCAGTGTGGTGTCGAGGTTGGCGGCGCGTGCTTCCAGGCGCTGCAGCAAGGCCTGCTGTTTCTCGCGCAGGGCGGACAGGTGCTGCGCGTGCTGGTGCTGCTGGCGGATGCGCTCCAGCTTGGCTTCGTGCTTGAGCAGGTCACGCAAGCGCGGTCGGCGCTCGTTTGCAGCGGGCGCGTGCACGGCGGTGAGCTGGTCCAGTTGCTGCTGCAGCTGTTGCTCGGTACGCGCCAGGCGCTCGCTGCAGCTGGCGATGTGCTTGCGGAGCAGCGTATTCCAGGTGGCCAGCACCTGTTGGCGTTTGCGGGTGGCGTTGGCACGGTCGGCCAGGCGCGGTGCGCGTCTGGCCTGCAGGCTTGTGTCCTGCTCCAGGCGATCGATATGCAGCACCACCAGGCGCTCAAGCGCGGCGGCCTTGCGCACGGCGACCCGGGCGTCGCTTAGCCGTTGCGAGGCGGCGAATGTCGCTGTCTGCAAAGGAGCGAGTGTGTGCCAGTGGCCCGGCTCTGCCCGAGTGGGCGGTGCAGGCTGCGCAGATGTGCCTTGGTAGCGCAGCAGGCGCGTATGGTCGGGAGTGGCCTGCCGGGCGATGCCCACCGCCGTGCCGGCGAGCCGGGCGAGCTTCTGCAACGACTTCCGCACGCTCCGCAGCCTGCCTGTCTCGCGTGGCGCAGGCGCGCCCCGTCCGGTGTCGGCAGCAGGTGCGGTGTAGCGATACACCCGTGCGGCCACATCCAGCTCTGCAGCGCGTGCTTCGGACTCGGCCGCCGGCCCATCCAGTTGATGCAGTCGGTGATGGGCCTGCTTGTGCGGCGACGGCGTACCCGCATGCGCCGCGCCATGGCTGTTGCCAGGCAGCCCGAATGTCAGGGTGGAAGGGCGGATACGGGTCACGCTCGACACCTCGCATGTGGACCTCGACACCACCGGGCGCCGATACCCGGCAGATGCGTCAACGCAGTGCATCTGCCGGGCGCGCTCGACGCACAGCAACGGTGCAGGGTGTGATCAGCCGCTGTAGGCCTTATGGCCGATGCGTGTCGCGCCGATGGCCTGGGACGCGTTGGGAGCAATCACCTCGTCGGGCGCATCGGTCTTCAGGTTTGCCAACGCCACCGTCGCGCCTGGCGCGTCGGTGCGGAACACTGCTTCCTTGACCTGACTGAACTCGCAGTTTTCCACCTGAAGGCTCGTATTGATATCGGCATGCCCACCATTGGTGCGGAAGACCTTGCTGGCACCCTCGACGGTGTCACCCGACATCACCACGTCGGCAGCACCGTTGTCCTGCACGACCTTGTCCGCGGCATTTTTGAACGTGCAATTGATGATCTCGACCTTCGGCCGGCCGCTGACCTCAGCGCTACAACCTGCAATTCCCGCATCATGCTCGCGGTTGCCCTGGCCGTCGATGGTGACCGCATCCTCGCTGACATCTTCGTTGACGCAGTTGACCATCTTGCCGCTGCCCATGAAATGCACCCCGTCGCCGCCGCCCGTCATGTTGACGTTGCAGAGGCAGCCGCCGTCCTCGACGACGAACAACGGTTGCTGGTGCTCGTCCTGATCGCCTTTGCCCAGGCAGGGGCCGCCGATATAGGTCTGATTCTTGCCGTCGAACACCTCGCCCTTATGCACCACGATGGGCTTGTTCTGTACGCCGGGCGGTGCGGTGACGACCTTGCCGGGAGGCAGGGGTGCTTGCGTGCCGTTGGCGCTGGGCGTTACCGGCTGGCCGGTGCCAGGCGGCGTTGCCGGTTGACCCGGGCTGCTGTGGGATGTGCCGTTGCCGGCTCCTGTTCCGCTGGTGCTTCCGTTGCCCTTGTTGGTGTTGCTGCCATTGCCGCCGCTGCCATTGCCAGTCCCGCTGCCGTGTTGTCCGCCGGGGTTGGTGGAACTCGGCGGGTTCGATGGCGGCATCGAGGGCGTCGGATTGGGGGTGGCCGGTGACTGACCGTCACTGGATGGCTGATCCTGTGACTGCAGCATGTCGCTGAGCACGCGTTGCATGCAGTACGCCAGCATGCTCATGATCACCGCGGTAAGGGCTTGTTGCTGCGACAGGGAGAACGAGGACGGCTGCAAGCTCGCAGTGGTGTGTGAGGGGATGGCGAGATTCATTGGCGAGTGTCCTTGCGAGTGATGAATGGCGTAAGAAATCCTGCGAGGGGGAATGACGGCGCGACAGCGTGGCGATGTGACCCAGCGCAGCGGATGCGCAAGGCTCCGATCAGCGTGCTGCTGAGTCGTGCCTGCCTCGCTGCAGGCATTAGCTTGCATGCAAGGCCGAGCACCTCAGGCGCGTAGCCACAGATAATTCCCCGTCGCGATTCCTTCAAACATTTCGTCGTGTGCAATGAAGATATTCTTGTTCCAGTAACGGCCATGCTCGGCGTAGTGGGCGAGCAGATCGCAGATCCATGCGCCGTCGACGTCGTCGTCCAGCGGAACGCGCACGATCAGCACGATCACGCCGGCATCGTTCAATCCCAGTTGCGCCTGGTCCTGCGCGTACACCGAGAGGTTGGCTTCCAGCAATAGCCGGAAGACCGTCAAGGTGCGTCCCGCAGGAGCAAGGCCGTAGCAGATGCGTAGATACAGCGCTTCTTCTTCCGGCGCTTGCTGTGCTTCATCGTCGGTCTGGGCTGCAGGCATGTGCAGATAGACTTCAAACCCGTCCACCCACAGCACGCGTTTGCTGAGCACCGTCTGCACATCCGGCAGGTCCAGTGCTTCGCACATCTGCTGGACGATCGCTTCGAATCGGGTGCTGCTCATCTGTCGTACGACATGCGCAGGGCCATGCATCGGCCCTGCGTCATGTCAGGGCCCATTACTGGCCAACCAGCTGCTTCGCGTTGTCGCCAGCCTTGCCGATGAATTTGTTGAGCGCTACGTTGAAGTCAAGTTCGTTCTTCTTCTCGGTCAGGTAGTTGTTCATGCGCTCCTGTGCGGAGGCTGAATGGCCAATGCCACCCATCAGACTATCCATCTGATTGTCTGAAGTCTGGCTGCTCATATGATTGTCGTATCTGCTTGAAAAGTCCGATTTAAACAGATCCCCGCCCTGGCCCAATCGCGGCCCAATCGATTGTAAATCCGACATAGAAATACTCCTCAGCTAAAGGTGAAGTAACGTGGAGCGCCTGTCGGCGCGTTTTGCTTGACCAACGTGGCCAAGGAACTCGATGATCAAGGCATGCTGGCAATGTGCGCGACGATGTCGCGTGCGGCGTTGATGCCGTCGTGCAAGACGGTGAAATTGTTGCGCGCAGCCTGATCGCTCGCTGCAGACCAGTGCACACGGAGTTGTTGCGCTGTCGTGTGCAGCGCTGCATCGATGTTGCGCAGTCGCTCACCGGAGAGATCCTCCGCCTTGGTCTGCAAGATCTTGCTCATATCCTGGGTGACCGTGTGGGTCATGGCATCGAACATGGTGCGGTTCTCATGGCGCCGCGTGCTGCGGCAGGGAAGTCAGGTGCTTGGTGCCGTCCGGGGTCTCGACGTAATGCAACCCGTCGGCGAGCAGCGCGGCGTCGTAATTGGCGGGCGGTTTTACCGACGGGTCCTGCTGGGTGATGTCCACATGCAGCTTGCGGACCTCCGGGCCCAGATCGCTGCGTAGATCGGCAATCCTTCGGATTGCACGCTCCGCGTTGTCGCTGCTGCCGGCGATGGAGAACACGCCTTGACCGTCGTAGCGAACGTTCAGATCGCGGTCGGCCAAAGTATCGCGCAGGGTTGCCAGCACCTCATCCACCACCAGCACATCGACCGTGACCGCATGTTGGTACCGGTGCAGTTGTACGCGCAGGCGTGCCGCATCCGCGCTGCTCGCCACCAAACCCTCGACGCGCACGCGCGTACCGACCTGTTCCACGCGCGCTTCGCGCAAGCCCAGCCGTTTCAGTACGGACCGGACCTGGTTGAGCTGGTTGTCCTGGCTGCGCGCGGGAGCGGCATCGGAGAGAAATGCCGGTAGCAGGGAGGGCAGCAGCGCTGCGGCGGCCAGCGCTAGCATGGCGCCCACCACTGCGCGCAGCGCAGTGCGCCTGGACTTGCGTGGTGGGGGTGTTGCCGGCGTCGCGGCTGGAGACAGCAACCGCTCCAGCAGCGCCACATCGTCCGGCCAATCGGCAGCAGCCCCGCCGACGCAAAGCACCAACGGACCAAAACGCACTGGATGCAGCGCAACAAACGGTGTCGTTGGCAACGCGTCGCTGCGATAACGAGCTTGACCATCTGCATCCACCTCGATGATGAGCGGGCCATCAGGCCAGTCTTCGATCCGGATCTCGGCCTGGGGATCGGCGCCTAACGTGTAGCTGCCTGGCTGCAAATCTAATCGCGCGCCGGCGTGTATTCCCGTCAGTATGCGAAGTTGCATGATCATGCACGAATCCCCTGAGCGGCCCCGTCTTGGTGTTCCATCAGTAGCGTGTTCAAACGTGTGACGCCACGCGCACAATCAGCGGGTCTGCGCGGCTTTCCCGCGCTGATCAGCATCAGCGGCAGCAGCAGGTTGTAGCTGCGCAGCGCCGGTGTGGGCTCCGGTTGCGCGCGTACCATCTCCGCCAGGCGTTTGCGCAGGGTGTCGACGCTTTCGGACAAGGTGCTCGCCTGGGCCGATTGCAGGTGCTCGCGCATCAACATCCAGACCATGGTGGTCAGCGATGCGGCGACCGGATGGGCAATGCCGATGTCACGCAACTCCACGAACGCGGCGGTGAGGGCGTGCCGTCTGACCGTCTGGTCGGCGGCGCGCGTTGCCGCATAGCGATCGATGACGGCCTGGACACCCGCACGCACATCCTCGTCCCAGTGTACCGGCGAGGCGCTTGGCCACGTCACTGCGTGCGGATCGCCGGCATGTGCGCGACCACCGGCGCCATGCTGATCGTCCTGACGTTGTCCCTGCTCCTGGGGCTGAGCGACTGCGATGCTGACGCGGCCGCGTAGCGCCGACACGCGCGCCGCTTCGGCATCTTCCTGGTCGGTGGCGTCGAGTTCGTCGTCCATGCCATCCAGCGACCGCATGCCGCGCCGCCGCCTGCGTGGCGGAGCGGGGCGCAGGCGGGGGGCATGATGGGGCGTGTCCGCCAGCGGCTGCGCGCCAGCTCCCGGCGCATCGGCATGGTGATGCGAGGCGCCGGGCGTGGCCGGCAGCGACGGCGGCACAGCGCCTGGGGAAATGCGCCGGATCATGGAAAGGCCGCCTGCATCAGCGCCTGGCCGAACTGCATGATCGCCGAGGCGCCCCAGGGCGCGGTGACCGCAATGGCAGCCACCACCACCACCAGCTTGAGCGCAAACGAAATCGACGCATCCTGCAACGACATCACTGCCTGGATGAAGGCAATCAGCAAGCCGGCAAGCGCGGCGACGCCGACCACGGGCAACGACACCTTGAGGCACAGCAACAAGGCTTCGGAGGTGAACCGCACCAGATCGTCATGGTCCATGGCGTCACCGATAACTCAAGACCAGTCCGTGGATCAGCATGGACCAGCCATCCAGCGCCACGAACAGCAGCAATTTGAACGGAATGGCCACATTGGTCGGCGTCACCTGCGAAAGACCCATTGCCATCAACGCATTGGCCACCACCAGATCGATCACGATGAAGACCAGATACAGCAGAAATCCGATGCGGAACGCCTCGGTCAGTTCGCTGAGCGTGAACGCCGGCGCCAGCACGAGCAGATCGTCCGGCTTGAGCGTGTCGGCCTTGTCCTTGGGCCAAATCTGCTGCGCCGAGCGCATGAAAAAAGCCTTTTCGCGCTCGCGCGTGTGCTTGAGCAGGAACTGCCGAAACGGTTCGCGGCAGGCGTCGAGCAGCACCACCACGCGGCTGTTGTCGGCACCGGGACTGTAGTTCTGCGCGGCCTTGAACGCCTCCATGCCCACCGGCGCCATCACAAAGCACGACACCAGCAAGGCGACGCCGTTGAGCACCATGTTGGGCGGCACCTGCTGCACACCGATGGCATTGCGCAGCAAGCCGAGCACGACCACGATCTTGGTGTAGGAGGTGACCACCATCGCTGCGAAGGGCAGCAAGCCCAGCATGATGACCACCAGCAGCAGCGAGCCGACATCAGGCATCTGCATGTGGAGTCTCCGACATGCTGAGGATCTGCACGCCGAGATGTTCGCCCACCGCCAGCAGCCTGCCGATGCCGATGGTCTGGCCATAGACGACAAGACGGATGTCGGCCTGGTCCACCGGCACCGACAGTTCAAGGATCTGGCCGGGCTGCAGGCCCGACAGCACTGACAGCGAGAGCGCAAGTTGGTCCACTTCCAGTTGGACAGGCAGCTCCAGTGCCGCCACATCGGCGGTGGACTGCGAGGGATCGGACTCGGGCGTATCGTGCTGCATGGCGGGGGCGGTCTCCAGAATCATCTGTTGCGGGTTCAGGTGTACCGGTGCGCGCAACACCGCACCTCCGGGGATGCCCCAGAGCAACTCGCCGCTACGCACCGGGGCCGGGCCAAGCGCGTGCAGCAGCACATCGCCCGGTCGTAGCGACTGCAGCAGCGTCGCCGCTGCCGTGCGCTGGCCAATGCGCAGGCGCGTGCTCAGCCGCAGTGCGCTCAGCCAGGCCGGCAGTGGCGATGGTGTCGCCAGCGCAGCGGTCGCGCTGTGCAGCGCGGCAAGCAGCAATGGGCTGGCGGTCTCCGCGATCGCGTCGATGTCGCCGAGGGCGATGCCAATGTCGAGGCAATTGGCCGCGTCCGCGCAGCGCTCGAAGGCGGCGACCTCGGCAGCGCCCAGTCCAAGCGGTGCGAAGGCGCGCAGCGCATCGCTCAACAGCACACCGGCGATCGCGGTGCGCAGGGCGGCATCGGCTTCGTTCAACAGCAGCGCCAGGCCGTCGCGTGCGGCGATCCGCAACTCCAGGGTGCCGCTATCGAACTGCAGCTGCAGGCGCGCCGCTTCCGCGGCCCGGATGCCGCGGCGTTGCGCGGTAAAGCCGCAGCGGCGCGTGGTACGCGGGTCGCACAGGATTCTGCCGAGCTGCGCGCGCGCAGCAGGCACGTGGGTCAGCGCTTGCGACAAGTCGCGTGCCGTTGGCGTCGGGCTCGGCTCGGTTGACAAAGCGGGGTCCCTCGATATGGCTGTTCTGCATGTGCGGCGCTAGACGACCTCGATGCTGATCTGCAGCGTGTCGCTGAGCGCGGCCTTCAATGCGGTATCCAGACGCTTTCTTCCATTGCAAAGTACCTCGCGCGTCTCGGGCGAGCCGCTGTCGAAGCGAAGCGATAGCTGGTCTGGCGAAAGCCGCAAGAACAGCGTGGTCTGCGGCAGGATGTCGTGGTTGATCTCCAGCCACGCCTCCCAGATCCCTGCGCCGCGCACCGGCGTGGCATTGCAGAATTCGGCCACCCGCAGCGCGATGTGGTGGATGGCCATCTGCGCGCGTTGGGTGCGGATCCACTCGGCGGCGATCTGCCGACCCAAGGCGTCGCTGTCGTCGCCTCGCGCGATCTGTCCACGATTGCCGTCATCCAGGCAGGGGGGCGCGCCTGGCAGCGGCGCAGCGTCGTGACCGTCGCTGGCAGCATCCGCATCGCCTGGCAGCGGCGGAGCGTCGTCGCCATTCTCCGGCACCACCATGTCCGGCAATCCGCGCAGCACGCTGCTCAGGCGTCGGCGCAGTTGCATGAAGCTGACACGCTGCGTCGCACGCGCCGGTGTGGGCGCTGCGTGCGGCGGCAACGGTGCACCGGCGATCGGCAGGATGCGCACGTGGCGGACCGGTGGCTTGCGCATCAGGCCACCACTCTGCCGATCGGCTGCAGCTGCACCTCTGCGCCCAGTTCCTGGAACGAATAGACCTCCAGCCAGTTCAGGCGCGCCTCGATCATGCGGCGCACATAACGCCGCACGTCCATCGATGCGACCACCGCCAGTGGATGCTGTGCCTGATCTGCGACGATGCGCTCCACCTGCTCGACCAGCTGGTTGGCCTGCTCCGGTGGCAGGGCCAGGAAATTGCCTGCCGGCGTGGCGCGAATCGACTGCCGGATCAACTGTTCCACCGCGTGGTCGAGCATCACCGCAGGCAGCTGCCCGGTGCCTGCGGTCGCAGTGTGCGCAAGATAGCGGCCGAGATCGCAGCGCACATACTCGGTCAGCATCAGCAGGTCCTTTTCCTTCGGTCCCCACACCACCAGGCTCTCCAGGATGCTCTTGATGTTGCGCACCGGGATGCGTTCTTCCAGCAGCCGCCGCAACACATCGGCGATGCGCTGGGCGGGCATGGCCTTGTTGACCTCTGCAACCAGCCCGGGATAGTCCGCGCTTACCTGTTCCAGCATCCACTGTGTTTCCTGGATGCCGACGAACAGATGCGCGCGTGCACGCAGCGGTGCGATCGCCTGTTGGGCCAGCGCCTTCTGCAGGTCTGCGGTATCGCTCAAGGCACTGCGGGTTTCCGGGACGTCGTGGATCAGTACTTCGTACTGCAGGTCCTGCAGGGCGTCGCTTTGCCAGATCGCAATGCCCGGAAACGGCAGGCCCAGCAGTTCCACCAACTGCCGGCGTTCGCACTCGATCGCCTGGTCCAGCAGTGCCGGGTCGAGCCGCGCAGCCAGTTGCGGCGACAGCCGCATCGACAGGGGCGAGGCGAAATCCGGCGCGCTCTTGCGGATGTGCGGTGCATCGCCCTTGGCGCCCTTGCGGCTGGTGGATGGCAGCGTGGGCTGATCGCTGCCGCTGACATCGCGTTGCTTGCGCCAGATCGTATAGCCGCCTGCGCCCACTGCCGCCGCCAGCAGCAGGAACAGCACCGCAGGAAATCCCGGAACGAACGCAAAGCAGGCCAGCAGCACGCTCGCCGCCATCAAGGCGCGCGCATTGCCGGTGAGCTGGCGGCCGATCTCGAGCCCGAGCGAGCTGGTCTTGGCCTCGTTCTCGTTGGCGACGCGGGTGATCATGACGCCGGCTGCCACCGAGATCAGCAGCGAGGCGATCTGCGAGACCATCGCATCGCCCACCGACAGGATCGCAAAGCGGTTGGCCGCCTCGCCTGCGCTCATGCCGTGATAGGTCACGCCCACCACGATGCCGGCCAGGATGTTCACCATGGTGATCACCAGGCCGGCGATGGCGTCGCCCTTGACGAATTTCATGGCGCCATCCATGCCACCGTGCAGCTGACTCTCGATCGCCAGCCGCGCGCGTTTGCTGCGTGCTTCGTCTGCGCTCAGGTTGCCGCCGCGCAGGTCGGCATCGATGCTCATCTGCTTGCCGGGCATCGCGTCCAGGGTGAAGCGCGCACCGACTTCCGCCACGCGCTCGGAACCCTTGGCGATCACGATGAACTGCACCGTGGTGATGATCAGGAACACCACCAGGCCCACCACCAGGTTGCCGCCGACCACCAGCTCGCCAAAGCTCTCGATGATGTGGCCGGCCTCGGCATGCAGCAGGATCGATTTTGTCGACGCGATGTTCAACGACAGCCGCAGCAGCGTGGTGAACAGCAGCAACGAGGGAAACGACGACAGCGAGATCGAGTCGGGCACGTACATCGTGACCATCAGCAACACCACGCTCAGGGTGATGTTGATGCCCAGCAGCGTGTCGATGAGCGGGGTGGGCAGCGGCAGGATCATCAAGCCGATGACCGCCACCACCAAGGCGGCGATCGCCACTTCACCGGTGTATGCGAAATACCGTGTCAGGCGCATGCGATCTCCTAGCAGGGCAGCGGACCGCTGCCGTCATCGTTGTCGCGGCCCAGCTCGTCGACCCAGCGCAGCACCACCGCCACCGTTTCGAACAGCGATTCGGGAACCGCCTCGCCCAGTTCGACCTGATGCAGCGCACGCGCCAATGGCGGGTTCGCCACGATCGGAATGCCCTGGTTGTGCGCGTAGGCACGTAGTTCCAGCGCACCGTCGTCCACTCCCTTGGCCACCACTTGCGGCAGACCGAAGCCGTCCGGTTCGTAGGCCAGCGCGACGGCGTAATGGGTCGGGTTGACCACCATCACCTTGGCCTTGGCGAGGCGCTCGCGCGGGTCGCCGAAGACCAGTTCCTTGGCGAATTCCTTGCGCTTTCCCTTCAATTCCGGATCGCCTTCGCTATCCTTGTGTTCGCGTTTCTGCTCGTCCTTGCTCATGCGTTTGTCGCGAATGAACAGCCAGTGCTGCACGCTCCAGTCCGCCGCGCCGACCAGCACGAATACCAGCACCGCCAGGGCGCACAGGATGCCCAGCGCACGCCAGCCGATCTGGGCGATGTCGGCCGTTGGCTGGTAGGCGAGCCCGATGATCGTCGGCATCAGTGCGCGCAGGCCGTACCACAGCACCACGCCGATCACCGCGGCCTTGATGCCCAATTTCAGCAGGTTGATGAGACTTCGCAACGAAAAGAGTTTTTTGACCCCGTTCACGGGATTGAGCGAATCGAACTTGGGCGTGACCGGTTTGAGCGAGGCATTGAGCCCGGTCTGCAGAAAGCTGCCGATCAATCCTGCGGCCAGGCATGCGACCACGAAGGGCAGCGTCAGCCACACGCCCTGGACGCCGATGCGACCGAGTGCGCGGTGCAAGGCGGTGGCATCGCGTGTATTGGCGCTGAAATCGAAGCCGATCGACATCAAGGCGCGCAGGTGTTCGACGAAATAACTGCCCGCCAGTTTCATCACCAACAACGCGGCCAGCAGCACGGCGGCGGCAGTGACGTCCGGGCTGACCGGCACTTCCCCATCCCTGCGCGCATCCTGCAGTTTTTTTTCTGTCGGCTTCTCGGTCTTCTCATCCGACATGGCGATCTCCGGCCGCGGTTGCTGCACGCCGATTCTGGTTGAGCCATCGCCAGGCGATCCGCTTCCAGGGCGAACGTGTGCGTGGGTGGACGAAGCACGATGTGTTTGTTCGCGATGGTATTCCGATGTTCGCTTCTGAAGAGCCTTGGTTGGCGCCGACGCGTACGTTACGCACGCATGCTGTCCACAGCCATTGAATGACGAGGTGCGGTATGGAAAAGATGGAATGTCCCGGTTCGGTCGTGAGTGGGCTGATCGAACTGATCACGGTGGGGCTGACGCACGAGAAACTCGAAGAGGCCGCAGCGGTACTGGCCGCCGTGCGGGTGCTGCGGCCGGAGCTGAAGGCGCTGGATACCTTCGATGCCTGGATCGCGATCAAGCGCGGCAGTTATCTGGAGGGTGCGCGCCTGTTGCGTGAGCTGGAGGCCGATGCCGGCTCCAAGCCACTGTGCAAGGCCTTGTACGCGTGCTGCCTGTTTGCGGTGGGCGACGCTTCGTGGCATGGCATTGCAGACAGCCTGATCGAAGAGGACACCGATGCCGACGCAGTTGGCCTGGTCAAGGCGCTGTCAGGACGCTACACGCCGGCACCCATGCAGGCGGAATCGGCGACCGAATCCGCCGCGCCGATGGAAGTTCCCAACGCGCAGTATCTGCGCGCCTGACCCGGACGTTACCCAGCCTGCGGAACATGCCATGACGCTCATTCCTCCTGTTGCCCCGATCACTGCCAGTTCCGGCCTGTCCACGCCCGCGATATCGCCGACGGCAGCGCCGAACCAGGCGCTCGTCAACCGCTTCCAGGCGCTGATGCAATCCTCCAGCCCGCTGCCGCCTGCCATGCAGCGCGTGGGAGAGCCCAGCATGGTGAGCCGGATGGTCGACGTGCAGAACGATGGCGTGCGCACCATCGCCGAGCATATCGATGCCTTCAGCATGCGGGCGCCGACCATGGGCCTGCAGGAAATGGCCTCGCAACAAATGAAGCTGATGCACGAGCTGACCATGGTCGGCTTCAACCTCAATGTCAGCGTCGGGGTGGCGCAGTCGGGCAAGAACGCCGTGCAGACTTTGTTCAAGAACCAATAGCATGCGAACGCTCAGATATCTGGTGGTGTTGCTGCTGGCACTGCTGCTGTCTGGCTGCGACCAGCAGCTGTATTCCGGGCTGACCGAGAACGACGCCAACGAGATGCTCGCCGTGCTGCTGACCGCCGATGTGGATGCGGAAAAGCGCACGCCCGACGACGGCAAGACCTGGGCGATCAACGCGCCGCATGACCAGGTGGCGTACGCGTTGCAGGTGCTGCGCGCGCATGGCATGCCGCACGCGCGGCACGCCAATCTCGGCGAGATGTTCAAGAAGGACGGCCTGATCTCCACACCCACCGAAGAACGCGTGCGCTTCATCTACGGCGTGTCGCAGCAGCTGTCGCAGACCCTGTCGAATATCGATGGCGTGATCGCGGCCGATGTGGAGATCGTGCTTCCCAACAACGACCCGCTGTCCACCTCGGTCAAACCCTCCAGCGCCGCGGTGTTCATCAAGTTTCGCGTCGGTAGCGATCTGACCAGCCTGGTGCCCAGCATCAAGACGCTGGTGATGCACAGCGTGGAAGGACTGACCTACGAGAACGTCAGCGTCACGCTGGTGCCAGGCGGGGCGGAAAGCGATGCGCAGCTCTCCGCATCGGCGCCTCCACGTGCCTGGGCGTGGCCATGGCTGGCCGGATGCGCGCTGGCGCTGTGCGTGGCGGTCGGTGCAGCAGCGCTGTATTGGTGGCCGAGCGCCGATGCACGCCGCTGGGGCGGCTGGCAGCGCCTGCGCGCGTTGTCCAGAAAACCTGCTGGGTGAGGCCGGCCGATGGACAAGGCACGCATCGACAACGCGGCACGGTGGCTTCAACGATGGACGGCGGTGGTGTCCGCCCTGGCGCAATCGCTGGAGGCAGAGCGGGTGGCGCACTGGCTGGGTCCGGTCGCTGCGTCGGGCTGGGAACGCGCGCCTGCGCAGCGCCGTGTGCGCGTGATCCAGGCCTGGTCGGGATGCTTGTGCATGCAGGTCTCTGCGCTGGATTCGCCGGCCAACCAGCTGGTGGTGCTGGCGCCCGACCTGCTCGCCAAGGTATTGATGAGCCGCGCGTTGTTTTCGCGCGCACTGGCGCTGCGCCGCTGCATCGAGCGCGAGCGCCTGAGCTGGTTCGAGCAGCGGGTGGGGCCGGCGGTACTTGAGCATGTGCGCCATCGCGCGGTCACCGGCATGACAGCGCCACTGTTGCCGCGCGATGCCGACCAGGCGGCATGGGTCGGCGATGGCTGGCGTCGGTTGGCGGCCGATGGGGCCTGGCCCGACCCGTGCATCGCCAACGTGATCGCGCTGTCCTTGCCGCTAGGCGCTGCCCAGGTGGCGCCCATCGCTGCAGATGGCGCGAGCGATGCATTCCTGCAGGCGCTTCCCACCTTGTTGCCGGAGCTGCCATGCGCCTGTGGCTGAGGTCCACGCCGGAGGCGGTCGGCCTGGACGGCGACGTCATCCCCCGTGAGGCATTGGCCCGTGTGCTGGAACTGGACGCCGCGGCTGCACAGGTGCACGCGCGTTGCGCGCAGACGCTGGCGGACGCCCAGACGCGTGCGCAGGCGCTGATCGACGACGCCCGGCAGCAGGCCGAGGCGATCCTCAACGATGCCCGGGACAAGGCCGAGCGCAGCGCACGGTTGGGCTATGCCGCCGGCCTGCGCCGTCAGCTCGACACGTGGAACGAGCGCGGCGTGCGGCATGCCTTCGCGGCCGAGGACGCCGCACGGCGCGCACGCGAGCGTCTGGCCGGGATCGTCGCGCATGCCTGCGCACAGGTCCTGCACGGTCACGATCCCGCTGCGCTGTACGCACGCGCCGCCCAGGCGCTGGACGGCGCCCTGGACGAGGCCAGGGCCTTAAGGGTGAGCGTGCATCCGGATGCGCTGGACGACGCGCGGCGCGCCTTCGATGCGGCCGCGGCGGCCGCAGGCTGGCCCATGCCGGTGGAACTGTGCGGTGATGCGGGTCTGGCCCTGGGCGCCTGTGTGTGCGAATGGGATACCGGCGTGTTCGAGGCCGATCTGCACGATCAGCTCCGCAGCATCCAGCGGGTGATCCGCCGCGTCCTGGCCGCGCCGCAGGCGGTGCAAGATGACGGTTGAGATGCCGCTGCTGGAGGAAACGCTCGAGCGCGAACTGGCTGCGCTGGCCTTCGGTCGTCGCTACGGCAAGGTGGTCGAGGTGATCGGCACCATGCTCAAGGTCGCCGGGGTGCAGGTCAGCCTGGGCGAGGTGTGCGAGTTGCGCCAGCGCGACGGCAGGCTGCTGCAGCGTGCCGAGGTGGTGGGCTTCAGCCGCAATCTTGCCTTGCTGGCGCCGTTTGGCGAACTGGTGGGCTTGTCGCGCGAGACACGCGTGATCGGATCGGGCCACCCATTGGCGGTGCCGGTCGGGTCGGCGTTGCTGGGACGCGTGCTCGATGGCCTGGGCGAGCCGGCGGACGGCCAGGGGCCGCTCGCCGGCGACGGCTGGGTCCGGATCCAGGCGCAGGCGCCGGATCCGATGCGCCGGCGCCTGATCGAACAACCGATGCCGACCGGTGTGCGCATCGTCGATGGCCTGATGACGCTGGGCGAAGGCCAGCGCATGGGCATTTTCGCCGCGGCAGGCGTCGGCAAGAGCACCTTGATGGGCATGTTCGCGCGCGGCACGCAGTGCGATGTCAATGTGATCGTGCTGATCGGCGAACGCGGACGCGAAGTGCGTGAGTTCATCGAGATGATTCTTGGCCAGGACGGTCTGGCGCGCAGCGTGGTGGTGTGCGCCACCTCCGATCGTTCCTCCATCGAGCGCGCCAAGGCCGCCTATGTCGGCACCGCCATCGCCGAATATTTTCGCGATCAGGGCATGCGCGTTCTGCTGATGATGGACTCGCTGACGCGCTTTGCCCGCGCGCAACGCGAGATCGGTCTGGCCGCCGGCGAGCCGCCCACGCGTCGTGGATTTCCGCCATCGGTGTTCGCCGAGCTGCCCCGCCTGCTCGAACGTGCCGGCATGGGCGAGACCGGCTCGATCACCGCGTTTTACACCGTGCTGGCCGAGGACGATACCGGCAGCGATCCGATCGCCGAAGAAGTGCGCGGCATCCTGGATGGCCATCTGATTCTGTCGCGTGAGATCGCCGCCAAGAACCAGTACCCGGCCATCGATGTGCTGGGAAGCCTGAGCCGGGTGATGAGCCAGATCGTGTCTGCCGAGCAACGCCAGTACGCAGGACAGCTGCGGCGTCTGCTGGCCAAGTACAACGAAGTGGAAACCTTGTTGCAGGTCGGCGAATACCGCCAGGGCAGCGATGCGGTCGCCGACGAGGCGATCGCCAGGATCGATGCCATTCGCGACTTCCTCAGCCAGCCCACCGACCAGCTCAGCGACTACGACACCACCCTGGAGCAGCTTGCCGGCGTGATCGACGATGCGTGAGCGAGCCAGCATCTGGACCACGTTGCAGCAGCTGAAGACGCGCCGTCATGAACGGATGCAGGACCGTCTGGGCGACTGCAGGCGCGCGCTGGCGCAGTGCGACCGCGAATGCGCCAGTTGCAGTCAGGAGGCCAGCGCCTGCACCGCGCGTCTGGCCGCATTCGATGCCACGCTGGCCGACAGGGCCGGCGCGGGTGAGCCGATCGGCATCGAGACGATCCTGCAGCACCAGCGCTTCCGCGCCGTGCTGGAAGAGCGCTGCCGCGCCGCAGAGCAGGCGCTGGTCGCAGCGACGCAGGCGTTACAGAACGCACGCGACGAGGCCGCAGCGGTGCAACAGGCCGTGAGCAAGCTGCAGGCGCAGGCGCAGATGTATGCGGAAAACGCCGCCAGCGCGCAGCGTGCCTGGCAAGCCCAACGCGAAGCGGCCGAGGAGGAAGACGCGATCGAGGCGTTGGTCGGGCTGCGCCGGCATCGTGCCGCGCGCGGAGTGGGGCAATGAACGACACCGCCAACGCGCTGCTGGCGCTGTCATCCCAGGGCGTGTCGCTGCTGACCCTGCTGGCGTTGTGCGGAGTGCGCGTGTTCGTGATGTTCTTCGTGCTGCCGGCCACGGCGCAGGACAGCCTTCCGGGGATGGCGCGCAACGGCGTGATCTATGTGCTCAGTTCCTTCATCGCCTACGGACAGCCGGCCGATGCGCTGGCCAGGATCGAAGCGACCGGCCTGGTGGGCCTGGTATTCAAGGAAGCCTTCATCGGCCTGCTGATCGGGTTTGCCGCATCCACGGTGTTCTGGGTTGCCGAGAGCGTGGGCCTGCTCATCGACGATGTGTCCGGCTACAACAACGTCCAGATGACCAACCCGCTGAGCGGCGAGCAGAGTACGCCGGTGTCCACGGTGTTGATGCAGCTGGCGATCGTGTCCTTCTACGCGCTGGGCGGCATGCTGATGCTGCTCGGTGCGCTGTTCGAATCGTTCCGTTGGTGGCCGCTGAGCCAGCTCACGCCGGACATGGGAGCGGTCGCCGAGTCCTTCGTCATCCAGCAGACCGACGACATGATGACCGCAATGGTCAAGCTGTCTGCGCCGGTGATGTTGGTGCTGGTGCTGGTGGATCTGGCCATCGGCTTTGTGGCCCGCGCCGCCGACAAGCTGGAACCATCGAACCTGAGCCAGCCGATCCGTGGGGTACTGGCATTGCTGCTGCTCGCATTGCTGACCAGCGTGTTCATTACGCAATCCGGTGACGCACTCGGCTTCCTCCATTTCCAGCAGCAGTTGCACGATGCCGCCAACATCGGCGGCAAAGGGGGCGCCGCGAATTGATCATTGTTGAGACATCCACTGCCGTGCGCTGCCTACACTGACCGCACGCGCCACCGATGCACTGCCCGACGCCGTGTCTGCAGCCCGGCTGCACGCGGCACGCAATCCCGGCCGACGCCTGCCTGCCGGGCGCCACCCCATCGACTTCTTTCACTTGCCTCGCAGAGGGAACGCCATGGCATATGCCTGTCCTCCAGTTCACCGCAATCGACGTGCGCCATTGGCCGCCGCGTTGTTGCTCAGCCTGCTGCCGCTGCTGCCGCCGCGTGCCGATGCCGCGCAGGTGCCGTGGCATTCGCGCAGCTTCAAATACGTCGCCGACCACAAGGATCTCAAGGAAGTGCTGCGCGACCTGTCCGCCAGCCAATCCATCACCACCTGGATTTCACCGGAAGTGACCGGCACGCTCAGTGGCAAGTTCGAGGCCAGCCCGCAGAAATTCCTCGACGATTTGTCTGCGACATTCGGCTTCGTCTGGTATTACGACGGTGCGGTGCTCAGGATCTGGGGCGCCAATGAAACCAAGAATGCAACCTTGAATCTGGGCGCTGCGTCGACGACTGCCTTGCGCGATGCGCTTGCGCGCATGCGCCTGGACGATCCGCGCTTTCCGGTCCGTTACGACGAGGCGGCGCACGTGGCGGTGGTGTCCGGCCCGCCGGGGTATGTGGATACCGTCGCCGCGATCGCCAGACAGGTCGAGCAGGGCGCACGCCAACGCGACGCCACGGAGGTGCAGGTGTTCCAGCTGCATTATGCGCAGGCCGCCGATCACAGCACCCGCATCGGTGGGCAGGACGTCCAGGTGCCGGGCATGGCCAGCCTGTTGCGCAGCATGTACGGCGTGCGTGGCGCTCCTACCGCGGCGCTGCCCGGGCCGGGCGCCAATTTCGGGCGGGTGCAACCGATCGGCGGCGGCTCGTCCAATACGTTCGGCAACAGTGCTCAGGGCCAGAACGGCGGCGGCAGTGGTAACAACGGCATTCTCGGTTTGCCTGCGTCGTGGTTCGGCGGTGGCTCGCCGTCCGATCGGGTGCCGGTCAGCCCGCCGTTGCCGGGCACTGGCACCAGTGCGCCGGCCAGCGTCTGGCCGGAGATGAGCCAGGCCCGGCGCGACACGCCGCTGGCGGTGGATGCAGGCAGCGGCGGCGAGCTGGCCTCCGACGCGCCGGTGATCGAGGCCGACCCGCGCACCAACGCCATTCTGATTCGCGACCGCCCCGAGCGGATGGCGGCCTATGGCACGTTGATCCAGCAGCTCGACAACCGCCCCAAGCTGCTGCAGATCGATGCCACCATCATCGAGATCCGCGATGGCGCCATGCAGGATCTGGGCGTGGACTGGCGTTTTCACAGCCGGCGTGTCGACGTGCAGACCGGCGACGGGCGTGGCGGCCAGCTTGGCTACGATGGCACCCTGAGCGGTGCAGCGGCGGCAGGTGCCAGCGCTCCGTTGGGCGGCACCTTGACGGCGGTCCTGGGAGATGCGGGACGTTACCTGATGACGCGTGTGTCGGCGCTGGAGCAGACCAACAAGGCCAAGATCGTCTCCACCCCGCAGGTGGCGACGCTGGACAACGTGGAAGCGGTGATGGATCACAAGCAGCAGGCATTCGTGCGTGTCAGCGGCTACGCATCCGCGGACCTCTACAACCTGTCCGCCGGTGTGTCGCTACGCGTTCTGCCAAGTGTGGTGCCGGGCTCGGCCAACGGACAGATGCGCCTGGATGTGCGCATCGAAGACGGGCAGCTGGGCGCCAACACCGTCGATGGCATCCCCGTCATCACCTCCAGCGAGATCACCACGCAGGCATTCGTCAACGAGGGGCAGAGCCTGCTGATCGCCGGTTATGCTTCCGATAGCGACCAGACCGATCTGAACAAGGTGCCCGGGTTGTCCAAGATTCCACTGGTCGGCAACCTGTTCAAGCATCGCCAGCAGAGCGGGTCGCGGCTGCAGCGCTTGTTCCTGCTGACCCCGCATATCGTCTCGCCCTGAGCAGCGCCTCGAGGGGCTGCCGATGCTGTTGAAACGTGCAGGCTGCCGCGTGGACCGGCAGCCTGCACGCATTGCCCATCAGGCCTGGCCGGTAATGCTCGACAGGTTGGCATTGAAACCGCCACCCAGACTGTTGCCGCCCAGGCTGCTGCCTAGCGAACCGCCACCGCCCATGCCGGCGCCGCCCTGGTTCTGCATCAGCTGCATCACGATCTGCATCAGCATCTGCGTCAACGGACTCAGGCCCTGCTGACCGTCCTGCGGCTGGTCGTTTCCGCATTCCTGATTGGCATCGCTGCCCTGGCTCTGTTGAAGCATCATCATGATGAACATGGCGAGCAATTGATCCAGCTGCTGCTCGGAGCCAGCCGAGGACGCGCGCTGACCTGAGTTCTGCGTTTGCTGGGGCCCGACGCCCATCGTCTGCACGTTGCTGAAATTCGAAAAGTTGGTTCCGATAGATGAGTCCATGGTGGTTCCCGTCTCATGTGGTTGACTGGGTACATCGCGGTTGCCGGAAAGCTGCAACGGCAAGCTCGCAACAGGGACGCTGTGTTGCCCCGTCGGCAAGGTAGAAGAGGCAAGCGCGATGCATCTGCCAGGACGCGAAAGTGCGCTTTTGCTTGCGAACGTGAGGATGGCGAAATCTCGGGAAAGCACTGGAAAACAGCTGCGTTGCAACGCTGCACGCGGTGCTTTCGCTTATGTCATAGACGCTTCGTCCAGCATGTGCCGACGTATGCACAGCACCGTTATGGTGGCGCGATCGAGCGGGGGACGTTGGATCAACCGGGGATGCGTGTCCACTCCGCCGCGTTGCTGGAATCAACGACGATCAGGTGACAGAGATGACAGAGACCGATACGCCGACCACGTGTGCGTCTGCGCACGGCACGGGGACGTGGCATCCACAGCATTGGGCCACGCTCTCCAGCAACATGCCCGCAGACGAGCGATGGTGCGCGCTCCAGGCCAGCCATGCTGTCGCGCCTCGGCGACGCGCGTGGCTTGCGGCGGCGTTGCTGTGTGCCGCGCCGCTCGCACACGCAGACTGTTTTGAAGAAGCCGCCGGTTATCAACACGTCAATCCCTGGGTATTACGCGCCATTGCGTGGCAGGAATCCCGGGGCCGTGCCGACGCGATCCACCGCAACAACAACGGCACCATTGATTATGGAAAAATGCAGATCAATTCGATCCACCTGCGACGTCTTTCCAGCTACGGCATCTCCAGGGATGCGTTGATGCAGCCGTGCGTCAGCGTGTATGTGGCGGCCTGGCGGCTGCGAGAGATGACCAATAAATATGGAAATACCTGGGCTGCCGTCGGCGCCTATCATTCCGAAACGCCCGCCGAGCGCGACAAGTATGCGCATGCCATTCACGCGATTCTGACCAGGCGCGGGGTGGTTGCCGAGTAACGCTATTGCACGCGGCGGTGGCGCACTGCGTTGCTGGTCTGCCCGCATCGCGTGCCCAAAAGGAAGTGCCGTGGGCATACACACCACGCCCGCCGGATGGCGAGCGCGGTGGTTTGATCGCCGTGCTTACCCGGCCTGCGAGCGAATCGCCTCGGCTGCGCGAACGGCCCCATCGGCCTGCCAGGTAGCGCCGATGGTCTTGTACTGCATGCCGGCTGCCACGCCGGACACCGTATTGGAGAGCAGCCCGCTGCGTGCGGGCGACAGCCCGACCCAGGCGCCGATCATGTTGATGGCGGTACCAAGCGCGATATTGGAATTGATGGCGGCCGTGCGTGCGACCGAGTGATCCATGACCCGCTCGTAATCCTCGCGCTTGCCTTTCCATTCGGGCTCCCAGATCTGCTTCGTCCCGGCCTGGTCGGCTTCGTGCTGGGTGACATTGATCCAGTCCGCCGTTTCCAGGCCGACATTCAAGGCCGCCGTCATCGCCGATTGACGCAAGATGATGCTGGTCGCCTCGCCTTGGGTGAAAGGCGAGTTCAGGCCGGCCCAGCGTTGCCGGGCCGCTGCAAAGTCCGGCGACGCCAGCTCGTTCGATGCCAGGTTGGCCAGCACGTTGGCCATGCCGTAGAACCTGCCGGCGCTGGTGATGTGCGGATCGCTGATGCCACCATTGGAGCGGGCCGGGTGCTGCATTCCCACCATCTTGAAGGTGGCCTGGATGGTGTCGCGGGCTGCGGCATACGCGGCGATCTTCAGGTCGCTGGCCAGCAGCCTGGCCGCCATCTCCGGTTGGCCGGATGCCTTGCCGGCCGCACCCACGGCGATGTTGCTCAGGATGCCGCCCAGCGCGAGCCGGGTGACCAGATCCGAGTAATGTTGCTGCTCGGTTCTCTTGTTCTCCTGTTCGTCGCTGGATAAGGCATCCCACTGTTCGAGACTGAGATTGTGGAAGCCTCGCGCAGCCGCGTCAGGATTGCGTTTCTCGCGGTTGCTCCGCAGCGTATGCAGCGCCATCTGCAGCGTGCCGGCGACGGCCTGCATGGCGACCACCGCCTCGGGTGGAAGCTGGCGAAGAGCGGCAAACAATCCCTCGCCCAGCAACTCACGCGCAAATGTGGTCGGTCCCACGGAGCTGGCCTGGTGCACCAGATGCCCCAGCGCAGCACCCAGGTACTGTCCGTCGAATTTGATCGGGAGTATGCCGCGCGCTGCCGCCGCCACCGCGGTGGCGGTCGGTCCAAGGACGGTGCTTGCGCCACGCACTGCACCGGTCCCGATCGATGCAGCCAGCGCACCCAGGCGCTCGCTACGTGTCGTTGCGGCGGTGGCTGCTGATGTGTGCTCCGGCGGATCGTGTGGTGCAGCCTGTTGGTGGGGGATGGAAGACGGGTCTGGTGGTGCAAAGGAGTCGTCGGCGTCGAAGAAGTGCTCGCTGGTGCTTTCTTCGCCATGCAGTATCGACGCGCTAGCGGCATGCAGCAGCGGGCTCTTGCCGGTGTGCTGGGCTCCGTCCGCAGCGCTGCCAGATCCGGTGCTGCGTTGCGAGTTGCTGCGTCGTCCAGACGGCCTGCGAGGCAGGCCCGCCAGTGCAGGGTCTGCCGTCGTTGCTGGCGTCTGGTTGCGCTGTTGCAGCGGCGGCATGTCAATCACAACGTCTTTATGCGTCGATTGCGATGGCTGGGAAGCACTGGCTGAGGGGATCTTCATCACGGCATGTCCTCGCTGTGGGGGGGGAAGGGCGGCGCGCTGCCGCCGGGCTTGCTGGGCTGCCGACGTGCGGCGTTGACAGCCAGCACATCATTCGACGGACGCATGGCGGTGCCAGCCTCGGTTGCAGCGCAGGCGGCGCCGGTGGCCGGCGACGCGTCGATCGAGGCGTCGCCCGGCCGACGCGGCACGCAGACACGGTCTGGCGCACGTGCCGTCATCAACGATCCGGTCAACGACAGTGCGAACTTTCCAGCGTGCAGTCGCAGTGCTTGGACGCGCCCCGGCATCCACGGCCACCGTGTGTGGCATGCGTCATCGTCGTCAGTGATTCGAAAATGACATCACACCGAAGATCGGGGACGCTTCAACTGCGAAATGATCATTCCGCAACGGAATAAAGCATTCCTTGTGCCGATGAAATGTGTCTGCCATTGGCCGTGCCTTCGCCTACCCGAGCACACCGTTGTGCTCGCAGCGACGACCACCGTCGAATTGAATTCTCCAAAAAAAAGGCCAGCGTGATTTGGATCGCCGCTGCTGCAGTGTCACGCATGTTGGCAGGGCGCCAATGATGGGCCTTCGCGCCCATACCCATCGGTGCGGATGGCTCGGTAGTGCGGCAGATATCTTGAATGCTCACTGCAGGAGTGCGGCGACTGATGGGGTTGCTCCTGCATGTTCTCCAGTTGGTTATTCAAATCAGCAGGATGGAGATATCCCGAAGGACGCGCCGCAAATGCGAACGTGGGATCTGCGCCCGGGCTTGCCGCTCCTGTAGCGTTGGCTGACGCCGCCGAGCTCCATCCTTATGTCCGTATGCACCACTCGACGCCAGCTGCTGCGTGGCGCGGGCACACTTGCCTTGCTCGCGCGCATTCCCGCCGGCTGGGCATTGCCGGCCGGTCCGGCACGGCCGCCCGGCTTCATCGATGCATTGATCGCACGCATGAGCGTGGAGGAAAAAGCGGGCCAGCTCAGCCTGTTCAGTTCGGCGCAGCAGGATGGCAAGGCGATCGTCGCCAATCCACTCACGCGCACTGCCGATGGGAGCGCGCAACTGGCTGCCGCCCGCGCCGGACGGCTGACCGGAGTGTTCAACGGTTCCAACGTACGCTGGCATCAGCAACTTCAGCAGGCCGCGCTGCAGAGCCGGTTGCGGATTCCGCTGTTGTTCGCCGCCGATGTGATCCACGGCTACACCACCGTGTTCCCGGTGCCGTTGGCCGAAGCAGCCAGCTTCGAGCCGGCGCTGGCACAGCGCACTGCGCGTGCCGCGGCGAGGGAGGCCAGTGCGGTCGGTCTGGACTGGACCTTCGCGCCCATGGTGGATATCGCCCGCGATGCACGTTGGGGCCGTGGCGTGGAAGGCGCCGGCGAAGACGTGCTGCTGGCACGGCTGTTTGCGCAGGCACGGGTACGTGGCTTTCAGGGCGATGCGGGGCTGGCCCATCCCGAGGCGATGGCTGCCTGCCCCAAACACTTCGCCGCCTATGGTGCGGCCGAGGGTGGGCTGGATTATAACCGCGTGGATGTGTCCGAACGGACCCTGCGCGAGGTGTATTTCCCGCCGTTCCAGGCAGCGTTTGCCGCCGGCGCGGTCACGACCATGGCCGCCTTCAACGAACTGTCGGGCATTCCCGCCACGGCCAATGCGTGGCTGCTGGATACGACGTTGCGCCAGGAATGGGGCTATCCCGGCCTGGTGGTGTCCGACTTCCAGGCCGACCAGGAACTGATTGCGCACGGCGTTGCGGTCGATGGGCGTGACGCGGCAAGGCTGGCCTTCCTGGCCGGGGTGGATATCAGCATGGAAAGCGGCCTGTATCTGCAGCACCTGCCGGCCCTGGTTGCCGCAGGTGATGTGCCGATGGCACGGCTGGATGCGTCGGTAAGACGCGTGCTGGAATTCAAGGCGGCGCTGGGGCTGTTCGACGACCCGTTCCGGCGCATCCGGCCCGCACGGGCGCAGTCATCGCAGCGCACCACCGACACCTTGGCACTGGCCCGCGAAGCCGCCTGCAAATCGGTGGTATTGCTCAAGAACGATGGCGAGCTGCTGCCATTGCGCCGCAGCGGGCAGCGCATTGCCTTGATCGGGCCGATGGCGCGCGACTGGATCAACCACGCCGGGCCATGGAGCCTGTTCGACGAGGAGGACAGGCGCAACACGCTGGCCGCCGCACTGGCGAATGCGTTGCAGGATCCGCAGTTACTGCAGGTGGTGGACGGCTGCGACTTTGACCAGGCACTGCCGGGCGGCGTGCAGGCCGCGGTGGCGGCCGCCAGCGGTGCCGATGTCGCGCTGCTGGCGATCGGCGAACCGTTGAGCTACTCGGGCGAAGCGCAATCGCGCAGTGAGATCTGCATCCCCGAGCCGCAGCGACAGTTGCTGGCGGCAGTCGTCGCCACCGGCACGCCTGTCGTGGTCCTGCTGAGCACCGGTCGCGCGCTTGCGCTGGAGGGGCCGGTGCTTGGCTGCGCGGCGATCCTGGTGACCTGGTTTCTGGGCTCTGCCGCCGGCGTTGCAGTGGCCGACATCCTGTTTGGTGCACAGGCACCGTCCGGCCGTTTGCCGGTGAGTTTCCCGCATGCGCTCGGGCAGGTGCCGTACACCTATGCCCACCCACCCACCGGCCGTCCCACTCCGCAGCCGGACGACCTGGAGCCTTACACCACGCATTACCGGACGGCGCCCAATGCGGCGCTGTTTCCGTTTGGCCACGGGCTCACCTATGGGCGCATCGCCTATGCCGAGCTGAGCTTGAGCGATGCGCGCCTGCCAGCCGACGGCAGCCTGCGCATCAGCGCACGCATCTACAACCACGGCACGCGCGATGCGGACGAAGTGGTGCAACTGTATGTCCGCGACCGCAGCGCCAGCGTCACCCGGCCGGTGCGCGAGCTGAAGGATTTCCGCAAGCTCACGGTGCCTGCAGGCGGCAGTGCGCCGGTGGAGTTCGTGCTGCGGCGTGCGGACCTGTTGTTCATCGGCCAGGCGTTGAAACCGACGGTGGAGCCGGGGGTGTTCGATGTGTGGGTTGCGCCATCGGCTGAAGCTGCAGGCGTGACGGCGAGCTTCGAATTGGTGGAGTGAACCGGCGTGCGGTGTTGCCTGCGCACCCGGGCAGACGTGGTCGAGGAGCGCGGCCGGGGATATCTGCCGGAGCATGATGTCGCCGGGCCACGTTCCATGGTTGGCGCAGGAGGATCCCTACCGAATGATGGCGCCGGAATCGGGTGCGCGGGCGGTGAGGGCGGCCGCAGGCACCGGAGACAGCGCCATCGCCGCCCTGCAGCTGCCTGCCGGTGCGTCCCCGCTCAGCTCAGCCAGCTGCTGCAGGTGCTGGTGGTCTTGCCGTCGCAGCTGGCCTGCATCTTCTGCTGCAGGCGCGCCAGCACCGCGTCGCCTTGCTGGCGATGCTGCCTGCTCCAGGTCTTGAGCGCGCTGCCCAGCGCCTGGATGCCCTGCCGGTTACGCCGACCGTAGCGATCCGGCTGGCCTGCCACTTCGGCGATCACCTGCGCGCCGGCGGATTCGACGGCAGCGGTGTCCTGCGGGGTGAGCCGGAGCACTCCATCGGCATACCGCAACGCCGACTCCACACGCGTTGCAGGGCCCTGAGATCCTTCGTAGGACTTTTTCAACCACGTCACCGCCGTCTTCGGATCGTTGCGTTCCTCGGCGAGATAGGCCAGGAACTGCATGTAGTGATAAGGCGTCTTGCTACGCGTCAGTTCGCCCAGCAGCAGTTGTTCTGCACCGGCGTTGTCGCCTGTTGCGTCCAGCAGCTCCGCGGCTCCGGCGATGACGGACTCACGTTCTTCGTCGGTCTTTGCCGCCTGCACAGCCCATTGCACGCGCTGGCGAACGGTGTCGAGCACCGCTGCCGGTAGCGGTGGTTGCGGCTTCGTTGGCGCGCTGTCGGATGTTTGACCTTGTGCCAGGCGAGCGAGATCGACCTGTGTGGAGGCCGTGATCATCCTGTCCGCGATCGGAAGCGTGGCGTCGGCGTAGACCGTGTCCAGCGCCTGATTCAGCGCCAGGGAGAGGGCGGCGCGCTCGCCAGGGTCGTTGGTGGATGCCACCACCAGGCGCGGCGCAAAGCGGCTCAGCTCACTGCGATTGGCGCGCACTTCCGCCGGGTCGGCCAGCACCGTCTTCAACAACGCCAGATGCGCCGGGCTGGTCACCGGCGGCGTTGGTGCAATGGACAGCGCCAGCAGCGCGAACCTGCGCTGCAATGCGGGCTGCGGCGCGGAGGCGGCCAAATGCTCAAGCACCTCGCTTGCACTGTGCGTTCTTGCCGGCTCGCGCGCCATGCCCCACCACTCGTAGCCGGCCAGCAGGGTCCAGTCGTCGGCGCTCAGTTCCTTCGGCGTCTGCAATGCCCGCTCGAGCAGCTGCTCCGAGGTCGTGGTCCGTGTGGCAGCCACCCGCAGCGCGTCGGTCAGGCGGGCATTGTCGCTATAACCGGCCAGGCGCGTGATCTGGCTGCGATCCGGGCGCAGCACGATGATGGTTGGATATGCCTTGACGCTAAAGTGATCGCCCCACTTCTGGGCATCTGCAAGGTCCGCGTTCAGATGCACCACCACGAATTTGTGCGTCAATGCGATGAAGGCAGGATCCTTGAACAAGGTGGCCTGCAGCCGGTTGCACGGTGGGCACCAGATGGCGCCCCAATAAAGCATCAGTGGCTTGCCGCTCTGCCTGGCCTCGGCAAAGGCACCCTCGACGTCCCCTTCGCGCCAGGCGATGCCGGCGCTGGCGGCAGCTGGGGCAGCGGTCCGGGTCTGCGCCGGCGGTGCTGGTGTGTCCGGCTTGCCGCAGCCGGTCAGGCTTGCCAGCACCGCCAACAGCGCGATCGATAAGGGCCAAGGGCGCTGGAATGACAGCAGCATGAGAAATCACCAGTGAGAGCGGGGAGGATCGAATGACTGAGCGCGCGGCATTGCGCCTGCGCTCGATGACGTCACGCCCTATTTAGCGCCGCCGGCAATCCGGCAGCGTCACTGGATGCGAAGTGGCGTTGGCGCCAGCGCAGCGATGCGAGTCAAAGTCTCGACGACGCACGGTGCATGGCGCCCGTCGTGCGCGAAGGTCCGCTCAACGGAAATAGGAATGGAAGCGATCGCCCAGCATTGCGCGCTCGTTCGCCGGCAGTTGCCGGTGCATCCCAGTGCTCGGCATCGCCTGCGTGGAGGGCCGGGGATCCATCGATAGGCCCGGTGCTGCAGGTGTGTTGACCGTCTCCGGATAGCCGCGATCTGGGTGACACCATCCAGTCATGGACGGTCAACGCGTCAGCGATGCGCATGGCATCGCCGGCCCGGCGGCAGCGCTTGTTGCTTCAGCCAGCAGCCTCACTCGCAAGAGAGCCCGGATCGCCGGGCCTCCGGTTGCCTGAGGCCTAAAATTCCCGCCAGTTGGCTGCGTCCATGGCGGTGGGAGCAGTCGGCTTTTGTGGCGCAACCGCCGGGCGTGTCGGCGTCTTGCCAGGTGCCGGGTTTTTCTCCTGGGCGACGTTACGGACTGCTGTTGCCCGCGCCGGGGCGTGCGCGGTGCGGACCTTGGCCTCTTCTATCTTGAACACCGCGACCGCCTGCGTGAGTTGCCCGGCCTGTTCTTCCATCGAACGCGCCGCGGCGGTGGCTTCTTCCACCAGTGCCGCGTTCTGCTGGGTGGTTTCGTCCATCTGGGTCACGGTGAGGTTGACCTGCTCGATGCCTGCGGACTGTTCCTGCGAGGCGGCCGAGATCTCGCCCATGATGTCGGTCACGCGCTGCACGCTGGCCACGATCTCGGCCATCGTGGAGCCTGCGGTATGCACCAGCGTCGAGCCTTCGGCAACGCGCTGCACCGAGTCGTCGATCAATCCCTTGATCTCCTTGGCCGCCGCGGTGGAGCGCTGGGCCAGGGTGCGCACTTCCGAGGCGACCACCGCGAAGCCACGGCCCTGTTCGCCGGCACGCGCCGCTTCCACGGCGGCATTGAGCGCCAGGATATTGGTCTGGAACGAGATGCCGTCGATGACCGAAATGATGTCGGCGATCTTCCTGGACGAGGCTTCGATGCCGGCCATGGTGCCGACGACCTTGCTGACGATCTCCCCGCCCTGCGATGCCACGCTTGCCGCGCCGATCGCCAGTTGATTGGCCTGACGCGCGTGCTCGGCATTCTGCCTGACCGTGGAGGTCAGCTCTTCCATCGAGGCGGCGGTTTCTTCCAGGTTGGCGGCCTGCTGTTCGGTGCGCTGCGACAGGTCCTGGTTGCCGGCGGCGATCTCGCTGGCGGCCGAGTTGATGGAGATCGCCGAGTGCTGGATGCGTCCGACGATGTCTGCAAGCTGCGCGGCGGTGGTGTTGGCATCGTCGCGCATCTGCGCGAACACGCCATTGAAGTCGCCGCGCATGCGCGCGGTCAGGTCGCCGGCGGCGATGGATTGCAGCAGCGACGACAGCGACTGCAGGTTGCCATCGGCGGTGGCCATCAGCTGGTTCAGGCTGTCGACCATCACGTGGAAATCGTACTGGAAACGGTCGGCGTCGCCGCGCGCGGTGAAATCGCCACTGGCAGCGGCCTGCGCGAGCTGCTTGATCTGGTCATTCATCGCGGTCAGATTGGCCCTGACCTCGTCCATGGTCCGGGTAAGCACAGCCTTTTCGCCCGGCAGGCGGTCCATCTCGTCGGAGAGATCACCAATGGCGTAGCGCCCGATGATCTGGGTCAGGCGCATCGTCACCGCGATGTGCGAACTCACCAGCGCGTTGGCATCGCGCACCATGTGGCCATACTCTCCGGGAAATGCGCCCTCGTCCATGCGGTAGCTCATTTCGCCAGCGTCGTGTCGACGCGCCATTTCCAGCTGCGCCGCGATGACTCCCTGCAGACGATCGCGGATGCGGTAGACCGCGCTGGCAAGTTGTACGGTTTCGTCCTTGCCGCTGACCTTGATATCGACATCCAGCACGCCGCGCGACAGCTGCTCAACGGCGGCCACCGCCCGCCGAATCGAGGCGGAGATCGCGTTGCCCAGGATCAGTGCGAGGCTGACGCCGGCCAGTGCAATCAGGCCCAGGGCGATCGCCGACAGGGTCATCGCGCGCGTGTTGGTGGCTTGCTGCTGCTGGTAACGCAGCTTGGCGGAGCTGGCCAGCTCATCGCGCAAGGTGGCCAGCCCGGCGAACGTGGCGTTCGCGTTGTCCTTGACCTGGGTGCGGTTGACTTCCGCGCCGCCCGCGATATCTCCTGCCTCGATCAACTCGATCTGGCGCTGCATGCCGGCCTGCATGGCCGCGTAGCTCGTCTTGATCTTCTGCAACTGGGCCGCGTGCTGCTTTTCGTTGTGCAGCATCTGCTCCAGTTCCACGATGCTGGCGGCCGCCTGGGTGAATCGCTTCTCGTTTTCCTGTTTCCACTGCGTAATCAGCTCCGGCGTGCCGATGGCAATCATGCGCAAGATGTTGATGTCGACGCGCGTCAGCTGGCCGTCGATGCTGCTGGCAAGTGCAGAGCCGATGAAGTCCCGGTTGTAGAGCGTGCCGACATTGTTCTTGGAGGTGTGCAGGCTGTTCAGTAGGAACAGGCAGAGCAGGATGCTCGGGATCAGCGTTCCCAACAATGCCAATAAAAATTTGCTCTTGATCGTGGTTAGCATGACGGGCCTGGTGATGCAGCTGAGGGGGCGGAAGAGCCAATTGGGGAGCAAGGCACGGCAAGGCGGCCTGACGCGACGCCTCGGCAGCGGGGTTGATCAGAGCGGTAGAGATTGCTTGCCCTGCCCTTCCTTAGCGGCAGCCATCACACATCCTTGATGCAACCAACGCCGCAGCAGGCGATGCCCGGGTGATCGCTACCGCCCGCCGGCTATTGCTGGATGCCAACGAGAAGGCGCGCGCGCTGGTCGAGCAGGGTCGCCATACAGCCCACAGCCGCCAGGCCGAGCGCCTGCCCAACCAGGCAGCAATGCCAATACGTTCGAGGCCGACGCCAGGGAGCTGGCTGCACTGCTGCTGGGCCAGCACGACGAGGAGCTGCTTGCGACGCGGGCAGCGCTCAGCACAGAGCCGATGCAACTCCGGCGCTGGATCGCAGGGTGGATGCGCTGGGACGATGGATGCATGCCCATGAAGGGCATCCCGAGCCACGGCGTGCGGCCTGGATGCAGCCCGGTTCGGCCCTCGGCCCGGCGGCGGCAAGTTGGTCGAGGCAGCGTCCGGGTGTGGCCTGTTTTCCGCGCCACCTTAACCTCATCTGTAACGAGAGGCCGAAACGGTGAGCCAACCCTGTCGCCGCTATTGTTGACGCGTCAATTAAATCCTATCCTCCTCCTCCTACCCGTCACCCAATGCGTCGCGCGTCTGTGGCGCGACCGTCATGGAGAGCAGGATGGACAAGCGCGGAAGCAGCAACATGGACCTGGATTTCGCAGGCAAGGTCGCACTCATCACCGGTGGCGCCTCGGGGATAGGCGCGGCGACCGTCCGCAGGCTCGCGTCCCTGGGCGCAGCGGTTGTGGTGGCGGACTTCAACCATGACGCGGCCGAAGCCATCGCCGCCGAGATCGGTGCAGACACCCGTGCCTACCAGATCGATCTTGGTGACTTCAACGCCATCGAGCAGATGGTCACCTGGACCGTTACCACGTTCGGCCGGCTCGACCTGGCCGTGAACAATGCCGGGATCGGCGGCGATTCAAAGGGCGTGGTTGAGTACGACCCAGAGGTGTGGCGCCGGGTACAGGCCGTCAATCTCGACGCCATGTTCGGCTGCATGAAGTACCAGATTCCGGCGATGATCGCGTCCGGCGGCGGTGCCATCGTCAACATGGCCTCTGCCCTGGGGCTCGTCGGTCAACGCAACAACGCGGCCTACATCGCCTCCAAGCACGCCATCGTCGGCGCGACGAGATCCGCAGCGATGGATTATTCGGATCGCGGCGTTCGCGTGAATGCGATCGCGCCAGGCTATATCGACACGCCGCTCGTGCGCAGCGTCGTGAGCCAGGAGGACTTCGACAGGATCGTCTCGCTCCATCCGATCGGTCGCCTGGGAACGCCCGAAGAGATCGCCAATGCGGCGGCTTTCCTGTTGTCCGATCTCGCTTCGTTCGTTACCGGCGCCGTCCTGGCCGTGGACGGCGGATATACAGCGCAATAACCCTGCCTCTGCAAGAGAAGACCCCCATGAAAGCCGTCCAGCTTGTCCAGCCGACCAAACTCGTCATCGCCGAGCTTCCCGTCCCCGAACCCCGCTCGCACGAGGTACTGCTGCGCGTCACTGCGGCCGGGGTTTGTCATACCGACGTCAGCATCCGGCATGAGCAGAGCGACGCCTATCCGCCAGGCCTTGTGCTGGGCCACGAGATCGCCGGCCGTATCGAGCGGTTGGGTGCGGGAGTACACGGTTGGCAAGCCGGGGAGGATGTCATCGTCTATCCCTGCTGGTCATGCGGCGCCTGTCGCGAATGCGTCGCGGGACGGCAGAACGCGTGTCGCCAGACGGGTGGAAGGCTGCAATCGCCGCCCACGCCCGGTGTCACGGTTGCGGGCGGCATGGCGGACTACGTCGCCGTGCCCGCGTCCGCGCTGGTGCGCGCAGACGGCATAGACCCGGCAGTCGCGGCGATCCTTCCAGATGCGGCGCTTGTTCCCTATCACTCCATCCGGGCCGTCGAAGAGCAGCTGCGTCCAGGTTCGACGGCGGTGGTCATCGGTCTGGGTGGCCTTGGCCACCTGGCCATCCAGATGCTGCGTGCCCTGACGGCCACGCGGATCGTTGCGCTCGATGTAAATGCGGGCGCACTGGACGCCGTACGCGACCATGTCGACCTTGCGTTGAAGTCAGACGCAGAAGACGTCGCCGAGCAGATCCTCGCCTTCACTTCCGGCTACGGTGCCGACGTCGTACTGGATTTCGTGGGCAACGACGCAACCTTGCGCCTGGCAAGTGGTGTCATCGCCCGGTATGGCGCCATACGTGTGCCGGGACTCGGCTGCGGGGTTCTGCCGTTCGAAACCGCGCAGACCTCGACGATCCTCCCTTGGGGCGCGTCGCTGGTCAGGCCCTACAGCGGCACCTATGACGACCTGCACCAGATCGTCGACCTGGCCCGATCCGGGCGCATCAGCCCGGTGATCCAACGCTACGATTTCGCGCGGGCGCTCGATGCGCTCGACGAACTGGAGGCGGGCAGGGTACGCGGTCGCGCGGTGCTGGTCATGAACGACGGCGGCGCGGAAAGGTTGGCCAACGCGCAAGGTTGAAGTCGCCATCGCCCCAGGTATGGCAGGAGATGGCTACCTCATGTGGATTGCCGGGGTGACTTCTCTGTCGGCACAACCGACGTTGCGCACCTCGTGGATGAAGTCCAGGCGGCAGACCGATCAATGCCGGAATGCCGCCCGGGCCAGCGCGCATCAGTCGAGCCGAATTCTCGGGTGCAGACGGGAGTTGAGCACGTCCACGAACCACATCAGGCTTCCTTTCCAGAACCCGTGCAGCCGCGATTGATGCTCCCGGTAGAGCAGTACGTGGCCAAGCTGGGCGATGCGGCCACGAATCGTGACTCCCTTGAAGAGCCCGGCCTTTCCCAACGAACCGTAGGCATCGTAGTCGCCCAACGACACCAGCGAACCCATGTCCCGATAACGAAAGGCCGGCAGGGCCGCGCCCTGCGTCATGATGGCGTCGATGTGGCGGACGAAGTGGTCGGCCTGCTGGTGAGCCACCTGAGCAGTCGGTGGCAAGGGGCGCTCGGCACCTTCCATGAGCAGGCTGGAACAATCGCCCAGCGCAAAGATGGCCGGGTCACGCGTCGTCTGCAGGCCAGCGTTCACGACCAACTGATTGGACCGCGTCGTCTCGAGGCCGTCCAGTTGCTTCAGGAACGCCGGCGCCATCACGCCGGCAGCCCAGACCACCGGGGAGGCAGGGATGTGGCTTCCATCGTCCAGCATCAAGCCCGCTGCATCGACCGAGGTCACGGTGGCATGCAGCTTGACGGTCACTCCCAGCGACTCCAGGCGTTGTTGCACGGCAGCTGCCACATCTGCCGGCAGCGCAGGCAATAGCCGTTCGCCGCTTTGGATCAGCAATACGCTGACGCGACTTTCGAGCTCGTCTGCGCCATATGCCACCGAGGTCTGCACGAGTTGAACCAGCTCGGCAGCGAGTTCTACGCCGGTCGCGCCACCTCCCACGATCGCGATGGTGACATCGTGCCTGGATGCGAGTGCCTGAAAGAGGCGGACGCGGACCTCGGCATTGAAGTGCACGGCCTGAGGACGCGAGTCGATCATGAAGCAATGCTCGGCGACGCCGGGCGTTCCGAAGTCATTGGCACGGCTTCCCACCGCCAGCACCAGTCGATCGTAGGCAAGCGTGCGCGCCGGAATCAGCTCCCGGCCGTCGGAGGCCAACACCGGCGCAATGGAAATCGTGCGAGCCGCACGGTCCAATCCGCGCAACGCACCTGGCTGGTAGACAAACCCCGCGTTATGCGCCTGTGCCACGTAGGGGGTTTGCTGCTGCGAGATATCGCGGGTGCCCGCGGCAATCGTGTGCAGCATGGGTTTCCAGACATGTGCACTGTCGTGATCCACCAGCGTAATGCGAGGAGCATTGTTCTTTCGTTGCCACTTCCTGGCCAGCCGCGTGGCCACCTCCAGCCCGGCCACGCCGCCGCCGACAACGACCAGATGCGCTCTGCCCTGCACAGGCGTTGACCTGCCCGGAGCGCCAGGCGCTGGTGCTTTCATCGCCGGATTGTCCGGACCGGGGGCCTGCTCCAGTGGGTTGCTCTGAGTCAATGCATTGTCCTTTGGTTGGTGGAATTCACCACACGTGCGGAGCGGCGGCGCGGACCGGCACAGGCAGGCCCAGGCGTCTCGAGCCAGGCGGCCGGGTGTAACTCTCGACACCACCAACGCAGATCCGGAGAGGTGCGTTGCTGATACGGCTGCAGCACTGGCGTGCCGAGCGGTCATGCTCGCGCACATCCTCAGGGCGCCTTCGGCATGGAACCGTTGAGCCACCCACCGAACCGCTGCGGTGCTGCGTGCGACCGTTTGTCCAGGCCGTCGGGCAGATGTCGCTTACGGGTGGTACTGGATGGGCCGGCTGTCTGGGAAGCAACGTTCGGCCGTGGCCAATGGCTTGGCCCAGCGCAGGAAATTGGTGCCGTCGCACGCGCGGTGTCATGGAGCAGGACGGGTACGCATGAGATAGCGAGTCCGGGTCACGTGCCGGTCCTAGGGCGACACGAACATCGGCAGGGCAACAGCCGAGAGCAGAGTCTTCGTCACTTCCTCGGCCGGACCCTCGGCGATGTGGGTGTGGGCGCCGATCACCAGCATGTCGGCGTCGATCGAGGCTGCATAGGCCTGAATGGTTTCAGCAACGGACCTGCCACCGGAGGAGATGGCGGCGACGTCGACGGCAACCCGATGCTCTGCCAGAAACGCGACCATATCCACGCCGGGCGGATGACCGTGGCGTTCGGACGCCTTCTCCGGGTCGACCACGACAATCTTGACCACGTCTGCGGCCGCAAGCAGAGGCAGTGCATTGGTAATCGCACGTCCTGATTGCCGACTGCCGTTCCATACGACAAGGATACTTGTCGCGACGGGCTTATCCGCCCATGTCCATGGGACCACCAGCAGCGACAGCCCTGACTCAAAAAGGATCGACTGTGTCGCCCAGCTCCGCGGGCTGCCCGAAAGCGCAGGGCTGGACAAGATCAGAAGATCGCAGCCCAGGGCATGCAGGGAGGATTCGCTGCTCGACTCGGCGAAGGAGATGATGCGAAGCTCGCCACTGTTGGCATGCCGCTGCACGGCGCTGCTCAGGCGCTGGCCCAAGGCAAGCAGACGTGAGGCAATGGTCGCTTGGCTGTGAGCCAGCACCTCGGCCACCGCACCGTTGATCGCGTGGCGATCGTGCACGGGGCGTGGAGCCCGATCCATCGCGGTTATCCCGATCAGGTGGCTTGCCTGCCGACCTGCCATCCGCGCAGCGGTCTCCAGCACGTGCAGCCCCTGCACGCTGGCATCGAACAGCACCGCGATGTTCTTCAAGGTAGACAAGCAGACCCTTTGTACGTGCGCCGTGGCAGACCACGTCTGTGCATTTAGAACGATCATTCTATTCTTTGCATCGTACTACAATCGAGTCAGCGACATAGTCTCGCCAAGCTGTGAGAGTCCCCCCGATGATGTCAGTTGTCTCCGACCCCCTGGATGCTCAAAAGGGAGAGATGCGTCGCCAGCAGGTGCTTGATGCCGCCGCCATCTGCTTTCGTCGGCATGGCTTTCATGGCACCAGCATTGCGCGGATCTGCAGCGAAGCCGGCATGAGCCCCGGGCACATCTACCACTACTTCGCCAACAAGGACTCCATCGTCGAAGCCATCGCCAGGCGAGAGGAGCACGACATGGCACAACTGGCCCGCGAGGTGGAGCTCGACCCCCTGGGCGGGTCGGTCGCAGAGCGACTCACGCGCCTGGTCGATGCATCCCTGGCCAAGGTGCTTGAGCCGGAGCACGTGCAGCTGCGTCTCGAACTTGCAGCCGAAGGAGCGCGCAACACGGCTATCCATCGCATCCTCGCCCAGTCCGACGCCATCGTCCTGAAGCAATTCATCGATGCGGCGGAACGATGCGGCCTTCCGCCGGGAATGGATCGTACGCAGCTGACGACTGCGATGATGATGATCACGGCAGCCTTCAATGGCTTCATGGTGCGTGCGGCAACCGGTCAGCAGGCCGATAGGCAGGCGATTGCCAAATTCGTGAAGCAGCTTATCAACGCACTGCTGGAGCCTGCGCATGCCCCGCCGTAGGGGCGAGTGAGTCCAGCGGATCAGATGTGGGCGGCGCTCTGGCGCGCTGTAGCGCTACGCCAACGGCCTGGTGTCATGCCCTTCCATGTCGTCTCTGCATCGTCAACGCCTCGGCCTGTTGCTTTGCCATGCAACGGCAAAGGCGCCACGGGAGGCGTATGCAGGCAGGTCGAGGGGCCGCGAATGCGCCGTCAGAAATAGAAGCCGATATTGAGGTTGAAGCGCGAGTGCCAGCGCGACCGCTCGCCATCATCGATCCCTATGCCGTTTCCACCTGCAAACCACATGTTCTTGCCCGCAATCCAGTCCAGATAGGTCAGCATCGCTCCCTTCTTTACACTGCAGCCGGTGACGTTCTGCACGGACGAGCGCACGCCAGGTCCACCGCTGTAGGGCATCGTCTTGCTGAGATTGTTGTAGCAAGTGACGTCTTCGAGCCACCCTGTCTTGCCGAAGGAATAGGCAATGTTCGCGGTGGGCACGTCCGCCTCGGAGGCGATCTCGAACGGGAACAGGAAGGCCGACATCGCGATCCGGTCTCCAGGCACGTCATAGCGGTAACGCGCCCACTGCAGCTGGGTAGTCCAGCGGCCGGCGGTCCATTGCGCATGGACTGCTGCACTTCCATATCCGTGACGATTGCGGTCCGTGTTGTTCAGGATGTGGCCGTAGAACGCCGATACACCGAGGGCTGCGGTTCCATGGGTCATCGCATAGCGATGTTCATAGCGCAGATTGATGCGATGGCGTTCGCGATATGGATGCGCATCTGTATCAGCGACGTCGAACGAGTAGCGATCGTAACGGGCGCCGTCTCCATATTCATCGCCCAGGAACCATCCGATGTGCAGCGTATTGCTTTCGTCTGTCCGTGTCACAACAACACCCGGATCGTAGTCATCCTCAATGCCGAGGTAATAACCCGATCCGAACCAGAAGCTGTTCGAGGCGGTCGGTAGCAAGCCGAATGGCACCTGCTGGATTCCCGCCTTGACGGTGATACGGTCGCTCACGTTCCAGCCGACAAATGCGTGGTGCACGGCATCGAACCCGTCGTACCAGCGATGCTGGATCGACACGAAGACCGGTCCGGTGCCTGCGTTCAGATCCACCCTGAGCAATTCAAGGTCCAGCGGTTGGGACGGCGCGTAGTCCAGCCACCCGTAGTTGAAGCGCACAGCGCCCCCGAGCTTGGCATAGGTTTCGTTAGCCGGTGCATCCTGGGCGGCCGCATTGCTGGATGCTGCGATAGGCGCAAGCAATAGCAATAGCTTGGATAGTCGTTTCATCGGGTGTGTGTGGCGGACATTGTTGGGCAGTCCTATATCGGCCGTAAGCTCTGCGGCCTGAGGACCGCGTGGCGCTCAAGTTCGGGTGTTGCATGTCGATATCCAGCGGAGCAGAGGTGCCCGAGCGCGGCGCGCCAACTTCATTTCGGGAGCATCGATGAGCAGGCGGTTGATTCGTCGCAACAGTGTGGCCAGTCGCTTGATGATTGGAACGGGGATCTTGGCATTGCTGTGCTTCGGCTTGACGGCCGCTATCAGCTATTGGCGCAGTAGCGAGGCGTTACTCGGGTCATCCCGGGAGATGCTGCGCGAGGTGGCGCGTCATGAGGCCAGCGAAATCTCATCGGACGTTGGGTCCGCCTTCAACACGGGCGCGACCCTGGCCAATACGTTCCGCATCGAGCGCAGGGCCGATGGCGTGAGCCGCGCGTCGGCCGCGTCGGTGTTGCGCGAGCAATTGCGACTGCAAAAGAACTGGCTGGGCATCAGCACGCTCTGGGAGCCCGAGGCGTTCGATGGCCGCGACTCTGCCAATATCAACGCGCCATTTCATGACGCGACCGGACGCTTCATGGTGTATTGGTCGTACCAGAAGGACGCGTTGGTGCGGGAGGCCTTGCATAGCTATGACAAGCCGGGAGAAGGGGACTGGTACCTGGCCGCCCGCAAGAGCCATGCGCCGGTGGTACTTGAGCCGTATTACTATCCGGTGGCCGGCGTGGACACGCTCATGACCACCTTGAGCACGCCGATCATGGAGGATGGCCATTTCCTCGGCACGGTCAACATCACCATCTCCCTGGATGCGTTGCAGAAACGGGTTGCGAGGCTTCGCCCGCTGAACGTCGGGCAGGCGATCCTGCTGTCGCCGACTGGCGCGGTGATGGCGAGCGCCGACACAAAGCAGGTCGGCAAGAAGATGACCGATGCTCATACGCAAGCCATGCTCGCTCAGGTGCGCTCGGGGAAAGTGAGTAGTGACGAGACACAGCTGGCTGGAGCTGATTGGCTGCGGGTGTTCGTGCCGTTGCGTCTGGGGGATGCGCCAGAGGTCTTTGCGCTCGGCATCATGGTTCCCAAGCACCACGTCATGGCGCAGGCCCGCTCCTTGCTTTGGGTGATCATCGTCGTGGGCCTGCTCTCGGCTGCCTTGCTCAGCACCGCACTCTACGTCTTGTTGCGCCGCCAGGTGTTGGCGCCCCTGGCCGAGGCGGTGCGTGTATCTGCCGCAGTATCGTCCGGCGAACTCAATAGCCGGATCGCACCCCGCCGTCAGGATGAGATGGGCCAGCTGTTGCTGTCGATGGGCACGATGCAGGCGCAGCTACGCGCGGTCATCGAGGCCCAGGACGACATGGCGACGCGGCATGATGCCGGAGAGATGAGCTACCGCATGAATGCAGAGCGCTTTCCAGGCGAGTACGGCCGTATGGTGGCTGGCACCAACGACCTGGTGGATGCGCATGTACAGGTCCAGCGGCAACTCGTCACGGTCATGTCCCGTTACGCCGTAGGGGACATGCAGGCGGATATGCCGCAACTGCCGGGTGAGAAGGCGGCGCTGAGCGACGCGATGGCAGCGACCAAGCGCAATCTCCAGGCGATCAACCGCCAGATTCTCGCGTTGGCGCAGGCTGCCGAGTCCGGAGACTTCTCGACGCGAGGCGATGCCGCTGCGTTCGATCACGATTTCCGCGGCATGGTGGAGGGGCTGAACAATCTGATGCAGACCACCGATATCAACCTTGCGGAACTCTCCCGCCTGCTGCAGTCGATTGCCGCCGGCGACCTTACCGCGCGGATGACCGGCGACTTCCGCGGCGTCTTTGCTCAAATGCGCGACGATGCCAATGCCACTGCCAGCCAGTTGGCGATGATTGTGAGCAGCATCCAGACCTCGGCGGTTTCCATCAAGGGCGCCGCCAGCGAAATCGCTGCGGGCAATCAGGATCTGTCGCAACGAACCGAGCAGCAGGCCGCCAACCTTGAAGAGACAGCTGCATCGATGGAGGAGCTGACGTCCACCGTCAGGCAGAATGCCGAGGGCGCGCGCCAGGCGAACCAGCTCGCCATCGGCGCCGCCAGCGTCGCTGCCCAGGGTGGGCAGGTCGTGAACCAGGTGGTCGAGACGATGAGCGGTATCGAGGCTTCTTCCAGAAAGATTGCCGACATCATCTCCGTCATTGACGGAATAGCATTCCAGACCAACATCCTGGCATTGAATGCTGCAGTGGAGGCGGCACGCGCGGGCGAACAAGGCCGTGGCTTTGCGGTTGTCGCCTCCGAGGTGCGTACCCTCGCACAGCGCTCCTCCGGCGCGGCCAGGGAGATCAAGCATCTCATCGACGACTCGGTGCAGCGCGTCGGCGAAGGCTCCATTCTGGTGCACAACGCCGGCAAGACCATGAGTGAAGTGGTTGCGAGCGTACAGCGCGTGACCGACATCATGGGCGAGATTTCCGCCGCCTCGCAGGAACAATCGGCCGGCATCGAACAGGTCAACCAGACCGTCACCCAGATGGATGAGGCGACTCAGCAAAACGCAGCGCTGGTGGAAGAAGCCACGGCGGCTGCACGCTCGCTCGAAGATCAGGCGGTGCAGCTCACCGATGCGGTTGCCGTGTTCAAGATTGAAGGGAGCACCGTCATAGCTGCCCGGCAACGTACGCCCGCTCCGGTGGCCCAGCACCTTGCGAATAAGAGCGGGAAGGTCGGTGCAGCAAAGCCTCGGCTGGTGAAGAGCACGTCGACCAGTGACGGTAGGTGGCAACAATTCTAGTGTCGGTGGTCTGGACACCGCCTGGAAGGTGTTCAGGCGCTGCAGCAGTGGCGGCCGCCAGAACATCGCAGCCAGTACGCGGCAGCCGATCGTCCAGTGTTCGTTGATACGTCGCACAAGGCCCGGCATCGTCCGGGCCTTGTGCGCTTGCGCCGTCGCCACACCCAGGTACCTGCCGGGCAGCTGACCTGCTGGCAGTCAATGCCTGCCTGGAACGTGGGCGTTACATTCGGATTGCATAACAAGCTGCGGACATGGTGACCCGCACGCGCGATGTGACCGACGAGCGCCGCGTGTTTGTCGACTTGACTGATGCGAGCCATGCCATCGGAACCAAGGTCCGCGCCGTTAACGGCCAGATCAGAGCCGCTTGCCAGCTGGACGAAGCGGGCTTGGACAACCTTCGTCATACGCTGGAAGCGTTGGGGCATCCCGCAAGCGAGTGAGTCGGGATGCGGCGGCTTGCTCCCGACTGCAAAGTTGTGTTTTCGCCGAATCGTCAACCCCGTTGAAGAAACGACCTGCGGCGCTGCCGGTTGCTCACGCATCGCTTGCGCGTACGGCGCGGGTATCTGGTTGCGAAGGCCTTTCCAAGACGCCATGCAGGATGATGTCGAGCACCTTTCCCAGGTATTTGCGAATGGCAGCAGGCCTTGCGCTGGGTAGCGTCCCAATCAGGACCAGGCGTCTCGGGTGAGCAACCAGCGCGTCGTAGATGAACGGCGCCATCTCCGCAGCAAGCGGGGTGATGGGCTGGCCCTTGGAGGCCGCCTGCTCCAGCAGCGACTGGATCAGCAACGCCGGGGTGCGATGAAGCCAGGCAGCAAGTTGCGAATGGAGCCCTGGTCTGCGCTCGGAAATTCTTGCCACCAGCGCTTCCATGGCCACGACCTCGGCGCTGAGTGAGGCATCAAGCATGCGCTGCGCCACATACAGCAGCCGGTCCTTCAACAGTCCATCTGGAACCGACAAGGCAATCGGCTGCAGCAAGCGTGCCGCACCGTGCTCGATCGCCGCTACCACGAGAGCGTCGCGCGATCCGAAGCGGGCGTACAGCGTCCGTTTGGAGGCCTGGGCAGCAAGCGCTATGCCATCCATGGTCACGTGCTCCTCTCCATGCTCGACTAACTGTGCCAGTGCGACCTCCAGAATGTGTCCGTTCATCTTGGCCGCCACGTCGCGTGTGGGGCGGCCACCTTGACTGGCGCGCGGTGGGATGAGCTTGTCGGGGCGGAGATGGGAATTGGACATGGACGGACTGAACGAAAGGGCTTCCCATTGTGCCGGTTTCGCGCCAGCTGAAAAAACGAAACTGCGTGGTATAGTTTTTTGAGGCAGGCATTGCGGCTCGGCTGCAGGCCTTCGCCACGCGCCTGGGCAATCCGCCATCCACTGGAACATGGAGAACGCTATTCATGAACGACGACTACAGCGCCAAATACAACGCGATCAAGCACTCGGAGGCGCCGGTCACGCTCGCAGATGAGGCGACCCACTTCGAGGCGCTGGCGCTTCCGTCCAGCCAAACGGACATCTGGGAAGAGACTGCACTGGGAGTGGTCGCCGAGGCCGGCGAGTACGACGTACTGCTCTGGGCCGCTGGCTATGCGCTGTTCGGCAACGGCAAGGGCCTATGGGGTGAAGGCGCCTCTGCCGAGCGTGAAATCCAGTTGATCGTGGTCCCCAAGTCCCAGCGTGGGTCGATGTCCGACAACGATTTCGTGCGCGTGGGCTGGACGCCAAGCGAACGGCTCAAGGGAGACAAGTTCAAGGTGACCAGGAGCGAAGATGCGGTGACCTGGGATTTCGATGGCCTGCGCTTTGTCGCCCAGCCGCCTCAATGGCGGCTGGAGGGCCACGCAGGCGATGCGCAGTTCGACCTACGCTATGCACAGAAGGGCGCACCGCTCTGGAACTGGGGCCCCTTCGATAAGGCGAGCGAGAACGACCGCGCGGGTTACGACGTGTTCGTTGGTGTGGAGGGCACCATCAAAACCCCGGCGTACCAGCTCGAACTCAGCGACGGCTATGGCGTGCGTGAGCACATCATCACCGGTCAGTCGAACGATCCGATCAAGAACCTACCTGCGCCCAACTGGATGTGGTGGCTGTACACAATCCAGGATGACGTCAAGATCAACTTCTTCCAGCCCCGGGACGGAATGCAGCTGGGCTTCGTCAAGTACGGTGACAACAAGCAGGTCAACATCAACGCCGCCAGCGGTGACGGAGACATCGAGTTCGAGGTTCTGGAAAAGTGGGAGGACCCGCGCACCGGCATCAACCTGCCCGTCAAATGGCGGCTGAAGATGACCAACGGTGACACGGTGGTCGACGTGCACATCGCCGCGCATGGCCGCGCATATAGCCACTGGCCGGTTGCCAGCGGCACGCGCATCTATTGTTATCTGCTGTCGACGATGACCGGCCAGATCCGGCTACCGGACGGGCGTTCGGTGCAACTGAAGGAACACCTGACCGTCAATTCGTTCTGTCGCACCATCCTGACCGCGAGCGAGAGCAGCCAGGGGCCAACGTTCGAGCCTTTGGCCTGACCGCAGATGCCCAGCGCCATGGCGGAATTACTGCATGGCGCTAGGTAGCGACGGACGCGCCCGCGCCGGCCCGGTGCTCTCGGGCTGTGCAGGTCATCCGCATCCATCGGCGGCCACTGGACCTGGATACGCACCATGGCCCCCGCATACATCGACACGGCTGGGGTCACTGCGCACCAATTGGATTCGCACGCATCGGCGAGAAGCGTGAGCGATCTGCTGGGGCCGGGCCGGTGGCCCATGTTCAGCATGCTGCGCAGCATCTGGTGCGCAGCGGAGCAGCTGCACACCCGGCATTTCGCCAGCCTGCCCGAGCCTGGGCGCATCGGCATCTGCTGCGCGCTCCGGGCCTGCCGAGGCTCATCTTTAAGCTGCGCAACCCTCAAGATCGCTTCCATGCTTTTTGTGCGCCCTGGCGAACGGCGGCAGGCTGGTGGACGGATATCGACCGGGACGCAGGCGGGGGTCCAATGGTCTGCAGAGCGGATCATCAGCCGATAGGGAATCTGCCGCGTCCAACCTTGCCTGGCACCGCCCTTGTTGACGGCGACGTCGTTCCAGCGCCGGGTCGCCACCGGGCCACCGTGCACCGGACTCGCCAGCCCCAGGCCGATGTGCGGAATGATCCGTTCGGGAAGCCGAGGGCAAGCCCGTGCGAAGATATGCCATGCGTGGTCCCTGTCGACCCCGGCACCTGGTGCATCAACCAAACAAGCGGGTATCGGAGCGGGTATCAGCAGTCTCATCGGGCACATGGCCCTTTTAAAAACAGATAGATAGGCCAACTATGTTGCTGATGCTCGATAACTACGACAGCTTCACCTACAACCTCGTGCAGTACCTGCAGGCGCTGGGCGCCGAGGTCACGGTGGTGCGCAACGACGCGATGAGCGTGGATCAGATCGCCGCGCTCAGGCCCGAGCGCATCGTGATCTCGCCCGGCCCGTGCACCCCGAACGAGGCCGGCATCTCGCTGCAGCTGATCGAACAGCTGGGTCAGACCACGCCGATCCTGGGCGTGTGTCTTGGGCATCAAAGCATCGGTCAGGTCTACGGCGGCGATGTGATCCGCGCCGACAACATCATGCATGGCAAGACCTCGCCGATCCGCCACCAGGGCAAGGGCGTGTTCGCCGGCCTGCCGGACAGCTACGAGGCCACCCGCTACCACTCGCTGGTGGTGGACAAGGCCACCTTGCCCGACGCGCTGGAAGTCACTGCCTGGACCGAGCATCCGGATGGCTCGATCGAAGAGATCATGGGCCTGCGTCATCGCCAGTTCCCGGTCGAAGGCGTGCAGTTCCATCCCGAGTCGATCCTGACCCAGCATGGTCACGCCCTGCTGAAGAACTTCCTGCAGCGTTGATCGCAATGCGTACCGCGTGCGTCGCAAGGGCCGCTGCAACCTGCGTCAGTCGTGATGCAGTCTTCGGCACCATCGATGCATCGGCGACCCATGCGCGCACTGCCCGCAATCGGCTGCGCGCCGCCAGCGTGCAGCGGGTTTCCCGCCTCGCTTCGTCCACACCTGCATCCGGATCCCGATGAGCACCGCCAGCGACAGTTTCCACTTCTACGAACCAGGCCAGGGCCACGGGCTGCCGCACGATCCGTTCAATGCCATCGTCGGTCCGCGACCGATCGGCTGGATCGGCTCGCGCAGCGCCGGGGGCATCGCCAACCTGGCGCCTTACAGCTTCTTCAACGCGTTCAACTACGTGCCGCCGATCGTCGGCTTTGCCAGCATCGGCCGCAAGGACAGCCTGCGCAACATCGAAGCCACCGGCGAATTCACCTGGAACCTGGCCACGCGCCCCTTGGCCGAGGCGATGAATGCCAGCGCCGCGATAGTGCCGGCGGAGGTCGACGAGTTCGCATTGGCCGACCTGGAAATGGCGCCGTCGCGGCTGATCGCTGCCCCGCGCGTGGCGGCCAGCCCGGTCAGTTTCGAATGCCGGCTCAGCCAGCTGCTGCCGCTGCAGAGCGCAAGCGGGCAGGCCATCGAAACCTGGCTGGTCCTGGGCGAGGTGGTCGGTGTGCATCTGGCGCACGCGGCGCTGCAGGACGGTATCTACGATCCTGCTGCCGTACAGACGATTCTGCGTGCGGGCGGCGCCGCCGATTATTTCGAAGTGCAGGCGCAGGCGCGCTTCCGCATGCGGCGTCCGGGCCAATGAGCGCTGCGCATCGCAGTGCTGCGTGGCGTTGCCGCCAGGCGCGACTGCATCGCCAGGATTGATCGATCACGCTCACTGCCGCATATCTTTCCCACGTTTTGCCACGGTCCTTGTCCATGCCCATCACCCCGCAAGAAGCCCTGCAGCGCACCATCGAACACCGCGAAATCTTCCACGACGAAATGGTCGAGCTGATGCGCCAGATCATGCGTGGCGAGGTCTCGGACATGATGGTCGCGGCCATCCTCACCGGTTTGCGGGTCAAGAAGGAAACCATCGGCGAGATCGCCGGCGCAGCCACGGTGATGCGCGAGTTCTCGCGCCGCGTGGAAGTGGGCGACCGCCGGCACATGGTCGACATCGTCGGCACCGGTGGCGATGGTTCGCATACCTTCAACATCTCCACCTGCGCGATGTTCGTGGCGGCCGCCGGCGGCGCCAAGGTCGCCAAGCACGGCAACCGCAGCGTCTCGTCCAAGTCCGGCAGTGCCGACGCGCTGGAGGCACTGGGCGCGGCGATCGAGTTGCAGCCCGAGCAGGTCGCCGCCTCGCTGGCGCAGACCGGTATCGGCTTCATGTATGCGCCGGTGCATCATCCGGCCATGAAGGTGGTGGCGCCGGTGCGCCGCGAAATGGGCGTGCGCACCATCTTCAACATCCTCGGCCCGCTGACCAACCCGGCCGGCTCGCCGAACATCCTGATGGGCGTGTTCCATCCGGATCTGGTCGGCATCCAGGCGCGCGTACTGCAGGAACTCGGTGCCGAGCGCGCGCTGGTGGTGTGGGGACGCGATGGCATGGACGAACTCTCGCTCGGTGCCGGCACCCTGGTCGGCGAGCTGCGCGATGGCCAGGTGCGCGAGTACGAGGTGCATCCGGAGGATTTCGGCATCGCCATGTCGGCCAGCCGCAACCTCAAGGTGGCCGATGCCGCGCAGTCGCGCACGATGCTGCTGCAGGTGCTGGACAACGTGCCCGGCCCGGCGCTGGACATCGTCGCCCTCAATGCCGGTGCGGCCCTTTACGTGGCAGGGGTGTCCGACAGCATCGCCGACGGCGTCGTGCGTGCGCGTGCGGTCCTGGCCGATGGCTCGGCGCGTGCAAGACTGGATGCCTATGTTGCCTTCACCCGGCAGACTGCCGCGCAGCGCTGACCCCCGCCACTGCACCGGCAGGCACGCGTCGGCACCCTCATGCCACCGCTGGCATGCTGCGCGCCGGCGCGTGGCCGCGGCCAGTTGCGGCCGTCTTGACCGATAATGCCCGCCCGCCAGGACCCGATACGATGAGCGACATCCTCAACACCATCCTTGCCCGCAAGGCCGAAGAAATCGCCGAGCGCAGTGCGCGCGTGCCGCTGGCCGAGCTGATCGCGCGCAGCGCCGACCTGCCGCTCACGCGTGGGTTTGCCGCCGCCATGCAGGCCAGCATCGCCGCCGGCGAGCCGGCAGTGATCGCCGAAGTGAAGAAGGCCAGCCCCTCCAAGGGCGTGATCCGCCCCGACTTCCACCCGGCCGACATTGCGGTGAGCTACGAATTTGGCGGCGCCAGCTGCCTGTCGGTGCTGACCGATGTGGACTTCTTCCAGGGCGCCGATGCCTATCTGCGCCAGGCGCGCGAGGCCTGCACGCTGCCGGTGCTGCGCAAGGATTTCACCGTCGACCCCTACCAGGTCTACGAAGCGCGCGTGCTCGGCGCCGATTGCATCCTGCTGATCGTCTCGGCACTGGAGGACGCGCAGCTGGCCGAGCTCTCCGGCCTGGCCATGCAGCTGGGCCTGGACGTGCTGGTGGAAGTGCATGACATCGACGAGCTCGAGCGCGCGGTGCAGGTGCCGGTGCCGCTGGTGGGCATCAACAACCGCAATCTGCGCACCTTCGAAGTGACGCTGCAGACCACCCTGGACATGCGCGCCGCCGTGCCGCGTGACCGCATCCTGGTGACCGAAAGCGGCATCGTGACGCCGGCCGATGTGCAGTTGATGCGCGGCCACGGCGTGAACGCGTTTCTGGTCGGCGAGACCTTCATGCGCGCGCCCGAACCCGGCGAGTCGCTGCGTCAGCTATTCTTCGCGCATGACTGAGGCGTATCCCGTACCGCGCGACGACGCACCGCTGGTGGTCTTCGATTTCGACCACACGCTGTATGACGGTGACTCCGGCAGCCACCTGTTCGCCTGGCTGATCAAGCGCAACCCGTTGCGTCTGCTGGTGGCGCTGTTGGCCTCGCCGATCCTCGGCCCGATGGTGGCGATGCTGCCGACCCGCCGCCGCGGCGTGTCCGGTTATGTGTGGATCGCCACCTTCGGCCTGCACCGCGCGCGCGAGTTCAATCGCTTCATCGATGCGTACGTGCTCAAGCATGAAGCGCAGATCCGGCAGCGCTTGTTGCCGCACGCCTTGAAGGTGTTCACCGACCACCGCGCCGCCGGCGACCGTGTGGTGGTGGCCACCGGCGCGCCGCCGGAACTTGCCCGCGCGATTCTTGGCTTTGTCGCGCATCAGGACGTGCCGGTGATCGGCAGCCTGGTCGGTCCACGCCTGGGCGCGGTCACCGCGCGACGCCACTGCCACAATGAAGAGAAGATGCGCATGCTGCGCGAGCGCGGCTACGCCGACATCGCCATTGCCTACTCGGACAGCACCGCGGATCTGCCGCTGCTGAAGGCGGCGCGCGCGCCGGTGGTAGTCAATCCGAAGGCCAATCGCGAAGCGCTGTTCCGGCAGGTGCTGCCGGCGGGCACGCCGATCCTCAACTGGGGATGTCGCGATCGCGGTGGCAAGGCGCTGTAGCGCCTGGTGCCGAAAGCGTACCGTAAGCGGCTCCGGCCAGGTCACGGCTGCGACGAGGTCAGGCCTTGCCCATCGAGTCGGCGGGCAAGCAGTCGGCGATGCACGGCACACGGCCGGCAGTCGGTGACCGAGCGCACCCGGCCACATCAGCCCGCATGCCGTGCGACATGCGGTTCGAGCTGCGGTTGGTGCAGGGCTGCACCAACCGCTACCGCTTAGCGGGTGCCGTAGAGCACGACGGTCTTGCCGCGTGCATGCAACAGGCCGTCGGCCTGCAGTTTCTTGAGCACGCGCCCGGCCATTTCACGCGAACAGCCCACCAGCCGTGCCAGTTCCTGCCGCGACACGCGCAGCTGGGTGCCCTGCGGATGACTCATCGCTTCCGGCTCCTTGGACAGGTCGTGCAGGGTGCGCACGATGCGGTCGGTCACGTCCAGGAACGCCAGGCGGCTGGCTTTCCTTGTGGTGTCGAGCAACCGCTTGGACAGCTGGACGCCAATCGCATACAGGATGCGCGGCGCATCCGGCGACAGACTGGTCTGGAACAGCTGCTGCAGCCGCTCGTAGCTGATCTCGGCCAGCTCGCACTGGGTGCGGGTGCGCAAGATCACCTCGCGGGTATCGGATTCGATGAACAACCCCATCTCGCCGACGAACTCGCCGCTACCGAAGTAGCCCAGCACCAACTCACGATCGTCATCTTCCTCGGCAATGATGCTTACCGAGCCACTGATCACATAGTAGAGCGTGCCAGCCGGGTCTCCTGGCCGGAACACATCGGTCCGGGTCGGATAGCGTCTGCGATGGCTGTGCGCCAGGAAACGCTCGATCGTGCCCGCGTCCAGCGCCAGAGAAGGGGTAGCGTTACGTACCGTCGTAGTCACAACCGTCGTGTTTCCTGGGCTCATGGTAGTTCCGCGTGTAATTCCTGAAGCTTAACGGCATGAGTCATGCAAGGTAAACCATTCTTAACGTCGGCATTTCGTTGCTGGGATCTTTGGCTCATAATTGTTTCCTTTCCCGCCTTCCATAAGGACAGACCGACGTGGTCAAGCCGTTGCCTCGCCTGAGGCTACAGGGGTTCAACAACCTCACCAAGGCGTTGAGCTTCAACATCTACGACGTCTGTTATGCGCGTACCGAAGAGGAGCGTCAGCGCTACATCGAATATATCGATGAGCAGTACGACGCCGATCGTCTGACGCAGATCCTGACCGATGTTGCCGAGATCATTGGCGCCAACATCCTCAATATCGCACGTCAGGACTACGATCCGCAGGGCGCATCGGTCACGATCCTGATCTCGGAAGAGCCCGTCATCGACAAGAAGCAGGCCGGCAAGGAGCTGATCTCCGATGCGGTGGTCGCTCATATGGACAAGAGTCATATCACTGTCCATACATACCCCGAGACGCATCCGCAGGAGGGTATCGCCACGTTCCGTGCCGATATCGACGTGGCCACCTGTGGCGTGATCTCGCCGCTGAAGGCGCTGAACTACCTGATCGAGAGTCTGGAATCGGACATCGTGATCATGGACTACCGCGTCCGTGGCTTCACCCGCGATGTGAAGGGCAAGAAGCATTACATCGATCACAAGATCAACTCGATCCAGCACTTCCTTGCCAAGAACGTGAAGTCGCGCTACGAGATGTTCGACGTGAACGTCTATCAGGAAAACATCTTCCACACCAAGATGCACCTGAAGGACTTCGACCTGGACCAGTACCTGTTCGAGGAACGCGCCAAGAACCTCTCGTTCAAGGAGCGCATGAAGATCGAAACGCTGCTCAAGCGCGAGATCGAAGAACTGTTCCACGGGCGCAACCTGAGCGAGTAAGCGCAGCGAGCGAGCTGGTGCGCGGCTGCCTGCAGGCGCGCGAAAGAACCAAGGCGGGACGGCCCGCCACGCGATGACCTCGCGTTCCACAGCCGACGGCGGCCCAGTGTGCAAACACTGGGTCGCTTTTTTTTTGTGCGTTTTTCAACTGAGGAGTACTGCGATGCCCTGGATCTACCTGCTGCTGGCCGGCCTGTTCGAAATCGGCTTTGCCATGGGCCTGAAGTACAGCGACGGCTTCACGCGCTTGTGGCCGACGGTGCTGACCATCGGTCTGGCAGGCATCAGCCTGTGGTTTCTGACCCAGGCGCTGAAGACCATCCCGGTAGGCACCGGTTATGCGATCTGGACCGGGATCGGCGCGCTGGGCGTGACCATCGCCGGCATCGCGCTGTTCGGCGACAGCGCCTCATGGTCGCGTCTGGCCTGCATCGGCCTGATCGTGGCCGGGGTGATCGGATTGAAGTTGGTGGGGTAGGCGTGGTCAGCCCCGGTGGTCAGTCCCACTGCGTGGGTCTGCCCCCCCAAGGTTTGCTACGCAAACCTCGGGCCCCACGCGTAGTCAGTCCCACTGCGTGGGCCTGCCCCCAAGGTTTGCTACGCAAACCTCGGGCCCCACTCCGTAGCATCCTATCCCCGCGCCTTCGGCGCGCCCCCTTAACAAAGGGGGCTCTGCTCCAGTTGGTCTGCTGGGCGCCACCAGCCGCCAATCCCCAATCCCTAATCCCGCCGGCTACAGCCGGTACGCCACGGCTTTCATGAGTCTGGAGGCCAGGGCCATGGCGCTGGGGATCGGTGGCGGGAGGGGGCGGGCGCCGGCCTGTTCGGCCTGGTCGGCGTGGCGTGCCTCGTCGATCTTCATCACGCGCAGGATCGCGCGGCTGCGCTGGTCGACCTCCGGCAGGGTTTCCAGGTGTTCGTCCAGATGGGCTTCGACCTGGCGCTCGGTCTCGACCACGAAGCCCAGGCTCCAGTCGTCGCCGCGCAAGCCGGCCAGGGCGCCGAGCGCGTAGCTGCCGGCGTACCAGAGCGGGTTGAACAGGCTGGGGCGGCTGTCCAGCTCGTGCAGGCGGTCGGCACACCAGGCCAGATGGTCGGTTTCTTCCTGCGCCGCCTCCAGCAGGTGCTGCTGGGTGTGGGCGTCGCGGGCGACGGCGGCCTGGCCGAAATACAGGCCTTGCGCGCAGACCTCGCCGACGTGGTTGATCCGCATCAAGCCGGCGGCGTGGCGACGCTGGTCCGGTTCCAGCGCCACGTCAGGGGTGTCGGCGGCCGGGTTGGGCCGCTCGGCGGGCGGATTGCCGAATACCGTGTCCAGCGCGCGCTGGGCTTCGACCAGCAGCCGGTCGAGCGGGCCATGCAGTCGGAAAGAGGAGGTCTGGGTCATGCGTCGATTCTGGCCCCCGACCGAGCCGCTGCCAACCGCCTGAGCTCCAGCCAGCCGGCGACTTGCGTGGCCTTGTATCGTCCCGTACAATCCCGCCTCTTCTGTTTCGCCTTCACAACGCGTGGCAAAGTTCCAGCGGCCATTGCCGCTGCAATCCGCCCGACCACTCAAGAGTTTTCTCATGACTACGTTCACCGCCAAGTCCGAGACCGTCCAGCGCGACTGGTATCTCGTTGACGCCGCCGGCAAGACGCTCGGCCGTCTGTCCACCGAACTGGCCCGCCGCCTGCGCGGCAAGCACAAGCCGGTTTATACCCCGCACGTCGATACCGGCGATTACCTCGTGGTGATCAATGCCGAGAAGATCGTGGTCACGGGCAACAAGCTGAAAGACAAGAAGTATCACCGCTTCACCGGCTACATCGGTAACCTGAAGACCGAGAGCCTGGAGCAGGCGCTGGAGCGCCACCCGGAGCGCGTGATCGAAATCGCCGTCAAGGGCATGCTGCCGAAGGGCCCCCTGGGCCGCACCATGTACCGCAAGCTCAAGGTCTATTCGGGTGCCGAGCATCCGCACGCCGCCCAGCAGCCGCAAGTTCTGGATATCTAATCATGGCTATCACGCAAAACTACGGCACTGGCCGCCGCAAGTCCTCCACCGCTCGCGTGTTCCTGCGCAAGGGTACCGGCAACATCACCGTCAACGACCGTCCGCTGGACGAGTTCTTTGGCCGTGAGACTGCACGCATGATCGTGCGTCAGCCGCTGGAACTCACCAAGAACACCGAAAGCTTCGACATCCTGGTCACCGCCTCCGGCGGCGGCACCACCGGTCAGGCCGGTGCGATCCGTCTGGGCATCGCCCGTGCACTGGTCGAGTACGACGAAACCCTGAAGTCCGAGCTGCGCAAGGCTGGCTTCATGACCCGTGACGCCCGCGAAGTCGAGCGTAAGAAGGTCGGTCTGCACAAGGCCCGTCGCGCAACCCAGTTCTCCAAGCGCTGATCCATCGCGTTTGCTGCGTCCCGGTTCGCCGGGGCGCCCACGACAAAAGCCCGGCCATGCCGGGCTTTTGTCGTTTCGGGGGTGCGCATCGTGACTCTGCGCTAGTGGCCTGGGCGTGCTGGGTCGCAGGGCAGGTCTTTCCGGGGGCGGGTCTGGCAGCTTCGCAGGGGCGGCATGGCCCTCTTTTCGTGCCAACAACCTGGCGGCGGCCGCTGCGTCTGTGCACGGCCGCCCGGGGTGATGCCATGCGGGGTGGCCAGGTTCCGGCAGTGGCGCCTGTCTGCCTGTCTGCCTGGCCGACGCAGCACGCCCATTCCGGCAGGGTGGGGCACCTGCGGCCGATCCCTGTGCGCCCTTGGTGCGGCAGTGGTTGGTGCGGACCATTCCCGGTGGCTGCCGGGTCGGATCATCGGGCAACAAAAAAGGCCCGATCGTCAGATCGGACCTTCTGTGTTTGGCTGCCCCGGATGGATTCGAACCACCGATGCCTGAGTCAGAGTCAGGTGCCTTACCGCTTGGCGACGGGGCAATAAAACGTGTTGGGCCAAGATTATTGCATGCCTGTGAGCGCATGAACACCTTGGTGGCTATGGGTGGACTCGAACCACCGACCCCAGCATTATGAGTGCTGTGCTCTAACCGGCTGAGCTACATAGCCTAGGGAGCCGGCAATTCTTACCAAGCGCTCGCGTGTTGTCAAGCATTTCGTTTTCAGCTTGTGAGCCGGCCGTCGCCGTGGCAGAGTCGGTGACAGTAGATTTTCAGGAGTCCGCATCGTGATCGATCCGGACGGTTTCCGGCCAAACGTCGGCATCGTGCTGATGCGAGAGGATGGTCAGGTGTTCTGGGCACGACGTGTGCGCAGGGACGGCTGGCAGTTCCCGCAAGGTGGCATGAATACCGACGAGACACCCGTGGAAGCCATGTACCGCGAGTTGCGCGAAGAAACCGGGTTGTTGCCCGAGCATGTCGAATTGCTCGGTGCCACCCCTGGGTGGCTGCGCTATCGCCTGCCGAGCCGGGCAGTACGGCGCAATGAGCGCCAGGTCTGCATCGGCCAGAAGCAGGTGTGGTTCCTGCTGCAGTTCACCGGCCACGAATCCCATCTCAAGCTCGACCACACCGACACGCCCGAGTTCGATCACTGGCGCTGGGTGGATTTCTGGTATCCGGTCGAGCATGTGGTGATGTTCAAGCGCGGGGTCTATGCGCGCGCGCTGCGTCATCTGGCTCCACTGGCGCAGACCATCGCCGGCTCGGCGGCGGTCGGGGTGATGCCCGAGCGTGCGCTGGAGGCCTGGTTGCCGGGCAGCAGCGCGGCCGGGCACGACAGCCCGCGCAAGCGTCCACGCAAGCGGGGCGGGCCTCGTGCGGTCCGGATTAATAATGATTAACGTTTGGAATTGACACCTATTCTCGTTTGCGGTGGAATCAGTGCCGGTCCTCTCCGGATCGCCAGCACCCGACCGATACCGTGTACGTCTGCATCTGTAATGGGGTCACCGACCACCAGATCCGCGAAGCGGCCGAGAATGGCTGTGCCAGCCTGGCCGAGCTGACCATGCGCACCGGCTGTGGTTCAAACTGTGGGTCGTGCCTGGAGATGGCGGGCGATGTGTTGAGCCAGGCCCATGCGAGCCGCGCGCTGCCCTTGCCCATGCTGGGGCTTGCCAGCGCTGCCTGAGCATTCTCCGGCGCGTCCGCGCGTCGTCGATGACAGGTTGACGGGGCTGGTGGGCGCATTGACGCCTTCCTGGTGCCACCCGCGCCCCTGGCGTCGACAGGTCGCCTTGCTGGCCTCCGGCCATGCGCTCGCTCCGGAACCGTTGCGGTCATCGGTCAGTTCACCGCTGGTTCCCTCCACAGTCCGCAGTGACTGCTCGACGCAGATCGACGGGAGCTCCGCTCCCACATAGACCGTACGACGATCCAGCCGGAAGCGGGCAAGCGTCCCGCAACTGATCACGATTCGCGTTCCTTCATGCGCCGCGGCAACGCGCTACAGTGCGGCCGGCTCACTGTCTCGGAGACGTCGCATGAAGGGCGATACCAAGGTCATCGAGTACCTCAACAAGGTGCTCTACAACGAACTCACTGCGATCAACCAGTACTTCCTGCACGCCAAGATGCTGAAGAACTGGGGCCTGAAGGAACTGGCCGAGCATGAGTACAAGGAATCCATCGACGAGATGAAGCATGCGGACAAGCTGTCCGACCGCATCCTGTTTCTCGAAGGACTTCCCAATTTCCAGGCGCTGGGCAAGCTGCGCATCGGCGAGAACCCCACCGAGATGTTCCGCTGCGATCTGGCGCTGGAGCGTGAGGCGGTTGCCGTGCTGCGCGAGGCCGTGGCCTATGCGGAGACCGTCAACGACTACGTGAGCCGCCAGCTGCTGGTGGACATCCTGGAGTCGGAAGAAGAGCACATCGACTGGCTGGAAACCCAGCTGGATCTGGTGGCGCGCATCGGCGAGCCGAACTACCTGCTGACCAAGCTGGACGACTGAGGGCCGCTGACCGGGCTGCAGCGCTGCCGGCAGGCGGCGCGTTGATGAGTGGCTTCGGCTCACTGCATCCTGGCTCTTTCTGCCGCCGGGCCTTCGGCCTCTTCCATCGCGAGAACAATGCCGGCGCGCATGAGGTCATGAGCGGTCGGCGTGGCTGTCGCTGCCCGGAAACTGCATGTACCACGCGCACGCTCTTGCTGCGAGCGCGTCCTTGGCACCCGACTGACAGCCGCTGCCACGGTTTGTTGGCCGCCCTCAGTTGGCGGCGCGGGCCTTGGTCTGCAGGCGGGCGACCTGGCCGAGCAATGCCAGGCGGGCGCGTGCGTATTCGGCGATGACCAGGGCCACCATCACCGAGGGGCGCTCAATGGTGCCGGTACGCGCGGCCAGTTCGATCCGGCGCGCGGCATTGGCCAGCGCCTGGGCGCCGACGTTGGCGCTGGAGGATTTGAGCGTATGCGCCAGATCGCGCAGCTGCATGCTGTCGCGGTTGGTGGCCGCGGTTTCCAGGCGTTCGATCATGCCCGGCGCATCTTCCAGGAACAGCTGCAGGATGGTGATGGTGTCCGCGCCCGCCACCTCGTACAGCTCATCGATCACGCTGTTGTCCAGGATCGGCAAGGCGCGCGCCTGCGCGGCGCTGCTGGCGCTTTCGGGGGCGGCTGCGGCCTGGCTGCCATGGGGCGTGCCGGCTGGCAGCGGTTGACGCGGCAGCCAGCGTTGCAGGCAGGCGTCGAGCTGCTCGCGGGCCACCGGTTTGGACAGGTAGTCGTCCATGCCGGCAGCCAGGCAGCGCTCGCGATCGCCGGCCATGGCGTTGGCGGTCATCGCCACGATCGGGACCGGACGGCCGCCGCTCTCGGTCTCCATCGCGCGCCAGCGGCGGGTGGCGGCATAGCCGTCCAGCACCGGCATCTGGCAATCCATGAAGACCATGTCGTAGCGGGTGGACTCCATGCTGCTCAGCGCGGCGTCGCCATCGGTGGCGGTGTCGGCGTCGAAGCCGAGCACGGCCAGCAGCTTCTGCGCGACCAGCAGGTTCACCGGGTTGTCTTCCACCAGCAGGATGCGCACTTCGCGCGTATTGGCCAGCGCCGGTGCCATCGGCTCGGGAATCATCGCCGCGGCCAGCGTGGTGGCGGGGGCCGGCGTTGGATCGGGCGGCAGCACCAGCGAGCGCAGGGTCTCGTCCGGGCTCTGGCGCGGCACCAGGGTGGCATGGTCCTGCAGCTCGGCAGGCACCGGCTCGTCGCCATACAACCAGATCAGGCGCGCGCCACCGAGGTCGTCCGGGCGCGCAAGTGCGCGATGCACGGCGCGCGCGCTGTAGCGCAGCGTGTCGTGGTCGGCAATGACGCAGCGGAAGCCTTCGCCGTCGCTGTGGCGACGCACCCGTTCCAGCGCTTCCTGGGTGGTCTCCATCAGCACATGCGACACCCCCCAGCCGTCGAGCAGGCGCTTGAGACGTTGCGACAGGCGTGTGTCCGAGCTGATCACCATCACCCGGGCGGCATCGGCGCCGCTGTTCTGCTGCAGGTCGCCGATGACCTTGAGCAGCGGAATCTCGAACCAGAACGTTGCGCCGCGCCCGGGCTCGGACTCCACGCCGATGCGGCCGCCCATCAGGTCGATGATGCGTTTGCAGATCGCCAGTCCCAGGCCGGTGCCGCCATACAGGCGCGTGGTGGAGGCGTCGGCCTGGGCGAAGGAGCGGAACAGGCGCGCCTGCTGATCCGGGGCGATGCCGATGCCGGTATCGCGCACCTGGAAGCGCAGCAGGTGCTGGGCGCGGGTTTCGCCCAGGCGGCGCAACTGGATGTCGACGCTGCCGCGCTCGGTGAACTTGATCGCATTGCCGATCAGGTTGCCCAGCACCTGGCGCAGGCGGATCGGGTCGCCGCGCACCAGCAGGCGCACCGATGGCTCGATATCCAGCGCCAGGCGCAGCTGCTTGCCTTCGGCGGTACGCTGCAACAGCTGCACGACGCCGTCGAGCAACTCGCGCAGGTTGAAGGTGGTGATCTCCAGTTCGAGCTTGTTGGCTTCGAGTTTGGAGTAGTCGAGGATGTCGTCGACGATGCGCAGCAACTGCAGCGAGCTGCCGGTGGCGGTCTGCAGCATGTCGCGCTGGTCCAGGCTGAGCTGGCCGCTGGAAATGAGCTCCAGCATCGGGATGATGCCGTTGAGCGGGGTGCGGATCTCGTGGCTCATGGTGGCCAGGAATTCGCCCTTGGCCAGCGTGGCGGCCTCGGCGGCCTGCTTGGCGCGCAGCAGTTCCTGTTCAAGCTCGCCGTGGCGCTGCAGCTCCTGCTGCAGGCGCTCACGGGCGACGTCGGCCTCTTCCAGGCGTTGCGTCAGGGCGTGCTGGGCGCGCGCGCTGCGGTAGCCGGCAGCTGCGGCACACAGGCCGAACACCACTGCCAGCGCTGCAGAGGCGGCCGTCACCGTGCGCCACGGCCCGTCGATGGCCGACCACTGCAGGCCTGCACCCAGCGCTGCGACCAGCGCAGCCAACACGGCCAGGCCGCTCCAGGCGCGGAGGCCTCCTGCCCGCGCTGTCACTCAGAGCACCGCGTTCGTGAAGTCGAAGTCCAGTTCCTTGCCGACCGTCTGCACCAGGTTGCCCTGGATGAAGTCCACGCCACTCATCCACATCGCCGCGGCCGACTGCGGGTCCTCGATGCGTTGGCCGATGATCAGCAAGCCACGCTGATGGGCGATATCGATCACGCCGCGCAGTTCATCGCGGACTGCCGCATTGCCATGGGCATCGGCGAAGCGGTTGGCCATGCGCACGAAGCTCAGCGGCAGCTGGCTCAGCAGCGCGTTGGCTTCGTCGCCGGGCTCGAACTGGCTCAGGCAGAACTGCACGCCCGCCTGCATCAATCTGGCGCAGAACTGCTGCACGGTGACTGCGTGGATCAAGGCATCGTCCAGGCGCAGGTCGACGATCAGCGATTGCCCGGCCACGCCGCGCTCGACCAGCGCCTTGAGCAACCAGTCGGCGAAGGCATCGCGCGCCAGCGTGCGCGGCGACTGCGACACGAACAACCGCAGCGGCGGGTGGGCGTGCTGGTACAGATGCAGCAGGCCGAGCGCGTGGTCCATGACCTGCTGGTCGAGATCGGCGATGCGTCCGGCCGCTTCGGCGGCGGGAATCACCTGGCCGGCCGACAGCAGCGTGCCGTCGGCCTGGCGCAGCCGCAGCAGCACCTGGTATTGCGCCGTGTCGCCACCGGCCACCGCCACGATCGGTTGATACGCCAGTTCGAGCTGGCCTTCGACCAGGCGCAGCTGCTCCTGCTGTTCGGCCTGGCTGGGGGCCAGGTAGGCCTGCACGCCGTCGCTGCGCAGGCGTGCCTGCAGCGCGGTGCGCTCGACCGCTTCCAGTGCGCTGCCGGTATCGTCGAAGCCCAGGCCCAACGGTGCCACGCCGATGGCGCAGCGCACGTGCACCGATTCTTCCTCGCGCACCGGGAAGGCATGGGCCGACAGCCGCTGGCGGATTTCCAGCGCCTGCTGTTCCAGGCTGGATTCGGGCATGTCCACGCCCAGCAGCAGGAAGCTGTTGTCGTTCAGGCGCGCCAGCGGATACGGCTGCGCGGCACTGGCCAGGCGATGCCCGGCCTGGGTCATCAGGCGCTCATAGGCGGCATAGCCATAGCGCTCGCGCAAGCCGAGCGCGCTGGCGATTTCAATGAAGAACAATCCGCCGGTCTGCTTGCGCGCCAGCGCATCGGCGAGCAGTTCCATCACATGGGCGCGTGTCGGCAGGCCGGTCTCCGGATTGCTGCGCACGCTGACCTGTTCACCGGCCTGCTGCAGCGCCTGCTGGCGTGCGCGGCGGATGCGGTTGGACACCGCGGCGATCAGGTGACGCGGGCGGATCGGCTTGGTCAGGAAGTCGTCGGCCCCGCTGTCGAGCACTTCGAACTGACGCTCCGGATCCGGGTCGCCAGTGAGGAAGACGATCGGCAGCAGCTGCTGGCCGGGCTGCTGGCGGATCAGGGTGGTCAGGCGGATGCCGTCCAGCTCGGGCATGTGCAGATCCATCAAAATCAGATCCGGGTGGTAGTCCTGGATCGCCTGCGGCACGCTGGCGGCGGTCATTTCCACCTGCGCATGCATGCCGGCACCGTGCAGCACGCTCTGCGCGAACAGCGCCTGCGAGCGGTCGTCCTCGACGATCAGCACGCGGTACGGCGCATCGGCGGCCATGGTGTCGTCGCCCTCGCGCGACGCCGAGACAGTCGCCAGCGTCGACGCTGCAGCCGTCGCGTGCGCACTGCCGCCTGGCGCGACGGCCTGGGCTGGTGCCATCGGCAGGATCGATGCGGGTGCGGCAGCGGGCGCGGGAATGATGGCGGCACTCACCGGCTCTGCCGGGTTGGATGCCGCCGCGGCCTCGTCGGCCCAGCGGCGCCAGTAGTCGGCCGGCGGTGTCTCGGCGCGCAGTGGACGATTACGCGTGGCGGTGTCGTCACGGGTGAAAGGAACCGGATCTCGGGCGGCCATCAATACTCCCTGCAGTCGCGATGATTATGCGATGAACTTCACGATAGCGGGGAGCGACGTGCAGCCGGCGTGGTGGCAGGGCGCATCGGCGCAATCAGCCGCCGCATGCCCCGCCACAGCAATCGCCACACCCACCAGACCACCAGCGTAGCGAGCACGCTGGAGCCCACCGCAACACTGAGTGCCAGCCATGGGTGCGCCAGTGCCAGCGCCAGGGCAGTGGTGGCGATGGTGTCCTCGGCCAGCGAGGCGACCCAGTTGCTGGCCGGTTCGGGCGAGGTGTTGAGCAAGGCGCGGGTGCCGGCCTTGAGGGTGTGGCTGGTCAGCGCCACGCCGGCGCCTGCGGCCAGCACGCCGGTGCTCAGGTCACCGTCCGGCGACAGCGTGGCCGCTGCCAGGAAGGCGCCGGCGGGCACCCGTGCCAGCGTCTGCAGCAGGTCCCAGCCCGAATCCACGCCGGGGATCTTGTCGGCGAAGAACTCGGCCACTGCCAGTGCACCGGAGGTGCCGAGCACCCACCACGACTGCGCCGGATGCAGGGCCGGCGGCAACTCGATCCAGCCGAGCAGGCCGGCCAGGCCGACACCGAAGACGGTGAGATAGACACGGATGCCGGCCAGCCAGGCCAGCAGGATGCCGATCACGAACAGATGGGCTTCGCTCATGGCGTTGCTTCCTGCGAACAATACGGAACTATCGGATAACCGCCGGTCCAGCGCCAGCGCGATGGTTGCCGACGCTCTGGCACACTACGCCGCCCATGACTGCGCCGGCCCGTCCGGACCCGATGCCCATGCGACCAGCCGCACGCGTTCAGATCGTCCAACGTGACTCCGGCGGTGGCCGTTCCGGCGGCCGCTGGCGGTGGCTGGTGATCGCGCTGGTGTGGCTGGCATCGCTGGGCGGGGCATGGTGGATGGCCAGCCGTACCGCCGCGCCGCGCCTGGTCGAGGCCGAGGCGGCGTTGCAGCAGGCGCAACGCAGTCAGGCCCAGCAGCGTCGGCAGATTGCGCAGTTGCAGCAGCGCCAGGTCAATCTGGAGATGTCCGACAAGATCAGTCGCGCCGCCAACACCGAAGTGCAGGCCTCGCTGGCCGAGCGTGACGAGCAGATCGCCGCACTGCGTGCGGATGTGGCGTTCTACGAGCGCCTGGTGGGCTCCACCGCGCAACGCAAGGGGCTCAACGCACACTCGGTGCAATTCAGCGCAGAGGCCGGCGGCACCTGGAACTACAGCGTGGTGCTGACCCAGAACCTCAACCGCGGCGCAATCAGCCAGGGCCAGCTGCGCTTTACGGTGGAAGGCGTGCGCGCCGGCAAGCTGGTCACGGTGAACTGGAACGAGCTGCACCAGAAGCCGGATGCAGCCGGGCAGGCCTACTCGTTCCGCTATTTCCAGCAATTGGACGGCAGCGTGATCCTGCCGAAGGATTTCACTCCGCAACGTGTCAAAATCACCCTGAGCGGCGACGGGGCGCCGGTCAATCAGACATTCGACTGGAAAGTCGCCGGGAGTGGCGCGGGGGAGTAGCTCATGTTCGGAAACAAATCCAACCGTGGTGCGCAGACCGTGGTCGATACCTTGATCGGGCCGCAGGTGGTCATCCGCGGCGACCTGGTGTTCAGCGGCGGGCTGTATGTGGAAGGCCGCATCCTGGGCAAGGTGATCGCCGAAGACGGCGCCGGCGCCATCTTGACGGTGGCCGAGCAGGGCAGCATCGAGGGCGAGGTGCGCGCGCCGGTGGTGATCATCAACGGCCAGCTGACCGGCGATGTGCATGCGGCCGAGCGGGTCGAACTGGCCGCCAACGCGCGGGTGCAGGGCAATGTGCATTACCAGGTGGTGGAGATGAGCGCCGGTGCGCAGCTCACCGGGCGCCTGATCCATGCCGCCACCGCCGGCGCGACCGCCGCGTTGCCGGCGCCGGACGCCGGCCGCGCCGAGCCCGCCAAGGCCTTGCAGGCCGAGACAGCCGAGGCCTGAGTGCGTGGCCTGCGGCTGAAGCGGGGTGTCGGGTTTGGCAGGCAGCGCTTGAAGTGGGGCCGCCTGGCCCCCATGCTGACGCCATGAGCACGCTCGTTTCGCTTCCCACCGCCGCCCCGGCCCCGGACTACCAGTCCATCGACCGGCCGCTGAACTTTTCCGTGGCCGCCGCCAGCAAGGTGCGCGAGCTGATCCAGGAAGAAGGCAACGCCGAGCTGGCGTTGCGCGTCTATATCCAGGGGGGTGGCTGTTCCGGCTTCCAGTACGGCTTCGAGTTCGACGAGAACCGCGCCGAGGACGACCTGGCCGTGGCCACCGACGGGGTGACGCTGCTGGTCGACCCGCTGAGCCTGCAATACCTGATGGGCGCGGAAGTGGACTACACCGAAAGCCTGACCGGGGCGCAGTTCGTGATTCGCAATCCGAATGCCAAGACCACCTGCGGGTGCGGCAGCAGCTTCAGCGTCTGAATCGGCGCGGTTGCCGGTGTTTGAGGCGCGGGCGATCTGCTGTGTGCAGCGTTTCCATGTTCAGCGCGACGTGGTGAGTGCGGTAGCGGCATAAGTGCGGCGACAGGGCCGCATGCGGTACGTCGCTTGTGCATTGCGGATCTCTTGGACGCGATGCATGTCGCGCGACACCAACACCGATACCGATACCGTTCGCCGGGCGCAGTCAAAAAAACGCCGGGCGATGTGCGCCACGTACCGCTCAAACGATCGCCACCGGGACGAATGCCACGGGGTGGCATGGCGCCAAGCGCTATCGATGTGCATGTCTAACGCGCTGTAAACATTTGCGTGCTGCGGGGTTTCGCCGTGCGCGCGCAAGCTTCGTGCGCGTGAGCTGCAGCGCGTGCGGCGATGGACATACTGCACGCACGCTCAGCGCCGGTGCCCGGACATGCTCGCTTCATTCATGCATCGCGTCTTGTCTTGCCTGACACACGCAGGCCTCGCCACTGCGCTGAGCGAGCGTGCCGCGCGCGATGCCACTTCCACACCATGGCGCAGTAAGCGCATCGCCACGCGTGCGTACGTGGATCGGGCAGCTGATCCCGCTCCTTTGTCGCGCCAGCTCCCCGCCCCTTGCATCCATCCATGAGAGAACGTCTCACCATGTTGCAGATCAGAACCCGATCGGCGTTTGGCCTGCTGGCCATGCTTGGCATCGCCAGCGCAGTGCTTGCACCCGGTGCGCAGGCGTCACCCGCGCGCGGCAGCTTGCTCAGCAGCAATTTCCTAACCAGCTACACCCGCGATGCGATTGCCGCATTGCTCACCGCCGAGCCGGCGACCGAACAGCCCAGATGCAACGTGCGCGTGGCCGAGTTCACCTATGCCACCGTCGGCGTCGATGGCGAGCCGGCCACGGCGTCGGGCGTGGTGCTGATTCCGGGTGGCGAGCGTTGCACCGGTCCGTATCCGTTGCTGGGCTGGGGGCGGTCGACCGCGACGCTCCGCAACGAGGAACAGGCCAAGGACATCCGTGATGCCAAGGGGAACGACCCGCTGGTCACCCGTTTGGCCAGCCAGGGCTATGTGGTGGTCAGCAGCGATTACCTGGGGCTGGGCAAATCCAGCTACGGTTTCCATCCCTACCTGCATAGCGCATCCGAGGCCAGTGCGACGATCGATGCGCTACGCGCGGCACGCAGCGTGTTGCAGCGGCTGAAGACGCCGTTGTCCGGCAAGGTGATGCTGTCGGGGTATTCGCAAGGCGGCCATGCCGCACTGGCAACCCAGCGGGAAATCGAGGCGCATCTGTCCAGCGAGTTCCATCTGGTGGCCAGCGCGCCGATCTCCGGGCCCTACGCGCTGGAGCAGACCTTCGTGGACAGCTGGAGCGGGAGCAACGCCGTCGGTGAAAGCAGCTTCGGCATCATTCTGGGCAGCTACGCGATCGTCGCGATGCAGCACACGTATCGCAATCTCTATCTGGCGGCCGGGCAGGTGTTTCAGGATCCGTGGGCGGCCAGGGTCGAGGGGCTGTTCCCCGGCAAGCTGGGCCTGACCGATCTGGTGCTGGGCGATACGCTGCCCGGGATCGATCAGCTCAAGGTGTATTTCCAGCCCGGCTTCTACCGTGACTTCGCCAGCAACCCGGACAATCCGTTCCGCAAGGATCTGGCACGCAACGACGTGCTGGACTGGGCGCCGCAGACGCCGACGCTGCTGTGCGGTTCGTCCAACGACGCGACCATCCCGCTGAAGAATGCGGTGACCGCCATTGCCGGTTTCAAGCGTCGCGGCAGCACCCAGGCAGCGCTGGTGGACATCGGCAGTGGCGACCCCAACGACAACTCGGCTTTCGTGCATCTGACCACCAATGAGCCGTGCATCGTCGCCGTACGGCATCAGCTGCTGGACAAGCAGCGCTGAGGCCTGGATGGCGGGGCGCCGCCAGCGCCGATGATCGTCGCGTACCGGGTCCGCCTGGACGCGTCACGATCCGATCGAGGCCTTGTCGCTGTTGCAGGCGACAAGGCTGAGCATGCCCGGATTCGACCTGGTTGCCGCAACGCCGTGCCGATCGCGCGTGGCCTGCCGTGCGGCGCAGCGCGCAATGTGACGCAGTCAGCACCGCCGGCGAGCGCGGGCCCATGGCAACGTCTGAACGCGCGCCGCCGGCCGGGCCTGCATCCGTGGCGCGCCGGTTGCAGGCGATGCCGATTATCGGCAGGCTTGCGCCGATGTCAGAGCCTTCCTTTTCCTCCTCCGGTTTTGCCTTCACCCACGCGCCACTGGATCGCGGCGATCTGCTGCGTGACGATGCTGCTGCGCTGGCGCGTCTGTGGCCGCAAGGCCGCGTGCTGCTGCTCGATGCCAAGGGCACCGCGCTGGCCGATGCCGATGGCCAGCCGCTGCTGATGGACGGTGCTGCGCTTGGCGAAGCGCCGGACGGAGCGATCTTTCTGGGGCTGCGCGATGGGGTCGGCTGGTTCTGCCTGCCGTCCGATGTGCCGGGTGTGGAAGCGCCGCAGCGCATCGACCTGCGCCAGGCCGCCGCCGACTGGCCGGCAGACGTCTCCACCGCGTTCGCCTACGCACGCGCGATGCTGCACTGGCAGTCGCGCACGCGCTTTTGCGGTGTCTGCGGCGGGGCGATCGCGTTCCGGCGGGCCGGCTTCATCGCCCATTGCACGCAATGCCAGACCGAGCATTACCCGCGCGTGGATCCGGCCATCATCGTGGCGGTCAGCGATGGCGCGCGCTTGCTGCTGGGGCGGCAGGCGAGTTGGGCGCAGGGGCGCTACTCGGTGATTGCCGGCTTTGTCGAACCCGGCGAGTCGCTGGAGCAGACCGTGGCGCGCGAGGTGTTCGAGGAAACCCGTGTGCAGGTGCAGGACTGCCGCTACCTGGGCGCGCAGCCGTGGCCGTTCCCGGGCGCGTTGATGCTGGGCTTCAGCGCGCGCGCTGCGGCAAGCGAAGTGCCGCAGGTCACCGGCGAGCTGGAAGACGCGCGCTGGGTCAGCCATGCCGAGGTCACCGCGGCACTGGCCGGCGACGGCGAGATCGGGTTGCCGCCGCGTATTTCCATCGCGCGCGCGCTGATCGAGCATTGGCATCGCGTCCATGGCTGAGCCGGGGCGAGCGGCGCAGCGCACGCAGATCGGGTGCGCGTGCAGCGGCTCGGCTAGACTCGGCTGAGGAGGCCCACCCATGTTCACCACCCTGGTTGCTGTCGTCGTCGCACTTGCGCTGGGCCACCTGGCGCCCGCCCAGGTGGCGCGGCTGCGGCGTTTCGAATGGTTCGGCCAGTGGCTACGCCGGCTGGACAGCCATGCGGCCGGGCGCGGTGCGTGGCAGGGGCGTTATGGCGTGCTGCTGGCACTGTTGCCGGCCCTGCTGGTGGTGGTGCTGCTGCAATGGCTGCTGGACGATGTGTGGCGCGGGTTCTGGGCATTGCTGTTCGGCGTGGCGGTGCTGGCCTGGACCTGGGGGCCGCGCGATCTGGACCGCGATGTGGAAGCGGTGATCGATGCCGACGCGCCGGCGTTGCGGCGTGAGGCCATCTCGCACCTGCAGGCCGCCGGCGGCAGCGTGCACGAAGATGCGCCGTCGCTGGTGGAAGCGGTGGTGGTCAACGGGCTGCGGCGCTGGTTCGCGGTGCTGTGGTGGTTCTTGCTGCTGGGGCCGTTCGGTGCGGTGCTGTACCGGCTCACGGCACTGGCGGTGGAAAGCCCGCTGTCGGTGCTGCTGCCGCCGCGCAACCTGGCCGGCGCGCGCTGGCTGCTGGCCGCGCTGGAATGGCCGGTGGCGCAGCTGATCACGGTGTCGATGGCGCTGGTGGGCAATTTCGACACGGTGTTTCGCGCCTGGCGGCAGGCACATGGCAACCGCTGGTCCCTGGAGCCGCATTTTCTCGGTGCGGTGGCGCGTGCCAGCGTCAGCGCCGAATTGCGCGAGGAAGCGCACGACTACACCGATGCAGGGCTGGTGCCGGTGTGGCGCCGCCTGCCGGAAGTGCGCGATGCGATGAGCCTGGTCTGGCGCGTGCTGCTGCTGTGGATGGTGGTGCTGGCGTTGCTGGTGATCGCCGGGTGGGTGCGTTAACACCAGGCCCGATTAGAGGCAGTTAATCACCTGTGCAATCGGTGATAGAAAGCTCAAGAGCATCGCCATTGACGTCCACGAAGAGCCGGCTTCCATCTTCGAACTGGATGACGACTTCGCCAGGTCGGTGACGTCTAACAGACTTAACAATCTTTCCGACTAGTAGCTCAGTGGCGTGCTCGGATTCTTGCTCTAAGTTCACAGATTTGATCCTTGCGGTCTAACCCGGCGCCAGCAAGGTAAACGGGTACCACGGCAAGTTTCTGGCAATCCAATACATCGGCAATGCCCATAACCAGAACTTCGGCTCGGACATGACGGCCACCACGGGTGCGAACCAGCGCGCGCGCCAGCCGGCCTTCCAGGCGACCAGGCCGGGCAGGGTGCACAGGCCGAGCACGGCGGCCGGGTTCATGGCGAAGGCGCCGGGCAGATCGAAGTGCACCAGCGCATACAGCGCGCGGGTCATGCCGCAACCGGGGCAATAGCAGCCGGTCACGGCACGGAACACGCAGGGCGGGAACGGGCTGTTGCTCGCGTTCGGATCGAAGCGATACAGCAACGACACGCCGAGAGCGGCCACGCTGGTGGCCGCCCCGAGTCCAAGCCAATGGCGTGGACGCAATTCCATTACTGCATGTGCTGTAACTGCTGCATGTAGTCCATGTAGCCCTGCATGCCGCCGGTGGCGACCACGCCGATGTTGATCAGCAGGCCGATCACGGCCAGCACGCTGGTCACGATGCACCAGGTCTTGGCGGTGTTGGAGGCACGCCGTGCGCCGTCGATGTCGCCCTGGTTGAGCAGGCCGTTGACCTTGCTGGAGAACACGATCGCCACGATGCCGGTGATCAGGGCCGGGCAGCACAGGCAGAAACCGAGCACGGTGGAGACGATCGCCCAGATCAGGTGATTGGGGACCGGGCCGGGTGCGGCGCTGGACGAGGGATGGATCGGCGGTGGGATGGCACTCATGGTGAAGCTCCTTGGGTGGTAAACAACAGCGAGATGTTGCAGCGCGTGGGGAAGGCAGCGATTGGCCGCGCAGGCAGCGTCCACCGGTCACGGCGAACGCGTCTGACACGGTGATGTGGCGTACGGCGACTTCCCCCCGGTCCTTCTTGTCGCGCCCGCTAGGCGAGCGCGGCGGCAATACGTGTAATGGCGCACAGGCTACTCGCGGCGCGCGACGGACGCAAAGCCCGTGCCGGCCGCACTCATGGCTGATCCTGGCGCAGTGCACGGACCTGCTGCTCGAGCAGCGCGGCGGTCGCCGCGTCGCCGGGAACCGCTGGGCCGGCGGCCACTTCGATATGCGCGCGGATCCGGCGCGGCACGCGCATGCGGCCCAGGCGGGTGTCGCGGCGGCTCCACATGCTCGACCACATGCCACGCAGCGCCATCGGAATCACCGGCACCTGGCGGCGCTGCAGGATCTTTTCCACGCCCGATTTGAACGCTGCGATCTCGCCATCCCGGGTCAAGGCGCCTTCGGGGAAGATGCACACCAGTTCGCCGTCGGCCAGCGCCGCGTCGATACGGTCGAAGGCCTGCTGCATCAGCGCGGGATCTTCACGCGCGCCGGCGATCGGGATCGCCTTGGCGGTGCGGAATATCCAGCGCATCACCGGGATGCGGAAGATCTTGTAGTACATGACAAAGCGCACCGGGCGCGGGATCACCGCCGACAGGATCAGCGCGTCCATGTAGCTGACGTGGTTGCACACCAGCAGCGCGGCGCCTTCCTCGGGCACATGGCGGTCGATCTCGCGCGCGCGCAGCCGGTACAGCACGCTCACCAGCACCCAGCTGAGAAAGCGCATCAGGAACTCGGGCACCAGGGTGAAGATCCACAGCGCCACCAGCGTATTGGCCAGCGCCAACGCCAGGAACACCTGCGGAATGCTCAGGCCCGGCAGCGGAATGCGCACGCCCAACAGCACCAGCTGCGGCAACTGCAGCGCGATGCCGATGATGGCGGCGGTGACGATGAACAGCGAATTCTGGATGTTGAGCCCGGCGATCACGCGCGAGAGTTCGGCCTTGGGCGTGCGGCTCTGGATCAACGCGAACAACGGCACCACGAACAGACCGGTGAACAGGCCGATGCCGACCAGATCCACGATCAGGCGCACGCTGCCGGCCTGCTGCACGAACTGGCCGATCGACAGATCGGTGGCGGGCGCAGCGCCGGGGCGTGCGAAATACAGGTCCAGCAGGAAGGCGCTGATGCCGAACGCGCCCAGCGGTACCAGGCCGATTTCGACGGTGCGCCCGGACAGCCGCTCGCACAGCAGCGAACCGACACCGGTGCCGATCGAAAACAGCGCCAGCGCGAACACGTACAGATCCTGCTGCCCGCCAAGATTGACCTGCGCGTAGGTGGGCAGCTGCGCGGTCAGCACGGTGCCGACGAACCAGAACCACGACACCCCGAGCACGGCGTTGCGTACCGCCGGCGTGCGCCGGGTCAGGCGCATGATGGCGCGCGATTCGGGGATCGGGTTCCAGTTGATCTTTAGCTCTGGCGCGCCGGCATCGACCTTGGGCACCAGCCGCGCGACCAGGTTGCCGGTGACGGCAATGGCAATCACCGCGGTGGCTGCGGCCTCCGGGCCGTGGCTGCCGGCGATCTGGAAGATCAGCCCGCCGAAGATCATGCCGCACAGGATCGAGATCGAGGTGCCCATCTCGACCAGGCCGTTGCCGCCGGTGAGTTCCTCGGGCTTGAGCACCGAAGGCAGGATGGAATACTTCACCGGCCCGAACAGCGTGGACTGCAGGCCGGTGCAGAACAGCGCAATCAGCAGGATCACCATGTTCTCGGTGAGAAAGCCCACCGCCGCCAGCGACATGATCGCGATCTCCATCGTGGTGGTGATCACGATGAGCTTCTGCTTCTCAAGCTTTTCGGCGATCTGCCCGGCCAGCGCGGAGAACAGGAAGTACGGCAGGATGAACAGTGCCGGCGCCAGATTGGTGTACAGCGTGCGCTGCGCCGCATCGATGCCCAGGTAGAACAACAGGCCGATGATGGCCTGCCGATAGACGTTGTCGTTGAAGGCGCCCAACGCCTGCACGGCGAAGAACGGCAAGAAGCGGCGCTGCCTGAGCAGGGCGAACTGACTGTGACCGGACATGCAGTTTCCTTTGCGAACGCGCGCAGCCTAGCAGGCTTCCACGGCGGGCTGGTGCATGCCGCTACGCGCGGCGCGGCGTGCGTGCCGATGGCGCGCGCCGCGCGGCCTGGGCGCGCAGCAGCGCCACGAAGGCGCGTGCGGCCGGGGTGGGGTCGGGCCGCCACACCGCATAGGTCGAAAAGCCGAAGCGCTCCTTCAGTGCGACCGTCACCACCCCGCGCATGGCCGCGGCCATGGTCTGCGGCACGATACCCACGCCCAGGTCGGCGGCGACCAGTTCGCGCATCAGATCGGCGTGGGTGACCTCGTATTGCTGGCGTTGCCGCAGGCCGGCCTGCGCGAAGGCCGCATCGACGATGCCGCGCACGCCAGCGCCGGCGATCAGCCCGGCCATCGGTTCGTCGTCCAGCTCGGCCAGCACCACCCGCTTGCGCGTGGCAAAGCGATGGCCGGGCGCCACGATCAGGGCCAGGGCCTCCTCGTGCAGCAGCAGCCGCTGGTCGGGCACCGCGACCTGCGGGCCGACACCGACCAGCGCCACGTCCAGCCGGCCTTCGCCCAGGTCGTGCAGCAGGGCCTCGCTCATGGCGGTGCGCAGGTGCACGTCCACCCGCGCATGCGCGTTGCGAAACGCGCGCAGCAGCGCCGGCAGCTGCACGGTGGTGAGCGAGGAAATCTGCCCCAGCGTGAGCTGGCCACGCACCGTGCCCAGGGCCTGGGCCATTTCCTCGTGCAGGCGCTCGGCCGCGCGCAAGGTGGCGCGGGCGTTGTGCAGGAATACCTCGCCGGCGGCGGTGGGCCGCACCTGACGGGTGCCGCGCTCGAACAGGCGTGCGCCAAGGGTCTGCTCGATCTTGGCGACCTGGTGGCTGAGCGCCGATTGCACGGTGTTGCAACGGCGCGCGGCGGCGGTGAAGCCGCCTTCCTCGGCCACGGCCACGGCGAACTCCAGTTGGCGCAGGGTCAGCATGCGATCTCAAAACGCGATGGACACAGTGAAAACAATACATTGGAAAGATGCCGCATCGCTGCGCACACTGCGCCCACTCCTTCAGCAGGCACCTGCCATGACCGTCGAACCGATTGCCCACCCGCCATTGCCGCGCCGGCTGGTGTTGCTGATGGCCGCCGCCACCGGGCTGGCGGTGGCGAGCAATTACTACGCGCAGCCCTTGCTGGAGACGCTGGCGCAGGCGTTCGGGATCCAGGTGCGCAGTGCCGGCGCGGTGGTGACTGCCGCGCAGCTGGCCTACGCGGCGGGGCTGCTGTTGCTGGTGCCGCTGGGCGACCGGCTGGAGCGGCGCGGGCTGATCGTCGGCCTGTTCGTGCTCAGTGCGCTGGGCCTGCTGGTGAGCGCCGTCTCTCACAGCTTCGGCATGTTGCTGGCCGGCACGATCGTCACCGGTGCCAGTTCGGTGGCGGCGCAGATCCTGGTGCCATTCGCCGCGACCCTGGCCGCCCCGCACGAGCGCGGGCGGGTGATCGGCACGGTGATGAGCGGCCTGTTGCTGGGCATCCTGCTGGCGCGCACCGCGGCCGGGGTGCTGGCCGGTGTTGGTGGCTGGCATACGGTGTACTGGATCGCCTCCGGCCTGTTGCTGGTCACCGCCTGGCTGCTGTGGCGCGGGCTGCCGCGGCACCCGGGCAATGCGCAGCTGTCGTATCCGCAGCTGGTGGGCTCGGTGCTGACGCTGCTGCGCGACGATGCGGTGCTGCGCGCGCGCGCGGTGCTGGGCGGGTTGATCTTTGCCGGCTTCAGCATGTTCTGGACCACGCTGGCGTTCCTGTTGTCCGGGCCCGCCTATGGCTATGGCACGGCGGTGATCGGGCTGTTCGGCCTGATCGGTGCGGCCGGCGCGCTGGCGGCCAACCGTTCCGGTCACTGGTCCGATCACGGCCATGGCGACCGTGTCAGCTGGGGCGGGCTGGTGATGCTGCTGCTGTCATGGGGATTGCTGGCGTTTGCGCCGCAGTCGATCGCGCTGCTGATCGTCGGCGTGCTGCTGCTGGATATCGCGGTGCAAGGCGTGCATATCGCCAACCAAAGCGTGATCTACCAGCGCAATCCGAACGCACGCAATCGCATCACCTCGGCCTACATCACCTGCTACTTCATCGGCGGTGCGGTGGGTTCCACGCTGGGCACGGCGGCCTATGCGCAGGCCGGCTGGAACGGTGTGGTGATCGGTGGGGCGGTACTGGCGGTGGCAGCGCTGGGCTGGGTGGGGCTGAGCGTGACGCGCAAGCAGTGGAAGTAGGTGCGGCTGCCGGAACGGCGCCGCGGCCACCGGATCAAGTGGCCTGCGCGCGCATCGCGGTGCGTCGGCATCGCCGCTCACATCGATGCGGCAGTGGCTGGGCGGCGCGCATGCGCACCGTGCACGCGCACCGCCGACGACGCACTAGGCCTTGCTGCTCGCCAGGCGCGGTGCGCCCTCTGCCGGCGCGGTGGTGACCGCCAGGGCCGCGGCACGCAGCTTGGGCAACAGCCGCAGCGTCAGTGCCAGCTGGTCGCGCACCAGGCGCTGCTTGGGCGGCAATTGCACGGCGTGCTGTTCCAGCGCTTCGGCGGTGGCGATTTCCTGGCTTTCGTCGTGCACCGGCAGCGGCTGGCGTTCGCGCAGGGCGGTGGCGATTTCACCCAGCGCGCGCTGCAGGTAGTCGCCGGCCTGCGCGATGGCGGGATCGTGTTCGCCATCGAGCGCGGCGCGATGCGCGCCAAGCGCGGACAGATAGCCGAGCAGGGTGTTGGACAGCGCCAGGAAGCGGAAGCCGGCGTCCAGGTTGCGCCGATAGCGGCCCGGTTCGCGCAGCATGTTGGACAAGGCCACCGACAACGCGGCATCGGCGTTGTGCATGTCGCGCCGGGCGATGCGGTAGGGCAGGTCGTCGCGCATGCCGCTGGCGTATTGCTCCAGCACCTGGGCCAAGTAGCGCGCGCAGCTGGCCAGCACCGTGGCCATCACCTGGTTGAGGCGGCGGCCCTGCCAGTCCGGCAGGATCAGGAACGAGGCGGCCGCGGCGATCGCGCAACCGATCAGCGTGTCGATCAGGCGCGGCCAGATCAGCACGAAGCCATCGCCGAGCAGGTTGAAGCAGAACAGCGCCATCACGGTGATGCCGGCGGTGGCCAGCATGTAGCGATCGGTGCGGGTGATGAAGAAGACCAGTGCGGCGGCCAGTGCCAGCAGCAGCTGCACTTCGGTGCCGGGAAACAGCTGCATCAACGCCCAGGTGGCGACCAGGCCGATCAGGGTGCCGGCGATGCGCTGCACCAGCCGCAGGCGGGTGGCGCCGTAATTGGGCCGGCACACGAAGGCGGTGGTGAGCAGGATCCAGTAGCCGTTGTCGGCATGGATGGACTGCATGATGGCGTAGCCGACCACCAGCGCGATGGCCATGCGCAGGCCGTGGCGGAACAGCACCGAGCCGGGCGTGAGTTGCTGCATCAGGCGCGCGCCCATTTCGCGCAAGGTATGCGGCGAGGAATCGCGCAGGCGGGTGTCGAGGTTGTCGCTGGTGGAGTCGGATTGCGCCGCTTCCGACAGCTTGCGTTCGATGCTCTGCAGGTTGGTCACCAGCAATTCCAGCGCGCCGAGCAGACGTGCGAGGGCGGGGTCGGCACGCGCGTGCAGGTAGTCCAGCGACTGGCGCAGGTCTTCGGTGGCCAGGCGACTGCTGTCGCCGTAGTCGAACGGCTGGCGCAGGAGGATCGCCTCGCCCAGGGCCGCGCAGGCCTTGCCCTGCAGCGCGAGCAGGCGCTGGCAGCGGTACAGCACGTCGCTGTGGAAGAACGCGTCGGTCAGCGCTTCGTAGGGATAGTGCGAGGAACTGGCGCGCTCGTGAAATTCCTGCGCCATGTAGTACAGGCGGAAATACAGGCCCGATTGCACGCCCGGCCGCCCCGAGCGGCCGAAGCGGCTCATGATCGCGGTCTTGGCGGCGTTGAGCGCGCCGACCACCTTGGCGTTCTGCTCGGCCAGCGCCAGCCGGCGTGCATGCAGGTCGCTCTGCCGCACCGGTTCGAACAGGTCGGCCTTGAGCCTGAGATAACGGCCCAGCTCGAAGAACAGCCGCGACAGCCGCTCGCGCACCGGGCGGTTGGCAAACAGCAGCGTCCACAGGATCGACAGCACGCCGTACCAGGTGGCGCCGATCAGCAGCAGCGCCGCGCCGTGCCAGGCGATCAACGGATCGTGGCTGCCGTGCTGGTCCATGCCGATCATGGCGTAGATCGACAAGGCCACGGTGGCCTGCGCGATCGAGGCGTAGCGCTCGCCCAGCGCGCCGAGCAAGGTCAGCGAGAAGGTCGCCACCGCCATGCCGGTCACGAACGCCAGCGGATACGGAAACAGCAGCACCACCGACGCGGCGGCGGCGGCGAAACACAGTAGCGACAGCAGCACCGACTTGATGCGGCCCAGCCAGTTGTCGTCGGTCTCGGCGATGGCGCTGGCGATGGCGCCCAGGAACAGCGCCGGCACCGCGGTGAGCTGCTGCCAGTGCCAGCACACGCCCATCGCCACTGCCAGCGCGATGAACACGCGCAGGCCATAGCTGGCCTTTTCATGGGCCCACAGGCGGCTCAGGCGGGTTTCGAAGGAGGGAGTGGCCACGGTCTCTGCAAGGCAAGGTGCCCGGGCATTATTGCCGCAGGCACGCGCCGCCGGGGTGGAGGGCGGCTAATTCTTTGTCAGTAGGGCAGCGTTTGTGCGGATTGGAGCCGATTGCGCGACGACGGTGCCTGCGCCGCAGCCCAGCTGCACGTGCCTGCGCGCAGCCGCGTGAGCTGCGCCTCCGGCCAACTGCACGGGCATGTATCGCGCTTGACGACCTTGCAACGTGTGGTTGCGAGTGCTCAGCCCTGTGCGTCGCGCTCGCGGGCGATCGCACGCCAGCCGATGTCGCTGCGCTGGAAGGCGCTGGCCCAGTGGATCGGCTGCAGGCCGGCATAGGCGTTGCGCTGCGCATCGCGCACCGTGTGGCCCAGCGCGGCAACGCACAGCACGCGGCCACCGGCGCTGACGACCTCACCGTTGGCATTTAGTGCAGTGCCGGCATGGAACACCTTGGCGGTGGCGGGCACGGCGTCCAGGCCGGTGATGACCTCGCCGGTGACCGGCGCCTCCGGGTAGGGCTTGGCCGCGATGACCACGCCCAGCGATGGACGCGGGTCCCAGTGCGCCTGCGCCTGGTCGAGCTTGCCGTCGATGGCGGCGTCGAGCAGGTCCACCAGGTCCGATTGCAGGCGCAGCATCACCGGCTGGGTCTCCGGGTCGCCGAAGCGCACGTTGAACTCGATCACCTTGGGCGCGCCCTGCGCATCGATCATCAGCCCGGCGTACAGGAAGCCGGTGAACGGCACGCCGTCGGCGATCATGCCCTGCACGGTCGGCTCGACCACCTCGCGCATCACCCGCGCGTGCACCTCGGGCGTGACCACCGGGGCCGGCGAATACGCGCCCATGCCGCCGGTATTGGGGCCGGTGTCGCCGTCGCCGACGCGCTTGTGGTCCTGGCTGGTGGCCATCGGCAAGGCGTGGGTGCCGTCGACCATGGAGATGAAGCTGGCTTCTTCGCCATCGAGGAATTCCTCGACCACCACGCGCGCGCCGGCATCGCCGAACGCATTGCCCGAGAGCATGTCGCGCACCGCGTCTTCGGCCTCGCCCAGCGTCATCGCCACGATCACGCCCTTGCCGGCGGCCAGGCCATCGGCCTTGACCACGATCGGCGCGCCTTTCTCGCGCACATAGGCCAGCGCTGCGTCCACCTCGGTGTGCACGGCGTAATACGCGGTAGGAATGCCATGACGGGCGAGAAAATCTTTCGCGAACGCCTTGCTGCCTTCCAGCTGCGCGGCCTTGGCAGTGGGCCCGAAGATGCGCAGGCCGGCGGCGTGAAAGCGGTCGACCACGCCCAGCACCAGCGGCACTTCCGGGCCGACCACGGTCAGCGCCACGGTTTCGCGCTGCGCCAGGGCGAGCAGGCCATCCAGATCATCGACCTTGATTGCCACATTGCGGCATTTGGTTTCGGTCGCGGTGCCGGCATTGCCGGGTGCCACCAGCACTTCGCTCACGCGTGCGGACTGCGCGATCTTCCAGGCCAGGGCATGTTCACGGCCGCCGGAGCCGATGACGAGGATTTTCATGTGAGTGCCGGGAATGGGGAATGGGGAATGGGGAATGGGAAAAGCAAAGTCTCTGGTTCTGCGGGCCGTACGGTGTGGAGTGGTATCTAGGGAACCGCTCTGCCGATTCCCGATTCCCAACTCCCCATTCCCGGCACGTCAGTGCCTGAAATGCCGCACGCCGGTGAACACCATCGCGATGCCGTGTTCGTCGGCGGCGGCGATCACTTCGCCGTCGCGCATCGAGCCGCCAGGCTGGATCACTGCCTGGATGCCGGCAGCGGCGGCGGCATCGATGCCGTCGCGGAACGGGAAGAACGCGTCCGACGCCATTACCGAGCCGGCCACCGTGAGCTTGGCCTCCTCGGCCTTGAGCGCGGCGATCTTGGCGCTGACCACGCGGCTCATCTGCCCGGCGCCGACACCAATCGTGCGGCTGTCCTTGGCGTAGACGATCGCGTTGGATTTGACGTACTTGGCCACGCGCCAGGCGAACAGCAGATCGCCCAGCTCGGCCTCGCTGGGCGCGCGCTGGGTGACCACGCTCAGCTCGCCCAGCGACATGCCGCGGTTGTCGGACGACTGCATCAGCAGGCCCGAGCCGATCCGCTTGGTGTCGTAGTTGTTGAGGCCGTTGCCGTGCGGGATCTTGAGCACGCGCACGTTGGCCTTCTTGGTCGCGTAGTCGAGCGCGCCGGGCTCGTAGTCCGGGGCGATCAGCACTTCGACGAACTGGCGGTCCAGGATGGCTTTCGCCGTTGCCGCATCGAGGGTCTTGTTGAAGGCCAGGATGCCGCCGAAGGCGCTGGTCGGGTCGGTGGCGTAGGCCAGCTCGTAGGCATCGCCGCAGGCCGCGCCCACCGCCACGCCGCAGGGGTTGGCATGCTTGACGATCACGCAGGCGGGCGCATCGAACTGGCGCACGCATTCCCATGCCGCATCCGCATCGGCCAGGTTGTTGTAGCTCAGCTCCTTGCCCTGCAACTGCTGGAAGGTGGCCAGCGTGCCCGGCACCGGATACAGGTCGCGGTAAAACGCGCCGGCCTGGTGCGGGTTCTCGCCGTAGCGCAGGTCCATCACCTTGACGAAGTTGGAATTGATCTGCGCCGGGAACGGGCTGCGCGTGGGCACCGCTTCGGCGCTGTCGGCCACGGCCGACAGGTAGTTGCTGATCGCCGCGTCGTACTGCGCCACGCGGTTGAACGCGGCCACCGACAGCGCAAAGCGCTTGGCCGCCGACAGCTGGCCGTCGTTGGCATCGAGTTCGGCCAGCAGCTCGGCGTACTGCGCCGGGTCGGTGGCCACCGCCACGCGGGCGAAGTTCTTCGCCGCCGAGCGCAGCATCGCCGGGCCGCCGATGTCGATGTTCTCCACCGCATCGGCCAGCGTGCAGTCGGCCTTGGCGGTCACCGATTCGAACGGATACAGGTTCAGCACCAGCAGGTCGATCGGCACGATGCCGTGTTCGGCCATCACTGCTTCATCGACGCCGGCGCGGCCGAGCAGGCCGCCGTGCACCAGCGGGTGCAGGGTCTTGACGCGGCCGTCCATCATCTCCGGAAACCCGGTCAGCTCGGCGACGTCGGTGACCGGCAGGCCCGCCTCGCGCAGCGCCTTGGCGGTGCCGCCGGTGGACAGCAGCGCGACGTTGCGCGCTGCCAGCGCGCGGGCCAGATCGACCAGGCCGGTCTTGTCGGAAACGGAGAGCAGGGCCCGGCGCACGGGCAGGAAATCAGAGGCCATTGGTGGGGGCTATCAAGGCGGGGCAGCCGATATTGTAGGCCGCACCGGCGCTCGAATGGGCTCGACTGCCCGTGATGGCGTCGATCCATGCGCGGGCAGGACACTTCCGGGCGCTGCTGCGGCCGATGCCGGGCACGCTGTCTCGCGGCGGCATCGGCGCCAGCCAGGTGATGCCCGCTGCGGCTGCAGCGTCGTTGCTGGTGGCCGCGCTGGTCGGTCGCGCGGGCCATGGCGGCGTGCGCGACCAGCTGGCCTCGGTCTGCGTCGCTGCCAAAGGTGGCGTTCCCTGTGATCTGCGACAGCGGGGCGCGAGTGCGTGGCGCACCTCGGTGCCCGGCTTGCAGCGATGCCGGGCACCCGATGACGCAGACGACGCGCTCCGGCCACAGGCGTGCCAGGCTTCGATCATCAGGTGATGCGTCGCAACGGGCGATACGTTCGACGCTGCGCGAACGTTGCATCGGCCAGGCAGACGGTTGCAACAGTGTCTGCTGCGCGCATTGCTGCGCGTGTTGCCTGACGCCAGTCACCGCTGCGGGCAGTCATCGCCACGATGAAACTGCCAACCGTGCATCGCCTGCAGGCGCGAATGGATCACGCACCTTGAATACACTGCATCTCAGTTGCAGCTTCGCTTGGCATTGCCACGCGACGCGGGGGGCTGTTTTCGCGGGCGATGGCGCTTCATCTGATGCCGGCATGCGTTCGCGACGCGATGCGGTGAGTGCGCGACACGTTCCTTGATTCGGCTTGTGCACTGACGAACACAATCCGGAGCCGGTCGCAGATTGATCAAAAAAACCGGTCCCTGTGCGTGGCGCACCCAGCTGTTCTTCGGGAATGCGCACCTGTCTTCCGCTGCGGCGACAGTGGCCACGCCGGGCTGACCGACGATCTGTGCTCGCTGACCGATTCGCTCAACCGGTTCACCAGCAACGACGCTCTCGGCGAGGCGTCCCGTCGCTAATTGCTGCAACGGCTGTCGCGCAGGAGCCAGCCTTGCCGTCACTCCCCGCTGCGTCTTGCCGTCACGGCCGTCCATGACCCTGCGATTCAAGCAAGACACCGCAGCGCGCGTGCGCCTGGTGGCGCTCGTCGATGACCAACCGCCGCAGTACCGCGACTGCCCTTGCCAATGGGCGGATCCGTCTCGCCATGACGGCGGGATGACCCGCATCCCTCGATTGGCCAGGGCATGCACGCCGGTTTGCGCAGCTGCCCGGAACATCCTTATGAGAGCAAGCCTATGAATCGCGAAAAAGTCCTGGCCTTACGCACCTGCACGAACAACATGTCCGATCATTGCGGACTGATCTGGCCGCAGTCCGGCAGTGTCGAATGCCGGCATTGGCAACCCACCATCAAGCAGGAAAACGGCTTGACCGGCCTGTTGTGGGGGCAGGGCACCAATGCGCATCTGAACATGCATGCCGATGCGCATTGGGTGGTCTGCATGGTGGATACCGCCGACATCATCTGGTTGGGCGAGGAGGGAATGATCAAGTTTCCCCGCGCCGAGGTGGTCTACGCCGGCAACCGTGCCGGCGCGATGCAGTGCATTGCCGCGGGCATTGCGCAGCACACCCCGCCCCAGCCGGAGCCGCCTGCAGTCGTTGCCGCGGACTTCATTCCCAAGGCAGCGCAGGCGCAGTTCACTGCGCCGGCCGTCGACAGCGGTGCGCCTTCCACCGCGCCACATCCAGTGGCGGCCAGCGGCATCGATCCACAGGCCGCACAGCCTTCGAATGCGATCTTGCGCACCCGCGAAATCGCCACCTATGGCAGCACGCTCACGGGCGCCGATCAGAGCCAGCTGATCGCCGGCTATGGAAGTACCGAGACTGCCGGTGACGGCAGCGAGTTGATCGCAGGCTACGGCAGCACCGGCGTGGCCGGATCCGACAGCACCATCGTTGCCGGCTACGGCAGTTCCCAGACCGCAGGCGGGGGCAGCACGCTGACGGCCGGCTATGGCAGCACCCAGACCGCGCGGCATGGCAGCGACCTGACCGCCGGTTACGGCAGCACGGAAACCGCGGGGGCAGACAGCTCGCTGATCGCAGGCTATGGCAGTACGCAAACCTCCGGCGGCGACAGCTCGTTGACGGCCGGTTACGGCAGCACCCAGACCGCGCAGAACGGCAGCGACCTCACTGCAGGCTACGGCAGCACCAGCACGGCGGGCACCGACAGCTCGCTGATCGCCGGCTACGGCAGCACCCAGACCTCCGGCGGGGAAAGCTCGCTGACGGCCGGCTACGGCAGCACGCAGACCGCGCAGGACGGCAGTGACCTCACCGCCGGCTATGGCAGCACCGGTACCGCAGGTGCCGACAGCTCCCTGATTGCCGGTTATGGCAGTACACAGACCTCCGGCAACGACAGCTCGCTGACCGCGGGCTACGGAAGTACCCAGACCGCGCGCAAGGGCAGCGACCTGACTGCCGGCTATGGCAGCACCGCAACCGCCGGTGCAGACAGCACCTTGATCGCAGGCTATGGCAGCACCCAGACCTCGGGCGGGGACAGTTCGCTCACTGCCGGCTATGGCAGCACGCAGACCGCGCGCAAGGGCAGCGACCTGACCACCGGTTACGGCAGTACTTCCACCGCGGGCGCGGACAGCACCTTGATCGCCGGGTATGGCAGCACGCAAACGTCAGGTGGGGAAAGTTCGCTCACTGCCGGCTACGGCAGTACGCAGACCGCACGCAGCGGCAGCGACCTGACCACCGGATACGGCAGCACCTCCACCGCCGGTGCCGACAGCACGCTGATTGCAGGCTATGGCAGCACGCAAACGTCCGGCGGCGACAGTTCACTCACTGCCGGCTATGGCAGCACGCAGACCGCACGCAANGGCAGCGACCTCACCACCGGCTACGGCAGCACCTCCACCGCCGGTGCCGACAGCACCTTGATTGCCGGGTACGGCAGCACGCAGACGTCAGGCGGCGACAGTTCACTCACTGCCGGCTATGGCAGCACGCAGACCGCACGCAAAGGCAGCGACCTGACCACCGGCTATGGCAGCACCTCCACTGCCGGTGCCGACAGCACGCTGATCGCCGGTTATGGCAGCACGCAGACCTCCGGTGGCGACAGCTCGCTCACTGCCGGCTATGGCAGTACGCAAACCGCACGCAAGGGCAGTGACCTCACCGCCGGTTACGGGAGCACTTCCACTGCCGGTTCGGACAGTTCACTGATCGCCGGCTATGGCAGCACGCAGACCGCCGGCTTCAAAAGCATCCTGACCACCGGCTATGGCAGCACCCAGACCGCGCAAGAGGGCAGCATGCTCACTGCCGGCTATGGCAGTTCTTCCACCGCCGGCTCGGACAGTTCGTTGATTGCCGGCTACGGCAGCACGCAGACCGCCGGTTTCAAGAGCATCCTCACTGCCGGCTACGGCAGCACGCAGACCGCGCAGGAGCGCAGCTCGCTCACGACCGGTTACGGCAGCACATCGACCGCAGGGCATGACAGTACGCTGATTGCCGGCTATGGCAGTACGCAGACCGCCGGCTACAAGAGCATTCTCACCACTGGCTATGGCAGTACCCAGACCGCGCAGGAAAGCAGTTCGCTGATTGCCGGCTACGGCAGTTCCTCCATGGCCGGCCCGGACAGCTCGCTGATCGCCGGCTATGGCAGTACCCAGACCGCCGGTTACGACAGCTTCCTGACGGCCGGTTACGGCAGTACCCAGACCGCGCAGAGCAGCAGCTGGTTGATCACCGGTTACGGAAGCACGTCCACCGCCAGCTTCCAGAGCTCGTTGATTGCCGGCTATGGCAGCACCCAGACGGCCGGTTACGAAAGTACCTTGACCGCCGGCTACGGCAGCACCCAGACCGCGCAGGAAATCAGCTGGCTCACCACCGGCTACGGCAGCACGCAAACGGCGGGGCATGGCAGCATCCTGACCGCCGGTTACGGCAGCAATTCCACGGCAGGTTACGAAAGTACCCTGATCGCGGGCTACGGCAGCACCCAGACCGCCGGTTACGAAAGCACCCTGACCGCCGGTTACGGCAGCACGCTGACCGCGCTGGAAAACAGCTCGCTCACTGCCGGCTACGGCAGTACCGAAATCGCCGGCTTTTCCAGCACCTTGATCGCCGGCTACGGCAGCAGCCAGACCGCCGGTGGCGACAGCACGCTGACCGCCGGCTACGGCAGCACGTTGATCGCGCAGGACAACAGCTCCCTGACTGCAGGCTACGGCAGCACCGAGACCGCAGGGCAGGACAGTTCGCTGATTGCCGGCTATGGCAGCAGCTTGACCAGCGGCGTGCGCAGCTATCTGACGGCCGGCTACGGCAGCAACCAGATCGCCAGCTATGGCAGCTCGTTGATCGCAGGGCACGAAAGCACCCAGATTGCCGGCCATCGCAGCATGCTGATCGCCGGCAAGCTGAGCTCGCAGACGGCCGGTTCGCGCAGCACGCTGATCGCCGGCATGGGCAGCGTGCAGACGGCGGGCGACCGCAGCAAGCTGATCGCTGGCGCCGACAGCACCCAGATCGCCGGCGACCGCAGCAAGTTGCTGGCCGGCAGCAACAGCTTCCTCACCGCCGGGGACCGCAGCAGGCTCACCGCAGGCGACGACTGCACGCTGATGGCGGGCGACCGCAGCAAGTTGACCGCGGGAAAGAACAGCATCCTGACGGCCGGCGCCAACAGCAGATTGATCGGCAGCCTGGGCTCCACCCTGACAGGTGGCGAAGACTCGGTGCTGATCTTCCGCTGCTGGGACGGCAAGCGCTATACCAACATCATCGCCAAGACCGGAGAAGAGGGCGTCGAGGCCGACACCGCCTACCAGGTGGACGAAGACAAGAACGTGGTCGAGAAGTTCGACGATCCGTTCGACACCATCGCCACCATCGTGCTGGAACAGGGCAGCGGGCCGGCGTCCGCAGGCGACCATGCAGCGGTGACGCACTTGCCGAACTGAGCAATCCCCTCGTCCGGGCGATCGGCGTTGCCGATCCAGCACTGCGGCCAACCGCCGAAGACGCGGCGGTTGGCCCAATCAGATGAAGAAGGCGCGCCATGCGCGGCACGCTGGGCGCGACGGAAGTCCTGCGCCAAGGCGTGGGATCAAGAGCGAACACTTTGGGCAGCCCGACCCGACATCAACACGCTGCGCATTCCACAACACGCAACGAGATCGTCCATCGGCCGCGTCATCACCAAGCGTGCCAGCGCAGCGCACTGCCAGCCCGCAGCACACCCCAACGCTCTAACGATTCCCCACTCCCAATTCCCGATTCCCGTCCTACGTCAACCCGTACTCTTTGAGCTTCTTGCGCAGCGTGGCACGGTGAATGCCCAGCATCGCCGCCGCGCGGCTCTGGTTGCCTTCGCAATGGTTGAGCACTTCCACGAACAACGGGATCTCCATCTCGCGCAGCACGATTTCGTACACATCGTCGGCGTCGCTGCCGTCCAGGTCGCGCAGATAACGGCGGACGGACTGGGCCACGTGTTCGCGCAGCGGCGACTTCGGGGCGCCACGACTGGTGTCAGGGCGAGAGGGGGCTGCGTTCAAAGGAGGGTTCCCAGTGTCACGAAGCCGGGACGCGTGGCCGGCGAGGGGGAGTGAGTCTAGCGCGTGACCTCACCGCTCGCCACGCCCGTGTGGCCATCGGTGCAGGTCGCGTCCGCTCAGCGGAAGTCGAAACTGAAGGCGGCGGTGCTCGCGGCCGGTTCGCGTACGGCAAACGCCACCTGCACCGCCTGGCCCGGCGCAAGCGTGTCCTGCGCGGCTGGCGGTTGACCCAGATACTCCTGCGGCGCCAGCACACGCGTGCCGATCACCCGCCCGTCGGCGTCGGACAACGACAGCTGCAGCCACGGCCAGGCCTGCGCCCAGCGTGCCTCGTTGCGGAAGCTGGCCTGGATCTGCAGCACGCCCGGCACCCCGGGCAGCGGGCGCACCTCGCGATTGAGCAAGGTCAGTGCGGCCGGCTCGCGCCAGGCCGGCAGGGTGCAGCGCGCCACCGTGCAGGCGGCGCTGACCAGCGGGCGCCAGCGCGCATCGGCGGCCAGCTGCGCGCGGTCGGCGATGACGATCTGCAAGGCCAGCAGGCCGACCAGCCCGAGCAGCAACGCCCACTGGCGGCCGCTGGCGCGCAGCCGTGGCCGGCTCAGCCCGCGGCGTGCGAATGCAGGCGCGGCCTGGGCCGGCAGCGGCTGGAACTGGGCGGGTGCCGCTGCCTTGGCAGCGTCTGCGTCGCTGCCGCTTGGCTCGGCGTCCGTGTCAGGATCGCTGCCGGACGCTGGCGTGGCGTCCGGCACGGATGCAGAGCCGGACGCAGCGGAGTGCGCGCGCTGCTGGTCTGCGCCGGCAATGCCGCCGGCCGCCACGCCATCCGGATGTGCGGAGGTCTGCTGTGCAGCGGGAGTGCCGGCGATCGCGGTGCGGGTGTCGCTGGGGCCGGCCGCTGAGCCTTCGGCAGGATCGCCGGGCAGCGGGCGCGCAGTTGCCGTGGTCCAGGCAGGCCGGTCCGGCGCGGTGGCATCCGCTGCGGCCTGGCCGGCATCGCTGCCTGGCAGGGGGATGTCCACCGGCGCAGGCTCGCTGCGCGGCGCGGTCACCAGCGGCTCGAAGGGCGGCGACACGCCCGGTGCCGCCGGTGCGGCCACCGGCTCGGTTGACGGCGCCGGCGCCAGTTCGCTGGCCGGCACCGGCGGCGCGGGCAGCGGCGGTTCGGCAGCAGGCACCACCGGGGTCGGCAGCAGCGATGGAGCCGCCGGCGTCGCACGCAGGAACGTGGCCAGGGGGCGGCGCGGTGGCGGAGTCTCGGACATCGGCAGGCGTGCAGCGGGAAGGGCTCTATTCAACCACGCGCACGCCAGCGGGCGAACCCGGGTGCGTCATGCGTGCGTGCGACACGCACCACAGGCGCCGATACCGCTTTCTATCGACTGCGGGCATGCATTCACCGGCTGGCCGACCGTCGTGCCACTGTCAGCGCCCTGTCCCGGCCAAGGGCCGCATTCCAGCAACGTCCGCATTCCAGCCAATATGCAAACCGAATTGCCGGCGCCACGTCATCCGAATCCGCTTGGGTTAGCTGCCAACTCAGAGCGCGCCCGCGCAGTTGCGGCCAAAGGCCGTGTTCCAGCCCACAAGCGGAAGTCCCGGCGCCACATCATCCGCATCCGATTGGGCTAGCTGCCAACTCCGAGCTTGCCTTCCGAATGACGCCCGAGCAGCCTGCCCCCGATTCCCGATTCCCGATTCCCGATTCCCGATTCCCGACTCAACGCCTGCGCCGCGTCTTGCCCTCGGCCAGCAGCAGATCGAGCAGGCCGCTGCGCTGGCGCGGGGCCAGCGTGTCGAAGCGGTTCAGCAGCACGCGTTGCTGGTCGTCCAGGTGGCGGTACTGCGCCGGCTCTTCGGCGATCGCCGGCACCGGCGGGCCGAAGGTCCGCTCGCCGCGGCCGGTGGCCAGGTATTCGAAGGCCATGCCGCTGCGCCTGGCCAGGCCGATCAGGTTTTCCACCGAGGGCGCGGTGCCTTCGGCCATCTCCCACTGCGCCACTGCGCTGCGGGTCACGCCCAGTTCGCCGGCCAGGGCTTCCTGGGTCAGCTTGGTCAGCGCGCGGGCTTCGCGGACGCGTTCGTACAACTTGCTCACACGGCACCGTGAGTGGGAACGGGCCGGGAGATATAGCCCTAGCAGCAAACAGGGATAGTTCGTATAACTTTCATATGTCGATATGTTTGCGATACTGTCGGCACGTCAATGATGACGGGATCACAGCGAACTCAAGGAGGATGTCCATGGTCGAGCCAGCCGCTCCCGACACCGCCCGCCCCAGCACGCCGGCAACGCCGCCAGCCAGGCCGCCAGCCGCTCCGCCAACTGCCGCATGGCCGGCACACTCGCCACTGGATCCGGCGATCAACCACTTTCGTGGTGCACCGTGCTACCAGGTCTGGCGGCGCCATGACGCGTGGACCGCCGTCGCCGACGGCACGCAGTGGTCGGCCGGGCTGGCGCCACGGTGGTGGGCGCTGCGCCAGCGGCACTGGCGGCTGCTGGCGACGGGGATGGGCTTGCTGGCGCTGGCCGGCGGCGTGGCGAGCCTGGGCCTGCAGGCGTGGTCGCTCCCGGCCTGGGCGGCGGTGCTGCTGGCCGAGCTGGGCTTGCGTGTCCGTGTGGCTAGGCAGGCCGGGCCGTGGCGCAGCGCGGCGCTGCAGCGCGCCGGCTGGCAGCCGGTGACCCGGCTGCGCGCCATCAGCGTGGCCGATGCAGTGACCACCGCGCAGATCCGCGCCGGCCGGCCGCCGCGCTGACGCGAGGCGGCGTCAGTGGCGGCGCACGCCGTCGATGCGCATCCAGTCTTCGTCGCGTTCGCAGCGCAGTTGCTCGAACCAGGGCGCGTAGCGTTGCAGCAGCTCCTCTTCCTGGCCGTGCAGGATGCCCGACAAGGCGATCCGCCCGCCCGGCGCCACGCGTGCGGACAAGGTGTCGGCCAGCGCATCCAGTGCCGACGCCAGGATGTTGGCAACCACCACCGGATAGGTCTGCACCGGCTCGTCCTGCGGCAGGTACACCGCCAGCTGCGCCTGCAGGGCGTTGCGCTCGGCATTATCGGCGGTGGCCAGCAACGCCTGCGGGTCGTTGTCCACGCCCACCGCGCTGGCGGCGCCCAGCTTCAGCGCGGCGACGGCGAGAATGCCCGAGCCGCAGCCGAAATCCAGCACGCTGCGGCCCTGCAGCTCGCCACTGCCGGCCAGGCTGTCCAGCCAGCGCAGGCACAGCGCGGTGGTCTGATGCGTGCCCGAGCCGAACGCCAGGCCCGGATCCAGGCGGATCACCGCCGCGTCGGGCGCTTGCGCGGCCTCGGGCAGCGCGTGATTCCACGGCACGATGAAGGTGCGCGCGCCGAACTGCATCGGCTTGAACTGATCCATCCAGGCGCGTTCCCAGTCGCTGTCGTCGACCGTGCGGAACGCGACCTGGCTCCAGTCCAGCCCGGGATCGAACGCCTCCAGCGCGGCGAGCAGCACCAGCGCATCGCTGTCGCCGTCGAACAGCGCATTCAGCACCATCGTGTTCCACAGCGGCGTTTCGCCAACGCCGGGTTCGAGAATGGCGCGCTCGTTGCTGGTGTCGGCATTGGCGTCGAGCAGCGTCACCGCCAGCGCGCCGATATCGTCCAGCGCATTCTGGTAACGGGGCTGGGTGGCATCGGAGCAGGGCAGGGTCAGTTCAAGAAACGGCATCGTGGCGGTCGGGCAATTCGAAAGCGTGCATCGTAGACCATTCATGCAGGTGGACTCCTGCGCGACGGGGGCTGAATAAGCAGACGCATCGCGTGCGTGATACGGCGGATTCCGTCGCCTGAGCGGTGCAATCTGCGGCTGCAGTGCGGTGCCGCCGGCAACTGCTGGCGCTTGACGTGGACGTGGCGGCAACCAAACGCCTGCCGTGCGCCACTCACACCACACGCGCGCAGATCCCCCTCCTCATGCAGTCCACCTTCCGCTGTCTGCACCGGCAGCGTCCGCTTGCGCGCTAGCGCGTGCGAATGCGGGTGCTAGACTCCGCGCCGTCGCTGCGGGGCTTTCCGCAGCAGGGTCGCCGCCGTCCATGCCGTTTGCTCGTTCCCGCCATCTGTGGCTGTTGCTGGCTCCCGTCGCGCTCGCGGCGGCGTGGTGGCATGTGCGCGCGCAACCGGACGATCTGCCAGCTGCGGCGCCGTCAGCGGCGGCAGTCACTGCCCGCGCAGGCGCGCTTGTATCGACGGCGCACGCGCCTGCCGAACGCGGCACTGCCCTGCAGCTGCCCTACCGCGATGCGGTGGACGCGCAGCCGGACCTGTACCGCTATGCACAGCAATTGCAGCAGCAGGTGCGCGCCGGTGATGCGCAGGCGGGGTGGCGCCTGAGCCGTGTCTACGATTACTGCGCGCCGTATGCGTCCAGCCCGGCCGGCTATGCCGCCGACAGCGCATGGATCGCCGCCCAACACACGCCGGGGGTGGTGGCGATGCACGCCGCGCGCACGCGCGTGGCGCAACGCTGCGCCGGCTTTGCGCCCAGCGATGGCCTGAGCCCACGGCTGGTGGCGCAGCAACGCCAGGCAGCCGCGCGTGCGGGCAACCTGGCGGCCGAGGCGGCATTGCTGGCGCTGGGCGAGCCGCTGCAGCGCGCGCCCAGCTACAGGCGCGCGCTGGTGCAGCGCGTGCTGGCCTCGCGTGATCCGGAGGCCTACCTGGCGCTGGCGCCGGCGATGGGCGCGCGCGCCAGTGGCGATGACAGCCTGGCCGGCTATGTGGCCGGCGATCAGTTCGCCGAGCTGGCCTGGCAGGTGGCCGCGTGCCGGCTGGGGCTGGACTGCAGCGCAGACAGCACCCTGGTCACCAGTTATTGCGCCAACGCGGGCATCTGCTCGCGCGACAGCGCACAGGATTTCGTGTCGTTCGTATTCGATGCCGCGGTGCCGCGGCAGGGAGCAGACAGAGTGGATGAGATGGTCGATGCCTTGGTCTCCGAGCCGGGAGCGCAGTCATGAATTACCGTCGCCTGGCGCACGGCGCCAAGTTCTGGTTCTGGGTCGCGTTGTTCGTGGCGTATTCGGCCGCGGCCGTGGGCATCGTGATGATCGACACCGCCGATCACCGCTACCAGCCGCTGTCGGTCAAGTCCACCACGGTCACCGCCGACGAGCAGCAGCGACGGCATGGCGCCAGCCAGGTGGCCGCGGTGTACCGCGCCAGCAGCGCGATGCCGTTTTCGACCTTGCCGGCCGGCTCCACGTTCCAGGTGGTATGGCCCGATGGTTCCACCGAAACCATGACCGTGGTCGACCCGGCCTCCTCCAGCGGCATCGTGCCGGTGCCGGGCAGCCAGCAGCCTGCGCCGCGGCGCTGAGCGATGCAGCGCATCGCGCTCCGATGCGGGTGCGATGCGCATCCGCGCGGACGACAAGATCTGCGCAGCGGATCCGGTCGCACCCCGGATCCTGTAGGAGCGCACCTGGGCGCGACGAGGTTCCACCGATAAGGCGCGGTCGCGCCCGGGTGCGCTCCTACGCATGGGTCGGCTGGCCGCGTGCCTGGCCTGCGTGAGGCACTGCCGGCGCGATGCACCGGGGAACAATGCAAAAAAGCCCGGTTTCCCGGGCTTTTTTGTGTTCTGCCTGCTGCGATCAGGTCAGCGCGATCGACTTGTTCTTGCGCTCGGCCAGGCGCTTTTCCAGGTAGTGGATGTTCTGCCCACCGGCCTGGAAGCCCTTGTCGCGCATGATGCGCTGCTGCAGCGGGATGTTGGTCTTGATGCCGTCCACCACCATCTCGCTCAGCGCCACGCGCATGCGCGCGATCGCGGTCTCGCGATCGGGGCCGTGCACGATCAGCTTGCCGATCATCGAGTCGTAGTTCGGCGGCACCTTGTAGCCGGCATAGATGTGCGTATCCACCCGCACGCCGGGGCCGCCGGGCGGATGGAAGGCGGTGATCAGGCCCGGATTGGGCATGAAGGTTTCCGGGTCCTCGGCGTTGATGCGGCACTCGATCGCATGCCCGCGCAGCACGATGTCGCTCTGCTTGATGGTCAGCTTGCGGCCGGCGGCGATGCGTAGCTGCTCGCAGACCAGGTCGATGCCGGTGATGCGCTCGGTGACCGGATGCTCCACCTGGATGCGCGTGTTCATTTCGATGAAGTAGAAGCGCCCGTTTTCGAACAGGAACTCGAAGGTGCCGGCGCCGCGGTAGCCGATGCGGATGCAGGCATCCACGCAGACCTTGCCGATCTCGTTGCGCAGCTCTTCGGTGATGCCCGGCGCCGGCGCTTCTTCCACCACCTTCTGGTGGCGGCGCTGCATCGAGCAATCGCGTTCGCCCAGATGGATCGCACCGCCCTGGCCGTCGGCCAGCACCTGGATCTCCACGTGGCGCGGATTCTCCAGGAACTTCTCCATGTAGACCTGGTCGTTGCTGAAAGCGGCCTTGGCTTCGGACTTGGTGGTTTCGATGGCGGCCTTCAGCGCCGCCTCCGAATGCACCACGCGCATGCCGCGTCCACCGCCGCCGCCGGCGGCCTTGATGATCACCGGGTAGCCGATCTCGCGCGCCACCTTGGTGTTGGCGACGATGTCATCGCCCAGCGGGCCGCCCGAACCGGGCACGCACGGCACGCCGGCGGCCTTCATCGCGCGGATCGCCTCGACCTTGTCGCCCATCAGGCGGATGGTGTCGGCCCTGGGACCGATGAAGATGAAGCCGGATTCTTCCACGCGCTCGGCAAAGTCGGCGTTTTCCGACAAAAAGCCGTAGCCGGGATGGATGGCCTGCGCATCGGTCACCTCGGCCGCGGCGATCAACGCCGGGATGTTGAGGTAACTGTCGCTGGAGGCGGCCGGGCCGATACACACCGACTCGTCGGCCATGGCCACGTGCTTGAGGTTGCGGTCGACCGTGGAATGCACCGCGACCGTGCGGATGCCGAGCGTGTGGCACGCGCGCAGGATGCGCAGCGCGATTTCACCTCGGTTGGCGATGACGACTTTATCGAGCATGGGAATAGGGAGTCGGGAATGGGGAATGGGTAGATGCGGGCATCATGGTGCGGCTCCACGTCTGCGTAAGGCATTCATCAATGCGGTGAGCTTGGCGAAGACCTGGTCGACCTGCTGGCTGACGATGTCTTCGTCTTCGGTGTTGCTATAGCCCAGTCGGACGGCGATCTGGACCTGTGTATCCAGTTCGGAGAGCGATCCGCGCGCAATCGAGAGAAACCGCGCGTAATCGGGAGTTGAGCGCCGCGCCGCACCTTCGGCGATGTTCGACGGGACGCTGACGGCTGCACGGCGCAATTGCGCCGTCAGGCCGTAGCGTTCCTGCTCGGGAAAGAGTTCGGTGAACCGATAGATCATTTCCACAAGCTCCATGGAATCGCGCCACGCCTCCAGGCGTTCATGAGGCCGCTTTGCCGATTCCCGATTCTCCACTCCCGATTCCCCGGCGCTTCAGCCAATCACAAACAGCGGCTGATCGAATTCCACTGGCTGGCCGGTTTCGCCGAGGATGGCCACGATGGTGCCGGAGACGTCGGCTTCGATCGGGTTGAACATCTTCATCGCCTCGATGATCGCCAGCGTTTCGCCGGCCTTGACCTGCTGGCCGACGGTGACGAAGGCCGGCTTGTCCGGCGAGGGCGAGGTGTAGAACGTGCCGACCATCGGTGCGCGTAGCACGTGGCCGTCCGGCAAGGCGGCAGCCTGCTTGGCGCCGCCGGTGGAGGCCTCGGTGGGCGACTGCATCGGCATGCTGGGCGCCGCTGCCGGGGCCTGCGCGAGCGGGGCGGGTGCGTACTGCTGCACCGGCGCGCTCATCACGGTCGTGCCCTTGGGTACGCGCGCCAGACGCACGCTTTCCTCGCCTTCCTTGATCTCGATTTCGGCGAGATTGGATTCTTCGAGCAGGTCGATCAGTTTCTTGATTTTGCGGAGATCCATACGGGCCTCATGAGGTGAATCGGTGGAGGTTGCCGGCGGTTGCCGGCGGAATGGGGTTCAGGCGGTCGGCGCAGGCGCCGGCGATACGGGTGTCATGCGTCGCGCTCCAGCCGCGCGATCACCGCTTCCAGCGCCAGCCGGTAGCTGTCGGCGCCAAAGCCGCAGATCACGCCATCGGCCTTGTCGCTGAGATGGCTGTGGTGGCGAAACGGCTCGCGCGCATGCGGATTGGACAGATGGATTTCCACGAACGGCAACCCCACGCCCAGCAGCGCGTCGCGCAGCGCCACCGAGGTGTGGGTGAAGGCGGCCGGGTTGATCAGGATGTAGACGGTGCCGTCCTCGCGCGCGGCGTGGATACGCTCCACCAGCACGTGCTCGGCATTGGACTGCAGGCAGGCCAGCGTATGCCCGGCCGCCTGCGCGCGGTCCACCAGGGCCGCATCGATCTGCGCCAGCGTGGTGCGCCCGTAGACATCCGGCTCGCGGGTACCGAGCAGGTTGAGGTTGGGGCCATGCAACAGCAGCAGGTGGGCCATGACATCCGGGAAAGCGGAAAGGCCGGAAGTCTGCGCGATGTGGCCGATGCTGTCCAGATAGGCGAAGTTAGGCTTGTTTTAAACGATTGTTTTAAATTTGGGCGTGGCGGGCAGTCGTGCTGTTGCGTGGAGCCTTGCGGGGCCGCCGTTTCGCGGCCGGCCCCTGGCGCGGCCGGTCGGTCGATCGCAGGCCGACCACGCGCTGAATTGCCGCCGGGGCGTTTGCCGTGTCCGCTCGCGCGGCAGTGGGGCTGATTGCCGGCGCAACGATGAGGGCGTTATGTCGATCCACGCCTGGTGTTCGCCACGCTGCCGATCAACATGGCCGGCAGCGACGTCCTGCCCTTGAATACCGATATCCAGCGGTGTCAGCGCTGGCGCTGCCATGTCATCAGCCCGCGCCGTTGCCGGATCAGGCCGCGATGCTCGCCGGGGCGACGGCCGACGTGGCAGGCCGGCCGGTTCAGCGCGCCGCGCGCAGCAACGCATCCTCGGTGATGGCACTGGTCAGCACGGTCGGTAGCACCGCCGGCGGGGCACCGGGGCCATAGACCACGTACAGCGGCACGCCGACGGCCTGATGCTGGTCCAGGAAGGCGCTGATCCTGGGATCGACGTTGGTCCAGTCGCCTTTCATGTAGACCGCGTCGACGCGGCGCAGCGCGTCGCGGAAGTCGGCGCTGCTCAGCACGTTCTTTTCGTTGGCCTTGCAGGTCACGCACCAGTCCGCGGTCATGTTGACGAACACCACGCGGTTGTCGGCGCGCAGGCGGTCCAGCAGCTGCGGTGAGTACGCCACCACACCCTCGGCGGCGGTGGCCGCCGGCAGGCGCAGGCGGGTGACCCCGACCACCGGCACGATCGCCAGCACCAGCATCACCGCCGCCAGGCCCATGCCGATGCGGTGGCTTTTCCAGCGGCTGCGCTCGAAGCAGAACAGGCCCAGCGCCAGCAGGGTGGCACCGACCAGCATCAGCGCCAGCGCGTCCACGCCGCGCTGCTTGCCCAGCACCCACAGCAGCCAGATCGCAGTGAGATACATCGGGAACGCCAGCACCTGCTTGAGGGTCTCCATCCACGCGCCGGGCGTGGGCAGGCGCCGCGCCAGCGAGGGGATGAAGCCGATCAGCAGGAACGGCAGCGCCAGGCCCAGGCCCAGCGCCAGGAACACCAGCATCGCCAGCAGCGCCGGGGCGGTGAACGCATATGCCAGTGCGGTGCCCATGAACGGGGCGATGCACGGGCTGGCCACCACGCAGGCCAGCACGCCGGTGAAGAAGTCGCCCAGCGGACCATTGCGCGACGCCAGCGACTGGCCGATGCCGCCCAGGTTGCCGCCCAGCGTGAACACGCCCGACAGGCTCAGGCCCACCGCAAACATCAGATACGCCAGCGCCGCGACGAACCACGGCTGCTGCAGCTGGAAGCCCCAGCCGGCCGCCTGCCCGGCCGCACGCAGGCCGATCACCAGCGCGCCGATCGCCGCGAACGACACCAGCACGCCCAGCGAGTACCAGATCGCATGGCTGCGCGCGTGGCTGCGGCTCTCGCCGCTGTGGGCCAGGCCCAGCACCTTCAGCGACAGGATCGGCAGCACGCAGGGCATCAGGTTCAGCACCAGCCCGCCGAGCAGGGCCAGCACCAGCATCGCCAGCAGGCCCTTGTCGGTATGCGGCGGCTGGGTGCGTTGCGGATTGTCGGCCGAGGCATCTGCGGCCGGTGCCGCAGTCGCCGCGGGCGTCGGTGCCGGCGCCGGCTCGGCAGGCAGTTGCCCGGCGGGCAGCGGCGAAATCATCAGCGGTGCCGCCTGCGCCTGGTTCTGCGGCGACACGGTGCCGGTGGGCAGCTCCAGCGCCACGCGGCGGGTCATCGGCGGGTAGCAGATGCCGTCGGTCTGGCAGCCCTGGAAGGTCGCCACCAGCGTCGTCCTGACCGGGTCGGCGTGCTCGCGCAGCAACGGCAAGGTGACTTCGGCCTGGTCGAAATACACCACCACGTCGCCGAAATGCTCGTCGCGGTGCGCGCTGCCCTGCGGCCAGCGCGGCAGCCCGGGACGCACGCCGCCGGCGCCTTCCAGCGCCAGCGAGGTGCGGTCACGATAGATGTAGTAGCCGGGCGCCGGGGTGAAGCGCAGCAGCAGGCTGTTGCCGTCGCCAACGATCGCCTCGAAGCGGAAGGCCTGCTCGGCCGGCAATGGCAGGGCATCCACGCCGGCGGCCTGGCCGGTGCTGCCGAACAGGCGCGGGCCCGCCGGTGCGCGCGGCACCAGTGCGCCCAGGTTCTCGCGCTGGGTGGTGGCGGTGGCGGCGGGCGCCGAGGCCGTCGCGGCCTCGGGCAAGCTCACGCGCAGTTCGCGACGTTGCGGCGGGTAGCACACGCCGGCATCGGCGCAGCCCTGGTATTGCACCTGCAGCACCGCGGTCCGCAGCCCGGCATCGGCCTTGCCGGCCAGCCTGGCCTGCAGTTGCTTGCGGTAGGTCTGCACCTGGCCGAAGAACTCGTCGTGCTTGCTCTGGCCTTCCGGCAGCGCCAGCTCGCCGGCGGCAAAGCCTTGCCCGGATTTGACGCTGATGCGGTGGCGATACAGGTAGTAGCCCGGCGCGATCTTCCAGCGCAGCGCGATGCTGTCGCGGCTGTCGGCGGTGGCGCTAAGCGTGAAGGCCTGGTCCACCGGCAGCAGGTCGGCCTCGCTGACCGCGGCCTGCGCGGGCAGGGGCGCCACCAGCGCCAGCGGTGCGGCGAGCAACGGTACGGCCAGCAGTGCGCAGCGGGCGATCCAGCGGGACAGAGACTTCATGGACGTCAGGATTCCTTGCGGGTTTCGGCCCGGACCCAATCGAGATACGCCGGCAGCCCGGCGCTGGCTTGGACCGCGATCGCCTCCGGCAGTTCATACGGATGCAGCGCCCGCAGCCGCGCGATGGCGTCCGGCACGCGGTCTTCCCAGGTCTTGATCAACAGCTGCACTTCCTGGCTGCGCTCGATCGCCCCGTTCCAGCGATACAGCGACTGCACGCCGGGCAACTGGGTGACGCAGGCGGCCAGGCGTTCGTCCAGCAGCGCGCGCGCAATGCGCTCGGCGCTGTCGGCGTCCGGGCAGGTGCTGAACAATAGATGGAGGGAAGCGGCGCTCATGTGACCGCGCAGTGTAATCCCCTGTCTGCAGGGGATCGACCGCAGATTCCGGAACAGGGCGTCAACTTCGCCAGGCCTCGCGGCCGGGCGGCGGTGCCCGCGCGCCGGCGGCTCGCGCATGCAGGGACGCGATGGCGATGTGCCGGATGAAGGGCACAACGTCGGACTCGCGGGCCGGCGGCCGCGCGCGTTCGCCGCGTGGGCGATGGTGTGGATTGCCGCCGCAGGCCGACGCCCGGCCCGACGCCTTGCGCGCCGGGCCGGGCTGGATCACTCGGCCAGCTGGCAGCTGGCCGGCTTGGCCGAGGTGAACAGGCTCGACGTCGCCCATTCGGGGTGGTCCACGAACGGATTGCGGTTGCCCTGGAAGCTGAAGATCACCTGGTTGCGGGCGCGCTCGGCATCGTCCGGCGGGTCGGCCTGGTGCCAGGCCAGCAGCGTGGACAGCAGGCCCATGTAGGCCGGCGAGGCCGAGGTCTGCACGATCTTGCTGCGGTCGTCGGTGAGCTCCAGGTCCGGCTCGGACTGCCCGGTGGCCGCGTCGGTGCCACCTTCATAGCGGATCGCCATGTACATCACCGCACGCGCCATGTCGCCCTTGCGCTTGCCCCACACCTCGAAGGTGCCGCCGTTACCGTCGGGGGTGCGCACCCAGTTGGAATTGCCCGGATAGCGCCCGCTGCCGCCGCCACTGCCGTCGTTGACCTCGGTGACCCGCTCACCGCAGCTGCCGGTGCAGGCCGCGTAGGGCTTGTTGCCGCGGTCGGCGTTGAAGGCGGTGTCGGTCAGATACAGCATGTGGGTGTCGGTGTAGGGCGCATACGGCAGGCCCTTGTCGCCGCTGGCACTGCCAAAGCCCAGCGAGTTGGGCCAGGTGTGCTCGCGGTTGTAGGTCAGCCCGCTGCCGGTGCCGGCACGGTCGCTGCCCTTGGCGTAGCTGCGGTTGCGGTAGGCGTCCAGGATCCGGCCGCTGTTGTTGGGATCCTCGTCGGCCATTTCCAGGATGGTCCAGGTGCTGGTGCCCGAGCCGCTGTACGGATAGACCGTGTGGCCCTTGATCACGGTGTGCAGCGAGCAGCGCAACTGGCTGGCATTGGCGGTGTTGACCCGCGCGTAATAGCCGGTACCGCCGCCGCTGGCGGTGGCCACGGTGAAGGCGATGGACTGGTTGGCGGCCGGGCTCAGCCCGCTGGCATCGCGGATGCCGCTGGCGGTGATCGCCAGGGTGCAGCGCTCGCCACCCACCAGCGCGGTGTTGGTGGACAGGCTGAAGCGGGTGCCGCTGGTCGGGTAGCTCAGCGCCACCGTGCCGGAACTGGCGCAGCTGAGCGCGAAGGCGCCGCTGCCCAGCGTCACCGCCTCGCTGAAGCCCACGCTCAGGTCGCCCGCGGCGGGGAAGCCGGTCGCGCCCTGGGTCGGGGTGGTGCTGGTGATCGTCGGTGCGCCGCCGGTCTCGCCGCCACCGCCGCTGCCGTTGAAGCTCTGGCCGCGGTTGCACGCGCCGAAGGTCTGCGCCGACGAGCCGGCCCAGCTGAAGTTGGCCGCGCTGCTGCCGGTGCCGGTCAGTTGCAGCGAGCTGCCGACCGCGCTGCTGTTGCTCTCGCTGACCGGCAGGGTCTGGCTGGTCACGCCGGCGGCGGGGCCGCCACTGCCGGTGATGGCGCCTTCGTAGCTGAGGAACTGCACCAGCTGCCCGTTGGGATCGACCAGCGCCACCCCGTCGTTGGGCCCGTTCTGCACGCCGTTGCTGGCGTAGCCGACCGTGGCCACGCGCACCTGGCTGCCGCAGCTGACCAGGCTGCCGGCCGGCACCGCGGTGTTGGCGTAGACCGTGGCCGCACCCGGCGTGCTGCCGTTGTACAGATAGATGCGGTAGCCGCTCAGCGATTCGCCGGCGGTGGCCACCACCTCCACGCCTTCGCCGCTGTCGCCGGAGGCGCCCGCGTCGTCGTAATGCAGTTCGTTGATGAACACCGCCGCGTGGGCGGCAGGGGCGGTCAGCGCGAAGGCACAGGCCAGGGGAAGCGCGCAGCGCAGGGACCAGCGCAAGGGGGAAACACGGGCACGGGACGGCAACCTCATCGACAGCTCCTTGTGATCGGGGAATGCGTTGCCGACTGTAAGTCGTGCGCATGACAATCGGTGGAACCTGGTTCCATTTTTAGTGCGGTTGGCCCGGTGACTCGGCTAACCCGCCCACCGCCTAGTGCCTAGTGCCTTAGTGCCCAGTGCCCAGTGCCGCCAGGCGCCGCCAGGCGCCGCAGCCGGTTGCGCAGTCCGGTTGCAAACCCGCCCGGTCGCAGCCACCTGGTGAACTGCCCGCCGGCTCCCTCCAGCGGCCCTGCCACCTGTGGACCGGGACTGCCCGGCGAAAAAAATTTTTGCCCCCAGCCCTTGAAAGCTGCCCACACAGCACAATCTCTGGCCCGCACCCGCTCTGTCGGGTTTTTTCCGCGCGCTGTGCTGGCAGTCGTCACATGCGAGTGCTAACATCGCCGATAATTTCCAGACCAATCAATCACTTAAGAGGGTCTTTCTCTATGAGCATCAAGCCGCTTCACGACCGCGTTGTAGTCAAGCCGATCGAAGCCGACGAAGTTTCCGCCGGCGGCATCGTGATCCCGGACTCCGCCAAGGAAAAGTCCACCAAGGGTGAAGTCGTCGCCATCGGCGCCGGCAAGCCCCTGGACAACGGCAGCCTGCGCGCGCCGGTGGTCAAGGTCGGCGACAAGGTCATCTACGGCCAGTACGCCGGCAGCAGCTACAAGTCCGAAGGCGTCGAGTACAAGGTGCTGCGCGAAGACGACATCCTGGCGGTCATCGGCTGATCAGGCGCTATGCGCCGGGAATCGGGAGTTGGGAATCGGGAATAGGCAAAGCCGCTAGCGCCCTTCGCCATCCCACCCAGGCCCGATTCACGCTGTTGATCTACCGATTCCCCATTCCCAATTCCCCATTTCCGGAGTTACATACCAATGGCTGCTAAAGACATTCGTTTCGGTGAAGACGCACGTACCCGCATGGTCCGTGGCGTCAACGTGCTTGCCAATGCCGTCAAGGCCACCCTGGGTCCGAAGGGCCGCAACGTCGTGCTCGAGAAGAGCTTCGGCGCGCCGACCATCACCAAGGACGGCGTGTCCGTCGCCAAGGAAATCGAACTGGCTGACAAGTTCGAGAACATGGGCGCGCAGATGGTCAAGGAAGTCGCTTCCAAGACCAACGACAACGCCGGCGACGGCACCACCACCGCCACCGTGCTGGCCCAGGCCCTGATCCGCGAAGGCGCCAAGGCCGTGGCCGCCGGCATGAACCCGATGGACCTCAAGCGCGGTATCGACCAGGCCGTCAAGGCCGCCGTCATCGAGCTGAAGAACATCTCCAAGCCCACCACCGACGACAAGGCGATTGCCCAGGTCGGCACCATCTCGGCCAACTCGGACGAGTCGATCGGCAACATCATTGCCGAAGCGATGCAGAAGGTCGGCAAGGAAGGCGTGATCACCGTTGAAGAAGGCTCGGGCCTGGAAAACGAGCTGGACGTGGTCGAGGGCATGCAGTTCGATCGCGGCTACCTGTCCCCGTACTTCATCAACAACCAGCAGAGCCAGTCGGCCGACCTGGACGACCCGTTCATCCTGCTGCACGACAAGAAGATCTCCAACGTGCGTGACCTGCTGCCCGTGCTGGAAGGCGTGGCCAAGGCCGGCAAGCCGCTGCTGATCGTCGCTGAAGAAGTCGAAGGCGAAGCGCTGGCGACCCTGGTGGTCAACACCATCCGTGGCATCGTCAAGGTCGTGGCCGTCAAGGCACCGGGCTTCGGCGACCGTCGCAAGGCGATGCTGGAAGACATGGCCGTGCTGACCGGCGGCACCGTGATCTCCGAGGAAGTGGGCCTGGCGCTGGAGAAGGCCACGATCAAGGATCTCGGCCGTGCGAAGAAGGTGCAGGTCTCCAAGGAGAACACCACCATCATCGACGGCGCCGGCGACTCGGCCACGATCGAAGCCCGCGTTGGCCAGATCAAGACCCAGATCGAGGACACCTCGTCCGATTACGACCGCGAGAAGCTGCAGGAGCGCGTGGCCAAGCTGGCCGGTGGCGTTGCAGTGATCAAGGTCGGCGCCTCGACCGAAATCGAAATGAAGGAAAAGAAGGCCCGCGTCGAAGATGCCCTGCACGCCACCCGTGCAGCCGTCGAAGAAGGCGTGGTCCCGGGCGGCGGTGTGGCCCTGGTGCGTGCGCTGGTGGCCGTCGGTAACCTGACCGGTGCCAACGAAGACCAGACCCACGGCATCCAGATCGCCCTGCGCGCGATGGAAGCCCCGCTGCGCGAGATCGTGGCCAATGCCGGCGAAGAGCCGTCCGTGATCCTGAACAAGGTCAAGGAAGGCACCGGCAACTACGGTTACAACGCCGCCAACGGCGAGTTCGGCGACATGGTCGAGTTCGGCATCCTGGATCCGACCAAGGTCACCCGTTCGGCGCTGCAGAACGCAGCCTCGATCGCCGGCCTGATGATCACCACCGAAGCCATGGTGGCCGATGCACCGAAGAAGGACGAGCCGGCGATGCCGGCCGGCGGTGGCATGGGCGGCATGGGCGGCATGGATTTCTGATCCAGCCCTATCGGTTGTTGCAGCAAAAAAGGACCCCGCCGAAAGGCGGGGTTTTTTTGTGTCCGGTCGTGGATGCCGCAAGAGGCGATCGTCGATTGGTCGTGCCTGGTCCACGCAACCCCATGAGCCACGACCCCACGACCCCACGACCCCATGACCCCATGACCCCACGACCCCACGACCCCATGACCCCATGACCCCATGACCCCATGACCCCATGACCCCATGACCCCATGACCCCGTGACCCCGTGACCCCGTGACCCCGTGACCCCGTGACCCCGTGACCCCGTGACCCCGTGACCCCGTGACCCCATGACCCCATGACCCCATGACCCCATGACCCGTAGGAGCGCACCTGGGCGCGACGAGGCTTCACCGGTAACGCCCCAATCGCGCCCGGGTGCGCTCCTACGCCGCGCCGATGCACCACCGGCTCGCGCAACCGGCTCGCGGCCCCAACCGTGTGCACCATCGCAAAACCGCGCAGATCGCGACGTCAATCACACTTGCATGACAAGGTGTTGACACCGATGTCATCGCAACCCTAGCGTCGCTGGGCAGGCGCTTGCGCCGAACGGTCGGGGGGCCATCGGACAGGGGGCGGCGATGCGGTGCATCGCTCGCAGGCGTCGTTGCAGTGGAATGCCACGCCGGTCATGCCGGCCTCTCCCGGGGATCTTATGAACTGCCGCAGTCATCGCCTTGCCTTGTCGATTTCCTTGTCCCTTGCCCTGACCGCCGCCGTCGCACCGTCGGCTACTGCCCAGCAGGCCGAGCCGGATCAACCGCGTGCCACCTCCACGCTGGACGCGGTCAGCGTCACCGGCTCGCGCATCAAGCGCGCGCAGGTCGAAGGCGCGCAGCCGGTGGTCACCATCTCCGCGCAGCAGATCCAGCAGGAGGGCTTTGCCACCGTCTACGACGTGCTCAACAGCATGAACCAGCAGGGCTCGGTGGAGGCCGATACGCAATGGGGCTCGCACACGCCCAATGCCTCGCCGATCAACCTGCGCGACCTGGGGCCAGGCCGCACGCTGCTGCTGGTCAACGGCCACCGCGTGGCCGATTACCCGCTGCCGTACGGCGGCGAAAGCAACTTTTCCAACTACAGCAACATCCCCTCCGCGGCGGTGGAGCGCATCGACATCCTGACCGGCGGCGCCTCGGCGATCTACGGCTCGGACGCGGTGGCCGGCGTGGTCAACGTGATCCTCAAGCGCGACTACCAGGGCGACCAGGTGCGCCTGCGCGGCGGCACTGCGACCGAAGGCGGCCGTGACAGTTTCGACGTGTCATGGGCGGGCGGGCGCACCGGCGAGAACTGGAGCCTGACCTACGCGCTGCAGGCCACCCGCCGCGACCCGCTGAACGGGCGCGATCGCCCGCAGATGGACGACTCCGACGACATGTCCTATTCCAACTGGACCGGCCAGAACCGCCGCTACGGCTTCAATCCGTTCACCGGCCTGAGCCTGGTCGATGCCAACACCAGCGAACGCCTGGCGCCACCTGCCGGCACCTGCGCGCGCTTCGGCGGCGAGTTCATCGACGGGCAACGGCTGAGCTACGACCAGAACACCGGGGTGGTCACCAATGCCGGCGATTACTGCGGCGTGGCGCGCGACTACGGCGACTGGGGGCTGGTCACCGGCAGCGAGGATTATTCGGCCTATCTCTACGGCACCTGGAAATTCGGCGAGCACACCGAAGCCTGGGCCACGCTGTCGGCCAACCGCAGCATCGGCCGCTGGACCTACGACCCGCCGTACGCGTATCTGGGCCCGTTCCAGGACGCCGACACCGGGCGCTCGTTGAACCTGATCCGTCAGCTCACCCGGCGCGAAGCCGGCGGCTGGGACCGGCTGGCCAACTACAACAAGGAGCAGTCCTGGGACCTGAGTGCCGGCTTGCGCGGGGCGTGGGCGGACCGCTTCGACTGGGAACTGAGCGTGGGCCGCTCGCGCTACACGGTGGACGAATACGTGCGCACCGTGGGTACCGCGCGCGCCACCGCGTATTTCCTCGGCAGCCCCATCGGCACCGCTGTCGATGGCACGCCGATCCATGCGATCAACCAGGCGCGCCTGTATGCGCCGCTGTCCTCGAGCGAGTACGACGACCTGGTCGCCAAATCGCATAACTCGGCCTATTCGTGGGTGAACCAGGCCAGTTTCAGCCTCAGCGGCGATCTGGTGCAGGGCTGGGCCGGGCCGATCCGCTTCGCCACCGTGGCCGAAGTCGCCAAGCAGGGCTACCAGCTGTCGCCCGACCCTTGCGCCAACGAATGCTATCCGGTGGACGTGGTGGACAGTGGTGGTGGCGAACGCCTGCGCAGTTCGGCCGGGCTGGAATTCCAGATCCCGCTGCTGTCGACGTTGAGCGCCAACATCGCCGGTCGCTACGATCGCTATGGCAATTACCGTTCCTCGGCTGCGATTGCGACCGATGTCGGCACCCAGAGCGACACCACCTGGAGCGCGGGTCTGGAATGGCGCCCGGTCGAGAGCCTGTTGTTGCGCAGCACGCTGGCCACCAGCTTCCGCGCGCCTGACATGCACTACGTGCTCGGCGAACCCAGCTCCACCAACCAGACCGTGATCGACCAGTACCGCTGCATCGCCTCTGGCGCGTATCAGACCGGCGGCTGCAACGACGAGAACAGCAACATCTACTACACCGTGGATGTGAACCGTCGCGGCACCCCGGATCTGCGTTCGGAAACCGGCCGCTCGTTCACCGGCGGGGTGGTGTGGGACATCGTGCAGGGCCTGTCGCTGAGCGTGGATTACTACCGCATCGAGCTGGAGGAAATGATCAAGGATCTGGACCGCGACGAGATCCTGTCGGCCGAAGCCGGCTGCCGCACCGGCACCACCATCAGCGGCGGCGCCTGGAACAATCCCGGCGGTGCCGGCTATTGCGACACCATCACCTCGCGGGTGACGCGCAACGCCGACGGCACCATCGCCAGCATCGAGCGCGGCCCGATCAACCTGGCGCAGATGGAAACCTCCGGCATCGACGCCTCGCTGAAATACCGGCTTGCCACCGCGGGCTGGGGCAACTTCCAGCTGTCGCTGGACTACAACAACCTGCTGGCCTACCGCGAGCAGATCTACCGCACCGACAGCGATGAAAACCGCCGCGACGAACGCGTGCGCAGCCGTGTACGTGGCAGCGTGCACTGGGATAACGGCGGCGCCTGGGACTGGACGGTGTACTTCCGCAGGCTCGGCTCCATGCGCGCCGTCAACTGGGGCACCTGCGCGCGTTTCGACGATGGCTACCAACCCAGTGCCGCCGACGAATGCGTGGTCACCGACACCGCCAACGTGCATCTGGGCGAGAGCAGCAAGCGTTATTTCGGCCGCGTGGGCCCGGCGATCTACTGGAACCTCAGCACCGGCTACAAGATCACCGACCACGCCAAGGTCAACTTCTACGTCAACAACGTGTTCAACGAAGTGGGCTACGAGAACAAGGAGCGCTTCTACGGCTACGGCTTCTACAACACCACGCTGTTCAATCCGATCGGCCGCGAAGTGGCGGCGGAATATGTGTTCACCTTCTGATTGAGCGTGGCGGCCGCACCACACGTCACGGCATAGCGCCGTGGCGTGTGGTGCAGGAAAAAACGGGCGCGCCGTTTGTCATCCACCCTGCAGCAGGTGGGGTTGCGTGGTCACCGACGATGGTCGACACGAAACGTTTCTGCTGCAGGGCCTGACTGGATCTTGGCAGCGCGGGAGTCACCGCTACTTGTCGCTGGGTGCGTTGTCCAAGTGCGCAGCGCAGTGACCCAACATCGAAGCCGGCGCTGGTTGAAGCCATGTAGGGGAGAGAGGGCTGGTCGGGTGTACCGCGCCCAGTCCCGAAGTCCGCGGAGTTGGTGATCGATTGTTCGCATCGTCATGATCGGCCGTGCTTATGCCCGCGGCGTATCGGCGTTGCATCCCTGCGCAGGTTGCGTTTGAGACGCTGCAATTGCAGGGGTTTCGACACGATGAAGTGCGGGTCAGGCCATCGACCCGGCTGGCGCCGGCTGCGCGCTGCAATGTTCCGTTGCCGATGAAACAGTGGCATGGCCGAAACGTGCGTGGTATCAATGCACTCAATGAACGCACCCCGCAGCCAGTTTTACTTTTGGTACTACGGTTTTCCGATGCCGCTGGCGGAGGACGGATTGCGCTCACCCTGAAGAAATCTTCAGCAGCATTCCCGAAAAGCCGCCAGCGCACACTGGCGGCTTTTTTTGTTGCCGCCGCGCCTGGCCCCCTGATGCAACACCGCCCACCGAGACACTGTTATGCCGCCTGTGACCGATGACCTGCGTATCCGCAAGATCGAAGCCCTTGCCCCGCCTTCGCAGCTGCTGTCGCTGCTGCCCTGCGACGAGCGCGCTTCCGAGACCGTGACCAACTCGCGCGCCGCGCTGCACGCCATCCTGCATGGCCACGACGACCGCCTGGCGGTGGTGATCGGGCCCTGCTCGATCCACGATCCGGTCGCGGCGATGGACTATGCGCACCGCCTGCGCCCGCTGCGCGAGCAATTCGGTGATGCGCTGGAGATCGTGATGCGGGTGTACTTCGAAAAGCCGCGCACCACCATCGGCTGGAAGGGCCTGATTAACGACCCGGATCTGGATGGCAGCTTTCAGATCAACAAGGGCCTGCGGGTGGCGCGCGGTCTGCTGCGCGACATCAACAACCTCGGTCTGCCGGCCGGCGTGGAATTTCTCGACATCATCTCGCCGCAGTACATCGCCGACCTGGTGGCCTGGGGCGCGATCGGCGCGCGCACCACCGAAAGCCAGGTGCACCGCGAAATGGCCTCGGGCCTGTCGTGCCCGGTGGGCTTCAAGAACGGCACCGGTGGCGACGTCAAGATCGCGGTGGATGCGGTGGGCGCGGCCTCGCACCCGCATCATTTCCTGGCCGTGACCAAGGACGGCCACACCGCGGTGGCCGCAACCGCAGGCAATCCGGATTGCCATGTGATCCTGCGCGGCGGCAAGCAGCCCAACTTCGATGCGGCCAATGTGGAAGCGGCCAGCCAGGTGCTCAACAAATCCGGGTTGCCGGCGCGCCTGATGATCGATGCCAGCCATGCCAACAGCGGCAAGAACCCCGAGAACCAGCCCAAGGTCATCGACGACATCGCCACGCAGCTGGAAGGCGGCGAGACGCGCATCGTCGGCGTCATGGTGGAGAGCCACCTGGTCGGCGGACGCCAGGAGCTGGTGCGCGGCTGCGAGCTGACCTACGGCCAGAGCATCACCGACGGCTGCCTGGGCTGGGACGCCTCGGTGCAGGTGCTGGAGCGCCTGGCGACGGCCGTGCGTGCGCGGCGTGCCAGGCGGGTTGCCGAAGCGGCGTGATCGTCGGGGCAGCCGGGTGAGGGGACGCGGCTTCGCCCGCACCCTCATCCGGCGCTGCGCGCCACCTTCTCCGGCAGGGAGAAGGGATAAGCCCTGCTCCCTGCGGCGCGCCAAGGTACAGCGTGCGCGTCACTGGCGCGCGTGTCTTGGCACGCGCGCGCTGCCAGCACGGGCCGGGTCGCGGAGCGGGGGGATGCGCGTACGGCGGATGACAGCGATCTGAGACTGCATGCCCACAAACGATGCGGCGCACTCGCCGGCGCGCAAGGGCATAAATACAAAGCCCATCTCATCCGGACTGCAGTATCTCAACGCGCAGCACCTTGACGCGCCGCAGATTCCATCCGGTGCTTCGCATACCCAAGTGCAAAGCGTCCAGCACGCCGCACATCCCAAACAGCGCGCGCTTGGGCGGCAAGCGGTCAACACGCCGGTCGAGCAGCCTGGCGATGCACACAGTCGTGTTGATGGCCGCTCCAGAACACGAACGCCGGGCCGCTGCAAGGAGCCGCCTGGCGGATTTGGCACCACCCGGTAATGACCCGTCGCGCCCAGCGGCAGGAGGGGGAGAGAGCCGTCCTGCCGCCGAATGCGAGCGGGCAGGAACGTTATCCGCCACCTGCATGACGTGGCGATGTCACGCAGGTCGGCACCGGCAATGCAGTTCGGCCAGCGTCAAACGCCAGCATGACAACTGCACCATGACTTCCCTCCCATGGCAGCAGCGTTGCAAGTTGCCCAAGGCAAAGCACCATCGGGCGTCGACGTTCTTCCACTACACCTATCGCGCCGCCACGCTGGGCTACAACCGCCGATTCCCGATTCCCGATTCCCCACTCACCCCAACATATCCCCGGTCTCCAACCAGCGCTGATGCCACGACAGCGCCTCGGTCAGCAGATGCGGGGTGTGCTTGCCATAGCTGTCGCGATTGGCGCGCGCCACATACTCTTCCAATGCATCGCGGTAGCGCGGGTGCACGCAGTGATCGAGCAACTGGCGTGCGCGTTGCTTGGGCGTGAGGCCGCGCAGATCGGCCAGGCCTTGTTCGGTGACGATCACCGAGACGTCGTGTTCGGTGTGGTCGACATGGCTGACCATCGGCACGATCGACGAGATGCTGCCAGCCTTGGCGATGCTGGGACTCAGGAAGATCGACAGGAAGCCGTTGCGCGCGAAGTCGCCGGAGCCGCCGATGCCGTTCATGATGCGGCTGCCCATCACGTGGGTGGAATTGACGTTGCCGTACAGGTCGGCCTCGATCATGCCGTTCATGCCGATGCAGCCGAGCCGGCGCACCAGTTCCGGGTGATTGGAAATCTCCTGCGTGCGCATGATGATGCGCTGCCGGTAGAAATCGATATTGCGCTTGAATTCCTCGTTGCCCTCCGGGCTGAGCGCAAAACCGGTACACGAGGCGTAGCGCAGCACGCCATCGCGCAGCAGCGCGAGCATGCCGTCCTGGATCACCTCGGTGAAGGCCTCCAGATCGCGGAAGCCGCTGCGTGCAAGCCCGGCCAGCACCGCATTGGGAATATTGCCCACGCCCGATTGCAGCGGCAGCAGGCTGGCCGGTAGCCGGCCCTTGCTTACTTCATGGCGCAGGAACGCGATCAAGTGTTCGGCGATGCGTTCGCTGCTGTCGTCGGCAGCGGCGAACGGGCTGTTGCGGTCCGGGCCATGCGTGCGCACCACTGCCACGATCTTGTCCGGATCGCAGCGCAGGCTGGGCTCGCCGATGCGGTCGTCGCCGTGGATCAGCGGAATCGGCTTGCGCTGCGGCGGCAGCGCGGTGCCGTAGTAGACATCGTGCATGCCATCCAGGCCGGCCGGCTGCCAGTCGTTGACCTCGATGATCACCTTGCTGGCCAGGTCCAGCCAGGTCTTGTTGTTGCCGATCGAGGTGGACGGCACCAGGCTGCCGTCGGCGCGGATCGCCGAGACTTCTACCACGGCGGTGTCGATCTGCCCGTAGAAACCGAACCAGACATGCTGGGCGACGTGGCTGAGATGGATGTCGATATAGTCCAGCGTGCCGGCGTTGATGCGTTGGCGCGCGTCCGGGTCGGACTGGAACGGCATGCGCATGGCGATGCCGTCGGCCTTGGCCAGTGCGCCGTCCAGTTCCGGCGCGGTGGACGCGCCGGTCATCAACTTGATCTGGAACGGCTGGCCCTGCAGATGCGCCGCTTCGATGCGCTGCGCCAGCGCCATCGGCACCGCCTTGGGGTAACCGGAGCCGGTGAAGCCGCTCATCGCCACGGTCTCGCCGGGCTGGATCAATGCGGCAGCGGCCTCGGCAGAAACCAGGCGCTCGCGCAGCGGCGCGTACAGGATGCGTTCGTCGGACATGGGCGGCACAGCAGGCAGGAGACGTCCCATTATCGCCGCTGCGTGCGTCGGCCGCGCTGCGACCATGGTGCAATGCGCCTCGCGGGCCGCGTCGGCCGCGTGCGAAGCGACCTGTTGCGTGGCAGGAGCACGGCACGGGCGAGGCTTCATCCACTCCCGTTGCGCATCTGGGACACTGCCATATGTGGCGTTGGCGTCGCTGGCCGGCCGTCTCGCGCACCACCCGCGCTACAGCCGGCCGCCATGCAGCTCCAGCTGGCGTGCAGGGTGTGCGGTAACGGGCCACCGGCCACGTTCACGCCTCGCCGCCAGCGCAACCGTGATAGTGGCGGCAGACTCGACTTGTGCCTGCGCCCATGCCCTCTCTTCGCGACCGCTTCCAGCGCTGGCCCCGGCCATGGCGCATCGCAGTGGTCGTGCTGGTGGCGCTGTATGCGCTGTATCTGCTGGCCGGCAACCTGTTTCTCAACACGCCGTTGTTCGATGCCGTCACCAATCGGCAGCCGCATAAATTCACCATGCAGACCGGCCCGGCATTGACGGTGTTTCCGGGGCAGGTGATGGCCTGGAACGTGCGCATGCGCGGGCAGGCTAACCGTACCGTGTACGTGTTTCATGCCGATCGCGCCAATGCACGCGTGGCCTTGCTGGCACTGTTGCGACGCGAGGTACGCCTGCCGTGGTTGCACGCCACCGGCCTGAGCGCGGAGGTGGAAACCTCCGACACCCCGATTCCGCCACCGCCACGCGGCGACCAGGGCTGGACGCTGCGCTTCGATGCGATCACCAGCAACAGCATCCGCAGCGCGCGCCTGGGCAAGCTGCTGATCGCCGGGCAGGGCCATGGCAGCGTCGGCTTCCTCAAGCAGCTCAAGGGTGGCCCGTCGGAGCTGTTTCCCTCGCAGGCAGGCTTCAGCGATGCGGTGGTCAGCTATGACGGGGTGCAGGTGTTCAATGGCGCGCAGCTGGATGCGCAATTCCAGTTTCCGCGCCACTACCGCGATGAAGCGCCGGGCCTGCGCAAGCTCGGCATCACCCACGCGCGGCTGCAGCTGAAGGCCGCTACGGTGGCGTTGAAGATCGACACCGGTGCGCCGCATGTGGACATCCGAAGCGGGCCGTCGGCGGCGCGGGTGGAGGCCGACATCACGCTGGACCGCGGCACGCTGCAGGAAGGCAGCCATGCGGTCTGGCGCCTGCCGTTGATGGCCGGCGTCGGGGCGACCGACCGCGGCATGCTGGCGCTGCAGCTGGACGTGGCGCGCGACATCCGCGTGCAGGCACGGCTGCCACGCGACGCAAAGACGGGCAGCGAGCTGCAGGCCGATCTGCGCGTTGCCGGACGCAGCATCCCCTTCCAGGATCCTGCGCAGGTGCTGCCGCGCCTGTCCGGGCAGGTGCGTGGGCGCTGGCAGTTCGAATCGCTGAACTGGATTGCCGAGCTGTTCGTGCGCAAGCCGTGGTTCCAGCTCGCAGGCGGTGGCCTGGTCGAGGCCGATCTGCGCCTGGCGCAAGGCCGGCTCGCCAGCGGCAGCAGCCTGGAGATTCCGCGGGTGGAGGCAGTGGCGCAGGTGTTCGATACGCGGCTGGCCGGTGTCGCCAAGGCGCATGGACGCATCGACGATGCCGCCACGCCGCAGGCGCATCTGGACGTGAGCATCCCCATCTTCAAGGCCGCGCCGCGCGCTGCACCCAAACAGATCCTGCTGGACGGCCGCGATCTGCAGCTGGCCATGCATGGCGACGCCGAACTGGCGCGCCTGCGCGACACGCTCAAGGCGCAGCTGCGTTTCAGCGATGCCCGCGTGCCCGATCTCACCGTCTACAACCGTTACCTGCCGGGTAACAACGTGCGCCTGCTCGGCGGCAGCGGCAGCCTGACCGGCGATGTGGCGCTCAATGCCGCCGGCGATGTGGGCAGCGGCCACGCCAACCTGCGCGGGCAGGGCGCGCATCTGGCGCTGGCCGGCGTGCAGATGCGCGGCGATGCCGAATTGCAGGCGCAGTTGCAGCGCGCCGATTTCAAGAACAAGTTCTTCGACCTCAGCGGCACGCGCGTGCGCCTGCGCAATATGCGGGTGGGCGAGGACAGCGCCGATGCCAACTGGTGGGGGCAGATGCAGGTCGGTGCCGGCACCATCCAGGCCAGCGCGCCGTTCCAGGTGGATGCCGACGCGGCGATCCGCATACGCGATATCGCGCCGCTGCTGTCGGTGTTTGCGCAACGCGCCGACTACCCGCGTTGGGTATTGGGCTTGCTGGATTCGGGCGAACTCGACGCCACCGGCAGGGTGCGTTGGCGCAAGCAGCAACTGCTGGTCGACGACCTGCATGCGGAGAATGCACGCCTGTCGCTGCGTGCGCGGCTGGCCTTGAACGACGAGCAGCGGCGCGGCGACCTGTATCTGCGCTGGGGCGTGCTGGGCGCCGGGATCGAACTCGATGGCAAGCAACGCCAGTGGCACCTGGCCGGTGCACGCGAATGGTACGACGCGCAGCCGGGATTGCTGCCGGCGGTGTCGAAGGCGAAGTAAGCGGTTCCTTGTTTGAGGCTTGGTTAACGCGGCCAGCTTTGCCGTCTTCGAAGAGGTAGTGCGCGCATTGCCGCGCGTGCAGGACATCGACTGCACACCGGGCGACCTGCCGGTGCCCCGCCGCAATCGCCGCTGCGCACCGCGCTCACGGTTTCCTTGGCACACTGCGTCATGCCGCGTGCGCGGTCTTCAGGAGCCTGCCGTCATGACGATGCCTGTTCGCGCCCGCTGGCAAAGATTGCCCCGCCTGGTGCGTTGGCCGTTGCTGGCGTTACTGGTGGTGTACGCAAGCTATCTGCTGCTCGGCAACCTGTTGCTCAACACGCCACTCGGGCCGGCCGCGCTCAATCGCAAGCCGGACAGGTTCACCATGCACTGGGGCCCGGCAGTGACCTGGTGGCCAGGCCGGCTGACGCTGTGGAGGGTGGAGTTGCAAGGCCGCTCGGCACGTACCCGCTGGAACGTCAGCGCGCAGCGCATGAGCGGGCAGGTACAGCTGCTGCCGTTGCTGCACCGGCAGTTGCTGGTGCCGGAGGTGCATGCGCACGGGGTGCGCGGCGGCATGCAGGCGGCTGTACCCACAGCCGGTACCGTGGCGATGCCAGCACCGGCGACAGCGCCGAACACGCAGGTGGCTGCCGCGCCATCGGCTGACGCAGCCAGTACGACGACGCCAACGACCGCGCAGGACAAGCCACCCACACGCACCCCAGACGTCGCGGCGAGCACGCCGCCGCCCGCACGCACGACCGGCGCATCCACCGGTGTGCCGCAATCCGCCGGGGGGGCCAAGACCGCTGGCGCACCCGCACATCCCGCATCCACCGCTCCGGCCTGGACCCTGCAGTTCGACCGCATCGTCGCCGACCAGGTGCAGGCAGTGACGCTGCGGCAGCTGCAGATCGAAGGCGATGGTCAGTTGGAGCTGGGCCTGTTCAAGCAATTGCGCGGCGGGCCGATGGAACTGTTTCCCTCGCGGGCACGCTTCGACAATGCACGGATGCGCTGGGGTGGTAGCGAGGTGCTGCGCAACGGGCAGCTGCGCATCGACGCCAGCATCGCGCGGCATGCGCCGGAGCAGGCGCGCGGGCTGGCGATGCTGCAGCTTGCCGATGCGCAGCTGACCGTGCATGGCGACACCGCAGCACTGGATGTCACACGCAATGCGCAAGGACGCCATACGCTCGCCACACGTGCCGGCAAGGGGCGTGCGGATGGGCAGTTGCGCTGGACGCGTGGCAGCCTGCAGCCCGGCAGCCAGCTGCAATGGCGCGCACCGCTGCACGATGGCACGCGCACGCCGGCTGCCCTGCTGGGCGAGCTTGCAGCGCAACTGCAGGTGGATCAGGACATGCGTCTGCAAGTCAGCATGCCCGAGCCGGCCGATGCCGGGCTGACCCTGGATGCGGATCTGCGCGTGCAAGGCCGGCAACTGCCGTTGCAATCGATGCGCAGCCTGCTGCCGCGCACCTCCGGGCATGCGCGCCTGCATTGGCAACTGTCTTCGCTGAGCTGGATTCCGGCGCTGTTTCCCGATGTGGACTGGCTGACGCTGGAAGGCGAGGGCCTGGTGGATGCGGATCTGCGCATCGATCGCGGCCAGCTCGGCGCCGGCAGCCGCCTGCAGGTGCCGCACGTGCAGGCGCATGTCGGCGTGATGGGGCATGCGATCGATGGCCAGGCCAGTGCCGATCTGCGTGTGAGCGCCGATGCGCGCGGACAGCTGCTGCCGGCACTTGCCTTGCAGATGCAGCAGTTCTCGATTGCGCACGACGAGGCGCCCACGCGTCCATTCGTGCAGGGCCGCGACCTGCATCTGGAGCTGCAGACGCGCGCCGACGCGCGCAACCTGGCCACGTTGCGCGACGCCACGCGCGCGCACCTGCGGTTCGCCAATGCGCGCGTGCCGGATCTGCGGGCCTACAACCGCTATCTGCCGCAGCAGCAGTTGCGCTTCGATGGTGGCAACGGTGTATTGAGCGGCGATCTGCAGATCGAACCCGGCGGCCGCATCGGCAAGGGTGGCCTGCGGATCGGCGCACGTGCGGCGCGGCTGCAGTTTGCCGGCCTGGCACTACGTGGCGACGTGGATGCGGACTTGCGCCTGCAGCGCGGCGATCTGCGTGCAGAAAACTTCCGCCTCGATGCCAGCGCCATCCAGCTGCGCAATGTCGGATTCACCGGGCCCGATGGCCAGCGCCGCGATGGCTGGTGGGCGCGCATCGTGCTGGAAGACACCCGCATGCAATGGCGCCAGCCGGTCGGTGTGGATGGACGCGTGCGCATCCAGGTGCGTGACCTGGCATTCCTGATGTCGCTATACGCGCGCGATCGTTCGATTCCGAACTGGATGCTGCGGCTGGTGGATGCAGGCCAGGCGCAGGTGACCGGGCGTGTGCATTGGCAGGGCGACACCGTCATCGTCGACCGGCTGCAGGCACGCAACGAACGCTTCCAGGTGGATGCACGCCTGCGCTTGCAGGGCAGCCAGCGCAGCGGCAGCCTGCTCGCGCGCTGGGGCATGTTGAGCGCAGCGGTGGGGCTGCGCGGCCAGACCCCGCAATGGCATCTGCTGCGTGCGCCGGAGTGGTATCAGGCCCAGCCCGATCTGCTGCGTTGAGGCTGCCGCGCGCCAACGCGACGTGAAGAAGAAAGCGCCAGTTCTGTACTGCCTGGTGTTGTTTTGCAGTGCAGCGTGCAAGTGGCGTTCGGGGCGCGCACTATGATCCTGCATCCCGACGTGGGGGAGGGAGCAAAGCCCGCTGGCAGTTCGCTGCAAGCGGGCTTTTTTATTGCCCGACGCCTGGCGAGTCAAGCCACCGCACCGCCGCACGCCTGCCAGACGCCCAGCTGTCGAAGGGCTGGCCAGGCCACTGCCGGCTCAGGCAGGGGCGCCAATTGCCCACACGTCGCCCAACCCGCGTGACGGATCAACCGGTGGCTGCGGCTGCAGGCTCGGCCGGCTTCCGCTAGAATGAGATCAATTCTCATTTGTCGCCGGGCGCCTTGCCGTCCGGACCAGCCGTTCAGGAGGTCATCGTGTCGGTCACGCAAGGCGCGCTTCATCAACAGGTGGAGCGCCTGTACACCGACCACCACGGCTGGCTGCAGGGCTGGCTGCGCCGCAAGCTGGGCGATGCGTTCGTGGCTGCCGACCTGGCGCAGGACACCTTCATCAGCGTGATCAGCGCAGGGGCGGCCGACCAGATCCGCGAACCGCGCCCGTTCCTGGCCACCATCGCGCGCCGCTTGATGGCGCACCGGCAGCGGCGCAAGTTGCTGGAAACCAGTTACCTGGAACTGCTGGCTGCGCTGCCGGAAGAACTGGCGCCGTCGCCGGAGCTGCAATTGCTGGCGCTGGAAGCGGTGCAGCAGGTGGACCAGGCGCTGGATGGGCTGCCGCCCAAGGTGAAGGAAGCCTTTCTGCTGGCGCATCTGCAGGAGCTGAGCTACGCGCAGATCGCGCAGCGGCTGGGCGTGTCCAGCAGCTCGGTCAAGCAATATCTCACGCGTGCCAACCGGCATTGCCTGTTCGCCCTGTCGGCGTGAGCCGCACGGATGGCTGATGCCGCCTCACGCCGCGCGCGCGCCGCCGATGCCCAGCGAGCACCGCTGGCCGGCGGGCAACCGATCAGTGCGCAGGTCGCCGATCAGGCTGCCGAGTGGCTGACGGTGCTGATGTCCGGCACCGCGAGCCAGGCGCAGCTGCAGCGCTGGCAACAATGGCGCGATGCGCATCCGGACCATGCGCGGGCGTGGGCGCATATCGAGGCGGTGACCGGGCGGCTGAAGACGCTGACCCCGCAGGCGGCCTATCGCAGCCTGTCGCCGTATGCCGGCAGCAACGGCCAGGCATCGCCGGGCCGGCGCAAGGCGCTGAATCTGCTGCTGTGGGGTGGGGTGGCCGGAGCCACCGGCGTGCTGGCCTCGCGCACCGAACGCTGGCAGCGCGCCACCGCCGATTACGCCACTGCGACGGGGCAGCGCCGCGAGGTGCAGTTGCAGGATGGCAGCCGCATCACCCTCAACACCCGCAGCGCCATCGATGTGCGGTTCGACGCGCAGCAACGGCTGCTGCAGTTGCTGGCCGGCGAGATCATGGTGACCACCGCGCAGGCGCTGGGCGCGGGCCACGATGCGCGGCCGTTGCTGGTGCGCACCGCGCAGGGCGATATCCGCGCATTGGGCACGCGCTTTTGCGTGCGCCAGGACGAGCACGACACCCGGCTGAGCGTGCTGGAAAGCGCGGTGGAGGTGCGTCCGCGTGGGGCCGCGCAGGCCGTCGGGCGCGTGCAGGCGGGGGAACAGTGCCGTTTTACCGCCGACACGCTCGGCGCCATCGCGCCGGCCGATGTACAGGACTCCGCCTGGGTGCGCGGGCAGCTGATTGCCGACGAGTGGCGCCTGGATGCGTTTGTCGCCGAACTGGGCCGTTATCGCTCCGGGCTGTTGCGCTGCGACCCGCTGGTAGGCGGCCTGCGCGTCTCCGGCGTGTTCCCGCTGGACGACACCGACCGCATCCTGGCGATGCTGCCCAGCGTGCTGCCGGTGCGGGTGAGCCGGCGCAGCCGTTACTGGGTGACGGTGCAGGCGGCCGGGCAGGGCTGAGGCGCCGCCAGCCGGCACGTCGCCAAAAAATAAGATGCATCCGGGCTGCCCGATCGCCGCCGTTGTGGCACCTCCCCAATGACGGTGTCAGTGCGACACCAAACCTTTGTGGGAACAGCATGTCGATCACTGCCCGCCGCCGCGGCCAACTTTCTTCTTCCTCGTCTCAGCGCAACGCCGTGGTGCAGGCCGTGCAGCGCCCACTCGGCACGGCCGTGGCGCTTGCGCTGTGCAGCCTGGCTTTGTGTGCGGGCATGCCCGAGGCAATCGCCCAGACCGCGCCTGCCGCACAGGATGCCCGCCAGGCCTATCGCATCCCCGCCGGCCCGTTGGCACCTGCACTGCGTGAACTGGCCGGTTCGGCCAACCTGTTGCTGAGCTTCACTGCCACGCAGACCGACGGCAAGACCACTGCCGGGCTGGAGGGCCGCTATACCGCACCGGCCGCCCTGGCTGCGCTGCTGGCAGGCAGCGGCCTGCAGGCCGTGCCGTTGCAGACCGGCGGCTACGTGCTGCGCGCCGCGCCGCAGCCCAGCGCGACCAGGAGCGAGGTGGATGCGTGGCTGCTGCCCACCGTCAAGGTGACCGCGCAGGCCAACCGCAGTGCGACCACCAGCGGCACCGGCAGCTATACCGCGCGGGCGGTCAGCATCGGCCGCGGCGAGCAGTCGCTCAAGGACATTCCGCAGTCGATCAGCGTGGTCACCCGCCAGTTGATGGACGAGCAGAACATCACCTCGGTCTACGACGCGCTGGCCAGCACCACCGGCATCACCATCGTGCAGAGCCCGCAGGGCGGCAAGTACATTTATTCGCGTGGCTTCGACATCACCACGGTGCAATACGACGGCGTGCCGCTCAATCGCGGCATGTACGGCCGGGCGAGCAACTACAGCGCCAACATGGGCATCTACGATCGCGCCGAAGTGCTGCGCGGTGCCGCCGGCCTGCTGCAGGGCGCGGGTAATCCCGGTGGCGCGGTGAACCTGGTGCGCAAGCGCCCGCTGGATGTGCCGGGCGTGAGCGTGATGGTGCAGGGCGGCAGCTGGGATCGCTACGGCGCGCTGATCGATGCCAGCGCCAACCTGAGCGCCGATGGCGCCTTGCGCGCGCGCGGGGTGATCGATTACCAGGACCAGCGCTCATTCGTCGATGGGGTCACGCGCCGCACGCCTACCTATTACGGCACGCTCGACTACGCGTTTTCGCCGCAGACCCAGCTCAGCCTGGGCGTGAGCTACGAACAGGTGGAAGGCCGGCCGTTCTTCGGTGGTCTGCCCAGTTTCAGCGATGGCCGCGATATCGGCCTGCCGCGCCAGACCAATCTGGGTGCGGCATGGAACCGGCAGTCCTCGTCCAATCGCGGGCTGTATCTGGACCTGGACCATCGCTTCACGGCCGATTGGGTGTTCAAGCTCAGTGCGGTGCAGGTGCGCGAGCTGCACGATCTGAAATACGCCAGCTCCAGCCGCGCGATCAATCCGGCCAACGGCACCGGCGCCTTGTTGGCGGCGCGCACCATTTCCGATGCGGATGCGTTCGGCTTCGACGCCAATGTGATCGGGCATTTCAATGCACTCGGGCGCAGGCATGAGGTGGTACTGGGCAGTAACTTTGCCGAGAACACGGTCGATACCGTTTACGGCAACAAGAACAACTTCCAGACCTTCAATGTGTTCGCTCTGCAGCGCAATGTGCGGGCGATCAGCGACGAAGAAATCTTCGCCAATGCGCGCGAGGCCCGGCATGGCACCTCGCGCGAATTCGGCATGTATGGCGCATTGCGCTGGCAGCTGACCGATCCGTTGAGGGCCATCGTCGGCACCCGCGTGAGCTGGCACGACACCCGCTGGAACACCACCACCACCGGGCTGTCGCCATCGCAATCGATCGAGCACACCCGCGAGACCGGGCAGGTCACTCCGTACGCCGGCCTGTTGTACGCCTTGAGTCCGAACTGGTCGGCCTATGCCAGTTACGCGGACATCTTCCAGCCGCAGAACGCGCAGACCGAAGCCGGCGAGATGCTCAAGCCGATGACCGGGGCCAACTACGAGCTGGGCCTCAAGGGCGAGTGGCTGGACGGGCGCATCAATAGCGCGTTTGCGCTGTTCCAGATCGAGCAGAAAAACCGCGCCCAGGCCGACCTGAGCACCAGCCCCACCTGCCGCAACAACGATTTCTGCTACATCGACAGCGGCAAGGCGCGCAGCCGTGGCTTCGATGCCGAAGTCAGCGGCGAGGTGCTGCACGACTGGAACGTGTTCGCCGGCTACACCTTCAACCGCACCACCTACCTGCAGGATGTCAGCAGCCAGGGCCAGACCTTCAACAGCTACACGCCCAAGCACTTGCTGCGGGTATGGACCACGTACCGGCTGCCGGGCGTGCTGCAGGATGTCACCGTCGGCGGCGGTGTCAGCGCGCAGAGCGCGGCGTACCGGCAGATCGGCACCGCCACCGCGCCGATCCAGGGGCGCGCGGTCTGGAACGCATTGGCGCGGTATCAGTTCAACCGGCAGTGGTCGGTGGCGGTCAATCTCAACAACGTGTTCGACAAGCACTACTACACCACCTTGTCGAGCTTCGTTAACGGGCGCTATTACGGCGAACCGCGCAATGTGATGGTGACCCTGCGCGGCGCGCTGTGATGCGTGCACGCGTGCTGCGGTGGTACCGGGTGCGTGCCGGATGAAAGATGGCTTTCGTCAAAGCATGGCCTGGCTGCACACCTGGTGCGGCCTGAGCTGCGGCTGGCTGCTGTGCGCGATCTTCCTGACCGGCACGCTCAGCGTGTTTCGCGATCCGATCACCAGCTGGATGCAGGCCACACCGGCCCTGCCGAGCGCGCGCATGCACACGGTCCTGTCGGAAGACGCGCTGGTGCCGCGTGCACTGGCGCAACTGCGCCAGCTTGCGCCGCAGGCGCGCCTGTGGCGGATCGGCCTGCCCACGCATCCGGGCGAGGCGCTCACGCTGGTCTGGCGGACATCCGATGGCCAGGGCCAGGCAGCGCTGGATCCCGGCAGCGGCGAGCTGCTGCCATCGCCATGGGGCCGGCAGACCGAAGGCGGCCGGCATTTCATGAGCTTCCACTACACCTTGCACGGCGGCATTCCCGGCTATTGGCTGGTGGGTTGGGTGTCCATGTGCGGGCTGATCGCGCTGGTGTCCGGGGTGATCGTGCACAAGCGGATCTTTCTGGATGTCTTCACCTTCCGCCCGGGCAAGGGCCAGCGCTCGTGGCTGGACGCGCACAACGCCACGGCGGTGCTGACGCTGCCGTTCCTGCTGATGATCGTCTACACCGGCCTGGCGTATTTCGCCACCAGCTACATGCCCGGGCCATTGCAGGCGCTGTATGGCAGCGACGAGGCCGCGTACACGCGGTATGCCGATGCGCTGACGCCGGCAGCGCCTGCGGCCGGCGCAGGTGAAATCGCGGCCAACAGCGTGCCCGCCTATCTGCCGGAACTGGTGCAGCGTGCAGCGGTGCGCAATGGTGCGCCTGCGCAGACACTGGTGATCGAGCGGCCCGATCGCCCTGACGGCAGGCTGCGTGTGATCGCGCGCGTGGCCGATACCGGCCGCTCGCGGCGCCTGCTCAATCCTGCCAACAGCGTGGTGTTCGATGCGAACAGCGGCGTGGTGCTGGAGCAGCATGCGGATGCCGCACGGACGGACATGCACGCACAGGACGTGGAAGAGGTCATCAAGACCCTGCACGTGGCCGGGTTCGGCGGCTGGACCAGCAAGTGGCTGTACTTCATCTGCGGCCTGGCCGGCACCTTGATGATGGCCACCGGCACGGTGCTGTTTTCGATCAAGCGGCGTCGGCGTAGCGAGCAGGAGTTCGGCGCGGCCACGGCCGGCATCTATCGTGTGGTGGAAGCGCTCAATGTCGCCGCGCTCGCGGGAACCGCGTTGGCCAGCATTGCGTATTTCTATGCCAACCGCCTGGTGCCGGCTGCGCAGGCCGCGCGCAGCCAGATCGAAATCCACGCATTCCTGTGGGCGTGGGCGGCCACGCTGCTGCATGCGCTGCTGCGCCGGCCCGCCCGTGCCTGGGTGGAACAACTGGCGATGACCGCGTTGCTGTGCCTGGGCTTGCCGCTGCTCAATGCGGTCACCACCGGACAGCACCTGGGTGTGTATCTGGCTGCCGACGACCTGCAGCGCGCCGGGGTCGAGTTGGTCTCGCTCGCCTTCGGTGTTGCTTTCGCCTATGCGGCGTATCGGGTGCACCGCAGCGCCGTGCGACCGCTGCCGACACGCGCCAGGCGCGGCGCCGCTGCTGTGATGGATGTGTTGTGAAGCGTTCTTCGAGCGCCGCGTCGGTGACTTGCTACCGCTGGTCGGTTGCCGGTCGCGTACTCGCTGCCAGCGTCGGCGGCTATGCGCTGACCTCCACCGGCTGCAGCGTGCTGGCGCAGCTGCTGTCGCGGTTTGCCGGCGTGTCGCCTGCGGTCTCGGTGCTGAGCACGACCTTGCTGAGTTTCGCCATCTACACGGTCGTCGTGCTGTGGATGTTTCGTGCGCGCAGTGCATTGCGCATGTGGGGCTGGCTGGGCGTGGGTATCGCTGCGCTGGGCGGTGCGAGCTGGTTGCTGGGACATCCGCCATGGATGGGCTGATCACCGCGCTGCTGGGCACCGCGCTCTGCCATGCCGCAATGATGGCCCTGGCCGTGGCGATGCATCGCCATTACGAGCAGCTCACCGGCCGCCGCACTGCGCCGGTCATGCAGCGTTGGTTGCTGCGTGCGATGGCTGTCTGTCTGTTGATCGCCGCGCTGGTGCTGTGCGTGCTCGCTTGGGGCGGAGCGGTGGGCACCTTGTTGTGGCTGGGGTTTGTCAGCGTGGCCGCGCTGTGGGTAGCGCTGGGCCTGGCGTACGCGCCGCGCTGGAGTGCGTGGCTGGCAGTGCTGCTGGGCTGCGTCGCATGCGGGGTGGTGGGTTGGCACGTGCTGTGGTTTGCTGTTGTTTGAAGGCCACACATACCGACCAGTTTGACTGGTCCTTGTCCGCCCACCGTCGCGGGACCTTACGCGGCATGGATGCCGCGTAAGAGCCTACAAGGACGTACTTGCGGCGTGTCCTGCGATGGTGGGCGGGCAAGGGCCCTGCAGCCAAGTCACAGATCAATCGCTCTGCAACTGATCTATCCGCACTGCTGAGTCCCCTTCAGACACAACGCCCAAAAAAATCGAGACGTCGAACAAGCCGCCAAGGAGCCCGCAACCAGTGAGGACATCACGCCCGCCGACATGGCCGCGTGCTGATGGGACTACACGCAACGCGGCGGTAGACCCGGTAGTTGCATTGCTGACCCTCGACACCGCTGGATCAACCGTAGACATATGCCGTCACCGCGCAGGGATGCCAGAATCGGCGCATGTCGCCGCCCATCATGTCCGTGTCTCCTGCGCTCACCGCCCTGATCGAGCGGGCCGTGGCGCGTGTTCGTCATGCCGTGCCGGCCGACCAGCCCTGGCCGGGCGATGACGTCGATCGGCAGCTCGCACAGGTTGCGCTCGCCAGCGAGTTTGCGCTCGATACCCTGGCGCGCCAGCCGGCGTTGCTGCAGCACCTAGCGCAGCCGGATCCACCGCCGTTGCCGCTGCCGGTGCTGGACCCCGCACAGCCCCAGACCTGGCCAGCGCAGCTGCGGCGTTATCGCAGCGCCGAATCCACGCGCCTGGTCTGGCGCGATGTGCTCGGTCTCGATAGCGTCGACGCCACCCTGGCCGGTGCCACCCGCCTGGCCGAAACCTGCCTGCAATGTGGGCTGCAGGCTTTGGAGCAGCAATTCCGCGACCGCCACGGCCAGGTGATTGCCGAAGACGGCAGTGTGCAGCGGCTGGTGGTGTTCGGGCTGGGCAAGCTTGGTGGGGGCGAGCTGAATTTTTCCTCGGATGTGGATCTGGTCTACGCGTATCCGCAGGGCGGCCAATCCGATGGTGCCCGTCCGCTGGCAGCGGAAGAATACTTTGCGCGCCTGGGTCAGCAGCTGGCCAAGCTGCTCGACGAAACCACCGCCGATGGATTCAGCCATCGTGTGGACCTGCGCCTGCGTCCGTTCGGCACGGCCGGGCGGGTGGCCTTGTCGTTCACCGGCATGGACCAGTACTTCCAGCGCGAAGGGCGCGACTGGGAGCGCTATGCCTGGCTCAAGGCCCGCGCGGTGGCCGGCGATATCGATGCCGGCGAAGCCTGGCTGGAGACGCTACGCCCCTTCGTCTACCGGCGTTACCTGGACTTCACCGCGCTGGACGGCTTGCGCGAGATGAAGGCGGCGATCACTGCCGAAGTCGCCCGGCACGATCGCCTGGACGACATCAAGCGCGGGCCGGGCGGCATTCGCGAGATCGAGTTCCTGGCGCAATCGCTGCAGCTGATTCGCGGCGGACGCGAACCGAGCCTGCGCGAGCGTCGCCTGCTGCCGGCCTTGCAGGCGTTGGTGGACGCAGGGCAGATCGATGCGGACAACGGGCGCGCATTGACCGAGGCGTATCGCTTCCTGCGCCGGCTGGAGAATCGTCTGCAGATGTTGCGCGACGCACAGACGCATGCCTTGCCGCAGGCGCCGCTGGATCGCGAACGCATCGCGCTGGGCCTGGGCCACGCGGATTGGCCGGCCTTGTTGCAGGCAATCACGCCGCAGCGCGCGCGCGTTGCCGCCGAATTTGCCGAGCTGCTGGCACCACGTGTCCGCACCAGCGCACCCGATGCGCTGGCCGATTACTGGCGCGCCTTGCCCGAAGGCGATGCCGCGCCGTTGGCCGGCCTCGGCTTGCACGACCCAGGCGGCGCGCATCAGGTGCTGGCCGATTTTGCGCAGTCCTCCGGCGTGCGTGCGCTCTCCGATACCGCAAGCGCGCGCCTGGACCGTGTCATGCCGGCGCTGCTGCATGCGGCCACCCGCGCCAGCCAGCCCGATGCCGCCGTGCGCCGCATGCTCGGCCTGTTGCAATCCACCTTGCGCCGCACCAGCTACCTGGCCCTGCTGGACGAACAGCCCAGCGCACTTGCACGCCTGGTCGATGTGCTCTCGCGCAGTGCCCTGCTGGCCGAACGTCTTGCTGCGCATCCGCTGTTGCTGGACGAACTGCTCGACACCCGCATCAGCGGCCCGTTGCCCGACCGCGATGCGTTGCAGGCTGCGTGCCTGGACACCTTGCAGATCGAGGACACCGAAGCGGCGCTGCGCGAACTCAACGAGCGCCGCCTTGCGTTGAGCTTCCGCATTGCATTGGCCACGCTCGATGGCCGCCAGCAGGCCGTGGACAGCACCCAGCAGCTGGCCTGGCTGGCCGAAGCAGTGGTGCAGACGGTGCTGCAGCTGGCGCGCCGCGAACTGATCGCCGCGCACGGGCAGGTGCCGGGCGGGGCGTTCGCCATCATCGGCTACGGCAGCCTGGGTGGCCTGGAGCTGGGCTTCGGCTCGGACCTGGATCTGGTGTTTCTCTACGACCACCCGCGGCAGGTGGAGGCATCCGATGGCAAGCGACCGTTGGACGCCGGGCGCTGGTTTGCGCGGCTGGCGCAGAAGGTGATGACCTTGCTGGCTGCCGAAACCGGCGCCGGCCGTCTCTACGAGATCGACGTGCGGCTGCGCCCGGACGGCGGCAAGGGCGCGTTGGTGTCATCGCTGGCCAGTTACCGCGACTACCAGCGCGAGCGCGCCTGGACCTGGGAACATCAGGCGCTGGTGCGCGCGCGTGCGGTGGCCGGCGATGCGGCGCTCTGCGAAGCGTTCGCGCAGGTGCGTGGCGACACGCTGACACGCGTGCGCGACACCGCAGCGCTGCACGAGGACGTGCGCAAGATGCGCGCGCGCATGCGCAGCGAGCTGGATCGCAGCGATGCGGGGCGGCTGGATCTCAAGCAGGGCGCCGGCGGCCTGGTCGATCTGGAATTCGTCCTGCAGGCCGGTGTGCTCGGCCAGGCCGCACACCATCCCACGTTGCTGTTGGCCTGCGCCACGCCCGCCTTGATCGATGCGCTGGTGCAGGTGCAGTGGCTGCCGACCGAGAGCGCAGCAGCGCTGCACCAGGCCCATGCCACGCTGGTGGAAGCGGGCCTGAGTTGCACGCTGGATCGCCGGCCGCGGCTGATCGCACCGACCCCGGCCATCCAGCAGGCACGGCACAGCATCTTCACCACCGCGCACGCACAAGGACTGGCGTTTCCGGTCGGCAGGGATGTGGCAGCGCCATCGCCTTGATCGGCCGGTATCCGGGCGTTGCGTTGCTTGCGCTATGAGGCGAGTGGTATGCAGACCGGGTTGCAAAGCGCAGTGGGTTGGAATCGCATCCAACCACCGCGTCTGTTGTTTGCCTGATTGCCCGTACGTAGGGGCTGCGGTCAGCCCTGCGGCCGCGGCGCACTGCGCCACAGCAGCGCACGGAACGGGCCGAGCAGGAACACGCCCATGCCCAGCTTCACCGCCAGATCGCCGGCCGCCCAGCTGATCCACGGCAGGCCGACACCGGCAAAGGCGATGCTCCAGAAGATCGCCGTATCCAGCGTGGCACTGCAGGTGGTGGCCACGATCGGCGCGCGCCACCAATTGCCACTGCGCAGCCGGTCGAACACGCTGATATCCAGCAACTGCGCGGCGATGAAGGCGGTGCAGGAGGCCGCTGCGATGCGCGGGGTGGCCAGCCACAGCGACAACGCCACCGCGAGCGCAAAGCCGCACCAGGCGACCTTGCGCGCCGCGCGTGGGCCGAAGCGGCGATTGATCAGGTTGCTCACCAGGAACGCCAGCGGATACGAGAACGCGCCCCAGGTCAGCCAGTCGTTGATTGGATATTGCACCAGGATGTTGGACAACAGCACCACCGCGCCCATGGCCGAGACCGCCCATGCCATTGCGCGCGCAGTGAGCGGGGTGAACGGCGTCGGCGAGCGGCTGGACATGACGGTGCGGCAGTGACAGGGCAGCGCGGATTATCCGCGCGTTGGCGCATGCGGGCCAGTGTGCATCGGCCACGCATGGCCAACACGGCGGCGCGTTGCCGGTGGAAACAGTGTCTTGGTCAACGGATGGCGACAGGCATGGTGGAGTGACGCCGTGCGGATTGCTTGTGTTCGCGTGGCCGCGGTGCCTTATCGATCCAGCGTGCTGCTGCGCTGCCGTTTGAGCGCATGCCGGCGTGCAGCACGCACATGCCTCCGAAGACATCGCCAACCCGCATGTACACCGTTGCCACGGGCGGCGCGACCAGGAGCACGCGGGCAATTGCGTGCGTGCCAGGCATCGGTGCGCAAAGGCTCTGCAACTGCACGCGGCTGTGCGCGTCGGTGACGATCAACAAACCGTCGCGCAGGCAGTTCGACAGGCTGCGGAAAATGCCTCTGCGCGTCCCGCGCGTCCCGCCGTGCCCGCAAACAGTGTGTCAGCACAGCCCCATCCCGACCTGGTGCGTCGGTCAGGAGCTTGCCGGCGTCACCAAATCTTGCTGCTGTTCTGCGCAGCGGATTCTGCGGTCGGCACGAACGCCAGCGCCTGGCCCTGGGGCGACTGCACCGTCCAGCCGGCACCGGCCGGGCTCGGCTGGAAGGTCACCGTCTCGCCAACACGAAAGCCCGCAGTCGGGTCGTCCTGGCGTGCCGGCCAGCGCAGCAAGGCGGTGTTGTCGGCGTTTGCCGGATCCTGCAACTGCACTTCGCAGCCGCCGTCGGTGGCTTTCTCGACCGACTTGACCCGCATCGGCGGCAATGGCCCTGCGGAGGCCTTGTGCGATGCGTCGCCGAGGGCTTCCGAACCTGCCACCGCACTGTGGCCCAGCGCCAACGACACGAAGTACGGCGCGGAGATCACCAGGATCGCTGACATCGCCGAGGCATCGCCGCGGGTGATCGTGGTCAAGCCTGCAGTGGCCGGCAGCGGCTGGCCGAACGCGATGGCGAGCAGCAGCCCGAGACCGGCAGATCGAAGAGAGATGTTCATGGAGATGCTCCGTGCGTGGCGACGCTGTGGGGGATGGAATCATCCTGCAGCAGCATCTGTTGCTGCTGCAGGAAATCGAACACCGACTCGACCGTGATCACCGAATAATTGCCGGAGATGCGCTCGCTGGCGGGATGGTCGGTCACTGCGGCATTGGCGACGAAGAAACGGGCGCCGATGCGCTTGCTCAGATCCAGATGCAGGCGGGTGGGTTGGTAACCGTTGCGCTTGAGCCAGGCCTGTGCGCTGCGACGATCGCTCACCGGCGCAGCTGCCGTATCTGCTGCGTGGGTCGCCGCCAATGCCGCCGCCAGCACTTCGAGCACCCACTGGTTGGAATTCTGATAATCGGTGGAGAACGGGTAGGCGATCATGCTGTAGCGCGCCTCGTGCAGCGCATGTGCCAGCGTGGCCGGATCCTGCAGCAACGTGCGCAGTTGCTGCTGCAGCGCCGGTGCCGGCACGCCGACGCGCAGATCGGCAGTGAGGGCAGTTTCGCCGATGAAGTTGCTCAGACCTTCGTGATACAGCGCCGAGGTGTCCGACTTGCAGTGATTGAGCAGGTGCTTGACCCGCCAGGTGCCGTCGTCCTCGCGCAGCGCGAAGGCCAGGTGGCTGTGTTTCAAGCCATAGCGGCTCAGATCCTGGCCGCCGCGTGCCAGCAGCACCACCTGCGCACCGTCCACTGCGTCCAGCGCCTGCTGGGTGGACCTGGCCATGTCGAACATCGCCGCCAGCGTGGCGGGTGTCGGATAGTGCGGCGTGCACACCGGCGCGGCAATGGCAGGCAGTGCGCAGGTCAGGGCGATGAGCAACGCCGTTGTTGCAGGCCAGCTGCGCCGTGTGTGTTCGCATTGCATGGGGATTGATCGTCCGTGTGGCTGCCCCGTGGCATCCACGGCGGCACCATCATACGTGCAGGCGCTCGCGCACCAGTGCGGCGATGCGCTGGGTTTCGCGCAGTGGTTGCAGCTGCGACGGGGCTGCGAAGACATCCCGTGCATCGGCTAGACGGCCATGCGCTTGCAGTGCCCGCCAATACGTCGCCACCCGTCCCTGCGCCTGTTCGGCAAACGCCGCTACTACCGGCACCGGCGTGGCGCAGGCTTCGGAGAGCAGGTTGACCGAGTCGGCGCTGGCCACGATCGCATCGGCCCAGCCCAGCAGGCCGGCGTACGGGTTGGGCCCATCGCGCTCGTCGCACCACAGCAGGCCTGGCAGGCCTGCACGCGCATTGCGCAGCGTCGCGATCGCCTCGGGCGGGGTGCGCCGGGAGGTGGTGACCAGCAGGCTGCCGCCGGCCGCAAGCACCTGCGCGCGGAGCTGCATGCACAGTGCCGCAAGCGCCTGGGTGGTCCAGGGCACCTGCGCGGTCGGGCCGCCGATCAACAGCGCCACGCGTGGGCCGGGCAGCGCGCCGAGCGGGGCGAAGGCGGCGCGCCCGGCGGCCAGCCAGGCATCGTCCACCGGGTTCAAGCTGCCGAGTAATGTGATCACGTTCGCGCCACGCAGCGCGTCGTGCTCGGGCACGATCAGCAGATCCCAGTGGCGCGGGTCCAGCCGCGGGTCCAGGATCTGCACTGCCTGGCTGCCGCGCGCGCGCAGCAGCCGGGTGGCCAGGGCGGCCTGGCGCCCGCAGCCGATCGCCAGCGTCGGCGGCTGTTGCAATTGCCGCGCGAATTCCGCGCCAAATGCGGCCTGCGCCCCCGGCAACAGGCGCGGTGCGGCCCAACGCCACGGCGCGCGGGCCTGCAGATGCAGTGCGGTGACCGGTGTGGAGTGCAGCGCCTGTGCCAAGGCCTCGGCCTGGCGTGCATTGCCGGCGCGGCCGTCGCTCACGGCCCAGGTCAGCGCCATCGTTTCAGATCCGACATAGATTTGTTTCAGATTGAGCGTGTGTTGCAGCAATCGCGCCACTCTACACTGCGGGTCTTCACGCTGGCGCCGGTGCTGCACCCTACTGTCGCCCATTCCCTTGCTTCCCGGAGTCTCCATGTCCGACTTGCTCGACGCTGCCGCGCTGGATCAGCTGTTTCGTACCGCCCGCACGCAAAACGCCTTTCTCGACAAGCCGGTCAGCGAAGCGCAGCTGCGCGAGCTTTACGATCTGCTGAAGTGGGGCCCGACCGCGGCCAACGGGTCGCCGGCGCGTTTCGTGTTCGTGACCACGCCCGAGGGCAAGCAGAAGCTCAAGCCGGCGCTGTCCGAGGCCAATGCCGCCAAGACGCTGGCCGCGCCGGTCACGGTGATCGTCGGCTCCGACGAGGAGTTCCACGAAAAGCTGCCGTACCTGTTCCCGCATGCCGACGCCAAGAGCTGGTTCGAAGGCTCGCGCGAGATGCGCGCAACCGGCGCGTTCCGTAACAGCTCGCTGCAGGGCGCCTACCTGATCCTGGCCGCACGTGCGCTGGGTCTGGATGCCGGCCCGATGTCCGGCTTCGACAACGCCAAGGTGGATGCGGCGTTCTTTGCCGGCACGCCGATCAAGTCCAACTTTCTGATCAATCTTGGCTACGGCGATCCGGCCGGGCTGTTCCCGCGGCTGCCGCGCCTGAGCTTCGAAGAAGCCGCACGCATCGAATAACGGCGGCGAGACACCGGCTGCGCACACCGTCAGGCGGGCGCAGCCGCCGCGCCGCCAGGCGGGGAGCGACGTACACTCCGGCTTCGGAGCGCCCCCCGCACCACCCGACGAGCGTGCGCCCTGTGCCATCGCCACAGGCGCATGTTTTCCGCTTTCCTGCAGTCCTCGTCCGTCTGCGTCCGTTCCATCCGCGTTGATCCAATGCGGTCCCTCATCCTCAAGGAGTTTCAATGAAGACCACCCACAAACTGCTGCTGCCGCTCGCCCTGACCCTGGCCATCGCCGCCTGCTCCAAGCCGGCCGACAACGCCGCCGCGCCTGCTGCCGAAACCCCGGCCGCCACCGCCCCGGCCGATGCCGCTGCAACGGCACCTGCCGCCGCCGAACCGGCCGCCTCGACCGCGCCGGCCGTGGAAGTGGCCTCGGGCACCTACACTCTGGACCCGAGCCACACCGACGTGCTGGCGCAGTGGAGCCACTTCGGCTTCTCCAACCCGACCGCCCACTTCGGCAATGTCGACGGCACCCTGGTGTACGACGCGGCCGACGTGACCAAGTCCACCGTGCAGGTCACCCTGCCGCTGTCGGGTCTGAACAGCTTCACCGCCAAGTTCGACGAGCACCTGAAGAGCGGTGACTTCTTCGACGCGGCCAAGTTCCCGACCGCCACCTTCAAGAGCACCAAGGTCGAAGCGGCCGGCCCCAACAAGCTGACCGTCACTGGCGATCTGACCATCAAGGATCAGACCAAGCCGGTCGTGCTGGACGTCACCCTCAACGGTGCCGGCGAGCACCCGATGAAGAAGGTGCCGGCGGCCGGTTTCGACGCCACCACCACCATCAAGCGCACCGACTTCGGCGTGGGCCAGTACGCCCCGAACGTCAGCGACGAAGTGAAGATCCGCATCACCACCGAAGCCCTGCAGGCCAAGGCCGGTGACGCTGCTGCTGCCAAGTAAGTCGCAGCGCAGTGGATGCATCGGTGCGAGCGATCGCACCGATGTGCGGAACGCAAGAGCCCGCGGATTGGCTTGATGCTGTTCACTGAAGAAAGCGGCGCCTCTCCACTTCGGTGGGAGGCGCCGTTTTTTTTGCGTTGCGATCGCGTCCGCGAGCGGCGAGGACACTGCAGCAGATGGTTTGCGGCTCGTTTGATTGAAAGCCATGCAGACCGATCAATTCGACTGGCCCTTGGCCGTCTACCGTCGCGGGGCCTTACGCGGCATGGATGCCGCGTAAGAGCCTACACGGACGTACTTGCGGCGTGCCCCGCGATGGTGGGCGGCCAAGGGCCCTGCGGAAAACCGACAGATCAACTGCCGTTTGCGTGCAACCCTGTACCCAGCGCCGCCATTCTGTCCGTTAGTGCGGAGCTGATTCAGCCTTCCAGTAGCCCTTCGCGCGCACCGAGTCCTTGTCCACGCCCATGTGCTCTTCCAGAAACTTGCGCATCGCACGCGCGCGCATGGATTCGGTACCGATCCAGTAGAACGTGTCGCCGTCGTGCGGCTCGTAATCGCGCAGGCTGTCTTCCAGCAACGTGCTGCTGGCGGCATCGAAGCCGTTGCGTTCCAGCCAGTACACGTCCACCTCGGCGGCGCTGAGCAGCTCCTGGCGCTCGGCCGCATCGGCAATTTCGATAAAGACCTCTGCATGCATGTCGGCGGGCATGGCTTCCAGCCAGCGGCCGATTGCCGGCAAGGCGGTTTCATCGCCGATCAGCACGTAGTGGTCGTAGTCGTCGGCAACCAGGAACGAGCCGCGCGGGCCGCCGATCGTCAGCGTGTCGCCGGGCTGTGCCTGCGCCGCCCAGCTGGAGGCCACGCCGTCGCCGTGCAGCACGAAGTCGATGCTCAGCTCGCCACTCTGCGGGTCGAAATAGCGCGGCGTGTAATCGCGGCCGGGCGAGGGCAGGGCGCCTTCGGCATAGCGTGGGCCGTCCGGTGTCATCGTCGGCAGCACGAAGGCGCCATCGGCATTGGGGAAGAACAGCTTGACGTGGTCGTCCGGTGCCTCGCTCTGAAAGCCGGCAAGCTCGCTGCCGCCGAACACGATGCGGCGCATCTGCGGCGTCAGCGATTCGCAACGCAGCACCTGCACGGAGCGCAGGCGCGGGTCGCGGCGGAGTTGGGTGTGGGTGTGGATGGCCATGTGGTGCGATTCCTGGAGGTGGCGCGCAGCTGCGCGGCGGGGGAGTGACTGCATACGGTGATGTGACGATCTAGCCAGCGAGCTGAAAAAGAACAGCGGTTGTTGCTCACCCTTCTCCCTTCGGAAGAAGGTGCCCCGCAGGGGCGGATGCGGGTACGGGCGAAGCCGCGTGCATCTGCCAAACAAGCGAGGTCGATGTCTTGCAGCGACACGCTGATCAAATCACGGAGCAGCGCAGGTACAGCAATTCATGCATGCCACTGACGCCGCGCAACGCAACCACCGCGATGACGCGTCACTGCCGCAAGGCGCATTCAAACCGGCATCGGTTGGCTTCGGACCACAGCGATGGACGCACTCAGCCGTCGTCGCGCTCCATGCCGTCAGCGGCGGCGTTGAGTAGCGCGGCAATGCGTGTGGTTTCTGCATCCGTCCATTGCCCATGCCGCGCAAACAGGCCGTGCTTGATGCGGTGGATGGCTTCGCGAATCGGCGCCGGTGTCTGTGCCTTGATCAGCTCGCGCGCGCGGCGATGGGTGCGGGCCAATGCGGCATCGAGTGCATCGCGGTGCTGCGCCGCATGCGTACGGCCGGAGGCGGTGACCTGGTAGCGCTTGCGGCCCTCGTCCAGCGCGGTCTGCACCCAGCCATCGGCTTCGAGCTGCGCCAGTGCCGGATAGATGGCGCCTGCGCTGGGCGTGTAGAGGCCTTTGAACAGTGCGGTGATCTGCCGCATCAACTCGTAGCCATGGCGTGGCTGTTGCTCGATCAGCGCCAGCAGCAGCAGGCGCAGGTCGCCATGTTCCAGCGGCCGCGCGCGCCCGGCGCCACCACGGTGCGTGGCACTGGGCGCCACGGATGGATCGAGCTCGCTCGGCAGGTCGTCGCGGTGGGAGCGCATTGTCATTCGATATATCGAAGCATGCTGAAAAGATATATCGAAGTATGGCGGCCTGCAAGCACGGCCTGTCGCCCGGCTGACCGACATGGCTATCCCCGCGGCTCATGCTGCAACGCGGCTAGACACAACTGGCCTCCATAATTACGATGTAATTACTTCGACATTACGGGCCTGGCCCGGTGAGGCAGACGCATGAGTCGACAGTGGGACACCCAGGCCGAAAGCCGGCGCCAGCGCCTGCAGCGGGCCGCCGCGCTGGCGCCACAGGGGCGCGTGGTGGCTGCCGACGACGTGGTGGCGCTGCTGGAGGCGGTGATCGAGCCGGGCGACCGCGTCTGCCTGGAAGGCAACAACCAGAAGCAGGCCGACTTCCTGGCGCGCTGCCTGACCGAGGTAGATCCCGCGCGCGTGCATGACCTGCACATGGTGCAATCGGTGTTGTCGCTGCCGGCGCATCTGGACGTGTTCGAGCGCGGCATCGCCAAGCGGCTGGATTTCTCGTTCTCCGGCCCGCAAGCCGCGCGCCTGGCCGGGCTGGTCGGCGAGGGCCGCATCGAGATCGGTGCCATCCACACCTACCTGGAATTGTTCGGCCGCTATTTCATCGACCTGCCCCCGCGCATCGCGCTGGTCACCGCGCAGGCCGCCGACCGCCACGGCAATCTCTACACCGGCCCCAACACCGAGGACACCCCGGTGATCGTGGAGGCCACGGCGTTCAAGGGCGGCATCGTCATCGCGCAGGTCAACGAGATCGTCGATACCCTGCCGCGCGTGGACATCCCGGCCGACTGGGTGGACTTCGTTACCCAGGCGCCCAAGCCCAACTACATCGAACCGCTGTTCACCCGCGACCCGGCGCAGATCTCCGAGATCCAGGTGCTGATGGCGATGATGGCGATCAAGGGCATCTACGCCGAATACGGCGTGGACCGGCTCAATCACGGCATCGGTTTCGACACCGCAGCGATCGAATTGCTGCTGCCTACCTACGCCGAGTCGCTGGGGCTCAAGGGCAAGATCTGCCGGCACTGGGCGCTCAACCCGCATCCTGCGCTGATTCCTGCGATCGAATCGGGCTTCGTGCACTCGGTGCATTCGTTCGGCTCGGAACTGGGCATGGAGGCCTACATCGCCGCGCGCCCGGACATCTTCTTTACCGGTGCCGACGGCAGCATGCGCTCCAATCGGGCCTTGTCGCAGACCGCCGGGTTGTACGCCTGCGACATGTTCATCGGCTCCACCCTGCAGATCGATCTGCAGGGCAACAGCTCCACCGCCACGCGCGACCGCATCGCCGGCTTCGGCGGCGCGCCCAACATGGGGTCGGATGCGCGCGGCCGCCGGCACGCCAGCGACGCCTGGCTCAAGGCCGGGCGCGAGGCGGCGCGCCCCGGCGAGATGCCGCGCGGACGCAAGCTGGTGGTGCAGATGGTGGAAACCTTCCGCGAACACATGGCGCCGGCCTTCGTCGACAGGCTCGATGCCTGGGAGCTGGCCGAGCGCGCCAACATGCCGCTGCCGCCGGTGATGATCTACGGCGACGACGTCAGCCATGTGCTCACCGAAGAAGGCATCGCCAACCTGTTGCTGTGCCGCAGCGCCGAAGAACGCGAACAGGCCATCCGTGGCGTGTCCGGGTATACCGCCGTCGGCCTGGGCCGCGACAAACGCGCGGTCGAGAACCTGCGCGATCGCGGTGTCATCAGGCGGCCCGAAGATCTGGGCATCCGGCCGCGCGATGCCACGCGCGACCTGCTCGCCGCGCGCACGGTCAAGGACCTGGTGCGCTGGTCCGGTGGGTTGTACGACCCGCCGAAACGTTTTCGCAACTGGTAGGGGCACGGCATGGAAACCCTGCGGTATCGCTTCGATGGCCAGCACGGCGCGCGCGCCGGGCTGGACCATGCGCTGGTCGGCGTGGTCGCCTCCGGCAACCTGGAAGTGCTGGTCGAGCGCGTGCCGCTGGACGGCGCGATGGAGATCGAGATCCTCACCGCCGCGCGCGGTTTCGGCGCGATCTGGCAGGCCGTGCTGGATGATTTTGCCGCGCGCCATCCGCTGCGCGATGTGCGCATCAGCATCAACGATGTCGGCGCCACGCCGGCGGTGGTGAGCCTGCGCCTGGAGCAGGCGGTGGACGTCCTGCAGGGAGCCGCCGCATGAGCTACCCCTCTCACCCCGTAGGAGCGCACCCGGGCGCGACGGGCTTTCACGGTCACGCCCCGGTAGCGCCCAGGTGCGCTCCTACGCATGTCGTCGGGAGACTTGTATGAGCACCACCATTCCCGTGGCCGAGCGCAGCTATTACGAGGCCGACGCGCGCGAGCGCATCGACGGCGTGCTGGATGCCGGCAGCTTTCGCGAATTCGTCGGCCCACGTCGCCGCCTGATCAGCCCGCATTTGGCCCAACTGGACACGCCCGGCGCCTTCGATGACGGCATCGTCGTCGGCGAAGGCACGCTGCGTGAGCGCACCGTGCTGATCGCCGCGCAGCAAGGCGCCTTCATGGGCGGCGGCGTCGGCGAAGTACACGGTGCCAAGCTCACCGGCCTGCTCGAACGCGCCACCGCCACCCAGCCGGACGCAGTGCTGCTGCTGCTCGACACCGGCGGCGTGCGTCTGCACGAGGCCAATGCCGGCCTGGTCGCGATCTCCGAAATCATGCGTGCCACCTTGGACACACGCGCCGCCGGCGTGCCGGTGCTGGCCTTGATCGGCAGCGGCAACGGCGCCTTCGGCGGCATGGGCATCGTGGCGCGCTGCTGCAGCGCGGTGATCATGTCCGAAGAAGGTCGCCTGTCGTTGTCCGGCCCGGACGTGATCGAAACCGTACGCGGCGTGGAAGAGTTCGACGCCCGCGACCGCGCCCTGGTGTGGCGCGTCACCGGCGGCAAGCACCGCTATCTGCTGGGCGAGGCACAGACGCTGGTGGCCGACCGCATCGCTGCATTCGCCGATGCCGCCGCGCAGACGCTGGACACCCTGTCCGAGCCGGCGGGCGAGGCCGCATTGCAGGCATTGGAAGTGGCGCATCAACAATTGTCCAAGCGCATTGACGCCTATGGCGATTGCCGCGATGGGCTGGAGATCTGGCAACGCCAGGGCATCGTCGATGCGCAGCGGCTGCCGCTGCTGGACACCGACGCCTTCCTTGCCGCCACCGCCGACCGGAGCACGCCATGGAACTGAGCCAACTGCTGGACCAGCTGTTTCCGCTCGGCCACGCCATCGCTTGCAACGACGATGTGCTCACCGGCAGCGCCACCACGGCCGCGGGCGCCGTCACGGTGATCGGCACCGCCAACAAGCTGGAAGTCGGCGTGGACCATGCGCTGGCATTGGCGGCGACCGTGCTGGCGAGCACGCGCGCACATCCGCAGCGGCCGATCGTGATGCTGGCCGACACCGCCGGGCAACGGCTTGCACGCCGCGACGAACTGCTCGGCATCAACGGCTACTTCGCGCATCTGGCACGCACGCTGGATCTGGCGCGCAAGCGCGGCGCGCGGCTGGTCACACTGGTGTATGGCGAATCGGTCAGCGGCGGCTTCCTGTCGTTCGGCCTGATGGCCGACCATATCCACGCGTTGCCGGACGCGCAGATCCGGGTGATGGATCTGCGCGCGATGGCGCGCGTGACCAAGCAGAGCGTGGACACCTTGCAGGCGCTGAGCAAGAGCTCGCCGGTGTTCGCGCCGGGCGTGGAGAACTACGTGCGCATGGGCGCGGTGGAGTCGCTCTGGGACGGCGACCTGGCGCAGGCGCTGCTCGACGCCCTGGCTGCGCCCGGCAATGACGATCAACGCCGGGCACTTGGCGCGCAACGTGGCGGGCGCACCCTGGCGCGCGATGTCGCCGCCGCCGTGGCCGCAGGCGAGGCCTGAGCATGCCCGCCCGCCACGCACTGGTGTGGCTGCATCCGGACGCGCGCTGGCAAGCGCTGACGCCAGGTGCGCAGCCACGGCTGCAGCAGTGGTTCGCCGCGGGGTGGCCGGCGGTGGTGGCGCGTGGCGATGGCAGCCAGGCGCCCGGCCGCGTGCCGCTCGGCGTGCCATTGCCGCCAAACGAAGGCAAACAGCGGCTGGCGTTGAGTGCCGGCCTGGACGCTATCGTGCGCAGCACTGCGCCGCTGGCGCTGGACGCGGTGATCGCAGCCGCACCCGCCACGCTGCAGCCTGCACTGCAGGCCTTGCGAGCGCAGGCCAATGCCAGCGCCCTGCAGCCGCGCGTCTTTGGCAGCTTCGCATGGCAGGCCCTGACCGGGCTTGCGTATGTGCATGCGCAATCGGACCTGGATCTGTTGTGGTCCATCGCCACGCCCGAACAGGCGCAGGCAGTGGTGACGCTGCTGCAGCGCTGGGAACACCCCCACGGATTGCGCGCAGACGGCGAGCTGTTGCTGCCCGACGACACCGCGGTGAACTGGCGCGAGTACGCCGGCAGCGCGCAGCAGGTGTTGGTGAAGTCCACCAATGGCTGCCGCCTGCTGCCGCGCAGCGCGCTGTTTCCGGTGTGGAGCGCGGCATGAGTGCATTGGTCGAACGCGTTGCTGATGCCAGGCCCGCGGGGATGCAGTGCACTGCGGCCGAGCGGCAGCCGCGAGCGACAACATCAAAAGAAACGGGCATCGCGCCGTCCCGGCCTGATGCAGACAGCCCATCGACGCGCTTGGTTGCTGCGGACATCCCCTCGGCACTGGCACAGGCAGTACCGCCAGAAGCATCCCAGCAGCCAAGACTGCGCCTTGCTCCACCAGGCGATGGTTCGGATCTCGTTTACGCGCCGTCGCGTGCTGCACGCACGCATGGCGATGTGCAAGACAACGTCGCGCTACAAGCCACATGGCATGCCGAAGCCGGCACCGCCAGCGCGCTGGCGCACCGTCTGGGGCGGCTCGCGGTCGCCGCCCTGCACGCGGAACTTGGCTGCGCGCCCAAGCCCGGCCTGGTCACGCCGTTCGACAGCGGCAGCCATGCCGATATGGATGCCACGACATTCCTGCGCAGCCTGTTTGCCCTGCGCGGCTATTTCGTCGCGATTGCACAGGCGGGCATCGATAACGCGCCGTTCGAGCATGTGCGCCAGCTCGGCATCGCGGCCGAAGCGGCGATGCTGCGCGCCACCGGTGGCATCAATACCCACCGCGGTGCGATCTTCAGCCTCGGCGTGCTCACTGCACAGGCGGCGCGCTTGCGTGCCGTGCATGGGCATGCCCCTACCGGTGAAGCAGTCTGCAACGCGGTGCAGGCGTGGCGCGAGGTCTTGCGCGCCGCGCCGCTGGATCCACGCAGCAATGGCCAGCGTGCGCGTGCACGGTTTCGGATCGGCGGCGTGCGCGAGCAGGCCGCGGACGGTTATCCCTTGCTGCGCGAGATCGCGTTGCCGTCTCTGCGCAGCGCAATGCACAACGGCGCCACGCGCGAGGCGGCACTGGCGCAGACCTTGATGCACCTGGTTGCCGAGGTCGATGACCTCAACCTGTTGCATCGCGGCGGGCAGGAAGGGCTGGCTTACGCAAAGACGCAGGCGCGTGGATTTCTCGCCGAAGGCGGCATCGCACAACCGCAGTGGCGCGCGCGCTTGAACGCCATTGGCAGGCAGTTCGTCGCGCGGCGTCTGAGCCCGGGCGGCAGCGCCGACCTGCTGGCTTGTGCCTGGTTCCTGCAGTGTCAGGAGAGCGCATGAGCACACACTGGCCACTGGCAGCCGCGAAGGCAGTGCGCGCACGCGCGTGCAGTCGCGCTGCCCGTTTCAGTGCAGCAGGACACGGCATCCTTCTCGCTGTCCCTGGAGACGTGGCCTGCAGGGCGGATCAGGACTCCACTCGCACGGCGCACGGCGTTACCTGCCAGCAGGCCACCGCATGAGCCTGGCCGTGCTCTGTCCCGGCCAGGGTGGGCAGCATGCGGCAATGTTCGCGCGTGTTGCCGATGCGCCGGCCGCGGCCAGCGTGCTCGCTGCCGCGCGCAAGGTGCTCGGCGCCTCGGCACACACGCTTGCCGCAGACAACGCCCGCTACACCAATGCCATTGCGCAGCCGCTGGTCTGCGCCGGCACCCTGGCGCACTGGCAGCTGCTGCGTGCGCAGCTGCCCACGCCGGTGCTGGTGCTCGGCTACAGCGTCGGCGAGCTGGCCGCGCATGCGGTAGCCGGCAGCATGGAGATCGACACCTGCCTGCAGCTGGCCGCCACCCGCGCACGCCTGATGGACGCGGCCAGCCCGGACCACGCCGGATTGATGGCGGTGGCCGGCCTGCCGCTGCGTGTGCTCGAAGCGCTGTGCCAGACGCATGGCGCGGCCATCGCCATCGTCAACGGCGACGACCATGCCGTGCTCGGTGGCCCGCACGCTGCGCTGCAGGCACTGGGCGATGCAGTGCAGGCGCAGGGCGCACGCGTCACGCAGTTGCCGGTGAGCGTGCCGGCACATACGCCCTGGCTGCGTGCGGCGGCCGATGCCTTCGCGGTTGAATTGAACAACGCGGCCGTGCACGCGCCCAGGCTGCGCGTGCTGGCCGGCATCGATGCACGTGCCGTCACCACGCAGGCCCTGGTGGTGGACACGCTGGCCGCACAGATCGCGCAGACGGTGCGCTGGTACGACGTGCTGGTGCAGGCCGCCGAACGCGGCGCGCGCGTGTTTCTCGAACTGGGGCCAGGCAGCGCATTGGCGCGCATGGCACGCGACATCGTGCCGGGCTGCGAAGCGCGATCGGTGGAGGACTTCCACAGCACGCAGGGCGTGGTTGAGTGGGTCCACGCCGCGTGCGAGCGCGCGGCATGAAGTAACGCCAGGAGCGGCGATGTGGGCGTGGCGCAGGCAACCGCCCGGCAGCTGCCCCTTATTTCTGTCAGCCGCCCTGCGTCTGACGAGGTGTGACCCTTGGGTGGCGGGTGGCCATCCGTGCTGTACGCGTATCAGGTGTCTGGGAGGGCGCATGACCCCGCAAATTGCAACGATTCTTGGCTTGGTGATCATGTTCATCGTCGCCACCGCATTGCCCATCAACATGGGTGCGGTGGCCTTCGCGCTGGCCTTCATCATCGGCGGCGTCTGGGTGGGGCTGGACGGCAAGGAGGTGCTGGCCGGCTTTCCCGGCGACCTGTTCCTCACCCTGGTCGGCATCACCTATCTGTTCGCCATCGCACAGAAGAACGGCACCATCGATCTGCTGGTGCACTGGGCGGTGCGCGCGGTACGCGGGCGCATCGTGGCCATTCCCTGGGTGATGTTCGTCATCACCGGCCTGCTCACCGCGTTCGGCGCGCTGGGGCCGGCGGCGGTGGCCATCATCGGCCCGGTGGCGCTGCGCTTTGCCAAGCAATACCGCATCAATCCCCTGATGATGGGCCTGCTGGTGATCCATGGCGCGCAGGGCGGCGGGTTTTCGCCGATCAGCGTGTATGGCGGCATCACCAACAAGGTGGTGGAAAAGGCCGGGCTGGACGTCACCGAGATGGCGGTGTTCCTCACCAGCCTGGGCTTCAACCTGATGATGGCGATCATCTGCTTCTGCGCCTTCGGTGGGCTCAAGCTGGTGCGGCGGCAGGAGGTGTCGCTGGCCGATGCGCAGTATGTAGCGGTGGCCGACGACCAGGCCTCCAAGCGCCCGTTCGCGATCGAAGGGCATGGCTCCCTGGTGGCGGCCGGTGGCGGCACCTTGTCGACCAATCCGCTGGCGCTGGAGGCGGTGGCCATCACGCGCGATCGGGTGATCACGCTGGTCGGCCTGCTCGGCCTGGGCGTCGCCGCGCTGGTCTACAACCTCAATGTCGGGCTGGTCTCGATCACCGTGGCGGTGGCGCTGGCGCTGATCTCGCCCAGCGCGCAGAAGGGCGCGGTGGACGGCATCAGCTGGTCCACGGTGCTGTTGATCAGCGGCGTGGTGACCTACGTGGCGGTGCTGGAAAAGGCCGGCGCGGTGGACTACATCGGCACCGGCGTGTCGCATATCGGCATGCCGTTGCTGGGCGCGCTGCTGGTCTGCTATGTCGGCGGCATCGTGTCCGCGTTCGCCTCGTCGGCGGCGGTGCTGGGCGCCACCATTCCGCTGGCGGTGCCGTTCCTGATGCAGGGCCAGCTCGGCGCTGCAGGGGTGATCTGCGCGCTGGCGGTGTCGTCCACCATCGTCGATGTCAGCCCGTTCTCCACCAACGGTGCGCTGGTGGTGGCCTCGGCCGCCAAGGAAGAGCGCGACGCGCTGTTCCGTCGCTTTCTGGTCTACAGCGGGCTGGTGGTGCTGCTGGGGCCGTTGGTGGCCTGGCTGCTGTTCGTGGTGCCGGGCTGGCTGTGATCCGGCCCGCGTTCGGCAGGGTATCGGGGCGCCCCCGTAGAATGGGCGCCCCCACGCCCGCATCGATGACACGCCTGCCATGACCCTCGCCCCTGATTCGCGCAACGCCAAGAAGCGCGTACCGCTGTACGAGGAAGTGGCCGAGCGCCTGCGCCAGAAGATCTACGACTACGCACTGCCGCCGGGCGAATGGATCGACGAACCGGCGCTGGCCGAGGAGCTCGGCATCAGCCGCACCCCGCTGCGCGAAAGCCTCAAGCTGCTCGCTGCTGAAGGCCTGGTGCAACTGGACGCCGGCCGTGGCAGCCGGGTAACGCGGCTGACGCTGGAAGACCTCAACCAGTTGTTCCCGGTGATGGCCATGCTGGAAGGCCGCTGCGCGCACGATGCGGTCAAGCGCATCGACGCGGCCGGCGTGCAGCGCCTGGATGAGCTGCACGCGGCGATGGAAGCCGCCGCCACCGCTGGCGACCTGGCCGAGTACTACCGCAACAATTACCTGATCCACGAAACCGTGCAGCAATACGCCGGCAACCCGTGGTTGATCCGCGTCACCCACGATCTGCACCGCATCCTCAAGATGCACCGCGGCCGGCAGTTGTTGACGCCCGGGCGCATGGCGCAGTCGCTGGCCGAGCACCGCGAGCTGATGGCATGCGTACGCCGCCGCGACGCCGAAGGCGCCGAGCGCACGATGCACGGGCATCTGCTGAGCCAGGGCCAGGCCCTGGCGGCGTATGTGGCGGCCGGGGGCATGTTGAATGTGCCTGCGCCATTACCGCGCGTGGGCGGGGTCTAGACGTCGGCGCGTGGCTCCCGGCGACCATTCAGTGCACGCCATACGCTTCCCTTCTCCCTCCGGGAGAAGGTGCCCGAAGGGCGGATGAGGGCACGCGCACGCAGCACCGGCAAGCTTCTCGCTCTGGCGAATCCCCAATCCCCAATCCCCAATCCCAGCCGGAAAAAAACGGCCTACTCCGCCAACCCGAGCAACGCGTCCACGCGTTCGATCAGCTGCGTCCCCGCCAATCCCGCAAATACCTCCGGATGCGCATAGCCCCAGGCCACCGCGGCAAACGGCAAGCCCACCGTCTGCGCCGCTTCCCAGTCGGCGACCTGGTCGCCCACGTAGACCGCCTGCGCTGCGGTATGCCCGGTCGCGCGCAGCACGCGGCGCAAGGCGCGCTGTTTGCCCAGCAGATGCGCGCATTGCAACGCAGGGATCAGGGCGGCATAGCCTAACCACTGCCGTGCACATGCCGTGCACATGCCGCGCGCAGGCACACCCACATGTGTGCGCGCAGGCGAGGCGACACCGCAAGGCGATCGGCACACCCACTGCAATCATCGCCAGGTGGCGCGCGTCCGATGCCGGGAATCGGCACGTACCACACGTGCACTTCTACCAGGTGCACGCGCATCCACCCCACGCCCGTTGGCTACTCGTCGTCAGGGACCCTCATGCCTCGGCAAAATGCGGCACGATCGGCGTATCGCCTTGCGCATGCTGTTCGATGACCTTGCGCTGCATCGCCGCCAGGTAGGCATCCAGTTCTTCGGTGGAGGCGAACACATCGCTCAGCGGCACTGCCTTGACCATGTCGAAGACCTTGCGGATCTGCGGCTGCGGGTTGGTCACCAGCACCTTGCCCTGGCGCGTGGCCAGCGCCTTGCGCGCCTTGAAGATGCAGCGGATGCCGGCGCTGGAGATGTATTCCAGCGCGGTCAGGTCCAGCACCAGCGTGGTGATCAGCGTGCCCAGCAGCGGCGACAGCGCCGCGTCCAGGTCCTGGTAGGTGTGGGTGTCCAGGCGCCCGGTCAGGATGACGCGTTGACGGGTGTCCTGCGGCGGGTCGATCTGGATGGCGAGCGTGGTCATGACAGTGCCTCGGGGACAGGGGCGTACGGATGGAGCAGGGTGACGCGCACCACGTTGTATGCACCATCGCGGCGGTAGTCGATGTGATCGGCGAACTGATGCACCAGAAACAGCCCCAGCCCGCCGATCTCGCGATCGTCGAGCTCGGCAGTCAGGTCCGGTGTCGCTGCGGCGCTGGGGTCGAACGCGCTGCCGGGGTCGTGCATCTCCAGCACCAGCGCCTGCGGGTCCAGCTGCAGTTGCAGGCGCAGCGGCTGTTCGGCGCACTGGCCGTGGGTGAGCGCATTGCAGCCGAGCTCTTCCACGATCAGCCGCACCTGGCCGATGCGCTCGGCATGCAGGCCTTCCAGCGTGAGCGAGTGTTCCAGCGCGTCGTTGGCGCCGGCCAGCTGGGCCAGCGAGGGCGCGATGGCCAGATCGAGCTTCATCGGGTCGTTGCCTTTCCGGGTGCGTCCCGGCCAGCGTCTGCGACCCGTCCAGCATGCTCCTGGCGCAGCCGGATCGCCAGCAGGGTGATGTCGTCGTACGGGTCGGCCTGGCCGGTGAAGTGGGCGATGTTGGCGATCACCGCCTTGCATTGCGCCGCCGCGCTGCGGCGTGGCCGCAGTGCGCCGAGCAGGCGCTCCAGCCCGTAGCTGGCGCCACGCTCGTCCATCGCCTCGGTCACCCCGTCGGTGTATCCCAGCAGCGTCTGCCCGGCGCTCATGCGGCCCTGCAGCACCGGGTAGGCGACCTGCGGCTCGATCCCCAGCGGTGCGCCGGTCTCCAGCGGCAACGGCCGCGCGGTGCCGTCGATGTCGATCAGCACCGGCGGCTCGTGGCCGGCGCTGGCCAGCCAGTAGTCGCCGCTGACCACGTTGATCACCCCGCACAGCACCGTGGCGAACATGCAGGTGTCGTTGTTGTCGGCCAGCCGCGTGGAGGCGGCGATCAGGATGCTGTCCGGGCGCGTATGCCGGCGCGCGGCGATTTCCAGCACGCTCACCGCGCGCGCCATGAACAGGGCCGCCGGCACGCCCTTGTCGGACACATCGCCCACCACGAACCACAGCAGCCCCGGCTCGGTCTCCACGAAGTGATAGAAGTCGCCACCCACCGCCTTGGCCGGCTCCAGCCAGGCGCAGGTTTCCAGGTGCGAATTGGCGCGGTCGAAGGTGCGCCCGGAGGGGAGCATCGCCTGCTGGATCTCGCGCGCGATCTGCAGCTCGCTGTGCATGCGCTCGCGCGCGGCGGTCATCTCGCCGATCTGCGCGATGTGGTCGCGGATCGCATCGCGCGCGCTGTCGAACGCACGCGCCATCACGCCCACCTCGTCGCGGCGTTCGATGTGCGGCAGCGGGTAGTCGAATTCGCCGCGGCGAAAGTGCTCGGCGGTGTCGGTCAATTCCTCGATCGGCCGCGTCAGCTTGCGGGTGATCCGCCCCATCAGCCACCACCACACCACCGCGCCCAGCACTGCCGCCAGCGCCACCCACGCGGCCAGCCAGTTCAGCCCCGCCAGCACATAGCCTTCCGAGGCAGACAGCACAAAGGTCCAGCCGCTGCGCCCCACCGCCGCGCTATGGGTCAGAAAGCGCTCGCCGTCGGGAGCGGTGTGCGCGAACGAGATCGGCTGGCCGGCCGCCACCGCGCGCTGCAGCGGCAGCAGGTCCGGCCGCGCATGCGCCACGTACCGCTCCAGCGTGTAGCGCAGGTTGAGCGCCGGGTCGGGGCTGAACACCAGCATGCCTTCGGGCGAGAGCAGCATCGGCTGGATGCTGATGTCGCGCGGCAGCTGGTCGATGATCTCGCGCAGGTGCTGTAGCGGCAGGTCCACGCTGACCATGCCCACCGGCGCGGCATCCACCGCATCGCCCGGGCGGCGCAACGGCAGGTTGTAGCTGGTGTACAGCGCGCTGCCGCCATTGGGGTTGAGATACGGCTCGGACCACCACGCACGCCCTTCGCGCTGGGTGCGCAGGTACCACGGCATCGCGCGGTAGTCGTATCCCAGCTCCTGCACCGATTTTTCCAGTACGCGCGTGCCGTCGCGATGCACGTACCAGACAAACCCGGTGTCGCGGGCCTTCTGCGTGCGCGGCTCGATGATCAGGCGCGCCGCGCCGATATCCGGGTCGCCGCTGAGCGTGGCCAGCAGCAGGGCACGCAGATTGAACGGCTGCAGCCCCACCGCACTGCTGCTGGCGGCCAGCGTGCGGCCGCTCACCTGCACCGAATCCAGCATCGCCGCCAGGCTGCGCGCGGTCTGCTCGGTCAGGCCATCCACCTCGGTGCGCGCCGCCTCCACCAGCTCGGCGCGCGCGCCCAGGTAGAACACCGTGCCCAGCACCGCCAGCAACACCACCAGCACCGCGGTGGCGGCCAGCAACACCCGCATGCGCAGGCTGTGCCGCCAGTGCACCCGCGGGGTGACGGCCACGCCGTCGGCTGGCGATGTGGGACCGGTGGCGATGACGCGCTTCCTGGCGGCGGATGGCCCCGATCATGGCAGTTTTCCGCCGCCCGGCAACTGGCTCACGGGGGCCTCATCCTCAGCTGCCGTAAATTGACCCCGGCGGGTCAGCGAACTAGATTGACTCCCCCTATCGCCATGGAGGCCGGCCTTGCGCCAGATTCTGACCCCGAGCCTGCTGGCCCTTTTGCTTACGGCCTGTAACGCCCCGGAGACCAGCATGACCCAGACCCAATCCCCCGCAACCGAGGCCGCCGCAGAAGCCGACGTGGAGGCGGGCGGTCGCGGCCTTGCCAAGTTGAATCCCAGCCCGCGCAAGGCGTATGAGGTCACCCTGACCCTGGACAAGGCGCCCGGCGCCTTCGGCCTGGTGCAGGGCGCGGCGCAGTACGACGTCAGCAACGAAGCCGAATGCGGCAAGATCCAGCCCGAAACCGGCACCGCCGGGCGCATCACCAGCCAGGAAGACTTCGCGCTCAAGAAGATCTCCGACACCGAGTACCGCGGCACCGTCTATCTGGATCTGATGCAGGACGAGGATTATTACGGTCGCGGCGTCTGCCACTGGGAATTCAGCGGCGCCAGCGTGCTGCTGAAGGCCACCGGTGCAGAGGAAGAGACCCGCTTCCTGTCGTTTATCGAAGGCAAGACGGTGACTGCACAGCAGCCGCAGACGAAGTACTACTGGAAGGAAGGGTATCCGCGCTCGGAGTCCAAGAGCTTCCCGGATACCGGTGAGCTGAGCCCGGAGAAGTTCAAGCCCGAGATCCGCGACAATCTCTTCACCATCACATTGGCTGCCAAGGAAGTTGCGCCATGACCGTCCCATCGCAGCACTACGCCGACTTGTCCGAGGATACGTATAAGAATCACGCGGTTGGACGGCGTGCGCCGGGTCATGAGGAATTGGTTCCGGTCGGAAACGAGAAGTACGCCATCCTGGAGCATGTCGACAACAAGGCCACCGGCTATCAGGGCACGATCTATCGCCGTGAAAGCACTGGTGAGATCGTTGTCGCGCATCGCGGCACCGAAGGCAAGATCGATGACATCCTGACCGATGCATCAATGGTGCGCAGCCGTCACAACCCGCAAGCCGACGATGCGCTGGCGCTGACCAAGCATGCACTCGACTACGCAAAGGACTACGGCAACCGGACCGGGCACCAACCGGAAGTGACGATGACGGGTCATTCGCTCGGTGGTGCGCTCGCGCAGATCTCTGCACACCACTACGACCTCAAGGGCGAGACCTTCAATTCGTATGGTGCGGCCAGCCTGTCCTATCGGATCCCGGAGGGTGGTAACAACATGGTGAACCATGTGATGGCATCCGACCCGGTGAGTGCAGCGTCGCCGCATTTCGGCCAGGTGCGCATCTACGCAAAGCCGGATGAGATCAGTACGCTCGGTCACGCCGGTTACAGCAATAGCAGAGCGAACTTTCTGATTCCGGATTCTCCGGTGCTCGCTGCAGGAACCTCGTTAGGCGCGCACAAACTCGACAATTTCTTGAAGGAAGGTTCCGTCCTCAGCGATCCAAGTGCGCGCACGCTTGCGGAAACGAACAAGCGCATGATCAACGAGTACCGCACCGATCTGGATCAGATCCGCGCCGGCATCACCGTCATCAGCCGCAGCGGTCGCGGACTCGGCCAGGACGCCATCGACGCCATCCGCGGCCCGCTCGCCCCGGGCGAGCCGGCCAAGCGCGACGCGCGCGAACATGGCAACGAGCACACCTCGCTGCGCATCGATCAGCCGGGGCATGTAGGCAATGCCTTGTTCCAGGACGCGCAGCGCGGCGTGCACGCACAGGATGCACGTGCAGGGCGCACACCCGACCACCAGAGTGCCCAGTTGTCCGGCTCGCTCGCCTCGGAAATGCACGCCGCCGGCGGCCAGCGCATCGACGCGGTGATGATGAGCCCCGATGCCGCCCGCACCTTCGCCGTGCAGGGCCGCGTGGACGACCCCGCGCAGCTGCGGGTCAGCGTGGAGACCATGACCGCGATGAACACCCCGCTGGAACAGAGCAGCCAGCGTGTGGCCGACAGCGCCGCCCGCCAGTCGGTGGCGCTGGAGCAGCAGCAAACCCAGGCCCAGCAACAACAGCAGGGCGCACGCGCGCTGGGCTGAGTGCGCGCAGGCATGCGTGGCTTGGAGCGGCTGACAACCACTGCGCAGCCGCCAGGCAGGCGCGGCCGCTGCGGCCGCTGCGGCCGGTGCCCGGAAGCGCCTCGTGCCAAATCGCATGCGCCGGTTCTGGGCGCGCCGTCCGCACTCAGTCGATGTGAGTTTGCGAAGTTCCGTTACCCACTCTCGATGCGGTGCATGCTCAATGCGGTGCATGCGCCTGACCAGCACGCCTGACGTGGCGCCGCTCCAAACGGCCAACTGCCGCCATCGAACGTTGCACAGGAAACGCCGGCTTGCCCGGCGTTTTTTAGTTCCATCGTTGATGATCCTAGAAGGCCAGCCTGTCGAATGCGCCGAGCGGGCAGGGCATCAGGAAGGAGGGGGTCTTCCTGCGTCAGGCTGATGCCGCCGAGCCGAGCCGAGCCGAGCCAGCCCAGCGTGCCGTGCAGCGCCGCAGCCTTGGTCGAGTCGGTGTTGCTGCGGTCCCGTGTCGACTGTTGGCCGATAGCGATGCCGATGCCAATGCCGACAACACCACCGCGTCGATCGCGGTCGCTGTGCGCTGTGGGCAGCGCGCATGCGGTGGTGGGTGTCTTTCCAGCAGTGCGCCCAGTGCCAGGACGCCCGCCGCGCATCGCCGTGGCATGTCGGGCCCGACGCCATGGGCCCATATCCACGTGCTGTCGCGGCCAGCCGGCCACGCGTCTTCGCTGTGGCAACGGTTCGCATGTAGCAGGCGCATCGCGCACTACCGCGCCGTTTCTCTGTTGCAGCCGCACAACAACGCACTGGTGAAAATACCGCCAGTGCGCTGGCGCAAGGCGTCGGCCGGCGCGAGATATGCCGCAATCACGCAGCAGCTATAGCGAGCGCGACCGCACTGCGCTGCCGTGCTGGAATCGCCACCTTCTTGCAGCGTGCGTGGCATCGCGGCACGGCCCGCATCGCCGCGCCACGCGCAGTGAGATCCAGGGGGGGGGCAGGGCGCCACGTGGCGCGACATCCATCGATCAAGGGAGAGGGTTCATGCACGTTTTTCGCAAGGGATACCACCGTTTGCTGCTGGTGCTGCTGCTGGGTGGCCTCAGCGCCAGCGCAGGCGCGCAGGGCATCGCCAAGGGCGCCGATGTCAGCTGGCTCAACCAGCAGGCTGCGGCCAACCCGCCGCAGGTGTTTCGCGATGCGGCCGGCAACACCACCGACTTCATCAAGCTGTTCAAGGATGTGGGCGGCAACGCCATCCGCCTGCGCGTGTGGGTCAACCCGTCCGGCGGCTGGAACGATGGCCGTGACACCCTGGACAAGGCCAAGCGCGCCGCCGCGCAGGGCATGCGCATCATGATCGACTTCCACTACAGCGACAGCTGGGCCGACCCGGGCAAGCAGACCAAGCCGGCGGCCTGGGCGGGCCACTCCGTCGCCCAGCTCAATACCGATGTCTACAGCCACACCCAGGGCATCCTCAAATACCTCAAGGACAACGGCATCACCGTCAGCTGGGTGCAGGTGGGCAACGAGATCAACAGCGGCATGCTGTGGAACGAGGGCAAGACGCCCAACTTCGCCACGCTGGGCCAGTTCATCAATAGCGGCTACAACGCCACCAAGGCGGTGTACCCCAACGCCAAGGTCATCGTGCACCTGGCCAACGGCTACGACAACGCCAACTTCCGCTGGTTCTTCGACAACCTGCGCTCGGCCGGCGGCAAGTGGGATGTCATCGGCATGTCGCATTACCCGCCGGTGGGCAGCTGGCAGGACTACAACACCCGCCTGGACACCAACATGCGCGACATGATCTCCCGCTACGGCAGCGACGTGATCGTGGCCGAGGTCGGCATGGACTGGCAGCAGGCCGCCACCACCCGCGCCATGCTCACCAACCTGCTCAGCCGCAGCAATGCCATCGGCTCGCGCGTGCTCGGCGTGTTCTATTGGGAGCCCAACGCCTACCCCGGCTGGCAGGGCTACACCATGGGCGCAGTCAACACCAACGGCCAGCTGACCGAAGCGCTACAAGCGTTCTAACCAACCCGCCAACTCGTAGGAGCGCACCTGGGCGCGACGGGCGTTACCGGGAAAGCCCGTCGCGCCCAGGTGCGCTCCTACGGTTGGGCGTGCAGAAACGCCAACTGGCCGCGCAATCGCTACCTCGACGGCACCTGCTCGCCAGCGCGGATGGCCGGATGTTCTGCCAGAGACCGCCGGCTGTACCCACAGACCTCACGCCCCTCGTAGGAGCGCACCCGGGCGCGACGGGCGTTACCGGGAAAGCCCCGTCGCGCCCAGGTGCGCTCCTACGTTGGTCCGTTCCGCGCCGGGCCCGGCGGCCACCGCCGGCCGCTGGCCCTTATCCTTTGGTCGTACACCGGCAGCGCCCGCTGCGCCGGATCCTCGCCCCCGCCGGCATCGATACCTCACCCACGCACGACACCGTCCCATTCCATACGCCCCCGTAGCGAGGAATGGCAACAGGTGCGTGCGGTACACTTGGGGGTTCACGAATTCACGATGTCGACACACCCGCGGGGTGTGTCCCCCCGGGAGCGCTAATGAACTGGTTGAACGAAGTGCTGCACAACGATCCGAACCCGCTTGAGACGCAGGAGTGGCTCGAATCGATCAAGGCCGTCATCGACGTCGAAGGCCCGGAGCGCGCCCATCAGCTGCTGGAAGGCATGGTCGAACAGACCCGCCGCGCCGGCGCTTACCTGCCGTTCTCGCCCACCACCGAGTACGTCAACACCATCGCACCGGCCAACGAGGCCAAGAACCCCGGCGACTCCGCGCTGGAGTGGAAGATCCGCTCGATCATCCGCTGGAACGCCATGGCCACCGTCGTGCGGGCCAACCGCAAGCCGGGCGACCTGGGCGGCCACATCGCCTCGTTCGCCTCCAGCGCCACGCTGTACGACGTGGGCTTCAACCACTTCTGGCGCGCGCCCAGTGACCAGCACCCGGGCGATCTGCTGTTCATCCAGGGCCACAGCGCCCCGGGCATCTACGCCCGCGCCTTCCTGGAAGGCCGCATCAGCGAAGCCCAGCTGGACAACTTCCGCATGGAAGTGGACGGCCAGGGCATCTCCTCCTACCCGCACCCGTGGCTGATGCCCGAGTTCTGGCAGACCCCCACCGTGTCGATGGGCCTGGGCCCGCTGGCCGCCATCTACCAGGCGCAGTTCATGCGCTACCTGGAAAACCGCGGCCTGATCGAGAAGTCCGACCGCAAGGTATGGTGCTTCATCGGCGACGGCGAGAGCGACGAGCCGGAAACCCTCGGCGCCATCGCGCTGGCCGGCCGCGAAGGCCTGGACAACCTGATCTTCGTGGTCAACTGCAACCTGCAGCGCCTGGACGGCCCGGTGCGCGGCAACGGCAAGATCATCCAGGAGCTGGAAGGCGTGTTCCGTGGCGGCGGCTGGAACGTCATCAAGCTGCTCTGGGGCGGCTACTGGGACGCGCTGCTGGCCAAGGACACCGACGGTGTGCTGCGCAAGCTGATGATGGAAACCGTCGACGGCGAATACCAGAACTGCAAGGCCTTCGGTGGCGCCTACACGCGCGCCAACTTCTTCGGCAAGTACCCGGAGACCGCGGCCATGGTCGCCGGCCTGTCCGACGACGACATCTGGCGCCTGAACCGTGGTGGCCACGACCCGCACAAGGTGTACGCCGCCTACCACCAGGCCGTGAACACCACCGGCATGCCCACCGTGATCCTGGCCAAGACGGTCAAGGGCTACGGCATGGGGTCGGCCGGTGAGGCGCTCAATCCCACCCACCAGACCAAGAAGCTGGACGACGCGGCGGTCAAGCACTTCCGCGACCGCTTCAACATCCCGGTGACCGACGCCCAGCTGGAAGACGGCCAGGTGCCGTTCTACCACCCCGGAGAAGATTCCCCGGAAGTGCAGTACCTGAAAGAACGCCGCAACGTGCTGGGCGGCTTCCTGCCCTCGCGCCGTCCCAAGGCCAGCAAGTCGTTCGTCGCGCCCACGCTCGACAAGTTCGAGCGCCTGCTCAAGGATAGCGGCGAGCGCAGCTATTCCACCACCATGTCCTTCGTGCAGAGCCTCAACATCGCCCTGCGCGACAAGGAACTGGGCCCGCGCATCGTGCCGATCGTGGCCGATGAGGCGCGCACCTTCGGTATGGAAGGCATGTTCCGCCAGATCGGCATCTATGCCCCGTTCGGCCAGAAGTACAAGCCGGTCGATGCCGACCAGCTGATGTACTACCGCGAAGACCAGACCGGCCAGGTGCTGCAGCAGGGCATCAGCGAGCCGGGCGCGATTGCCTCCTGGATGGCCGCCGGCACCAGCTACTCGGTGTCCGACGTGCCGATGCTGCCGTTCTACATCTACTACTCCATGTTCGGCTTCCAGCGCGTGGGCGACATCGCCTGGCAGGCAGCGGACATGCGCACGCGTGGCTTCCTGCTCGGCGGCACCGCCGGCCGCACCACGCTCAATGGCGAAGGCCTGCAGCACGAAGACGGCTTCAGCCAGGTCATCGCCGGCTCCATCCCGAACGTGCGTAGCTACGACCCGACCTTCGGGTTCGAAGTCACCGTCATCATGCAGCACGGCATGAAGGCGATGATGGAAGACCAGATCGACGAGTACTACTACATCACCCTGATGAACGAGAACTACGCCCACCCCGGCATGCCGGACGGCGCAGCCGAGGGCATCATCAAGGGCATGTACCTGCTCAAGGACGCCGGCAAGCCCAAGAAGGGCGAGCTGCGCGTGCAGCTGCTGGGCAGCGGCACCATCCTGCGCGAAGCCATTGCCGCGGCCGAGCTGCTGGACAAGGACTTCGGCGTCACCGCCGACATCTGGTCCTGCCCCAGCCTCAACGAAGTGCGCCGCGACGGCTACGCCGTGGAACGCTGGAACCGCCTGCACCCGGAGGCCGAACAGCGCAAGCCCTACGTCACCCAGCTGCTGGAAGGCCGCCAGGGCCCGGCCATCGCCGCCACCGACTACGTGCGCGCCTTTGCCGACCAGATCCGCGCCTTCGTCCCGATGACCTACACCGTGCTCGGCACGGATGGGTTCGGTCGCTCGGATACGCGTGCCAACCTGCGCCGGTTCTTTGAGGTTGATCGTTACTACATCGCGCACGCGGCCATTGCCGCGCTGGCGAAGGATGGCAAGATGACGGGCAAGGATGTGGCCCGGGCGATCAAGCAGTACAAGATTGATCCTGAGAAGGCGAATCCGGTTGGGGTTTGATCTTCCCAGAGGTGAGTCAATCAAAAGGGCGGCCGCAAGGTCGCCCTTTTTTGTTATTGTCAGAAAGGATAGAACGAGAAGGGGGGGGTATGGATTTAACTAGAAACCAGACTTGGCTAATTTCAGGCGATGTATCCACGTTGCATCCGGAGGGCGATCTCAGAGGCTCGCTTGAGTTCTTAGATGGAAATTTATGCCATATTCTCACTGAGCTAAATCGGCTGAGCTCGAGGGGGGCGATGGATATGCTAACTTACGGTCCCTTCTTGGCTAGGTCGTTGCTGGAAGTTTCCTTGACTGCATTAACTGGGCGGTTAGATCCTTTTCGTTTACTTTCTATACGGAGGATACAGAAATCACGCGACTACGATCGGCAGGTGCCATGGAAAGCTGCTATGCGCTGGAAGGGGGATGTGGTAGCAGACAAGCTAGCTAACGCATGGACAGAAAAAATGGACCCTAAAGAGATGTCGCGGGCAGCACTTGGGGATTTCTATGACATCTTGCTTTGGCAGCCTGCTCTGAAAAGGCTATCAGATCATTGCGAAAATGGGGTCAACGGAAGGTGGATTCCCGAGATTCTAGCTAAATCCGCTAATGGATTTTGTAGCGAAAAAAGGGGGTCATTAAATTCGCTGTACTCTGAGCTTTCAAAAGCTGTCCATTACGAGGCGGTAATCCCATTGGCCGTTTTGGATCGAGTTACCATCGTTGAGCGTATAAATAAGTGCGTTCGTGAGATATCAGAGCTTGCTCTAGTAATGGCTTTTATGGAGCACCCGGTTGGTAAATTGGATGTTGACAGGGCGCTTAGCGCGTTTAGCGATTTTGAAAATACTGAGGTAATTGCATGAGTGGCCAGGTGTTGCAAGAAGCTAGCTTAATTCTCGCGGCTGAAGACTGTGAGCCAAGTGCTTTTGATAGCCTGCATAAATTTCCATCTCAAAATGATCAAAGAATCATAAGAACACTCCTAGCTCATGGCCCAGTGCTTCTTCGAGGTGGGCGGGGCTCTGGAAAAAGCGCATTCATGATTGCTGCTGCAAAGAGGCTTTCATTGGGAGCTGCTGACGCGCCGGCCATCGGTATATATATGAGTTTAAGGCATGCGCCACTTCTTAAAAGTAGTGGCGATGCATACGAAAAAATATTGTGTGAAATAATTATCAGATCTGTCAAAGATGCACTTGGTACGGTTGTAGGTGACTTTTCACCATCAAAGGATGTGGGTTCCTTACAGTATGAGCTTTCAAACTTGGCTGAACGCCTTGGCAAACGCCTAGTATTGTTCTTTGATGACGCTGCTCATCTTGGTCGTGAAGCATCTTTAGAAGATTTTTTTGATATATATAGAACGTTGTCTGGGAGCGCCGTTTCTTGCAAGGCTGCTATCTATCCAGGTGTTACTAAATTCGGTGTCAGGTTTGACGTTTATAATGATGCCACCGTCATTGATCTTCTGAGAAGCGAAGAGTTCCCGGAGTTCAATGAGACTTTTTTGGGTGTTATGGATGCTCGCTATCCCAGCGATTTTGATGGTGTATTTAGCGGTGGATTAGACAAAAAGTTGGTTGCTGGATTTCTCGCGCAGTCAGTGCTTGGTAACATGCGGGGTTTTGTTTTTGCATGCAATAAGTTAAAAGAAAGAGCCGCCGGTTCCTCTAAAGTAGGTCTTTCTGAGCTTAATGAGACGCTAATTGACTTGGCTGCTAACTACTATTGGCCGCTACTTCAAGAGATTAAGCCGAAGCTTGGTATGTACGAGCCAATGGTCTCTGTTGCGCAAGATGTTGCAGAGATATTGTTCTCCGAGGTCGGAGAAAAAACAGCAAATCCTAGAGACATGATTGTTCATAGAGACATAGATGAACGCTTGGCTAAGCCTCTGCAAATACTCGAGTACGCAGGATTTTTATCCAAGAGAGAGGCGTCTCGCGCAATGAAGTCAGGAGGGCGGGGTGCACGCTATGCACTCAATTTATGTTCGTTACTAGAGCAAACCTCAGGCTCACGATTAACACGAGAGCTTTTCGATAAATGGTGTCAGCGTTCTCGTGAGGAGGCGGTTCAGTTCGGGAGGTCCAGTCTTCTTGGGAATATAAAGGTTCCAGCAACACCTGATACGGAAGATTTGGCGATACTAAATGAACCGTTGGAAACCCTTCTCAAATCTAAGCTTTACCCTTATGGATTAAGCCAGCAGCGAATTGATGCTCTCAAGGATAGCGGATTTATCAGTGTAGGGGATTTGGCTATGGCTACTGATGACGAGTTGGATTCCATCCCATATTTTGGAGAGGTTTCTATCACACGGGTTAGAAATGTGGTGGGTCAAGCAATTTGGATGTAATTCCGTAACCGCGAACAAAAAAGCGCAGAAGGCGAAAAAATCGGGTCGGGCCCACTCATCGATCTTCGGTACTTGGCTTGTGTGGCCGATGAGCGGCCTGGCCCCCGCAAAGCGGCGGGTCTTGGCTTTGACAAGTGCGGGGAACGTGTGGTCGCCGAGCGCTCGCTGCTGTCGTAGATGAAGGCAGATGCTGACGAGCAGTTAGGGCAAAAGGAACCGAGGTAATTAAGCGAACCGGTCGTACAGGCCCGCGCGGCGATGCCATAGCGGGCCTGTGTCGCCGCCGTCAGGCTGAGGTCTTCTTCTTGAGCAGGAGACCAGGCCATGCCGCGTCAGCCGCGTCTGAAACTGCCCGGTATTCCGATGCATGCCATGCAGAGATACGTGAACTTCATATGGGTCATGACGAACATGCAATCTGCTTCCACCTCATGCAAAAGCGCCCGAGGGTGACTTGCGCTTCCAAGCAATGGTGAGGCGTTGTTGGGCAGACCAGCGACGTGCCGCTCGGGTGGCCGTCCTGCGGGAAGATTCAGTAGGTTTAATTGCCTCCGGTCCTTTAAGCTAAGCCTGACTCTATAAATCCTTGCACCATGCATATGGTGGATGGCATTGCGAAGAGGAAGGCCAAGGAGGCCTTCCTTGTTCGATCGGGGGGTACGTCATTTATCCAAGTCAACGTTTACAGACTCGACAACAACTTCAATCTCACGTATGCCGTTCTTCTTCGGTCCAATAGATACTTCGACAGTTGCGGTGACAAGGACGTCAGCAACCTCCTTCCGCTCCTCCTCATCCTCGATGCTGAAGATCGTGCCGTCACCCTTGGCCTTCACCACATAGCGGTCATTTCCCAAGTCCACATCATCAAGGTCGAACTCAGACTCGGTGATGTCAATGTCAATCAGTGCGCCCTCGCCTCTTTCGATCTTGACCCCATTCCATTCGCCGCTGCGAACTTCCTCTTCGATAGCTTCTTTGATTGCGTCCAGCAACGTTCCCATGACAAGACCTCATGTGTGGCGGAATTGATGAGGCTACTAACTTTCAAGTCAGTAGCTCAGAGAGCATATCGCTTCTTCGCCGCGCACATCGGACACTTTTAACAAAATGAAGGGAGGCGCTGAGTCTCAATGCGGCGGCGGTCAAACCGCCCGAACCCCGAGCCGGGCCCGGCCGACAAGGCAGGGCACAAGGGGACGGCGGAATAACGGGGTCAGGTTGAGCCACCCCTGATAACTCGGACACCTGAAAGCGAGGACAATCCTCGCACGGAGGTGTTCGATGCAGAAGCGGCAGCGGTTCACGGCGGAGTTCAAGCGGGAAGCAGTGCGGTTGCTCAAGGCGGGAGATCGGCCAGCGGCTGTGATCGCGCGGGAGTTAGGCATCCCGCGCAACCGTCTCTACAAGTGGGCCACAGATCTCGATGCGAAGGGCGCTGGCGCCTTTGGCGGCAGTGGCCGGGCCAAGGCCAACCCGGATGAACTGGCCAAGCTGCAGCGCGAGAACGAGCGGCTGCGCCAAGAGAACGAGATCCTAAAAAAAGCGGCGGCGTACTTTGCGCGGGAGCTACCGTGAAGTACGCCTGGATCCGAGACCAGCGGGGTTACCGGGTGCGCTGGCTCTGCCAATAAACGGGGTCAGGTTCACTTCTGGTTGTAGTGAACTTTTCCTCCGTTTTCTTGAGACTGAACGGAGGAGGTCGAGCTGAACCACAAGCGGGGACTCTCCAAGGCGCGCCGAGCGGGGTGCCTGTGTGTAAGCCCAGCAAACTTGGGCAGGGCATGAATATGAGGTCGGACACTATGAGCAGCGGGTCAGGCTTTTATTAGCGGGTTATTAGTTAACACAGTTGGTATATTGCGCGTGAAGTTGGGATAACTTGCTCTGTGTCTGTTCAGACCTTCTCAGCAATTCGTCGCGTTCAAGCTTTTGTTGTGGATAAATTCGAGTGCCATTAGCGTCGGTGATCCAAGCAAATGCCCTCATGTTAGCTTCTATCTGTGACGCAATTTGTTCTTCACTCAATTTTGTAGCTTGGATCTGATTCCATATATTTGAGCATGCGGCAGAACGCTCTGTACTTTTGCTCTCAGCCAACATTCTCTGCTGGCGTTCATCTGAAAGAGTGCTGGTGAGAATATTGTGATTTTTTAGAAGTTCATTGTTTTCTTCTTGGATTTTAGATATTTTTAAATTTAATTCATCGAAACTATCTTTTGAGACATACTTTGCAAGTAAATCGTTCCGGCCAATGTAATTGGTTGCCACATCTTCTCTGTCAATGAAATTTTCCTTTATTTCGCTGGCTGTGAAGGTTTGATTTCCAGTGATTTTATTGTATGTTGGGGCTGCGCAAATGCCGAGATAAAATACACCGATCGCAGCGCTGCCAACACTGACTAGGGGATGGTTTTTTGCTGCATTTATAATATCGCTTAAAAAGCTAAGCTGTGTCATTTTGACCTACAAAATTTTGATTTTTATTTCGACCGACAGATTGGATTGACTTATTAGTCTGCTGTGTTCGGTTTGTGCGATCGATGAGTATGCCTGAAGAATCCGATCGTTTGATCTCGTCTGCGAAGAGTGGGGCGAAAATCTCGTTTGCCCGGTACACAGCAGCATATGGCACGCGCGACTCGTCAAGCAACGCAGCGATCCGTTCCCCAATAGCACCTTTTCCTTGGTCGCCTCTTTGGTGAGTGCAATAACGGGGTTGCAATAACGGGGGTCAGGTTGAATTATCAGTCGGCGGTGTTCGGTTTGCGTGGCCGATGAGCGGGCCTGACGCCCGCAAAGCGGTGGGTCTTGGCTTCGACCATTGCGCGGAAGGCGTCGTGGCCCAGGGCTTGCTGCTGTAGATGAAGACGAATGCTGCTAAGCAGTTCGTCGGAGAGGGCTTCATCGAGCTGAGCACGGCAGGCGTTGGATCGCTCAATCGGGTCGCTGCCAAGCGCAAGCCAGCAGGGATGTGGTGTCAGCGCGGAGTGTTTGCGCTGGCCTAGGTTGGCTGGGCAACTGGACCAGCGGTACGCCGCTGGGTTGTCGGTCAGGCGAGCACGCACCGGATTGAGCTCAATGTAGCGATAGCAGCGAAGGACGTAGTCTGCACTGTCCCACAAGACACGCTTTGTACCGCCCTTCCCATAGCGTACCAGTGCGCCCGTGGCGGCCATTGAACAATGCGACGTAGTTTCGTCCAAGCCGCTGCATCAGTTGACCGATTCGTCCCGCAGCAGACGGCGTGACTAGCAAGTGCACATGGTTGTCCATCAAGACGTAAGCGTGCAACTGGCAGCCTGTGGCGTGCAGGGCCTCATGCATCAGGTGCAGATAGCGCAATCGATCGCCATCATCCAGAAAGCAGGGCAAGCGGTTGTTCCCGCGTTGCACGATGTGCTGCGGGATGCCGGGAAGGTCGATGCGTGGAAGTCTGGCCATGGCACAAGACTCGCAGCCAGGCATTGGTGCTGATAGCGAGGAAACCTCTCGAGAGCTGACGACGTAGCCTGAAATTTGCGTAGGAAGTGAACCTGATCCCGTTAGCGCCACCCCGTTAGCGCCGTGTAGCAACTAAACCTGACCGCTGTTAGCGGTGTATAAATAAGCAGAGCCATAGACGTGCGGCTTGCTAGTCTTGCTTAAAGTGAAGGGATACACATGCAACGATATGGGCAACTACTGCTATGGGTTCTGGCCTGCTTAGGCATCTTGGTGCTGACAGGTTGCCAGGCACAGACAACCCAAACGCAGGACGTGCCAACGCGCGTTGCGGCGGATGGGCAGGTTCCCATCGTACGACCGCTGCAGTTGGCGGCGATGACCAGTCCGATGGTGGTCGAATTCAACGTGCAGCCTCCTGGCAAGAGCGCGACTGGCACACTGTTCCTGGGTATCCGCGTCGGTGACGATGATGCTCTGAAGTCACTTGAAGCTGCTCAAGCGCTCCGCAGATCGGGTCTGCACGCTGAGCTTGTTCTGAAACGGCTTGAACCAAGCGGTGCAATCAACATGCCATTGGTGCGTGTTGAATCGCAGGCAGGCGTCCCCGCTCGGACCATCGCTGTGAGTGCAGACGGGCGTGTTCCAGGCGTTTGGCTGGACGAGGTGGATGTCTCGTCCCTTCAATCTGTGGGTCTGGAATCTCCAAAGCGTCGCTACACGCAGCTTGCCTTCGCATGGGCGCAAGGAATTCAGCCTGGCAGGTATCAGCTGAGCATTAGGGTGTTTGGCCAGCCGCCGCGGTTGGCATCGATCGAATCCGAGTTGCTGGTCGCTTACCGGCACAAATCAAATTAGGAACACCTCATGGACGATAAATACGCTGTCACTCTCTACGTTGCCGCGCCGGGGACACCGCTTCTTGACGGTGGAACATCAGTGGCAGGGCACATGTACTACACAGTCACGCACGGGAAGGAACAAACCAGCTTCGGGTTTGCGCCCATTGAGCACGGCGTGATGTCAGGGCCTGGAAAGGTCTACAACAATGACGCCGATGGAGTAACGGGGTCAGGTTGACTTACTTGATTGATGGCGTCCATATGTCCAGTCCTTTAATTATTATGGGGCACTAGCTTAAAGTGATGGAGGTGGCGATGAGCAGGGTTTCTGTTGAAATTGCGAAAGATGATCAGCTTGTAAAACAAGGTAGTTTTGTAGAAGCAACGCTTGAGTTGGGACGAAATCTTGTAACTACGGCCGTGATGGCCGCAGCAAGTGCGAAAGTTATGGGCGATGAAATAGGTGCTGTGCTTCAGCCCTTTGTTTCGTTGGCTGTAGCACTATCTGTTCAGGCTGTGATGGCTATTTTCTTGCTTTCAATGTCCTTATTTTGGTTGATCCTATCGGGGATGCGCTATTTTAAGTACTTCGAGAGCAACTTTAGGAAAAAGGGGGGGTTATCAAATTTTCTGCTGCTGCGTCCTTGATGATCTTAGCTGGCGTTGCGCTGGTAGTCCTTACCTTTGGTGTCGCTGCAATTGGGGTCAAGAAATAAATAGGAAATAACAGGGTCAGGTTAACTTATCAGTCGGCGGTGTTCGGTTTGCGTGGCCGATGAGCGGGCCTGACACCCGCAAATGGGCGGGTTTTGGCAACGACAGTCGTGCGGAAGGCTGCCTGGTCCAGAGCTCGCTGCTGCTGTAGATGAAGGCGGATGCTGGCGAGCAATTCGTCCGACAGGGGTTCATCGACCAAGGCGCAGTAGGCGTTGAATCGCTCAATCGGTCCATTGCCAAGCAAGTCAACAGGTATGGGGCGTCAGTGCAGAGTGCACACGCTGGCCAAGATTGGCTGGATAATCGGACCAGGGACCCGCCGCCGGGTCGTCGTCCAAGCGTGCACGCACCTGGTTGGTTCTAGAAATTCGCTAAACCATTCGGGGACTAACGGCCTGAGCATTGGGTTCCATTGAAGGCTGTGCGGCAGCATGTTGGGCTAGCACTGTACTGGAATGTTCGAGGGTGGGAGGTTGCTCGCCCGCAAGTACCGATGCGCGGAATCCAGGAGTCGTTCCTACGACGAACACGTCGCCTTCCCGCTCAATGACCCGTCCCACCTTCGACATGTCATTGATTCCGGCTTCGTGCGCACGCTGAGCAGCGAAGGCGACCCGTTCATCGGAGATGTGCAGAGGCAATCCTTCGCGTAGTCCAGCGAAAAGACGATTTCCAGCATGCTCTGGATCAGTCATTGCCCTAGCCGAAAGACTGTTACGTTCTTCCGCTGGCTCGACCTTCCCAAGGGAGTTACTTGATCGTCCCTCGCGCGCAGGCTCATTCGCTTCAGGCGTGGACGGGGACGTAGGATGCCGAGACTCCAGCTCGCGAATGGTGTCGATCAACGCATTGGGCGTTTCCACGGTGGGCAACCATGTACCTGCATCAATCTGCTTTCCGGTGACGCGAGACACCGTTTCGCTAGCCCACGACGAACAGTTGTTATTTAGTTCCCAAGTGACATTCTCGCGAAGCGCTTGATCGAGGGCTTTGGTTTGAGCCGGTGAGAGTTCGTAGTAGCGGTCGGCATCAGAACGCTGTCCCTTTTCCATTCCGGAACGGATGTCGGTGCCAGCCCCGTTATCCTTCACCATCGGATGGTTGTCGGGCCACAATCCATAGTATTCCGTAGGCGAATCGCCTCGTTTGACCGTAATCCAGGCATGGCCGTCAGTCAGGCCGCCCTGTCCACCATTGCTGTGTATTCCAAGCACAACGCGCTCATTAGCCGGTTCTGTGCCCATTGCATCGCTCCTTGACTGGAATTATGGAGTCAACGTCTCTTCGGTGTCTGCGTAGACCAGTACGACCTTCTCGCCCCTGTACGGTACGGTGACCTTCGGTGTCCAAGGCTCAGCGGGTGGCAAGGCAGCCTTCGCCATGGCATTACACTTCTCTTTGATGCCACATCTGCGGATGGCGATACGCAATACGCCGCCCTCATTTACGAAATCAATACCGGGAGAATAAAACAGGCTTTCTGCAGGCATGTGGTACGTGATTTGAAGTGAATCGCCTGATTTTTCGATCTTGACCGGCTGAACATCATTCTTCTTGTAATCAGAGCGCATGTTTCCTCCTGCACAAGCAGCCAAGGTTGAGAGTGCGAGTAGCCCCGTAGCAAACATCAGTCTACTTTTCATATCCACGTTCATGCCCAGCATGGGATCTGACGAGGTACGTTAGCACCTGCTACCTCGGCAAGCTAGAAGTCAGGATATTAAAACTCGCTCGCAGCCCCGCTTGGGTGTTAACAATAAGCCAGTAGATATGCAATGTCTCCATGGCAGTTTGGGCTCATTACTACGCCACGGCTCGAGCTGCAGCGCTTGACGGCCATCTACTTGTTGGGGGCGCTGTCTTGACGATTAGCCTCAGCCAACAATTGCTCGTAAGACTGCACGCGTATCCGTAGGCGAATGAGGTGCCATGACATCGCAAAGGCAAACAGTAGCGTGAAGGCCAGCACGCTCTGGATTAGGGTGATCTTGCTCAGTACCGTCCAGTCGCCCAAACGCCAGTCTTTCAGCTGCAAGTAGAGGGCAAGCAGGACAGGCATGAAGCCAAGCTTCTCCATGCCACCGGTGAACAGGCCCAGGCGGTCGTGCATGTTGGTGCGACGATCACGCATGAATGCCTCGCGTCGACGCCGTTGTTCCAGCGGAAACCTGCGAAGCGCCGCGACGATCGATTGATACTGATGGAACTCCCGCTCCATCAGATCTGCGTGATCCGCATAGGGGCGACGGAACCCCGGCCATTCGCGCTTGACGGTGAGCGCTGCCGAAATCAGGAAGCCTGTCAGCTCAGTCACAAGTCCGAAGACAGCTAAATAACTGCCAGCTTTGCCGTCCAACAGAGCACCGGACAAGATTCCGATGCCAGCACCGATCAGGCCAATCGTCAAGCTCCAGCGCTCGATCGGGCCGGCGCGGCTCTGCTCGGTCACCTGTGCGTAATGGGCCATTGCTAAAGAGAGCGATGGAAAGCTCGTGTCTGTGAGCTTGATTGCTTCTCCATCGATGTCGGCGCTCTGTTCCGTTGCTACTTCATCTATTGAACTCACCTGGCTTCCCTCGGGGATCGCGCAGCCAACGAATGGCTGTGATCGTCAGTATTCCTCAGCTGCCGGTGGTGCGCCAGCACGCTACACAGACGCGTCGAACATCCTCCTCAGTTGCTATTGACACGCACACGCTGCACTCGCAATCTAGGCCAAAGGAGCGTCGAAACTCCGTACATAGCGGTACCCACCTCCGTCAAACCGGTGGGTTTTTTGTGCCTGCATCCTGTGCAGGTACAAGCCGACGCAATGCCTGCGTCGGGAGGGCGGCTAATACAACACCCGCAAGGGGAATATGCCCGCCGACTATGTACGGTTTCGAACCTCCCGACATCCCGTCGCCGTTGGCGGCGGTTCTTGGGTTGTTCCAGGAGGGCGTTGCCATGTCTACCGCACCATCCATGCCGGCAGCTGTGCCGGTTGATCTGTTGCCAACCTTCGCTCATCGCCTGCATTGGTATGTGCGTGAGGTGCTACGCCGGCGCGCCGCACGCGCAGCTGTTGAGCAGGCGAGCGCCCATTCCGCGCATCCGCTGAGTTGTCAGCCCGCTGTGTTGCCGCACACCTTGCGCCGCCGGTTCGCACGCAAGGCCGTGGCGTTGCAGCAGCGCGTTGACGCATCCACCAACCACCACCCGGAGGCGCCATGACACGCCGCCGCCCACCCACGGCATCTGCCAGCGCACCGCCCACCCGCACGCGTGCGCGCCCCGCGCCGCCCAAACGGGTGCAGTGGGTCGTTGTGGAACCCGACCGCACCAAGCTGCCACCGATGCTGCCGCCCGACCCGGACGCCTCCCCGCAAGGCCCCGGCACGCTACGCGCACCCCGCCGCGCCCGCCGCCCGCGCCAATGCACCGTCAGCTACACCCATTACCCCGGCGCCCACGACCACGCCGGCGACCAGCACGTGCCCCACGTCCGCCTCAGCGGCCTATGGCTGGAACAACTGGGTTTTGCCATCGGCACCAAGCTGCGCATCACCGCCAGCGAAGGGCAGCTGCTGATGGAGGTGTTGCCGCCGGTGGAGTTGCCGGTAGCGACAAGCAGGGCGCGGCGCTAGGCTGGGGGCCGACGGCCTGAGCTGGCACCAGACTTGGCCAGAGGCGCGGGAAAACCCTTCACCTACGTGAGTTTTGTTCCCCAGCGTATTCCGTTGCTAGCCTATGAAGCGAAAAGATCCGCGGCCACTGTATTGGCCGGAACGTGCCCGAACTGGTTGCGTGATGTAACTTGTCCAGCCTGGACACATTTAAAGGTACACGGCCATGAAAGGCATTGGGAATAGTTGTTATGCACTAATCTTTGCCGGAGTCCTTCTGCTGCCTGGGTGCGGTCAAGCACAGCCGGAACCTGGTAGCCAGCAAGCGGCGGCCACCGCTGCGACACCTGCTTCTACTCCAATCACAGATGTCGATCCACCGCGACCTCCCCAGGTTGGGATCGGCACCTATGTCACCGAAGGTGGGTGGGGGCGCCTGATCATTGATGCACCCAAGGGCCAAGAACTTTCGAAGTTCTCGTTGGACACAGAGAATGTCGACAGCGGGTGTACGCTTTCTGGTCAGTTGGATAAAAGCGGCAACGCGGTTGTTTATGAAGGTGCAGAGGCAAGTCAATGCTCGCTTGTTCTAAAGATGGAGGCGAATGGTGTAGCCATTAGCACTTCAACCAAAGAGCAGTGCCAGGCCTATTGCGGAAGCAACGGCAGCTTCGAGGGAATCTATAAGCGTGTGTCTTCAAGCTGTGCCACCGATGCGATTGAGAAGGCGCGTCACGACTTCAAATCCTTCTACGATAAAAAGAAATATGTCGAAGCCAAGGGTGTGCTTGCGCCCATTTATCAAAGCTGCGTTCCGACTATGAGTTTTGCCGATGAGGGCGCACTACGGAACGATTACGCGCTCACGCTCTACAAGTTGAAAGACAAGCCAGGTTGCCTGTCGGCTTTATCCAAATACAAGCAAGATGCTGCTCGCACGGATGACCAGATTTCCGAAGGGATGGCGCCAGCGGTCGTTGATGAGTATTTGACCGTCATCCACGCTGCCCGCACGAACATAGCGCTTTGCAGCCGTTAGTTGATTGATTGTCAGCCAAGGAGAAGGAAATGCCACAAGAAACAGGACAACCAGCGCGGCCGCAGCTGAGTGACAACGAACTCAAAACACTTGCTTATTTTGCGATCGGCGTCGCGTCAGAGGGAAGCATGGCAGGTAAAAACGTTGCCTACCAGCTTTCATTTGCGGGGTCCATCAATGATGGTGTGATGACTCCTATCGGCAATAGTGGATTTTCAATCGGGACACTGCAAACCGATCTCGGGCAACATCCAGATGTCGCAACTGGTCTAGTTGACGCCTATCAGGGATGGGCTAGGCAACAAACACCGGCCGTAGCTCTTTCAGAGCAGCAGCGCACGCAAACCATCCACGACTTACAGCGGGATGGTCATGCCATCAAGGCGGAGAATGGAAGAGCACTTGATGGGACGGTCAAATCAAACATTGATCGATTTCTTGCTTCTGACGCGGGAGTCGCTTTTGTACATGAGCACGACCGAACTCAGGTCGAGCAGCTGATGCGACCGGGCGATGGCGCAAAAGATTTGGGCAGCGCAGTGCAGCAGCTACGCAAGACGGATCTATATGCAGATTCAGGTCTGAATGATCAAGCAAAGTTGGCAACGATGATCATGAAGCTCGAAAACCAGGCTGGACGTGGTCGCTACCCTGGCGTGCTACAGGGTATCAACGACGGGACGTTGCAGAGTGTCGACGATGTAAAGACGAGAATCGACGGCATGCTTCCCAACAAGATCGTCAAAGGTCACGAGCAGGCGGACTACATCGAAAGCGGTGTAGAGCATGCACTTAAGGGTACCGCTGTCTTCAACGCGTTGCGTGAGGCAAACCAAGCAAGCCCACTCTCTACTGCGTACGGTAGCGTGGTGGCCGATCCACTCATCAATCCAACTGATGCACGTAATGGCCATGGCGCTGCTGATGTATCTCATCACTACGGTGTGGTTAAAACACTCTTCTTGCAAAACGGCGAAGCCCCAGCCTTTATCCAGTCAGTGGATCAAGGCGCAAGTCACGCATGGGGGCGCCCACAAGCTGAGGGAAAGAGCGGTCCAACCGCAGGCCTTTACTCTTCTGGCAACGATGTTGTCGTATGGAATCGTGACGGTCAGGGCCATGCAGTTATTGGTGGTGTGTGGTCGGATGCTTTACGCGGTAGTCTGAACCGTGAGCGGCACCAGGACGGAACGACTGATATCAATCGCGTTAACTCGGATGGCTCACACGAACGCCTGCTCCATGTTGATCCGCATGCAAGTCCATTGCGTGTACGAGGTGAGGTCGGGCACCCTGAGCGGCATGAAGCGCAGCCTGTAGGGCCGACGCATGGCTCGCTCAGTCCATCGCAAGATCCCTTACATCGCCAGGCCGAAGATGCCGTGCGCCGCCTGGAGCAAGGCCTCGGCAGGGAATACGACGACAACAGCGCCCGCCTTGCAGCAAGCAGCGCGTATCTAGCCAAGGAAAACGGGCTGTCGCGGATCGATCATGTCGTGCTGAGCGAGAACACCAAGTCCGTGCGACAGGGTGAGAACGTCTTCGTGGTGGAAGGCGCGTTGAACGACCCCGCCCACAAGATGGCGCACATGAAGACCAACGACGCGATTGCACAGCCGGTCGAGCAGTCTCTGGCGCAGTTGCAGGCCTTGAACGAGACGCAGCGTCAGCAGCACTCCCAGCAGCAGGAGCAGCAGCGCGAGCAATCGATCGCTCCGCAGCACCGGATGGTGTAAGGACTACGGGTCTGGTGGTCTGGGATGTTCCTTTCGGGTAGTCGGATTTGTGGTGGGCATCTCGCATGATTGGCAGGGCGAAAGTGGTCGCTGCCTTAACCACCGTTCTGGTCATATGCATTTCGATCAGGTTGCCGGTTGTAGGGGTACATCCAGACTGAAGGACGGGGACATGATCTTTTTCTCGGCGCATGTGACTGGCCCGGCGAGCGGCACAGCATGCGGTAGGGGATGCGCGGTGAGCCTGTTAGTGTCGATGGCGGCCTGTCTGATTCTTGCGGCGCCTGTTTCCGGCACTCCGGTCTTTCAGCAAGCTGTTGTAGCATCCGGAAGCAGAGCGCAGCCGGAAGCGCCTGATGTAATGAGGCGACTTAGGCAAGACGTCGACCGCTTGGTCATCACGGACTTCAAGGATATTGCGGCGCTTGATTCTTTACTGACGACAAGACTCGGCCCCATCCAGTCACGAGATGGGATGGCTGTACGCGTCGGTAGCAATGGTCTGTTGGCAGGCATCGCCGTGCGTAATATCGAGCTTCGGGGTGCGCAAGAAGATCGATCACGAACAACTCTGGTGATAGAGGTCTGGCCGTCCCGCGTTCTTTTCGATGATGCGGCCTGGTCAGACGCCCTCCCGTATCCGCCTCACCCAGATGCGCCCGGCTCCAGGGCTTACAGGCTGCTGCAGGTCGGTACGACGCGAGTTGTCATTGGTCTAACCGGAGACCAGCTGCACGTGAGTTACATCACCGTCAGCAAGACTTGATTCAACCGGTGCAGTCAGGTTGTCTGCAGGATGGATGAGGCGTATGTGGTCAATTCACGGGAGGACAGCTGCGTCACGCCGTCCGATCGCATCTTGATCAAGAAGAAGTATCCGGGCGCTTACGGGCCCGTCGAGTTTCAAAAGGCGGCACACAGAAGCTGAGTAGTGGTCGACATTGCAGAGACGCATGCGCATTCGTGAGGTGAGCACACGCATTGGTCTAGTTCACGCTTCGTAGCAAGCGGCGTAGCCGTTATCTGCAACTGCTAAAGCGTGCCGCCTCGCTGTTTGCATAGAGCGCGCGGAAAAAGCGTGGCAACCGGGCGATGCCGCGCTCCGCTGCGCGTGCAGCGATCTAGTGTCGAGCGCGTGGTGGTCATGCTCCAGGCTGACTAGCGCGCAAAACGTAGGGGGTTAGCATCGCTTGCCGTCATAGAGGAAGAGGTGGGGCTGCGGTTCGGGGTGCGGTGCCCACCACCCACTCTCCACCTTTTGGCTGCACTGCTCATGTTCAGATCCACTTGCACGGCCCTTGCGCGCGCATGGCGCTGGTGTGTTGTGTCGCAAGATGCGTGGGGGCGTTGGTGGGCAGCGGCACTCGGCCGAAGGCGCGGCGATCACGATGAGCTCGCGTGACGGGCCGCCTGCGGCGCGCGGCCAGCCGTCGCTTGGGGAAAGGGAGCGCCTGCGTGCCGAGTTCGACCAGGCGCTGGCCGCACTGCATCCTGAGCTGTTGGCGTACCTGCGCCGCCGTACGCGCGATGCCGAAACCGCTGCAGACCTGGCGCAGGAGACCTTCTCGCGGATGATGGTGTACCGCGATGCGCCCAACATCGGCGACCGCCGGCTCCTGATGTATCGCATTGCGCACAATCTGGTGATCGAGCTGCGGCGCTCGCGTCAGCGGCGGCTGGCGGCGCAGCACGTGTCGCTGGATCAGGTGGCGCCGATCAGGGCCGACGAGGCCGGCGTGGACGAGATTGCCGAGGCGCGCCAGACGCTCGATGTGCTGCTCAAGCGCACCTTGCTCGAGCTGCCTCCGAAGTGCCGGCTTGCGTTCAAGCTGAGTCGGTTCGACGGGCTTACCTATCCGCAGATTGCCGCGAAGATGGGCATCTCCATCAAGATGGTGGAGAAGCACATCAGCCGTGCGCTGCTGGCGTGTCGTGCGGCCGTGGGGGAGTTGCCGCAGTAACCGGCCTGCGAGGCCGCTGGCTGGCGCCGCCGGAAGTTGCTGGTAGCATCGTGCGCGAGGGCGCAGGGAGACCGCCCGCCAGGAGTCACCAGCCATGCGTGCAGAGTCCGAGCGCATCCATGCGCAGGCGGCCGCCTATCTCGTGCGACACGGGCGCGAGAACGCGGCCGAGCGCGCCGCACGTGAGGCATGGCTGGCTGCCGACCCGCGCCACCATGCGGCCTACCAGCAGTTGCTCGAGGTGGACGCACACGCGTCGGCGGTGCTGGATGATCCCGAGTTGCAGGCCGCCACTGCACACGACCTGGAGCTGCTGACCCGGCCCTCTGGCCGGCGTCGTCGCTGGCCCTGGCTGGTACTGACAGCGATGCTGATTGCCGCGATCGGCTATGCGGTGCATCACCTGCTGAGGCAGTAGCGCGCACTCGGCACTCAGCACGTAGCACACAGCACACAGCACTCTGCACTGCGTGTCGCATAGACCGTTGAATGTGCGCTTTGCTGCACCGCTGCCTGCGTCTTGCACAGATTGCTGGTAGGGCATTGCGCTTGCGCAACATCACTTGTTGTCGGGGGACGCAATGGCGATGGTGCCGCGCCCAGGACGCGAAGGATGCACATGCACGCACGACGGGCAGTAACGGGGAGCGGTGTCGGTTTTGATCATGCACGCAGCAGGCTGGCAGTGGCGGGGATGGCACTGCTGTCGCTGCACGGCCATGGGGCGCAGCAACACGCTGCCGCGCAACGCGTGCCGGTACCTGCAGTAGAAGCCGACACGCAGCGCGTTGAGGCGCCTGCCAACGTAGCCGTCGCAAGGCGTGCACTGGCGATGGCGATGCGTACATAGCGCGTCGAACGCGCAGCAGGTGGTGGGGGAGGGCAATAGCGCACACAGCGATTGACGTGTCGGGGCCCGGATGGGTGCCGAGGCACTTGCGTGCGCGATGCTTGCTCGCAAGCAAAACAGTTAGCGATTCTGATCACTGTTCGCCGCGTTGCGGTGACCGTGTTTCAGCAGTCAGGTGCAGGACCCATCTTGCTCAGCTGGCGGTGCGCACCGGGCCGACCGGAGTGCGCCGTCGGCGGGCCAACCCAGGCAAGCCAAAGGACGCAGCATGAAGACACGTACGTTACGCGACGCCATTTCCATCGCCCTGTTCGCCATGGCGAGCGGGGCGGCAGATGTGGTGGGGGCACAGGCGGCGACGGCGCAGGTGGCGACGGAAGCTCAGGCAGCGGCGCAGAAAACGCCGGCAGCCGTGGCACCGAACGCGGGCGAGCCGCCCGGGCCCGGCTCGCCGGGGCCTGCGATTGCGGCGGCACCGCCGGCGCAAACCGCCGCGACCGAGTTGGAGTCCATCGAAGTCACCGGCACGCGCATCAAGGGCGGTGCAGTTCCGTCGCCGGTGATTTCGATCAGCGCTGCGCGGATCCAGGAAGAGGATTTCAGCGATCTGGGCGAGGTGATCCGCAGCGTGCCGCAGAACTTCTCCGGTGGGCAGAACCCCGGCGTGCTGAGCGGCAATCTGGCCGGGGCCGGCAATGCGAACCAGAACATGACCGGTGGCGCGAGCCTCAACCTGCGCGGCCTGGGCGCCGATGCCACGCTCACCCTGCTCAATGGGCGCCGGCTTGCCTATGGCGGATTCACCCAGGCGGTGGACCTCAGCGCGATCCCGGTGGAGGCAGTGGAGCGGCTGGAGATCGTGGCCGACGGTGCGTCGGCAATCTATGGGTCGGACGCGGTGGGTGGCGTGGGCAACGTGATCCTCAAGCGCGACTACGACGGAGTGAACGTCGGTACGCGCTTCGGGCGGGCAACGCAGGGCGGGCTCACCTCGCGGCAATACAGCGTCACCGCCGGCACCACCTGGCGCAGCGGTGGCGTGATTGCAACCTACCAGGACGTCTCGGCAGACCCCATCTACAGCCGTCAGCGCAGTTACACCACACAGCTGGTGGACCCGTCCACGCTGTATCCGGGCAGCGACCTGCGCAGCGGGCTGCTGAGTGCCTACCAGGCGCTGGGCGACAACGCCGAGCTGCGCCTGGATGCGTTACGCACTGAACGCGACCAGCTGCACTTTTACGCTGTCAGTGGCCGCAACAGCCGGGTCACGCCGACCACCACCAGCCTGCTGCTGTCGCCGAGCCTTGCGGTGTGGTTGCCCAACGACTGGACGCTGACGCTGGGCGCCACCGACGGCAACAGCAAGCACGATCAATACCGCCAGGAAACGGCGCTGGCCAGCGGGGCGGTGAGCGTGACCGACCTGTGCTACTGCAACGACAGCCGTAGTTACGAGCTGGGCGCCGAAGGGCCGCTGTTCGCATTGCCTGCAGGCGATGCGCGCCTTGCCGCCGGGGTGGGGTATCGCAGCAATACGTTCCGCAACGTCAACCACGTCAATGGCGAGGAGACGATCGACGGCAGCGAAAGCGCGCGCTTTGCCTATGCGGAGGTGAGCCTGCCAGTGGTGGACCCGGCGCAGGGCGTGCCCGGTGTGCAGCGACTGACGCTGACCGCGGCGGTGCGCGGGGAGGACTACAGCAGCTTTGGCGGGGTGACAACGCCCAAGTTCGGTGTGCTGTATGCGCCTGGCAGCGATGTAACGCTCAAGGCCTCGTGGGGCAAGTCGTTCAAGGCGCCGACGCTGTTCGAGCGCAACTACGCGCAGGAGGCGTGGCTGTTCCAGCCGGGCGCGTTCGGCGGGGTGGGCTTTCCCGCCGGGACGACGGTGCTGGTGGCCGATGGCGGCAACCAGGATCTGCAGCCGGAGCGCGCCATCACCCGTTCGGTCTCGCTGGCCTGGCACCCCGATGCGCTGGATGGCCTGGAGGCGGAGCTGACCTGGTTCGGGGTGGACTACAGCAACCGCGTGCTTCAGCCGATCGCCAATGCCAGCCAGGCCTTGCGCAATCCGATCTACGCGCCTTTCGTGGACCGTACGCCGACGCCGCAGGCGCAGGCCGATGTGATTGCGCTCGCCAGCCGGTTCTCCAACTTTGCCGGCGTCGCCTACGACCCGAGCCGGGTAGCGGCAATCATCTACACGCAATACGCCAACGTGGCGCAGCAGGACATCGAGGGTCTGGACCTGAGCGGTAGCTACCAGGTGGCGTTGGCGCGCGGCACGCTGACCTTGCGCGGGGCGGCGAGCTGGCTGGACAGCACGCAGCAGACGTTGCCCGCGCAACCGGCGTTCGATCTGGCCGGCACGCTGTTCAACCCACCCAGGCTGAGCAGCCGCGTGGGTGCGGTATGGAAGCAGGGCGGGCTCACTGCCTCGCTGTTCGGCAACTACCGCGGCGCGGTGCGCAACCGCGCCGATGGGGTGGAGTCGGCATCGTTCACCACATTCGATATGGCGTTGCGCTACGCCACCGGCGCACGCCGCGATGCATGGGCGGGGCTGGAGTTCGGGGTATCGGTGGACAACGCCTTCGATCGCAATCCGCCGTTGTACCGGGTGACCTCGCCGCTGTACGTGGCCCCGTACGACTCCACCAACTATTCGGCGATCGGCCGCTTCGTGAGCGTGTCGGTGTCCAAGCGCTGGTGATGCGTCGGCTGCCTGCTGCAGCCGAGGTACAGGCATGGCTCTTGAGCGTTGTTGAGAGGAGTGTGTGCGTGAGGAATCACAAACCATGGCGCCTGCTGCTTGCAGGCGTGCTGATGACGGCAGGTGCGTGCGTGTGCAACGCCCAAACGGTATCGCCCCAGCGCTTGCTGGAGGTGGTGGATATCGGCAGCCCCACGCTGTCGCCGGATGGCCGCAGTGTGGCCTTTCGCACCGAGCAGGCAGCGGTGCAACGCAACACCTACGACAGCGTCTGGTATGTGCAGGGCCTGCAGGACGCTGCACCCAGACGCGTTGCCGATGGCGGCGTGCCGTTGCGCGATTCGGCTGGCGGGTCCTTGCCTGCAAAGGTGCTGTGGTCGCCGGATGGCCGTTGGCTGTACTACCGCGCGTTGATCGATGGCGTCATCGCGGTGTGGCGCGCGGCGGCGGACGGTTCCGGCGCGGAGCCGGTGACGCACGATGCGGCGGATGTGCAGGAGTTCGCGCTGGCTGCGGACGGGCGCGTTCTGCGTTACCGCATCGGTGCGACACGCGAGCAGGTGCTGTCGGCAGAGCAGGACGAGTATGCGCAGGGCATCCGGATCGACGAGACGGTGCCGCTCGGGCAGGGCCTGTTCCGTTCGGGCAATGTCGACGGGCGCCTGGCCACGCAGCGCTTCGGCTCGGTGTGGTTCGATCGTACCGGGCTGTTGGCCGGGGTGCCGGCGCGGTGGATGGCACTGGATCTGGCGACTGGGGCCACACAGGTGCTCGCCGATGCGCAGCGACCTGACGCAGAGCCCGACGTCAGCGCGCTGCGCGGCCTGGTCGGCGATGTGTGGAAATCTGCGCGCGCGCCACAAGGCGGTGCGGTAGCGGTGTTGTCGCGCGTGGGTGACGGCAGTGGGCAGCTGTCCCGGCCGGACGTGGCGCTGTCAGTCTTGCCCGGTGCACATGCGCGCAAGGCCGTGCGCTGTACGGCGGCGGCCTGCGTGGGCAAGGCGATCAGTGGCGTCCAGTGGCGCCCCGGGAGCACGGAGGTGTTGTTCACCATCACCGATCCTGCCTTGGGGCTTGCGCAATCCATCCACCGCTGGGATCCGGCCAGCGGGCAGGTGCAGCTGGTGGTGCAGGGCGGCGGGTTGATCAACGGTGGGCGCGATCCATCGGCACACTGTGGCGCATCGGCCACGGCACTGGTCTGTGTGACGGCCGATGCCGACCGCCCGCCACGTCTGGAACGCATCGTGCTGGACGGCGGCACGCGCGGCGTCCTGTTCGACCCCAATGCGGCGTTGGCGGTGGACATGGCAAACGCGACGCCCGCGCGCCTGTTGCAGTGGACCGATACCCGCGGACGGCACTACAGCGGGCAGTTCTTTGCGGCACGCGGCCACGGCGACGGCCAGGTGCCGTTGTTCGTCACCTACTACAGCTGCCCCGGCTTCGTGCGCGGTGGCGTGGGCGATGAGTGGCCGCTGGCCGCGTTGGCGCAGGTTGGCATCGCAGCGCTGTGCATCAATCAATTGCCCGGCTACACCCTGGATGCGGTGGAACGCCACGGCGAAGGACTGGCGGCGGTGGAAAGCGCGGTGGCCTTGCTGTCGTCGCAGGCGGGCATCGATCGCACGCGGGTGGGCATGGGCGGGCTGAGCTTCGGCGGTGCGGTGACCCTGTGGACGGCGACCGAATCGAACCTGCTGGCTGCCGCTTCGGTGGCCAACCCGGTGGTGTCGCCGTCGTACTACCTGTTCGGCAGCATGAAGGGCGAGCCCTTCCTCAAGGGGCTGCGCGAGATGTGGGGCCTGGGTGCACCGGAGCAGACACCCGAGCGATGGAAGGCGCTGTCGCCGGCGTTCAAGCTGGAGCGGATTCGCGCGCCCATCCTGTTCCAGCATTCCGAGCAGGAGTATCTGTACGCGCTGGACTACCTGATTCCCCTACTGCGTGCGCAACGCGCCGAGTTGTACGTGTTTGCAAACGAGCCGCATCAGAAGTTCCAGCCGCAGCACAAGTTGGCCGTGTATGCGCGCAACGTCGACTGGTTCCGCTTCTGGTTGCAGGACTACCAGGACGCTGCACCGGAAAAGGCCGCCCAGTACGCGCGCTGGCGTGCAATCAAGGCGGCACTGCCGGCGCGTGGCAACTAGCGTGCGTGGTGCGGCTGACACGTGGCACGTTGGCATGCGGGCGACACGCATCTATGCAGCGCAGGCAATGTCAGCGCTGATGACGGACCCAGTTCTCGACCGCACACAGGTCGAAGATGCGCATGACGCTGTGGTCGCCGTCGGCCACTGTGTGGTCGAAATGGTGGCGCAGGGCATCGGCGTCCAGCAGCCCCTGGCCTGCAAGCCGACCCTGCAGCAGATAATCGCGGATCTGCTGCCTGCCCCGACGATAGACCGCGCCGGAGTAGTTCATGAAGGTGCCTTTGCTGCGGCGGTGCAGGATCTGTGCAGGCAGCACATCCGCAAACGCATCGCGTGCCACGGCGCGATTGCGGCCGCCAGCGATCCACATCCAGCTCGGCACTGTCAGGCAGGCTTCCACCACCGGTTGCGACAGCAGCGGCATGCGCAGGTGCCACGACGCACTGCGCGCCAGTCCATCGCGGAACACCTGGGTGCCGGCAAGATCAAAGATACGTTCGCGGTCGCCGGGCAGGCTGTCGGGTGGGGCATCGAACCAGGGATGCGATTGCAATGGAACCGCAGCCTGCGTGCCTGGCAGGAACGATCGCTCCGGCGTGCGCGGCGGTCCGGCCTTGGCGCGGAGTTTCCTGATCGTCAACCTGCCTGCTTTCCAGAGCGTGCACTGGTGCAGTTCGGCAAGCGCATGGACTGCGCTGACGCCGGCGCGCAGGCCGCCTGCACGGAAGGCATCTGCGGCGGGTGCGGCGGTTCTGGTGTTGCAGAACACGGTGTCGCCACCGCCGCCGGAAAAGAAACTGGTGATGGCCAGCTGCGTGCCGATCGCTTCTTTCAGCGCATTGGAGGCATGCTGCAGAAACCAGGTACTGGGCGCGACCGCGTGTGCCGGCGGTGCGAAATCGACCGGTGCAGCGTCAAACCCCAGCGTGCGCACGATCAGCTCAGTGCCCAACAGATCGCTCATCTGCCGGGCATAGTGCCGCTCGTCGGCGCCAGGCACCGGCGTGACCAGATTGCAGCACGCCACGCGCGCGGTGGTGTCTTTCAGGCACGCGGCGAGGATGGAAGAGTCCAGGCCGCCAGAGAGTTCCAGCAGCACGGACGCATCGGTCCGCGCCCAACAGGTGACGCTGGAGGCCACCGCCTGACGCACCTGCGCCTGTGCGTCGAGTGGGTCGTGCCGGCGCCGAGAGGCAGCGACGAAATCCCAGGGGTTCCAGACGTGTTCGACACTGCTGCGGTTGGGCTGCAGACATAGCTGGCTGCCCGGCAGCAATTCGCGTACGCCGACAAGCCCTGTGCGCTCGGTCTTGAGGTGTGGGTAGTGCAGATGATGGGCGATGGCGTCCCAGTCGATCTCACGCGTGTACACACCCGCATGCGTGGCGATCGAGATATCTGAAGTGATGAAGCCATGCTGTAGCGCGTAAACGCATGCCACGCCGCCGGAAGGCTCGCGCATGACGGTGATGGCGCTCGGGTCCGCGTGCGGTGCATGCAACAGCAGGTACTCGCCCCAGTGCGTCTCGATCAGGTGCCGCGTCCGCTGTGCTGCGGACAACGCATGCAGCGATGCGCCGTCCAGCAAGGGGGCATTGTTGCGCTGCGAAAAGACATGGCCGATCAGTGCGCCGCCACCAGGCAGGTCGAGCACGGGCGTGTCGTCTGATGCATACAGGTCGATGTGCCCAGCGCGTTGCCGTAGCTGTAACCCGATCTGTCGCAACGACGCATCGGCAGCGGCGCGGTCGCCATCGCGGTGTGCCTGCGCATGGTTGAACAAGGCGATGTAGCGGTACATCACACCACCCGGATGGGGGTATGCGCGTGGACGTTGCCGACCGTGTCGTTCAGGACGAGATCGCCTGTCTGGACCCAGCAATGGGCCGAAAACGGATCGAGTGCGACGCCGAAGACAACCTGGGCGTCGAGCTGGCGCCGACGCAGGAATCTTGCCAGTGCGACTGAATCGAGCAGGCAGCGCATCTCGACCGGCACCCACACTCGTGCGCGCCGGAAGACGGATGCCGCATCGGTGAGCCGTTGCTCGAGTTCGGCGAGCGGGCGTTGCTGCATCCCCCGACGCTGTGCTCCAGCGGAGAGGCTGCCAAGGACCCTGCCAAGCGGGTTGCGCTTCAATGCCAGGCGCGTGGACAGCACAAGTGCCAGCACTTCGAGTTTTTCAAGCAGCTGTGGTCGTCGCGCCGGCACGGGCATTTCCATCGCGCTACGCGCAACAGGTATGACGGAAGGCTGCGGGCCTACGGTCGCTTGCGACCGTTCCACCAGCAGTCCCCGTTCGACAAGGTCGTTGATCTCCAGGTCTGACACCGGGTCTTGCGCCAGATAGGTGAGCAGGGAGTGCTCCAGTGCCTCGGGCAGACGGAAGTAGCGGTCGTTACCGACATCCAGGAACACCAGGCGCTCGCCAATGCGGCAGAACGCTAGGTCGTCGCGCAATGTGTAGCGTTGCATGGCGCTGTCCTTGAGAGAGAAGGGGCGCACCGTTGCAGTGCGCCCCGTGGCCTGGGAAGTTGCCCGCCGGCATGTACGGCCGAGTGGCGACTGCCGCGCGTTGGCAGTGCCTAGTCTTGGCTGATGCCCAGCGTGGTGATGCCGCCCATTTCTTCGCCTGCCAATGGCCCGCCTTGTGTGTCCAGGCTTGCGATGCCAAGCACGATGAGATCCTGGCCAGACGTCGTGGTATGCGCGTCGTTGTTGCTGGTATCCATGGTCTCTACTCCTGGTGGAAGAGGCGTGCGCTCAGGCACGCCTCGGGTTCACTCTTCGGAAATGCCAGGCACATTGAAACCGCCGATTTCTTCGCCAGCGAGCGGGCCGCCCTTGGTGTCGGTGCTGGCAATGCCAAGCACCGTGATCTCGCTGGATGCATCGCTGTGGGTGGTGTCATTGATGTTCATCGCTGTCTCCTGGTTGTGCCATGGGGATCCATGACGCAGACACGTTAGAGAACGTGTGTATTGATTTTCAAATGATTAAGTCGTAACACCGTCATGATTAAATGCACTGTGTGACCGCCATCGAAGATGACCGTGCAAGCCTGGCCAGTGGTGTCGCATCGCGCCATTCATGCCACATCAGGCGCACGCTGCCGGCGGTGCGCCAGCACAGAATGTGGATCTTGCGAGGCGTAGCGCTGGCGACAGTCAGTGCCGCGCTGTCAAACCTGACGGCCGCGCTCATGCATGATCGCCACGATGCGCGGCACGGCCTGGATGCGACGCGCATGTAGGCATGCAGCGCAGCACTTAGCGCCGCAGGGTCACGCTGCACTGGCAGCAGCGTGGCCGCGCTGTCAAACCTGACGGCTGCGCTCATGCATGATCGCCACGATGCGCGGCACGGCCTGGATGCGGCGTACGTGATAGGCATGCAACGCTGTTTGCAGCGCCGCAAGGTCGCGCTGCTGCCAGTGCAGCGTGAGCTCTGCCAGTTCTTCTTCAAGCCCGTCGAGCAGGCCGTGTTTGGCACGTCGCACTGGGGCCAACCTGTCATTGGTCTGCCTGACCGCGTGGTGCAGCGACCAGTGCGCGGTGGCACGGGCGATGGCGTCGAAGAGCTTCCAGGTCTGCTTGACCACGTCTGTCGCTGCACTGGTGGATTCCGGCTCGCCAGTGGCATGCGGCACCAATGCAACGCCCATATCGCAGGCCATCCGCAACAGGCGCTCCATCCAGTCGTACAGATCCCGCAACGCGACCTCGGTGAGCAGCGGCACCTGAAAGCCATAGCGTGCGTGATCGATGAGCAGGCCTTCGCCGACCAGGCGATACAGCGCAAAGCGAACTGGCGTGGAGCTGATCTTCAACTCGGTGGCCAGCTTTGCCGGGTCGATGCGCTGACCGGGCGGATACCGCCCGGACTGCAGTGCGCGCCTGACCTGCGCATAGGCAACTGCACGTTTGGAGTGGATTTCACTCATGACGAACTCCTTGTCTGACCGCGACGCCTCCCCTGGCTGGATCGTACATGCAATGGCTGCGGCAGGAGTTGCTGCGGTAGTCCTTTTGGTCCCGGGCTTGTCACATCGTGCCGCGTACGAGGCAGGCTGCGAGCCAATACGCTGCCCCGACAGTAAGAGTTTTTATAACGCCCAAACTGAGGCCACTAAAAGAGGGCCGCCTGGTTTGCCAGGGCGGCCCTCGTTTGAACATTATCTGTTCCTGCTGTCGCGTGGCACGACCGGCGTGCCACACGCCGTGGCTTGCTTAGCGAAACGACTCACGCAGCCGCTTGCCCGCATACTCCTGCGCAGCCTTTGCCTTGGCAACGACTGCCGCACAACCGAAGAACTCGTGCGTCACGCCGGTGTAGACCTCACGCTCGACCGGCACGTTGGCCTCCTTGAGGGCGTCTTCCAGCTTGGCGCCGTCGCTGCGCAGCGGGTCGATGGTGGCGTTGATGATCGTCACCGGTGCCAGGCCGCGCAGGTTGGCGTTGACCAGGTCCAGGCGCGTATCTGCCTTGTCCGCGTCGCTACGGATCAGGTGCCCCACGAACCACTCGATCATGGCCTTGTTCAAGGGCTTGGCGATGGCGTTTTCGATGTAGGACTCGGTGTGCAGGCTGCCGGTCTGGCCAACCGGGTACACCGCCAGGATATGCGTCGGTGCCTGCAGCCCCTTGTCACGTGCGGCCACTGCCGTGGCGATGGCCAGGTTGCCGCCGGCGCTTTCGCCTGCAAGGGCAACGCGCTGCGGATTGCCGCCGATGCTGGCCGCGTTTGCCAGCACCCATTCGTAGGCGGCGAGTGCGTCGTCCCAGGCGGCGGGGAACTTGTGTTCGGGCGCCTGGCGATAGTCGACCGAGACCACAATGGCGCCGGTTTCCTTGGCCAGCCCGCGCGCGCCGCCGTCATAGACCTCGGCATTGGCGATCACCCAGCCACCACCGTGGAAATAGACGATGACCGGCAGTGCGGTGCCGCCCTGCGGGGTGTAGACGAAGGCAGGAAGATTGCCGGCAGGCGTTTCCAGCGTGTGGGAGGTGCGCTTGACGCCGGGTACCAGCACCTCGGGATCGGCGGTCTTGCCCTGGTCCTGCAGCAGCTTCTTGACCGCATCGGCGATGGTTGGCTGCTGCCGGGCTTCGGCCGGCGTGAGCTTTTCGATGGCCTTGGGTTCGAGCGCATCGTGGGCCTGGGCCAGGTCGTGCATGTCGTCGTCGGCACGGATGGCGCCGATGACGTTGGAAAGGGTGTCGATGATCGGGTTGGGCTTGCCGTGCTCTGTCATGTGTGCGTCTCGGTTGGTTGACCCTGACGCTAGCGGTAGCACAGTCAATGGGGCGAAAAGGGAGCTCGGCCGTTATGCACATGGCCGCAACATCTGCGGCGGGCGCCGGTTGCGATTGCTGTTGCATGATCGCAGCGGCGCGCGCTTCGTGCCGCTGGCGGCATCACGCGAAGCCCCGGCTGCAGGCAGCGCTCACCAATCGGTGGGCGCATAGTCCTTGAGGAACTGCCCCCACACATGCTCGCCGGTGTTGGCGCCGTGGATGATCGGGTCGACGATGCGGGCGGCGCCGTCGACGATGTCCAGCGGCGGGTGAAAGCGTTCCTGCTGGACCTTGAGCGCGGCGATGTCGGCCGGATCCTCGTCGGTGACCCAGCCGGTGTCGACGCTGTTCATGTGGATGCCGTCGTTCTGGTAATCGGCCGCCGAGGTGCGCGTCATCATGTTCAACGCGGCCTTGGCCATGTTGGTATGCGGATGCCGGGTGGTCTTGAAGTTGCGGTAGAACTGCCCTTCCATCGCCGAGACGTTGACGATGTGCTTGTCGCGCTCGGGCGTGCGCAGCATCAGCGGCTTCAGCCGCGCGTTGATGATGAAGGGCGCGATGGCATTGACCAGTTGGGTTTCCAGCAGCTCCACCGAGGGCACTTCGTCCATCAGCAGGCGCCAGGAGTTGCGCCCGCGCAGGTCCACCTGCTGCAGGTCCTGGTCCAGCCGTCCTTCCGGGAACAGGTGCTGCTGGCCAACCAGTTCGTCGTCCAGCAACGCCACCTGCGACAGCTCGGCGGCGCGGGTGAGGCCGTCGGCGCCGTCCAGGCCGCGGCCATGCACCGCCGGCAGCGCCATCGCCGAGGCATCGCGCAGTGGTTCGGGCGTGCGCAGGCCTTCGTAATGGCCGACCAGGTTGCGCACGGTGTCCGGCAACTCATGCAGCGCGGCGGTTTCGCCGGCCATCATGTGCGCGTAGAACTGCGGCGGGCGGCGCACGGTCTGGCAGGCATTGTTGATGATGAAGTCCAGCCTGTCGCGGGTGGCCAGCAGCTGGCTGCAGAACGCTTCCACGCTGGGGGTGTGGCGCAGATCCAGGCCGAACACCTGCAGGCGATGGCCCCACTCGTTGAAGTCCGGCTCCTGCGCATAGCGGGCGGCCGAATCGCGCGGGAAACGCGTGGTCACGATCAGTTCCGCACCGGCGCGCAGCAGTTTCAGGCCGGCCTGGTAGCCGATCTTGACCCGGCCGCCGGTCAGCAGCGCCACGCGTCCGCGCAGGTCGGCGGTTTCGGTGCGCTTGAAGTAGTTCAGCTCGGCGCAGGTCGGGCACATCTGGTCGTAGAAGTGATGCAGCTGGGTGAACTTCTGCTTGCACACGTAGCAGTGGCGCAACTCCGGCGAATGCGTGGGCTCCGGTGCGGCGGTGGCGTTTTCGCCGTTGTGCGCATCGTGCAGGCCGGCGGCATGCGGCGGGAAGAAGTTCGGCGTGCTGAATACCGGTTTGCGCCGCAGTGCGCGGATGCCGCGCTGCTCCAGCAGCGCCTCGGCCTTGCGCACCTTCTCCTGGTGCCGCTCGCGCTCGCGCTGCTTGAGCAGCTGCCGCCGCGCCTTGGGCTCGGGGTGATAGACCCGGGCCACCACCTGGTGCAGGCGCACGCGGTCGGCCTCGGGCAGGGTGTCGAGCACGCTGCGGTCGGCCTCGATGGCCTCCAGTAGGTCCAGCGCCGCGCGCAGGCGGTCGGTCAGGGGCAGGTCGTCGGCGGGCACGGGCGGGACGTTGGTGTTCAAGATGGATCCGGAAAGAAGCGGTACAGGGGCGTGGCGGGGGCGGCCGGCTGCCAGAAGGCGGGAAGGGGCCGGCAAGAACGGCGGCAGGCTGCCGGCTGGGGGCAAGCGATCGGCCGCAGCGCAGGCATTTTCGCCGATTGTGGGGCCGTGGCGCCAATCGATGGGGGTGTAGGGGCCGAGTTGCCGCCGCGACGCCCGCGCAACTGGTGGCTACGATAGCCCCGAAGGTGCAGGGGCCGGCTGTTGCTGCCAACCAGGTGTACTGATGCCGCATGCGGGTGCCTGGTTTCCCTCATCAGCGCGCTGGCACCCTTTAGAATCGGCCGTACATGGGGCCGGCAACATGGTTCTGTGGGAGACCCACACCACGTCCAGACAGGAAGGACCCGCCATGCCAGCATTTGCGCTTCAGTATTTTCGTCGGTTAGCCCTTGTCGCGGCGATGACGGGATTGGCTGCGTGCGGTGCTGCTCCAGAGCAGTCGAATCCGGCGCCCCCGATCAGCCGCGAAGCGGCCGCGAAGCGAACTGTGGTCCCACTAACGCGCCCCGTTGCCCTGGACAAGGCCGGCACGATCGCGGATCTGGAGTTTGATCTTCCGCCGCCTCGCCCTGGTGCATCTGCTGATTTGATGCTGGGCCTGCGCGTGTGGGCGGCGGATGCGACTTCCATGTACAAGATCAAGGATTCGATCAACCATGGAGAGTTCCATGCGAGATTGCATCTGACGCGCGTGGATGGCGCAGCCCCTGTGCAGATTGCACTGACGCGTATAAGCAAGGACTTGAGCCATCGACTTCCCGTTGCCGAAAGTGGTGAAGTGTCTGCTACCACATCGACCAGCGTAGACAGTGCAATGCTCAAGGATGCCGGACTTCTCGACCAGCGCTCGGTGTATGGCGTGCTCAGTCTGGCCCAGGTGCAAAGGGCTGTGCCCGGGAGATATCGCCTTGTTGTTGAGCTCCGCGGTGACCGGCCGGATTTGAATGAAAAAAATGTTGAGCTGATTGTTGCTTACTTCAATAAAGGGAAATAAGTCATGGCCAAGGAAGACCCTTACCTTCTCACAATTTATCTTGCATCCCCCGGTACGCCGCTGAAAGAAGGGGGAACATCCTTCACCGGACACATGTATCTGGGAACCTCCCACGGCGATGTCCATGAAAGCTTCGGCTTTGCACCAAGCGCAAGGCCCAGAGCGCAGCGGAGTGATTCGGATGACATCCCGGGGGAAGTGTCCGGAAAAGATGTAGAAAATTACAGGGACCCTCAGTACGCAAGAACGATGGAAATCAGCAAGGATCAGTACGACAGAATCCGAGAGTTTGCAGCCGACCCTGCAAAGCACGGCTTCGACATGAGATACGACACGTTTTCCAACTCGTGTGTCGACTTCAGCTGGGCCGCATTGAATCATGCTGGCCTTTATCGCCAGACCGTTCTCGGAGGCATCAAAGGCTATGAAGGCGAGCCGAAGGTACTGCATAACGAGCCTGAAATTCAGAATCTCAAGGCGCCTTTTCCGGAGAGTGAGTTGAACGGGGAGGTGCGACACCCCAAGCCTGAGCGGGATCTGTGGCAACTCATCTTGTCCGATAACCAGACACGGGTCGATACCGGTCGCCTGGTTGCTGATGGCACGCCGATAGACCCGCTGCATCGCCAGGCCGAGGAGGCAGTGCGCCGCCTTGAGCAAGGGCTTGGCAGGGAGTACGACGAAAATAGCTCACGCCTGGCGGCCAGCTCCGCGTCCTTGGCCAGGGAGCATGGGCTGTCACGGATCGATCATGTTGTATTGAGCGAAAACACGGCTACAGCGCGGCAAGGCGAGAACGTGTTTGTTGTGGAGGGAGCTTTGAACGATCCAGCGCACAAGATGGCGCACATGAGAACCGGTGATGCGATCGCGCAGCCCGTCGCCTACTCCTTGGCGCAGCTGCAGTCCTTGGGCGAAACGCAGCAGCAGTTACAGCAGCAGGAGCAACTGCGGGAGCAAGCGATGGCACCGCAGCACCGGATGACGTGAGACGGGTTCTTCTGGCAAGGCGGCCGCCGCGATTGATGGAACGGCGTGAGGGTGAGCCGGTTACGGGGATCTGCTCTTTGAGCAGATCCCATGCCGAACGCAGGGATGTGATCGCCTGGACGATTGGGTAGTCTTTCACCCACCGGGCGGATAGGCGCCCGGACATTCAGGGGACATCGATGAAGACTTCCATGCTTGCCAGTGGGTTGGCCGGCTTGCTGTGTGCGTGTACGGTGGTATCGCCCGACCCGGGCCAGAAAGCGGTGTTGGTGGATAAACCGATGCTGTTCGGTAAAGGCGGAATCCGCCTGGACGACGTGCGTGACCCGGGTCGGACGTATGCGTGGCTGACCACATCCGCCACCTATGTGGATGTGACGCCGCAGACCGTGCAGGTGGCCTTCGACGACTTTTCGTCCAGTGACAATATCCTGCTGGATTTCTCCACGCAGATTCAGTACCGGATCACCGCACCCGCAGTGTTGTTGTCCGGCTTCGGGCAGGATTGGTTCAAGAACAATGTCGCCAGCCAATACGCATCCATCGTGCGCGACCAGGTCAAGCGCTATGACATGACCAAGATGATGAGCGATCCCGATACCGCCAGAAAAATCGATGATTCGGTGACGCAGAACGTTCGCGCCCTCGTCAAGGAGCAGCAGCTGCCGATCGAGATCCAGAACATCACCTTGGGCCGCGCGCGTCCCAACCCGGATGTCCTGCAGCAGATGAACCTGACCGCTGCCCAGCAGCAGCGGGTCAAAACGCTCGTCGAGGCCACCACGGCCGAGCGGCAGCGTGAACAGGAGCAGGTCGCCAGGGCCGATGCCGACAATGCGTACCGCAATCGCATGGGGCTGACCCCGGAACAATATCTGGCCAGCCAGATCGCCGAACTCAATGCAGAGGCGTGCAAGAAAGCGCAGGCCTGCTACATGGTGCCGTCCGGCACGTCGGTGATTGCCAGATAGCGCGCGTTGCCGGCCGCATGCGGTGCAGGGGCCGCGATTGCCTTGCAGTCGTTGATCTCCGGTCTTGCAGCGCAGATGGCTGGTCGCGGTTGCTCATGCCAGCAGGCCCACTCACGCACTCTCCAAATCGGCTGGGCTAGGGTTGCGGCCTACTGGTGTAGCGGGAGAACGCGGCATGGGCCTGTTGGTCGACGGCAAGTGGCAGGACAGTTGGTACGACACCGACAAGAGCGGCGGGCGTTTCGAACGCTCGCAATCGCAGTTCCGCAATTGGGTGACGCGCGATGGCAGGCCTGGCCCGCACGGGAAGGGCGGCTTTCAGGCTGCTCCCGGCCGCTATCACCTGTACGTCTCGCTGGCCTGCCCGTGGGCGCATCGCACGCTGATCTTCCGGCGCCTGAAAGGGCTGGAGGCGATGATCGACGTGTCGGTGGTGAACTGGTTGATGCGCGACCAGGGCTGGACGTTTGATCCTGGCCCGGGCGTGATCGCCGATCCGGTTCACCACGCCAAGCGCCTGTACGAGGTGTATCTCAACGCCGATCCGCAGTACTCCGGGCGGGTGACGGTGCCGGTGCTGTGGGATCGCGAGCGCGACACGGTGGTGAGCAACGAATCGGCCGACATCATCCGCATGTTCAACAGCGCCTTCGATGCCGTTGGTGCGGCCGAAGGGGACTTTTATCCCCCTCCGCTGCGTGAGCAGATCGATGCGCTCAATACGCGTATCTACGACACCGTCAACAACGGCGTCTACAAGGCGGGCTTCGCCACCACGCAGGCCGCCTACGAAGAAGCCGTGGTGCCGCTCTTCGAGACACTGGACTGGCTGGAGGCGCGCCTGGGCGAGCACCGCTATCTGTGCGGCGAGGTGCTCACCGAGGCGGATTGGCGGCTGTTTACGACGCTGGTGCGGTTCGATGCGGTGTATGTGGGGCACTTCAAGTGCAACCTGCGACGGATTGCCGACTATCCCCACTTGTCCGGATTCCTGCGCGAGCTCTACCAGATGCCCGGTATTGCAGACACGGTGAATTTCCAGCACATCAAAGGCCATTACTACCAGAGTCACGGCACCATCAATCCCACCGGCATCGTGCCGCTGGGGCCGGTGCTGGATCTGCAGGCGCCGCATGGGCGTGGCGGCTGATGCAACCGGCGGCTGCACGGCGCAGCGCTCGGGCGCACTGCCGCATGGCGTGCACTAAGCTGTGCGCCTTGGCGACCAACAGGAGCGGTCAGTGCTGAATCATGTGATGGTGGGATCGAACGATATTGCGCGATCCAGGCAGTTCTACGATGCGGTGCTCGGCGGCGTCTTCGGCGCTCCCGCGCCGCTGGTCAACACTGCCGGCTCCGGCCATGTGCGCCTGTTCTATCGCCATGCCGGCAGCACCTTCGCCGTCAGCGAGCCGATCAACGATGCACCGGCGACCAGCGGCAACGGCGCCACCGTCGGTTTCATCTGCAGTTCGCCAGAGCAGGTGCAGGCCTTCCACGACGCGGCCGTGGCTGCAGGCGGGGTGTCCATCGAGGATCCGCCGGGCGAGCGTGAGAGCCGCATGGGAGCGGTCTGGCTGGCCTACGTGCGCGACCCGGATGGCAACAAGCTCTGTGCGATCTACCGGCCCGTCTAGACCCGGATGCCTGCGCTGCGGCGACATGCCGCAGCGCTGTCGGGCATCGTGCTGTTGCTGCGCCAGGGCGACGGTGGGGTGACCGTCGCCGCGGCGCGGCACGCAGTTGCGTCAGGTGACGGACCCAGGCACCGGGTGTTGGGCTAGTGCTTTGCCGCGTCGCGCATGATCAGCGTCGCAGCGCCCACCGTGATCGCGTCCTCGACCACACCGGTGCTGGTCTGGCCATAGCGTTCGATCGCGCGCATGCGCACGTTGAAGGTAAGGTAGGCGGCCGCCACTGCGGTGGTCGCGCCCAGCACGGCAGCCACGCCGCGCTGATGGCGCGGTGCCAGCGCGGTGCCGACGATGACGCCGGTGGCGATGCGGGCAATCATGCCGGGCAACACGATGCGGTCGGGAGCGGTTTTCATCTTGTCGCCGGCCAGCTCACCACCGGCCAGCGCCAGCATGCCGGCCGATGCGAGGGGATTGGCGAGCAGTGCCGGCGCGCCGTTGTCGGCGGGGAGCTTGCCGGTGCGCGCAGCGTTGGCCACTGCGGCCAGCGGGGTCATCGAGCGCATGCCGGCGACGGCGCTCATCAGGATGGAATGAATCAAGGCCATGAATACCTCTGCATGTGCTCACCAAGCGCAGGCGGAATGCGCTGCGTGCGGCACGCTGTATGGACGTTCAGACACTAGGGCGGCGCATGTATGGGCATTGGCAAGATGTTGTGCAGGCGGTGCATTGGCGGCGCGCGCCCGCCACCGCTTCTGCCGGCGCGCCACGGCGCCGGGCATCGAGCTCAGGGGGTTTTGCTGCCCAACAGGAACTTCAGGCCATGGGTGATGCCGCGCGGCGCGACGCTCAGGTGATCCTCGTCGTTGAGCACCTCCAGCTCCAGCTGCAGCGACGGATACCCTCTTGCGCGCAGCGTCTGCACCATGGTCCTGGCGTCGATCACCATGTCGTACTGCTTGTTGTAGCGCACCTGCTCGTACTCGCCGACGTACATGTAGACCCGCGCCGGCACATCGGTGTGTCCGGCGGCAAAGCGTTTTTCCAGCGCGGCCGTGGCGTGCTCGCCATACCAGTAGGAAGGGCTGCCAAGCAGATAGCCGGAAAACATCTGCGGTGTGCTGAGCAGGATATGGGTACCGAGCAGGCCACCGTAGGAATGCCCGAGAAACAGGCGCCTGCCTTCGTCGGTTCGATAGCGCTTGGCAATGAAGGGTAGCACCTGCCCGCGAAGATAGGCCGCGTAGGCCGTGCTGCCGCCATGGGTTGCGTTGGGCGGCGCGGTGCCGCCATTTTCCAGTGTCGGGGTGTAATCGCGCCGACGGCTGGGCATCGGCGCGTCACCTACCGCGTAGGACAGCCCGACCAGGATGAAGTCCTCGATCGCGGGCCCGTCGCCGTTCAAGCGGCGCGCGATCTGCCGCACCACAGGGAATGCATAGTCGCTGTCGGTGACGTAAAGGACCGGATAGCGACGCTCCGGGTGGTCGGCGTAGCCGGCCGGCAGGCCGACAATCACCTGATAGCGGCGACCCGAGCCCGGATCCGGGACATCCCAGACCTGGCTGTCGACGATTTCGTACGGCTGGCCCTCGCCGCGTTGCCCAGCGAGCGCGGTGGCCATGGCTGTTTTGGCCGCTGCCGGTGGTTGCGCAGGCGCCAGCGCCTGTTCCTGCGGTGCATGTGGTGCATTGATGCAGCCAGCGAGTGACAAGGCGAGCAGCCCTGCCGGCAAGTATTTGTTCAACAGCGTCCCCCGGCCACGTGTGGCGATAGCGCGCATCACTTCAGGCGGCCGACATATGCCAGCACAGGAGCCGCTGCCATATCGTTGGGGTTGGTGCCGGGCAGCCCTTGCGGTACCTCCATGCCTTTGCTGCGGTAAAAATCGGTCCAGTACTGCGAGATCTTGCCGGTCTGCAGGTTCTTGAAGTTCATCGGCTGCAGTGCGAAGACGTGCTGTGCGCGGAAGGCGCGTTCGATGAAGTCCGAGCAGTAGTAGCTGTTGTCGTCCTGCACGTAGGTCTGGTTGTAAGGCTTGCCGAGCATGCGCCGAGCCTGCGCGATGGCGCCGGGGATCGCACCGCGCTGTTCTTCCGTCAGCCGGTACACATGGATCTGCCGGTGCCTGGTATTGGCGTCTTCGACGAATGCCTGCAGGGGCTGCTGCCGCGAGCCTTGTTCGTCTGCATGCAGCAGCACCTGTTCCGTGCCGTCATGGGCGAGTAGCGCCACGTGATCGAAGCTGGGTGCGTCCTGTTTGGCGGTGGCATCGTCGATGGCGCCGCTCAGGCCGGTGCGGGCGGCGGTGACGAACAACAGGTCGCCGTCCTGGAGCTGGACTGCGATGGACGTTGCGGGCAGCAGTGCCAGTGCGAGCACGGCGAGCAGGAGGAGGATGCGCATGAGAGGCCGGCAGGTGATGCAAAGGGCGCCCATTATCGCCAGGAACGACGGCGGGCGGCTGGTGCGCGATGCGCTCTGTAGAATGCGGTGGCCAGCGGGCGTCGCCGCCGCCATCGCGTCGCGGCAATCCCTGTCCGTCTGGAGTGTTGCATGCGTGCTTCTTCTGCGTTGTCGCCGATCGGCCGGCTGTTTGCCGCCGCCGCCTTTTTCGAAGGGCTGACCTGGGCCGGGCTGTTGGTCGGCATGGTGCTCAAGTACGGTACCCACACCACCGAGCTGGTGGTGTGGGTATTCGGGCGCCTGCATGGCGCGGCCTTCCTGTTCTATGTGGCGGTCAGCGTGCTTGCCGCGTTGCGGCTGCGCTGGCCGTGGTGGGCGTGTGTGCTGAGCCTGCTGGCCGCGTTGCCGCCGCTGGTGACGGTGCCGCTGGAGATGTGGTTCCGGCGCATCGGCTTGCTGGGTGTGCGCACACGGAGCGGTGTCTGAGCACATCAGGGCAGGCCAGGCATTGCCAGGCGGCCGTGCGTGGTACGCGGCATCTCGCTGTGAACGCATCCAACGTCACGCCATAGGATGGACGCCGCCAACCGCCTTTGCCACCATAGGTGGACCAAGGAAGAGGCGGAGTGTCGCAATGCATTACTGGATGAGGAAGGCGACTGCCGCACTGGCGGTGGCGATGGCAATCACCGGATCGGTTTGCGCGCAGACGCCGCCGCAACCGGTGGATCTGACGCCCTATCTCAAAAGCGACCAGTTCGAGCGGATCAAGATCTCGCCGACGGGCGACTATTTCGCGCTCACCATGCCGCTGGAAGATCGCACCGTGCTGGGCATCGTGCGGCGCCAGGACAAGGTGGCCACCGCGAAAGTCACCGGTGGCGCCAATAGCGTGGTGGACGATTTCTGGTGGGCCAGCGACGACCGCATCGTGGTGTCGATGGCGCAGCGGCTGGGTTCGCGCGACGAGCCGATGGCGATCGGGCAACTGCATGCCATCGACGCCGATGGCAAGAATGGCCGCCTGTTGGCCAGCCCCTATGGCACCAATCCGGAGATCAACGGCGTGCAGTTGAAGATGGACCTGGAGCCTGGCACGTTCATGCTCGATACCTTGCCCGGTGATCCGCGCAACATCCTGGTGTCCACGATCCCGTTCGTCGGCGACCCGAGCATCCGCATCGACAAGCTGGATATCCTGACCGGCCGGCGTAGCACCGTGGCGACATCGCCGGTGCGTCGTGCGAACTTCGTGACCGACCAGCAGGGGCGCATCCGCTTTGCCAACGGCGCCGATGTGACTAACGTCAGCAAGCTGTATTACCGCGACGACGATGCTGCGCCGTGGCGGTTGGTCAACGATGCCGCCAGCAGCGGGCATCGTGCGTTTCCGCTCGGCTTTGCGGCCGATGGCAGCCAGGCCTACCTGCAAGTGGAGCAGGCAACCGGCACCGATGTGCTGGTGGGATGGGACCCGGCCAGCGGAAAGTCCACGCCGTTGTTGCACGACGACACCGTCGACCCCTACCGGATCCTGCGCGACCTGGATGGCACCACGCCGATCGGTGCGTCCTACATGAGCGACCGGGTGCGCAACCGCTTCTTCGACGAGAAGTCGCCGACGGCTAGGCTCTATCGCAGCCTGGAGAAAGCCTTCGACGGCAATGCGGTCTACATCACCTCGGCCACCCGCGACCGTCGCCTGGTGCTGGTGTATGTGTGGAGCGATCGCAACAACGGCGATTATTATTTGTTCGACACGGTCAGCAAGAAGGCCGACCGGGTGTTCAGCCGCCGCGAATGGTTTCCGCCCGATGGCGTGCCGGCGAGCAGGCAGGTGAGCTTCAAGGCGCGCGATGGCCTGGAGTTGCACGGCTATCTGACCCAGCCGCTGCACGCCGAGGCAGGCAAGCCGTTGCCGTTGATCGTGATGCCGCATGGTGGCCCGTTCGGGATCTTCGACAAATGGGAGTTCGACGACGACACCCAGCTGCTGGCCGCAGCCGGTTACGCGGTGCTGCGCGTCAATTACCGCGGCTCGGCCAATTACGGACGTGCCTTCACCCAGGCCGGCGCCAGGGAGTGGGGTGGGCGCATGCAGGACGATCTCACCGATGCCACCCGCTGGGCTATCGCGCAGGGAGTGGCCGATGCCTCGCGCATCTGTCTCTACGGTGCCAGCTACGGTGGTTACGCTGCGCTGATGGGGGTTGCCAAGGAGCCGGCGGTGTACCGCTGCGCCGCTGGCTATGTTGGCGTCTACGATCTGGACATGATGGCCCGCGACACCGCGCGCTCCGCGCGTTGGGCAAAGAACTGGACCGGCGACTGGCTGGGTGCACGTGACACCCTGGCCACGCGCTCGCCGGTGGTGCTGGCCAAGCAGATCAAGGTGCCGGTGTTTCTGGCGGCCGGCGGCAAGGACGAGCGCGCACCGATCGAACATACCAAGGCGATGGAGCGCGCGTTGAAGGGTGCGGGGGTGCCGGTGGAGTCGCTGTACTTCCCCAACGAGGGCCACGGCTTCTACACCGAGGCGCACCGACGCGAGTACTACACGCGCTTGCTGGCGTTCTTGAGCAAGCAGCTGGGTGGTGGGAGCGCTAAGTAAGAGGGGCGTTGCATCAGGTGTTGTCTTATGGAACGCGTGATCGAGCGTGCCTGCGGTGGTGATGCATGCAGCTTGCTGTGTTAACCGTGGTGCGCGCGCCTGCATCTTTGCGATGCGATGTTGCGACGTTTGCGTGTGCGGGTAGGGTGTCGCGGCCGGGTCCGCTCCTACGGTTCTTGGGGGGCATGGTGTCGCGCCCAGGGCCGATGCTGCACGACGGCGCAGGCTGGCTGCGGCGCCGCTTTCTCTGCACTCCCGGTTCAACTGCGCGATAGCGCGGCACCGTCGATGGCCGACGATGCCGCGTCCAGCGTCGCCTATTTTTCCGGCATCGGCTTCATCTGATACTGCGCCGGCGGGGTGGCGCCGAGCAGGTGCTGCACGAAGTAGTCCCAGCGGCGGCGGGCGACGTAGGGGGTGAGCTCGCCGTAGCCGTGTTTGGCGTTGGGCAGCATCAGCATGTCGAAGTCCTTGTTGGCCTTGATCAGCGCATCGGCGACCAGCAAGGTCAGGTACGGCGGCACGTTGTCGTCCAGCGTGCCGTGCACCAGCATCAGCTTGCCCTTGAGCTTGCTGGCGTGGGTGGCGTTGGCCTGGTCGTCGTAGTTGGAGGTGCCGTCCTTGTTGACGATGTGCTCGCCGTGATACTTCTCGGCCCAGTCGTCCTCGTAGCCACGGTTGTCGTGGTTGCCGCTTTCCGACCAGGCCACCTTGAACAGTTCCGGGTAGCGCAGCATCGCGGCGGTGGACGCATTGCCGCCGCCCGAATGCCCCCAGATGCCGACGCGGCTGGTATCGAACCACCGGTAGCGCTGGCCGAGTTCCTTCACCGCGGCCACCTGGTCGGGCAGGGTGTTGTCGCCCATGTTGGCGTACCAGGTGTCGTGGAAGGTCTTGGAGCGCCACGGCGTGCCCATGCCATCGATGGCGATCACGATGAAGCCCAGTTCGGCCAGCGACTGGTTGTCGCCATGGCCGGCCAGGAAGCTGCGGCCGCGCACCGAGCCGGTCTGCGGGCCGGGGTAGACGTAGTCGATCACCGGGTACTTGCGCGCGGGATCGAAGTTCGTCGGTTTGAACATCAGCCCGTACAGCGTGGTCTTGCCATCGCGCGCCTTGACCGTGATCGGCTCCGGCGGCACCCAGCCGGCGGCCTTCAGGCGGCTGATGTCGGCGGTGGCGATGGTGCTGAGCGTGCGCCCGTCGGCGGCATCGCGTAGCACGCTCACCGGCGGCGTGACGGAAGTGGAATAGGTGTCGACGAAGCGCCTGCCATCGGGCGACAGCGCGATGCTGTGGTCGGCAACCTCGGGCGTGAGCAGCACCGGCGCGCCGCCGTCCAGGCTCACCTTCCACAGCTGCTGGTAATACGGGTCCACACCCGGCGTGCGGCCTACGCCGACAAACCATGCAGTGCGCGTCACCGGGTCCACGCGCAGCAGTTCGGTGACGTTGCCTTCGCCGCTGGTGATCGCGCGCTTGGGTTTGCCGGTGGCCAGGTCGTAGAGATACAGCTGGCCCCAGTCGCTGCGCTCGGAGAACCACACCGCCTCGTTGCTGCCGGGCAGGTAGGCCCAGTTGGCGGCGACCTGGCCACTTTCGTAATAGGTCTTGGCGGTTTCGTCGAAGGCGGTGCGCACGGCGCCGGTGCCGGCATCGGCGATGCGCAGCCAGACCTGCTTGTGGAAGCGCGAGGTCGAGGCGAACGCCAGGGTCTTGCTGTCCGGCGCCCATTTCACATCGTCCCACAGGCCCGGCGAGCAGCTGACGTCGTCGCACAGCGTGGAGCGGTGCTGGTCCGCTGGCATCTTCAGCCGCACCACGCTGGCACTGGGCACGTCGATGATCACGCGCTCGATCGTGGTCACGTCCTTGTCGCCGGCCAGCGGGTACTTCCACGACTGCAGTTCCGGATGCCCAAGCTTGGTGCTGACCAGGTACATGTCGCCGGTCTTGCGCTGGTCCTGCTGGAAGGTGGCGATCTTGCGCGAGTCCGGCGACCACGCCACGATGGCGTTGTCGCTGTGCTGCCAGCCGGCGTTGTCGGTGGCGTAGCCGAAGTTTTCCACGCCATCGCGGGTGAGCTGGGTTTCCTGGCCGCTGGCCAGATCACGCACCCACAGGTTCCAGTTGCGGATGAACGCTTCGCTGCGCTTGTCCGGCGACAGCACGCCCGGTTCGGGCTTGTCCTTCGCATACAGCTTGCTGCAGCGCGCGCGGGCGTCGCAGACCACCGCGGTGTCGCGCACGTTGAGGCGGTAGCGGCCATCGGCGCCAAGGCTGACCTTGGGCGCCAGGGTGGCGGCCTTGAGCGGCTTGTCACCGGTCTTGAGCAGGGTGTTGAGCGCGGTGGCCAGCGCCGCGGGCTTGAACAGCGGCGCGGTCTTGCCGGTGGCGGTGTCCAGCTGCAGCAGGCGGTCGCCCTTGGCATCGTGGTCGACGTAGGCCACATGGGTGGCATCCAGCCAGGTCACGCGCGTGGGAGCATGGTCGACCAGGGGCTGCGCGGCGTAGTAGATCAGGCGCTCGGCACGGGCGTAGTCGGCCTCGGTCACGCCCGGTGCCTGCGCGCTGGCCACCGCGGGCAGCAGGGCGGTCATCAGGGCAGCGAGCAGGTGGCGCAACGGCAACGGTGTGGGCATGTGGACCTCATCAAAAGGGTGCGCGCCGACAACGGCGGTGCAACCTCGCATGCTACGTGTGCGGGCGGGGCATGCGACCCTGCCAAACGTCGTGCCTTGCCGTGGAACGAAGATGCCAGGCGTGGCGCCCCAGGTGCCGCTCGCCCCGCGGCACCGGCGACTACTTGCCCATACACCGCTTCCAGCGCGCGTTGACACGCTGCGCGAACCAGGCGGTGGTGAGGGTGCGGGTGATCTTGGGGCTGTCCAGGGTGATGCCGGGCAGTACCGCCCGTGGCAGCGGTTTGCCGGCGCTGCGCTCGGCCAGCGCGAACACCTGGCGATACAGCTCGGTGTCCTGGAAATCGCTGGAGTTGCCGGCCTCCAGGGCACGGCGGAGCTGACGGTCACTCATCGCCAGCTGGCTGCCCAGGGCGCGTGCGGCGCGTTCGGTGGCGCCGGGCGCATCCAGGCTGGCGCCGGGCGTCAGCAGGTCGCCGTCCAGGGTCAATGCGATCCCGCTGGCCTTGCTCAGCGCTGCCTGGAACGCGGCATTGCGGCTGGCGTACCAGCCGGCGTTGAAGTCGGCAAAGCGGTACAGCAGCGCGTCGTAACTGGCGGGGTAGCCGAGCAGGTGCCGGGTGCCGAACCACAGCCCGCCGCGGCGGCTGAAGACCTCGTGGCGGATCGAGTCGCCAGGCGGATACGGATAGCGCTCGGCGTGCTGCTCGGCAAACGCGATGCTGACCTGCATCGGCCCGGCGGTATGCACCGGATTGAGCCCGTCGAACAGGCGCGCGCCCAGCGGCACGCTGCCGGTGAAGTCTTCGAAGATGCGGCTCAGCTCCTGTTCGGTGCGCGCGCTGGCAATGCGCGTGGCATAGCTGCGGCCATCGGGCGAGGCGATGCGCAAGGCGGTATCGACCATGAAGCCGGGGATGTGATGCGCGCCGGCACGGCGGTCGATCTCCGCGCGCGAAATCCTGCCGAGATTGGGCACGACCGGGTTGGCCTGGTAGGTCGACTCCTGCTCGGTCACCGCCAGCACCGCGCAGATGTCCTCGGCGCTGGTGTCCAGCCCCTGCGAGGACAGTGCCACGTACACATCGTCGGCCCAGCCGGCGCGATCGGTCAGCGTGGTCGGCAGGCGCCGGGCGATGTCGGCCTTGACCGCGTCCGGCGAGCGCTGTGGCGCGCGCGGCGCCTGGGTGGCGCAGGACGACAGCAAGGCGACGGCAAGCAGCATGAGCAGGCGGGGCAGGCGGGATGTCACGGCGTCTCCAAAATCGGTGGGGGCGGCAGGTGCCGTGCGGCAGTTTACGTGGCTGTCGCCGGGCCGCATCCGGCGATGTGCTGCAGGGCGGCTGCGGCAAGCCTGCCGGGTCGCAGGCGTTTCGCAACGCGCCCGGCCGCCGGTCGCCACCGGCACGAGCTGCAGGCCGATTCAAGCCCGCAGCCCGCAGGCCGCTAACGATCCTGGCGCAATGCGTGGCGATCACATGACCTGCCGCGCTCGCCAGTCATCATGACCGTGTGTTTGCATCGCGGCGTCAGGCAGACGCCGACGTCGCTCCGATTCCACCGCCAGCCAGCCAGCCACGGGAGAGCTTCAGTGCTGCAGCAACCAGCAAACCCGATACGGGGCGGGCGGCATGTCCCGTCCACGGCAGCCATGCGGTGTGGCTTGTCGTCGCCGTGAGGGCCCGATGAGCGGCGCGACGCCGCGCTGGCGGCGCATGGTCGTTGCGATGGCCGCGATGCTGTGCAGTGCGACGCTGTGGGCGCAGCCGCAGCCATGGAAGCGCATCGAAACCGCCACGATCGACGACCCCAGGGCCGCCCTGCAGGTCGCCCAGGCCGCGTTGCAGCGTGCCCGCAGCGATGGCGATGCCGACGCGCAGTTCTGGGCCTTGCTGGCGCAGGCGCGCGTGCTGATTTCCCTGGAAGAGAGCGAGCGCCGTCAGGCGGCCCTGGCCCAGGCGCGTGCGATGTTGACGAACGTGCGTGGCAACACGGCGCAGGCGCAGCTGTGGCTGGCGATCGTGCAGGCGCTCAGCGATGTGCGCGAGAGTCCCAACCGCGGCATGCTGGCGCGGCTGGAAGCGCTGCGTCAGCAGGCGCGTGCGCTGGGGCGCAACGATCTGCTGTGCGAGGTCGAGGCGGTCGACATGTGGAGCATGCTCGCCTCCGGCAGCAGCGACGAGGCCTGGAACGCCGCACAGGCCAGCTACCAGTGCGCAGTGCGCGAACACAGCCTGGGCCTGGAGCTGGATGCCTTGACCCAGCTCGGTTCGCTGGCCAGCCGCGTGGGTGGCCGCTCGACCGAGGACAACGACGCCGAAGACTACCTGCAGCGCGCCCTGGAGCGCCTGCGCGGCCAGCCGGCACGCTTTCAGCGCAGCCTGATCGAATACGAGTACGGCACGTCGCTGGCAGCGCAGCAGCCGGACGCGGCGTTGCTGCATTTCAAGCGCGCGCTGGCGCTCAGTCGCGAGCTGGGCGATCAGGCCGGCGTGGCCGCGGCATTGACCAGCGGCAGCGAGGTCCTGATCGAAGCCGGCGATGCCAGCGCGGCATTGGCAATGGCGCGCGAGGCACTGCCGTTGATGCAACGCCAGGGCAATGTCGGCCGGGTGGCCGCCTGCCATGCGGTGTTGCTGCAGGCATTGACTGCGCTCAAGTCCGGCAGCCTCGGCGTGGAGATCGTCGCGGCCAAGGCGGCGGACGACCCACACCTGTCGCTGGGACGGCGCGCGAAACTGCTCGATGCCATTGCCCAGGCACTGGCGGCGGAGGGGCGCCATGCCGAGGCATACCAGGAACTGCAACGCGCCAACACGCTGCGCGCGCAGAGCCTGGATCGCCAGCGCGACACCGTGATGCTGCGCCTGCAGGCGCGTTACGAAGACGCGCGCCGTGGCGCCGAAACCGCCGAGCTGCGCCGGCGCAGCGAGACCGCGCAACTGGCCTTGCAGGCCCGCGAAGCCGGTCAACGCGCCTTGTGGATCGCCCTGTGTGCGGCCTGCCTGTTGTTGCTGGGTGCGTTGGTGGTGCTGGCCTTCGGTGCGTGCCATCGGCGGCAACTCTCGCGGCTGGCGATGCGCGACGAACTCACCGGCCTGCCCAACCGCCGCGCCATTCGCGCCGAGGCGCAGCAGCAGGTCGAGCAATCGGTGCGCTCGCAGGTGCCGTGCATGCTGGCATTGATCGACCTGGACCACTTCAAGCTGATCAACGACGTGCACGGGCATGCTGCCGGCGATGCCGTGCTCAAGGCGCTTGCCTGCGCCTCCAGGCTGGCGCTGCGGACGCAGGATCGCCTGGGACGGCTGGGCGGGGAGGAATTCCTGCTGGTGCTGCCGGGCTGCAGCGCAGAAGAGATTCCTGCCGTGTTTACGCGGCTGCGTAATGCCGTGGCCGCGATCGAGATCGCCGGCCTGCCCACCGACCAGCCGGTGCGCTTCTGCATGGGCGCGGTGAGCGTGACTGCAGGCACCGGACTGGATGTGCTGCTGGGGCAGGCCGATCTTGCCCTGTACGCCGCCAAGACCGCCGGGCGCGATCAGTGGGCGGTATGTTGACGCGTGGATGAGGGCACCTGCGGCCTGGCTGCCGCAGCGCTCGCTGATGCACAGAGTGCAGTGCGCGCGGTGGTGGGTGGCATCGGTCACCAGTGCTCTGCCCGCGATCGCCCGACACCCACGGGCGTACACTGCGCCGCCTCCAGCGAACCGATGCCTGCGTGAAAAAAAAGCGGCCCAAATCACCGCCACCTGCGCCAGCTCCCGCAGCGTCCCGGATCCATGAATGGATCATCGGCGGGGGGGCCGTTGTCGTGGCGATCGCCTGCTGCATGCGGCTGTGGCTGTTGCTGGAGGCGATCGTCACGGGGCGCTATATCAGCGTCATCCGCGGCCGGCCGACCAGGATCTTCCATGCGGACGCAGACCCGCAACGGTTCTGGATCGCCATCGGCTGGGATGCGTTACTGACCAGTGTGCCGTTGGCGGTCATCGCCTGGTTCGCCTACGTTGTCTGGACGGCGCACAGACGCGGCCGGCGATGACCTGCGCGGTGCTCCACGGCATGCGCAACTGCGGTGCCACACTGTCGACGACGACGCGGCTGCGCAGGCGTGCGGCGAGCCGCTGGTCAGTACACGGTGTTGATCAGCAAACGGGTCATAAGGCGGTGGCAACCGCCTGCGCCTATCGACACCTGCGCGTCATGCGGCAATCAGGGCTGCGTTTGCTTTTGCTTGCGCGATGGCGTCTGCGTCTCGCGCTTGGGCCAGGTGTCGTAGCTGTAGACGAACTGCTTCTGATCGGCGCCCACGGTGGGGTCGCAGGGCCAGGAGTTGGCGACGCTGCCGGGTTCCAGCACGCCATCCACCTCGCGCACGGCCTGCGCTTCGAATGCGCAGATCGGCCCGTACAGCTTGATGTCCCAGTCCGGCTCCGCGCGGGGGTGGGCGTGTTGCACGAGCACGATATCGCTGCCGTTGAAGTGATGCACCTGGGCGCCATGTTCGCGATTGATGCTGAAGTAGCACGGCGCGCCGATGTCCAGCGGGAGCACTTCATCATCGCGCAGCAGCGCGCACTTGCCGGCGTGTTCGCCCAGGCGAATCGTGCGCCCGGCCAGGACGGCGGTGGTGACCGGATGGCGGGCGGTGACGTCGGACATGGGTTGCGACGGTGACGGTGTTTGCGGCGCGGTCTGCGCGTGTGCCGGCGCGCCGGTCATCACCACCAGCGCGGTCAACAACCAGGTCGTAAGGTGGAGGCGCATGCAACGTCCTTGTCGTGGGCAGTGCAGTATCGCAGATCCATTTGCAGGCCTGATGCCGGTGGCAGACGCGATGCGCTCCGCGCATGGCTGGCCGATACTCGACGCGGCCTGTGTCTGCTGTACGCAGTTTGGCGCACAGTATCGCCGGATGGCTGGCCGCTGCTGACCGCGCGTTTCAGTTGCCGCAAGACGCGTGCGATCAGCGCCGCGCCGGCAGCGTCGCCAGCACGCCATCCAGCGCCAGCTGCGTGCTGAAACCGGCCTTGCACAAGCGTTTGCTTACCTCGTTGGGCACATCGCGCCCGCTGGTGAGCCGGTTGGGCGCGCCGGTGTAATGGAACAGGCGCCCGCCACGCCGCAACACCCGCGCCAGCTGATCGTAGAACAGCTGCGAGTACAGCTCGCCGGCGATGCCGAAACGCGGCGGGTCATGCAGGATGGCGTCGAACGCACCGTCAGCCAGCGTGGCGATGTGCTGCGAGATATCCGCCTGGGTCAGCTGCAGACGCCCGCCGTGGGCGGCATCGTCCGGATCCGGCGACCACGGATTGAGCGTGCGCAGCCACAGCACGTCGGCATTCTTCTCGAACGACTGCAGCTGCGCCACCCCGGCCTCCAGGCAGCAGGCGGCGAAGTAGCCCAGCCCGCCACAGGTATCCAGCACGACCTTGCCGCTCGGATCGACCAGCGCCACCTTGCGCCGCGCATCCTCGAACGGCGACAGCTGCGCCGAAGGCAGCATCTTGATGCCATCGATCTCGAAGGTCGGCGCACCCCATTCGGTGGGGACCAGCTTGATCAACGCGCCGCCGAAACGCGAGATCGGGGCGAAGTCATCCCCGTCCCAGAAGTACAGCGTGCGCTCCTTGAGCTTGCCCGGATACGGGTAACCCCGGCCACGCCACTGCCAGGTCTGCGCGTCCAGCTGCGCGATGCCGGTACTGCGGCCTAGGTCCAGCGAGCCGGTCCATTGGGTCAGGCCACTGCCGCGCGCGGCAAGCAGTGCCTGGGCATCGGAGCAGGTGAGGAGTGGGCCGGAGTAGTGGGGCACGGGTCGCTGGTCTGGGGTCGGCGCGCGTGACGCGCGTCGCCATTACAAGGGATGGACCGGCATCGTAACCGACCCACCGCGCATGGGCATCCAATGCATGACCCGCACGCCGGCGGGCGGCGTAGCGGCCGTTCTGCAACGCGGTGGCCAGCGCGGCCGTGTGCGGCGGTGCCGGTGGCAGTGCACGAGCGCCCGTGCCCGGAGACCTGCGCCGATTCCTCTGGCGCACGCCGCACCGCATACTGCGCACTGCCCCGTCGACATGGTGTCCGATTGGCGCCAACCGTGGAGGATCGGCAATGGAGGATCGGCAATGCTGAAGGGTGTGTTGTTGGGGTTTGCCTGCTATGCGGCCTATTCGATCAGCGATGCGTTCGTGAAGCTGCTGGAAGGCACGCTGCCGGTCTACGAAGTGCTGTTTCTCGGCGCCTTGCTGATGCTGGTGGCCGTGCCATTCCTGAAGAAGCCGGACGACCGGTTGCGCGAACTGGTGATGGCCAAGCAACCCAGCCTGTGGCTGTTGCGTGCGCTTACCGGCGCCATCGGCAATCTGACCTCGGTGATTGCGTTCACCACCTTGCCGATGGCCGAGGCATTCGCGCTGATCTTCCTGATGCCGATCTTCGTCACCGTGCTGTCGGTGGTGTTTCTCAAGGAAGAGGTGCACTGGCGGCGCTGGTCGGCGGTGATCGTGGGTTTCATCGGCGTGTTGATCGTGCTGCGCCCGGGCTTTCGCCATCTCACCCATGGGCATGTGGCCGCGATCGTGTGCGGCCTGGTCGGCGCCATCTCGGTCATCACCCTGCGCATGGCCGGCCACAGCGAAAAACGCCTGACCTTGTACGGCGCCGGGGTGATCGGCCCGTTGGTGATGGGCGGGATCATGATGTTGCCGACCTTTGTCTGGCCCACGCTGTCTCAGTGGGGCCTGTTGGCGGGCTATGGCCTGCTTGCCGGCCTGGCGGCGATCTGCCTGATGTATGCCACGCGCATGGCACCGGTGAGTGTGGTTGCGCCAACGCAATACAGCCAGATGCTGTGGGCGATCGCCTTCGGCTACCTGCTGTTCCACGACCACCTGGACTGGCCGATGGCGGTCGGCATCGCGCTGATTCTGGGCGCCGGGCTGTTCACGCTGATCCGCGAAGAGCAGGTCTCGCGGTGGTGGCGGCGGACCAAAATTGTCTGAGGGCGGCGCTGTGCGCCGCGGGAATCGGGAATGGGGAATCGGAGGGGCGCTATATCGAAATGTCGCGATGCGCTTGATGCTGTTGCGATTCCCGATTCCCGATTCCCGATTCCCGTCACGGCGCCGTCGTGGATTCCTTGCGCGGTGCACGCCAGGTGTCAACGATGCGCGCGTACTCGCCGCTGGCCTTGCTCAGGTGCAGCCACTGGTCGACATAGGCTTTCCAGGCGTGGTCGTTGCGCGGTAGCAGGAAGGCCTTCTCGCCGTATTGCAGTGGCTGCTCCGGTGCGACCGCGCACAGGCCGGGGAGGCGTGCCTGCTGGTGGAGCGCTTCGGAGGCGTCGGTGATCATCACGTCCGCGCGCTGCGCCAGCAGCTCCTGGAAGATGGTGGTGTTGTCGGCGAACAGGCGCAGGCTTGCGCGCGGCAACTGGTGACGTGCGAAGGCCTCGTTGGTGCCGCCGGGCGGTTCGATCACGCGCACCTCGGGTCGATTGAGTTGCGCGATGCTGCGGTAGCGCGCCTGGTCGGCGCAGCGCACCAGCGGAATCTTGCCGTCCACGTCCAGCATCGTGCTGAAACTGGCCTGGCGCTGCCGTTGCAAGGTGACCGAGATACCGCCGACGGCGATGTCGCAGCGATTGGCGAGCAGGTCGGGCATCAGTTGCGGCCAGCTGGTGCGGACGAACTCCACGCGCGCGTCCAGGCTGCCGGCCAGCGACTGCGCCAGGGTGATATCGCTGCCTTCGAACTGCCCGTCGGCGCGCAGCAGCGAGTAGGGACGATAGTCGCCGGTGGTGCAGACCCGCAGCACGCCGGACTGCAGCACGGCATCCAGGCGCGAGGCAGGCTCGGGCTCGGCCGCGTGGGCGATGCCGCAGCTCAGCAGCACTACAAGGCAGATGCGATGGCGCATGGCGTGGCCTCGAAGGAGTGCGGCCATGATAGCCGCGGTCGGCACGGCGTGGTCGAGTACGGCTCAAGCGGACAGGCCGATCTCAGGCGGATGCGCCAACGCTTGCGCTCCAGGCCGGCCAGGCCGCAGCGGCGTTTGCACGCAGACTGCCTTGGCGATAGACATCGCCCTTTGTCTTTTGGTCGCAAAGTGCCAAGTGCATGCGCCAGGTACAGGTGCCAAGTGCCAAGTGGATGAGCCGTGTCGACACGCGTCAGCCTGCCGGCGTCAACGCTATGTCAGCACGATCCCTCCCTGGATCACGGTGCGGTAGCGCTGCGATGCGCACTGTCGGGGCTCCTTTCGAACCCACCGGAGCCACTCCATGCAGCTCAATCCACGCACTGCGCGCCCGATGACCATCGCCAATGCCGGTCTATCGGTGCACGGCACGCCCGATCCGGATACCAATGAAGACGAGATCCCGCTGGAAGAGCAGACGCCGCAGCAAGGCGGTTTGCGCGAGGAGGTGGGCGACCTGGAAGAAGATGACGATCAGGCCTTGCCAGGCCGAGCTGGCGGTGGGCTTGCGGGTGGGTAATACGGTGGGTAATCGCGCCTAACCAAGCTCGATCAGTCACCTGGTGCGCGGCCGGTACCGGGATTCTTTCAGCGTCGGTCGTTGCAATACGCAGGTGCCAGGCAGATGGCGATGACGCTCGGGGCGTGGGGTGCGCGCATCGACTGGGTTGCGATTCCTCGAGTGAGAGCAGTGCCGAACGCGCGGATATCTGGCGCACCACGATGGGGCAAGCCGGCCACCTGCGCCGGCGCCCGCAGTGGCCTACCCGGCACGGCGACTCAAACCGCTGGTGTGCGCTGCCGCGATCTCGTATTTTTGACGGCTTGTTCACTTGCCGGTGCCGTGCCCCATGTCTGATCCGTCCGCGCCCGATCATCTGCAACGTAGTCTCTCCAATCGCCACCTGCAGCTGATCGCCATCGGTGGCGCGATCGGCACCGGGCTGTTCATGGGCTCGGGCAAGACGATCAGCTTGGCCGGCCCGTCGATCCTGTTCGTGTATCTGATCATCGGCGCGATGCTGTTCTTCGTGATGCGCGCGATGGGCGAATTGCTGCTGTCCAACCTGGAGTACAAGTCATTCATCGACTTCTCCACCGACCTGCTCGGGCCGTGGGCCGGGTTCTTCTGCGGGTGGACGTACTGGTTCTGCTGGATCATCACCGCCATCGCCGATGTCATTGCGATCGCCGCCTATGCGCAGTTCTGGTTTCCGGGGCTGGCGCCGTGGATCCCCGCCATTCTCTGCGTGCTGTTGCTGCTGAGCCTGAACCTGGTGACGGTCAAGTTGTTCGGCGAGATGGAGTTCTGGTTCGCGCTTATCAAGATCATCGCCATCTGTGCGCTGATCATCACCGGCGCCGGGCTGGTGGCCTGGGGCTTCCGTTCGCCGTCGGGCAACGTGGCCTCGCTGTCGAACCTGTGGAACGACGGCGGCATGTTCCCGATGGGCATTGGCGGGTTCTTTGCCGGGTTCCAGATCGCGGTATTCGCCTTCGTCGGCATCGAGCTGGTCGGCACCACCGCTGCGGAAACCGCAGACCCGCGCCGCAACCTGCCCAAGGCGATCAACTCGATCCCGGTACGCATTTTGATCTTCTACGTGCTGGCGCTGGTCGCGATCATGGCGGTGACGCCGTGGCGGCAGGTGGTGGCCGACAAGAGCCCGTTCGTGGAGCTGTTCGTGCTGGCCGGGGTGCCGGCGGCCGCGAGCCTGATCAACTTCGTGGTGCTGACCTCGGCCACCTCTTCGGCCAACAGCGGCATCTTCTCCACCAGCCGCATGCTCTACGGCCTGGCCGAGGAGCAGCACGCGCCCAAGGGCTTTGCCAAGCTCTCGCGTGCGGCGGTGCCGGCACGTGGCCTGCTGTTCTCCTGCCTGTGCCTGTTGCTGGGCGCGATGCTGGTGTATCTGATCCCCAACCTGGTCACCGCGTTCACGCTGGTCACCACCTTGTCGGCGGTGCTCTTCATGTTCGTGTGGTCGTTGATCCTGTGCGCGTACATCGCGTACCGGCGCAAGCGGCCCGAGCAGCACGCGGCCTCGGCGTTCAAGATGCCCGGTGGCGTGGTGATGTGCTACGTGTGCCTGGCGTTCTTCGCCTTCGTCATCGTGCTGCTGACCTTGCAGGCCGATACGCGCCAGGCGTTGCTGGCCAGCCCGGTGTGGTTCCTGATCCTGGCGATCGGCTATGCGGTGAAGCGGCAGCAGGCGCGCAGCGGCTGAGCGCTCGCACGGCCCGAACACATCCACCGAAGACACCCTCAAGGCCCCGCATTGCGGGGCCTTGGCGTGTGTGGCTGCACGGCGCCGAGATAAAGGCCACTGGCAGCTAAGCGCGTTGTGCGCGTGACGTTGACGCGGATCCGATGGAACGGGATGCTCGCCGCCATCCATCGCCACGGCCCATCGCATGATCACCACGCACCCGATCGCCACAACGCAGCAGACACAAGGGTGCTGGGTCGACCTGTGCCAGGCCAGTGCGCAGGAACTGGCGCAGGCCGCAGACACGGTGGGGTTTGCACTGCCGGATCGCGCAGCCATCGGCGAGATCGAATTCTCCAGCCGGGTGCGGCGCCAGGGCGAGGTGCTGTTTCTCAACGTGCCGCGCTTTCAGGACGACGATGGCCCGACCGCGCCGCTGGGCTTTGCGCTGTCGCCGACCATGCTGGTGACCCTGCGCGAGCAGCACATGGGTTCGCTGGATGCAGTGGCGGCGCAGCTGCAACATGACCCCTGCCATAGCGCCGACGATCTGCTGCTGCGCATCTTCGACCAGCTGGTGGGGCGGCTGGCAGACCGGCTGGAATCGCTGGAAGCCGAGGTCACCGACACCACCCGCCAGGTGTTCGACAACCCGCACAAGACCAAGGACCTGGAGCGCATGCTGCATCAGGTCGGTGGCATGGGCCGGCGTCTGGGCGGGCTGCACAATGCCGGGCAGGGACTGCTGCGCCTGGTCACCTATCTGGACGGCACCGCGCCGGACTGGTTCGGCGCCGATGCGGCCAAACGCATCGGCTTGCTGCACAAGGACCTGACCACCCTGAGCGAGTTCCAGCAGCACATGGACGACCGCATCGAGTTCCTGCTCGACAGCGTGCTGGGCATGATCAACATGGACCAGAACAACGTGATGAAGGTGATGGCGGTGGCGTCGGTGGTCGGCATTCCGCCAACGGTGCTGGTCGGCATCTGGGGTATGAACTTCGCCTACATGCCCGAGCTCAAATGGCACGATGCCTACTACTGGGCGCTGGGCGTGATCGTGCTGAGCATGGTGGTTCCGCTGGCGTGGTTTCGCAAACGTGGCTGGGTGTAACGCATCAGGGCCATAACCCGTAGGAGCGCACCCGGGCGCGACGCGGCGTTACCGGTAAGTCCCTCGCGCCCGGGTGCGCTCCTACGACGTGCCGCCAGCGCATCATCTGGCGTGCACGACTCGCGACAACGCACTGCCAAGCCAGCGCAATTCGGTAGCTGTGCAGCGCGCGCCAAACTACCGGAAACCCGTAGGAGCGCACCCGGGCGCGACATAGCGTTACCGGTAAGTCCCTCGCGCCCGGGTGCGCTCCTACAAAGAGCTGGGGTGCGCAGCTGTCACTGCGCACCCGTATCGTGACTGGAAAACTGCCTATCTGGGTAGCGTGCGCCCAGGCGATGCGCCTTGCTGATTGCTACGGGGCGGGCTGGATCAGCCCTTGGCCTGGAAGCTGGCCTCTTCGTACGGCTGCACCACCACCCAGCCTTCGCCGGCAAAGCGCATCTGCAGGCTCTCGCCCGAGCCGCGGCCGAACAGCGTGCCGATCGACACGTCGGTCACCAGCTCCGGGCTCAGCGTGCCCGACCAGGCCACGGTGGCATTGGGGTCGGTGAATACCGGGCCGCTGGCGGCGGTGACCGGCAGGGTCAGCGGCTCGTAGTGCGAGGTGATCGCCACGATGCCGTGGCCGCTCAGGCGCACGTTGAACAGGCCGCCGGACAGCATGCCGGCCACCTTGCGCATCATCGTGATCTTGTGTTCAACACCGGATTCGAAGGCCAGCACATCGTTGCCGTTGACGAAGATCGCCTCGCCATTCAAGCGCAGCAAGGTCACCAGCTTGCCGAGGTCGGCCAGATACACCCGGCCCTGGCCTTCGGCCTTCATCAGCTGCATGCCTTCGCCGCTGACGGCCTTCTTCAGCAGGTTGCCCAGGCCCTGTTCCAGCAGTCCCTCGCGGGTGAACTTGACGTTGCCGGTACGCGCGACCATGGCGCCGGCCTTGGACCACACCATGCCGTCGAGGCGCACTTCCAGCAGGTGCGGGTTTTCCAGTTCGAACGGATCGGGGCTGACGTCCTTTTCCTTGGAATGGGCGAGAAATTCGTTGAGCGTGCGTACGGCCATGGGTCCATCCCAATGCGTGAAAGAGTGCGCATGATACGCGGCAGGCTGGTGTCTTCGAAGCGTACTGGTGTGCGAGTCGCTTTGCGTCTGCACAGATGGCGCGCTGATGTTGCGGCGCACATGGTGCGCAGTCAGCGCGTCGCGCGCGATGACAGCCACAAGCTGGCGACCATCCATCAGGATCTGTGCGTCATGGCGAAGTGGTGCTGTAGCTTTTTGCAGCGTCATGGATGCGGGTTGTCATCGACGCACTGCACGACGATGAAGAGATAACGCCGATACGCCACTGGTGCAGTGACACTGTGCGCGCCACGCTCCGGCGTATGCAATCTCGGCTGCGTTACACAGTTCGGCACGAAGGCACGTCGCAAATAAAACAACTGCTCGGCCTGCGCGGTGCTTCTGAGATCGGCGTCGGATTCGTGGCATTGCTGCCGGGCTAGATTGCTCCTGCAGAAAACGTGTTTACGTTGTTCAAGGAGTGGGGCGATGCGCGTTGTTGGTGGTAGTCGAGTGGAAGGGGGCTGGTCTGGAATGTCGCTGCGTGGTGGCGCGATCGCGTCGTTGTTGGCCCTGGTCGCTGCTGCCACTGGCTTGCACAGCGCACCCGCGCACGCGGCCGTGGGGCCGGGTGTGGTGAGCGGCGACACCATCGTGCACGATCCGTCGATGCTCAAGCTGAGCGACGGGCGGTACTACATCTATGCCACCACCGGCGTGGTCACCAGTACCGACCGGACCAAGTTCAGCAATGCGGGTGCGATCTTCAGCAGCATGCCGAGCTGGGTACGCAGCTACAACCCGGACAACCAGCTGTGGGCGCCGGATGTGTCCTTCCATGGCGGGAAGTATCTGATGTACTACACCGCCTCCAGATTCGCCACCAATACCTCGGCCATTGCGCTTGCCAGCAGCAGCACCGGCAAGCCTGGCTCGTGGAAGGATCAAGGCATCGTCTATACCTCCAAGAGCAGCGACGACTACAACGCCATCGACGGCAATCTGGTGGTGGATGGCAATGGCAAGTGGTGGCTGGCGTTTGGCTCGTTCTGGTCGGGCATCAAGCTGATCCAGCTCGATCCCGGCACCGGCAAGCAGCTGTCCGGCAACACGACGCGCTACAGCCTGGCAAGCCGGCCGTCCCCGGGCGCGGTGGAGGCGCCTTTCATCCAGCAGGCCAATGGCTGGTACTACCTGTTCGTGTCGTTCGATGCGTGCTGCAAGGGCGCCAGCAGCACCTACAAGATTGCGGTGGGGCGTGCGCGTTCGGTGACCGGGCCGTATCTGGATCGCGCCGGTGTGGACATGCGCAACGGCGGCGGCACGGTGATCCAGTCCGGGTTGGGCAGCATGCATGGGCCGGGCGGGCAATCGGTGTTCCGTGATGGCGACGGCGACATCCTGGTCTACCACTACTACGACGACCGCGGCGACGCGCGCCTGGGTATCAACCGGCTTGGTTATGACGGCAGCGCATGGCCGGTAGTGCAGTAGCAGCAACCAATCGAACACGCTGCTGCGCTATGCAATGGCGCAGCGATCAGGCGATGCCTGATGCAGCGATCCGCCAGCGTTGCCGACTGCCAGAACCGCAAGGCCTCCAGCGGATGCCGGGCAGTGCCCGGCAGCGCTGGTGCACCCTCAGCGCGTGGCCGCTTCGGGCTTGCGCACGCGTTTGACAGGCGCCGGCTTGGTCGCCGTGTCCGGATACAGGTTCAACAGCATCAAGGTGACGCCGTTGGTCCAGCCGAAGCCGTCCTGCAGCGCGTATTCGCCACCGCCGCCGCCGGCCGCATCGGCTTCCAGCCCGTATTTTTCGACCAGCTTGTGCTCGCGCGCGAACAGCGCCTGCACCTGGGTGAGGAAGCGCTCGCCGATGGTGCGCGCCAGCGCGTCTTCGCCATAACGGCGCAGGCCATCCACCGCCACCCATTGCAGCGGCGCCCAGCCATTGGGCTCGTCCCATTGCTGGCCGGTCTTCACTGCGGTGGTGGCCAGGCCACCGGGGCGCAGCAGGCGCGCACGCACGGTGCTGGCGGTGCGTTTGGCATGCGCGTCGGTCGCCAGGCCGGTGAATAGCGGATACAGCGCCGCAGCGGTGACCTGGTCGCTGAGCTTGCGCGCCTGCCAGTCGTAGTCGGCGTAGTAGCCGGCCGCGTTCCACAGATGCGCATCGATGGCCTGCTTGCGTTGCAGTGCCAGCGCCGCGTAGTCCTGCGTGCATTCGGCGCCGGGCTGCGCGCAGGCCTGGGCCAGCGTGCGCTCCAGGTGGTACAGCAGGCTGTTCAGATCGATCGGCACGATGGCGGTGGTGCGGATGGTGCGCAGGTTCTGCCCATCGGCCAGCCAGCGGCTGGTGTAGTCCCAGCCGCTCTCGGCACCGGCGCGCAGGTCGCGGTAGACCTCGGCGGCCGGGCGGTCGCCGGCCTCGGCGGCGGTGCGGGTGTCGTGCAGCCAGGCTTCCGGGCGTGGGGTGTCGCGCTCGTCCCAGTAGCGGTTGAGCAGGCTGCCGTCGGCCAGGCGCACCACATGGCGCGCGGCCTGGCCGGGCTGCAGGCCGTCGCTGCCCTGCATCCAGTAGGCGTATTCCTTCTGCAGCTGCGGCAGGTAGCGCTGGTAGACCGCTTCGCCTTCCACGCCGGCCTGCAGTTCCACCATGTAGGAGAAAAACGGCGGCTGCGAACGGCTCAGGTAGTAGCTGCGGTTGCCGTTGGGGATATGCCCGTAGGTGTCGATCAGGTAGGCGAAGTTGTCCAGCATCTGGCGGCTGAGCGTGGTCTGCCCGCTCTTCACCAGGCCGAGCATGGTGAAGTAGGAATCCCAGTAGTACACCTCGCGGAAACGCCCGCCCGGCACCACGTACGGATATGGCAGCGCCAGCAGGCTGCTGTACGGCGGCACGTGGGTCTGGCTGCGCACCAGCTTGGGCCACAGTTCGTCGATGTGTTCGCGCAGCGCGGTGTCCTGGCGGATCGCGTCGGTCTGCACCGGCGGCGACTCTTCGAAATTGGCATCCACGAACTTGCGCAGGTCAAAGCCGGGGTGGTCGTGCTGCGCCAGATAGTCGGCGTTGATCAGCGCCGGGTCGCGCAGCGGCAGAAAGTCGACGAAGTGCTTCTGGTCGTCGAACAGCTCGCCGCGCTGCACCGCCTGGAACAGTTCCGGGTAGGCCAGGTCGGGCGTGGGCGGGGTGGCCGCCGGGGCGTTGACGACCGGAGTGTCCATCGGCGCGGCGGTCAGCGTGCAGGGCGCCACGAACATGCTCAGCGACAGGCCAAGCAGCGACGTGCAGCACGGGGGCGCGGCAGAACTCATGGCATCTCCAGAACGGGCAGTGACGTGCGGCATGGTAAACGACCGAAGTGGCGGGCGGGGCCGGACGAGGGGGTCGGCAGGCCGACAGACTTCGCACGGAGACGACAGGATTCAGCAAGGCGATCGGGCGCGGGACTGCAGGTGGTTGCGCCGGTTGCCTTGCCGATTCAGGCCTATCGGCCCGGATCGAGGCAGCTTGAGCCGCATCCAGGCCGCGTCGGATTGCCGACATTGCTGCAAGATGCGCGCCACAGCGTGCGGCGGGTGCGCAGCGGAGTGAGCGACGGGCGGGACGGCGCTGCCCGTGCACGGCAGCCGGTGCACGTGGGCAATGGCGGGCGTCAGGCGGCCTGGCGCGCCCGGCGAATGGCGGCGGCGTGGACGCACCGGGCTGCACCTGCGGCAGGCCGGGTCACGCCAGGCGGCTTGCCGTCTTTGTGTAGTCCAGGCGCACCTGGGTGTCCCTGCGTCAGCGTGGGCGCCGGCGACCGGTCTGCAGCAAACGTTGCAGGTGCAGCGCGTTGGGCACCGCCAGCCCGGCGGCGGTATTGTCGAAGATCACCCAGCGTTCTGCCTGAGGATGCGCCGCGTCGTGCGCCGGGTTGCGCACCGCGTCGGCCAACGCCTGCAGCGCACTGTCGTCGTAGCTGCTGTAGTAAATGCGCGGTGCGCCATGCCAGCGCCAGTACTGCGGGTGGGCTGTCGTCCCCGGTGTGGCGGCGTCCGGCACCGGTGCCGGGTCGGCGGCGCAGCGTGCGATGCGGTGGCGCGCCAGCAGCGCCTGTGCCTGCGGCAGGAACCAGCTGGCATGGCGCGGTTCGCAGACCACGCCGCCGTCCCAGCGCCGCCGCAGCATTGCGAAAAACCTGGCCGCCACTGCCGCATCGAAGACGGCGCTGGGCGGCAGTTGCAGCAGCAGGCAGCCCAGTCGCGTGCCCAGCGCGCCGGCCTGGGCGAGGAATGTATCCAGCAATGGGCCGGTGCCCTGCAGGCGTGCATCGTGGCTGATGCTGCGCGGCAGCTTGACTGAAAAGCGGAAATCCTCCGGCACGCTGTCGGCCCAGCGTGCATAGGTCCCGGCACGGTGCGGGCGATGGAACGAGGAGTTGATTTCCACCGCATCAAAACGTGTGGCATAGCGCTGCAAGACGCTGGTGCCATCGCCGAATGCGGCGCGGTCGGCGGCCGGGATCGACCAGCCCGCGCAGCCACAGCGCACGCGCGGCAGGGCGACGGATGAACGAGCTTGCATAGGGTGTGCGCAAGGCCAGTGGGCAGCACTCTATGCATGCGCGCGCGTCAGCGCCGCGTGTGCACCGCGCTCACGGGCGACTCACCGACGACTTCGATACTGGGCACATGCCAGAAGGCCCCTCCCTTGTCATCCTGCGCGAACAGACCGAGGCGTTTGTCGGTCGCAAGATCCTGCGCGTGTCCGGCAACAGCAAGCAGGACATCGCGCGGCTGGGGCAGCAGAAGGTGCTGGCGTTACGCAGCTGGGGCAAGCACTTCCTGATCGAGTGCGCGCAGTTCAGCGTGCGGATCCACTTCCTGTTGTTCGGCAGTTATCGCATCGACGAAGACAAGCCGAATGCGGTGCCGCGCCTGTGTCTGGAATTTTCCAAGGGCCAGCGCCTGAATTTCTACGCCTGCTCGGTGCAGTTCATCGAGCGCCCGCTGGATGAGGTCTACGACTGGACGGCCGATGTCATGAACCCGCACTGGGATGGCGCGCAGGCACGGCGCAAGTTGCGCGCCGCGCCCGGCATGCTCGCCGCCGATGCATTGCTGGACCAGGACATCTTTGCCGGCGTCGGCAACATCATCAAGAACGAAGTGCTGCATCGCATCCGTGTGCACCCGGAAAGCCCGGTGGGCGCGTTGCCGGCGCGCAAGCTTGGCGAGCTGGTCACCCAGGCGCGCGCGTACAGTTTCGATTTCTACACCTGGAAAAAAGCCTTCGTTTTGAAGAAGCATTACCAGGTGCATACCAAAACCAGCTGCCCGCGCGATGGCGCGCCGTTGCAGTATCGCAAGCACCTGGGCAAGGCCGGGCGGCGGGCATTCTTCTGCGAGGTCTGCCAACGACTCTACCGCTCGGAGGACGGCTGAGGCGGGTACGTCCTGCGCCCGGCGTGCGTGGTCGGTCGCGATGGGCGTGCGCCCGGTGCAGGCGGATGCGTGCCGTTGGGGCAGTGGCTGAGGCCGTTGGCAGGCGCCGTAACGACCCGTCGTGCTTGCCAATGTGAATGGCGGCTGGCGTTTGCCGCCCAAACAACGAATTTCAAACGCGCGCTGGCGCCGCGCCCGCTAGATTTGCGCATCCTGCACCGGGTTCACGGTGCGCGCACGCATCTCCCATCTCATCGGTCTCCCGCATTGTGATTACCCGCAGGAAGGAAACGCTTGTCCCGCATGTCGCTGCTGTCGCATGCACGGGCGCCATCCTGTTCTTTCTTGCCTGTCTGTTGCTCTACATGCCGCCGCCGCGCGACCCGGTGCGACGCGACGACAGTTTGCAGGTGTATTTCGTGCCGCGTCCGCAATTGACGCTGCCGGCGCCGGTGACGCCGCCGCCGCCGCAACGCGACCCCACACCGCGCGTTGCGCCGGCTGCGGCCTCATCCGCCCGCACTGCGCCACCACCGACACGCACCCCGCCGCCGCAGCGGCAGGTGGCGGCCGCCAATGCGCCGGCTGGCGAGTCGATGGCGGCCCAGCTCTACACCGGGCAAGGCCGCTTGCGCATGCCGCGTGACGCGCAGGTCGACCCGATGGCGCAGCCCGGTGCAGCGCCGCCGGGCATGACCGACGAACGCGCGCAGGCCAAGGCGCGCAACGTGATGGAACGGGTCAATCCGGTGCAGTACCAGGACACGCGCTTTGCCAAGGACTGGAAGAGCGACGGCACGCTGGGCGATGTGGCGATGCAGGAAATGAATCGCGGCATGAAGAAGTTCAACGACATGCTCAACGGGCCGCAGACGCAGGTGGCCAAGGCGCGGCCACCGCCGGATGTGCGCTTCAACCCCGCGTTGGCCGGCAACCAGGCCGAGATGGGCAGCGAAGCGACCGGCGATGCCTACAAGGCCGCGCCGATCGCGCACGAGACGCCGCCCGACCTCAAGGGCGAAGCCAGCCGCCGTATCCGCCAGGCGCTGGCAGCGCTGGAACAACGCAGCGCGCGTTGCGATGCGTCCAAACGCAAATCCCTGTTGTCGCCGGTGCGCGCGCATCTGGGCGACCTGGAACGCGCCGAGCATGCCTTGAACAACGGCGCCGACCCGGTGATGGCCGCGCAGATGCTGCCGCGCCAGGCCGATAGCGCCTACGACCTGGCCCGCCGCGCGCTGTGGTATGCGGACCGCCAGTTGAAGCAGTGCGCGATCGGGTGAGTGGTTCGGGGAGCGCGTTTGCCTGCGCTGCGCTTGTAGGTGGCTGACAGCACCTTTAGAACGCTGCTGACAAGACGGCTGAATGTCAGGGCGTCGCGGTATCTGGGTGTAGTCAACAGCTCGGTGAGTCGAGCGCGCGGTGCCCTCACCGCTTGCGGGACACGCCGTGACCCCGTCCCTGGGGGCTCGGTGGCGTCATCCATGCCGCCACACGGTCCCGCAACCGGCGAGGGCACCGCACCAGACAGTTGGTCGGCGCTCGTTCGAAAAGCTGTCTGTCGTGCGGTGTGCATCAGACCTGGAGCCGATGCTTCGATGATCGAACAAGACGCATCCGGCACCGCTCTTACCATGCACACCGACCATCCCGACTGGTCCTTGCCCGCCTACCGTCGCGGGACCTTACGCGGCATGGATGCCGCGTAAAAGCCTACAAGGATGTACTTGCGGCGTGTCCTGCGATGGTGGGCGGGCAAGGACCCTGCAGCCAAACCGCAGCTCCGCGGCTCTGCAACCGACTCACCCACACCGCTCAATCACCTGGTCGCCGCGCGAAGTGGAAGTGGACGAGTGAGGAAGGGGGTGTGGTCGGAGACAGCCAGGAGCTATGAAAGCTTGCACGCCAAGCGCGCCGCACCAGCGCGTAGCAACCGCATCCTCATCCGGCGCTGCGCGCCACCTTTTCCCGGTGGAAGAAGGGAAGTGTCCCGACAGGAATTGAAGCAGTAAGGCAGTAATTGAAGAAGTAGGCAGTCTTCGTCAGATATCGCAACTAGACCCCCCCGCCGGGGCGAGAAGGCATGGCTTTCGCGGCGAGGGCGCGTGTGCCTTGGAGCGCCAGCGCCGCAAGCGCGGTTGGAGGCGCGCAGCGGAAGGTGTGAGGGCACGTCTATGAAACGGCGGATCAGCCGGCAGCCGGGCTGTCGCCCGCGCTACATCAGGCGCTGAGTCCGTCCTGCGCCAGACTCTGGCGGTAACGGTCCTTCTCCGCGCTCAGCGCGACTTCCGCACGCAAGAACACCTGGCCGATCGGCTCGTCGCCGCGGGTTGCCTGCGCCTGGCCGATCAGCACCGTCAGGCCGTGGGCATGCTGTTGGTGGGCGATATCGCGCAGGCGCTGCAGCTTTTGTTCGGCATCTGCGCCGCGCAGCACGGCGATGAATTCTGCACTGTCGGTCACCCGGTCCACGCTGTCGCCGTCGGCTTGTGCCTGCGCTGCCAAGGCCTGGTCGAGCTGTTGCAAGGCGCGACCCAGCAGCCGCTCGCTTTGTTTTTCGGCCAGCGCGGCCAGTTCCTGCACTTCCAGGATCACCAGGTAATAGCCGGTGTCGGCGGCCGCCGCGATGGCAACCGGTGCCACCGGCTGCAGGATCGCTTCGCGCTCGAGCTGCAACTCGCGCTTGCGCTCGTCCAACAGGCGCATGGTGACGCGTGCCAATGCCTGCAGCCCGGTGCGTTGCATGTCAGTGAGCGTGCGCGGCTCGGTGTCGAGCACGCAGACCGTGCCCAGGGCCACGCCGTCGGAGGTGACCAGCGGCATGCCGGCATAGAAGCGCGCACCGGTCTCGCCGGTGACGACCGAGACGTCCGCAAAGCGGCTGTCCTGGGTGAGGTCGGGCACTTCCATCAGTTGCTCTGGGCTGCGGATGGCGTGATCGCACACCGCCTGGCTGCGGTCGGTCTGCTGCATGCCCAGGCCGAGCTGGGCCTTGAACCATTGGCGGTCGCGGTCGACCAGCGACATCAGGGCGATCGGTGTGTCGCATAGCGAGGCCGCCACCTGCACGATGTCTTGGTAGGTGTCCTCGGGCAGGCTGTCGACGATGCGATAGCCGTCCAGGACCTGTTGGCGAGAGGCTTCGTCAGCCGGGGGCATGTGCTTCATCGAATAAGCCGGGCAAGCGCGAACGAGAAAGATGCCACGATACCGGCGCTGCCGATAACGCGGCGTGGATATCGGCCACGCGCCCTGGCGTGACCTCACGGGCGGATCCGGATCCGCATCCATGTCGCACTGCGCAGGCGAGGAAGCACGGGACCGGCGGGCTGAAGCGCCGGAGGCCAGCTTGCCAGCCCGCGCGGGCCGCCTGCGTCTTGCGCGCAGGAGCCGGGTACTGAGACGCACACACGCCATTGCGTACCGCGCACCTGGCGACGGCGCGGCTCGCAGGCCGCGCCGTCGGTGTGCGACTGATCAGCCTCAGCGCTTGACCGGCTTGCCGTCCACGTCCAGCACCTGCACCTCACCGAGCTTGAGCGCCCGCACCGGGGCCTCGATCTTCTTCAGGTCGCCCACGATCACCCAGGTCATCGCATTGGGGGCGATGATTTCCTTGATGGCGGCCTGCGCGGCCGGCTGGTCGATCGCTTCCAGGCGCGGCTTGAGCGTCTGCACGTAATCGTCGGGGCGGTCGAACTGCACGATGCCCTCGATCGCACCCAGCACCGCGCCGGTGGTTTCGAAGCTGCCGGGCAGGGCGCGGATGCGCTGGTTCTTGATCTTCTCGATCTCGTCGGAGGTCAGCGGCTTGTCGCCGATGACCGCGCTGGCTTCCTTGAGGATCTCGTTGGCCGACTCGGCGGTCTTGTCGGTCTGCACCGGCGCGGAGAACATGTACGGCCGCTGGCCTTGCGCATCCAGCATGCGGGTACCGGCGCCGTAGGCCCAGCGCTTGTTCTCGCGCAGGTTCATGTTCAGGCGCGAGGTGAAGGTGCCGCCGAAGGCACCGTTGGCCACGCCGATCGCCAGGTTGTCCGGCGCCTTGGTGGACGGTGCGAGCAGGCCGGCCAGGATCACCGACTGCGGCGCATCCGGCCGGTTGATCAGGTACACGCGCGGCTTGGGCTGCGCGGCGACGTTGACCAGGTTCTTCTTCGGCAAGGGCGTGGCCGGCGCCTTCCAGTCGCCGAAGGCGGCATCGAGCTGCGGGATGATCTGCGCCAGCGTGGTGTCGCCGGCCACCAGGATGCGCAGGTTGTCCGGACGCAGCCACTGGCGGTGGAAGGCCTGCAGGTCCTGGGCGTTGAGGCTCTTGATCGCCGCCTCGGTGCCGCTGCCGGTGAGCGGGATGCCGTAGGGGTGGTTCTGGCCGAACAGCAACGGCGGCAGCGCACGCAGCGCCAGGCTGTTGGGCTGGGTCTTTTCCTGCGCAATGCCGGCCAGCCACTGGCCGCGGATGCGCTCGATGTCGGCGGCCTTGAAGGCCGGGTTGCGCACGATGTCGGAGAACAATTGCAGCGACGGCTGCAGCTGGTCGTTGAGCGCATCCAGCGAGGCGCTGCAGCTGTCCAGATCGCAGCCGACCGCGGTGATCGCGCCCAGGCGCTGGCGACGCTGCGCCACTTCCACCGAATCCAGCGCGGCGGTGCTCTCGTTCATCAGCGCGGCGCTGAAGCTGGCGGTACCGAGCTTGTTGCCCTGGTCGGCCGCATAACCGGCATCGAACAGCAGCTCCACCTGGGTGACCGGGATGGTGTGGCGCTCGGCCAGGATCACCTCGATGCCGTTCTTCAACTTGCCGCGCTGCAATTGCGGGAAGCTCAGCTCGGGGAACTGGCTGGTCTGCGGCACGCCCTTGCCGCGGTCCAGCGTGGAGGCGGTGACGTTGTACTTGCCGGCGGCCGGCAGCTTGGGCGCCGGCTTGCCGGGTTCGGCACCACGGGCGACCACCGCCTTGTCTTCGGCGGCGGGGTCGAAGCCCTTGCCGGCCGGCAGCACGGTGAGCAGGTAGTCGCCCTTGCCGAACCAGGTGGCGGCGGTCTGCTTGACGCTGTCCACGGTGGCGGCCTGGCCGCGCTGCAGATCCTGCTTGTAGGCGCCCGGGTCGCCGCGATAGACCTGGCCCTCGGCCAGGATCACCGCCTTGCCACCGAAGCCGCCGACCTTTTCCAGCCCGCGCACGAAGCCGGCGCGGTAGGCCACCTGCGCGCGCTGCAGTTCGTCGGCGGTCGGGCCCTGGGCGATGAACTTCCTGAGTTCCTCGTCGATGATCGCCTCCACCTTGGCCGGGTCCACGCCGTCCTTCACGTCGGCCTGGATCTGCACCTGGCTGGACAGCGCGAACGGCTGGATCGCCGCCGACACGTCATCGACCAGATTGTCCTGATAGACCAGGCGCTGATACAGCCGCGAGGTCTTGCCGCCGCCGAGCACGGTGGTGGCCAGATCCAGCTGGATCGCCGCATCGCTGCCCAGTTGCGGCGCCACCCAGGTGCGATAGATGCGCGGCTGCGAGACGTGGTCGTGCTGCACGCCACGCTTCTGTGCGGCCAGCGGGGTCACCCACGGCTGCTGGCGTGCCACCGGCTTGCCGGACGGAATGTCGCCGAAGTACTGCAGCGCCTTGGCGCGCGCCTGCGCCACGGTGATGTCGCCGGCCAGCACCAGGGTGGTGTTGGCGGCGCCGTAGTTGTCGTTGAACCACTGTTTGACGTCGGCCAGCGAGGCCGCGTCCAGGTCTTCCATCGAGCCGATGGTGTCGTGCTGGTACGGATGGTTGGCCGGGAACAGGTTGGACAGGATGTTCTGGTCCACGCGGCCGTAGGGGCGGTTCTCGCCCTGGCGCTTCTCGTTCTGCACCACGCCGCGCTGGGTGTCGAGTTCTTCCTGGCCGATCGCGCCAAGCAGGTGGCCCATGCGGTCTGATTCCAGCCACAGCGCGGTGTCCAGCGCAGTGGTCGGCACGGTCTCGAAGTAGTTGGTGCGGTCGAACCAGGTGGTGCCGTTCATGTCGGTGGTGCCGACCTTTTCCAGCGGCGCAAAGAAGCTGCCCTTGTTGTTTTCCGAGCCGGAGAACATCAGGTGCTCGAACAGGTGCGCAAAGCCGGTCTTGCCGGCCGGCTCGTCACCGGAACCGATGTGGTACCAGATGCTCACCGCCACCACCGGCGCCTTGTGGTCTTCGTGCACCACCACGGTCAGGCCGTTGGGCAGGGTGAAGCGGGTGTAGCCGATCTCGGGGATGGCACTGCTGGCCGCAGGCTTGGACAGGCTGGCCGGGGCGGCCGCGATGGCGGGAGCAACGGGACCGGCAGCGGCGCCGAGCACACCGGCGATCAACAGGGACAGCGGACGCAGCATGTGACACTCCAGGGGCAAGACAATCGGCCGAGGGTAGTGGCTGGCTGGCGGCGTCGCAAATGCTGTCCGGCAGGGGGGGGCATGTGCGGGTGCCGGCAGGGCGGCAGGTGAACGAGGCCGGCTTGGGCGTCGGCCAGGGCGCGGCGGTCGGACCGGGCACCTTCGGGGGTGCCGGAGCGGCCCCCCGATCCCACACCGGGCCTGACGGCAAGGCGGGTGCAGGTGGCCTGGGTCATTCGCTCCCCCGCCGGGCGCGGTCGATTGCGCAGGCACGGCAAGTGCACCGGGCCGAGCAGCGAAGCCTTGCGACATTCAGATGCCAGCGGATCGGCCGGCGGGCACGGCGACCGCGCGCTGACCAGCCATCAAGCAGGCCCGGCCGCACATGCTCAAGTTGCCCGTCGCTTCGCCGTTACCTGGGGCGACCTACCTTGCCCAGACCTGACCTGCCGACCACGCCATGACCGTCCTGTTGCCGCCCGTGCCCGTTCCCGCCGACGACGCCTTGCGCGTGGAGGCGGTACGTCGGTTGGGGGTGCTGGACACCGAGCCGGAGGCCGAGTTCGACGATATCGCCTGGCTGGCTGCACACATCACCGGCGCCCCGATGGCGCTGGTGTCGCTGCTGGACGCCGACCGCCAGTGGTTCAAGGCACGTTGCGGCACCGATCTGGAAGGCACCCCGCGCGCCATGTCGTTCTGTTCCTATACGGTGATGGGGACCGAGCTGCTGGAAGTGCCCGATGCCGTGGCCGATGCGCGTTTTGCGCGCAACCCGCTGGTCACCGCCGCGCCAGGGGTACGCTCGTATGTGGGCGTTCCGCTGATCGGCCGCGAGGGCTATGCCTACGGCACCCTGTGTACGCTCAGCACCCAGTCGCGCCTGCTCGACGAGAGCCAGAAGCAAGGCCTGATCCGTCTGGCGCGCCAGGCGGTCAGCCAACTGGAGGCGCGCCGCGACCGGCTGGCCGCGCAAGCGCAGCGGCAGACCCTGAGCCGCCTGCTGGAAGCCATGCCCGATGGCGTGGTGTCCTGCGACAGCGACGGGCTGCTGCATGAGTTCAACCACGCCGCGCGGCAATGGCACGGCACCGATCCGCGCCTGTTGCCGCCATCGCAATGGGCGCAGCACTTCGACCTCTACACTGCCGACGGCAGTGCGCTGCTGCCCACCGAGGCCATTCCGCTGGTGCGCGCCTGGGCCGGCGAGCACGTGCGCAACGCCGAGATGGTGATCCGCTCCACCGGCCAGCCGGCACGCAGCGTGCTGTGCAATGCCGATCCGGTGGTCAGCGACCAGGGCGTCGCCCTGGGGGCGGTGTGCGTGATGCATGACATCACCCAACTGCGCGATGCCTCGGCTGCGTTGGCGGGCGAGCGCGCACGCCTGCAGTCGCTGGTGGACGCTTCGCAGGATGTGGCGATCATCGCGTTCGATCCGAACGGGCGCATCGAATTGTTCAATCCCGGTGCCGAACGCCTGCTGGGCTACGCGGCGGACGAGGTGGTGGGCAGCTGCCCGGCGCAGTTCCATCTGCCGGCCGAGCTGGAGCGGCACATGGCCACGCTGGCGTTGTCGCCGCCGTCCTACCTCAAGCTGGCCGCCGCCGCCGCGGGCGATCAGCTGGAAGAAGAAATCTGGACCCTGGTGCGAAAAGACGGCGGACTGCGGCGCGTACGGCTGTGCTTCAACATCATCCACGACGCGCAGCAGGGGGTGTCCGGCTACCTGGCCATGGCCATCGACGTCACCGCCGAGCTGCAGGCGCAGGCCGCCGCGCAGCTGGCGGCGGAACACTTCAGGGGGGCGTTCGAAACCGCCCCGCAGGGCATGGCGATCGTCTCGCTGGACGGCGCCTGGCGCGACGTCAACCCGTCGCTGTGCAGCATCCTGGGATATCCGCGCGAGCAGTTGTTGCGCACCACCTTCCAGACCATCACGCATCCGGACGACCTGGATGTGGACCTGCGCCTGGTGGAAGAGCTGATCGACGGCAAACGCGACAACTACAGCCTGGCCAAGCGCTACATCAGCCAGCAGGGCGCGCTGATCTGGGCGCAACTGTCGGTGTCGCTGGTGCGCGACAGCAGCGGCGCGCCGGTGCATTTCGTCTCGCAGATCCAGGACGTCACCGAACGCCATGTCGCCGCCGAACGCCTGGCCGAAAGCGAAGCGCGGCTGCGTGCGATCAGCGATGCCACGCCCACCCTGGTGGGGCACTACGATGCCGCCCAGCGCTGCCTGTTCGCCAACCAGGCGCATCGCGACTGGCTCGGCGTGGAGCCGGCCAGCCTGGTCGGCTCCACGATCACCCAGGTGCTGGGCGAGGACCTCGGTGCGGACGCGCGCGCTGCGCTGGCGCAGGTGAGCACCGGGCAACGGGCCAGCTTCGAACACGTCCTGCGTGGCGGTGCGACACCGCGCGATGTGGAAATCACCCTGGTGCCGGAAGTGCAGGGCACGGCGACGCAGGCGCAGGGATTCTTCCTGATGGCGCACGATGTCACTGCGCACAAGTCCCTGCACCGGCTGATGCACGAACGCGCCACCCGCGATGCCCTGACCGGCCTGCCGAATCGCCACGCCTGGTCCGAGGCGCTGCAGGTCGCGGTGACCCAGGCGCAACAGCAGCAGTGCGCGGTCGCGGTGATGTTCCTGGACCTGGACGGCTTCAAACGCATCAACGATGTCCATGGCCACCGTGCCGGCGACGCGGTGCTGGTCGCCTTCGGCCGCTGCCTGCAGCAGGCCGCAGGCAGCCGCTATCTGGTGGCACGCCTGGCCGGCGACGAGTTCGTGGTGTTGCTGGACGACCTGCAGGATCCGCAGACCGAATGCGCCGCAATGGCAGAACGGATTCGCACCGCGGCCGCAGCGGGCGCCGTGTTCGGGGAGCAGCATCTGCCGATCCACCCAAGCATCGGCGTCGCCTGGCAACACGGCCAGCACGCCGACGCTGCCAGCCTGATGCATGCGGCAGACGAAGCGATGTACGCCGCCAAACGCGCCCGCTGCGGCAACGCCGCCGCCCCCACCGGACGCGACGCCTCGCGCTGACGCAACGCATCCAGCACCACTCCCTTCTCCCTCCGGGAGAAGGTGCCCGAAGGGCGGATGAGGGCACGGCCGACCCGCAAAGCTGCATCAACCACGAACACTCCCTTCTCCCTCCGGGAGACAGTGCCCGCAGGGCGGATGAGGGCACGGCCGACTCGCAAAGCTGCATCAACCACGAACACTCCCTTCTCCCTCTGGGAGAAGGTGCCCGCAGGGCGGATGAGGGCATGCCCGGTCCATAAAGTCGCGTCAGTCAGAAGTGCGCGTTGCACGGATCGATGTGGCGCTGGCAATGCAATCGCATCGATCGATGGTCACTGTCCGCGGCGTTGGAGCTCTAGATCCCTGTCGTGTTTAGAGGCGATAACCGTGTGGATGCGTCGAGTGCAGAGCGGCTGATCTGCGGCTTGGCTACACGGCCCTTGCCCGCCCACCCTCGCGGGACACGCTGCAAGTACGTCCCTGTCAGCTCCTAGGCGGCACCCACGCCGCGTAAGGTCCCGCGACGGCGGGCAGACAAGGACCGGTCAAGAGGGTCGGTGCGCATGGTTACGAGCAGGACAAGGCACGCGTTGTCCGGATCACTGCGCCCCCGATCCGCCGCCCCCGATCCGCCGCCCCCGATCCGCTGTTCCCAGGCAGGCGCACCAGTGGCGTGCCTGCCGTCTCTTCCCGCCGCGCAAAAACGCGGGCGATCACCCCATCGATCAAGCCGCCTGCACGACCGAGCGCCGTTGCGGCAGCGCAGCCTGCTGCGGCACCAGGCGGAACACTGCCACGGCGCGCGTCAGATCCGCCGCCTGATCTTCCATGCTGCGTGCCGCGGCGGTGGCTTCTTCCACCAGTGCCGCGTTCTGCTGGGTCATTTCATCCAGCTGCATCACCGTGGTGCTGACCTGCTCGATGCCGGCGCTTTGCTCGGTGCTGGCGGCGGTGATCTCGGCCATGATGTCGGTCACTCGCTTCACCGAGCTGACCACCTCGGTCATCGTGCTGCCGGCCTGCTGCACCAGGTCCGAGCCCTGCGCCACTTTTTCCACCGAATCGGAGATCAACTGCTTGATCTCCTTGGCGGCGCCGGCCGAACGCTGCGCCAGTGCGCGCACTTCGGTGGCCACCACCGCAAATCCGCGGCCCTGCTCACCAGCGCGTGCCGCTTCCACCGCCGCATTCAGGGCCAGGATATTGGTCTGGAACGCGATGCCGTCGATCACCCCGATGATGTCGGAGATGCGCGCCGACGATTGCGTGATCGCCTGCATGGTGGTGACCACTTCCTGCACCACGCGCCCACCGCTCTCGGCCACCTCGCCGGTGCCCTTGACCAGCTGATTGGCCTGGCGCGCGTTGTCGGCGTTCTGGCGCACGGTGGAGGTGAGTTCTTCCATCGACGCGGCGGTTTCTTCCAGGTTCGCGGCCTGATGCTCGGTACGCGTGGACAGGTCGGCATTGCCGCTGGCGATCTCGCCGGCGGCGGTGTTGATCATCTCGGCCGAGTGCTGGATGCCCTGCACGATGGTGGTCAGCTGGATCGCGGTGCGGTTGGCCGCATTGGCCAGGCGGCCGAATGCGCCCTCGTAATGCGATTCCACCCGCTGCGACAGGTCGCCATCGGCAATTGCGGCCATGATGCGGCCGACATCGTCCAGGCCTGCATCGGCCTGCTGCATCAGCCGGTTCAATGCCTGCACCATCTCGGCGAACGCGAACTGGTAGCGCGCCTGCTCGCCGCGTGCGGAGAAGTCGCCGCGCGCGGCCGCATCGGCCAGGCGTGCGATGTCGCTGTTGATCGCCGACAGATTGCCCTTCACCGTATCCAGCGCCTCATGCAGCGCCGCGCGCTGGCCGGGCAGGCGGCGCATGTCGCGGCGCAGATCGCCACGGCCATACTCGCCCATCAGGTCCATCGCCTCGTTGATGGCATCCAGATGCTCGAATACCACCGTGTTCACGCCGTGCGCCAGGGTGCCGTAATCACCGGGGAAATCCTCCGGAATGCGGTGCGCGATGTTCTCGCCCTGCTGCAGCCGGATCATGGTCTGCATCTCGCCGTTGAAGCGCTGCAACTGGGTCTGCATCTGCTGCATGCTGTGCATCAGCTGGCCGGTTTCGTCGCGCGACTCGACCCGGATATCGTTATCGAAGCGGCCCGAGGCAATCGCCTCTGCAGTGCGCGATGCTGCGCGCAGCGGTGCGGCCATCGCCGAGGCGATCAACCAGCACAGGCCGATCACCATGGCCACCAGGGCGCCGCCGATCAAGGTCAGGGTGCGGGTGAAGCCCCAGGCCTGCACCTGGATGTCCTCGGCGTACACGCCCATCACCAACACCCAGTTCCAGGCCGGAAAGGTCTTGGCATAGCTGATCTTGGGCAGCTGTTCCTGCTTGCCGGGCTTGGGCGCATCGTAGTAGCTGAAGCCGTCGCCGCGCTCGATCGCGGTCTTGATGTCACGATAGACGTACTGCCCGGCATCGCTCTTGTAGTCGCTCATGTCGGTGCCGACGGCGCGCTTGGGATGCATCAGGATGCGCATCTGCGGGTCGACGATGAAGAAGTAGTCCACGCCGTCGTTGGTACGCATGTCCGCCAGCGTGGTGCGCGCAGCTTCCTTGGCCTGTTCGACCGTCAGTTCGCCGGCCTTGGCCTTGTCGGCATAGTGCTGCATCACGGTCAGGCCCATCTCCACCTCGGTCTTGACGCTGAGCTTGCGCGCCTCGATCAGGTCCAGATACTGCAGGCGTGCCGCGGCCACTGCCAGCAGGATCACGCCCACCGTCAACAAGCTGCACAGCAGGACGAACTTGCGGGTGAGCGGGAGATTGGCAACGTGACGACGCAGCAGGGACACGACAGGCATGGCAACGAGATCCAGAACGCGCGCAAGGCGCTATGTCATGGATAGCGGCTGATTCACATGCGGGTTGAATGCTAATTGCGGCAGCGTTCGCTTGGGACAGCTGCAATGTAGGAGCGCCCCCGGGCGCGATGGGGCGTTATCGATAACGCCCCATCGCGCCCGGGGGCGCTCCTACAAGGTCATGGGCATCGATCCAGCGATCGATGGGTGACGCGACATTGGTGACTTGCAGACTGTCGGCAGCGTGCAAGCAGCGGCGGACACGCACTGCGTGCCCGCCTTATTGCATCAGCCTGCCGCGCAGAAGCCGAACTCGGCCGTCGCACCGGCCGCCAGGGTGCGGTTGAAGTCCACGCCGCTGGCCTTGAGCGTGCTGCCGCTCTGCGACCAGGTGACGTTCCAGGCATTGTTAACGGTGCCGGTGACCGGCAGCGAGATCGCCCAGGTGCCGCTGGCGGTGCCGGTATTGGTGACCTGCACGCGATTGCAGTAGCCGCCGTTCCACTGGCTGTCCACGCTCACCTTGGTGCTGAAGCTGCCGCTGGGTGTCGGCGTCGGTGTCGGTGTCGGTGTTGGCGTGGGGGTCGGAGTCGGAGTGGGAGTAGGTGCGGGCGTCGGCGTGGTGCTGCTCAGCGTGCCCCACAGCGTCCGCAGCAGCGCCATCTTGTCTTCGCGCACGCTGGTCCAGTCGTCGCGCAGGATGCCGCCGGTGTCGCCGCTGTTGGGATTCCACGACCAGTAGAAGCCTTCGTTGATGCCCTTGCTGCGCAGGTACTGCACCAGCGCGTCCTGCCAGACCTTGTCGCGTGCATCGCCTTCGCCGTACTTGCCGCCGAATTCGCCCAGCAGCAGCGCATACGTGCCGGCGAACTGGCCGAAGTGACGGTCCCAGATCGCAGGCATGTTGTTGGGGAACGTGCTGTCGTTGAAGTACGCCTGCGCGTACACGTCCGGCCCGTACACATGCGGTGCCAGCAGCAGCCGGTTGGCCGGAATGTTCAACGGGGTGCAGGCCAGCGGCTGCAGATTGCCGCCCCAGAAGATGCCGCCATTGGTCGAGCAGACCGGATTGTCGGTGATGCCTTCCACCGCGATGATCCATTTGGGCGCCACCGCCAGTACCGCGGCCGAACCGCGCTCGGCGGCCTTGTTCCAGTCGGTGGCCGCGTTGCCGGTGCCCCAGGTCGCGGCACCGTGCGGTTCGTTCTTCAGGTCCAGGCCGATCACGCTGGGCACGTTCTTGTAGCGGTTGGCGACAAAGCGCAGATCGTCCAGCCACTGCGCTTCGGAATACGAGCCGGTGTACCAGAGCTCGGAGATGGCAGCGCAGTCGGGGGTGTGGTGATCCAGCAGCACGTACATGCCGCGTGCGTTGAATTCGTTGATCACCTTGTCCAGGATCTGCAGCGAGCTCAGGCCCTGCAGATCGGCATTGAGGCTGTAGTCGATGCTGGTCGGCATCGTGCTGCTGCGCAGGGTGGCCGGGCAGAACGGCAGACGCACGGCGTTGAAGCCCAGGCCCTGCATCTGGTTGATCATGTCCTTCCAGTTGCGTGCCCACAGGCCATGCATGACATGGTTGCCGGTCTCGAAACCGAACACGTTGACGCCCTTGAGCTGGACCACCTTGCCGCTGTCGTCGACGATCTTGTTGTTGCTGATGGAGTAGCTGAAGGCCGGTGCGGCGGCGAGCGCCAGCGCCGTGGCCAGTGCGAGCGTACGTGCAGTCCTGAAGATGGACATGGTGGTCTCCCTAGCGAACCCGGCTCGACACCCGAACCCGGTGAGGGGGGCATCTTGGTCCGCGGCTGCGCCGTTTGGCGTGATCCGGCCCACAGAAAGGCGCATTGCCGCACCGATCACACGCCGGCTGCGGGCCGGTTCGCTTTCGCGCACACTATCGCCGTTGTGGCCTGTCCGCAGGCTGTCCTTTCTGTCCCCGGAGTGTCTTCCAATGTCTTTCTTGCGTGCCGAACTGGCGCAATGGCGCGCCTCGCCTGCGCGCGAACTGATGGCCGGTGCGGTCGCCACCTTTGCGCTGATTCCCGAAGTGATCGCCTTTGCGTTCGTTGCCGGTGTCGACCCGCAGGTGGGGCTGTTCGCGTCGTTCGTGATCGGGATCGTCATCGCGTTCTTCGGCGGGCGCCCGGCGATGATTTCCGCCGCGGCCGGGTCGGTGGCCCTGGTGGCCGCACCGCTGGTGGCCGCACACGGCTTGCCCTATCTGCTGGCGGCCGGGCTGCTGGCCGGTGCGGTGCAGATCCTGTTCGGCCTGTTGCGGCTGGGCGTGCTGATGCGCTTTGTCAGCAGCTCGGTGCGCACCGGCTTCGTCAATGCGTTGGCGGTGCTGATCTTTGCCGCGCAGCTGCCACATCTGCAGCACGCCAACCTGGCCACCTGGGGCATGTTGGCGTTGGGCCTGCTCATCATCTACGGCCTGCCACGGCTGCCGCTGCCGGGCGTGTCGGCGATTCCGTCGCCGTTGCTGTGCATCCTGGTGCTGACGCTGCTGGGCTCGGCCCTGCATCTGCCGCTGGAGACGGTGGCCGACCTGGGCAAGCTGCCCGACGCGCTGCCATTCCTGCAATGGCCGGCGGTGCCGCTGACGCTGGAGACCTTGCGCATCATCGCCTTGCCGGCGCTGGCCATCGCGATGGTGGGGCTGCTCGAATCGCTGATGACCGCACGCGTGGTGGACGAACTCACCGACACTCCGAGCAACAAGAACCGCGAGTGCACCGGGCTGGGCCTGGCCAACACCGCTGCCAGTCTGTTCGGCGGCATCGCCGGCTGCGGCATGATCGGGCAGACCGTGGGCAACGTGAAGTACGGCGGGCGCGGCCGTCTCTCGACCCTGTTCGCCGGCGTGTTCCTGCTGATCCTGATGGTGCTGCTCAAGCCGTGGGTCTCGCAGGTACCGGTGATCGCCTTGGTGGCGATCATGGTGATGGTCTCGGCCGAGACCTTCGACTGGCGTTCGCTGCGCACCGTGGTCACCCATCCGCGTACCTCCAGCGTGGTGATGCTGGCCACCGTGGCGGTGACCCTGCTCACCCGCAACCTGGCCGCCGGCGTGGCGGTGGGCGTGGTGCTGAGCGGTGTGTTCTTCACCTTCAAGGTGGCCGGGCTGCTGCAGATCACGCACAGCGACGGCGACGATGGCGTGCGCACCTACCACGTGCGCGGGCAGGTGTTCTTCGCCTCGGCCGACGTGTTCATCGACGCCTTCGACGCGCGCCAGGTGCCCGGTCGCGCGGTGGTGATCGATGTCAGCCGCGCGCATTTCTGGGACATCACCGCGGTGGCGGCGCTGGACAAGGTGGTACAGCGGCTGCGCCACCATGGGCTGGAGGTCCAGGTCAAAGGCCTGAATGCCGGCAGCCGGCGGCTGATGCAGGCGCACGCGCTGGGCGACGATGCGCTGGAGTCCGCATTGCCCTGAGCGGCGCAGGGATGCAGGCCTGTCGCGCGCCTGCACATCCGTGTACGCCGGCTGGCCGTGCGCGGCGGCGGCCGGCGGGCAGACTCAAGTTCGCGCGCGCAGCGCCGATGAACCGGCATCGAGATTGCCGGTAACCCGCCGTGATGCCAGTGCGTTCCAGTCCGAGAGGTGTGCCCGCGTGCCGTGACCGGCGCTGCGGGCCTGCGTCCGCCCGCGGGATGGTGCGGCAATGACCACGGCACCGTTGCTGGAACGCATGGTGGACCTGACCGCCATCCGCGACGCCGATCTGCTCGATCTGAGCCTGTTGCGCACCATGCGCGAGGTCTGCGCGTCCGAGGAGCTGTCGTTGCTGCGCATCGCCCCGGATGGCCGCACCATGGCCGAGACGCGGCTGCGCGAGGATGGCCGGCTGTCGCTGACGGTGGCCGACATCCACGACGCGCACCTGCGCACGCAGTTGGCCGACCTGCACGGGCCGGGCGATGTGGTGCAGTTGCAGCAGGACGGCCGCGCGTTGCTGGTGTATCCGATGATGGAAGCACGCGGGATCCGCACCTGCCTGCGCGTGGGCGGCACGCGCGCACCCGGCGCCGCCGAGCAGGTGATGCTGCAGGGCTTCGCACGTTTCTTCCAGAATTACCGCAGCCTGCTCGACGATGCCCAGCGCGATGCGTTGACCGGCCTGCGCAATCGCAAGACCTTCGACGATGTGATCCTGCGCCTGTTCTCCGGTGGCGCGGATGCAGCGGCCAGCGAAGGCGTGTGGCTGGGGATCGTGGACATCGACCACTTCAAGCGCGTCAACGACGGCTTCGGCCATCTGTATGGCGACGAGGTGCTGCTGCTGGTGGCCCAGTTGATGCAGCGCTGCTTCCGTCAGGACGACCTGCTGTTCCGCTTCGGTGGCGAAGAGTTTGTGATCGTGTTGCGCGGAGTGGATCGCGACACGGCGGTGGCGTTGTTCGAGCGCTTCCGTGTGGCGGTGGCCGAGCATGTATTTCCGCAGGTCGGCAAGGTCACGCTCAGCGCCGGCATCGTCGAGCTGACCGACGGCCGGCTGATCAGCCAGTTGCTCGACGAGGCCGACAAGGCGCTGTACTGGGCAAAGCAGCATGGCCGCAACCGCGCCGAGGTCTACGCCGAACTGGTGGCCAGCGGGCAGATGCGCCAGGTTGCCCAGCAGGTCGGCAGCGTCGACCTGTTCTGAGACGCATCGGCGTTCGCCGGCGGCAGCGCTGCAGTGTCGGCCGCCGCGGCATGCGGCGGCTGGACGCCACCCGGCGCCATGACACGCCCGCACAGCGCAGGCCGCGCGTCGGTGGCAGCATCGTCGCATGGCATCGCCACCTGGCCATGTCGATCAGTGCTGCGTCGCTGCCACTGCACGTCGCCGCGCGCATCGGTTGCCGCCGTGCACACCCGATCGAACGCCGCAGTGGCTACACTCCAGGGCTGTTCGGACACTACCTGGGTGCTGCAGTGAAGCGAGTTGTTACCAAACGCGTTGCAATGGGAATGTTGGCGATGGCGGTCTCGACCGCACTGATGGCGGCCACGCCGACCTTCGATGGCGCGCGCATCTCGCGCGACGTCAAGGAGCTGGCCTCCGATGCCTACGAAGGCCGCGGCCCGGCCACTGCCGGCGAAGAAAAGACCATCGCCTACCTGAGCAAGCAGTTCGCCGCTGCCGGCCTGCAGCCGGGCGGCGATCTGCGCGACGGCAAGCGCGCCTGGACCCAGGCGGTGCCGCTGCGCCGCGCCGATATCGTCGGCACCCCAACCATCGCCCTGCAGCATGCCGGCAAGCCGCAGGCGCTGACCCAGGGCAAGCAGATCGCCATCCGCGCCGCGCTGGACGGCTCGTCCAAGGTCGACATCGCCAACGCACCGCTGGTGTTCGTCGGCTACGGCGTCAAGGCGCCGGAGCGCGACTGGGACGACTTCAAGGGTGTGGACCTGAAAGGCAAGATCGCGGTGGTGCTGATCAACGACCCGGACTTCGAAACCGGCAAGGGCGCCTTCGACGGCGCCGGCATGACCTACTACGGCCGCTGGACCTACAAGTACGAAGAAGGCGCACGCCAGGGCGCGCTCGGCGTGCTGGTGGTGCACGAAACCGCGCCCGCCTCCTACGGCTGGGACACGGTGGCCAGCTCCAACACCAACACCATGTTCGATGTGGTGCGCGACAACCCGCGCGCCGCGCATCCCACCCTGGAAGGCTGGATCCAGCGCGACCTGGCCGCCGACCTGTTCAAGCAGGCCGGGCTGGATTTTGACGCCTTGAAGAAGCAGGCGCAGACGCGCGGCTTCAAGCCGGTCGAACTCAAGGGCCAGGGGTTGAGCGCCAGCTACCAGGTCAAATCCGATGTGATCACCTCGCACAACGTGGTGGCGCGGCTGGATGGCAGCACGCATCCGGATGAAACGCTGATCTACAGCGCGCATTGGGACCACATCGGCGTGGGCAAGCCGGACGCACGTGGCGACACCATCTTCAACGGCGCGCTGGACAACGCCAGCGGCACGGCCGCACTGCTGGAACTGGCGCGCGGCTTTGCCGCCGGCCCCAAGCCGCAGCGCTCGGTGGTGTTCCTGGCCGTCACCGCCGAAGAAAAGGGCCTGCTGGGCTCGGAGTTCTACGCCTCCAAGCCGCTGTACCCGCTGGACACCACGGTGGCGGTGATCAACATGGACGGTATGAGCCCGTTCGTGCCGTCGCGCGATTTCGGCATCTACGGCACCGCGAAACTCCAGTTGCTCGATCAGCTCAAGACCGTCGCCGGCCAGTGGAAGCTGCGCTACACGCCCGATCCCAAGCCGCAGGCAGGGTACTTCTTCCGCTCGGATCATTTCTCCTTCGCCAAGCGCGGCGTGCCGGCGCTGTCGTATGCGGCCGGGCAGGATTGGGAAGTGGGCGGCGTGGCCGCTGGCAAGGCCGCCTCCGACGACTACACCGCCAAGCGCTATCACCAGCAGGGCGATGAGTGGAAGCCGGACTGGACCTTCGCCGGTGCGGCGCGTGACCTGGGCGTGCTGTACGCGCTGGGCCAGCAGCTGGCCGATTCGCGCCAGTGGCCGAACTGGAGCAACGATTCGGAGTTCCGCGCCACCCGCGATGCCAGCGAGGCGGCGCGCAAGTAGGACGACTGATGCGGCGACGGCGCTTCCATCAGCGGCGTCGCTGTTGCCCGATGCGGCATGTGCCCCGTGTGCATGCCGCCATCCGGCTCAAGCCACGTGCCCGGTGCTCGGGGGTCTTGTCAGTTGCTTCAAGGCGGTGAGCCTGCGGTTGTCCAGGCAGCCCTGGGTGCCATGCATGCGTCGTTTTGCAAAGCGGCTGACAAGTGGCCTGGTTCTCAGGCCAATGCCAGCGCACCGGCGTGCTGCGAGGGTGCCAGATCGGCGGTTCGCGGGTTGGCTGCAGGGCCCTTGCCCGCCCACCATCGCAGGACACGCCGCAAGTACGTCCTTGTAGGCTCTGGCGCGGCATCCATGCCACTCAAGGTCCCGCGACGGTGGGCGGGCAAGGACCAGTCGAGATGGCGGTGTGTGTGGTGCAAGCAGGGCATGGCGTGCGTTGTTCGAATCACGTTGCGTCCGATCAGTGCCCCGTGCAAGCCGAGCGGCAGACAGGCCTCCAACACGCAACCTGCAAATGTCTCGTCTGCTCACCGCATGTCGAGCAACACGTTTTCAAGAAAACAGCCGACCAACTGCCTGGTGCGGTGTCCTCGCCGTTCGCGGGACCGTGTGGCGGCATGGAGGCCGCCACCGAGCCCCCAGGGAGGGGTTCACGGCGTGTCCCGCGAGCGGTGAGGGCGCCGCGCCCTCGACTCGCCAGGCGTTTGACCTGAGCTTCTGACTGCCTCAAAGCGCGGCACCGACTCGAAAAGCCCGGTCATCGTGAAGCGATCAGTGAGTGCGGAACGCACCGTCGGTGGCTAGAACCAAGGTCGGCGCGGGCCTACAGCGCTGATTTCGAGATCCCCTGACGCGCGCCTGCCGTCGCAATCCGGTCAGCGTCATCGCCGCGAGCGCCAGCGCCGGCAGGCTGTCGCTACAACCGATTGCGCCTCCTGGCACATCTATTGCATTTGTCTGACACGACAGCGTGGTTTGACGCCCGTGACGGCACGCGTGCCAGACTGCAATCTGTTGGGGTAGCGTTCGGTCGCTGCGGCGTAGTCTGCCGCGCGGTCCTCGTCAGGTGGGGCGAAGACTGCAGCGCGGCCTTCGTTTCCTTTAACGGTCGATTCTTTAAGATGAGCCGCGGCGTCATCGTCGCAGCCAGGAGAGCTTGTGCATCGGAGTGGTCTTAGAGCTGCTAATTCTGCGACGTGGTCGCGCACCGCCGGGCCTGCCCGGACCAGGGTGCATGCGACGGCGGCGCCACGCGTAGCGGGTAGGGATCTTCCGCTTCAGCCCACACTGCCGCGATCGTGCGGCGGGCAGCCTTGATGGACGGCACAGTGACTCTTTCCCCCGCACCAACCGATCTTCCCCCCGTTTCCGCCCTCGACGCCGGTCAGCCCACGCTGCCACCGGAAGCGCCGCTGGCCATGCCCGAGCAATCCCTGCGCGAAGGCCGCCTGCAGGTGCCGCATCAGCGCACCGCGCCAGTCGGCATCGGCTTGCGGCGTTTCTATCTGATTGGCGGCACCGTCGCCACCACTGCGGTGGCGGTCTGGGTGATGCTGAGCGTGCTGTGGCCCGATGGCCTGAGCGTGCTGGAAGGCTGCCTGCTCGGCCTGTTCGTGCTGCTGTTTGCCTGGATCGCGATGTCCTTCGCCAGCGCGGTGGCCGGCTTCGTCACCGTGGTGGCGCGCGCCGGACGCAAGCTCGGCATCGACCCGGACGCTCCGCTGCCGACCCTGCACACGCGCACCGCGTTGCTGATGCCGACCTATAACGAGGACCCGCGCCGGCTGCTCGCCGGCCTGCAGGCGATCTACGAATCGGTGGCCGAGACCGGCCAGCTGGAGCATTTCGACTTCTTCGTGCTCAGCGACACCACCCGCGAACACATCGGCGCTGCCGAGGAACTGGTCTACAACGAGCTGTGCGATCGCGTCGGCGGACACGGGCGCATCTTCTACCGCCGCCGCGCCGACAATGCCGCGCGCAAGGCCGGCAATGTCGCCGACTGGGTGCGCCGTTTCGGCGGCAACTATCCGCAGATGCTGATCCTGGACGCCGACAGCGTGATGACCGGCGACACCATCGTGCGGCTGGTCGCCGGCATGGAAAACAATCCGGACGTGGGCCTGATCCAGACCCTGCCGGCGGTGGTCAACGGGCAGACCCTGTTCGCCCGCATGCAGCAGTTCGGCGGGCGTGTGTACGGGCCGATCATCGCCTTCGGCGTGGCCTGGTGGCATGGCGCCGAGAGCAATTACTGGGGCCACAACGCCATCATCCGCACCCAGGCCTTTGCCGACCACGCCGGGCTGCCGTCGCTGCGCGGGCGCAAGCCGTTCGGCGGCCATGTGCTCAGCCACGATTTCGTCGAAGCGGCGCTGATGCGGCGCGGCGGCTGGGCCATGCACATGGTGCCCTACCTGCAGGGCAGCTACGAAGAAGGCCCGCCCACGCTGACCGACCTGTTGATCCGCGACCGCCGCTGGTGCCAGGGCAACCTGCAGCATGCCAAGGTGGTCGGCGCCAAGGGCCTGCACTGGGTCAGCCGCATGCACATGCTGATCGGCATCGGGCATTACTTCACCGCGCCGATGTGGGGCCTGCTGATGCTGATCGGCATCGGCATTCCGCTGGCCGGTGGCGGCATCGACCTGGCCGGCGACCTGCCGTTCTCGCCTGCCCGCTACTGGCATGGCAGCAGCCAGGGCAATGCGATCTGGATCTTTGTCTGCACCATGTTCGTGCTGCTGGCGCCCAAGTTGCTCGGCTACATCGCGTTGCTGCTCAACCCGCGCGAACTGCGTGCCTGCGGCGGCGCGATCCGCGCGCTGCTGAGCATCCTGCTGGAAACCGTGCTGGCGGCCCTGATGGCGCCGGTGGTGATGTACCTGCAGTCGCGCGGGGTGTTCGAAGTGCTGGCCGGCAAGGATTCGGGGTGGGACGCGCAGGTGCGCGACGACGGCAAGCTGTCGTGGCCGGCGCTGTTGCGCAGCTACGGCGGGCTGACCGTGTTCGGCCTGTTCATGGGGGCGGTGGCCTATACGGTGTCGCCGTCGCTGGCGGCCTGGATGGCGCCGGTGATCGTGGGCATGGCGGTATCGATCCCGGTGGTGGCGTTGACCTCGCTGCGTCGCACCGGCCTGGGCCTGCGCCGCGCCGGCATCTTCTGCATTCCCGAAGAGCTCGATCCGCCCAAGGTGCTGGTGCGAGCGGCCGAGCTGCGCCGCGCCGCCGCGCTGGAGCCGTCGCTGATCTGAGCGCCTGCCGGGCGCATGGCGGTATGGCAATGCGCAGCGTGAGCTACCCGCCTGTCCTGCCAGGCAGGCCGCGACAGTGGCGACCCAGGCCACGCGCATGTCGCTTGGCCGCTCCGTGAGCGGCCCGGCCGATGGCGCAAGGCATAATGCCCAGCCCGCAAGCGGAGCTGGATGATGCTGGAAGTGATCGAACGCGAGACCGGACCGAACCCGCAATGGACCGTGCTGTGGCTGCACGGCCTGGGCGCCGATGGCAGCGACTTCGCCCCGATGGTCCCGGAGCTGGTGCGCCCGCAGTGGCCGGCGCTGCGCTTCGTGTTTCCGCATGCGCCGGTCCGCCCGATCACCATCAACAATGGCGTGCGCATGCGCGGCTGGTACGACATCGTCGGCATGGATTTCGCCACGCGTGCCGACAAGGCCGGCATCGCCGAATCGGTGGCCCAGGTCGAGGCGTTGATCGCCCATGAGCAATCCCGCGGCATCGCCCCCGAGCGCATGCTGCTGGCCGGGTTCTCGCAAGGCGGCGCGGTGACCCTGGCGGTCGGGCTGCAGCGCCGCGTGCCGCTGGCCGGGTTGATCGCCCTGTCCACCTACCTGCCGGACCCGGCGGCGGCCGCCAGCCAGCTGCAGCCGGCCGCCGCCCGCCAACCGGTGTTCATGGCCCACGGCACGGCCGATCCGGTGGTGCCGTTCGGCGCCGGGCAGGCCAGCATGCAGACCCTGCGCACGCTCGGGTTCGAACTGGACTGGCACACCTACCCGATGGGCCACCAGGTCTGCCTGGAAGAGATCGAGGCCTTGCGCAACTGGATGCAGGCGCGCTTCACCGCCGTCTGAGGTCATGGCCCAGCACGCGCCCCAGATCGCCTGGATGCCGGACCTGTGCCGGCTGCCACGGTTGGGCGCCATGCTGGGCCTGGCCGAACTGGTGGTGCTGGTGGTGACCCTGGTGCCCGACGCCGGTGCGGCGCGCACTATCACCGTGTCGCGCTTTGTCTCGGCCAGCGGCCTGGCGCTGTGGCTGGCGCTGGCGGTCAGCGTGCTGCTGTGCGTGCTGCGGCCGTCGTTGTCGCGGCTGCCGCCACGCGTGGGCGCGCTGGCCGCGCTGTCGATCGCCGCGGTGGTGGCCATGCTCGGTGCCGGCATCGTGCATGCCCTGTATGCGGCGCTCGACCAGGCCCCGCTTGGTCCCCTGGTCGGCTTCTGGCGTTTCACCCTGGGCAGCGCGGCGACCGTGGTGCTGATCACCGCGCTGGCGCTGCGCTACTTCTACGTCAGCGACCGTTGGGAAGCACAGGTGCAGGCCAATGCGCGTGCCCAGGCCGATGCCTTGCAGGCGCGCATCCGCCCGCATTTCCTGTTCAACAGCATGAATCTCATCGCCAGCCTGTTGCGCCGCGACCCGGTGGTGGCCGAGCAGGCGGTGCTGGATCTGTCGGACCTGTTCCGTGCCGCGCTCGGTGCCGGCGAAGGCGTGTCCAGCTTGCGCGCCGAATGCGAGCTGGCCGAGCGCTATCTGGCGATCGAATCACTGCGCCTGGGCGAGCGCCTGCAGGTGCGCTGGCACCGGCAGGAGCCGTTGCCATGGGAGCTGCCGATGCCGCGCCTGGTGCTGCAGCCGCTGGTGGAAAACGCCGTGCTGCATGGCGTTTCGCGCATGCCCGAGGGCGGCACGCTGTACCTGTCGCTGCGCCAGCGCGACAACCAGTTGCAGATCCGTATCGTCAATCCCGCCCCGCAGCCGGGCACCCAGTTGCCGCTGGTGGCCGGTGCCGGCCACGCCCAGGCCAGCATCTCGCACCGGCTGGCATTCCAGTTCGGTGCCGGGGCACGGATGGCGGCCAGCTGGGCCGAGGGCTACTATGCGTGTGAGATCACATTGCCGCTGACGTGACGGGGGAGTCGCTGCAGCGAAGGGGGATGTCCATGACGGCCACGCAAGTGCGGGTGCTGATCGCCGATGACGAGCCGCTGGCGCGCGAGCGCCTGCGCATGCTGCTGGGTGAACATCCGCACGTCGAGGTGATCGGCGAGGCCGAAAACGGCCAGCAGGTGCTGCAGCAGTGCCACCACCTGCATCCGGATCTGGTGCTGCTGGACATCGCCATGCCCGGCGTCGACGGCCTGGAAACCGCGCGTCTGCTGCGCCAGAACCAGCCGCAGCCGGCGGTGGTGTTCTGCACCGCCTACGACCAGCATGCGCTGTCGGCCTTCGATGCCGCCGCGCTGGATTACCTGATGAAACCGGTGCGCCCCGAACGCCTGGCCGCCGCGCTGGAAAAGGTGGCCACCTTTCTGGCCGGGCGTGCGCCCAGCGCCGCGCCGCCGCGCACGCACCTGTGCGCACGCCTGCGCGGCAGCCTGCGGCTGATCGCCATCGGCGATATCCGCTACCTGCAGGCCGAGGAAAAATACGTCATCGTCCACCACAGCCGTGGCGAGGACCTGATCGAAGAGTCGCTCAAATCGCTGGAAGACGAGTTTGCCGATCGCCTGGTACGCATCCACCGCAACTGCCTGGTCGCGCGCGCCGAACTGATGGAGCTGCGCCGCAGCGGCGATGGCCAGGTGCATGCGGTGCTGCGCAACGTGCCGCACCCCCTGGAAGTGAGCCGCCGCTGCGTGGCCAGCCTGCGCGAGCAGTTGCGCTAGCGCGCGGCATGCCGGGTGTGGCCGGGTCATTGGCCGTGGGCGGCACGGTGCTGCGGGCGCCGGCGTGCGGCCCAGGTAGGAGTTCCGCGCCCGGTCCGTGATAATGGCCCGATGACCACGCTCCGCATCGCTACCCGTAAGAGCCCGCTCGCCCTTTGGCAGAGCGAACACGTCGCCACTGCGCTGCGCCAGCACCACCCGGGGCTGGAGGTCGCGCTGGTGCCGATGAGCACCCGTGGCGATGAAGTGCTGGACCGCTCGCTGGCCGCGATCGGCGGCAAGGGCCTGTTCCTGAAGGAGCTGGAGCTGGCGATGTTGCGCGGCGAGGCCGATTGCGCGGTGCATTCGCTCAAGGACGTGCCGATGGAGCTGGACCCGCCCTTCGTGCTGCCGGCGATCATGGAGCGCGGCGATGCGGCCGATGCGCTGGTGTCCAACCTCTACGCCAGCTTGCAGGCGCTGCCGCTGGGCGCGCGCGTGGGTACGTCCTCCCTGCGGCGTCAGGCGCAGCTGCGCGCCGCGCGCCCGGATCTGGAATTGATCGACCTGCGTGGCAACGTCAACACCCGCCTGGCCAAGCTCGACAACGGCGGTTACGACGCCATCGTGCTGGCCTGCGCCGGCCTGCAGCGGCTGGGCCTGGATGCACGCATCACCGCGCGCCTGGACGTCCCCGACTGGTTGCCGGCGCCGGCCCAGGGTGCGGTGGCGGTGGAATGCCGTGGTGACGATGCGCGCATCCACGGGCTGCTGGCGGTGCTGGATGCCGGCCGCACGCGCGCCTGCGTGGAAGCGGAGCGGGCAATGAATCGCGCGCTGCACGGCAGCTGCCACGTACCGGTGGCGGCGTTCGCGCGTTGGGAGGGGCAGGGCCTGTTCCTGCAGGGCATGGTCGGCAGCGCCAGCGACGGACGCCTGATCCACGCCGAGGCGCACGGCAGCGCCGACGACACCGAGGCACTGGGCCGCCTGGTCGCACAAGGCCTGTTCGACAAGGGCGCCGCGCAGCTGCTGGCCGAGCTGTAAACACGCCGCCGCGTCACCTGTACCTGTAACGCAGTCGGCATCGAGATGGCGGCAGGTGCAAGTCCAGCCCTCGCCGCCAAGCAGGCAATACCCGCCCTCATGCGACGCCCGCTCTCGTAGGAGCGGCCCCGGCCGCGAGAGGCTTTACCGGTGAAGCCCCTCGCGGCCAGGTCCGCTCCTACAGGGCGCGGTTGCGGATTCGCACGTGGGACCGATCGACCGCCGCGTCGCGGCCTGTCCGCCAAAGCCGCCGCTCTTCGTAGGAGCAGCTCTTCGTAGGAGCGGCCCCGGCCGCGAGAGGCTTTACCGGGAAAGCCCTTCGCGGCCAGGTCCGCTCCTACAGGGCGCGGCTGCGTATTCGAACGTGGGGCGATCGACCGCCGCGTCGCGGCCTGTCCGCCAAAGGCACCGCTCCTCGTAGGAGCGGCTCTTCGTAGGAGCGGCCCCGGCCGCGAGGGGCTTTACCGGTGAAGCCCTTCGCGGCCAGGTCCGCTCCTACGGGGCGCGGTTGCTTATTTGAACGTGTAGACCAGGTTCACCGTGGTCAGCGTGTCGGTCTTCTTGTCGCCGTCGCTGACCTCGCTGTTGTGGCGCATCTGCCAGGCGGCCTTGAGCGCGAAGTGCGAGTTCATGCTGACCTGCACGCCGAAATCGTTCTGCGCGTAGGTGTTGTATTCGCCCGATTCCACCAGCAGCGTGTTGATCAGGTCGGTGTTGTCGGTGACGGTGTACTTGAGGTCGAACAGCCCGCGCCCGATCAGGCCGGTCTCGTTGCGGTCTTCGTCGCTGTTGTGTGCACGCCGGATACCCGGGCCGATCTGTGCATCCAGATAGAAGCGCTCGGCATCGATCAGGCGCGTGCCGTAACCGATACCGAAGGTGGCCAGGCGGTCGTAGGTGGCGAAGTCGTCGTGTTCGTAACGGCCGGTGGCGGTGAGCTGGCGGTGTTCGCCCAGCTGCAGCGCGCTGCCGGCGCTGCCGGTGTAACGCTCGGCCGTGGTCTGGCGTTCGCGCGAGGTGCTGCCGTCGTCGTTGGTATTGGTGTACTCGGAGCTGGAGCGCAGTGCGGTGGCATCCAGGCTGTGGATCCAGTCGCCGTCGGTGTAGCGCAAGCGGACCCGGCCGTTGAGGCTGTCGGTGGTGCTGTTGCCATGGGCGGCGGCGTAGCCGAGCTCGCCACTGCTCCCGCTCCACGGCGACGGCATCACGGCGGCAGCGGGGTCCGCCGGTGCCGGTGCAACTGCCTGGGCCCAGACGGTGGGCGTGATCAACAACAGTGGCAGCAGGGCAGACAACGGGGCACGGCGGGACATGGGCGGCTCGCTTTGGAGGTCAGGGGCGAAGAAGGGTGGAAGCGATTTCATGATAACGGACTGAGCGGCTGCGTCATGAGCGAGTGAACGCTACGCTTCAGAAGAGGTTGGGGCGCCGGCTCCGGAACGGCAGCGCTGGCCCGGTTGCGCACCTCGCAGGCAGATCCGGCCCGCGCGCAGCACAGGCGAACGCGCCGGCCACGGGGGCACCGCCGCGGCGGCGTCGATGCGGGCATGATTGCCGGTAGACAGCGACGCTCACCCCGCCACGCAAAGACTCGGACATAATCGACGCATGGACCGCTACGAACGCATCAATTCCCTGCATCGCTTGCTCAAGTCGGCACGCTACCCGGTCACGGTGGCGCGGCTGCAGGATGAGCTGAGCTGTTCCCGCGCAACCGTGTACCGCGATCTGGCGTTCCTGCGCGATGCGCTGATGGCGCCGGTGGAAGGCGACGGCGAATCGGGGTTCCGCTATCTCTCCGGCGAAAGCGATCGCTTCGAGCTGCCTGGCCTGTGGCTGAGTTCGGAGGAGCTGCACGCGCTGCTGGCGTCCCAGCAATTGCTGGCGCGCACCGGCGGCGGGGTGTTGTCCTCGATGCTGGCGCCGCTGCAGCAACGCATCGAAGGGTTGCTGGCCGCCCAGGCCGGTGTGTCGCAATGGCCGGTGGACCGGGTGCGGGTGATTCCGCACCGCGGCCGCAAGCTGGACGAGGCCAGCTTCCGCACCGTCGCCTCGGGTGTGCTGGAGCGCAAGCAGCTGAGCTTCGACTATCGCGCCCGTTCCACCGACGAATCGACCAAGCGCACCGTGTCTCCGCAGCGCATCACCCACTACCGCGACAACTGGTACCTGGACGCCTGGGACCACGGCCGCGATGGCGTGCGAAGCTTTGCGGTGGACCGCATCAATCACGCGCGGCTGCTCGAGAGCGTGCCGCGCGATGTGCCCGACAGCGAGCTGGACGAGCAGCTGGCGGCCAGCTACGGCATCTTTTCCGGCGCGCCCAAGGGCTGGGCCACCATCGTGTTCAGTGCCAAGGCCGCGCGCTGGGTTGCCGACGAGCATTGGCACTCGAAGCAGCAGGGCCGCTTTCTGGCCGATGGCCGTTATGAGCTCAAGGTGCCCTACAGCAACTCGCGCGAGCTGCTGATGGACGTGCTGCATTACGGCTCGGATGCGGAGATCGTCGAGCCGGTCTCGCTGCGCGAGCAGGCCAAGGCGCTGCTGTCGCTGGCATTGAGCAACTACGACTGAGCGTGCGTCAGCGCTTGCTTGGCACTTCAAAACCCAGGCGGTCCACCTGCTCGCGCAACTGCGGCACGCGCTTGAGCTTGTCGGTGTAGATGGAATAGTCGTCGCGCATCTTGTCGACCAGCTTGCGGTACTGGTCGCGGCTCATGTCCGGCTTGCGCGCGAAGATCCAGGCCAGGTCGCGGCCGGGATAGGAAATCAGCATCCATGAGCCGTCCGGCGCGATTTCCAGGATGCGCTGCTTGGCCGGAATGACCTTGTAGAACCACACCCGCCAATCGCGGTTGCCGCTCTCGGCGTCCACCGAGGCGCGCGCGTTGACCTCTTTTTCCGGCTCGCCGAAGCCCTCGCGGTACAGATAGCGCACCGCCACCTTGCCGTCTTCGACCAGGGTGTACTCGTCGCGGCTGGTGACGTGGCCACGCTCCACCGGGTTGGGCATACGCGCAATCACGTACCAGGTGCCCATGATCTTGGACAGATCGACTGCCGGCTCGCTGGCAGGCGTGTCCTTGGCGGATGCCACGGGCAGGCCGAGGACGAACAGAAAAGCGAGGGCGATCGTAACGGTCAGGCGCATCGCAACATCACAAAGGGGCAGTTGGAGCAGCACACTACCGCATGCAGGGGGCAAGTTCGCGTCAACGGTCGGGTCTGGCGCACGCGGCTGTCTCAGACGCGGCATCCGGGGACTGGGTCTGGGTGCGAAAGAGGGTGCCGTTGGCGGCCTGGCGGTGCTAGTCGCGTTGCCGGGAGCGCTGCCGCTGCCGTGCCGGAGCGCCTTGGTGCCGGAGCTTTTGCTGGTTTCGCGGCCAGGTCGCAGCCGGTGAGATGGGCGCAGGCAATCCTGCCGGCCTGTTCCGATCCTTCCTGCCACGGAGTGCCGCCATGTCGATTCGTCCTTCCCGTCGTTCCGAACGTCCCGACCCGCGCGTGCTGCGCCCGGTCCGGCAGATCGCCCTGGCCGGCCTGGCCCTGGTGCTGGTATGGCCGGCCGCGCGCGGCCACAGCGAATGGATCGGCTGGCTGCCGCTGTGGCTGGTCGGCATGCCGATGCTGGCCTGGTGGAGCCTGCACCGGTTCGCGCTGCCGACCCTGGCGCGGCCCGGTGCGCGACGCGGCGCGCCACGTCGCCGCGGGCCGCAGGCGCAACGCCGACGCAGCACGTCGCGTGCGGCGACACAGGTGCGCGCGGCCTGACCTTCGGCAGGGTCGGGCGGGCGGAGGGCTATGCTACGTTCCCGGCGTTCGTTCTCCCGGAAACATTCATGTCCAAACTCGCCTCGATCTGCCTGGTTGCCGGTCTGATCACCGCTGGCGCCGTCTCTGCAGAGGAAACCGCCGTGTCCAACGATCCCTACGCCTGGCTGGAAGATGTCTCCGGTGCCAAGTCGCTGGACTGGGTCAAGGCCCAGAACGCCAAGACCGAGGCACGCCTGGCCGCCACGCCGGCCTTCAAGCAGATGGAAACCAGCATCCGCGAGGTGCTGGATTCGGATGCCAAGATCCCGGGCGTGCAGAAGATCGGCGAGTACTACTACAACTTCTGGAAGGACAAGCAGCACGAGCGCGGCCTGTGGCGGCGCACCACGCTGGACGAATACCGCAAGCCGGCGCCCAAGTGGGAAACGGTGCTGGACCTGGATGCGCTCAACAAGGCCGAAGGCGAGAACTGGGTCTGGCACGGCGCCGACTGCCTGCGCCCGGATTACCAGCGCTGCCTGATCGCGCTGTCGCGCGGCGGCGCCGATGCCGATGTCACCCGCGAGTTCGACCTGGCCGGCAAGCAGTGGGTCAAGGACGGCTTCTTCCGTCCCGAATCCAAGGGCGGGCTGGGCTGGATCGACCAGGACACCGTCTACGTGTTCACCGATTTCGGTGCCGGCACGATGACCAGCTCCGGCTATCCGCGCATCGCCAAGCAATGGAAGCGCGGCACCCCGCTCAGCGCCGCCACGGTGGTGTACGAGGGCAAGCCCACCGACATGTACATCGCCGCGATGCATGACGACACGCCCGGCTTCGAGCGCGATTTCGTCAGCCGCACGCTGGCCTTCTACAACGAGGAGCTGTACCTCAAGGGTGCCGACGGCAAGCTGGTCAAGGTGGACGCCCCCAACTCGGCCAGCAAGTCGGTCAAGCGGCAATGGCTGACCCTGGAGCTGCGCGACCCGTGGACCGTGGGCGGCAAGACCTACAAGGCCGGCTCGTTGCTGGCGACGCGGTTTGACGACTTCATGGCCGGCAAGCGCAGCTTCGATGTGCTGTTCGAGCCCACCGACAGCACGTCGCTGGCTGGCACGGCGTGGACGAAGTCGCACCTGGTATTGAACGTGCTGGAAGACGTCAAGAACCGCCTGAGCGTGATCACGCCCACGCAGGATGGCTGGAAGAAGAGCGCCTTCGTCGGTGCACCGGCATTCGGTACCGTCGATGTCGGCGCGGTGGACAGCGACGACAGCGACGCGCTGTGGTTGACCGTCACCGACTACCTGACCCCGACCACCTTGTCGTGGGTGGAGGTGGGCAGCGCGCCGCAGCCGCTCAAGTCCATGCCGGCGTTCTTCGATGCCGGCAAGGACAGCATCGAGCAGCACTTCGCCACCAGCAAGGACGGCACCCGCGTGCCGTATTTCCTGGTGCGGCCCAAGGCGTTGACGCTCGATGGCAGCGCGCCGACCCTGCTGTACGGCTACGGCGGTTTCGAGATTTCGATGACGCCGAATTATTCCGGCGGACTGGGCCGCGCCTGGCTGGAAAAGGGCGGCGTCTACGTGGTGGCCAACATCCGCGGCGGTGGCGAATACGGTCCGCGCTGGCACCAGGCCGCGCTCAAGCAGAACCGCCACAAGGCCTATGAAGACATGGCCGCGGTGGCCAGGGACCTGGTCGCGCGCAAGATCACCTCGACCAGGCACCTGGGCGTGCAGGGCGGCAGCAATGGCGGCCTGATGACCGGCAACATGCTGACCCAGTATCCGGAGCTGTTCGGCGCGGTGGTGGTGCAGGTGCCGCTGCTGGACATGAAGCGCTACAGCCATCTGCTGGCCGGTGCCTCGTGGATGGCCGAATACGGCAACCCGGACACCGACGACTGGAAATTCATCCAGACCTTCTCGCCGTATCACCTGTTCGATCCGAAGAAGACCTATCCGCCGGTGATCTTCCTCACCTCCACGCGCGACGACCGCGTGCATCCGGGCCACGCGCGCAAGATGGCCGCCAAGATGATCGAGGCCGGCAAGGACGTGACCTACTACGAAAACATCGAAGGCGGCCACGGCGGCGCGGCCAACAACGCGCAGGCAGCGCACATGGCGGCGCTGGCCTACAGCTTCCTGTGGGAGCGACTGGCGGATTGATCAGGCGTTGATCGAACGCAGTCGGTAACGCGATCGCGTTGCTCATGCGGTGCCTTGAAGAAGCCCTGGGCCAAGTGGCCAGGGCTTTTTTTCCTTCTCCCGCCGGGAGGTGCCCGAAGGGCGGATGAGGGTACGTGCGCACGCAACCGGCGACGCCGGGTACTGCTAAGCGCGGCTGCGGTGCTGGCCTCGCTTCGGCGCGAGGCCTGCCCGCAAACAGCAGCGCAAAAACAGCGGCCAGCAGCAGTCATGGCTGTTTCCATCGGCGCAGTGAACCTGCGGCTAGGGCCAGGCGCTACCCGGAGAGAGGAGCCGTGCGCACTGCCGGCCGTCTGATCAAAGGCCTTGTAACCCACGCGCGATGCGCGCCACCGCCTGTTCCAGGCGCGGCAGGCTTTGCGTGTAGGCGATGCGCACGTGCTGGTTGGCGCGGTGGACGCCGAAGTCGATGCCGGGGGTGAAGGCGACATGCTCGGTTTCCAGGAAATGCGCGCAGAAGGCCTGGGCATCGTCCGAGAATGCGCTGATGTCGGCGTAGAGGTAGAACGCGCCCTGCGGTTCGACGGCGATGTCGAAGCCGAGCTGGCGTAGCGCTGGCAGCAGATAGTCGCGGCGTTGCCGGAACTCGGCGCGGCGGGCTTCGAAGATGGCGATGCTCTCGGGAGTGAAGCAGGCAAGCGCGGCGTGCTGGGCGATGGTGGAGGCGCTGATGTAGAGGTTCTGCGCGAGTTTTTCCAGCTCGGGCACCGCCGCCGGAGGGGCGATCAACCAGCCCAGGCGCCAGCCGGTCATGCCGAAGTACTTGGAGAAACTGTTCAGCACGAAGGCGCTGTCGTCCACTTCCAGCACGCTGTGCGCGTCCATGCCATAGGTCAGGCCGTGGTAGATCTCGTCCACCACCAGATGCCCGCCACGTGCATGCAGCGCCTGCGACAGGCCGGCCAGTTGCGCGCGCGACAGCACGCTGCCGGTGGGGTTTGCGGGCGAGGCGACCAGTGCGCCGACGCTGCCGGCGTTCCAGCAGGCCTCGACCAGGCCAGGCGTCAGTTGGTAATCGGTGTCTGCGCCGACCGGCACCAGTTGCGCGGCGCCTTCGACCAGGCGCAGGAAGTGGCGGTTGCACGGATAGCCGGGGTCGGCGAGCAGCCAGTGTTTGTCCGGGTCGACCAGCAGGCTGCTGGCCAGCAGCAATGCACCGGAGCCGCCCGGCGTGACCAGGATCCGTTCCGGGTCGACATCACAGCCATAACGCTGCGCATAGAAGCCGGCGATGGCAGCACGCAGCGCGGGCAGGCCACGTGCTGCGGTGTAGCGGGTGTGTCCCGCCGCCAGTGCGGCCTGTCCGGCCGCGACGATCGGTGCGGCGGTGGTGAAGTCCGGCTCGCCGATTTCCAAGTGGATCACATCGTGGCCGGCCTGTTCCAGCGCATTGGCGCGCGCCAGCAGCGCCATCACATGAAACGGGGCGATGTCCTGGCTGCGGCGGCTGTAACCGGAGAAGTGCGGAGGCGTGGTATCCATCGCCATGATGGTAGACCAGCGGCGGCACGGGATTTGTTACTGCGCGGCAAAGCGCACTACCAGCCCCCCTGGCACATGACGCTGCGCGCCGGTCTCTTCTACACTCGGGCGCTGGGATGGCATTGCGTTCATCCAACGGACCCCAATCTGATGAAGCCTGTCCTCTCTTTTCTGATCGCCAGCCTGATGACCACATCTGTTCCTTCCGCCCTCGCAGCTCTGCCATCGCCGCCGGACGTGGCCAAGCGTCCGCATGTGGTCAAGGCCCCGTTCGGTGCCACCCGTGATGACGACTATTACTGGTTGCGCGACGACAAGCGTGAGGACAAGGCGATGCTGGCCTATCTCAATGCCGAGAACGCCTACACCGACACGGTGATGGCGCCGCTCAAGCCGCTGGAAGACACGCTGTACACCGAGATCGTCGGGCGCATCAAGCAGGACGACGCCAGCGTGCCGTATCGCGAGCGTGGCTACTGGTATTACACGCGCTTCGAAGCCGGCAAGGACTACCCGATCCAGGCGCGTCGCAAGGGCAGCATGGAGGCGCCGGAACAGATCCTGCTCGACGTCAACCAGATGGCGCAGGGCAAGGGGTACTTCAGCGTCGGCGATGCGGAAGTCAGCCAGGACAATCGCATCCTGGCCTGGGCCGACGATGCGGTGGGCCGCCGCCAGTACACGATCCGCTTCAAGAACCTGGACACCGGCGAGATCTACCCGGACACGGTGGAAGGCGTCTCGCCCAACGTGGTCTGGGCCGACGACAACAAGACCCTGTTCTATGTCGAAAACGATCCGGAAACGCTGCTCACAGTGCGCGTGAAGAAACACGTGCTGGGCACGCCGGCCAAGGACGACGTGCTGGTCTACGAGGAGAAGGACGACAGCTTCTACATGGGCATCGGCCGTACCCGCGACGACAAGTACATCACCATCGGCGTGGAAAGCACGGTGTCGTCGGAGACGCGTTACGCGCCGGCCGACAATCCGGAGCGGTTCACGCTGCTGGCCAAGCGCCAGCGCGATGTCGAATATCACCCCGAGCATTTCGACGGCCGCTGGGTGATCCGCACCAATGCCGATGGTGCCAAGAATTTCAAGCTGGTGACCGCACCTACCGACGCGACCACGCGCAAGCAGTGGACCGACTGGGTGGCGCACGATGACAAGGTCTATATCGAGAATTTCGAGCTGTTCGATGGCTTCACCGCGGTCGAGGAGCGCTCCGGCGGCCTGGAACGCGTGCGCCTGCTCAAGCGCGACGGCAGCCAGGAGTACGTCAAGGCCGATGAGCCTGCATATTCGATGGGCCTGGCGATCAATTCCGAGCCGGACACCGCATGGTTGCGTTACAGCTACACCTCACTGACCACGCCGGCCACGACGTACGAACTCAATACGCAGACCGGCGAGCGCAAGTTGCTCAAGCAGCAGCCAGTGATCGGTTACGACGCCGGCAAGTACGTCACCGAGCGCGTCTGGGTGACCGCGCGCGACGGCGTCAAGGTGCCGGTGTCGCTGGTGTACAAGCAGGGCTTCAAGAAGGACGGCAGTGCCGCGTTGTTCCAGTACGCCTACGGCAGCTACGGCATGTCGATGGACCCGGCATTCAACCTGCCGGCGATCAGCCTGCTGGACCGTGGCGTGGTGTATGCCATCGCGCACATCCGCGGCGGCCAGGAAATGGGCCGCCAGTGGTACGACGACGGCAAGCTGCTGCACAAGAAGAACACCTTCACCGACTTCATCGACGTCACCCGTGGCCTGGTGGCACAGGGCTACGCCGCCAAGGATCGCGTCGCCGCCTCCGGTGGCAGTGCCGGTGGATTGCTGATGGGTGCGGTGGCCAACATGGCCCCGCAGGACTACCGCGTGATGGTTGCGCAGGTACCGTTCGTCGACGTGGTCACCACCATGCTCGATGCCAGCATCCCGCTGACCACCAACGAATACGACGAGTGGGGCAACCCGGAAAAGAAGGCCTATTACGACTACATGCTGTCCTACTCCCCGTACGACAACGTGACCAGGCAGGCCTATCCGGCCCTGTTTGTCGGCACCGGCCTGTGGGATTCGCAGGTGCAGTACTGGGAACCCGCCAAGTGGGTGGCCAAGCTGCGCGACGACAACACCGGCACCCAGCCGATCGTCTTCCGCACCAACATGGAAGCCGGCCATGGCGGCAAGTCCGGCCGTTTCCGCCGCTACCGCGAGCTCGCCGAGTCGTATGCGTTTGTGCTGGAGCAGCTTGGGGTCAGGTAGCTGAGGGGCGGGGATCGGGGAGTCGGGATTGGGGATTGGTAAGAGCAGGTGGCTGGGTCCAATGCCGACGCCAGGCCACCTCAACGCCGGCTGGCCGTATCATTTACCCATGACGCGACCGACTCGATTCCGCTGGGCCTGGTGGTTGCTGGCCTACGCCAGCCTGGCGACCGGCATCGTCGGTATCTTCGTGCCCGGCCTGCCGACGACCGTGTTCATCCTGATTTCCGCCTGGGCCGCCTCGCACGGCTCCGAGCGCCTGCACGCCTGGCTGCTCTCGCACCCGCGCTTCGGCCCGGCGATCGTCGAGTGGCAGAGCTATCGGGCGGTCAGTCGCAAGGCCAAGTGGCTGGCCACGCTCACCATGAGCGTGTGCGCCGCCATCATGCTGTGGTGCGTGCCGGTGTTCTGGGTCAAGTGCGTGTCGATCGGCAGCATGGCGGTGGTGGCGATCTGGTTGTGGCTGCGCCCCGAGCCGCCACCGCGCGCGATCTCGGCGCCGCGCTGAGCACACGTCAGTCAGGGTGTTCTGGCTATACTTCGACGCATGAGCCTTCTGTCCCGACCATCCGTTCGCCTCGCACTGGTTGGTGCGACCTTTGTCCTGCTTGCCGCCTGCGGCAACAAGGGCCCGCTGGTGATGCCGCAGAAGCCGGTGCCGGTGGAAGCCCAGCCCGTGCCGCAGCCGCCGGACGCGCCGCAACCACTGGACGAGTCGAACCCGGCACCTGCGCCGGTGAACACCGATCCGCAGCCCGCGCCCACTACCGACCAGCCCGCTAGCAGCGGCAATGAGCGCTGACGGTCGCAGCGGGCGCCTGCGTTTCACCAAGATGCATGGCGCCGGCAACGATTTCGTGGTGCTGGACCTGCGCGACGGCACGCCGCCGCCGGATGCCGCGCTGGCTGCACATCTGGCCGACCGCCATTTCGGCGTGGGCTGCGACCAGATCCTGACCATCGAGCCTCCGCGCAGCAGCGAGGCGGTGGCCGCTTACGGCATCTGGAATTCCGACGGCACGGCCGCGCGCCAATGCGGCAACGGCGCGCGCTGTGTGGCGGCCTGGCTGGTGCGCGACGGCACTGCGCAAGGCGATGATTTCGTCATCGATAGCCCGTTCACCTCCCACCGCGTGCAACGCCTGGACACCGGCACCTACGCGGTGGCGATGGGCGTGCCGCAATTCGAGCCCACACAGATCCCGCTGGCCGGCTTTGCGCGCGCGCGCGAGGAATACGCGCTGCCGGTGCATGGCGAAACCGTGCGCTTTGGCGCGGTGTCGATGGGCAACCCGCATGCGGTATTGGAAGTGGGGCGGGTGGATGCGGCGCCAGTGGAGCGCGTCGGCGCCTCGCTGCAGCAGAACGCCGCGTTCCCCGATTCGGTCAATGTCGGCTTCGTGCAGGTTGTCGACCCCACGCACGTGCGCCTGCGCGTGTTCGAGCGCGGTGTCGGCGAAACCCTGGCCTGCGGCAGCGGCGCGTGCGCGGCGGCGGTGGTGCTGATGCAGCGCGGCCGTGTCGAGCGCGACGTGCAGGTGTCCTTGCCCGGTGGCGAACTGCGCATTCGCTGGGATGGCGATCAGCAGCAGGTGGTGATGTCCGGTCCGGCCGTGTTCGTCTTCGATGGAGAGTGGAACTGATGAGCGAGAACACGGACAAATTCGGCGCGCACGACGTGGCAACCTGGTTGCGGCGCCATCCGACCTTCCTCAAGCAGTTCCCGGACCTGGCGGTGAGCCTGCTGGTGCCGCGCGACGACGGCCCGACCGCGTCGCTGGCCACCTACCAGCTGGAAGTGCTGCGCGACAAGAATCGCGAGCTGTCGCGGCGCCTGCACGAGCTTGGCCACAATGCGCAGGACAACGAGCGCCTGGCCGTGCGCACGCATCAACTGACCCTGGCACTGATGCGCCAGACCAGCGCGGCCGACACGCTCAAGGCGATGGCCGCCTCGCTGGCGGAGGATTTCAACGGCGAACTGGTACGGCTGGTGTTGCTCAAGCCGGTTGCCGGCCTGGAGGCCGACTGGCTGCAGGTCATTGCCGCCGATGATGCGCGGCTTGCCCCGTTCCGCGATTGCCTGGGCGACGGCGAGCCCATCTGCGGCCGCCTGCAGACGGAAAAACATGCGCTGCTGTATGCCGGCCAGGCCACCGACGTGCAATCCACCGCGCTGCTGCCGTTGCCCGGCATCGGCTTGATTGCGGTCGGTAGCAGCGACGCCAACCGCTTCTATCCCGGCATGGGCACCTTGTTCCTGCGCATGATGGGCGAGTCCTTGAGCGTGGCCTTGCAGCGCTTCGATACGTGATGCGTGGCGTGGGCTGCGCCGATGCATGCCGCCTGCGCTGGATGGCCGCGCCGATGACGTGGCAACGAGGAGTCTGAGGTGGCGTCGGTCGACGATTTCCTGGCGTATCTGCAGGTCGAGCGGCAGGTGTCTGCGCATACGCTGGATGCCTACCGGCGCGATCTCGCCGCGTTGGTGGGGTGGGCCGGCGAACAGGCCATCGACGATGTTGCGCAGCTGGAGAGCGCGCAGTTGCGGCAATTCGTCGCGGCCGAGCACCGGCGCGGGTTGTCGCCCAAGAGCCTGCAGCGCCGCCTGTCGGCATGCCGCAGTTACTACGCCTGGTTGCTCAGGCATGGCCGCATTGCCGCCAGTCCTGCCGCGGCGCTGCGTGCGCCCAAGGCGCCACGCAAGTTGCCGCAGGTGCTGGATGCCGACGAGGCGGTGCGTCTGGTCGAGGTGCCGACCGATGCGCCGCTGGGCCTGCGCGATCGCGCCTTGCTGGAGCTGTTCTATTCGTCCGGGCTGCGCCTGAGCGAGCTTTGCGCGCTGCGCTGGCGTGATCTGGATCTGGACAGCGGGTTGGTGATGGTGCTCGGCAAGGGCGGCAAGCAGCGCCTGGTGCCGGTAGGCTCGCATGCGATCGGCGCCTTGCGCCAATGGCTGCGCGACAGCGGCGGGCGTGCCGACACGCATGTATTCCCCGGCCGCGCCGGCGGAGCCATTTCGCAACGCGCAGTGCAGATCCGCATCAAGCAACTGGCGGTACGCCAGGGCATGTTCAAGGACGTGCATCCGCATATGCTGCGGCACAGTTTTGCCAGCCACATCCTCGAATCCTCCGGCGACCTGCGTGGCGTGCAGGAGTTGCTTGGGCATTCGGATATCGCCACCACCCAGATCTACACGCATCTGGATTTCCAGCATCTGGCCAAGGTCTACGACGCCGCGCATCCGCGTGCAAAGCGCAAGAAAGCCGCCGAGTAAGCGGGACGCAGCGCCTGACGTTGCGATGCCTGGTGCGCAGCGCAAGGATCTGCCAATTGCGTGATGGACAGCCACAGGCAGTTGATGCACGTCCCCGACCGGCACCGCAGCTATCGCCTCTCCGCCGGTGCGAGAGGGGCTTGACCGCACTCAGGTGCTGCCATGTCCGAAGGCGGCGAGCAGGGCCGGCACGCGTGCGTCACGCTGCGCTTCCGCCTCTGGAAGATCGTCATGACCTCGTTTCGTTTGACCGGGCTCGATCCGGCCCTGTTCGCCCATCTGCACGGACTCGATGACGTTGCGTTGACCACCCACCACGCAATACGTGTGATCGCCGATGCCGATCACGGATTTCCGTGTCGTGTCAGCCTGCAGGATGCGCGCGCAGGTGAGCAGTTGCTGCTGCTGCCATATCTGCATCAGGCTGCCGACTCGCCCTACCGCGCGAGCGGGCCGATCTTTGTGCGTGCCGCAGCGGTGCCCGCACGGCTGGAGCCCGACGCGGTGCCGGCTGCGATCCAATCGCGGCTGATCTCACTGCGGGCCTACGATCATCGCCATCATCTGGTGAACGCCGAGGTGTGTGCAGGCGACCACGTCGCAGCGTGGTTGCACGCGTGCCTGGACGATACGCAGATCGCCTACGTGCACCTGCATCACGCCCGTCAGGGCTGTTACGCGTGCCGCGCCGATCGCGTTGCGGGGACTGAGCGAGACTGAAATCCTCGCCCAGCACCCAACACCCAGCACCCAGCACCCAGGAGTGTGGCGAGGGTAGGCACGGGCGATGGATCGGCCGATGGCAGGCCGGATGTCGTGTAGACCGCGGCCCATCTGCCCGAAGCAGGCCTGCGGGCGTTGAGGCGCCGAAGGTGCCGGGAGCAGTCCAAGGCGGACGCTGTCGCGCGCTTAGGCGCACTCACCCCCGCCTCGATGCGGCGCTTGGTCGCAGCGCGCTTGAACCCGGCAGGGGCGTCCCCACCTCATGGGAAACCCCCGGAGGACCCATGGATCCCAGCCAGAATCCCAACATCGTTCACGCCACCACCATCATCTCGGTTCGGCGTGGCGGGCATGTCGCCGTCGCCGGCGATGGCCAGGTCACCCTCGGCCACACGGTCATGAAGGGCAATGCGCGCAAGGTGCGCCGGCTCGGCCGCGAAGGGCAGGTGCTGGCCGGTTTTGCCGGTGCCGCCGCCGATGCATTCACCCTGTTCGAGCTGTTCGAAGCCAAGCTCGACAAGCATGGGCAACTGACCCGTGCCGCTGTGGAGCTGGCCAAGGACTGGCGCACCGAGCGCCGCCTGGGCAAGCTCGAGGCGCTGCTTGCGGTCGCCGATAAAGAAACCTCGTTGATCATCAGCGGTACCGGCGATGTGATCGAACCGGAAGACGGCATCATCGCCATCGGTTCGGGTGGCTCGTACGCCTTGTCGGCCGCTCGCGCGCTGCTGGCGCACACCGAGCTCGATGCCAAGACCATCGCCACCGAAGCGATCAATATCGCCGGCGATATCTGTATCTATACCAATCGCAATGTGGTGGTCGAGGAGCTGTGAATCGGGAGTGGGGAATCGGGAATCGCAACAGCGGTTTCGGTTCCACCCCGACGACAGAGGCTCTTGATTTCGCGCTTGCGATTCCCCTTTCCCCATTCTCGATTCCCCAATGCCAAATCCCGATAGCTCAACCATGACTCCGCGCGAAATCGTGCAGGAGCTCGACCGTCATATCGTCGGCCAGCACGATGCCAAGCGTGCGGTTGCCATCGCGCTGCGTAATCGCTGGCGCCGCATGCAGCTGCCCGAAGAGCTGCGCAACGAGGTGATGCCCAAGAACATCCTGATGATTGGTCCGACCGGCGTCGGCAAGACCGAGATCGCACGCCGCCTGGCCACGTTGGCCAATGCACCGTTCGTCAAGGTCGAAGCCACGCGCTTTACCGAGGTCGGCTATGTCGGCAAGGATGTGGAGCAGATCATCCGCGATCTGGCCGATACCTCGGTCAAGCTGTATCGCGAACAGGCCAAGGTGCGCGTGCGCAACCAGGCCGAAGAGCGCGCCGAAGATCGCATCCTGGACGCGCTGCTGCCGCGCCGTGCGGCCGGGATCGGCTTCGATCCGGAAGCGGCACGCAACGAGCCCTCCTCGCAGGACAACGACACCCGCATCAAGTTCCGACGCATGCTGCGCAGTGGCGAACTGGACGAGCGCGAGATCGAGCTGGAAGTGACGGTCAATGCCAGCATGGACATCATGACCCCGCCGGGCATGGAGGAAATGGGCCAGCAGTTGCGGCAGATGTTTTCCAACCTGGGCAGCGGCAAGTCGCAAAAGCGCAAGCTCACCATCAAGGCCGCGCGCCCACTGCTGATCGAAGAAGAAGCCGGCAAGCTGGTCAACGAGGACGATGTGCGCACGGCGGCGATCGAGGCCTGCGAGCAGCACGGCATCGTGTTCATCGACGAGATCGACAAGGTGGCCAAGCGCGGCGAAGCCGGCTCCAATGGCGGCGATGTCAGCCGCGAGGGCGTGCAGCGGGATCTGCTGCCGCTGGTGGAAGGCTCCAACGTGTCGACCAAGTACGGCACGGTCAAGACCGACCATATCCTGTTCATCGCCTCCGGTGCATTCCACCTGGCCAAGCCCAGCGATCTGATTCCCGAATTGCAGGGCCGTTTTCCGATCCGCGTGGAATTGACCGCGCTGACCAAGGCCGATTTCGTGCGCATCCTCACCGAGCCCAAGGCGGCGTTGATCAAGCAGTACGAGGCCCTGCTGCAGACCGAGGGCGTGCGCCTGACCTTCGGCGCCGATGCGGTGGAGCGCCTGGCCGAGATTGCCGCACAGGTCAACGAGCGGCAGGAAAACATCGGCGCGCGCCGCCTGCACACGGTGCTGGAGCGTCTGCTCGATGTGCTGAGCTACGAGGCACCGGACCGTGACGGGCAAAGCGTCACTGTCGATGCGGCCTATGTCGATGCGCAGCTCGGCGAGCTGGTGCAGGATCCGGACCTGAGCCGCTACATCCTCTGATCGCAGCGCACCTGCGCGCAGATGCGCAATGCAATGCGCGTATGGCGTCTGCCGTGAAATGCAGTGCAAGCGCGGCAGGAACGCATCGCAGGACGATGCAAGCCGGCCGCATGCTGGGCAGATGCAGTCAAAAGCCGAGTCGGTCGAGGGCGCGATGCCCTCACCGCTTGCGGGACACGCCGTGAATCCATCCGTGGAGGCTCGGTGGCGGCATCCATGCCGCCACACGGTCCCGCAACCGGCGAGGGCACCGCACCAGACAATTGGTCGGCGCTTAGTTGAAAAGCTGTCTGCATTGTGGCGTGCATCAGACATGGAGCCGATGCTTCATGATCGAACGAGGCGCATCCAGCACTGCTCTGCCATGCACACCGACCATCTCGACTGGCCCTTGCCCGCTCACCGTCGCGGGACCCTGAGCGGCATGGATGCCGCGCCGGAGCCTACAAGGACGTACTTGCGGCGTGTCCTGCGATGGTGGGCGGGCAAGGGCCCTGCAGCCAGGTTGCAGATCACTCCCTGCAGCCAGGTTGCAGATCACACCCTGCAACGAAGGCGCAGATCATCGGCTCTGCAACTGGCCCTCACCTTGGCAGTCGCCTGCACTGCACAGCCAACCTGCTAAATCCGGCAAACCGCTCAGTCCTCGCCGATATCCTCGTTCCATACGTCGGGGTTGGCGGCGATATAGCCGCCCAGCAGGTCGATGCATTCCTGGCTCTGCAGGTCGATGACATTGACGCCATGCTCGCGCAGCCAGGACACCCCGCCCTGGAAGGTGACCGACTCGCCGACCACCACGGTGCCGATATTGAACTGGCGCACCAGTCCGCTGCAGTACCAGCAGGGCGCCAGCGTGGTGACCATGATGGTGTCCTTGTAGCGGCGCTGACGGCCGGCCTTGCGGAAGGCATCGGTTTCGCCATGCACGGAAGGATCGTTTTCCTGCACGCGGCGGTTGTGACCACAGCCGAGCAAGCGCCCGTCGTTGTGATACAGCGCCGCGCCGATCGGGATGCCGCCTTCGGCCAGGCCCTGGCGGGCTTCGGCAATGGCGGTGTCGAGCAGGGCGCGGTAGTCGGGGGTGGTGATCATGCAGGCTCCTGGGTGGCAGCGTCGGCGAGACGCAGCATGTCGATGTGGGGAATGCCGTCTTCCAGATAGGGGGCGGACGAGGGCGTGAAACCATGTGCGGCGTAGAACGCCTGCAGGTGCGCTTGCGCGCCGAGTTGCACGGCGCTGGCGGGCCACTGCCGGTGCACCAGCCGCAAGCCTTCCCGCAGTAATGCGTGTGCGAAGCCGTGGCCGCGCTGCGTGGCGGCAATCACTACCCGGCCGATGCTCGGCTCGGGGTAACTCACACCGGGCGGTAGCACGCGCAGATAGGCGGCCAATGCACCGTCGTCGGTGCTACCGAGCAGATGCAGCACACCCGGCAGGCTGTCCTTGCCATCCAGCTCCGGATACGCGCACTGCTGCTCCACCACGAACACGTCCGAGCGCAGCCGCAGCAGCGCGTACAACTGCGTGGTGCTCAGTTGGTCGAAGCGCAGGCACTGCCAGTGCAGCGAGGGTGGGGACAGGGACGACATCAGCGCATGATAGCGGCTGTGTCGCCTCAGTCGACCGCGCTGCCGGTATCGATCGCCACCACCACCGACATGCCCGGGCGCAGCCGCAGTGCCAGCGGCTGGTCGGGATCGACGCTGATGCGCAGCGGAATGCGCTGGGCGATCTTGACGAAGTTGCCGGTGGCATTGTCGGCCGGCAGTACGCTGAATTCCGAGCCGGCGGCCGGGGAGATGTCCTGCACGCGCCCGTGCAGGCGCGCATTGTCCAGCGCATCCACGGTGAAGCTGGCGCGCTGCCCGATGCGGATCTTCGCCATCTGGGTTTCCTTGAAATTGGCCACGATCCACAGCGTGTCCGGCACCAGCGCCATCAGCTGCGTGCCATTGGTGACGTAGGCGCCCTGGCGTACGCCGAGCTGGCCGAGCTGGCCATCGCGCGGGGCGAGGATGCGGGTGTTGTCCAGGTTGATCTGCGCCAGTTGCACCGCCGCCTGCGCGTTGGCCACTGCCGCTTCCAGCGCGGCGCGATTGACGGTGACGCTGCGTGCGTTTTCTTCGGCGGCCTGCACCGCGGCACGCGCCTGTGCCACGCCGGCATCGGCCTGCGCCCGTGCGGCGAAGGCGGTGTCGCGGTCCTGTTCGGACACCAGTTTCCGGTCGGCCAGCTGCTGCGCCCGCGCATAGGCCGAGCGGGTGCGGTCGCGCTGGGCCTGGTTGCTGCTCAGTGCGGCACGTTGTTCGGCGATGGTGGCAGCGGCGCTATGCCGCTGCTGGTCCCAGTTGGACAGGTTGGCCTGCGCGGTCTGCAGTTGCGCCCTGGCCTGCTCGAGCTGCTGGGCGTAGATGCGGTCGTCGATTCTGGCCAGCAACTGGCCGTGTTTGACGTGCGCGAAGTCCTGCACCGGCACCTCGGTGACGTAGCCGCTGACCTGCGGCGCGATCACCGTGATCTGGCCATGCACCATCGCGTTCTCGGTGCGCTCGACGGCGCTGACGAAGGGCGGCAAGCGCCATGCATACAGCACCAGTGCGACGCCGAGCAGGGCCAGCCCGCCAAAGCCGATCACGCCACCGATGCGACGACGTCTGCGACGTTGCCGATCGGCAGCAGAGGTTGAATCTGCAGGTGTATTCATGGGCGTGGACTGGAAGCAGGAGAAGGGGGCGAAGCGGGTGGGCGCAGATAACGCCGCCACACCAGCACGGACAGGATCCACAGCCCGGTGGCGATGGCGATGCAGCCGATCAACAGGAACACGTCGTTATAGGCGAGCACGTTGGCCTCGCGCGTGGCCACGCTGCCCAGGGCGCGGACACCCTGGGCCTGGCGCAGGGCCGGGTCGCCGATGCTGCGGCCGTACAGGGTGGCATAGGCCTGCACGCGTGCGGCCACTTGCGGGTCGGTCAAGGTCAGATGCTCGACCAGCTGGCTGGAATGGTATTTCTCGCGTACGACCTGCACGGTGCCGAGCAGCGCGCTGCCGAGCAGGCCGCCCATGTTCTGCGCCATGCCGAACAGCACGATGAAGCTGATCAGGTTGGCCGGCTGCGCAATGACCCGGCCCAGCCCGGCCACCATCGCCGGGCCGATGAAGAAGGTGCTGCCAAAGGCGAGCAGGAACTGGCTGAGGTACATCTGCTCCGGGCGGGTGAGGCTGGTGGCATGGGCATCCATGAAGCAGCCGATGCAGATCGCCGCCACCGCGATGATCAGGTGCTCGGCCACGCGCGCCGGGTTGATCAGCCACGCGCTGGCGGCCACGCCAACCACCGCGCCCAGCAGCATCAGCACGAACAGGGTCTGCAACTGCGTGTTGGCCAGCCCCAGGGTCTGGAAGAAGCCGATCGCGCCGGTGCTCTGCTCGGACAGCACCAGCCGGATCAGCAGGATCGCCAGGCCCAGCCGCAACATGTCGCCGCTGGCCAGCCAGCGCGTGTTGATCATCGGGTTGCGGCGGTTGTGCTCGATCCACGCCGCCGTGCACAGCAGCACGATGGAGGCCGCCAGCACCACGCCCAGCCAGGGCGTGCTGGTCCACCACAGCAGCCGCCCCAGCGACAGCACCGCCGCCAGGCCGGCCGCACCGGCCGCGAACAGGCTGAAGGTGAGGAAATCCAGCGGCTCGAACACGCGATAGCGATCGCTCGGCGGCAGCTTGAGCGCCAGCACGCAGGCCAGCGCAAACACCGCCAGGCCCAGTTCGAACAGGTACAGGCCCTGCCACTGCGCAAATTCCAGCAGATCGGTGGAGAACACCCGCGCCAATGGCAGCGCCAGCTGGGTCACCCCCAGCCCGGTCACCACGGCCTTGAGCCGGTACCGGGCCGGAAACGCCTGGATCACGTAATACAGCCCCAGCGAACTGAGCGCCGCGCCCACCAGTCCATGCGCGGCACGCACGGTGATCGCCGAGCTCAGGCTGTGCACGAACAGGTGCGCGAAGGCGATGACCGCATACAGCGCCAGGAAGATCTCGGTGAAGCGCCGCAGCCCGAACTGCTGGCGGAACTTCACCAGCAGCAGGTTGGCCGACATGTTGGTCATCACGTAGGCGGCCGGCAGCCAGGCCATTTCGGTGGCGTAGGCGCCCAGCGTGCCCTGCAGATAGGTCAGGTTGGCGGTGACCAGCGCATTGCTCAGCCCGCCGGTCAGCGCCACCACCACGCCCACCAGCCCGTACTGGATGCGGCGCCGGGTGGAATGCAGGGGCGTGGAGGCCGACCCGGGCAGGGTGGGCTTCTCGTGGGGCTGCCAGTCGCGCTGGACGTACTTGTCGTGCACGCAGGGCTCGCAGGGCCGGTCGCAGGGGAGACGGCGATTGTGGTCCGGTTGCGGTCATGGCGGCGTCAGCAGTGCGATAATCCGCCCATGAGCGAATCCCCCTATACCTCCGGTACCACCCATTTCGGCTTCCGCGACGTCGCTGCCAAGGACAAGCAGAAGCTGGTCGGCGAAGTGTTCACCTCGGTCGCGCGCAATTACGACCTGATGAACGATCTGATGAGTCTGGGCGTGCACCGCGCATGGAAACGCTACTTCGTGGCGACCGCGCAGGTGAAGCCGGGCGACCGTGTGCTGGATCTGGCCGGCGGCACCGGTGACATCGCCGTGCTGCTCAAGGAGCGCGTCGGCAACGAGGGCGCGGTGGTGCTGGGCGACATCAACGCCGGCATGCTGTCGGTGGGCCGCGACCGGCTGACCAACCGCGGCCTGGTGGCCGGCTTCGATTACGTGCAATGCAATGCCGAGGCGCTGCCGTTCCCGGATCAGAGCTTCGATCTGGTGACCATCTCCTTCGGCCTGCGCAACGTCACCGACAAGGACGCCGCGCTGCGCGAGATGTACCGCGTGTTGAAGGTGGGCGGGCAGGCGCGCGTGCTGGAATTTTCCGAAGTCACCGCCGACTGGTTCAAGCCGATCTACGACTTCCACTCGTTCAAGATCCTGCCCAGGCTGGGCCAGTTGTTCGCACGCGATGCCGACAGCTACCAGTACCTGGCCGAGAGCATCCGCAAGCACCCGCCGCAGGAATCGCTCAAGGGCATGATGGGCGAGGCCGGGTTCGCGCGTTGCCACTACAAGAATCTGACCGGCGGCATCGTGGCGATCCATTCCGGCTACAAGATCTGAACCGGATCGGGCGGGTGCGTGTCTGAGCATCCCGCCCGGCGCACATCCCGCGCCGGGTATCGCGCGCCGGACATCGCACGAGCACGCCATGCTCGTGTTCGCTTGCCGCACGATTGCAGTCTGCGTGTGTGCGTTTGCCGACAAACTTTTGAGACTCCCGTCGCGTCGGCTCCACCAACGGTCGGCGACACTAGGCGCTCTTTTGTCGGAGACGTGGATGCGCTTGTACGCAGGGTTGTCGCGCGTGTTTCCCCGCTCCTTCAGTGCCAAGCTGCTGGCGGTGACCTTTGTCGGCATCCACCTGCCGCTGCTGTTGTTGATCGCCTGGCTGGCCGCGCAGAGCGAGTTGAGCGGGCGCCCGCTGTGGTCGGTGGTGATTGTGGCGCTGCTGGCCACGCTGGCAGGCACCGCGGCCACCTTGTCGGCGCTGTATCGCCTGCTCGCACCGCTGCGCATCGCCGCCGACGCCCTGGATGCGTATTACGCCGACCAACGCCTGCCCAGCCTGCCCGAACATGGCGACGACGAGCTGGGGCGGTTGCTGCGCGGAATCAATCGCAGCCTGCGCGGCATCGACGCCGGCATGCGCGATCTCAAGAAGCATGCCCTGTTCGACCCGCTGACCGAGGCCTTGAACCGGCGCGGCTGCGAACAGGCGATGCGCGATTCGGTCACCGCCGCACAACGCGAAGGCTGGCCGTTCGTGCTGTTCGTGCTGGACATGGACAACCTCAAGCCGATCAACGACCGCTTCGGCCACCTGGCCGGCGATCGCGTGCTGGTGCGGCTGGTGGAATCGGCCTACGGCTGGCTGGGCGCGCAGGACTGGATCGGGCGCTGGGGCGGCGACGAATTCCTGATCGGCGTGCATGCCAGCGAAGACGACGCCACGCTCAAGCTCAATCAATGGCTGTCGATGCTCGAACGCGAGGATGCCGACGAGGCGCCGCTGCATGTGAGTGCCGGCAGCGCGGTGTGCGAGCGTGGGCTGGACGCCACCGAGCTGTATCGCCGCGCCGATGCGGCGATGTACCGCGCCAAGTTCTCCGGCGGCCGGCGCCTGGTGCGCGACGGGCATGACAGCCCGCGCAGCCATCCGGTGGTCTAGGCGCGATCCGGAGATCACCTGGCGGCCGGGCCGCAGGCTGCCGCGCGGCTGCGCACCGGCGGCATGCATCACGCTACCGCTGCGGCGGCCGCAGACGGTTCGCGCCGTTCCAGGCAGCGACATGGGCGTGGTCCTTTGCCGCCGCAGCTTGACCGGCCGCCAGGCTCGCCTGGCGCCGCACAGGCAGGCGACGGTGCGGAGCGTTAAAATGCCCAATTCCCTCGTTGCGGTGCCGTCGATGCGCTTCCCGTTCCTGTCGCTGTCCCTGGCCGTGTCCATCGCGCTGGCCGGCTGTTCCAATGAGTCCACGCCGCCGGCCGCCAGCACCGCCGCGCCGGCCACCACTGCCAAGGCCCCCGTGAAAGCAGACGCCCGCAACCACGACGAAAGCTCCTACGCCCAGCCGCAGCTGGTGGTCATCAAGGATCTGGCGCTGGACCTGAAGCTGGACTTCGACAGCAAGCAGATCGGCGGCACGGCCACCTATACGCTGCAGTGGAAGGACAAGGCCGCCAAGCAACTGGTGCTGGACACGCGCGAGCTGAGCATCGCGCAGGTGCAGGCCGACGACGGCAAGGGCGGCCTGGCACCGCTGCAGTTCGCGCTGGCGCCGGCCGACAAGACCTTCGGCAGCAAGCTCACCATCGAAGCGCCGACTCAGCCGGCCAAGGTCGTGATCACCTATCACACCGCACCGACCGCCTCCGGCCTGCAGTGGCTGGAGCCGTCGATGACCGAAGGCAAGCAGCTGCCCTTCATGTTCAGCCAATCGCAGGCGATCCACGCACGCAGCTGGGTGCCGTTGCAGGACACCCCGAGCGTGCGCTTCACCTACAGCGCGCATGTGACCTCGCGCCCGGACGTGATGGTGCTGATGAGCGCCGACAACGACCCCAAGGCCGCGCGCGACGGCGACTACAGCTTCAAGATGCCCGAGCCGATTCCGTCCTATCTGCTGGCGATCGCCGCCGGCGATGTGGTGTTCAAGCCGATTTCCGCACGCTCGGGCGTGTGGGCCGAGCCGGCCATGGCCGACAAGGCCGCCAAGGAATTCGAAGACACCGAAAAGATGATCGGCGCCGCCGAAAAACTCTATGGCCCGTATCGCTGGGGCCGTTACGACATGCTGGTGCTGCCGCCGTCGTTCCCGTTCGGCGGCATGGAGAATCCGCGCCTGACCTTCGCCACGCCCACGGTGATCGTCGGCGACAAGTCGCTGGTCTCGCTGGTGGCCCACGAACTGGCGCATAGCTGGTCGGGCAACCTGGTGACCAATGCCAGCTGGAAGGACATCTGGCTCAACGAAGGCTTCACCACCTACGTGCAGGCGCGCATCACCGAGGCGCTGTATGGCGCCGAGATGGCCGAGATGGAGCGCGAGATCGACCAGGGCGATCTGCTGGCCGAAGTGAAGGACATGGCGCCGGCCGACCAGGCGCTGGCATTGCCGCCGCTTGCCGAGCGCGACCCCGACGAGGCCCTGAGCCAGGTGGCCTACGTCAAGGGTGCGTGGTTCCTGCAGTTCCTGGAGCAGCGCTTCGGGCGCGCGGTGTTCGACCCGTTCCTGCGCGGCTGGTTCGACGATCATGCGTTCCAGAGCGCCACCACCGACCAGTTCGTCGACTACCTCAACAAGAACCTGCTGGACAAGCATCCCAACACGGTCAGCGCGGCCGAGGTGGATGCGTGGCTGAAGCAGCCGGGCATCCCGGCCTTCGCCGCCAAGGCACGCTCGCGCAGCTTCTCGATCGTGGACACCGCGCGCATTGCCTGGAGTGGCAGCGGCACGCTGCCGAGCAAGCAGGTCACCGGCGAATGGGGCACGCAGGAGTGGGTGCACTTCCTCAGCGGCATGGGCGCCACGCTCAAGCCCGAGCAGCTCAAGCAGCTGGATGATGCCTACCACTTCACCGGCACCCCGAACGGCGAGATTGCCATGCGCTGGTACCCGCTGGCGATCCGCAGCGGCTACACCGATGCGCGCGCCGCCGCCGGTGAGTTCATCGAACGCGTCGGCCGCCGCAAGCTGGTGCTGCCGATCTACACAGAACTGCTGAAGACCCCGGACGGCATCGCCTTTGCCGAACAGGCCTTCGAAAAGGCCAAGCCCGGCTACCACCCGATCACCACCGCGTCGGTGGCCGAGATGATCGCCAAGGCCAAGGCGGCACCGCCGGCGCAGCCGCAGCCGTAATGGCAGAGGAGGGCGTTGCAGACGCCCTCCGTCGCTTCCATCGCCGCATCGTGCCTGCAACCACCGCAGTAGGAGCGCACCCGGGCGCGACAGGGCTTTCCCGGTGAAACCCGATCGCGCCCAGGTGCGCTCCTACGATGCGGGGTGGCTGATCGCGGGTGGTGCGGCAGGCCGGTATCGTTGCCGCTGCCGTCCATGCCTTCCGGAACCGACGATGCAGTCGCGCCGTGGTGCATGCCCGCCCGCCGCTTCCATCGCCGCATCGTGCCTGCAACCACCGCCGTAGGAGCGCACCCGGGCGCGACCGGGCTTTCCCGGTGAAACCCGATCGCGCCCAGGTGCGCTCCTACGATGCGGGTGGCTGATCGCGGGTGGTGCGGCAGGCCGGTATCGTTGCCGCTGCCGTCCATGCCTTCCGGAACCGACGATGCAGTCGCGCCGTGGTGCATGCCCGCCCGCCGCTTCCATCGCCGCATCGTGCCTGCAACCACCGCCGTAGGAGCGCACCCGGGCGCGACGGTGCTCCACCGGGAAAGTCCCGTCGCGCCCGGGTGCGCTCCTACGCTTTGCGGCGGTTGATCGCGGGGCATGCGGGCAGGCTGGTATCGTTGCCGCTGCTTTTCATGCATTCCGGAGTCGACGATGAAGTATCTGCTGAGCGCGGCCTTGTGCGTCGCTGCAGTGAGTGGCTGTACTGATCGCGAGGCGCAACGCCAGGCGCAGGAAACCGCGCAGGCGCAAGCCAAGGAACACGATGCCGACGCACTCGCCAAGCAATACGACGAGGCAGTGAAGGCCGAAAACTGGGACATGGCGCGTGCGCATGGCGCCGCAGTGCTGGAAGGGTTTCCGGGCACCGCGGCGGCCACACGCATCGAGCCCGGTTATGCCGACATCAAGGCCAAGGGCGAACAGGCGCGCGAACTGCGCCGCATGCAGGCGTTGTGGCAGTACTCGCAAGTGCCGGCCAAGGGCGGCACGCAGCGCTCGGCGATGATCGATGCCAAGAGCCGCGTGGATGTCGACGGCAGCGGCCCCAAGCCGGTGAGCCTGGTATTCCGCGATCACCCGCAGTGGAAGCGCCACAGCTATCTCGTGCTCAAGGCCGGCGACTTCAACTGCTATCGCGGCTGCAAGGTGCAGGTCTCGGTCGATGGTGGCGCACCACGCGCGATGGCCGCGCACCGCCCCGATACCGACGAAGCGATCGCGATGTTCATCGACGACGACAAGGCGCTGTGGACGCTGGTGCGCAACGCCAAGCGCATCAGCATCGCGTTCCCGGTGAAGGCCGGCGGCACGCGCACGGCAGAGTTCGACGTGGGCGGCCTGGAGACCACCCAGATGCCGGGCTGGAAGTAGGCACGACCGCCGGCTGCCTGGCACCAGGCGCGCGCTCGGTGTACGGCATCGGCATGCACTGCTGGTCCATTGGGGTGAATGCGCCAGGTGTGCATTCACCTGGCGACGGCTTGCGGTATCGCGTCAACCATCTCTCGAGTGTTTGCACGTATGGACGGTAGGACCATCCCACAAATAACTCCCGCACTCTCCACCTACCGCCACTGGGTGTTCGACATGGACGGCACGCTGACCGAAGCCGTGCATGATTTCGCGTTGATCCGGCGCACGTTGGAGATCCCGCCCGAGGCGGACATCCTGCATCACCTGGCAGCGCTGCCGGCCGAGCAGGCCGCAGCCAAGCATGCCTGGTTGCTCGCGCACGAGCGCGAACTCGCGCAGGCCGCACAGCCGGCACCCGGTGCAGTGGCATTGGTGCGCGCGTTGCAGGCCGCCGGCTGCCGGCTGGGCATGCTGACCCGCAACGCGCGCGCGTTGGCGCAGGTGACGTTGCAGGCGATCGGCCTGCACGATGCGTTCGCCTGGGACGACATCGTCGGCCGCGATGAAGCCGCTCCCAAACCCGCGCCCGACGGCCTGCAGTACTTTGCACGACGCTGGTCGGTGGAAGGTGCGGCCCTGGTCATGGTCGGCGACCACCACAACGACCTGGCCTGCGGTCGGGCCGCCGGTGCCCGCACCGTGCTGGTCAACACGCCCGGCGATCCGTGGCCCGGCCTTGCCGACTGGCGATTGCAGGATTGCACGCAGTTGCTGGCGCAGTGGAACCGCTAGCGTGAGGGTTGGCGAGTAGGCCAGGCGCGCGGAAGGATGGATCGCGACGTGTGACTGGCCGCGTGTCGCTGGAGGTTGCTTGCGATCAGGACATCGTCATCGCATTGGACCCCGTCATCGCATTGGAAGAGTGGCATGCGCCCGAGAGGCGTGGACGCTGCTGAATCCTGCAACGCGTCATCGGCAAGCCGGACACCACACGGGCTGTCTGCGCCGTCAACGCATCCAACCGTCTGGCAGCGTCTCCCGATGGCAGAAAGAAATGCGGCGGCACCTTGGTCAACCCTGTCGTACGGTCTGTGGATGATCTGCGGCATCGAGTTGCACGAACCAGAGACAACCATGTCGCCTCGCGCAAGCTGAGTTCATGGCACCGGCTGACAGGCCGTTCCACATCCGCTGCGCCACCAATGTCACAGCACGCCCGGCGCAAACTGTGCCAGAACCGTGACAGTGCGCCTGACGCAAGCCACTGCCATCACTGCAGATGCCTGCTGCTACGACATGGTGCGTCGCACCAGTACGCTGGCATGGCGTTTGCTCTTTCCCTCTCGACGTTTCCGACGTCCGCGACGCAACTGGCGGGTGCAACGCCGGCGCCGCGGGATGTTTCAACCGACTGGTTGTTCAATCGAGAGGGGTAGACGCACATGCACCAATCTTCCTGCCGCAGCCTGCGCAGCAATGTGCTGCTCATGCTTGCGCTGAGCGCCGCGCTGGCCGGCTGTAAAAAAGAGGCCGCCACCGAGACCGCTGCGCCGGCACCGGCCGCTGCACCCGCCGCTGCGCCGCCGGCCGCCGCCGTGGTCGATACCGATGGCGAGTTCACCACCAATGCCAGCAATCCGGACAACTGGGGCGGCATCGGGCGCGACTTCGCGCTCACCCGGCACAGCCCGCTGGCTGAGATCAATCGCGACAACGTCAAGAACCTGAAGATGTCGTGGGAAATGAAGACCGATGCCACGCGCGGCCGCGAAGGCCAGCCGCTGGTGATCGGCAGCATCATGTACATGGTCAGCGCGTACCCGAACAACGTGTTCGCCATCGACCTGGCGGCGCAGGACGACGGCGGCAAGGTGCTGTGGAAATACACCCCGCAGCAGGACGAGCGCTCGGTGGCGGTGGCGTGCTGCGATACGGTCAACCGTGGCGCCTCGTATGCCGATGGCAAGCTGGTGTTCGGCAGCCTGAGCGGCGATGTGATCGCGCTCGATGCCAAGACCGGCAAGGAAGTGTGGAAGCAGAAACTCGCGCACCCGGACAAGGGCGAGACCATCACCATGGCGCCGATCATCGCCGACGGCAAGGTGGTGGCCGGCATCAGCGGCAACGAGTTCGGCGTGCTCGGGCGCGTGGCCGCCTACAACCTGGCCGATGGCAAGCAGTCCTGGTCCTGCGATGCGGCCGGCACCGACAAGGCGATCTGCCTGGGTGCGGATTTCAACAAGGCCAATCCGCAGCACGGGCAGCTCGGCGATCTGGGCGTCAAGACCTTTCCCAACGACGAATGGAAGCGTGGTGGCGGTGCGGCCTGGGGCTGGTACAGCTACGACCCGAAATTGAAGCTACTGTATTACGGCACCGGCAATCCCGGCCTGTGGAGCCCGTCGTATCGCTGCGGCAAGACCTCGCAGGAGGAATGCAACAACGGCGAGCATGACAACAAGTGGTCGATGACGCTGTTCGCGCGCAAGATCGATACCGGCGAAGCGGTGTGGGGTTATCAAAAGACCCCGTTCGACCAGTGGGATTACGACGGCATCAACGAGCCGATCCTGGTGGATCTGAGCATCGACGGCAAGCAGGTGCCCTCGGTGGTGCAGTTCGATCGCAACGGCTTTGCCTACGTGCTCGATCGTCGCGACGGCACCTTGCTGCGCGCGCACAAGTTCGTGCCGGCCAACTGGGCCGAGCGCATCGACATGAAGACCGGCCGCCCGGTCAAGGTGGCCGCGCATTCGCCGCTGGAACGCGGCAGGAAAGTGCAGGCCTTTCCCTCGGCCATGGGCGGCAAGGACCAGCAGCCGTGCTCGGTGGATCCGGCCAACTCCGCAGTGTTCTTCTGCGGCACCAACAACTGGCACATGGAGCTGGAACCGCAGGAGCGTGGCAACACCATGATGGGCCTGCCCTACGTGTTCGCCAACGTGATGATGAAGCCCAACGAGCCCGGTGCGCTGGGCATCGTCAAGGCCTTCGATGTGGTGGAAGGCAAATCCAAGTGGGAGATCAAGGAGAAGTTCCCGGTGTGGAGCGGCACCCTGGTCACCGACGGCGGACTGGTGTTCTACGGCACGCTGGACGGCTGGTTCCGTGCGGTGGACAAGGACACCGGCAAGAAGCTGTGGGAGATGAAGCTGCCCTCCGGCATCATCGGCAACCCGATCGCCTACAAGGCCAACGGGCACCAGTACGTGGCGGTGTTCTCCGGCATCGGCGGCTGGATCGGTCTGCCGGTGGCGGCAGGTCTGGATCCGTCCGATCCGTATGGCGCGCTGGGGGCTGCGGGGCTGGCGTTCGGCGCCGGCTTCGACAAGATCCCGCTCGGCGGCATGGTGCACAGCTTCCGTATCGATGGTGCGGGCAAGACCGTGACCGCCGGTACCACCGCCACCGCAGCGGCAGGCGGCGGCGCGGCCAACGCCGTCGCGAAGACCGCACGATGAGATCCACGCAAGGCGTTGCAGGCGCGCACCGGCAGTTCGCTGCCGGTGCGCGTGGTATGCCCCTGCATCTACGCAAGATGCTGGTGGTTTGCAGCCTCGGACTCGTCGCCGCAGGCTGCACACGCGAGCCGTCCTCACCGACGGCTCGCGCTTCTGATTCCGCAGCGGCGCCCACGGCGGCGACTGCCTCCAGTGCACTGCCGGCTTCGGCGCAATCGACGGCAAGCACGCCACCGCCTGCGCCCGATCCCGCGGTGCTGCGCGTGTGTGCCGACCCGGGCAACATGCCGTTGTCCAACAAGGCTGGCGAAGGCTTTCAAAACAAGATTGCGCAGGTGGTGGCCGAGGCCATGGGCCGTCGCCTGGAATACGAGTGGCGCACCTACTACCAGCGCGGGCTGGCGCGCAGCACCATCACTGCCGGCCGCTGCGACGTGCTGATGGACCTCAACAGCGACTTCGAGCAGGGCCTGACCACGCGCCCGCTGTATCGCTCGGCCTATGTGCTGGTGACGCGCAAGGGCCTGGATCTGGTGCCGACCTCGCTGGACGAGCCGGCGCTGAAGAAGCTGCGGCTGGGCGTGTTCCAGAGTTCGCCCGCACGCCAGGCCCTGTACGAGCATGGCATCAGCGGCGAGGTGCAGTACCTGTTCTACGACTCGGCCACCGCGCCGGAAGAACATCCCGGCAAGCTGGTCGAACGCGTCGCCGCCAATGAACTGGATGCGGCCGAATCCTGGGGCCCGGTGGCCGGCTATTACGCCCGGCGCAACGGCCTGGGCGTGGTGCCGCTCAATACCATCGACGATGCAGTGCTGGAGTATTCGATGGCGTGGGCGGTGTCACGCAAGAATGCGCAGCTGCGCGATGCCCTGAACACGGCGATGCAGCAGAGCGCGGCAAACATCGCGCAGATCCTGCGCAGCTATCACGTGCCGCTGGTGCGCTGCAGCGAGTGCGTGGTGAGCGGCGATCTGGCCGCGCATGGGCCGTATGCGACGCCGACGCCAGTGTCCAAGGCGCCAAGCCCGGCCGCATCCTCGCAGCAACTGGCGCAGCTGCAACTGCGCATCGCCGACGGTGCCGACCCGAACCAGGAGCTGGCGCATGCGCTGGATGCCGGCGATGGCGTGCGTGCGGCGTGGTTGTTGCGGCATGGCGCCGATGTCAATCGGCCCAACCTGCTTGGCGAGCCGCCGTTGCATCAGGCCATCCGCAATCAGGAACCGGAGCTGGTCGGTCTGTTGCTCGATGCCGGTGGAGCCCTGGATGCACGCGATGCCAGTGGCTGGACCGCGTTGATGAAAGCCGCATGGGCCAACGATGCCGACAGTGTGGCCAGGTTGCTCGGCAAGCGTGCGTCGGTGGACACCGTCTCCGGCGACGGCTGGAGCGCGCTGGAGCTGGCGGTGGCCTACGCCGATGTCGGCGTGGTGCAGGCATTGCTGAAGGCGGGGGCGGACGTGCGGCGTTCCAATCCCGCCGGCTTCACCCCGGTGATGTTTGCGGTGGCGCGCGAGGACCCGGCGATTCTCGATGCGGTGCTGGCCGGCGGCGCCGAGGTCGGCCACGCGAATCAGGCTGGTGTCACTGCATTGATGCTGGCCGCTGCGGCCGGGCGCGAGGCGGTGGCCAGGCGCTTGCTGGCGGCCGGCGCAGACCCGTCCGCACGCAATCGCGACGGCAAGACCGCCGCCGCATTGGCGCAGGCACGCGGCGATGGCGCGCTGGCCGCGCTGCTCACCCAGGCCAGGCACCCGTCCCGGCAATGACTGTGTCACCCGCCGCGCGCACGGGGTGCGCGGTGTTCCCTCCGACCAGAAAGGTTCGTTCATGCGCAAGTCCACCGTGGGTTGTTCCGATCGTTCCATGCGCGCACCGCTGTGCGCGGTGATGCTCAGCGTCGTGCTGGCCGCCTGCGGCAAGCCGGCACCACCGCCCGCGCCCGAGGCGGCCGCTGCCAGTCCACCTGCGCCGGCCACCACCGGCGCCGCCGCGCCGGCGCCCGCAGCGGCGCCCGCCGGGATGCCCAACCCGGCCGCCGGGCCTGCACCGGATCCGGCCACCCCGCCCGCAGCGCCGGCCACCGTCGTGGCGATCCCGAAGGGGCCGGAGGTCAAGGTCACTCCCGAACTGATCGCCGAAGGCAAGAAGATCTATTTCTCGGCCGGCTGCAATGCCTGCCATGGCGGCACCGGTGGCGGCGGCATGTGCCCGCCGTTGACCAACGACATCTGGGTGTATGGCAGCGACGACGACACCTTGCGTACGCTGATCAGCGAGGGCACCGCCGCGATGATCACCCACGGCAAGACCCGCATCGGGCATGAGAAGGTGGTCGGGCAGATGCCGCCGTTCGCGCCGGTGCTCAAGCCGGGCGACACCGAGAAACTGCTCGCCTTCATCCATTCGATCAACAAGACCGCGGGCAAGGCGCAATGAGGCCAGCGCCCATCGGGTGGCAGCGCGTCCTGGCGACCACCGCGCTGGGCGTGCTGCTGGGCCTGGCCGGTTGCCGGCGCGATGCGCAGCCGCCCGCGGCAAACGCTGCGCCGGCGACAACGACGACTGCGGCTCCTGCAGCAACACCGGCGCCATCGACACCGCCGGTGTTTGCGTATGTGCCCAATCAACGCAGCGGTACGGTATCGGTGATCGATACGCACAGCGATACGGTGGTGCGCACGCTCAGCGCGCAGGGGCAACTGGGCAAGCGCTTGCAGCAGGTGTTGCCGGGCCCGCACGGGCATCTGTACCTGATCGATGCCGAGCATCACCGCCTGATCGAACTGGATACCGAAAAGGACGCGGTGCTGCGCAGCGTGCAGATCGGCGAGAACGCCGAGGGCATCGCGCTGTCGCCGGACGGCAGGCAGTTCGCGGTGTGCGTGGAAGGGCAGAACCAGGTGATGCTGATCGATGCGGCGCAGTTCCGCGTGCAACAGGTGATCGCCACGCGCGGGCAGGCGCCGGAGCATTGCGCCTACACGCCGGACGGGCGGTGGTTGCTCACCAGCAACGAAGGTTCCAACGACATGGACATGATCGAGCTGGCCACCCATCGATCGCGCGGTGTGGTCGCCACCAGCGGCCATCCGCGCGGCATGGCATTCGCCCCGGACGGGCACAGCGTCTACATCGCGCAGGAGACCGCCAACGTGGTGGACGTGATCGACCTGCAGGCGCGCCGACGCCGCGCCAGCCTGCCGGCCGGCGTACGCACGGCGGGCGTGGCGTTGTCGGCCGATGGCACGCGGCTGTATGCGTCCAACGGCGGTGCCGGCACGGTCAGCGTGATCGATACCCAAAACGCGCGCAGGCTTGCCGAGATCGCGGTGGGGCTGCGGCCGTGGAATCCGGCGCTGACCCCGGCCGGCGACAAGCTGTATGTCGCCAACGGGCGCTCGAACACCGTGAGCGTGATCGACACCGTCGCGTTGCGCGAGATCAAACAGATCCCCGTCGGCGACCTGCCGTGGGGCGTGGTCATCGCGCGCTGAGCGGCGGACATGCCGACGCGCGCCAGGGGGGCCGGATGAAGACACGCGCTGCGGTGGCATGGGGTCCGCACCAGCCGCTGACCATCGAAGAGGTGGACCTGCAGCCGCCGCGGCCCGGCGAGGTGCTGGTGCGCCTGGTCGCCACCGGTATCTGCCACGGCGATGCGCATGCGTTGGCGCACGGGCAGGCGAGCAGCTTTCCGGCGATCCTGGGGCAGGAGGGCGCGGGCATCGTCGAGGCAATCGGCATCGGCGTCACCAGCGTGCAGCCCGGCGATCACGTCATCCCGCTGTACATGCCCGAGTGCGGCGTGTGCAAGTTCTGCCGCTCCGGTCGCACCAACCTGTGCCAGGCGATCCGCAGCAGCCAGGAGCGCGGCCTGATGCCCGACGGCAGCAGCCGGTTCTCGTTGCACGGCCGGCCGATCCTGCACCACATGGGCACCAGCACGTTTTCCGAATACACCGTGGTGCCGGAGATCGCGGTCGCGCGGATCCCGCCGGATGCACCGCTGGATCAGGTCTGCCTGCTTGGCTGCACGGTCACCACCGGCGTCGGTGCGGTGCTCAACAGCACGCATGTGCGGCCCGGCGACTGCGTGGCAGTGTTCGGCCTGGGCGGCATCGGCCTGTCGGTGGTGCAGGGCGCGGTGCTGGCGCAGGCCGGGCGCATCATCGCGGTGGATATCGACCCGGCCAAGTTCGCGCTGGCGCGTGCCCTGGGCGCCACCGATTGCCTGGACCCGCGCGACTACGGCGCGCCGATCCAGCAGGTGATCGTGGACCTCACCGATGGCGGCGCCGACCACAGCTTCGAATGCGTGGGCGATGTCGGCGCGATGCGCGCGGCGCTGGAGTGCTGCCACAAGGGCTGGGGCGAGAGCGTCATCCTCGGCGTGGCCGACGACGCGCAGGAAATAAGCACGCGCCCGTTTCAGCTGGTGACCGGGCGGGTGTGGCGCGGCAGCGCGTTCGGCGGGGTGAAAGGGCGCAGCGAGCTGCCCGGCTATGTCGCGCGCTATCTGCATGGCGATCTGCAGCTGGCACCGTTGATCACCCGCATCCTGGCGCTGGACGACATCAATCAGGCGCTGGCGGATCTACGCGCGGCGCGTGGCATCAAATCGATCGTGCTTTATTGAGGGAGACGACATGAGGTCGACGCATCACTTACCGTGGGATCGCAGCACACCGCCGCTTCGCGTCGCACACCATGGCCGCGATGCATTGCAACGACATCGGCTTGCCTGCGCCTGCGCAGCGCTGCTGTGCGCTGGTACGGTCGGCACTGCGATGGCCGAAGACGCGCCGCAGGTGACCTGGCTGGACCGCATCGAGGTCACCGCCACGCCGATTCCCGGCACCACCATCGATGCGGCGCAACTGCCGTACATGGTGCAGTCGGCCACCGGCAGCGCGTTGTCACGCGGGCGCAGCAACAACCTTGGCGACCTGCTGCAGCGGCGCTTCGTCGGCGTGGATGGCAACGACGTGCAGGGCAGCGCATTCCAGAACGATCTCACCTTCCACGGGTTTCGCGCTTCCGCCTTGCCGGGCGCCTCGCAGGGCGTGTCGGTGTATCTGGATGGGGTGCGTTTCAACGAACCGTTCGCCGACATCGTCAGCTGGGACATGCTGCCCGAGTCGGCCATCAATGCGGTGACGCTGATGCCCGGCTCCAATCCCTTGTTCGGGCCGAACACGCTCGGTGGCGCGGTGGTGCTGTCCACTGCATCGGGCCTCACCGCGCCGGGATTGCAGGGCGAAGCGAGCATCGGCAGCGGTGCGCGCAAGCGACTGGATGCCAGTTATGGTCTCGCCAGCCAGGACGGCTGGCATGGCTTTGTCGCGGTCACCGGTTTCGACGAGAACGGCTGGCGTGATGCCTCCGAGGGCCGCCTGGGCACCGTGTTCGGCAAGCTCGGCAAGCAAGGCGAGCAGACCGACTGGAGCCTGTCGGTGCTGCACGGGCGCAGCCGCCTGATCGGCAATGGCCTGCTGCCGGATACGCGTTATACCGACGATGGCCCCGAGCCCGGCCTGTATCGCGCCGACCGCCGCGCGGTGTACACCTCGCCCGATCTCACCCGCAATCGCACTACGCTGTTCACCGCGCAACTGGACCACCGCTTCGATGCGGACACCGCATTGCATGCATTGGCTTATTCGCGGGTGGGCCGCCGCGATACCGTCAATGGCGATATCGGCGAGGACTACGAGGAATTCGTCGAGGAATGCGCCTCCGGCTACGCTGCCGACGGCAGTGCGCTGGATGCCGAGTGCGATGTCGCGCGCGCCGATGCCGACGCCCTGCCTACCGGCGCGCTCAACACCACCCAGATGCGCCAGGAGGCGCAGGGGCTTGCGCTCAACCTGAGCAGGCAATGGGGCGCGCATGCGCTCAGCACCGGCGTGACCTTCGATCGTGGTCATGTGCGCTATCGGCAATTCGCGCGCGATGGCTGGGGGCAGCCGGACCGCTCGGTCGCTGCCGATCCGGATGCCGGGCGTGCGTTCTTTTCCGGCGTGCGCGGCAGCACCAAGACGCTGGGCGTGTTCGTCGCCGACACCTGGGCACTGGACGCGGCCACCCATCTCAGCGCCGCAGTGCGCTGGAACCATGTGGTGGTGGACAACATTCTCTCCACTGCCGACGACGGCGACCGCCCACGCGAGCGCTTTGTCTACGCCAAGGCCAACCCGTCGTTGGGGCTGACCCATCGGCTCGCTTCGGGGCTGACGCTGTACGGCTCGGTCGCACAGAACAGCCGTGCGCCCACCGCGATCGAACTGGGCTGCGCCGACCCCACCCAGCCGTGCCGATTGCCGACCGGCCTGCAGGCCGATCCGCGCCTGGAGCAGATCGTTTCGCGCACCTACGAACTAGGTGCGCGCTGGACACCGTCGACCGACAGCAGCGCGAGCGTGTCGGTATACCGCGCCGACAATCGCGACGATATTTTGTTCCTGCGCGCGCCGGACACGCAGCTGGGTTACTTCGACAATGTCGGCCGCACCCGCTACCAGGGTGCGGACCTGGCGCTGCGCCTGCGCAGCGGCAACTGGTACTGGTCGGCCGGCTACAGCTTTCTGGATGCGACCTATCGCAGCGATGGCGAGCTGCTGTCCGGCGAGCGCGTGATCGCCTTGCGGCCAGGCCTACGCATCGCCGCGTTGCCGCGTCACAACCTCAAGCTCGGCGTGGAATGGCAGCGCGATGCGCTGACGCTGGGCGCCGGGGTGCGTGCGGTGTCCGGGCGCGTGGCCAGCGGCAACGAGGATGGCCAGGTCGACAACGCCGAAGACGGCGAGCCCGCACCCGCGCGCATCGACATCGGCACCGCCGGCTATGCGCTGGTGGATCTGCAGGCGCGTTGGCAAGTCAGTGCGCGGCTGTCGCTGTTCGCCCGCGTCGACAACGTCTTCAACCGCCGCTATGCCACCTACGCGGCAGTGGCCGAAGACGTGTTCCCCGATGGCGAGCTGGCGCGCCCGCAGGATGCGCCGGTGGAAACCGGCCCGGCGCGGTTTCTCGCACCGGGCGTACCGCGGCAGTATCTGATCGGGGTGCGTTGGGCGCTCTGATCGCGGAGAAATGGGGAATGGGGAATCGGGAATAGGTAAGTGCAGGGCGTTAGCTCTACGATTCCCCATTCCCCATTCCCCATTCCCGATTCCACATTCAACCGGTATCCAGGCCGTGCTTGCGCAGCTTGCGATACAGCGTATTACGGCTGATGCCCAAGGCATCGGCGGTGCGGCTGACGTTCCAGCGGTGGCGTTCGAGTTGTTGCTGCAGCACCAGGCGTTCGGCCTGGTCGAGTGCGACGCGGCCGGGCATGTCGTCGGCGGCCACCGCGCGGCCATCGACCAGGCACGGTGCGCTGCCGGCATCGACGATTTCCTGCGGCAGGTTGGGCAGGCGGATCACCCCGTCGCTGCACAACACCGCCGCCGTGCGCAGCACATTGCGCAACTGGCGCAGGTTGCCTGGCCATGCGTAGCTCAGCAGTTTGTGCATCGCTTCTTCGCTGATGCGCACGCTGTGCTCGCTGTTCTCCTCGCGCAGCAGGGTGCGGATCAGCTCGGCCTTGTCGCTGCGCTCGCGCAGCGGCGGCAGATGCAGCACCACGCCATTGAGCCGGTAATACAGGTCCTCGCGAAACTCGCCGGCCGCCACCCGCTGCGCCAGATCGCGGTGGCTGGCACTGATCACGTGCAGCTCCAGCGGCACCGCGCGTTCGCTGCCCAGCGGGGTGACGCATTGTTCTTCCAGGACACGCAGCAGGCGGCTCTGCAACGGCAGCGGCATGTCGCCGATTTCGTCCAGGAACAGCGTGCCGCCGCTGGCCTGCAGCAGCTTGCCGTGGCGGCCTTCGCGCGCGGCATCGGTGAATGCGCCGCGCGCATACCCGAACAATTCGCTCTCGATCAACGCCTCGGGAATCGCCGCGCAGTTGATCGCCACGAAGGCGCCGCCGGCCCACGGCGAGCCACGATGCACTGCCTTGGCGAATTCCTCCTTGCCGGTGCCGGTATCGCCACGCAGCAGGATCGATACGCGATGTGCGGCCAGCTTCAGCGCATTGGCCAGGTTGTGGCGCATGCGCGAATCCGAGCCGACGTGCTCGCCGGGTTGCAGTTCGGTATCGGGCGCCAGCTGCGCCGGCCCGCCCACCGCCGGCAGCGCGGGGCGCGCACGCGGCGGGCGCACCAGCGCGTAGAAACGCCGCCCGTGGCAGGCGCAGCGGATCGACCACAAGGTGCCGGCATCGCTGCCGGCGCGGTGCTCGAGGGTGTCGAAATCCAGCTGCATCACCTGCGCGATGTTGCGGCCCACCAGCTGGCTGCGATCGAGCTTGCCCAGTTGCTCCAGCACCGCCTCGTTGACTGCCAGCACGCGACCGTCGGTATCGATCGCAATCAGCGCCTCGTGCAGCAGGCCGGCGAACTCGGGCCGGCTATGGAAGCGCAGGATGAAGGCATGGCCGAACTGGTTGAGGAAATGCGAGCGCGAGATCTGCGCCGCCGACATGCTCACCAGCGCCACGGTGTGGCGCTGGGTCTGCTTGCCGTCCTGCGCATTGGGGGTGGACGCATCCAGCACCGCCAGCAGGCCGCCGTGCGGGTCCAGGATCGGCGCGCCGCTGCACGACAGCGGCAGATGGCGGGTCAGATAATGTTCGCCGCGATGCACGCTCACCGCAGTGCGCTCGGCCGCGCAGGTGCCCAGGCCGTTGGTGCCTTGATGGCATTCGGCCCAGCTGGCGCCGCAGAACAGACCGGCCTGGCGGAATTCGCGCAGCAGGGTCGGGTCGTGCACGCTGTGCAGCACGGTCGCCTCGGCGTCGGCAAAGATCACCGCATAGCCGCTGCCGGCGATCTGCTCGTAGAGATTTTCCATCTCCACCTTGGCAATGCGCAGCACATCGCCCAGGCGTTGCTGGCGCTCGCGCACGTGCAGCGCATCGTGCACCAGCGGCTCGGGGGCTGCCTCGGGCAACAAGGCGTAATCGTCCAGGCAGCGCCGCCACGAGCGCGACAGTGGTGCGGCAAGCGGCGCAATGTCGCGCAGCCGGCGGATCTGCCGGAGTGCATCCGGTTCGATCTCGGGCAGGGCGATGGACGTGGCGGCGACAACGCTTGGCTCTGACATGGGCCAGCGTTCCTCAGTGGGCGCGAAGCGTCAGTAGAGGCACAGATCGCTGCCATGCTCAAACTGCATTGCAGCAAATTGCGGTGCAGACGAGCCCCTCTCCTGCGGGAGAGGGGTTGGGGTGAGGGGACGGTGCGAAGCCCGGTGCTGTTCAACCTGCACGAGGCTTCGCCCGTACCCTCATCCGCCCCTGCGGGGCACCTTCTCCCGAGGGGAGAAGGGCAAAGCGCTGATCAGCGGCGGTGCCGCGTCAGGGCGCGTAGCCGAACTGCTGTGTGCGCTGATAGTTGAACTGCCGAGCCCCTCATCCTACGGGAGAGGGTTGGGGTGAGGGTACGGTGCGAAGCCTTGTGTCGTTCAACCTGCACGAGGCCTCGCCCGTACCCTCATCCGCCCCTGCGGGGCACCTTCTCCCGAGGGAGAAGGGTTTGTGTGAGCTCGACGCTGCAGATCAGGCCAGCGTCAGAGCGCGTAGCCGAACTGCTGCTTGAACTGGTCGTTGAACTGCGCCAGGCATCAACCGGGCCACCCAGATGTCCCGCCGTCGCCACGGCCCGCGATCTCAGGCGACCGACCTTTGCTGCGGCCTCAACACTCCAACGTCGACGCCCACCTGCGGCGCCGATGCCGTCTCAGAGGGCGCCGATGTCGCGTCAGAGCGCGTAGCCGAACTGCTGCTTGAACTGGTCGTTGAACTCGCCGAAATCGAACCGCTGATTCTGCGTGCCGGGGTGCTCGACCTTCAGCGCACCCATCAGGTTGCCCATCCGCCCGATCGTCAGCCAGTCGTAGCCGCCCTGGATGCCGTAGATCAGCCCGGCGCGGAAGGCGTCGCCGCAGCCGGTCGGATCGACCACGCGGCGCTCGTGCGCCGGCGGGATGTCGTAGGTCTTTTCCGGCGTATGCACCAGCGCGCCCTTCGGGCCCTGCGTGGTGATGTAGGCCTGCACGCGCGAGACGATGTCCTTTTCGTTCCAGCCGGTGCGTTCCTGCAGCAGGTTGGACTCGTAGTCGTTGACCACCACGTAGTCGGCCTGTTCGATGAATTGGCGCAGTTCCGGGCCGTTGAACAACGGCATCGCCTGGCCGGGATCGAAGATGAAGGGAATGCCGGCGGCAGCGAACTCTTCTGCATTCTGGATCATGCCCTCGCGCCCGTCCGGGCCGACCAGGCCCAGGGTCACGCCCGGCACGTCCTTCACATGGTTTTCGTAGCTGCGCATCATCGCGCCCGGATGGAAGGCGGTGATCTGGTTGTTGTCGTGGTCGGTGGTGATGAAGGCCTGCGGGGTGAACAGCTCGTCGATGATCTTCACCCGCGACAGGTCGATGCCCAGCGCCTCGAAGTGTTCGCGATACGGGCCGAAATCCTGGCCGACGGTGCCCATCGGGATCGGCGCGCCGCCGAGCAGATGCAGGTTGTAGGCGATGTTGCCGGCGCAACCGCCGAACTCGCGGCGCATGCGCGGGACCAGGAACGACACATTCAGGATGTGCACCTTGTCCGGCAGGATGTGGTTCTTGAACTGGTCCGGAAACACCATGATGGTGTCGTAGGCGAGGGAACCACAGATCAGTGCGGACATCGAGTCGGGCCTTTGCGTTGGGAAATACCCGCCAGTTGCCGGCATGGCGGCGGGACGGCGCGAGCGCCGCGGCGCAAAGGGTAACGGCTGCGATCGATCAGGGCCACAACCGCATGCCATGCCCGGCGTGACCGGCACATGAAAACCACGCCGAAACGGCCGATTTTTCCTTGCCCGCACCGGGGGGGATTGCTAGGCTAGTGGACTTCGTTTTCTGCCCGCTTATCGACCAGTTGGTTCTGCATCGGCGACAGGGCAAGCGACTCTTTCAGGAACGGCTCCCTCGATGTTCAAGAAACTCCGCGGCATGTTCTCCAACGACCTGTCCATCGACCTGGGCACGGCCAATACGCTGATCTACGTGCGCGGACAGGGCATTGTGCTGAATGAACCTTCGGTGGTGGCGGTGCGTCAGGACCGCGCCATCGGCGGCACGCGCTCGGTGGCTGCCGTCGGCGCCGAGGCCAAGCAGATGCTCGGCCGCACCCCGGGCCACATCACCACGATCCGCCCGATGAAGGACGGCGTCATCGCCGACTTCACCTACACCGAGGCAATGCTGAAGCACTTCATCAAGAAGGTGCACAAGTCGCGCTTCCTGCGCCCGAGCCCGCGCGTGCTGGTGTGCGTGCCGGCCGGTTCCACCCAGGTCGAGCGCCGCGCCATCAAGGAATCGGCGGAAGAAGCCGGCGCACGCGACGTCTACCTGATCGAAGAACCCATGGCTGCGGCGATCGGTGCCGGCATGCCTGTGACCGAGGCGCGCGGTTCGATGGTCATCGACATCGGCGGCGGCACCACCGAGGTGGCGGTGATCTCGCTCAACGGCATCGTCTACTCGCAGTCGGTACGCGTGGGCGGCGACCGCTTCGACGAGTCGATCACCAACTACGTGCGCCGCAACCACGGCATGCTGATCGGTGAAGCCACCGCCGAGCGCATCAAGCTGCAGATCGGCTGCGCCTACCCGCAGGACGAGGTGCAGGAGATGGAAATCTCCGGCCGCAATCTTGCCGAAGGCGTGCCGAAGATGATCAAGATCAACTCCAACGAGGTGCTCGAGGCGTTGCACGAGCCGTTGTCGGGCATCATCTCGGCGGTCAAGCTGGCGCTGGAACAGACCCCGCCGGAACTGTGTGCCGACGTGGCCGAGCGCGGCATCGTGCTAACCGGCGGCGGCGCGCTGCTGCGTGACCTGGACCGCCTGATCTCCGAGGAAACTGGCCTGCACGTGCAGGTCGCCGACGACCCGCTCACCTGCGTGGCCCGCGGCGGCGGTCGCGCGCTGGAGCTGGTGGACATGCATGGCAACGAGTTCTTCGCGCCGGAGTGATGGATCCGGGAATCGGGAATCGGGAGTAGGGAATCGTGAAAGCATTCCCTGCCCGCGCTCCTGAGCGGTTGCGACGCGGTCCCGCCCATGTGAGTTTTCGCCTCAACCGTCTCGGGGGCAGCACACTGCTTCCCGATTCTCCATTCCTGATTCCCCATTCCCGGCCCTGACAGTGCCCTCCTACGCCGGTCCTCCCGTCGCCTCCCGTCCGGGCGAAGTCACCTCCACGCTGCGGCTGCTGGTCTATCTGGTGCTGGCGATCGTGCTGATCGCGCTCGATAGCCGGGGGGGCTGGCTGAGCCAGGTGCGCCTGCAGGCCAACCTGCTGATCCAGCCGATCTGGGCCGTGGCCGGGTTGCCGGGGCGGATCGGCTCGCAGGTGCGCGACAACGCCGCCACCCACGCGCAGCTGGTGGAAGAAACCCGCGACCTGCGCAACCAGCTGCTGGTGGCCAATGCGCGCCTGACCCGGCTGCAGACCGCCGCGCTGGACAATGCGCAGCTGCGCGAACTGCTCAACGTGGCCGAGCGCCGCGGGCTTGACGTGCAGCTGGCGCCGATCCTGGATATCGACCTGGACCCGACCCGGCAGCGCCTGCTGCTGGATGCCGGCAGCCGCGATGGCGTGCTGATGGGCCAGGCGGTGATCGATGCCGGCGGGCTGATGGGCCAGGTGATCGAGGTGACCCCGCTGCATTCGACCGTGCTGCTGCTGACCGACCCCGACCACGCGGTGCCGGTCAGTGTGGCGCGCAACGGCGTGCGCCTGATCGTCTATGGCCGCGGCGACCGGCTGGAACTGCGCGACATCCCGCTCAGTGCCGGCGTGCAGGTGGGCGACGAGATCGTCACCTCCGGCCTCGGTGGCCGCTTTCCGGCCGGCTTCCCGGTCGGCAAGGTGTCCGAACTGCATCCGGACGACACCCACGCCTTCCTGGTCGGCGAACTGACCCCGGCCGCCAAGCTCGATCGCGGCCGCGATGTGCTGTTGCTGCGCGCCGGCAAGCCGCTACGCGTGGCGCCGGGAATCGGGAGTGGGGAATCGGGAATGGGGAGTGGCAACGGCGCCGGTGCTGCATCGGTGCCGGCCTCGACGCCGACCGGACAGGCCACTCCCGTTCCGCCGCAAGGAAGTGCGCCTGCCAAGCCGTCGGGAATGAGGATTGAGGGAGCGGGAATCGGCAACGGCAACGGTGCTGCATCGATGCCGTCCTTGCGATTGACCAGGCAAGGCGCAGCATCTGCATCGTCGCAAGGGGCCGCTCCTACCGATTCCCGATTCCCGATTCCCAATTCCCGTCCCCGAAACAACCAGGGCGCAGCCACCGCGCCGCCGCAGAACACCGCTCCTGCCGATTCCCCATTCCCGATTCCCCAATCCCGTCCGTCTCCGCAGGAGACGGAGCAATGACCCGCATGCGCAACACCTGGATCCTGCCGGCGAGCATCCTCATCGCGCTGGTGCTGGGCCTGCTGCCGCTGCCGGTGGTGGTGCAGCCGCTGCGTCCGTACTGGCTGGCGCTGGTGCTGGCTTACTGGGTGATCGAGGAGCCGGACCGGGTCGGGCTGGGCATCGCCTTCGTGGCCGGCGTGCTGGCCGACCTGCTGTATGGCGGGCTGCTCGGCGAACAGGCGCTGCGGCTGGTGATCATGACCTTCATCCTGCAGCGCTTCCGCGCGCGGATGCGCTTCTTCCCGGTCTCGCAGCAGGCGCTGGCGATCGGCGGGCTGCTGCTCAACGACCGCATCGTCTCCTCGGCGGTGCATCTGGCGGTGGGCGAGCCGACCCTGCCGTGGAGCTACTGGTGGGCGCCGCTGCTGGGCATGGCGCTGTGGCCGCCGCTGTTCGTGTTGCTGGATGCGGTACGGCTGGGCAAGCGGAGCAAGAAGTAAGCCATGCACGGGCGTCGTCACCCCAAGAACCCGCACGCGGAGGCCGAGCAGTTCCGCCGGCGTGCGGTGCTGGGCTTTGTGATGGTGGTGATCTGCCTGGTCGGCCTGGGCGGCTGGTACTTCAAGCTGCAGGTGCTCGACCACGAGGTCTACGCCACCCGCTCGGAAGCCAACCGCATCAAGCCCAAGCCGGTGGTGCCCGGGCGCGGCATGATCTACGACCGCACCGGCCGGCTGCTGGCCGAGAACGTGCCGGCCTTCCGCCTGGACGTGACCCCGGACAAGGTCACCGACATGAACGCCATGCTGGCCGCGCTGGGCAAGGTGATCCCGATCGCGCCGGAGGACCTGGAACGTTTCAATCGCGAGCGGCGCGCGCGGCGCAGCTTCCTGCCGGTGACCCTCAAGTTGCGCATGAGCGATGAGGAAATGGCGCGCTTTGCGGTGGAGCGCTGGCGCTTTCCCGGCGTGGAGCTGGAGCCGTACCTGACCCGGCGCTACCCGTACGGCCCGCTGTTCGCGCACATCATCGGCTACGTCGGCCGCATCGACGAGAAGGACCTGGCGGTGCTGGGCGAGGGCAATGCCGCGCTCACCCACATGGGCAAGTCCGGGCTGGAGCGCTACTACGAGCAGGATCTGCGCGGCCAGGTCGGTTACGAGCAGGTCGAAACCAATGTGCAGGGGCGGGCCATCCGCACCGTCGGCCGGGTCGCGCCGCAGTCGGGTGCGGACCTGCGGCTGTCGGTGGATGCCGACCTGCAGCGCGCGATGGTGGCCGCGTTTGGCGAGCACGAAGGCGCGGCGATCGCGATGGACCCGCGCACCGGCGAGATCCTGGGTATGGTCAGCCTGCCCAGCTACGACCCCAACCTGTTCGTCAACGGCATCTCGCATACCGACTTCAAGATGCTCAACGACAACCCGTCGCGGCCGCAGTTCAACCGGCTGGTGCTGGGCGGGGTGGCGCCGGGCTCCACGCTCAAGCCGCTGATCGCGCTGGCCGGGCTGGACAGCGGCCTGCGCCGGCCGGAAGACCGGGTGCTGTCCACCGGCATGTTCTACCTGCCCGGGGTCAGCCGCGGCTGGGGCGACTCGCACCGCGGCGGCCATGGCTGGACCGATCTACGCAAGTCGATCGCCCAGTCGGTCAATACCTACTACTACCGCCTGGCGGTGGACATGGGCATCGACCGGTTCGACCACTACATGGGCGAGTACGGTTTCGGTCAACCGACCGGGGTGGACCTGCTCGGCGAGATCGGCGGCATCCTGCCGTCGCCGGCCTACAAGTACAAGACCCGCAAGGAACGCTGGTACCCCGGTGATACCGTCAACATCGCCATCGGCCAGGGTGACTGGAAGGTCACGCCGCTGCAGCTGGCGCGCGGGGTGTCGGCGATCGCCAGCGGGCTGCTGCTGCGCCCGCACCTGGTGCTGGAGGAGCGCACCGGCTTCGACCACCCCTGGCAGCCGATGATCCAGCCGCCGGGCAAGCCGATCAGCCCGAGCGCGGCGCACCTGCAGGTGGTGCGCGAGGGCATGATGGACACCATGCGTCCGGGCGGCACCGGCTATGCGATCACCCCCGGCGCGCCGTACCAGATGGCCGGCAAGACCGGCACCGCGCAGGTGGTCAGCCGCAAGGGCGTGGCCGCGGTGGATCCGCGCAGCCTGCCGCTGCATCTGCGTCACCGTGGCCTGTTCGTCGGCTTCGCCCCGGCCGACAACCCGGTCATCGCGGTGGCGGTGGCGGTGGAGGGCGGCGGGTTCGGGACCAGTTCGGCCGCGCCGATCGCACGCAAGATCTTCGACGCCTGGCTGCTCGGCAAGCTGCCCGCCGGCCTGGAGCCGCTGGACAGCGAGCTGGGCATGACCGCGGTGGGCGTCAACCAGTTCGAAGCCGGCGCCACCGATGCGCGCCAGGCCGGCGATGCGGCCGCAGCCACGCTGGCCGAGTTGCCGGTGGTGATCGGCCAGACCGCGGTGGCCCTGGACCCCAATACGCCGGCGCAGCCGGTGGTGCCGGATGTGCCCGATGCGGTCCAGGAGACCGACCATTGAGTGACATCCTGCGCTGGCTGGTGGACATGGTGGCGCGCTTCACGCGCAGCCTGGACTGGGTGCTGTGCCTGGCGCTGGGGGCGCTGATGGTGATCGGGCTGTCGGTGCTCAAGAGCGCCGGCGGCGCCGCCAACGGCGATCACCTGGTGATGGCGCAAGCCGTGCGCTTTGTCATCGGCCTGGCCGCGATGTGGGGCATTTCGCGCATGTCGGTGCTGCGCCTGCGCGCCTGGACGCCATGGGTGTACGGCCTGTCGATGCTGCCGTTGCTGGCGGTATTTGCGCTGGGCACCGGCAAATACGGCCGCCAGTGGCTGGATCTGAAACTGTTCTACCTGCAGCCGGCCGAGTTGCTCAAGATCAGCCTGCCGATGATGGCGGCCTGGTATCTGCACCGCATGCCGTTGCCGCCGCGCATCTCCACCGTGCTGGTGACCGGCGTGATCATCGGCGTGCCGACCGCCCTGATCATGCTGCAGCCGGACTTCGGCACCGGCGTGCTGATCGCCGCCAGCGGGGTGTTCGTGCTGCTGCTGGCCGGCCTGCCGTGGTGGTGGGTGGCGGTGGGCGTGGGTGGCGTCTCGGCGGCCGCGCCGGTGGCCTGGTTCTGGCTGCTGCGGCCGTACCAGAAGGACCGCATCATGATGTTCCTCAACCCGGAAAACGATGCGCTGGGCGCCGGCTGGAACATCATCCAGTCCAAGATTGCGATCGGCTCCGGCGGCTTCGACGGCAAGGGCTGGGGGCTGGGGTCGCAGTCGCATCTGAACTTCATCCCCGAACAGACCACCGACTTTGCGTTCTCGGTCCTCAGTGAAGAATTCGGCTGGATCGGCGTGGCGACCGTGCTCAGCCTGTACCTGATTGTGATCGCGCGCTGCCTGTGGATCGCCTCGCAGGCACGCGACACCTATTCGCGCCTGGTCGCCGGTGCCACCGGGCTGGCCTTCTTCGTCTACGTGCTGGTCAACGGCGGCATGATCTCCGGCCTGCTGCCGGTGGTGGGCGTGCCGATGCCGCTGATGAGTTACGGCGGCACCTCGGCGGTGTCGCTGCTGGCCGGGCTGGGCCTGGTGATGGCGGTCAAGACGCACCGTCCGGTGCATGGGTACTGAGCCGGCGCGTGCTGCAGCCCACGGTGGCAGGCGTACCCACCTCGCCAGAACGAATCATGGCTGACCAGGTGCACCACGCCGCGTGCGACAGGCGCATGACACGCCGCTGACACTGCCCAGGACGCGTGCGGTTGTGCGTGCTGCGTTGCAATGACGACACGCCGACGCAGGGCCGCTTCGCGCGTGCGGCACCGGGTTCGCTCGCCTTCTGTGGGTGGGGGCGTTGCGCCGTAGAGTCCGATGCGCCGCTGTCTGCCCGCGGCTGCGTCGCGTTGCAGCTGCAGGCGCGCACCATTCCTCTTTCCGGTGACCTCTTCCATGAAATTGCTAAGCGCCGCCATCGGCGGTGTCTGTCTGACGTTCGCTGCACACGCCGGCGCCATCACCCTTGCCAGCGGCGATGCGCGCGCCGTGTCCGAGCCGGCGATTCCTGCCACCTGCCAGGCGGTGAGCGCCAGCCACACGCCGAGCGGGCGCCTGTTCGATGCCGCGCTGGAAAGCGCGGCGCCCGATACCAAGACCATCCAGGCCGCGTTGACGGCCTGCACCGGCAAGAACGGCAGCGTGCTGCTCAAGGCCGGCACCGGCGACGCGTTTCTCAGCGGCCCGCTGACGATTCCCACCGGCGTCACCCTGGTCGTCGATCAGGGCGTGACCCTGTACGGCTCGCGCAATCCGGCCGATTACGGCAGCGGTTGCGGCGTTGCGGGCGCCAAGAGCGGTGGCTGCCTGCCGCTGATCGGCATCAAGGGCGCCAGGTCCGGCGTGATGGGCGTACGCACCGGCGGGCGGCAGGGCACGATCGATGGGCGTGGCGACCTGCCCATGCTCGGCAGGACCACCACCTGGTGGCAATTCGGCGAAAACGCCAAGGCTGCCGGCCAGGTGCAGAACAGCCCGGACCTGATCAAGGTGCAGAACTCCACCACGTTCACCCTCTACCACGTCAATCTGATCAACGCGGCGTACTTTCATTTCTTCGCGCACATCGTCGATGGCCTGACCATCTGGGGCGTGCGGGTGAAATCGCCGGCCACCAGCCCCAACACCGACGGCCTGGATCTGGACAGCGTGCTCAACGCCAGCCTGGTCGACAACGATGTGATGGGCGGCGACGACTGCGTGGCGATCAAGACCATTGCGTCGAGGTCCGGCAACATCACCGTGCGCGACAACCGCTGCTACGGCACCCACGGCATCTCGATCGGCAGCGAGGTGATGTCCGGGGTCAACAACGTGCTGGTCGACAACAACGCCATCACGGCCAGCGACGATGCCGGCAACCGCAGCACCGACAACACCGGGCTGCGCATCAAGACTAGCCTGGCCAAGGGCGGCCCGGTCAGCCTGGTGACCTATCGCAATACCTGCCTGTACGGGGTGACCAGCCCGCTGGTGATCAACCCGTTCTATGCGACCGGCGGCAGCGGCACCAAGCCCAGCTTCAACGACATCGTCGTCAACGGCCTGCGCACCACCGGCGATGCCGGCCTCAAGGGCAAGGGCTGGATCCTGAGAGGTTTCGATGCGCAGACGCCGCTGGACCTGACACTGGCCAACGTGGCCACCGGCAATACCGCGGTCACCGCCAGCGACGCGCGGATCGGGCTCAGCAACAGCGCGCTCACCCCGACCGGCAGCAATGTCACCACGCCCACCGTGCAACTCGGCGGCAGCGTGCCCACCTGCTCGACCGCACCGCGCTTCCCGGCCCTGTAATCAACCAGGCGCGGCCACCCGGCCGCGCCTGGCGGCCGCAGTGACAGCAAAGGGACCAACGCCCGCCGATCAGGCCGCCAGGTGAAGAAACCAAAGCAGGCCCCACGGCACGGCGCCGAACCCGACGCCTCGCCAGCCCCAGCCTGCCGTGACAGCAAATCCGGGGCCGCACACGCGCAGCACCCCATTCCCCATTCCCCGCCACTCAAAGCTCTTTCCTTTCATGGCCTTATTGCCAGAAGTTCATCTGTTCTCTGTTACCCTCGGCCGATGATTCGACGCACTCTGACCTGCCTGCTCACCCTCGGCCTTGTCGCCTGCGCGACCCAGCCCAGCCCTCCGACCCCGCCGCCGGCCGCCAGCGCGCCCCCGGCCAAGCCACCGAGCACCCCGGTCGCGCCCGTCAGTGCGGCTGCCGAAGCGCCCGCGCTGCCGCCGGTGGACCTGACCCCGGTGCCGTTCGAGATCGCCCGTGCCAACTTCGTGCGCGACACCGCTGCCAAGTACGGCATCGACGCCGCACAGATCGAAGCGGTGCTGGCGCAGGCGCAGTTCAAGGACGCCATCGTCACCGCGATGTCGCGCCCGGCCGAGCGGGTCAAGCCGTGGAACGAATACCGCCCGATGTTCATCACCCAGGCGCGCATCGATGGCGGCCGCAAGTTCCTGGCCGAGCATCGTACAGAGCTGAGCAAGGTCGAAGCCGCCACCGGCGTGCCGGCGCAGGTGATCGTGGCCATCATCGGGGTAGAAACCAGTTACGGCAGCAATGCCGGCAAGTACCGCGTGCTGGACGCGCTGTACACGCTGGCCTTCCGCTACCCGCGTAGCGGCGACCCGGCCAAGCTCGAACGCGAAGTGCGTCGGGAGCTGTTCTTCCGCGATGAACTCGGCCAGCTGTTCGCGCTCGGCAAGGAAGAGCAGCTCGATGTCACCACGCTGATCGGCAGCTATGCAGGCGCGATGGGCATGGGCCAGTTCATGCCGTCCAGCTACCGCCAGTTCGCCGTCGATGGCGATGCCGACGGCAAGCGCAACCTGTTCACCGACCACAACGACGTGTTCGCCTCGGTGGCCAACTACTTCGTCAAGAAGGGCGGCTGGGTGCGCGGTGGTCAGGTCGCGGTGCCGGCCACGCTGGCCGCAGGCCACGAGGAATTCAATCCCACCGACTGGTCGCCGGTGCACACGCTGGCCGATCTGTCCGCGCGCGGCTACCACCCCAATGCGCCGGTGGTGGCCGGCACTACCGCCACGCCGATCACCCTGGACGATGCCAACGGCAAGCAGTACTGGCTGGGCTTCCAGAATTTCTACGCGATCACCCGTTACAACATTTCCAAGATGTACGCGATGGCCGTGTTCCAGCTGTCCGAGGCCATCGCCGGCAAGGAGTTACCCCCGGCATGAACAGCACGACAGGCCCCAAGTGGCTGATCCCGATGGCGCTGATGCTTGGCCTGGCGGCCTGTAGCAGTGCACCGAAGAAGAGCGCCGGCACTGGCGGAAGCGGCGCCATCAAGGGCGTCAAGGTCGACGGCAAGGGGCCGGCGTATGTCGCCACCGGTTGCCCCTCGACCTCGCCGTACGCGGCCGCCAAGGAAGACCCGTCCACGCGCGGCGACTACACCGCCGGCGGCCTGTACAAGCCCGGCGTCAAGGACACCACGCCGGACCATGTGCCCAACGTGGCCTGCATCCCCGAACCGCTGGTCACCAACGAGCCGCGCTCGGCGGTGGGCAACCGCTCGCCGTATGAGGTGCTGGGCAAGCGCTACGTGGTGATGGACAGCCCCGGCGACTATGTCGAACGCGGGACCGCCTCGTATTACGGCAGCAAGTTCCACGGCCGGCTGACCTCCAACAAGGAGGTCTACGACATGTACGCCTTCACCGCCGCGCACAAGACCTTGCCGCTGCCCAGCTTTGCGTTGGTGACCAATACCGACACCGGCGATTCGGTGGTGGTGCGCGTCAACGACCGCGGCCCGTTCCACGACGGGCGCGTGATCGATCTGAGCTACGCCGCCGCGGTCAAGCTGGGCATCACCGGCAAGGGCACCGGCAACGTCGAGGTGCGTGGCCTGACCGAAGCCGACAACGGCAATCTGCTGGCCAAGCGCCGCAGCGGCAGCGCACCGGTCAGCACCGCGGTGGCCGCCGCACGGCCGGCCGCCAGCGCCAGCCAGATCGATGGCCTGGTGCAGCGTCTGCCTACCCGCACAGTGCCGTCCGCCGCTCCGCGCGCAGGGGCCGCCAGCGCCGTCGCTCCGGTCGCCGCCGCAGTGGCAAGCAGTGCCGGGACTGCTGCGGTTCCCGCGGGCGAGCGTTGGCGCTACCGCGTGGCCGACTCGCGCCAGCCCGGCAATGCCGACAATTTCGATGCCTGGATGAAGTCGCAGGGCGTGCGCGTGGCCACCGGCAAGCCGGCTGCCGCCGCGCCGCGGCCTGCCTCGGCTGTCCCGGTAGCGGTCGCGCCAGCCGCCCCGGTCGCGGTGGCGGCGATCAAGCCTGCCGACAGCGCGCCAGCACGTCCGCTCAGGAGCGAACCGGTACCGGTCAAGGCGCCGAGCGTGGCCGAGGCGGCATTGGGCGACATTCTGCTGCAGGTGGCCAGTTTCGCCAGCCGCGAAAACGCCAACCGCGCGCTGTCGCAGCTGGCCTCGGCCGGCATCGCCGGCGCCAGCGTCAGCGACATCGTCAGCGGCGGCCGTACCTTGTGGCGGCTGCGCGTCAACGCGCGCGACCACGCCAATGCCTCGGAAATCGCGCAGCGCATCGCCGGCCTGGGCTTCGGGCGTCCGCAGATCGTTGCCAACTAGCTACGATCGATCCTGCAGCCAGGGCGTCGGCGGGTAGGCCGCCGCCCGCTCTCGAAAGGTATCGTCGGGCAGCCGCGATCACGACGCGCCCCCATGCAGCTTTCTCGATCGCCCAGTGCGTCAGCCACGTTCGGCACGCCACCTGCCGCCATCGCTGAACTGCGCAGGCGCGCGCGGCCGCTGGCGCGTCGCCCTGATCGCCGCGGCGCCTTACAATTTCGCATTACCCAGCCTTCGGGCCCGTCAGGAGTCGTTCTTCAATGAAATTCCGCTTCGCCGCCGCTGCGGTGGCCACGTTCGCCTTTGGCCTGGTCTGCGCCCAGACGCCTGCGCCGCAGCCGACGCCTGCCGTTGCCGCTGCGCCGGCCGCCGTCCCGGTTCCGCCCGCACCCGCTCCGGCCGTGTCCAAGTCGTGGATCCTGATGGATTACGCCACCGGGCAGGTGCTGGCCGGTGAAAATATCCACCAGCAGCTGGCGCCGGCCAGCATCACCAAGGTGATGACGTCCTACGTGGTCGCTGCCGAAATCAAGAACGGCAAGGTCAAGCGCGACGACCAGGTCATGATGAGCGAGCGCGCCTGGCGCGAGGGCGGCGCCGGCACCGACGGCAGCTATAGCGGTTTCCCGGTCAACCAGACCGCGCGTCTGGAAGACATGGAAAAGGGCATGGCGATCCAGTCCGGCAACGATGCCGCGATCGCATTGGCCGAGCATGTGGCCGGCAGCGAAGAGGCCTTCGCCTCGCTGATGAACAGCTACGCCGCCAAGATCGGCATGAAGGACTCCTACTTCGTCAACGCGCACGGCCTCAGCGCCGAAGGCCACCATTCCACCGCCTACGACCTGGCCATGCTGGGCCGCGCGATGGTGCGCGACTACCCGGAGACCTACGCCTACAACAAGATCAAGGAATTCCAGGTCGGCAGCATCAAGCAGAACAACCGCAACCTGCTGTTGTGGCGCGACCCGGCGGTGGACGGCATCAAGACCGGCCACACCTCCGAGGCCGGCTACTGCCTGCTGAGTTCGGCCAAGCGCGGCGACCAGCGCCTGGTGGCGGTGGTGATGGGCGATTCGTCCGAGCGCCAGCGTGCCGACGACAGCCTGGCCCTGCTCAACTGGGGCTTCCGCTTCTTCGAAACCCACAGCCTGTACGCGCCTGGCAAGGTCGTGACCAAGCAGAAGGTCTGGAAGGGCGAGCAGGACGAAGTGCAGCTCGGCGTGGCCCAGCCGCTGCTGGTCAGCCTGCAACGCGGCCGCTACAACGACCTCAAGCCCAGCATGGAAGTGGCCAAGAACCTGCAGGCCCCGATCAAGCAGGGCCAGCAGATCGGCACCGTCAAGGTCAGCCTGGACGGCAAGATCATCGCCCAGGCCCCGCTGGTCGCCATCAATGCCGTGGAAGAAGGCGGATTCTTCAAGCGCCTCTGGGATGCGTTCTGGATGTGGTGGGAATCGGAGTGATCCAAAGAAAAAGAAAAAGCCGGCGAAAGCCGGCTTTTTCTTTTGAATCGGGAATCGGGAATCGGGAATCGGGAATCGGGAATCGGGAATCGGGAATCGGGAATCGGGAATCGGGAATCGGGAATCGGGAATCGGGAATCGGGAATCGGGAATCGGGAATCGGAGAGGCGGGGTGTCGCTCTTGTTCTACCTATTCCCTTTTCCCAATCCCCAATCCCAGCCCTCAAAGCATCCGACTGATCGTGAAACTGCCATACACCGGCGTTTCGCGCTGGGTGTCGAATTCGCGGGTGCGGTGGTAGCGGGCGATGGCGAACTTCCAGCGGCCGTACATCACCGCCAGGCCGTAGCCGACATCGCCCACGAACGCGCGCTTGTCCACGCTGTGGCTGTTGCGGAAGGTGTTGCCGTCTAGGGTGATGTCGCGCAACACCCAGCGCGCATCGGTGGTCACGAACAGATGGCCCGACCAGCCGCTGGCGCGCCCGAGCCGGCTGGGGGCGGTGTTCTCGCCGGCCGGGCGGGTCGGGGTGCTGCCGAAGTCGTCCGGCAGTTTCCAGCCAAAGCGCGCCTCGCCACCGGCATTCAGATGCGTGGCCATGTTGCCGACCGAGCCGCCCCAATGCGAAATGAGGTCCCAGCCGAAGCCGTCCGCATTGACCGCCGCATCGCCCGGCCAACGGCGCATGCGCTCGTGGACCAGGTTGATCAGCGGCTCGTTGTGCAGCTGGTTGTCCCAGCCCTGAAACTTCTCGTCGCCCAGGATGTCGTGAATGGCGTCCTGCGCTTCCTGCGCAAATGCCCATGGGCCGACCACGCCGATCTGCAGCTGGGTGGTGCGCAGCTGCGCATCGTTGCGCGCGTTGTAGCCGAAGCTCGCCAGCAGGATGCCCGCATACGGGCGATCGTCGGGGATCACATCGCGGCGGGTGGGATCGGTGGGAGTGAAAATCGCCTGCCCGATCGAGAACACCATGTTCTGCTGCTCGAACTCGCCCGGATGCAGGCGCTCCAGGTAGCCGTTGACCCAGCGCGCGGTGCGCGGCAGGCAGGGGTCGTCGGTGTAGTCGACCAGGTTGGGCGAGACCAGCGTCAGTACCGCACCATTGGAGTAGCCCTGATCCTGGTCCTCCCCACCGAACAGGTCATTGTCGACCCGGAAGTTCACCGCCGGCGGGGTCCGGCTCATCCTGCTGGAGTCGCACTGGTCGGCGGCCAGGGCCGGCATCGACAGCCCGGAAAGAGAAAGCAGCAGGGCAGCGGTCAACGCGCGCGGTCGAAGCATGGAGGGCCTGGGAAGGTAGGAAGGACGATGTGGGGCAAAGGTGCCTGCGGCCACGGCTGCGCCGCGTGAATGTGCAGGAGGGATCATGCCCGAGCCGCCTGGATGCAGCGGCGGAGTCTGGAACACCAGTCCGTTCCATTTGCGGTATGACGGCCATGAAAAGCTCGCGCGAATAGCATATGATCCGCCCCCGGGGAAACCAGCCCCAAGGAACGGCGGCCTTCTCAGGCCGTTTCATCACAACGGATCGCGTTTGCCGACGGCAGCGCAGGTGTCAGGGGAAGAATATGAGCAAGACGATTTCTGTGAGCGCAGCGCTGTTGTCCGGCGTGGTGGGCATTGCACTGGCCAGCGTCAGCGCGCCGGCCCTGGCCGGACTGAAGGATGCCTTCAAGGGCTCCGCACAGGATCAGCGCAAGGATGCCGTCGCGCAGATCCCGGTGTGTGCCAAGCCGCTGGGCAGCCTGTCGGTGATCGAGCCGGAGGACGCAGTCAACTGGTGGTCCGGTCAGCAATTGCCGGCGCCATCCAAGTTGATCAAGGTCTTCGTCAACCGTTCGCGCTGCTTCACCCTGGTGGACCGTGGCGCGGGCATGGCGGCATCGCAGCGCGAGCGCGATATGGCGGCAAACGGCGATCTGCGCGCACGTTCCAACGTGGGCAAGGGCCAGATCCGCGCAGCCGATTATGTGATGACGCCGGACCTCATTTCGCAGAACCACAATGCCGGCGGCAGTGCCATTGCCGGCATGCTGGGCGGCCTGGTGGGTGGCAATGCCGGCAACCTGGTCGGTGGCCTGAACCTCAACAAGAAGACCGCTGACGTGGTGCTGACCATCACCGATGTGCGCTCCTCCGAACAGGTCGCCATGGCCGAAGGCAACGCGAAGAAGACCGACCTGGGCTGGGGCGCGCGTGGCAACGTCTTCACCGGCGGCGACTACGGCGCGGCCGGTGCCGGCGGTTATGCCAACACCGAGATCGGCCAGGTGATCACCCTGGCCTATCTGCAGGCTTACACCGACGTCGTCACCCAGCTCGGCGGTCTGTCCGGCAACGCGGCTGCATCCAATGTGCAGCAGGCTGTGACCGTGACCCGTGCGGGGCGTCTGTTGGGCAATGCCAAGGGCACTGGCGCGGCCGTGCGCACGTTGGAGCCGGGCATGATGCTGTACCCGACCGGCACCAAGGAAGGCGTCATGTGGGAAGTCGAAGACGAAATGGGTAATCGTGGCTGGGTCTCGTCGGCCATGCTGGAACTGTCCAAATAAGCAATAGCGCCATCCATGCCGGGCGTGACGCGTCTGGCGTGAAACGACGGGGCCCCGATGGCCCCGTCGTTCTTTCCCACGTACTGCGGGCTTGGGTTTGTCCGCCATCGTCCCGATAATGGGCGGATGGAAATCAGCACCGACAACCCCGATCACGGCTTCCAGTTTCCCGGCACCTTCGAGCTCAGCGCCATGGGCGCGGCCGAGCGCGGGCTGGAAAGCGAACTTCCGCGCCTGCTCGCCGCCACCGGCGTGGAGCTGCTGGAGGAAAGCATCAGCTGGAAGCATTCGTCCAGCGGCAAGTATGTCTCGGTCAAGATCGGCTTCCGCGCCGAAAGCCGCGCGCAGTTCGACGCTGCGCACCAGGCGCTGCGCGACCATCCGGAAGTGAAGTGGACGCTGTAGCGGTGCAGACGCTGGCGGGCCCGGTCCCCGCCCTGCCGGCGCAGTGGCGCGATCTCGGTCGACAGGAGTACGCGCCGGTGTGGCGCGCGATGCAGCGGTTCACCGATGCGCGTGATGACGCCACGGCCGACGAGGTCTGGGCGGTCGAACATGCGCCGGTGTTTACGCTGGGCCAGGCGGGCAAGCCCGAGCACGTGCTGGCGCCGGGCGAGATTCCGGTGCTGCAGGTCGATCGTGGTGGCCAGGTGACCTACCACGGCCCGGGCCAGCTGGTGGTCTATCCGCTGCTGGATCTGCGCCGGCTCAAGATCGGCGTACGCGATTACGTGTGCAAGATCGAGCAGGCGCTGATCGACACGCTGGAAGAGTGGAACATCGTCGCCGAGCGCCGCGACGGCGCGCCGGGCGTGTACGTGGGCGGGGCCAAGATCGCCGCGCTCGGCATCCGGGTGCGGCGCGGCTGCACCTTCCACGGCCTGTCGTTCAACGTGGCGATGGACCTGGAGCCGTTCCACCGCATCAATCCCTGCGGCTACCAGGGCCTGCAGGTGACCTCGGTGCTAGACTTGGGCGGCCCCTCCGGGATGGACGCCGTCAAGGCGGTGCTGCTCGATCAGCTGGCGCGCCAGTTCGGTCTCGTCCTGCAGCCCGCGTCCGCGTTGCCCGACCTTTCGCTTCCGGCCTGAGCGCCCGTTATTGCCATGACCCAGCCTATCGCCCGTTCCATCCCCTTGCAGGTCGTCTCCGGCGACTCCGCCGCACCTGCGCCGTTGCAGACCGGCGTCAAGCAGATCGGTGGCGACAAGATCAATCGCTCGCCGGTGCAGTTCGTCGATGCGCCGGTGCTGCGCAAGCCGTCCTGGATCCGCGTGCGGATTCCGTCCGGCAATGCAGTGCAGAACCTCAAGGCCAAGCTGCGCGAAAACCGCCTGGTCACGGTCTGCGAGGAAGCCAGCTGCCCGAACATCCACGAGTGCTTCAGCCACGGCACCGCGACCTTCATGATCCTGGGCGAGGTGTGCACGCGGCGCTGCTCGTTCTGCGATGTAGCGCACGGTCGGCCCAAGCCGCCGGATGCGAACGAGCCGGCCAGCCTGGCCACCACCGTGGCCGACATGGGCCTGAAGTACGTGGTGGTGACCAGCGTGGACCGCGACGATCTGCGCGACGGCGGTGCCCAGCATTTCGTCGACTGCATTGCGGCCATCCGGGCCAGTTCGCCCAAGACCCGCATCGAGATCCTGACCCCGGACTTCCGCGGCAAGGGCCGCATGGACCGCGCACTGGAGATCCTGGCGCTCAGCCCGCCGGACGTGTTCAACCACAACATCGAAACCGTGCCGGACCTGTATCCGAACGTGCGTCCCGGTGCCGACTACCAGTGGTCGCTGACCCTGCTGCAGCGCTTCAAGGCGCAGCATCCGTCCATCGCCACCAAGTCCGGCATCATGCTCGGCCTGGGCGAGACGATGGAACAGGTGCAGGCCACCTTGCGCGACCTGCGCGCGCACGATGTGGACATGATCACCATCGGCCAGTACCTGCAGCCGACGCCGCACCACCATCCGGTGATGCGCTACTGGACGCCGGAGGAATACAAGGCGCTGGAGGAGTACGGCAATGCGCTGGGCTTCAGCCACGTCGCCTCCGGACCGATGGTGCGCTCGTCGTACCATGCCGACCGGCAGGCGGCCGGCGCCGGCGTGGCTGCCTAAGGCAGGCGATCGCCCCCGTGCTCAGGCGGCTGCGGTCGCCAGCCCGGGCGGATGTACCGTCTGGCACCGCAGCTGCGTGCTGGCCGGGCGCATCCCACGTGGCAACTGCGTGCGAGCGGTTGCAACGATTTCGATGCCAAGCGACCCACGAGACCCCGCCTCTTGCGGGGTCTTGTCGTATCCGGCCTTTGCGTTCTGACCTGCAGGGTACGGTCGCGTTCACAATCCGCTACAGGCCCGGCGCTAGGCTGATTCAGCCAGCGGATGACAACGCCAGCAACTTTCGGCACTGTCATGCTGTCCGATCCGTTCACCGCCTTTCTTTCGTCGGCCCTGTGCCGAGAGCCATTCGATGACCTACAACGTTTCTGCGTCCATGAAGGCCGGCCTGCTGGCGCTGGTGTTGACCACCCCGATGGCATTGCTCGCACGCGCCGATACGGCCTTGCCGGCCGCAGCCACGCCCGACCAGGCCACCGCGACCAAGCTGGTCTATGGCCTGCTCTCCGATAGCCGTTACGCCTACCGTCCGCGCACGCTGGACGAGGCGATGACCAAGGACGTGTTCAAGCGCTATCTGGAAACCCTGGACGGCAGCAAACAGTTTTTCACCCAGACCGACATCACCGGCTTCGCGCCGCTGGAAGCGGGCGTAGGCGATGCGCTGCGCGGCGGCAAGCTGGATCCGGCGTTCCAGGTGTTTTCGGTCTACAAGAAGCGTGTGGATCAGCGCGTCAAGTACGCACGCGACCTGCTCAAGCAGGACTTCGATTTCACCGGCAGCGACAAGTTCGAGTACGACCGCAAGGACGTGCCGTGGGCCGCCGACGACAAGCAGCTGGACGTGCTGTGGCGCCAGTCGGTAATGAACGACTGGCTGCGCCTGAAGCTGGCCGGCAAAAAGCCTGAGGACATCCGCAAGACGCTGGACAAGCGCTATGCCGCGCTGGCCGATTCGGTCAACGAGTTGAAGGCCGAGGACGTGTTCCAGTTCTTCCTCAACGCCTACACCAATGCGGTCGATCCACACACCGATTACTTCACCCCGCGCACGGCCGAAAACTTCAATCAGCAGATGTCGCTGTCGCTGGAAGGCATCGGTGCGCAGCTGCAGAAGCAGGACGACATGGTGGTGATCCGCGAGGTGATCCCGGGTGGTCCGGCGGCGGTGGATGGCACGCTCAAGCCGGGCGATCGCATCGTCGGCGTGGGCCAGGCCAAGAACGGCGCGATCGAGGATGTGATCGGCTGGCGCATCGACGATGTGGTGGCCAAGATCCGCGGCAGCAAGGACACCCAGGTGCGCCTGGAGTACATCCCGGCCGAGTCGGGCATCGACGGCAAGCACCGCACGGTGACGCTGACCCGGCAGAAGGTGCGCCTGGCCGAACAGGCCGCCAAGGGCGAGACCATCACCCTGCCGGCCAAGGGCAGCGAGCCGGAGCGTCGCATCGGCATCATCAAGTTGCCGGGCTTCTATCAGGATTTCGAAGGCCGTCGGCGCAACGCGACCGACTATGCTTCGGCAACGCGCGACGTCGCCAAGCTGCTGGCCGGCTTCAAGACCGACAAGGTCGACGGCGTGGTGCTGGACCTGCGCAACAACGGCGGCGGTTCGCTGGACGAAGCGATCGAGCTCACCGGCCTGTTCATCGAGCAGGGTCCGGTGGTGCAGGTGCGCGAATCCGGCGGCCGCGTCACCGTCAATGGCGACAGCAATCCCAAGGTCGCCTGGGATGGTCCGCTGGGCGTGTTGATCAATCGCGGCTCGGCGTCGGCGTCGGAGATCTTTGCCGGCGCCATCCAGGATTATGGTCGCGGTCTGGTGATTGGTGAAACCAGCTTCGGCAAGGGCACGGTCCAGAATATCGTCGACCTGGACCGCTGGCCGGCTGCGGAAGGCCAGCGCTATGGGCAGGTCAAGCTAACGATCGCGCAGTTCTTCCGCGTCAGCGGCTCCAGTACCCAGCACAAGGGCGTGGTGCCGGACATCGCTTTCCCGGCCAGCGTGGATGCCACCGAGTTCGGCGAGAGCACCTACGACAATGCGCTGCCGTGGACGCGCATTGCCGCCGCGCCGCATACCCAGTACGGCAACTTCGCGCCGCTGCTGCCCAAGTTGCAGGTCCTGCACACCGCGCGTATCGCCACCGACAAGGAGTTCCAGTGGTGGGAAGAGGACGTCAAGCAGTTCCGCGATGAGAAGGCCAAGAAGTACATCTCGTTGAACGAGGCCGAGCGCGTTGCCGAGCGTCAGAAGCAGGATCAGCAGCGCAAGGACCGCCAGCAGTTGCGCAAGCAGCTGGGCCTGCCGCTGGATCCGCTTGCCGAAGACAGCGACGACGGCCTGACCGGCAACGAGCGCGATATCGTCAAGGACACCGCACGCGAAAAGGCCGCGGAAAAGCGCCCGGACCCGTTGCTGCACGAATCGGCCGCCATCCTGGCCGATGCGCTGGGCCTGCTGTCGCAGGACCAGCCGCTGTCGGCGCAGGTGCTGCCGCAGTCGACCGCACCGGGACGCTGGGCCGACTGATCGTCTGCCGAGCACCCGGCGACTCCATCGGGTTGAAGGAATAAAAAACGCCACCGCACTGCGGTGGCGTTTTTGTTGGCCGACCTTTCGTATCGGTCTTACCGGCGCGAGCGGGTGTGACTGCGGATCGACCAGCCGGCTGCCGTGCCGGTATGCCTTGCAGTGTTCAGTGCGTCCGATGCGACCTTACGCCAGTGCCTGCCAGATGCCTTGCAGGCCGAGCACCAGCAGCGTGGCGAAAAAGAAGCGCCGGAACGTCTCGGCGGAAATGCGATGGCGTACCCAGGCACCCAGCCACATGCCGGTGGCGGTGGGCAGCAGCGCCCACAGCGATGGAGCGATCGCCGCACCCGGTAGCGCGCCGTGCCAGGCCAGGGCGATGGCCAGCGCCAGCGTCGCAACGCCGAAACACCAGCCCAGAGACCGGATCAACGACTCGCGCGGGAGCTGCAATGCGGTGAGGTAAGGCAGTGATGGCAGCACGAACACGCCGGTGGCGCCACTCAACAGGCCGGTGACCAGCCCGGCCACTGGTCCGGCCCAGGGTTCGTGACGCGCCTGCAGCGTCCACTGGCGGCGGGCCAGCCCAAGCAGGGCATACACTGCCAGCAGCACGCCCAGCCCGGCGCGGACCAGGGTGGGATCGGCGCCTGTCATCACTCCTGCGCTCAGCCAGGTGCCGAGCGTCACGGTTGCCAGCAATGGCCACAGGCGCCGCAACAGGGCGAGCGTGTCTGGTCCCCAGGCTTGCTGCACATTCGTCACCAGCGAAGGCAGCGCCAGTAACGTCGCTGCCTCGGCAGGTGTCAGCCATAGACCCAGCAGCCCCATTGCCACTGTCGGCAAGCCCATTCCGGCCACGCCCTTGACCCAGCCAGCCAGCAAGAAAATACCTGCGATCAGATACCAATGGGTGTGCAAGGTCTCCATGCAGGCAAGGATCCGGGCTTGTTCCGCGGCGGACAATGCGGGATTGTTTGATGCAGGCTTCGGTACAGCCGAAGGCTGAGGCACGGGACGCGGGGGCGTGGAAGGATCCATGGCCAGCTAGGTGGCGGTTTGACCAAGCTGCCTTGTCGGCGGCCGGTGCACATCGATTGACGTACACGTGCCTGTGGAGCGCTCATGCATCTGGAATTTGTCGATCTACGCTTGTTCATCGCGGTGGTCGAGGCAGGCAGCATCACTGCCGGCGCGCAACGGGCGGCGTTGTCGTTGGCGGCTGCCAGCGCGCGGATTCGTGCGCTGGAGCTGCAAGTGGGCGCCGTCCTGCTGGAACGCGGGCGCCGCGGTGTCAGCCTGACCCCGGCCGGCGGTGTGTTGCTGCGGCACGCACGGCAGTTGCAGCGGCAGACCGAGGCGTTGCAGCTGGAGCTGGGCGGCTACGGTGGCGGCGGGCAGGTGACGCTGCGGCTGGCGGCCAATACCGCGGCGCTGTCGGCATGGCTGCCCGAACGGCTGGCGGATTTTCTCATCGCACACCCGCAGCTGGATCTGGCGTTGACCGAGCAGGGCAGCGACGAAGCCGCCGATGCGGTGCGCGAGGAACGCGCCGACATCGCCGTGGTCGCAGGCCATGCCGATGTCAGTGGCCTGCAGGTGCTGCCGTTCCGTAAGGATCGGCTGGTGCTAGTGATGGCTGCCACGCATCCACTGGCTGGCGCCTCGACGCTGCGATTGAACGAGCTGGCCGGAATGGACACGCTGGGCCTGGCCGGCGACAGCGCCTTGCAACGGCACCTGCGCGTACACGTGAACCGCGCCGGCGTGCAGTTGCGCACGCGTGCAAAGGTGCAAGGCATCGACGCGTTGTGCCGCATGCTCGCACAAGGCATGGGCGTGGCGATTCTTCCGCACGCCGCAGTGCAACGCTCATGCGTGCGCGATCGGCTGGTCACCGTGCCCCTGGATGAAGCATGGGCACCTCGGCAACTGTCGATCGTGCTGCGTCACGGGCCCGCGCCACCGACCATGCTGCAAGCGCTGGTCGATTGGCTGCAACGCGATTGACCTGCGCGCCGTCAGACGGGCCGGCATCGTGACAGCGTCACCTCGCCGGCACGATCAATGCGGCCAGGCGAATTCGGCCAGCACCGGGTAGTGGTCGGAGGGCAACACACCGCCTGGGCGGGTATCCAGCGTGAAAAAGCGTGTTGGTGTCAGGCCACGGAACAGGATCCAGTCGATGCGTCGGGTCGGTTGCGTGGTGAAGTCCTGGAAGGTTTTTTCCGGGCCTTGCGGCGCCGAGACGCGGGCGCGTGCATCGCCAAGCGTGGCGGTGAGGATGCGGTAGGTGCCCTGGTCAGGATCGCTGTTGAAGTCACCGGTCAGCACCACCGGCATGTCGGCCGGCAGCGACGCGATGCGCGACAGGATGACGCGCGCGCTGTGCTCGCGGGCGGCCTCGTCCTGGTCGCGGTGGGCGAAGTGCGTGTTGAGCAGATAGAAGCGGCGCTTGTCGCTGCGGCGCTCGAACAAGGCCCAGGTCACCATGCGTGGCAGGTCGGTATTCCAGCTGCGGCTGCCGGGCACCTGCGGCGTTTCCGATAGCCAGAAGTCGCCCGATTCGACCACCGACAACGTGCGGCTGTCGTAGAACACACCCATGTGTTCGCCATTGCCGTCGGCGTCGCGGCCCTTGCCGAACCAGCGGTAATCAGGCAGCTGTGCAGCCAGATACTGCGCCTGTTCCTGCACCAGTTCCTGCATTCCGAAGACGTCCGGGTGCGCTTGTTCGATCGATGCCACCATCGCCGTGCGGCGCACGGCCCAGCGCTTGTCACCGTCGGTGTCCACCGGCACGCGCACGTTGAACGACATCACCCGCAAGGGCGCAGGCGCGGGTGCGGCCAATGCAGGCAGGGCGATGCACAGCAGCGCGAGTGCGGCGAGCAAGGAACGTGAGATAGCGCGAAAGGACAGGCGTGGCATGCAGGCGGATTCCTCAAGGACCAATCGGCGAGTCTAATCGGCCTGCATGACCGAAATGTCATTGCGACACCGCGCCGGCTTGACGTTATCGCGCATCGGCGTAGCATTTGCACCAAGCCAGCGGATAGACCGCTGGCTACCTAGCCAACCGTGAGGGATTCTCATGGCATCGCAGTACGACTATCTCGTGTTCATCGGGCGTTTCGAGCCCTTTCATAACGGCCACGCCGCCGTCGCCCGCCATGCGCTGGGCAAGGCGAACAAGCTCATCGTGTTGATCGGTTCTGCCGACACCCCCCGCACCATTCGCAATCCGTGGACCGTCGCCGAACGCGCGGTGATGATCGAGTCCGCGTTGCCGGGCGAGAGCCCGCGGCTGATCTTGCGCCCGTTGCGCGACCATCTGTACAACGAAAGCCTGTGGATTGCCGAGGTGCAGCGGCAGGTTGCCGAGGCCGTGCAGGCCGATGGCGGCACGCTCGATGCACGCATCGGCCTGATCGGCATGGACAAGGACGCCAGCAGCTATTACCTGCGCGAGTTTCCGCAGTGGCCGCTGGAAGACGTGCAACATACCGCCACGCTGTCGGCCACCGAATTGCGCCGCTACCTGTTCGAGGCCGGCGAGATCGGCTTCCACGGTGGGCTGCTGATGCTGCGTGGCAATGTGCCGGCGCCGGTGTACGACATGCTGGACGCGTTCCGGCGCAATTCGCCGAGCTACGCACAGCTGGTGGCCGAATACCGCTTCATCGAGCAGTATCGCGCCGCGTGGAAGGACGCCCCGTATCCGCCGACCTTCGTCACCACTGATGCGGTGGTGGTGCATTCGGGCCACGTGCTGCTGGTGCGTCGACGTGCCGAGCCGGGCAAGGGTCTGTGGGCGTTGCCGGGCGGTTTCGTCGGCCAGGACGAAGGCCTGCTGGACGGCTGCCTGCGCGAACTGCGCGAGGAAACCCGGCTGAAAGTGCCGGTGCCGGTGCTCAAGGGGTCGTTGCGTGGGCGCCAGGTGTTCGATCACCCCGAGCGCAGCTTGCGCGGGCGCACCATCACCCATGCCTTCCACTTCGAGTTTCCGGCCGGCGAGTTGCCTGCGGTGCGCGGGGGCGACGATGCCGACAAGGCGCGCTGGATTCCGCTTGCGGAAGTGATGGCGATGGGGCCGCGCCTGTACGAAGATCACCTGCATATCCTCGAATTCTTTCTGGGTCGCGGCTGAGAGCGACAACGGGCGCGTGCCGTCGTCCACCAAAGGCATCCGCGCGCAATCCAAGATCGGCTCGAACCGTAGCCTCCCGCCGGCGGACAGACCGCCGGTTCACCCGACGCGAAGGAGCTTCCGTCATGCATTACCTCGATAACCTGCTGCTCAACACCGACAGCTACAAGGCCAGCCACTGGCTGCAGTATCCACCTGGCACCGATGCGGCGTTTTTCTATGTCGAATCGCGCGGTGGCGTCTACGACCAGACCGTGTTCTTCGGCCTGCAGTCGATCCTGAAGGAGGCGATCAACCGGCCGGTGACGCATGCCGACATCGACGATGCGAAGGCCTTGCTGGCCGCGCATGGCGAGCCGTTCAACGAAGCCGGCTGGCGCGACATCGTCGATCGTCTCGGCGGGCAACTGCCGATCCGCATCCGCGCCGTGCCCGAAGGTGTGGTCGTGCCCACGCACAATGTGTTGATGACGATCGAATCCACCGATGCCAAGGCGTTCTGGGTGCCGTCGTATCTGGAAACACTGCTGTTGCGCGTGTGGTACCCGGTGACGGTGGCAACGGTGAGCTGGCAGGTGAAGCAGGTCGTGCGCGATTACCTGCAGCGCACCAGCGACGATCCGGAAGGGCAGTTGCCGTTCAAGCTGCATGACTTCGGCGCGCGTGGTGTCTCCAGTCTTGGCTCGGCCGCGCTGGGCGGTGCGGCGCATCTGGTGAACTTCCTCGGTACCGATACCTTGTCGGCGTTGTTGCTGGCGCGTGCGCACTACCACACGCCGGTGGCGGGGTATTCGATTCCCGCCGCCGAGCACAGCACCATCACCAGCTGGGGCCGCGAGCGCGAGGCCGATGCGTACCGCAACATGCTGACGCAGTTCGCGCGTCCCGGCTCGCTGGTGGCGGTGGTGTCGGACAGCTACGACATCTACCACGCGATCCGCGAGCATTGGGGCACCACCTTGCGCGAGCAGGTGATCGCCTCCGGTGCGACGGTGGTGATCCGCCCGGATTCGGGCGACCCGGTGGACGTGGTCGAGCACTGCCTGGTGCTGCTGGACGAGGCCTTCGGCCATCGGCTCAACGGCAAGGGCTACAAGGTGCTCAACCATGTGCGGGTGATCCAGGGCGATGGTATCAATCCACAGTCGCTGCGCGCGATCCTCGAACGCATCACCGCTGCCGGGTATGCCGCCGACAACGTCGCCTTCGGCATGGGCGGTGCGCTGTTGCAGAAGGTGGATCGCGATACGCAGAAGTTCGCGCTGAAGTGCTCGGCCGTGCGCGTGGACGGACAATGGGTCGATGTCTACAAGGACCCGGTCACCGACAAGGGCAAGCAGAGCAAGCGCGGTCGGCTGACCTTGCTGCGCAACCGTGGCGATGGCAGTTATCGCAGTGCGTTGCTGGACGACGTCGGCACGCATGCAGACAGCGACGATGCGCTGGTGACGGTGTGGGAAAACGGCGTCATGCAGCAGGAGTGGACCCTGGAACAGGTGCGCGCACGTGCCGACGCCGCGCGCCGCTGACGTTCGCCACGCAGGCACCGCCATGCGCGCGATCGATGACAACGCGTTGCTGTCTGCCTCGCCGCTGCTGGCCGGGTTGCGCGCCGCCTCCCCCAGCCTGTGGCGGCGCGTGCCGCAGCAGGGCGAGAGCGGCCGATGGCATGCACTGCGCATCGGCGCACGCATGTACCGGGCAGCGCTGCCGATCACGTTCACTCCGTATGCGTCGGTACGGCCGTGCTCGGCGCGTTGCGGATTCTGCTCGGAAAACCTGCGCCAGCATCATGGTGGCGCGGCGGCAGCGATGTTGCGGCCAGGGCCGGACTACTTTGCGCAGTTGCGCGCTGCGTTGCAGCTGCTGCACGAGGTGCCGTTGTCGTATTCGTTGTCCGGCCTGGAGATGACCGACGATCCGGACTGGTTGCAGACCCTGCTGCAGACCCTGGCGACGACGCCCGACGGCCCGCGCGTGGAGCAGCGCGTGCTGTACAGCAATGGCGCCGGCTTTGCGCGCGCGCAGGGGGCACAGCTGATCGATGCCCTGGTCGAGTTCGGCCTGTCGTGGATCGAGCTGTCGCGCCACCACCCGCTGCAGGCCGGCAACGATGCGATCATGCGCTTTCGTCCCGGCGAACCCATTGCCGATGCAGCTACTTTCGCGCGCACGGCGCAACGCCTTGCAGCGCGCCTGCCGGTGCGGCTGGTCTGCATCGTGCAGCGGGGCGGGGTGGACACTGCCGATGCCGTGGTGCAGTACCTCGCGTGGGCGCGCAGCTGTGGCGCCACGCAGGTGATCTTTCGCGAACTGTCGCGTCTGGACGATGCGTACCGTAGCAACGGCACCTGGCGGTACATCGCGCAGCATCGCATCGGCATGGAGCGCCTGTTGGCGGACTGCATGCAGCAGCGGTGGTGGTCGCGCTGGCAGGCGGATGGCATGACCGAGGGCTATTACTTCTGGAATCTGCGCATGCGCAGCGAAGACGGCCTGGACGTGGTGTTCGAAAGTGCCGACTACGCGGCCATGCACGCACGCCATGCCACCGGCGACCTCTACAAGCTGGTGTTCTTTGCCAATGGCCGCCTGTGTGCGGGCTGGGACCCGGATGCCGATGTGCTGTGGGAGCCGGCCGGTGGATGAGCTCGATCAGCGCAGCTGGTGGATGCCCACACCGGATGACCCGTCCTGGGCACTGCCCGAGGCGGTGCGCGCAGCCGATCCACTTGGCGGGCGCGACTGTGGCTGGGTCAACCAGATGCGCCCGTTCGTGCGGCACTTCAGCGCGCCGGGCGCGCAGGTGTTCGACCCGTTCTGCGGATTCGGCAGCACGCTGCTGGCGGCGACGCTGGAAGGGCGTGGCGCGCATGGCATGGAGATCGATGCCGCACGTGCGCAACTGGCACGCACGCGCCTGCAGCGGCACGGCGTGCAGGCGCCGGTGGTGGTCGGCACGCTGGTCGACACCGCGCCTGCCGCGGCGATCGACCTGTGCCTGACCAACGTGCCGTATTTCGGTTGCCGCTGGCACGGTGAGGCGCTGCCCGGGCAGCTGTACGCCAGTGCCGATTACGCGGGCTATCTGTCCGGCATGCGCGCGGTATTGCATGCGCTGCGCAAGCGGTTGCGACCGGGTGGGTTCGGTGTGGCGATGGTGGAGAACGTCGTCGTCGGCGGGCGGGTGATCCCGCAGGCCTGGGATCTGGGGCGGATCCTTGCCAGCCTGTTCACCCTGCGCGAGGAGCGGGTGCTGTGCTACCGGCGGCCGGGCGCAGCGCTGGCGCCTGCAGGCACGCAGAGCAATCGCAGCCACGAGTACGCACTGATCTTCCAGCACTGCCGTGCGCGGCTGGACCTGCAGCAGGCAGCGCAGCTGCTGCACGCGTTGCGGGCAAACGGCCTGCCGGTGGAGGTACACGGCAGCTACGCGCGCTGGCTGGAGTCGCCGGCGTCGGTGCCGGAGGGGCCGGCGGATCTGGACCTGATCCTGCAGGCCGAGCAGCCGCTCTGGGACCGTCTCACCGTGTGGCTGCAGGCGCAGGGATTCGCCCTGAGCCTGTGGGGCGAGCCGTGCCGGGCGCCGGTCGCGCTGGCGGCGGTGCGTGCGCACCACTATCTGCGCGCCGAGCGCATCGGTGCAGACGGCAGCCGCCTGCAGCTGGACCTGCAACTGCCAGCGGATGAACCGCCGTTGCCCTGAGCCGGCCAGGCGACGCCGCGCGCACATGGGTTGCGGCTATGCTCTGTGCCGGTTTTGGATGCCGGAATGTCTCCATGTCTCGTTCTTCCCTGATTGCGCACAGCGCCCTGCTTGGCGCGCTGGCAACCCTGGCTGGCTGCGGCGGCAGCAAGGGCGACACGATGCTGATGCGCGAGTCGTTCAATTCCGACGACACCTATTCGCGCAATGTGGCAGCCACCTCGCCGCAGGCCTGCGAGGCCGCGCGACGGGTGTTGTTGAGCCAGGGCTATGCGGTGACGCGTGCCGATGCCGCCGCGGTGGAGGGCAGCAAGAACTTCCAGCTCAAGGAAGCCGAGCAGAGCGAACAACTCAACCTGCGCATTTCCTGCGCCACGCAGGACGGCGGCAAGGCGCAGGTGTTCGTCAGCGCATTGCAGGACCGTTACGCGCTGAAAAAGAGTTCGACCTCGGCCAGCGTCGGGGTGGGCGTGCTCGGCTCGCTGTCGCTGCCGGTGGGCAGCAGCGGCGATTCGCTGGTGCGCGTATCCAGCACCACGGTGCAGGACGCGGCCTTCTACAAGCGGTTCTTCGATCGTCTGAATTCGTATCTGCCCAAGGTCACCGAGGCGGTGCCCGCGGCTGCAGCTGCGGTGCCGCCATCGCCTGCGCATGCAATGCCAGTGGTACCGGCGGTCCCCATGCCTGCGGCGACTGCGGCCGCTCAGACGGGCGAGGCGACCAACACGCCCGCTGCCGCGCCGTCACCGGTTGCAGCGCCGGTCGCTCAGCCCCCTGTCGGGCAGCCGCCGGTGGCACCGCTGCCGGTGGAAGCGCAAGACCCGCCACCGACGCCGGCCGAGGTGCCGCAAACCGAGCCGGCAACACAGCCGTGAGGACGTGATTCAGGCTCTGTGCCAAAGCCTGAATCGCTGGCCGCACGCTTCACGTTGCGTTCTCGACCAACTGGCGAAAGTGGAACCATGACTCGCCGAAGGGGCGAGATGGAGACAGACGATGAAGATGCGCAATTCCCTCGTGGGTATGTCCCTGATCGCGTTGATGGCGACGAGCACCTTGGCGCAGGCGCAGACGCGGTCGCATCAGCAGCGTTATACCGAAGCAGATGAAGGTCGCAAGTTCGGCGACGGAACGCGCGTGCGCTGCCGCAATGTCGAAGTGCAGAAGAACTCGACCGATCCCAATCGGATCGGCGGCACCGTCGCCGGCGCTGCCATCGGCGGACTGCTCGGCAATCAGGTCGGCGGCGGCAACGGCAAGAAGCTGGCCACAGTGGCTGGCGCGGTCGCCGGTGGTGCAGCGGGCCGCACCATCCAGGGCAACCGCCAGCAGACCAATGGCAATCGTCAGGTCGAGCGCGTCTGCGAACGTCGCTGAGAATGATGTATTGAATCCAGCGAGCCCCGGTCCTGCCGGGGCTTTCTACGTCTGAGGGTGCAGCGCCTTGCTGCCGATCCGCGTCACCGCAACTAGATGAGTGTTTTACGCAGCTCCCGCAAGCGATTGCAGGCAGGACGCATGCGGCTTGCGTTCGCAGCCGCACCTGCGGCTGCACCGCATGGACGGCGTGGTCGCCTTGGCGTGCGCCTGTGCGCTGCTGCGTTGCTCGCCGCGCAGCTGCTGCAGTCCGCCTTGGCCACGCCGAGCGAGGCCGCGCGCAAGGCCCCGGTGGACTGCGTCGACATCCTGTTGCGCCAGCTCGGTTGGGAGATCCGCAACGCTGCGGTGAGTGCGCCGGTGATCCAGCGCGGCGAACCGTGCACGCGCGCGTCGCTGGCGCAGGCGCGCGCGGCCGGCGATCTGCAGCTGACGCTGCCGGCCAGCTGGAACACGCAACAACGCGCCGCCACGCTCGTGGCCTTGCTGGACGATACGGCGACCCAATGCGCGTACGCGTTCGAACTCGGTGCGGCCACGCGGCGCGCCGCCACACGGCTGCAGGACAACCCGGGCTACCGGTTTTCGGCGCTGCAACTGGGCTGGATCGGCTTCGGCTGGCGCGGCGCGGCGTCGCAGGGCTGGAGCGGCTTTCGCAGTTTCGGGCGCGGCTATCAACCGCGCGGCAGCAACGCGCAGGCGCTGGATGCGTTCTACCACGGCCAGGTGCGTTCCGAATGCGGGGTGGGACGGCAGGTGGCCCAATTGGCCACGCAGCGCGAACTGTATGGCGATGCGGGATTCGATCAGGTGTTCAGCGCCGGCGAGTTGTCGATCGGCACCTTTTTGACCCTGCACGACACCGACAGCATCCTGCTGGGTGCGCATGCCGGCGACTTCTTCGCCGACGGCAAGGCGGTCAGGACCGCGCAACTGGGGCGCCAGGCATTTGTCGGCGCGCCGGGGTTCATTGCGCATGTGTTCGACAAATCGTCCCTTGACGACATCCACAACCAGGCCGAGAACTTCGTGGTGGTGGATGTGAGCGACGCAGCCGCGCAGGCGCTGGCCCAGCACGGCGGCTTGGCGCATTACGACGCGCGCAACCGGCAGATCTGGGAGCTGGCCAGGGAGCTGCGCGGGCCGGGCAAGCGGCGCTTCGAGCGGCTGCTGTACGAGCGCGATGCCGCGCTGCGCGCCACGCTCGATGCGCAACAGCAGGCACGCCTGCAAACGCTGCAAGGCCTGCTGGATGACCCGTTCTACCAGGGCTTTCTGGTGTACGTGCATCCCAAGGGCATCAAGCCGATTGGGTACCACGTGGCGCGCCTGCTCGATCGCAACCCGCGCACGCCGTATGCCATCGACCTGACCTTGCACAACCTGCGCAGCACCCTGTACTGGCGCTGGATCGACTGGCAGCTGCAGCAGTGCGGCGCCGGCACCGCCGCGGAACAATCCATTGAGAATTCCGCCACGCCGGCGTACGCCGGGCGTGGCACCCTGCACTGATCAGATCATGAGGAGCGATTATGGAACTGGGTATGGTGGGTTTGGGCCGCATGGGCGCCAACATGGCCGAGCGCCTGGTGCACGGCGGACACCGCGTGCATGGCTACGATCCGGGCGAAAGCGCGCGTCGCAGTGCGCAGGCCAAGGGCATTGTCACCGCTGATGCGCTGGCCGCGCTGGTGTCCGCGCTGCCGAGCCCGCGCGTGGTGTGGTTGATGGTGCCGGCGGGCAAGATCGTCGACGACACCCTGGCGCAGTTGCTGCCGCTGTTGCAGCCTGGCGACATCGTCATTGACGGCGGCAATTCGTACTACAAGGATTCGCAACGCCGCGCCGCGTTGTTGCAGGCCAGCGGTATCGCCTTTGTCGACTGCGGCACCAGTGGCGGCGTCTGGGGCCTGCAGGAAGGCTATAGCCTGATGGTGGGCGGCGACGAAGCGGCGGTGACCACGCTGCATCCGGTGCTGGCCACGTTGGCGCCTGCCGCGGACAAGGGCTGGGGCCGGGTCGGTCCGAGCGGCGCCGGCCACTTCACCAAGATGGTCCACAACGGCATCGAGTACGGAATGATGCAGGCCTATGCCGAGGGCTTCGCGCTGATGCAGCACAAGACCGACTTTGCGCTGGACCTGCACCAGGTCGCCGAGATCTGGCGCGATGGCAGCGTGGTGCGTTCGTGGCTGCTGGACCTCACCGCCGATGCGCTGGCGCACAATCCGACCATGGCCGGGATTGCACCGTTCGTGGCCGATTCGGGCGAAGGCCGCTGGACGGTGGCCGAGGCGATCGACCTGGAAGTGTCGGCGCCGATCATCACCTTGTCGCTGATGGAGCGCCTGCGCTCGCGCGACAAGGATTCGTTCACCGACAAGCTGCTGGCCGCAATGCGCAACCAGTTCGGTGGTCATGCGGTCAAGACTACCACGGAAGCCGCGCCGACGATCGGCAGCAAGGACGTCTGAGCGATCGCGCCGACGCCTGCGCGCCTGCATGGCGCGCAGTGCAGGTCTGTTCCATCGCGTCTGTGTCTGGCGACTGCCGGCGTGCCCACTGACTGAGTGCGGTGCGCATTGATGCGGTGCCCGCACGTGGCACCGCAGGACGCGGGCGCGCCATTGCCGATGCCGAATATCGGTTGGGCGCCTGCACCGGCGCCCGGCCGTGCATCAGCCGCGCGAAGCCGCGCTCGCGCCTTCCAGCCATTGCACCTGGCCCGAGGCTGCACTGCGTTGCGCCAGCTCCAGCAGCTCCATCACCTGCACCGCGTCGGCGCCACTGACCGGCGCCGGGCCGGTGCCTGCCAGGGCATCGCGGAAGGCGGCGTAGCACTGCCGGTAGTCGCCCGGCGTGGTGTCGGGTTGATGGGTGTGCACGCGGCCTTCGTCGTCCACGCGGGTCAGCGTGCCCGGGAGCGGGTCCACCCCCCAACCGGCGGTTCCGGGGCGGCGTCCGGCGCGTAGCTGGTCTTCCTGCGTGTCCAGCCCGTGCTTGAGATAGCTGCCACGGGTGCCGTGCACGGCAAAGCGCAGGCCACTGTCGGCCACCAGCGAGCCGGCATGCAGGATCACGCGCAGCCGCGGATACCGCAGGGTGACGTGGAAGTAGTCGTCGCTGCGCGCCTGGTTGCGTTGACGCTGCAGATCCGCACCGATCGCCTGCGGCGTACCGAACAGCTGCAGCGCCTGATCGAGCAGATGCGGCCCCAGGTCGTACCAGAGACCGGCGCCGGGGATGTCGCTCTCGCGCCAGCGGTCGCGCACCTGCGGCCGGAAGCGGTCGAAGTGCGAATGGAATTCCACCACCTCGCCCAACTGGCCTTCCTCGATCAGCCGGCGCACGGTCAGGAAGTCCGCATCCCAGCGCCGGTTCTGGAACACGCTGACGATGCGTCCGGCCGCTGCGGCAGCAGCCACCACCGCGCGCGCCTGCGCGGCGTCCAGCGCGAAGGGCTTGTCGACCAGCACATGCTTGCCGGCTGCCAGGGCCTGCAACGCGAACGGCGCATGGGTCTGGTTGGGAGTGGCCAGCACCACCGCATCCAGCGCGGGATCGGCCAGTGCCGTGTCCAGATCGGCAAGCACGGCGACCTCGGGAAGGTCGGCCTGTGCCTGCTGCGGCTTGGACGACACCACGCTGTGCAGTGTCAGGCCCGGAGTGCTGGCGATCAGCGGGGCATGGAAGGTGCGGCCGACATAGCCATAGCCGACGACGGCCAGATTGAACGGTTTAGGCATTGAAAACGGTTCATCGCAACGACGGAAGAGGCCTGCATGGTATTGCACACACCCGTGTGCGCCGGGTTCACAACCCCTGCATCCGGCAGTCACGTGTGCACGACGAGCGCCACTGCAGACTCCAGCCACATTCAACAGGAGGGACTATCCGATGAAGAACATCACACAGGTACGTAAGCTGCTGGCCGTGGCGCTGTCGCTGGGTCTGGCGCTGGGCGCCTCGCAGGCATTTGCCGCGCCGCAGGAACACGCCGACCACAAGGACCATGCCGCCGGCATGAACGAGTCCAAGAAGCCGGTCACCGACACCTGGATCACCACCAAGGTGAAGGCCGACCTGCTGGCGACCGACAACGTGTCGGGCACCGACGTCAAGGTCGAGACCAAGAACGGCATCGTCACCCTGACCGGCACGGTTGCGACCAAGGCCGAGCACGACAAGGCCGTGGCAGTTGCCAAGGGCATCGAAGGCGTCAAGAGCGTCAAGTCCACCGGTCTGAAGGTGGTCGCTGCAAAGATGTAAGTGCAGCGGTAGCGAATGCCGGGCCAGCCGAGGCGAGGCGGCTGATCCGAGCACGAGGCGCACTCCCAGGAGTGCGCCTTTTTTGTTGTCTGCGCCCGACGCAGGCAGGCCGACGGGCGGCGGGGCGCTCGCGCCATTTTCACGTTTACTGCACTTATCATATGCCCATTCAGCTATGTCGCCATCGGAGCGACCAGGCTGAATCGTTAATCTCATCTCTGGCCTGATCGGACACAATACCGACTTGCCTTCGGGGCCCTGGCAGCGAGCGGACACAGACCTAGCAATGCAGACAACGGTCCAAGCAGACAAATGGGATCGCTGGCGCCTGCCGTTACTGGCGGTTGCCGTGTTCCTGATTGTGGTGGTGCCGTCGTTGCTGCTGCAGCAGATGGCGCACAACGCCAACCAGGCCGCAGTGTGGGTCTCGCATAGCCAGGACGTGCAGGAGACCGCCCAGCGTCTGGAAGCGGCGATGCGCGACACCGAATCGGCGGCCTTGATGCGCTCGCATGGCGTGCAGCGCCCGGCCCTGCTGGAGCGCATGCGGCGCGGCCGGCGCGAGTCAATGGACGCCGTTCAGCGGTTGATCGTGCTGACCAAGGACAACCCCGCGCAACAGGTGCGGATGGGGCGCATCCAGAGCACCATCGAACGGCGCCTTTTGCTGGCCGAGCGGGTTGCGGTGACCACCGACCCGGCGCAGATCCGCGCGCTGATCAACGACATGACCCTGAACAACCCGATCCGCGTGCTGATCGACGAGTTGCAGGAGGCCGAGGGCAAGCTGCTGGAGTTGCGCAACGTGCGTGCCGAGACCGAGCGGGCGCATTACGCGGTGTTGAGCTGGGCCACGCTGGTGGTGCAGCTGCTGCTGCTGGGCACGGTGACCTGGTTGCTGCAGCGGCAGATCCGTCGCCGCCTGGCGGCCGAGCAGGAATACCTGCGCGCCAACGGCCGCGCGTCGTCGGTGTTGCAGACCGTGCGCGAGCCGATCGTGCTGCTGGACTCCAGTCAGCGCATCCTGCTGCACAACCCGGCGTTTGCCGAGCTGTACGGGCTGGAGGAGCGCGGCAACGAATCGATGGCGCTGGACGACGTGGGCGAAGGCGTGTGGCGCGATGCGCAGATCCATCAGCGGCTGGCCGACGTGCTGCTGCGCGGCCGCGAGTTGTGGGATTACGAACACGAGCAGCGTGCCGCCGATGGCGTGCTGCGCACCATGCTGATCAACGCGCGGCGCATGCCGCTGCCGGACACCAGCGACGAAGACGTGGTACTGATGACGGTCAGCGACATCAGCCTGCAGAAGGCCTCGCAGCTGCGCATCCAGGAGCTCAACCGGCAGATGGAAGGCAAGGTGGAGCAGGTGTCGGAGGTCAACCGCGAGCTGGAGGCCTTCAGCTACTCGGTCTCGCATGATCTGCGCGCGCCGCTGCGCCATGTGGCTGGATTCTCCGACAAGCTGGCGCGCCATCTGGGCGATGCGGCGGACGAGAAATCGCGTCACTACATGGAAGTGATCAGCAGCTCGGCGCGGCGCATGGCCTCGTTGATCGACGATCTGCTGGTGTACTCGCGCCTGGGCCGCAGCGCGCTGCGGCTGCAGGCGGTGGACATGCAGTCGCTGGTGTCGGAAACGCGCGCGATCCTGGATTCCAACGTGCAGAGCGAGAACACCGGCCACCGGGTGGACTGGCACATCGCGCCGTTGCCGGTGCTGGTGGCCGACGAAAACATGATGCGCCAGCTGTGGATGAACCTGCTTGGCAACGCGGTGAAATACAGCGCCAAGCGCACGGTGGCCAGGATCGAGGTCACCTACACGCCGATGGCCGACGGCGGCCATCAGTTCAGCGTGCGCGACAACGGCGCCGGCTTCGACATGGAATACAGCGCCAAGTTGTTCGGTGTGTTCCAGCGCCTGCACAAGGCCAGCGAATACGCCGGCACCGGCATCGGCCTGGCCAGCGTGCGGCGCGTGCTGACGCGTCACGGCGGCCGGATCTGGGCCGAGGGCGCGGTCGATGAAGGCGCCACGTTCTATTTCGTGCTTCCCCCTGCGCTTGAAGCGCCCAACCAAGAGTTCACTGTATGACCGCCATCCGTACCATTCTTCTGGCAGAAGACAGCCCGGCCGATGCGGAAATGGCCGTCGATGCCTTGCGCGAAGCCCGCCTGGCCAATCCCATCGTGCACGTCGAGGACGGCGTGGAAACCATGGACTATCTGCTGCGCCGGGGCATCTTCGCCGATCGCGAGGAAGGCCTGCCGGCCGTGTTGCTGCTGGACATCAAGATGCCGCGCCTGGACGGGCTGGAAGTGCTCAAGCAGATCCGCAGCGAGGAGACGCTCAAGCGCCTGCCGGTGGTGATCCTGTCATCCTCGCGCGAAGAGAGCGACCTGGCCCGCAGCTGGGACCTGGGCGTCAATGCCTACGTGGTCAAGCCGGTGGACGTGGATCAGTTCTTCAACGCAGTCAAGACGCTCGGCACATTCTGGGCGGTCATCAATCAGGCACCGGAGCTGGACTGACCCATGCTGCATGAGGGGGGCAAACTGGAGCAGCTGAAGATCCTTCTGGTGGAAGATTCACCGGAAGACGCCGAGCTGTTGTCCGACCAGCTGCTCGATGCCGGGCTGGATGCGGCATTCGAGCGCGTGGACAGCGAGCCGTCGCTGCGCGCTGCGCTGGATGCATTCCAGCCGGACATCGTGCTGTCGGACCTGAGCATGCCCGGTTTTTCCGGCCATCAGGCACTGCGCCTGGTGCGCCAGAACGGCGCCACGCCCTTCATTTTCGTCTCCGGCACCATGGGCGAGGAGACTGCGGTCAAGGCGCTGCAGGATGGCGCCAACGACTACATCATCAAGCACAACCCGACCCGCCTGCCGAGCGCGGTGATCCGTGCGATCCGCGAGGCGCGCGCCGACCTGGAGCGCCAGCGCGTGGAAAGCGAGCTGATGCGCGCGCAGCGGCTGGAAAGCCTGGCGATGCTGGCGGCCGGCTTGAGCCACGACCTGCGCAATATCCTGCAGCCGTTGCTGATCGTGCCCGACCTGCTGGCCGGACGCACCGACGATCCGCAGCTGCGCCAGCTGGCCAACGTGGTGGCCGAATGCGGCCGGCGCGGGCACGAGATGGCCGAGTCGATGCTCTCGTTCGTGCGTGGCTCCAACAAGCCGCGCGAGCAGGTGTCGATCGCCAGCCTGTTCCAGGCGGTGCAGATGTTGCTCAAGAGCAGCCTGCCCGACGGCGTGCGCCTGCAGATGGACACGATCCCGCTGGATCTGACCATCGAGGCCAACTACACCGAGTTGCAGCAGTGCCTGCTCAACCTGGGCCTGAACGCGATCCAGGCGATGCCCGGTGGCGGCATGTTGACCCTGTCGGCCGATCGCCACGATGGCACGCGGGTACGCATGAGCGTGGCCGATACCGGGGTGGGCATGAGCGATGACACCCGCGCGCGCCTGTTCAGTCCCTTCTTCACCACCAAGGCCGATGGCACCGGCCTGGGGCTGATTTCCTGCAAGCGCATCGTGGAAAGCTACGGCGGCAGCATCGTGGTCGACAGCCGCCTGGGCGAGGGCACGCGCTTTGACATGATCGTGCCGATGCGTGCGGCCGCGGTGACGGTTGCCGACACCGAGCCGCCGCTGGCATTGGGGCATGGGCAGCGCGTGCTGCTGGTGGATGGCGAGGCCACGCGCCTGTCGCTGCTGGGCAATGCCTTGTCCAGCCAGGGCTACCAACCGCAGCTGGCCAGCGATGGCGCAGCGGCGCTGCAGCTGGTGCAGCAGCACGCGATGCCGGACCTGGTGATCATCGACAGCGACATCATCCAGCTGTCGGCGGTGAGCGTATTGTTGAGCATGCAGGAGCTGGGCTATCACGGCCCGGCGATCGTGCTCGAAGATGTCGGCGCGCCGCTGCAACGTTCGTACTTTCCGCCGGATATCCCGGTGCATGTGCTGCGCAAACCGCTGGAGATGCGCCGGGTGTTCCGCGCGGTGGCGCACGCGCTCGAAGTGGTCTGAGGCCAGGGTTTGGCGCGTTGCGGGCGGGCATGGGCGCATGCGGCACGATGGCAACAGTTGACGCTGATGCGGGCTGCATGCGCGAATAACGCATGACCACCGTGCTTCTCAGCCTCGGCAGCAATGTCCAGCCGACCCACTACCTGCGCCTGGCCGTCGACGCCTTGCGCGCGCGCTTCGGCCCACTTGCCATCTCCCCGGCGTATCGCACGCCGGCGGTGGGCTTCGACGGGCCGGACTTCGTCAACAACGCCGTGGCGCTGGACACGGACATGGACCTGCAGGCGCTGGACCAGTGGCTGCATGCGCTGGAAGATGTGAACGGCCGCGATCGCAGCGGCCCGCGTTTCAGCGACCGCACCCTGGATGTGGACGTGGTGTTCTTCGGCGATTGCATCGTCCAAGGCCCCGGACATCTGCGCATCCCGCGGCCCGAGCTCAAGCATGCCTTCGTGTTGAAGCCGCTGGCCGATATCGCGCCGGACTTCGTCGACCCGCTGAGCGGGCAGACCCTGGCCGCGCTGTGGCAGGCGCATCCGCAGCACGGCGTCGCGTTCACGACGGTGCAGCTGGATCCGGCCCCGGCGCTGGATGTGGCGCGCTAGCGTCGTTGCAGCTCAACTGAGCTGGCGGCCGCCATCCACATGCAGGGTGTGGCCGGTGACGAAGCCGGCATCGTCCAGCAGCCAGCGCACCGCCTCGGCGATTTCCTCGGGCGTGCCGATGCGCGCCAGCGGCGTGCGCGCCAGCAGCGCCTGCCTGGCGTCTGCAGACTTGCCTTGCTCCGGCCACAGGATCGCACCGGGCGCGACCGCGTTGACGCGCACCTCTGGGGCCAGCTCCAGCGCGAGCGAGCGGGTGAGCATCTCCAGCGCGCTTTTGGACGCGCCATACAGCGGATGGTTGCGCATCGGCTGCTGCGCATGCAGGTCGGTGAGGTTGACGATGGCGCCGCGGTGCTGGCGCAGCTGCGCGGCGGCCGCCTGGGCGATGAAGAACGGCGCGCGTGCGTTGACGGCGAACAACTCGTCCCATTGCGCCGCCGTCGCTGCGCCAAGCGCGGTGGGATAGAACGCGGAGGCATTGTTGACCACGCCATCCAGGCGGCCGAACGCGGCGATGCAGTCGGCAACCAGCTGCGCCGGCGCCTCCGGCAAGCGCAGGTCGGCGTGCAGGGCCTGCGCACTGCCGGCGCGCTGCGCGCAAAGCTCCGCTACACGCGCGCCGAGCGCCTCGCCGGAGCGGTGCGCATGCAGGGCAACGCGGTAGCCGGCCGCATGCAGCGTGGTGGCGATCTGCGCGCCGATACGGCGACCTGCACCGGTGATCAACACCACCTTGGAACTGTCTGTCATGGCGTACTCGCTCGGCGTTGCAAAGGGCTCGGCTATCCTGTGCATTGTCCCCGCAACCGGTGCCCGCATGCACGCCGACCTTCCTATTCCCGATCCGGACGCCCTGGCGCACAGCGAGCAGCTGGCCGCGCATCTGCGCGCCGAGATTGCCGCCGCCGGTGGTGCGATTCCGTTTTCGCGTTTCATGGAGCTGGCGTTGTATGCGCCGGGCCTGGGCTATTACAGCGCCGGCTCCAGCAAGTTCGGCGAGGCCGGCGATTTCGTCACCGCGCCGGAGCTGGGACCCTTGTTCGCGGCCACCGTGTCCGGTGCGCTGGCGCCGGTGCTGCAGCAGCTCGGGCCGCAGGCGCGCGTGCTGGAAGTGGGCGGCGGCAGCGGCGCATTTGCCGAAGTCACGCTCAAGCGCCTGCTCGAGCTGGATGCGCTGCCGGAGCGTTACGCAATCCTGGAGCCAAGCGCGGACCTGCGCGAGCGTCAGCGCGAGCGGCTGGGACGCAGCCTGATCCCGCCGGTCTTTGACCTGGTCGAATGGCTGGACGGTCCGTTCCCGGACGATTGGGATGGGGTGCTGTTCGCCAACGAGGTGATCGACGCATTGCCCACGCCGCGCTTCACGCTGCGCGACGGCGAGGTGTATGAGGAAACCGTGGTGCTGGATGCGCAGCAGCAGTTCGCGCGCGGCGAGCAGCCGGCCGACGCATTGCTGGGCGCGGCGGTACGGCACCTGGAACGCTATCTGGAGCAGCCCTTCGCCGATGGCTATCGCTCCGAGTTGCTGCCGCAGTTGCCGTACTGGATCCAGGCCGTGGCCGGCGGGTTGAAGCGCGGTGCGATGCTGTTCGTCGACTACGGTTACCCGCGTGGCGAGTTCTATCGTGCGCAGCGCGAAGACGGCACCTTGCGCGCGTTCTATCGCCATCGCATGCATGAGGATCTGTATCGCTGGCCGGGCCTGCAGGATCTGACCGCGTCGGTGGACTTCACCGCGTTGGCCGAGGCTGGCACCGGGGCCGGTTTCGAGTTGGCTGGCTATTGCACGCAAGCCAGCTTCCTGCTCGGCAACGGCCTGGATGCGTTGCTGGCACAGGCCGATACGCGCACCGATGAAGTAGGGCGCATGCGCTTGCGCGAGCAGATCAAGCGGCTGACCTTGCCCAGCGAAATGGGCGAGCGCTTCCAGGTGATGGGGTTTGCGCGCGATGTCGATTTTGCGCCGGCATTTCTGGCGGGCGATCTCACATGGCGGTTGTAAGCCCGGCGCTGCGGCCGTTCCATCGACCACGGTTGTGGGTAGGCCTGTGGATTGCCGCAATCCTGGTGGTGATTGCAGTGTGCATGGGGCCGCCGCCGGAATTTCCGGAACTGCCGTCCAACAGCGACAAGGGCGAGCACTTCTTGACGTTCGCGTTGTTGTGCTGGGGGGCGGTGCAGCTGTTCGCCACCCGGCGCGCGCTGTTGTCTGCGGCATTCGGACTGGTGCTGTTGGGGATCGGCATCGAGATCGCGCAAGGGGCACTGACCACCAACCGCAGCGCGGATCCTTATGATGCATTGGCCGATACGCTGGGCATCCTCGCCGGCTTGTGCCTGGCGTGGACGCCGCTGCGGTGGGTGATGCTACGGATGGACAGGCGCATGTTCGGGCGGCGCGGATAGGTCTCGTGTGGAGCGGTTGATCTGTCGTTTTTTTTGGAAGGATCCTTGCCCGCCCAGCATCGCGGGACACGCTGCAAGGAGGAGTGGCCGATCGACGGCTCTGCGGATAGATCAGCTGTGGAGCGGGTGATCTGCGGTTTTTCTGCAGGGCCCTTGCCCGCCCACCATCGCAGGACACGCCGCAAGTACATCCGTGTAGGCTCTTACGCGGCATCCATGCCGCGTAAGGTCCCGCGACGGTGAGCGGGCAAGGACCTGTGGAGATGGTCGGTATGCGCAGTTACAAGCAGGGCATGGCGTGCCTTGTTTCAATCACGTTGCGTCCGATCCGTTCCTCGAGCAGGCCGAGCGGCAGACAGGCTTCCAACACGCAACCTGCAAACGTCTTGTCTGCTCACCGCAAGCCCAGTAACACGCTTTCAAGAAAGCAGCCGATTAACCCTCTGGTGCGGTGCCCTCGCCGGTTGCGGGACCGTGTGGCGGCATGGATGCCGCCACCGAGCCCCCAGGGACGGGTTCACGGCGTGTCCCGCAAGCGGTGAGGGCGCCGCGCCCTCGACTCACCGTGCTTTTGATTCAAACATCCGATCGCGACTGAAGAACCATGCCGTTGCAGATCTCGGCTGCTTTGTACGTCGTGTATCTGAGGGCTTGGAACGTGCGGATGGATCAGCGGTAGAGCGGTCGATCTGACGCTTGGTTGCAGGGCCCTTGCCCGCCCACCATCGCAGGACACGCCGTGAATCCGTCCATGGAGGCTCTTACGCGGCATCCATGCCGCGTAAGGTCCCGCGACGGTGAGCGGGCAAGGACCTGTGGAGATGGTCGGTGCGCATGGAAGAGCAGTGCTGGATGTGTGCCTTGTTCGATCATGAAGCATCGGCTCCGCGTCTGATGTACGCCGCACCACAGGCAGCTTTTCAGATGAGGGCCGACTAACTGTCTGGTGCGGTGCCCTCGCCGGTTGCGGGACCGTGTGGGGGCATGGATGCCGCCACCGAGCCCCCAGGGATGGGTTCACGGCGTATCCCGCAAGTGGTGAGGGCGCCGCGCCCTCGACTCACCGTGCTTTTGATTCAAACATCCGATCGCGACTGAAGAACCATGCCGTTGCAGATCTCGGCTGCTTTGTGCGTCGTGTATCTGAGCGGATCTGCATGGGAATAATCCGGTTGCATCACGATCGTCGACAGGCGATTACGTACGCGTGTGACCGCCGCTCTCAGCCGGGCAGGCGGACTGCACGCTCGCGCAGCCACTTGGTCGCGACCCACTTTTCGCCCGCCAGTACCGGCGCGCCGGCGTGCAGGCTGCGTGTCATCGGATGCGGGCGGTCGTAGCTGAAGAACACTGCGTTGCCCTTGACGGCGGCCACGTCCAGATGCGCATCGGGAAAGCGCGTGGCGCCGCCGCGTTCCGGCGTGTTGAGATACATCACCAACGATGCGACGCGCTGACCGCCGGCCTGCAGCAACACCGGTGTGCCTGCGGCAGCAGGGTCGAAGTAATCGTAGTGCGGCTGATATTCGGCGCCGGTGGCATAGCGCAAGACCTGCAGTCCTTCGCCGTGGTCGACCGGCCAGTCGAGCAGGCGTGCGATGCGTGCTTCGACGCGTTGGCACAGCGCGTCCTGCCCCAGCTGCAGGCACATGCTGTGGCTGGTGCGCGCGGCATGCACGATCTGCGCGCCGTTGTCGTTGTCCACGGTGCGCGAACGCACCAGGCGTGGCTGCGCCAGTGCGATCAATGCATCGCACTCGGCATCGGACAGAAAATCGCCCAGCACCACCACGCGCGGCAGCAACAGGCTGACCAGCACGCGTACCTGGCGATCGCCCAGGTCCAGCAACGAGGCATCGTTGTCCTGTAGCACCGCCGGCACGCGCACCGGCACCGGCAGGCCATGCGTCTGCGCGTGGTGCTGGATGTGGTTACGCAGCAGGGCTTCGACTGCGTCGATGGCGTCCTGTTCGTTCCAGCCTTGATCCAGGAGCGGCTGCAGCGCCTGTTCGGGCGGCTGGCCGGCCATTGCCTGCGCAATGATCCAGTCGCCCAGGGCGGCGGGGATGGTGGTCGAGGTCATCCCGCTACAGTGCATGTCACTGTGTGGCAGGCATATGTCAATTGTGTCGTGGTAAGACAAATGACACAGACACCCCCTATAAAAGTGACGGGGATCTAGAACGTGCTCGCCACTGCAGTGGGCGGAACGCAGCCAATTCTTGACGACTCCTCTTCATACCGGACCTTTTTTGACCTGGAGATCAGCCGCATGTCCGTTCGCAATAGCAGCAAGACACTTCTCATGACGTTTGGTACCGCGCTGGCGTTGTCGGCCTGCGGTGGTGGTGCCGATCGTGTCGCCTCGCCCGGCGAGGGCGCATTTCCGCCGGCACCGACGCCGGCTCCCGCACCCACCCCGGCGCCCACGCCGGCACCGACGCCGGCTCCGGCACCGACCGGCCCGGCCGCCGATTGCCCGACCGGTTTTTCCAATGTCGGCACCATCGCCAACAACACGCTGCGCGCCTGCCAGCTGCCGGACACCATCAACGGCAATCTGGTGGTAGCGGCACGTGCGGGCACGGCGTATTCGATCAGCGGACGCGTCAACGTGGGCACCGACCGCGGCGGCAATGCCATCGCTCCGGCCGCCGGCAGCACGCAGGGCATCCTGACCATCGAACCGGGCGTGACCTTGTTCGGTTCGGCCGGTAGCGACTACATCGTGGTCAACCGCGGTTCGCAGATCTTTGCCGAAGGCAGCGCCACTGCCCCGATCGTGTTCACTGCACGCCAGGCCCTGGAGGGCCAGGTCAGCGCCAACACCATCGGCTTGTGGGGCGGCATCGTGGTGCTGGGCCGCGCGGCCATCAACAACTGCCCGGGCACCACGGTCTCCGGCACGCCGGAATGTCAGGCGCAGGTGGAAGGCACCAACGCCTTTTACGGCGGTAACAGCGCCACCGACAACAGCGGTTCCCTGCGCTACCTGCGGGTGATGTATTCGGGCTTCGAAATTTCGCCCAACAACGAGCTGCAGGGCATCACCCTGGCCGGCGTGGGCAGCGGCACGCGCCTGGATCATGTGCAGATCCACAATAGCTCCGACGACGGGATCGAATGGTTCGGTGGCACCGTCAATGGCAGCCACATCGTGATCACCGGCGCCGACGACGATTCGCTGGATACCGACGCCGGCTGGAGCGGTGCCCTGCAGTTCGGCATCGTGGTGCAGCGCGCCGGCGGTGGCGACCGCATGAACGAGTGGAGCAGCCTGCGTCGCCAGCCGTATTCGCGTCCGAAGGTGGCCAACTTCACCTACGTGGGCAATGCGCGTGCCGGTGCGGCAATCATGCTCAACCAGGGCACGCAGGCCGCGTTCTACAACTCGGTCGTCACGCGTCCGGCCGGTGGCACCGGTGATGGCCTGGTGTGCTTCAACCTGGCCGATGCCGACACGCTCGGGACCTTCAATTCGGTGTTCTTCGCCTGCCCGACCGCCTTCGGCAGCGATGCGCGTGCGGCCACCCAGTTCGCGGCCGGCACCAACAATGTCGCCAATGGCATATCCACGTTGCAGAACACCTTCGTCAATGGCGCCAACGAAAGCGCCGTGCCGGCCTTCCAGGGCTTGAACGGGGTGAGCAGCTTCTTCCAGCAGGTGAACTACATCGGTGGCGTGCGCGATGCCAACGACACCTGGTGGCAGGGCTGGACCTGCGGCCTGACCGCCGATCGTCCCTGCTGAGGCACAGCATCGCCAGGCAGCCCACGCGGCTGCCTTGTGATGCGTCCAGCTTCATCTTTCAGTTGCCAGGGCTCCCACGATGCGAACCTCCGCTGTCGCCCGTCTCTCGCGGACGGGCCTGTCTCTTTCCATTTCCACCTTGCTGTTTTCCGGCGCTGCGCTGGCACAGTCGACCAGCACCGATGCCGGCTCCACCACTGGCACCAGCAGCACCACCAGTGCGCCCAAGCAACTCGACCAGGTCGTGGTGCGTGGCGAATACATTCCCGAACCGATGCTGCAGACCTCGGAGGTGGCCTCGTTCGTCACCCGCGAGGACATGGAGCGCACCGGCGACAGCAGCGCGGCGGTGGCGCTGACGCGTGTCACCGGCCTGAGCCTGTCGCGCGGCAAGTATGTGTATGTACGCGGCCTGGGCGAGCGTTATTCCTCGGCGTTGTTCAATGGTTCGCCATTGCCCAGCCCCGAGCCGATGCAGCGGGTGGTGCCGCTGGACCTGTTTCCCAGCGATGTGCTGGACAGCGTGACCGTGCAGAAAACCTATTCGGCCGATTATCCGGGTGAATTCGGCGGCGGCGTGATCGATCTGCAATCGATGGCGGTGCCGGACAAGCCGTTCCTGTCGCTGACCGTGGGCGGCGGCGTCAACAGTGTCAGCACCGGCGAAAAAGGCCTGACCTACTACGGCTCCGGCGATGACGAGTGGGGCTATGACGACGGCACGCGCAAGCAGCCTGCCGCGTTGCGCGATGCGATCCAGAGCGGCCGGCGCGTGGACCTGGGCAGTTTTTCGCGCGAGGACATCCGTAGCATCGGCCGTAGCTTGAACAACGCCAACCTGTACGTGCTGCAGGAAAAGGACAGCATCGCCCCGGACGTCAATGTCGGCGGCAGCGCCGGTTACAGCATGGACGTGGGCGAGGCCAAGCTGGGCATCATCGCGGTGGCCAGCTACGACAACGAGTGGCGCACGCGCACCGGCAAGCAGCAGGACGGCATCTTTGTCGGCGATAAGGTCGAGTTCAATTCCAACTACGACTTTGCCACCACCCGCAACAACGTGCGCACCAACGGCATGCTGGGCCTGGGCTGGGAGTACGGCAGCCACACCATCGGCTGGACCACCTTGTATGTGCACGATGCGTTGAAGGTCGCGCGCAGCCGCGCCGGCCGCGACGAACTGGCCGGTTTCGATGTGCGCGACGACAACACCGAGTGGTACGAGCGCCAGCTGATCAACAACCAGCTACGCGGCACGCACGCGTTCGGCGAGTACGACGACTTGAAGATTGAATGGCGCGCAGCGGTGGCCAACGCCAGCCGCGATGTGCCGTACGAAACCGGCATTCGCTACGAGCTGCTGGATGGCTACTGGGCGCACGATGCCTCGCGCGTGCAGAACTACACCCGCTTCAGCAAGGTCGACGACACCGTGGCCAGCGGCGGGGTGGATGTGACGTGGCGTTTGCCGATCGAGCGCGATGTCACCCTCAAGGGCGGTCTGGCCTATCTGGACAACGACCGCAGCGCATGGAGCCGTGAATTCCGCTTCCTGGCACTGGACGGCCCGTTGCCGTTCTACAACCAGTTCCAGCGTGTGGATTATCTGATCTCCGACTACAACCTCAGCAACGATCTGCTGCGCCTGCGCGAGACCACCGGCAGCTTCGGTGCGGCCGCGTACGATGCGACCTTGAAGGTCAAGGCGGCCTATCTGCAGGCCGAAGGCGAGATCGTGCCGACGCTGCGGGCCACCGTCGGCGTGCGTTATGAGGACGCCACGCAGGCGGTGCATCCGTACGACATCTTCACCGGCGCACGCCAGGACAGCGTGGCGCCGCTGGAGAACAGCTATGCGCTGCCATCGGCCACGGTGACCTGGAATTTTGCCGAGAACCAGCAGCTGCGCTTTGGTGCGTCCAAGACCATTGCCCGCCCGCAGTTCCGCGAGATGGCGCCGCAGCAGTACCTGGACCCGGATATCGACCGCCAGTTCTTCGGCAACCCGTTCCTGGTCGATAGCGAGCTGGTCAACCTGGATGCGCGTTACGAGTGGTTCTTCGAGCCAGGTGAGTATTTCACCGTCGGCGCGTTCTACAAGAGCATCGACAAGCCGATCGAGGCCATCGTCAACGATGCACCGGGCGGCGGCATCGTGCAGAGCTTCATCAATGCGCCAGAAGCCACCTTGTACGGCATCGAGCTGGAAGCCAAGAAGTATCTGGACTTGCCGATCGCGGCCGACTGGTGGGGTGACAACCGGGTGTTCCTGTCCGGCAACTACACGCGCACCACGTCGGAAGTGAGTGCCAGCGATGGCGACACCGTGCAGCCGTTCGGCTTCACTGCGCCGGTGCAGGCGACCTTGTTCATCCGTGATGGCTCGGCCCTGCAGGGGCAGTCCGACGACATCGCCAACCTGCAGATCGGCGTGGAAAGCGAAAGCACCCACAGCCAGGCCACCTTGATCGCCAACTATGTCGGCGAGCGGGTATCCGCGCGTGGTCGCCCCGGGCAACCGGATTACATCGACAAGCCGGGTACCTCGCTGGATCTGGTGATCAAGAAGGGCTTGGTGTGGTCGGGCAATACGCTGTCGCTGAACTTTGCCGCACGCAACCTGCTCAAGACCCGCTACCAGGAGTACCAGAGCCTGGGCAGCAACCGGGTAGACCTGTACGAGTACCAGCCCGGCGTGACGTATGACCTGAGTGTGACAGCCCGCTTCTGATCCGACGCCCGCTGCCTGTATCGCAAACGCCCGCCCTGCCTCGCATGGCGGGCGTTTTCGTCTGCGGCTGTGGCGCCGTGTGTCGGCCTGTGTCATCGCTTTCTTCGAACTGACACATTGCGGCCGCATTCTGTCATCCGACCGCAATCCTGAGACGGATGTCCGCTTTGCAGCGCGTTTTGCCCTCCTTGAAACCCCTGATGTCGGCGCGTGGCCGCAGCGCGGTGGCCTGCGTGCTGCTCGCGTTGCTGGCGCTGCAATGCGCGCGCGTGTTGTGGGTGGTGATCACCCCGATCGGGCCGCTGGGCATCGCCCAGGTCGCCGCGCCCGCGAATGCGGAGCTGCCCGCACTGCGCCGCGATGTGTTCCATCGCAGCGTTCCGGAGGCCAGCAGCGACGGCATCGTGTTGCATGGTGTCCGCGCAGGCGGCACGCAAGCGGCTGCGTTCCTGAGCAGTGGCGATGGCCGACAAGGCGCGTATCGCATTGGCGATGTCGTGGTAGCTGGCGTGACAGTGCAGGCGATCGCGAGCGATCACGTGCTGCTGCGTACCGGCAGCGGCGTGCGACGTCTGGCCTTGGTGGAATCCACAGCGTCGTCGGCGCCGCCCTCGCCAGCAACGAGCGCGGCAGCAGCCACCAGCGCCGCACCTGCGGTGATGTCGAATGTCGGCGCAGCGGCTGGCACGGCCACGGCAATGGCTGTCGACCCGCAACAGCTGCTCACCACCGCCGGCCTGCGTGCAAGCGAGGATGGCAGCGGGTTCACCGTGATGCCGCGCGGCGATGGGGCCTTGCTGCGCCAGGCCGGCCTGGCCCCAGGCGATGTGCTCACCCAGCTCAATGGCCGCACGCTCGATGCCGAACACCTGCGTGAGCTGCAGGACGAACTGCGCGATGGCCAGGCGGCCACGCTGACCTACCGCCGCGACGGCCAGACCCACACCATGACCTTGAAGCGCCCGCAATGACTGCTGCCCGCCCCGCATGGCTGCTTTCGGCCGCCTTGTTGCTCGCACTGCCGGCGGTGCCGATGGTGTCGCTGCATGCCGCCGACGCACCGGCCGTGCGCCTGCAGGACGTGGACCTGCGTGTCTTCATCCAGGACGTGTCGCGTGCCACCGGCATCACCTTCATCGTGGACACGCGCGTGCAGGGCACGGTCAACGTGGCGCGCGCGCAGGCGATGTCGGAACAGGACCTGCTCGGCATGCTGCTGGCGGTCCTGCGTGCCAATGGCTTGATCGCGGTGTCCAGCGGGCCGTCGACCTATCGCATCATTCCCGACGATACCGCTGCGCAGCAGCCCGGCAGCGCGGCCAACGGGAACCTGGGGTTCGCCACGCAGGTGTTCACCCTGCAACGCGTGGATGCGCGCAGCGCTGCGGAGATTCTCAAGCCGCTGATCGGCCGTGGCGGCGTGATCATGGCGATGCCGCAGGGCAACAGCCTGCTGATTGCCGACTACGCCGACAACCTGCGCCGCGTGCGTGGCCTGGTCGCGCAGATCGACACCGACCGCGCGGCAATCGACACGGTGAGCTTGCTCAATAGTTCCGCGCAGGAACTGGCGCGCACGCTGACCTCGCTGTTCGGGCAGGCCGGCGAACGCAGCAACGTGCTGTCGGTGTTGCCGGTGGACAGCAGCAACTCGCTGATCGTGCGCGGCGACCCGGCACTGGTGCAGCGCGTGGTGCGCACTGCGGTGGATCTGGATGGGCGTGCCGAACGTCGCGGCGATGTCAGCGTGGTGCGCCTGCAACACGCCAGCGCCGAGCAATTGCTGCCGGTGTTGCAGCAACTGGTCGGGCAGACCCCGGGCAACGAGGCGCAGCCTGGGCAGGACACGCGCTCCAGCGCGGTGGATGTGGCCGCCGCTGCTGCGGGCGCTGCGCAGACGCAGGTGATCACGCCGGCCGCCGGCAAGCGCCCGGTGATCGTGCGCTACCCCGGCTCCAACGCCTTGATCATCAATGCCGACCCGGAAACCCAGCGCGCCTTGATGGATGTGATCCGTCAGCTGGACGTGCATCGCGAGCAGGTGCTGGTCGAAGCGATCGTGGTGGAGATTTCCGACACCGCGGCCAAGCGCCTGGGCGTGCAGCTGCTGTTGGCCGGCCGCAATGGCACGGTGCCGTTGATCGCCACGCAGTACAGCGGCGCGTCGCCGGGCATCGTGCCATTGGCCGCGGCAGCGGCCGGCACGCGCAGCAACAACGGCGACGACGATTCGGTGCTGGAACAGGCGCGCAATGTGGCCGCGCAATCGCTGCTGGGCCTGAGCGGCGGCCTGATCGGGCTGGCCGGGCAGAGCAACGATGCGGTGTTCGGCATGATCATCGATGCGGTCAAGAGCGACACCGGCTCCAACCTGTTGTCCACCCCGTCGATCATGACCCTGGACAACGAGCAGGCACGCATCCTGGTCGGCCAGGAAGTGCCGATCACCACCGGCGAAGTGCTGGGCGCGGCCAACGACAACCCGTTCCGCACCATCCAGCGCCAGGACGTGGGCGTGGAGCTGGAAGTGCGCCCGCAGATCAATACCGCCGGCGGCATCACCCTGGCGATCAAGCAGGAAGTCTCGGCCATTGCCGGGCCGGTCAGCGCGCAGTCGTCGGAGCTGGTATTCAACAAGCGCCAGATCGAAACCCGCGTGGTGGTGGAAAACGGCGCCATCGTCGCGCTCGGCGGCCTGCTCGACCAGAACGACCGGCAGACCGTGGAGAAGGTGCCGCTGCTGGGCGATGTGCCCGGGCTGGGCGCGCTGTTCCGGCACAAGTCGCGCAACCGCGACAAGACCAACCTGATGGTGTTCATCCGCCCCACCATCATCCGCGACGCGGCCGATGCGCAGCGCATGACCGCACCGCGCTACAACTACCTGCGCGATCGCCAGTTGGCCGATGGCGACCCGGAAGCCGCGCTCGATGCACTGGTGCGCGACTACCTGCGCGCACAACCGCCGCAGCTGCCGGCGGCGCCGTCGCCAGCCGTGCCGGCGCCGGCAACAACGCCTGCGCCCGGCGCGCGTCCCGCGCAGCGCTGATGCCATGAACACTGCGCGCGCCAGCATTTCCTATGCGTTCGCCAAGCGCCACGGCGTGGTGCTGCTCGGCAGCGACAGCGCCGCGCAGATCGGCCTGCGCGAAGGCGGCGATGTGCAGGCCCTGATCGAGCTGCGGCGTGCGCTGGGCCTGCCATTGCAGGTCCGCACCCTGGCACCGTCGGTGTTCGACCGGCACGTGTCGGAGATCTATGCCGATGCCGGCATGGAGCAGGGCGTGCAGGTCGAGGCGCTGGACCTGCACGGCAGCCTGGATTCGTTGATCGACGACATCCCCACCGCCGATCTGCTCGACAGCCAGGACGATGCACCGATCATCCGCCTGATCAACGGCATCATCGCCGAGGCCGCGCGCCTGGGCGCCTCGGACGTGCATCTGGAATCCTACGAATCGCGGCTGCGCGTGCGGCTGCGCGTGGACGGGGTAATGCGCGAAGCGGCCACCTTGCCCGGACGCATCGCGCCGCTGCTGGTGTCGCGCGTCAAGGTGATGGCACGGCTGGACATCGCCGAAAAACGCATCCCGCAGGATGGCCGCGTGTCGCTGGTGATGGGTGCCAAGGCACTGGACGTGCGCGTGTCCACGCTGCCCACGCGCAGCAGCGAGCGCGTGGTGCTGCGCATCCTGGACAAGGAGCAGGGCACGCTGTCGTTGACGCAACTGGGCATGCCGCCGGCGGCAATGCACACGGTGCAGCGCGCCCTGCAGGTGCCCAACGGCATCGTGCTGGTGACCGGGCCGACCGGCTCGGGCAAGACCACCACGCTGTATGCGGCGCTGAGCCTGCTCAACGATGGCTCGCGCAACATCCTCACGGTGGAGGACCCGGTGGAATACGCCATCGACGGCGTCGGCCAGACCCAGGTCAACGCACGTGTCGGCATGACCTTCGCGGCCGGCTTGCGCGCCATCCTGCGCCAGGACCCGGACGTGGTGATGATCGGCGAGATCCGCGACACCGAGACCGCGCAGATCGCCGTGCAGGCCAGTCTGACCGGTCACCTGGTGCTGTCCACCGTGCACACCAACGATGCGGTGGGCGCGGTCACGCGCCTGCGCGACATGGGCATCGAACCGTTCCTGCTCGCATCGAGCCTGCGGCTGATCCTGGCCCAGCGGCTGGTGCGGCGCCTGTGCACGCAGTGCCGCGCCCCGCGCCCGCTGGATGCCGGTACCCGCCAGATGCTGGAGGCGCCGGCCGATGCAACGCTCTACGGCGCGGTGGGCTGCGCGGCCTGCCATCACAGCGGTTACGCCGGGCGCGTGGGCGTCTACGAAGCCATTGCGGTGGATGATGCGATGCGTCGGCTGATCGGCGACAACGCCGATGAAGATGCCCTGGCGGCGGTGGCCTTCGCACGCGCCCCGCGCCTGGGCGATGCCGCGCGTGCAGCGGTGCTGCAAGGCCTCACCACACTGGAAGAGGCGCTGCGGGTGACCCGCCAGCAGGACGATGCGCATGCCGCGGTTTGACTACACCGTGCTCGATCTGCACGGGCATCGCCGCCAGGGCGTGATCACCGCCGACTCGGCGCAGGGTGCACGCGCGCAACTGGAGCAGCGGCAGTGGGTGCCGGTGCGCGTGGAGGCGGCGGTGGCGGCCAGCAGCGTGCGTCCGGCGCGTTTCAGCGGCAAGGATCTAGTGCTGTTCACCCGCCAGCTGGCCACGCTGGTGGAGACCGCGCCGCTGGAGGAAGCGCTGCGCACCATCGGCACGCAGTCCGAGCGTCGCGGCGTGCGCCGGGTCACCAGCCAGACGCATGGGCTGGTGGTCGAAGGCTTCCGCCTGTCGGATGCGATGGCGCGCCAGGGCAGTGCGTTTCCGCCGTTGTATCGGGCGATGGTGGCCGCCGGCGAAAGCGCCGGCGCGCTGCCGCAGGTGCTCGAGCGCCTGGCCGATCTGCTGGAGCGGCAGGCACAGGTGCGCAGCAAGCTGCAGTCTGCACTGGTCTATCCGGCCGCGTTGGCCCTGACCGCCGGTGCGGTGGTCATCGTGCTGATGACCTTCGTGGTGCCCAAGGTGGTCGACCAGTTCGATTCGATGGGCCGCGCATTGCCACTGCTGACGCGCGCGGTGATCGGCGTGTCGAACTTCCTGCTGCATGCGGGCATTCCGCTGCTGGCGGCACTGGTCATTGCGGTGATCGCCGCATTGCGCCTGCTCAAGCGCCCGCAGCTGCGCCTGGCGGCCGACCGCGCCGTGCTGCGTGCGCCCTTGCTCGGCCGGTTGATCCGCGACCTGCATGCCGCACGCATGGCGCGCACGCTGGCGATCATGGTCAACAGCGGGCTGCCGCTGATGGAAGGCCTGATGATCGCCGCGCGCACCGTCGACAACCGCGCCTTGCGGCTGGCCACCGACAACATGGTCACGGCAATCCGCGAGGGCGGCAGCCTGGCCGCGGCAATGAAGCGCGCCGGCGTGTTTCCACCGACGCTGCTGTACATGGCCTCCAGCGGCGAAAACAGCGGGCGCCTGGCGCCGATGCTGGAGCGCGCCGCCGATTATCTGGAGCGCGAGTTCGCCTCCTTTACCAGCGCGGCGATGAGCCTGCTGGAGCCGGCCATCATCGTGCTGCTCGGCGGCGTGGTGGCGGTGATCGTGCTGTCGATCCTGCTGCCCATCCTGCAATTCAACACCCTCGCGCTTGGTTGAGCGCGGCCGCCTATTTCTGGAGATCCTCATGCAGTCCATCCGTCACCGCCAACGTCCTTGCTCGCTGTCCTCGCAAGCGCGAACGCGCGGCTTCACCCTGGTCGAGTTGATGGTGGTCATCGTCATCATCGGCCTGCTTGCCACGGTGGTGATGATCAACGTGATGCCCAGCCAGGACCGCGCCATGGTCGAGAAAGCACGCGCCGACGTGGCTGTGCTGGAACAGGCACTGGAAACCTATCGCCTGGACAACCTCAGCTACCCGAGCACCGAACAGGGCCTGCAGGCCTTGCTCACCGCGCCAAGCGGCCTGACCCCGCCGGAGCGCTACCGCCAGGGCGGCTATATCCGCCGCCTGCCCGAAGATCCGTGGGGCCACGCCTACCAGTACCGTCGCCCGGGCCGCAACGGTGGCTTCGATGTGTACTCGTTCGGTGCCGATGGCGCCGAAGGCGGCGACGCCGACAATGCCGATATCGGCAACTGGCGCTGAGGTGCGGCAGTGTTCGCGCAAACGGCCATCGCAAGGCAAGCACGGACATGTGCGTCGCGGGCGCAGGCGCGCGGCTTCACCCTGCTCGAACTGCTCGCCGTCCTGGTGATCACCGCACTCGCCAGCACCTTGGTGGTGCTGACCTTGCCGGATACGCGGCGCGACCTGCACGACCAGGCCGATGCATTGGCCGGTGCCTTGGGCCATGCACGCGACGAGGCGATCCTGAGCCTGCGCATGGTCGAGGTGACCGTGGATGCAGGTGGCTACAGGTTCCGCCGCCAGGCGCAGCAACGCTGGGTGCCGCTGGATGAAAGACCTTTCGCCGCGATGCGCTGGCCTGCCGGTGTGCAGGCGCAGATGCCGGTGGGCGGCACGCAGGTGAGCGTGCGCTTCGACCCCACCGGTGCGGCCACGCCGCAACGCATCGCGCTGGCCGACGGCCAACAACAGCTGCAGGTGGTGGTGGACGCCGCCGGCGTGGTGCGGGTCGATGCGCCCCTACGGTAAGCCCGATGCCTGCGCCGGATTTTCGCTGCTCGAACTGATGGTCGCGCTGGCGATCTTCGGCATGGCCGTGGTCGGTCTGTTGAACGTGTCCGGCGAAAGCACGCGTACCGCGGTGGTGTTGGAAGAGCGTGCGCTGGCCGCGGTGGTGGCGGAAAACCAGGCGATCGACGCGATGCTCGCGCCCACGGCTGCAGCACTGGTACCGGCCAACGGGCAGGAAACGCTGGGCGGACGCAGCTGGGACTGGCAGCGTCAGTCGATGCCGGCCGGTGCTGCGGGCATCGTGCGCATCCAGGTGCAGGTGCGCGCTGCAGCGCAGGCGCAGGAAATCGCCAGCCTCAGCGTCTTGCGGAGCGCCGAATGATGCGTGTACGTCGCAGCGCAGCAGGCAGCCGTGGCAGCGCGGGCTTCACCTTGATCGAGCTGCTGGTCGCCCTGGCGGTGTTCGCGCTGGTGGCAGTGGCGGCGGTGGTGGTGATGCGGCAGAGCATCGACCAGCGCGATGCCGTGCGTGCGCGCCTGCAGCAGGTACGCGAGTTCCAGCTTGCCCATGGCCTGCTGCGCAGCGACCTGCAGCAGGCCGCAGTGCGGCGCACGCGCAATAGCGAAGGCAGCGCTGCACGCACCGCGTTCGTCGCAAGCCCGCCCGGTGTGCCGGGTCCGCTGTTCGGTTTTGTGCGACGCGGCTGGAGCAATCCGGATCAGGCACCGCGTGCGTCGCTGCAATACGTGGAATACCGCCTGGTCGACGGACGCCTGGAGCGCAGTGCGCGCCCCGCACTCGACGGTGCGGTCGCCGGCACGCCGCAGGTGGTGTTGCATGGCGTGCGCTCGGCGGTGGTGGGGTTCCATTATCGCGCGCAGTGGAGCGATGGCTGGAGCGGGGGGCTCGACGCGCTGCCGGATGCGATCTCGCTGGAGCTGGACCTGGAGCAATGGGGCCGCGTACGCCAGTTGTTCCTGCTGCCGGAGGGGCGCGGATGACGGCCTTGAATGCACGCAGGCAGCAACGTGGCGTCGCACTGCTGACGGTGCTGTTACTGGTCGCGGTGATGACGCTGCTGATGGTCGCGGTGCTGGACGATCTGCGCTTTGGCCTGCGCCGCAGCGGCAACGGCGAGGCGATGACGCAGGCGCAGTGGTATGCGCTGGGCACCGAAACCGTTGCACGCGCGCGCCTGCAGGCACTGGCCAGGCGTGATCCGATGCGCACCACGCTGGAAGGCGGCTGGAACGATCAGCCGATCATCTTCCCGCTGGACGACGGCACGGTGAGCGTGCGCCTGCGCGATCGCGGCGGCTGCTTCAATCTCAACAGCGTGGTCGCCGGTGCGCCCGAGCAATGGCAGCGCAGCGACGACGGCGCAGGCCAGTACCGCGCCTTGCTGGACGTGCTGGGCATCGCACCGCAACAGGCACAGGCGCTGACCGATGCGCTGGTGGACTGGATCGACAGCGACAGCCAACCCGGCATACAGGGGGCCGAAGACGCACACTATCTGCAATTGGCAGTGCCGCGACGCACCGGTGCGACCCTGCTGGCGGGCGTCGGCGAGCTGCGCGCCATTGCCGGCTACACGCCGCAGGTGATCGCGCAGTTGCGGCCGTATGTGTGTGCATTGCCGGAGGCGCGCCTGTCGCCGGTCAATATCAATACGCTGCGCCCGCAAGATGCGCCGGTGTTGGTGGCACTGACCGAAGGCGTTCTGGAACTGCCGGCCGCGCGCCGCGTCATCGCCGCGCGGCCGGCCGCAGGATGGCGCAACGTCAGGACCTTCCTGAGCCAGCCTGCGCTGATCCAGGCCGAGCCTTCCAATGCGGTGCTGGAACAGATCGCACTGCGCACCAGTTACTTCTCGCTCTACAGCCAGGTCGACCATGCAGGCGCGCAGGTGATGCTGGATGCCTTGCTGCAACAAGACCCTGCAGGGCGCGTGCGGCTGGTGGCGCGTCAATGGAGTTCCGACGAATGAGTACCAGCTTGCTGTTGCTGCCCGCCGATGCCACTGCGCCGGCGATTGCCGTGCGTGTGGATGCGCATGGTCAGGTGCTGTCGCAGCGCCCGGCCAGCGCGCCGTGGGAACCGTCCGCACGTACCGTGCTGGTGGTGCCGGGCGTGGATGTACACCTGCGCTGGCTGTGCTTGCCCGGCCGCAGCATCGCGCAATCGGTCGCGGCTGCACGCCTGCACCTGGCCGAGCACCTGGCGGTCGAGACGCCGGGCCTGCATGTGGTGATCGCCGATCGCGTCGAGGCCGATGGCACGCGTCTGGTCGCTGCGGTGGACGACGCGGTGATGCAGCAGTGGCTGGCGCGTGCAGCGCAGCTGGGTGTCGTTCCCGACGCGGTGGTGCCCGATTGCCTGTTGCTGGAACCCGGCGCGGACGCTGCGGCAGCAGTGATGGACTGGGATGGCCGCTGGCTGATCCGCGGCGCAGGGCTGGCCTGCAGCCTGGAGCCGGAGGCCGCGCGCATGCTGCTGGGCGAACGCGCACCGGCAGCGCCGCCGGCACCTGACGCCGCGCAAGCCATTGCCGGCTTTGCGCGAGGCGCCATGCGCGCGCCGATCAACCTGCTGCAGCACGCATTCGCCGCAAGGCCGGCCGCTGCACAGACGGTCACTCCGCGCCGTCTTGCGGTGCTGGCCGCGCTGGTGCTGCTGTCGCCGCTGGTGCTGTTGCTGGCGCAGACACTGCGCTACGAAATCGGCGCGCGCCTGCTGCAATCGCGCGCCGCCGCGCAGTTGGGCGTGCGCGATGCGGCGGCGGTACCGGCCGCATTGCAGGCACGCCGGCACGCGGGTGCGGCCGCCGATGTCCTGGCCGTGCAGCTCGGCAGCCTGTTCGCAGCGGTCGATGCCGTTCCGGCGGCGGAACTGGACCAGCTCGATTATCAGGCTGCGCAGCCGCTGCGCGGCACACTGCTGCACAGCGATGGCGCCAGCCTGCAACAGCTGTCCGCGCGGCTGGCCGAAGCAGGATGGCAGCTGCAGCCGGGCAGTAGCCAGACCGAAGACGATCGCATGCGGACACCGTTCGCACTGGAGCAGTCGCGATGAATGCCTACCTGCAACGCAGCATGCAGTGGTGGCAGGCGCGCGCGCCGCGCGAGCGGCTGATGCTGGGCGTGATGTGCGCCGCACTGGCCGCGTTTGTCGGCTGGTACGCGCTCTACACCCCGTTGCGGCACTGGCACGCCCAGGCGCAGGAGCGCTATGCCGTTGCGGCGCAGCTGGTCCTGGACGCCTCTGCACAGGCATCGGCAAAAGAGCCCGCCACCGCGCCGGGCACTGCGGCGTTGGCCGAGCGCATCGCCAGCAGTGCACGCGATGCCGGCGTCAGCATCACCTTGCAGCAGCGCAGTGCAGCGGGTGGGGTGGAGGTGCAGATCGATGCGGTCAGTGCCGTCACCTTGTTCGGCTGGCTGGAGCGGCTGCGCCAGGCGCATGGCCTGGTGCCGACCCAACTGCGCATCGTGCGCGACCAGGGCCAACTCCGGGTACGCTGCGGGTTTGCGGAGCCTGCACCGTGACGCGCCTGCGCTGGATCCTGATCTCCCTGCTGATGGTGGGTGTCGCGCTGCTGGCATGGCTGCCGCTGCGCCTGGTGCTGCCGCGGGAGGGCCTGCCATTCTCGGCGCTGGACGTGGAGGGGCCGGTATGGGCCGGCACCTTGCGGCAGGTGCAATGGCAAGGCGTCGCCTTCGGCGATGTCACGGTACGGCCGCGGCTGTGGCCACTGGTGCGTGGAGAGCGCCAGGTGCACCTGCAGGCCACGCAGCTGCAACTGCTGCTGGTGGATGGCGCGCAACACGGCATCCGCGATGCGCAGGGCCAGTTGCTGTTGCGCCAGCCAGCGGGCATGGCGTTGATCGATCTGGCATTGGAGCTGCAGCAGGTGGATCTGTTGTTCAATGCCGCCGGCTGCGTGCAGGCCGCTGGGCGGGTTGGCCTGCAAGTGCTGGCAAGTGGGGCGGGCGAGCTGCCCGGGCTACCGCCGTTGCGCCTGACCGGACAACCGCGCTGCATGGGCGATACCGCCGTGCTGACCCTGCTGCCCGACGCCGCGCTGCCTGCCGGCGTACAGGCCGATGCACAGCTGCAGCTGTGGGGCGATGGACGCTGGCAGCTGCAGTCGCGTGTCGATCCGGGGCAGGACGCGGTGCTGGGCGTGGGCCTGCAACTGCTGGGCTTTGCCGCCACCCCGGAGCGCACCTTGCTGCGCGTCGACCAGGGGCAACTGCGCTGAGCGCAGCTTTGCTCGCCGGGCGTGGCGCGATTTTCCATCTGCACCATTCGCGTGCATGGGCACAGCCGGTGTCCTTGTCCCGGCCAACGCAGCGCCGCTTCTATCCAGTCCGCTGACATCGTTGTCGCCCTGGCGCGGCCAGCAGTCATCGCTGCAGCGCGTGGCTGCGGCGACGCGGCAGGCATGCCGCCCTCGATGACGTAGAAGCGCGCGGCACTGGACTGTGATGCCACCCACAATGCTTTCGGTGCATCGGATGCCGCCGGATCCTTGGAGAATTGGTCTGGTTACCGGCGATTGGTCGGTGACTGGTCCTGTGACAACGATACCCGCGCCGCACCCAAATGACCCTGCACGCACCGTCGAAGGTCTTTAAAAACAGGCCTTGGCGCGCGATCCCGGCCGGGCGGAAAACGCTTTCGACAGTGACTGTTGACAGGATCTTTTAAAGACCATAAGAATCAAATCCACTGAATTGGTATTTGCCAGTCAGGGCCGTTGATCAGCAATGACAGGCGATGACCGTCCTGGGAGGGAGACGGCATCGGCACCCACGGGGGGCCGTACGGGGTGCTCGCAGACAACAGATCGCAGGCGGTTCCGGACGTCCGGAACTGGTGGCCTGTGCGCGTGTGGGTGGGTTGCCCAACGCCGGGATCTGTCAGCGCTGATCGATCGGAATGCCAGCCGCGTCGTCGTCCAGCCATTCCACCTCAGGATCTCCCATGTCACCTGTCCCGCGTGCCGCGTTGCGTTGTTGTTCGCCCTCCTCGCTGTCCCTCGCCATTGCGCTGTCGCTGCTTGCCTGCGGCGCCAACGCGCAGGCGCAGGAATCGCCGCCGGCGGCATCGGCGCAGATTTCCCAGCTCGACACCGTCAAGGTCACCAGCTCCTACCAAAAGAGCCTGATCACCGCGATGGATAACAAGCGCGACGACGTGCGCATGACCGATGGCATCTCCGCGCAGGACATCGGCAAGTTTCCCGCCGAGAACATCGCCGAGGCAATCCAGCGCATTCCCGGCGTGCAGATCTCCACCATCAACGGGCGCGGCTCCACCATCAGCGTGCGTGGCCTGGGCCCGCAGTATTCGGCCACCACCATCAACGGCCAGGTGATCAAGAGCGCCGACTTCACCGATGGGTTCCGCTACGACATCATCCAGCCGGAGGTGGCCGCCGGGATCGAGGTGATCAAGTCGCCGTCGGCGGACATGGATGCCGGTGGCCTGTCCGGCACGGTCAACATCAACACCACCAAACCGCTGGATTACCAGCAGACCAAGCTGCTGTTCTCGGCCAAGACCCAGTATGCGGAATTTTCCGGTGGCTCGCCCACGCCCAAGGGCGTGCTGACCTATATCGACCAGTTCAAGGTCGGCGGCGGCGAACTGGGCGTGTTCCTCAGTGCCGGCTACCAGAAGCTCAAGGACCGCGCCGATTATCTGTGGATCGACCGCTGGTACACGCAGGACATCGACGCCGGCACCTTGTACATCCCGCGCCGCCCGCGCTATCGCTCGATCGAGCGCGAGACCACCCGCAAGATGTTCAACGGCGGCCTGCAGTGGAAGCCCAACGACCAGCTGGAGATGAACCTCACTGCGCTGTATTCGCAGGACAAGACCGCCAACGACATGAACCAGCTGGTGTACTCGTTCGAGCGCACCCCGCTGACGGTGCTGCAGACCAACGGCCTGACCGCCACGCAGGTGGCGGCATCGGACTACTGGCTGGAAAACAATCGCCAGATCGAACAACACGACCTGTCCACGCAGTTGCTCAGCTACGACTTCAAGTGGAAGGGCGATGCCTGGACGCTCAGTGGCGCGGCCAATTACACCCAGGGCAAGACCGACGAAAACGAGCGCGCCGCGATCCTGGGCCGGATTCCCTCGGCGACATTGCTGGATACCTCCAATCCCGACGCGATCTCGCTGACCACCGATGCCGACGCCACCGATGCCAGCGCCTGGGACAAGGCCAATCTGGTGCGTAGCGAGTATCCCAACGGTTCCATCCAGTCGCTCAGCAACAAGGAATGGTCGCTGCAGCTGGATGCCGAACGGTATCTGGAGCTGGGTGCATTGAATGCGGTGCGCTTCGGCGCCAAATACCGCCGCGAGACCTTCGAGCGCGATGTGCGCCGGCGCGACTTCCTGTATCTGCTCAGGACCGGTGCCGTATCGGGCTTCGACATGTTCCCGGAACTGTCGGCCGCCAACAGCACGGTGAGCAACTTCCTCGACGGGCAGCTCGCCTCGCAGGACAGCTGGGTCACTCCGGATATCGCCGCCTACGCGCGCTCGCTGGCGGCCGCCGGCATCAGCGTGCCGGTCCTGTTCGCGCCGCAAAGCAGCTACAGCATCGAGAACGACATTTCCTCGGCCTATGCGATGGCGCGCATCGACACCGACATCGGCAGCATGCGCCTGCGCGGCAACCTCGGCCTGCGCTACGAAAACACCAAGCGCACCACCGACACCTACCTGACCCAGGCGCAGGCCGCCAGCGACGATGCCAATGTGGTGATCGGCACCGCGCGTGCGCCGTACGACTATTCCAACTGGCTGCCCAGCCTGAACCTGGTGCTGGACATGCGCGAGGACCTGCTGCTGCGTTTTGCCGCCGCCAAGGTGCTGGTACGGCCGATCCTGGACAGCAATACCGCCATTGCCTCGACCATTTCCACCGGCACCAATACCGGCGGCACGACGACCTATGTCGTCACCCAGGGCCAGACCGATCTGAAGGCGCTGACCGCCGACCAGGCCGACCTGAGCCTGGAGTGGTATTACGGCAATGGCGGCGCGCTCACCGTGGCCGGCTTCTGGAAGAACATCAAGAACGGCACCTTCAACAGCATCGTCTGCCCGGCCGCCTTCAACGGCACTGCGCTGTCCAGCAACGCGGCCGGCGACTGCGTGGACAGCGGCGGCGATATCTACGAGATCACCGCCACCACCAACGATCCGAGCAAGGTCAAGATCCGCGGCTACGAACTGGGCTGGACGCAATCGCTGGATGCCTGGTTGCCGATCGACGGCTTCGGGGTGACCACCAACTTCACCCGGGTGATTCCGCAGCGCGATACCGATTTCCAGATCCGCAACCTGTCCGAACAGACCTGGAACGCCACCGCGTACTGGGAGAGCACGCATTATTCGGCGCGCGTCTCGCTCAACCATCGCAGCGAGTACGAACAGGACAGCAGCGACAGCTTCTTCGCGCGCGAAGGCCACACCATGAAGGCGCGCACGCAGCTGGATGCGGTGCTTGGCTACCAGGTCAACGACAGGCTGAGCTTCCAGCTGGGTGGCCTGAATCTCACCAACCGCACCGAGGAGGCGTACAAGGACATCGCCAGCCGCTGGCAGATGACCGGTGTCACCGGTCGCAGTTACTACCTGTCGATGCAGTGGGACATGCTGTGATGAGGCGCGAACAAGCGCTGTGCGGCCATGCGCCGCTGCGTGCGGCGGCGGCCAGGAGTGAGTGCAACGCCGCCGCCGTGATGAAAGCGCGTTATGCCGCGGCCGTGGGAGTGGCTGCGCCGCGCGCCCCTCATTGCATGCCTGCAGTGCAGTCGAGCGGTCGCTGTCATGCGCAGGCGTGAGTTCCTTGCCGGCAGCGTCTGCGCCTCGTCGCTGCTAGGCGTGCCGGTGTTGCTGCCAGGCGCAGCGAGCGCCGCAACGACGCGCCTTGGTAGCGGCGACACGGCGCGTCCCGCACCACCGCCAGCGGGCATGGATGACGGCGGCCAATGGCTGGATCTGGACGAAGGTTGGCGCTTCCATGCCGGCGATCTGGCGTTGCCGCGCCTGCTTGCGCAAGACGAGACCTACGACAACGCCAAGGCCGGCCGCGCCTGGGGGGCGGCGGCACCGGACTTCGACGACACCGGCTGGCGGCAACTGCAATTGCCGCACGACTTCGTGGTGGAGCAGGCGGTGCGCGCCGACGCCAATATCGCGCAGGGGTATCGCCCGCGCGGGATTGCCTGGTACCGACGCACGCTGCGGCTGGACGAGTCCCTGCGCGGCCAGGCGGTGGAGCTGCGTCTGGACGGCATTGCCAGCCATGCCACCGTGTGGGTCAACGGCATGCTGATGGCGCGCAGCTGGAGCGGCTACACCGGGCTGGTCATCGACCTCACGCCGGTCGCGCGCTACGGCAATGCCTTGAACAGCATTGCCATCCGCGTCGATGCCGAGGCCATGGATGGCTGGTGGTACGAGGGCGGCGGCATCTACCGGCACACCTGGCTGGTGCTGCGTGCGCCCTTGCATATCGCCGGCGACGGCCTGGCGGCGGTGCCGCGCGAAGGCGCTGGCGATCTCTGGCAGCTGCCGGTGCAGCTGGACCTGGTCAACAGCGGTGAACAGCCTGCCGAGGCGTGGGTGGATGTGGCGCTGCGCGACCCGAACGGTGCTGTCGTGGCGAGTGGCCAGACGCAACTGCGCGTGGCTGCATTCGGCACCGCGCAGGCGACGGTTAGCGTCGCGGTGGCGCAACCGCAGCGCTGGAGCGTGGACACGCCGGTGCTGTATCGCGTGCAGGCCAGCGTGCGTGGCGCAGACGGCCGCAGCGACCGTGCCGGGTGCGAAATCGGCTTTCGCAGCCTGCGCTTCGATGCCGACCACGGCTTCTTCCTCAATGGCCGCCCGCTCAAGATCAAGGGCGTCTGCCTGCATCAGGACCATGCCGGCGTCGGTGTGGCGCTGCCCGATGCCTTGCACGCGTTTCGCCTGCAGCGCCTGAAAGCGATGGGTTGCAATGCCATCCGCCTGCATCATGCGGTGGCACCGGAACTGCTGCAGGCCTGCGACCGGCTCGGCATGCTGGTGATGGCCGAGAACCGGCTGTTCAATCCCGCACCCGAGTATGTGGCGCTGCTGCGCAGCATGGTGCGGCGCCAGCGCAACCATCCCAGTGTGTTCCTGTGGTCGCTGCTCAACGAAGAGCCGCTGCAGGGCACCGCCACCGGCTACGCCATCATCGCGCGCGCCGCCAGCGCGGTGCGTGCGCTCGACGACAGCCGTCCGATCACTGCCGGCATGAACGACGGCATGTTCGCCACCCGCGGCGCGGCCGATGTAGTGGACGTGCTCGGCTTCAACTACCGCCAGTCCAACTACGACCGCGTGCATGCCGCGCGGCCACGCACGCCGATGCTGTCCAGCGAGGACACCAGTGCATTCCAGACGCGCGGGGCGTGGTTCACCGACCTGGATGCGCATGTGGTGGCCGAAGACGACAGCCTGGCCGCGGACTGGGGCAACACCCATCGCCGCGCCTGGCAGCTGATTGCCGAACGCCCGTTCGTCGCCGGCAGCTTCGTGTGGACCGGCTTCGATTATCGCGGCGAACCCACCCCGTTCGAATGGCCGTCGGTGGGGTCGTTCTTCGGCATCATGGACCAATGCGGATTTGCCAAGGGTGCGTATTGGTTGCGCCGCGCGTTGTGGATCGACGATGCGCCGGTGCTGCACCTGTTGCCGCACTGGAACTGGCCCGGCCGCGAAGGCCAGCCGATCAAGGTGATGGCGTTCTGCAATGCCGCGCAGGTGGAGCTGTGGCTCAACGGCCGCTCGCTGGGGAAGCAGGTGGTGGATCGGGCGCAGCTGAATCTGTGGCAGGTGGACTATGCGCCGGGCGTACTCGAAGCGGTGGCCTGGCGCGATGGCCGCGAGGTGGCGCGAACGCGGGTGGAAACCACCGGCGCGGCGGTCGCGCTGCGGCTCACGCCGGACCGCACCCGGCTACGCGGCGATGGCCGCGATGCGCAACCGGTGACCCTGGAAGCGCTGGATACGCAAGGCCGCCACGTGCCCGATTGCAATGCACCACTGACGCTGCAGATCAGCGGTGGCCGCTTGCTGGGTGTCGGCAATGGCGACCCGAATGCGCATACGCCCGATCAGGGCATGCAAGTGGCCTTGTTCAACGGGTTGGCGCAGGCAATCGTGCAGGCCGGGCGTGGCGCAGGCGTGTTACGGCTGCAGGCGCGCAGCGCAGGCTTGCGCGATGCGGTGCTCGAGATCGCGTGCGCGGCCGTGCCGCTGCCAGCCACGGTGCCGATCGTGGCGCCGGCGATGGTGGTCGAAAGCTGGCGCCACACCGCCGCCTTCGCGCAGCCGCCGGCGCCGGATCTGCCGCGCCGCCCCAATGACAACAACAGCTGGAGCAATACGCTGCCCGGTACGCTGGAAACCGCACCCGAACGCGCCGGCTACGTGCTGTACCGCACCGAGTTCACGCCGTGGCAGGGTGTGCAGACCCACGGCGGCATGCTTGACCTGGGTCGTCTCAGCGGGCCGGTACAGGTATTTCTGGATGGCCGTGCAGTTGCCCAGGCACCTGCCGGCACGCCGATTCACGTGACGCTTGCACCCGCGACCGGCGCGCGCACGCTGGCGGTGATCCTGCAGGTCGCTGCCGATCAGCCGTTTGGATTCCACGACGTCGTCACCGTGCACTACCGGAACTCGCCATGATTGCTTCATCGTTTTTCCCCTCGTCGCCTGCGCGCCTGTTCGCCGGCGCCGTACTGGGCGCGTTGCTCGCCATTCCGCATCTGGTGCTGGCCGCACCGCCCGCGCAGGCGGTACTGCAACGCCTGATCGGCCCGCGCGCCGCTCAGTTCGAGATGACGACGGCGCCGCGTGGCGATGGCGCGGACTGGTACCGCATCGACGCCGGTGGCGATGCGGTGCGCATTGCCGGCTCCTCGCAGGTGGCCTTGGCGCGTGGCGCCTATGCCTATCTCGGCCAGGCCGGTGCGGTCTCGATGAGTTGGGAGGGCGACCGCGTGGCGCTGCCGGCGCAATGGCCGGCCTACCGCAGCGGCCAGGTGCGCACGCCGTTTGCCCACCGCGCCTATCTCAACACCTGCACCTACGGCTACACCACGCCGTTCTGGGACTGGCCGCGCTGGCAGCGCGAGATCGACTGGATGGCGCTGCACGGCATCGACATGCCGCTGGCGATGGAAGGGCAGGAGGCGATTTGGCAGGCGCTGTGGCGCGAGTTCGGCGTGGGCGATGACGCGCTGGCGGAGTATTTCTCCGGCCCCGCGTTCACCCCATGGCAGCGCATGGGCAATATCGAAGGCTATCGCGCACCGTTGCCGCAGCACTGGATCGACAGCAAGCGCGTGCTGCAGACGCAGATCCTCACCCGCATGCGCGAGCTGGGCATGCAGCCGGTGCTGCCGGCGTTTGCCGGCTACGTGCCCAAGGCATTCGCGCAGGCGCATCCCAACGCGCGCATCTACCGCATGCGTGCCTGGGAAGGCTTCCACGAAACCTATTGGCTGGATCCGCGTGATCCCTTGTTTGCCCAGGTCGCGCGGCGGTTCCTGGAGCTGTACACGCAGGCCTATGGCGCAGGCGAGTTCTATCTGGCCGACGCCTTCAACGAGATGCTGCCGCCGGTGGCCGACGACGGCAGCGACGTGGCCGCCGCCAGGTACGGCGACAGCATCGCCAACTCCGACGCTGCACGTGCCAAGGCCGTGCCGCCAGCGCAACGCGACGCACGCCTGGCCGAGTACGGGCAGGCGTTGTATCGCTCGATCGCGCAGGTCAACCCGCAGGCCACCTGGGTGATGCAGGGCTGGCTGTTCGGTGCCGACAGAGCGTTCTGGCAACCGCAGGCGATCGCCGCGTTTCTCGGCAAGGTGCCCGACGCGCGGTTGATGGTGCTGGACATCGGCAACGACCGCTATCCCGGCACCTGGAAGGCTTCGCAGGCCTTCGACAACAAGCAGTGGATCTACGGCTACGTGCACAACTATGGCGCCAGCAATCCGCTGTATGGCGATTTCGCGTTCTATCGGCAGGATCTGCAGGCCTTGCTGGCCGATCCGGACAAGCGCAATCTGCGCGGCTTCGGTGTGTTCCCGGAAGGGCTGCACAGCAACTCGGTGGTCTACGAGTATCTCTATGCGCTGGCCTGGGAAGGACCGCGGCAGTCCTGGTCGCAATGGCTCGCGCAATACACCCGCGCGCGCTACGGCCGCAGCGATGCGGCCTTGCTGCAGGCCTGGTCGGATCTGGAAGCGGGCATCTACCAGACCCGCTACTGGTCGCCGCGCTGGTGGAACAAGCGTGCCGGCGCCTACCTGCTGTTCAAGCGTCCGACTGCCGACATCGTCGGCTTCGACGACCGCCCCGGCGACCCGCAACGCCTGCGCCGCGCCATCGATGCCTTGCTGCAGCAGGCCGGCCGCTATGCCGATGCACCGCTGTACCGCTATGACCTGATCGAAGACGCGCGGCACTACCTGAGCCTGCATGCCGACCGTCAATTGCAGGCGGTGGTGCAGGCCTACGACGCCGGCGAGTTCGCGCGTGGCGATGCGCTGCTGGCGCGCACCACGCAACTGGTGCAGGGGCTGGATGCACTGGTCGGCGGCCAGCATGAAACCCTGGCCGACTGGACCGGCCAGGCCGCCGCGGCCGCCGGCAACGATGCCGCATTGCGTCGCGCCTATGTCGGCAATGCGCGTGCGCAGGTCAGCATCTGGGGCGGCGACGGCAACCTGGCCGATTACGCGTCCAAGGCGTGGCAGGGCATGTACGCGGATTTCTATCTGCAGCGCTGGACACGCTTTCTGCGCGCGTATCGCGCCGCGCGCAAGGCCGGCACGCCGTTCGACGCAGCGGCGGTCAACACGCAGCTTGCAGCCTGGGAACGCCAATGGGCCGAGCAGGACGCGCTGCCGAAGCGACAGCCACCGCGCGATCCCTTGGCCTTGCTGCGTACGTTGCTGGCGCAGGTGGATGCGCAGGATGGCGTGCAGAACGCAGCGGGAAGCGCCAGGCAAGACGCGACGCAAGGCTTCGACCAGGGCAACCTGCAAGAAATTGCGCACGGCGCCGCGCACAGCGCCACGCAAGGAACTGCGCAATGAACAGATCCGCATTGCACCTGATGCTCGTGCAGGAGCACGGTAGCGCCGATGCAAGGACGCAGGGCATAGGCAGCACCTATGCATGTCGTCCCCACCGGCAGTCACTGGGCAAGGAGCTGCGATGAACGCACACCCATTCCCTGCTGCAGCTGGCACCGCAACCACACCGCCAACGCGCGAACGCTTCCTGTCGCTGGACGTGTTCCGCGGCCTGACCATCTTCCTGATGATCCTGGTCAACACCGCAGGACCCGGCGCGCAGCCATATGCACAGCTGACCCACGCGGCCTGGTTTGGCGTCACGCTGGCCGATCTGGTGTTTCCCTCGTTCCTGTTCGCCGTCGGCAGCGCAATGAGTTTTGCGTTGGCCACCCGCATGCCGCATTGCCAGTTCCTCGGCCGCGTGGGCAGGCGCGCCGCGCTGATCTTCTTATGCGGCGTGCTGATGTACTGGTTTCCGTTCTTCCGTCCGCAACCCGACGGTGGCTGGGCGTTCACGGCGGTCGATCAACTCCGCCTGACCGGCGTGCTGCAGCGGATCGGCCTGTGTTATCTGCTCGCGGCGCTGCTGGTGCGCTATCTGCCGCCACGCGGTATCGCGCCGGTCTGCGTGGCGCTGCTGCTGGGCTACTGGGCAGCGCTGTATGCGTTCGGCCAGCCCGGCGCGGAGTTGAGTAAGACCGGCAATGCCGGGACCCGGCTGGATCTGTGGCTGTACGGGCGCGCGCATCTGTATCGCAAGGATGATGGCTTCGACCCCGAGGGCCTGCTCGGCACGCTGGCGGCCACGGTCAACGTGCTGGCCGGTTATCTGAGCGGGCGCTTCCTGCAGCGGCACGGCAAGACCGCTGCCGCCACGCGCAGCATGCTGCTGGCGGGCGCGGGGCTGGTGCTGCTGGCGCTGCTCTGGCACCCGGCCTGGCCGCTGTCGAAGAAGCTCTGGAGCGGGTCCTTCGTCGCCTGCACGGTGGGCCTGGATCTGCTGGCGCTGGGCGTGCTGGTCTACCTGCTGGAGCTGCGTGGCTGGACCGGCGGCAGCGGGTTTTTCACCGTGCTGGGGCGCAACCCGCTGGCGATCTATCTGTTCTCCGAATTGTTCGTGGTGGTGTTGCGGCTGCTGCCGGCCGGCAGCTCCGGCCTGGACCTGTACGCCTGGGCCGGCATCCGCGTGTTCCAGACCATCGCGCCGGGCCCCCTGGGGTCGCTGCTGTGCGCGCTGAGCTACACGCTGCTGTGCTGGGGCGTGGGCTGGTGGATGGACCGGCGGCGTTGGTACCTGCGGCTGTGACGGCATCGCCAGCCAGGCAATGGCGCAGCCACTGGGCGCCTGCACGCGCCGGTGACGGGAAGCGGGCGTCGACCACGGCGTCCAGTCAGCGGGCCGCGGGAACGCGGGTCAGCGCCTGCCGCGCTGCCGGGGCCGACTGCGGCTAATGCGCCGCAGGCAAATTGGTACTATATTGGACCTAACGAATCCAAGTCGGTCCGGAGGACAGGCAATGGCCAAACCGAAAACCGAAGCCAGGACGGACACCGACCCCCGGATGGACGCGCTGACGCTGGATGCCTCCGCGCCGACGCCACTGTATCTGCAACTGGCGAGCAAGCTGGACGAGCAGATCCGCGGCGCGCAGTGGAAGGCCGGCGAGGCGCTGCCGGCCGAGCGCCAGCTGTGCGAGCGGCTGCAGATCTCGCGGGTGACCCTGCGCCAGGCGGTGGACGTGCTGGTCGAACAGGGTCTGGTCTCGCGTCGGCAGGGCGCCGGCACCTTCGTCACCACGCAGATCCAGCATCAGCTCAGCGGCCTGACCAGTTTCAGCGAGACGCTGCGCATCAAGGGCTACGAGCCCGGCACCCGCTGGCTGGAGCGGCGGCTGCGCCCGGCGCATGGCGAAGAGATCCTGCGCCTGGGGCTGTCGCCGGACGCGGCGGTGGCCTCGCTGACCCGCCTGCGCAGCGCCGACGAGCGCGTCATGGCCTACGAGCACGCAGTGCTGCCGCAACGCATCGTCGCCGACCCGCAGCAGATCGGCGATTCGCTCTACAGCTATCTGGATGCACAGGGCACCCCGGTGGTGCGCGCCCTGCAGTATTTCCGCGCGATCAATCTGCCTGCGCGGCTGGCCGAGCACCTGCGCATGAAGACCGGCGAGGCGATCCTGCACGTGGTGCGCGTGGGCTATGCGCGCGACGGCAGTGCGATCGAATTGACCGACACCTATTGCCACAACGATTTCTACGATTTCGTCGCCGAACTGCGTCGCTGATCCAGCGCGGCGCCCCCCAACCGACAACTCAAGAGCCCGCCGATCCATGACTACCGCCAGGCCCGCAAATCCCGTTGTCTCGATCGCCATCGTCGGCGTGCTGTTCTTCATCATCGGCTTCTTCACCTGGATCAACGGGCCGCTGATCACCTTCGTGCGGCTGGCGTTCGACCTCAACGAGGTCAATGCCTTCCTGGTGCTGATGGTGTTCTACCTGTCGTACTTCTTCCTGGCGCTGCCGGCGTCGTGGATCCTCAAGCGCACCGGCATGAAGAAGGGGCTGGCGCTGAGCCTGGTGGTGATGGCGGTGGGCGCGGCCGGCTTTGGCCAGTTCGCCACCCAGCGCTGGTATCCGGGCGCCTTGGGCGGCCTGTTCGTGATCGGCAGCGGCCTGGCGCTGCTGCAGACGGCGATCAATCCGTACATCAGCATCCTCGGGCCGATCGAAAGCGCGGCGCGGCGGATCGCGCTGATGGGTATCTGCAACAAGATCGCCGGCATCCTGGCGCCGATCCTGATCGGTTCGCTGGTGCTGCACGGCATCGGCGATCTGTCTGCACAGGTGGCCAGCGCCGATGCCGGCACCAAGGAACAACTGCTCACCGCCTTCGCCGCCAAGATCCACGCACCGTATCTGGTGATGTCCGGCGTGCTGCTGTTGCTGGCGATCGGCGTGCTGTTCTCGCCACTGCCGGAGCTGCGGGCCTCCGAAGCCAATGCCACGCCCGGCAGCGCGGCCGGCGTGCAGAAGTCCAGCATCTTCCAGTTCCCGCATCTGTGGCTGGGCGTGCTGTGCCTGTTCGTCTATGTGGGCGTGGAAGTGATGGCCGGCGATGCGATCGGCACCTACGGCCACGGTTTCGATCTGCCGCTGGACAGCACCAAGATCTTCACCTCCTACACGCTGGGCGCGATGCTGCTGGGCTATCTGGCCGGCCTGGTGCTGATCCCGCGGGTGATCTCGCAGGCGCGCTACCTCAGCGTGTCGGCGGTGCTGGGCGTGCTGTTCTCGCTGGGCGCGCTGCTGACCCACGGCTATGTGTCGGTGGGCTTCGTGGCCGCGCTCGGTTTCGCCAACGCGATGATGTGGCCGGCAATCTTTCCGCTGGCCATTCGCGGGCTTGGCCGCTTCACCGAGATCGGCTCGGCACTGCTGGTCATGGGCATTGCCGGCGGCGCGATCATTCCGCAGCTGTTTGCCATTCTCAAACAGCACTACGACTTCCAGGTCGTGTTCGCTGCGCTGATGGTGCCGTGCTATCTGTACATCCTGTTCTATTCGCTGCGCGGTTACCGTGTGGGCCTGCCGGCCCAGGCCAAGTGAACCGGGCGGCATGATGCGTTCCGACGAACAAGGTACACCCATGCGCAGGCCCACCATCAAAGATGTCGCCGAGCGCGCCAAGGTCTCGTTGAAGACCGTGTCGCGCGTGATCAACAACGAACCTTCGGTGATGCAGGCCACGCGCGCGCGCGTGCTGCGCGCCATTGCCGATCTGGACTACGAACCCGATCCGTCCGCGCGCAACCTGCGCAGCGGCACGCCGTTCGTGATCGGCCTGGTCTACGACAACCCCAACCCGTACCACATCATCGGCATCCAGAATGGCGTGCTGGCCGCCTGCCGCGAAACCGGCTTCGGCCTGCAGATCCATCCCTGCGATTCCACCTCGCCATTGCTGGCCGAAGAACTGGCCGAATGGGTACAGCGCTCGCGGCTGGCCGGCGTGGTGCTGACCGCACCGATGTCCGAACGCCCCGAGCTGATGGCCGGTCTGGCCGCGCGCGGCATCAAGAGCGTGCGCATCATCGCCGCCACCGACGATCCGGGCGATGGTCCCTGCGTGTATATCGACGACCGCGCTGCCGCCTACGAGATCACCGAGCATCTGGTGCAGCTCGGCCATCAGCGCATCGGCTTTTTGTGGGGCGGCCCGCAGCACCGCTCCAGTGGCGAGCGCTATGCCGGCTATGAAGCCGCGTTGAAGGACTACGGCATCACCCTGGACAAGCACCTGGTGATTCCCGGCGATTACACCTTCGACGACGGCTTCCGTGGCGCGCGCCGCCTGCTGTCGCTGCGCGAGCCGCCGACCGCCATCTTCGGCAGCAACGACGAAATCGCCGCCGGCGTGCTGGCCGCGGCCAAGTCCACCGGCATGAACGTGCCGTACCAATTGTCGATCGCCGGCTTCGAGGACAGCCCGTTCTCGCGCCAGTCCTGGCCGGCGCTGACCACCGCCAAGCAGGCCACCGACGACATCGCACGGCACGCCGCACGCCTGTTGATCAGCCAGTTGCGCAGCGATGCCTACGACGACCAGCCCGCGCAACTGCAGAACCGCGGCTTCGTGCCGCAGTTGGTGGTGCGCGGTTCCACCGCACCGGCGCAGACGCCGGCCGCCAAATCCTTTCCCCCCGAATCCGCCTGAGCCTGATGAGCCTTCCCACCGAAACCGAGACCTTGATGTTCCGCGAGGCGGCGCAGACTGCCGACGTGGTCGCCGCACAGTTCGCCCGTAATGCCGACACCGTTGCTGCACTCGCGCAGTCGCTGCGCGATACGCCGCCGCCGTTCGTGGTGACCTGCGCGCGCGGCAGTTCCGATCACGCCGCAACCTACGCCAAGTATCTGTTCGAAACCCAGCTCGGCATCGTGACGGCCTCTGCATCGCCGTCGGTGGGCTCGGTCTATGCAGCGCCGCTGCAATTGCGCGGCGCGCTGTACATCGTGATTTCGCAGTCGGGCAAGAGCCCGGACCTGTTGCGCAATGCCGAGGCCGCCAAGGCGGCCGGCGCGCGCGTGGTCGCCCTGGTCAATGTGGAGGATTCGCCGCTGGCGCAACTGGCCGAGGTGGTGATTCCGCTCGGCGCCGGCCCGGAAAAAAGCGTCGCCGCCACCAAGAGTTATCTCGCCTCGCTGGCCGCCGTGCTGCACCTGGGCGCGGTGTGGAAGAACGACCCGGCCCTGCTCGCGGCGGTGGATACATTGCCGCAGCAGTTGCGCAGCGCCTGGCAGGCCGACTGGTCCGCTCTCACCGCCGGCCTGGTGCCCGCGCACAACCTGTTCGTGCTCGGGCGTGGCCTGGGCCTGGGCGCGGCGCAGGAAGCGGCGCTGAAGTTCAAGGAAACCTGCGGCCTGCATGCCGAAGCGTACAGTTCGGCCGAGGTCAAGCATGGCCCGATGGCGCTGGTGGGGCCGGGCTTCCCGGTGCTGGTGTTCGCCCAGCCCGACGAGACCGGCGCCGGCACACGTGCGCTTGCTGCCGAATTCCGCGCCCGTGGCGCGCAGGTGTGGCTGGCCGCGCCCGATGGCGATCTGCCGCTCGTCGATGCCGTGCATCCGGCCAGCGCACCGCTGCTGACCGTGCAGAGCTTCTACCGCGCGATCAACGCGCTGGCCCTGCAGCGCGGCCATAATCCCGATCTGCCGCCGCATTTGAACAAGGTCACGGAAACCGTTTGAACATGGATGCTTCCCCGATTCAGGCGTTGTGCAACGCACGCGTGCTCACCGACGACGGCCTGCAGGATGGACTGGCCGTATTGCTGGCCGGCACGCAGATCCTGGCGATCGTGGCGGCCGACGATGCGCGTGTTGCGCAGGCGCACACGCGCGTGGATCTGGGTGGCGGCACCTTGCTGCCCGGGTTTATCGACATCCAGGTCAATGGCGGTGGCGGCGTGTTGTTCAACAACGCGCGCGACCCGCAGGCGCTTGCCACCATTGCCGCAGCACATCGCCGCTACGGCACCACCGGCATGCTGCCGACGCTGATCAGCGACACCGCCGAGGTCATGGCCGAGGCGATCGACGCCACGCGCCAGGCCATCGCGCAAGGCGTGCCCGGCGTGCTCGGCATCCATCTGGAAGGCCCGTACCTGAGCCCGGCGCGCAAGGGCACCCACGATGCACACAAGTTCCGCCTGCCCAACGCGCACGAGATTGCCGTCGATACCTCGCTGGACAACGGCGTCACCCTGATCACGCTCGCGCCCGAGCGCGTGCCGCTGGACGACATCCGCGCCTTCATCGCCGGTGGCGCGATCGTGTTCGCCGGCCACACGGCAGCGACGTACGAGCAGGCGCACGCTGGCATTGCCGCCGGCGTCAGCGGGTTCACCCATCTGTACAACGCGATGTCGCAACTGACCGGGCGCGAGCCCAGCGCGGTGGGCGCCGCACTGGAAGACCCCGCTGTGTGGTGCGGCATCATCGTCGATGGCGTGCACGTGCACCCGGCCAGCCTGCGCCTGGCGCTGGCCGCCAAACCGCGCGGCAAGCTGTTGCTGGTCACCGACGCCATGCCGATGGTCGGTGCCGACAGCCCCAGCTTCGACCTGTACGGCGAAACCATCACCGCGGTGGACGGCGTGGTGCGCAATGCCGACGGCGCCCTGGCCGGCTCGGCGCTGGACATGGCCACCGCGGTGCGCAACAGCGTGCAGTGGCTGGGCGTGGACCTGGCCGAAGCCGCACGCATGGCATCGACCTATCCTGCGCAATGCATCGGCCTGGGTGACCGGCTGGGGCGCATCGCACCGGGCTACCAGGCCGACCTGGTGCTGGTGGATGCCGATGTGCAGGTGCTCGGCACCTGGGTGGCCGGGCAGGGCACGTAAGAAGCATCGTTGTTGCCGTATCGTTTCTTGCCACGCGGTACAGACGGTACCTGCGTGCACGCAAGACACCCTGCACCGCAGCATCCGCGTGCACGGCCTGACGGTAGCGGCGCCCGGCGCCCGGCGCGCGGCGGTCTGCATCTGCACGGAACACATCGCGATGGCGATCACGGTGTCATCCCGTTATCCGCGCCGCCAACGTTGCATTAGGCACAAATGCAGGCATTTGTGTCGTTGAGTTGACAGCGCCGCGTGGGGAAGGCACCTTCGCTGATAACGTTGTCAGCGATCAGGAGCGTGCTCCGACTTCATGAAAGACGTTGCCGGCCGGTCATGCATCGGCCTGGCGCCTTGCCCCGCACGCCGCCACCGGCCTGCGGGAAGACGCTGCTCGCCGTCCGGTGTACAGGGGGACGGATCGCGGGTGTGGCGCGCGCTCTGCGCGTTCTCAAGCAACCGGACGGTTGCGACCCGACGCATCAGCCAAGAGGTCCACGCAATGCTGCAAGCCCGTGTGTGTGAGTTATCCCGTGATTCCGCCAACGCTGGCGAGCGTGCGCCATGTCGCTCGCGACTGAGCGTTGCCGTTCGTCGCCTGCTGCTGGGTGGCGCTGCCCTTGCCGGTGCCAGCATGCTTCCCGCGTTTGCGCAGGAGGCGGAACCCGCCCAGCAACAGCCGCCCGCGCAGACCAACCCATCGGTGTCCACGCTGGACGAGGTCAAGGTGGTCGGCTATCAGGCCAGCCTCGGCAAGGCACTCAACGTCAAGCGCAATGCCGATGCGATCGTCGATGCGATCAGCGCCGAAGACATCGGCAAATTCCCCGATACCAACGTCGCCGAGTCACTGTCGCGCCTGTCCGGCATCACCGTGGACCGGCAGTTCGGCGAAGGCGAGAAGGTCAGCATCCTCGGCACCGATCCGGCGCTCAACCGTGTGCTGCTCAACGGCCAGACCATTGCCTCCACCAGCTGGGGCGGCGACCCCAACGACCCGGACAGCCGCTCGTTCAACTACAGCACGCTGGCGCCGGAAGTGGTCGGCCTGATGGAGGTCTACAAGACACCGGAGGCGCGCATCGACGAAGGTTCGATCGGCGGCACCGTGATCGTGCACACGCGCAAGCCGCTGGAGCTCGAACGCAATACGCTGACCGGTACGGTGAGCTACGGTTACAACGACCGGTCTGACGAAGGCAAGCCGAACGCGTCAGCGCTGTACAGCTGGAAGAACCAGGATGAAACGTTCGGTGTCCTCACCTCGGTGATGCATTCGCAGCGCGTGCTGCGTCGCGATGGCGTGGAGATCTTCGGCTACGACGATGTCGCCGGCGCTGCGTTTCCGCCGGCCGTGGTCGGCAATAACACCGGCGTGTTCCCAACCTCGATCAACACCGCCTTGTTTCAGCAGACGCGCAAACGCGATGGTGTCAGCGCTGCATTGCAGTGGAAGCCGGATGCCGATTTCGAGCTCAACCTGACCGGCCTGTACGTCAAGGAAAGTTTCGACAACTACAACCAGAGCCGCTACGGGTACTGGGGCTCCAACCCTGGCGATGCGCAGGCGCTGGGCTTCGAGAACGGCGTGGCGACCTCGGGCACCTTCGGCGATCAGTCCACCACATTCCTGGATGGCTACCTGCGCAACAGCGATGTCAGCACCGGCAGCATCCATCTGCGCGCGGACTGGCATGGCGACGGCTGGAATGCATCCAGCCAGGTGGGGTATACCAGTTCGCAAGGCGGCGCCGAGCGCATCTACGGCATCCAGTTCCGCAACCTGGCCGGTTACAGCTACGACATCGACGGGCGCCGCACCGCGATGGACTACAGCACCGACCCCACCAACGCGGCGGCGATGCAACTCAACAATGCCTCGGCCAGCCACAGCCCGCAGTACGACAAGGAGCGCTACCTGCAGCTGGATTTCGACCATGCGGTGGAGTGGGGGCCGTTCACGCAGATCCTGACCGGCATCAAGCTCACCAATCACGCCACCGGGCAGTCGTCCTACAGCCGTACCTGGACACCGAACGACGGCAGCACGCTCGCAGATTTCTCGCCAGGCACCACGCCGTCCGGCTATCTGGACGGCCTGTCCACCAGCGCCGACATGCAACGCTGGTCCACCATCGGCCGCGGTGCGATCGGTCGCTACATCGGTGGCCTGGAAGGCGATGCCGGCCTGCCGATCAGCTACGCCGGCAACTACAGCATCGAGGAGCAGAACCGCGCCTGGTTCCTGCAGGGCAATTTTTCCGGCGAGCGCTATCGCGGCAACATCGGCGTGCGGTACGTGCACACGCGTGATTCCACCGATGGTTTCAGCTACGCGCCCGGTGGCGGCTACACACCGGTCAACTTCCTCAACAGCTACGGCAAGTGGCTGCCGTCCTTCAACATCGCCTACGACCTGCGCGATGACCTGATGCTGCGCCTGGCTGCCTCCAAGGTGATCGCGCGGCCGCGCTACACCAACATGACCCCGTACGTGGCCACCGACGACACCACGCTTACCGCGTCCACGGGCAATCCCGGCCTGAGTCCGTATGAGTCCACCAACCTGGGCGCATCGCTGGAGTGGTATTTCTCCGACAGCAGCCTGCTCAGCGGCGAGTTCTTCTCGCGCGATATCTCCAACTACATCCTCACCACGGTGGAAGACCGGGTGTTCTTCAACAACGCCACCGGCGGCTCAAGCACCTACCAGACCTCCGTGCCGACCAACGCCGGCGATGCCAAGGTGCAGGGCGTGGCGCTCAACCTGCAGCACAACTTCGGCAACGGGTTCGGCGTGGTGGCCAACTACACCTATTCCGATTCGAAAACCGATGGCGATTACAGCCTGCCGTACAACTCGCGCAACGCCTACAACATCAGCCCGTACTACGAGCAGGGCAAATGGAGCGCACGGGTGAACCTGGGCTGGCGCTCGGAATATTTCACCCAGATCGGTCGCCTCAACGGGCAGCAGATGACCGATGCGTTCACCCAGGTCGATGCGTCGTTCGGCTACCAGGCCACCGAGCGGCTGCGCGTGGCGCTGGAAGCCACCAATCTGCTGGACGAAACCTACTTCAGCTACATCGGCAACAAGAACCAGCCGTACTACATCTACAAGAACGGCCGCTCCTTCATGCTGAGTCTGAACTTCAAGCTGTGACGCATGGCCAGACGGCTGCTGTTCTGCAGCCGCCTGGTTGAATGGCGAACACCCTACGTGTGCCCCGCATCCCTGACGTCGACCGGGTTGGGTGGTCGCCAGCCCGGAGCGGTGCAGCCACGTCCTGCCTGGCGCTCTCGCATTTTTGTTGCGTTGCTACGACGGTATGCGCGACGCCCTGGCTATGCGCTGGTCTTGCGCGCCGCTGCAATCGCCGCAATCCGTGCCTTCGCCAACGCCTCGCCGATTTGCGGGCCTTGCAGGCCTTCTGCGGCCAGGTCGCGCGCATTGATGGCCAGCGCAGCAGCATGCAGGCGTTTGAGTTGGTCGCGCTGTGGATACGCGGCCTCTTCGCTGCCCAGCCGGCCACGCTTGTCGGCTTCGCACACCAGCGCGAGTTGCGCGATACGCTCGGGGCGGCGGAAGGCATCGCAGCGTACCAGCAGCTCGTGCACGGTGCGGTCTCGCAGCTCGGCCAGGCGGTGCACGTTCAGATGCTCGCGGCAGGCGGTGATGGCGAGCTGGCGATAATCCTGCGGCACCTTGAGGCGCTCGCACACTGTCTGCAGCGGGGCGACACCGCGCTGTTCGTGCATGATGTGGCGCGGCCACTCCTCCGGCGGCGTGAGCGCCTTGCCCAGGTCGTGGGTCAGTGCTGCAAAGCCCACCAGCGCATCGCCGGGCGCCAGTCGCGCTGCCATGTCGCTGACCATTTCCTGGTGAATGCCGGTATCCACCTCCGGATGAAACTCGGCACGTTGTGGCACGCCATACAGCGCATCGATCTCGGGCAGGATGACGCGCAGCGCATCGGTGTCGTGCAGCGTGCGCAGGAAGGCCGACGGCTGCGCACTCTCCAGCACGCGGCGTAATTCCTGCCACACGCGTTCGGGTACCAGGCTGTCCAGCTCGCCGCTGGCGGCCATCTCGCGCATCAAGGCGGCAGTTTCGGGCGCAAGAGTGAAACCGAGCGGCGCCAGCCGCGCCATGAAGCGGGCAGCGCGCAACACACGCACGGGATCTTCGACAAAGGCCGGCCCCACGTGCCGCAGCACGCGCGCTTGCAGATCGCGCGCGCCGCCATATGGGTCGAACAACTCGCCGGTGTCTTCGTCGCGTGCAATCGCGTTGATGGTGAAGTCGCGGCGCAGCAGGTCTTCTTCCAGCGTCACCGACGGATCGGCATCCACCACAAAGCCGCGATAGCCGCGCCCGGACTTGCGCTCGGTACGCGCCAACGCATATTCCTCGCCGCTACGCGGATGCAGGAACACCGGGAAATCTTTCCCCACCGGTTTGAAACCCAGGCGTTCCATCTGCGCCTGATCGGCACCGACCACGACCCAGTCGCGGTCGCCAGCGGGCTGGCCAAGCAGGGCATCGCGGACTGCGCCGCCAACGAGATAGATCTTCATCGCGACATGATGCCCGATGCGGTGCGCGGGTCGAAACACCATGCATCAATTGCTGTGGGATTTCCGCGCAGCGTTTTTGGAATGCCAGGTGACGCCAACATGCAAATCTCGGCAGCTGGTCCCGATTGGTCAATGCGGGTCATTCAGTCGTAGCGCTGAGAGCGGCGGATCTGCGGCTTGGCTGCAGGGCCCTCGCCCGCTCACCATCGCGGGACACGCCGCAAGTACGTCCTTGTAGGCTCTTACGCGGCATCCATGCCGCTCAAGGTCCCGCGGCGGTGGGCGGACAGGGACCAGTCGAGATGGTCGGTGTGCATGGGGCAAGCGCTGCCTGGGACGCGTTGTTCGGTAACGGCGCGCCCACCCAGCCCCCGTACCCGTGGCCGAGCAACAACCACCCGCAACCGCGCAAGCGCGACCACTTCATCCGGCGGTGGTGCTTGGCGGCTGACTTGAAGCTCAGTCCTGCGCCGCGTTGGTGGTCGCCTGGCCTGGCGTGCACACCGGCTTCAGGCGCTTGTCCACCAGTTTGCCCATCAGGCGATCACTCAGCGGCAGCATGTCGCCGTTGAGTTGCCAGTCGTAGATCACGCTGAAAGCCAGCACGCGTGCGACGTACTCGCGGGTTTCCTTGTAGCTGATGGTCTCGATCCAGAAATCCGGCTCGAAGTTGGGGCGTTGCGATTGCCAGCGGCCGGTCGGCCCGGGGCCGGCGTTGTAGGCGGCGATGGTGAGGTAGGGCCGGCCGTAGGTATTGAGCAACTGGCGCAGATAGGCGGTGCCGATGGCGATGTTGGTGTCCGGCTCGTACAGGCTGGTGGCGCCCGCGTAGCCGGGCAGGGCGATGCCCTTTGCCACCGCCGCGCCGGTGCCCGGCAAGACCTGCATCAGGCCCATCGCGTTGGCAGGCGAACGCGCGCGTGGATTGAAGATGCTCTCGGCACGGATCTCTGCTGCCACCCAGGCCGGGTCGATCGCATTCTTGGCCGCTTCGCGGCGAATGCTGTCGTCGTGATGCAGCGGAAAGCGCAACGCATACAGGCGTTGTTCGTCCGGCTGCTTGCCGAGCGCGAACACTGCGCGATCGAACCAGCCGTTTTCGCTGGCTACCTGCACCGCCAGCCGGCGCTGGGTGTCGTCGAAGCGGCTCGCGGCATCGTTCCACTCGGCCACCGCCCAACCCGGCCGGTCGATCTGGAACAGGGCGATGGCGCGGATCAACGCCGGATCGCGTGCAACGGCGGCCTTTGTTTGCGGATTGTCCTTGGGCTCCCACGGACACAGCCGATAGGGCTGCTGCAGGCGGTCGGCGGCCAGGAAGCCGTGGAAGGTCGGCGATTGCGCGGCTGCGCGATACAGCGGCTGTGCGGCTGCGGCCGCGCCGGTCTTCTCGGCCAGGCGCGCTTCGAAGTACTGCCAGCGCGAATCGCTGCGCTGGGTCGCCGGCATCTTGCGGATCGCGGCCAGGGCCGCCGGCCAGTCGCCACGCGACATCGCTTCGCGCGCGCGCCATTCGTGCAGGCGCTCGTCGTATGAGGCATCGGGGACTGCATTGAGGCGCCGTGCCGAATCCGGCAGGTAGGACGCCACCGTCCACAGCGCGATCTGGTACAGCACCTGGCCGCGCTGCGCCTCGCTGAAGCCGAGTGCGCTAGCCAGCTGTGGCAGCTGCTGCTCGGCCGCGTCCGGATCGCTCTTGGCCAGTTTGGCCAGGCCGTCGACGGCGATGCGACGGCTGCGCTCGGTCTTTGGCCAACCGAGTGCACGCGGGTGCACCTTGTCCAGAAACGCGGCGTAATCGTTAGCCAATGCCAGATCGGCCGCCGGCAAGCCGCGCGCAGCCGTGCGCATCACCGCAGGCTGCTGTGCATCGGCCGCCGCCTCCACGCGCTCCCAGCGCAGCGCCGGGGTGAGTTCGCCCCGCGCTTCCAGCCCGGCAACCACCGGATCGCAGGCATCGGGCAGGCCCTTGCCGGTGCGCCACAGGGTCAACGCGTCGCGGCTCCACTGTGCATCCAGCTTGCCGGTCGCCTGGCGCGCGGTCAGCTGCGCGCAGCGCAGGCCAAGGTTGTCGGTGGGCTTCCAGTTGGCCAGCAACGTGTTCCAGTCCTTGCGGCGTGCCACCGCCGGCAACCAGGTGCCGCGGAAGCTCTCGGCCACCGGCTGGCCTGCATAACGCTGCAGGAATCCCTGCGCCTGTGCCGTGGAGACGTTGTCGATGTTGCGCTTGAGCGTGGCAAATTCCAGCCAGCCATAGAGCGGGTGGCGGTTCAACGCGGCCAGCTGACCGGCATCGGACTGGCCGCCCTCTGCAGCAGCGATCGCATCGCGCATGGCGGTCAGTTGCGGGTCCAGGCTCTGGGCATGCAGCGCAGTACTGCCAAGGCACAGCAAACCGACGAAAACAGTGGCAAGACGGGGGGTATAGGTCATTGCGCGATGATACCGAAGCACGCCGGCGCGCCTGAGTGAATGCGCAGCAGACCGGTGCCGACCGTCGCTGACGGCAGCGATGGGCGTGCAGTGCGGTACAGGTGCGTAACGCTCGTGCGCACTCGTGGCCTGCCGCCGCGAAGCGGCGCAGACTACTTTTCATTGCGGCATAGCCGGCTTGCGGGCCGTTAAGGTTTCGTTTAAAAGTGGGGGCGGACCGCAGGGCACGGGGGCGTGCGGACACTCAAGAATCCTTCTGGAGAGAGAAAGGATGAAGCGTCTGATTGGCCCCCGTCGGTCATGCCTGGCCGTGCCGTTGTCCTTGTGTCTGGTTCCCTCACTCGCCTGGGCGCAACAGCCCGAGGCCGCCCCGAGCACGCGCACGCTCGACAGCGTGCAGGTCACCGGCACCCGCATCCGGACCGCAGAGTTGCAGGGCCAGGTGCCGATCCAGACGCTCAACCGCGCCGACATCGAACGCACCGGCCTGACCTCCATCGGCGAGGTACTGCAGGAACTCACCGCCTCGGGGTCGGCGCTCAACGCCAAGTTCAACTCGTCGGGCAACTTCGGCTTTCCGCCCGATGGCGGTGGTGTGGGCGCCGGCTCGGCGCAGGTGGATCTGCGCCATCTCGGTTCCAAGCGCGTGCTGGTCCTGGTCGATGGCATCCGCTGGGTCAACGAATCCTCGGCCTCGGGCGTGGGCTCGTCGACCGATCTCAACACCATTCCGTTGGCGATCGTGGAGCGCATCGAGGTGCTCGAGGACGGCGCCTCGTCGCTATACGGCTCGGACGCGATTGCCGGCGTGGTCAACATCATCACCCGGCGCAGCTTCGACGGTGCGCAGGTCACGCTCAACTACGGGCAATACGGCAAGGGCGACGGCGCCAACCAGGGCATGGACCTGGCCTGGGGTACCAGCGGCGAGGACTTCAGCCTGTTTCTGGGGGCCAGCTACGTCAAGCAGGATCCGATCTACGCGCGCGATCGTGCGCAGGCCCGCTTCCCGATTCCGGGCACCGGGCTGACCTTCGCCAGTTCGGCAACGCCGGATGGCCGCTTCCAGTTCGTCGACCCCAACACCGGCGTGCGCCAGAACCTCACGCCCAACGCCGGCGTTGGCACGCCGCAATACGATGGCAGTGCCGGCTGTACGCGCAGCGACGATTACCACTGTTTCGGCACCGCTGACCGCTACAACTTCGCCGAACAGAATCTGTTGCTGACGCCGTCCGAGCGCAAGGGCGTGTTCGCGCAATTTCGCTATTACTTCAACGACGACGTGCAGTGGTACGTCAAGGCGCTGGGCAACCGCCGCGAGTCGACCAACCAGGCCGCGCCCGAGCCGATCTTTCTGGGCCCCGATGCCGGCACCGGCAATCCGCTGGCCGACAACATCGTGATTTCCGCGCTCAATCCCTTCAATCCATTCGGCTTCGCGTTGAACTCGGCCACCAACCTGATCCAGATCGGCCGCCGCCCGGTGGAAGGCGGTGCGCGCCGGTTCGAGCAGCAGGTCGACACGCAGTATTTCGGCACTGGCCTGGTGGGCACCTTCGAAGGCGCGGCGCGGACCTGGTTCTGGGACGTCAACGGCATGTACAGCAAGAACAAGGCCGAACAGACCAACTACGGCAGCTACAACCTCTACAACATCAATCTGGGCCTGGGCGATCCGGCCGCATGTGCGGCGGTGGCCGGCTGCGTGCCGCTGGATATCTTCGGCGGCGCCGGCAGCATCACGCCGGAGATGTTGCGCTGGATCCAGCCGGTGGTGCGCGACCGCAGCCAGAACGAGTTGAGCCTGTTCACCGCCAACCTCAGCAGCGAGTTGTTCCAGCTGCCCGGCGGCGCGGTGTCGTTCGCCACCGGCTACGAGTACCGCAAGTACGAAGGGTCCTACCAACCCGATCCGCTCACCGTGGCGGGGCGCTACAACGGTGTGCCGTCATTGCCGACCTCGGGCAGCTACGACGTCAACGAGGCCTATCTCGAACTCAATATCCCGATCTTCGCCAACTCGTCGCTGGGCGACAAACTCGACTTGAACATCGCTGGCCGCTATTCGGATTACTCCACCTTCGGCGGTGAGTTCACACCAAAATACGGCTTGCGTTGGCAGGTCACCGATGAGTTGGTGTTGCGCACCAGTTACGCGGAGGGCTTCCGTGCGCCGACCATCGGCGAGTTGTTCGGTTCGGCGGCGCGTGCCGACCTGCAGTTGTCCGATCCATGCTCGATCGGGTTGGGCGGCACCGCGCCGCGCGGCAGCGCCGCCAACTGCGCATCGCTCGGCGTACCGGCCGGCTATCAACAGGCCAACCAGCAGATCTCGGTCACCACCGGCGGCAACGAGCAGCTGGATCCGGAGCGCTCGCGCAGCTTCAGCGCCGGCTTCGTGTTCAGCCCGGGCTTCGCCAGCAATGCCAGTTGGTCCGATCGCCTCGATCTGGAGATGACGTTCTATCGGCACCATGTCGATGGCGCGATCCAGGCGATCAACGCGCAAACGCAGCTGGACCTGTGTGTGGACACCCTGGACGCGCTGTATTGCAACGGCATCGGGCGCGCGTCCACCGGCGGCATCAATGCGTTCAACAATCGCTTGACCAATCTGGGCTCGATCAAGACTGACGGTTGGGATGTGGATTTGTTCTGGACATTGCCGGAAACGGCGTTTGGCCGTTTCAAGGTGTCCTGGCAGAACACCTTCGTGGGCCGCTACGAGGCGCTCGGTGCGGCGGGGCAACGGCAGCCGCAGGGGCCAGGCATCGAAGTGGTGGACAGCGCGATCCCGGAATGGACCAGCAACGCGGTGCTGGACTGGTCGCTGGGCCGCTGGACTGCATCATGGACCGCGCGCCACATTTCCAAGCTCACCGAGCAATGCGGCGATGCGGTGGAATTTGCGGTGTGTTCCGATCCTGCAGTGGGCATCAATCGCCTGGATGCGATCACCTATCACGATGCACAGCTGGGTTATCGCGTCGATTGGCTCAAAGGCCTGCAACTCACGGCCGGCTTGAACAACGTCTTCGACAAGGATCCGCCGCTGTGCCTGTCGTGCTCTCTCAATGGTTATGACGCGTCCACTTACGACATCCCTGGTGGGCGCTTCTGGTATGCGCGGGTCGACTTGAAGTTTTAGTCTGTCTGGGCAGTCGTAAAGCGGAGAGCGGCTGATCTGCGGATTTGCTGCAGGGCCCTTGCCCGCCCACCATCGCAGGACACGCCGCAAGTACGTCCATGTAGGCTCTTACGCGGCATCCATGCCGCGTAAGGTCCCGCGACGGTGGGCGGGCAAGGACCAGTCGAGATAGTCGGTGTGCAGGGTAAGAGCGGTGATGATGCGCCTCGTTCGATCATCAAGCATCGGCTCCACGTGATGCACGCCGCAACACAGACAGCTTTTCAAACAAGCTCCGACCAACTGTCTGGTGAGGGCGCCGCGCCCTCGACGCTGCGAGTTTGCTGTGAGGCCCTTGCCCGCCCACCATCGCAGGACACGCCGCAAGTACGTCCTTGTAGGCTCTTACGCGGCATCCATGCCGCGTAAGGTCCCGCGACGGTGGGCGGGCAAGGACCAGTCGAGTTGGGCGGTGTGCATGGTTGCAAGCAATGCATGACGTGCGCTGTTCGGTAATGGGGCATCCGATCAGCTTCGCAACGCAACGAGATCAGAAGACGGGCTTTTAGCAAACAACCTGCAAACTTTCTGGCGCGGTGTCCTCACCGATTGCAGGACCGTGTGGCGGCATGGATGCCGCCACCGAGCCTATAAGAACGTACTTCCGGCGTGTCCCGCGAGCGGTGAGGGCGCCGCGCACTCGACCCGGGGCGGTGCGCCGCGTTTTCCAGCGTCACCCGCGCACGGGCGCATCGCCGGCCACGTAGTAGTCGGCCGTGCTGCGCGGCAGCGGCGTGCGGCCACGCATGCGGTCGGCGATCTTCTCGGCGATCATGATGGTGGTGGCGTTGAGGTTGCCGGTGATGATGCGCGGCATGATCGAGGCATCGATCACCCGCAGGCCCTCCATGCCGTGTACGCGGCCCTGGCCGTCGACCACCGCCATGTCATCGGTGCCCATCGCGCAGGAGCAGGACGGGTGATACGCGGTCTCTGCGCGTGCGCGCACGAACGCGTCCAGCTCGGCATCGGTCTTGCAGTCCGCGCTCGGGCTGATTTCACGGCCACGATAGGCATCCAGTGCGGGCTGGGCGATGATCTCGCGGGTGATGCGGATCGCATCGCGAAATTCCTGCCAGTCCTGATCGGTGGACTGGTAGTTGAACAGGATCGACGGATGCTGGCGCGGGTCGCGCGACTTGGCATGCACGCGCCCGCGGCTGGGGGTGCGCATCGAGCCCACATGCGCCTGGAAGCCGTGTTCCTTCACCGCATTGCTGCCGTTGTAATTGATCGCGACGGGGAGGAAGTGGTACTGGATGTTGGGCCAGTCGAATTCTTCGCGCGTGCGGATGAAGCCGCCGGCCTCGAACTGGTTGCTGGCCCCGGTGCCGGTGCCGGTGAACAACCACTGCGCGCCGATGGCTGGTTGATTCCACCATTGCAGCGCCGGATACAACGACACAGGCTTGGTGCAGGCGTACTGGATGTAGACCTCCAGGTGGTCCTGCAGGTTCTGGCCAACGCCGGGCAGGTCGTGCACCAGTTGCACGTCGAGTGCGCGCAGCAGATCGGGCGCGCCGACACCGGAGCGTTGCAGCAGCTGCGGCGAGGCAATCGCGCCAGCACACACCAGCACTTCGCGGCGTGCATGCGCGTCGATGCCCTCGCTGCTGTTGCCGACCAGGTAATGCACGCCGATTGCGCGCTTGCCGGCAAACAGGATGCGATCGGTGGTGGCGTGGGTGACGATGTGCAGGCCATCGCGCGGGCGTGCCATGTCCAGATAGCCACGCGCGGTGCTTGCGCGGCGCCCCTGCGGCGTCACCGTGCGGTCCATCGGCCCGAAGCCTTCCTGCTGATAGCCATTGAGATCGTCGGTGCGCGGGTAACCGGCCTGCACGCCGGCGTCGACCATGGCATGGAACAGCACGTTGTTGTCGTTCTTCGGCGTGGCCACGCTGACCGGGCCTTCGCCGCCGTGATAATCGTTGGCGCCGATGTCGCGTGTCTCGGCCTTGCGGAAGTACGGCAACACGTCGCGGTAGCTCCAGTCTTCCAGGCCCGGCCGCTTGGCCCAATGGTCGAAATCCAGTGCATTGCCGCGGATGTAGCACATGCCGTTGATCAACGACGAGCCGCCCAATCCCTTGCCGCGCCCGCATTCCATGCGTCGGTTGTCCATATGCGGCTCCGGCTCGGTCTCGTAGGCCCAGTTGTAGCGACGGCCCTGTAACGGGAACGCCAGCGCCGCCGGCATCTGGGTGCGGAAGTCCAGCCGGTAATCCGGCCCGCCGGCTTCCAGCAGCAACACGCTGACGCCCGGATCTTCGGTCAGGCGCGCGGCCAGCACGTTACCTGCCGAGCCGGCGCCGATGATGATGTAGTCGTATTCGCGTTGCATGGGGTTCTCCTTGTTGCGGTGCCGGTGTGAAGCGGCTTTCAAGACGATTGCGCGGTGGGCGGCTGTTCTTGTTCGAAATGGCAGCGCGGTCTACAGGCTTCAGCTCGCGCAGCTCGCCGGTGTCGCCGACGACGGCCTGCCAGGTGGCGTCGGCCGGTCAAAACACCGACGCGTAGCGTTCCAGTTCGACCTGGATGGATTTGGTGCGGGTATAGGCCTGTAGCGTGGCCAGGCCGTTCTCGCGACCCACGCCGGATTGCTTGTAGCCGCCCACCGGCATCGCTGCCGGCGACTCGCCCCAGGTGTTGATCCAGCAGATGCCCGCCTGCAGGCGATGGATCAGGCGATGCGCGCGCGCCAGGTCGGGCGTCACCACACCTGCGGCCAGGCCGTAGGTGGTGGCATTGGCGCGCGCGATCGCTTCGTCTTCGTCGTCGTAGGTGAGCAGGCTCAGCACCGGTCCGAAGATCTCTTCGCGCACGATGGTCATCACGTCGGTGCAGTCGCTGAAGATGGTCGGTGCGACATAGCAACCTTGTGCCAGCGCGCCATCGCGCAGACGTTCGCCACCGCACAGCAGGCGCGCCCCCTCGGCCTTGCCCTGTTCGATGTAGTCCAGCACGCGCTGCATGTGCGCGGCGCTGACCAGCGGGCCGAAGGTGGTGCGCGCGTCCAGCGGGTCGCCGATATGGACGCGTTGCACGCGTGCCAGCAGCCGCGCCTCGAAGGCGTTGCGCAGCGCGCGCGGCACGAACACGCGCGTGCCGTTGGTGCACACCTGCCCGGAGCTGTAGAAGTTGGCCATCATCGCGATGTCGGCGGCCAGATCCAGGTCGGCGTCGGCGCAGACGATCAAGGGCGACTTGCCGCCCAGTTCCATGGTCACGTCTTTCAGCGACGAACTCGAGGCACTGGCCATCACCTTGCGCCCGGTCGCGGTGCCGCCGGTGAAGCTGATCTTTTCGATCTGCGGATGCTCGGTGAGCGCGGTGCCCACGCTGGCGCCATCGCCGGGCAGCACGTTGAACACCCCATCGGGCAGGCCGGCCTCGGTGAACAGTTCGGCCAGCTTGAGCGCGGTGAGCGGGGTCACCTCGCTGGGTTTGAAGATCATCGCATTGCCGGCCGCCAGCGCGGGCGCGGCTTTCCACAGTGCGATCTGGATCGGGTAATTCCATGCGCCGATCGCGCCGACCACGCCCAGCGGCTCGTGCCGCGTGTAGAAGAAGCTGCCTTCGCGCAACGGCACCTGTGCGCCTTGCAGCGCCTGCGCCACGCCGGCGTAGTACTCCAGCACGTCCGCGCCGGTGACGATGTCCACGCTGCGGGTCTCGCTCAGTGGCTTGCCGGTGTTGAGCGTTTCCAGTTCGGCCAGCGCGTCGTTGCGCTCGCGCAGCAGCGCCACTGCACGCAGCAGGATGCGCGAGCGCTCCACCGTGGTCAGTGCCGCCCATTGCTGCTGGCCGGCCTTGGCGCTGTCGACTGCAGCATCCAGGTCGTCGGCGCCGGCATTGTGCACATTGGCCAGCACCTCGCCGGTGGCGGGATTGACCACCTCGAAGGTGTGGCCACCGCGGGCGGGAACATAGCGGCCGCCGATATACAGCAACTGGTCGGGGAAACGTGGCATGGCAAACCTCCTGTGGGGCGCACGCGGCAGCGGCGGCACCTCAGCGCGTGAGATGCAGGAACTGCAGGTGACGCTCGTATTGATCGATGATGTCGTTGATGATCTGTTCGCGGCTGTAACCGACCAGGTCGTAATCCTGGCTGCCTTCGTACAGATACACTTCGGCGCGGTAATAGCGTTGGTTGCGCAGGCGCTGCGCGGCAAATGACGGTGTCAGGTAGCCGCGCATCACCACCTGGTAGCGGAAGCCCTGCTGCTCGCCGTGGTCGACGCTGATCTCCATGTCGTCGTCGTCCAGCCGGCTGCTGACCTGCCAGCCTTCTTCCTGCAGCTGCGCGGTGACCGCTTCGATCGCCGGGCGCACCTGGTCGTGCATGAAACGATAGACCTCATCGCGCGCCGGGAAGTGCATCGCCTGGCCTAGGCGCTGACGCCAGCCGCGGTGGTGCCGCGATTGCCCGATCAGCGGGCTGGGGCTGTAGAGCTGCGCACGCTTGCGCTGCGATTCCTGGCTGAGCGCGCGCGACAGGCCCCAGGCCATCAGCAGCAGCACCGCGGAGAACGGCAGCGAGGCCAGCACCACGGCCGATTTCAGCGCGTCCATGCTGCCGGCCAGCAACAGGCCGCCGGTCACCACCGCGGTGAGCACGCCCCAGAACACGCGCAGCCAGCGCGGGCCATCGTCGTGCGGTTCGCCGCCGTGGGAGGACAGCGTGGACAACACCACCGTGCCCGAATCGGCAGAGGTCACGAAGAACACGAAGCTGATCGCCACCGTCACCGTGATCACCGTGCGGCTCCACGGGTAGCCCTGCAGCAGCGCGTACAACACCGTCTCAGGTGCAGCGATGGCCTGTTGCGCCAGCGCACCCTGGCCGTGATGCAGCACCTGGTCCAGCGCGCTGTTGCCGAAGATCGACAGCCACGCGAGGGTGAAGCCGAGCGGGATCAGCAGCACGCCGAGCACGAACTCGCGAATGGTGCGGCCGCGCGAAATGCGCGCGATGAACAGGCCCACGAACGGTGCCCAGCCGATCCACCACGCCCAGTAGAACACCGTCCAGTTGCCGAGCCAGTCGCTGCGGCCGCCGTAGGCGTACACATCGAAACTCTTGTTGACCACACTGCCAAGGTAGTCGCCCAGATTCTGCATCAGCGCGTTGAGCAGGTACTGCGTGGGGCCGGCGAACAGCATGAACAGCAGCAGCGCGATCGCCAGCAGCATGTTGATGTCCGACATCCAGCGCACGCCTTTTTCCACGCCGGACACCGCCACCACGATCGCCGCACCCATCATCGCCACGATCAGCGCCACCTGCACCCAATGGGCGTGCGGCACCTCCATCAAGGTGCTCAGGCCGGCGTTGAGATGCAGCACGCCAAAGCCCATGTCCGCGCCCAGGCCGAACACGGTGGCCACGATGCCCAGTGCATCCACGGTGTAGCCGATCGGCCCGTTGATGCGCTTGCCGATCAGCGGATACAGCGCCGAACGCAAGGCCAGTGGCAAATTGTGGCGGAACGCGAAATACGCCAGCGCCATCGCTGCCAGCGCAAACACGCCCCAGCCATGCAGGCCCCAGTGCAGGAACAGCAACTGCATCGCCTGCCGCGCCGAGGCTTCACCGCTACCGGTGCCGCCTTGCGGCGGTTGCAGGTAATGGGTGAGCGGTTCGGAGACGCAGAAGAAGAACAGCGTGATGCTGATGCCCGCAGCGAACAGCATGCCGGCCCAGGAGAGATAGCTGAATTCCGGCTCGTCGTGATCGGCGCCGAGCTTGATGTTGCCGTAGCTGGACAAGGCCACGCCGAGCACGAACACCAGATACACCGTCATCGCCAGCAGGTAGTACCAGCCGACATTGCGCGAGGCCCAGGTCTGCGCGTCCAGCAGCACACGGCCTGCATCCAGCGGAAACAACGACACCAGCAACGCAAACGTGCAGACCACGGTTGCCGCCAGCACGAACACCGGGCGCAGGGTGCGCACCGGCAAAGGCTGCGGCGCTACCGCACTCATGCCGACACACTCATAAGATGCGTATCACGTGCTGTGCTCCCAACGAAAAACCGCCTGCGTTATCGCACAGGCGGCGTCGAGGGGGTGTCATCGGTCGAGTCCGCCAGTGCGAACCCGTAGCCACTTTGCGTGGCTGTCAGCGCAGCAGGTGCAGCGGCACGCGGATATCCATGCCGACCGCAAGATGGTCGGAGAACGCTGCGGGAATCGCTTCGATATGTTCGATCGTCAGGCTGTCGCTGACCAGGATATGGTCGATCGCCCGGTCCGGACGCCAGCTCGGAAACGTATGCACCTCGCAGCTGGGCGGTTGCAAGCGCGTATGCCGATACAGCGCCTGCATTTCCGGCCGGTCGGCCATGCAGTTGAAATCGCCCATCAACATCGCGTTGGGATGCTCGGACAACAACTCGGCGATGAAGGCCAGCTGCGCCATGCGCGAATTGGCGCCCAGCGACAGGTGCGCCACTGCCACCGCCAGGCCTTCGCGGCCCTGCCCGAACTTGGCCAGCAGGATGCCGCGCCCGCCGATCCGGCCGGGCAGGGCATGGTCCTGCACTTCCAGCGGTTCCAGCTTGCTCAGCAAGCCGTTGGCGCTGGAGGCGACCCCGCCCATGCGGCGGTTGGGCTGGTGGCTCCAGTAGTGGAAGCCGGCGCGCTCGGCCAGATAGTGGGTCTGGTTGGTGAAGCCCGAGCGCAGGCTGCCCGGGTCGGCCTCTTGCAGGCCGACGATGTCGCGCTCGCCGGCCAGCTTGGCAATGCTGTCCAGGCTGGTGCGCTTGCTGCCCAGCGGCAACGCATGCGACCAGCTGCGCGTGACGTAATCGCTGTAACGGCGGGTGCTGGAGCCGGCCTGGATATTGGCCGTCAGCACCCGCAGGGTGCGCGAATCCGAAGCGTTCACAGGGCGGCGATCGACAGGATCACTTGGCCAGCGTGGCGCGTTCGCGCGCAATCAGGTGATCGGCGATGCGCAGCATGTCCGGGAAGCTCTGGCCCTTGACCAGGTACTTGCCGTTGACGATCAGCGACGGGGTGCCGGTGAGCTTGCTGCGGGTGGCGAACTGCTTGGCACGGTTGGTCTTGGCCGACACGCCGAAGCTGCTCATGGTGTCGATGAAGGTCTTGGGGTCCACGCCGTACTTGGCGTAGAACGCGGCGATGTCCTGCACCGAATCCTTGCCGCGCTCGCCCTTGAGGGTCTGCTCGGTGTGGATGGCCTTGTACAGCGCTTCGTGGGTCTTCTCCTGCACGCCCAGGGTTTCGGCGGCGTAGAACGCACGGCCGTAGTCGTCCCACGGGCCGCCGAACATCGCCGGCACGTAGACGAAATGCACGTCCGACGGCAGGCCGGCCTTCCACGGCCCGATCAGCGGCTGGAACGCGTTGCAGGCGGGGCAGACATAGCCGAAGACTTCGGCCACTTCGATCTTGCCGGCAGCCTGCTGGTAGGGCTGGCCGCCTTCGATATCCAGATAGTCGGTGCCGGCGACCGGCTCGGGGCCGTTCGGTGCGCGCGGTGCGGCGCTGGGCGCGGCGGCCGGCGCGGTGCTGGCGCTCTCGCCTACGGCAGGCGGCGCGGCGGGGTCGGCGGCCGGCGTGGCAGCGGCCGGAGCAGGTGCCGTCTCGGCGGCCGGCGTGGTGGCGGCAGGTGCGGTATCGGACGAGCCGTCCTGGGCCTTGCAGGCGACCAGGATCGGCAGCAGCGCCATCAGCGTCAGGGCGAAGCGGGTCTTCATCGGATTGGATCTCCAGCGTGGGGCGAGGAAAGGGCCGAACGGCCGCGGGGCGCATGATGCCACGGGCGGCCGTTGGTGGCGGTTACGCGGTTCAGCGCTTGGCAGGCGCGGCGTGTTCGCGGGCGATCAGGTAATCGGCCACGCGCAGCATGTCCGGGTAATTGCGCGCGCCGATCAGGTAGCGCCCGTTGATGATGATGGCCGGGGTGCCCGGGAGCTTGCTGCGCTTGGCGAATTCGCGCGCCGCATCGAGCCTGGCATCCACCGCCTGGCTCTTGTAGGTCTCGATGAAGCGCTGCTGCGGCACGCCGTAGCCGGCGTAGAACGCGGCCAGTTCCTCCGGGGCGACGTTCTGGGTCGGCACGGTCTGCTTTTCGTGGATGGCCTCGAACATGGCGCGATGGCTGCGCTTGGCCACGCCCAGGATGTCGGCGGCGAAGTAGGCGCGTGCGAACGCATCCCAGAACCCGCCGAACGCCGCCGGCACCGGGGTGAAGCGCACATAGGACGGCTGCTTGGCCACCCAGGCTTCCAGGGTGGGCTCGAAGTGCGCGCAGTGCGGGCAGGTGTAGCCGAACACTTCGGTCACTTCGACCTTGCCGGCCAGTGGCGCGTACGGCTGGCCGCCGTCGATCACGATGTAGTCGTCGCCTTCCACCGGTGGGGCGTTCTTGTCGGCGGCGCAGGCCGCCAGCGGCAGCAGCACCAACAGCAGCAGGGACAGACGGGAAAGCAGATTCATGCGGGCTCCGTGGGGATGGGGAGGGGAGAGCGGGAAACGACGACGCCGGTCGCGGGACCGGCGTCGTGACACGGTGTGGCGGTTGCGGCAGTCAGTTCATGAGCGTGCGGGCGTTGCTGCGGGCGGTTGCTGCGCGGCGGCCGCATCGTCGGCGCGGTCGTGCAGACCCTGCAGATAGCTGGCCAGCGCCTGGATCTCCTGCTCGGTGAGCGGGTGCGCCACCTGCGCCATGATATTGAACAGCGCCGGGTTGCGCTCCTGGGTGGTGCCGGCCTGGTATTCCTTCAGGCGCCGCGCCACGTACTCGGCATGCTGGCCGCCCAGGCGCGGATACGCCGGGCCCGGATTGCCGCTGCCGGCCGGGCCATGGCAGGCCATGCAGGCCGGCACGCCGCGCGCGATGTCGCCGCCGCGGTAGAGCTTCTCGCCGACCTCGTAGAACTTCAGCCCCTGGTACGGCCCCTCGTTGACCACCGCGTCGTCGGCCACGCCGGCTGCGGATTTCTGCGTGGCGAAATAGGCGCCCAGGTCGCGCATGTCCTGCGCGGTGAGGTCCTTGACGAACGGCACCATCACCGCCGACATGCCGGTATTGCGCTCGCCGCTGGCGATCAGGGCGACCTGGTGCGCCACGTAGCGCTCGGTCTGGCCGGCGATGCGCGGGTACATGGCCACCGCCGGATTGCCGTCCGGGCCGTGGCAGGCCGCGCAGGCGGCGGCCTTGGCCTGGCCGGCCTTGGCATCGCCCCAGGTGGTCTTGGACAGGTCCACCTCCAGCGGGGCAATGCGCACCGGCGGCGGATCGGGGATCGGCGTGACTGCCGATTGCGCAAACGCCACGGCGGCAATGACCGGCACGGCGACGGCGGCGAGGACTAGCACACGAGCATGGCGCATCAGCTAAAGCTCCGTATGGACCCGGCCCGCGCGCGTTGGGTGCTGGCTGTGGCAGGCGTGCTTTGATTATCGACACGCCTTTGCGCCAGGGTCAACGAACAGTGCAGCAAAACCGTCAGGCCCCGAACGTGCGATCCTAGGGAGATGTCGCTCCTTATCGAACAAGCCCGCTACCACCTGTCCGCCCATAACGCCCGGCAATTGCCGGACGATGGCGGCTACGAGGTCGCCTTCGCCGGCCGCTCCAACGCCGGGAAATCCAGCGCGCTCAATGCGCTGACCCGCCAGAACGCCCTGGCCCGCGTGTCCAAGACCCCTGGCCGCACCCAGCAGCTGGTGTTCTTCCAGATCCAGCCCGAGCGCTATCTGGTGGATCTGCCCGGTTACGGCTACGCCAAGGTGCCGCAGGACCTGCAGGCACATTGGCAGGCCTTCATCGACCGCTATTTCCGCACCCGCGAGGCCTTGCGCGGGCTGGTGGTGGTGATGGACATCCGCCATCCGCTCAAGGATTACGACCTGCAGATGCTCGGCTATGCCGCCGAACGCGGCCTGCCCGCGCACGGCTTGCTGACCAAGGCCGACAAGCTCGGCCGTGGCCAGCAGATGCAGACCCTGCAGAAGGTCAAGAAGGAAGTGACCTCGCGCTTCGGCGACAGCGTGACCGTGCAGACCTACTCCGGCGAGTCGCGCCAGGGCGTGGACGAGTTGCGCGGCATCGTCGGCGGCTGGCTGGGCCTGGACGTAGCGGCGCCTGCCGCAGAGTGAGCCGGGCCGGGCTGGCGGATGACGCCTGGCCTTGCAGACAGCCCATAACGGCGAGCCAGGGCTCGCCGTTTTTTCATTGTGGCACCGGGCCGAACTCGGTCGGCACCCAGGCGAACGCGGCGCCCTCGCGGCGGACATGGCCCAGGCCCGGGAACGGCAGATGCGCGCCGGCCACCCACCAGCGGCCGTCGGCGGCCTGCGCCAGCAGGCGACGCCGTGAGGCGATTGCCTTGGTGCGATCGCTGTCGGCCTCGAACGATGCGTCCGGCTGGGCAAACTGCACGGCGTGGTAGTGCAACACATCGCCCCACACCAGCAGGGTGCTGCCAGCGCCGCCGTCGAAGCGGTAGGAGACGTGGCCGGGCGTGTGGCCCTGGCTGTCCAGGGCGGTGATGCCGGCCGGCAATGTGGTTTTGCCCGGCTGGAAACGGCGCAGCCGACCCTGGGCCTGATAGGGCGCGACGGCCGCGCGCGCCAACGGGAAGGCGAACTGCAGCGTCGGCGCGGCAGCGGCCTCCGAGGCGGGATCCAGCCAGTACGCGGCATCGGCGTCGGACAGCCACACCGTGGCGTTGGCAAAGGCCGGTGTGCCCTGCGCATCGAGCAGGCCGCACAGGTGGTCCGGATGCGCGTGGGTGAGCAGCACATCGTCGACCTGGGCGGGGTCGACACCGGCGGCGCGCAGGTTGGCCAGCACCTGGCCCAGGCCGGGCCCCAGGCACTGCGCGGTGCCGGTATCGACCAGGCTGAGGTGGCTGCCGTCCTGGATCAGGTAGGCGTTGACTGCGGTCTGCAGCCCCTTGGCGTCTTCAGGCACGTAGCCTCGCGCAAGCAGGCGGTCGCGCTCTGCCGGGTCCACATTGGACAGTTGTTGACGCGTCAGCCCCACGCGGCCATCGAACAACGCGGTGACGCGCAGCGTGCCAATGCGCTGCAGGTAGAAGCCGGGAACCTGCGCGTGGGGGGATGCGGGCGCAGCGGCGTGCGCCAGCGTGGCGCTTGCGGCCAGTAGCAGCGGCACCAGCGTACGCAGGACGGAAACAGACATGAGCAACTCCAGGACAGGCGGCAACCGCCGCGATGTCGCCATGCTGGCGGCAGCGAGCTGCGCGATTCGCTCAATGCGCTGCGCCAAGCGCTCGCGTTGGCGCCCTAGCGGCTATTGCCGATGCTGGCCGGGTCCAGCCCGTAGCGCTGCTGGAAGCGCTGGCTGAAGCTGCGGGTGGAGCGATAGCCGGCGCGCGCGGCCACGGTCTTGAGCGGCCAGCGCGTGCTGTAGAGCAGGGCCATCGCGTGCGCCAGCCGCGCATCGGTGATCAGTTCGCGCAGCGAGCGTTGTTCGGCGGCCAGGTGCCGGCGCAAGGTGGCGCCACTGATGCCCAGGCTGTCTTCGATATCGCGCGAGCGCCACGCCCGCTGCGGTTGCGCGACGATCAGCGTACGCACCTGCTCGGCGATGCTTGGCGCCGGCGGCAGCAGCAGGCCGCCATGGCCGCGACGGCAGACGTGGATGACCAGTGAGGCCAGCGCCAGGCGTGCTTCGGTATACAGGCCGCGTTGCAGCGCATCGCGCCATTGCCGCAGCGGCAGTGCGACATCGATCGCCGGCAGCCGCGCGATGTCGGCGCCCGCCTCGGGCAGCGGCTCGTTCCACAACGCGCGCGCAGCGGCCAGTGCCTCCTCGCACAGGGGTACCACCGCGCTCATGTAGAGCCCGGTCTGCGGGTCGGGCGTGTTGATCAGATCGATCCGGCAACGGCGCGTTGCCAGGAACAGATCGCCCGGCACGAGTTGCAGCGACTGGGTCGCGCTGCGCACCTGTTGGCGGCCCTGCAGCACAATCGCGAACTGCGGCTGGGTCAGGTCCACCGAGCGCGCCCCGTGTTCGCGCCGTGCGCTCACGCAGGCGTAGCCGTCGGCGCGCTCGCAGTGCATCAGAGTGGTCATCTGCGCGAGCAGGGCGTCGGTGGGGGTGGGCGCAACGGTCATGGCCGGGCGATGCTACAGGATCGCGGGTGCGCGGCCTGGGTGATCGAACGCCGTGCATCCTGCCTGCGGGGATTTGCGGGTGTCCGCGTTCAGCGTGAACGGCTGCGGCCTGCCGCACCCTCCGTCATGCCTGCCCTCGGGCGGTGGTGTCGCGCTTGCTGCTGCGTCGGCCACGCCGTGCGCATGGATGGAAATCTCAGACCCGGTCGATGGCAGCAATTCTTTCCATGCCCTGCGGTTATAGTGCGGGCCTTGCGGTGGCAGGGGAGGATCCCCACATCGTTCCCCTAAATTTTTCCTGCGAGCCTGCCCTTGTCGAGTCCCAGCCACGTTGCCGAAACGCCGATCACCGAACGCGCGGAACTGGTCCAGGTGCTGGCCTCCGGCGAGAAGCCCAGTGCTGACTGGCGGATCGGCACCGAGCACGAAAAGTTCGGCTTCCAGCTCGACGACCTGCGCGCGCCCACGTTCGAAGGCGCGCGCGGCATCCAGGCGCTGCTGACCGGCCTGACCCGCTTCGGCTGGGAGCCGGTGCAGGAAAACGGCCACACCATTGCGCTGCTGCGCGACGGCGCCTCGGTGACGCTGGAGCCGGCCGGCCAGCTGGAGCTCTCCGGCGCGGCGGTGGAAACCCTGCATCACACCTGCGTGGAAACCGGCACCCATCTGGACGAAGTGGCCCAGGTGGCCGGCGAGTTGCAGTTGGGGTTCCTGGGCATGGGTTTCCAGCCGAAGTGGCGCCGCGACCAAATGCCGTGGATGCCCAAGGGCCGCTACCAGATCATGAAGAACTACATGCCCAAGGTCGGCTCGCTCGGCCTGGACATGATGACCCGCACCTGCACCGTGCAGGTCAACCTGGATTACGCCACCGAAGCGGACATGGTGAAGAAGTTCCGCGTGTCGCTGGCGCTGCAACCGATCGCCACCGCGTTGTTCGCCGATTCGCCCTTCACCGAAGGCAAGCCGAACGGCTACCTGAGCTACCGCTCGCACATCTGGACCGACACCGACGCCGATCGCACCGGCATGCTGGATTTCGTGTTCGAAGACGGCTTCGGCTACGAGCGCTACGTCGATTACCTGCTCGATGTGCCGATGTATTTTTCCTACCGCGACGGTGTCTATGTCGACGCCAGCGGGCAGAGCTTCCGCGATTTCATGCAGGGCCGGTTGCCGGCACTGCCGGGCGCGTTGCCGACGCTGCGCGATTGGTCCGATCACATGACCACCGCGTTCCCGGAAGTGCGTCTGAAGAAGTACCTGGAAATGCGCGGCGCCGACGCCGGCCCGTGGGATCGGCTGTGTGCGCTGTCGGCATTCTGGGTCGGCTTGCTCTACGACGACACCGCGCTGGATGCGGCCTGGGATCTGGTCAAGGATTTCAGCACCGCCGAGCGTCACGCGCTGCGCGACGGGGTGCCCAGGCAGGCACTCGGCCTGCCGTTCCGCGACGGCACGCTGCGCGAGCTGGCCGTGGAAGCGGTCAAGATCGCCCGCGAGGGCCTGCGCCGGCGTGCGCGGCTGAATGCCGATGGCCAGGACGAGACCGGCTTTGTGGACGTAATCGCCGAGATCGCCGAGAGCGGTGTGACCGCCGCCGAGCGCAAGCTGGCGCTGTATCACGGCGCATGGAACGGCGACATCGATCGGGTGTTCCGCGAGTTCGCGTACTGAGTGCTTGCGGAGTGCCGCAGCCGTAGCGCCTCGCCGGGCTGTCGCGCGGCGCGTTGCTGGCAGGCATGGACCCGGGCGCGGCGGTACCGCCGAGCGCGCGTGCGCAAGACCGCATTCCCGCCCGGCTTTAGCGCCGCTCCGGCATGCACGGCAGGCGCACCGTCACCCGTAGGCCGCCACCTGCTGCACGGTTGTCCAGGCGCAGGTCGCCGCCATGCGCCAGCACGATGCTGTGCGCCACCGACAAGCCCAGCCCGATGCCGCCGGTGTCGCGATTGCGCGAGGACTCGCCGCGCACGAAGGGCAGCAGCAACTGGTCGCGCTGGGTCGGGTCGATGCCGGGGCCGTCGTCGTCGATCCACAGCACGCCGTCCTCGCCATCGCGCTGCAGCTGCAGGCGCGCGCGCTTGCCGTACTTCAGCGCGTTCTCCAGCAGATTCATCACCGCCCGACGCAATGCCAGCGGGTCGCCATCCAGGGTGATTTCCGGGCCGGGCAGCAGTTCGGCATCGGCACCGATGTCGGTGGCATTGTCGACCACGCTCTCCACCAGCAGGCGCAGATCCAGCGGCGCGCGCTTGCCGCGGTGGCGATCGTTCTGGATGAAATCCAGCGCGGCGGAAATCATCGCCTTCATCTCGTCGATGTCGGCCAGCGCCTTGTCGCGCAACGGCGGCTGCAGACCGTCCAGGCGGAACGACAGGCGTGCCAGCGGCGTGCGCAGGTCGTGCGCGATCGCCGCCACCATGTGGGTGCGTTCGTTGATCAGGCGATTCAGGCGCGCCTGCATCGCATTGAACGAGTCGGCCGCGCGCACGATCTCCGGCGGGCCGCTGCGTTGCAGTGCGGCCGCATCCGGATTGCGGCCCAGCCGGTCGGCGGCCTCGGCAAAGCGCTTGATCGGCGCTGACAGCGCACGCGAGAACCACCACGCCAGCGGCACGTTGGCCAGCAGGCCGGCCAGGAACAGCAGCACCACGTGGGTCTTGAACTCGGCCGACAGCTGCCGTGGCGGCGATTCGACCGTACGCCAGCGGCCATCGGGCTGCTGCAGCGCGGCGGTGAAGCCATCCAGCAACGGCACGCCCGGGGTCAGCCGCTCGCTTTCCCAGGCGGCAGGGGGAGCGTCCGGACCCAGCCTGTTGCCGACCGGCGGGGTGCCGGGGGCACGATCGCCCGGCCAGGCGCCTGCCGCTGGCGGCGATCGCTGCGCGGCATCGCGGCGATTGCCGGCGGGGCTGGCATCGCCGCCAGCGGCCCCGGGGCGCTGCGGCTGGTCGGGCATTTGCGGCCGCGCCATGCCGAGCTGCGGGCCCTGGCGATCGTCGGCGCTGCGGTAGAAGCGCACGCGCTGTTCGGGGACATCCAGCCAATGGGCCAGCAGCATTTCCGCAAACCCATCGCGCACATGGCCTGCCGGCGGCAGCGGGGCCTGGGCCGATTCGCGTACCGTCAGGGTCTGGGTGCCGGCCGGCATGCGGGTGGACAGCAGCGCCACCACCTCCGGTGGATGCACCGGCGGCTCGTAGACCGGGGTGCGCATCACCAGCAGCGCGATGCCGACCGCCTGGGCGGTGAGCAGCGCCACCGCCAGCAACACGAAGGTCCGGGCAAAGATCGACAGCCCGCGACGTGCCGGTTTGCTCACAGACGCGAAACGCCCGGCAGCAGCATGTAGCCTTCGTTGCGCACGGTGCGGATCAACTCGGTATGCACGCGCTCGTTGATCTTGCGGCGCAGGCGGCTGATCTGGCTGTCGATGGCGCGGTCGTAGACGTCGGTGTCGCGGCCACGGGCGTAGTCCAGCAACTGGTCGCGGCTCAGCACCCGCTGCGGATGCTCGACGAAGGTGCGCAGCAGCGCGAACTCGCCATCGGACAGGTTGATGAAGATGCCGGTGGGGTCGCGCAGGTCGCGGCGGACCACGTCCAGCCGCCAGCCGGCAAACTCGTAGACGTTGCCGCGCTGGTCGGCCTGCTCGCTGCTGGCCTGGCTGCGGCGCAGCAGGGCGCGCACCCGCGCCAGCAACTCGCGCGGATTGCAGGGTTTGGCCAGGTAATCGTCGGCACCCACTTCCAGGCCGATGATGCGGTCGGTGTCGTTGCCCAGCGCGCTGAGCATGATGACCGCAGGTGAACCACGCTCGCTGGCCAGCGCCCGCGCTGCGCTCAGGCCGTCTTCTCCCGGCATCATCACGTCGAGTACGATGAGGTCCGGGCGGCGCTGCGCGATGCGCTTGCGCATCTCCGCCACGTTTTCGGCAACCTCGACCTGGTAGCCGTGGGCGCTGAGGAACTCGCCGATCAGCTTGCGCAGGTCCGGGTCGTCGTCGACCACAAGAACGCAGGGTTGTTGCATGTCCATGGAGGTCATCGTCGGTGGCGCGGAGCTTGGCCCGCGCAGGGTGGTGGCTACCGGATACATGGTGCTCGCAGTTGCAAGGCTGGAGCACGCATCATAATGATTGAATTTGTCAACCTTTGGCACACGCGTGACGCACCATGACAGAACGGAACATCGTGCAGGAAACCGGGCAAACGACACTGCGCCGCTGCAATGGCGAGTGTACGCATGACAAGGCGTTTCCGATGATGCGGGTGATCAGCCGCGACAACGGCGTGGGCCTGACCCGGGACATGGTGCTGATGGCGCAGACGCTGCGCGCCGGCGGCATCCCGGTGCAGGAAGTGGGCTTCACCAGTCAGCGGCTGCACGACACCGCGCGCGAAGCCCGTCTGTGGGCCAGTCGCGCGCTGTTCGGGCGGGTGCCTGTGCAGATCTTTTCCGAGCGTGTGTATGCGCGCTGCCTGCCGCTGGGCCAGACCAACCTGCTGGTGCCCAATCCGGAGTGGTTGTTGCCCAAGTGGCTGCCACGGCTGCCGCAGTTCGACGCGGTGCTGTGCAAGACCCATCACGCGGAGCGGATTTTTCGCAGCCTGGGCTGCACCACGCGCTTCATCGGCTTCACCAGCCCGGATCGCCACGATGCGCAGGTCCCGCGTCAGCGTGCGTTCTTCCACCTGGCCGGGCGCAGCACCGCCAAGGGCACCCAGGTGCTGCTGGAGACCTGGCAACGGCATCCGGAGTGGCCGCTGCTGACGGTGGTGCAGAGCCCGCGTACCGCCGGCAAGCCGGTGGTGGCGCCGAACATCGACCACCGCGTCCGCTATCTCGACGATGCCGAACTGCGGCGGCTGCAGAACGCGCATCTGTTCCATCTGTGTCCGTCCGAGGCCGAAGGCTTCGGGCATTACCTGATGGAAGCGCTGAGCGTGGGCGCGGTGACCCTGGCCACCGACGGTGAGCCGATGAACGAACTGGTCAGGCCCGAGCACGGCGTGTTGATCCCGGTGGCCGAGGTGCGCCAGCGGCGTCTGGCGTCGTACTACTACGTGGATGCGGCGGGCATCGCGCAGGCGGTGGAAACCGCGCTGGCGTTGCCGCAGGCGCAGCTGGATCGGTTGTCGGCCAATGCGCGCGCGTTCTACCAGGCCAACAATGCCGCATTCGCAGCGCGCTTTCGCAGTGCGGTGCTGGCGTCGTTGCCCGCAGATGTGGCGGACGTCAGCGCGGGCGTGGCCCCGGCAATCGTCGAAAACTGACACGTTCGCCCGGCCTGGCCTTCACCACGGTCCGGGCATATCGCCTGCAGCGCCCGGTGCCCGCGTGGTTGCAGGCCTTGTGCGCTGCGTGACGGCGTACGCCAGCGGGCGGCGCGCAGCGGCAAATGCACGACATGGCGCGATGCGAGGCTCTCCCTGACCAAGCGGGGACGTCCCGCAGTGCCATGTGCGTGCAGGACGCGCATGTGCGCCATCCAGCCAGGGAGATCGACGATGGTCCAGACACGCACCACAGCCGCCATCACCGCACTGCTGGCAGTGCTCGGCCTGGGCGGCTGCGCCAGTGTCTGCGGCGCGCCTGCCGGCGGGCCACCGCCGCCGCCTGCGCCGCCACAGGCACAGCGTGGCCCGCCACCCCATGATTCCGACTTCGACGCCGCGTTGCAGGCCTGTGCCACCGTGCAAGGCATCGCATGGGCTGCGCCTGACGCATCGTCCCTCGGCCCGCCATCGCCAGCGCTGTTGCAATGCCTGCAGGCCCAAGGATTCGGGCCGCCGCCCCGGCATGGCTGATCCTGCTGGTCTTGGAGATCACGTCCACCGTCGCTGCCAGCTACCCGCGGCGATGCTGCAGCTGGTGAACTTCGCACGTGCGACAGTCGCCCTGCTCGCTGTAATGCGCGACCCGAGCGAAGCGGACGCTTGCCGCGCTTGGCGGTCTCTGCACCGGAGGTCCGGCAGCCGGCAGGCCGAATTAAACGATTCCCCTCGGCTTCGCTTCAGCCGTCTTGTCCGCACGCGCGGCACCGGCAACAACCCGCTGTGTCGAGCACGCTACTGACAAGCCCTTCGCCATCGAGTGCGCACTGTGGGGGCTCACCCGGTACGAATGATCGATCACGATGGGCGCAGGCCAGGGCCGGACACGATGAGTGCCATGCCCGACAACACCAGGCAGGACAACGCGGCACTGCAGGACGAACTCGCCGGCATGCGTCGCCTGCATGCCTTGCAGGTCAGCCTGGCGGCACAGGCCGACGCCCGTATCGCGCTGCAGGACATCACAGCGCTTGCCTGCGTCTTCGCGCGTACCGACTGCGGCTGCGTGCAACTGGTCAGCGCACACAACAGTGAGATGGAGTTGCGCGTCTATCGCGGACATGACGAACGCAGCGCCTTCGTCCAGCAATTCCTGAAAGACGGTTTCCAGGCCACCTGCGACACCGTGCGGCGCGAACGCCGGCAGTTGGTGATCGAGGATATCGAAACCTTCACCCCGTTGAAGGGAACGCCCGATTACGAGGCAGCGCTGTGCAGCGGCATCCGTGCTGCCCAGTTCACCCCGTTGTTCAATCGTGCCGGTGGCCTGCTGGGATTGCTCGGAACCCAGTTCACCGTGCCGTATCGGCCCGCGGAACACGAACTCAGATTGCTCGAACTGCTCGCATGGACGGCGGCCGACTACATCGAGCGCCATCGGGCCGAACTGGCATTGCGCACCAGCGAGTCGCGGCTGGCCGCGCTGTCGGCGGCAAGTTCCGAGGTGCATTACCGCATGAGCGCGGACTGGGACGAGATGCACCAGCTGACCGCCGGCACGCGTGCCGTCGATGCGCCGGCGACCAGCCGTTCGTGGATCATGGATTACATTCCCGCAGAGGATCAGGCGCTGGTGCGCAGCAGGATCGATGCAGGAATCCGCTCGCGCAGCGCGATCGTGTTCGAGCACCGGGTACGACGCGCCGATGGCAGCATTGCGTGGATGGCGACCAAGGCGGTCCCGGCGCTGGATGCGGAGGGACGCATCACCGAGTGGTTCGGTGCCGGAACCGACGTCACGGCGCGCAAGCAGGCCGAGGAATGCCTGCACGATAGCGAGGCGCGGCTGACGTTCGTGCTCGACCAGGTCCCCATCGGGATCGGCCTGTTCGATCTGCAAGGTCGCTTCACCTACCGGAATCCACAACTGCGGGACCAGCTGGCTGCGCGGGTCCCCTCGTGCGCGCCGCCGCTGGAGCAGCCGCGCGCCGGTGTCGATCAGCAAGGGCAGGCGGTCGCGATCCAGGACTTTCCCTGCGCCCGCGCGCTGCGTGGCGAAGACACGATCGCGCCGGTGGATTTCCTCGACCCCCATGACGCTGCACAGCGCTGGTTGCGGATTACCGCAGTGGCGCTGCGCGAAGCCGGCCGCGTCACCGGTGGCGTTGCAGTGTTGCAGGATGTCACTGCGCAACGCCGGGTGCAGATGGAAGTGGGTGCGCTTGCCGAGCGCAATCGCGACATTCTCGAAAGTATTTCCGACGCGTTCTATGGCGTCGATGCGGACGGACGCTTCACCTACATCAACCAGAAGGCCGAGTTGCTGTGGGGGCGCGCGCGCGATCAATTGCTCGGGACCTTGCTGTGGGAACAATTCCCCGATTCGATCGGGTCGCTGCCGTATCAGGCCTATGTGCAGGCCTCGCAGACCCGCCAGGTGGTCAAGCTGGAAACCGTGTCGCCGGCATTGGGGTACTGGGTGGATGTCAGCATCTACCCCACCAACGATGGCGGAATGTCGGTCTACTTTCGCGACATCTCCGACAAGCGCCGGGCCGACGAGCGGCTGCGTGCCAGCGAAGAACGCTTCCGCACCGCGTTGACGATCGAAACCGTCGGCGCGACGTATTTCGACATGGGCGGTCGCCTCACCGATGCCAACGACACGTTCTTGAAGATGAGCGGCTACAGCCGTGCCGACGTGGAAGCGGGCAGGCTTTCCTGGCAGGCGCTGACGCCACCCGAATTCAGGGGCGTGTGCGAGCAGGCCTTCGAGGAGCTCAAGAGCAAGGGAAGTGCCACGCCTTACGAGCGCCAATATCTGTGCAAGGACGGAACCCGGCGCTGGGCCCTGTTTGCGTCCAAGTGCCTGCCGGATGGCACCGGCTTCGAGTTTGTACTCGACATCACCGACCGCAAGCTCACCGAGGCGGCGCTACGCGAGGTGCAGGACCGCAATGCCTTCCTGCTGAAACTCTCCGACGCCTTGCGGCCGCTGCCCGATCCGGCCGCCATCCAGGCCGAGGCCGCGCGCGTGCTCGGCGAGCATTTGAACGCCGGCCGCGCCTACTACGTGGACGTGGATGCCAGGGCGCACCAGTACGTGGTCGAACGCGACTGGCATCAACCCGATGAAACCAGTCATGCGCGTCGCTTCGCGTCGACGGACTGGCCGATGCCCTGGCTGCTCGACGCGCAGACCTGGGTGGTGCGCGATGCCGTCGCTGACCCTGCATTGCCCGACGATCGGCGCCCGGCCGATGCGGGCCACGAGATCGGCGCGCTGATCGTGGTGCCGCTGATCAAGGGCGGCCAGCTGGTGGCCACCTTCGTGGTCAATCAACGGACCGCGCGTAACTGGAGTGCGGCCGAGATTCGCCTGGCGGAGGAGACCGCCGAGCGCACCTGGGCGGCGCTGGAGCGTGCGCGCGCACAGGCCGCGCTGCTCGAAAGCGAAGAGCGCTACCGGGTGATCGTGGAGAGCGCGCTCGACTACGCAATCTTTACCACCGATACGCGCGGGCATATCCAGACCTGGCCGCCGGGTGCCGAAGCGGTCTTCGGCTGGACCGCCGAGGAGGCGATCGGCCAGCACATCGCAATGACCTTCGTGGCCGAGGACCGTCTCACCGGTGTGCCGCAGCGCGAGATCGAGCAGGCGCATTACACCGGCGGCGCGCCGAATGTTCGCTGGCATCAACGCAAGGATGGCCGGCGCGTGTTCATCGAAGGGGCGACGCGGCCGCTGCGCGACGGCAGCGCCGAGCCGCTGGGCTATCTCAAGATCGGCCAGGACGTGACCCGGCGACGGCAGTGGGAAGATCGCCAGCAGGTGCTGCTGGCCGAGCTGCAGCACCGCACCCGCAATCTGATGGGGGTGGTGCGTGTGGTCTTCAATCGCACGCAACGCAGCAGCACGACCATCGCCGAGCTGACGCTGATCTATAACGACCGCCTGGACGCCCTGGCGCGTGTGCAGGGGCTGCTGTCGCGCCTGAACGAAGGCGATCGCATCCTGTTCGATGAATTGATCCGGGCCGAGCTGTCGGCGATGGGCGCGATCGATGCGCACGGCCATGGCGACCGCGTCACCCTGGACGGCCCGGACGGCGTGCGTCTGCGCTCCAGCACCGTGCAGACCTTCGCACTGGCCCTGCACGAGCTGGCCACCAACGCCACCAAATACGGCGCGCTTGCACAGGCCGGCGGACAGTTGCAGGTGCGTTGGCGCTTGCTGCGTCCGGCCCAGGGCACCCGCCTGCGCATCGAGTGGAGCGAGACCGGCGTGCACATGCCGGCGCCTGGCGAGGCGCCGCAAGGGTCCGGCTACGGCCGCGAGTTGATCGAACGTGCGCTGCCGTACCAATTGCAGGCCGAGACCACCTACGTGATGGGGCCGGACGGGGTGCGCTGCACCATCGAACTCCCGGTGTCGGAGAGCATGCGCCTGGACAGCGACGAGGGCTGACACTGCGTGCTGCGTGCTGCGTGCTGCGCCTGCACATGCCGGCCAGTGCCGTGCTGCAGTGCGACGACAGCGGCTGCCGGCGCGCGGAATCCGCAGCACCCCGATACAACGCGTCGACCACCTGCAGCGCCTGGGTGGACGTGCAGCGCCATGGCTGACGCGAAAGGTGTCGCAGCGGACGACCGGCCCCGGCTGCGGCGGACCGGGCTTTGTTCGGGCAGGCGTGTTCGCAGGCGTGGCTTTTTTCGAGCAGATCCATATACTACCCCCCAGTATTTGACCGGGGGCGCCATGCCGCATTCGCCACAGGAGAAAAAGCGGGCGCTTGCGCGCGTGCGGCGCCTGCGCGGGCAATGCGACGCGCTTGAGCGCGCGCTGGAGGCGGGCGCAGACTGTGCGCCCGTCCTGCAGCAGATCGCCGCGATCCGGGGTGCCGTCAATGGACTGATGTCGCAGGTGCTCGAAGCGCATATCCGCGAAGACTTCGGCCACGCCGCCGCTTCCGATGCGCAGCGTGCCGAGCGGGTGCAGGAATTGCTCGGGCTGGTCCGGTCCTACCTCAAATGAACTCCCACCGGGCCGGCGCATGCCGTGCCCGTCCTTGAATCTCATCGTCAGGAGCGCCATCACATGAAATCCCGTGCAGCAGTTGCATTCGGACCCGGCAAGCCGCTGGAAATCGTCGAGATCGACGTCGCACCGCCGAAGGCCGGCGAAGTGCTGGTCCGCATCACCCACACCGGTGTGTGCCACACCGATGCATTCACCCTGTCTGGCGACGACCCGGAAGGCATCTTCCCGTCCGTGCTGGGCCACGAAGGCGGGGGCATTGTCGAGCAAGTGGGCGAGGGCGTGACCAGCGTCAAGGTGGGCGATCACGTGATCCCGCTGTACACGGCCGAATGCCGCAAGTGCAAGTTCTGCCTGTCCGGCAAGACCAACCTCTGCCAGGCGGTGCGCGCCACCCAGGGCAAGGGCCTGATGCCCGACGGCACCACGCGCTTCTCCTACAACGGCGAGCCGATCTACCACTACATGGGCTGCAGCACCTTCAGCGAGTACACCGTGGTGCCGGAGATTTCGCTGGCCGTGGTGAACCCGGACGCGCCGCTGGAAAAGGTCTGCCTGCTCGGTTGCGGCGTCACCACCGGCATCGGTGCGGTGCACAACACCGCCAAGGTCAAGCCGGGCGAAAGCGTGGCGGTGTTCGGCCTGGGCGGCATCGGTCTGGCGGTGATCCAGGGCGCGGTGCAGGCCAAGGCCGGGCGCATCCTGGCCATCGACACCAACCCGGGCAAGTTCGACCTGGCGCGCAGCATGGGCGCCACCGACTGCATCAACCCCAAGGACTACGACAAGCCGATCCAGGAGGTCATCGTCGAATTGACCGATGGCGGCGTGGACTTCAGCTTCGAGTGCATCGGCAACGTCAATGTGATGCGGTCGGCGCTGGAGTGCTGCCACAAGGGCTGGGGCGAGAGCGTCATCATCGGCGTGGCCGGTGCAGGCCAGGAAATCAGCACCCGTCCGTTCCAGCTGGTGACCGGCCGCGTGTGGCGCGGCTCGGCCTTCGGCGGTGTCAAGGGGCGTACCCAGTTGCCGGGCATGGTGGAGCAGTCGATGACGGGCGAGATCGATCTCGATCCGTTCATCACCCACACCATGCCGCTGGAAGAGATCAACGAGGCCTTCCACCTGATGCACGAAGGCAAGTCGATCCGCACCGTGATTCATTTCTGACCGTACGGCCAGAATCGGCGCGCGGCCGCTTCCGCGCACGTGGTACCCGATACTCCGGGAGGTGCATGATGACCAGCGTCTCGATTCATCCTTCGGTAGACAGTGGTATAGCGCGTGGAGGTGCGGAAAGTTTTCAGGGCGGAACCCTTGCGTGCCACTGCGCCAGCGACAAGGTGACCGTGGACGTGGCTGCGCAGACCGCGCACAACCACGCCTGCGGCTGCAGTAAATGCTGGAAGCCGGAAGGCGCGACATTTTCGGTGATTGCAGTGGTGCCGCGCGACAAGGTCACGGTGACCGCGCATGCGGAAAAGCTCAAGGTCGTCGACGAAACTGCGGCGATCCAGCGGCATGCATGCACCGGCTGCGGCGTGCACATGTTCGGTCGCATCGAAGACAAGGAGCACGCGTTTTACGGTCTGGACTTCATCCATACCGAGTTGTCGCAGCAGTCGGGCTGGTCGCCGCCGGGCTTTGCGGCGTTCGTGTCCTCCATCATCGAAACCGGCACGCCGCCGGCTGCCATGGACGGCGTGCGCGCCCGTCTCAACGAGCTCGGGCTTACCCCGTACGACTGCCTGTCGCCGGGATTGATGGATGCACTGGCTGCCAACGTGGCACGCAAGAAGGGCCTGCTGCACTGATCGCCCCACCCCGCGGCCGGCACGCATGCCGGCCGCAGGTTCTTATCGAAGGAATCTCATGGAACGTATCGAACACCATGCCTGCTTCGGCGGCTGGCAAGATGTCTATCGGCATCAATCGCAGAGCTTGAACTGCAGCATGCAGGTGGGCGTCTATCTGCCGCCGCAGGCCGCCGATGGCCCGCTACCGGTGCTGTACTGGCTCAGCGGCCTGACCTGCACCGAACAGAACTTCATCAGCAAGGCCGGCGCGCAGCGCTACGCGGCCGAGCATGGCGTGATCCTGGTCGCCCCCGACACCAGCCCGCGTGGCGACGATGTGGCCGACGCGGACGGCTACGACATCGGCAAGGGCGCCGGCTTCTACGTCGATGCCACCGAGCAACCGTGGGCGGCGCATTACCGCATGTACGACTATGTGGTGAACGAATTGCCGGCGTTGATCGAAGCGCACTTTGCCACCACCGGTGCGCGCGCGATCAGCGGCCACTCGATGGGCGGCCATGGCGCCCTGACCATCGCATTGAAGAATCCGGGCCGCTATCGCAGCGTGTCGGCGTTCTCGCCGATCGTCGCGCCCAGCCTGGTGCCATGGGGCGAGAAAGCGTTTGGCCAGTATCTGGGGCCGGACCGCGCAGCGTGGAAAGCGTACGACGCCACTGCGTTGATCGCACAGGCACAGGAGCGCCTGCCGTTGTTGATCGACCAGGGCGATGGCGATGAATTTCTCGAGAACCAGCTGAAGACGTCGCTGTTTGAACAGGCCGCCAAGGCCGCCGGTTATCCGGTCACGGTGCGGCTGCAGCCCGGTTACGACCACAGCTATTACTTCATCGCCAGCTTTATCGGCGAGCACATCGCACACCATACCGCGGCGTTGCGTGGTTGATCGTTTTGGGCAAGCGGGTGGTGCTGCGTGCCATGAGACGGCGCATGGCGGTGGTGCGCATCGCGTTGCGTTGCCGCGCTGCCGTATTGCGCGCGCCGTGGCATGAGTAAGGTGTCGAGCTGAACTCCCTTCTCCCCCCCCAGAGAAGGAGCCCCGCAGGGGCGGATGAGGGGAGGGCCGAAGCCCGGCGGAGGGGAGGCCAGCTGGTAAAACGGCTGACGTGCGGCCTGGCTCCCTTCTCCCCTGGGGAGAAGGTGCCCCGCAGGGGCGGATGAGGGACGGGCGACGCCCGGTGGAGCGGGTAGCTGGCCTTGCAGAGCAGCCGATCTGCGCGTGGCTGCGGGGCCCTTGCCCGCCCACCCTCGCGGGACACGCCGCAAGTACGTCCGTGTAGGCTCTTACGCGGCATCCATGCCGCGTAAGGTCCCGCGAGGGTGGGCGGGCAAGGACCAGTCAGGATGGTCGCTGTGCATGGTGCAAGCAGGGCATGACGGCGTTGCCTGGATGACCGCGCGTCCAGCCAGCGCGCAGGTTGATGCGAACCACCAAGAACGGCTAACGCGCCACCTGCGCCGCAAGCCTGCCCAGTCGCCGCATCGCGCGCTCCAGCGTATCGCTCCACGGCTGGCCACAGGTCAGGCGCAGGTGATCTGCGTAGTCGCCACGGCTGGAGTACAGATGGCCGGGCGAGGTGCCGATGCGTTCTGCCAGCGCGGCTTCGAACAGGGCTTGCCCGCTGCCGGCGTCGGGCAATTGCAGCCATAGCGATAATCCGCCGGCCGGGTCGCCCACGCGTGTGTCCTGCGGCCAATGCCGCACGATCGCATCGCGCAGCCGCTGCCCGTTGTCGGCCAGCGTGCGGCGCAGCTTGCGCAGGTGCCGTTCCAGATCGTGTTGCGCCAGATAATCGGCCAGTGCCAGTTGCGGCAGGCTGGCGCTGCCGACAGTGGAAAAATACTTGGCGCGCACCAGGGCGTCGGTCCAGTCGCCACCGAGCAACCAGCCCACACGCAAGCCGGGCGACAGCACCTTGGAGAACGAGCCGCAGGTGATCACGTTGGCATGGGTGTCGAAGTGGCGCAGCGGCCGCGGGCGCTGGCCCGACCAATCCAGTTCGCCATAGATGTCGTCTTCGATCACCACCGTGCCATGGCGGGCGCAGCTGTCGAGCAATGCGCACTTGGCGCTGTCGGGAGTGAGGCTGCCGTTTGGATTGTTGAAGTTGGGGATCAGCACTGCCGCACGCACCGGGGTGCGCTGCAGCAGCGCATCCACACGTGCGACATCGATACCGTGGCCGGGGCGATTGGGTACCTCCAGCACCTTGAGGCGCAGTGCAGCCACCGCCTGCAGGATGCCGTGATAGGTGGGTGTTTCCACCAGCACCACATCGCCTGGCGCGGTGAGCGTGCGCAGCGCAAGGCTGATCGCTTCCATCGCGCCGGCGGTGATCACCACTTCGTCGGCATCGACGGTGGTTGCGCAGTGTGCATACCGCTGTGCGATCTGGCGGCGCAATGCGGCGTGGCCCTGCGGCGGTGCGTAATCCAACGCAGCCGTGCGCTGGCGACGCAACTGCCGCGCCAGGGCTGCGGCCAGGTGCGCGGTGGGCAACAGCGCAGGCGCGGGCGTGGCGGTGTGCAGCGGCACCAGGTCGGTACGCGCCAGGGTTTGGAGCACGCGCTGCAAGGCCGGGTTGTCGACCATGCCCGGTTTGCGCCGACGCGGGAGGAGGGCTGCGGCCGGCAATGCAGATGCCGTGCCGCGCACGAAGTAGCCCGAGCGCGGGCGCGCCTGCACGCGGCCTTCGCGTTCGAGTTGCAGGCAGGCCTGCACGGCGGTGGCGGTGCTGATGCCGTGGTTGGCAGCCAGTTGCCGGATCGAGGGCAGGCGCTCGCCGGCACGCAGGGTGCCGCCTTCGATCTGCTGCCGCAGCTGCGTGGCCAGCGATTCATACAGCAGCATCTGCAGGATACCTCCCATCTGTATTGGTCGATTTGCAGCGTATCTGAATCTGTCATGGTCGTGTGGCACGTTGCAGACTGGGTGTGCCCGGTGAGTACGTCGGGTGTGTGTTCCCTTCTGTGAGGTTGGCCGTGCTGCTTGCTGCGTTTGTTGTTGCCCGCTATTTCCGCCCTTCCGATGGCGGTGGCGAGGGTCCGCTCACCCAATCGATCGATGCCGCGCATGCACCACGCTGGGCACAGCGGCTGGTCAGCACGTGGCTCACTGCGCTGCAGGGCCTTGCGCGGGGCGGCGAACTGCAGTGCCGGGTCGCACCGCGGCACGTCAACGTGCGCGGCAGTGCCGTCCAGTATCTGCAGGGAACCATTGCGCCATGAGCACGCCCGTGCCTGTGCAAGCGGCATCGGCCGGCGCTGGGCGACGTGCGATCTGGCAATTGCTGGTTGCCGAAGTGTTGATCGGATCGGTCGGCGTATTCGTGCACGAAAGCGGGCAGGATCCGGTGACGGCGGTGTTCTATCGCTGCCTGTTCGGCGCGCTGTTTCTCAGCGTGTGCGGGGTGATCGGTGGGCAGCTGCGAGGACTATGGCGCGAGCGTGCGCTGTTGCGTGATGCCACCATCAGCGGCGTGCTGCTGGTGTTGAACTGGGTGGCATTGTTCGCGGGGATGGCGCGCTCGTCGATCGGCGTGGCGACCATGGTCTACCACGTGTTCCCGTTCGTGATGCTGCTCCTGGCCGCATTGTTGCAGGGCGAGCGCACGCGGCGTGCCGATCTGGGCTGGACGCTGCTGGCATTCGTCGGCGTGGCCTGCTCGGCAAATCCGGCACGCTTGTGGCAGGCGGCGGATCGTGGCTACCTGATCGGCATTGCGCTCACGCTGTTGGCAGCGTTGCTATGCGGTGCCTCGTTGCTGATGTCGCGTCGCATCAGCCGTGAGCGGCCGCTGGCGGTGGTGACCGTGCAGTGCTGGGTCGGCACGTTCCTGCTGGCCGGGTTTTCCAGCGGCGCCGTATTGCATCCGGGCCTGCATTGGCTGTGGCTGGTGGGCCTGGGCGTGATCCATAGCGGCATCGTCTATGTGCTGTTCTATTCGTCCTATCGCCATCTGCATGTGGCCACGATCGCGGTGCTGGCGTTCGTGTATCCGCTGGTGACGCTATTGCTGGACTATCTGCTCTACGGCCACGCATTGGTGCCGGTGCAGTGGTTGGGCCTGGCGCTGATCGTGGTCGGCACGCTGGCGGTGAATCTGAAATGGCGCTGGCCGCGGCGGGTGGCACACAGTGCACCGACCTGAGGATGTTGCCGCCGCGCTGTACGCACGGCGGCAATACAGTCAACGCACGTCGCGCAGTTCCCAGTGGTGCCCGGCCAGGGCCTGCATGCGCTGCTTGAGCAGGTCGCCGGGGATGCTGGTGGTGGCGACCAGGTCGATCCGCAGGTCGCCCTGCTTGCCGGTCACCGTCGCCGAGGGATCGGTGACGCCCAGGCTGGGGTCCACCGCATCCGGGTCGGCCTGCAGCAGGCGCCAGCGATCGAACCAGGCCGGATCACGCAAGGCGGCCTGCAACTGTTCGGCAAAGGCCTCGGCACCATGGGCGGTGAAGCTCACGCTCGCATCGCCGCCACGGGCGAGCTTGGGGTCGGGCAGGCTGATCGAGTAGCTGACAGGCATGTGCAAGGACTCTGATGGATGACGCCGGCACGTTAGTGCAGCGGCAGTGAGCGTTCCGTCGACAGGCCGCACACGTGGGAGCCTCCAGGTGCGCAGTTACGGCCTGCTCCGCCAGTAGCTAGGGCGCCGCGCCCTCGACGCTGCGGGTTTGCTGCGGGGCCCTTGCCCGCCCACCATCGCAGGACACGCCGCAAGTACGTCCATGTAGGCTCTTACGCGGCATCCATGCCGCGTAAGGTCCCGCGACGGTGGGCGGGCAAGGACCTATCGAGTTGGTCGGTGTGCATGGAAGAGCAGTGCTGGATGCGCCTTGTTCGATCATTGAAGCATCGGCTACAGGTCTGATGCACACCGCATGAGAGACAGCTTTTTTAGATGAGCGCCGACCACTTGTCTGGTGCGGTGTCCTTGCCGGTTGCGGGACCGTGTGGCGGCATGGATGCCGCCACCGAGCCCCCAGGGATGGGTTCACGGCGTGTCCCGCAAGCGGTGAGGGCGCCGCGCCCTCGATGCTGCGAGTTTGCTGCGGGGCCCTTGCCCGCCCACCGTCGCGGGACACGCCGCAAGTACGTCCCTGTAGGCTCTTACGCGGCATCCATGCCGCGTAAGGTCCCGCGATGGTGAGCGGGCAAGGACCAAGCGAGTTGGTCGGTGTGCATGGCAAGAGCAGTGCTGGGTGTGCCTTGCTCGATCATGAAGCATCGGCTCCGGATCTGATGCACACCGCACGACAGACAGCTTTTCAGATGAGCGCCGCGCCCTCGACCGGCAGAGCGTTGCTACAGCTTCATAACGCCCCTGACTCAAAAGCTGGTCGTCCTGAGTTGGCGCCGGAGGGTGTGGATGAGCCAGAAGTCGTGGTTGCCTGGAACGGCTGCATGGTCGGGATACCCGACTGCACACCGTCGCTGCGCAGCATTTATGCGGAATTTACGCGAGGGCTGTCGCAGGTCCATAGCGACTTTACGTAGCCGGGGAAGACACTGCGCAGGTTGGCGGAGCGGTTCCGCCCTGGACGATTCCGATGCATCCCTTGACCTGTCTGCTCCATCGCCGCTGCGCGCGCGGTGCGGCAGCGCTTTGCCTCGTCGGCCCGCAGATGCTGCATGCGCCGCCGCACACCGTCTCCATCGCGCCGCGTTGCGCGCGTCTCTAGGAGTAGCCGACATGCCTGCCTGGTTGTCCCTGTTGTGCGGCGTGGCCGTGCTCGTTGCCGCTGCGTACCTGTTGTACGTGGTCCTGCGCCCCGAAGACTTCTGATGCGAGTGCGCTCCAATGATTGAAACTCTCCTTGTCTATGCGCTGGCCATCGTGCTGGCCTGGCCGCTTGGCCGCTATCTGGCGGCGGTGATGCGCGGCGCCCCGATGCGTGGCGATGCGCTGTTCGGCTGGATCGAACGGCCGCTGTATGCACTGCTCGGCACCCGCCCGCAGCAGGGCATGTCGTGGCGCGGCTATGCGGTGGCGTTTTTGCTCAGCAACCTGGTGGTCGGCCTGCTCACCTGGGCAGTGTTCATGACCCAGGCGTGGCTGCCGTTCAACCCGGACGCCGTCCCGAACATGCGCTGGGATACCGCGCTGCACACCATGGTGTCGTTCGTCACCAACACCAACCAGCAGCATTACTCGGGCCAGGCGCAGTTGTCGTATCTGGCGCAGATGACCGGCATCGTCGGCCTGCAGGTGGTGACGCCGATGATGGGCCTGGCGTTGGCGGTGGCGACCTTGCGTGCATTGTTCGGTGGGCGAGTTGCCGCAACGGTGTCCGATGCCTCGCTGCTGCCTCATGCGGCGGCGGGCGCCAAGTCACTGGCGGCTGGGCCGGACGAGCCGGAGCTGGGCATGCCGCGCCAGGGACGGCAGCCGTCAGGTTCCGGCGTGGAGGACCTGCCGGACGCGGATGTCGGCAATTACTGGGCCGATGTGATCCGCGCCAGCGTGCGCGTCCTGCTGCCGTTGTGCCTGCTGTGGACGGTGCTGCTTGGCTGGCAGGGCGTGCCCTCCACGTTGCAGGGTGCGGCCACTGCCGTACCGCTGGACAGCAGTGCCGGCATGCCCAAGCAGACCATACCGGTCGGGCCGGTTGCGGCGATGGTCGCGGTCAAGCAGCTCGGCACCAATGGCGGCGGCTGGTACGGCCCCAACAGTTCGGTGGCGCTGGAAAATCCCACGCCGCTGAGCAATCTGCTGGAGACGCTGGCGCTGGTGCTGTTGCCGATGAGCGTGGTGTTCATGGTCGGCTACCTGACCGGGCGCAAACGTCTCACCGCCCTGGTATTCGGCACCATGCTGACGATGTCGGCCGCGTCCACCGCGCTGTTGGTGTGGTCCGAAGCGCATTCGGCCAGCGCCAGCTCGCCTGCCCTGATGGAAGGCAAGGAGGTGCGCATCGGCGCGGATGCGTCCGCGTTATGGGCGGCGTTGACCACACAGACCTCCAACGGCTCGGTCAACGCGATGCACGATTCGCTGGCGCCGTTGAGCGGCCTGGTCACGCTGGTGGACATGCTGATCAACGCGATCTGGGGCGGCGTCGGCTGCGGTTTGCAGCAGTTCGTGGTGTATCTGCTGCTGAGCGTGTTTCTGGCCGGTTTGATAACCGGGCGTACGCCGGAGCTGTTCGGCCGCAAGATCGAAGCGCGCGAGGTGCAGCTGCTTGCGCTGCTGATTCTGCTGCAGCCGTTGGTGGTGCTGGGCTTCACCGCGGTGGCGCTGGCGGTGCCTGCATGGACGGCCAATTCCAATCCCGGCTTCCATGCGATCAGCCAGGTGTTCTACGAGTACACCTCTGCCTTTGCCAACAATGGCTCCGGTTTCGAGGGGCTGGGTGATGCCACGTACTGGTGGAACCTGAGTTGCTCGGTGGTGTTGGCACTGGGGCGCTATCCGGCATTGATCCTGCCGCTGATGGTGGCCGCGCGCATGGCCGTGAAGCGGCGTGCGCCCGAGTCGGCCGGCAGCCTGCAGGTCGAAACACCGACCTTTGCGCTGACCCTGATGGCGATCGTGCTGGTACTCACCGTGCTGCAGTTCATGCCGGCACTGGTGCTGGGTCCTATCGCTGAACACCTCGCCCTGGCGGCGTCCTGAGAGTTTGAGCAATGTCTACGATCGATACGACTGAAAAACGCGAGCGCGGTGACGCAGCGTTGTTCGACGCCGCCGTGCTGGTGGCGGCGATACGCGCAGCCTTCCGCAAGTTGGCGCCGCGGCATCTGCTGCGCAGCCCGGTGATGGCGGTGGTGATGGGCGGCACGGTGCTGGCGGCGGTGATCACCGCCAGTGGGCATGGCAATGCCGGGTTCGGCTGGGCGGTGACGGCGATCCTGTTCGTGACCGTGCTGTTCGGCAACTTTGCCGAGGCCATCGCCGAAGCGCGCGGGCGTGGGCAGGCCGCATCGCTGCGCCGTGCGCGCAAGGATCTGGTCGCGCGCCGGGTGGAAACCGCACTCGGTGGCCGCGAGACCCGCGTGCCGGCGGCCGAACTGCGCCCGGGCGACTACGTGATGGTGTCCGAAGGCGAATTCGTCCCGGCCGATGGCGAAATCGTGCGCGGTGTTGCAACGATCAACGAAGCGGCGGTGACCGGTGAATCGGCACCGGTGCTGCGCGAGGCCGGCACCGATCGCAGTGGCGTGATCGGCGGTACGCGCGTGCTTTCCGACGAGATCGTGTTCAAGGTCACCGCCGAACCGGGGCAGAGTTTTCTCGATCGCATGATCGCCCTGGTGGAAGGCGCCAACCGGCAGAAGACGCCGAACGAAATCGCGCTCACCTTGTTGCTGGCGGCGATGACGCTGACCTTCCTGATCGTGGTTGCCTCGTTGCCGGCAATTGCCGGTTTCGTCGGGGTCACGCTGGATCCGCTGTTGTTGATCGCGCTGCTGGTATGCCTGATTCCAACCACCATCGGCGGGCTGTTGCCGGCCATCGGCATCGCCGGCATGAACCGCGCGCTGTCGGCCAATGTGCTGGCCAAATCCGGCAAGGCGGTGGAAGTGGCCGGCGACGTGGACGTGCTGTTGCTCGACAAGACCGGCACCATCACCTACGGCGACCGCCAGGCCACCGCGTTCCATCCGCTGGCCGGTATCGACCGTGCGCAGCTGCGCGATGCGGCCATGCTCGCCTCGCTGGCCGACCCGACGCCGGAAGGCAAGTCCATCGTCAAGCTGGCGCGCCAGCAGGGTGCCGTGGCTGTCGAGCCGGAGGGCGCGCATTTCATCGCCTTCACCGCGCAGACCCGCATGTCCGGCGTCGATCTGGCCGGGCGCAGCATCCGCAAGGGCGCTGGCGATTCGATCGTGGCGTATGTGCAGGGCATGGGCGCGACGGTGTCGCCGGAACTGCAGGGACGTATCGAAGAGGTCGCACGCGGTGGCGCCACTCCGCTGGTGGTGGCCGAAGGCCGGCATGTGCTGGGCGTGGTCGAGCTGAGCGACGTGGTCAAGCAAGGCATCAAGGAGAAGTTCGCGCAGCTGCGTGCGATGGGCATCAAGACGGTGATGATCACCGGCGACAACCCGCTCACCGCCGCCGCGATTGCCGCCGAAGCCGGCGTGGACGACTACATCGCCCAGGCGCGCCCGGAAGACAAGCTGGCCCGCATCCGCGCCGAGCAGGCCGGCGGGCGGCTGGTGGCGATGGTGGGCGACGGCACCAACGATGCGCCGGCGCTGGCCCAGGCCGATGTGGGCCTGGCGATGAACTCCGGCACGCAGGCCGCCAAGGAGGCCGGCAACATGGTGGACCTGGATTCGGATCCGGCCAAGCTGCTGGCGGTGGTCGAAGTGGGCAAGCAGCAGCTGATCACGCGCGGTGCGCTGACCACGTTCTCGCTGGCCAACGACGTGTCCAAGTATTTCGCGATCCTGCCGGCATTGTTTGCCGCGGCAATTCCGTCGATGGCCGCGCTCAACGTGATGCAGCTGTCCAACCCGCGGCATGCGGTGCTGGCGGCCTTGATCTTCAATGCGTTGATCATCCCGGCATTGATCCCGCTGGCCTTGCGCGGCGTGCGCTTTCGTCCGTCCAGCGCCACGGCCCTGCTGCGCCGGAACATGCTGATGTACGGCGTGGGCGGCGTGTTGCTGCCGTTTGCCGCCATCAAGTTGATCGACCTGGCGCTTGTCGCCACCCTGGGGAACTGAGTCATGACGATTTCTTCGAAAACCGGTACACCCGCTGCGCTGCCGTTGCGCGACGACGGCGCCCTGCGCGGGGCAGTAATGCTGGCGCTGTTCATCCTGCTGGGTCTGGGCCTGAGCTATTCGCTGGTCGCCACCGGCATCACCGGCGCGCTGTTCCCGGTGCAGGCGCATGGCTCGCTGCTGCGCGATGACGCGCGGGTGGTCGGCTCGGCCCTGGTGGCCCAGCCGTTTGCCGATGCGCGCTATTTCCAGCCACGCCCCTCGGCCGCCAAGTACGACCCGACCGCGGCGGCCGGCAGCAACCAGGCGCGTTCCAATCCCGACCTGCAGACCCGCATTGCCGCCACGCGCGCCGAGGTGGCGGCACGCGACGGCATCGCGCCGGAGGCAGTTCCCGGCGAATTGCTGACCCAGTCCGGCAGTGGCCTGGACCCGCACCTGAGCCCGGCCGCGGTGCAGGTGCAACTGCGCCGCGTCGCCACCGCGCGCGGCTGGCCGGAACGGCGCGTCGCCGCGCTGGTCCAGGCCGCCACCGAACAGCCACAGTTCGGCCTGTTCGGGCAGCCGCGGGTGAATGTGCTGGCGCTGAACCTGGCGCTGGATCGCGCCGGGAATGGGGAGTCGGGAATCGGGAATGGGATGAAGCAAAAGCACTAGGATCAGCGGGCAGCTGTAGGCTTTGCGATTCCCCATTCCCTATTCCCCATTCCCGATGATCGACGCCCGCACCCAACAAGCCGACGCGCTGATCGGCGAACTGCAGCGCGAACACGGCGGGCGTCTGACCGTTTTTCTGGGCGCCGCGCCGGGCGTGGGCAAGACCTACGCCATGTTGTCGCGCGCGCGCGAGCGCCTGCGCCAGGGCATGGACGTGGTGGCCGGAGTGGTGGAAACGCACGGCCGCAGCGAGACCGCCGCACTGCTGGATGGCCTGCCGTTGCTGGCGCGTACCCGCATCAGCTACCAGGGCCGGCAGCTGGAAGAGCTCGACCTGGATGCCTTGCTCGCGCGCAAGCCGAAGCTGGCCCTGATCGACGAGCTTGCGCATCGCAATATACCGGGCAGCCGGCACGAGCGGCGCTGGCAGGACATCGTCGAACTGCTCGATGCCGGCATCGATGTCTACACCACGGTCAACATCCAGCATCTGGAAAGCCTCAACGACATCGTGCTGCGCATCACCGGGGTGCGCGTGTCCGAGACCGTGCCCGATGCGGTGTTCGATCGCCTGCGCGACATCGTGCTGGTGGATCTGCCGCCACGCGAACTGATCGAACGCCTGCAGCAGGGCAAGGTGTATCTGCCCGAACAGGCCACGCAGGCCTTGCAGGCATTCTTCTCGCCCTCCAACCTCACCGCCCTGCGCGAGCTGGCGATGCAGACCGCGGCCGACCGCGTCGACAGCGATCTGCGCGACACCCAGGCCGCGCGCGGCCTGCCCGGCACCGCCGCCTTGCGTCGCCGCGTGGTGGTGGCCATCGATGGGCGTGGCGGCTCGGATTATCTGGTGCGGGTGGCGCGGCGGCTGTCCGAGCGGCGCGATGCGCCGTGGACGGTGGTCACCGTGCAGACGCGCACCGTGGCCGATGCCGCCTGGCAGCTGGAGATCGACCGCGCGTTCGCACTGACACGCCGCCTGGGGGGCGATACCGCGCTGCTGCACGGCGCCAACGTCGCGCAGGCATTGCTGGATTTCGCTGCGCAAAACGGCGTGTCCACGCTGGTGCTGGGGCGTACGCGCGAACGCCCGCTGGCGCGCATGTTCAACCGCACGCTGACCCAGCAACTGCTGCAGCGTGGCGCGCATTACGAGCTGGTCATCGTCAGCTCCGCCGATGCGCGTGCACGCGCGCGCCAGCGTTGGCGCAATCCGCGCCAGTGGCTGCAGCGCTACGACCTGGCGTTCGCGGCGATCGCCGCCGCTGCAGCGGTCGCGGTGGCGTGGGTGATCCAGCGCTGGACCGACATCGACGACCTGTCGATGGTGTTCATCGTCGCAGTGGTGCTGGTGGCCTCGCGCACACGCATGGCCGCGGCGGTGATCGCCGCGCTGCTGAGTTTTGTCGCCTACAACTTCTTCTTCATCGAACCACGCTTCACCCTGCACATCAGCGCGCGCCAGGGCGTGGTGACGGTATGCCTGTTCCTGATCGCCGCGCTGGTCGCCGGCCGCCTGGCCTCGCGCCTGCGCAGCCAGGTGCTGGCCCTGCGCGCCGCCAACGCGCATGCCAATGCACTGCAGGCGCTGGCCCGCGAGCTCAGCACCGCCGCCGACCTGGGGCAGGTGCTGGAAGCCGGCCGCCGTGCGCTGGCCACTGCACTGGATGCCGAGGCCTGGTTGCGGCTGGAGCAACGCGAGAGCGATGCGCCGGCCAGCTTCGGCGCACTCGATCGCAGCGCGGCGGAGTGGACCCAGCGCCACGGGCAGCCGGCCGGCCACTTCACCGATACGCTGGCCGGCGCGCAGTGGTGGTGCCTGCCGGTGCGGCACGAACGTGGCAGCCTGGGCGTGGCCGCGCTGCGCTTTCGTCAGAGCGTGCAGCGGCCCGGCCTGGAGCAACGTCGGCTGGCCGAAGCGATGGTGGAGGACATCGGCCAGGCAGCGCTGCGCACGCGCCTGGTCGCCGATCTGGAGGGCGCGCGCGTCAGTGGCGAAACCGAGCGCCTGCGTTCGGCATTGCTGTCCTCGGTCTCGCACGATCTGCGCTCGCCGCTGGCCTCGATGATCGGCTCGGCCAGCAGCCTGGCCAGCTACGGCGATGCGATGGACGCGCAGGACCGCCACAGCCTGCTCGATACCATCCAGCTGGAAGGCGAGCGGCTGGATCGCTACATCCAGAACCTGCTCGACATGACCCGGCTCGGCCATACCGGGCTGACCTTGAAGCGTGACTGGATCGGCGTGGACGAGTTGATCGGCTCGGCCACGCGGCGGCTGCAGCGCTACCAGCCGGCGGTGCGCCTGCACCTGGAGCTGGCTGTCGACCTGCCGGCGATCTGGGTGCACCCGGCACTGGTGGAGCAGGCGATCTTCAACGTGCTGGAGAATGCGGCGAAATTCTCGCCAGCCGACGTGGCCGTCACCGTGCAGGCGCGGCTGCAGGCCGGCGCCCTGCAGATCGATATCGGCGACCAGGGCCCCGGCATTCCCGAGGACGAGCGCGCGCGCATCTTCGACATGTTCTACAGCGTGGAGCGTGGCGACCGCGGCCGCCATGGCACCGGGCTGGGCCTGACCATCTGCCAGGGCATGATCGGCGCGCATGGCGGCAGCGTGGAGGCGCTGGCCGGCGCCGATGGTCACGGCACCACGATCCGCATTACGCTGCCGTTGCTCGTTCCCGCCGCGCCACCTCGCCACGATGCCGACTGACCCCACTGCCATCCCGCCTGCCCGCGTGCTGATCGTCGACGACGAGCCGCAGATCCGCCGCTTTCTCGACATCAGCCTGCGCGCACAGGGGTATCGCGTGCTGCAGGCCGGCACCGCCGAGGAAGGCCTGGCCATGCTGGCCGGGCAGGGCGCCGAACTGGTGGTGCTGGACATCGGCCTGCCCGATCGCGACGGCCACGAGGTGCTGCGCGAAATCCGCCAGTGGTCCAGCGTGCCGGTGATCATGCTCACCGTGCGCGCCGGCGAAACCGAAAAGGTCGCCGCGCTCGATGCCGGCGCCAACGACTACGTCACCAAGCCGTTCGGCGTGCAGGAACTGATGGCGCGCATCCGCGCGTTGCTGCGCCAGGCCGGCGCCGGCAGCACGGTGGAGGAGAGCGTGTTCGACGACGGCCGCCTGCACATCCACCTGGGCCTGCGCGAGGTCACCCTCGATGGCGAGGCGGTGCCCTTGAGTCGCAAGGAATACGCCCTGCTCGCGCTGCTGTTCAAGCACGCCGGCCGCGTGGTCACCCAGCCGCAGCTGCTGCGCGAGGTGTGGGGCCCCACCCATGAAGACGACACCCATTACCTGCGCATCCTGGTCGGCAAGCTGCGCCAGAAACTGCACGACGATGCCGCCGCCCCGCATTACATCGTCACCGAACCGGGCGTGGGGCTGCGCTTCATCGGGGTGACGCGCTGAGGCGGCAGCGTCACTCGAGCGGTGGCAACACCTTGCCCGGATTCAGGATCCCGTCCGGATCCAGCGCGGCCTTGATCGCACGCATCGCCGCCAGCGTCGGTGCGCTGAAGGCCTGGGCCATGAAATCGCGCTTGGCCACGCCGATGCCGTGCTCGCCGGAGAGCGTGCCTTCCAGCGCCAGCACCAGCGCAAACAGGCGCGGCAATGCGGCATGGGCGCGTGCGTCTTCGTCGGCATCGGCCGGGTCGTACATGATGTTGACGTGCAGGTTGCCATTGCCGGCATGGCCGAAAGCGACGATGGGCAAGGCGAATTCGGCCGCAAGCGCTTCCACGCCGGCCACCAGGTCGGGGATGCGCGAGACCGGCACCACCACGTCTTCGTTGATCTTGCCGGGCTTGATCGTGCGCAGCGCCGGCGACAGTGCGCGGCGTGCCGCCCACAGCTTGTCGCGCGCGCTGCCATCGGCGGCCACGTCCAGGCTCACCACGCCCTCGCCATCGGTTGCAGCGTGCAAGGCCTGCAGTGCGTAGGGCAGGGTGTCGTGATCGCCATCGGCTTCGATCAGCAGCATCGCGCCGGCCTCGGGGACATCGCTGCCGTTGCGGCGCAATAGCGCAATCGCACTGGCATCCATGAATTCCAGCATTGTCGGCGTGGTCGGTTGCGCCATGATGCGCGACACCGCTGCCGCGGCGCTGGCCGCGTCGCGATACAGCGCGCGCAAACCGGCTTGTGCGATCGCACGCGGTGTCAGCTTCAAGGTCGCCTCGACGATGATCGCCAGGGTGCCTTCACTGCCGACCAGCAGATGCGTCAGGTCGTAGCCGGTGGAATTTTTCGTATATGCACCGCCGCAGCGGATCACCTCGCCGGTGCCGGTCACTGCGACCAGGCCGAGCACGTTGTCGCGGGTGGCGCCGTATTTCACCGCGCGCGGGCCGCCGGCATTGGTGGCCAGGTTGCCGCCGACGCTGCAGATGTCCGCGCTGGACGGGTCCGGCGGCCAGAACAGGCCGTGCGGCTGCAGGGCCTGCTGCAGTTCGCCGTTGAGCAGGCCCGGTTGCACCACGGCGCAGCGGTCTTCCGGGCGCAAGGCCACGATGCGATTCATGCGCGCCATCGACACCACCACGCCGCCGGCAAACGGCACCGCCGCGCCGGTGGTGCCGGTGCCCGCGCCACGCGCCACGATCGGCACGCCATGGGCGCGACAGGCCTGCACGATCGCCACCACCTCCTCGGTATCGCGCGGCAGCGCGACGGCGGCGGGCAAGGCCCAGCGGCGCGAATCGTCTTCGCCATGGCGGCGCCGCGCGTCGGCGCCGGTCAGCCAGCCATCGGGGCCAAGCCGCGCGGCCAGCAAGTCGGCCAGGGCAGTGGGAAGCACATCGGTCATGACAGGTGATCCTGTGGTGCCGCGCGCTGGATGCATCTCCATCCCAGCGCGGCGGCGGTGAGCGGCAGCCAGACCCAGCGCAGCTCGGAGAGCAGCGTGGCCAGGCCGCGCGCATTGAAGAAACCATTGACGAAGGGCGACACGCGGATCGGCCGCCACGGTGCGAACCAGCGTGCCTCGCTCCATGGCCAGGCCAGCGCAACGCCCAATCCGCCGGAGGTCATCGCATCCAGCAGCGGATGCGAGGCGGCACAGACGCACAAGAACGTTGCTGCCTGCAGCGCGTCCGCACGCAACAGGCGATGTGCAACACCGCCCAGCAGCGCGATCAGCCCGGCGAACAGCAACGAGTGGCTGGCGCCGCGATGGCCGAACGCATCGGCGTACGGAACATGCAACGCGAACGCCAGCACATCGGCATCCGGCAACATCGCCGCGACGATGCCGGCAGCGAGCAGGCGTGGCGAGAGGCGGCCGCGTTCACTGGCGCACCAGAGCGCCAGCGGCACGGCGGCGTGGGTGATGATGGTGGGCATCGCGCGTGGGTCGTTGTCAGCAGTCGTCGGCGCGGAAGGCGTCACGGATCCAGTTCAGCACCGGCGGCTCGCCGCTGGCTTCCACCACGTCGAAGCGGCACGGCAGTGTCGCCAGTGCCGGGTGATAGGCAAGGAACAGTTGCGCGGCCAGCACCAGCTTGCGGCGCTTGCGCGCATCCACCGATGCCGCGCCACCGCCGAAGCGGTTGTCGCGGCGATAACGCACCTCCACGAACACCAGCGCCTGCCCGTCGCGCATCACCAGATCCAGTTCGCCGCCGCGGTAGCTGGCATTGCCCACCACCAACCGCAGCCCGGCCTGCTCCAGCAGCGCGCGGGCGGCCGCTTCCACCGCCGCACCACGTTGCTGACGCGCCGCCGGCATGGTGTCAGCGGCCGTCGGCGATCGGCACCGGGCGGCCACCGTTGAAGGTGGACCAGGCCGGGGTGCGCAGCACATTGCCGAAGCCGTCCAGATGCAGGGTGCCGGTGGCGCCGCGCAGGCCGCCATCGGTGCCGGTGGCGAGCTTTTCCAGGTACGCGCTGATCTTCCAGGCGTCGTAGCCGAACGCGAACAGGCGCGCACCCGGTCCGCGTGCGCTGGGCAACGTGCTGGCGACCTGGGTGGAGGCCGGCAGCCCGGACACGCCCAGGGCGGTCCAGGTCTCGCTCGGGTAGACGATGCCGTCCAGGGCCAGGTCGTCTTCGACCTTGCCGGTGCCGGCCACCAGCTGCGAGGTGCCCACGCGCGACTTGCCGGCGAACCCGCTCAAGGCCAGTTGCGGCGCCAGCGCGCGCGCGGTGTTGCCACGCACTGCCAGGAACACCGCATCGGCGGTGCCGTAGTTGCGCAGCTGCGCACCGATGTCGCCCGGCACCTCGGCCACGCTGATGCTGCCGGCGATGGTGCCGCCGCGTTCGCTGAAGCGGTCGCGGAAGGCCTTGATGGTGCGCTTGCCGTTGTCGTCGCTGGTGCCGACGATCAGCACGTTGCGACGTTCGCGCGAGAGCAGGTATTCGGCGGCCATGATGCCGTCGTCTTCCGGCGCCAGCGAGAAGCCGGCGCTGCCGCTGGGCGGTGCCTTGTTGTCGGTGGGGCGGTTGAGCGCCAGCACCGGCACCGCCAGCTGGCCGCGTGCGAACACGGCGCTGACTTCGTCGCGCCCCAGCGGGCCGACCACGTAATCCACCCCGGCGCTCACTGCCTTGTCGTAGGCGGCATTGGCGCCGGCGGCAGTGCCGGCGGTGTCGAAGAAGCGCAGTTCCGGGCGGCGGCGGGTTTCGGCGTAGTAGCCGGCCAGCAGACCATCGCGCACCGGCGCCGAGGCGGTGGCCAGGTTGCCGCTGAGCGGCAGCAGCACGCCCAGCTTGATCGGCGGGCGATAGCCATCGCGTTCGGCCGGCGGGCGCTTGCTGGTGTCAAAGCCCCATTGCGCGTCGCGGTCGAACGCGCGCGGCAGCGCCAGGCCGCGGCTGATCAGGGCGCGGCCGGCGAAGTTGTACAGCGGATCGCCCGCCGGCAGCGCCGCGGTGCGGCCCTTCAGCGTGGCGTCGTCGAGTGCGGCCAGCAGGCGCACGATCGCGCGCTGGTTCTCGCTGCGCGGGGTGCCGGTCAGGCTGGCATCGGCGCGTGCGCGGTCGGCGGCGGCGCCGAACAGGTCGCCGGTGCCTTCCAGTGCGGCGGCGCGTGCCAGCAGCCAGCGGGTCTGCAGCGGCTGGGGCAGGCCTTGCGGGCTGTCGCCCAGGGCCTGCAGCGCCTGCGCGGCCTGCTTGTCGATCACCGCCAGCTCGCCGGTCAGCAGCGCGAAGCGGGCGCGGTCTTCGCCGCCGAGATGCCGCGCGGTGACCTGCGCCAGCAGCGTGCGCGCACGTGCGTCATCGCCGGCGTCGTGCCAGCCGAACGCGGACGCGGCCAGCAGGCGGCTGCGCTGCGCACCGCTGGCGCCGGCGGCCTCGGCTTCCAGTTGCTGCGCCGCCTCGCGCGGCTTGCCCTGGTCCAGCAACGCCAGCGCCGCGCTCTGGGTCGGCGAGGCGGTCTGGGTGACGCTGCTGGTGGCGCAACCGGCGGCCAGCATCACCATCAGCGACAGGGCGGAGATCCTTGCAACACGCTTGTTCATTTCAGATCCATTGGACGGGGCCCGCCGGGGCGGACCGTTAAAAACGCTACGATTCTACCCTTTGCCCTACGGAATACCGTCGATGACCTCCCCTGGAACCCTGCACGTGGTCGCCACGCCGATCGGCAACCTGGCCGACCTGTCGCCGCGTGCGCAGGAGGTGCTGCGTGGCGTGGCCGCGATCTGCGCCGAAGACACCCGCCACACCCGCCAGCTGCTCGGCCACTTCGGCATCGACCGCCCGCTGCTGGCCCTGCACGACCACAACGAAGACGCCATGTCCGAGCGCATCGTCGCGCGCCTGCGCGAGGGCGAGTCGCTGGCCATCGTCAGCGATGCCGGCACCCCGCTGGTCAGCGATCCTGGCTTCAAGCTGGTGCGCGCCGCCCGCGCCGCCGGGATCCGGGTCAGCCCGGTTCCCGGCGCCTGCGCGGCGATCGCCGCGCTCAGCGTGGCCGGCCTGCCCAGCGACCGCTTCGGCTTCGAGGGCTTTTTGCCGGCCAAGAGCGCCGCGCGTCGCGAGCGCCTGGCGCACCTGGCCGGCGAAACCCGCACCCTGGTGTTTTACGAGTCCTCGCACCGCATCGTCGAATCGCTGGCCGACCTGCGCCTGGCCTTCGGCGACGAGCGCCCGGCGGTGATCGCGCGCGAGCTGACCAAGCTGTTCGAAACCGTACTCGACGGCACCCTGGCCGAGCTGCAGGCCAGGGTCGAAGCCGACGACAACCAGCGCAAGGGCGAGTTCGTGGTGATGGTGCAGGGCGCCGCCGACGCCGCCGAAGGCCAGCTGGCCGAAGGCCGCCGCGTCTACGCCAAGCTGGCCGAACACCTGCCGCCGTCCACCGCCGCCAAGCTGGCCGCCGAGCTGACCGGTGCGCCGCGCAAGGCCTTGTATGGCGGCTAGGTGTGTTGTTGCAGGAGCACGTTGACCTGTAGTGGGATTTTTCTCGGTAAGGCCTCTCGCGCCCGGGTGCGCTCCTACGGGCAATTGCGGGCCTGCCGGCGATGGAGGGGCCGGCTCGCGGCGCCGTTCTGAAAGGTGGCGATAGCGTATAGTGCGCCCCGGCGGAGTCGGCCAGACAGTCGCGTCACTCGCAAGAGTGCCGAGGAAAGTCCGGGCTCCATAGGGCAAGGTGCCAGGTAACGCCTGGGCGGCGCGAGCCGACGGAAAGTGCAACAGAAAGATACCGCCTACGTCCCTCGTCACCCCTCTGCCGCCACTGAAGCGTGTCGGCGATGCGCAGCATCGCCAAGTGCGTTTAGAGGCTGCAGAGGGGTGGCGAGGGGCCGGTAAGGGTGAAATGGTGCGGTAAGAGCGCACCGCGAGTCCGGTAACGGACCGGCACGGCAAACCCCACCTGGAGCAAGACCAAATAGGGATCCATTGGCGTGGCCCGCGCTGGATCCGGGTAGGTTGCTTGAGCGCTGCGGTGACGTAGCGCCTAGACGAATGACTGTCCACGACAGAACCCGGCTTACCGGCCGGCTCCGCCACCTTCGTTCGGGCGTTCGCCCTTCTCGAAGGTGCCCACGCTTTGTACCGCCGTTGGCGGTACAAAACGCGGGCCCCGCTCCGGGCATTCCAAATCCCTGCGGCTGTTCGCTGCCTTCTTCGGGCGTTCGCCCAAAGAAGACACCCACGCTTCGTACCGCCGGTGGCGGTACGAACCGCGGGCCCCGCTCCGGGCATGCCACACCCCTGCGGCTGTCGCCGCGCCCCCTTGACTCAAGGGGGCTTGCACTCGGGTGCACTGCTGGAGCGTCGGGTCGTCCGCCATCGATGGAACTGCTGTCGATGGAATTGCTTGGTAATGACTGCTGCTTTGTTCTCCCGGCTTACGGAGGGGGGCGGGCGGGTCCAGACCTTTTTTGCCTTCCACCGCTTGCGGGGGAAGGTGCCCGAAGGGCGGATGGGGGCAGCGCGGGAATGCGTGGCGGATCCCACCCTCATCCGGCGCTGCGCGCCACCTTCTCCCGCGGGCGGGAGAAGGAGAGCGATGCGGTCTGCTTCCTCCCGGCTTGCGGGAAGGGGAAGAGCGGTCCCGGAGATCTTTGCCTTCCACCGCTTGCGGGGGAAGGTGCCCGAAGGGCGGATGGGGGCGCCGTGGGGACGGGGTACCCATTCCCTCATCCGGCGCTGCGCGCCCCCTTCTCCCGCAGGCGGGGAGAAGGAGGGCTGGGCGATCTGCATTTGTCCGGCCTACGGGGAGCGATGCGTGGGCCAGACCCTTTGTTTCTCGCCTCATCGTCCCGCCACGCAGTACCGGTGTCTCTAAATCTCCAGCCGCGTCTCGCCCTGGAAGATGCCGTTCGGGCCGAAGCGCCGTTCGTGGATGAAGCCGTTGCCGTGGTGGTCCACCGCGACGATGGTGCTGGCGCGGGTGCCGTAGCTGGCGCCGCTGATGAAGGCGGCCGACAGCAGGCGTTCGGTGGGCAGGTCCACGCCGGTGTGGGGCAGGGCGTGGTCCGGCGCGATGGCGTGGTTGCCCAGGGCGGTCCACAGCGGTTGCAGGTCGTCGCTGCCTGCGGCGCACCAGTCGTGCAAGGCCGCGGTCAACGCAGCGGTCTTGGGCCAGTGCGCGTCCAGCGGGCCGTTGGACATGCCGTGGATGCCAGGCGCCAGCGTGCGTGCCAGGGGCGGGTGGTTACTGAGGTGTTCGCAGCGCTCGGCGTCGCACACCACCAGGTTGAACGGCGGGAACTCGTGCGCGGCGGCCGCCAGGTCGCCGGCGTAGACGGCCGCGTCCAGGCTGCCGGCCAGGTAATCGGCAATCAGGTGACCGCGCGAGCGGCCGGACGCGCTGGCGAGCGGGTCACGCACGTTGGTCACCACCGCGGCGCGGCCGTCACTGCCCAGGCCCACCCAGCTGCCGCCCGAGCGCAGGTCGCGGCCCGCCAGCACCCCGTCGGCGGGTGCTGGCCAGCGCGCCAGCGCAGCGGTCGGGCGCTCGTGGAATTCATCGCGGTTGCCCACCAGCAGCAGGCGCCAGCGCGGGTGGGTTTTCCAGGCAAGAGCGACCAGGCACATGCCGCCGATTGTCGCCTGTTTGCGCATTGACCATGTGCAGCTGGCGCAGTGTGAAGTGAGACTGCGGTCGGGTTTACATGGCCTTCACGCCCCTGAATTTTCGTTCAATCTCAAAATCTGAGATGAAACAGCAACTTGTGGATAACCTTTGAACAAGTCTCTAAAGAGTGCCGCAACTCATTGATGCGACTGGCGATTTGTGGCCCTCAAAGTTGTTGACAACCTTTGACGCGCTGCTAAGGTGGGCAACGGAGGGAAAACCAGGTGTTTTGTGGTTTTTCGTGGTTCAATGATCCCCCAGCGGGTATTCGAGGTTGTATTCGGTGTTTCAGGGCGAGACTGCCATCACGGTGGACGACAAGGGGCGTATGGCGGTGCCAACCGCGTACCGCGACCTGGTCACGCGCGTGAGCGGCAATCGCCTGGTGCTCACCTACAACCCGTTCGAAGCCGGCTGCCTGTGGCTGTATGCGGAAAAGGAGTGGGAGCGGGTGCGTGACGATGTGATGTCCAAGCCCAACACCCAGCGCGTGGTCCGCACGCTGCAGCAGAAACTGGTGGGTTCTTCCGCAGTGCTGGAGCTGGACGCCAATGGCCGTCTGAGCATCCCGGCCAGCCACCGCAACGCGGTCGGCATCGAGAAGAAGGCCGTGCTGTTGGGCATGGGCGACAAATTCGAACTCTGGAGCGAGCAGGCACATCGCGCACTGATCCAGCAGACATTGTCTGACGGGGATCTGGGCGATGAATTGCTCGATCTCAGGTTGTGAGCCGGGGTGCCCGGATGCGCGGTGAAGCGCAGCCCGGTCACCCGGTGTCGCAGCCGCCGGCGGCCCATGTGCCGGTGCTGTACACGCAGGTTCTGGACGGCCTGCAGGTGATCGAAAACGGAACTTATCTCGATGGCACGTTTGGACGTGGCGGACACGCCCGTGGCGTGCTGCAACACCTTGGCCCGGGAGGTCGACTGCTGGTGATGGACAAGGACCCCGACGCGATCGCCGTGGCCGAACAGTCGTTCGGTGGCGATGCGCGCGTGTCCATCCATCGCGGTAGCTTTGCCGGCCTCGGCCAGGTGGTCGCTGCGGCAACCGTCGACGGCATCCTGCTGGATCTGGGCGTGTCCTCGCCGCAGCTGGATGTGGCCGGGCGCGGTTTCAGTTTCGGCAAGGACGGCCCGCTGGACATGCGCATGGACCCGGATGCCGGCCAGAGCGCGGCCGAGTGGCTGGCGCAGGCCAGCGAGCGCGACATCGCCGACGTGCTGTGGACCTATGGCGAAGAGCGCCAGAGCCGCCGCATCGCGCGCGCCATCGTGGCGCGCCGCGCCGAACAGCCGCTGCTGCGCACTGCGCAACTGGCCGAGCTGATCGCCTCGGTGATGCCGCGCGGCGACAGCAAGACCCATCCGGCCACGCGCAGCTTTCAGGCGATCCGCATCTATATCAACCGCGAGCTGGACGACCTGGAAGCCGGCCTGGATGCCGCCCTGGGTGCGCTCAAGCCCGGCGGCCGCCTGGCGGTGATCAGCTTCCACTCGCTGGAAGACCGCATCGTCAAGCAGTTCATGGCCCGCTACGCCAAGGCGCCGCCGAGCAACCGCCGCCTGCCCGAAGCCCAGCCTTTCGTGCCGACGCTGCAGCTGATCAGCGGCGCCATCAAGGCCGACGACGCCGAACTGAGCGTCAACCCGCGCGCCCGCAGCGCGGTGTTGCGGGTGGCCGAAAAGCTGGGAATGGGAAATGGGGAATCGGGAATGGGCAAAGGCAACAGCGGCGCTGCTTCCCGATTCCCGAATCCCGATTCCCGATTCCCGGCGTCTCCGAACGGAGACGCCGCATGAGCCGCCTGCTGCTCATCGTGCTGCTGGCCTGCAGCATCGCCTCGGCGATCGGTGTGGTGTACATGCGCCACATGCATCGCAAGCTGTTCGTGCAGTTGTCCAAGCTCGAACACACGCGCGATGAATTGAATATCGAATTCGGCCGGCTGCAGCTGGAGCAGGCCACCTGGGCGGAAAGCAACCGCGTGGATCAGGTCGCGCGTGCGCGCATCGGGATGAAGTTCCCGGAGACCAACGACATCGTGGTGGTGCGCCCATGACGGTGCGGCAGGACAACCGTTTTGCACGGCGAAGCCGCCCGCAGGGTGGCGCACTGGGTGGCGCACACGGAGGTGCGCCATGAAGGCCGGCCGCAACCGCGCACGCAGCAACTTCAACCTGCGTGGCCGCCTGACGCTGGTCGGCATCGCGCTGGGCCTGTGCTCGGTGACGCTGATCGGCCGCGCGGCGTTCGTGCAGCTGGTCAACCGTGACTTCTACCAGCGCCAGGGCGAAGCGCGCTACCTGCGCGAGCTGCCGATCGCCACCTCGCGCGGCATGATCACCGACCGCAACGGCGAGCCGCTGGCGGTGTCCACGCCGGTGGAATCGATCTGGGTCAATCCGCAGGAGCTGTTGCGCAATCCGGACCGCATTCCCGAGCTGGCCAAGGCGCTCGGCCAGCCGCTGGACGAATTGAACGCCAAGCTGGCGCAGAAGGCCGGCAAGGAATTCATGTACCTGCAGCGCCGGATCAACCCGGACAAGGCGCATGCGATTGTCGATCTGAAGATTCCCGGCGTGTTCTCGCAGCGCGAGTTCCGGCGCTTCTATCCGCAAGGCGAGGCGATGGCCCACGTGCTGGGCTTCACCAATATCGACGACCGCGGCCAGGAAGGCCTGGAGCTGGCCTTCGACGAATGGCTGCGCGGCAAGCCGGGCTCCAAGAAGGTGGTGCGCGATGCGCGCGGCGCGATCGTGGAGAGCGTGGATCTGGTGCGTCCGGCGCAGCCGGGCAAGGACCTGACGCTGAGCATCGATCGCCGCATCCAGTTCCTGGCCTACAAGGAGCTGCGTAACGCGCTGGTCGAAAACAACGCTGCCGGCGGTTCGATGGTGGTGATGGATGTGGCCACCGGCGAAGTGCTGGCGATGGTCAACCTGCCGACCTACAACCCCAACGCGGTCACCGGCATCAACCCCTCGGCGCGCCGCAACCGTGCGGTCACCGATCTGGTCGAGCCGGGCTCGACGATGAAGCCGCTGACCGTGGCCACCGCGCTGACCGCCGGCGTGGTGACCAAGGACACCGTCATCGACACCAACCCCGGCTACATGTCGGTGGGGCGCTTCACCATCCGCGATGTGCCGCGCAACAACGGCGTGCTCAACGTCACCGGCGTGATCACGCGCAGCTCCAACATCGGCGCGGCCAAGATCGCGGCCAAGGTGCCGGACCAGACCTTCTATCAGTCGATCCGCAACTTCGGTTACGGCGCTGCGCCGCATAGCGGGTTTCCCGGCGAATCGGCCGGTGTGGTGCTGCAGCCGGCGCGCTGGAGCGGCCCGTCCAAGACCACGATGTCCTACGGCTACGGCCTGTCGGTGACGCCGCTGCAGATCGCGCAGGCGTACGCCACGCTGGGCAATGGCGGCAAGCTGACCCCGCCGACCTTCGTGCGCGGCCAGCACAACGAAACCCGCCAGGTGGTCACCCCCGAAGTGGCGCGCCAGGTCATCGACATGATGGAAACCGTGGTCACCCAGGGTGGCGCCAAGGGCGCGGCGATCCTGGGCTACCACGTGGCCGGCAAGACCGGTACCGCGCGCAAGAACGGCGCCAACGGATACGAGCGCGGGCATTACAACGCGCTGTTCGCCGGCCTGGTGCCGGCCACGCGTCCGCGCTTTGCCACCGTCATCGTGATCAACGATCCGCAGGGCAAGGTGTATTACGGCGGCCTGGTGTCGGCACCGGTGTTCCATCGGGTGATGGAAGGCGCGCTGCGGCTGATGGACGTGCCGCCGGACGACATCCAGTCGTGGCTGGCCGCGCAGGCTGCCGGCAAGACCGGGCAGCCGGTGGTCAAGCCGCAGCCGGCCGACCTGGACCCGGCATTGGTGCCGGATCCGGTGGACGAAGTGTCCGCCGGCATCCCGACCGCGATCGCACCGCCGGCCGCGCCCACCACCGCCCAGCCCGCGCCGTTGCAGGAGAGCCGCCAGTGAGCCGCGCCATGCCGCTGTCGCAGCTGTTGCCGGACGTGCGGCTTGCGCACGACGTGCAGGTGTCGGGCCTGGTGATGGACAGCCGTGTGGTGCGTGCAGGCGATGCCTTCGTGGCGATCGCCGGTTTCGGCGCGCACGGCCTGGGCTTTGTCGACCAGGCGCGCGCCAATGGCGCGGTGGCGGTGTTGTTCGAGCCGCCGGCGCCGGCCGATCTGCCGGTACCGGTCGATGCGATCGCCGTGCCCGGTCTGCGTGCGCGCCTGGGCGCGATGGCCGATCAGTTCCACGGCCAGCCTTCGCAGGCGATGCGCATGGTCGGCGTCACCGGCACCAACGGCAAGACCTCGACGGTGCAATTGCTGGCACAGGCCCTGACACTGCTCGGCACGCCCGCCGGCACGCTCGGTACCCTGGGCGTGGGCCTGTACGGCAGCGCCGTGCCGACCGGGTTCACCACACCGCTGGTGCTGCAGACGCATGCCTTGCTGGCGCAACTGCGCGACGAGGGCGCGCAGGCCGTGGCGATGGAAGTCAGCTCGCATGCGCTGGACCAGGGCCGCGTGGATGCGGTGCATTTCGACGTGGCGGTGTTCACCAATCTCACCCGCGACCATCTCGATTACCACGGCGACATGGCGCAGTACGGCGCGGCCAAGGCCAGGCTGTTCGCGCGCGCCGGATTGAAGGCCGCCGTGGTCAACCTGGACGATGACTTCGGCCGCACGCTGCTGGCCTCGCTCGACCCCGCGCTGCGCGCGATCGGCGTGAGTTCGCGCGCGCAGGCCCAGGCAAGCGTGCGTGCACAGGCGCTGCAGCTGGATCACAACGGGATCAATTTCGCGCTGCATATCGACGGTCACGTGCATCCGGTGCACTCGCCGCTGCTGGGCCGTTTCAACGTGGACAACCTGCTGGCCGTGGCCGGCGCGTTGTCTGCGCTGGACATCGCGCCGGCACGGATCGCCGAGGTGCTCGGTCGGCTGCAGCCGATCCACGGGCGCATGAACCGCCTCGGTGGCGCGCATGGCGCACCGCTGGTGGTCGTCGACTACGCACACACGCCCGATGCGCTGCAACAGGCACTGGCCAGCCTGCGCGCGCATGCGCAGGACCGGTTGATCTGCGTGTTCGGTTGCGGTGGCGAGCGCGATACCGGCAAGCGCCCGCAGATGGCGGCCATTGCCGAGGTCAACGCCGACGTGGCGATCGTCACCGACGACAACCCGCGGGGCGAAGATGGCGATGTGATCGTGGCCGACATCCTGCGCGGCTTCGCGCGTCCGGATGCGGCGATCGTGCAGCGCGACCGCGCCGCGGCGATCCATCAGGCCATCAGCATGGCCGGTGCCTCCGACATCGTGCTGATCGCCGGCAAGGGCCACGAGCCATATCAGGAAGTGGCCGGTGTGCGGCATGCCTTCGACGACGCCATCGTGGCGGCGCAGGCCTTGTTGCCGCGGACCGGGCTGGGAGTGCGCGCATGAAGCTCACTCCATTGTCGTTGATCGCCCACTGGGCCGGTGGCGAGCTGCATGGCGAGGACGCCATGATCGACACCGTCGGCAACGACACCCGCACGCTGGCCAACGGCAGCCTGTATGTGGCACTGCGCGGCGAGCGTTTCGACGGCCACGACTTTGCCGCAGACGCGGTGGCACATGGCGCCAGCGGCCTGCTGGTCGATCGGCTGCTGCCGGCGCTGAGCGTGCCGCAGGTGCTGGTGGGCAATACCGAACTGGCGTTGGCGCGTATCGCCGCCGGCATGCAGCGCGACCGCGCCACGCGGGTGATCGCCTTGACCGGCTCCAACGGCAAGACCAGCGTCAAGGCCCTGCTGCTGGCCATCCTGAGCGAGGCCGGGCGTGTCGACGGCATCACCGTGTACGCCACGCCGGGCAACCGCAACAACGAAATCGGCCTGCCGCTGGCGGTGATCGCCGCCCCAGACGATGCGGATCTGGCGATCTATGAAATGGGCGCCGGCAAGCCGGGTGATATCGCCTATCTCACCGAGATCGCGCAGCCGCACGTGGCCCTGGTCAACAACATCGCACCCGCGCATCTGGAACGCCTGGGCAGCCTGCTCGGCGTCGCCCGCACAAAGGGCGCCATCTACGCCGCATTGCCGGCCGATGGCGTGGCGGTGATCAATGCCGACGATGCCTTCGGTGCCTGGTTCGAGCAGCAACTGCAGGCGCAGCCGGTGCAGGGCCGCCGCGTGTTGCGCTACGGCCTGCAGGCCAGTGCCGAGATCACCGCGCATGGCCTGCGGCTGCAGGCGGGCGGGGCGCAGTTCACGCTGGTGACCCCGCAAGGCCAGGCGCAGATCGCGCTGCCGTTGCCGGGCCGCCACAACGTGCTCAACGCGCTGGCTGCGGCCGGCCTGGCGTTGGGTGCGGGCATCGCCCTGCCGGTCATCGCCGCCGGTCTGGCGCAGGCGCGCCCGGTGGCCGGTCGTCAGATCACCCACACCCTGCCCGGCGGCGCTGTGCTGATCGACGACAGCTACAACGCCAATCCCGGTTCGCTGGACGCGGCCATCGACACGCTGGCCGCGGCATCTGGCCAGGGCTGGCTGGTGCTCGGCGACATGCGTGAACTCGGCCCGGAAGGCGTGGCCTTGCATGCGGCCGCCGGCCGTCGCGCGCGCGCGGCCAAGCTGCAGCGCCTATACGCGCTGGGCGAGCTCAGTGCCGCCGCCGCGCAGGCGTTCGGCGAGGGCGGCCGCGTGTTCGCCACCCATGCCGCATTGATCGCGGCCTTGCAGGCGGATCTGGCGCAGCTCGCCGTTTCGCCGACTCAAACGCAGGAATCTTCTTCGATGTACGAACACACCGGTGCGGCGGCGCAAACTGCCGCCACCACGGCGCACACCCCGCCCACGCTGCTGGTGAAAGGCTCCCGTGGCAGCGCCATGGACCGCATCGTCACCGCGCTGCTGGCCCCGGCGGAGGACGCATCCCATGCTGCTTGAGCTGGCGCGTTGGCTGCAGCAACTGGAGAGCCTGTTCGGGCTGTTCAACTATCTGACCTTCCGCGGCATCCTGGCGGCGCTGACCGCGCTGTTCCTGTCGTTGTGGATGGGCCCGGCGGTGATCCGCAAGCTGGCCCAGTTCAAGGGTGGCCAGCCGATCCGCCAGGACGGCCCGCAGACGCATTTCTCCAAGGCCGGCACGCCGACCATGGGCGGCTCGCTGATCCTGCTGACGGTGACCCTGTCGGTGCTGCTGTGGGGCGACCTGCGCAACCGCTACGTGTGGCTGGTGCTGGCGGTGATGATCTGTTTCGGCGCCATCGGCTGGTACGACGACTGGATCAAGATCGTGCGCCGCGATCCCAACGGCCTGAAGTCGCGCTGGAAGTACCTGCTGCAGTCGATCTTCGGCCTGGCAGCGGGGCTGTTCCTGTACTACACCGCCGACGTGCCGGCCGCGATCACCTTCTACATTCCGATGTTCAAGTCGATCGCGCTGCCGTTGGCCGGCGTGAGCTTTGTGGTGATCGCCTATTTCTGGATCGTCGGCTTCTCCAATGCGGTGAACCTCACCGATGGCCTGGACGGCCTGGCGATCATGCCGACCGTGCTGGTGGCCTGCGCGCTTGGCGTGTTCGCCTATGCCTCGGGCAACGTGGTGTTTGCCGAATACCTGAAAATCCCGCTGATTCCGGGGGCTGGCGAGCTGATCATCATCTGCTCGGCGATCGCCGGCGCAGGCCTGGGCTTTCTGTGGTTCAACACCTATCCGGCCATGGTGTTCATGGGCGACATCGGCGCGCTGTCGCTGGGCGCGGTGCTCGGCACCATCGCGGTGATCGTGCGCCAGGAACTGGTGCTGGTGATCATGGGCGGCGTGTTCGTGATCGAGACGCTGTCGGTGATGATCCAGGTCGCCAGCTTCAAGCTGACCGGCAAGCGTGTGTTCCGCATGGCGCCGATCCATCACCACTTCGAACTCAAGGGCTGGCCGGAGCCGCGCGTGATCGTGCGCTTCTGGATCATTTCGGTGGTGCTGGTGCTGATCGGCCTTGCCACGTTGAAGGTGCGCTGATGAACGACATGTCCCGCCAGGCCACGCGACTGGACGCCATCGGCGGCCGCTACGACCCGTGGCTGCTCGGGGCCGCGGCCACGCTCGCCTCGCTGGGCGTGGTGATGGTGGCGTCCAGCTCGATCGAGCTGTCCGACAACCCGTTCTATTACCTGACCCGCCACCTGCTGTTCCTGGGCATTGGCGTGGGCCTGGCGTTCTGGGCGATGCGTACCGAGCTCAAGACCATCGAGCAGTACAACCAGGTGCTGCTGCTGGCCTGCTTCGGCCTGCTGATGGTGGTGTTCGTGCCCGGCCTGGGCAGCAGCGTCAACGGCGCCAAACGCTGGATCAACCTGGGCGTGTCGAAGTTCCAGACCGTCGAAGCGGTCAAGGTGCTCTACATCGTGTGGCTGTCCAGCTATCTGGTGCGCTTTCGCGACGAGGTCAACGCGACCTGGCCGGCGATGCTCAAGCCGCTGGGCGTGGCGATCGCCCTGGTCGGCCTGCTGCTGATGCAGCCGGACTTCGGCTCGTCCACGCTGCTGCTGGCGATCACCGCCGGCATGCTGGTGCTGGGCGGGGTGAACCTGCCGCGCATGTCGATGCCGATCGTGTTCGGCCTGCCGGTGTTCGCCTTCATCGCGATCCTGGAGCCGTACCGGCTGCGCCGCATCACCTCGTTCCTGGACCCGTGGGCCGACCAGCTCGGCTCCGGCTACCAGCTGTCCAACGCCTTGATGGCGGTGGGCCGCGGCCAGTGGACCGGCGTGGGCCTGGGCGCCTCGGTGCAGAAGCTCAACTACCTGCCCGAAGCGCATACCGACTTCATTTTCTCGGTCATTGCCGAAGAACTCGGCTTTGTCGGCGTGTGCGGGGTGATCGCGCTGTACGCGCTGCTGGTCGGCCGCGCGTTCTGGCTGGGCATGCGCTGCGTGGAAATGAAGCGTCACTTCTCCGGCTACATCGCCTTCGGCATCGGCTTGTGGATCAGCCTGCAGAGCTTCGTCTCGGTGGGCGTGAACCTGGGCATCCTGCCGACCAAGGGCCTGACCCTGCCGCTGATTTCCTCCGGCGGTTCGTCGGTGCTGATGACCTGCGTGGCGATGGGCCTGCTGCTGCGCGTGTCCTACGAGATGGATCGTGCCGAGCGCCTGCGCAGCAAATTGTCGCCGCAGGGCGCGGGCGCGCCGTCGGCCGAGCCGGCCGAACCGGTGGTCGAATCGGTCGCGCCAGCCTATGCGCCGGCGCACAAGCCGCAGCGTGACCCGGTTGCCGCCGCACCCGCAGCCGCAGCCGCACCGGTCGCTGCCGCATCGGTGGCACCGGCGTCGGCCATCCTGCGCGGCACCAGCCGCATGCAGCCGCGTGTGGAACCGACCTTCGGGAGGATTGCATGAGTGCCCATGCGAATCCCTCGCAAACGCCCGCACATCCAGGTGCGGGGGGTCGACCAGTGATGATTCTGGCTGGCGGCACCGGCGGGCACATCTTCCCGGGTCTGGCCGTGGCCAAGGTGCTGCGCGCGCGTGGCGTGCCGGTGACCTGGCTGGGCGCCGATGGCGCGATGGAAACCCGGCTGGTGCCGCAGCACGCCATTCCACTGGACACGCTGGCCATCAGCGGCCTGCGCGGTAAGGGGCTGGTGAAATTGCTCGGTGCACCGGTGCGGGTGATGCGCGCAGTGCGCGCCGCCGGTTTCGTGCTGCGCAAGCGCCAGCCGCGTGCGGTGATCAGTTTCGGCGGCTTCGCGGCCGGCCCGGGTGGCCTGGCGGCGCGGCTGCTCGGCGTGCCGTTGCTGGTGCACGAACAGAACCGCGCGCCCGGCATGACCAACAAGGTGTTGTCGCGGTTTGCGCGCCGCGTGCTGACCGGTTTCCCGGGCAGCTTCACTGGCGAGGAAGCGGTGGGCAATCCGGTGCGCGCGGAAATCGCAGCGCTTCCGGCGCCGGCCACGCGTCTGGTCGGCCGTGGCGGTGCCGTGCGTGTGCTGGTGCTCGGTGGCAGCCAGGGCGCGCGCGCATTGAATCAGGCCGTGCCAGCGGCACTGGCCGCGCTCGGCCACCCGGATGTGGACGTGCGCCACCAGTGCGGCGAGAAGCTGCGCGCCGAAGCCGAGGCGGCGTACGCGCAGGCGGGCGTCAACGCCAGCGTCGAACCGTTCATCGCCGACATGGCCGCCGCTTACGCCTGGGCCGACCTGGTCGTGTGCCGCGCCGGTGCATCGACGCTGGCCGAACTGTGCGCCGCCGGCATCGGCAGCGTGCTGGTGCCCTTTGCCGCAGCGGTGGACGACCACCAGACCCGCAATGCCGAATACCTGGTCGGGGCCGACGCCGCGGTGCTGCTCAAGCAGGACGACACCCTGGCCGTGCGCCTGCAGCAGGTCTTGCAGACCCTGCTCGCCGACCCCGCACGCCGCCTGTCGATGGCACAGGCCGCCCGCACCCTGGCCAAACCGGATGCAGCCGAACGCATCGCCGACATCATTCTGCAGGAAGCCGGGAGTGGTGAATCGGGAATGGGGAATGGGCAAAGCTCAGAACAATTGCAGGAACACACATTGATGCACGCAGACAAGCGCACCGACCAAGTATCCGTCGCTGCAGGCGCTCCGCTCCACACGATTCCCGATTCCCGATTCCCGATTCGCACCTCCACAGGAGGTGCCGCGTGATCCGCCGCCTGCAGGACAGTGGCGATCTGGTGCGTGCATTCCCGCGCGTGCATTTCGTCGGTATCGGCGGCACCGGCATGAGCGGCATTGCCGAAGTGATGCTGACGCTGGGCTATGAAGTCTCCGGTTCGGACAACTCCGATAACGTGGCGACACGGCGGCTGGCCAAGCTGGGCGCGCGGGTGATGCGCGGGCATTCGGCGGCCAACGTGCTCGGCACCGATTGCGTGGTGGTGTCCAGTGCGATCCGCGAAGACAACCCCGAGCTGATGGAGGCGCGCAGCCAGCGCATTCCGATCATGCCGCGTGCGGCGATGCTGGCCGAGCTGATGCGCTTCCGTCGCGGCATCGCGGTGGCCGGCACGCATGGCAAGACCACCACCACCAGCCTGGCGGCGGCCGTGCTGAGCGAAGGCGGGCTGGATCCGACCTTCGTCATCGGCGGGCAGTTGCTGGCCGCCGGTGCCAACGCCAAGCTCGGCGGTGGCCAATGGCTGGTGGCCGAGGCCGACGAGAGCGATGGCAGCTTCCTGCGCCTGAATCCGTTGATGGCGGTGATCACCAACATCGATGCCGATCACCTGGAAAACTACGGCAACGATTTCGCACGCATCCAGGCCGCATTCGCCGAGTTCCTGCAGCGCCTGCCGTTCTACGGGCTGGCGTTGCTGTGCATCGACGACCCGGAAGTGGCCGCGCTGGCCGGCAAGACGCCGCGCCATGTGATGAGCTACGGCATGAGCGAGAACGCCGACGTGCGCGCCGAGGACGTGGTGCAGGACGGCCCGCGCATGCGCTTCACGCTGCGTCTGCCCGAAGGCACCACCACGCCGGTGACGCTGGCATTGCCGGGCCGTCACAACGTGCTCAACGCACTGGCCGCTGCCGCGATCGGCTGGCAGCTGGGCGTGGCACCGGAGACCATTGCGCGTGCGCTGGAAAACTTCGCCGGCATCGGCCGCCGCTTCAACGACCTGGGCGAAGTCACCACCAGCACCGGTGCGCGCGTGCGTGTGGTCGACGACTACGGCCACCATCCGCGCGAGCTGGAAGCGGTGTTCGCCGCCGCCCGCGGTGGCTGGCCGGACAAGCGCCTGGTGGTGGCGTTCCAGCCCCATCGCTACAGCCGTACCCGCGATCAGTTCGACGCCTTTGCCGCGGTGCTGAGCACTGTCGATGCGCTGGTGCTGAGCGAGGTCTATCCGGCCGGCGAGGCGCCGATTCCGGGCGCCGATGCGCGCGCGCTGGCGCGTGCGATCCGTGCGCGCGGCCGCAGCGAACCGGTGGTGGTCGGGCAGATTTCCGGCCTGGCCGAAGTGTTGCCGGACGTGCTGCAGGATGGCGATCTATTGCTGATGATGGGGGCCGGCGATATCGGCTATGTCGCACAGCACATCATCAACAACGGCTTCACCGGAGCGACCGCATGAGCGCGGTGATTCCCAATGCACGCATCAGCGATCCGGCCGCGTTCGGCCGCGTCGCCGTACTGCTCGGCGGTACCTCGTCCGAGCGCGAGGTGTCGTTTAACTCCGGCAGCAACGTGCTCGAGGCATTGCGTGCGCGCGGCGTCGATGCGCAGCCGGTCGACGGCATTCAGGCCCTGGCGCAGGCCCTGGTCGAGCAGCGTTTTGATCGCGTCTTCAATGTGCTGCACGGCCATAACGGCGGCGGCGAAGACGGCATCGTGCAAGGCCTGATGGAAGCCTTCAAGGTGCCGTACACCGGTTCCAACGTGCTGGGCTCGGCGTTGAGCATGGACAAGATCCGTACCAAGCAGGTGTGGCTGTCGCTGGGCCTGCCCACGCCGCGCTATGCGCGCCTGGCTGCCGGTGCCCATGCCGATGACATCCATGCCGCCGCGCGGCAGATCGGCCTGCCGGTCATCGTCAAGCCGGCCAACGAAGGCTCCAGCGTCGGCATCAGCCGCGTGTTCGACCAGTCCCAGCTCGAAGAGGCGGTGGTGCTGGCGGCGCGCTACGACGGCGCGCTGCTGATGGAGCAGCTGATCGAAGGCGACGAACTCACCGTGGCCGTGCTCGGCGAGGTCGCGTTGCCGTCGATCCGCATCGTGCCCAAGGGCCAGTGGTACGACTACGACGCCAAATACGTGGCCGACGACACCCAGTACCTGTGCCCGGGCCTGGACGGCGATGCCGAGACACAGATTCGCCAGCTCGCGCTCGATGCCTTCCGCGCCGCCGGCGCGCGCGGCTGGGGCCGCGTGGACGTGATGCGCGACCGCGCCAGCGGCCAGTTGTATCTGCTGGAAGTCAACACGGCCCCGGGCATGACCAGTCACTCGCTGGTGCCCAAGGCCGCGCGCCAGCTCGGCATCGATTTCGAAGAACTGGTCTGGCGCGTGCTGGAGCAGACGCTGTGAGGCCGGGAATGGGGAATGGGGAATCTGGAATCGTGAACAGCGGCTGCGCTGTTGCCGTTGCGATTCCCTATTCCCGATTCCCCATTCCCGCGCGCGGAGCGCGCGCATGAACGCCACCCTGCGCATCCTGGCGTGGTTGCTCGCGGTGGCGCTGGTCGCGTTGCCGGTGGTGGCCGTGCTCAATGGCTGGGTCGGCGCCGAGCGCTGGCCGTTGGCGCGGCTGCGGGTGTCGGGCGACTTCAAGCGGGTGCCGGCCGAGCAGTTGCGTGCGGTGGTCCTGCCGTATGCGCGCGCGGGCTTTTTCGCGGTGAAGTTGCAGAACGCGCAGGACGCCATCGCGCGCCTGCCGTGGGTGGAAAGTGCGCAGGTGCGCAAGCGCTGGCCGGACGTGCTGGAAGTGCACGTCACCGAGCACAAGCCGTTCGCGCGCTGGGGCACCGACCGCATGTTGTCCGAGCAGGGCCGGTTGTTCCGCACCCCGCCGTTGTTGAAGGACTTCAAGCTGCCGCAGCTCGGCGGCCCGGACAGCAAGACCCAGGACGTGGTGGCGCTCTACAACGAGTCGCGCGCGCTGTTCGCGCCGACCGGGCTGGATGTGGAACGTCTGGAAATGGACGCACGCGGCAGCTGGTCGCTGGGCCTGAGCAACGGCGTGCAGATCGTGATCGGCCGCGACGACGCCCGCGCCCGCCTGCAACGCTTCGCCCGCGTGCTGCCGCAACTGGCCGACCCGCAACGCCCGATCGCCCGCGCCGACCTGCGCTATACCAACGGCTTCACGGTGGAACGGCGAATGGAGAATGGGGAGTCGGGAATGGGCAAAAAGCCAAAGCCAGTGTCGCCCGCTGCGCCGCACACGCTTGTCCTGAACTCTCCCCGCATCCGTGCACCGCTGTTGACCATTCCCCATTCGCTATTCCCTATTCCCGGCTTTAAGACATGAACCGCAAAGGCGACAAATCCCTCATCGTTGGACTGGACATCGGCACCTCCAAGGTCGTCGCGCTGGTCGGCGAGTACTCGCCCGGCAATCCGATCGAAGTGATCGGCATCGGTTCGCATGAATCGCGCGGTCTCAAGCGCGGCGTGGTGGTGGACATCGAATCCACCGTGCAGTCGATCCAGCGCGCGGTCGAAGAGGCCGAGCTGATGGCCGGCTGCGAGATCCGTTCGGTGTATGCGTCGATTTCCGGCAACCACGTGCAGTGCAAGAACTCGCCCGGCATCGTGCCGATCCGCGACGGCGAAGTGACCTGGAGCGATCTGGAGCGCGTGCTGGATGCGGCCAAGGCCGTGGCCATTCCCGCCGACCAGCGCATCCTGCATGCGATCCCGCGCGAATACGTGCTGGACGATTCGCAGGAAGGCATCCGCAATCCGGTCGGCATGACCGGCGTGCGCCTGGAGGTGCACGCGCATCTGGTGGTGTGCGCACAGTCGGCCGCGGCCAACATCACCAAGTGCGTGCAGAAGTGCGGCCTGCAGGTGGACGACCTGGTGCTGTCGTCGCTGGCTTCCAGCGTGGCGGTATTGACCGCCGACGAGCGCGAACTGGGCGTGGTGCTGGTGGATATCGGCGCCGGCACCACCGACCTGGCGGTCTACGTGCAGGGCGCGATCTGCCACACCGCCTCGCTGCCGATCGCCGGCGACCACGTCACCAACGACATCGCGCACATGTTGCGCACGCCGACCCCGGAAGCCGAGCAGATCAAGGTGCGCTACGCCTGCGCGCTGGCGCAGCTGGCTACCGCCGAGGAAAGCATCCAGGTGCCGTCGGTGGGTGATCGCCCGCCGCGCCGCATGCCGCGGCATGCGCTGGCGCAGGCGGTGCAGGGCCGTTACGAGGAAATCTTCGAGATGGTGCAGGCCGAATTGCGCCGCTCCGGTTTCGAGGAAATGGTGCGCGCCGGCATGGTGCTCACCGGTGGCGCGTCGAAGATGGAAGGCGTGGTCGAACTGGCCGAAGAAATGTTGCAGATGCCGGTGCGCGTGGGCATTCCCCAGCACGTCACCGGCCTGGGCGAAGTCGTCGGTAACCCGGTGCACGCCTCCGGCGTGGGCCTGTTGCTGATGGGCAGCCAGATCGAACACCCGCGCCGCCCGTCGATCCCGACCGGACGGGCCGGCAGTTTGTTCAAGAAATTGAAGAATTGGTATCGCGGGGAATTCTGAAGAATCGGGAATCGGGATTCGAGAATTGGTTGAAGCAAAGGCAAAGCGGTTGCGGCAGATTTGAGTGGAGAGCGGTGAGAGCGGGCAGGGCGTAAATACTTTTGTGGTTCCGCTGAGAAAGTGAAGTTGGTGTGGAGATCGCTCGCAGTTGCGATTCCCCATTCCCAACTCCCCATTCCCGGCATTCAAACAACAACATTCGCCGACATGCGGGTGTTGGGCTGGCGAACGGAGCAATCCGATTCCCCATTCCCGATTCCCCATTCACGGCATCTAAAGAGGACACTGACATGGCACATTTCGAACTGATTGAAAAAATGGCTCCCAACGCGGTCATCAAGGTCGTTGGCGTGGGCGGCGGCGGCGGCAACGCGGTCGCGCACATGGTCAACACCAATGTCGATGGCGTGGAGTTCATCACCGCCAACACCGACTCGCAGGCGATCAAGAACTGCGGCGCCAAGCTGCAGCTGCAGCTCGGCACCAACGTGACCAAGGGCCTGGGCGCCGGCGCCAATCCGGAAGTCGGCCGCCAGGCTGCGCTGGAAGATCGCGAGCGCATCATGGACGCACTGCAGGGTGCGGACATGGTGTTCATCACCGCCGGCATGGGCGGCGGCACCGGCACCGGCGCGGCGCCAGTCGTTGCACAGCTGGCCAAGGAAATGGGCATCCTGACCGTGGCCGTGGTCACCAAGCCGTTCCCGTTCGAAGGCCGTCGCCGCATGCAGGTCGCGCTGAAGGGCATCGAGGAACTGAGCCAGCATTGCGACTCGCTGATCACCATCCCCAATGAAAAGCTGATCACCGTGCTCGGCCGCAACGCCACCATGATCCAGGCCTTCCGCGCTGCCAACGACGTGCTGCAGGGCGCCGTGCAGGGCATCGCCGACCTGATCGTGCGTCCGGGCCTGATCAACGTCGACTTCGCCGACGTGCGCACCGTGATGTCGGAAATGGGCCTGGCCATGATGGGTACCGGTTCGGCACGCGGCGACGATCGCGCGCAGGCCGCTGCCGAAGCCGCCATCCAGAACCCGCTGCTGGACGACGTCAACCTGGCCGGTGCCAACGGCATCCTGGTCAACATCACCGCCGGCCCGGACTTCACCATGTCCGAGTTCGACGAGATCGGCCGCACCATCGAAGCGTTCGCCTCGGAAGATGCGACCGTGGTCGTCGGCACCGTGCTTGACCCGGACATGCAGGACGAAGTGCGCGTCACCGTGGTGGCCACTGGCCTGAACCGTGCGGTTGCCCGCCAGACCCAGCGTCCGGACCAGCGCGCGCCGATCAAGCTGGTACGCAACGCCACCACCGGCCAGCCGGAGTTCGGCGATTTCGACACCAGCGGCGGCGATGCGGTGTCCAAGGCCGTCGGCGGCAGCATGGGCCTGGGCCTGCGTCGTCCGAGCAGCGACTCGGTCGGCAGCGGCAGCGGTAGCAACAACGGTGGCGGCTCCGCTGCGCCGGCTGCAGACCTGCCCAACGACTACCTGGATATCCCGGCGTTCCTGCGCCGCCAGGCCGACTGAGGAGCGTCGGCCGCGTCGCTACGGCGGCGCGGTCCGTCCCGCCCCGGGGTTCGCCCCAGGGATGCTGTGCCATGTCCTTTCTGCCGGATCGGCCACGATCCGGCAGCTTTTGCAGTTGCGTGACCCGGGAATTACAGTTCCCGTCACGCGCGACTTGTTAAAATTCGGATAATCTCTACGGATTAGACAGCCGGTTCAGCGTCTGTCTGCATTGTTCATCCAGACTTCGCATATGACCCAGCAACGCACTCTCAAGAACACCATTCGCGCCACCGGCGTCGGCCTGCACAGTGGCGACAAGGTGTACATGACGCTGCGACCGGCCCCGGTCGATCATGGCGTGGTGTTCCGGCGTGTGGACCTGGAGCCGATCGTCGAAGTTCCTGCCGATGCCGAGCTGGTCACCGAGACCACGCTGTGCACCGGCCTGACCTGCAATGGCGCCAAGATCCAGACCGTCGAGCACCTGATGTCGGCGCTGGCCGGCCTGGGTGTGGACAACGTCATCGTCGAACTGTCCTCGGCCGAGTTGCCGATCATGGACGGTTCGTCCGGCCCGTTCGTGTTCCTGCTGCAATCGGCAGGCATCGTCGAGCAAAACAAGGCCAAGCGCTTCATCCGCATCAAGCAGACGGTGGAAGTGCGCGAGGGCGACAAGGTCGCGCGCTTCGAGCCGTACGAAGGCTACAAACTCGGCTTCACCATCGAATTCAATCACCCGATGATCCCGGCCAAGCAGTCGCGCCAGGAAATCGAGTTCTCCACCTCGGCCTACGTCAAGGAAATCTCGCGCGCCCGGACCTTCGGTTTCATGCGTGATCTCGAATATATGCGCGAGCGCAATCTGGGCCTGGGCGGGTCGATGGACAATGCCATCGTGCTGGACGAGTTCCGCGTGCTCAACGAGGACGGCCTGCGCTACACCAACGAATTCGTGCGGCACAAGATCCTGGACGCGATCGGCGACCTGTATCTGGCCGGCGGCGCCATCCTGGGCGCCTACGAAGGCTTCAAATCCGGCCACGCACTCAACAACAAGTTGGTGCGCGCGCTGCTGGCGGATCAGGCCGCCTGGGAATGGGTCAGCTTCCCCGAGGGCAGCGTGCAGCCACCGGTCACCTACGCCAGCCCCGTCTACGCCTGATGTCGGGGAATGCCGTAATCGGCGTTCGAAGTGTGAACTGCGTCGGATTTACGGCCCGTTCTTAACTTTTATTTAAGACTTCTCTAACTCCTGCGCGGCCCAGGCCCGCTAGGATGCGTCGGGTCGTGCGCGGCCTTCGCAACTCTTTCACGCCGCGATGGCCGTCGCGTAACAGGCGACACCGACTCACCGTTTGGTGGGTGGAACGTCCTGCAGGGAGGCCAGCGCATCGCGCAGACCTCGGTGCGTGGCCTCCGACACAGCACGTGGACGCTCGCGATTCTGCTGCGTTGGGGAATGCAGCGGGGTGGTGGTGGTCTTGATGGTCACTGCGGTGGCCTTCAGTCCGATGGATCGGGCGGCATCCAGTAATTGGGTCTCGGCAAGTCGCAACTTGGCATGCCAGACAGGTGAATCAACCAGAAAAACCAGCTGTTCGTCTCTGACATTGGCCAGCCGGCAACGGGTGGCCAGATGAGGCGGTAACAGGGGGCGCAACTGCCGGTCCAGCGCATCGAGCCACAAGGCGCGGCGCAAGGGGTCGCCAGCCTTTTCACCCAACGCGGCCTCGATGGCCGGTTGTGGGACGGAAGGGTTGCGTGCGTTGGACTTGGGCTTGGACATGACACTCATATGGCGTTGAAGAAAGTTGTAATCAAATCTCGCGAAACCCGGGCGCAACGGTTGGCCCGGCAGTTCCAGGGCTTCGCTGCGGATCGACCGATGGTAGTCCTCGGTGCCGTGCTTGGGCTGGGCATGTTGATCGGCATCGGTGCCAGCACCGCCACCGGCATGGTGACCAATTCCGCGTTGCAGGCCAAGGTTGCCCGGCAGCAGGCCGAGCTGGCCCAGGCGCAGCGCGCCTCGCAGGCGCAGGTCAACGCACTGGCCGCGCGCATGGGCGAGCTGCAGGCGCAGGCCACCCGTCTCAATGCATTGGGCGAGCGGCTGACCGAAATGGGCAAGCTGAAGGACGGCGAGTTCGACTTCGACGCGCCGGTCGGCGTCGGTGGCGGCGATGAGCCGGTCAGCGACATGCCGGTCGAATCGCTCAAACAGACGCTAGGGCAGGTCGAACAGCAGTTCTCCGCCTCCGGCCAGCAACTAAACGTGCTGGCCACGCTGATGTTCGATCATCAGCTCGAACAGAATTCGGTGCCCTCGCGGATGCCGATCCGCAACACCTACATCACCTCCGGCTTCGGCGGCCGCGCCGATCCGTTCGACGGCGGCTCGGCCTTCCACAAGGGGGTGGACTTCCACGCCAACGTGGGCGACCCGGTGATGTCGGTCGCCGATGGCGTGGTCAGCTACGCCGGCGTGCGCGGCGGCTACGGCAACGTGGTGGAAGTGGACCACGGCAACGGCTACGTGACCCGCTATGCACACAACTCTCGCCTGGTGGTGAAGGTGGGCGATCTGGTCCGCGCCGGCCAGCAGGTGGCCAGGGCCGGATCCAGCGGCCGCTCCACCGGCGCGCACGTGCATTTCGAAGTGTGGGCGGACGGGCGGGTGGTCAATCCGCGCAAGTTCCTCGGCGATACCAATACGCCGGTGGGCCGCCGCGGGCGCGGTTGACGACGGCGCGGGTGGTGCTTGATTCGTGAAGGCCCGCCCCAAGCTACAATAGGGTGTTGCCATCGACAGGGCGCAGTGCGCCCTGTTTCGTTTACGGCGGCCGGGTCTTGGGGACCGGCGTCGGTCAAACCGTTCCTTTTCAACCGGTTTCTTCAATGATCAACAGTCTGCTTACCCGTGTCTTTGGCAGTCGTAACGAACGCCAGCTGCGCCAGCTCAACCGCCTCGTCACCCAGATCAATGCGCTGGAGCCGACGATCGAGAAGCTCTCCGACGCCGAGCTGCAAGCCAAGACCCCGGAGTTCAAGCAGCGACTTGCCGCCGGCGAGTCCCTGGACAAGATTCTTCCCGAAGCCTTTGCGGTGTGCCGCGAGGCCAGCCGCCGCGTGCTCGGCATGCGCCATTACGACGTGCAGCTGATCGGCGGCATGGTGCTGCACCTGGGCAAGATCGCCGAGATGCGCACCGGTGAAGGCAAGACCCTGGTGGCCACGCTGCCGGTGTACCTCAACGCGCTGCAGGGCGAGGGCGTGCATGTGGTCACGGTCAACGACTACCTGGCCCGACGCGACGCCGCGCAGATGGGCAAGTTGTACAACTGGCTGGGCCTGAGCGTGGGCGTGGTGTATCCGGGCATGCCGCACAGCGACAAGCGCGAGGCCTATGGCAGCGACATCACCTACGGCACCAACAACGAGTTCGGCTTCGATTACCTGCGCGACAACATGGCGCTGTCCAGGGCCGACCGCTACCAGCGAAACCTGCATTACGCGATCGTCGACGAAGTCGACTCGATCCTGATCGATGAGGCGCGCACCCCGCTGATCATCTCCGGCCCGGCCGACGAATCGCCGGAGCTGTACATCCGCGTCAACCGCATCGTGCCGCAGCTGACCCGGCAGGAAAGCGAAGAGGGCGAGGGCGATTACTGGATCGACGAGAAGGGCAAGCAGGTGCATCTGTCCGAGGCGGGCATGGGCCACGCCGAAGAACTGCTGATGCAGGCCGGCATTCTCGAGAATGCCGAGGACGGCCTGTATGCCGCGCAGAACCTGAGCGTGGTGCATCACCTCAATGCCGCGCTGCGCGCGCATGCGATCTACCAGCGCGACGTGGACTACATCGTGCGCGATGGCGAAGTGGTCATCGTCGACGAATTCACCGGCCGCACCCTGTCCGGGCGTCGCTGGTCCGATGGCCTGCATCAGGCGGTCGAGGCCAAGGAAGGCGTGCCGGTGCAGCGCGAGAACCAGACGCTGGCCAGCATCACCTTCCAGAACCTGTTCCGCATGTACAAGAAGCTGTCCGGCATGACCGGTACGGCCGATACCGAAGCCTACGAATTCCAGAGCATCTACGGCCTGGAAGTGGTGGTGATCCCGACCAACCGCCCGACCGTGCGCAAGGACCATCCGGACCAGGTGTTCCTCAACCGCAAGGGCAAGTTCAACGCGGTGCTGGCCGACATCGAAGACTGCGCCAAGCGTGGCCAGCCGGTGCTGGTGGGAACCACTTCGATCGAGACCTCGGAGATGCTGTCCGAGCACCTGCGCAAGGCCGGGGTCAAGCACGAAGTGCTCAACGCCAAGCAGCACGAGCGCGAAGCCACCATCGTGGCCAACGCCGGCCAGCCGGGCGCGGTGACCATCGCCACCAACATGGCCGGTCGCGGTACCGACATCGTGCTGGGCGGTTCGCTGGAAACCGAGCTGCATGGCCTGGGCGAGGACATCAGCGACGAGCAGCGCCTTGCGGCCAAGACCGAATGGCAGCGTCGCCACGACGCGGTCAAGGCGGCCGGCGGCCTGCACATCATCGGTACCGAGCGGCACGAGTCGCGGCGTATCGACAACCAGCTGCGCGGCCGTGCCGGTCGTCAGGGCGACCCGGGTTCCTCGCGCTTCTACCTGTCGCTGGAAGACAACCTGATGCGCATCTTCGCCTCGGACTGGGTCCAGAAGGCGATGCGCATGATGGGAATGAAGGAAGACGACGTCATCGAAGACCGCCTGGTCAGCCGGCAGATCGAAAAGGCCCAGCGCAAGGTGGAAGCGCACAACTTCGACATCCGCAAGAACCTGCTGGATTTCGACGACGTCAACAATGATCAGCGCAAGGTGATCTACGCCCAGCGCGATGAATTGCTGGATGCCGAATCGGTCAAAGACAACGTCGACGGCATCCGTGGCGATGTGATCTACGACCTGGTCGCGCGCTTCGTGCCGCCCAATTCGGTCGACGAGCAGTGGGACCTGAAGGGGCTGGAAGCCACGCTGGAATCGGAGCTGGGCATGCCGCTGGCGCTGAGCGAGATGGCACGCACGCAGGAAGAACTGGACGCCGAGCAGATTGCGGCCAAGGTGCAGGCGGCGGTGGATGCGCACTTTGCCGAGAAGGAAGTGGCGGTGGGCAGCGACACCATGCGTGCCTTGGAGAAGCACGTGATGCTGACCGTGCTGGACCAGGGCTGGAAGGAGCATCTGGCCAAGATGGATTACCTGCGCCAGGGCATCTATCTGCGCGGGTATGCGCAGAAGCAGCCCAAGCAGGAATACAAGAAGGAAGCCTTCGAGCTGTTCTCCGAGATGCTGGAGAACGTCAAGCGCGAAGTGATCAACCTGCTGGCGCGCGTGCGCATCCGCAGCGAGGAGGAAGTGGCCGAGCTGGAAGAGCAGGAACGCCTGCAGGCGCAGGCGCGGCTGATGGCCTCGCAGTTCCAGCATCAGGACGCCGGCGGCTACGGTGCCGACGAGGAAGTGGAACAGATGCAGGGCGGCAACGCCCCGGTGCCAGTGTCGCAGGTGACCCGCGACGAGCCCAAGGTAGGCCGTAACGATCCATGCCCCTGCGGCAGTGGCAAGAAGTACAAGCACTGCCACGGTCAGCTCAGCTGAGCTGAGTTGACCGTGGTGCAGCCCGCCTGGCGGGCTGCACACCAGGCATCCGCGTCGCGGACGCCTGGTGCACGGTCCTTGCTTCCGATCCCCGCGCCGTTGGCGCGCCCCCTTACCAAGGGGGCTCTGCTGACGGAGGGATTCGTTGGAGCTGCTGATACTCAGGCGTGGAATGTGGGCGGCGGGGTGCAATGACCCCACTGAATCTCACGCTTTTTCCAACTCTCCGCCTAGTCCCTGCCAACGGCTTGGCTTGCGTGGTTGCCAGGCAACGTCTGCAACCCGTGGCATAGACTCCAGAAGCGTTCGACCAGCTTGATGGGCGCTGTCCTGGTGAGCCTGGGCTTGGCGCGGTTCGCCCCACGCTTGTCCATCGCGCGCCGGTGGCAACCATGCCTGCTGCACGCAGGCTTTTCCGCCTGCGACACTGCGGGGCGTATGCTCGATCCACGTCCTGCGGGGGAGTGCGTCATGTCGCAGCTGTCCAGCCAGCAACTGAAGGTGTTCGTGCCTGCGCGCGACTACGCGCTGTCGCAGCGGTTCTATCGCGCGCTGGGCTTCGTGCAGGAGGACGAGGTGGGCAATGTGACCTGCTTCCGGCATGGCACGCATTGTGCGTTCCTGCTGCAGGATTTCTACCTGCGCGAGCTGGCCGAGAACCTGATGCTGCACCTGTGGGTGGACGATGCCGACAGCTGGTGGCAGCACGTGCACGATGCCGGCCTGGACGCGCAGTTTGCAGTGACCTGCAGCGTGCCGGAAGACCGTCCATGGGGCGCACGCGATTTCACCCTGCACGATCCCAGCGGAGTGCTCTGGCATCGGCCATCCACTGTAGACGTGAATCGGGAATCGGGAACGGGGAATTGCAAAGGCGGGCATGGTGCGTGCTTCAAACGATTCCCGATTCCCGAATCTCCATTCCCCGCCCTCAAGCGATTGCGCTGAACCGCTCACTCGCGGCACTCTTGTGCCCATGCCCGATTCTCTGAGATCCATCCACGTCGTCGCCGGCGTGATCACCGACGCCCGCGGCCGCATCCTGCTGACCCGCCGCACCGAGACCCGCGACATGCCCGGCCTGTGGGAATTTCCGGGCGGCAAGCGCGAACCTGGCGAAACCTCCGAACAGGCCCTGGTGCGCGAACTCAACGAAGAGCTCGGTATCGAGGCGCAGGTCGGCGAGTGGTTGATGGACGTGCCGCAGCTGTACCCGGACAAGCGGCTGCGCCTGGAAGTGCGCCACATCACCGCCTGGAAGGGCAGCCCGCGCGGCCGCGAAGGCCAGGCAATGACCTGGGTGGCCGCGGACAAGCTGACCCGGTATTCGATGCCGCCGGCCGACGTGCCGGTGGTCGGCGTGCTGCGCCAGCCCGACCGCTATCTGATCACGCCCGAGCCGGACGATGACGCGCTGTGGCTGGAAGGCCTGGAGCGTGCACTGCAGGACGGCATCACGCGCATCCAGCTACGTGCGCGGCAGGCCGAACCGGCACGCTGGCAGGCCTTGCTGCAACAGGTGCTGCGCCTGCGCGGCCGTACGCGCGCGCAGCTGCTGCTCAACCGCGACATCGCACTGGCCGGCGAACTCGGCATCGGCGTGCACCTGGGCGCGGAGCAGTTGGCCAGCCTGCAGGAGCGCCCGTTGCCGGCCGAACAGCCGGTTGCCGCCTCGTGTCATGGGTTGGAGGATCTGCGCCACGCCCAGCGTCTGGGCTGCGATTTCGCGGTGCTGGGGCCGGTGCAGGCGACTGCATCGCATCCGGGTGCGACACCCCTGGGATGGGAGGGGTTCGAACGCTTGCGCGAGCAGGTCTCCTTGCCGATCTACGCACTCGGGGGCATGCAGGTCGACGACCTGCGCGAGGCACGTGCGCATGGCGCGCAGGGCATCGCGGCGATTCGCGCACTGTGGCCGCAGTGACTGCGCCGTCAGCGACCTTGGTGGTGTTCGGCGGATTGCCCGGCGTCGGCAAGAGTTCCATCGCCCAGGCGCTGCTGACGCACTGCACTGCGTTTTATTTGCGTATCGATACGATCGAGCAGTCACTGCGCGAAAGTGGTGCACTCGCCAACGACGTCGGACCAGCCGGCTACATGACCGCCTATGCGCTTGCCGCGGCCAATCTGCACCAGGGTCACGTGGTGGTCGCCGATTGCGTGAACCCACTGCCGGTCACCCGTGAGGCGTGGCGTGATGTGGCGCGCCGCACACGCAGCCGCCTGTTGGAGATCGAAGTAGTGTGCAGCGATCGCAAGATGCATCGGCAGCGCGTGGAATCGCGGCAGAGCGAGGTGCCCGGATTGCGCATGCCGGATTGGTCCTCCGTGCTCGCGCATGACTACGTGGCGTGGACCGAGCCGCATTGGATGATCGACAGCGCCGCGCTGGACCCGCAGCAGGCGGCTGGGCAGATCATGGACCGGCTCGCCGCGTAGCCTGCAGGCCTCACCACCTGAGGCACGGGGTCCAACGGACTCTCGGAGCCGATACGCTCCACCGACGCAGATACTTCGCCACTGCGATCCGCCGGCGTCCGTCAAGGCGGGCGCTGCGCTAGAACGTCACCCAGAAGCAGTTGTACTGCCGACGCAGCCGCAACACGCTGCGCGCGGGCGTGCCGCTGGCGAGATTCTGCTCCAGGCGCAGGCCCCAGGGGCGTGGGCGGCCCGGGGGTGCCGGGAGTGGGGTGTCGGTCGCACTGCCGTCCAGTGATGGAGCCGCCGCCGACGTGTCTGCATCGGCTTGCCAGGTCGGCGGATCGCGTTGCGGGTACATCGGGACGATATCCAGCAACGGGCGTTGCACGATGGCTTCCAGCCGGCTCAGTACCTGGCTGGCGGCCGCGTCGGACTGGCCGCTCCACAGGTACAGGCTGGAGAGCCGGTTGACGTCGCGGCTGTCCACCGCCAGTTGCAGCAACGACACCAGTTCGCTCAGCCGGCGCGGGCAGCCGTAGCCAGACAGGCCGGTAGTGCCCTGCGTGCGCGTGGCCGGCGGCGGGCGCGCCGCGGCGCCGACATCTTCGCAGCGGCGGTCGGTGAACATGGTCTGCCCGTCCGCTGTCACGCATCGGCGGATCTCCTGCGCCTGCCCGCGCATGGCCGGGCAAAGGCAGGACAGCAGCAGCAACGGCAGCAGGAGGCGGGGCATCGACGCAGCGTAACGGGCCGTGCGTGAGCCGGCGCGCAACGCGCCGAGACAGCGGTAGCCTATACGGCGCTTGCGCATCACGCGCGCCTGCCGGTGCCGTGCCCGCACAGACAGCCAGCAACGGCATGGCATCGCTGGCGTGGCTCAGCGCCCGAGCAGCTGCAGCACCTGCGTGGTCGGCTTGGCCAGGTTGAGCGTGTAGAAGTGCAGCGCAGGCGCGCCGCCGGCGATCAGGCGCTCGCACACGGTGGCCACCACTTCCGCACCGAAGGCGCGCACCGCATCGGCATCGTCGCCGTAGGACTGCATCTTCTTGCTGATCCAGCGCGGAATTTCTGCACCGCATTGCTCGGAAAAGCGCCGCAGCTGCGAGAAATTGGAGATCGGCATGATGCCGGGGATGATCGGGATCTCCACGCCCATGCGCTGCACCGCGTCTCGGAAATGAAAGTACGCATCGGCGTTGTAGAAATACTGGGTGATTGCGGCATCGGCGCCGGCATCCACCTTGGCCTTGAAGTAACGCAGATCGCTCAGTGCGTCGGTCGCCTGCGGATGGGTTTCCGGATACGCACCGACCTCGATCCGGAACGCATCGCCATGCTCGGCGCGGATGAAGGCGATCAGGTCCGAGGCATAGCGCAGGTCGCCCGGATGGCCCATGCCCGAGGGCAGGTCGCCGCGCAGGGCGACGATGCGGGTACAGCCGATCGCGCGATACAGCTTGAGCAGCTCGCGGATCTCCTGGCGGCTGCCGCCGACGCAGGACAGGTGCGGGGCGGCCTCGAAACCGTGCTTCTGCTTGAGGTGGCGCACCGTCTCGGAGGTGTAGCTGAGCGTGGAGCCGCCGGCGCCGAAGGTGCACGAGACGTATTCCGGCGCGTAGCCCTTCAACCTGGCCGCCGTGCGGTCCAGCTGTGCGCGCTGGTCGTCGGTCTTGGGCGGGTAGAACTCGAAACTGAGAGGCGTCATCGCGGCGGGTCCGGCGGATCGTGCCGGCATAATATCGCTTCATCGCGATGAATGCATATTTGGTTGCGGGTGTCCTGGATGCGGCTGCCTCGGGGAACTCGTGCATGCCTGCGCAATGTGCGACAGGGTTGGGGCCGCTTCGGGCGCCAGTCTCGGGGTGCGGCGTGCACAGTAAGCTCCAGTCCCCAGGCCACTTGATCGGAGCGCGACATGCAAGAGCAGGAAATGGATGTCATCGCCGAATCGCTGGGCCGCATCTGGGTTGCGTTGGCACGCAGCGTCGGTGATCTGGCGCTTGCCCTGGCCGAGCAACCCGGCGTGGATGGCGACAAGTTGCTGAGGGACTTCGCCGCCCGCCTGCCGTCGGATCAGGATGACGGCACCTCCAAGGTGTTCGAGGCGATTCGCCAGTACATCGACCAGGACGCCGCGCCCAGCGCGCAGTGATGCGTTGCCACGTGCGTCTGCAATGCAGGCGCGCGTGCTGATGCGGTGTGGTCTTGCGATGCGCTTGCCGGCAACGGATGACGGCCCGGCCTGCGGGCCTGCGGGCAGTCGCCGCACAGCGGCGCACCCGGACTGGCATCAGCGGTGGCGTGCGTCCGTTGCAACACCGCTTCAACGCGTGCGCCGGCCATCGCGTAGTCGCTCGCCCTGCGTTGGTTGAGAGTGGGGTCGCGCCGCGCGTGGGTGAGGTGTCGCGACCGGGCGTGCGCCATGCCTTGACGCAGGGATCCCTACACTGGGCGCACTTTCTACGGAGTGCTGCGCATGAGCGATACCACGATGACCGCAATCGCCATCCGCGATGGCAAGGGCGATGCGGATGCGCTTTACCCCGACGAGCAGCCGCGTCCCCGCCCCGCGCCGGGGCAGGTGCTGATCCGCGTGCATGCGGCCGGCATCAATCGTCCCGATCTGCTCCAGCGTGCCGGCCACTATCCGCCGCCGCCCGGCGCACCGCAGACGCTCGGGCTGGAAATCGCCGGGGAGATCGTGGAGCCGGCCGGCCGCTGGAAGGTGGGTGATCGGGTATGTGCACTGCTGGGCGGTGGCGGTTACGCGCAGTACGCAGCGGTCGATGCGCGGCATGTGCTGCCGATTCCGGCCGGCATGGAGATGGCGCATGCCGCGGCGCTGCCGGAAACCGTCTTTACCGCGTACGCCAACCTGTTCGAGCATGGCCGGCTCGCCGCCGGGGAATGGCTGCTGCTGCACGGCGCCACCTCCGGGATCGGGGTGACGGCGATCCAGATGGCCAAGGCCGCCGGTGCGCATGTGCTGGCCACCGCGCGTTCGGCGGGCAAGGCGGCGCAGGCACGCGAGCTGGGCGCCGATGTGGCGATCGACTCCACCACCGAATCCTTTGTCACCGTGGCCAAGGCGCACGGCGGGGTGGACGTATCGCTGGACATGGTGGGCGCTGCAGTATTCGCCGACACCCTGGAAGCGCTCAATCCGCGCGGACGTATCGTCTACATCGCCTCCCAGGCCGGCTCGACCATCGAGGTACCGATTCCGTTGCTGATGCGCAAGCAGGCCATCCTCACCGGCTCGACGCTGCGCCCGCGCAGTGCCGACGAGAAGGCGCGCCTGGCTGCGGAAGTGGAGCGCGTGGTGTGGCCGTGGATCGCGCAGGGCAAGCTGCGCGTGCTGCTCGACAAGCGCTTCCCGCTCAGCGAAGCCGCTGCAGCGCACCGCTATCTGGAGCAGGGCAGCCACCTGGGCAAGGTCGTGCTGGAGATGTGAGTGCATGCGGCGGCCTGCCTGACGCGTGCGTGTCGGGCAGGTGGCGCGGACCGTCGCAGCGTGAGGTTGCCGGCCAGCGCATCGCATCCAGGCAGCTGTCTGCAGTCGGCGTGGCTGCCACGGCAGGTCATGCAGGCGTGTCGACCACCGCTTCGAGGTGGTGCCCATCGGGATCGATGACGAACGCGGCGTAGTAATCGTCGCCGTAATCCGGTCGCAGGCCGGGTGCGCCGTTGCAGCTGCGCTTGTTGCCGCAATGGCCGCCCTTGCACGGCCGCCGGGTGCCGCAGGTATAGCAAAACAAGCAGGAGCGATGTCTCGCAGCGAACCGCGGCCTGACCGTACACTGCGCCGTTGCGTGCGCTTGTGCATCGCGCCGCTGCCGCAGTGTCCGCGTACAAGCGCCTGAAACGGGCGATCGCGGGTCCCGCCACTTCACCATCAGCCCGAAGGTTTCGATGAAGCATCCAGACGCATTGCGCATTGCCCTTGTCGGCATCGGCAAGATCGCCCGCGACCAGCACGTGCCCACCATCGCCGCGCGCGCCGATGTGCAGCTGGTGGCCACCGTGAGCCGGCATGGCACGGTCGACGGCGTGCCGGCCTATCACACCCTGGAAGAGGCCTTCGCGGCGCATCCGCAGATTGAAGCGGTCGCGCTGTGCACGCCACCGGTGGGGCGGCATACGCAGGCACAGGCCGCGCTGGCTGCCGGGCGCCATGTGTTCCTGGAAAAACCCCCGGCCGCCACCCTGGCCGAGATCCACGACCTGCGCGCATTGGCGCAGCGCGCGCAACGCAGCCTGTTCACCAGCTGGCATTCGCGCTGCGCCGCCGCAGTGGCGCCTGCGCGGGCGTGGCTGGCCGACAAGCAGATCCTGCGCGCGCATATCACCTGGAAGGAAGACATCCGCCATTGGCATCCGGGCCAGGACTGGATCCTGGAGCCGGGTGGCATGGGCGTGTTCGATCCCGGCATCAACGCGCTGTCCATCGTCACGCATCTGTTGCCGCGCCCCTTCGCGCTGCGCGAGGCGGAGCTGCACACACCGGAGAACCGTCAGGCACCGCTGTACGCCAGGCTCGGCTTTGTCGATACCGCGGGTGTGCCGGTGACGGCAGAATTCGACTTCCTGCAGACCGGCCATCAGCGCTGGGATATCGAAGTGGACACCACCGATGGCCTGCTCATGCTCAGCGAGGGCGGTGCCAGGCTGAGCATCAATGGCCAGCCGCAGCCAGTGGTGGCAGCCGGCGAGTACGACGGTTTGTACCGCCGTTTCGTACAGTTGGTGCGTGCCGGCGAGTCGGAGGTGGACGTCACCCCGTTCGTGCATGTGGCCGATGCGTTCATGCTCGGCGCGCGCAAGGTCACCGCGCCATTTGCCTGGTAAATCGGCGCGGTATCGCTCGCGTTCCAGCATGGCGTGGAATGGAAGTGCGCTGTGCGCAACACCCCGACTGAGGTCTCGACGACCCGGGCAATGACACGGCACCAGGCGCATGCAGCGATGTGCATGGTGCCTGCGCTCCTACCTGCTGTCCAGCGCCACGGTGCCAGCTGCCACGCCGCTCGCATCCAGCGGCCTGGCGCGCGTCGCAGTGCGCGCAGCGTGCTGGTGCAGCGCGGGAGTGATCTGCGCACGGAAGCGCCGTACCACCCATGTCTCGTCCAGTAGCGCAAAGGCGAAAAAGCCCAGCAACGTGCCGGCAACCAGCGTGGGTGCATGTGCGAACGTGCCGGGCAGCAACAGGCTCAGCCACAGGAAGATGTTCGGCGAGGTCTGCAGCAGGTGGATGTCCGAGGCGATCGCCGCGGACACGGCCTTGCCCGTCACGCGCTGGTAGGCGGACAGATACGCTGCGCTGCCCAGGCGGCAGGCCAGCAGCAGCGCAAACGGCAGCAGCAAGGCGGCCCATGCCTGCCAACCCCCATGCCCCAGGGCGTCTGCCAACGGCCTGCCACCCGCTTGCAGCCCCACCAGCAAGGCCAGCGGCACCATCGTCAGCGAGCCCGCCCAGCCCCAGTTGGTGGCCAGTTTGCCGGCTGCGATCGGCCGCGCACGTCGCCAGCCCTGTGCCAGCAGGGATGGCACCGCCAGCGCGATCAGCAACACCACGAAGAAGCGCTCCAGTGCATGCGCACTGCCCAGCACCTCGTGGTGATCCAGGAACAGCAACAGCAATGCAGCCGGCAGCACGATCGACAGCACCAGGGTGTAGCGCGCCGCAAAGAAGTAATCGCCGCCGCGCGCAAGCGAGAAGGTGGGCACCGACAGCGCTGGTGGCACGATCAGCAGCAAGCCGAGGACATGCACCCACTCGTTATGCGACTGCGTGAGCAGCACCATGGCCAGCCCGGCGCGTGCAAGACTGACCACGCTCAATGCGAGGTTCTCCGGTCCTCCGGTCAGGCGCAATGCACCCGGTTCGATACGCACCGACAGGAAGAACGCATTCACCGCCAGCAGCGCCACGATGGCGGTGGAGGTGAGCCCGTGCGGCACTGCGAGGCCCACGCACGACAACGCAAAGCCGGCCACGGCGGCGATCAGCATCCATTGCAGCAAATGGATTTCGGTCTGCTCGCCCAGGTAGTTCAGACCTGAGGAACTGCGCGCGGTCATGCGCTTGAGCTCCTCCCACGACAACGGGCGCGAATTGGGCAGCCGGAAGTCCATGTACTCGGCGGGCGGCAGGCCCGAGGCGATCAATGCGAACACTTCGACGATGTACTTGTGCGCCACCACCAGCACCTGCTTGCCCTGGCGGTCCAGCGGTGCCAGCACCGTGTCGTAGTAGTGCTTGCAACGCGCGTACATGTCCATCCAGTGCTCGCCGTCAGGCGGTGCGCCATCGGCATCGTGAAAACAGGCATCGAAGAGGCCATGGCCGATCGACTTCTTGATCAGCGTCTTGTTCTTGCCGGCGAAAATGCCGAAGTCGCGCTCATTCAGCGCATCGCTGTACAGCACCTGCGGTGCGTCGCGGACGCCTTCCAGGATGATCGCCGCGGTGGCCTGGGCGCGTTCGAGCGTCGAGACATGCACCTGGTCGAAACGCAGCCCGCGTTCTCGAACGAAGTCGGCTGCCTGCCGGGCCTGTCGGCGGCCCAGTGGCGTCAGCGGCGAATCCTGCGCACCGGCAAAATAGTTCTGCTCGTTGGCGAGCGACTCGCCATGGCGGACGAAGTACAGAGGCATCGGCTTGCTCCGGTTGCTCGATTGTTCGGCGGTCGAGAACGTTGTCCGATGACCGGGCAACGCCCTTCGCTGCACTCGGCACGCCTGCCTGCAGACGACAACGGCGTGCATCGGGCTGCCACATAGGTCCGGGACGCAGCAGGATTCGTTGCATCAACAGACTCTCCGTGCCGGTTTGATTCAGCGCCTGTCCAAGTTTGTGTTGATGGCCACTGGATACAAAGGCGGCAGCCGCGGCACGACTGCCCGCCATGGCCGCATGCGGATGCCTGAAAGCACGCGGCCTGCGCGCGCATGCTGCGGCGCAGGCCGCGTATCGAGCGGCTGGTGACGCGGTGCTGCACAGGCGTGCGAATGCTTACCTGCCCGGTCAACGGTCACCTGCGTGCGGCCGATTCAACAACCGTGGCGATCGCTCAGCGACGCCACATGCGCGCGCCACGCGCCGGCAGCGTAAAGGTGTGGGAGCTGCCGGTGATGCGGACCACGTTGCCGGAGCCCAGCGCATCGGTGTAGTCGGCATTCCAGTACAACACGCTGTTGTTCATGCCCACCGTGGTGGTGACCGGATTGCCGCACTTGTTGATGCCAACGATGCCCAGGCTGCCACGACGGAACAGGATATGGCAGGCGCTGGACGACAGTACCTGCATGTCGGTGCCCTGCATGCCGTTGTGGAAGCCGATCATGCGACGCAGATCCTCGCGTCGATAGGCATTGACCCAGCGGTTGTCGCCGCTTTCGTTGTTGTCGGTGTAGATCATCGGCATGCCGCCGTTGCGGCCGATCAGATACGCGTACGCCAGCGTCTCATCGACCGGGTCGAGGATGGCGTAACGGAAGCCGGCATTGTTGGGGATGTCGTGGGTGACGGCGAAGGTCACCGCGCGATTGCCTGGCAAGGCCTGCCCGGTGGATGCCGGATCCACCAGCTGCTGCAGGCTCGCGCCAATGGCGAATGCATTGCGGACCGCGTTGAACAGCGGGAAGTCGTAGGCCGCATGCGGTGTGGATTGCAGATACGGTGCCAGGAATTGATCGTAATCGCCGTTACCGGTGCCGCCGCCGGTGATGACTTCGCCGAACACATACACGCCGGAGCGGATGCCGGCATCGAACACGCGGTTGAGGTGGTCGAAGGACATGTGCTTGGCCGCGTCGACCCGGAAGCCGGTGACGCCCAGGCCCTTGAGTGCCTGCAGATAGGCGCGCTGCTGTTGCACCACCCACTCATTGCCGACCAGATCCGGCAGGCCCGGATCGCTGCCGCCACCGCAGATACGATAGGTGCGCACCTGATAGGTGTCGTTGTAGTTGGTGATGCACTGTGCCGGGCCGAAATCGCTGGCGCTCAGCAAGTTCGATTGCAGGGTGCCGAACAGGCGCAACGTATCGTAACGGCCCGAATCTGCAGCATATTGCGCGAGCACGGCGCTGCCGGGGTAATCGAGGTCCGAACGTGTCGCCGCCTCGTTGGCCATGTGGTTGAGCACGACATCGGCATAGGTTTCCACGCCGTTGTTGGCCAATGCCTGCACCATGCGCCTGAAGGCGATGGTGTCGCCGAGCGGGTTGTCGATCAGGCGGATGTCCTGCGGCTGGTAACGCGCCCACCAGGCGCTGCCTTCGGAGCGGTACGCCGGCGCAACCAGGACCTTGCGATACCCGGCATCGGCAATCTGCCTGGCGCGCGCTTCCACGGTGGCATACGGCCAGTTGAAGGCATGCAGGATGACATCGGCCTGGACGTTGGCTGTCACCAGCAGCAAGGCCAGCGCGGTGAGCAATGCGCGGGCGCCGCGCTGCAGGGCCGAGGTTGGAGAGTGGGCAGGTGTGGTGCGCATCGGGTGGTTCTCCAGTGGTAGGCGCAGGCCGGCGTGTGCATCACGCTGCCCGCGGCAAGGCCTCCGGCCCCTGTTCCGGAGAGCGCGCGCACGGCGTGCAGCGCGCGGTGATGCTAAGCGTGCATCGCGACGCAACATCGGTGTTGTGCATACGTATTCAATGCAATGGACCGCGGAACTGCGCACGGCGTTCGGCGGCAACAGGGTGGCCGGTCGCACAATGCAGCGCAGCGGCGAACGGCGCCGCGCTTGGTTTCGGCCGGGAGCTCGCGGAAGCCGGGTGCCGGGCGCGCTAAACTAGCGGCCAGTTCATTGCCGATCCTTCCCATGCGTAATCCATTGCAAGAACAACTGCTCAAGGCCGGGCTGGTCAAGAAGGCCCAGGTGGACAAGGTGGCGCGTGAGCAGGTCAAGCAACGTCATGCCAAGGGCGGGGCGGCATTGCCCGCAGATGCCGACAAGGTGGATGCAGCGCGCCTGCAGGCCGAGCGCGCCGAGCGTGATCGCGCACTGGCCGAGGAGCGCAAGGTGCAGCTGCGGCGGCAGGAACTGCTGGCCCAGGTCCGGCAGATCGTGGAGACCAACAAGGTCAAGCGTGAGGGCGAGATCGACTACCGCTTCAACGACGGCAGCGTCATCCGCAGCGTGCTGGTCAACACTGCGCTCCGCAGCCAGCTGGCCAGCGGCGCGCTGGTGATCGTGCGGCATGGCGATGGCTTTGAGCTGATTCCGCGCGCCGCTGCCGACAAGGTCTACAGCCGCGATGCGGACGTTGTGGTGCTGGATCATGGCCGTAGCAGCACGCCATCGGCGCCGGACAGCGACGACGACTATTACAGCCAGTTCAAGGTACCGGACGATCTGATCTGGTAAGTGGTCGCATGGCAGGGCTGCAGGCTACCCTGGCGTTCTTTGCCACTTACCACCGTCATGTCCATCGTTCTCACACCGTTTGCCCGCACCCGTCTGTTTCCCCGCGATGGTCGTCGCAACGCCATCCAGGATTGCACGCCCGAGCAGTTCATCCAGCGGCTCAACGAAGAAACGCCGGTACGCGTGATCGCAGGCTATGCGCCGTTCTGCCAGCTGCATGTGCACCGCAACTGGACCTCGACGCGCTGCCTCACTGTGCCGATCACCGATGACAACCGCCATCAGTTGCGTTCCGGCTATGAGGCACGCAGCACGCAGGAGTTGCCGGTGCTGGTGCGCTGGTTCGAAGGGGTGGAGCCCCCGGTGGCGACGTACTTGCTGCCGATCCTCTACAGCCGCGATCAACTGGCCAGGGAAGGCGCGCCGATCGACGCCGATTGGGGCGTGGTCGGTTGCCTCTACACCACCGAGCCGGAAGAAATTCCGATGGCGCCCATCACCATGCTGCGCAATGCACTGGGCGTGGACGAGGGCGGCTCCGGTGTGGCACTGGACCGCGACGCGTACCGGCGCAGCGTTGCGTTCTGGGAACGCAATGCGAACTGGCGGCCGTAGCAGGCCGCCAGCTGCAGCGTATTGTGCGACTTTTCGCGCGGCAGGGAAAAGAGCGCTGCTGCTTAACTCGGGCCTGTCGATGTCGCCGCATGCGGCGAGCGGAGGTCGATCGCCGTGTGGGGCCGCTTCCACGCATGGCCATCACCATCCGGCATCCTGCAAAGAAAACGGGCGCCTTGCGGCGCCCGTCCTGTTCAAGCGGTGACATCCGGGCAATCAACCGCCCGGCTGATCAGTAGCGGTAATGATCCGGCTTGTACGGGCCGGCCACGTCCACGCCGAGATACTCGGCCTGGTCCTTGGTCAGGGTGGTCAGCTTGACGCCGATCTTTTCCAGGTGCAGACGTGCCACTTCCTCGTCCAGGTGCTTGGGCAGGATGTAGACCTTCTTCTCGTAGCTGTCGCGCTTTTCCCACAGGTCGATCTGCGCCAGGGTCTGGTTGGCAAACGAGTTGGACATCACGAAGCTCGGGTGGCCGGTGGCGCAGCCCAGGTTGACCAGGCGGCCGTCGGCCAGCAGGAAGATCGCGTTGCCGTTGGCGAACACGTACTTGTCGACCTGCGGCTTGATGTTGATCTTCTCCACGCCCTTCAACGCATTCAGCGCATCGACCTGGATCTCGTTGTCGAAGTGGCCGATGTTGCAGACGATGGCCTGGTCCTTCATCGCCTGCAGGTGCTCGACGGTGATGATGTCCTTGTTGCCGGTGGTGGTGACATAGATGTCACCGCGGCCCAGGGTGGATTCGATGGTGTTGACCTCGAAGCCTTCCATCGACGCCTGCAAGGCGCAGATCGGGTCGATCTCGGTGACGATCACGCGGGCACCGTAGGCACGCAGCGAGGCGGCACTGCCCTTGCCGACGTCGCCATAGCCGCAGACCACCGCAACCTTGCCGGCCAGCATCACGTCCATCGCGCGCTTGAGGCCATCGGCCAGCGACTCGCGGCAGCCGTAGAGGTTGTCGAACTTGCTCTTGGTGACCGAGTCGTTGACGTTGATGGCCGGGATCAGCAGCTTGCCGGCTTCGGCGATCTGGTACAGACGGTGCACGCCGGTGGTGGTCTCTTCGGAGACGCCCTTCCAGTCCTTGACCACACGGGTCCAGTAACCCGGACGCTCGACGGCCACGCGCTTGAGCAGCGCCTTGATCACGCCTTCCTCGTGCGAGGAGGCCGGCTCGTCGACCCAGGTGCTGCCGTTTTCGAGCTCATAGCCCTTGTGGATCAGCAGGGTGACGTCGCCGCCGTCGTCCACCACCAGCTCCGGGCCGGTCTGGGTGCCGTCGGGCAGGGTGAAGGTCAGCGCGTCCAGGGTGCAGTCCCAGTACTCTTCCAGCGTCTCGCCCTTCCAGGCGAACACCGGCGTGCCGGAGGCGGCGATCGCGGCGGCCGCGTGGTCCTGCGTGGAGAAGATGTTGCACGAGGCCCAGCGCACGTTGGCACCGATGTCCTTGAGCGTTTCGATCAGCACTGCGGTCTGGATGGTCATGTGCAGCGAGCCGGTGATGCGGACATCCTTCAGCGGCTTGGTCTGCGCATGCTTGCGGCGGATCGACATCAGGCCCGGCATCTCGTGCTCGGCGATGTCCAGTTCCTTGCGGCCCCAATCGGCCAGGGAAAGATCGGCGATCTTGTAGTCCGTCTGCGCGACGGTTTTTGCGACAGCGTTCATGCAATAGCTCCGGTAGGCAAACAAATGTCTGCAGTTCCGGGCGCCGTTGAACGATGAATGCTGGTCGAGCCTGGCCGTAGTTTCCTGCACCTGTGGTGCAGTAGGCAGATCAGTCCGCCATACCGGTCGCAGCGCCCCTCGACGAGAGCATCGATTATATCGGCAGCACCCCCCTCCGGCATGAATTGGTGTGCACCCAACCAACGGCAGGGGGAGCGGTGCGCGGGCGGCTGCTATGGTCCGGAGTCGATCGACACTGGGGATGGACAATGCAGGCGATACCCGATGCACGGCACGGCAGGCGGCGGCAGCGATGGGTCCTAGTCGGCGCGCTGGCGCTGAGCGCAACACCACTGGCTGCAGCGGCAGCCGTCGCACCGGTCGCCCAGCCCGCTGCCGCGGCAAGCACCGGCTACCAGCTGCCCTCCAAGGCGCTGCAGGCGGTGGTGGATGCCCCGCGCGCACCGCTGCTGCACCTGTCGCCCAAACGCGACCTGGGCGCGATGGTGCAGTTGCCGGCATTGCCGGACATCGCCGAAGTGGCCCAGCCCGAGCTCAAGCTGGCCGGCCTGCGCATCCATCCCAAGACGGTTGCCAGCAGCCGGTTTGCCTTTGCCGACAAGCTGTGGCTGCTGTCGGTGGCCGATGGCAGCGAGCGGCAGATCACCGGTCTGCCGACGCCGTTGGCGCTGGCTACGGTGAGCTGGTCGCCGGATCAGCGTTATCTGGCGTTCCGCCGCGAGGACGCGGCCAGCGGGGCCAACGAACTGTGGCTGGTGGACGTGGCGGCCGGGCAGGCCAGGCGCCTGGTCGCCGGCTTGAACACCAGCGTCGACGACGCCTTGCACTGGTTGCCCGATGGCAGCGGCCTGTTGCTGCAACAGCAGGTGGCCGGGCAGGGCACGCCACCGGCGCGCGACGCGAACCCGGCCGGCCCGGCGATCCAGCAGACCAGTGCCGCGGCCGGCGTGCGCTCGCTGCCGACCTACCAGGACCTGCTGCGCAACGAGGCCGACGCACGCGTGTTCGAGTACTACGCTACCGGCCAGCCGATCATCGTCGGCGTGACCGGGCAGGTGCGCCCGATCGCCACGCCCGGCATCTATCTCAACCTGTCGGTATCGCCGGATGGCCGCTACCTCCTGAGCGAACGCGCCGAGCGGCCGTTTTCATATGTGGTGCCGGTGGACAACTTCGCCCGCCGCATCGAGGTGCTGGACCTGCAGGGCAAGCTGGTGCGGCAGATCGCCCAGCTGCCGTTGGTCGAAGGCCTGCCGACCGGCAACGACGCGGTGCCCACCGGCGTGCGCGACATCGCCTGGCGCGCCGATGCGCCGGCCACGCTGGTCTGGGCCGAGGCGCAGGACGGCGGTGATCCGGCCCGCGCGAGCACGGTCCGCGATGCGGTGCTGATGCAGGCCGCGCCGTTCGCGCGCGCGCCGGTGACGCTGGCACGGTTGGGTAGCCGGTATGAAGGCATCCAGTGGGGCCGCGGCGATCTGGCCATCCTCAGCGAAAGCTGGTGGAAGACCCGCCGCACCAAACAGTGGCGCATCGCACCGGACCAGCCACAGCGCGCACCCGAATTGCTCTGGGACCGCTCCTCGCAGGACCGCTACAACGATCCCGGCACGCCGGCGACCGTGGCCGACGGCAAGGGCCGCACGCTGCTGCAGACCGGCGCCGACGGCAACAGCCTGTTCCTGCTCGGCAAGGGCGCTTCGCCGGAAGGTGATCGCCCGTTCGTGGATCGCTTCGATCTGCGCAGCAAGCGTGCCACGCGTCTGTTCCATTCGCAGGCGCCGAGCTATTCCGCGCCGCTGGCGTTGCTGGACGCGCAGGGCACGCAGTTGCTGCTCAGCCGCGAATCGCCCGAGGAGCCGGCCAACTACGTCGTGCAGACGTTGGGCGACGCAGCGCCTGCACCGCGGGCGTTGACGCATTTCGCCCACCCGCTGCCGCAGTTGCGCGGCGTGCAGAAGGAGCAGATCCGCTACAAGCGCGCCGATGGCGTGGACCTCACCGCCACGCTGCTGCTGCCGCCCGGTTACGACCCCAAGCGCGACGGCCCGCGGCCGCTGCTGATGTGGGCCTACCCGGGCGAGTTCAAGAGTGCCGATACCGCCAGCCAGGTCACCGACTCGCCGTACCGTTTCAACGCGATCAGCTACTGGGGCCCGCAGGCGTTCCTGGCGATCGGCTATGTGGTGCTCAACAACCCGACCATGCCGATCGTCGGCGAGGGCGATGCCGAGCCCAACGACACCTACGTGCCGCAGCTGGTCGCCGATGCGCAGGCCGCGGTGGACGAAGTGGTGCGGCGCGGGGTCACCGACCGCGAACACATCGCCATCGGCGGGCATTCCTATGGCGCCTTCATGACCGCCAACCTGCTTGCGCACACGCGGCTGTTCAAGGCCGGCATCGCGCGCAGCGGCGCCTACAACCGCTCGCTGACGCCGTTCGGCTTCCAGGCCGAGGAGCGCAACTACTGGCAGGCGCAATCGGTGTACCAGGCGATGTCGCCGTTCAACTACGCCGACAGGATCAAGGACCCGCTGCTGCTGATCCACGGCCAGGACGACAACAACACCGGCACCTTCCCGATCCAGAGCGAGCGCATGTTCGCCGCGATCAAGGGTCTGGGTGGCACCGCGCGGCTGGTACTGCTGCCCAACGAATCGCATGCGTATCGCGCACGGCAGTCGATCCTGCAGATGCTGGCCGAGAGCGAGCAGTGGTTGAAGACCCATCTCGGCGAACCGATGAAGGAGACCGGCGCGACCCGTACGCGTTGATCGATGGTGGGCCGGCACCGATAGGAGCGCGCTTGCGCGCGATGCGGGGTTAGCGGTGAAGTGTCGTCGCGCCCGGGTGCGCTCCTACGTGGATGCGGCCCGCGCGTCCCGGGACGCATCGCCGCGCCGCCCACGCGATTGCCGCGATCACCCGTAGGAGCGCACCCGGGCGCGACGGGGGCATGACAGGACAGCCCCACTCCGCAGGCGCGGCTTGTCCGCGATGGGCGTTACCCGGACAACCCCACCCCGCAGGAGCGGGCTTGCCCGCGATGGGCATGACCAGGCCAGCCCCACCTCGTAGGCGCGGCTTGCCCGACCTGCAAACTCTCGTCGCGCGCCAGCGCGCTCCTACGGAGTCGTCGGTAGGCCCACACGATGGTTGATGATGAAACCGTCGTGCCGGTCGCGATCATCTAATCCTTTTGGGTTAGTCTTCGACGACTTTGCGCTTGAGAGGGTGTGCGTTTCCGATGAACGAGTACCGCAGCAGTCTTGTGTTCGCTACCCCCGACCTGCCCTTGCGCGACGACGTGCGTCGGCTCGGCGCCCTGGTCGGTGACCTGCTCGCCGAGCAGGTCTCTGCGGAATTCCTCGAGGAAGTCGAACGCGTTCGCACCACCGCGATTGCTCGGCGCGAGGGCGATGCGCCGCCGTCCACGCTGAGCGCGCAACTGGCCGGGCGCGAACCGCGCCAGGCCGAGTCGCTGGTGCGTGCCTTCAGCACCTATTTCCAGGTGGTCAACATCGCCGAGCGCGTGCACCGCATCCGCCGCCGCCGCGAGTACCAGCGCAGCGGCACTGACACGCCGCAGCCCGATGGCCTGCACGACGCATTGCGTCGGCTCAAGGCACAGGGCGTGAGCCTGGACGAACTCAGCGCGTGGTTGCCGCGCATCGACGTGGAGCCGGTGTTCACCGCCCATCCCACCGAAGCGGTGCGCCGCGCGCTGCTGGAAAAAGAGCAGTTGATGGTCGCCAGCCTGGTCGACAACCTGGACGGCATGCGCACGCCCAACGAGCGCGCCACCGACGCGGCGCGCTTCCGCATGGCCCTGACCGCCTCCTGGCAGACCGCCGACTCCTCGCCAGTGCGTCCCACTGTGGAGGACGAGCGCGAGCATGTGGGGTTCTACCTCACCCAGGTGCTCTATCGCGTGGTGCCGGTGATGTACGAAACCCTCGAACACGCCATCGAAGAGACCTACGGCAGTGTGCCGACCCTGCCGCGGCTGCTGCGCTTCGGCACCTGGGTCGGCGGCGACATGGACGGCAACCCCAATGTGGATGCCACCACCATTGCCGGCACGCTGGATGCGCAACGGCGTGCGGTGCTGGACCGGTATCAGAAGGAACTCTGGCAACTGGCCAGCCTGCTCAGCCAGTCGACCACGCTGGTGGCGGTGAGCCCGGCGTTGAGCGAGCAACTGCAGCGCTACCGCGCGTTGTTGCCGGAGGACGCCACACGCTCGCGTCCGCGCCATGGCGACATGCCGTACCGGCTGCTCAACGATCTGATGCGCGCTCGCCTGCAGGCCACGCTGGACGATGCCGAGGGCGCCTACACCAGTCCGTCCGAGCTGGAGCACGATCTGCAATTGATCCTGGACAGCCTGCAGGCCAACAAGGGCCTGCACGCCGGTTGGTTCGCGGTGCGCCGCCTGTTGTGGCGCGTGCGCAGCTTCGGCTTCCACCTGGCGCGTCTGGACGTGCGCCAGGAATCGAGCGTGCATGCGCGCGCGGTGGCCGACGCATTGGGTCAGGCGGACTGGGACGAACAGGACGCCACCCAGCGCGCCGCATTGCTCGGTCCGTATGCATCTGGCGAACAGGCATTGCCGCGCGTGGATGACGAAGGCAATGCGCGGCTGGATGCGGTGTTCGCCGCGCTCGCCGATGCGCGCAGCCGCCATGGCGCCGATGCGCTGGGCAGCTACATCATCTCGATGGCGCACAACCGCGCTGATGTACTTACCGTGCTGGCGCTTGCGCGCCGCGGCGGTCTGGTCGACGACGCCGGCACGGTGCCGCTGGATATCGTGCCGCTGTTCGAAACCGTGGACGATCTGCGCGGCGGTACCGGCACCGTGCAGGACCTGCTCGCCGACCCGGTCTACCGCCAGCACCTGGCTGCGCGCGGCGATACGCAGATGGTGATGCTGGGGTATTCGGACAGCGGCAAGGACGGCGGCATCACCGCCTCGCGGTGGGGGCTGCAACGCGCGCAGGTCGAACTGCTGGAGGCTGCCGCCGAACTCGGCGTGCGGCTGACCTTCTTCCACGGCCGCGGTGGCTCGATCGCGCGTGGCGGCGGCAAGACCAGCCGCGCGCTGGATGCCGCGCCGCGCGGCAGTGTCGATGGCCGGCTGCGCGTGACCGAGCAGGGCGAGGTGATCCATCGCAAGTACGGCATCCGTGCCCTGGCGCTGCGCTCGCTGGAACAGATGACCGGCGCGGTGCTGCTGTCCAGCCTGCGTCCGCGTGCGCCGGAGCCACGCGAGGAGCGCTGGCGCCCGGTGATGGATCTGGTCGCCGAGCGCAGCACCGTGGCGTATCGCGCCTTCGTTGGCGCGCCGGATTTCATGCAGTACTTCCGCCTGGCCACGCCGATCGATGTGATCGAACGCATGACGCTGGGCTCGCGTCCGTCGCGCCGGCTCGGCCAGGACGCGGCCTTGTCCAACCTGCGCGCGATTCCGTGGGTGTTCGCCTGGAGCCAGGCGCGTGCGGTGATCCCGGGCTGGTACGGCGTGGGCAGCGGCCTGCAGGCGGCAGTGGATGCGGGGCACGAGGAGACCTTGCGCGAGATGGCGCAGGACTGGCCATTCTTCCGCACCTTCCTCGACGACGTGGCGATGGTGCTGTCCAAGGGCGACCTCACCATCGCCGAGCTGTTTTCGCGCTTGTCGGGCGACCTGCACGCGCGGTTCTTCCCGGGCATCGGCGCCGAGCTGGCGCTGACCAAGGGCTGGGTGAAGGCGTTGACCGGCCAGCAGTCGCTGCTGCAGCACGACCCGCGGCTGGCCTTGTCGATCCGCCTGCGCAACCCCTACATCGACCCGATCAGCGTGCTGCAGGTGGACCTGCTGCAACGCTGGCGCGCCACCGATGGCGAAGACGACGAATTGCTGCGCGCGCTGGTGGCCTGCGTCAACGGTGTCTCGCAGGGCGTGCAGAACACCGGCTGATCCGTTCGCTGCTCCGGCCGTCGGAGGCGGCTGCCGGAGCAGACTGCCGGAGCAGACCGTTGGTCGGAGAGGGCGCGGATTGGTGAAGCGGGCTCTGGTGTTACCGGACAAATCTGTCCGATAATGCCGCGATGACGACTTCCCGCCCTGATGCCGCGCTGCGCCGCCGGCAGATACTCGATGCTGCCGACGAAGTGTTCAGCGAACACGGCGTCAACGCCCCGCTGGAACTGGTGGTCGAGCGTGCCGGCCTTGGCCGCGCCACGCTGTACCGCAATTTCCCCGACCGGCTCGCGCTGATGACGGCGCTGATGACCCGTGGCCTGGATGGCCTGGAACGGCTGGCCGCCGATCTGGCCGAGCGCCCGGACGGGCTGGCCGTGCTGCTGCACGATGTGGCCGAGCACATCGCCCAGTCCGCGCCGCTGGTGGATTTCTGGCGTTCGATCGAACGCGCGCACCCGGCCGTGGACGCTGCCGACCGGCGTGTGGTGCACATCTTCCTGCCGTTCGTGCATCGCGCCCGCGACGCCGGCCTGTGCCGTGCCGATGTCGATGACGAGCAACTGCTGCTGGTGATCGACATGCTGGGCAGCTGCCTGCGCGGCAACGACGAATCCGAACGCAAACGGCTTGCCCATCGCTCGGCCGACCTGTTGATGCACGCACTGGGCATGCAGGTGCCGGAAGGCGGCACCCGATGAAACCGGCCACGCGTTCGCGCATCGGGCGCTGGGCGCTGCGGGGGGCGCTGGTGCTGGCCGCGCTCTGGGGCGGGCTGGCGATCTACTTCGCGCTGACCGGCAATGCGTTCGTGCGCGCGGCGTGGGTGGGCTCGTGGTGCGCGATGGCAATCGCGGCGTTGTGGGGGTTGCGGCGTGGCCGCGAGAACTGGGCCTTGGTGGGCATCTTCAGTGCCGCCTTCGCGGTGCTGGCGCTGTCGTGGTGGATGATGCAGCCCAGCCAGGAGCGCGACTGGGCCGACGATGTCGCCCAGCGCCTGCAGCCGGAGGTGCACGGCAACATCGTCACGCTGCACAACGTGCGCAATTTCGACTGGCATGGCGAAACCGACTACCAGCCGCGCTGGGAAACCCGCCAGTACGACCTGGATCGCCTGGTCAGCGCCGACCTGGCGCTGTCGTACTGGATGGGCCCGGCGATCGCGCACACGTTGGTGTCGTTCGGTTTCGACGACGGCTCGCACGTGGTGTTCTCGCTGGAAATCCGCAAGGAGCGTGGCGAATCGTTCTCGGCATTGGGCGGGTTCTTCCGCAGTTTCGAAGAAACCCTGGTGGCCGCCGACGAGCGCGACATCCTGCGCGTGCGCACCAACGTGCGCGGCGAGGACATGTACCTGTACCGGCTGGCGCTTCCCAAGGCCGGGCTGCGCCGCATGTTCATGGGCTACGTGGGCCTGGCCAACGACCTGAATCGCGCGCCGGCGTTCTACAACACGCTCACCAGCAACTGCACCACGATCGTGTTTGCGTTGGCGCGGCAGTTGCAGCCCACCTTGCCGCTGGATCATCGCCTGTTGCTGTCCGGCTACGTCGACGAATACGCCTACGATCACGATGGGCTGATGCCCGGCTACGACTTCGCCACCCTGAAGCAGCGCGGGCATTTCACCGCACGTGCGATCGCCGCCGACAAGGCCGCGGATTTCTCCGAGCGCATCCGTGCCGGCATGCCGCAGGCGCCAGCACCAGCACCAGCATCAGCCGGGAGCGCAGTGCGATGACGCCGCGGCTGCGTGGATGCCGCGCCGCTGCCGTGCTGGCAGGACTGCTGGCGAGCCTGTGGCTGAGCGGCTGCGCGATGGTCACGGTGCAATCGCACAGCAGCGGCGACTACATCGCGCGCACGCGCGGCGATGTGCTCAGTACCGGCGCATTGAGCCAGGCCAGCAGCGAGACGGTGCAGGTGGCCGGTCTGCAGCCCAAGGCCTGCCGCAGCGACCCGCTGCCCTGCCTGCAGCAGCTCACCACCCTCGCAGGCATCGGCAACGAGCGCCGGCTGGCGACGCAGGCCGAGCTATGGACGGCGCAGGCGATTGCCCTGGGCGGGCGCGACCCGGCAACGATGAGCGATGCGGCAGTCGACGCCTGGCTGGAAGCGGCGCGGCATGCCTACGCCTACCTGTTCTTCACCGATCGGGCGCCCAGTGCGCGTGCGTTCGAGAATCGCCAGACGCAGGTACGCGACTACTACAACTATGCCGTGCAGCAGGTGATCGAACGCCTGTTCGCGCGCGCGCAGCAGACCGGCCAGACCGAGCGCGAACCCACCACACTGGGTCGCTGGCAGGTCAGGATCGACATGTCTGCGTATCGCTTGCCGGGCGGTGGCAACACGCCGCGCGCGATCTTCGCCGCCTCGGCGTTGCGCTTCGATGGACTGCGCAGCACGTATCGACGCGACGGCTTCGGGGCCGAACTGGTGGCCGAGGTGGACCCGCAAGTGGTCGGCGACCCCGCCGGGCTGGCCTTGCAACCAACCGCCGCCGTCGCAGCACCGGAGCGTCCGCTGCCGACCTTCAGCGAGATGCCGTACGCACCGGCAACGCTGCTGCTGCGTTTCGATGGACAGACGCTGGATGCGGTGCTGCGTGGCCATGCCGCCACCGTGGTGCCCTACGATCCGTATCGCCAGAACGAGGTGGTGCTGCATGGCCAGCGCGTGCCGCTGGCGGCCAATTTCACCGCCGCCTATGGGCTGTGGCTGGCCAGGTCCGGGTTTGCCGCGCAGTCGCTGCGGTCGATGCTGGGCCGCGCGCGCGGCATCGACCGCCCGCATCTGTATCTGATGCAGCCCTACGACCCGGACCGGCGCGTGCTGCTGATGCTGCACGGGCTGGCCAGCAGCCCGGAAGCCTGGGTCAATGTCGCCAACGAAGTGATGGGCGATGAAGCGCTGCGCCAGCGCTACCAGATCTGGCAGGTGTACTACCCCACCAATGCGCCGGTGGCGGTCAACCGCGCCGAAATCCAGGCCCTGGTGGAGCGCAGCCTGCAGCACTTCGATCCGGCCGGTACGGCGATCGCATCGCAGGACATGGTGTTGATCGGCCACAGCATGGGCGGGGTGATCGGCCGCCTGCTGGTGTCCTCGTCCGGCGAGCGCCTGTGGAATTCCCTGCTGGAAAACTACCGCCTGGACGGCGAGCGCGGTGCACGCATCCGCGCGAAGTTGTCGCCGCTGCTGCATTTTTCGCCAATGCCGCAGATCGACCGTGCCATCTTCATCGCCGCGCCGCATCGCGGCACGCCCCTGGCCGAGGGTGGGCTGGGGCGTTTCGTCGGCCGCCTGGTGCGTTTGCCGATCGCCTTGCTGGATCGCTTCGGCGATGTGTTTCAGGACCTGGCCAGCAGCGAGCGTGGCGGGCAGGGCGGCGACCCGCGCCGCAAGCGGCGCCTGCTGCCGCCGACCAGCATCGACAACCTGCGCGATACCGATCCGTTCGTGCGCGCCAGCATGGACCTGCCGATTTCCCCGCAGGTGCATTACCACACCATCGTCGGACGCGAAAAACCGCAGGTGCCGCTGGCCGACTCCGACGATGGCCTGGTGCCATATCGCAGCGCGCACCTGGACGGTGCCGAGTCCGAACTGGTGGTGACCTCCTGGCACAGCGTGCAGGAAACGCCGCAGGCGATTCTGGAGATCCGCCGCATCCTGCACGAGCAATTGCGCTCCGAGGCGGCGGGCGCAACGGATGCGCAGGGCAAGCCAGCGGCCGCAACGCCCGCGACATTCTGATCGCGCTGCAGCGCACTGCCGAAAGGCGTGGCTTACAGGGCACGCACTGCGGATGTGGAATTTGCCAGCGGCCGGCAATGCGCGCTGCCATCCGATGCGCGTCCCGCACTAGCGCATTGTTTATCTGGCCCGTGCTATCAGGCGGTTTCCCGAAGACGCCTGAAGCAGGGAAGAGGCAATGCGCACGATGCGGTCGGCAGTGATCCGGGTGCCCCTGCTATTGGCCGGCCGCGGCCGCGACGAAGGCCAACGGCAGGCGGCCGGTCCCGCGGGCACCACGCCGCCGCCAGCACAGACCGCAGCGCCTTCATCCGCAGCGCCACCCGTGACCGATCAAGCGTTACCCGGATTCCCAGCCGTCCCGTCGATCGTGATTGCATAAGCACGCAGGACAACGACGATCCCGTGCAGGTGGCGCAGCATGCGCGTGCTGCGGGCAGATGTGCCGATGCGTTGATGCCGGCCCATCGCAAGTCATCGTGCCGCGGCCCTGTGCAGGGCGTCCTGACGGCCGGTGCGAAGGCTATCCGCGCAAGGTGGCGCACCATGCGGCGCGGTGCGATTCGTAAGGACGCCTGCCGCGCCCGTTACCGTGGCCGTGCGGCTGATGCGCAGCATATCGGCGCGTGGTGCTTGCCCGGACATGTTCGCGAAGTTCCGCCGGATGTCGTCTGCCTTGCACATTGGCAACGTAGATTCCGCCATGACCAACGGGATGACCACCAAGCATGTGTTCTGGGCACGCGATGACAACGGCGCAGGGTAGTGACCCGACGCCTGCAGGCGATGACGGCAGCGACGCGATTTGGCTTGCGTTGTTGCCATCCTGCAGAGGCGTCGCGCCGTTGCGCGCAGGTATCAGGCCGGCATCGACGACAGCGTCTTGGCTGCGATGGCTGGTGCCGGCGCTCAGCTTCGGCGCGCTGTTGCTGATCGGCTGCACGCCGCGTCCGCCCGGATCGCCCGCAGTCGCAAAGACCGCGCAGGCCGCGCAACTGGAACGCGTGGTGGTTGTCTTTCGGCACGGCGTGCGCGCACCGCTGCAGGGCGAAGCCGCCGCGGCGCACTACGCCGACGCGCCATGGCCGCAATGGTCCACAGCGGCCAGCCTGCTGACGCCGCGTGGGCGCATCGGCGTGCAATTGAGCGGCGACTATCTGCGCCAGTGGCTGGTGCAGCAGGGCGTGTTGCCACCGAGCGGGTGCCCGGTACCAGGCAGCGTGTCGGTCTGGGCCAATACCGACCAGCGCACCATCGACAGCGGCGCCTTGCTGGCCGCGGCGCTGGCACCGGGCTGCGGGATCGTCGCCGGGCATCGCCAGGCCGGCAGCAACGATCCGTTGTTCCGACCGATCGAAGCCGGCGCAGTGCCGTTCGATGGCGCGGCGGCAGTTGCGGCGATCGAGAGAGAAACCGGTGGCCCAGCCGCAGTGTTGCGGGAGCACGCGGCCGAGTTGCAGGCGATGCAGCAGATCCTGGGCTGCACGCGCACGCCCTGCGACTTTGCGCAGATGCCGTCCACGCTGAGGCCGTCGGCCAACGGGCGCGGCCTGGCGCTGGGTGGGCCGATCGATCTGACCTCCGGCACCGGCGAGGTGTTGCTGCTGCAATACGCCGAAGGCCTGCCGCTGGCGCAGGTCGGCTGGGGCCGTGCCACACCCGAGCGGCTGGCGCAGGTGTCCCGACTGCATGCCTTGTTGTTTGATATCTACGCACGTCCGCATTACATGGCCTCACGCTCGGGCGCACCGCTGGCGCGCAACGTGCTGCAGCGCTTCGGCAATATGCAGGCGCCAACGGTCTCTGTTTTCATCGGCAGCGATACGCATATCGCCGCGTTGAGCAGTTTGCTGGGCCTGCACTTCCATCTGCCCGGCTACGGCGCCGACGATCCGCCGCCAGGTGGCGCGCTGGTGCTGGGCCTATGGCGCGAGCCGAACGGGCAGCAGGTAGTGCGTGCGCAGTATCTGGCGCAATCGCTGGATCAACTGCGGACGCTGGCGCCGTTGGATCTGGCGCACCCGCCGTTGCAGCAGACGTTGGCGCTTGGCATTTGCACAGCTGGGCAACGCATGGCATGCCCGTTGCCGGAGTTTATACACGCGCTTGAGAAGCAGCTGCAGCTCGATCGGTAACCGTGCAGCAGCAATCCTGATCTGGAAAAGGCGACCACCTGTTGTTCCTTCTCCCACTGGGAGAAGGTGCCCCGCAGAAGCGGATGAGGGTACGCGCGACGCCTGGTGTCATCGAATATGCAAAGAGGCTACGCCCCGTACCCTCACCCCAACCCCTCTCCCGCAGGAGAGGGGCTTTTCTTTTTTCAGCCGCCGACGATGATCGGCGGTGCTTGCGCGCGTGCCGGTGTGGGGCCTTGAGCGGCATGGATGCCGCGCCAGAGCCTACAAGGACGTACTTGCGGCGTGTCCCACGCCGGTACGCGCGCAAGCACCCGCAGCAGACCGAAGCTTCTACAGAGCACCAGCAGATCTCATGCGCAGGGGTGGTCGGTGTGCGGAGTTGGTCGGCAGCGCGGCGCCGCATCCAGTGTCGGGACATGCCGTGAATCCGTCCCTGGAGGCTCGGTGGCGGCATCCATGCCGCCACACGGTCCCGCCCCTGGACGCGGCACCGCGCTCTCAGCGTTGCCACTGCTGATCGGCAGGCGATTACGCTTGCAAGCGCCTTCAGTGGCCGAAGCCTTCAGTCACAGAGCGTCAGTGACTGGAGCATTCGCACAAACCCACTAGATGTCCAACGCGCAGCTTCGTCAGTAAGCGGTGGCCGCATCAAAAATCGGACCGCAGTGAATCCAGCCGTGGGGTTCGGTTGGAAGCATCCATTCCACCAAAACGCACATGGGCCGCATCAGCGGCCCATGTGCAATTCACTGCATCCGCTCCCGCAGGAGCAGTCTGCTTACTTCAGCTTGGCGTCGGCGCGCAGCGCGTCGGCGCGGTCGGTCTTTTCCCACGAGAACGCGGTGGCGTTGTGCTGCTCCCCGGTTGCGTCGGTGTAGGAGAAGTCCTTCGGCTTGCGGCCGAAGTGGCCGTAGGAGGCGGTCTGCTGATACATCGGGTGGATCAGGTCGAGCATCTGGATGATGCCGAACGGACGCAGGTCGAAATGCTTGCGGATCAGCTTTTCGATCTGTTCGTCGGCGATCTTGCCGGTGCCGAAGGTGGTGACCGAAATCGAGGTCGGCTCGGCCACGCCGATGGCGTAGGAAACCTGCACTTCGCAACGGTCGGCCAGGCCGGCAGCCACCACGTTCTTGGCCACATAGCGCGCGGCGTAGGCTGCCGAGCGATCGACCTTGGACGGATCCTTGCCGGAGAACGCGCCGCCACCGTGGCGCGCCCAGCCGCCGTAGGTGTCGACGATGATCTTGCGGCCGGTCAGGCCGCAATCGCCCACCGGCCCGCCGATCACGAACTTGCCGGTCGGGTTGATGTGGAACTTGGTGCCCTTGTGCAGCCACTTGGCCGGCAGCACCGGCTTGAGGATTTCCTCGCGCACGGCCTCGACCAGGTCCTTCTGCTTGATGCCCGGATCGTGCTGGGTCGACAACACCACCGCGTCGATCGCGGTCGCAACGCCGTCTTCGTAGCGCAGGGTGACCTGCGACTTGGCGTCCGGACGCAGCCAGGACAGCGCCGAGTTCTTCTTCTTGCGGATCTTGGCCTGCTGCTCGACCAGGCGGTGCGCCAGATGGATCGCAGCCGGCATGTGGCTGTCGGTCTCGTTGGTCGCATAGCCGAACATCAGGCCCTGGTCGCCGGCGCCCTGCTGTTCCGGGTTCTTGCGATCCACGCCCTGGTTGATGTCCGGCGACTGCTTGCCGATCAGGTTGAGCACGCCACAGGTCTCGCCGTCGAAGCCGACGTCGGAGCTGTTGTAGCCGATGTCCAGAATGACCTTGCGGGTCAGCGCTTCCAGGTCGATCCAGGCACTGGTGGTCACTTCGCCGGCAACGATCGCCACGCCCGTCTTGACCATCGTCTCGCATGCCACGCGGGCGCGCTTGTCCTGGGCCAGGATGGCATCCAGCACTGCGTCGGAGATCTGGTCGGCGATCTTGTCCGGATGGCCTTCGGAGACCGATTCGGAGGTGAACAGGTAGCTGGACATCAGGCTTATATCCCTTGATTCGGATGAAAAGATGGGTGCGGATGATACACCGTCCGACAACCCTGTGCATTGTGCGCCTGAACAGCCCGGTGTGGCGTTAAACCCGTGTCGTGGCACGGGTTTGCACGGTCATCGGGGTGTCGTCAGCTTGCCATGCAGTGGTCGTATCGAGCGGTCAGCATGCGCGCGTACCTGGCGCCTTGGCTGCTTGCGGCCGGGGCGCCGCAGGGGAATAAGCGATGCCGTTGGACAGCGTGCCGGGGCGAGGGCGCATGGCTGCCATGGCGCCCACGACCCGCGATGCGGTGTCCGAGGCAGCGCGTCGCGGCTTGCGGCGAGGCGCGCATCTGCGTGAGTGCGCTGCCGGCGCCTGCGGGCGGCGCACGCACCCTGCCTGCGCCGCGCCCGATCGCAGCGCCGAGATTCCTGCCCCGGAGACGCCCGCATGCACTTGTCCACGTTGCATCCACCGGTCCGTGCCTTGTTCCTGTCCGACCTGCACCTGGGCTCGCGGCATTGCCATGCCGCCGAGATCGCCGCCTTCATTGGCCGCCAGCGGTGCCAGAGGCTGTATCTGGTGGGCGACATCATCGACCTGTGGTGGATTTCGCAGCGGCGCGCGGTCTGGGATGCGGCGCATCAGCAGGTGATCGCGGCCCTGCATGCGCAGGCCCGGCGCGGCACCGAGATCATCTACGTGCCCGGCAACCACGACCGTGCCATCCGCCGCTTCTGCGGCCTGGTGATGCCGGCCATGCAGGTGCGCCGACGCAGCGTCCACACCTTGCTGGACGGGCGCCGGCTGCTGGTCACCCATGGCGACGACTACGAGGCGCAGACCCATTTCGGCGGCCTGCAGGAACGATTCGGCGACTGGCTTTACTACCGCATCCTCACCGGTAATCAGCTGACCAATCGTCTGCGGCGTCGGCTGGGCATGCGCTACTGGTCGCTGGCCGAGTTTCTCAAGCGACGCAGCGATGCAGCCGAGCGTTACATCGGCCGCTTCGTGGCGGCCGGCCTGGCCGATGTGGTGCGCCGCGATCTGGACGGCATCGTCTGTGGGCATATCCATCGCGCCGCACTGCGCATGCAGGCCGGCCATCTGTACGCCAACACCGGCGACTGGGTGGAGAGCCTGACGGCGCTGCGCGAGACGCAGTGCGGCGTGCTGCAACTGGTCAACCATCACGGCGAGGTGCTGGCCGAGCTGGCGCCGCAACCCCACGCCGCGCAGCAGCGCGCGGCGTGAGGTCGTCATGCGTAGCCCATGTCGGCAGGCCGCGGCTGCCGGGAGCCGCCATCGGGCTGCAGCGTCCGCCATCCTGGTGCAGGGCATCCAGACGTCGGCAGCGGCCTCGTTTTTTGTCAGCGAACCGCAGCGCGATGCGGGCAACGCACCTGCTGGCTGACTGCCCCGCGGTCGTAACGCACGCGATGGCACTGAACGATGCCTGGCCTGCTAGCATCGGCCGATGGATTCATTGACCCAGATCGTTCTCGGCGGCGCCGTCGCCGCTGCCATCGCACCGGCTGGACAGCGCCGTGCGGCCCTGTTGGCCGGCGCCGCACTGGGCACCTTGCCCGATCTCGATGCGCTGGTGTTGCTGCCGCTGACCGACGATCCGGTCACGTTGATGACGGTGCATCGCAGCGCCAGCCATTCGTTGTTGGTGCTGCCGTTGCTGGGCTGGCTGATCTGGTGGCTGTTTCGCCGCTACGGCAACGGCCGCGTGGCCAGTGCGCCCAAGCGCTGGTTCTGGGCGATCCAGCTGGCCTTGATCACCCATCCCTTGCTGGATGCCTTCACCGTCTACGGCACCCAGCTGTGGTGGCCGCTGCAGCCGCATCCGGCGATGTGGTCGAGCGTCTTCATCATCGACCCGGCTTACACGCTATGGCTGTTGCTCGCCTGCGCGGTGGCATGGTTTGCACGCGCGCGGCCCATCGCGCAGCACGCACTGGTGATCGGGCTGGCGCTCAGCTCCGCCTATCTGGGTTGGTCGTTGCTGGCCAAGCACCTGGTCGACCAGGAAGCGGACCGTGCGCTGGCCGCACTCGGGTTGAAGGATGCACCGCGCTTCTCGGTGCCGATGCCGCTCAATACCCTGCTGTGGCGCGTGGTGGCGATGACGCCCAACGGCTATGTGATCGGCGAGCGCTCGCTGGTGGCCGACAAGGGCCCGATGCAGTTTCGTGGCTATTCCAGCAACACCCAGGCGCTGGGCGAAGTGGCCCGGTTCGATTCAGTGCGCCGGTTGACCTGGTTCAATCGCGGTTTCATGCGCGCACGCCTGGTCGATGACGAGCTGATGCTCAGCGACCTGCGCATGGGCCTGGAGCCGGACTACAACTTCAATTTCGTGGTGGCCCACCGCGAAGACGGGCAATGGCAGCCGATCGCGCCGCGACAGATCCAGGCCGCCTACCGCGCGCCGGTGGCGCGCGATCAGATCGGCCAGGTGCTGGCGCAGATGTGGCGCCGCATCTGGCACGAGCCCACCGGGACGGTGCTGACCGGTGATCTGGAACACGCCGCGATGCCTGCACCGGCGGCCAGGTAGGCGTGCCCAGGCGGTTGGCCAGCAATGCGCCTGCCGCAGCTCCGTGCAGCACGCCGGCTCAATACACCGTCGCGCGTGCCTGCACGAACGAGTAGAAGAACACCGCGTCCGGGTCGCTGTGCACCTGTGCCAGTTCGCGGCGCATGCCGTCCACGGTGTCTGCGTTCACCGCACCGGCCGCAAGCAATTGGTCGGCCGCCGACAGCAGCACTTCTTCCCAGAATCCGATCATGGTCTTGCGCCGGCCCGGCTCGCGGTTGTCCAGATGCAGCGTCTTGATCTCGGTATGCACATCGCGAAAGCCGCCGGCCAGCAGCAGGTTGCCCAGCTTGGCGCCGACAAACGGGTCGCCGCCCTGGTCGTACTGGAAATCGTTGAAGGCCATCCAGTAGCGCCATAGGTTGGGCGAATACGGATGCAGCAGGAACGAGGCGTTCATCACCTCGGTGACATACACCGGCGAGCCCGGCAGCAGCACGCGCCGTACCTCGTTGAGCACGCGCGCAGGCGAGGGCACATGCTCGAGCACCCAGCACAGGAATGCCGCATCGAACTGCCGCGCCTCGAACGGCAGGTCGCTCGCATCGGCCTGCTGCAGCGTGTAGCGCTCGCGGCACCATGCCAACCGTTCGAGATTGGCGCGTGCCGCGTCCAACTGGGCCTCGCTCAGGTCCACGCTGGTGACATGCAGGTCGGGAAAGCGGCGCAGCAGGATTTCGATCTGCGCGCCCACGCCGCTGCCCACCTCCAGCAGCCGGCGTGCGCCGCTGTAGTCGATCTGGTTGAACAGCGTGGCTTCCAGCAGGCGCGCCTGTTTGAGCAGGCGTGCCTGTTCGGTGGACGAAAACCCATGCAGATAGGTCGGGGTGTCGCTCGGTGCGCTCATCGCTGCAGCTCCAACAACGCAGGAAAACTCAGGCGGCAACCGACAGCGCGGGTGGCACGCCGGCGATCAGGGCATCGAAATACGCGCCGGTCAGTTCCAGCTGCGCTTCCGGTGTTTCGGCGCGATTGACCACCGCGCGGAAGTCGGCGCTTTGCGGGTGATCCTTGGCGTACCAGCCCAGATGCTTGCGCGCGATGCGCACGCCCTGCGGCTGCCCATAGAACGCATGCAAGGCTTCCAGGTGGCCGAGCAGGGTGTCGCGCACGAACGCCAACGACGGCGGCGGCAACAGCTCGCCGGTGGCCAGATAGTGCGCCACCTCGCCGAAGATCCACGGGCGCCCCTGCGCCGCACGCCCGATCATCACCGCATCCACGCCGGTGGCGTGCAACACCTGCGCCGCCTTCTGCGGCGAATCGATATCGCCATTGGCGATCACCGGAATCTGCAGCGCCGCCTTGATCTGCGCAATCGTGGCGTACTCGGCAGTGCCGGTGTAGTGCTGGTCGCGGGTGCGCCCGTGCACCGCCAGCGCGGCAATGCCGCAGTCTTGCGCGATGCGCGCGATGGTCGGACCGTTGCGGTGATCGCAATCCCAGCCGGTGCGGATCTTCAGGGTCACCGGCACATCCACCGCCTGCACCACTGCGCGCAGGATGCGTGCCACCAGGGCTTCGTCGCGCATCAGCGCCGAGCCGGCCCAGGCGTTGCAGACCTTCTTGGCCGGGCAGCCCATGTTGATGTCGATCAGTTGCGCACCGTGGTCGACGTTGTAGCGCGCCGCCTCGGCCAGTTGCTGCGGCTCGGTGCCGGCAATCTGCACGCTGACCGGATCCGGCTCGCCGGCATGGTCCATGCGGTGCAGCGATTTGCGCGTGCCCCAGAAACGCGGATCGGAGATGGTCATCTCCGACACCGCCAGCCCGGCGCCCAGCCGCTTGCACAGCAGCCGGAACGGCTTGTCGGTGACGCCGGCCATCGGGGCCAGGATCACCTTGGGGTCGATGGAGTAGGGGCCGATCTGCATGGCGGCATTGTAGCTGGGTGGGGAATCGGGAATGGGGAATGGGGAATGGGGAATGGGGGATTCGGGAGTCGGGAGTCGGGAGTCGGGAATCGGGGATCGGGAGTCGGGAATCGGGGATCGGGAATCGGGAATCGGGAATCGGGGATCGGGAATCGGGAATCGGGAATCGGGAATCGGGAGTCGGGAGTCGGAAGAGCGTTTTCGGCTTTCGGTCTTGCGCGGTTGCTGCGCGGGTCGCGTGACTGGTAGAGCGAGGGCAGTGGCAAGATTGCTGGTTGACCGTCCCCTCACCCCAACCCCTCTCCCGACGGGAGAGGGGCTTCTATTCCTTCTCCCGCCGGGAGAAGGTGGCGCGTCAGCGCCGGATGAGGGTAGGGCGCCCGACGCTGCATCACGCCTGGTGCCGCCGCCTAGCCTGCTATCAGATGAAGAAGATCGAAGCGCCGGCACAGCGGGGCTCGCAGCCTCCGTCGATGGACAGGCCTCGACATGCCGGTCGCGGATCAAATCAGTCTGATGGGTATAGCGGACGCCCTGAACGCAGAAGGCGACCGCATCGCTGCGGTCGCCTTCGTTGTTTGCCTGAAGCGCGCGGATCACACGGCCGGTTCGGGGGCCATGCGCGGCATCGAGGTGGCGGCGCCTTCCACTTCGGTGGAGCGCGCGGCGTAGCGGGTGGCAAAACGCACGTGGGTGATGAAGCTGGCAGTCGGCGCTTGTGCCAGCGAGGCCACCAGCGCGCCGTTGAAGGCGTCACCGGCACCGGTGGTGTCCACGGTCTGCGCGCTTTCCGCGCCCACCCGGTAATGCGCGGCCGTGTCGCCGCGCAGCTGTTCTTCCGCGTGCGAGATGAAGGCGCCCACCGATCCCAGCGTCACCACCACGGTACCGCCCGGCAACAGCTTGCGGCACAGCGAATGCAGCGTGTTGCCGTCCAGCGCCGCCACATCGTCGGCATTGATGCGTTCGCCGACGTGGCGGCCGAGCAGGGCGGCAAACTCGGTTTCGTTGGGCGTCAGCACATCCGACAGCTTGAGCAGGCCGATCGAGGTCGGTGCATTGGCCGGTGCGGCGTTGAGCACGGTCAGCACGCCGCACTCGCGTGCCAGTGCCAGCGCCGACTCGATGGTTTCCGCCGGCGATTCCAGCTGCGCCAGCAACACGCTGGACGAGGCCACCAGTGCGCGTTGGTTGTCCACGAATGCAGCGCTCAGCACCGAATTGGCGCCGGCACCGATCACGATGGTGTTGCGGCCGTGCGCGTCGACGTAGATCCCGCCGGTGCCAGTCGGCTCGTTGCTGGGCTCGGCGATCAGTGCGAAGCCGTCGTGCGCCGCCAGCGAGCGCGCCAGCGCACCGCCGGCATCGTCGCCCAGCGCGCACAGGAAGTGCGTCCTGGCGCCGGCACGTGCAGCCGCGACCGCCTGGTTGAAGCCCTTGCCCCCCGGGCCGGTGCTGTAGCGACCGGCGATGGTGGCGCCCGGCGCAGGCAGCACGTCGCAGCGCCACACGTGATCGACATTGAAGGACCCGACAACGACGACCGAACTCATAAATACCCTTGACTTGAATGACTGAATGAAACGTGGCGTGCGGCGATTAGACCGGCACACCGATGAACCCGCGCCCCTCAACCGAAATGCGAGAGCACACCGGCAATGGTAGCGGTCATGAACGTGGCGATCGAACCGCCCAGCACCGCGCGCAGCCCGAACTTGGCCAGATCGTGACGGCGTTCCGGTGCCAGCCCGCCGATGCCACCGATCTGGATCGCAATCGAGCTGAAGTTGGCAAAGCCGCACAACGCATACGTGGCAATCAGCCGACCCTCCGCGCTCAGGCCCACGCCCGGCACTTCGCCCTTCACGATACGCGACAGTTCGCTGTAGGCGACGAACTCGTTGATCACCACTTTCTGCCCGATCAGCGAGCCGACCGTGGTCGCGTCCACCCACGGGGTACCGATCACCCAGGCGATCGGCGCCAGCACGTAGCCGAAGATCGTCGACAGGTTGGTCGGCCGGCCCAGCAGCGCGGCAGCGCCGGTGATCTCGCCCAGCCAGGTCAGCGGTGCGTTGATCAGGGCGATCAGCGCAATGAAGGCCAGCAGCATCGCGCCGATGTTCAGCGCCAGCCGCAAGCCGTCGCCGGCGCCGGCCGCGGCCGCATCGATGACATTGCTGGTGGTCTTTTCCACTTCCATCTTGACCGTGCCACGCGTCAGCGGGGTACCGGTTTCCGGCACCAGCAGCTTGGCCACCACCAGGGTGGCGGGCGCGGCCATGATGCTGGCGGCCAGCAGATGCTTGGCGTAGAACGCCTGCTGCGCGGGATCGCTGCCACCGAGCATGCCGACGTAGGCGGCCAGCACGCCGCCGGCGATATGCGCCATGCCGCCGATCATCATCGTCAGCAGCTCGGACTGGGTCATCTTGGGGATGTACGGGCGCACCGTCAGCGGCGCCTCGGTCTGGCCGATGAACACGCTGGCGCACACGCTGGTGGTTTCCGCGCCGGACACGCGCATCACCTTGGTGATCGCCCAGGCCATCGCGCGGACCACCACCTGCATCACGCCCAGGTGGTAGAGCACGCCCATCAGCGCCGAGAAGAAGATGATGGTGGGCAGCACCTGGAACGCGAAAATGAAGCCGTAGCTGTCGATGTTCATCAGGTTGCCGAAAATGAAGGTGGACCCTTCATTGACGAAGCTCAGCACCTTGACGAAGCCCTTGCCCAGCGAATCGAACACATCGCGTCCGCCCGGCACCAGCAGCACCAGCGCGGCGAACGAAATCTGCAGCGCCAGGCCGGTGGCGACCAGCCTCCAGTCGATCGCGCGGCGGTTGCTCGAAAACAGCCAGGTGATGCCGATGAGCACCGCCAGACCGAACAGGCCGAAACCGATCCTTCCCAAACCTTCGACCATTCCAATCCCCGGGGCTGCTGACGGCAAAACGAGAAGCCTAGAGCAGGGGGTGACCGCGGGCAAGGCGAGCAGCATTCAGGCCCCGCCCGTTGACCCGCAGGCGAGCCAGGGCGGGCGCGGGCAGTTCCCTGCGCGCGGGCGGGCGAGCCGCGCTTGCGCAAGGTCATGGATCGGGGGGCATTGATTCGCTGCCCGTGCGTCGCCCGCAAAGACCGCGCCCCGAAGCGCGATCACCCGACCGGCCGCCGCTTTTCCCCTCAGCCATCGATGAAAACCGGTGGTGCTTGCGCGCATACCGGTGTGGGACCTTGACCGGCATGGATGCCGCGCCAGCGCCTACATGGACGTACTTGCGGCGTGTCCCACGCCGGTACGCGGGCAATCGCCGGCAGCAGACCGAAGCATTCGCGTGGAACTCTAGATGTGGTGCACAAGAATGATCAGTATGCGGAGTCGGTCGGCGGCGCGGCGCCGCACCCGGTGTCGGGACACGCCGTAAATCCGTCCCTGGAGGCTCGGTGGCGGCATCCATGCCGCCACACGGTCCCGCCCCCAGGCGCGGCACCACGCTCCCAATATGGCTAGTGCTGATCGGCGAGCACTGCTTTCAGGCATTCATCGTGCCTGCGGAGTTGGCGCTTCATGTCGTTGAGACCGCCTCAACATTTGATCTTTGCAGTGGCAGCTAAAAACACGATCCGAGCCACGACCACTCAACCAAGCAGTGCTTTTCCTTCCGCAACCGACAGCAACCGGTGGTGCTTGCGCGCGTGCCGGTGTGGGACCTTGAGCGGCATGGATGCCGCGCCAGAGCCTACATGGACGTACTTGCGGCGTGTCCCACGCCGGTACGCGTGCAAGCGCCCGCCGTAAACCGAAGCTTCCACGTAGCACCGGCAGACCTCATGCGCAGGGTCGGTCGGCGTCGCGGCGTCGCATCCGGTGTCGGGACACGCCGTAAATCCGTCCCTGGAGATTCGGTGGCGGCATTCATGCCGGCACACGGTCCCGCCCCCGGACGCGGCACCACGCTCCCAACATTGCCACCGCTGATCGGCAAGCAATGCGTCAAGCAGGTGTTGATGCCCGTGGACTTGGTGGCCGATGTAATCAGTGAGCCATCCATCTACAGTCATGTCGCCAGCGATGGTGACGCTCCCAAAGACTTGCAGACCACCGGGCCCTCGGCATTTTCTTTCCGCAACCGACAATAACTGGTGGTGCTTGCGCGGGTGTCGGCGTGGGACCTTGAGCGGCATGGATGCCGCGCAACCCTGTCTTGCCGGCAGCACCACGTCCTACACTGCGCACGCCGATCCGGGGCAGGGCGCCGCGGAGGTTGTAGGAGTCTGCCAATGCATTACCGTCGTCTGGGGTCCACCGGGCTGCAGCTGTCGGCCCTGTCGTTCGGGGCCTGGGTCACCTTCGGCAAGCAGATCGGGCGCAGCGAAGCGCGCAACCTGATTGCCGCCGCCTGGGACAACGGCGTCACTTTCTTCGACAACGCCGAGGTCTACGCACGCGGCCGCGCCGAAGAGGTGATGGGCGATGTGATCGCCGACCTGCGCCTGCCGCGCGACGGGTACTGCGTGTCGAGCAAGGTGTTTTTCGGCGCGGTGGACAGCCCGCGCCCGACCCAGCGCGGGCTGTCGCGCAAGCATGTCACCGACGCCTGCCATGCCGCACTCAAGCGCCTGCGGGTGGACTATCTGGACCTGTACTTCTGCCATCGGCCCGATCCGGACACGCCGATCCGGGAGACCGTGCGCAGCATGGATGCCCTGATCCGCCAGGGTAAGGTGCTGTACTGGGGCACCTCCGAGTGGAGCGCCGAGCAGGTGCGCGAGGCCATCACCATCGCCGAGCAGGAACACCTGCACGCTCCGTCGATGGAGCAACCGCAGTACAACCTGCTGCACCGCGACCGGCTGGAGCGCGAATACGCGCCGCTGTGCGAGGGCGGGCTGGGCACCACGATCTGGTCGCCGCTGGCCTCGGGCCTGCTGACCGGCAAGTACAACGCCGGTGTAGACGCCGATAGCCGCCTCGGCCAACCGGACAATCACTGGCTGCAGGACGAAGTGCTGGGCGCGCCGGAAGCGCGCCGCCTGGAACGCGCCCGCGCGTTCTGTGCACTGGCCGCCGAGCTGGGCCAGTCGCCCGCACGCCTGGCCATCGCCTGGTGCCTGCGCAACCCGCACGTGTCCACGGTGATCCTGGGGGCCAGCCGGGTGGCCCAGCTGGAAGAAAATCTCGGCGCGCTGGACACCTTGACCCAGGTCGATGCCGCCGGCTGGGCGCAGGTGGAGGCGGTAACGCGCTAAGAGCACGCCACGCACTGGGGGTGGTGCGGCTGCAAGGTTGTGGGCTTTGTCGTGCTAGTCGACCGAGCCGGCGAGGCTGCGTCCTCCCTGTCGTGCACGCCAGCCAGGTCGCTGTGGCGTCAGGCGCTGGCTGCTTCTCGTTCGGCCAGAAACGCATGCCAGAGCGATGTGATCGAGCCGCGATCATCGCGCAGAAGACAGCGCTGGATGGCCTGGCTGGAATATTTCGATAGATTTGGTGAATCGAAAATTTTCAGTCCATGCAAAGATCGTGTGGCGAAGATGAGAATGGCTCTTGATCATTAAATGAGAATGGTTATTATTTGTCTGGCCAACCGACTGGAGATCCAGATCATGACCGCTCATCCCGTGCTGCTCCGCTCCGAACCGGTCAACCTGCGCGACCGCGCTGCACCGCGTGTCGTCCCAGCAGAAGACCTCATCAGCAGCGAGGCGCTGCTCAAGGGCCGTCGCGAAGTGCTGATCCAGCATGGCGACCGCGTCTATCGCCTGCGCCATACCAGCAACGACAAGCTCATCCTGACCAAGTAAGCGCCTTGCTCCGATCCGCGCCTTGCGCAGGGTCGGACCGTCTGTCGCGGGCGTTGCCGCCGCCGTCCGCGCACCCCACGCTGTTCCCCGGCGGCCGGCCGCGGCCTTGTCTGCAGCACACGCTGCCGGGAACGTCCTTTCAAGGGTTCCCGATGAGTCGCCTGCATCCGCTGGTGGTCGCGCTATCGCTTGCGCTGCCTGCCGTTTCGTCGTGTGCCCACGCTGCCGACCTCGCTGCCGCGGATGACGGCGCGCGCGAGGTCCACGACTTCGGCCGGTTGCAGGTCACCGCCACCCGTACCCAGCGCGCCCTGGTCGATGTGCCGAGCACGGTGGATGTGATCGACCGCGAGCAGCTGGACAACCAACTGGCGCGCGAGCTCAAGGATCTGTTCCGCTACACGCCGGGCGTGTCGGTCACCAGCACCAGCGGCCGCTTCAGCGGCGCCAACGGCATCCGCATCCGCGGGCTGGACGGCAACCGCGTGGCGATCCTGGTCGACAACGTGCCGGTGTCGGACACCTTCAGTTTCGGCAGCTACCTCAACGCCAACCGCAACTTTGTCGATCTGGAAACGCTCAAGCGCGTCGAAGTGGTGCGCGGGCCGGCCAGCTCCCTGTACGGCTCCGACGCCCTGGGCGGCGTGGTGGCCTTCGTCACCAAGGACCCCTCCGATTACCTGCGCGCCGACAGGCACAGCTATGTCGGCCTGAAGTTCGGCTATGAAGGCGACTGGAACGGCCTGTTCGCCGGTGCCACCGGTGCGTTCGGCGGCGAACGCTGGAGCGGGATGGTGGCGGTGAGCCATCGCCAGGGCCAGGAAGCACAGAACCAGGGCGACAACCGCAGCCGCGATTTCAGCCGTACCGCGGCCAACCCGCAGCGCATCGATGGCCGCAGCGTGCTGGCCAAGCTGGTGTATGCACCCAGCGCGCAGCAGCGCTTCAAGCTCACCGTGGAAGGCAACGAAGACTACGGCAGCATCGAGGCATTGACCGGCATCGACCCGCGCGTGACCACCCCATCGTTGCGCATCCTGTCGCAGGACGGACGCGACCATCAGACCCGTGCGCGCGTTTCGCTGCGTCACGAATTGGATGCACTGGATTGGGCGCTGGCCGACGACCTGCAGTGGCAGCTGTATCGCCAGGACAGCGAGAGCCTGCAGCGCACCGACGAGTTGCGTGGCAACAACACCCGCCGGCATAACGAACACAACTTCGATCAGCGCGTGTACGGCCTGCTGGTCAACGCACACAAGGCCATCGACACCGGCACGCTCAGTCATGCCATCACCTATGGCCTGGACGGTACCTGGACCGACACCCGCGCCAAGCGCGATGGCTACTCGGTCAATCTGGCCAATGGCGCCATCACCAATCGCGTGGGGCAGGATGTGTTTCCGGTGCGCGACTTCCCCAAGAGCCAGACCACCAAGCTCGGGTTGTATGCGCAGGACGAGATCGGCCTGTTCGATGGCAAGCTGTCGCTGACGCCGGGCGTGCGCGTGGATTATTTCCGGCTGTCGCCGCAGGTGGACGACATCTTCCGCGAAGACAATCCCGGCGTTGCCGCCGAGACCATCGACCAGACCCAGGTCTCTCCCAAGTTCGGTGCACTGTGGCGGTTTTCGGACGCCTGGTCGGCCTATGCCAATTACGCGCACGGCTTCCGCGCACCGCCGTACAACGACGTCAATATCGGCTTCACCAACCTGCAGGCGCGCTACACCGCCATCGCCAATCCGGACCTGAAATCGGAAACCAGCCGCGGTGGCGAGCTGGGGCTGCGCTTCAATGATGCCATCGGCTATCTGGGCGTCAGCGTGTACTACACCGACTACCGCAACTTCATCGAATCCTATGCGCCGGCCGGCTTCAACGCCGACGGGCTGATGCTGTTCCAGTCGCGCAACGTGGACGATGTGGTGATCAAGGGCGCCGAAGCGCGCGGCGGAATCGATCTGGGCGCCCTGGCCGGTTGGCAGGGCTGGTCGCTCAACAGCGCCGTGGCGTATTCGGAAGGCGACAACCTCACCGACGGCACCCCGCTCAACTCGGTCGACCCGCTGCGCGGCACGCTCGGCGTGGCCTTCGACAGCGATGGCTGGGGCGCGGAGCTGATCGGCACCTTCGTCGCACGCAAGCGTCGCCCACAGCTGGACAGCTATTACACCCCGGCCGGCTACGCCACGCTGGACCTGATGGGGCATTGGGAGTTCGCACCCGGTGCCAAGGTCACCGCCGGCATCTTCAATCTCGCCGACCGCCGCTACGTGGACTGGAACGCACTGCCCAACGGCACGCTGGCCAGCAGCACGGTGCTCGACCGCTTCACCGGCGCCGGGCGTACTGCCTCGGTCAGCCTGGCAGTGAGCTGGTAGCGGCCATGCCCATCGCCCGCCCGCTGCCGTCGTTGTCGCATGCACGTGCCACCCGCGCTGCGTTGCCGCGGCCGCAGCAGCTGGCCGCGCTGGGCACGGTGCTGTGTCTGTATCGGCCTGCCTTGGGCAACGAACTGGACGGCTGGCAGCACGCGGTGGATGCGGCGGCGTGCCGGCAGGTCGACAGCGATGGCGTGCGCGAAAGCATCTGGTTCTTCGATGCCGAAGGGCAGTGCTGCTGGCGGATCTGCCTGTTGCCTGACAGCGACTTCCTGGTCTGGGATCGCCTGGTCTCGCGCCTGCCGCCGCTGCCGGTGGAAACCCATGAGCTGGGCGTCGGGGAGCGGCTGTGGCGTCGCCTGGCCGGACGCATGCGGGGGCAGGCGTGGCGATTGAGCGCGCTGCAGCTGCAGACCGCCGCCACCGGCGAGCAACCGTTTGTCGCCAGCCTGGCGAGCGTGTCGGCGCTGGGCGCCGAGGTTGCCGCACGCCTGGCACGCGAGGAGGGCATCGACGGACGCGTGGCGGTGGACGATTGCTGCTGCGCACGCGCTGCCGCCTTGCGCACGGCCCCCGCCACATCCGCCAACACCAACCCATCCGACATGACGACGGCGCTGGTGCGCCTGCGCCGCTGACGGTCTCCAACACTCCCGAGAGTTCCGAATGAGCCGACTGTTTCCCCGTTGCATCGCAGTGACGCTGAGCCTTTTGCCGTTGATCGCCGCCGCCGACGTCCAGCGCGACCGCCAGAGCATCCTGGCGATGCAGGGCGAATACGCGGTGGACTTTGCCTTCGACGAAACGGTGCTGCTCAAGCCCGGCTACGAGCGTGCGTCGGCCATGCGCAGCGGCGCCAGCGAAGTGGTGATCGTGGTGGAGGATTCACCGCGCAAGCTGGTGCTGCAGCATTTGCTGGTGGATGAAAAAAGCAAGCATGTGACCAAGCACTGGCGGCAGGACTGGATCTACGAAGCGCCGCAGCGGTTCGAGTTCAGCGCCGATCAGACCTGGATGGTGCATGCGCTGCCGCCGGCAGTGACCACCGGCGCCTGGACCCAGTGCGTCTACGAGGTCAGCGACGCGCCGCGCTATTGCGGCACCGGTCGCTGGGACTATGCCGACGGCCATCCCACCTGGACCAGCGATCTGAGCTGGCGCCCGTTGCCGCGCCGCGAGTACACCAAGCGCAGCGACTACAACGCGCTCGCGGTGATCAATCGCCATACCCTCACGCCCAACGGCTGGACCCACGAACAGTTCAACACCAAGGTGCTGCGCAAGCCCGACGGCAGCCAGGAGGCGATCGCGCGCGAGTTCGGCTTCAACGATTACCGCAAGACCACCGAGGTCGACTTCGCCCCGGCCTATGCGTACTGGAAGGGCACCCAGGGCTACTGGGCCAAGGTGCGCACGCGCTGGGCCAGGTTCCTTGACACGCCGCCAGGCGTGCATCTGAAGACCAAGCCGGACGGCATGGCGATGATCATGCCGATGTTCCAGCAGGCCGAGGCGGTGCAGGACGGCAAGCGGGTCAAGGACGCGCAGCTGGACGCGGTGTTCGCGCAGTGGGTCGAGCCCGCGAACTAGCCACCTCGGTTGTAGGAGCGCACCAGGGCGCGACGTGGCATTCCCGACACGCCCGACATGTCCCAACATGCCCATCGTGCCCGACACGCCCATCACGCCGCGCCCCGGGACGCTGCTGCGAGGTCGCGCCCTGGTGCGCTCCTACCGGCGAGACGGCGCTTGGTCGTTATTCCTTGAACATCAAAAACGCCGCGACCAGGATCAAGCCGAACGCGGCCCAGTGATTCCACTTCAACGACTGGCCCAGGTAGAACGTGGAGAAGCCCGCGAACACCAGCAGCGTGATCACCTCCTGCATGCCCTTGAGCTGCGGCGCCGAATACACCGCGCTGCCCAGCCGGTTGCCCGGCACCTGCAGGCAGTATTCGAAGAACGCAATGCCCCAGCTGACCAGGATGGCGATCATCAGCGGCGTGCTCTTGTACTTCAGGTGCCCGTACCAGGCGAAGGTCATGAACACATTGCTGGCGATCAGCAACAGCACCGGATACAGATAGGCAGTGAAAGGAGCGGTAGGCATGACGGCAGGCGGCAGGAAAGGGGCCGGCAGCATAAGCCAGGCCCGTTAAGCGCACGCGACCGTGCCGATGAGCCCGGCACGCGGGCTCAGGCCGTTGGTGGCCGGCGCGGCACGTTCATCTGCAGCGTGGCCAGGCAAAGCGCCTGCCCACGCATCGCGGCGCCCGGGGCTCCCGCGGTCATCCCGCTAGCGCTGCATGCCCCAGCGGCGCACGGTCAGCCGCTCGATGGCCTGAAACACCACACCTTCCACCAGCAGGCCCAGCACGATCACCATCGCCAGGCCAGCGAACACCCGGTCGGTATACAGCTCGTTGCGGTTCTGGAAGATGTACCACCCCAGGCCACCCTGGCCGGAGGTGGCGCCGAACACCAGTTCGGCCGCGATGAGGGTGCGCCAGGCGAAGGCCCAGCCGATCTTCAGCCCGGACAGGATCGCCGGCAGCGCGGCGGGAATCAGCAGTTGCGCCACGTAGCGCGGCCCGCGCAGCCCGTAATTGCGCCCGGCCATGCGCAGGGTTTCCGGCACCGCCTGGAAGCCGGCGTAGGTGGTGAGCGCCAGCGGCCACAGCACCGAATGCACCAGCACGAACACCAGGCTGCCGGTGCCCAGGCCGAACCACAGCAGGGCCAGCGGCAGCAGCGCGATGGCCGGCAGCGGATTGAACATGGCTGTCAGCGTGCCGAGCACGTCGCGGCCCCAGCGCGTGGAGGCGGCCAGCGCGGTCAGCACGAAGGCCAGCACCACGCCCAGCGCGTAGCCCTGCGCCAGCACGCGCAGCGAGGCGCCTACGCGGCGCAACAACTCGCCCGACAGCAGCCCGTCGTAGAACGCGCGTGTGGTCTGCAGCGCGCTGGGCAGCATCAGATCGTCGCCAACCACGCGTGCGGCGATCTCCCACACCGCGATCAGCACCACCAGCACCAGCGCCTTGCGCAGCCACGGTGGTGCCTGCCAGCGCGTCGGCGCAGCGGCTGCAACCAATGCGGGATCCAGCGGCTGCAGGGCCACTTCGTACTCGGCCCGCACCGGTGGCAATGGCGGCAGCGCGGTGGCGTTGCCGCCGCTCATGGCAGCACCTCGCGCTGGCGCTCGGCAGGGCGACGCAATGGCGCCACCTTGGCATCGTCCAGGGTGTCGTCGGGCAGGTCGAACAGTAGCCGATGGATCCGCTGCGCGGTCTGCTGGAACGCCACGCTGCCGGCGCTGTGCGGGCCGAACGCATGCGCGTTGAGCTCGGCACGTACCTGGCCCGGATGTGGCGACAACAACAGCACGCGGTTACCAACCACCAACGCCTCCTCGATCGAATGGGTGACGAACAACAGGGTGAAGCGCGATTGCTCCCACAGCTCCAGCACCTGCTCCTGCATGCGCGAACGCGTCAACGCATCGAGCGCGGCGAATGGCTCGTCCATCAACAACACGCGCGGCCGCATCGCCAACGCGCGCGCAATCGCCACGCGTTGCTTCATGCCGCCGGACAAGGTGTGCGGATACGCCTGCGCAAACGCGCTCAGCCCGACCTGCGCCAGGCTGTCGTCGGCACGTTCGCGCGCTTCGGCACGCGACAGCTTGCGGGCGGCACGCAGGCCGAACACCACGTTCTCGCGCACGGTCTTCCAGGGCGCCAGCTGGTCGAATTCCTGGAACACCACCACCCGGTCCGGTCCGGGTCCGGTGACCGCGTTGCCATCCAGGCGGATCTGCCCCTCGCGCGGGGTGACGAAGCCGGCCACCGCCTTGAGCAAGGTGGATTTGCCGCAACCCGACGGCCCCAGCAGCACGAAGCGATCGGCCTCATGTACGTCGAAACGCACGCGGTGGGTGGCACGCACCACGCGCTGCGCGGAGGCGTATTCCAGGCTGACGTGGTCGACCTGCAGCAATGGTGTGGGCGTGGCCATCGCTCAGCTCCCGCCCGCGATCAGCGGATCGTCGAAGAAATAGTCGCCCAGCTTGCTGGGGACCTGCTTGATCGCGCCGCTGTGCTGCATGAACTTGCCCAGTCCCAGCGTGTTCTGCGGCACCACGGTGAACTGTACCTTCGGGTCCTTGAGGATCTGCAGCACCAGCGCGCGATCGATGCTCGAGCCATTGCGACGCAGGAAGATATCCGCCGCCTGCTCCGGATGGGCGGTGACAAAGCGCGCAGCCTGATCCAGCGCCGCGACGAAGGCACGGTAGGTCTTGGGATTGCCGCGGCGGAATTTCTCGGTGGCATACAGCACGGTGGCCGACGAGGGGCCGCCTTCGATCTCGTAGGAGCTGGTCACGATGTGCGCGGCCGGATTGCGCGCCAGCTCCTGCTCCTGGAATGGCGGGCTGGCGAAGTGGGCGGTGATCTCGGTGCGGCCGCGGATGATCGCTGCGGCCGCGTCCGGATGCGGCAAGGCGACCTGCAGCGGGTCCAGCTGGTGGGTGCCCTTGTCGCCCCAGCGCTGTTGCGAGGCATGCTGCAGGAAGCGCGACTGCACCGACACGCCGGTGGCCGGCACCGCAATGCGGTCCTGCGGGGTGAAATCGCCGATGGACCTGATGCGCGGATTGTTGCTGATCAGGTAGTACGGAAAGTTGCCCAGCGATGCCACGCCGCGCACGTTCTGGCGGCCATGGGTGCGGTCCCAGATGGTGAACAACGGCCCGACGCCGGCACCGGCGATATCGATCGAACCGGTCAGCAGGGCGTCGTTGACGGCCGCGCCACCGGACAGCTGCAGGAACTGCACGTCGATGTCCACGCCGGCCGCCTTGCCCTGCTGTTCGATCAGCTTCTGATCCTGCGCCACGTCCAGCAGCAGGTAGACGATGCCGAACTGCTTGGCGATGCGCAGCTTTCCTTCGGCCTGTGCCTGTGCGGTGTGCAGTAACGGCAGTGCGGCCAGGAGCAGCAGCGCAATACGCCGGGAAACGCGTCGGCGCTGCGGACGCGCGTGAGAGGTGACGGTCAAACGCATGCGGCGCTCCAGTCGGGAGGGGGAGGGGATGGCGCGTTTCACAGCGCATCACGCGCTGTAAACCGTGCGGGAGGCGGCACCTTGCTAGAACGGCGCATCGCCTTCGATGGTGGTGCGGTTGAGGCGCCGCCGCAGGTGATCGGGCGTGCCGGCGGCCAGATGCATGACCGAGCGGTTGTCCCAGAACACCATGTCGTGCGGCTGCCAGCGATGCCGGTACACCAAGGCATCGCGGGTGCTGTGGTCGAACAGGGCCTGCAGCAGCGCGGCACTCTCGTCGTCGGGCAGGCCGACGATGCGGGTGGTGAAATGCTCGCTGACAAACAGCGCTTTCCGGCCGGTTTCCGGGTGCGTGCGCACGACCGGATGCTGCACCGGTTTCACTTCGGCGATCTGTTCCGGCGTCAGCGCCGGGCGCCACGGATTGCGCGCACGCAGTTCCTCGTACTTGGCCAGGTAGCTGTGCTCGGCACGCAGGTCCTGCACCGTCTGCTTGAGCGCGTCGGGCAGGGTCTGCCAGGCCAGGTGCTGGTTGGCGAACAAGGTGTCGCCGCCTTCGCTGGGCAGTTCCTGCGCGTGCAGCAGCGATCCCAGGCTGGGGGTGTCCTTGTAGGACAGATCCGAGTGCCAGTAGTGGCCGGCGTCGCCCAGGCCGATCGGCTCGCCGTTTTCCTTGATGTTGGAGACCACCAGTACCTCCGGATGCCCGCGCAACTGGAAATTGCGCAACACATGGATCTGCAGCGGGCCGAAGCGACGGCTGAAGGCGACCTGCTGCGCCGGCGTGATGCGTTGCTCGCGAAACACCAGCACGTGGTAGTCCAGGTGCGCCTGGTGGATGCGCGCGAAGGTCTCCGCATCCAGCGGCTGCGACAGATCCAGGCCGATCACTTCGGCGCCCAGCGGGGCATCGAACGGCACGATCCGGACACTGGAAGCGTGTTCGGCGGAAACCGCATCGCGCGGCGGCTGCGCACGTGCAGCAGAAGGGACGCTGGCCATGACGGTGGCACCTCGACGGCAACGAAGGGCCGCCTGGGCCGGCGGCCGGACACACCACTGTAGGCAGTCCGCTCGCCGCTGCGAACGTACGATTGGCAAGGTGCTTATGCGCTGCCGGTATATGCACCGGTGCGACGGAACGCAAAAGGGCGACGCCTGCGCGCCGCCCTGCTCACGTGTCCAGCCAACCCGGCCTCAGTCGGTCCGCAGTGCCAGCGCCGGCGGCGTGGACAGGATGCGGCGCGTGCCCGACCAGCCGGCCAGCAGGCTCAACGCCAGGCCAAACGCACCGCCGAGCAGCAGGCGCGGCCAATCCGGCGTCAATGCAATCTCGAATGCCTTCTGTCCGACCACTGCCCCGATCACCGCCGCGGCGGTCACCGCCAGTGTCGCTGCCAGCAGGCCAAGCGCGCCGAACTCCACCAGCACCGCACCACGCAACTGGCCGCGCCGCGCGCCCAGCGTGCGCAGCACCGCACTGTCATAGCGACGCTCGCCGGCGGTGGCCTGCAGGGCTGCCAGCAGCACCAACACACCGGCCAGCAGGCTGAAGCCCATCACCAGTTGCACCGCCTGCGCCACCTGGTCGATCACCTCGCGCACGCGGCCGAGGATGGCATCGATATCCAGCACCGAAATGTTGGGGTAATCGCGGCTCAACGACGCCAGCTTGGGCGCATTGCCGGGCGGCAGATGGAAGCTGGAAATCAGGTTGTACGGCGCATCGCCGACCGCGCCCTGGTTGAGCAGCAGGAAGAAATTGACCCGGAATGAATCCCAGTCGGCCTTGCGGATGCTGGTGACGGTGAAACTGCGCTGCTGCTCGCCCAGCAGCAAGGTGATGCGATCGCCGAGTTTGAGCTGATACCGCTGCGCCCAGCCTTCTTCCACCGAGGCCTCCGGCGCAGTGCTGTCGGCCGCCCAGAATCTGCCTTCCAGCAAGGTGTTTGCCGGCGGGAATGCGTGCCGCCAGGAGAAGTTAACCGGGCGGTTGTCGCCGTCGCCATCGTCGGCCGGATCGCGGTCGCCGCGCAGCGGTGGCTTGTCGTTGATCGCCACCAGCCGCCCGGTCGAAAACGGCTCCACGGCCGCATCGTCCACGCCCAGGCCGCGCAGCGTCTGCAGCACCGGCCCGGTCTGCTCGGGCTGGATGTTCATCAGGAAATAGTTGGGCGTCTCCGCCGGCAGGCGGTCGCGCCATTGCCCGAGCAGGCCGGGGCCGACCACCGCCAGCAGCAGCAGCGCGCACAACGACAGCGACAGCCCGACCAGCTGCACCACGCTCAGACCGCGTCGCCGCGTCAGCGAAGCCAGCCCCAGCTTCCACGCGCCGCGCAGGCGGTGCTGGATCGGCCGCAGCAAGGCCAGCAGGCCAAGCCCCAGTGCCATCGCCACCAACGCCAGGGCGGCCAGCCCGCCCAGCACCCAGCCGGCCAGCACCAGGTTGCCGGTCGCATACACGGTCAGCGCCAGCGTGGCCGCCAATGCCGCGGCGTAGACCAGCAGGGAACTCGGCGGCACCGCGGCAAAGCTGCGGTTGAGCACACGCATCGGCGGCACGTTGCGCAGCCGCAGCAGCGGCGGCAGGCCGAAGCCCAGCAACAGCACCAGGCCGATGCCTGCACCGGCCAGGGCCGGGGTGGCCTGCGGCAACGGCAGCCGGTCCGGGATCAGGCTGCCCAGCGCCTGCACCAGGCCTTCCTGCGCCAGCATGCCCAGCCCGATCCCGACCAGGCAGGCCGGAATCGCGGTCAGCAGCAATTGCAGCGACAGCATCGCCAGGATGTCGCGCTGGCGTGCGCCCAGGCAGCGCAGCACCGCCACCGTGTCGATCCGGCGCATCGCAAAGCGGTTCGCTGCCAACGCGGTCGCCACACCGGACAACAGCACCGCCAGCAAGGCCGACAAGGCCAAAAAGCGCCCCGCACGATCGAACGCCGCGCGCATGCCGCGCTGGGTGTCCTCGATGCCGACCAGGCGGAATTCGCTGGCGCGCGGTTTCAGCCAGGCGCGCAGTTCGGCGATGGCATCGGGCGCACCGGAGAACATCAGCCGGTACGAAGCGCGGCTGCCGGGGCCAAGCAATCCGGCACCATCGATATCGGCGCGATTGACCAGCAGCGGTGGCGACAGCTGCATCAGCTCGCCGGACGCATCCGGTTCGGCCCGCAGCACGCCGGTGATGGTGAGGTGGCCGGCGCCGAATTCCAGCTGTTCGCCCACGCGCAGGCCCAGGGCCTCCAGCAGGCGGGGATCGGCATAGGCTTGGCCCGGCGGCGGTGCGCCCGCAGGCGTGCCCTGCATGCCGGCGCTGTCCCTGGACACCAGCAACTGCCCGCGCAACGGGTAGCCGGCACCGACACCGCGGATATTGGCCATCTGGCTGGCCTCGCCGTAAAACAGCACGCTGGGGAAGCTGACCATGCGCGTGCTCTGCAGGCCGCGGCGTTGCGCTTCGGCGGCGAAGTCGGCCGGGATTTCCTGGCGGCCGGTCACGCCCAGATCGCCACCGAGCACCTCGGCCGCGCTGGAGGTCAGCGCCAGGGTCACCCGATCGACCAGCGTGCCAACCGCCGTCATCACCGCCACGCCCAGCACCAGCGCGGCGAATACGGTCAGCAGGTCGCCGGCCAGGAACTCGCGGCGCACCGCGCGTGCGGCTTGACGCAGCACGTTCATGCGGCCGGACCGGTCTGGGCGTGCAGGCGGCCGCTGTCGATGCGGTAGATATGCTTGCAACGCTGCGCCAGCGTCATGTCGTGGGTCACCAGCACCAGGGTGGTGTCGCTGGTGGCATTGAGCGCGAACAACAGGTCGCTGATCTGCGCGCCGGTGGTCTGGTCCAGGCTGCCGGTGGGCTCGTCGGCAAACAGGATGCGCGGTCTGGCCACGAATGCGCGTGCCAGCGCCACGCGTTGCTGCTCGCCACCTGACAGCTGGCGCGGGTAGTGGCGCGCACGCGCGCTCAGGCCGACCGCCTCCAGTACCTCGCGTACCCGCGCCGGGTCCTCGCGCCCGGCCAGTTCCAGCGGCAGCGCGATGTTTTCTTCGGCGGTCAGCGCCGGCAGCAGATGGAAGCTCTGGAACACGAAGCCCACCTCGCGCGCGCGCAAGGCGGCACGGGCCTCTTCGTCCAGCTGGCCCAACTCCTGGCCGGACAGCGCAATGCTGCCGCGGCTGGGCAGGTCCAGCCCGGCCAGCAGGCCGAGCAGGGTGGTCTTGCCCGAGCCGGATGCGCCGACGATGGCGATACTGTCGCCTTCACTGACCGTCAAGCTGACCTTGTCGAGGATGTGGAGTGTTCCCTCCGGTCCACTGACGGACTTGCCGACGTCGCGGACGTCGATGGCAATGCGGGTACTGGAGTGGGGGGCCAGACTGTCGATGAGGAATCTCCGAATGCGTGAAAGAACACTGCGATATGGCGTGCTGGTCCTGTGGCTGCTGACACTGTCCCTGCTCGCGCCGGGAATTGCCTCTGCCAAAAGTCCGGTGGCGACCGCCCCGATCCTGGTCGTCGGCGACAGCCTGAGCGCTGCGCACAACATCCCGGTGCAGTCTGGCTGGGTCACCTTGCTGGACCAACGCCTCAAGCGTGACATGGCGACGCCACCGGCGGTCGTCAATGCCAGCATCAGCGGTGAGACCACCTCCGGTGCATTGACGCGGCTGCCCGGCCTGCTGCAGAAGCACCACCCCGGCGTGGTGGTGATCGAACTCGGCGGCAACGATGCGCTGCGCGGCCTGACCCCGGCCCAGCTGAAGGGCAACCTGGAAAAGATGATCCAGCTCAGCCAGCAGGCCGGCGCGAAGGTGCTGCTGCTCGGCATCGATGTGCCGCCCAACTATGGCCCCGCCTATCGCGAACGCCTGAAGGCGACCTATGCCGACCTGTCCAGCCAGTACAAGACCGCATTGGTGCCGTTCTTCCTGGAAAAGGTCGCGCTGCAGCCAGGCCTGATGCAGGCGGACGGCCTGCATCCCACTGCCACGGCCCAGCCCAGGGTGCTGGAAACGGTGTGGCCCGCGCTGCGCCCCCTGCTCGGCCGTTGACGGCCGGCGGGCAACGCCCGCCGTCACAAAACGTTAGATGGTCTTCACGCCCTTTCCACTGCCGATCCGGCATGTTTCACAAAGCTGAAGACCGAGGAAAGTCCATGCGTCAGACCAAGGAAACGTCCGGCCTCGTGCTGGTCGTTGAAGACAACCGCAATATCTCTGAAATGATCGGCGAGTACCTGGAAGGCCGTGGCTTCGAGGTCGACTATGCGCAGGACGGACTCGACGGCTACCGTCTGGCCGCCGAGAACAGCTACGACGTGGTCGTGCTGGATCTCATGCTGCCACGTCTGGACGGCATCGAAGTGTGCCGCCGCCTGCGTAACGACGCACGCAAGTCCACCCCGGTGCTGATGCTGACCGCCCGCGACACGCTGGACGACAAGCTCACCGGCCTGGGTTTCGGCGCCGACGACTACCTGACCAAGCCGTTCGCGATCCAGGAACTGGAAGCGCGCCTGCGTGCCCTGATCCGTCGCGAGCGCCGCCAGGTCGGGTCGGAAGTGCTCAAGGTCGCCGACCTGGTGCTCGATCCGGTCAGCATGCGCGCCACCCGCGCCGGTACCGAGCTGCAGCTCTCGCCGATCGGTCTGCGGCTGCTCACCATCCTGATGCGCGAGTCGCCGCGGGTGGTGACCCGCCAGGAAATCGAGCGCGAGATCTGGGGCAACGGCTTGCCGGATTCGGACACCCTGCGCAGCCATCTGTACAACCTGCGCAAGATCATCGACAAGCCGTTTGATCGCCCGCTGCTGCACACCGTGCAGAGCGCCGGCTATCGCATTGCCGACATCGCCCAGCCGATGGCCTGATGTCGCCGGCCGGCCGCCATGCTGGCGGCCGGCCACCTGTAGGCGCCCACGCGCCGCTCGTTTCCGCGCGCTGCCGTCTGGCTGCACGACGGGCTTAGGAAGCGTTGCCTATAATCCGGCGCTCTCCCCTGGATGCAGCAATGCCGCACGGGCTTCCACGAAAAATACGTCTGGCCTTCCTCCTGCAGGTCGCTCTGGCGAGCCTGGCGATCGTGCTGGGTGGCTATCTGCTGTCCTTCGTCATCAAGTACAGCCTGGTGCGGACCGTGCTGGCCGACGAGGCGGTGCATTTCTGGCGCGTGCACAAGGACGCACCGAACAATCCGCCGCCGAATACACGCAATATCCAGGGCTATTTCTTGCCTGCCGGCCAGGGCCGCGACACGGCGCCGGCGGAGTTGCAGCGGTTGTCGCCAGGCTTCAGCGAAGTGGCTGCCGCCGATGCCCTGGTGTACGTCGATCAACGTCCGGAAGGGCGTCTGTACCTGGTGTTCCCACGCTCGCGTGCGGCCCATCTGACGCTCTGGTTCGGAATCGTGCCGGCGATGCTGGTGCTGCTGGCGATCTATGGCGTGTTCTGGGTGACCTACCGGATCTCCAAACGCCTGGTGTCGCCGATCAGCTGGCTGGCACGGCGCGTCTCGCAGTGGGACCCGCGCAACCCGGATGTCGACGAACTGGCACCGGAGCGGTTGCCCGCCGACCTGCAAGGTGAAACGCGGCAGCTGGCCGCTGCCCTGCATACGCTCGGGCAGAAGGTCAGCGACCATGTCGCGCGCGAGCGCAACTTCACCCGCGATGCCAGCCACGAACTGCGCACACCGTTGACGGTGATCCGGGTGGCCAGCGACATGGCGCTGGCCGACGACGAATTGTCGCAACGCACCCAGCGCAGCCTGCGCCGGATTCAGCGCGCCGGCCGTGACATGGAAGCGGTGATCGACGCCTTCCTGATCCTGGCGCGCGAAGCCGAGATCGACCCGCAAAGCGAGACCTTCGATGCCGCCGAACTGGCCAGCGAGGAAGTCGATAGCGCCCGCCAGTTGCTGGGCGACAAGCCGGTGTCCCTGACGATGGTCGGTGACCGCAGCCTGCAGATGTTCGCCCCGCCGCGGGTGATGCGCGTGGTGCTCAGCAACCTGCTGCGCAATGCCTGCGCCTATACCGATACCGGCAGCATCGAGGTGGAAGTCACCCAGGACCGCATCATCGTGCGCGATACCGGGATCGGCATGAGCGAAGAGGCGCGTGCGCGCGCGTTCGAGCCGTTCTTCCGCGCCGATCCCACCCGCCCGCAGGGCACCGGCCTGGGCCTGTCGATCGTGCGCCGGTTGTGCGATCGCTTCGGCTGGCGGATCGAACTGCATAGCGAGTCCGGTGTGGGCACCTCGGTTGCGGTGGTGGTGGCCTGAGGGAGTAGTGGCCGTAGCGGCATGTGGCTGCCTGCAATCTGCCACTGACCAGGGAGATGGGTCGCATGCGCCCAGGGCGCCGTTTGCGGCTGCCGATGCTGCTGTTTTCCACCACATGGCAACGAGGCTGCGTGCCGTGCCGATATCCCGCAGACGCCAGGTGCCTCTGCGGGATCGGTGACGCAATGGGTTGATCTGGCGAGTGCGACGCCAGATCGACCCGCCAAGCGTTACTTCTGCTCCAACACCGGTGCCACGGCCTTGCGCCAGATGGCATAGCCATCGGCGGTCATGTGCAGCATGTCGTCGCGAAACAACGCGGCACGTGGCTTGCCGGTGGCATCGAGCATCGGCGTGTAGACGTCCACGTAGTCCACCTGCGGCAGCGGCGCGAGTGCGTCCTTGATCAGGCGATTGGCGGTCACGATCGCCGGCAGCAGATGGGCGCGCGAGGGGCTGGGTTTGATCGACAGGTAGCTGATGCGCGCGCTGGGCAGATCGCGGCGGATGCGCGTCACGAATGCCAGCACGTCGTCGCGGACCTGCTGCGGCGTGCGGCCGCTGTTGAGATCGTTGTCGCCGGCATACAGCACCACCTGGCGCGGCGCATACGGGATCACGATGCGGTCGGCGTACCAGGTGCTGTCGCGCACTTCCGACCCGCCGAAGCCGCGATTGATCACCGGCATGCCGGGGAAATCCTGTGCCAGCGTGTCCCAGAAACGGATCGACGAGCTGCCGACGAAGACGATGCCGTGCCTGGGGGGCGGTTGCTGCGCGTCGCTGTCGGCGAAGCGCTGCATATCCGCTTCCCAGGCGGCATTAGACACCTGCGCCGGTATCTGCGGCGTGGTGTGCGGGGTGGCGGCGTGTAGCTGGCCGGACAACAGCACAAGGGCGCACAGCAGCGTGCGCAAGGGATGTTTGGTCATGCGAAGGAACCTGCAACAGTAAAACGGGCCATCATGGTGCGACAGGCTGGAAGCGCAGGGCAAACCCATTGTTTCCAGCACCCGCGATCGCCGTGCGTGCAGATCGCCTCGCCGTGCCTGCACCGACGCTGTGGCGAAGATTGCGCCATGCGGCAGCACCTGACGGCCCGGCAGGCCCAACGTCAGCTGTTCGACCGCGTGGCAGCGCCCTGGCGGCGCGCTGCACGACGGTGCAAGATTCGCACTTTCCTCAGCAGTGACCCCGCCATGCGTTTTAGCCGTCCCCAGACATGCCCTTGCGGCCGGAAGCACTGACCGCATGGCCGATCAACTGGGACACGTGCCGCGCGGTCCGCGCCGCATGCTCAAGGCGGCGATCTGGTCATGGCAGGGATTGCGCGCGGCATGGCTGCATGAATCCTCGTTTCGGCTGGAGGTGTGTCTGGCGGCAGTGATGTCGCCGCTTGGGCTGTGGCTCGGCCAGTCCGGCCTGGAACGTATCGCGCTGGTGGCGCCATTGCTGATCGTGCTGGCGGCCGAATTGCTGAATTCGGCGATCGAGGCGGTGATCGAGCGCTACGGCCCCGAGCACCATGTGCTGGCCGGCCGCGCCAAGGACATGGGTTCGGCGGCGGTGTTCCTGCTGTTGATCAATGTGCTGCTCTGCTGGGGACTGATACTGCTGCCGCGGTGGTTCTGACGGCCCGTGCGTCTGCGCAGGCCACAGCCGCCGATCAGCTTCTGCAGGCGATTGGATAGGCGGAGGTGGAGACGTTCGTGCGAGCGACGCACCAGAGCGCGCCGGCGGTCGTGGCGGCCGCCACGGAGCCAGCGGTGACTGCCGCGGTTGCAGGCTTTCTCGCATCTGGCCGGGATCAGCTGCCTGGCGGGCGCATGTGCATGCCGGGTTGACTCGCCGCGTGGCATGCTGCGGCTCTCTTTCAACGGAATCGCCTGCATGCCCGTCCTGATTCGCGCCCTGGTGTTGCTGATGCTGACCGTCTCGCTGTCCGGTTGCGGCTACAACGCGATCCAGCAGAAGGAAGAAGGCGTCAAGGCAGGTTGGTCGGAGGTGCTGAACCAGTATCAGCGTCGTGCCGACCTGATTCCCAACCTGGTGCGCACCGTGCAGGGCTATGCCCAGCAGGAGCGTCAGGTGCTGACCGAAGTGACCAACGCGCGCTCGCGGGTCGGGCAGATCCAGGTCAATGCCGATGACGAAGCCTCGCTGAAACGGTTCCAGCAGGCGCAGGGCGAGCTCGGCAGCGCGCTGTCGCGCCTGATGGTGGTCAGCGAAAACTATCCGCAGCTCAAATCCGACCAGTCGTTCCGCGATCTGCAGGTGCAACTGGAAGGCACCGAAAACCGCATCACCGTGGCGCGCGGTCGCTACATCCAGACGGTGCAGGACTACAACACCTACATCCGTTCGTTTCCGCAGGTGATCACCGCCAAGATCTTCGGCTACCAGCCCAAACCCAACTTCAGCGTGGAAAACGAGGCGCAGATCTCACGCGCACCGCAGGTGGATTTCGGCAACCAGCAGGCGCCGCAGCAACAGCCTGCGCAGCAACCGCAGCCTGCGCAGTAACAGCGCTTACCAGGCAGGAGTCAGGCAATGCGGCAAACGCACAGCTGGGTGTTCTGGATGTTGGCGCTGTTGCTGCTGCCGGCCTCGCTGCTGGCGCAGGACCTTGCAGCCATTCCGCCACTGCGCTCGCCGGTGGTCGATACCACCGGCACATTGGACGCCACGCAGACCCGGCAACTCGAGCAGCAAGCGCTGGCCCTGCAGCAGCGCAAGGGCGCGCAGTTGCAGATCCTGATCGTACCCACCACCCAGCCGGAGGCGATCGAGCAGTACACCCAGCGCGTGTTCGACCAGTGGAAGATCGGTCGCAAGGGCGTGGACGACGGCGTGCTGCTGCTGGTGGCCAAGGACGATCGCCGGGTGCGCATCCAGCCCGGTTACGGCCTAGAGGGCGCGATCCCCGACATTGCCGCCAATCGCATCATTCAGGAGTACCTGGCACCGCGCTTCCGTGAGGGCGACTACGCTGGCGGCATCGGCGCTGCGACTGCGACGCTGGCCGGCCTGATCGAGGGCGAGCCCTTGCCGGCGCCGGTCAGCGGGCACGCCGCTGCCGGCACGGGCAATGGTTCGGGCGGAGGCGGTGGCTGGATCATGGCCTTGTTCATCGGCTTTGTGGTCGCGATGGTGGCGCGTGGCATCCTCGGCGCCCTGCCGCGGCCGCTGCGCGCGTTGCTGACCGGCGTCGCGGCCGGCGGCGCTGCCTTGCTGTTTACCTCGCTGCTGTTTGCCAGCGCCGGCGCTGCGGTGATCGGGCTGCTGGCGGGCCTGGCGTCCGGTTCACCGGGGCGCTTTGTCGGCGGCGGTGGCTGGGGCGGTGGTGGATTCGGCGGCTTTGGAGGCGGTGGTCGCGGCGGTTTCGGTGGCGGCGGCTGGGGTGGTGGGGGTGGATCATCGGGAGGCGGTGGCGCCTCGGGGAGCTGGTGATGCGGTGGCTCAGACACGTTTTCGCGCCCTCGGCGCAGCGCAGTTTCCCGGCCAGCTGCATGGATGCGATCGCCGCGGCAGTGGCCGCCAGCGAGCGCACCCACACCGGGCAGATCATGGTGGCGGTGGATGCCGACCTGCCGCTGGAGGCGCTATGGCGTGGGCAGACCGCGCGCCAGCGCGCCGAACAGGTCTTCGCGCAATTGCGCACCTGGGACACCGAGGCCAATAACGGGGTACTGCTGTATCTGCTGCTGGCCGACCACGCCATCGAAGTGGTTGCCGACCGCGGCCTGCGCAGCCGGGTGCCGGAGGCGCACTGGGCCGAGGTGTGCCGGCGCATGCAGCAGTTCCTGCGCGATGGCGAGTACGAGGCGGCGGTGCTGGCCGGGATCGAGGCGGTGACCGCGCTGTTGACCGAGCATTTCCCCGCCGTCCCCGGCTCCCAGCATGAAGACGAGCTGCCCGATCGTCCCCAGCTCTTAGGCTGAGCGCGCGCGAGGTGTCAGAATAGACGCCTCGCTTTTTTGTGATCCGCGGTCCGCATGATCTATCTGCACGCCATCGACCCCATCGCCTTCTCGCTTGGACCGGTGCAGGTGCACTGGTACGGGTTGATGTACCTGGCCGCATTCTTCTCTGCCTGGGCACTGGGACGCTCGCGCATCCTGCGCGGCCGCCTGCCGGGTGTGGACATGGACGGATTTTCCGACCTGTTGTTCTACGGCATGCTCGGCGTGGTGCTGGGCGGGCGCATCGGCTACATGCTGTTCTATGCGTTCGACAGCTTGCTGGCCAACCCATTGATCCTGTTCAAGGTATGGCAAGGCGGCATGAGCTTCCACGGCGGCCTGCTGGGCGTGCTGATCGCCTGCGGATTGTGGACGCGCAAGCATCGGCTGCACTTCTTCGACGTGATGGATTTCGTGGCGCCGCTGGTCCCGTTGGGGCTGGGCTTCGGGAGGCTGGGCAATTTCGTCGGCGGCGAGTTGTGGGGCAAGTTCACCCAGGCCGGTTGGGGCGTGATCTTTCCGCATGCGCCGGAGCTGGCCAATGTCGCACCAGCGCAAATCCAGGCGCAATACGCTGCCGGTGCGTTGACCCAGTTCGCGCGGCACCCGTCGCAGCTCTATGAAGCGGCGCTGGAAGGGGTGGTGATGTTCGTGGTGCTGTGGGCGTTCTCGATGCAGCCGCGCGCCCGCTATGCGGTGTCCGGGTTGTTCGCGCTGCTGTACGGCGTGTTCCGCTTCATCGTGGAATTCGTGCGGGTACCGGATGCACCGATCGGCTACCTGGCCTTCAACTGGCTGACGATGGGGCAGATCCTGAGCCTGCCGTTGATTGCGGTGGGCCTGGTGCTGCTGGCGATGTCGCGCCGCGCGCCGGTGTTGCAGCCGGTGCGGGTGCAGCCTGCGGGCGTGGAGGCGGCCAAGTGAAGCCCTATCTGGACCTGCTGCAGCATGTGCTGGAACACGGCGCCGAGAAGTCCGATCGCACCGGCACCGGCACGCGCAGCGTGTTCGGCTGGCAGATGCGCTTCGACCTCAACGACGGCTTTCCGCTGGTCACCACCAAGAAGTTGCATCTGCGCTCGATCATCCACGAGCTGCTGTGGTTCCTGCAGGGCGATACCAATATCGGGTATCTCAAGGACAACCAGGTCCGCATCTGGGACGAGTGGGCCGACGCCGATGGCAATCTCGGCCCGGTCTACGGCAAGCAGTGGCGGCGCTGGACCGGCCCGGACGGGGTCGAGATCGACCAGATGCAATGGCTGGTGGACGAGATCAAGCGCAACCCGGATTCGCGCCGGCTGGTGATCAGCGCCTGGAATGTCGGCGAACTGCCGCAGATGGCATTGATGCCATGCCACAGCCTGTTCCAGTTCTACGTGGTCGACGGCAAACTCAGCTGCCAGCTCTATCAGCGCAGCGGCGACATCTTTCTGGGCGTGCCGTTCAATATCGCCAGCTATGCCTTGCTGACGCATATGGTGGCGCAGGCGACCGGCCTGGGCGTGGGCGATTTCGTGCATACCCTCGGTGATGCGCACCTGTATTCGAACCACTTCGAGCAGGCACGCGAGCAACTGACACGCACCCCGCGCGCGCTGCCGACCTTGCGCCTGAATCCCGCCGTGACCGATCTGTTCGCATTCCGCTTCGACGACATCGCCATCGAGGGCTACGACCCGCATCCGGCGATCAAGGCACCGGTGGCGGTGTGACGAGCGAGTTGCGGCATGGTTCGTTGGTATTACCTGGGACAACAGGACTGTCATGACCAAGCATTCGATCAAGGCACGGGAAAAACTGGCTGATTCGCTGATGGCAATGCAGGCCAGCTTGTTGGTGAATCTCACGAGCATCCTGCTCATCGCACCGATCGGCTTTTTTGGTATTGCCTTGTACAAGGGCGAGCCCCTGCAGCTGACGAACGTATTAGGCAGTCAGTCTTCAGCGGTGCTGGCGATCATTGCAGTGTTGTACCTCGCCGCTTTCTGCCTCGGAATGATGGGCCGGCACGCCGCGATGAAAATCTACAACGCACTGTATCCGGACCGATGAAACTGACCTTGATCGTCGCCTTCGACCGCAACAACGCCATTGGCCGCGATAACGAGCTGCCGTGGAAATTGCCTGACGACCTGAAGCGTTTCAAGGCGCTGACCTTGGGCAAGCCGATCCTGATGGGGCGCAAGACTGCGCAGTCGTTGGGACGTGCCCTACCGGGGCGTTTGAACCTGGTGCTGACACGTTCGGGGCAGGTGCCGTTTGCGGACATGCAGGCAGTGACGTCGGTCGATGCCGCGATTGCGCAGGCCGAGGCGGCCGGCGCACAGGAGTTGTGCGTCATTGGTGGCGGCGAGGTGTATCGCCTGACCATGGAACGTGCCGACCTGCTGGCGGTGACCGACGTGGACACCAGCGTGGAGCAGGCCGACACCTACTTTCCGCCGATCGACCCGGCCGTGTGGGAAGCCGTGCAGCGCGAACCGCATGCGGCCGATGCCCGTCATGCCTTCGCATTCGATTACGTGGACTATCGGCGACGCTGAGGCGTGTGCTTCGACTGAAGCGCGGGTGGCTCAGCGCTTGGTTCGATTCATCTGACCAGACCCGTCTCTCAGCTCAGTCAGCAGCAGGAGCGGGCGGGGCGGTATCGGGAGCAGTGGTGGAACCGGCGCTCGCGTTCGCATGGTCCCCGCCGCCACCGCGCTGGCGTTGCCGCCGGCGCGGTGGCCGGTTGCGCTGCGCGGCCTGCGCCGGCTGCGTGATCGGGATTCCCGGTACCTGCACCACGCGCAATTCGTCGGTATCCAGCTGCAGCGCAGTGAGCTTGCCGCCCCACACGGCGCCGGTATCGATGGCATGCACGCCCTGGGTGATGGTCAGCCCGAGCGCGGACCAATGCCCGCAGACGATCTTCAGGTCGCGCTCGACCCGGCCCGGCACTTCGAACCACGGGTACAGGCCCTGTGCCTGCGTCCCCGGCGTGCCCTTGTCATCGGTGGCGATGCGCCCACGTGGGGTGCAATAGCGCATGCGCGTGAACAGGTTGATGATCGCGCGGCTGCGGTCGTACCCGCTCAGGCCCGGCGACCAGCCCGGCTGGTCGCCGTACATGTTGCGCAGCAGTTTGCGGTAGCCGCCGCCCTGCAGTTGCTGCTCGACCTCGCGTGCATGTTTCTCGGCCATCTGCGTGGTCCACTTCGGCGCGAGCCCGGCATGGATCATCATCCAGCCCAGGTCGCGGTCCACGTGTGCCAGCTTCTGCATCCGCAGCCAGTCGAGCAGCAGGTCGCGGTCTTCGGCCAGCACGATGCGCAGCAGATCCGGATTGACCTTGCGCTGCTCTTCTTCCGAGCGCGCGCCGATCGCCAGCAGCGACAGATCATGGTTGCCCAGCACCACCACGCTATGTGCGCGCAGCGAATGCACCAGGCGCAGCGTTTCCAGCGATTGACCGCCGCGGTTGACCAGGTCCCCGCAGAACCACAAGGTGTCCTGCGCAGGATCGAAGTTGATTTTTTCCAGCAAGCGCTGGGTGATGTCGTAACACCCCTGCAGATCGCCAATTGCCCAGACGCTCATCGCGTGCGCTCCATCAGTCCAGCATCCATCAGTGCAGCGTCCTGGGTACGCTCAGCACGAAGGAGGCGATCGGGGCGGTGAATTCGGTGCCATCGTCGGCCACCATGTCGTAGTGGCCTTGCATCTGCCCCTGCTCGGTCTCCAGCAGCACGCCGGAGGTATAACTGAACGCCTCGCCGGGACGCAGCCAGGGTTGCTCGCCGACCACGCCTTCGCCATCCACCCGCTCGGTGCGTCCGTTGGCGTCGGTGATCTGCCAGTGACGCGCGACCAGGCGCGCGGGCACGGCGCCCGCGTTCTGGATGCGGATGCTGTAGGCGAAGGCATAGCGGCCTTCGTCGGGGGTCGACTGATGGGCGAGGAAGCGGGGCGACACCTCGACCTCGACCCGGTAGCGTGGATCATCGTGCATGCGGAAAGTCTAAAGAAAACCGTGTGGGAGCGGCGCTCAAGCCAGCTCGACATTGGCCAGACGGATGAAATCCGCGACCTCGAGTTGTTCGGCGCGTGCATCCGGGCGGACCTGCGCGGCCTCGAAATGGGCGGGCACGCAGACGTTGGACAAGGCATTGCGCAGGGTCTTGCGACGCTGGCCGAAGCCGGCGCGCACCACGTCGGCAAAGCGCCGCCGATCCCTGATCAGCACCGTGGCCGGATCGCGCGGCACCAGCCTCACCACCGCCGAGTCCACCTTCGGTGGCGGCCGGAATGCGCCCGGCGGCACCACGAACAGTGCGGTCACCTCGCAATACGCCTGCAGCATCACGCTCAACCGCCCGTACACCTTGCTGCCGGGGCCGGCGGCCATGCGGTCGACCACTTCCTTTTGCAGCATGAAGTGCATGTCGGCCACCGCTGCGGCATGGTCCAGCGCATGGAACAGGATCGGCGAGGAGATGTTGTAGGGCAGGTTGCCGACCAAGCGGATCGGCGTGCCATCGGCCAGCGCAGTGAAATCCACACTGAGCACATCGCGATGGATGATGCTCAGCGCGCCGATCGGTGCGGCCGCCTCGGTCAATGGGGCGATCAGGTCGCGGTCGAATTCGATCACGGTCAGGGCGCCGTGCTTGCGCAGCAGCGGAAAGGTGATCGCGCCCTGACCAGGGCCGATTTCGACCAGGTGCTGGCCGGCGCGCGGGTCCACCGCCTGCACGATGCGGTCGATGTAATACCGGTCGGCAAGAAAGTGCTGGCCAAGCGACTTCTTGGCCGGTGCGCTGAAAGAATGATTCATGCGCGCAGTTTAACGTGGCAGCGCCTGCACGCGGTGCCGGTTCTGCGCCTGCAAGACGCGACAGACGGGCTGCGTGCACGCGGCGCACCGTTGAGCGCGGCAATCGCCGTTGCTCAGTCGCGTTTCGCCAGACGCGCGCACAGGTCGGTGGCCGCCATCAGGCTGGACAGGTCGGCAAGACCGCGCCCGGCCAGTTCCAGCGCGGTGCCGTGATCGACCGCCACGCGCGGATACGGCAGGCCGAGCGTGATGTTGACCGCCTGCTCGAAACCGCTGTACTTGAGCACCGGCAGGCCTTGATCGTGATACATCGCCACCACCGCATCGAAACCGGTGAGCTTCTGCGGCAAGAATGCGGTATCGGCCGGCAGCGGGCCGATCAGCTGCATGCCGTCGCCGCGTAGCTGCTCCAGCACCGGAGTGATGATGTCCAGTTCCTCGCGGCCCAGGTGCCCGTCTTCGCCGGCATGCGGGTTGAGGCCAAGCACCGCGATGCGCGGGCGCTCCAGGCCGAAGTCGCGTCGCAGTGCAGCGTCGGTGATGCGCAGGCAGCGCGTGACGGTGTCGGCGGTGATCGCATCGGCCACTGCGCGCAGCGGCAGATGGGTGGTCACCAGGGCGACGCGCACGATGGCATTGGCCAGCATCATCACCACCGGGCAGCCCGCCTGTTCGGCCAGCAGCTCGGTGGTGCCGGTATAGGGAATGCCGCCGGCATTGATCACCGCCTTGTGCACCGGGCCGGTGACGATGCCTTGCAGCCTGCCGGACAGGCAGTCGCCGGCGGCGCCACGCAGGCCGGCAATCACCGCTGCCGCGTTGGCGGGGTCGGGCGTGCCAAAGCGGGTCGCCACGGCCTGGCGGATCGGATGCAGCGGCAGGTCGCCGGGCGCACGCGCGCGCTGGTCCGGATCGAGCAACCGCACAGACAAGGACAGCGCCTTTGCGGCGCTGTGCAGGGTGTCCGGATCGGCGTAGGCGACCAGGTGGGCGTCCGAGCGCGGCCGCTGGGCAAGCCGGACGCATAGTTCCGGCCCGATCCCGGCCGGCTCGCCTGGCACCAGCGCGAGCGACGGGAGCATCGAATCAGCGCGTCGGCTGTGCCGGCGGCGGGGGCGGTGCGGCAGGATCGGCCGGCTTGGCTGGTGCCGCAGTGGCATCGCCATCGGCGCGGTCGCCGGTGCGGAAGCTCACGTAGGCTTCGCCGCGCAGCTCCTGCAGGTAGCGGTTGTACTCTTCTTCCAGCTTGCGGCGGCCGATCGTTTCACGGATCTGCGCACGCTGGCTCTCGGCACTGACGTCGGTCTGACGGCTGCCCACGCGCTGCACGATGTGCCAGCCCGCCTGGGTGCGGAACGGCTCGGACACCGCGCCATCGGCCAGGCCTTCGACCTGCTTGCCGAAGTCCGGGCCAAACGCATCGGCCGGGAACCAGCCCAGATCGCCACCCTGGCCACGGCTGTTGGTGTCTTCGGACGACTCCTTCGCAACCGCCTGGAAGTCGGCGCCGCCGGTGATACGCGCACGCAGCGTGTCGATCTTGGCCTTTGCCTGCGCTTCGGTCTGGTTGTCGCCGATGCGCACCAGAATGTGGCGGGCGTTGTACTCGGTGACCAGCTTCTTCTCGCCGCCGGCATTGGCGTCGCGCATTTCCACCAGCTTGAGCAGCTGGAAACCGCTCGGACCACGCAATGGACCGGCCACCTGGCCAGGCTGCATGTCGCGGATCAACTGGGCGAATGCGTTCGGGATTTCGTCCAGGCTGCGCCAGCCCAGATCGCCGCCTTCCAGCGCATTGGGGCTGTCGGAATACCGTACCGCGGCTGCCGAGAAATCCAGCTCGCCCTTGTCGATCAATGCCTTGACGCCATCGACCTTCTTCTGGCCGGTGGCGATCTGATCGGCGGTTGCGCCTTCCGGCAGGCCCACCAGGATGTGCGCCAGGTGGTACTGGCTGCCGGTGGTGGCCTGCTGCGCCAGCGCGGTATCCACTTCGCCTTCGCTCACGCTGATGCGGCTCTGCGCAAAGCTCTGCCGCAACCGCTGCACGATGATTTCGTCGCGTACCGAGGCGCGGAAGTCGCCATAACCCATGCCGTCGGCCGCCAGCTTTTGCCGCAGGCCGTCCACGGTGGTGCCGTTCTGCTGGGCGATGCTGGCGATGGCGCGGTTGAGTTCCTCGTCGCTGACGCGGATGCCGCTGCCATCGGCGCGGCCGACCTGCAGCTTGACCAGGACCAGACGCTCGAGCACCTGACGCTGCAGGACATCGTCCGGCGGCAGCTGGTTCTCCCGGCCGGCGTACTGCGACTTGACGTTGCGCACTGCGCGATCAAGCTCGCTCTGCAGCACCACGTCTTCGTCGACGATGGCGGCAATGCGATCCAGCGGCTGGGATTGCTGCGCCGAGGCCAACGGCGAGAGCGTGCTGGTGAGTACCAGCAGCGAGGCGAGAACAACGGAGAAAGGCTTGGTCATGGAATCAAGTTCGGATCGTAATCGTCCGGATTAGTCGTGGTGTTGCTGGGCGGGACCAGGTAGAGGTCGTCGCGGTAATAGCCGAGAATAGCACGGCGCAAAGTGCGGTCCGTGTTCTGCCCGAACGAGCTCAGGCCCTTCAGCACGAACTCGAACTGGATGGAGTTGTCCATCTCGCCATCGCGGTTGCGCACGAACCGGCGCACCAGCGCGCGCACCGCCAGGCAGCAGCTGTCCCACTGCACGCCACCGATCATTTCCAGCGGTTTGCGATCCAGCAGCGAGTAGTAGTAACGGCCGACCGCACTCCAGGTGGGGTTGATCGGATACAGGAACGAGAAATCGGCCTGCTCGAGCTGGTCGGTGTTGTTGGTCGGATTGCGGCGGTAGCGATAGGCCAGATTGACAATGCCGTCGTTGCCCAGCAGATAGCGCGTACGCAGGCTGGCCAGGTCTTCCTTGCGCGAGTTGGGGTTCCACTGGTAGGTGGCGCCCATCGACCAGCGGTCGTTGATCATGTAGTTGGCATCGGCCACCCAGGCGGACTTGCCCTGCTCGATGGGTTGTTCGCTACCGGCGGCCGAATTGGTGCTGTTGTTGATGGTGACCAGCGAATCGTTGAAATACAGGATCTGGCCTGCACTCAGCGACAGCTTCTCGCGACCATCGTCCTGGCGCAGCCAGCGCGAGGTCACCGCCAGGGTCAGCTGGTTGGCATCGTTCTGGCGGTCGGCACCGGTGTAGCGCGTGTCGCGGAACAACTGGCTGTAGCTGAAGGTGAACGGGCGGGTATCGAAGACCGGAAGATCGTCCTGGTCGCGGTACGGCACGTACAAATAGTACAGGCGCGGTTCCAGCGTATTGAGATAGTTGGTGCCGAACACCGAGGTCTCGCGGTCGAAATACAGCCCGGCATCCAGCGAGGCGATCGGCAGGCTGCGCGAGGGCGAACGATCACCGGTCAGCGGCGCGGTGTTGGCCAGCGTCGAATCCAGCTGGTACGTGGTGTAGCGCCATGCCACGGTCGGAGTGAAGAACCAGGCCGCGCCGGACAACGGCATCGAGATGTAGGGCTTGATGTCAAGGCGCGAACCGCTGCCATATTCCTTGTTGCGGATGTTGGTGCGGACATAGTCGTCATCATCGTCATCGCCGCTGGTGCTCCCGTTCACCGGGGGCCTGACGAAGTACGAATCGTCGTGAGTGAAGCGCACCGCTTCGGCATACACGCCGGCCTCGAAGATGCCGAACGGCTTGTCCCAGGTGAAATAGGCGCGCGGCTGGCGGTTGTACGGCAGCGACTGCTCGTCCAGCGTGTAGTCGGTGAGCTGCCAGCGGTCGGCCATCAGGCCGGCGGTCCAGGTCTCGCCGGTACCGTAGATGCCGATGGTGCTCTGCAGGCTGGAGGCCGAGCCCATGCCGTTCAGGCGGCTGGTGAAGTCTTCCACATAGCGGGTATCGCTGACCCAGGAGATGCTGCTGCGCGCCTGCCAGTGATCATTGATGTTGTGATAGCCGCTATAGAAGACGCTGCCGCGGTCTTTTTTCCGCAGGTCGTCGTTGGGCAGGTAGTTGCCGGTGATCTCGCCGCGGCCGCCTTCGTACAGGTAGCGGAACTCGGTGCCGAACATGAAACCGCGCTTGCTCATATAGCGCGGCAGCAGGGTGGCGTCGTAGTTCGGCGCCAGGTTCAGGTAGATCGGCTGCAGGTAGTCGAAGCCGTTGCGGCCGGACAGGCCGAACTGCGGAAACAGCAGGCCGGTCTGGCGGCGGTCGTCGATCGGGAACTTGAACCACGGGAAGTACAGCACCGGCACCTTGCCGATCTGCAGCACGGCGTTGCGTGCGGTGCCGAAGCCTTCTTCGTTGTCGACGTCGATCTCCGGCGCGCGCACGCGCCAGATCGGCTGCGAGGGATCGCAGGTGGTGTAGGTCGAGCGGTGCATCTGCCCGACCTGGCCCTGCAGATCCACCGATTCGGCCGCACCATTGCCGCGCCGGTCCACCAACTGGTACTGGATGTTGGTGACCTTGTGGGCGTCGGTGTCCTGATTGCCTTCGGCGCGGTCGGCGACCATGCGGAAGGAGGTGTCCTGGTAGCGGACATTGCCTTCGGCGATGTAGTTGCCGGTCTCGGTGTCCATGCGCAGGTTGTCGGCACCCAGGAACTGGTCGCCGCGCTTGAGCGCCACGTTGCCCTGGTACTGCGGGGTGGTATCGGTACCGGAGAGCTGGTCGCCTTCGATGTCGGTCGGCAACTCCTGGCGCATTTCGGCGGCCTTGGCATCGGCGGCGGGGGCGCCGTCGAAGCCGGGCAGCGGATCCACCGCCGGGCACAGTCCCCAGTTCAACGGCTTGTCGGCAGCCATGGCCGGAAGGCAGATGGCGATGCTCAAAGGCAGGGGCAGCAGGCGGAGAACTCGGCGCACGCGTGATTCAACCAATAAAATGGCGACTAGCTTGCCGCATACCCCGCATAGGGGCAATGAAGAGCTCCCGGGTCGGGGGGGCGAGGTTCATCGCGATGGGGGCGCAAGCAGCGCGCCGTCGGGGTTCACCGCAGCGCGGCCACGTGCGCCACGCTGCTCTCGCGCAAGGCCTGCAGGTCGTAGCCGCCCTCCAGCATGGACACCACCCGGCCACGCGCATGGCGGTCAGCCAGGGTGCGCAGCGCGCCGGTCAGCCAGGCGAAATCGTCGGCATCGAGCATCAGATCGGCTAGCGGATCGCGCAGATGCGCATCGAAGCCGGCAGAGATCAGGATCAGCTGCGGGCGGAAGGCGTCGATCAGCGGCAGCATCTCGTCTTCCCACACATTGCGGAAGCGCAGCCCGTCGCTGCCTGGCTGCAGCAGCAGATTGTGGATGTTGCCGATGCCGCGCTCGTAAACGCTGCCCGAGTGCGGATAGAGCCCGGACTGGTGGGTGCTGAGATACTGCACGGCCGGGTCGCGCTCGAAGATCGCCTGCGTGCCGTTGCCGTGGTGGACGTCGAAATCCACGATGGTGATGCGTTCCAGCCCATGCCGGTCGCGCGCATGCGCGGCGGCCACGGCGACGTTGTTGAACAGGCAAAAGCCCATCGACACCTGCGCGGTGGCGTGGTGACCGGGTGGGCGCACTGCGCAAAAGGCGGTCCGGGTGGCATCCTGCATCACCGCGTCTACCGCGGCGACGCCGGCGCCGGCCGCGCGCAATGCCGCCGCGCGCGAGCCGGGCGACATCACGGTGTCCACGTCGAGCCGATGGTGGCCGTCGAAGGCGGTTTCCAGCACCGCATCCACCTGTTCGCGCTCGTGCACACGGCACAGGTCGCCGAGCTTGGCCAGCGGCGCCTCGCGCCAGTCCAGGTCCGGGAAGGCGTCGCGCAGCGCCTCCAGTACCGCTTCCAGACGGGCGGGGCGCTCGGGATGCTCGGGGCCGGCGTCGTGACCGAGGCAGGCGGGATGGGTAAAGACCAACATAGGGCAAATCTAGCCTGTCCGCCGTGCCATGTGCAGGTCAGCCGCGCCGGCGGTCGTGCCGCCACAGCACTTCCTGCTGGCCATCGGCACGCGCCAGCACGCGCGCCAGCACGAACAGCAGGTCCGACAACCGGTTCAGATAGCCGATCGCCTCGCCGCGCACGGTCTCCTGGCGCGACAGCGCAACGGTCTCGCGCTCGGCCCGGCGCACGATGGTGCGGGCCAGGTGGCAGCGCGCGGCGGCCTCGCCACCGGCCGGCAGGATGAACTCCTTCAGCGGGGGGAGCGTGTCGTTGAAAAGATCCAGCTGGCGCTCCAGTGCAGCGATATCGGCGCTATCGATCGCCGCATGGCCCGGGATGCACAGCTCGCCGCCCAGATCGAACAGCTGGTGCTGGAGGGTGGTCAGCAGCTCGGCAACCGGTTCCGGCACGCCGGGGGCGGCCAGCAGCACGCCGATGGCCGAGTTGGCCTCGTCCACGCTGCCATAGGCGTTGACGCGCAACGCGTCCTTGCCGGTACGGCTGCCGTCGCCCAGGCCGGTGCTGCCGTCGTCGCCGGTGCGCGTATAGATCCGCGAGAGCCGGTTGCCCATCTCAGCCGGCCTGGATCTGGCCGGGCGCGCTGGTCAGGCGCTCGGCTGCCATCTGGATCGCCGCGGCGGCGGCCACATACAGCGCGGCACTGCGCAGATACGGCCCCAGCCAGTCGCTGTAGTTCTTGAACCAGCCGGCCACGGTCGGCTCGGCCACGCTGGCGCTGATCCAGTAGAAGCTGCCCTGGGCGATCAACTGGCACAGCGCCACGGAGAGCAACAGCGCCGGCACCAGCCTGGCCAGCGCGCTCCATTGCGCGCCGTGGTACTGCCGGCGCAACCACATCCCACCGGCCCACAGCGCGAAATACGCCGGCACCAGGCACCAGTACGCCGGCGATACGCAGTAGTGCTGCCAGAAGCTCAGGCCCTGGCGGGTGATCACCAGCCAGTCCACCGCTACTGCCAGCAGCATCAGCAGCGGGAAGGCCAGCCTGGTGCGCACAGCCAGATGGAAGCCGCCGATGAAGAACACCGCCCAGGACGCGTCCGGGACCGGCGCGAAGTGATTGATCCGCGTGACCGCCATCAGGACGGCAAGCAGGCTCAAAATCAGGGTGTCGTGCGAGCGAGGAGTCATGCGCGGAGGTGGCCGGATCACAGGCTGGCGAGTGTAGCGTGGAACCCGGCACGCCCGCGCCTTGGCGGTCCTGCGGGAGTGGCTGGCGCAAGCGACCGTGGCAGCGCTGCCGTTGCCGCCGCCCACCCCGGATGCAGACCGGTGGGCGCCTGGGTGTGCCCTGCAGCGGCAAGGGTCGGGCAGCGGACCTGGGTGAGCAGCCGGCCGCGCTACGCCGGCCCGGGCGCGGCAAGCTGTCCCACCCGGACGCGGCAACGGGTCATGGGCGAAGGCTTATCATGTGGCGATGACACATCCACATGACGTTCTGATCGTCGGCGGCGGCCTGGTCGGCTCCAGCCTGGCGATTGCGCTGGACCGCATCGGCCTGGATGTCGGGCTGGTGGAAGCCACCCCGGCCGGCACGCCGCCAGCGGTGTTCGACCAGCGCAACCTGAGTTTTGCCGCCGCCACCGTCAATGCGCTGGGCGTGCTGGGGGTGATGGCCAAGCTGCGCAGCGCGCCCGGCCCGATCCGGCGCATCCACGTCAGCCGCGCCGGCGACTTTGGCCGCGTGCAGCTGGACGCGGCCGATTACGGCCGCGACAGCTTCGGCCAGGTGGTGGTAGCGCGCGATTTCGGCGAGGCGTTGCAGGCCCGCCTGGACGAGCTGACCCGGCTGCGCCGCTATCGCCCGGCACGCTGCATCGGGGTCGAGCCGGTACAGGACGGTCTGCGCACGCTGCGGATCGCCACCGATGACGGCGAGCAGCGCGTGCAGGCACGGCTGGTGGTCGGCGCCGACGGCACCCATAGCGCAGTGCGCGAGCTGCTGCATATCGGCAGCGACGCGCACGACTTCCTGCAGACCTTGTTCGTGGCGCGGGTGCGCGCCTCCCGCCCACCGGATGGCACCGCGTGGGAGCGCTTCGGCGCGCATGGGCCGACCGCGCTGTTGCCGCGCGGCGACCGCCATTACGGCGCGATCCACTGCGTGGCGCGCGGCGAGGCCGAGGCGGTGGCCGCGCTCGACGAGACCGGCTGGCTTGCCCGATTGCAGCGGGCAGCCGGATGGCGCGCCGGGCGTTTTGTCGCCAGCGGCGAGCGCAGCGCATATCCATTGGTGCAGGTGCTGGCCAACGCGCTGGTCGCCGAGCGCGTGGTGCTGCTGGGCAACGCCGCGCAGACACTGCATCCGATCGGCGCGCAGGGCTTCAACCTCGGCTTGCGCGATGCGCTGACACTGGCCGAATTGATCGAGCACGATCGCCGCGATGCCGGTGCGGGCGCGTTGCTGGCCGAGTACCTGGCACGCCGACGCGTGGACCGCGAACAGACCATCGGCTTTTCCAGCGGGCTGGCGCGGCTCACCGGCAATCCGGCGCCGTTGTTGCGGCCGCTGCGCAGCCTCGGCCTGCTTGCGACCTCGCAGGCGGCGCCGCTGCAGTCGATGCTGGTCGGCGGGGCGATGGGGTTCCGTGGCGATGTGCCGCAGTTGTGCAGGGGCGTGGCATGAGCCGCCGTGGTAGCCGCGATGCGTTGATCGTCGGTGGCGGGGTGGTCGGTGCCGCCTGCGCGCTGGCCCTGGCCGATGCCGGCCTGAGCGTGGCCCTGGTCGAAGGCCGCGAACCCGCGCGCTGGCGGGCCGACCAGCCCGATCTGCGCGTGTATGCCTTCGCTGCCGACAATGCCGCGCTGCTCGACAGCCTGGGCGTATGGGCCGCCGTGCGCGCTGCCCGCGTGCAGCCGTACCGGCGCATGCGGGTCTGGGACGCCGGCGGTGGCGGCGAACTGCGCTTCGACGCGGATACCCTGGGCCGCGAACAACTGGGCTGGATCATCGAACACGCGGTGCTGGTCGATCGCCTGTGGGCGGCGGTGCATGCGGCCGGCATCCAGGTGCATTGCCCGGCACGCGTGGTCGAGCTGGAACAGGATGCACACGGCGTGCGCCTGCGCCTGGACGATGGCAGCCGCCTGGAAGCGGCGGTCGCCATCGCTGCCGATGGCGCCGCATCGACCTTGCGCGAGCTCGCCGGCCTGCCGGTGTCGCGGCATGCCTACGCGCAGCGTGGCGTGGTTGCCTTCGTGGAGACCGAGCAGCCGCATCAGGCCACTGCCTGGCAGCGCTTTCTGACCACCGGCCCGCTGGCATTCCTGCCGTTCGCCGATGGCCGCAGTTCGATCGTATGGACCTTGCCGGATGCCGAGGCCGCGCGCGTGCTGGCACTGGACGATGCCGACTTCGCGCGCGAGCTGACCCAGGCCTTCGCGGCGCGGTTGGGGCAGGTGCGCGTGGTGTCTGCACGTGCAGCGTTTCCGCTGCAGCGGCAGTTGGTGGAGCAATACGTCAGCGGCCGCGTGCTGACCCTGGGCGATGCCGCGCACGTGGTGCATCCGCTGGCCGGGCAGGGCGTCAACCTGGGCCTGCGCGATGTCGCCGCGTTGCGCGCGGAGGTGCGCCATGCGCTGGCAAAGCGTGCGGACTGGGCCGCCCCGCATCGGCTGCAGCGCTGGGCACGCGCCCGCCGCAGCGAGAACACCGTGGCCGCCTATGGCTTCGATGCGATCAACACGGTGTTCTCCAACGACGAGATGCATCTGACGCTGTTGCGCGGGTCGGTCCTCGGGCTGGCCGGCAGGTTGCCGCCGCTGGTGGATGTGCTGTGGAAGCGCGCCTCCGGCAGCGCGTGACCGACATGCCGGCCGACGCCACCGTCGTCGGCCCCGTCTTTGTATGTCGATGCGCTTATAGCGCAGGCAGCATGTTCCATACGACGGGCGCAGCCGGCGTGGCTACAGTCGAGCCATGTCATCTTTCGCCACCCGTTCGTCCAGGCCCAACGTGCTGCTGCTCTGCGGTTTGCTCTGCGATGCCACCATCTGGCAGCCGCAACGCGAGGCGCTGAGCGATCTCGCCGCGGTGCAGGTGCTGGACTTCGCCGGCTTCGACAGCATCGCGCGTATGGCCGCACACGTGCTGGCCGTCGCTCCGCCGCAGTTCGCCGTGGCCGGCCATTCGATGGGCGGGCGGGTGGCGCTGGAAATCATGCGCCAGGCGCCGCAACGCGTGCAGCGCCTGGCCTTGCTGGACACCGGCATTGCGCCACGCCGCGATGGCGAGCGTGAACAGCGCGCGGCACTGGTGCAGCTTGCCCACACGCAGGGCATGCAGGCGCTCGCACGGCAATGGCTGCCACCGATGCTGCATCCGGACCGGCACGACGATGCCGGGTTGATGAATCCCCTGATCGCGATGGTGCAGCGGCACAGCGTGCAGGCCTACGCCGGGCAGATCCATGCGTTGCTGGAGCGCCCCGACGCCGCGCCGGTGCTGGCGCAGATTCGCTGCCCGACCCTGCTGGGCGTGGGCCGGCAGGACGCCTGGAGTCCCCTGGCCCAGCACCAGCAGATGGCGCAGCAGATCCCGCACGCGCGGCTGGTGGTCTTCGAAAACAGCGGGCATATGGCGCCGCTGGAAGCCCCCGCCGCCGTCAGCGCAGCAATGCGCGACTGGTTGCAGGAGGCGTGATGGCGATCCGGTCCGGCCGGCGACGCGCGCGCTGTCGTTGACCAGGATTGCCGGTTTATCAGCAGCGACTTGAGGAGGCTGCATGCACGACGATGCATCGATCATCATTGCCTGCGAGCAGGTGATTCGCCAATTCGCATTGCTCAACGATCGGCATGACCACGAAGGCCTTGCCGCATTGTTCACTGCCGACGGCGTGTTCGCCCGGCCCAGCGCACCGGAGCTGCCGGTGCACGGCCGCGAGGCGATCCTGCACTCCTTCCGCGCCCGCCCGCCGCGCACCACTTGCCATCTGATGCTCAACACCCTGGTCAGCATCCAATCGCCGACCGTGGCGCACGCGCACAGCAAGGTCCTGCTCTATACCGCCGCGGACACCTCCACCGCACCGCCCTGGACGGCCCAGTCGCCTGCGTTGCTCGGCAGTTTCGACGACGTGCTGGTGCGGGAGCAGGAGCGCTGGCTGTTCAAGCAGCGGCTTGGCGCCTTGCTGATGCGTATCGGCGCCGATTGATCAACTGCCTCGCATCCGTGCCTGGACGCACAGGCGGACGGCACCCTCGTCGTCGCCTGCCGCAGCACCGCTTTCCTCCCCCACGTCGCGCCCGCAGTCATCCATCCATCGCATTGGAGAATCGCCTAGTGGAACGCGTGAGCTCATCTGCCCGTTGTGCCGTTGCACTGCCACGGTTGTCGTCGCATCGGCAGCGTGTCCTGACCCTGGTCACCCTGCTGGGTGCCGGCCTGCCCGTTGCGGCGTCCGCGCAAGCGGTGCCGGAAACCGCTGCACCGCCGCAGGGCATCAATCTGGGCGGGACGAGTTTTCTCGATGGCTTCGGCTCCTCGACGCCAGGCTGGACGGTGATCGAATATCTGCGCCATTACGACTTCGACGCGATCAAGGACGCGCGCGGCGACGATGCGGCCGCCTTCCGCGATCCCAAGGTCGGTGTCAGCGTCCTGCTGACCCAGCTGATCTACGTCACGCCCTATCGCTGGAAGCGCGCGTCGCTGAGCTTCAATACGATCGTGCCGCTGGTCAACTACGACACGTCCTTCGCTGCAGACAGCCCGGTGCAGCTACGCGGCAACGGGTTCGGGATCGGCGATATCTCCTTCGGGCCGGCGCTGCAGATCGACCCGGTGATGCGCAACGGACGTGTCCTGTTCTTCCAGCGCTTTGCGATCGATGCGTTCGCCCCGGTGGGCAAGTTCGATCGCGATGCCGCCATCAACCAGAGCACCGGATTCTGGTCGGTGGCGCCGCATTGGGCATTCACCGTGCAGCCCAGCGACACCTGGGAGATCAGCATGCGGGTCAACTATCTCTACAACTTCCGCACCGATCGCGCCGGCGGCGTACCGCCGATCCCGGGGTTCGGTTTTCGCAATGGTCAGGCCGGCGATCTGGTGTGGGCCAATCTGGCCAGCTCGGTGAAGGTGAGCGAACATCTGCGCCTGGGCATCAACGGGTATTACCTGCAGCAGCTGCAGGACAACCGCACCAACGGGCAGCGTGTACCCGACAGCAAGCGCATGCAGTTCTATCTCGGGCCGGGGCTGTCCTGGCGGCTGGATGCCAACAATCTGCTGAATTTCAATGTCTACCTGCCGGTGGAGGTGAAGAACTCGGTGGCCGGCACCAGTGTCAATCTGATGTTCGTGCATTCCCTTTAACGTGGAAGCACGCACATATGCGCAGCATGCACGCCGGCGCGTCCGCGTGCGTGCTGCGGCGCAGACGGATGCAGCACGCTGCTGCAGGCAACGCTGCATGCAGCGCAAGCCCGGGTAGTCCTACGTTCGAGTTCTGAGCTGTGCAGGCTGCTGCGCCAGGCCAGTGCACGCTGTCCGCACCAAACCCCTGCGCGCGTCAGATGCCCATGCTGTGGCGCTGGGTATTGGCGTGCTCGCGGAACAACAGCTCCGCACGCGCGCCATCGCGTTGTTCGATGGCCGAGACGATGGTGCCGTGCTGCCGATGTCCGTAGTACAGATCGTCGTAGGCCAGCGTGGGCGAGCGTTGACCGAACACCACATTGACCGGGCTGACGAAGGGCACCACGGTGCAGCGGTCCACGGTCTCGGTCAGGATCGGTTTGTCGGCGGCCACCACGATGGCGCGGTGGAAGCGGGCATTCATCGCGCCATAGGCCTGCTCGTCGTCGGCATTGAGGCTGCGCGTGGCCAGGATCCGGTCGCCTTCGGCGAGACAGGCATGCAAGGTGGCCAGCAGCGTGGCGGAAGCGCCCCGTTCGGCGACGGCGCGTGCGGCCATGCCTTCCATCAAGGCGCGCACCGCCAATGCGTCCAGGCTTTCCTGCTGGCTGAAGCGTCGCACTGCATAGCCGCGGTTGCCTGCCTGTACCAGCAGGCCTTCCTGGCACAGCGCGGGCAGGGCCTGACGGATGGGAGTGCGCGAGATGGCCAGTCGCTCGGCCAGGGCGGCCTCGGTGATGCGCTCACCCGGGGCGAAGGTGCCGCACAGGATCAGTTCGCGTAGCTGCTGGACCGCTTGCAATCGGTGGTTGTTCGCCATTGGCTCCATTCTCTCGCGCCGTACTGCGGCGCACGTTCCTTCGAAGGGGAAAACTCGCAATCCCGGTATAAAAAACCTTGCAGATCAGATCGCTTGGTGGCACTTTGGATCCCAAGGATACCGTTTTGGGGATCCCGAGTGGCCAGTCGGCGCTGTTGGGATCCCGTGGCAGGACGGATTTCGGCTCAATCAATGATGCGCAATCGGTCACTGCCAGTGGCCGGCACGTATCGCAGGAGTGCAGCATGGCAAGCATCATCGGCGGCATCGGAACCTCGCACGTTCCCACCATCGGGGTGGCCTACGACAAGGGCAAACAGCAGGATCCCTTGTGGAAGCCGTTGTTCGACGGCTACACACCGGTGGCTGCCTGGTTGGCCGAGCAGCAGGCAGACGTGCTGGTGTTCTTCTACAACGACCATTGCACGACGTTCTTCTTCGACCTGTACCCGACCTTCGCCTTGGGCATCGGCGAGCGCTTCCCGGTGGCCGATGAAGGCGCAGGGCTGCGCAATCTGCCGCCGATCCGCGGCGATGTGCAGCTGCAGGCGCATATCGCCGAATGCCTGGTCAACGACGAATTCGATCTGACCGTCTTTCAGGACAAGCCGATCGACCATGGCTGCGCGGCGCCGCTGCCCTTGCTGTGGCCGCACGTGCCGGACTGGCCGGGCACGGTGGTGCCGATCGCGATCAACGTACTGCAGTACCCGCTGCCGACCGCGCGCCGCTGCTATCGCCTGGGCCAGGCAGTGCGGCGGGCGATCGAATCCTATCCGGAGGATCTCAGGGTGGTGGTGGTGGGCACCGGAGGGCTGTCGCACCAGATCCACGGCGAGCGCACCGGCTTCAACAACACCGAGTGGGACATGGAATTTCTGGACCGCTTCCAGCATGCGCCGGAAACGCTGACCGATCTGACCCACACCGATTACGTGCGCCTGGGTGGGGCCGAGAGCGTGGAGCAGATCATGTGGCTGGCGATGCGTGGCGCGCTGGGCGGGCCGATCCGCAAGCTGCACCAGAACTACTACCTGATGACCACCACCGCGATGACGGTGGTGCTGTACGAGCCGGGTGTCGAAGCTGCTGACGCGCCGTCTTCGGCGCAGTTGCTCGCACACACCGCGCATACCGCAAACGCGGCATGAGGGCCGACCCATGAATCCGCAAGTACAGGGCATGGACCAGATCGGCGGGACCTACCTGTTCGATTTGCGCACCAGCAACCGCGCGTTGCGCATCAACCGATTCTTCTGGCATATGATCCGCGCCCCGTGGCGCGATCGCTTTCTTGAGGATTCCGAAACCCTGATGCAGGAAGCCGGCCTCACCGAGCACGAAAAGGCGCTGATCCGTGCACGCGACTGGCTCGGCCTGGTGCAGTACGGCGCCAACTTCTTCGTCATCGAAAAATTCGCACGCGTGGTGCGCATGACGAATCTGCAGGTCTACGCCATCATGCGTGGCGAGTCCTTCGAAGACTTCATGCAGACACGGCGTGTGCCCGATGCACGCTGATCTGCAGGCGGCGGCCAGGTGCCGTCGCGCCGCACTACCCGACTTCCCAACGTAAGGTCTACCCCCATGACCATGTCCTCCGTGTTCTTCGAACACCGCATCAAGGTCCGGCATCTACGTGTCATCGAGGCGCTGGACCGGCAGAAAAGCCTGCTGCGCGCCTCACGCGTATTGAACGTCACCCAGCCCGCGTTGACGCGCGCCCTGCAGGAGATCGAGGAGATCGTCGGCGCGCCGCTGTTCGAGCGTCACTCGCGTGGCGTGCGCCCCAACGCGATGGGCGAGGTGCTGGTACAGACCGCGCACGTCGTGCTCGGCCAGTTGCGCCGTGCGCAGGACACCTTCGAGGGTCTGCTGCAGGATGACGCACTCACCATCACCGTGGGCGCCTTGCCGGTCGCGGCGAGCGGCCTGTTGCCGGCGGTGCTGGCCGCGTTGTATCGCGCCGAACCCACGCTGCGGGTGCGCCTGCTGCATGGGCGTACCGACGAGTTGCTGCCCAAGCTGGCCGGCAACGAGATCGACCTGGTGGTGGGCCGGCTGTATCCGCTGGCCCGCTACGACGCATTGATCCGCAAGGTGCTGTACCAGGATCCGATCGCGCTGGTGGCGCGCAGCGATCATCCGCTGTTTGCCAACGGCCAGGTGCGTATCGGCGAAGCCGCCGCGTATCGCCAGGTGCTGCCGACGCTGAGCCAGCATGTGGAGCGTGACGTGGCGCAGGTGATGCGCGAGCACGGGCTGGCCACGCGCGATCAACTGCGTTCCAGTTCGGCCAGCTTTACCCGCGAGATCCTGCTCGGCACCGACAGCGTTGCCGTGATGCCAAGCATGATGGTGGCCGGGGATATCGCACGTGGCGAGCTGCGGGCCTTCCAGCTGCAACAGCCGTCGCAGGCGCGCGCAGGCGGGGTGATCTATCGCGATGGCAGTGCCATCCACAAGCCCGGCGTGCGCTTGCTGATGCGTGAGCTGGAGCGCCAGCTGGCGGTCATGGCCGGGCAGGGTGCGGTGTGGGTGGACGACCAGATCAGCGAGGACAACCTGTTGCTGGACGAGTCCGCGTGATCGATTGAGCGCTGCAACCGCGGCAGCAGGCTGCGGCTGCGTCGCAAGCCGCCGGAGCGCCGGATGCACACGACGGGCAGCGCAGGCTGCCCGTCGTGCTGTCGGGGCGTTGGTCGCTGCCGCACCTGGGCAGTGCGAAAACGCGGGGCGTTGCCAGCTGCGCGCGGCGCGATCGCCCGGCATGCATCACGCCTCGCTGGCCAGGGCATCTTTCAGGCGCGCTTTCTGCAGCTTGCCGGTCGCGGTGCGCGGCAGCGCCTCGACCACGCGCAGATGCTTGGGCACCTTGTACTTGGCCAGTCGTTCGATCAGATAGGCGCGGATCTGCTCCAGATCCGGCGCGTCGTCGGCCGGCACGATCGCCAGGTAGCCCACTTCCCCCCATTGCGGGTCGGCGATCCCCACCACCGCACATTCGCGGACCTGCGGATGGTCGGCAAGCACCGCCTCGATCTCGGCCGGATACACGTTCTCGCCGCCGGAGATGAACATGTCCTTCTTGCGATCGACGATCCAGAAAAATCCATCGGCATCGCGTCGCACGATGTCGCCGGTGTGGAACCAGCCGTGGGCGTCGCGCGCGTCGGCGCTTGCCTGCGGATCGCGCCAGTAGCCGGGGCTGAGGTTGGGGCCGCGCAACAACAGCTCGCCGGGCACGCCGACCGGGCAGTCGTTGCCATCGCCATCGACCACGCGCGTCTGCACCGACGGCGCCGAAATGCCGACCGCGCCCAGCTTGTCGCGGATCACCGCGCAGTCCACCGACATGCCGAACACCGTGCCGGCCTCGCTCATGCCGAAGCCGCTGACCATCGGGATGCCATCGTCCAGCCAGCCGAGCAGGTCATCGCTGGCATGCGGCGCGCCGCCGCTGACCAGCGCAGTGAGATGCCGCAGCGCGGCTGCATCGAAACCGGGCTGGCTGCGGAAGGCCTGCATCATCTGCGGCACGCCGACGTAATGGGTGATGCCCAGCGACTGGTCGCTCAGCCAGCCCAGCGTGCGCCTGGGTTCGAAGCCGTTGGAGACCTGGATCGAGCCGCCCACCGCCAGCACCGGGCGCACGTTGGTGGCCAGGCCGATGATGTGGAACATCGGCGCTTCGCACAGGAAACTGCTGCCGGCCTCCACGCGCGTGGTGACGCCGAAGTTGTGTGCCACCTGCTGCAGGTTCTGCTCGCTCAGCATCACGCCTTTGGGCTGGCCGGAGGTGCCTGAGGTGAACAGGATCAGGCTGACGCGGTCAGGGGGAATCGCCGCCGTGTCTGCCGGTTCCAGCGTCTTCGCCGTATCGACGAAATCGGCCAGCGCTTCGACATCGGCGCGCCCCGCAGCAACGTCGTCACCCAGCAGCAGGCGCGGCTCTGCGCGTTGCAGCAATGCATCCAGTTCGGTTGCACTCAGCCGCCAGTTGAGCGGTACGTAAATCGCGCCGACGCGTGCGCAGGCAAAATGCAGCGCCACCTGCCAGACCGAGTTGCGTGCCAGCACGGCGAGCCGTTCGCCATCGATGCAGCCGCGCCTCTGCAGCAACGCGGCCAGACGGCCGATCAAGGCGTCCAGCTCTGCGTACGTCCATTGCTGGTCCAGCAGCAGGTCGCGGGCGGCAAGCCGGTGCGGGGTGAGGCGGGCGTGGAAGGAGATCGAGTCGGTCGGCATGGTCATGGCGCTGTCTTCCGAATGCAGATGGGGAGTGACTGGCGTGAGTGCGACGGCTACGGCTGAAGGTTGATACGTGCACCCGATCCACCTGGCGAACGTTCACCAGAGAGTGCGGGTGCGCCGCAGGAGGCGATGGACGAGGCGGTGGCTGCCGCATCGCGATACGACGTTGCTTGCTCTGGTACGTGCGCGGTCGGTGGGCTGGAGGGCCTAGCTGAGATAGATGGTCTTGGTCTCGAGGAAGGCATGCAGTCCTTCGATGCCGCCTTCGCGGCCGATCCCGGAGTGCTTGACCCCGCCGAACGGCATGTCGAAGTCCACCCACATGCCATTGATCGCATGACTGCCGCTGCGCACGCTGCGGGCGATGCGGTAGGCGCGATCGGGATCCTCGCTGTAGACCGTGCCGTGCAGGCCGAAGTCGCTGGCATTGACCTTGGCGATCAGGTCGGCCTCGTCGTGATAATCGATAAAGCTCACCACCGGGCCGAAGATCTCCTCGCGGGCGATGGTCATGTCCGGGGTCACCCCGGCAAACACCGTCGGTTCGAGGAAGAAGCCGCGCGGCAGATGCGTGGGGCGGCCGCCACCCATGACCAGGCGCGCACCCTCGGCGCGGCCGTGTGCGATGTAGGACTGCACGCGTTCGAGCTGGCGGCCAAGCGCCAACGGACCCATGCCGGTCTCGGCAGCGAACGGATCGCCGAGCTTGAGCGCGCCGATGGCCGCGCAATACGCCTGCAGGATGTCGTCGCGTCGCTGCGCCGGCACCAGCACGCGGGTGAGGGCGAAGCACACCTGGCCGGTGATCGGCATCGAGTAGGGCACCAGGCTGGGCAGCACCTTGGCGATGTCTGCATCGTCCAGCACGATCGCGGCGGACTTGCCGCCCAGCTCCAGCCCGACCCGCGCCAGACGCTCGGCGCAGGCCATCCCGATCAGCCGCCCGGCCTGGGTGGACCCGGTAAAACTCACCTTGTCCACCTGCGGATGGCGGATCAGGTGTTCGCCGACCTCGCGACCGCCCGGCAGCAGATTGAACACACCATCGGGCACGCCGGCCGCGCTGATGCACTCGGCCAGGATGTAGGCATCGATCGGCGTTTCTGGCGAGGGCTTGGCCACCACCGTGCAACCGGCCGCCAGGGCGGCAGCGACCTTGTAGCAGAGCAGCACCAGCGGGGCGTTCCAGGGGGTGATCGTGGCGACCACGCCCACCGGCTCCTGCACGATGTGCACGCGGCCGCCGTTGGCGCGTGCACGGGGCTCCACGAACGGATGGGTCGCGATCAGGTCGCCGTAATAGTCGAACAGGCCGGGCGCCTGCTGCGAGGCGCGGCGACTGAAGCCGATGGTGGCGCCGACCTGTCCGGTCCAGGCTTCGGCCAGTTCCGGTAGGCGCGCACGCAACTGCGCGGCCACGCGCTTGAGCACGACGCCACGCTCTTGCGGCGATAGCTGCGGCCAGGGGCCGGTGTCGAACGCGGCGCGCGCGGCGGCGATGGCCGCCTCGGTGTCGGCAGGCGCGGGCTCGGTGTAGCGCAGCAGGCGTTGCTCGGTGTGCGGTGCAATCACATCGACGTCGCGATCGCCGCTGCTTGCGCGCCACTGGCCGTCGATGAACAGGCTCAATGGCCCACGCGCAGCGATCCCGCGCAGGGTTGCGGACAAGGCTTCCATACTCCCTCCTCGGTGCAGAAAACCACTGGCAGCGCCAGCGATGCGTGGGGTGCACGCATCGCTTCAGGCGCCCTGGGAACTGCTCAGGCGCTGTTTTTGGTCAGGTCGTATTCGCCCAGGCCGGGCTTGTAGCTCTTCTCGTCGATGAACTGACGGATGCCTTCCTTGCGGGCGTTGTTGTCGAACGAATTGGCCGCTTCCTGCATGCGCACCAGATAATCTTCGGCTTCGTCGTAGGTCATGGTGCCGACGCGACGCACGGCATCCTTTGCATACTTCAGGGCGACAGGGTTCTTCTTGAGCAGCAACTGGGCCACTTCGCGGGTCCGTGCTTCCAGCCGTTCCAGCGGCACGCTTTCGTTGACCAGGCGCCATTCGGCGGCCTTCTTGCCGTCGACCATTTCGCCGGTCAGCGTCATCCACATCGCATCGCGCATGGACAGCAGCTCCACCGCGACCTTGGTGACGCCGCCGCCGGGCAGGATGCCCCAGTTGATTTCCGACAGGCCGAACTGCGCCTCGTCGGCGGCGATCGCCAGGTCGCAGGCGAACAAGGGCCCGAAGCCGCCGCCGAAACACCAGCCATTGACCATTGCGATGGTGGGTTTCTGATACCAGCGCAGGCGGCGGAACCATCCGTAGGACTCGCGCTGCGAGCGACGCACGCCACGCAGGCCCTGTGCCTCGGTCTCGCGGAAGTATTCCTTCAGATCCATGCCGGCCGACCAGGCCGTGCCTTCGCCGCCGAGCACCAGCACGCCGACGTTGTCGTCGAATTCCAGCTCGTCCAGCACGTCCATCATGCGGCGGTTGAGCGCCGGGCTCATCGCGTTGCGTTTGTCGGGGCGTGCGAACTTCACCCAGGCAATGCGGTTTTCGATGCGGACCGATACCACGTCATGCTCGTTCAAGCGGCGTCTCCTTCGAGTCGGTACAAGGTGGGAATCACAGGTCTTCGGCGAGCGCGGTGTCCGCCACGTTTGCCCGTTCCAGCGTGGCGCTGGCGTTCAACTTGCAGAGCAGGCGCAGCAGGGTCTGCTGCTCGCTGGCTTGCAGGCCGGTGCAGGTACGCGCAACCGCCCGTGCCAGGCAGCCCTGGGCAGTGGCGAGCGTGCGCTCGCCAAGCGAGGTGAGATACAGGCCCTTGCTGCGTCGGTCGCGGCCGGCCAGGCGTTCGATCAGGCCCTGCTCGGCCAGCGCGTTGGCGATCTTCATGCCGGCGGCGCGATTGACCAGCAGGCGGTTGCCCAGTTCGGTCTGGTCGCAGCCGGGCTGGTCGCGGATATGGATCAAGGCGGTGACGCGCGCCGGGGTCAGATGCAGTTCGGCCAGTTCCTGGCGCGCGGCGTGGCTGGAGGCCAGGGTCGCCAGTTGCAATTGATAGCCAAGGTCTGCGGCAAGGGCCAGGCGAGCAGTCATCGATCCGTCCAAATTGTATCCGTTAAATACAATCTAGCCGACCGAAGCGGGCACTGCAAGAGGTTGTCGCGGTCACAAACGAAGCAGCGTGCGCGCCTGCGTAGCGCAGCCGCGCACACTGCTGACCAATACCTTACTGAATCAGCCAGCCGGCCAGCTGCTCGCGGCTCAGGTGGCCGCTGTGACGCGTGTCGAGCGCGTCGAATTCCTCTGCCAGTGCCGGGTTGGCCTGGGCCTCGGCGCGACTGATGCGGCCGTCGCCATCGGTATCCAGCGCCTGGAAGTCGATGCGGTAGCTGCCGACCACGCTATTGGGCTGGATCGAGCGCACGATCACGCTGGCCTCGCCGCGTGGACGCTCCAGCTGGGCCTGATGGGTGACCTCGCCGCTGGACAGCGGCTGGGTGCGAATCACATTGGGAACCTCGATCAGCGGCACGCTGCTGGCCGGCGTCGGCGTCTGTTGCGCGAGCGCGTGGCCGCCGAACAGCAGCAGTACGGAAAACGAGGCAATACGAACGGTGGTCATCAGATCCCCCTGATGTGGAACAGCCCGCAAGCATAGAGGCTGGCGGGCGTGTTGAGGTGCGTGCACGCTGCGCCCGGCGTACGGCGACAGCGTCTGCGTGTGCCAGGCGACCGTCGGTGCGGCACGAAATGCGGCATCGGCCAACCGGGACCGGAGCCGGAACTCACTGCCGCACCGCAGCTTCGGACAGTGCACCCGGCTCCGCCGCTCAGCCCGGGATGAACGGAAACACGATCTTCAACAAGCCCTTCAGGCCACCCTCGGCAGTGCTGGCCACCGCCTTGGCGCCGAGGCTGTTGAGCGCGCGCCGGACATCTTCCCAACGCAGTTGCGCGATGTCCTTCTTCAGCAGATCCGCCACTTCCTCTGCCGTGGGCGTGAGCTTTTGCAGTTCGCGCACGGTGGCCTGCGGATCCGGCTGCAGATAGCCCCAGCGCTCGGCGACTTTCAGCAGCGTGTCGAAGCGCACCGCGACCACTTCGCGATTGCGCTCGTACACCGGCAAGGCACCGACATCCAGGATGGCCTGCTCAAATTGCTGCGCGTCATCGGGGTGTTCGATGCGCACCGCCAGAAACCCTTCCTTGCGGCTACGTTCGCTGACGTGCTTGGCACCGGAGCGCAGGTTGTCTTCGGTGAGCACGTTGGCGACGATGCGCTGCATCGCCGCGTCGCCTTCCTCGGGCACCAGCGAGCGCCAACGCGCATAGCCGTCGCGACGCAATGCCTTGACCTTGGCCGAGGTCACCCGCAGCTGCAGCGCGACCATCGCGTTGGAGCTGTTGCGCGAGATGGCGCCATCGCGTTCGAGCAGCACGAAGATCAGCAATTCCAGGTCGCGCTTGGTCAGCGACTGGAATCCCTGCAGCAGGGTCAGGCGCAGGAATTCGTTGCCGAAGGCGGCCGCGTCCTTGAGTTCGATCGGTTGCATGGGGAGTCCTCCACGGGTGACCTGCAGGATGCCAGCGCGCTGTTGCGCGACCTGAGAACCGTTGCGACGCGCGCAGCAGTTTCAGTGTCCGGTTTCGCGCCCCGGGCGATCGGACCTGAACGTTTCAACTGCGCCACGATCCTGCAGGGTGACGAACACTTGTTTGCCATCGCTGCCGCCGAACGCCACGTTGCTGGCCTTGCGGCCCTTCAACGCGACCGTGCGCAGCAACGTGCCCTGCGGCGAGACCACCGCGATCTGCCCGGCATCGTAGCGGGCGATGTAGAGATTGCCGTCGGCATCGCAACGCATGCCATCCATGCCGAAGTCCGGGAAGCTGATCAGCAGGCGTTTGTTGCGCAGGCCGCCATCGACGCGGTCGTACACCCAGACCTTGCGCGACATGCTTTCGTTGACGTAGAGATGCTTGCCGTCGGGGCTGACGTCCAGCCCGTTGGGCGTGGTCATGCCCGACTCCATCAACTGGACCACGCCCTCGCGGCTGATGTGCCACAGGCGGCCGCTGTTGTCCTTCCAGTTCGGGTCGCTTGCATAGAAGCTGCCATCGGGCGCAAGCGCCAGGTCATTGGGACCATCGGCGTCGGGCAGCGAGGCGAAGGTGCTGACCGCACGCGTGCGCAGGTTCACCTGCAGGATCTTGTGGCCGGTGAAATCGGCCACGTACATCGTCCCGTCGCGGAAGCGGATGCCATTGCCGGTGCTGCCGTCGGGCAAGGTCACGAAGACCTCTGCCTTCGCGCTGCCATCGACGTGCAGTGCAATGCGCGCGATGGTGCCGTCCTTGCCCAGATTCACTGCATACAGCGCGCCATCCGGCCCTGCCGCAGGGCCTTCGGCATTGTGGGTGAAGGCGCCATCGCCGATCAGGTCGCGCGCAACGAAGGGCGCATCGTCAGCGATTGCCAGCGAGCTGGACAACAGCAACGCCAGGGGCAGGAAACGACGGCGGGCGACAGCGGTCATGCGGCATGCTCCAGATGGGATCGTTGCCAGTGTGCCAGAACGCGCGCAGCGGCCATGGCGGTGATCACGCACGATCAAGTAAGGTGCCCGGGCAGTATTGGCCGACCAGCGACCAACAGCACCACTGCGCCCATCTGCGGGCAGTGCGATTGGGACGTGGTGCGGCATGTATCCACTGACACTCCGGTGCGCGTGCGTCGTCATCGACTGATGACCGCACGCGATGGTGTCAGCCGCTCTCAATCTTGCGAAGGAGGTTTGCATGTCCGTGGAATCGATCACACGTCGCCGTCTGCTTGCCGCGTTCGGCGGTGCAGGCATCCTGCTGGCTGCGCCCGGCTGGGCATTGCCGAAGAAAAAGCCGGGCAAACCGCTGAATGTGGCGCTGGCCGGCCTGGGCAGTTATGCCAGCGAGCAACTCGCGCCGGGCCTGGCGTTGACCAAGCATTGCAAGCTGGCGGGCATCGTCACCGGCACGCCCTCGAAGATTCCGCAGTGGCAGGCCAAGTACGGCATCGCCGATCGCAACGTCTACAGCTACGAAAACTTCGACCGGATCGCCGACAACGACGACATCGACGTGGTGTACATCGTCACGCCCACCCACCTGCATGCGCCGCTGACCCTGCGCGCGGCGGCGGCCGGCAAGCATGTCTGGTGCGAAAAGCCGATGGCCATGCATGCCGGCGAATGCGAGGCCATGATCGCGGCATGCAGGCGCAACAAGGTGGCGCTGGCGATCGGTTACCGCATGCAGCACGAACCCAATACGCGCCGCCTGATCGCGATGGCCAGCGAGAAGCCGTTCGGCGCGATGCAACGCGTGCGTGCCGAGGCCGGGTACAACGGCTACCACGATGCGACCAAGGCCGATCGTCCGTGGCGCTTGCGTTCCCAGTTCGGCGGCGGGGCGATGTACGACATGGGCGTGTATCCGCTCAATGCCGCGCGCTACACGGCGGGCAGCGAACCGTTGGCCGTGACCGCCAAGCGCTGGACCGATCGCCCGGAGCTGTTCGATGAAGTCGACGAGCATATGGACTTCACGCTGGAATTTCCGAATGCGGTGCGTGCCGAGTGCAAAACCAGCTTCGGCAAGAACATGAATGTGCTGCGCGCCGAGTGCGAGCGCGGCTGGTATGAGTTGTCGCCGTTCCAGAGCTACCAGGGCGTGACCGGCAAGGCCAGCGACGGGCGCGTGTTCGACGCCAAGGTGCCGCACCAGCAGGCACTGCAGATGGACGAGGACGCGCTGGCGATCATCAACGGCACGCCGCTGCGCGCACCCGGCGAAGAAGGCCTGCGCGACATCCGCATCGTCGATGCGATCTACCGCTCGGCCCGCGAGGGCAGCAAGCGGATCGTGCTGTAATCGCGGCCCGCTCCGTCGAGCGACGGAGCGGGCAGGGCCTGATCTGAGACAGCAGACTGGCTCAAGCCAGCTTGCCGCCATCCAGGGCTAAAAAGGCCTTCGCGTACGAGGAGGCCTTTTCAATCCGACGCTGGAGCACATGCCATGCCATCGTGCGGGACCAGCGCCTGCTGCGAGCCGCACGCCTACTCAGGTGCTCTGCATGGGCCCCAGGAGTGGTGTCATGCACATCGGCACGCTGCCACTGGCCAGTACCCACAGCAATTCCGCCGCCAATCACCGCTTTTACGATTCCCGAATCCCGAATCCCGGCTCCTACGATTCCCCAATCCCGATTCCCGATTCCCGGCCCTCAGCCCCGCATCGCCAGCACCGTGATCTCCTCACGATCGTGATACAGCTGCTTGGCACGCACGATCAGCGATTTTTCGGCCTGCTGTTCGAACAGGTCCAGGCATAGCCGGGTTTCGTCCCAGCGCTTTTTCATCGGCAGCTTGAGGTTGAAGATGGTGTTGCGGCACCAGCCTTCGCGGATCCAGGTGGCCATGCGTTCGGCCACGCGGCGCGGTTGCTCGACCATGTCGCAGACCATCCAGTCCAGCGCCTGCGCAGGCTTCCAGTGAAAGCCGTCGGCACGCAGATGTTCGACCAGGCCGATTTCCAGCACATGCTCGCGGAGCGGGCCGTTGTCGACGCTGGTGACATGCAGGTGCTGGCGGGTGAGCACCCAGGTCCAGCCGCCGGGGGCCGCGCCCAGATCGGCGGCGCGCATGCCGGGCTTGACCAGCGTCTCGCGTTCTTCCGGTGTAAGCAGGGTGAGCAGGGCTTCGTCGAGCTTGAGCGCCGAGCGCGATGGCGCCTCCGGCAACAGCTTCAGGCGCGGAATGCCCAACGGCCACGGCGCGCTGTCGGTACTGTCGGCCACCGCCAGCAAGGCATGGTCGCCATCGAGAAAGCAGACATGCAGCCGCGCCAGGCGCGGCTGCGGTTTGTCGGTCAGCAAGCCGGCCTTGCGCAAGGCCGGACGCAAGGCATTGCCGAAACTGCGTGCCAGCCCGGCCAGCGGCTTGCCCGCGTCCGAATCCGGGTGTTCCACCCACAGGTCGCCGAAACGCGGCTGGCCTTCCAGGGCGGCCAGGATCGGCGTGATGCGGTCCTTGGGGTCGATGCCCTTGAGTTCGGCGACCACCACCAGCTTCTGCCGCGCGAAGATCAGCTCGCGCCAGTGCAGCCTGGTGGCCAGTTGCGCGGCCTCATCGCAGACGAACAGCACATAGCCGTCGTTGCGCTGGGTCCGCGCATAGCCGGCGATGCCGACGAAGGCGGCGCGCGCGCTCAACTCGGCGGCCAGCTCCGGCTCGAAGCCCTGGCGGCAGTAGCACAGCAGGCCGCTCATCGCAGGGCCTGGCGTGCGCGATCGCTGCGGGGCAGGTCAATAATGGTCACCGCCGCCCTCGCCATAGGTGCGCAGCACCGCGCAGGCCTGGTCGCGATGCACGTCGCGCACCACCTCGATGCCGCGACGGGTGAGCTCGCCCACCCAATCGGCCGGCAAGGGGCCTTCGTCGAATTCGGTCAGCGCCATCACGTCTTCGGCGCGTGCGCCGATCAGCAGGCGGTCGATGCCGGCCCACACCGTGGCGCCGTAGCACTGGCAGCACGGCTGCGCCGAGGTGGCCAGCGTCACCGGCGACAGCACATCGTTCAGGCGCGGCGTCTGCAGGCGTTGCTGGGCAAGCATGTAGGCCATGTTTTCGGCGTGCGCCAGCGAGGTGGTCTGCGGCACCACGCGGTTCACCGCCGCGGCGATGATGCGGTGGTCCGGGCCGAACACGACCGCCCCGAACGGGCCGCCGCTGCGCTCGTGCACGTTCATCCGCGACAGGTCGATTGCCAGCGCCACCTTGTCCTCGTCGCTGGGATAGGCGCGGCTGTCGTCGACATGCGCGTGGATCCAGTCGGGCAGCGTGAGGTGGACTTGCGCGTAAAGCATCAGTGGACCATTTCTGTAGAGGGGGGAGCGGGGCGCAGTGTATCGGCCTGGGCGTCCTTTGCGGCACATTGCCCGGCCACGCACTGGCAGGCGCTGATCTCGCGGAAGCCGCACACGCTCATCATGCCGCTGGCCTGGCATTGCGCCTGCACGCCCTTGGGGTCGGTGGCACTGTTGACGTTGACGCAGGCCGGAAATGCGCCGCAGCAGTTGCCGACGTTCTTCACCGTGCAGTCGGCGTCGGTGCGACAGGTGGTGGTGACGGTGATCGGCTTGCCGCTTGCCGGACCGGTTGCCGAGCCGGTCGCTGGAGGCGGCGTGGCCGTATCGGCCGGCGGTGCGGCGCAGCCGACCGACATCAGACAGGCCAGCAACAGCATCGAGCTCAGACACCGGGATAAAAGACGGGACATGCGGCCGCTCCGATCAGGACAGGTGAGCGGCCATGGTAAGCCCCTGCTGCGTGGAGTGCGGCTGGACCTGGGCACCGGCACACCTCCGGGGCGCCGGGGCCTGCGCGCGTTGCGCCCGATGGCGCCGGCTGTGGCTGGCGCGTGGCCGGGACACGCCTGCAGCGTCGGTGCAGTCAGCGCTGTCTGCGCAGTGCCCGGCTGCAGCGGGTGGCAAGGTCCAGTTGCTGCATGCTTTCGTCGCGGCGATCGCTGGGCAGATCGTCCTCAGACCGGCCCGGAAGCAGCGTGCAGAACACCTCGGCCGGGGTCACCGCGGTCGAGGCGGGTGGCTGCGGCGAGCAGGCCGCCAGGCCGATCGACAGCGAAAACACCGCGCTGCGCAGCGTGTTTGCAGGCGGGCGTGAACATGGTTGGGGGAGGCACATGGCGGCGTTCCTGACGGACACAGCCTGCAATCTAGGCCGCTGCGCGCATCAGCCGCCGGCGTCATTTCGCTTCCGCATGCAGTGCTGCGCACCACAGCACGCCGACCAGCAGGCAGGCGATGGCGGCCAGCTCCAGCGGCGTGGGCAGGCGCATTTCCCAGGCAAAGCCGTACAGCAGCGCAAACACCGTTTCGAACACGATCATCTGGCCCACCAGGGTCAGCGGCAGCACGCGGCTGGCCCGGTTCCACAAGGCGTTGCCGATCACCGAGGCCAGGATGCCCAGCAACAGCGAAATGCCCCAGAAACCCGCCCAGTCGATCGGCGCATGTGGTGCGCTGCCGAGCAGGGCGGCCGGCGCCAGCAGGAGTGCCAATGCGCCGGTGACCACGCCAGTCAGCAGCGACCAATCGCCCCCGGACAGGTCCGGCCGCCGTCGTAGCCAGCGCGCATTGCCGATGGAATAGGCCGACCACGACGCCAGCGCACCGAACGCACAAAGCAGGCCGGCGATGCGGGTGGCGCGATCGCTGGCGTGGTGACCGGCATCGTGCTGCAAGGTGTCCAGGGCGACCAGCGCCACGCCGATGACGCACAACACGCATGGCGCAGCCAGGCGTCGCAGCTGCACCGCGCCTGCGGCACGCGTGCCGATCACGGTGACCACCACCGGCAACAGGCCGATGATCAGCGCGGTCGCCGCGCTGCCGGCCCACTGCACCGCGCTGCCGAGCAGCACGTAATAGATCAGGTTGCCCAGCAGGCTCAGACGCACCAGCGCCCACCATTCGGCCCGCCCCAGCCGTGCAGCGGTCTGCCGCGCGCGCGGTGCCAGTACCAGGGCGGCGACCGCGCCATAGGACAGATAACGGGCAACGGCCAGTTGCAACGGCGTAAATGCCGCAAGCAACTGCGGCGCCAGAAACACCAGTCCCCATAACGCGCCTGCACCGATGCCGCAGGCAACACCGACCATCAAGCGCTCACGCATCGTGCTGCTCCTTCATGCCATGCGCCATGCAATGAAGTGCGGCACGCAGTCTCCATTGCGCTTGTTCATTACTTCAAAAGACACCGCGCTGCGGTGGCTTCGCGCTGCTTGCCTGATCTGCGGTGACAGCCATCAGCGGCCGATCGCGCCAGCCACGCCGGCTTGGCTGCCTGACGCCATATCCGCGCCGGACGGCTGGCCCCCGGCGCGGTTCCGACTCACTTGGCCCAGGTGTCGCGCAGGGTCACGCTGCGGTTGAACACCGGCGTGGCAGCGCTGTGGTCGCGGCGATCGGCCACGAAGTAGCCGGTGCGCTCGAACTGGAACGACTGCTCGGGCACCGCCTGCGCCGCACTTGGCTCCACATAGCCGCGCACGCTGCGCTTGGACTCCGGGTTGAGATAGTCGCGGTAGGTCTTGCCTTCGGACTCGTCATCGGGCTTTTCCACCGAGAACAGGCGGTCGTACAGGCGGATTTCCGCTTCCACCGCATGTGCGGCGCTGACCCAATGGATGGTGCCCTTGACCTTGCGGTTGGAACCGACCATGCCCGGACGCGATTCCGGGTCCAGCCAGCCGCGCAGCTCGACGATCTCGCCCGCAGCGTTCTTGATCACTTCGTCCACGCGCGCAATGCCGGCACCGCGCAGGCGAATCTCGCCACCGGGCACCAGACGCTTCCAGCCCTTGGGCGGAACCTCGGCAAAATCCTCGCGCTCGATCCACAGCTCGCGTGCGAACGGCACCTCACGCGTGCCGAAGCTCTCGTCCTTGGGATGGTTGGAAAACTGCAGCGTCTCGGCGTGGCCCTCGGGCAGGTTGGTCAGCACCAGCTTGAGCGGGTCGACCACCGCCATGCGGCGCGCCGCGGCCGCATCCAGATCCTCGCGCAGGCAGCCTTCCAGCACCGAGAAATCGATCAGCGAGTTCTGCTTGCTGATGCCGACCCGGTCCACGAACAGGCGCATCGCCGCCGGCGTATAGCCGCGCCGGCGCAGGCCCTGCAACGTGTACATGCGCGGGTCGTCCCAGCCGTCCACCAGCTGTTCTTCCACCAGCGCGGTGAGCTTGCGCTTGCTCATCACGGTGTAGTTGATGTTCAGGCGCGAGAACTCGATCTGGCGCGGCTTGGCGGCCTCGCGCGGCAGGCCCTTGTCCAGCAGCGGCTGCAGCAGCTCGGGATGGCCGGCCAGGTCCACCTTGTCCACGCACCAGTCGTAGAGCGGGCGGTGGTCTTCGAATTCCAGCGTGCACAGCGAATGGGTGATGCCTTCCACCGCATCGCCCAGCGAATGCGCGAAGTCGTACATCGGGTAGATCGGCCAGGCGTTGCCGGTGTTCTGGTGCTCGACATGCTTGATGCGGTACAGCGCCGGGTCGCGCAGGTTGATGTTGCCGCTGGCCATGTCGATCCTGGCGCGCAGGGTGCGCGCGCCATCGGGGAATTCGCCGGCCCGCATGCGCCGGAACAGGTCCAGGTTTTCCTCGACGCTGCGCTCGCGAAACGGCGAATTGCGGCCGGGCTCGGTCAGCGTGCCGCGGTACTCGCGCACCTGTTCGGCGGACAGGTCGCAGACGAAGGCATGGCCGTCGCGGATCAGTTTTTCCGCAGCCAGGTAGTACACCTCGAAGTAGTCCGAGGCATGGCGCAGCTGCGCCCATTCGAACCCCAGCCAGCGTACGTCGTCCTGGATGGCGACCACGAACTCGGGGTCTTCCTTGGCCGGGTTGGTGTCGTCCAGGCGCAGGTTGCACAGCCCGCCGAATTCGGCCGCCAGGCCGAAATCCAGGCAGATCGCCTTGGCGTGGCCGATGTGCAGATAGCCGTTGGGCTCGGGCGGGAAGCGGGTGCGGATGACCGTGTGCTTGCCGCTGGCCAGATCCTCGCGGACGATCTGGCGGATGAAGTCTTTCTTCTCCGCCGGGGCGGTGGCGTCGGTGGCTAGGGTCTCGGACATGCGCGCATCAGCAATAGGTAAACCGCAAGTTTAGGCGGTGGCACCGGTTTAGGGGTAGGCGGCGGGGGATGTTGCGTGGTGGGCCGGTGCTTTCCGCTGTGGCGTGAAGCGCCAGCAGGCCCGTTGGCCGGTGCCACCAACGCCACCCGGTGGGGCCATGGGCCTGCTCAAGTCCGCTATTGGCTGAAACATGTGGCTGTCGGCGAGACGGTCGCGCCGGTGGGTGAAGGCGGGCCGGGAGCGCCCGATCGGCCACGGCTGGCGGTCGCCGGCCCCGACGCGTACGCTGCGCCGACCTTCTGCAGCGAGCAGCGCATGCCTTTGCCCCGCCTGGTGATCGGCGACAAGACCCTGTCTTCCTGGTCGCTGCGCCCGTGGCTGCTGCTGCGGCACTTCCAGGTACCGTTCGAAGAAGTCCGCCTGCCGCTGGACACGCCCGAGTTCCAGGCGCGCATTGCCGGTTATTCGCCGACGCGCAAGGTGCCGGTGCTGTGGGACGACGCCCCGCATGTCTGGGACTCGCTGGCGATCTGCGAGTACGTCAACGAGCGCTGGCTCGCCGGCCGCGGCTGGCCCGTGGACCTGGCCGTGCGTGCGCAGGCGCGCGCGGCTGCGGCTGAAATGCATTCGGGCTTCGTCGCGTTGCGCACCCAGCTGCCAATGAACCTTGCTCGTCAGCCCGGCCCCGCCCACTGGGACGCGGCCGCCGAGCGCGACATCACCCGCATCCAGGCGCTATGGGCCAGCCTGCGCGCCGAGCACGGCCATGCCGGGCAGTTCCTGTGTGGCGACTTCGGCATTGTCGATGCCATGTTCGCCCCGGTCGCGTTGCGTTTTGCCAGCTACGGCGTACCACTGTTCGAGACTGCCGGGGATTACCTGGCCGCGCTGGATGCGCTGCCGGCACTGCGCGAGTGGACGCAGGGCGCCGAGCGCGAACGCCTGGAGCGCGGCTGACATGCAGATCGCGTACCGCGCCAGCCACATCATCGACGCGCACCTGGCCAAGCACGCGTTGGAAGATGCCGGCATCACCGCCTTCGTGTTCGGCGAATCGCTATTGGGCGGTGCCGGCGAGCTGCCCGCCTTCGGCGTGCTGCAGGTCTGCGTGGCCGACCTGCACCTGAGCCAGGCGCAGGCGGTGCTGGCAGACATCGGCCTGTGCGGCGAGGTCACCCGCGCGCTGTAGCGCAGCACCAGTCGTAGGAGCGCACCGGGGCGCGACGGGGCGTTACCGGGAAAGCCTCGTCGCGCCCGGGTGCGCTCCTACGCTGGTAGGCGCTCGGGATTGATGGCGCGCATCATCCCGGCTGATGCTACCCGTTGGCGGCCCTCGGTCAGTGCGGCGAGGCCACCCGCGCTGTAGCGAAGTACCAGTCGTAGGAGCGCACCGGGGCGCGACGGGCGTTACCGGGAAAGCCTCGTCGCGCCCGGGTGCGCTCCTACGACATGCACCCATCATCCTGGCTGACGCCACCCGGGCGGCGCGGCCTCCGGCGCCGCCAGCGCCCGCAGGCGTTTGAACAGCACGGTGGTTTCGGCCACGTTCCAGACCCGTAGCGCGACCTCGAAGGTGTCCAGCGGCTTGGTCAGAAAGTCCTTGGCACCCAGGCCGAGGGCGCGGTGGCGCGCGCTGCGGCTGGGGTCGGCGGTGAGCACGATCACCGGCAGGAAGTGGCCCGGATCGGACAGCCGCGCCAGTTGTTCCAGCAGCGCGTAGCCGTCGAGCTCGGGCATCTTCAGGTCCAGCAGGATCAGGTCGGGCGCGAATGCCGACACCAGCCCCATCACCCGCAGCGGGTCGGTGGTGGCGATGACCTGCTGGAAGCCTTCGCGCTGCAGCAGGTCTTCGAGCAGCCGCACATTGGCCGGCTCGTCGTCGACGATGAGGATGCGCGAGCCGAGGATTTCGTCGCGTGTCATGCCAGCAGTCCGTCGATCACAGTGAAGAATTCCGCCACGTCGAGCGGCTTGGTCAGATACGCACGCACGCCCTGGTTACCGACGCGCGCCAGGGTGGCGGTGGTGGCATCGGCACTGATCACCACCACCGGCACGCCGGCCGTGGCCGGCTGCGCCTGCAGCTCGTGCAGCAGGTCTTCGCCGCTGCCATCGCTCAGATGCAGGTCCAGCAGGATCAGGTCCGGGACACCGTGCTGCAGCAGTTCGCGCGCCTGCGCCAGGCTGGCCGCCTCCAGCAGCTGCCATTGCGGGCGACGTTCGCTGAGGGTGCGGATCAGGGCCTGGTTGGACGGGTTGTCCTCGATGCTCAGCAGCCGGCACACGCCGCTGCCCGTGTTACTCGGCGGCACGCTGGCGCGCGCCGGCTCGCGGCGCTGCGGTTCGCCCTGCGGCAGCGCGATCCAGAAGCGTGCGCCATCGCGGCTACTGTCCACGCCGATGCGCCCACCCATCGCCTCGATCAGCCGCTTGCTCAGTGCCAGGCCCAACCCGGTGCCTTCCACCGCCGAGCGCTCTGCACCCAGCCGCTCGAACGGCGTGAACAGCCGCTCGATCTGCGCCGGCGTCAGGCCCGCGCCCTGGTCTGCGACCGTGATGCGCACCTGCTCGCCATCCGGTTGCGCGCTCACCTGCACCTGGCCGCCGGTGCGGTTGAACTTGACCGCATTCGACAGCAGGTTGAGCAGCACCTGGCGCAGCCGCTGCGCATCGGCGCGCACCGTCCACGGCCCGTCGATGGCCGCCGGTTGCAGCGCGATGCCGTGCTTGTCCGCGTCCGGCGCGATCAGGCCCAGGGCCTCGTGGACGGCCGCACGCACCGAGATCGGCTCCGGGCTCAGGTCCAGTTGATCGGCCTCGATGCGCGCGATGTCCAGCAGCTCGGTGATCAGCCCCAGCAGGTGCCGGCCGGCGCCGAGGATATGCTGCAGATGACGGCGGTGCCCGGGTTCGGGCAGATCCATTTCCAGCACCTGCGCATAGCCCAGGATCGCATTGAGCGGCGTGCGCAATTCGTGGCTGCTGCGCGACAGGAATTCGGTCTTTGCGCGGTTGGCGGTTTCCGCCTCGCGCCGCGCCAGTTGCGCTTCGGCCGCACGTGCGGCGAGCAGCTCGCTGGCCTGGGCCAGGCGCTGGCCGACCTGGCCCAGCTCATCGCCGGCACGCGGCTGTGGTGCCAGCGGCAGGCCTTCGCCCAGCCGGTCGGCATTGGCGGCCAGCGTGCGCAGGCGCCCGGAGAGCGCCGAGGCAAACCACGCCACCGCAAACACCGCGCCCAGGCCGCCGAGCATTGCCGCACTCAGGGTGATGATCAGGTTGCGCTGGCGCAGCCCTTGCGCCTTGGCGGTACGTACCTGCAATTGCGCGGTTTCGTAATTGCGCAGTTCGCGCAGTTCGGCACGCAGGATGTCGAGCTTGTACTTGCCGTCCCACAGCTGGCGGATCTCTTCCTCGCGGCTCAGATCCGGCGCCAGCAGACGGCGCCAGCCCTGCATCTTTTCCGCAAACAAGGGCTTGATGCGCGCGAACCGCTGCGCCTGCCCCGGGTCGGTGATGCGTTGCGACAGCCGCTCGGCCACCCGTTGCAGGCGCGGCTCGGCATCGCGGTACGGGGTGAGGAATTCATCGCGGCGCACCAGCCGATAGCCGCGCACGCCGGCTGCGGTTTCGGCCAATAGCGCGTGGGCTTCGTACAGATCGCTCAGCACTTCCAGCGTTTGCCGCACATCGTTTTCGGCAGCGATGTTCTGCCGCTCCACGCTGTAGATCGCCATCAACGCAACCGCCAGCAGCAGCAAGGGCAGGGTCACCACCGCCAGGCTCTTGCGGGTGATCGGCCAATCGTTCCAACGCACCGCCACTGCATTCATAGCGCGAGTCCGGCTTGGACCGCGTACACCGCGGCCTGGGTGCGATCTTTTACCTCAAGTTTCTGCAGGATTCGCTCCACATGCACTTTGACCGTGCCGGGAGAAATCCCCAGTTCAGCTGCCAGGGTGGCGTTGGTGAGGCCGCGCGGCAGCAGTGACAACACCTGTTTCTCGCGCTTGCTGAGCGTATCGAGGCGGTCGTCCTGCACCGGCTTGCGCCGACGCGTGGCGAGCGGTTTGGCCGGTTCGGCCACCATCGCCGGCAGCAGCAGTGCGAAGGCCTGCAGCGCCTGGACGTCATCGTTGCCGGGGGCGGGGCGGTTGTCGTTCCAGGCCACGCACAGCATGCCGAGGGTGCTGCCCAGCGCATGGATCGGCATCTTGGCCTCGCGGATTTCGGCCGGGCGCGGCGGCATCAGCCACGCCGCCTCATGGCTGTCGCCGGCCGCGCTGGCTCCGGGCGGCAATGCGCGGCCGCGGCTGGCCAGCACCTGCGCACGCGGCCCGCGCTGTGCCAGCACCGCGCCATGTTCCAGGCCCAGCAACAGCAGCACCCGGCCCAGCACCGCGTCGCAGGCCTGCTCCGGCGTCTGTGCCTGGCGCAGCGCCACCGCCGCCTCCCACAGCGCCTGCCAGCGTGCGCTGTCGGATGCCTCGCGTCGCAGCGTCAGGCGCCAATCGCCAGCGTTGGTAGGGGTTTCCATAGGTTCGCTCTAGGCCGATCAGCATATTTGAGTATATGCCACCCGGCAGAATTGTTGGGGCCGCTTGGTTTCGATACTGCGCTTGCCCGATGAGGCACCCCCATCCACCACACGGAGATTTCCCATGCGTCGCACTCTGTTCTCTCTGGTTCTGGCTCTGGCTGCCACCCCGGCGCTGGCTGGCGGCGTGATGCACTACACCGACAAGGCCACGTTGCCGGCAGGCGGCGAAGAACGCGAAGTCGCGTCCCTGTTCGACACCTGGAACGCGGCGCTGGCCACCGGCAATCCGGACAAGGTGGCCGATCTGTACGCCCCGGACGGCGTGCTGCTGCCGACCGTCTCCAACGAGGTGCGCGCCTCGCGCGCGCAGATCGAAAAGTACTTCGAGATGTTCCTGACCAAGAAGCCGCAGGGCGTGGTGAATTACCGCACCGTGCGCGTGCTCGATGACGACAGCGCAGTGGATGCCGGCGTCTATACCTTCACGCTGACCGACAAGGACGGCAAGCAGAGCAAGGTGCAGGCGCGTTACACCTTCGTGTACGAAAAGCGCGACGGCAAGTGGCTGATCATCAACCACCACAGCTCGGCAATGCCGGAAGTGGACACCGCCACCGCCTCGTTGACCAGGAAGTGATGCCGCATTGGCCGTAGTGGCTTGAAAGCCGCTACGGCCGGCGCCATCCAGCAGGCAATCCTCACGATTGCGGAGTTGCACCATGCTGGGAATCGGCGCTTTCAAACAACGCATGCCACGTCCGGGCGAGGCGTTACCCGGACGCGAGCAGGCACTACCGCTCCACAACACCCACCTGATCAACGGCCATCCGTTGCGCGGGGAGTTCACCGGCCTGGCCCAGGTGCAATTCGGGCTTGGCTGCTTCTGGGGTGCAGAACGCAAGTTCTGGAACCTGCCAGGGGTGTACACCACGGCAGTGGGCTATGCCGGCGGCGAAACACCCAACGCCACCTACGGCGAAGTGTGTTCCGGGCAGACCGGCCACACCGAGGCGGTGTTGGTGGTCTATGACGCAGAGAAGGTGTCGTTCGCGCAACTGCTGCGCACGTTCTGGGAAAGCCACGACCCCACCCAGGGCATGCAGCAGGGCAACGATGTGGGTACGCAGTACCGCTCGGCGATCTATTGCACGACACAGGCACAATACGACGCCGCGCTAGCCAGCCGCGATGCGTACCAGCAGCAGCTGGACGCCGCCGGGTATGGCGCCATCACCACGGAGATCCGTTTCCCGGCGCCCACGTTCTATTACGCCGAAGACGATCACCAGCAGTATCTCGCCAAGCATCCCAACGGCTATTGCGGGCTTGGCGGAACGGGAGTGAGCTGCCCGATCGGGCTGGATGCCTGACGGAAAGGCGGGCCGGATTGAAGCGCTGTCATCCACGTGATCGTGGCGGCGTGCCGATGGCCAACAGTGACCGGCAGCGTTCTCACGATCAGGCAGCGCATGGGAGTGCATGCCAGGCAACTCGAATGGCTACGTCGGAGACGACGTGGCCATCTTTTTTGTGTGGGGCGTACGCAAGACGCGCCGGCGCCGCTGCGGGCGGCCGAGCGGCGAACCGGCCCGGCGGATCATTGCGGTCAATCCCGGCGGCCAATCGGTGCAATGGATCGGTGCGGCGACCCGCTGCATCCAGTCCAGCGCAGCCAATGCGCCTCAGCGCAGCCAATGCGCCGGGTGCGACTGAATCCGCTGGATCAGACGAACTCGCCGGCGAACATGCCGCGCAGCTGGGCCAGCATGTCGGTGCGTTCCGGATGCAGCAGTCGCATGCAGGCAAGCGCGAAGCCGACCGGGCTGGTGCCGGGCGCGGTGATCACGCCGTCGGCGGTCACCACCTTTTCGTGCCGGTATTGCGCAGCACCGGCGTACGGCACCACGTGTTCCTGCAGGAAGGCCAGCGCGTTGCTGGTATGCGCGCGTTCGTCGAGCAGGCCGGCATAGGCCAGGGCGATGGTGGCACCGCAGATCGCGGCGACCGGGCGCTGGTGCTGCACGCGCTCGACCAGCAGGCCGCTCAGTCCGGGGATTTCGCCTGCTTGCCAACGCTCGCTGCCGGGCAGGATCCACAGATCGGCATCCAGCGGCGCCAGATCGGAGAGGGCGAAGTCCGGGGTGATGCGCAGCCCGCCGATCGACTGCACCGGCTGACCATCGATGCTGGCGATGGCGACCTGGTCGCCGAACCATTCGCGCGCCGCCGGCAGGACAATGCCAATTTCCCAGTCGGCCACGCCGTCGACCATCACCACTGCAATGTTTGCCATTGTCCGCTACGCCAGTTGAGGAACCCGGATTCTAGGCAGTGCGGGTCGGGCGGGTGTAAGCGATGTGTGGAGAGCGACGTCGATGTGCTCTTCGATCAGACCAAACAGACGCTTGGCAGCCCGGTGGCGGCCGCGCAGGCGTCAACATGCCCGCACGCTCAGCGATGCCCGGCAAGGCCCCCTTGGCCGGCTGTAGTTCCCGCGCCAGTCTCGCACGCCGAGCTGGGCGAAAATGGCCGCGGTGGAACGGGTGTATTCGCCTTCGAGAAAGCCATCGATCGGCCGGCATCGCCACGCGTGGTGGCGTCAGCATGTCATGCAGCCAGACGATGCAAATCAAAACGCCTGCAGCCAGGAGGCTGCAGGCGTCGTCGGTGCGACCCGTGGCGCTGCAATCAGCCGGCGAGCTTGTCGGTGATGGTCTTGCGCAGTGCCTGCAGATCCTTGGCGAAGGCGTCGATGCCGCTGGCCAGCTTTTCGGTGGCCATCGGGTCGGCCGCCAGATCGGTGGCGAAGCGGTCGCTGTCGATCGGGGTGATCTGCGCGTTGTCGGCCTGCGCAGGCGAGAGCTTGCGCGGCAGCTGGCCGTGTTCGGCATCGAGCTTTTCCAGCAGCTCCGGCGAGATGGTCAGGCGATCGCAACCGGCCAGCGCTTCGATCTGCGCGGTGGAGCGGAACGAGGCGCCCATCACCACGGTGGACGAGCCACGCTGCTTGAACTCGTTGTAGACCGTGCGCACGAACACCACGCCCGGGTCTTCGTCGATGCTGGCCGGGGTCTGGCCCTGGGCGACGTAGTAGTCCAGGATCCGGCCCACGAACGGCGAGATCAGGAACACGCCGGCCTCGGCACAGGCCAGTGCCTGCGAGCGGTTGAAGATCAGGGTCAGATTGCAGTCGATGCCCTCGCGCTGCAGCTGGCGGGCCGCTTCGATGCCTTCCCAGGTGGCCGCGATCTTGATCAGGATCTTGTCCTTGGACACGCCACGCTCGGCATACATCGCGATGAACTTGCGCGCCTTGGCGATGGTCGCCTCGGTGTCGTGCGCCAGGTCGGCATCGACCTCGGTGGAGACACGGCCCGGCACCAGCTCGGCCAGCTTGACGCCGACACCGATGGTGAGGCGGTCGGCCACTTCGTTGACGGTGGCGGTGCGGTCTTCGCCGCCATGTTCGCGGCCCCAGGCCAGTTCGCGCTCGATCAGATCGGCATAGACCGGCAGGTCCAGGGCCTTCTTGACCAGGGTGGGATTGGTGGTGCAGTCGACCGGCTTCAGACGCTTGATGGCGTCGTAGTCGCCGGTGTCGGCAACGACGACGGACAGGTCACGCAGCTGGGCAAGCTTGGAGGGAGATGCAGTCATGCGGGTTCTCTCGAATCGTGGAACGGGTCGTGGATAGGACGCAGCGCGCTACGGTAGCGCGCCTGGCGTGGGAAGTCAGGCGCCGGCCAGCGCATGTTGATCGTGCACGGCGCTCACGCGCAGACGCAGGTCGCGCCCGTCGGGCGTGCGCCAGTCGATGCTCTGGCCGACCGACAGGCCGAGCAGCGCACTGCCGACCGGCGCAAGCACCGAGATGCGGCCGTGCTGCACATCGGCCTCGTGCGGATACACGAGGGTGAGCGTATGCCGTTCGCCATGCAGCTCATCTTCGCAATCGATGCGGGAGTGCATGGTGACGACATCGCCGGGAATCTGGTCGGGCGGCACGACGCGTGCACGGCCCAGTTCGTCACTCAGCGCGGTGGCGGCCGGGTGCTTGTTGAATGCGGGGGAATCGAGCAGGGCCTCAAGCCGGGCGAGGTCATGGCTGGAAACCAGGATGGACGGCGGCAAGCCGCTGTGGTGCTGCGAAGTCATGGCAATCTCCTTGACGACTACCGCTCGCCGACATGGTGAGCGTCACTCACCAGATGAGGGCGCCGTTGCCCGATCGCAATGCATGGCGAGATGGGGCAGCGCATGCCACCGGTTGAGGCCGGCGCGGCACCGCGCGTCGTGGCCCGTGGCCGGGGATCCGGCAAGCGCCGCAATGCGTCAGCACACCGCCGCGCACGTCAGCGCCCAGCGACGGGGGTGAGTCCGTCGCGCGTCAATGACGCCGCAGCTGCCGGCCGTGTCCAGATGCATCGCACCGTCACCAGCGGCCAAACAAAAAACGACGCTTGCGCGTCGCTTCTGTCCACTAGCAAGTGAAAACGCATCACGCCAAGCAACCGCAGCCGTGACACGATCCCCGAATCCCGAATCCCGATTCCCGATTCCTAGGCCGCAACCGCTTTGGGACCCGTCACCGGCTGGTCCAGCGTGAACAGGCTCTCCGGCAACTCCTTGAACAACTGCGCCAGCTGCTCCAGGAACGCGGTCATGGCCGAGCTGCGGCGCCAGGCCATGGCGATGCGGCGGCTGGGTTGCTTGTCCTCGCGGAAGCGGATCAGGCGGATGTTCTCCGAGCGTGCGACCGGTGGCTTGACCGCCAGCAGCGGCAGCAAGGTCACACCGACGTTGGCGGCCACCATCTGGCGCAGCGTCTCCAGGCTGGTGGCCTGGAACTCGGATTTTTCCAGGGCGCCGGCAAGATGGCAGACATCCAGCGCCTGCTCGCGCAGGCAGTGGCCATCTTCCAGCAGCAACAGCCGCTGCTCGGACAGATCGTCCAGCGTCATGCTGTCATGGCGCGACAGCGGATGACCTTCCGGCACGGCCAGCACGAAGGGTTCCTCGAACAGGAATTCGGCATGCAGCTGCTCATCCTGCAATGGCAGCGCAAGCAGCGCCGCGTCCAGGCGGCCTTCGCGCAGCTGGTGCACCAGCTGATCGCTCTTTTCCTCGATCAGCAGCAGTTCCAGGCGCGGGAAGCGCTCGCGGATCCGCGGCACCACATGCGGCAACAGGTACGGCGCCAGGGTGGGAAAGATGCCCAGCCGCACCGTGCCCGCTTCCGGATCCTGGCTGCGCCGCGCGGCTTCCTTCATCTGTTCCACTTCGGCCACGATGCCGCGTGCGCGCATCGCCGCCTCGCGGCCGGCAGGGGTCAGCATCACCTTGCGCGGCGCACGTTCCACCAGCGGCACGCCAAGCTCGTCCTCGAGTTTCTTGATCTGTGTGGACAGCGTCGGTTGACTGACGAAGCACGCCGTCGCTGCACGGCCAAAATGCTTGTGGTCGGCCAGGGCGACCAGATATTTCAGGTCACGCAGATTCATGTGCAGCAGCCCTCATTGCGGTGACGGGGGACGCCTGGAGCGTAGCGCCCGGCCGGGCCGGGCGCTGGCTCGAGTGCGCTTACGCAGCCTGGGCGACGTTGTCGGCGCTGACCGGTGCGCTGGAGCGGATCAGGTGATCGAACGCGCTCAACGCAGCCTTGGAACCTTCGCCCATCGCGATCACGATCTGCTTGTACGGCACCGTGGTGGCGTCGCCGGCCGCGAACACGCCCGGAACATTGGTCTGGCCGCGATCGTCGACGATGATCTCGCCGCGTGGCGACAACGCAACCGAACCCTTGAGGAATTCGGTGTTGGGCAGCAGGCCGATCTGCACGAACACGCCTTCCAGATCGACGTGCTGGATGTCGCCGCCGGTGCGGTCCTTGTAGACCAGGCCGGTGACCTTCTGTCCATCGCCCAGCACTTCGGTGGTCTGCGCACTGGTGATGATGCGCACGTTGTGCAGGCTGCGCAGCTTGCGTTGCAGCACTTCGTCGGCGCGCAGCTTGTCGTCGAACTCCACCAGCGTGACATGCGCCACGATGCCGGCCAGATCGATCGCGGCCTCGACACCGGAATTGCCGCCGCCGATCACCGCCACGCGCTTGCCCTTGAACAGCGGGCCATCGCAATGCGGGCAATAGGCCACGCCCTTGTTCTTGTACTGGTCTTCGCCCGGTACGTTCATCTGCCTCCAGCGCGCGCCGGTGGACAGGATCACGGTCTTGCTCCTCAGCGAGGCGCCATTGGCCAGCTTGATCTCGATCAGGCCATCGGCACCGGCCGGGATCAGCTGCTCGGCGCGCTGCAGGTTCATGATGTCCACGTCGTACTGGCGCACATGCTGCTCGAGCGCGGCAGCCATCTTCGGGCCTTCGGTTTCCGGCACCGAGATGAAGTTTTCGATCGACATGGTGTCCAGCACCTGGCCACCGAAACGCTCGGCGGCCACGCCGGTGCGGATGCCCTTGCGTGCGGCGTACACGGCCGCTGCCGAGCCGGCCGGGCCACCGCCGACCACCAATACGTCGAACGCGTCCTTCGCAGCGATTTTTGCGGCATCGCGCTTGGCCGCATTGGTATCGAGCTTGGCGACGATCTGCTCCAGGGTCATGCGGCCCTGGTCGAACAGCTCGCCGTTCAAGTACACGGTGGGCACCGACATGATCTGGCGGGTTTCCACCTCGTCCTGGAACCACGCGCCATCGATGGCCACGTGCTTGATGCGCGGGTTGAGCACGGCGGCAAGGTTCAGCGCCTGCACCACGTCCGGGCAGTTCTGGCACGACAGCGAGAAATAGGTCTCGAACTGGTAGTCGCCATCCAGATGCTGCACCTGCTCGATCACCTCGGCGGCAGCCTTGGACGGGTGCCCGCCCACCTGCAGCAGCGCCAGCACCAGCGAGGTGAACTCGTGGCCCATCGGCAGGCCGGCAAAGCGAAGCGAGATGTCCTGGCCGGGCGTGGTCAGCGCGAACGAGGGCTTGCGCTGGTTGTCGTCGCGGTGGATGTCCAGGCTGATCTTGTCCGACAGCAGCACCAGGTCTTCGAGCAGGTCGAGCATTTCGCGCGAGCCGGCGCTGTCGTCGATCGAGGCATTGATCTGGATCGGCCGCGTGACCCGTTCCAGGTAGGCGGTCAGCTGGGTCTTGAGGTTGGCATCCAACATGGAGAACTCCTGGGAATGGGCAAGGGGAGGGCGTGGCGTCGCTGCGGTGGGGCAGGTCGCCGGGGAGGAGGGGATGAACCGCAGCCGGCGCGATGTCGGGAATGCGTGCTGGCGATGGCTGGCGGGCAGCCCGGCACCGGCTCCGGTTCACCCCCGGCCCAGTGCTGGGCCGGAGATGTCCTTGCGGCCTGAGGACAGGCCGCAAGGGATGGTCGATTTAGATCTTGCCGACCAGGTCCAGCGACGGAGCCAGGGTCTTGGCGCCTTCCTTCCACTTGGCCGGGCAGACCTGGCCAGGGTTGTTGGCGACGAACTGGGCAGCGGTCAGCTTGCGCAGCGTCTCGGTGACGTCGCGGGCGATGGAGTTGTCGTGGATTTCCAGGGTCTTGATGACGCCTTCCGGATTGATGATGAAGGTGCCGCGCAGGGCCAGGCCTTCTTCTTCAATGTGTACACCGAAGGCACGGGTCAGCTTGTGGGTCGGGTCGCCGATCAGCGGGAACTGCGCCTTGCCCACGGCCGGCGAGGTTTCGTGCCACACCTTGTGCGAGAAGTGCGTATCGGTGGTGACGATGTAGACCTCGGCGCCTGCCTTCTGGAACGCGGCATAGTTGTCGGCGGCGTCTTCCACTTCGGTCGGGCAGTTGAAGGTGAAGGCGGCCGGCATGAAGATCAGCACCGACCACTTGCCCTTCAGGCTGGCCTCGGTGACTTCGATGAAGTTGCCGTTGTGGTACGCATTCGCCTTGAACGGCTGGACCTGGGTGTTGATGAGAGACATTGAGTTTCCTCGTGCGGTGAAGGGGACGGGGGATGGAACAGTCGCCATGGTAGGCAGGATCGATAGATTTCTCAAATCGATTGATGGAATTGTATAGATAGGCTGTGGCTATCGAGTGCGCAGACGGCGTCTGCCGCTGCAGGGGCAGATTCCATCTCCGATAATGGTCGGCCGATGTTGCGCAGGAGTGAATGAACCGCATGAGCCAGGACCCGTACGCTCTTGCCGCTGAGCAGTTGTTGCGGCGGGCAGTGGAGCGAATCGACCGCAGCGATGCCGAGCCGCTGCTGCTGCACGCGCTGGGCCGCGACCGCGCCTGGTTGTTCGCGCATGGCCGTGACCCGGTCGACCTGTCCGTGGCGCGGGCGTTCGACGCATTGGTGCAGCGGCGCCAGGGCGGCGAGCCGGTGGCGTATCTGACCGGCAGCCGTGGGTTCTGGACGCTGGAGCTGGCGGTCTCCACTGCCACGCTGATCCCGCGCGCCGACACCGAGCTGCTGGTTGAACTGGCACTCGAGCGCCTGGACAACCTGCCTGGCCGCCGCATTGCCGATCTGGGCACCGGCAGCGGGGCGATCGCGCTGGCCATCGCCAGCGAGCGGCCGCAGGCACAGGTGATCGCCACCGACGCCAGTGCGGCGGCGCTGGCGGTTGCCCAGCGCAATGCCGACAGCCACCGGTTGCGCAATGTCGACTGCCGGCAGGGCAGCTGGTTCGCGCCGCTGGCCGGAGAGCGCTTCGATCTGGTTGCCAGCAATCCGCCGTATATCGCCGCGCAGGATCCGCATCTGCGCCAGGGCGATCTGCGCTACGAGCCGGCCAGTGCGCTGGCCTCCGGCCCCGACGGCCTGGACGACATCCGCCTGATCGTTGCCGATGCGCCCGCGCATCTGCTGCCGGGCGGCTGGTTGCTGCTCGAACATGGCTGGGACCAGGGCGCGGCGGTGGCCGAGCTGCTGCGGGCGCGCGGCTTCGATGCGGTGGCGACCCATCAGGACCTGGAACAGCGCGATCGGGTGACGTCAGGGCGCTGGTCGCGCGCTGCGGACGGGCTGGGCGGCTAGCCACAGTTAGGCTAGCCACGGTGAAAAGCGGTCGTCAGGTGTGTGCAGACGGCGCGCTCTGCCCCGGGCCAGGCGCAGGGGGCAGTCCGTTCCGGGCGGCGACCGCGCCTGCCTGGCGGCGCCTGCGGGCGTCTTGGATCAGCTGCACCGGGCCTTCGGGTACCGCCGTGCACCTTGCCTGGTTGATCGCGTGGGTGCGCCCGGCGTGGGTGTGCCGGCTGCCGATACACTAGCGGTTTCCCGCAGGACCGACGCATGCGCACGCTCTATCCCGAGATCACGCCGTACGACCACGGCACCCTCCAGGTCGACGACCGCCACACCCTGTATTTCGAGCAGTGCGGCAATCCGCAGGGCAAGCCGGTGGTGATGCTGCATGGCGGCCCCGGCGGCGGTTGCAACGACAAGATGCGGCGCTTCCATGACCCGGCCAAGTACCGCATCGTGCTGTTCGATCAGCGTGGCGCAGGCCGCTCCACCCCGCATGCCGATCTGGTGAACAACACCACCTGGGACCTGGTCGCCGATATCGAACGCCTGCGCACGCACCTGGGCATCGCGCGCTGGCAGGTGTTCGGCGGCAGCTGGGGCTCGACGCTGGCGCTGGCCTACGCGCAGACCCATCCGCAACAGGTCACCGAGCTGGTGTTGCGCGGCATCTTCCTGCTGCGCCGCTTCGAGCTGGAATGGTTCTATCAGCAAGGCGCCAGCCGGCTGTTCCCGGATGCCTGGGAGCACTACATCAACGCGATTCCGCTGGTGGAGCGCGCCGATCTGATCTCCGCCTTCCATCGCCGCCTCACCAGCGACGACGAAGCCACGCGGCTGGCCGCGGCCAAGGCGTGGAGCGTATGGGAAGGCGCCACCAGCTTCCTGCATGTGGACGATGATTTCGTCACCGGGCATGAGGACGCGCACTTTGCACTGGCGTTCGCGCGCATCGAGAACCACTACTTCGTCAACGGCGGTTTCTTCGAGGTCGAAGACCAGCTGCTGCGCGACGCGCACCGCATCGCCGATATCCCCGGCGTGATCGTGCAGGGGCGTTACGACGTGGTGTGCCCGATGCAAAGCGCCTGGGATCTGCACAAGGCCTGGCCGAAGGCGCAGCTGCAGGTCAGCCCGGCCGCCGGTCATTCGGCATTCGAGCCGGAAAACGTCGATGCGCTGGTGCGCGCGGCCGATGGGTTTGCCTGAGCGCAACCGGGAGCGTGCACGGGAAGCTGCAGCAGCGCTCGCGCGCCAGCGGTAGGAGCCCACCCGGGCGCGACGTAGGGTAACGGGACGGCCTGTCGCGCCCGGGTGCGCTCCTACGAGGCAACCGTCGTCACCGAGGCTGCGGATCAGCGCGGCCGCCGCATGCCCCGTAGGAGCGCGCCTGCGCGCGATGAGGCGTTACCGATGACGCCCCATCGCACGCGGGCGCGCTCCTACCGTGATTGTCGGTTTCAGGGCGGCAGCAATGCCTGTGCCAGTGGCGGCAGGATGCGTGCCAGTCGCCGTGCCCAGGCCTGCTGGCCGGTCGCGTCGGCGATCAGGTCCTGGCGGATCTCCAGCTCCACATGCAGCAGGCCGCGGCCTTCGCCGTAGACCGGAATCGCGTAGTCGCTGCTGTCGCTGACCGCATACGGCTGGTTGTCGCCGACCACCAGATCCAGCTCCTCGCGCAAGGCCTGCAGTAGCCGGTGCGCCAGCCGGGCGTCGCGGTTGTACAGCACGCCGGCATGCCAGGGCCGCGCAGTGCCGGCCATGATCGGTGTGAAGCTGTGCATCGACACCAGCACGGTCGGTTGACTGCGCTGTGCACGCGCATCCAGCTCCGCCGCGATGCGCGCGTGGTACGGCGCGAAGATCTCGTCGATGCGTTGCTGCCGCGCGTCGGCCGACAGCTGCAGGTTGCCCGGAATCGAGGTGCCGTCGCTGACCTCGGGCATCAGCGTGGCCGAACCGTGCGGGCGATTGCAGTCGATCACCAAGCGCGAATAGGTCTGCGCGATGGCGATGGCATCCAGCGCATCGGCCAGCAGGCGGGTGACCCCGGCAATGCCAATATCCCAGCCGATATGGCGGTCCAGCGCATGCTGTGGCAGGCCGAGATTGGCCAGCCGCGCCGGCACGCGTTGACCGGCGTGGTCGGCGATCAACAGCCACGGCGAGGCGGCCTGCGGGTTGTGCACGCTGAAGGCTGCCGGATCGTCGGCGCCCAGCAGGCGGTCAGCGGTCGCTTCAGCCACGCGGGGTGCCGTCCAATGCGTGATCCACCAGATACAGCCCGGCCCACAGCTTGGGATCCATCTGGTAGCCCTCGGCCATCTTCTGCACCAGCCAGGCGCCGACCTGCGCGCGCGGGATCTCGTGCACGGTGATGTCCTCGCTGGCATCGCCGCCGCCCGCGCCGACCTTGCGCAGGCCGGTGGCGCGCACGAAGGCGATCTTCTCGCTGCTGGCGCCGGCCGAAGTGGGGCCGATCATCAGCACTTCGGCGTGCTCGGCGGTCCAGCCGGTTTCTTCTTCCAGCTCGCGAATGGCCGACAGCTCGATCGACTCGTCGGCATGCACGTCGCCGACCAGGCCGGCCGGCATTTCGATGGTGCGCGCCTGCAGCGGCACGCGGAACTGCTCGACGAACAACATCGCATCGTCCGGGGTCACCGCCACGATGATCGCGGCCAGGCCGCCGGCATGCACGCGCTCGGAATATTCCCAGGTGCCGCGCACGACCATGCGCTGGTACTTGCCTTCGTAGACCACGGTGGGCGGGGTGTCGTGTCGGTTCATGGATGCAGACCTTGTTCCAGGGAAACGGGAGTGCGCGGTGCCGGCGCGCCACTGCATGCGGCCAGCAACCGGCGCCGGGTGAGCGGGCCAAAGCGCAGGCTTTCGCACAATCCGCCCAGCATGTCCGTATCGGCTTGCGTGCGCGTGAAACCGGCAGCGGTCAGCGCCAATGGCGCGTCAAGGGCGATGGTGGTGAGCTGGCGCCACAGCAATGCGTGTTCGCGTTGCTCGCGCAGGCGCGCGGCCATCTGCGCCGCGCCGCGCAGGCGCAGGAACGGAATCTCGTCGATGCGTTCCAGCAACGCATCCAGGCTGCCGAAATGCGACAGCAGGACCGCCGCCGATTTGGCGCCGATGCCGGTGACGCCGGGAATGTTGTCGATCGCATCGCCGCACAGCGCCAGGTAGTCGGCGATCTGATGCGCATGCACGCCGTGGCGCGCCTTGACCCCGTCCATGCCCCAGCGCAGGTTGCGCGCGTAATCCCACTGTTCGTCGTGCTCGAGCAGCAGCTGCGACAGGTCCTTGTCGGCCGATACGATCACCCCGCGCAGGCCGTGCGCACGCACGCTGTGCAGGGCACTGCCGATCAGATCGTCGGCCTCGTAGTCGCGGTGTGCCAGCACGCTCAGGCCCAGCGCGGCGCACAGCGCCTTGCAGTGCGCGAACTGGCGCCGCAACGCATCCGGTGCCGGGGTGCGATTGCCCTTGTAGGCCGGGTAGATCGCATGCCGAAAACAGCTGTCCAGCGCCTCGTCGAAGGCGATGGTGATGTGCGCGGGATCCTCGCGCTCGAGCAGGTCGAGCAGGAAACGGGCAAAGCCGTGCACGGCATTGGTCGGCCAGCCCTGCGCATCCTGGAATTCGTCCGGGATCGAATGCCAGGCGCGGAACACGTACAGGCTGGCATCGACCAGATACAGCGGGGTCGGGCGAGTGACCGCCAGGGGCGCGCCTGCAAGCGTGGGGGTGTGCGTGGTCACGGGGCCCAGTCGCGCAGCAGCGCACGCGGGTCCGGGCGCTCGCGCTCGGGCACCTGCATGCGCGGGGTGCCGATATGGATGAAACCGGCGATGCGCTCGTTCTGCTCCAGGCCAAGATAGCCAGTCACCGCCGGGTCGTAGGCCATCCATGCGGTCAGCCACTGTGCGCCGAAGCCATGCGCCTGCGCAGCCTGCAGCAGCGCGAAACACACGCAGCCGGCGGTGAGCAGCTGTTCCTGCTCGGGCACCTTGTGCCCGGGGCGCAGCGCGGCGATCACCACGACCACCAGCGGCGCATCATTGAAACGGTTGCGGTCTTTTTCCACTGCTGCGGGCGGCGCCAGCGGGTCGGCGGCCTGAGTGCGCTCGGCCAGGAAATCGCCCAGTGCCTGGCGTGCGTCACCGCTGATGCGCAGAAAGCGGAACGGCACCAGCTTGCCGTGGTCGGGCACGCGCACTGCCGAGGCGAGCATGCGCAGCAAGGTGTCGTCATCCGGGCCGGGTTCGCCCAGCTGTTTGGATGGGACCGAGCGGCGCGCGTCCAGCGCCTGGAGCGAATACGGTGCGTGCATAATTTCGGGTCGAGGCGAGGATGCGGGCAAGTATAGACGGGGCCTTCCCAACGTCCGCCGCATCATGGGCGGCGGGCCGAGGTCGGCCCGGTCGTGACATCCCTTCCGTGTTCGTCCTGTGCGCTGCCCGATGACCCAGTTCGTGTCCACCCCCGTGCTTCCCAGCCGCAACCCGCAGCTGCTCGATCAGGTACGCGAGATCGTGCTGGTGCCGCTGGCCGATGCCTTTGTCCAATTCCAGGATGCATTGGCCGAGGCACTGTTCCGGCTGGCGGCCGATGCCGGCACGGCCCAGAACGACTTCCTGGAAGCCATCCAGGCGGTGCGGCAGCAGCGCGAGCCGATCACTGCGCGTTTTCGCGGGCATCTGGCCAAGGCCTGGCAGGGGCTGGAAGCCGGGCGGCCGTTGTCGGCCGATCGCAGCCTGGGGCGCGGTGCGGCCGGGCTGACCCTGCTGCCCGAGCAGGATCTGGAGGTGCGCCTGGCGGTGCGCAATCTGGCCGGCGCGCTGCAGCACCAGTGGCGCCCGGAGCTGATGCGGCTCAATCGCTATCTCGGCTTCATTGCCGGCGGGCTGCGTATCGACGGCGACAGCAATCCGTTCGGGCCGGAGCATCTGGGCGTGGCCCTGTACGAGGCCTTTCAGGGAGTGCCGCTGGCGCCGAAGGCGCATCTGGCGGTGATCAAGGTCTGCGAGCAGCACCTGATGGAACGCATCGGCCAGCGCTATGGCGCGCTGGAACAGGCGCTGGTGCAGGTGGCGCGCTTGCGCGAGCTGCCGCAGCCACGCAGCCGGCGGCGTGGCATTCCGCGCCAGGACGACGGCGCAGGCGCGCAGGCCGCCGAGACGCCGGACTGGATTGCGCGCTTCTTTGCCGGCTGGTCGGGCGGGCAGGGGGCGTTGGCCGGCGGCGGGGCGATCGACGTGCATCTGCGCAGCGGCCGCGCGCTGCTGCCGGCGGGCCTGCACCAGTTGCTGCAGCATGCACGCCGCCAACGCGAACCCGATGCGGATATCGGTACGCCCGGCTTTGCCGAGCGGCGTCTGCTGTCGCCGCGCGAGGTGGTCTCGGCGCTGTCGCTGCTGCAGACCATGCCTGCGGCCGGTTTCGACGCCATCGACGGTGCCGGCCTGGGCCTGGCGCGTGGCCTGCGGCAGCAGCTCAGGCGTGCCGCTGCCGCGCTTGGCGTGGATCCGGCCACCACCTGCCTGAACCCCGACGACGACGACGCGCTGGATCTGGTGGCCCTGCTGTTCACCGCGATCCTGGTGCAAAGCCATCTGTCCGATGCGCAGCGCAGTGTGCTCGGCCAGTTGCTGGTGCCGATGGCCAAGCTGGCGATGCTGGACGGCCTCCTGTTCGTGCGCGATGGCCACCCGGCGCGTCGCCTGCTCAACCTGTTGGTGGAGGCCTGCGACGGCAATGCCGGCGAAACCGCGGCAGAACAGGCCTTGCTCGGCCAGGTGCAGGCGGTGGTCGACACGCTCGTGCGCGATTTCGACGAGCATCCGGGGGTGTTTCTGACGCTGGAAGCCGAGTTCGGTGCCAGTTACGCGCACTACCGCCGTCGGGTGGAGATCGCCGAGCGCCGTGCCAACGAATTGCAGCACGCCGAAGAGCGCCGCGAACGCGCACGCCGCACCGCCGCGCAGGCGCTGGCCGAACGCCTGGCGCGTGGGCCGCTGCCGCCGCTGGTCGCGCATTTTCTCGGCCGCGTCTGGCAGCCGTATGTGCAACAGGCGGCGTTGCGCGGCGACGGCGGCGGCCCGGAGCTGGAGGCCGCGGTGGCCCTGGGCGACGCGGTACTGGCGCAACTGACGGCTGCCCCTGGCGACACGGCGCTGGAGGCGCAGCGCGCGCAGCTGCTGCAGGCCTTCACCCTGGCCGGGCTGGCGCCATGCGAGGCCGGGCGGGCCGTGCAGGAGTTGCAGCATGCGCTGGTGTCCACGCCCCCGATCGCGGTGACCGGGCCGCCCGATCCGGTCCTGCGCGCGCCAACCCTGGCCGCGCTGCCCCCGAGCCCCGCTCCGGCCGACCCGGTCGGCGCGCCGCTTACCCCGATGCTGGACGCCAGCGCGCAGGTGGCATTCGATCGCGTCACCGCCGATTTCTTCCGTGCCATGCCGGTCGGCACCTGCCTGGACTTCATCGACCGGCAGGGCCGTGCGCAGGCCGGCAAGCTGTCGTGGATCAGCCCGATTTCCGGGCGGCTGATGTTCGTCAACCGGCGCGGCGGGCGGTTGTGCGTGTCCTGGCCGGAGGAGCTGGCGATGATGGCGTGGTTGGACCGGCTGCGCCTGCATCGCGACGACGATGCCTTCTACGGCGCGATGCAGGACGTGGTCGATGCGCTGGAGCGGCCGTACAGGCTGGAGGCTTAACCCCCGCAGGCGATGAACGCGCGTGGGCAAGCGCCACCGCAACGATGCAGCTAGGATGTTGGCTTGACACGCAAACCTTGGGCGGTCACGAGTAAAGTGCGAACGGTGTCACACTTAACAAACGAGCGAAACGCCTACCATGCGGTGGCGGAATTTGGGGCCGCGTCTGCTGTTTCTCGTTTGAATATTTTCACGCCTGCAGGGGCGGGGAGCCTTTGCGCATGACTTTTCAGCCCAGTCCGTCGGGACATCCGGGCCGTGACCAACGCTTGCTCGAACAGGCGCACGCCGTGTTCGTGCCCCCACTCGCGCAGGTGTTCGCAGCTGCCGTCGCACACTTCGACGATGTGCTGTTCGATCGCGCCGAGTCCGCCGGCGCATCGCAGCTGCTGTTTCTCGATGGCATGCGCGAGTTGCGCCGCAAGCGCGACGAGGTGACCACGCAGTTCCGCCAGCAGCTGGACGACGGCTGGCAGGCGCTGCTGCTGGGCGAGCCCTTGTCGGCCGAGGTGGTCCTGGCAGGGGACATCGGCACCGGCCCGCTGAGCCTGGTGCCCGAACACGTGCTCGAATCGCGGCTGGCGGTGCGCAATCTGGCCACCGTGCTGCTGCGCGACTTCAAGCAGGTGCTGGCGCGGGTGGACCGCCGCCTGGGCTGGATTGCCGGCGGCCTGGAGCTGGTGGCCGATACCAATCCGCTGGGTCCGGAACATCTGGGCGTGGCGATCCACGAAGCCTTCGCCACCTGCGACCTGGCGCCGGAAGTGCGCCTGGTGCTGATCAAGCTGTGCGAGCGCGACCTGGCCGAATCGATCGGCAAGCTGTATGCGCGTCTGGACGAGACGCTGGCCAAGGCCGGCGTCATGCCGGAAATCTCCCAGCCCAAGCGCCCGCCGCCGCGCGCGCAGCCCCGGGGCGAGACGCCCGAAGAGCGCGTCCAGGCCGAGGCCCAGGGCGCTGCTGCGCAGATGGGCGGCGACGATCTCAATGACCAGTACGCACCGGCCTGGGCCAACCGCTTTCTGGACCGCTGGGCGCATAGCCGCGGCCGCATGCAGGCTGCCGCCCAGCGTGGCCAGGCCGACGGCGGCAGTGCGGGCGGCATGGACGGTGGCGAGGCCGATCATCCCGGCGGGAGCCAGGGCATGCTGCTGGAAGCGCTGCACGAACTGCTGCAGCAGACCCGCAGCGTGCGCGACAACGCCGCCTCTGCCGCCTCGGTGGCGGTGGGCCAGCAACGCCCGCTGAGCCAGCGCGAAATGATGTCGGTGCTGTCGTTGCTGCAGGCTACGCCGAGCGCGACGCTGCAGGCGGCCATCGGCGACGACACCGAATCGCTGGCCCAGCGGCTGAAGAACGAAGTGCTGTCCAGCGCCACCCGGCTGGGCGTGGATCCGGCCACCGCGCGCCTGGACCCGATGGACGAGGATGCGATCGATCTGGTCGGCATGCTGTTCGACGTGATGCTGGACGAACGCGACCTGGAAAACCGCTCGCGCGAAATGATCGGCCGCCTGGTGGTGCCCTTCGTCAAGGTCGCGCTGCTGGACCGCAAGATGTTCGTGCAGAAGACCCATCCCGCGCGGCGCCTGCTCAACTCGTTGGCCGAGGCCTGCGAAGGCAACAACGGCGACAGCGCCGCCGAGCGCGTGCTGATGGGCAAGGTCGAGGAAATCGTCGACCGCCTGGTGGCCGAGTTCAACGAGAACCTGGCGATCTTCATGACCCTGGAAGAGGAATTCCGCGATTTCCTGTCCCAGCACCGGCGCCGGGTGGAGATCGCCGAGCGCCGCGCCACCGAAACCCAGCGGGGCCAGGAAAAGCTCGAGCTGGCGCGCAGCCGCGCGCTGTCGGAGCTGGAACAGCGCACCCAGGCCGGCACGCCGCTGCCCGGGGCGGTGGACGATTTCCTGCGTCAGCCGTGGCTGCACCACCTGACCATGGCGATCCTGCGCGACGGCGACGAAGGTCCCGGCACCCTCGAGGCCCTCGCCCTGGCCGACGGCGTGCTCGAAGAACTGGCCGAGGCACGTCGCCACATCGTCGGCAAGCCGTGGCTGCAGGTCTGGCAGCCGGCCCTGCATCGCGTGTTCGCCAGCATCGGCCTGCACGGTGATGCGGTGGTGGTGGCGATCAGCGCGCTGCACGACACCCTGCAGGCGATCGCCGAAGCGCGTCCGGAGCTGGAAAAGGCCTTGCCGGAGCTGCCGCAGGTCAATCTGCCGCCGCCGGCTGCCGAAAGCGTCAGCGTGGTGCTCGGCGCCGAAGCGGTGGCGCAGAGCATCGACAGCGCCGATGCCGAGCGTTTCCGCGCGATGGATATCGGCACCTGGCTGGATTTCGTCGACAAGGACGGCAAGGTGCAGGCAGGCAAGCTGTCGTGGGTGAGTCCGATCTCGCAGCGGCTGCTGTTCGTCAATCGCCGCGGCGTGCGCTTCTGCGTCGCCTCGCCGGAGGAACTGGCGGTGATGGTGCGCCTGGGCCGGCTGCGCGAACACATCAACGATGGCGCGTTCGACAGCGCGATGCAGGGCGTGATCGATCGGCTGGATCCGCTGCATAACAGCACGGTGCACTGAGCGGCAGTCACCGCGTTGCCGCGTCGTGGTTGATCAGCACAGGGCCGTACGATTGCGATGCAGCGCACCGCAACCGGCGCAAGCGAGGCTTCGTCCAGCATGTGTGCCGGGGGCATCGCACCACCGCAGCACGCGCCTGCGGCACAACGCGCGTGCAGTTACTGCGCTGCCGGGCCGATGAACTCCAGCGCCCGCGCCATTACCGAAGCGTGATCGACCAGGCGGTTATGGCCCAGGCCCTCGGTACTGAACAGCTGCGCGCCCGGCCACAATGCGGCAAAGCGCGCGCCTTCCTCCCACGGCGTCTCGCGGTCGCGGCGGTCGTGGATGACCAGCGCCGGGCGATCGAACTGTGGCAGGTGCAGGCTCGCGTCGAGATCGGCAAAACGCAGGCCGGTGAGCTGGCACAGCCAGTTTTCGAATGGCGCAAACGCGGCGGGTGCGATCCCCGAGGCACGAAACTGGCGGTGCGCACTGGCACTGGGTTCGACCAGTGGCGCGATCAGCACGTAGCGCTCGGGCCGCCATGTCGGGTCGTTGGCAAACACCGCCGCTGCCGCGCCGATCGAGTGCCCGATGAAGGCGGCAGGGCGGCCGAAACGGCTGCCGATCTGGCGCAGGACCTGCACGAAATGCGGCATGTTGCTGATCTGTCCGCCGCTCAGGCCATGCGCGGCCTGATCGAACGCCAGCACCGCGTAGCCGAGTGCGCGCAGCTGCGGCACCCATGCAGCAAAACGCAGCCCATAACTGGACCAACCATGCGACAGCAGCACATACGGCTGCTGGCTCAGCTCGCCCCACTGGTACACCGCAATGTCGAACCCGTCGATGTGCAGCGTCTGGCGTTGCACGTCGGTCAAGGTTGCCGCGAGGGCGGCCGCCTGCTGCCGCCCTGCACGCGCAGGTGTCACGAAACGGCGCGCCAGATAGCGCCCGGTCGGGCCAGGGGCCAGGCGGCTGGCGCCGGCCAGCACACCGCGAAGCATCCGGAGACGCAGTTTGGCGATGGACGCGCTCATGGGAAGGATCCTTGTGGAGGAGGAAGCGCTGTATCTTGCTGGTGACAAGATCAGCGAGTCTGCAGTTGGATCTTGTCATCGTCAAGATGATCTGCTCCACTGGAATCCCGAAAAATGAAGCCGCCATGTCGCGCACCGATGCGTCTGCTGCCTATCATCACGGCGACCTGCCGGCCACGCTGCGGCGCGCCGGCTGGGAGCTGCTGAGCGAATCCGGCGTGCGTGGGTTGAGCTTGCGCGAATGCGCGCGGCGCGCCGGCGTCTCGCACGCGGCTCCGGCGCATCACTTCGGTTCGCTGGACGGATTGCTCGCGGAGCTGGCGGCCGACGGCTACGAACGCATGCTCGCCTGCATTCGTGCCGCCCAGCAGGAACTGGCCGACCCCTTGCTCGGCTGTGGCCTGGGGTATGTGCGGTTTGCGCTGGACTACCCGCAGCAGTTTCGGCTGATGCTGGGGCTGGAGGTGAGCTCGCGCAGCCTGCCGCGGCTCGTGCAGGCCAGCGATGCGGCGATGGCGAGCCTGCGCGAGACAGTGCGGACGCAGTGGATCGCCCGTCACGGCCATGCTCCGGCCACGGACGTGCTGCAGCAACGCACGCTGCTGGCCTGGAGCGCGGTGCATGGCTATGCCTCGCTTGCGATCGACCGCAAGCACACGGCCTTGCTGGCCTTCGCACCGGAGGTGGTGTTTGCGCCGTTGCTGCACGCCGTGCTCGAACCCTGAAACACGGGCCGGACCTGCTCGGGTATGGCCTGGCTGGCCGCTTGCCGGTTCGCACGCCCGGCGGCGGTGCGTGGCTCTGCTAGCATCGCCGCCACTGGAGCGCGAGACCGGAGCAATCCATGGCTGTGCAGGTGCTGGTGCTGAAAGAACGGGCGGCCGGCGAGCGCCGCGTGGCGGCAACGCCGGAAACGATCAGGAAACTGGTCGCGCTTGGCGCCAGCGTGTGGATCGAGCCGGACGCCGGACGCGCCAGCAGCATGGACGATGCGGCCTACCAGCAGGCCGGCGCGCAACTGGCCGGGGCACACACACTGGGACAGGCCGACGTGGTGCTGTGCGTGCAGGGACCGCCGATCGATGTCCTGCTGCGGTGCAAGCCGCACACGGTGCTGATCGGCATGCTTTCGCCCGATGCCGACCCTGCACGCGCGCAGGCCTTTTCAGAGCATGAATTGATCGCATTCCCGCTGGAGCGGCTGCCGCGCACCACGCGTGCGCAATCGATGGACGTCTTGAGTTCGCAGGCCGGCATGGCGGGCTACAAGGCGATGCTGATCGCCGCACAGCTGGCGCCACGCTTCTTTCCGATGCTGACCACGGCCGCCGGCACCATGCGCCCGTGCAAGGTGCTGGTGATCGGTGCGGGCGTGGCCGGGCTGCAGGCGATCGCCACTGCCAAACGGCTGGGCGCGCAGGTCGAAGGCTTCGATGTGCGCCCGGAAACGCGCGAACAGATCGCCTCGCTGGGCGCGCGCTTCCTGGATCTTGGCGTGAGCGCGGCCGGCGAGGGCGGTTATGCGCGCCAGCTCACCGACGAGGAGCGTACCGAACAGCAACGCCGTCTTGCCGACCATCTCAAGGGCGTGGACGTGGTGGTCTGCACCGCCGCCGTGCCCGGCCGGCCGGCGCCGAAGATCCTGAGCATGCAGATGCTGCACGGCATGCGGGCCGGTAGCGTGATCGTCGATCTGGCCGCGGAGACCGGTGGCAATTGCGCCGCCACCCGGCCGGGCGAAACGTATGAGCTCGACGGCGTGGTGATCGCCGGCCCGCTCGATCTGGCCAGCCAGGGCGCGGTGCACGCCAGCGAGATGTTCGCGCGCAATGTCTATGCCTTCGCCGCATTGCTGATCAAGGATGGCGCGCTGTCGTTCGACTGGGACGACGAACTGCTGGCCAAGACACGCTGGTCGGCGCCAGCGACTGCATAGCCCCGCCGCGTCCATGCGCCTTGCGCGTCGGCGTTTCCGGGTAGGAGCGCGCTGGCGCGCGATGGAGCGTTACCGATGAAGCTCCATCGCGCGCCAGCGCGCTCCTACAGTGGCCGCACGCACGTCCACCTGGGACCGGGATGCACCCGTGCGATGGCGTGCCGCGCTCGCCGCGGCGACGCTGCCGTCAGTCGTCGGTTGGCGGATGCTCGCGCAACCAGGTGCTGCGCTCGGCCGGGCTCATCTTCTGCCAGCGTTGCTGCAGCTCGTTGCGTTGTTGCTGGTTGAGCGTGCGCATGCGGTCGAACAAGGCCTTGGCCTCGCGACGCTGCTCGGGGCTCATGTTGCGGAAGCGGTCCATGCCGGCCTTGGCCTGCTTGCGCTGCTCCGGGGTCATGTCCAGCCAGCGGCGCGCGTGGCGATACATGCGCGGGCGTTCTTCCGGCACATCGTTCCAGCGCTCGCGCAGCGCATCGATCAGCACCTGCCGCTGTTGCGGGGTGAGCGCGTCCCACTCGGGCATCGGCGTGTCTGCCGCGCGCGGGCCGGGGCCTCGCGGGCCGGGGCCATCCGGCGGTGGCGGTCCCGGCGGTCCGGGGGAATGGGCCTGGGCCAGCAAGGAGGCGCAGGGCGCCGCGCACAGCAGCAGGGTCAACAACAGGCGGGTGGTGCGGGTCATCGTGCTTATTCCATGGCCAGTGCGGTGTCGGACCCCAGCCAGACGTACAGGTCCGGATTCTGGGTCAGCATGTCGTCGGTATCGGTGGTGGTGCCGGCCATTGCCTGGGTCGGGGTGGAGGCAGGCGAGGTGGGCTCGCCCGGACGCAGTTGCAGGCCGATGCCGACCGCCAGCAGCCCCGAACACGCGGTTGCCAGCAACCAGTAACCGCGTCGGGCACGCGTGGGAGCGGCCGCATGACGGGCCTGGCGCAGGCGCGCCAGGGTCTGCGGCGGCAGGCTGGTGAGGGCGGTGGCATGCAGCTGGCGCAGGTGCGCATCCAGCTTGGCCGGGTCGTGGGAGCGATTCACAGGAAATCCTCGAACTGTGTTTGCAACGCGTCGCGCGCACGCGACAGGTGGGTTTTGACCGAGCCTTCCGAGCAACCCATCGCCTTGGCGGTGGTGGCCACGTCCAGGTCTTCCAGCACCCGCAGCGTGAACGCTTCGCGCTGGCGTGCCGGCAGGCTGCGCAAGGCCTCGACCAGCCGTTGGTAGGCCTGTTGATGCTGGTGTTCGTCCACCGGCCCGGTGCCGGGGTCAGCCCAGTCGATGGTGCCTTCGTCGTCGGCGCGCTCGGCCGGTGCCCAGAACTTCAGGCGGAAGCTGCGCCGCCGCTGCAGGTCGATGATGCGGCTGCGCAGGATGCTCCAGAACAGCGGCGTCCATTCGGCGGCCGGGCGCTCGCGGTAGCCGAGCAGCTTCACCATGGCGTCCTGCACCGCGTCCAGCGCATCCTCGCGGTGACGCAGGCCGGCCTCGGCAAAGCGGAACGCACGCGGGCCGATGCCGGCCAGGAAGGCGTCCAGCGAAACCGGTGCGGTGGCGGCCGGTGCGGCAGGTTGCGGATCGAAAGGGGTTCCCACCAGCACAGCGTAGCTTCCGCGGAGACGATACGACGTCAACGGGCGAGCGCCGATTCGGTTGACACGCGCCCAGGCACGCATGGCGTGCGTATGATCGGCGGGCCACACCGGCCAGTGGAGCGAACGACGATGAGCGACGGATTCGTAGCGCTGTACATCTTCATGCTGGCGGCCATCGCCGGCCACGTGATCATCTCGCGGGTGCCGGTGATCCTGCATACCCCGCTGATGTCCGGCTCCAACTTCATCCACGGCATCGTGCTGATCGGCGCGATGGTGGTGCTCGGGCATGCCGACACCACGCTGGAAAAGGCGCTGGGATTTGTCGCGGTGATGCTGGGTGCGGGCAATGCGGCCGGCGGTTACGTGGTGACCGAGCGGATGCTGGACATGTTCAGGCCCAGCAGGAAGCCGCCGGGCGGGGACGCGCCATGAACGTCTCCATCGCCGCGTTGCTGGCGTGGCTGGTGAAGTCCAGCTATCTGGTCGCGGCGACCCTGTTCCTGCTCGGGCTGCAACGCATGGCCTCGCCGCTGACCGCGCGCAGCGGCATCCGCTGGGCCGGGCTGGGCATGCTGATCGCCACGGTGGCGACGTTCTTCCTGCCCGAGCTGCATAACGTGCCACTGATCCTGGCCGCGCTGGCGATCGGCACCGGGGTGGCGTGGTGGTCGGCCAGGAAGGTCGCCATCACCGACATGCCGCAGATGGTGGCCTTGTACAACGGCATGGGCGGCGGCTCGGCGGCGGCGATCGGGGCAGTGGAGTTGCTGCGCTTTGCCTTCTTCGCCAACCGCGATACCACCCACTGGAGTGCACAGGCCATCGCCGACCTGGCGGCGCGGCGGCCGGATACCACCACCGTGGTGCTGGCGGTGGTGGGCTCGGCGATCGGCGCGGTGTCGCTGTCCGGCTCGATCGTGGCCTGGGCCAAGCTGGATGGCCGGCTCGACCGCCGGGTGACGTTTCCGGGCCAGCAGGCCTTTAATCTGCTGGTGGCACTGGCGGTGCTGGTGCTCGGCATCTGGGCGGCCAGCAGTCTGCAGCCGCTGGCGATCGTCGCCTTCTTCGTGGTGGCGCTGGCGCTGGGCATGCTGATGACGCTGCCGATCGGCGGCGCCGACATGCCGGTGGTGATCTCGCTGTACAACGCCTTCACCGGCCTGGCGGTGGCGTTCGAGGGCTACGTGCTGGGCAACGAGGCGCTGATCATCGCCGGCATGATGGTCGGCGCGGCCGGCATCCTGCTGACCCGCTTGATGGCCAAGGCGATGAACCGGCCGATCAGCGGCGTGCTGTTTTCCAACTTCGGTGGCGGCGGCCAGGCGCAGGAGATCGGCGGTGCGCAGAAGCCGATCGAGGCCGGCGACGTGGCGGCGATGATGGCGTTCGCCGAGCGGGTGGTGATCGTGCCCGGCTACGGCATGGCGGTGGCGCAGGCGCAGCACAAGATCTGGGAGCTGGCGCAGCGGTTGATCGCGCGCGGGGTCAAGGTGAAGTTCGCGATCCACCCGGTCGCCGGGCGCATGCCCGGGCACATGAACGTGCTGCTGGCCGAAGCCGGCGTGCCCTACGACCTGATCGCCGACATGGACGACATCAACCCCGAGTTCGCCAGCACCGATGTGTCGCTGGTGATCGGCGCCAACGACGTGGTCAACCCGGTGGCCAGGACCGACCCGGCCAGTCCGATCTATGGCATGCCGATCCTGGACGTGGTCAATTCGAGGAACACGGTGGTGATCAAGCGCGGCAAGGGCACCGGCTTTGCCGGCATCGAAAACGCGCTGTTCTACGCCGACAACACCCGCATGCTGTACGGCGATGGCGCGGAAGCGGCCGGTGCGCTGGTCAGCGAGCTGAAGGCGCTGGACGGGGGCGGGCACTGAGGCCTCGTGCGACGGATCAGGTGGATGCGTCTGTGACGTCATGCGTGGAAGCGGCGCCGTCCTCTGCACCTGGGCCCGTGTAGCGGCGTTGCAGGACAGCTGCGCCAAGTCGCTCTCTTCGCCGTGTCCAGCCAGTCCCGAGCAGGACGCGGGGCTTTAAGAAAAACACCGGGCTTTCGATTCGCAGCGGTGTTTTTGCAGATAGTCAAAAGCCTGGCTAGTCGAGGGCGCGGCGCCCTCACCGCTTGCGGGACACGCCTTGAACCCGTCCCTGGGGGCTCGGTGGCCGCATCCATGCCGCCACACGGTCCCGCAACCGGTGAGGACACCGCACCAGACAGGTGTTCGGCGCTCACTTGAAAAGCTATCTGTAGTGAGGCTTGCACCAGAGGTGAAACCGATGCTTCACGATCGAACGAGACGCATCCAGCACCGCTCTTGCCATGCACACCGACCCTCTCGACTGGTCCTTGCCCGCTCACCGTCGCGGGACCCTGAGCGGCATGGATGCCGCGCCGGAGCCTACAAGGACGTACTTGCGGCGTGTCCCGCGATGGTGGGCGGACAAGGGCCCCGCAGCCAGGTAAAGAGCTCCGCAGCCAGGTAAAGGGCCCTGTAGCCAAGTCGCACAGTTCTCCAGGCATCGCTGCGTCAGCGCAACAAAGCGCATAGCACCCAGTAGCAGTAGCGTTACCCGAAGCTGCGCGGCCGCCGCTTCAACGCATCTGTGCGCCGGCGATTGCAACAAAACGCGCCTGGCTCAGCGCGCCGTCCACCACGCCAGGACCAGTGCGGCGGCATAGCACAGCAGGTCGAAACCGTTGTTGGCCAGCTGCAGCAGGGTCCAGGCCAGCCCGGTGCCCATCTTCTGCGCCGAGGTCCACGGGTCCAGGCCCAGTGCACCACCCAGGTGCGCCGAGGCGATACCCCAGTTGGCACCGACGATGACCAGCGCGGTCGCCACGATCGCAACGCCGGTGCGCAGCGGGCCGGCGCCCAGCGTGCCCAGGCGCAGCATCCAGACGATTTCCAGGGCCGTCAGTACCGCCATCCAGCCGGCCTGGTTGCCGGCGGCAAGCGCGATCAGCATCCAGGCGATCAGGGCGGTGACGCATCCCAGCAGCAGGAGCGGGGGCCAGAGCCAGTGGGCGGTTCTGGCGGACGCGGTGGTGGGCGGCATTGGAGCTCCTGACAGTGCGCACATGATAAGGCGCGCGACGTGCTTTGCGCGGTGATGGGCGCGCCGATGGAATGCAGCGTCGTCGCTGGCTCCATCCGGCAACCGGCAGCGGCCTTGCCGTGGTCGGCTAGAATGGCGGACTTGCGCGCACCCGCCGCGGCCCCATATCCAGCCCATGTATTCCCGTAGCAGCGAACCCGTCCAGTTCGAACGCGATTGCGATGCCGTCATGGTGCCGCAGGGCGATTCGGTGACCCTGCCCGCAGGCAGTTACGGCTATATCACCCAGGCGCTGGGTGGCAGCTATACCGTCTTTGTCGAAGGCAACCTGTTCCGCATTGCCGGCAAGGATGGCGATGCGATCGGCAAGGAGGCCCCGCCGGGGCTGGAACTGCCCGCCGATGCCAGCGACGAAGAGGTGGAGGCGCTGGTGTGGCAGCAGCTGCGCACCTGCTTCGACCCGGAGATCCCGTTCAACATCGTCGATCTGGGCCTGGTCTACGAGGCGGTGGTCAGCCATCGCGAGGAAGACGATCAGCGCCGGGTGGACGTCAAGATGACCCTCACCGCCCCCGGTTGCGGCATGGGCGAGATCCTGGTCGACGACGTGCGCAGCAAGGTGGAAATGATCCCGACCATTGCCGAAGCCGACGTCGAGCTGGTCTTCGACCCGCCGTGGGGCCGGCATATGATGTCCGAAGCAGCCCGTCTCGAGACCGGCATGCTCTGATCATCAGGCGCCATGTCCAAGAGGTGGCGCCGCGTCCTTTCGCCCGCCATACAGGAATCTTCCGGTGTCCGTGTCCTTCGCTTCCACCCGTTCCCCGTCGCCGCGCAGTGCCGACGAGCTGTCCGTGATCCTGGCCGCGCCCGGCTTCGGGCTGCATTTCACCGACCATATGGTCGCCATTTCCTGGACCAACGAGCTCGGTTGGCATGACGCGCAGGTGCGCGCCTATGGCCCGCTGCAGCTGGATCCGGCCGCCTCGGTGCTGCATTACGGCCAGGAGATCTTCGAAGGCATCAAGGCCTACCGGCATGCCGACGGTTCGATCTGGACCTTCCGCCCGCAGGCCAATGGCGAGCGCCTGCAGCGCTCGGCGCGCCGGCTGGCGTTGCCGGAACTGCCGGTCGACCTGTTTGTCGAATCGCTGCGCCAGCTGGTGGCGGTGGATGCCAGTTGGGTCCCGTCGGCCCCGGAAACCAGCCTGTATTTCCGCCCGTTCATGATCGCCGACGAGGCGTTCCTGGGCGTGCGTGCCGCGCACAAGGCCTCTTACTACGTCATCGCAAGCCCCGCCGGTCCGTATTTCGCCAAGGGCGTGGCGCCGGTGTCGATCTGGTTGTCCACCGAATACGCACGTGCGGCCAAGGGCGGCACCGGTGCGGCCAAGTGCGGGGGCAACTACGCCGCCTCGCTGCTGCCGCAGCAGAAGGCCTATGCACAGGGCTGCTCGCAGGTGCTGTTCCTGGACCCGGTCGAAGGCAGGTACATCGAAGAGCTGGGCGGCATGAACGTGTTCCTGGTCTACAAGGACGGCACGCTGGTGACGCCGGAATTGTCCGGCAGCATCCTGGAAGGCATCACCCGCGACAGCATCCTGCAACTGGCCCGCGACCGCGGCATGCAGGTGATCGAGCGCAAGGTCGCCATCGACGAGTGGAAGCAGGGCGTGGCGTCGGGCGAGATCACCGAGGTGTTCGCCTGCGGCACCGCCGCCGTGGTCACCCCGATCGGCGAGTTGAAGGGCGATGGCTTTGCGGTCGGCGATCTGTCCGCCCCGGCTGGCGAGGTGACCATGTCGCTGCGCCAGGAGCTGACCGATATCCAATATGGGCGCGTCCCGGATCGTCATGGTTGGCTGGTGCGTCTGTCCTGAGCCAACACATCGCGTCAAAAAAGGCCTCTGCGCAGTCGCGCAGGGGCCTTTTTTTTGGGCGCAGCGCAGCAGGGGCGTGGCTATGCATGTCCGAACATGTCTTCAACTGACTGAACGGTGCCGTACGGTGTCACAAATCTGATATTTGATTTGTAGAAAGTGCGAACTTCTTATTGTCCAGTCTGGTTGTAGTGCGGTAGGTTCGCTGAACGGATCGATAACAGGGGGTCGATCCGGGACCTCGGTGCTGACCTATGGAAGGCGGCACCGGCTACCACCGCCACGGCGGTGCTCTTTGATCTAGAAGGGAATTCGATGTCGAACGAGTCTTTCCGCAAGTGCCCCCGCGCACTCACCATCCTGAGCGCGGCTGCGCTGACCTCGTTGTTGCTGGCGACCCCGGCCTTTGCCGGTGAGGTCTATCTGGATGGCCTGGCCACTGCCCAGACCCACCAGAAATTCATCGTGACCTACAAGGACGGCAGCACCGCGCTGGCCAGTCCCACCGCGTTGAGCACGTCGCTGCGCACCGCCGCGCGCGCTGTTCCGGCCAAGGCCGGCAAGGCGCTGGGCCTGAACTCGGTGCGCCGCCTGGCGCTGGGACCGGAGCTGGTCAGGACCGACCGCGCACTCGACCGCGCCGAAGCCGAAACCCTGATGCGCCAGCTGGCATCCGACCCCAACGTGCAGAGCGTGGAGGTGGACCAGATCCTGCACGCCACGCTGACCCCGAACGACACCCGGCTGTCCGAGCAGTGGGCCTTCGGCACCACCAACGCCGGCCTCAATATCCGCCCGGCCTGGGACAAGGCCACCGGCGCCAATGTGGTGGTGGCCGTGATCGATACCGGCATCACCACTCATGCCGATCTCAACGCCAACATCCTGCCGGGCTACGACTTCATCAGCGATGCCACCACGGCGCGCGACGGCAATGGACGCGACAGCAATCCCGCCGACGAAGGCGACTGGTACGCCGCCAACGAGTGCGGCACCGGCATTCCCGCCGCCACTTCCAGCTGGCATGGCACCCATGTGGCCGGCACGGTGGCCGCGGTGACCAACAACACCACCGGCGTAGCGGGCACTGCCTACAACGCCAAGGTGGTGCCGGTGCGCGTGCTCGGCAAGTGCGGCGGTTCGCTGTCGGATATCGCCGACGCCATCGTCTGGTCGTCCGGCGGCAGCGTCAGCGGCGTGCCGGCCAATGCCAACCCGGCCGAAGTGATCAACATGTCGCTGGGCGGCGGCGGCACCTGCTCGGCCACCATGCAGAACGCGATCAGCGGTGCGGTCTCGCGCGGCACCACGGTGGTGGTGGCGGCGGGCAACGATTCCGTCAACGTGTCCGGTTCGCTGCCGGCCAACTGCGCCAACGTGATCGCAGTGGCAGCCACCACCTCGGCCGGCGCCAAGGCCAGCTATTCCAACTTCGGCACCGGGATCGACGTGTCGGCGCCGGGCTCGGCGATCCTGTCCACGCTCAACAGCGGCACCACCACGCCGGGCAGCGCCAGCTACGCCTCCTACAACGGCACCTCGATGGCGGCGCCGCATGTGGCCGGCGTGGTGGCGCTGGTGCAGTCGGTCGCGCCGAGTGTACTCACGCCGGCCGCCGTGGAAACCCTGTTGAAGAACACCGCGCGTGCGCTGCCGGGCGCCTGCTCGGGCGGCTGCGGTGCCGGCATCGTCAATGCCGATGCGGCGGTGACCGCCGCCATCAGTGGCAGCAACGGTGGCGGCACCGGCAACACCCTGACCAACGGCACGCCGGTTACCGGACTGGGTGCGGCCACGGGTGCGGAACTGAACTACACCATCGCGGTGCCGGCCGGTAGCGGCACGCTGACCGTGGCGATCAGCGGCGGCAGCGGCGACGCAGACCTGTACGTGCGTGCCGGCAGTGCGCCGACCGACACCACCTACACCTGCCGCCCGTACCGCAGCGGCAATGCCGAGACCTGCAGCATCAGCGCGCCGTCGGGCACGTACTACGTGCGGGTCAAGGCGTACAGCACGTTCTCCGGCGTGACCTTGCGCGCCAGCTACTGAGGCACGTTGGCACTGCCTGGCCATGGCCGGGCAGTGCCGATCCGGTGCCGCAGAGCGGCTTTACCCCATCAGCGACGTATCGCCCACGTCTGCCGCATCGGCAGGCGCCGGTGATGTGTTGCCGCTCGACCGGAATGGACATCGGTCAGTTGTCTCGCCGGGCGCACGCGCCCGTGCACCGCCCGACCCGATCCGCAGCACGCGGGGATGGTTCGGCCATCTCGCCGCACCTGCGGCACCCTCTCAAATAAGGAACGATCGATGTCCAATGTGTCGCAACGTCGTGCGCCCACGCGCGCGCTAGTGGTCCTGGGTGTGTCCGCGCTGACCTCGCTGCTGGCGGTGCCGGCGTTTGCCGGTCAGGTCAATCTTTCCGGCCTGGATTCGCAGCCCACCCTGGATCGCTTCATCGTCAAGTACAGGGACGGTTCCAGCGCCGCGGTGAGCCCGACCTCGATGCGTGCATCGCTCAGGTCGGTCGCCACCGCCGTGCCCGCACGCGCCGGCCGTGCGCTGGGCCTGAATCACGTGCGTCGCACCGCGCTGGGCTCGGAAGTGCTCAAGACCGACCGCGGCCTGGACCGCGCCGAGGCCGAGACGCTGATGCGCCGGATCGCCGCCGACCCGAGCGTGGAGTACGTGGAAGTCGACCAGATCATGTACCCGACGCTGACCCCCAACGACACCCGTCTGTCCGAGCAGTGGGGCTTCGGTACCACCGCCTCGAGCATCAACGTGCGTCCGGCCTGGGATACGGCCACCGGCACCGGCGTGGTGGTGGCGGTGATCGACACCGGCATCACCAGCCACCCGGACCTCAATGCCAACGTGCTGCCGGGCTACGACTTCATCAGCGACGCGGCACGCGCGCGCGACAACAACGGTCGCGACAGCAATCCGGCCGACCAGGGCGACTGGCGCGCTGCCAACCAATGCGGCTCCGGCGTGGCAGCGGCCAACTCCAGCTGGCATGGCACCCACGTGGCCGGCACCATCGCCGCGGTCACCAACAACAGCACCGGCGTGGCCGGCACCGCGTTCAATGCGCGCATCGTGCCGGTGCGTGCGCTGGGCCTGTGCGGCGGCACCACTTCCGACATCGCCGATGCGATCGTCTGGGCGTCCGGCGGTACCGTGTCCGGGGTGCCGGCCAACGCCAACCCGGCCGAGGTGATCAACATGTCGCTGGGCGGCAACGGCACCTGCTCCAGCACCTACCAGAACGCCATCAACGGCGCGGTGTCGCGCGGCACCACGGTGGTGGTGGCGGCCGGCAACAGCAATGCCAACGTGGCCAACTTCACCCCGGCCAGCTGCGCCAACGTGATCTCGGTGGCGTCGATCACCTCGGCAGGGGCGCGTTCGAGCTTCTCCAACTTCGGCAGCACCATCGACATCTCCGGCCCCGGCTCGGCGATCCTGTCCACGCTCAACAGCGGCACCACCACCCCGGGCAGCGCCAGCTACGCTTCCTACAACGGTACCTCGATGGCGGCCCCGCACGTGGCCGGCGTGGTGGCGCTGGTGCAGTCGGCGGCCAGCCGTCCGTTGACCCCGGCGGCGGTGGAAACCCTGTTGAAGAACACCGCTCGTCCGCTGCCGGGCGCCTGCTCGGGTGGCTGCGGTGCCGGCATCGTCAACGCGGCCGGTGCCGTCAGCCAGACCCCGTAAGCCACGCGCGGTGCCAGCGGCCGGACCGTTGGCACCGCGTCGGTCTGCGTGATGCAGTGTGGCTGCAGCACGCTTGGTATCCCCATTGCCCCGCCAAAACGCGGGGCAATGGCGTTTTTGGGGTGTACGGGGAGGGCAGGTCGGCTCAGTTCCGGTCGCCGCCGGCATCTACCGTTCAAGCCGCCGCCTTAACGAATCCCATGGTTCGCCACGTCTGGCTGGCCATCCCCGCTCAGGTCCGCTCGTACCGGGTCGATAGCGTGGGCAGGTGGGCAGCGACGCCAGTCGGCGCGCCTCACCACGATGCGAAGCGGCACACCTGTGCCCGCGTTTGCACCACGACATCTTGGGGAGGGGTCGATCCATGCACCATCTATCATTCAAAGGGTTACGCCATGTCGCGCTGGCCTGTGCACTGCTGTGCGGCACTGCGCCCGCGTTCGCCGGCGATGTCAGCCTGCAGGGGCTGGGGTCGGCGTCGGCCCATCAGCGTTTCATCGTCAGCTACAAGGACAGCAGCGCCGGCAACCGTGGCGGGCGTCTGAGCGGCTCGCTGCGCGAGATCGCCCGCGCAGTGCCGGCGCGGCGCGGGCGCGCGCTCGGCCTGTCGTCGTCGCGCTGGCTGGGCGTCGGGCCGCAACTGCTGGTGGCCGACCGCGCGCTGGACCGGGTCGACGCGGAAACGCTGATGCGGCGTCTGGCGGCCGACCCGTCGGTCAAGCGCGTGGAAGTGGACATGCTGATGCGTCCGATGCTGGTGCCGAATGACACCCGCCTGTCCGAGCAATGGGCGCTGGGCACCACGACCGCCGGCATCAACGTGCGGCCGGCCTGGGACAAGGCGACCGGCAAGGGCGCGGTGGTGGCCGTGATCGATACCGGCGTCACCACGCATCCGGAGCTGTCGGCCAATGTGCTGGCCGGCTACGACTTCATCAGCGACGCCTTCATCGCCCGCGACGGCAACGCACGCGACACCAGCGCCGCCGATGTGGGCGACTGGGCCGCGGCCAACGACTGCGGCAGCGGTGCCAGTGCGTCCAGCTCCAGCTGGCATGGCACCCATGTGGCCGGCATTGTCGCGGCCGCCGCCAACAATGGCACCGGCACGGCAGGCGTGGCATTCAATGCCAAGGTGCTGCCGGTGCGCGTGCTGGGCCGTTGCGGCGGCTATCTGTCCGATATCGCCGATGCGATCGTGTGGGCCTCCGGCGGCACGGTGTCCGGTGTGCCGGCCAATCCGACCCCGGCCAAGGTGATCAACCTGTCGCTGGGTGGCATCGGCACCTGTTCGACCACCTTGAGCAATGCGATCGCCAGCGCGGTATCACGCGGCACCAGCGTGGTGGTGGCCGCCGGCAACAGCAATGTCGATGTCTCCAACAGCGTGCCGGCCAATTGCCCGAACGTGATCGCGGTGGCGGCGACCACGTCGTCCGGGGCCAAGGCCAGTTTTTCCAACTTCGGCAAGGGCGTGGATATCGCCGCTCCCGGCCAGGCGATTCTGTCCACGCTCAACAGCGGCACCACCGCGGCGGGCAATCCCAGTTACGCGGTCTACAGCGGCACCTCGATGGCGGCGCCTCACGTGGCCGGCGTGGTGGCGTTGATGCAGTCGGTGGCGCTCAATCCGCTCAGTGCGGCCAGCGTCGAAGCCATGCTCAAGAGCACTGCGCGTGCATTGCCGGTGGCATGTCCGCAGGGGTGCGGGGCAGGGCTGGTCAATGCCGATGGTGCGGTGGCTGCGGTGATCGCCTCGACCACCCTGACCAGCAATGCAGCGCGCAGCGGCCTGGCCGCGGCGACCGGTAGTTCGCTGTATTACCAGGTCAATGTGCCTGCGGGCACGCGCAGCCTGCGGGTGGCGCTCAGCGGAGGCAGCGGCAATGCCGATCTGTCGCTGCGCGCCGGCGCATTGCCTAGCGATACCGCCTATGGCTGCCGTACCGCGGTGGTGGGCAACGCCGACAGCTGCACGCTGACCGCGCCTGCGGCAGGGGTGTATTACGTGCGGCTCAAGGCCACGCTGGCATTTTCGGCGGTCACGCTGGTGGCCACGTACTGAACGTGCGCGCGGCCCTGCGCGCCGGTGGGTGCAGGGCTGCGCCCGGCCTATGCGCGTGATCGCGCGTCGGGCACGTGGCACCGGCGCATCACTCACGTCTCCTGGCACGTGCGTGATCGCTGCCGCAAGCAGAAGGCACTTTTTGCATGTCCCAGGTGCTGGCCGGCACCAGCCGACATGCACGCGGCACGGGGATCGCCGCGTCTAGTCGCAGACACTGCAGGGCCGCGCCTGCAATGCGGCGACGATGCCGTCGCCCGGCAATTCCAGCAGCAAACCGCGTTGCCCGGCGTTGATCCACAGCGACGGGGCATCCAGTGCGCTGGCTTCGATCAGCACCGGCGCCTGGCGTTGTTGCCCGAGCGGGCTGATGCCGCCGACCTTGTAGCCGGTGCGACGCTCGGCATCGGCCACCTCCATCATGCGCGCGGACTTGCCGTGGCAGGCACTGGCCAGTTTCTTCAACGACACCCGGCGATCGCACGGGATCACCACGCATACGGCCTGGTCGTCGACCCAGGCCATCAGTGTCTTCAGCACCATGTGCGGCGCCAGCCCCAGGGCGGTTGCCGCCTGCACGCCCTTGGCGTCCGCATCGGCCTGGTATACGTAGGGGTGCAACACATAGGCCACGCCGGCGGCATCCAGGGCCCTGGTCGCGCGGGTGGCCTTGCTCATGGCGTCAGAGCGACTCGAAGCGGTTGGCGGCGACGTTCTTGCGCACCTTTTCCGGATTCCAGATGCGCCCGTTCATGGCGATGTACACGCCGGCCGGCAGCGACTGCACCGCGCCGACCGCGCAGCCGATATTGAACTCGGCATCCGAGCCGCGGAAGCGCGCCGGATTGAGCGCGCCGGTCATCACGATGGTCTTGTCGGCGATCGACTGCAGCACCTTGCCGGTTTCCACCATCGAATCGGTGCCGTGGGTGATCAGCACATGGCGCGTCGGCTGGGCGGCGATGGTGGCGCGCACCAGTTCGCGGTCGGCATCGGTGATGTGCAGCGAATCCTTGCGGATGATCGGAATCACCGAGAAGCGGAAGGTCACGCCCAGCTCCTTGAGGATCTGGCCGATCTGCGGGTCGCCGATCTGGTAGTCCGATTTGTCGTCGAAGTAGATCTTGTCGATCGTGCCACCGGTGGTGACGATCAGGAGGTCTTCCATTGCTGCCGGTCCTTCAAACGGGCGCGGTGCAGGCCGCGCGAGGGCCGTCATGATACGACCCCGGCGCATGCGTTGCCCAAGCCGGTCAACGCGGAGGGCGAGGGCGGCCGAAGCGCGCCGCCATCCCGGGGCCACCCACCAGTGCCACCACGAGCAGGGCCAGCAGCACTTCCAGCCACGCCAGTGCACGCGCCTGCGGCTGGCTCCAGGCGGCCATCACGCCGTGACTGAACCAGCCCAGCGCGAACACGCCGGCCCAGAAACGCGCGCGCGCGCTCCGCAGCGCCAGCGCAGCCATCAGCGCCGGCGGCAGTGCAAACACCAGCAGCGCCGCGGCGCGGTGGCGGTCGTCGTGAAACCAGGTCACGAACAACACCGTCAGCGCGATCAGCGCGGCGGTCAGCAACCAGTGCGTGGCGCGCAGGCTCACGGGCTGGCCAGGCGCCGGGCGATGTCGGCCACCCGCCGGCCCAGCGCACGCGCCAGCACGGCTTCGTCCTCACTCGGTTGCGGGTCGCCGCCGGCGCCGGAGACATGGCTGGCGCCATAGGGCGTGCCGCCGCTCGTGGTGTGGCTGAGTGCCGGCTCGGTGAACGGAATGCCGACGATCAGGCAGCCGTGGTGCAGCAGCGGCAGGTGCATCGACAGCAAGGTGGATTCCTGGCCGCCGTGCATCGCGGCGGTGGAGGTGAACACGCCTGCCGGCTTGCCGGCCAGGGTGCCGCTGGCCCATTCGGCGCCCAGGCTATCGAGGAAATGCTTCATCGGCGCGGCCATGTTGCCGAAGCGGGTCGGGCTGCCCAGCAGCAGCCCGCTGCACTCGGCCAGATCGGCCTTGTCCACATACGGCGCGCCCTCGTCCGGCACCGGCGGGGCGCTGGCCTGGGTCACCGCCGCCACCGGCGGTACCGTGCGCAGCCGCGCGCTCATGCCGGGCACTTCGCCGATGCCGCGCGCGATCTGCCGCGCCAGCCGCGCCACCGAACCGCCACGGCTGTAATACAGCACCAGAATCTCCGCCATCGCGCATCCACCGCCTGTGTAAGTTGCCGCAGTATCGGCCAAGCCACCACCTCGCTGCACGCTGCGGCTGCGGCAAGGCCGCGATGACGGCGCATCGGGTACCCTTGCGCGATGTCGCGCGTGAACAAACTCCACCAATGGAAGGAACGGCTGCGCGACCGCGCGCGGACCGTGAGCTTCGGGCGCTTCCTGTGGCGCCGCTTTCTCGATGACCGCCTGTTCCAGGCGGCCGCCTCGCTCGCCTACACCACGGTGTTCGCACTGGTGCCGCTGGCGATCGTGGTGTTCGGCGTGTTGTCGGCGTTTCCGGCCTTCAACGAATGGAAGGACGCGCTGACCGACTTCATCTTCAACAACTTCGTGCCCGGTGCGGCGCGTTCGGTGCAGAACTACCTCAACCGTTCGCTGGAAGATCTGGGCAAGTTCACCGTGGCCGGCATGGTCGCGCTGGTGGCCTCGCTGCTGATCACCCTGCACAGCATCGAGCAGACCTTCAACAGCATCTGGCGGGTGGCCGCCGCACGGCCGAAGGTGACCCGCTTCCTGATCTACTGGACGGTGCTGACCCTGGGCACGATGCTGGCAGCGGCTTCGATGGCGATGGCCGCCTACGTGTTCGCATTGCCGCTGTTCCGCACCACCGAAGGCCAGTGGCTGGCCGAATTCGCCTGGCGGCTGGCGCCGATGGCAGTGGAGTTCGTCTGCATCGTGCTGATCTACCGCGTGGTGCCGCAGCATGCGGTGCGCCTGCGGCACGCGCTGCCGGGCGCATTGCTGGCGGTGATCCTGATGGAGATCGTCAAATGGGGCTTCGGCTTCTATCTGGGCAACTTCCAGACCTATCAGCGCATCTACGGCGCACTGTCGGCGCTGCCGATCCTGCTGCTGTGGATCTATCTGAGCTGGGTGTCGGTGCTGCTGGGCGCTTCGCTGGCCTCGTCGATGTCTGCGTTTCGCTACCAGCCCGAAGCGATGCGGTTGCCGCCGGGCTTTGAGATCTATGGCCTGCTGCGCCTGCTTGGTCGTTTCCGCCAGGCACGCATCCATGGCAACGGGCTGGACGAAGACCGCATCCTGGCGCTGGAGCCGATGCTCACCGACACGCTGATGCAGGAGTTGCTGTGCGAACTCAAACGCATCCGCCTGCTGCGCCGCGACGAGCGCGGCCAATGGCTGCTGGCGCGCGATCTGGACGTGGTGCCGCTGGCCGAACTCTACGAAAACTGCCAGCTGCGCGTGCCGATCGAAGACCGCCCCCTGCCGTGCCGCGACGATGCCTACGGCCAGGCCGCGTCCGCTGCGCTGGAACAACTGCGTCAACCCTTGCGCAGCGTGCTGGCGCAACCGGTCGGCGACCTCTACACCCACCTTCCCGGAGACCCCTCATGACCGTGCGCCTCGTGCGCGGCGCCTGTGCGCTGCTGTTGCCGCTGTTGCTGCTGACCGCCTGCAAGCCCGCCAGCGAGGGCACGCCCGCTGCGGGCGGTGCAGCGCCTGCGCCCACCGCGCAGACGCCTGCTGCCCCCGCAGACCCGGCAGGCGCAACCGATACCTCGGTGGTGCAGCAGACCGCCGAGATGCCCAAGCTGTCGCTGCCGACCGTGACCGGCGAGGCCTACGACCTGGCTGCGCATCGCGGCAAGTGGGTGGTGGTCAATTTCTGGGCCACCTGGTGCGCGCCGTGCCTGAAGGAGATGCCCGAGCTGTCGGCGCTGCATACCATGCGCGACACCATCGAAGTGGTGGGCCTGGCCTATGAAGACATCAGCAGCGCCGACATGCAGGCGTTCCTGAAGGACCACCCGGTGTCCTACCCGATCGCCGTCCTCGACCCCTACCAGCCGCCCCAGGACTTCGCCACGCCGCGCGGGTTACCGATGACGTATCTGATCGGGCCGGACGGCAAGGTCGCCAAGCAGTTCCTCGGCCCGGTAACCGCACGCGATATCGAGACAGCGGTTGGCATCACCGGCAAGGCCGGTTGATGCAGGCGGCGCGCTTTATCGTCACCGGCGTGGTGCAGGGTGTGTGGTTCCGTGCGGCCACCCGCGAGCGCGCGGTTGCGCTGGGCCTGCGTGGACACGCGCGCAACCTGCCCGATGGCAGTGTGGAGGTGGTCGCTGCCGGGACCGACGCCGCCCTGGATGCGCTGGAAACCTGGTTGTGGCAAGGCCCGCCGGCGGCCCGGGTCGCGGCGGTGACACGCATGCCCTGCGCGCAGCCGCCGACTGAAGAATGTGTAACTGGCTGAGTCGCTGCCGCCGGCGCAGGCCAACAGACTTGCGATGCGTCGCCGATAACCTTGTCAGCGCGATCAGGCGCGCAGGGGAACTATATGGCCGCTCCATCTCAAGATCACACCGACGGGCACGAACCGCCTGCCCACCATCGCAACCGCCGCCTGGCGCAGCTTGCGCCATGGCTGTACCTGGGCGTCGTGGCGGGCAGCGGCTGGTTGTTGTTCCTGCAGCCGCAGACCCGTGTGCTGCAGCCTGGGCAGGCGGCCACCAGCTGGCTGCTGGCCTGGATCTTCGGCGGCATCGCGATCGGTGCGGTGCTGTGGAGCCTGAAACTTGCTCGTCGCGGCCTGGGCCCGTCGGCGGCTGGCTATCCGCTGTCGGCGCGTCTGCCCGATTCCTGGGCAGATGCCTATGCTGCCCTGTTGTGCCCGGCCACCGCCGCGCCGATGACCGCGTCCAGGCCCGATCCTGCCGGCACCCAGCGCGGCGCAGCCTGGCACCGTTTCGGCGGCGGCATGCTCAGCGTGGAAAATTTCGATCCCAATGACGCCACCCGTGCGCCCTGGGACAACCTCGATGCCCAGGCCTGCATCGCGCGTCTGGACGATGTCCGTCCGGCCTGGCAGAACGCCACCGCCAACCGCGCGCTGCAACAGGAGCGTCGCTACTGGCTGGATGTGGTGCTGTCGCTGCTCGACCATGGCGTGATGCGGCCGCTGCAGGACGGCTACCTGCCCGACACCGCCACGCTGCGCACCGAACGTTTCCTGCTCGGCGCCGATGCCGGCCCGGTCGTCCTGGCCGAGGTGCCTGCACTGTTCGCCCGCCGCCTGGCGCTGGCGATCGAAAGCCTGCCGGCCCCGCAACGCGAAGCCGCCGGCGTCCAATGGCGTCTGCTGCAGCAATTGCACGGCCTGGTTGCCGAAAGCCGCATGCTGGACGAGCGATCGCAGGTCATCCAGGTGCTGGCGTGGAATCCGGACGTGGACCTGGATCAGGTCGAAGTGGCCTACATCCTGGCCGCCGAGTACCGCCAGGGCATGCGCGACTGGTTGCGCCGCGCTGCGCTGGTGCGTCTGCCCGACAGCGCGCTGCGCCTGGACGAAGTGCTGCTATCGTCCTGCAGCCCGCTCGGTCCGCAGGCCGACGATGTGGATTACATCGAAGCGATGCGCCCGCTGCACCGCGGGTTCATGCAGCTGTTCAGTCAGCGCCTGAGCCAGCTGGTCTTGCAGGCCGAACAGGCCGAACGCCAGTCCGGCCTGTATCCCCTGCCACGCGCCACGGCCAGCGACGAGATCTCTCAGGACTGGCCGGCGTAATCGTCGATCGGTTCCAGTACTCCGTAACGTTCCTTGTGCGGCTTGCCATCCAGCGGTGGCAGCTGCAGCGTGTCATCGGGCACCGCGATGTCCGGGAGCCGATCCAGCAGGTTGCGGATCAGACTCAGTCGGCCCCGCTTCTGGTCGTTGAAATCCACCAGCGTCCACGGCGCGTCCGGCGTATGCGTCACCTCGAGCATGCGCTCGCGCGCGGCGGTGTAGTCCTCGTACTTGCTGCGTGACTGCAGGTCCACCGGCGACAACTTCCAGCCCTTGAGCGGATCTTCCTGGCGTTCGGCAAAGCGCTGTTCCTGCTCGGCCTGATCCACGCACAGCCAGTACTTGAACAACAGGATGCCGTCGTCGACCAGCAGTTGTTCAAAACGCGGCGCCTGATCGAGGAACGCTTCGTACTGGGCGTCGGTGCAATAGCCCATCACCCGTTCCACGCCGGCGCGGTTGTACCAGCTGCGATCCATCAACACCAACTCGCCGGCCGCCGGCAGGTGCGGCACATAGCGCTGGAAATACCATTGCGTGCTTTCGCGGTCGTTGGGTGTCGGCAATGCCACCACCCGGCACTGGCGCGGGTTCAGATGGCTGGCGATGGCCTGGATCACGCCGCCCTTGCCGGCGGTGTCGCGGCCTTCCACCAGCACCAGCGCGCGCTGGTTGGTGTGGCGCAGCCAGCGGGCCATGTTGACCAGTTCCAGCTGCAGCGGTGCCAACAGCTTCTTGTAGGCCTTGCGTTTCAGGTGCGACATGCGCGTTCCGACAGCGATGAAGCGCGCAGGCTATTCGCCCAGGCGTGGACGCAGTGTCGCCAGATTGCAGGGCTTGGTACGTGCATCCAGCTGCGCACGCACGATCTTTTCCCAGGCCGTACGGCAGGCCGAGGTGGAGCCGGGCAGGCAGAACACGAAGCTGTGGTTGGCCAGCCCCGCAAACGCGCGCGACTGCAGCGAAGAGGTGCCGATTTCGTCGACGCTGACCGCGCGGAACAATTCGCCGAAACCGGGCATGGTCTTGTCCAGCAATGGCGTGATTGCCTCCGGCGTGCTGTCACGGCCGGTAAAGCCGGTGCCGCCGGTGATCAGGATGCCGTCGACCTGCGCATCGGCGATCCACGCGGAGACGATCGCGCGCATGCGGTAACGGTCGTCCGGACACAGGGCGCGCTCGTGCAGCACGTGACCATCGTGAGTCAGGGCATCGACCAGATAGTCGCCGGAGCGGTCATCGGCCAGCGTGCGGCTGTCGGACACCGTCAGCACGCACAGGTGCAAGGGAATGAAGTCGAGATTGGAAGGCATGCCCCAAGCCTAGCGAGCCGGGACGCGCGGGTACAGCACCACGGCGTGAAGCCGCAAAACCCAGCTGCTGGCTTCGGTCAGGGCGGCAGCGCGGCCGGGGATCGGCTCCTCGGCTCGGCAGACATCCTGTCTGACTCGCCGCCGCGGCACATCCGTGTGCCGCTCTCCGCCAATTCCCGGCCACGCTGCCGCTCGGCGCGTTGTTTGCATGACCTGAAAAGCTTGAACAAGCTAATGAAGCGCCGCTTGTAGCCCCTCTCCCGCCGGGAGAGGGGTTGGGGTGAGGGTACGGCGAAGCAAGACGCCTGTCGGTACTCGCTTCGGTGAGGGCGGCAGCGCGGCTGGGGATCGGCTCCTCGGCTCGGCAGACATCCTGTCTGACTCGCCGCCGCGGCACATCCGTGTGCCGCTCTCCGCCAATCCCCGGCCACGCTGCCGCTCTGCACGTTGTTTCCATGACCTGAAAAGGTCTCGAAGAAATTCAATGACGCTTTTAAGCACCTCTCCCGCAGGGGCGAGGAGGCACAGCTGGGCGCGCGTGCCTTGGAGCGCCCGCGCCGCAAGCGCGGGCCGGGGCACGGAGCGGGAGTTGGATTGGGGTACAGCAGAAGACAGCCATCTACCTTGGAAAGGCAAGCAGGCCGCTAGTTACCTGGCCAACCATGTTGGCGCGCGAGTGCTTGCATCAGGTCGGCGAACCCGTCGGCAAACCCATCCATATCGAACACGCCCGACTCGCGCCGACGCTCCGCCACCCGCGCACGCAACGCACTCAATGCCGCTGGATCACTCGCCAACGCCACCGCCTTGGCCACAAACGCGGCATCGTCGGCCACATTCATCTCATCCAGCCCCAGGTGATGATTCAGACTGCCGGCCACGCGCGCGGCAAACGTCTCGCCGGGCGTTGTCAGCACCGGGCAACCCGCCCATAACGCATCCGAGGCGGTGGTGTGCGCGTTGTATGGATGCGTATCCAGGAACAGGTCGGCATGCCGGTAGCGCGCCAGATACTGCGCATGCGGCAGCTTCGGCATGAACACCAGGCGCTGCGTATCCACGCCTTGCGCCTGCGCCACCGCACGCAGGCGCGCGTCGGCCTCGCCCGGCCCGGACAACAGCCACAGCACGCTGCCCGGCACCGCACGCAACACCGCCAGCATGCGCGCCATGCTGCGTGGATTGAGCTTGTAGCTATTGTTGAAGCAGCACAGCACCACGCCATGCTCGGGCAAGCCGCACTGCGCCCGCGATGGTGGTTCGGCGACCACGCGCGAGGTATCCGACGGCTGGAACGCACCGTTCAGGCGCAGCACGCGCTCGCGATAGAACGGCTCCAGCGACGGCGGCAGCGCAAAGGCATCGCCCAGCACGTAGTCCATCCACGGCGCGCCCGATGTGCCCGGGTAGGCCAACCAGTTCAGCTGCACCGGCGCCGGCCGCAGCGCGAACACTTCCGGGCGCCCGCCGCCACCCCAGCCGCGCAGGTCGAACAGCAGATCGATGCCCTGGTCGCGGATGTGCTGCGCGGTGGCCGGGTGCCCGAGCGTGGTGACATCGTGCAGCGTGGTGGCGTGCGCCAGGCGCGTGCGGATCGCGCTGCGGTCGTCGTGGCTGGTGGCGAACAGATGCAGTTGCAGCGCCGGCTGCCGGCGCTTCAGCGCTTCGAACAACGCCACCGTCAGCAAGCCGGTGGGGTGCGCGCCAAACCCATTGGAAACGAAGCCTAGCCGCAGCGCACCCCGGCTGCGCACGGCAGTCGGCGCCAGCGGGCGCAGCATCGCGGCGACGGCCTGCGCGCGTGTCCGTGCACACGCCAGCTGTTCGGCTGCGCTGGCGTCCTCGCTCAGGAAGGCGAACGGTTCCACCGCCGCAGCGCCCCGCGCCACGGCATTGCGCACCTGCGCAGCAAGTGCATCCAGCGCGCGCCAATCGCACAGGCGGCGTCGCCAGTTGAGCAGTTGCGCAGTGATATACGGCTCGTCGGGCAGCAACTGATGCGCACGCGTGTACGCGGCCGCCGCAGCTTCGGCCTGGCCCGCATCTTCCAATGCATGCCCAAGCCATAACGCGATGCCCGGATGCTGCGGCACCAGGTCCGATGCCTGCCGCAGCAACGCTGCCGCCTCGGCATGCTGTTGCTGCGTCCAACGCACCCGGCCAAGCCGGGCCACGGCTTCCGGGTGGCCCGGCTGCAGCGCGAGCGCGCGTTGCACCGCGGCCTCGCCCGCAACGATCGCGCCCATGCCGAGTTCTGCATCGGCCAGCATCAGCCAGGCGACGAAATCGCCCGGCTGGCGCCGCACTGCCTCGCGCAGCTGCAGCAGCTCGCGCGGGACCTGCGCACTCACGGGCTGTCGCTCAACCGTGCCAGTTCGTCGGCCTGATGCTCGTGCAGCAGGCGTGCGATCAGTGCATCCAGGTCGCCTTCGATGATGTTGGGCAGGTCGTACAGCGTCAGGCCTTCCACGCGGTGGTCGGTGATGCGCCCCTGCGGGAAGCTGTAGGTACGGATGCGCTGGCTGCGGTCGCCACTGCCGACCTGCAACTTGCGCGTCTGCGCTTCGGCGGCGGCCGCCTTGCTGCGTTCGGCTTCCACCAATTGCGCCTTCAGCCGCTTCATCGCCTTGTCGCGGTTGGCGTGCTGGCTGCGCTCGGTCTGGCATTCCACCACCACGCCGCTGGGCACGTGGGTGATGCGGATCGCCGACTCGGTCTTGTTGACGTGCTGGCCGCCGGCCCCGGAGGAGCGGAAGGTGTCCACTTTCAGGTCGGCCGGGTTGATCACGATCTCTTCCACGTCGTCGGCCTCGGGAATGATCGCCACCGTGGCCGCCGAGGTGTGGATGCGGCCCTGCGATTCGGTCGCCGGCACGCGCTGCACACGGTGTGTGCCGGATTCGAACTTCAACCGCGAATAGGCGCCGCGTCCGACCACCCGTGCCACCACCTCCTTGTAGCCGCCGTGCTCGCCGGGGCTGTCGGACTCGATCTCCACCTTCCAGCCCTGGCGCTCGGCATAACGCGCGTACATGCGAAACAGGTCGCCGGCAAAGATCGCCGCCTCGTCGCCACCGGTGCCGGCGCGCACTTCCAAGAACAGGTTGCCGTCGTCGCGCGGGTCGCGCGGCACCAGCAGCAACGCCAGTTGCGCATCCAGTTCTTCCAGGCGCGCCTGGGCGGCGGCGATCTCCTCCTCGGCCAGCTCGCGCATTTCCGGATCGTTGCGCATCGCTTCGGCCGCGCTCAGGTCGGCCTTGGCACGCGCCTCGTCTTCCAGGGCCACGGCCACCGGCTCCAGCTGCGACAGTTCGCGCGACAGCGTGCGGAACCTGTCGTTGTTGCTGACCACATCGGGGTCGGAGAGCAGGTGCTGCAGTTCTTCGCGGCGCTCGGCCAGCGCTTCGAGCTTACGGCGCAGGGTCGGCGTCATCGGTCCTCGCGATCGGGGTAGTGACAGGGGGATGTTGGTAACCGGGCTTTTCCGGGAACAGCCGGTCGGCCGCGCTGGTCAATTCCAGGTCGTTGTTGAGCGCAGCATCGCGCAGCGCGGCGGTGGGCGGATGCAGCAGCCGGTTGGTCAGCGCGTGCGCCAGCTGTTCCAGCACCTCGTCGGCCGGCTTGCCGTTGTGCAATTGCTGGCGCGCCTTGGCCAGCAGCTCGTCACGGGTGCTGTCGCCGAACGCGCGCAAGCGCTTGAGCGGCGCCTGGCGCGTATTGGCCTGCACCGTTTCGACATAGCGTGCCACCTGCAGGTCGATGATGGCCTCGGCCTGGTCGGCGGCTTCCCGGCGGCCACGGCGGTTGTCTTCCACCGCGCGTTCCAGGTCGTCCACGGTGTACAGGTAGGCATCGCCCAGCTCGGCCACCGAGGCTTCGATGTCGCGCGGCACCGCCAGGTCGAACAGCAGCATCGGCTTGCGTTTGCGCGCGCGCAGCGCCTGGTCCACCTGCGCGCGCGTGACGATCGGCTCGCGCGCGGCGGTGGCCGAGAACACCACGTCGGCCTCGGCCAGGTGGCGGTCCAGATCGGTCAGCGGCAGTGCGTAGCCGCCGTGCTGGCTGGCCAGCGCCTGCGCATGGGCGAGCGTGCGATTGGCGATCAACAGGCGGCGCACGCGGCCTTCGCTCAGATGCTTGGCGGCCAGCTCGATGGTTTCGCCTGCGCCGATCAACAGCACGGTGGATTCGTTGAGCCGTGCGAAGGATTCCTGTGCCAGCCGCACCGCGGTGGAGGCCACCGACACCGGGTTGGCGCCAACGCGGGTGTCGGTGCGTGCCCGCTTGGCCACCGAGAAGGTCTGCTGGAACAAGCGGTCCAGTCCGCTTCCCAGCGCGCCGTGCGCACGCGCCACTGCCCAGGCATCCTTCACCTGGCCCAGGATCTGCGGCTCGCCCAGCACCATCGAGTCCAGCCCGGTGGCGACGCGGAACAGGTGGCGTACCGCCTGCTCCTCCTGATGCTGATACAGATAGCCGCTCAAGCCAGGGGCGTGGGTTTCCAGCCAGCTCACCAGGCTGTGCGGGTCGTCGGCCATCGCATACAGCTCGGTGCGGTTGCAGGTGGACAGCAACGCGGCCTCGCGCACCTGCGGCAACGCGCGCAGGGATTCGAGCGCGCGCGGCAACGCGTCACCTGCGAACGCCGCGCGTTCGCGCAGGTCCACAGGTGCCGTCTGGTGATTCAGTCCGAGCACCCACAACGTCATTGTTCAGTTGCTTGCGATAAGCTGGCGGCCATTCAGGGCCCCATTTTACGGCCCGGTTGCCCCCGATGCCTGTACCGATTCGCATCCTGTGTGTTCTTCTGCTGGTCGCAGTCTCCACCAGTGCCACCGCAGTACCCAAGAAAGCACCGCCCGCGCCGCCGCCCAAGGGTGCCGGCACCACCTCGCTGGAGCCGGTGCTCGCCGGCGAATTTGCCTTGCAGGCCGGGCAGTTGGACGAGGCCGCCCGCGCCTATCTGGACGCTGCCAAGGCCGAGGCCGGCGACGCCGGGCTGGCCGAACGCGCTGCCCGCATCGCCATGCTGGCCAACGACGACCCGCGTGCGATCGAGGCCCTGGCGTTGTGGCGCGCCCGCGCACCGTCGTCGATGTCCATGCGCAGTACCGAAGCCTCGCTGGCCTTGCGCCGCAACGACTTGCGGACCGCCCGCCGTGATCTGCTCGGCCTGCTCAAGGAATCCGACCCGCGCGGCTGGCGCTTCGCCCTGATCGCCCTGGCCAATGGCGGACGCGAGCCGGAAGCCTCGGCCGACGTGCTCGAGGACCTGGTCAAGGCCGGCGCCATTCCCAACCAGATCGAAGCCTGGCAGGAGTTCGGCCGGCTCGCCCTGCGCATGGAGCGCCCGGCGCTGGCCAAGCGCATCGTCGACGAAGTGGTGCGCCGTTTCCCCGAGGAGCCGCGCGTGGCCTTGTTGCACGCCACCCAGCTGCAGCAGGAAGGCAAGAACGAGGAGGCGCTGGCGCTGCTGAAGACTGTCGAGCCGCAGGCGGTCAAGGATTCCGAGCTGCGTGGCGCGCTGGCCTTTGCCTACGATGCCATGGGGCAGACCGAAGCGGCTGCGCGGGTGTTGTCGACCGGACCGCAGGACACCCAGACCTACGGGCTACGTGCCTCCATGCTGGCCAAGGAAAAGGATCGCACTGCGCTGGAGGCGCTGTACGGCGAGCTCAAGAGCACTGCCGCCAAGCCCGACCCGGACCGCCGCCTGCTGCTCGGCAAGATCGCCGAATTCCTCAAGCGCTACGACGAGGCGGTGGAGTGGTATCGCGGCGTACCCGGCGGCCCGCAGCTGAGCGAAGCGCGTCTGCGCGCCGCCAGTGCGCTGTACGAGTTGGGCCGCAAGCCCGAGGCACTGGCCGAAGTCCGCGCCTTGCAGAGCGATGCCACTGCCGACGACGACGCACGTCGAGACGCCTATGTGCTCGAGGCCGAGCTGCACCAGCGCGCCGGCGACGCACCGGGCGAACTGGATGCCTTCGAGCGCGGCCTGGCCGCCTACCCGGACGACGGAGCCTTGCTGTACGCCCGCGGCCTGGCCTGGGAGCGCCGCGACGATGTCGCACGTGCCGAGGCCGACCTGCGCAAGATCCTGGTCGCCGAGCCGGAAAACGTGGCGGCGCTGAATGCGTTGGGCTACACCCTGGCCGACCGCACCACCCGCTACAAGGAAGCGCTGGCGTTGATCGACCGCGCCCGCACCGCCGACCCGGACAACCCGGCCATCGTCGACAGCTACGGCTGGGTGCTGTACCGCATGGGCCGCGCCAAGGAGGCCCTGGTGCAGCTGCGCCGTGCCTGGGCCCTGGTCAAGGACCCGGAAATCGCCGCGCATGTGGGCGAGGTGCTGTGGGTCAGTGGCAAGCAGGACGAAGCGCGGCGCTACTTCGATGAAGCGCGGCGTCTGGACCCGGACAACCGCGCGCTGCAACGCGCCGTGGAAAAATTCGGCCTATGAGCAAGGCGATCCGAACACTGGCCCTGAGCGGGCTGGTGCTGGTCGGGCTGTCGGCCTGCGTCAGCGTGCCGCGCGGGCAGGGCAGTGGCGCGGCCGTGGTGGAGCAGGTGTCCGAGCGCGCGCGCCAGGCCGAAGCTGCGCGCCAGGCCTGGCTGCAGGCGCATCCGAACTGGTCGTTCCAGGGCCGGGTGGCGATCAGCAAGGGCAGTCAGGGCGGGAGCGGCCGCATCGACTGGCAGCAGGACGGTGCGCAATACCGCGTGCAGCTCAGCGCGCCGGTGACCCGGCAGAGCTGGGTGCTCACCGGCGACACCACCACTGGCGCCGGACGCCTGGAAGGACTGGAGGGTGGCCCGCGCAGCGGCCCCGATGCCGAGCAGGTACTGCTGGAAGCAACCGGCTGGACCATCCCGGTCAACCAGATGCCGGACTGGGTCCGTGCGCTGCGCATCGCCGACGCGGGCGCCGAACGCGTGGACCTGGATGCAGCCGGTCGGCCGCGGACCGTACAGCAGGATGGCTGGACGATCGATTTCCTCGCCTGGGCGCCGGCTGGCGAAGGCCAACCCGAGCTGCCGCAGCGCATCGAAGCCCGCAATGGCGAGGCCAAGGTGCGTCTGCTGGTCGACCACTGGGCGGTGTCGCCCTGATGCCTGCGGCGCAAGCGGGCTGGTCGGCGTGGCCTGCGCCGGCCAAGCTCAACCTGTTCCTGCGGATCGTCGGGCGCCGCGCCGATGGTTACCACCTGCTGCAGACCGTGTTCCGGCTGCTGGACTGGGGGGACACCATTCATCTTCGCCTGCGCGATGACGGGCTGATCCGGCGTATCGGCGACAGCCTGCCCGGCGTGGCGGAAGACGACGACCTGGTGATCCGTGCCGCGCGCCTGCTGCAGTCCAGCGCGGGCACGCAGGCCGGCGCCGACATCCGGGTCGACAAACGCATCCCCGCCGGCGGTGGTTTCGGGGGGGGCTCGTCGGATGCCGCCACCGTACTGGTCGCGCTGAACGCCTTGTGGGGCCTGGGTTTGCCGGTCGATACGCTGGCCGGGCTGGGATTGCGGCTGGGTGCCGACGTGCCAGTGTTCGTGCGCGGGCACAATGCCTGGGCCGAGGGTGTCGGCGAGCAACTGACGCCAATCAGCCTCCCGGCAGCGTCCTATGTGCTGGTCGATCCGGGAATCCACGTGCCCACCCCGGCCTTATTTCAGTCACGGGAATTGACGCGGGATGCTGCGCCCGTGAAAATAGCGGACTTCGCTTCGGGTTCTCTGCTCGACAATGCGTTCGAGCCGGTCCTGCGGCGCCGTGAACCCGCCATCGAGGCAGTGTTCCAGGCGCTGTCCAGGATCGGGACGCCGCGTTTGACCGGGTCAGGGGGCGGGTGTTTCGTCGAATTCGCCACGCGCGCTGCTGCAGAGCAGGCCATGGCGCAGTTGCCGGGCAGCCTGAGGGCGTGGGTCGTGGAAGGTGCAGCGCACTCGCCACTGCTCGACGCACTGGACGCGAGACAGGTTTGATGCAGGGGCGTCGCCAAGAGGCCCAAGGCACCAGGTTTTGATCCTGGCATTCGTAGGTTCGAATCCTACCGCCCCTGCCAATATGCAGATCCCTCTGCAACAGTCGTATATGCAGATCCTTCTGCAACAGCCCGCACCTCCATGTGCGGGGATTCAAGGAAAGCCCGGCATTTGGTCGGTTTGTCCAGCTCAACCATCGCCCGCACGCTCTTCGCCGCCGCCCGAGAGACCTCATGCAAGACCAACGTAATCTGCTGGTGTTCTCCGGCAATGCCAACAAGCCGCTTGCCCTGAGCATCTGCAAGGAGCTCGGCGTTCGCATGGGCAAGGCGCTGGTCACGCGCTTTTCCGATGGCGAGGTGCAGGTCGAAATCGAAGAGAGCGTGCGCCGGCAGGAAGTGTTCGTGATCCAGCCGACCTGCGCGCCGAGTGCGGAAAACCTGATGGAGCTGCTGGTGCTGATCGACGCGCTCAAGCGCGCCAGCGCCGCCTCGGTGACTGCGGTCATCCCGTACTTCGGCTACTCGCGTCAGGACCGCCGCATGCGTTCCTCGCGCGTGCCGATCACCGCCAAGGTTGCCGCCAAGATGATCTGCGCGATGGAGGCCGACCGCGTGCTGACGGTCGATCTGCACGCCGACCAGATCCAGGGCTTCTTCGACGTGCCGGTGGACAACGTCTACGCCTCGCCGCTGCTGCTGGCCGACATCTGGCGCGCCTATGGCACCGACAACCTGATAGTGGTGTCGCCGGACGTGGGTGGCGTGGTGCGCGCGCGCGCCGTCGCCAAGCGCCTGGACGATGCGGATCTGGCCATCATCGACAAGCGTCGTCCGCGCGCCAATGTGGCCACGGTGATGAACATCATCGGCGACGTGCAGGGCAAGACCTGCGTGCTGGTCGACGACCTGGTCGATACCGCCGGTACCCTGTGCGCAGCCGCCGCAGCGCTGAAGCAGCGCGGCGCGCTCAAGGTCGTGGCCTACATCACCCACCCGGTGCTGTCCGGCCCGGCGGTGGACAACATCAACAATTCGCAGCTCGACGAGCTGGTGGTCACCGACACGATTCCGCTGACCGAAGCTGCGCGCACCTGCGCCAAGATTCGTCAGCTGAGCGTGGCCGAACTGCTGGCCGAGACCATTCGCCGCATCGCCTTCGGCGAATCGGTGAGTTCGCTCTACGTCGACTGAACCCCATTCGGTGCCCGCAGTGTGCGGGTGCCGGTACCACGTCTCTCCTGGTCGCGGGTGAGACGCTTCATCGCCGCGAGGCGGTATTCCAATCTAGGTAGTGAAACAACATGGCAAAGACTCACGAAATCAAGGTCGAGCGCCGCGCAGACGAGGGGAAGGGTGCGAGCCGCCGCCTGCGTCACGCTGGCGTCATTCCGGCCATCGTCTACGGTGGCGAACTCGAGCCGGTCAGCATCCAGCTCAACCACGAGCAGATCTGGCTTGCCCAGCAGAACGAGTGGTTCTACTCGTCGATCCTGGACCTGAATCTCAATGGCGACGTGCAGCAGGTGCTGCTGCGTGACATGCAGCGCCATCCGTTCAAGCAGCTGATCATGCACATCGACTTCCAGCGCGTCAGCGCCAACGAGAAGCTCAGTGCCGCTGTGCCGCTGCACTTCGTCAACGAGGCAACCTCGCCGGCCGGCAAGTCCAGCGAAGTGGTCGTCACCCACGAGCTCAACGAAGTCCAGGTGGTCTGCCTGCCGAAGGACCTGCCGGAGTTCATCGAGGTCGACCTCGGCGCCCTGGAAGTGGGCAACGTGATCCACTTGTCCGAGATCAAGCTGCCGGCCGGCGTGGAAATTCCGGAGCTGAAGCTGGGCAAGGAGCACGACGTGGCGGTGGTTGCTGCCAAGCACGTGCGGGTCGAGGAAGAAGACGCTGCCGGTGAAGAAGGCAGCGACGGCGCCGAGACCAAGTAAGCCGTTGACCGATCCTTCGCACTGCGTGGGATCGGCCGCGGTCGCTGGCATGTCTGCACTCCGCCTGATTGTCGGACTCGGGAATCCCGGTCCGGAACACGCGCAAACCCGGCACAACGCCGGGTTTCGTTTCGTCGATGCCCTTGTCCAGCGCCATGGCGCGCGTTGGGGGCTGGATGCCAAGTTGTTCGGCGAGACCGCCAAGGTCGAGATCGCCGGCCAGCCGGTCTGGCTGCTCAAGCCGGCCACCTTCATGAATCTCAGCGGCAAATCGATCACCGCCGCGTTGCGGTTCTGGAAGATCGAGCCGGAGCAGTTGCTCGTTGCGCATGACGAACTGGATCTGGCGCCAGGCGTCGCACGGCTCAAGTTCGATGGCGGCCACGGTGGCCAGAACGGCCTGCGCGATACCATCCGCCTGCTGGGGCACGGCAAATTCCACCGCCTGCGGGTCGGCATCGGCCATCCCGGCCACAAGGACCGCGTAGTGCCATGGGTGCTGGGACGGGCAGGGCGCGACGACGACGCGGCAATCGGGACTGCAGTGGACGCCGCCATCGACGTGCTGCCGCTGGCAATGCAAGGTAATTTCAACGAGGCGATGAAGCGCCTGCATACGGAAAAATAGAGAATGGGGAATCGGGAATGGGAGGAGCGCTGCTCTTGCCATTCTCGATTCCCGATTCTCCATTCACTGGAAAACCCATGGGTATCAAATGCGGCATCGTCGGCCTGCCCAACGTCGGCAAGTCGACCCTGTTCAATGCGCTGACCAAGGCGGGCATCGCTGCGGCCAATTTCCCGTTCTGCACCATCGAGCCGAATGTCGGCATCGTGCCGGTGCCGGACCCGCGCCTCAATCAGCTGGCTGAGATCGTCAAGCCGCAGAAGTTGATTCCGACCGCGGTCGAGTTCGTCGACATCGCCGGCCTGGTGGCGGGCGCGGCAAGCGGCGAGGGGCTGGGCAACAAGTTCCTCGCGCACATTCGCGAGGTCGATGCGATCACCCACGTGGTGCGGTGCTTCGAAAACGACGACGTCATCCACGTCAACAACAAGGTCGACCCGATCGCCGATATCGAAACCATCGATACCGAGCTGGCGCTGGCCGACCTGGACAGCGTGGAAAAGGCACTCAACCGTGCCGAGCGCAGCGCCAAGGGCGGCGACAAGGACGCAGCGGCGCGCAAGCCGGTGCTGGCCAAGTTGCAGGCCGCGTTGGCCGATGGCAAGGCCGGGCGTGCAGCCGGTCTGGACGAGGATGAAAAGGCGCTGGTGCGCGACCTGTTCCTGCTGACGCTCAAGCCGGTGATGTACATCGCCAACGTGCTTGAGGACGGCTTCGAGAACAATCCGCACCTGGAGGCAGTGCGCAAGCATGCGTTGACCGAGGGTGCGGAAGTGGTGCCGGTCTCGGCAGCGATCGAAGAAGAGCTGTCGCAGCTCGACGACGAGGACCGCGACACCTTCCTGGCCGATCTGGGGTTGGACGAGCCGGGCCTGAATCGCGTCATCCGCGCCGCCTACAAGCTGCTCGGCCTGCAGACCTACTTCACGGCCGGCGTCAAGGAAGTGCGCGCGTGGACGGTCAAGGCTGGCTCGACCGCGCCGCAGGCCGCGGCGGTGATCCATACCGATTTCGAGAAGGGCTTCATTCGCGCCGAGACGATCGGCTTTGACGACTTCATCAAGCACCGCGGCGAAGCCGGTGCGCGCGATGCCGGGCGTCTGCGCCTGGAAGGCAAGGAATATCGCGTGCAGGAAGGCGACGTATTGCACTTCCGTTTCAACGTCTGATCCCGTGCGCGCGGCGCTGGTCTTCGCGCGCTTTCGGGAGTGGCGAAGAGTTCAAAATTTTTGTTGACACCGGGTGCGTCCCACAACAAAATAACGGGCTGCTTCACCCCGAACCGAATTCGCTTCATCGCGCACCGGTCCGGTAGTAAAAGCTGGAGGGATACCCAAGCGGCCAACGGGGGCAGACTGTAAATCTGCTGGCTTACGCCTTCGGTGGTTCGAATCCACCTCCCTCCACCAGTTTCACGTTGTGGCATGCAGTTCCCGGCGCGGGAGTAGTTCAACGGTAGAACCTCAGCCTTCCAAGCTGATGGTGCGGGTTCGATTCCCGTCTCCCGCTCCATTGAACGCAAATGCATGGCATAATGCAAAACTCGCTCACGTAGCTCAGTCGGTAGAGCACCTCCTTGGTAAGGAGGAGGTCGAAGGTTCGATTCCTTTCGTGAGCACCATTACTCAATCGTCTTCAACTCCAAACGATTACCGAGACACGCACCCATGGCAAAAGCTAAATTTGAGCGCACCAAGCCGCACGTGAACGTCGGCACCATCGGTCACGTCGACCATGGCAAGACCACGTTGACAGCCGCGCTGACCAAGATCGGTGCTGAGCGTTTCGGTGGCGAGTTCAAGGCGTATGACGCGATCGATGCGGCGCCGGAAGAGAAGGCGCGCGGCATCACGATTTCGACCGCACACGTCGAATACGAATCCCCGACCCGTCATTACGCGCACGTCGATTGCCCCGGCCACGCCGACTACGTCAAGAACATGATCACCGGTGCGGCGCAGATGGACGGCGCGATCCTGGTGTGTTCGGCCGCCGACGGCCCGATGCCGCAGACCCGCGAGCACATCCTGCTCTCGCGTCAGGTCGGTGTGCCGCACATCGTCGTGTTCCTGAACAAGGCCGACATGGTCGACGACGCCGAGCTGCTCGAGCTGGTCGAGATGGAAGTGCGCGAGCTGCTCAGCAAGTACGACTTCCCGGGCGATGACACGCCGATCATCCACGGTTCGGCGCGTCTGGCGCTGGACGGTGACCAGAGCGACATCGGCGTGCCGGCGATCCTGAAGCTGGTCGAGGCGCTGGATTCGTTCATTCCGGAGCCGACCCGCGACGTCGACCGCCCGTTCCTGATGCCGGTCGAAGACGTGTTCTCGATCTCCGGCCGCGGTACCGTGGTGACCGGTCGTATCGAGCGCGGCATCATCAAGGTTGGCGACGAAATCGAAATCGTCGGTATCCGCGACACCCAAAAGACCACCGTTACCGGCGTGGAAATGTTCCGCAAGCTGCTGGACCAGGGCCAGGCGGGCGACAATGCCGGTCTGCTGCTGCGCGGCACCAAGCGTGACGACGTTGAGCGTGGCCAGGTGCTGTGCAAGCCGGGTTCGATCAAGCCGCACACCGAGTTCGAAGCCGAAGTCTACGTGCTGTCGAAGGACGAGGGTGGCCGTCATACCCCGTTCTTCAAGGGCTACCGTCCGCAGTTCTACTTCCGCACCACCGACATCACTGGCGCCTGCCAGCTGCCGGAAGGCGTGGAGATGGTGATGCCGGGCGATAACGTGAAGATGGTCGTGACCCTGATCAACCCGGTCGCGATGGACGAAGGTCTGCGCTTCGCCATCCGTGAAGGCGGTCGTACCGTCGGCGCCGGCGTGGTTGCCAAGATCGTCAAGTAAGTGCCTGTGTCCAGTCGCCTTGCGGCGGCTGGATTCAAACGAATGGCGGGCCGGCTAAACCGCGGTCCGCCTTCGTTGTCTTAGGGTTTGCGGTAAACGAGTACATACGCCAGTAGCTCAATTGGCAGAGCAGCGGTCTCCAAAACCGCAGGTTGGGGGTTCGAGTCCCTCCTGGCGTGCCACTCCTCTTTCCGGCCCAGCGATTCGGGTCAGATCGGTAACTAGAGCCGGATGAATAGCAAAATCGAGCCTTCCAAAAGCGCGTCTGCTGCCAGCGCCGATATCGTGAAATACGTCATCTCCGCGCTCCTGGTGATCGCGGGGTTGTTTGTGTGGTTCTGGTTTTCTGCACCCGAGCGTGCCACGCAGTTTGGAGCCTGGACGCCGCAGTTGCGCGCGCTGGCTGTGATTGTGGGGTTGGTGGCCGGTGCGTTTGTGTTTCTGGGGACCGGCAAAGGCCGGGAAGCCCGTGAATTCATGTCCGAATCCAGGTTCGAGTTGCGCAAGGTGGTCTGGCCGACGCGCCAGGAAGCCATTCGCACGACCTGGGTCGTGATTGTTGTTGTGATCATTCTGAGTTTGCTGTTGGGCGGCTTCGACTTCGTCATCCAGAAGCTCACGCAGTGGTTCCTGGCTCGTTGAGGAGAATCAAGCAGTGAAGCGTTGGTATGTCGTTCACGCCTATTCAGGCTTCGAAAAATCCGTTGCGCAGGCCCTGCGCGACCGTATCGCGCGCACCGAAATGGAAGATCGCTTCGGCGACGTCCTGGTGCCGACCGAGGAAGTCATCGAAATGCGCGCCGGCCAGAAGCGCCGGTCCGAGCGCAAGTTCTTCCCCGGCTACGTGCTGGTGCAGATCGAGACCCACGAAGAAGCCGGTATTCCGCGCATCGACAATGAAAGCTGGCATCTGGTGAAGGAAACTTCCAAGGTGATGGGCTTCATCGGCGGCACCGCCGACCGTCCGTTGCCGATCCGCGACGAAGAGGCGGATGCGATCCTGCAGCGTGTGCAGGATGGCGTCGAGAAGCCGCGTCCGAAGGTGCTGTTCGAGCCGGGTCAGATGGTGCGCGTCACCGATGGTCCGTTCAACGACTTCAACGGCGTCGTGGAAGAAGTCAATTACGAGAAGAGCCGGTTGCGGGTTGCCGTGCTCATCTTCGGTCGCTCCACGCCGGTCGAGCTCGAGTTCGGTCAGGTCGAGAAGGGCTGAGGTCGGTTGGGCGCCGTCTAGGCGCCCGCCTCGAATGCTGCTATAGTGCGCGGCTCGCTCACCTGGCGAACCGCCGGGAATCAATGGCTGCCGCATGGCAGCCATCTGCGTGTGGTCAGAAACGTGAAGCCGGGACACGTGATTTCCCGGTCCGATGGGGAGCCTGCAGTCAAGGCGCTAGCACCCGGAGAGTATCGAAATGGCAAAGAAGATAACTGCTTACATCAAGTTGCAGGTCAAGGCCGGTCAGGCCAATCCTGCGCCGCCGGTCGGCCCTGCACTGGGTCAGCGCGGTCTGAACATCATGGAGTTCTGCAAGGCGTTCAACGCAGCGACCTCCAAGCTGGAGCCGGGTCTGCCGACGCCGGTGGTGATTACCGCGTATTCCGACCGTACCTTCACCTTCATCACCAAGAGCACCCCGGCCAGCGTGCTGCTCAAGAAGGCCGCAGGCGTGACCTCCGGTTCCAAGCGCCCCAACACCGACAAGGTGGGCAAGGTGACGCGCAAGCAGCTGGAAGAGATCGCCAAGGTCAAGGAAGCCGATTTGACGGCGGCCGAGCTGGAAGCGGCAGTGCGCACGATTGCGGGTTCTGCCCGCAGCATGGGTTTGACGGTGGAGGGCTAAGACATGGCACAGAGCAAGCGCGTTAAGGCCATTGCGGCCGCTGTCGTTCCGGGCAAGACCTATGCCTTCGAAGAGGCAATCAAGATCCTGAAGACCGTTGCCAAGGCCAAGTTCGTCGAGTCGATCGACGTTGCCGTGCGCCTGGGCGTGGACGCCAAGAAGTCCGACCAGCAGGTGCGCGGTTCGACCGTGCTGCCGGCCGGTACCGGCAAGAGCGTGCGCGTTGCGGTGTTCGCACCGGCCGGCGCCAAGGCTGACGAAGCCCTGGCCGCTGGTGCCGAGGCGGTGGGCATGGACGACCTGGCCGAGAAGATGCAGGCCGGCGACCTGAGCTACGACGTGGTCATCGCGACCCCGGACGCGATGCGCGTCGTCGGTAAGCTCGGCACCCTGCTGGGCCCGCGTGGCCTGATGCCGAACCCGAAGGTCGGCACCGTGTCGGCCAACCCGGGCGAAGCGGTCAAGAATGCCAAGTCGGGTCAGGTGCGTTACCGCACCGACAAGGCCGGCATCATCCACTGCACCATCGGCAAGGCCAGCTTCGATGACGAAGCGCTGAAGTCGAACCTGCAGGCACTGCTGGTCGATCTGATCAAGGCCAAGCCGGCCACCTCCAAGGGGACCTACCTGCAGAAGGTGTCGGTCAGCTCGACGATGGGTCCTGGCGTGACGGTCGACCAGTCGAGCCTTGCACTGAAGTGAGTTGAGGGGTCGGGCCTGTCATGGGCCTGACCCGTCGATGGAGTACAGCATTGTTTTTCCGGCCCGGGTCACCGTGTGCTGGGAGTCCGTTCCCTCCTTTGGGGTAACGGACATTTTGAAGGCGATCGCCGGCTTGTCCGGCGGTAGCCGTCAAAGACCGCAGGCGCGGTCAGCGCAGATCGACGACGGGCACGGATGCTCGCACTGGCAAGGAGTCGCCGTCGATGCAGCGGGATCGCTTAATCAGGTTCGCAAGAGCCGGCCGGCGTAGATGGTGTCGCCCTTCTGGAGCTTTCTGGTTTACGCGCGTCTGGGACATCCCGGATCGAGCCCACTCCAGGTCTAGAACGGCCACCAAAGGAACATCGGTCGATGTTCCCGGCTTCCAGGAAGGAGGCTGCCCTGGACCGCAACCGGCAGGAGCCGCGAGCGGAGTAGTTTGAAGCGGGGATTAGGGATTCGGCATTGGGGATTTGCAGGAGCGGCTTCATGGCTTTCGACGAATCACCAATCACCAATCACCCATCCCGGCTTTAACGGAGGAGTGCAATGGCTCTCAATCTGTCTCAGAAGCAAGAAGTAGTCGCCGAGCTGGCAGACATCGCCGCCAAGGCTCACTCCTTGATCGCCGCCGAATACGCTGGCATCACGGTCTCCCAGATGACCGCGATGCGCAAGCAGGCCCGCGAAACCGGTGTGTTCTTGAAAGTTGTCAAGAACACCCTGGCTGCGCGCGCCGTTGAAGGTACCGAGTTCGCTGTCGTCGCTGACAAGCTGGTCGGTCCTTTGCTGTACGCGTTTTCGATGGAGGAGCCCGGCGCTGCCGGTCGCCTGATCAAGGAATTCGCCAAGGGCAACGACAAGTTGCAGGCCAAGGTCGTGTCCATCGGCGGGGAACTGTTCCCGGCTGGCCACGTCGACGTGTTGGCTTCGCTGCCGACCCGCGACCAGGCCCTGGCCATGCTGGCCCGCGTGCTGTCCGAACCGGCTGCCATGTTTGCCCGTGCCGTCAAGGCCGTGGGCGACAAGCAGGGCGGTGGCGACGAAGCCGCCGCGCCGGTCGCCGAGACTGCCGAAGCTTGATGTCCTAGCGTTCGCTAGAACCCCAATCCAGAAAATCATTTAAAGGTAATCACAATGTCCCTTACCAACGAACAGATCGTCGACGCCATCGCCGAGAAGTCCCTGATGGAAGTGATGGAGCTGGTCAAGGCCATCGAAGAGAAGTTCGGCGTCTCCGCCGCCGCTCCGGTCGCTGCTGCTGCAGCTGGCCCGGCCGCCGTGGTCGAAGAGCAGACCGAGTTCAACGTGGTGCTGACCAACTGCGGCGCCAACAAGGTCGGCGTCATCAAGGCCGTCCGCGCCGTGACCGGCCTGGGTCTGAAGGAAGCCAAGGACCTGACCGAAGCCGGTGGCATGCTGAAGGAAGGCGCTTCGAAGGACGAAGCCGAGAAGATCAAGAAGGAACTGACCGAAGCTGGCGCGACTGTCGAAATCAAGTAAGCAGTACCTTGCATCGCCAGCGTTTCATGGTGATGCACTGAAGGCTGGGAGCGTAAAGCTCCCGGCCTTTGGCCGTTGATGGAAGGCCGGGATTTGAGAGTCGGCATTCGGGATTCGAAGGCAATCTTCGCGTATCCCCAATCTCGTCATCCCCAATCCCTGCTTCACCGAGTTGGTAGTTGGAAGTAGCGGGAGAAGGCGTGCTGGTGCCGGCAATACCAGCGACTTCCAACTGACAATTTTGTTATTTCAGGGCCGCCGCGACGCGGCCCCCGCAGCCTAGGGTGAAGACTCATGACGTCTTATTCGTTCACCGAAAAAAAGCGTATCCGCAAGGACTTCGGCAAGCAGCGCTCGATTCTCGAAGTGCCGTTCCTGCTTGCGATCCAGGTGGATTCCTACCGCGAATTCCTGCAGGAAGACGTGGAGCCGACCAAGCGTAAGGACCTCGGTCTGCACGCGGCACTGAAGTCGGTGTTCCCGATTTCCAGCTACAGCGGCAACGCCGCGCTGGAATACGTCGGCTACAAGTTGGGTCAGCCGGTGTTTGACGAGCGTGAATGCCGTCAGCGCGGCATGAGCTATGGCGCGCCGCTGCGCGTGACCGTGCGTCTGGTGATCTACGACCGCGAGTCGTCGACCAAGGCCATCAAGTACGTGAAGGAGCAGGAGGTCTATCTTGGCGAAATCCCGCTGATGACCGACAACGGCACCTTCATCGTCAACGGCACCGAGCGCGTCATCGTCTCGCAGCTGCACCGCTCGCCGGGTGTGTTCTTCGACCACGACCGTGGCAAGACCCACAGCTCGGGCAAGCTGCTGTACAGCGCCCGCATCATTCCGTACCGCGGTTCCTGGCTGGACTTCGAGTTCGACCCGAAGGATGCGCTGTTCACCCGTATCGACCGTCGCCGCAAGCTGCCGGTGTCGATCCTGCTGCGTGCGCTCGGCTACAGCAACGAAGAGATGCTGGCCGAGTTCTTCGAGATCAACACCTTCCACATCAATCCGGACGAAGGCGTGCAGCTGGAGCTGGTGCCGGAGCGTCTGCGTGGTGAAACGCTGAACTTCGACCTGGCCGATGGCGACAAGGTCATCGTGGAAGCGGGCAAGCGCATCACCGCCCGTCACGTCAAGCAGCTCGAAGCCGCCGGCGTTGCCGCGCTGGCCGTGCCGGACGACTATCTGCTCACCCGCATCCTGTCGCACGACGTGGTCGATGGCTCGACCGGCGAACTGCTGGCCAACGCCAACGACGAGATCACCGAAGACCAGCTGGCGGCCTTCCGCAAGGCCGGCGTCGATGCGGTCGGCACCCTGTGGGTGAACGATCTGGATCGCGGTCCGTACCTGTCCAACACCCTGCGCATCGATCCGACCAAGACCCAGCTCGAAGCGCTGGTCGAGATCTACCGCATGATGCGTCCGGGCGAGCCGCCGACCAAGGAAGCCGCTCAGAACCTGTTCCACAACCTGTTCTTCACCTTCGAGCGTTACGACCTGTCCACGGTCGGCCGCATGAAGTTCAACCGTCGCGTCGGTCGCAAGGACGTGCTGGGCGAGTCGGTGCTGTACGACAAGAAGTACTTTGCCGAGCGCAACGACGAAGAATCCAAGCGCCTGGTCGCCGAACACACCGATACCTCCGACATCCTGGAAGTGATCAAGGTGCTCACCGAGATCCGTAACGGTCGCGGCGTGGTCGATGACATCGATCACCTGGGCAACCGTCGCGTGCGTTCGGTCGGCGAAATGGCCGAGAACGTGTTCCGCGTGGGCCTGGTCCGCGTCGAGCGCGCGGTCAAGGAACGCCTGTCGATGGCCGAGTCCGAGGGTCTGACCCCGCAGGAACTGATCAACGCCAAGCCGGTGGCTGCGGCGATCAAAGAGTTCTTCGGCTCCTCGCAGCTGTCGCAGTTCATGGACCAGAACAACCCGCTGTCGGAAGTGACGCACAAGCGTCGCGTCTCCGCACTGGGCCCGGGCGGCCTGACCCGCGAGCGCGCCGGCTTCGAAGTGCGCGACGTGCATCCGACCCATTACGGCCGCGTCTGCACCATCGAAACCCCGGAAGGCCCGAACATCGGCCTGATCAACTCGCTGGCCGTGTTTGCCCGCACTAACCAGTACGGCTTCCTCGAGACGCCGTACCGCAAGGTGCTGGACGGCAAGGTCTCCGACGACGTCGAATACTTGTCGGCGATCGAAGAGAACGAGTACGTGATCGCCCAGGCGAACGCGCTGACCGATGCCAAGAACATGCTCACCGAGCAGTTCGTGCCGTGCCGGTTCCAGGGCGAGTCGCTGCTGAAGCCGCCGGCCGAAGTGCACTTCATGGACGTCTCGCCGATGCAGACCGTGTCGGTCGCCGCGGCGCTGGTGCCGTTCCTGGAGCACGACGACGCCAACCGCGCACTGATGGGCGCCAACATGCAGCGCCAGGCCGTGCCGACGCTGCGTTCGCAGAAGCCGCTGGTCGGTACCGGCATCGAGCGTGCGGTTGCGCGCGACTCGGGCGTGACCGTCAATGCCTTGCGTGGTGGCGTGATCGAGCAGATCGACGCGGCCCGCATCGTGGTCAAGGTCAACGAGGCGGAAATCGGCGGCGGCACCGATGCCGGCGTGGATATCTACAACCTGATCAAGTACACCCGCTCCAACCAGAACACCTGCATCAACCAGCGTCCGCTGGTGAACGTGGGTGATGTGATCGCGCGCGGCGACGTGCTGGCCGACGGCCCGTCCACCGACATCGGTGAACTGGCGCTGGGCCAGAACATGCTGATCGCGTTCATGCCGTGGAACGGCTACAACTTCGAAGACTCCATCCTGCTCTCCGAGCGCGTGGTGGAAGAGGATCGTTACACCACGATCCACATCGAGGAACTGACCTGCGTTGCACGCGACACCAAGCTGGGGCCGGAGGAAATTTCCGCCGACATCCCGAACGTGTCCGAGCAGGCGCTGAACCGTCTGGACGAGAGCGGCGTGGTGTACATCGGTGCGGAAGTGCGCGCCGGCGACATCATGGTCGGCAAGGTCACGCCGAAGGGCGAGAGCCAGCTGACCCCGGAAGAAAAGCTGCTGCGTGCGATCTTCGGTGAGAAGGCGTCCGACGTGAAGGACAGCTCGCTGCGCGTGCCCCCGGGCATGGACGGCACCGTCATCGACGTGCAGGTCTTCACCCGCGACGGCATCGAGAAGGACAAGCGTGCGCGTCAGATCGAAGAGTCCGAGATCAAGCGCGTCAAGAAGGACTTCGACGACCAGTTCCGCATCCTGGAAGCGGCCATCTACGCACGTCTGCGTTCGCAGATCGTGGGCAAGGTTGCCAACGGCGGTCCGAACCTGAAGAAGGGCGACAACGTCACCGACGCGTATCTGGACGGGCTGAAGAAGTCCGACTGGTTCCAGCTGCGCATGAAGGACGAAGACGCCGCCGACGCCATCGAACGCGCACAGAAGCAGATCCAGGCGCACGAGAAGGAATTTGAAGCACGCTTTGCCGACAAGCGCGGCAAGATCACCCAGGGCGATGACCTCGCACCGGGCGTGCTGAAGATGGTCAAGGTGTTCCTGGCAGTGAAGCGTCGCATCCAGCCGGGCGACAAGATGGCAGGCCGCCACGGCAACAAGGGTGTGGTCTCCAATGTCGTGCCGGTCGAGGACATGCCGTACATGGCCACCGGCGAGCCGGTCGACATCGTGCTGAATCCGCTCGGCGTGCCGTCGCGTATGAACATCGGCCAGATTCTGGAAGTGCATCTGGGCTGGGCCGCCAAGGGCCTGGGTCGCAAGATCCAGCGCATGCTGGAAGCCCAGGCGGCGGTCAGCGAGCTGCGCAAGTTCCTGGACGACATCTACAACCACGACAGCGCGATCAATGCACAGCGCGTGGACCTGTCGCAGTTCAGCGATGAGGAATTGCTCAACCTGGGCAAGAACCTGATCGATGGCGTGCCGATGGCCACCCCGGTGTTCGACGGCGCCAGCGAAGCGGAAATCAAGCGCATGCTGGAACTGGCCGAGCTGCCGCAGAGCGGTCAGACCCAGCTGTACGACGGTCGTACCGGCGAAGCGTTCGATCGCAAGACCACGGTCGGCTACATGCACTACCTGAAGTTGAACCACCTGGTCGACGACAAGATGCATGCGCGCTCGACCGGTCCGTACTCGCTCGTCACCCAGCAGCCGCTGGGCGGCAAGGCGCAGTTCGGTGGTCAGCGCTTCGGTGAGATGGAAGTCTGGGCGCTGGAAGCCTACGGCGCGGCCTACACCCTGCAGGAAATGCTGACGGTGAAGTCCGACGACGTGCAGGGCCGCAACCAGATGTACAAGAACATCGTCGATGGTGAGCACGAGATGGTCGCGGGCATGCCGGAATCCTTCAACGTGTTGGTGAAGGAAATCCGCTCGCTGGCGATCAACATGGAACTGGAAGAGTGATCGCGCCGGATCCCGGTGCCGCAACGCGGTGCCGGGATCTGGAACGTAAGTCCCTCGGTTTCATCTCAGATACGAAATTCCTCCGACCCGGAGATATCAAATGAAAGACCTGCTCAACCTCTTCAATCAACAGCGCCAGACGCTGGATTTCGACGCGATCAAGATCGCGCTGGCATCGCCGGACCTGATCCGTTCGTGGTCCTACGGCGAAGTGAAGAAGCCCGAAACCATCAACTACCGGACCTTCAAGCCCGAGCGTGACGGCCTGTTCTGCGCCGCCATCTTCGGACCGATCAAGGACTATGAGTGCCTGTGCGGCAAGTACAAGCGCATGAAGCACCGCGGCGTGGTCTGCGAAAAGTGCGGCACCGAAGTCACCCTGGCCAAGGTGCGTCGTGAGCGCATGGGTCACATCGACCTGGCCTCGCCGGTCGCGCACATCTGGTTCCTCAAGTCGCTGCCCTCGCGCATCGGCCTGATGCTGGACATGACCCTGCGTGACATCGAGCGCGTGCTGTACTTCGAAGCCTACGTGGTCACCGAGCCGGGCCTGACCCCGCTCGAGCGCCGCCAGCTGCTGACCGAAGAGCAGTACCTGACCGCACGCCAGGAGTACAACGACGACTTCGACGCAGCCATGGGCGCCGAGGCCGTGTACGAGCTGCTGCGCACGATCGACCTGCAGTCGGAAATGACCCGCCTGCGCGAGGAAATCGCCAGCACCGGTTCGGAAACCAAGCTCAAGCGCCTCACCAAGCGCATCAAGCTGATCGAAGCCTTCCTGGAATCGGGCAACCGTCCGGAGTGGATGGTCATGACCGTGCTGCCGGTGCTGCCGCCGGACCTGCGTCCGCTGGTGCCGCTGGATGGCGGCCGCTTCGCGACCTCGGATCTGAACGATCTCTACCGCCGCGTGATCAACCGCAACAACCGTCTGCGTCGTCTGCTCGAGCTCAATGCGCCGGACATCATCGTGCGCAACGAGAAGCGCATGCTGCAGGAATCGGTCGATGCGCTGCTGGACAACGGCCGTCGCGGCCGTGCCATCACCGGCACCAACAAGCGTCCGCTGAAGTCGCTGGCCGACATGATCAAGGGCAAGCAGGGCCGGTTCCGTCAGAACCTGCTCGGCAAGCGCGTGGACTACTCCGGTCGTTCGGTCATCACCGTCGGTCCGTACCTCAAGCTGCACCAGTGCGGCCTGCCGAAGAAGATGGCGCTGGAGCTGTTCAAGCCGTTCGTGTTCGCCAAGCTGCAGCGTCGCGGCCTGGCCACCACCATCAAGGCCGCCAAGAAGCTGGTCGAGCGCGAAGAAGCTGAAGTCTGGGACATCCTGGAAGAAGTGATCCGCGAGCATCCGGTGCTGCTGAACCGTGCGCCGACCCTGCACCGCCTGGGCATCCAGGCGTTCGAGCCGGTGTTGATCGAAGGCAAGGCCATCCAGCTGCATCCGCTGGTGTGTACTGCGTTCAACGCCGACTTCGACGGTGACCAGATGGCCGTCCACGTGCCGCTCTCGCTGGAAGCCCAGCTGGAAGCGCGTGCGCTGATGATGTCCACCAACAACATCCTGTCGCCGGCCAACGGCGAGCCGATCATCGTGCCGTCGCAGGACGTGGTGTTGGGCCTGTACTACATGAGCCGCGCCCTGGAGAACAAGAAGGGCGAAGGCATGGTGTTCGCCAACACCAGCGAAGTGAAGCGCGCCTACGACAACCGCGTGGTGGAACTGCACGCCAAGGTCAAGGTCCGCATCACCCAGGTGGACGTGGAAGCCGACGGCAAGCGCAGCAGCGGCACCTCGATCGTGGACACCACGGTCGGTCGTGCGCTGCTGAGCGAAATCCTGCCCGAAGGCCTGCCGTTCCAGCTGGCCAACACCGAGATGACCAAGAAGAACATCTCGCGTCTGATCAACTCCAGCTACCGTCTGCTGGGCTTGAAGGACACCGTCGTGTTCGCCGACAAGCTGATGTACACCGGCTATGCCTATGCGACCCGCGCAGGCGTGTCGATCGGCATCGACGACATGCTGATCCCGGACGAGAAGAAGGGCATCCTCACCGAGGCCGAAGCCGAAGTGCTGGAGATCCAGGAACAGTACCAGTCCGGTCTGGTCACCGCCGGCGAGCGCTACAACAAGGTCGTGGACATCTGGTCGCGCACCAGCGAGCGCATCGCCAAGGCGATGATGGACACCATCGGTACCGAGAAGGTCGAAAATGCCAAGGGCGAGACCATCGACCAGAAGTCGATGAACTCGCTGTACATCATGGCCGACTCCGGTGCGCGTGGTAGCCAGGCGCAGATCCGTCAGCTGGCCGGCATGCGTGGCCTGATGGCGCGTCCGGACGGCTCGATCATCGAGACGCCGATCAAGGCGAACTTCCGCGAAGGCCTGAACGTGCAGGAGTACTTCAACTCCACCCACGGTGCCCGTAAGGGTCTGGCCGATACCGCGCTCAAGACCGCGAACTCGGGGTATCTGACCCGTCGTCTGGTCGACGTGGCACAGGACGTGGTGATCACCGAGGTCGATTGCGGCACCACCGAAGGGTTGATCATGACCCCGATCGTGGAAGGCGGCGACGTGGTGGAACCGTTGCGCGAGCGCGTGCTGGGCCGTGTGGTGGCCGAGGACGTGTACCTGCCGGGCAACGACGAAGAGCCGATCGTCACCCGCAACACGCTGCTGGACGAAGCCTGGGTTGCCAAGCTGGAAGACGCCAGCGTGCAGTCGGTGAAGGTGCGTTCGACCATCAGCTGCGAATCCTCGTTCGGCGTGTGCGCACGCTGCTACGGTCGCGATCTCGCCCGCGGTCACCAGGTCAACATCGGTGAGGCGGTCGGCGTCATTGCGGCGCAGTCGATCGGTGAGCCGGGTACCCAGCTGACCATGCGTACGTTCCACATCGGTGGTGCGGCATCGCGTGCGGCGGCGGTGGACAACATCACCGTCAAGACCACCGGTTCGGTGAAGTTCAACAACCTGAAGTCGGTGGCGCACGCCAGCGGCGCGCTGGTCGCTGTCTCGCGTTCGGGCGAACTGTCCGTGCTCGACGGCCATGGCCGCGAGCGCGAGCGTTACAAGCTGCCGTACGGCGCCACCATCACCGCCAAGGATGGTGATGCGGTCAAGGCCGGGCAGGGCGTGGCGAACTGGGATCCGCATAACCACCCGATCGTGTCGGAAGTGGCCGGTTTCATCCGCTTCATCGACTTCGTCGACGGCGTCACCGTCATCGAGAAGACCGACGAACTGACCGGTCTGGCCTCGCGCGAAATCACCGACCCGAAGCGTCGCGGTGCACATGCCAAGGAGCTGCGCCCGATCGTGCGCATCGTCGACGGCAAGGGCAATGACCTGACGATCCCGAATACGGATCTGCCGGCGCAGTACCTGTTGCCGCCGCGCTCCATCGTCAACCTGCAGGACGGCGCCGCTGTCGGCGTGGGCGACGTGGTCGCCAAGATCCCGCAGGAAGCGTCCAAGACCCGCGACATCACCGGTGGTCTGCCGCGCGTTGCCGACCTGTTCGAAGCGCGCAAGCCGAAGGATCCGGCGATCCTGGCCGAGCGCTCGGGCATCATCAGCTTCGGTAAGGACACCAAGGGCAAGCAGCGCCTGATCATCAAGGACACCGATGGGTCGGAACACGAAGAGCTGATTCCCAAGTACCGCCAGATCATCGTGTTCGAAGGCGAGCATGTGACCAAGGGCGAGACCGTGGTGGACGGCGAGCCGAGCCCGCAGGACATCCTGCGTCTGCTGGGTGTCGAGCCGCTGGCCGCGTATCTGGTCAAGGAAATCCAGGACGTGTATCGCCTGCAGGGCGTGAAGATCAACGACAAGCACATCGAGGTGATCACCCGCCAGATGCTGCGCAAGGTCGAGATCACCGACCAGGGCACCAGCAAGTTCCTCAACGGCGAGCAGGTCGAGCGCCAGCGCGTCATCGAGGAAAATGCCCGCCTGGTCAAGCGCAACGAGCTGCCGGCCAAGTACGATCCGGTGCTGCTGGGTATCACCAAGGCCTCGTTGGCCACCGAGTCGTTCATCTCGGCGGCCTCGTTCCAGGAGACCACCCGCGTGTTGACCGAGGCTGCCGTGCGCGGCACCCGCGACAACCTGCGCGGTCTGAAGGAAAACGTGATCGTGGGTCGTCTGATCCCGGCCGGTACGGGTCTGGCGTATCACGCCGGACGCCGCAAGTCGTCGGGTCTGACCGACTCGGAAATGGAAACGCTGTCGGGCAAGCCGACGGTTGCTGAACCGGTCGCAGCCGTGGCCGACGCTGGCGCGGACGAGGAGTAAGCGCTCCGACGGCGGTCGCAAGATCGCCGTAAGCCAAGCGAAAAGGAGGGCAGGAGGCCCTCCGTTTTCCGGCCTTTGGATGGGCCAGCAGGGTTAGATTTCCGTGAAGTTGACGGAGTTTCGTCCTGCCAGCTATACTTCCCTGTCTCGGCGGGCCGTTTTTCGGCCTGCCTTTGTTTTCGTGCAAGGCCGTCTCGGCCTCTCAATCAGAAGAATCAACTGATGACGACGATCAATCAGCTGGTCCGCAAGCCTCGGCAAGCGACCACCTACAAGAGTGCCTCTCCGGCACTGGACAAGTGTCCGCAGCGCCGTGGCGTCTGCACACGCGTCTATACCACTACCCCGAAGAAGCCGAACTCGGCCCTGCGTAAGGTTGCCAAGGTGCGCCTGACGAACCAGGAAGAGGTCATCAGCTACATCGGTGGTGAAGGCCACAACCTGCAGGAGCACTCCGTGGTCCTAATTCGCGGTGGCCGCGTCAAGGATCTTCCCGGTGTGCGTTATCACACCGTCCGTGGTTCGCTGGACGCCGCCGGCGTCGCAAAGCGCCGTCAAGGTCGTTCCAAGTACGGCGCCAAGCGCCCGAAGAGCTAAGGAAACACTCCAATGTCCCGTAAAGGTTCTACTCCGCAGCGCACCGTCCTGCCTGATCCAAAGCATGGCAGCGAAACCATTGCCCGCTTCATCAATATGGTGATGCAAAGTGGCAAGAAGTCGGTTGCTGAGAAAATTGTCTATGGCGCGATGGACGTCATTGGCGAAAAGAATCCGAATGCCGTCGAGCTGGTGCAGAAAGCACTGGACAACGTGGCCCCGGCTGTCGAAGTTAAATCGCGTCGCGTCGGTGGTGCTACCTATCAGGTGCCCGTCGAAGTGCGCTCCTCCCGTCGCATGGCGCTGGCAATGCGCTGGTTGATCGATTCCGCGCGCAAGCGTGGCGAGAACACCATGCCGCGCAAGCTGGCTGCAGAACTGTTGGACGCCTCGGAAAGCCGTGGCGGCGCGATCAAGAAGCGCGAAGAGACGCACCGTATGGCGGAGGCGAACAAGGCGTTCGCACATTACCGCTGGTGACCTCGTGGGCCTTGGTAACGGGGCCCTTCAGCACCATCTGAGTGCTGTTTGCGACGCCTTTGGCGTCGCATCCAATCCGAAGGCCGCCGAAAGGCGGCGTTCGGCCATCCGAAATCCAAGAAATTGAGAGGCTCCCCGTGGCCCGCACCACCCCTATCGAGCGTTACCGCAACTTCGGCATCATGGCCCACATCGATGCCGGCAAGACCACCACCTCCGAGCGCATCCTGTTCTACACCGGTGTCAGTCACAAGATCGGCGAAGTCCATGACGGCGCTGCAGTGATGGACTGGATGGAGCAGGAGCAGGAGCGTGGTATCACCATCACCTCCGCTGCGACCACTGCATTCTGGTCGGGCATGGACAAGTCCATGCCGCAGCACCGCTTCAACATCATCGATACCCCCGGGCACGTCGACTTCACCATCGAAGTGGAGCGCTCCTTGCGCGTGCTCGACGGTGCGGTGTTCGTGCTGTGCGCCGTTGGTGGCGTGCAGCCGCAGTCCGAGACCGTGTGGCGCCAGGCCAACAAGTATTCCGTGCCGCGCATGGCCTTCGTCAACAAGATGGACCGTACCGGTGCCAACTTCGACAAGGTCGTCGAGCAGCTGAAGGCCCGTCTGGGTGCCTACGCCGTGCCGATGCAGGTGCCGATCGGCGCCGAAGACGGCTTCGAGGGCGTGGTCGACCTGCTCAAGATGAAGGCGATCCATTGGGATACCGCATCGCAGGGCACCACCTTCGAATACCGCGACATCCCGGCTGACCTGGTCGAGATCGCGACCGAGGCGCGTTCGTTCATGGTCGAGGCGGCTGCCGAAGCCAGCGAAGACCTGATGGACAAGTACCTCAACGAGGGCGACCTGAGCGAAGAGGAGATCCTGGTGGGTCTGCGCGAGCGCACCCTGAAGGTCGAAATCGTGCCGGTGTTCTGCGGCTCGGCGTTCAAGAACAAGGGCGTGCAGGCCATGCTCGACGGCGTCGTGCACCTGCTGCCGTCGCCGGCCGACCGTCCGCCGGTCCAGGGTATCGACGAGGACGAGAAGGAAGACACCCGTCCTGCCACCGATACCGCGCCGTTCTCGGCGTTGGCGTTCAAGATCATGACCGACCCGTTCGTGGGCTCGCTGACGTTCTTCCGTGTCTACTCGGGCACGTTGAACTCCGGCGACCAGGTCTACAACCCGGTCAAGTCGAAGAAAGAGCGCGTGGGCCGCATCCTGCAGATGCACTCCAACAATCGCGAAGAGATCAAGGAAGTGCGCGCTGGTGACATCGCCGCTGCCGTGGGTCTGAAGGACGTCACCACCGGCGACACGCTGTGTGCGCAGGACAAGGTCATCACCCTGGAGCGCATGGTGTTCCCGGAGCCGGTGATCTCGATGGCGGTGGAACCCAAGACCAAGTCGGACCAGGAAAAGATGGGCATGGCCCTGGGCCGTCTGGCGCAGGAAGATCCCTCGTTCCGCGTCAAGACCGACGAAGAATCCGGCCAGACCATCATCTCGGGCATGGGCGAGTTGCACCTGGACATCATCGTCGACCGTATGCGTCGCGAGTTCAATGTCGAGGCCAACGTCGGCAAGCCGCAGGTGGCCTATCGCGAAACGATCCGCAAGTCCGACGTCAAGTCCGACTACAAGCACGCCAAGCAGTCCGGTGGTAAGGGTCAGTACGGTCACGTGGTGATCGAGCTGTCGCCGATGACCGAGGAAGATCGCAAGAGCGACAACGTCAAGGACGATTTCCTCTTCATCAACGACATCACCGGCGGCATCATCCCGAAGGAATTCATCCCCTCGGTTGAAAAGGGTCTGCGCGAGACGATCACCAGTGGTCCGATCGCCGGCTTCCCGGTGGTGGGTGTGAAGGTCAAGCTGGTGTTCGGCTCGTACCACGACGTCGACTCCTCGGAAATGGCGTTCAAGCTGGCCGCGTCGATGGCGTTCAAGCAGGGCTTTGCGAAAGCCAGCCCGGTGTTGCTGGAGCCGATCATGAAGGTCGAGATCGTCAGCCCGGAGGATTACCTGGGTGACGTGATGGGCGACGTGAGCCGCCGTCGTGGCGTGCTGCAGGGTCAGGACGACAGCCCGTCGGGCAAGATCATCAACGCGATGATTCCGCTGGGCGAGATGTTCGGTTATGCGACCTCGCTGCGCTCGATGAGCCAGGGCCGTGCGACGTTCTCGATGGAATTCGACCACTACGAAGAGGCACCGGCCAACATCGCCGACGCCGTCACCAAGAAGGGCTGAGTTCGCTCAGCCGCTTCTCACAAATTTTTCAATTAGAGGTAGTTAGTCATGGCAAAAGCTAAATTTGAGCGCACCAAGCCGCACGTGAACGTCGGCACCATCGGTCACGTCGACCATGGCAAGACCACGTTGACAGCCGCGCTGACCAAGATCGGTGCTGAGCGTTTCGGTGGCGAGTTCAAGGCGTATGACGCGATCGACGCGGCGCCGGAAGAGAAGGCGCGCGGCATCACGATTTCGACCGCACACGTCGAATACGAATCCCCGACCCGTCACTACGCGCATGTCGATTGCCCCGGCCACGCCGACTACGTCAAGAACATGATCACCGGTGCGGCGCAGATGGACGGCGCGATCCTGGTGTGTTCGGCCGCCGACGGCCCGATGCCGCAGACCCGCGAGCACATCCTGCTCTCGCGTCAGGTCGGTGTGCCGCACATCGTCGTGTTCCTGAACAAGGCTGACATGGTCGACGACGCCGAGCTGCTCGAGCTGGTCGAGATGGAAGTGCGCGAGCTGCTCAGCAAGTACGACTTCCCGGGCGATGACACGCCGATCATCCACGGTTCGGCGCGTCTGGCGCTGGACGGTGACCAGAGCGACATCGGCGTGCCGGCGATCCTGAAGCTGGTCGAGGCGCTGGATTCGTTCATTCCGGAGCCGACCCGCGACGTCGACCGCCCGTTCCTGATGCCGGTCGAAGACGTGTTCTCGATCTCCGGCCGCGGTACCGTGGTGACCGGTCGTATCGAGCGCGGCATCATCAAGGTTGGCGACGAAATCGAAATCGTCGGTATCCGTGATACCCAGAAGACCACCGTCACCGGCGTGGAAATGTTCCGCAAGCTGCTGGACCAGGGTCAGGCAGGCGACAACGCCGGTCTGCTGCTGCGCGGCACCAAGCGTGACGACGTCGAGCGTGGCCAGGTGCTGTGCAAGCCGGGTTCGATCAAGCCGCATACCGAGTTCGAAGCCGAAGTCTACGTGCTGTCGAAGGACGAGGGTGGCCGTCATACCCCGTTCTTCAAGGGCTACCGTCCGCAGTTCTACTTCCGCACCACCGACATCACTGGCGCCTGCCAGCTGCCGGAAGGCGTGGAGATGGTGATGCCGGGCGACAACGTGAAGATGGTCGTGACCCTGATCAACCCGGTCGCGATGGACGAAGGTCTGCGCTTCGCCATCCGTGAAGGCGGTCGTACCGTCGGCGCCGGCGTGGTTGCCAAGATCGTCAAGTAAGTCCTGCAATCCGGCGGCTTCGGTCGCTGGATCCGCACGAACAAGGGTCGGCGCAAGCCGGCCCTTTTTCGTGGGCCGCGTCGGAGGTGCGTGCGCGGCCGGCGTCTTTATCGGGTAGGGCGCTTGCGCATGTAAAAGTGCCTCGCTATAATGCGCGGCTCGGTGTCCCTGGGTAGGGCGCTGAGTTACAGCGAAAAGAACGGCAGGATGCCGCTCGTGTTCGCCAGACCGGGAAGGTCGCGTTGCATGGAGCACTCAACAACTCACCTGTTGTTGACCGTGCTCTTGTTGCGCATTATACTTTTCCGTCTGGGCAGGCCGGTTTACCGGTCTGCCTCAGTTTTTGGGCGGAGGAAATGCCCTCGTCAGCAGGATGCATGGCGATTTCATCTACGTCAGGAATATCGGGGCAGGTATCCCAGAGGCCTTGCCCGTCGCTCTTTTAACGAAGGAAGCTTCCGTCATGTCGGAACAAAAGATCCGGATTCGGTTGAAGGCGTTCGATCATCGTTTGATCGACCGTTCGGCCAGCGAGATCGTCGAAACGGCTAAGCGGACCGGCGCGCAAGTGCGTGGCCCGATCCCGTTGCCGACCAAGATCGAACGTTACACCATCCTCGTATCCCCGCATGCCGACAAGGATGCGCGTGACCAGTACGAAACCCGCACGCACAAGCGTGTGCTCGATATCGTCGACCCGAACGACAAGACCGTGGACGCGCTGATGAAGCTCGAACTCGCGGCTGGCGTCGACGTTCAGATCAAGTTGACCTGAGGACTACGACCATGACGAAGAAATATTCGTTGGGCTTCGTAGGCCGCAAGGCTGGTATGAGCCGCGTCTTCACCGAAGACGGCCGCTCGGTACCGGTCACGCTGATCGAAGCAACTCCAAACCGCATCGCGCAGATCAAGACCGTCGAAGCTGACGGCTACAGCGCCGTGCAGATTACCGTTGGTGCGCGTCGTGCCGCGCTGGTCAACAAGCCGGCTGCTGGCCACTTCGCCAAGGCGAAGGTGGAAGCGGGTCGCGGCCTGTGGGAATTCCGCGTTGAAGATGCCCAGCTCGGCGATTTCGCCGTCGGCGGCGAAATCAAGGCGGACATCTTCGAGGTCGGCCAGAAGGTCGACGTCCAGGGCGTCACCAAGGGTAAGGGTTTCCAGGGCACCATCAAGCGCTACAACTTCCGTATGGGCGATGCAACTCACGGTAACTCGCTGTCGCATCGCGCGCCGGGTTCGTTGGGTCAGCGCCAGACCCCGGGTCGCGTTTTCCCGGGCAAGAAGATGTCGGGCCACATGGGCGCCGTGCAGCAAAGCACGCAGAACCTGGAAGTGGTCAAGGTCGACGTCGAGCGTGGTCTGATTGCTATCCGCGGCGCCGTGCCTGGCGCAGCTGGTGGCGACGTGATCGTCCGTCCGGCGAGCAAGGCATAAGGAGAGATGACGATGGAACTCGTTATCACGGGTAGCAACAACAAGGTCTCGGTCTCCGATGCCGTGTTCGGTCGCGAATTCAGCGAAGATCTGGTTCACCAGGTCGTCGTCGCTTATCGCAATGCCGGTCGCGCTGGTACCAAGGCACAGAAGACGCGTTCGGAAGTTGCGGGCACGACCAAGAAGTCGAAGAAGCAGAAGGGCGGCGGTGCGCGTCATGGCGCGCTGACGGCTCCGATCTTCGTCGGCGGCGGCGTGACCTTCGCGGCCAAGCCGCGCAGCTTCGAACAGAAAGTCAACCGCAAGATGTACCGTGCGGCCATCTGCGCGATCTTCTCTGAGCTTAATCGCCAGGGTCGCCTGATGATCGTCGATGCGTTCGACGTCGAAACCACCAAGACCCAGGGTCTGATCGAGAAGCTGAAGGGACTGGATGTGGGCAAGCGCCCGCTGATCGTCACCGAGGAAGCCTCCGAGCACCTGTATCTGTCCGCCCGCAATCTGCCGTATGTGCAGGTGCGTGATGTGCAGGGTCTGGATCCGGTCGCTCTGGTCGGGGCCGATACGGTCGTGATCACCGCCGATGCGGTCAAGAAGGTCGAGGAGTGGCTGGCATGAGCAGCAACGAAAAAATCTTCAGCGTGCTGCGTGCTCCGCGAGTCTCCGAAAAGACCGCGCGCCTGCAGGAAATCTCCAACCAGTATGTCTTCGAAGTTTCGAACGAAGCCACCAAGGCCGATGTAAAGGCCGCGGTTGAGCAGCTGTTCGACGTCAAGGTCAAAGCGGTCAACGTGGTCAACGTCAAGGGCAAGAGCAAGTCCTTCCGTAACCGTGCTGGCAGCCGTGGCAATTGGCGCAAGGCGTACGTCCGCCTGGTTGATGGTCAGTCCATCGACGTAACGGCCAAGGCCTGAGGTCCATCCCATGCCATTGATGAAGTTCAAACCCACCTCTCCCGGCCGTCGTTCCGCCGTGCGCGTGGTTACTCCCGATCTGCACAAGGGCGCACCGCACGCGGCGCTGCTCGATTCGCAGAGCAAGTCCGGTGGTCGTAACCACCATGGCCGCATCACCGTGCGTCACGTCGGTGGTGGTCATAAGCAGCACTACCGCATCATCGACTTCAAGCGCAACAAGGAAGGTATTCCGGCGCGTGTGGAGCGGATCGAATACGATCCGAACCGTACCGCTCATATCGCCCTGCTGTGCTATGTCGATGGCGAGCGTCGCTACATCATCGCCCCCAAGGGCTTGAAGGCTGGCGATCAGGTCATTGCCGGTGCCAACGCACCGATCAAGACCGGCAACACGCTGCCGCTGCGCAACATCCCGGTCGGTACGACGGTCCACGGTATCGAGCTGAAGCCGGGTAAGGGCGCTCAGATCGCACGTGCTGCCGGTGCAGCCGTCCAGCTGGTCGCTCGCGAAGGCATCTATGCCACGCTGCGTCTGCGCTCGGGCGAAATGCGCAAGGTGCCGGTCGAGTGCCGCGCCACCATCGGCGAAGTCGGCAACGACGAGCACAACCTCGAGAAGCTGGGCAAGGCTGGCGCCAAGCGCTGGCGCGGTGTTCGCCCGACCGTTCGCGGTGCGGCCATGAACCCGGTCGATCACCCGCACGGTGGTGGTGAGGCCAAGGCTGGCCAGGGTAATCCGCATCCGGTCACCCCGTGGGGTGTTCCGACCAAGGGTTACAAGACGCGCAAGAACAAGCGCACCCAGCAATTCATCGTCCGCGATCGTAGGGGCTAATCGACCATGGCACGTTCACTCAAGAAGGGCCCGTTCGTCGATCACCACCTTGCAAAGAAGGTGGAGTCCGCTGCGGGTAGCAAGAAGCCGATCAAGACCTGGTCGCGCCGTTCGATGATCCTGCCGGAAATGGTAGGCATCACCATCGCCGTGCATAACGGCAAGAACCACATTCCGGTGCTCGTCAACGAGAATATGGTCGGCCACAAGCTCGGCGAATTTGCCGTCACCCGGACCTTCAAGGGTCACGGTGGCGACAAGAAGTCGAGCAGGTAAGGGAGAGATGACGATGGAAGCGAAAGCAATCCTGCGCACCGCGCGCATCTCCCCGCAGAAGGCCCGCCTGGTCGCTGACCAGGTGCGTGGTTTGTCCGCCGAACGTGCGGTCAATCTGCTGAAGTTCTCGGATAAAAAGGCTGCGCACCTGATCAAGAAGGTTGTGGAGTCGGCGATTGCCAATGCCGAGAACAATCAGGGCGCGGATGTCGACGAGCTGAAGGTCAAGACCATCATGGTTGATGAAGGTCCGTCCCTGAAGCGTTTCATGGCGCGGGCGAAAGGCCGCGGTACCCGCATCCTCAAGCGCACCAGTCACATCACTGTGATTGTCGGCGCCGCCAAGTAAGCGGAAAGGAAAAGACCATGGGTCATAAAGTTCATCCGACTGGAATTCGCCTTGGCATCGCCAAGGACTGGAATTCCAAGTGGTACGCAAACAAGGCCGACTTCGCTGCCTATCTGGCAGCCGACCTGAAAGTGCGTGAAATGCTGCGCAAGAAGCTCGCGCAGGCAGGTATCAGCAAGATCTTGATCGAGCGCCCTGCCAAAACCGCCCGCGTGACCATTCACACCGCCCGTCCGGGCGTGGTGATCGGCAAGCGTGGCGAGGACATCGAAAAGCTGCGCAAGGAAGTGAGCGCGATGATGGGTGTTCCTGCCCACATCAACGTCACCGAAGTGCGCAAGCCGGAGCTGGATGCGCAGCTGGTCGCCGAGTCGATCGCGCAGCAGCTTGAGCGTCGCATCATGTTCCGCCGTGCAATGAAGCGCTCGGTCGGCAACGCGATGCGCCTGGGTGCCCTGGGCATCAAGGTCAACGTGGCTGGCCGCCTCAACGGTGCAGAAATCGCCCGTTCGGAGTGGTACCGCGAAGGCCGCGTGCCGCTGCACACGCTACGTGCCGACATTGATTATGGTTTTGCCGAGGCGTCCACGACGTACGGCATCATCGGCATCAAGGTCTGGATCTATAAGGGTGAGGTCTTCGACTTCTCCCAGGTTGGCCAGGAGAAGCAGGACGACAGCCCGCGCAACGATCGTAACGATCGCGGCGACCGTGGTGACCGTCCTTCGCGCCCGGCTCGTGAAGCGAGGTAACGGCAATGTTGCAACCCAAGCGAACCAAATACCGCAAGATGCACAAGGGCCGTAACGACGGCCTGGCATGGAGCGGAAACGCCGTCAGCTTCGGCGAGTACGGCCTTAAGGCAACCGCGCACGGTCAGCTGACCGCGCGTCAGATTGAAGCAGCACGTCGTACGATCAGCCGCCACGTCAAAAAGGGCGGCAAGATGTGGATCCGTGTGTTCCCCGACAAGCCGATCACCAAGAAGCCGATCGAAGTCCGCATGGGCTCCGGTAAGGGCAACGTGGAGTACTGGGTCGCGCAGATTCAGCCGGGCCGCATGATCTATGAAATCGAGGGGATTCCCGAAGATATCGCACGTGAGGCGTTCCGCCTTGCCGCCGCGAAATTGTCGGTGACCACCACTTTCGTGACCCGGACGGTGCGCTGATGGATATCAAACAACTCCGCGAGAAGTCGGCTGACGAACTGAAGGCCCACCTGACCGATCTGCGTAAGGAGCAGTTCTCGCTCCGTATGCAGCAGGTCACCGGCCAGCTGCCGAAGACCCACGATACCCGCCGGGTGCGCCGCGAGATTGCTCGCGTCAAGTACCTGCTCGGCAGCACCAAGTAAGGACGGCCGCGATGAGCGACAACAACGAAAAGCAAACGCTGCGCACGGTCGAAGGCCGTGTCGTCAGCAACAAGATGGACAAGACGGTCACCGTGTTGGTGGAGCGCCAGGTCAAGCACCCGTTGTACGGTAAGTACATCAAGCGCTCGTCCAAGCTCCACGCACACGACGCCGACAATGCCTGCAACGAAGGCGACGTCGTGCGTGTGACCGAGATTGCTCCAATGTCCAAGACCAAGAACTGGCGGGTGGTCGAAATCGTCACCCGTTCGGCCGAATAAGGGAGATCTGAATCATGATCCAGATGCAGAGCTACCTCGATGTCGCCGACAATTCGGGTGCCAAGGAAGTGATGTGCATCAAGGTGCTGGGCGGCTCCAAGCGCCGCTACGCACACATTGGCGACATCATCAAGGTGACCGTCAAGGACGCCATTCCGCGTGGCAAGGTCAAGAAGGGCGAAGTCTACGACGCCGTCGTGGTGCGTACCCGCAAGGGTGTGCGCCGTCCCGACGGTTCGCTGATCCGCTTCGATGGCAACGCCGCTGTGCTGTTGAACAATAAGCAGGAGCCGATCGGGACCCGCATCTTCGGGCCGGTGACGCGCGAGCTGCGTTCCGAGAAGTTCATGAAGATCGTCTCGCTCGCTCCCGAAGTGCTGTGAGCGGAGGACATATACATGGCTAACCGTATCAAGAAGGGCGACCAGGTCGTCATCAACACCGGCAAGGACAAGGGTAAGCAGGGTGAAGTTGTGCGTGTGGACGGCGATCGCGTGATCGTCTCCAATGCCAACGTCATCAAGCGCCACACCAAGCCGAACCCGCAGGCGGGTGTCGCCGGCGGCGTGGTCGAGCGTGAAGCGTCGATCCATATCTCCAACGTCAATATCGTCAACCCGGCAACGGGCAAGGGCGAGCGCGTTGGCTTCAAGGTGCTGGAGGATGGACGCAAATTGCGTGTGTTCCGCTCCAGCGGTGAGGCGCTCGACGCCTGAGGAATGCGATCATGAACACTCGTCTCGAAAAGTTTTACAAGGAAAACGTGGTGCCGGCCCTGATGAAGGAATTCGGCTACACCAATCCGATGGAAGTGCCGAAGCTGGTCAAGGTCACGCTCAACATGGGCGTGGGCGAGGCGGCTACCAACAAGAAGATTCTGGAAAATGCGGTCGCCGACATGTCCAAGATCTCCGGCCAGAAGCCGGTGGTCACCAAGTCGCGCGTCTCGGTCGCATCGTTCAAGATTCGTGACGGTTGGCCGATCGGCTGCAAGACCACCTTGCGTCGCGCCAAGATGTACGAGTTTCTGGATCGTCTGATCAACATCTCGCTGCCGCGCGTGCGCGACTTCCGTGGTGTTTCCGGTCGCTCCTTTGACGGTCGTGGCAACTTCAACATGGGTGTGAAGGAACAGATCATCTTCCCGGAAATCGACTTCGACGCCGTCGACGCGATTCGCGGTATGGATATCGCCATCACCACCACCGCCAAGACGGATGCGGAAGCGAAGGCGCTGCTGGCAGCGTTCAAGTTCCCGTTCCGTAACTGACCGTCGAGGACATCCGAAATGGCAAAGACCTCCATGATCCACCGCGACATCAAGCGTGCAAAGCTGGCGAAGAAATTCGCCGGCAAGCGTGATGCGCTGAAGAAGATCCTCTCCAGTCAGGATGCGTCCTACGAAGAGAAGATCGATGCGTCGACCAAGCTGCAGAAGCTGCCGCGCGATTCGTCGCCGAGCCGCCACCGCAACCGTTGCGAGCTGTCCGGCCGTCCGCGCGGTGTCTACCGCAAGTTCGGTTTGGGTCGCAACATGCTGCGTAAGGCCACGATGAACGGTGACGTTCCGGGCCTGCGCAAGGCAAGCTGGTAACAGCATTGCCGGCCGTTTGCGGCCGGCTTGAACAGGATCGTTCTGTTCAACAGGGGAGTCCGACGCAAGTCGGGCTCTTTTGTCGTATACTTCCGCTTCTGTCTTGCCCGCATGGGCGCGGCATGGCGTAAAGGGTCCTGGCCCATCCCCAGGAAAACACAAGATTTTCGCGAAAGCGGATATCGGTGCACTCAAAGGTACTCATATGAGCATGACTGATCCCATCGCCGACCTGCTGGTACGCATCAAGAATGCGGCCGCGGTTGGTAAGCAGACGGTGAAATTGCCGTCGTCCAAGATCAAGGTTGCGATCGCCCAGGTCCTGAAGGACGAGGGTTACATCACCGACCTGCGCGTGACAGCGACCGAGAACAACAAGTCGGAGCTGGAAATCGTGCTGAAGTATTTCGAAGGCCGTCCGGTCATCGAGACCCTGAAGCGTTTCTCGCGCTCGGGTCTGCGCCAGTACCGCGGCAAGACCGAGCTGCCCAAGGTCCTGGGTGGCCTGGGTATCGCTATCATCTCCACGTCGAAGGGCATCATGACCGATGCGCAGGCTCGCGAAGCCGGCGTTGGTGGTGAAGTCCTGTGCTTCGTGGCCTAAGGGAAGGAATCGATCATGTCCCGTGTAGCCAAGAAGCCTGTTTCCCTTCCGAAGGGTGTTGAACTCAACGTCCAGCCCGAGCTGGTCAGCGTCAAGGGCCCGAAGGGCACCCTGACCCTGCCGAAGCCGACTGGCGTCGAAATCGCCATCGACGGCGACGTTGCCACGCTGTCGGCCAATGACCCGTCGCAGATCGCCATCACCGGTACCGTGCGCGCCATCCTGGCCAACATGGTCAAGGGTGTGTCCGAAGGCTTCGAGCGCAAGCTCGAGCTGGTCGGCGTCGGTTACCGCGCCGCCATGCAGGGCAAGGATCTGAGCCTGGCGCTCGGTTTCTCGCATCCGCTGGTGTTCGTGGCGCCGGAAGGCATCACGCTGTCGACCCCGACCCAGACCGAGATCGTGGTCCAGGGCGCCGACAAGCAGCGCGTCGGCGAAGTCGCCGCCAAGATTCGCGGTTTCCGTCCGCCGGAGCCCTACAAGGGCAAGGGTGTGAAGTACGCCGGTGAAGTCATCATTCGCAAGGAAGCCAAGAAGGCGTAACGCAGGTCCCTCTGCTAGGAGCCCGGCCATCCATGGCCGGACTTTTCGATGCAAAAGCCTGCTTCCTTCAGCTTCCGTAGGATAAATATCATGAGCATCAACAAGAACATCGCCCGTCTGCGTCGCGCCAAGTCCACCCGTTCGCACATCCGTGAGCTGGGCGTCGCTCGCCTGTCGGTGCTGCGCACCGGCCAGCATCTGTATGCGCAGGTCTTCACCGCCGACGGTTCCAAGGTGATCGCCGCGGCGAACACCCTGCAGGCCGACGTCAAGGAAGGCCTGAAGAACGGCAAGAACAGCGATGCGGCCGTCAAGGTCGGCAAGCTGATCGCCGAGCGTGCCAAGGCTGCGGGCATCGAGAAGGTCGCGTTCGACCGCTCGGGCTACCGCTACCATGGCCGTATCAAGGCGCTGGCCGATGCAGCTCGCGAAGGCGGCCTGCAGTTCTAAGCACTGCTGCGGACGTGGCCACCGGTCACGTCCGCGATACCGCCGGCAGGGAGATGCCGGACCGTCCCGTACTTTTGCAACGGAGCCGGGAACACCGCGTGACTTCACAACCATAAGCGGCTTCGAGCCGTACATACTCAATCAATCAAGGAATCAAGATGGCAGAAGAACGTGCACCGCGGGGTCGTGATCGCGACCGTAACCGCGAAGAGAAAGTCGACGATGGCATGATCGAAAAGCTGGTCGCGGTCAATCGCGTCAGCAAGACAGTCAAGGGCGGTCGCCAGTTCACCTTCACCGCGCTGACCGTGGTCGGCGATGGTCTGGGCAAGGTCGGTTTCGGGTATGGCAAGGCGCGCGAAGTGCCGGTCGCCATTCAGAAGTCGATGGAACAGGCGCGCAAGAACCTGGCCACCGTCGATCTGAACAACGGTACCTTGTGGCATGCCGTCAAGTCCGGCCATGGCGCAGCACGCGTCTACATGCAGCCGGCCTCGGAAGGTACGGGCGTCATCGCCGGCGGCGCCATGCGCGCTGTGCTGGAAGCGGTTGGCGTCAAGAACGTGCTGGCCAAGGCGGTTGGTTCGCGTAACCCGATCAACCTGGTCCGTGCAACCCTGAAGGGTCTGTCGGAAGTGCAGTCGCCGGCGCGTGTTGCGGCCAAGCGCGGCAAGAAGGTGGAGGAGCTCAACCATGGCTAAGGACACCAACAAGACCGTGACGGTGCGCCTGGTGCGTGGCCTGCGTGGAACCCAGTCGCGTCACCGCCTGTCGGTGCGTGCGTTGGGCCTGAATAAGCTCAACGATGTGCGTGAACTGAAGGACAGCCCGCAGGTTCGCGGCCTGATCAACACCGTTCACTACCTCGTCAAGGTTGAGGACTAATCCCATGACTTTGCATCTCAATGACCTCAAGCCCGCCGCCGGCGCCCGCACCGAGCGCACCCGCGTCGGCCGTGGCATCGGCTCCGGCCTTGGCAAGACCTGTGGCCGCGGCCACAAGGGTTCGTTCGCGCGCAAGGGCGGCGGCAAGATCAAGGCCGGCTTCGAAGGCGGCCAGACCCCGATGCAGCGTCGTCTGCCGAAGATCGGTTTCCGTTCGAAGATGGCGCGTGACAGTGCCGAAGTGTTGTCCTACCAGCTGGACAAGCTGGAAGCCGGTGAGATCGACTTTGCAGCGCTGCGTGCGGCCAATCTGGTCCCGAGCCGCGCCAAGAAAGCGAAGATCGTGCTGAAGGGCGAGCTGAGCAAGAAGTTCGTGCTGAAGGGCGTGGCCGCAAGTGCAGGCGCCAAGGCAGCAATCGAAGCTGCCGGCGGCAGCGTAGAGGAGTAATCGGCAGATGGCGCAGGCTGGCATTGGTAACCTCGGTGGCGGGCTCGGCAAGTTCACGGAACTTCGCCAGCGGCTGCTGTTCGTCCTCGGGGCATTGATCGTCTATCGCATCGGCTGCTATGTGCCGGTGCCGGGCGTGAATCCCGATGCCATGCTTTCGTTGATGCAGGCGCAGGGCGGCGGCATCGTGGACATGTTCAACATGTTCTCGGGCGGCGCCCTGCACCGTTTCAGTATTTTTGCGTTGAACGTGATGCCGTACATCTCGGCATCGATCGTGATCCAGTTGGCCACGCACATCTTTCCCGCCCTCAAGGCGATGCAGAAGGAAGGCGAATCCGGCCGACGCAAGATCACCCAGTATTCGCGCATCGGTGCGGTGCTTCTGGCAGTGGTGCAGGGCGGTAGTATCGCGCTGGCACTGCAGAATCAGACCGCGCCCGGTGGCGCTCCGGTGGTGTATGCGCCGGGCATGGGCTTCGTGCTCACCGCAGTGATCGCGCTGACCGCCGGCACCATCTTCCTGATGTGGGTGGGCGAGCAGGTCACCGAGCGTGGCATCGGCAACGGCGTGTCGCTGATCATCTTCGCCGGCATCGTGGCGGGTCTTCCGTCGGCGGCGATCCAGACCGTCGAGGCCTTCCGCGAAGGCAATCTGAGCTTCATTTCACTGCTGCTGATCGTCATCACCATTCTGGCCTTCACGCTGTTTGTGGTGTTCGTCGAACGCGGGCAGCGACGTATCACGGTCAACTACGCGCGCCGCCAGGGCGGTCGCAATGCGTACATGAACCAGACCTCGTTCCTGCCGCTGAAGCTCAATATGGCAGGCGTGATTCCGCCGATCTTCGCCTCCAGCATCCTCGCCTTCCCGGCGACGCTGTCGATGTGGTCCGGTCAGGCGGCGTCCGGCAGTGGCGTGGGCTCCTGGCTGCAGAAGATCGCCAATGCGCTCGGGCCGGGCGAGCCGGTGCACATGCTGGTGTTTGCGGCACTGATCATCGGCTTTGCGTTCTTCTACACCGCGCTGGTGTTCAACTCGCAGGAAACCGCCGACAACCTCAAGAAGTCGGGCGCGCTGATTCCGGGCATCCGCCCTGGCAAGGCGACGGCGGATTATGTGGACGGCGTGCTGACACGTCTGACCGCAGCGGGTTCGTTGTACCTGGTGATCGTCTGCCTGCTGCCGGAAATCATGCGCACGCAGCTGGGCACCTCGTTCCACTTCGGTGGTACGTCGTTGCTGATCGCCGTGGTGGTGGTGATGGACTTCATTGCGCAGATCCAGGCGCATCTGATGTCGCATCAGTACGAGAGCCTGCTGAAGAAGGCCAACCTCAAGGGTGGCTCGCGCGGCGGTCTGGCGCGCAGTTAAGTCTCGCGGGCGGTTAGGTGGTACACTAGATCTTCATTGCGTGAAGACGGCCTGGTTCCCGGGCCACGATCTTCCGATCAGAAGGGCGGCTCGCGCGACGTCTCGCGCGCGGGTGTGACGAGGTGGTCCTGTGCGGGAGTAGTACAGGCGATTCGGAGAAGTTTTCTGGATCAACATCGTCCGGCGCCGGAGCGAGGGCACACTCCCCACGCCGGGTCCATGGAACTTTTGGTTCCACGGGCTTCAAAGCAATCCGAGGCCTTGCTACAATTCCGAGTTCACTTTTGATCCATCCTGCCGGATGGCGCCTGGGCGCTGTCGGGCCATCACTCAGTTGGAGAATCGCGTCATGGCGCGTATTGCAGGCGTCAACCTGCCAGCCCAGAAGCACGTCTGGGTCGGGTTGCAAAGCATCTACGGCATCGGCCGTACCCGTTCGAAGAAGCTCTGCGAATCCGCAGGCGTTACCTCGACCACGAAGATTCGTGATCTGTCCGAACCCGAAATCGAGCGCCTGCGCGCCGAAGTCGGCAAGTATGTCGTCGAAGGCGACCTGCGCCGCGAAATCGGTATCGCGATCAAGCGACTGATGGACCTGGGCTGCTATCGCGGTCTGCGTCATCGCCGTGGTCTCCCGCTGCGTGGTCAGCGCACCCGTACCAACGCCCGCACCCGCAAGGGTCCGCGCAAGGCGATCAGGAAGTAAGGGATAGATCATGGCAAAGCCAGCAGAAAAGAAAACGAAGAAGAAGATCAAGCGCGTCATCACTGACGGCGTCGCCCACGTCCACGCTTCGTTCAACAACACCATCGTCACCATCACCGATCGCCAGGGCAATGCGCTGTCGTGGGCTACGTCCGGCGGCGCCGGCTTCCGTGGTTCGCGCAAGTCGACCCCGTTCGCTGCTCAGGTTGCCGCCGAAAAGGCTGGCCGCGCTGCGCTCGACTACGGCGTGAAGTCGCTGGAAGTACGTATCAAGGGTCCGGGTCCGGGCCGTGAGTCGGCCGTGCGTTCGTTGAACAACGTGGGCTACAAGATCACCAACATCATCGACGTGACGCCAATCCCGCACAACGGGTGCCGTCCGCCGAAGAAGCGTCGCGTCTAAAGGGAGCGATAAGAAATGGCTCGTTATATCGGTCCTACCTGTAAGCTCGCCCGCCGCGAAGGCGCCGATCTTTCCCTCAAGAGCCCGGCGCGTGCGCTGGACTCCAAGTGCAAGCTTGAGCAGAAGCCCGGCCAACACGGCGCGGCTCGCAAAGGCAAGCTCTCCGACTACGCTACCCAGCTGCGTGAAAAGCAGAAGGTCAAGCGCATCTACGGGTTGCTGGAGCGTCAGTTCCGCAACTACTACAAGAAGGCCTCGACCAAGAAGGGCAACACCGGCGAGAACCTGCTGCAGTTGCTGGAAACCCGTCTGGACAACGTCTGCTACCGCATGGGCTTTGCCGTCACCCGTCCGGCCGCGCGCCAGCTGGTGTCGCACCGTGGCGTGCTGGTCAATGGCAAGTCGGTGAATCTGGCGTCGTACCAGATCAAGGCTGGCGATGCGATCACGTTGTCGGAAAAGGCACAGAAGCAGCTCCGCGTGCAGGAAGCCCTGACCGTGGCTGAGCAGCACGACATGACGCCGTCGTGGGTCGAAGTCGATTCGAAGAAGTTCAGCGGCGTGTTCAAGGCCGTTCCGGATCGCGCTGACCTGCCTTCGGATATCAACGAAGCGCTGATCGTCGAGTTGTATTCGAAGTAATTCACATTGGAGAGCCTCCGGCACCGCCGGAGGTTCGCAGGAGACCCCGCAACATGACGGTTACCGCCAACCAGGTTCTGCGCCCCCGTGGTCCGCAGATCGAACGTCTTACCGACAATCGCGCAAAGGTCGTGATCGAGCCCTTGGAGCGCGGTTACGGGCACACGCTGGGCAATGCCCTGCGTCGTGTGCTGTTGTCGTCGATCCCGGGTTTTGCGATCACCGAGGTCGAGATCGACGGCGTGCTGCACGAGTACACCACGGTCGAAGGGCTGCAGGAAGACGTGCTTGACGTCCTGCTCAACCTGAAAGACGTGGCGATTCGTATGCATAGTGGCGACAGCGCGACGCTGTCGTTGTCCAAGCAGGGTCCGGGTACGGTCACTGCGGCCGACATCAGGACCGATCACAACGTCGAGATCATCAACGGCGACCACGTGATCTGCCACCTGACCAAGGACACGGCGCTGAACATGCGCCTGAAGATCGAGCGTGGTTTCGGCTATCAGCCGGCTGCTGCGCGTCGTCGTCCGGACGAAGAGACCCGCACCATCGGTCGTCTGATGCTGGATGCGTCGTTCTCGCCGGTGCGTCGCGTTGCCTATGCCGTGGAAGCTGCGCGCGTTGAACAGCGCACCGACCTCGACAAGCTGGTGATCGATATCGAGACCAACGGCACGATCGATGCTGAGGAAGCCGTGCGCACCGCCGCCGACATCCTCAGCGATCAGCTGTCGGTGTTCGGCGATTTCACCCACCGCGATCGCGGTGCGGCCAAGCCGGCTGCCAGCGGCGTGGATCCGGTGCTGCTGCGCCCGATCGACGACCTCGAGCTGACCGTGCGTTCGGCCAACTGCCTGAAGGCCGAGAGCATCTACTACATCGGCGATCTGATCCAGAAGACCGAAGTGGAACTGCTCAAGACCCCGAATCTTGGCAAGAAGTCGCTGACCGAAATCAAGGAAGTGCTGGCACAGCGCGGCCTTGCACTGGGCATGAAACTGGAGAACTGGCCGCCGGCCGGTGTCGCCCAGCACGGCATGCTTGGTTAATGCATCACCCGCATGGGCGTCTTCGGGCGCCCATGCTGTTTTTACATCGACGGGCCAAAGCCCGCGGTGACATCCGGTCGAAGGACGGCCGGCTCGGACCAACCGCAGTCCATTCAACAGCGCCAGGATGGCGACAACGTCTCTCAAAGCAGTCTCAACATTCCTTAGGAAATCACACTCATGCGTCACCAGAAATCTGGCCGTAAGTTCAACCGCACCAGCGCGCACCGCGAAGCCATGTTCCGCAATATGGCCGCCTCGCTGTTCAAGCACGAGCTGATCAAGACCACCTTGCCGAAGGCCAAGGAACTGCGTCGCGTCGCCGAGCCGCTGATCACCATCGGCAAGGTCGATGGCGTTGCCAATCGTCGTCTGGCGTTTGCCCGCCTGCGCGACAAGGAAGCAGTGGGCAAGCTGTTCGTCGAACTGGGCCCGCGCTACGCGACCCGTCCCGGCGGCTACCTGCGCATCCTGAAGGCCGGCTTCCGTGCCGGTGACAATGCGCCGATGGCGTATGTCGAGCTGGTCGACCGTCCGGTCGTCGCCGAGGAAGTGGCCGAGTAATCGGTTCGCCCTTCGCAAGGATCTTGAAAAGCCCGGCTAGCGCCGGGCTTTTTCATTGCAGGCCCCGAGCCGGGTCTGTCGCCTTGGCGTCGATGTCACAGCCGCAATGCAGTGCAGCGACCTGCAGGGTTCAACCATCGCCAAGCAGCCTGCTGCGACGGTGGCTGCGTCAGGGTTGCATCGCCAGCATGCAGGGTGGCGCGTGGCGGGCGATAGGCATGGCTGGACGGGACTTCGCGCTGCAACCTGCCCGATGCAGGCATCCGTGGTCACCGCGGCGGCGATGGCTGATAATCGGACATTCGGTCCTAGGCAAGCGGTAGCGATGAATCCATTTCGTTGGGGTTTCCGGGCGCAGTTTTTGCTGGGCTTTCTTGGATGCGCAGGATTGCTTGCCTATGCGATCTATGTGCAGCTGCATCTTGGTCTGGAGCCATGCCCGCTCTGCATCTTCCAGCGGATCGCCTTTGCGGCGCTGGCGGTGTTGTTTCTGCTGGGCGCGTTGCATGGGCCGCGCGCCGCGGGCACGCGCAAGGTCTATGGCGTGCTGAGTTTCCTGGCTGCCGGTGTGGGCATGGGCATCGCGGCGCGGCATGTCTGGGTGCAGATCCGGCCCAAGGACATGATGTCGTCGTGCGGGCCGCCGTTGAGCTTCCTGAGCGAGACGATGGGGCCGTTCGAAGTGTTCCGCACGGTACTGACCGGCACCGGCGACTGCGGCAACATCGATTGGCGCTTCCTGGGCCTGAGCATGCCGATGTGGAGCATGCTCTGGTTCGTGGGCCTGGCACTGTGGGCGCTGTATGCCGGGTTCAGGCAGCGTGGTCCGCGCAAACTGTTCTGATCGTTCCGTTCCGGCACTGGCCGGCGCCCACGCTTTCTGGAGTTCATGATGTCCGCTTCCCCTCATTCGTCCGTCAACCAGGCAGGCCAGTGGTCGCCGCAGAGTTGGCGGCAGCGGCCGGCGCTGCAGATGCCGGTGTACCCGGATGCCGTTGCGTTGGAGCACACCCTGGGTGAGTTGCGGCAGTTGCCGCCGCTGGTGACCTCCTGGGAAATCTTCGCGCTCAAGCGCCAGCTGGCCGAGGCGCAGGAGGGCAAGCGCTTCCTGCTGCAGGGCGGAGATTGCGCCGAAAATTTCAGCGATTGCGAATCGGGCACGATCTCCAATCGCCTGAAGGTGCTGCTGCAAATGAGCCTGGTGCTGGTGCACGGCCTGCACCTGCCGGTGGTGCGGGTCGGGCGCTTTGCCGGGCAGTACGCCAAGCCGCGTTCGGCCGATACCGAGACCCGCGATGGGGTGACCTTGCCGAGCTACCGCGGCGATGTGATCAACGCACCCGCCTTCACCGAAGCGGCACGCGTGCCGGATCCGCAGCGCATGATCACCGCGCATTCGCGCTCGGCGATGACGATGAATTTCGTGCGGGCCCTGATCGACGGCGGCTTTGCCGACCTGCACCATCCCGAATACTGGAATCTGGACTGGGTGGGCTATTCGCCGCTGGCTGCGGACTACCAGAAGATGGTGGCGTCGATCGGCGATGCGGTGCGCTTCATGGAAACCCTGTCCGGCGCGGAGGTCTACAACCTCAATCGCATCGACTTCTACACCTCGCACGAGGCATTGTTGCTGCCGTACGAGGAGGGCCTGACTCGCCAGGTGCCGCGTCAGTGGGGCTGGTTCAACCTGAGCACGCATTACCCGTGGATCGGCATGCGCACCGCCGCGCTGGATGGCGCGCATGTGGAATATCTGCGTGGGGTACGCAACCCGATTGCAATCAAGGTGGGGCCGTCGGTGCAGCCGGATCAGCTGCTGCGTCTGATCGATGTGCTCAATCCGGAAGACGAACCTGGCCGCCTGAGCTTCATCCACCGCATGGGGGCGGCGCAGATCGCCGAAAAGTTGCCGCCGCTGCTGGAGGCGGTCCGGCGCGACGGGCGTCGGGTGTTGTGGGTGTGCGATGCGATGCACGGCAATACCGAAAGCACCGGCAATGGCTACAAGACACGCCGTTTCGACAATATCCGCAGCGAGGTCGAGTTGTCGTTCGATCTGCACGCGGCAACCGGGACGCGGCTGGGCGGGGTGCATCTGGAACTCACCGGCGAAGATGTCACCGAATGTACCGGTGGCGCGCGCGAGTTGACCGAGCGCGATCTGGAACGCGCCTACCGTTCCAGCGTGGATCCACGCCTGAACTACGAGCAGTCGCTGGAAATCGCAATGGCAATCGTGCGCAAGCAACAGCAGGTGGCGGCGCAGCCGCTGGGCGGGTGAGGTCCCCGTGCGCATGACGTGATACTCATGCCGCGTGCGGCATGCTGTTGCAGCCATCCCTCTTTCCCCTCACAGGAGGAACGGTTTGACTGCCGATTGGAACGTCATCCGCGAATACGCAATCCCGCTTGGTGCCTCGCTGCTGGCGGGCATCGTCACCTGGTCGCTGATGCTGTGGCTGTTTCGCCGCATGCAGGGCCGCGACTACCGCCGCGCACGCATCATCCGCGTGGTCACGCTGCCGGCTGCCTTCATCCTGCCGCTGCTGTTTCTGGGCATCGCCACCGAAGCGACTCCACTGGCCGGCAAGGCGCTGGCAGCGGTACAGCACCTGCTGCACGTCGGCATTGTCGGTTGCGTGACCTGGTTGTTCGTGCGTGCGGTCGCCGCTGGCGAGATGGCGATCCTGCGCAGCAATCCGATCGAGGTGTCCGACAACCTCACCGCCCGGCGCATCCAGACCCAGACACGCGTGCTGAGCCGGGTGGTGATGGGCGCGGTGATCCTGCTCGGCATCTCGGTGGTGCTGCTTGGCTTCGAACAGGTGCGCCAGATCGGCAAGACGCTGCTGGCCTCGGCCGGCATCATCGGGCTGGTGGCCGGTATCGCGGCCAAGCCGGTGTTCGGCAACCTGATCGCCGGCCTGCAGATCGCTCTGACCCAGCCGATCCGGCTGGACGATGTGGTGATCGTGGAAGGCGAATGGGGCCGCATCGAGGAGATCGGTAGCTCGTACGTGGTGGTGCGGATCTGGGACGAGCGACGGATGGTGGTGCCGCTCACCTGGTTCATCGAAAACCCGTTCCAGAACTGGACACGCAGCAGCGCCGACCTGCTCGGCACCGCATTCCTGTGGCTGGACTACCGCACCCCGATCGCGGCGGTGCGTGCCGAGCTGGAGCGCATCTGCAAGAGCGAGCCGCTCTGGGATGGGCGGGTCTGCGTGACCCAGGTGACCGAAACCAGCGAGAGCACGATCCAGGTGCGTCTGCTGGTGAGTGCGCGCAATTCCGGTGATGCGTTCGACCTGCGCTGCATCAGCCGCGAGCGCATGATCGACTTCCTGACCCGCGAGCACCCGTACGCCTTGCCGAGAATCCGTGCCGAAATCGCCGCGCAGGAAAAGCCGCCCCTGCGCGCTGCCGCGCCGATCGCCCCGGAGAGCGTGCGCTCGCCCGGTGCCGAAGACGGCGAGCCTGCGACTACGGTGTAGCTGCAGGCGGTGCTGCCGGTGACGCGCCTGGTGCCGCCGGCGCGTAGCTGGGCGCAAACCGCGCCTTGCTGCGCTGCTCGTACGCGTAGGCCAGTTCGATCAGGCGTGGCTCGCTCCAGGCGCTGCCCATGAACAACAGGCCCAGCGGCAGGCCCTGGGTCTGGCCCATCGGCACGCTCAGGCTGGGATAACCGGCCACCGCGGCCGCACCGTAGCCAGCACCGGGAAAGGTGTCGCCCTTGACCAGGTCGGTGACCCAGGCGGCACCGGTGGTGGGCACGATCAGCGCATCCAGGCGGTCGGCCTGCAATGCGGCATCGATGCCTTCCGGCCCGGCCAGCCGTTTGGCCGTGGCACGGGCAGTGAGATACGCGGCATCGTCGAGCCCGGGCGCGGCCTGTGCCTGCTCGAACAGTTCCTGCCCGAAGTAGGGCATCTCGCGCTGCGCGTGGCTGCGGTTGAAGGCGATCACCTGTTCCAGGCTCGACACCGGGGCGGGGCGGCTGCGCAGATACGCGTTCAGGCCGGCCTTGAACTCGACCAGCAAGACCGTCTGTTCGGCAGCATCCCACTGGCCATCGGTCGCCAGGCGGGTTTCGATCACGGTGGCACCGGCCGCGCGCAGGGTCTGCACGGCGCGGTCCAAGGCGGCGGCGATCGCGGGATCCTCGCGCAGAGGATTGCGCAGCAGGCCCAGGCGCGCGCCGCGCAGGCCATCGGGCTTGAGGTGTGCCAGGTAGTTCGGGGTGGGCGCAGGCGCAGTGCGCGTGGCCGGATCCTGCGGGTCGGGCGCGGCGATCGCCTGCAGCACGGCGGCAGCATCGGCGACGCTGCGCGTCATCGGGCCGGCGGTGTCCTGGCTGGCCGAGATCGGAATGATGCCATCGCGGCTGACCAGGCCCACGGTCGGCTTGAGCCCGACAAGACCGTTCACCGAGGCCGGGCAGGTGATGCTGCCGTCGGTCTCGGTGCCGATACCGACGGTGGCCAGGCTGGCGGCGATCGCCGCGCCGGTGCCGGCGCTGGAGCCGCAGGGGTTGCGATCCAGCGCGTAAGGGTTGCGGGTCAGGCCACCGCGTGCACTCCAGCCGGAACTCGACTTGGTGGAGCGGAAATTGGCCCATTCGCTCAGATTGGTCTTGCCCAGGATCACTGCGCCGGCCGTGCGCAGGCGTTGCACCACAAAGGCGTTGCGGCCTGGCCTGAAATCGGCAAGCGCCAGCGAACCGGCGCTGTTGACCATCGGCAGCGCATCGATGTTGTCCTTGAGCAACACCGGAATGCCGTGCAAGGGCCCGCGCAAATGGCCGGCGCGGCGTTCGGCGTCCAGTGCGCGTGCGTCGGCTTCGGCTTGCGGGTTGAGTTCGATCACCGAATTGAGGGTGGGGCCGGCGCGATCGATGGTCGCCACGCGGCGCAGGTACGCGCGGGTCAGATCCAGGCTGCTGGTCTCGCCGGACGCCATGCGTGCCTGCAGGCCAACGACGTCGGCATCGCTCAGAGCGTCTTGCCTGGCAGCGGCTGCATGGGCATCGGCAGGCGCCAGGCCGTCATCGGCATGCGCACAGCCGCACAGCGCCAGCAGTAGCGCGAAGGACAAGGTGGTGGATCGCATGGGTGGTCTTCCCCGGAGGACTGTTTGCAGGCTAACGGCGCTGCGTCGGGGTGACAACGTGTATGAGGTGCCCGCAGACGGGCAGGGTGCGTCAGCGCCGCCGGCGCCTGATCAGGTCGCGTGCCAGCACGCCGACCACGATCAGATTGATTGCCAGCACGCCCCAGGCGGTCCAGCCGGGATGGCGGACGATGGCGTAGATATCGAAAGGCAGATAGATGGCCGCCGACAGGCAGCCCAGCAGCGACGCCCAGGCCTTGGCACGCCACAGACCCCAGGCTTCCACGACGTGCAGCAGGCCGTAGGCCAGCATTGCGGCTGCGGCCAGATGGACGGCGTCGGGGCTGATGGTCTTGAGCAACGACGGCAGTGCGCCGTGGTCGGGATCCAGATTGAAGCGGCGGATCAGCGTGCTGACCGCGTTCTGCAGCGGGAGCGGGCCCAGAATTTCCAGGCCCGTCGCCGCCAACAGCGCAAGCGCCCCCTTGACCGTCTCCAGCAAGGCGATCACATGCAGTCCCGGATGCGCGCGCGGATCCGGGCTGTAGGGCGTGTTGCGCACGATGATGGACCGGTCGTGCTTAGCCGGAACGGCCAGCGCGCTTGCGGTCGCTTTCGGTGAGGAACTTCTTGCGCAGGCGGATTTCCTTCGGGGTGACTTCGACCAGCTCGTCGTCCTCGATGAAGTCCAGCGCCTGTTCCAGCGTGTACTTGATCGCCGGGGTCAGCTTGATCGCATCGTCCTTGCCCGAGGCGCGCATGTTGGTCAGCGGCTTGGTCTTGATCGCGTTGACGGTCAGATCGTTGTCCTTGGAGTGGATACCGATCAGCTGACCTTCGTACACGTTGTCGCCTTCTGCAGCGAACAGGCGGCCACGCTCTTCCAACGGCCCCAGCGCATAGGCGGGGGTGGCGCCGGCGGCATTGGCGATCATCACACCGTTCTGGCGCTTGGCGATGGCGCCCTGTTCCTTCGGGCCGTAATGGTCAAACACGTGGAACAGCAGGCCCGAGCCCTGGGTCAGGGTGCGGAACTCGTTCTGGAAGCCGATCAGGCCACGCGCCGGGATCATGTAATCCAGGCGCACGCGGCCCTTGCCGTCCGGCTCCATGTTCTTCAGCTGGCCCTTGCGGGTGCCCAGCTTTTCCATCACGCCGCCCTGGTGCTGTTCTTCGATGTCCACCACGAGCTGTTCGATCGGCTCCATCTGCTTGCCGTCGATCTCCTTGATGATCACTTCCGGACGCGACACGGCCAGCTCGTAGCCTTCACGACGCATGTTCTCGATCAGCACCGACAGATGCAGCTCGCCACGGCCGGAGACCAGGAACTTGTCGGCGTCGGAGCCTTCCTCGACCTTCAGTGCCACGTTGTGCACCTTCTCGCGGTCCAGGCGGTCGCGCAGCTGGCGGCTGGTCAGGAACTTGCCGCCGGACAGGTCCTTGTTGCCGGCGAACGGCGAGTTGTTGACCTGGAAGGTCATCGAGATGGTGGGCTCGTCCACGGTCAGCGCCGGCAGCGCTTCCGGCGCGTCGAGCGCGCACACGGTGTCGGAAATGGTCAGCTCGGCCACGCCGGAGATGGCGACGATGTCACCGGCCTCGGCGGTGTCCTGCTCGATGCGCTCCAGGCCCAAAAAGCCCAGCACCTGCAGCACCTTGCCCTGGCGCTTCTTGCCTTCACGGTCGATCACGCTGACCGGCATGTTCTTCTTCAGCACGCCGCGCTGGATGCGGCCGATGCCGATCACGCCAACGAAGTTGTTGTAGTCCAGCTGGCTGATGCGCATCTGGAACGGGCCGTCCGGATCCACGTCCGGTGCCGACACGTGCTGCATGATCGCTTCGTACAGCGGGGTCATATCGCCGTCGCGCACGCTCGAATCCAGGCTGGCGTAGCCGTTCAGGGCGGAGGTGTAGACGATCGGAAAGTCCAGCTGCTCATCGGTGGCGCCGAGCTTGTCGAACAGGTCGAACACCTGGTCGATCACCCAGTCCGGGCGTGCGCCGGGACGGTCGATCTTGTTGACCACCACGATCGGCTTGAAGCCCATCGCAAACGCCTTCTGGGTCACGAAGCGGGTCTGCGGCATCGGGCCGTCCATCGCGTCGACCAGGATCAGCACCGAGTCCACCATCGACAGCACGCGCTCGACCTCGCCACCGAAGTCGGCGTGTCCCGGGGTGTCGACGATGTTGATGCGGTTGCCGTTCCAGGTGATGGCCGTGTTCTTGGCCAGGATCGTGATGCCACGCTCCTTTTCCTGGTCGTTGCTGTCCATCACGCGCTCAGCCAGCACGGTGCGCTCGGACAGGGTGCCGGACTGCTTCAGCAGGCAGTCGACGAGGGTGGTCTTGCCATGGTCGACGTGCGCGACGATGGCGATATTGCGGAGTTTTTCGATAGACATGCGGAAAGGGCCCCTGTCTGGCGCCAGTCTTGAGATGAGGTAAGCCCGACATTATAGCGGTTTCGTTGCCGTGCCGTTGCGTTCGGCCGTCGAGCGGTCCAAAACGCCCATTCAGCTTGCCGTGAGACCCCCGACCATGGTCCAACCTGCACGGTCGCCTGCACGGCCGGGTGTATTCTAATGGGCTGTCATACACCCTGAAACCTGCAAGGATTTCCATGTCCCTGATCGCCCATTTCGATACCACCCGCGGCCCGATCGTGGTCGAGCTGTTCGCCGACAAGGCCCCGCTGACCGTCGCCAACTTCGTCAACCTGGTCCAGCGCGGCTTTTACGACGGCCTGAGCTTCCACCGCGTCATCGCCGACTTCATGATCCAGGGCGGCTGCCCGGAAGGTTCCGGCCGCGGCGGCCCGGGCTACCGTTTCGAGGATGAAGCCAACAACGGCGTCGGCCACGAGCGTGGCGTGCTGTCCATGGCCAATGCCGGCCCCAACACCAACGGCAGCCAGTTCTTCATCACCCACACCGCCACCCCGTGGCTGGACGGCAAGCACACCGTGTTCGGCAAGGTCACCCAGGGCCTGGACGTGGTCGATGCCGTCGCCCAGGGCGATGTGATCAACAAGGTGACGATCGAAGGCGATACCGACGCCGTGCTGGCCGCCAAGGCCGACCGCGTCGCGGAGTGGAACAAGATCCTCGCCGCCTGATGGCTTTTCCCGAACGGCCGCCGTGTGCGGCCGTTCGTCTGTCACTGCGCGCCGCCAGGCCTCGCGCCACGCCAGCGTGCACCTCCACCCATGTTTTTTAGCAGAGGAAACTCCCCATGAAAGCACCTGTTCGTGTTGCCGTGACCGGCGCTGCCGGCCAGATCGGCTATGCCCTGCTGTTCCGCATCGCCTCCGGCGAAATGCTGGGCAAGGATCAGCCGGTGATCCTGCAATTGCTGGAACTGTCCAATGAAAAGGCCCAGGCCGCGCTCAAGGGCGTGATCATGGAGCTGGAAGACTGCGCATTCCCGTTGCTGGCCGGCGTGGTCGGCACCGACGACGCCGAAGTGGCGTTCAAGGACATCGATGTCGCCCTGCTGGTCGGTGCGCGCCCGCGCGGCCCGGGCATGGAGCGCAAGGACCTGCTGCTGGAGAACGCCAAGATCTTCACCGCGCAGGGCGCGGCGTTGAACAAGGTGGCCAAGCGTGACGTCAAGGTGCTGGTGGTCGGCAACCCGGCCAACACCAATGCCTACATCGCAATGAAGTCGGCGCCGGATCTGAACCCGAAGAACTTCACCGCCATGCTGCGTCTGGACCACAACCGTGCGCTCAGCCAGCTGTCGCAGAAGCTCGGCAAGCCGGTCGGCGGCATCGAGAAGCTGGTGGTGTGGGGCAACCACAGCCCGACCATGTATCCGGACTACCGTTTCGCCACCGCCGATGGTGCGTCCATCGGTGATGCGATCAACGACCAGGAATGGAATGCGTCCAACTTCATTCCGACCGTGGGCAAGCGCGGCGCGGCGATCATCGAAGCGCGCGGCCTGTCCTCGGCAGCGTCGGCCGCCAATGCCGCCATCGATCACGTGCGTGACTGGGTGCTGGGCAGCAATGGCAAGTGGGTGACGATGGGCGTGCCGTCCGACGGCTCCTACGGCATTCCGGAAGGCGTGATCTTCGGCTTCCCGGTCACCACCGAAAACGGCGAGTACACCCTGGTCAAGGATCTGCCGATCGACGACTTCAGCCAGAAGTACATCGACAAGACCCTGGCCGAGCTGGAAGAAGAGCGCAGCGGCGTGTCGCATCTGCTGGGCTGAGTTTCCCGGCTTGGCAGTACAAAAAAAACGCCGGGCACTGCCCGGCGTTTTTTTATGCGTCGCTTCCGTGATGCGTTGCGTTACATGCGCCGGTCGGTGGCGCGGGAAGCGCGCCATCACGCCCATCGATCCTGCAAGGCCGATGCGATTCGCGTTGCCGCCGCATCGATCACATCACGCGGCGCGCTCGGCTCAGGCCAGGCCTTCGGCCTTTAGCGCGGCCTGCACATCGGCATCGTCGAGCATGCGCTGCACGAAAGCAGCCACGGCGCTCAGCCCGCTCAGGTCCACGCTCGCCTTCTGCGCCCATCGCAGCGTCACGAACAGATACGCATCGGCGCCGGTGTGGGTGTCGCCGGCCAGCCAGTTGCGCCCCTGCAGATGCGCGTCGACACGTTCGTACAGGGCGCGCAGCTTGTTGCGTGCGTCGTCATGGCTGCGCGCAATCAGCGCCTCGTCCTGCAGATAGGCGGTACTACCGAAAATCGGCTTGAAGGTCGGATGCACATCGGCATTGGCGAAGGCGATCCAGCGATTGATTTCCGCACGGCTGCGCGCGCTGCCATCGCCGGACAGCCCGGTGAGCGGTGCAACGTCGGCGATGTAGTTCAGGATGGCCGCATTCTGGGTCAGCGCCCAGTCGTCGACGACCAGCAACGGCACCGCACCGGCTGGATTGAGGCGCAGATACCCGGGCGACTTCATCGTGGCAGCGTCGACCACTTCCAGCTCGAAGGGCAGCCCCGACCAGCGCAGCACGATGTGATCTGCCAGCGAACACGCGCCCGGCTTGGTGTACAGCTTCATGAGAATTCCCGCACAAAGACGAAGACGCAAGCTTAGCGGCAACGCGTGAGTGCGTGGGTGACGTCAGGATGCGGTGCGCGGACGCAGCTTCTGCACGCGATAGAACGTGTGGTCGCCGATGGTGGCCACCTGGTATGCATTGCGCCAGCTCGGGCTGGCGATCGCGCTTGCGGCAAAGTGGCTGGCGCCCGGCACGATTTCCTTGCGCTGACCCACCGGTAGCGCCCAGTTGCGCTCTGCAGCCAGCGCCACATGCAGCGCCTTGTTCCAGGCATCGTCATTTTTCAGCTGCGTTCCCGGGGCCACGATGGTGGGCGCGAACTGCTTGCGCGCGGTGACCACCTGACACATCGAATCGCCCCACAAACCGCTGTCCAGACGACGCAACGCAACTTCCGCGACGGCTTGCTGGCCGCGCAAGGTCTGATCACGCGCTTCCAGGTACACGGTGGTGCTCAAGCACAACGAATCTGCAGCTGGCTGCGGCAACAACTGCGACAGCCAAAGTATCCAAACCAGTTTCATAGAACTCCTTGCTCCGTATGGGCCGATCCGCAGAGCATCCAAGGTGGATGCACCAGTACAGAGGGCTTGGCGTCATGGGGAGGCGGCCTGCCACGGGTCGCCCGGTCTCCGGCGAGAGAAGGATCTACCGGAGGTGCCCACCAAATGCGGCGGGTCAAAAAGTTGGCGCAAGGTAGGCGTCGATCACAGAATCGCGGCTGAATAGGCGGGGTTGACGCGTGTGAGTGCTTGCTACATCTACCGCTTGGCTCGAGCACGACAGCGCGCTGCATCCGTCGTGTGCGTCGCATCGTGGTGGCGACAGCGGATGTGGCAATCAACATCGGCGCAATGCGCATGCCGTGTTGCGGGTCTGCGTGTTGTTTGCGACACGCAACGCCGCATGCGCAGGCTACGCATGCAGTGCCGTCGGCATGGTGCGCTACACATCATCGTCACTGATGAATGTGCTTGTACGCCGGCGTCTTGCCGCAGCAGCGGTTGGACATCCACATGCGAACGCAGGGTGCAGGAAAGAACTGTCAGTGCGGGATGTCGTGCTGCCGGGATCACGCATCGTGCGCCTGCTCATGCAGCGTACAACCCTGTGTTGCAGTCGCTTGTGTTGCAGTCGCTAGGGCCAGAGAAGACGGTGGCGTGTTCGATGCGAATTGATGGGGGGGGGTATCCACGACGCGTCATGACAGCTATTGCTGTCGCATCGCATCCCCAGGTCGCTCGCCACGCCCGCACCTGCATCACGCAAGGATGCGCCGTAGTGGCAGCACTCAGATATGCCGCCGAAATCGCCAGACCCCGTCGCACGATTTCTTGACGGTGGCAGCGGCGCATCGTCGTTGACGACATTGCGACTGCCGTGCGCTTGCTGCCGCCTTGCGTACGCGCACTGTTTATTTCCAGAAGAACTAGGCACGTTGAACCGCGCGCATCAAGTTCGACTTGATGCAAAAAAAAGAACCTGCAAGCGTGCAGACGTGAATGGCGATTGCCGAAGCACGTGATTGCGGTCGGCACAGCATCTTGCGCGTAAGCGTTACGTTATTGTGGCCTGATCGGGATTTCATGCCTGACTTGTTGGCAGCGCTGTTGCAACAGGTCTGCGTTTTTCAGACCTCGCCAACGCGCTGCCGATCCAGGCGATCAGCATGCATGACACGCCGCAGAGTATCGGCCCCAGGGCCATCGCCCACGCCAGCTGCGCAGCGTGCCCATGCGGATAGCCGGAGACGTTCAGCAGCAGTCCGATCACGCCACTGCCGGCCGCCAGTGCGAGTTGGGCTGTCGCAGTGAGTGCGGCACAGGCGCGGGCCTGCCGTGCGGGGCCATGGCGCGAGGCGAGTTCTGCGTGGCGCGCCCAGACCCATTGCCCGGCGCTTCCCGCCGCCACACCCATGCCGAAGGCCAGGCCGGCATCCAGCACGCAGTGTCGAGCCATGGCGATGGCAAAGATCAATCCCAGCCCGGACAGTGCAACTCCACTCAGGCCCAATCGACGCAGCGCCACGGTCGGCCAACGCGCTGCCAAGGGCTGTATGCAGACGCTGCCCAACGCGTACGCAATCAACACCGCGCTGCCCCATCCGGCCGAGCCGATGCGCGATTGCGCCAGATAAGGCGCCAATTTGGTGAACGTCGGCAACGCCAACGCCAGTGCTGCGATGACCGCCACGGGCAGCAACTGATTGCGCTGCCACTCCGACGTGGCTGGCGGTAACGGAGCGGCGGCAACTGCGTGCGCGTAAGGCTGCAGCGTGTTGCTTAACCACCATGCCGACAGCAGTGCGATGCTGCTGACCAGCGCGACGACCATCAACGCTGTCGATGCGCCGGCATATGCCCCAGCCTTCAGCACCAGGCCGATCGCTGCGCTGACCGATAGCGCGGCCAGACCGCTGCCGATCAGGCGCAGCGCACTGACGCCGCGCGCACCGCGCCAGGGCCAGTGGCCCAACCCCAACAAGGTGTTCTGTGCCACGTCGCCGATCGCATAGGCCGCGCGGAAGGGCAGGCTGAGCAGCAACACGCTGATCAGCCTGGCACCGGCAGGAAGCGCTGGCGTCACGAACACCAGTGCCAGGGCGAGGGCTGCCAACGCAATGCCACGCCATTGCGAACGCCCGGCCCAGGCCAGGCTGGCGTAGGCACTCCAGCGTCGCGCGGCGACCATGCCCATCACTGCACTGATCACCAATCCGCCGGCGACCGACGCGCCAGCCGCCACCGCGCTCAATCCAACGTATTCGGTCAACGCAAAAATCAGCAGCAACTCGCCGGTGTACCACAGCAGGCTTTTGCCGAAATGCGCCGCAACATAGGCCCGCAATGCTGCCGGCGGCAGCATGTGGGGCGGTGCAGTCAGGGTGGAGCGCATCGCCGGTTTATAGCCGAGCTGCACGACAGGAAAAAGAATCTACCGGTGCTGCGCCAATCAGTGGCGCCTGTACCGTCTGGCGCGATCGCCAACGGCGCCGGAGTCCACACCGATCCGCGCATCCGACCTCGCTAGAGAACCCTGCGGCGGCATCTGACGCGCAGACCGGTCATCGCCCTGCCGCTGCCACCCGCAGCGGTGACGGTGCGCCCATCCGGCGCACATCCGCGCTCGTACACGTGTTCGAGTGGCGCCGTGAGCAGGCCGCCGTGGCTTTCAGCGCGCTGCCAAGCGCGCGTTACAAGGTCGCCGCCAAGCGGCAGGCCTGATTGATCGCACGCTTGGCATCCAGTTCGGCGGCAACATCCGCGCCGCCGATCAGATGCGGTTGCCGGCCATCCGCCTGCAGCGCGGCAAGCAGGTCGCGGCGCGGTTCCTGCCCGGCGCAGACCACCACCGTGCCGACATCGAGCAGTTGCTCGTTACCTTCCACGCGGATCCGCAGGCCGGCGTCGTCCACACCCAGATACTCTACACCGCCGAGCATCTTGACGCCCTTGGCCTTGAGCGTGGCACGGTGGATCCAGCCAGTGGTCTTGCCCAGGCGCGCCCCGGGTTTGCCGGGGCTGCGCTGCAGCAGCCAGACCTGGCGGGCGGGGGGCTCGGGCTGCGGCCTGGCCAATGCGCCAGGGGTCTCGAAGCTGGGGTCCACGCCCCATTCGGTCATCCAGCGTGCGGGGTCCAGCGACGGTGATTGCCCTGTGTGCACGAGAAATTCGCCCACATCGAAGCCGATCCCGCCGGCCCCGATGATCGCGACCTTGTCGGCAGCCACATGACGGCCCAGCACCACGTCCAGATAGCTCACGACCATCGGGTGATCGGCGCCGGGGAAATCCACCTTGCGCGGCTCGATGCCGGTGGCCAGCACGATCTCGTCGAAGTCCTTCAGATCGGCCGCTTGCACGCGGGTATTCAGATGCAACTGCACCCCGGTTGCGTCGATGCGGTGACCGAAGTAACGCAGCGTCTCGGTGAATTCTTCCTTGCCCGGGATGCGCCTGGCGACGTTGAATTGCCCACCGATTGCATCGCCTGCATCGAACAGGGTGACGCGGTGGCCGCGCTCGGCCGCCACCGTGGCGCAGGCCAGACCGGCCGGGCCGGCACCGACCACCGCAATGCGCTTGGGGTCAGGGGTCGGTGCGTAGATCAGTTCGGTTTCGTGCGCTGCGCGTGGGTTGACCAGGCAACTCGCCAGCTTGTTGTCGAACACATGATCCAGGCAGGCCTGGTTGCAGGCGATGCAGGTATTGATGGCCTGCGACTGGCCGGCGCGGGCCTTGTTGGCCCACTGCGGATCGGCCAGCAGCGGGCGCGCCAGCGACACCATGTCGGCCGCGCCGTCGGCGAGGATGCGTTCGGCCACCTCCGGCATGTTGATGCGGTTGGTCGCCACCACCGGGATGTGCAAGTGCGGCCTGAGCTTGGCGGTCACACCGGCAAACGCCGCACGCGGGACCGACGTGGCAATGGTCGGAATGCGTGCCTCGTGCCAGCCGATGCCGGAATTGATGATGGTCGCGCCTGCTGCTTCGATCGCCTGCGCCTGGGTCAGGATGTCCTGCCACTGGTTGCCGCCGTCGACCAGGTCCACCAGCGACAGCCGGTAGATGATGATGAAGTCCGGTCCGCAGGCGTCGCGGATGCGTTGCACGATCTCCACCGCAAAGCGCATGCGTTTCACCGCATCGCCACCCCAGGCATCGCTGCGCTGGTTGGTGCGCGCGGCGGTGAATTCGTTGATCAGGTAGCCTTCCGATCCCATCACCTCCACGCCGTCGTAGCCGGCGTCGCGCGCCAGCCGCGCCGCACGCGCGTAGGCTGCGATCTGCCGATCCACCGCACGTGCCGAGAGCGCGCGTGGAGTGAACGGGTTGATCGGCGCCTTGAGCCGGGACGGGGCCACCGACAGCGGGTGATAGGCGTAGCGCCCGGCATGCAGCAGCTGCAGGCAGATCTTGGCGTCGTGCGCATGCACCGCCTGGGTGACCTGACGATGCGGGCGCACCTCCCACGGCCACGACAGCTTGCCGCCGAACGGCTTGAGCCAGCCCACCACATTCGGCGAAAACCCGCCGGTGACGATCAACCCGACACCGCCGGCAGCACGCTCGGCGAAATACGCGGCCAACTTGGGGAAATCGCGCGCACGGTCTTCCAGGCCGGTGTGCATCGAGCCCATCAGGACGCGGTTGCGCAGTTGCGTGAAACCCAGGTCGAGCGGTGTGAACAGGTGCGGATAGGGCGAGACGGACGGGCCGGTGGCGGGCGACATGGTGTGGATACGCTGGCGTACGGAGTGCGCACGATGCCGGCAAACCGGCGTGGCGGCAAGTCCCGACGCGCACAGCGGGTGCAGTCGGCCGCCTGGGGCAGGGGCAGGACAGGGCGGGTGGCGTCCGCAGCAGGCCGCGTACCCGTTGGCAGCACGGCACGTCCCGGTGCGATCCCGCTTGCTGGATGAGACCGTCTGGGAGACCTGGCGTTCGATCCGGCTTGCCGGCTTCCCGATCAACGGCCCCTGATCGGCAGTCGCATCCGACGCGTCACGCGGGTCGCCATGGCCGCAATGGCGACTCTCTATAGAGCAAGGCCGATCCATCTGCGCGTTGCTGCGGAACAGATTGCCTTGCGCGCACTGCGACTCACATGGCTGCGAGTGCGCAGATGCCACAGCTGCAACGCTGCCTGCGATCCGGATGCCGGTCCCGCATTGCTGCTAATTCACCTGCGCGCGCTGTGGTCCTGCCGCCTTTTAAGGTGCAAGCCAACCGGCCCGTGCACCACGCAACAGCCGAACTCAAGCGGGCAGGCCGATTACCAACCCGCCAGCACCAGCTTGCCGATCGTGCTGCCGCTTTCCAGGCGCCGATGCGCCTCGCGCAAGTGCTGCGCATTGATCGGAGACAGCGTTTCGGTGTGGGTGGTACGCAACTCGCCCGCATCGATCAGGCTGGCGGCGCGGTTGAGGATGCGGTGTTGCTCGACCATGTCCTCGGTTGCGTAGCGGGCGCGGGTGAACATCAGTTCCCAGTGGATGCCGATGCACTTGGCCTTGTAGGGATCGCCGATCGACAGCGGGCCGCGCGGCTCCACGATCAGGCCCACATGCCCCTGCGGCGCCAGGATCTCGCCCAGCTGCTGCCAGTAGCGATCGGTGTCGGCCAGGTTGAGGGCGGCGTCCACGCTCTGCATTCCCAGCGCCTGCAACTGCGGTAGCAGCGGCTGGTGATGGTCGATCACATGCTGGGCGCCCATCTGCCGCGTCCATTCGATGGTCTCCGGCCGCGAGGCCGTGGCGATCACGCTGAAGCCGGCATGCCGCGCCAGCTGGATCGCGATCGAGCCCACGCCGCCCGCGCCACCGATGATCAGCAGGTGCTTGCCGCGATTGCGGGCGCCGTCGAAAGAGAACGGCATGCGCTGGAACAGCAGCTCCCATGCGGTCAAGGTGGTCAGCGGCAGCGCCGCGGCCTGGGCGAAGCTGAGCGAGGTGGGCTTGCAGCCGGCAATACGCGCATCGACCAGCTGATATTGCGCATTGCTGCCCGGTCGCCCGATGTCGCCTGCGTAATACACCTCGTCGCCGACTGCGAACGCGGTGACATCGGGGCCCACCGCTTCGACGACGCCGGCCGCGTCGTAGCCCAGGATCTTCGGCGCATCCAGCGTCTGCGGCTTGGGCGCGCGCACCTTGGTGTCGACCGGATTGACCGAGACCGCCTCGACACGCACCAATAAGTCATACCCCGACGGGGCTGACGGGGCTGGAAGTTCCATGTCAAGCAATGCGGCGGGATCGTCGACCGGCAGGTGACGGGTGATGACGACAGCTTTCATCGGGTCGCTCCAGGTGGGGAGTTCAGGGTGCGTTGTGTCACCGTCGCGCCGCAACCACCGACCCCACAATTCAGCTCGGACAGGGCCTGGCGTTCACCAATGTGGTTGACGCATCAGTGCGCAGCGGGCTGGAAGGCTGGATCCGCCAGCGTATTCAACTGGCTTAATTGGGCTGCGGTTCATGCAGCCGGGATGTGCAAACTGCGTGCGCGGTCCTTCCCTTCATGAAACTGTATACGTAGTATTGAAAGGGATCGCCGGCCCTGGTGATTGCTTTCACATGTTATATGACCGTTAACGCGATCTTCACTGAAGCCGGCTTAATCTGCGCCCCGATGGCTCTGGATGTGACGAGCATCTTTACCAAGAACAACGCCTCTATCGGTTTTATCTCCCAAAGAAGGAGCTGTATACACATGAACAAGAAAATTCTCACTGCCGCGTTGCTCGGCGGTCTGGCGGTTGCCCAGGCTGCTTCCGCGCAGGAGTTCGATGACCGTTGGTACCTGACCGGTAGCGCTGGCTTCAACTTCCAGGACAGCGATCGTCTGACCAATGACGCCCCGTTCGTCACCCTGGGTCTGGGCAAGTTCGTTAGCCCGAACTGGTCGATCGACGGCGAGCTGAACTATCAGAACCCGAACTTCGATGCCAACCAGGACCAGAACTGGAGCCAGTACGGCATCTCGTTCGACCTGCGTCGCCACTTCATCCAGGAAGGCCGCGGCTGGAACCCCTACCTGCTGTTCGGTCTGGGCTACCAGCGTTCGGAAGAAGAGTTCGACGCCACCCCGAACCCGGTTTCGCCGGGCCAGCAGAAGGACGGCAACTTTGCCGCCAAGGCTGGTGTCGGTCTGCAGACCACCTTCGACAAGCGCGTCGCCGTGCGTGCCGAGTTGGCCTACCGCGCTGACTTCAACGACCAGAGCGTTGCTGCTCCGCAGGAAGACTGGTTCGGCGACGTGCTGGCTTCGGTCGGCGTCGTGATCCCGCTGGGACCGGCTCCGTCGACCGCTCCGCCGCCGGCTCCGGCTCCGGTTGCCCCGAGCTGCGCAGACCTGGATGACGACGGTGACGGCGTCAACAACTGCGACGACAAGTGCCCTGCTTCGCAGCCTGGCCAGACCATCGGTCCGGACGGTTGCCCGGTGCCTGTGTCGATCGACCTGAAGGGCGTGAACTTCGACTTCAACAAGTCGACCCTGCGTCCGGACGCCGTCTCGATCCTGAGCGAAGCGACCGAGATCCTGAAGCGTTACCCCGACCTGAAGGTCGAGGTTGCCGGTCACACCGACTCGAAGGGTACCGACGCGTACAACCAGAAGCTGTCCGAGCGTCGTGCGACCACCGTGTACGACTACCTGACCAAGAACGGCGTCGATGCGTCGCGTCTGGTTGGTCCGATCGGCTACGGCGAGAGCCGTCCGATTGCTCCGAACGCCAACCCGGATGGTTCCGACAATCCGGAAGGCCGTGCGAAGAACCGTCGTACCGAGCTGAACGTCCAGAACTAATTGGACAGTTAGCTGTTGCATACAAAACCCGGCCTTGCGCCGGGTTTTGTCTTTGTGGGAACCGGAAATCTGTACCCGGACAGTGCAAATCCTGTCTGCGTTGCCATCCAGGCACGCTTCCGGTTGAAACGGCGTTCATCGCTGCCTACACTCGCCGCGTCAACACCACACTCATACTGGAAGAACCCGATGCTGCGTACCGCTACGGCTGGATTGCTCTGTCTCGCCCTGATTCCCGCCGCCTACGCCGCTCCGAACTGTGCCGGCAGCACGGTGTCCCAGCCGTTGCCGTTGCCCGCCACCGTCATTGCGCCGGCGGCCGCCGAGTTCTACACCCGTAGCGTGCAGCTGGGCATGCCCACTGGCGTGCTGGCACAGCCGTACACCACCGAGCAGTCGGTGGACCGCGTGTTGCTGCGTCTGCGCGTGGAAGGCTGCCAGGACCTGGCCAAGGTCATTCCGCCCGGCGGCACCGTCAATCCGAACGATCCGGCCGCCTACAAGGCCACCACCGCATTCGACAACACGCCGTGGCGCTTTGACATGAGCCAGAACGGCAAGCGCATGACCGCCGAAGAATTCGACGCCTGGATGAAGGCGCGCGGCGTGCGCGTGGTCAAGGCGCGTCCGGTGGCTGCGCCGGCGCCGGCTGCTGCGGCAACCGCAACGCCCGCGGCCGACGCCAAGTCGGTCGAAAACAAATAAGTCGCGGTCGGGACGGCATGACCCGGCGGCCTGCGCCGGCGACGTCCCGGCAGCGCACGCGTGGTCCGGCGGGCGCGTCACGCGCCTCCGGCATGACCACGGCGAGCAGCGCGCCACGCCACGGGCTGGCGCGCGTGCTGTCCAAACTGGGCGTGTGTTCGCGTACCGAAGCGGCGCGCTGGATCGCTGCAGGGCGGGTCAGCGTGGCGGCACGCGTGGTGCACGATCCCGAATATCCGGTCCGTGCCGACCAGCACTCCGCCATCCGCATCGACGGACACCCGTTGGCCGGGCCGGCGCGCTGCTACCTGATGCTCAACAAGCCGCGCGGCGTGGTCACCACTGTGCGCGACGAGCAGGGCAGGGACACGGTGTATCGCTGCTTCGATGGCGCCGGCCTGCCGTGGATCGCCCCGGTCGGGCGGTTGGACAAGGCCAGCGAAGGCCTGCTGCTCTTCAGTAACGACCCGCAATGGGCAGCGGCAGTAACCGATCCGATGACCGGGCCGGACAAGACCTATCACGTGCAGATCGATTGCCGCCCGAGCGCTGCGCAACTGGCGCAGCTGCAGGCCGGCGTGGTTGATCCCGACCCGAACGGCGAGGGTGTGCTGCTGCGCGCCAGGCGGGTCGGTGTGCTGCGCGAAGGCGAGCGCAATGCGTGGCTGGAGATCGTGCTGGACGAAGGCCGCAATCGGCAGATACGCCGCTTGCTGGCGGCGGTGGAGATCGGCGTACTGCGGTTGGTGCGGGTGGCGATCGGCTCGCTGGCGATGGGCGAGCTGGGCAAGGGGGCGTGGCGGATGCTCAGCCCAGCGGAAGTCAGCGCGCTGACGGCGGCTCCCGCCAACGCACCAGGCGCGCGCTGAGCAAGGCGCTGACCACCTCCACGGCGCGGGCGTCGCCGGCACCGTTGGCATCGTGGCGACGGCCCTTGGCGTGGTTGCAGCTGGCACAGGCCAGGGCGAGATTACGCGCTGCATTGGCATCGTCGTCGACCAGCGCGCATAGTGCTGCCGCCGCGCGACGGCCAAACCAGGCCTGCGGGACCACGTGTTCCAGCGTGGTGTGCCCGAGCGGTTCGCCATCGGCGCGCAGCTGCAGGCGCCGACGGCAATGCAGGCAACGGGTTTCCCAGTTGCCGTCCAGCAGGTGCGCCTGGGTATCGGTCTGCGCCGCCAGCAGCAGCCGTTGGCGCAGTACCGTGCGCATCAGTCCTTGATGACGTCGAGTTCGCGGCCGATCTTGATGAACGCGTCGATCGCCTGATCCAGCTGCGCGCGGGTATGCGCGGCACTGATCTGGGTGCGGATGCGCGCTTGCCCCTTGGGCACCACCGGGAAGAAGAAGCCGATTGCGTAGATGCCTTCTTCCAGCAGGCGCTCGGCGAACTTCTGCGCCAGCGGTGCGTCGTAGAGCATCACCGGGCTGATCGGATGCACGCCGGGCTTGAGGTCGAAGCCGGCGGCGGTCATGCGCTCGCGGAAATAGCGGGTGTTGTCGACCAGTTGCGTGCGCAGCTCGCCGGCGGCTTCCAGCATCTCGAAGGCCTTGATGCCGGCGGCCACCACGTGCGGCGGCAGCGAGTTGGAGAACAGATACGGGCGCGAGCGCTGGCGCAGCAGTTCGATGACTTCGCGCCTGGCGGTGGTGAAGCCGCCCAACGCACCACCCATCGCCTTGCCCAGCGTGCCGGTGATGATGTCGATCCGGTCCAGCACGCCTTTGACCTCGGCCGAGCCGCGGCCGGTGGCGCCAAGAAAGCCGGTGGCATGGCATTCGTCGATATGCACCAGCGCGTTGTATTTGCGGGCGAGGGCGGTGATCTCGTCGAGCGGGGCGATGAAGCCGTCCATCGAGAACACGCCGTCGCTGGTGATCAGCTTGGTCCTGCAGCCAGCCGCATCGGCGGCCTGCAGCTGCGCTTCCAGATCGGCCATGTCGCAATTGGCGTAGCGGAAGCGCTTGGCCTTGCACAGGCGCACGCCGTCGATGATGGAGGCGTGATTGAGCGCATCGGAGATGATCGCGTCCGCTTCGCCGAGCAGCGGTTCGAACAGGCCACCGTTGGCATCGAAACAGGCCGCGTAGAGGATGGTGTCCTCGGTACCGAAGAAGTCGGCGATGGTGCGCTCGAGCTGCTTGTGCAGATCCTGGGTGCCGCAGATGAAGCGCACCGAGGCCATGCCGAAACCGTGCGTGTCCAGCGCGTCCTTGGCGGCCTGGATGATGTCCGGGTGGTCGGCCAGACCCAGATAGTTGTTGGCGCAGAAGTTGAGTACGCTGCGGCCATCGGCCAGGGTGATCCGGGCCGACTGCGGGCCGGTGATGATGCGCTCGGACTTGAACAAGCCCTGGGCCTGGATGGTGTCCAGTTCGGCGGCGTAATGGGCGGTCAGCGCGGCGGGAGCGTGGGTCATGGCGATCGCAGTGGCAAGAGACGCATGATTTTAACGATCACGGTGGCATACCACTACGTCATGCAAAATCGGCATAAGGCGCGGCCTTGATGTCATTTCACCGCCTGCGTGCCGCTGCGCAGCATGGCATGCTTGCTGTTCAGCTGCGCCCCAACGGTTTGGAGATTGCTGTGACCCACCCCCGCTTCCGTCTTGTATCGACCGTGTTGTGCAGCCTGCTGGTCCTGGCCGGCCAGGCGGGCGCGCGCGACATCGGCTTGCTCAATGTCAGTTACGACCCCACCCGCGAGTTCTACCGCGACTACAACAGCGCCTTTGCCGCGCAGTGGAAGCAGCAGCATCCGCAGGACACCGTCACGGTGGAGACCTCGCACGGCGGCTCCGGTAAACAGGCGCGCGCGGTGATCGATGGCATCGAAGCCGACGTGGTGACGCTGGCACTGGCTTACGACGTCGATGCGATCGCCGAAAAGGCCAAGCTGATCGACAGCGACTGGGAAAAGCGCCTGCCCGACAACAGCGCGCCGTACACCTCGACGATCGTGTTCCTGGTGCGCAAGGGCAACCCGAAGAACATCCACGATTGGCCGGACCTGCTGCGCTCCGGCGTGGCGGTGGTGACGCCCAACCCCAAGACCTCCGGCGGCGCGCGCTGGAACTACCTGGCTGCCTGGGCCTACGCCGACCACATCTTCAAGGGCGACCGCGAGCGCATCATGCGCTACATGCAGGCGTTGTTCCGCAACGTGCCGGTGCTCGATACCGGCGCGCGCGGCGCCACCACCACGTTCGTGCAGCGTGGCATCGGCGATGTGCTGCTGGCCTGGGAAAACGAGGCGCTGCTGGCGCGCGAGGAGCTGGGCAAGGACAAGTTCGAGATCGTGGTGCCGAAGCTGTCGATCCTGGCCGAGCCGTCGGTGGCGCTGGTCGACAAGAACGTCGACAAGCACGGCACCCGCGATGTGGCCGAGGCGTATCTGCGCTACCTGTATGCGCCGGAAGGGCAGAAGCTGGCGGCCAAGCATTTCTATCGTCCACGCCACCCGGAATTTGCCGACCCTGCCGATCTGGCACGGTTCCCGGACATCAAGCTGGTGACCATCCAGGACGCGTTCGGGTCGTGGGACAAGGCGCAGCAGGAACACTTCGCCGACGGTGGCGTGTTCGACCAGATCCAGGCAAAAAAGTAGGCGATGCAGATGTCGGTTGCACCCCACCCAGCGCCGGCACCGCGCCGACGCGTAATGCCCGGGCTGGGCTTGAGTCTTGGAATCACGCTGACCTGGCTGGGAGTGATCGTGCTGATCCCGCTGCTGGGCATCTTCATCAAGACCAGCGGATTGGGCTGGGACGGCCTGTGGCGGGTGTGGAGCGAGCCGCGCGTGCTGTCGGCGCTGCGGGTGAGCTTCGGCACCGCGTTTGCGGCCGGCGCCTTCAATGCGGTGATGGGCACCTGGGTGGCCTGGGTGTTCGTGCGCTACAACTTCCCGGGCAAGCGCCTGTTCGATGCGGTGATCGACCTGCCGTTCGCGTTGCCGACCGCGGTGGCCGGCATCGCGCTGACCGCCTTGTACGGCGGCAACGGCTGGGTCGGGCGCTGGCTGGAGGCGGTCGGCATCAAGGTGGCCTACACTCAGCTAGGCATCGTGCTGGCACTGGTGTTCGTCGGGTTGCCGTTCGTGGTGCGGGTGGTGCAGCCGGTGCTGGCCGAGAGCGAGCGCGAACTGGAAGCGGCCGCCGCCACGTTGGGTGCATCGCGCTGGCAGAGCGTGTGGCGGGTAGTGCTGCCAGGGCTCTGGCCGGCGGTCCTGACCGGGTTCGCGCTGGCATTCGCGCGCGGCGTGGGTGAGTACGGTTCGGTGATCTTCATCGCCGGCAACCTGCCAAATTCCACCGAGATCGCGCCGCTGCTGATCACCATCCGGCTGGAGGAATTCGATTATGCCGGCGCCACCGCCATTGCCGCGGCGATGCTGCTGCTGTCGTTCGTGATCCTGCTGGTGGTCAATACGCTGCAGGCTCGCCTGCTGCGCTATCAACGGAGGACTGCATGAACGATGCTGTCTCGCCGCTGCCCGCCATGGTGCAGACCCGCCAGATGACCGAACAGGCGCGCCGGATCACCGACTCGGCCACCAACGAGCCGCGCTGGGTGCAGTGGCTGATGATTGTGGGTGCGCTGCTGTTCCTGCTGGCGTTTCTGCTGCTGCCGCTGGTGCTGGTGTTCGCCGAGGCGCTGCGCGGCGGCTGGGAGACCTTCCTGCGTGCGATCGTCGACCCGGATGCGCTGTCGGCGATCAAGCTGACCCTGATCGTCACTGCCATCGTGCTGCCGCTGAACCTGGTGTTCGGCGTGGCGGCAGCGTGGGCTGTCAGCAAGCACCAGTTCCCCGGCAAGCGCTTGCTGATCAGCCTGATCGACCTGCCGTTCTCGGTATCGCCGGTGGTGGCCGGCCTGATCTTCGTGCTGATCTTCGGCCGCAGCGGCTGGGCATGGCCGTTGATCGACGAAGGCTGGCGGCTGCAGCTGCCGTTTTTTGGCGAGCTGATGATCCAGTTGCCGCGCATCGTGTTTGCGTTGCCCGGCATCGTGCTGGCAACCACGTTCGTCACTTTCCCGTTCATCGCGCGCGAGCTGATGCCGCTGATGGAGCAGCAGGGCAGCGACGAGGAGCTGGCCGCACTGAGCCTGGGCGCGAATGGTTGGCAGATGTTCTGGCGGGTGACCCTGCCCAACATCCGCTGGGGCCTGATGTATGGCGTGTTGCTGTGCGCGGCGCGTGCGATGGGCGAGTTCGGTGCGGTGTCGGTGGTGTCCGGGCATATCCGCGGGCGCACCAACACGCTGCCCCTGCACGTGGAAATCCTCTACAACGAATACGCCTACAGCGCCGCGTTTGCGTGTGCCTCGTTGCTGGCATTGACTGCGCTGCTGACGCTGGCGCTGAAGACGTACCTGGAATGGCGGCACGGCGATTCGCTCGCCGCCAACCACCGACATTGAGGTGAACATGGGCATCCGCATCCACCGCCTGCGCAAGCAGTTCGACACGTTCACCGCGCTGGACGACATCACCCTGGACGTGCGTCAGGGTGAGTTGCTGGCCTTGCTGGGGCCGTCCGGCTCCGGCAAGACCACCTTGCTGCGGATCATGGCCGGGCTGGAGCATGCCGATGGCGGCCAGGTGCTGTTCGGCGACGAAGATGCCACCCGCATGAGCGTGCAGTCGCGCCGGGTCGGTTTCGTGTTCCAGCACTATGCACTGTTCAAGCATATGGACGTGTTCGAGAACATCGCCTTCGGCCTGCGGGTGCGGCGCGGCGCCGAGCGCTGGGCCGAAGCACGCATCCGCGCACGCGTGGAAGAGTTGCTGGCGCTGGTGCAGTTGCAGGGCCTCGAGCGACGCTATCCCACCCAGCTGTCCGGCGGCCAGCGGCAGCGCGTGGCGCTGGCGCGTGCACTGGCGATCGAGCCGCGCGTGTTGCTGCTGGACGAGCCCTTCGGTGCGCTGGATGCGCAGGTGCGCCGCGATCTGCGCCGCTGGCTGCGCGAGCTGCACGAGCGCACCGGCCTGACCACGGTATTCGTTACCCACGACCAGGAAGAAGCGCTGGAGCTGGCCGACCGGGTGGCGATCCTCAATCGCGGCCGCATCGAGCAGCTCGACACGCCGGCGATGATCTACGACAAGCCGGCCTCGCCGTTCGTGTATTCGTTCGTGGGCGCAGTGAACCGCATTCCCGGCATGCTGGCGCAAGGCCAGATCCAGGTCGCCGGGCATGCACTGCCGGCAGCCAATGCCGCGTTGGCGGCCGGCCCGGTAGAAGTCTACGTGCGGCCGGAAGATCTGGTGCCGGACGATGCCGGCTGGCCGGCCACGGTGGCCTGGTCGCAGCGCAGCGGGGCGCGTCTGCGGCTGCGCGCCACGCTGGAGCCGGCAGGCAACGAGGTGGAAGTGGAGCTGCCGGCATCGGCGGGCAGCTTCCAGCCTGGGCAGCAGCTGCGGCTGGCAGCACGGCATTACGGTGTGTTTCCGGTCTGATTTGGGCCGGGATTCGGGATTCGGGATTGGAATTGGGAATTGGGAATTGGGAATTCGCAAAAGCGAAGCGAATCCCTGCTATCCCCAATCTCCAATCTCCACTCCCGGCCCATCAAGATTCCGCGCGGGCGGTCGATGAGACAGAACCCTGACCGGCGTCATCTACTCTCAAGCTTGTGCGCCAGGTCAAGCGAGCGCGACTTGTCTGTTGCGCTGCAATGACGGTTGGACTAATAAGGCATGGCAGTCCCGCCTCGCGCAATCCGACCGCCCATCGCTCCAGGAGATGTCCATGAAGCCGTCCTCGCTCGCGTGTTGTCTGTCGTTGCTGCTGCTTGGTGTCGCGCCGTTGGCCCAGGCCCAGGATGAGGAGGCGCCCGCCTCGCCGTTCACCGGTACCTTCGCGGTGACCAGCGACTACCTGTTCCGCGGTATTTCGCAGACCAATGAGGAGCCCGCCTTCCAGGCCGGACTCACCTACAAGACGCCGTTCGGCCTGTACATCGGCACCTGGACCTCCAACGTCGACTACGGTGCCGGCGACCCGGATTGGGAAGTGGATGGTTTTGTCGGCTACAACACCGATCTGGGCACCAACTTCAATTTCGATGTGATGGTCAATCGCTACCAGTATCTGGGAGCGGGCGCGTCCAATTACGCCGAGCTGATCACCAAGACCACGTTCCTGAAGACCTATAGCCTCACCGTTGCCTATACCAACGATCTCTATGGCACCAAGACCGATGGCTACTACTACGCGCTGGATGCCAACTGGTCGCTGCCACACGACTTCACCTTCGGCGCGCATGCGGGGCACAGCGTCTATACCTCCTCGCTGAGCCAGGTGGACCACGACTACAACGACTTTGGCGTGAATGTCGGCAAGGTGTTCGGTCCGCTTGGCTTGAGTGTGGGCTATTACGACACCAGCGAAGCGGCGGAATTCGGCTTCGGGCGGCAGAATTCGCAGAACCATCTGGTGGCGACTGCGACAGTCACCTGGCCGTGAGGGCAATCGCCTGAACAGCGGTTTTGACGATCTGGCTATGGGGTGATGAGGCGGGAAGAGTCGATGCTCGGACTCCTAGGTGCCCTGAAGTTGAAAGACCCCAAGACTCAAATTGCGTTTGTCTTGTCTTTAAGTGATTGCAACGTGCGGATGGATCACTTGCAGATGCAGAGCCGCTGATCTGCTGCCTGGCTGCAGGGCCCTTGCCCGCCCACCCTCGCAGGACACGCCGCAAGTACGTCCGTGTAGGCTCTTACGCGGCATCCATGCCGCGTAAGGTCCCGCGACGGTGAGCGGGCAAGGACCAGTCGAGATGGTCGGTGCGTGGTTGCAAGCAGACCATGGCGTGCATCGTCCGGATCACCTTGCGTCCGACGATTTTCCCGTCGCGCGCTGAGCAACGGGCGGACTGCCAACAAGCAATCTATGGAACTCTGGGCGTCTCACCGCCTAGCAATAAGCCTGTTTTTTTACCTGACCACCGACTAACTTATTGGTGCAGTGAGGCCGCCGCGCCCTCGACCCACTAAGCTTTGCGTGCGTTGCCTGCGCTCTGAAAACGGACATGCAAAAGGCGCCTCGCGGCGCCTTTTGCGTTGAAACGTATTGGCCGGTCAGTTCCAGCTCAACACGACCTTGCCGGCCTTGCCTTCTTCCATCAGGTCGAAGCCCTTCTGGAAGTCGTCGATCGGCAACTGATGGGTCAGCACCTTGTGCAGCGGGAAGCCCGACAGCACCAGTTGCGTCATCTTGTACCAGGTCTCGTACATCTTGCGGCCGTAGATGCCCTGCACGGTGAGGCCCTTGAAGATGATCTTGTCCCAGTCGCAACCGGCGCCGCGCGGCATGATGCCGAGCATGGCGATCTTGCCGCCGTGGTACATGCAGTCGAGCATGTCGTTGAAGGCGCGCGGGTTGCCGCTCATTTCCAGGCCCACGTCGAAGCCTTCCATATGCAGGTCGGCCATGACGTCCTTGAGCGAGGTCTTGGACACGTTGACCACACGCGTGGCGCCCATGTCGGCGGCCAGCTTGAGGCGGAAGTCGTTGACATCGGTGACCACCACATTGCGCGCACCGATGTGCTTGCAGATGCCGGCGGCGATGATGCCGATCGGACCGGCGCCGGTGATCAGCACGTCCTCGCCGATGACATCGAACTCCAGCGCGCAGTGCGCGGCGTTGCCGTAAGGGTCGAAGAACGCGGCCAGCTCGGAAGGAATCTGGTCGGGGATGGGCCACAGGTTGCTGGCCGGCATCACCATGTACTCGGCGAAGGCACCGTTGACGTTGACGCCGATGCCGACCGTGTTGGGGCACAGGTGCGGGCGGCCGCCGCGGCAGTTGCGGCAATGTCCGCAGACGATGTGGCCTTCGGCCGACACGCGCTGGCCAACCTGGTAGCCGGTTACCGCCGAACCGAGCTCGGCCACGCGGCCGACGAACTCATGGCCGATGGTCAGGCCGGGGGTGATGGTGCGCTGGCTCCACTCGTCCCACAGGTAGATATGCAGGTCGGTGCCGCAGATCGCGGTCTTTTCCAGCTTGATCAGCACCTCGTTGGGGCCAGGGCTGGGAACGGCGACCTGTTCCAGCCAGATGCCCTTGTTTGCTTCGCGCTTGACCAGCGCCTTCATCGTCTGCGCCATCTGGCGGGACCTGCTGAGTGAAAGTAAGGCGGCGATTATATGCGGCGCGCGGTGAGTGCATGTGGCGGTGCAACAGCAATGGTCCCCGTGCGGTCGGGGGCCGCGGTGGCGCTGGGTTGGTCGGCGGACAGCATGCGTGTGTTGCGGGGCGGTTGCCCCCATCCGCCCTTCGGGCACCTTCCCCCGCAAGCGGGGGAAGGGCGGGGAAGTCGAGAAACAGGCAACGCAACAAACAGGGAATTCGAGAAGCGGGGAATTCGAGAAGCAGGGAGGCAACAAGTAAGGAATTCGAGGCGAGGGAAGCCAACAAGCACGTAAGTCAACAAGCAGGCAAGTTGCAGTGCAGGAAGGGCCACCGCAGCGGGCCGATGCGATCGACGCCTTGCGTGAATGCGTCGGTGTCCATGCAGGGAGGGCAGACACGCAGGGAAGGCAGAAAGGAAAAGCGGGGAAGACAGAAGAGAATCAGGAAAAACAAGGAAAAGCTGGGGAGACAACAAGCAGATGAGGCCGAGATACGGAGCGGCCGAGCAGGCGTGAACGCGTGAAGCCCCGGAAAAGTAACTTGCCGACCTGCTCGAGGTATCGGGAGTGTCGGCATGCCTTCTCCCGCGTGCGGGAGAAGGTGGCGCACAGCGCCGGATGAGGGCGCCTTAGGTGGTGCAAAGCTGCTTAGAACTTCACATCCAGGCTCATGAAGTACTGGCGCGGCGCGCCGACCACCATGGTCTGGTTGTAGCCCTGCGGATCGGAGGCCACGTAGCCGTTGGTGCCCGTGCTGGCGAAATAGCGCTTGTCGGTGAGGTTGGTGATGTTGAGCGCCAACGCCACATCGGCCACCCCGCCTACGCGACCGAAGTCGTAACGCGCGCCCGCATTGAACAGCCAGTACGAGGGCACCTGCGAATCGTTGAGGAAGGTGATGTAGCGCTTGTCGACATACTTGCCGTCCAGATCCAGGCGCAGGTTGCCGAGTTGGTAGCTGGCGCTGGAGGAGAACATCAACGCGGGGATGCCGACCACGTCCTTGCCGGAGGTGGCGACCACGCCGTTGTTGAGGTAGTCGTCCTGGTAGCGCGAGCGATTCCACGACAGCGAATTCAACCAGCTCAGGCCTTCCATCGGACGCCACATCAAGGCAAGATCCGCACCTGCGCTATGCACGGCACCCACATTGCTCAGGATCGCCGCGCAGGTCTGCACCGCGCTACACGGCGAGGTGGTCAACAAGCGGTTGGAGAACTTGGTGAAGTAGGCATCGGCCGACAGCTGGAACTGCGCATCCTGCACGCGGTAACCCACCTGCACGGTCTGCGATTCTTCCGGCTCCAGCGTGGAGCGGCTGCGGTCGAACGCCGCCTGCGAGGTGCCGAACGGGGTGAAGCCGAATGCGGCGATGTTCTTGCTGTAGGAGGCGTAGATGTCCTGGCGTTCGTCCAGCTTGTAGTTGATGCCAACCTGCGGCAGGAAGTTGTCCTCGGCGCGGATGCGGCCCTGTGCCAGCGCGGTGGTCGGCACCAGGGACTGCGCACGCGTGGTGGTGCTGAGCGCCTTTGCACCGTAGTTGATGGTCAGGCGGTCGTCGAGCAGGCGCACGCTGTCCTGCAGGTACAGCATGCGGGTCTGGGTGGTGTAGCGCTGCAGGAAATCGCGGCGGAACGGCGTCTGCACTTCGTACACGTTGTACAGCGAGGTATAGCCCTCGTTGCCGAGCGCGAAGTAGTTGCGCTGCTGCGTGGTACGTGCGTTTTCCGCCCACAGGCCCACTTCCAGATCGTGGTTGCCCCACGCCCATTTCAATGCGCTGGTGCCGCCGTAACGATCCAGGCCGTAGTCGGTGGTGCGCATCGACAGCGGAACCTGCGCAGAGGTCGGTACATACGGCGTCACCCACTGACCTTCGCCTCGATTGCCGTGGTAGTAGCCGGTGGCATCCAGCGTGGCGCCGCCGAACACGAACGTGCCCGACAAACCGGCCAGGTTGTCGCGACGCAGACCGCCGCCGGCGTAGTAGCTGGCGTCGAGCCAGCTGTAATCGTCGGGCAGCCCGGCCAGCGATTGCGGATAGCCGTTGGCCACGCCGCTGGTGGCACCGGTGGTTTGATATGCACGTGCCATCTGCACCGCGGTGGCCCAATCCGGCTGCAGATAGTCGTGGTCCCAGCCCAGCGCGCGCTGGCTGGTCAACGACAGGTCCATGTAGTCGTATTCCTTGCGCCGCGAGGTATCCACGAACAGGCTCAGACGGTTGCCATCGCCCCACTGGTAGACGGTCTTGAGGTTGGCCTGCTCGGACTGCTGGTCGCCGAAGCCTTTCCACTTGTCGGTGCTGGCATTGGCGTAGGACAGATACGCCGACAGGCCATTGCGGTCGCCGGTGTCGCCACGCACGAAGGTGCGCCGCGTGGCATCGCTGCCGACCGTCTGCACCAAGCGCAGGCCGGGCGTGGTCTGTGGATCGGCCGAGTAGAACTGCATGGTGCCGCCGAGGTTGGTGTTGGACGCAGTCCCGAGCGCACCGGCGCCTTGCGCGATCTCCACCGAGCCGAGGTTCTCCGAAATAATGGCGCGGGTGATGTGCAGGCCGTTGGTGACGCCGTAGCTCATGTTGCCGAGCGGAATGCCATCGAGCGTGTAGCCCAGCCGGCTCTGGTCGAAGCCATGCAGGGTGACCTGCGTGGACCACTCGTAGGTGCCGAACGGATCGGCCGACTGGAACTGCACGCCCGGCAATTTTTCCACCGCCTTGAAGGCGCTGCTGCCCGGTGTCAGCTGCTCGATGTCCTGCCGGCTGATGCGCTGGACCTGGCGGGTGCTGCCTTGCGACACCACATTGATCGCGTCCAGCTGGGTGGCATTGGCGGCGGCATCGGCCACGGTGGCCGGGGCATCGGCTACCGGCGCCTCTGCAACGGCAACCGGTGTGGCCGCAGATGCGATGACCGGAAGCAGCGCGGCCAGGGCAAGCGCCAGCGGAGTGACATGAAAGCGACGAGCGGAAGTCATGGGGGAATCCTGTTCAAGCACGGCTGAGGGCGACGCACGGTGCAAGACCGGCGTTTCGCGACGCAGGGTGTCAACGACGTATGAAACATTGATGACGGTGGCTGTCGCAAAACTGTCGTGCTTGACCGCTATACGTGTCCTACCCGGCCGCAGTGCGCGGCATGCACACGTATTTCTCGCAGGTCCCGTAGCCATGACGTCTTCCCCCTCGCGCCGCGATTTCCTCAAGCGCGTCGCCGCGCTGACCGCCGCCGGCGCCCTGCCGTCCTCGATCGGCCGCGCACTCGCGCTGCCGGCCAACTCGCGCACCGGCACACTGCGCGACATCGAGCACGTGGTGATCCTGATGCAGGAGAATCGCTCGTTCGACCATTACTTCGGCGCGCTGCGTGGCGTGCGTGGGTTCGGCGATCCGCGTCCGTTGCAGCTGCGCGACGGCCACCCGGTCTGGAGCCAGCCGGCCGCGGACGGGCGCCGCCTGTTGCCGTTCGCCTTCGATTCGCAAAACACGTCCGCGCCGTTGATCAAGAGCCTGGATCACTCCTGGAAAGCCGGCCACGGGCAGGACCCGGCGCGCTGGGCCGAGTACGACGCCTGGGTGCCGTACAAGGGCGAATTGACGATGGGGTATTTCCAGCGTCACGACATCCCGTACTACCACGCACTGGCCGATGCCTTCACCATCTGCGACGGGTATTTCTGTTCGTTGCACGGGCCGACCAATCCCAATCGCATGTATCTGTTCACCGGCACCAGCGGCACCAGCGTGGGCAATCTCGGCGCGCAGGTGGTGACCAACGCCGACGACGGCAACTGGACCGCCGACATGGCACGCGACAAGCCCGGGTATGCGGCGATGGACTGGACCACCTACGCGCAGCGCCTGCAGGCCGCAGGCGTGGATTGGCGCGTGTACCAGGAGTACGACAACTTCGGCTGCAACTCGCTGGCGTATTTTTCGCACTATCGTGATCTGCACCCCGACGACGAACGCTATCGGCGTGCGCGTGCCTGCGTGCCCGGTTCCACCGCCGACAACGCCGCCACCACGCAGGCCGAGCATCTCATCGCCGCGATCGCCGCCGACGTGCAGGCCGACCGCTTGCCGCAGGTGTCCTGGATCGTGCCGCCCACCGCGTACTGCGAACATCCGGAAGCGCCGCCGGCCTATGGCGAGTCGCTGGTGGCGCGCCTGATCGATGCGCTCACCGCCAACCCACAGGTGTGGGCCAAGACCGCGTTGATCATCAACTACGACGAGAACGACGGCTTCTTCGATCACGTGCCCGCAGCGTTGCCGGCGCTGGATGCGCGCATGGGACGCAGCAACGTCGACACGCGCGGGGAGGTCTACGCCGGCGTGCCGATGGGCTTGGGCATCCGCGTGCCGATGCTGGTGATCTCGCCCTGGACGCGCGGCGGCTGGGTCAATTCGCAGGTGTTCGATCACACCTCGGTACTGCGGTTGCTGGAACGCCGCTTCGGCGTGGCCGAACCCAACATCAGCCCGTGGCGCCGGGCGGTCAGTGGCGATCTGACCAGCGTGTTCGATTTCCGCAAGCCGGACGATTCGGCAGTGAGCGCACTGCCGTCGGTCGACGACTACCGCGCGCGCACCGCCGCGGTGCGCGACAAGCCGCTACCGGTGCCGCCGACCAGAGCCAGCATGCCGCGACAGGAGCCGGGACAACGTCCGGCACGTGCATTGCCGTACGCCTTGCAGGTGCATGCGCGCGTGCAGGGCGAAGGTGGCGTGCAACTGCAGTTCGTCAACAGCGGCGCTGCGGCGGCCGCGTTCAATGTCTACACCAGCGCTGCAAGCGGCGGCCCGTGGTACTACACCGTGTTGCCGGGCACCCAGCTGGACGATGTGCCGGTCGGCGCTGCGCACAACGGCGCCTATGCGCTGAGCGTGCATGGCCCCAATGGGTTCCTGCGCGAACTCGCCGGCGACCTCGCTGCAGCCGGGACGCAATCGGCAGCGCCGTGGCTGCAGGCGCGGCAGGACGGCGAGATGTTGGTGCTGGACATCGGCAACGCCGGGCGGCAACCGTGCACGCTGCAGCTGCGCGCGCTGGACTATGCAGACCCGGCCGTGCGGTCGATGCACCTGGCCGCAGGTCAGCGCCAGACCGTGCGGCTGGCGCTTGCAGCCAGTGATCACTGGTACGACGTCGTGCTGGAACAGCCCGGAGCCGCGTTCCGCCGCCGGCTGGCCGGGCATCTGGAAACCGGCAGGCCCAGCCGCAGTGATCCGGCATTCGGACGCGCCTGAGCCGGTGTCGTGGTTTCGCCGGCGATGGCCGCGCAGGGCAGGCTGGTTGTGCCGGCCTTTTGATGGCAACCGGAAGTCGGTGAGCGGCAGCAGGATCTTCGATCCGGCGATGACTCGCATCGTCGCCGTGGATCGCGGTGGTTGCGCTGGGTCATGACGGAAGTGGCCCCCGGCACCGCCACCGCTGCAGCAACCCGACCTGCGCTGACGCGGGCGGCCGGCACCGCAGCGGGAGGGGTTATCATGCGCTCCCGTTTCGCTGCGGCGAGCCGGCCCCTTCCCCCAAGGAATCTCTCGCGCATGCGCATCCTGCTTGCCCGTCACGGCGAGACGCCGTGGAACGCCGAAGGCCGCTACCAGGGCCAGATCGATATCCCGCTGTCGCCGGTCGGCGAAGGCCAGGCCGCCGCGCTCGGCGCGCGTCTGCAGTCGTTGGAGATCACCCGCGCGGTGGCCTCGCCGCTGTCACGCGCGCAGGCCACCGCCAGGCTGGCGCTGGGCAGCGCGCGCGAAAACCTGCTGCAGACCGATGCAGACCTGCAGGAAATCGCCCACGGCGAATGGGAGGGCCTGCTGGCCAGCGAGATCAACGACAAGGATCCGGCACGTCTGCGCGCCTGGCGCGACGAGCCCGATACCGTGCTGATGCCCGGCGGCGAATCCCTGCGTCAGGTGCTGGACCGCAGCTGGCGCGGCCTGGCGCGCGCGGCCGATGGCCTGGGCGCGGCCGACACCTTGCTGGTGGTCGCGCACGATGCGGTCAACCGCGTGATCCTGTGCAAGATCCTGGGCCTGCCGCTGTCCCGGCTATGGACCTTCCGCCAGGCGCCGACCACGCTCAACCTGCTCGAAGGCGAGGACGTGGATCACCTGGAAGTGGTGCGCCTGAACGACTGCGCGCACCACACGCCGTTCTTTGGTGAAGCCAAGCATCGGGCGCTGTAAGGCAACGCCCGGCAAGGATGCAGGATCGCGCTGTGGTGCGTCATCGCCGGACCATCGCCAACTGGCCCAAGGTGCTTCGGTGCGCTGTCTTGGGCAGTGTGTGCGGCCTGTTGGCGCTAGCGGTGTTTTCCGACTTCATTCCCGCACCGTTTCTTTCTGGTCGGAACTGGGTAGCGCCGATGGTGCTGCTGGGAGGCGCATTGACGGTGCTGATCTTTGCGCCGGCCTATCGCATCGGCGGATGGAAGGCGGTCTTCGGTACGCAGCCGCTGAACACGGTTCTGGCGTTCTGCCTGGCGCCGCCGCTGTTGGGATTTCTGTGCTGGCTCGTACTGGCTCTAGGGGCGCCGTGGGTGTACACGCGGATGGCCGGTGTCGATTTCAAGGAAACGCATGTGATGCAGGTCGAGTACTTTCAAAGCGGGCGTTCGTGCAAATACCGATTGCGTGGTGGACCACTGAAAAATCGGTTTCCCGGCCATCTGTGCGTCAGCGAGGCGCTCTATCGTCGGCATCTCAATCAGCAGGTGACCGTGGTGTTGACCGGCCAGCGCTCGCTGTTGGGAATGCGGGTTGCAGCGATCGAAGACGCCCGGTGATCGGGACGTCCGACACAGACAATTTGGAGTCGGCAACGACAGGCGCATGCGCCTGGGCAAGATGGCGTCGTTTGTCCGACGACGTGAGGGCCTGAAAATTCGCGATAATGCGGTTCTTCCTGCGCAGTCCCCGCCGTGAACGCAACCGACTCCCTCTCCGACTGGCTCGTCTATATCGAGCAGCAGCATCCAAGCACCATTGCCATGGGCCTGGAGCGCGTGCGCGAGGTGGCGGCACGTCTGCAGCTTGCCGCGCCTGCCAGGCACGTCATCGTGGTCGGCGGCACCAATGGCAAGGGGTCCACCGTGGCCTTCATCGAGGCGATCGGGCGTGCCGCCGGCTGGAAGGTGGGCAGCTACACCTCGCCGCATCTGCTGCGCTACAACGAGCGTGTGGGCATCGATGGCGTTGATGCGAGCGATGCCGCGCTGGTCGAGGCATTTGCGACGGTCGAGGCAGTGCGCGGCGACACCACGCTGACCTATTTCGAATACGGCACGCTGGCGGCGCTGTGGCTGCTGCAGCGCTCCGCGCTGGACCTGGCGGTGCTGGAAATCGGCCTGGGCGGGCGCCTGGATGCAGTCAATATCGTCGATTCGGATGTGGCGGTGATCACCACCGTGGATATCGACCATACCGATTGGCTGGGCGAAGACCGCGAAGCGATCGGCGCCGAGAAGGCCGGCATCATCCGCGCCTGGAAGCCGGTGGTGCTGGGCGAAATCGACCCGCCATCGAGCGTATTGCGGCGTGCCTACCAGCTGGGCGCCAACGCGATCCGCGCCGGCAGCGATTACTTCTTCGAGCCGATCGAGGCGCAGCATCCGGAAGCGCCGCAGTGGCGCTGGCGCGATGTCGCGGTGACGCTGGAACTACCGATGCCGGCCCTGCACGCGCCGGTGCAGCTGGCCAATGCGGCCGCGGCAATTGCCGCGCTGCAGGCCTTGCCGGAAGCGCTGCCCGATGCCGCGTGGGCGCAGGGAATTTCCAGCGCGCAGGTGGTCGGGCGATTGCAGCGCTGTGACGTCGATGGCGTGCAGGTGCTGCTGGACGTCGGCCACAACCCGCAGGCCGCGCGCGCGCTGGCCGATGCACTGGGCGCGCAGGCGCACACGGGCAGCACGCATGCCATCTACGCCGCACTGGCGGACAAGGATGTGCTGGGCGTGGTGGAGGCGGTGGCCCCGCAGGTCGACCACTGGACCCTGGCCGGGCTGGACGGCGCGCGTGGGCAGTCGGCGCAGGCCTTGCAGGCCCGTCTGCAGGGCAGTGCGGCAGCGCAGGCGGTATGTCACGGCGACGTGGCGGGCGCATTGGCCGCAGTGCTGGCGCAGGCCGCCCCCGGTGATCGGGTGCTGGTGTTCGGCTCGTTTCATACCGTTGCCGATGCGCTAAACGCACTTCGTTCAGTCCACCCGGGGCGGTAGCCCGGCTGCGGCCTTATAATCGCCGCGGCACCCCGCCACGCCGCCTTTCGTCTCTCTACGTGGATACTGCTCTGAAACAGCGACTGATTGGCGCCATCGTCCTGGTGGCGCTCGCCGTGATCTTCCTGCCGATGCTGGTCAAGGGCCCTGCGCCATCGAGCGGCGTGGCCGACGTGCCGCTGGAGGCACCTGCCGCACCGGCCAATGGCGAGTTCGAGACCCGCGAATTGCCGCTGGTCACCCCGGGCGATGCGCCGGCCGGTGGCGCGCTGGGCATGCGCGGTGCCGCCACTGCGCCGGCCGCGGTGCAGGACAACCCGGACGCGGCCGATCTGGCCAACCCGGCCAGTACGCCATCGGCACCCGAGGTGGCGGCCGGCAACTACGCGGTCAACTTCGGTGCCTACGCCACCAGCGCCGATGCCGACGCGGTACTGGCGCGGCTCAAGCAGGCGCAGCTGCCCGGCTTCAGCGAAAAGACCCAGATCAACGGCCGCCCGGCCTGGCGCGTGCGCGTGGGGCCGTATGTCGATCAGGCCCAGGCCGAAGCGGCGCGCCTGCAGGCGGTGAAGGTGCGCAGCGACGTCAACGCCCAGGTGGTGACGCTGGATGCCAACGCCGCCGCGCCGGCGCCGGCAGCCAGCACGCCAGCGACCGCGACGGCCGCCAAGCCGACCAGCAGCGTGGCCACCGCCGGCACGACCGCCCCGACCAAGACCGAAAGCCTGCCGCCGGAGCCGGCCAAGCCGGTGGCCACCGCGCCCAAGCCGGCCGAAGCGCCCAAGCCCGCCCCGGCCAAGCCGGAGGTGGCGAAAACGGAACAGGCCAAGCCCGAGCCGGCCAAGCCGGTCGTCGCGGCGCCCGCCGCGCCGGCAGCGCCTGCAGCCAGCTCGGTCGGCTTTGCGGTGCAGCTGGGCGCCTTCGGTCGCGCCGAAGACGCCGACGCCTTGCGCGACCGCGTGCGCGCCGCCGGCTTCAGCGCCTTCGTCGAACAGGTGCGCACCGACAAGGGCGCGCTCAACCGCGTGCGCGTCGGCCCGGTCGCCAATCGCGGCGATGCCGAACAGCTGCGCGCGCAGGTGGCGGCCAAGGTCGGCATTTCCGGCATGGTGCGTCCGCATCCGTAAGCCACTGCGCCGCCGTCGGGCGGACGCGGTCAGTGCCGAGGATCGGCAGTCGGGTGGTTCGCTGCGTGGTGCGGCTCGCCCGCAGCACGCCGGGTCACCGTTTCGCGTGGTATCGCCGGCGGCGAGCGGATTCCTGATCGCCTCACACCCATGGAGGGGAGCGCAATGAACACCGAGCCAGGTTGGACCAGCGGCGTGCGCGCCGCGCGGAGAAGTGGGCAATGATCGACATGGTGCTGGGCGTCATCATCCTGGTGTCGGCGCTGTTGGGCCTGCTGCGCGGGTTTGTCGCCATCGTGGTCGGCACGCTGTCGTGGTTGCTGGCCGGCTGGGCGACGTTCCAGTTCGGCGGCCCGGCCGCGCGCTGGATTGCCGATGGCAAGCATCCGTCGGCCACCGAGTCGTTCGGCGGCTACGCGATGGTGTTCGTCGGCGTGCTGATCACCGTGGCGGTGATCGGCATGGTGATCCGCGCCGGCGTGGATGCGGTGCGCCTGGGCGGGATGGACCGCATGCTCGGCTTCGGCCTGGGCCTGGTGCGCGGCGGCTTTCTGGCCAGCGTGCTGGTACTGCTGATGAGCTTCACGCCGCTGCCGCGCGAGCCGGCCTGGCGCCAGTCGATGCTGATGCCGATGCTGTCGCCGGGCGCGAGCTGGATGCGGGCGCAACTGCCGGCCTGGCGGATGCCGTCGATGGACATGCCATCGATGGAACTCGGCAACCTGCCAACGGAGTTGGGGAAGTTGCCCTCGGCAGGCGATAATGCGGACCTGGGCAAGGCGCTGTCCGGGTCCGGTCTGAGCGACACCATCACGCGTGCGCTTGGACAACCCGGCAAAGCTGCCAGCGACGGACGCAATCCGGCGCAGGCGATGCCGGCCAATATCGATCCGGCGCAGGTTCGCGGCGGAGAAAGCGACCCGGCTCGGGTCGAGTCCCAAGGCCAGGCACGGCCCCCTTCACAGTAACGGCGCAAGCCGTAGCGGAGAACGCGCACCATGTGTGGCATCGTCGGTATTGTCGGCAACCAGAACGTCGCCGGGCAGCTGTATGACGGCCTGACCGTCCTGCAGCATCGTGGGCAGGACGCCGCGGGGATCGCCACCGCAGACGGCACGCGCCTGCGCGTGCAAAAGGCCAACGGGCTGGTGCGCGATGTCTTCGACGAAAAGAAGATGGCGGTGCTGGAAGGCCGTGTCGGCATCGCGCATTGCCGCTATCCGACCGCAGGCTCGGAAGGCATGGACGAGGCGCAGCCGTTCTACGTCAACTCGCCCTACGGCATCGCGCTGGCGCACAACGGCAACCTGATCAACACCGAGGCCTTGCGCCAGCAGGTGTTCGAGGCCGACCGCCGCAACATCAACACCGATTCGGACAGCGAAGTGCTGCTGAACGTGTTCGCCTACGAGCTGGACGCGCAGCGCATGCTCACCCCCGAGGCGGCGATCCGCGCGGTGGCCGGCGTGCACCGCCGCTGCAAGGGCGGCTATGCGGTGGTCAGCGTGGTGCTGGGCCTGGGACTGGTGGCCTTCCGCGACCCGCACGGCATCCGTCCGCTGGTGCTGGGCAAGCGCGAGCACGCCGAAGGCACCGAATACATCGTCTCCTCCGAATCGGCTGCCCTGGACATCCTCGGCTACCAGCGCGTGCGCGACCTGCGCCCCGGCGAGGCGATGGTGATCACCGCGCGCGGCGAGCTGTTTTCGGAAGTCTGCGCCGCGCCGACCGTCAACGCGCCGTGCATCTTCGAGTATGTGTACTTCGCGCGCCCGGATTCGATGATCGACAACATCTCGGTGCACAAGGCGCGCATGCGCATGGGCCTGAAGCTGGGCGAGAAGATCCTGCGCCTGCGCCCGGATCACGATATCGACACCATCATTCCGATCCCGGACACCTCGCGCGATGTGGCGCTGGAGATGTCCAACGTGCTCGGGGTGAAGTACCGCGAGGGCTTCGTCAAGAATCGCTACGTGGGCCGGACCTTCATCATGCCGGGGCAGGGCGAGCGGCAGAAATCGGTGCGGCGCAAGCTCAATCCGATCCACCTGGAATTCCGCAACCGCGTGGTGCTGCTGGTCGACGATTCGATCGTGCGCGGCACCACCAGCCGGCAGATCGTGCAGATGGCGCGCGACGCCGGTGCACGCAAGGTGTATCTGGCCTCGGCCGCGCCGCCGGTGCGTTACCCCAATATCTACGGCATCGACATGCCGGCGGCCGAAGAGCTGATCGCGCATGGCCGCAGCGAGCTGGAAATCCAGGAATTCCTCGGCTGCGACTGGCTGATCTACCAGGATCTGGAAGACCTGGAAGTGGCGGTGCGCGAAGGCAACCCGGACATCCAGCAGTTCGATTCCTCGTGCTTCAACGGCGAATACATCACCGGCATCGAGCCGGGCTATTTCGAACGCATCCAGCAGCTGCGCTCGGACGATGCCAAGAAGCGTCGCCGCGCGTAAGGGTCTGCGCTAGCGCTGCAGGCCGGCGCTCCCAGGCATGGCATGGCGTCCCTGTGCCATGCGGACCGGCTGCGCGGTGATCGCGTCAGCTGGCTGCAGCCGGGCGCGACATGGCGTGCGCTGCGGTGGTGCGGCAGTGTCGCCGGCCGCTGTGGATGTGCGCAGACCGAACATGCGATGGCGGCGTCGGGATGGCGATCGCCGCTGCAGCGTGAAGCGCCAACTGCCGGTGTTGTCGGCCCTGCGGTTTATCGCAAAGACGGAGTGATGGACACGATGGATCTTCTGCAAGCCGCACATGCCTGCCTGCAGGCGGCCGATCCGCTGGAGAAGGTCGCATTGACGCAGCGGCATGCGGCCGCGTTCCGCGCCGGCAGCTTGCCGCTGCCATCGCCGCAGGCGGCGCCACCGCAGCCGATCCGCATGCCGGGCCGGCCTGCCAGGCCGGTGCTGGTGCATCCGCGGCAGGTGCCGCGGCGTGGGCTGGGCAGCCTGGAAGGGCGCGCCGCCTTTATCCACGCCATCGCGCATATCGAGCTCAACGCCATCGATCTGGCCTGGGATGCGGTGTATCGCTTCCGTGGGCTGCCGGAGGCGTTCTATGCCGACTGGGTTGGCGTGGCCGATGACGAATCGCGCCACTTCATGCTGCTGCGCGCGCGGTTGCACGCACACCACCACGACTACGGCGACTTCGCCGCGCACAACGGCCTGTGGGAAATGTGCGAGAAAACCGCCCACGACGGCCTGGCGCGCATGGCGCTGGTGCCGCGCGTGCTGGAAGCGCGCGGGCTGGATGTGACGCCGGCGATGATCGTCAAACTGCGTTCGCTCGGCGATACCGCCACTGCCGAGGTGCTGGACACCATCCTGCGCGAGGAAGTGGCGCACGTGGCGGCCGGCTCGCGCTGGTACCGCTGGTATTGCGCGCAGGCCGGCATCGAGCCGCGCGCGCGCTTCAAGGCGCTGCTGCACGAGTACGCCGGCGGTTACCTGCACGGGCCGTTCAATCTGCAGGCGCGGCTGCTTGCCGGCTTCGACGAGGACGAACTGGCCGATCTGGTGGAGCAGGCCGGCTGAGCAGCCGGTGGTGGGAGGCGTGGGCCGTAGTTGCACGCTTGCTCGAGCGCCGTAGGCGGGCAGATCGAATCGGCCAGTACCGTTGCCGCGCTGCCTGAAACGTGCCCGCCGTGTCGTGCATGCAGCACCGGGCGCACTGCGTGCGGAACGCGCGCAACGTGCCGCATCGATGCGCACCGCCACCGGTCGCCCCGACAGTCACGCGAACTCGATGTCGCCGGACGCCGCAGACGACGTGCGCTGCAATGCGCCTTCGACCGCCGGACTGTGCGCTGGGTCCTTCCATGCAGCCGCCGGAATCGCATCCATTCAACGGTAGACATCACAAAAACGTAATTTTCTTTTGTAACAACTTGCAATCCGGACGGCACGGCGCGCCTTAATGGCGTCCCGGGGGCAGGGGCCCGGTGTTTCACATCCGTTACTTCCATGTCTAAGGAGAGAGAGACGATGAAGTCGAAGTCGATGTGCACCACGGTGGGTCTGATCGCCATGTGCCTGGCCGGTTCGGCCGCCGCTGCCGGCAAGCCGCTGTATCAATCGGGCCCGGCGTTGAGCCGCAGCGCGGCCGCCACCGCCACTGCCGAACCTTCGTTGCAGCGCCTGCTCAGCGCACCGTCCACTGCCAACGCGCAGGTGGTCCAGCTCGACGCCGGTGCGGTCACCGCCTCGGAAAAGCTGCTGGAACTGCAGTTGGACGGCCAGACCATCACCGCCACCCAGGCCAAGGTCGATGCCCTGGAAGGCGGCGATAGCGTGTGGTACGGCAACCTCGGCCCGCGCGCCGGGACCCGCGCACGCACGCTGTCGGGGGTGGATCCGCTGAACTCGGCCATCCTGGTGCGCAGCGGCGATACCGTCACCGGCACCATCCGCTACGCCGGCAAGCTGTATCGGCTGCGCCCGCTCGCCGATGGCCGCCACGTCCTGGTGCAGGTGGAGGAAAGCCGCTTGCCGCAGGAGCACCCGGCCGAATACAGCCTGTTGCCGAAGATCGACATGCCCAGCGACGGGCGCGTCACCGCTTCCGCCGCATCGTCGGGCAGCCCGGCGACCATCCGCGTGCTAGTGGTGGCGACCAATCAGGCGGTGACCGCCTACGGCGGCAACATGCAGTCGCTGGTGCAACTGGCAGTGGCCGAGGCCAACCAGGGCTACATCAACAGCAATGTCGGCATCACCCTGCAACTGGCGCGTTACGAGACTACCAACTACAGCGAAACCGGCAATTTCACCACTGACCTGCAGCGCTTCCGCGTGACCAACGATGGTTACATGGACAGCATCCACACCAGCCGCAACACCTACACCGCCGATGTGGGCGTGATCGTGTTGAACAACAGCAGCTACTGCGGCCTGGCATCGGGGATCGGCTCTACCGCCGCGACCGCGTTCGCCTCGGTGTACTGGGATTGCGCCACCGGCTATTACAGCTTCGCGCATGAAATCGGCCATCTGCAGAGCGCCCGTCATGACGCCACCAACGACCCGAGCACCTCGCCGTACGCCTACGGGCATGGTTATCGCTACGGCAACAGCTGGCGCACCATCATGGCCTACGACTGCAGCAGCGGCTGCCCGCGCCTGAACTACTGGTCCAACCCCAACATCAGCTACAACGGCGTGCCGATGGGCAATGCCAGCACCGCCGACAATCAGCGCGTGCTGGTCAATACCAAGGCCACCATCGCCGGCTTCCGCTGAGGACCACGCGTCGCGTTCCGCTGTCGGCCCGGCACCGCAGGTGCCGGGCCTTTGCCGCTACACGCAGGCGCAGTGATCGCGCAGACTAGAGGCACTGCCGGTTGTCGCCGGCGTGTCCTGCGGAGCGGAGCACCCATGTCCAAGTCCCTGCGTTACGCGGCGCTGTGCCTGGCCGCGCTGGCAGTTGCCGGCTGCAAACAGCAACCTGCCGACCCAGCCCCTGCGCCACCCACACCGGCCGTGTCCGCGCAGGCCGCGCCGACCGGCAACGATGCCCGCGCCCGTGCGCTGCATGTGCTGGAGACCCGGCTGCAGGCTGACCATTTCTATCCGGACAACTGCATCAGCATCGTCGAGGAAGACGACGCTGAGGCCGCAGCGGATGCGTTCGACTTCGCAGTGCGCGAGCGGCATGGCAACGAGTGCCCCGGCGACCCGCAGACCAACCCGGTGCGCGATCGTTTCCGCGTGCAGGCCGATGGCACGGTGCTCTGGTACGACGTGGTCAACGCCGACTTCGTCGACTACGCCGAACATGCGCGCAGCATGCAGTGATGCCTTGGGATGCTGCATGGACTGTGCGGCTGCGTAACAGCAGCTGGCGCGATCGGGCTTACCGGCAGCGCGTCCAGCTGCGGTTCCTGCGCGGCTAGCAGCACGTCGAGCGTGCGCAGGCCAGATGTCGAAACCACAGCGCGCACCTGCAGACGGAGCGGCCGATGCCCATCGTATCTCGCCCGCACCGTGCTTCCGGGCGAGTGGCCTGCGCCCGCTGCGGCTGCTCGCTAGCTGCGGTCAGCTACGTCAAAGTGTCAGCTGCTCCAGTGAAACGCCGTCGGCATCCACATGCAGCACCGAGCCTTGTTCGTACCAGTCGCCCAGCACGATGCGGGTGCAGGTCTGGCCGCCGGCCTGCAGGGTATGGATCGCAGGGCGATGGGTATGGCCATGGATCAGACGGTCCAGGCCATACCGCACGAAGGTGGTTTCCACCTCGGCCGGGGTGACATCGGTGACGGTCTCGAAGCGCGACTGGTCGCCTTGCTTGAGTTCTGCATGACGCGCCTGGCTGGCAGCGCGTGCCTGCTGCGCGAAGGCGACCCGCGCGGCCAGCGGCTGCGCCAGGAACTGCGCCTGGAAGACCGGATCGCGCGTCTGTGCACGGAACGCCTGGTATGCGGTGTCGTCGGTACACAGCAGGTCGCCATGCATCAGCAGGGTCGGGTGTCCGTACAAGTCGACCACCGTGGGATCGGGCAGGATGCGGAAGCCGGCGCGTTGCGCGTATGCCTCGCCCACCAGGAAGTCGCGATTGCCCGGCATGAAGAACACCGGCACGCCGCTATCGGCCACCGCATGCAGCGCCACGGCCACCGCATCGGCAGCGGTCGATGGCGTGTCATCGCCGATCCAGGCTTCGAACAGATCGCCGAGGATGTAGAGCGCGTCGCTGCCGGGCACCTGCGTGCGCAGGAAGTCCAGAAACAGCTCGGTGATCGCCGGCCGGGCCGGATCCAGGTGCAGGTCGGAAATGAACAGGGTCGTCATTGCGCCATTGTACGGCGGCAGCGCGGGACGGGAATCGGGAATCGGGAATCGGGAATCGGGAATCGGGAATCGGTGGAGCGTTGCATCGCGGCGCGAGTGCCAGGTGAACGGCCGGCTGGGCGACGAGGGGCATCGGCTTGGTCAGGCAAGCGCGGCGATGGCAGATCTCACGCTTTAGCCGAGCAGCACCGGCACTCCCCACAGCGACAGACTGGCCAGCACCACGCCGATCGCCGTGGCAGCCAGCACATCGCTGGGATAGTGCAGGCCCAGCACCACGCGCGACAGCGCCACGCCGGCCGAAAACGGCACCAGCACCGGTGCCAGCCACGGGTAGTAGGCCACCGCCACGATGCTGAAGGACACCGCGTGCAAGGTGTGGCCGGACGGAAAGCTGAACTCGTCCAGCGGTGCCACCCAGGCGCGGATGCGCACGTCGGCCGCATACGGGCGCGGCCGACGCGTCCAGCGTTTGAGCGACTTGTACAAGCTCAGCGCGAGCACGCCGGTGGCTGCCATGTGCGCAGAGGCACGCACGCCGTCCATGCCGTCGGCCAGCACCAGCAAGCCCATCAGGCTGTACCAGAACACGCCATCGCCGAGCCGGCTGATGGTGGCGAATGCACGCCGCACCGGGTGGCGCCGGCACCAGTGATTGGCGCGCCGGCACCAGCGCGCTTCGTGACCGCGCAGGAGCTCAAGCCGCGTTGCCGACATAACGCCCCCGTGTCGCGGTGATGCCCATCAGCAAGGCCTCGAAGTCGGACACCACCGTGTCCGGATGCAGTTTCTTCATCGCCTGTGCGGCCGCAGCCCCCAGGCGCCGGCGCAGCGCATCGTCCTCGGTGAGTGCGACGGCGGCCTGGATGAACGCCTCGTCGTTCTCCACAGCTGCACCGCTGTGGCCGTTGCGCAGATACTCGCGCGCGGCGCCGTAGTCGAAGGCGACCGTGGCCACACCGCTGGCCATTGCCTCCAGGGTCACGTTGCCGAAGGTCTCGCTGCGGCTGGGGAACAGGAACAGATCGCCGCTGGCGAAGTGGCGTGCCAACGCCGCGCCGCGCTGGACGCCGCAGAAGATGAAGTCCGGATTTTCATGCGCGATCTTTTCGCGTGCCGGGCCATCGCCGACCCAGACGAAGCGCGCCTTCGGGCGGATCTGCTGCAACTTGCGGAAGGCGCGGATCGCCAACGGCAGATTCTTTTCATTGGCGATGCGTCCGACGTAGATCGCGGCGAAGCCTTCGCCTTCGATGCCCCATTCGGCACGCAGGGCCGGATCGCGCCGGGCCGGATCGAACTGCTGGCTGTCCACCGCGCGCGCCAGCAGTTGCACCCGCTCGAAGCCGCCGTCGCGCAGGAACTGCTGCAGCTCGCGCGTGGGCACCAGCGTGGCCTCGGCCTGATTATGGAAGCGGCGCATCCAGCGCAACGCGGTGCCCTGCAGCCAGGCGGCACCGTAGTCGGGCAGGTACTCGTCGAAACGCGTGTGGAAGCCGGTGGCGACCGGGATGCCCAGTCGGCGTGCCGCACGCATCGCCGACCAGCCCAAGGGGCCTTCCGTGGCCACATAGACCGCATCCGGTTGCGTGATCTGCCAATGACGCACTAGGCGTTGTGTTGCCGGTAGCCCGAATTTCAGTCCCGGATAGCGCGGCAGCGATGCACCGCGCACCAGCAGGGCCGTGGCCGCATCCGTATCGCCGCTCTGCCGTGGACGCACCACGTCCACCTGGTGTCCGCGTGCGCGCAGGCCGTTCTCCAGCCCGTGCACGGTCAGCGCAACACCGTTGACTTCAGGGGGATAGGTTTCGGTAACGATCGCGTAGCGCATGCCCGTTCTCCGGTTTTCGCTAGCTTCCGGGAGGGCGATGGCATGGATGTTGCGCCCACAAGTCGCGGTGGTGACAGTGGAGCCGGGAATGGGGAATGGGGAATGGGGAATCGCAAAGGCAGCGTGCTGCACTCGTTTAGCGCAATCGCCACCAGTCAGAACTTCTCAGAGCTCCGTGGTCGACTATTCCCGAATCCCCATTCCCGATTCCCGCCTGAGGCCGCAGGCCTCAGGTCACAAACGGTTTGAACGCAATCCCCAGCCCGGCCATGCTTTCGACTTCGCCGATCAGATCGGCGCGCAGCAGCGGGCGCGAGTCGATCCAGCTTTGCGACAGGATCAATGACAGGCGGGTGTCATCGGCGGTGAGTTCCAGGGTCGGAATCGGGTCGGATTCGTGCGCGCGATGCAGCAGCACCGCCAGCCGCAGCAGTGCGGCCTTGCGTCGGGTTGGCAGCAGCAACCGATCCGGCAGCGCATCGAACGCGGTCTTGGGCACATTGCGCCGATGCGTGCGCACCAGCGATGCCAGTACCTGCTGCTCCTGCCGCGAGAAACCGGCGATATCCGAGTGCTCCAGGATGTAGCTGCCGTGCACGTGATACTGGCTGTGCGCGATGATCAGCCCCAGCTCGTGCAGGCGGGCGGCGCGGCGCAACACCTGCGCGTCGTCGCCATCCAGCTGCCAGGATTCGCAGACCTGGTCGAACAGGCGGCAGGCCGTGGCCTCCACGCGCTGCGCCTGCACTTCGTCGATGCCGTAACGCTGCACCAGCGAGGCCACCGAGCTGTCGCGCGGGTCGTTTTCGCCGCCGCGGCCGAGCATGTCGTAGAGGATGCCTTCGCGCATCGCGGCCTTGCTGACCATCAGCTTTTCCAGCCCCAGGGCCTGGAACGCCGCTTCCAGCACCAGAATGCCGCCGGCGATGATCGGCCGGCGTTCGGCAGCCAGGCCGGGCAACTGGATGTCCTCGATGCGCTTGGCCTTGAGCAGTTCGTCGCGCAGCGCCGGCAGCGCCTCGGCAGTGATCGCGCCCTTGGTGAGCTTCATCGCCGCACAGATCTCGCCGATGGCCTTGTGCGTGCCCGACGAGCCGATCGCCTCGTGCCAGCCCAGCGCCTTGTACTGATTGGCGAACTGCTGGAACTCGGCGCCGATCTCGGTCAGCGCATCCTTCCATTTCTTCTTCGACAGCTTGCCGCCGGGAAAGAAGCGCCGCGTGCTGGCGATGCAGCCGGCCTGCAGGGACTCGCGTTCCAGGGTCTGGAACCCGCGGCCGATGATGAACTCGGTCGAGCCGCCGCCGATATCGATCACCAGCCGGCGTTGATCGGGCTTGGGCGGTTGCGCATGCGCAACGCCGAGATAGATCAGGCGCGCTTCCTCGCGTCCGCTGACCACTTCGATCGCATGCCCGAGCGCGGTTTCGGCCGGCATCAGAAACGCCTGCGGCGAGCGCAGCTGGCGCACCGTGTTGGTGGCCAGCGCGCGCACGCGCAACGATGGTACTTCGCGGATGCGCTGGCCGAAACGCGCCAGACATTCGAGCGCGCGCTGGCGCGCTTCGTTGGAGATGCCACCTTTGCCATCCAGGCCGTCGGCCATGCGCACGGTTTCGCGCAGGCGATCGACCACACGCAGCTGACCCATCAGGTAGCGCGCAATGACCATGTGGAAGCTGTTGGACCCTAAGTCGATGGCGGCAAGGAAATCGCCATCGCGCAGGGGCGGGATCGTGGGGGAGGGCATTGGCATGGGCGCATGGTAGCCGATGGGCCGTTGGCCCCGTGAGGGGCCGCGCCCGCGCCCCGTCAGATCCGCTCGAGCAAGGTCATCTGCGCCGAATGTGCCGGCTCGCCAGGGCCGGGGACGCGCTTGTGATAGACGCCTTCGGCATCCAGTTCCCAGGCATTGACGTTGTCGTCCAGGTAGTTCTGCAGCACTTCGCGGTAGACGCGCTTGGCCAGATCCGGATCCAGGATCGGGAAGCAGGTCTCCACGCGGCGCAGCAGGTTGCGTTCCAGCCAGTCGGCGCTGGCGCAGTACAGCTCTGCCGCGCCATCGTTGCCGAACCAGTACACGCGGCTATGTTCCAGGAAGCGCCCCACGATCGAGCGCACGCGGATATTGTCGGAGACGCCGGGCACGCCCGGCCGCAGCGTGCACGCGCCGCGCACGATCAGGTCGATCTGCACACCGGCCTGCGAGGCGGTATACAGCGCGCGCACCACCTGCGGCTCGTTGAGGGCATTCATCTTGGCGATGATGCGGCCCGGGCGGCCGTTACGGGCCAGCCGCGTTTCGCGCTCGATCCGCTTCAACACGCCGGCATGCAGGGTAAAGGGCGACTGCAGCAATTGCTCCAGTTTCATGCGCGGCGCGAGCCCGGACAATTGCTGGAACAGCATGTGCACATCGTTGCCGATTTCCACATCCGCCGTGATCAGGCTGATGTCGGTGTACAGGCGTGCGGTGCCGCTGTGGTAGTTGCCGGTGCCCAGGTGCACATAGCGTTTGAGCTTGCGTCCCTCGCGGCGCACGATCAGCAGCATCTTGGCGTGCGTCTTGAAGCCGACCACGCCGTACACCACCTGCACGCCGGCTTCCTGCAGCTTGTCGGCCAGGCCCAGGTTGGCCTCTTCGTCGAAGCGCGCGCGCAGCTCCACCACCACCGTGACGTCCTTGCCGTTGCGCGCGGCCAGGATCAGCGCATCGACGATCAACGAGTCCTTGCCGGTGCGGTACAGCGTCTGCTTGATCGCCAGCACGTTCGGGTCGACCGCGGCCTGACGGATCACGTCCAGTACCGCGGTGAACGCATCGAAGGGGTGGTGCAACAGCACATCGCCCTTGCTGACGATCTGGAAGATGCCGTCGGTGTCGCGCAAGGTGCGCGGATTGAACAACGGATATTTCAGTTCGGGGCGCTGCACCAGGTCGTAGACCTGGATGACGCGGCTCAGATTGACCGGCCCGACAATGCGATACACCGCGTTTTCGTTCAGGCCGAAGTTCTGCAGCAAGGTGCGCATGATCGGTGCCGGGCAGTCGTGCGCGATCTCCAGGCGCACCGCCGGGCGGTAGCCGCGCGTGACCAGTTCGTCGCGCAAGGCCAGCGCCAGGTTCTCGACTTCTTCCTCGTCCACCACCAGTTCGGAGTTGCGGGTGACGCGGAACTGATACGAGCCCTTGACCTGCATGCCCGGGAACAGCTCGTCGACGAACTCGGACAGCACCGAGGACAGGAACACGAAGCTCTGCGCGCCCTCCGGCGACAGGCTCGCCGGCAGCTGGATGATGCGCGGCAACGACCGCGGCGCACGCACGATGGCCAGATGACCGGCGCGCCCGAATGCGTCCTGGCCCTCCAGCACCACCACGATGTTCAAGGTCTTGTTGAGGATCTTGGGAAACGGATGCGCCGGGTCCAGGCCCAGCGGCGACAGCACCGGCATGATCTCGTTGCGGAAATAGGCCCGTAGCCAGCGTTTCTGACGCGAATTCCAGGTCGAGCGCCCAAGTACCGCCACGCCTGCCGTCTCCATCGCCGGGCGCAGCACCTCGTTCCACACGTGGTACTGCTGCTCGACCAATTTGGCCGCGCGGTCGTGCACCGCGTTGAGGATGGCCGTCGGGCTTAACCCGTCCGGTGCCGGCGGCAGGCCGAATTCCTGCGCATGCCGCACGGTGGCCGCGCGGATTTCGAAGAACTCATCCAGATTGGTGCAGGAAATGCACAGGAAGCGCAGCCGTTCCAGCAACGGCACCTGGTCGTCCATCGCCTGTGCCAGGACCCGGAAGTTGAAGTCCAGCTGCGACAGTTCCCGGTTGATGTACAGCGACGGATCGCGCAGCGGATCGGTGGCGACGTCTTCGGAAGGGGTGATGTCGTGCAAGTGTTTGGCGTGGCCCATGGAATCGGTCATCAAGACGGAGATGGTGTGCGGCGTGACAGCGCGCCGGTCGCAGCGCAGGCAATGCAGCGCGTCCGGCGCGCGGGCATCGCACCGCGTTGCGGCGCGCACCCCCTACATATCACGCCGAACGTGACAGTGGCAGGGACTGATCGCGCTGTACGACGCGCGCAGCGACAAAATGACATGAGAATTCGCTGCCGCGTCCGACTTCGCTTTCGATTTCCAGGCGCGCCTGGTGCAGTCCCAGGATGTGCTTGACGATCGACAGCCCCAGCCCGGTGCCGCCACTCTCGCGCGAGCGGCTGCTGGACACGCGATAGAAGCGCTCGGTGATGCGTGGCAGGTGCGAGGCGGGAATGCCGTAGCCGGTGTCGCGTACCGCCAGGGCTGCGCCATCGCCCTCGCGCACGAAGCGGATCGTCACCGTGCCACCGCCGGGCGTGTAGCGCACCGCATTGGTGACCAGGTTGGAGAAGGCGCTATGCAGTTCCTTGTTGGAGCCGAGCAGGTCCACGCCGGCCTCGTCCAGCACATGCACCGTGTGGCGACCCTGGCTGTGCGCTTCGGCCTCGCGACGCAGGGTCGACAGCATCGGCGCCATCGCCACGTGCTCCTCGCCGAGTTCTTCCTGCGATTCCAGCCGCGACAGCGTCAGCAGGTCCTCGACCAGCTGCGCCATGCGCTGCGACTGCTTGCGCATCTCGGCCAGCATCGGGCCGGCATCGGGAAAGTCTTCCGGGTCGAGCATGTCCAGGTAGCCATGCACCACCGTCAATGGCGTACGCAGTTCGTGCGAGACGTTGGCCACGAAGTCGCGGCGTACCTGCTCCAGCCGCAGCAGCTTGCTGACATCGCGCGCCACCAGCAGCCAGTAATCGTCGGAGTAGGGAATCAGGCGCAGGTTCAGGCGCAGGTCCGGATCCACCGGCGAGGCGGCGTCGAGCATGGGTTCGGCATTGCGGCCGGCCGCCAGCCAGTGCGCCAGCGGCAACGGCTGCAGCCGCTCCACCACCGACACGCCCATGTCGCCCGGATGATGCAGGCCGAGCAGTCCGCCTGCGGCCCGGTTGAACCACTGCACGCGCTGGCTGTTGCGATCCACCACCACCACCGCATCCGGCAGCGCCTGTGCGGCGGCGCGATAAGTTCGCAGCATTTCGATCAGGCGACGCTTGCGCCCGCGCATCTCGGCCTGGCTGCGATAGAGCAGGCGGTCCAGTTCGTTCCAGGCCCCGATCCCTGCGGCGGGTTCGGCGCGCTGCCGGGCGGTCAGGCGACGCAGCACCTGGCGCAGCCGCCAGTAATGCCAGGCCAGCACGCCCAGGGCGGTCAGCGTCAGCGCCATCCACACATGCTCGATCAGCACGCCGACCAGCACGGCAGCGCCCAGCAACAGCGCGAGGGTGCCGAGCGTCTTGAGCCAGGCGGAACGGATATGTCGAGGCATGGAAGGCGTTACCACCGGGCGTCAGATGGGCGTGCGAGCCGGCCGGCCTGCGTGGCCGGCCGGCTGTGCGGCAACCACTAGGTTGCCGAAGAGAAACGGTAGCCCGAGCCACGCACGGTCTGCACCATGTTTTCCAGGCCGAACGGTTCCAGCGTCTTGCGCAGGCGGCGGATATGCACGTCGATGGTGCGCTCTTCCACGTACACGCTGCCGCCCCAGACATGATCCAGCAGCTGGGTGCGCGTGTACACGCGCTCGGGATGTGTCATGAAAAAGTGCAGCAGGCGGTATTCGGTCGGGCCGATCGGCACCGGCGCGTCGCCGGCAAACACCCGGTGCGCGGCGCCGTCGATGCGCAGGCGGCCCACCGACACGCTGCCGTCTTCGTCGTCCTCGCGGGTGCGCCGCATCACCGCACGGATGCGCGCCAGCAACTCGCGCGCCGAGAACGGCTTGACCACGTAATCGTCGACCCCGGCTTCCAAGCCGCCGACGCGGTCGTTCTCTTCGCCGCGCGCGGTCAGCATGATGATCGGAATCTCGCGGGTCAGCTGTTCCTTGCGCCAGCGCCGCGCCAGATCCAGCCCGCTGGTGCCCGGCAGCATCCAGTCCAGCAGGATCAGGTCCGGCACACGGTCGGCAATGGCGGTCTGCGCCTCGCGGGCATCGCCGGCATGGATGGGTTCAAACTCGCCTTTGCGCAGCGCGAACGCCACCATGTCGCGAATCGCGGGTTCGTCATCGACGATCAGAATGCGTTTTTGCACGCGGGGCTTACCGTCTGGCTTTGGTGATCGCCAGTAGACTACGGTTTTGTGACTCTAATGTGACATGCGCGGTGACCATGCCCTCGGCAACAGCGGCCTGCACCGGGGGCCGGCGCAGTGCGGGACGCCTAGGCACACGCCGGGATGGACCATTGCGCCAACCGTCACAAGCGCTAGCGGGTCGACAGATCCGGGTCGCGAATCCCTTGTCGGCGCAGTTCCAGCACGCTCGGGGTGATCGCCGCGATGCGCGCATCCACCCGAGCCCGTGTCACATAGTCGAGATCTTTCTTCTTCAGCGCTTCCAGCTGGATCAGCGCCTGTTCCGGGCGTCCGTTCAGATACGCAGATTCGGCATAGGCCTCGCTGGCGCGCAGATGGTCGCCGGACAGCTCGCAGGCGCGTGCGTAGGTCTGTTGCAACAAGGCATCCTCGCTACTGCGATGCAGCAGCGGCTCCAGCACCTGACGCGCGCGCTGGCCGGACTCCTTGCTGGCCTGCTCGTTGAGCGCGCCGGCGTAGGTCAGCGCCACCGCGCGGTTGTTCGGCAGTTGCTTGAGCAGCGCGTCGAAGCGGGCATTGGCCACCTCGCGCTGGCCCACCCGCGCCTGCGCCTCGCTCAGGCCCAGCGTCAGCCATAAATTATCCGGATGCGCCTCCAGCAGGCTGGTCAGTTCCGCCACTGGCTCGCTTGGCCGGCCGCCGCTATTGCGCAGGCGCGCCAGCGCCAGGCCGTAGCGCTGGGCATCGGTCAGGCCGTGCTTGTTGCTGCGACGCAGGGTCTCGTATTCGCGGATGGCCGCATCCGGCGTGGTCGCGCTGAGCACGCGCAGGCGCTCCTTGGCCCAGTCGAAGTTCTGCTGGTCGTCGCCGCGGCTCAGTGCATCCACCGGCAGCCGCAGCGCATAGGGAAGGATTGCGTTGCCGTTGCGGCTCAGCGGTTCGGACAGCGACGGGTCGGCCGGGTCCACCCGTTCCTGGCGCGTTCCGCCCGGTACCGAGGTGGTCAGCACCACGGTGTTCTTCTTCATCTGTTCGGCGCGCGCCTTGGCCTCGCTGATGCGCGTGACCGTGACCGGGTGGGTCTGCAGGAAGTCGGGCGCGCTGTAGCCGCCCTCGTTGGCGCGCATTGCCACCGACATGCGTTCGAAGAAGCCGGCCATTGCATCCACGTCGTAGCCGCTGCGCACCAGCGTGCGGATACCCAGCCGGTCGGCCTCCGATTCGTTGGAGCGGGTGTAGTCGATCTGGCGTTGCTGCATCAGGCCCATCGCGCTGGTGATGCCGGCCATGGTGGCATCGCCCTTGGAATTGCCGCCGGCCTGTTGCGCGGCGACCACCGCTGCCAGCATGCCCAGCAGGATCGGGATCTGGTCGCGCTGGGCCCGCTCCACCCCACGCAGCACGTGCTGCTGGGTGACGTGGGCGATTTCGTGCGACAGCACCGCGGCCACTTCGTCCTCGCGCTCGGCGGTCAACACCAGCCCCGCATTGACCGCGATATAGCCGCCCAGCGTGGCGAAGGCGTTGATCTGGCGGTCGCGCAGCATGAAGAACGTAAACGGCTGCTGCGGCTGGTCGCTGTTGGCGCCGAGCCGGGTCCCCATGGTCTGCAGCCAGTCGGTGATCAGCGGGTCGTCCAGCACGTAGTCGTAGTTGCGCAGCTCGGCCAGCATCATCTTGCCGTACTCGGCCTGGCGCGCCGGGGTCAGCAGCTCGCCGGCGGACGAGCCGATGTCGGGCAGGCGGTTTTCCTGCGCGGGTGCCACGCCCATGGCAACGGCCAGCGTGAGGGCAGTGGCGAGCGGTAGCAGGCGCAAGTGGAACTCCCAGGTAATGCGCGGAGCATGCGGGCAGCACGGCGCGATGGCGTGAATCATCGGTTAATCCACAGTGTTGCGGTGACGACATGGAAATTCCAGTCGCCCGGTACCATTGTCAGACCTCAGACCAACCGCGGAGTTTCCCGTGAGCCAAGACCCCAATGTGCAGGATGCGGCCGCCGGCCCGCAGATCACCCTGTATTCCTCTGCGATCTGCCCGTACTGCGTGGCGGCCAAGAACTTCCTCAAGAGCAAGGGCCGGACCTGGACCGAGGTGCGCATCGACCTGGACCCGGCCGAGCGCAACAAGATGGTCGCGCTGGCCAAGCGCACCAGCGTGCCGCAGATCTTCGTCGGCGACGTCCATGTGGGCGGCTACGACGACATGATGGCCATGCACCGGGCCGGCAAGCTCGAACCGTTGCTGGCCGGCACTGCAGGCGGCCAGGCATGAGTGAGCATGACGGCAGCAGCGACGACCGTCTGCGCGAGTTCACCGAATTTCGCCAGCGCATGAACCAGCGCATCCTGGCCGAGCCCAACCAGGTGGTGCGCCGGTTCTTTGCGCTGGACACCCAGACCTACCAGGCCGGCGCATTGAACGTGAAGACCAAGGAGCTGCTCGGTCTGGTCGCCTCGATGGTGCTGCGCTGCGACGACTGCATCAGCTACCACGTCGCCCAGTGCAAGGAAGCCGGCGTGACCCGCGAAGAGTTCTTCGAGACCTTCTCGGTCGGCCTGGTGGTTGGCGGCTCCATCGTCATCCCGCATCTGCGTCGCGCGGTGGATTTCCTCGACCAGCTCGAGGGCGGCGCCCAGGCACCGGCGCAGCACGCGCACGATTGATGTGTCGAGCGGGAGTCGGGAGTGGTGATTCGGGATTCGTAAAAGCGGGCGCGCGCCTGCTGCCCTAGTCGGCGGCACTGACTTTGTGCGCTCTGGTTGTCCGGTGCCGGCCGTAGGCTAGGGCAGTGCGTCCAGAGCGCCTCCACACGCTGGGTCCTGGTGCGCCTGGAGGCTGCGGGCGCGCACTGCGGTTGTCTGATGCCACTGACTGCACCGGGTTTCTGCAGCAGTCATCCGGGCCGCTCTTAGACCAAGGTCGGTTTGGGCGCCTTCACCGGCATCGGGCATAATTGCCTGTGAAACCTCCTTGCGCCGCTCTGCCGGGTATTGCGGCTGGCGCTCCCCCCTTCAAGTTCGGAAACCCAACGTTATGACGCAGACAATCACGGTCATCCGCGGCGACGGTATTGGCCCGGAGATCATGGATGCCACGCTGTTCGTGCTCGACGCGCTGCAGGCTGGCCTGACCTACGAGTACGCCGACGCTGGCCTGGTCGCGCTGGAAAAGCACGGCGATCTGCTGCCCGAGTCCACCCTGGCCTCGATCACCAAGAACAAGGTGGCCCTGAAGAGCCCGCTGACCACGCCGGTCGGCGAAGGCTTCAGCTCGATCAACGTGGCCATGCGTCGCAAGTTCGACCTGTATGCCAACGTGCGTCCGGCCAAGTCGTTCCCCAACACCAAGTCGCGTTTCGCCGATGGCGTGGACCTGATCACGGTGCGCGAGAATACCGAAGGCGCCTACCTGAGCGAAGGCCAGACCGTGTCCGAGGATGGCGAGACCGCGTTCTCCGGCGCCCGCGTCACCCGCAAGGGCTCCGAGCGCATCGTGCGCTACGCCTTCGACCTGGCGCGCGCCACCGGCCGCAAGAAGGTCACCGCGGTGCACAAGGCCAACATCATCAAGTCGACCTCGGGCCTATTCCTGAAGGTGGCACGCGACGTGGCCGCGCAGTACCCGGAAATCGAGTTCCAGGAAATGATCGTCGACAACACCTGCATGCAGCTGGTGATGCGTCCGGAACAGTTCGACATCATCGTGACCACCAACCTGTTTGGCGACATCATCTCCGACCTGTGTGCCGGCCTGGTCGGCGGCCTGGGCCTGGCCCCGGGCGCCAACATCGGTGTGGACGCGGCGATCTTCGAAGCCGTGCACGGCTCGGCGCCGGACATCGCAGGGCAGGGCAAGGCCAACCCGTGCGCATTGCTGCTGGGTGCCGCGCAGATGCTGGACCACATCGGTCAGCCGCAGAACGCCGAGCGCCTGCGCGAAGCGATCGTGGCCACCCTGGAAGCCAAGGATGCGCTGACCCCCGACCTGGGCGGCACCGGCAACACCATGGGCTTCGCCAAGGCCATCGCCAGCCGCCTCTGAGCGCGCCGGTAGGTCGCACAAGAGAAAGGGCGCCGACGGCGCCCTTTCTTTTTTGCTGGAAGCGGGTTGCTTGAAGCCAGTGTCACGCCATCAGGCGAAGGGGGCGCTGTTGCGATTCGCCACTCCCGATTCCCGATTCTCCAATCAGTTACGCGACTGCAGCTTCGACAGCAAGCGCAGGAACTCGATGTACAGCCACACCAGCGTGACCATCAGGCCGAACGCGCCGTACCACTCCATGTGCTTTGGCGCGCCGTGTTCGACGCCGCTTTCGATGAAGTCGAAGTCCAGCACCAGGTTCAGCGCGGCCACCACGACCACGAACAGGCTGAAGCCGATCCCGATCAGGCCAGAGTCGTGGATGAAGGGAATGCGCACGCCGAAAAAGCCCAGCACGATGGTCGCCAGATACACCAGTGCAATGCCGCCGGTGGCCGCCACCACGCCCAGCTTGAAGTTCTCGGTGGCCTTGATCATGCCGCTGCGGTAGGCGAACAGCAGCGCGAACATGGTGCCGAAGGTCAGCAACACCGCCTGGAACACGATGCCGTTGAAACGCGCCTCGTACACCGCCGAGATCGAACCCAGGAAGAAGCCTTCCACCAGCGCATACAGCGGCGCGGTGACCGGGGCCCAGGTCGGCTTGAAGCTGGTCGCCAGTGCGAATACCAGTCCGCCGATCGCGCCGGCGATCATGTACAGGCGTGCTGCCGGTAGCGGCATGCCATCGGCGCCGATCGATTGCGACCAGGCAAAGGCGGCAGTGAGTACCGCCATCAGCAATAGCAGGCCGGTCTTGTTGACGGTGCCGTTGAGGGTCATCGCCTGACCGTCGCGCGTGACCACCGCGCCGGAGCCCAGGTCGAGGAAGGTGGATTCCCGAAGGGCGGGATTGCCGCTACGCATGCGTATTCTCCATGAATGTAGGTGCCTGCCGACTTGGCGAGCAATGAGTGTGAGGATACCGGATCGTCCAATTTACACAGAGTGATTGACAGCAAGGCCAATCATTCCCAAAATAGCCGACCTTTCCAGCCTTCGGGATTGAAAGGTCCCGCCGGGGTATAGCGCAGTCTGGTAGCGCGCCTGCTTTGGGAGCAGGATGTCGGGGGTTCGAATCCCTCTACCCCGACCATTCCGAGCTCTTGACGGCGTGGGAATGCGAAGTTCGGTCCGGGCGCCCGTAGCTCAACCGGATAGAGCACCGGCCTTCTAAGCCGGCGGTTACAGGTTCGAGTCCTGTCGGGCGCGCCATCGGCGGTGCGGTAGGAAGTAGGTTTCAGTGGTGGCTGTAGCTCAGCTGGTTAGAGTACTGGATTGTGATTCCAGATGTCGGGGGTTCGAGTCCCCTCAGCCACCCCACTGATTGCAGGAAAAGTTGGACCCGATGCATCGCGGGTGTTGCAACGAGGCAAAAACGCGCATACAATGTGCGACCAGTTTCAGGGCCGTTAGCTCAGTTGGTAGAGCAGTTGACTCTTAATCAATAGGTCCAAGGTTCGAATCCTTGACGGCCCACCAAACAAAAGCACTTAGGCAGCAGCCTAGGTGCTTTTCTTTTTGTGCTGCGAAAAGCGATGGTGCAGGGATTGGCTGCAGCGTTGTCGCCGTCTCAGTCGGTGGCCGCGCAACCGCAGTGACCCTCCCGGCCCGGTGCGATGGATTGCCTGCGTCAGGTGCGCAATCGCCACCGACGGCCGTCCCCGCCCGGATGAACGCACGCGAATGAGGACTGATGTGTCTGGAGTAATGCGGCATTCCATCCTGGGCCAGATCGGCGTCTTCGCGATCGTCGGTCCCCCGCTGGGTGGGCTGCTGGGCCTGGTGCGGTGGAGCCGGCTCGATCTGCAGACCGTGTTGACGATCGTCGCCTGGTCGTATGCGCTGGTGCTGCCGGTGATTGCCTGTGCTGCCGCGGGATGGCTATGCGCGCGCACATGCGCCTGGCTGTACCGCGGGCGCCGGCCCAACCCCGTGGTCCACATCGGCATCGGTGCCTCGAGCGGTCTGCTCTCGGCCGGGGTGATGGTGCTGCTGCTGGCGATCATCGGCGGCTGGTCGTGGCTGTCCGATCGCGCGGTGATGCTGACGCTGCTGCAGTGTGGGCTGGCGGCAGGCAGTGCCTGCGCCGCGATCGTCTGGCTGATGTGGTCGCGCCTGACAGGCTCTCCCCGGGCCGGGGGATAGGCCGCCAGCGCTCCCCAGGATGCGCAGGAAGACGTTCCCTGTTGCGTCGGACGGCGCTTTCGATACGCCTGCTGGTGATGCGCTGCGATGCGCAAGGCAGCTGCGGGCAACGGCAGCCGTGGTCGCCTTACGGCAATGCAGCGGGCGCGGGCGGCTGGCTTTGCTGCATGCGCGGAAATGCCAGCGTAAAACACGCGCCCTGGCCGGGCGCCGAGGTCACTTCGACAAAGCCGCCCGCCTGGCAGACCGCGCTGTACACCTGCGCCAGCCCCAGGCCCGCGCCTTTGTCGGAATCCTTGGTGGTGAAATACGCTTCGAACAAATGCGCCTGCACGTGTGCATCCATGCCATGCCCGTTGTCGGCCACGGCAATGGTGACGTAGTGCCCGGCCGGCCTGGCCAGGTTGGCCTGTTCCTCGGCGACCACGGTGTCGCCGGTCTCCACGCGGATGACGTCGCCCCGTCGGCAGGCATCGCGGGAGTTGATCACCAGGTTCAAGATGGCGCGTTCCACCGTGTGGCGATCGACCATGGCGCAGCATCCGCCTTCGGCGGTGCGCAGCTGCAGTTGCAGGTCTGCGCCGATCACCTGTTCGAGCAGGGGGCCGAGCTGTTCGGTCAGGGCGGCCAGATCCACCGATTCCGGGCTATACGGGTACTGCCGGGAAAAGCCGACCAGACGCTGGGCCATGACCGAGCCATGTTGAAGCGCCGCATCGGCCACGCCCAACAGCTTGGCGTCGTGCGCGTCGATCCTGGCGCGCTGTACCACCAGGTCGATGGCCGAGGTGGCCGCCTGCAGGACGTTGTTCAAATCGTGCACGACGCCGGCCAGCAGCTGTCCCACCGCTTCGCCTTTTTGCGCCTGCTCGGAAATCTTTTCGGCAGCGCCTTGCGCGGCGCGCGCGATGTCCAGATCGCCTTCGATGCGCTCTTGCAGGTCGCGCAGGCTGTGCAGCTCGGTCGACAGCGAATGTTCGCGCGCGCGCGCCAGCCGCAGCGCGCCGTTGGAGAACGCGCGCTCTGCCGCCAGGGTCGAATCCAGCGTGCGGAAGGCGATCTCCAGCGCTCGGCGGTCGGAGATGTTCTTGCTCACGGCCAGGATCGCTTCGACCTTGCCAAGCGCATCGAACAGCGGGCTGGTGACGACCTGCCAGATCTGGCGCACGCCGGCGAAGTTCACGCTGGCAGCTTCGAATTCCTGGATCGAACCGGCGCGGGAGCCGGCGATCGCCGCGTCCACCAGCTCGGCCGCCTCCGGTGGCCACAGCTCGCGCCATGGCCGCGCGATCAGCTGATCCTGGTGGCTGGCACCCAATTCGGTCAGGCCATTGACGTTGATCGCGGTAATCCGCCCGTCGAGGTCGATCTCCTTGATGCAATCGCGGGACAGCGCCACGATTTGCCGATACCGATCTCTCATCGCGATGACTGCCTCTCAGGTGTTAACGGAATTTTAGCTAATCTCAGCTTTACCCAGCGCTAGCGGAGCAAACCAGGGCGCGCGCAAGTGATGCCTCGCATGATGAATGCGTTTACCGTCGGCGCGCCAGGTAGGGCGTCGGCTGGGGTCAGTTTGCCCGCACCGGCACACGGCATCCATTCGCGGCCAATGGGCGGCATCATTACGCCCGCGATGCTTTTTCTTTGCCGGCATCCCTGCAACAATGGCCGGGCAACTGCAGCATCGCGAAAGTGGCGGAATTGGTAGACGCACCAGATTTAGGTTCTGACGCCGCAAGGCGTGGGGGTTCGAGTCCCCCCTTTCGCACCATGCAGTGCGGCCGTGCGTCGTCCGGCCGCTTTCAGCCATAGGCCTGGCGCCTCTGCCTTGCGCGTTGCGGTGACGCGTATTCCGCTGGCAGCGGCCGCCATTATCGGCGAAACTACAAGGCTCGGCGGCTTTCTCGCCATCCGTCAACCCGCATCTTCCATCTCGTGCCGACGCTTGTGCAGTCGGTGGCAGGAGTCAACATGCAAGCATCGATCGAATCCACCGGCAATCTGGAACGCCGCCTGACCTTCACCCTGCCGCAGGAGCGCCTGGAGACGCATGTCGGTGGCCGCCTGCGCGAACTCGCGCGCACCACGCGCATCAAGGGTTTCCGCCCGGGCAAGGTGCCCACCAAGGTCATCGAGCAGCGCTTCGGTCAGCAGGTGCGTGCCGAGGCGATGGAAGGCCTGCTGCGTGAGACCTTCGACTCGGCAGTCCGCGAGCATTCGCTGCGCCTGGCCGGCAATCCGCGCATCGACCAGGGCGAGAGCGATTTCGACTTCGTCGCCACCTTCGAAGTGGTGCCGGATTTCGGCGACATCGACGTGGCCAAGCTGTCGGTGGTGCGTCATACCGCCGAGGTGACCGATGCCGACATCGACCAGATGATCGAGAACCTGCGCCTGCAGCGCCGCACCTGGAACCCGGTCGAGCGCGGCGCGCAGGTCGGTGATCTGGTGGCGCTGGAGACCTGGTCGCAGGCCGGCGACGAGCGTCTGCCCGCCGAAGGCGTGGAGAGCGGCAGCAGCGTGCTGGGCTCGGGCGTGATGTTCGACCAGATCGAAAAGGGCCTGGAAGGTCTGGCCAAGGGCGAAGACAAGACCCTGACCATCGACTTCCCGGCCGAGTGGCGCGTGCCCCAGCTGGCCGGCAAGACCGTGCAGGTGCACGTCAAGGCGGTCGAGGTCTCCGAGCCGGTGCTGCCGGTGGTGGACAAGGAGTTCATCAAGAGCTTCGGCGTGAAGAGTGGCGATGCCGAGCAGTTCCGCGCCGACATCCGCACCAACCTGGAGCGCGAGCTCAAGGGCGCGCTGATGAACCGCCTGCGTCGCGAAGTGGGCGAGCAGCTGATCGCCGCCTATGCGCACGTGGAGATGCCGCCGCGACTGGTCGAGAACGAAGCCCGTTCGATGCTGGCACAGCAGGTCGAGCAGGTCCGTCGCAGCGGCCGCAACCCGGGAGAGATCCCCGCCGATGCCCATCAGGGGTTCATGGATGCGGCGGCCAAGCGCGTGCTGGTCGGTCTGCTGGTGGGCGAGGTGGCCCGTCGCAACGAGCTGCGCCTGGAATCCAAGCGCGTCAGCGAAACGCTGCGTCTGATCGCCTCGACCTACGAAGAGCCGGAACAGGTCATTGAGATGTACCGCAACGACCCCCAACTGATGAGTGGACTGCAGAGCCGTGTCATGGAAGAGCAGGTGATCGACTGGATCGCCGAGCGCGCCCAGCACACCGAGCAGTCGCTGTCGTTCCAGGACGCCATTCGGGTCTAAGGTAAGCGACCGCGTGACACCAACCCGCATCCCGATGGCTGGGATGCGGATGTCAAACCCGGGCATCGGCGCACGCCGCTGCCACTACAGGAAGACTGATGAGCATTGTGACCAAAGCCCTGAACCTGGTGCCGATGGTGGTCGAACAGACCAGCCGCGGCGAGCGTGCGTATGACATCTACTCGCGTCTGCTGAAGGAGCGTCTGATCTTCCTGGTCGGTCCGATCGACGACCACATGGCCAACGTGATCGTGGCCCAGTTGCTGTTCCTGGAAGCCGACAACCCGGAAAAGGACATCAGCATCTACATCAACTCGCCAGGTGGCGTGGTCACTGCCGGCATGGCGATCTACGACACCATGCAGTACATCAAGCCGGACGTGAGCACCATCTGCGTCGGCCAGGCCGCCTCGATGGGCGCGCTGCTGCTGGCATCGGGTGCGGCCGGCAAGCGCTATGCGCTGCCGAATTCGCGCGTGATGATCCACCAGCCGCTGGGTGGCTTCCAGGGCCAGGCCACCGATATCGACATCCACGCGCGCGAGATCCTGACCTTGCGTTCGCGCCTGAACGAGATCCTGGCCAAGCACACCGGCCAGTCCCTGGAGACCATTGCGCGCGACACCGAGCGCGACAACTTCAAGAGCGCGGTCGATGCGCAGGCCTATGGCCTGGTCGACCAGGTGCTGGAACGCCGTCCGGAAGAGTCGATCCAGCCGTCTTGATCGCCAGATTGCTGAAATTGCAGGAAAAACCGGCAGGGTCGGGGTGGGCGGATGTCCTCCCGACCCTGTGCTATTCTCGAAATCGAACCCCCGTGCATCGGGTGGGGTAACTGGGTAACAGAAGCATGAGCGAAGACCGCCAAGGTCGTTCCGGCGACAGCAACAAGATTCTCTACTGCTCGTTCTGCGGTAAGAGTCAGCATGAAGTCCGCAAGCTGATTGCCGGTCCCAGCGTATTCATCTGCGATGAGTGCGTGGAGCTGTGCAACGACATCATCCGCGAGGAACTCGAAGAGAAGGCGCAGTCGGCACGTTCCAGCCTGCCCAAGCCGCGCGAGATCCTCGAGGTGCTGGATCAATACGTGATCGGGCAGTTGCGCGCCAAGCGCACGCTCGCCGTGGCGGTGTACAACCACTACAAGCGTATCGAGAGCCGCAGCCGCAACGATGACGTCGAGCTGGCGAAATCCAACATCCTGCTGGTCGGCCCGACCGGTTCGGGCAAGACGCTGCTGGCCGAAACGCTGGCGCGGCTGCTCAATGTGCCGTTCACGATCGCCGATGCCACCACGCTGACCGAAGCCGGCTATGTCGGCGAGGACGTGGAAAACATCATCCAGAAGCTGCTGCAGAAGTGCGATTACGATGTCGAAAAGGCCCAGCAGGGCATTGTCTACATCGATGAAATCGACAAGATCTCGCGCAAGAGCGAAAACCCGTCGATTACCCGCGACGTGTCTGGCGAAGGCGTGCAGCAGGCGCTGTTGAAGCTGATCGAAGGCACGGTGGCCTCGGTACCGCCGCAGGGCGGCCGCAAGCATCCGCAGCAGGAATTCCTGCAGGTCGACACCAAGAACATCCTGTTCATCTGCGGCGGTGCATTCGCCGGACTGGACAAGGTGATTCAGCAGCGTTCCAACGATGCCGGCGGCATTGGCTTCGGTGCCAAGGTCAAGAGCAGCGAGCGCAAGCAGGAAGTCGGCAAGATCCTGGCCGAGGTCGAGCCGGAAGATCTGATCAAGTTCGGCCTGATTCCCGAGTTCGTCGGTCGCCTGCCGGTGGTCGCCACGCTCGAGGAACTGGACGAGCCGGCGCTGATCAAGATCCTGACCGAGCCGAAGAACGCCATCACCAAGCAGTTCAAGAAGTTGTTCGACATGGAAGGCGTGGAACTGGAGTTCCGCCCGGACGCCCTGTCTGCGATCGCCAAGAAGGCGCTCAAGCGCAAGACCGGCGCGCGTGGTCTGCGCACCATCGTCGAATCGGTGCTGCTGGACACGATGTACGAGCTTCCCTCGCAGGAAAATGTCAGCAAGGTGGTGGTGGACGAGTCGGTGATCGAGCACAAATCCGAGCCGTACCTGATCTACCAGGCGCAGCCGGCTCCGGCCAAGGCAGCGTCCGGCGATTGAGTCCCTGAGGCCGCTTCGCCGGGCCTCGGCCTCGCTCGCGGATAAAGGGTTTCCGAACGCTACTTGCAACACCTCGCCGATGGCCCCATAACGGGGCCATCGGCTTTTTTTACGCCCCAAAACCCCCATTCCTGCGGAGCGCCCCATGGCCCAGTCCCAATCAGAAGTTCTCGATCTGCCGGTGTTGCCGCTACGCGACGTGGTGGTGTTTCCGCACATGGTGATTCCGCTGTTCGTCGGCCGTGACAAGTCGATGCGCGCGCTGGAAAAAGCCATGGAAGCGGACAAGCGCATCCTGCTGGTCGCGCAGAAGTCGGCCGAAACCGACGACCCGGCCGCCAGCGACCTGTATACCGTCGGCACGCTCGCGCAGGTGCTGCAGTTGCTCAAGCTGCCCGACGGCACCATCAAGGTGCTGGTCGAAGGCCTGTCGCGGGTCACTGTCGACAAGGTCGTCGAGCTGGATGGCGCGCTGCAGGGTCAGGGCATCGAAATCGAAGCCAGCGACGCGCGTGAGCCGCGCGAAGTGGAGGCCATTGCGCGTTCGCTGATGTCGCTGTTCGAGCAGTACGTCAAGACCAATCGCAAGCTGCCGCCGGAGTTGCTGCAGACCCTGGCCGGTATCGACGAGCCGGGCCGTCTGGCCGACACCATCGCCGCGCACATCGGCGTGCGCCTGGCCGACAAGCAGCGCCTGCTGGAAATCACCGAGATCGGCGAGCGGCTGGAGTTGCTGATCGGGCTGGTGGACGGCGAGATCGATGTGCAGCAGCTGGAAAAGCGCATTCGCGGCCGCGTCAAGTCGCAGATGGAAAAGAGCCAGCGCGAGTACTACCTCAACGAGCAGATGAAGGCGATCCAGAAGGAGCTGGGCGATCTGGACGATGCGCCGGGCGAGCTGGAAGAACTGGCGCGCAAGATCGCCGAGGCGGGCATGCCCAAGCCGGTCGAGACCAAGGCCAAGGCCGAGCTCAACAAGCTCAAGCAGATGTCGCCGATGTCCGCGGAAGCGGCCGTGGTGCGCAACTATCTGGACTGGCTGCTGGGTGTGCCGTGGAAGAAGCGCACCAAGGTCCGCAAGGACCTGAAGGTCGCCGAGGACACGCTGGATGCCGACCACTATGGCCTGGACAAGGTCAAGGAGCGCATTCTCGAGTACCTGGCGGTGCAGTCGCGCGTGAAGCAGATGAAGGGGCCGATCCTGTGCCTGGTCGGGCCGCCGGGCGTGGGCAAGACCTCGCTGGGCCAGTCGATCGCCAAGGCGACCAACCGCAAGTTCGTACGCATGAGCTTGGGCGGTATCCGCGACGAGGCCGAGATCCGTGGCCATCGCCGGACCTACGTCGGTTCGATGCCCGGCCGCCTGGTGCAGAACCTCAACAAGGTCGGCAGCAAGAACCCGCTGTTCCTGCTCGACGAGATCGACAAGATGTCGATGGATTTCCGTGGCGATCCGTCCTCGGCGCTGCTGGAGGTGCTTGATCCGGAACAGAACAACTCCTTCAACGACCACTACCTGGAAGTGGACCTGGACCTGTCGGAGGTGATGTTCGTCGCCACCTCCAACTCGCTCAATATTCCGGGGCCGTTGCTGGACCGCATGGAAGTCATCCGCATCCCCGGTTACACCGAGGATGAGAAGCTCAACATTGCCATGCGCTACCTGGTGCCCAAGCAGATCAAGGCCAACGGCCTGAAGCCGGAAGAGATCGAGATCGGCAGCGATGCGATCCAGGACATCGTGCGTTACTACACGCGCGAATCCGGTGTGCGTAACCTCGAGCGCGAAGTGGCCAAGATCTGCCGCAAGGTGGTCAAGGAAATCGCCCTTGCCGGTCCGCAGCTCGTTGCCAAGAAGGTGCCTGCCAAGAAGGGCGCGCCCAAGGCGCTGGTCACGGTCAATGCGAAGAACCTCGACAAGTACCTGGGTGTGCGTCGCTTCGATTTCGGCCGTGCCGAAGAGGAGAACGAAATCGGCCTGGTGACCGGCCTGGCCTGGACCGAGGTCGGCGGTGAACTGCTGCAGGTCGAGTCCACACTGGTGCCGGGCAAGGGCAACCTGATCCTGACCGGTCAGCTTGGCAACGTCATGAAGGAATCGGCATCGGCTGCGCTGTCGGTGGTGCGTTCGCGCGCCGAGCGCCTGGGCATCGATGTGGATTTCCTGCAGAAGCAGGACGTGCACGTGCACGTGCCCGATGGCGCGACACCGAAGGACGGCCCGAGCGCCGGTATCGCGATGGTGACCTCGCTGGTGTCGGTGTTGACCAAGGTGCCGATCCGCGCCGATGTGGCGATGACCGGCGAGATCACCTTGCGCGGTCGCGTGTCGGCCATCGGTGGCTTGAAGGAAAAGTTGCTGGCCGCGTTGCGCGGCGGCATCCGCACCGTGCTGATCCCCGACGAGAACCGCAAGGATCTTGCCGACATCCCGGCCAACGTCACGCGTGACCTGGAGATCGTGCCGGTCAAGTGGATCGACGAAGTGCTGGACCTTGCATTGGAGCGTCCGTTGGCACCGAAGAAGGCGAGCAAGGAAAAGGTCCGCAAGACCGCCTCGCGGGTTGCGGTTCGCGGCAAGTCACGCACTACTCCGGGTGCCCGCGTCAAGCACTAAAACCGCTTGTCTAAACCCAGGCGAAACAAGCCAAAACCCGCGTCGTTATTGGGTTTTGGCTTGCGTGCGGTTGGGGGCGCTGGTATAAATGCACGACTCGTGGGCGCGGCAAATTGTGATGCGTCACGCGATACCACTTGTGTCGGGTTCTTCGCTAACGGCAAGAGCGCCGATTGTCGATTCCGCGGCATCTGCCGCAAAGGGAGTTTCAAGAATGAATAAAACCGAATTGATCGATGGCGTTGCCGCTGCCGCTGACATCTCCAAGGCTGAGGCCGGCCGTGCTGTTGACGCGGTTGTGAGCGAAATCACCAAGGCGCTGAAGAAGGGCGATGCCGTCACCCTCGTTGGCTTTGGCACCTTCCAGGTCCGCGCGCGCGCTGAGCGTACCGGCCGCAATCCGAAGACCGGCGACAGCATCAAGATCGCTGCTTCGAAGAATCCTGCGTTCAAGGCTGGCAAAGCCCTGAAGGATGCAGTAAACTAATCGACTCGCTAGGGTGCTTAGCTCAGCGGTAGAGCGTCTCCCTTACACGGAGAGGGTCGGGGGTTCGAAACCCTCAGCACCCACCATTAAGCACCAGGCAATTGTTTCAAGCGCGGAGCGGTAGTTCAGCTGGTTAGAATGCTGGCCTGTCACGCCGGAGGTCGCGGGTTCGAGTCCCGTCCGCTCCGCCAGTTATACCGAAGCCCCTGAGCGATTGGGGGCTTCGTCTTCTTCACCGCATTCGCAATGCGGTTGCGGTGAAGAAGCAGAAGTCCAAGTTTAAAGCGGAGCGGTAGTTCAGCTGGTTAGAATGCTGGCCTGTCACGCCGGAGGTCGCGGGTTCGAGTCCCGTCCGCTCCGCCAGTTATACAAGGCCCCCGGCGTCATGCCGGGGGCTTTTTTTTGCGGCCATGGCGGTCATTACGCATCGAAAGCCATGCCGAACCCGGTGCAGTGCGGGGTTGGGCTGGGTGCCCGGCGTCAGGCGCGTTACACTGCGCGGCTCGCCCACAGGCCGTGATTTGCCAATGCTGCAGAAACTTCGCGACAAGACGTCAGGCTGGATCGCTACCGCCATCCTGGGGTTGCTGATGATTCCGTTCCTGTTCGTCATCGACAACAGCTACCTCGGCGGCATTGGCGCCAATAACGTGGCCAAGGTACAGGCACCACCGACATGGTGGAAATCGGCACCGTCCTGGTGGCCGGTGTCGCTGCTGTGGCAGCACCATGAAATCAGTACGCAGGATTTCCGCGCACGCTTCGAGCAGACGCGCATGCAGGAGCGGCAGCGCCAGGGCGAGAAATTCGATCCGCGCACGTTCGAATCCCGCGAGAACAAGTTGCAGGTGCTCGACCAGCTGGTCGACGAGCAAGTCGTGCGTCTGGGCGCCGAAGATGCCGGCATCGTGATCGGCGATGCGACGGTACGCGATTACATCGCCGGCATTCAGGCGTTCCAGGTCGATGGCAAGTTCAGCCCCGACCAGTACCGCGCGGCCCTTGCGCAAGGCACGCCGCCGCGCACGCCGGCGCAGTTCGACGCACTGGTGCGCGACAGCTTGCAGCAGTCGGTGATTCCGCAGGCGATTGCCGAGTCGGGCTTTGCGACCAAGGCCGAGTTCGAGCGCCTGCTCAGGCTCATGGGCGAAACGCGTGACGTGCAACTGGCGATGCTGCCGCCGCCGGCCGCCGATACCGCCCCGGTCAGCGATGCGCAGATCAAGCAGTGGTACGACGGGCATACCCAGGATTTCCGTCAGCCGGAGACGGTGACGATCGAGTATGTCGAGCTCGATGCCGCCAAGTTGCCGCCGGCAACCGCCGCCGACGAGGCGACGCTGCGCAAGCGCTACGACGAAGAGAAGGCACGCTTTGTGGAGCCGGATCAGCGTCTGGCATCGCACATCCTGATCAGCGCCGGTAGCGATCCCGCCGCGCAGAAGGCCGCTGAGGACAAGGCGGCCAAGTTGGCCGCACAAGCCAAGCAGCCGGGTGCCGATTTCGCCGCGTTGGCCAAGGCCAATTCGCAGGACCCCGGTTCCAAGGGTGCCGGTGGCGACCTGGGATGGGTCGAGAAGGGCACGATGGTCAAGCCGTTCGAAGATGCCTTGTTCGCGATGAAGGCTGGCGAGGTGGTCGGCCCGATCAAGAGCGAGTTCGGCTACCACGTGATCCAGCTGCGCGAGGTCAAGGGCGGCCAGGGCAAGTCGTTCGAGCAGGTGCGCGACCAGCTCGCCGCCGAGCAGCTCAAGGCCGATGCCGACAAGGCGTTTGCGGATGTGAGCGGCAAGCTGGTGGATCAGGTCTACAAGAATCCCACCGCGCTGGAGCCTGCAGCCAAGCAGGTCGGTCTGCCGGTGCAGACGCTGGGCCCGTTCTCGCGCGCCGATGCCAGTGGTATCGCGGCCAACCCGGCGGTGCTGCGCGCGGCATTTTCCGAGACACTGGTACAGGACGGCACGGTGAGTGATCCGATCACCATCGCGCCGAACCACAGCGTGGTGTTGCGCGTGACCAACCACACCGCCGAGGCGGCCTTGCCGCTGGACAAGGTGCGCGACAAGGTGATCGCGGCGGTCCATGCGGACCGCACCGAAAAGGCGGCCGCGGCGGCTGCCGATGCCTTGCTGGCACGGGTGCAGAAAGGCGAGACCCTGCAGGCGCTGGCCGCGAGCGAAAAGTTGCAGGTGCAGCCGATCCCGGGCTTGCCGCGCACTGCGCCGATTCCGACGCCGGCGGCAAACCGCGCAATCTTCAGCGCGCCGCGTCCGAGCGAAGGCAAGCCGTCGGTGGGCAAGGTGGAACTGGATGGCGGGCGCTTTGCGGTCTTCGTCATCAGCAAGGCGACTCCGGGCGATCTGAAGCAGATGCCGGCCGAGCAGCAGACCATGCTGCGCGAGCAGCTGAGCCAGATCGACGGCAACAACGCGGCGCAGGCCTACGTCAAGGAAATGCGCAAGCGCTACAAGATTCAGATCGAAGAGGCGCAGCTGTAACAGCTGCTCTTGGACTGGAGGAGAAAGAGCCCGGGTGACCGGGCTTTTTCTTTGGCCGGTGCCGCGTGCCGCCGCCCGCTTTCCATGCGGGGTGCTGCGTCATCCGGCTGCCGGCGTGACTGCGAGCCCGGGGGCGCATGGAGCGGGGTGGCGGGCGCATGGCTGCAACCGAGCGCAGGTTCTGCGCAGCGTTACCGGTTGGCTGCATGTCTGCCAGACGTGCGCGCTGGCTGCGGGTGGCAGCCGCGACGACGTGCGTGATTCAGTGTGCTGATCTGCCAGACCAGGAAGTGCCGGGGGTCGGTTTGCGCAGTTGGCGCCGTGGCGGAAGACTACCTGCGTGGGGTTGGTAACTGGCACTGCAGGCGCGCAATCAACGGCTATCTGGGCTTGCGGCGATGACGGAGCGGTCGACCGCGAGCATGCCCGCTCTCGATCCCGTCCGGGTTTTCTATCCGCCAGGCGTCGCTGCAGCCATGCAAGCGACGGGCAAGTGTCAGAGGCTCGGTTCGCATCCGGCCTCCGTCCGGGCAGCGCGGCATGGGTCTTCCGCGTGCGCAATGTCGAATCAAGCGGGCATCGCTGGGGCGGTAGCCGTCAGCGGCGCGGGAGGCAGGCCGGCCGCGTCAGCGTGCGTCGTCGAACGACAACACCATGCCGGGCTTCAGCACGGCGCGCTTGTCCAGGCCATTGCTGGTGAGCAGGGTGGTGACGGTGACGCCGTAGCGACGCGCGATGGCCCAGGCGGATTCGCCATTGCGCACCGTATGCGTGGTGCGCGCTTGCGGCCTGGATGCCTTCGTCGCTGCGGTGGCAACGACCGTGGGAGCGTCAGCGCTGTGGTCCGCAAGGCTGTCCGTTTCGGCGGATGCGACCACAGTGCCTGTCGCGCCCGGCTGTGCGGGTGCGATCGGGGCGAGCACGTGCACGCCGCGCGGTGCGGCGCGCGCGCTGGCCAGCGCCGGATTCAGGCGGGCCAGCAGTTGCGGCTCGATGGCACGTTGTCCCGCAAAGGCGTTGAGGCTGGTGCCGGCCGGCAACGCGTGTTCGGTGAGTACCGGCACCGGACGGTCGAGCGAGCTCAGCAGATTGCCTTGCTGCTGTGCATGGTCGAGCACACAGGCGAGTGCGTGCAGCTTTTCCACATACTCGTAGGTGACCTTGGACATGCCGGGCAACTCGGACGGGCGGGCATTCTGCGCGTTCATGCCGGCACTGCGCATGGCCTGCAGCACGCGATACTCGCCGGCGTTGTAGGCCATCAGGGCCAGGCGCCAATCGCCACCGAACATGCCATACAGCGTCTTGAGATAGCGCACCGCCGCCGTGGTGGAATCCACTGCCGAGAGGCGACCGTCGTACTGCGCGCCGACCGGGACATGGTGGTTGCGGGCAGTGGTGGCGATGAACTGCCAGAGGCCGGCGGGGCCGCTGCCGTTGCGCGCTCCCGGGCGATAACCGCTTTCGACGAATGGAATCAGCGCAAATTCGGTCGGCATGTCTGCTTCGCGCAGTTCATCGACCACGTAGCCGAACAGCGGCAACACGTCCTGCGCGTCGTCGGCCAGACGGGCCGGTGCACGCGAGAAGTGTTGTTCCCAGCGCGTATCGCTATGCGCGCTGTCGCAGCCAGGGTCGGCGCGGCCGTCCAGAAACGAGGAAAAGATCTCCCTGCCATTGCGCACCTCGGGTGCGACGGTCTGGGTGATCGAGCTCTGTGCGGTGGTGAGGCGGCTTGCGTCGTTGGACGATGCGGCTGCAGGTGCTATGACCGCCGATGCGGCCAGCACTGCCAGAAGCAGGCGCCTCATGCGCGAAATTCGTCTTTCCAGCGCCGAAGTTCGGCGAAAACGTCAACTTCAGAGGAAAGTGCGCCGGCTGCACGCGATGCTACTGCGGCACGGATTTCAGGACTGCTGGTGCGTAGGAAAGGATTGGTGGCCAGTTCACTCTTGAGCGAAATCGGCAGGGTAGGACGGGCTGCTTGACGCATGGCCTGGGCTTCCTGTTGACGGCGCTGCAAGGCAGCGTTGGTGGGATCGACGTGCAGCGCAAAGGTCGCGTTGGCCAACGTGTATTCGTGGCCGCAACACACAAGCGTTTCGCCGGGCAGGGAGGCCAGGCGCTGTAACGCGTCGAACATCTGAGGAGCGGTACCTTCGAACATCCGCCCACAGCCTAGGCTGAACAGGGTATCACCGCTGAACAGATGGCGGTCGGTGACGAAGGCGATGTGGCTGCGGGTATGGCCCGGCACGTCCAGCACATCGAAATGGGTGCCAAGCAGGCTCAAGCGCTCGCCCTGGCCCACGCGGTGGGCGTCTGCGGGAATGCGTTCGTCGGCCGGGCCGTACAGCGCAAGGTCCGGCCAACGCTGCTGCAGCGCTGCCACGCCGCCGATATGGTCGGCATGATGGTGGGTCAACAGGACCGCGCTGGGACGGAAGCCTTCGCGCTCTGCGGCGGCGAACACCGGCTCGGCCTGGCCGGGATCGACGATGACCGCGCGGCCATCGGTGGCGACCAGCGCCCAGATGTAGTTGTCGTCGAATGCGGGCAGGGCGGTCAGTCGCATAGAATTGGGACCATGCCTGTCACGCCATTCTCCCGTCAAGCTGGCGTCTCATCCTGGTTTGAAACAGGTGCAGGGCGCAGCCTGCTCCAGCTGGAGCGCCGATTGGCGCTTGCAGCGCTGCAGACGCGCCCGTCGCAGCCCTGGCTGTGGCTGACGCCGACTACCGAGTTGCCGCCGCGCGAGGTCCTGCAGGGACGCGGGCTGCGGCTGTCTCGCAGCGCTGGCCGCTTTGTCGGCGACGCATGTTGCGCCATGCCGTTTCCGTTGCCGACCGAAAGCCTGCAGGCCATCGTGGTGCAGCATGCGGTGGTGGGCGGCGCGGCGGACTTCCTGGCCGAATGCGAGCGGTTGCTGATGCCGGGCGGGCGGCTATGGCTGTTCGCGCTCAATCCGCTGAGCCCGTACCGCTTTCGCTGGGCGCGGCGTGGTCCGGTGGCGTTGCGGCCGGATCGCTGGCGGTTGCTGGCGCAGCGTGCGGGCTTGCAATGCGTGCAGACCGAGCGCTATCTGGGACCGATCTGGCGCACCGGGCGTGGCGCGGCCGACATCGATGGCGCACCCTGGCGCGCGGTGTATCTGCTCGAAGTGGAAAAGCGTGCCGCAGCGTCGATCGGGCCGACCCCGATCGCGATGCCCTCGCGCTGGCCGCAGCCCGTGGCCACGATCTGACTACCGACCACTTTCCAAACACCAGAACCTGATGAAATCCATTGAAGTGCATACCGACGGCTCCTGCCTCGGCAATCCCGGGCCGGGCGGTTGGGCGGCCTTGTTGCGTTACAACGGCCGCGAGAAGGAACTGTCCGGCGGCGAAGCCACCTCCACCAACAACCGCATGGAATTGATGGCGGCGATCATGGCGCTGGAAACGCTCACCGAGCCGTGCCAGATCGTGCTGCATACCGACTCGCAATACGTGCGCCAGGGCATTACCGAGTGGATGGCCGGCTGGGTGCGCCGCGGCTGGAAGACGGCCGGCGGCGACCCGGTCAAGAACCGTGAACTGTGGGAGCGGCTGCATGCGGCCACGCAACGTCACCGCATCGATTGGCGTTGGGTGAAAGGCCACAATGGCGACCCGGACAACGAGCGCGTCGACGTGCTCGCCCGCAATCAGGCCATCGCCCAGCGCGGTGGCAGCGCAACCGAGTAAGCAAGAGGATTCATGCGTCAGATCATTCTCGATACCGAAACCACCGGCCTGGAATGGCGTAAGGGCAACCGCGTCGTCGAAATCGGTGCGGTGGAGCTGCTGGAGCGGCGCCCGAGCGGCAACAACTTCCATCGCTACCTGAAGCCCGATTGCGACTTCGAACCCGGTGCGCAGGAAGTGACCGGGTTGACCCTGGAGTTCCTGGCCGACAAGCCGCTGTTTGCCGATGTGGTCGAGGAGTTCCTGGCCTACATCGACGGCGCGGAGCTGATCATCCACAACGCCGCGTTCGATCTGGGATTTCTGGACAACGAGCTGTCGCTGCTGGGCGACAACTACGGCCGTATCGTCGATCGCACCACCGTGGTGGATACCTTGATGATGGCGCGCGAGCGCTATCCGGGGCAGCGCAATTCGCTGGATGCCTTGTGCAAGCGCCTGGGCGTGGACAACTCGCATCGCCAGTTGCATGGCGCCTTGCTCGATGCGCAGATCCTGGCCGATGTGTATATCGCGCTGACCTCGGGCCAGGAAGAAATCGGCTTTGCCAGCGCCGATACCGGCCAGCGCAGCGAGCATGGCGAGGGCATGATCACCTTCGATCCGGCGCTGCTGTTGCCGCGCGCACGGGTGGTGGTGACCGCCTCCGAGTCGCAGGCGCACGAGGCGCGCCTGGCGTATCTGCGCAAGAAGGCCGGGCGAGCGTTGTGGGATGCGCCGGTCGAAGAGGTGGCTGCTGCCGGGTAGTGCGGCTTTCGGCAACTGGTGTCCAGCTGTCGCGCGGCGGGCGATGTGGTGGGAGTGCAGTGCGCAGTTGGTGCCCGGCGAGGCCGCGAAGTACGCGCCCGGAATGGCTGCCGCGCGGGTTCGATGCCCGTGCCTGGCTCTGCCAACGAAGCTGATGTCTCTCTGGTCTAGTGCGGAGCGGGATGATGTTGCTCTTCGCTGCAGGCCGGTGATCTGCGGCTTTGCCGAGGGGCCCTTGCCCGCCCACCATCGCGGGACACGCCGTGAATCCATCCATGGAGGCTCTTACGCGGCATCATGCCGCGTAAGGTCCCGCGACGGTGGGCGGGCAAGGACCGGTCGAGATGGTCGGTGTGCAGGGTATTCGACCAGGCAGCCCACTCATGCTCTGGTGTAGTGCTCCCGGCGGTTCCGGGACCCTTGGCGGCATGGATGCCGCCGGGGAGTTTTTAGGATTAGATTCACGGCGTGGCCCGCAGGCGGTGAGGACGTCGAGCCCTCGACCGACCAGGCATTTGTCTGCATCCCACAAGGTGCGGCCGACGAAACTCCCGTGCTAACCGCCTGCCAGCGCTCGCTACGCTTCGTTGGCCGTTTTCAGTAGCTGCGCACCAATATCGCGGTGATGTTGTCCGAGCCGCCGCCATCGAGCGCGGCGGCGACCAGGCACTCGACACACTCCTGGGCGCTGCAATCGGCCTGCGACAGGGTTGCGGCGATCGCGGCGTCGTCGACTTCTTCGGTGAGGCCGTCGCTGCACAGCAGCAGCTGCATGCCGGATTTGAGTTCGCCCTGCATGGTGGCGACATTGAGGTGGACCGGATCGGTGACGCCCAAGGCCTGGGTCACCACGTTGCGATGCGGATGCGCACGCGCCTGCTCGCTGGTCAGGGTGCCCTGGGCGATGAGTTCCTGCACATAGCTATGGTCCTGGCTCAGTTGCGCCAGCCGCCCGTCGCGCCACAGGTACGCACGGCTGTCGCCGACCCAGGCCACTTCGAAGCGCTGGCCGAGTACGCGCGCAGCGACGACCGTGGTGCCCATCGGCAAGGTGTCGTTGCAGCGGCGCGAGGTCTTGATGATCTCTTCGTCGGCGATGCGTACCGCCTGCGCCAGCGGGGTGCCGGCGCGCACCTCGCGCACGATGGTTTCGCGCGCCAGCGCGCTGGCCACTTCGCCGCAGGCGTGCCCGCCCATGCCGTCGGCTACCAGCCACAGCCCCAATTCGCTGTCGCCGTAGTACGTGTCCTCATTGAGGTCACGGCGCAGGCCGACATGGGTAAGGTGTCCGAATTCGAGCATGGGGGCGGGTCGCCAAAGAGAGGAGGTGCGTGACCATCATCGCGGGGCGGCCGGCCAGCAGCAACACGCCGATCGCCGATGCCGCAGGGCGGGTTCACGCCCGGAGCCTCGATCGTGCCGGCGATGCCGGCCCGGGCCGCTTGTGGCCGGGCGCCCGTGCCCGTATGATGCACGGCCCCGGGACACTGGGGACCATCTGGAGAGGTGGCAGAGCGGTTGAATGTACCTGACTCGAAATCAGGCAGGCGTTTATAGCGCCTCGGGGGTTCGAATCCCCCCCTCTCCGCCAGATTCGCATCAGCCCCCGCAAGGGGGCTTTTGTTTATGTGTCGCCGCCGCGCGCTGCTGCGCTGGCTACAATCGCCCGATATCCGTTGGAGGCCTGTCATGTCCGAGATCCTGGTACCCGTGTCCTTTGGCGAGCTGCTCGACAAGATCGCGATCCTGCAGATCAAGTCCGAGCGCATGCGCGACCCCGCCAAGCTGGCCAATGTGCGCAGCGAGCTGTCCGCGCTGGAGACCAGCTGGATGGCGCATCCGGCCGCCGGCCACGACATCGTGCGTCTGCGCGCCGCGCTCAAGGCCGTCAACGAGCGGCTATGGGTGATCGAGGACGACATCCGGCTCAAGGAGCAGGCGCAGAGCTTCGACGACGGCTTCGTGCAGCTGGCGCGCAGCGTCTATATCGAAAACGACGAGCGCGCGCGCATCAAGAAAGAGATCAACCTGGCGCTGGGTTCGTCGTACGTGGAAGAGAAGTCGTACCAGGACTATCGCGCCACCGGTGCCTGATGGCCGCTGATCGCAGGCCTGCGTGACCGGAGGCATGACGGCGGCCGGTCCGTGAGCCGCGCGCCCTGGCGTGTCGCCAGGGTGTACGTCATCGGGTACCGCAATGATTGGTTGCCGCGCGTGCCGGGTCGGGACTTCGCCGTTGTTTCCCGGCTGTTCCGGGCAAACGGGCCGCAGCGCGGACCGTCCGGCAGCGATTGACTCCCCGTTCCGGCGACGATCCGCCGCCGGTCTTCAGCGCGGATGATCACCACGATAACGCTCGAATGCGGCGATCGCATCGTCCACGGTGATCAGTGCCATCACCTCGTCGAACTCGATCTTGGTGCCCCATTTCAGCTGGTCGGCCGGCTTGCCCAGGTACTTGCGGGCGGCCGCGTCGTACCGGTCCACGCAATAGCGCACGTCCGAATACGGGCCGCTGCGCAGTGGATTGCTGGCCGCATGCAGGCCCAGCACCTTGGTGCCCATCGCGTTTGCGATGTGCATCGGCCCGGAATCGGGGGTGACTACCAGATCGGCGCGGGCGAGCAGGGCGGGGAGTTGCTTGAGCGTGTCCTTGCCGACCAGGTCCAGCACCGGCGCGCGCGTGGCCGCGACGATGGCATCGGCGGTGCTGCGTTCCAGCTCACTGCGGCCACCGCACAGCACGACCCGCCAGCCCTGGGCTGCTGCATGGTCGGCCAGCGCGGCATGGCGGTCGGGATACCAGTTGCGGCGTGCGTGGCTGGAGCACGGCGAAATCATCAGTACCGGGCGGCCGTCGTCGTCCCATTGTGCGCGTGCCCAGTGATGGGCCTCGTCGGGAACCGGCAGATCCCAGCGCACCTGGCGCTGGGTCAGGCCGAGCGGCTGGGCGAAGCTGCCGATGGCGTCGAGCACGTGGATGCCGGGGCGGTCGGCGATGCGCTCGTTGACGAACAGGCCGTGCAGGTCCTTGGAACGGCTGCGGTCATAGCCGATCCGTCGTTGCGCCGGCACGAAGGCCGACAGCACGTTGGCGCGGAAGGCCACCTGCATCTGCAGCAGCGCATCGAAGCGGCCCAATGGCGCCAGCGACTGGCGTAGCGCGCGCATGCCGGCCACGCCGGTGCGCTTGTCGTAGGCGTGGAACTGCACGCCGGGCAGGCCGTCGAGCAATTTCAACCCGGCCTTGTCGATGATCCAATGCAGCTGGCTTGCCGGAAATCCCGCCTGCAAGGTGCGCACCAGCGGCACCACATGGGTGACGTCACCCAGGGCGGACAGGCGCAGCAGGCATAACGAAGCGGGCGTAGAAGCCATGGTGTTGTTAGACTCGATGGATGGTTGCTTTCGACGCCACTGAAGCGCTGACGCCGTACCGCGAAGGCCGCGGCTATGGCGCCATTCTGTTCGACCGCGAACGGCTGCGGCAAGCCGATGCCGGGCTGTTTTCGCCGCAACGCTGGGGTGACAGGGCACGGCCGGTCGACGAAGGCGGGCGGGGTGGGGCCTGGTTCGTGGATGCGCCGTTCGGTCGTAGCGTGTTGCGGCAGTACCTGCGCGGCGGCATGGCCGCGCGCGTGAGTCGCGATCACTATCTGTGGAAGGGAGCGGGACGCACGCGCAGCTTTGCCGAGTTCCGGCTGATGCGCGAACTGGTCCAGCGCAAGTTGCCGGTGCCGCGTCCGTTGGCGGCCTGCTACCTGCGCGAAGGGCTGAGCTATCGCGCTGCCTTGTTGATGGAACGCCTGGAGAACGTGCGTTCGCTTGCCGATCACGCGCAGGTGGCCGGGCGCGGTGCGCCATGGGAAGAGACCGGGCGGCTGATTGCGCGCTTTCATCGCGCCGGCCTGGATCATGCCGACCTCAACGCGCACAACATCCTGTTCGATGCCGGCGGGCATGGCTGGCTGATCGATTTCGACCGTGGTGTGTTGCGGATTCCGGCCACGCGCTGGCGCGAACGCAATCTCAAGCGCCTGCACCGCTCGCTGCTGAAGTTGCGCGGCAACCGCAGCCGCGAAGAGGTCGACAAGGATTACGAGCGCCTGCATCGCGCTTACGAACTGGCCTGGGGCCGGGGCTACTGATGAACTGGGCGTTGCGTGTGCAGGGGGTCGGCAATGCGTCGGCGGTCGCGCTTGGTTCGCCGATGGCCACCATCGAGCGCGCCGGCGCGCCGTGGCTGACCATCGACTGCGGCAGCGAAGGGCTCACCGCTTATCAGGCCCATTACGGTCAGCTGCCGCAGGCGGTGTTCATCACCCACGTGCATCTGGACCACGTGGGCGGGCTGGAACGGCTGTTCGTGGACAGCTATTTCTCCGGACGCCGCGGGCGCACACGCCTGTACGTGCCGGCGCCGGTGGTGCCGTTGCTGCAGCGGCGGATCGCCGACTACCCGAACGTGCTGGCCGAGGGCGGTGCGAACTTCTGGGACGCGTTCCAGCTGGTACCGGTCGGCGAGGCGTTCTGGCACGACGGGGTGCGGCTGGAGGTGTTCCCGGCGCGCCACCATTGGCCGGAGACCGCCTACGGGCTGCGACTGAAAGGGGCCCTGGTCTGGAGCGGCGACACCCGGCCGATCCCGGAGATCCTGGCCCGCTACGCCGATGACAGCGAGCTCATCGCGCATGACTGCGGCGTTCACGGCAACCCGTCGCATACTGGGGTGGACGATTTGGAGCGGGAATACCCGCAGGACCTGTTGAGCCGCATGCTGCTGTACCACTACGCCAGCGACGCCGACGGCGACGTGCTGCGCGCACGCGGCCATCGCGTGGCCGTGCCCGGCCAACATCTGCCGCTGGCGGAGCCGACTGCCGCCATGGTGCCCTGATGGCGGCCTTGCTGTTGCCGAACCTGACCGCCGCGCCGATGCAGGACCGCTACGGCAGGCCACTGCGCGATCTGCGCCTGTCGGTCATCGAGGCCTGCAACTTCCGTTGCGGCTACTGCATGCCGGCCGATCGCGTGCCCGACGATTACGGCTTCGATGCGCAGCAGCGCCTGAGTTTCGACCAGCTGGAAACGCTGGTGCGTGCCTTCGTCGCGGTCGGGGTCACAAAGGTGCGCCTGACCGGCGGCGAGCCGCTGTTGCGCCGCGATCTGCCCAGCCTGATTGCGCGCCTGACCACCATCGAGGGCATCGAGGATCTGGCGCTCACCACCAATGGCACCTTGCTCGCGCGGCAGGCGGTGGCGCTGCGCCAGGCCGGGTTGCGCCGCATCACCGTGAGCATGGACGCCCTGGAGCCGGAGCTGTTCAGACGCATGAGTGGCAACCGCGGCGAGATTGCGCAGGTGCTGGCCGGCATCGCCGCCGCCGAGCAGGCCGGCTTCCAGCGCCTGAAGATCAACTGCGTGGTGCAGCGCGGCGTCAACGAAGATCAGGTGCTGCCCCTGGTGGAGCACTTCCGTGGCAGCGGCCATGTGCTGCGCTTCATCGAGTTCATGGATGTGGGCAGCTGCAATGGCTGGACGGCCGATGCGGTGGTGACCTCCGCGCAACTGCACGCGCGTATCCACGCGCGCTGGCCGCTGGTGCCGCTGGATGCCAATTACACCGGCGAAGTGGCGCAGCGGCATGCATTTGCCGATGGCGCGGGCGAGGTGGGTTTTGTCAGTTCGGTCAGCGTGCCGTTCTGCGGCGATTGCCAGCGTGCACGCGTGTCGGCCGACGGGCAGTTGTATACCTGCCTGTTCGCCAGCCAGGGACATGACCTCAAGCCGGCCTTGGCCGAGGGCGAGCATGGACTGTCCGAGCATCTGCGCGCGCGCTGGAGCGTGCGTGGCGATCGCTACAGCGAAGTGCGTGCATCGACCCCACGGCGCGGCAAGCCGGTCGAAATGTTTTTGATCGGCGGGTAGGGAATGCGGTTCCATCGAGGCGCCGCGTTCACCGAGAATGCCGCATCCTGAGCGCCTGTCATCGTGTCGTTTCCCATGCCCGCAAACTCCCGTTCCGCACGCCTGACCCACCTGGACGCTTCCGGACTGCCCACGATGGTGGATGTCTCGGACAAGGCGGTCACCGCGCGCAGCGCCACCGCCCAGAGCCGGGTGCGTTTTCCGGCCGCTGTCGCCGCGCAGCTGCGCGCCAATGGCTTGCGCAGCGCCAAGGGCGGCATCGTCGAAACGGCGGTGATCGCCGGCACCATGGCGGTCAAGCGCACCCACGAGTTGATTCCGTTCTGCCATCCATTGCCGATCGACGCGTGCCGCTTCGAGATCGACTGGGAGGGCGAGCAGGTGCTGGACATCCATTGCACGGTGCGTTGCGTGCATCGCACCGGCGTGGAAATGGAAGCGCTCACCGGTGCCAGCGTGGCAGCCTTGACGGTCTATGACATGTGCAAGGCGTTGTCGCACAGCATGAGCATCGGCCCGACCAAGTTGGTGTCCAAACGCGGCGGCAAGCGCGATATCGGAGCAAGACAATGAGCGCCACGGTGACGGTGCTGTATTTCGCCAGCCTGCGTGAGGCGGCGGGCATTGCCAGCGAGCAGGTGCAATCGGCAGCGCAGGACCTGCGCGCGCTGTATGCCGAACTCGAGACGCGTCACGGCCTGCGCTGGACGCCGGCGCAGCTGCGCGTGGCGGTGGATGGCGCATTCGCGCGCTGGGAGGATGGCGTGCGCGATGGCAGTGAAATCGTATTTATTCCGCCAGTGTCGGGAGGTTGAGCATGAGCGAGCAGGCAACCGCCCTCTTCGCGCTGTCCGATGTGCCATTGCCGGTCGACAGCTTGCGCGCCGCGCTGGAGCACCCGCACGCCGGCGCGTTCACCAGTTTCGAAGGCTGGGTACGCAATCACAATGAAGGCCGCAGCGTGGCCGGGCTGCGCTACGAAGCCTATGCCGCACTTGCCCAGGCCGAAGGCCAGCGCGTGCTCGACGAGGCGATGCACCGGTTTGCCATCGTCAACGCCTACTGCGTGCACCGCGTGGGCGAGCTGCGCATCGGCGACATGGCGGTGTGGGTCGGGGTCAGCGCGGCGCATCGCGGCGCCGCATTCGATGCCTGCCGCTTCATCATCGACGAGGTCAAGGCGCGCGTGCCGATCTGGAAGCACGAGCATTATCTTGAAGGCGACGCGGGCTGGCTGCATCCGGAATCGCAGGCGCAGTAGACGCTCGCAACTCAAGCGCTGCGGGGACCCAGGGAGTTAGGGTGGTGTCCCCGCCGGTTGACCTCGGCGCCCGCATCAATCGATACCGTTGCTGCCTTCCGGCCCTGGCGGGATTTTCGATCTAGCGTCGCGAGGGACCGACGGGGCCACCATAAGACGTGGGCCACTGGCGCGGCCCTGGATCCATGCAACCGCGTTGCAGGATCATGAAACTGGCGGAGAGAGGGGGATTCGAACCCCCGAAGCGCGGTTTAGACGCTTACACACTTTCCAGGCGTGCTCCTTCAACCACTCGGACACCTCTCCGTACCTGCCGTGCGACCGGGTCGTCGGCAGGAGCGGGATTCTAGCCGCCGCGGGCGCCATTAACAAGGTAAGTGATCCGCCGGGCCGGCACGACGCTGCCAGCGCGGCTGTCTGGCCGGTCACCGACCCTGCTGCGGAGGTCCGCCGGTCCGGGAGGCGGCGGGCACGACGGCCGCTGAACGACCCACTTGACGCGCCGTGGCACAATATCGGTTCAGAGGAAGCTGGTTGCCCGATGTCTTATCTCGTTCTCGCCCGCAAGTGGCGCCCGAAGCGTTTTGCCGAACTCGTAGGCCAGGAACACGTGGTCCGCGCGCTCAGTAACGCGCTCGACAGTGGGCGGGTGCATCACGCGTTCTTGTTCACCGGCACCCGCGGCGTGGGCAAGACCACGATTGCGCGCATTTTCGCCAAATCGTTGAACTGCGAGACCGGCACCAGTGCCGATCCGTGCGGCCAGTGCCCGGCCTGCCTGGATATCGACGCCGGCCGCTATATCGACCTGCTGGAAATCGACGCCGCGTCCAACACCGGCGTGGACGATGTGCGCGAGGTGATCGAGAACGCGCAGTACATGCCCTCGCGCGGCAAGTTCAAGGTCTATCTGATCGACGAAGTGCACATGCTCTCCAAGGCGGCGTTCAATGCGCTGCTGAAGACGCTGGAAGAGCCGCCGGAGCACGTGAAGTTCCTGCTGGCCACCACCGATCCGCAGAAGCTGCCGGTGACCGTGCTGTCGCGCTGCCTGCAGTTCAACCTCAAGCGGCTGGACGAGGACCAGATCCAGGGCCAGATGACGCGGATCCTGGCCGCCGAGCAGATCGAGTCGGATCCGTCGGCGATCGTGCAGCTGTCCAAGGCCGCCGACGGCTCGCTGCGCGATGGCCTGTCGCTGCTCGACCAGGCCATCGCCTATGCCGGCGGCGCACTGCGCGAGGAGGTGGTGCGCACCATGCTCGGCACGGTCGATCGCACCCAGGTCGGGGCGATGCTGCAGTCGCTGGCCGATGGCGATGGCGCGCGCCTGATGCAGGTGGTTGCGGCGCTGGCCGAGTTCTCGCCCGACTGGAGCGGCGTGCTGGAGGCGTTGGCCGAGGCCTTGCACCGCATCCAGGTGCAACAGTTGGTGCCGTCGGTGGCCTTTGTCGGCGATGGCATCGACCCGACCGCCTATGCCGCGCAGCTGCGTCCGGAAGTGGTGCAGCTGTGGTACCAGATGGCGCTCAACGGCCGCCGCGATCTGTATCTGGCGCCGAGTCCGCGCGCCGGGTTCGAGATGGCGGTGCTGCGCATGCTGGCCTTCCGTCCCGCTTCCGCGGTGCCGGCTGGCGGCGCTGACGACGGGCGCGGTACGAATGCCGGTGGCGGTGTACGTCCGGTGCCGGCTGGTGGGCAGGTTGCCGCAACGCAGGCCCCATCTGCGGCGGTTGCGTCCGCTGCGGTGACCAGGCAGGTCGAGCCGGGTGACGTCACTCCCGCCCCCGTCGCGGCAGAAGCGGTTCGCCCGGCAACGCCATCGCCCGCAGCCGCCGTGGTTGCTGCAGCGCCTGCACCGGTTGTCGTGCTTCCTGCACCGGCGGCGTCTTCGGATGCATCTGCGTCAGCGGCCTCGGCGCGCAGCGACGACACGCCGCCTTGGGCGATGGACGATGCGCCGGTGCGCGCCAACGCTGCCCCCGTCCCCGCAGCGCCGCGTGCGCCCGCGCCGGAAGCGGCAATGGCGCCACCCGTGCCAGCCGATACGGCATTGCCCGCTGCGGTCGCGCCCGACGCTGCCGTGGCAGTTCCTGCCGCCGCCGTGGCTCCTGCATCTGCAGCGCCGGTGCTGCAGATGCCACCGGCAGCTGCGCCCTCCGTGCCGGCGCCGGCAACCGAGCCGTCGGTCCTGCTCGACGACGGCCGCATCGCCGACGCCGAGCAGTGGCTGGAGCTGGTTACCCGCAGTGGCCTGAACGGTCCCTCGCGACAGCTCGCTGCCAATGCCGCCTTCCTCGGCCATCGCGACGGCGTACTGCGTCTGGCGCTGGCGCCGGGCTTCGAATACCTCAATTCCGAGCGTTCCATCGCCAACCTTGCGCAGGCACTCGCGCCCGAGTTGGGAAACACGCCGCGCATCGTCATCGAAACCGGCAACGCCGATGTCGAGACCCTGCACGAGCGGGCCAATCGCCAGAAAGGCGAGCGCCAGAGCGCGGCCGAAACAGCATTCATGAACGACCCGAATGTGCAGCAGCTGATCCAGCAGCAAGGCGCGCGGGTCGTCCCCGATTCCATCCGCCCTTACGACGAGTAACGACACATGCGTGGGAACATTGCCCAATTGATGCAGCAGGCGCAGAAGATGCAGGAAAACCTGCAGCGCGCCCAGGAAGAACTGGCCAAGCTGGAAGTCACCGGCACCGCCGGCGGCGGCATGGTCAGCGTGACCCTGACCGGCGCCAAGGAGTGCCGCAAGGTCCGCATCGACCCGAGCATCCTCTCCGACCAGGAAATGGCCGAGGACCTGATCGCCGCCGCCTTCAACGACGCCTCCAACAAGATCGATGCCGAGTCCAAGGACCGCATGGGCTCGGCCACCGCCGGCATGCAGCTGCCGCCGGGCATGAAGTTGCCGTTCTGAGAGGCGCGGAATCGGGAGTGGGGAATCGGGAATCGTAAGAGCGAGATTGTCTTTGGCTTTTGCGATTCCCCAATCCCGATTCCCGATTCCCGATTCCCAATCCAATGTCCTCTCTTCTCGAACAACTGATCGAGGCCTTCCGGGTGTTGCCGGGTGTGGGCCAGAAATCGGCGCAGCGCATGGCCTACCACGTGCTCGAACGCGAGCGCGAGGGTGGGCGTCGGCTGGCTGCCGCGTTGGCCAATGCGGTGGAGAAGGTCGGCCATTGTGTGCAATGCCGCGACTTCACCGAGTCGGAGATCTGCGCGATCTGTGCCAGCAGCAGTCGCGACCGGCAGCAGCTGTGCGTGGTGGAATCGCCGGCCGATCGCCTGGCGATCGAACACGCCACCGGCTACCGCGGGCTGTACTTCATCCTGCAGGGCCGGCTGTCGCCGCTGGATGGCATCGGCCCGCGCGAGCTGGGGCTGGACCGGCTCGGCGAGCGTCTGGCCGCCGGTGAAGTCACCGAAATGATCATCGCCACCAATGCCACCGTGGAAGGCGAGGCGACCGCGCATTACCTGGCGCAGCTGGCCCGCCAGCATGCGGTGCGTCCAAGTCGTCTCGCGCAGGGCATGCCGCTGGGGGGCGAGCTGGAATACGTGGATCGCGGCACCTTGTCGCATGCCTTTGGCACCCGCAGTGAGGTGCTTTGAGCGCCGGGAATCGGGAGTGGGGAATCGGGAATTGGAAAAGCGAAAACAGTAGCGCACGCGGTAAGCTCTTGCGATTCCCCATTCCCCATTCCCCATTCCCCATTCCCACCATGTCCGACACCATCTTCGGCAAGATCATTCGTCGCGAAATCCCGGCCAGCATCGTCTATGAAGACGAGGATGTGCTGGGCTTTCAGGACATCGCACCGCAGGCGCCGGTGCATGTGCTGTTCATTCCCAAACAGTACGCCATTCCCACGCTGGACGATGTGCCGCCCGAGCAGGCGGTGCTGGTGGGCAAGCTCGCACTTGCCGCAGCGTCATATGCCCGCGCGCAGGGACTGGCGCAGGACGGCTATCGCATCGTGATGAACTGTCGCGAGCATGCCGGCCAGACCGTGTTCCATATCCACCTGCATCTGCTGGCCGGCGCGCCGCTGGGACGTTTCGGCACGCCCTGACCTCTTTGCGCGAGCGAGCGCATGGGCCTGTTCGAGCAGCCGAGACGCACACGCAAAAACGCCGCTCCCTGGGAGCGGCGTTTTTGCGTGTCACTGACTCAGCAGCCGGTTACCACCAGCCGCGGCCCCAGCCCCAGCCACCGCCCCAGCGCGGACCCCACGGGTCGCCCCACGGGCCGTACGGGTAGGCCGGCACCACGTCCACTTCGCGCACGACCGGCCACAGATAGACCACGTCGGCATTGACCTTGGGCAGCTTGTAGTCGTACTCGCCGATCTTGGTGGTTTCATACCCTTCGATCTTGCCGATGAAGGTCACTTCGCGGCCCGGCTCGAACACGGCCGGATCGTAGAAGCCCGCGCGGCACGCCAGGAAGCGACCATCGCTGGCGTCCACCGCATTGCGGTCCGGGCGGCCGCTGGCATTGAGCGGGCGCGAGATCAGCTCGAAGCAGGTCTGGCCCTGGCCGGGTTTGGTCTGGATGATCTTGCCGCCCCAGCGCACCGACGTGCCGACCTGGGCGCTGGCGGTGGAATCGCTCGGACTGACCGTAGGGAACTGCCCCTGCAGCGGCTTGGGCGCGGTGGCACAGGCGGCGAGCCCGAGCACGGCGACAATGGGAAGGAGAAAGCGGGTACTCATGAGGAAGCTCCGGTTCGCGGGCGATGCTGCTGCAGATCTTTGAGGAGTGAGGCGCTGTCCGAATCAGCGCCAGCGTAGCGCGCGGCAGCGAAACGTTGGCTGAGCGCCAACAATGCCGGATTCGGGTGTGAACGAGCGACACGCTGCGCCCAGGCGATGGCCGGTTCGTGCGGTTCGCGGGCCAGGCCGAGCTTGCCGTAGCGGCGGCCCAGGCGATGCCAGGCGCGCAGTAGCGGGTCGCGCTCACGCTCGCCGCGCGCCAGCAGCCAGCCCATCCATGCAAGTGCGCTGACCGCGAAGATGCCGAAGATGGCGGCCAGTTGCGAGGTGTCCAGGCGATCGATGCCGAACGGCTGCAACAGCCGTTGCTGGCGGTCCGCATCGAAGGACAGCACCAGGTCGTTCCAGCCCCGGCGCAGCAGGTCGCTGACCTGACCGAGGCTGGCCCACATGCCGAGCTGGGCGAAATTGTTGCCCGCCCCGACCTGCACGCGGTCTTCCAGCGTGTCGTAAATGCGTTCCGGTGCCACTGCTGCGGTGGGGTCCACCCGCACCCAGCCGCGCCCGGCCAGCCAGACCTCGGTCCAGGCATGCGCATCCATGCGCCGCACCACCCAGTAATTGCCAAAGCCGTTGTAGGTGCCGCCGGCGTAGCCGGTGACCACGCGCGCCGGAATGCCGGCCGCGCGCATCAGCACCACGAACGAAGAACTGAAGTGCTCGCAGAAACCGGCTTTCTGCTGGAACAGGAATTCATCCACGCTGTTGCGGCCGAGCAGCGGCGTGTCCAGGGTGTAGGCAAACTCGCGGGTGATCCACTGCAGCGCCCGCTGCACCACGGCATCGTCGTTGCCGCCGGCCTCGCTGCGCCATTGCCGTGCCAGCGTGAGCGTGCGTGGATTGAAACCCGGCGGCAGCGCGAGGGCGCGCTTGCGCAGCGGGTCGGGCAGGTCGGTGTCGAAGCGGGCCGGTGGTGCCGACTGCAGCTCCCAACGGGTCAACGCACTCAAGGGCCGCCGTGCGAACAGTTCGTAGTCGGGCGACAGATCGGCATTGGCCACCGCCTGCGTGGGCAGGTCCAGCGATACCAGTTGGCGACGATCGGTGGGCTCGTAGTCCAGGCGATAGCGATAAGTCTGCGGCCCGGCAGTGACCGATGCCGGTTGGCTGCGGCCGGTCCAGCGCGCGCGCTGCCAGGTGCGCCCGTCGAAGTCCCACATCACCGGCCCGCGCCAGTAGCGTTGTTGCGGCGGTGGCGCCGTGCCGGTGAACTGCACGCGCAGCGCCGGGCTGTCGTCGGCCATCAGGTCGATCCATTCGCCCGGCGACATGTCGTCCGACAGGCCAGGCCGCGACAGCGCGCGCTCGGGCACGCCCCACAGCGGGGAACTCAGGCGCGGCAGCAGCCAGAACGTGGCCAGGGCCAACGGCACGCCGATGGCGACCAGCTTGCCGATGCTGCGCAATTGCATCCGAAGCGCAGGCGTGCCGGTGCGGTGCTCCTCGTCGGCCAGCCGCTGCATGCTCAGCAGTGCGCTCACCACCGCCAGCAGTGCCAAGCCCATCGTCGCCGGCCCCTGGTCGAGCAGAAACGCCGCGAACGGGGCGAACAACGCAAAGCCGAGCAGGCTGCGCGCATCGCGCAGGGTGCGCAGCTCGGAGGCCTTGATCGCCAGCATCGACGCCAGTACTGCGCAACCGGTGTCGCGGCCGAAGCGCATGCCGATCTGCCAGTACACCGCGCCCAGCATCGCCACCACCAGCAACACCCGCACCGGTGCCATCAGGGTGGCGCGCCAGCTCAGCACGCCGACCAGCACGGCGGCCACGGCAATGGTGCCGGCGAGCAGGCCAGGCAGCTGCAGCAGCAACGGCGCCAGTGCCAGCCAGCTGGTGACCAGCACCCAGCCGCGGCTGGCCTGGGTGATCGGGACGGATGGCTCAGTCATGGGGAAGCAGGGCCAGGGCGCGCAGACACAGGTGATGGTGGGAGCTGCCTTGTGCGGGCCCCAGCGGCGGCTGGCCCGGCAGCAGCAGGCGGTAGCGCCGCCCGTCGCGTTCGGCCAGGTTGACCCAGCGGGCAAGCCGCGCGATGCGGCGCTCGTACGGCAGCGCGTTGAGCGTGCGCCAGTCCAGCGTGACTTCGATGCCCAGGGGTTGCTCGTACTCGCGCACCAGCAGGCTGTCGCGGCGCGCCGAGTGCTTCCAGGAAATCGTGCGTGGCGCATCGCCGGCGCGATACGGGCGCAGCTGGTGCAATTCCTCGCCTTGCGGGTGCAGGCGGGTCTGGTTGGGCGAACCGGCGCCCTCGGGCAATGCCGGCCCCTGTTCTTCGGGCTTGGGATAGGCCAGCAGCGGCGTTTCCGGCCACACCCACGACCAGGCGCGCACCAGCCCCAGTGGCTGGGTGCTGGACAGGCGGATGCGTTCGATGTCCTGCCAGCCGCGTCGTTCGGTGGGCACCAGCAGGTCGACCTCGGCCATGTCGTGCGCGAGCAACGCACAGAAGCCGCTGCTGTCCCGATGATCCAGGCGCAGCCCACGCCGTGCGCGGGTGTCGCGACGTGCCAGCGACACCCGCATGCGCAACGGCTCGCCGGCGACCACCGGTTCGGCCGAGACCGCCTCGATGCGCAGCGCCGACAGCTGCAGGTGCGCCATGATGCTGCTGGCAATCCCGGCGGTGGCCAGCAACAGCGCCAGCAGCAGGGCCGGGTTGTTGTTGTAGTTCAATGCGCCCAGCAGCATCGCCAGCAGCAAGGCGGTGACGAACAGCCCGAAGCGCGTCGGCAGCACGTAGATGCGCCGCCGGTCCAGCACGATCGGCAAGGCCTCCGCGCCCCGCGGGCGCGCCAGCAGGCTGAGCCGGCGGCCGATGCCGCGCACGTGCGCACGCACCGGGATCAGTCCACCGGCACGCTGTGCAGCAGCGCCTTGGCCAGCGCTGGCCCGGACGAGGATTCGGCCTCCGGCACCAGCCGGTGCCCGGCCACGGCCACGAACAGCGCCTGCACGTCTTCCGGCAGCACGTGCTCACGCCCGAGCAGCAGCGCATAGGCCTTGGCCGCACGCAGCAGCGCGATGCCGGCACGCGGCGACAGCCCCACGCGCACCCCGGCGTGCTGGCGGCTGCGCAGCAGCAAGGCCTGCACATAGCCGATCAGCGCATCGCTGGTATGGATCTGGCCCACCACCGTGCGCAGCGCCACCACGTCGGTGTCGCTGAGTTGCGGCGCCGCCTGGGCGATCAATTCGCGCCGGTCCACGCCCGACAGCAGCGCGCGCTCGGCATCGGCGCTGGGGTAGCCCAGGCTGAGCCGCAGCAGGAAGCGATCCAGTTGCGAATCCGGCAGCGGGAAGGTGCCGGACAGATCGACCGGGTTCTGCGTGGCGATCACGAAGAACGGCTCCGGCAACGCATGGGTGACGCCATCGAGCGTGACCTGCTGTTCGGCCATGGCCTCCAGCAGCGAGCTTTGCGTGCGTGGCGGGGCGCGATTGATTTCATCGGCCAGCAGCACGTTGGTGAACACCGGGCCCGGATGGAACTGGAACTGGCGTGAGGCGGCGTCGTAGACCGACACGCCCAGCACGTCTGCCGGCAGCAGGTCGGAGGTGAACTGCACGCGCTGGAAGCCCAGCCCCAGGCTGGAGGCCATCGCGTGGGCGAGGGTGGTCTTGCCCAGGCCGGGCAGATCCTCAATCAGCAGATGGCCGCCGGACAGCAGCGCCACGAACGCCAGACGCACTTCCTGCGCCTTGCCCAACAGCAGCGAATTGACCTGGTCTTGTGCGCGCCGCAGCGATTGGCGCAGCGCATCGGTTAGCATTTCCGTGGAACGCAGCGGTATCGACATCACAATTCCGTAGGTGGAAGAAGAGTGCATAGGGCAATGCAGGGGGACCAACGCGCACATCGCACCTTCGTGATCCTGTGGACACTGGCGACGGCCGTCAAGCTGTTGATTGCCGCGCGGCTGCCGCTGTTCGTCGACGAGGCGTTCTACTGGCAGGAAGGCCAGCATCTGGCCGCCGCGTATTCGGATCTGCCGGGCATGACGGCCTGGCTGGCGCGGCTGGGCGTGGAACTGGGCGGGCATCACCTGCTGGCCCTGCGCCTGCCGTTTCTGGCCATTTCCGCGCTGATTCCCTGGTTGATCGCGCATATCGCCACGCGCTGGTTCGGCTCCACGCTGGGCTGGCAGGCCGGCAGCCTGACCTTGCTGATGCCGCTGTCGGCCACGCTGGGCATCCTGGCGGTGCCGGATGTGCCGATGGCGCTGGCGGCGGTGCTGTGCATGGATGCCGGCGCGCGGCTGCTGCGCGAGGTCGATGCCACCAGTGCGCTCGAGCTCGCCATCGGCCTGGTGATCGGCGCGCTCAGTCACTACCGTTTTGCCGGGGTGATCGGGGTGGGCTGCATCGCGCTGCTGTGCATTCCGCAGGGGCGCGCGGTCATGCGCGACCCACGCATCTGGATGGCGCTGACGGTGGGCGCGGTGAGCTGGCTGCCGCTGCTGTTCTGGAATACAGAGCACGACGAGGCCGGACTGCGCTTCCAGCTGGTCGACCGGCATCCGTGGCGTTTCCAGGTCACCGGGCTGTGGTTCTTGCTGATACAGGCGGTGCTGGTGACACCGCCGCTGGCCTGGGCGATGCTCAAGGTCGGTCTGGCCGGCACGCGCGCCGGCGGTGGTTCGCGGGCGCAATGGCGCTATTTCGGCCTGCTGGGCGGGATTTCGACGGTGGCGATCTTCGTGCTCGGTTTCTTCAGCGATGCCGAGCGGATCAGTTTCCACTGGCCGCTGCCGGGCTACCTGGCCTTGCTGGTTGCGGTGCCGGTGATCCTGATGCGTTGGCCGCATACGCTGCGTCGCGCGGCCTGGGTGATCGCGCTGCTCGGCACCCTGGGGGCGTATGGCTACTACCTGGCGGTGTCGGTGCCGTCGCTTCGCGCGCATGCGGCCGGCGAAAAATACTATCCGCGCAACTTCGCCGGGTGGCAGGACCTGGCGCGCGCGGTCAAGACCCGGCTGGCGCAGATGCCGCCGGGTACGCGCGTGCTGGCGGAAAATTTCAAGGTCGGTGCCGAGCTGGGCTTCCAGTTGCACGATGCCAATGTCGAGGTGCTGCGTGCAGAGTTGAACGACAAGCACGGGCGCAGCGCGCAGTTGTTGCAATGGGGGCTGCTCAGCGACGGCACGCGCAACGGGCCGCGGCTGCTGGTGCTCTCGCCCAGCGATCAGCGTTATCGCGACCTGCTGAAGCGCTATCACGCCATCTGCGAGATGGTCGGGCCGCTGCCGCCGCCCACCGTGGTGTCCACCGATCACGGCTACCAGCGCTTCCTGCTGTTCGCGCTGCCGGCGCAGCGCCAGCCCGGGCCGTGCATCGCCCCGGCGATGGCCTGGATCGATGCGCCGCTGCCGGACGTGCAGGTGTCCGGGCAGGTGCAGGTGCGTGGCTGGGCGTTCAAGGACGGCGTCGGCCTGTCGAATGTGGAGCTGCTGCTGGACGGGCGTCCGGTCGCGCAGGCCGAGTACGGCACGCTGCTGGATGTGCGCCCGTACTGGAAGATCTCCACCGACCCGCAGCATCCCAATGTCGGTTTCAGCGCCACCTTCGACACGCATGCGCTGCCGCCGGGCACGCATTGGCTGGGACTGCGCCTGCACGGCCACGACGGCAGCGTCGAGGACTGGTGGGAACAGCCCATTACCATTTCCACACCTTAGATCACGCAATGACCGATGCCATGACTGTTGTCCCTCCCGTGCCTGTGCCCGGGATCCGAATCGCCGTGCTGGTGCCCTGCCATAACGAGGCGGCCACGGTCGCCTCGGTGGTCGGCGCGTTTGCTGCTGCCTTGCCGGGCGCGGCGATCCATGTGCTGGACAACAATTCCAGCGATGCCACCGCGACAGTCGCGGCGGCGGCGGGCGCGCAGGTCAATCGCGTGGCATTGCAGGGCAAGGGCAATGTGGTGCGGCGTGGATTCGCCGATGTGGAGGCCGACATCTACGTGCTGGTCGATGGTGATGCGACGTACGATGCGGCTGCGGCACCGGTGCTGGTGCGCAAGCTGATCGACGAGCGCCTGGACATGGTGGTCGGGGCGCGGCGCGATCAGCAGCAGGCCGCGTATCGGCCCGGTCATCGCATCGGCAACGTGTTGCTGACGCGTTGCGCGGGGCTGCTGTTCGGTCGCAGCTTTGACGACATGCTGTCCGGCTATCGCGTGTTCTCCCGGCGCTACGTCAAATCCTTCGCTGCGCATGCGCACGGATTCGAAACCGAAACCGAACTGGCCGTGCACGCATTGCAGCTGCGCATGCCGGTGGCCGAGGTCGAAACCGCCTACGGCGTGCGCCCGGAAGGCTCGCAAAGCAAGTTGAACACCTGGCGCGACGGCTGGCGCATCCTCACCACCATCGCCAAGCTGTTCAAGGCCGAGCGGCCGTTGTTGTTCTTCTCGGTGGGCTTTATTGCCTGTGCCCTGGCTTCGGTGGGGTTGGCGATCCCGTTATTTGAAACCTACGCCCAGACTGGCCTGGTTCCGCGCTTTCCCACCGCCATCCTGTGCGTGGCGCTGATGCTGCTGGGGTTCTTGCTGCTGGCCTGCGGGTTGATCCTGGATACCGTCACCCGTGGACGCATCGAGGCCAAGCATCTGGCCTATCTTGCCGAGCCCTTGCTGGGGCCGGAGGGGCGTCGATGAGTGCCCTGCTCGCGCGCGTCTACGCCGGTGCTGCGGCCTCCGGACCGGGGCGCGGGATCTCCCGCTTGTTGCACTGGGCCGATCACCGCTTCGCGTTTCGGCGTCCAGCCAACGTGGTCGCGGCGGTGACCGTCGTTGCGCTGTTGGGTGGCCTGGTGGCGCTGTGTCTCGGACAGGATGCGAACTGGGACCTGCGCAATTACCACGTCTATAACGGCTATGCGTGGTGGCACGGCCGTCTGACCCAGGATCTGGCCCCGGCGCAGTTGCAGAGCTACTTCAATCCGGCGCTGGATATCGTCCAGTACGGGCTGCTGACACGCTGGCCCGGGCCGTTGGCCGGCGCGTTGATGGGCGTGCTGCATGCAATGGTGTTCGTGCCGGTGGCGGCAATTGCCTGGTATGTGCTGGACGCAGACTCCCAGCGCGCCCGCCTGGCCCCGCTGTTGGCGCTGGCTGGCCTGTGCAGCGCGGCATTCCTTTCCGAATTTGCCAACACCATGGGCGATGCGAGTACCGCGCTCCCGTTGCTGGCGGCGCTGGCACTGGTGATGCGCGCGCAGCGCCGACAACAGGCCGGTAGCGCGCTGGCCGCCCGTCATTGGCTGCTCGCCGGGCTTTTGCTTGGTCTCGCCGTGGCGTGCAAGTTGACCAATGCGCCCTATGCAGTGGCGTTGGCCTGTGCGGCGCTCTGCGCCGGTGGGCGCCCGCGCGCACGGGCGCTTGGTGTGGTGAGCATGGCGCTGGCGGCGTTGCTGGTCTTTGCCCTGATCGCCGCACCCTGGTATCTGCGGGTCTGGGAGCAGTTCGGCAATCCCTTGTTTCCGCAGTTCAATGGCGTGTTTCGCGCGCCGCTCGCGCAACCTGTCTCGCTCGGTGATACCCGTTGGCTGCCGCGTGGTGTGGGCGAATGGTTGGCGTGGCCGCTGGTACTGACCTTCAACCCCTGGCGGGTCAGTGAAATTGCGCTGTTTCAATGCATCTGGGCGCTGCTTTATCTGGCCGTGCTGGGAATCGTGGGGCGTGCGCTATGGCGCAGGTCTTTGCCCGTTCCTGGCTGGAATGCACAGGCCACGACGCTGCTGGTGTTTGTCGGCGTGGGTTATCTGCTCTGGCAGGGCATGTTTTCGATTCACCGCTACCTTGCGGCGCTGGAACTGCTGGCGCCGTTGGCGCTCTGGCTCTGCTGCCAGCGGCTGTTCGCCGCCGCCCGAGCCCGCACGGTGGCGGCCTGCCTGGTGCTCTTCAGTGCGGTGATCGCGCTCGGAGGCTGGAACGACTGGGGCCATGAATCCTGGGCACGGCACAGCATCCAGGTGCAGCCACCACCGATCGATGCGCCAGCGTCCAGTACCGTGTTGCTGGTCGGAAACCAGCCGCAGGCATGGCGGATTGCGTTGCTTGCGCCAGCGGCGCGTTATGTCGGTGTAGCCAGCAACCTTGCCGAATCGGATGCCTATCGCGCCCGCGTGCGCGCGCTGGTGGCCGAGCGGCCGCAGCTTTATGCGTTATGGGATGCGACGCAGGACAAGCAGAGTCCGCGCGTAGAGCGGATGAATCGGTGGGCGCGGCGTCTGGGATGGAGCACTCGACCGGAATGCCCCCAATTGCGCTGGCTGATGGCGCATGGCTTACGTGCCGAACTCGATGCATCCCGGCCCGGACTGTGTCAGTTGCGCGTTCCCGAACACAAGGCGATGGAACTGGTCGCTGCCGATCGCCGTCTGCTGGAGCAGGCGCAACAACAGCTGCTTGCCTATGGGGTGACGCTGGATCCGGCCAGCTGCCGCAGGCTTTCCTCTCGAATCGGGCAGGGGGAGTATCCCTACCAGTTCTGCAGGCTCGATCGATGAACCCGATGACAGCTCAGGGCAGTTGAAACCCCGCCTGCCGCAGTAATCGTGCCAGCGCGATCAGCGGCAGGCCGACCAGGGCGGTGGGGTCCTGCGAGCGAATGGCGTCGAATAGGCTGATGCCGAAGCCCTCGCACTTGAAGCTGCCGGCGCAATCCAGTGCGGGCTCGGCGGCCAGGTAGCGATCGATTTCGGCGCGCGTCAGCGGGCGCAGCTGCACCTCGGTCAGGTCCAGCGCGTGCGTGGTGCGGCCAGGGCCGACCAGGCTCACTGCCGTATGGAAGCGCACCACGTGGCCGGACATCGCCGTCAGCTGCGCATGGGCCCGCTCCAGCGTGCCCGGTTTGCCCAGGGCCTGGCCGTCCAGATCGGCGACCTGGTCCGAACCGATCACCCAGGCGTCGGGCGCCTGCGCGGCCACCGCCGCCGCCTTTTCCGCGGCCAGCCGGCTGGCCAGCACGTCCGGGGCCTCCCCGGGGTGCGCCTGCTCGTCGACCTCCGGCCGGGCGGTGGTGAAGTCCAGGCGCAGCCGGCCAAGCAGCTCGCGCCGATAGACCGAGGTGGAGGCAAGAATCAGGCGTGGCATCATGGGGCGCTGCGTCGGACGGGTAAGGGAGTCTGCCAGCCTTGGCGCCGCGCCAGGTGCGTGAATAGGGGCATTTGACAGGGCGTCGGCGGATCTTTAACATTCTGCGGCTTATGTCCGCGAACGTACCCGAAATGCTGGATGCTTGGCGGATGGTCGCAGCGCGCAGGCGCTTCGATGGCCGCATCCCGCTCTCTGCGATGACCCGCCTGCAAGGCAGCCTGGTCGATACCGAGGGCGAGTGTGTCTACTCGCTCCAGTTCGATCAGGACAGCCTGTTGAAGGTCGCCTACGTCGAGCTCAGTGTCGATGTCGAGCTTCCGCTGGCCTGCCAGCGCAGCCTGCAGCGTTTCCTGTATCCGGTGCAAATCAGGCAGCGTCTTGGTTTGATCCGTGACGAAGCCGACGAAGCGGCGTTGCCGGCCGAGTACGAAGCCTTGCTGGTGCCGGAAGATGGCATGCTGCGGGCCGCAGACCTGGTCGAGGACGAGCTGGTCCTGTCGATCCCGGTGGTGCCGATGGCGCCGGGCAGCGAGGCCGTCGAGGCCGAGTGGGTTCCGACCCAGGAAGAGCAAGACAAGGCCAGTCCGTTCGCGGCGCTGGCAGCGTTCAAAAAACAGTAACCGCCGCTGTGAAGGGCGGAAAGACAGGTCGGCGCGGGCGTGAAGCGTCCAGTTCGACTCGACAGACAAGTTATCGAACTTAAGTTGGAGCAATCCCATGGCTGTGCAGAAATCCCGAGTTACCCCGTCGCGTCGTGGCCAGCGTCGTTCGCACGATGCCCTGACCGCCAAGCAGCTGTCGACCGATCCGACCAGCGGCGAGATCCATCTGCGCCACCACATCACCGCTGACGGTTACTACCGCGGCAAGAAGGTGATTGCGACCAAGTCGTCGGCCGTCCAAGAAGATTGATTCGTGGCACCCGGTGCGTTCGACGCGGCCGGGTGACCCTCGCTTCTTCCGGAGCCGCCGACCACCGCGGCTCTTGCAACAGGGAACAGTATGAGCAAGCGGATCTATTCCAGAATCGCGGGCACGGGTAGCTATTTGCCCGAAAAGGTGTTGACCAACGACGACATGTCCAAGATCGTCGACACCAGCGATGAATGGATCTTCTCGCGCACTGGTATCCGTGAGCGTCACATCGTCGCCGACGACCAGACCACCAGCGACCTGGCGTATTTCGCCTCGCTGAAGGCGATGGAAGCGGCCGGCGTGACCGCCGACGAGATCGACTTGATCGTTGTCGGCACCACCACCCCAGACCTGATTTTCCCGTCCACTGCCTGCCTGCTGCAGGCGCGGCTGGGCAATGTCGGCTGCGGTGCCTTCGACGTCAACGCGGCGTGCTCGGGCTTTGTCTATGCGCTCAGCGTGGCCGACAAGTTCGTGCGCAGTGGCGATGCCAAGACCGTGCTGGTGGTGGGCGCAGAAACCCTGACCCGCATCGTCGACTGGACCGATCGCACCACCTGCGTGCTGTTCGGCGACGGCGCTGGCGCGGTCGTGCTCAAGGCCGACGAAGAAACCGGCATCCTCAGCACCCATCTGCATGCCGACGGCAGCAAGAAGGAACTGCTGTGGGATCCGGTTGGCGTATCGGTGGGCTTCGGCGAGGGCAAGAACGGCGGCGGCGCGTTGCTGATGAAGGGCAACGACGTGTTCAAGTACGCAGTCAAGGCCCTGGATTCGGTGGTCGACGAAGCCCTGGCCGCCAATGGCTACGACAAGCACGACCTGGACTGGCTGATCCCGCATCAGGCCAACCTGCGCATCATCGAGGCCACCGCCAAGCGGCTGGATCTGCCGATGGAGCAGGTGGTCGTCACCGTGGACCGCCACGGCAATACCTCCTCGGCCTCGGTGCCGCTGGCGCTGGACGAAGCGGTGCGCTCCGGCCGCGTGCAGCGTGGTCAATTGCTGCTGCTGGAAGCATTTGGTGGCGGATTTACCTGGGGCTCGGCGCTGCTGCGCTACTGAGTCCGGCAGGCAGCGCCGCGTCCGCCGGCGCTGCCTGACAGCATCAGGGACGGGCCCGTCATGGCAGAACCCATCGTCATCGCCGGACAGCGCGTCTGGCTGAAGCAGTACCGCCGCCACAGCCGCGCGGTCTCGCTTGGAGCACTCAACTTCGTTGCCCGCCGCTGGGGCCTGGATGCCTTGCGTCCACCGCCGCACCGTGGCGGCGCTGCTGCGCGCGATCTGGAGGCACGCCGGCTCGGCGAGCTGCAGGCGCAAGCGGTCAATGTGCCGCGCGTGGTCGGTTGCGGACAGGCGGCCCTGGTGCTCAGCGACAACGGGCGTTCCTTTGCCAGCTGCCTGCGCGAGGCCGATGCGCCCGAGCGCGACCGGCTGATTGCGCTGGCGGTGGCGGCCATTGCCGATGCCCATCGCGATGGCGCCTATTTCGGCCAACCGCTTCCGCGCAACATGACCTTCGACGGGCAGGCGGTCGGCTTCATCGATTTCGAGGAAGACCCGCTGGAAGTGATGGACCTGGCGCAGGCCCAGGCGCGCGACTGGCTGGTGTTCGGCTACGGGGTGGCCAAGTACTACCGTGGCCGCCGCGCGGTGCTGCAGCGGTTGATGACGTGCGCCTTCGATGCGGCCGGCCCGGCGGTGACGGCGCATGCGCATGTGGTGACCGGGCGATTGCAGCGGTTTGCGCAGCTCACCGGCCGCCTGGGCCGCTCTGCCGGAGCGCTGGCGCGTGCCATCCTCGCCATCCACGCGGCAACCTCGCTCGGCGTCTTGCTGGTGCTGGTGATGTGCGTGGACTGGCTGGCCGATGGCGACATGGATCTGCTCAACGCCTTGCTGTAGGCGTGTCGGCGGCCCCGCTGGCGGGGGCTTGCATACGCGGCAGTACAGACGCCGGGACGATTTCGCACGTATCATCCCGGCTCGATTTTTGTAGGCAGCAACGCGTGACCGAATCCACTCTCGCCTTCGTGTTTCCCGGCCAGGGCTCGCAGTCCTTAGGGATGCTGGCCGAACTGTCCGAACTGCACCCGCAGATCCGCGAAACATTTGCCGAAGCCTCCGATGGCGCCGGCGTCGACCTGTGGGCCCTGTCCCAGGGCGGCCCGGAAGAGATGCTCAACCGCACCGAATACACCCAACCGGCCCTGCTGGCTGCGGGTGTGGCGGTCTGGCGGCTGTGGAATGCGCAGCGCGGGCAGCGCCCGGCGGTCCTGGCCGGGCACAGCCTGGGCGAATACACCGCGCTGGTCGCTGCCGGCGCCCTGTCGCTGCACGACGGCGCGCACCTGGTCCGGCTGCGCGGCCAGTTCATGCAGGCCGCCGCGCCGGCCGGTGTCGGCGCAATGGCGGCGGTACTGGGCGCCGAGGATGCGCTGGTGCAGGAGGTCTGTGCCGAGGCGGCAGGCAGCCAGGTGGTGGTGCCGGCCAATTTCAACTCGCCCGGTCAGATCGTGATCGGCGGCGATGCGGCGGCGGTGGATCGCGCGCTGGCCTTGCTAGCCGAGCGTGGCGTGCGCAAGGCTGTCAAGCTGGCGGTGAGCGTGCCCTCGCACACCCCGTTGATGCGCGATGCCGCCAACCAGCTCGCCGAAGCGATGGCCGGCCTGAGCTGGCACGCCCCGCAGATTCCGGTGGTGCAGAACGTCGATGCACGCGTGCATACCGGCAGCGAGGCGATTCGCCAGGCGCTGGCCGAGCAGTTGTACCTGCCCGTGCAATGGACCGGCTGCGTGCAGGCATTGGCCGCCCAGGGCATCACCCGGATCGCCGAATGCGGCCCCGGCAAGGTGCTGAGCGGGCTGATCAAGCGTATCGACAAGCGCCTGGACGCCCGTCCGCTGGCCACGCCGGCCGATTACGCCGGCGCGCTCGAGGCGTGGACCCACTGATTCGACGCACCTGCCGGTCCTGCCGGCAGCCCTCACCGCTCGCGGCTGCGGTCGCGCGCTTCCCACTCGAGGAACAGCATTCATGAGCAAGCCTCTGCAGGGCGAGATCGCCCTCGTCACCGGTGCCAGTCGCGGGATCGGCGCGGCCATCGCCGCGACGCTGGCCGCCCAGGGCGCCACCGTGATCGGCACCGCGACCTCGGCCTCCGGCGCTGCGGCGATCGGCGAGCGCCTGGCTGCCGAAGGCGGCCACGGCCGTGAGCTCGATGTCACCGACGCTGCGGCGGTCGATGGCCTGATCGATGCGATCGGCAAGGAGTTCGGCGCGATCTCGATCCTGGTCAACAACGCCGGCATCACCCGCGACAACCTGCTGATGCGGATGAAGGACGACGACTGGCAGGCGATCATCGACACCAATCTGACCAGCGTGTTCCGCACCTCCAAGGCGGTGATGCGCGGCATGATGAAGGCGCGCAAGGGCCGTATCGTCAACATCGCCTCGGTGGTGGGCGTGACCGGCAATCCCGGCCAGACCAACTACGCCGCGGCCAAGGCCGGCATCATTGCGTTTTCCAAGTCGCTGGCCAAGGAGATCGGCTCGCGCGGGGTCACCGTGAATGTGGTGGCGCCCGGCTTCATCGATACCGACATGACCAAGGCGCTGCCGGACGAGGCCAAGGCTGCCTTGCTGCAGCAGATCGCGCTGGGCCACCTGGGCCAGCCGGACGACATCGCCAACGCGGTGGCGTTCCTGGCCGGCCCGAGTGCCAGCTACATCACCGGTGAGACCCTGCACGTCAACGGCGGCATGTACATGCCGTGAGCGTGCGGCGCCGGGAGGCGCTAAGTGGCTGATTGGCGGGGACTTGTGATGCAATGCAAGGCTCGGTCGCTTCCACTACACTATCCAACGCGGCCATCGCAGCGGCGATGGCGTTTTTTTCGTACCACCACTACTCCATCTGGAGCGATATCCCCAATGAGCACCATCGAAGAACGCGTCAAGAAAATCGTCGTCGAACAACTCGGCGTCAAGGAAGAGGAAGTCACCACCAGCGCATCGTTCGTCGATGACCTGGGTGCCGACTCGCTGGACACCGTCGAGCTGGTGATGGCGCTGGAAGAAGAGTTCGAGTGCGAGATCCCGGACGAAGAGGCTGAGAAGATCACCTCGGTCCAGCAGGCGATCGACTACGTCAAGGCTCACGTCAAGAGCTGATGCGTTGTTCCTGACTGCGGCGGCGTGCGTCAAGCCGTTGCTGCGTCAGACATTCCATGGGGCCGCTGATGCGGCCCTGTGTTTTTCAAGCGTCATCCGCAAACCGCAAGCACCGTCCGTTCCGTGGTGAGGAGATCTGCAATGAGTCGTCGTGTTGTCGTTACCGGCATGGGCATGGTGTCGCCGCTGGGCAATGATCTGGCCACCAGCTGGGATGGAATCATCCACGGGCGCTCAGGCATCGGCCCGATCACGCAGATCGATGCCTCGCAGTTCACCACCAAGATTGCCGGCGAGATCAAGAATTTCGATCCCACGCTGTTCGTGTCCGCCAAGGACGTCAAGAAGATGGATTCGTTCATCCATTACGGCGTCGGCGCCTCGTTCATGGCGCTGGACGATTCCGGCCTGGAAATCGACGAAAGCAATGCCGAACGCGTTGGCGCCATTCTCGGCTCCGGCATCGGCGGGCTGCTCGGTATCGAAGAGCAGACCATCAAATTCCACGAGGGCGGCGCGCGCAAGATTTCGCCGTTCTATGTGCCCAGCACCATCATCAACATGCTGCCGGGCCAGGTGAGCCTGATCAAGGGCCTGAAAGGCCCGACCTTCTCTGCGGTGTCGGCCTGTGCCACCTCCAACCATTCGATCGGCACCGCGATGCGCATGATCCAGCACGGCGACGCCGACGTGATGCTGGCCGGTGGCGCCGAGCGCGGCTCCTCGCCGAGTTCGGTGGGCGGCTTTTGCGCAATGAAGGCGATGTCCACCCGCAACGACGATCCGACCGGCGCTTCGCGTCCGTGGGACAAGCAGCGCGACGGCTTCGTGCTGGGCGACGGTGCCGGCGTGCTGGTGCTGGAAGAGTACGAACACGCCAAGGCGCGTGGCGCGCGCATCTATGCAGAACTGGTCGGCTTCGGCGCCAGCTCCGATGCCTTCCACATGACGGCGCCCAGCGAAGACGGCGAGGGCGCGGCGCGCAGCATGGCCGCGGCGATGCGCGATGCCAAGCTCAATCCCGAGCAGATCGGCTACCTCAATGCGCACGGCACCTCCACGCCGTTGGGCGATCTGGCCGAAACCCTGGCGATGAAGCGCGCGCTAGGCGACCACGCCTACAAGACCATGGTCAGCTCGACCAAGTCGATGACCGGCCATCTGCTCGGCGCGGCTGGCGGCGTGGAAGCGATCTTCTCGGTGATGGCGCTGCACACCGGCATCATTCCGCCGACCATCAACCTGGAAGAGCCCAGCGAAGGCTGCGACCTGGATTACGTGCCGAACGTGGCGCGCGAAGTGCAGGTGGACGCGGTGATGTCCAACGGCTTCGGCTTCGGCGGCACCAACGGCACGCTGGTGTTCAAGCGCATCTGAGATCACTGTGCGTGTGTACCGCGAGCGATGTCTCGCGGTACACGACGCATGGGATTCCGTCCACCACACCCGGACAGTGGCGCTGCCGAACCTCGCTGCGCGACCTGATCCCTCTCATCATGCGTGCCCTGCCTCCATCGCAGGGTGGCGCGTCTTAGCACCCCACGCCACACCAGGCCGATGACGCTCACCAGACCCCTGCACGCGGACATCGACCTGCTGGCGCTGCATCGGCTGGCGCCGCAGCGCTATCCGGCACTGCTCGAATCCACTGCTTCCGGCACCGCCCACGGCCGCTGGGATGTGTTGTTGCTGGCAGACGGCGCAAGCCTGCGGCTGGATGCCGACGGGCGCACGCGCGACGGCGATGGACGGGTGCTGGACGGCGGCTTTCTGCAGGCACTGGATGCGGCCTGGCAGGCCGAGCGCCTGCCGCACGCTGCGACCGGCCCGTGGCCGTTTCGCGGTGGCTGGGCGGTATTGCTGGATTACGAGCTGGCCGCGCAGGTCGAACCGATTCTGCAGCTACCCACGCGCAGCGATGGCTTGCCGAGCGCGCTGGCGCTGCGCGCACCGGCCGCGGTGCTGCGCGATCGGGTGCAGGGCCACTGCATCGCGCTGGCCGAGCCGGGCCGCGCAGATCTGCTGACCCGCATCGTCGATGACATCGCCGCCTGCGCCGCGCTGCCGCCGTTGCCAGCGTGGGCCGGGCCGGCGGCTGTCGAAGAAGATGCGCCGGAGCGCTTTACCGCTGCCGTGGAGCGTGTGCTCGATTACCTGCGCGCCGGCGACGTGTTCCAGGCCAATATCTCGCGCGCCTGGCATGCGGCGTTCGCCGCTGCGGTCGATCCGGCGGCGTTGCATGCGCGCCTGCGCGCGGCCAATCCCGCCCCGTTTGCCGGCCTGTTCGTCGCGGCAGGCCGCGCGGTGGTGAGTTCCTCGCCGGAGCGGCTGGTGTCGGTGCAGGGCGATGTGGTGCAGACGCGCCCGATCGCCGGTACCCGCGCGCGCTTTGCCGGCGACGACGATGCCGCGCGCATCCGCGAGCTGGTCGGCCATCCGAAGGAGCGCGCCGAGCACGTCATGCTGATCGACCTGGAACGCAACGACCTGGGGCGCATCTGCGCACCGGGCACGGTGGAGGTGGACGAGCTGATGGGCGTGGAAAGCTACGCGCATGTGCACCATATCGTCAGCAACGTGCGTGGCCGTCTGCGCCCCGACGTCACCCCGGGCGAGGTGGTTGCTGCGGTATTTCCGGGCGGCACCATCACCGGTTGCCCGAAGGTGCGCTGCATGCAGATCATCGCCGAGCTCGAAGGTACCGCGCGTGGCGCCTATACCGGCGCCTTCGGCTGGCTCAATCGCGACGGCGACATGGATCTGAACATCCTGATCCGCACCGCCGAGGTGGCCGGGGACCAGGTGCATTTCCGCACCGGCGCCGGGATCGTGGTGGATTCGGACCCGCAGCGCGAACTGGATGAAACCCGCGCCAAGGCGCGCGGCGTGCTGCGCGCCTTCGACCAGGCATGAGCGCTTCAACGGGACATCACCGGCGCGCGGTATCCTGCGCGGCGCTGGGGCAATGACGAGGTGCGTGTGGCGGTGACTGGCAAACGTGGATGTCTGGCCGTGCTGGGCACGGCGCTGTTGCTTGCAGCGCTGCTGGCGATTGCGGCCGTGGTGGCGTGGCGGCATTACCTGCACTTTGCCCAGACGCCGGTGAGCGCGAGTGCGCCCAGCGTGGTGATCGCGCCTGGCGATTCACTCAAGGCCACGCTGCGCAAGTTGCGCGCCGCCGGCGTGGCACAGGGCACCGATCTGGAATGGCAGCTGCTCGCGCGCCAGGTCGATGCGGCCGGCAAGCTCAAGGTGGGCGAATACGCGCTGGCCCCGGCGCTGTCGCCGCGCGAGCTGCTCGAACGCATGCGCCAGGGCCGGGTGATCCAGTACCGCTTCACGATCGTGGAAGGCTGGAACTTCCGCCAGCTGCGCGCCGCGATCGCCACCGCCACGCCGCTGCGGCAATCCATCGCTGCGCTGGACGATGCGGCAGTGATGGCGCGGCTGGGTTTTGCCAGCCAGCACCCGGAAGGGCGCTTTCTGCCGGAAACCTATCTCTACCAGCGCGGCGACAGCGATCTGGACGTGCTCAAGCGCGCTCACCTCGCCATGGACAAAGCGCTGGCGCAGGCCTGGGCGCAGCGCGCTGCCGATCTGCCGCTCAGCTCGCCGGAGCAGGCGTTGATCCTGGCCTCCATCATCGAAAAGGAAACCGCGCTGGGTTCGGAGCGTCCGCTGATTGCCGGCGTGTTCCTGCGCCGCCTGCAGCTGGGCATGAAGCTGCAGACCGACCCCACCGTGATCTACGGCATCGGCAGCAGCTACGACGGCAATATCCGCCGCCGCGACCTGACCACCGATACGCCGTACAACACCTACACCCGCGCCGGCCTGACCCCGACCCCGATCGCCATGCCCGGCCGCGAGGCCTTGCTGGCGGCAGTGCGTCCGGCACCGGGGAATGCCTTGTACTTCGTGGCGGTCGGCGATGGCACCGGCGCGCACGTGTTCTCGGCCACCCTGGCCGAACACAATGCGGCGGTGGCGCGTTACCTGCAGCGTCGCCGCCTGCCGCAACCGGAGCCCACGCCATGACCACTGCGTTCTCACCCTGGCAGCAGCGCGCCTACGACCAGACGCTGGCGGCGCTGGACGCCGGCCGGCTCGGCCACGGCTTGCTGATCTGCGGGCCGGATGGCCTGGGCAAGCGTGCGGTGGCCCTGGCGTTGGCCGAGCACGTGCTGGCCAGCGCGCCGGACCCGGCGCTGGCGCAGCGCAGCCGGCAGCTGATCGCCGCCGGAACCCACCCGGATCTGCAGCTGATCTCGTTCATTCCCAACCGCACCGGCGACAAGCTGCGCACCGAGATCGTGATCGAGCAGGTGCGCGAGATTTCGCAAAAGCTCTCGTTGACCCCGCAGTACGGCATCGCCCAGATCGTGATCGTCGACCCGGCCGATGCGATCAATCGCGCTGCCTGTAACGCGCTGCTCAAGACGCTGGAAGAACCCTCGCCGGGGCGCTACCTGTGGCTGATCAGCGCGCAGCCGGCACGCTTGCCGGCGACCATCCGCAGCCGCTGCCAGCGCCTGGAATTCAAGCTGCCGCCCGCGCACGAGGCGCTGGCCTGGCTGCTGTCGCAGGGCGTCGACGAGCGGGCTGCGCAGGAAGCGCTGGACGCCGCGCGTGGTCATCCAGGGCTTGCGGCGCAGTGGCTGCGCGAGGATGGCCTGGCGGTGCGGCGCGCGGTGGCGCAGGACCTGGAACAGGTCGCCGCCGGCCGCGCCGGCGCAGTGGAGGTTGCGCAGCGCTGGACCAACGACGGCCAGGCCGACCAACGGCTGCGCCACGCGGCGGACCTTGCGCTGGCACAGGCATCGGCCGGCTTGACCGATCCATCGCGGTTGCACAAGCTGGCGACCTGGTTCGACGCCGCCAATCGCACCCGCGACCTGCTGCGCACCACCGTCCGCGCCGATCTGGCGGTGACGGAATTGTTGCTGGCCTGGCGCGAGGGAGAGCGTCCGGCACGTTCTAGGGGAACTCGATGAGTGCAATGAATGCACGCCAGGGCATTTTGTCGCTGGCGTTGAAGGACAAGCCGGCGCTCTACAGCGCCTACATGCCGTTCGTGAAGGGCGGCGGCATCTTCGTGCCCACGCCCAAGCGCTACATGCTCGGCGACGAGGTCTTCCTGCTGCTGACCCTGCCGGACTCCAGCGAACGCCTGCCGGTCGCCGGCAAGGTCATCTGGACCACCCCGGCCGGTGCGCAGGGCAACCGCGCCGCCGGCATCGGCGTGCAGTTCCCGGACGGCCAGGAAGGCGAGAGTGTGCGCAACAAGATCGAGACGCTGCTGGCGGGATTGACGACCTCCGACAAGCCGACGCACACGATGTGATGCGGGGCGCTGCGGCCGCGCGCGTGATCGCCGTTGTCTGGCGCGGGGCATCGACGGGCGTATCGGGCATCTGACGGCGCCGAATCGATTGCCACAGCGTCGCGCCAGGGAGTCATGGCGCCACGCCCAGCCACCGGAATGGGACGTTTTCGAGCGCATTGCCGCTGTCGCCGATGAACCTGTTGACGATCGCCGCAGCTGCCCTATAATGTGCGGCTCGCGTCACCGGGCGGTTAGCTCAGCGGTAGAGCATTGCCTTCACACGGCAAGGGTCACAAGTTCGAACCTTGTACCGCCCACCATCGAAATCCAGCAGCAGCAAGGGTTTCAACGCGAGAAGAAGAGCCGGCCATGTGCCGGCTTTTTTGTTGTCCTGAAGGCGCTCCTGCAACCGCCTTGGGCGTCTGGCTCGGTTGAAGTGATGTGGACCAGCCGATGCCGTCAAAACGCAGGTGTCGCCGCTATCCGCGCGAGTGGGATGCAGAGCCCGTTGATCCCAACGACTTGTTCAAGTCGCTGACAGGCCTGTTCATCCGGTTGTGCCTGCTTGTTGCAGGCGCAGGAACGAATCGCCATCCTGCAGTCCCCCGCGTTGAAGAAGGAGTGGCGATGAAGGCGCTGCTTGGAAGTGCTCTGGTTGCGATGGCGTTGCTGGCCGGCTGTGCACGCGATGTGGGCGAGCAGTACGTGGGCAGGTGGGTCAACACGACGTCGGAGAAGAACGTGCTCAGCATCGAGCACAACGGCGAGAGCTTCATCATTCGCGATACCACGCCGGAGCGGCTCGGCGGCGGCGTCAGGACCAAGAATCATCCGGCGATCTTGAACAAGGGCGTGCTGCAGGTGTCCGGCGCCGATGGCACCGTCAACTATGCGATCGACCAGGCGACCGGGCACCTGAGTACGGGCGATACCGAGTACACGCGGGTCAAGTGATCGCTGCGCACTCGTTCGATGTGCGGGTGCTGGATAGCGGCGCTGCGTGTGATCACATCACCAATGGGGCAGCACCCCCGGCGTGTGGAACGCGGCGCATGACCTGTCGCCGCGAGCGCGCGGCTGGCGCTGTAAAGATTCGCGAAACAGGTCTGCGCGTGCAGCCCGGCCAGGCGAGGCCTGCATCTCAATCCCGCGATGCCGCTGCGTGTGCCTGCATCCAGCGCCACAACGTCGTGCGCGAGACGCCCAGTGCCTGTGCGGCGAGGGCGCGATTGCCGTTTGCGCGATCGAGCGCTGCGCGGACCGCCGCTGCGGTGAGTTGCAGGCGCGAGCTCGCAAGATCGGTGTGCCCGGGTGCTGCTGCGCCATCGCCATCGCCAATGCGCATCTCGAACAGCTCAGGTGCCCAGCGTTCCAGTTGATCCAGGTCAAGGCTGTGGCGCGGTTGTGCCTTCCAATGAATGCACAGGCGCTCGACCAGATTGCGTAATTCGCGCACGTTGCCCGGCCATACGTGCTGTTGCAGCCGCTGCAGTGCTGTCGATGACAGCGGGGAGGTCATGCCGCCGAGGTGCTGGAAGTAATGCGCCAGCAACAAGGCGATCTCGTCGGTGCGGTTGCGCAGCGGCGGCAGGGCGATGCGTAGCGCTGCCAGGCGATAGAAGAGGTCGCGGCGGAAGCGTCCTTGCTCGACCAGTGCCCGCAGCGGCTGCAGGCTGGCGGCGACCACGCGCACGTCCACGGCGACCGGCAGGGTGGCGCCGACCCGCAGCACTTCGCGCTCTTCCAGCACGCGCAGCAGGCGTGTCTGCAGCGGCATCGCCAGTTCGCCGATTTCGTCGAGAAACAGCGTGCCGTCCTGCGCGGCTTCGATCAGGCCGACATGGCCGCCGCGGCGTGCGCCGGTAAAGGCGCCGTCGCTGTAGCCGAACAATTCCGCCTCCAGCAACGACTCGCTGATGGCGCCGCAGTTGATGGCGACGAAGCGGCCACGCCGGCGGCTGCCGGCATGCAACTGGCGTGCGACCAGTTCCTTGCCGGTGCCGGTCTCGCCGCTGATCAGCACGGTGCCCGGATGTGGGGCGTACAGCTGCACCAGCTCGCGCACCTGGGTGATTGCAGCATCGTCGCCCAGCAATGCGTCGGTGCGCCGTACCCGGCGCGTGACGGTGCGGCTGGCGGAGCGATCGTGGCCGGGTGCGCTCCCCAGCGCGATGGCGTGTTCGAGTGCCAGGCGGACCGAATCTGCCGAGTACAGCAGCACCCCGGGCAAGCCGGCCTGCTCGGCGAAATCGATCGCCATGCCGGTGCCGACGATGACCTGGATGCCGCTGGCACGCAGGTCGGCGATGCAGTCACGCGCGTCCTCGGCGGTGACGAAGCGACGATGTTCGATGTCCAGGTCGAAGCTGTCCTGAAACGCGCGGAATGAGGGCACGTCGGTGGCATGGGTGACCACGCCGATGCGCGGTGCGATGCGGCGTGCGCGCGCCAGCGCTTCCATCAGATCGAATCCGGTGGCCTGGATCGGCGCCAGTGGCAGTGCGAGCCGGCTGCGCAGATAGGCGGCATTGGAGCCGCCGGCGACCAGCACGTCGCAGCGCTCGCGGCGCAGGCGCTGGCCGATGACCTCCACGGCCTCGGCAAAGCCGAGGTTGACCTGCTCGATGCGCGCGCGCTGGTCGAACTCGGGGATGACGTCGGCCAGCAGGCCGGTCAGGCGAGAGACGCTGACGGTCCAGATGACGGGGCCAGAGGTCTCCGTCGGCTCGATAAATCGGGGGCTGCGCATCGGTGGCGTCGCGTTGCAGGGATGTTGCATCGTGCTTGGCACGTTGCAGTATTGCAACATTCGGCGCTGACTGGTCCAGTCGAATCAATGGCTTGGCGTTGGCATGCCATTTGCGCTCTATCCCGCATCCCACCCCAGGAACCACCATGACGTCCTCGCCCACTGCTTCCGCCGGCTCGCGCTTCCGCGCCGCGCTGGCCGCCGAATCGCCGCTGCAAGTGATCGGCGCGATCAACGCCAACCACGCGCTGCTGGCGCAGCGCGCCGGCTATCAGGCCATCTACCTGTCCGGCGGTGGCGTTGCGGCCGGTTCGCTGGGGTTGCCGGACCTGGGCATCAATACGCTGGAAGACGTGCTGATCGACGTGCGCCGCATCACCGATGTCTGCGCGCTGCCGCTGCTGGTGGACGTGGATACCGGCTTCGGGCCGAGCGCGTTCAATATCGAGCGCACCATCAAGTCGCTGATCAAGGCGGGCGCGGCCGGCTGCCATATCGAAGACCAGGTCGGCGCCAAGCGCTGCGGGCATCGGCCGGGCAAGGAGATCGTCAGCCAGGCCGAGATGGTCGACCGGGTCAAGGCGGCGGCCGATGCCAAGACCGATGCGGCGTTCTTCTTGATCGCACGCACCGATGCGATCCAGATGGAAGGCGTGGATGCGGCGATCGAGCGTGCGATCGCCTGCGTGGAGGCCGGTGCAGACGGCATCTTTGCCGAGGCCGCGTACGACCTGGAGACCTACACGCGGTTTGTCGATGCGGTGCGCGTGCCGGTGCTGGCCAACATCACCGAATTCGGCAAGACGCCGCTGTTCACACGCGACCAGCTCGCGCAGGCCGGCGTGGCGATCCAGCTGTTTCCGCTGTCGGCGTTCCGTGCGGCCAACAAGGCGGCCGAAGCGGTCTACACCGCGATCCGGCGCGATGGGCATCAGCAGGCCGTGCTGGACACCATGCAGACGCGTGAAGAGCTGTACGAGCGCATCGGCTACCACGACTACGAGCAGCGCCTGGACGGCTTGTTTGCACGCAAAGGCGCATGATCGCGCCTTGCTGCGTGCAGGTTCGGCCATTTCATCCGTGACACCGCAACACGACACCGTTTGGGAGCGCATCGCATGAACGACACCGTCAATTCCGGCTTCAAGCCGAAGAAATCCGTCGCCTTGTCCGGCACCGCTGCGGGCAACACCGCGCTGTGCACGGTGGGGCGCAGCGGCAACGACCTGCATTACCGCGGCTACGACATCCTGGACCTGGCCACCACCAGCGAGTTCGAGGAAATCGCCTATCTGCTGGTGCATGGCAAGTTGCCCAATAGTGGCGAATTGCGCGGCTACAAGGCCAAGCTGCGTTCGCTGCGCGGCGTGCCGGCGGCAGTGAAAACCGCACTGGAGCAGCTGCCGCCGTCGTCGCATCCGATGGATGTGATGCGCACCGGCGTGTCGGTGCTGGGCTGCCTGCAGCCGGAAAAGGACGACCACAATCATCCTGGCGCACGCGATATCGCCGACAAGCTGATGGCCTCGCTGGGGTCGATGCTGCTGTACTGGTATCACTACAGCCACAACGGCAAGCGCATCGAGGTGGAAACCGACGACGACTCGATCGGCGGGCACTTCCTGCATCTGCTGCACGGGTTTGCGCCGAAGGAGTCGTGGGTGCGTGCGATGCACACCAGCCTGATCCTGTACGCCGAGCACGAGTTCAACGCGTCGACGTTTGCGAGCCGCGTCATTGCCGGCACCGGCAGCGACATGTACAGCGCCATCGCCGGTGGCATCGGCGCATTGCGCGGGCCCAAGCATGGCGGCGCCAACGAAGTGGCCTTCGAGGTGCAAAAGCGCTACGACACGCCGGACGAGGCCGAGGCCGACATCAAGGCGCGTGTGGAGCGCAAGGAAGTGGTGATCGGCTTCGGGCATCCGGTCTATACCGTGTCCGACCCGCGCAACAAAGTGATCAAGGAGGTGGCGCGCGAGCTTTCCGAGGCACAGGGAAGCCGCAAGATGTACGACATCGCCGAGCGCCTGGAGAGCGTGATGTGGGACATCAAGAAGATGTTCCCGAACCTGGACTGGTTCAGTGCGGTCAGCTACCACATGATGGGCGTGCCGACGGCGATGTTTACGCCGCTGTTCGTGCTGGCGCGTACGGCTGGCTGGAGCGCGCACGTCATCGAGCAACGCATGGACGGCAAGATCATTCGGCCTTCTGCGAATTACACGGGTCCAGAGGATCAGGTGTTCGTGCCGCTGGATCAGCGCTCCTGAAAAGCTGCTGCCTGCGAGCGGCCCTCATCCGCCCTTCGGGCACCTTCTCCCGCGTTGCGGGAGAAGGGAGAGTGGCGAGCAGCAGGTGGTGACTAGCAGCACGAGCGCCTGTAACAACAGCCACAGCCACAGCAGCAACAGCACCAGCAGCACCAGCAGCACCAGCAGCACCAGCAGCACCAGCAGCACCAGCAGCACCAGCACCAGCACCAGCACCAGCACCAGCACCAGCAACAGCAACAGCAACAGCACCAGCACCAGCACCAGCACCAGCACCAGCACCAGCAGCACCAGCACCAGCAACAGCACCAGCACCAGCAACAGCACCAGCAACAGCACCAGCAACAGCACCAGCACCAGCAACAGCACCAGCAACAGCACCAGCAACAGCACCAGCAGACCCCGCCCGCTTTGTGATATCGCCAGCCATGAACAGCCAGTACCGCAAGCCCTTGCCGGGCACCTCGTTGGACTACTTCGATGCGCGCGCCGCCGTGGATGCGCTGCAACCCGGCGCCTACGCAACGTTGCCGTATACCGCGCGCGTGCACGCGGAGAATCTGGTGCGGCGCGCCCAGCCACAGATGCTGGAGGCCTACCTGCGCCAGTTGATCGAGCGCAGGCGCGACCTGGATTTTCCCTGGTTTCCGGCGCGTGTGGTCTGTCATGACATCCTGGGGCAGACCGCGCTGGTCGACCTGGCCGGACTGCGCGATGCAATCGCCGAGCAGGGGGGCGATCCGGCGCAGGTCAACCCGGTGGTGCCGGTGCAATTGATCGTCGATCACTCGCTGGCAGTGGAATACGCCGGCTTCGACAAACAGGCCTTCGCCAAGAACCGCAGTGTGGAAGATCGCCGCAACGCCGACCGCTTCCACTTCATCGAGTGGACCAAGCGCGCGTTCGAGAACATGGAAGTGATTCCGCCGGGCAACGGCATCATGCATCAGATCAATCTGGAGAAGATGTCGCCGGTGATCTACACGCTCGACGGCGTGGCCTTTCCCGATACCTGCGTGGGTACCGACAGCCATACCCCGCATGTGGATGCGCTGGGTGTGATCGCGGTTGGTGTGGGTGGGCTGGAAGCGGAGAACGTGATGCTGGGCCGTGCCTCGTGGATGCGCCTGCCCGACATCATCGGCGTGGAATTGCTGGGCCGGCCGGCGCCCGGCATCACCGCCACCGACATCGTGCTGGCCTTGACCGAATTCCTGCGCCAGCAACGTGTGGTCGGTGCCTATCTCGAGTTTTATGGAGCCGGCGCCAGCGCGCTGACCATCGGCGACCGCGCGACCATTTCCAATATGACGCCGGAGTTCGGTGCCACCGCGGCGATGTTCTATATCGACCAGCAGACGCTGGACTACCTGCGTCTGACCGGGCGCGAAGAGACGCAGATTGCGTTGGTGGACACCTACGCCCGCCAGACCGGCCTGTGGGCGGATGACCTGGTCACCGCGCACTACGAGCGCGTGCTGCAGTTCGACCTGTCGAGCGTGGTGCGCAACATGGCCGGGCCGTCCAATCCGCACAAGCGCGTGGCCACCAGCGCGCTGGCCGAGCGCGGCATTGCCGGTGTCTGGGACGATGTGCCGGGGCAGATGCCCGATGGCGCGGTGATCATCGCCGCGATCACCTCGTGCACCAATACCTCCAACCCGCGCAATGTCATTGCCGCCGGCTTGCTGGCGCGCAACGCGAACGCGCGTGGACTGACCCGCAAGCCGTGGGTCAAGAGTTCGCTGGCGCCGGGCTCCAAGGCGGTGCAGTTGTATCTGGAAGAGGCCGACCTGTTGGGCGAGCTGGAACAACTGGGCTTCGGCATCGTGGCGTTCGCCTGCACCACCTGCAACGGCATGAGTGGCGCACTGGATCCGGCGATCCAGCAGGAGATCATCGACCGCGATCTGTACGCGACAGCGGTGTTGTCGGGCAACCGCAATTTCGACGGGCGCATCCATCCCTACGCCAAGCAGGCGTTCCTGGCATCGCCACCGTTGGTGATCGCTTATGCCATCGCCGGGACGGTGCGCTTCGATATCGAAAAGGATGTGCTGGGCATCGACGCCGATGGCGTTGCGGTGACGCTCAAGGATCTGTGGCCAAGCGATGCGGAGATCGACGCGGTGGTGGCGCGCAGCGTCAAGCCGGAACACTTCCGCAGCGTCTATGACCCGATGTTCAAGCGCAGCGTGGGGCAGGGCAGCAGCGTCAGCCCGTTGTACGACTGGCGGCCGACCAGCACCTACATCCGTCGCCCGCCGTATTGGGAAGGCGCGCTCGCCGGTGCACGCAGTTTGCGCGGACTGCGCCCGCTGGCGGTGCTGGGCGACAACATCACCACCGATCATCTGTCGCCGTCGAACGCGATTCTGGCCGGCAGCGCGGCCGGCGAATACCTGGCGCAGATGGGCGTGCCGGAGGAAGACTTCAATTCCTACGCCACCCATCGCGGCGACCACCTCACCGCGCAGCGCGCCACCTTCGCCAACCCCAAACTGGTCAACGAAATGGCGGTGGTCGATGGGCAGGTCAAGGCAGGCTCGCTGGCGCGGCTGGAACCGGAAGGGCAGGTGCTGCGCATGTGGGAGGCGATCGAAACCTACATGACGCGCAAGCAGCCGCTGATCATCATTGCCGGTGCCGATTACGGCCAGGGCTCCTCGCGCGACTGGGCCGCCAAGGGCGTGCGTCTGGCCGGTGTGGAGGTGATCGTGGCCGAAGGCTTCGAGCGGATTCACCGCACTAACCTGATCGGCATGGGCGTGTTGCCGCTGGAGTTCAAGCCGGGCAGTGATCGCAAGACGCTGGGCATCGACGGCAGCGAAACCTTCGATGTGGTCGGCGAGCGCACGCCGGGTGCCACGCTGACGCTGTCGATCCATCGGCGTAATGGCGAGCAGTTGCAGGTGCCGGTGACCTGCCGGCTGGATACCGCCGAAGAAGTGTCGATCTACGAGGCGGGCGGCGTATTGCAACGGTTTGCGCAGGATTTTCTTGAGGCAAACAAGGCCGCATAGGGCAGCGTCATGGCCGAGTCTTCGCGATTGATCTTCATGCTCAAGCCGGCACCGCAGGTGCTTGCGGCCATGGTCGATGCCGTGGCTGCACACCGCCTCGATGCGATGCTTGGCGATGCCTATTTCGATCCTGGCAACTGGCATCAGTCAGTCTCGGATCGGTTTGAAGGATCTGCTGCGCGTGCGGCCATGCTGCGCGCGGGTGATCGCCTCGATGCCCAGGCAGTCACGTTTTGCTTGAATCGAATTACCAGTCGCGGAACAGACCCAGTGCATTGGGCATTTCGGGCAGAAGGCAATCCACCTGCGTTCATTGCGTTACAGGCTGCTATTGCAGCAGCGCTGCGTGCCGAAGGCTTTCGTGTTGCAAGCGGACATACGCCGCACGTCACGATTAGCTATGCGGCGCCAAGCAAGTTGAACCAGCCCATTGTGCCTATCACCTGGCATGCCACCGAGGTGTTGTTGGTCGAAGGCGGGGGGCGGCCGTATCACTATGCGCGCATCGCATGTTGGCAATTGCGACCCGATGGCCTCCTGACGGACCAGGCGCAATTGCCGTTCTGATCTGCGCAGGATTGTTTGCTTGAGATCTTCACGGTGACGCATCGCGATAGCGTATTGATGCGTCACGTAGACTTTTCCTCAATACATCCGCACGTCGTTTCCAAGGAACGCTCATGGCATTGGCTCCCCAACTCCGCATTCCGGCCACCTACATGCGTGGCGGCACCAGCAAGGGCGTGTTCTTTCGCTTGCAGGACCTGCCCGCTGCCGCCCAATTGCCCGGGCCTGCGCGCGATGCGTTGTTGCTGCGGGTGGTCGGCAGTCCCGACCCGTACGGCAAGCAGATCGACGGCATGGGTGGGGCGACCTCCAGCACCAGCAAGGGCGTGATCGTGTCGGCCAGCGCGCGCGCCGGGCACGATGTGGACTACCTGTTCGGGCAGGTATCCATCGACAGCGCGTTCGTGGACTGGAGCGGCAACTGCGGCAACCTGTCGGCGGCGGTGGGGCCGTTTGCGATTGCCAATGGCCTGGTCGATGCCGCGCGGGTACCGCGCGATGGTGTGGCGACGGTGCGGATCTGGCAGGCCAATATCGGCAAGACCATCGTGGCGCATGTGCCGATGACCGATGGTCAGGTGCAGGAAACCGGCGACTTCGAACTGGATGGGGTGACCTTTCCGGCCGCCGAGGTGCAGCTGGAATTCCTCGACCCGGCCGACGCTGCCGAAGGCGAGGGCGGCGCGATGTTTCCCACCGGCAGGCTGATCGATCAGCTGGAGGTTCCCGGCCTGGGCACGATCGCCGCGACGCTGATCAATGCCGGCATTCCGACCATCTTCGTCAACGCGCGCGACCTGGGCTATACCGGTACCGAGCTGCAGGAAGCGATCAATGGCGACCCGCGTGCATTGACGATGTTCGAGACCCTGCGTGCGCACGGCGCGGTGCGGATGGGCTTGATTGCGAAGGTGGAAGACGCAGCGACGCGGCAGCACACGCCGAAGGTGGCGTTCGTGGCGCCGCCGGCCGATTACACCGCGTCCAGCGGCAAGCCGGTGCATGCCGCCGAGCTCGATCTGCTGGTGCGCGCGATGTCGATGGGCAAGCTGCACCACGCCATGATGGGCACCGCCGCGGTGGCGATTGGCACCGCGGCCGCGGTGCCCGGCACCCTGGTCAATCTGGCAGCGGGCGGCGCGGCGCGTTCTGCGGTGCGTTTCGGGCATCCCTCCGGGACCTTGCGCGTCGGCGCCGAGGCGCAGCTGGTGGACGGCCAGTGGCAGGTGACCAAGGCACTGATGAGCCGCAGTGCGCGGGTGCTGATGGAAGGCTGGGTGCGGGTGCCGGTCGACGCCGTCTGTGGCGGCTGATCGCCCGCTGAGACCGGGCAGGCCCCAATGCACAAATTGCATGCGCGTGTTGCATTAATTCGAACGCCTTTTTGAATTCGGAAAACTTTTTCGCACGCGCTCTGCCAAATTTGTGTAAATCGTGTTAATTCTGTTGCAACGCGGCATGCAGATCAGGCCGCTCCGCCAACCGAATTCGGAGTCTTCCCATGTCCGCTAGCCGGTCGCTCAAGATCAGCGCGCTCGCCGTTGCCGTTGCTTCCCTTCTCCCGCTTCATGCCGCTGCCCAGCAGGCGCCCGGCGACGACGGTGTCGTGCGCCTGGACGCGGTCAAGGTCACGGTCGAGCGCCGCTCGGAAGATTCCAAGGACGTGCCGGTCTCGGCATCGGTGCTGCGTCCGGAATTCCTGGATGCCATCTCCACCAGCGGCTCGGATATCCGCGTGCTCGCGGGCAAGGCGCCCAGCCTCAACATCGAATCGTCCAACGGCCGTGTGTTCCCGCGCGTGTACATCCGCGGCTACGGCAACACCGACTTCAACACCTATGCCTCGCAGCCGGTGTCGCTGATCTATGACGACGTGGTGCAGGAAAACGCATTCCTGAAGGGCTTCCCGATCTTCGATCTGGAAGGCCTGGAAGTGCTGCGCGGCCCGCAGGGCACGCTGTTCGGCCGCAACACGCCGGCCGGCGTGGTCAAGTTCAACTCGGTCAAGCCGGCCATCGGCGCCAATGACGGCTACGCCAGCCTGTCCTACGGCACCTACGGCACCATGACCCTGGAGAGCGGCCTGAGCATCGCCATGGGCGACCATTGGGCGGCGCGTCTGTCCACGCTGGGCCAGCGCCGCGACGACTGGGTGGAAAACCGCGACGGCCGCGATCTGGAAGGCTATACCGATTCGGCCGTGCGCCTGCAGCTGCTGTACCAGGCCAGCGACGATTTCAGCGCCTTGTTCAACGCGCATGCGCGTCACCTGGACGGCACCGCGCGGCTGTTCCGCGCCAACGTCATCCAGCCCGGCACCAACCAGCTGGTGGACGGCTTTGACGAAGAGAAGTCCTTCATCGACGGCGCCAACAACCAAGAACTGCAGACCTATGGCGGCAGCGCCAACCTGACCTGGGACCTGGGCGACATCGCGCTGCACTCGATCACCGCATACGAAGGCATCGGCAAGTACTACAGCCGCGGCGACATCGACGGCGGCTTCGGCGCGGTATTCGCACCGCCGTCCGGCCCGGGCGTGATTCCGTTCCCGGTGGAAACCGCCGGCGGCATCAAGAGCCTGGACCAGTACAGCCAGGAACTGCGCGCCGAATCGCAGTACGAGGGCCCGCTCAACTGGCAGGCCGGTCTGTACTACTTCCACGACGACGTGGAAGGCGAAAACTACACCTACAACACCTTCAGCGGCGGCGATCTGGCCAGCTACCAGCTGACCCGCCAGCGCAATACCTCGTGGGCGGCGTTCGGCTCGTTGAACTATGCGGCCACCGATCGCCTGAACCTACGCGCCGGCATCCGCTACACCTACGACAAGAAGACCTTCGACGTGCTGGCGCTGGATCGCGTCACGCTGGTCGAGCCGTCCAGCGGCGAGACCGACAACTCCAAGGTCACCGGCGATCTGGCGGCCACCTTCGCCATCAACGACGACGTCAACGTGTACGCCCGTGCGGCACGCGGCTTCCGCGGCGCCAGCTTCGGCGTGCCCTCGGGCACCGCGCCGCTGACCGTGGCCGAGCCGGAGACGGTGGATTCGTTCGAGATCGGCATCAAGTCGGATCTGTTCGACAACCGCGCGCGCCTGAGCTTCGACATCTACGATTTCCGCGTCAAGAACCAGCAGCTCACCGCGGTGGGCGGCGTCTCCAACGACGTGCGCCTGCTCAACGCCGACAAGACCAAGGCGCGCGGCGCCGAGTTCGACTTCGAAGCGCTGCTCACCCAGAACCTGCGCGTCACCGCCGGCGGCGCCTACAACTGGACCCGCATCGACGACCCGGCGCTGTCGGTGGGCGTGTGCCGCACCTGCACCGTGACCGACCCGCTCAACGCGGCCGGCAACGCCATCATCGACGGCAACGACCTGCCGCAGGCTGCCAAGTGGATGGCCAACGCCACCCTGCGTTACGGCATCCCGATGGGCAACGACGGCGAGCTGTTCTTCTACACCGACTGGTCCTACCGCAGCGAAGTGAACTTCTTCCTGTACGACTCCAAGGAGTTCACCGGCCAGCCGCTGGTCGAAGGCGGCGCCAAGATCGGCTACAACTGGGGCGCGGGCGCGTACGAGGTGTCGGTGTTCTGCCGCAACTGCACCAACCAGATCCGTGTGACCGGTGCGATCGACTTCAACAACCTCACCGGCTTCATCAACGACCCGCGCATCGTCGGTGCGCAGTTCCGCGCCAACTTCTGATCGGCGTGGTGGTGTAGCACGATTGAACCGCCGGCCGACACGCCGGCGGTTTTTTTATGGTCGCAGGAGCAGATACATGCAGCAGAGATGGCGAAACGCGTGGTGGATGCTGGGGCTGTGGTGCGCATCGGCAGTGGCATGGGGGCAGACGCCTGCCGTGACCGCAGCGCAGGCGCCGCCAACACCCACATCCACCGAGTTGCTGGTGGTCTCCACCGATATCGGCGACGACATCGACGATGCATTTGCGCTGGGGTTGTTGCTGCGCAGCCCGCAGCTGCGGGTGCTGGGCATCGCATCGGCCTGGGGCGACACCGGCTTGCGCGCGCAGTTGCTGCAGCGCCTGTTGCAGCAGGCCGGGTGCAGCGAGATCCCGTTGGCGGTGGGTGCACGCACCACCAGCGCGATCCCCTTCAGCCAGGCGCGCTGGGCCGCCAGGGGACAGGCGCCAGGCAAGCTGCCGGATGCGGCGGCGATGATCCTGCAGCAGGCGCGCCTGCACCCCGGCGAGGTGACCTTGCTGGTGTTGGGGCCGATGACCGACGCTGCACTGGCGCAGCAGCGCGACCCGGCCGGCTTTGCCAGGCTCAAGCGCATCGTGGCGATGGGCGGCTCGGTCCGGGTCGGCTATGGCAAGTCGGCGTATCGGCCGGCCAGTGCGCCGGCGCCGGAGTACAACATCCTGGCCGATGTGCCGGCGGCGCAGCGGGTGTTCGCGGCCGGCGTGCCGATCGTGTTGCTGCCCCTGGACGCCACCCAGGTTCCGCTGGAAGAGCCCGAGCGCGTCGCGCTGTTTGCACACGGCGACGGGCTCACCGATGCGCTCACCCAGCTGTATTACCAGTGGCGCAACACCGACCAGCCCTGGGCCAGCGCCACGCCGACCTTGTTCGACGCGGTGCCGGTGGCCTGGCTGCTGCGCCCCGCACTGTGCCCGACCACGCCGTTGCACCTGGACGTCGATGCGCAGGGGTACACCCGCGAAGGCACAGGCACGCCGAACGTCCAGGCCTGCCTGCGCGCGGACAAGCCGGCGTTGATCGACCTGTACATGCGCACGGTGCTGCAGTTGCGCTAGGAGTGGCTTTCAAAGTGTGGTGAGCGCCCGCTTGGTGGCGAGCGCAGTGGTTTTATTGGCCGCACTTTGGGATGCAGTCAAAAGCCTGGTTGGTCGTGCGCGCGGTGCCCTCACCGCTCGCGGGACACGCCGCAAGTACGTCCGTGTAGGCTCGGTGGCGGCATCCATGCCGCCACACGGTCCCGCAATCGGCGAGGACACCACACCAGAAAATGCGTCGGTTGCTTTGTTGAAAGCCTGCTTGCTGCTCTGCTTGTGATGGAACGTTTGTTGGACGCACCATCATCCGAACAATGCACGCCACGCCCTGTTTGCGCCCCTGCACACCGACCATCTCGACGGGTCCTTGCCCGCCCACCGTCGCGGGCTCTTACGCGGCATGGATGCCGCGTAAGAGCCTACAGAGACGTACTTGCGGCGTGTCCCGCGATGGTGGGCGGGCAAGGACCCTGCAGCCAAGCGGCAACTCAGCGACCTGCCATGGACCGGCGTCAAACCACTGCGCTTACCGTCGGTCGGGCACGCAGGTGCCATCGCAGCGCTGGCCAGGTGGCGCATCATCGCCGCCCATCGGCAAGTCCCTGCGTCGCCTCATGCCGCCATCGGTGACGTGAACGGCATCGCTATACTTACGTCCTCAGTCATGGGGTAGCGCGAATGGACAGCAGGGAATCAGGGATGAGGTGGTCGGGCACGCGGCGGATGTTGCTGTGGGTGGTATTGCTGTGCGTGGCGATCGGCGCGGTGGCGTGCAAGCGCAACGAAAGCGGCCAGTTGCCTGCCGCCAGCGGCGAGGCGATCAAGGCCGACAAGCAGGCGATCACCGGTTTTGCGCTGGCGCGCGCCTATCCCGACCAGACCAGCGACGGGCTGTCGCTGGCGCTGGAATTCTCGCGGCCGCTGGTCGGCACCCAGGACTTCGATGCGCTGGTGCGCTTCGAGGAAAAGGTCGGCACCGGCGACAGCAGCTGGACGCTGTCCGACGATGGCAAGACGTTGCGCTACCCGTACGTGGAAGCGGCCAAGGACTACACCGTGCTGGTCGACGCCAACCTGCTGGCGGCCGATGGCAGCCGCCTGGGCAAGCCGCTCAAGCAGAAGGTCTACACCGGCGCGCTCAAGCCGGTGGCCGGGTTCGCCTCGCAAGGCAGCGTGCTGCCGGCGCGCGAAAGCCGCGGCCTGCCGGTGGTGTCGGTCAACGTGCCGGAAGTGGACGTGGAGTTCCTGCGTGTGCGCGAGAAGTCACTGCCGGCGTTCTTCCAGCAGTTCCAGCGCGGCGGCCGTCGCGGCAGCTGGGAGCTGGAGAGCGAATACAACGACAAACAACCGCTGTCCAGGCTGGCCGAGCCGGTGTACGTCAATCGTTTCATCCTGGGCGGCAAGCAGAACGAGCGCGTGCTGACCTACCTGCCCACGCAGGACATCAAGGAGCTGCAGGAGCCGGGCCTGTACTTTGCGGTGATGAAGCGCTCCGGCAGCTTCGAGAACGAACAGGAGACGGCGTTCTTCACCGTCAGCGACATCGGCCTGCATACGCGCGCCTACAAGGACAAGCTGTTCGTGCACACCGCCTCGTTGCAGAGCGGCGAGCCAATCAAGAACGTGGAAGTGCGCATCCTCGATGCCAAGGGCGAGCTGTTCCTCAAGGGTGCCACCGACGGCAACGGCAATGCGCTGCTCAACTACACGCTCGATGCCGGCCATGTGCTGGTGGCGCGCAGCAAGACCGATATCTCGGTGCTGCCGTTCAACCAGCCGGCGCTGGACCTGAGCGAATTCGCGGTGGCCGGGCGCGAAAGCGCCTGGTTCGACGTGTTCGCCTGGGCCGGCCGCGACCTGTATCGCCCCGGCGAGACCATGCGCGTGTCGGCGATCCTGCGCGACAACGACGGCAAGCCCACCAAGCCGCAGCCGGTCTTCCTGCGGCTCAAGCAGCCGGACGGCAAGACCTTCCGCGAGACCCGGCTGCAGCCGGGCGAGCAGGGCTATTTCGAGTTCACCCAGCAGATTCCGGCCGATGCGCCGACCGGTCGCTGGCAGGTGGAATTCCGCACCGATCCGGCCAGCAAGGACGCCGTGCAGGGCATGAGCGTGCGCGTGGAAGAGTTCCTGCCCGAACGCATGAAGCTGGATCTGGACAGCACACAAAAGACCCTGAGCGCCGGTCAGCCGTTCACGCTGCTCGCCAATGCCGCGTACTTGTACGGCGCGCCGGCCGACGGCAACCGCTTCACCGCCAAGCTGGCGGTCAGCGTCGAGCAGCATCCGCTCGCGTCCTTGCCGGGCTGGTTCTTCGGCGACCCCACGCTGGAACTGCCGCGCGAGGCCAAGGACGTGATCGATACCACGTTCGGCAGCGACGGCGTGTTGCGCGAAGACATTGCGCTGCCGGCCGAAGCCAGGCCGGTCAGCACGATTGCCGCGGTGGTCTCGGGCAGCGTCTACGAGACCGGCGGGCGCACCGTCACCCGCACCGTCAAGCGCGTGCTGTGGCCGGCCAAGGCGCTGGTCGGCGTGCGCCCCTTGTTCGACGACAAGGACGGCACCGATGCCAATGGCACCGCACGCTTCGAACTCACCCGCGTGGATGCCGATGGCAAGCCGCAACCGGCCAAGGGCCTGAAGGCCACGCTGGTGCGCGAGCTACGCGACTACCACTGGAACTACACCGACGACCATTGGGATTACGACTTCACCCGCCGCTTCGAGAACAAGGACACGCGCACGCTCGACATCGCCGGCGGCAACGCCAAGCTCGAGTTTCCGGTGGAGTGGGGCGAGTACCGCCTGGACGTGTTCGACCCGGCCACCGGGCTGACCACACGCTACCCGTTCCGCGCCGGCTGGAGCTGGAACGACGAAAACCGCGGCCTGGACGCGCGCCCGGACAAGGTGAAGCTGGCGCTGGACAAGACCGGCTACCGCGCCGGCGACACGCTCACCGTCACGCTGACCCCGCCGCATGCCGGCAAGGGCGTGTTGCTGGTGGAAAGCGACAAGCTGCTGTACGTGCAGGACATCGACGTCAAGCCGGGGAGCACGTTCGACATTCCGGTCACCGAGGCCTGGGAACGCCACGATGTGTACGTCACCGCGTTGGTGTTCCGCGGCGGCAGTGCGCCGAGCAAGATCACCCCGGCGCGCGCGGTGGGCGTGGCATATGTGCCGATGGACCGCAAGGCGCGGCGTGTGGCGGTGGGCCTGGCTGCACCCAAGCAGATGCGCCCCGAGCAGGCCTTGCCGGTGACGGTGAGCGTGCCGGAGCTGGCCGGCAAGGCGGCGCACGTGACCATCTCGGCGGTGGACGTGGGCACCCTCAACATCACCCGCTTCCCGGTGCCCGATGCCAATGCGCAGTTCTTCGCGCAGCGACGCCTGGGTACCGATGCCTACGATATCTACGGGCGGGTGATCGAAAGCTTCGAAGGCGCCAGCGGCAAGCTCAAGTTCGGCGGCGACATGGCGCTGGAAGCCTTGCCGCAAGCCAAGCGCCCGACCGCGCGCGTGCAGACCGTGGACCTGTTCTCCGGCTCAGTGAAACTCGATGCCCGGGGCAATGCGCGCGTGCAACTGCCGGTGCCGGATTTCAACGGCACCTTGCGGGTCTCGGCATTGGTGTATTCGGAGACGCGGTTCGGCAATCAGTCCATGGAAACCGTGGTGCGCGCGCCGATCCTGGCCGAGGCCAGCATGCCGCGCGTGATGGCGCCGGGTGACCGCAGCACGGTGACGCTGGACGTGCAGAACTTCACCGGCAAGCCGGGCGAGTTCAACGTGCGCGTGGACGGGATCGGCCCACTGGCCATCGCCGAGGCCGCGCGCAGCGTCAAGCTCGGTGTGGATGCCAAGCAGACGCTGAGCTTCCCGCTGAGCGCCACCGAAGGCTATAGCGTGGCCAAGGTGCGCGTGCGCGTGGACGGCAACGGCTTCAAGGCCGACCGCAGCTACGACCTGCCGGTGCGTGCCGGCTGGCCGCAGGTGCTGCGTGCGCAGACGCGCGTGCTCGATCCGCTGGCACCGATCAGCCTGGACAGCGGCTTTGCCGATGGCCTGATGGCCGGCTCGGTGACCGCGCGCATGGTGGTCAGCCCGCTGCCGCCGATTCCGTTCGCCAGCGCCCTGCAGGGTGCGTTGGACTACCCGTACGGCTGCGCCGAGCAGACCACCAGCAAGGGCTACGCCGCGCTGTTGCTCGACGACGCCACCGCCCGGGCGCTGGGCACCAAGGGGCTGGAGGCGGCCAAGCGCCGCGAGCGCATGGAAGGCGCGTTCGGTCGCCTGGCTTCGATGCAGATCGCCAGCGGGCATTTTTCGATGTGGGGCGACGACGGCTACGTCAATCCGGGCCTGACCCCGTACATCGCCGAGTTCCTGCTCGATGCCAAGGACGCCGGTTTTGCGGTGCCCGACAACGTGCTGCAGAAGGCGCTCAATCGGCTCAGCGAGGACCTGCTGTCCGGCGGCAACGAGTTCTACGGGCAGGATCGCCGCGACAGCCTGAAGTTCGCCAACCAGGCCTGGTCCGGCTACGTGCTGGCACGCGTCAACCGCGCCCCGTTGGGCACGCTGCGTGCGCTGTACGACAACCAGCGCGACAAGGCGCTGACCGGTCTGTCGCTGGTGCATCTGGGGGCGGCATTGTCGCTGCAGGGCGACACCAAGCGTGGGCAGGCGGCGATCAAGGCCGGTTTTGCCAAGGACAGCAGCGAACGCCCGTCGTACTTCGCCGATTACGGCAGCGCGATCCGCGACGATGCCTTGATGATGGCGCTGCTGCACGAGCGTGGCCTGTCCAGGCCCGAGTACGACACCCGCGCTGTCGCGCTGGGCCGTGCACTGGATGCACGTCGCGCCACCGGCTGGCTGTGGCTGAGCACGCAGGAGCAGGTGGCTCTGGCGCGCTTGGGCAAGGCCTTGATGGTCGGGCAGGGCAAGCAGGTCTCCGGCACCTTGAGCGTGGGCGGCGAAACGCAGCAGATCGCGCCGGCGCGCCTGTTCGGGCGCAGTTTCGACAGCGCCGCCTTGGCGCGCGGCGTGCAGTTCGCGCCGCAGGGCGAGGCCCCGATGTACGCCAGCCTGGAAGTGGCCGGCATCCCGCGCAGCGCGCCGGAGCCGGACACGCGCACCCTCAGCGTGGAGCGCAGCTGGTACACCACCGACGGCAAACCGTGGACGCCGCGTGCATTGAAGGAAGGCGAGGCGTTGATCGTGCGCGTGGCCATCACCGCCAACAGCGACATGCCCGACGCACTGCTGACCGACCTGTTGCCGGCCGGGCTGGAGATCGAGAACTTCAATCTCGGCGATGCCAAACAGTGGGCCGATGTGGTGGTGGACGGCATCGGCATCAGCGAGCGTTCCAGCGCCGCCGATGTCAAGCACGAAGAGTTCCGCGACGACCGTTATGTGGCCGCGCTGGCGCTCTCCTCGGGCAGCAAGGCGCAGCTGTATTACCTGGTGCGCGCCGTCACCCCGGGCACCTACACGGTGCCGCCATCGTTGGTGGAAGACATGTACCGCCCCGAGCTGCGCGGCGTGGGGCGCAGCACGCCGGCGACGATGACGGTGGTGCAGCCGTAGGGCCGAGCCATCCCTGGCGGGCCACTGAAACTCTCCCTTCTCCCCTCGGGAGAAGGTGCCCCGCAGGGGCGGATGAGGGTACGTGCGAAGCCTCATGTCATTCACCGCCGAGTGGCTTCGCCCCGTACCCTCGCCCCAACCCCTCTCCCGGAGGGGGAGGGGGCTTTCCCGCGTCGCGCAGAAGGTTTTCGCGAACAGCTAACTGCCTGCTTCGCATCCAGCGACACCGTTGCGCGCTGTCTTTTCGATGCGACGCCAGCGACACGCAAGGGTCATTTTTGCTGGCTACGGTGGCGTGCTTTCTCATCGGCGCGGCGTCCTTGCTGCGCGATCCCGGGATTCCATGCAGCGCTCCGATTCGTACCGTTTGCCCCTGTCCGTTCTCGCCGTGGCCATTGCGGCCTGTTCGCCTGCTTTGCAGGCCTACGCAAGCGAGCGCGCGGCGATTCCAGCCGACGCCTCAGCTGAGGCGTCTTCTACGGCGAGGGGCGCAACCGCGAGCCCATTAACGAGCGCAGCTACAGCGAATAATGACGAGGCGACCACGTTCGAAGCGACGGCCAACAGTGACAAGGCTGCCACGCCCGATGCCGACGTTGCGGCTGCAAAGCAACGCTCTGCGTTGTCAGCAGAGGCATCTGCAGATTCCACAGACGCTGCATCGATAGACCCTGCATCGGCTACATCGCCAGTAGCGTCGCAAGGCGATGCAGCCGACCCCGACGCACCGGCCACCACCAGCAAAACCGGCGTGCAAACGCTCGACGCCATGCAGGTCACCGGCGTGCGCCGTGCCAATGCCGCCGCGGTGGAAAGCAAGCGCGCGGCGACCAACATCACCGATGTGATCAGCGCCACCGATGTGCGCGCCTTGCCCGACAGCACCATCGTCGAAGCACTGCGCCGCGTGCCCGGCCTGTCGGTATTGCCGGCCACCGACAACGAACATCCGCGCGACGAGGCTGCCACACCGGTGCTGCGCGGCCTGGGCCCGTCCTACAACAACGTCACCATCGACGGGCTGACCATCGCCTCGCCCGGCACGCCAAACGGCACGCTCGGCTCGATCACCCGCGGCGTGCGGCTGGATCTGCTGCCGGCATCGATGGTCAGCGAGTTGCAGGTGGTCAAGACCTTCACGCCCGACCTGGATCCCAATGCGACCGGCGGTGCGATCAACCTCAAGACACGCAGCGCCTTCGAAAACGGCGGCAAGCCGTTCTTCAGCGCCGAAGCCGCACTCGGCCACGCCAACGATGTCGGCAAGCCGCGTGATCAGGACGACCCCGGCTATCGTTTGAACGCCACCGGCAGCCGCACCTTCGGCAGCGAGCAGCAGTACGGTTTTACGCTGTCGGCCAACTACCAGACGCTGAGCAGCTACACCGAAACCCACATGACCACCGACACGGTGCATTACGGGTTCTACGACAGCAACGGCGTGCTGCAGACCGGCGCCAATCTCGGCAATGGCTGGGCGGTGCCGCAGCAGGACAAGTACTGGTACGTGCAGAACCAGCGCGACCGTTACGGTGTCACCGGCAAGTTCGAGGTGCATCCCAGTGCCGCGCTCGAGGCCTATGCAACGACCGGTTACTATTATTTCAAGGACAACATGGAGCGCAACGAGGTCATCATCGACCCGCGCAACCGTGGCCAGGTGTTCAACCAGACCGCCACCTCCGGCAGCTACCCCGGTGGCGACATCGAAGTGGGCTACTCGAACCAGATCGTCACCACGCGCACCAAGGTCGCGCAACTGGGCACGATCTGGCGGCCCACCGACCGGCAGCAGTTCTCCGCGCGCGGGGCGTGGTCGGATGCGACCTACGACGAGCCGATCCGCATGATCAAGTACGCCACCGGCATCACCCGCGCCGCGCCGGTACCGGTGGGCCAGACCGGCAGCGGCGTGACCGTCAATGCCACGCCCGATTACGCGTTCAACTACGACACCTCCGGCTTCGACCAGCGCTTCGGGGTGTCGCCGCAGGCCTACAATGATCTGGGCAACTACAGCCTGTCGTACTGGCGCCCGGACTACAAACGCACCGCCGCCGATCGCATTCTCACCGGCCGGCTCGACTATGGGTTCAACCAGGGCGAGAGCGACCAGGGCATCGGCTTTGCGGCAGGCGTGTCGTATACCACCGATAAACCGTCCTACGATATCTATCGCGTCGAGTACCAGCCCAATACCAGTGCGCCGGCGTTGGGCCTGGCCGATGTGGCGGGTACCGGCAGGGCGCCGATGCGCTATGCCGGCCTGAACCTGATCACCATCGATCCCGACAAGGCCAATCGCGCGTTGGCCGCCACGCCGCTGAGCGCGTTCAACAGCACCGACCAGCAGGCCTTCAGCAACCAGGACAACTTCACCCATACCGAAAAGACCTTCGGCAGCTATGGCTTGGTCAGCTACCGCAGCGAGCGTTTCAACGTGCAGGGCGGCCTGCATTTCGACAGCACCAGGCTCAACACGGTCGGCCGCCAGCGGCAGCTGGATACGGCGACCAATCGCTATGTGTATGTCGATAACCCGACCAACGCGGACTACGATTATCTGCTGCCCTCGGCCATCATGACCTACCACCTGAGCGATGCATTGGACCTGCGCGCCGGCGCAAGCCGTACGCTTGGCCGCCCGCCATACGATGCGTATGCGGCGCGCACTTCGATCGGCTTCGTCAACACCGCCGATGCCGGCAACCCGAATGCGCAAGGCGTCACCGTCACCATCGGCAACCCGGACATCAAGCCGCGCGTGTCCAATAACCTGGATCTGTCGCTGGAATGGCGCGTGCCCGGCGACTTCGACGCGTTCGCGTCCGCGGCCGTGTTCGACAAGCGCATCCAGGACGAGATCTTTACGCTCTCGCGCACCGACAGCTTCAGCTTCGACGGCACCACCTATGCCAACGCGCTGATCAGCACGCCGGCCAATGCTGCCAAGGCGCGCATCCGCGGTGTGGAATTCAACGGCATCGTCAACACCCTGGCGCCGATTGCACCGTGGTTGAGTGGGGTCGGTTTCAGCGCGAATGTTGCGGTGCTCGATGGCAGCCTGGATGTGCCCTACAGCGTCGGCAGCGGCAGCAACGTGCGCCAGCGCGAGCGCAAGCTCGACAACCTGGTCGGCCAGCCGGACTACACCGCCAATGCCACGCTGTTCTACAACACCGGCGGGCTGGAGCTGCGTGCGGCCTACAATCGCCAGGGCAAGGCCTTGCGCGCCATCGTCAGCAACATCGACTGGCAGGATCTGTACTGGTCGCCGCGTTCGCAGCTGGATTTCACCGCCACCTATGCGATCAGCAAGCAGCTCAGCCTGATCGGCCAGGTCAGCAACCTCACCCACAGCCGCATCACCAGCGTGACTGGGCCCGGGCAGAACCTGCTCAAGGACAGTTATTCGGTGCCTACGACCTACTGGTTCGGCCTGCGCTTTACGCCGACGCTCTAAGCGGCGACCGTACTGCGGCAAGCGGACGTCGGCAGATGCAGCAAGCGAGGTCTACGCATGGCAGCCCTCGCATCGTCTGCCTGCCGCGCGCCCCTGACGAAAAGCGCAGTCATTCTGTTACTTCCTACAAGCGGAGTTGTTCGATGACCTTACGTTCTGTCGCCGCCGTCGCGGCCATGCTGGGCGCGGCGCTTGTCGCCCCTGCCAGCGCAGCACCTGGCGGCGTCGCCGCGATCCAGGCCCGGCTGAGCAATCCCGGCGGCGGTATCGTGGTGGTGGCCCATCGCGGTTGCCATGCACCGGCACCGGAGCATGGTTTCAAGGACAGCGCACCGGAGAATTCGCTGGCCGCACTGGAGCGCTGCATCGCCATCGGCGCCGACGTGATGGAGACCGACGTGCGCCGCGCCGCCGATGGCACCCTGGTGATGCTGCACGACGCCACCGTGGACCGCACCACCGACGGCACCGGCAAGCTGTCAGAGCTGACCCTGGCCGACCTGCAAAAATTGCGGCTGCGCAGCGACGAAGGTGGCGCGCAGGCGCCGCTGACCGACCAACGCGTGGTCACGCTCGAGCAGATGCTGGCCGCCTCCAAGGGCCACATCCTGCTCAACCTGGACGTCAAGGATGCGATCTACGTGCAGGTGGTCGATGCGGTTGCCCGTGCCGGTATGCAGCACCAGGTGATCGTCAAGGCCGAAGCCGGCATCGCCACGCCGCCACTGGCCGCGATGCTGCCGTTCGACAAGGTCTATTTCTTCCCGATCCTGATCAACGCACATAGCACTGCCGATCTGGCGGCGATTGCCACTGCGCAGACGCGCAACGCACATCCGGCTGCGTTCGAGCTGCCCAGGATGACCGCAGCGCAGTTGCCGGCGCTGGCGGCGGTCAGCAAGGCGCACAAGGTGCGGCTGATGGTCAACTCGTTGTGGGACGGCTTCATTGCCGGCTACGGTGGCGACGCCGATGCGGTGCGCGACCCGGACAAGGTCTGGGGCCGCCTGTACCGCGATGGCGTGTCGATCATCCAGACCGACGCGCCGGAAGCCTTGCTGCGTTATCGCGCCGCGCTGGAGCAGCAGTAGGCGGCCCATTGCATTGCGGCAGGCAGCTGGCGCGCGATGCGAACCGAATCTGGTCGCGCCACATCAACCCCGGACGCTGCGCCGATGTCGCCGCCAGCGGTATAGTCACCCGCTGTTTGCACGCAAGGACGTCTGCATGCCGCTCGATACACCCCCGCGCCGTGTCGGTCGGCATGCGGTCTGGTTGGTGGTGCTGCTGGTCGCGCTGCAGGTGCGTGATGTGGCCAAGGCCCTTGGTTTTCCAATCCCGAAAATTCCGGTGCCCTACGGCGGCGGGATTGCCGACAATCTGCTCAGCGTGGTGGTCGTGCTGGTCGCAGCGGCATTGCTGCGTCCTGGCATGCCAGGCGAACTCGCGGCGCGTCTGGGGCTGCGCTGGAACGGCATACGTGGCCCTGCGCTGACGTTGCTGGCCACACTGCCGTGCTGGCTTGGGCTGTGGACGCAGTCCAGCTCGGTCGGTACCGACGATCTGCTCGGCCTGCTGTGGCTGGCACTGCTGTTTCCGCTGGCCGAAGAAATCGTCTTTCGCGGTTTCGGCTTCGTCTTTGCCTGCCGTGCGCTGGCATGGCGCCCGGCGATCGCCGCGCTGGTGCAGGCGCTTGTGTTTGGCGGCGTGCATTGGCTCGGGGCCGGCGGTGGAGGTGGCGAGGCGTTGTTGATCTTCGCCATTACCGGTGTCGGTGCGCTGTTGTTTGCCATCGTGGACGCCCAGGATGGCTACACGATCTGGAGCGGATGGGTGTTGCATGTCTCGCTCAACGCGGCCTGGACCGTCTTTGCAGTCTCCGATTCGGCGGCCAGTGGCTGGCTCGGCATTGCGTTGCGCTTGTCTGCGGTGTTCCTGGCGATGGGCTTGTTGCGGTTGTTTGCACGGCCGCCTCGCCCGCTGCGTGCGGCGGGCGTGGGCTAGCGCGCGTGTCCTCGCGTAAGGCAGCAGCGTGCAGCAACGTTGATCGCGCGTTGCCACAGCATGCCGCGCGATAGTGGCCGAAATGCGTTTTGCCCTGCATCCTTGGCAGGATGGATGAGCAGCAGCACGTGCAGGCAAGGACCGACCGGACGCAGGAACGCGCCGCTGGCGACGATGGTGTGGCCCGGCATGGCCGCCGCTGGCTGACAGGGCTACGCTGGGGCGCTGTAGCACTGCTGTCTGCCGTGTTGCTGCTGGACCTGGCCTTCCCGCTGCCACTGCCCAAGTCGCGCGACACCTCCACGCTGGTGGTGGCACGCGATGGCACGCCGTTGCGCGCCTTCGCCGACCGCAACGGGGTGTGGCGCTATCCGGCCAGCCCGCAGAGTGTGTCGCCGCTGTACCTGCAGGCGTTGCTGAACTACGAGGACCGCTGGTTCTGGCGCCATCCCGGGGTCAATCCGTGGGGCCTGCTGCGTGCCGGCGGGCAGTGGATCGGGCAGGGGCGCATCGTCTCCGGCGGCTCGACGCTGACCATGCAGGTGGCGCGCATTCTCGACCCGCATACGCGCACACCGTGGGGCAAGGCCAAGCAATTGTTGCGCGCGCTGCAGCTGGAAGCGCACCTGAGCAAGCGCGAGATTCTGACGCTGTATCTGGAGCGCGCGCCCTACGGCGGCACCATCGAAGGCGTGGAAGCGGCCAGCTGGGCGTATCTGGGCAAGCCGGCCAAGGCCTTGTCGCAGGCCGAAGCCGCATTGCTGGCGGTATTGCCGCAATCGCCCAGCCGCCTGCGCCCGGATCGCCATCCCGAGGTCGCGCAACGCGCGCGCGACAAGGTGCTCGACCGCATGGTGGAGCTGGGAGTGTGGTCGCGCGCGCAGGTGGACGATGCGCGGATCGAGCCGGTGGTGACGCGCTCGCTCACACCACCGTTGCATGCAGCCTTGCTCGCGCAGCGGCTGCACGGCGCGCAACCACGTGCAGCGCGCATCGTCACGACGCTGGATGTCGAACTGCAGCGCACCCTGGAGGAGCGCGTGGCCACCTATTTCTCGCAGCTGCCCGAGCGCACCTCGGCCGCCTTGCTGGTGGTGGACAATGCCAGCATGGAAGCGCGCGCGTATGTGGGTTCGGCCAGCTTCGGCGATCGCAAGCGGCTGGGGCATGTGGACATGGTGCAGGCCTGGCGCTCGCCCGGGTCCACCCTCAAGCCGTTTCTGTATGGCATGGCCCTGGACGATGGGGTGATCCACTCCGAAAGCCTGTTGGTGGATGCCCCGCAGAGCTTTGGCAGCTACCGGCCCGGCAATTTCGATGCGGCCTTCAATGGCCCGGTGAGCGCGGCGACGGCGTTGCGGTTGTCGTTGAACGTGCCGGCGGTGGACCTGCTCGACCGGATCGGCCCGGCGCGGTTTGCCGCGCGGCTGTCCAATGCCGGCATCGGCCTGCGTTTCGCACATGGCAGCACGCCGTCGCTTGCATTGATATTGGGCGGCACCGGTGCGCAACTGCAGGAGTTGGTCGGTGCCTTTGCGGCGCTCAATCGCGGCGGCATCGCCGGGCGCGTGCGCTACACGCCGGCCGATCCGCGCATCGAGCGCCGGCTGATGTCGCCGGGCGCGGCCTGGATCGTGCGCGAGATCCTGCAGAGCAATCCGCGCCCCGGGTATGGCGGCGGGACCTTCGACACCACTGCGCGCCCGGGCGTGGCCTGGAAGACCGGCACCAGCTACGGCTACCGCGATGCGTGGGCGATCGGCGGCACGCGCCGCTACACGGTCGGGGTGTGGGTGGGGCGGCCGGACGGCACGCCGCTGCCCGGCCAGTACGGCGCCGTCACCGCGTTGCCGTTGATGTTCGAAGTCATCGACGCCTTGCCCCGCAGCGCCGGCGACAGCGCGCCGGTGCCGATGCCGCCCACCGTGCAGGCGCTGGCCATCTGCTGGCCGCTCGGCGGCGCGGCCGATCAGACACCACCGGCGCAATGCGCACGCCGCGCCGACGCCTACGTGCTCGATGGCGCCGTACCGCCCACCTTTGCCGAACGCGATGCGCGGCTATGGCACGGCGGGCAGCTGCATTTCGATGTGGATGCGCGCAGCGGGCAGCGGTTGTCGCAGGAGTGCAGCCAGCCGCATCAGCGCGTGCCGCAGGCCGTGGCACGCTGGCCGGCGTTGGTGTCGCCCTGGCTCAGTGCGGCCGAGCGCAAGGCCGCGCAATTGCCACCACTGGCCGCGGACTGTCTGCCGGATGGACGCATGACCGGTGGCGGTGTGCTGCGGATCGACGGGCTGAGCGATCGCGCCACGCTGGCGCGTGCCAACGCCGCATCGCGCCCGGTGCGCCTGCACCTGCGTGCCCTGGGCAGCGATGCGCGCATCGACTGGTTGCTGGACGGCCGCTGGATCGCACAGACCAACGGACGCCAGGGATTTCAGCGCGATTTCGCGGAAGTCGGCACGCATACGCTCACCGCAATGGCCAGCGACGGTGCCTGGACACAGCTGCGCTTTCGCGTATTGCGCTGACCGGGTCGGTAACGGGCATGTGCGGTGGCCGGCAACCCCCGTAGGAGCGCACCCGGGCGCGACAGGGCATTCCCGGTAACGCCCCGTCGCGCCCGGGTGCGCTCCTACGCAGCGCTTGGGCGGCACAAAAAAAACAGGCAGGGCGCTCTCGGCGCCCTGTCTGTTGCATCATCGAGTCGACTTCGACTTCGACTTCGACTTCGACTTCAACTTGTCTTCGATGTCGTTGTCGATGCGACGCCACCATCGATCGCAACGCATCGCTACGTTGCAATCACGCGGCTCGCTCAACTCACTCGCCGATCCAGCCTTCCAGCAGGTCCGCAAACTCGTCGGCATGCTCTTCTTCCTGGGCCAGGATGCTTTCCAGGATGCGCTTGGTGGTGGTGTCCTTGTCGCCGATGAAATCGATCATCTCGCGATAGCTGTCGATGGCGATGCGTTCGGCGATCAGGTTCTCCCTGACCATGTCGCGCAGGTCGGTGCCTTCCTTGTATTCGGCATGCGAGCGCTTGGTCAGCGTGTCCGGGTTGAGGTCCGGTTCACCGCCCAGTTGCACGATGCGCTCGGCAAGCTTGTGCGCGTGTTCCTGTTCCTGCTGCGCATGCTCCAGGAACTCGCCCTTGACCGCGTCGGCAAGCATGCCCTTGGCCATGAAGTAGTGGCGGTAGTAGCGCAGGGTGCACACGTATTCGGTGGCCAGTGCGGTGTTGAGCAGGTCGATCACCGCCTCGCGGTCGGCGTGGTAGCTCTCGGTGATGGCACCGTCTTCGATGCTCTGGCGTGCGCGGTTGCGCAAGGTGGCGGTATCGGTAATGCCGGGGAGTTGCTTGGCTGGCTGGGTAGACATGGCTGGCCGGTTTCCTTCTGAGTGGACGGGGGGAATCAATGCATCAATCGGGCAGGTGCTGCAGCACGTAATCGGCGGCAGACACCTTGAATTCGCCGGGTTCTTCGACAAACAAGGCCTTGACCACGGCATCGTCGGCATACAACGCGTAGCGGCGCGAGCGCAGGCCCATGCCCGAGCCGCTGGCGTCGATCTCCAGGCCCAGCGCGCGGGCCAGTTCGGCGTTGCCGTCGGGCAACAGGTGCAGGCCGTCGGGAATCAGCTGGCTGCGGCCCCAGGCCTGCATCACGAACGGGTCGTTGACCGCGGTGCACAGCACCTCGATGCCGCGTTTACGGAATTCATCGAAGTGCTCCACATAGCCGGGCAGGTGCTTGGCCGAGCAGGTCGGGGTGAAGGCGCCCGGTACCGCGAACAGCAGCACCTTGCGCCCCGCGAACAGGCTGTGGGTGTCGACCGCCTCGATGCCCTCGCGCAGGCGCTTGAGCACGACTTCGGGAATGCGGTCACCAACGTGGATGGTCATGGGGCGGGCTCCTGTGGCTGAACGAATTCTAGAAAGGGGCAGGGGAAAAGCGCGTCAACGCGCTTGAAATCCGCAGCCGCACGCCTATTTGACGCACATGGCCGGCGCAACGTGCGCACGCCGCGGCAGCCGGCCCCTCACCCAACCTTTTGGAGGCTCGCAATGAACATCGTTCGTTATCCCCAGTGGCCCACCCACGCGCTGCAAAACGAGATCAAGCACGTGTTCGACCGTTTCTTCGAGCACAACGGCGACACCGACGAATCGGCGGTGGTGACCGCGCAGTGGGTGCCACGCGTGGACATCAAGGAAGAGCCCAACCACTTCGTGCTGTATGCCGACCTGCCGGGCATCGACCCCAGCCAGATCGAGGTGCAGATGGACAAGGGCATCCTGTCGATCAAGGGCGAGCGCAACAGCGAGTCCAGCACCGAGACCGAGCGTTTCTCGCGCATCGAGCGCCGTTACGGCAGCTTCCATCGCCGCTTCGCGCTGCCCGACAGTGCCGACCCCGACGGCATCACCGCCGCCGGCCATAACGGCGTGCTGGAAATCCGCATCCCCAAGCGCCCGGCGGCCACCCCGCGCCGCATCCAGGTCGGCACCGGCCAGGACACCAGCGGCGGCACCGTGCAGTAAGGCCGCAAAACCTGGAGCGAAGCGGCCTGCTTCGCTTCCCGGCGGCAACCGCACCGTAGAATAGGTGCGGTTGCCCGCCCGGCTGCGATATGACTGGCTCGTGGCCTCGGCTGCGGGCCGTTTTTTTCAGAGGTGATTAGATGGAATTCAAGGATTACTACGCAACGCTGGGCGTGGAGCCCAGCGCAGGCGATGCGGAAATCAAGACCGCCTACCGCCGGCTCGCGCGCAAGTACCACCCCGACGTCAGCAAGGAAGCCGGCGCCGAAGACAAATTCAAGGCCATCAACGAAGCCTACGAGGCGCTGCGCGACCCGGCCAAGCGCAAGGCGTACGACCAGCTCAAGGCACAGGGCTTCCGCCCGGGCGACGAGTTCCAGGCCCCGCCCAGCTACGGCGGCGGGCAGGGCTACGACTTCGAGGAAGTGTTCGGCAACGGCGGCGCCGGTGGCGGCTTCAGCGATTTCTTCGAAAGCCTGTTTGCCGGCCAGCGCGGCGGCCGGCCGCGCGGCCCGGGGGCTGGTGCCGGCGCAGGGCCGCAGGCGCGCGGCGATACCCGCGCCAAGCTGGCGGTGCCGTTGGAAGCGGTGTACGCGGGCGACAGCGTGCGCATCACCATCAACGGCAAGCAGCTGGACGTGCGCGTGCCCAAGGGCGTGCAGCCTGGCCAGGTGATCCGCCTGAGCGGGCAGGGCAATGGCGGCGGCAACCTGCTGCTGGAGATCGAATACGCCGCGCACCCGCAGTTCGAGGTGGACGGGCGCAACATCCTGTACACCTTGCAGGTCATGCCCTGGCAGGCGGCACTGGGCACCACGATCAGCGTGCCGACCCTGGGCGGGGCGGTGGAATTGAAGGTGCCGGCCGACTCCGACGCCGGCCGCAAGCTGCGCCTGCGCGGCCGCGGCCTGCCGGGCGCCACCCCGGGCGACCAGATCGTGGAGCTGGAGATCCTGGCCCCGGCCCCCACCGACGATGCGCAGAAGAAGGCCTACCGCAACCTGGCCAAGGCGTTCGGCGAATCGGTGTAGGCGGCGTGGGGTGACGCGGGAAATGGGTGAGGGTTCGGCAGGCAGGTGGTGCGCCATTGAACGTCGATCTGCGCGGTTGAATTGCCGCCGTCCCCTCATCCGGCGCTGTCTTCTCCTGATGGGAGAAGGGACCCGTCGTCCCCCTCGTATCGATGAGGGATTGAGGGCAGGGCAGCATGCACGTAATACGTGGGCGAGTGGCCTGCTGCGACGTTGTTGCATCCAGCTGCGCCCTGCCCAACGTAGTACGCATTGGCTGGGGCAATCGCGCCGCGCCACCGGATCACGCCTCGTAACGGCATCGCCGGGCGCACCGTCTGGCCCAGCTACCGCAAGCGCGGCCGGCGCACTACACTCGCCGCGCACACTAGGGGAAACACATGGCACGCATTCTGATCGTCGACGACTCGCCGTCGCAGCTGCTGGGGATTCAGCGCATCGTCGAGAAGCTGGGGCACGAGACCATCACTGCAACCGATGGTGCCGCCGGCGTGGAAGCGGCCAAGTCGTCACTCCCGGATCTGGTGCTGATGGATGTGGTGATGCCCAACCTCAACGGCTTCCAGGCCACCCGCACGCTCAAGCGCGAGCCGACCACCCAGCACATCCCGGTGATCCTGGTGACCACCAAGGACCAGGACACCGATCGCATGTGGGGCATGCGCCAGGGAGCACGCGCCTACATCACCAAGCCGTTCTCCGAAGACGAGTTGCTGGAAGTGATGGAGCGCGTGTTCAACCAGAAAGACGAACCGCCGATGGCGTGAGTGCGGCGGCGAGGGTGGGAGCAGGGTTGGCGGAGGCGTTCCGGACTGCGTTGTGCCAGCGCAGCATCGCCCCAGCCGCATGCCCCTCAGCGCTGATGCCAACGTCAGCCGCGCCGCCAGTGCCGTTTGGACACCGATGCTCGCCTGCCATTGGCGGCATCCTGCGCCGCAACCCGGGGTCGGCAAAGCGCAGCGATTGCTTGGCCTGACCGCGACCCTGGGCTATCCAGCCAGGCCAGACGCCGGATCGGTCGACTGACAATGGCCACGCGTCAGCGAGCAGCACGATGTCGTCGGCGTCATCGTGCAGCGCATCGCAGGCCGGGTCTGCGTCCAGTCTCGGCGTGATCACCATTGGCCAACTCCAGAACGCGCGCCCGGTGCTTGCCCCCAGATCGCGCTGACACCGTGTCCTTCCCCGTCTGCGAACCCGGCCATCGGCTCGATTCACCCCAGCGGCTAAACCGGGACGCACCAATTGGGGCCTTTCAAAACGGTCGGTCTGCCCCATCTAGTAGAATCAGCGAATCAAACAACACGGCGGCACTGCGGGACTGGCCCGCACAGCCCCTCGATCATGGAGCGTGCATGGCCTGGAACACACCCGGCAACAAGGGCGGAGACGGCCCGGACCCCAACCGTCGCAGGTCCTGGGGCCCGCGCGGTGGTGGCAACGGTGGTGGCTGGGGCAATCTGCCCGCCCCGTTGAAAGAGCTGTTCGATGGTGGCGTGGGGCGCTGGATCCTGGTCGCGGTGGTGCTGATGGTGCTGTTCTCCAGCTTCCAGCTCATCGGCGAACAGCAGCGCGGCGTGGTGCTGCGCTTCGGCCAGTTCTCGCGCATCCTGCAGCCCGGCCCGAACTTCAAGCTGCCCTGGCCGGTCGAGTCGGTGCGCAAGGTCAACGCCACCGAGATCAAGACCTTCAGCAACCAGGTGCCGGTGCTGACCCGCGACGAGAACATCGTCAACGTCTCGCTCAACGTGCAGTACCAGATCAGCGACCCGCGCAAGTACCTGTTCGGGTCGCGCAATGCCGATCTGGTGCTGGAGCAGGCCGCGCAGAGTGCCGTGCGTGAGCAGGTCGGCCGTTCCGACCTCAATACCGTGCTCAACAACCGCGGCCCGCTGGCCATTGCCTCCAAGGATCGCCTGCAGGCGGCACTGGACGCCTACAACACCGGCCTGGCCGTCACCGGCGTGACCCTGCCCGACGCCCGCCCGCCGGAAGAAGTGAAGCCGGCCTTCGACGAGGTCAACGGTGCCCAGCAGGTGCGCGAGCGCCTGATCAACGAAGCCCAGGCCTACGCCGCCAAGGTGGTGCCCGAGGCACGCGGCCAGGGTGCGCGTACCCGCACCGGCGCCGAAGGCTACAAGCAGGCGGTGATCTCCAAGGCCGAGGGCGACGCCGATCGCTTCACGCTGTTGCAGGAGCAGTACGCCAACGCCCCAGAGGTCACGCGCAAGCGCCTGTGGCTGGAAACCGTGCAGAAGGTGCTGTCGGAGAACCGCAAGGTGATCGGCAGCGATGGCCGCCAGGTCATCTACGTGCCGTTGCCGGCCGACGCCGGCAAGTCCGCCAGCAACAGCGGCACTACGGGCAACAGCGGCATGCCGTCGATGGTGCCGCAGGATGTGCTGTTGAATCCGCCGCAAACCAGCGGCGGCAGCGAGGGCATCCGCAATCCGGAGCGCGGCCCGCGCCCGACCGGCCGTGAGGGAACCGAATAATGAAGAATTCGCTAGTCATCGGCCTGATCGTCGCCGTGTTGCTGACCCTGATGGGCTCGGTGTTCGTGGTGCGCGAGGACCAGACCGCCATGGTGCTCAACCTGGGCCGTGTGGTGCGTGCCGACCTCAAGCCCGGCCTGCACTTCAAGATCCCGGTGGTGGAATCGGTGCGCGTGTTCGATCGCCGCTTCCAGGTGCTGGACACCGCCCCGGCGCGCTACTTCACCGCCGAGCAGAAAGACGTCAGCGTGGACTTCTTCGCCATCGGCTACATCTCCGACGTGCGGGCGTTCTATCGCGCCACCGGTGGTGAGGAGTCGGTCGCCAATTCGCGCCTGGCCCCGATCATCACCGACTCGCTGCGCAACCAGATCAACTCGCGCACCCTGCAGCAGCTGGTCTCCGGCGACCGCAGCGAATTGATCGCCAACCAGCTCAAGGGCATCAACGGCGCCATCAAGGGCTTAGGGATGCAGATCACCGACCTGCGCATCAAGCAGATCGACCTGCCGACCGACAGCCAGGTGATCACCGACGTCTACGAGCGCATGCGCGCCCAGCGCAAGCAGGAAGCCAGCAAGCTGCGTGCCGAAGGCGAAGAGCAGGCCCTGACCATCCGCGCCCAGGCCGACCGCGAGTCCACCGTGATCGTGGCCGACGCCGAGCGCGATGCGCAGAAGCTGCGCGGCGAAGGCGATGCCGACGCCGCCCGCATCTACGGCCAGGCCGGTGCCAAGGATCCGTCGTTCTACGCGTTCTATCGCAGCCTGGAGGCATACCGCGGCTCCATGACCGATGGCAACGGCGTGGTGGTGCTGGACAAGAACGACCCGTTCCTGCAATACCTCAAGAGCGATCGTTGATCGCTGGCTGATCGCCATGCCTTGAAACGACAACGCCCGCCTAACGCGGGCGTTGTCGTATGTGCCTCTCACTGCCGGGCAGACAGACGCGCGCCCAACCGTAGGAGCGCACCCGGGCGCGACTGCTTTACCGGGAATGCCCGTCGCGCCCAGGTGCGCTCCTACGCGTGGCGCGCGTGGGCCGATGGATCGGGCAGATGGCGTTTCGTGGACTGCGATGGTGGTGGGTATGTCCGGAGTCCGCAGCTGCCTGGCGCGCCTTCCCCGTCGGGTTGGCCAGACTCGACCCGGTAGGAGCGCACCCGGGCGCGACGGGCCTTGCCGGCGGACCCCGCTGATTGCCTCTGACAGTCAGCCGCCACATGGATCCCTAGCGCAGAACGCGGCAACTGCCGATATCTCGCGCGGTCCAAGGCCGTCAGCATCGTGCCATGGCCAACATCGACACTCCCGGGCATCGCGCGCTGCGCCATGGCAGGCAGTCTTCGCCCAACAGCGCTTACCTGCTGACCACCACGACATGGCAGCGTCGCCCTGTGTTCGCAGATGTTCTGCTGGCCGCAGCGGCCTGCCGCGCGTTCACCGCGGCAACGCCCTCCGACGCCAGGCTGCTGGCCTGGGTATTGATGCCGGATCATGTGCATTGGTTATTGCAGCTTGGAAGCACCACCGGGTTGGCCAACGCCGTCTCATGCATGAAAGCGTGTGCAGCGCGCGCGGTGAACGATCAGCGCCAGCATCACGCACCGGTCTGGAGCCGCAGCTACCACGACCACGCGTTGCGCAAGGACGAGGACCTGCACGCAGCCGCGCGCTACCTCATCGCCAATCCCCTCCGTGCCGGGCTGGTCAGCCGCGTGGGCGATTACCCGTTCTGGGACGCAATCTGGCTTTGAGAGGTGATTAATGCGCATCCAAACCCCGGCATCCTCGTAGGAGCGCACCCGGGCGCGACTGCTTTACCGGCAATGCCCGTCGCGCCCAGGTGCGCTCCTACGAGGTGTGGTGTGTCCGGGTGTCGTTCCGGTGTCTTCGTGGATCGAATGATCGTGCGTCGGCGATCTGCAGATCTCGCGAGGCACGCCACCTCGCCGCGTAGGAGCGCACCCGGGCGCGACTGCTTTACCGGCAATGCCCGTCGCGCCCGGGTGCGCTCCTACGGTGTGGCGTGGCAGGCTGCCGAACCGGGCACACTGCAGCTCCCACGTTGTCCCGGTGTTGCTGATGCACGAGTTCCTGTCCGCGTTATGCCTGATCGCCGTCATCGAAGGCCTGCTGCTGTTCGCCGCGCCCGCCGCCTGGAAGCGGATGGTCGAGCAGCTGTTCAGCCTGCCCACGGCCCAACTGCGTGCCATCGGCGGTGTGACCCTGGTGCTGGGCGCGATCGCGCTGTGGATCGTGCGTCACTGAGTGGGTGGTCCATTCCGACCGCAACGGGCAGCGTAGGAGCGCACCTGGGCGCGACAGGCGTTACCGGTGAAGCAGTCGCGCCCGGGTGCGCTCCTACGACCCGCGATGGGGGCTTGGGATTGCCAGGGACCGGCAGCGCCCGGAGCACCGCGCAACCGATGGCCAGCCGCAATCCGACCAGCTCCCCGATCCGCCGTTCGCCGGGGGTAGTGCACGTCACCGGAAACCCGGATAATGCACAAAAGCCGGCCGGGCACGCTCACACAGGGCACCTCGTTCGGCTTTTTCCGTGTCAGGGCTTTACGCGCCGCTGCAAGGCTCCCCGATGGAGCCGCGCGCCAGGCGACGCCGCCAGCCGTGAACCGGTCCCATCCCGCGGCCCCGATGGCCGCAGCAAAACTCAGGAGTTCACCCGTCATGGGTCAGTCAGTTGTCGTGCTCGGTGCCCAGTGGGGCGATGAAGGCAAAGGCAAGATCGTCGATCTGCTCACCGAAGAGATCGGTGCGGTGGTCCGCTTCCAGGGTGGCCACAACGCCGGCCACACGCTCGTCATCAATGGCAAGAAGACCGTCTTGCACCTGATTCCGTCCGGCATCCTGCGCGACGACGCGCTGTGCCTGATCGGCAACGGCGTGGTGATCTCCCCGGCCGCGCTGATCAAGGAGATCAGCGAGCTCGAAGGCGCCGGCGTGGAAGTGCGCTCGCGCCTGAAGATCTCCCCGGCTGCGCCGCTGATCATGCCGTACCACATCGCCCTGGACCAGGCGCGCGAGAAGGCCGCCGGCGGCAAGGCCATCGGCACCACCGGCCGCGGTATCGGCCCGGCGTACGAAGACAAGGTCGCCCGTCGCGGTATCCGCATCGCCGACCTGCACTACCCGCCGCAGCTGGAAGAGCTGCTGCGCACCGCGCTGGATTACCACAACTTCGTGCTGACCAAGTACCTGGGCGTGGAAGCGGTGGACTTCCAGAAGACCTTCGACGAGGCACTGGCCTTTGGCGATTACGTGCAGCCGATGAAGTCGGACGTGGCCGGCATCCTGCACGACCTGCGCAAGCAGGGCAAACGCGTACTGTTCGAAGGCGCGCAGGGCGCGCTGCTGGACATCGACCACGGCACCTATCCGTACGTCACCAGCTCCAACACCACCGTCGGCGGCGCACTGGCCGGTACCGGCGTGGGCGCTGACGCCATCGACTACGTGCTGGGCATCGCCAAGGCCTATGCCACGCGCGTGGGCGGCGGCCCGTTCCCGACCGAGCTGGACGACGAAGTGGGCCAGGGCATCCGCGACCGCGGCGCCGAGTACGGCGCCTCCACCGGCCGCCCGCGTCGCTGCGGCTGGATGGACATCGTCGCGCTCAAGCGTGCGGTGGCCATCAACGGCATCTCCGGCCTGTGCATCACCAAGCTCGACGTGCTCGATGGCATGGAAAAGCTCAAGGTCTGCATCGCTTACGAATACCGCGGCAAGCGCACCGAATACGCCCCGCTGGACGCGCAGGGCTGGGAAGAGTGCACCCCGGTGTACCTAGAGTTCCCGGGCTGGACCGAGAACACCCATGGCATCACCGAGTGGGACAAGCTGCCGGTGGCCGCACGTGCCTACCTGCGCGCGCTGGAAGAACTGGCCGGCTGCCCGATCAGCATCGTCTCCACCGGCCCGGATCGCGACCACACGATGGTGCTGCAGGACCCGTTCGCCTGATCGGCTGACGCCTATCGCGGCAGCGTCCAACGGCCCGGCTTGTCCGGGCCGTTGGCGTTTGAGGATTACTGAGATTTGGCATGACTTTTGGCGGTGCCTGCGTGCCCGGTTCCGGCGGATCATCCGCGGTCTGGCGCCGTTGCGTGCCCACTTCGTCCCCATCGAGAATCTCCCATGCGTCTTCCCCTGGTGACCGCCATCGCACTGGCCCTGGTCGGTACAAGCCCGGCTGTCTCCGCCTTCGCAGCTGCGCCGGTGCCGCCGAGCGCCGAGGCTTCGTCCATCACCACCCAGTTGCCGCGCACAGCCAAGCCCACGCACTACGCAGTGGAGATCACTCCGCATGCTGACAAGATGCGCTTCGACGGCAAGGTCGCCATCGATATCAGTGTGCTGCAGCCCACCGACCAGATCGTGTTGCAAGCGGCCAGCTTGAGCTTCGCGCGCGGCACGCTCACGCAAAAAGGCGGCAAGCCGCAATCGGCCAAGATCAGCACCGATGCCGAGGCGCAGACCGCCACGTTCGCGTTCGGCAAGTCGCTGGCAGCGGGCGAGTACGTGCTGTCCATCGATTACAGCGGCGTGATCAACACGCAGGCCAATGGCTTGTTCGCGCTGGATTACACCACCGCGCAAGGTGCGCGCCGCGCGTTGTTCACCCAGTTCGAAAACTCCGATGCGCGCCGCTTCATTCCTTCCTGGGACGAGCCCAACTTCAAGGCCACTTTCGACCTGGCGATCAATGCGCCGGCCGGGCAGATGGCGGTGAGCAACATGCCGGTGGTCTCGTCGCGGCCGGGCGCAAACGGGCGCACCCGCATCGCGTTCCAGACCTCGCCCAAGATGTCCACGTACCTGCTGTTCGTCAGCGTGGGCGATTTCGAGCGCGCCACCGTCACCGCCGACAATGGCACCGAGATCGGTGTCATCGCGCAGAAGGGCAAGGTGGGTCAAGCGCAATTCGCGCTGGAATCCGGCCGCGATGTGTTGCACGAGTACAACGCCTACTTCGGCATCCCATACCCGCTGCCCAAGCTGGACAACATCGCCGCGCCCGGGCGCAGCCAGTTCTTCAGCGCCATGGAAAACTGGGGCGCGATCTTCACGTTCGAATACTCGTTGTTGCTGGATCCGGCGGTGGCCAACATCGATACCAAGCAAGGCGTGTTCACCGTCGCCGCGCACGAGATCGCGCACCAGTGGTTTGGCAATCTGGTGACCATGGCGTGGTGGGATGACCTGTGGCTCAACGAAGGCTTCGCCAACTGGATGGAAGCGCGCACCACGGCAAAACTGCATCCGGAATGGGACATCGACAAGACCGGTCCGGCCAAGAAGAGCCGCCTGGCCATGTGGCGCGATGCGTATGTGACCACCCACCCGGTGGTGCAGCACGTGGCCACCGTGGAGCAGGCCAGCCAGGCCTTCGACGCCATCACCTACGCCAAGGGGGAGGCAGTGATTGCCATGCTGGAAGACTATGTCGGCTCGGATCACTGGCGTGACGGCGTGCGCAGTTACATCAAGCAGCATCAGTACGGCAATGCGGTGACCGACCAGTTGTGGCAGCAGATCGACGCCGTGGCCCCGGGCAAGCAATTCACCCAGGTGGCACACGATTTCACCCTGCAGCCGGGCGTGCCGTTGATCAAGGCCAGCACCCGCTGCGTGGGTGGCCAGACCACGGTGACGCTGGAGCAGGGCGAGTTGACGCTGGACCGCCCCGACAAGCAGCCGTTGCGCTGGCATGTGCCGGTGGTCGTGCGCAGCGGCGACGCCAAGCCGGTACGTGTGCTGGTAGACGGCACCGCCCAGGTGCAGGTGCCGAGCTGCGACGCACCGGTGGTGGTCAACGCCGGGCAAAAAGGCTACTTCCGCACCTTGTATGCGCCCGCACAGTTCAAGGCGCTGATCAGCAGGTTTGGCGCGCTGCCGGTGGTGGATCAATTGGGCGTGTTGAACGACACCGACGCACTGGCCGACGCGGGCATGCAGACAGAGGCCGATGTCTTGGATCTCACCGCACAGGTGGCAGTCGGCGCATCGCCCGACGTCTGGGACATGGTGGCCGGCATCTACGATGGTGTGGATGGCAGCTTCGAGCATGACCCGGCAGGGCGCGCCGCGTGGCGTGCCTATGCAGTGCCGCGCCTGTCGGCCGAATTCGCAACGCTGGGTTGGGACAACCGCGATGGCGACTCGGCGCAGATCCAGCAGTTGCGTACCCGCCTGATCGCCAGCCTCAGCGACATGGGCGATGCCGCCGTGATCGCCGAGGCGCGCAGGCGCTTTGCCGCTTTCCAGGCCACTCCCGCATCGCTGTCGCCGGAGCTGCGTGACAGCGTGCTGGGCGCGGTTGCGCGCAATGCCGACACCGCCACCTGGGACGCCCTGCATGCCTTGGCCAAGCAGGAAACCTCGGCGATGGTGCGCGACGCCTATTACGATTTCCTCTCCATGCCCATCGACGAGGCGCTGGCCAAGCGCGCGCTGGCACTGGCGTTGACACCAGAGCCGGGCGCCACCACCGGCGCAAGCATGATCGACCGGGTCGCCTCCCAGCATCCGGAGCTTGCCTTCGATTTCGCCGTGGCGCATCGCACGCAGGTGGACACACTGGTGGACTCCACCTCGCGCGCCCGCTACTACCCCGGCCTGGGCATCGACTCGGCCGAGCTTGCCACCGCCGACCGGATCAAGGCCTATGCCGAGCAGTACATCGCGCCGACCTCGCGGCAGGCCGCAGACAACGCCATCAACACGATCCAGACGCGGGTGAAGCTGCGGGCGGCCTCGCTGCCGCAGATCAAGGCGTGGTTGAAGGCACGCAAGCGCTGAGCGTTGCGGCCATCGCAGCACAGGAAACAGCCCGGCCTTGCCGGGCTTTTCTTTGCCGCGCTGCCGGCTTTATCCCATGCGCATCGACGCACTCTCGCGCTGCCGGTCCGCCTCCTGCTGCTGGCTCTGCGCCAACGCCTGCTGGCGGTCGGTACTGGCCACCTCCAGCTGCTGCAGCGACTGCGCCACCGGCGTCTGCACAGCCACATCGGTCGGCATGTGGGCGCGCAGGTGCGCGGGGTTGTTCAACTCGCCCTGCACCACAAACACATTGCGGCCAGCCGGGCTGTCGGCGGTCTGCTGGCTCAGCACCACGTGGTCGGCCCGTTCCAGGTTGTTCTGGCGGGCGAGGGTCATCACGCTGGCGATGAGACGCTCGCTGTTCTCGTCCGGCGTGCGCCCGGCTTGCGCATCGATCGCGCTTACGCCCGCACGTACCTGCTGCAGCAGTGCGTAGTCGCGGTGATCAGGGCCGATATCGGTCAGTTTGGTGGGCGCCTGCGTCGGATCCGGCAGGCCGTCGGCCGACGCCGTGAACGGGCTGCGGGTGATGGAGCGGTACGGGTCGTCTTCGTGGAACTGCGTGGCTTTCTGCTGCCGCTCCAGGCGCACGGCGCGGGCATCATCGAGTTCGGCGATACGGCCGGCATTGGTTTCTTCGCGCATGGACAGATGCCCGCCGCCAGCGCTGACGTTCACCCACTTCTGTTCTTTCTCGAAGTACATCGCGTAGAAGCTGTTGCTGCCGATGACGTTTGGATCGACGGCGGAGCGGCCCTCCAGCATCTGGATCGCCTCGGTGGTGCCCAGCTTGGCCAGGTACTGGCTGCCGGCCGCCAGTCCCATCTGGGCAAAGGTCTCGTAGCCCGTGTTCCTGATGCGAGCGGCGCCGACGTACTCGTTGTCGAGCATGTTGACCCAGATCTGTTCCAGCTTCTGGGGGCCGCTTTTTTGCTCGGCTGCTTCTAAAAGGACGCGAGGTGTCCAGCAGTTGGGGTCGAGCTGGTGAAATTCGAATGCTCGATCATGTGCAGTCATCACATCCTTGCCAGGAAGGTTCAAGGCCAGGTCCGGGCGGCGCTGTTCCATCCAATGCATCCGCTGCGCCAAATCCTGTTTGACCAGCGTCTGCCCGAATACCTCCCATTGGCGCTCACTCAGTTCGGCATTGGCAAAGCGCGATCCGTTGTCGTGTTGCTGCCTGGCGTAATCCTGCGCATAACTGTTTGCCACTTGGCCGGGCAAGCTGTCATTGCGAACGACACCCAGTGCCAACGTTCCGTAGCCATCGGCACCTGGCAACTGGGAAAGATAGTTCCAGTAGAGTTCGCGGTTGCCATCTCTGGCATAGCTGGTCAGGACAGCCAAATCCTTCTTAGTCAATCCACTCATGATTCACTCCTGTAATGGGCGGATTACTGCACTTTGGTTCGCGCCAGTACATCCCGTACTGCGTCTTCCATGCGCTTCCAATCCTTCAGGAACGCCCTTTTGTAGGTCAACCTGATTGACAGCTTATTCTCGATATCCGAGAAATAATGAAAGCAACCGGCGGAAACTGCGCCATCCTCGTTGATGACCTGATCACCCTCCAGGCGCACGCCATCTCCTCGAAACTTCTTGCTGTCGCATTTGATAAATGTCGTCAGGTTGCCCTTTGGTCCGCGCGCAACATACCAGTCGTCTTCGTAGCCGGGGTTACGTGTTGGTGGTTTGCCATAGCGTGCTTCGTATTCTTTCGAAAACCCTGCCATCTTTGCTTCGTCAATGGTGTATAGCATTAGCCCCATGGTCTCGGTTTGGGCAATGCGTAAGTCCAGGCGATCTCTTGGATCTCGGCGTTCCACCGAACCGTCTTCAGTGATGGCCTCGTTGGACGACAGCCTCTCCAGCGATGTTTCGATGGGTGCGCGGTCGATGTAGTCGATCGACACGGAAATTTCTTTCCGGAAATCATTCGTACGCGGGTTGGCCCGTGCCCCGGGCGGGGTGGGGGTCATGTCTGGCCACTCGATGACAAGCGTCACGCCTTCGCCCGGCCACGGCGCGATCTGGCTGTCCAGGTAGTTGGCGGGGATGCGGAAGGTGTTCGGTCCCAGCTTTACGTCAACCGGAGCGTCCGAATAGGTGTGCCCGTTGATGGTGCGGCCTGTGGTGACGTTGTCTGGCATGGGGGAAGTCCTTTTCTGTTCGGGTGATGGCGTCCGTGCACAAGCACTGCCGGTCACAGCAACGGCGAGTGCAAGGGCCAGGCACCGGCCGGATGACATCATGTGCATTGGTCAATCCATTGCAGGGTTCGCCGCAACTATAGGCAACCTGGGATCAGCGCGACAGCAAAGACCAAGCCTGCGATGACCCGTGCCATGCGCCGCATGGCATGGGAATTCGATGACGCGCTGCCGGCAGGAGATGCCGGTGAATCAAGATGCTGGCGGTGCAACGGCAGTTCGCCACGTGTGCTGAAGAAGGACCTTTGCCGCCATCGATCGCACTATGTGTCGAGTTGCAGCGTGGTCAACGCCGACGTCGCCACGTCACGCCCCAAACGCACCATCGATCGTATGCATCGCACCGGTGACAAAGCCCGCTTCCGGGCCGGCCAGCCAGGCCACCATGCCGGCCACTTCCTCGGCGCGGCCGTGGCGCTTGATCGCCATGAAGCTGTGCATCAGGTCTTTCATCGGCCCGTTTTCCGGGTTGGCGTCGGTATCGATCGGGCCCGGTTGCACCACGTTGATGGTGATGCCGCGCGGCCCGAAGTCGCGGGCCAGCCCGCGCGCCAGCCCTTGCAGCGCGGATTTGCTCAGCGCGTAGGACGCCATGCCGGGCAGGGGCATGCGGTCGCCGTTGACCGAGCCGATCACGATGATCCGCCCGCCGGGCGGCATCTGCCGCGCGGCCTCCACGGCGGCGTGGTAGGGCGCGTGCACGTTGATGCGGAACAGCCGGTCCACCGCGTCCGGATCCTGGTCCAGCGCATCGCCGAACAAGGCGATGCCGGAGTTGACCACCAACACATCCAGCGGCCCGCTGCGGCGCACCGTGGCGATGACCGCATCGCGGTCGGCGCTGTCGGCCAGCACCGCGGTGCTGCCGGTGTCGCTGGCCAGGCGCTGCGCCGCCTCGGCAGAGCCGGCGTAGGTAAACGTCACCCGTGCGCCCTCGGCCACGAAGCGCCGCACGATGGCGGCGCCAATTCCCCGGCTGCCACCGAGCACCAACACCGACTTGTCCTTGAACGCTGACATGCACTTACCTCGCAATTAATGTAGCGAGTAATACATAATAGATTTCGTCTGCCGTCAAGGATTTTGTAACAATGACTACAGAAACCTCCCGGGCCCGTGGGCGGCCGCGGGCGTTCGACCCGGACCAAGCGGTCGCCACCGCGCAGAAGCTGTTTCATGCGCGCGGCTACGACGCACTGAGCGTGGCCGACCTCACCCAGGCGCTGGGCATCAACCCGCCCAGTTTCTACGCCGCCTTCGGCAGCAAGGCCGGCCTGTATGCGCGCATCCTCGACCGCTACGCGCAGACCGGGGCCATCCCGCTGCCGCAGATTCTGGACGCCAGCCGCCCGCTGGCCGACGCGCTGGCCGACGTACTGGAACAGGCCGCGCGCTGCTACGCCGCAGACCCCGCCGCCACCGGCTGCCTGGTGCTGGAAGGCACGCGCAGCAACGACGCGCAGGCGCGCGAGGCCGCCTGCGGGTTTCATGTCGCCGCCCAGGAGCTGATCCGCTCCCACATCGCCAAACACTGCCCGCACGACGCAGACCGGCTGGCGGATTTCGTCAGCACCACCATGGCCGGGCTGTCCGCCAGCGCCCGGCATGGGCAGAGCCTGGAGCGTCTGCTGGCGAGCGCGCGGTTGGCGGGGGAGGCGATTAGGGCGGCGCTGCCAGGCTAGGCAGGTCGCGCGAGGTCGCAGGCGCAGGGGCGTTATCAGGTGGACCTACCTGCGTGCCAGCAGGTCCATCGGCGGATTAGTCAGCGCGCCGGTGGAGCGGTTGCTTCAGGTTGCAAGAGCTCGACGCACACACTGGCACAGACGCAAAGCCAATGAGCGCGGGAGAGATCGTTGTCGCAGATAGCGGAGACCGCTTGCAAAAACAGCTCGCTCGCTGGATATTCCATATTCCGGAATATGGAATAAGGCGGGCTTGGCTGTGGAACTGAAGCCCCAGGATCTGGTGGTGCTGTACAAGCAGGTCGCCCAGGCGGGCCAGGCCTGGACGTATGCATCCCTTGGAGAAGCGCTGGGCATGAGCCCTTCTCAGGTGCATCGCAGCGTCAAGCGCGCGGTGGCCTCCGGCTTGGCGCTGGAAAAAAGTCGCGGCGAGTGGGAGACGGTGCGCACGGCGCTGCACGAGTTTGCGGTCCACGGCGTGCGTTACGCCTTTCCTGCCGTCATCGGGCCGCTAAGGCGTGGCATTCCTACGGCCTTCGGCGTGCCCCCACTGTCCATTGCCATTTCCAGCTCCCCAGGAGATGCACCGGTGTGGCCAAGCGCGCAGGGCACGGCCAAAGGCCCCAGCTTGTCGCCGTTGTCGACCGGTGTGCCCAACGCTGCGCTGGCCGACCCTGCCTTGCACCAACTTCTGGCGCTGCAGGACGCCCTACGCAGCGGGCGTGCCCGCGAGCGCACGCTGGCAGCAAGCTATCTCAAACAATTGCTGAGGCTTGGCGATGCGCTCTGACGATCCTAACTACCGCATCTGCTTGTGATTGCGAATGCATTGGGCGAGCTTCGCGAACACGTAGTATTTCTTGGCGGGGCAGTTGTTGGACTGCTGGTATCCGATCCATTGGCGGAAAGCGTCCGCGCCACCTATGACGTCGATGCGGTGGTCAATCTTGATTGGGCCCGGTTCCGCGGTATCGAGGCGCGTGTGGAATCGCAGGGCTTTGCGCACGAGATGCACAGCGGTGTTGTCTGCCGCTGGGTACACGAAGCGTCGGGCGTCCTCTTCGACCTGATGCCGGTGGATGCCGGCGTGCTTGGCTTCTCCAACCGCTGGTACGCCCATGCGGTAGAGACGGCCCAAGTTGTGGCCTTGAGCGATCGCCTGTCCATCCGCCTGGTGACAGCGACAGCATTCGTTGCGACCAAGCTCGAAGCCTTCGCTACCCGAGGCAACAGCGACTTCCTTTCCAGTCACGACCTGGAGGATGTCCTCAATGTCGTCGATGGCCGGGCCGAGCTGGTGGAAGAGCTTGCCGTGGAGCATGTAGATCTTCGGCAGTGGGTGGCCGACGTGTTCGTGGGGCTAGTGGATAACCCGGCGTTTGTGAACGCGTTGCCGGGATTGGTGACCGAACCGGCGCGCGCAAGCGTTGTGCTTCAGCGTCTACGTACCATTGCATCAGCGTAGCTGCGACATCGTCGACTTAGGTCTGCAAAGAAACCTTGAAGCACCGGCGCTAGCTTGCGATGATGCATCGCAATTGCAACGCACTGGGTCTGCCATGAAATCCGCATCTCTTCCATCGCTCCGGGTAGACCCGGCGCTGCGCGAAGCGGCCGAGGCCGTGCTGCAGGAGGGTGAGACGCTGTCCAGCTTTGTCGAGCACTCCGTGCGTGCCCAGGTGCAGCAGCGTCAGCAGCAGGAAGCCTTCATTGCACGCGGGCTGGCGTCGCGTGACAGCGCCAAGGCATCCAACCGGTACATCGACGCGACCGATGTGCTGGCCGGGCTGCAGTCCCAACTGGACCAGGCGCGCAAGGGCTGAGTCAAGGTGGGATTTTCCGTCCGCTTCACGCAGCAGGCGCGCGACGATCTCGCGCGTCTTTACGACTGGCTGCTACAGCGTGCCGAAGGCGACTTCACCGTGGCCGAGCGCGCGCTGCAGGCGATCCGCGACGGCGTCACCGTGCTCGAACTGGCCCCGTTGAGCTGCCGCAAGGCGGGGTTGGCGGACCCGTTCTTGCGGGAGCTGGTGATCGGTTTCGGTGCCAGCGGCTATGTGCTGCTGTTTGAGGTGGAAAGCGATCAGGTCGTCACCGTTTTGGCAGTCAGGCATCAGCGTGAAGACGACTATCATTAAGCACGGCGTTAGCGCCAACGTCGCGCCACAGGGGAAGTAGATGGCCAATATCAGCAGGCGCCGCACGGGGGAATTGACCCGTGCGCTGTTCCATATCCTCAAGACCCAGCCGGAAGGCATGCGTGCGTCCGATGCACTGGCTTCGCTGGAAAAGCAGGTCGTGCTCACCGAGTACGAATCGGGTGACTACGAAACCGGTGGCCGTCGCTTCGAGAAAATCGTGCGCTTCAGCACCGTGGCGCCGGTCAAGGCCGGCTGGCTGGTCAAGGACAAAGGCATTTGGACCCTTACGCCAGAGGGTGAAGCAGCGTTGCATGCCTACCCGGATCCGGAGCAGTTCATCCGCGCGGTCGGGCAGCTGTACAAGAAGTGGAAGAGTGCCCAGCCAGTCGCCGACGAGGTCGACGATCGCGAAAGCGAGCTCACCGAGGAATCGGCCAGCATCACGCTGGAAGAAGCCGAAGAAATGGCATGGGCCGAGATCGAGGCTTACCTCGCCGCGATGCCGCCCTACGACTTCCAAGAGCTTGTGGCGTCGCTGCTGCGGGCGATGGGGTATCACGTTGCCTGGGTCGCACCACCCGGCAAGGACGGTGGCACCGACATCATTGCCTACAACGACCCGCTCGGCACCCGCCCGCCGCGCATTAAGGTGCAGGTCAAGCGCAATGCCAACTCGCCGCGGATCGATGTGACAGGCCTGCGCAGTTTTATGGCGGTTCTGGGGGATGGGGACGTCGGTTTGTTCGTCGCGCTGTCTGGCTTCACCAAGGACGCGGACTACGAGGCGCGCCAGTCGCATCGGCGGATCAGCCTGATCGATGCGCGCCGGTTGGTTGAGCTGTGGACTACGCACTATGGTCAGCTTGACGATGTGGCGCGCGTCCGTCTTCCGCTCAAACCCGTGTGGTTTCTGGCCGGTGAGCGCTAATTGCCGATTTTGAATGAATGATTCATTGGGAACTATCTCTAGAATGAAACAGATCGAACACCAATTTTTCAACGAGCTCGAAAAGAAGCTCTGGACCGCCGCCGATCAGCTGCGCTCCGCGCTGGACGCGTCTGTCTACAAGCATATCGTGTTGGGCCTGATCTTCCTTAAGTACGTCTCGGATGCTTTCGAGGAGCGGCAACGCGAATTGCGTGAGCAGTTTAAAAACCCGGAGCATGACTATTACATGGATCCGGCAGACTATCCGGAAGATTACGAAGCCGATATCGCCGCCGAACTGGAAGTTCGGGACTACTACACCGAAAAGAACGTCTTCTGGGTGCCGTTAGAAGCCCGTTGGGAAACGCTGCGTGGTTTGGCCAAGTTGCCGCCAGGCAGCGAATTGCCATGGCAGGTGCCCAAGCGTGACAGTGACGGCCGCTATATGCGCAACGAGGCTGGCAAGCTGGAAATGGCGCCGGACAAGATGCGCACCGTCGGCTGGCTGATCGACAACGCGATGGAGGCCGTGGAGCGCGAAAACCCCAAACTCAAGAACGTGTTGAACAAGGACTTCGCACGTACCCAGATCGACAGCGACAAACTCGCTGGCTTGATCGGCCACTTCTCCAGTACCAACTTCAGCCGGCCCACCTATGACGGGCAAGTTCTGGACTTGAAGAGCAAGGACATCCTCGGCCACGTCTACGAGTATTTCCTGGGCAAGTTCGCCCTGGCCGAAGGCAAGAAGGGTGGGCAGTACTACACGCCCAAGAGCATCGTCACGCTGATCGTGGAGATGCTGCAGCCCTTCAAGGGCCGGGTGTACGACCCCGCCATGGGCTCGGGCGGCTTCTTCGTGCAGAGCGAGGAATTCATTGCCCAGCACGGCGGCACAGTGGCCAACGGCAAGACCGGGCAGATCAGCGTCTACGGTCAGGAGAGCAACCCCACCACGTGGAAACTGGCGGCCATGAACATGGTCATCCGGGGCCTGGACTTCAACTTCGGCGGCCAGCCCGGCGACACCTTGCTCAACGACCTGCACCCGGACCTGCGCGCCGACTACGTGATGGCCAATCCGCCCTTCAATATGAAGGAATGGTGGAACGCCAAGCTGGAAAACGATCCGCGCTGGATTGCCGGTACCCCGCCACAGGGCAATGCCAACTTCGCGTGGCTGCAGCACATGCTCTACCACCTGGCGCCTACCGGTAGCATGGCCCTGTTGCTGGCCAATGGCTCGATGAGCAGCAACACCAACAATGAGGGCGAGATTCGCAAGCAACTGGTGGAGCGCGACTACGTGGAGTGCATGGTCGCTCTGCCGGGGCAGTTGTTCACCAATACGCAGATTCCGGCCTGTATCTGGTTCCTCACTCGCGACAAGGCCAACGGTTTTAATCTCGACAAGAAGAAGCGCGACCGGCGGGGTCAATTTTTATTCATCGACGCTCGTCAGCTCGGCTATATGAAGGACCGAGTGCTGCGCGATTTCACCGATGCCGATATCCAGAAGATCGCCGACACCTTCCACGCCTGGCAGCAGGGTGAGGGATATGAGGATGTCAAGGGATTCTGTGCATCCGTGGAGTTGAAGGGCATCCGCAAGTACGAGCATGTGCTGACGCCAGGGCGCTATGTAGGCGCCGAAGATCAGGAAGAAGATGCCGAAGCCTTCGCCGAAAAGATGGCGCGGCTGACGGTGCAGCTGGCGGAGCAGTTCGCGGAGAGCGCGAAGTTGGAGAAAGAGATCAAGAAGAACTTGGCGGGGTTGGGATATGAGTTCTGACTGGCTTGAAGTTCGTGTAGAAGAGATTGCCGCAAATGGTTCGAATGCGCTATCGACGGGTCCATTTGGTTCCTCGATTGGTTCTAGGTTCTTTACTGCTTCGGGCATTCCTGTTATTCGGGGTTCGAATCTAAGTGCAGATGTTGGGGTCAAGCTGGTTGACGAGAATCTTGTTTTTGTCTCGTTCGACAAAGCCAAGGAGTTCAGTCGGTCGATAGCAAAAAGAGGGGATTTGGTCTTCACCTGCTGGGGAACCATTAATCAGGTTGGGCTGATTCACGACAGGTCTAAGTACCCGGAATACGTGGTCTCCAACAAACAGATGAAGTTGACCGTTGACCCAAAGAAGGTCGAATCCAAGTTTTTGTACTACGTTTTCTCAAGTCCAGAAAAGCAGCGCGAAATCCTCTCCAACGGGATTGGTGCAGCAGTGCCGGGGTTCAATCTCGGTCAACTTAAAAAGCATTCATTCAGGCTGCCCCCTTTGAATGTCCAGCAGGGCATCGTCAAGGTGCTGGATTCCTTAGATGCAAAGATCGACCTCAATCGCCGCATCAACCAAACGCTTGAAGCCATGGCGCAAGCGATCTTCAAATCATGGTTTGTCGATTTCGCCCCCGTTGCAGCCAAGATCGCCGCCAAGGCCGAAGGCCGCGACCCGCTGCACGCTGCCATGACCGCCATCAGCGGCAAATCCGATGCCGAACTCGACGCCCTGCCCACCGAACAATTCACTTCCCTCGCCGCCACCGCCGCGCTGTTCCCGGATGAGACTGAGAACTCAGACCTCGGCGAGATTCCGAAGGGATGGCAGGTCAATAACGTGGGGCGACTACTGGAGCTGGCCTACGGAAAAGCCCTCAAGGCGATAGATCGCGTTGATGGTCCCATTCCTGTGTACGGCTCGGGTGGCGTGACTGGCTCTCACAGTCAGGCCCTCGTAAGCCATGGATCGGTGATTGTGGGGCGTAAAGGAACCGTAGGGGCGCTCTATTGGGAAGACGGCCCGTTTTTTCCAATCGATACGACGTTCTATGTGCGCCCAATCGCAGCGCCGATGACCTATTGCTTCTATCTCTTGCAGACACTAGGCCTAGACAAGATGAATACCGATGCGGCGGTGCCAGGGCTGAATAGGGATAACGTGTACCGCCTTGAGCATGTACTACCAAGTTCGATAGCCTTGCGGGCGTTCGACTCCATCGTCAGCTTGTTGCGGTCTGCGATTCGGGCTAACACGGATGCGTCGACATCGCTCAGCCAGTTGCGGGACGCGCTTCTTCCCAAGCTCCTTTCCGGCGAACTATATATCGAGAGCGCTGAGGCGGAGGTCGCAGCGTGAGCGAGGCCATCGAACCGCTGGTCACTCAAGAGCCCGTAGCAGTCAGCGACTACTTCTCGCAGATTCCGCTCTGGAGCGCGGATGGGAAGACCAAGTGCTTCGAGGTGATGTCCGACGAAGTGAGTGCGCGTATTCCAGTGACCCGTCTGGACAGCTGGCGCGATTTCACCCAACTGCTGGAAAGCGACTTCTTCAATCGGCCCGGTGTCCAACTGGTGTTCCGCGGTCACCGGCGCTTCGATTGGGGCCTGATGCCAACGCTGGGCCGGGTCACCACCAACGGCATCGTCACGGAGACGCTGGCCGACGGTCAGTTTGATCGCTTCAAGCGCGCAGTACGTGGCCGGCTCAACGACACGGCCTTGGTGGACGAGCCCGACGAGTTGTGGTCCGTAGGCCAGCACCATGGCCTGATGACGCCGTTGCTCGACTGGACCTACTCGCCTTACGTGGCCCTCTTTTTTGCGTTCCAAAAGGAAGACGATAGGGACGAAAAGGACAACCCCTACCGCGCGGTGTATGTACTTAACAAGAGCTTTCTTGCCGACAACGAGGCTGAAACCGGCATTCGCGTGTTTGAGCCACGGAAGGACCACCACGGACGGCTGGTGAATCAGGCCGGTCTGTTTACCTTCTCGCCCTACGACGCGACCTTGGAAAATAAGCTGACCAATGTACTGGCCGATGAGGAAGGCTTCACCGACGAGGAGCTGCGTTCCGCCTCCGAAGAAGAACAGCCCGAGATCCTTGCGCGCTACATCTGCAAGATCTACATCAAAAACGAGGAGCGTGACGCCTGCGTGCGCCACTTGCGGCGTATGAACGTGCACCACGCCAGCCTGTTCCCGGACCTGATCGGCGCATCGGACTACTGCAACATCCTCACGGCCGAGGCCGAGCAGGTAGCCGAGATTGCGCGACAGGCTGCCAAGGCAGCGGATGCGCCGCAGCCAGCCGTCGAGCCTCAGGCGACAGGCTTGGAAGTGCCCGTCGTTGTCGATGGAGCGCTGCAAAGTATCGAGCAGGTCTTGCGTGCGCCGCTGGAAGCGCAGCACGTGGAGCCAGGCCGTATTCCGTTGATCGCCCAAGAGTTGGCCAAGGTCATTGCCCTCAATAAGGTTGTCGACTGGGACAAGCGAGAGGCTGTACAAGCGCATATGCGAACGTCCATCCGTGTGCTGTTACGCAAGTACGGCTATCCGCTCAACGCGCGTGAAGGGGTGCTGGATCAGGTGTTGGCGCTGGCCAAAGTGACTAATGCGGACGGCGGCGCATGACCACCACTCCCACGCAAATGAGCGGTTCGGCTTGCCTGAGGGCAGCGGCAACACGGTGTCGCAAATCATCATTGCGACCATGGAGCAGGGGCTGGTGAAAAACGATCCCAACGCACCGGACTCGCGATGTTATGCGCGCTACATCCGGGCGTGGGCATAGCCGCCATTTCATGGCAAACCAGATTGGCCTCTCGTGGCCGAGCAAGTCATTTTTTTTTAAGTTTTCTTATTTCATCGCAAGCCGGGTCGCTCGCTAGAGGGCCTTGGAGGCGCGCAGAGGTTCCAACATGCTGAATGAACAACAACTCGAAGACCTCTGCCTAGGCTGGTTCCAGGAGTCCGGTTGGCAGTTCGCGCATGGTCCGGATATCGCGCCTGACAGCAATGTGCCCGAGCGCACAGACTACCGCCAAGTGGTGCTGCGCGGGAGGCTGCTCAGCGCGCTTGCCCGCATCAACCCGATGATCCCTCCCATGGCATTGGAGCAGGCTGCGGATGCGTTGACTGTCGTGAGCGAGCCGCAGCTGGTGTTGCGCAACCGCTACGTGCATGGCCTTCTTTTGAATGGCATGACGGTGGAGTTCGCACAGGGCGATGAGAAGAAGACCGACCTGGTGCGGTTCATCGACTTCGCGCAAGCCAGCAACAACGATTTTCTGGTGGTGAGCCAGTTCACCATTGCTGGCACCAAAAAGCCGCGCCGCCCCGATGTGGCTGCCTTCGTCAACGGTTTGCCGCTAGCCGTGGTGGAGCTGAAGAATCCCGCCAATGCGCAAACGGATGTGTGGGACGCCTTCAACCAGTTGCAGACCTACAAGGACGAGATCGGCGACCTGTTCAACAGTAACGTCGCCCTGGTGGTAAGCGATGGCTGGACGGCCCGCGTGGGCTCGCTGACCGCAAACGCCGAGCGCATGCTGCCGTGGCGTACCATCGCCAACGAAGACGACCGGCCGCGCCTGCAGATGGAGCTGGAGACTGTGGTGCGGGGCTTTTTCAGGCCGGAACTGTTTCTGGACTACGTGCAGCACTTCGTGCTGTTTGAGCAGGATGGGGACAGCCTTACCAAGAAAATTGCGGGGTACCACCAGTTCCACGCGGTGCGCGAGGCGGTGCGCGTCACGGTTATTGCGGCTCAAGACGCTGGAGGAGGCATGCTGAAGGTGCATGAAGAACGTGCCAGCTATGGCAAAGAGGTCAGGCCGGGTTCGCGTAAGGCGGGCGTCGTTTGGCACACGCAAGGCTCGGGCAAGAGCATCACCATGGTGTGCTATGCCGGCAAGTTGCTGCAGCAGCCCGAGATGAAGAATCCGACCCTGGTGGTGGTGACCGACCGCAACGACCTGGATGGCCAACTATTCGCCACCTTCAGTGCCGCCAGTGATCTGCTCAAGACCACTCCTGTGCAGGCTGGCGGCCGCGACGAGTTGCGCGAGATGCTGGCCACGCGCGAGGCGGGCGGCATCATCTTTACCACGGTGCAGAAGTTCGCCTTGCAGGAGGGGGAGCAGGCTCACCCGCTGCTTTCTGACCGCACCAACATCGTGGTGATCTCGGATGAAGCGCACCGCAGTCAGTACGGGATCAAGGCGCACCTGGATACCAAAACAGGCGAGTACGTGTATGGGTACGCCAAGCACCTGCGCGATTCGCTGAAGAATGCCACCTTCATCGGTTTCACCGGGACACCGATTGCGTTGGAGGATAAAAACACCCGGGCGGTGTTTGGCGATTACGTCAGCATCTACGACATCCAAGACGCCGTGGACGATGGTGCGACGGTGCCTATCTTCTATGAGAGCCGCTTGGCCAAGCTGGACGTGAACCAGACAGAGATCGATGCGCTTAACGCGCAGGTTGATGAAGTCGTCGAGGACGAGGAGGACATTGCCAGCCGCGAAAGGACCAAGAGCGAATGGGCAACGCTGGAAAAGCTGGTGGGCGCCGAGCCGCGTTTGCAGCAGGTAGCTAAAGACTTGGTGCAGCATTTCGACGCGCGCATCAGCACCATTGACGGCAAGGCCATGATCGTCTGTATGAGCCGCGAAATTTGCGTGCAGCTCTACAATGCCATCTGCGTGGGTGACGAAAACAACCCGCCCTTGCGCCCCGACTGGCACAGTACCGATCCGGAACTGGGGGCCATTAAAATCGTGATGACCGGCTCAGCTGCCGACAAGGCGTCTTTGCAGCCGCATATCTACACCAACAAAGTGAAGAAGCGCCTGGAGAAGCGCTTCAAAGATCCGGCTGACACGCTGAAGCTGGTGATCGTACGCGATATGTGGCTGACGGGATTTGACGCGCCATGCTGCCATACCATGTATATCGACAAGCCCATGAAGGGGCACAACCTGATGCAGGCGATTGCCCGCGTCAACCGCGTGTTCAAGAACAAGCCCGGTGGACTGGTGGTGGATTACATCGGGATTGCCAATGAGCTGAAGTCCGCGCTCAAGACCTATACCGATGCCAAGGGCAAGGGCGACCCCACTCACAACACGACCGAAGCGCTGGCGGTGCTGCTCGAAAAGATGGACATCGTGCGCGGCATGATGCATGGGTTCGACTACAGCGCCTTTGAGACGCAAGCTGTGCAACTGCTGGTGCCGGCCGCCAACCATATCCTGGGGTTGAAGGACGGCAAGACCCGCTTCATCGACACGATGCTGGCCGTTGCCAAAGCATTTTCGCTGTGTGGAACGCTGGACGAGGCGGGTGCGCTGCGCAAGGAAATCGCTTTCTTCTCTGCCATCAAGGCAGCTATCGCGAAGTTCACCACTGTGGACAAGAAGCGCACCGATGCCGAAAAAAACAGTGCTCTCAAGCAGATTCTGGATAACGCCATCTTCTCGGACGGTGTGGCGGACGTGTTTGCGTTGGCGGGGCTGGATAAGCCGAACATCGGCCTGCTCTCAGACGAGTTCCTGGACGACGTACGCCGGATGGAGAGCCGCAATCTGGCTGTGGAGTTGCTGGAGAAGCTACTGCGCGATGAGATCAGGGCGCGGGCCAGCAACAACGTGGTGCAGGAGAAGAAGTACGGTGATCGCTTGCTTGAGGCTCTGCGTAAGTATCACAACCGCGCGATTGAAACCGCCCAAGTCATCGAAGAGTTGATCCAGATGGCCAAGGAGTTTCAGGCCGCCTTGGCACGAGACGCGTCACTTGGGCTGGCGCCAGATGAGATCGCCTTCTACGACGCGCTGGCCAACAACGAAAGCGCGGTACGGGAGCTTGGCGATGAGGTGCTGAAGAAAATCGCCATCGAGATCACCGAGAAGCTGCGCGCCGCCACCACAGTGGATTGGCAGGTGCGCGAGAGCGTTCGTGCACGATTGCGCATTCTGGTGCGGCGATGCCTGCAGAAGTGGAAGTATCCTCCAGATAAGCAATTAGAAGCCGTAGAGCTTGTACTGCGTCAAGCCGAAAAGTTATCGGGTGCGTGGTCAAAGTAGGGAAATGACCACGTAACCCTTTTGGTCAGCTGCAGGTTTGAACCGGCGGAGCAGTGGTTACAACGAGACTTCTTTCTTCGCGGTAGGCAAAGGGGGGGGGGGATTTCTAGCGCTAATCAGGTAGGTCGTGGGCTGTTGACTAGCGCCGCGTTAGGTAGCACGATTACTTTACGGAGCCTCGGAACTCCTCGTACAGCGGCTCGCCACCTCCGACAACGGTGGTTTCGCTCGATTGGTACCTGCGAGAATCAAATGACCGAGGCTCATCATCACTTAGATGCGAACGCTGGCTACTACCTGCCAGAACACGCGCAATACCGCCTGCAGCAACTGCGCGACCACATGCGCTTTCTGGCGCGTTTGGCGCAGTCGCGCACACCAGCGGAAGAGCAGGCGCGGCAGCCTGCCATCTGCATGGATGAGTTGGCGTTCTGCCTTGAACTGCTGGCCGAGCAAGTGACGCAGACAATGGCGCAGGTGCAGTGGCCCGCGCACCTTGGGCCCGATGATGCTGACAACGCTACCGACGCAGGGGAGGCTGCAAGAACCGATTAGCGATGGACTTGCCGCGCACACGGAAACAGGCAATGGCCGATATGTATGCGCTGCGTTTGCCTTCGGCGTCAAGCGGAGCAGGTGGATGCGCTGGAACAGTTGCTGACCATCGCCGCCCATGGCGATGTGATCGCTGCCGGTAACGCTGATCGGCTGGAACCCTGTACCTCAGTGTCGGCCAGCTGTATCTGCAGTGCGCTGTTATCCGGGAAAGGCGATCAGTATTCCGCCAGTGAGCCGGTATACCAGTAGGCTTTGCCTTTGATCGTGCGTTTGTCGAACTTGAGCGTGCCTCGCTTGCCCTTGATTTCAAGCGTGAACGACGGCGGCAAGTCGGTGCGTCCGGGGTTGGTGAAAACGATGCGCATGTGGTTGGCAGTTGGCTTGAAGTACCACTGCGTGCTTTCCGATGGAAGCCCGCGTGATGCAATGTCCGGCCAGGTCATGACCAGGCCGCCGATGCCATCAGGGTCGCCTCCGCTATAGACCAGAAAGCTGTAGCCAGCGGTATCTGTTTCAAACGACAGGACATCGCCGGTAGCGGCAGCGGACGTACTTGTCAGCAGGGCGATCAACAAGATCAGACTGGTCCATAGACTGCGCATGTGTGTTTTCATCGTTCGTCCCTGCGATGGATGTCTATTGTTTGCCGAGTCGCTACGGGTAGGCATAAGGACCCACGATCCAGGACGCATTGCCTGGAATAACGCGCTTGCCAACGGTCAGGCGGCGACTTCTCCCCTGTATCTCCAAAGTAAAAGACGGCGGCAGTTTGGGGTCGCCTGGATAGGCGAATTTGGCGCCTGCGCGGGTGTGTTCCTTATCCATGTGGTACTTCACACCGGTGAAAGGCAGGTCCCCGTGCGCATAGCCGGGCCAGCGAATCATGGCGCCGGCAATGCCGTCGTTTTCCTTGCTTCCACCACCGACATACAGTTCGACTTCGTAGGTGTTGTCAGCGCTTCGAAAGGTGACCACCGTACTTGTGGCCAGTGCAGGAGCGCTGGTAAACGCAAATACCAGGAGCAGCGTCAACAGCATAGCCACCTTGGGTGTGATTCGATTTCGCATGCGACATCCTTCCTTGGTATGAAGCTGGATCTTATCTGATCGAAATACTGTAGCCGGCCCAGGCGCACAGCATCAGCTGTGCAATTGCCAATTACTACCCCGAATGAAGCGGTCGATCACACCGGCGCCGACTTCAAAATCCCCGACAGACTCTCCCGCAGGATCAGCTGCAAATGCATGCGGTTGAGTTCCATGCCGCTGGTCATCACGCTGTGCAGGCCGCCGCACATGGCGGCGACGGCGAAGACGCGGGCCTGGAATTCCTGTTCGCTGCTGGCCGGGTCGGCGTGGCCGCGCAGCAGGCGCTTGAGCAGGGCGCTGAGGTGTTCGATCAGCGATGCGCTCTGCCGGCGCATGAAGGCGGCCAGCACCGGGTCGCGCAGGGTGGCCAGGTGCAGTTCCAGGTCGATGCGGGTGCGCTTGATGTTGATTTCCTGCAGCAGCCATTCCTCGAGCAGGCCGGCGATGAAATCCACCACGTGCACGTTGGCCGGGCGCTCCACCAGCCACATCTGGCGGATGGCGCGCATGTAGTTGCGCTCCAGCAGTGCGCGCACCAGCGCGTCCTTGTCTTCGAAGCGTTGCAGCAGGCTGCCGCAGCTGACCCTGGCGCGCTCGGCGATCAGTTCGAAACTGGTGGCGCCCAGGCCGATGGCGTCGATGCATTGCTCGGTGGCGTCCAGCACCTCTTCCAGCAGCAGTTCTTCGCGCTCTTTTGCCGTGCGCAGCAACAGGACGTTGGACATGGGCGGCGGGCTTGTGGGGGGCTGCAGTATAGCGGCGCGGCGTTCGTCGTCCGTTGCGTTCGCTTGTTGCTGTGCCATCAGTCATGGATGCGCGTGCGTATTGAACGCCGGCCACGGATGCGCTGGTCGACCATGTTTTCACGGCGGCTGTGCGACATGTGAGGCCGACGTTGTGCAGGAGAAGCATGTGAGTGAGAACAGTGCGGTAGCCGGTGTCTCGGCGCAGTGGCCGGCGCGGTTGTGGGTGGTGCGGCATGGGCAGAGCGCGGGCAACGTGGCGCGTGATCTGGCCGAGTCCAACGGCTCGGCCTTGATCGACCTGGAGCACCGCGATGCGGATGTGCCGTTGTCGGATCTTGGCGAGCGCCAGGCCGAGGCGCTGGGGGCGTGGATGGCCGGCTTGCCCGAGCAGGAGCGCCCGACGTTGATCCTGAGTTCCACCTACATACGTGCGCGCCAGACTGCCGCCGCGGTGGCGCGTGCGCTGGGGCAGCCGGCCGAGTCGGTCAGCGTGGACGAGCGTTTGCGCGAGAAGGAATTCGGCGTGCTCGACCGCTACACCACGGCCGGCATTCTTGCGACCTTCCCGGAGCTGGCCGAGCAGCGCAAGCTGGTGGGCAAGTTCTACTTTCGCCCGCCCGGTGGCGAGAGCTGGTGCGATGTGATCTTCCGCCTGCGTGGGGTGGTGGGCGATCTGCAGCGCAACCACGTGGGCGCGCGGGTGCTGATCGTGGGGCATCAGGTGATCGTCAACTGCTTCCGCTATCTGATCGAGCGGATGGACGAGGCCACCATCCTGGGCATCGACCGCGAGGGCGATGTGCCCAATTGCGGCGTCACCGAGTATGCGGCTGCGGCCGATGGGCAATCGCTGGAGTTGCTGCGTACCAAGTTCGTGCCGCCGGAGCTGGCCGACGAGCCAGTGACCACCGAGTCCGACCGCCCGGCCGGGGCGCGCTGATGGCCGCCCCGCGCATGCGCATGCTCACCATGGCCGCCTTGCGGGCGATGCCATTGCCGGCCCCGGGTGGCGACAAGGAGCAGCGTGGGCGCGTGTTGATCGTGGGTGGCTCGATGCGTGTGCCGGGTGCGGCGCTGCTGGCCGGCGAGGCGGCGCTGCGCACCGGTGCCGGCAAGCTGCAGATCGCCACCGCCGCCAGTGTGGCGCCGGGCATGGCCTTGGCGGTGCCGGAGGCGCTGGTATTGGGGCTTGCGCAGAACGGCCAGGGCGAGATCGTGCGCGGGCACCGCGCGCTGGACGGGGCGATGGCAGCCTGCGATGCGGCAGTGATCGGGCCGGGCATGGCATCGTCGGCCACCACCACGGCGATGGTCAGGCGCGCTGCCGAGCAGGCGGTGTGCACCTTGGTGCTGGATGCCGGCGCGTTGTCGCGTGGTCTGCGGGCACCGATCGGGCGGCCGTTCGTGCTGACGCCGCATGCGGGCGAGATGGCGACCCTGGCCGGCGACGACAAGGCCGCGGTGGAAGCGGCGCCGGGGGAGTACGCGCTGAAGTTTGCGCAGAAGCTGCGCAGCGTGGTGATCGTCAAGGGTGCGGACAGTTTCATCGCCGGGCCCGACGGTGCGTTGTGGATGCATCGCGGGGGCGCATCCGGGTTGGGCACGTCCGGGTCTGGCGATGTCCTGGCGGGATTGATTGCGGGTTTTGCCGCGCGCGGCTGCGATGCATTGGGCGCTGCGCTATGGGGCGTGTTTGTGCATGCAGCGGCGGGCAGGCAGTTGGCCAGGCGGATCGGGCCGGTGGGGTTTTTGGCACGCGAGCTTGGGTTGGAAGTGCCTGGGATTCTGGATCGGTTGGCGCGCCGGTGATCGACGCTCGTCGCGGTGATGCGGCGCGCAGACCAAGCCCCTCTCCAGCGGGAGAGGGGCTGGGGTGAGGGTACGTTTGCTGAAGGCGTGGTGCTGTCTTTCCAGTTGGGGTTTAGGTTGTTGCCTTGATTGCCGGGGGCGGGTTGCACCCCTGGCAGATGTACCCTCATCCGGCCCTTCGGGCCACTTTCTCCCGAGGGGAGAAGGGAGTGTCCGATGGTGGAAGGGTGCATGGTTGCGCTCGTTTGTTGCGCGATGTTGCGCCGCGTTGGTCGGTTAGGCTTGGTCACCAACCTGGGAGGGTGCACGGTGAAGCGAACGATTGCGTGGTCGATGGTGGGGGTTCTGGGGATTTGGGGTGCTGCGACTGAAACGGTGTTGGCATCTGCATCTGCATCTGCAACAGCAGCAACAGCAACAGCAGCAATAGCAACAGCAGCAACAGCAGCAACGCCGATTCCGATGCCGGCATCGACGGCACCGTCTGCATCCACGCCCGCATCGACGGCGGTAGACGCTGCGGTTGCGGGTGCTGCTGCTCCGCCAGCAGGACCCGCCGGCGCACTACGCGTCTACACCACCGCCCAGGGCGCAACGCAGCAGATGCGCGCCAGCACTGCCGAGGCGCCCAAGACCGGGCATGCGTTGACCGAGAAGGAGAACTCCATCTTCGTCAATCCGCAACGCCGCTTTCAGGAAGTGCTGGGCATTGGCGGGGCGATCACCGATGCCAGTGCCGAGACCTTTGCCAGGCTGCCCAAGCCTGCGCAGCGCGCCTTGCTCACTGCCTACTACGACCCGCAAAAAGGCATCGGCTATACGCTGGCGCGCACCACCATCCACAGCTCGGACTTCAGCAGCGGCAGCTACACCTACATCAAGGACGGCGATGCGGCGCTGAAGAGCTTTTCGGTCAGGCACGATGAGCGTTATCGCATTCCGATGCTGCGCCAGGCCATCGCGGCGGCCGGCGGCACATTGACGACATTTGCCAGCCCGTGGAGCGCGCCGGCCTTCATGAAAGACAGCAACAACATGCTCAAGGGCGGCAAGCTGCTGCCCGCGTATGCGCAGGCCTGGGCCACCTACTACACGCGCTTCATTGCGGCCTACGAAAAGGCCGGCATCCCGATCTGGGGCATCAGCCTGCAGAACGAGCCGATGGCGGTACAGACCTGGGAGTCGATGGTGTTTTCCGCCGAGGAAGAGCGCGACTTTCTGAAAAATCATCTTGGTCCGACGATGGAGCAGGCGGGCTATGGCGACCGCAAGATCATCGTATGGGATCACAACCGCGACATGATGCTGCACCGCGCGCACGTGATCTTCGACGACCCGGACGCGGCGAAATACGCGTGGGGCATGGGCTTCCACTGGTACGAGACCTGGGCCGGGTTCGCGCCGATGGTGGAGAACGTGGCGGCGGTGGCGCAGGCGTACCCGGACAAGCCGCTGTTGCTGACCGAAGCGGCGGTGGAAAAGTTCGACCCGGCAAAGCTGCAGCATTGGCCCAACGGCGAGCGCTATGGCACCGCCATCATCAACGACCTCAATCATGGGGCGGTGGGCTGGACGGACTGGAACATCCTGCTCGACGAACATGGCGGGCCGAACCATGTGGGCAACTACTGCTTTGCGCCGGTGCATGCCGATACACGCACCGGCGAGGTGATCTACACGCCGAGCTATTGGTATATCGGCCACTTTTCCAAGTTCATCCGCCCCGGTGCGCGGCGGGTGAGTGCGGCCAGCAGCCGCAGCAATCTGGCAACGACGTCCTTTCTCAATACCGATGGCAGCCTGGCGACGGTGGTGATGAATGCCAGCGATGTGGCGATCCGTTACAACCTGTACGTGGGCGCCGCGTCCAGTGAGTTGGAGATCCCGGCGCATGCGATCCAGACTGTGGTGATGCAGTAAGCGCGGACCGTGGGCTGGGTGTTGGTGGGAGATTGCGTACCCTCATCCGCCCTTCGGGCACCTTCTCCCGGGGGGAGAAGGGGGAGCTTACGGGTGCTCGTAGCCAGCGTTGCGTCGCCGGTTTAACCATCGTGCGTGTACGTCCCGCCGATGCGTCACCCGTCGATACCGTTGCCGGTACCAAGAACGCCACCGAAGAGACGCCGTCAAAGAAACCCGCCGAAGAAACGCCCGCCGAAGAAACGCCCGCCGAAGAAACGCCCGCCGAAGAAACGCCCGCCGAAGAAACGCCCGCCGATCGCTGCGCACGCAGCGATCGGCGGGGCCCTGGTGGCGCTGGGCTGGAAACGCGTTCTCTGGGCTGCTCAGGACAGCAACAAGCCGCCGGTGGCGCCGAACACTTCGCCGGTGACGTAGCTGGATTCCTGCGAGGCCAGGATCACGTACAGCGGCGCCATTTCCACCGGCTGGCCGGCACGCTTGAGCGGGGTTTCCGAGCCGAACTCGGGAATCTTTTCCGGCGGCTGGCCGCCGCTGGGCTGCAGCGGGGTCCACACCGGGCCAGGTGCGACCGCGTTGACGCGGATGCCCTTGTCGGCGACCTGCTGGGCCAGGCCCTTGGTGAAGTTGACGATGGCCGCCTTGGTGGAGGCATAGTCCAGCAGCGTCGGTGAGGGCTGGTAGGACTGGATCGATCCGGTGTTGATGATGGATGCGCCCGGCGGCAGGTGCGGGATGGCCGCCTTGCATAGCCAGAACATCGCGTACACGTTGGTCTTGTAGGTGGCGTCGAACTGCTCGGTGGTGATGTCGGCGATGTCCTTCATCGCGGTCTGCTTGCCGGCGATGTTGACCAGCAGGTCCAGCCCGCCGAGTTCCTTGACCGCGCGTGCGACCAATTCATTGCAGAAGGCTTCGTCCTTCAGGTCGCCCGGGATGCTGATGGCTTTGCGGCCTTCGGCCTGGATCAACTTCACCACTTCCGCCGCATCCTGCTCTTCTTCCGGCAGGTAATTCAGCACGATGTCGGCGCCTTCGCGTGCGTAGGCAATCGCGGTGGCGCGGCCGATGCCGGAGTCGGCGCCGGTGATCAGCGCCTTGCGGCCCTTCAGGCGGCCGAAGCCCTGGTAGCTCTGCTCGCCATGGTCGGCCTTGGGCTGCAATGCATGGATGGTGCCTGGCGCTTCCTGGGTCTGCTCAGGGAACTTGGGCTGCGGAAACTGGGTGAGCGGGTTCTGCATTTCGTACTGGTTCTTGGTGCTGGACATGCACTGGCTCCTGCATTGGGGGACGACAAGGCCGCAGCGTGCTGCGGCCGATGCGGAGCAGTCTGGAAACCATGGCGATGCGTGCGGGTGAACGAATGTTGTGCATGATGTGAACGCGTCACACAGCTAGCGTGCGGGCGATGCCGTAGCGCCGTGCACGCACGGCAGACCGGGAGGACAGCAATGCAGTGTGTAGGGATCGATGGCGCCGGCAGCGGCTGGCTGGCGGTGTGGCACGCCGGCGATGGATTGCAGTTTGCCGGCTACCCCACGGTGGCCGCGGTGGCGAGCGCATTGGGGGACGTCGCTGTGCTGGGCGTGGACATTCCGATCGGCTTGAGCGAGCACGCACCCCGCGTTGCGGATGCGCAGGCGCGGCGCTTTGTCGGTGGGCGCCGCGCGTGCAGCATCTTTGCCGCGCCACTGCGGGGCATGTTGCATGCGCGTACGCAGGCGGAAGCCTCTGCGCTGCATCGGGTGCTGGACCACGACGGCCAGCGTGGCTTTGGCGTGCAGTCGTTTGCGCTGCTGTCGAAGATTCGTGACTGGGACGATGCCTTGCGCGCCGATCCGCCGTGGGCGGAGCGCGTGTTCGAGGTGCACCCGGAAGTTTCCTTCGCCGTGCTCGCCGGTGGGCAGGGCCTGGCGGCGGGCAAGAAGAGCCGTGCGGGCCATCAGCAGCGCGCCGCCTTGCTGGGCCAGTGCTACGGCGCCAGGCAGGTGGCTGCGTTACTGGAGCGTGTGCCGCGTGCGCTGGCCAAGCCGGACGATGTGCTCGATGCCCTGGTGGCCTGCTGGAGTGCGCAGCGCATTGCCGCGGGCACCGCCGGCAGCCTGCCGGCGGTGGTGGAGCGCGATGCCTGCGGGCTGCGCATGGGCATCCACTACTGACTCAGCGCGTCTGCGTCGACATCGAATACGGCCGCTGCGCCGGATCGGTGGCCCATTGCGTATTCGGCGTGGCCTGCATGCGGAAGCGCAACTCGCCGCCGGCCTGGATTTCCTCGTGGGTGAGGTAGGCGCGATTGAATGCCTGGCCGTTGAGGGTGGCGCTCCCGATGTAGCTGCGCGCCTTGCTCAGGCCATCGGCGATCACGCTGAAGCGCTTGCCATTGGGCAGCTTGAGCGTGGCGCGCGGCAGGAACGGGCGGCCGATGATGTACTGGTTGCTGCCCGGTGCCACCGGATAGAAGCCCAGCGTGGTGAACACGTACCAGGCCGACATCTGGCCGAGGTCGTCGTTGCCGGCCAGGCCTTCGGGGCCGGCGTGGTACTGGGTGTCCATGATCTGGGTCAGCCGCGCCTGGCTGCGCCAGGGCTGGCCGGCGTAGGCGTACAGATAGGCGACATGGTGGCTGGGTTCGTTGCCGTGCGCGTACCAGCCGATCAGGCCGGTGATGTCTTCCATGTGCTCGAATACCTTGGGGTCGACCTTGGCATCGAACACCGCATCCAGGCGCGCGAGCAGTTGGTCGTCGCCGCCATGTGCGGCTGCAAGTCCTGCGACGTCCTGCGGCACATACCAGGAGTATTGCCAGGCATTGCCTTCGGTGTAGTCGCTGCCGTAGCCGCTGGCCGAGGGGTCGAACGGCATGCGGAAGTCGCCGGCACGGGTGCGCGCGCGCATGTAGCCGGTGGCCGGGTCGAAGGCGTGCTTCCAGTTGCCGGCGCGCTTGCTGAATTCGGCGGCGATGGCGGGCTTGCCGAGTTTGTCGGCCATGCGCGCGATGGTCCAGTCGTCGAAGGCGTATTCCAGTGTCTTGGAGGCGGCTTCGCCTTCTTCGTCGATGGGCACATAGCCCAGTTCGCGGTACTGCGCGATGCCGTCGTAGGGGCCGTAGTTAGCGCTGGCGACCATGGCGTCCAAGGCTTCGTTGGCATCGAAGCCGCCGATGCCCTTCATGTAGGCGTCGGCGATCACCGGCACGGCGTGGTAGCCGATCATGCACCAGGTTTCCAGGCCGTGGAACGCCCAGACCGGCAGGATGCCGTAGGCGCTCTCACGGCGCGAGGCGAGCAGGGAATTGACCATGTCGCTGCTGCGTTGCGGCGGCTGCACCAGGGTCAGCAGCGGATGCAGGGCGCGGTAGGTATCCCACAACGAGAACGTGGAGTAGTTGGTCCAGCCACGCGCCTGATGCACGGCATTGTCCGGCCCGCGGTACTGGCCGTCGCTGTCCATGAACAGGGTGGGGCCGAGCAGGGTGTGGTACAGCGCGGTGTAGAGCTGGGTGCGTTGTTGCGGCGTGCCTTGCGCGTCGATCGCCGACAGTGCCTGCGTCCACTGCGCGCGTGCCTCGGCGCGCACGCGGTCGAAATCGAAACCGGGCACCTCGGCATCCAGATTGGCGATGGCGCCGGCTTCGCTCACTGGCGAGAGCGCGACCTTGACCACCAGCGGCGTGCCATCGTTGGCAACATCGAACACGCCGACCAGTTGCCGGCCTTCGATCTGTGCGCGCTGGGCGGGATTTTTCTCGCCCGGCGGCGGAAAGCCCTTGTACGGGATGTCCTGCTCGGTGTTGTGCAACTGCGTGGCGGTGAGCGGGCGCGAAAAGCGCATGGCGAAGTACAACTGGCGGCCGGGCGCCCAGCCACGGGTTTCACGAAAGCCGGTGACGGTGCCGTCGCCGCGCACGCGCAGCCGCGACCACTGCACCTTGCCGGGGTAGTCGTACAGGCTGGTGCGCAGGTCCACCAGCACATGCGCTGGTACGCCCTTGGGGAACTGATAGCGATGCACACCCACGCGCGCACTGGCGGTGAGTTCGGCGCGGATGTTGCGGTCCTTCAAGGTCACCGCGTAGTAGCCGGGCTGCGCCTGCTCGCTGGCGTGGTCGAACTGCGCGGTATAGCCGCTGCCCGGTGTGGCGGCATCGCCGCGTTCGAGCTTGACCTGGCCGGTTTGCGGCATCAGCAGGACGTCGCCCAGGTCCGAATGCCCGGAGCCGGAAAAGTGCGTGTGCGAGAAGCCGACAATCGTGCTGTCGCCATGCCGGTAACCGGCGGCCCAGCCATAGGCCTCCTTGCGCGGCTTGATCTGCGTGTCCGGACTCAGCTGCACCATGCCGAACGGCACCGTGGCGCCGGGATAGGTGTGGCCTTCGCCACCGGTGCCGATGAACGGATCCACCGCGCTGAAACCCGCGTCGTCCGCGCGTGGCGCCGCGTTGCCGGCGAAGCTGACGCAGGCGGCAAGCAACGCCAGCCAACGCAGCGGAGAGAAGGCGATTGAGCGATGCTGCATGCGAACGGTTCCAGGCGGATGCAGCGCCGGACCGTAGCACAGCTGTCGGGCCTGATCGCATGGCATCCATGGCTGCATCGTTGAGCTCGCTAACCCGTGCGCGGGCCGCGGTGGGCGCTGGACGCGTGTGGTCGCCAGCCTTGCGCGCCGGAGGCTGCGGGTGCGCCGGTCGGTTGCCCTGATGCACGCAGCAAGGCCTTGCAGCAGATGCGAGACAGCGTGCACCTGCACTGCTCCGGTCGCAGGCAAGCGCAACGCCCGGCTGCTGAAATCGCGCAAACCGCCCGCATATGATCCCGATGGATCTGTTCGATGCTCCCACCGCGCCGGTGCAGCTGCTGCACGATGCGCAAGGCGGCGTGCGCTATTGGCCGCAGCTGCTGGCGCCTGCCGTGGCGCAGCAGTGCTTTGCCGCGCTGCGCCAGGCGACCGACTGGCGCAGCCAGCGCCGCGAGATGTATGACCGTGTGGTGGAGGTGCCGCGCCTGCTGGCCTCGTATCGGCTGGATGCACCGCTGCCGCCCGGGCTGCCGCTGCAGGCGCTGCTCGCTGCGGTGCAGGCCGTGTTGCCTGCCCCGTACAACGCCGTGGGCCTGAATCTGTATCGCGACGGCCGCGACAGCGTGGCCATGCATCACGACAAGCTGCAGACACTGCAGGCGCCGTATCCGATTGCATTGGTGTCGCTGGGCGCCACGCGGCGGATGCAGCTGCGCGCAAAGCACGGCAACACGCGTGCGATCGCTGTGGAACTGGCGCCGGGAAGCCTGCTGGCGATGAGCCATGCCTCGCAACTGAGCCACGAGCACGGCATTGCCAAGACCGCACGTGCGGTGGGTGAGCGCATCAGCGTGGTGTTTCGCGTGCGTCCGGCCGAGCGCATGGCCGCCGGCCAGCACGGGCCGCACTGGGAGCAGGTGCAACCGGAGCGTGGCTGAGGAGGCGTGGTGCACGTCTGTCGGCGTGCTGCGGAGCAAGCGGAGTAAGCGGAGTAAGCGGAGTAACCCGAGCAACAGCAGCAACAGGAGCAATCGGAGCGTTCGAGCGCTGCGTACCGGCAGCGGCTCCAGGGCCGTGTTCGCTTGGCGGCCAGCGCAGCGGCTGCGTCAGTTACGTTCTGCGCGCACGGTTGCGGCCGATCACGCCGATCGCCGCCGGTGAGCGTGCGATGCGCTGACACCTGCGTGATGCGTTGTGCCTGCGCGAACACCGCACTGGCGTACCCACCCGTGCTGCGCGCGCATGCGCGCTCTGTCGCGCCCGGCATGGCCCATTCGGGTGATTGCCATCGCCCTCACGGCTGGCCATGCTTGCATGTACTCCCCCCTCAGCGTCGCCCCTCCATGTCCCTGGCCGATACCCGCCACCATCAGATGTTTCCCGAGCTGGACTCGGGCCAATTGGCGATCACGCGGCGTTTTGCCAGCGGGCCGGCGCAGCGTTTCGCTGCCGGCGAGATCGTCTTCGACGTGGGCGATGCGCACGCGCCGGTGTGGGTGGTGCTGGAAGGCGCCATCGAAGTGGTCCGGCGCGACGGGCTGGGCAACGAAAAGCCGGTCACCTCGCACACGCCCGGGCAGTTCACCGGTGAGGTGAGTCAACTCGCCGGGCGCGCATCGCTGGCCGGTGGACGTGCCGGGCCGCAGGGCTGCCTGGCGCTGCCGTTCGACACCGCGCATCTGCGCGCGCTGATGATCAGCTCGGCCGAAGTGGGCGAGGTGGTGATGCGTGCGTTGATCCTGCGCCGGGTCGGCCTGATCGAAGGCGATGCCTCCGGCTCGGTGCTGATCGGCGAGCCGGACGATCCGCACCTGACCCGGTTGCAGGGCTTTCTGACCCGCAACGGTTACCCGAACACGGTGATCGATGCCTCCGACGAGGAAGGCCGCGCGTTGGTGCAGCGCTTCGGCATCCAGGAGCAGGAGTTGCCGGTGATGGTGTGCCCCAGCGGGCGGGTGCTGCGCCAGCCCAGCGATGCCGAAGCAGCGCATTGCCTGGGCATGACCCCGGATATCGACCCGGACAAGCGCTACGACGTGGCGATTGTCGGTGCCGGCCCGGCTGGCCTGGCGACGGCGGTGTACGCCGCGTCCGAAGGCCTGTCGGTGCTGGTGCTGGACCAGCGCGCCATCGGCGGGCAGGCCGGCGCCTCGGCACGGATCGAGAACTACCTGGGCTTTCCGACCGGCATTTCCGGCCAGGCGCTGGCCGGGCGCGCCTACAACCAGGCGTTGAAATTCGGCGCCGAGCTGGCGATTCCGATCGAGGCCGGCACACTGGAATGCGGGCGCGACGACGGCGCGCTGAAGCTGGATCTGGCCGACGGCAAGCAGCTGCTGGCCAGCACCGTGGTGATCGCCTCGGGGGCGCGTTACCGGCGTCCGGAGATCGACGGGCTGGAGCGTTTCGAAGGCCATGGCGTGTCGTACTGGGCCTCGCCGGTGGAAGCGCGGCTGTGCGAGGGCGGGGTGGTGGCGCTGGTGGGCGGCGGCAATTCCGCCGGCCAGGCGGTGGCGTTCCTGGCGCCGCGGGTGAAGGAACTGCACCTGATCATTCGCGGCGAAGGGCTGGAATCGTCGATGTCGCAATATCTGATCGACCGCATCGCCGTGCTGCCGAACGTGCAGCTGCATGCCGGCACCGAGGTGTCCGCGCTGGAGGGCGATCCGGAGCGCGGCCTGCAGGCGGCGGTGTTGCGCACGCGCGCCGATGGACAGACCACGCGGGTGGAGTTGCGGCATCTGTTCCTGTTCGTCGGCGCCGACCCCAACACCGGTTGGCTGCAGCAATGCGTCGAGATGGACAAGCGCGGTTTCGTCGTCACCGGCAACGCGCGTGGGGATGGCGTGCCGGCCTGCCTGCCGCTGGAAACCAACCGCCCCGGCGTGTTCGCCATCGGCGATGTGCGGGCCGGCTCGGTCAAGCGGGTGGCCGCGGCGGTGGGCGAGGGCGCGGCGGTGGTTGCGCAGATCCATCAATACCTGGCACATCAGGCCAACCCGGTGCCGGCTTCCGAGCTGGCCAGCGCTGGGGAATAGGGAATCGGGAATCGGGATTGGGGAATCGGGAATCGGAAGAGCGAGTGCTTGTGGCGGCTCGATTCCTCCATTCCCAGGCCATCAGGCTGTTACCACTCGGTATGCGCGATCTGAGGTCGCTGGCCCGACACATCGTCACACCGCGTGCGCCGGCAGCTGCCGGGGCCGTAGCGGAGCTACACGCTGGCGTGGTGGCGCGCCTGATGCCTATTCCGGCCAATGCACCTGCGGCAGTTCGCCGATCTGCGGGCGGGCGAACAGGTAGCCTTGCTGCAGGTGGATGCCCATGTCGCGCAGGGCGCGGCATTCGTCCGGGTGTTCGATGCCTTCGGCGATGACGGCGATCCCGAGTTCTTCGCACATGCGGGTGGTGTGGCGGACGATGGCCTGGCGGCTGCGGTCGGCGTCGATGCCGCGCACCAGGGCGATGTCCAGCTTGAGCAGGTCCGGCTGGAAGTCGGCCAGCAGGCCGAGGCCGGAATAGCCGGCGCCGAAGTCGTCGATGGCGGTCTTCAGGCCGCGTGCCTGATACGTGCGCATGATGTCGAGCAGATGCGCCGGTTCGGCCAGGTGTTCCTGTTCGCTGACCTCGAAGATGATGGCGTCCAGCGGCCAGCCGTACTGCGCGGTGGCCGAGAGCGTGGCGCGCAGGCAGTGTTCGGGGTTGTAAACCGCATTGGGCATGAAGTTGATCGACAGCAAGGCCGGCAGCGGGATCTGCGCGGCGCATTCGATCGCCTTGATGCGGCACGCCTGGTCGAAGGCGTAGCGGTTGCGCTCATCCACGGCGGCCAGGATGCTGCCGGCCGATTCGCCATTGACCCCGCGCACCAGCGCTTCGCCGGCGTAGATGCTGCGGGTGGACACGTCCACGATCGGCTGGAACGCCATGGTGATGGCGGTGGGAAAGTCCTGGCCGTCGCGGCAGGCGTTGCAAACGGGAAGCGTGGGCATGGCTGGGCAATCGTGCGGCGTGGGGTGAGCCTAGCGGTATCGGCCGCAACGCCGCGTCATTGAGTCTGCACATGCACCCTCGCGCCATCCTCACCCGGCGCGTCACCGCGCTCGGCGATAATGCCTCCTCGCTCGCATCGGACGCCCCATGACCGCTCTCACCGAACGTTACGCCCTGGCCGTGGATTACGCGCGCATCGCCCATGCCGGGCAGGTCCGCAAGGGCACGCAGATTCCGTATCTGAGCCACTTGCTGGGGGTGTCCACGCTGGTGCTGGAATGCGGCGGCGACGAAGAACAGGCCATTGCCGGGCTGCTGCACGATGTGGTGGAAGATTGCGGCGGCGGCCATGAGGCCTCGATCCGCGCGCAGTTCGGCGATGCGGTGGCCGACATCGTGATGGCATGTACCGATGCCACCGCCGAAGACAAGGCCGAGGTGGACAACACCGACAGCGCGCGCAAACGCGACTGGCGCGAGCGCAAGCTGGCCTACCTGGAGCACCTGCGCAACACGCCCGAGCGCGCCTTGCTGGTGTCCGGCTGCGACAAGCTCTATAACGCGCGCACCATCGTGCAGGACCTGGAAAACCCGGACGTGGGCCAGGACATCTTCAACGTCTTCACCGCAGGGCGCGCCGGCACGTTGTGGTACTACGGCGAGCTTGAGGAGATCTTCCGCACACGTGGCGCGGCGACTGCACGGCTGTTCAGTGGCGTGGTGGCGCGCATGCAGGCGCTGGCGGAGACCGGCGAGCAGCCGGTGCCGGCGCATGCGCTGGGGTGATTGCGTTGTAGAGCGGCTGGTTTGTGAGTTGGCTGCAGGGCCCTCGCCCGCCCACCCTCGCAGGACACGCCGCAAGTACGTCCATGTAGGCTCTTACGCGGCATCCATGCCGCGTAAGGTCCCGCGACGGTGGGCGGACAAGGGCCAGTTGAGTTGGCCGGCGCGCATGGTTTTCAACAAAGCAGCCGGCAACTGTCTTGTGCGGTGTCCTTGCCGATTGCGGGACCGTGTGGTGGCATGGATGCCGCCATCTAGCCCCCACGAACGGGTTTACGGCATAGCCAGCGAGCGGTGAGGGCACCGCGCCTTCGACCGATGCATTCCAGGGCGAGCAGCAAGTTGCTTGAGTGGAGCGCCGCAGGACTCGCCGTCAACACTGACACCGGCTGTATGCGGCACGCGGTAGGCTGGCGCATTGTCGAATGTCGGTGTGTCACTCATGTCCAGCGCAGCGTCGTCTTCCTCCGGCCTGGTGCGCGTGCGCGGTGCGCGCGAGCACAACCTCAAGAACGTGGACGTGGACATCCCGCGTGATGCGCTAGTGGTGTTCACCGGGGTGTCCGGCTCGGGCAAGTCGTCGCTGGCGTTCGGTACCGTGTTTGCCGAAGCGCAGCGGCGTTACCTGGATTCGATCTCGCCGTATGCGCGACGCCTGATCGACCAGGTCGGCGTGCCGGAAGTGGATTCCATCGAAGGCCTGCCGCCGGCGGTGGCCTTGCAGCAGGCGCGCGGCGCGCCGAGTGCGCGCTCGTCGGTGGGCAGCGTCACCACCATCTCCAACTCCCTGCGCATGCTGTATTCGCGTGCGGGCAGCTACCCGCCGGGGCAGGACATCATCTACGCCGACGGCTTTTCGCCCAATACCCCGGCCGGTGCCTGCCCCACCTGCCATGGCCTGGGGCGCATCTACGATGCGACCGAGGCGACCATGGTGCTGGATCCCACGCTGAGCATCCGCGATCGCGCGGTTGCCGCCTGGCCCGGTGCCTGGCATGGCCAGAACCAGCGCGACATCCTCACCACGCTGGGCCACGACGTCGATCTGCCGTGGCACAAGCTGCCGAAGAAGACCCGCGACTGGATCCTCTACACCGACGAGCAACCGGTGGTGCCGGTGTACGCCGGCTACAGCCTGGACGAAGCCAGGCGCGCGCTGCGCCGCAAGGAAGAGCCCAGCTACATGGGCACCTTCACCAGTGCGCGGCGCTATGTGCTGCACACCTTTGCCACCACGCAGAGCGCGCAGATGAAAAAGCGCGTGGCGCAGTACCTGATCAGCACGCAGTGCCCGCAGTGCGACGGCAAGCGGCTGCGGCGCGAGGCGCTGTCGGTGACCTTCGCCGGCCTGGATATCGGCGAGCTGTCGCGGCGGCCGCTGGACGAGGTGGCCGATCTGCTGCGCCCGGCTGCGGAAGGTGCCGGTGGCAAGCGCAACGACAGGCGCAAGCAGGCCGACACGCATCCCGAGCAGGCGATTGCCGCGCAACGCATCGCCGCCGACCTGCGCGCGCGGATCGAGGTGGTGCAGGCGCTGGGCCTGGGTTATCTCAGCCTGGAGCGCAGCACGCCGACGCTGTCGCCGGGCGAGCTGCAACGGCTGCGGCTGGCCACGCAGATCCGTTCGCAGTTGTTCGGCGTGGTGTATGTGATGGACGAGCCATCGGCGGGCCTGCATCCGGCCGATGCGCAGGCCTTGCTGGGCGCGCTGGATCAGCTCAAGGCCGCCGGCAATTCGGTATTCGTGGTCGAACACGAGGTGGATGTGATCCGCCACGCCGACTGGATCGTCGACGTTGGCCCGGCTGCCGGCGTGCACGGCGGGCAGGTGCTGTACAGCGGCCCGCCCGCGGGACTGGAGCAGGTGGAGGCCTCGTCCACGCGGCGTTACCTGTTCGGCACCCCGCCGCAGGTGCACAGCCATGCGCGGGCGGCCACCGGTTGGCTGCAGCTGCGCGGCATCACCCGCAACAATGTGCGCGAACTGGATGTGGACCTGCCGCTGGGTGTGTTCACCACCGTGACCGGTGTGTCCGGCTCGGGCAAGTCGTCGCTGGTGAGCCAGGCATTGGTGGAATTGCTGGCCGCCCATCTCGGACAAACCCAGGCGGAGGAAGACGAAGCGCTGGACCCGCTGGAGCGCGGCACGCAGGTGCCGCTGGGTGGTGCGATCGTCGGCGGACTCGACCAGGTGCGCCGCCTGGTGCGGGTGGACCAGAAACCGATCGGCCGCACGCCACGCTCCAATCTGGCCACCTACACCGGCCTGTTCGATCCGGTGCGCAAGTTGTTCGCCGCCACACCGGCCGCGCGCCGCCGCCGTTACGACCCGGGGCAATTTTCGTTCAACGTCGCCAAGGGCCGCTGCGCCACCTGCGAGGGCGAGGGCTCGGTGCATGTGGAATTGCTGTTCATGCCCAGCGTGTACGCGCCATGCCCCAGCTGCCACGGCGCGCGCTACAACGCCAAGACCCTGGAGATCGCGCTGCGGGGTCACAACATCGCGCAGGTGTTGGCGATGACCGTGGACCAGGCCGCCAGCTTCTTTGCCGACGACGCTAGCGTGCTGCGCCCGTTGCAGGTGTTGCGCGAAGTGGGGCTGGGCTATCTGCGGCTCGGCCAGCCGGCCACCGAGCTGTCCGGCGGCGAGGCGCAGCGCATCAAGCTGGCCACCGAGCTGCAACGCGCGCAGCGGCGCGACACCGTGTACGTGCTGGACGAGCCGACCACCGGCCTGCATCCGGCCGATGTGGATACCTTGATGCGTCAGCTGCAAGGCCTGGTGGAAGCCGGCAATACGGTCATCGTGGTCGAACACGACATGCGCGTGGCCGCCAGCAGCGATTGGGTGCTGGACATGGGGCCGGGCGCGGGCGGTGCGGGTGGCGCCGTCGTGGTGGCCGGTGCGCCGGAGGCTGTCGCGCGGCAGCGTGGCAGCCGCACCGCGCCGTTCCTGGCAGAGGTGTTGCGCGGAAATACGATCGGCTAACAAAGCTTTCGAAGGTTGTAGCGATGGCGTCAGCATGTTGGCTAGACGTGCCTTCGATGACGAGTGAATCGATGTCGGCATGGCAGCGAGTTGCTCGCGTCGAAGAACGCCGATCAGATCGCACTGCGTCTCATCACATCGCAGGGCACGGCATCACTGCTCCTGACCATGCACACCAACCATCCCGACGGGTCCTTGCCCACCCACCGTCGCGGGACCTTACGCGGCATGGATGCCGCGTAAGAGCCTACAAGGACGTACTTGCGGCGTGTCCTGCGATGGTGGGCGGGCAAGGACCCCGCAGCAAACCCGCAGATCGTCCGCTGTAAACCCGGGCACACGCACCGTCCAATCTCTCAAGACCCAGTCCCCCTCTCAAGGCGACCGAGAGCATGAGCGTCAGCGCAATGGGGATGTGTTCCCGAGCCAACCTGGGCACGATGCCCTCTGCGTGAGCGAGACACGCCCCGTATCCATCCCCTGAGCTGAGCCATTTCGATTGCCGCTGGCGCTCAGCCCATCAATTCAAAACTCGCAGACACGCCCTCAGCCTCTGCAGATGGCGCCACCCAGAGATCGAATACGCCAGGCTCTACCGTCGGCTGCAATGCCTGGCCGATAAACAGCAGGTCCTCACGGCGCAGCACGAACTCCACCGCGACGCTGCCGCCCGCCGGCACCGCCAGCTTGCGGAAGTCCTTCAGCTCGCGCACCGGGCGGGTGACGCTGGCGCTGCGGTCGCGGATGTAGAGCTGCGCCACTTCCTCGGCATCGCGGGTGCCGCGGTTGTGGATGCGCGCGCTGATGCGCAGGCTGCCGGTCGCCGCCAGCCGTGCATCGCTCAGGCGCAGCTCGCCGTATTCGATGCGGCCATAGGTCAGCCCATGCCCGAACGGAAACAACGCGGCATTGGGCGCGGTGCGGTAGCGGGTCTTGAACGGCTGCAAGGCATCCGGGCGCGGGTCGGCACGGCCGCTGGGCTTGTGCGCATAGCTGTAGGGCAGCTGCCCGGATGCATGCGGAAAACTCACCGGCAAGCGCCCGGACGGACCGTGCTCGCCGAACAAAATATCCGCCAGCGCGGTGCCCGATGCCGAGCCCAGGAACCAGCTGACCAGGATCGCCGGTGCCTTGAGTACCGGGCCATCGATCACCAGCGCACGGCCGTTGCTGAGCACCACCACCACCGGCGTGCCGGTGGCCGCCACCGCCGCCAGCAGCGCTTGCTGCCCGGAGGGAATGACGATCTCGCTGCGCGACTGCGCTTCGCCGGAGTAGCGCATCGGCTCGCCGATCGCCAGCACTGCCATATCCGCGGACGCCGCTGCGGTGACGGCCGCCTGCACGCCGCCGGGCAGGCCATGTTCGAAGTCGCAGCCTTGCACCACCTGCAGGCTGCCCGGGTCGCGCAGCCGCGCGCGCAGTGCGGTGGCAAGGTCGTTGCCGCTGTCGTCGCCGCCGAACAGGCTCCAGGGGCCTGCGCTGTCGGTCCAGTTGCGCGCCATCGGCCCGATCAGCGCGATGCGTTGCCCGTGTGTCTTGAGCGGCAGCAGCTCGCCATCGTTCTTGAGCAGCACGATGGATTTGCGTGCCGCCTCGCGTGCCAGCGCCAGTGTTTCGGGGCGCCGCTGCCGCGCCTGTGCGCGTGCCGGCACGATGCGCAGGAACGGATCGTCGAACAATCCAAGCGCGGCCTTGAACTGCAGCACGCGGCGTACCGATGCATCCAGTTGCGCCATGGTCACCTCGCCGGCGGCCACCAGCGCCGGCAGATGCTGCAGGTACAGCCCGCTCTGCATGCTGATGTCCACACCGGCCAGGAACGCCAGCCTGGTCGCCTCGCGCGCATCGCTGGCAAACCCGTGCCCGATCAATTCCAGATCGCCGGTGTAGTCGGACACCACCAGGCCGCGGTAGTCCCACTCGCCGCGCAATACCTCGCCCAGCAACCAGCGATTGGCGGTGGCAGGGATGCCGGCGATCTCGTTGAAGGCCACCATCGTGGTCACTGCGCCGGCATCGAATGCAGCCTGGAACGGTGGGAAATAGACCTCGCGCAGGCTGCGCTCGGAGATGTCGACGGTGTTGTAGTCCAGCCCCGCCTCAGCGGCGCCATAGGCCGCGAAATGCTTGGGACAGGCCGCAAGTGCATCGGCATGATCCAGGCCCTCGCCCTGGAAGCCGCGCACGCGCGCCTGCGCAAACCGCTGGCCAAGCAGCACGTCCTCGCCGCTGCCTTCCACGCCGCGCCCCCAGCGCGCATCGCGCGCGATGTCCACCATCGGCGCGAAGGTCCAGTCGATGCCGACCGCACTGGCCTCCAGTGCGGCCGCACGCGCGGTGCGTTGCGCCAGCGCCGGCTCGAAGCTGGCGGCCTCGGCCAGCGGCACCGGAAACACCGTGGTGAACCCGTGGATCACATCGGCGGCAAACAGCAGCGGAATCTGCAGGCGGCTCTGCAGCGCGGCCTGTTGCAGTTGCTGATGCCACAGCACATTGGAGCCATTGAAGATGCCGCCGACCCGCCCGGCACGCGCGGCAGCAAGCTGGCCCTCGGCCGTGGGCACGGTATTGATTGGATTGGCCGCCGCCGCCGCATCGGTCTGCTGCGCCGAACCGGACAGCGTCAGCTGGCCGGCCTTTTCCTCCACGCTCATGCGCGCGATCAGCGCATCGATAAAGGCCGGCGCCGCGGCCGCACGCCGCGGCAACGCAAACCCTACCGGCAGCTGTGCCGACAACGCTGCCGACGCGGCACCCAGCAGCAACCCGCGACGTGTGATTCCAGTCCCCATGCCCGCCATCCCCGTGTGTCCAGGCCAGACGCTAACGGATCGCCAGCGAAAAGCCGTGATGCGCTGCACGATGGGTGCCGGGCGGGCTGACTCGGCAACGATGGCGACAGCACGGCGCCTTCACCGTTTCCGCACTAGCGTGCGCCATCGATCAACGGCGGTCAGGACACACGATGCTGGACGTGGAAACACGCGTGCGCTTTTACGAAATGATGCACCTGGACATGCCGTGGTGGGAGTTCGTGCTGCGTGCGGTAGCGGTCTATACCGTGGTCCTGCTGTTGACGCGCATGACCGGCAAGCGCGCGCTGGGCCAATCCACGCCGTTCGACGTGCTGCTCATCGTGCTGCTGGGAACCGCGGTGCAGAACTCGCTGATCGGCGAAGACGTCTCGTTGCTGGGCGGCATGATCCTGGCGGCCACCTTGCTGGTGTTGAACTGGCTGGTGGGCATGGCGACCGCGCGCAGCCGGCGGATCGATACCTGGGTGCAGGGCACCCCGGCGCTGCTGGCGCGGGGCGGGCAGATCTACTGGAAGGAACTGGTCCGCCACAACGTCAGCTACGCCGATTTCGAGGTGGCAAAACGCAAGGCCGATTGCCGCGACGATGCCGATATCGACATGGCGATCCTGGAGACCTCCGGGGAGATCAGCATCCTGAAAAAAAGCCGGGGCTGAAGGCAGGCAAGCGTGCATGCCGGCCGTGCCGCTGTATCGCCGTGGCAGCGCGCCTGGCGCAGGCGCGTCACCGTGGCAAGGCGCCTCAGCGGGCCTTGCAGAACAACGACAGGTCCACTGATTCGGCCATGCGCTGGTATCCGGCGTCGTTGGGATGCAGGAAATCGCGGGTCAGCGCGGCGGGTAGCCACTCCGGCCTGGTCGGGTCGCGCAACGCGGCGTCGAAGTCGATCACCGCATCGAATGCCTGCCCGTCGCGGATGAACCCGTTGAGCGTCTGGCGCGTGGCCGCCGCCACCGGCTCGTAGCGATCCGAGTTGCCGAACGGGGTCAGCGTGGCGCCGATCACGGCGATGCCGTGTTGCTGCAGCCGGGTCACGATCTGGCGATAGCCCAGCACCATGTCGGCGGCAGTGCGGCCGGCAATCGCATCCGGCGGGCCGCTGTGGCGGATGTCGTTGATGCCCTCGAACAGGATCACCTGGTCCACGCCGGGCAGTGCCAGCACGTCGCGATCCAGCCGCGCCAGCGCGCTGGGGCTGCGGCCATCGTCGAGCAGCTTGTTGCCGCTGATGCCGGCGTTGAGCACCACCACGCTGCCGGGGCAACGCTGCTCCAGCCGCCTGGCCAGCAGGGCCGGCCAGTCGCCATTGGCGCCGCGCGTGGCGGTGGCGCCTTCGGTGATCGAATCGCCCAGCGCCACCACCACGGTCTGGCGGGGATGCGGCGGTTGCACGTAGAGGGCGGAGATGACGTTCTGGCGATACGCCAATGCCTTGCTGTCCGGTACCTCGGCCTGGCCCTTGACCACTCGCAGCGCGGTGCGGCGTACCGCCGGGCGCGCCGGCGTGGGGAAATACAGGCTCACCGCCACCTCGGCCAATGCCGGTGCGCGCAGCGGCACCGGGTCGCTGAGCAATACGCCGCCGGGCGGCACGGTGATGCTGGCGCGTCCGTCGAAGCGCAGCGGGTGCGTGTCCCCGGCGCCGCCGAGCAGGCGCGCCGTGCCCGCACCGATCGTCAGCGGGGTGGTGCCCAGCTCGTTGCTGATGCGCACGCGCAGGGCCACCGCCGCACTGCCCAGGCGGATGTCCTGGCGCACCGTTTCATCGGCAAATTGCAGCGGCGTGTCGGCGCCACCGTCGAGCCGGTCCGGCGTCGCCGAGGCGATCCAGGCCGGCACCCAGCGGGGTGCGGGGTGCGCAGTGGCCGGGCCTGCCAGCACGACACTCAATGTCGCAGTCATCATCCATCGCCAGACCATGCGCAGAACTCCTTTTTCGATCAGGAAAAGAACACGCCGCCGTTGACGTCCAGGTTGGCGCCGTTGATGAAGCTGGCCGCATCCGAGGCCAGGTACAACGCCGCATCGGCAGCTTCCTCCGGGCGGCCCTCGCGCCGCAGCGGGGTGGCATTGGCGACGAAGGCGCGTACTTCCGGCTTGGTGAAGTCGTCATGGAAGCGGGTGGCGATCATGCCGCAGCACAGTGCGTTGACGCGGATGCCGCGCGGGCCCAGTTCCTTGGCCATTGCGCGCGAGAAGGTCATCACCGCCGCCTTGGCGGTGGCATAGATGGCCGCGCCCGGCCCGCCGCCATCGCGCCCGGCAAGCGAGGCGAAATTGACGATCGCGCCGCCTTCGCGCATATGCGGCGCCACCGCCTGGGTGGTCAGGTAGACCGATTTGAGGTTGAGGTCCATCACCTGATGGAAGAAGGCCTCGTCGATATCGGCCAGCGGCTTGCGCGCCAGCATGCCGCCGGCCACGTTGATCAGCACATCGATGTGCTGGCCGAAGGCGGTGCGCGTGGCGGTCAGCAGGCCGGCCACGGCGGTGGCATCGGTGACGTCGGCGCGGTGCAGGATGCCCTGGCCGCCGGCGGCCTGCAGCTGTGCCAGCGTGTCGCGCGCGCTGGCGTCGTCGTTGGCGTAGTTGATGCAGACCTTGGCGCCGGCAGCGGCCAGCTTGAGCGAGATGGCGCGGCCGATATCGCGGCCGCCGCCGGTGACGATGGCGACCTTGTCGTGGAAATGCATGCGGGTATGTCCTGTTGGTGTGGGGAAAGCGGAGTAGGCGGCGGGCACGGTCAGGTGCCCGGTGCGTCGAGTCGGTGGATGCGGCCGGTGACCAGCCACAGCGCGGCCAGCGAGGCCGGCACCAGCGCGGCGACCAGGATGAACATCGGTGCGTACGAGGTCGCGGTCATCACCGGGACCAGCCAGGTGGTGATCAGGGTGCCGGCCACCGCGGCCATGCCGCCGATGCCGGCCAGCGAGCCGACCGATTTACCGGCGAACAGGTCGCCGGGCAGGGTCTGGATATTGCCGATGGCGATCTGGAAGCCGAACAGCACGGCGGCAATCGTCAGCACCGCCATGCGCGGGTCGGCCGCCTGCACGGCGCCCAGCAGCGCCGGCGCCATGATGGCCCCGCCCAGGGTGATGGTCCATTTGCGCGCGCGGTCCACGCTCCAGCCGGCCGCGATCAGGCGCCCGGACAGCCAGCCGCCGCACAGGCTGCCCAGCATCGCACCGACGAATGGCACCCAGGCGAACGCACCGATCTGCTTGATGTCGAAGTGGAAGGTCTCGGCCAGGTAGATCGGCAGCCACGACACGAACAGCCACCAGATCGGATCCAGGAAGAACCGCGCCAGCACGATGCCCCAGCTTTGCCGGTGCGACATCAGCTGGCGCAGCGTGGGCAGGTAGGCCGGCGGCGGCGCGCTGCCGGCCTCGGGTGCATCCAGGATCAACGCCCGCTCGGCCGCGTTGACCCAGGGATGCCGGTCCGGCCCGGCGCGGTAGATCACCAGCCACGGCAGCAACCACAGCATGCCCAGCACGCCGACCAGCACGAAGGTGCCCTTCCAGCCGAACGACAGGAACAGCAGCGCGATCAGCGGCGCCGAGACGATCGCGCCGATGGAGGCGCCGGCATTGAAGATGCCCTGCGCCAGCGCACGCTCGCGGGCGGGAAACCATTCCGCATTGGCCTTGACCGCGCCCGGCCAGGCGCCGGCTTCGCTGATGCCCAGCAGTGCGCGCACCACCGAGAACGCCATGATGGAGTGGGTGATGGCATGCAGCGCAATGGAGAGCGACCACACCGCGATGGACAAGGCAAAGCCGAGCCGGGTGCCGATGATGTCGAACAGCCGTCCGAACACGAACTGCCCGGCGGCATAGAACAGCATGAAGATGGTGACCAGCAGCGCGTAGTCTTCCTTGGTGGCGCCGATGTCGCGCGAGATCGCCGGCCACATCACCGCCAGCGCGTTGCGGTCGATGTAGTTGATCACCGTGGCCACCGCGATCAGCGCCACGATCAGCCAGCGCACCGCCGAGCGTTTGCCCGCCGGGCGCGTGGGTGTGGTGGAGGTGGAGTGGGTGCTCATTTTTCACCTGCAGCGCGATCGAAGCGCGCGTAACCGCCGCGCCAGCGGTAGTGCTGGCCGGCGGCCTGCACCTGGTGGGCGCGTTGTGCATCGGCGTCGTCGGCCACTGCCAGCGCGATGCGCTGGCCGCCGACCAGGGTGAGCACGATCACCTCGGCATCGTCGCCGCGCACGTGCTCGATGGCGCGGATGCGGCTGTCGGCGCCATGCACGTATTCGGCGGTGCCGTTGTATTCGCCATGCGGTTCCAGCACGCCGAAGAAGCTGACGTTCGCCTGCCCATCGACACGCTGGATCAGCGCCGGTTCGCGGCGCAGGTTGAAGTCCGGATCGTTGGCGCCGCTTTCCACCAGCAGCGCACGCGCAGGCGCGCTGCTGCCGAAGCGGTAGCTGTAGAAGCGGCCGGCGAGCAGCCAGCTCAGGCTGCGCGTGTCGGTGCTCGCATCGCTGGAGGCATCCACCCACAGATGCTGATAGCCGTTGGCCTTGCCCAGCACCGGGCGTTGCGTCAGTGCGCGCTCTGCGGTGAAGCCGACCTGCATGATCTGCCCGTTGAAGTGCAGCGGCAGGTCGTAGCGTGCCGGCGCGCTGCCGCTGACGCGCAGCAGGTCGACCACCACCGGCAGGCGCAGCTGTGGGTGCGACAGCAGCGCCTGGGTGCGGGTGAAGCTGACCCCGTCGTAGGCCTGCTGCATGCGCGCCGAGGCGATCTGGGTGTCGGCACTGCTGGCGAACAGCAGCTGCGTCGGCGCATGCTGCTCGCCCACTTTCCAGTCGCCGTTGAAGTGGCTGGTCTCGTTCACCACCAGCGTGTTGTGCGCGATGGTCTGCTTGGCCCAGCTGCTGTTTTCCGGCAGATAGATGCCGCCGGCCTTGGCTTCCACGTTCAGGAAACGCGCCGCGCCGTAGTCGGTGACCACGCGCTGGCCGTTGTCGTAGAACAGCCAGTTCAACTTGTCGAAGTGGCCGTGGCCCATGCCTTGCGAGGTGTTCTTCATCACCAGCGTCTGGCCGTCGTCGCCGCCGCTGCGCAGGATCGCCAGCGCGCCCTGGTCGCCCTGTGCGCCATCGCGCAGCAACACGCTGCCGAAGGCGAACGGTTGGGCGTGGTCCTGCGCGAGCGCGCTGGCCACGGCCAGGCCTTCGGGGGTGAGCAGCACGCGGCGCTGGCGTTGTGCGATGGACAGCAGTTGCGCATCGTGGGTCTGCGCGTAGGCGATGCCGATGCCGGCCACCAGTTCCTCGGTGTCCAGGCCCTTGTCGAGGATGGCATCGTTGATCGGGAAGAAATAGCCGCCGTAGCTGCTCTGCACCAGGCTGTTTACGGCCTTCAGCAGCACGCCGTCGCGGCGCTGGAAGATGCGTTGCTGCGGCTGGTTGCGCGCGATCGCGTTGGCGAACAGCACGAACGGCGCCAGGGCATAGCGTTGGTAATACGGGCCTTCGGCGTAGTAGCCGTCCGGCGAGAACAACTGGTCCACCTGCGCCAGGAAGCCGGCCTTGCCATCGCGCCTGCTGCCGCGCAGCGCCTTGTCCACCAGCGCCTGGTCGCGCAGCACATAGCCGGTCATGCCGACGGCGGCCACCGCCCAGGTGGCGTGGTTGTGGATCTTGTCGAAGTTGTCTGCGCTTTCGTCGCACAAAAAGTGCGCCATGCGCGCGAACACGTCGCGGTCGATGGTGGCGCGGTCCTGCGCGCTGAGCGTGTCGCGGATGGCGTCGTAGCCCTGGCTTGCGTAGACCAGCCACACCGAGTCGTTCAAGGACTGCCAGAACAGCCGTCCCGGCACCTGGCCGCGCCCGGCGGGGTGTGCGCCCAGCGTGGGATACAGGCGCGCGTAGGCCAGCAACACGTCGCGCGCATAGTCGGCATAGGCGCGGTCGCCGGTGAGCCGGTACAGCGCGCCGGCTGCCTGGATTGCCTGGTAGTTGCGTTTGTGCTGTTCGTGGCTGGCGCCGCCGCCGGGGTCCCTGGGCACCGGCACGTCCACACCGGCCCGCATCGCTGCGCGCACGCTGGCTTGTGCGCGTGCCTGTTCGCGGGCGAATACCGGCAGCCTGGCGCCATCGCTGGCCATGGCGCGCCATTGCTGGGCGGTGACCAGCACCGGGGCGGCATCGGTGGCGCGCGGTTGCGGCTGCGCTGCTTGTTCGGCCGCCGGTGACGGCGCGGCGCTGCAGGGCAGGGCGCTGCCGGCGCCGACCAGGACCAGCAGCAACAGGCGGGTGGAACGGGTCATAGCAGGGGCTCCGCTGCGTCGGCATGCAACGCCGGGGTGCGGACGAACCGGTTGCCGCTGGCGATCAGGTGGGGCGTGCCGGTGGTGGGTTGCGCCAGGATCGCGGCGCTGTCGACGAAGCGGTTGTTGCGCAGCGCGACACGCTGCACGCCGTGCAGGCGCAGCGACGCATCCGCAGCGCGGCCGACCTGCGTGAAGTGCGAGTCGCTCAGCTGCAGCACCGGGCCGAAGGTGCTTTCATCGCGGCCGCCGCGATACAGGTCCAGCACCGGCCCGGCGACACGGTGAAACTGCGACTGCCGCACCGTCACCTGTTCGACGTTGTAGGTGCCACGGTCGTCGGTCTCGGCGCGTGCGGACAGCACCCGGCCGGAGACGTCTTCGACCAGCAATCTGTCCAGCAGGATGTGGTCGGCCAGGCTGCCCTTGCCGAGCGCGATCACATCGAAGCCGGGCTGTGCGTCCAGATGATGCAGGTGGGTGTCGCGCAGCGTGAGCTGGTACTGCGCCACGGCGGTGCCGGGGCTGGTGCGGATCACTGCGTTGCCCGGCTGTGCGGGCGCGGCGCGGCCATCGATCTCGAGCCGGGCCAGGCTGAGTGTGCCGCCGGGCGCGATCTGGAACAGCGCCGGCTGCGAAAAGCGGATCCGCGCACGCCCGTGTTGCGGGCCTTCCAGCGTCAGTGGCCGGTCCACGTCGAGGATGTCATCGACCTGGTAGCGCCCTGCATCCAGCTGCAGGCGATCGCCGGGGGCGGCGTGCGCCACGGCGTCGGTCAGGCTGGTCGGGCCCGGCCGCACGCGCGTACGGCGGCCGCTGTCGGTCACCGCCTGCGGCGCCTGCTTGGGATACCAGCTCACGCCCACCTGGTCGCGTGCGATGTAGCTCAGCGCCGGGTCGGCGCCGACGCCGGTGGCGTTGTCGGCGACCAGCAAGCCGGTGCTGGCGCGGGTCATCGTCACCTGGCGGCTGTTGACACCGCCGGGCAGGCGGGTGGATGCCAGCGGGCTTTGCAGGTTGCCGGCAAACGCAATGCCGGACAGATCGCCCAGCACGCGCACCGGGTCGGTGGCGGCCACGATCAGGTTGCCGGCAAAGCGGCTGTTGATCGGCGCGGCGGTGCGCTCGGCATCCATGCCGGCACCGAAGAACAGCTGGTTGACGCTGACGAAGGTATTGCGCTCGATGCGCGCCTGGTCCACCTGCACGTAGCGGTTGGCGGGCGAATTGGGCACCCCGTACATGATGCTCAGCGCCGACGAATAGCCATCCCCGGCCAGGTTTTCCAGGTAGTTGTGGCGCACGGTCTGCTTGCGGTTGATCACGCGGATGCCACCGGTGTTGGCCTTGCCATCGCCGAAGAACACGTTGCGCTCGACCAGGTTGCCATCGCCATGCCGCAGCACCAGCGCGCCGCGCGATTGCTTGAACACATTGCCGCGGTAGGTGTTGCCGCCGGACTTGTTGGAGACCACCTCCACCTCGCCGTCGCAGCCTTCGAACCAGTTGTTGTCCACCACCGAGTTGGAGGCGCTGTCGGCGTCGCTGCTGGTGCCGATGCGCAGCGTCTCGCCGCCATTGGCGCCCAGGTTGGGGCGTGGCCCGAACCAGTTGTGGTCGATGCGATGGCGATTGTCCAGGCCCTGGGTGGCGTCGCGCACCACCACCAGGGTGGGGCCGGCATTGGTCTTGCCGACCAGCTGGTTGTGGTCGAAGCGGTTGTCGCTGTCGTACAGCGCCACCCAGTTGTCCGAATCGTTGCGGGTGGGCTTGCTGAAGCCGTCCACCACCACCCGGGTGATGCGGCTGTGGCGCGCGCGTTCCTTGCTGGAGATGCGGTACGACAGCACCGCATCGCCCGGGCCGTGGCCGTCGCGGAACACCAGGTCCGACACCACCAGGTAGGTGCCGGCCATGCGCAGGTCGGAGGTGCCACTGATGATCACCTTGCCGGGCGTCTGCGCGGTGAGGGTGATCGGCTGCTCGGCGGTGCCTTGCCCGCGCAGCACGATGGCGAAATCCCGCCACTGCCCATCGGCCAGCACGATGCGATCGCCGGCACGCAGCGCGGCCGCTGCCACGGCGTATTCGCTCTGGTCGTGCACCAGGTACGAGGTGGCTTGGGCCGAGCCGATCCAGGCGGGCGCGCACAGCAGCAACAGGCAGGCAAGGGAAACGGGGGATCGCATCGGGATGCTCCTGGACGCTGGCGCGTCGGTGATGGCCGAGGGTAACAGTGCAGGCTGGATCGTCAACCAAAAGAGTAGTCCAGTTGGTCGCTATTGAAGCTCGGGAAACGCCGGATGTCATGCTGCGTACGCACAAAAATGGCCTTGAAATTGGCCTAGATAGGTGGCTCTCTCGGTAAATCAAAGAAATGATTGACTTGCCGTGTATCCCCGTGGAATCTCCATCGCGCTCGGTTTCGAGCATCCTTTGGGAGGAGGAATTGTGCGATACACAGAATTAGTCCAATTACGTATACCAGTTAGTCGGACCGTCTTGGCGCAGGCACTGCTGGGCGCTGTTGCGCTGGCCGGCACACACGTGGCCATGGCCCAGCAGACCGATGCTGCCCAGTCGCCGCCGCAGCAGGCGCCCACCACGCTGGACCAGGTCAAGGTCACCGGCATCCGCAGTTCGATCCAGTCGTCCATCGACAGCAAGCGCGAGCAGACGGTGGTGGCCGACGTGCTGTCGGCCGAGGACATCGGCGATCTGCCGGCGCTGTCGATCGGCGAGGCGATCGAGACCATCACCGGAGCGGCCACGCACCGCGAAAAGGGCGGCGCGTCGGAGATTTCCATCCGTGGCCTGGGGCCGTTCCTGGGCTCGGCCACCTTCAACGGGCGCGAGGCCAGCAACGGCAGCGGCGACCGTTCGGTGAACTTCAACCAGTTCCCCTCCGAACTCATCAACACCGTGGCGATCTACAAGACCCAGCGCGCCGATTTCGTCGAAGGCGGCATCGCCGGCACGGTCAACATGCAGACCGTGCGGCCGCTGGAATTCGGCAAGCGCCGCGTGCAGCTGGACGGGCGGGCGACCTATGCCGACGGCGACAGCAAGCTGCGCGACGCCGACGGCGTGGGCTGGCGCGGCACCGTCAGCTACCTGGACCAATTCGACCTGCGCGGGGCCGGCAAGCTCGGGGTCTCGCTCGGCCTGCAGCGGCTGGAAGGCACCAACCCGGAAGAGGTGATGAGCAGCAGCTCCACCTGGACGGCCTGCAACGCCAACGAGGTGGTGGGCGCCAGCCGCAACTGCACCGCCGTGACCCCGGCGCAGGTGCAGGCGGGCACGCCGTACTACCTGGCGCCCGGCAGTCGCGTGTACCGCCAGATCAGCGAACACGATCAACGCGATGCCGCCTTCGCGGCGCTGCAATGGCGGCCGTTCGACGGCCTGGACGTGGCCCTGGATTACCAGGACTCGCAGCGCACCGTCACCGAAGACCGCGCCGAGCTCAATTTCTCCGAGACCTTGCGCAACCTCAACAACCGCCAGGTGGGCGACAACGGCGCCTTGCTAGGCCATACCGGCAGCAGCACGGTCGAATCCTCCACCGACTACAAGGTGCGCGACGAGCAGTACCGCGGTGGCGGGCTGCGCGTGGAATGGCGCCCGAACGCGGCCTGGATGCTGTCCACCGACCTGTCGTATTCGCGCACCGAGCGCAGCGAGATCGACCGCATGATGCGGCTGCGCTCCAATGCCACCGACATCAACGGCAACCGCGTGCCCGGGATCAACGGGCAGCGCGTGGACTACACCTATACCTATGCCGGCGATGTGCCGGGGATCGTGGTCGATCCTGCGTTCGACCTGAACAACCCGGACAATTTCAGCGCGGCCGCGCGTGCGCGCCGCGACGAGTTGCGCCGCGAGCACACCATCCGGGCCTGGCGCTTCGATGGCGCCTTCACCCCGGAAAGCGGGCTGCTTACCTCCATCAAGGGTGGCGTGCGCCTGTCCGAGGCGACCTACCGCGACCTGGACGACCGCGTCGAGCGCAACGTCACCGATGCGGCCACGATCCGCGCCGCCAACCTGGCCTGCCGGCAACCGTTCCCGCAGGAGGATTTCCTCTCCGGCGCCAGCGGCAACACCATCCAGCAATGGGCCACCTTCGACAGCCGCTGTCTGTTCGGCGCCATTACCGGCGTGGACGACACCGGCCGCAATGCCGACCCGCGCGGCACCGCCGACGCCGACGTGGAAGAAAAGACCCGCGCGTTGTACGTGATGGGCGAATTTGCCAGCACGCTGTTCGGGTTGCCGCTGGATGGCAACCTGGGCGTGCGCTGGGTGCGCACCGATGTGAGCTCGGTGGGATTGCGCGGCGAGCTGGACGTCATCGACAACCCCGACGGCACCATCCAGCTGGTGGAAACCGGACGCTTCGCCGCGCAGACGGTGCGCGCGTCCAACCGCGTGTTCCTGCCCAGCTTCAACGCCAACATCGGCCTGACCGACCAGACCCAGCTGCGCTTCGGGCTGTACCGGGCCATGGCCCGCCCGGATCTGGTGGCGCTGTCTGCCGGGCGCACCTTCATCCTGGAACCGGGGACCGAATTCACGACCGTCGGCGAGGCGATCGGCAGCATCACCGCCACCGGCAACCCGCGCACGCGGCCGCTGCTGTCGTCCAATGCAGACGTGTCGCTGGAGTGGTACCCCAATGCCGATTCCCTGCTCAGCGCCGCGGTCTACTACAAGCAGTTCACCGGGGGCGCGGTGCCCACGGTGGTGGACGAACGCTTCGTCATCGACGGCACGTCGGTGGTGGTGCCGGTGGTGCAGGACGTCACCACCCGGCAGAAAAGCGATCTCACCGGGCTGGAGCTGACCGGCACCCACCGCTTCTCCTACCTGCCGGCGCCATTCGACGGCCTGGGCGTCAAGCTGAGCTACAACTACGCCGATTCCAACTACAAGACCCAGGATCTGCGCCTGGGCGACCAGGTCGATCCGGCGACCGGGCTGGTGAGCGGCGGCATCGTCGCGCCGGCCAACATCTTCGGCCTGTCGCGGCACGTGTTCTCCGGCCAGCTGTATTACGCCATCGGCGCGGTCGACCTGCAGGCCATCTACAAGTACCGCTCGGAGTATTTCCAGAAGTTCGTCGGTGCCCCGGCGCAGAACCGCTACGTGCGCGACAGTGGCACCCTGGACCTGCGTGCCAGCTACCGTTTCAATGCGCAGCTGTCGGTGTCGCTGGAGGCGTCCAACCTGACCAACGAGCCACGGATCTCCGACATGCCGGTGCCCGGCAGCTTCCGTGAGTACAACACCTACGGGCGACGCTATTATTTGGGGGTGCGCTACCGGTTCTAGCGTCGCCACCGGCGCGGTTTCCGCCGCGCCACCTGTCCGGCACCCGCGTGCCGGGCCGATCACCTTGAGGGTTTGAGTCGCCGATGTCCGAAAACCGCCTGTACCACTCCGTTGCCGCCAAGATCCGCGCGCTGATCGACACGGGCGAATTCCCGGTCGGCTCGCGCCTGCCGGGCGAACGCGAGTTGGCCGAGCGCTTCGGCGTCAGCCGCGTGACCGTGCGCGAGGCCGAGATCGCCCTGGAGGCGCAGGGCCGCATCGTGATCAAGATCGGCTCGGGCGTGTACGTCAAGCCACGCCTGGCCTCGGACGAAGGCGCCTTGCCGGATGTCAGCGCGTTCGAGCTGACCGCCGCGCGCGCGGTGATCGAGGCGGAAGCGGCCGCGTTGGCGGCCAGCCACATCACCGATGCGGAACTGGATGAATTGAATGGCATGATCCAGGCGCTGTCGGCGCCTGGGCTCAGCGATGCGGCCGCCGCCGACTACGACCGCGCCTTCCATCTGGCGATCGCGCGGATCAGCGGCAACCCGGTGGTGGCGCACTGCGTGCAGCTGATCTGGCGCATGCGCAACGAGTTGCCGCGCGTGCGCGAGGTGTACGCGCGGGTCTGCCACGACGACGGCGCCACCCGTGTGGACGAGCACACCGCCATCCTGCAGGCCCTGCAGCAACGCGACCCGATGGCGGCACGCACGGCCATGCGCAACCACTTCCAGCGCTTGTTCGAATCCATGCTGGAAGCGACCGAGAACGATGCCCTGGCGGAGATCCGCCGCCGCACCCAGCAGGACCGCGCGCATTTTCTGGCGGCCACGCGCACCTGAGTGCATCGCATGGTCGGTTGGGCGCAATGCGTCGACCGCCAGCGGCACTTTTGTGCCGCCGACACTGGATTCTGCGAAAGACCCATCCTCCAATCAGCTGGACGCGCCGTCTGTCCTGTTCGGCACCACCGACGCGCGGCTGACCGGGTTGTTGCGCCTGCGGTTGCCGCAGACGCTGCAGCGATGACACGCTGCCGGCGCGTCCGCCCTCAGGCAGATGGCTCTACCTGAGGGGCGCGCGCGGGCACCTGCAGTGCAGGCCTCAGTCCGCCATCACCTTGTCCGGCGTCATCGGGGTACTGCGGATGCGCTTGCCGGTGGCATGGAAGATCGCATTGCAGATCGCCGCCGAGACGCCGACCAGGCCGATCTCGCCCACGCCCTTGGCACCGAGGCTGCTGACGATGCGGTCGTCCTCGTCGGCGAAGATCACATCGATGTCGTGGATGTCGGCATTGGCCGAGACGTGATACATCGCAAAATCGTGATTCATGAAACGGCCGAAGCGGTGATCGGACTGGGTGTGTTCGTGCAGCGCCTGGCCGATGCCCCAGACCACGCCGCCGACGATCTGGCTGCGCGCGGTGATCGGGTTGAGGATGCGCCCGGCCGCCACGGCGCTGACCACGCGGGTGACCCGCACCGTGCCGAGCTCCTCGTCCACCCGTACTTCCACGAACACCGCGCCATGGGTGGCACGGGTGTAGTTGCGTTGCTTGAGCACATTGGGCAGCAGCAGGAACTTGTCTTCGATCTGTTCCAGCTGGGAAGCACGCAATACCTCGGTCAGGGCGATGGTGGTGCCGGCGTCGGCGCGCAACGCCAGCGTGCCATCGGCAAAGACCACCTCGTCCAGCTTGGCCTTGGTGAAGCGCGAATTCGGTAACGCCTGCGCCAGCCGCAGCAGCCGCGCGCGCAATTTGCCGCACACGCCATCCACCGCCGAGCCCACCGTGGTCACGTGCGAGGAGCCGCCTTCGATCGGTGCCACCGGCAGCGTCGAATCGCCCAGCTGGAAGGTGACCTGTTCCAGCGGAAGGCCCAGTGCTTCGGCCGCGATCATCGCCATCACCGTATAGGTGCCGGTACCGATATCGCTGGCTGCGCTGCTCACCACCAGCCGGCCATCGGCGTGCAGCACCGCGTGCGCGCGCGCAAACATCTGCATCGCATCCCATTGCCCGGTGGCCATGCCCCAGCCCACCCATTCGTTGCCTTCCTTGCGTGCGCGCGGCTGCAACGGGCGCTGCGCCCAGCCGAAGCGCTCGGCGCCTTGCTGGTAGCACGCGCGCAGTGCCTTGGTGGAGTAGGGCTTGTCGTCGGCCGGGTTGACCTCGGCGTAGTTCTTCAGGCGCAGCGCCAGCGGATCCATGCCCAATTCATAGGACAGCTCGTCCATTGCCACTTCCAGCGCATGCACGCCGTGTGCGGCGCCGGGGGCGCGCATGTCCATCGGGCTGAACTGGTCCAGGCTCACCAGGTTGTAGCCCAGATGCACGTTGTCGCAGGCATACAGCTGCCCGCTCCAGTTGACCACCACCTCGACGTAATCCTCGATCCGCGAGGTCTCGGCGATGGCCTCGTGCCAGATCGCCTGCAGGCGGCCATCGCGGTCGGCACCGAGCTTGAGCCGCTGCAGCGTCTCCGGGCGATGGCCGAAGGTGAACATCTGTTGCCGCGTCAGTACCACGCGTACCGAGCGGTCCAGCAGGATCGAGGCCATCACCGCCAGCGGCAACTGGTACTGCGGGCGCAACCCGGAGCCGAAGGCGCCGCCCACGTACGGATTGCGCACGGTGACCTTGCGCTTGCTCAGGCCGAACACATGCGAGACATACCAGCGGCTGTTCTGCGAGCCCTGGGTCTTGTCGTAGATGGTGAAGTGGCCATCGGCGTCGCGGATCACCGTGGAGGCGAACAGCTCCATCGGATTGTGGTGCTCCACGCCGCTGTAATAGTCGGCCTGCACCTGGACGGCGGCATTGGCGAAGGCGCTGTCCGGCTCGCCCTTGTCCTTGGGGGGCGGCGAGAAACCGGCCTTCATGGCCTTGGGCTTGTGCGCACGGTCCAGGTTGGTCATCAGGTTGGTGTCGTGCGGGTCCTGCAGCAGTTCCACTTCCACCAGATGCGCTGCATGGCGCGCCGCTTCGAAGGTGTCGGCCACCACCAGCGCGATCGGCTGGCCGCTGTACAGGATTTTGTTGTCGTACAAGGGGCGGAACGGCGAACCGGCCGGTGCGGTCATGTCCTTGTAGAACACGTCCATGCCGCGCATATGCGGGCGGTTTTCATGGGTGACGATCTCCAGCACGCCGGGTACCGCACGCGCGGCGTCGAGATGGAAGGCGACGATCTCGCCCTTGGCGATGCTGCTGTTGACCACCACGCCATAGGCCAGGTCGGGCACCGGCCATTCTGCGGCATAGCGCGCCTGGCCGGTGACCTTGGCGCGCCCGTCGATGCGGGTGACGCCGGTGCCGGTGGGGCGATAGCCGGTGCCGTTGTCGGCAACCGGCGGGCTCAGGTCGTTGTCGGGTGCATCGGTGCTGCGTGCGTTCATGGCGCTTCCTCCAGCGCGCTGGTTCGCCCGCGGTTGTCGATGGTGCCCTCGCGGGCGACGTCCAGCGCACGCACGATCACGCGGCGTGCCAGCGGCAGCTTGAAGGCGTTCTTGCCTTGCGGTTGCGCACCCTGCAGCAGGGCATCGGCCAGGATGCCGAAGCTCTCGGCCGTGGCCGGTTTGCCCACCAGCTGCGCTTCGGCGTCGGCATTGCGCCAGGGCTTGTGCGCCACGCCGCCCAGGGCAACGCGCACCTCGCGGATGCTGCCGTCCTCGGCCAGGTCCAGCGCGGCGGCTACCGACACCAGCGCGAATGCGTACGACAGCCGCTCGCGGATTTTCAGGTAGGCGCTATGCGCGACGAAGCGCTGCGCATCGGGCAGGTCGATATGCACGATCAGCTCGTTCGGAGCCAGCGTGCTGTCCAGCTCCGGGTGCTCGCCGGGCAGGCGGTGGAACTGCGCGAATGGGATGTCGCGCTCGCCATTGGGGCCTTGCACGTGCACCACCGCGTCCAGCGCAGCCAGCGCGACGCACATGTCCGACGGGTGCGTGGCAATGCACTGCGCGCTGGCGCCGAGGATGGCGTTGTAGGTGGTGAGCCCGCCGATGGCCGAGCAGCCGGTACCGGGCTCGCGCTTGTTGCATGGGGTGGCGTGGTCGTAGAAATACAGGCAGCGCGTGCGCTGCAGCAGGTTGCCGCCATTGCTGGCCATGTTGCGGATCTGCGGCGAGGCGCCGGCCAGGATCGCCGCGCTCAGCAAGGGGTAACGCGTTTCCACGTCCGGGTGGTAAGCGGTGTCGGCGTTGCGCGCGAGCGCGCCCAGGCGCAGGCCGCCATCGGGTTGGCTGGTGATGCTAGCCAGCGGCAGACGATTGATGTCGACCAGGCTACCCGGCCGCATCAGCTGCAGCTTCATCAGGTCGGTGAGATTGGTGCCACCGGCGATCAGGCGCACCGGGGCTTCGGCGGGCACCGGGTGCGGGTCGCTGCCACGCACCGACAACGCGGTGAGGGCCGCATCGACGGAGTCCGCGCGCGTGTAGGTGAGCGGAATCATGCCGGCACCGTCCCTGGGGTCCATGGCGTGGCGGCGCTGTCGCTGCTGTCGCTGGGCTTGCCCATGACCTGCATCACCGCATCGGTGATCTGCGGGTAGGCACCGCAGCGGCACAGGTTGCCGCTCATCAGCTCGCGCACCTGGTCGCGGTCGTGTGCCTTGCCTTCCTTGATCAGGCCCACCGCCGAACACAACTGCCCGGGCGTGCAATAGCCGCACTGGAAGGCGTCGTTGTCGATGAAGGCGCGCTGCAGCGGATGCAGCTGGTCACCCTCGGCCAGGCCTTCGACGGTGGTGATCTCGGCGCCGTCCTGCATGACGGCAAGCGTCAGGCAGCTGTTGATGCGGCGCCCATCGACCAGCACCGTGCAGGCACCGCACTGGCCGTGGTCGCAGCCTTTCTTGGTGCCGGTGAGGTCGAGCCGGTCGCGCAACAGGTCGAGCAGGCTGACCCAGGCTTCGAGCTGCAATTGGTAAGGCTGACCATTGATGCGCAGGTTGACCGGGTAGGTCGGCGCGGCAGTGGTGGCGGTGGCCGGCGCCGTGTCACGGGCTGCGGCGGGAGTGGCATTCATGCGAGCCCCGTGGCGATGGCTGAGAGGGCCTTCACCTTGACCACGCGACGGTCAACGCAGGGTGTAGGCAATGCGGTGATGATGTTCACATCGGTACGTGGGTGATGCCCGGACATGCGCGGCACTGCGCGATGGCAATGGGCCGAGCTCGCCGCGCCGGCGCCAGCGGCCAGCTGGAACTGAACTCGTCAGTTGCGCGTTATTGCGGTCCACGCCAATCGCACGGCGTGCGACGGCGGTCTCGGTATCCTGTGCAGATGACGACGAGGTTGCAATGAGCCGGCGCGGCGGCAGTGCCGATCTTCCGCTGCATGGCGGGCGCGTACCGCGCTGGTTGGGTGAGCGGATGACGCGCCTGGGCACGGTGATGTGCGAGGCGATCGTGCACACCTATGGGCGCGATGAATTGTTGCGGCGGCTTGCGCATCCGTTCTGGTTCCAGTCCTTTGGCGCGGTGATGGGGATGGACTGGCATTCCTCCGGCATCACCACCAGCGTGATGGGCGCACTCAAGCGCGGGCTCACGCCGTTGTCCGGCGAACTCGGCATCCATGTCTGCGGTGGGCGCGGGCGGCATTCGCGCGCAACGCCGGCCGAATTGCTTGCGGTAGGCGATGGGGTCGGGCTGGATGGCGCTGCGCTGGCGCAGGCCAGTCGCCTGGTGGCCAAGGTGGACAGCGCCGCGGTGCAGGATGGCTTCGACCTGTATCTGCACAGTTTCATCGTCAGCGACGACGGGCGCTGGGTGGTGGTGCAGCAGGGCATGAACGGGCAACGCAAGCAGGCGCGCCGCTATCACTGGTTGTCGGAAGGGCTGAGCAGTTTTGTGGATGCGCCGCATGCGGCCATCGACGGGCCGCAGCAGGGCAATATCGTCAACCTGGCCGACCATCGTGCCGCTGCCGCGCGTGCGGCGCAGGTGGCGTTGTTGCAGACGCTGCCGCCGGATCGCCTTGCCCGTGAGTGGCAACGCATCGACGCCGCGCAGGCACCGGTTGCGCCTGCTGTGGCGCAGGTGCCGGTCACCGGTGACCTGTTTGCAGGCCAGGGCTGGGACCCCGCGCAGCAACCGCATCTGAGCATGCCCGGCCATCACGACGTGCGCAGCGAAAACGTGATCACCCGCCGGCTGCACGCCAGCCTGGCGGCTGCGGCCGAGTGCGGCCCCGCCGATTTCACCGCGCTGTTGCAGGTGCCGGGCGTGGGCGCGCGCACCGTGCGTTCGCTGGCGATGGTGGCCGAGGTGTTGCATGGCACCCCGTGTCGTTTCAGCGACCCGGCGCGCTTTTCGCTTGCCCACGGCGGCAAGGACAGGCATCCGTTCCCGGTGCCCACGCGCGTGTTGGATCACACCATCGGCGTGCTCAAGCAGGCGATGCAGCAGGCCCGGCTCGGCAACGAGGAGCGGCTGCAGGCCATTGCGCGGCTGGATGCGCAGGCACGTCGGCTGGAGGCCGGCGCACGCGGTCCGTCGGTGGAGGCGTATATCGCGCAGGAACGCGTGGATGCGCACCGCTATGGCGGGCGCAGCGTGTTCGGTTGGGAGCAGCCGGTCGAGGCTCATCAACCGCGTGAGTCGCAGGCGCAGCGCAAGGCAGGCCAATGAGCGCGCAACTGCGCCGTGGCAAGGTGGCCATCGACGGCCGCTGCTTCACCTATGTGTTCCCGTGCCAGTGGGAAGACCATTGCAAGATCGGCTTTTCGCGCGACCCGCTGGGCCGCATCAGCAGCTTGCATCCGCGCTGGTTTGCGTTCTTCGACCTGGAGCGCGGCGTGCTGGTGGAAGCTGAGCGCGAACGCGATGCGCGGGATCTGGAACTGCAACTGCGCCGGCCCCTAGGTGAGCACAACGCACCGGCGCCATTGGCGATTCGCAGTGCGGCGGGAGGGCACACCGAATGGTTTCGTGGTGTGGGGCAGGCGCTCGAGGTGGCAGTGGCGCAGCTGGAGCAGCAGGGATATCGCGTGTTCGCACTCCAGGCCTGGCTGCAGGCGGCAATGGCCCAGCGGATCGATCGCCTGTACGACTGGTCGCTGCTGCAGTTGAGCCAGGATGAACTCGACGGCGTCACCGGGCCCACCGCAGCGCAACAGATGCTGCGCGATGTGCTGGATGGCTACCGCGCACTGGAGCTGCCACTGCAGGCGCATCTGCCCGATGTGATCTGGGACTGGTACTGCCGCAGCCGATAGCCAAGTGCATTGCCGCTGCCTTGACGTGTGCGGCGACAGCATCGGCGCAACCGATGAGGAGACGCGCGCATGCAGTACGCAACGCTGGAATTGAGCAACGCCTTCAAGGTGCTGTTTTCGCTGCGCCAGGTGCAGGCGGCGGAAATGGTGATGGCACCGGGCGATCGCGAGGGTGGCCCGGACAATCGCCATCGCGGCGCCGACCAATGGCTGTTCGTGGTGGACGGCGCGGGCGAGGCCATCGTGGATGGCCACACGCAGGCATTGCAGGCCGGCAGCCTGATCGCGATCGAGCGTGGCCAGGCGCACGAGATTCGCAATACCGGTGACACGCCGCTGAAGACGGTCAACTTCTATCACCCGCCAGCCTACGATGCGCAGGGCGAACCATTGCCGGCAGGCGAAGGCTGACAAGCCACGCGATGGATGCGGGCTGGCAGCGTGCTGTTCAACGGCATGCTGTTCAACGGCGTGTTGTTCAACCGCAAGTGTGTTGTCGACCATGCGTTGACGTGGCGGTTGCTTACATCGGCATGTCACAACGCACCGGGAGCATCCCCATGCCAGAAGCCAAGACGCGGCGCGCGGCCGCCCAGGACAAGCGCGAGGGCAAGTCGGCCAGTACCCAGGCCGGCGAATACGTCAAAGAAGAAATCGACCACGTGCGCGAAGGCAAGCATGGTGCCAAGAGCACCAGGCAGGCAATTGCGATTGGCCTGTCCAAGGCGCGCCGCGATGGCGTGGATGCCAAGCCGTCCAAGAGCGCCTCCAGGAGCACCAGGAAAAAGGCGGCGCAGGACAGTGAGGCGGCCAAGAAGACCACCGCCAAGACCGCAAACAAGACCACCCGCAAAGCGACCAAGCAGACGGCGAAAAAGGCCACCAAGAAGGCCACCAAGAAGGCCACCAAGAAGGCCACCAAGAAGACGACGAAACAGGCGGCCAAAAAAGCCACCAAGAAGACCTCGCCAACGCGGTCGGCAGGCGCCAAGAAAGCCTTGAAGACGGCCAGCAAGAAGACCACCGCCAAGCAGGTTGCCGGCACCCAGGCGCTGTCGCGCCAGGCCAGGAGTACAGCGGCCAAACGCAGTTCCAGCAGCCGCTCGGCAGCGGCCAAGAAAGCTGCCAAGACCAAGGGGCCTGGCGTGCGCAAGGCTGCCGCCAGGAAAGCGGCGGCGACGCGGAAGCGGCCGGCGAGCACGCGCGAGAGCTGATCGATGCTGCTGCCGTCTCGGGCACCCGACGAGAGGGCGGGCGCCTGGTCACACGCGATGTCCCAGCGCCCCGAGGTTCTTCAGAGCAAGGTTCTTGAGAGCAAGGTTCTTGAGAGTGAGCCTGCGCCGTGATCTCGGCGGTAGTCCGCCGCAGGTGGGTGGACCCGCTCCTGCTGCCGGGGGTGCAGGGGCGGCCGCAAGCAATCGGCAAAGGCAGGTGCTTCAATCACGCCGTCGGCCAGCCCAATGTAGCTGCCGTAGAGCTCCGGATCGTCGGCTGACAGCGCAGCGCCATTGAGCACGATGACGGTTTTGCCGGCGACCGCAGCCGTGCGCTTGTTGCCATCCCAGACGGATGCGTGCGCGATAAACCAGGCGCAAGCGCAGCGGCCCGCGCGGCCAGATTCGGCGGTGGATCGGATCCGGCCGGGCGCAGGCCGGTCCTGGCTGAAGCGGCTCAGCAACCTGCACGGGCCAATCTCGCCTGCTGCGACCGATAGGTGTACAAATGTACACCTTGCCCCGTCCGGCCGCTGCACTCCCATGGAACCTCTCTCTCCAAAACGTCTGGCCGTGCTGGCTTTCCTGCAGGAGCAGGCCCACGCAGGGGTGTCGCCCAGCCTGGCCGAGATTGCGCAGGCATTCGGGTTCGCCTCGCGCAATGCCGCGCAAAAGCACGTGCAGGCGCTGGCCGAGGCCGGCTTGATCGAGCTGCTGCCCAATCAGAAGCGGGGCATCCGCATGCCGGGCGGCGCCGCGCGCGATGCGTTGCTGGCCTTGCCGGTGCTGGGGCGGGTGGCGGCCGGCGTGCCGATCGGGGCGGATATCGGCCTGGACCGGCAGCTGTGGCTGGACCGTGCGCTGTTCTCGTTGCGCCCGGACTATCTGCTGCAGGTGCAAGGCGATTCGATGATCGACGACGGCATCCTGGACGGCGATCTGGTCGGCGTGCATCGCAGCAGCGAGGCGCGCGATGGGCAGATCGTGGTGGCGCGGGTGGATGGCGAAATCACCATCAAGCGGCTGGAGCGTGGTGCCGAACGCATCCGCCTGCTGCCGCGCAACCGCGCGCATGCGCCGATCGTGGTGGCCGCCGATGCCGACTTCGCGATCGAAGGGCTGTACTGCGGTCTGATCCGGCAGGGTTGAGATGAGCCAGGAGCCCGCGCGCATCAGGCAGGACGGCAACGCGGCAGTCGCCCTGCCGCTGGACGCCTTGCTGGCCGCACGCACGGTATGGCGCGCAGGTCACGGCACCGCCATCGCCCATGGCGGCGAATCCACCGGGCATGCGGCACTGGACGCATTGCTGCCCGATGGCGGCTGGCCGCGGCGGGCACTGACCGAGTTGCTGCTGCCCGCGCACGGCGTGGGCGAGATCGCGCTGCTGTTGCCCACGCTGGCGCGCATGACCGGCGCCAGCAGCCGGGTGGTGCTGGTGGCGCCGCCGTTCATTCCCTATGCGCCGGCCTGGCAGGCGGGCGGGGTGGTGCTGGACCATCTGGAAGTGGTGCAGGCCGAGCCGCGCGATGCCTTGTGGGCGTTCGAACAATGCCTGCGCAGCGGCGCCTGCGCGGCGGTACTGGGCTGGCCGCAGACCGGCGATGCGCGCGCATTGCGGCGGCTGCAAGTCGCCGCCGACAGCGGCAACTGTTGCGCGTTCGCGCTGCGCGATCGCAAGCATGCGGTCAATGCATCGCCGGCTGCGCTGCGGCTGGAATTTCTGCCTGAGCGCGATGCCTGGCAGGTGCGCAAGTGCCGCGGCGGGCAGGTCCCGTCGCAGCCGTTGCGGCTGGCGCATTGAGGCGCGCGCATGTTGTGGGCCTGCATCTTGCTGCCGCAGCTGGCGCTGGACGCCGTCCTTCGGCGCCTGGAAGAGCCTGACGCACCGCTGGTGCTGGTGGAAGGGCCGGCGCAGTTGCGCAGCCTGCATTCGGTCAATCCAGCGGCGTCCGCCGCCGGCCTGAAAGCCGGCATGCGGCTGTCGGCGGCGCATGCGCTGATGGCCACTGTGCGCACCATCGACTACGAGGCGCAGGCCGAGGCGCGCACCCAGCGGTTTCTTGCGGCATGGGCGTACCGGCACAGTTCGCTGGTGAGCCAGCAATGGTCGCGCGCCATCGTGCTGGAGGCCGGCGCCAGTTTTCAATTGTTCGGGCCGTGGCCGCGTTTCGAGCGTCGGCTGCGCGATGAACTGCAGGCCTTGGGCTTCCAGCACCGGCTTGCCCTGGCACCGACACCGCGTGCCGCGCGTGTGCTGGCCGGTTTGCGCGATGGCATGGTGGTGACGCAGTTGCCGGCCTTGCACGCCACGCTGGACCAGGTGCCGGTACGCCGCGCCGCGTTGCCGGGCGATGCCGGTGAGCGCCTGCAGCACATGGGCGTGCGCACGCTGGCGGCGGTGCGCGCGTTGCCGCGCGATGGGTTGCGCCGGCGGTTCGGTGCGAGCCTGCTCGAGCATCTGGACCGCCTCTACGGCCAGGTCGACGACCCCCTGGAGTGCTACGCACCACCGGATCACTTCGACCAGCGGGTGGAACTCGGCTACGAGGTGGAAATGCATCCGGCGCTGTTGTTCCCGCTACGGCGCCTGATCGGCGATCTGTGCACCTACCTGTCCATCCGCGATGGCGGCGTGCAACGGTTCCTGCTGCGGCTGGAACACGAAGAAGGCGCCACCGATGTCGAGATCGGCCTGCTCACCCCGGAACGGGCGCCGACGCTGTTGTTCGAGCTTGCGCGCAACCGGCTGGAGCGGGTGGAGATCCCGCGGCCGGTGGTGGCGATGCGCCTGCTGGCGCGGCAGCTGCCGCCGTTCGTGCCGGCCATGCGCGATCTGTTCGATCAGCGTGCGCAGCAATCGGTGGAGTGGCCGCAACTGCGCGAGCGCCTGCGTGCGCGGCTCGGCGACGAGGCGGTGTATCGCGTACTGCCGGCCGACGACCCGCGCCCGGAACGCGCCTGGCGGCGCGCCATTGGCGATGCGGTGCGCGAAACCGGTGCGCCGCCACGTCCGCCGCGCCCGACCTGGCTGCTGCCGCAACCGGTGCCCCTGCACGAGACCCAGCTGCGCATCGTCTCCGGGCCGGAGCGGCTGGAAAGCGGCTGGTGGGACGACGACGAGGCGCGTCGCGATTACTACGTGGTGGAAACCGCACGCGGGCGGCAGGCCTGGGTGTTTGCCGCACCAGGCCGTGTCGATGGCTGGATGCTGCACGGGTGGTTTGCATGATCCGCCCCATCCCGTTGCAGCACCGGCGCACTGCCTGCCGGGCCGGTCGCCGCAGCGGTGGCGCAGGCGCCCGATGCCGCGCAGCGAAGCGGCAACGGCAACGCATCGACCTGCAGCGCACTGGAAAACCCGTGCACTGGCAGCGCGAGGCTGACGGCGTGCGCGCATGAGCTGGGATGACGCCGTCGATGGCGTGGACCGCGATACGCCCGGTGGGCGCATGCCGCGCGGCTGGACGGTCGCCGCGCGCTTGCGCGCGGCAAACGACGATATCGCCCATGCCATGGTTGCCGATGGGCTGCCCGCGTATGCCGAGCTGCATTGCCTGTCGGATTTTTCGTTCCTGCGTGGCGCCTCCAGCGCGGAGCAGTTGTTCGCGCGCGCGCAACACTGCGGCTACAGCGCCCTGGCGATCACCGACGAGTGTTCGCTGGCCGGCATCGTGCGCGGCCTGGAAGCCTCGCGCGCCACCGGCGTGCGCCTGATCGTCGGCAGCGAGTTCACCCTGGTCGATGGCACCCGCTTCGTCCTGCTGGTGGAAAACGCGCACGGCTATCCGCAGCTGTGCGCGCTGATCACCACCGCGCGGCGTGCGGCAAGCAAGGGCGCCTATCGGCTGGGGCGTGCCGAGGTGGAGGCACAGTTTCGCGGCGTGGAGCCCGGCGTGTTCGCAGTGTGGTTGCCCGGTGCGCAGCCGCAGGCCGGGCAGGGCACCTGGTTGCAGCAGGTGTTCGGCGCGCGTGCATTCCTGGCGGTGGAGCTGCATCGCGAACAGGACGATGCGGCGCGCTTGCTTGCCCTGCAGGTGCTGGCGCAACAACTGGGCATGAGCGCACTGGCCAGCGGCGATGTGCACATGGCGCAGCGGCGCGAGCGCATCGTGCAGGACACCTTGACCGCCATCCGCCACGGCTTGCCGTTGGCCGAGTGCGGCGCGCATCTGTTCCGCAACGGCGAGCGCCATCTGCGCACGCGGCGGGCCTTGGGCAACATCTACCCGGATGCGCTGCTGCAGGCCGCCGTGGACCTGGCGCAGCGCTGCAGCTTCGATATTTCCAGGCTTGAATACACCTATCCGCGCGAACTGGTGCCGGAAGGACATACGCCGGCGAGTTATCTGCGACAGCTCACCGAAGAGGGGATGCGTGAGCGGTGGCCGGCTGGAACGCCGGCAAAGGTACGCGCCGTCATCGAGAAGGAACTGGCGCTGATCGCGCACAAGAAGTATGAGGCGTTCTTTCTCACCGTGCAGGACGTGGTGCAGTTCGCACGGTCGAAGAAGATTCTCTGCCAGGGCCGTGGCTCATCGGCCAACTCGGCGGTGTGTTATGCATTGGGCATCACGGCGGTCAACCCGGATGAAACGCGTCTGTTGATGGCGCGTTTTCTCTCCGAACAACGCAACGAACCACCGGACATCGACGTCGATTTCGAGCACGAACGCCGCGAGGAGGTGCTGCAGTACGTCTACAACAAATACGGGCGTGAACGCGCGGCGTTGGCCGCCACCGTGATCTGCTATCGCGGCAAGAGCGCCGTGCGCGATGTGGCCAAGGCCTTCGGCCTGCCGCCGGACCAGATCGCGCTGCTGGCCAATTGCTACGGCTGGGGCAATGGCGAAACGCCCATGGAACAGCGCATCGAAGAGGCCGGGTTCGACCTGGCCAACCCGCTGATCAACAAGGTCCTCGTCGTGACCGAACACCTGCGCGATCACCCGCGCCATCTGTCGCAGCATGTGGGCGGATTCGTCATCTCCGATGAACCCTTGTCGCTGCTGGTGCCGGTGGAAAACGCGGCCATGGCCGACCGCACCATCATCCAGTGGGACAAGGACGATCTGGAAACGATGAAGCTGCTCAAGGTCGATTGCCTGGCGCTGGGCATGCTGACCTGCATCCGCAAGACGCTGGAGCTGGTGCGCGGGCATCGTGGGCGCGATTACAGCATCGCCACGCTGCCGGGCGAGGATGCGCCGACCTACAGGATGATCCAGCGCGCCGATACCGTGGGCGTATTCCAGATCGAATCGCGCGCGCAGATGGCGATGCTGCCGCGGCTCAAGCCTGCGGTGTTCTACGACCTGGTGATCGAAGTGGCGATCGTGCGCCCCGGCCCGATCCAGGGCGATATGGTGCATCCGTATCTGCGCAGGCGGCAGGGCCGCGAGGAGGTGAACTATCCCTCGCCGGAGGTGGAGGACATCCTCAAGCCGACGCTCGGTGTGCCGCTGTTCCAGGAACAGGTGATGGAACTGCTGATGCACGCTGCCGATTACACCGAGAGCGAAGCGGACAATCTACGTCGCTCGATGGCGGCCTGGCGGCGCGGCGGCGATATGGAACAGCACCGTACGCGGGTGCGTGAGCGCATGCAGGGCAAAGGCTACGCCTCCACCTTCATCGACCAGATCTTCGAGCAGATCAAGGGCTTCGGTTCCTACGGCTTCCCGCAAAGCCACGCCGCCTCGTTCGCCAAGCTTGTCTACGCCAGTTGCTGGCTCAAGCGCCACGAGCCGGCGGCCTTCGCCTGCGGGCTGCTCAATGCGCAGCCGATGGGTTTCTACTCGGCCAGCCAGATCGTGCAGGACGCGCGCCGCGGCAGTGCCGAGCGCGCGCGCGTGGAGGTGTTGCCGGTGGACGTGCTGCACAGCGATTGGGACAACACGCTGGTCGGTGGCCGGCCCTGGCGCAGCGACCAAGACCCTGGCGAACAACCGGCGATCCGGCTGGGCATGCGCCAGGTCGCCGGGTTATCGGAGGTGGTAGCCAATCGCATTGTCGCCACGCGCGCGCAGCGGGCCTTCGCCGATATCGGCGATCTGTGTCTGCGCGCCGCGCTCGACGAAAAGGCACGCCTGGCATTGGCCGAAGCCGGCGCCCTGCAGGGCATGGTCGGCAATCGCAATGCCGCGCGCTGGGCGATGGCCGGCGTGGAAGCACGCCGGCCGCTGCTGCCGGGCAGCCCGCAGGAACGCGTGGTGGAGTTTGAAGCACCGCGCGCAGGCGAGGAGATCCTGGCCGATTACCGTTCGGTCGGCCTGAGTCTGCGCCAGCATCCGATGGCGCTGCTGCGCCCGCAGATGCGGCAACGGCGCATCCTCGGCCTGCGCGAATTGCAGGGCCGCCGCCACGGCAGCGGCGTGCATGTCGCCGGCCTGGTCACCCAGCGCCAGCGCCCGGCCACTGCCAAGGGCACCATCTTCGTCACCCTGGAAGACGAGCACGGCATGATCAACGTCATCGTCTGGTCGCACCTGGCGCTGCGCCGCCGCCGCGCACTGCTGGAATCGCGCCTGCTGGCCGTGCGTGGCCGCTGGGAACGCGTGGACGGCGTGGAGCACCTGATCGCCGGCGACCTGCACGACCTCAGCGACCTGCTCGGCGACATGCAGCTGCCCTCGCGCGATTTTCATTGAGCCAGTGTGGCTGGCGCGCCTGCTGCGGCGAACGGCCGCGCCAACGCTGCCAGCGTCGGTGCAGCAGCCGACGCATCGTCACCGGTAGAAGATCCCCGATATGACGATGCAGCCGCTGGCACGCGTTGATGCACGCCTGCCGCCCTGGTGGACACACCTTCAGGCATTCCAGTCGCCACATCACGCACACTGTCACGCCGCGGCGCAGCTGGACGGAACCCTGCGTAGGCGCTAGCGTGGTGCGGATTTTTTGCCACAGGGGAACTGCCCAATGAGCCATGACGCGCAACCGCGCCAGCTCACCTTCCGCGCCGTCGTGCTGGCCATCGTGCTGGCGGTGGTGCTTTCGGCCGCCAACGCCTATCTGGGCCTGTTTGCCGGCCTGACCATCGCCACCGCCATTCCGGCCGCGGTCGTCTCGATGGGCGTGCTGCGCCTGCTCGGCGGCGGCACCATTCTGGAAAACAACATCGTCCAGACCGGTGCCTCGGCCGGTTCGTCGATCGCGGCCGGGGTGATCTTCACCATTCCCGCGCTGGTGATCATGGGCTATTGGCCGGACTTCAAGTACTGGTGGGTGCTCGGTATCGCCGGCATGGGCGGGTTGCTCGGGGTGCTGTTCTCGGTGCCGCTGCGGCGCTCGATGATCGTCGAAGACCCGCTGCCGTTCCCCGAAGGCAAGGCCGCGGCCGAGGTGCTCAAGGCCGGCGAGAATCCCGGCCCGGGCCTGAAGATCCTGGCCATGTCCGGCGCCATCGGTGCGCTGGTCAAGCTGGGTGCGGCCAGCGGCCTGCGGGTGATCCCGGACACCTGGGCGCAGGCCACCTACCTGGGCAGCAGCCGCCTGGTCGGCTATCTGGGTACCAACCTGTCGCCGGCGCTGCTGGGCGTGGGCTACATCGTCGGGCTGAATGTCGGCATCGTGGTGCTGTCCGGGTCGATCCTGTCCTGGCATATCGCCATTCCGCTGTACCAGCAGTTCTTCATGGGCAGCGACCCGGCACTGGCGCAGAGCCTGGTCGGCGCGCCGGCGGCCGATACGGCATTCGGCATCTGGGGCGCGAAGATCCGTTACCTCGGTGTCGGCGCGATGCTGATCGGCGGCGTGTGGACGCTGTTCTCGCTGCGTAAATCGCTGTTGTCCGGGGTCAAGAGCGGCTTCGCCGCCGCGCGCAAGAGCGGTGGCGGTGTGGTTGCCGAGACCGAACGCGACCTGCCGATGAAGTGGATGCTGGTGGCGCTGGTGCTGTGCACCCTGCCGCTGCTGGGCCTGTACCAGGCAATCGTGCAGCAGTGGCACGTGTCGATCCCGATGACCATCATCATGATCGTGGCCGGCTTCCTGTTCGTGTCGGTGTCCGGCTATCTGGCCGGCTTGATCGGTTCGTCCAACAACCCGGTCTCGGGTATCACCATCTCCACCATCCTGTTCGCCTCGGCAGTGCTGGTGCTGCTGCTGGGCAAGGATGGCCTGGTGCCGGTCGGCATCGGCGCCGCGCCTCTGGGTGCGGTGGCGGCGATCATGATCGGCGCGGTGGTGTGCTGCGCGGCAGCGGTGGGCGGCGACAACCTGCAGGATCTCAAGGCCGGTTATCTGGTCGGCGCCACGCCGTGGAAGCAGCAATTGATGCTGGGCATCGGCGCGTTTTCCTGCGCGCTGATCATGGCACCGGTGCTGAACCTGCTTGCGCAGGCCTACGGCATCGGCCCGGCTACCCCGCAGCATCCAAATTCGCTCGCTGCGCCGCAGGCCACGCTGATGGCCTCGGTCGCCAAGGGCCTGTTCGGTGGGCAGTTGCCGTGGTCGATGATTGCCATCGGTGCCGGCGTGGGCGCGGCGATCATCGCGCTGGACGAATGGCTGAAGAAGACCGGCAAGCGCTTCCGCGTGCCGGTGCTGGCGGCGGCGATCGGTATCTACCTGCCGCTGGAGCTGATGGTGCCGATCTTCATTGGCGGCCTGATCGCGCATCTGGTGGAACGCTTCCACAAGATCCGCGCCGACGACGAGGAAGGCCGCGACCGCGTGCACCGCCCGGGCGTGCTGTTCGCCGCCGGCCTGATCACCGGCGAGGCGTTGATGGGGATCGCCATCGCGGTGCCGATCGTGCTGTCCAGCCGTGCCGATGTGCTGGCGTTGCCGGCCAGCCTGCAGCTCAACCAATGGTTCGGCCTGGCGATCCTCGCCCTGGTCGGCTGGCTGCTGTACCGCGTTGGCAAGCGCGGCGAACAGACCGCCTGAGGGTGACGCTTCACTAAGGCATGCGCCTGCGCGCTGCCTCTGGACGGACACGCATCGCTGGATGCGTGTCCGTTTTTTGTTGGGGCATTGACCGGATTGCCGCGGTTCTGATTGCCTCGCAAGAGGCGCGGTTCGAATGCGGCCCTGCTGCCGAGCGCGCAAGTGCAGCAGCATGCCGGCACGGTACGGTGCACCGAATCGGCGCTGCGACCGCACAGCGGCATATTCAATTCAAACATCCCTGCAAGCTCGTGCATTGCTGCCGTGAGCAGATCTGCCGTGTCGATGCAGGACAACGACATCGGCGCGCCCGGCTGACCTGCTGATCGGTCGACACGCGCGCAGCTGCAATCCGGCGACGCCTTACGCGCCTGCGCTCAGGCAACGCACGCCCAACGCCCAGGCCATCGCGTCTGCACCACCGCAGCGCCTTTGCGCCGGCTTTACGCCCTGCGCAGGCCGCGTGCATAGCGACTTTATGCCGCTGCTCCGTATCGTGCCGTCTCCCGCACCGATGGGTGCACCACGGCGACCGCATGCCTCGATCGATCCCGATGACGCGCCACCGCGCACGTCCTCGCACCACGTAACCCCATCCACGATGGGCGTGGAAAAGCGACTCGCATCACGCTGTGCGACATCCGCACACTGTTGAGGCCGCTTTTGTCACCGACGGCGTCTTCAGGCCCGCCGACGCCTATAAGATCGATTGGCAACACGCCGCCATCAGGCGGCCATGCAGTCGTTCGACATCCACGCGCATTCCCCCTCCCCAACGCTGACCGTTCACGCGAGCTGTCCAGCGTCTTGCCATGGAAACCACTGCAATGCTGACTGCCATCTCCCACCGCTCCACCCGCGCACGACGCGTCCCCTTGTTGAGCCTCGCCCTGGCCGGCGTGCTGTGCAGCCTCGCGCTGCAGGCACAGGCACAAGAGGCCACCGAAGCGGCGCTGTGTACCGATCGCCCGACCAAGGCCAATTCCACCTGTACCGTGCCAACCGGCGCCTGGCAGCTGGAGACCGATATCGGCAGCTACACCCGCGACAGCCAGCCCGCCACCCGCGTCGAAACGGCGTACTTCACCAATCCCACGCTCAAATACGGCGTCAGCGACCGCATCGATCTGCAGCTGAACTGGGCACCGCAGCTGCAGGTCAAGACCACCGACCGCGCCACCGGCGCGCGCAGCAGCCTGAGCGGCGGCGGCGATATCTTCCTGCGCATGAAGGCGCGTTTCTACGAAAGCGATACCGCCAGCGTGGCGTTGCTGCCGTTCGTCAAGGCACCGACCGCGCGCACCGGCCTGGGCAACGACGAGTGGGAAGGCGGCGTCGCCTTGCCGATCAATTTCGTCCTGCCCAACAGTTTCTCGCTGACCTTCGGGCCCGAGGTGGATTGGTTGGCCGACAGCGATGGCAGCGGCAAGCATGTCGCCATCGTCAACGCGATCAACCTGGCGCATCCGCTCACCGCAAAGTTGTCGATGGCGGTGGAAGTGTGGTCGTCGATCAACCGCGACCCGGCGCAGACCATCGAGCAGTATTCGGCCGACATCGCCGCTGCGTATCTGCTCAATCCGCTGTTGCAGCTGGATGTGGGCGCCAACTTCGGCCTCAACGACCGCACCCCGGACGCGCAGGTGTATGTGGGCATGTCGCACCGCTTCTGAGGCGCGCAGCGCGCGCTGCGCACACAAAAGCCGCTGCGGTCCGCGCCTGTGCGGACTGCAGTGTTCCGCAGGCAACCGCTTCAGATATGTAATAAATGCCCGGTGCGGTGCGACACTATGTCGTCAGTCTGCCGGGCATGCCGGTGCCGGTCCCACCAGCGGTACGTGGGCCGGGGAGGGGAGTGACGGAAAGTGGGCAGTGATGCTGCCTCTACTGGCCGCCGTGCGGGCACCTTGCAGCATCCAGATCGGAATGCCGGGCGCAGTGCAGGGCGGAATCTCCTGATCGAGGTGTTGCAACGTGGAAACGAAATCGAAGTTGCCGGTCCCGGGCCGGGCATTGCTGCTGGTGCTGGGCATGCTGATCGCGCTGGTGGGGCTGGTCTTTCTGCTGGGTGGCGCAAGGTTGGCCAGCCTGGGCGGCAGCTGGTACTTCCTGCTGATGGGCCTGGCGACCGCCGTGGCCGGCGTGCTGATCGTGCTGCGTCGGCCGGCCGGTGCGCTGGTGTACGGCGCCGCCTTCGTGCTGACGCTGGTCTGGGCGCTCTGGGAGGCGGGGCTGGAGTTCTGGCCGCTGGTCTCGCGGCTGATGCTGCCTGCGGCGTTCGCCGTGCTGGTGGCGCTGGCCTGGCCGGCGCTGCGGCGTAGCCGGACCTTGCCGGCCGGGCGTACTGCCTATGGTGTGGCAACGGTACTGGCGCTGGCGGTCCTGGCCGGTATCGGCGGCATGTTCGTGCCGCATCCGCCGGTGGCAGGCGAGCACGGGCCCGGCATGACGGCGGTGCAGCCGGCAAGCGCGCAACGGAACTGGTCCGCCTACGGCAATACCGATGGCGGCAGCCGCTTTGCTGCGCTGGACCAGATCAACCGCAGTAATGTCGGCCAGCTGGAGGTCGCCTGGAGCTACCACACCGGCGAGATCGCCAACAGCGACGGCAACGGTGCCGAAGACCAGTTGACCCCGCTGCAGGTGGGCGAGACCGTGTTCCTGTGCACGCCGCACAACAATCTGATTGCGCTCGACGCCAGCACCGGCAAGCAGCTGTGGCGGCGCGAGATCAATGCGACCTCGTCGGTGTGGCAGCGCTGCCGTGGCCTGGGCTACTTCGATGCCGATGCGGCGTTGCCGGCGCCGAGCGTGGCCAATCCCTCGCCGATCACCGCAGTGGCGGTGGCGCAGGATGCCAACTGCCGTCGCCGCCTGTTCACCAACACCATCGATGGTCGCCTGATCGCGGTGGATGCGGACACCGGTGCGTTCTGCCAGGGCTTCGGCAGCAACGGCCAGATCGATCTCAAGGCCGGCCTGGGCGCTGCGCCGGATCCGTTCTACCAACTGACCTCGCCGCCACTGGTGGCCGGCACCACCGTGGTGGTGGGCGGACGCGTGGCCGACAACGTGCAGACCGACATGCCTGGTGGCGTGGTGCGCGGTTTCGATGTGGTCACCGGCGCGCAGCGCTGGGCCTTCGACCCGGGCAATCCGCATGATCGCCAGGCGCCGGCCGCCGGCAGCAGCTATGTGCGCAGCACGCCGAACGTGTGGGCACCGATGTCCTACGACGCGGCGATGAACACCGTGTTCCTGCCGCTGGGCGGGCCATCGACCGATCTGTACGGCGCCGAGCGCACCGCGCTCGATCACCGTTACGGCGCCTCGGTGCTGGCGCTGGATGCCACCACCGGTGCGGAGAAGTGGGTCTACCAGACCGTGCACAACGATCTGTGGGACTTCGACCTGCCGATGCAGCCCAGCCTGATCGACTTCCCCAACCAGGACGGCAGCCACACCCCGGCCGTGGTCATCGGCACCAAGGCCGGGCAGATCTACGTGCTCGATCGCGCCACCGGCAAGCCGCTGACCGAGGTCAGGGAAGTGCCGGTGAAAGGCTCGGATATTGCGCACGAGCAGTACGCGCCGACCCAGCCGCTGTCGGTCGGCATGCCGCAGATCGGCACCCGGCACCTGACCGAATCGGACATGTGGGGGGCCACCGCGATCGACCAGATGCTGTGCCGCATCGCGTTCAAGCAGATGCGGTATGAAGGCCTGTACACCGCGCCGGGCACCGATGTGTCGCTGAGCTTTCCCGGCTCGCTGGGCGGCATGAACTGGGGTGGCCTGTCGACCGACCCGGTGCATGACGTCATCTTCGCCAACGACATGCGCCTGGGTTTGTGGGTGCAGATGATTCCTGCCGACACCCGCAAGGCCGAGGCGTCCGGTGGTGGCGAGGCAGTCAATACCGGCATGGGCGCCGTGCCGCTGAAGGGCACGCCGTATGCGGTCAACAAGAACCGCTTCCTGTCGGCGCTGGGCATTCCATGCCAGGCGCCGCCGTACGGCACGCTCAGCGCCATCGACCTCAAGACGCGCAGCATCGCCTGGCAGGTGCCGGTGGGGACGGTGCAGGACACCGGCCCGTTCGGCATCAAGATGCATCTGCCGATCCCGATCGGCATGCCGACGCTGGGTGGCACGCTGTCCACGCAGGGCGGGCTCGTGTTCATCGCCGGCACCCAGGACTACTACCTGCGCGCGTTCGACAGCGGCACCGGCAAGGAGCTCTGGAAGGGCCGCCTGCCGGTCGGCAGTCAGGGCGGGCCGATGACCTACGTCTCGCACAAGACCGGCAAACAGTACGTGGTGATCAGTGCCGGCGGTGCGCGGCAGTCGCCCGATCGTGGCGATAACGTCATCGCCTACACCTTGCCCGACGCGCACTGACCCACCGCCCACGCAGGACCACGCCGGCATCTGCCTCGCGTGGTCCTGGAGCGGCCAACACACCGCGCGCGCCTGACGGCTGCGCACCGGCGTGTCAGCCGCGCTTGGCGCAACCCGACGGCCGGATGCCTGGCGCATCCGGCCAGCGGTCCCGTTACCGCAGCGGCGCCTGGGCATCACCGCCCTGCATCGCCACCGCCGGCGGTGCACGCTGCCCCGACTCAGAGAACCACGATGCATCGTCTGACTTTTTTCCCGCGCCGCAGTGCGCTGGGCTACGTCTTGCTGCTGGCACTGCCGGCCACCGCAGTCGCCGCGGGCGACACCACGCTGACCGGCGACTGGGGCGGGCGCCGGTCCGCCTGGGCCGAGCACGGAGTGAGCGTTCGCGGCGACTACGTGTCCGAGACGTTCGGCGTGGTGGACGGCGGCTACGAAAAAAACAGTGCGCGCTATGCGCAGCAACTGCGGGTGGGCGTGGATTTGGACATGGCCAAACTCGCCGGCTGGGACGGTGGCAGCCTGCATGTCACCATCAACGACCGCCGCGGCCGCAGCACTTCCGCCGACCTGGTCGGCAATCGCTTCCCCATCCAGGAAGTGTACGGCGGCCAGTACACCCGCCTGAGCGAGTTCAGCTACGACCGCAGCTTCAACCAGGGCGGCACGTATCTGAAACTGGGCTTCTATGCGATGGGCAACCAGTTCGCCTCGCACACGCTGCTGGTGAACTTCGTCAATGCCGCGTTCTGCGCGCATCCGCTGGCGTTTTCGGCCAACAGTGGCTGGTACAACTACCCGGCCGCGCGCTGGGGCATCGAAGGGGCGCAGCAGCTGACCCCGCAGCTCAACCTGCATGCCGGCTGGTTCCAGGTCAATCCGAATCTGGGCTTCGGCGCCCGTGACACCTACGCGTTCAAGCCGTTCGCCAGCGGCACCACCGGTGCGATCTTCCCGCTCGAATTCACCTGGAAGCCGGCCGCCTCGCGCTATCCGGGCGTGTACAAGTTCGGTGGCTATTACGACTCCTCGACGGTCGCCAGGCGTGGGCTGGATACCAGCCGCAGCACCGGACGCGACGGCGCCTATCTCCTGGTCGAACAGAAGCTGCTCACTCCCGGAGCGGACGCCAGCATCGGCCTGACCGGATTCGCCCAGTTCATGGCCAGCGACCACGACAGTGCGCTGATGACACGCTGGTATTCGGTCGGTGGGGTGTACCAGGGCATTGGCGCACGCACGCAGGACCGCATCGCCCTGGGTTATGTGGCCGGCCGGATCAATCATCGGCTGCTCGATGCACGCCGCGCCGAGTCGATCGATGCCGGCGTGCCGGCCGATTCGCCACTGGTCGGCCTGAGCGCTGCCGAAGAGCTCTACGAGCTCGCCTATAGCGCGCAGCTCACGCCGTGGCTGATGCTGCGCCCGGACGTGCAATACATCGTCAACCCCGGAACCTACGCCTATACCCGCACGCACAACGCACTGGTGGTTGGGCTGCAGGCCAAGCTCACGTTCTGAGCGCCACCTGCGCTGCAGCGTAGGGCGCCGTTGCCAGACCTCCAATGCGCACGGCGCGCATCGGGCCGCTACCGGGCGCAGCAACGTGCGGCACCTGCGCGCGCATGACCTCCTACCTTTGCGCGTGCGCTGCAGCAACGCCTACCATCGACGTTTTGCCGTTGCGGGAACTCTCGATGAAGCTGCGTCACGCCGTATTGCCCCTGTGTTTGCTGGCTACCTTGCCAAGTCTTGCCGCCGCGCGCGGATTCGATGTGCGCGACATGGTCGCGCTGGACCGGGTGTCGTCGCCCACGCTCAGCCCCGACGGCAGCGTGCTGGTGTTTGCCAAGCGGCAGGCCAAGAGCAGCAACGGCAAGCCGTCCACCGGCCTGTGGACGCGCAACCTGCGTACCCGCGATGCAGCGCCGCCCAGGCGGCTCACGCCCGACGGCTGGAACGTCAACAGTCCGGCGCTGTCGCCGGACGGCAAAACGGTGTATTTCCTCAGCAGTAAATCCGGCACGCAGCAGTTGTACGCACAGCCGATGACTGGCGGCACGCCGCAGCAAGTGACCGCGTTCGCAGTGGATGTGGACAGCTACAAGCTCTCGCCCGATGGCAAGCGCATCGCCTTCAGTGCCGGCGTGTTCCAGGACTGCGGCTCGGACCTGGCGTGCACCAAGACCAAACTCGCCAGCGTCAAGAACGCCAAGGCCAGCGGCGTGGTCTACGACCAGTTGTTCGTGCGGCACTGGGATACCTGGAACGACGGCCGCCGCAATACGCTGTTCGTCGCCGAGCTGCCGGCTGCCGGCGCCAAGGCCGTGGTCGGCGCCTCGGCGATCAGCGCCACGCTGGCCGGCGATGCGCCGTCCAAGCCGTTCGGCGGCAACGACGACTACACCTGGTCGCCCGATGGTGCCAGCGTGGTGGCCAGCGTGCGCATCCCGCAGCCACATGGCCAGGAAGCGGGCAAGAACGCCAAGGCCGCCGGCAAGCCCACCGGCAACGACGAGCCGTGGCAGACCAACTTCGACCTGTACCGGCTGGATGCGTCCGGCAAGGCGGCGCCGGTCAACCTGACCGCAGCCAACCCGGCCTGGGATGCCGGCCCGGTGTTCAGCAGCGACGGCAGGACGCTGTACTACCGCGCGATGAAGCGCCCCGGTTTCGAAGCCGACCGCTTCGGCCTGATGGCGATGGACGTGGCCAGCGGCAAGACGCGCGAGATCGCGCCCAAGTGGGACCGCTCGGCCGGTGAGATCGTGTTGAGCGATGACGGCGCAAGCATCTACACCAGCGCCGACGACCTCGGCGAGCATCCGTTGTTCAAGATCGACATCGCCACCGGCACCCCGACCAAACTGGTCGGCCAGGGCGTTGTGCATGCACCGACGCTGGCCGGCACCACGCTGGCGTTTACCCGCAACTCGCTCAAGAGCGGCGACCAGGTCTTTGTCAGCGACGTGCAGGGCCAGGGCCTGCGTGCGATCACCCAGAGCGCCGGCGAGCTGCTGCCGGACGTGCAGTTCGGCGACTATGAGCAGTTCCAGTTCAAGGGCTGGAACAACGACACCGTGCACGGCTACGTGGTCAAGCCGTACAACTACCAGGAAGGCAAGACCTACCCGGTGGCCTTCCTGATCCACGGCGGGCCGCAGGGCAGCTTCGGCAACGGCTGGAGCAACCGTTGGAATCCCCAGACCTATGCCGGGCAGGGCTACGCGGTGGTGATGATCGACTTCCACGGCTCCACCGGCTACGGCCAGGAATTCACCGACGCGATCAGCCAGCATTGGGGCGACCGCCCGCTGGAAGACCTGCAGAAGGGCTGGGCCGCCGCGCAGAAGCAATACGGCTTCCTCAACGGCGACAAGGCCTGCGCGCTGGGCGCCAGCTATGGCGGCTACATGGTCTACTGGATGGCAGGCAACTGGAACCAGCCGTGGAAGTGCCTGGTCGACCACGACGGCGTGTTCGACAACCGCACCATGGGCTATGCCACCGAGGAACTGTGGTTCAGCGAATGGGAAAACGGCGGTACGCCGTGGCAGAACCCGGCCGGCTACGAGAAGTTCAACCCGGTGCTGCACGTGGACAAGTGGAAGGTGCCGATGCTGGTCATCCACGGCCAGCAGGATTTCCGCATCCCGGTCGAGCAGGGCCTGGCCGCGTTCACCGCGCTGCAGCGCAAGGGCATCGACTCCAAGTTCCTGTACTTCCCGGACGAGAACCACTGGGTGCTCAAGCCGGACAACAGCGTGCTGTGGCACGACACCGTCAACAGCTGGCTGAAGCAGCATATCGGCCAGTGAGGGGGCGACCGGCACGCCGCCTGGAGCGGCGTGCCGGTTGGTGGGCTGATGCAGCGTGACGGCCCGGCCTTCAGTGTTTCGACAGGCGCCGGGCTTGGTCAGTGTCGCTGCTGATCGCGCCTGGCCAACTGGCCTTCCACGATCTGCAGGATCTCCGCCACCGCGATCCCGAACGAGCCGGCATTGCCGGCGTCGAAAGCGGCTTTCCATTCTGCATAGCCCGGCAGGTAATCCTGGGTGGGCGCGGCATCGCCGACGTATTCGGCGGCGCTGCGCTCCAGGGTCTGCGCAATCACCGGGATGTGTGGCAGCGTGTCGAGGATTCCATCGGGCAATCCCGCGTGACGCACCTGGATGTCGCTGATACTCACGTGCAGGATCTGGCCACCGTGGGGATGCACATCGATCTGGTTGATCAGCAGCAGCGGCGTCTCCGTCGCGGTACGCCCACGGCAGCGCCAGAGCTGGCCGACCGCATAGGCGGGAGAGGTGGTGTCGGACATCGGGTACTCCACGCGCAAACCGCAATGATGCAACGCGCTCGCAAGGATGGCGACCGGGCGCGCCCGCCCTGGATGGGATGGTTCGATCTCCCACCCGTCGCAAGTGCAGTCGCGCGTTGCCTGCCGGACGATATTCACAGGTAGGCGTCAAGGTCGATGACGCCTGAAGGATGAGTCCGCTTGTGGCTGATAGACTTGGCCTGGATCACTGCGCCCGGCTGAATGGCCGGCGCCAGCAGTGCCGCAGCGCACGCGCGCCATGTCAAAATAGCGATTCTTTAACTTCCCCAGTTCCCTGCAGGCCGCAAGGACCGTTCGCATGCGCACGTTGTTCCGCCCCTCATTGTGGGCGCTCGCCCTAGTCTGTAGTCCTGCCCTGAATGCCGCACCGCGGCCCACGGTGCCCGCGCGTGCGCCCGTTTCGGCACCCGCGACTGTCGCCGGTACCGACGCGGCCAGCGACCCGAGCGTGCCGCTGCCGGCCACGCTGAAGTCCGGCATGGGCTACCGCGCATTCGCACAGGCGGTGATGGAGCAGGGCTGGCAGCTGGTGGATCCGCTTGCCGCCGACAGCTGCATGGCCGCCGGCGATTGCGCCGTCGAGTTCATCGCGCCCGGCGGCAGTGCACGCCTGCAGGTGCAGGTCGGCTCGCAGTCCGGTGCGGCGGTGGTCAGTGGCTGGCGCGCGCAGCAGGTGCCGTTGGATCGCATCGGCAATCCGACGGCTGCGGCGGTGGACAGCAAGGCCGCGCCGGCCGCGGCCAACGTGGCCGACAACCCGCGCTGAGCGCGGGCGCCGGCGTCTGATGCGCGCGGCGTATCATGGCGTGGCATGCGCTGCGGCCTGCATCGGTGGCAGGTGTCATCGCCAGCTGCGTCTTTCCTGATTCCGAGTCCAGTCCTGCATGACGTCCTGCATGAAGAGCATCGATCCTGCCGATCTGGAAGCGTTGTTCGATGCCGTGCCGGACGTGCTGTTCTTCGTCAAGGATCGCGAGGGCCGCTATACCCACGTTAACCAGACCATGCTGCGGCGGTTGGGGCTGAAGTCGCGCAAGGACCTGATCGGCAAGCGCGTTGCCGAGGTCTATCCCAGCGGTCTGGGCACCAACTACGCCAACCAGGACGAGCAGGTGCTGGCCGGCGAAGTGATCGACAACCTGCTGGAACTGCATCTGTTCGCCAATCGCGAACCGGGCTGGTGCCTGACCTGCAAACGTCCGCTGCTGGTCGACGGCAAGGTGCAGGGCATCATCGGCATCTCGCGTGATCTGGGACCGCAGGACGGGCACGAATCGCAGTACGAAAAACTGCGGCTCGCGCTGGCGTACCTCAACGCCAACTACGCGCAGAACGTGCGCATGCAGGCACTGGTGGAGATCACCGGGTTTTCGATGTCCAAGCTGCAGCGCTCGTTCCGCAAGGTGTTCCAACTCACCCCGCAACAGGTGCTGGCCAAGCTGCGTTTGCAGATGGCGATGCACCTGCTGCACGGAAACAAGAGCCTGACCGAAATCGGGCATGCCTGCGGCTTCAGCGATCAAAGCGCCTTTGCGCGGCAATTCAAGCTGGCGGTGGGCATGACGCCACGCGAGTACCGCGCGCTGGCGAACGCTGCGCAGTTTCCCGCCGAACCGGCTTAGTGCATCCGACAGGACGACTGCTCAGTTGCTGAGTTGGTCGAGCATGGCTCCTCTGTATTGCTTGCGGGGAACTGATGCACCAGACGTGGAACCGACGCTTCATGATCAAGCGAGGTGCATCCAGCACCGCTCTTACCATGCACACCGACTAACTCGACTGGTCCTTGCCCGCTCACCATCGCGGGACCTTACGCGGCATGGATGCCGCGTAAGAGCCTACACGGACATACTTGCGGCGTGTCCTGCGACGGTAGGCGGGCAAGGGCCTTGCAGCCAAACCGCAGCCCGCGGCTCTATGCCGACCTGGCCGCGCGCGCCGACACCCCAAATACACGACCGCGCAACGACGTAAAGACAGCCGGATTCCAAATCGCTGCGTCGTTTATGAGACGCGGCCAAAAGACGGGTTGAAGGCTGGCCGTTACAGAGGATGCGCTGGTTTTCCGTTGAGGATGAATTGCTGCCCGCATAAACGCCTTGGGCGCGAACGACGTGGAAGTCGTTCGCGCCCAAGCCTGTGCAGCCTATGCGGATGTGGTTAGGCCAGCATGCGCACCTTCGGTTCGCGTGCCCACTGGCGGGTCTTGGCGGCGGTGATGAAGGCCTTGGTATCTGTTGCCGCGATCACGCCGGCGTCCTTGCCGACATTGCCGGCCTTCAGCAGCAGCTGCGCGCCATCGTCGAAGGCGATTGCCTTCAGATGGGCCCAGGCATTGCTGACGAAATCCAGCGCTGCCGATTCACGTGTCAGCGCCTTGGCTGCTTCCGACGACAGCAGCACCGCCACCGCATCGAACATCACCGACGGCGTGCCGGCCAGCTGACCATCGGCGGCCAGCTGCTTGCCGTCGCTGAGCTTGGCGCCGCCCAGTTTCGGCGCGACGATCTTGACCGTGGCACCGGCGGCTTCGGCGGCCTTGCGCACGGCCTTGATCGTCGCCGCGTCGGAGCCATCGTGAATCAGGATGCCCACGGTGCGGCCCTGCAAGGTGTCCTTCATTTTGCCGATCAACTGCAGGGCGGGCGACAACGGCATGTCGGTCGGAGCGACCGCCGCCGGCGGTGCCGGCGGCAATGCGGTCATCCCCATGCCATCGGCCACACGCTGCGCCAACGTCGGGTCGATGTGACGCAGGTGACCGACGATGGCTTCGCGTACGTGCGGGGTTTCCACCTTGGACAGCTCGAACACCAGCGCCGATGCCATGTGCGCCTGTTCCGGTGCGGTCTGGCTGCGGAAGAACATGCGCGCCTGGCTGTAATGATCGGCAAAGCTCGCTGCGCGCACGCGACCCTTGGCGCCGTCTTCGGCCGGAGTTGCGTGGCTGGGGAATCCACGCAGCGCCTCACGCGGCGCATCGGCCTGCAGCGAGCTGGGCTCGTAGGCGACACGGCCCTTGGGCACGCCCATCTGCATGTGGCCGTCGCGCTGGTTATTGGCGAACGGGCACTTGGGCGCATTGACCGGGATCTGGTGGAAGTTCGGTCCACCCAGACGGCTCAGCTGCGTATCCAGATACGAGAACAGGCGGCCCTGCAGCAGCGGATCGTTGCTGAAGTCGATGCCGGGCACGATGTTGGCCGGGCAATACGCCACCTGCTCGGTCTCTGCGAAGAAGTTGTCCGGCCAGCGGTCCAGCACCATGCGGCCGACGATCTGCAGCGGCACCAGTTCTTCCGGGATGACCTTGGTCGAATCCAGGTGATCGAACGGGAAGGCCTCGGCCTGCGCCTCGGTGAACAGCTGCACGCCCAGCTCCCACTCGGGGAAATCGCCGTTCTGGATCGCCTCGAACAGATCGCGACGATGGAAGTCCTGGTCGGCGCCGGCGATCTTCACCGCCTCGTCCCAGATCGTGGACTGCAGGCCGAGCTTGGGGCGCCAATGAAACTTGACGAAGGTGCTGTCGCCATTTTCATTGAGGAAACGGAAGCTGTGGATGCCGAAGCCTTCGATCATGCGCAGCGAGCGCGGGATCGTGCGGTCGCTCATCGCCCACATGATCATGTGCATCGATTCCGGGCTCAGCGAGATGAAATCCCAGAAGGTGTCGTGCGCACTGGCGGCCTGCGGGAAACCACGGTCCGGCTCCATCTTCACCGCGTGGATCAGGTCGGGGAACTTCATCGAATCCTGGATGAAGAACACCGGGATGTTGTTGCCCACCAGATCCCAGTTGCCTTCCTTGGTGTAGAACTTCACCGCGAACCCGCGCACGTCGCGCGGCGTGTCCACCGAGCCGGCGCCACCGGCGACGGTGGAAAAACGCGTGAACAACGGGGTCTTTTCGCCGACCTCGGTAAAGATCTTGGCGGTGGTGTACTGGCTCAACGACTTGGTCAGCTCGAAGTAGCCGTGCGCCGCGCTACCGCGCGCATGCACGATGCGCTCGGGAATGCGCTCGTGGTCGAAGTGGGTGATCTTCTCGCGCAGGATGAAGTCTTCCAGCAACGTCGGCCCGCGCGGCGTGGCGCGCAGCGAGTTCTGGTTGTCGCCAACCGGAATGCCCTGGTTGGTGGTCAGCTGCGGATGCGTGCCGCCGGCCTTCTGGTGCAATTCGTCGCCCGTGCCGCGCAGCGTCTCGGGAGTTGCGCTGACAGCAGCGGTGGATGGAAGTTGCGCGGGCTTGCTGGGGGACTTGGCCATGGGGACTCCACTCTGGCGGGCTGGGATGCGGGCTGATCCGTTCAGCGTGGGAGTGGCGCTGTTAAATGCACGTGTCTGCATGCGAACGAATACTCACATGCAGCCGAAAGCTTGCGTTGGATCGCAGCGGGCTGATGCGTAGGTCACGCAATGATCCGGCGCGCTGTCTGCGAACGCATGTAGCGGACCCAAGCGTTACGTGTCGGCTACAGCAGATCCAATGGCTGTTTGCGTGTCGGCGGCGGGAATGCACGGTCCAGTTCGGCAAGATCCTGCGCGTCCAGCTGCAGCGTGCACGCTGCTGCATTCTCGCGCACATGGGCAGGCGTTCCCGATTCGGGAATGGCAATGACCTGCCTGCTGCGGATCGCCCAGGCCAGCGCCACGGCGGTTGCAGCCACGCCGCGTCGCTCGCCGATCGCGTGCAGCACCGGATGGTCCAGCAATGCGCGGCTGCCCAATGGCGAATACGCCATCACCGTTACCTCGTGCTGTGCACACCACGGCAGCAGATCGAACTCGATGCCGCGGCTACCGGCGTGATACAGCACCTGATTGACCAGGCAGTGTTGCCCGCCATCGATGCGCCACAAATCCTGCAAATCATCGACATCGAAGTTCGATACGCCCCAGTCGCGGATCTTGCCGGCATCGCGCAAGGCCTCGAAGGCATCGACCACTTCGTGCAGATCGCTACCGCCGCGCCAATGCAGCAGATACAGGTCCAGTGTACGCACGCCGAGCCGCTGCAGGCTGGCCTCGCAGGCACGTGCGATACCGCGCGCGCTGGCATTGCTCGGCAGGACCTTGGACACCAGATAAGGCCGCTGCACGCTATCCATCGCCTGGCCGATCAGTTGCTCCGACCGGCCATTGCCGTACATCTCGGCGGTGTCGATCAGGCGCATGCCCAGTTGCTGGCCCGTCTGCAGCGCATCGATCTCCTGCTGCGGCGCGTGGCGGCCCTGGCCCAGGTTCCATGAGCCGAGCCCGAGTGCCGGCACGCTGCGTCCGTTGCGCAGGCGCACCGTAGGGCAGGGGGATGAAGTGGAAACGGGCATGGGTGGCTCCTGATGATGCGATCAATGCGAGGGTGACTGTGCCGGCGTTGCAGCCGCGTGCGGTGGCGTCAGCGTTGCCTGTGCATCCCAGAACGCGCAGCGGTGCCGTTGCGCGAAGTCGGGCGTTGCGCCGATCCTGCCGGGCGACAGCGTCAACGGAGCGTCGCCATCGAAGCGTGGCCACGGCGGACGGCCGCCCCCATTGGGATCGCCGGTGCGCGCGAACGCGCCCCAGTAATCCTGCAGCGTATCGGCAAAGGCCTGTTGCGCCGGAGTGAACGCCGGCTCGCCACTGAGCACCCACGGCCGCTGGAACAGGTACACCAGTTCGGAGGCGTGATACGCGCCCAGCGGCTGCGAGAACGGCAGACGCCACAGGCCGTACGGCGCGTGGGGGTCGTCGAATTCGTACGCATACACCGGTGTGCGGGTACGCAAGGCCTGGCCCAGCCGACGCGTCGGGCAGGCGAATCCGCCATCGGTGACGATGTCGGCGAATGCATCCCAGCGCGATTGCCCGGCAATGTCTGCATAGCGCGCAATGATCGCTGTCGGGTCGGCATGCATGCGCTGCAGGCGTGCTTCATAGCCGCTGCGCAGGTTGAGCTTGCCGACGTAGGACAGCAACTGCGCAAACAGCCGCCCCTCGTTGCGGTTGGTGCCGATCAGCACCGGCACCTGCACATGGTGCAGGTTGGCGATCGCCTCGGCGGGCGGCAACGGCAAGACGTCACCGCCAGACATCGGCGCCCAGGCATCGCTGCCGGTCAGGCCACGTCGCTGGGATTTCGCATCGGCCACGGTATCGGCAGGCAATGCGCGCAGGCACGCGCCCACATCGCTTGCATGCGCGCAGCCAAGCGTCTGCGCCATGCGCGCACCGCCGCGCTCGGCCTCGGCGCGCGGCACGCTGGAATCGCTGGCCAGGCAGCTGCCGCTCTGCAGGATTGCGCGTTGGAACAGACCGGCCGCACCCGGCGAGGCGAGTTGATAGCAGATGCTCCAGGCGCCGGCCGATTCACCGAACACGGTGACGTTGTGGGCATCGCCACCGAAGGCGGCGATATTGCGTTGCACCCAGCGCAACGCGGCCTGTTGGTCGAGCAATGCATAGGCCCCTTCGCCTTCACTACGCAGCGCCGGATGCGCGAAGAAACCGAACACCCCGAGCCGGTAATTGGGCGCCACCACGATGACGTCCTGCCGCGCCGCCAAGGCACTCAGGTCGTAGTCGACATTGCTGCCCAGCTCCAGCGCGCCACCGTAGATCCACACCATCACCGCGCGCGGTTGCGCCGGCGCCGGGCCGGGTGGTGCATAGACGTTGAGGGTGAGGCAATCCTCCGATATCTGCTTCTGCCCGAAGCGATACCGCGGCAGACAGGCCGGCCCGGCCCGGGTGGCATCGCGGACGCCCTTCCAGGCGGGCACAGCTTGCGGGGCGCGAAAGCGCAACGCGCCCACCGGCGGCGCGGCGAACGGCACGCCCAAAAACACCCGCCCCTGCGCGCCGGCGACACCGCGGACTGCACCGGCATCGGTCTGCACCACCTCGGCCTGCGCATCGGCCGCATGCACCAGCGCCGGCACCTCGCCAGGGCGGCGTGGCGCGCACGCGGTCAACGCAAGGCCTGCAAGCAGCAGGCTGGCCAGGTTGCGTTTCAATGAACCTCTGTCGCGCTTGATCACGGTCTGTTGTGTCCTATCCCGGACACACATCATCGCGAGTGCACGTGTAGGGAAGGAAAACGCGCAGGCCGCCCGACCAAGCGCGGCTGACACACGCTTTCGAACGCCGTGGATGGTGAGCGGCAAGAACCTGCAGCCAGGCTGCAGATCAGCCGCCCTGCCACTGACGCCTTCGCCGTTCAATCACCTTTCGTAGTGACCGCGACAGTGAGCCTTGGCGTCGCTTGATGGTCCCAACCCAACCCAACCCAACCCAACCCAACCCAACCCAACCCAACCCAAGCCGTGCCCGGCTACGGCAGCAACGCGCTATGCGTCCAGACACTGACTGCTGCCGCCAGAAACGAAAAACCCAGCCCGGCAATTCCCGGGCTGGGTTTGAATGCCACACGTCAGCGCGACAGGGCGGCGCTTACGCCTCCACGTCGTCCTTGTAGGCATCCACCGGGATGCAGGCACACATCACGTTCTTGTCGCCGTAGACGTTGTCCACGCGCGCCACCGGCGGCCAGTACTTCTGCTGCTTGAGGCTGGGCAGCGGGAAGGCGGCCAGTTCGCGCGGGTAGGCGTGGGTCCACTCGCTGGCCGACACCTGCGTGGCGGTGTGCGGGGCGTGCTTGAGCGGGTTGTCGTCGCGGTCCAGGCGGCCGTCTTCGATGGCGCGGATTTCCTCGCGGATCTGGATCATCGCGTCGATGAAGCGGTCCAGCTCATGCTGCGATTCGCTTTCGGTCGGTTCCACCATCAAGGTGCCGGCGACCGGGAAGCTCAAGGTCGGTGCGTGGAAGCCGAAGTCGATCAGGCGCTTGGCAATGTCCTCGGCGCCGATGCCGCTGGTCTTTTCCAGCGGGCGGATGTCCAGGATGCACTCGTGTGCCACCAGGCCGTTGCGGCCGGTGTACAGCGTCTTGTAGTGCGGCGCCAAGCGCTTGGCGATGTAGTTGGCGTTGAGCAGGGCCACCTGGGTTGCCTTGCGCAGGCCGGCGCTGCCCATCATGGTCACGTACATCCAGCTGATCGGCAGGATCGAGGCCGAGCCGTAGCTGGCGGCGCTGACCATGCCGACGTCGCCTTCGCCGCCCAGCGTGCGCGGTAAAAACGGCGCCAGGTGCGACTTGACTGCGCACGGGCCCACACCCGGACCGCCGCCGCCATGCGGAATGCAGAAGGTCTTGTGCAGGTTCAGATGCGACACGTCCGAGCCCCACTTGCCGGGCTTGGCCACGCCGACCAGGGCATTCATGTTGGCGCCGTCGGTATAGACCTGGCCGCCATGCGCATGCACCGCTTCGCAGATCGCCACCACGTCCTCTTCAAACACGCCGTGGGTGGACGGGTAGGTGATCATCAACGCGGCCAGGCGCCCGGAGTACTTCTCTGCCTTGGCGCGGATGTCGTCCACGTCCACGTTGCCGTTGGCATCGCACTTGGTCACGACCACGGTCATGCCGCACATCTGCGCCGAGGCCGGGTTGGTGCCGTGCGCGGATTCGGGAATCAGGCAGATATCGCGGTGCGCCTCACCGCGCGAGCGGTGATAGGCGCGGATCGCCAGCAGGCCGGCGTACTCGCCCTGGGCACCGGAGTTGGGCTGCAGACTCACCGCGTCGTAGCCGGTGCATTCGACCAGCATCGCTTCCAGCTCATCGATCAGCTGCGCGTAACCGGCCGATTGCTCGGCCGGTGCCAGCGGATGGATCGCACCGAACTCGGGCCAGGTCACCGGGATCATCTCGGCGGTGGCGTTGAGCTTCATCGTGCAGCTGCCCAGCGGGATCATGGTGCGATCCATCGCCAGGTCCTTGTCGGCCAGCGAGCGCATGTAGCGCAGCAGTTCGTGCTCGCTGTGGTGGGTGTTGAACACCGGGTGGGTCAGGAAGGGTGTGCTGCGCAGCAGGCCCTGCGGCAACGCGTCGGCGGTGGCGGCGTCGAGCGCGTCCACATCTGCCTGCGCGCCGAACAACGCGGCCAGTGCGACCACGTCGGCGCGCGTGCTGGTTTCGTCCAGGCTGATGCCGACCGCTTCGCTGTCGATCGCGCGCAGGTTGATGCCGGCGGCGCGGGCCTTGGCGTGGATGGCATCGGCATCGATCGCCTTGACGTGCAGGGTGTCGAAGAAATGCTCGCCCACACTGACGCCGGCGCCGCGCAAGGCGGCGGCCAGGATCGCGGCCAGGCGATGGGTACGCCGCGCGATGCGGGTCAGGCCCGCGGGGCCGTGGTAGACCGCGTACATCGAGGCCATCACCGCCAGCAGCACCTGCGCGGTGCAGATGTTGGAGGTGGCCTTCTCGCGGCGGATATGTTGTTCGCGCGTCTGCAAGGTGAGGCGATAGGCCGGGTTGCCGGCGGCATCGATCGACACGCCGATCAGCCGGCCCGGCATCGAGCGCTTGTAGGCATCGCGGCAGGCCATGAAGGCCGCATGCGGGCCGCCGAAACCGAACGGCACGCCGAAGCGCTGCGAATTGCCGACCACGATGTCCGCGCCCCATTCGCCGGGCGCGGCGATCAGGGTCAGCGCCAGCAGATCGGTCGCCACCGCGACCAGCCCGCCTTGCGCGTGCACTGCCTCGGCCAGCGCGGCGTGATCGCCGATATGCCCGAAGCTGTCCGGGTACTGCAGCAGCACGCCGAAGCACTCGGCCTGCAGCGCTTCCTCCGGCGTGCCGACGCGCAGCACGATGCCCAGCGGCTCGGCGCGGGTGCGTAGCAGTTCCTGGGTCTGCGGATGCACCGCGTCGTGCACGAAGAAGGTCTCCGACTTCGACTTGGCCGAGCGCTTGGCCAGCGTCATCGCTTCGGCCGCGGCGGTGGCTTCGTCCAGCAGCGAGGCGTTGGCGATCTGCATGCCGGTGAGGTCGGCGCACAGGGTCTGGAAGTTGATCAGCGCTTCCATGCGGCCTTGCGAAATCTCCGCCTGGTACGGCGTATAGGCGGTGTACCAGGCCGGGTTTTCCAGGATGTTGCGCAGGATCACCTTCGGCGTATGGGTGCCGTAGTAGCCCTGGCCGATGAAGCTGCGCTGCACCTGGTTCTTGCCGGCAATGGCGCGGATCTTGGCCAGCGCCTCTTCTTCGGTGATCGCCTCGGGCAGCGCCAGCGCCGCCGGCGACTTGATGTTGCCCGGCACGATCGCATCGGTCATCGCATCCAGCGAGGCGTGGCCGACCACGTCCAGCATCTGTGCGATTTCTGCATCGTTGGGGCCGATATGGCGTTCGACGAACGCGCTGTGGTGTTCGAGGTCGCGCAAGGAAGACGTGGTCTGGGACATGGCGGGCATCCGGGGCAGGGGGCAGACGAATGGTCGACAACCACCGGACCGGCGTGACGCGCGCAGCGCATCACCTCCTGTCGCAGCGACAGTCTTCCTCGCGCCCCTCTGTCCTTTTGCCTGAGAGTTTAAGAGCGCGGCATGGCGCTGGGCCTGCCTGCGTTCCGTGCCCCTTCGGCGCCGGCATCGGCCGGTCTCTCCAGAGTTGTACTGCGGATGGTATCGGGCCTGAGCGATTACGGGCTGTTGCGCCTTCGGCAGCGGCAGTGCCGCTTCTCCCACCGTGTTGCCGGCCGATTATAGCCTGCGTGCGCAGCGGCGGGCGCGTCCGCCAGGGCGGGGGCACGCCCCATGCACTCGGGCCTGCTTAACCTTGCAACGGCGAGCGCCTATCATCGACGCCCTTGTGCCCATCCCGACGCGCCCCCCCCAGGCCAGCGTCGGCGTGCGTCCCCCGGTGCACCACGTTTCGGATCCCTGCATGCCCCCCACCACGCCTTCCACCCGTCGCATGGCGCTGCTGCTCGCCGGGCTGGCGATGTTTGGTCCGTTTTCCATCGACACCATCTTTCCGGCGTTCTCGCGGCTCAGCCGCAGCCTGGCGGTGGACGAGGTGGCGATCCAGCAGACCATCAGCGTCTATCTGCTCGCCTACGGGCTGATGAGCATCGCGCACGGCCCGCTGTCCGATGCCTGGGGCCGCAAGCGGGTGATCCTGGGCGGGCTGGTGCTGTTCATCGCCGGCTCGGTGGGCTGCGCGCTGTCGCAGGATCTGCCCACCCTGCTGGCGTTCCGCGCGTTGCAGGGCCTGTCGGCCGGGGTCGGCATGATCGTCGGGCGGGCGGTGATCCGCGACCTGTTCCAGGGCCCGGACGCGCAACGGCTGATGAGCCAGGTGTCGATGATCTTCGGCATCGCCCCGGCGATCGCGCCGATCATCGGCGGCTGGATCCTGCTCAGCGGTGCCGGCTGGCCGCTGATCTTCTGGTTTCTGGTGGCGTTCGGGCTGGTGTTGCTGGTCGCCACGCTGACCTGGCTGCCGGAGACCCACCCGGTGGAGGCGCGCACGCCGCTGCAGCTCAAGCGCCTGCTGCACGACTACGTGCGGATCGGCTTCAACCCGCGCTTCCAGCGCCTGGCCGCGGCCGGTGCGTTCAACTTCGCCGGCATCTTCCTGTACATCGCCTCGGCGCCGGTGCTGATCATGCGCCACCTGCACCTGGGCGAAGGCGACTTCGCCTGGCTGTTCATTCCCACCATCGGCGGCATGACGCTGGGCTCGTTCCTGTCCGGGCGCATGGCCGGCAGCATGGACCCGGTGCGGCAGATCCGCATCGGCTTCATCTGCTGCGGCGTGGCGGCGCTGGCGAACCTGGGCTACACCATGACAGCAGCGCAGATCGCCCTGCCATGGGCGGTGCTGCCGATCTTCCTGGCCGGTGTGGGCATGGCGCTGATCTTCCCGATCCTGGCGCTGGCAGTGCTGGATATGTACCCGCACCAGCGCGGCCTGGCGTCCTCGCTGCAGGCCTTCACCCAGTTGATGACCAATACGCTGGTGGCCGGGGTGCTGTCGCCGCTGCTGAGTGAACACCCGCGCCACCTGGCGATCGGCATGACCGGTTTTTTCCTGCTGGGCTGGCTATTCTGGCGCTGGGAGCGCCGCAGCGGCCGCCGTCTACGCCGCCGCCAGGCCGAAGAGGCCGTGCCTCTGGAGCCGGCCGACCATCTCTGACCTCACAGGAGCCTGCATGTCCACCGATTCCAAGCTGCGCCGCGACGCCCGCAAGCGCGCCGCCGAGCGCCTGCGCAACCAGGCCGCCGCCAATCCCGCGCCGGTTTCGCCGATCGAGCCGCATGCCGAACTGCGCGACCAGCAGCGCACGCTCCTGGCCGGCATCGTCCGCCGCGACGGCGAATGGGTGCTCGGCATGGACGGCCGCATCGCCGGCGAGAGCACCAGTGCCGCCCAGGTGCTGGCCCTGATCATGCGCGCGGCCGAGTTGCACGAACGCCAGGGCACGCCGGTACGGCTGACCTACTCGGACACGCTCAAGGATGCGGCGCATGCCGAGGCCGCTGCCGACGGCAGGGATTTCGAGGCGTTCCGGATCGAGTTCGCGCAGAAGCTGGTGCCCGCGCGTCCCAACTGAGGCCATACACGCAGCGGTGTCGGCGAAGCCGATTCCGACCACTGCCCATTCCGCGTGGATGGGCAGTGGTCGGGCTGAACTGCACCAGCGCCTGGCTGCGGATCAGCCAGTGCGCCGGATCAGCGCGCCGGTGCCTGTCGCTGCAGGTCCTGCTGCTGCGTCTGTTCCTGCGCGGCGGCGTTGCGATCCTGCTCGGCGCCCAGCGCCTGCGCGCGCTGCAGACTGTGGTCCACCGGCGTCTGCTGCGCGGCCTGCGCATCGAATGGTCCGCGCAGGTGGGCCGGCGAATCCAGCGCCCCCTGGACCACGAAGCCCTGTGCCGGGTCGCGCCCCAGCACCACGTGATCCACGCGCTGCAGCCCATGCTCGCGCGCGGCCACCAGCGCTCCGGCTGCCAGGCGCTCGCTGTCCGCATCGGGCACGCGGCCACGCGCGGCCTCCAGCTGCTCCACCGCTGCGGTGCATTGGTTCAGCAGCGCATGGTCCGGATTGGCCGGATGGCGCGCATCCGAGGCGGCGGTCGCCGTCGCTGCCTGGCGCGGAAGGACCTCGGCATCGATGCGCTGCAACTGGCCGTCGTATGTCCCATCGGCACCGTCGGCGATGCGCTGCAGCCGCTCGACGAATGGATACGGCGTGCCGCCCACATTGCGGGCCATCGCGATCGCAAAGCGTTCGGGTGACTGCGGCGCGGCGCTGCGGTCGCCGACCAGCGAGCTCAGCGAGCTGCCGCCGATCCTGCTGGCCTCGACGCTGGCCTGGGTCTGCTCCATCAGCGCCTGCATCTGCGCCTCGTTGAAGGCCAGCGTTGTCTTCTGCCCTGGCGCGATCGCACCGGTGCCCGCCATCTCGCCGCTCAGCGCGCTGTTGAGATTCTGCGCGATCGCCTTTTCCTCGCTGGCCTCGTTGCGCCCGCCCAGGCGTTGCAGCAGCCCCGGCGTTGCAACGTCGCCATCGATCTCGAAGCGGTAGCTGCGGTCCTGCACGCGTTCGGTGTCGTTGCCGTCGTACTGGCGCACGATCGTCAGCGGCACGTTGTCTCCGTATTGCAGCTGTTGCGCCACCGTGTAGCCGTCCTGGTCCGGTGTGCTGATGCGCACCTGGCTGCCCTGGTTGCGGTTGCCGGCCACATCGGCGCTGAGCGGGCCCAATTCCAGCTGCAGCCGCTGCTGCGAGCTGAAGTTGATGCGCTCCAGCGTCTGTTGTTCGTCGACGCCGGGCACGCCTGGTGCCAGCGTGCCCTCGCGCACGAACTGGCCCATGGCCGCGACCGCACGCGGATCGGCCAGGTCGAACTGCGCACTCTCCACCCGCGACTGGCCCAGGGAGTCGGCGCGCCCGAGCAGGGCCTGCGCCGGTCCCACCTTCAGGCCAGCCGCGTTCACCGCCTCGATGGCTGCGTTGGGTCCGGTCACCACCCGCACGTGGCGCTCGTCCACACGCTCGATCAGGTAGCTGCGGCCGCTGGCTTCGGTGATCTCGCTCTGCATGCTGAGGTGTTGCAGGCTCGCCGAGGAATCGCGCTGGGTGTAGGTCTGCGTGTCCATCACCGCACGCGCGCCGATCGGAAGGCTCTCCGGCTGTAGCGGATTGACGCGCGTGGCAGCCTCTGCAGGCTGGTCGGCACCGGGCAGCGTCAGTGCGTAGCGCATGCGCTGCCCGCCACTGACACCAGCTTCGATGTTCAATTTGCCGTCGCCGAGCTTGGTCTGCAGGCTTTGCTGCTGGCCGGTACGCGCGTCGGCCTCCAGATTGAAGGTGGTGGTCTTCGCGTCGGCATCGCTGAGCTTGCCCAGGCCCAGCGAGGTGCTGGTCTGCAGGCTGTTCTCGCCCAGTGGCCGGGCCTGGCTGCCGTTGCCCTGCTCACTGGTATGGGAATACTTGACCGACTGATCTTCGGGGTTGAGCTCCACGGTGCTGCTGCCCAGTTCCACCGAATAGTCGCTGTTCTTGCTGCTGTAGGTCGGGTCGAACGCGCGGTCGTTCGCGTCGTCGATGAGCTGCTTGTTGGTGTCCGCGTCGCGCGGGTCCGGGCCGGTGGAGGCGTTGTTCATTGGATGCATCCTGCATGCTGCGCCGGTGCAGCGGGCGCGCAGTATATCGCCGGCGTTTTTGGCATTTATCAAATCAATGTTATGCGGCGGCCAGGGCGACGGCCGCCGCATGCCGCAGGGAAAGCGGCGCGTCAGTGAATCGCGGCAGGTGGCGGCGCGTTGCCGGCGGCAGCGGGCGCGGTCGCCTGCCAGCCGCACAATTTCCCCTGGTTCTGCTGCTTCAACCACTCGTTCATCGGTGCGAAATATTCCAGCATCGGGCCGGCATCCAGGCGCTCGTTGCCGGTAAGTTCCTTCAGCGTGGTCTGCCAGGGTTGGCTGGCGCCACGTTGCAGCATCGACCAGAACTTCTGCCCGGCGTCCTTGTTGCCGTAGAAGCTGCACTCGTACAACGGGCCTTGATGGCCTGCGGCTTCGCACAGGCCCTTGTAGAACTGGAACTGCAGGATATGCGCCAGAAAATAGCGCGTGTACGGCGTGTTGCCCGGCACGTGGTACTTGGCGCCGGCATCGAAGAACTCCTCGCCGCGCGGGGTCACCGGCGCCACGCCCTGGTATTTGGCTTTCAGCTCCCACCAGGCCTGGTTGTAGTGCTCGGGGGTGATCGAGCCATCGAATACGCCCCAGCGCCAGCGGTCGATCATCAAACCGAATGGCAGGAAGGCAACCTTGCTCAGCGCCATGCGCATCTGCGAATTGATCAGCGCCTCGCGGCCGGCCTGTTGTTCGCCCACCATGCCGATCGACTGCAGATACCTGGGCGTCATCGCCAGCACGATGGTGTCGCCGATCGCTTCGTGGAAGCCATCGTTGGCACCGTTCTGGAACAGCGGCGGCAGCGGGTTATAGGCCAGGTCGTAATAGATGTGGCCGAGCTCGTGGTAGATGGTGGTGAAATCCTCTTCGGTTGGCTTGATGCACATCTTGGTGCGCACGTCCGCGCCGATGTTCTGGTTTGGCTCGCCGCCCATGTTCATGTCCCACGCGCTGGCATGGCAGACCACGTCGCGGTCCAGGGGCTTGATGAACTGCGACCGTTGCCAATAGGTGTCGGGAAGCTTGGGCATGCCGAGCGAGGTGTAGAAGTCCTGCGCACGCTCGGTCATCTGTTTTGCGGTGCGCAGTTGCGCTTCACGTTCGGCCTGGAAGCGGGCGCCGCTGCCGCCTTCGGTGCCCGTGGTGCGTGCCAGCACCGCACTCAGGTTGCCCTGGTATTGTTTTTCCAGCGCGGCGGTGATGTCCAGATCGCCGGCACCTGGATACGGCTGCAGCAGGTCCCACAGATTGCTCCAGTCCTGCTGCCACATATTGCCCATCAGATGTGCGGGCAACATGCCGCCGGCAAGCTCGCCCTTGTCCTTGCCGTATTGCGTATCGAGCTTGCCGCGCGCATAGCACTGCAGTTGTGCGTACAGCGGTTTGACCTGCTCCCAGAGACGGTCGGTTTCGCTGGCCAGTTGCGCCGGCGGCATGTCATAGCCGCTGCGCCATAGCACGCCGACATCGGCAAAGCCCAGTCCGCGCGCGCCCTCGTTGGCGAGCTCGACAAATCGCTGGTAGTCCTTGCGCATCGGGATTGCGGTGCCATGCCAGCCCTGCCAGGCATCCAGTTGCTCTGCGTAATCGCGGCTGCTGGCCAGCACCTGCTCCAGCTCGCCGAGCTGGCGGCAGCGGCGTTGCTCGCCATCGCCCACGCAATAACTGCCCGCGCCGTAGTCGCCTTCCATCTTGGCGGCGATCCGGGTGAGCTCCGCCAGCTTGGCTGGGTCGCGTGGCGCGGGCAGGGCGCTCATCAGTTTCAGCAGTTGCAATGCACGCGCGCTGTCGGCCGACATCGGGGTACCTGCGTACTGCTTGGATTGTTCGATCCAGCGGTCCAGCTGCGCCAGCGAGCGCTCGTTGGCCTTGGCGGCCAGCAACTGGGAATCGCCATTGATGTAGGTCGAAGACAACCACTGCGCGGCAGTGACTTCCGGGTACGCGGCCTTGTACTCGGCGCTGATGCGAGCAACAAACTGGTCGGCGCTTTCCTGCGGCGCGGTTTTGGCCGCAGCGGGCCTGGCGGGTTCTGCCGTATCCCGACGGCAGGCCGACAACGACAGCGTGCCGGCGGCCACGGCCAGCGCCAGCCACAACAAACGAGGGTTCACGGGTGGTCCTTGCGGTGAAGTCCGACGCAGGCTAGAACGCAGCGCGATCTACCGCAAGCACTGTCACTGCGCACGCGACGCGGACGTCTGCAGGTGCATATCTGCTGATCAGGGGAGACGAAGGTACCGCGACGATGTGTGGCAAGGACCCGTCGAGATGGTCGGTGCGCATGGTTTTCAACAACGCAACTGTCTGGTGCGGTGAGGGCACCGCGCCCTCGGACTGCGGGTTTGCTGCAGGGCCCTTGCCCACCCACCATCGCAGGACACGCCGCAAGTACGTCCGTGTAGGCTCTGGCGCGGCATCCATGCCGCTCAAGGTCCCGCGACGGTGAGCGGGCAAGGACCCGTCGAGATGGTCGGTGTGCATGGTTTTCAGTAAAACAATCAGCACACTGTCTGGTGCGGTGAGGGCACCGCGCCCTCGACGCTGTGAGTTTGCCGCAGGGTCCTTGCCCGCCCACCATCGCAGGACACGCCGCAAGTACGTCCGTGTAGGCTCTGGCGCGGCATCCATGCCGCTCAAGGTCCCGCGACGGCGGGCAGGCAAGGGCCAGTCGAGATGGTCGGTGTGCATGGTTTTCAGTAAAACAATCAGCACACCGTCTCGTGCGGTGTCCTCGCCGATTGCGGGACCGTGTGGCGGCATGGATGCCGCCACCGAGCCCCCAGGGACGGGTTCACGGCGTGTCCCGCGAGCGGTGAGGACGCCGCGCCCTCTACTGACTAAGCTTTTGACTCAAGCATTTGATCGCACTTAAACGATGCCAGTGTTCTAAGTCCCGATTGCTTTGGATGTCGTGCTTTAAGCCTGGATAGCATGGATAGATTAGTTGTATGGCGGCTGATCTGCGACTTGGCTGCAGGGCCCTTGCCCGCCCACCATCGCGGGACACGCTGCAAGTACGTCCATGTAAGCTCTTACGCGGCATCCATGCCGCGTAAGGTCCCGCGACGGTGAGCGGGCAAGGACCCGTCGAGATGGTCGGTGCGCATGGAAGAGTAGTGCCGGATGCGCCCTGTTCGATCATGACGTATTGGCTCCATGTCTGAGGGGCGCCGCGCACTCGATAACCAAGTTCGGATTACCCAGTCGCGTTTATCCCGTGCATTGCGCAAACAGATCGCGCTCGCGTGCATAGGCGCTGGTCTTGACCTGCATCAGCCCGAGCACCGATGGGAACAGCGCGTCCTGGTCGGTGTATTGGCCGGCACGGTGGCGCAGGCAGGTTTCGCCCAGGCCGCGGTCGCGTGCGAACTCCGGCGAGAACCACATCACCATTGGGACATGAGTCTGCTCCTTGGGCGCGATCGCGTACGGCACACCGTGCAGGTAGAGGCCTTTTTCGCCCAGCGATTCGCCGTGATCGGAGAGGTAGATCATCGCGGTGTCGTAATCCTGCAACCCGCGCAGTGCGTGGATGGCCTGGTTGAGGAAGTGATCGGTGTAGGCGATGGAATTATCGTAGGCGTTGACGATGTCCTGGCGGCTGCAACTGCCCAGGTCGGCGGTCTTGCACACCGGCTTGAAGCGCTCGAACCGTGCCGGGTAGCGCTCGAAATAACTCGGTCCGTGGCTGCCGAGTTGATGCAGTACCACCACGCGGTCGCCGGGCTTTGCCCGCACTTGTGCAGCCAGATCGCTCAGCAGGATCTCGTCCATGCAACGGCCGTCGGCGCACAGCCCTGGCGTGGTGGCATCGTCCAGCTTCTGGATCTCCAGTCCGTCGCAGACGCCCTTGCAGCCGGATTGGTTATCGCGCCACAGCGTGGAAATGCCGGCGTGTTCGAGCACATGCAGCAGCGACTGGTGGCTGCGGATCATGTCCTCGTTGTAATCGCGGCGGCCGAATGGCGAAAACATGCACGGCACCGAGACCTCGGTGCTGGTGCCGCACGAATGCATGTCGGGGAAATTGATCACCCCGGCCTGCGCCAGCTCGGGCGTGGTCTGGCGCGCATAGCCGTTGAGGCCCCAGTTCTGCGCACGCGCGGTTTCGCCTAGTACCACCAGCAGCAGGCGCGGACGGCTTCCCGGTGCGCGTGGCGTGGCCATGGCATCGTGCTCGACCGGTTGCCTGGGCGCGTGCTTGATTGGCGAATCGGACTTGAGGTTCTGCCGCAGCGCCACGATGTAATTGATCGGCGTGGCCAGGTAACGCACCTCGCGGTGATTGCGCATCAACGCGGAGACGTCTTGCGAGGACAGCATCGCGCCGGCCGCGCCAACCACTGCCACCACCAGCAGAAAGCCGGCGCGGGTTGCCAGCGATCTGCCGATGCTGCGCGCGTGCAGGCGAATGCGCCACAACAGCGTGGTCGGAATCAGGAAGTAGCACAGCAGCGGCAGGATCAAGCCGGGCGTGAGCAGCTCGCGCGATTCCTTATGGTCGGTATGCAGCACGTTGCGCAGCATGTCCGCATCCAGATAGACGTTGTAGCTGTCCATGTAGTGCGCAGCCAGCGCTGTGGTGAACAGCAGCAGCGTCAGCAGTGGCTTGGCGTTCCAACGCCAGACCAGCAGACCCAGCAATAACGCATGCACGGCCACCAGCAGCGCCATCAACGAGATGGCAAACCCGAGGCTGCCCGGATGCGTGGCCATGGCCGTATGCCAGAACAGCTGATTGCATACCAGTGCAAAGAACACGCTCGACAGCAGCACCAGCGTCTCGGTCGAAACCGTGGGGCGCGTTGTCCAGGTCAGTGCGCGCAGGCGCTTGCGCCCACGCGATTGCGGTAGATAGGTGCTCATGCTGCATCCCCCGATTGCAACACCACTTCATTGGCGCGATGCGGTCGAGCCAGCATCCCCCAGTACAGTGCAAGTGCGGTTCCCCAACACACCGCCAGCGACCACAGGTCGTGCGACAGGAAATGCGCGCCGCGCAGTTGCTGCGCAATCCCGAACAACAGCCCTGCCGCGATGCCCAGCCACAATGCAGGAACACGCCATGCAGGACGCAGTGCCAGCGCACAGAAATACAACGCCACCCACGCATAACCGGCACTGGCGTGACCTGCGGGAAAACAACCGGACGCGGCAATGCCATGGCGCGATTCGAACAGCCCGATCATCGGCTGGGTGCCGCCATAACGGCTCAAATCCCAGGGGCAATCCATCGCCGTCCACGACTTGAGCAAGGACACCAGCGAAGTCGACAGTGCGATCGATGTAGCCAGATAGGTCAGCGGCCAGCGCAGCACACGCAGGCGTGGCCGGCACCAGGCGACCAGCGCCAGCACCAGCACGCTGACAGCGGCTGCGGTGCTCAGCCATTTGCCGACGCGGTGAATCACGCCGCTGGTGAACCAGTGGTCCTTGAGCAGCCAATGCCCGCCTTCCAGCCGATACAGCGCATCGGCAATCCACTGGTCGCCACCGGCACTCATCAACAACGCGCTGAGCACCAGCACGCCGGCCAGCGGTAGCCACAGATGCCGAACCAGGAAGCGGGTTTGCGCAGCAGTGGCTGTGCGCGTCAGGGCAGGTGCGTATACGGGAAACGTGGTCATCGAAGCATCGGCCGGTGGTCTATGCCCGGCATCTTCGAAAGCGGCATGTCGGAAAGCGGTCGGACCGAGGTTGCTCGGCTGTTAACACGCTATCCGGCGTTCAGTCTGTCTCGCTGTCGCCGGCACCAGGATCGGTATCGGTATCGGTGTCGGTATCGGCGGCAACGCAGCCGGCATGCCATGCCGTGCCCGGCAGTAACTGCCATTGATTGCGATTGGATTCGCCAACATCGAAACGTTGCGCCGGATCGATGCAGGCCGGTACTGCCTGCTTGAGGACGAACAACCAACGACGCTCGGGGGCGTGTGCAAGCCAGGGGCCTGCCTTGGCCCATTGCTGCTGCCAGCTTGCCTTGAAGCCGAAGTCGGTTACCGCCCGGTCCGCCTGCAGCATGTTCTGTTCGCGCCAGGCCAGCATGCCCAGCTCGGCATCCAGGCCGATGTGCTGCCCCACGCGCTGCATCACCCGCGCAGCAGAGCTGTAGGGATCCAGTGCAGGCATCAAGCCCAGGCCATAGACGATCCATAGCGCGGCGGTCACCACCACCACCGCGGCGCCGGTGCGCTTGCCGCGCGACCAGGCAAGTGCCGCCAGGCCGACCACGCCCAGGCCGATCAACCACACACCGACCGACTGCAGCGAGGCCAACGCCATGCCACGCTTCAATGCAGTGTTTTCCGCCCAGTGCAGATGCAGTGCGATACCGCTGCCCAATGCAAGAGCGGCCAGCGCAAGCAGCAGCAGGTAGCCGGTCAGCAACACGCGGACGCCACGCTTGCGCAGCAGCCCGGCCAGCAGCGGTGCGGCGGCGATGCACAGGGCCGGCAGCATCGGAAAGATGTAGACCTCGCGCTTGCCCGGGCTGGCACTGAAAAACACCAGCACCAGCAGGCTCCAGGCAAGCAGCAACAGATAGCGCGGGTCGCCGCGCCGCAGCCGTCGCCACCACGCCGGCAGCAACCATGGCAACACCAGGCAGCCCGGCAACCACAGCGTGGCGATCACCTGCAGGTAGTACCAGGCCGGTTTGAGGTGATGCCAGGCGTGCGCGTAGCGGGTGCCGGTCTGCTTGAACAACAACTCGTGCGCGTAGGCGTGCAGCGCCGGGTCGTTGCTCTGCCACAACGCGATGCCGAGCGGACCAAGCCATACCGCAGTGCCGGCCAGAAACGCCGGCAGCACCAGCAACCAGCTACGCCCGGCCTGTGCGCGTGCCGGCAGCACGCTCCAGTGCCTGCGCGGCAGCGCCATCCACGGCAGCAACAGCAGCAATGGCAGAAAGCCCACGCCCTTGGTGACCGTGCCCACGCCGGCTGCGAACACCCCCAGCGTCCATGCGCGCCAGTCCGGCCCGCGTAGCAGATGCCGCAGCATTCCCCACAACGACAGCGTGGTCAGCGCGACCAGCACCATGTCGATCTGCGCACGCTTGGCCATCAGGCCGAACTGCAGCACCGCAAACAACGCCAGCACCGCATGACGCGCCACGCGCCGGTCCCATAGGCGCCGCGCGATGTCCCAGGTCAGCCACAAGGTGGCGAGCGCAGCCAGCAGCGAAGGCAGCAGGAAGGCGACGGTCCAGTGCGGCACCAACTCGTAGCTGGCCGCCTGCAACCACATGAACACCGGCGGCTTTTCGGCATACAGGTCGCGGCCGCGATGCGGCAGCAACCACTGGCCGGTCTCGACCATGCTGCGTGCGGCCAGCACAAAGCGCGGCTCATCCGGTGGGTTGGGCTGGCGCAGGCCCAGGCCGGCCAGCAGGCTGACGACGATCAGCACCACGGCGGCAAGCAGTGCGCGCTGGCGGGAAGTGGCGGCGGAGATGGCAGGCGACACGCGCACGCCCCGAGCGGTGGGGCGCCACACTATCCGGCTGGCAGGTCGGAATTTTGTCGGAACCCTCCAGGGCGGCCGTGTTCGGCCAGGCTCGGTTAGGATGCGCACATCGTCCCTACCGGGCCGCCCTGGAAACGCGCTCATGCGGCTGCTGGTCATCGAAGACAACCGCAACATGGTTGCCAACCTGTTCGACTATTTCGAAGCGCGCGGGCACACCCTGGACGCCGCGCCCGATGGCGTCACCGGCCTGCACCTGGCCACCACCCAGCACTACGATGTGCTGGTGCTGGACTGGATGATGCCGCGCATGGACGGCCCGGAAGTACTGCGCCGCCTGCGCGAGCAGCACCAGTCCGAATTGCCGGTGATCATGCTCACCGCCCGCGACGAGTTGCCCGACAAGATCGCCGGCTTCCGCGCCGGTGCCGACGACTACCTGACCAAGCCGTTCGCGCTGCCGGAACTGGAGGTTCGCATCGAGGCCCTGCTGGCGCGTGCGCATGGGCGCCGACGCGGCAAGTTGCTGCAGGTGGCCGATCTGCGCCTGGACCTGTCCACCCTGGAAGCCACCCGCGCCGGCCAGGTGCTGCACCTGTATCCGGCCTGCCGCAAGTTGCTGGAAGTGCTGATGCAGGCCAGCCCCGCCGCCGTCACCCGGCAGCGTCTTGAGCAATCGCTCTGGGGCGACGATCCGCCCGATGGCGACATGCTGCGCTCGCATATTTACGAGTTGCGCCGCAGCGTGGATGGCCCATTCGCGCAGAAACTGATCCATACGCTGCCGCGGCTGGGCTATCGCCTGGCGCCATTGGAAGGCGCCGGCGATCAGTCCACGGGCGAGTGCAGCGATGCTTAGGCAGCGCCCGTTGGGCCGTCGCGTGCTGGTGTGGTTGTTCGGCTACACGCTGCTGATGGTGCTGGCGGTGTTCGGCACCGCGCAGTATCTGCACGAGCGCGCGGAACACGGCGTGTGGCGCTCGTTGTTGAATTCGGAACTGGACAGCATCCTGGACCGCAGTGCGCAGAATCCGGATTACCGCTGGCAGGACTCGGACACCCTGCGGTTGTATCGCGTCGACGGCAGCGCGACGGTGCCGCCGGTCCTGCGCACGCTGCATCCCGGCCTGCACGACGAGCTGGAGATCGCCGGCCGCCAGAGCGCGGTGATGGTGCGCGACACCCCGCATGCCGGGCGCCTGGCGCTGGTGCTGGATATCACCGACTTCGAAGCGCTGGAGCAGTTCATCACCCGCTGGATGCTGGCCGCCGGTGTCGCGTTGATCGGCATCACCTTGTTGATGGGCACGTATGCGATGGCGCGGCTGGTGCGCCCGCTGGTGGAGCTGGCGCGCGACATCGGTGCGCTGCGTCCGGAGCGGCGTGCACAACGCATTGCTGTTGGCCCGCAGGGCAGCGCCGAGCTGTACGTGATTGCCGATGCGCTCAACGATTATCTCGATCGCAACGGCCAGTTCGTCGAACGCGAACGCGCCTTCATCGACAGTGCCAGCCACGAGTTGCGCACCCCGCTGGCGGTGATCGGCAACGCTGCCGAACTGGCACTGGAACAACCCGGCACCCCGTCGGCGGTGCGTCATCAACTGGAGCGCATCGCGCAGACCAGCGCCGCGGTAGAGCAGTTGATCACCTTGTTGCTGGTGCTGGCCAAGGACCCCGGCCGGCTGACGCGCAGCAGCGATACGCTGCGCCTGGATCTGTTGCTGCCGGAGATCGTCGCCGACCACGCGCATCTGCTCGCCGACAAGGATCTGCAGGTCGTCACCGACCCGCTTCCGCCATGCAGCCTCACCGCACCGGTGGCGATCGTGCAGACCGCCATCGGCAATCTGTTGCGCAACGCGATCGAAAACAGCGACCGCGGCATCATCCGCGTTTCGCTATCGGCACCAGGGGTAGTGCGCATTGCCGACCCGGGCCACGGCATGACGCCGGAGGAGATCAGCGCGATTTACGCGCGCCTGGCGCGCGACAACGCACGCCAGGGCAACGGCATCGGGCTGGAGCTGATCGGACGGCTCTGCGAGCATCTGGGCTGGCATCTGCACCTGGATTCCAGCGCGGGGCAGGGCACGGTGGTGACGCTGGATCTCAGCGGCGCGCAGCGCAACTAATCGCCGGCACGCTCAAGGCAGCTGCGCAGTGCGGCCATCGCCGCCGCCGCGGTGGCCGGAGCAGCGGCAGCCTTGCGGACATCGTTGAAGACCTCGATGCCGATCGGCCCTGTGTAGCCCATGCCGGCCAGGCGCCGCAACAGCGCCGACAGCGGAAAGCAGCCTTCGCCCGGCAGCAGCCGCGCATGCCGCGCCACCGCGGCCAGCGCACCTGGCGCCACCGGCTGCGCCACATCGCATAACTGCACATTGGCGATGCGCGTGGCCGGGATGGCGTCCAGGTCGTCCAGCCCACGGCCTGGCGCGAACAGGTGGTAGGCATCCACCACCAGATCGATGTTGTCCGCGCCGCTGGCACGCACGCTTGCCCACGCGGCAGGCAGGGTGTGATTGACCGTGCTCCACGCCATCGGTTCGTAGGCGATGCGCAGGCCGTGCTCCGCCGCGGCACGGCCCAGCCAGCGCAGATCCTCGACGATCCGTGCAGGCACGACGTCGGTACGCGTGTTGGCCGGTGCCTGCACCACACCCGCGCCCAACGCGGCGGCGGTTTCCAGCATCTGCAGCGCGTGCGCGCGGCAACGGTCGCGTTGCGCGTCAGCGGCACCGTCCACATCGCGCAGCACCTGGTAGTCGGTCAGTCCAAGCCCGAGCTGGTGGAGGGCGCCGCGCACCTGCGCTGGCGATCGCGCCAACTGCTGCAGGTCCTGTTCCCACAATTCGATCGCATCGAAGCCGGCCGCCTGCGCGGCCGACAATTTATCGGCTGCGGTGCCGCCCAGCAGCACCGTGTTGAGAAACAGGCTATGCATGCGCTGCAGCCTACGCGGCGTGGCGTTGAGGAGATGTCTGCGCCGTCGTGATGCTGCGCGGCGTGACCTGCAGTCCTACGAAACGCCGCGCCTGGCGATGCGCGCGACCTGCACGGAGACGGCAGCCGGCATGTTTTACACGCGAGCATTCGGCATGGTCTATGCGGATGCTGACGACCCCGTCGTCTGCAGCCTGCTTGTGCCACGCAGTGAAGTGGCACTGCAGTGCGTGGCCACTGGCTCGATTCGGGGGCTGCATGCTGGCAGCCTGTGCATGCCGGCCTGCAGGTACGCCACGGCCTGACGATCAGGTAGCGGCGATCCGGCGTTATTGCGGCAACAGGTTGCGCGCGAGCAGCCAGCTGCGCGCATTGTCCGCGTCCTGCTCGAACCAGGCGCGCGTGGATCCGAGCCGGTAGGTGTAGCCCCAGGTGTCCATGTCGGCCATCAGGCGCGCGCTGCCGACGCCCGGCAATTGCTCGGCCAGCAGGATCTGCAGGTAACAGGTGGCGTCTTCTTCATCCACCGAATCGGTCGCGTCGGTATGCACGGCCGCGCGTTTGTCGGCCGGCAGGACGATCAGGTGCCCGGCCTCGTGCAATAGCGAATGCACCGGCGTGTCGTCGCGCACATAGACATCGCAGCCGATGATGCCGGCCTCCGGTTCGCCCCAGAAACTGCCAGGGATCGGCGCGCCGGCGTCCACCCGATGCAGGCGCAAACCATAACCTGAGAGCAGGGCAGTGGGTGCATCCAGGCCGATATCGCCCACGCACAACACGCTGGCTGGCTCGGCGCTGGAGGAAGAATCGATGGTCACACGCAAAGGCTCGCGGTCGGTTCGGGCCGTCACCGCAGCACCGTGCAGGCACGGTGCTGCAGGTATCGCTTACTTGTCGCCGTCTTCGGGCAAGGCGACGGAAATATCGAGCACGTCATGCTCGCCATCCTTGACCAGGTCCACCCGCACCGCATCGGCGTCGATGTTGACGTACTTCTTGATCACTTCCAGCAATTCACGCTGCAGCAGCGGCAGGTAGTCCGGACCGCCGCGGTGGTTGCGCTCCTGCGCAATGATGATCTGCAGGCGGTTCTTGGCCGTCTCGGCGGTGTTCTTCTTGCTCTTGAGAAAATCGAGCAGGCCCATGCTTACCCTCCGAACAGCTTGCTGAAGAAGCCTTTCTTCTCCACGGATGTGAATCGCATCGGGCGCTCTTCGCCCATGATGCGGGCGACCGCGTCGTCGTAGGCCTGGCCGGCCGGGGACTCGGCATCCAGGATCACCGGCTCGCCCTTGTTGGAGGCATTGAGCACGTCGCCGGATTCAGGGATCACGCCGATGGCCTTCAGGCCGAGCACTTCTTCCACGTCGGTGATGCTGAGCATCTCGCCGCCTTCCACGCGGCCCGGGCTGTAGCGGGTCAGCAGCAGGAAGGCCGGCACGGTCTGGCCTTGCTCGGCCTTGCGGGTCTTGGAATCGAGCAGGCCGATGATGCGGTCCGAGTCGCGGACCGAGGAGACTTCCGGATTGACCACCACCACCGCGCGGTCGGCGAAGTACATCGCCAGGAATGCGCCCTTCTCGATACCGGCCGGCGAATCGCAGACGATGTAGTCGAAGCCGTCGGCGGCCAGGTCCTTGAGCACCTTCTCCACGCCTTCCTGGGTCAGCGCGTCCTTGTCGCGGGTCTGCGAGGCAGCCAGCACGTACAGGTTGTCGAAGCGCTTGTCCTTGATCAGCGACTGCTTGAGCGTGGCTTCGCCATGCACGACGTTGACGAAGTCGTACACCACGCGCCGCTCGCAGCCCATGATCAGGTCCAGGTTGCGCAGACCGACGTCGAAGTCGATGACGGCGACCTTCTTGCCGCGCCGTGCCAGCCCGCAGGCCAGGCTCGCGCTGGTGGTGGTCTTGCCGACGCCGCCCTTGCCGGAGGTGACTACGATGATTTCAGCCAAAGGATTTCTCCGAAATATTTCTGTGGTTGGGCTGCGTCAATCCAGCGCAGCGATCTTGATCTGATCCTGCTCCAGCCAGACCTGGACGGCCTTGCCACGCAGGTCCATGGGAACATCGTCCAGCACCTTGTAGTGGCCAGCGATGGCAACCAGTTCGGCGTGGAAGTCGCGGCAGAAGATGCGCGCGTCAGGGTTGCCCTGGGCGCCGGCCAACGCGCGGCCACGCAGGGTACCGTAGATATGGATGCTGCCGTCGGCGATGACCTCTGCTCCGGCACCGACCGTACTGAGGACAGTCAGGTCGCAGTTCTCCGCATACAGCTGCTGGCCCGAGCGCACCGCGTTGCGTTGCATGCGTCCAGGTGCCGGCCGCGCGGCAGGCGCTGCGGGTTCGGCACGCGGCGGGGGAGGCGGGGGCGGCGGTGGGCTCACCGCGGTCGGCTCGTATTGCGCCCGGAACTTGGCCAGCAGCGGCACGCCGAGCTGCTGCGAGAGCAGGTCGATCTCGCTGGTGCCGTAGGCCAGTGCCACCGGCAATACGCCGGCATCGCGCAGACCGTCCAGCAGCGCCTTGGCCGTGTCCAGGTCCGGCAACTGCGACAGCCCGCCGAAATCCAGGATCACCGCCGCACGTCCGAACAACTTCGGCGCGCGGGTCACGCGTTCGCGCATCTCGCGCACCAGGCGCGGGACGTCCAGCGTGCGCACGCGCAGGTTGGCGATGCCCACCTGGCCGATCTTCAGTTCGCCGGCCTGTTCGAAATCCACATTCACGCTTGCCACGCCTCAGCTCCCCGTCGACGGGTTGTCGGTGGCGGCATGCCGCGGCCGGCCGACCCACGGCAGATGGTCCGGCAACTTGCCGGCATAGGTCTCCTTGACCCACGGATAGCTGCACATGTCTTTCATCAGCATGCTGGCGCGCACCTCGACATCGGCCATGGTGTTCTGGCCGACCTCGCGAAAGCCGAAGCTGCCATGGAACAGCAACGCCGCATCGGCGCCATGGTCCAGGAACACTTCGCAGGCCAGTTGCGGGTAGCGCAACTCGGTATAGCTCTGCACATCGGCATAGAACGCACGCCCGACACCGCCGCCGCGACGGCGGCTGGCGACCACGATGCGGTCGATATAGAAGAATTCCGGGTGACGGTCCCGGAACCAGGCGAAATTGCTGCTGTCATGCGCACTGCCGCTGCCGAACCCGACCAGGAACCCGGCAAGGTTGCCGTCGCGCTCGGCGACGCGGAAATATTCGGCCTGCTCGTAGAAACGTTGCAGCTTGGTTGAATCCAGCGGCAGGATTGCCAGTCCGGCATTGTTGTTCAGGGCCAGGACGGAATCGAGCTCGTGCTCGCGCACGTCGCGGATAACGATCGACATTGGGACTCCGTGGGGTAACGCTCTCGACCCGAAATCGGATCTGCGTCGGATTATTGCATGCGTGGCCTGAAGCGGCGACCCGCCGTGTGCCGGCCCTGTGCGTACGAGGCGGCCGCACCACGCCGACGCCGGGAGGTCTTGCTGCCGGGACCGTCCGTCCGTGCAAGCACATGCATGACTTCCGGCAAGAGGGCAGCCACCCGGCGAGCGCCTAAGATGCCTGCATGTTGGGATACCTCAGTCATACGCGCGTCCTGCGCTTCGCCGGCCTGTTCACCTGGGCGATGATCGCCATGCCGTTGGTGTACACCTACTGGCCGGCCGCCGAGGAGGGCGACCACCGCAGCGTGGCCGAGGGCCTGCTGATGTCGGCGTTCTTCGTCGGTTTCGGCGCCAGCTACTTCTGGCTGACCCGCGGCCTGAGCAGCGGCGGCCACGCCCATTGGTACGACCGGCTGATCCTGCTGCTGCTGACCATCTTCGCGCTGGCGGTGAGCTATCTGAGCGGAACCGGGCTGGGCAGCATCCTGATGATGGTGGCGGCCGGGGTGATCCCCTGGTTGCTGCCGCTGCGCATCGGCGTGGCCTGGCTGGTACTCAGCCAGCTGGCGGTGCTGCCGGTGTTCTATTACCTGCGCCCGGACTTCACCCTGTTCGCCGCGCTGATGCAGTCGTTGCTGTACGGCGGCTTCTCGATGTTCATTTTCGTGACCAGCCTGGTCGCGCGCCAGCAGACCGATGCCCGCGAAGAACAGCGCCGGCTCAATGCCGAATTGCGCGCCACCCGCGCGCTGCTGGCCGAAAGCGCCCGCGTCAACGAGCGCACCCGCATCTCGCGCGAACTGCACGACCTGCTCGGCCACCACCTCACCGCGCTGAGCCTGAACCTGGAAGTGGCCGGCCACATCACCGACGGCCAGGCCCAGGAGCATGTGCGCCAGGCGCATACGCTGGCCAAGCTGTTGCTCACCGATGTGCGCGAAGCGGTCAGCCAGCTGCGCGACAGCGGCGCGATCGACCTGGAAGCGGCCCTGCGCCCGCTGGTGACCCAGGTGCCCTCGCTGGACATCCATCTGGACATCGCCCAGCCGCTGACCCTGGACGACCCCGAGCGCGCGCATGTGCTGCTGCGCTGTACCCAGGAAATCATCACCAATGCGGTGCGCCACGCCGGTGCGCGCAACCTGTGGATCCAGGTGCGCCGGGACGGAGACAGCGTGCTGATCGACGCGCGCGACGACGGCCACGGCGCCGAGACGGTGGCGCCCGGTAACGGGCTGCGCGGCATGCGCGAACGGCTGAACCAGTATGGTGGCCAGTTGGAGATCCAAACCCGGCGGGGTGACGGCTTCGGCCTGCGCATCTCCGTTCCAGGCGCGCCGGCACTGATGCCTGCGGCCGTTACTCAAGGAGTGTTTTGATGATCCGTGTGTGCCTGGTCGACGACCAAACCCTGGTACGCCAGGGCATCCGCTCGCTGCTGGCGCTGGACAACGGCATCGAAGTGGTGGCCGAGGCCTCCGACGGCAAGCAGGCGGTGGAGCAGATCCCGCAGATCCAGCCCGACGTGGTGCTGATGGACATGCGCATGCCGGTGATGTCCGGCCTGGAAGCGCTGCAGATGCTCTCGCGCAACGGCACGCTGCCGCCGACCATCATTCTGACCACCTTCGACGACGACCAGCTGGTGCTGGCCGGACTCAAGGCCGGCGCCAAGGGCTATCTGCTCAAGGACGTCTCGCTGGAGCAGCTGGTCGGCGCGATCCGCACCGTGGCCGACGGCGGCTCGCTGGTGCAGCCGGCGGTGACCCAGCGCCTGCTGTCGGGCCTGGAGCACATGCGCAACGAGTTCGTCAGCCTGGACCGGCCTGATCCGCTGACCGACCGCGAGACCGAGATCCTGCGGCTGATGGCCAGCGGCTTTTCCAACAAGGAGATCGCCAACTCGCTGGGCGTGGCCGAGGGCACCATCAAGAACCACGTCTCCAACATCCTGTCCAAGCTCGGCGTGCGTGACCGCACCCGCGCGGTGCTGAAGGCCTTCGAACTGCAATTGGTCTGATCGGCAGCGCAGGTGACGCTGCTTCCGGCCTGCGGCGGTGCGTGCGCTCCGCCGCGCGTGCGCCAGCGGGCGCGGCGGGGTGGTCTGGTCGTTTCCGGACCGGATCCAGCGCGCTGCCGGAGGCCGAAAACGGCGCCGGTAGCCATCGCATCACACACAGGCATCGCGCGATGTGCATGATAGCTGCGCGCACTCTGCCCAAACCCTTGTGCAGGTTGGGGTTGCGCAGTCATGGACCGCGCGGTTGCGCGGTGGATGACACCGCAAGACCGCGCTACCCGTCGCACAACTGAACATCTTTCTCGAAGCCTGCTAGGATGGCGGCTTCGCTTCACTCAACCCGGCCGTGGGATCGGCCCCGGAGACCTCCTGAATGACCCGTATTATCGAGTTCCTGATCGCCTTGGGGATCGTGGCTGGCTTGTTTGTCGTGGTGGGCTTGGTGTTGCCCTCGGAGCGGCAGATGTCCGAGAGTGTTGAGACCAACCGCAGGATGACGATTGTTTACGACACCGTGAACAGCTTCCGTCGTTTCAAGGATTGGAACCCGCTTGTGCTGCGTGACCCGAAGATCCAGCTGAAGCTGGTCGGCCCGGAAGAGGGCAAGGGTGCACGCGTCGAATACAGCTCCACCGAAGGCTACATCGGCGACGGCAGCTGGGAGATCACCAACAGCGTCAAGAACGAGCGTGTTGAGATTTCGATCGACGATCCCACCAAGGGCTACGACAAAGTCACCAACTTCACCCTTGCGCCGACTGGCAAGAACAACAAGAACGTCAAGATCACCCAGGACTACAGCGTCAAGTACGGCTGGAACCTGTTCGGTCGTTATGCCGGCCTGTATGTCAGCCGCCACGTGGGCGACGACCTGAAGCTGGGTCTGTCGCGTCTGGCGACCGCACTGGCCACCGTGCCGAATTTCGACTACCGCGCCCAGCTCGACGGCAAGCCGGTGTTGAGCGATCTCAAGATCGTCGATGTGCCGGCCGAGGACCTGTTGGTCGTCAACGCAGGCAACATCGATCGTGACAACGAGACGATCAAGAAGTCGATCAAGGACAACCAGGAGTGGATCAAGCGCGTGATGGACGCCAACGGCCTCGAGGCTGCTGGTCCGGTCCGCATCGTGACCACCGACTTTGCCTCCGACAAGTACGCCTTCGACGTGGTGCAGCCGGTCCGCAAGCGTGCCGGTGGCGCGCCGAAGACCGACCCCAAGGCCGACACCGCCAAGGCTGATGCCAAGAAGGATGACGCCGCGGCTGCCGCACCTGTGGATGCAACGCCGGTTGCTGCCACGGGCGAGGAGTTGAAGGTCAACATCCCGTCGGAAGCGCCGGTCAAGTACGAGCGCACCAAGGCGCACCGTTCCGCATTTGCGACCTATGCAGGCCACATGGCCGGCCTGGACGCAGTGCGTAGCTCCCTGCGTGCCTGGGCTGCCACCAACGGCAACGACGTGACCGAGCGTCCGTACGAGTCGTGGAAGGGCGGCGTGGACAAGTCGTTTACGCAGGACGGTACCTACGACGTCTACTGGGCCATCAAGTAATCGTTTCGCCACGATGACCTGATCCAGACCAAAACGCGCCGCAGTCCTGCGGCGCGTTTTTTTTTGCGCCACGGCGCTGCAATGGAACCGCCTTCATGTCCCTGCTCGAACGTCGCAAGAAACATCCTTCACTGCTGGCGTGTTGCGGCGCCTTGCTGGCCGCCATCGCGGTGGGCCTGTCGGCCTATGCCTCGCATGGCGTGACCGATGCGCTGGTGCAATCGCGGCTGCAACTGGCAGCGCTGTATGCCTTCGGCCACGGTGCCGTGCTGGCGGTGCTCGGCGCCACCGAGACGCGTGCGCTTGGCCGGATCGGCCTGTATCTGCTGTTGCTCGGCACGCTGCTGTTTGCCGGCAGCCTGGCCGGTGGCGCGGTGTTGCACTGGCCGACCAGCCTGGCGCCGATTGGCGGGGTCAGCCTGATGCTGGGCTGGGTGGTGCTGGCGATCGGCGCGTTGAGGCGCTGAGCATGCCGCGCCACGCCCGCGGATTCGATGTGGAGGCCGCATTCGCGCACCTGACCCGGCGCGATCGCGCGCTGGGTGCATGGATGAAGCGCATCGGCCCGATTGCCGCGCAGCCGGGTTGGCGCAAGCCGTTCGACCCGGTGGATGCGTTGGCGCGCGCAATCCTGTTTCAGCAGCTCAGCGGCAAGGCCGCGTCGACGATCGTGGCACGGGTGGAAGTGGCCATCGGTGCGTCGCGCCTGCATGCAGACACGCTTGGTCGCATCGACGATGCGGCACTGCGTGCGTGCGGTGTCTCCGGCAACAAGTCGCTGGCCTTGCGCGATCTGGCGCGCCGTGAGCGCGATGGCGAGATTCCTTCCCTGCGCAAGCTCGCCTTCATGGACGAGGAAGCGATTGTCCAGGCCCTGGTGCCGGTGCGTGGCATCGGCCGCTGGACGGTGGAAATGATGCTGATGTTCCGGCTGGGTCGCCCGGACCTGCTGCCCGTCGACGACCTTGGCGTGCGCAAGGGCGCCCAGCGCGTGGACAGGCAGGAGCAGATGCCGACGCCAAAGGAACTGGCCATCCGCGGCGAACGCTGGGGCCCGTACCGCAGCTATGCCGCGTTCTATCTGTGGAAGATCGCCGACTTCAGCGTGGCCGCCAAGGTGCCGACACCGCGCTCGCAGGAGTGATCGCGCACGGGACCTGGGCGCGACCTTCGCACGCATCAGCCTGCATGCCAGCGCCAATGCCACGGCTCGTAGACGATGCCGTGCAGGTTGTTGCGTGGGTAGCTCAAGCGATAGCCAAAACGCGGTGCGTGGCTGCTCAGCCAGGCAAACGCAGCCGTGGCCTCAAACGATTCTTCTGCCGGCGGTTCGCCCGGGGTGCCGATATCCAGTGCGTCGCCACTGTGGTGTTCGCTGAAACCGGGGGCGGCATTGACTGCCAGGATCTGTTCAAGTGTGAGCCCGCGCCCGAACTTGCGCTCGAAGATGCCCAGTTGATAATCGTGGCTGCGGTAGCCGGAGATGGCATCCAGCACGATGTCCGCGTGCAATGCGGCGGCGCGCATGAAGCGCCACGCACGCGCGGCGCCGGCGCTGAGCCATAGCGGCCGATCGAAGCGATCGTGCCCGGCAAAGTGCAAGGTCGCCGGCTCGGCGGTCAGCTGCAGGCCGGTTCGCTGCACATAGTCGTCTGCGTCCAGCCCGAGTTGGGTCAGGCGGCTCTGTAAGCCGTCGATGGCCAGCACTGCGCCCCGTGCCTGTCGTGCGCGCGCAGCGGTGGCTTGCAGGCGGTCCAGCGCGTCGTCCAGACCCGGCTCGCGTGCCAGCCGCGGGATCAACGGCATCATGCCCTGCGGCAGATGCGCGGCCAGATAGCGTCCGTCACGCTTGCGCCGCAGCACCCAATCGGCCTGTGCCAGCAGGCGCGCATCCGCGTTGCTGCGCGCGCGCAGCAGGTTTGCCGGCCACAGTTCGATGGCAGTGGTATTGAGCAGCAGGGTCTGGGGCGGGTGCATCGCAACAGGGTAGGGCTAAGCGTGGCGTACGGCCAGCTGGCGCAAATCCTCGAGCAGCTGGTTTGGCTGCTCGAGACTGAGGACCACCAGGCCGTTGTCGCGCAACGGCAGAATCAGCACCCGCCTGGACTGGGTCAGCAGATAAAAGCCTCTGGCTGCGGATTTACTGCGGTAATGCCCCGATTTGAATCCCGGATAACCAAAGCCGAGCAACTGCAGGCCCGGTTTGAACGCCGTGTGTTCGGCCAGGTCGACAATGCGTGCGCTGTCCAGGCGGAGCGCGTGTAGTGGCACACGCTTGGTAAAGAAGGTCGAGCGGACGAGCAGGCGGTTGTCGTCCAGCTGGACGCTGCGTCGCGCGTGCGCAACCGTGCACGCCACCGCCACTGTCAGCAGGATGCCCAAATGCCCCATCAGCGTACCGGGTCCGTCATGACTGCTTGCATGCGCGGTAGCGATGAGGCCGGCAGCGACCGACAGCGGTAGCCACAGCCAGATTGCCAGGCTCCAGCGCGTCGCCGGAGCCGCAGCATAGTCGCGTCGGCGCGGCTGCGGGTGTTGCCCGGCACGCGCTTTGGGCGCTGTGGCAGTGCTTTGGGATGAGCCGGATCGCTTCGCCATCTCAGAGCGTCTTCTTCAACGCCAGCGACATTAGCGACGTCGTGCTCGGGGTTCGGTGCCTGGTGAGCTTGGTCAGTTTCCCACCAGACCGACCTCGCGCAATCGATGCGTCCCGGCTGTCATCGCGCCTGATGTTATCGGCGAGTGTGTGTGTCGGCGCGAGAAGCAGAGAATCCAGCTGCATGTTCATGTCGGCGGTTCCTTGTCATCGCGCGGTTTTGGCAGGCGCCCGGCCTTGCGCAGCGCATCGCGCAGCAGGTATTCGATCTGCGCGTTGAGGCTGCGCAGTTCGTCGTCGGCCCAGCGCTGCGCGGCGGCCAGTACATCGGCGTTGATGCGCAGCGGATAGGCCTTCTTCTCGCTCATTCGCGCTCCCCGCGGCCGCTGTGGCGGCGCAGGTGCATGACCATCGAGACGATCAACACGTTCACGCCGACCAGCATGCCGATCACCACCGCGTAGATGCCGGCGCGGTTGTCGCCGGCCCAGTACAGGCAGGCGGCACCGACCAGGATGACCAGGCTGATCAAGGCCCAGCGCAGCCCCAGGCCGCGCGCACGCTCGTCGTCGTCCGCACCGATGGAGGCGGCGATTGCCAGTGCAGGCAAGCCGGACAGCGCGACGACCAACGGCACCATGACATTCATTGCATCACCTCAATACAGCGAGCCGGCGTTGACCACCGGTTGGGTCCCGCGATCAGAACACAGCACGGTGAGCAGGTTGCTGACCATGTGCGCCTTGCGCTCTTCGTCCAGCTGCACCACGCCGTTTTTCTGCAGCTCGGACAAGGCCATTTCCACCATGCCCACCGCACCGGCGACGATGCGCGTGCGTGCGGCGATCACCGCATTGGCCTGCTGACGCTGCAACATGGCCTGGGCGATTTCTGGCGCGTAGGCGAGGTGGCTGATGCGCGCCTCGATCACGTCCACGCCGGCCTGGGTGAGGCGTTCGTCCAGATGGCGCTTGAGCTGCTCGCTGATCTCGGCCGGATGGCTGCGCAGCGAGATCTGATCGTCTTCGTGCTGGTCGTAGGGGTAGCTGGTGGCCATCGCGCGCAACGCCGCTTCGGACTGGATATGCACGAAGCTCTCGTAGTCGTCGACGTTGTAGACCGCCTCGGAGGCATCCAGCACCTGCCACACGATCACCGCGGCGATCTCGATCGGGCTGCCGTCCAGTTCGTTGACCTTGAGTCGGCCGCTTTCGAAGTTGCGTACGCGCTGGCTGACCCGGCGCTTGGCGTAGAAGGGGCTGTTCCAGCGCAGGCCCGCATCCTTGACCGTGCCGACGTACTTGCCGAACAGGCTCAACACCGCCGCCTGGTTCGGTTCCAGGGTGTACAGGCCGGCTAGGAAGAAGATGCCAGCCGCCCCGACCACACCGGTGGTGATCAGTGCTGCAGGCTTGGCGTCGCCGGTGAGCAGCATCCAGACAGCGGCGGCGAATGCCGCAGCGGCGACGAGAACGACGGGGATGCCCGGCAGTGAGCTGATCGGTTTCTCTTTCATGAGGGCGGTGTCCTTGGGAAGTGAAAAAAAGATATCAAAGTGATATCAGTCGATGCAAGGCCTTCGGTCGTCGGTCGTGATGGCGGCCCGTTAGAATGGCGGCCCCCCATCCGATCTGGACCGCGCTCATGACTACCCTCGGCACGCCGTTGTCGCCTTCCGCCACCCGCGTGTTGCTGCTGGGCTCGGGTGAGCTGGGCAAGGAGGTGGCGATCGAATTGCAGCGCTTCGGGGTGGAAGTGATTGCCGCCGATCGCTACGCCAACGCCCCGGCGATGCAGGTCGCACACCGTTCGCATGTGCTGGACATGCTCGATCCGCAGGCGCTGCGCGCACTGATCGCCCAGGAGCAACCGCACCTGATCGTGCCGGAGATCGAGGCGATCCATACCGAAACGCTGGTCGCGCTGGAACGCGAGCAGGGCCAGCGGGTCATCCCGACCGCGCGCGCCGCACGGCTGACCATGGACCGCGAAGGCATCCGTCGCCTGGCAGCCGAGACGCTGGGCCTGCCGACCTCGCCGTATCGCTTTGTCGACACGGCCGCCGAGTACCGCGAGGCGATCGCCGCGGTCGGCCTGCCGTGCGTGGTCAAGCCGGTGATGTCGTCCTCGGGCAAGGGCCAGAGCACCGTGCGCAGCGAAGCGGACATCGATGCGGCCTGGGAGTACGCGCAGACCGGCGGACGCGCCGGTGCCGGCCGTTGCATCGTCGAGGGCTTCATCGACTTCGATTACGAGATCACCCTGCTGACCGTGCGGCATGCTGGCGGCACGTCGTTCTGCGACCCGATCGGGCATTGGCAGAAGGATGGCGACTACCGCGAAAGCTGGCAGCCGCAGCCGATGTCAGCGGCCGCCCTGCAACGCTCGCAGCAGATCGCGCAAGCCATCACCGACGACCTGGGCGGCCTGGGCCTGTTCGGCGTGGAGTTGTTCGTCAAGGGCGACGAGGTCTGGTTCAGCGAAGTCTCGCCGCGCCCGCACGACACCGGCCTGGTCACGCTGGTGTCGCAGGACCTGAGCGAGTTCGCACTGCATGCCCGTGCGATTCTCGGCCTGCCGGTCGGTGCGCAGGACGGTGGCGTGATCCGTCAGAGCGGCCCGTCGGCCTCGTGCGCGCTGCTTGCCCATGGCCATGGCGTCCCGGTGTTCGACAATGTCGCGCAGGCCCTGCGCGACCCGGACGCCGCGTTGCGTCTGTTCGGCAAACCGCGCGTGGACGGCCACCGCCGCGTCGGCGTCACCCTGGCACGCGCGGACAGCATCGACGCCGCGCGCGCGAAGGCGCGTACGGCCGCCGAGGCATTACAGGTTCAACTGGACGCCTGAGTGCGGTGATCGGCATGGCGCGATTGCGGCGACAAGCTGCATTCGCCCCACGCCACAAGCAACAGCCCGACGCTTCGAATCCCAAATCCCCAATCACGGCTCCCCAGCCACATCCACCCACACCGCATGATGATCGCTGCCGTCGGCAATGGCCGCTTCGGGCGCGGTGCTGGCGGGCCAGAAGATGCCGCTGCCGATCAAGTTGAACTGGCGCGAAGGCAGCACATAGTCCAGGCGCATTGTGCCCGCCTGCGGCCCGAAGTCGCCGGTGACCTGGTGCGCATCGCCCTTGTGCGCGATGCCTTGCGCGGCGTACTCGGCGGTTTTTTCCGGGCCGCCCGCACTGTGCGGCGCGGGGTACTGCAGCACCCGCGGGTGCGTGACCAACGCGCGGATCGCATCGTGCCGGCCGGCACCATCGACCGGGTCGTTATTGAGGTCGCCGAGAATGACGAAGCGCGCATCGGCGGGCAGCCCGCCGCAGCGGCCCTGGTCGTCGCACAACCAGCCGGCGTCCTTGGGATTGTCCAGGTACTCGCGCCATAGCCGTAGTTCGTCATGGTTGCGTGCGACGTTGCGCTTTTCGGCGCCATCGAACACCGGCGGGGTGGGGTGCGAGACCAGCGCATGCACCACACCGAGCGGTGTGCGCACCGGCACGTCCCAATGCGACTTGGACGACAGTCGCAGTTGTGCCCAGATCGCGTCGCGATAGAACGATCGTTTGCTGGATGGGTCGGTCGGCCGCAGCGCGCCCGGCAGTGCGCTCCATTTCAACAACTGGAAACTGCGCACCGCCTGCGCATCGATCGGGTAGCGCGACAGCACCAGCATGCCGTACTGGCCGGGGTGCAGTCCGTAGCCCCAGGCATCGTTGCCGCGGGTGCGGCCGTCGCCACCGATGCTGCCGTTGTTGTCCAGATCCAGGCCGCTCGGCACGCCGGTGTTGACCGGGGCCAGATAGCGGTACGGATAGCGCAGCGCCTCGCCGCCGCCCGGCTGGGCAACCTGCAGATAGCGCTGCTGGAACAGGTCGGCGGCGCGGTGCTCGGGGTCGAAATCGAACTCGTTGAGCAGCACCAGATCCGGGCGCACCCGCTGCAGCACTGCGGCGATCTTGCGCGCATGTGCGCTGTCGCCTTGCAGCTCGCGCACCAGGCCGCCGGCCTGGTCGGAATACAGCGAGGTGTTGTAGGTGGCGATGCGCAGCCGGGCCGGCGCGGAGGCGGCAGTTGCCTTGGCGCCTGTATCCGGAGAGGTCGCCTGATGTGCGCAGGCGGCGCAGAGCGCAGTCAGCGCAAGCAGGAAAAGAGGTTTGATCATCGCGACATTCTCGCATGTGCAAGACGACAGGCCGATGTCGTCCCGGCGTGGTTCAACCTTCCGGTGCAGTGGCAGGAAGCCCGCGCCATTGGCGGCCGTCGTAGGCCTCCAGCGCGCTGAAGCGGCGCTTGTAGTTCATCTTGGCATGGCCGTCGATCCAGTAGCCCAGATACACATGCGCGCGGCGCTCGCGTTGCGCCCACTGGATCTGCTGCAGGATCGCGAATGTGCCCAGGCTGCGCGCAGTGGCATCCGGTGCGTAGAACGTATACACCGCCGACAACGCATGCTCGGTGACATCGGTGACCGCAACGGCGAGCAGTCGCCCCGGCGCGTGCGCTACTGCGGGTTCGCGAATTTCCAGGAAGCGTCCATGCGACCAGCCGCCGATCAGGAACTGGTCGAATTCGGTGGCGCCATGTTCGTCCATGCCGCCGCCGGGATGGCGGTGCTGGAGGTACTGCCGGTACAACGCGAGTTGTTCGTCGGTGCGTTCGGCGGCGACCACGCGCACCACCAGGTCCGTGTTGCGCGCCAGGCAGCGGCGCTGGCTGCGATCGGGGCGGAACGCATCCACCGCGATGCGCACCGGCACGCAGGCGCGGCAATGTTCGCAATGCGGCCGGTAGACCAGATCGCCGGAGCGACGGAATCCCCATGCCAGGGCCTGCGGATAGATCGCGCCCAGCCGCGGATCGTGCGGATCCAGCACCAGGTCGCGTGCGCGGCGGTCGGGCCAGTAGCCACAGGCATGCTCGCCCGTCTGGAACAGGCGCAGGTCGTCATGGGTGTCGGCGTGGATGGCCATGGCGTCAGGATAGCGCCTGCGCGTCGCAACAGCGGCGACTGTCCGCCGGATGAATACGCCTGGTCGCCGCGTCAACGCGCGCGCCGATGGCTCGTTGATATGGGTGTTGGTGGCAGCGCACGGTGGATCCGGATGCGCCACCCACGCGATGCGGCCCATGCAGGTGCCGCGTGTGGTTCCCACATCCCAGGAGTTTCTCATGACGTCTCGCAAACCGTTTCTCGCACTGGCCGTGCTGGCTGCCCTGTCCACCGGCGCGGTGTTCGCCGCTCCGCCTGCCGCCGGCGATGCGCCGCGTCCTGCCAAACTCGACAAGAACGGCGATGGCGTGATCGATCGCAGCGAGGCCGCTGCCGATCCCAAGCTGGCCGCACAGTTCGACACCCTGGACACCAACAAGGACGGCAAGCTGTCGCGCGACGAGCGCCCGCATCACCGCGGCCCGGGACGTGCTGGGCGCGGCGAATGGATGAGCAAGCTCGATACCAACAAGGACGGCCGCATCAGCCGCGAAGAAGCCAAGGCCGAGCCCAAGTTCGCTGCGCGTTTCGATGAGATGGACGTCAACAAGGACGGCTTTGTCGATCGCGCCGACCGTGAACTGCGCATGCAGCAGCATCGCGACGCGTGGTTTGCCAAGGCCGACACCGACAAGGACGGCAAGCTGAGCAAGGCCGAGTTCGATGCCGCATCCAAGCAGCGTGGCGAGCATGGCCCGCGCGGTCCGGGCGAGCATGGCGAGCACGGCAAGCGTCCGATGCCGGCCAAGCCTGCTGCGGGCAACTGAGTTCCTCCCGTCGCGGCAGCGTTATCCGGTCGCAGTGCTGCGACCGGGGGCAGTCCCCGCATCCGCTGCAGCATGTAAACCGCACTACGCAACAAGGCGCCGATCGACCGACGGCCTCCTGCGCAAGCAGGGGGCCGTTTTTTGTTGATCGGACATGTTCGCCATTGGTGCCTGCGGCGGTGACGTCACGCCGGGATCAGGGCATCCCCAGCGTCATGTAGTGCCGCAGGATGGGCAGCATGACTGCCGCGGTGCTCACCAGCGTCGCACCCGGGCTGAACATGCAGCGATACAGCAGCGGTGCCTGCGTGCTGCCGCGTCGTTGCGCATCGCGTTCCAGCATGGGGCGCATGACGCGGGGCAGCACCCGGATGGATTGATAGTTGAGCACCGCCATGCCTGCGCAGAGCATCAGCAGCGACGCCCACGCGCCCGCATCCAGATGTTTCAACAGCAGCGTGCTGCCCACCACCAGCACCGATGTCAGCGTGGTGGCGTGCAGGAAACGACGGATCGCGGCGGCCTCGGCGGCGGTCTGCGCAAAGCGCAGCAGATACCAGCACGACCAGTACGTGCCGACTCCAGCAACCAGCACGACGCCAGCGGCGAACAGCGTTGGCATGCCGAGCCAGAGGCTCAGCGCACCCGCGGCGCCGCCCCCGCCCAATGCCGAGCCGGTCAGCCCGCTCACGCCTAACTTGCCCGCGCCACCCATGCCCGTCAGCACGATGGCCGCGCTCGCCGTCCCGGGCGCGGCCAGCAGGGTTGCCGAGGTCACCGCAGTGGCAAAGGCCACGCTGGGTGCGCTGCCACGCGCGAACTCGCCGAACCGGCGCAACAGCTCGCCGCGCACGCTGGCCCGCGCCCGCGACAGGCGCTTGCGCACGGCCGCGTCGCTGAGGCCGAGCAGTGCGGCGACCTGCCGTGAACTCTGGCCTTCGCGGTAGTACAGCAGCAGCGTCTCGCGGCTTTCCTCGGGCAATGCCGAAATGATGTCGAGCGCGGCGATTTCTTCTTCCACCTGCAGCAGATGGTCGGCGGGCGAGGGGGCCGGGTCGGCGGCCATGGCGATCGCAAGCTCGGCCGCCTTGCCGCTGAGTGCACGATGCCGGTTGGCGCGCAGCCAGTCGCGCGCCAGGTTGCGGGTGATCTGCCGCAGCCAGGGCAGGAAGCTGGCCGGCTGATGCAATTGTGCAAGTCGCTGCCAGGCGCGCAGGAAGGCTTCCTGTGCGATGTCTTCGCTGGCGGCGATATCGCGGGTGATCGCCAGCGCGATGGCGGTCACCGTGTTCTGGCAGGCGCGCACGATGCGGCCATACGCCTGCTGGCAGCCGGCGGCAGCGACCGGCAATTCGTGTTGCAGCATCAGCTCCAGCGTGTCGGTGTGCATCGGCGTGATCCATGTCCTGGTCCCAGCATGACGCATGCGAGCGCCGGATGTGACCGGGGGATGGTGGTGGCGCGCCGACCGCAGCGACGGGTGGCCGCGTTGCACCCTGGCTGATCGCGCTCAGCGCGCCGGCTGGATCCGCACGCGCACTTCTTGGTCCTCTGCGGCTGGCGGCGCCGTGGTGCCGGCAGGCGCCTGCCGCGCTGCCGGCTGTGCCGCCGGCCCGACTGCATCGGGCGCATTGCGATGGCGCAGCACCACGAACATGGCGACCGCGCCGATCACCAGCAGCAGTACCAGCCGGATGCGCCAGGCCCAGCTGCGCGCGTTGGTGCTGGAGCCGTTTTCGCCGTCGCGGAAGGTGTATTCCACATTCGGCAGATCGCGGCGGGTGGTGTCGAGCAGGCGTGCGTCGCGCAGCAGGTCGCGTGCGCGCGGCTGGTCGTCGGCGTGCACGATCCACACCGTGGGGTAGGCCTGCGCGTTGCCCTGTTCGAGGTAGCTGAACTGGCCGCTGCGTTTGCTCTCGTAGGAGCGGCCGTTGCTCATGCGCACGTCGATGCCGGCGTTGCGCAGGAGATCGGCCACGCCTTCGGCGGTTTCGATACGTTGACTGCTGAAGATCTTGCGCATGCTTAAGGGGTGCCGGCGATTGCCGAACAGGGCGCATGGCGAGGGCGCGTGTCCGAGCTGAAGAAGAGGAAAGCCAGGGGCATCGATCCGCGCCGCAAGGTGGACGCGGCAACCGGCATGCCGATGCACGGCCAACGCAGTGGAGACATCAACATGGCACGTCGTTTGCCGGTACGGCGATCGTACTGCCGTCGGGCACCACGCGGATCAGGCCTTCCTGCGTGGTGCTGGCGACCAGCACGCCATCGCGGGTGAAGAACTGCCCGCGCGCCAGGCCACGCGAACCCTGCGCGGTCGGGCTGTCGAGCGAATACAGCAGCCAGTCGTCGGTGCGGAACGGGCGGTGGAACCACAGCGCGTGATCGAGCGAGGCCATCTGCACGTTCGGCGTGTAGTAGCTGATGCCGTGCGGAAACGTGGAGGTGCCCAGCAGCTGAAAATCCGAGGCATATGCCAGCAAGGCCTGGTGCAGGCCCACGTCGTCGCCGACCGGGTCGCTCAGGCGCAGCCACATCTGCTGGAACGGCGGGCGCTTGGGCGGCCTGAGTTCGTCGCGCGGGAAGACATGGCGAAACTCGAACGGGCCGCCACGCGACAGCCAGCGCTGCACCTTGGCAGGCAGCTTCTCCAGCACCTCCGCTGCCAATGGCGGAGTGGGTTCGATGTCTTCGGGCGGCGGCACCACCGGCATCACCGACTGATGCTCGGCGCCGTCCTCGCGCTGCTGGAACGAGGCCGCGCAGAAGAAGATCACCTTGCCGTGCTGGATCGCGGTGACCCGGCGCACCGAAAAACTGCCGCCATCGCGGGTACGGTCGACGTCGTAGACGATCGGGTGGTCGATGTTGCCGGCGCGCAGGAAATAAGCATGCAGGGAGTGCGCCTGGCGGCCGTTGTCCACGGTGGCCTGCGCGGCCGCCAGCGCCTGGCCCAGCACCTGCCCGCCGAACACGTACTTGGTACCGATATCGCGGCTCTGGCCGCGGAACAGGTTGTCTTCCAGGCGCTCCAGCGACAGCAGGCTGATCAGTTCGGAGACGACGGGTTCAGCAGTGGCGGACAAGGGGCTGGCCTGGGCGTGCGACGGACCGCGATTATAGCGGGCCACCCGTGCGCGCCGTGCCGGTAGTGGCTTCAGGCCTTCTGCAGCCGCGCGACCAGGCCGTGCAAGGCAGCCTGTGCATCGGGCGCGTACCAGCCGTCGACAAAGCGCTCCAGCTGGATCAGCTCCGGTGCCAGCGCCGCGCGCAGATCGGCGCGCGCAATCGCGCGCGTGGTCAGCATCGGCTGGCGTGGCAGCTGCTGCAGCTCCTGCAGCCAGGCCACCGCGCGGGCGGTGACCAGGTCGCCATCGACCAGTTCGTCGACCAGGCCGATCGTGACCGCCTGTTCGGCAGGCAGCAACTGGCCGGAGATCAGCAGGCGCTCGGCGCGGTACGCACCGACCACGCGGCGCAACAGGCGCTGGATGCCTTCCGGTGCGGCCAGGCCCACCTGCACCTCATTCAAGCCGATCGCATAGGGCCTGGCGGTATCGGCGCTGCGCGCCATCACCCGGTAGTCGCAGCACAGCGCCAGCACGCAGCCGCCGGCCGGCGCATGCCCGCCGATGGCCGCCACCACCGGCACGCGGCTGTTGGCCAGCGCCTGTGCGGCCTCGAAGAAGGCCGTCCAGCTGGCCAGCAACGCGGCACGGTCGGTGCCGTGCGCCAGCAGGTGCGGCACGTCCATGCCACCGGAAAAGATCCGCTCGCTGCCCGACAGCACGATGCCGTCGGTCTCCTCGCCGGCCTGCTGCACCGCAACGCTCAGCGCCTGGCACAACGCGCTGTCCAGTGCATTGACCGGCGGGCGCGCCAGACGGATTTCGCGAAGACGGCCATGGTCTAAGATCTGGATGCTCATTCGGGGCTCCTGGAGGTTGGGTCATGATAGACGGCAGTCGAAGCAGGCGGCGCATGCAGGGACGCCTGCTGCTGGGTGCGTTGGTGGTACTGGCAAGTGCAGGCGCTGGCGCGCAGTGCCTGCCCGAGTTCAAGGACGGCTGGATCCGCATTCCGCCGCCTGGTGGCATGGGCATGGCAGCGGGATTCGGGCAGTTCCACAACGGCTGTGCGCAGCCGTCGAAGGTCACCGCGGCCAGGAGCAGTGCGTTTGCCGATGTGTCCATCCACGAGACCACGCAGACCAACGGTGTCAGCCGCATGCGCGCGGTGCCGGAGCTGGCGTTGCCGGCCGGCAGGTCGGTGCCGCTTGCGCCGGGCGGTCTGCATCTGATGCTGATGGAAGCGCGTGCGCCGCTGCAGGACGGCGCGCAGGTGCCGGTGACCTTCACCCTGCAGGATGGCCGCCAGATCAAGACCACGCTGCAGGCGCGCAAGCGCGCGCCGGGGGCGTAACCGCGCGCAGGGCGTGGCTGAGCGAGGCTGTAGCCTCGCAGGCTGCAGTCCTTGCAGAGCCCACTGCGCGATGTAGCCGATTAAACGCGATGCGTGATGGCGAGCAGGCTGTCACTTCATTGTGTCGGTCCGTTCCCGATCACGCGGCCTGTCGGTGATATCGCGCAGCGGCATGACAGGATCGCTGCAAACAAAAACGGCGGCTCCCGGGAGAGCCGCCGTCGTCTTATGGCGCTGGAGATCCAGCGCACAACTGGCAAATCTCAGCTGCTGGCAGCGCGTACCGCGTCCGGCAGCGATGCGCTCTTGCCGGTCTGCGTATCGATCCACACCACCACCACGTTGCCGTCCGAATACAGCACGCCCTCGTCCTTCTGGTCGAGGATGCGGTGGCCGATGGTGATGCTGCTGCTGCCCAGGCGTTCGACGAACAGTTCCACCAGGATGTCGTTCGGCCATACCAGCGGGCGCTTGTAGTTGACGTTGGTGGCGGCGACCACCGGCGCGATACGGTCGGTCATCGCCACGCCTTGCACGCCCAGCATCCAGCGCACGCGCGCTTCTTCCAGATACGAAATGTACTTGGCGTTGTTGACATGGCCCATGCTGTCCATGTCGCGCCAGCGCACGCTGATCGGGATGCGTGCCAACACCTTGTGCTCTTCGCTCATCAGCTTGCCTTCTTCTTCGCGGTTTTCTTGGTGGCGGACTTGGCGACTTTCGCCACCTTCTCCGGTTTGACCTTGCGTGGCGGACGCGCGTCGGGCTTGTTGGCCATCGCCGCCGGCCGGGTCTCGCGCGCCTTCACCGACGGCAACATCTTGGCCAGGAACTGTCCGGTGTAGGACGCCTTGTGCGCAGCCACATCTTCCGGCGTGCCGGAGACCAGGATGCTGCCGCCACGATGGCCGCCTTCCGGGCCCAGGTCCACGATCCAGTCGGCGGTCTTGATCACGTCCAGGTTGTGTTCGATCACCACCACCGTGTTGCCCTCGTCGCGCAGCTTGTGCAGCACGCCGAGCAGCGCTTCGATGTCGTGGAAGTGCAGGCCGGTGGTCGGCTCGTCGAGGATGTACAGGGTGCGTCCGGTATCGCGACGCGACAGCTCCTTGGACAACTTGACGCGTTGCGCCTCACCGCCGGACAGCGTGGTCGCGCTCTGGCCCAGCTTGATGTAGCTCAGGCCCACATCCACCAGCGTTTCCAGCTTGCGCGCGATCGACGGCACCGGCTCGAACAGCCGCAGCGCGTCCTCGACGGTCATCTGCAGCACGTCGCTGATGTTGAAACCCTTGTAGCGGATCTCCAGCGTCTCGCGGTTGTAGCGCTTGCCGTGGCAGACATCGCAGGGCACGTAGACGTCGGGCAGGAAGTGCATCTCCACCTTGATCAGGCCATCGCCCTGGCAGGCCTCGCAGCGTCCGCCGCGCACGTTGAAGCTGAAACGGCCCGGCGAATACCCGCGCGCGCGCGCTTCCGGCACCTGCGCGAACAACTCGCGCAACGGCGTGAACATGCCGGTATAGGTGGCCGGATTGGAGCGCGGGGTGCGCCCGATCGGCGACTGGTCGATATCCACGACCTTGTCGAACAGATCCAGGTTCTCGACCTCGCGATGCGCGGCCACCGGATGCGAGGCACCGTTGATCTCGTTGGCGGCCAGCGAAAACAGGGTGTCGTTGATCAGCGTGGACTTGCCCGAGCCGGACACGCCGGTGATGCAGGTCAGCAGGCCGGCCGGAATGTCCAGATCGACATTCTTCAGGTTGTTGCCGGTGGCCCCACGCAGATGCAGCATCATCTTCGGGTTGGGCTTGTGGCGCTGCTTGGGGATCTCGATGCGGCGCTTGCCGGACAGGTACTGGCCGGTCAGCGAGCCGGGCGCATCAAGGATGTCCTGCAGCGTGCCCTGCGCGCAGATTTCGCCGCCGTGCACGCCGGCGCCGGGGCCGATATCCAGCACGTAGTCGGCCAGGCGGATCGCATCTTCGTCATGCTCGACGACGATGACGGTGTTGCCCAGGTCGCGCAGCCGCGTCAGCGTGCCGAGCAGGCGTTCGTTGTCGCGCTGATGCAGGCCGATCGACGGCTCGTCCAGCACGTACATCACCCCGACCAGGCCGGCACCGATCTGGCTGGCCAGGCGAATGCGCTGCGCCTCGCCGCCGGACAGGGTGTCGGCCTTGCGCTCCAGCGTCAGGTAATCCAGGCCGACATCGACCAGGAAGCCCAGCCGCTCGCCGATTTCCTTGACGATCTTGCTGGCGATTTCGCCGCGCCAGCCAGGCAGCGACAAGCCACGGAAAAAGCTCAGTGCCTCGTTGACCGGCAGCACCACCAGTTCGGGCAGCGGGCGGTCGGCGACGAACACGTTGCGCGCGGCACGATTCAGTCGCGTGCCGTTGCAGGCCGGGCAGGGCTGCTGGCTGACGTACTTGCTCAGCTCCTCGCGCACGGCCGGCGATTCGGTTTCGCGGTAACGGCGTTCCAGGTTCGGCAGGATGCCTTCGAACCGGTGCTTGCGCGTGGTGCGACCGCCCGCATCGGTGAAGTAGGTGAAGCTGATCACCTCATCGCCGCTGCCGAACAGCACCGCCTGGCGCACCTTGGCCGGCAGCGAATTCCACACCGCATCCACGTCGAACTTGTAGTGCTTGGCCAGCGAGGCGATCAGCTGGAAGTAATAGGCGTTGCGCCGATCCCAGCCACGCACCGCGCCGGCCGACAGCGACAGCTCCGGATGCACCACGACGCGATCCGGGTCGAAGAACTCGGCCACGCCCAGGCCGTCGCAGCTCGGGCAGGCGCCCACCGGTGCATTGAACGAAAACAGCCGCGGCTCCAGCTCCGGCAGCGAGTAATCGCAGACCGGGCAGCTGTACTTGGAGGAGAACAGGTGCGGCGCGGCGGCCGGGTCGTCCAGCGACTGCACCGCGACCATGCCTTCGCCGAGCTTGAGCGCGGTCTCGAAGCTTTCCGCCAGCCGTTGCTTGATGTCCTCGCGCGGCCGGAAGCGGTCGATCACCGCCTCGATGGTGTGCTTCTGGCGCAGCGCCAATGGCGGCACCGCGTCGATCTCGTACAACTCGCCATCCACGCGCACGCGCACGAACCCTTGCGCGCGCAATTGCTCGAAGACCTGCGCATGTTCGCCCTTGCGCTCGCGGATCACCGGCGCCAGCAGCATGTAACGCTGCTCCTGGTCCTGCGTGAGCATGTGGTCGACCATCTGGCTGACGGTCTGCGCCTCCAGCGGGAAACCATGATCGGGGCAACGCGGCTGGCCGACACGCGCGTACAGCAGGCGCAGGTAGTCGTAGATCTCGGTGATGGTGCCGACCGTGGAACGGGGGTTGTGCGAGGTCGATTTCTGTTCGATCGAGATCGCCGGGGACAGGCCTTCGATGTGGTCCAGGTCCGGCTTTTCCATCACGCTGAGGAACTGGCGCGCATACGCCGACAGCGACTCGACGTAGCGGCGCTGACCCTCCGCATAGATGGTGTCGAACGCCAGCGACGACTTGCCCGAGCCGGACAGGCCGGTGATCACGATCAGTTTGTCGCGAGGCAGGTCGAGGTCGATGTTCTTGAGGTTGTGCGTCCGCGCGCCGCGGATGCGGATGAAATCCATCGCCATGGGGGATCCGATGTCGGGCCGGCGAACCGGCAGTGGTGCGAGCGTGCTCAGCAGGAATGAGTGGCAGTCGATCAGCCTACTCGCCGACCTAGGTGAGGGCAATTGCCCCAAATGCCAGTCTGACCGGGCCGCTGTGGCGGCCGGATGATGCGTTGCACGGGTGGATCGGGCATGGCTGCGGTCCGGCGCCCGGCAGGTTGACCTCAAACCCCGTCAGCCCGTACAATCCCGCTCCTGTCTGCCCTAGGGCACGTCAGTGCGACCATAATAACTACAGAGGAAAACCTGGTCATGTACGCAGTTCTGGTAACCGGCGGTAAGCAATACCGCGTCGCGCAGGGCGAAACGCTCCGCGTGGAAAAGCTCGAAGTCGAAGCTGGCAACGAGATCAAGTTCGACACCGTCCTGATGCTGGGCGATAGCGATGGCATCAAGCTGGGCGATGCGCTGAAGGGCGCCTCGGTCACCGCCAAGGTCGTGGCCCATGGCCGCGCCGACAAGGTGCGCATCATCAAGTTCCGTCGCCGCAAGCACCACATGAAGCGTCAGGGACACCGTCAGTACTACACCGAAATCGAGATCACCGGCATTGCCGGTGGCGATAAGAAGTAAGGAGAACCAGTCATGGCACATAAAAAAGGCGTAGGTTCCTCGCGCAACGGTCGCGATTCCAACCCGAAGTACCTGGGTGTGAAGATCTTCGGTGGCCAGGCCATCGATGCCGGCAACATCATCGTGCGTCAGCGCGGCACCCAGTTCCATCCGGGCGCTGGCGTCGGCCTCGGCCGTGACCACACGCTGTTCGCGCTGGTCGACGGCAAGGTGGAGTTCTCCACCAAGGGCCCGAAGAAGCGTCGTACCGTCAGTGTGGTTGCCGAGGCGTAATCGCCCGCTCCATGCAGGCCAGTCCGCCAGGCATCGCTGCCCGGTGGACGAGACGGAAAGCCCCGCTTTTGCGGGGTTTTTCGTTTGACGGCCGGGAGTGGGGAATAGGGAATCGGGAATCGGAAAAGCCGGCTCCAGGTTTCTTCTCGCTCTTTGCTGTCTTGCTGGTGAGTGCGCTCGCCGGCAGGGGGTAGGCTGGTTTCTTTGGCCGATTCCCTATTCCCCATTCCCAATTCCCGGTTGCAAGCTCATGAAGTTAGTCGACGAAGCAGAAATCCTGGTCAGTGCCGGCAATGGCGGCAATGGCTGTGTCGGCTTTCGCCGCGAGAAGTTCATCCCGCTCGGCGGGCCCGACGGCGGTGATGGCGGCAACGGCGGCAGCGTGTGGATCGTGGCCGACGAGAACGTCAATACGCTGGTCGACTTCCGGCATGAGCGCACCTTCAAGGCACAGCGCGGCGAGAACGGCATGGGCCGCCAGGCCTACGGCAAGGGTGGCGAAGACCGCATCATCGTGGTGCCGGTCGGCACCGTGGTGATGAACGTGCAGACCGACGAAGTCATCGGCGACCTGACCCAGCATGGCGATCGCCTGCTGGTGGCCAAGGGCGGCAAGGGCGGCCTGGGCAACATGCATTTCAAAAGCTCGGTCAACCGTGCGCCGCGCCAGTCCACCACCGGTGAAGAGGGCGAGGAGCGCTTGCTCAAGCTGGAGCTGAAGCTGCTGGCCGACGTCGGCCTGCTGGGCTTTCCCAACGCGGGCAAGAGCACGCTGATCCGCGCGGTGTCCTCGGCGACCCCGAAGGTGGCCGACTATCCGTTCACCACCCTGTATCCGAATCTGGGCGTGGTCAGTGTCGAGGCGTATCGCAGCTTCGTCATCGCCGACGTGCCGGGCCTGATCGAGGGCGCGGCCGACGGTGCCGGGCTGGGCACGCAGTTCCTGCGCCATCTGCAGCGCACCCGCCTGCTGCTGCATCTGGTGGACATCTCGCCGATGGATGGTGGTGTGGAGGCGTCGCCGGTGGACCAGGTGCGCACCATCGAGCGCGAACTGGAGCGTCACGATCCCGAATTGCTGAAGAAGCCGCGCTGGCTGGTGCTCAACAAGGCCGACCTGATGTTCGAGGACGAGGCGCGCGCTGCGGCCGAGACGATTGTGGCCGAACTGGGCTGGACCGCGCCGTGGTATCTGGTCTCGGCGCTGGGTCGCGATGGCACCTTCCCGATCATGAAGGACGTCATGGCGTTCTTCGACCGTCAGCGCGAGGACGAGCTCGAGGCACGCAATGCCGGCTGAGCGCATGCGCAGGTACACAAAAAACCCGGCCAAGGCCGGGTTTTTCTATGCCACCGCAAGCCAGGCCTGCGGTGATGCCGACACGGCGCGCTTACGCGGCCTTGATGGCCTTGATGCGAGCGGTCAGACGGCTCTTGTGACGCGCAGCCTTGTTCTTGTGAATCAGGCCACGGGCGCTGAAACGGTCGAGGATGGGCTGAGCGACGGCGAAAGCAGCTTCGGCGCCTGCAGCATCGTTGGCGTCAAGGGCCTTGATCACCTTCTTGACGGCGGTGCGCAGCATCGAACGCTGGCCCGTGTTGCGCTCATTGCGCACAACGGTCTGCTTGGCGCGCTTCTTGGCGGACTTGATATTGGCCACGGTGGTGGGTTCCTGAAAAATCGGTGTAGTGGAAAAAGCAAGCGGGAAAGTATGATGGGCTTAGTTATGTACGTCAAGTCAGTTGTCAAGAGGGAGGCTGCGTGAGCAAGCCCGGCATGTTGAGAGGCCTGCTCTCATTCAGCAGTATGACCATGGTGTCGCGGGTATTGGGCCTGATCCGCGACCAGGCGATCTCCACCACCTTTGGCGCCAATGCGGTGACCGACGCGTTCTGGGTGGCATTCCGGATCCCCAATTTCCTGCGTCGCCTGTTCGCCGAGGGCTCGTTCGCCACCGCCTTCGTGCCGGTGTTCACCGAAGTCAAGGAAACCCGCCCGCATGCGGACCTGCGCGAGCTGATGTCGCGGGTGTCCGGCACGCTGGGTGGCATGTTGCTTGTGATCACCGCACTGGGGCTGATCTTCACCCCGCAGCTGGCGTCGGTGTTTTCCGATGGCGCGGACACCGATCCGGACAAGTACGGCCTGCTGGTGGATCTGCTGCGGCTGACGTTTCCGTTTCTGCTGTTCGTGTCGTTGACCGCGCTGGCGGGCGGGGCGCTCAACAGCTTTCAGCGGTTTGCGATTCCGGCACTGACGCCGGTGATCCTCAACCTGTGCATGATCGCCGGTGCCCTGTGGCTGGCGCCGCGGCTGGAGGTGCCGATCCTGGCGTTGGGCTGGGCGGTGCTGGTGGCCGGTGCGCTGCAGTTGCTGTTTCAGCTGCCGGCCTTGAGGGGCATCGATCTGCTGACGCTGCCGCGCTGGGGCTGGACGCATCCGGACGTGCGCAGGGTGCTGACCTTGATGATCCCGACCCTGTTCGGTTCGTCGATTGCGCAGATCAACCTGATGCTGGACACGGTCATCGCCGCGCGCCTGGCCGATGGCTCGCAGTCGTGGCTGTCGCTGGCCGACCGCTTCCTGGAGTTGCCGCTGGGCGTGTTCGGGGTGGCACTGGGCACGGTGATCCTGCCGGCGCTGGCGCGCCATCACGTCAAGACCGACCGCAGCGCGTTCTCCGGTGCGCTGGACTGGGGGTTCCGCACCACGCTGTTGATCGCAGTGCCGGCAATGCTCGGCTTGCTGCTGCTGGCCGAGCCGCTGGTGGCGACCTTGTTCCAGTACCGTCAGTTCACTGCCTTCGACACGCGGATGACCGCGATGTCGGTCTATGGCCTGAGCTTCGGCCTGCCGGCTTACGCCATGCTCAAGGTGCTGCTGCCGGCCTTCTACGCCCGCCAGGACACCCGTACCCCGGTGCGGGCCGGCGTGGCGGCGTTGATCGCCAACATGGTGTTCAACTTCGCCTTGCTGGCGGTGGTCTACCAGGTCATGGTGCCGCCCGAGCTCAAGGCGCAGGGCGTGATGCAGGCGCTGGGCAAGCAGCCGGGTCTGCATCTGGCGCTGGGCATTGCCAGCGCGCTGTCGAGTTACCTCAACCTGGGCTTGTTGTGGTACTGGCTGGGCAAGTCCGGCGTCTACCAGCGCCGGCCGGGTTGGACCGGCTATGCGCTGCGCCTGCTGCTGGCGTGCGCGGCGATGGTGGCGGTGCTGTTGAGCCTGCTGTGGTGGCTGCCATCGTTCACCGTGATGGACAAGTGGGATCGCATCGGATGGCTGACAGTGCTGGTCGGTAGCGGCGGGGCGACTTATCTGGTGGCGCAGGTGGCGCTCGGTTTGCGGCCGCGGCATCTGCGCGAAGGCTAGTCGCCTGCCAAGTCGGCCTCGGGTGCAGAGCCATCGGTCAGACGGTGGGGGTTGATGCCGGGCCAGGCGGGCGCGCAATCGCCTGCCCGCTTCCGGGACGCAGCTGGCGCGGCACCGGCCGGGCGGCGCCCATGCGGGTTGACAGGCACGGCTATACTTGCGGGTTATGCATCAACGAGGGTCGGCCGGCAGGCCGGCATCTGTTTGGATCGAGGAATGAGCAGGCTGTTTAGAGACGTCGAGGGCGGGATGCTGTTCCCGCACGGAAGCGTGGTCTGCATCGGCGCCTTTGATGGCCTGCACCTGGGGCATCGGGCATTGGTGCAGCACGCAGTCGCGCGCGCGCGCGCGCTGGGCGTGCCGGCGGTGGCGGTGAGCTTCGAGCCGCTGCCGCGCGAATTTTTCGCCCCGGCCGCGCCGCCACCCCGGCTGACCCTGGCCCGCGCCAAGATCGAAGGGCTGCACGGCTTCGGTGCCGACAGCGTGGGCATGATCCGTTTCGACGGCCGCCTGTCGGCGATGAGCGCCGAGGATTTCGTACGGCTGGCCCTGGTCGGCCGGCTATGCGCCAAGGAGGTCTGGATCGGCCCGGAGTTCCGTTTCGGCCATCGGCGTGGTGGCGATATCGGCCTGCTGCGCGCGCTCGGTGCGCACTACGGTTTTGAGGCGGGCGAAATCGCGCCGGTGCATCTGCACGGTGAGCGCATCTCGGCCACGCGCATCCGCGAGTTGCTGGGTGCAGGCGAGTTCGCGCACGCCGGGCAATTGCTTGGCCGGCCGTATGCCATTGGCGGGCGGGTGGTGCGCGGCAAGCAGCTTGGACGCACGTTGGGCTATCCGACCGCCAATTTGCGGTTTCCGCGCACGCCGGCGCTGTCGGGTATTTACGCAACCTGGGTGCATGGTGTGGCCGAGCGGCCGTGGCCGTCGGTCTCCAGCTTCGGCACGCGGCCGACGGTGGCCGGCGTGGAGCCGCTGCTGGAGGCGCACCTGTTCGACTTCCAGGGCGATCTGTATGGCCGGCATATCGCCGTCGAATTCGTCGCCAAGCTGCGCGACGAAGAGAAGTTCGACGGCCTGGACGCGCTGACGGTGCAGATGCACCGCGATGCCGAGCAGGCGCGTGCGGTGCTGGACAGGCATGCAGTTTCTGCGACACACGCGAATTCCTCGCAACAGCCCGCCTATGATGCGAGTCCCTCGCAGGAGCCCGCACATCCGTGTGCGGACAATGGACACGCGAGTTCCTCGCAAACGTCTGTACATGTAAGTGCAGACACTTCAGACAACGCAGCGCAACGGTAGAGACCTGTGACCCAAGACTACAAAGCCACTCTCCATCTGCCCGCGACGGAATTCCCGATGCGCGGCGACCTGCCCAAGCGCGAGCCGGCGATGCTGGAGCGCTGGGAGCGCGAGGGGCTGTACGCGCAGCTGCGCGCCAATGCGGCCGGGCGCCCGCTGTTCGTGCTGCACGACGGCCCGCCGTATGCCAATGGCCAGATCCATCTGGGCCACGCGGTCAACAAGATCCTCAAGGACATCATCGTCAAGTCGAAGTACCTGGCTGGCTTCGATGCGCCCTACATCCCGGGTTGGGACTGCCACGGCCTGCCGATCGAGATCGCGATCGAGAAAAAGTACGGCAAGGTCGGCGTGAAGCTGGATGCGGCGCAATTCCGCCAGAAGTGCCGTGAATACGCCACCGAGCAGATCGACCTGCAGCGGCGCGACTTCAAGCGCCTGGGCGTGATCGGCGACTGGGACAACCCGTACAAGACGCTGGATTTCCGCTTCGAGGCCAACGAGATCCGTGCGCTGGCCAAGGTGGTCGACAACGGCCATCTGACCCGCGGTGTCAAGCCGGTGCATTGGTGCTTCGACTGTGGCTCGGCGCTGGCCGAGGCCGAGATCGAATACGCCGACAAGGTGTCGCCGACGGTGGATATCGCCTATCCGGCGCGCGATCCGGCGGCCGTGGCTGCTGCATTCGGCGCGAGCCTGCCGGCGGGCGTGGGCGTGGCGGTGCCGATCTGGACCACCACCCCGTGGACGCTGCCGGCGTCGCTGGCGGTGAGCCTGGGCGCGGACCTGGACTACGTGCTGGTCGAAGGCCCCGCCGATCGCGGCCAGCCGCGCTGGCTGGTAGTGGCCGAAGCCCTGGCCGGCAAGGCGCTGGCGCGCTACGGCGTGGACACGGTGGTGGTGCACGGGCATGCCAAGGGTGCGGCGCTGGAGCAGATGCTGCTGAACCACCCGTTCTATGCCGAGCGCGAAATCCCGCTGTTGCTGGGCGACCACGTGTCGGCCGAGGACGGTACCGGCGCGGTGCACACCGCACCGGGACATGGCCAGGAGGACTACCAGGTTTCCAAGCAGTACGGCCTGCTCGAGCGCTATGGCGCTGCGCAGATCAACCCGGTGGACGGGCGGGGCGTGTACCTGCCGTCGACGCCGCCGCTGGGCGAGACCGTGCTGGCCGGGCTGCACATCTGGAAGGCCAACGACATCCTCATCGAGGCGCTGCGCGACACCGGCGTGCTGCTGGCGGCCAGCAAGATGGAGCACAGCTATCCGCATTGCTGGCGCCACAAGACGCCGATCGCATTCCGCGCCACGCCGCAGTGGTTCATCTCGATGGAGCAGGCCAACCTGCGCGCCGATGCGCTGGCGGCCATCGACAACGTGCATTGGTATCCGTCCTGGGGCCAGGCACGCATCGCCGGCATGGTCGACGGGCGTCCGGACTGGACGATTTCGCGCCAGCGCACCTGGGGCGTGCCGATCGCCTTGTTCGTGCATCGCGAAACCGGCGAGCCGCATCCGCGCAGCACCGAGTTGCTGCGCCAGGTCGCCGACCGCGTGGAGCTGGGCGGCGTGGACGTGTGGTACACGCTGGACGCGGCCGAACTGCTGGGCGATGAGGCCGCCGATTACGACAAGATCACCGACATCCTGGATGTGTGGTTCGACTCCGGCGTGACCCATGAAGCGGTGCTGGTGGACCGCGGCCTGCCCAAGCCGGCCGACCTGTACCTGGAAGGCTCCGATCAGCACCGTGGCTGGTTCCAGTCCTCGCTGCTGACCGGCGTGGCGATGGACAAGGCGGCGCCGTACAAGCAGTGCCTGACCCACGGCTTCACCGTGGACGAGCACGGCCGCAAGATGTCCAAGTCGCTGGGTAACGGCATCGAGCCGCAGGACATCATGAAGACCCTGGGTGCGGACATCCTGCGCCTGTGGATCGCCTCGGCCGATTACAGCAACGAGATGTCGCTGTCGCAGGAGATCCTCAAGCGCAATGCCGACGCGTACCGTCGCCTGCGCAATACCGCGCGCTTTTTGCTCGGCAACCTGCATGGCTTCGATCCGTTGCAGCATCTGGTGGCGCTGGACGACATGGTGCTGCTGGACCGCTGGATCGTGCATCGCGCGCACGAGCTGCAGGAGAAGATCGTCTCCGCGTATGCGCGCTACGACTTTGCCGAGATCGTGCAGGCGCTGCTGAATTTCTGCAGCGTGGATCTGGGCTCGCTGTATCTGGACGTGACCAAGGACCGTCTGTACACGATGGCCGAGGATGCACGCGGCCGCCGTTCGGCGCAGAGCGCGATGTATCACGTGGCCGAGGCGTTCGTGCGCTGGATCGCACCGGTGCTGAGCTTCACCGCCGAAGAGCTGTGGGGCTACCTGCCGGGCAAGCACACCGATAACGTGCTGTTCGCCACTTGGTATGACGGCCTGGCGCCGTTGCCGGCCGATGCTGCGCTGACCGGTGCGGATGTCGACAAGCTGCTGGCCTTGCGCGAGCAGGTAGCCAAGGTGCTGGAGCCGATGCGTGCCAATGGCGCGATCGGTGCGGCGCTGGAAGCGGAGATCACCGTGGCCGCCGATGCACAGACTGCCGCGCGTTGGCAGCCGTTGGCCGAGGAGCTGCGCTTCCTGTTCATCAGTGGCGATGTCACCGTCACCGCGGCCAGCACCGACGACATCTTCGTCAGCGCGCAGCCGACCAGCAAGGCCAAGTGCGTGCGCTGCTGGCACCACCAGGCCAGCGTGGGCAGCGATCCGCGTCACCCGGAACTGTGCAGCCGCTGCGTCAGCAATATCGAAGGCCCCGGCGAGGATCGTCGCTGGTTCTGATGGGGTGCGCATGATTGCGTGTGGCGGGCCGATCCTGCCACGCGTGATCGAGACCCGGATGGGCCGGGCGTGCGCCTGCGCGCGACCTCATCGGCAGCCACCGCTGCCGTCGATGGCCCCGGCGCCGCAGTCCCTCGCTTGCTGAAGCGTGGCGCACGCGGCAATGCGGGGCAGGGCGGCTGGCTCGGGCGTCCATGCCATCCTTGCCCGCCTCTCTTCCAGCTTTTGTTCCGCTAACCGCCATCCCCAACGCCATCCAGGCATCTTCTCCGGCGTCGGAGAAGTCACCACCAACTGCGATCTTTCGACATGAGTCAACGCCCCAAACCCTCCGCCCTGATCTGGTTGCTGCTGTCGGCACTGGTGGTCGGGCTGGACCAGTGGAGCAAGGCCTGGGTGCTGTCCAGCCTGCCCGAGTACACCCCGGTGCCGGTGATCGACGGCTTCTGGAACTGGTACCGCACCTACAACACCGGCGCGGCCTTCAGCTTCCTGAGCGATGCCGGCGGCTGGCAGCTGTGGTTCTTCACTGCGTTGGCGGTGGGCATCAGCGGGCTGCTGGCGTTCTGGCTGTCGCGTACCGCGCGCGGCGAATGGCGCAGCGCGTTGCCGTATGCACTGGTGATCGGCGGGGCGATCGGCAACGTGATCGACCGCCTGATGCACGGCCACGTGGTCGATTTCATCCAGTGGTATATCGGCAGCCACACCTGGCCTGCGTTCAACATCGCCGACTCGGCGATCGTGGGCGGCGCCATCGGCATCGCGGTATTCGGCCTGTTCGACAGGTCCGGCAAGCGGGAGGCGGGGATCCGGAAGTAGGAATCGTCGCTGAAGTCGCGGCGTACCGGCATCGCCAGGTTCCATCCTCCATTCCCCATTCCCGTAGAATGCCCGCCATGGATGTCCTGCTCGCCAATCCCCGTGGTTTCTGTGCCGGTGTCGACCGTGCGATCGAGATCGTCAAGCGCGCGATCGAAACGCTGGGCGCGCCGATCTACGTGCGCCATGAAGTGGTGCACAACCGCTTCGTGGTCGACGACCTCAAGCAGCGCGGCGCGGTCTTCGTCGAAGAGCTGGACGAGGTGCCGGACAACGCCACGGTGATCTTCAGCGCACACGGCGTCTCGCAGGCGGTGCGGCAGGAAGCCGAGCGCCGCGGGTTGAAGGTGTTCGACGCAACCTGCCCGCTGGTGACCAAGGTGCATTTCGAGGTGGCGCGGCATTGCCGGGCCGGTCGCGACGTGGTGCTGATCGGCCACGCCGGACACCCGGAGGTGGAAGGCACGATGGGGCAGTGGAGCCGCGAACGCGGCGCGGGCACGATCTATCTGGTCGAGGACATCGAGCAGGTCTCCACGCTGCAGATCCGCCAGCCGGAGAACATTGCCTACACCACCCAGACCACGCTGTCGGTGGACGACACCATGGGCATCATCGAGGCCCTGCGTGCGCGCTACCCGGCCATGCAGGGGCCGCGCCACGACGATATCTGCTACGCCACCCAGAACCGCCAGGACGCGGTGCGCGATCTCGCGCGCCAATGCGACCTGGTGCTGGTGGTCGGTTCGCCCAACAGCTCCAATTCCAATCGTCTCAGCGAGCTGGCCCGGCGCGACGGGGTGGAGTCCTACCTGATCGACAACGCCAGCGAGATCGACCCGGCCTGGATCGTCGGCAAGCAGCACATCGGCCTGACCGCCGGCGCCTCCGCGCCGCAGGTGCTGGTCGATGGCGTGCTGGCGCGGTTGCGCGAGCTGGGCGCCAGCAGTGTGTCCGAGCTGGAAGGCGAGCCGGAATCGATGGTGTTCGCGCTCCCCAAGGAATTGCGGTTGCGCCTGGTCAGCTGACAGCGGGCGCTCCGGGCTGCTTGCGGCGGCGGGTCCTTGCGGCAAGCCTGGGTGCTTCGCAGCTGCAGGTGGTCGTCCTCCGCCGGCGATGGTCCACAGGTCCGGGGCCGGGATGCGTAGTGCGCCGCCTGGCGGCGATTGACCGGGCACCGGCTCCGCTCCTACAATGCACGGCTCGCCGGAATAGCTCAGTTGGTAGAGCGGCGCATTCGTAATGCGTAGGTCGTAGGTTCGATTCCTATTTCCGGCACCATTGCTTCAACACTGGGTCGACCATTGGTCGGCCCAGCTGCGTTTGGGCCGAAGTATGCGCATCTTGCCGCTGGCCCGGCCATATACGCCACACATCGTGCCGGGCGCAATCGATGGCCGCGGCTGCATCTTTGTCGTCCTGCGCAGCGCTGCGACAACATGTCGCACAGTTTTGCGCGCATTAATTGCGACAGATCATTGCCGATGGGTTTCGTGCAGGTGCAGCAAAGTCTAAAATCAGGGAGCTAACTCGTGTCTTCGGTCTGCGTGGCCCCTTCCTTCAGGAAGCGTGCCGTCAGGACAAGTCCCACCTGGATACGACGAACGAGGCTGGCGTTCCTTCGCACTTGGATCGACCGATGATTCCGTTGAAACATCTCGGGCGTGTACTTCGTCCAGGCCTGATGCTGCCGTTCCTGCTGTTGGCAGGCTGCAGTTCGGCCATTCTCAATCCGAAAGGCCAGATCGGCCACGACGAAAAGCAGCTGCTGATCACCTCGGTCGTGCTGATGCTGATCGTGGTCATCCCGGTGATCGTGATGACGATTGCGTTCGCGTGGAAATACCGCGCGTCCAACACGAAGGCACGCTACGAGCCGGACTGGTCTCACTCCACCGCGATCGAGGTGGTGGTGTGGTCGATCCCGTGCGTGATCATCCTGGTGCTGGCGGTGCTGACCTGGCGCTCCTCGCACGCGCTGGACCCGTACCGGCCGTTGGATTCGGACGTCAAGCCGATCACCATCGAAGCGGTGTCGCTGGACTGGAAGTGGATGTTCATCTACCCGGACCAGAACATCGCCACGGTCAACGAAATCGCCTTCCCGGTGCATACGCCGCTGAACTTCAAGATCACCTCCGACACGGTGATGAATTCGTTCTTCATCCCGCACCTGGGTACGATGATCTACGCGATGGCCGGCATGGAAACCAAGCTGCACCTGGTGGCCAACGAGCCGGGCGAATACTTCGGCCTGTCGACCAACTACAGCGGTCACGGTTTCTCGAAGATGAGCTTCAAGGCGCATGCCGTCGATCAGGCCGGCTTCGATGCATGGGTGGCCAAGGTCAAGGCATCGCCGACCGCGTTGAACGCCGCCGAGTACCAGGTGCTGGCAGCCAATCGCAACGACAAGGAACAGTATCCGGTCACCTACTACTCGTCGGTGCAGGACGGCATGTTCCGCTCGCTCGTCGACAAATACATGAATGGTCCGGGCCATAACAAAGGCCATGGCGACCATCAGGCAGCGGCTGCAGAGCCGGTTGCCATGTGCACTTCTGGAGACAAGTGATGCTAGGCAAACTTACGATCGAGGCGGTTCCGTACCACGAGCCGATCATCATGGTCGCACTCGGTGGTGCAGGCCTGCTCGGCCTGCTCATCGCGGGCGCCATCACCAAGTACAAGCTGTGGGGCTACCTGTGGAACGAGTGGTTCACCTCGGTGGACCACAAGCGCATCGGCGTGATGTACATCATCGTGGCGCTGGTCATGTTGCTGCGCGGCTTCGCCGATGCGGCGATGATGCGCACCCAGCAGGCGCTGGCAGGTAACGGCGGCGAAGGCGTGCTGCCGCCGCATCACTACGACCAGATCTTCACCGCGCACGGCGTGATCATGATCTTCTTCATGGCCATGCCGTTCATGACCGGCCTGTTGAACCTGATCGTGCCGCTGCAGATCGGTGCGCGCGACGTGGCGTTCCCGTTCCTGAACTCGCTGAGCTTCTGGCTGTTCGTGGCCGGTGCGGCGCTGATCAACATCTCGCTGGGTGTCGGCGAATTCGCCCAGACCGGCTGGCTGGCTTATCCGCCGTTGTCGGGGCTGGAATACAGTCCGGGGGTCGGCGTCGACTACTACATCTGGGCGCTGCAGGTCTCAGGCCTGGGCACCTTGCTGACCGGCATCAACTTCTTCGTGACGATCATGCGGATGCGCGCGCCGGGCATGACCCTGATGCGCATGCCGATCTTCACCTGGACCGCGCTGATCACCAACATCCTGATCATCGCCGCATTCCCGATCCTGACCGTGGCGCTGGCGCTGCTGGGTGCCGACCGTTACCTGGGCACGCACTTCTTCACCAATGACGGTGGCGGCAACGCCATGATGTACGTCAACCTGATCTGGATCTGGGGTCACCCGGAAGTCTATATCCTGATCCTGCCGGCGTTCGGCATCTTCTCCGAGCTGATCGCGACCTACAGCCGTAAGCGCCTGTTCGGCTACACCTCGATGGTCTACGCCACCTCGTGCATCGGCGTGCTGTCGTTCGTGGTGTGGTTGCACCACTTCTTCACCATGGGCTCGGGTGCCAACGTCAATGCCTTCTTCGGCATCACGACGATGATCATCTCGATCCCGACCGGCGTGAAGATCTTCAACTGGCTGTTCACCATGTTCCGCGGTCGTGTGCACATGACCTCGCCGGTGCTGTGGACGATCGGCTTCATCATCACCTTCACCATCGGCGGCATGACGGGCGTGATGCTGGCGATCCCGGCAGTGGACTTCGTGCTGCACAACAGCCTGTTCCTGATCGCGCACTTCCATAACGTGATCATCGGCGGCGTGGTGTTCGGCTATCTGGCCGGCCTGACCTACTGGTTCCCGAAGGCGTTCGGCTTCAAGCTCAACGAGAAGATCGGCAAGGCCTCGTTCTGGTGCTGGATCATCGGCTTCTTCGTGGCCTTCATGCCGCTGTACGTGCTCGGCTTCATGGGCATGACCCGTCGCATGAACACCTACAACCACCCCGAGTGGGCGCCGTGGCTGTACGTCGCTGCGGCCGGTGCTGCGATCATCGGCCTGGGTATCTTCCTGAACCTGGTGCAGATCGGTTACAGCGTGTGGAAGCGCAAGGAGCACATGGACCACACGGGCGATCCGTGGGATGGCCGGACGCTGGAGTGGGCCACCTCCTCGCCGCCGCCGTTCTACAACTTCGCCGTGCTGCCGCACATCGACGACCGCGATCAGTTCTGGGCCGACAAGCAGAACGGCAAGGGCTGGGTGCGTCCGTCCAAGTACGAGGCCATCCACATGCCGCGCAACACCGGTGCAGGCGTGTATATCGGCGCCTTCAGCGTGCTGATGGGCTTCGGTCTGATCTGGCACATCTGGTGGCTGGCCATCGTCGGCCTGGTCGGCATGATCGGCAGCTTCATCGCCCGTACCTTCGATGACGACATCGATTACTGGGTGCCGGCCGACGAAGTGGAGCGTATCGAAAACGCGCGCTTTGCCCTGCTCGAACAGCAACATGCGGCGCAGGCCGCGAAGGTGGTATGACCATGTCTTCCTCGACCACGCTAGACCACGCCGCCCACGCGGGCGGCCACGACGACCACGAACATCACGATGCCGGTGGCAACACCGTCTTCGGGTTCTGGGTCTACCTGATGAGCGACTGCCTGCTGTTCGCCGGTCTGTTCGCCACCTATGCGGTGCTCTCCGGCGCCACGGTGGACGGACCGACGGCCAAGGAGCTGTTCGACCTGAAGTTCGTGCTGGTGGAAACCTTCCTGCTGTTGTTCAGCAGCCTGAGCTTCGGCGTTGCGATGATTTCCGCGCACAAGCGCAACATGACCGGGCTGTACGCCTGGCTGGGCGTCACCGCGCTGCTGGGCATCGGCTTTCTGTGCATGGAAGTCTGGGAGTTCAACCATCTGATCCACGAAGGGGCGGGTCCGGGACGCAGCGCGTTCCTGTCGGCCTTCTTCACCCTGGTGGGGACGCACGGCCTGCACGTGGCCTCCGGCCTGTTGTGGATGGCAGTGCTGGTGATCCAGATCTCCAAGAACGGCCTGACCCCGCGCAACAGCACGCGTCTGGCCTGCCTGAGCCTGTTCTGGCATTTCCTGGACATCATCTGGATCGGTGTGTTCACCGTCGTCTACCTGCTGGGAGCGCTGTAATGGCCAATCACCACGCGCATGAAACCGCTGCCGACGCACATGCCGGCGGCCTGAAGTCCTACCTGATCGGCTTTGTGATGGCCGTGATCCTCACCGTCATCCCGTTTGCGATGGTGATGAGCGGAGTGTTCTCCAAGGGTGTCACCGTCATCGTGATCTCGCTGATGGCCGCGGTGCAGATGCTGGTGCACATGGTGTACTTCCTGCACATGGACCGCTCGCCCGAGCAGCGTTCCAACGTGCAGGTGGGCCTGTTCTCGCTGCTGATCATCGGCATCGTGATCGTGGGTTCGCTGTGGGTGCTGCACAACATGAACGTCAACATGATGCATTGAGACGGCACGGCGCCCGATCCCGGCACGTCGGATCGACGCATACCGGACAGAACGAAGCCGCCAGGTCACTGGCGGCTTTTTTTTTGCGTGCGAATCGGCGCGCAGCATGACCTATGGCATACGGGGGAAGCGCAGGCAGGCGCTTAGCATCGTGGGCTTGCCTGTTCCAGGTCCCTGCGGAGTTGCGATGAAGATCCCCACCTTGTTGTCCGTGTCGCTGCTGGCGGCACTGTCGTTGCCTGCGGCCGCACAAACCGCTGCGCCGCAGGACGTGCCGTTCGACGGCACCTTGAAGATCGACGTCGATGCCACCGATCTGGCCCACCGCATCTTCAAGGTCAAAACCACCATGCCGGCCAAGCCCGGCCCGATGACGCTGCTGTATCCGCAGTGGATTCCCGGCAATCACTCGCCGACCGGGCCGATCGACAAGCTGGCCGGTCTGGTGATCAAGGTCGATGGCAAGGTGGTGCCGTGGAAGCGCGACCAGTTCGATGTGTACGCCTTCACCGTGGACGTGCCCCAGGGCGCCACCGAGCTGGTGGCCGAGTTCAAGTTCCTCTCGCCGCAGGCCCCCAACCAGGGCCGGGTGATGATGACCCCGGAGATGCTCAACCTGCAGTGGAACACCACCGCGCTGTATCCGGCCGGCGTGTTCGCACGCAACATCAAGGCCCAGGCCAGCGTCACCTTGCCAGCCGGCTGGAGCTATGCCACGGCACTGGAGACCGACCGCCGCGTCGGCGACACGGTGACCTTCAAGCCGATCGATTTCGACGACCTGGTCGATTCGCCGATGTTCGCCGGCAAGTACTACAAGCGCGTGGAGCTGAGCGCCGGCAAGCAGCCGGTCTACCTCAACGTGTTCGCCGACGAAGCCAAGTCGCTGGAGGGCAAGCCCGAGCAGATCAAGGCGCATGCAGCGCTGGTGCAGCAGATGGACAAGCTCTACGGCGCGCGCCATTTCGATCATTACGAATTCCTGCTGGCGCTGACCAAGAAACTGGGTGGCATCGGCCTGGAGCATCACCGCTCCAGCGAAAACAGCGGCGTGCCGACCTACTTCACCGAGTGGGACAAGAGCTGGACCGGGCGCGACCTGCTCGCGCACGAGTTCAACCACTCCTGGAACGGCAAGTACCGTCGCGGTGCCGACCTGGCCACGCCAAACTTCAATGTGCCGATGGGCGACAGCCTGCTGTGGCTGTACGAGGGCCAGACCCAGTTCTGGGGCGAAGTGATGGCCGCGCGTTCGGGCCTTTGGACGCAGGACCAGGCGCGCGAGATGCTGGCCGGCGTGGCGGCGAGCTACGAGCGCGGGCGCCCCGGCATGGCCTGGCGCACCGTGCAGGACACCACCAACGACCCGACCATGTCGATGCGCCGGCCTAAGGCCTACCGCAGCTATCAGATGAGCGAGGACTACTATTCCGGCGGCCAGATGATGTGGCTGGAAGTGGACAGCAAGTTGCGCGCGTTGACCAACAACAAGCGCTCCATCGACGATTTCGGCAAGGCGTTCTTCGGCATGAACAACGGCGACTGGGACGTCAACCCGTACACCTTCGACGACATCGTCGCCACGCTCAACGGCATTGCCGCCTACGACTGGGCCAGCCTGTTGCGCAGCCGCATGGACGGGCATGGCTCGTTGAACGGGGGCATCGAGGCCAATGGCTGGAAGCTGGTCTACAACGACGAGCCCAATCTGGCCACCAAGGCCGACGAGAGCGACGACAAGGACGCCAACCTGGCCTATTCGCTTGGCGTGTCCTTGAAAGCCTCTGGCGACATCGGTGATGTGCTCTGGGACGGCCCGGCCTTCAATGCCGGCCTGATCGCCGGCAACACCATCGTGGCGGTCAACGGCCGCGCCTTCAGCAGCGAGGTGATCAAGGACGCGATCAAGGCGGCCAAGGGCACCACCGCGCCGATCGAACTGCTGGTCAAGCGCCTGGACCGCTACGACACCGTGCGCATCGATTACCACGGCGGCCTGCTGTATCCGCATCTGGAACGTATCCCCGGCAAGCCGGACCGCCTGAGCGAGTTGTACAAGCCGCGCTGAGCGGCGGTTGCCTGCGAGCAGCCGTTCGAGCGGGCAATGGCAGGATCTGGTGTCTGCATGACCAGCTGCGATTGATCATGCAGCGGCAGGCGCCGGTTTTCGTCGGTACCGATGCCGGTGCGACCGATCGAAAGACAGCGCGCCAGCCGACCGGTCCGCTCATCAATGCGGCCAGGTGAAAACGCCGCCGCAGGAATGGGTGCTTGCATCCCTTCCTGCGGCGGCGTCAGCTGTCCGATTCCCGATTCCCGATTCCCGATTCCCGAGCCAACGTCGCGCATCCTGAGACCGACGCCGACTATCCTGTCGCTCCAGAAGCGATGGGTTAACTGACGATGGCGAAGGCGAAAACGGCCTATGTCTGCGGCGAGTGCGGCGCCGAGTACAACAAGTGGCAGGGGCAGTGCACCGAGTGCGGGGTCTGGAACACGCTCAGCGAGATCGTGCTCGAAAGCGCCACGCCCGGCGGCAAGGCCTCGCCTGCGGCCTCGCGGCGTAGCGGCTGGGCCGGCAAGGCCGAGGCGCCCAAGATCACCGCGCTCAAGGATGTGCAGCAGTCCGAGCAGGCGCGTGTGTCCACCGGGATCGGCGAGTTCGACCGGGTGCTGGGCGGCGGGCTGGTCGAGGGCGCGGTGGTGCTGATCGGTGGCGACCCCGGCATCGGCAAGTCGACATTGTTGCTGCAGGCGCTGGCGAGCATGGCCAGCACGCTGCCGGTGCTGTACGTGACCGGTGAGGAATCGCTGGCGCAGGTGGCCGGGCGCGCGGTGCGGCTGGATCTGCCGCTGGAAGGCTTGAATGCGCTGGCCGAAACCGGCATCGAAAACATCCTGCAGCATGCCAGCGTGGCGCGGCCGAAGCTGATCGTGGCCGACTCGGTCCAGACGCTGTGGACCGAGTCGCTGACCGCGGCGCCGGGCTCGGTCAGCCAGGTGCGAGAGAGCGCGGCGCGGCTGGTGCGCTACGCCAAGGAGACCGGCACCGCCGTGTTCCTGGTCGGCCATGTGACCAAGGAGGGCGGCATCGCCGGCCCGCGCGTGCTGGAACACATGGTCGATGCGGTGCTGTACTTCGAAGGCGAGAGCGGTAGCCGGTTTCGCCTGTTGCGCGCGTTCAAGAACCGCTTCGGGGCGGTCAACGAGCTGGGCGTGTTCGCGATGGGCGAGAAGGGCCTCAAGGAGGTCTCCAACCCGTCGGCGATCTTCCTGTCCGGCGGCAGCACCCAGCAGCCGGGCAGTTGCGTGATGGTCACCCGCGAAGGCACCCGGCCGCTGATGGTGGAGGTGCAGGCACTGGTGGACGCCTCGCCGCTGTCCAATCCGCGGCGCGTGGCGGTGGGGCTGGAGCAGAACCGGTTGGCGATGCTGCTGGCGGTGCTGCATCGCCACGGCGGCATCGTGGTGGGCGACCAGGACGTGTTCGTCAATGTGGTCGGCGGCATCCGCGTGCAGGAAACCGCTGCCGATCTGCCGGTGCTGCTGGCAGTGCTGTCCTCGCTGCGCGACCGGCCGCTGTCGGAGAAGACGATTGCCTTTGGCGAAGTGGGGCTGTCAGGCGAGATCCGGCCGGTGCCCAATGGCGAGGACCGTCTGAAAGAAGCCGCCACCCACGGCTTCAAGCGCGCGATCGTGCCCAAGGCCAACGCGCCCAAGGTTGCCAGCATCAAGGGCATGGAGATCGTCGCCGTGGAGCGGCTGAGCCAGGCGCTGGAAGCGGCGGCCGAGTGATTCCGGCCCGGTATGGGGCAGGCGTCTGCACAGGGCATCGCGCTGCACGGGGTGAGCTGATCGCGCGCCCGGGTGCAGGGCTGCACACATCGCGCCGCGCGATGGCGGAATTGCAGCAGTGACGTTGTCGGGTTGGCCGTCGCCAACTGCGGCGACCGTTGGTCGGCCAGCAGTCGCGAGATGCCGCCAGCCGGTAAGAAACCGTTTTCAGCAGAGGGCGGCTATGGCAACATGCGCGGCCCGTTGCACGGTGCACCGGATCACAGACAGCGCCCACTGCGCGTCACCAGGAGAACACGATGGAATGGATGTTGTTGCCACTCAAGCGCTACGCCGACTTCAATGGCCGCTCACGCCGCAAGGAATATTGGATGTTCATGCTGCTGCAGGCGATCGTCCTGCTGGTATTGGGCGGCTTGTTCGGCATCGCGGCGGCAGTGATGGGCGGCGAGAACGGTCCCGGCGCACTGGCATGGCTGGTGCTTGCCATCATGGGGATCTTCGTACTGGCACTGATCGTGCCGAGCATTGCGGTGACCGTGCGTCGCCTGCATGACCAGGGCAAGTCCGGCTGGTTCTATCTGATCAGCCTGGTGCCCTATGTCGGTGGCTTCATCGTGCTGGTCTTCATGTGCCTGGAAGGCACGCCCGGCCCGAACGAGTACGGCGAGAATCCCAAGCAGTAACCGGGTGCGATGCCTGATCGAACAATGGCGCGGGGAGTCCTCCGCGCCATTGTCGTTTCTGGAGAGCCGGCTGGCGGAGGTTGCCAAAGGGCACGCACCTGTTCGAGCGCGGCACTGGGTGCGATAGGGGCATTTTGAGCCGACCGCAAAAACGTATCCGTCCTGCCAGGGCGTGGGAAGTAGTCGAGCGGCAATAGGCCAAGGGCCTGCTCGTGTGTTCACTACATGATTGAACTACCAGGTGGACAGGTTTTCCGCCCGGCGTGGCAGCAGGCGAAAAGCAGTCCAGCCAATGCCCGACCAGATCAATGCATCACAGCGGACGGCTCACTGCACTGCAGGCGCCGATGGCATGCAGCAAGCGCGGCTCGCCGCCGTTCGCCGCGCTGCCGCTGTTGCGAGCCCGCGTTGGTCAACAGGCCGCGGCGTGATGGGCGGTGCTGGGGCTGACGGCCTTGCTGGGCGCGTGCTTGTCGGGCGTAGCAAGTTCCAGCTTGTACCCATGCGAATACACGGTTCTGATGCGCACCACGCCGCTGTGGTTGCATAGCTGCAGCTTCTTGCGCAGCTTGTAGATGTGCTGCTCCATCGTGCGGTCGGTGAACTCGGTGTGGCTACCCCACACCGCCTTGGCCAACTGGCAGCGGCGGAAACATACGCCGGGGCTGGAAAACAACAGCCAGGCGATCGAGAACTCGCGTGCGGTCAGCACGATCGGCTTGCCGTGCAGGTACACGGTATTTTCGTCGCGAATCAGGTGGTAGGGACCAACACTCAGCTGCTGGCTCTCGGAGCACGCCTCGGCCACCGGCGAAAGCGCCAATGCCGCGCGTACATGCAGTTCGTGGGAATTGAACGGCAGGGCGAGCACATCGTGTGCGCCGGCGCGGTACCAGGCCAGAATGTCGTGCGCACAGTCGAAACGCCCCAGCACGATCAGTGGCGTGGGATGACCGCTGTGGCAGCGTTGCCAGGCCAGCAGCGAGCTGTCGTCCGACGCGACGCAGGTCGCGTCGAAAACCAGCAGCTCGCAGGGGGAATGCCGCAGCGAGCGCAGGAGTTCGAGTTCGTCGGAAAACACCGCAAAACTCGGGGCCAGCGGTGCAAGGCTCGCATTGACCTGCGATGCCAGACGCGCGTCCTGCGTCAACAGGAAAGCCGATCCTTGCTTGCCGGTAGGGTTGCCGTGCATCAGCCGGCCTTCCCATGTCTGCCCACGTACCAGTCATGTGCTGGATGCCTGTTGTGGACAGCAGGCGCCAATACAAAACCCACATGTATAGATAAGTGCATCGCCATCGCCTTCGGCTGCCAGGGGATCCGGCCTGAGGCCGGACGAATGGTATGTACCATTGCGGAGCCAGAAAGTTTCACTGCTGCGTACTTTTCTTCGGCTTCGGGCGGGCCGGCTTTAACGTACGCTCATTTAGGCGCAACGCAGCTCTTACATCCAGGGCATGCGTCGACGGCGACTAACAAAATTCCGACATCGCGCGGTACGCGGGCCGATGGTTCCGGCGGAAAACAATACGCACGATCGCCAGGTCGTTGAATGCAATGTCAGGTCTATACCACGGTATTGCGATTTGCACGTGCGCGAAGCGCGCATGGAATATGTGGGCCATCGGTTGATGCCATGGAATGCGGCAGCATTGGTTTGAAGTGCATCTTTCATTTACTGAAATACCTTGCACGCGGCCATCGCCGCGACATGCCAGGACAATGGTCCCGCTGCGCACGGGCTCAGGTGCTCGAATGGCCGACGATTGCTTTTTTGGCTGGCGTCCTGTCTTCAATACGGCTTCGCATGGCGCGGAATGTCCTATGCACGCATGCGGTGACGGTATGCAAAAAGTGCCCTTTATCTGCACGCCGCTTAACTGGTTCGCCGACAGACAGAGTGAGGATTTTTGATTTTCTTAGTGCCTTGGAGTGAGAAATTCCATTGGATCCGCTGCATACAATCGTTTGCGCCAGCCAGACCGGCGCATTGTTGTTTTTGCTCGTCCCCCTATGAGAGAGCCCGGCATGATCCTTTCAACCTACTTCGCGGCAATCTCTGCGTTGTCGTACGCAGACCGTCTTCCTATCTATACAAGCAGGATGCTGGTTGGTGCCTGGCCGCAAGGTCTGCAACATCTTCAACAACGCCGCGACGGCCCGGCCGCCCCGGATGGTGCAGAGGATGAAGTCAGCCTGCTCGGTGCCAGCGGCGATGCATTGTTGATCCTCGAATACCAGGAGGAGGCCGAAGATGCCTACCGCCACGCCTTGAAGGCGATGCGCGGGCATCAGCGCCAACTGCGGCTGCTGTCCTGCCGCAACACCGCCTGGTTGATGCTGAGCCAGCGCCGCCTGAGCGCTGCATTGAATTGCTTCGCACAGCTGGCGATGGACCGCGAAACGCCGCCCTGCCTGGGCGGGGAGAGTCTGCTGGGCAAGGCGCTGACCCACTTCCATCTGGGCCAGAGCACGCTGGCGCTGCAGACGCTGGAGCGTGCCAACGAAGCGCTGGGGGAACTGGACAGCGGCGCAACCGAGTGGCAGCGCATCGCCAACGCGCTGCGTCTGGACATGATCGCGCAGCTGCGCATCCGGCGTGCCGACCGGATGAGCGACCACGTGTTCTGGCAGGCCACGCTGCGCCAGGAGGATGCGGCGCATGCTTTCGAGCCCAACGAGTTGCGCGCCTGCATCGCCGACCTGGCCGAGAGCATGCCGGTGCTCGCCCAGCGCATGCGCCACGTGCGCAACCTGCTGCGCATTGCCGGTGGCGACACCTTCGGTTTCGATGCGCAGATCGATGCGCTGCCGGCCGCCGCCACCGGGTGCCCGCCATGCGCCCGGCAGGATGCGCAGGTGGAACTGGCGCTTGCCGCATTGGCGGTGGGGCGCGCGGATCTGGCAGAGCGCGCCCTGGCCGGTGCCGGACGGCACCACGCGCCGCGCTGGAATCTGGAGTTCGAGTATTGCCAGGCCAAGATCAGCCAGGCGCTGGGCAAGACCGAGCAGGCGCTGTTGCTGTACAACCGGTACGCGTTGGGCGCGGTGCAGTGCCTGCGCAGCGAGGTGCAGGCGCCGCGGCTGCTGGAAAGCGGCACGCCGGCACATGTCAGCGACGACATCTCCGCGCGGCTGCCGGCCAAGTATCGGCGCGCCTACGCCTACATGATCACCAATGCGCACCGTTCGGACCTGTCCATCAACGAGGTGGCCGCGCAGATCGGCGTGACCGGGCGCGCCTTGCAGCAGGCGTTCAAGTCCGCCACCGGGCTGTCGCCGACCCAGGTGCTGCGGCGTTACCGGATGCAGAGCATCCGCGACGAACTGCTGGCCGAAGGCGGCTGCGGCAGCGTGCTGCAGGCGGCGAGCCGCTGGGGCGTGGGCAGCCGGTCGGCCTTGGCCAAGGGCTATCGCCAGCATTTCAATGAGGCGCCGATGGAAACCCTGCAGCGGTAAGCCGTTGCGCGCCACGGCCATGCGTCGACGCAGGCCGTGGCGCGTCGTTTCTGCAAGGGGGGCGCTGCCGCGCCGGCCGCGCGCCGGCCACGCGCGAGACGCCGTCATAGTGTGACGTGCGTGCGTGTGGGGCGGCTTGCGGCTATCCTGTGCGGCTCGCACTGCCACCCAGGAAGGCGCGTCCGAGGATGGGCGTGGCCGCCAAGGAAACGACGAACGATCATGCAAGATCACACCTCCGAGGCGACGGACGCCTCCCAGATCCGCCGCGCAGGCGTCGATCTCAACGGATTGATGTCCGTTCTCAGCAAGCATCTGTATTCCACGCCGGTGGTCGCGCTGCGCGAGCTGGTGCAGAACGCGCACGACTCGATCCTGCGGCGCCGTCTGGAACAACCCGACTGGCAAGGCCAATCGCGCATCGAAGTGCATGCCGATGCTGCCCAGGGCATCGTGCGCATCGTCGATACCGGCGCCGGGCTGACCCAGCAGGAAATCCACGATTACCTGGCCACCGTCGGCGTGGGGTATACGCGTGGCCTGCGTCAGGGCGGGCATGAGGACAGCGGCCTGATCGGCATGTTCGGGCTGGGCTTTTTGTCGGCCTTCGTGCTGGCGCGCCGCGTCACCGTTCGCACCACCTCCTACCAGAGCCCGACGCTGGGGCATTGCTATATCTCCAGCAATGCCGAGCAATACACGGTGAGTCCGATCCCGGCACGTACCCAGGTCGGAACGGAAGTGGTGCTGGAGCTGCACGAGGACTATCTGCCGTTGGCCCAGGAAGCACGGCTGCGCGAGATCCTGTCGCGTTATTGCGCGCTGTTGCGCGAGCCGATCTGGATCGGCGGCGATACCCAGGCGATCAATCCCGAGCCGCCGCCGTGGCGCATGCACGATGCGGCGCCGTTGCATCCGGTGCAGGCCTGGCGGCGTCAGCGCGAGTTTGCCGCGCGTTTCGAGCGCAACTTCGAGCCCTTGTGCTGCATGCCGGTGCGTGCGGAGGAGGGCAGCGATGCGGTCGGCCTGCTGTGGGTGCAGGACGGAGCCACCTACGGCACCAGCGACAACCGCAACCTGTCGGTGTTCCTGCGCGGCATGCTGCTGGACGACAACGCGCGCGAACTGCTGCCACCGTGGGCGGGCTTTATCGGGGGCGTGATCGAGTCCAATCGCTTGACGCCCACCGCCAGCCGCGAAGATCTGCAACGCGATGCCACCTACACGGCCGTGCAGCACGCGCTGTCCGAAGCGCTGGTGCAAGGCCTGGCCGATGTGGCGCGTCAGCAGCCGGAAGCCTGGCGGCGCATCCTGCTGCGGCACAACGAGGCATTGCTGGGCGCGGCGCTGTGCGACGAGCGTTTGTTCGCGCTGCTGATGGAACACGTGCGGGTGCCGACCTCGCAGGGCGACCTGCCCGCGCAGCAGTTGCCGGCGCGTGGCGCGGTACATGTGATCCTGGACAGCGACAGCGGGTTCGAGGAAATGCTGTTCCGCGCGATGGGCGTGCCGGTGGCCTACGGAAACCGCTATGCGGTGGTGCCGTTCCTGCGCCGCTGGGCGCAGGCCAAGGGCGTGCGCCTGGTCGAGCTGGGCACTGAGCAGGGCAACCGGCAGTTGTTCCAGCTGGATACGTTGCCGGCCGACGAACTGGCCTGGCTGGAACAGCACCTGGGCGATGGCGAGGCGCTGGTGCCGGCACGCTTCAGCCCCGAGGCATTGCCGTTGGTGGTGGTGCCCGACCGCGAGGCCGAACTCAAGCGCCGGCTGGAGCAGGACGAGAACGACAAGCGCGTGTCCACCGCCGCGTTGCGGCTGGCCCGGCAGTTCACAGCGGGGATCCAGGCGCGGCAGACCCAGCGGCTGTATCTGAATCTCGACAACCCGGCCTTGCAGGCGCTGCTGGCGGCGCAGCGCGCCGGCAATCCGCAGGCGGCGGTGGCGGCGCGGTTGCTGCGCTCACTCAAGGTGATCGTGTCGACGCAGGGGCGCAGCCAGCCGCAGCCGGGTGCCAACGCATCGGGCGGATCGGATTTGAACCGGGCCTTTGGCGATCTTGCCGAGGCCGTGACCCAACTGCTGGCGCGCTGAGCGCCGCATCGAAGGAGCAACACGATGGAAATCTGGAACTGGGTGGAGAAGCTGCAGGACGATCTGGGCGAAGCCGGGCAGCCGCAGAATGCGCAGCTGCTGACACGCCTGACCGACCATATCTGCGATCTGCAGATCGAACGCGCCGAAGCGTTGTTGCCCGAGGCGCGTGCGCTGGGCAAGACGCTGGCCAATCCGTGGCTGGAGGTGTTCGTCGGGCATTGGGAAATGCGCAACCGCGTCGGCAATCTCTGCGAAGGCGAGCGTGCGCTCAGCGATGCGGTGGCGTTGTTCGAACGCGCGCATCGCGCCGATGCGGTGGAGTGCCCGCAGTCGGTGTGCGTGACCCAGGATCTGGCCGCCTGCTACGCCAATATCGACGGGCCGGGCTGGGTGGAAGAGCGCATCGAGGTGTGCGAGGAAACGCTGGGCCGCATCGATCCGAGCTGGTCGTGCTACCAGTGCCTGAGCTGCGAAAAAGCCGATGCCCTGCTCGACGATGGACGCGGCGAGGCGGCACTGACTTATCTGGAACAGCAGTCGCAGACCATCGTTGCGCATGGCGGGCAGATCTACGACGGCGTGCCGGACATGCGCATCTCGATTCTGCTCTCGCTGGGTCGCGCGCAAGAGGCGCTGGCGCTGATCGAACAGCGCGAACGCGAAGCCGCGCGCGAAGGGGCCGAATGGGCCAACTGCAGTCAGCCGCGGCGCTTGCAGAAAGCCCGTGCCTTGGCAATGTTGAATCGCGACGACGAAGCACTGGAAGCCTTTCTGCCGTGGCGCGAGGTTGCGCCGCGCTACCGCCTGCACTGGTTGCGTGCGGTGGTGGTGCTGGTATCGCGCCAGCCCGAGCGCAACACCTGGGATCTGGGCAGCCGCCTGCAGGTGATGCTCGATCATTACGCGCAGGTGGGTGCGCATCGCATCCTGATCGAAGCGGCCGAGATGGCGATCGCGCTGGCGTTGCAGCGTGGTGCGGTGTGGACCGCGCGCCGGCACCTGGCGCTTGCGCGTGCGCATGTGCCCAAGTTGCGCCAGGACCGTGGCGCAACCCAGCTGCTGGACGGCCTGGCTGCGCGCATCGAGGCCGCACCGGCGGGCGAGCCGGCACCGGTGCCCGCTGAGCAGTTGCTGCAGTGGCTGGATGCGCAAGCCGAAGACGTGGCACGGAATCCCGAGCGCGAGGCGCAGTGGTTGCTGCAGGCAGTGGCCGAGCGTCCCGACGACGCCGAGTTGGTGGACACCACGGCGTCGGCACTGAGCGCGTGTGCGGCCGACGACGAGGCGATCGCGCTGCTGTGGGCATTCGTGCAGCGGCATGCCGACCGCGAGACCAGCCCGACCTTCCGGCTGATGAACCTGTTGCTGGGCCGCGGCGATGAAGCCGGCCTGCGGCGGCTGGCGCAGCTGTATCGCCCGCTGGTGCCGGTGGCGGCGCTGTGGTGCGAGGCGCAGCTGGCCCAGCGGCTGGCCGATTGGCCGGCGCTGGAGCAGGCCTGCACCGCGTTGCTGGAATTGTCGCCCGGCTCGCACGGCGCGCGCGGGTTGCTGGGGCGCATGTATCTCAACACCGGCCGCTTCGCCGAAGCCACCGAGGTGTATCGCCAGCTGACCGAGTTGATGGAGGAGCCGCGCTCCGCACATTGGGATCACATGACCGCGGCCAGTGCGGCGCAGCAGTGGGAGGCAGTGCGCGCCTCGGCGCTGGCGCTTGGCATGGAGCTGAGCGGCACCAGTGGCGTGGTCGAAGAAACCTGGGGGTGGGTGATCGTGCGTTGCGTAGACGACGGCGAGGTAGCCGAGTACTACGCACGGCGCACCGGCCCGGTCACCGCGCGTATCGTCGAAAATGCACCGGCACATCGGCGCCAGCATGTCGGCGACTGGGTGGTGTTCGACGCGGAGTTGCTGTATCCGCCACCGGACGACGAGGCCGAGCGCGAGCGGTTCGTGCCGACCTATGCGCAGGTGCATGTGCTGGAGCCAGGCGGTTACGGCAGCAGCTGGCTGGTGGATGGCGTGCATCCTGGCGAGGAGGCGATCGAGGCCTTGCGGCAGGACGTCGAAGCGCGCGGCTGGAAGCTGTGGTTGCACAGCCGCGACGACTATCGCGTGGTCGATCCGGCACACGCGGACGCGTTCGACCCGGAAGATGCAAGCACGGGTCTGCCGGGCGTGCTGTTCACCGTGGCGCTGCCGGAAGCGGCGGCGCCGCTGGAACTGCATCGCGTCCTGCTGGCCACAACCGCGCAGTGGGCGCACCCGATGTGCTGGCTGCGCCTGGCCGAGGCCTGCGATCAGGACCCGCGCCCGCATCTGGACGCAGTGGAGCGTTACGGGCTGTAGGGCGGCGATCAGGCTCGTCGCGCAGCGGCTGCTGGTGTGGTCGCCGCTGCCGCCGGGATTGGGGATTGGGCATTCGGGATTGGCGTGCCAACTGCTGGTATGTCGTCAGGAATGGTGACGCTCTCGAGGACGTGCAGCGCAGCGAGCCCTTGGCTTTTGTTTCCGCAACCGACAACAACTGGTGGTGCTTGCGCGCGTACCGGTGTGGGACCTTGAGCGGCATGGATGCCGCGCCAGAGCCTACATGGACGTACTTGCGGCGTGTCCCACGCCGGTACGCGGGCAAGCGCCCGCAGCAGACCCAAGCTTCTACGGAGCACCGGCAGACCTCATGCGCAGGGTTGGTCGGTATGCGGAGTTGGTCGGCGGCGCGGCGCCGCATCCGGTGTCGGGACACGCCGCAAGTACGTCCGTGTAGGCTCGGTGGCGGCATCCATGCCGCCACACGGTCCCGCCCCCGGACGCGGCACCACGCTCCCAATAGCGCTACCGCTGATTGGCAAGCAATGCGCTCAGCACGTGTAGATGCCTGCGGACTCCGTCGCCAACGCAATTGGCGAGTCATCTATCTACTGTCACGTCGCCAGGAGGGGCACTCCAGAGACGTGTAGTCCAGCAATCCGTTCGCGTTTCCTTCCGCAACCGACAACAAATGGTGGTGCTTGCGCGCGTGCCGGTGTGGGACCTTGAGCGGCATGGATGCCGCGCCAGAGCCTACATGGACGTACTTGCGGCGTGTCCCACGCCGGTACGCGTGCAAGCGCCCGCCGCAGACCGAAGCATTCGCATGAAGCGGACGGATTTAGTGCGCAAAATTGATCGGTGTGCGGAGTCGGTCGGCGGCGCGGCGCCGCATCCGGTGTCGGGACACGCCGCAAGTACGTCCATGTAGGCTCGGTGGCGGCATCCATGCCGCCACACGGTCTCGCCCCCCGGACGCGGCACCATGCTCCCGGTATCGCTAGTGCCGATCGGCAAGCGATGGCTTCAGTACGCACTGCAGGCTGACCCCGCAGTGGCGTGACTTGGCGCGTGCATGCGGCGCCGGGCGTGGGCAGACCGGCCTGCCGGCACATCGAGCGCATCCGCCGCCATGGGAGGGGCGTTGCGATCGGTCCGGGCCGGCGTCAGGCGGTCTTCCCACAAGTTGGACCACCTTCGCGCAGCGGTCGGTGACCGCATCACGGCCGGTCCGGCGGCAGTCTGTAGCCGGGCGCCTCGCGCCCGAGAGCAGGGTGGCGGGCCGGCGGCAAGCGCATCTGTCCAGGCGTGGTCGCGCTCACGTTCGCCGCGTGCGCGGCAATGTCAAACTCCGTACGAATCTTCCTCTGACCGCTACAGGTTCGTCGCTGGTTGCCGAAACTGAATTGCTTTACTCTGCAGCGCTTCGGCGTGGGGGCGCCGCGCCAGTCAGGGGGGCGCAATCGCCCCGCATGCCCAGCCTTCTCTCTTCTAACTCTTGGCGGGTGATCTCATGGTGGCATTGCAGCAGCGCTCGATCGATGCGATTCGTGGCCAGGAAGCTGCGTTGTTGGCGGCATGGCTGGGCTCCAGCCTGGGCAGCGATGGACGCATTTCCCGACAGGACGTCGAAACCCAGAGCGCGGATTTCCTGCACCTGCTGGTCGCCTCCCTGAAGGACGGTGGCAGCAGCCTGGACAGCGCCGACTGGAGCGAGGTGCGTCGCTTCCTGGAAAACCTGTCGCGCGATCGCGCCACCCGTGGCTTTGATTCGCAGGAAACCGCCAATTTCATCTTCTCGCTGAAACGGGTGCTGTTCGCGCTTGTGCAGCGCGAATACGCCGACACGCCGGAGGATCTGGGCCAGCAGCTGTGGGCGCTGTCCGAGCTGCTGGACCGTCTGGGCCTGTACACCGTCAAGGCGTTCCAGAAGACCCGCGAAGACATCATCGTGCGCCAGCAGGAAGAAATGCTGGAGCTGTCCACACCGGTGGTCAAGCTGTGGGACGGTGTACTGGCACTGCCGATGATCGGCACGCTGGATTCGCAGCGCACCCAGGTGGTGATGGAGTCGCTGCTGCAGCGCATCGTCGATACCGGCTCGGAAATCGCCATCATCGACATCACCGGGGTGCCCACCGTGGACACCCTGGTCGCGCAGCACCTGCTCAAGACCGTCACCGCGATCCGCCTGATGGGTGCCGATGCCATCATCAGCGGCGTGCGCCCGCAGATCGCGCAGACCATCGTGCATCTGGGGCTGGACCTGCAGGGCATCGTCACCAAGGCCAACCTGTCCGATGCGCTGGCGCTGGCGCTCAAGCGCATCGGCGTGACCGTGAACAAGGCAGGCTGACATGGAGCGCATCCCGATCCTGCGGATGGGCGACCTGCTGCTGGTCACCATCCAGGTGGACATGCACGATCAATTGGCGATGACGCTGCAGGAGGACCTGTCGGAAAAGATCAGCGCCACCTCCGCGCGTGGCGTGCTGATCGACATTTCCGCACTGGACATCGTCGACTCCTTCATCGGCCGTATGATCAGCACCATCTCCGGGCTGGCGGCGATCATGGATGCCAGGACCGTGGTGGTGGGCATGCAGCCGGCCGTGGCGATCACGCTGGTCGAGCTGGGGCTGACCCTGCCATCGGTGCGCACCGCGCTCGATGTCGAACGCGGCATGCGCCTGCTGCAGCAGCCCGATCGCACTTCATGACGACCGGTTCGCAATCGGTGCGCACCGAACAGGATGTGGTGCTGGCCCGGCAGACGGTACGCAAGCTGGTGGTGCAGTGCGGCCTGCGTCTGGTCGACCAGACCAAGCTGGTCACCGCAGCCAGCGAACTGGCGCGCAACACCGTGATCTATGGCGGTGGCGGCGAGATGGATTGGGCCCTGGTGGAAAGCGGCATCCGCAAGGGCGTGCAGCTGACCTTCCGCGACGAAGGTCCCGGCATTCCCGACCTGGACCTGGCGCTCACCGATGGCTGGACCTCCGGCAGCGGGCTGGGACTGGGCCTGTCCGGCAGCCGGCGGCTGGTGGATGACTTCGTCCTGGATACCGCAGCCGGCAAGGGCACGCGCATCACCATCACCAAATGGAAGTGACGCTCGCCGGCGAGGTCACGCGCGCGTTTCGTGTCGACGAAATCAGCCAGGTCGGGCAGGCACGTCGCGAAGCGACGGTTTTGGCACAGACACTGGGTTTCGACGAGGCCGCCTGCGGCCGCGTGGCACTGGTGGCCACCGAGCTGGCCACCAACATGGTCAAGCATGGACGTGGCGGCTGCCTGCAGTTGTCCACGGTGGCCACACGCCAGGGCATGGGCGTGGAAATCTGCGCCATCGACGGCGGGCCGGGCTTCGCACTCGTGGACGGCCTGCGCGATGGCTATTCCACCGCCGGGACGCCGGGCACCGGGCTGGGCGCGATCCAGCGCCAGGCGCAGGTGCTGGACGCGTATTCCGATGCCAAGGGCGCGGTGGTGATGGCACGGCTGTTTGCGCAGCAACGCGCCGAACTGGACCTGCCGTACGGCGCGATCCGCCTGCCGCTGCACAACGAAACGGTGTGCGGTGATGCCTGGCATCTGGCCATTGGCGAGCAGCGCGTGACCGTCACCGTGATCGATGGCCTGGGCCACGGTCCAGGCGCCGCCGACGCTGCCGATGCCGGCACGCGCGCTGCAGCCGCGTCCAGCGGCGAGCCCGGCGAGCGCATCGCGCAGCTGCATGCGGGCATGTCCGGCACCCGCGGGGGCGCGGCGGCGGTGATGCAATTCGACAGCAGCACCGGCCGGGTACGCTTTGCCGGTGTGGGCAATATCGTCGCGTCGCTGTGCGATGGCGACGGCGTGCGTGGCATGCCCTCGCATCCGGGCATCGTCGGGGTGCAGTTCCGCAAGGCGCAGCCGTTCGATTTTCCGGACGCCGCCGGCAAACTGCTGGTCATGCACAGTGATGGTCTGCAATCACGCTGGAGCCTGCGCGATCATCCGGGGCTGCTGTCGCGCCATCCGCGTCTGATTGCGGCCGTGCTGCTGCGCGATTACACGCGGGGCCGCGACGATTGCGGCGTGTTCGTCATGCGGCTGGGAGGCCTGCAATGAATGCTTCCGGTGAGACATCGCCCATCGATCCGCTGGCCGAACTGGACGCGCTGCGGCAGCAGAACCAGGCCCTGCGCGAGGAATTGGAAGAAACCAACCAGGGCGTGCTGGCGCTGTATGCCGAGCTCGATCAGCAGGCTGAGCAGCTGCGCGACGTGTCCGAGCTCAAGAGCCGCTTCCTGTCCTACATGAGCCACGAGTTCCGCACCCCGCTCAGCTCGATCCTGAGCATCACGCGGCTGCTCGAGGACGGCATGGACGGGCCGCTCACTGCCGAGCAGTCCAAACAGGTGCGCTTTGTCAGTGCCTCGGCGCGCGAGCTCACCGAGATGGTCGACGACCTGCTGGATCTGGCCAAGATCGAAGCCGGGCGCATCACCATCTCGCCGGGCTGGTTCGATCTGATGGACCTGTTTGCGGCCTTGCGCGGCATGTTCCGCCCGCTCACCGATGTCAGCAGCACCACCTTGATCTTCGAGGATCCGCCGGTACTGCCGATGCTCTATACCGACGACAAGAAGCTGGCGCAGATCCTGCGCAACTTCATTTCCAACGCGCTCAAGTTCACCCCACAAGGCCATGTGCGCGTGTTCGCGCAGCTGGAAGGCGAGAGCCATGTGCGCTTCGGCGTGCAGGACACCGGCATCGGCATCCCGGCCGAGCTTCACGACGCCTTGTTCGAGGATTTTGTACAGGTGGATTCACCGTTGCAGAAACGCCTCACCGGCACCGGTCTGGGGCTGTCGATCTGCAAGCGTTTCGCCGAGCTGCTGGGCGGCAGGGTGGGAATCAACAGCGTGGTCGGGCAGGGCTCGGAGTTTTTCGTGGTGCTGCCGGTCACGCTGGCAGCGGAGGATGCACTTGGGCAGTAAGCCACACATTCTGGTCGTCGACGACAACGCGGTGACGCGTTATTCGGTGCGGCGCGTGCTCGAACACCATCAGTTCGTGGTCGAAGAAGCCGGCACCGGCACCGACGGCCTGGCCAGGCTGGCCGAGCAGGCGTTTGCTGCGGTGGTGCTGGACGTCAATCTGCCGGACATGAGCGGCTTCGACATCGTGCGCACGCTACGCGCCGAGCCGCGCACCGCGTTGCTGCCGGTGGTGCATGTGTCGGCCGCCTCGATCGCCACCGGCGACATGATCACCGGCCTGGAAGCCGGCGCCGATGCCTACCTGATTCATCCGGTCGACCCCAGCGTGCTGGTCGCCACGTTGCGCACCCTGCTGCGCGCGCGCCAGGCCGAGGACGCCTTGCGCATCAGCGAGGCCCGCTTCCGCGAGATCTTCGAGCACATCAGCGCACCGATTGCGGTGGTCGACGCCAGGCTGCACACGCATGAAGCCAATGCCGCGTTCCAGCGCCTGATCGGCACCGCCACACCCGGCGAGGCGCTGGCCGTGCCGGGCGTGGACCAGGCCGCCACCGTGCACGCGCTGATCGACGCGCTGGCGCAGCGCGAGCGCTGGAGCGGTGCCTTGTCGATCCTGCGCGAGGGCAAGGTGTGCGAAACCGAGTGGCGCGTGTCGCCGTATCGCGAACCGGACCTGGGCCTGCTGCTGGTCGAGGATGTCACCGAACAGCGCATGCGCGAGCGCGAGCAGCGCCAGGAACTGGATACCGCCACCACCGAGCTGGCCCACCAGATCGCCGAGCGCCAGCGCACCGAGATCCAGTTGCTGCAGGCACAGAAGATGGAAGCGCTGGGCAAGCTCACCGGCGGCATCGCGCACGACTTCAACAACCTGCTGACCAGCATCATTTCCGGCCTGGACATGATCCAGCTGGCGGTCGAGTCCAATCGCATCGAGCGTGTGCCGCGGCTGGCCGAGATCGCCACCGGCTCGGCGCATCGCGCTGCTGCGCTGACCCAGCGCATGCTTGCCTTCGCACGCAAGCAATCGTTGGATGCGCAGGCCTTCGACATCAACGCACGCGTGCGCTCGCTGGAAGACATGCTGCACCGCTCGATCGGCGAGAACATCGTGCTGGAGCTGGACCTGGCGGACACGCCGCTGGTGGCGGTGGCCGATGCCAATCAGCTCGAAAACGTGGTGCTCAATCTGGTGATCAATGCGCGCGACGCGTTGAAGGGCAGGGGCACCATCCGCATCCAGAGCGCGGCCCATACCGCGCAGGGCGATCCGGAACTGGACGATGGCGAGTACGTGGCGGTGAACGTCATCGACAACGGCAGCGGCATCGAGCCGGCCATTCTCAACCAGGTCTTCGAGCCGTTCTTCACCACCAAGCCGATCGGCGAGGGCACCGGCCTGGGCCTGTCGATGACCTACGGCTTTGCGCGCCAGTCCGGCGGCACCGCACGCATCACCAGCACGGTGGGGCGCGGTACCACGGTGGCCTTGCTGCTGCCGCGTGGACTCACTGCCAGCGCATTGCCGCCGGCACCGGTACCGAATTCGCCCCGTACCCGCAGCGAGCGCATCTTGCTGGTGGACGACACCGACGTGGTGCGCATGATGGTGAGCGAGGTGCTCAGCGACGCCGGCTACCACGTGGTCGAAGCCGAAGATGCCAACGGCGCGCTGGATCAATTGCGTGCCGGCGTGGAGATCGATCTGGTGGTGTCCGATGTCGGCCTGCCCGGCATGAACGGGCGCGACATGGCAGACGTGGCGCGCGCGCTGCGGCCTGGCCTGCCGATCCTGTTCATCACCGGCTACGCCGAAAACGCCGCCACCCGCCAGGAATTCCTGGCCGACGGCATGGCGTTGCTGCCCAAGCCCTTCAGCCTCAACGATCTGTTGAACATGGTCGGGCAGATGCTCGACAGCAGCGTGTTGGCCGCCCGCGCCTGACGCGGGGGTTGCGCGCCTGGGGCCTGCTGCCGACGCCTGCCGATCGCACGGTGTGGCGACCCGCTTATGCGTTGAACACGCCACGGCGACCGTGGCTCTGCGGCGGCTGCCATGTGCGTGGCGGCACGCTTGCCATAGAGCTGCAACATTGCTGACATATCGTGCGCGCGGCGCCACGTTGCGCCTCCGGCCGGCATGTTCGATGCCGACGGATGTTGGTGGGGGAAACAAAACGTAGCGCGGCTGTCAGATGGCGCGGATGGCGCAGAGGAACCGGGTGCCGGTGGTGCACCCGGTTCCGAGCGCCGGCCGCGCGCGCCTGATGGCTGCGCAGTCATGTTGATCGCCGCTATTGCCCCTGTCTCACCCCTCGCGTCACCTACCCAAGGATCATCTCGCATGTCGTTGTCCTCGTCTGTCTCCGCGTCGCTGACGCCCGCCGCCACGCACGTAACCGCACCCCGTCGCGCCGCATTGCAGCGCACGCCGCTGGCGCGCGCCTGCGCCGGGCTGCTGCTCGCCTCGCTGGCGGCAGCGGCCGCTGCGCAGCAGGTGCCGGCGCGCCAGGGCGAGGGCAGCCCGACGGCGCTGGATGCAGTCACCGTCACTGCCGAGCACCGCGAGCAAAACCTGCAGGAGGTGCCGGTGTCGGTGGGCGTGGTGCAGGGTGCGGCAATGCGCGAGTTCACCGCCGGTGGCGACGACACGCTGCTGGCGCTGTCCGGCCGCGTGCCGGGCTTCTACGCCGAGACCACCACCGGGCGCATCTTCCCGCGCTTCTATATCCGTGGCCTGGGCAATATCGACTTCTACCTCGGTGCCTCGCAGCCGGTGTCCATCATCCAGGACGACGTGGTACTGGAACACGTGGTGCTCAAGTCCAACCCGGTCTACGACGTGGACCAGGTCGAAGTGCTGCGCGGCCCGCAGGGCACCTTGTTCGGCCGCAACACCACCGCCGGCATCGTCAAGTTCGACACGGTCAAGCCCAGCGAGACCTATACCGGCCGTGTCGATGCCAGCTACGGCAGCTACAACACGGTGTCGCTGGATGGCGGCTTCGGCGGGCCGATCAACGAGGTACTGTCGTTCCGCGTGTCGGCGCTGTACCAGCACCGCGACGACTGGGTGGACAACACCTTCGCCGGCAGCAGTGCCGACGGCACGCGCACGCCGCGCAAGGATGCGATGGGCGGCTACAACGACCGCAATGCGCGCCTGCAGCTGCTGCTCAAGCCCAACGACGCATTCTCGCTGCTGGGCTCGGTGCATACGCGCGACTACGACGGCACCTCCACGTTGTTCCTGCGCAATGCAGTGACGCGCGGCAGCGACAAGGTCGACGTGCCGCGCGATCGCGTGGCCTATGACGAGGCACACGACAACCCGCAGGCGTATCAGACCGATGGCGGCTCGATCAAGGCGATCTACGATTTCGGTGGCGTGTCGCTGACCTCCATCACCGCCTACGAAACCACCTCCGGCTATAGCCGTGGCGACACCGATGGCGGCGCGGCGGCGAACTACCCGGTCAACGGCGTGCCGAACGGCTTCGGCCAGTCGATGGGGCAGATCCGCGACCTGGATCAGTACACCCAGGAACTGCGCCTGGCCAGCGAAGGCGACGATGCCTTGCAATGGCAGGTCGGCGCGTTCTACTTCGACGGGCGCGACACCACCGATTTCTATCAGCGTGCCTATTTCCTGCAGACCGCCGCGCGCAACCCCAACAACTGGGTGCGCCTGCGCAACACCAACACCTCCTGGGCCGGTTTCGGGCAGCTCAGCTACAAGGCCACCGACGCGCTCACCCTGACCGCCGGCCTGCGCCAGACCAAGGACACCAAGCAAACCCGCCTGCTCAAGACCGCCGATACCGCCGCTGGCGCGGTGACCTATCGCGGCCGTCGCGACGTACGCCTGTCCGACACCCAGCCCAGCTGGGACCTCAGCGCGATGTATGAAATCAACCCCGAGCTGAGCGTCTACGCGCGCGTGGCACGCGGTTTCCGCGGCCCGACCATCCAGGGCCGCAGCGCGGTGTTCAATTCGGATTTCACCACTGCCGATTCGGAAACCATCCTGTCGTGGGAAGCCGGCATCAAGAGCAGCCTGTTCGACAATCGCCTGCGTCTGAATGTCAGCGGCTTCACCTACACGGTGGACGACATCCAGCTCAACGGCAACGATTCGGACGGCAACGGCGTGCTGTTCAATGCCGACAAGGCCAAGGCCTACGGCCTGGAAGCAGACCTGGACTGGCGCCCGATCTCCAACCTGTCGCTGACCGCCGGCCTGAGCCTGCTGCATAGCGAAATCCACGACGATCGCGTCTACGCGCAGGCCTGTGCGCTCAATGGCGTGGTGGTGTGCACGGTCAACGACCCGACCATCCGCGTCGGTGCCAACACCTTTGCGCAGATCGACGGCAACCCGCTGCCCAACGCGCCCAAGTACAACCTCAACCTGGCGGCGCGCTACGACATTCCGGTGGGCACCGATGGCGCGTTCTTCGTTTCCACCGACTGGAACAAGCAGGGCGAAACCAGCTTCGTGCTGTACGACTCCACCGAGTTCCGCGCCGACGGCAATGTCGAAGGCGGCTTCAAGCTCGGCTACACCGGCGGCTACGGTGCGTGGGAAGTGGCGGCGTTCGCGCGCAACATCACCAACGAGAAGAACGTCAAGGGCGTGATCGAAAACTACATGGCGGCGGTCTACAACGAGCCGCGCATCGTGGGTGTGTCGGTCAACGTCAACTGGCAGTAAGAGCGGTTGAACCAGTAGCGAGCGGCTGCACGGTCATCTTGTCAGCCGCTCCCGGTTGCTGGTCGATCGACCGCATCACCGCGCATGTGTCGCAGTGATGCCAATCGTAGAACCAGGCCCGCTGCGTGCATCACGCAGCGGGTTTTTTTGTATCAACGGCTGCGCAATACCGACTGTACCCAGCTGACGATCTGCGCGCTGCTCACCGCACCGGAATGACGGCCCAGCTCACTGCCGCCGCGGATGACCAGCAAGGTCGGGATGCTGCGGATGCCAAAGCGCGTGCCCAGCGCCGGATGCAGATCGGTATCGACCTTGGCCAGCCGCACCTGAGGTTCGAGCATCGCCGCGGCGGCGGCAAAGTGTGGTGCCATGCTCAGGCACGGCCCGCACCACGGCGCCCAGAAATCCACCACCAACGGCAGCGCGCTGCGTACCGCATGCTTGTCGAAGTCGACCGCCGACAACGCCACCGGCGTGGCCAGGAACAATGGTTTATGGCAACTGCCGCAGTTGGGCGCATCGCGCAGACGCGCGTGTGCGACACGATTCATCGCCGCGCAGCTCGGGCAGGCGATCAGGAGCGGTGCGTCGGGCATCTGGCGGTCTCCGGTGGCAGGCAATGCAGTCGCCGCGCCCACATACCATGGGCGGCGGGCGCGGCGGCATGCAGCCAGTGTAACGGCCATCGCCAAGGACCCGATGCCGAAGGCTGCCGCCGCCGCACCGGGTGTGCCGCAATGCCGCGACAGAGAAGTGCGCCGCAGCGCGCTGCCGTGGTCAGCCCGCTTGGCCCAGGCTCAGGATCGGAACGAAGCCGCCGTAGATCAGGCGCTTGCCATCGAACGGCATCGGGTTGACCGATGGGTCCATGCGCGGGTCGTCCATCATCTTGCGCATGCCCGCATCGCGGGTCGCCTTGTCCGGCCATTCGATCCAGGAGAACACCACGGTCTCGTCCTCGCCGGCAGCGACCGCGCGATGGAAGTCGGTCAGTTGTCCATGCTGGACATCATCACCCCAGCACTCCACCACGCGCAGCGCGCCGTATTCGATGATGATGGCATCGCCCATGCGGGCATGTTCCAGAAACGCGGCCTTGTTGGCCGTCGGCACCGCGAGCGCAAACCCATCCACATACGACATAAGCACCTCCTCAGACATGGCGCACGGCGTGCACCTGATGACGGCGAACAGATGTTGGTGCGATCGGAACACGCTGGAAAGCAGCGCCAGGGTGCGTGTTGCCCGCGTGGATTGCGAGCATACGGTGCATCTGGATGGCAAGCACTGCTCGCGCCCGCATGGCGATCCACACTGGCGTTGTGCCCGGTTTTCTTTGCCGGATCGCACCCGCGGCACGCTGCGTGACGCGTCCTGGATGAGCTCGTCAGGTAGGGGTATCCCGTCGCGATGGGCCGGCGTTGCGGAAGGCCGCGGGCATCGGCATTGCGCGGGCCTGGATCAGACCGCAGGCCCCGCCGGGTCCGCTGCGGCGGACGCTCGGCGGGCGGTCCGGTGCAATTACGCGGCCAGGTTGTGGCGCCGCAGGATGGCTTCGAACACCACGTCGCCGTCTTCGTTGCGTGCCTGCAGCGTGCCGCCGTGTGCCTTGACGAACTGGTCGGCGATGAACAGGCCGAGCCCCAGGCCCTGGCTGGCATGGAAGCTGGCCTTGAACGGCTCGAACAGGCGCGGCATCAGGCTGTCTGGGATGCGTCCGACGTTGCGCACCGACAGCCGCAGCGTGTCGCGTTCGCGTCCGTCCAGGTGCACCCGCACCGGCTCGTTGCCACCGTGCAGCACCGCGTTGCCGACCAGATTGGACACCACCTGTGCCAGGCGATCGCCATCTCCATCGCCGTGCAGGTCGCCCTCGGTACGCAGGTCGATCGGGGTGTGTGGATTGGCCTGTGCCACTTCGCCCACCACGCTGTGGGTGACGTCGCCGAGATTGCAGGGGCCGAACTGCATCGACAGCCCGTCGCTGCGCAGGCGCGAGAAATCCAGCAGCTGCTCGACCATCCGCGCCATCCGCCGCGCGCTGTTTTCCAGGTGATCAAGCGTGCGCGCGGCCGAGCCATCGGCGTCCACATCCAGGCTGAGCTTGTCGGCGCACAGCAGAATCACCGACAGCGGCGTGCGCAGGTCGTGGGTGAGCACGGCCATCATGGTTTCGTTGAGCGTGAGCGCGCGTTCCAGCGAGGCATTGCGTGCCTTGAGCAGGCGCCGCTGCTGGTACAACTCGATGAACACATTGACCTTGCTCAGGATCACGTGCGGCTCGATCGGCTTGTGCAGGAAATCCACCGCGCCGGTTTCATAGCCCTGGAACGCGCGCATCGGATCGTTCGGCGAGGCGGTCAGGAAAATGATCGGCACATGCCGGCTGCGCTGCGAGCCGCGCATCAGCTCGGCCAGCGAGAAGCCGTCCATTTCCGGCATGTGCACATCCAGCAATGCCAGCGCCACATCGTGTTCGAGCAACAGCTCCAGCGCCTGCGCACCGGAGGCGGCGCACAGCACCTGGATGCCGTCGCGCTGCAGCAGCGCTTCCATCGCCACCAGGTTCTGCGGCACGTCGTCGACGATCAGCAGCTTGGCCGGTTCGTCATCGTTGCTGGTTGTCGCCAGGCCGGTCGCGGTGAGGTTCATGGGTGAAAGGTTTCCAGTCGGCTGCAGATCGCTTGCAGGGTGAGCACCGCATCGGCGCCGGCATGGGCGAGCGCGGAGGCGGGCATCAGCGGTGAGGCGGCATCGTCGGGGCGCTGGATCCAGGCGCTGCCGCCGACCGCGCGCACCGCCGCCACCCCGGCGCTGCCGTCGCTGCTGGCGCCGGTGAGCAGGATCGCCAGCAGGCGCTGCCCGAACACGTCGGCAGCCGATTCGAACAAGGGGTCGATCGCCGGACGCGAGAACAGCACCGGTGCATCCATCGACAGCGACAGGCTGTCGCGCGTTTCCACCAGCAGATGGTAGTCGGGCGGGGCGATGGTCACGCTGCCGGCGAGCAGCGGCTGCTTGTCTTCGGCCTCGCGCACCGGCAAGGCGCAGCGTGCATCCATCAGCTCGGCAAGGTGGCTGGTGCGGTCGCGCGGCAGATGCAGCACCACCAGCACCGGCATCGGCAGATCCGCAGGCAGGCTGGACAACAGCGCCTGCAAGGCCACGACACCGCCGGCCGAGGCCCCGATCACCATCGCGTCGAACTGAGTTGCCGCCGTGTGCAAGACGTTCATGCGGCCGCCTTGCGGAACAGGCGCTGCTCGCGCGCCACGGTTTCGAATGCCTGCGCATGCGCGCCGAACTGCAGCGACTCCTTGCTGCCCAGGCCCAGGAAGCCTCGATGCACCAGCGCATCGTAAAACAGGCCCACTGCACGGTCCTGCAGGCTGCGGTTGAAATAGATCAGCACGTTACGGCACGACACCAGGTGCACTTCGGAGAACACCGTATCGGTGGCCAGGCTGTGATCGGCGAATACGATATTGCGCTTCAGACGGCGGTCGAACACCGCGCCATCGTAGGCGGTGGTGTAGTAGTCGGACAGCGAGCTGCGGCCGCCGGCGTCCAGATAATTGCGGCTGAACTGCGCAATGCGGTCGATGCCGAAGGCGCCGGCTTCGGCCATGCCCAAGGCTTCGGGATTGATGTCGGTGGCGTAGATCACCGCCTTTTCCAGCAGCCCTTCTTCGTGCAGCAGGATCGCCAGCGACCAGACTTCCTCGCCGGTGCTGCAGCCGGCCACCCACAGCTTGATCGACGGATAGGTACGCAACACCGGCACCACATGTTCGCGCAGGACGCGAAAGTAGGCCGGGTCACGGAACATCTCCGACACCTGCACGGTGAAGAACTGCATCGCCTGCGCGAAGGTGTCAGGTTCGTGCAGCAGGCGGTGCTGCAGGTCGGCCACGCGCGTGCATTCCATGCGCGCCATCGCGTGGCGCATGCGCCGGCGCAGCGAGGACACCGCGTAATCGCGGAAGTCGTAGTGATAGCGCTGGTAGACCGCTTCCAGCAGCACCCGCAGCTCCAGATCGAACAGCTCCACCGCATTCATTGCCGCGAGCACCACACACGGCACAGCGACACCAGCTTGTCCACGTCGATGGGCTTGGCGATGTAATCGTTGGCGCCGGCCTCCAGGCAGCGTTCGCGATCGTCGGCCATGGCCTTGGCGGTCAGCGCGATGATCGGCAGATCCTGCCATTGGCGATTGGCGCGGATCTGGCGCATCGCGGTCAGCCCGTCCATCTCCGGCATCATGATGTCCATCAACACCAGGTCCACCTCGTGCTTGGCCAGATGTTCCAGCGCCTCGCGGCCGTTGCGGGCGATCTGCAGCGTCACGCCGAGCGGTTCGAGCACGCTGGAGAGCGCGAAGATGTTGCGCACATCGTCTTCGGCCAGCAGCACGGTGGCGCCGTCCAGTACCGCGTCGCGGCGGCGCGCTTCGCGCAGCAGGCGTTGCTGGTCGCTGGGCAGCGAGGCTTCCACGCTGTGCAGGAACAGCGTCACCTCATCGAGCAGACGCTCGGGCGAGCGCACCCCCTTGATGATGATGCTCTTGGAATACCGGCGCAGGCGCTGTTCCTCGTCGCGGGTGAGCGCGCGCCCGGTGTAGACGATGACTGGCGGAAACGCCACCGCGTCGTTGCCGGCCATGCGTTCGAGCAGGTCGTAGCCACTGCCGTCGGGCAGCGCCAGATCGGTGACCATGCAGTCGAAGGTCGAGCCGGCCAGCTGCTGCATCGCGTCGGCAATGCTGCCCACCGCGATGATGTCCAGCTGGTCGCGCGCCAGCAACAATTGCAGATTCGCACGCAGGGCGCTGTCGTCTTCGACGATCAACAGGCGGCGCACCGCGCGGGCATTGGTGTCTTCCAGTTGCCGGATCGCACCTGCCAGCAGCTCGCGCGTGGCCGGCTTGATCAAATAGCCCACCGCGCCCAGTTCCAGCGCGATCTGGCTGCGCTCCAGCGCCGATACCACATGCACCGGAATGTGGCGCGTGGCCGGATCGCGCTTGAGGCGTTCGAGCACGCTCAGTCCGGACGCATCCGGCAGGCCGAGGTCGAGCAGGATGCCGCTGGGGCGCAGTTCGGCTGCCAGGCGCAGCGCTTCTTCGGCGCTGGGCGCCACCACGCAGTCGAAATCCAGTTCGTGCGCCAGGTCGACCAGGGCCTGCGCAAAGCGTGCTTCGTCTTCCACTGCCAGAATCAGCCGGCCGGGGCGGGTGCGTTGGTCGCGATCGTCGTCGGCGCGCTGCAGCGGCGCAGTGGCGGTTGCCGGAATCGGCAGCGGCAGCGGCATCCCGGTGGACGCCACCGTGGCGCGCCCATCAAGCCGCGAGGCCATGGCCGTGCCGCTGGCGAACCGCGACGACGGCGTGCCGCCGAGTGCCGCGCCCGCGTTTGCCGGCGCGGCCATCGCCAGCTCGGCCGGGGCGCCGTCGATCGGCAATTCCAGCGTAAAACAGCTGCCGCGCCCCGGCTGGCTGTCCACGCGGATGCTGCCGCCCATGCGCTGGGCCAGATCGCGCGAGATCGACAAGCCCAGGCCGGTGCCGCCATAGCGACGGCGTGTGCTGCCATCGGCCTGACGGAACGCTTCGAAGATGATCTCGGTCTGTTCGTGCGCGATGCCGATGCCGGTGTCGTTGACCTTGAACAGCACCCGGCCCGGCGTATGCGCCTGGATCGACAGGCTGACGCTGCCGTGCTCGGTGAACTTGATCGCATTGGCCAGCAGGTTCTTGAGGATCTGCTGCAGGCGTTGGCTGTCGACGACCAGTTGCGTCGGTGCATCGGATTCGGCAGCCAGCTGCAGGGCCAGGCCTTTCTGGCGCGCCAGCGGCTCGAAGGTTTCGCGCAGGCGCTGTACCACCGAGTTGGTGGCGATGGTTTCGTCGGCCAGTTCCACATGCCCGGCCTCGATCTTGGACAGGTCGAGAATGTCGTTGATCAACGCCAGCAGATCGTTGTTGGACGACAGGATCGCCTGTGCGTACTTCACCTGCTCGGGGCTGAGCGTGCCGTCCTTGTTGTCCGCCAGCAGCTTGGCCAGGATCAACGCGCTGTTGAGCGGCGTACGCAACTCGTGCGACATGTTGGCCAGAAACTCGGATTTGTAGCGCGAGGCGGTGGACAGCTCGTTGCTGTTGCGCACCAGCTGATTCTGCGCCACCAGCAAGGCCTGCTTCTGCGCTTCCAGTGCCTGGGTGCGTTCTTCCAGCTGCACATTGGTCTGTTCGAGTTCGGCTTGCTGCATCTCCAGATCGCTCTGCGATTGCTGCAGGCTGCGGCTCTGTTCCTCCAGCTCCTCGTTGGCCACGCGCAGCTCTTCCTGCTGGGTCTGCAGTTCTTCGCTTTGACGCTGGGTTTCTTCCAGCAGGGCCACCAGCTGTGCGCGCAGCAATGCCGTGCGCAAGGCCAGGCCGATGTTTTCGCCGCAGCGTGCGAGCAGCTCTTCTTCGCGCGTGCGGGCGATGCCCGGTGCGGCGGCGCGGCCCAGCTCGAGAATGCCGATCACCCGCCCATCGGCGATGACCGGCGCCAGCAGCAGCTCCTGGCAGGCGCTGCGGCCCAGGCCGGAAGCGATCTGCAGATGTCCGGCGTCCACGCCGCGCACCCGGCGTACCGTGCCGCCACGCAAGGCCTCGCCGAGTTGGCCGGCATCGGTCGGCAGCGTCCTGGATACATCGGCCGGCAGCGCGGTGCCGCCGGTCAGCCGCAGGCGGTCGCCTTCGATGCGATACAACGCGCCGACCTGGGCATCCAGCGTGTCGCACAGTGCCTGCACGGCCGCATTGGCCAGATCGTCCGGGCTGTGGTCGCCGCGCAGACTGGCTTCGACGGTGTTTTCGGCCTGCTGCAGCCATAACGCCAGTTCGGCCTGACGGCGCGCGCGGATGGCCTGCATCACCACCAGCGCCATCGCCAGGAACGAGACCCCACCGATGCTGCGGTTGATCGAGGAGAAACTCGAACTGGTACTGGCCGGCGCCAGCTTGAAACCGACTGCCAGCAGCAGGCACGACAGCGCGGCGACCACCAGTGGCGCCTGCACGCGATTCTGGAAGACCGTCACGCCCACTGCGACGAAGTAGGTCAGCCACACTGCATAGCCGAGTGGGGTGACCAACTCCACGCCGAGTGTTCCCGCCATCAGGGCCCCCGCGATCACCCACACCCAGCGGTCGCGTGTGGTCGAGATGTTCTGCATGACGGCGCGGACCTGACTGGGGGGCGGTCATGGTAGCCGATAAGTTTCACGCGCAAATCGCCAGTATTTTGACGCTTTGCAGTCGGGTCGGCTTGCACGCAGCCTTCACGCACCCGTCACTATGGTCGCGCGCTTTTCCGGGGAAAAGTCGCGCGATGGATGCGGAGACGGCCGTCGACAGTGCGGGGCCGCTTTCTCACGACAGCCGGCAGTGCCAGCTGTTGGTGCAGAGCGTGTCCAATTACGCGATCTACATGCTCGATACGGGCGGCCATGTGTGCAGCTGGAATCCCGGTGTCGAGCGCATCAAGGGCTATACCGCCGCCGAGGTCATTGGCTCGCACTTCTCGCGTTTCTACCTGCCCGAGGACGTGCAACGCGGCGAGCCGGCGCAGAATCTGGACACCGCCAAGCGCGAAGGGCGCTTTGCCACCGAGGGCTGGCGGCTGCGCAAGGACGGCAGCCGCTTCTGGGCGAGCGTGGCGATCGAACCGGTGCTGGAATTCGGCGTCCTGGTCGGGTTTGCCAAGGTCACCTGCGACATCGACCAGCGACACCAGGCGCAGCAGCTGTTGCAGCAGGCGCAGCACGCCCTGCTGCAATCGCAGAAGGTGGATGCGCTGGGCCGCCTGACGCTCGGCATGGCGCACGATTTCAACAATCTGCTGACCGTGATGGTGACCAGCCTGGATCTGATCGCGCTGCGTGCCGGCGACGATGCGCGCACGCGCATGCTGGTGGAAGCAGCGCAGACCGCAGTCGATCGTGGCACCTTGCTGACGCGCCAACTGCTGTCCTTTGCACGCGGGCAGCGGCTGATTCCCGAGCGCCATGGCGCCAACGCGGTGGTGACGCGCTCGCTGGAGCTGCTGCGGCGTGCCTGCCCGGCCGGGATCGTGCTGTCGCTGGCGTTCGCCGAGCAGTTGCCCGATATCCGCGTGGACCCTGGCCAACTGGAAGCGGCCTTGCTCAATCTGGTGTTCAATAGCTGCGATGCCATGCCTGGCGGCGGCAACATCGTGCTGGAAACGGCCGTACAGCAGCGTGTTGCGCCGTCCGATCCGCATGGCCAGCCGTGCAATTACGTCAGTATCGCCGTGCGCGATGACGGCCCCGGCATGTCCGCGCACGTGGCGCGATGCGCCAGTGAGCCGTTTTTCACCACCAAGGACGTGGGCAAGGGCTCGGGCCTGGGATTGAGCCAGGTGTATGGCTTCGCCTCCCAGTCCGGCGGCTTCGTCGAGCTGGACACCGCTCCCGCCCGCGGCACCACCGTTACCCTGTTTCTCCCGGCCATCGAGGAGGCTGAGCATGACTGAACCCCTGCGTCTGTTGATGGTGGAAGATCAGCAGGAATTGCGCGAACTGATCGGCGAGGCGCTGCGCGATGCAGGCATCACCGTCGAGACCGCCGACGACGGCCATAGCGCCCTGCGCATGCTGCGCGAGAATGGCCCCTATGATGTGGTCTTCAGCGATGTCCGCATGCCCAACGGCATGTCGGGCATCGAACTGAGCGAACACGTGGCGCAACTGCTGCCGCAGGCGCGGGTGATCCTGGCCTCGGGATTCGCAAAGGCGCAGTTGCCACCGCTGCCGGCGCGGGTGGATTTCCTGCCCAAGCCGTATCGCCTGCGTCAGCTGATCGACGTGTTGAAAGGTGTTGCAGCCAACGCCTGAGCGCTGGCTGCGCCGGTCGCGCGCTGCCGAAGCCGCTGCACGGAATTGCGCGGCCATCGTGCAGCGCCTTCGCCGGGACTGCTGCATGGATGCCGCTCAACGGCTCTGGTAATACACCTTGTCGATGGCGATCTCCACCGGCGCGGCGGGTGGATCGGCCACCAGCATGAACATCTGTTTGACCGCCTGCAGGTCCAGATCGTAGAACGCACTGAAGGGAATGCTCACCTCGTGCCAGGCGCCGTCGCGCACCAGGCCGTACTGATTGCCGCCAGTGGCGAAATCCACCCAGCTGTCGCCGAAGCTGGTGTTGATGCCGATCTTGAACGTCGACGGCGTGGTGGTTTTCAGCTGCAGCTTCAGCGCGCCGCCGGCGTAGGCGGCCATGTTGCGATAGTCGGTCTGGATGCCCAGGCCATACCAGGCACCGGCGTTGGCGCGGTACGCCATCACGTTGCTGCCTTCGAACGGCGCCTGCGCAATCGGGGTGAGGTTGTTCCACAGATACAGCTCGGCATCCTGGCCGAACTGCAGCCGTCCGCTGGTGTCGGCCTGCTCGGTGAACACGCCAAAGCGCCCTGCCGGCGCGGCATGTTGCGCGCCCACGTACAGCTGCGAACCGGGATTTTGATACAGGCGGATGTAATCGACCTCCATCCTGCCCGGCAGCGGCGCGGTCACCGCCGCAGGCGAGGTGATGCCGGTATAGGTGCCGCCCACGGCGAGATTGAGCAGCAGATACTGCTGCTGATGGAATTCGTGCAGCGAGGCGCCCTCGATATTGGAGATCGCAAATTCGAAGTATTGCTGGCCGTCGATGGACACGCGGATGAACTGCGGGTCCCAGGTCATGCGGTACACATGGAAGTCGGCATGCAGATCCACCGGGCTGGTGTAGCTGGTGTCGTAGTCTGCTTGCTGGCCGTTGTAGTCCCAGTGCACGGCGGCGCCGATACGGCGATTGGCGGTGCCATTGGCGATCGCCGCGGCCATGCCGGCTTCCATCAGGTCGATCTCGCCACGGCCTGGCCACACGCCGATGGTGCCCAGCATCCAGTATGCCGGCCACAGCCCGTTGCCCACCACCGGCGTCTTGATGCGCGCTTCCAGCGTGCCGTACTTGAAATGCATGCGGCCTTCGGTCTTCAGGCGCGCCGAGGTGAACGGCATGCCCTGGAACGCTTCGCGCCGCGCTTCGATCACCAGCCGGCCATTCTCGATGCGCGCGTTTTCGGCGCGGCTGGTGTAGTACTGCATCTCGCCATTGCCCCAGCCGCACAAGCCGATCTGGCAGCCGTTGCCGACATCGTAGGTCCACTTGTTGCCATCGATGCCGGGCCCATTGAAGTTGTCCTCCCACACCAGGGTTTGCGCGTGCGCGCCTGGTGGCATCGCCACGGCCCAGAGCAGGGCGAGCTGCACAGCGGCACTGCGTCGCGTGTTCATGCGTGCTTCTCCAGAAAGTGGACCGATGTCCATGGAGACGTGACGCTGCGCAGCGGCTACTTCAGTGTCAAAGCAATTGTGTGGCGCGTTTCAGTTCCGTGGTGTTCATTCCGGAATATTCCATCATTGGCATGACGGCGGTCGCAGACTGCATGCACCGGATGTTGCGCGGCAGCAGCTGGCTGCGAATGTCCGCTGCCGGCAGGTGGCATGCGCAGCGTCCAGGTCGGAACATTCAAGCGGGGGAGATGGCGGGTCGACGATGCATGCGAGCGCGTGCAGCCTCTGCAGCAATGCCTCGTCTTGAACGCCACTGCGGCAGGCAAGGCGCATGCTGCTGCGCATCGGTACGCTTGCCGTACGGCCGTTTCCGGGCATGCTCGCGCACGCCCGACTCAATGCCCGGCGTGCACCGTCCACGCCACCAGTCGTATCACCAGCGGGCGCACCACCAGCACGCAGCAGAATGCGGTAGGCATCGCAATGCGGTAGGCGTCCAGCACGCGCCACAGGTAGCCGGGGGCCAGGCCGGTATTGGCGCCCGTGATCACCAGGCACATCAGCAGGGCCATGATCGCGGCCATGTAGAACGCGAACACGAACGGGGTGGTGCGCACGCCGAGTTTCCAGCGCGGGCGCATCAACGGGGAGGAAGGGGGAGATGTCGACATGCAATGGCCTCGGTTGCCGCGGATCGGCACGATGGGCAGCACTGTAGGGACGCCACCGCGGCCGGGGTAGATCGCGTAGCCTTGCGGCTTACGTAAGAAAAACTTACGAATCGTTTGGTAATACTTGCCTATTCAATGAATATTCTTCAGTCCATCCGCAGCTTTGTCAGCACTGTCGATGCCGGCAGCATTGCCGGAGGCGCCAAGTTGCTGGGGATCAGTGCCGCCGCAGTCAGCCAGAACATCGCGCGTCTGGAACAGCATCTGGGCGTGCGTCTGCTGCACCGGACCACGCGCAGCCTGGCGCTGACCGAGCGCGGCACGCTGTACTTCGAACAGGTGCGGCAGCTGGAGCGCGATCTGGAGCGCGCGCGGCAATCGGTGGCCGGGCCGCAGCAGGCGCCGGCGGGACGATTGCGGGTGGCCAGCACCGCGGCCTTCGCGCGGCACGTACTCGCCCCGATGCTGCCGGCCCTGCGTCAGCAGTATCCGCAGCTGGAGATCGAGCTGCTGTGTACCGACCGGGCTGTGCAGCACGCTCAGGAAAGCGTGGATGTCAGCCTGCGCATCGAAGCGCAGCTGGAAGACGGCCTGGTGGCGCGCTGCATCGCCCAGGTGCCGCTGGTGGTCTGCGCAGCGCCCGAGTATCTGGCGCGCTGCGGGACGCCGCAGACCGCGGACGACTTGAAGTATCACGATTGCCTGCTGCTGCGTTACCCGGTCGACGGACGCTGCCTGCCATGGAATTTCGTGCGCAATGGCGTGCGCTTCCAGCCGGAGCTGGGCAAGGCGATGGTCAGCGACGATATCGATGCGCTCGCCACCATGGCCACCGCCGGCGGCGGCATCGCGCGCCTGGCCGCTTATGTGGTGCAGCCTTATCTGCAGCGCGGCCAGCTGCAGCCGCTGTTTGTCTCAGCTCTCGGCAGCACCGCCCAGGCATTGCCGGAACCGCTGCGTATCTACCTCTGCGTCGCCGACCGCCGCGACTTCACCCCCAAGGTGCGTGCCTTCATGCAGCACGTACTCGAACGCCTGCCCGTGCAATGGCGTATCGCCGAACCCACGCTGGCGCCTGCGCCCGCCCAAGCGGCAACCGGGGTATAGCCGGCATTCGACATCTGGAGACCGCCCGGTTGCGTGCCCTGGTCCACCAGGCGCACGCAGGCGTCATGCGCGGGCGCGCGATGCGTCGAGAACATCGCCTTGCAACACCGTTTGCGCAGTCATCGCTCGCCAGCCACTGCGGCGACGGCAGCTGGTGCCGCCGCCATCACTCACTCCAGCTTGAGCATCACGATCGAACGCGCCGGCAAGGCCACCGTCAAGGTCTTGCCTCGTACCCGTGCGCCCTTAAATGCCTTCGGCTCCACCGCATGCGGCTGGGCAAAGGTGTTGTGCGTGGTGATCGCCGGCGCAGTGAGGATCTGCCCGTCCACGCTGCTCGGTGACAGGCCTTCTACCTGCACGCTCACGCTCGCCGCTGCGTTGGCCGCCAGATTGGTCAGCGCGATGTAGACGTGTCCGTCCTTGGCCTCGACCGCCGAGCCGTGCACCGCGGGCACGTGGACATCGCCGTGGCGATACTCGGGTGTGCGTAGTTGCAGCGGCAGCTGGGTGGCGTCCTGGTAGGGCTTGTACAGCGCGAACACGTGGTAGGTCGGCGTCAGCACCATCTTGTCGCCGTCGGTGAGGATCATCGCCTGCAGCACATTGACCATCTGCGCGATGTTGGCCATGCGCACGCGTTCGGCATGTGCGCTGAAGATGTCGATGTTCAACGCGGCCACCAATGCATCGCGCAGGCTGTTTTGCTGATGCAGAAAGCCCGGGTTCGCATCCGGCAGCCCGGCGTACCAGGTGCCCCATTCGTCCACCACCAGCGCGACCTTCTTGCCCGGGTCGTAGCGGTCCATGATCGCGCTGTGTTTGCTGATCAGCTCGTCCATCACCAGCGTGCGCGACAGCGTGTCGATCCAGGCGGCTTCGTCGAAGTGGGTGGAGGAGGCGCGCGGCGGCCAGCCACCGGGCACGGTGTAGTAGTGCAGGCTCAGGCCGTCCATCAGCGTGCCGGCCTCGCGCATCATCACTTCGGTCCAGTGGTAGTCGTCGTTGTTGGGGCCGGGCGCGATCTTGAGGATCTTCTGGTTGGCCGGTGCCTTGACGAAGGTCTGGTAGCGCCGATAGACGTCGGCCGCGTATTCCACGCGCATGTTGCCGCCGCAGCCCCACAACTCGTTGCCCACGCCGAAGTAGGGCACCTGCCACGGCGCGTCACGGCCATTGGCGCGGCGCTCGTTGGCCAGGCTGGAGCGGGTGGGTGCGGTCATGTATTCGGCCCACTGCGCGATTTCGTCCGGCGCCGCATTGCCCACGTTGCCGGCGATATAGGCCTGGGTGCCCAGCAGTTCGGTGAAGTCCATGAACTCGTGCGTGCCGAAGCGGTTGGATTCTTCCACGCCGCCCCAGTGCGTGTTGACGCTGACCGGGCGCCTGGCCGGCGCGCCGACGCCATCGCGCCAATGGTATTCGTCGGCGAAGCAGCCGCCGGGCCAGCGGATGTTGGGCACGGCAATCGCCTTCAGCGCGGCCAGCACATCGTTGCGATAGCCGCGCGTATTGGCAATCGCCGAGTCCTCGCCGACCCACACCCCGCCGTAGATGCCGGTGCCCAGATGTTCGGCAAACTGGCCGAACAGCTGCCGCGACACCTGCGCACCGGGCTGGTCCGCGCGCAGCGTGCCGGTCACCTCGACCTCGGCAGCAGAGGCGGCGAGCGGGCTGGCGACCAAGGCCGCGCCAACGACAGCCTGCAACAGCCGTCTGGGCGATATCCGCAAGGCGGGAAGAATCCACTGCATCGGCTTGGCGCTCCTGTGCTGATCGATCGAGGTGGTCGCACGCCGCAGCGTCGGCGGGCGCGCCGCTAGCCTAGTGGCTGCAGCCTCGGCTTGTATTGCTGCATCGCGATCAAGCCGCCGAACGCTGGTGCATGCCTTGCCGACCTCGCCATCGCCGCGCGCCGGGATGTGCGCCGGGGCATGGTCGTCGACCGCGCTCCCCCGCTATGCTCGCCAGCTTCCAGTATCGGCGGGACGATCCATGCAGCGAGTGTTCGGGCAGTTGCCAGGCGGTGTCGAAGTCCATGCGCTCACGCTGCGCAGCGATGCCGGACTGGAGGTGGAAGTGCTCACCTACGGCGGCATCCTGCATGCGCTGCGGCTGACCACCGCGCGCGGGGTGGTGCCGCTGCTGCTGGCATTGCCGGATCTGCCGGCGTACGCCGCCGATGGCGACAGCCTCAACATCCTCGTCGGCCGCTTCGGCAACCGCATCGCCGGTGCGCGCTACACGCTGGACGGTGTCACCCACACGCTGGCCGCCAACGAAGGGCGCAACCAGCTGCACGGCGGCCTGCGCGGCTTCGGGCGGCGCGTGTGGAGCGTGCTGGAGCAGGCGCCGGACCAGGTGCTGCTCGGTTACCACTCGCCCGACGGCGAAGAAGGCTATCCCGGCAATCTGCAGGTGCGCGCGCGGCTGCAGCTGCAAGGGCGCCGCCTGCAGCTGGACTTCGAGGCGCAATGCGATGCCGCCACCGCGTTGAACCTCACCCATCACCCGTACTTCAATCTATCCGGCGACCCGCATCGGCGCGCCGCGCTGCAGGTGCTGCGGGTGCCGGCCGATCGCTATCTGCCGGTGGATGCCGAATCGATCCCGACCGGCGAAATCGCCTCCGTCGCCGGTACGCCGTTCGATTTCCGCCATGCTGCCGCGTTGGCCGACAAAAGCGATCCGTCACATCCGCAGGTGGTGCTCGGCAAGGGCTACGACCAATGCCTGGTGCTGGCCGCCGGGGCCGATTGCGTTGCCGAGTTGTACTCGCCGCACAGTGGCGTGGCGCTGCGCATCAGCAGCGACGCACCGGCGGTGCAACTCTACGAAGGCCAGCATCTGGACGACCACCATCCCGGACTCGGCCGCGGCGTCTGCCTGGAGCCGCAGGACTACCCGGATGCGCCCAACCACCCCAACTTCCCGTCGACGATCCTGCGGCCCGGGCAGGTCTACCGCCGCCGCATCGCCTATCACTTCGCCAGCCCGGGGCCGGATCAGCCGTGGGCGGCGGTGAGCGCTGCGCTGGACGCCTGAGTACGGGTGTTGCAGCGACGGCGGGGCCGGGACGGGCCTGCAGCCAACGCGATCAGCGCGGCCCCAGCACCAGTTCGATCACGAACTTGCTGCCGAAGAACGACAACACCAGCAGTGCCATCGCGGTCAGCGTCCAGTGCACCGCCTTGGTGCCGCGCCAGCCGTTGCGCCAGCGGCCGATCAGCAGCGCACCGAACACGATCCACGACAGGATGCTGAGCACGGTCTTGTGCAGCAGCCGCTGCGCCAGGAAGTCCTGCACGAACAGCAGGCCGGTCAGCAGGGTCAGGCTCAACAGCACGAAGCCCACCGTGATGGTGCGGAACAGCAGTGTCTCCAGCTCGGTCAACGGCGGCAGCGCGCGCAGCCAGGTGTGGAAATCGCGCCGGCGCAGGGCCCGCTCCTGCAGCCACAGCATGATCGCCAGCAACGCGGCGATACCCAGCGTGGCATAGGCCAGCAGCGCCATCCACGCATGCAGTTCCAGCCGCCAGCCCAGGTCCGAGCTCGGTTCGTGGCCGTAGGCGTGGTAGCAGGCCAGCAGGATCGCCGACAGCGGGAACACCACCACGCCCACCGCCGCCATGCGCCCGCGCGCGCCGAATACCGCCGTCAGCGCGGCCATGCCCAGGCCGCTCAGCGAGAGCGCTGCGAAGAAATGCATGTCCGGCCCGCCGGCGGTGCGCAGTGCCACCAGCACGTGATACCCGGCGTGCACCGCCACGGCCGCCAGCGCCGGGATCAGCCAGCGTGCAGGCGCCTGGTTGCCATCACGCAGCACCGACCGGGTGAGCAGCGCCGTGGCCAGCAGATACAAGGCGAACGCGATGAGAACGATTGTCATCGTGTCAGTTTCGCATATTGGTGGGGCGGGGTATCGGGTATCGGGAATCGGGAATCGGGAATCGGGAATCGGGAATCGGGAATCGGGAATCGGGAAAAGCGGGTTGCGAGCTGCGGGCTGGCGCTGGGCGGCTTGCGGGGGCGGGCCGCGAGTGGGTGGGGCGGGCTTGGGATGGGGCGGCCGCTGGTCCGGCGGCCGCGGTTTCTGTCCATTGCGGCGCCGGTGCTGGCTGGCCGTGCGCATGGACGGGCGGTGGTGCGGCGGCGTCCCGGGGCTGGCTTGACCGGCCGGGCAGCGGGGCCGCCGGGGCGGCGCATTGGCCGGTGCCGCTATAATCGACGCCCGTTTCCCCTCACGCGGTCCCTTGCGCATGTTCGAGTCCCTTACCCAACGTCTCTCCGGCACCATGGAGCGCCTGCGCGGCCGCGGCCGCCTGACCGAGGAGAACATCCGCGAAGCCACCCGTGAAGTGCGCATTGCCTTGCTCGAAGCCGACGTGGCGCTGCCGGTGGTGCAGGCGCTGATCGAGCGCATCAAGGTGCGCGCGGTCGGCCAGGAAGTGCTCAAGTCGCTGACCCCGGGCCAGGCGCTGATCAAGATCGTCCGCGACGAGCTGACCGCGGTGATGGGCGCGGCCGCCACCGACCTCAACCTCAACGTGCCGGCGCCGGCGATCATCCTGATGGCGGGCCTGCAGGGCGCGGGCAAGACCACCACGGTCGGCAAGCTCGCCAAGCACCTGAAGGAAAAGCGCAAGAAGAAGGTCATGGTGGTCTCGGCCGACGTCTATCGCCCGGCCGCGATCGAGCAGCTCAAGACCCTGGCCGAGCAGGTCGGCGTGCTGTTCTTCCCATCCGACGCCTCGCAGAAGCCGGTCGACATCGTGCGCGCCGCCATCAGCGACGCGCGCAAGTCGTTCGCCGACGTGCTGCTGGTCGATACCGCCGGCCGCCTGGCGATCGATGCGGCGATGATGGACGAGATCAAGGCGCTGCATGCCGCGGTCAACCCCACCGAAACCCTGTTCGTGGTCGATGCGATGACCGGCCAGGACGCGGCCAACACCGCCAAGGCCTTCGGCGAGGCGCTGCCGCTGACCGGCGTGGTGCTGACCAAGACCGACGGCGACGCCCGTGGCGGTGCCGCACTGAGCGTGCGCTACATCACCGGCAAGCCGATCAAGTTCGTCGGTACCGGCGAAAAGACCGACGGCCTGGACGTGTTCCACCCCGACCGCGTCGCCAGCCGCATCCTGGACATGGGCGACGTGCTCTCGCTGGTGGAGCAGGTCGAGCACAGCGTCGACCAGGAAAAGGCCGCCAAGCTCGCCGCCAAGGTCGCCAAGGGCAAGAAATTCGACCTCAACGACATGAAGGAACAGCTCGAGCAGATGCAGAACATGGGCGGCATCCATGGGCTGATGGACAAGCTGCCGGGCATGGGCCAGATCCCGGACAACGTCAAGCAGCAGGTCACCGGCAAGGAAGTGCCGCGCATGATCGCGATCATCAACTCGATGACCAAGAAGGAGCGCCGCAACCCGGCCCTGCTCAACGGCTCGCGCCGCGCCCGCATCGCCCGCGGCTCCGGCATGCAGCCGGCCGACGTCAACAAGCTGATGAAGCAGTACCAGCAGATGGAAAAGATGATGGGCAAGCTGGCCGGCGGCGGCATGAAGGGCCTGATGCGCAACATGAAGGGCATGATGGGCGCCATGGGCGGCCGCGGCGGCATGCCGTTCCGCTGAGTTTCTAGCAGCAACACGCGCAGTGCGTGCCGCAACACGCATGCGTTGGGTCGAAAATGTCGGGCCGACGTTGATCGCCCCACTGCGCACGCGCGCCGCCTGTAGGCGGTGAGGGGCGTTCGGATGCACGGGCGGTTACCATGAAGTCTCATGATTTCAGGCCACGCACGATGGGTTCGTTTTCGCATGTCGACGCCTTCCAGCAGCGTTTTGGTTTAGGACTGCCGATCCTGCTCAGCCCCATGGCCGGCGCCTGCCCGGTGCCGTTGTCGGCGGCGGTCGCTGCGGCCGGCGGCATGGGTGCGATGGGCGCGGTGTTGTCGCAGCCGCAGGACATCGTGGCGTGGATGGCGGCCTTCCGTGACGCAAGCGCCGGGCCTGCACAGGTCAATCTATGGATTCCCGATCCGGCACCGGTGCGCGACGCCGCTGCGGAGGCGCGCGTACGTAAGTTTCTGTCGCACTGGGGGCCGCCAGTTCCCGAGGATGCGGGCGATGCGGCGCCTGCCGACCTCGATGCCCAGTTCGAGGCCTTGCTCACCGCGCGGCCTGCGGTGGCCTCGTCGATCATGGGCGTGTTTCGGCCTGATCAGGTTGCACGCCTGAAGCACGCCGGCATCGCCTGGTTCGCCTGCGCCACCACGCTGGACGAAGCGCGTGCGGCCCAGGCGGCCGGTGCCGATGCGGTGGTTGCCCAGGGGGCCGAGGCCGGTGGGCATCGCGGTGCGTTCGACGCCGGGCGTGCCGAGCGGCAGATGACCGGGCTGTTCGCCTTGTTGCCGCGACTGGTCGATCACCTCGATCTCCCGGTGATCGCCGCAGGCGGCATCGCCGACGCGCGCGGCATTGCCGCGGCGCTGACGCTGGGCGCAAGCGCGGTGCAGATCGGTACCGGCCTGCTGCGTACCCCCGAGGCGGCGCTGCCAAGCGCCTGGGCCGATGCCTTGGCCCTGGCCGAACCGGAACAGACCCAGCCGACCCGCGCATTTTCCGGCCGGCTGGGGCGTGCGCTCGCTACGCCGTATGTGCATGCCTCCGCCGCCGCAGAGGCACCGGTGCCGGCGCCGTATCCGGTGCAGCGCGCGCTGACCGCGCCGATGCGTCAGGCCGCCGCGCGCGACAACCGCCTGGACGCCATGCAGGCCTGGGCCGGCCAATCGGCCTGGATGGCATCGGCCCAACCTGCCGCGCAACTGGTGACCCAGTGGTGGGAGCAGGCGCAGGCGCTGGTGTGCCGCTGATCTTCTGCAACGGTGCAGTGGCGACAGCGCAGCAACTGGGCGCCGCCGCACTGATCAACTACGGCCACTTCACCACGTTGCAGGTGCGCGCCGGTGCGGTACGCGGGCTGGACCTGCATCTGCAGCGGCTGCAGCACGACGGCGCTGCCTTGTTCGGTGCAGCGATCGATGAGGCATCCCTGCACGCCCAGTTGCGCGCTGCGTTGTCGGCTGCGGACTGCGCCGATGCCAGCGTGCGCATCACTGTGTTTGCGCAGGATTTCGACCTGCGCGATCCATCGCGGCAGCTTGCGCTCGATGTGCTGATCTCCATCGCGCCCGCCGCCCGGATGCCAGCCACCGCACTACGCGTGCAGCCGGTCTGCCACGTGCGCGAGCAACCCCGGCACAAGCATGTCGGCACCTTCGCGCTGCTGCACCTGCGTCGCCAGGCCCTGGTGGCCGGCTACGACGATGCCCTGCTGGTCGACGCCCAGGAGCATCTGCTGGAAGGTGCCTTCTGGAATCTGGGCCTGTGGCAGCAGGGCAGGGTGGTGTGGCCGCAAGGACCGGCGCTGCTAGGCACCCAGCAGCGTCTGCTGCAGGCAGGCCTGCAAATGCTCGGGATCCCGCAGGAGTCGCGCCCGGTCACGCTGGGCGAACTGGACGGGTTCGATGGGGTGTTCAGCTGCAATGCGCGTGGTCAGCAGGCGATCGTGAAAGCCGGAGCGGCGTCGTGGCCGGCGCAGGCCGCGCAACTGCCATTGCTGGAGCAGGCCCTGCAGACCCAGGCCTGGCAAGGGATCTGAGCGAATTGGGGGTGACTTGGCTTCGCCGCCGGAGCCCGCTATAATCGCCGGCTTACCGCGCCATTCTGGCGACTGGGCAACTTTAGGAAAACGACACCATGGTCAAGATTCGACTGACCCGCGGCGGCGCCAAGAAGCGTCCGTTCTACCACATCATCGTGACCGACGTGCGCAGCGCGCGCGATGGCCGCAATATCGAGCGTCTGGGTTACTACAACCCGGTTGCACAGGGCGCAGAACCGCGCGTCGTGCTGGATGTCGCACGCGTCGACCATTGGGTCGGCCAGGGCGCACAGCTGACCGATAAGGTGCGTAACCTGTATCGCGAAGCCTCCAAGTCCCAGGCCGCTGCGGCCTGATCTTGAGGGCCGGGCGTCACCGCCCGGCCCAGAGTCGACGCAGATGAAGCCGACCGAGCGCCGCATCCTGTTAGGCAGGATTGTCGGTGCTTTTGGTGTCAAGGGCGAGCTCAAGCTCGAATCCTGGACCGAGCCGCGCAGTGCGATCTTCCGGTATCAACCGTGGATCGTGCGGACGCCCTCGGGGCAGGAGTCGGTCGTGAGTGGCGTCCGTGGACGCGATCAGGGCAAGAATCTGATCGCAGTGTTCCCGGACGTCAGCGACCGTGACACCGTCGAAGCCATGCACGGGACCGAGATCTATGTCTCGCGCAGCGTGCTGCCGCCACCCAAGCCCGATGAATACTATTGGGTGGATCTGGAAGAGCTGCAGGTGGAAACCGTCGAGGGCGTCAAGCTCGGCACGGTGTCGCACCTGTTCTCCACCGGCTCCAACGACGTGATGGTGGTGCGCGGCGATCGCGAGCGGCTGGTGCCGTTCGTGCTGCCGGATTTCGTCAAGTCGGTCGACTTCGACGCCAACCTGATCGTGGTGGACTGGGATCCGGATTTCTGACCGGAATGGCGCATCGTGCCGCTCCGCTCTTGCTTTACCCATTCCCCACTTCCGATTCCCGATTCTCCAGTGCGCATCGACGTCATCAGCCTGTTCCCCGAGTTCATTGCGCAATGCGCAGCGTTCGGCGTGGTCGGGCGGGCGCAGGAGCGTGGCCTGCTGGAATTGCAGGGCTGGAATCCGCGCGAGCATGCGCAGGGCAATTACCGCCGCGTGGACGACCGTCCGTTCGGTGGTGGGCCCGGCATGGTGATGTTGATCGAGCCGTTGCGGGCCTGTCTGGACGCGGTGCAAGCGGCAGACCCGCGTCCGGCGCCGGTGATCTATCTCAGCCCGCAGGGGCGGCCGCTCACCCAGCCGCTTGCCCGCGAGCTGGCGCAGTTGCCACGCATGGTGTTGTTGTGCGGGCGCTACGAAGGCGTGGACGAGCGTTTTCTGGCGCAGGCGGTGGATATGGAAATCTCCATCGGCGACTACGTGTTGTCCGGTGGCGAGCTTGGCGCGGCGGTGCTGGTGGATGTGGTGACGCGGTTGCAGGAAGGGGTGTTGAACGACGCCGAATCCGCAGCCCAGGACAGTTTCGAAGGCCCGCAAGGCCTGCTCGACTGCCCGCACTACAGCCATCCATCGACCCATGACTGGGGCGATGTGCCGGATGTGCTGCGCTCGGGCAATCACGCTGCGATCGCGCGCTGGCGTCGGCAGCAGTCGCTGGGCCGGACCTGGTTGCGGCGCCCGGACCTGCTCGACGAGGCCGGGTTGGACAAGAACGATCGCCGTCTGCTGGACGAGTTTCGCCGCGAACTCGCCCAAGGCGACGAGAAATAAGGGCTCACCCCTAGCTCTTGCAATATCGATTGGGGTACAATATGCGGCTTGCTGGCCAGCCTTGCGTCTGGCCCTCCTACGAACCTCGAGCAATCGCCGTGCGGCGACTGCCGGTCCAATATCACCAGACACGCGGTGCCCATCATGAGCAAACTCAACAAGACCATCCTGGCTGACTTCGAAGCCGCCCAGATTCAGCGCAAGCTTCCCGAGTTCAACCAGGGCGACACCGTCGTGGTGAACGTCAAGGTGAAGGAAGGCAACCGCGAGCGCGTGCAGGCCTATGAGGGCGTCGTGATCGGTACCAAGAACGCCGGCCTGAATTCCGCCTTCACCGTGCGCAAGATCTCGCACGGCTTCGGCGTCGAGCGCGTGTTCCAGACCCACAGCGCCATCATCGACTCGGTCGAAGTGAAGCGTCGCGGTAAGGTTCGCGCCGGCAAGCTGTACTACCTGCGTGGTCTGGAAGGCAAGGCCGCCCGCATCAAGGAAGATCTGGCCGCCGCTGCACAGGCCAAGGCTGCTCGCCAGGCTGCTGCCAAGGCTGAGTAAGTCACCGGCAGGCTTGTCCTGCTGATGCCAGACGGCCGCCTTTGGGCGGCCGTTTGCGTTGTGGGAATCGGGAATCGGGAATCGGGAATCGAGATTAGGGAATCGGGATTGGGGATTGGGCGGTAGGGCATGCGTTGAGGTTCGCGGGGTAGGCGAGCGCGTGCTGCGTTGGTCGAGGGAACGACCTCCTGGCAGCTGCCCGCCAGCTGCTCCGTGGATTTGGTCGAGCGGATCACTCACCAGGCGGCCGTGCGCTGGATCGATCATCCCAACAGGGCATCCGGCTGCTGGGTTCGACCTGGCTTGATTTCAGTCGCTGTTGCCGCCCGCCGCCCGGTGATGCCGGCCGACATCAGCGCTGGCGGTGCTGCGGCAATGCTGCGATCGGCGCGGTATCGGCAACCGGCGAGGCCGGATGCGCCGGCACTTCGGCGGCGGCGGCCAGCTCCGCAGGATTCGCCGGATGCGCTGGCGTGGTCAGCATGCGTGCCTTGCGCCAGCCGCCCCAGCGGTAATACGCCAGCGACAGCAGCATTGAACACACCGAGCTGATCGGAAGGCTCCACCAGATGCCATCGGCTCCCAGGTGCGGAATCAAGGCGTTCGCCAGGGGCACGCGCACGCCCCACAGACCGAAGGCCAGGATCAGCAGCGGCGGGATCACCGCGCCAGTGGCCCGCACCACGCCGGAAATCACAAAGCTCACGCCAAACAGCAGGAACGACCAGATACCGATGTGATTGAGATGCCGCGCAACCTCCAGTGTCGGGCTGTCGCTCGGCAGGAACAGCGCCAGCGTCCAGCGGTCGAACACGATCAGCAGCCCGATCAACACGCCGGTCATCAGGAAGTTGGCGACGATGCCGGTGCGTGCGGTTGCATCCACACGCGTCCACAATCCGGCGCCCACGTTCTGCGCCGCCATCGTCGAACATGCCGCGCCCAGCGCCATCGCCGGCATCTGGACATAGGTCCATAGCTGCAACGCAGCGCCGTAGGCGGCGGCGGTGTCGGTGCCGAAGCCGTTGACCAACGTCATCATCGCGATCATGGCCAGCGAAATCAGCACCATCTGCAGGCCCATCGGCACGCCCTTGACGATGAGCGCGCGCAGGATCGTGGGCGCGATGCGGAACAGGTGCAGGTCGCCGCGTCCCAGCCACAACACATGACGCTGACTGCGCAGGTACAGCAGCAAACCGCCCAGTGCCACTGCCTGCGCCAGCAACGTGGCCCAGGCCGCGCCGGCGATGCCCAATGCCGGAAACGGCCCCAGACCGAAGATCAGCAACGGGTTGAACACGATGTCCAGCACCACCGACACCAGCAGAAAGCGGAACGGCGTGCGGGCATCGCCGGTGCCGCGCAGTGCCGCCGACAGGAACGCGAACACATAGATCAGCGGCATGGCCAGGAAGATCACCCGCAGGTACTGCTCGGCCAGCGTCTGCGATGTCGGCGGCGTGCCCATTGCGGTCAACAGATGCGGCGCCAGAAACCAGCCCAGCACCGCGATCAGCGCCGACAGCCCGCCGAAGAAACTGGCGCTGGTGCCCATGACCTTGCGCGCCTGCGCAATGTCGCGCGCGCCCATCGCCTGGCCGATCAGGATGGTCGAAGCCATGCCGATGCCGAACACCGAGCCGATCAGGAAGAACATGATGCTGTTGGCATTGGCTGCCGCAGTCAGCGCCGCCTCGCCGAGGTAGCGACCTACCCAGATCGCGTTGATCGAGCCATTGAGCGATTGCGCGATATTCCCCGCAAGGATCGGCATCGCGAACAGCAGCAGATTCTTGCCGATCGGGCCTTCGGTCAGGACAGCGGATTTGGGCATCGCAGACGCGCCGTGGGACGGAAGCTGCGAACACTAGCATTGGCTTGTGTGAGGCATGCGGTTGCCCGGCGTTTCGAGGACGCGGGGCAGGCACCCGTTCTGCGGTTCTGCCTGTATCGGTCAGCCACGGCGTGGTCGGCGTGCCAGGTCCTGCAGCTCGCCATGCTTGAGTTCCGGCGAAGGTGCCCAAATGTTTTTCGTTCAACGCAGCCCGTTGCGAGGCGCCGCAGCAGCGGCGATCACGACAGCGGCCTGCGGCCCCATTGGACCCGACGGCAAGCACAGCGCGATGACTCAACTGGTGGAACAAGCGACGACGGTCAGGCTGGATGTCTGGCTGTGGGCGGCGCGCTTCTTCAAGACGCGCAGCCTGGCCAAGACGGCGGTGGACAACGGCAAGGTGGATGTGGCCGGCCAGCGGCCCAAGCCCTCGCGCACGCTGCGCACCGGCGAGCAACTGCGCATCGACCGCGGTGGCGAAATCTTCGAGATCACCGTTGCCGCGCTGAGCGATGTGCGTGGCCCGGCACCGGTCGCACAGACGCTGTACCTGGAAAGCGATGCCTCACGCGAGGCGCGTGCACAATGGCGGCTGCAGCGTGCCGCCGAACGCACCGGCTACCGCGCACCCGAGGGCAAGCCGGACAAGCGTGCACGCCGGCTGATCAACGCACTGGGCGATATCGACGCGTTGTAGCAGTGCGTGGTTGTCCGCTGCGAATTGGGTGATGGACATAAAACACCCAGAGCGTTGCTGTTCACGCAAGAGGAGAGGGCGCTTCCCAGCTGAGTCGAGTGTGCGGCGCCCTCACCAATCGCGGGACACGCGGTGAATCCGTCCCTGTAGGCTCGGTGGCGGCATCCATGCCGCCCCACGGTCCCGCAATTGGCGAGGACACCACACCAGATAGCTGATCGGTTGTTTGCTTAAACGCTTGTCGTTGATCGGCTTGCGTTAGGAAATCAGCTGGCGTTTCTTTGTCAGAACACCAGGGCACCGTGCCTGCTCTCACCAAGCACACAGACCATCCCGCCTGGCCCTTGCCCGCTCACCGTCGCGGGACCTTACGCGGCATGGAGGCCGCGTAAGAGCCTACAAGGACGTACTTGCGGCGTGTCCCGCGAGGGTGGGCGGGCAAGGGCCTTGCAGCCAAGCCGCAGAACAGCCGCTCCACGGATGCCTTCAGTGTGCCGAGTCGAGCTCTTGCGTGTATTTCAGCACCGCTGCAGGCGCACGCACGAAGGCGTGCGTGCGCCTTGCGCCTCAGGCCAGATCGAAACGATCCAGCTGCATCACCTTGGTCCAGGCGGCAACGAAGTCGTGCACGAACTTCTCCTGCGCATCGGCACTGGCGTAGACCTCGGCCACCGCACGCAGGATCGAGTTGGAACCGAACACCAGGTCCACGCGCGTGCCGGTCCACTTCTGTTCGCCGGTGCTGCGGTCGCGGCCTTCGTACACCTCTTTCGCTTCGGAGGTGGCTTTCCATTCGGTGCGCATGTCGAGCAGGTTGGCGAAGAAGTCGTTGCTCAGCACGCCGGGGCGGGTGGTGAACACGCCGTGCCTGGAGTCGCCGACATTGGCGCCGAGCACGCGCAGGCCGCCGACCAGCACGGTCAACTCGGGCGCGGTCAGCGTCAGCAGCTGTGCCTTGTCGATCAGCAGTGCCTCTGCCGGCACTGCGTAGCGCTGCTTGGCGTAGTTGCGGAAGCCATCGGCCACCGGCTCCAGCACCGCGAAGGACTCGACATCGGTCTGCTCCTGCGAGGCATCGGTGCGGCCGGGTGCGAACGGCACGGTGACGCTGTGGCCCGCGGCCTGTGCGGCATGTTCGACCGCGGCATTACCGGCCAGCACGATCAGGTCGGCGAGCGAGATCTGCTTGCCACCCGACTGTGCGCCGTTGAAGTCGGCCTGGATGCGCTCCAGCGTGCCCAGCACCTGCGCCAGCTGCTCGGGCTGGTTGGCCTGCCAGTCCTTCTGCGGTGCCAGCCGGATGCGTGCGCCGTTGGCGCCGCCGCGCTTGTCCGAGCCGCGGAAGGTCGACGCCGATGCCCACGCCGTGGACACCAGCTGCGCCACGCTCAGGCCGGAGTCGAGGATGGCCTGCTTGAGGGCGGCGGCGTCCTGCGCATCGACCAGCGGGTGGTCGACGGCCGGCACCGGGTCCTGCCACAGCAGTTCTTCGCTCGGCACCTCCGCCCCCAGGTAACGCGAGCGCGGCCCCATGTCGCGGTGGGTGAGCTTGAACCAGGCGCGGGCGAAGGCATCGGCGAACTGGTCGGGGTGTTCGTGGAAGCGACGCGAGATGGCCTCGTAAGCGGGGTCGAAACGCAGCGCCAGATCGGTGGTGAGCATGGTCGGCCGATGCTTCTTCGCTGCATCGTGCGCATCGGGGATGATGGCGTCGGCATTCTTGGCCACCCACTGGTGCGCACCGGCCGGGCTCTTGCTCAGCTCCCACTCGAACTTGAACAGGTGGTCGAAGAAGTCGTTGCTCCACTGCGCCGGGGTGGTGGTCCAGGTGACTTCCAGGCCGCTGGTGATGGTGTCGGCACCCTTGCCGCTGCCGTAGTGGTTGTGCCAGCCCAGGCCCTGGCTTTCCAGCTCGCCGGCTTCCGGCTCGGCACCGACGTTGTCGGCCGGGCCGGCGCCATGGGTCTTGCCGAAGGTATGGCCGCCGGCGATCAGCGCCACGGTCTCTTCGTCGTTCATGGCCATGCGCGCGAAGGTGTCGCGGATGTCGCGCGCGGCGGCAACCGGGTCGGGCTTGCCGTCCGGGCCTTCCGGGTTGACGTAGATCAGGCCCATCTGCACGGCGGCCAGCGGGTTTTCCAGGTCGCGGGTATGCGGCACTTCGCTGTCGTCGTCCTTCACCAACACGCCGTGCGCCTCGTCCACGCCGGGCGAGCCGCGCGAGTAGCGCTCGTCGCCACCCAGCCACTTGGTTTCCCGGCCCCAGTACAGATCCTGATCCGGCTCCCAGGTGTCCTCGCGGCCACCGGCAAAGCCGAAGGTCGTAAAGCCCATGCTTTCCAGCGCGACGTTGCCGGTGAGGATCATCAGGTCGGCCCAGGAGATCGCCTGGCCGTACTTCTGCTTGATCGGCCACAGCAGCCGGCGCGCCTTGTCCAGGCTGACGTTGTCCGGCCAGCTGTTGAGCGGTGCGAAGCGCTGCTGGCCACGACCGCCGCCGCCACGCCCGTCGCCGATGCGATAGGTGCCGGCGCTATGCCAGGCCATGCGCACGAACAGCGGGCCGTAATGGCCGAAGTCGGCCGGCCACCAGTCCTGCGAGTCAGTCATCAGCGCACGCAGTTCCTGCTTGAGCGCGGCCAGATCGATGCGCTTGAACGCCTCGGCGTAGTTGAAGGTCTGGCCCAGCGGATTGGACTTGCTCGAATGCTGGCTGAGCAGGTCCACGCGCAACTGCTTGGGCCACCAATCGCGGTTGGTGGTTCCGGTACCGACGACGGCGTGGTTGAACGGGCACTTTGCTTCGGTTGTCATGGCAATACCTGTGTGCGTGAGCACCTGGGGAGCTGTGTGCCGAAACTGCGGACACGTGCTGGTGGAATCGAAAAGGCGGGCAATGCGTCAGCGGTGGTCATCCATCGACGGCGCACATGCGGCCGTGGGGGCATCGAGAAGCGTCGCCGCGTATGGCGATGCTAGCGCCTGCCTGCAGGGGCCGGTATGGGGCGATGTGCAGAGTGTGACTGGCAGACATGCGCGTCAGGCGGGCTCATCGTGGCGGGGTGTGCACACGATAAGCAGCATCGATCGGTTGGGGAATTCGAATTATTCAACCATATCGATAGCGAGGCGCTATGGATGGCGCGCCGATGTCCCCAACCTGCGCGCGCGATGTCAGCGCTTGCCGAACAGGCTGCCACCCAGCTTCATGACATCGCCCAGCCCAAGCTTCCCGTCGCCGTCCTGATCCAGCACGCTGCCCAGCAGGCCGTTGACCCCGGTATTGCTGCCAGCGCGCTGCTGTTCCTGCGCCAGGGCCGGGCCGAGCTGGCTGCTGGCCGCGGCAGTGCCGCCGAGGAAGCGCTTGGCCAGATACGCCATCACGATGGGTGCCAGCAATTGCAGCAGCTGATTGGCCTTGCCGGTTTCCAGCCCGGTGGCCTGGCCCAGGCCTGCGGCAGCCTGCGGTGCCTTGTCGCCGAACAGATGCCCCACGATGCCGGCGCCATTGCCTTGCGCACCGCTGGCCGAGCCGCCCAGCAACGCACCGAGCAGACTGCCGATGTCCGGGCTGCCGGCATGATCGCGCTGCAATGCGCCCAGCAGCGCATCGGTGCCACCGGCCTGCTGGCTGTTACGGCCCAGCGCGCCCATCAATAGCGGCAGCGCGGTCTGCACCGCCGATTGCGCCTGCTCGGGCGCGATGCCGAGCCGGCTGGCGAGCTGCTGCAACTGCGGGCCCTGCAACTGCGCGGCAAGTTGATCGGTCAACGAGGCGGACGTGGTCATCGGTGTCTCCGGTTGGACAAAACGTTGCGGCAGCGTGCGCCCGTTGCGCCATCAGGGCAACACGGCACGCGCCGCGATGCAGGGCGAGGGCAGCGATACCGCACAGTGGCAATCAAGCCACTTCAATCGACAACAACACGGCAAGGTTGACCAACCCCGCAAAGCGTAGAGCCAGGCAACTACGCTTTTACGATTCCCGATTCCCGATTCCCGATTCCCGACTCCCCAATCCCCGCACTCAAAGCAACGCCTTCAACCGATACAAGGCTTCCAGTGCCTGCTTGGGCGTGAGTTCGTCCGGGTCCAGCGCCTGCAGTGCTTCCTGCGCAGCGGAAGAGGGCGCAGTGAACAAACCGAACTGTTGCGGCGCATCCAGTGCCGCCGGTGCCATCTGTGCGACATGGCTTTCGCCGCCGCGTTGCTCCAGTTCGGCCAGGCGATGACGCGCCTGGGTCACGGCGGCCTTGGGCAAGCCGGCGAGCGCGGCCACCTGCAGGCCGAAGCTGCGATTGGCCGGGCCGTCCTTGACCGCATGCATGAACACCAGGCGCTCGCCGTGTTCGACCGCGTCCAGATGCACGTTGGCGATGCCGCTGGTCCCGCCGGCATGCGATTCGTCGGCCAGTGCGGTGAGCTCGAAATAATGCGTGGCGAACAGCGTGTAGCAGCGATTGCTATGCGCCAGATGGCGTGCAACCGCATCGGCCAATGCCAGGCCATCGTAGGTGGAGGTGCCGCGGCCGATCTCGTCCATCAGTACCAGCGATTGCGGCGTGGCGTGGTGCAGGATGTAGCTGGTCTCGGCCATTTCCACCATGAAGGTGGATTGCCCGCGCGCAAGGTCATCGCCGGCGCCGATGCGGGTGAGGATGCGGTCGATCGGCCCGATCACCGCGCGGCTGGCCGGCACATAGCTGCCGATATGCGCCAGCAACACGATCAGCGCGTTCTGGCGCATGTAGGTCGATTTACCGCCCATGTTCGGGCCGGTGATGACCAGCATGCGGCGGTCGGTATGCAGCTCCAGATCGTTGGGTTCGAACGGCTGATCGCGCACCGCTTCCACCACCGGGTGGCGGCCGCGTTCGATGCGCAGGCACGGTGCGCTGTCCAGTTCCGGCCGCGACCAATCCAGTGCCTGCGCGCGTTCTGCGAAGCCGGCCAGCACATCAAGTTCGCTCAATGCGCTCGCGCAGCGCTTGAGGCCTTCCAGCTCGCCGCCGAGTGCATCGAGCAGGCCTTCATACAGCAGCTTTTCGCGCGACAACGCGCGCTCGCGCGCCGACAGCACCTTGTCCTCGAAGCTCTTGAGTTCTTCGGTGATGTAGCGCTCGGCGTTGGTCAGCGTCTGCCGGCGGCTGTAGTGCAGCGGGGCTTTGTCGGCCTGGCCCTTGCTGATCTCGATGTAGTAGCCGTGCACGCGGTTGTAGCCGACCTTGAGCGTGGCGATGCCGCTGCTGGCGCGTTCGCGTTGTTCCAGGTCGATCAGGAATTGATCGGCGTTGGTGGACAGGCGGCGCAACTCATCCAGATCGGCGTCGTACCCGGTGGCGATCACGCCACCGTCGCTGAGCTTGAGCGGCGGTTGTTCGGCCACCGCGCTGAGCAGCAGATGCGCGGTGGCATCGTGTTCGCCGAGTTCGGCATGCAGCGCCTGCAGGCGCGGCGAATCCAGCGGCGCCAGGATCGTGCGGACCTTCGGCAGCAGCGCCAGACCATCGCGCAAGGTGGAAAAATCGCGCGGGCGTGCCGAGCGCAGCGCCACGCGGGTCAGGATGCGTTCCAGATCGCCAAGCGCGCGGAAGGCCTCGCGCACGTCGGCGTCGGCGCCGCTGTCGATCAGCGTGCCGACTGCGTGGTGGCGCTGTACCAGCACCTCGCGCAGGCGCAGCGGACGGTGCAGCCAGCGCCGCAGCAGGCGCCCGCCCATCGGCGTAACCGTGCTGTCGAGCACCCCGAGCAAGGTGTTGCGGGTGTCGCCATCCACGCGCGTATCCAGTTCCAGATGCCGGCGCGTGGCCGCGTTCATCGAGATCGCCTCGCTGGCCACTTCCATCGCGATGGAGGTCAGATGCGGCAGGCGCTGTTTCTGGGTCTCCTCGACATAACCCAGCAGCGCGCCGGCGGCCGCGGTGGCGCAGGGCTTGTCGTCGATGCCGAAGCCGGACAGGTCGTGCAACTTGAAGAAGGCCAGCAACTGGCGCCGGCCGCTGTCGGCGTCGAACAACCACGGTGGCCGCCGCCGCACGCCGGCGCGGCCACGCAGGAACTCCGGCCAGTTGTCTTCGTCGGGCACCAACAGCTCGGCCGGTTCCAGGCGCGCGATCTCCGCTTCCAGCGCATCCACGCTGTCCACTTCGTTGACCAGAAAACGCCCGCCGGCCAGATCGGCCCAGGCTAGGCCGTAGCCTTGCTTGCTGCGCGCGATCGCCATCAGCAGCGTGTCGCGGCGCTCGTCCAGCAGCGCCTCGTCGGTGACCGTGCCCGGGGTGACGATGCGCACCACCTTGCGCTCGACCAGGCCCTTGGCCAGCGCCGGGTCGCCGATCTGCTCGCAGATCGCCACCGACTCGCCCAACGCCACCAACCGCGCCAGATAACCCTCGTAGGCATGCACCGGCACGCCGGCCATCGGGATCGGCGCGCCACCGGAACTGCCGCGCTGGGTCAGGGTGATGTCGAGCAGCCGCGCCGCCTTGCGCGCATCGTCGTAGAACAGCTCGTAGAAATCGCCCATGCGGAAGAACAGCAGCAGGTCGGGGTAGTCCGACTTGGCGGCGAAGAATTGCTTCATGAGCGGGGTGTGCTCTGCAGCCCCGCCGGTGTTCTTGGTTTTTTCTTTTGTGTCAGTGCTTTGCAAGAAATGTTCTTCCGGGATGTGGCGGTCAATCAGGGTCGGTAGCGGCGAGTGACGGTGAGTTTTGTCGCGACGCCGTTGCGGCGACCCTCCCAACGAGATCGGATCGATATGCGACGAAACGGACGAGGCCTTGGAGTGGCGCCGGATGTTGCTATGGAACCAGGGGCCGCCTCAAGTCGGCATGGCTCAAGTTTAAGCTCAGCCATCGACAAATCCTTGAGCTGTCGATCGAGAGGGGCCGCCCATCGGTTCCAGTGGGCGCTGACTGGATTCGGGTTCTATGCAGGAAAGCGGACCACGACCTGTGAAGTGGTTCGGCGTGGCCCGCAGGGCGTGCGTCGCTTCTTGCTGGATCACGTTACTGACATCGGCCTGGAGGGGTGCCTGTGCCGTCGCCAGGGATGAGTTGGCGGTGTTGAGAAGCACCGGGGAGAACCACCCATCTGCCGACATGGGATCCCATCAGCGATGGGGTGTCCGAGGATCAGGTGCATGCGGAGAATGACGTATCGCCTCTGGATGACGGCGGTGAGAACCTCCTGAGTTTTGTACGACGCGCATCACTTCGGTGAGCGCAGACGTGATCGTGAACGGGCACTGGTCGAGGTAAGCCTTGACAGAAATGTCTCCTTCTAAGATGATTGAGTGATCACTCATTATACGGTGGCAGATCATGGCGCGTCCTTTGAGCGAAGAGAAGCGCGATGCGCTTCTTCGAGCCGCATGTGCGCTCATCGCGCAGCTCGGCGTTGGGGCGCCCACCTCGAAGATTGCCAAGGCCGCAGGTGTGTCCGAAGGAACCCTGTTTACCTACTTTCCCACGAAGGATGACCTTCTCAATGCGCTGTTTCTGGCATTGGAAGGCGAACTTGCCGAATCGATGGCGGGGCCGTACCCGGCGGACGCATCCGCCCACGACCGGCTTTTCGTGGTGTGGAGTCGGCTGATCGATTGGGGGCTGAAGCATGCGGCGGCACGCAACGCCTTACGGCAGTTGAAGGTCTCGGACCGTGTAACGACCGAAAGCCGCCTGCGCTGCCACTCGATTTTTCTGGACGCGCGCTCACTCGTGGAGCGGTGTCTTGCGGAGCATTCGGCGCCTGACAGGCTCACGTTCTACATCGACACCGTGTTGTTCGAGCTTGCCGACATCACCATGAACGCCATCGTGGCAAACCCCGCCGGGCGCGAGGCGATTCAACGGGCCGGATTCGACCTTTTCTGGAAGGGGTCTGCCGCCTAATTTTTTGCCAGTTAAATGCGTAAGCACTCACTCAAATAGGAGCGACCCATGTTGTTTGATCACAGCGGCTTTACCGAAACAGATGTGCCGAACCAGGCGGGAAAATGCTTCGTCGTCACCGGCGCCAACGCAGGCGTGGGCTGTGAGATCTCCCGGGTGCTCGCCGCGCGGGGCGCGCGGGTGTTGCTGGGCTGTCGCGAGCAGGGCAGGGCCGATGCGGCGATTGCGCGCATCAAGCGGCTGACACCCGGTGCCGATCTTGCATGGTTGCCACTGGATCTGGGCGATCTCGATAGCGTCCGTGCAGCCGCCGCACATGTTTTGAAGGAGCCACGCATCGATGTGCTCATCAACAACGCCGGCATCATGAATCCGCCGCTGATGCGTACCAAGCAGGGCTTCGAATCGCAGTTCGGCGTCAACCATCTCGGGGTGTTTGCGCTGACCTCATTGCTGCTGCCCAAGCTGGCCGAGACGCCCGGCTCGCGCGTCGTGGTCACGTCCAGCATCGCGCATTTGAAGGCAACCCTCGATTGGGATGATCTCAACGCCGAGCGGAGCTACTCCAAGGGCGATCGCTATGGAGCGAGCAAACTGGCGAATGCGTTGTTCTTTTTCGAACTGGACCGGCGCCTACGCGCGACCCGGTCGCCCATCATGGCTGTCGGTGCCCACCCCGGCGTGGCCAGCACCAGCCTGGGACGGCACATGGGCCCCATCCAGGTGATGGGCCCACTTGTCGGCCTGCTGCTCAACAGTGCTGCGAAGGGCGCGTGGCCGGCCCTGCTGGCAGCGACCGGGCCCGTGAAGCCCGGCGGCTATTACGGCCCCACCGGCTTCCGCGGGATCAGGGGTGTGGCCGGAGAGGCCAGACGCGCCCCGCAAGCTGAAGACCCGGCGCTTGCCAGGCGGTTGTGGGACATCTCTGTCGCCATGACCGGAATCAACCCTGGCCTGCCTGCGATCGGCGAACGCTATTAACCAATGGAGTCAACGGGATGCTTTTTGCCCGCAAGCGCGCCGGAAACTCGATAAGGCCGGATGATGCGGATGCGCGATTCGGCGCAAGACATCCATCATTGAAGGCTGGTGCCGGGAACGCTTGCGCTGCATTTTCGGTGGAAAAAAGGAATCGCAAAGGAGCATGTTTCTGGGCGGCAGAGGCCCGGCAGTGCCGGGCCTCCTGAGACGGTGGCTAGAATTCCTGCCAATCCGTGGCGACAGCTGTCGAGGAAACAGCCTGTTGCGGGGCAATGATGTTCGCCTTCGCACGTGCAACCGAAGGCAGCGACCTGGGTCCCGCCGGCTTCCTGCTGGAGACGAGTGCAGCGGTTTGAACAATTGGCGACATCGCGGTGGTGTCAATCTTGAACACCGCAACGGCCTCGGTGAGCTGGACGGCCTGTTCTTCCATGGAGCGTGCAGCGGCAGTGGCTTCCTCCACCAGGGCCGCGTTCTGCTGCGTGGTTTCATCCATCTGCGTTACCGTGATGTTGACCTGCTCGATGCCGGCCGACTGTTCCTGCGAGGCCGCAGAGATTTCACCCATGATGTCGGTGACGCGCTGCACGCTGGAGACGATCTCGGCCATCGTGGTGCCCGCCGTATGCACCAGCGTGGAGCCTTCGGTGACGCGCTCGACAGAGTCGTCGATCAGGGTCTTGATTTCCTTGGCCGCAGCGGTGGAACGCTGTGCCAGCGTCCGCACTTCCGATGCGACCACCGCAAACCCACGGCCTTGCTCACCAGCCCGCGCCGCTTCCACGGCGGCATTCAAGGCCAGGATATTGGTCTGGAACGAGATGCCGTCAATCACGGAGATGATGTCGGCAATTTTCTTGGACGAGGCCTCGATGCCGGCCATGGTCCCCACCACCTTGCTGACGATTTCCCCGCCCTGGGAGGCGACGCCTGCGGCACCGATGGCCAACTGATTGGCCTGGCGTGCGTGCTCCGCATTCTGGCGAACGGTGGAGGTCAGCTCTTCCATGGAGGCAGCCGTCTCCTCCAGGTTGGCGGCCTGTTGTTCGGTGCGCTGCGACAGGTCCTGGTTGCCGGCAGCAATCTCGCTGGCCGCCGAGTTGATCGACACCGCCGATTGCTGGATGCGTCCGACGATCTCTGCAAGCTGCGCGGCGGTGGCGTTGGCGTCGTCGCGCATCTGCGCGAAGACCCCCTTGAACTCGCCCGTCATGCGCGCGGTGAGGTCGCCTGCAGCGATGGATTGCAGCAGCGACGACAGCGATTGCAGGTTGCCGTCCGCGGTGGCCATGAGCAGGTTCAAGCTCTCCACCATGACGCGGAAATCATATTGGAAGCGATCGGCATCGCCGCGCGCGGTGAAGTCACCGTTGGCCGCGGACTGCGCCATCTGCTTGATCTCGATATTCATGGCAGACAGGTTCGCCTTGACCTCGTCCATGGTCTGCGTCAGCACGGCTTTTTCACCAGGCAAGCGCTCCATGCTCTCGCTCAGGTCGCCGATGGCGTAATGCCCCATGATCCGTGCAAGGTTCGACTGCACGGCCAGGTGCGAGGCCACCAGGGCATTGGTGTCCTCGGCCATGCGGCCGTAGTCACCCGGGAAGGCCTGGGCATCCATGCGAAAGCTGGTCTGGCCTTCATCGTGGCGCTTTGCCATGTCGCCCTGTGCGGTCAACAGGGCCTGGAGCTGCGTTTGCATGCCTTGCATGGCGCGTAGCAGCCGGCCGGTTTCGTCCTTGGCCTGCGTGTGCACGTCGTTGCCGAGCTGACCATTGGCAATGGCTTCAGCCGCTTTCGTGGCGCGTGCCAGCGGCTGGGTCAGGCTTCGGGTGATGAGCCACGCCAGCAGGCTGCTGACCAGCACGACCGCGGCACCGCCAAGGATGAGCAGGAGCTTGCCCCGGTCCATCGACTTGACTGCTTCTGCGTAGGCCTGCCTGCTCTGTCCTTCCTGGCGGGTGACCAGTTCGCGGATCTTGTCCTGCCAGGCGAGGGTGGCGGGCCGCCCTTGCTCGCTGAGGATGTCCTGGGCCTGCGCGTTCTCGTTCCTGGCTGCCAGTGCGATGACTTCGTCGTTGAACTTCACGGAGGTCGCCCGACGCTCGTCCATCTCGGCACGAATCTTCCGCCCTTCCTCCGAGCTGGACAGCGCGTCCAGCTTGGTGCGCAGCTCCTGGTAGCGCTGGCGCTGCGCGTTGATCGTGGTGAGTGCTTCGGTGTTGAGCTCTTCGCTTGTCGCCATGGCATACGTGCCCAATGCGATCAGCAGCGAGGAGTTGGCATCCAGCATGCCGTTGCCGACCTGGATCTTGGCGGTGCGGTCGAGGACGATGAAGTCCAGCTGCGCTCGCGCGTTCGCCATGGTGCCCAGGCCGGTGGCCACGAGCAGGCCTGAGAGGAGAATCAAGATTCCAAATGCAACGGCCAGGCGGTGGCCGACGTTGAAGCGTTGGAGAAAAGCGATCATGGACGTCCCAGAAGAGATCAGTAGAGGCATCGATGCTCACGCGGTTAGCGAGCCTGGCATCGGTTTCCCAATAACGGCGCTCTGCTCAAAAACTGGAATATCTGTCACTAAACGATAATCTAACCCTTCAGAAAACGTCCGCGCTGTCGGGGTACGCCTGACGCATGTCAGGCGGAGCGGTTGCGCGCGTGGGAAGGCAATGCAGTTGAGGGTTCGGCGGTTGTCGATGGCTGATGCGCGATAACACCAATGGCAGGGCTATCCACTTCCGACTAGGCACTGTGGAAGAGGTGGAGCAGTGAACGCGCAATGGATGGCAGCAGTGGCGGATGCACTGAGTGACCTGCAGGCGGCAAGAGCGGCTCAAGGCGCGGTGCTCGAGGCGGTGCGCGCCTCGCATCCGGCCCCCGCATCGCTGACTGGCTGCCAGGACCGCCTGTCGTCATCCCTGATGGCGACGGTTGCCCAACGCAAAGCCTTGTCGGCAGCGGCGAAGCCGGTCGAGGTTTACACGCTCGAACAGTTGGCGGCATGGAACGATCGCATCGAGCGCTGCGTCCCGCAGGCGAGGACGCAGTCGCAGGCCTGCTCGTTGCTAGGCTGCGCTGACCGAGCCCGTGCTCGACACCTGGCAGGTCGCCATCCAGCGTTTGGCGTAGTCATACGCGGCGCGTTGATCGGCAAAGGCGATGCTTCCAGGTTGGCAGCGGTGCAAGGTGATGCCGCCGGGCCTGGAAATCAGAAGCTCCGGCAGGAACTTTCCATCGCACGGAACGCTGTGGGCAGTGAGCAGATAATCGCCCACGTGCCGAATTGCGGTGACGCCCAATAGCAATCCTCCTTGATGGGCAGGCACCTACCTTCGTCCAACATCAGTGTCAGACGATTGGCTGTCGATGCTCGCCGGGTGACACGCCATCATTGAAGAAAACAGCGCAATCCACTATCGGCAATAGACGAACGTGACTGTAAGTATTTTCCTGACCCGCCAATGGCGGTGCCGCTGCCAACGCTCCGTGCCCGCGGCCTGTAAGGCTTGGCCCGGTCCTACAGGGCGGCCGACGGGATCGGATGCGCATTGCCTTCGGCCGGATTTGCGCGTGGCAGGGGACCCACCTTGATGAGCTGATCGATATTGTCGAGCTGCTGCATTTCCTTGAACCAGCTGGCTCCCCATCGCGCGCTGAGCCCCTCTGCGTTCAAGGACGACTGGATACGCCGGGCGACCGACACCAACCCGGCTTCGCTGCTGCCAGGCAGGAACAGGGCGAACTCTCCGCGCGCCAGCTGCGCCAGGCTGTCCTGGGGGCGGGTGGCCTGCTTCAGCAGGGCAATGGCCTTCGCTACGTTCTGCTCTGGCCCGACGCCGCCTACCGAGCTGTTGGCGTCCACGTCAAAGCGCAATACGCCGCCTTGCTCGTTGCGATGGCGATGATCCGCCGCTGCCTGCAGGACATCACGGAACGTCCCGAGATCGTGGAGGCCGGCCAACGGTTGTGCATTTTCCATGACCTGCGGATCAGCCGGCAGCCGTTGCACCTCGGCCAGGTGCTGGGCCCACGATCCGGCCAGGACCCGTCCAAAGGTTTCAACCAGCGGCAGGAGGTGCTCGAGTTTGTCGTCGACGACCCGGTTGTCCAGCCCGCAGAGCATCCCCTCGACCTTGCCAGGGATTCGAATCGGCACGCCCAGGTAGCTTGCGATACCCAGCCGTGTCGCCACGGCGGATTGGGCCAGGTGTTCGACTTTCTGCAGGTCTGGGGCGAACTGGGGGCCGCCCATGACGATCATGCTGCGGCACACCGACTCGGGCCAGCTCAAGGACTGGTCGACCTTCAACCCGAAGGAGGCGTCGGTGCAGCCACGGATGATCCAATGATCGTTTTTGACCTCGGCAAGCACCCAGGTTTTCAGCGGCGTCAGCTCGGCAAGCCGCTCAAGCAGCTCGCTCGCGGTGTCTGCCATGCCGGAGAAGGGGACTTGGGTTCTGAGTTCGGTCGACATGGAGCGGCAGCGTTTGGGATGCATCTGATATCGGCAGTAAAGGATCCAGCTATAGCGAGGCCTCGCGCCATTTTCTGAACGGCGGAAGGCCGCCACAGGGCTGGCGTAGGTCGGCCTGAAGTCGACATTCGGCAGGACCGCTGCCCACCACGAGATGGTGAACTGCGGAGGCGAGCGGGCGAGCCAGGCCGCTGCCGCAAGGGCGCAAGCGAGGCGTGGCAGGGAACATCGACGCCGACGGTAGAGGCGCCGGGCAGGCGAAGGCGCCAGGTGCGCCATGTCGTGGATATCGGTGATGTGGGGTAATCTGCGCCGTCCCGAGCATGACCGTCCATGCGGACACACACTTCTTCGATTGCCAAGCGTCCATTGGTTCCGGTAGGCCTCCACTGGGCGGGCATCGCCGTGCCATGGCTCGTGCTCGCGCTGGCCTACGCTCCCGCGGTGGCCCTGACATCGCTGGCCGACAAGCCGCGCGGTGCTCTGGGCCTGCTCGGTGCCTTCCTGTTTCTGGTGGGAAGCTACGTGCCTTGGGCAGCGCTCACGCCGACGCTTCTCTGGCTGTCCAGACGATGGATCATTGGAACAGGGCGAAGCGCGCGTCATCTGGCATTGATCGCCTTGACCGGCCTGGTGGCCATACCGGTGTTGACGGTGCTGGGCTGGGTGCTTGGCCATGGTCTCTTGCACCTGGCAGGGTTCGAGGGCATGGGGTGGCGTGATCTCCAAGGCGGCCAGGGCGCCCTCACCGCGACGACCCTGTTCGCTATTCCCCTTTATTTGGTCGTCATGGGGGCAGGGCAGCTCTGGGGCCACCTGGTCTTGAGAAGTGAGCGAGAGCTGCTGCTGGCCCGAGTGAACGAACAGGCGCTGCGGTCCAGGCTGCATCAGCACTTCATCTTCAATGCGCTCAATGCGATCGGAGAGCTTGGCTATCGTGACGCTGCTCGGGCGGACCTTGCGCTTGGCCATGTAGCGAACCTTCTTCGCGCGATGCTGGAAAGCGCGCCCGTGGTATCGCTAAGGGAAGAGATAGGCGCAAGCGCGGAGTTCATCGAGTTGCACCAGGTGCTGTCTGGTGACATCACGTTCAATATCGATGTAGAGCCGCGGGCATGGAATGCCCCGGTGTCCTCGATGGCATTGCAGCCGTTGCTCGAAAACGCCATCCAGCACGGAGCACGGGTGGGTGGCTTTGTTCGTATCGAAGTGAAGGCCATTGTCGAAAACGCCGAGCTCATGATCACTGTGGTGAACTCGATCGGTGGCGATCAGCCCAGGGGGCTGGGCATAGGGTTGGATCACCTGAGGAGGCGATTGGCTCTCACCCATGGCGCAGCGGCATCGTTGTCCACCGAGCGGCAGGCGACCTGCTTTGTCGCAACGCTCCGTCTCCCGGTAGTGACGGAGGCAGCGTGATTCGTACCCTGGTCGTCGATGACGTGGCGCTTGCGCGCGACCGGCTTGTGCGTTTTCTTGCGTCCGAGCCCGATGTCCTCGTGGTCGGTGAAGCGGCCACCCTCGAAGCCGCGCTTGTGCGGGCCAGGCTTGGAGATGTCGACCTGGTCCTGCTGGACATCGGCCTGCCCGATGGCAGTGGCCTGGACCTGGTGCGTCACCTGGAAACGCTCGTGCCACATGTCGTCTTCGTCACCGCCTACAGCGTGCACGCAGTGCGCGCGTTCGACGCCGGGGCACTGGATTACCTTCTCAAGCCGGTGGATCCCAAACGCCTGCAGCTTGCGATACGCCGCGTGCGGCAGCGCATCGACGGCAAGGGTGCGCAGACGGCCCGCCTGGCCGTCGACGTGGGGGATCGCACCGTCTACCTGGAACCGGCGCAGATTGACTATGTCGAGGTGGCGGGCCATTACGTCTGTATCCACGCCGGAAAGGACACGTATCTGCGCCGCGATAGCCTGGCAAACCTGGCCGATTGCCTTGAGCCACATGGATTTGTCCGTATCCATCGATCGTCCCTGGTGAATGTGACGCGTGTCGTGGCGCTCCGTCCGGCGCGGAACCAGGATGCTCAACTGGAGCTTCTAGGCGGCGCAACACTGCGGGTGAGCCGACAGTTTCGAGGACAACTCCAAGCGCGCCTGCCCACCGTGTCTCAGCCGCTGTTGCACGACTGAGGTCGTCGGACGCACGAGTCGCGCCACACGCAGCCAAAGCCAGGTGCGGGGGGCGCATCGTCCCGGTGTCCTTTCCCGATTTTTCCGTCATGCACCGACTCGCCATCGCCCTTGTTGCATTGCTGGGCTGCAACACCGCCTCTGCGGCAGATCTTCGCGTCTGGTCATTGGACAGCGGCGCAGATGCGCCCCTGGGTGTGCACGTCTCAGGCATGCGGCCCACCGAGCCTGTGGAACTCAGGCTCTCCATGAGGGATGCCAAGGGCAACCTCTGGCGCTCGAGCGCGCTGTACCGTGCGGATCTGGACGGCAGGGTGGATCCATCGAGCACGGCGTCGGAAGCGGGAACCTACGTCGGAGTCGATGAGGCGGGATTGTTTTGGTCGATGCGGCCGGAGGGGCCCGCCAGGCCTTCGCCCTTTCCCATCAGGAGGAGGGAAGCGGATCTCAGGTTTGCACCGGCTCAGTTCACGGTGGAGATGGTGCTGGCCCGGCGGGTAGTTGATACCGTCGAGATGCGACGATGGATCGATGGTGAAGGCGTCTCGGCATTCGCGGTGCATTCCCCCGGACTCGTTGCCCACGTTTACGCGCCCAGAAGTGCGTTGGTGGACGGACGCCGCCATCCCGCCGTCATTACCCTGGGTGGTTCCGAGGGGGGGATCGACAGTGCAGACATGTATGCCGCCTGGCTGGCATCGCATGGGTTTGTGGCGATGTCCGTTGGCTACTATCGCTTGCCTGGATTGCCCAAGGATCTCGTGCGGGTGCCGATCGATCCTGTCTCGGTGGCCGTGGATTGGCTACAGAAGCAACGCTACGTCGACCCATCCGGGATTGGAGTGCTGGGCGGCTCATGGGGCGGAACCATTGCGATGGCGGCGGCATCGCATGATCAGCGACTCCACGCCGTGGTTTCGCTGGTGGGAAGCCCGGCGCCCTTTCGGGGCATCCAGCGAGACGTCGAGCCGGCTGACTTCCATGCCGTCGACAAGCCCGGCTTGACCCTTGCAGGGAAGGACCTGCCATTCCTGCCCTACCGTGCGGGCGCCTCCTGGCTGGACGACACGGATTTGCAGGCCCAGGCGGCATTGAAGGCCGCAATGTTGCCCCTTGAAAGGATCAACGGCCCGCTGATGCTTGTCGCGGCAGGGGACGACCAACTGGGTCTTTCCGGCCAGATGGCGGCGGTGGCAAAGCGTTACCTGGCCCAGCACGCGCGCAAGCAGCCCGATCAGATCCTCTATTTCAGCGATGCGGGGCATCTGATCTCGCCGCTGTGGCAGCCAACAACCTACCGGCATGAGTTGGGTCCTCATCTTCAGGTCGGAGGCAGCCCTCAGGGGTATGCAAGAGCCGACCGGGAAAGCGGCGCGGCTGTCATTCGTTTCCTACGCGCTGCCCTGCAGCGATGAGTGATGGGCACACGTGTGCGATGCAATCGCAAATCAGGCCATGCGATCTGACAAACCAGCGCAGCGTCCAGGCTTGCCTCACGCTGTCGTCCGGATTCCGGCCTGCTGGATCAATTGCACTGCGGCCACGAAACCGGACACCAGTGGAGAAAGGTCGTCTGCACGGGTGGCCAGTGCGATAGGCGCGTGTAGTGTCTGGCCAGCGATCCTTCGGTAGGTGACGCCTTCGTTTTGAATGCGGCTGACCGATTGCGGAATGACCGACACGCCGAACCCCGCCGCCACCATGGGAATGATGGACGCGATCTGGGACGCCGCCTGTCCCAGGCGAGGGGTGAACCCCGCATCGCGGCAGGCGGCCATCACGGTGTCGTAAAGCCCCGTGCCGATGGTGCGAGGAAACAGGATCAAGGTTTCGCCCGCTGTGGCAGACAGGGGGAGCGGCGTTTCACCGTCGAGCGGATGGCCGCTTGGAACGGCGATGACCATCTCCTCGTCCACGAAGGGGCGCACCGTCACGCGATCATCCTGGTCAACCGGCGGGCGGATGAATGCCACATCCAGTCTGTTGTCACGCAAGCCCGCCAGCAGCGCGGGCGTATTGCTCTGTTCGGGCGACAGCACGACATCGGGGTGCCGGGTGCGAAAGGCCTGGATCGCTGCAGGAATGGCGGGGTTGAAATAGGTTGCGCCAGCAAAGCCGACACGCAACTGCCCGGCTTGCCCCTCGCCATGACGCCGCGCGTCGGCCAGGGCAGCGTCCAGCCGCGCAAAGATTTCGGTTGCCGACAGTTGCAGACTGCGCCCCGCAGCCGTGAGCTCCACGCCGCGTGACCGGCGACGAAAAAGCCGCGCACCGACAATGTCTTCCAACTGTTGGATCTGCATGCTCAGCGGCGGTTGCCGGATTCCAATCTTCTGGGCCGCACGCGTGAAGTGGAGTTCGTGCGCGAGAACGAGGAAGTAGCGCAGATGCCGGAGGTCGATGTTATTCATATCTGGATATCAAAAACGCGATTTTAATATATTGAAAGCTTAGCTACGATGCGTGCACTTCGAAATGCAAGGAACCACGCCGCCATGTCCCTCACAATCGCCGACCTGATCGCCAATACCCTCGCCGACGCGGGCGTGAAACGGATCTGGGGCGTCACAGGTGACAGCCTCAACGGCCTCAACGACAGCCTGCGCCGGCTCGGCAAGATCGACTGGATGCATGTGCGCCATGAGGAAACCGCTGCATTTGCCGCTGGCGCGGAAGCGGCGATCACCGGACAACTCGCGGTCTGCGCCGGCAGTTGCGGGCCGGGCAACCTGCATCTGATCAACGGCCTGTTTGACTGCAAGCGCAATCATGTTCCCGTGCTGGCGATCGCCGCGCACATTCCATCGTCGGAGGTCGGATCGGGCTATTTCCAGGAAACCCATCCGCAGGAACTGTTTCGCGAGTGTGCCGACTTCATCGAGCTGGTCTCCAACCCCGCGCAGATGCCCGGACTGCTGCATCGGGCGCTAAACACCGCCATCGGCCGTCACGGTGTCTCAGTGCTCGTCATCCCCGGCGATGTGGCGCTGCTGCCCGCCCCGGCGATCGCCCCCTTGAATGCCGCACTGCCCAAACCCGCGCGCACACTTCCCGCCGTCAGCGAAATCGAAACACTGGCGGAGCGATTGAATGCCGCCAGGACCGTCACCATTCTCGCCGGCAGCGGATGCGCGGGCAGTCACGATGCCCTGGTTGCGCTGGCGGCCAAGCTGAACGCGCCAATCGTGCATGCGCTCCGCGGCAAGGAACATGTCGAGTGGGACAATCCCTACGATGTCGGCATGACGGGGCTGATCGGCTTCTCCTCCGGCTATCACGCGATGCTGTCGAGCGACACGCTGTTGATGCTGGGCACGGACTTTCCCTATCGCGCCTTTTATCCCAACGGCACGCAGGTGCTTCAGATCGATCGTGACCCCGGCGCCCTCGGTAAGCGCGTTGCGCTGACGCAAGGGCTGGTCGGCGATGTGGGGGAGACGCTCGCAGCCCTCCTGCCGCTGTTGAACCAGCGCACGGATCGTGCCTTCCTGGAGTCGGCGCGCCAGCACTACGCGCAGGCGCGCAAGGGACTGGACGATCTTGCCGTTGCATCGCCGCCAGGAAGGCCGATCCATCCCCAGTATCTTGTTCGCCGTATCAGCGAGCTCGCAGCGCAAGATGCCATCTTCACCGCGGACGTCGGCACGCCGACGGTTTGGGCGGCACGCTATCTGGCCATGAACGGCAAGCGCCGCCTGCTCGGTTCATTCAACCATGGATCAATGGCCAATGCGTTGCTCCAGGCCATCGGAGCACAGGCGGCCGCGCCGGAGCGGCAGGTGGTGTCGCTCTCAGGCGACGGCGGATTTTCCATGATGATGGGCGACTTCATTTCCCTGTCTCAGCTCGGGCTGCCGGTGAAAGTGATCGTCATCAATAACGGCTCGCTGGGCTTTGTGGCAATGGAAATGAAGGCCGGCGGGTATCTGGACACGGGCACAGACCTGAAGAATCCCGATTTCGCCGCCATGGCGACGGCGATGGGTGTCAAGGGCATACGGGTGGAGCAATCGGACGATGTCGACGATGCGCTGCGCACGGCCTTTGCCCACCCCGGGCCGGTGCTGGTGGACGTGGTGACTGCCAAGCAGGAACTCGTGATGCCGCCAAAGATCCAGCTCGAGCAGGCCAAAGGCTTCAGCCTCTTCATGCTGAAAGCGCTCATCAACGGACGTGGTGACGAGGTGGTCGATCTTGCCCGCACCAACCTGAGGTTCTGATCGGATGATGGGCCTGGCAGATCCAGACGACCGAGCCGAAATCGTCCAGTCGCGGGCCGAGAAGCACGCCCGCGATGTCGCGTTCGTGCTGCGCTGCTCGGGGGCGGCGACCGTGTCCTTCATGCTCGGGCAGGCTGTCGGGCTCCCCCATCCGGTTTGGGCGGCAATGTCCGGCATCATCGTCTCCCAGGAGAGGCTGGGTGAAACACGCGACGCAACAGTGAGCCGTCTGCTCGGCACGCTGGTTGGCGTGGCCATCGCGGTGACGGTCGGGACGTTGACCACATCATTGGAGATCGACATCGCCGCCAAAGTCGCCATGTCCGTCGGGCTTGCGGCAGCGGTCGCGCGTCTTTATCCGCCTCTGCGGGTGTGCATGTGGACGTGCCCCATCGTGTTTCTGACTGAAGACCCGGAACGCTCCTATTTTCTGGTCGGTGTCTATCGCGGCACCGAGGTTCTTCTCGGGGGCATCACCGGTGCGCTGCTGCATGTCATGGCCGAGGCCGTTATCCGCCGGATCTTCGATCATGGTCGGCAATGACGGCGTGCGCGCAGCGCCCCCCATGGTCCGGTGAATGAGCGCGGGATGTCGAGCGGCATCGCCTCCGACAATGGCCGCACCTATGATGCGGACGTCGGGCGCTGCCTGGAGACCGAGGGATTGCGTTTATCGTCGCTGCTGGCGGAAGTGAGCGTGACGTTGTCGCGTTGGGTCCTGCTTGCGCGTTCGTCGCGATATGCAAGACCTGCGTGAGGCGGGCCCGCGCGCGCCGCGACACCGGGGAGGCGTGTTCGCCGGCACCGGGCCGATGATGGCTGCACATGGCCGTGCCAGCGGAGGCGCTACCGTGTGGGGCACATCACGCAGGCGGTCCGGTCGGGTATGGAACAGAAACAGCAAGAGTGGATGCAGGCCGTGACCGAGGCGCTCAGCGACCTGCTGGCCGCACGCGTGGCGCAGGCCACGCTGCTGGAGGCGATGATGGTCTCGCATCCCGATCCGGTGATGCTGCGCAAGGCGTGGGACGAGCTGTCGTCCCAGCGCATCGCGTATGTGGCGCAGAAAAAGGCGGTCGCCGCCGATCCACGGCCGATGGATGCCTACACGCTTGAGCAGTTCCAGGCGTGGGAAGAAAAGCTCAGCCGCTACTTTCCGCGTGCGCCGGATGCAGGGAGCACGGATGCGTGAACCCGCCCGCCAGTGGTCCAGTCGCGCGATCTAGCGGCGATGGGCCGGGCGGGTGTGACCACTGCATGTCGCTTGCGCACGCGGGCGCAGACGACTGACTGTGCCGGGAGCCGGTCATGGCTCCCGGCCCTGCGGTCGGTTGGTGCTGACATGGTTCCTGATAATCACTGCAGCCGCTGCTGCGGCCTGCGTCAGGCCACCGATGCGCGCAGTTTGGCCTTGTCGGCATCCAGGCGCAGGGTGGCAGCGGCAAGGCCGGGTGCGGTGGCCTGCAAGACGATGCTGCCGGCGCTGCGCGTGCTCTGCAGCAGGGCCGCACACAGTCCATTGAAGGCCTTGCGTTGCGGCGCCTTATCATCCTCATGGCTGGCGGGGTCGCCGTTGCCCACGCCGATCAACCGCGCAGGCCCGCGCAGCGCGAACTGCACCAGGTTGTCGGCGGTCGGCACCAGGCGGCCCTGCGCATCGACGATCTCCACCTTGACCACCGCCACGTCTTCGGCATCGGCGCGCACTGCATTGCGGTCGCAGCTCAGGCGGATCGCTGCCGGCTTGCCGGCCGTCTCGCGGCGTTCGCTGAGCACCAAGTTGCCGCCGCGATAGCCGCGTGCCTCGATCACGCCCGGTGCGTAGGCCACGCGCCATTCGACATGGCCATAGGCCGGCACCTGCTGCAGGCCCTGGCTGACGCCGTTGACCAGAAGTTCCACCGCTTCTAGATTGCTGTGGCACCAGACCTGGACGCGGCCCTTGTCATCGGGCTGCAACAGGCCGTCCCAGTTCCAGTGCGGGAACAGATGCAGCACCGGTTCGCTGGTCCATTGCGCGCGGTAGTACCAGTAGTTGTCCTTGGGAAACCCGCAGCTGTCGAGCACGCCGAACTGCGAGGCGACATTCGGCCAGCGGTTATAGGGCGTGGGTTCGCCGCGGTAATCGAAGCCGGTCCAGATGAAGCCGCCAGCGATATACGGGCGCTGCGCGACATAGCTCCACCAGGCTTCGGCGGTGCTGGCCCACCATGGGTGGTCGGTGTCGTAGGCGCGGGTGTAGCCGCGCGCGTCGTCGCGCTGGTAGTTACCGCGCACCGACACGGTGCTGCCGGTTTCGCTGCCGTAGATCGGAATGTGCGGATATTGCGCGTGGAAGCCATCCATCTGACTGGTGCGGTAGTTGAAGCCGACCACATCGACGACCTGGCCAACGCCATCGCCAAAGCCCTTGTCCATGGCGAAGGTGGTGGGGCGGGTGGGATCGAGCTGGCGCACGCGTTGCTGCATGCGGCTGACGATGCGCGCGCCGCGCTCGGTGACCTGCTGCGGCTCTTCGTTGCCGAGCGACCACAGGATCACGCTGGGATGATTGCGCCCGCGCCGCACCATTGTCTCCAGCTCGCCCATGGCTTCGGGGTCGGTGGACATGCGGCGGGTCTCTTCGATCACCAACATGCCGAGCCGATCGCAGAGGGCGAGCAGTTCGGGTGTGGCCGGATTGTGCGAGCTGCGGTAGGCGTTGCAGCCCATCGACTTGAGCTGGCGCAGGCGCCATTCGTGCAGGCTGTCGGGGATGGCGGTGCCGACGCCGGCGTGGTCCTGGTGATTGTTGGTGCCGTGCAGCTTGAGTGGCGCACCGTTCAACAGGAAGCCGCGTTGTGCATCGAAGACGGCCGTGCGCACGCCGAACGGGGTGACCAGCGCATCCACCGCCTTGCCATCGCTGTGCACGCTGGTGGTCAGGCGGTAGAGCTGCGGGGTGTCGATCGACCATAGCGCCGCTTCGCCGAGCGGCAGGGTCTGTTCGACGAGGTGCACCTGGCCGGGTGCAACGGTGACCGCGGTACTGGCTGCCTGTGCGACGACGCGTCCATCCGGCGCGGTCACGCGCGCCTGCACCGTGCACTGGCGCGGGGCGCTGCCGTCGTTGCGCACCTCGGTGGACAGTTGCGCGATGGCGGTGGTGCCTTGCAGCGTGCTGCGCACGAACACGCCGTCCTGCGGCAGATGCAGCGGGTCGGTCTTGTGCAACCACAGATGGCGATAGATGCCGGCGCCTTCGTAGAACCAGCCTTCGCCCAGCGTGGCATCCACGCGCACCGCAATCAGGTTGGGCTTGCCGTAGTCGAGCACCTCGCTGAGGTCGACCTCGAAGCCGCAATAGCCGCTGGCGTTGCGCCCGACGATGTGGCCATTGCAGAACACGATGCAGTCGCGGAACACACCGTCGAACACTAGGCTGATGCGCTTGCCCAGATCGTCTGCGGGAATCTGCAGCACGCGGCGATACCAGCCCACGCTGGTTTCCGGAAAGCTGGTGCCCAGCGGCTTGTAGCCGTGCGCGGCGGCTGGATCTTCCTCGGTGATGGTGGCCGAGATCGGTTCCTGCCGGAAGGGCAGGGTGACCGCCCAGTCGTGCGGCAGATCCAGCAGTTCCCAGCCACTGTCGTCGAAGCCGAGTTGCGCGGCGGTGGCGGTGTCCTTGCCCGCCTTGGCGAAGCTGCGCTGGAAGGTGCCGAACTCGAAGTCGCGCGCTGGGTCGCTGGCATGGCCCAGATGGAAGCGCCAGCCGAAGTCGAACAGCAGCCGTTTGCGCGGTGCCAGGGCTGCATCGCCGAACGCGGCAGGCGGCGTGGCGGGGTTACCTGCAGCTGGTGCTGCAGCGGCAATGCTGGGCAGCAACGCACCGGCCGTACCGACCGGAAGTGCGGCGCTTACGCCGCTGGCGAGCATGCCGCGCAGCAGCTCGCGGCGATTGATGCCGGTCATGGCTGGGTCCTCCTGCCGGCGTCGGTGGGCTTGCCTGGGGTGATCGGCGCAGGCTTGGCTGCTGCGGGCTGACCGGACGCCGGCACGCCGGTATACGGGTGGCGCATGAAGTCGATCGCCGGCAGCACGTCGTTGCCATGCTTGAAGTCGAAGAAGCTGGCGTTTTCCCACGACGAGCCGGTGCCCCAGCGCGTCTTGCAGCTGCTGCTGGTCCATGCCGGCTCCCAGTACACGACGCCGGCGCCGCCGGTGTCGATCACCAGCTGGGTGAGGTCGACCATATAGTGGAACTGGCCCTGCGGGGTGGCCGGGTAGCCGGCAATCAGCGAATCCTCGCCGAGCAGGTTGTGCGAGGTGTCGCCGGACTCCAGCGTCCACGGATAGGCGGTTTCCACCACCACCACGTCGGCGTCGTATCGGCCGCGCAGGCGCTTGATGGTCTTGCCCAGCTCGGCCATCGACTGGGTCGACCATTTGCGGTAGTAGCTGATGCCGATCAGGTCGTAGTCGGTGACGCCGGCCTCGGTGGCGGCGGCAAACCACGGCTCCACATTTTCCGGCTGGGCGATATGCAGCATCACCCGCGGCTTGATGGCCGAGCGTGCGCCGATGTCGCGCACTGCCTTGATGCCGGCGTTGAACAGCTTGGCGTTGCGCTGCCAGTCGATGGGGCGCTGCTTGTCCCACGGCTGGCTGTCCATCAGATCGGAATTGCTTTCGTTGCCCACCTGCACCAGCTCCGGCATCAGGCCGGCACGGTCGAGCGCGCTGAGCGTGTCATAGGTGAAACCGTACAGCGTGCGCGCCAGTTCATCGGTATCGGTGATGCTGGCCCAGGCCTTGGGAATCAGCTGTTTTTCGCCATCGGCCCAGTCGTCGGAATAGTGCAGGTCCAGCAGCACCTGCATACCCTGCGCACGTGCGCGCGCGATGGTCTTCTTGACGTCGGACAGGTCGCTGTAGCGGGTCCAGCGGGCGTCGTTCCACAACCGCACGCGCACCAGGTTGGCGCCATGCGCATGGAAGAGTTCGAATGGGTCCTTGACCACGCCGTTCTCGCGGTATTGCACGCCGCATTCCTCCATCTCGTTGACGTAGGACAGGTCCGCGCCCAGATACAGCGTGGCGGGGGCCGGGGCGGCGTGTGCGAAGGTGGAGATGGCCAGCGCGAGCAGCGCGGGTGTCCAGAGGCGACGTGTGGAGCGCATGCAATTCCTCGACAGATAGAGCGCGGAGCGGGTGACAGCCTGCCGCAGGCGGCGGTGCCGTCGTGCGGTCGGTGCGCAATCGCACCGCTGCTGACGGAGACGGTTGCGCACCGACCGCAGCTGTGGAGCGGTCGTAAAGCAGCGGTGTCGGTGGCGCCTAGAACTTGTAGGTCGCTTCCAGCGAGTAGCGACGGCCAAACACCTGGTAGCCGCCGTCGTCCTGGTTGGCCAGGCGGTTGGGCTTGTTGTCGGTATAGGCGCGCAGCGGTTCGTTGGTGAGGTTGCCGGCCTGGAAGCGGAAGCCGAGCTGCTTGCTGTACTGCCAGTTCAGGCTCAGATCCACCGTGCCTTCGCTCTGCAGCCGTGCCAGGCGCGCCGCATTCCAGCCATACACCACGGTGTAGGGGCTGTGGTACTTGTAACCCACGCGGGCTTCGAAGCTGCCGTTGCTGTACCACAGGTCGAAGGTGCCGGTCTTGCGTGCCAGCCCGCTCAACGGCAGCGGGTTGTTCTCTGGCGAGAACTCCTTGAGGTTGGAATCGACCAGCGAGAAGTTGGAGTAGACGCCGAAGTTTTCCATGTGCGGAATGAAGTAGAACGGCGTCTGGAAGGTGAGTTCCACGCCGTTGATATGCCCACCGCCGCCATTGAACGGGGCGCTGACCAGGTAGTCCAGGCCGTTGATGATTTCGCGGTCGGTACGGTAGCCGATGCTGGAATCCACTTCCTTGCGGTACACGGCCAGTGCGGCGAGCGCTTCCTTGTGGAAGTACCACTCGTAGGACAGGTCGACCTGGGTGGCCTTGAACGGATCCAGCTGCGGGTTGCCGCCGCTGCCGGTGAGCTGGCCGATGGTGACGTTGGGGTCGTCCAGGCGCCGGCCGGTGCGTAACTCGTCCAGCGGCGGACGCGCGATGACCTTGGCCACCGCAAAGCGCAGGATGCGTTGATCGTCGATCAGGAAGTTGACGGTGGCACTGGGCAACACGTCGGTGTATTCCTTGCGGTCGCTGCTGGCCTGCACGGTGGTGCCGACCGAATCGAAGCCATCGCTGGTGGTCTTGGTATTGACCAGGCGCACGCCGATATTGCCGGTGACATCGGTGCCGAACAGCTGCGAGCTGAAGACCGCCTTGGCGAAGGCTTCGCGCACGTCTTCCTTGACGTTCCAGTGGTCCAGCAACTGCTCGTTGAGCGTGGCCGGGTCGAAACCGCCGAAGCCGATCTCGGCGATGGCATCCATGTTGCCGCCGGTCAGCGTGGGCACGTTCAAGTCCGGCATGGTGACCGGGTAGATCAGGCCTTGATAGGCCGAGATCGGCTGGTCATAGCCGGACTGGTTGCTGATGAAGCGGCGGTTCTGCTTCTCGCGGCGCGCGGCACGTGCGCCGAACTCCAGCGAAGTGAAGGCGGCTGCATCGATCGAGCGGCTGGCGTTGAGCGCCAGCGCGGCGATCTTGTCGCGCAGCCCCTGCGGCTCGGTCTGGCCGGCGATGCCCCATTCGGGCGTATCCGAGCTGGTGCGGATGGTGGGGGTGACGCTGCGGCGGAAATCGAACGAGACGGTGTCCGGGTTGCTGCCGAAGCGCACCGCCTGCCAGGTGTTGTCGCGCTTGGCCTGAGAGAACGACAGGTCGCTGCCCAGCGTCCACACATCGCCGCTCCACTTGGCGTTCAGGCCGCCGGCGGTGAGCGTCTTGACCTCGTTGTAGTGGCTGACCACATGGTCGACCTGCAGGTTCGAATTGGCCAGCGTGCCGGCCACCACGTCGCCATCGACGATGGTGTAGGACGAGCCCGGCGTGGTGTACGGATTGGCGCCGGTCGAGAAGGTGCTGTAAGCCAGGCCGTTGAACCAGTTCTGCAACTGGTCTTCGTCGATCTCGATGCGCGAGTACAGGCCGTCGAACTTCAATTCGAAGTTGCCCGAGCGCCATTGCACGGTGCCCATCGCACCGGTGCGGGTCTGGTCGGTCAGCTTGAGCTGGTCGGCCGCGCCGAACGGAGTCGGGTCCACGGTCCCGTCGCCATCCACATCGCGTGAGGTGGTGGCATCGGTATAACCCCAGCTGCCGATCGAGGAGTTGGAATTCTTCTGCTTCTGGTAGGTGGCGCCCAGCGCAACGGCCAGGTTGTCGTTGATCTGGTGCACCCAGCTGGCGCCGAAGCGGCTGCCCCACGGGGTGTAGCCATCCACGTCCTTGGCGTGGTCGTAGAACACCGGGCCGGCGGTGCCGACAAAGCCCGGGCCGGTGTAGTCCAGCGGGCTGATGGTGGAGATGTCCACCGTTGCCGCGAGACCGCCGGCGACCAGGTCCGCCGACTGGGTCTTGTAGACCTTGACGGTGGAGACGATCTCGGTGGGAAACACTTCCCAGCGCACCGCGCGATTGGGCTCGGAGGAGGCGATCTCGCGTCCGTTGACGGTGCCCATGGTCATGCGCGGGCCAAGGCCGCGCACGGTGGCCAGGCTCTCGTTGCCGCGGTCGCGGGTGCCGTTGACGCCGGGCAGGCGCACCAGCGCTTCGGCCACGGTGACGTTGGGCATCTGCCCCATGTTGTCTGCGGAGATCACTTCCATGACGTGATCGGACATCTGCTTGGCCTGCACCGCCTGATTCAGGCTGGCGCGCTGGCCGATCACGGTGACGTTGTCGAGCGTGACCGGCGGCGCAGCCGCGGTGCTGGTGTCGGTGGCCGGCGCTGCGGCAGGCGCGCTGTCCTGCGCGTGCGCACTGAAGGCGGTGGCCAGCACGCAGGCGATGGTGGTGCAGAGGACGTCGCGCACGGGTGTGCGGCGCAGGCGCCGGCTGGCCGGGTGGCCGGTGTGGTGAACGGGCATCGTTTGATCCCTCCCAGGACAAAGTTACCGAATGAAATAGTGGCCGCTGGTGCGGCGCTCTGGCGCGGCTGCGCGCGGGTGCGTCCGGCGCGGGCATGGCGGTTGCTGCGGTATTGCGGTGTGGAGCCGATTGGTCGTTTGCGTGACGCTGTGACGATCGTCGATCGCCCTGGCGTCCCCCTGTCCTGCATGTGTCCGCTTCAGGGTAGAAGCGCAAGTCATTCCATTCCAATGAAGCATTTTGCGTGAGCTATCTCGCGTTGGAATGCTGCACTGCAGCGGTAGCGTCTGGTTCGTCACCGTTGCGGCGTGAGTTGCAGGTGCCGGGCAATGACGTGCCTGGTCGATGCGACGGGCCCTGCTCCCCGGTCAGCGTGCGCTGGCAGACAACCGCGGCAATGCCGGAAATGCGCGCTGCACGCAGTCGTTGCGTTCGCAGGTCAGGCAGCCGGGGCCGATCGGTACCGCATCGTCCACCGCATCCAGGTCCCAGCCGCGCGCATACACCAGCTGATCGGCATGGCGCAGGTCGCACCCCATCGCCAGCGCAAAGGTCTTGCGCGGGCGGCCATAGCCCGGCGCGCCGCTGCTGACCTGGCGCGCCAGCCAGAAATAGCGCCGGCCATCGGGCATGCGCGCGATCTGGGTGAGGATGCGGTCGGGCTGGTTGAAGGCCTCGTAGACGATCCACAGCGGGCAGGCGCCGCCGACATGCGAGAAATGGAAGTCGGTGGCCGAATGGCGCTTGGACACATTGCCGGCACGATCGACCCGCATGAAGAAGATCGGCAGCCCGGCCGCGCCGCGGCGCTGCAAGGTGCTGAGCCGGTGGCAGACCGCCTCGAAGCCGACGCCGAAGCGGTCGGCCAGCCATTCGATGTCGTAGCGCGAGCGCTGGGCGCTGCGCAGGAATTCGCCGTACGGCATCACCAGGGCGCCGGCGAAATAGTTCGACAAGCCAATGCGCGAGAGTGCAATGCGCTCGGCATCCTCGAAGCCGGCATCGGCGATGCGTGCGTCCAGCAGCGGTGCGCATTCCAGCAAGGCCAGTTGCGCGGCCATCTGGAAGGCCTGCTGGCCGGGGCGCAGATGCGCCGGCAGCCACAGCACGCGCGCCTGCGTATCCACGCTGCGCTTGTCGCTGTGCAGATCGGGCGCGTCCTGCACCAGCAGGCCGTGGCGGTCGGCCAGGCGTTGGCGCAGCCGCAGCGGCAGGTTGTCCGAGGTCAGGCCGAGTTCGGCGTACAGCGCCTCGGCGCGCTCATCCAGTTCCGGCAGATAGTTGTGCGCGCGATTGAAGTAGTCACGCACCTGCTCGCCCGGCGACAGCGAGGGCAGCGCGGCGTGGTCGGCGCCGATCTGTATTTCCAGCGCGGCGTTGCGCTCGAGCAGGTGCTGGTGGGCGCGGTGCAGGTCCAGCAGGGCCTGGGCCACCTGCGGCAGATTGCCGGTGAGCACACGCAGCTCGGCGGCCGACAGGCTGTGGCCCAGGCTGCGCAGCGATTCGTCCAGCGGCTCGACCAGCGCGGCCGGGTCGTCCAGGTCGAGCAGGCCGTCGAGATCGCCCAGGGTGGCCTTGAGCCGTTGCTGGATCGCCAGGGTCAAGGGGCGCTGGTTGCGTTCGATCTGGTTGAGGTAGCTCGGCGACAGGCCGAGCCGGCGCGCCAGCTCGGCCTGGGTCAGGCCGTGGCGCTGGCGCAGCCGCTGCAGGCGCAGGCCGAGCTGGTGACGGAGCGGGAGCTGCGACTGGGGCATTCGCAAGATTCGCAAAAGAGTGGCGGCAGCTTAGCGCGATTAAGCAGTCTCGGGCTGGGAAAGCCAGGTCGTGGTGCGAACAATGCGAAGCATCTGCACTGATCTTCTGCGAGCGAACCTGCAATGAGTGATTCCGTCCCGCGCGTGTCCCTGTTGATCGACGGCCAGTTCGTCACCTCCGCCAGCACCCAGTGGCAGGAGGTGGTCAACCCGGCCGATCAATCCGTGCTGGCGCAGGTGCCGTTCGCCACCACCGGCGAAGTGGACGCGGCGGTGGCTGCGGCCAGCCAGGCGTTCGTGAGCTGGCGCAAGACCCCGATCGGCACGCGTGCGCGCATCTTTCTGAAGTACCAGCAGTTGATCCGCGAGCACCTGCCCGAGCTGGCCGCGTTGCTGAGTGCCGAGCAGGGCAAGACCCTGGCCGATGCCGAGGGCGATGTGTTCCGTGGGCTGGAAGTGGTGGAACACGCTGCGGCGATCGGCAACCTGCAGCTGGGCGAGCTGGCCAACAACGTCGCCAACGGCGTGGACACCTATAGCCTGCTGCAGCCGCTGGGCGTGTGCGCGGGCATCACCCCGTTCAACTTCCCGGCCATGATTCCGTTGTGGATGTTTCCGATGGCCATTGCCACCGGCAACACCTTCGTGCTCAAGCCATCCGAGCAGGACCCGATGGTGACGATGCGGCTGGTGGAACTGGCGCTGGAGGCAGGCATTCCCAAGGGCGTGCTCAATGTCGTGCATGGCGGCGAAGACGTGGTCAACGCGTTGTGCGACCACCCGGACATCAAGGCGCTGTCGTTCGTGGGCTCCACCAAGGTGGGCACGCACGTCTATCAACGCGCCGCGCTGGCAGGCAAGCGCGTGCAATGCATGATGGGTGCGAAGAATCATGCCGTGGTGCTGCCGGACGCCAACCAGGAACAGACGCTCAACGCGATGGTCGGCGCGGCCTTCGGTGCTGCCGGCCAGCGCTGCATGGCGGCCTCCACGCTGGTGCTGGTAGGCGAGGCACGGCAGTGGATTCCGGCGCTGGTGGCCAAGGCCAAGGGCCTGAAGCTGGGCGCGGGCAATGCGCCGGGCACGGAGGTCGGGCCGCTGATCTCCTGCGCCGCGCGCGCACGCGTGGAAGGCCTGATCGCCTCCGGCGTGGAGCAGGGCGCCACGCTGGAACTGGATGGTCGCGCGCCCAGCGTGCCGGGGTTCGAGCAAGGCAACTTCGTCGGCCCGACGATCTTTTCCGGGGTCAGACCCGGCATGCGCATCTACGACGAGGAAATCTTCGGCCCGGTGCTGGTGATCCTGGAGGCCGCCACGCTGGATGACGCCATCGCCCTGGTCAATGCCAATCCCAACGGCAATGGCACCGCGTTGTTCACCCAGTCCGGCGCGGCGGCGCGGCGTTTCCAGGAGGACATCGATGTGGGCCAGGTCGGCATCAACGTGCCGATTCCGGTGCCGGTGCCGCTGTTTTCCTTCACCGGCTCGCGCGCCTCCAAGCTCGGCGACCTGGGCCCGTACGGCAAGCAGGTGGTGATGTTCTACACCCAGACCAAGACCGTGACCGCGCGCTGGTTCGACGACGAGACGCTGGGCCACGGCGTCAACACCACCATCTCCCTCAAGTGACCTGATCGCCATGAATGCAGCCATCCAGCTACACGCCAATACGGCCGATTTGAATGACGAGCAGGAAGCGTTCCGCGCCGCCGCGCGCGACTTCGCCGACAAGGAACTCGCCCCGCACGCCGCGCGCTGGGATGCGGAAAGCCACTTCCCGCGCGAGGCCATCGCCAAGGCGGCCGAGCTGGGCTTTTGCGGGCTGTATACCGATGAAGGCGTGGGCGGCCTGGGCATGCGCCGTCTCGATGCTGCGGTGGTGTTCGAGGAACTGGCCACGGTCGATCCATCCACGTCGGCGTTCATCAGCATCCACAACATGGCCACCTGGTTGATCGCCAGCTACGGTAATGACGCGGTGCGCGCGCAATGGGGCGAGGCGATGACCAGCGGCGTCAAGCTGGGCTCGTACTGCCTGACCGAGCCGGGCGCCGGCTCGGACGCGGCCTCGCTCAAGACCCGCGCACAGCGCGATGGCGACAGCTACGTGCTCAACGGCAGCAAGGCCTTCATTTCCGGCGCGGGCGCCACCGATGTGCTGGTGGTAATGGCCCGCACCGGCGACGACGGCGCCCGTGGCATCAGCGCCTTCGTGGTGCCTGCCGATGCGCCCGGCATCAGCTACGGCCGCAAGGAAGAGAAGATGGGTTGGAACAGCCAGCCCACGCGCGGGGTGAGCTTCGAGAACGTGCGCATTCCGGCCGGCCACCTGCTCGGCAGGGAAGGCGAGGGCTTCAAGATGGCGATGAAGGCGCTGGACGGTGGCCGCATCAATATCGCGGCCTGTTCGTTGGGCGCGGCGCAAGGCGCGCTGGATGCCGCGCGTCGCTACATGGGCGAGCGCCGTCAGTTCGGCAAGAAGCTGGCCGATTTCCAGGCCCTGCAGTTCAAGCTGGCCGACATGGCCACGCAGTTGGTTGCCGCCCGGCAGATGGTGCACACCGCTGCGCGCAAGCTCGATGCCGGCAGCCACGATGCCACCGTGTGGTGCGCGATGGCCAAGCGCTTCGCCACCGATGCCGGTTTTGCGATCTGCGACGATGCCCTGCAGATCCACGGCGGCTACGGCTATATCCGCGAGTATCCGATCGAGCGCCTGCTGCGCGACAGCCGCGTGCACCGTATCCTGGAAGGCACCAACGAGGTGATGCGCATGATCATTGCGCGCCACCTGCTCAATGGCGAGGAGGAACTGCGATGAGCGATTGGGAAACACGCGCGCATACCGGCTTGCAGGTCGAACGCGATGGCCATGTCGCCATCGTCACCTTGTGCAATCCGCCGGCCAATACCTGGACCGTGCACAGCCTTGCAGCCCTGCGCGATCTGGTGCACGCGCTGGATGCGGACCGCAGCATCTACGCGCTGGTGATCACCGGCGACGGCGAGAAGTTCTTCAGCGCCGGCGCCGATCTCAAGCAGTTTGCCGATGGCGACAAGGCCAATGCGCGCGCCGCGGCGCGGCGCTTCGGCGAAGCCTTCGAAGCGCTGAGCGCGTTTCGCGGCGTGTCGATCGCGGCCATCAACGGCTATGCGATGGGCGGTGGCCTGGAGTGCGCACTGGCCTGCGACCTGCGCATTGCCGAGCAACACGCGCAACTGGCCTTGCCGGAAGCCAGCGTCGGGTTGCTGCCGTGCGCCGGCGGTACCCAGAACCTGCCGCGCCTGGTTGGCGAGGGCTGGGCCAAGCGCATGATCCTGCTCGGCGAACGTCTGGATGCCGCCACTGCACAGCGGATCGGCCTGGTGGAAGAGGTGGTCGGCAAGGGCGAGTCACGTGCGCAGGCCATCGCCTGGGCACAGCGCGCCGGCAAGCAAAGTCCGGCCAGTGTCGCAGCGTGCAAGCGCCTGGTGCAGTCCACCCGCCATGGCACCCATGCCGCCGCGCTGGTGGCAGAGCGCGAGGCCTTCGTCGACCTGTTCGAGCAGCCCGATCAGGCCGAGGGAGTGGCAGCCTTTCTGGAGAAGCGCGCACCGCAGTGGAGCAATGGCTGATGCTGGATGTGCGCCCAACCGAAGACGCGCCGGTGCTGTTCGAGCAACGTCATTGCGCCGACGGGCACCGCATCGGCATCGCCACCTTGAATTCGCCCAGGACGCTCAACGGCCTGTCGTTGCAGATGACGCGCCTGCTGGATGCACAGCTGCGCGCCTGGGCCGACGATGCGCAAGTTGCCTGCGTGGTATTGCGTGGCGCAGGCGAGAAAGCGTTCTGCGCGGGCGGCGACCTGCATGGTCTGTACCAGAGCATGCGTGCGCATCGCGAGGCGGTGCCGGATGCGCAGCAGCGCCGTGCGCAGCCGCAAGCCAATGCGCATGCCGCTGCGTTCTTCGAAGAGGAATATCGGCTCGACCATCGCATCCACACCTATCCCAAGCCGCTGCTGTGCTGGGGCCATGGCATCGTGATGGGCGGCGGCATCGGCTTGATGTCCGGTGCCAGCCATCGCGTGGTCACCGAGCGCTCGCGGCTGGCGATGCCGGAGATCAGTGTCGGCCTGTTTCCCGATGTCGGTGGCAGCTGGTTGCTGCGCCGGGTGCCGCACGCTGCCGGGTTGTTTCTGGCACTGACCGGTGCGCCGCTGGATGCCAGCGATGCCATCTACGCCGGGCTTGCGGATGTTCGCCTGGAGCATGCGCAGCACGCGCCAGTGCTGGAAGCCTTGAGCGCGCATGCCTGGACAGGCGATGCAGATGAGGATCGCGCCCAGCTCGGCGCGTTCCTGCACGGGATTGCGCAACCGCTGGAGCCGGGCCCACTGCAGGTGCATGCGGCCTTGATCGCGCAATTGGTGGCAGGCCGGACGCTACAGGAGGTGGTCGCTGCAATCCTGGCACTGCAAAGCGAGGACGCCTGGCTGCAGGCCGCGCGCGCAACGCTGGCAGCCGGTGCCCCCGGCTCGGCGCGCCTGGCCTGGGAGCTGCACCATCATCCGGAAACCAGCACGTTGGCGGACACCTTTCGCACCGAGTACGTGGTGGCGCTGCATGCGGCCGCCCACGGCGATTTTGCCGAAGGCATTCGCGCGCTGTTGATCGACAAGGACCGCACGCCACAGTGGCAGCCTGCCGAACTGGAACAGGCCGATGCGCAATGGGCGGCTGCATTCTTGCAATCGCCCTGGCCGGCTGCACGGCATCCGCTTGCCGATCTTGGTGCACGTTGAGTCGCTGACACGCCGCTGCGAACGGTCTTTGGCGGATGCGGACAATGAGCCGCATCCGCACTGCAGGACCGAGGGATGCCATTGCGCCCGTTTGCCGCGCTGCGCTGCGGCCGGGCACACCATTCAACGGCCGCGCCAATCGGTGATGGCCACCCAACTCTGGAAACCACACCATGAGCAAGATCGCTTTTATCGGCCTGGGCAACATGGGCGGGCCGATGGCCGCCAACCTGAGCAAGGCCGGGCACCAACTGCGGGTGTTCGATCTGGTGCCCGCCGCGCTGGACGCCGCGGTCGCCGCCGGCGCGCATGCCGCCAGCTCCGCACACGACACCCTGGCCGACGCCGAGATCGTGATCTCGATGTTGCCGGCCAGCCGCCATGTCGAAGCGCTGTACCTGGGCGAGGCCGGCATCCTGGCGCAGATTCCTGCCGCTGCCCTGGTGATCGACTGCAGCACCATCGCACCGGCCAGCGCACGCAAGCTGGCCGCCGAGGCGCAGGCGCGTGGCCTGGCGATGCTGGATGCGCCGGTGTCCGGCGGTACCGCTGGCGCGGCGGCCGGCAGCCTGACGTTTATCGTCGGTGGCGCTGCAGAGGTGCTGGAGCGTGCGCGGCCGGTGTTGCAGGCGATGGGCAAAAACATCTTCCACGTCGGCGACAACGGCGCCGGCCAGGTCGCCAAACTGTGCAACAACATGGCACTGGGCGTGATCATGGCCGCCACCGGCGAGGCGCTGGCGCTCGGCGTTGCACAGGGCCTGGACCCCGCGGTGCTGTCGCAGATGATGGCGGTCAGCACCGGGCGCAGCTGGGCCACCGAAGTCTGCAATCCGTGGCCGGGCGTGCTGCCCAACGCGCCGGCATCGCGCGGTTACAGCGGCGGATTCGGCAACGATCTGATGCTCAAGGACCTGGGGCTGGTCGCCGAATCCGCAGTGCAGGCGGGCGTGTCGATTCCGCTCGGCGAGCTGGCGCGCAATCTGTATGCGATGAACAGCCAGGCCGGCAACGGCGCGCTGGATTTTTCCAGCGTGATCAAGCTGGTGGCCAAGGTTTGAGAGCGGCTAACAAAGCGTCTACGCTGGTGCGGTGTCCTTGCCGGTTGCGGGACCGTGTGGTGGCATGGATGCCGCCACCGAGCCCCAGGGATGGGTTTACGGCGTGTCCCGCGAGCGATGAGGGCGCCGCGCCCTCGACGCTGCGAGCTGGCTGCACGGCCCTTGCCCGCCCACCCTCGCGGGACACGCCGCAAGTACGTCCCTGTAGGCTCCGGCGCGGCATCCATGCCGCTCAGGGTCCCGCGACGGTAGGCGGGCAAGGGCCAGTGGAGAGGGTCGGTGTGCATGGCAAGAGCAGCGCTGGATGCGCCTTGCTCGATCATGAAGCATCGGCTCCGGGTCTGATGCGCACCGCACGACAAGCAGCTTTTCAGATGAGCGTCGACCAACTGTCTGGTGCGGTGTCCTTGCCGGTTGCGGGACCGTGTGACGGCATGGATGCCGCCACCGAGCCCCCGGGATGGGTTCACGGCGTGTCCCGCGAGCGGTGAGGGCGCCGCGCCCTCGACGCTGTGGTTTTGCCGCAGGGCCCTTGCCCGCCCACCATCGCGGGACACGCCGCAAGTACGTCCTTGTAGGCTCTTACGCGGCATCCATGCCGCGTAAGGTCCCGCGACGGTGGGCGGGCAAGGACCAGTCACGGTGGTCGGTACGCATGGTTGCAAGTAGGGGCAGGCAGTGCATGCAGCGCAGCCGTCCGATGAGGTGCGGTCTGATCAGCCTCTTTCTATCCGAGCAATCTCACTGCCAATACGACATCACTCCACACGCTAACGAAAGCGAGGGTGGCCGACGCGTTGCCGCCATCGCTGCGGCGTTCGAGAGGTTCTGTTGGCCGCTCCAAATTGCTGCCCGGCCTGGGCAACAAGGCGCAGCACCACGCCCACGTGATGTGATGTCATCACGCCCGGGTGTAATAGTCTCCGCCATCGCGTGCGCCTAAGGTGCGCGCATCGCACGAGGCTACCGCATCCATGGGACACGACCACAACCACGCACCCAGCGAAATCCGCCACGAGACACCGCTATGGTGGGCGCTGGGGCTCACCGCCACGTTCCTGTTGGCGGAAGTCATCGGTGCGTTCATCACCAACAGCCTGGCGCTGTTGTCTGACGCTGCACATATGGCCACCGACACCGTGGGCCTGATGATCGCCCTGCTTGCCGTGCGCCTGAGCCGTCGCCCTGCCGATGCGCGCCGCACCTATGGCTATGTGCGGCTGGAAGCGCTCGGCGCGCTGGCGAACGGTGCACTGCTGTTCGCGGTCGGCGCTTACATCCTGTGGGAGGCTGCGCAGCGCTTTCGCGCACCGCAGGATATTTCCTCCAGCGGCATGCTGCTGATCGCCGGCTTCGGCCTGGTGATCAATCTGATCGCCATGAAGCTGCTGCACGCCGGCAGCGGCGAGAGCCTGAACGTCAAGGGCGCCTACCTGGAAGTCTGGAGCGACATGCTCGGCTCGGTGGCGGTGATCATCGGCGCGCTGCTGATCCGCTGGACCGGCTGGCAGTGGATCGACCCGGTGCTGGCCGTGCTAATCGGCCTGTGGGTGCTGCCGCGCACCTGGGTGCTGCTGCGCGAGGCGATCAACGTGCTGCTGGAAGGCGTGCCCAAAGGCATCGATCTGCCGCAGGTGCAGCAGGCGCTGACCAGCTACCCCGGCGTCGAGGACGTGCACGACCTGCACGTCTGGGCACTGGCCTCCAGCACGCCTGCGCTCACCGCACACGTGGTGGTTGGCGAAACCATCGACCGCGACCGCCTGCGCGACGCCCTCGCCGAGCTGCTGCACGCGCGCTTCGAGATCTCCCATGTCACCTTGCAGGTGGAGAGCGGCGACTGCGGCACCGAGCCGTGTGGCACGCCACCGGCTACGCAAGGCCCTGCGCACGACGATCATCATGGTCACGCGCATTCGCATGGCGGCCACGCGCACTGACACGGACCGCACGCCAGTGGGCTGTCGCCTGGTTGGCGCTGGCGTGGCGTGACGTTGCCTGGAACAGCACGTAGCCGGGCCACCCTGTCCGGTCGTGGGCAGGCCAATCGCGCCATCGCGCCGCCGCCCAGGCCGTATGATCGAGCCGGGAAGATTGAGAGGCCGGCGGCGCGATGGCGGTACAGATCGAACAACGCAACCAACGCATCGCCGCGCTGATCGCCGAGGCGGGCGCTGCGGCTTCGGCCGGGCACTGGCAGCAGGCCGAGCAGCTGTGGGCACAGGTGCGCCAGTTGGCGCCGGCGCATCCGCAGGCCTTGTACAGCCTGGGCGTGCACGCTTACCAGCGCGGCGATGCAACAGCGGCGCTGGACTACCTGGCCGGCGCGCGCGCAAGCAGCCCGGGCGATCCGATGATCGTGCTGACCATTGCGGTGGTGAAGCAGTCGCAAGGCGATGTGGATGGCGAATGGCAGGCCATCAGCGCGGCCTTGGCGCTGGATGCGTATTTCCTGCCGGGGTTGCTGGCAAAGGCCGCGTTTCTGCAGGCGCGCGGCCGCCCGCGTGCCGCCGCCGCCGTCTATCGCGACGCGCTGAAGGTTGCGCCACCCGAGCCGCAATGGCCTGCGGTGCTGCGTCGCAAGCTTGCCCTGGCCACGCAGGCGGTGGAGCAGGACACGCTTGAGCTCGAGGCGCAATTGCGCGCCGTCCTGGACACGCCCGGCGTCGCTGTGGACGCCGCGCTCGCGGGACGCTGGGCGGAAGCGGCCGCGATCGCATGTGGACGCAGCCGCCCGTTCCACTCCCAATCCAACCGCCTGTACGTACCGCGACTGCCCGCCTTGCCGTTTCATCCGCCGGAGGCGTTTCCGTGGATCGCTGCAGTACAGCGTCAGACCGAGGCGATTGCGCAGGAACTGCGCGCCGTCATGGACGCGGACAAGGGCGGCTTTGCGCCGTATATCGCCTACGCGCCGGACCAGCCGGTCAATCAGTGGAAGGACCTCAACCATTCGCCGGCCTGGAGTTCCTATCCGCTGTGGGCGCATGGCCAGCCGGTGGAGGAACATCTGCGGCAGTGCCCGGCGACCGCCGCCGCGTTGGCATTGGTCGATGCGGCACGGATCGATGGCGTATGCCCGAACGCGATGTTCTCGGTGCTGGCGCCGCAGACGGTCATTCCACCGCACCACGGCGAGACCAACGCTCGTCTGGTGGCACATCTGCCGTTGATCGTGCCCGACGGATGCAGCTTCCGGGTCGGTTACGACTGGCGGCAGTGGGAGGTCGGCAAGGTGCTGGTGTTCGACGACTCGATCGAACACGAGGCGCGCAACCAGAGCGCGCAGCTGCGCGCGGTGCTGATCTTCGATGTCTGGAACCCGCTGCTGAGCCAGGAGGAGCGGCAGATGGTCAACGCCATGGAAACGGCGATTGCCCGCCACCGTGCCGGATGAAGGGGGTGCCGGTCGTCGGCCGGTTCAGTCCGCAGGTGAGATGCCGAACCGGGCAAGCGTGGCGCGCAGGGGAGCGAGCTGAGCGGCGTAGGGCTTCCAGCGTCCGGACGCATCGCCATGCAGGGGCTGGCGCACCTGCCAGTAGCTGGCTGTCTTGACGGCGCCAGGCGCCTTGTGGAACTCCAGGCAGTCCGGTTCCCATGGCAACTGCAGGAAGTCCAGCAATGCGCGCAAGGTGGGCTCCGGCGCGGCGACGAAGGCGTCATAGTCGAAGGTGTGGATGCTGTCGGGATATAGCGACAGCCAATGCGCCATCAGTCGCTGGTAGGCGGCAAGAAAATGCCCGATGTCCTCCAGCCGGCCCGCGTAGCCAAACCGTTGTGGATTGAGCTGCTGCATGAAGAGCGACAGCCCGTTGTCCAGCGGATGGCGGCGCGTGTGCACGATCCTGGCAGCCGGAAAGAGCTGTTTGATCAGTCCGATCAGCTGAAAGTTGTCCGGGCGCTTGTCGGTGATGTAGCGCAGTTGCGCATGCTGGGGAACGGCTGCCGCCACATGTTGACGATATGCCGCGGCCAGCTGCGCCAGCGTATGTGGGGACAGCTGCTGCGTGGCCTTCGGGAACGGCGACAGCGACTGCGCAACCAGTCGCGGCAGCGCATCCAGTTCACCGCCGGCGGCAATGCACGGGTGGCGCGACAAGGCCTGTTCGAGCAGGGTGGAGCCGGAGCGGAACATGCCGCAGATAAACAGGGCCGGCACCGTGTTTTCTCCAGCAGCCGTGGGGGGTGGCTGTTGCGCGTCCCTTGCGTTGGCAAATACCGCGGCAATGCTGTCGAAATGCTGTTGCGTGCGGATCGGATCGTAATGCCTTGCATGGGCGTGGCCATGCCGGTTGGCGGCACTGGCCGCATCGAATGCCTGGCTGTGCAGGCCGAGGCGATCGTAGGCATGGGCCACTGCATGCAGCAGCGTGGCCGCCAGCGCAGGATCCCGCCCCGCGACCTCGCTGGCCTGCTCGAGTTCGAGCAGGCGTGGGTCCTGCGCCTGCGTCGGAGGATCCAGATGCAGCAGACGTGCGCTGGCTTGCAACTGCAGCGTCCGTGTCCGGGCGTCGCCGGGAGGACTGGCGAGCAGTCGGCGATAGGCGGCGACCGCCTGGTCGCGTGCGCCCAGCTCTTCGTGCAGGTTGCCCAGATTGAGCAAGGCCGGGGCGTAGTCCGGCCGACACTGCAATGCCAGGTCGAGCTCCTCCAGCGCGGCCGCATCCTGGTGGAGATGGTCGCTCAGCAGCGCGGCGCGATTGAGGTGGATCTGTTCCGGCAGTGCAGCGCCGTGCTGCAGTGCCTGCGCATACGCATCCAGCGCAGCGGATGCTTCGCCGGTCCGGCGCAGCAGATATCCCAGGTTGTACCAGGCATCGGCGCAGCCGGGCCGGGCCTGCAGGATGGCTCGATAGGCGGCGATCGCCTGCGGCAGATGACCGTGTTGCAGTAAGCGTGCGGCGTGCTGCAAGGACAGGTCCAAGGCGTTTTCCAGGCAGTCTTGCCGCGGGTCGGGGGACCTGCAGCTTAGGCGGCGCCGGCAGTGCGTTCAATCTGCCCGGTGGCGAGACAATGAGGGTCGGCCTTTCCTGCGCCCGCCGGTTGGCTTGTATGCTCTGCTGCAGTCGAGCAGTGAGATACGCACATGCACAAACCGGTGGTGGTGGGTCTGGCAGTCCTGGGCTGCGCTTGGGCGGCATCGGCGCAGGACGTGCCGACGCATCGCTGCGCCGCAGTCCTCGATCCATTGCCGCGGCTGGCCTGTTATGACGCCAGTTTTCCGCCAACCCAGGCCGTACGGGCGGCGGAGGCGGACAGGGGAGCAAGAGCGTTTGGCCGCAGCGCGCAACAGGCCTCGGCTGCAGCAGCTGCGCAGCAATCATCGCCTGCGCAACTCACGGCCAAGGTGCTCGCGGTGGCGTATCAGCCAGACGGTACGCGCATCGTGTCGCTGGACAGTCGTCAGCGCTGGGCACTGACAGAAGCCACCAGCCGCGGTCCGTTGGCCGAAGGCGAAGTCGTGGTGATTCGCAAGGCCGCGATGGGAAGTTACATGCTGGTGACCGCTGCCGGGGTGGCGCTACGCGCCCGCCGCATCGACTAGCCGGGCCGCCGATGGCATCGCAACCAACAGAAGAGAACGCATGACTGAAGGACAGCTGCGCGCAGTGCTGCACGACGGGTATCACCTGCTGCGTCAGGGACGTTATGGCCAGGCAGTTGTGTTGGCCGACCGCGCCTGCGCCGACCAGCCTGACAATGCGCATCTGCTGGAACTTGCCAGCGAGGCCCGGTTGGCCAATGGCGATCCGCAAGCCGCGGTCGACCGCATCGCACGGGCGGCGGCGGTTGCGGCGTCACCGGTGCCGCTCTTGATCAAGTACGCCAGCTTGCTGCTGCAGCTGCGTCGCCGCCGCGAGGCCCGGCTTGTCGCCGGTCAGGCGCAGGCACTGGCCGGCGCCGACGGTGCGGCGTGGTGGCGGATCGGCGCGTTGCACAGCGGCTGCCACGAGGTGGCGGCCGCCCGTGACGCGTATCGGCATGCGATGACATGGCTGGGAGAACAGCCGGGCCTGCTGTACGACCTTGCCACCATGCAGTTCTTTGGCGGTGAATTCGATGCCGCTGAGGTCACCCTGGAGCGGCTGCTGCAACTGGCACCCGAGACCGGCGATGCCTTGTACCTGCGCGCCACGCTCCGGCGTCAGACCGGGCAGCACAATCATCTGGACGACCTGCGTCACCGCTTGACCACGCTATCGGACCCTTCCGCCAGGGCGGCAGGCCTGTACGCCTTGAGCAAGGAGCTGGAGGATCTGGGCCGGCATGCGGAATCGTTCGAGACGTTGACCGCTGCAGCGGCCTGCAAGCGCAAGACACTGCAGTACGACGTTGCTGCCGAGTGTGCGCATATCGCCCAGGTACGGGAGGCGTACGCCCCGGATGCCTTGCGCGCACTGCAGCCGGGTGATGCGGGCGAGGGTGCGGTCTTCATCGTCGGCTTGCCGCGCTCAGGCACCACCTTGCTGGAGCGCCTGCTGATCCAGCGCGGCGGTGCGCGCTCGGCCGGGGAGTTGATGGATTTCGGTGCGCTGCTGGGCAGTGCGACATCCGGCGTACTGGCGACCAATCCCGGATTGACCGCCGCCCAGGCATCGCTGCAGATCGATTTTGCTGCGCTCGGCGAAGAGTATCTGCGCGGTGCCCGTGAGTTGGTGCACGACCACCCGGTAGTCATCGACAAGATGCCGGTCAATTACCTCTACTGCGGCATGATTGCCACTGCGCTGCCACGCGCACGCATCATCCATCTGGTGCGCGATCCGCTGGACACGTGCTATGCGATGTACAAGACCTTGTTCTACAACGCCTATCCGTTCTCGTATGCGCTCGATGAGCTCGCTGATTACTACCTGGCCTATCAGCAGACCATGCGTCACTGGCATGCGGTACTGCCCGGCGGCATTCTCGACGTGCATTACGAAGAGCTGGTACGCGATACCGAGCATCAGATCTCGCGGGTGTTGAGCTGGTGCGGGCTGACGAGCAGTGAAACCATCACCGGGCTGGAGAATGTGTCATTCGTGACCGCGAGTGCGGCGCAGGTGCGCGGCGATGTCCATCAACGGTCGGTGCATAGCTCGCGGCGGCACCTGGACGGGCTCATGCCGTTGTTGAAGCGGCTTCGGGCAGCGGGTGTGGTCTTGCCCGGCGTCGAAGTGGCGTAAGGATTTCCCGCTGGCCGACCACGCGTTTCGGTATTTCACCGGAATGAGCCGGCGGCGCGCGAACACCGAACGAGCGTACGCGGCGAAATCGTGCCTCGGGAAGGGGGGGCGCGCGTCAAAAGTGCTCTTTTTTTTGTGATTCCCGCACCCTTTTGGGGCTTCGCCGCACCGATTCGGAGCATTTCTGAATGGCGCTTTAATTCTCTTCAACGTGGTCTTAACATCGGGTTGGCAACGTTTTTTCGGGCGCTCTTTCGCCCGGCCGTTAGCCAGTGTGGAAGCGCGGTTTGACGCGCTTGCCAATGACGTCGCAGCACGTGCCGGCATTGCATCAGATGCCGACGCAGTGCGTTGCGCTTACCCGTTCGAACTTCTCGGAGAGAGAGATGAGATTGAAGACCACCAAGCTGCGCGACGCCATCCGGGTATCGCTCACCGCGGGCGCCGCGGCGTTGGCCCTGTCCGGAACCGTGATGGCGCAGGAGCAGCCCGCGAGCGAACTCAAGAGCCTGGACACGGTCAGTGTCACCGGTACGCGCATCAAGAGCCAGACGATGACTGCCTCCAGTCCGGTGGCCGAGATCAACAAGGAAGAATTCCAGTACACCGGCTCGACCAAGGTCGAAGATCTGATCAATCAGTATCCACAGCTTTCGGCGAGCTTCGACAACTTCGCCAACAATGGCTCGCAAGGGTATGCGACCGTCGACCTGCGCGGACTGGGCGCGCAGCGTACCTTGACCTTGGTCAACGGCAGGCGCATTCCCAAGGGCATCGGCGAGAGTCCGGATATCAGCATCATCCCGGCCGCGCTGGTGCGTCGCGTGGACATCCTCACCGGCGGCGCCTCGGCGGTGTATGGCTCGGATGCCGTTGCCGGCGTGGTCAATTTCGTGCTCGACGACGAGTTCGAAGGGGTCAGCGTCGACATGGGCTACAACGCCTACCAGCATGACAACGGCAATACGTTGATGCGCGGTCTGATGGACGATGCCGGTTACGATTACCCGACCGGAAACTCCGGTTTCGACGGCATCTCCCGCAACGTGGACCTGGCCATCGGCGGCAGCTTCGGCGAAGCGGGGCATGCCACCGCATGGGCCACCTGGCGCGAGAACGATCCCCTGCTGCAGGGCCAGCGCGATTACTCCGCCTGCGCCCTGAGTAACAGCGGCACCGCGTGCGGCGGGTCTGCCACTGCAGATCCGGCCAACTTCTACGTCGTCGCTCCGTCTGCAGGTGCCTTTTACGTGCAGCCTTCGGCCGGCGGAACCTGGTCGCAGGTCGCATCCCCGAATCTCTACAACTTCGCGCCGCTGAATTACTACCAGCGTCCGGATACGCGCTACACGGCCGGCACCAACATCAAGTACGAGGTCAACGAGCACTTCAAGCCCTATCTTGAAACCCTGTTCGTCAACCGCAAGAGTTCGACGCAGATCGCGCCGTCGGGTGCGTTTTTCACCGACCTCAACGTCAACTGCGCCACCTCGGTGATCGGTAGCCTGTGCAACGACGTCGGCATCACCGACGATGAGTTCACCGTCTATGTGGCCAAGCGCAACGTCGAAGGCGGCCCGCGCATCACCGACTCGGATACCAACAGTTTCAGCATCACCGCCGGTGCCCAGGGCGATATCAACGACAACTGGTCCTACGACGCGTCCTTCACCTACAACCGCAGCACGACCAAGTCCGAGAACATCAACGACTTCGTGACCACCCGTGTACGCGATGCGCTGCTGGGCTGCCAGCCGGGGGCGTTCGATGGCTGCGTGCCCTATAGCGTGTGGACCGACAGTGTCACCGCTGCAGAGGCGCAAGCGCTGCAGGGGGTTGGTATCGTCAATTACGAAACCTCGATGCGCGTGTTCAACGCCTACGTGACCGGCAATTTCGGCTACAGCCTGCCGTGGGCCGGGGACAATCCGATCAGCGTCGTCGGCGGCGTGGAAACGCGTACCGAAACCTTCAAGCGGGTGGCCGACAGCAACATGCAGACCGGCAACTTCACCGGTCTGGGCGGCCCGACCTCCAATGTCTCCGGCGACATCGGCGTCAAGGAGCTGTTCCTGGAGGGCGCGGTGCCGCTGGTGGCGCAGGCCGGCAGCCTGGATCATCTCGACATGCAGCTTGGCTATCGCTACTCGGACTACGACATCTCCGGTGGCGTCAGCACCTACAAGGCCGGTCTGGGCGCGACATTCGCCGACGGCAAGTATCACCTGCGCGCCGGCTGGAATCGCGCAATCCGCGCGCCGAACGTCACCGAGCTGTATAACGAAAATACGATCGGATTGTGGAGCGGCAGCGACCCATGCGCCGGTGCCAACCCGGTCTTTACCCAGGCCCAGTGCGCCAATACTGGCGTGACGGCGGCGCAGTACGGCCGCGTTGCGGCAAACCCGGCGGGCCAGTACAACGAAATCGGCGGCGGTAATACGACACTGCAGCCGGAAACGGCCAACACCTGGACCGTCGGTTTTGCTGCCAGCCCCATCAAGGGGCTCGATCTGAGCGTGGATTACTACGACATCAAGATCGACGACGCCATCCGTGCCATCGGTTCCTCCAACATCCTGACCGCATGCGGCGTGACCGGCAACGCGGATATCTGCAGCCGCGTCCGCCGCAATGCCACCACAGGCGACCTGTTCCGCGGCAGCGACCCGGACGTCTCCGGCCTGATCTTCAATTCCCAGGATAATTTTGGGTCGCTGCATTTCCAGGGCGTGGATCTGACCGCGTCGTACGCGTGGAGCGTCGGCCCCGGGCGCCTGACTGCCTCGATGATGGGCAGCTACGCCATCAAGCAGGAATACGAGCCGGTTCCGGGTGTGCAGGAAGTGACCTACGACTGCGCCGGCGTGGTGAACGTGGCCTGCAACAGTGCCGAATGGCGGCATGTGCTGAGCACGCGCTACAGTTTCGATCGGTACACCGTCAGCCTGCGCTGGCGCTATATCGGCGAGCTGGATTACCAGAACACCGACGGGACCCGTGGCACAACCGACGTACGCCTGGTGAACCAGGACAACAAGGTGTCGGCGTACAACTACTTCGACCTCTCCGGTTCGATGCAGCTGGGCGATTACGTCACCTGGACCTTGGGCATCAACAACATCGCCGACAAGGAGCCGCCGCTGGTGGGTGGCAGCCTGACCTTCAACGGCAACTCGCTCGCCGGTTACGACCAGGCGGGTCGTTACTTCTTCACCAGTGTGGGCCTGCGCTTCTGAGTCGCCTTGCGACCCGGTAGAACAACGGCGAGCCTTGGCTCGCCGTTGTTTTTTGATTGCCTGCATCTGGTGGCGATGGTGTGCCGCGCTGCAACCTTCAGAGCACCACCGTGGCCGAGTGCATGGCGCTTGGGTATCTGGCCGAGCTCGAAGGCCGCGTCAACGCGTTACGCCACCGGCTCACGCAGCAACGGCGACTCCCAGCCCGGGCGCGGTGCGAAACGCTCGCCATGGCGCGCCTGCAGAGCCAGCAGGCGTTCGAGCAGGGCATCGGCACCGACGCTGCGGATATGCTGGATCGGGCCACCGCGGAACGGCGCAAAGCCGGTACCGAAGATGACACCGGCATCGAGCAGGTCGGCATCGGCCACCACGCGATCGTGCAGGCAGGCGACCGCTTCGTTGAGCAACGGCAGGATCAGGCGATCTTCCAGGTCTGCCGGCACCGCGTAGCCGCTGGCGACCTCGGGCTTGACCGCGCGCCCGTTCTCCCACTTGTACAAACCCTGGCCGTCCTTCTTGCCGCGCTTGCCCGGCTCCACGGTGGCCAGCGCCGCGGGAATCGGCAGGTGCAGGAAGGGCGCGAGCTCTGCGCCCACACCGGCGGCGACATCCAGCCCCACCGTATCGATCAGTTCGATCGGCCCCATCGGCATGCCGAACTTGACCGCCGTCTTGTCCAGCACCGGGCCCGGCACGCCCTCAGCATACGCGGTGGCCGCTTCGAGCAGGTACGGGAACAGCACGCGATTGACCAGGAAGCCCGGTGTGCCGGCCACCGGTACCGGGAACTTGTCCAGCGCCTTGCAGAATGCCGCCAGGCGCGCGACGTTGGCCGGATCCAGCCCGTCGTGCTGCACGATCTCCACCAGCGGCATCATCGATACCGGGTTGAAGTAGTGCAGGCCGGCAAACTGCGCCGGGCGCTGGAGATGCTCGCGCAACTCGGTCAGCGGAATCGACGAGGTATTGGTGGTCAGCAACGCATCGGGCTTGAGCTGCGGCTCGACGGACTGGTACAGCTCGCGCTTGGCCTGCGGGTTCTCGATGATCGCTTCGATCACCAGGTCCGCCTGGGCCACGCCCGCACCGGCCAGGTCGCCACGCAGGCGCGCGGCCACTGCTGGCCGCTTGGCCTCGTCCTTGACGCGCTTGGCGAACAACTCGCCGCCACGGCCCAGTGCGGTGTCGATGAAGCGCTGTTCGCGATCCTGCAGCGTCACCTCGAAGCCCTTGTAGGCAGCCCAGGCCGCGATATCGCCGCCCATCACGCCGGCACCGACCACATGCACATGGCGAATCGGGGGCAAGGCCGCAGCGCCGGCGTCCTTGCCGCCCAGCACCTTCAGGCGCTCGGTCAGGAAGAAGATGCGGATCAGGTTGCGTGCGGTCGGCGTACTGGCGAGCTTGACCACCGCCTTACGCTCGGCCGCCAGGCGCGCCTGGATGCCGCTGCCGCCGGCACGTTCCCACACGTTGATCAAGGCGTAGGGCGCCGGGTAATGCTCCTTGCGCGCCTTGCGTGCGACCTGCTTGCGCATCTGCGGCGCCAGCAACTTGCGCGCGAGCAGGGTATTGGTGGCCCATGCGGTGGCGCGCTGCTTGAACGGACGTTTGCTGCCGGTGAGCGCCAGCGCGGCGGCGACATCGACCAGCACCGCCGGCGCGGCGACCTTGTCGACCAGGCCCATGGCGCGTGCGGCCTTGGCCGCGACGGTGCGGCCGGTCAGCATCAGGTCCATCGCTGCCGGCGCACCGATCAGGCGCGGCAGGCGGGCGCTGCCGCCCCAGCCGGGAAAGATGCCGAGCTTGGTTTCCGGCAGGCCGATGCGGGTGCCGGCATCGTCGGAGGCCACGCGATACCGGCACGCCAGCGCGATCTCGGTGCCGCCGCCCATGCAGAATCCGTGAATCGCCGCGACCGTGGGGCAGGGCAGCTCGGCCAGCTTCTGAAAGACGTTCTGGCCGCGGTGGATCGCATCGTTGACGGTGCCCTTGCGGTCGAACTCCTGGAATTCCTTCAGGTCGGCGCCGGCGATGAAGCCGTTGGGCTTGCCCGAGCGCAGCACCACGCCCTTGGGCGGGTCCAGCGCCAGGCGTTCGACCAGCGCGCCCAGTTCGAGCAGCACCTCCTGCGAAAATGCGTTGACCGGTGCGCCCTGGCGATCAAGGCTGAGTACGACCACGCCGTCCTCGCGCAGGTCGGCCTGCCAATGGCTGAATCGGAGCCCGTCGAAACCTGGAAGCATGCGTCTGGCCGTCCGGAGATATAAGGAAAGGTCGTTATCATCCAGAGGTTGTTTCCTTCACGTCAAATACCCATACCTGTCGGCAGGGCGACGCGCGCCTGGTGCGAGGCGTCGCCAGTAGCGCATCGGTGCAGCTAGCCTGTTGCGTGACGATCGCACGGATCGGTATGAACTTTTCCCTTCAATGGTTGTCTTATTGCCCGACTTCGGTGGGCTGACAGGAGTGCGGCCCGACATGGCCGAAGTCGATACACCTCAGGAGCTTGACCTGGAACTGGTCCGGCGTGTGCAGCGCGGCGAGAGCGCAGCGTTCGATGTGCTGGTGCGCAAATACCAGCACCGCATCGTTGCGTTGATCGGGCGCTACATCGCCGACTGGAGCGAATGCCAGGACGTGGCCCAGGATACGTTTGTGCGCGCCTACCGGGCGATCAACAGTTTCCGCGGCGACTCGCAGTTCTATACCTGGCTACACCGCATTGCCGTCAACACTGCCAAGAATCATCTGGTTGCGCACAACCGCCGTCCGCCCACCGACGATATCGAGATCAGCGATGCCGAACAGTTCGATGGTGCCACCCGCTTGCGCGACACCGACACCCCGGAGCGTGAACTGATGCGACAGGAGCTGGAACAAACGGTGATGCGCGCGGTCCAAGCCCTGCCGGAAGAGCTCCGGTCGGCCATCACCCTGCGCGAGGTGGATGGGCTGAGCTACGACGAAATCGCGCGAAAGATGGATTGCCCGATCGGAACGGTGCGCTCGCGCATCTTTCGAGCGCGCGAGGCCATCGACATCGAGCTGCGGCCTCTGCTGGAGACCGAAAGCGCCACCCGTGAGCGACACCGTGTATGAGCCATAACCCTGCCATGTCCACTACCGACAAGTTCGAGCGTCACTACCGCCAGCAGCTGTCTGCGCTGGTGGATGGCGAATTGAGCGCCGACGAGTCGCGCTTTTTGCTGCGCCGCCTGGCCCACGACGAAGAACTGGCCGGCTGCCACGAACGCTGGCAGCTGTGCGGCGATGTGCTGCGTGGTGCGGCCAGCGCGCCGGCACCGCTGGATTTTGCCGCGCGCGTGCGCAGTGCCATCGCCGATGAGCCGGTGCCGCAGGCGCAGCCATCCACGCGTCCGGCGGCGCGCTGGCGCTGGGGTGGTGGCGCGGCGATTGCGGCATCGGTCGCGGCGATCGCCTTGTTCATGGCGCGCGAGCGCTTGCCGGAGACGGCAGCGCCTGCCACGCAGGTCCCGGTGTTCGCCACCGTGGCACAGCTGCCTGGCACCGCGCAGGCTCCCACCACGCCCGTGGCGCCGAAGGGGCCGGCCGAGCCTGGCCCGGCAGCTCCCGACGAGGTCGCCGCGCTGGCCGCAGCGGTGCCGGCTGCCGCGCTGGCATCCACGCGCCGTGGCGCGGCCACGCGCAACCAACAGGTCGCCCGCAGCGTCGCGGCGCGGCAGCAGCAGGCGCCAGCCCGCGCGCTGGCATCCGCTGCTCCCGCCTCGGCGGCCGCCACGGCCGTTGCGGCGCCATCGAATCCGTTCACGCATCCGGATACCACCCTGCAGGCGCGCCCGTGGCCGCGTGCGGCGCTGTCCGGTGCCGGCGACAGTCCGCTCAATGCCAGCTTCCGCCAAGGCGGCCAAGGCACCGCGTTCTATCCGTTCGAGCCCGCGCCGCAGGGTGTTGCCAGCCCTGCGCCAAGCCGGCCGCTGCCGGTGCAGCCGCCGCAGGATTGATACCGCCGCCGCTCTTCATCCGTTCGGCGCTTCCCCTTCCGTTATCGTGCCGGACCCCTGCAACGGCAGGGGCTTTGGCCCCTGTCGCCCTGCCATCGGAGGCAACCTGATGAACCACCGCATTCGCACCCAGATGTTCGGCCTGATCGCCATGACCTTGCCGCTGGCCGCCTGCGCGCAGCAGTCCGCGCCCGCTGCCAAGGACGTTGCCCCGATTGCCGCCAACCGCAGCGCCACGCCGGCGCCGCAGCTGGTGGCCGGGTTGCCGGACTTCACCAATCTGGTCGAGCAGGTCGGCCCGGGCGTGGTCAATATCGAAACCACCATCACCCGCAAGGACGCCATGGCGCGCCAGCGGCGCGGTGGTCCGGGTGGGCAGGACGGCGGCGCGATGCCCGGCGATGAGCAGATGCCGGAATTCTTCCGTCGCTTCTTCGGTCCGGATTTCCAGATGCCGGGCGGGCCGCGCCAGGGGCCGGGACAGGGCGGCGATGACGATGGCGGCATCGCCGGCAAGTCGATGGGTTCGGGCTTCATCATTTCGGCCGACGGCTATGTGCTGACCAATCACCACGTGGTCGATGGTGCCAGCGAAGTCACCGTCAAGCTGACCGACCGCCGCGAGTTCAAGGCCAAGGTGGTCGGCAGCGACGAGCAGTTCGACGTGGCGTTGCTCAAGATCGACGCCAAGGGCCTGCCGACGGTGCGCCTGGGTGATTCCAACACGCTCAAGCCGGGCCAGTGGGTGGTGGCGATCGGCTCCCCGTTCGGCCTGGATCACTCGGTCACCGCCGGCATCGTCAGCGCTACCGGGCGCAGCAATCCGTATGCGGACCAGCGCTACGTGCCCTTCATCCAGACCGACGTGGCGATCAACCAGGGCAACTCCGGCGGCCCGTTGCTCAATACGCGCGGCGAGGTGGTCGGCATCAATTCGCAGATCTTCTCCGCCTCCGGCGGCTACATGGGCATCAGTTTCGCGATCCCGATCGACCTGGCCTTCAGCGCCGCCGAGCAGATCAAGGCCACCGGCCACGTGAGCCGCGGCATGCTGGGTGTGGCGGTCGGCCCGATCGACTCGCTCAAGGCGCAGGGCCTGGGCCTGCCGGATACGCGTGGCGCACTGGTCAACGACATCCCGCCCGGTAGCCCCGCCGCCAAGGCCGGGATCGAGGTGGGCGATGTGATCCGCGCGGTCAACGGCAAGCCGATCGATGTCGCCAGCGACCTGCCGCCGATGATCGGGCTGATGGCGCCGGGTACCAAGGTCAACCTGGACGTGCTGCGCGATGGCAAGCCGCGCAAGGTGGCGGTCACCCTGACGACGCTGGACAACCCGGCCGGCAACGCTGCACCGCGCACCGCTGCCGACGACGCCAAGCCCGGCGCACCGGCCAGCGTGGAGCTGCTCGGCCTGCAGGTGGCCGATCTGACCGCCGTCGAGCGCAGCCGCCTGGGCCTGGAAGCAGGCGAGGGCGTGCGCATCGCCTCGGTGACCGGCGCGGCAGCACGCAGCACCCAGCCGCCGTTGTCGCCGGGTCTGGTCATCGCCCGCGTCGGCCGCACCAAGGTCGGCAGCGTCGCCGACCTCAACCGCGCCCTGTCCAGCTACAAGAAGGGCGACGTGGTCATGCTGCTGGTCACCGATGGCAAGGCGACCAGTTATGTGGCCTTGAAGGCCGGCGGCTGAGGGAGGAGTGGAGAATCGGGAATCGGGAATGGCAAGAGCGGCTCTGCGAGGTGAGAGCTCGCCTGGCTTTCCGATTCCCCACTCCCGATTCCCAATTCTCGGCCCCGCGGGGCCGTGGCGTGCGATAATGCTGCGTTACCCTGACGACGGCACCGCCGGCGCCCACCTCAATGTCCTCTGATTCAATGCGGAATATCCGCAACTTCTCCATCATCGCCCACGTCGACCACGGCAAATCCACCCTGGCCGACCGGATCATCCAGCTGTGCGGCGGCCTGCAGGCGCGCGAGATGGAGGCCCAGGTGCTCGACTCCAACCCGATCGAGCGCGAACGCGGCATCACCATCAAGGCGCAGTCGGTGTCCTTGCCGTATACGGCCAAGGACGGGCAGGTCTACCACCTGAACTTCATCGACACCCCGGGGCATGTGGACTTCTCCTACGAGGTCAGCCGCTCGCTGGCCGCGTGCGAAGGCGCGCTGCTGGTGGTGGATGCGGCCCAGGGCGTGGAAGCGCAGTCGGTGGCCAACTGCTACACCGCGGTGGAGCAGGGCCTGGAAGTGGTGCCGGTGCTCAACAAGATCGACCTGCCGACCGCCGACATCGAGCGGGCCAAGGCCGAGATCGAGGCGGTGATCGGCATCGATGCCGAGGACGCGGTGGCGGTCAGCGCCAAGACCGGTCTGAACATCGATCTGGTGCTGGAAGCGATCGTGCAGCGGATTCCGCCGCCCACCCCCCGCGACACCGACAAGCTGCAGGCGCTGATCATCGACTCGTGGTTCGACAACTACCTGGGCGTGGTCTCGCTGGTGCGCGTGATGCAAGGCGAGATCAAGCCGGGCAGCAAGATCCTGGTGATGTCCACCGGCCGCACCCATCTGGTCGACAAGGTCGGCGTGTTCACGCCCAAGCGCAAGGAGCTTGCCGCGCTGGGCGCGGGCGAAGTGGGCTGGATCAACGCCTCGATCAAGGACGTGCACGGCGCGCCGGTCGGCGACACCCTGACCCTGGCGGCCGACCCGGCGCCGCATGCATTGCCCGGTTTCCAGGAAATGCAGCCGCGCGTGTTCGCCGGCCTGTTTCCGGTCGATGCCGAGGACTACCCGGATCTGCGCGAGGCGCTGGACAAGCTGCGCCTGAACGATGCGGCGCTGCGCTTCGAGCCGGAAAGCTCCGAAGCGATGGGCTTCGGCTTCCGTTGCGGCTTCCTCGGCATGCTGCACATGGAGATCGTGCAGGAGCGGCTGGAGCGCGAGTACAACCTCAACCTGATCTCGACCGCGCCGACCGTGGTCTACGAAGTGCTCAAGACCGACGGCAGCATCGTCCCGATGGACAATCCATCCAAGCTGCCGCCGCTCAACAACGTCGAAGAGATCCGCGAGCCGATCATCCGCGCCAACATCCTCACCCCGCCCGATTACGTCGGCAACATCATCACCTTGTGCGAAGAAAAGCGCGGCACCCAGATCGGCATCAACTACCTGGGCAGCCAGGTGCAGATCAGCTACGAGCTGCCGATGGCCGAAGTGGTGCTGGATTTCTTCGACAAGCTCAAGTCGGTCTCGCGCGGCTACGCCTCGCTGGATTACCACTTCCTGCGTTTCGATGCCGGCCCGTTCGTGCGCGTGGATACGCTGATCAATGGCGACAAGGTCGATGCGCTGTCGATCATCGTGCACCGCAGCTATGCCGACCGGCGCGGCCGCGAACTGTGCGAAAAGATGAAGGACCTGATCCCGCGGCAGATGTTCGACGTGGCGATCCAGGCCGCCGTGGGCTCGCAAATCATCTCGCGCTCCACGGTCAAGGCGATGCGCAAGAACGTGTTGGCCAAGTGCTATGGTGGCGACGTTTCGCGCAAGAAAAAGCTGCTCGAAAAGCAGAAGGAAGGCAAGAAGCGCATGAAGCAGGTCGGCCGCGTGGAGATTCCGCAGGAAGCCTTCCTGGCTGTCTTGCAGATGGATAAGTAGCTGGGAATGGTAAATCGGGAATCGGGAATCGTAAGGGCGCGAGTGCTCCTGCTGTTCCCATTCCCCATTCTCGATTCTCGATTCCCTTTCCGAAAGGAACATCAATGAAATGGTTTGAAATCGCCCTGGTTGTGCTGACGCTGGGCACCGGCTTCATCTGGCTGCTGGACAAGCTGTTCCTGGCCAAGCGCCGCGCTGCACGTGCCGGTCTGCTGGACAGCGAGCCGGCGATCATCGATTACTCGCGCGCCTTCTTTCCGGTGCTGGCGGTGGTGTTGATCCTGCGCAGCTTCGTCGCCGAGCCGTACAAGATTCCGTCCAGCTCGATGATGCCCAACCTGCTCATCGGCGACTTCATCCTGGTCAACAAGTTCGCCTACGGCTTCCGTCTGCCGATCACCAATACCAAGTTCATTCCGACCGGCGAGCCCAAGCGCGGCGACGTGGTGGTGTTCAAGCCGCCGCATGCGCCCGACCAGAACTGGATCAAGCGCGTGGTGGGTCTGCCGGGCGACAAGATCGGCTTCCACGGCGATACGCTGTACATCAACGACAAGCCGATGCGTTACACGGTCAAGGGCGAGTACATCGGCAAGGGCAAGGGCGCCGAGATGACCGGCACCACCTTGCTGGTCGAGGACTTGCCGGGCCGCACCCACACCGTGCTGGAGTGGGTCGACCGCAACATGCCGGCCGGGCAGGGCGACTGGACCGTGCCGGCGGACAGCTATTTCGTGATGGGGGATAATCGCGACAACAGCGAAGACAGCCGGTTCTGGACCCAGACGCACTTCCTGCCGGAGGCCAACCTGCGCGGCAAGGCGTTCCTGATCTGGCTCAATTGCGAAGGATGGTTCTGCAAGGGGAGTTTCGATCCGTCGCGGATCGGGACCGGAATCCAGTAATGCACGCACGGCGTGCCGGGGAAGCACAATGAAGCGCAAGCAAAGCGGTATGACGTTGACGTCGTTCGTGGTGGTGCTGGCGGTGGTGGGCTTTGCCCTGTACATCGGGATGAAGCTGTTTCCGATGTACCAGGAATACTATTCGGTGCGCACGGCCATGAAGAGCCTGGCCAAGGAGCCCGATAGCGCCAACATGGACCCGTCCAAGTTGCAGGACCTGTTCTTTCGTCGGCTGTACATCAACTACTCGGAAAACGTCAAGAAGGAAGACGTCAAGTTCGAGCGCGTTGACGGTGGCTGGCGCATGAAGGTCAACTATGAAGTCCGCCGCGAATTGATCGGCAATCTTGATGTCGTCGGCAAGTTCGAGACGTCCCAGGACATGACGGGACGTGGTGGCGAATAGGACATTCCAGCGTGGCGATCCGATCGGGCATGCGTTCGCCGATCCGGGTCTGCTCGCCCAGGCGCTGCGGCATCGCAGCGCCGGTACTCCGCATAACGAACGACTGGAATTCCTTGGCGACGGCATCGTCAATCTGCTGATCGCCGAGGCGCTGTATCAGCGCTGGCCCAAGGCCGACGAAGGCGCATTGACCCGCGCGCGCGCTGAACTCGTGCGGGAAGGGGCGCTGGCGGTGATCGGCCGCGCCCTCAACCTGGGCGAGCGGCTGACGCTGGGCCCGGGCGAGCTGAAGTCCGGCGGCCATCGACGCGATTCGATCCTGGCCGATGCGGTCGAGGCGATCGTGGCGGCGATCTATCTGGACTGCGGCTTCGAACGCTGCCGCGCGGTGGTGCTGCCCTGGTTCGAGCCCTCGCTGGCGGCGCTGCCGGTGGGCAAGGCGGAAAAAGACCCCAAGACCCGGCTGCAGGAATGGCTGCAGGCGCGGCAGCTGCCGCTGCCCAATTACGCGCTGATCAGCGAAAGCGGCGACGAACATGCCAAGCAGTTCCATGTCGCCTGCATCCTGGAGCAGCCCGTCGCCCGCGCCGAAGGCCAGGGCACCTCGCGTCGCCTCGCCGAGCAACAGGCGGCCACCCTCGTCATCGCACAACTGGATTCGAACACGTGAGCGCAACCTCTTCCCCCCACCGTAGCGGCAGCGTTGCGGTGATCGGCCGGCCCAACGTCGGCAAGTCCACCCTGACCAACGCCCTGGTCGGCGCGAAGGTCAGCATCGTGTCCAACCGGCCGCAGACCACGCGCCATCGGTTGCTGGGCATTGCCACCTTCCCCGAAGGGCAACTGGTGCTGGTCGACACCCCGGGGCTGCATCGCGAGCAGAAGCGCGCGATGAACCGGGTGATGAACCGCGCCGCGCGCGGCTCGCTGGAAGGCGTGGACGCGGCGGTGCTGGTGATCGAAGCCGGCCGCTGGGACGACGAGGACACCCTGGCCTTCAAGGTCCTGAGCGACGCCGAGGTACCGGTGGTGCTGGTGGTCAACAAGGTCGACCGGCTCAAGGACAAGACCGCGCTGTTCCCGTTCCTGGCCCAGGTCAGCGAGGGGCGGACGTTCGCGGCGGTGCATCCGGTGTCGGCGCTCAAGCGCAAGGGCCTGGAGGCGCTGGTCGGCGACCTGCTCAAGCTGGTGCCGGAAGCCGATGCGATGTTTGGCGAGGACGAGATCACCGACCGCAGTCAGCGCTTCCTGGCCGGGGAGCTGGTGCGCGAGCAATTGATGCGTCAGCTCGGCGAAGAACTGCCGTATGCCACCACCGTGGAGATCGAACGCTTTGCCGAAGATGGCGCGCTGCTGCGCATCGGCGCGGTGATCTGGGTCGAGCGCGAAGGCCAGAAGGCGATCGTGATCGGCAAGGGCGGTACCCGCCTGAAGGACATCGGCGGCAAGGCGCGGCTGCAGATGGAGCGGCTATTCGGTGCAAAAGTGTTCCTGGAAACCTGGGTGCGCGTGCGCGAAGGCTGGTCGGACGACGAAGCGGCATTGAAGGCGTTCGGATACGAATGAAGCCGGGGCCTGGGACCAAGGACCCGGGACCCGAGAGCAGCGCCGGATCGGCCGTCGCAAGGCGCGGTGGACCGGTGCTGCGCAGCCAGCCGTGTGCTGGTCACGCCGCACGCGGGGCTGGCGAATGCGATGACGCGCCGCTTCGGCGGCATGTGGATCGAATGCCTGCCCTGGCATTTCCCGGGCCCCGGTTCTCCGGACGTCGCTCAGGGCTCTGCAGCGCATGCTGATCGAACACGAACGCGGGTTCGTCCTGCATGTGCGCGCCTGGCGCGAGACCAGCCTGCTGGTGGAAGTGCTGAGCGAGCAGCATGGGCGGGTCGGGCTGTTGGCGCGCGGGGTGCAAGGCCCGCGCAAGCAGGCCCTGCGGGCCGCGCTGCAGCCATTGCAGCTGATCCAGTTCACCGCGGTGCAACGCGGCGAACTGGCGCAGTTGCGTCAGGCCGAGGCGCTGGATACCGCCCCCCGCCTGGCGGGCGAATCCATGTTGGCCGGTTTCTATATCAGCGAGCTGCTGCTGCGCCTGGCGCCGCGCAACGATCCGGTGCCGGAATTGTTCGATTGCTATGCGCAAGCGCGGGCGCACCTGGCCTCTGGCCTGCCGCTGGCCTGGGGCCTGCGCCAGTTCGAGCGCGATGTGCTCGATGGCCTGGGCTTTGCGTTCGATCTGCAGCACGACCGCGACGGCCAGGCGATCGACCCGGCGGCGCGCTACCGGCTCGATCCGCAGGAAGGCGCCTTGCGCGTATTGAGCGAGGCGATGGCGCAGGATCGGCGCGACACCGTGACCGGCGCGGCGCTGCTGGCCTTGGGCCAGGACGTCATGCCCGCGGCCGACGACATGCCTGGCCTGCGTCGCAGCATGCGTGGCGTGCTGCTGCATCATCTGAGCGGACGCGGGCTGAAATCCTGGGAAATGCTCGAGGATCTGGCGCGGCGGCGTTGAGGGGCGCAAGGCTGCTCGACCAGGCTTGGCGAGCAGTGCGCGGACGCGCGGCAGGGTCCAGGTGGACCCGTCGCGCACGCATGATGCCCGGTGTCGCGCGTCCCGCCTGCCGGCGCTGCGCCGCGTCCAAGAGCATCGGCGCCGTCATCCTTCAGTGCAGCAGCGCAGCCACCGCCGCGTGGAACTGCGTCTGCGCCGTGCTGGAATGCGGGTCGCCGCGCAGCAGGCGCACTGCGCCGGCAAGCCGCGCCGCGCCGACAAATCCGCAGCTGGCCTGCAGCCGATGCAGATGGCTGCGCAGCGCCTGATCGTCGCTGACCTGCAGGGCCGAATCCACCGCATCGCGGGTGCCCGGCAACTCGGCCAGGAACAACTCGCGCAGCGCGTTGAGATGGTGTTGCTGGCCGTTGAGCGCGCTGAGCGCGGCAGCTTCGTCCCAATCGCTGGCAGCGATGTCGACCACACCCACCGGTGCCATGCTGTAGCGGCCGCGCGCCAGTCCGCGACGGACCGCCTGCAGCAGGCGCTCGGAGGTCAGCGGCTTGACCAGCATTTCCAGGAACCCATCGGACTGCAGGCTGCGTTGCATCGCCAGATTGGTGTCCGCAGTGTGGGCCAGCGCGGGCACGTCCGGGTGCAGCAGGCGCAGTGCCCGCAACAGGCCGCTGCCGGTGCCATCGGGAAGATTGACGTCGATCAGCCACAGGTCGTGGCGACGTGCGCGCGCGCGGTCCAGTGCCGACGACAAGGAGTCCGCGCAGTCCACATGGGCGGGAAGACCGTCCAGCACCGCCTGCAGAAAGCCACGGCTGATCGGGTCGTCCTCTACCAGCAAGAGTCGTGGTTGGGGTTCCTGGCGTGTTGCCATGTTCATGCTGCCTCCTTGTCAGCGATGCCGCGTCCTAGCAGCCGCGTGCAGCGGAAGTGTGCCTGTGTTTGCGGGGCGCGACAATTGTTCTGCGGCGCGAGGCGGCCGCGATCGATCGCATCTGCGACAATACGCACCCTTTTTGCCCGCAGCTCGTCGCCACGTGGCCAGAACCCGAAACCGCTTCGACCGTACGCCGTTCCAGACCGCGATCACCGACCTCAGCCACGACGGGCGCGGTGTGGCCCGCCGCGACGGCGAGGGCGGCAAAGTCACCTTCATCAGTGGCGCCTTGCCGGGTGAGCTGGTGCGTGCCGAACCCACCGCGCGCAGCCGGCATTTCGACGAGGCCCGGACGATCGAGGTGCTGGAGGCATCGCCGCAGCGGGTGACCCCGCGCTGCCCGCATTTCGGCGTCTGCGCCGGCTGCGTGCTGCAGCATCTGGAAGAGTCGCAGCAGATCGTGGCCAAGCAGCGCGTGTTGATGGACAACCTGGAGCGCATCGGCCACGTCACGCCGCAGGCGGTGTTGCCGGCCCTGGTCGGCGATAACTGGGGCTACCGGCGCAAGGGCCGCTTTTCGGTCCGTCGCGTCGAGAAGAAGGACAAGACCCTGGTGGGGTTTCGCGAGCTGGATCCGCGTTTCGTGGCCGATCTGTCGGTCTGTTACACGGTGATCCCGCAGATCGGCGAGAAGATTCCGCAGCTGGCGGCGCTGGTCGAAGGCCTGGACGGCAAGCGCGACATCCCGCAGATCGAATTCATTGCCGGCGACGAGGCGGTGGCGTTGACCATCCGCCACATGCAGCCGCTCAGCGAGCGCGATCTGCAGGCGCTGACGGCGTTCGCGCAGGCGCAGGGCTTTGCGATCTTCCTGCAGCCGGGCGGCGTGGATAGCGTGCATCCGCTGTGGCCGCAGCAGGTGCCGCTGTCGTTCCGCTTGCCGCAGTGGGATGTGGAGCTGGCGTTCCGGCCGCTGGATTTCATCCAGGTCAACGCCTCGCTCAACCAGAAGATGATCGCGCATGCGCTGGCGCTGCTCGATGCCAGGCCCGACGACCGCGTGCTGGACCTGTTCTGTGGGCTGGGCAATTTCACCCTGCCGCTGGCGCGCGGCGTGCGCGAAGTGGTCGGCGTGGAGGGCGATGCCGGGCTGGTGGCGCGCGCCCGGGACAACGCGCAGCGCAATGGGCTGGCCAATGCGCAGTTCCATGCGGCCGATCTGACCCAGGACCAGCGCAATGCTGCGTGGATGCGGCAGGGCTTCGACAAGCTGCTGCTGGACCCGCCGCGCTCGGGCGCGCTGGAAGTGCTGCAGCAGTTGCCGCTGAAAACGTTCGAGCGCATCGTCTATGTAAGCTGTCACCCCGGCTCGCTGGCGCGCGACGCCGGCTACCTGGTCAACGAGCAGGGCTTCACGCTCAAGGCCGCCGGCGCGATGGACATGTTTCCGCATACCGCGCATGTGGAGAGCATTGCGGTGTTTGAACGGCGGTGAATCGGGAATAGTGAATCGGGAATCGTAGGTGCGGTTCGCCGTATGCTGTTGCGATTCCCGATTCCCGATTCCCGATTCCCATGCCCATTGAAATCGAACGCAAATTCCTGGTGACCGGCGATGGCTGGCGCGCTGCCGCGCATGCGGTGATCCCGATGGCACAGGGCTATATCAACGACCAGGCCGCCTTGCGCAGTGGTGCGCAGAACGCGTCGGTGCGGGTGCGTATCCAGGGCCAGAGCGCGTTCCTCAATCTGAAATCGCGCGAGGTGGGGCACACGCGGCAGGAGTTCGAGTATCCGATTCCGGTGGTCGAGGCGCGTGCGCTGCTGGCGCTGTGCGTCGGCGGTTTGATCGACAAGCGCCGGCATCTGGTCCAGTACCAGGGGCAGGTGTGGGAAGTGGACGAATTCCTTGGCGACAATGCCGGGCTGGTGGTGGCCGAGATCGAACTGGAACATGCCGACCAGGCCTTCGCCAGGCCTGCGTGGGTCGGCGCGGAAGTCACCGACGACGTGCGCTATTACAATCTGGCGCTGGCCTCGCATCCGTTCAAGAACTGGAGCGGGGATGTGTGATTCGGGATTCGGGATTCGGGATTGGGCATTCGGGATTCGTAAACGCTAACGCGATGCGTCGGACTTGGGCTGATTGCGTTGCGACTCCCCAATCCCTGCCTTGGTATTGGGTTTATGCTTTGCGCATCCCCAATGACGCATCTCCAATCCCCGCCCATGCGCATCGATATCTGGTCTGACGTGGTCTGTCCCTGGTGCTGGATCGGCAAGCGCCGTTTCGAGCAGGCGGTGGCCGCGCTTGGTGCGCAGGCGCCGGCGTTGGACATCCATTACCACGCGTTCCAGCTCGATCCCGAGGCCGGCCTGGAGCCGACGCCGCTGCGTGATGCGCTGGCGCAAAAGTTCGGCGGTGCCGCGCGCGTGGAGCAGATGCTGGCGCAGACCCAGGCCACCGCGCGCGCCGAAGGCCTGCCGTTCGACTTCGGGCGCGGGCAGGTGCAGGTCAGTACCCTGCGCGCGCATCGGCTGATCTGGCTGGCCAGCCGCGAGGGCGATGTCGAGGCCGTGATCGAAGCGCTGTTCCATGCGTATTTTGCCGAAGGCCAAAACGTCGGGGCGACCGAAACGCTGGTGGCCGCCGGCGCCGCCGGCGGCCTGGACGAGGCGCGCGTGCGCGCGCTGCTGGACTCCGACGAAGGCGTCGTTGCCGTCCAGGCGCAACTGGCGCAAGCCGCTGCGCTGGGAATCCGTGCGGTGCCCAGTTTCGTCATCGACGGACGCAGCCTGATCCAGGGCGCGCAGCCGCCGGAGAGCTTCGCGCAGGCGTTGTTGCAGCTGGCGGCCGAATCGGCGCCGATCGGTGGTCCCGATGCCTGCGGGCCGGACGGCTGCGCGGTATGAACGGCCGGCGGCGCGATGCGACTGCCGGCAGCTGAGAGATGACGCCCACCCGCTCGAAGACGGTTGCGGTGATCGGTGCCGGGTTGGCCGGGCTTGCCTGCGCGCAACGGCTGCAGGCGGCGGGGATGGCGGTGACGCTGTTCGAGCAGGCCGACAGGCCCGGTGGGCGCATGCGCAGCTGTGGCGGCGATGGCTGGCAGTGCGATCACGGCGCGCAGTATTTCACCGCGCGCGATCCGGCGTTTGCCGCCGTGGTGGGTGCGTGGATCGCGCGCGGCGCGGCGGCGGCCTGGCCTGCGCGCGTCGCCAGTTGGGATGGCACCGCCCTGCGTGCGTCGCACAGCGGGTTGACGCGCTTTGTCGGGGTGCCGGACATGGCCGCACCGGCGCGTGCGCTTGCGGCCGACCTCGATGTTCGGTTGGGCACCTGCGTGCGGTCACTGCAGCGCAATGGCGACGCCTGGCAGCTGGAGCTGGCGGAGGACGCGACGACACACGCCTTCGATATCGTGCTGCTGGCGGTTCCGGCACCGCGTGCGGCTGCCTTGCTGGCGGGCTTCGCCCCCACGCTGGCGACGCTTGCCGCCACTGCACGGATGCAGCCGGCCTGGGCGGTGGTGCTGCGTTTCGACCTGGCGGTCGATCCCGGCTACGACGCCTTGTTCGTCAACGCTGGCCCGGTGCGCTGGGTGGCACGCAACTCCAGCAAGCCGGGGAGGGCGGGCGTGGAAACCTGGCTGCTGCATGCCACTGCCGATTGGAGTCAGGCGCATCTGGACGCAACGCCTGAGGCCGTGATCGCCAGCCTGTTGCCGGCGCTGGCCGCGCTCGGCCTGCCACCACCGCAGTCCTGCGATGCATACCGCTGGACGGTGGCCAGCACCGAGCCTGCGTTGCAGATCGGCTGTGCCTGGGAGGCGCGGCCGGGCATCGGCATCTGCGGCGACTGGCTGGCCGGCGGCAAGGTCGAAGGGGCCTGGCAAAGCGGTGTGGCGTTGGCCGCGCGGGTGTGTGCCGGCGACGCCGCGGGCAGCGGGCAGGATTGATGTGGTGGCAGGCACAGCTGGCCACACCCCGCAGGCCGCCGCGCACACAGTGCGGCTGATCCTGGGCGATCAACTCAATCGGCAACACAGCTGGTTCGATGCGATCGATGCGGGTGTGGTCTACGTGCTGATGGAAGTGCGCGAGGAAACCGACTACGTGCTGCACCACGCGCAGAAGATCCTGGCGATCTTCGCGGCGATGCGCGCGTTCGCCGCGCACTTGCGGCAGGCCGGTCACCGGGTGCGTTATGTGTCCATCGACAACCCCAGCAATCGGCATGCGATCCCCGCCAATCTGGACGCGCTGATGGCGCATTACCGCGCTAGCCGGCTGGAGTACCAGGCGCCGGACGAATGGCGGCTGGATCAGGCATTGCAGCACTGGTGCGCGCGCCAGCCGTTCGCCACGCGCATGGTCGGCAGCGAGCATTTCCTGACCGAACGCGATGAGGTCGCCGGCTGTTTTCGCGCCGGTAGCCCATGGCGCATGGAAGTGTTCTACCGAAAGATGCGCCGTCGCCACCGGATCCTGCTCGATGCCGCGGGCGAGCCGGAAGGCGGGCGCTGGAATTTCGATCACGACAACCGTGCGCCATGGCCGGGCGATCCGCCCGCGCCGCAGGAGTGGCGCGCAGCGCACGATCACCGCGCGCTGTGGAGCGCTATCGAGGCAGCCGGCGTCCGCAGCTTCGGCGCACCGAACGCCGACGCGCTGCCGTGGCCGCTGGACCGCGACGAAGCCTTGCAGCACCTGGATGCCTTCATGACGCATGCGTTGCCGCACTTCGGTCGCTACGAAGATGCGATGAGCACGCGCAGCCCGCGGCTGTTTCATTCGCTGCTGTCGTTCGCGCTCAACGTCAAGCTGCTGCATCCGCGCGAGTTGATCGCGCGCGCGGAGGCGGCGTTGCACGACGGGCATGCGCCGCTGGCATCGGTGGAGGGCTTCATCCGCCAGATCCTGGGCTGGCGCGAATACGTGCGCGGCGTGTACTGGTCGCAGATGCCCGCCTATGCGCAGTCCAACCAGCTCGACCAGCATGCACCGCTACCGCACTGGTTCTGGGACGGGCAGATCGGCATGCGCTGCCTGGCCGATGCGATCGGCAATTCGCTGGCCAACGCGCACGCGCACCATATCCAGCGGCTGATGGTGATCGGCAATTTCGCGCTGCTGGCGGGGCTGGAGCCGCAGGCGCTGCATCGTTGGTACCTGGGGGTCTATATCGATGCGTTCGAGTGGGTGGAGCTGCCCAACACGGTTGGCATGAGCCAGTTCGCCGATGGCGGCCTGCTCGGCAGCAAGCCCTACATCAGCGGCGCGGCCTATATCGACCGCATGAGCGATTACTGCGGGGGCTGCCGCTACCAGCGCAAGGCGCGGGTCGGCGCGCAGGCCTGCCCGTACAACGCGCTGTATTGGGATTTCCTGGCGCGGCAGCGCACGCTGCTGGGTGCCAACGAGCGCCTGGCGCTGCCGTACCGGCAGCTCGATGCCATGGCACCGGAGGTGCTGGAGCAGGTGCAGGCGCAGGCCGCGCACTGGCGGGCGAATCTGGAGGTGCTCTGAGGCACGGCCGGCGGGCCGCGGCGGGGCCCAGACGGCGGCAAACGCGCGCCTGCCTGAATGCGCGATCTGACGCTGCAACGCGCATCTGCGACAATGCCGCGCTGCGCCAACGTGGCGCCTGGCCCGGGAGTCCCCCAACATGCTTCTGATCGGCGTTGCCGGTACCGAACTCAGCGCACAGGAACGCGACTGGCTGCAGCACGACGCGGTCGCCGGCGTGGTGCTGTTCACGCGCAACTTCGCCTCGCGCACGCAGGTGGCCGAGCTGTCTGCGTCCATCCGCGCGGCCGCACCGCGCCCGGTGCTGATCTGCGTGGACCAGGAGGGCGGGCGCGTACAGCGCTTTCGCGACGGCTACAGCGCGCTGGCGCCGCTGCAGAGCTTCGGCGTGCAGTACGCGCAGGACCCCGAGGCCGCGCTCGCCGCTGCGCGCGCGCATGCGCAGCTGATGGCCAGCGAGGTGCGTGCCAGCGGCGTGGACCTGAGCTTCGCGCCGGTGGTGGATCTGGGCCGTGGCAACCGCGCCATCGGCGACCGTGCCTTCAGCGACGATCCGCAGGTCGTGGCCAGCTTCACCCGCGCCTATGTGCAGGCGCTGCACGGCGCCGGCATGGCCGCCACGCTCAAGCATTTCCCCGGCCACGGCACCGTGCTGGAAGACACCCACGTCGACCATGCCAGCGACCCGCGGCCGCTGGAGGTCCTGCTGGCCGAGGATCTGGTGCCGTTCGTGGCCGGCATCGAGGCCGGCGCCGATGCGGTGATGATGGCGCACGTGGTCTACCCGCAGATCGCCCCGGAACCGGCCGGCTATTCGCAGCGCTGGATCGAGCAGATCCTGCGCGGGCAACTGGGCTTCCGTGGCGTGGTGTTCTCCGACGACATCGGCATGGCCGCCTCGTTCAGCGCCGGCGGCGTGGCGGGCCGGGTGCATGCGCATCTGGATGCCGGCTGCGACGTGGTGCTGGTCTGCCACCCGGAACTGGTCGATGCATCGCTGCAGGCCGTGGCCGGCCGCAGCCTCAATACCGCAGCATTGATCGGCCTGATCGGCCGCGGCGCGCTGGGCTGGGATGGCCTGCTCGCCGGCTCCGACGCCGCATTCACCACTCCCCTTTCCGCCTCTTTCGGAACAACTGCCTGATGTCCACGCTCACCATTTCCCAGGCCCTGGCCCAAGCCGACCTGCTGGTCGACCGCCCCGCCATCGATGCGGCCGTCGCCAGCATCGCCGACGCGATTGCGCGCGACTATGCCGGCGAAGTGCCGGTGTATCTCACTATCATGCACGGCGCGCTGCCGTTCTCCGGCCAGCTGGCGCTGGAGCTGGGCGCACGCGGCCAGGACCTGCAGTTCGATTACCTGCACGCCACCCGGTATCGCGGCGAAACCACCGGCGGCGAGCTGGTGTGGAAGCACCGTCCGGCCACTGCGCTGTTCGGCCGCCGGGTGATCCTGGTCGATGACATCCTCGACGAGGGCTACACGCTGCAGGGCGTGCGCCAGTGGTGCCTGGAGCAGGGCGCCACCGACGTGCGCGTGGCGGTGCTGACCGTCAAGCGTCACGACCGCTGCGTGCCCGGCGTGGCCGCCGATTATGTCGGCGTGGAAGTGGCCGACCGTTACGTGTTCGGTTTCGGCATGGACGTCAACGAGCAGCTGCGCGGCATTCCCGCCATCTACGCAACGAAGCAGTAACTGCCGCAGCGTGCCCGCGTTTCTGCGGGCAGCCCGGCGCGCACGCGTGCGCGCACCGTCATGTCTTTTGTAGCAGAGGTTGCTTGTGTCCCCCAATTCCATCGCATTGGCCGTCATCGGCGGCACTGGCGTCTACAAGCTCGCCCAGCTGGACGAGGTGCAGACGCACGCTATCGAAACGCCGTATGGCGCGCCCTCCGGCCCGATCCACGTCGGCATGTTGCTGGGCCACCGCGTGGCGTTCCTGGCGCGCCATGGCGAAGGCCATTCGCTGCCGCCGCACAAGGTCAATTACCGCGCAAACATCGCTGCGCTGCAGCAAATTGGCGCTGCGCGCGTGCTGGCGCTCAACACCGTCGGCGGCATCACCGAGCAGTTCGGTCCGCGCGTGCTGGCCTGCCCGGATCAGCTGATCGATTACACCTGGGGCCGCGTGTCGACCTTCTGCGAAGAGCCGGGCAGCGAGGTGCAGCACGTGGATTTCGGTCATCCGTATTCGCCGATGTTCCGCAGCAAGGTCATCGCCGCGGCCAAGGTGACCGGCGTCACGATGGTTGCCGGCGGATGCTACGGAGCCACCCAGGGACCGCGGCTGGAAACGATTGCAGAGATCGCCCGCATGCGTCGCGACGGCTGCGATCTGGTCGGCATGACCGGCATGCCCGAAGCCGGTCTTGCACGCGAAAAAGGCCTGGAATATGCGTGTTTGGCGATCGTGGCGAACTGGGCGGCCGGCTGCGGCGACGCGCAGGAAATCACCATGGCGGAGGTTTTGGCCAACGTCGATGCCGCCTCGTCCGGATTGCCGGAGCTGATTGGCGAACTTGCACGCGGGTGATTGTCATCGGGGCATAAGCTTTGCATACTCGGCGCGTACGCATTGCCGTACACCACCCATTAATTATTGCAAAGGTCTCGCATCACCATGCCGAACGGTACCGTCAAGTGGTTCAACGACGCCAAGGGATTTGGCTTCATCTCACCGGAGGACGGCAGCGCCGATGTCTTCGCGCACTTCTCCGCGATCAACTCCAAGGGCTTCCGCAGCCTGCAGGAAGGCCAGCGCGTCAGTTATGACGTGACCCAGGGCCCCAAGGGTGCCCAGGCTTCGAACATCACGCCGGTCGAGTGATGTGACTCGATTGTGCGGTTGAAGAACCCCGCCACGGCGGGGTTTTTTTTGCACCGGTCCATGCGGGGTCGGTGAGCTTCAAAGAGCGAAGGACATGCAGCGAACATTGCGGATTGCGGTAGCGGGCTATGGCACGGCAGGGCAGGCACTGGCCGCGCTGCTGGGCGCCGACGGGCATCGACTGGACGTGTTCGAACGCGCTGCCGCGCCCGGGCCGGTGGGCGCAGGGTTCCTGCTGCAGCCCAGCGGCCTGCAGGTGCTGTGGACGATGGGATTGCTGCCGCAGGCGCTTGCGCATGGCGCGCCGGTGCGCCGGCTGTATGGCGAAACGCCGTGCGGACGCGCGGTGATGGACATGCAGTATCGCGACCTGGATGCGCGGCTGATGGGCCTGGGGATGCAGCGCGGCGCCTTGTTCACGCTGTTGCGCGAGGCCTGGCCGGAGCACGCGCAACTGCATGTGGATACGCAGATCACCGCCATCGATCACGACGGCGTGCGCGTGCAGGACCAGCGTGGGCACTGGCATGGCCCGTATGATCTGATCATCGCCGCCGATGGTTCCGCATCGAGCTTGCGCGCGCAGGCGCAGGGCACGCGGCTGGATCGGGTGTATCCGTGGGGGGCGTTGTGGTGTCTGCTGCCGCGCGAGGACTGGCCGTTTGTCGACGAGTTGCGCCAGCGCTATATCGGCGCGCGCAAGATGATCGGCCTGCTGCCGGTGGGTACGCGCCCGGGCGACGACACCCCGCGGCTGAGTTTTTTCTGGAGCCTGCCGTGCAGCGACTTTGCCGCATGGGAGCAGCGCGGCATTGCCGCATGGCGCGAGGAGATCGCGCAGATGTGGCCGCAGGCGCATGCGCGTCTGGACAGCGTGCAGGTGCATGGCGCACTGGCGCGTGCCAGTTACCGCGACGCGGTGGTCAAACGCTGGCATCGCGGCCGTTTCGTGCTGGCCGGCGACGCTGCGCATGCGATGAGTCCGCAGCTGGGGCAGGGCGTCAACATGGCGCTGCTGGACGCATTGGCGCTGCGCGATGCCTTGCGGGCCGGTGCCGATCTGGATGCGGCCTTGCAGCGCTACCAGCGCGAGCGCCAGGCGCATGTGGCGATCTACCACCGCTGGAGCCGTTGGCTGACGCCGCTGTTCCAGTCCGAACGCGATCTGTGGGCGCACGGGCGCGACCTACTGCTGCACCCGATGGGGCGCGTGCCCGGCGGGCGCGGACACATGTTGCGCGTGCTCAGCGGCACCCAGCACGGCTGGTTCGGCAAATTGGCATTGGCGCCGGAGTTTATGGAGGCCTTGTCGCAACCGTTGCCGCGTGTGGCCGTCGACAAGACCGGAGCGGCCGCATAGAGGCCGTCGCAGCCCACGCACGGCCGCGCCCGCTAGCGCACCGGCAATGCCAGCGCGTCGTCTTCCACGCAGGCAACCAGGCGTTCGCCTTCGACCAGCGTCGGCACGATGCCGGCGGTGAAATGCGAGAACGCCGGCAGGATGGTGACGCGCTCGCGCAACCAGAACGCCGGCCAGCGACGCGCCATGCCGGGCAGTGCGGCCAGCGGATGCAGATGCCCGCACAGCACGTGCCCGGTCGGATGCGGCAGCGGATCGTGGCGCAGCACGAAGGGGCCATCTTCCACCTGTTCGCCGGCCGGCTCGATATGCAGATCGGCGCCGGCCAAGGCGCGGTCGTGATTGCCGCGGATGGCGATCACGCGTAATGCGCAATGCCGCTCGCGCCATGCGCTCCAGCGGCGGTGCCAGGCTGCGCGCGGTGCGGGGCCATGCAGCAGGTCGCCGAGTATCCACAACGCGTCCACCTCGCGCTGTTCCAGCAGCGCATCCAGCCGCTCCAGATCGTGCGCGGTGCCGCCGGCCGGCATCCCGATGCCGGCGCGACGGAACACATCGGCCTTGCCCAGATGCAGGTCGGCGATCAACAAGGCGCGTTGTGCTGGCCGATACAGTGCGCGTTCGCCGAGCAGTTCCACCGTTTCGCCGGCCAGCTGCAGCTGCACGCTATCGCCCATGTTTGCGCTCCAGTTGTTCGGCAGCACGCAACACGCGGGCCTTCCAGTCTTCGGTACTGAGTTGGCCGCGCACACGTTCGGCCCATAGCGGAAACGACAACGGGGTGAGGCTGCGCGGTTTGCACAGGCGCAGGTCGCGCCGCGCGCAATCTTCCAGCGCATGTGCAAGCCGTGCCAGTTCGAGCTGGCCTTCGAATACTTCGCGCTCGGCCTGCGCGAGCAGCAGATGATCCGGATCGAAACGTTGCAACACGTCGTACAGCAATCCGCTGGAGGCCTGCAGCTGACGCAGGCTGCGTGGTGCACGGCCGGGCAACGATGGCGACAGCAAACCGGCCACGCGCGCAATCTCGCGGAACTGGCGGCGTGCCAGCTCGCCCAGGTTGAGGCTGTCGCGCAGATCGGCAAACAGGCCCTCCGGCGACAGCAAGGCCTGCAAGACGCCCGCATCGAGGTCCACATCCTGCGCCGGCGACAGCACAAAGCCGTAATCGTTGGCAGCAAAACTGAAGGTATTGCGCTTGCGCCGGCCCCAGCGCGCCGCCAGCAACGCGGCCAGCCCTTCGTTGACCTGGCGGCCGGCGAACGGATACACGAACACGTGCCGGCCATCGCGGGCCTTGATGCTTTCCACCAGCAGATGGTCACGGCCGGGCAACGAGGACAGTGACGATTGCAGGCGCAGCAACGGTGCCAGCGCCTGCATCTCCGGCGCGTCGCCGGGATCGGCAAACACCGCTTCCACTTCGCGCCCCAACGCCGACGACAACGGCATGCGTCCGCCCATCCACTTGGGCACCACGCCGCTGCCGCCCTTGGCCACGCGCACATAGGCGGTCATGTCTTCCAGCCGCACCAGCTCCAGCAAACGGCCGGCAAACTGAAACCGGTCGCCACGGCGCAGACGGCCGACGAACTGTTCCTCCACCGCGCCCAGGCGCCCGCCGCGCAGGAACTGCACGCGCACGCTGCCGTCGCTGGTGATCGTGCCGATGGACAGGCGATGCCGCAGCGCCACGCGCCGATCGATGACGCGATACACGCCCTGTTCGTCGCGCACGACCTTGTGGAAATCCGGGTAATGCGCCAGCGCGCTGCCGCCTTGCACGATGAAGTCCAGCACCGCCTGCCAGGTGGCATGATCCAGTGCTGCAAACGCATCGGTGCCGCGCACCTGCTCGAACACTGCATCGGCCTGAAAGCCGCCACCCAGTGCCAGGGTCACGCAGTGCTGCGCCAACACATCCAGCGACAGCCGCGGCGGCGGCCGCGCTTCGATCTGGCCCTGCTCAATGGCGCGCCGCGCGGCGGCATACTCCACCAGCTCCAGCGCATGCGAGGGCACGCACACCACATGCCCGGACTCGCCCGGACGGTGGCGCGCGCGGCCGGCGCGCTGCAGCAGGCGCGCAATGCCTTTCGGGCTGCCGACCTGCAGCACCTGATCGACGGCGGGGAAATCCACGCCCAGGTCCAGGCTGGAGGTGGCGACCACGCAGCGCAGGCTGCCATCGCGCAAGCCGTGTTCGGCGGCCGCACGCAAGGACGGGTCCAGCGAGCCGTGATGCAGCGCGAGCGTGGCCAGGTCGTCCGGCCACACCGCACTCAAGGCCTGATGCCACAACTCGGCCTGCGCGCGCGTATTGGTGAACACCAGGCTGGTGCGCTGCTGCATGATCTTCTGCAGCACGCGCGCCAGCTGCGCCAGGCCCAGATGTCCGGCCCACGGAAAGCGTTCGCCGCTGTCGGGCAGCAGTGTCTCCAGGGTCATCGCGCGGGGTTTGACACCCGAGACCAGCGCAGCATCGGGAAGATGCGGCAGCAGCACGTCGCGTGCCTGCGCCAGGTTGCCCAGCGTCGCCGACAGGCCCCAGATGCGCAGCGCCGGCGCCCAGCCGCGCAGCCGCGCCAGGCACAGCTGCAGCAACACGCCGCGCTTGTTGCCGAGCAGCTCATGCCATTCGTCGACGATCACGCAGCGCAACGCCGACAACTGCGGCGCGGTGTCGGGATAGGACAACAGCAAGGCCAGCGATTCGGGCGTGGTGACCAGTACATCGAGCTTGCCGCTGCGCGCCAGCCGCTTGTCGCGCGCGCTGGCGTCGCCGGTCCGCAGGCCCACCTGCCAATCCAGCCCCAAGGCCTCCACCGGCTCGCGTAGGGCGCGTGCGGTATCGGCGGCGAGTGCGCGCAGGGGCGTGATCCACAGTACCTGCAGCGTGCGTTGCTGTTGGCGCCGCGCGGCCGGCGCCGGCTTGATCGCCGGCTTGCGTCCACGTGTGGACAAGGCTTCCAGCAATGGCCCGCCGAAGGCGGCCAACGTCTTGCCGCTGCCGGTGGGCGTATGCAGCAAGCCGGACTCGCCGGCGAGATAGCGCTTCCACACATCGCGTTGAAACGGCAACGGCGCCCAGCCGCGCTGCGCGAACCAGGCACGCCATTGCTGCAAGGGCGTGCCGCGCGTCTGCTGCGCGGCACTCACCGTGCCAGCGCCTGCAGGCTGCTCAGGTGATCGGCCTCGCTCATCGGCTTGTCCTGCCGCCAGCGCAGGATGCGTGGGAAACGCACCGCAATGCCGGACTTGTGCCGCGCGCTGCGGTTGACCGCTTCGAACCCCAGCTCGAAGACATGATGGGCGGTGACTGCACGCACCGGGCCGAAGCGCTCGGTGGTGTTGGCGCGAATCCAGCGATCCAGCTGCAGGATCTCCTTGTCGTCCAGACCCGAGTAGGCCTTGGCGATCGGCACCAGCTGGCCCTCGTGCCATAGCCCGAAGGTGTAGTCGGTATACAGCGTGCTGCGGCGGCCGTGGCCGGCCTGCGCATACAGCAGCACCGCGTCGATGGTGAGCGGGTCGATCTTCCATTTCCACCAGTCGCCGCGGCGGCGGCCAGACTGGTAGATCGAGCTGGCGCGCTTGAGCATCAGCCCTTCCACACCGCGCTCGCGTGCATCCAGGCGCACCTGCGCCGCCGCCTGCCAGTCGCCGACCTGCACCAGCGGCGAGGCGACGATACGCGGGTCGGCGAGCGTGCCCAGCACCCCTTCCAGCAACGCGCGGCGCTCCTGCAAGGGACGTTCGCGCAAGTCCTCGCCGCCGAGCTCAAGCAGATCGTAGGCGACCACCCGCGCCGGCGCCGCCGCCAAGGTCTTTGGCCCGGGCTTGAGCCGCTGGATGCGCGTCTGCAATGCGGTGAACGGCATCGGCAAGGGCTGCTCCGGTTGCCAGGCCAGCAGCTCGCCGTCGATGACGGTGCCATCGGGCAACTGCAGCGCGGCCTGTTCGATTTCCGGGAAGCGGCCATCCAGGCGTTCTTCGCCACGCGACCACAGCGCCGCTTCGCCCGCGCGTCGAATCAGCTGCAGGCGGATGCCGTCCCACTTCCATTCCAGCAACCAGTCATCGACCGTGCCCAGCGTTTCGACCTCGGCTTCGAGTGGCGATGCGAGAAAGAACGGGTAGGGCTGTTGACGATCGCCGGGCAGTTCTTCTGCAGTCAGCAGATTGGCCAGATAGGTCGGATGCGGCCGCCAGCTGCCGAGCATGCGCTGCGCGATGCGTGCGATCTCGATTCCGGACATCTCCGCCAGCGCCTGCTGCACCAGGCGCTGCGACACGCCCACGCGCAAGGCGCCGGTCAGCAGCTTGTTGAACACCAGGCGCTCGTCGAAGGCCAGGCTGCGCCACGCCTGCACGATGCAGGCCTTGCGCACCTCGACATCTTGATTGGCGACCGGCAGCAACCGCTGCTCGATCCAGTCGGCCAACGGCAGATCGGCCGCTTCGGTGATCGGGTCGTCCAGCAACAAGGCCAAGGTCTCGGCCAGGTCGCCGACATGGTCGTAGCTGTCGGCCACCAGCCAGTCGGCGATGCCGGCAGCTTCGGTGATCCATTCGCGCAATTCGCCACTGCTGGCAATGCGCATGCGCGTGCCGGCCACCTTGCCGCCGGCCAGCAGGTACAGCGCCCACGCCGCATCCAGCGGCGGTGCGCTGCTGAAGTAGGCGACCAAGGCCGCACGCTTGTCGAGCGTGCCGGTGCTGCGATCCAGGGTGCGGTACAACGCGGCAAATCGCTTCACGCGGGGCCCTGCAGGTATGCGCGGTGGTCGGCAGCACGCAGCTCCAGTGCGCGGCGCGTAAATGCGCTCAGGCAGCGTGGACGCCGGTAGGGCCGCGGCGGCCCGATCACCGCGGCCGGCACTGCGCGATGTAGGCGAAATGCCAATGCGTGCCGGCGGAACGCGAGGGCGCCGGTCAGACGCAGACGTGGGCGCGCGCGCGCATAACGGCGTGCAGGCAAGGGGTTCATTCCTCGGCTCCGAAATCGGTACGGAAGGCTTCGGCAGCGACGCCGCGCTCCAGCAGGTGCTGGATCAACGCATCGGTATTGCCGTGGGTGGCGATCACCCGCCGTGCGCCGGTGTCTTCGATGGTGCGCAGCAGGTCCGGCCAGTCGGCATGATCGGACACCACGAAGCCGCGGTCGTAATTGCGCCGACGGCGGTTGCCGCGAATGCGCATCCAGCCCGATGCGAAGCCTTGTTGCGCATGCCGGAAGCGACGGATCCAGGCGCTGCCGGCCGCCGATGGCGGCGCCAGCACCAGTTGCCCGGCATAGTCGGCGCCACGCGCATGTTCGCTGACCGGTTGGGTATCCAGCATCGGGATGCCGGCTTGGCGATACACCTCCACGCCCACGGCGATGGCGCCATGCAGCAACGCCGGTTGCGTATCCCAGGCGCGCAATTCGGCCAGCACGCGTTGCGCCTTGCCCAGGGCATAGCAATACAGAATGGCCGCCTCGCCACGTTCGGCGCATTCGTGGCGCCAGGCGACGATGTCGGCCGCGACATCGGCGGTATCCGGCCAGCGATACACCGGCAGCCCGAAGGTCGCTTCGGTGATGAAGGTGTCGCAGGGCACCACTTCGAATGGCTTGCAGGTGGGATCGTGCTGGCGCTTGTAGTCGCCCGAGGCGACCCAGACCTCGCCGTCCACTTCGATGCGCACCTGCGCCGAGCCGAGCACATGCCCGGCCGGATGCAACGACACCCGCGCGCGTCCCAGATCGAACGCTTCGCCGTCGGCATGCGTGTGATAGACCTGCTCGCCGAGGCGCCATTGCAGGATCGGCAGGCTCTCGTGCGTGCAGTGGTACTCGCCCATGCCGCTGCGTGCGTGGTCGCCGTGTCCGTGGGTGATCACCGCACGTGGCACCGGCCGCCAGGGATCGATATGGAAATCACCCTGCGGGCAATACAGGCCTTCGGGCCCGAGCACCACCAGATCGCCAGATTGTTCGTTGCCGTTGCGCATGCGACAACTCTGGCCAAGCCGGTGTGCAGATCCTGAGAATGGGAATGGCACGCATCGGTGTACCGATGCGGCTAGGCCTGCAGATCGCAATCGCTAATCGAGCCAGTGCACGATCAATGCAAGGCCATCGAATCGATCAAGCGCCTGGCGGGGCGTGAGCTGGCCTTCAATGCGGCACGCACGCCGCCAGCTCGCGCCATTGCTCATCGGAACAATTAGTCAGAACTCGGAAATCGAACACCCACGCATGCGCTGTCCAGCATCCTCCTCGCCGATTCCCGATTCCCGATCCCCAATCCCCAATCCCCCATCCCCAATCCCCAATCCCCAATCCCCGATCCCCGATTCCCGATTCCCGATTCCCCCAATCCCCCAATCCCCCAATCCCCCAATCCCCCAATCCCCGCCCCAACCCCTAATGCCGCGCCCGCCGTCCAGGCGCGCGCACGGCGGTCGCCTCCACCGCCAGCGTAAAGCCGCGCTCTTCGCCACCCTGCATCGCGCCCACGTCCACGACCTGGCGCCTGATCTCCTCGCCCTTGCCGTTGCGCACCACCACCACCACGGTGTATTCCCACGGATCACCATCGGCGGGATGGCGGATGGTGCCGTCCACCTTGAGCGGCACGATCGGGGCCGGCTGTGCGTGCTGCACCGCCGCCGAGTCGAAGCGCAGGTGGTGCTTGCACGCAGGGCAGACGCTGGCGCTTTCCAGGATCGTCGCCTTGCAATGCGGGCAGCTGCGCGTGGCACCGGGCGTGCCCGGGCGGAGCGCGGTCATGTGGCGTCGCTGTCTCCGCTGACAACCGGCTTGGCCGTCCCGACCGGTTTGCCGGTGTCCTCGCCCCAGCCGAAATCGGCCTGGCCGCGCATGCGCGCACCCGAGGCCACGGTCAGGCTGCCGGCCTTGACGTCGCCGACCAGCACGCCGGAGGTCTGCAGTTCCACCTGCGCGGCCGATTCGATATTGCCCTCCAGCTCGCCGGCGATGATCACCTTGTTGGCACGGACGCCGCCGTTGAGCTTGGCGCCACGCTCGATGGTGAGATCGCCCTTGACGTTGACATCGCCCTTGAAGCGGCCAGCCAGGCGTACGTGCCCGACGCCCTCGATCTTGCCTTCGATGCTGATGTCGGCGGCAATCAGCGATTCCTTGGCCTCGCTGTGTCGCTGCGGTGTGGTCGCAGCGGTCGCAACGCTGGGTGGCGTGGCGGCAGGCACCGGCGGCGCCGGGCTGGCCTCGGCAGTGAACAGCCGCCCATCGGCCGCGGGGACCTCAGCTGCTGCGGGAACGCCGTCTTTCTTGTTGGGACCTTGATCGCGCCACATCGACATCGGACTGCCTCGCCAGGGGATCAAAGCCGACTATCGCCGCGTGGGCCGATCTTTTGTGTGATGGATTGCGCAAACCAAGGTCGATGGCGCGCGTGCTCAGTCCACTGCGGGCCTGGCCGCGCCGTGCCGCTCGACCCGGTTACGGCCGCCGCGCTTGGCCACGTACAAGGCCGCATCGGCCTTCTGGAGCAGGCTGGCTCCCAGCTCGCCATCGACCGGGAAGCTGGCCACGCCGATCGAGGCCGTCACCCGCGGCAACGCGCGCTGGCCGTCGCTGACTGCCAGCGCCGCGATATGGCCGCGAATGGCCTCGGCCACACGCGCTGCCTCGGCGCCGTCGGCCTCGGGAAGAATGACCGTGAATTCTTCGCCGCCGTAGCGGCAGGCCACGTCTTCGGCGCGCAACCGGGTCAGCAGCAACTCGCCCAGCGCCGCCAGCAGCAGATCGCCGCCGGCGTGGCCCTGGCTGTCGTTGAATTGCTTGAAGTGGTCCACGTCCAGCATCAGCACCGACAACGGCAGGCTGCGGCGTGCGCAGCGCGCCAGCTCGTGGCTGAGCGATTCTTCCAGATAGCGGCGGTTGTACAACCCGGTCAGCGGGTCGCGAATCGACTGCCGGCGCAGCGATTCGCGCAGGCGCAGGTTGCTCAGCGCCAACGACAGCTGTTCGGCGGCCGCCTCGGCGATTTCCAGCCGCGGCATCGGCCCCGGGCCCGGCGAAGACAGGAACAGGAAGCCGAGCTGGGTGCCTTGCGCAGACATCGGCAGGCATGCGGTGGTGACGGCGCTGCCGTGCTCGGGCGCGCCGATATGCGCACATGGTGCATCCCGTGCCAGGTCTTCGATGATGTGCGGTTGACCGCGGCGCAGCGCCCAGCACTCTTCAGGCAACAGATGGGGTGCGCTGTGCACCAGTGGCTCGCCCCAGTGGCTGATCGCCTCGGCGCGATCCTGCGAGGCACGCAGCAGATAGACGCTGCCGGCAACGCCCGGCAGCAGGCTGGCCAGGGTGCGGCTGGTCACCATCAGCGCCTCTTCCGCGCTGATGCAGCCCTGCAGCAGGCCGGTGTAGCGGCTGAGCAGATTCAGATCGGCGGTACTGCGTTGCAGCGCCACGACGCTGTCGGCCAACTCGCGATTGGCCTGCGCCGCCTCTTTCTCGGCCTGCGAGCGATGCCGCAGCTCGCGCATCAGCAGGGCATAGACAAGGCCGACCACCGCCAGCCCGAACGGGATGCCGGCCAGTGCCAGTACCAGCAACAAGGCCGCACTCTGCCGGCTGCTTTCGGCGCGTTGCGTCAACAGTTCCTGCTCGCGTTGCACCATGGTCAGCGCTTGCTCGCGGATCGCGCTGGTGGTGCGGAAGGCGGTCTGGCGGATGCCGGCACGCGCCGGCTCCAGGCCGTCCTGCGCGTACACGTCCAGGACATGCTGGATCTGCTGCAGTCGCGTTTCCACCAGTCGCCGCAAGCTGTCCAGGTGCTGCACCTGGTCGGGGTTGTCGGCAATCAGGCGACGCAGGTTGTCGAGCAGGATCGGCAGGCGCTCGACGCTGGTCTGATAGTCGAGCAGATAGGCATCGTTGCCGGTCAGCAGAAAGCCGCGCTGCGCCGATTCGGCGTCCAGCACACGCGCCTGGATCTCGTCGACCCGGCCGATCACTTCATGCGTATGCGAGACCAGTGCCGCGTCGGCGAGTGAGCGGCGGGCACCGACAAAGATGCCGACACCGATGGCGATGAAGATCAGGGCGGAAAACGCAAGCGCCAGCTGGTTGCGGCGGCGCGCGGTGAAAGAGAAGGGCATGGACGGATGCTAGCCCGCCAGACTGGACAACACGAGGTTGCCGTTGGCAGGACGCAGATGCGCCGGCGCAATCTGGCCGGCACATCTGCAAACTGTTGAGACGGTCACACGGTCGATCAGTGCTGCGGATGTTCGGCGTCGTGCTTGTCGGCGTTCTGCTCGGCCTTGTTGGCCATCTCGCGGGTCTTATCGGCGGTGGCATCTGCGGCGTTGGCGGTTGCGCGGCTCGCATCGGCGGCCAGTTCACGTGCTGCCACGCGTGCATCGGCGGTGGCGGCCTTGGCCTGCACGGCTGCGCGATCGGCAGCCTGTTCGGTCGCAGCCGCCGCGTGCTTGGCAGCGGAGGCGGCATCGCGTTGCGCCTGCTCGGCGTCAGGGCCCTGGCAAGCGGCGAGAGTGAAGGCGGCAATGGCGCTCAACGACAGCATGCGGATCGTCTTCATGGGTGGTCCTGTTCCTGTTCCGGTGTTGGAAAGCGGAGCTTATGCACGCACCGATGCAGCCGGCGTCAATGCGCTGCCGGCCATTCAGCCGGTAGGCGGCATGCGCCATCCACGCCGCGACATGGCGCGCGTTCGACGGTTTGGACAGCGACGCAACCCGCTCACGGCCAATCGCAGGCAAAGAAAAAGCCGCTGGAAACCAGCGGCTTTCTCCGAACTCGCTTGGAGCTAAGAAGTGATTACTTCTTGGCTTCTTCGGCGGTGTCCTTGGCAGCTTCGGCGGTGTCTTCAGCCGTCTTGGCAGCGTCGGCAGCCTGGTCAGCAGCAGCGTCGGTGGCGGCGCCGGAAGCAGCCTGAGCAGCGTCGGCAGCGGTGTCAGCCGAAGCAGCGGCGGTGTTGGCAGCAGCCTGAGCGGCGTCAGCCGACTGCGAGCCCGAGGCAGAAGCCTGGTCAGCAGCGGTCTGAGCGTCGGCAGCGGCTTCGTTAGCCGAAGCAGCAGCGTCCTGAGCCTGTTCCGGCTTCGAGCAAGCGGTCAGGGCCAGGCCCAGAGCCATTGCGATCAGCAGCTTGTTAATGGTCATTGTTTCAATCCTCGTCGTTAGATTAGGCAACGCGCTATTGCGCGCCCCCGACATGATGACGGTCCAAAGACCAGTGTCAAGCGTACGCGCATTCAGTTTTGCAAAATCGCCGTTAAAAACAATTAAATCAATTCGATAGCGATGGCAGTCGCCTCGCCGCCGCCGATGCACAACGTCGCGATTCCGCGCTTGCCACCGCGCGTGCGCAACGCATTCACCAATGTCACCACCAGGCGGGCGCCGGATGCGCCGATCGGATGCCCCAATGCGCAGGCACCGCCGTTGACGTTGACCTTGTCGTGCGAAATGCCCAGCTCGGCGATCGGCGTCATCGCCACCACCGCGAATGCTTCGTTGATTTCGAACAGATCCACCTCGTCCAGTTGCCAGCCGATCTTGCCGATCAAGGTCTGGATCGCAGCGACCGGGGCGGTGGTGAACCACTCAGGTTCCTGTGAGTGGGTGACATGCCCCACGATGCGTGCCAATGGCGCGATGCCACGCCGTTGCGCCTCGTCTGCGCGCATCAGCACGGTGATCGCCGCGCCATCGGAGATGCTCGACGAACTGGCGGCGGTGACGCTGCCGTCCTTCTTGAAGGCCGGCTTCAGGGTCGGAATCTTGGCGATGTCGGATTTGCCGGGTTGCTCGTCGCTGTCGACGACCACCTCGCCCTTGCGCGTGGCCACCGTGACCGGAACGATTTCATCGGCAAACGCGCCGCTGCGCTGCGCCGCCTGCGCGCGTTCGACCGAGGCGATCGCAAACGCATCCTGATCGGCACGGCTGAAACCGAACTTCTCGGCGGTGGCCTCGCCGAACACGCCCATCGCCTGGCCGTCGTAGGGATTGGTCAGGCCGTCCCAGGCCATGTGGTCGACCGCCTGGAAGTTGCCGTAGCGGTTGCCGGTGCGCGAGTTGGGCAGCAGATGCGGCGCGTTGCTCATCGACTCCATGCCGCCGGCGACCACGATGCTGGCCGAACCGGCCTTGATCAGGTCGTGGCCGAACATGATCGCCTTCATGCCCGAGCCGCACACCTTGTTGATGGTGGTGGCGCCGGTCGAGGTGGGGATGCCTGCGGCAATCGCCGCCTGCCGTGCCGGTGCCTGGCCCAGGTTGGCCGGCAGGACGCAGCCGACGATGACTTCTGAGATGTCGGCCGGCGCGACGCCGGACTGCGCCAGCGCACCTTCGATCGCGGCGGCGGCGAGTGTCGGCGCCGGCACACCGTTGAATTGACCAAGGAACGAGCCGATGGCAGTGCGTTTGGCAGCAACGATGACGATGTCGGACATGAGGAGATACCGTTGAAAGTGAAACGATTATCTGCCTCACGCCCGGTTCGCGCCAGCACGTGCCGATGCGGCGCCATGCGCTACGCACTCAGCTGCGACAGGGGTGTGAGGATGCAGTATAAAGACGGCGTTCGGGCCCGGGACTGGGCCCTATCCATGGAATGGGTTCGGGGAGAACATCCAAATGCAGAAGAGAGACGTCGCCAGGACTGTCCTGGCCTCGGCGTTGGCCGTGGCATTGACCGCGTGTGGCGGCGGTGGCGGGGGCGGTGGTATCCGGCCGAGCACGCCGACGGCACCGCCACCGACCTCGCCACCACCCCCGCCGCCGCCGACTTCACCGCCGCCTCCGCCCCCGCCGCCGCCGGTGGTGGCACCGCCGACCACGCCGGAGCCTGCAATCGATGCGCATTTGACGCTGACCAACGCACGCGCCGCGCAGGCATTGGGGTTCACAGGTGCGGGATATCGCATCGGCGTGATCGATACCGGCATCAATACCAATCATCCGGCCCTGCAGGGGCGGGTCAGCGACAGCTTCATCTATGTGGATCCGCGCACGAACAATGTCGCCGCAGGCGATGTGGTGGGCCACGGCACCGTCGTGGCGCAATTGGCAGCCGGGCGCGCAGTGGGCCAGTGGCCGGGCGGCATCGCCAGCGGCGCGGGCCTGGTGTCCGCCCGCATCATCAACGACGAAGCGCCGGACGATGATGGCAGCGGCGAAGGCAACCAGGTCGATGGTCCGCTTGGCCTGGCGCCGGTGCATGCCGATCTGGTCAGCGCAGGCGTGCGCATCATGAACAACTCGTGGGGCGGGCTGTATTGGAACGACCCGGCCGTCACCAACCAGATCGCGCAGGAATACCGGCCGTTCGTCATCGGCAACGATGGGCTGGTGGTGTTCGCGTCGGGTAATGAATCCAGATCGCAACCGTCCGATACCGCCGCGCTGCCCAGCCAGGTGGGCCCGAACGGCACGCTGCCGGCCGCCGATCTGGAACGTGGCTGGTTGGTCGTCGGCGCACTGGATACCGCCAATCCCACGCAGCTGGCGTCGTATTCCAATGCCTGCGGCGTGGCGATGCGCTATTGCCTGGTGGCGCCGGGCACCTCGATGTTCCTCGACCCCGATGCCACCGCCAGCAATCTCCGTTATTTCTATGGCAGCGGCACCTCGTTTGCCGCACCGCTGGTGTCCGGTGCGGCTGCGCTGGTGTGGCAGGCGTTTCCGTACTTCAACAACGACCTGGTGCGGCAGACGCTATTGGGAACGGCGACCGATCTGGGCGCGGCCGGTGTCGACCCGACCTTCGGCTACGGCCTGCTCAATGTCGGCAAGGCGGTGCTGGGGCCGGCGCGCTTCGATTGGGGCACGGTGGATGTCACCGTCAACACCTTGCGTTCCACCTGGGGCAACGACATCAGTGGCACAGGTGGCCTGACCAAACGCGGCACCGGCACGCTGGTGTTGAGCAGTGGCGCCAATACGTTCAACGGCGACACCCAGGTGCTGGAGGGCACCTTGCAGACGGCCAGCCTGCAGAGTGCGCGCGTGGGCATTGCCAATGGTGCGGCGTTGATCGGCGCAGGCAGGATCGGCGGACGCGTCGATAATGCCGGCACGTTGCAGGTCAACAGTGCGACGCTGTCGATCGCAGGCAACTACACCCAGGCCAGCGACGGTCGCCTGGCGCTGAACGTGGGCGACCGGGTGAACGTGATCGGGACCGCGACGATTGCCGGCGATCTGCAGGTGCTCGGTCGCCGCGATTACGTGGTCGACAACACCACCTACACGCTGTTGCAGGCCAGCAGCGGGCTGCAGGGCACCTTCGATACGCTCAGCCGCGGCGCGGCCGTGACCTTTCTGGATGCCTCGCTGACCTACGACAGCAATACGGCCTACCTTGCCCTGCGCAGTTTGAATGCCACCGCCGTTGCCGCCACGCTGGGCATGACCGGCACGGCGGCGATGGATTCGGCAATCCGTGTCGAGCAGGCATTCCAGCAGGTGGATGCGCAACAGCTGCAGGGCACTGGCGGCATCAGCAGCGGCTTTATCCGCGCCGCAGCGGCCTTGCAGCAGTCACCGGATGCCAGGGCTGCCGCCGATTCGCTGCGGAGTCTGTCCGGCCGTGCGCATGCCGAGTCGGCAGCGATGACCTTCGACACCATCGATCTGGGCAGGCGTGCGTTGGCCGCGCATTTCGATGGGGTATCGCAGCAGCCGCGCCTGCTGGGCGTCTGGCAGCGCGCGCTCGGCGGGCCGGGCGAGGGTGGGGTGACCACCGCGGGATTCGCCACTTCGGGGTGGATGATGGGCAACGACCTGCGCCTGGCGTCCGGCGCAGTCACCGGTTTTGCCTTCGGCGAAACGCGCTCCAGCAGCCTGGGCGATCTGGACGGTGCACGCGGGCGCGACCGGCAGGTGCAGGGGCAGCTGTACTGGGGCACCACGCTGGGGGCGGCGTACACGCTGGGCCAGCTGGGTTTCGGCAACGTCAACCGGCAGATCGAGCGCAGCCTGCAACTGGGCGAAGAGCGCAGCAATGCCTTCAGCGACTACAGCGGCAATTACCTCAGCGGCAACCTGGAAACCGGGTATCGCCTGGGCGGCGCGCGCGCCAGCCTGACGCCTTACATGGGCGTGGATTACGTGCGCCTGCGCAGCGAAGGATTCCGCGAAAGCGGTGGCGACGGCTTCGGCTTGCGTGCCGATGCCAGCACGTCCTCGCGCACCCAGGTGCTGGCCGGTGTGCGTTCGGCCTATCGCTGGCGCGGCGTGCAGCTCGGCGGTTATGCCGAATGGCAGCAGGCGTTGAGCAGCGAAGGTCTGATGCTCGATGCCAGCTTCATCGGCGTGGATGCATGGGCGCCATTGCGCGGCATGCAGCCGGCGCGCTCGGGTGGGCTGTTCGGCATCACCGCTGCCGCGCCGTTGGGACAGCAGAGCCAGTTGCGCTTCGGCTATGACCAGCGGGTGGGCGGGCGCGGTGACGATCGCGCGCTGAGCCTGCGCTACAGCGCCGATTTCTGATCGGCGCGTTGCATGGGTGAGCGTTGGTGTGTGATCGGTGGTGCACCTGTCCAGGCAGCAACGTGCCTGGGCAGGTGGATCACTCGCCGCGCAGCTTGTGCAGAAAGCGCGGTGCGGTGCGGCCCAGCGGCAGTTTGAGCTTGCTGATGGCCTCGATCCGCGCCTCGGCAATCTGGTCGGCTGCCTGCTGCGGCGCGACGCCCAAGCGGGTGGACAGGTCGAACACCTTTTCCAGGTTGTGATAGATGCTGCGGATCAGGCGCATCGCGCGTTCGCGGTTGTAGCCGTCGATCTCCAGCGACACATTCATCACGCCGCCGGCATTGACCACGTAATCGGGCGCATACAGGATGCCGCGCTTGTGCAGTTCTTCGCCGATGGCGGCACTGGCAAGCTGGTTGTTGGCGGTGCCACAGATGATCTTGGCCTTCAGCCGCGGCAGTGTGTCTTCGTTGATCGCCCCTTCCAGCGCGCACGGTGCGAACACATCGGCCGGCACCTGGTAGATCTCCTCGATGCTCACCGCTTCGGCGCCGTACTCGGCCACCGCGCGGTCCACCAGCGCCGGATTCAGGTCGGCCACATAGAGTTTGGCGCCGCGTTCCTTGAGCAGTTTCACCAGCTCCATGCCGATATGGCCCAGGCCCTGGATCGCGATACTGGCCTTGCCGACTTCCTCGTGGCCGAGCCTGCGATTGAGCGAGGCCATCAGTGCCTGCAACGCGCCGTAGGCGGTGAACGGGGCCGGGTCGCCGGAGCCGCGGTGCACCTGGTGCACGCCGGTGACGTACTCGCTCTCCAGATAGATCTGTTCCATGTCGTTGACGTCGGTGCCGACGTCCTCGGAGGTGATGTAGCGTCCGCCCAGGGTGTCGACAAAGCGGCCAAACGCGCGAAACAGCGCTTCGCTCTTGTCGCTTCTGGGGTCGCCGATGATCACCGCCTTGCCGCCGCCCACATTCAATCCGGCCAGCGCGTTCTTGTAGGTCATGGTGCGGCTGAGCCGCAGCGCATCGTTGAGCGCCGCCTCGCTATTGGGGTAGGGGCGCATGCGCACGCCACCCAGCGCAGGCCCGAGGCGGGTGCTGTGCAAGGCGATGATCGCTTTCAGGCCGGCGTCGCGGTTGTGACAGAAGATCACCTGCTCGTGGCCGGTGGTGTCGAGGGTTTCGAAAAGCATCGAAGGCTCCGCGGGGGCTGCGTGATGTGCCTTCCCTGAGGCCGGGCCGGAACCCGTGCAATGGGAAACAAAAACGCGACGTCTGCAGACCCTGTCCGATCACGTCGCGCTGCAACATTTTAAACCACGTCGGCGGGGGCTGGTGTATGAATCTGTTCACCAATGCCGATAGCGCCGCTGCCGAAACCACAGGGTTCCCAGCCATTTCGTCCCTGCGCTGACCGGCAGGCCGGCGTGCAGCGAGTCGGGGTCGGGGCGGCCATCGGCGTGCAGATTGTCAAAGCACACCACCGACCCGGCACGTGGACGCACGCGCACGCCCGCGACCGGGAAGTCGGTGTCGCCACCTGCGTCGACGTCGTTGAGGTAGACGCAGGCGGTGCGCAGGCGATTGCCGGCAGTGGGGCGGTCGGCGGCGATCGTGCCGGGCGGCAGGTAGTCGCGATGCGCACGATACTGCTCACCCGGCGCGTAGCACAGCACCGATAGCGTTTCGGCATGGGTCAACGGCAGCTGCGCGCAGGCCGCCACGCGCGCCTGCGCCGCACGCGCGGCAAAGTCTTCGAGGATCGGATCCAGCGTGGCGCCGCGGCTGGTGCGGATCGGCGCGCGGCGTGTGCTGGCATCGTCGGGGTCGACCACCTCGGAGGCGCGCAGGTGCGGCCGCGCCAGCAACATCAGCAAGCGGCACTCGTCGGCAGACAGCACGCCGGAGATTTCTTCGATCATGGGCGCGTCATGGCGGCGCGTGGCGATGTGTCGGGCAGCGAAACCGATGCGCTGATCGTCGCCGCCCGGATCCGGTGGCGTGATCCGCACGGCAGGCGGCGCGGCAATGCCCAGCGGTTGCAATTGCCGCAGCAGCTGGGCCGCGGCGTCGGGCTGCGGCGGGACACCTTCGCCACGCAGCAGGCGCTCGGCCAGCAGCGCGGCCGCCACTGCATCGCCGGCTGCGGCGGCGCGCTCCAGCAAGGTAACGCAGCGGCGTTGCTGCGCGGGGTGATCGATCCGGCCGTGCTGGATGGCCAGCGCGCGCAGCGCAGGCGGATGGTCGGCAGCGGCTGCGGCCCGTAGGCGAGAGGCCGCCTGCACGTCCAGCGCTACAGGGTTCTCGGTGACGGCCAGGGTCGCCAACAGATAGCGCGCTGCCGCCACATCCTGGCGTTCGGCCTGCTGCCAGTGGGTCAGCGCCTGGGCCACGTCCACCTCGCACCCGACACCGTAGGCCAGCATGCGGCCGGCTTCGATCTGCGCGCTGGCATCGCCTGCGGCCGCACTACGCGTGTACCAGTCCAGCGCCTGCTCGGCCTGCCCCATGCGCACCAACGCATGTGCCAACGCCGTCATTGCTGCAGGTTGCGCGGTCTGCGCGGCATCGGTGAGCTGCTGGAGGGACGGTGCCTGCATGGCCGCATTCTAGGAGAGGCCGGCACCCCTGTCGTGCCTGGCCTCGGGCGGGCGCGGATGCCGCCCGAGGCCAGGTGGAGGGCAGCAGTGCCGGTGATCGGTGCAGATGGTGCTTGCCGGCCTGGCAACCGGCCGCCACGGACGGGCGGCGACCTGGCCGCGCTGCCTTCGCTTGCCGGTGCGCGATCAGGCGTCCGTGGACAGCGCCAGCTGGGTCAGATACAGGCGCAGGTCGAACTCCAGTTGGTGGTAGTCCGGGCGCATGTGGTTGCACAGCTGGTAGAAGGCCTTGTTGTGGTCGGCTTCTTTCAGGTGCGCCAGCTCGTGGGCGACGATCATCTGCAGGAACGGTTCGGGCGCGTCGCGGAAGACCGAGGCGATGCGGATCTCGCGGCTGGCCTTGAGGCGGGTGCCGTGGACGCGCGAGATCGCCGTGTGCGTGCCCAGCGCATGCTTCACCACCTGCAGATGGTTGTCGTAGAGCGCCTTGTGCACGGTGGGCGAGGAGCGCATGTAGCGCTCCTTCATGGCCTTGACGTAGTCGTACAGCTGCCGGTCGCTGCGGATCGTGTGGCGATCCGGGTAGCGGCGTGCCAGCACCAGTGCGAGTTTGTCCTGCGCGATCAGCTCGCGTACCTGATCCAGCACGGCGGGCGGGTAACCGGCGAGGTAGCGAAGAGTGTCCATGCCAATCGATTGCTGCGAAGTGCGCATGATCGCCGATGCGGGTGCTGCTGGCGACTGTGCATGCGCGAATGTGGCGTCGTGTGTCAGGCGTATTCACGAATGCGGCACATCCGGATGCGTAGCGTGCAGCGCATGTTTTGCGGCACGACCGCGCAAGCACACGACTGAACACGGCACCGTGCCGGATGAGGAGACAACAAACATGATCAAGTGGGCCATTATTTTCGCCATCATCGGACTGATTGCCGGTGCGCTCGGATTTGGCGGCATGGCAGGCGCTGCGATGGGGATTGCCAAGTTCCTGTTCTGGGCCGGCATCATCATCGCCATCGTGCTGTTCGTGCTCGGCATGACGATCGCCAAGAAGGTGACCTGACCCGCAGGGCGTGGCTGCGGCGTGCGCTTTGCGTGCCGGCCGCATCACCCGGAAAGCAGAAGGAGCGACCACTGGCCGCTCCTTTTTTGTTCCTGCCATCTGCTGAACCGACATAACGACAGCGAGGCCGCGAGCGAGGTCGAGCGCAGGGCGATCGCTGCCCGCGTGCGCAGATCAGACGCCGGTGTTCTCGGCAGTGGTATGCAGCGCAATATTGAGTTGGTCGATGGTCACGATCCAGTCGGCATCGTCGAGACGTTCTTCACGCAACAACTGTGCCTGTGCCGGCGTCCAGAAAGGCGCCTCTTCCAGACGCATGTCGCCCGGCAGCGGGGAGTGTTCATCGATGAAGCCGCGAATGCTGACTTCGTCCGATGGCAGGCCCAACTGGGAAAATAGTTCGGAGAACGGGTGGACGGGTTGTTCCATTGCGACTTCCTCGAAGAGTGCGGATGAGCGGATGCTAAAGCACCTGATTTGAGCGCACTGTGCACGTGTGGCTTGGATTTGCCCGTGCGCATGCCCATATTCCAGTTCTGAGCAGACAAGCCGAGGCGATCATGGCGACCGGATGGGCAGGTGATGGGGCGGTGCAGGACCAGATCGATGCGACCGTCGAGGATGCGATCAAGCGCGCGCGGAGCCAGCTGCCGCAAGGCCCGAGCCTGACGCATTGCGAAGAATGCGATGCCCCCATTCCCGAGGCACGCCGCAAGGCGGTGCCGGGGGTGCATTTATGCGTGAATTGTCAGCAGGCGCATGACCAGGAGCAGGCCGCGCAAGGCGGCTACAACCGTCGTGGCAGCAAGGACAGCCAGCTGCGTTGATTGCCATGGGGGGCGTTCCAGCGCGGCCAACCGACGACTGGGCTAGGCGCAAAAGCGGGCGCGGCCGGTGCTACGGACGGCCCTTGCCGCTGGTACGCCGCGGCAGCTGATGCGCCGACCGCGCATCTGGGAGCTGCCGGCCAGGTGTTATCGGGCACTGCTGGCGCCTACGCTCAGTTGGGGTTGAAGTGGCTGGTCTCGCGCCAGCGCCGCGTGGTGCGCTGGAAGAACAGGCTGTTGGGCACCTGCAGCACGCTACCGGCGTGGTCGCCGGTTTCTTCCAGGGTCGTGTAAATCACGTTGATGTCGATCACCCGGCCCTTCAGGCCGGGCTTGTCGCCGCCTTCCAGCAGTTCGATATGGTCGTGCAGGCGGAACGGGCGCGTGGTGATGATCAGGAAGGTGCAGAAGATATTGGACAGCACGCTCCATGCCGCGAAGAACGCCACTGCACCAACTGCCGCAAATCCGGTGAACGCCGTCCACAAGGTGCCGCTGGAGACGCCCAGCACGTTCAGTACCGTCAGCACCGCAGTGACGGAAATGACGAAGCTGCCCACGCGACGGATGCCGATCATCATTTCCGCCGGCAGGCTGTAGCGCGTACACAGGCGTCGCAGCACTTGCCGCAGCAGCAGCCGAACCAATGCGGCAACGCCGAGGATCAACACGATCTGCACCGTCACTACGGCGACGGTCAGCCACTGCGGGTTCCAGTGCGGCAGCAGGCTACGGATCATCGTGGGCAAAGCGTCGGACGCGGACATCACATCGTGCAGGTTCGTGGAGAACCCTCATTGTAACGGGGCCGTCGTTGCGCGGCCGGTGCGCGGGGTGAATGTGCGCGCAGCGGTGGCGACGGCAGGACGCACTCATGGTTGCTGCGATGGCTTGCGGGATCGCGCATGTCGCCGCGGCGTTGCCGCTGGGGACCGGCGATGGCGCCACTGGGCCGGCATCGCATGTTGGTCGGGGGCGCATCGATGACGATGCCGGACGCCCGCAACGCCCAGGGCCGGAAACGAACGTGCCACCTTGCGGTGGCACGTCGGTTCAACGCTTTTCGATTGCGGGTAACGCTTAAGCGATCTTGTCGCCGTCGTTACGCGCAGGGCCGAAGTTGGTGGTGAGCACTTCGATCCGGCCGCCGGTCTTGCGGAACGCGGCGATGTCGGCAGCGATGCGCTCACGACTGAGCGGCTGCGACTTGCCTTCGCTGCGAGCGATGCTGGGCTGGGATTTCTGCTTGGTCGCGGGACGTGCCATGTGGCCTCCTGTAGCGGGGAAGTGCAATGACACCGCGTGCGGCTAGGGTGGCGCGCGCGGAAGCGGTGTCGAGAGGTGCGGTCGCGTTCGGTGCGCAATCGCGGTGGCACGGCAAGCGTGCCTTGCTGACAAGACGGCTAAGCATCATGCAGCAACCGTGCATTATAAGGGATGCGAGCGCAGGTTGCCTTAACCGCCCGACGGGCGGGCCCCGGCGGCCGCTGCCCAGGCCAGGCCCTGCACCACGCCAAAGGACGGGTCGCCCTGCACCAGGCGCGATTCCGGGAACACGGCTGCCACCGTGTCGCGGATATAGCCGGCGCGCGACATGCCGCCGGTCAGGAACAGTGTCGCGGGCGGCGCAGCCAGGTCGGCACGAACCTGTGCGAGCAAGCCTTCCAGTTCGCCCAGATAGTTGGAAGCAGACGCAACCAGCGCGCTGGCCTGCACCTCCACGTCCAGCCCGCGTTCGATGAAGTCCAGTGCGGCCTGATGCCGGTCGCGCTCGCTGAGTGCGATCTTGCAGGCTTCCACGCCGCGGTACAGGCGCGCGGTGTTGCCGGTGTCCTGCAGTGCCTGCAGGCGCTTGTCGAACGGGGCGGGGACGTCCTGGTACTTGTGCAGGCGGAATTCGCGCTGGCGGGTCATGTCCTGCACCATCGCCGCTTCGACGTAGTGGTGGGTGGGCACGCGGGTGATGCCGCGGCCGAACAGCGGCATGTAGGCGGCCAGACTGAGCGCCAGATCGATGTCGGTACCGCCGCGCGCGATGCCCCAGGCACGGTGGACCTGCGGCGCGGTGCTGCCGCCGACGCTGGCATGGGCGATGTCGGTGGTGCCGCCGCCGATGTCCACCACCACGGTGTCGTGGCGGCTGTCGTGACTGACGTGGTAGTGCATCGCGGCCGCTGCGGGTTCTTCGAGGAAATCCACCTGGTCGAAGCCGGCGGCGATCGCGGCGGTCTGCAGGATTTCCAGCGCCTGCGCGTTGCCGGCCTCGCCGATGGAACTGCGGAACTGCACCGGGCGGCCCAGCGTGGCGCTGCGGATATTGATGTCGAACTGGCGCGAGGCGGTGAGCCGGATGTGCTCCAGCACATGCGTGGCGATGCCGGTGATGGTCTGGCGCGCGCGCGGATGCAGGTTGTAGCCCAGCATCGATTTGGGGCTCTGCACCAGGCTGCCTTCGCCTTCCAGGAAGTACGCATCCAGCGCTTCGTCGCCGTAGACCGCGTTCTGCAGCAGGGCGGCGGAGCTGCGCGGCTCGCGCACCTGCTCTTCCATCCATTGGCGGCGCACGATGCGGATCGCGTCGCGGCGCAGGCTCTCGGTGCTGGAGGTGCGGCCGGCCGCGGCCGCGTCGCGACGGCCGGAGTCGATCAGCCGTTCGACCTCGTATTCCAGCGCCGGGGTCAGGCTGAAATCGTCCGGGTCGCGCATCGTGTCGGGGAAATACACCGTGGTGCGGAACTGCAAGGCCTCGCCGAAGCGCACCGGCACTACCTGGCCATCGACGATCGCCGCAGCGGCGGAGTTGCTGGTACCGAAGTCGATGCCGAGTTTCATGCGGACGGGCCTGTAAGCGGGCCGCGCACTTTACTACTTCTGCCGCCGGCGACGCCCATCGCCCTGCGTTCGGACGTCGCAGCAAGCGACGTGCCGCATGCCCGCCGGCACGCGGCACGCAGGGTCAGGCAGCGACGCTGGCGACCTGGCCTTCGTTCAGTTCCTCGGTGGTGGCTTCGCGCACGTCGACGACTTCGACCGCAAAGTGCAGGGTCTGCCCGGCCAGCGGATGGTTGCCGTCGACGGTGACCTGTTCCGGGCCGACCTCGGTGACGGTGACCAGCACCGGGCCCTGCTGCGTGCGCGCCTCGAACTGCACGCCCGGCACGACCTCGACATCGGTCGGGAATGCCGCGCGCGGCACCTGCTGGATCAGCTGCGCGTGGCGCGGCCCGTAGCCTTGTTCGGGCACCACGTCGGCAGTGAGCGTCTCGCCGCTGCGCTTGCCGTCCAGCGCCTGTTCCAGGCCGGGCACGATGTTGCCGGCGCCGTGCAGATAGCTCAAGGGTGTGTCTGGCGTCGAACGGTCCAGGACCTGTCCGCTGTCGTCGGAAAGGGTGTAATGAATGGTCGCAACGCGACCCTGGCTGATTTCCATCGGAAACCTCCATGCTGATGATCGAGTGGGATGCGTCGGCTGACTCACGACGCCAGGAGTTGGTGCCCGCCTACCGTAGGCAATCGCCCCGGGCGATGCAACTGCAGCCGCGGCGGCGGTTATGGCGAGGATCAGCTTGGTGGTGACGATGTCAGCTCTGCGATGCGGCCCATTCCTGGCGCTGCATCGGTGCTCGAATGTCAGCAGCGCCGTGCGCAACACTGCGCAGCGGTTGGCCGTATCGCAGCGGATCGCATCGCGCGCAATTCACGGCCTGCAGCGCGCTATTCCTTCTCGGCACCCTGTTCCATCTGGACACGCCGCGCGTGCCAGGTTTCCGGTGTCTGCGGCTTGATGAACAGCGCGGTGAGTTCGGGGTGCTGGCGCTTGGCGGCCGCTTCGATGCGCCCGACGCAGGCCTCGATCTGCGGGGTGGTGCGGCTGTCCTCGAACTCGGCGCTCAGGGCGGCGACCACCTGGTTCGGGCCCATCTGCATGGTCAACACGCCATTGGCGGCACGCACGTCCGGATCGCTGGCGGCAATGCGCAGCAGCGATTCGGTGACGTGCGCGTGCGCGGGTTCGCCGATCAGCAGGCCCTTGGTTTCGCGCGCCAACAGGAATGCGGTGAAGGCCAGCACGCAGGCGATGCCGATCGAGGCGATGCCATCGAGCTCGGGCATGTCCAGCAATTGCGCGCCGGCCAAGCCCAGTACCGCCATGAACAAGCCGATCAAGGCGGCGCTGTCTTCCAGCAGCACGGTGAACGTGCTGGGGTCCTTGCTCTGCCGGAATGCCTGGAAATACCCCATGCGGCCCTTCTTGGCGCGGAACTCGCGCAGCGCCACCACCCAGGAAATGCCTTCGAACACGATCGACACGCCGAGCACGATGTAGGCGATCAGATGGCTCTTGGCCGGCTCGGGGTTGCGCAGATGCACGATGCCTTCGTACAGCGACACGCCTGCGCCCATCGCGAACACCAGCAGCGCAACGATGAAACTCCAGAAGTACAGCTCGCGCCCGTAACCGAACGGATGGGTCGGCGTCGGTGCCTGCGCTGCGCGGCGCAGGCCGTACAGCAGCAGGACTTCGTTGACGGTGTCCACCAGCGAGTGCACGCCTTCGCTGAGCATCGCCGAGCTGCCCGAAATCCCTGCGGCAATGAATTTTGCGACCGCGATGGCAAGATTGCCGGCCAGCGCGACGTAGACCACCAGATGCGAGCCGGTCTTTTTTTCCGCGCCCGGTTCGCCAGCCGCGGGCTCGGTGGGTCCTGGCGCAGCGCCGGGGGCTTGGGGAACCGATGGGTTGGACACGCGCGACCTGCAGGGCATTCGACAAGCGCCGCACTATCGCGCTGGTGCCGTGCCGGAGACGTGATCGCGCGGCAGGGAGGCTACAATTCACACCCGTTTCAACTCTCAGGAATCGCATGTCTCCCGTTCCCGCCTGCCCGCAATGTGGCCTGGACAATACCTATGCCGATGGCGCGTTGTGGATTTGCGCAGACTGCGGCTTCGAATGGAGCGCCGGCGAATCCGCCGCGACCACGACGGTGGTGCGCGACAGCAACGGCAACCTGCTGCAGGCCGGCGACACGGTGACCGTGATCAAGGACCTGAAGGTCAAGGGTTCGTCGATTCCGCTCAAGCAGGGCACGCTGATCCGCAACATCCGCCTGGTCGAAGACGATGCCGAGCACATCGAAGGCAATTCGGAAAAGATCAAGGGGCTGGTGTTGAAGACCTGTTTCCTGCGCAAGGCCTGAGGCTGTTGCGGGGGCGCCGCATGTAGCGTGTGTTAGGAGCGCGCTAGCGCGCGATGGGGCGTCGTCGCTAACGCTCCCTCGCGCGCAAGCGCGCTCCTACGTTGCGGCACGCTCAGTCGCGCGGATACACCGCCGCGACCATGCAACTCTGGCGCATCCGCGCAGCCAGGCCGCCGCGGGTGGTGCTCAGGTCGCCCTGCTGGCCGGATCCGGCAGCTGCGCCGGCAAGTGCCATTTCGTCGAGCACATCGACCTTGTCGCCGGGATTGCCGCAGATCGCGTTCAAGCCCATGCCGGAGACGAAGCGAATCGGCGGCGCGCCGCTGAGTTCGCGGCAGCTGTCCATCAGTTCGACGCGGTAGTGGCGATGCGTGCCGGGGTGACGAGGCGACACTTCCACCACCAGCCCTGGCCGTCTTCCGACCACGAACGCAGCATGCTGGGGTTGAAGCAGTAGCTGGACGAGCCGGCGAAATTGCGCCGGCGCGCTTCGCGCACGCTGACCCCGTCCAGGGTCGGGATAATGCTGTCGCGTTGCCGCGCCGCGCTGGCGTACTCGCGCGCACTCAAGCTGGCGATCTGGCTGACCGCGCAACGCTGCTGGCCCGAGCTCACGTATGCCGGTGCACCGTTGCAGACCCAGCCGTGCGCCGCCAGCAGGCTGGCATCGGCTTGTGCGGCCAGCTGCGGGCAGTCCTGCGCCAGGCTGATGCGGAACAGCCGTCCGCCTTGTTCGGCCACCGCCAGCGTGCGCGGATCGGCTTGATGCAGTTCCGTCACCTTGCGCGCATCCAGGCACTCGGCGTTCGGTGCGGCAGGGCGCAGCGGCTCGGCCGCTGCCGTGGAGGACGCGTAACCGAATAGCGTGCTGCCGAGCAGAACCGCAGTGAGTAAACGCATCACGCACATCCTTGGCAATGAGGGATGTCCGCATCATCTGCCAGGCAGGTCGCGCTGACAATCGCAGCAACGCGCGTCGGGTCGCGCGCTCAACAGCGCCGGGCGGGCGGCCAGCGCTCGGCACTGCCAGCGCATACGAGTGCCTGCCGATGCTGGGCTGCAAGCATGTGCGCGCGCAACCTCACGCGCTGCTTGCAACTCGCCGGCGCGATAACGCGGCGGAGCCTGCGCTCAGGGCGCCTCGGGCGGGTCCGAATCCAGCACCTGCAGCTTGCCGCCGGTGGTTTCGGGAAGGATGCGTTGATCGGTGGCGACCAACACCACGCCAGGCGTCAACAGCGGCAGCAGGCCTGCCAGGAATGCCGGCGGTACCTGCAGCCGGGCGATGGTGTCGGCATCCAGCGGCTGTCCTGCCGCGGCATTGCTGCCGGGGATGCCGATGCGCATCCAGTTGGGCATGCGTTGACCGGGCAGGCCAGGCACCTCGCCAGGCAGGAAGCCCTGGCCGACGATGAACGCCTGCGTGCCCAGCGGCGCGGCACCGGTCTGTGCGCGCAATGCCACCTGCGCGCGTCCGATTTCCACGCCGTTGCGATACACCACCAGCTGCTGATCGCTGCTGCTGACCAGCATCGAGATCGGGCCGGTGGGCGCCAGTTCCGGTTGCCACGCAAAGGTCTGGCCGTTGGGCAGCGGCAGCAACGCACGCTGCGCGCCGGTGGTGGGGTCGATCGGGCTGAGCGCGCGTGGATGCACCACCGCGTCGGCATCCACGCCGGCCTGCGCAACCACCACCACCATGCCCATGTTGGAGTTGTCGAACAGCAGCCGCGCGAATTCCGACGGCAGATGCACGCAGCCATGCGATTCCGGATACCCGGGCAGGCCGCCTGCGTGCAGGGCCACGCCGTCCCAGGTCAGGCGTTGCTGATACGGCATCGGCGCGGCGTTGTAGAGATTGGAGCGGTGGTCCTTGTCCTTCTGCAGGATGGTGAACACACCGGTCGGTGTCTCGTGCCCGGGCTTGCCGGAGCTGATGGTGGAAATGCCGATCAGGATGCCGTTGCGATACGCATAGGCGCGTTGCTCGGTGAGGCTGACGATCACCGCCATCGGCCCCCAGCCCTTGCTGACGCCGCCCCAGATCCATTCGCCCGGCTTGAGGTCGGCCGGCGCCGTTTCCGCAGGGCTGGACTGGCGCGCGCCCCAGAACGGCACGGCGGACGCTTGCCCGCAGATCAGCAGCGTGCAGAAGAGAACAGCAGTGAGCAGGGGCCGCATCGACAGTCCAGAAAACAGTGTCGGCATGATCCTAGCGGGGCCGGGTGCGCGCGTCATGTGGTTGCTGCCGATAGTGCGACGGTGCGAAGGCATCGGCGTTGCAAGCACGGTGCCATGGATACGTATGCGTCGTCGCCAACCTGTTGCGTAAGTCGCCAACCTGTTGCGTAACACGCACAAGCGCGTGGTGTTGCGCGCTGGTTCAACGATTGAGTGGGCAGGTGCCCGATGGCCGCCGCATCGCGATCCGCAGCAGGGCGCTTGGCGCATGCAAGACGCACGGGGCTGCCCGAGGCCCGGAGCCGCGCTGCATGCATGGACGGACCGACCGACCTGCGGCAGCGGCTGCGCTCGCTTGATGCCGAGCGCAGCCGGTGTGCCTTGCAGCGGCTGACAAAACATAGCGAGCCGTTGTCAGATGGTGCGGATGGCGCGGAGGAACCGACGTGATGCCGGTTCCGCGCACCGGCCGCGCCCGCCTGACGGCGGCACGGTAGTGCTGCAGCGCTCTTAGTCCGGCAGGGCGGGGTAG